>NZ_JANAVF010000009.1 GCF_024213195.1 Streptomyces sp. TBY4 | reverse complement strand
CCGGCCCACCCCGAAAGGACACTGGACTGCCGGGACGCCCCCCGGAACCCCACGCAGCCAAAGCCCACCCCGCAGCAGGCGCACGTCACCCCCCATACCGCGCCGCCACCGCCGCCCCCCTCTCCCGCAGCCAAACCCGCAGCGACTCCGGCGCCAGGGCTTCCCCGTCCAGGCCGAGCTGCCACAGGGCCCATCGGGCATGGCGTGCGTCCTGGAAGGTCACCTCCAGGCGCAGCCAGCCGTCCGCATCGGCGTCGGGCTCCTCCGCACGGACCGCCAGTGCGGTCTCCAGCAGGTCTTCCCGGCGCGCCGGGTTCACCCGGAGCAGCACGGCGAGGTGGTCGCCGCCCGAGAGGAACCGCGCGGAGCGTTCCCGCCAGATCCGGTCCAGGTCCACCCCGCTGGGCCGCTGTGCCGCCTCGGGGAGTTCCTCGGCGGCCAGCACGCGCGACAGCCGGTAGGTGCGGTCCTCGCCCTCCCTCGTGGCGAGCAAATAGCCCCGCTCCCGTACGGTGACCAGCCCGATCGGGTCCACCGTCCGCCACTGCGGCTCCTCGTCCTTGGCCGCGTAGTGGATGCGCAGCTTGTGTCCGGCGAGTACCGCGCGCCGGACCTCGACCATCGTGGTGCCGGACACCTCCTCGGCGACCCGCCGGCGCGAGAGCAGGTCGCCCTCCGGGTCGACGAGGATCCGCTGCGCCGCGTCGTTCGCGGCGGTCCGGTGGCTTTCGGGGAGCGCGTCGACCACCTTCCGCATCGCCGAAGCGAGCGCCGGCCCCAGGCCGAAGGCCTGCTCGCCACGCCCCCATCCGGCGGCCAGCAGGGCGAGGCTCTCCTCGTGGTTCAGCCCGGTGAGCTCGGTGCGGAACCCGGGCGACAACGCGAAGCCGCCGTGCCGGCCGCGTTCGGCGTAGACCGGTACCCCCGCGGCCGACAGCGCTTCGATGTCGCGCAGCACAGTACGGGTGGACACCTCCAGCTCGCGGGCCAGCGCGTCCGCGGTCAGCCGACCGCGCTGACGCAGCAGCAACACCAGCGAGACCAGCCGATCCGCACGCATGAAAAAACTTTATCGGAATACACGACAGAGGGTGTCGTGATTCCTTGCGAGGCTCTTCCTGAACGAAGAACCAGAACGAAGAACCAGAACGACAAACACCGAACCACCGAACCAAGGAGCCGACATGACGCTGCAGCGCACCGCTATCAACCCCGTGACCTGGTCGGTAGAGATGGGCTTCAACCAGGGCGAGGTCGTCTCCGGTGAGACCCGGACCCTCTACATCTCCGGCCAGACGGCGATGAGCGCCGAGGGCAAGCCCGAGCACGAGGGTGACATGGCGGCCCAGCTGGCCCTGAGCATCAACAACGTGGAGGCCGTACTCGCCGAGGCGGGCATGTCCCTCGCGAACCTGGTCCGCCTCAACGTCTACACGACCGACGTCGACCTTCTCTTCCAGCACTACGGCGAGCTGGCAGGCCGCCTGGGCGCCGCCGGGGTGGCGCCGACCACCACGATGCTCGGTGTATCGCGCCTGGCGATCCCGGGCCAGCTGGTCGAACTGGAGGGAACCGCGGTCGCCTAAAACGACCGAGGCCGGCCGGAAACCCCGGCCGGCCTCCCCCAGCCCTACCCAGTCCCCAGCCGAGCCCAGCCCAGCCCCCAACCAGCTACCCAGTCCCCAGCCCAGCCCCCAACCCAGCTACCCAGCTACCCAGTCCTCCGGATCAGCGCCAGATACATCGCGTCCGTCCCGTGCAGATGCGGCCACAGCTGTACGTCCGGCCCGTCGCCCAGCGCCGGGACGTCCTGCATGTACGCCCGCGCGTCGATCAGTTCCGCCGCAACCGGGGCAGCACCCGCGCCCCGCCCCTTCAGCACGTCCTCCACCACCACCCGGGTCTCCGCCAGGTGCGGCGAGCAGGTCGCGTAGCCCACGACTCCGCCCACCCGGACCGCCGCGAGCGCCTCGCGCAGCAGCCCGCGCTGGAGCGGTGCGAAGCCCTCCAGGTCCTCCGGACGCCGCCGCCAGCGCGCCTCCGGGCGGCGGCGCAGCGCGCCCAGGCCCGAGCACGGCACGTCCACCAGGACCCGGTCGAAGGACCCCGGCCGCCACGGCGGACGGGTCCCGTCGGCCGTGATGACCTGATAGGGGCCGGGGTTGCCGGCGAGCGCCCGCTCGACCAGCCGGGCCCGGTGGGGCTGCTTCTCGGAGGCCAGCAGAAACGCCCCGCGCTGCGCGGCGAGCGCCGCGAGCAGCGCCGCCTTGCCGCCCGGTCCCGCACAGCCGTCCAGCCAGCGCTCGTCGCGGCCCTCGACCGGCACGGCCGCCAGGGCCATCGCCACCAGCTGGCTGCCTTCGTCCTGCACACCGGCGCGGCCCTCGCGCACCGCTTCCAGCGCGCCCGGTTCGCCGCCCTCGGCCATCCTGACCGCGTACGGGGACCAGCGCCCCGGCAGCGCCGAGTCCTCGCCGACCGCCTCCAGCAGCTCCGCCGCCGTGGACCGCCCGGGCCGTGCCACCAGAGTCACCTCGGGCCGCTCGTTGTCGGCCTCCAGCAGGTCCTCGATCCCGGCGCGGCCGCCGCCCAGCGAGTCCCACAGGGCGCTGACCACCCACCTGGGATGCGAGTGGTAGACGGCCAGATGCTCTTCGGCATCGTCTTCGTACGGCGGGGCGACCTTCTCCAGCCACCCGTCCAGGTCGTGCGCGGAGATCTTCCGCAGCACCGCGTTGACGAACTTCGCCCGCCCGTCCCCGAGCACCACCCGGGCCAGCTCCACGCTCGCGGACACCGCCGCGTGGGTGGGGATCCGGGTCCCGAGCAGCTGGTGCGCGCCGAGCGAGAGCACGTCGAGCACCGGCGGGTCGACCTCGCGCAGCGGCCGGTCGATGCAGGCCTTGATGACCGCGTCGTACGTGCCCTGGCGGCGCAGGGTCCCGTACACGAGCTCGGTGGCCAGCGCCGCGTCCCGCGCCTGGAAGGTCTCGTCCTTGCGGGCCTTCTTCAGCAGCGGCGGCAGCACGAGGTTCGCGTACGCGTCGCGCTCGTCCACCGCCCGCAGCACCTCGAAGGCCAGCATCCGGACGGGGTCCTTCTTGGGCCTGCGGTACGGCTTGGCGGGCTTGCCGTTGGCCTTGGTGGCGGCCGGTCGGCGAGGGGGCTGTTCGCTCACGTGAAAGGTGCTCCGGGATTACGTAACGCTATGACGATGGAACAGGAAGACGAAGGCGACTCCGCAGATCAGCGTACGTCGGACCCGCCCAGCCGCTCACCCGGAGCGATCCGCACCCCGCGCGCCCAGTCGGCGGCCTTCATCGGCTTCTTGCCCTGCGGCTGCACCCAGAGCAGCTCCACGGCGTGCGAGCCGGTGCCGACGTAGACGTTGTTCTTGCCCACGCTCAGGTCGCCCGGCTTCAGGTCGGTCCGGTCCGGGACCAGCCCGACCGAGACGAGCTTGAGCCGCTCCCCCCGGAAGACCGTCCAGGCGCCGGGCGCCGGGGTGCAGCCGCGCACGAGCCGGTCGACGCGCATCGCGGGCGCGTGCCAGTCCGCCCGGGCGTCCTCGACGGTGATCTTCGGCGCGAGCGAGATCCCGTCGGCGGGCTGCTCCACCGCGCGCAGGGTGCCGTCCTCGATGCCGTCCATGGTGGCGACCAGCAGCCCGGAGCCTGCGAAGGCGAGGCGGGTCAGCAGGTCGCCGCTGGTGTCGGTGGGCCGGATCTCCTCGGTGAGGATCCCGAAGACCGGGCCGGTGTCCAGCCCCTCCTCGATCCGGAAGGTGGAGGCACCGGTGACCTGGTCCCCCGCCATGATCGACTGCTGCACGGGCGCGGCACCGCGCCAGGCGGGCAGCAGCGAGAAGTGCAGGTTGACCCAGCCGTACTGCGGGATGTCCAGGGCGTCCTTGGGAATGAGCGCGCCGTACGCGACCACCGGACAGCAGTCGGGCGCGATCTCCCTCAACCGGGCCTGGAACTCCGGGTCGCGGGGCCGGGCGGGCTTGAGCACCTCGATGCCGGCTTCCTCGGCGCGCTCGGCGACGGGGCTGGCGACGAGGCGGCGGCCCCGGCCGGCCGGGGCGTCGGGCCGGGTGACGACGGCGGCGACCTCGTGGCGCCCGGAGGCGATCAGAGCGTCCAGGGCGGGCACGGCAACCTCGGGGGTGCCTGCGAAGACGAGCTTCACTGGGGTCTACCTCGCTATCTCGGCTGTCAGCAGCGCACCAGTCTATGGTCTGCCCGCCCACCGGTCCCACCTGCGTCGTCCCGCCCGCCCGAGGGGGCGTACGCACACACGCGCGCTCCTCGCATATGCCGACACGCCCCCATAGCGTGACCTGCCCACCGGGTAGCGCGTTGGTCAAAAGAGATTGACCGAAACGGGCCGCGAAACAGAACGGTGTCTGCGGCCCTATCCGCTCTTCAGCACCGGTTCGAGAGGCTTCTTCATGGCCGACCACGCCACCCACGACGCCCAAGCACGGGCCAGCCTGCACCTCCTGGTGCGGGACATCGAGCGGGTTCGCCGGCAGGTGGATGCTCTGCGTACGCTCACCGCCCAGCTCGGCAACGTCTACCGCCCGCGCCGCTCAGGCCCCTCCACGGGCTTCGTCGTCTACGGCCGGGCGCCCGCTCCCACCGTCCGCCTCGCGCAGGAACTGCGGGACAGCGTCGAGACGCTGGTCACCGCCGCGGTGGACTTCGACCGCTCGCTCGGCTTCTCGTGGGACGCGGTCGGCTCGGCGCTCGGCGTCACCAAGCAGGCCGTCCACCGGCGCTACGGTGCCCGGCGGGCGCAGAGCTCCGAATCCGCCGAGCGGGAGCCGCTGGCCGAGGGCACGACGACCCGGACCCTGGGGCCGCTGCCCACCGTCCCGGCGGCGCGCTCGGTGCCGCCGCAGCCGGTCCGCGAGGAGGCGGGCGCCGCGTCCCGCCCGGCCGCCTTCCCCGGCCCCCGCAACGGCTGACCCCCCACCGCCGGGACGCCGACCCCCGACGGCCCAGCCCCCGCCGGAGCGCTCCACCCTCCGGCGGGGGCTCCGTCATTCCCCGGCCCGGGCCTGTCGCCCCGCAGGGCCCGCCTCCCCAGCCCAGGCCGGGGCTAGCCGATGTCCAGCGGGTCGATCCGGATCCGGACCGCCTCCGACGCCGGGACGCCCCGGGCCAGGCGGGCCACCTGAGCCGACTTGAGGGCGGCGGCCAACGCGGCCCCGCTCCCGGGCGGGACCCGCACCAGCGCCCGTTCCCCGGGCGAAGCCTCCCCCCGCCGCCCCGGCACCGGCACCGGCCCCAGCACCTCCGCATCGGGCGGCAGCCCGGCCCCCGCCAGGAAGGCCTCGACGGTCTCCGCGCTGCCCCCGGCGACCGCCGCCATCCGGGACACCGGCGGAAACCCCAGCTGCGCCCGCTCCGCGAGCTCCCGTACCGCGTGCCCGACGGGATCCCACCGCACCAGCGCCTGGACCGGCCGCAGCGTCGGCTCGGCGACGACCACCACCTGTCCGTCCCCCCGGACCAGGGAGGCCGCCGCGATCCACCGCCGCAGCGCGTCCTCGCTCGCCCGCAGGTCGGGCCTGCTCAGCATGGCCCAGCCGTCCAGCAGCAGCGCCGCCGCGTAGCCGGCCCCGGCCGCGACCGGCTCGGCGCCGGGCGTGGACACCACGAGCGCGGGCCGGTCCGGTACCTCGTCGAGGATGTGGTCGCGCCCGGAGGTCCGTACGGGCACGGCCGGGAAGGCCCGGCCCAGCTCCTCGGCGGTCCGCCGCGCGCCCACCACCTGGGCCCGCAGCCGGAACGATCCGCACTCCTCGCAGTGCCAGGCCGGCTCGGCCCGCCCGCACCACCCGCAGTGCAGGTCCCGCTGGTCGGGAGCCTCCAGCGGCCCCGCACAGACCGTGCACCGCGCCGGAGTCCGGCACCGCTCGCAGGCCAGCCGGGGCACGTAGCCGCGCCGGGGCACCTGGACGAGCACGGGCCCGGTCTTCAGTCCCTCCCGTACGGTCTCCCACGCGAGGCTCGGCAGCCGCGCGGCCCGCGCGGCCCCGTCCCGGGCCAGCAGCTCGTCGCCGACGGTCCGGATCCGCGGCGCGTACGTACGCACCGTCTCGCGGTCGGCGACCAGCGGCCGGGCCCAGCCGGACTCGACGAGCTGCGCGGCCTCCACGGTGCAGCTGGTGCTGCCCACCAGGAAGCCGCAGCCGTCGGTGACTGCGCGCAGTTCCAGTACTTCCCGCACGTGCGGGAAGGGGGCGTGGACATCGCTGTGGCTGGAGTCCCCGTCGTCCCAGACGGCGACGAGCCCGAGGTCCCGTACGGGGGCGAACATCGCGGCCCGGGTGCCGACCACGGCCCGCACCGAGCCCCGGCTGACGGCCAGCCACTGGCGGTAGCGCTTCTCCGGTCCGGACTCGGCGGTCAGCAGCGCGTGCCTCCCCTCGCCGAGCAGCGCGGTGAGCGCCGCGTCGACGCGGGCGGCGGTGCGCCCGTCGGGGACCACGGCGAGGGCGCCGCGTCCGGAGGCGAGGGTGGCTGCCATGGCGCGGGCCAGCTCGTCGGCCCAGCCGGGGCCGGGCAGGGCCGTCCACACGGCCCGCGGGGTTCCGCCGCCGGCCAGGGCGCGCAGGAAGGCGGGGCCCGCCCCGTACCGCTCCCAGCCGGCGGGCTCGGGCGCGGGGGGCGGGGGCAGCGGTTCGGGGGACGGCTTGGCCTCGGCGCGGGCGCTGCGCGCGGGCAGTGCGAGCTGGAGCACGTCGGCGAGGCTGCCGGCGTACCGGTCGGCGACGGCGCGGGCGAGGGCGAGCATGCGGGGGCCGAGCACGACCTCGGGCGAGACGACCTGGGCGAGGGCCGCGAGGGCCCCGTTGTAGTCGGACTCGGCGCGGCGCTCGATGACGAAGCCGTCGATGAGCCCGCCGCCCTCGCGGCGGCCGCCGTGGACCCGGTGGGAGCCCGCGCCGAAGCGGACCCGGACGCGGACCCCGGGCTGGGCGGATGCGGAGAGCTCGGCGGGGACGGCGTAGTCGAAGAGCCGGTCGAGGTGGAGCACGCCCTTGTTCACGAGGACCCGGGCCACGGGCAGCTCCTCGGCGACGGAGGCTCCGCGCCAGGTCCGCGGCTTGGCCTTGGGCGCCTTGGCCTTCGCCTCGGCGACCATCTCCCGCATCAGCGCGAGCTGCTCCGGCGGCCCTCCCGGCTCTCCCGGACCTGCCGGCCCGCCCGGCCCGCTCCGCTCCCCGGCGTCATTGGTGCTGCTCACACCCGCATTCTTACCAAACCCCACCGACAACGGCGGACGGCCCCGCACACGCGGACGGCCCCGGACCACAAGGGGTCCGGGGCCGTCCGTCGAGCGGGTCCTACGAGGTGCTACGGGGCCTACAGGCCGGCAGCGGTCCGCAGGGCGTCCACGCGGTCGGTGCGCTCCCAGGTGAAGTCCGGCAGCTCGCGGCCGAAGTGGCCGTAGGCGGCGGTCTGGGCGTAGATCGGGCGCAGCAGGTCGAGGTCACGGATGATCGCGGCCGGGCGCAGGTCGAAGACCTGGCCGATGGCGTCCTCGATCTTCTGCACGTCCACCTTGTGCGTGCCGAAGGTCTCCACGAACAGACCGACGGGCTCGGCCTTGCCGATCGCGTACGCGACCTGGACCTCGCAGCGCGAGGCCAGACCGGCGGCGACCACGTTCTTGGCGACCCAGCGCATGGCGTACGCGGCGGAGCGGTCGACCTTGGACGGGTCCTTGCCCGAGAAGGCGCCGCCACCGTGACGGGCCATGCCGCCGTAGGTGTCGATGATGATCTTGCGGCCGGTCAGGCCGGCGTCGCCCATCGGGCCGCCGATCTCGAAGCGGCCGGTCGGGTTGACCAGCAGGCGGTAGCCCTCGGTGTCGAGCTTGATGCCGTCCTCGACGAGCTGGTTCAGCACGTACTCGACCACGAACTCGCGGATGTCCGGGGCGAGCAGCGAGTCCAGGTCGATGTCCGCGGCGTGCTGCGAGGACACGACGACCGTGTCGAGGCGGACGGCCTTGTCGCCGTCGTACTCGATGGTGACCTGGGTCTTGCCGTCGGGACGCAGGTACGGGATGGTCCCGTTCTTGCGGACCTCGGACAGCCGCTTGGAGAGGCGGTGCGCGATGTGGATCGGGAGCGGCATGAGCTCGGGGGTCTCGTCGCAGGCGTACCCGAACATCAGGCCCTGGTCACCGGCACCCTGCTTGTCGAGCTCGTCCTCGTCGCCCTCGACGCGCTTCTCGTACGCGGTGTCGACGCCCTGCGCGATGTCCGGGGACTGCGCGCCGATGGACACCGACACGCCGCAGGAGGCGCCGTCGAAGCCCTTCTTCGAGGAGTCGTAGCCGATCTCGAGGATCTTTTCGCGGACGAGCTGCGCGATCGGCGCGTACGCCTTCGTCGTCACCTCTCCCGCGATGTGGACGAGACCGGTGGTGATGAGGGTCTCCACGGCGACGCGCGAGGTCGGGTCCTCGGTGAGGAGCGCGTCGAGAATGGTGTCGCTGATCTGGTCAGCGATCTTGTCGGGGTGACCCTCGGTCACAGACTCCGAGGTGAAGAGACGACGGGACACAACGCTCCCTGGGGTTGCAGCGGCTGCTGGCTGAAATATTGGTGGAACCGCATCGGAGGCTGCGCCCGATCACGTTCCGGCTGCAGTTTATCGGTCGCCACCGTGCGCCGGACCACCCGTCTCGCCCTATGGGAGCCGTGTGACCTGCGGCACTCCATTCTTACTCAAGGAGCAGCCCGCGGAAAGGGCCTTCGCTCAGGCGCGTCGCACCGCGAGTCGCGGTGCCACCTGGTCCCAAATCACTTCTGCGAGCGCTTCCTTCGGACCATAGGGGACCGCGAGCTCACTTCCGTCGGAAGACAGGATGACCGCCTCGTTCTCCTCGGAACCAAAGGTCTTGGCCTCGCCCACCTCGTTGACGACGAGAAGGTCACACCCCTTGCGGAGGAGCTTGCTCCGCCCGTTGGCGAGCACGTCGTCGGTCTCGGCGGCGAAACCGACCACCACCTGGCCCTCCCGGGCCCGGTCGGCGGAAATCTCCGCGAGAATGTCTGGATTCCGTACGAGGATGACCGGTGCGGGCTCCTGTCCGTCCTTCTTCTTGATCTTCCCGCCCGCGTACTCGGCCGGCCGGAAGTCGGCCACGGCCGCCGCCATGACCACCGCGTCGGCGTCCGCCGCGGCCTTGAGCACGGCCTCGCGCAGCTGCAGGGCCGTCCCGACCCGTACGAGGTCCACCCCGGCGGGGTCGGCGAGCGCGGTGTTGGCGGAGACGAGGGTGACCCGGGCCCCACGGGCGACCGCGGTACGGGCGAGGGCGTAGCCCTGCTTGCCGGAGGAGCGGTTGCCCAGGAAGCGGACCGGGTCCAGCGGTTCGCGGGTGCCGCCCGCGCTGATCACCACGTGCCGGCCGGCGAGGTCGGGCTCGCTCACCCCACGGGCCAAGACCCGTACGCACACCTCGAAGATCTCCTCGGGGTCGGGCAGCCGCCCCTTGCCGGTGTCCTTGCCGGTGAGCCGGCCGACGGCGGGCTCGATGACCACGGCGCCGCGACGGCGCAGCGTGGCCACGTTCTCCTGGGTGGCCGGGTGCTCCCACATCTCGGTGTGCATCGCGGGTGCGAACACCACCGGGCAGCGCGCGGTGAGCAGGGTGTTGGTGAGCAGGTCGTCGGCCAGCCCGTGGGCGGCCTTGGCGAGCATGTCGGCGGTGGCGGGGGCGACGACCACGAGGTCGGCGGTCTGGCCGATGCGGACGTGCGGGACCTCGTGGACGCTCTCCCAGACCTCGGTGGAGGCCGGGTTCCCCGAGAGGGCGGCCCAGGTGGCCTCCCCGACGAAGTTTAGCGACGCCGCCGTCGGCACCACGCGCACGTCGTGCCCGGACTCGGTCAGCCGGCGCAGCAGCTCGCACGCCTTGTAAGCGGCGATTCCGCCACTGACTCCGAGCACGACCTTCGGCTTACCCACCACACACGCCCCTTCGGCTGATGACCGCTATGACACCTATGACACACCACAGGCCCGGCAGATGTTCTGCCGGGCCTGTGGTGAAAGGACACTCGTGCCTTACTGAGCCGGGGCCTCGATGGCCTCGGAGGTCAGCAGACCCGCGTTGATCTCGCGCAGCGCGATCGAAAGCGGCTTCTCGTGGACGTGGGTGTCCACCAGCGGGCCGACGTACTCGAGCAGGCCCTCACCGAGCTGCGAGTAGTACGCGTTGATCTGACGCGCGCGCTTGGCCGCGTAGATCACGAGGCTGTACTTCGAGTCCGTGGCCTCGAGCAGCTCGTCGATCGGCGGGTTGATGATGCCCTCGGGCGCAGTAATGGAAGAGGACACGCTCTACCTTCCGAAGATGGGGTAAGACCTAGAAGTGTCGAATCCGGACCGTCCGGACCGGTTGAACACCGGTCAACGATCAGACGACATTCATCAAGGCTAGCAGCTCGCGCGCGACGTCCTCGACCGAGGTGTTGACCAGGGTGGTGTCGAACTCGGATTCGGCAGCCAGTTCGATCTTGGCGGCACCGAGCCTGCGCTCGACGACCTCCGCGGTTTCGGTGCCCCGGCCGGTGAGCCGGCGGACCAGCTCGTCCCAGCTCGGAGGAGCCAGGAAGACCAGCTGTGCCTCGGACATGGACTCGCGTACGAGTCGTGCGCCCTGGAGGTCGATCTCCAGCAGGACCGGCTCGCCGTTCTCCAGGCGTTCCAGTACTGCGCCGCGCGGTGTGCCGTAGCGGTTGCCCGCGAACTCGGCCCACTCCAGCAGCTCGCCATTGGCGATCAGCTTGTCGAACTCGTCGTCGTTGACGAAGAAGTAGTGGACTCCGTGTCGCTCACCGGGCCGCGGCTTGCGGGTGGTGGCCGACACCGAGAGCCAGACCTCGGGGTGGACCTTGCGCATATGCGCGACGACCGTGCTCTTGCCGACCCCCGAAGGGCCGGAGAGCACGGTCAGCCGCGGACGAACCTCTGCTGCCATAGAGCGATTATCCAGGTTCTCGGGACTGCCTGAGAACGCCGGGAGAACTTCGGACGACGCCTTAGGCGGCGTTGCCGCCGAACTCGCGCTCCAGAGAGGCGATCTGGTTGGAACCGAGACCTCGGACACGCCGGGACTCGGAGATGCCGAGGCGCTCCATGAGCTGCTTGGCGCGCACCTTGCCGACGCCGGGCAGGGACTCCAGGAGAGCGGAAACCTTCATCTTGCCGATGACGTCGTTCTCCTGCCCCATCTTGATGACGTCGTGCAAGGAGGCGCCGGAGTGCTTGAGTCGATTCTTCACCTCGGCCCGCTCCCGGCGAGCCGCGGCGGCCTTTTCGAGCGCTGCTGCGCGCTGTTCAGGGGTAAGGGGCGGAAGAGCCACGCCTACGTCACCTCGGATGTCGAACTGTCGGATACGGACCAGTGGAATGCCGGAAGGCATCACACCAGGCGAGGTCCCGAACAGCGGTGGTGCTCGATCGCTGCTCGTTCACTCTGCTCGGAGACTAGCGGCCAGGGCCGCTCCAGTCAGCGAGAACGGACGAAAAGTCCTGGTCAGCCTCCACTGAACCGTACATCACAGACAAACCACCCCGGATTTGTCCGGTGAAAGACGTTCGAATTTCGTCAGGGAGTGCGATGGGAGCGTCC
Organism: Streptomyces sp. TBY4; assembly: GCF_024213195.1. GTDB lineage: Bacteria > Actinomycetota > Actinomycetes > Streptomycetales > Streptomycetaceae > Streptomyces. The sequence goes on along the minus strand of NZ_JANAVF010000009.1, from coordinate 314,403 downwards.
GACAGCATCCTCGAACGCCCCGATCCCGCGTGCGGCGAGTGCCGCGCGCAGGTCGTCGCGGATCCGCAGGGGCGCGGACGGATCGTTGAACAGGGCCGTCCCCACCGCCACCCCCGAAGCGCCGGCGAGGACGAATTCGAGCGCGTCCCGGCCGGAGGCGATCCCGCCCATCCCGAGGATGGGGACCCGCCGGACGGAGCCCGCCAGCATCGCCCCGTGGACCTGGAAGACGCAGCGGACGGCGACGGGCCGGATCGCCGGGCCGGAGAGGCCTCCGGTGATCCCGGCGAGGGCCGGGCGCATGGTGTCGGTGTCGATGGCCATCCCGAGGACGGTGTTGATCATCGAGAGCCCGTCGGCGCCCGCGTCCGTACAGGCCGCCGCGATGTCGGTGATCCGCGTCACGTCGGGGGTCAGCTTGGCGTAGACGGGCAGTGCGGGGTCGGCCGCCGCCTTGACGGCCCGGACCACTTCGAAGGAGGCGTCGGCGTCGCAGGCGAAGACGAGACCGCGGTTCGCGACGTTGGGGCAGGAGATGTTGGCCTCGATGCCGACCACGCCGGGCTGCCCGGTCAGCCGGGCGGCCGCCTCGGCGAACTCCTCCGTACGCTCCCCCGCGACCGATACGAGCACCCGCGCCCCGCGCTCGGCCAGCCAGGGCAGCTCGTGCTCGACGAAGTGGTCGATGCCGGAGCCCTGGAGCCCGATGGAGTTCAGCATCCCGCTGGGGGTCTCTGCCATCCGGGGCGTGGCGCGGCCGGAGCGGACGTACGGCATCACGGTCTTGGTGGTGATCGTGCCGAGCTCGTGCAGGGGGGTGAACCGGTGCAGCTCTCGGCCGTAGCCGGCGCAGCCCGAGGCGGTGGAGACGGGGTTGGGGAGGGTGAGGTGGGCACCGAGGGGTGCGGACATGTCGACATCTTCGGGGGCTACGGGGTTCACAGCGAGCTCGCCTTCGGGGTCATGGCGGCAGCGCCTTCGAGGTCCTCGGGGAGGGTTCCGGCGTCGTCCCAGCGGACGGTGGTGCCGTCGAAGACGGGGCCTGATGTGCAGGAGCGAAGGAAGCGGGTGACGCCGTCGGGGCCGGTGACGGGCAGGACGCAGCTCATGCAGATCCCGATCCCGCAGGCCATGGCCTCCTCGACGGCGGTGTGGCTGGCGGCTCCGGCGGCGGTGGCGATCTCCGTGACGGCCTTGAGCATGCCCATCGGACCGCAGGAGTGGACCTCGGTGGCGCCGGTCACCGCGATGGCCTCGGGGAGCGCGTCGGTCACCCGGCCCCGCCGTCCGGCCGAACCGTCGTCGGTGACCACGTACACGTGCTCGGCGAGGTCCCGGGCCCGCTCGACCCCGAACAGCCGGTCCGCGGTGGCCGCGCCGAGGACGAAGGAGACCCGGCCGCCCCGCCCGAGGATCTCCTCGGCGAGGGCGAACATCGGGGCGCTGCCGTAGCCGCCGGCGACGAGGACCGCGCCGACGGGGCCTTCGGGGAGCGGGAAGGGGGTGCCGAGGGGGGCGATCAGGTCCACGGTGTCGCCGGGGCGGTGGGCGGCCAGCGCCCTGGTCCCGCGGCCGGCCTCCGCGAAGACGAACTCGACGGTGCCGGCGTCCGCGTCGGCGCGGTGGATGGAGAAGGCGCGGCGGAGCAGTGTGCTCGACTCCCGGCCGCCGATGGCGAGGGCGCCGAAGTGGCCGGGGCGCACGCCCGTGACGCCGGGGGCGTCGAGGACCAGGTGGTGGTACGCCCCGACGGGCGTGATCCGCCGGATGGTGGCGGCGGTCTGTACTGGGGGCACGCGGGGCGCTCCGTCCGGGGTAGGGGGCGTAACCCCCCACCCCATGATCGCCCGCAGCCCGCCCCAGCAGCACCGGTCCGAAGCCCCCACCCTGCGGGCCGTACGCCCCCGGAAGTCCCGCTACGCGGAAGAAGTCCCCTACCCGCCCTTCCACCGTTCCCCGGGCTCCGCCCGGACCCGGGCGGGCTGGAAAAATCCAGCCCCGCCGGCGTTTGAGGCGCGGGGTCCGGGGCGGAGCCCCGGGGAACGGGCGAAGGGCGGGTAGGGGACTCCGCCCCGCAGGGCTCCGCGGGCTCCGCTACGGGGGGCTACGCCGACGCGACGGCCGCGCGGATCTCCTCCGCGAAGGCGTGCGCCGACGCACGCAGCGCGGCCGCGTCGGGACCGTGCTTCAGGACGCCCCGCGACACGTTCGGGACGACATTGCGGACGGCCGAGCCGAACACCGCCGGGAGGTCCGCCGCGGAAGCGCCCTGCGCCCCGATGCCGGGGGCCAGCAGCGGCCCGTTGATGTCCAGGTCGAAGGAGGACAGGTCCCCGAGGGTCGCCCCGACCACGGCTCCGAAGGAGCCCATCGGGGAGGCCCCGGCGTTCTCCGCCGCCAGGTGCGCCAGCATCGTCGCGCCGATCGAGCGGCCGTCCGACCGCACCGCCCGCTGGACCTCCGCACCCTCCGGGTTGGAGGTCAGGGCCAGCACGAACAGTCCGGCCCCGGACTCCCGCGCCAGCTCCACCGCGGGGGCGAGCGACCCGTAGCCGAGGTACGGCGAGACCGTCAGCGCGTCCGAGAACAGCGGCGAGGAGGGCGAGAGGAAGGTCTCCGCGTACGCGGCCATCGTCGAGCCGATGTCACCCCGCTTCGCGTCCATGACGACCAGCGTGCCCGCCGCGCGGGCGTCGGCGACCGTCTGCTCCAGTACCGCGATCCCCCGCGAGCCGAACCGCTCGAAGAAGGCCGCCTGCGGCTTGAACACCGCGACCGAGTCGGCGAGCGCCTCGACCACCGTGCGGGAGAACTTCTCCAGGCCCGCGATGTCGTCGTTCAGGCCCCAGGAGGCCAGCAGGGCGGCGTGCGGGTCGATGCCGACGCAGAGCGGCCCGCGGGTGTCCATCGCCTCGCGCAGGCGCGTACCGAAGGGGATCACAGAGGTCACGGAGCTCACAGGGCGGCCTTTCGGGTTTCCGCGCCCACCGCTTCGGCGAGCGTCGCGTACGGGCTGGCGGCCAGGCGCGCGGCCAGGCCCTTGTGGATGGCACGGGCGTAGCAGGGGCCCTCGTAGATGAAGGCGCTGTAGCCCTGGACGAGGCTCGCGCCGGCCAGGATCCGCTGCCAGGCGTCCTCGGCGTTCTCGATGCCGCCGACGCCGACCAGGACCAGCCGGTCGCCGACGCGGGCGTACAGCCGGCGCAGGACCTCCAGGGAGCGTTCCTTGACGGGGGCGCCGGACAGGCCGCCGGTCTCCTTGATCAGCGAGGGGTCGGACTTCAGGCCGAGGCCCTCGCGGGCGATCGTGGTGTTCGTCGCGATGATCCCGTCGAGGCCGAGCTCCAGGGCCAGGTCGGCGACCGCGTCCACGTCCTCGTCGGCGAGGTCCGGGGCGATCTTGACGAGCAACGGGACCCGCCGGTCGGTCACGACGCGGTCGGCCGCCTCGCGCACGGCGCTCAGCAGGGGCCGCAGGGATTCCGTGGCCTGGAGGTTGCGCAGGCCCGGGGTGTTCGGGGAGGAGACGTTGACGACGAGGTAGTCGGCGTGGCGGGCGAGGCGCTCGGTGGAGGCGACGTAGTCCGCGACGGCCTCCTCCTCGGGGACGATCTTCGTCTTGCCGATGTTGACGCCCACGACGGTCTTGAAGACCGGGTTGCGGGCGGCCAGGCGGTCGGCGACCGCCGCCGAGCCCTCGTTGTTGAAGCCCATGCGGTTGATCAGCGCGCGGTCCGGGACCAGCCGGAAGAGTCGCTTCTTGGGGTTGCCGGGCTGGGGCTCGGCGGTGACGGTGCCGATCTCGATGTGGTCGAAGCCGAGCATGGACATCCCGTCGATGGCGACGGCGTTCTTGTCGAAGCCGGCCGCGAGCCCGAAGGGGCCGTGCATCCGCAGTCCGAGGGCCTCGGTGCGCAGGGATGCGTACCGGGGGGCCAGGTAGGCGGCGACGAAGGTGCGCAGCACCGGGGTGCGGGCGGCGAGGCGGATCCAGCGGAAGGCCATGTAGTGGGCCTGCTCCGGGTCCATGCGCTTGAAGACGAGGTTGAAGAACAGTTTGTACATCGTCCGAAATATCCCTTGTGCACTCATGAAAGGGGGGACACCGGTCGCTGTCGCCGGTGCCCCCCTCTCGTACGGGCTGCTAGTCGCGGGCTGCCGTCAGCCGCTCCGCGTGCTCCTGGAGCGAACGGACGCCCACGTCGCCGCGGTTGAGCGCGTCGATGCCCTGGACGGCCGCGGCGAGCGCCTGGACCGTGGTGAGGCACGGGACTCCGCGCGCCACTGCGGCCGTACGGATCTCGTAGCCGTCGAGGCGGCCACCGGTGCCGTACGGGGTGTTGACGATCAGGTCGACCTGGCCGTCGTGGATGAGCTGGACGATGGTCTTCTCGCCGTCCGGGCCCTCGCCCTCGCTGAGCTTGCGCACGACGGTGGCGTTGATGCCGTTGCGGCGCAGGACCTCGGCAGTGCCGGAGGTGGCCATCAGCTCGAAGCCGTGGGCGACGAGCTCGCGCGCCGGGAAGATCATCGTGCGCTTGTCGCGGTTGGCGACGGAGATGAAGGCGCGGCCCTTGGTGGGCAGCGGGCCGTAGGCGCCGGCCTGCGACTTGGCGTACGCCGTGCCGAAGACGGAGTCGATGCCCATGACCTCGCCGGTGGAGCGCATCTCCGGGCCGAGGACGGTGTCGACGCCGCGGCCGTGGATGTCGCGGAAGCGCGACCACGGCATGACGGCCTCCTTGACGGAGATCGGCGCGTCGAGCGGCAGGGTGCCGCCGTCGCCGGTCTTCGGGAGCATGCCCTCTTCGCGGAGCTCGGCGATGGTGGCGCCGAGCGAGATGCGGGCGGCGGCCTTCGCGAGCGGTACGGCGGTCGCCTTCGAGGTGAAGGGGACGGTCCGGGAGGCGCGCGGGTTGGCCTCCAGGACGTAGAGGATGTCACCCGCCATCGCGAACTGGATGTTGATCAGGCCGCGGACGCCGACACCCTTGGCGATGGCCTCGGTGGAGGCGCGCAGCCGCTTGATGTCGTAGCCGCCGAGGGTGATCGGGGGCAGGGCGCATGCCGAGTCGCCGGAGTGGATGCCGGCTTCCTCGATGTGCTCCATGACGCCGCCGAGGTAGAGCTCGGTGCCGTCGTAGAGGGCGTCGACGTCGATCTCGATCGCGTCGTCGAGGAAGCGGTCGACCAGCACGGGGCGGGTCGGCGAGATCTCGGTGGACTCGGCGATGTACGAGGACAGCCGGTCCTCGTCGTAGACGATCTCCATGCCGCGGCCGCCGAGCACGTACGAGGGGCGTACGAGGACGGGGTAGCCGATCTCGTCGGCGATGGCCTTGGCGCCGGCGAAGGTCGTGGCGGTGCCGTGCTTGGGGGCGGGCAGGCCGGCCTCGGCGAGGACCTGGCCGAAGGCGCCGCGGTCCTCGGCGGCGTGGATGGCCTCCGGCGGGGTGCCGACGACCGGGACGCCGTTGTCCTTGAGCGCCTGGGCGAGACCCAGCGGGGTCTGGCCGCCGAGCTGGACGATGACACCGGCGATGGGGCCGGCCAGCGACTCGGCGTGGACGATCTCCAGCACGTCTTCGAGCGTCAGCGGCTCGAAGTACAGGCGGTCGGAGGTGTCGTAGTCGGTGGAGACGGTCTCCGGGTTGCAGTTGACCATCACGGTCTCGTAGCCGGCGTCGCTGAGGGCGAAGGAGGCGTGGACGCAGGAGTAGTCGAACTCGATGCCCTGGCCGATGCGGTTCGGGCCGGAGCCCAGGATGATGACCGCGGGCTTCTCGCGCGGGGCGACCTCGGACTCCTCGTCGTACGAGGAGTAGAAGTACGGGGTCTTGGCGGCGAACTCGGCGGCGCAGGTGTCGACCGTCTTGTAGACCGGGCGGACGCCGAGCGCGTGGCGGACCTCGCGGACCACGTCCTCGCGCAGGCCGCGGATCTCGGCGATCTGGGCGTCGGAGAAGCCGTGGCGCTTGGCCTCGGCGAGCAGCTCGGGGTAGAGCTTGTCGGCGGCGGCCAGCTCGTCCGCGATCTCCTTGATGAGGAAGAGCTGGTCGACGAACCAGGGGTCGATCTTCGTGTACTCGAAGACTTCTTCCTGGGTGGCGCCGGCGCGGATGGCCTGCATGACGGTGTTGATGCGGCCGTCGGTGGGGCGGACCGCGGTGGCGAGCAGCTCGGCCTTGTCGCCGACCGGGCCGACGAAGGTGAACTGCGAGCCCTTCTTCTCCAGCGAGCGCAGGGCCTTCTGCAGGGCCTCGGTGAAGTTGCGGCCGATGGCCATGGCCTCGCCCACCGACTTCATGGTGGTGGTGAGGGTGGCGTCGGCGAGCGGGAACTTCTCGAAGGCGAAGCGCGGGGCCTTGACGACGACGTAGTCGAGGGACGGCTCGAAGGAGGCCGGCGTCTTCTCGGTGATGTCGTTGGGGACCTCGTCGAGCGTGTAGCCGATGGCCAGCTTCGCGGCGATCTTGGCGATCGGGAAGCCCGTGGCCTTCGACGCGAGCGCGGACGACCGGGAGACGCGCGGGTTCATCTCGATGACGATGACGCGGCCGTCGACCGGGTCGATCGCGAACTGGATGTTGCAGCCGCCGGTGTCGACGCCGACCTCGCGGATGATCGCGATGCCGATGTCGCGCAGCCGCTGGTACTCGCGGTCGGTGAGCGTCATCGCCGGGGCGACGGTGATGGAGTCGCCGGTGTGGACGCCCATCGGGTCGAAGTTCTCGATGGAGCAGACGACGACGACGTTGTCCTTGGTGTCGCGCATCAGCTCGAGCTCGTACTCCTTCCAGCCGAGGATGGACTCCTCCAGGAGCACCTCGGTGGTCGGGGAGAGCATGAGGCCCTGGCCGGCGATGCGGCGCAGCTCGTCCTCGTCGTGGGCGAAGCCGGAGCCGGCGCCGCCCATGGTGAAGGAGGGGCGCACGACGACGGGGTAGCCGCCGAGGGTGTCCACACCCTGGATGACGTCGTCCATCGTGTGGCAGATGACCGAGCGGGCGGACTCGCCGTAGCCGATCTTGGCGTTGACGGCTTCGACGACGCCCTTGAAGAGGTCGCGGTCCTCGCCCTTGTTGATCGCCTCGACGTTGGCGCCGATGAGCTCGACGCCGTACTTCTCCAGCACACCCTGCTCGTGCATGGAGATGGCGGTGTTCAGCGCGGTCTGGCCGCCGAGGGTCGGGAGCAGCGCGTCGGGGCGCTCCTTCGCGATGATCTTCTCGACGAACTCGGGGGTGATCGGCTCGACGTACGTGGCGTCGGCGATCTCCGGGTCGGTCATGATCGTGGCGGGGTTGGAGTTCACCAGGATCACCCGCAGGCCCTCGGCCTTGAGGATGCGGCAGGCCTGGGTTCCGGAGTAGTCGAACTCCGCGGCCTGGCCGATGACGATCGGGCCGGAGCCGATGACCAGGACGGACTGGATATCGGTGCGCTTAGGCACGCTCGGCCTCCATCAGGGCTGCGTCCATCAAGGACGTGAAACGGTCGAAGAGGTACGCGGCGTCGTGCGGGCCGGCGGCAGCCTCGGGGTGGTACTGGACGGAGAAGGCCGGCTGGTCGAGCAGCTGGAGGCCTTCCACGACGTTGTCGTTCAGGCAGACGTGCGAGACCTCGGCGCGGCCGTAGGGGGTCTCGGACACCTTGTCGAGGGGCGCGTCCACGGCGAAGCCGTGGTTGTGCGCGGTGATCTCGACCTTGCCGGTGGTGCGGTCCTGCACCGGCTGGTTGATGCCGCGGTGGCCGTACTTCAGCTTGTAGGTGCCGAAGCCGAGCGCGCGGCCCAGGATCTGGTTGCCGAAGCAGATGCCGAAGAGCGGGGTCTTGCGGGCGAGGACGCCCTGCATGACGGAGACCGCGTGGTCGGCGGTGGCCGGGTCGCCCGGGCCGTTGGAGAAGAACACGCCGTCGGGGTTGACCGCGTACACGTCCTCGACGGTGGCGGTGGCGGGGAGCACGTGCACCTCGATGCCGCGCTCGGCCATCCGGTGCGGGGTCATGCCCTTGATGCCGAGGTCCACGGCGGCGACGGTGAACTTCTTCTCACCGATCGCGGGGACGACGTACGTCTCCTTGGTGGCGACCTCGGCGGAGAGGTTGGCGCCCTTCATCTGCGGGGCGGCCTGGACCTTGGCGAGCAGCGCCTCGTCGCGGACGCCCTCCCAGACCTCGCCCGAGAAGATGCCGACGCGCATGGCGCCGCGCTCGCGCAGGTGGCGGGTGAGGGCGCGGGTGTCGATGCCGGAGATCCCGACGACGCCCTGCTTGACGAGCTCCTCGTCGAGCGAGCGCACGGAGCGCCAGTTGGAGGGGACGCGGGCGGGGTCGCGTACGACGTACCCGGCCACCCAGATGCGGGAGGATTCGGGGTCCTCGTCGTTGACGCCGGTGTTGCCCACGTGCGGGGCGGTCATCACGACGACCTGCCGGTGGTACGACGGGTCGGTGAGGGTCTCCTGGTAGCCGGTCATTCCGGTGGAGAACACGGCCTCGCCGAAGGTCTCCCCCACAGCGCCGTAGGCGCGGCCGCGGAAGATGCGACCGTCCTCCAGGACGAGTACGGCGGGAGCTTTGGCTGCTCCCCTGGTGGAGGTCGTCATCGTTCGGCGCCTTCCGTCGTGGTGAGTGAGTGGTTCATGTTGTTGATCGCTTCGACCCAGGCGGCGTGTTCCGCCGCACGGTCCGAGCGGAATCCGGAGTCGATCAGCCTGTCGCCGTGCGCCCATGTGACGACGAGGAGACCGCCCTCGGTGAGTACCTTGCCCGCGATTCCCTTGTCGAGGCGGGCGCCGCGCAGCTGCGCGGCCGGTACGAAGAAGTCGGTGGCACCCGGACGGACCACGTCGAGGCCCGCGTCGGTGAGCGTGAGCTCGACCCGGCTGCGGACGCCCAGTCCGTGGGCGACGATCCGGTCGAGCCACTGCCCGGCGGTGGTGGACCCGTGGTACCGGCCGGTCAGGGCCAGCCGGTGCTCGGGGAGGCCGCCGGGGGCGGCGGGCAGCTCCGGCAGATCGTTCTGCAGGGTGCCGCGCCATTTCCAGCCCTGCCGCATCAGCCAGTACACGAACGCGATGAAGACGAGCAGACCGATCACCCACGCGATGCGGGCGCCCCAGTCCGTCACCTCCGCCGACCGTCGTTCGGCCTCGGCGGCCAGTTGGATTACTGCAGGTGTCACGCCAGCGTCCCGTCCACGACCGTTGCCCGGCCCCGCAGGAAGGTGTGAGTGACGCGCCCCGGCAGCTCACGGCCCTCGTAGGGCGTGTTGCGGCTGCGGGAAGCGAAGTGTGCGGGGTCCACGACACCACGGTACGAGGTATCGACCAAGGTCAGGTTCGCGGGTTCACCTGCCGAGACGGGACGTCCGTGGTTCGGGAGGCCGCCGATGCGGGCCGGGGCGAAGGACATGCGCTCGGCGACGCCCGCCCAGTCGAGCAGTCCGGTCTCCACCATCGTCTGCTGGACGACGGAGAGCGCGGTCTCCAGGCCCACCATGCCCATGGCGGCGGCGGCCCACTCGCAGTCCTTGTCCTCGTGCGGGTGCGGGGCGTGGTCGGTGGCGACGATGTCGATCGTGCCGTCGGCGAGCGCCTCGCGCAGGGCCAGCACGTCGGCCTCGGTGCGCAGCGGCGGGTTGACCTTGTAGACCGGGTTGTACGAGCGCACGAGCTCGTCGGTGAGGAGCAGGTGGTGCGGGGTGACCTCGGCGGTGACGTCGATGCCGCGGGACTTGGCCCAGCGGATGATCTCGACGGAGCCGGCGGTGGAGAGGTGGCAGATGTGGACGCGGGAGCCGACGTGCTCGGCGAGCAGCACGTCGCGGGCGATGATCGACTCCTCCGCGACGGCCGGCCAGCCGCCGAGGCCGAGCTCGGCCGAGACGATGCCCTCGTTCATCTGGGCGCCCTCGGTGAGGCGGGGCTCCTGGGCGTGCTGGGCGACGACGCCGCCGAAGGCCTTCACGTACTCCAGGGCGCGGCGCATGATCACGGCGTCATCCACGCACTTGCCGTCGTCGGAGAAGACGGTGACGCGGGCGGCGGACTCGTGCATGGCGCCGAGCTCGGAGAGCTGCTTGCCCTCCAGGCCGACGGTGACGGCGCCGATGGGCTGCACGTCGCAGTAGCCGGACTCCTTGCCCAGGCGCCACACCTGCTCGACGACGCCGGCGGTGTCGGCGACGGGGAAGGTGTTGGCCATGGCGAAGACGGCGGTGTAGCCGCCGGAGGCGGCGGCGCGGGTGCCGGTGAGGACGGTCTCGGAGTCCTCGCGGCCGGGCTCGCGCAGGTGGGTGTGGAGGTCGACGAGGCCGGGGAGGAGGGTCTGGCCCGCGGCCTCGATGACGGTCGCGTCGCCGGCGTCGAGGTCCGTGCCCACGGCGGCGATGGTCTCGCCGTCGATCAGGACGTCCTGGACGTCGCCACCGAGTACCTTCGCGCCACGGATAAGGATCTTGCTCATCTTTAGTTGCTCTCCTCGGTGCGGGGCGTGCTGGTGGTGGTGACGGCGGGCTCGGAGCCTCCGAGCAGCAGGTACAGGACCGCCATCCGGATCGAGACGCCGTTGGTGACCTGCTCGATGACCGTGCAGCGGTCGGAGTCGGCGACCTCGGCGGTGATCTCCATGCCGCGGACCATCGGGCCGGGGTGCATCACGATGGCGTGCTCGGGCATGCGCGCCATGCGGGCTCCGTCCAGGCCGTAGCGGCGGGAGTACTCCCGCTCGGTCGGGAAGAAGGCGGCGTTCATCCGCTCGCGCTGCACACGCAGCATCATGACCGCGTCGGACTTCGGCAGCACCTCGTCGAGGCTGTACGAGATCTCGCACGGCCAGGCCTCGACGCCGACCGGGACCAGGGTGGGCGGGGCCACCAGGGTGACCTCGGCGCCGAGGGTGTGCAGCAGGTGGACGTTGGAGCGGGCGACCCGGCTGTGCAGGACGTCGCCGACGATGGTGATCCGGCGGCCGTTCAGGTCCTTGCCGAGCCCGGCGTCCTTGCCGACCAGGCGGCGGCGCATCGTGAAGGCGTCGAGCAGGGCCTGGGTGGGGTGCTCGTGGGTGCCGTCGCCGGCGTTGATGACCGGGGCGTCGATCCAGCCGGAGGTGGCGAGGCGGTAGGGGGCGCCGGAGGCGTGGTGGCGGATGACGACCGCGTCGACGCCCATGGCCTCCAGGGTCTGGGCGGTGTCCTTGAGGGACTCGCCCTTGGAGACGCTGGACCCCTTGGCCGCGAAGTTGATGACATCGGCGGAAAGGCGCTTCTCGGCGGCCTCGAAGGAGATCCGGGTGCGGGTCGAGTCCTCGAAGAAGAGGTTGCAGATCGTGCGGCCGCGCAGGGTGGGCAGCTTCTTGATCGGCCGGTCCGCGACGCGTGCCATCTCCTCGGCGGTGTCGAGGATCAGGACGGCGTCGTCGCGCGTGAGATCGGCGGCCGAGATGAGGTGGCGCTTCATCCGGGTGCTCCGTAGGTCGGTGAGTTCAAAGCCGTGGTGAGGTCAAGGCCGTGGTGAGTTCAAAGCCGTGGTGAGGTCAAGGCTGTGGTGATGTCAAAGCCGTGGTGAGGGCAGGCGGGCCCGCCGGGCCGCGGGCACGGCAGTCTCCGGCGCGGACCCCGGGGGCCCGGCCGTGCGCGGGGACTACTGCCCGGCTGCCCGGGCGGTCCGCTGGCCGAGCAGCACGGCGTCACGGCCGTCCTCCTCCTGGACCTGGACCTGGACGTTCTCGCGCAGCGACGTGGGGAGGTTCTTGCCGACGTAGTCGGCGCGGATCGGCAGTTCGCGGTGGCCGCGGTCGACGAGGACGGCGAGCTGCACCGCGCGGGGGCGGCCGAGGTCCCCGAGGGCGTCGAGGGCGGCGCGGATGGTGCGGCCGGAGAAGAGAACGTCGTCGACGAGGACGACCAGGCGGCCGTCGATGTCGTCGCCGGGAATCTCGGTGCGGCCGATCGCGCGGGCCGGCTTCATCCGCAGGTCGTCGCGGTACATGGTGATGTCGAGGGAGCCGACCGGGATCTTCGTGCCGGTGATCTCTTCGAGCTTGGCGGCCAGCCGGCGGGCGAGGAACACACCGCGGGTGGGGATCCCGAGGAGCACCACGTCGTCGGCGCCCTTGGCGCGTTCGACGATTTCGTGGGCGATGCGGGTCAGAACACGGGCGATGTCCTGCGCTTCGAGAACGGGGCGCATGACTTCGGCATCGGTACCGGTGTTCGCAGACTGCGGGGAATGCTGGGTGTCCATGAAAAGGACCTCCTTCTCCGCCTCACGGGACGGACCTTAAAGGACGTCGGATGTACGCGTTCCACGGTAGCAGGGGGATTCCCGGGACCCGACATCGGGGCAGACCAGGACCCCTCTTAAGTGGGCGTTGGAGACCATTCGGCTTGACGCATCCAAGTAACGCTGCGTAACCTCACAGTGAGTTACCAGCCGCGCGGCGGAGCCGCACGTGGTCATGTCGTCACAGCGTCCGGGAGCGTTATGTCCAGCGAATACGCCAAACAGCTCGGGGCCAAGCTCCGCGCCATCCGCACCCAGCAGGGCCTTTCCCTCCACGGTGTCGAGGAGAAGTCCCAGGGCCGGTGGAAGGCCGTGGTGGTCGGTTCTTACGAGCGCGGGGACCGCGCCGTGACCGTCCAGCGTCTCGCCGAGCTGGCGGACTTCTACGGGGTGCCGGTGCAGGAACTGCTGCCGGGCACGACCCCCGGCGGAGCGGCCGAGCCGCCGCCGAAGCTGCGTCTGGACCTGGAGCGCCTCGCCCACGTCCCCGCCGAGAAGGCCGGCCCGCTGCAGCGTTACGCGGCGACCATCCAGTCCCAGCGCGGCGACTACAACGGCAAGGTGCTCTCGATCCGCCAGGACGACCTGCGCACCCTCGCCGTCATCTACGACCAGTCGCCCTCGGTCCTGACCGAGCAGCTCATCAGCTGGGGCGTGCTGGACGCGGACGCGCGCCGCGCGGTGGCGCACGAGGACATCTAGTCCCCCAGTCCTCAGCAGAAACGTTTACCGGTGGGTCCGGGAGCCGACAGGCTCCCGGACCCACCGGTTTTTTCATGCCGTCCCGGTTTCCGTACACGACGGAGGGCCCGCAGCGCGCGTGCGCTGCGGGCCCTCCGTTCGCGCCGTACGGCGCCTGCCTGCTCTCGTCTCAGCTCTCGCTGCGGCGCAGCTTCGGCTTGAGGTCCTTGAAGCGGGCGAGCAGTCCGTTCACGAACGAGGGAGACTCGTCCGTGGAGAACTCCTTGGCCAGCTGGACGGCCTCGTCGATGGCCACGGCGTCCGGGGTTCCGTCGACCCAGATCAGCTCGTAGGCACCGAGGCGCACGATGTTCCGGTCCACGACCGGCATGCGGTCGAGGTCCCAGTCCACGGCGTAGGTGGCGATCAGATCGTCGATGCGGTCCACCTTGTCGGCGTACCCCTCGACGAGCTCCATGGTGAACTCGTTCACCGGGGGCTGACGGTCGGTGTCCGACCGCGAGTGGCGGACCCAGTCCGCGAGGACCTCCCGCACGGAGACCCCGCGCTGGTCGGCCTCGAACAGGATCTGGAAAGCGCGCTTGCGCGCGTTGCTCCGGGCAGCCACGGTTAGCTGTTCACCCGGCCGAGGTAGTCGCTGGTGCGGGTGTCGACCTTGATCTTCTCACCGGTGTTGATGAAGAGCGGGACCTGGATCTCGTGGCCCGTCTCCAGCGTCGCCGGCTTGGTGCCACCGGTGGAGCGGTCGCCCTGGACGCCCGGGTCGGTGTGCTCGATGGTCAGCTCGACGGCGGCCGGGAGCTCGACGTAGAGCACCTCGCCCTCGTGGCGGGCCACGGAGGCGGTGAAGCCCTCGATGAGGAAGTTGGCGGCGTCGCCGACGGCCTTCTTGTCGACCATCAGCTGGTCGAAGTCCTCCATGTCCATGAAGACGAAGTACTCGCCGTCCATGTAGGAGAACTGCATGTCGCGGCGGTCGATGGTGGCCGTCTCGACCTTGGTGCCGGCGTTGAACGTCTTGTCGACGACCTTGCCGGACATGACGCTCTTCAGCTTGGTGCGCACGAAGGCCGGGCCCTTGCCGGGCTTGACGTGCTGGAACTCGACGACGGACCAGAGCTGGCCACCGTCGAGCTTGAGCACCATGCCGTTCTTGAGGTCGTTCGTGGAAGCCACGGTTTGGGAATCTCCTGCACTGGAAGACCGCGGGTGCGCGCACAGCCCGGCGGTGCGGGCTAGAGCGCGAGCAGCTCCTTGGTCGTAATGGTGAGTAGCTCGGGACCGCCGTCCGCCTCGGGGCGCACGACGAGCGTGTCATCGATCCGGACGCCGCCCCGGCCAGGGAGGTGAACCCCCGGCTCGACGGTGACCGGCACGCAAGCGTCCAGTTTACCCATGGCCGTAGGTGCAAGCTGCGGGTCCTCGTCGATTTCGAGACCGACACCGTGTCCGGTCCACGCCGCGAGGGCCTCGCCGTGACCTGCGGAGTCGAGTACGGAGCGGGCCGCGTGATCCACATCTCGGTACGCGGCCCCGGGCAGCAGGGCCTCCCGGCCCGCCCGCTGGGCGGCGAAGACGAGGTCGTACAGCTCGATCTGCCAGTCGGCCGGGGTGGTGCCGATCACGAAGGTGCGGCCGATCTCGCAGCGGTAGCCCCGGTAGTTCGCGCCGAGGCAGACGGAGAGGAAATCACCCTCCTCGACCCTCCGGTCCGAGGGCCGGTGGCGGGAGCGGCCGGAGTGCGGGCCGGTGCCGACGGAGGTCGGGAAGGCCGGGCCGTCGGCCCCGTGGTCCACGAGGCGGCGTTCCAGTTCCAGCGCGAGGTGCCGTTCGGTGCGGCCCACCAGGATCGATTCCAGCAGCTCGCCCAGGGCCTGGTCGGCGATCTCGGCGGCGATCCGCAGGCAGGCGATCTCCTCCTCGTCCTTGACGAGGCGCTGCTGCTCGACCGCGGTCCCCAGGTCGGCGAGGCGCAGTCGGGGCGCCACCGAGCCGATGGCGCGGTGCCGGCCGACGGTGAGGTGGTGTTCCTCGACGGCGAGGGAGTCGGCGCGGGCCGCGGAGGCCGCGTCGGCGGCCGCGACGGCGGGATCCGCCCCGGGGCCGGCCAGTACGGAGAGCCGCAGGTGCTCGTCGAGCCGTCCCTCGTCGGCCTCCCCGGTGGGCTGCCCGGCGCAGTACAGCATGTCCTCGCCGCCCGGACCGACCAGCAGGACCGCGCCCAGCGGCGACGCCCCGGAGAGGTAGCGGACGTTCGCCGGACGCGTGATGAGTGCGGCGGCGTTTCCGGCGGCCGCACAGCGGTCGCGAAGCAGGCCCCGGCGGGCCGCGTACACGTCTGACATGTTTCCGAGCCTACGAGCGCTGCGCGCATCCGGCCTGGTGAGCGCGGCCGTACGGGGGCCGGGCCGAGTATCAGTAGGCCGGGTGTCAGTAGGCCGGCTGCGAGATGACCCGGGCCAGGGTCTCGTCCAGGGCGCGGGCGGTGCCCTCCACGTCCAGGTGGGAGTTGTCGATGATCGGCAGCCCGGATCCGTACCAGCCGGCCATGCGGCCGTGGATCCGCGCGACCTCCTCGTCGGAGAGGCGGCGGTTGCCGGAACGGGCGGCGTTGCGCTCCAGGACGATCTCCAGGCCGGGCAGCAGGACGACCGGCAGCAGCGCGGGCCCCACATGGCGCTTCCAGCCGCCGAGGCCGACCACCGGCCGGTCGGGGAAGACCGCGTCGTCGAGGATGCAGGAGATCCCGTTGGCCAGGAAGTTCCGGGCGGCGAAGCCGCAGGTGCGGCGGGCCAGGCGGTACTGGGCCTCGGAGTGGTCGTTCCAGCCGGCCTGCGGGTCCGCGAAGCCGGAGCACACCCATTCCCGTACGTCGTCCAGGCTGATGTGCGCGGTCGGGACGGGCCGGGTGCCGGCCCAGTGACGGGCCACCGTGGTCTTGCCGGCACCCGCGGGGCCGATCAGCAGGACCGCGAGGGTGGCTCCGCCGGTGCCGGGGACGGCGGGCGGCAGCGGGACGTGCCCGGTGAACCCGTCCGGCGGACCCGGCGCGGCCAGGGCTGCGGAAGGCACGGGTGGCGGGGGCGGCGCGGCCCAGCCCGCCGCCGGCGGTACCGGCGGCCGCGCGGGTGCCGCCGGGTGCCGGCCCCCCGGCTGCTCCCAGCCCCCGCCTCCCACTCCTTGCTGCATCGGCTGCCACTCCGTCTCGTTCCAGCACGACTGATGCGAGAACGTTATATGACCCCGGAGGCCCGTCGGGTCACGCGGTCACAAGGTGGTCCGATTGAGGCCGGTCCGGGCCGGTTCGCACCGGCCCGGCCGGTTCAGGCCGTGACCTCGCCGAAGGCCGCCACGAGGACGGCCGGATCGGGACCCTCCAGGACGGTCGGCTTCGCCAGCCCGTCCAGGACGATGAAGCGCAGCAGGTCGCCCCGGGACTTCTTGTCGAGCTTCATGGTCTCCAGCAGCTTGGGCCACTGGTCGCCGGCGTAGGTCAGCGGCAGCCCCACCGAGGCGAGGACCGCCTTGTGCCGGTCGGCCGTCTCGTCGTCGAGCCGGCCCGCGAGACGGCCCAGTTCGGCGGCGAAGACCATGCCGATCGAGACGGCCGCGCCGTGGCGCCACTTGTAGCGCTCGTTCTTCTCGATGGCGTGCGCGAGGGTGTGCCCGTAGTTGAGGATCTCCCGCAGGCCCGATTCCTTGAGGTCGCTGGAGACCACGTCGGCCTTGACCTGGATGGAGCGGCAGATCAGCTCGGCCGTGTGCGGGCCGGCGGGCGTGCGCGCCGCTTCCGGGTCCGCCTCGATCAGGTCGAGGATCACCGGGTCGGAGATGAATCCGGCCTTGATGATCTCGGCGAGACCGCTGACGTAGTCGTTGACCGGCAGCGACTCCAGCGCCGCCAGGTCGCAGAGCACGCCGGCCGGCGGGTGGAAGGCGCCGACGAGGTTCTTGCCCTCGGCGGTGTTGATGCCGGTCTTGCCGCCGACGGCCGCGTCCACCATCGCCAGGATGGTGGTCGGAACGGCGATCCAGCGCACCCCGCGCAGCCAGGAGGCCGCGACGAAGCCCGCGAGGTCGGTGGTGGATCCCCCGCCGACGCCGACGACGGCGTCGGTGCGGGTGAAGCCGGACTGGCCCAGCGCCTTCCAGCAGTACGCGGCCACCTCGGCGGTCTTGGCCTCTTCGGCGTTCGGCACCTGGATGGCGATGGCCTCGTACCCCTGCGCGGCGAGGTCGTCCCGCAGGGCCTCACCGGTCGAGGCGAGGGCCTCGGGGTGGATGACGGCGACCCGCTGGGCCTTCGTACCGATCAGGGAGCCGAGCTCGCCGAGCAGCTGCCGGCCGACCAGCACCTCGTACGCGTCGTGCCCGGCGCTCGCGCCGACCTGGATCCGCGTCACCTGGTCTGTCATGCGTTCTTCAACTCCAGAGCGTCGAGGACCGCCTGGGCGACCTCTTCGGGGGTACGGGCGTCGGTGGCTACCACGACGCGCGCGACTTCGGTGTACAGGGGGCGCCTGGCCTCCATCAGCTCGCGCCACTGGCGGCGCGGGTTGACGGCGAGCAGCGGGCGCGCGGCGCCGAGGCCCACGCGCTTGACGGCTTCCTCGACGTCCATCGAGAGGTAGGCGACGGGAAGCCCGGTCAGGAGTCCGCGCGTCTTCTCGTCGAGGACGGCGCCGCCGCCGAGGGCGAGGACCCCGTCGTGTCCGGCGACGGCGGCGGCGACCGCCTCCCGCTCCAGCTCGCGGAAGTACGGTTCGCCCTCGTCGACGAAGATGTCGGAGATCTCCCGGCCCTGGGCCGCGACGATGTCGGCGTCGGTGTCCCGGTAGGAGACGCCGAGCTGCCGCGCGATGATTTCACCCACGGTGGACTTGCCGGAGCCCATGGGGCCGACGAGGACCACCACGGGGCCGGTGCCGGTGGCGCCGGTCACCGGATCTGCAGGTTCTCGAGGTAGGACTGCACGTTGCGGCGGGTCTCGGGGACGGAGTCGCCGCCGAACTTCTCGACCACGGCGTCGGCCAGCACGAGGGCCACCATGGCCTCGGCCACGATGCCCGCGGCGGGCACCGCGCACACGTCGGAGCGCTGGTGGTGGGCCACCGTCGCCTCACCGGTCGCCACGTCCACCGTCGCCAGCGCCTTCGGAACGGTCGCGATCGGCTTCATCGCCGCGCGTACGCGCAGGAGTTCGCCGGTGGTCAGACCGCCCTCGGTGCCGCCGGAACGGCCAGAGGTCCGCTTGAGGCCCTCGGGGGTCGAGACGATCTCGTCGTGCGCCTGCGAGCCCGGCACACGGGCCAGGTCGAAGCCGTCGCCGACCTCGACGCCCTTGATCGCCTGGATGCCCATCAGCGCCGCCGCGAGGCGCGCGTCCAGACGCCGGTCCCAGTGCACGTGCGAGCCGAGACCGACCGGCACCCCGTACGCCAGGACCTCCACGACACCACCGAGGGTGTCACCGTCCTTGTGGGCCTGGTCGATCTCCGCGACCATCTGCTTCGACGCGTCCGCATCCAGGCAGCGCACCGGATCGGCGTCCAGCTTCTCCACATCGGCCGGGGTCGGGTACACCCCGTACGGGGCCTTGGCCGCCGCCAGCTCCACCACGTGGGAAACGATCTCGATCCCGGCGACCTCCTTGATGAAGGACCGGGCAACAGCACCGAGCGCCACACGCGCAGCCGTCTCACGGGCGCTCGCGCGCTCCAGGATCGGCCGGGCCTCCGAGAAGCCGTACTTCTGCATCCCCGCGAGGTCGGCGTGACCGGGGCGGGGGCGGGTCAGGGCGGCATTGCGGCCCGTCTCCTTGAGGAGGGAGGGGTCGACCGGGTCGGCCGACATCACGGTCTCCCACTTGGGCCACTCGGTGTTGCCGATCATCACGGCGACGGGGCCGCCCTGGGACAGGCCGTGGCGGACACCGCCGAGGAAGGTGATCTCGTCCTGCTCGAACTTCATCCGGGCACCGCGGCCGTAGCCGAGCCGGCGCCGGGCCAGGTGGTCGGCCACCAGCGCGGTGGTGATCGGGACGCCGGCGGGAAGGCCCTCCAGCGTCGCTACCAGAGCCGGGCCGTGGGACTCCCCGGCCGTCAGCCAACGCAACCTGCTCAACGATGCTCCTCGTGCTCGCGCCTGATTCATCGATGGCGCGATCGGGTGCGCGGCCCGGACCCGCCTTACCCCGATCCTCCCATGTCCGAGCCGGTATACCGGCCTCCGGTCCAGCTATCGGACGGCGGCCCGGCGCCGGGACCACCACCGGTGGACCTCCCAGAGGAGCACGGCGCCCACGAGCCCGCCGACGGTCACCTTCACCCAGTCGGGCAGCGAGCCGAGCAGAGCGCGCAGGAAGAGGCCGACCGCGTACGCGCCGTCCCACCGCGATGCCAGCACCTCGTCCGTGCCGATCCCGTCCACGCGCCCCCCTCAGCCCCGTCGTCGCAGGTGAGGAGCCTAACGGGCGGCGAGTGCCCGCTCTCCGGCGGCCCGCATGGCGGCGAGCGGTCCCGGGGTCCGGCCGGTCATCTGCTCGACCTGGAGGACGGCCTGGTGCACCAGCAGGTCGAGCCCGCCCACCAGCCGGCCGCCGTGGCCGGACCAGGCGGCCGCGAGTGCGGTGGGCCAGGGGTCGTACAGCACGTCGAAGAGGGTGCCCGGGGAGGCGGGCACGGAGGCGGCCAGCCCGTCCGTGGCACCGGCCGGGGTGGTGGCGATGACCAGCGGCGCGGCCAGCGCCTCGGCCGCCCGCGACCAGTCGACCGTACGGACGTCCACGCCGAGCCGCTCGCCCCACTCGCGCATCTCGGCGGCACGGGCCTCCGAGCGTACGTACGCGGTCACCTCGCCGGTGCAGATCCGCGCGAGCGCGGCCAGCGCCGAGGAGGCGGTGGCCCCGGCGCCGAGGATCGCGGCGGCCGGGACCTTCTCGACCCCGCGCTCGTGCAGAGCGGCGACGATCCCCGGGATGTCGGTGTTGTCGCCGACCCGGCGGCCGTCCTCGGTGAAGACGACCGTGTTGACCGCCTCCACCGAGGCGGCGGTGTCGCTGATCCCGTCCAGCAGCGGCATGATCGCCCGCTTGAGCGGCATGGTCAGCGACAGCCCGGCCCACTCGGGGCCGAGCTGTGCCATGAAGCCGGGGAGCGCGGCCTCGTCGATCTCGAAGCGGTCGTACGACCACGCGTCGAGGCCGAGCTCCTGGTACGCGGCGCGGTGCAGCACCGGTGAGAGCGAGTGCTCGATCGGCGAACCCAGCACCGCGGCCCGTATCCGTGACATGTCCTGCTACCCGCCGTTCTTCTGCTTCTGCCGTGCCTGGAACTCCGCGACGAGCTTGAGGTGCTCGTCGTAGGTCTTGGTGAAGGTCGTCTTGTCGCCGTCGACCGACACGAAGAACATCCAGCCGCCGTGGTCCGGGTTGAGCGTAGCGGTCAGCGCGTCCATGCCGGGGTTCCCGATCGGACCCGGGGGCAGCCCGGCCATGTTGTGCGTGTTGTAGGGGTGGACGAAGGCCCGTGCCTCCGCGATGTTGAAGTTGATCTCGCTCTTGCCCGTGATGTAGTTGTACGTCGAGTCGAACTCGATCTTCCGGTTGGTGATGTCGTTGGTCTTCTTGAGGCGGTTGTAGACCACCTCCGACATCTTCCGGAAGTCGTCGTGGTTCTTGCCCTCCGCGTTGACGAGGCTGGCGACCGTGATGACCTGGAGCGGGTTGTCCAGGCCCAGCTCCTTGGCCTTGCCCTCGACCCCGAGCTCCGCGTACTTGTCGGTGGCGTTCTTGACCATCTGCTTGAGCAGGGACTCGGGGGTGCTGTCCTTGGAGAGGTCGTACCGCATCGGGTACAGGAAGCCCTCGAGGGGGTCCATGATCTTCGGGTCGTTGTTCGCCCAGGCCGGCAGGCCGAGGGTCTTCGCCTGCTTGAAGGCGATGTCCTTGGTGGTGCCGGCGGGCTTTTCGAGCTTGCGGTCGATCGCCTCGTAGACCGTGGCGTTGCGCATGCCCTCGGAGATCGTGAGCACGTGCAGCTTGGACGGGTCGGTCATGACCTCGACCGCGGCCGCCGCCGACATCTTCTTCTTGAGCGGGTAGACGCCGGGCTGGATCGACTTGCCCTTGGGGTTGGCGGTCGCCGCGTCCACGAAGGCCTGGGCGCTCGCGACCACGCCCGCGTCCTTGAGGATGCGGCCCATCTGGCCGAGTCCGGCGCCCTTGGGGATCTCCACGTCGACGGTCTCGTCGATGCCGGCGCCCGTGAAGTCCTCGGCCGAGCTGAACTTGTCCTTCAGGTAGCTGTAGCCGTAGTAGCCGCCACCGCCGAGCACGCCGATGATGACCACGGACGCGATGAGGCAGGCCATGCCGCTGCGCTTCTTCGGCTTGCCGCCGCCGGAGCGGCCCGACCGGCGGCCGCCGCGGCCGCCGTCGTCACCGCCGGCGCCGTCGCGGTCGTCGTCGCTGCCGCCGCCCGCCAGGAAGGAGTCCGCGGCCTCGTCGGCGGCGCGCTCCTCCTGCCAGGCTTCCTCGGTGTCCAGGTGCCGCTGGCCCGGGGGCCGCGGCGGCGGAAAGGCCTCGGAGGTGGCGTAGAGGTCGGGGGTCTCGCCCGGGTAGCCGGCCGCCTGCTGCTGCGCGTACGGATCCGCGCCCGCGTACGGGTCGGCGGTGGCGTACGGGTCGGTGGTCTGCTGGACACCGGCGTAGTTCGCCTGGCCGGTGTCCCAGACCTGACCCTGCCCCTGGCTCTGGCCGCCGTACGTCTGCTCGTGCTGCTGGTGCTGCTGGTGCTGCTGCGGGTACGGAACCTGCTGCTGCTGCGCGTACGGAGCCTGCTGGCCCTGCGGGTACTGGCCCGGCTGCTGCTGCTGCGGGTAGTACGGCTGCTGCTCCTGCTGGAACTGCTGCTGGTACTGCTGCGGGCCGCCGACGTAGGGCATCTGACCCTGCTGGGCCTCGTGCCCGGTCCACCCCTGGTCCCCGTACTGCGGGTCCTCGGGGTGCCACGGTTCGGGGCCAGGGCCCCGGCCATACTCAGTCATCGATCCCCTAGCGCGCCGCAGGGCGTTGGCCGCGACTCCGTCTGCCGCGACACACGGTTCCGCCTCGTGTGGTGGGCGACGGCTGTTCGAATGCCGTCACGTCGCGCGGAACGTTACCGTATCGCGATCAGACAACCACTTCGACGCACTCACCGGGCGGATTACCTGATACCCGTTCGGTCTCCAGAGCGTTCTGAAGGATGACCACGGCGGCCGCCTGATCGATGACCGACCTGCTCTTCTTCGCGTTCTTCCCCG
Source organism: Streptomyces sp. TBY4 (assembly GCF_024213195.1). Classification (GTDB taxonomy): domain Bacteria; phylum Actinomycetota; class Actinomycetes; order Streptomycetales; family Streptomycetaceae; genus Streptomyces. The sequence goes on along the minus strand of NZ_JANAVF010000009.1, from coordinate 292,111 downwards.
AGGCCCGCAGGCCCTGGGCTGCGGTGACCGTCGTCATCCGCTCGTCCACCAGACGCACCGTCACGGGCTTGATGCCCTTGGCGAGTTCCGTGGCGAAGGCGCGGCACTTGGCCGCGGCCGGCCCTTCCCGCCCGCTGAGCGAGCGGGGCAGGCCGACCACCACCTCGATGGGCTCGTACTCCGCGACGAGCTGCCGCAGCCGCCGGTGGGCGAAGGGGATGTCCCGTCCCGGAACGGTTTCCACCGGTGTGGCCAACACCCCATCGGGGTCGCACGAGGCGACCCCGATCCGGGCGTCGCCCACGTCGATGGCCAGCCGGCGGCCGCGGCGCAGTGTCATCTTCAGGCCGTCTCTACGACGAGGCGCTCGACCGCGGCGATGGCCTCGGGGATGGCGGCCGGGTTCTGGCCGCCGCCCTGGGCCACGTCCGGCTTGCCGCCACCGCCGCCGCCGAGGGTCTTGGCGGCCGTACGGACCAGGTCGCCGGCCTTGAGACCGCGCTCGCGGGCGGCCTCGTTGGTGGCGATGACGGTCAGCGGGCGGTCGTTCGCCGTGGTGAACAGGGCCACGACGGCCGGGCGGTCACCCTGGATGCGGCCGCGGACGTCGAGGACCAGCTTGCGCAGGTCGTCGGCGCCGGTGCCGTCCGGCACGGTGCCCACGACGAGGGCGACGCCGCGGATGTCCTGGGCGCCCGCGGCGAGACCGGCGGCGGCCTGGAGGACCTTCTCCGCGCGGAACTTCTCGATCTCCTTCTCGGCGTCCTTCAGCTTGCCGAGCATGGAGGCGATCTTCTCCGGCAGCTCCTCCGGACGGCCCTTGACCAGCTCCTGGAGCTGGGCGACGACCGTGTGCTCCTTGGCGAGGAAGTTGTACGCGTCCACGCCGACGAGGGCCTCGACGCGGCGCACGCCGGAGCCGATGGAGGACTCGCCGAGCAGCTTCACCAGGCCCAGCTGGGCGGTGTTGCCGACGTGCGTGCCGCCGCACAGCTCCTTGGAGAAGTCGCCGATGGTCACGACGCGCACGCGCTCGCCGTACTTCTCGCCGAACTCGGCGATGGCGCCCTGCTTCTTGGCCTCGTCGATGCTCATGATCTCGGCGGTGACGTCGAGCTCGCGGGAGAGCACGTCGTTGATCTTCTGCTCGACGTCGGTGAGGACCGAGCCGGGCACCGCGTTCGGCGAGCCGAAGTCGAAGCGGAAGCGGCCGGGCGAGTTCTCGGAACCGGCCTGGGCGGCCGTCGGGCCGAGCGCGTCGCGCAGGGCCTGGTGCGTCAGGTGCGTGGCCGAGTGGGCGCGGGCGATGGCCCGGCGGCGGTTCACGTCGATGGCGGCGTACGCGGAGGCGCCCACCGTCACCTCGCCGACCTGGACGGAGCCCTTGTGCACGGAGACGCCCGGGACCGGCTGCTGCACGTCGCGGACGACGATGACGGCGCCCGAGTCGAGCTTGATGCGGCCCTGGTCGGCGAGCTGGCCGCCGCCCTCGGCGTAGAAGGGGGTGCGGTCGAGGACGACCTCGACCTCGTCGCCCTCGGAGGCGGCGGGCGCGGAGACGCCGTTGACCAGGAGGCCGACGATGGTGGACTCGCCCTGGTTGGTGGCGTAGCCGGTGAACTCGGTGGCGCCGGAGCCGTCGGCGATCTCCCGGTAGGCGGACATGTCCGCGTGGCCGGTCTTCTTGGCCTTGGCGTCGGCCTTGGCGCGGTCCCGCTGCTCCTGCATCAGGCGGCGGAAGCCGGGCTCGTCCACGGAGAGGCCCTGCTCGGCGGCCATCTCCAGGGTGAGGTCGATCGGGAAGCCCCAGGTGTCGTGGAGCAGGAACGCCTTGTCGCCGGCCAGGACCGTGCCGCCGGCGGCCTTGGTCTCGGTCACGGCGGTGTCGAGGATGTTGGTGCCGCCCTTGATGGCCTTGAGGAAGGCGGCCTCTTCGGCGAGCGCGACGGTCTCGATGCGCTTGCGGTCGGTGACGAGCTCCGGGTACTGCTGGCCCATCGTCTCGATGACCACGTTGACCAGGTCCTGGACGACCGGGCCGGTGGCGCCCATGAGGCGCATGTTGCGGATGGCGCGGCGCATGATGCGGCGCAGCACGTAGCCGCGGCCCTCGTTGCCGGGGGTGACGCCGTCGCCGATGAGCATGGTCGAGGTGCGGATGTGGTCGGCGACCACGCGCAGCGAGACGTCCGTGCCCTGTTCGGCGCCGTAGCGCACGCCGGTCAGCTCGGTGGCCTTGTCCATGACCACGCGCAGGGTGTCGGTCTCGTACATGTTCTGTACGCCCTGCAGGATCATCGCGAGGCGTTCGAGGCCGAGACCGGTGTCGATGTTCTTCGACGGCAGGTCGCCGAGGATCGGGAAGTCTTCCTTCCCGTCGCCGGCGCCGCGCTCGTACTGCATGAAGACCAGGTTCCAGATCTCCACGTAGCGCTCGTCGTTGACGGCGGGGCCGCCCTCGACGCCGAACTCGGGGCCGCGGTCGTAGTTGATCTCCGAGCAGGGACCGCAGGGGCCCGGGACGCCCATGGACCAGAAGTTGTCCTTCTTGCCCAGGCGCTGGATGCGCTCCTGCGGGACGCCGACGACGTCGCGCCAGATGGCCTCGGCCTCGTCGTCGTCGAGGTAGACCGTGATCCAGAGCTTCTCGGGCTCCAGGCCGTAGCCACCGTCCGCCACGGAGCTGGTGAGCAGCTCCCAGGCGTACTTGATGGCGCCTTCCTTGAAGTAGTCCCCGAAGGAGAAGTTGCCGCACATCTGGAAGAACGTGCCGTGGCGGGTGGTCTTGCCGACCTCTTCGATGTCCGGGGTGCGGACGCACTTCTGCACGCTGGTGAGCGTGGCCGCGGGCGGCTTGACCTCGCCGAGGAAGTACGGCTTGAACGGCACCATGCCCGCGGGCACGAGCAGCAGAGTCGGGTCGTCCGCGATGAGCGACGCCGAAGGGACAACGGTGTGACCGCGCTCCTCGAAGAAGCTCAGCCAGCGGCGGCGGATTTCAGCCGACTCCATCAGTGGTCCTCATTCCGGTTGTACGTCCCGCCCGAGTGGTTCGAACGGTACGAGTTCTGGTCGTTCTGGTCCTGCTCGATGGCCCGCAGCGGCCGCGGCCCGGGAAGGGCGGTGACGTTGGCGGGCAGGTCGGGATCCTGGTGGAGTCCCAGTGCGTCGTTCAGTTCGTCCTCGCGCTGCGACATCCCCGACTTGACGTCGAGGGCGAAGTCCTTGAGGCGGTGGCCCGCCTCGATCGCCTTGTCGGCGGCCTGCGCGGCGAGGCTCTCCGGCGTCAGCTTCTTGAGCTGCCGGTTGACCTTGGTGGTGGCCCACACGCCGGCGGCCGCGCCGGCGGTGAACCAGAAGGCTCGGCGGAACATCGGAGATCTCAGCCCTTCTGCTTCCGGCGCCGGGCGGCCGGCACCGTACGGCCGACGATCACGGTCCGTCGGGAGGTCCTGCCCGGCGCGTCCTGCTGGTCCGCCCCGCCCTTGCCCAGCGCCTTGCGGACGCCGTAGCCGAAGGCCGCGACCTTGACGAGCGGGCCGCCGAAGGTGGAGGCCACGGTGGAGGACAGCGCCGAGGCGTTGGAGGTGACTTCCTGTACGTCGCTCGCGATGGCGTCGACCCGGTCGAGCTGGGTGCGGGCGGAGCGGACGGTGGTGGAGGCGTCCGCGAGCAGCGGGACGGCCTGCTCGGTCACGTCGGCCACCAGTTTGGTGGTCGCCCTGAGCACCTGGGCCAGCCTCACCAGCACCACGGCGAGGAAGGAGACCAGGATGGCCCAGAAAACGGCCACGAGGATCCCGGCCACCTCTCCACCGGACACGTTCACACCGCTCTCTACAGATTGATCACCAAGCGAAAAAAGTCGTCCTCCGACCCTATCGCGCCGGAGATCCGCCGCAGTACCGGAAATCCGGGGCGCCACCCCGGCCGGTTGCCCGGAACCGGCCCGCCTTGTACGCAGCGCATGCGGACCAGTACGCTCCGTGTCCCATGCGACAAAGACCCATTCCACGAAGGACGCCGGGCAATCTTCCCTCGGACCTGAGCGGCTTTGTCGGGCGGGGCGGGGAACTCTCCGAGCTGGGGCGGCTGCTGGACGCCTCGCGGCTGGTCACGGTGACCGGCGCGGGCGGCGTGGGCAAGACCCGCCTGGTGCTGGCGGCGGCCAGGGCGGCCGCCGACGCGGCGGCCGGCGCCCTTCCGCCGGCCGGGGCGGGCGGTCCCGCGGATCCGGCGCAGGAACGCTACTGCGACGGGGTGTGGCTGGTCGAGCTGGCCTCCGTACGCGATCCGGCGCTGCTGGAGCTGGCGCTCGCCGAGGCGCTCGGGCTCACCGACCAGACCACCCGGCCGCCCCGTACGGTCCTCGCCGAGCACCTGGCCGAGCGGCGGCTGCTGCTGGTCCTGGACGGCTTCGAGCAGCTGGTCGACGAGACCGCCGACCTGGTACGGGACCTCCTGCGCCGCTCCCCCGGCCTGCGCGTGCTCGCGGCCGGCCGGCGCCCCCTGACCCTGGACGGGGAGCTGTCCTGGCCGCTGGCCCCGCTGGATCCGGAGGAGGCCCTGGCCCTGCTGATCGAGCGGACCTCGGCCGCCGATCCGTCCTTCACCCTGACGGAGGCCAACCGGGCGGCACTGGCCGAGCTGTGCGCGCGGCTCGACGGCCTGCCGCTGGCCCTGGAGCTCGCCGCGGGCCGGCTGCGGACGCTGTCTCCGGCCCAGGTGCTGTCCCGGCTGGAGGACCGCTTCGCCCTGCTGACGGGCGGCTCGCGCGGCGCGCTGCCCCGGCACCGGGCGCTGCGCACGGCGATCGGATGGAGCCACGAGCTGTGCACGGCCGGGGAGCGGCTGCTGTGGGCGCGGCTTTCGGTGTTCGCCGGGCCCTTCGACCTGGACGCCGCCGAGTACGTGTGCGCGGGGCCGGACCTGCCGGTGGATTCGGTGCTGGACCTGGTCGGGGAGCTGCTGGGGCAGTCCCTGCTGGTCCGGGAGGAGACGCCGGCCGGGGTCCGCTACCGGATGCTGGAGAGCGTACGGATCTACGGGGCGGGCTGGCTGGAGTCGCTGGGCGATGCCCGGCGGCTGCGGCGACGGCACCGGGACTGGTACATGGGCCTGGCGACCTGGTGCGAGCTGGACTGGTTCAGCCCGCGCCAGGAAGAGGTGGCCGCACTGGTGGAGGCGGAGCTGCCGAATCTGCGGCTCGCGCTGGAGTGCTGCCTGGACGAGCCGGAGGAGGTCCACCTGGGCCAGTACCTGGCGGGCACCCTGTGGTTCTTCTGGGCGGGCTGCGGCCGGCTCACCGAGGGCCGGCACTGGCTGGACCGGACCCTGGAGGACGACTTGGGGCTGGCCGGGGCGGAGTACGAGAGCTCCCGGCTGAAGGCGCTGTGGGTGCTCGGGTACGTCGCGGCCCTGCAGGGCGACTCGGTGGCCTCGATGAGCGCGCTGTACGAGTGCCGGGACGGGGCCGCGCGGAGCGAGAACCCGGTGGCGGGGGCGTACGCCGTGCACCGGATGGGCTGCCTGGCGCTGATCTCGGACGACATGACCCGGGCCGGGGAGCTGCTGGGCTCGGCGCTGGAGCGCTACCGGGAGGCCGGGGAGCTCAACAGCAACGTGCTGATGTGCCAGGTGGAGCTGGCGATGGCGCTGGCCTTCCAGGGGGAGCTGGCGGGGGCGCTCTCCCTGTGCCGGGAGGTCCGGGACATCTGCGAGGAGCGCGGGGAGCGCTGGACCAAGGCGTACGCCCTGTACGTCCTGGCGTACGCGGCGCTGGATGCCGGGGGCACGGCCGAGGCGCGGCTGCTGCTGGCCGAGTGCGTGGCCATCAACCACACCTTCCGCGATCTCGTCGGGCTGGTGCTGGCGGTGGAGCTGCTGGCCCTGGTCACGGTGGCCGAGGGGCATCCGGCGGAGGCGGCGGTGCTGCAGGGCGCGGCGGAGCCGCTGTGGGACGGGGTGGGGATGCGGCTGTTCGGCTCGGGGTACTTCAACGCCCCGCGGCTGATGTGCCAGGAGCGGGCGGGCGAACTGCTGGGCGCCGAGCGGTACGCGTCCTGCGCCCGGCACGGCCGGACCCTGCCCCTGGACGCCCTCGTGGAGCGCGCCCTGCGGGGACCCGATCCGGTACCCGTACCGGCGGGTCCGCTGCCGAGGCCGCGCGGCGCGACCGAGCGGGCGGAGCGGCCGATGGCGCACCCGGGGGCGAAAAGCAGGAAGCCCGCCGGCTCCCCCGAGGGGGAACCGGCGGGCTGACCAGCCTGTGAGGCTACGTCCGCTGGTGTTGCTCGATCAGCGGGCGTAGTACTCGACGACGAGCTGCTCGTCGCAGATGACCGGGATTTCCTTGCGGTTCGGGTCGCGGTCCAGGCGGAAGGCCAGGGCCTTCAGGTTGACCTGCAGGTAACGGGGGGTCTCGCCCTCGCCTGCGTAGCCACCCTCACGGGCAACCTGGAACGGAACCTTCTCGCGGCTGCGCTCGCGCACCGTGATGACGTCGTCCGGACGGACGCGGAACGACGGCTTGTCGACCTTGTCGCCGTTGACCTCGATGTGGCCGTGAACGACCATCTGGCGAGCCTGGTAGATGGTGCGGGCGATGCCCGAACGCAGGACCAGGGCGTCGAGGCGACGCTCGAGCTCGACGACCAGCGCCTCGCCCGTCTTGCCTTCGGCCTTCTTGGCGCGGTCGTACGCGCGGGCCATCTGACGCTCAGAGATGTCGTACTGAGCGCGCAGACGCTGCTTCTCCAGCAGACGAACCTTGTAGTCCGAGTTCTGCTTGCGGCCACGGCCGTGCTCGCCCGGCGGGTAGGGGCGGGCCTCGAAGTACTTGACGGCCTTCGGGGTCAGCGCAATGCCGAGGGCACGCGACTTCTTGACCTTGGGTCGCTTCTGGTTCACGTGGAACCTACCTCCATGTAAGTTAGGTGAGGCTTACCTTAGCGAGGAGGACGTAATGTCTCGACCACATGGGATCCCCCTGCCCAGTGCGCACCGAAGTTCAGATCCAAACGAAACAGGATCTGCTTTCGGCGACGATAGGCAAGGTCAGCCGCGTCCCAGGGAAGGCGTTCGGCAGCTCACCGGAGCCGAACGCGTACGAACCCTCGTAGAGTCCAACGCCTCAGTATCCCTCACGCTCCCAGGTGGTTTCGACCAGAAGGGGTCTCGTGACCAGGGGGAGTTCGGGACAGGGATGCCGGCCGCACGGACCGTCACCCCGGACGGGGACGTGATTCTCCTTGTATCAGGGGAATCCGCGGCTGCCAGGGCAGCCGCTCACGCCCAGGACGACGACCTCACCGCCGTGATCGAGATCACGGACGTGGCGCCGGTGTCCGTGCCCCATCGTATCCGAGGCCGCGCCTGGCTCGCCGGGTGGCTGACGCCCGTGCGCGGGGCCGACGAGCGGGCGGCGTGCGCGGCGCTGCTGGCGGAGCGGCACCCGGTCGGCGAGCTCCTCGGCCTCTCCGAGTCCCTCGACGCCTCGCCCACCGGCCGGCCCGCGTGGATGCTGCTGCGCCTGGAGGTCGGCGAGATCTCGGTGGACGACCTGTGGGGCGCCGAGCACGTGGACCCGGAGCTGCTGGCCGCGGCCGAGCCCGACCCGATGGTGGCCCACGAGACGGAGCTCCTCCAGCACCTGGCCTCCGCGCACGGCGACCGGATGGGTGACCTGTGCGGCCTGCTCGGTCCCCGGGAGGCGGCGGACCTGAAGGCGGTCCCGCTCGCGCTGGACCGGCTGGGCCTGCGGGTGCGCTTCCTCCGCGGCGCCACCGCCTTCGACGCCCGCTTCGACTTCCCGGAGCCGGTGACCGACGTCTGCGGCCTGCGCCGGGCGATGAGCACGCTGTTCAGCTAGGGCAGGTGCCGAGCATCTCCTGCAGCGCCTGCTTCTCCGGCGGGGTCACCGAGAGCCCGTACTTCGCCTTGATGCCGGTGTACCGCCGCGCGTACTCGCACCAGTAGCCCTTCTGGGGCGGCTTCCACTTGTCGGCGGTCTTGCTGCTCTTCTCGTAGTTCGTCTGCTTGTCCACGGCGAGCAGCACGTCCAGGTCGTTGGCGTACTCCAGGCGCCGCTGCGGGGTCCAGGCGTAGGCGCCCCCGCGCCAGGCGGCGCCGAGGGCGACGACGTGGTCGGTCTGGATCTGCGAGGCGCGGCGGTAGGTGTAAGGGAGCTCCTTCCCCGTGTACGGGTCCTTGAGCACCCCGGACAGCACGACGCAGGGGTTCCTGTCGCCCTCGCGCAGCTCCCTCAGGTCGCGGCGCAGGACGTCGTCCCGTGTATCGCACCCGTTGCGCCCACCGACGGCGTCGGTCTCGTCCGACCAGTACTTGCCGAAGTTCTCGCGCTTGTACGTCTCCCAGTTCTTGCCCCACTCGACCTTGAGCCCGCCCAGCTGACTCCTGGCGGCCGCCGCGGAGGGCGGGAACCCGGCACTCGCGAGGGGGACCTGCGCAACGAGGGCGGCGGCGCTGGCCTGCGCCCTGTCGCCGTCTCCGTGGTGACACCCACTGAGCAGCAGTACTGCCGTCACGGCGATGAGCAAAGCCCGGCGTCCCATGGCCGGAGCCTAGGCCCGCCCCCCTTGCCAGGAACCCGCGACACGACGCCGCTGCGCGGGGCGAGATCCCCTACCCGCCCTTCCACCGTTCCCTGGGGCTCCGCCCCAGACCCCGCTCCTCAAACGCCGGAGGGGCTGGATTTCCCCGGCCTCAGCCGAATCCAGCCCCTCCGGCGTTTGAGGAGCGGGGGTCCGGGGGCTGGCCCCCGGGAACGGCGCCGCAGGTTACGAGCCCGCGCCTCGGAGCCGCTCGCGGACCTTTTCCACCACGTCCGCGTAGCGGGCTTCGGCTCCGTACCGGGTCGGCTCGTAGTAGCGCTTGCCGTGCACCGCATCCGGCGCGTACTGCTGCGCAGCAATCGCTCCGGGCACGTCGTGCGGGTACACGTACCCCACCGCGTGCCCCAGCTTCGCCGCCCCCTTGTAGTGCCCGTCACGCAAGTGCGCCGGCACGGACCCCGCCAGCCCGGCCCGGACATCCGCCAGCGCCGCGCCGATCGCCGTCGTCGCGGTGTTCGACTTCGGGGCCAGCGCCAGCGCGATCGTCACGTGCGACAGCGTGAGCGAGGCTTCCGGGAAGCCGATCATCGCCACCGCCTGGGCGGCGGCCACCGCGAGCGGCAGGGCCGTCGGATCCGCCAGCCCGATGTCCTCGCTCGCCGAGATCATCAGCCGGCGCGCGATGAACCGGGGGTCCTCCCCCGCTTCGATCATGCGCGCCAGATAGTGCAGCGCCGCGTCCACGTCCGAGCCCCGGATCGACTTGATCAGCGCGCTCGCCACGTCGTAGTGCTGGTCGCCGTCCCGGTCGTACTTCACCGCGGCCCGGTCGACGGCCTCCTCCACCGTCTGGAGGCTGATCTCCGGCTCCCCCTTGGCGATCGCCGAGCCCGCTCCCGCCTCCAGGGCCGTCAGCGCGCGCCGCGCGTCCCCGCCGGCGATCCGCAGCAGGTGCGCCTCCGCGTCCGGCGGCAGGGTGACCGCGCCTCCGAGACCCCGCTCCTCGGTCAGCGCCCGGTGCATCAGGGCGCTGAGGTCCTCGTCGGTCAGCGGTTCCAGCGTCAGCAGCAGGGAGCGCGACAGCAGCGGGGAGATGATCGAGAAGTACGGGTTCTCCGTGGTGGCGGCGATCAGCGTGACCCAGCGGTTCTCCACGGCCGGCAGCAGCGAGTCCTGCTGCGCCTTGCTGAAGCGGTGGATCTCGTCGAGGAAGAGGACGGTGTCCTTGCCGTATCCGCCGGCCGCCCGCTTGGCGCCCTCGATGACGGCCCGTACTTCCTTCACTCCGGCGGTGATCGCGGACAGCTCGACGAACCGCTTCTTCGTGGCCTGGCTCACCACGTACGCGAGGGTGGTCTTGCCGATGCCCGGCGGGCCCCAGAGGATCACCGAGGAGGCCCCGGCGGGACCGCCCGCCCCGTCCCCGACGAGCCGCCGCAGCGGAGAGCCGGGCTTCAGCAGGTGCTGCTGGCCGACGACCTCGTCCAGGGTGCGCGGGCGCATCCGGACGGCGAGCGGAGAACTGGAGGGGTCCTTCGCCTGGCGGTCTTCGGCGGCGGCGGTGAAGAGGTCTGGTTCCACCCCGGAAGCCTATGCGAGGCCACCGACACTCCCGCCCTGACGTATCAGGAGGTCCAGAAGTCCCACCAGCGGGTCAGGATCAGCATGCCGATGATCCCGATGTGCAGGACGGGCAGCACCCAGGTGAACTCGTCGAAGAAGCCGCGCAGCCAGCCGGGGGCCGGCAGCAGCTGGTTGCGGACGTTGTGCGAGGTCACGTACCAGAACATGATGATCGTGGCGACCCAGGCCAGGCAGCACCACAGGCACAGGGAGCTGATCACGTAGAGCGACTGGTACATCAGCCAGGTGCAGAAGCCGACGCCGAAGAGCATCCCGGCGTTCAGGGTGAGCCAGTACCAGCGCGGGAAGCGCGCCCGGGCGAGCAGGCTCATGCCGACGCAGACGACCATGCCGTAGGTGACCAGGCCCAGCATCGGGTTCGGGAAGCCGAAGACGGACGCCTGGTCGCTCTTCATGATGTTGCCGCAGGAGACGATCGGGTTCAGGCTGCAGCCCGGGACGAAGTCCGGGTCCTCCAGCAGCTTGAACTTGTCGATCGTGATGACCCAGGCCGCGAGCAGTCCCGCGGCTCCCGTGATCACCAGCAGCAGGGCGAGCGCCCGGCTGCCGCCGACGGCCGTCCGCGGCTCGGCGGTATCCGTATCGGTCCCTCGTGTCGTCATCCCGCCCGCTCCACATCCGCAAGGTCAACAAGCACCGGCCATTGTGCCGTACCCGGCCGGACTGTTCCGCCCCGGGAAACCGCGAAGGGGCGGGGTGGGGAGAAGACCCCCACCCCGCCCCGCGGCGCAAGCGTCAGGCCAGGCGGGCCCGGACCGTCGCGACCACGTCGGCGACGGCCACCGGGGTCTGCTCGCCGGACTCCATGTCCTTCAGCTGGACGACGCCCTCTTCGAGGTCACGGTCCCCCGCGACCACCGCGAACCGCGCCCCCGAGCGGTTCGCGTCCTTCATCGCACCCTTGAGGCCCTTGCCCCCGTAGGAGATGTCGGCCGCGACCCCGGCCCGCCGCAGCTCGGTCACCAGACCGAACAGCACCGGCTTGGCCGCGCCGAGCGCCACCGCGAAGACGGAGGTCGCGGAGGGGATGTCCAGTTCGACGCCCTCCGCTTCGAGCGCCAGCACCGTACGGTCCACGCCCAGCGCCCAGCCCACGGAGGGCAGCGCGGGGCCGCCGATCATCTCGGAGAGGCCGTCGTAGCGGCCGCCGCCGCCCACCGCGGACTGGGAGCCCAGACCGTCGTGGACGAACTCGAAGGTGGTGCGGGTGTAGTAGTCCAGGCCGCGCACGAGCTTCTCGTCGTCCTCGAAGGCGACCCCGGCCGCCGTCACCAGCGCCCGGACCTCCTCGTGGTACGCCTTGCAGGCGTCGCAGAGGTAGTCGCGCAGCATGGGGGCGCCGACGAGCTGCTTCTGCACGTCGGCCCGCTTGTCGTCGAGCACGCGCAGCGGGTTGATCTCGGCCCGGCGCACGGTCTCCGCATCGAGGTCGAGCCCGCGCAGGAAGGTCTGGAGGGCCTCCCGGTACACCGGGCGGCACTCCTTGTCTCCGAGCGAGTTCAGCAGGATGCGGAAGTTGCGCAGGCCCAGCGAGCGGTACGCCTGGTCGGCCAGGATGATCAGCTCGGCGTCCAGGGCCGGGTCCTCGGCTCCGATGGCCTCGGCGCCGACCTGGGAGAAGTGGCGGTAGCGTCCCGCCTGGGCCCGCTCGTAGCGGTAGTACGAGCCGGAGTACCAGAGCTTGACGGGCAGCCCGCCGAGCTTGTGCAGGTTGCCCTGCAGGGCGGCGCGGAGCACGGAGGCGGTGCCCTCGGGGCGCAGGGCGAGCTGGTCGCCGCCCTTCGTGGTGAGGGTGTACATCTCCTTGCTGACGATGTCGGTGGACTCGCCGACTCCGCGGGAGAAGAGCTCCACGTTCTCGAAGCCGGGGGTCTCCACGTAGCCGTAGCCGGAGTTCCTCAGGGGCGCGGAGATCGCCTCGCGGACCGCCAGGAAGGTGGCGGAGCGGGGCGGCAGCAGGTCGTACGTGCCCTTGGGGGCCTGAAAAGTACTCACGAAACTCTCGTCACATTCCTCGTCGTGGAGACGTGAAACCGTCTCCCAGGCCGGCGGCCACCTGCCGCAGGTACGGGTTGGTGGCTCGCTCACGGCCAATGGTCGTGTGCTCGTTGTGTCCGGGCAGCACCACGGTCGAGTCGTCGAGCGGCAGGCACACGCGGGCCAGCGATTCGAGCATGTCGGCGTGGCTGCCGCCGGGGAAGTCGGTACGCCCGATGGAGCCGGCGAAGAGCAGGTCGCCCGAGAACAGCAGCGGCGGGATGTCCCCCGCCTCGGGCATCCCGAAGGTCACCGACCCCCTGGTATGGCCCGGGGCGTGCGACACGGTGAGCTCCATGCCCGCGAGGGCGAGCTTCGCGCCGTCGTTGAGCTCCTTGACGTCGGAGGGCTCCCCCACGGTGAGCTCGCCCATCAGCTGCGCTCCGAGGGAACGGCCGAGTGCCTTCTCCGGGTCGCTCATCATGAAGCGGTCCTCGGGGTGGATCCAGGCCGGTACGTCGTGTGCTCCGCACACCGGGACCACCGAGGCCACATGATCGATGTGGCCATGGGTCAGGACGACCGCGACGGGCTTGAGCCGGTGCTTCTTCAGCGTCTCCTCGACACCCTGGGTGGCCTGGTGGCCCGGGTCGATGATGACGCACTCCTCACCGGCGGCGGGGGCGACCACGTAACAGTTGGTCCCCCAGGCCCCGGCGGGGAATCCGGCAATCAGCACGTTCGTCCTCAATCGTCGTCCGGCGGGAGGCTGCAGATCCGAATGCTGCTGCTCAGAGGGTACCGGCGCCGCTCATTACACAGCGAACCCATATACGGTACGGCCTAACCCAGCCCGGACAGTGGTACCAGATACGCACAAGGAGACGACCCGGTGGTCACGAGCGATCAGCGGCGGCGCCAGCTCGCCAGGGAGAAGTACGAACGCCAGCAGAAGCGGCGTGCCGAAGCGCGGCAGAAGTCGCGCAAGCGGATGGCCGTGGTCGGTGCGGCGGTGGCCGTGGTCGTCGCGGCGCTGGTCGGCCTCGTGGCCGGCGGTGTGTTCGACAAGGACAAGAAGGACGAGGCGGCCGACCCGGCCGCGACCCCCTCGGCCTCGGCCGCGCCCACCCCGCAGCAGTCCCCCTCCCCGGCGATGGCGATCGACGCCAAGGCGAAGTACACCTTCGACCTGAAGACGAGCGCGGGCGACATCAAGTTCGAGATGGACGCGGCGAAGACCCCGCAGACGGTCAACTCGTTCAAGTCACTCGCCGACAAGAACTTCTTCGACAACACCAAGTGCCACCGCCTGACGACGAGCGGGATCTTCGTCCTGCAGTGCGGTGACCCGCAGGGCACCGGCATGGGCGGCCCCGGCTACACCATCGCGGACGAGAACCTCGACGCGCTGGGCAAGCCCAACGAGACCGGCCAGGTCACCTACCCGGCGGGCACGGTGGCCATGGCCAACACCGGCAAGCCCGGCTCGGGCGGCAGCCAGTTCTTCCTGGTCTACAAGGACAGCCCGCTTCCCCCCTCGTACACCCCCTTCGGCAAGATCGACGCGGCCGGTCTGAAGGTGCTCGAAGAGGTGGCCAAGGCCGGTACGGACAACGGCCAGACGGACGGGGCTCCCAAGACCCCGGTGACCATCGAGAAGGGCACCGTCACCCAGAACTGACCGGGACCGGGCGCCCCGGGCCCGGTCCGCATCCGCGACGGCTCTTCTGACGTCGGTACGCCGATATTGCGTCGTGCTGGATGCGGACAGCCGGCCCGGCGGTCGCCTATGTTGGCGTTGTGCAGGGCGGGCGCGGCCCGCCCCAGGAAACTGTGGACGATGCCCAGGGGGTGAACCCCTCGCAAGGCATCAGGTGGAGGAGGCGCTGTGAGCAGCGACCCGTGGGGCCGAGTCGACGAGACCGGCACCGTGTACGTGCGTACTGCCGATGGCGAGAAGGTCGTCGGCTCGTGGCAGGCCGGCACCCCGGAGGAGGCCCTGGCCTACTTCGAGCGCAAGTACGAGGGCCTGGTGGTCGAGATCGGCCTCCTCGAACGACGGGTGCGGACCACCGATCTGGCCGCCAAGGACGCCCAGACGGCCATCGAGCACCTGCGCACGCAGGTGGACGAGCACCACGCCGTCGGTGACCTCGACGCGCTGCGCGTCCGGCTGGACAAGCTGGTGTCGACCGTGGACTCGCGCCGCGAGGAGCGCAAGGTCCAGAAGGCCAAGCAGACGGACGAGGCCCGTGCGGCCAAGGACGCGCTGGTGACCGAGGCCGAGGAGCTCGCGCAGAGCGACCAGTGGCGCAGCGCCGGCGAGCGGCTGCGGGCCCTGGTGGACATCTGGAAGGGTCTGCCCCGCCTCGACCGCAAGTCGGACGACGAGCTGTGGCACCGCTTCTCGCACGCCCGCTCCGCCTTCTCCAAGCGCCGCAAGGCGCACTTCGCCTCGCTCGACGCGCAGCGCGAGGACGCCCGCAAGGTCAAGGAGAAGCTGGTCGCGGAGGCCGAGTCGCTGTCGAAGTCGACGGACTGGGGTCCGACGGCCGCGCGCTACCGCGAGCTGATGGAGAGCTGGAAGGCCGCCGGCCGCGCGCAGCGCGAGTCCGAGGACGACCTGTGGAACCGTTTCCGCGGCGCCCAGGACGTGTTCTTCGCGGCCCGCAGCGAGGTCTTCGCCGAGCGCGACGCCGAGCAGGTGGAGAACCTGAAGCTGAAGGAGGAGCTGGCCGACGAGGCCGAGAAGCTCGTACCCGTAACGGACCTGAAGGCTGCCCGTGCGGCTTTCCGCTCCCTGAACGAGCGCTGGGAGGCCATCGGCCACGTACCGCGGGACGCGCGTCCCAAGGTCGAGGGCCGGATGCACGCCGTCGAGCGGGCCATCCAGGAGGCCGAGGAGGGCGAGTGGCGCCGTACGAACCCGGAGGCGCGGGCCCGTGCGGCCGGTCTGACGGGTCAGCTGCAGGCGGCGGTCGACAAGCTGCGCGGCCAGATCGACGCGGCGCGCGCGCAGGGCAACAACTCCAAGGCCGACAAGCTGTCCCGGGAGCTGGAGGGCCGCCAGGCCCTGCTGGACCAGGCGCTGAAGGGTCTTGAGGAGTTCGGCGGCTGACGCCTCCAGAACGCAGGAAGGGCCCCGGTACGCAGTGCGTACCGGGGCCCTTCCGTATGTCCTGCTTACGGCCTGCGGGCCGAGGTCACGCGGTAGACGTCGTAGACGCCCTCGACGCCCCGTACGGCCTTCAGGACGTGGCCCAGGTGCTTCGGGTCGCCCATCTCGAAGGTGAACCGGGAGGTGGCCACCCGGTCGCGGGAGGTCTGCACGGCCGCCGACAGGATGTTCACGTGCTGGTCCGACAGGACCCGGGTGACGTCCGACAGCAGCCGGGACCGGTCCAGCGCCTCGACCTGGATGGCGACCAGGAACACGGAGGACTGGGTGGGCGCCCACTCGACCTCCAGCATCCGCTCGGGCTGCTGCGAGAGGGAGTCCACGTTGACGCAGTCGGCGCGGTGAACCGATACGCCGCTGCCGCGGGTGACGAAGCCGATGATGGGGTCGCCCGGCACCGGGGTGCAGCAGCGGGCCAGCTTGACCCACACGTCCTCGACGCCCTTGACCACGACGCCGGGGTCGGCGTTTCCGCGGCGCGTGCTGCGCCCGCGGGCCGGCGGGATGGTCTCCTCGATGTCCTCGTTGGCCGCGTCCTCGCCGCCGAGGGCCTGGACCAGCTTCTGCACGACGTTCTGCGCGGTGACGTGGCCCTCGCCGATCGCCGCGTAGAGCGAGGAGATGTCGGGGTAGCGCATCTCGTGCGCGAGGGTGACGAGCGAGTCGCCGGTCAGGATGCGCTGGATCGGCAGGTTCTGCTTGCGCATGGCCCGCGCGATGGCGTCCTTGCCGTGCTCGATCGCCTCGTCGCGGCGTTCCTTGGAGAACCAGGCGCGGATCTTGTTCCTGGCGCGCGGGGACTTGACGAAGCCCAGCCAGTCACGGGACGGGCCGGCCCCCTCGGCCTTGGAGGTGAAGACCTCGACCAGATCGCCGTTGTCGAGGGTCGATTCGAGCGGTACGAGCCGCCCGTTGACCCGCGCCCCTATGGTCCGGTGGCCGACCTCGGTGTGGACGGCGTACGAGAAGTCCACGGGGGTGGCGCCGGCCGGCAGGGCGATGACGTCGCCCTTGGGCGTGAAGACGAAGACCTCGTTGCGCGAGAGGTCGAAGCGCAGCGAGTCGAGGAACTCGCTCGGGTCCTCGGTCTCCTTCTGCCAGTCCAGCAGCTGGCGCAGCCAGGCCATGTCGTTGACCGTGTCGTGGCCCGCCGTGCCCTTGGCTGCCTGCGGCACGTCGGTGCGCACCTTCGAGGCGCCCGCGACGGTCTGCTGCTTGTACTTCCAGTGCGCGGCGATGCCGTACTCGGCGCGGCGGTGCATGTCGAAGGTGCGGATCTGGAGCTCTACGGGCTTGCCGCTGGGTCCGATGACCGTCGTGTGGAGCGACTGGTACATGTTGAACTTCGGCATGGCGATGTAGTCCTTGAACCGGCCGGGGACCGGGTTCCATCGCGCGTGCACGGTGCCGAGGGCGGCGTAGCAGTCGCGGACGGTGTCGACGAGGACCCGGATGCCGACCAGGTCGTAGATCTCGGCGAAGTCGCGGCCGCGCACGATCATCTTCTGGTAGACGCTGTAGTAGTGCTTGGGGCGTCCGGTGACGGTGGCCTTGATGCGGGCGGCCCGCAGGTCGGCCTGCACCTCGTCGGTGACGACGGTGAGGTACTCGTCGCGCTTGGGCGCCCTTTCGGCCACCAGGCGCACGATCTCGTCGTACATCTTGGGGTAGAGGATCGCGAAGGCGAGGTCCTCCAGCTCCCACTTGATGGTGTTCATGCCCAGCCGGTGCGCCAGCGGGGCGTAGATCTCGAGGGTCTCGCGGGCCTTCTTCTCCTGCTTCTCCCGCTTGAGGTAGCGCATGGTGCGCATGTTGTGCAGGCGGTCGGCGAGCTTGATGACCAGGACCCGGGGGTCCTTGGCCATGGCCACGACCATCTTGCGGACGGTCTCGGCCTGGGCCGCCTCGCCGAACTTGACGCGGTCGAGCTTGGTGACGCCGTCGACGAGCAGGGTCACGGCGTCGCCGAAGTCGCGCCGCAGGTCCTCCAGCCCGTACTCGGTGTCCTCCACGGTGTCGTGGAGCAGTCCCGCCATCAGCGTGGCCGGATCCATGCCCAGTTCGGCGAGGATCGTGGTCACCGCGAGCGGGTGGGTGATGTACGGGTCACCGCTCTTGCGCTTCTGACCCCGGTGCCAGCGCTCCGCGACCTGGTACGCCTGCTCGATCTGGCGCAGGGTGGCCGTCTCGATCTTCGGGTCGTTGCTGCGGACTATGCGGAGCAGCGGTTCCAGGACCGGGTTGTACGGGTTGGAACGCTGGACGCCGAGACGGGCCAGCCGGGCGCGCACCCGATTGGAGGACCCGGCCGACTTCGCGGACACGGGCTTGACCGGCGGCGCGGGCGGCGCCGGCGGGGGCGTGGCGGCAGCCGCCGCGGCCGGCTGCTCGGGCTGCGGGTCGGGCTGCGCGGCAGAGATTGGCTGGACCTCGTCTGGCAAGAGCGCTCCTCAGCGGAATCCGGTGCCCGTGTCCGGTCCGGATAACCCATCGTAGCGAGGGTTCCGCCACCCTGTTCCCCGAGCCCGGCCATATCCAGCCCGTCCGGCGTTTGAGGACCGGGGTCCGGGGCGGAGCCCCGGGGAACGGGCGAAGGGCAGGTAGGGGACACGGCCCCGCGCAGCGGCCCGCACACGCCGAAGCGGGCGCGCTCCGGGGTTACCGGTGCACGCCCGCTTCGGCGAACGGTGTGGTCAGACCACGATCAGCGCGTCCAGCGGCGCATCGCCCAGGGCGGGCACCAGCCGCTCACGGCCCGGCAGGAACGAGAGCTCCATCAGGACCGCGACCCCGGCGACCTGCGCCCCGGCCCGCCGGATCAGCTCCAGCGAGGCCGCGGCGGTACCGCCGGTGGCCAGCACGTCGTCGATGACCATGACCCTGTCCTCGGCGGCCAGCGCCTCCGCGTGGATCTCGATCTCCGCCGACCCGTACTCCAGGTCGTAGGACTGCAGGAGCGTCGCCCCGGGCAGCTTCCCGGCCTTGCGGACCGGCACGAAGCCGATGCCCGCCTGCACGGCCACCGGAGCCGCCAGGATGAACCCCCGCGCCTCCAGCCCGACGATCTTCGTCGCTCCGTACTGCCCGGCCAGGGCCACCAGCGCGTCCGTGAGGGCGCCGAACGCCTTCGGGTCGGCCAGCAGCGGGGTGATGTCCTTGAACATCACGCCCGGCTTCGGGTAGTCCGCCACGTCCGTGATCCGGCTGAGCAGCAGGTCCCGTACGCCCGAGGGCAGCTCCGCGGTCACCGGCGGCGTCCCGACCGGCCCTGCGCCACGACCTCGGGCGCACCTTCGGTACCGGCCTCATCGGCCGACTCGCCCTTGGCCTCCGCCGCCGCCCGCTTCGCGAGCACCCGCTTCTTCAGGGCCTTCATCGCCGGCTCGCGCTCCTTCAGGTCCACGACCAGCGGGGTCGCGATGAAGATCGACGAGTAGGCGCCGGCCGCGAGGCCGACGAACAGCGACAGCGAGATGTCGTTCAGCATGCCGGCGCCCAGGAAGCCGCCGCCGATGAACAGCAGCGCTCCGACCGGGAGCAGCGCCACGACGGTGGTGTTGATCGAGCGGACCAGGGTGCCGTTGACACTCCGGTTGGCGATCTCGCTGTACGTCCAGCGGGTCTGCTTGGTGATGTCCTTCGAGCCCTCCTTGAGACCGTCGAAGACGACGACGGTGTCGTAGAGGGAGTAACCGAGGATGGTCAGCAGACCGATGACCGTACCCGGGGTGACCTCGAAGCCGACCAGCGCGTAGACGCCGACCGTGATCGTGAGGTCGTGGATCAGCGCGATGAGCGCCGCGACCGCCATCCGCCACTCGAAGGCGATGGCCAGGTAGATCACCACGAGGATCATGAAGACCCCAAGGCCGGTCCAGGCCTTGTTCGCGATCTGCTCGCCCCAGCTGGGGCCGACCAGGTCGGCGTTGATCTGGGCCGCGTCGAGCTTGAGGTCGGTGGCGAGCTTGGCCTTCACCTCGGCGGCCTGGTCGGTGTTCAGGTCCGAGATCTGGATGCGCAGACCACCGGTGCCGAGCTTCTGGACGACCGCGTCGTGGCCGGAGGCCTTCTCCGCGTCCTCCCGGGCCTGGGCCTCCGAGATGGTGGTCTTCGGGGTGGTGAAGACGGCACCACCCTTGAACTCGATGCCCATGTTGAGGCCCTGAACGGCCAGGGCCACGATCGCCGTGATGGTGATCAGGATGGAAACGCCGTACCAGACGAAGCGCTTGCCGACGAAGTCGTAGCCGACCTCACCCCGGTACAGCTTGGCGCCGAGATCTCCGAGCTTCGACATCTCTCACGCCTCCTTTGCGTCGACGGGAACGGAGACGGTCGCGGCGGACGCGTCGGAGCCGGTACGACGCGAGCGTCGCAGCGGCGGCTTCGCGCCCAGTCGCTTCGGGTCCAGCCCGGACCACGGGTGACCGCTGGCGAAGAAGTTCGTCCGGGCCAGCAGCGTCATGACGGGCTTGGTGAAGAGGAACACCACGACCACGTCGAGCAGGGTCGTCAGACCCAGGGTGAAGGCGAAGCCCTGCACCTTGCCAACGGTGACGATGAAGAGCACCGCGGCCGCCAGGAACGACACGAAGTCGGAGACCAGGATGGTGCGCCGGGCACGCGGCCAGGCACGCTCGACGGCCGGACGCAGGGTGCGGCCCTCGCGGATCTCGTCCCGGATGCGTTCGAAGTACACGATGAACGAGTCGGCGGTGATGCCGATCGCGACGATCGCACCGCAGACGGCCGGCAGGTTCAGCGCGAAGCCGATGCCCTTACCGAGCAGCGCCATGATCGTGTAGGTCAGGATGCCGGAGACGATGAGGCTGATGATGGCGACGAACGCCAGGCCCCGGTAGTACGCCAGCAGGTAGATCACCACGAGGGCGAGGCCGATGGCACCGGCGATGAGGCCGGCCTTCAGCTGCTCGCCGCCGAGCGCGGCGGAGACGGTGGTGACGCTGTCCTCCTGGAAGGACAGGGGCAGGGCGCCGTACGAGAGCATGTTGCCCAGGTCCATCGCGGACTGCTGGTTGAAGCCGCCGGAGATCTCGGCGTTGCCGCCGGTCAGCGCCTCGCGGACGTTCGGGTCGGAGATGACCTCGCCGTCGAGCACGATCGCGAACTGGTTCTGCGGGGGCTGCTTGGCCGCGAGCTCACCGGTGATCTTGCCGAACTTGTCGGCACCCTTGTCGGTGAACTGCATCGTGACGATCCAGATGCCGCGCTGGGGGTCGATGATCCCCTTGGCGTCCTTCACGTCCTGGCCGTTGACCGCGGCCGGGCCGAGCACCCACTTGTACCAGACACCGTCGCTCTTGCCGCAGGCCAGCGTCGGCTCTTCGGGCTTGGCGACCTTGAGGGCGGCGCGCTGCGCCTCGTTGCTGCAGTCCAGCGCGGCGAACTTCGCCTGCAGGTCCGCGGCGGCGGACTCCTCGGCGCTGGGCGCGGAGGGCGACGTGGACGGCGTGGCCTTGTCGTCTGCCTTCTTCGACTCGCTCGCCGAGGGCGAGGGAGAGGGGGCGTTCGGGGCCTTGAGGGCCTCACTGACCGCACGGCCCTGGGAAGTGGCGCTGGACGACGGGGTGGCCGCACTGGCGGACGGGCTGCCGGAGCCGCTCGGGGCGGCACTCGGAGAACCGCTCGGGGAGCCGCTCGAGCTGGCCTCGGGGGCCACCGGGGCGCCCTCCGACTTGGCGAGCACGGGGCGGAAGTACAGCTGGGCGGTGGTGCCGACCTGCTCGCGCGCCTGCTGCTCGTTCGTCCCCTTGGGGATGTTCACGATGATGTGGTCTTTGCCCTGCTGCTGGACCTCGGCCTCAGAGACACCCAGACCGTTGACGCGGCGTTCGATGATGCCGATCGCCGTGGCCATGTTGGTCTCGTTGATCGCGTCCGGCTTGCCGGGCTCGCTCTTGGCCTTGAGCGTGATGCTCGTACCGCCGGCGAGGTCGATGCCGAGTCGCGGCGTCGTCTGCTTCGTGAGGAACATCCCCGCGGTGAGCGCCACCATCGCGATCAGGATGATGGCCAGGGAACGCCCCGGCCTCCCCTGAGCCCCCGTGGGCCGCCGGCCCTTCTTCGGTGCTGCCACCTTGTCGTATCTCCCTGTCCAACCGTCCCGCGCCGGGTCAGCGCGTGGACGGCCACGAAAATGTGTGTGGGGACCCCTGCCCCCCGCAGAAGGGTCACTGGCGGGGCCGGCGGGGCTGCCGATCAGGCGCCCCGCACGGTCCCCGGCCCAGCGCTACTTCGCGCCGGCCTCGCCGTCGGTCTTGCCGTCCTTGGGCTCGTCGCCCTTGGGCTCCTCCGCCGCCGGCTCGTCGGCCTTGGGCTCGTCCTTCTTGCCCAGGTCGAGCTTGGGGGCCTCGTCCCCGGTCAGGGAGGACGCGTCGTCCGGGACGACCGGCGTGTCGATCGTCAGATCATCGGTGAAGCCGTGGACGATGCGGTTGTACTCCTCGTCCTCCAGCACGGCACCGATGGCGTTCTTCGCGTAGATCGCGTGGACGCCGGGGGCCACCTCGAGCGTGACGGTGTCTTCGCCGATCTCCTTCACCGTGGCGTACATGCCACCGATGGTGCGGACGCCGGTGCCGGCCGTCAGCTGGTCGCGCATCTGCGCGGCCTGCTGCTGCTTCTTCTTCTGGCTGCGGGTCAGCAGGAACATCGCCCCGATGATCAGCACGAACGGAAGGAGGGACATGATATTCACGGGACGCAGGTCCTTCGCATCGACCGCACAAGCGCACGGCCTTTGTACGGGGGGTGGGTACGCCGACCGTAAGGGTCGGCATCGGCGGAGTCTAGGCGAGTCCGCACCGATGGAACAACGCCCAGCATGTCATCGCAGTTCCTGACGGGGCCAACGTCCGCGCCGTCAGGTCCCGAAGAGGCCCTGTTGTCCGCTTGATCCGTTACCGCCCTGCTGCGGCGGAACAAGTCCCAGGTGAGCCCATGCGGCCGGGGTCGCGACCCGCCCCCTCGGGGTCCTGGCCAGAAGCCCCTCGCGGACGAGGAACGGCTCGGCCACCTCTTCCACGGTCTCCCGCTCCTCGCCGACGGCGACCGCGAGCGTCGACAGGCCGACGGGTCCCCCGCCGAAGAGCTTCAGCAGCGCCTCCAGGACGGCCCGGTCCAGCCGGTCGAGCCCGCGCTCGTCCACCTCGTAGACCTTCAGGGCGGTGCCGGCGACCGCGCGGTTGATCACGCCGTCGGCCCTGACCTGTGCGTAGTCGCGGACGCGGCGCAGCAGCCGGTTGGCGATACGGGGCGTTCCGCGCGAGCGGCCCGCGATCTCGGCGGCGCCGTCGGTGTCGATCTCCACGTCGAGGAGCCGGGCGGAGCGGTGGATGACGCGCTCCAGCTCCTCGGGGGCGTAGAACTCCATGTGGCCGGTGAAGCCGAAGCGGTCGCGCAGCGGGGGCGGGAGCAGGCCGGCGCGGGTGGTGGCCCCGACGAGGGTGAACGGCGGCAGCTCCAGCGGGATGGCGGTGGCTCCCGGTCCCTTGCCGACGATCACGTCGACGCGGAAGTCCTCCATCGCCATGTAGAGCATTTCCTCGGCGGGCCGCGACATCCGGTGGATCTCGTCGAGGAAGAGGACCTCGCCCTCCTGGAGGGAGGAGAGGATGGCCGCGAGGTCGCCCGCGTGCTGGATGGCGGGGCCGGAGGTGATCCGGATGGGCGCGCCCATCTCCGCGGCGATGATCATGGACAGGGTGGTCTTCCCCAGGCCCGGGGCGCCCGACAGCAGCACGTGATCGGCGGTGGCGCCGCGCTGGCGGGCCGCCTTCAGGACGAGGTCCAGCTGCTGGCGGACCTTCTCCTGCCCGACGAACTCACCGAGGTCCTTGGGCCGCAGGGCCGCCTCGACGGCGGTGTCCTCGCCGTCCGCCGCGGCTGCGACGATCCGGTCGTCGCTCTCGTCATCCCAGTTCACGGTGTCAGTCTGCCTTCTCGGTCGGTACGTCGTGTGCGGCGGCCCGGGCACATCCGGCCCCTCCGGGCCCATCCAGCCCCGCCAGGCGGAAATCCAGCCCCTCCGGCGTTTGAGGAGCGGGGGTCCGGGGGCAGCGCCCCCGGCAACGGCGCCGCACCCGGCAACGGGTCCGGGCGGAGCCCGGGGAACGGTGGAAGGGCGGGTAGGGGACCCCGCTCCGCGCAGCGGCCCTGGCTCCGGCCCCCGGGGCCCGGGGCCCGGCCCCGCCGAGGTCAGCGGGCCCGGTTCAGGGACTGCAGCGCCGCCCGCAGGAGCTGCGGAACCGGCGCCGACCCGCCGGCGGCAATGGCCTCCTCCGCCTGCGGGGTCACCGCGGAGACCGCCTCGTCCGCGTCGCGGGGCGCGTAGCCGAGGCCGATCAGGGCCGCGGACAGCTGCTCCGACCACGGCGCCGGACCGGAGGCCGCCGCGCGCTGCGCGCCCACCATCCCGCTCGACCCCAGCGGCGCGCCGAGCTTGTCCTTGAGGTCCAGCAGGAGCTTCTGCGCGCCCTTCTTCCCGATGCCGGAGACCGCCATCAGCGCCTTCTCGTCCCCCACCGAGACGGCGACGCGGAGCGCGTCCGGGCTGTGCGCCGCCAGCATCGCCTGGGCGAGCTTCGGCCCGACCCCGCTCGCGGTCTGCAGGAGCTCGAAGACCTGGCGCTCGTCGTCGTCGGCGAAGCCGTACAGCGTCAGCGAGTCCTCCCGTACGACCAGGGAGGTCGCCAGCCGGGCCGGCTCACCGGTCCGCAGGCCCGCGAGGGTGTTCGCCGTGCAGTGCACGGCCATGCCCACTCCCCCGACCTCGATGACGGCCAGGGTGGGGGCGAGCGCGGCCACCGGGCCGCTGACGAAGGCGATCATGGAGTGCGGCCTTTCAGGGCGCTGGCATGCCGGTCGACGGCCTGCTGGAGGCGGTTCTGCGCGGGGGCGCGCCAGATGTGGCAGATGGCGAGGGCGAGGGCGTCCGCGGCGTCGGCGGGCTTGGGCGGGGCGGACAGCCGCAGCAGCCGGGTGACCATGGCTCCGACCTGCGCCTTGTCGGCGCGACCGCTGCCGGTGACGGCCGCCTTGACCTCGCTCGGGGTGTGCAGCGCGACCGGTATGCCGCGGCGGGCGGCGCACAGCATGGCGACGGCACTGGCCTGGGCGGTGCCCATCACCGTGCTGACGTTGTGCTGGCTGAACACCCGCTCCACGGCGACGACTTCCGGCCGGTGCTCATCGAGCCATTCCTCGATGCCCTGCTCGATGGCGACGAGCCGGTGGCCCAACTCGGCGTCCGCGGGCGTCCGTACGACCCCCACACCCAGCATCGTCAGGGGGCGGCCCGCCACCCCCTCGACCACGCCGACACCGCACCGGGTCAGGCCGGGGTCAACACCGAGTACGCGCACCGCACCCCCTTCTTCGATCTCCTGTACGTGCAGCTTCGCAGGTTATCGGGCGGCACTGACAAAGCAGCGGGCCGACGGGGTGTGTCCCCGTCGGCCCGCTGTCCGAACGCTGTGAGCGGTTGACGCCTGGATCAGGCGTCGACCTTCTCCATGACCTCGTCCGAGACGTCGAAGTTGGCGAAGACGTTCTGCACGTCGTCGCTGTCCTCGAGCGCGTCGATCAGCTTGAAGATCTTGCGTGCGCCCTCTTCGTCCAGCTCGACCTGCATGGTCGGCAGGAAGTTGGAGTCGGCCGAGTCGTAGTCGATGCCCGCCTCCTGGAGCGCGGTACGGACCGCGACCATGTCGGTGGCCTCGCTGATGATCTCGAACTGCTCGCCGAGGTCGTTGACCTCCTCGGCACCCGCCTCCAGCACCGTCTCCAGGACATCGTCCTCGGACAGCTCGCCCTTGGGCAGCAGGACGACGCCCTTGCGGTTGAACAGGTACGAGACCGAGCCCGGGTCGGCCATCGAACCGCCGTTGCGGGTCATGGCGACGCGCACGTCGGAGGCGGCACGGTTGCGGTTGTCGGTGAGGCACTCGATGAGCACCGCGACGCCGTTCGGGCCGTAGCCTTCGTACATGATCGTCTCGTAGTCGGCGCCGCCGGCCTCGAGGCCGCCGCCGCGCTTGACCGCGGAGTCGATGTTCTTGTTCGGGACCGAGCTCTTCTTCGCCTTCTGGATGGCGTCGAAGAGGGTCGGGTTGCCATCGATGTCGGCGCCGCCCATACGGGCCGCGACCTCGATGTTCTTGATCAGCTTCGCGAAGAGCTTGCCGCGCTTGGCGTCAACCACGGCCTTCTTGTGCTTCGTCGTAGCCCATTTAGAGTGGCCGGACATCTGCCTGTCTCCTTCGCGTCACCAACAATGTTCGCCTCAGATCCTACCGGGACGCCGTTACAGCCCCGCGCGCACCATGTCGACGAAGTACGCGTGGACCCGGTCGTCACCCGTGAGCTCCGGGTGGAAGGAGGTGGCGAGGACATTGCCCTGGCGCACGGCGACGGTGTGCCCGTCGTACGTGGCGAGCACCTCGACGGCGCCGCCGACGGGCTCGACCCAGGGGGCGCGGATGAAGACGCCCTCGACGGGGCCGCCCTCGATGCCCGCGAAGTCCACCTGAGCCTCGAAGGACTCGTTCTGCCGGCCGAAGGCGTTGCGGCGCACGATCATATCGATGCCGCCCAGGGTCTCCTGGTCCTCACGGCCGTCCAGCAGCTTGTCGGCGAGCATGATCATGCCGGCGCAGGTGCCGTAGACCGGCATCCCGGCCCGTACGCGCTCGCGCAGCGGCTCCAGCATGCCGAACAGCACGGCGAGCTTCGACATGGTCGTGGACTCGCCGCCGGGGATCACCAGGGCGTCGACCTCGGCGAGCTCCTCGGGACGCCGGACCGGCCTGGCCACGGCGTCAGCCGAGGCCAGGGCGATCAGGTGCTCCCGTACGTCGCCCTGGAGTGCCAGGACACCAATCACGGGGGTGGTCATGGTGATGACTACCAGCCGCGGTTGGCGTAGCGCTCGGACTCGGGGAGGGTGTCGCAGTTGATGCCGACCATGGCCTCGCCCAGGTTGCGGGACGCGTCCGCGATGATCTTCGGGTCGTCGAAGAAGGTGGTGGCCTTCACGATGGCGGCGGCGCGCTTGGCCGGGTCGCCCGACTTGAAGATGCCGGAGCCGACGAAGACGCCCTCGGCACCGAGCTGGCGCATCAGCGCGGCGTCGGCCGGGGTGGCGACGCCACCGGCGGAGAACAGCACGACCGGGAGCTTGCCGAGCTCGGCAACTTCCTTGACCAGCTCGTACGGCGCGCGCAGCTCCTTGGCGGCGGCGAACAGCTCGTTGTTGTCGTAGCCGCGCAGGCGGGCGATCTCGTTCTTGATCTGGCGCAGGTGGCGGACGGCCTCGACGACGTTGCCGGTACCGGCCTCGCCCTTCGAACGGATCATGGCCGCGCCCTCGGCGATGCGGCGCAGGGCCTCGCCCAGGTTGGTGGCGCCACAGACGAAGGGGGTGGTGAACGCCCACTTGTCGGAGTGGTTGACCTCGTCGGCCGGGGTCAGGACCTCGGACTCGTCGATGTAGTCGACGCCGAGGGACTGCAGGACCTGGGCCTCGACGAAGTGGCCGATGCGGGACTTGGCCATGACCGGGATGGAGACGGCCTCGATGATCTCTTCGATCATGTTCGGGTCGGACATCCGGGCCACGCCGCCGTCCTTGCGGATGTCGGCGGGAACCCGCTCCAGGGCCATGACGGCCACGGCGCCGGCGTCCTCGGCGATCTTCGCCTGCTCGGCGTTGACCACATCCATGATCACGCCGCCCTTGAGCTGCTCGGCCATGCCGCGCTTGACGCGGGAGGTGCCGATCGCCGACTCAGCGGACTGCGGGGTGGAGGGAAGCGTGCTCACGGATTGACCTCACTCGAAAGGAAGATTCAGGCGCTACTGGTGATCGCTGCTGGCGATCTGGTGGTACTCGACCGAGGAAACCTTCTGGACCAGTCCACGGCAAGGGCCAATGTGCAGCCGGTGGCTCCTCGCGATTTGGCCATTGGGTACAAGTTACGGCCGCTCGGCCAGATCCACCGGAGGCTCGTCGTCCATCTCGAAGGCCAGGGGGAAGGGCGCGTGGCCCGCCAGCCGGAACCAGCGGACCTTGCGGTGGCGGCGCAGCGCCCGGGCCGCACGGACGGCGTCGTTGAGGAACCGCCGCGCCATGGGCACCCGGCGGACCGCCGCAGCCAGCTCCTCGGCGGCCTCCGCCCCGCCCGGGGCCGCCTTGAGCGCGTCGACCTGCCCGACATCGGAGAACACCGCGCGCAGCGCCTGGCTGAGCTCGCTCTCGGCCACCTCCCGGTGCTCCTCCTCCGCCTGCCGGGCGGCGTGCGCGGCCTCGTACAGCACGAGGGAGGAAGCCGGATCCAGCACCCCGGAGGTCGCCACCTCCAGCACCACGGAGGCCCGGCGGACGAGCTGTGCGTCGAGTGCGGCGCGGGCGGCGTCCATCCGCGAGTGCAGCCGGTCGAGCCGGCCGGCGGTCCAGCTGAGGTAAACCCCGACGAGGCCGAGGCCGAGGGCAATCCAGACAAGGGTTTCGATCACGGGCCGCGACCTTACCTTTCAATGCGCCGCTCGCGCGCCTCGGCCCTTGCGGGCCTCTCCGGCTTCGCGCCGCTGCGCCGGACTCCGTCCGTCGGTGGTCCTGCGGGGCTGTCCCCTACCCGCCCTTCCACCGTTCCCCGGGCTCCGCCCGGACCCGGTCCTCAAACGCCGGACGGGCTGGAAAAATCCAGCCTCGCCGGCGTTTGAGGCGCGGGGTCTGGGGCGGAGCCCCAGAAGGGGTCCGGGCGCAGCCCGGGGAACGGGCGAAGGGCGGGTAGGGGAACTCCGGCCGGGTCGGGCCCGGTAGGGCTACGCGTCGCGGGTGAGGCCCAGGCGGGTGCGGAGCGGGACCCGCTCGTCCTCGGCCACCGCCGCCGCGCCGTCCGTGACGGTTTCGTAGACGGCCAGGATGTCCGCCGCCACCGTCGACCAGTCGAAGCGCCGCACGTGCGCGGAGCCACGCGCGCTCAGTTCCGCGCGGCGGGCCGGATCGCGGAGCAGCGCGATCGCCGCGGCCGCCAGGGAGTCGGGGTCCTCGTTCGCGAAGAGCTCCCCCGCCGCCCCCTGGTCCAGGACCTGTGCGAAGGCGTCGAGGTCGGCCGCGAGGACCGCCGCGCCGGCGGAGAGGGCCTCGACGAGGATGATGCCGAAGCTCTCGCCGCCCGTGTTCGGAGCCACGTACAGGTCGACGCTGCGCAGCAGCCGTGCCTTGTCCTCGTCGGAGACCATTCCGAGGAACTCGACCCGGGAGCGGAGTTCGGCGGGCAGGGAGGCGACCGCCTCCTCCTCGTCTCCGCGGCCCGCCACCAGGAGGCGTACGTCCGGGCACGCCTCGACGATGCGCGGGAAGGCCGCCATCAGGACGGGCAGGCCCTTGCGCGGTTCGTCGATGCGGCCGATGAAGCCGAGGGTCTGGCCGGACCAGGCCGGGTTCGGGTCGGCCTTGGCGAAGAAGTCGACGTCGACTCCGTTGGGGATGACCACCGCGTCGCCGCCGAGGTGCTCGACGAGAGTGCGCCGCGCGTACTCGCTCACGGCGATCCGGGCGCTGATCTTCTCCAGGGCCGGCTGGAGGATCGGGTAGGCCGCCAGCATGGCCCGGGAGCGCGGGTTGGAGGTGTGGAAGGTGGCCACGATGGGGCCCTGCGCCGCCCAGCAGGTCAGCAGGCCGAGGGAGGGGGAGGTCGGTTCGTGGATGTGGACCACGTCGAAGACCCCGTCGTGCAGCCAGCGCCGTACGCGGGCCGCGGACAGGAAGCCGAAGTTGAGCCGGGCGACCGACCCGTTGTACGGCACCGGCACCGCCCGTCCCGCCGAGACCACGTAGGGGGGCAGCGGGGTCTCGTCGTCCGCCGGGGCCAGGACCGACACCTGGTGGCCGAGGCCGATCAGGTGTTCCGCGAGGTCCCGGATGTGGAACTGGACCCCTCCGGGGACGTCCCAGGAGTACGGGCAGACGATGCCGATCTTCACGCGGAGTGCTCCTCGGGCCGGCCGGCGCCCGGGCCGGTGGTCTCCAGGTCGTCCAGCCACAGCCGCTGGAGCATGTGCCAGTCCTGCGGGTGCTCGGCGATGCCCTGGGCGAAGGCGTCGGCGACCGCCTGCGTCATGACGGCCGTCTTCTCCTGGCGGGTGCCGGTCCCGGGCACCTCCACCGGGGGGTGGATCCGGCCGTACATCTTCGGCGCGTCCCCGTAGTACAGGGTGGCCGGGAGCAGCACGGCGCCCGTCTGCTGGGCGAGCAGCGCCGGTCCGGCCGGCATGCGCGCCGCCGAGCCGAAGAAGTCCACTTCCACGCCGGAGGCGGACAGGTCCCGGTCCGCGACCAGGCAGACGAGTCCGCCGGAGCGCAGCCGCCGCGCGAGCGTGCCGAAGGCGGCGCCGCCGTTGTGCGGGAGCACCTCCATGCCCAGGCTCTCGCGGTAGGCGACGAACCGGTCGTAGAGGGTCTCCGGCTTGAGCCGTTCGGCGACGGTGGTGAAGGGGACGCCGATGTGGGTGACGGCCCAGGCGCCGGCGAGGTCCCAGTTGGCCAGGTGCGGGAGGGCGACCACCACTCCGCGCCCGGAGGCCAGTGCCTCGCGCAGGATGTGGTCGTCCTTCATCTCCACGTCGGAGCTGAACCGTTCCTTGGCCATGGTCGGCAGCCGGAAGGACTCCATCCAGTACCGCATGTAGGAGCGCATGCCCGCGTGCGACAGCTCGCGCAGCCGCTCGGGCGTCGCGTCCGGCACCACCCGGGCCAGGTTCGACTCCAGGCGCAGCACGCTCTTGCCGCGCCGCTTCCAGGCGAAGTCGGCGATCCGCCGGCCGAGGGCCGCCGCGGCGGGCTCGGGCAGCTTCTTGACCCCGGCCCAGCCGAGCCCGTAGAGCCCGTCGACCAGCTTGTCCTGTGCCTTGCCCATCAGGGCGTACCGCCTTCGGAGGGAGCACCCGCGGCGGCCGCGGCCGCGGCGTCGGCTTCCGCCGATTCGCGCCGTACGGTGACCACGCGCTGGATCAGGGTCACGAGCGAGCCCGCGGCGACCACCCACAGCGCGATCGGCAGCAGTACGCCGATCCACGAGGGGACGCCGAAGGTCTCCAGCCCGGACAGACCGGCCGCGACCAGCGTGATGACCAGGCGCTCGGCGCGCTCGATGAGCCCGTTGACGGCGACCGGCAGGCCGATCGATTCGCCGCGGGCCTTGGTGTACGAGACCACCTGGCCGCTGGCCAGGCAGAAGATGGCGACGGCGCAGAGCGCGTTGTTGTTCCCGGAGCCCGCGTACCAGAGCGCGAGCCCGCCGAAGATCGCCGCGTCCGCCACCCGGTCGAGGGTGGAGTCGAGGAACGCCCCCCACCGGCTGGAGACGCCGGCCTGGCGGGCCATGTTCCCGTCCACCAGGTCGGAGAAGACGAAGAGCGTGATGGTGATCGTGCCCCAGAAGAACTCGCCCATGGGGAAGAAGACCAGGGCTCCGACCACCACTCCGGCCGTGCCGATGAGGGTGACCGCGTCGG
The DNA here is from genome assembly GCF_024213195.1 of Streptomyces sp. TBY4. Classification (GTDB taxonomy): domain Bacteria; phylum Actinomycetota; class Actinomycetes; order Streptomycetales; family Streptomycetaceae; genus Streptomyces. The sequence goes on along the minus strand of NZ_JANAVF010000009.1, from coordinate 261,202 downwards.
GACTCACTCCCATCCGGAGCAGAAAAGCGGCGAATGGCGTGAGAACACGCGTGAAGAATGCACGCGCGTACTTGTTCAGCATGGCCTTCCCGGAGGGTCGCTGGGCCGCACGGCCACCACGGCCACCGGCTGGCCCATCGTAGCCAGGGCCCCGGGCCATCGGCGCCGCGCACCCACCGGTTCACACGACGCGGGCCGTTCTCGGGCCGTTCGCCACGTCCCCGGCGCCCTGCCGGGCCCGTTTCCGGGCATGTCTCCGGACGCCGCCTCCGCCTCTCCCTACCTCTCCCCCGGCACCGGCGCCTCCGGTACGACGTATGGACGCCGTGTGACGGCAGTGCAAAGCTCGAAGGAGGTCTTTTCCCCTCCATCCCCTCCAAACGGGAGGCACGAGCATCGTGGGAGCCGCATCACACCAATCCGGAGCCGCCGGCAGAGCACCGACGGCCGACCACCCCGCGTCCGTACGGAACGTCGTGCTGGTCGGCCACAGCGGATCCGGCAAGACCACCCTGGTCGAGGCCCTGGCCCTGACCGCCGGCGCCGTGAACCGGGCCGGGCGCGTCGAGGACGGGGCCACCGTCTCCGACTACGACGAGATCGAGCACCGCCGCCAGCGCTCCGTCCAGCTCTCCCTGGTCCCCGTGGAGTGGGCCGGAATCAAAATCAACATCCTGGACACCCCCGGTTACGCCGACTTCGTCGGAGAGCTCCGGGCCGGGCTGCGCGCCGCCGACGCGGCCCTCTTCGTGGTCTCGGCCGCCGAGGACGGCGACGGGCTCTCCGGGGCCACCCGGATGGTCTGGGACGAATGCGCGGCCGTCGGCATGCCGCGCGCCATCGTCGTGACCCACCTGGAGGCCGCCCGCGCCGACTACGCGCAGATGACCACGGTGTGCGGCGACGCCTTCGGAGCGGACGACCCCGATGCCGTGCGCCCGCTCTACCTGCCCCTGCACGGCCCCGCCGGCCCCGACGGCCACGCCCCGGTGGCCGGACTGCTCGGCCTGCTCTCCCAGCGCGTCTACGACTACACCTCCGGCGACCGCGTCGAACGCGACCCGGAACCCGGCGAGCTCGCCCTCATCACCGACGCCCGGGCCCGGCTGATCGAGGGGATCATCGCCGAGAGCGAGGACGAGACCCTCATGGACCGCTATCTCGGCGGCGAGGACATCGATCTCAAGACCCTGGTCGACGACCTGGAGCGGGCCGTCGCCCGCGGCACCTTCCACCCCGTCCTGATGGCCGCCCCCGCCGCCGACGGCGCCCGCAAGGGCCTGGGCACCGTAGAACTCCTCGAACTGATCACCGGCGGCTTCCCCACCCCGCTGGAGCGCGCTCCCGTCGGCGTCACCACCCCCGACGGCGCGGCCCGCCCCGCGGTCACCTGCGATCCCGCCGGACCGCTCGTCGCCGAGGTGGTGAAGACCTCCTCCGACCCCTACGTCGGCCGCGTCTCGCTCGTCCGCGTCTTCTCCGGCACCCTGCGCCCCGACGAGACGGTCCACGTGAGCGGGCACGGGCTCACCGACCGGGGGCACGAGGATCACGATGTGGACGAGCGCGTCGGCGCCCTGACCTCCCCCTTCGGCAAACAGCAGCGCCCCCTCACCCACTGCATCGCCGGCGATCTGGCCTGCGTGGCCCGGCTCGGCCGCGCCGAGACCGGCGACACCCTCTCCGCCAAGGACAACCCCCTCCTCATGGAGGCCTGGTCGATGCCGGACCCGCTGCTCCCCCTCGCCATCGAGGCGCACAGCAAGGCCGACGAGGACAAGCTCTCCCAGGGCCTGGCCCGGCTGGTCGCCGAGGACCCCACCCTGCGGCTCGAACAGAACCCGCACACCCGCCAGCTCGTCCTGTGGTGCCTCGGCGAGGCCCACCAGGACCTCGCCCTCGAACGGCTGCGCACCCGGTACGGGGTCCAGGTCGATCCGGTCCCGCACAAGGTCAGCCTCCGCGAGACCTTCGGCGCCAAGGCCGGCGGCCGCGGACGGCACGTGAAGCAGTCCGGCGGGCACGGCCAGTTCGCCATCTGCGAGATCGAGGTCGAGCCGCTGCCCCCGGGCAGCGGGATCGAGTTCGTCGACAAGGTGGTCGGCGGAGCCGTCCCGCGCCAGTTCATCCCGTCCGTGGAGAAGGGGGTCCGGGCGCAGGCCGCCCGGGGGCTCGCGGCCGGCTACCCGCTGGTCGACGTACGCATCACCCTGCTCGACGGCAAGGCCCACTCGGTGGACTCCTCCGACGCCGCCTTCCAGACCGCGGGCGCCCTCGCCCTGCGCGAGGCCGCCGCCGCGGCCCGCGTCCAGCTCCTCGAACCGGTCGCCGAGCTGGCCGTCCTCGTCCCCGACGAGTACGTCGGCCCCGTCATGAGCGACCTCGCCGGCCGCCGGGGCCGCGTCGTCGGCACCGACGCGGCGGGCACCGGCCGCACCCGGGTCCTGGCCGAGATCCCCGAGATCGAGATCGGCCGGTACGCCGTCGAGCTGCGCTCCGTCTCGCACGGCACGGGGCTGTTCAGCCGTACGTACGCGCGGCACGAGCCGATGCCGCCACAGATAGCGGACAAGCTGCGCGAACAGGCCGAGAAGGGAAGCCAACTGACATAGCGTCACCCCGGCCGCCCACTCAACCCGCTTGCGGTGGGCGGCATTTACCTGTCCCATGCCCATGGGGAGGAATCGGCCTATAGGCTCGTCCGCGCGTGAGGCGGGCATTCCGAACGGGTAGACCGAGCAGGAAGGCCGAACGGGAAGACCAACCCGGAAGACCGAGCGGAACGACCGAGCGGGCGGGGTATCGCGGGCAGGCCCGCACACGAGCACGACGCACAGCGATGGGGGCAGCGGTGGCGGACGACGGATTCGACTTCAGGCCCGGGGCACAGATCCCACTCCAGGGCGGCGGCGGCCAGACGGCCGCGACCAACGCCCTCGCCTCCGCCGCCTACCGGGACGGCGGGCGCGACACCAAGCTGGAAGAGATACTCAAGGCCAACAACGAGTACCACGAGTCCGTGGTCAAGCCCGCCAAGGTGTCCCTGCTCGCCCCCAACCTCGGCGAGGCCTTCTGCCGCGCCGTCGAGGCCCGCACCATCCCGCCCACCCGCAAGCCCCTGATCCAGTCCTTCGGCGCCGACCCGCAGACCGTCGTCGAGCACTGCCTGGCCGCCTCCCGCATCCGCAAGGAGCGCGACCGCAAGCTCCGCCTGATCATGGTCGTCTGCGGGGTCGTGTTCCTCCCCGGCCTGCTGCTGTGGCTCGGCCTGTTCTGGGCCCGCAAGGCCCTGGCGGCCTCCGAGGACAAGCGGGCCTCATGGATGGGCACGGCGCTCCTCGTCGGCGTGGCCCTGGTGGTCGCCGTCCTGATGTTCCGGCTGCCGGTGACCGGAGTCCTGGGCATCTACGTCCGCGCCATGGTCATCGCCCCGGTCGCCGGCTGGTTCCTCGCCCGCCGGATCTGCGAGGCCACCGCCGAGGACCTGCGCTCCCGGTGGGACGGGCTCCTCGCGGGCGGCGGCGGGGTCGCCGCCAAGATCCCGGAGGCCGTCCCCGGCAACCCCGACGAGAAGGCCCGCGAGGACCTGCGCCACTCCCTGGCCAAGCTCACCGCCGAGGACCGCAGCAACTCCGTCTTCTACGCGGGCCCCAAGGGCATACTCGGCATGGGCACCCGCTGGGGCAGCTGGCAGATGGCCGAGGAGCTCGCCCCCAAGAACGAGGGGTCCGAGATCCACCCGTTCCGCAGCTGGGACGTCATACGCGCGATCGACACCCAGCTGCGCAAGCTGGAGCGCGGCCCCCTGCACACCGGCGGCCTCCCGCCCGCCGCGATCCAGCACTGGATCGTCACCCCGGTCGGCGAGGGCGCCAAGGAGGTGGCCCGCCCCAGCGGAGCGGACGTGGACACCTTCCTGGTGAAGCCGCACGAGATCACCCGGATCTGCAACGAGCAGCAGTTCAGCGCCGGCAACCGGCACTACCTCGGCATCCAGTACCCGCTCTGGGACGGCCAGCTCGTGATCACCATGCTGGTCACGGTCACCGTGCTCTACAAGACCCTGCGCGTGGAGGTCACCGGGCACGCGCTCGGCCCGGTCCACGGCCTGTTCACCACCAAGTCGACGGCGCCGGTGGACGAGGTCGCCAAATCCGTACGCTTCTGGGAGACCGTGGAACTCAAGCGGCCCGTGGTCGACACGAGCGAGGTCGTACGCCTCGCCGTCCGCGCGCCCTTCACCTGGTACCCGCCGCTCCTGGACTTCCTGGGCGGCAAGCTCGTCCTCCCGGAGCCCTTCGGCGTCCGCCACGTCTGGGCCGGCCAGCCGTGGCGCCACCGCTTCATGGCGGACGACGCGATGCGCGCCGCGACCCCGGTCCTGCGGGCGGTGCACACCGCCGCGATGCGGGTCCTGGAGGAGAACGGGGTCGACACCGAGCGCTTCACCAACCGCTCGATGATCGTCAGCGGTCTGGTGCAGGACGCCGCACCGCGCAAGGCGGACGTCTACGACGCCTGAGCCCCGGCCCGCCGGCCGGGGCCCAGCCGGCGATCTCAGTCCGTCGGCCAGGCGTCCGCGAGCATCTGGCGGGTGTCCGCGAGGAGTTGGGGCAGCACCTTGGTGTGGCCCACGACCGGCATGAAGTTCGTGTCCCCGCCCCAGCGGGGCACGATGTGCTGGTGCAGGTGCGCGGCGATGCCGGCGCCGGCGGCCTGGCCCTGGTTCATGCCGATGTTGAACCCGTGCGCGCCGGAGGCCTTGCGCAGCGCGACCATCGCCCGCTTGGTGAGGTCGGCGAGTTCGAGGGTCTCGGCGGCGTCCAGGTCCGTGTAGTCGGCGACGTGCCGGTACGGCACGACCATCAGGTGGCCGCCGTTGTACGGGTAGAGGTTCAGCACGGCGTAGACGTGCTTGCCCCGGGCCACGACCAGCCCGTCCTGGTCGGACATGTCCGGAATCCCGCAGAAGGGACAGCCGTCCCCGGCCTCCGGACCGGTCGGCTTGTTCTCCCCCTGGATGTAGGCCATCCGGTGGGGCGTCCACAGACGCTGGAACGCGTCCTGCGTGCCCACACCGATCTGCTGCTCCGGCTCAATCGTCATGGGATGCAGCATATGACCTTGCCCCGGAGCGGCGTGTCGCCGGGGCGGAGACCGGTGGCGGGACGGCGATGCTGAGCCCATGCACGATGCACCCGAGACCCGTGACCAGGCCTGGGAACGCCGGACCGAGCTGCCGCTGCTCTACGTCTCCCTGATCTTCCTCGGCTCCTACGCCCTCGCCGTGCTGACCTACCACTCCCACCCCCTGGTAAGGGCGGTCGCCCTCGGCGTCGTCGCGCTCGCCTGGGCCTGCTTCCTCGTGGACTACGTGTCCCGGCTGCTCCTGAGCGGCCTGCACCCCCTGCGCTTCGTCCGCGTGCACTGGCTGGACACCCTGATCCTGATGCTGCCGATCCTGCGGCCGCTGCGCATGGTCAAGGTCCACGACGCGATCCAGGCCAAGCAGCGCCGCCCGCGCGGGGGGCTCTACGCACGCGTGATGACGTACGCCGGCCTCTCGGCCGTGCTGCTCGGCTTCGCGGGAGCGCTCGGGGTGTACCACTTCGAGCGCCGGGCCCCCGGCGCCACGATCCGCACCTTCGGGGACGCCGTCTGGTGGGTCTGCGAGACGCTGACCACGGTGGGCTACGGGGACGTGGCCCCGGTCACCCCGGCGGGGCGCACCTTGGCCGCCTTCATGATGGTGGGCGGTCTGGCCCTGCTCGGTGCGGTGACCGGCTCGTTCTCGTCCTGGATGCTCCAGGCCTTCCGGCGCGAGGACGACGAAGAGCCCCCGGGGAAATGATCCTCCCCGGGGGCTCTCGCGCTCACGGTCCCGCGGGACCGGTCCGTCACACCTGGACGCGGCGCTCCACGACATCGACGAGCTTCGCCAGCGCCTGGTCGCGCGGGACGCCGTTCTCCTGCGAACCGTCGCGGTAGCGGAAGGAGACGGTGCCCGCGGCCATGTCCTCGTCACCGACGATGATCATGAAGGGGACCTTCAGCTTCTGCTGGTTGCGGATCTTCTTCTGCATGCGGTCGGAGGAGGCGTCCACCTCCACGCGCAGGCCCTTCTTCTTCGCCTCGGCGGCGAACTCCTGCAGGTACTCGATGTGCGAGTCGCCGATCGGGATGCCGACGGCCTGGACCGGGGCGAGCCACGGCGGCATGACGCCCGCGTAGTGCTCCAGCAGGACGGCGAAGAACCGCTCGATGGAACCGAACAGCGCACGGTGGATCATGACCGGGCGCTGCTTGGTGCCGTCCGGGCCGGTGTACTCCAGGTTGAAGCGCTCCGGCAGGTTGAAGTCGAGCTGGACGGTCGACATCTGCCAGGTGCGGCCGATCGCGTCACGGCACTGGACCGAGATCTTCGGGCCGTAGAAGGCGGCGCCGCCCGGGTCCGGGACCAGGGGCAGGCCCTGCTTCTCGGCGACCTGCTGGAGGGTGGCGGTGGCCTCCTCCCAGATCTCGTCCGAGCCGACGAACTTCTCCGGGTCCTTGGTCGACAGCTCCAGGTAGAAGTCGGTCAGACCGTAGTCGCGGAGCAGGTTCAGCACGAAGGTGAGCGTGCGGTCGAGCTCCTCCGCCATCTGCTCCTTGGTGCAGTAGATGTGCGCGTCGTCCTGGGTGAAGCCGCGCGAGCGGGTCAGGCCGTGCACGACGCCGGACTTCTCGTACCGGTACACGGTGCCGAACTCGAAGAGGCGCAGCGGCAGTTCGCGGTAGGAGCGGCCGCGCGCATCGAAGATCAGGTTGTGCATCGGGCAGTTCATGGGCTTGAGGTAGTAGTCGGTACCACCGTCGAGCTGCATGGGGGGGTACATGCCCTCCGCGTACCAGTCCAGGTGGCCGCTCTTCTCGAAGAGGGTGCCCTTGGTGGCGTGCGGGGTGTAGACGAACTCGTAGCCCTCTTCCTCGTGCCGCTTGCGCGAGTAGTCCTCCATGGTGCGGCGGATCACGCCGCCCCGCGGGTGGAAGACGGCCAGGCCGGAGCCGATCTCGTCCTGTACGGAGAACAGGTCGAGCTCCACGCCGAGCTTGCGGTGGTCGCGCTTCTCGGCCTCCACGAGGAAGTCGAGGTGGGCCTTCAGCTCCTCCTTCGACGGCCACGCGGTGCCGTAGATGCGCTGGAGCATCGGGTTCTTCTCGCTGCCGCGCCAGTAGGCGGCGGCGTTGCGCATCAGCTTGAACGCCGGGATGTTGCGGGTGGTGGGCAGGTGGGGACCGCGGCAGAGGTCCTTCCAGCACAGGTCGCCGGTCTTGGCGTCGAAGTTGTCGTAGATGGTCAGCTCGCCGCCGCCCACCTCGACGTTCGCGCCGTCGTCGGTCGAGGCCGAACCCTTGATGCCGATGAGCTCGAGCTTGTACGGCTCGTCCTTGAGCTCCTCGCGGGCCGCCTCGTCGGTGACCACGCGGCGGGCGAAGCGCTGGCCGCGCTTCTGGATCTCCTGCATCTTCTTCTCGATGGCCTTGAGGTCATCGGGGGTGAAGGGCTTGGCCACGTCGAAGTCGTAGTAGAAGCCGTCGCGGACCGGCGGGCCGATGCCCAGCTTGGCCTCGGGGAACAGCTCCTGCACGGCCTGGGCCATGACGTGCGCGGTGGAGTGGCGCAGGATGTCCAGGCCGTCCGGGGAGGAGATCTCCACGGGCTCGACGGTCTCGCCGTCCTTCACCTCGTACGCGAGGTCCTTCAGCTCACCTGCGATGCGCGCGGCGACGATGGTGCGCTCGCCGGCGAAGAGCTCCGCCGCCGTAGTGCCCGTGGCCACCACGCGCTCGTCCCGCTCGGAATCGCGTTGGATGAACACACGGACGTCTGACACCGGTCTCTCCTGACTCAGGGGGTGCGCGAGCGAACACTGCGCGCCTGAATCGTACCGAGCGGAACGGCTGCGCCGCTAAACGGTTAGAGCCGGCCCCCGCCGGGCGGTGCGAGCACGAGCCCCTGCACGGCCCTGCGGGGCTGTCCCCTACCCACCCTTCGCCCGTTCCCCGGGGCTCCGCCCCGGACCCCGCGCCTCAAACGCCGGCGAGGCTGGATCTTTCCAGCCCGTCCGGCGTTTGAGGACCGGGTCCGGGCGGAGCCCGGGGAACGGTGGAAGGGCGGGTAGGGGACATGCCCCGCAGGGCCGCACACCCGCAGGGGGTCAGTCGTCCGACGGGAGGACCTCGCCGGGATCCAGGGCTTCGTCCCCGTCCAGGGACTTCATCAGCCGGTCCCGCTCGACCTCGTCCAGCGGGACCGGACAGACATCCGCGGCATCCGTCAGCCGACGGAAACCGCCCCGCCGCTGCAATCGCCCGCTGACCCGGATCGGCAGCCCCACCAGGTGCGCGTGGCCCGCCACCCGGTACGACTCCTCGTCGAGGACGACCCGGACGTACGGGATCTCCGCCCCCGCGAGGACCCGCAGCCGGACCGTCCCCCCACCCCCCGGCGCCGACCTCCGCATCCGGACCACCGCTCCCGCCACCCGGACCGCCACCGCCGGCTCGTCCCTCGTGTACCGCGCCGCCGCCTCCCGGAGCACCGGCAGGTCGCCGGGCGAGAACTCCACCGGCTCCGGCCGGGCCGCGCATCCCGCCGGCACCCCGGCCGCCGGGGCCCACGCGAGGGACACCCGGGCCCCCTCCGAGCCGTGGACCAGCGAGATCAGCGCCTCGGCGAGCTCCCTGCTGACCCCGGCCTCGACGGCGGCGTCGAAGGCTTCCATCCCGCCGGTGGCCCGCCGGTAGTCCACGGCCTCGCGGGCGGCGTGCAGCGCGTGGTGCAGCCGGGTCACGGTCCCCCGGCCCCCGTCTACGGGGACGTACGCCGTCAGCCGCCGGCCGCCCGGAGCCGGGCCGACCAGGACCCCGTCGAGCGCCCGCTCCGCCTGGCCGCGGTGGCGGGCTCCGTAGTACCCGGCCCGCGCCCGGTCGGCCAGCGCCCCGGCGAGGAGCAGCTGGCGGGCGGCCGAGCGGAGCTGTTCCTGGACCGTCCAGTCGGCCTCGCCCTGGAGCCCGTACGCCCCCGGCGGGATCTCGCGGTCCCAGCGGATCTCGTCGCTGGGCACGCTGAGCCCGTACAGCACCTCGCGGGCCGACGGCAGAGCGCTGCGCGAGAGTGCGGTGAGCGCCTCTTCGAGCAGGTCGGAGCAGTCGGGGAAGGCCCGGCTCTCGGGGACGAGGAGGCTGGTGGAGCCGCTGCCCGTGGCGTACGGGGCGGGCGGCGTCCAGCGCCCGTACCGTCCGGCGGCGCCGCCGCGGCGCAGCCAGCCGTGCCGGTGCAGGAGGGCGCCGAGCACCAGGGGATCGACCTGCGCGGGATCGGGGGTGCCCGCGGCGAACTCCGGTGAGGAGAGCGGCTCCAGGTGCGGTGACTGCCAGTTCATCAAGGTGTCCCTCCCGACCCGACCCGGGTCATGATCTCGCAGAGCGCCCGGTCGTCGAAGATCCGCGTGGTGGGGATCCGTACGGTGGTCCGGCGCCGGCCGGTCACGGGGTGTCCGGCGAGATTGGTCCAGTAGCAGCAGTGCCGCAGGTCGAGCCGGTCGTGTCCGGCGCTCAGCCATTGGTCGCGTTCCCGCGGGACGAGCATCACGACGAGGATCTTGTGCACGGCGACCGGGCTGCGGGCCAGCTTCACCAGGTGCTCGTTGTCGAGGGTGAAGCCGAAGGTGGGCCCGGCCGGTCTGGGCGGTATCTGGTAAGTCGCCTTGAGCTGGACCTTGATGGTCACCTCGTCGTCGATGACGTGCTCGGGGGCTCCGTGGCTGACGTGCCAGTCGATGCCGTTGTCGGGGAAGGGCTGGGACAGCGAGCAGCCGGCCGCGGCGGCGACGGCGTGCAGGTACCCCACCTGGAGGGTCTCCATGCAGGCGGTGGTGGCGAGCGTGCCGCGCAGCGGTCCGCTCCGCGGATCGGTCCGCTGGTCGGTCCGCCCCGCGAGCATCCCGCCCGGTTCGGGCTGCGCGAGCGCCATGGCCGGCTCCCCATGCCTTCCGGTGCCTTCCGGGCCGTGCCTGTCGAGCGGCCGTGCCGGGCCGCGTCAGGTACGTGCCGGGGTGTCGGGGTTGACGACCGGTCATGTGTGCGGTCCCCCAGTTGAGTTGTCTCCGCAGTCGGCGTCCCGCAAACGGCGTACGGGGCAAAGAGCCCGGGTATCACCGTTTCGGGCAAGGGTGGCGGGGCCTGGGGCGCGGTGCCCGGGTGGGGCCATCTGCCGACGGGTGACGAGGAGTTCGCCATGACACGCTGGTACGAGGGCCCGCTGGCCGCATTCGACACGGAGACGACCGGGGTGGACGTGGAGCGGGACCGGATCGTGTCCGCCGCGCTCATCGTGCAGGAGTGCGCGGGCGGCCGGATCCGCTCGACGCGCTGGCTGGTCAATCCCGGCATCCCGGTACCCCCGGGGGCCACGGAAGTGCACGGTCTGACCGATGAGCACCTCCAGCGCAACGGCCGGTGGCCCGCGCCGGTGGTGGAGGAGATAGCCCGCGCGCTCGGGGAGCAGCAGGTGGCGGGCCGCCCGGTGGTGGTGATGAACGCGCCGTTCGATCTGACGCTGCTGGACCGGGAGTTGCGCCGGCACCGGGCGTCCTCGCTGGCCCGGTACCTGGACAACCGGCCGCTGACGGTGCTGGATCCGCGGGTGCTGGACAAGCACCTGGACCGCTACCGCAAGGGCCGCCGCACGCTCACGGACCTGTGCGCGCACTACGGGATAGAGCTGGAGGGCGCCCATGACGCGGGCGCCGACGCACTGGCGTCCCTGGAGCTCGTACGGGCCGTGGGGCGCAGGTTCGCGGGCCGCCTGGAGCGGCTGACACCGGCGGAGCTGCACACGCTCCAGGCGGTGTGGCACGCGGCGCAGGCGCGGGGCCTCCAGGCGTGGTTCGCCCGGCAGGGCACGCCGGAGCCGGTGGATCCGCACTGGCCGCTGCGGCCGGAGCTGCCCGCGGCGGCGTGAGCGGCGGGGGAAGCGGGACCAGTACAGCAAGGGACCCGTACATGCGGAAGGCCGGTCCGTCATAAGACGGACCGGCCTGTCCCGGTGGGCGATACTGGGATCGAACCAGTGACCCCTTCGGTGTGAACGAAGTGCTCTCCCGCTGAGCTAATCGCCCGGGAACGGTGTGAACAATACAGAAGGCCGGGGGCTGGTTCAAACCGCTTCCGGCCGGGCCGCCAGATGCGCGGCGAGCCCCCGCCGCCCGGCCCGCATCATCAGGGTGTGGTTGAGCCGGAACAGCGGCCGCCCGGGGACGGCGAACACCCGCATCAGGGGGCGGCGCACCTCGACCTCCTGCTCGTACAGGGCCCGCGTCCCTCCGTGCCGCGGTCGTACGGTCCAGCGCGCCCAGCCCTCCAGGTCACCGAGCAGGGCGACCTCCAGGATGCCGCGCACGGGGTCCCGCAGCAGTTCGGCAGCGCTGACGCGCAGGGTGTACGGGAGGGCGGAGCGGATGAAGGCGGTGCCGCCGCCGTCGGCGGCGGCGGGGGCGACGGCCCGTATCTGGGGCCACCACTGGGGATAGGACTCGGGGCGTTCCAGGGCGGCGTAGACGCGGACGGGCGCCGCGCCGAGGTCCCACACGCTGCGGAAGCGGTAACGGGTCCACCGGTCAGCGGTGTTGGCGCTGCGGTTGCTTCGGTCCATGTCCCCAGTCTCGCGTGCTCCGGGGGCGCGCACCCGGTACTCAGGCCGAACCCGCCCGGAGATGAGTACGCGCACCCATGTCCTGACGGGGTGACGGGCGCCACACTCCGAACCATGGACAACCCCCTGCCGCCGGCCGAGGAGCTCGTGCTCATCGACCGGGAACTGATACAGCTCGACGCCCGGCGCCACTTCCTGCTGAGCCGCCGCGCCTGGCTCCTGGGCGCCCAGGCCCCCCGGGCCTGGGGTGCGCCGACCCCGCCACCGGCGCCCGCGCCCGCGCCGGGGATGCAGGCTCCGGCTCCCGGTGCGCAGAACGTGCTGCTGGTGCTGGGTGCGGTACTGCTGGCGGTCGCGGCCCTGGCGTTCACCCTGGTCAGCTGGGGCTCCCTGGGGATCGCCGGGCGCAGCGCCGTGCTCGCGGTGGTGACGGCGGCGGCGCTGGGCGCCCCGGTGGCGCTGCTGCGCCGGGGGCTGCGCTCCACCGCCGAGGCGGTGGCCGCCGTCGGCCTGCTGCTGACGGTGCTGGACGCGTACGCGCTGTACGCCGTCGGCATGCCGGACACGGACGGCACGGCGTACGCGGCGGGCGCGGCCGCGGTGCTGGCGGCGGGGTGGGCGGGGTACGGGCAGTTCCTGCCCGCGCTGCGGATCCCGGTCCCCGCGGCCCTGCTGACGGCGCAGCTCCCGCTGCCGCTGGCGGCGCTGGCCGCCGGGACCGCGGAGCAGGGGGTGGGCTGGGCGCTGCTGGCGACGGCGGCCCTGGACGCGGGGCTCGCGCTGCTGCGGCCGGGGCGCCTGTCCGTCTGGGCGGGGGCGGCGGGCTCGGTGGCGGGCGGGGCCGCGCTCCTGACGGGCCTGACGGAAACGGCGGCAGCGGACTCGGCGGGCGCGGCGCTGCAGCCGTCGGTGCTGCTGGCGGCGGTGGCCGCCCTCGCGGTGACGGTGGCGTGCCGCTCCGCCCGGATCCCGGCGGCGTTCGCCGCGGCCGGCGGCCTCACCGCGGTGGCTGCGCTGGGCGGCCTGGCGGCTCCGGAGCTGCGCCCGCCCTGGGCCGCGGTGGCGTACCTGCTGGTGGCCCTGGCCCTGCTGGGGGCCCTACGGGTCTCCGCGCTCCCGGGTCCGGTCCGGCGCGGCCTCGCGCTGGCCGGTGCGGGGGTGGCCGCCCTGGAGGCGGTGACCGCCCTGGTCTGGGCGGCGACGGTGCTGGTGGGCCGGCTGCGGGTGCTGGAGGAGGTCTGGTCGGCGACGACACCCGACCCGACGGCGGGCAACGCCCTGGAGTCGGCTCCGCTGGTGGCGCTGCTGCTGGCGGCCGGGGCCGCGTGGTGGCTGGTCCGGGTCCTCCCCGGGCGCCGGGAGCCGGGGCCGGTGGCGGTGGTCCTGGGCTGGGCGGCGCTGTTCACGGCCCCGGTGGTGCTCGGAGCGGCCCCGGGCGCGGCCTTCGCGGCCCAGCTCGCGGTGACCCTGGCGGCGGGACTGCTGGCGCTGCGGTCCACGGCGGTCGCGGGAATCGCGGCGGGGGCCTGCGCGCTCGCAGGGGCCCTGAGCGTGTCCGTGGCGGCCCTGGACGGCCGGCTGGCCACCTTCGGGGTGCTCGGCCTGCTGGGGGCCGCCTGCGCGGCGGGAGCGGCGTACCGGCCGGCCCCGGTGTGGGCCCGCTCGGGGGCGGCGGCGCTCGCCGTCGGGTACGCGGCGCTCCTCGTGGTGGCGCTGGGCGCCCTGCTGGAGCGGCCGGTGGCCTGGTGGGCCCCGCCGGTGCTGGTGGTCCCGGCGGCGGTGGCGGCGCTCGGGCCGCGGCTGGGCGGCGTACGGGTCCCGGCGGAGGTCGCGGCGGCCGCGGCGGGTCTCCTCGCGGTGGCCCTGGCCACCGGGGACGCCCCGGTGCTCGCGCTGGTCCTGGCGCTGGCCGGGGTGGTGTGCGCGGCGGCGGCCGTGCGGCCGGAGCGCCGGTCGGCGGCGGGCGGGCCTGCCGGGGCGCTGTTCGTGGCGGCGACCTGGGTCCGGCTCGCGGCTTCGGAGGTGACGGTGCCCGAGGCGTACACCCTGCCGGTGACGGCGGCGGCGCTGGCCGTGGGACTCCTGCGGCGGCGCCGTGATCCGCAGGCCGGATCCTGGACGGTGTACGGGCCGGGCCTGGCGGCGACCCTGCTGCCGAGCACCCTCGCGGTGTGGGGCGATCCGCACTGGCTGCGGCCGCTGCTGCTGGGGACGGCCGCGCTCGGGGTGACCCTGGCCGGCGCCCGCGGCCGGCTCCGGGCACCGCTGCTGCTGGGCGGGGCGACGCTGGCGGCGGTGGCACTGCACGAGCTGACCCCGTACGTCGTCCAGGTGGTGGACGCGCTGCCGCGCTGGCTGCCGCCGGCCCTGGCGGGGGTGCTGCTGCTGGTGGTGGGGGCGACCTACGAGAAGCGACTGCGCGACGCCCGCCGGCTGCGGGAGGCGATCGGCCGTCTGAGGTAGCCCGGCGCGGCCCGGGCCGGGGCCGGACGGGTGAAAATGCCGGAGGCCCGGAGACTGTGAAAGTCTCCGGGCCTCTGGTCCGGGTGGGCGATACTGGGTTCGAACCAGTGACCCCTTCGGTGTGAACGAAGTGCTCTCCCACTGAGCTAATCGCCCGGACGCACCGCAAACATTACCGCATGTCAGCGGTGCTCTCCGCCATGGTCGGGCGGGCTCACTTCACCTCGTTGTTCCAGGGCAGCTGGAGCCCGTACTTCCACAGGTAGAACCCGATCAGGACGGCCGCGATGGCGAGCCCGACGCTGGTCAGGATGATGTTGCGGCGGCGGACCTTCGGGTCCAGGGCCTTCTGGGCGGCTTCGCTGACCTTGCGCTTGGTCCAGCGCAGGGCGAGGTGGGCCCAGGCGAATTCGGTGGCCCAGATCGCGAGGCCCGCGAAGATCGCCACCCAGCCCGGGCCGGGCAGCACGAGCATGGCGACGCCGGCGCCGATGACGGCGAGGCCGACGATGAAGACTCCGACCTGCCAGCTCAGGTGCAGGCTCCGGCGGGCCTTGATGAAGGCCGGCGCCTTGGAGACGTGCGGCGTCTCCGCCGCGGCGGAACCCCCTGTGGATTCGGCTGCGGATTCGGCTGCGGACTCGTTGGCCTCGCGGTCACTCCCCGTGTTCATGGGGACGAATCTACCGGAGGTCCCAGCACACGTGAATGACGGTTTGGATCCGCCGTCCGAGGGACCCAGAGGTCCGCAAAACGGTCAGAGGGGTTTACAACGGCACCGTAGGTGGCATGTCGATTTCGCCGACGTGCGAATCCCCGAGCGCACACTGAGCGAAAGGCCCTGGCGCTTATGAACACCACGGTCAGCTGCGAGCTGCACCTGCGCCTCGTTGTGTCGAGCGAGTCCTCACTGCCTGTTCCGGCGGGCCTGCGGTATGACACGGCCGATCCCTACGCCGTGCACGCCACCTTCCACACCGGCGCCGAGGAGACGGTCGAATGGGTATTCGCCCGCGACCTCCTCGCAGAGGGTCTTCACCGGCCCACCGGTACCGGCGACGTCCGAGTCTGGCCGTCCCGCAGTCACGGTCAGGGAGTGGTCTGCATCGCCCTGAGCTCACCGGAGGGAGAAGCACTGCTCGAAGCACCCGCCCGAGCACTGGAGTCGTTCCTCAAGCGGACGGACGCCGCGGTTCCACCAGGAACCGAACACCGGCACTTCGACCTCGACAAGGAGCTCTCCCACATCCTGGCCGAATCCTGAGCCAGGCCTACAGAGGGAACCCTCCCCCGGCTGACCCCGGGGGCCGCCCGACACCGTCCGACTCGGGGCGACGGTGCACGGCGGACAACCACATACGGAAGTGCCGGCGCTGTTCACGCGGAAGCCACCCGCGCGGACGGCGCCGGTGCGCTTTCGGGTGACCCGCTAGAGTCGGCCACCAGCGGCGGCAGCCGACCGCCACCGCAGGCCCGGCCCTCCAGGGAGACCCCGTGCAGATCCCCCACGACACCCGTCGCGCGCTCGACGTCGTCGTCGCTCTGGTGAACACCTCGGCCGAGACGGAACAGCCCGACGCGCTGGCGGACGTGAACGCGCTGCGCGGCTTCGTCCACGACTACTCGATCAGCGACGTCGGCGAGCTCAGCGCCCGGGACCTGGCCGGCGTGCGCACGGTCCGCGGCAAGTTCGCGCAGGTCTTCGCGGCGCCGACCTCGCGCGCGGCCGCCGTACTGATCAACGAACTGGTGGCGACGGCCGGGACCACCCCGCAGCTGACCAACCACGACGGCTACGACTGGCACGTGCACTACTTCGCCCCGGGCGCCTCGGTGGGCGACCACCTGGCGGCCGACGGCGGCATGGCACTGGCCTTCATCGTGGTCTCCGGCGAGCAGGAGCGGCTGCGCCGCTGCGAGGCCCCGGACTGCCGGCGGGCCTTCGTCGACCTGTCCCGCAACCGCTCCCGGCGCTACTGCGACAGCCGTACGTGCGGGAACCGGCTGCACGTGGCGGCGTACCGGGCCCGGCGCAAATCGGAGCTGGAGACGGAGCCCGGCTCAGAGCAGGAAGAGATCGTGGACGGCGGCGAGCAGCAGCAGACCGCCGATCACGGCTAGGAAGATCATCAGGGGCGGCTGGGAGAGCGCGAAGAGGCAGCCTCTCGGCTCCTCGGCGACGGGAACGGTGGCCGGCGCGGGAACGGCGGGCTCACCCGATGATGTGTCGGGCATGTCGGGGCGATGATGGCCCAGCAGGCCCGCGCGCGCCGCTCAACACGCCAGACGGGGCGCGCGAGTTCACCGGATCCCGTCAGATCAGGTGGTTCCCGGCCGGGATCGGTCAGATGCCGTGCTTCTTGAGGATCGCCTCGATGTCGGAGAAGTCCTCGGCGGGGGCGGCGGCCGCGGTCGGCCGCGGTCGGGCACCGTCACCCAGCGAGGGCGCGGAGGCGGCCGGTGCCACGGCCTCCTGGGCCGGGCGGCCCTTGGCGGCCTTCGGCCGCTTCTGCTTCCCCTCCCCCGCGTCCACGCCGCGCCGCTCTATCGCGCGGGTGGTCACGAAGAGCAGCCAGGCCAGTCCCAGCACGCCGAACCCGGCCCAGACGGTCGGCTTGAAGACGATCCCGGTCGCCCACGCCACGACGCCCGTCATCACCAGGCCGACGGGCACCAGCGAGTACGCCGCGATCCGGGTGGCCGCGAGGAATCGCTTGCGGTAGGCGGTCAGCGCGGCGATGCCCAGGCCCGCCGCGGACACCGCGGAGCAAATGGTCTCGGCGAGCATGCGGGGCCTCCAGGGGCGGGACGGCCACAGGGGCCGCGGCGGGACCCGGCCGGCGGGCCGGGCGTTCTGTCCCCATCCATCCTGCACCGGTGACCCCGGCCGGGGCCATGGCCGGGGCCCGTCGCGGGCGGATCTCCGGGACATCTCCGGGTCGGGACTCCTCCCCAGGTCCCGGTCCGGCCCGCCCCCGCGGGCTGGGAGACTGTCCGTATGACCGATTCCGTGATCCTCGACGTCTGGTGCGAACTCCAGTGCCCGGACTGCCACAGCGCTCTGGACGACGTGCGCGCCCTGCGGGCCCGCTACGGCGACCGGCTGGACATCCGGCTGCGCCACTTCCCGCTGGAGAAGCACAAGCACGCCTTCGCCGCCGCGCAGGCCGCGGAGGAGGCCGCCGAGCAGGGACAGGGCTGGCCGTACGTGGAGGCCCTCCTCGCCCGCACCGCGGAGCTCGACAAGGCCGGCGAATCGCTGCTCGTCGAGGTCGCGCGTGAACTGGGCCTGGACGCCGAGGAGTTCGACACGGCGCTGATCGACGGCCGGCACATCCTGATCGTGGACGCCGACCAGGCCGAGGGCAAGGCGATCGGCGTGACCGGGACCCCGACCTACGTGATCGGCGGGGAGCGCCTCGACGGCGGCAAGAGCCAGGACGGCCTGCGCGGGCGCATCGAGGAGATCGCCGACCGGTTGCTCGCCGCGGGCTAGATCAGGTCCTTGGCGTAGTTGAGGTTGGTCGTCCGGTAGCCGAGGGACTCGTAGAGCCGCAGGGCCGGGACGTTGTCGGTGAAGACGTGCAGCCCGAGCATCCGGTGGCCGGCGGCCAGCGCGGTGCGTTCCGCGAGCAGCATCAGGTCCCGGCCGTAGCCGCGGCCGCGGTGCTCCTCGGCGACCGCGACGTCGTAGACGTACGAGTCCCCGCCGCTCGGCGCGACCCAGACGCTGCCGACGGGGACGCCGGCCGCCTCCAGTACGGAGATGCTCACGCCCGGGGTCGCGAGGCCCAGGGGCAGCATGGCCGCGTGGTCGTTCGCCGACTTCGTGTGCGCGGCCTCGGCGGGCATGCCGCGGCTGATCCAGTTCTGCGCGTACTCCTCCCGGCCCGCCGCGAGCCAGGTCCCGAACTCGGCCTCCGTCATCGGGCGGCCCGTGACCCCCTCGGAGAGGGCGGGCGGCCCGGCCGGGAGTTCCTTGGCCATGTTGCGGCTGTACTCGGCGTACCCGAGGGCTGCGGCCAGCCGCAGGCCGCCCGCCGAGCCGGCCGGGACCGAGATGCGCACCCGGCGGCAGCCCCAGCCGCGCAGCACTTCCTCGGCGGCGAGCGCGGCCACCGTGGCGCGGCCGCGCCGCCGGTCGGGCTCGTCGACGGCGAGTTCGCGGATCTCGGCGACCGTCGGCCCGAAGGGGGTGTCCGCGGCGAGCAGCAGGGCGCCGACGCGCCTGCTGTTGACGCGGATCTCGTACGGGCGCGAGCGCGCCCCGCCGGTGCTCTGCTGAAGCGGCCCGCTCGGCCGCAGGGTGGTGGTCATCAGTCGAGTTCTACCCGCCCCGCGGCCCGAAGCACAGCGGAATGGTCCGGTCCCGGTCAGGAGCGGGGGTCGGGGTCCTCGGCGGAGCGGGCGTCGAAGATCCGCATGGCCTCGGCGGTGACGGGGCCGGGGGCGGAGCCCAGCTCGCGCCCGTCGATCCGTAGGACGGCCTGGACGTCGCGCAGGGAGGAGGTCAGGAAGACCTCCTCGGCCTGTTCCAGCGCCTCGAAGGGCAGGTCGGTCTCCTTGGCCCCGCACCATTCGGCGACGAGGGCCCGGGTGATGCCCGCGAGGCAGCCGGAGGCCACGGGCGGGGTGTGCAGCTGCCCGTCGAGGACGACGAACACATTGGAGCCGGTGCCCTCGCAGAGCCGTCCGACGGTGTTGGCGAAGAGGGCCTCGGAGGCACCCGCCCGGTGGGCGGCGGCGAGCGCGACCACGTTCTCGGCGTACGAGGTGGTCTTCAGGCCCACCACGGCGGAGCGCTCGTTGCGCACCCACGGCACGGTGACCACGGAGGTGGTGTCGGGGCGGCGGGTGGACCCGGCCAGAGCGACGATCAGCGTCGGACCGGCCTCGCCGCGGTCGGAGCCGAGCGGGGAGACGCCGCCGGTGTAGGTGACCCGAAGCCGGCCGAGCGGCACCGGGTTCGCCTCCAGTACGGCGGCGCAGGCCCGGCGCACCTCCTCCGGGTCCGGATCCGGGAGGCCGAGCCCCCGGGCGGAGCGGGTCAGCCGCTCCAGGTGCCGGGTGAGCGCGAAGGTGGCCCCGCGCTCCGCCTTGAGCGTCTCGAAGACCCCGTCGCCGACGGTGAGACCGTGGTCGAACACGGACACCTTCGCCTCGTCCGTGTCCCGCAGTGCTCCGTCGAGCCAGATCCTCACCGTACGGTCCTCCCGCTTTCGTCCGTCTGTACGCCGGTCACGCCGGCCGCGCTCGATTCGATCGCTCCCGACGCTACCCGCAGCAGCCGGGCGGCCTTCAGCTCGGTCTCCGCCCATTCGCGGTCGGGGTCGGAGCCCCAGGTGATCCCGGCGCCGGTGCCGAAGAGCAGCCGGGGCCCGCCGGGGGCCGCGCGGTCGATCCAGAAGGTCCGGATGCCGACGGCGAGCTCGGCCGTGCCGCGGTCGGCGTCGACCCAGCCGATGCCTCCGCAGTAGGGGCCGCGGGGGGCGGTCTCCAGGGCCTCGATGATCCGCAGGGCGGAGGATTTGGGGGCTCCGGTGACGGAGCCGGGCGGGAAGGTCGCGGCGAGCAGCTCGGGCCAGCCCGCGCCTTCGGCGAGTTCCCCGGCGACGGTGGAGACGAGGTGGACCAGGCCCGGGTGCTCCTCGAGCGCGCAGAGCTCCGGGACGGTCACGGAGCCGGTGGCGCAGACCCGGCCGAGGTCGTTGCGCACGAGGTCCACGATCATCACGTTCTCGGCGTGGTCCTTGGGCAGCAGATCGGCGGCGGTGCGGCCGGTGCCCTTGATCGGGCCGGACTCGACGCGGCGGCCCGCGCGGCGCAGGTAGAGCTCGGGAGAAGCGGTGGCGATCTCGACCCCGTGGGCCGGCAGCCGAATCGTTCCTGCATACGGGGCCGGGTTGCCGCGAGCGAGGAGCGCGGTCAGGGCGTCCACATCGGCGCCCGCCGGATCGGGGAGCGGCGCGGACATCACGCGGCAGAGGTTGGCCTGGTAGACCTCCCCCGCCTCGATGTGCTCGCGGATGCGGCGTACGCCGGCGGTGTAGGCGGCGCGGTCGAGCGAGGAGGTCCACTCGTCGGCGTCGGGGCCGTCCCAGGCCCCGGGGACGGGCGCCGGCACCGGATCGGGGCGTACGTCCCCGAAGCGCGCGCAGACGAGTCGGCCTTCGAAGTCGGCCGTCACCGCCCAGAACCCGGTGGAGTCCAGGGCGGCGGGATCACTGGTGACATCTCGGAGATCGGTCGCGAGAAGGCCGCCGAAGCGGGCCAGGGGAGGCAGGTCGTGCACGGCTGCGAGTCTATGACCGGTGACGCCGGGGCGCCGGTGAGGCGTCCGCCGGGTGACCGGCGGTGATCGGGCGGCAGCACGCTGCGGAAACGCGTTTTTGAGCTGGCCCGGGAATCCGCTAGAGTTCAACACGTCGCCAGGGAGCGAAGGGGAAAACCCCGGAGCGAACACGGCGACCTGCGGACGTAGCTCAGTTGGTAGAGCACCACCTTGCCAAGGTGGATGTCGCGAGTTCGAGTCTCGTCGTCCGCTCAAAGGTGGGGGATCATCTTCCCGAGGACCCCCTTCTTGCTCCATGGTGGAGTGGCCGAGAGGCGAGGCAACGGCCTGCAAAGCCGTCTACACGGGTTCAAATCCCGTCTCCACCTCCAAGGACGATTAGCTCAGCGGGAGAGCGCTTCCCTGACACGGAAGAGGTCACTGGTTCAATCCCAGTATCGTCCACTGGTCCGCAAGGATCCCCGCGCGATTAGCTCAGCGGGAGAGCGCTTCCCTGACACGGAAGAGGTCACTGGTTCAATCCCAGTATCGCGCACGCAGTATGCTTCACACTTGCCACCGGCGGTGCTCGCACCGTGAACGTGGTCCCGCGCGATTAGCTCAGCGGGAGAGCGCTTCCCTGACACGGAAGAGGTCACTGGTTCAATCCCAGTATCGCGCACCAGTTGTCCGGAAGCCCCGGCCGTTCCCACGGCCGGGGCTTTCGCGTGTTCGCGCGCGGACTCAGATGGGCTCAGGAAGAGAAGAGCATCCGGCCGAAGCCGCCCTTGCGGTGGCCGTGCCCGTGGCCGTGACCGCCGTGCTGCGGGGCGCCCCAGGCGGGCGCGGGGGCAGCGTGCTGCTGCGGGTACCCGGCCGGGGCCGGCGGCGCGGCCGGGGGCGGGACCTGGCCGTACTGGGAGGTGTACTGGGACTCCAGCCGGGTCAGCGCCTCCAGCTCCCCGTAGTCGAGGAAGATGCCGCGGCAGCCGCTGCACTGCTCTATCTGGACACCGTTGCGGTTGTACGTGTGCATCATCGCGTGACACTTCGGACACTGCATGACCGGATCAACTCCTCGCCGTTCGCGTAGACACCGGATGCGTACCCCGTGGCGTGCGGCTCACCCTACGACGGGGTCTTCGGCTCCAAGTCGGCCCGGACGGAGGCGATTCGGGCACAGGCTTCCACCATCATCCGCTCCACGTCGTCGAGTCGGCGGTGCTCGCGGGCGGCCTTGGCGAGGGCCAGCGCGGCCGTCTGCACGGTGAGCGCGCGGGCCGCGAGGTCCAGTTCCGGCCAGGGGTCGCAGCCGGGCGCACCGGCTGCGGGACCGCCGGCGGCGCGGTAGGCGTCGAGGAAGCGCAGCCAGGTCCGGGTGTCCAGCAGGCCGGCGGCGTACCAGGCCGCGGGCCGGGCCAGGTCCCAGGCGGGCGTGCCGAGTCCCAGGTCGTCCACGTCGATCAGCCGCCAGCCCCCGGCGGGGCTCCGCACCAGCTGCCCGAGGTGCAGGTCGCCGTGGCAGAGCGCCCCGCCGGACGGCGGCGGCCCCTCACCCCGGGCCCAGCCCGGGAGCGTGGCCGCGGCGGCCCGTACGAGCCGGGCCATCCGCGCGGCGTCGGGGTCGGTGTCCCCGGCGGGGCGGCCCGGGATCCTCACCCCGGCCGTGCGTCCGGGGATCCCGCGCCCGGCCGGCCGCTGCGCGGGCCCTTCCGCAGCCCGTTCCCCGGCTGCCGGACCGGGCGGCCCGGCGGGGGCGCGGACCTGGACGCGGGCCCGGGGCGGGTGGGCCGCGTCGAGGCGGTGCAGGGCCCGGGCGAGCTTCGCCGGGCCGCGCATCGGGGGGACCGGGTACGGGAGGTGGTGGAGCGGGGTCAGGTGGAGGGCGGCCAGGAGCTCCGCGGCCGGCTCCCAGGGGGCCTCCTCGGGGCGGTCCGGAGCCACCGGAGCACCGTAGGGCCACAAGGAGACGGGGCGGGATCCGAGCAGGCCGAGCCCGGTGCGCAGCGGGGCCAGCAGCACCCCGGCCAGCGCGGGGTCCCCGGCCACGCGGATCCGTACCGCCAGGGCGTCGGGATCGCTGTCGCCCGCGTGCGCCTTGGCCACGACGTCCCCGCAGCGGACCACGGTGCCGTCGTCGCGGTCCGCGAGGAGGACGTACTCCGCCGCGCCCGCGTACGCGGCGAGATCGGCCGCGCTCACTCGCTCCAGCGGAACCACGCGTCGGCTCTCCCCGTGCCCCGCACCCCGGGCGGGTGCTCCTCGGCACGAGCGTACGCAGCGCGCGGCCGGGCGGCAGCGTCCGATCCGCCGGACGGACGCGGAATGCCGCAGGGGCAGTAAAAAGGGTGCTGCGCGTCCGGCTCCCCAGCCGTACGCGCAGCACCCTTCACCTGCCGTCCGTCGACCGCTCCCCCGTCCCCACGGGGTTCGGCCGGTGACAGTCCCGGCCCAGGCCGCTCTCCTGGGCCCGGGGCGCCGCTCAGCGCCCCAGCATCACGCTTACGGACGACGCCTGTGCCGCCACCTGGTCGAAGCCTCCGAAGAGGAAGAGCAGGAGGGCGGCCAGGGGGAGCACCATGGCCGCGGCCACCAGTGGATGGCGACGACCGGACTCATGGCCGTTGAACGCGAATGCCTTGCGTCCCTGCCGTGCGATGTCCGCCATGGTCCTCTCCCTGTCGTTTGGCAGCGGCGGGTTGATGACCTCGGGGGACGAGTGTTCTCCACCCGCCGCTTGACCTCAACACTAGGCGCGGGACGGGCTCCTGGCCTCATGCCTTCGTACCCATTGCCTGGCCTCCAGGAGGATGAGGAGTCCACCTCTCGCGTACTCCCCTGGGTGGAGACCCGCCCCCCGGTCTGAGGGTCTTCCCGGAGGGGATGACCGGAGCGTGGTGACTTCGCTCACTTCCGTCACTCACCGCACACGCCCGGCCGCCGACCAGGCAGTCCCAAGATCAACCGGGCGGGCCCGGCCGCCGCGACGGCCATCCCTCCCCCGCCACCCCGCCCCTCATCCCAATTCCCTTGCCACCGGCCCGGCTTGACCGGACCAGGGCTCTCCGCACATGCGTCCTACCGGTGGCCCGGAGATTCCCCAAGTGGACTGCCCCGTACTGACAATCGAATATCCCGGCGAGGGCGCGGCCTCTGAGCGCGCATGCCGGATGGTCCGTAAGCTGTGCCACGTCAACAGGACGACCGGTCAGCGGGGTGGACATGGCGATGATGCGGCTCCGGCGCGAGGACCCGCGTGTCGTCGGCTCGTTCAGGCTGCACCGGCGCCTCGGCGCGGGCGGCATGGGCGTCGTCTACCTGGGCTCCGACCGGCGCGGACAGCGCGTCGCGCTCAAGGTGATCCGACCCGATCTCGCCGAGGACCAGGAGTTCCGCTCGCGCTTCGCGCGCGAGGTCTCCGCCGCCCGGCGGATCCGCGGCGGGTGCACCGCGCGGCTGGTCGCCGCGGACCTGGAGGCGGAGCGCCCCTGGTTCGCCACCCAGTACGTGCCCGGCCCCTCCCTGCACGACAAGGTGGCCGAGGAGGGCCCCCTGACGGCCGCGGCCATCGCCGCGATCGGCGCCGCGCTCTCCGAGGGGCTGGTCGCCGTGCACGAGGCCGGGGTGGTCCACCGCGACCTCAAGCCCTCGAACATCCTGCTGTCCCCCAAGGGTCCCCGCATCATCGACTTCGGGATCGCCTGGGCCACCGGCGCCAGCACCCTCACCCACGTGGGAACGGCCGTCGGCTCCCCCGGCTTCCTCGCTCCCGAGCAGGTGCGCGGCGCAGCCGTCACCCCCGCCACGGACGTCTTCTCCCTCGGCGCCACCCTCGCCTACGCGGCCACCGCCGACTCGCCCTTCGGGCACGGCAGTTCCGAGGTCATGCTGTACCGGGTGGTGCACGAGGAGCCGCATCTCCAGGGTGTCCCGGACGCGCTCGCGCCCCTCGTACGGGCCTGCCTGGCGAAGGACCCCGACGAGCGGCCGAGCACCCTCCAGCTGTCGATGCGGCTCAAGGAGATCGCGGCCCGCGAGGCGCACGGGATGGGCGACATCCGCCCTCCGGCGCAGCGGGCGCGCACCGACCGGCCGACGGGGCGGCTGCCCGAGGGCTACGTAGAGGACACCGCGGGGTACGCCGAGCAGCGCACGGAGCGCCGGACCGTCGGCACCCCCGCCCCGGGGCGGCCGGGCACCGGAACCGGAGCCGGCCAGGGGAAGGCGCAGATCAAGGGTCAGGGACCGCGCGGCGGGCCGGACTCGCGGCCCTCCGCGGCCCGGGGCACCGGCTCCCGGGGTCCCGGCTCCACCGCGGGGCGTACGGGCGGCCGCCCGGCTCCCCGTACGACGGGCACGGGGCGGCGGCCGTCACGGCCGGACCCCAGGCTGATGCGCCAGCGCCTGATCGTCTTCGTCGTGGTGACCTTGCTCGTGGCGCTGGGCATCGCGCTGGCCCAGAAGCTCTAGGGAGCTTCCGGGCCCTACGGGCGGCCGCTGGCCACCGCGTAGAAGGCGACGGCCGCGGCCGCACCCACGTTCAGCGAGTCCACCCCGTGCGCCATCGGGATCCGCACCCACTCGTCGGCCGCGACCAGTGCCTGCGTCGACAGCCCGTCCCCCTCCGCGCCCAGCATCAGCGCGACCCGCTCCAGGTCCTGCGGAGCCGCCACGTCGATCGGCGAAGCCTTCTGGTGCGGGGTGAGGGCGAGCAGCTTGAAGCCCGCCTCGCGCACCGAGTCCAGGCTCTTGGGCCAGGCCTCCAGCCGGGCGTACGGGACGGAGAACACGGCGCCCATGGAGACCTTGACGGAGCGCCGGTACAGCGGGTCCGCGCAGTCGGGCGAGAGCAGCACCGCGTCCATGCCGAGGGCGGCCGCGCTGCGGAAGATGGCGCCGATGTTGGTGTGGTCGTTCACCGCTTCCATGATGACCACGCGCCGGGTGGTGGCGAGCAGTTCCTCGGCCGTGGGCAGCGGCTTGCGCTGCATGGAGGCGAGGGCGCCGCGGTGCACGTGGTAGCCGGTGACGCGCTCGGCGAGCTCCGGGCTGACGGCGTAGACCGGGGCCGGGAGCTCGTCGATGACGTCGCGCATGACGTCGACCCACTTCGCGGAGAGCAGCATCGAGCGCATCTCGTACCCGGCGTCCTTGGCGCGTCTGATCACCTTCTCGCCCTCGGCGATGAAGAGACCTTCCGCGGGCTCGCGCCTGCGCCGGAGTTCTACGTCGGTCAGGCCCGTGTAGTCGCGCAGGCGCGGGTCGTCGGGGTCCTCGACGGTGATGAGATCAGCCACAGGGTGATACTGCCTTGTCCTGGGTGCGGTGCCAACGGCTCTGCGGGGTTGCGGGATGGCGGGGTGTCACTCGGCGGCGGGCCGGTGCACCTTCACCACGTCGCCGATCACGATGACGGCGGGCGGCCGCACTTCCTGGACCCGGACGGTCTCGCCGACCGTCGCCAGGGTGGCGTCCACGCGGCGCTGCGCCGCGGTCGTGCCCTCCTGGATGACGGCCACGGCGGTGTCGGCGGGGCGGCCGTGCCGGACCAGCGCCTCGGCGATCAGCCCGATCTTGTCGACGCCCATCAGGATGACCAGGGTGCCGGTGAGCTTGGCCAGCGAGGCCCAGTCCACGAGGGAGCGCGGGTCGTCGGGACCGACGTGGCCGCTGACCACGGTGAACTCGTGGGCCACGCCGCGGTGGGTGACCGGGATGCCGGCCGCGCCGGGCACGGAGATCGAACTCGAGATGCCCGGCACGACGGTGCAGGGGATGCCCGCCTCGGCGAGGGCCTGGAGCTCCTCCATCCCCCGCCCGAAGACGTACGGGTCCCCGCCCTTGAGCCGGACCACGGCCTTGCCGGCCTTGGCGTGCGTGATGAGGGCGTCGTTGATGGCCTCCTGGGCCATGAACCGGCCGTACGGGATCTTCGCGGCGTCGATGACCTCGACGTGCGGCGGGAGCTCGTCGAGGAGGTCACGGGGGCCCAGCCGGTCGGCGATGACCACATCGGCCTCGGCGAGCAGGCGCCGCCCGCGGACCGTGATCAGGTCCGGGTCGCCCGGACCGCCGCCGACGAGGGACACGCCGGGGGTGTGCGGGCGGGCGGCGGTCAGGGAGCCGTCCCGCAGCCCCTCGACGACCGCGTCGCGCACGGCGGCGGAACGGCGGGGATCGTTGCCGCTCAGCACGGCCACGGTGACGCCCTCCACCCGGCCGGTGGCCGGGGTCCAGGCACTCGCGGCCTCGGCGTCGTCGGCCCGGACGCACCAGATCCGCTCGCGCTCCGCTTCGGCGGAGGCGGCGTCGTTGGCGGCACGGTCCCGGGTGGCGACCAGGGCGTACCAGGCGCCGGCCAGGTCACCGGCCTCGTAGCGGCGGCGCTCCCAGCGGATCTCCCCGGTCTCCGCCATGGCGTCCACGGAGGGGGTCGCAGAGGGCGAGATGAGGACGATGTCGGCGCCGGCCGCGATGAGCGAGGGCAGGCGGCGCTGGGCGACCTGGCCACCGCCGATCACGACGACGCGGCGGCCCGTGAGGCGGAGTCCGACGGGGTAGGCGGGGTGTGCCGGGTGTCCCATGGCGGTTGCGGCTCCTGATGCGGCGGTGACGGCGGGCCGCTGCGTCGCTGGAGCGGCTGATCGGGCGGTGACGTGCGGTGGCCCGTCCGGGGTCCACGATACGACCCACCTGCGCGGTGGTCGCCTCGGGGGCCTTTGCCCTGGCCGGGCGGTGCCCGGACCACCCCTCGGCTCCGCCCCAGGCCACGGGGCTCCCGCCCCATGATCCCCGGCCCGTACGGAGCCTCCCGCCCGGGGCGGCCACGGGGCCGCCGGGCCGGCGGGGGCTGACCGGGGGCCCTGCGGGGCATTCCCCACCCCGCCCCTTCCCGAAACCGGGGCTCCGCCCCGGCCCCCTTCGGGGGCTCCGCCCCCGGACCCCCGCTCCTCAAACGCCGGAGGGGCTGGATTGGCCGGTGTCGGGGGCGGGGTGGGGTGTCGTCCGGGACGTAAAACGTGATTTGTTGGCGCGGAAACAGGCCACACGGGACGCAGGGTGCACAGGGCGCCATAAATCATGAGTCCCGGACGACACCCCACCCCGCCCCCGGCACCGGCCCCCGCAGCGAGCCGGCCGGCCTACTTCTCCGTGACACCCGCCGAGTCGAACGTAGCCACCTCGTGCATCGCCCGCGCAGCACTCTGCACCAGCGGCAGCGCCAGCAGCGCCCCCGTACCCTCGCCGAGCCGCAGGTCCAGGTCGACCAGCGGGCGCAGCCCGAGCTTGTTCAGTGCCGCCACGTGCCCCGGCTCCGCACTGCGGTGTCCCGCGATGCACGCGGACAGCGACTCCGGAGCGATCGCACGGGCCACCAGCGCGGCCGCGCCGGCGCTGACCCCGTCCAGGATCACCGGGGTCCGCAGCGAGGCTCCACCCAGGAGCAGGCCCACGATCGCCGCGTGCTCCAGGCCGCCGATGGCCGCCAGGACGCCGATCGGGTCCGCCGGATCGGGCTGGTGGAGCTCCAGCGCGCGCCGCACGACCTCGACCTTACGGGCGTGGGTCTCGTCGTTGATCCCCGTGCCGCGCCCGGTGACCTCGCCCGGGTCCACCCCGGTGAAGACCGAGATCAGCGCCGCCGACACCGTGGTGTTGGCGATGCCCATCTCGCCCGTCAGGAGCGCCTTGTTCCCCGCCGCGACCAGGTCGCGGGCCGTCTCGATGCCCACCTCGATCGCCGCGACGGCCTCCTCGCGGGTCATCGCGGGGCCGACCGACAGGTCCGCCGTGCCCGCGCGGACCTTCCGCGGCAGCAGCCCCGGCGTGGCCGGAAGGTCACCCGCGACGCCGACGTCGATCACGCAGACCTCCGCGCCCACCTGGTTGGCGAACGCGTTGCACACCGCGCCGCCGCCCAGGAAGTTGGCCACCATCTGCGTGGTGACCTCCTGCGGCCAGGGGGTGACTCCCTGGGCGTGCACCCCGTGGTCACCCGCGAAGATCGCGACCGCGGCCGGCTCCGGGATCGGCGGCGGGCAGACCCGCGAGAGGCCGGACAGCTGGGCCGAGATGATTTCGAGCATGCCCAGGGCCCCGGCGGGCTTGGTCATGCGCTTCTGCCGCTCCCACGCCTCGCCGAGCGCCTTCGCGTCGAGCGGACGGATGCTGGCGACCGTCTCGGAGAGCAGGTCGTGCGGCTCCTCGCCGGGCAGCGCGCGGCGCCCGTACGTCTCCTCGTGGACGACCCAGGCGAGGGGACGCCGCTGCGACCAGCCGGCCTGCATCAGCTCGGGCTCTTCGGGGAACTCGTCCACGTAGCCGACGCACAGGTAGGCGACGACCTCCAGGTGCTCCGGCAGACCGAGCTCGCGGACCATCTCGCGCTCGTCGAAGAAGCTGACCCAGCCGACCCCGAGGCCCTCGGCGCGTGCCGCGAGCCAGAGGTTCTCCACGGCGAGGGCCGAGGAGTACGGGGCCATCTGCGGCTGGGTGTGCCGGCCCAGGGTGTGGCGGCCGCCCCGGGTGGGGTCGGCGGTGACCACGATGTTCACCGGGGTGTCGAGGATGGCCTCGATCTTGAGTTCCTTGAACTGCTTGGCGCGGCCCTTGGGCAGCGACTTCGCGTAGGCCTCGCGCTGGCGCTCGGCGAGCTCGTGCATGGTCCGGCGGGTCTCGGCGGACTTGATGACGACGAAGTCCCACGGCTGGGAGTGGCCGACGCTGGGCGCGGTGTGGGCCGCCTCCAGGACGCGCAGCAGCACCTCGTGCGGGATCGGGTCGCGGCGGAAGCCCTTGCGGATGTCACGGCGCTCGCGCATGACGCGCAGGACGGCCTCGCGCTCGGCGTCGGCGTATCCGGGGGCCGCCTCGGTGGCGGGGGCCTCGGCGTCGGCTTCCGGTTCCAGCCCGGCTTCGGGCTCGGCTTCCGGCTCGGCTTCGGCCTCGGGGGCCTGACCGGCCTCCAGCGGTACGTCGGCCTGCGCCGGGGCGACGGGCTCGATCCCGGGGACCACGACGGGGACGGCCTCGGGCAGCGGCAGCGGCTCCGGCTCCTCGGCCTGAACCACCGTTTCTGCCGGCTGCGGCTCCGGCTGCGGCTCCGGCTCCACGGCAGCGACGACGGCCTCGGGGACCGGTACGACGGGGAGCTCGGATTGGGGCTGGGGCTCGGCGAAGACGACGGGTTCGGCGACGGGCTCCGGCTCCGGCTCCACGAGCACCGGCTCGGCCGCAGGAGCCACGGCGACCGGCTCCGGCTCCGGCGCCGCCGGCGGCACGGCCGCGGCCGCGGACTCCGGCTCGGGCACGAGCACCGCTTCGGGCCCGGCGAAGGCGACAGGGGCCGCGGCGGGCTCGGCGACAGGCTCCGCGACGGGCTCGGCCACGGGCTCTCCGGCGGGCTCCGCCGCGGCTTCCGCAGCCGGCTCCACGATCCACGGCGTCCCGGCCTGGACCGGGATCTCGACCGGGATCTCGACCGGCTGCTGCGCCGCACCCGGCACCTGCCCGGCCTCGGCCTGCGTGAAGTCCAGGTACTCGGGCCCCGTGGTCGGCGGCCCGGACTGGCGCACCGGGACGGGCGTGGCCGGGGTGCTCAGGTCCGGGTTCACGGGCTCGGGGGCGGAGGGGACGGAGGCGACCGGGACGGGAACGGGCACGGGCCCGGCCGGCGTCAGCGGAGCCTGGGCCTGCACGGGGGCGGCGGCGGGCGCCGGCGCCGCGGCCGGACCGCGGTCCGCGAGGGACCGTACGACTCCGCCGGTGGCCTCGGGGACGGCCGGGCCCATGTGCAGCGGCCGCCGCACCGGGGCCGCCGCGACGGGCGCCACCGGGGCCTGGGGCTGGGCCTGGGGAGCGGACAGCGGCTGCGGGGCCACGAGGCCGCCGAGGTCAAGGGCGCCGGAATCCCGGCCGCCGGCCTCGTGCGCACCGGCGCCGTAGGAGGCGTCGGCGTAGGAGGCGTCGGCGAAGGACGGCTGCTCCGTGAACGGCTGCCCGTCGAAGGACTGCTGCGGGTAGCCGGCGGGCTCGAAGCCGAGCGGGGCCTCGGGGACCGGAAGCTGGACCGGGTGGGGCTGCTGGTACTCGGGGGCCCCGCCGAAGTCGGCGTAGGGGGCGTCCGTGTACGCGGAGGGCTCGGGGAACTCGGGGAACGCGGGCACCGGCGGGACGACCTGGGGGTCGCTCCACGCGCCCTGGCTGCTCGGCATCAGCAGCAGTTCCTCGTCCTCCGGTTCGGCCGGGTTGTCCACGAGGTCCTGGAAGGCGTAGCTCCCGGTCGCCGGGGAAGACAGGGGAGCAGGGGCGGGGACGCCCGGCTGATCCACCATGCCCGTGCTGTCCGGGAGACCCTCGCCCGGAACCTGGCCGGTGTCAGTCATGCGTACCCCTCGCCCATCGGTGTTGCCTCTTCGACTGCCCGGTCGCCCACGAGGCCTCACGCACGCCCGCACGACAACCAGTAAGTATTGTCCTGCCCGTTCGCCACCGCGGCGGCCATAACCGCCACGGTCCTCTGTGGACTGCGCCACGTCGCGCGTCCAGCCGGTACCGCATGCCCGAATCGTCCGGGCGGTGCGGCGATCGGCCAGCCTACCCCGGGCTCGCGGCTAGGGACGGTCCGGGCGGTGAACGGGGCGTTCGGCGGCCAGCAGGAACACCACGGAGCGCTGTTGTTCGGTCCAGGTCCGGGTGTCCAGGCCGACGGACTGGAGCAGCGCGCACTCGACGGCGTACCCGCCCTCGGCCAGCACCCGGCCGATGGCCTCCGCCTCGTCGCGCGTGGAGGCGTGGCTGACGATCCGTTCGGGACGCCGGTCGGCGACGGCGGCGACCACCTGGGCTCCGCCGCCGCCG
The DNA here is from genome assembly GCF_024213195.1 of Streptomyces sp. TBY4. Classification (GTDB taxonomy): domain Bacteria; phylum Actinomycetota; class Actinomycetes; order Streptomycetales; family Streptomycetaceae; genus Streptomyces. The sequence continues at coordinate 229,913 of NZ_JANAVF010000009.1, read as the reverse complement.
ACGCGGACGACGTCCGGTTCGGGAAGGGTTTCCAGTACGTGCGGGGCGCGGCCGTTGACGACCTGGAGCTGCACGCCCCGGGCGCGGGCGGCTGCGGTTGTGCGTTCGCAAGCGTGCCGGTCGGCGTCGACGGCGATGACGGCGGCGCCGAGGGCGGCGGCGTCCACGGCGAGGGCTCCGGAGCCGGAGCCGATGTCCCAGACGAGATCCCCGGTGCGCGGGCCGAGCCGGGCGAGTTGGGCAGCGCGCAGCTGCGTGGCCTCGCCTTCGCCCACGTCGATCTGCGGGCGGGCCCAGCCCCGGCCGGCGGCCGGGGCCGCGCTGCGGCCCAGCAGCCAGGCCGGTTCGGCGGCGGCCGCGGCCGGTCCCGTACCGCCGATGACGATGACCACGTTGGGGTCGCGCCAGCTGTGGTCGGCGGCCTTGTCGGAGGTGAGGACCGTGACCTGTTCCTTGTCGGTGCCGAGTTCCTCGCAGATGACGAAGGTGCGGTGGACGCCTTCGAGCAGCAGGGCGAGTTCGGCGGGGCCGGCGCCGGGCGAGGTGATGACGGCGACCTTGGAGTGGGCGCGGCAGACGTTCACGGCGCGGCGCAGGGTGCGGCGGTGGGCGACGACGACCTGGGCGTCGTCCCAGGGCATCCCGGCGCGGGCGAAGGCGGCGGCGACGGCGGAGACGGCCGGTACGACCTCCACCTCCAGGCCGTGTTCCGGGGCGCGCAGGGTCCGTACGACGCCGAAGAAGCCGGGGTCCCCGTCGGCGAGGACGACGGCGGTGCCGCGGTGGCCGGCGATCCGGCGGGCGGCGAGGGGCAGGCTGCCCAGGCGCACGCGTTCGGCGGTGGGCGGGACTTCGGGGAGTGCGAGGTGGTGGGCGGCGCCGGCCACCAGAGTGGCGGCGGAGAGCGCGGACCGGGCTGCCGCGGTCAGGGGGGAGCCGTCCCAGCCGATCACCGTGACCCGGTCGGCCATCGTCGTCAGTCTCCTGGTGTGGGAGGGGCCCTGCCCGGATGCGGCCGGAGCAGGGCGAAGCTTCGTCGAGGGGGTCGGGCTTCGTGAGACTACCCGGTCGGCCTGTTAGTTCCGGTCGGAGAAGAGGGCGTAGCCGTTCGCGTCGTCGGTGTGGGCGGGGCGGGCCGGGTAGGCGTCGCGGGCTTCGGCTCGGGGGTCCGCGTGGCCCACGGAGTAGCCGTCCTGGTATCCGTCTCCGTAGTCGGTCCGGTAGTCGGTCCCGTAGTCGTCGCCGTACTCGTTCCCGTAGTCGTCGTGGGAGCTGGAGTAGCCGTCGGCGTCCTCGTCCAGGTCCTCGGGGACCAGGCCCCAGACGATGAGGTCGCTGCGGGTGTCGGCCCAGGTTCCGTCGGGGTTCTGGGTGCGCACTATGCAGGCGTTGCGCAGGACGCCTTCACTGATGCAACCGGTCTTCTGCGCCACTTGCTGGGATGCCGTGTTGTCGGCGGCGGTGCGCAGTTCGAGGCGTTCGAAGCCCTGGTCGGTGAAGAGCCAGCGGGCGACGGCGCGGACGGACTCGCTGGCGTAGCCCTCGCCGCGGGCCCAGGGGGCGGTGACGTAGCCGACCTCGGTGGCGCGGGTCCGCCAGTCGGTGTCCTGCAGGTGGACGATGCCGACCAGCCGCTGGGTGAGGAACTCGGTGACGGCGAAGACGATGCCGCGGCCCTCGGTGCGCTCGGCGTGGGCGGTCTTCGTGGCCCAGGTGACGGCGTCGGCGTAGGTGTAGGGGTGCGGGACGGAGGTCCAGGCGGTGACGTGTTCGTCGTTCATCATCTCGGCGAGCGCGGTGACGTCTTCTTCCTCGAAGGGGCGCAGCACCAGCCGGTCCGTGCTGATGGTGACGTCCGGGAAGGTGGTAGTCATGCGCAGCTCCAAGCCTGGGACCGTGGTGCGACCGTGATGCGAGGCGACCGTGGTGCGGGACCGTTCCTACGGGCCGCAGCCGCGGGTCGTAGGCCACAGCATGCAGCATGGGCCTGGTGATGTGCAGGGCCGGGCTGCCCGGAAGCGGGCAGAGCCCGGCCCCGTACGCCGGTGGGGCGTACGGGGCCGGGCGGGCGGGCCGGTCCGGGCAGGTCCGGCGCCGTGGCCGGAACTAGGCGGCCGGCTTGCCGAAGGCCGGGATGACCGAGCCCTGGTACTTCTCGTCGATGAACTTCTTGACCTCGTCGGAGTTCAGGAGCTTGGCGAGCTTCTGGATCCGCGGGTCGTTCTCGTTGCCCTTCTTGACGGCCAGGATGTTGGCGTACGGGTTGCCCTCGGCCTTCTCCAGGACGAGCGCGTCCTTGGCCGGGACGAGCTTGGCCTCGATGGCGTAGTTGCCGTTGATGACGGCGGCGTCCACGTCGTTCAGGGCGCGCGGGACCGTGGCGGCCTCCAGCTCCTTGAACTCCAGGCCCTTCTTGTCGGTGATGTCGGACAGCTTGGCGCCGGTGCCGACACCCTCCTTGAGGGTGATGAGGTTGTTCGCGGCGAGCAGCTGGAGCGCGCGGCCCTCGTTGGTGGGGTCGTTGGGGACGGCGATGGTCTGGCCGGCCTTGATGTCGGTGAGGGCCTTGAACTTCTTGGAGTACAGGCCCAGGGGCTCCAGGTGCACGTTCACGACGGGCACGATGTCGGTGCCGTTCTTCTTGTTGAAGTCGTCGAGGTACGGCACGTGCTGGAAGTAGTTGGCGTCGACCTGGCCCTGCTGGGTGGCGGTGTTCGGCAGGACGTAGTCCGTGAACTCCTTCACCTCCAGCTTGAGGCCGTCCTTGGCCGCCAGGTTGTCCTTGACGAACTTCAGGATGTCGGCGTGCGGGGTCGGGGACGCCGCGACGACCAGGGGCTTGCTCTCGTCGGTCTTGCCGCCGTCGGCCTTGGTGGAGGACGGGTCGGAGGAGCTGCCGCAGGCGGTGAGGCCGAGGGCGAGCGCCGAGACGGTGGCGGCGAGGGCGGTGAGCTTGATGTTCTTGCGCACGAAGAGTGCCTTTCTTGCGTCTTGCTGTGTGGATGACGGCCCAAGCACGACAAGTGCGGGCTTTCTTGGGAAAAGTTGATGAATGTCCGGCTCGGGCCGGTTCAGGCTGTCCGACCGCGGCGCGCGAGGAGGCGTACCACGCCGTCGCCGAGCAGCTGGATCACCGTGACGAGCACGATCAGCACCACGACGGTGGCGATCATGAAGCCGGTCTCGAACCGCTGGAAGCCGTACGTGATGGCCTTGGATCCGAGGCCTTCGCCGCCGACGGCGCCGGCCATGGCCGAGTAGCCGATCAGGGTGATCACGGTGGTGGTGACGGCCGCGATCAGCGAGGGCAGCGCCTGCGGGAGGAGCACCTTGCCGACGAGGGTCGGGATGCCGCCGCCCATGGACTCGACGGCTTCGATCAGGCCGTGGTCCACCTCGCGGACGGCGGTCTCGACGAGCCGGGCGAAGAAGGGGATGGCGCCGATGGCGAGCGGGACGATCATGGCGGTGGGGCCGATGAAGGTGCCGACGATCGCCGTGGTGACCGGAATCAGGAAGATCAGCAGGATGATGAACGGCAGCGAGCGGCCGATGTTCACGATCACGCCGAGGACCTTGTTGACCGCTCGGTTCTGGAGCAGGCCGCCCTTGTCGGTCAGGACCAGCAGGATGCCGATGGGCAGGCCGCCCACGATCGTCACCAGGGCGGACCACAGCACCATGTAGAGGGTGTCGAAGGTGCCCTGCGTGAGCAGCGGCTGCATTTCGGACCAGGTCACTTCGCACCATCCTTGACCAGCTCGGCCAGTTCGCCGTCCACGTCGACGTCGGCCTCGACGTCCGCTTCCACCACGTCCACCTGCAGGCCCTGCTCGCGCAGGAAGCCGACGGGCACGACGTTGTCCTCGTAGCGGCCGGGCAGTTCGATGCGCATGCGGCCGATCTGCCGGCCGGCGACGGTGTCCATCGCGGCGCCGAGAATCGATATGTCGATGTTGTAGGTGCGGGCCAGCTGGGAGATGACCGGCTGGGTCGCGGTCTCGCCGTGGAAGGTGACGTCGATGACCGTGTGCTCCGCGGTGGTCGCGGACCCGGTCAGCGGGAACAGTTCGTGGGCGAGCTCGGATCCCGGAGTGGCCAGCAGCTCGGTGACGGTACCGGCCTCGACGATCCGGCCGCTGCGCATGAGGGCGGCCGAGTCGCAGACGGACTTGACCACGTCCATCTCGTGCGTGATGAGCAGCACGGTCAGGCCCAGCTGGCGGTTGAGGTCGCGCAGCAGCTGGAGGATCTGGCGGGTGGTCTCGGGGTCCAGGGCGCTGGTGGCCTCGTCGGAGAGCAGCACCTTGGGGTCGCCGGCCAGGGCGCGGGCGATGCCGACGCGCTGCTTCTGGCCGCCGGAGAGCTGACCGGGGTAGGACTTGGCCTTGTCGGCGAGACCGACGAGGTCGAGCAGCTCGGCGGCCTTGCGGGAGCGCTCGCGGCCGGAGACCCCGAGGATCTCCAGGGGCAGTTCGACGTTGCCCTGAACGGTGCGCGAGGACAGCAGGTTGAAGTGCTGGAAGACCATGCCGATGCGGCTGCGGGCCTCGCGGAGCTCCTTGCCGGCGCGGCGGCCCCGGCCGGCGAGGGCGGTGAGGTCGACGCCGTCGACGGACACGGTGCCGGAGGTGGGGCGCTCGAGCAGGTTCACGCAGCGGATCAGGGAGGACTTTCCGGCGCCGCTCTGGCCGATGACTCCGTAGACCTCGCCCTGGCGGACGTGCAGGTCGACGCCGTCCAGGGCGGTGACCTCTCGGCCACGGGACTGGTAGACCTTCGTGAGGCCCGATGTGGTGATCACAGGATTTCCGTCGCTGTCGAGTGCGCGGCGCAGCGGGTGCCGGGCACGGGGCAAACATCTGGGGACGCGATACGGGTCGAACCATCAGAAAACGATGGCTTCGGCGCGTGCGCGGGGCAGGAGCGGTCCGGGTTCACACGGGGGTGCCGGGAGCGGCTCGGCCGGTCTCGCTTCGGGGCGTGAGACCTGGGGAAGGGGCCCTCAGAAGGCGCGCATTCGACACATACAACGAGCACCGGGCGTCATCGTCGCCTCGGTCGCAAGGGTGCGGCTGCTCGTCGTGGTCATGGGCCCAGTAAACCAGACGTTCCCCGTCACCGATCAAAGATGTCCGAATAGCGGACGGATTTCGGCCGCATACCGGACACCAGCGGTCAGGGCCGATCGTCCGTCTCGATCTCCACGCCATCGGCTCCGACCAGCACGGACACGGCCGAGAGGTCCCGTACGACCACGTCCGCGTCGAGCTCCGCGGCCGGGTGCGTTGTGGTCAAGGCCACGGTGGTCATCCCGGCGGCGCGGCCCGCGGACAGGCCGGCGGGGGCGTCCTCGAAGACCGCGCAGCGGGCCGGGTCCACGCCGAGGCGGGCGGCCGCCAGCAGGAAGGGCTCCGGGTCGGGCTTGCCGCGGGTGATGTCGTCGGCGGCCACCATCTCCGGGAAGTCGACGCCGACCTCCCGCAGCCGGGCCTCGGCCAGCGGCCGGGTCGCGGAGGTGACCACAGCCCAGTGGCCGGCGGGAAGGGCCGAGAGCAGCTCCTTGGTACCGGGGAGCAGGACCACCCCGCCCGCCACGTCCTCGACCTCCAGGGCCTCGATCCGGGCGAGCGCCCCGGCCCGTACGTCCTCGGGCAGGAGGTCGGCGATGATCTCCGCGGCCGGGCGGCCGTGGAGTTCCACCGCGGCGAAGGCCTCCTCGGTGATCCCGTACTCCCGGGCCCAGCGGGTCCAGCAGCGGTGCACCGACTCCATCGAGGAGATGAGCGTGCCGTCGTTGTCGAACAGCAGCGCGTCGAAATGCGGGCCGTGCTTCCCTTGCAGCTTCATGCTTCAAGCAAAGCTCCCGGGCAGGGGTGCGCGCATCGGGTCTTTCGGCCCGTAATACCCTCGCTGCATGCTCGACGCCCTGACGGTCGCCATCGGCGCGGCCGCACTCGCCCTCGCCGCCTGGTGCGGTTTCGCCGCCTGGCGGGACCAGCCGACCAAGGACTGGCACTTCATCGGCATGGCCGTGGTGACCGTGCTGGTCCTGGCCCAGCTGGTGGTCGGCCTGGTCCAGCTGGGCCGGGGCGAGGAGCCCGGGCAGGGCACGGTGCTGTTCGTGGCCTACCTGGTGGGCGCCTTCGCGACCATCCCGGCGGCGGGATTCCTCTCGCTGAGCGAGCGGACCAAATGGGGCTCGGTGACGGTGGCCGCGGGAGCGTTCGTCCTCGCCGTGCTCGAAGTACGGCTCTACGACATCTGGGGAAACACCGGTGCCTGATACCGACACGGACGCCACGGGCGCGGACGCCACCGCCGCCACCCCGCAGGCCGGGCGCAAGCAGCTGGTGACCGGGCCCGGGGTGCTGCTGGTCTGGTTCTACGGAGTGATCACCGTCGGCGCGGTCTCGCGCTCGATCTACCAGATCTCCACCGAGTTCGACCGGGCGCCGCTCGCGTACTCGCTGTCGGCCCTGGCCGCCTTCGTCTACGCCTTCATCACGTACTCGCTGGTGCGCGGCGGGGAGACGGCCCGCAAGGCGGCGCGGATCTGCTGCGCCGCCGAGCTGGCCGGCGTACTCGTCGTGGGCACCTGGACGCTGGTGCGGCCCGAGGCCTTCCCCGACGCGACCGTGTGGTCGGACTTCGGGATGGGGTACCTGTTCATCCCGGTGATCCTTCCGATCACCGGGATGCTCTGGCTCCGCGCGAAGCGCTAGGCGCTGGGCGCTAGGCGCTGACCGCGAAGTCGGTGGCCTCCTTGGCCTCCTTCTCCAGGATCACCAGGCGGACGCCGTCGGACGCCGTGCGCCCGCCGACCTGGGTGTAGCCGGCCTTGCGGTAGAGCCGCAGGTTCGACTCGCTCTTGTGGCCGGTGAACAGCCGGAAGCGGGTGGTCGCGTCGTTCCCCGACAGGGCCGTCTCGACCGCGCTCAGCAGCCGGGCGCCGAGGCCGTGGCCCTGGAGCCGGGGGTGCACGCAGAGCTTTGCGATCTTGCCGGTGCCCTCCTCGTCGACGGTGCCGCGCACGGCTCCGACGATCTCCTCGCCGAGCCGGGCCACCAGAACGGTGTCCGAGGCCAGCTCTGCCTTGAGGGAGTCCAGGGACTGGGTGAGCGGCTGGATGCGGTAGTTGCCGTACAGCTCGGCCTCGCTCTGGAACGCCAGATACTGCAGCTTGATGATCTGCTCGGCATCCTCGGCAGTTGCCGCCGAAATGGTCACGCTCATGCCCATGTGCGCATGCCTCCCGCTCACCTGGTGGCCTGTTGGTCTACCGCTCCATTCCCCGCAGGGCGGGAGCCGCAACCTCTACGGCCAGCATTCTGCGCAGACATCCCAGGCAACGGGAACGGACGGGCCCCAAACTTCCTTGTGAGATACCCAACTCTCCTGCGATTTCACGGTAAGTGAGGTCCCTGGGCGAAAGAAGTGCCCTCATGAGCTCCGGACACCTTCCGGGCAATCGGGCGACCGCCGATCGGAGGGCCCGGTTCTCCTCGCCGTGCAGGAGGGCGTCTTCCGGTTCCGCACCCGTGCTGGTACGGGTTCCCGTGCCGGGCCCGTCGCCCGCCGCGTGGTGGCGGTGGCCGTACGGGACTTCGCGCCGGGCCCGCCGCCGCGCCCGCCGGCCCTCCCCGCGCACCGCCCGCCGCAGCCAGTCGGCGGGCTCCGCGGGGATGCGCCGGTGCTCCAGCAGCCTGACCCAGACGGCTTGTTCCACATCGTCGGCGTCCACCCCGGTGCCGGCGGTCTCGGCGGCGGCTTCGGCCGCGAGCAGCGGGCGGAGCGTTTCGAGTAGGTCGGGGAGGTCGGGGAGGTCGGGGAGATCAGCCTTCAGCAGGTCCATGCCGGGCGGGACGCGAAGGCCGTGCCGGGCGGTTTCCCCGCCGGGCACGGCCCACTCGTACGAGAAGCTCCGGTCAGCCGTTGACGCCGCGGCCGGGGCGGAAGGCCTCCGCCGCGAGCAGCCCGGTGTCGGGGTGGTCGGTGAAGATGCCGTCGATGCCCTGCTCGAAGTAGGCCTTGAAGGCGCCGAAGGCGTCCCCGTAGGCCGTCGGGTCGGTGCCCTTGCGGAAGTCGGCCGGCAGGAAGTTGTTCTCGTTGCGCGCGGTGTAGGGGTGCAGGATCAGCCCCCGCGCGTGGGCGTCCGCGACCAGGGTGGTCGGGGCGCCGAGCTTGCCCGCGGCATCGCGCGGCAGGATCAGGTCCATGGTCGGCCCGATGCCCTGGGCGAAGCCGGCGATCCACTGCAGCCCCTCGGGCTTGACCAGATCGGCGACCGTCCGGGGGTCCTTGGCCAGTTCGAAGTCCCACGGTCGGGTGCCCGCCGCGGAGAGCAGCACCACGCGCGGGCTGGAGACCAGCCGGGAGAGCCGCTGGATGCTGGAGGGTTCGAAGGACTGCAGGAAGACCGGGGCGCCCCGGCCGTCGCGCCCGTAGCGGCGCAGCAGCTTCGCGAGGGGCTCTTCCAGGCCGAGGCCCAGGCCGCGGAAGTAGCTGGGGTGCTTGGTCTCCACGTGCAGCCACACGCGCTTCCCGCGCCGCCGGCCCTCGCGGTCGGCCCAGCGGAGCACCTCTTCGAAGGTGGGGATCTCCCAGCGGCCGTCGTAGAGCGTGTTGCGCTGCCGGAGGGCGGGGATGCGCTCCTTCGCGCGCAGGGTCTTCAGCTCGGCGAGGGTGAAGTCCTCGGTGAACCAGCCCGTGACCGGGACCCCGTCGACCGTCCTGGTCGTCTTCCGGGAGGCGAACTCCAGGTGGTCGGCGACGTCCGTCGTGCCGCCGATCTCGTTCTCGTGGCGGCACACCAGGTGGCCGTCCCGGGTGGGCACGAGGTCCTGTTCGACGACGTCGGCGCCGAGGTCGAGCGCGAGCTGGTAGGACGCGAGCGTGTGCTCGGGCCGGTAGCCGCTGGCTCCCCGGTGTCCGATGACCGTCGGCACCGGCAGGTCCCGGAAACCGCCTCCCGCGCCTCCCCCGCGGCCGTTCTCCGCCGCCGCGGCCGCCGTGCCGCCCGCCGCGAGTGTGCCGAAGGCTCCGCCCGCCGCGACGACGGCCGCGCCCAGTACCGTGCGCCGCGCTGCCCCACCCTGTGTCATGAGTGCCACTCCCCACCGGACAAGGGGCGGGCGTCCCGGGATCTCCGGGGCCTGCGACCCGAATCCGCGTGCCGATGGTAGGCAAGCGCCGGTGGCGCGCGGGGGTGTGCGGGCGGAACACGGCGGAAACGCACGTCAACACTGCGTATCCACGTCGTGAACCCGATGTGCGATCAGAGCGGACCCGCGAGTATCGTCCTCACCTGCACTACCGCCGTGTGGTGGGTGCGAGAACCCTAGCTTTTCGATGCCGGAGGGCCCACGTTGTTCCGTACGCGCCTGATCAAAGCCACTGTCGGACCCGTCATGCGCCTGATGTTCCGCACTCGCGTCGAGGGCATCGAGAACATTCCGGGCACCGGGCCGGTGATCCTCGCGGGCAACCACCTCACCTTCATCGACTCGATGATCCTGCCGCTGGTGTGCGACCGCACGGTCCACTTCATCGGCAAGGACGAGTACGTCACCGGCAAGGGCATCAAGGGCCGGGCCATGGCCTGGTTCTTCAGCGGTTCGGGCATGATCCCGGTGGACCGCGACGGGGCCAACGGCGGCGTCGCCGCCCTGATGACCGGCCGCCGGATCCTCGAAGAGGGCAAGGTCTTCGGCATCTACCCCGAGGGCACCCGCTCCCCCGACGGCCGTCTCTACCGGGGCCGCACCGGCATCGCCCGCCTGACCCTGATGACCGGGGCGCCCGTGGTCCCCTTCGCGATGATCGGCACCGACAAGATCCAGCCCGGTGGCGCCGGCATGCCGCGCCCGGGCCGGGTCACGGTCCGGTTCGGCGAGGCGATGGAGTTCTCCCGGTACGAGGGCATGGACCGCGACCGCTACGTGCTGCGCGCCGTCACCGACTCCGTGATGGCCGAGGTCATGCGGCTCTCCGGCCAGGAGTACGTGGACATGTACGCGACCAAGGCCAAGGCCGCCTGAGGGCCCGCTACTGCCGTTGCAGTGACCGGCTGACGCCCGCCGCGGTCGTCGTGGCGAGGATCCAGCCGGTCACGATCAGCAGGTACGACAGCCACTGGAGCCAGCCGTCCGGCGCGAACGGCCCCTCCTGCCCGAAGCCGATGATCGGCAGCATCAGGTCGAGCGTGTAGAAGACCGGGTTGAACTCCGGCGCCTCCCCCTGCTTCAGCTCCCGGGGCGGGTGGAGTCCGTACGCGACGGTCCCCGTGATCAGCAGCGCCAGCAGCCAGCCCGCGGCGCGCAGCGGCCGGAACCCGTACCCCACGGTGGCGTCCTGGAGCAGGCCCCAGACCCTGGCGGCCCGGGGCAGGGTGTGGCGGTGCCGCCGCAGTTTGGCAAGCAGGACGGTCCGCGCCCCCGCCTCGTCGCCCGCCGCCCGGAAGGCCGTGGCGAGCTGTTCGTAGGCGTGCGGAAGGTAGCCCGACTCCTCGCGCTCCAGCACGGGCAGCCTCTGCTCGGCGGGAACGTGCGGGCTGAGGGCGCGGTAGGTGAGTCCCGCTATGCGGACCTGCGGCGGCCAGGTCTCGGGCGTGATGTGGAGCAGGTCGAACTGGGAGCGGCGCAGGTTCACGCCGCCCTGGATGGTCGGGCAGTTGCGCAGCCACACCTCGCCGGCGACGCAGCTGGAGGCGCGCAGGGCGACCCCGCCGGGGTTGATGAGGCGGGCGTAGGCGAGGTTGAGCTGGCCCGGTATCCGGGAGCCGGTGAGGTTGACCCGGCCGCGGGCCTCCAGCCGCATGGCGCGCAGGTCGGTGCCGACGGTGAGGATCTCGGCGTGCAGGGCGGTCGCGCCGGGGGCGAGGAGCCGGGCGTCGTCGAAGTTGATCTGGCCGCCGACGGTCGCGCCGTTGATGCGGGTCTGGCCGTGGACGGTGAGTTCCATGGCGATGACGTCGGTGCCGATGTCGGCGTGGTTGAACCGGAGCGCCGGCTCCTGGCCCTCCTCGGCCGGGCCCGCGATGCCGATGACCGCCTTCCGGAGGAAGAGCCCGCCGGTTATCCGTGCACCCGCGAGGCGAACCGGCCCGGTGATGCGGCAGCAGGACAGCTTGAGCGCGACTTCGACGCTGACGGTGTCCGCGGTGAGGCCGGGAAGGGTGGAGTCGTTGGCCACGAAGACCCGCAACTTGGCTCCGTAGAGCAGGGGCTTGCGTTCGAACCAGCAGGCCCGCAGCCGGATCGGGTGCTCCACGACGGCGTACTTGAGGTTCAGCTTGCCGGTGATCCGCGCACCCCGGACGTTGAGTCCGGCGACCTGGCCTTCGGCGGTGGGGCCACCCAGCAGGAGCGCGGTGAGGACCTCGGCGCGCACGGTCCGTTCCGGCCCCCAGTCGGCGCCGCCGGAGCCGGTTTCCGCGGGTTCCTCGAGAAAGTCGACGCGCTCCCCGCGGGGGAAGGCGTCCCATACGCGTCGCTCCGCCGGGGTCAGGTCGTTGATCTCCATCGCCGGGATGGTGTCCCGCGCATCGACGGACTGTCAACTCCGCGCGGGACACCACCCTCTGGCGTGGCGTCAGTGGTTCATCAGTGCTCGATGCCCTCCTGGAGCTCCTGCCCCTTGAGCAGGAACCAGGCGGCCACGGCGGTGGCCAGCAGGACGGCCGCGCCCACCCCCGAGGCCAGCCGCAGCCCGTCCACGAAGGCCTCCTGGGCGGCGCCGACCATCTGCTGGGCGGTCTGCGGGTCCAGTGTCTTGGCCGCTTCGACGGCGCCGCCGAGCGATTCGTGGGCGGCGTCGGCGACGGGTCCGGGGACGGAGGCCGGGGCGGTGAAGTCCCGGTAGACGCCGGTGACGACCGAGCCGAGCAGGGCGATGCCGAGGGCGGCGCCCAGTTCGTAGGCGGTCTCGGAGACGGCCGAGGCGGAACCGGCCTGCTCCTTGGGGACGCTGGAGAGGATCACGTCGGCGGTGACCGTGAAGGAGAAGCCGGCGCCGAGGCCGACGATGAGCAGGGCCGCGCCGAGCAGCGGGTAGCCGGTCTCCTTGTGGATCACGGTGAGCGCGGCCAGCGCGATGCCGATGGCGGCGAGGCCTCCGGCCACGATGCCCCGTACCCCGTACTTGCGGGCGTACTTGCCCGCGACCAGGCCGGTGACCACGGCGCCGATGGCGGCGGGCAGTTCGGCGAGGCCCGCTTCCAGCGGCTGGCGGCCCTGGACGAGCTGGAGGAACTGGGAGAGGAAGAAGACCAGTCCGGACAGGCCGAAGACGGTGAGCAGGTCGGCGAGGACCGCGCCGGAGAACCCGCGGTGCTTGAACAGCCGCATGTCGAGGAGCGGGGCCTCAAGGGTGAACTGGCGGCGTACGAAGGCGTAGAGCGCGCCCGCTCCGATGACGGCGGCGGCCCACACCTCCCAGCCCATGCCGTGGGTGGCGACCTGCTTGACGGCGTATACGACTCCGATGATGCCGACGAGGGAGAGGCCGACGCTGAAGAGGTCCCAGGGGCCGGCGACGGGGTTCTTGGACTCGGGGAGCAGCTTGATGCCGACGAGGACCAGGACGATCATCACGGGGAGGTTGATGAGGAAGACCGAGCCCCACCAGAAGTGCTGGAGCAGGGCTCCGCCGACCACCGGGCCGACGGCCGCGCCGGCCGAGGCGGTGGCGCCCCAGATGCCGATGGCGAGGCTGCGCTCCTTGGGGTCGTGGAAGATGTTGCGGATCAGCGCGAGGGTGGAGGGCATCAGGGTCGCGCCGGCCACGCCGAGCAGGGCCCGGGCGACGATCATCATCTCGGGGCTGGTGGCGTAGGCGTTGAGGACCGAGACGGCTCCGAAGGCGGTCGCGCCGACGAGGAGGAGCTTCTTGCGGCCTATCCGGTCACCGAGGGAGCCCATGGAGACGAGCAGGCCGGCGATGACGAAGGAGTAGATGTCGCCGATCCACAGGAGCTGGGTGCCGGTGGGCTTCAGGTCCTCACTGAGGGCGGGCGTGGCGAGCCCGAGTACGGTGGCGTCGACGGCGACCAGCAGGACGGCCAGCACGAGCACGGAGAGCGCGAGCCAGCGCCCCGGGTGCCGGCCCTCCGCCCCCTTCGTCCGGGTCAACTGTTCGGTACGGCTCATTTCTCCACACTCCGTCGTGCGCCACCGAGCAGCAACTCGGTGATCATGAACTGGAAGTCCTTGCCCGCGACCCGGCCGTCCATGACGGCCCAGGCACAGGCGCCGATGAGGCTGTAAAGGGCCTCGGTGAGCCAGGCGGGGCTCAGGTCGATCCGGATGTCGCCCTCGTGCTGGCCGCGCCGGAAGAGGTCGCCGACGCGGGCGTCGAGGCGGGCCCAGCCCTCGTTGACCTGGTCGCCCTCGAAGAGCTGGTTCTCGGTGACGAGGAAGGCCAGCAGCTCGGCGTTGGGCTCCGCCTCGGCGATGAGCCGGCGGAGCGCGTCGATCGCCGTGCCCTCGTCGAGGCGGGCGTTGTCGAAGGCCACCTCGAACTCCCGGATGCCGAGCTCTTCGAGCGCCCGTACGAGGGCGTCGCGCCCGGCGAAGTGCCGGTGGAGGGTCGCGCGGCCGATGCCGGCGGCCTTCGCGACCTCGTCCATCGTGGCGGTCGATTTGCGGGAGAGCAGGGCTGCGGCGGTGCGGAGCACCTGATCACGATCCATGGCCATGAGACAAGCATAACCCGAATGAGACGTTGACGTCTCATTTAATTGAGCTGCCCTTCCGGGCGCCGAGAGGAATCCTGCCGGAATGAACCCGAAGCCCCTGCTGCTGATCGACGTGGACGGCCCCCTGAACCCCTACGCCGCCAAGCCCCAGCGGCGCCCCGAGGGCTACCGCACCCACCGGATGCGCCCGACGGGCTGGACCGCGGCCGAGAGCGCGAAGCCGCTGCGGGTCTGGCTGAATCCGGACCACGGCGCGGAGCTGCTCGCGCTCGCGGGCGCGTACGAGCTGGTCTGGGCGACGACCTGGAAGGGCGAGGCGAACGAGTGGATAGGCCCGCACCTGGGCCTGCCGGAGCTCCCCTGGATCGACTGGCCGCAGATGCACGGGCGCGCACCGCGCGGGACGTTCTGGAAGACCCAGTACATCCTGGAGTACGCGGGCGAGCGGCCCTTCGCCTGGATCGACGACGACATCACCGACATGGACCGCGCGTACGTGGAGCAGCTCCATCCCGCGCACGCCCTGCTGCTGCGGATCGACGAGCGGATCGGGCTGGTCCGGACCGACTTCGACGTGCTGGCGGAGTGGGCGGTGTAGCCGCGGAAGGTCCCGGACGCGCCGGAGGGGCGGCCGGGACCCGAGGGGCCCCGACCGCCCCTCCGGGGACGAGCGTCAGTTCTTGTGCGCCGCCCAGGCGTGCTGGATGACCAGGTCGGCCTTGAGCTCCGTGAGCTGGATCGCCACCGCCGACGGGGCGGTGCCGCCGCGGCCGTCGCGGGAGGCCAGCGCGCCCTTGACGTTGAGGACCGTACGGACCTCCGGCGTCAGGTGCTCCGAGATCTTCGCGAACTGCTCGTCCGTCAGCCCGTCGAGCTCGATGCCGAGCCCCTCGCACTCCTTGACGCACGCACCGGCCACCTCGTGCGCCACCCGGAACGGCACGCCCTGCTTGACCAGCCACTCCGCGATGTCGGTGGCGAGCGAGAAGCCGGCCGGGGCCAACTCCTCCATCCGCTCCCGGTTGACCGTGAGGGTGGCCATCATCCCGGTGAAGGCCGGCAGCAGGACCTCGAGGGTGTCGCAGGAGTCGAAGACGGGCTCCTTGTCCTCCTGGAGGTCCCGGTTGTAGGCCAGGGGAAGGGCCTTGAGGGTGGCGAGCAGGCCCGTCAGGTTGCCGATGAGGCGGCCCGACTTGCCGCGCGCCAGCTCCGCGATGTCCGGGTTCTTCTTCTGCGGCATGATCGACGACCCGGTGGAGAAGGCGTCGTGCAGGGTCACGAAGGAGAACTCCTTCGTGTTCCAGATGATGATCTCCTCCGCGATCCGGGACAGGTTGATCCCGATCATCGCGGTGACGAAGGCGAACTCGGCGACGAAGTCGCGCGAGGCGGTGCCGTCGATGGAGTTGCCCACCGAGCCGCGCTCGAAGCCCAGCTCGGCGGCGACCGCCTCCGGGTCCAGGCCGAGCGAGGAGCCCGCCAGCGCGCCCGAGCCGTACGGGGACACCGCGGTCCGGGTGTCCCACTGGCGCAGCCGCTCCGCATCCCGGGACAGGGCCTGCACGTGGGCCAGTACGTGATGGGCGAAGAGCACCGGCTGCGCGTGCTGCAGGTGGGTCCGTCCGGGCATGGCCACCTCGGCGTGCGCCTCGGCGAGGCCGACCAGCGCGTCCTGGAGGTCGGCGACGAGGCCGCCGATGATCCGGGCGTGGTCGCGCAGGTACATGCGGAAGAGGGTGGCGATCTGGTCGTTGCGCGACCGGCCGGCGCGCAGCTTGCCGCCGAGGTCGGCGCCGAGCCGCTCCAGCAGGCCCCGCTCCAGCGCGGTGTGGACGTCCTCGTCGGCGATGGTGCCGGTGAAGGAGCCGTCCTCCACGTCGGCCGCGAGCTGGTCCAGGCCGGCGATCATGCGGCCGAGCTCGTCGGCCGTGAGCAGGCCCGCCTTGGCGAGCACGCGTGCGTGGGCCTTGGAGCCCGCGATGTCGTACGGGGCCAGGCGCCAGTCGAAGTGGACCGACGCGGACAGCTTCGCGAGGGCCTCGGCGGGACCGTCGGCGAACCGGGCGCCCCAGAGCCGGACGTCACCACCGTTGTTGCTGCTCACAGCTGCTGCTCCTCAAGAACGTGCATGGCTTCGGATGTGCAACCGCCTCCCCGCCGCGGAGGTAACGGGGAGGCGGTTCGTACTGAAAGGGTTTCGTACTGCAGGGGTTCCGTACTGCAAGGGTAGGGATCAGGCGAGGTCGCGGCGGGCCGCGATCTTCGAGGAGAGGCCGAAGATCTCGATGAAGCCCTGGGCCTTCGACTGGTCGAAGGTGTCGCCCGAGTCGTAGGTCGCGAGGTTGAAGTCGTACAGCGACTCCTCGGACTTGCGGCCGGTCACGACGGCGCGGCCGCCGTGCAGGGTCATCCGGACGTCACCGCTGACGTGCTGGTTGGCCTCGTTGACGAAGCCGTCCAGGGCGCGCTTGAGCGGGGAGAACCACAGTCCGTCGTAGACCAGCTCGCCCCAGCGCTGCTCGACCTGCCGCTTGTAGCGGGCGAGCTCGCGCTCGACGGTGACGTTCTCCAGCTCCTGGTGGGCGGTGATCAGCGCGATCGCGCCCGGGGCCTCGTACACCTCGCGGGACTTGATGCCGACGAGGCGGTCCTCGACGATGTCGATCCGGCCGATGCCCTGGGCTCCGGCGCGCTCGTTGAGCTGCTGGATGGCCTGGAGCACGGTGACGGGCTTGCCGTCGATGGCGACCGGGACGCCCTCCTTGAAGGAGATGACGACCTCGTCGGCCTCGCGCGGCAGGGCGGGGTCCGCGGTGTACTCGTAGATGTCCTCGATCGGCGCGTTCCAGATGTCCTCCAGGAACCCCGTCTCGACGGCGCGCCCGAAGACGTTCTGGTCGATGGAGTACGGGGACTTCTTGGTGGTCGCGATCGGGAGGTTCGCCTTCTCGGCGAAGGCGATGGCCTTGTCGCGGGTCATCGCGTAGTCGCGGACCGGGGCTATGCACGTGAGGTCGGGGCCGAGGGCGGCGATGCCGGCCTCGAAGCGGACCTGGTCGTTGCCCTTGCCGGTGCAGCCGTGGGCGACGGTGGTGGCGCCGTGCTTGCGGGCGGCGGCGACGAGGTGCTTGACGATGGCGGGCCGTGAGAGGGCCGAGACCAGCGGGTAGCGGTCCATGTAGAGGGCGTTGGCCTTGATCGCCGGGAGGCAGTACTCCTCGGCGAACTCGTCCCGGGCGTCGGCCACCTCGGCCTCGACCGCACCGCAGTCGAGCGCCCGCTTGCGGATGACGTCCAGGTCCTCGCCGCCCTGACCGACGTCCACCGCGACGGCGATGACCTCGGCGCCCGTCTCCTCGGCGATCCAGCCGATGGCGACGGAGGTGTCCAGACCGCCTGAGTAGGCGAGTACGACGCGCTCGGTCACGGGGGTCTCCTTACACGGTGCATCCGCCGTCACGTCCAACAGCGGTAGGCATAACTATGCACTGCTCCGTATGTTTCGTCAATCGAT
This sequence comes from Streptomyces sp. TBY4, assembly GCF_024213195.1. Lineage (GTDB taxonomy): Bacteria > Actinomycetota > Actinomycetes > Streptomycetales > Streptomycetaceae > Streptomyces. Next base: position 212,703 of record NZ_JANAVF010000009.1, on the reverse strand, counting down.
GGAAGGTCAGGAAGGAATAACCAGAGGTCAGCGGGTATGCCGACCGCTTAGAGTGCGCGGATGGAGATGCTCCCACCCCTGTCCCGGACCACGTTCCGCTCCCCCTCCGAGCGCCTGCTGCACGGCGAGAGCCCTGCGCGCGCCCTCGACGGCGACGGCCCGCAGGCATGGGCGGAGCTCGACACGAGCGTCTTCTGGGCCACCATCGACCGCTACAGCGGCTGGAGGACGTCCTGCACCGTCCGGGTGGGCCCGCACTGGTTCGACGACCGCGAGATCGCCGACTGGGGCACCGCCCCGCACTGGCACGACGGACACGGGGTGACTTGGGCCGCCACGCCCCCGGCCGCCCCCGAGCTCGCGCTCTGCCTGTGCCACGCCGACCCCCGGGTGCGCGAGGCCGCCCTCGGACGGGCCGCCGGCCGGCCCGAGGTCCTGGAGCTGGTGCTCATCCGGTGCGCCGACACGGAGGAGCCCGTACGGGAGCGGGCGCGGGCGGTGCTGGCCGCGGAACCGGGGTTGGCCGATGCCGGCCTCCTGCACGCCCTGGCGCCCCTCGCCCTGCTCATGAGCACGCGCCGGTACGGCGCCTGGGCCTGGGAGCTGCTCCTGGAACGGCTCGGCTCACCGCCCGCCGCCATGATCCTCGAGCTGACGCACGACCCTGACCCGGGGACCCGCTTCGCCGCCGTACGGGCCGCGCTGGCCCACCGGCTGCTCCCGGCGGAGCGGATCGCGGACCTCACCGCGGACCCCGACGCGCGCAACCGCCTGGCGGCGCTGTACTCCGGGGAGCTCCCGGCCGAGCGGACGGCCCGGCTCGTACTCACCGGGCCGACCCCCGAGGTCCGCCGGGAGGCCCTCGCCCTGGCGCTGGAGGCCGGGTTCCTGACGCCCGAGCAGCTCCTGGAAACCGCCGCCGCGACCCGGGACCGGGTGGTGCGCAGGCGCTGCGAGGAGGCCGCCAGGGCCGCCTCGGACACCCGCTCCGCCGCGCTGCCCGACCGCCTGATCGACTCCCTCCTCGCACAGGGCCGGGCGTCCCTGCGCGCCACCGCCGTCCGCGCCCTGCGCCCCGCCGGGCGGAGCGGTGAGGCGGCCGCCCACCTGACGGACCCCGCTGCGCCGGTACGGGAGGCGGCCCGGGACGAGCTGCGCGCCGCCGGGCAGGACCCGCTGGCCCGCTACCGCGCACTGTGCACGGACTCCCCCGTGCCCGGGGCGGTGTTCGGGCTGGCCGAGACCGGGGACGCCTCGGACCTGCCCCTGCTGCGGCTCCTCACCCGGTCCCCCGAAGGGCGGATACGGGCCGCCGCCGTGCACGGGCTGCGCAGGCACGGCGCCACGACACCGGGAGATCTGCTGGCCTGCCTTGCCGACCCGTATCCGCCCGCCGCCCGGGCGGCCCGCTCGCTGGTGGTCCCGTACGCGCAGGCCCGGCCGGAGTCCTGGCTGCTGGAGCTGTTCGCGCCCGGCCGCCCCGAGCCCGTACGGGTCGCGGCCCTGGCCCTGCTGGAGCTGCGCCCGCCGATGGTCCGGCGCCGGATCGCCCGCTCCCTGACCTCCCACCGCGACACCGCCGTGCGCGGGTGGGCCCGCAAGCTGCTGCAGCAGCGCCCGAGATGGGACGAGGAGACGGGCCGGCACGCGGCGTGGGCGTTCGCGGACGGGACGGGGAGACCGCTGGACGAAGTCCTCGACACCGAGGACCCGTCCTCCTGGTCCGCACTGGACCTCGGGGTGCGCTCTGCGGCCCCCCTCGGGCCCGAGGCCGTCGGCTCCCTCACCGCGACCGCCCTGTGCCACTGGGACGGGCGGATCCGGGAGCGCGCCGTCGCCGAGGCCGCGGGCACGCCCGAGCTGCTGCCGCTGGTCGTCCTGCGCTGCGCCGACTGGACCCTGCAGGTCCGGGAGGCCGCGCGGCACGTCATCGCGCAGGCGCTCCGGGACTCCGGGGAGGACGCCCTGCGCGCCCTGACCCCGATGGTGATGCACCTGGCGAAGCGCCGGCAGGGCCGGTGGGCCGTCGGGGCGTTCGAGGCCGCGCTGCGCGAGCCCCGGCACGCAGCGGTCCGGGCGGAGCTGTGCTCCCACCGCGACCTGCGCACCCGCCGGGCGGCCGTACGGATCACCCTGGAGGCCGCGGACTCCTTCACGGCCCTCGACCTGGCCCGGCGCGCCGCCGGGGAACGGGACGCCGTACTGCGGCACCTGTGGACGCAGGCCGCGCTGGCCGCCCTGGCCGCGCGGGGCTCCGAGGACCCCGCCGTCGACGCGCTGCTGGCCTCCCGCGCCGGGTTCGTGCGGGCGGCGGGCGTCACCGCCCTGCGCGCGGCCGGCCGGGCCGGTGAGGCACCCCGGCACCTCTCCGACCCGTCGGCGGCCGTACGGGCCTGCGCCCGGTGGCTGCTGCGGCAGTCCGGGGCCGACGCGCACGCCGCGTACCTGCGGCTGTGCGCGGACTCCCCGACGGCCGGCGCCGTGCTCGGGCTCGCGGAGTGCGGCGAGCCGTCCGACGCGGCCGTGCTGACCGGCCTGCTCGGCCACCGGGACGGCCCGGTCCGGGCGGCGGCCGTCGCGGGACTGCGGCTGCTCGACGGGCCCGGACCCGGCACGGAGGCATTGGCCGCGCTCCTGGACGACCCGTCGGCTGCGGTGCTCCGGGAGGTGACCCGGTCGCTGCGACCGGTGGCCGGCCGGCTGTCGGCGGGCCCGCTGGTGGCACGCACCGTGCGGGACCGCCCCGCGCACGTGCGCGCGGCCGCCCTGCGGCTGCTGGCCGCCCAGGCCGCCGACGAGGGGCTGCCGGCGCTGACCGCCGCACTGGACGACCCCCTCCCGGAGCTGCGCCGCATCGCGCTGGACCTGCTGCGGAGGTGGGACTGGCAGGCGTCGCTCGGTCGGGGGACCTTCGAACGGCCGGAGCTGCGGGCCTTCCACAAGGAGTACTACTTCAAGCTCAGCTGGAACGAGATGCGCAGGACCCGTTTCCTCTGGTGAAAATGCGGTCTCGCCCGGCCCCGTCGCACCGATAATCGGATCATGGGAAAGCTCTACGATCGCATCGACGGCAGGCTCCGCACCTTCATCGAGGAACAGCCGATCTTCTTCACCGCCACCGCCCCGCTGTCCGGCGACGGCCACGTCAACCTCTCCCCCAAGGGCCGCGCCGGGACGCTCGTCGTCATCGACGATCAGACCCTCGCCTACCTGGACTTCGGCGGCAGCGGCGCCGAGACCATCGCACACGTCCGGGAGAACGGCCGCATCACGCTGATGTGGTGCGCCTTCAGCGGGCCGCCGAACATCGTGCGCATCCACGGCGAAGGTGAGGCCGTCTTCCGCGACGACCCGCGCTGGGACGGGCTGATCGAGCGGTTCGGGGACGCCGACGGACCCTCGGCGCGCGCCGTCATCCTCGTCAGGACCCGGCGGATCGCCACCGTGTGCGGGTTCGCCGTCCCCCTGATGGACTACCAGGGCGAGCGCACGCTCCACGCGGAGTACTTCGGCCGCAAGACGGACGAGGAGTTCAACGAGTACTGCGAGAAGAAGGAGTTCATCGGGGTGAGCGTCGACGGCCTGCCTGCGCTGCCGCTGCCCCTTCCGCCCCGTACCGTCTGACATGTGCTGCGTACCGCGCTCCTCGCCGCCTCACTGCTCGCCACCACCCTGCTGCCCCAGGACCCCCACGGCGGTCCCCCGCTGCCCGACCTGCTCGCCGACACCGGCGGCGGCAGCCAGCTGATCACCGCGGTGGCCCCGGCCCCCGGCTCCACGACCGGACGCCTGACCTGGTGGAACCGGTGGTCGGGGCGCTGGCACGAGGTGGGCAGCGCCCCGGCCCGGTTCGGCGCGAACGGGCTGACCGAGGGCGCGACCCGGACCCAGGGCACGAACACCACCCCGGCCGGCCTGTACGCGCTCCCCTACGCCTTCGGCCTCGCCCGCGTCCCGGCCGGGACGGCGTACCGCTACCGGCGGGTGACCCCCGACTCCTGGTGGTGCCAGGACAACGCCTCGCGGAGCTACAACCGCTGGGTGGAGCCGCTGCCCGCGGACTGCGCGCCGGGCGAGGCCGAGCACCTGACCTCGTACGCGCGGCAGTACGCGCACGCCCTGGTCATCGCCTTCAACTACGAGGAGCCGGTACGGGGCCGGGGCGCGGGCATCTTCCTGCACGTGAACGGCAAGGGCGCGACGGCCGGCTGCGTCTCCGTCCCCGAGGACGCGATGCGCGCGGTGCTGCGCTGGGCGAACCCGCGCAGGAACCCGCACATCGCGATCGGCACGGAGTCGGGCCCGCTGGCCGTCACGCGGTACTGAACCGGGGGGATGACCCGGAGGTCAGCCTTCCTTCTGGGCCAGCCTCAGCAGGTGGTCGGCGAGGGCCTGGCCGCCCGCCGGGTCGCGGCTGATCAGCATCAGGGTGTCGTCGCCCGCGATCGTGCCGAGGATGGCCTGGAGCTCGGCCTGGTCGATCGCGGAGGCGAGGAACTGGGCCGCACCCGGCGGGGTGCGCAGGACCACGAGGTTCGCGGAGGCCTCCGCCGAGATCAGCAGCTCGCCGGAGAGGCGCCGCATGCGCTCCTCCTTCGCCGACTCACCGAGCGGCGCCTGCGGGGTGCGGAAGCCGCCCTCGCTGGGGACCGCGTAGATCAGCTCTCCGCCGGTGTTGCGGATCTTCACCGCGCCGAGCTCGTCGAGGTCGCGGCTGAGCGTCGCCTGGGTGACGCTCAGCCCGTCGTCGGCGAGCAGCTTGGCCAGCTGGCTCTGGGAGCGGACCGGCTGCCGGTTGAGGATGTCCACGATCCGGCGGTGGCGGGCGGTGCGGGTCTGCGGAACGGACTGGCCGTTCGGCTCGTGGTCCTGCGCCTGGCTCATCGTCGTCCCATTCCCCGTTTGATCATCCGTCCACGCCTGCGGCGGACTTCGCTGCGTCGAGCACGCCGGGCAGGGCCCGCAGGAACACGTCCGCCTCGGCCTCGGAGAGCACGTACGGAGGCATGAGCCGTACGACGTCGGGGGCGGGCGCGTTGACCAGGAAGCCGGCGTCCTGAGCCGCGCGCTGGACCTGCGGTGCGAGCGGCTCGGTCAGCACGATACCCAGCAGAAGGCCCGCGCCGCGGACGTGCGAGACGAGCGGGTGTGCGAATCCCTCGATTCCGCTCCGCAGGCGCTCGCCGCGCTCCTTGACCTGGTCGAGGAGCCCGTCGGCGGCGATGGTGTCGACCACGGCGAGGCCGGCGGCGCACGCGATCGGGTTGCCGCCGAAGGTGGTGCCGTGCTGGCCGGGCTGCAGCAGGTCGGCCACGGGCCCGAAGGCGACGACGGCGCCGATCGGCAGACCGCCGCCGAGACCCTTCGCGAGCGTGACGATGTCCGGCTCGACGCCCTCGTGCGCCTGGTGCTCGAACCACTGGCCGCAGCGCCCGATGCCGGTCTGCACCTCGTCGAGGACGAGCAGGGTGCCGGTGGCCCGGGTGATCTCGCGGGCGGCCGTCAGGTACCCGGCGGGGGGTACGACCACGCCGTTCTCGCCCTGGATCGGCTCGATGATCACGAACGCGGTCTCTTCGGTGACGGCGGCCCGCAGGGCCTCCACATCGCCGTACGGGACGTGCGTGACGTCTCCGGGGAGCGGCAGGAAGGGGTCCTGCTTCGAGGGCTGGCCGGTGAGCGCGAGGGCGCCCATGGTCCGGCCGTGGAAGCCGCCGGAGGTGGACACCATGTGGGTCCGCCCGGTCAGCCGGCCGATCTTGAAGGCGCCTTCGACGGCCTCGGCTCCGGAGTTGCAGAAGAAAACCTTGCCGGGGCGGCCGAAGAGCTGGAGCAGCCGCTCGCCGAGGGCGAGGACCGGCTCGGAGGCGTAGAGGTTGGAGACGTGGCCCAGGGTGGAGATCTGCTCGGTCACGGCGGTGACGATGGCGGGGTGCGCGTGGCCGAGGGCGTTGACCGCGATGCCGCCGACGAAGTCGGTGTACTGCTTGCCGTCCGCGTCCCAGACCTGGGCGCCATCGCCGCGTACGAGAGCCAGCGCGGGGGTGCCGTAGTTGTTGGTCAGCGCGCCCTGCCAGCGGGCGGCAAAGTGCTGGTTGCTGGTGGCCTGGTTGCCGGTCATGCGGGGTCCCCTCCCTGGGTCGCTGCTGCCTGGGAGTCGGGCACGACCATCGTGCCGATTCCCTCGTCGGTGAAGATCTCCAGCAGGATCGAGTGCTGGACCCGCCCGTCGATCACGCGGGCGGTGGTCACTCCGTTGCGGACGGCGTGCAGGCAGCCCTCCATCTTCGGGACCATGCCGCTGGAAAGCTCGGGCAGGAGCTTCTCCAGCTGGCTGACGGTGAGCCTGCTGATGACCTCGTCGCTGTTGGGCCAGTCCGCGTAGAGCCCCTCCACGTCGGTGAGGACCATCAGCGTCTCGGCGCCGAGCGCGGCGGCGAGCGCCGCGGCGGCCGTGTCGGCGTTCACGTTGTACACGTGGTGGTCGTCGGCGCTGCGCGCGATGGAGGAGATCACCGGGATCCGGCCGTCCGCCAGCAGCGCTTCGATCGCGCCGGTGTCGATGGCCGTGATCTCGCCGACCCGCCCGATGTCGACGCTCTCGCCGTCGATCTCGGGCGTGTGCTTGGTGGCAGTGATGGTGTGCGCATCCTCGCCCGTCATGCCAACGGCCAGCGGCCCGTGCTGGTTGAGCAGCCCGACCAGCTCGCGCTGGACCTGCCCCGCCAGGACCATCCGTACGACGTCCATGGCCTCGGGCGTGGTGACGCGCAGCCCCGCCTTGAACTCGCTGACCAGGCCCTGCTTGTCGAGCTGGGCGTTGATCTGCGGGCCGCCGCCGTGCACGACGACCGGCTTCAGGCCGGCCTGGCGCAGGAAGACGACGTCCTGGGCGAAGGCGGCCTTCAGGTCCTCGTCGATCATGGCGTTGCCGCCGAACTTGATGACGACGATCTTGCCGTTGTGCCGGGTCAGCCAGGGCAGGGCTTCGATGAGGATCTCGGCCTTGGGCAGGGCGGTGTGCCTGCGTGCGGTGCTCATGAGGAGTACGCGCTGTTCTCGTGGACGTACTCGGCGGTCAGGTCGTTGGCCCAGATGACCGCGGACTCGGAGCCGGTGGACAGGTCGGCGGTGATGCGGACCTCCCGGCCCTTCATGCTCACCAGGTCGCGGTCCTCGCCGACGGAGCCGTTCTTGCAGACCCAGACGTCGTTGATGGCGACGTTCAGCCGGTCCGGGTCGAAGGCGGCCTTCGTGGTGCCGATCGCGGACAGGACGCGGCCCCAGTTCGGGTCCTCGCCGTGGATGGCGCACTTGAGCAGGTTGTTCCGGGCGATGGACCGGCCGACCTCGACCGCGTCCTCCTCGGTGGCCGCGCCGATGACCTCGATGCGGATGTCCTTGCTGGCGCCCTCGGCGTCGCCGATCAGCTGGCGGGCCAGGTCGGAGCAGACCGTGCGCACGGCTTCCGCGAACGCCTCGTACGCCGGCACCTGGCCGGAGGCACCGGAGGCGAGCAGCAGCACCGTGTCGTTGGTGGACATGCAGCCGTCGGAGTCGACCCGGTCGAAGGTGGTGCGGGTCGCGGCGCGCAGCGCCTTGTCGAGGGTGGCGCTGTCTAGGTCGGCGTCGGTGGTGAGGACGACGAGCATGGTGGCCAGGCCCGGGGCGAGCATGCCCGCGCCCTTGGCCATGCCGCCGACGGTCCAGCCGTCCTGGCCGGCGACGGCCGTCTTGTGGACCGTGTCGGTGGTCTTGATGGCGATGGCGGCGGCCTCGCCGCCGTCGGCGGAGAGTGCGGCGGCCGCGGTCCCGATGCCGGGGAGCAGCTTGTCCATCGGGAGCAGGACGCCGATCAGGCCGGTGGACGCGACGGCGACCTCGCCGGCGTTGACCTCGCCGCCCAGGACCTCTGCGACCTTCTCGGCGGTGGCGTGGGTGTCCTGGAACCCCTTGGGGCCGGTGCAGGCGTTGGCGCCGCCGGAGTTGAGGACGACCGCGCTGACGGTGCCGCCGCGCAGGACCTGCTCGGACCAGTGCACGGGAGCGGCCTTGACCCGGTTGGAGGTGAAGACGCCCGCCGCGGCCAGGCGCGGCCCGTGGTTGACCACGAGGGCCAGGTCGGGATTGCCGTTCGCCTTGATCCCGGCGGCGATGCCCGCCGCCGTGAACCCCTGTGCTGCCGTGACCGTCACGGTGCGACTCCGATCGTGGAAAGACCCAGGCTCTCGTGGAGGCCGAGGGCGATGTTCATGCTCTGGACCGCGCCGCCGGCGGTCCCCTTGGTGAGGTTGTCGATGGCGCTGATCGCGATGATCCGCTGCGCGGACTCGTCGTACGCGACCTGGATCTGAACGGCGTTGGAACCGTAGACGGAGGCCGTCGCCGGCCACTGGCCCTCGGGCAGCAGGTGCACGAAGGGCTCGTCCGCGTACGCCTTCTCGTACGCGGCGCGGACCGCGTCGGCCGTGGTGCCCGGCAGCGCCTTGGCGGTGCAGGTGGCCAGGATGCCGCGGGGCATCGGGGCCAGCGTGGGCGTGAAGGAGACGGAGACCCGCTGTCCGGCGACCGGGCTGAGGTTCTGCACCATCTCGGGCGTGTGCCGGTGGCCGCCGCCCACCCCGTACGGGCTCATGGAGCCCATGACCTCGGAGCCGAGCAGGTTCGGCTTGAGCGCCTTGCCGGCGCCGGAGGTGCCGGAGGCGGCGACGATCACGGCCTCGGGCTCGGCGAGCTGTGCGGCGTAGGCCGGGAACAGCGCGAGCGAGACGGCGGTCGGGTAGCAGCCGGGGACGGCGATGCGCTTGGAGCCGGCCAGGGCGGCGCGGGCGCCGGGCAGCTCGGGGAGGCCGTAGGGCCAGGTCCCGGCGTGCGGGGCGCCGTAGAACTTGTCCCAGTCGGCGGAGTCCTGGAGCCGGTGGTCGGCGCCCATGTCGACGACGAGGACGTCCTCGCCGAGCTGGGCGGCCACGGCGGCGGACTGGCCGTGCGGGAGGGCCAGAAAGACGACATCATGTCCGGAGAGCACCTCGGGCGTGGTCGCCTCCAGCACGCGTCCGGCCAGCGGCACCAGGTGCGGCTGGAGCGCGCCGAGCGGCTGCCCGGCGTTGGAGTTCGCGGTCAGCGCGCCGATCTCGACCTCGGGGTGGGCCAGGAGCAGGCGCAACACCTCCCCGCCCGCGTATCCGCTCGCACCGGCCACCGCTACACGTACCACCATCGGACCCTCCTCCTCGATGGCATGACTATACGTACGACCGCACGTTTATGCAAAGCAGTCGTCCCCCCGTACACCCCCAGTGTGAGACTTCGGCCGGAGTTCGGAGTCGGCCGCCGGTCAGCCCCGCAGGGTGGCGACGGCCTTCTCGATGCGGCGCCGGCGCGTCTCGGGCAGCTTCGCGCCCTCGATGGCGCGCACGTGCTCGCGCTTGCGGCTGTAGGTGAGGCTGTCGTACGCGGCGCGGGCGGCCGGGTCCTCGTCCAGGGCCTCGGCGAAGTCCGCGGGCTCGACGACCACGCGCGGCTCGGTGTCGAGTTCCACCTCGACCTCGATCTCCTCGCCGATCTCCACCTCGGCGGCATGCCGGTTGGCATGGCTGAGGCCGATCAGGTGGCGGCCGCGCAGGTGGGCGATCCTGCTCCTCCAGGAATGCCCGTTGATGGTGATCGTGACCGGGGGCCGCGAGCCCTCGCCGAGCGCCGCCATCACCTCGGGCGGGACCTCCAGGCCCCGCATGGGCTCGGGCGGCTCTACACGGGTCCGAAACTTCAAGGTCTTCTCCTACTCCGCGTAAGGCTGGTCGGTCCCCTGGTCGCTGTAGCCGAGGCTCCAGATGTAGCCCTCCGGGTCGGCGAAGGTGCCGCCGTACCCGCCCCACGGCAGGGCGCCCGCGGGGTTGAGGATCTTGGCGCCGGCCTGCTGGGCCTCCGCCATGATCTCGTCGACCCGCGCCTCACTGCGGACCACGTAGGTCAGGACCAGCCCGCTGAAGCCGCTGCCCTCCGGGTCCGTGCCCACCTGGCCGGCCAGGCCTTCGCGGCTGTAGAAGCCGACGGGCGAAGCGCCGTCGGACGCGAAGAACACCGAGATCCCGAAGTCGTTCTCGATCTTCCAGCCGAGACCCTCCGTGTAGAACTGCTTGGCCCGGTCCATGTCCCTGACGCCAAGAAGGATCGAGCTGACGTGCGCCTTCATGTCTTGCTCCTGCCCTGTGGATGGATACGTGCCGCGCGTGCGCGCCGGCCAACGATCATCAGGCTAGAGGCAGTTGGGTGAGCCCGCTTCTCGAATCCTGATCGATCAGGACGCACCCCTCACCCGCCCCAGGATTTCCCGGCGTTTCCCGCGCCTCGCGCGCCCCTCCCGCACCCCCGCACGCCGTGTCACGTTGAGTAGCAACACCCTACTGTCGGTGACGACATGGATTGCGGCGCGAAGATTGAGGCAGGTGGACCGGGATGCGCGAGACACGACGCGTGGTGCGGGCGGTACGGGTACTGGGGGCGTGCGCGGCGGCGCTGACGCTGGCGCTGGCGGCTCCGGGCGCGGCGCGGGCGGCGGACGGGGTGCTGTTCATCGACCGGGCGGCGATCCACGATCCGTCCGGCTGCTACCCGTTGGGCGACTTCGTGCCCTCGGAGGTGGCCAACTTCACGGACGGGACCGCCTTCCTGTGGTCGGGACCCCACTGTGACGGCCGGGTGACCGGCTCCGTCCTGCCGGGTCAGCTCGTCCGCCCCGCCCCCGGCATGAGCCTGTTCATCCTGTAGCCCCGCCCACCGTTACTCCGTTGTAGCCCCGGCGATCACGGGTTAGGGTCCCCGGGCGCGTATCGGGGGATCACAGCAGGTGGGGGACATGACCGAAGGCAGCGGGACGATCACGGCGGGCGCCGCCTGGGGGCAGGCCCTCACGGCCGTGGCTCTGATCGGGGGGCTCGGGGCCGGGCTCTGGGTGGTCGGGGAATCGACGGGGTCGGGCGGTGAGCCCGAGCCCGCCGCCTGCTGGAGCGCCGGGTCCGGGAAGACGCCGGCGAAGGCCGGGGAGCTGCCGCCCGGGCAGGCCTCCGGGGCCGAGCTGTGCACGGCACTGCACCGCCCTGATCTCCCCGACCTGCTGGGCATACCCGGGGAGCGCGCGAAGAGCGCCCAGGGCGGGAGCAGCGGCATCAAGCCCGCCGACGGCGACCGGGAGATCCACAGCCCCACGGCCGAGGTCGAGTTCGAGACCTACACCGTGCACATGAGGGCCTCCTACGGCCGGGTGACGGTCGCCACGGTCGCCGGACTCCTGGGAGACCGCACGGCACCGCGGACGGTCCTGGGCCGCCCGGCCGCCTTCTACTCGGACCGCACCATCAGCATCAGCCTCCGCCCGGGCGGCGGCAGTACGAGCGCCGGCCCCGGCCTCCCGATCCGCGCCCTCGTGGTGGCCCGGGACCCGGAGGACGGCGGCGGCTCCTTCGAAGTGAGCCTGTGGCGCTCCGACGGCGCGCTGCCCGACGACGCGGTCCTGCTGCGCGTCGCCGAGCAGGTGCTGCCGACGGTCCCGGGGTGGGACGCACCACCGGGTCGGGATCTGTAACGGCGTCAGCGGCGCCGGGGCTGGTTGAAGCGGAGCAGGTTGCCGGCCGGATCGCGGAAGGCGCAGTCGCGGACCCCGTACGGCTGGTCGACGGGCTCCTGGAGCACCTCGGCGCCGGCGGCCCGGATGCGCTCGAAGGTGGCGTCCACATCGTCCGTCGTGAAGATCACCCCGCGGAGCACGCCCTTGGCCAGCAGCTCCGCCATCACCTGCCGGTCGGCCGGGGAGGCGCCGGGATCGGCGAGCGGGGGTTCGAGGACGATCTCCACGTCGGGCTGCTCGGGCGAGCCGACCGTCACCCAGCGCATTCCCTCGAAGGCGACATCGTTGCGCACTTCCATGCCGAGGGCGTCACGGTAGAAGGCGAGCGCCTTGTCTAGGTCATCGACGGAGAGGAAGCACTGCGAGAGCTTGATGGTCATGCCCCGACGCTACGACCTGGCCGTGGATCCCGCTCCCCCGTTGGCCGCGGGCCTGCGGACGGGCCGGGTGAAGACCTTGGCGACACACGCGGGGATAGCGGCGCCGGACTCGTGCCGGCGGGCCCGGTAGGCGCTGGGGGTCTCGCCGACCAGCTCCGTGAAACGCGAGCTGAAGGAGCCCAGCGAGGTGCATCCGACCGCGAAGCAGACCTCGGTCACACTGAGGTCGCCCCGGCGCAGCAGCGCCTTCGCCCGCTCGACGCGGCGGGTCATCAGATAGCTGTACGGGGTCTCCCCGAAGGCCGCCCGGAAACTGCGGGAGAAGTGCCCGGGGGACATGAGGGCGACGGAGGCCAGCGCCGGCACGTCCAGCGGCTCGGCGTAGTCGCGGTCCATCACGTCCCGCGCGCACCGCAGCCGTACCAGGTCCTCGATCGTCACGCGCACCAGCATCTCACGGCCGGTGCGGTCGGAGAGGGGCCGTGGGACCGGGAGCGCACCGGCTCACCGGCCGCCTCCCGGCCGCCTGCGCCTACTTCTCGTTCTTCGCGGCCTTCGCGGCCTTCTCCGCCTGCATCTGCTTGATGCGGACGGTTTCCTTGCGGACGTCGGCCTGGGTGGCGCGCTCGTTCGCGAGCCACTCCGGCATCTCCTGCTTCAGGGCCTCGATCTGCTCCGTGGTGAGCGGGTCGGTGACACCGCCGCGCGCCAGACCGGCGATGGAGATGCCGAGCTTCGCCGCGACCACCGGACGGGGGTGCGGACCGTTGGCCCGGAGGTCCTGCAGCCACTGGGGCGGCTCGGACTGGAGGGCGTTCAGCTCGGTGCGCGAGACGACACCCTCCTGGAACTCTGCGGGGGTGGCCTCGAGGTACACACCCAGCTTCTTCGCCGCAGTAGCGGGCTTCATGGTCTGGGTGGTCTGGTGCGACGTCATGGGGTCCAGGGTATCGAGCATGTGCGCCACCTCCGACCACGGCCGGTAATCTGGCCGGGTGACAGACTCCCGGACACCCCCCTCGTTCCAGCTCGCATACGTCCCCGGGGTGACTCCCACGAAGTGGGTCCGGATCTGGAAGGAGCGGCTGCCCGACGTTCCGCTGACCCTCGTCCAGGTCGGTCCGGCCGAAGCCCCCGGCCTGCTGCGCGGCGGCGGCGCCGACGCCGGGTTCGTCCGGCTGCCGATCGACCGTACGGGCCTCAGCGCGATCCCGCTCTACACCGAGACCACGGTCGTCGTGATCCCCAAGGACCACCTCATGGCCGCGGTCGAGGAGCTGTCGATCGCGGAGCTGGCCGACGACATCGTCCTCCACCCGCTGGACGACACCCTCGGCTGGGAGCAGCTGCCGGGCAAGCCCGCGCTGCAGCGGCCGGAGACCACGGCCGACGCGATCGAGCTCGTGGCGGCGGGCATCGGGCTCCTGGTCGTACCCCAGTCGCTCGCGCGGCTGCACCACCGCAAGGACCTCACGTACCGGACCCTGCTGGACGCCCCCGAGTCGCGCGTCGCGCTGTCGTGGCCCGAGGCGGACGAGACCCCCGACCTGGTCGAGGAGTTCATCGGGATCGTGCGCGGGCGGACGGTCAACAGCTCGCGCGGGCGCGGCCGTACGCAGCCCGAGCCCGAGCCGAAGAAGGCGAAGCCGGCCCGGAAGCCGGCCCCCCGGTCGGGAGGCAAGTCGGCCGCGAAGAACCCGCGGTCCGGCGCCCCCAAGGGCGGCAAGGCCACGGCCAAGTCCACCGGCAAGCGGGGCAAGCCCCGGGGGCGCTAGGGCCTAGGCCGGCTCAGCCGCCCAGCAGGTGGACGGCGGCCGCCAGAGAGGCGACGGCGGGCAGCACCCCGATGATCACGGCGGCGAACGTGAAGACGGCGGCCGGGGTCGGGTAGGCGCGCGGGTCGGCGAAGTTCGCGCACAGCAGGAGCAGCGACGAGGGCAGGAAGACCAGCGCCCCGTCCCCCAGCCCGAAGAGCGACCACCAGAACAGCACGACCGCGAGGGCCACGCACGAGGTCATGAACCGGGCCCGGTGCGCGCGCAGGGCCGGCGGCGCCGCGAGCAGCAGGAGCGGGGCGATCAGCACGAAGGGCGAGCGCCCCGCCGCGAGCAGCTCCGCCGCGAGGGGCACCGGGAGGATCAGCGCGGCCAGCGCGATCCCCCACTGCCACGGGTGGGCGCCCCGCCCGGCTGCCGCACTCCCCGCCATGCCCGCCCCTTCGGTCCGTCCGGTGCTCCGTCCGGGCCCGCCCCAGTCGACTTGAACGCGTTCAAGCTAGCGGATATTCGTACTCCCTGGCGATGACCCGAGAGCGTTGCGCCCGCCACACGCCCGTCCCTATAGTCACTTCGTATTCATTTCGTCACACTGAGTGAGCTGGGGGCAAGGGTGTTACGCATCGCCAAGGGACCGGTCGTCAGGGCACTGGCCTCGCTCGCCGCACTCGCCACCGGGGCGGTCCTCGCCCTGGGCGTGGGGGCGGTGCCCGCGGGCGCCGCCGAGGGCTCGTGCGCCGGGGGTGCCACCGGGCGGCTGCCGCGCCTGCAGGACCACCGGTTCTACGTACAGTGCGCGGGCGGGGTCGCCACGGTCGTCACCTGCCCCACCGGGCAGGTCTACGCCGCCGGCCCCCAGCTCTGCCAGGCGCCCGAGCTGGTCCGGCCCGCCGTGGCCACGGTCGCCACGGCCGGTCCGGCGAAGCTGAACGGGCTGCTCTTCGGGGTCAGGAACCTCAGCACCACCGTGCGGATCGCGGACGCCCCCGCCGGGCTGGACGGCGTACCGGTCACCTTCACCACCCTCGGGGGCCGGACCCTCTGCACCGCCGTCACCGACCAGTTCGGAGCCGCCCGCTGCGACAGCCCGGCCCGGCTGACGATCCCGCTGGACGAACTCCTGCGCGGCTACCGGGCCACCTACGCGGGCATCGGCGGGATCTACCTCCCCTCCTCCGCCACCGCCCCCGTCTCGCTCCTCTAGGAGCCGCCCCCTGGGGACGCGCCCGCGCGCCGCAGGTGCAGATGCCCGTCGAGCGGGTGGGCGGGAGGGAGCGACGGCAGGACCGTGTCGAACGGGTAGCCGCTCTTCTCGGCGACGCGGCAGGAGGCCGGGTTGTCGACCTGGTGGAGGAGTTCGAGGCGTTCCAGACCGTCGCGCCGGAAGGCGGCGAAGGCCCAGTCGGTGAGGGCGCCCAGGGCTCGTGGGGCCACACCCCACCCACGGGCCCGTGCCGCCGTCCAGTAGCCGACCTCGGCGGAGGGCCGACCGGATCCGGCCCGCTTCAGCACTACGCCGCCCACCAACCGCGGCGGTCCCCCGTCAGGGGCCGCCTCCAGGACGGCGAAGCCCATCCGGGTCCCGGCGGCCCAGCCCGCCTCCTGGGCCCGCACCCACCGCAGGCCCTCGTCCTCGCTCTGCACGGGAGCGCTCGCCCAGCGCCGCAGGACGGGGTCCCGGTACGCCTCGACCAGCGCGGCGACGTCCTCCGCGCGCCAGGGGCGCAGCACGAGAGCCGGAGCGGCCGGCGTCGCGGCGGCGTGGAGGGTGGCGGGAGCGTTCATGGGCGGACCGTACGGGCCCGCAGGGCCTGGATGGACCAGTCGAGCGGCGGGTGCAGGGTCTGCGGGCGGGGCCAGCCGTTGATCACCGCGAGCAGGGAGAAGTACCGTTCCCTGCGCGGGTCGTCGATGCGTTCCAGCCGGGCCAGGAGCCGGCTCCGGGCCCCGGGGCCGTCCCGGTGGCCGAGCAGGTGTGCGCAGCGGGTCAGCAGGGTCGCGACGAGCGGGTCGGCCCCGGGTGAGGCCGGTTCGACGGCCGCCGTCACGGCCGGGGTGATCAGGTCGGCGACGATCGCGGCCACGTCGCGGTGCCGGCTGGGTGGAGCGTCCGGGCGGTGGTCGGCCGCCAGGTCCTCGGCCAGGTGCCGCACGTGGGCGCGGAACTCCGGGTCCTCGGCCAGTTCGGCCAGTTCCACCCACGCCCGGAGCTGTTCGGCGTCGGGGTCGTCCGGCAGGTGCGGGGTCATGGACTGCATGATCCCCGCGAACACGGGGCCGCCGGATCCCACGCCGTCGAAGGCGGAGCCCAGGAACTCGTCGACGAGCCTGCGGCGTTCCGCCTCGGAGAGCCTTGCCAGTCTGTGCATCAGATCCGCCTCCTCGGGGGTGGCCCCACGCCCCGCCACCGCGGTGAGCACCGCGCGCCGCATCCGCAGGATCCGGATCTGCGCGTCCAGCGCCTCCGCGCACGCCGCGGCGACCTCCGGCAGCTCGAGCTCCCGGTCCATGACCTTCCGGACGGCGGCGAGGTCCAGTCCCAGGTCGCGCAGGCTCCGGACCAGGTCCAGGCGTGCGACGGCGCCCTCGTCGTAGAGGCGGTAGCCGGCCGGGCTCCGCCCCGCGGGCGGCAGGAGCCCGCGGTCGGAGTAGAACCGGACGGTCTTGACCGTGGTGCCGGTCCGCCGGGCCAGCTCGCCGATCGAGTGGAGCGTGCCCGGTGTGCCGGGAGTGCGGGGCGTGTGGCCGTTCATGTCCTCAGCTTCGGGTCTCCCCCCGGGGGAGACTCAAGCCCCGGTGGCGACGGAGGCCGATACGGGTCCCAGGCGGTGGCGGAGCCAGACGTTCGGCTCGACGTAGACCGCGAAGCCCTGCTCCGGTTCGCAGTGGACCGGCGACAGGGCGCCGGGAACGCGGACCGGACCGGTCGTGTCGAAGGGGAGGCCGGTCCACTGCCGCCAGTCGTCGAGGGAGCCGGTGATCGTCATCGACAGGGGGGCCACCGAGTCGATGACGGCGCCCGCCCGCACGTGGACCCGTAGCCACGGGTCGTACGGGAGACCGTCCTCGCGGGTGCGGTACGCGTACTCGTGGATCGAGGTGTCCGGCTCGGCCGGCTTTCCGCTGGGCCGCACCGGCGCCACCACCTCGGTGAAGCCCCGCGCGCGGGCGTTCTCCCGCATCGCGGCGAGCATCCGGCCGGAGAGTCCCTCGCCCTGCCGGTCGGTGGCCACGCTGATCTCGATCGCGCTGACGGTGTCGGCCTCGACCCCGCGCCGCAGGTCGGAGAAGGCCCACATGAGGACCCGGTCCCAGCCCTGTGCGGGCAGCACCCCGTCACGGCCCGGCGCGTGCTGCGCGAAGGGCACACTGAAGGCCCGGGCGACCACCGCGTCGCCGTCCGTGGCGATCAGGACGAACTCCGGGAGCTCGGCCACCATCCGCGGATACAGCAGCCAGGCCAGCGCGTCGTGCTGGGCGAACTCGGGCCACGAGTCCTTCATGTCCCAGAGCCGGGCCGCCAGTTCGGGCCGCTCCGCGAGCGTGGTGATCCGGATGTCCGCGGCGCCGCTGATGTGTGTGATGTCGTCCATGTCCGCAGGCTAGGCACGCCCCACCTGCACCTCAACCGATTTAGCGGGTTTTCAGACGGGCGCCTGGAGGGAGAGGTGCCAGCTCCGCGGCCGGCCCGCGAGGGTCAGCGTGGACAGGGGGCGGACGTCCACGTTCCAGTAGGTCAGCGGCGGCGCCTTCAGGGCGTACACCAGCGCCGCCCGCACCACCGACGGCTCCGCCACCGCCACGATCGCTCCCCCGTCGTCGGCCGGCCGGGTGTCGAGCCAGCCGCCGATCCGGGCGATGAAGGCGAGCAGGGACTCCCCGCCGTGCGGCGCGGCGTGCGGATCGGTGAGCCAGAGGTCCACGGCCGCGGGGTCCCGGGCGGCCACCTCGGCCAGGGTGAGCCCGCGCCAGCGGCCCATGTCGCACTCCCGCAGGGCCGGTTGCGCCATCGGGGCGTAGCCGAGGGCGGTGCCGGTGGCCCGGCTGCGCGAGGTCGGCGAACAGTAGCGGAGCTCGGCCGAGCCCAGGGGTACGAGCCCGCGCGCGGCGGATTCCACCGCGCGCCAGCCGTCCACGTCGAGGGGGCGGTCGTCGTCGAAGCGCTCGGCGAGCAGCGAGGTACTACGGGCTGCTGCGACTAGCGAAACCCGAACATGCATGCGGCGATGGTGAGCCGCGGGGCGCACGGGGTCAAGCGTCGGGACGAAGCCCGGACCGCAGCCGCCGGGCGGCCTCGGTCAGCTCTCCCGCGCCGGACACCCCGGCGAAGCTCAGCCGGACGAACGGACCGGGCGGCTCCGCGCAGAAGTACGGCCGTCCCGGTGCGACCGCGACCCCGGCCCGCAGGGCGGCCGCCACGAAGTCCGCGTCGTCACCGCCCCCGCCGGGCCGGGCCCACAACTGGTAGCCCCCGCGCGGCAGATGCGGCACTTCCAGATCGGGGAGCTCCCGCCGCAGGGCCCCCGCGAGGACGTCCCGGCGGTGGCGCAGCTCGGCGGCCACGGCCTTGAGGTGGCGCGGCCAGGCGGGTGCGCCGACCAGTTCCAGGGCGGCTTCCTGGAGCGGCCGGGGCACGAAGAAGGTGTCGACGACCTGGATGGCGCGCAGCCGGTCGAAGACGGGCCCCCGGGCGGCGAGCGCGCCCACCCGCAGACTGGGCGAGGTGACCTTGGTCAGCGACCGCACGTGGACGACCACCCCGTCCGGGTCCTCGGCGGCGAGCGGTGCGGGCAGCGGGCCCGAGTCCTCGTGGGCCAGGGACCGCGCGTAGTCGTCCTCCAGCACGAACGCCCCGGCGGCGCGCGCGATCCGCAGCACCTCGCCCCGCCGCTCGCCGGACAGCACGGCCCCGGTCGGGTTCTGGAAGAGCGGCTGGCATACGAACACCCGCGCCCCGGTCGCTTCGAAGGCGGCGGCCAGCAGCTCCGGCCGGACCCCGTCCGCGTCCACCGGGACCGGCACGGGCCGGCAGCCGGCGGCCCGCGCGAGGGCCAGCAGTCCCGGGTAGGTCGGGGATTCGACGAGGATCGGCGCCCCCGGCGGGGCGAGGGCGCGCAGCGCGGTGGCGAGCGCGCTCTGGCCGCCCGCGGTCACCAGCACGTCCCCGGCCGCGACGGCCCCGCCGATCTCCCGCGCGAACCAGTCCCGCAGCTCCGGCAGCCCCTCCACGGGCGGCCGCCCCCACACCCCGGGCCGGCGGCCGGCCCGGGCGAGGGCCGCCGCCATGGCCCGCTCGGGCTGGAGCGCCGAGTGCAGGTAGCCGCTGTGCAGTTCGATGACCCCGGCCGGCGGGGCGGCCAGGGTGACCAGGACCCCGGAGGCGTCCACGGAGCGCGGGATCACCTCGCCGGAGTCCTCCGCGTTCAGCGCGACGGCCTGCCAGGAGGTGTCGCCGGGCGGCCGGACCGCCGTACGGGGCCGGGCTCGGTAGACCCCGGCTCCGGGTCGGGTGACGACCAGGCCTTCGGCGGCGAGCTGGGCGAGGGCCCGGGAGACCGTGACGGGACTGACCCGGTACTCCTCGACCAGCGCCCTGCTCGAGGGGAGCTTTCCACCTACCGAGTAGCGGTCGAGCTCGATCCGAAGGGATTCCGCCAGTTCCGCCACACTGCTACGCTCATACATGACGGCAAAGAATAGCGCTACTCTCCCCCACGCGATAGCAGTTCGAGGTTCAGGAGCAGTTCGGGGCACCGGAGGGGTTCGAGGCAGCGGAGCGACCCGGTCCCGCCCCGCCCTCGGCGGCACCACCCTCGCCGCGGCCGGGGTCGTAGCCTTCTCGCTGACCTTCCCCGGCACCGCCTGGGGCCTGGAGAGCTTCGGCCCGTGGTCCCTCTTCGGCCTGCGCTGCCTGCTCGCGGGCCTGACGGCCGGCGCCTTCCTGCTGGCCCTGCGCGTCCCGGTGCCCGCCCGCGCCCACTGGGCGGGGCTGGCCGTCGTCGCCGGCGGCGTGGTCATCGGCTTCCCGCTGCTCACCACCCTCGCCCTGCGGACCTCCACCACCTCGCACGCCGCCGTGGTGGTCGGCCTGCTGCCGCTCACCACGGCGGTCGTCTCCTCGCTGCGCACCGGAGCCCGGCCCTCACGCCGCTTCTGGGCCGCGGCCGTGGCCGGCGCGGTCGTGGTCCTCGGCTTCACCGTGGCCCAGAGCGGCGGCGCCCTCTCGGCCGGCGACGCCTTCCTCTTCGCCTCGCTGCTGGTGTGCGCGGCCGGGTACACCGAGGGCGGTCGGCTGGCCCGGCTGATGCCCGGCTGGCAGGTGATCGCCTGGGCGCTGGTGCTGTGCCTGCCCATCGCCGTGGCCGGCTCCGCGCTCGGGCTCGCGTACGAACCGGTCGAGCTGAGCGGCCGCGGGGTGGCCGGGCTCCTCTGGGTGGCGGTCGGCTCCTCCTTCCTCGGCCTCTACGTCTGGTACCGGGGCATGGCCGAGATCGGCGCGCCCCGCGCCAGCCAGCTCCAGCTCGCGCAGCCGCTGCTCACCCTGGTGTGGTCGGTGCTGCTGCTCGGCGAGCACCTGTCCGCGGCCGCTCCCGTCGCCGCCTGCGCGGTGCTCGTCTGCATCGTCGTGACGCAGCGGTCGGACCGGCCGACCCGACAGGTCAAACAGGGGCGGAACGACCTAAACTGCTAGCACCGGATCGGACCGCCACCGAGGAGGTCAGCTATGCGCGCGACCGAGGGCGACCAGCTGGTTCAGCACGGCAGGATCGTGGGCCAGCACGACAAGGTCGGTGAGATCACCCAGGTCCTGGGAGAGAACGGAACCCCTCCCTACCGCGTCCGCTTCACGGACGGACACGAGGCCGTCATGTCCCCCGGCCCCGACTGCGTCGTGAAGCACCCGGCCGAGCACGACCGCTGAGGAGCGGCGGCCGGAGCGCCGGCGAGAGCCTCAGAAGGGACTGCCGGAGGGACTGCCGGAGGACACCGGATCAGCGCGGCGGCACCGCAACCGCCGTCGGGTAGTGGTCGGCCACCACGCGAGCCATCGCCCCGTTGGGGTCCGCGACCACCTGCTTCGCAGAGAAGTAGACGTGGCCGCGGACCTCCGGGTATCCGGCGGCGAACCGCAGGTGCCGGGAGAGCTCGCGCGGATCGCGCCACGCTGCGGTGGAGCTCTGCGGATCGCAGCGGTACAGCGCCTCCCCCACGTAGAGCTGGACCCGGGTGCCCGCGACGGTCCGCGCCCACCAGGGGACGACGGCGGCGTAGTCGGCTGCCGGGTGGCCGATCTGCCAGTACGCCTGCGGCACGATGTAGTCGATCCAGCCCTCGCGCACCCACTTGCGGGTGTCCGCGTACAGGTCGTCGTACGTGGCGACGCCGGCCTGCGTCGGCGAACCGAGGGGATCCCGGTCGGAGTTGCGCCAGATGGCGAAGGGGCTGATCCCGAAGCGCGCCGCGGGGCGCAGCGCCCGCAGCCGCTCGGACATCTCGCGGACCAGGGTGTCGGTGTTGTGGCGGCGCCAGTCGGCGCGGGTCGCGAAGGCACGGCCGTACGTCTCGTAGGCGGCGTCGTCGTCGAAGTCGCGGCCCTCGACGGGGTACGGGTAGAAGTAGTCGTCCCAGTGCACCCCGTCGAGGGGGTAGCGGGCGACGGCGTCGAGCATGGCGTCCTGCACGAAGCGGCGGACCTCCGGCAGCCCCGGGTTGTAGTAGAGCTTGCCCCCGTAGGGGACGGTCCAGCCCGGGTTCCGGCGGGCCGGGTGCCCGGGGACGAGCAGGCTCCGGTCGGTGTGGTTGGCCACCCGGTACGGATTGAACCAGGCGTGCAGCTCCAGCCCCCGGGCGTGGGCCTCCGCGACCGCCGTGCCCAGCGGGTCCCAGCCGGGATCCACGCCCTGCACGCCGGTGAGCCACTGGGACCAGGGCTCGCGCGTCGAGGGCCACATGGCGTCGGCGGTCGGCCGGACCTGGAGGATCACCGCGTTGAGGCGGCGGGCGACGGCGGTGTCGAGGAGCTCCAGCAGCTCGGCGCGCTGCTCCCGCGCGGAAAGCCCGCTCTGCGAGGGCCAGTCCACGTTCTGCACGGAGGCGACCCACATCCCGCGGAACGCCGGAGTGCCCGCCCCCGCGGCCGCGCCGGCCCCCGCGGACGACCTGACCGCCCTGGCCGGGGCCGCCGTCGCCGCGGACGCCAGCACCCCCGCCGCTCCGGCCAGTACGCTCCGCCTTCCGATGGACGCCATGTGACGACTCCGTTCCGCTCCGTGACATTGCCTCGTGTCCGCCCAGCATGCCCGCCCCGGCCCGACACGCCGGGCAACGACGGGGGTAACGTCGGGGAGCGTGGCGGGCGCCGGAACGCAGTTACCACTGCACGAGTACGGGGGACCCGCGATGGAGAGCAGCGAAAGGCACGATGTGACGGACCTCCCAGACGACATCGCACGCGTCGGCGTAGTGGGCTGTGGCCAGATGGGCGCGGGCATCGCCGAGGTGTTCGCCCGCAGCGGTCTCGAAGTGATGGTCGCCGAGACCACCGGCGAGGCCCTCGAAATCGGGCGGACCCGGCTGCACACCTCTCTGACCAGGGCCGCCGAACGCGGCAAGATCAGCGAGGAGGAGCGGGACGCGACCCTGGCCCGCCTGTCGTTCACCACGGACCTCGGCGAGTTCGCCGACCGCGACCTCGTCATCGAGGCGGTCGTCGAGAACGAGCAGGTCAAGACGGAGATCTTCCAGGTCCTCGACCAGGTGATCACCCGCCCGGACGCGATCCTCGCCTCCAACACCTCCTCGATCCCGCTGGTCAAGCTGGCCGTCGCGACCTCGCGGCCCGACCAGGTCATCGGCATCCACTTCTTCAACCCGGCCCCGGTGCAGCAGCTCGTCGAGCTGATCCCGGCGCTGACCACGAGCGACGAGACGGTCAAGCGCTCCGAGGCCCTGGTCGCGAAGGTGCTGGGCAAGCACGCGATCCGCGCCCAGGACCGTTCCGGCTTCGTCGTCAACGCTCTCCTGGTCCCGTACCTGCTGTCGGCCATCCGGATGTTCGAGTCGGGCATCGCGAGCCGCGAGGACATCGACAACGGCATGGAGCTGGGCTGCGCCCACCCGATGGGTCCGCTCAAGCTCTCCGACCTGATCGGTCTGGACACGATCGCCTCGATCGCCGATTCGATGTACGCCGAGTACAAGGAGCCCCTGTACGCCGCTCCCCCGCTGCTCCAGCGCATGGTCGACGCCGGCCGCCTGGGCCGCAAGACCGGCTCGGGCTTCTACCCGTACGGCTGACCCCGGCGACCGGCCCGTACGGCTGATCCGTACGGGCGGCCGCCCGCGGCTCAGCCGAGCCGCAGGTGGTGCAGCAACAGCAGCCCGGCCGCCATGTTGGCGGCCGGGATCTCGCCGCGCGCGATCATGTCGGGGACCAGCTTGAGCGGGACCCACTCGCGGCGCGAGGACTCGAAGTCGTCCTCGGGATGACCTACGTACGTGGCCCCGTCCGCCCAGTAGAGGTGGTGGCGGGCGTCGGTCAGCCCGTTGGACGGCTCGACGGTCATCAGGTGGTGCAGGGGACCGGGCCGCCAGCCCGACTCCTCCTCCATCTCGCGGGCGGCCGCCCGCTCCACCGACTCCCCGTCCTCGACGACCCCGGCGGGCAGTTCCCAGCCCCAGCTGTCGGTGATGAAGCGGTGGCGCCACAGCAGCAGCACCTCGTTGGCCGCGTTGACGGCCGTGGCGACGGCGACCGGGCGCAGCCGGATGACGAAGTGGTCCAGGTGCCGGCCGTCGGGGAGCTCCACATCGGCGAGATTCACGTCGAACCAGCGGTTCGTGTACACGGTTTGCTCACTCAGGTTCATCCACTGCACGGTTCTGCCACCTTCCGATCGAGTAGGTGGCAACATGGCAGCAGCTCACCCCGGCCCGGGGGAACGCGCAAAGGGCGGCGCAGAGAACGCCACGGGGGATGTCACAGCGGAACGCGCAGCGCCCCGTCGATGAGCTCGGCCGTCTCCTCCGCCCCCGAACAACCGCTGGTCAGCAGCTGTTCCCGGACCGCACGCAGCCGGTCGCGCAGGCGCAGGGACTCCATACCCTTGGCCCGCTCGGCCATTTCGGCCGCCGAGGCCACCGCCTGATCGGCCTCGCCCTGGCGCAGCTGGATCTCGCACAGCATCGCGAGCCGGTGCACCCGCCCCCGGTCGTGCGCGGGGGTCCCGACCGCTGCCGCGGCCTGCTGATGGGCCGCCCGCAGATCCCCCATCCCCAGCAGCGCCTCGGCCACCTGTACGTTGACCAGCCCGGGCTGCACGTACCCCGTCTCGTCGGGCTCCGTGCCGGGCCGGATCCGCTCCGCCGCCGCCTCGGCCCTGCGGATGCAGGCCAACGCGGCTGCCGTGTCGCCGAGTTGGGCGTAGGCCTTGGCCTGCATGGCGTACAGGTCCGCGGCCAGGGCCGGGGTGGTGTGCCGGCCCGCGGCGCGCAGGGCCGCCTCGGCGAAGGCCACCGCCTGGCGGAACTCCCGCAAATGCAGGCACTGGTTGACGATCAGCGCGATCACATAGGCCCCGAGCCCCCGGTCCCCGCTCGCCTTGGCCAGCCTCAGCGCCTGGTGGAAGTAGCGCTGGGCCAGCCCGTGCGCGTCCGAGTCGTACGCGCAGATCCCCGCCACGGCCACCAGGGAGCCGCCGGCCCGGTGCAGGCCGCGGCCGAGCCCGTCGGAGTAACTGCCGCGCAGCATGGGGGCGGTCTCGGTGCCGAGGAAGCGGACGACCCGGTCGCGGGTGGCCACGCCGCCGGCCCGGCGGTACATCAGCTCGTAGTGGGCGCGGGCGGCCTTCAGGATCTCCACGTGCTCGGGTCCCACGCGGATCGGCCCCTCGCGGGAGACGTCGGCGTCCTCCGGCGGGTTCTCCCACTCCCACACGGGCATCACCGCGGGGGTACCCGTGAGGGCCCCGGCGTCGAGGGGCTGGCGGCCGTTGCCGTCGGAACGCCACAGGGCGGCGGCGCGGTCGACGAAGCCGCTGAGCGGGGACCCATGGGGATCGGCGGGCTGCCCGGGCACGCCGAAGCCCACGTCGTCCAGCGACAGCGGGCGCCGCAGCCGGCCCCCGATCACCTCGCAGATCAGGTCCGGGACCTGGCCGCGCGGGCGCTGGCCCTTCAACCACCGGGTCACGGCGGTGTGTTCGTACCGCAGGGCGAGTCCGCGCGTGCGGCCCGCCTGGTTCACGTGCGCGGCGAGTCCGGCATGGGACATGCCCGCCTCGGCGAGGAGGGCGTCGAGCAGGGCATTGGGCTGCATGGGCCCCTCCAAGGGCTCGTCGCATCCAGGCTAGTGGGTGCGGGGTTCACACGGGGTGTGAACCGAGTACGCGCATAAATGCGATACGCACCCTGCCGCGGAGGGCCGTCCGGGCGCTTCACTTAAGGGCCTCGCCAAAGAGGTAGCCCGGGTCGTCGGCTCCCCCTCGTACAGTGCGACGACCCGTCAACCGCGCCGCCCGTCCTGTTGTCTGCCCGACACTCCACGGCAGGCGGGCGGCGCGCTTCGGCTCCGCCGGGTCCTGGTTGGTCGCCGGGCCCCGGCCGGGCCGGACCGAGCGCGCGCCGGGCCCACCCACCGGGCCCGGCCCGCGTGGTCCCGTCACCGGCCGCATGGCCGCCCCTACCGGCCCGGACGTCCGCGCCCCAGCCGCCCGGACGTCCGCGCCCCCACCCGACCCTGCGGGGCTGGTCCTCTACCCGCCCTTCCACCGTTCCCCGGGCTCCGCCCGGACCCGGTCCTCAAACGCCGGACGGGCTGGAAAAATCCAGCCTCGCCGGCGCTTGAGGCGCGGGGTCTGGGGCGGAGCCCCAGGGAACGGGCGAAGGGCGGGTAGGGGACAGCCCCCGCAGGGCCGCCCGGCCCCGGGTACGGGTGAGGGGGTGCACCCCCTGATCGGGATGCACCCCCTCGGTGCCGCAAGGAGCGGCGGCAGCGGCTACGCGCCGCGCAGGACCGCCCCGGTACGCTCGCCCGCCAGGGCGACCGCCGCGTCACGCGCAGCCGTCGACTCCTCGGCGGTCAGCGTCCGGTCCGCCGCGCGGAAGCGCAGCGCGTACGCGAGGGACTTCTTGCCCTCGCCCACCTGCTCGCCCTCGAACACGTCGAACAGCCGCAGGGACTCCAGCAGTTCACCGGCGCCCTTGTGCAGCGCGTCCTCGACGGCCGAAGCCGGCACGGACGCGTCCACGATCAGCGCGACGTCCTGGGTCGCCACCGGGAAGGAGGAGATCCGGGGCGCCTGGAGGGCCTCGCCGCCGGCCGCCGCGAGGCGGTCGAGGTCGAGCTCCATGGCGCTGGTGCGGGCCGGCAGGCCCATCGCCTTGACCACGCGCGGGTGCAGCTCACCGGCGTGGCCGATGACCGTCTCCACCCCGTCCAGGGTGACCAGCAGCTCGGCGCAGCGGCCCGGGTGCCAGGGACCGTACTGGCCCTGGCGCACGACGAGCTCCGCACCGGCCTCGACGGCCAGCGAGCGCGCCGCCTGGACCGCGTCGGCCCAGTCGGCCGGACGGCCCTTGCCCCACCAGCCGGCCTGCTCGCGGGCTCCGGCCAGCACGACCGCGGCGTAGCGCGGCTGCGCGGGCAGGGCCGCGTTCAGGGTGGCGATCTCCTCGTCGGTGGGACGCCGGTCGACGCCGAGGCGTACGGCGACGCCCGGCTGCGCGGCGGCCCGGAAGACCGAGCCGGTCTCGAAGAGGGCGAGGTCGTGGCTGCCCCGGCTGTCGTTGCGGCGCAGCGCGCCGAGCAGACCCGGCAGCAGCGTGGTGCGCAGCGCCGGCTCCTCGTCGGAGATCGGGTTGACCAGCTTGACGACCTGGCGGGAGGCGTCGTGCGCGGGCAGCTGGAGCTGGTCGAAGACGCCCTCCCCGATGAAGGGGTAGCTGAGCGCCTCGACGTAGCCCGCGCCGGCCAGCGCGCGGCCGACCCGGCGGTGCAGCTGCTGCCGGGCGGTCAGACCGCGGCCGGAGGGCACCTGCGGGAGGGTGGAGGGGAGGTTCCCGTAGCCCTCCAGCCGGATGACTTCCTCGGCGAGGTCGTTGGGCTCGGCGAGGTCGGGCCGCCACGAGGGAGTGGTGACGACGAGCTCGTCCTGGCCGTAGACGTCGCAGCCGACCTCCTGCAGGCGGCGTACGACGGTCTCCCGGCCGTAGTCCATGCCCGCGACCTTGTCGGGGTGGTCCGCGCTCATCGCGATGGTGCGCGGGGCTCCCGGGGCGGTGAGCTCGGTGACGCCGGCCTCGGCGGTGCCGCCCGCGAGCAGCACGAGCAGGTCGACGGTGCGCTGCGCGGCAGCGGCGGCCGCCTGCGGGTCGACGCCGCGCTCGAAGCGCTTGGAGGCCTCGGAGGACAGCTTGAGGCGGCGGGCGGTGCGCGAGATCGACACGGAGTCGAAGTGCGCGGCCTCCACGACCACGTCGGTGGTGCCGGTGACGGCGCCGGTTTCCGGGTCGGTGACGGAGTCGGCGATCTCGGTGTTGGCGCCGCCCATGACACCGGCGAGCCCGATCGGGCCGCTGTTGTCGGTGATCACCAGGTCCTCGGCGTCGAGCGTGCGCTTGACCCCGTCCAGGGTGGTGAACTTCTCGCCCTGCTCGGCCCGGCGGACGCCGATGGCGCCGTCGATCCGCGAGCGGTCGTAGGCGTGCAGCGGCTGGCCGAGCTCGAGCATCACGTAGTTGGTGATGTCGACGGCGAGCGAGATCGGGCGCATGCCCGCCTTCTGGAGGCGGCGCGTGAGCCAGATCGGGGAGCGCGCCTCGGGGTCGAGGCCGGTCACCGTGCGCGCGGTGAAGCGGTCGCAGCCCTGCGGGTCGTCGATCTTGACGGCGTAGCCGTACGAGTTCGGCGCGGGCACGTCGAGCAGCGCCGGGTCGCGCAGCGGCAGGCCGTACGCGGTGGCGGCCTCGCGGGCCACACCGCGCATGGACATGCAGTAGCCGCGGTCCGGGGTGATGTCGATGTCGAGGACCTCGTCGACCAGCTCCAGGAGCTTGATCGCGTCGGTGCCGGCCTCGTGCTCGTGCGGCAGCACGATGATGCCGTGCGTGCCGTCGTCGCCCATGCCCAGCTCGTCGCCGGAGCAGATCATGCCGTGCGAGGTGCGGCCGTACGTCTCGCGCGCGGCGATCGCGAAGTCGCCGGGCAGCACCGCACCCGGCAGGACCACGACGACCTTGTCGCCGACGGAGAAGTTCCGGGCGCCGCAGACGATCTCCTGCGGCTCGCCGGTGCCGTTGGCCGAGCCGACGTCCACCGTGCAGAAGCGGATCGGCTTGCGGAAGCCCTCGAGCTCCTCGATGGTCAGCACCTGGCCGACGACGAGCGGGCCCTTGAGCCCGCCGCCGAGCTGCTCGACGGTCTCGACCTCCAGGCCGGCGTCGACGAGCTTGGCCGCGACGTCGCGACCGGTTTCACCCGCGGGGAGGTCGACGTACTCCCGCAGCCAAGAAAGCGGGACGCGCATCAGATCTCACTCCCGAACGGCCGGGTGAAACGAACGTCACCCTCGACCATGTCTCGCATGTCTTCTACGTTGTGGCGGAACATCAGCATCCGCTCGATGCCGAAGCCGAAGGCGAACCCGCTGTACTTCTCCGGGTCGACGCCGCAGGCGATGAGCACCTTCGGGTTGACCATGCCGCAGCCGCCGAGCTCGATCCAGCCCTCGCTGGAGCAGGTGCGGCAGGGGCGGTCGGGGTTGCCCACCGACGCGCCGCGGCACACGTAGCACTGCATGTCCATCTCGGCGGACGGCTCGGTGAAGGGGAAGAAGTGCGGGCGCAGGCGCGTGGTGGTGCCCTCGCCGAACAGCTCCTGGACCATGTGGTCCATGGTGCCCTTGAGGTCCGCCATGGTCAGGCCCTCGTCCACGGCGAGCAGCTCGACCTGGTGGAAGACCGGGGTGTGCGTCGCGTCGAGCTCGTCGGTGCGGTACACCCGCCCCGGGCACACGATGTAGACGGGGGGCTTGCGCTCCAGCAGCGAGCGCGCCTGCACCGGGGAGGTGTGGGTGCGCAGCACGACTCCGGACTCGTCGCCCTCGGTGCCCTCGGGGCCCTTGACGAAGAAGGTGTCCTGCATCTGGCGCGCGGGGTGGTCGGGCGTGAAGTTGAGGGCGTCGAAGTTGAACCACTCCGCCTCGACCTCGGGGCCCTCCGCGACCTCGTACCCCATGGCCACGAAGATGTCCGCGATGCGGTCCATCAGCGTGGTCAGGGGGTGCCGGGCGCCGGCGGGCACGCGGTCGTAGGGCAGCGTGACGTCCACCGCCTCCTCGACCAGCACCCGCTCGTCGCGCTCGGCTTCGAGCGCGACCGTGCGGGCCCCGAACGCCTTGTTCACGGCGCCGCGGGCCTGGCCCACGATCTTGCCCGCCGCGGCCTTGGCCTGCGGGGGCAGCGCGCCGATCTCGCGGTTGGCGAGCGCCAGGGGCGAGCGGTCGCCCATGTGCGCGGTCTTCGCCTCGCGAAGCTCGTCGAGGTCGCCGGCGGCGGCGAAGGCGGCGAGCGCCTCGTCCCGCATGCGCTCGATCTCTTCCGGTTTCAGTGCCTCGACCTCGACAGGGTCGTACGACTTGTTCGGTGCCGACATCTCTTCCCGTACTTCCGATGGCTGGCTGGTGGGTCCCCCGCGCGACGCGCAGGACGCGCTCGGCACAAGGACACAAAGGTGCCAAAGGTCGAGTCTAAAGGTCGCTGGGGGTGAAGGAGCCCGTCGGGCCGCCTGGCGAGACGCTCCGCAGGGTTACTGCGTGAGGTAGGCCGGGGCGCCGACGGGCAGGATAAATCGGAACTCGGCGCCGCCGCCGGGGCCGCGGCCGACCGTGATGGTGCCGCCGTGGGCTTCGACGATGCCCTTGACGATGTAGAGGCCCAGGCCGGTGCCGCCGCGCTTGCTGCCGCGCCAGAAGCGGGTGAAGACGCGCTTCATCGACTCTTCGGGGATACCGGGGCCCTCATCGGTCACGGTGACGGCGGTTCCCTTCTCGGTCTTCCCCGCGGCGTTCGCGAAGCTGGTCGGCGTCACGTCGATGGTGACGGTTCCCTCGCCGTGGCGCACCGCATTTTCGAGCAGGTTGCCCAGGATCTGGTCGATCTTGTCCGGGTCCGCCCACAGGTCGGGCAGCGGCCGGCTCACGCTGACGAGGAACCGCTCCGGGGCCTGCCCGTTCGCCGTGAGCGCCTGGACGTGGCGTCCCACGGCCGTGCAGATGTCGACCGGCTGGCGGCGCACCTCCAGGCGGCCCGAGTCGATGCGGGAGATGTCCAGGAGTTCGGCGATGAGCCGGGTGACGCGGTTGGCGTCGGCGTCGACGGTCTCCAGCATCAGCCGCTTCTGGTCGTCGGTGAACCGCTCCCACTTGGCGAGCAGGGTCGCCGTGAACCCCTTGACGGAGGTGAGCGGGGAGCGCAGCTCGTGCGCGACGGTCGCGATCAGCTCGGCGTGGCTGCGCTCGGTGCGCCGCCGGGCCTCGGTGCCGCGCAGGGTGACCACCAGCCGGCGCACCGGGCCCCTGGGGTGGGTGCGCACGTACCGGGCGGAGACCAGCACCTCGCGGCCGCCGGGGAGCAGCAGGTTGCGCTCGGGCTGTCCGCGCCGGGTGGCGAGGCCTCCGTAGGGGTCGGTCAGCGCCCACCAGCGGCGGCCTTCGAGGTCCTCCAGCGGGAGGGCGCTCTCGATGCCGAGGCCGAGGGCCTCGCCGGCCACGAGGGCGGTGATCCGTGCGGCGGCGGAGTTGAAGCAGATGACCCGGCCGGTGGCGTCGGCGATCACCAGCCCGTCGGGCAGGTCGTCGGGGTCGATCCCGAGCGCGTCGAGCCCGTCCAGCCCGTCGTACCCGGGGGCAGGTGCAGCGGCGGGCCCGTGGGCTCCCTGAGGCTGCTGCACGGGCACCCGGGCGGCGGGTGCGGCCGGCGGGGACACGGCGGCCAGGACCGGTGCGCCGGCCGCCTTGGCGGCCCCTGGCGAGCTGTTCGTACCGACGGTCATGTCCCCGTACCCCACATCTCCGAGTAGCGCAGTGGGCCCCCCGGGCCGCCACATTACTAGCTGGGGGTCACGGAGCGGCACCCTCCGGGCGCCCGCTGTGCACGCGCGGAGGCGTACAGGCACACCGCGGCGGCCGTGGCGAGGTTCAGGCTCTCGGCCTTCCCGTGGATCGGGACCCGTACGACGGCGTCCGCGAGCGCCCTGGTCTCCTCGGGCAGGCCCCAGGCCTCGTTGCCGAAGATCCAGGCCGAGGGGGTGCCCATGGTGCCCGCGTCGAGCTCGGCGTCGAGGTCGTCGGTGCCGGCCCCGTCGGCGGCGAGGATGCGCACGCCGGCCGCGCGCAGCCCCTCGACGGCCTGCTCCACGGGCACGCCGACGGCGACCGGGAGGTGGAAGAGGGAGCCCACGGAGGCGCGTACCGACTTGGGGTTGTACAGGTCCACGGAGGCGTCGGTCAGCACGACGGCGTCGGCTCCGGCGGCGTCCGCGCAGCGCAGCACCGTACCGGCGTTGCCGGGGTCGCGGACGTGCGCGAGGACGGCGACGAGCTTGGGCCGGGCCTTCAGGATCTCCTCGAACGGGGAGTCGAGGAAGTGGCAGACGCCGACCAGCCCCTGCGGGGTGACGGTTTGGGAGACCTCCGCGAGCACCTCGTCGGAGGCGTAGTGGACGCGGGCCCCGGCGGCGTACGCGGCGTCGACGATGTCGGCGTAGCGCTCGGCGGCCTCGACGGTCGCGAACAGCTCGATCAGCGTGGACTCGCCCCCGGTACCGCGGTGCTCCACGGCCTCGCGCACGGCCTGCGGGCCCTCGGCGATGAAGCGGCGCTCCTTCGTACGGAAATTGCGTCGCGCCAGGCGCCTGGCGGCGGCCACCCGGGTGGACCGGGGGGAGATCAGCTCGGCGGGGGTGCCCATGCGGTCGGCTCGCTTCCGTACGTACAGCGGGTGGAACTCAGTCGAACTCGGTGATCAACGCACCGGACCCGCAGGCGCGAGGCCTGCGGGTCCGGGCAAAGTACTGCGGTTACTGCGGCCTTGAAGGCGTACTGCTTAGGCAGCGACCTTCGGGGCGTTGACGTCGGCCGGGAGGGCCTTCTGCGCGACCTCGACCAGCGCGGCGAACGCGTTGGGGTCGTTGACGGCCAGCTCGGCGAGGATCTTGCGGTCCACCTCGATGTTGGCGGCGTTCAGACCCTGGATGAGGCGGTTGTACGTCATGCCGTTCTGACGGGCAGCCGCGTTGATGCGCTGGATCCAGAGACGACGGAAGTCGCCCTTGCGCTTCTTGCGGTCGTTGAAGTTGTAGACCAGGGAGTGGGTGACCTGCTCCTTGGCCTTGCGGTACAGGCGCGAACGCTGACCGCGGTAGCCCTTGGCCGCCTCGAGGATTGCCCGGCGCTTCTTGTGCGCGTTTACTGCCCGCTTGACGCGTGCCACTTTGTACTCCTTGTAGCGGGGCCGCGGTTGTCTTCACACGGCCCGAATTCGATGGGGTCCCGGTCTTGACGTGCTCCCGCTCCCGGAAGGGGAGCGGAGGACGTCACTTGCCGAGAAGCTTCTTGATCTTCGCGGTGTCGCCGGGAGCCATCTCCGCGGTGCCGGAAAGGCGGCGGGTAACACGGGACGACTTGTGCTCGAGCAGGTGGCGCTTGCCGGCGCGCTCGCGGAGCACCTTGCCGGAGCCGGTGATCTTGAAGCGCTTCTTGGTCCCGGAGTGCGTCTTGTTCTTCGGCATAGCGCCGTTATCTCCTCGTCGGTGGCGCCCCCACCGGCCCTGGTGGGGGCCGGCTCGCGGGAGCGTCATGTTGTATCGGTGATCCGAGACGGGCTGCCTCGGAATCAGGCCTGGGCAGAAGCCTCGTCCGAGGCGGCTGCCTCGTCGGAGCCGGCCCCGGCAGGAGCCTCGTCCGAGGCGTCAGCCTCGTCGGAAGCGGCCTCGACGGCGGCGTTCTCGGCCTCCAGCGCGGCGTCCTCGGCGGCGGCATCGCCGTCGGAGACAGCGACACCCTGGCGCTCGGCCTTGCGGGCGGCCTGCGCCTCGCGGGCCTCGGCCATCGCCTCGGTCTTCTTCTTGTGCGGACCGAGAACCATGATCATGTTTCGGCCGTCCTGCTTCGGGTTCGACTCGATGAAGCCGAGCTCCTCGACGTCCGAAGCCAGACGCTGCAGCAGTCGGTAGCCGAGTTCCGGCCTGGACTGCTCGCGACCGCGGAACATGATCGTGATCTTGACCTTGTCGCCCTGCTTGAGGAACCGAACGACGTGACCCTTCTTGGTGTCATAGTCGTGCGGGTCGATCTTCGGCCGGAGCTTCATTTCCTTGATGACCGTGTGCGCCTGGTTCTTGCGCGCCTCACGGGCCTTCATGGCCGACTCGTACTTGAACTTGCCGTAGTCCATGAGCTTGCAGACCGGCGGGCGTGCGGACGCCGCGACCTCGACCAGGTCGAGGTCGTACTCCTGCGCGAGCTCAAGCGCCTTCGCAAGCGGCACGATGCCGACCTGCTCGCCGCTCGGGCCGACGAGTCGAACCTCGGGAACGCGAATCCGGTCGTTGATGCGGGGCTCGGTGCTGATGGATCCTCCTCGGTAGCACCACACGGCTGCCTGGAGGACAGCCGCTGACGTTTTTCCGTCAGACCGACCGCGGCGGAACATACAAAGAAGCCCCGCCGGGCACAGACGAGGGCTCCAATACAACCGGAGCACCGTCGCGTGCGAACCGCGGGGCGCAAAATCGGGCAGCTTTCCATCGTCCGTACGGAACGATGGATACCGCCTGACCGGTGACCCGCCTCCCGTGAGGGCGGCTGGGTGGGAGAATCGGAGCCTCCACTTGTGGGCCGGGCACATAAGTGTCCGGCCGGTCGAAGTACATACTAGCACCCGCGTTGCAAGCCCGCCGCACGGCATATCGTGTGGCACATGACTGACGCGACGCCCTCCGGTTCCCCCCAAGACTCTCCCGACTACGACGACCTGACCCGCGACATCGCGGACGTGCCGGCCGTCGAGGTCATCACCACGGTGGCCGTCCACCTGCTCAGCGCGGCAGCGGTCAACCTGGGCCTGGACAAGCCGGACTCCGAGTACAAGGACCTCGACGAGGCCCGCAAGCTGATCACCGCCCTGGCGGGCCTGGTCACCGCGAGCGCCACCGAGATCAGCTCCTTCCACGCCGCCCCGCTGCGCGACGGCCTGAAGTCCCTCCAGCTCGCCTTCCGCGAGGCCTCGCTGGTGCAGGACGAGCCGGGGCAGGGCCCGGGCGAGAAGTTCACGGGGCCCGTGTACGCGTAGGCACCTGCTTGTAGGAAGCGGAACGGCGAAGGGCGCCCACCCCGGTACCGGGGTGGGCGCCCATCGCCCATCCGGCGGTCGGCGCGTGAAGAGGTCAGCGCGTGAAGAGCGGCTCCCCCGGCGGGACCGGGGCCCCTTCCGGGAGCAGCGCCAGGTCCAGTCCGGCTACGAGGCGTGCGCGCAGGGTCTCGTCGGCCGCCAGGGCCTCGGCCACCCGGCGGGCCGCCGCCGCGGCCTGCAGACCGGCCGCCAGCACGATCGCCAGGGTTCCGTCGGCGTCCGCGCCGCCCGGGCCCAGGTGGGCGCCGAGCACGGCCGGCTCGGCGGTCACGACGGCCCGTACGGCCTCGCGCACGGCGGGGTCTGCGAGCGGGCCGGCGTCCGTGCGGCCCTCGGCGAGGGCGAGCAGCGCCGGGCCTGCGAGCTGGTACGGAACCGGTCCGGACAGGTCCAGGACGATGGTGTCGGCCTTCTCGTGCGCGGCGGCGGCCAGCGCCTGGTGCAGCGGCACCGCCACCGGGCGGGCGGCCGGGTCCCACAGGGCCAGCGAGGCGATGGAGGTGAAGGCGGGCAGTGCCCGCCGGTCCCCCGCCCGCAGGGTGGGGACGGCCATGTCGCTGGTCTTCTCGCGCTTGAGTCCGGTCTCGGGGTCCGTCTCGACCTCGCCGAGGACGGCGACCACGGGAACCAGCAGGCGGGCGTCCTTCAGGGCCGCCAGCACCTCCGGCTCCCTGGCTCTGTCCTCGGCCCAGGCGGCCAGGGCCGCGCTCAGCCGGGGGTCGGCCGAGCCGTCGTCGTCGGAGAAACCGGGGTCAGGGATGTTTTTGTTCGCCACAGTTCCCCGAGCCTATCCCCCTTGCGGATCCCACCGTCCGGCCCGGGGCCGCCGGGCCAGTACGACGGCCGCCACGAGCAGTGCCAGTCCCGCGGCCACCCCCGCCGGGGGTGCGAACCGGGCCCAGATCCCGGGGCCGGGCACCGGGTCGGGGCCGGAGCCGAAGTAGCGGGCCGTGGCCGCGACGGGCAGGGGCAGCGCCGGTTCGGGGGTGATCCCGTCGGCGGCCTGGAGGGCGGCGGCCGGGTCCACCAGGCCGAAGCCGCGGGAGTCGTCGCGGCCGCCGGGCGGCGAGCCGGAGGCGGTGTCCTCCAGCAGGTTCTTGATCTGCGCCGGGGACAGGTCGGGGTGGGCCGCCTTGACCAGGGCGACGGCGCCGGAGACGAAGGCGGCGGCGGCGCTGGTGCCCCAGCCGTAGGGGTAGGAGCGGTCGGGCTGGGCGATGATCACGTTGACGCCCGGGGCGCTGACGGTGGCGTACCAGCTGCGGGTGGAGAAGGAGGCCTTCTTGTTCTCGCGGTTGACGGCCGTGACGGCAATCACCCCGGGGTAGGCGGCCGGGTACGAGATGCGGTCCCCCTTGTTGCCGCCGTTGCCGGCGGAGGCGACGACGACCACGCCCTTGCCCAGGGCGTACTGGACGGCCTCGTCCTCGGTGGCCTCGTGGTGGGCGGCGCTGCTGTCGTCGCCGAGGGAGAGGTTGATCACGTCGGCGCCGTGGTCGACGGCCCAGCGGATGCCCTCGGCGAGGGCGCCGCCCTTGGTGGCGCGGGCCTGGTCCCGGACGGGGTCCCCCTCCTCCAGGATCACCCGGACCGGGAGGATCTTCGCCCGGGGGGCGACGCCGAGGACGCCCCCGAGGGAGCCGTGGCCGTGCCCGGCGATGATCCCCGCCATCGCCGTGCCGTGCTTGGCCCAGGTCTTGTCGCCCTGCGTGGCGCCCATGCCGACGAGGTCGGTGCCCTCCAGGACCTGGCCCACCAGGTCGGGGTGGGTCGCATCGACCCCGGTGTCGAGGACGGCCACGGTGACCCCGTCACCGCGGCTGGTGCCCCAGGCCTCCTCGGCCCGCAGGGCCGTCAGGCCCCACTGGCGGTCGCGGACGGAGTCGGCGGCGGCCGGAGGCGCTGCGGTGACGGCGAAGAGGGCCCCGAGGGCGAGGGCGGCCGGGAGCAGCGTGCGGCGGTTCAGCGGCCCGGGGGCCGGCGCGCGGCGGGTCATCGGACGGCCTCCTGGGTTTCCGCCGGCGTCTGCCCCGGTTCCGGTGACGTCTGTCCCGGTTCCGGCGGCGGCGACGTCTGCGACAGCTGCGGCTTCTGCGGGGCCGACCACCGCCCCGGCGGGGTGGTCGCGAGGGTGCGCAGGGTGCCCTCGATCAGGTCGGCGAGGGCCTTGGCCTCGTGGCCGAGGCCCGCCTTGGCCACGCGTCCCTTGGCGTCCTCGGCCATCTTGTCCTCGGCGGGACTGGGCGCTCCGAGCCGGCGCCCGTCGGCGAAGGCGGAGACGGAGTAGACGACGACCGGGGCCTCGGTGAGCACGGAGGCGGTCCAGGCGGCCCGGCGGTTGTCGGGGAACTTGTAGCCGGTGGGGGCGGTCAGGCGGCCGCGCAGGGAGTCCATGGCAAGGGGGTCCGCGGGGGTGAAGACCATGCCGACGGTCACGAGGGAGCTGCGGGTGGCGTCGGTGTAGGTGGCGCGGAGCACGCGGGTGCACCCGGTGTCGGCGAACAGGGCCTGCCAGTCGGCGGCGAGCGCCTCGGGGCAGGCGGAGTCGGCGGCGGCGGTGATCCGGGTCCACGTGCGGTCGGCGCCGCCCGGCCCGGCGTCGTGCCCGTCGAGGACGGGCGGGAGCAGGGTGTCGACGGGGGCGCTGTGCCAGAGGGAGGCGGCCTTGCGGTACGCGGTGGCGGGATCCAGCGGCTGCTGCGCGGCGCGGTGGTCGGCGACGGCCTTGTACACGGCCGCACCGGTGAGACCGAGGCCGAGGAGGCCGCACAGGGCGGCGGCGAGGACCCTTCCCCGGCGCCGGCGTGGCGGTACCTGGGTCTGGTCGGGCGCGGTCTGGACCCCGCCGTGCTGTGTGGACGTGCTCATCCGGCGGCTCAGCCCCCCGTTCCCGTCGGCTGCCTGCCCATACTTTACGCGCCCGTCAGTGGCGGAATGCCGACCGGGGAGGAGCGACAGTAAACACATCCGAACCGCCGTCTCAATACCCGAAGGGGGCATCGGGCGGTCGAGACCCAGATGTGACCGCGGCCCGTTCCCGGGCCCCTGACCTGGCCGGGCCTCCCGCGGGCTCCGCGAACCCCCTACCCACGAGTACAACCGTCTGGCAGGCTGCCGCCCATGAACTCCCCCGCCGCCGACCGGGCCCGCTACGACCGGGCCACCGCGCATCTCGACGCACCGCTCGCCCTCGTGGACCTGGACGCGTTCGACGCGAACGCCGACGATCTCGTGCGGCGCGCCGGCGGGAAGCCGGTCCGGGTGGCGAGCAAGTCCGTACGGTGCCGCGCGCTCCTCGAACGGGTCCTCGCACGGCCCGGGTTCGCCGGACTGATGTCCTACACCCTCGCCGAGTCGATCTGGCTGGCCCGCTCGGGCTTCGAGGACGTGCTGCTCGCCTACCCGTCCGCCGACCGGGCCGGCTTCGCCGAGCTCGCCTCCGATCCGAAGCTGGCCGCCGCGGTCACCGTGATGGTCGACGACCCCGCGCAGCTGGAGCTCGTGGACCGGGCCCGCGACGGCGGCACCCAGGAGATCCGGGTCTGCCTGGAGCTGGACACCGCCCTGCACCTCTTCGGCGGCAGGGTGCGGGTCGGCGCCCGTCGCTCCCCGCTGCGCGAGCCCGCCCAGCTCGCCGAACTGGCCCGCGCGGTGGACGCCCGGCCCGGGTTCCGGGTGGTCGGGCTGATGGGCTACGAGGGTCACGTGGCCGGGGTCGGCGACTCGCTCGCGGGGCGTCCGCTGAGGTCGCGCGCCATCCGGCTGATGCAGGGAGCGGCCCGCAGGGAGCTGGCCGCCCGCCGGGCCGAGGCCGTACGGGCCGTGCGCGCGGTGGTCCCGGACCTGGAGTTCGTCAACGGCGGCGGCACCGGCAGCGTGCAGCAGACCGCGGCCGAGGACGCCGTGACGGAGATCGCCGCCGGGTCGGGGCTCTACGTACCGCGGTTGTTCGACAACTACACCTCCTTCAGCGGCCGCCCGGCGGCGCTCTTCGCCCAGCCCGTGGTCCGCCGGCCCGGGGTCGGGGTGGTCACGGTGCTCGGCGGCGGGTACCCGGCCTCCGGCGCGCCCGGCGCGGACCGGCTGCCGGTCCCGTACCTCCCCGAGGGGCTGCGCTACGACCCGCAGGAGGGGGCCGGCGAGGTGCAGACCCCGCTGCTGGGCAGCCCGGCCGACGATCTGCTGATCGGCGACCGGGTCTGGTTCCGGCACGCGAAGGCCGGTGAGCTGTGCGAGCGCTTCGACACCCTGCACCTGGTCCAGGGCGACCGGGTGACGGCCACCGCCCCGACCTACCGGGGCGAGGGCCGCACCTTCCTCTAGGCCCGGCTCAGAAGACCGTGTCCGTCTGGTCCGGGATGACGCTGGTGTCACCCCGGAGCACGGGCCCCGGGGTGCCGTCGGGGCCGGTGAAGCCGGTGGTCGCGCACGGGTAGGGCGTGGCCTTCTGCTTCTTGGGCTGGATGAACATCGGGTTCACGATCCACTTGCCGTCGCTGTTGTCGTAGGCGCGGCACATCAGCTCGTTCTTGTTGCGGTTCACGACGAGCCGCAGCGCGGTCGCGTCCCGCAGGAACGAGATGTCGGTGTCGGAGTCGCCCGCGGCGAACACCTGGCGGCGGGCGGCGGGCTGGACCTTCTCGGCCGCGGCGCCGCGGACCCCGAAGATCTCCTTGTTGATCCAGCAGCGCTTGCCGTCGATGTACGTGATCATCGTGTCGGCGCCGTCCGCGACGGATCCGCAGCCCTGCAGGTGGGAGGTGAACTTCCCGCCGCGCGTGGTGGTGTTGCGGATGCCGATGACGTGCCGGGCGTCGATGCCCACGCCCGCGGCCCACACCTCGACGACCGGCTGCGGCGAGGCCGAGCTGATCCAGACGTCGAAGCCGGCCTTCTGCAGGGCGCCGATGAGCTCCTTCTGCTGGTCGTAGTAGCGCACCCAGCCGGTGGCGGTGGTGGTGCCGACCTGCTGCTTGGCGTCGACGGGGGCGGCCAGGTTCTCGGCGCGCGCGGCGGCCGTGAAGCCGCGGATCTCGCGCGCGGTCCAGCCCTGCATGAGCTGCGGGAGCCAGGCGTAGGAGGGCTCGTTCGTACGGCGGTCCCAGCCGGCGAAGGCGGGGGCGGCCGCGCGGGTGGCGGCGGTGCCGTAGACGGCGTTGATCTCGTCGGCGCAGGCGGCGCCCCCGGGGGTGTGGGTGGGCAGCGGGGCGCCGGGCTCGGCGAGGCTGCCGCAGGCCTCTGCCAGGGCCTGGGCGGCGGCCGGGGTCAGGTAGCGGCTGGTGCTGCTCCAGTCGCCCCCGGCGGGCTGGCGGATCTTGCCGTTGCGCAGCAGCCAGAACATCTGGGCGTCGCCCACGTCGTTCTTGACGACGGTGTTGTCCCAGTCGAAGACGGCGACGGGCTTGTTGCGGTGCGGCCGGTACGGGGCACACCTGCCGTAGTCGTCGATGAGCTGCTGGAGCCGCGCCCGGTTGTCCCCGTACCAGGCCTCCGTGAGCCGGGGGGTCGTGCAGTGCGCGCCGGGGCGGGCCGCCTCGGCCGGCGGTGCCACCAGGAGTCCGGAGCCGGTGACCGCTATGAGGGCGAGGGGGGCCGCCCATCTTCTCTGCATGCTGCTCCTCGATGAGATCCGGAAAGGAACCAGCCGGGCACCTCGCGGCGCCCGGCTGGAGTCTGCTGACCGCTGCGGCCTACAGGGGGGTGACGTAGGCGCCGGAGATCCCGCCGTCGACCAGGAAGTCGGTGGCGTTGATGAAGGAGGAGTCGTCGCTCGCGAGGAAGGCGACGGCGGCGGCGATCTCGGTGGGCTCGGCGAACCGGCCCAGCGGGATGTGCACGATCCGGCGGGCGGCGCGCTCCGGGTCCTTGGCGAACAGCTCCTGCAGGAGCGGGGTGTTGACCGGTCCCGGGCAGAGCGCGTTGACGCGGATGCCCTCGCGGGCGAACTGCACGCCGAGCTCGCGGGACATGGCGAGCACGCCGCCCTTGGAGGCGGTGTAGGAGATCTGCGAGGTGGCTGCGCCCATCCGCGCCACGAAGGAGGCGGTGTTGATGATGGAGCCGCGGCCCTGGCGCTGCATGTAGGGCAGGGCGGCCTTGCAGCAGAGGTAGACGGAGGTGAGGTTGACGTCCTGGACCCGCTTCCAGGCCTCCAGGCCGGTGGTGAGGATCGAGTCGTCGTCCGGGGGCGAGATGCCGGCGTTGTTGAAGGCGATGTCCACGGAGCCGTAGGTGTCGAAGGCCGTCTTGAACAGGGCCTCGACCTCCTCCGGGCTGGTGACGTCCACCTTGACGAAGGTGCCTCCGACCTCCTCGGCGGCGGCCTTGCCCGCGGTCTCGTCGATGTCCCCGCAGACGACGTTGGCGCCTTCGGAGGCCAGCCGGCGGGCGGTGGCGAGGCCGATGCCGCTGCCGGCTCCGGTGATGACGGCGGTACGGCCGACCAGGCGGCGGCAGACGATCTCTTCGGTGGGCTCGTTGCTCATGGTGTTCAGGCCTCCGTGCTGATGAAGACGTTCTTGGTCTCGGTGAAAGCGGTGAGGGAGTCGGGTCCGAGCTCGCGCCCGAGCCCGGACTGCTTGTAGCCGCCGAAGGGGGTCCAGTAGCGGACGCTGCTGTGGGAGTTGACCGACAGGTTGCCCGCGGCGACTGCGCGCGAGACGCGCAGCGCGCGGCCCACGTCGCGGGTCCACAGGGAGCCCGCGAGGCCGTAGTCGGTGGCGTTGGCCAGGCGTACGGCGTCCTCCTCGTCCTCGAAGGGCAGGACGACGGCGACCGGTCCGAAGACCTCCTCGGTGGCGATGGCGGCGGTGGGGTCGACGCCGGTCACGAGGGTCGGGGGGTACCAGAAGCCGGGGCCTTCGGGGGCGGTGCCCCGGACGACCGTGAGGTCGTCGGTGACGTAGGACCGTACGCGGTCCAGCTGGACCCGCGAGATCAGCGGCCCCATCTGGGTGTTCTCGTCGTACGGGTCCCCGACGACGACCTTCTCGACGGCCGGGGCGAGCAGCTCCATGAACCGGTCGTACGCGGAGCGCTGTACGAGGATCCGCGTGCGGGCGCAGCAGTCCTGGCCGGTGTTGTCCAGGAAGGACATCGGGGCCGAGGCCGCCGCCGCCTCCAGGTCGGCGTCGGCGAAGACGATGTTGGGGTTCTTGCCGCCGAGTTCGAGGGTGAGGCGCTTCACCCGGTCGGCGCACTTGGCCATGATCCGCTTGCCGATCCGGGTGGAACCGGTGAACACGATCTTGGCCACCCCCGGGTGCTCGACGAGGGCGTCGCCCGCCACCTCGCCCCGGCCGGGCAGCACCTGGAACAGGTGCTCGGGGAGTCCGGCCTCCAGGGCGAGTTCGGCGAGGCGCAGCGCGGTGAGCGGGGTGGTCTCGGCGGGCTTGAGGACGACCGCGTTGCCGGCGGCCAGCGCCGGGGCCAGGCCCCAGGCGGCGATCGGCATGGGGAAGTTCCACGGCGCGATGACGCCGATGACGCCGAGGGGTTCGAGGAAGGTGACGTCGATGCCGCCGGCGACGGGGATCTGGCGGCCGGAGAGCCGCTCCACTCCCCCGGCGGCGAAGTCGAGCACGTCACGGACGTTGCCCGCCTCCCAGCGGGCGTTGCCGATGGTGTGGCCCGCCTCCCGGACCTCCAGCTGCGCCAGTTCCTCGATGTGCCCGTCGACGACCGCGGCGAAGCGGCGCAGCAGCCTGGCCCGGTCCGCGGGCGCGGCCGCGGACCAGGTCCGCTGGGCGGCGGTGGCCCGTACGACGGCGGCGTCGACGTCGTCCCGTGTGGCGGCCGGGACGACGGCGACGAGTTCCTCGGTGGCCGGATTCAGGACTTCCAGCGCATCGGACACGTGGTGGCCTTTCAGACGTTCGGGTGCGGTGCGGTGCGTGCGGTGCGTGTGCCTAGAGGCGTTCGAAGGACCGGCGCAGTTCCCAGTCGGTCACGGCGGAGTCGTACGCGTCGAGCTCGACGCGGGCCATGTTCCGGTAGTGGGCGACGACCTCGGGGCCGAAGGCGGCCTTGGCGATCTCGCTGTTCTCCCAGAGCTCGGCGGCCTCGCGCAGGGTGGTGGGGACGTGCGCGAAATCGGCGGTGTAGGCGTTGCCGGCGCAGGGCTCGGGCAGTTCCAGGCGGTTCTCGATGCCGTAGATCCCGGCCGCGACCAGGCCGGAGACGGCGAGGTACGGGTTGACGTCGCCGCCGGGCAGGCGGTTCTCGAAGCGCATGGAGCGGCCGTGGCCGACCACTCGGAGTGCGCAGGTCCGGTTGTCCACGCCCCATGCGACGGCGGTGGGGGCGAAGGATCCCGGCCGGAAACGCTTGTAGGAGTTGATGTTGGGGGCGTAGAGAAGGGAGAAGTCGCGCAGTGCGGCGAGCTGGCCGGCCAGGAAGTGGCGC
The DNA here is from genome assembly GCF_024213195.1 of Streptomyces sp. TBY4. Taxonomy (GTDB): domain Bacteria; phylum Actinomycetota; class Actinomycetes; order Streptomycetales; family Streptomycetaceae; genus Streptomyces. The sequence goes on along the minus strand of NZ_JANAVF010000009.1, from coordinate 170,110 downwards.
ATCACGGGTGACATACCGCCGTGGTCGTGCGCGTCCTGCCCGTCACCGGCCATCGCGTTGCGCCCGTCGGCGTCGGAGAGCGAGAGGTGGATGTGACAGGAGTTGCCCTCGCGCTCGTCGTACTTGGCCATGAAGGTAAGGGAGACGCCCTCCTGCGCGGCGATCTCCTTGGCCCCGGTCTTGTAGACGGAGTGCTGGTCACAGGTGGTCAGCGCCTCGTCGTAGCGGAAGACAATCTCGTGCTGCCCGAGGTTGCACTCGCCCTTGGCCGACTCCACGACCAGGCCGGCGGCCTGCATCTCGTTGCGGATGCGGCGCAGCAGGGGCTCGATCCGGCCGGTCCCGAGGACGGAGTAGTCGATGTTGTACTGGTTGGCGGGGGTCAGGCCGCGGTAGTTGGAGTTCCAGGCCTGCTCGTAGGTGTCCTGGAAGACCATGAACTCCAGCTCAGTGCCCACCATCGCGGTGTATCCGAGTTCGGCGAGCCGCTCCAGCTGGCGGCGCAGGATCTGCCGGGGTGCGGCGACCACGGGCGAGCCGTCGCTCCAGGCCAGGTCGGCCAAGAGGAAGACGCTGCCCGGGTTCCAGGGGATCCGGCGCAGGGTGGCGAGGTCGGGGTGCATGGCGAAGTCGCCGTAGCCCCGGTCCCAGGAGGACATCTCGTAGCCGTCGACGGTGTTCATGTCGGTGTCGACGGCGAGCAGGTAGTTGCAGCCCTCGGTTCCGTGCTGGAGGACCTCGTCGAGGAAGAACGGTGCGGCGAACCGCTTGCCCTGGAGGCGCCCCTGCATGTCGGGGAAGGCCAGGACCACTGTGTCGATTTCACCGCCGGCCACGAGAGCGCGGAGCTCATCGGGCGAAAGCGGTGGCTTGCGGTCTACCACGGGAATCTCTCCTTCGGTGAGCCGAGGGGGCCTAAGGTATTGAATAGAACCATTGCTTGGGAAGGGGAGGAGGCGAGATGACCGATACGGCGAGCGAGGACGAGACCTCCCGGCGGCTCAATCCCGTACTGCGGCAGGTGCGGGCGGGCAACGGCTTCGAGGAGGCGCTGGAGCAGATCCTCCAGGTGGTCCGGCTCGGACTGGTGCCGGGCGGGGAACGGCTGCCGCCCGAACGCGAATTGGCCGAGCGGATGGGGATCAGCAGGGTGACGCTCCGCGAGGTGCTGAAGGTACTCCAGGACCAGGGCCTGGTGGAGGCCCGGCGCGGACGGTACGGCGGAACGTTTGTCCTGCCCCGCCCCGACACGCCGGCCGGAGGCACCGAGGAGGAGCTGCGGCGCCGGGTCGCAGGCGTGGACATCGAGGACGTCCTGCGCTTCCGCGAGGTCCTGGAGGTGGGAGCGGCCGGCCTGTGCGCCTCCCACGGGCTGTCGGAGCCGGACACCGACCGGCTGCTCGCCGCGCTGACCGCCACCCACGACGCCCCGCTGCCCGACTACCGCCGACAGGACACGCTCTTCCACCTCACCCTGTGCGAACTCGCCGGATCCGCCACCCTGACGGCCCAGTACGCGGCCGTCCGGGCCACCGTGAACGACCTGCTGGACTGCATCCCGCTGCTGGTGCGCAACCTGGAGCACTCGCAGCAGCAGCACAGCACTCTGGTGGAGGCCGTGCTGGACCGGGACGCGGAGGCGGCCCGCGAGGTGATGCGCGAGCACTGCTGCGGCACGGCGGCGCTGCTGCGGGGGTTCCTGGCCTGATCCGGACCCGCCCCGGCCGAGAGGCATTCGTAACCCCCGTTTAACGCAGGGGTCTTGCGCCCGCCACGCCCGAGCAGCAAAGGTACGCCCCACAACCATTGCCCTAGGCAGGAGCGCACATGGCCGACGACACCGGCGCACGGCTGACAGCCGTGCCCGAACCCACCCCGTCCCCCGAGAACGGCACCGGCAGGAACGGCGCCCCCGGGACCGGCACCGACGGCTACCTGGAGCGCCGCACCCTGCGCCGCGGCAGCGCCGGCTGGCTGCTGCTGACCGGTCTCGGCGTCGCCTACGTGGTCTCCGGTGACTTCTCCGGCTGGAACATCGGCCTCGCCCAGGGTGGTTTCGGCGGCCTCGCCATCGCCACCGTCCTGATGGGCGCGATGTACGCGTGCCTGGTCTACTCCCTCGCCGAGCTGTCGGCGATCCTGCCCACCGCGGGCGGCGGCTACGGCTTCGCCCGCCGGGCGCTCGGCACCTGGGGCGGTTTCCTCACCGGCACCGCGATCCTCATCGAGTACATCCTCGCCCCGGCCGCCATCGCCATCTTCATCGGCGACTACGTGGAGTCCCTCAACCTCTTCGGCCTCACCTCGGGCTGGCCCGTCTACCTCGCCTGCTTCGTCGTCTTCATCGGCATCCACCTCTGGGGCGTGGGCGAGGCCCTCAGCTTCTCCCTGATCGTCACCGCCATCGCCGTGATCGCTCTGATCGTCTTCGCCGTCGGCGCGTTCACCCAGTTCGACCCGGCCAACCTCGACAACATCGCCGTCGACACCACCGCCGCGGGCGCGAGCTCCTGGCTGCCGCTGGGCATCCTCGGCATCTGGGCCGCCTTCCCCTTCGGCATGTGGTTCTTCCTGGGCGTCGAGGGCGTGCCGCTGGCCGCCGAGGAGGCCAAGGACCCGGTCCGCTCGGTACCCCGCGCCCTGTCGATCTCCATGGGCATCCTCGTCCTCCTGGCCCTGGTCACCTTCCTCGCCTCGACCGGCGCCCGCGGAGCCGACGCCATCAAGGACGCGGGCAACCCGCTCGTCGTGGCCCTGGAGGGCGACCCCGGCCTCTCCTGGCTGAAGACCTTCGTCAACTACGCCGGTCTCGCCGGCCTGGTGGCCTCCTTCTTCTCCCTCATCTACGCCGGCTCCCGCCAGCTGTTCGCCCTCTCCCGGGCCGGCTACCTGCCCCGCTTCCTGTCCCTGACCTCGAAGCGCAAGGCCCCGTACCTGGGCCTGCTCATCCCCGGCGCCATCGGCTTCGCCCTCGCCGCCGCCACCGGCAACGGCCCGCGCATGCTGAACATGGCGGTCTTCGGAGCGACCATCTCCTACGCCCTGATGGCCCTCTCCCACATCGTGCTGAGGCGCCGCGAGCCCGGCCTGGAGCGCCCGTACCGCACTCCGGGCGGCGTCGTGACCTCCACGGTGGCCTTCGTCCTCGCCCTCTCGGCCCTGGTCGCCACCTTCCTGGTGGACAAGGACGCGGCATTCATCGCCCTGGCCGTGTACGCCGTCGCCCTCGCCTACTTCGCGTTCTACAGTCGGCACCACCTGGTGGCCTCCGCGCCGGAGGAGGAGTTCGCGGCGCTGGCGGAAGCCGAGGCCGAGCTCTCCCGCGACTGATCACCCGCCCTTTCCCCCTGGAGGTATCCACCGTGCCCAGGCCGCTCATCGGCATCACCACCTACGTCGAGGAATCCACCCGCTACGGCGTGTGGGACGTCCCGACCGCCCTCGTACCCACCGGGTACTACGAGCTCGTCCAGGCGGCGGGCGGCGTAGCCGTGCTGCTCCCGCCGGACGGACCGGAGGCGGCGCGGGAGGTGCTGAACCGGCTGGACGGCCTGGTCGTGGCGGGCGGCCCCGATGTGGACCCCGTCCACTACGGCGCCGCGCGCGATCCCCGCACCGGGGCGGCGGCGACGGTGCGCGACGAGTGGGAACTGGCCCTCATCACGGCGGCGCTGGCCTCCCGCACGCCCCTCCTCGGCATCTGCCGGGGCATGCAGGCGCTGAACGTGGCCTTGGGCGGCACCCTGATCCAGCACATCGACGGCCACGCGCAGGGCCCCGGCGTGGTCTCCTGGCACCCGGTCCGCCCGGTGCCCGGCACCCTGTACGCGGCCCTGGTCCCGGAGGAGTCGGAGGTCCCGACCTACCACCACCAGGCCGTGGACCGCCTGGGCCGCGGCCTGATCGCCTCCTCCCACGCGGCCGACGGCACGGTGGAGTCCATCGAACTCCCCGCCCCCGCCCCCTGGACCCTGGGCGTCCAATGGCACCCGGAACGCGACAAGGACACCCGCGTCATGTCGGCCCTGATCCAGGCCGCATCACTCCAGCCGTCCAACGCCTGAGCCCCTCTTTCCAGCCCGTCCGGCGTTTGAGGACCGGGTCCGGGCGGAGCCCGGGGAACGGTGGAAGGGCGGGTAGGGGGCTCCGCCCCGCAGGGCCGCCCGCCCCCCCCCCCCCGGGTCCGGCTACGGGGGGAGGTCCTGCGGAGCTGTCCCCTACCCACCCTTCCACCGTTCCCCGGGGCTCCGCCCCGGACCCCCCTGCGCGGGACGGCCCCCTCAAGCCCCCGGGGGCCAGGGCCCGGGGCCCGGGGCCCGGGGGGCAAGGCCTCCGGCCTGCGGCGGGGACCCCGTCAGCGGCGGGTCAGGCTCAGGAGGTCCCGGGCCGGGCCTGCCGGGCGGGAGCCTGCGGGCCAGACCGCCCGGAGTTCCCGTTCCAGGCCTGCCCCGAGCACCGGTACGGAGACCAGCCGACGCCCCGCCAGCTCGTCGACCACCGCCAGTTCCGACAGCACGCACGGCCCCGCCCCACTCACCGCCGCCGCCTTCACCGCGGTGGTGGAGGCCAGTTCGAGCAGCGGCTCCGCCAGCCCCCCGCACCCGGCCAGCGCCGCGTCCAGGACCTGCCGGGTCCCCGACCCCCGTTCCCGCAGGATCAGCGGGGTCCCCGCCAGCTCCGCCGGCTCCACCCCCCTCGAACGCCGCGCCCAGGGGTGCCCGGGGGCCACCGCCACCACGAGGCGGTCCTGCGCGATGACCACCGAGTCCAGCCCCTCCGGCACGCTCAGCCCCTCCACGAACCCGAGGTCCGCCTCGTGGGCGAGCACCCGCTCCGCGACCACCGCCGAGTTCCCCGCGTGCAGCGACACCGCAGTGTCCGGCCGCTGCCCGCGCAGCGCGATCAGCCAGCCGGGCAGCAGGTACTCCGCGATGGTCATGCTGGCCGCGACCCGCAGCCGGGAGTCGCGACGACCCCGCAGCGCCTGAGCACCCGCGTCGAAGGCCTCGGCGGCCTCCACCACCCGCCGGGCCCAGTCCGTGACCAGCGCACCCTCCGCGGTCAGCGTGGACCCGCGCGGGGAGCGGTCGACGAGCGCGACCCCGAGCCGGGTCTCCATCGCCCTGATCCGGCTGCTGGCGGCGGGCTGGGTGATCCCGAGCCGCCGCGCGGCGCCGCTCAGGCTGCCGACGCGCGCGACCGCGAGCAGCAGCTCCATGGCCCCCAGGTCGGGGACCCGGTGCGCCAGGGGCAGCTGCCCCTCGACCCACTCCTCGTCGCCCTGCCCACCGAAGCCACCGTAGCCGCCATAGCCATTACCCATAACTTCACTTTATGCCCTCATAGGACATGACCCTCTGCCGTCCGGCTCCGCCCGGCGGGACGCTGGACCCATGGCCACCACCCTCGTACGCCCCCGTCCCACCACCCCCGGGACCCCCGCCGCCCCCGCGACCCCCGACGGCGCGGCCCGCAGGGCCCCGTCCCTGCGGCACCTCGGCCCCAACTGGTACGCCTCCGTCATGGGCACGGCGATCATCGCCAATGCCGGCGCGACCCTCCCGTACCAGCTCCCCGGCCAGCGCGTGGTCTGCCAGGTCTTCTGGGCGCTGGCCGCCACCGCCCTCGCGGTCCTCCTGACCGCCCGCGCCGGCCACTGGCTCCACCACCGCGACCAGGCCCGCGCCCACCTCCTCGACCCGGCCGTGGCCCCCTTCTACGGCTGCCTCTCGATGGCCCTGCTGGCCGTCGGCGGCGGCACCCTCATCGTCGGCAAGGACCTCATCGGGGTCCCCGCCGCCATCGCCGTCGACACGGTCCTGTTCACCGCCGGCACCGCGATCGGCCTCCTGGCGGCCGCGGCCGTCCCCTACCTGATGGTGGTCCGCCACAAGGTCGAGGCCCACCAGGCCACCCCCGTCTGGCTGCTCCCCGTGGTCGCCCCCATGGTCTCCGCCGCGCTGGGCCCCCTGCTCATCCCCCATCTGCCCGCCGGCCAGGCCCGCGAGGCCATGCTGCTCGGCTGCTACGCGATGTTCGGCCTCAGCCTGCTCGCCACCCTGCTGCTGCTCCCCCTGATCTTCGGCCGGCTGATCGTCAGCGGCCCCCTCCCCCTGGCCCTCACCCCCACCCTGTTCCTGGTCCTGGGCCCCCTCGGCCAGTCCACCACCGCCGTGAACTCGCTGGCCGACATGGCTCCCGAGTCGATCGCCGGCGCCTACTCCGGCGCCTTCGCCGCCTTCGCGGTCGTCTACGGGGTCCCCGTGATGGGATTCGCCCTGCTGTGGCTGGCGCTGGCCGCGGCCATGCTGCTGCGGGCCGCCCGCGAGGGCATGGGGTTCGCCATGACCTGGTGGGCGCTGACCTTCCCCGTCGGCACCTGCGTCACCGGAGCCGCCGGACTGGCCCGGCACACCGGCCTCACCGCCTTCTCCTGGCTGGCCGCGGCCCTCTTCCTGGCCCTGGTGACCGCCTGGCTGCTGGCCGCCGCGAACACCCTGCGCGGCCTGGCCACCGGCCGCCTGCTGGCCGCGCCCCGCTAGGGGGTGTCCGCAGGGCAGCGCTCAGCGCGCCGCCGCCAGGGCCGCCGCCAGGACCTCCGGAGCTTCGGCCAGCGAGGGCCCGTACCAGGTCAGGTGGCGGCCGTCGACGAACGCGGCGGGGATGCCGGGGAAGGCCTCGGGCCCGTCCCCGGGCGTGAAGCGGTACGGCTCGTCCGGGAAGACCACGAGCTCGCAGCCGGCGGCGGCCAGCTCGGCCGCCGGGATCCTCGGGTAGCGCTCCGCGTGCCCGGCGTAGGCGTTGCGCACGCCGAGGCGGGCCAGCAGGTCCCCCGCGAAGGTGTCGCGGCCCAGCACCATCCAGGGCCGGCGCCAGACCGGCACGAAGGCCGTCCGCGGCTCCGCAGTCGGCTCCACGCGGGCCCACGCGGCCTCCGCTTCCGCCAGCCACCGGGGCCGCTCCAGCCCCATGGCCCCCACCAGCACCCGGTCCAGTTCGGCGAAGGCCTGCGGGAGGTCCCGTACCTCGGTGACCAGGACCTCCAGCCCGGCCTCCCGCAGCGCCGCCAGGTCCGGAGCCCGGTTCTCCTCCTCGTTCGCGAGGACCAGGTCAGGGCGCAGCGCGGCGATCGCCCGCACGTCGGGGTTCTTGGTCCCCCCGACGCGCACCACGTCCCCGAGGACGGCCGGGTGCGTGCACCAGTCGGTGACCCCGGACAGCGCACCGGGCGCACTCACGGCCACCGCCTCGGTCAGGGACGGCACCAGCGAAACGACCCGCATCCGGTCAGTGTCCCGGCGAGGGCGGCTCGGAGGTCGCGTGGATGTGTTCGCCGACCGCGACGATCAGGATCCGGGTGTCCTCGGTGACGGCCCGCCAGCGGTGGCGCACCCCGCCGGACAGGAACAGCGCGTCGCCGTTCTCCAGCCGGTACGCCCGCCCCTCGGCCTCCACCTGGCAGGCGCCCGAGACCACGTACATCAGCTCGTCGTTGCGGTGCTGGTACTCGCGGCCCGCGTCCTGGTCCCCGGTGAACTCCAGTGCGTGCAGCTGGTGGTGCCCGCGCACGAGGGCCCGTACGCCGGGAACGGGAGTCAGCCCGGACTCGTCGCCGGCCCGTACGAGGTCCACGGTGCGCGCGGTGTCGGAGGCGGCCAGCAGATCGACGGCCGTGGTCTCCAGCGCGTCGGCGACCCGCTCCAGGGACCGCATGCTGGGCCGGGCCCGCTCGTTCTCTATCTGGCTCAGGAAGGGGACCGACAGCCCGCTGCGCGCGGACACGGCGGCGAGGGTCAGGTGCAGGGCCCGGCGCCGCTTGCGCACGGCCACGCCCACCCGGAGCGGTTCCCTGGAGTCCTTGTCCCGATCCCGTTCCTTGTCGTCCGCGCCGGTCGTCGCTTCGCGTCCGTTCTTGCCGTCGGTGCCGTCGGTGCCGTCCCTGTCGTCCATGGCGGGGCTGCCCTCCCCTTGTTTCGGTTGGTCCGGTCCCTCGCGCGTCGCACGTCGCACATCGGGGTGCTGTAAGCACCTTACGCAGCAACCGGCCCCGGTTTCGCGCTCAAGAGCGGAGGAGGCCGCACCCGCGCCACTTTCCGTTTGCCCTCAGTGCATCATCGTGACCGTGACGACGACACGACGCCTGATGCTCCTGGACACCGCTTCCCTCTACTACCGCGCGTACTTCGGCGTGCCGGACTCCGTGAAGGCCCCCGACGGCACTCCGGTCAACGCCGTCCGCGGCCTGCTCGACTTCATCGGCCGCCTCGTGCAGGACCACCGGCCCGATGACCTGGTGGCGTGCATGGACGCCGACTGGCGGCCCCACTGGCGGGTGGAACTGATCCCGTCCTACAAGGCCCACCGGGTCGCCCAGGAGACCGAGAGCGGCCCGGACGTCGAGGAGACCCCGGACACCCTGGCACCGCAGGTCCCCATCATCGAGGCCGCCCTGGACGCCTTCGGCATCGCCCGGGTGGGGGTCGCCGGGTACGAGGCCGACGACGTGATCGGCACCCTGACCGGCCGCGCCACCGGCCCGGTGGACATCGTCACGGGCGACCGGGACCTGTACCAGCTGGTCGACGACGCGAAGCAGCGCCGGGTCCTGTACCCGCTGAAGGGCGTGGGCACCCTCCAGGTGACCGACGAGGCCTGGCTCCGCGAGAAGTACGGGGTGGACGGTCCCGGCTACGCCGACCTGGCACTGCTGCGCGGGGACCCGAGCGACGGCCTTCCGGGCGTCCCCGGCATCGGCGAGAAGACGGCGGCGAAGCTGCTGGACGCCTACGGGGACCTGGCCGGGATCATCGCGGCGATCGACGACCCGAAGTCGAAGCTGACCCCCACTCAGCGCAAGCGGCTGGACGAATCCCGGCCATATCTGGCGGTCGCCCCGAAGGTGGTCCAGGTCGCCTCGGACGTTCCGCTTCCGCCCTTCGACCCCGCACTTCCGGCCGTGCCCGCCCAGCCCGATGTTGTGGTGGCGCTGGCCCACCGATGGGGCCTGAGTGGAGCCGTTGAACGCCTGGGCAGCGCACTCCGCCCCTGAGGTGCTAACTTAGGTAATCCTAAGCTTCACGGAGTCAGGGTCGGAAAGTCAGGGAGACGTCGTGGCAGAAGGACGCGCCCGCAAGGTCGGCACCGCAGTCGTCGTGCGGACCGAGCGGTTGGGTCCGCACATGGTGCGGATCGTGCTGGGCGGTGCAGGGCTGGCCGGATTCGGTGCCGGCAGGTACACCGACCACTACGTGAAACTCCTCTTCGCACCGGCCGGCGTCACCTACGGCACCCCCTGGGACCTGGACCGGATCCGGGCGGCCCACCCCCGCGAGGAGTGGCCGCGCCAGCGGGCCTACACGGTGCGCGCCTGGGACCCGGCCCGCCTGGAACTGACCCTCGACTTCGTGGTCCACGGCGACGAGGGGCTGGCCGGCCCCTGGGCCGCCCGCGTCCAGCCGGGTGAACTCGTACGCTTCCTCGGTCCGGGCGGGGCCTACGCCCCGGACCCGGTCGCCGGCTGGCACCTGCTGGTCGGCGACGAGAGCGCGCTGCCGGCGATCGCGGCGGCGATGGAGCGGATGCCCGCCGGAGCGCGGGTCCACGCGCTCGTGGAGGTCCAGGGCCCGCAGGACGAGCTGAGGATCGTCACCCCCGACGGCATCGTCCCGGTCTGGGTCCACCGCGGCGCCCGCCCCGTCGGGGAAGCGCTGACCGAGGCCGTCCAGGCCCTGTCCTTCCCCTCCTCCGACGTACACGCGTTCGTGCACGGCGAGGCCGGCTTCGTCAGAACCCTCCGCCACCACCTGCGCATCGACCGCGGCATCCCGCGCGAGCGCCTGTCCATCTCCGGCTACTGGCGCCTGGGCCAGACCGACGAGGGCTGGCGCGCGATCAAGCGCGACTGGAACGCGGAAGTCGAAGCCGAACAGGAACGCCCCCTGGCCGCAGCCGCGTCCTGACCACCAGCCCCGCCGGCGTGTGAGGCGCGGGGTCCGGGGCGCCCCGGGGAACGGGCGAGGGCGGGTAGGGGACGAGCCCCCTGACTCCGGCCGCCGCCAGGCGGTCCACGCGAGGCGCCCGCACCCATTCGGCGGCACAATGGCCCCATGCGTACGCTCCGCGCATTCACGGCAGCCGGAGCAGCCGCCCTCCTGGCCACGGCCACAGCTACGGCCACTGCCGGGACCGCGACCGCCGCGCCGAGCCCGCCGCCCGCGCCCACCGCCCAGCTCACCGACGCCCAGGTCGACACCGCGGTGGGGCGGCTCGACGCGACCGTCGCGGAGATGATGCGCCGCACCGGGGTGCCCGGCGTCTCCGTCGCCGTCGTCCACGACGACGAGGTCGTCTACCTCAAGGGCTTCGGCGTCCGCCGCGTCGGCGACCCGGCCGCAGTCGGCCCCGACACCGTCTTCCAGGTCGCCTCGCTCTCCAAGCCGCTCTCCTCCACCATCGCCGCCGGAGCCCTCAAGGACCCCGCCGACTTCGACCGGCACACGGAACTCCCCGGCTTCGCCCTCAAGGACCCCTGGGTGACCTCCCACGTCACCACCGCCGACCTGCTCTCCCACCGCAGCGGCCTGCCCGACCACGCCGGCGACCTCCTCGAGGACCTCGGCTACGACCGGGCGTACATCCTGGACCACCTGCGCCAGGCGCCCCTGAGCCCCTTCCGCGCGAGCTACGCCTACACCAACTTCGGGTTCACCGCCGGCGCCGAGGCGCTCGCCCGCTCCCGCGGGGTCAGCTGGCAGAAGCTCAGCGCCGACACCCTCTTCAGGCCCGCCGGGATGACGCGCACCAGCACCGAGTTCCGGGCCTTCGTCGACGCCCCCGACCACGCCGCCACCCACGTCAAGACCGCCAACGGCACCTGGAGCCCCCGCTACGTCCGCGACCCCGACGCCCAGGCCCCGGCCGGCGGGGTGAGCAGCACCGCCCGCGACATGTCCCGCTGGCTGCGGCTCCAGCTCGCCGGCGGCACCCTCGACGGCAAGCGGATCATCCCCGCCGACACCCTCGCCCGCACCCACCTCCCCGAGATCGTGTCGCAGCCGCCCGCCTCCCCCACCGGCCGCACCGGCTTCTACGGGCTCGGCTGGAACGTCGGCTACGACGACGCGGGCCGCCTGCGCCTGAGCCACTCCGGCGCCTTCGAGCTCGGCGCCAACACCGCCGTCAGCATGCTCCCGCTGGAGAAGCTCGGCATCGTCGTCCTCACCAACGGCGCCCCCGTCGGCCTGCCCGACGCCGTCGCCGCCGATTTCTTCGACACCGCCGAGCACGGGAAGGCCACCACCGACTGGCTGGCCCTGACGGGCTCCCTCTACGCCCGGATCAACGCGGAGGGCCGCTCCCCCACCGACTACGCCCGGCCGCCCGCCGGTGCGAAGCCGGCCGCGCAGGACTCGGCGTACACCGGCACCTACGAGAACCCCTACTACGGCAGGGCGACCGTGGCGGCCACGAGCGGGGGCGGGCTGACCCTGTCCCTCGGCCCGGGCCCGATGGTCTTCCCCCTCACCCACTACGACGGGGACACCTTCAGCTTCGAGACCTCCGGGGAGAACGCGGTCGGCCGCACCGGGGTGTTCTTCTCCCCCGCCGACCGCACGGTCCGCGTCGAGTACCTGGACGCCGACCACCTGGGGACCTTCACCGCCGGCTAGCGGCTTAGCCTGTACCCGGTGAAGCGCAGATCCCACATCCCCGACGCGCCCCTGCCCCAGGTCTCCGGCATCGACCCGGTCCGCATGCGGCTGCCCCCCGACCCGGACGGGACCTGGCCGGACCTCGGCTCCTACCTCACCGCACGCTACGAGGGCACGCGCGGCGCCGAGTCCATGGCCCGCCTCCTTCGGGACGGCCGGGTACTGGGCGAGGGCGGCCGGGTGCTGCGGCCGCAGGACCCGTACGAGCCCGGCGGCTTCCTGTGGTTCCACCGGGACATGCCGCCCGAGCCCGTGGTGCCCTTCCCCATCGGGGTCGTGTACCGCGACGAGCACCTGCTGGTGGCGGACAAGCCGCACTTCCTGGCCACCACCCCGCGCGGCAGCCACGTCTTCCAGACGGCCCTGGCCCGGCTCCGGGTGGAGCTCGGGCTGCCCGCGCTGAGCCCCGCACACCGGCTGGACCGGATGACCGCCGGGCTGGTGCTGTTCAGCATCCGCCCCGAGGACCGGGGGGCCTACCAGCTGATGTTCCAGGAGCGGCGGATCCGCAAGGAGTACGAGGCGCTCGCGCCCCACGACCCGGCGGTGGAGTTCCCCCGGACCCTGCGCAGCCACATCGAGAAGGTGCGCGGGGTGATGGCGGCGACGGAGGTCGCGGGCGCCGAGCCCAACGCCGAGACCCTGGCCGAACTCCTCGAGGTCAAGGGGGACACCGGGCGCTACCGGCTGACCCCGCACACCGGGCGCACCCACCAGCTGCGGGTGCACATGAACAGCCTGGGCCTGCCGATCCTGGGCGATCCGGTCTATCCGGTGGTCCGCGACCCGGCGCCCGACGACTACCGGCGTCCGCTCCAGCTCCTGGCCCGCACCCTGGAGTTCACCGATCCGGTCACCGGGACCGCGCACCGGATCGAGAGCCGCCGGACCCTGCGGGCCTGGGAGGACCGGCCCGGCTGGGAGGCGGGCTCCGACGAGCGGGGCCAGGCGGACCGGGACCGGGCGGACCGGGGCTAGACCGTTCCTAGCGGACCACGTCCGCGATCCGCAGCGCCGCGTCGGCGGTGGCCTCCGCGAAGGCGGCCACCGGGCGCGCCGGATCGGAGCGGTGGATCAGCATCACGCCTTCGATGAGGCCGAAGACCAGGTCGTTGCGGAGCACCAACCCGGCTCGATCACCGGCGAGTTGCGCGCCGACCTCCGTCCCGTCGAGCAACTCCCGGTAGATGTCCTTGAGTTCCTGGCGCATCCGGCGGAAGCGGGCGAAGCGCGCACCGGAGACCTCCGGCAACAGGTAGAGCGCGCCCAGGTTGTACGGTCCTCCGCACAGCAGCATCACGTCCGAGCGGCACAGCTCCCAGAGCCTGCGGCCGGCGGGCCGGTCCGCTTCCCGGGCCAGGCCGCGGGCCAGCTCCAGGGAGGGCGCGACCGTGGACTCCAGGAGTTCGGCGAGGAGTTCCTCCTTGCCGCCGAAGTAGTGGTACATCGTGGCCTGGCGCATTCCGGCCCGTTCGGCCACCGCCCGCGTGGTGGTGGCCGCGTACCCCTTCACCGTGAACAACTCGGCCGCCGCACAGAGGAGTTCCTCGCGCGGCGGCCGCCCGCTCGCCGGTCTCAGCTGATCGGCGCGCGGCCGACCGACCCGTCTCGGCCCCTCGCCGGTTCCCGCAGTCATGGGCCTGATTTTCCCACAGGACACACCGAAGCGATCATGGCAAGAGATGAGATCCGGCCATGACCGCTTCTGTAGAAACCTACAACTCCGGCTATCCCACCGAACTGTAGGCCACGACACCGCGCAGCAGCGCGTCCACCGCCTTGCGGGCGTTGCGGGCCACGGTGCTGCCACCCCCCGAGGAATCGGAGGAGGACGAGGACGAGGAGGAGGGCGCCGCGGCGGCCACCTGCCCCAGCACGTCGATGACCTGCTTGCACCAGCGCACGAAGTCACCGGCCGGCATCTCCGCCTCGCGCAGCACCTCGTCCAGGCTCTTGTCGGAGGCCCACTGGTACACCGCCCACGCGAAGCCGAGGTCCGGCTCGCGCTGGCCCACGCCCTCCGCCTGGTTGATGCCGTGCTCCTCCTCCAGCGCGTCGAGCCGGCCCCAGATGTGGACCATCTCGCCGAGCGCGGCCTTCGCCGCACCGCCCGGCACCTTCGGCGCCACCGCGTCGTCGGACTGCCGCGCCTCGAAGACCAGCGCCGAGACGCAGGCGGCCAGTTCGGCCGGGCTCAGCCCCTCCCAGACGCCTGCCCGCAGGCACTCCGACGCCAGCAGGTCGAGCTCTCCGTAGAGCCGCGCGAGGCGCCGGCCGTGCGGGGTCACCGCGTCCTCGCGCAGGTAGTCCAGCTCCGTCAGCAGTGCGTGGATCCGGTCGAAGGTGCGGGCGATGGTGTTCGTCCGGCCCTCGATGCGCTGCTCCAGCTGCCGCGTGTCCCGCTGCAGCCGGTAGAAGCGCTCCGCCCAGCGGGCGTGGTCCTCGCGCTCGTCACAGCCGTGGCACGGGTGCGCCCGCAGGGCGGTGCGCAGCCGGGTGATCTCCCGGTCGTCGGCCGCGGCCGCCCGGCCCCGGGGTGCCCGACCGGGCCTGAAGTCGCCGGCCTTGGTCCGCAGTTGCGAGGCCAGATCCCGACGGGACTGCGGCGAGCGGGCATTGAAGGTCTTGGGGATCCGCATCCGGTCGAGGGGCTCCACCGGCACCGGGAAGTCGATCCCGGCGAGCCGCTTGACCTGCCGCTCCGCGGTGAGCACCAGCGGGCGCGGGCCCTCGGTGTACTCGTGCCCGCGGTGCCCGTTGGACCGCCCGGCCGGCACCCCCGGGTCCAGCACCAGGGCGAGCCCCGCGAACTTGCCCGTCGGCACGTGGATGATGTCGCCCGGCTTCAGCTTCTCCAGCGACGCGGCAGCCTGCGCCCGCCGCTGGGCCGCCCCCTGCTTGGCCAGGTCGTTCTCACGGTCCTTCAGGTCGCGGCGCAGCCGCGCGTACTCCTCGAAATCACCGAGGTGGCAGGTCATGCCCTCCCGGTAGCCGTCCAGGCCCTCCTCGTTGCGCTGCACCTGCCGGGAGATCCCGACGACCGAGCGGTCGGCCTGGAACTGCGCGAAGGAGGTCTCCAGCAGCTCGCGCGAGCGGTGCCGCCCGAACTGCTGGACCAGGTTGACGGCCATGTTGTACGAGGGCTTGAAGCTGGAGCGCAGCGGATACGTACGGGTACCCGCGAGCCCGGCCAGGCCCGCCGGGTCCATGCCCCGCTGCCACAGCACCACCGCGTGGCCCTCGACGTCGATGCCGCGCCGCCCGGCCCGGCCCGTGAGCTGCGTGTACTCGCCGGGGGTGATGTCGGCGTGCTGTTCGCCGTTCCACTTGACGAGCTTCTCCAGGATGACCGTGCGCGCGGGCATGTTGATGCCCAGCGCCAGGGTCTCGGTGGCGAAGACGGCCTTGACCAGACCCCGTACGAACAGCTCCTCGACGACCTCCTTGAAGGTGGGCAGCATGCCCGCGTGGTGCGCGGCGATGCCCCGCTCCAGGCCTTCGAGCCATTCGTAGTACCCCAGGACGTGCAGGTCCTCGGTGGGGATGGAGGCGGTCCGCTCCTCCACGATCTCGCGCACCTTCAGCCGCGCGGTGTCGTCGTTGAGCCGCAGCCCCGCGTACAGGCACTGCTGGACGGCGGCCTCGCAGCCGGCCCGGCTGAAGATGAAGTTGATGGCGGGCAGCAGCCCGTCCCCGTCGAGCCGGGCGATGACCTCGGGGCGCGAAGGGGTCCAGATCCGGCCGCGGGAGCGCCGCTCGCGCTCGCGGTCGGCCTCGCGGACCATCTTTCCGCGCCGCCGGTCCTTCGGGTTGTACCGGCTGCTGTTCTCCTCGCGCGCCATCCGCAGCAGGTCGGGGTTGACCTCGCGGCGCGCGGAGCCGCGGCCGCCGTGGTCGGACTCCTCCTCGAAGAGGTCGTAGATCCGCCGGCCGGCCATGACGTGCTGCCACAGCGGTACGGGACGCTCCTCGGAGACGATCACCTGGGTGTCGCCGCGCACGGTGTCGAGCCAGTCGCCGAACTCCTCGGCGTTGGAGACGGTGGCGGAGAGGGAGACCAGGGTCACCGACTCGGGGAGGTGGATGATCACTTCCTCCCAGACGGCTCCGCGGAACCGGTCGGAGAGGTAGTGCACCTCGTCCATCACCACGTAGCCCAGACCGTTCAGCGCCTGCGAGCCCGCGTACAGCATGTTGCGGAGCACCTCGGTGGTCATGACGACCACCGGAGCATCGGCGTTGACGCTGTTGTCGCCGGTGAGCAGGCCGACCTTCTCGGCGCCGTAGCGCTTGGCGAGGTCGGCGTACTTCTGGTTCGACAGGGCCTTGATGGGCGTGGTGTAGAAGCACTTGCGGCCCTGCTGCAGGGCCAGGTGCACGGCGAACTCGCCGACGATCGTCTTGCCCGAGCCGGTTGGTGCGGCGACGAGGACGCCCTTGCCCGCCTCCAGTGCTTTGCAGGCCTCGATCTGGTAGGGATCCAGGTCGAATTCGTACATCTCACGGAAAGGCGCCAGGGCCGTGGCCTCTTCGGCGGCGCGGATCCGGGCAGCGGCGTACCGCTCGGCGGGAGAAAGTTCTTCGGTCATCTTGTCTTCGAGCCTACCCGCCGCCTCCGACAACAGTCGCGATCTTTTGCGCGGGCCCGGAGCTCCTACGCCAGGAGCCGCAGGGCCCCCGGAACGCACTCGGCGCTCACCGGGAGCGGGCCCAGCGGCTCGCCGTCCGCGTAGGCCGTGATGCCGGCCGCCTCCAGCGTCACCTTCGCGGCCCGGTGGACGGTGACCTTCGGATGGTCGAGGTGGGTGCCCTTGTAGACCCGCGGGAACACCTTCAGCAGGGTGGTGCGGCTGCAGTCGCCGACGACGGTGATGTCGAAGAGCCCGTCGTCGGGGACCGCGTCCGCGCAGATCCGCATGCCGCCGCCGTAGGAGGAGCCGTTGCCGACGGCCACCAGCGTGGCCTCGGTCTCCAGGACCGGACCGTCGTCCAGGGTGATCCGGTACGGGAAGGGCCGGAAGGCGGCCAGCTCCAGGGCCATCGCCAGGTCGTACTTGAACCGGCCGGCCGGCAGCCGCATCCGGTTGCCCCGGTCGTTGACCCGCGAGTCGAAGCCGGAGCACAGCACGGTCCCGTACCAGGTGCCGCCGGCGCCGTCCCCGGCTCCGGTGACCCGGCCGAGGTCGATCTCGCGGACCCGGCCCTCCTTGAGCGCCTCGGCGGCCAGTCGGCCCGCCCGCGCGGGTTCCCGTACGGGCAGCCCCATGGCGCGCGCGAAATCGTTCCCGGTCCCCACCGCGACCACCCCGAGCGGCACCCCGGTGCCGGCGAGCGCCTGCAGCGCGAGGGAGACCATCCCGTCGCCGCCGACCGCGATCACCGCCCCCGTGCCCTCCCGCACCGCGGTGCGCAGCCGCGCCAGGGCGTCGGGGGCGTCCCCGCCGACGACGCTGCGCACCGAGAAACCGGCCTCGCGCAACGCGGAAGCGGCCGGCTGCGCGGCATGCGCGGCCCGGCCGCTTCCGGCGGTGGGATTGACGAAGAGGGTGATCTCGGCGCTCACCCGCGGGAATGTACCTGCCAAGGCGGGCCCGCGTCGATCAGGTGGCGTCGTCGTAACCGTTGATCCGCTGGCGTCCGCCGTCGGCCTGCTCGGGCAGGGCGCCCGGAGCCGCCACGGGCTCGATCGCACCGAGCTCCGCCGGCGTCAGGTCCAGCGCGGAGGCCTCGTCGTCGTCCAGACCCGCATCGGGGTTGTTCCGCGCCCGCCTGCGGTCGTTGAGGTAGCAGAAACCGAGCGCGATGAAGTAGAGGGCGACGATCGGCATGGCCAGCGCCAGCATCGTCAGCGGGTCACCGGTGGGCGTCGCGAACGCGGCGAAGAGGGTGATGCCGAGCACCATGGCCCGCCACCAGCTCGCGAGCCGCTTCGCGGTCAGCACCCCGGTGACGTTGAGCAGGATCAGCAGCAGCGGCAGCTCGAAGGCCAGACCGAAGACGACGACCATGCGCGTGACCAGGTCGAGGTAGTCGTCGACCGGCAGCAGGTTGCTCGCGTTCTCCGGGGTGAACTCCAGCAGGATCACCGCGGTCTGCGGCAGGACGTTGTACGCCAGGACCGCACCGGCACCGAACAGGGGCGCGCCGACCGCCACGAAGGCCACGGCGTACTTCTTCTCGTTGTTGTGCAGCCCCGGGGCCACGAAGGCCCACAGCTGGTACAGCCACACCGGGGCGGAGAGCACGAGACCGGCGGTCAGCGAGACCTTCAGGGCGATGGAGAAGGGCGCGATGAGGCCGTTGACCGTCATGGCGGCGCAGGGATTCCCGTTGCGCTGCGCGACCACGCCGTTGGAACAGCCGACGGAGTCCAGGATCGGCTTCATCATGAAGTCGATCAGGTCCTTGTAGAAGAACGCGGCCACGATGGTGACCACGAGGACCCCGAGGACCGCCTTCATCAGCCGGTTTCTCAGCTCACGCAGGTGCTCGACAAGAGGCATCCGCCCTTCGGCGTCCTTTGCCTTCTGGTCCTGCTTCTCCTGCTTGCGGGCAGACTTGAGCAACCCACGTCCCTTGTCTCGTTGCAGTTGACTGGTGCGCGCGCGGCCGCCGGGGCGGCCGCCGTCAGCCCTGCTTGGTGTGGTTGGGCTCGTTCACGGGGCGGGCGCTGGTCACGTCGCCCGGCGAAGCCTGAATGGTGCGCGGGGCCGCGGCCTGCTGCTGGGGCGCCTGGTCCGCGACGGAAGCGGCGGTGGCGGCGTCCTCCGCCTCCCCCTCCTTCTTCATCGCCTTCGCCTCGCTCTTGAGGATCCGGGCGGACTTGCCGAGCGAGCGGGCCATGTCGGGAAGCTTCTTGGCACCGAACAGCAGGAAGATCACGGCGACGATCAGGAGGATTTCGAGGGGCTTCAGGTTGCCGATCATGTGTGTCTTCCTTCTCACCGAAACGGCTGGTTGTGGTAGTCAAGACGGCTCTGACCGAGATCGGTAAGCCGTTCTGACATGGATCGTAACCCCCGGGGGTTAACGCCAGGCAATCCCCTGGGGCACTACCGCGTGCGTGGTCAGACAGTACGACGGTTGCCCGGCGATGGCTATGGCCGCACGGAGCGCCCGGCCCTGGCCAGGCCCGTGGCGGCCCGCTCCAGCTCCGAGGAGGCCTCCGCGATGCGCCGCCCGGCGTCCGCGACCTGGACGGACAGCCTGCGCACCTCCACGAACACCCGCACGGCGAGGACGGCGAGGACGGCGAGCCCGAGGAAGCCCAGAGCGATTGCGAACATCGGCCACAGCATGCGACGAGCCTAGGCCACCGCCCGCCTCACACGCTGCGCAGGGTGCTCACGCCGCCACCGGTCAGGAGTTCCACGATGCGCTCACCGGCCGGTTTGCGGACCACGGCCGCGCACGCGGGACAGGTGAAGGAGTAGAAGGTCGTACGCCGGCTCCCGCCGATGGCGAGGCGCAGCGCACCCGCGTCCAGCTCGAAGCGGGCCCGGCAGTCGGGACAGGACGCCTTGAACGCGACCGGCGTCGCGCGGATCCCCCCCGCCACCTCAGCCCTGTTCCTCATAGGCGGCGAGCGCCTCCCGGGCCGCCCGGCGGGCACTGTCCGCCAGCTCCGCGGGAGCCACGATCCGCCCCTCGCGGCCCAGCCGCAGCGCGAGCCGGCGCAGCGAGGCCGGATCGGGGCTGCGCAGCGTGATGCGCAGGCCCCCCTCGGGCAGCTCCTCGGCACTGTCGTGCGGGTAGTACTCGGCCACCCAGCGCCCGCCGGGACCGACCTCGACCACCACCTCCGGGTCCTCCGCGGCCGGCTGGACCAGCCCCTCGGACAGATCGCGGGGCTCGATCGCGGGCGGATCGGCCCGCTCGTCGAGCAGCCGGATCTCCGCCACCCGGTCCAGGCGGAAGGTCCGCCGCGCCTCGGAGAGGTGGCACCACCCCTCCATGTAGGTGTGCCCGACGGCGAACAGCCGGATCGGGTCCACCGTGCGCTCGGTGAGCTCGTCGCGCGCGGGCGAGTAGTAGCGCAGCCACAGCCGGCGCTGCTCGGCGATCGCCCGGTCCACGTCGGCGAAGACCCCGCCCTCGGACTCGAAGGTCACCGACAGCCGGGAGCTGGCCCCGGCGGCCTCGCCCGCGGCCGCCTCCAGCTTGGCGGTGGCCCGCAGCAGTGCCTGGCGGTCCCCCTCGCGCAGCCCGGGCAGCGTGGCCACGGCCCGCGCCGCCACCAGCAGCGCCGTCGCCTCGTCCGCGGCCAGCCGCAGCGGCTCGGCGGTGGACTCCCCCGAGGCATCGGGGTTGCGCCACCAGATGCGCTCCCCGTCGGTGTCGATGTCGAGCAGGTCACCGCCCCGGAAGCTGGTCCCGCACATGGGCAGCACGTCGAGGTCCGAGATCAGCTCGTCCTCGGTGATCCCGAAGGCCCGGGCCACGTCCGCGACGTGCGCACCCGGGCGCTCGCGCAGGTACGTCACCAGGGACAGCATCCGGCGCGTCTGGTCGATGGCGTTGGCAGCCATGCTGGTACGTCTCCCCCTCAGGGCGTTGCTCACTGATCTTGCCCGGTCCACCCGCTCCCGCGCGGCTCCGCGCGGCCGGGTCAGCCCTTCGCGACGGCCCGCAGCCGGTCCACGACATCGGCCCGCAGGTCCGCCGGCTCCAGCACGACGACATCGGGGCCGAACTCCACCAGCCAGGCGTCCAGCCCGTGCCCGTACGGGATCTCCAGCTCGTCCCAGCCGTCCCCGCCGGCCCCCTCGCGCACCGAGGTGGCCTTGGCCCGCAGCGGATAGCCCGCCCCCGCGCGCAGCCGGATCAGCGCCGAACGCTCCGCGCTCTCCCCGGCCCAGCTCGCCACGGTCTCCCGTACGGTCACCACGTCCGGGACCTCGGCGGTGTACTTGGCCGCGCGCGAGCGGACCTTGCCCGTGATCCGCGAGAGCCGGAACACGCGCTCCGCCCCGCGGTCGCGGTCGAACCCCGCCAGGTACCAGTGGCCGCGCCAGCACTCCAGGGCCCAGGGCTCCACCTGGCGGCTCTCGGGGCGGGCGGCGGTGGACTTGCGGTAGTCGAAGACCACCGGACGGCGGTCACGGCAGGCCAGCATCAGCGGCTCGAAGGCCGCCTCGTGCACCGGAATCCGCGGCTCGATGGCACTGTGCTGGCCCTCGTACGGGTCCGAGGCCTCCGGCATGCCGCCGGCCCGCAGCTTCTGCAGGGCCCCACTGGCCGCACCGGCCAGCCGGGCCTGCTGCCAGACCTTGGCGGCGAGCCCCAGGGCCGCGGCCTCCTCGGCGTCCAGCGCCACCGGCGGCAGCCGGTTGGAATCGCGGCGGGCCAGATAGCCGGTGTCGCCCTCCAGGTTCTCGACGGTCTCGATGACCAGCCCGAGCTCCCGCAGATCATCCTTGTCCCGCTCGAACATGCGGTTGAAGGACTCGTCGTTCCCGGCTTCCATGTAGGCCTCGATGGAACCGCGCAGTTCCCGCTTGCTGAGCGGCCGGCGCGTCCCCAGCAGACACAGCGCCAGATTCATCAGCCGCTCGGCCTTGGCAATCGCCATCGACGCCCATCCGCCCTTCCAGACCTTCGAGTCGTGTCCCCGGTACACCCTCGTGACCGCTGACCGTACCGCCCCGATGGTCCTGGGCAAAAGCGAGGGCCCCCGCCTCGAAGGCAGGGGCCCCGCACGCCTCACGGCGTCATGTCACAGCGGACCGATCAGGCGGCCATCAGGTCGCACACGAAGATCAGCGTCTCGCCCGGCGCGATGGCACCGCCGGCGCCGCGGTCGCCGTACGCCAGGTGGGCCGGGATCGTCAGCTTGCGACGGCCGCCGACCTTCATGCCCTGGACGCCCTGGTCCCATCCGGAGATGACCTGACCGACACCCAGCTGGAACTGCAGCGGCGCGCCGCGGCCCCAGGAAGCGTCGAACTCCTCACCAGTGGAGAAGGCCACGCCCACGTAGTGGACGGAAACGCGGGAACCCGCCTTGGCCTCGGCGCCCTCGCCGACCCAGATGTCCTCGATGACGAGGTCGGTGGGGACGTCGCCCTCAGGGAAGTCGATCTCGGGCTTCTCGAGCTTGTCGCTCACGGAACTGCTCCTCAAAAACTTACGAACAGGGGTACAACCTGGACAGTCTTACACCACGGCGAGGATGTCGAGGCTGAAGACCAGCGTCGAGTTGGCCGCGATGGTTCCCTGCTCCTTGTCGCCGAAGCCCTGGTCCGGCGGGATGACCAGCAGGATCCGGCTGCCGGCCTTCTTGCCGACGATCCCGTCCTTCAAACCCTTGACCTGGAGCTCCGAGAGCGGCCACGTCACGGTCGTGTCGGTGCCGTACGTGCTCTCGAAGGTCTTGTCGTCCTTCCACGTCTTGCCGTGGAACTTGACGACCACGCTGTCGGTGTCCTTGACGACCGCGCCGTCGCTCTCCAGGACGTAGTTCGACACCAGCTTCGCCGGCGGCGTGCCGTCCTTCGGAACGGTCAGGGAGACTTCCTTGCCGTCCGTGTTCGTACCGACCTTCGGAAGGGCGGCGTCCGTCTGAGGGACCTCCTTGCCCGTGGCCGAAACCGGTACGGAGGTGCCCTTGACGATGTCCACGACGAAGACCAGCGTGGCGTTCGCCTTGATCTTCTCGCCCGAGCCCTGCGCGCCGTAGCCGAGGTCCGGCGGAATCACGAGCTCCACACGGCTGCCGACCTTCTGGCCCTCAAGACCCTGGTCCCAGCCCTTGATGACCTGGCCCGCGCCGATGGTCACGTCGAACGGCTTGCCCTTGCCGAAGCTCTGGTCGAACGGCTCGGTGCCGTCCCAGACCTGGCCGAGGTAGTTGACCTGGGCGATGTCGCCCTTCTTCAGCGCCGGGCCGTCGCCCTCGCTGATGGTCACCACCTTCAGTTCCTTCGGCGGGGCGCCCTTCCCCTTCGACAGGGTGGGGGTCTCCCCGAACTTGGCACCCTGGGTGATCGCGGGCGCCCCGTTCTTCATCTCGGCGGAGTTGGAGCCGCTGTCGCCACAGGCCGCTGTCGACAGCAGCAGAAGGGGTACGACAAGCAGGCCGGCAAGTCGGCGCACGTGTTCCTCAGATCTCAGACGGCACATAGGTCGTCGCCACTCTAAGGCGTGGACAGGGCCCCGTACGAGATCCGTACGAGGCCCTGGCCGAGATCAGTGCGATGTCACATGCCCGCGATCAGCTTCTCCACCCGGTCGTCCACCGACCGGAACGGGTCCTTGCACAGCACCGTGCGCTGCGCCTGGTCGTTCAGCTTCAGGTGCACCCAGTCCACCGTGAAGTCCCGCCGCTGCTCCTGCGCACGACGGATGAAGTCACCCCGCAGCCTCGCCCTCGTCGTCTGCGGGGGCACCGACTTGCCCTCGAAGATCTTGAGATCGTTGCAGATCCGCGCCGCCTGCCCCTTGCGCTCCAGCAGGTAGTACAGCCCGCGCCTGCGGTGGATGTCGTGGTACGCGAGGTCTATCTGAGCCACCCGCGGATTCGACATCGTCATGTTGTGCTTCGCCCGGTACCGCTCGATCAGCTGGTACTTCATCACCCAGTCGATCTCGGTCCCGATCCGGTCCAGGTCCTCCGCCTCGATCGCGTCCAGCGTCCGGCCCCACAGCTCCAGCACCTGGTCCACGACACCCGTACGGATGCCCCGGCGCTCCGCGAAGTCCACCGCCTTGTCGTAGTACTCCCGCTGGATCTCCAGCGCCGAAGCCTCCCGGCCGCTCGCCAGACGCACCTTGCGCTGACCCGTGATGTCGTGACTGACCTCCCGGATCGCCCGGATCGGGTTCTCCAGCGTCAGGTCCCGCATCACCGTGCCCGCCTCGATCATGCGCAGCACCAGATCGGTCGCCCCGACCTTCAGCAGCATGGTCGTCTCGGACATGTTCGAGTCGCCCACGATCACGTGCAGACGCCGGTACCGCTCCGCGTCCGCGTGCGGCTCGTCGCGCGTGTTGATGATCGGCCGCGAACGGGTCGTGGCCGAGCTGACGCCCTCCCAGATGTGCTCGGCCCGCTGGCTCACGCAGTAGACCGCGCCCCGCGGCGTCTGCAGCACCTTGCCCGCACCGCAGATCAACTGCCGCGTGACGAGGAACGGGATCAGAATGTCCGCCAGCCGGGAGAATTCCCCGTGCCGGGCCACCAGGTAGTTCTCATGGCAGCCGTACGAGTTTCCCGCCGAGTCGGTGTTGTTCTTGAACAGATAGACGTCGCCCGCGATTCCCTCCTCGTGCAGGCGGCGTTCGGCATCGACGAGCAGGCCTTCGAGAATGCGCTCGCCGGCCTTGTCGTGGGTGACCAGTTCGATCAGGTTGTCGCATTCAGGAGTTGCGTACTCCGGATGCGAACCCACGTCGAGGTAGAGGCGGGCGCCGTTCCGCAGGAAGACATTGCTGCTGCGGCCCCATGACACAACACGGCGGAAGAGGTAGCGCGCCACTTCGTCAGGAGACAGTCGGCGCTGTCCCCTGAACGTGCACGTGACGCCGTACTCGTTCTCCAGCCCGAAAATGCGGCGGTCCATGACTGAACATTACGCCTTCTGCTCTGTTCTGAAACCGAGTTCGCAGGCGCCGTTTCGATCATTTTCCCGAGCGGCCACCCCGCCACCCGCCCGCCGAGCCGCCGGGAGCCCGCGCGTCACCCGCCCATCGACCCTCTCAGGACCCCGTCACCGACGCCTCCGCAGAGCCCTCCAACGGCCCCGCCGCACCCACCCCAGACCCCGCATCCCCTGCCTCCGAGCCCGCCACCGGCGACGCCCCGGAACCCGCCACCGCACGGCTCGCACCCGGACGCGCCAGCACCCGCTGAGTCACCGTCAGCACCAGCAGCGCCGCGAACCCCGCCACGCTCGCCACCGCGAACCCCGCCGCCGTACCCCCCGCCTCCACCGAAGGACCCGCAGCCGCCGTACCGATCGCCGCACCCACCCCGAAGAACGTCACCAGCCACGAGAACGCCTCCGTCACCGTCCCCGCCGGAGCATGCCGGTCCACCACGATGAACGCACACGCCAACGCCGGAGCCAGGAACACCCCCGCCAGCGCCGCGAACCCCGTCATCGCCACCACACCCGGCACCAGCATCAACGGCAGGTAACACACCGCCAGCAACGCCACCAGAAGCCGCAGCCGCCGCTCCGGCGCACCCGCCCACTGCCGCGCCCCGTACAGCACACCGCCGAACAGCGCACCCAGCCCCAGCGCCGCCATCAGCCAGCCGTACACCGCCTGACCACCGTGCTCGTCCGCATAAGCCACACCCGCCACCGTGATCGACCCCAGCGCCGTCCCCACGAAGAAGAACGCCCCCAGCAGCGCCAGCAGACCCGGCGAGCGCAGCGCCCCCAGCCAGTGCGCCTCCCGCGGCTCCGAACGCCACGTCCGCGAAGGCTCCGACACCACCACCGACAGCGCCCCCAGCACCCCGATCCCGTTGATCACCAGCAGCGCCGCCGCCGGATCCCACAGCGCCACGCACAGGGTCACCAGCAGCGGCCCCACCGTGAACATGACCTCCTGGGCCACCGCGTCCATCGCGTACGCCGCATGGACCCGCTCCTCCTTGCCGCCCAGCACGCTCGGCCACAGCGCCCGCAGCCCGCCCTCCAGCGGCGGCGTGAACAGCCCCGCGACCACCACCGCCGCGTACGCCACCACCACCGAACCGGTACCGGCCAGCGCCAGCCACACCATGCCCAGCGCCGACACCACCGCCGCCGGCAGCTGCACCCGCGGCTGCCCGAACAGGTCCACCGCCCGCCCCAGCAGCGGCTGCCCGACCGCGTTCGACACCCCGTACGCGGCCGCGAGCGCCCCCGCCAGGCTGTAGCTGCCGCCCTCCGCCCGGGTGAACAGCACGATCGCGATCGGCCCCGTCCCGTTCGGCAGCCGGCCTATGAGCGTGCCCACCAGCAGCCTCGCGGCGTGCCGGGTCCTGAGCAGCCCCGCGTAACCCGCGGCCATGTCCGCCCCCTTCTGCCCGGAACCAGCCGGGAGTGGCTTAGTAATACGTATAACGTTAAGGGTCATACGTACCATGACCACAGACCGGCGGTCCACCCACCGAACCCCGCCGACCCCCCGCGACCTCGCACTACAGGAGCACCGTGTGACGAGACCCACCAGCCGCGACGTGGCCACCGCCGCCGGGGTCTCCCAGGCCACCGTCTCCCTCGTCCTCGGCGACAAATGGCGCGGCCGCGTCTCCGAACGCACCGCCGACCACGTCCGCCACACCGCCACCGAACTCGGCTACCGCCCCAACCTCGCCGCCCGCAACCTCCGCCTCGGCTCCACCCGCACCGCCCTCCTCGTCGTCCCCGCCCTCACCAACGAATTCTTCGCCCGCGTCTATACCGGCGCCGCCCGCATCGCCGCCGAACACGGCTTCGGCGTCGTCCTCTACCCCTCCCCCGACGGCACCGGCCCCGCCCGCGACCCCTTCGCCTCCGCCCGAGCCGCACTCGACGGAGTCATCGCCTCCTCCATGGCAGCCGACGCCCTCCACGCCCTCGGCGGCGACGGACTCCCCCTCGTCATGCTCGACAGCGACCCCACCGCCGACACCGCCCACGCCCACGTCAACCTCGCCATCGCCGACGGCATGCGCCAGACCGCCGAACACCTCCTGACCCACGGCCACCACCGCTTCCTCCACCTCGCCTCCGCCATCGACTCCTGGACCTTCGACGTCCGCGCGAACGCCCTGGCCGCCCACCTGCCGCCCACCGCACAGCTGCGCACCGTACGGGCCCACCTCAGCGTGGAAGCCGCCCGTACGGCCATGGAGACCGCCCTGGACACCCCCGCGGACCGCCGCCCCACCGCCGTCGTCTGCGACGACGACATCCTGGCCGCCGGCGCCTGCAAAGCCGCCCGCCGCCTCGGCCTGCGCGTCCCCGAGGACCTCTCCGTCACCGGCTTCGACGACCTCGCCCTCGCCACCGCCGTCGAACCGGAACTCACCACCGTCCACCTCCCCGCCGAACGCGTCGGCGAACAGGGCATGACCGCCCTCCTCGCCGTCCTCGAAGGCACCCCCTGGACCCCGGTCGACATCCCCGTCCGACTCGTCGTCCGCGACTCCTCGGGCCCCGCACCCACGCCCTGACCCCGGACACGCGAAAGCGCCCCCGGCCCGAAGGCCAGGGGCGCTCACACTGCACTGCGGACGTGCCCTACTCGGCTTCCTCTTCGGGAGCCTCGTCGTTCGACACGGCATCCGCCTGGGCCGCCGCCGGAACGTCCGCCTCCAGCAGCCGCGACAGCTGCCGGCCGCGGATCCGCTTGAACTTGCGCTGCTGAGCCCGCGTACGGTCCAGCACCGCCACCTCCAGCCGCTCCGCCGGAATCGACTTGTCCGTACCGTTCGCCTGGCTCGACAGCGCCTGCACCGCCAGCTTCAGCGCCTCGGACAGGGTCATCCCGTCCTGGTGCCGCTGGTCGAGGTAGGTGCTGATCTGCTCGGCATTACCACCCACGGCCACGGACCCGTGCTCGTCGACGATCGACCCGTCGTGCGGCAGCCGGTAGATCTGGTCCCCGGCAGCGGTCGCCCCGACCTCCGCCACGACCAGCTCCACCTCGTACGGCTTCTCCCCCGCACTCGAGAAGATCGTGCCGAGCGTCTGCGCGTACACGTTCGCCAGCCCACGGGCCGTCACATCGTCACGGTCGTAGGTGTATCCGCGCAGATCCGCGTACCGCACACCGCCGATCCGCAGGTTCTCGTACTCGTTGTACTTGCCGGCGGCCGCGAAGCCGATCCGGTCGTAGATCTCGCTGAACTTGTGCAGCGCACGGGACGGGTTCTCACCGACGAACACGATGCCGTCGGCGTACTGGATCACAACAAGGCTGCGACCGCGGGCGATGCCCTTGCGGGCGTATTCCGCCCGGTCGGCCATGGCCTGCTGGGGTGACACATAGAACGGAGTCGACACCGGCTTTCCGTCCCTTTCTTCTGGACGACGAGGAGGTCAGAGGTCAGAGCAGTGCGGCACGCGGACCGTCGGGCTGCTCCAGCCGCCGGTTCGTGATCTTGCGGGCCAGCTCCGAGGACTCCTCGTCCGACAGCCTGCGGAATCCCTCGTCCGTCATGACAGTGACGATGGGGTAGATGTGGCGGTAGAGGTCCGGACCGCCGGTGGCCGAGTCGTCGTCGGCGGCGTCGTACAGCGCCTGGACGACGAGCGTCGTGGCCTCCTCCTCCGTCAACTTGGAGTGGTACAGCTTCTTCATCGACCCGCGGGCGAAGATCGAGCCGGACCCGGTCGCGGCGTAGCCGTGCTCCTCGGAGCGGCCGCCGGTCACGTCGTAGGAGAAGATCCGGCCCTTCTCCTTGGCCTCGTCGTACCCCGCGAAGAGCGGGACGACGGCCAGCCCCTGCATGGCCATGCCCAGATTGCTCCGGATCATGGTCGACAGCCGGTTCGCCTTGCCCTCGAGGCTGAGGGTCGCCCCCTCCACCTTCTCGAAGTGCTCCAGCTCCAGCTGGAACAGCTTCACCATCTCCACCGCGAGACCGGCGGTGCCGGCGATGCCGACGGCGGAGTACTCGTCCGCCGGGAACACCTTCTCGATGTCCCGCTGGGCGATCATATTCCCCATGGTCGCCCGCCGGTCACCGGCGAGGACCACCCCGCCGGGGAAGGTGGCGGCCACGATGGTCGTCCCGTGCGGCGCCTCGATGACGCCCTCGGGCAGCTTGCGGTTGCCCGGTAGCATCTCGGGCTGGTGCGCGCCCAAGAAGTCCATGAAGGACGACGACCCCGGCGTCAGGAAGGCTGCCGGCAGACGCCCTGTGCTTCGAATGTTGGGTTCCACAGGTTTCCTTCCACGTAGGCGGCTGCACGCCTCAAGACGTCCGGCCGATCCTTGAGTTGCCCGATTCCCGCGTTGCAGCCGAAGCAAAGTACGCCTCGGACCTTACCCGTCTGGTGATCGTGATCCACATGCTCCGCCGGAGCTTCTTGGCAGATCACGCAGACCCCGCCCTGGGCGGCGATCATCTCGTCGCGCTCGGCCTCGCTGATTCCGTAGGCCCGCTTGAGGTGCCCCGCTCGCCCACGCGCCGCTTTGCAGGGCTTGCAGCAAGTGGCCAGCCCGTCAGGTGCGGTCGCGTTTTTATGCCATTCGCTGTGCGGCTTGACCTCGCCGCATGAACGGCATTGCTTCCACCCCGGCGGAACCTCCGCCCTCTCCCAGACCTGCTTGCCTTGTTCGACTCGGCGGCGCCGGTAGTAATCCGCTCCGTACGCCGCCACGCACTCCCGACATCGGGCCTGCAAGCCGTCCTTGGTGGCACGGTTCGCTGCGAATGAACTGAGTGGCTGCTGGCGGCCACATCCACGACAGAGCTTCGATTCCGTAGACATGACGCCAGCCCACCAGATTCACCTTCACTTCGAAGGCAAAAGGGCCCTACTGGCCACCCTTTTGAACGAAGCTTCGAACAAAATCCTCAGCGTTCTCTTCGAGCACATCATCGATTTCGTCGAGTACGGAGTCGACGTCGTCGGAGAGCTTTTCCTGTCGCTCCTTGAGGTCGGTCGATTCTTCGACCGCGGCCTCCTCGACCTCCTCGGTCGAGCGCTGCGCCTTCTGCTGTCCGCCGCCGGTGTCCTTGGTCGCCATGTCTAGCTCACCCCGCTCGGTTCGCACGCTCACGTGAAAGACCCCGCGAATTCGGGATCCCTCAAGATCAGACTCTACGTCGGACCCTACAAGGAGGGTCCGACATCCGTCCCGGTACTTTCATAACGTCCGGATGTCTTCATGATTCCCGGGCCGGGGGCCTTTCAGCCCCCGCCCCGGGGACCGGAAAGGCCTACCGCCCCGAGAGCACCCGGACCAGGTCCTCCGCCGTACGACAGCGGTCCAGGAGCTCCTTCACGTGGGCCCGCGTGCCCCGCAGGGGTTCCAGGGTCGGGACCCGCTGGAGGGAGTCGTGGCCCGGCAGATCGAAGATCACCGAGTCCCACGAGGCCGCCGCCACGTCGTCCGCGTACTGGTCCAGGCACCGCCCCCGGAAGTACGCCCGGGTGTCCTCCGGCGGCTTGCTCTGCGCCCGTTCCACCGCCGGCTCCTCCAGCAGCCGCTTCATCTTGCCGCGGGCCACCAGGCGGTTGTACAGCCCCTTCTCGGGCCGTACGTCCGCGTACTGGAGGTCCACCAGGTGGAGCCGGGCCGCGTCCCATTCGAGGCCGTCCCGGCGCCGGTAGCCCTCCAGGATCTCCCGCTTGGCGATCCAGTCGAGCTCCCCCGACAGGCTCATCGGGTCGGTTTCCAGCCGGCCCAGTACGTCCTCCCAGCGGGCCAGCACATCCTTGGTCTGCTCGTCCGCGTCGGAGCCGAAACGCTCCTCCACGTACTTCCTGGCCAGCTCGTAGTACTCCATCTGGAGCTGTACGGCGGTCAGCGTCCGCCCGCTGCGCAGCGTGATCAGGTGCTGCAGGTCGGGGTCGTGGGAGACCTGGTGGAGGGTGCGCACGGGCTGGTCCACGGCGAGGTCGACGTTGATGTAGCCGTCTTCGATCATGGACAGGACGAGTGCGGTGGTGCCGAGTTTGAGGTAGGTGGAGATCTCGGAGAGGTTGGCGTCGCCGATGATCACGTGGAGCCGGCGGTACTTCTCGGCGTCCGAGTGCGGCTCGTCCCGGGTGTTGATGATGGGGCGCTTGAGGGTGGTCTCGAGGCCGACCTCGACTTCGAAGTAGTCGGCGCGCTGGCTGATCTGGAAGCCGTGTTCGCGGCCGTCCTGGCCGATGCCGACGCGGCCGGCGCCGGTGTAGACGAGGCGGGAGACGAAGAAGGGGGTGAGGTGGCGCACGATGTCCGAGAAGGGGGTTTCCCGCTTCATCAGGTAGTTCTCGTGCGTGCCGTAGGAGGCGCCCTTGTTGTCGGTGTTGTTCTTGTAGAGGTGGATCGGCTGGGCTCCGGGGAGCTGGGCGGCCCTGACGGCGGCCTCGGCCATGATCCGCTCGCCGGCCTTGTCCCAGAGGACGGCGTCGAGCGGGTTGGTGATCTCCGGGGAGCTGTACTCGGGGTGTGCGTGGTCCACGTAGAGGCGTGCGCCGTTGGTGAGGATGACGTTGGCGAGGCCGATGTCCTCGTCGGTGAGCTGGCTGTGGTCGGCGGCCTCGCGGGCGAGGTCGAAGCCGCGGGCGTCCCGCAGCGGGTTCTCCTCCTCGAAGTCCCAGCGGGCGCGTCGCGCCCTGTGCATCGCCGCCGCGTAGGCGTTGACGATCTGGGACGAGGTGAGCATGGCATTGGCGTTCGGGTGCCCCGGGACGGAGATCCCGTACTCCGTCTCGATCCCCATTACTCGCCGTACGGTCATGCGGCCCTCCTTGCCCGGCGGCGCTCCCGTTCGGGAGCGGCGCTCAAGTACCGCTGGTGCTCCGGTGCGTCGTGTGCGGTGCCCGTCCCCGCACTGCGCGACCTGCGGTACGGAAGAGCCTAGAACCACTCCGCGCTGGTGGGGAGATCATTTCAGTCATTGACTTTGCCCTGTCACCGGCTGAAAAGAGCAGCTGGTAAAGCAGTCGGCTGCGGGTGCCCTTGCCGGGCGCCCGCAGCCGGCCCGCTTTGTCAGAGGTACTGACCGGTGTTGGCCACCGTGTCGATGGAGCGTCCGGTGTCCGCGCCTTGCTTTCCGGTGACGAGGGTGCGGATGAATACGATCCGCTCGCCCTTCTTTCCGGAGATTCGGGCCCAGTCGTCGGGGTTGGTGGTGTTGGGCAGGTCTTCGTTCTCCTTGAACTCGTCCACGCAAGCCTGGAGGAGATGGGCGACGCGAAGGCCCTTCTGGTTGTGCTCGAGGAAGGCCTTGATGGCCATCTTCTTCGCACGGTCCACGATGTTCTGGATCATCGCGCCCGAGTTGAAGTCCTTGAAGTAGAGGACTTCCTTGTCGCCGTTGGCGTACGTGACCTCGAGGAAGCGGTTTTCCTCGGTTTCGGCGTACATCTGCTCGACGACGGTCTGGATCATGCTGTGGACGGTTTCGGCGGTGGAGCCCTGGTGCTCGGACAGGTCGTCCGTGTGCAGGGGCAGCGAGGCCTTGAGGTACTTCGCGAAGATGTCCTTCGCGGCCTCGGCGCCGGGGCGCTCGATCTTGATCTTCACGTCGAGCCGGCCGGGGCGCAGGATGGCCGGGTCGATCATGTCCTCGCGGTTGGAGGCGCCGATGACGATGACGTTCTCCAGGCCTTCCACGCCGTCGATCTCGGCGAGCAGCTGGGGGACGATGGTGTTCTCCACGTCCGAGCTGACTCCGGATCCGCGGGTGCGGAAGAGGGATTCCATCTCGTCGAAGAAGACGATGACGGGGGTGCCCTCGCTCGCCTTCTCCCTTGCACGCTGGAAGACGAGGCGGATGTGCCGCTCGGTCTCGCCGACGTACTTGTTGAGGAGCTCGGGGCCCTTGATGTTGAGGAAGTAGGACTTTCCGGCGGCCTTGCCGGTGACCTCGGCGACCTTCTTGGCAAGGGAGTTGGCCACGGCCTTGGCGATGAGCGTCTTGCCGCAGCCGGGGGGGCCGTAGAGCAGGATGCCCTTGGGGGGCCGCAGTTCGTGTTCCTTGAAGAGGTCGGGGTAGAGGTAGGGGAGCTCGACGGCGTCGCGGATCAGTTCGATCTGGTCGCCCAGGCCGCCGATCTTGTCGTAGTCGATGTCCGGGACCTCTTCGAGGACGAGGTCTTCGACCTCGCTCTTGGGGACGATCTCGTAGACGTAGCCGGAGCGGGGTTCGAGCAGCAGGGAGTCGCCGGGGCGGATGGTGACGTCCAGGAGCGGCTCGGCGAGCCTCACCACCCTTTCCTCGTCGGTGTGCCCGACCACCAGGGCGCGCTCGCCGTCCTCGAGGATTTCCTTGAGGGTGACGATGTCCCCGGCCCGTTCGAACTCCATGGCCTCGACCACGTTGAGGGCCTCGTTGAGCATGACCTCCTGGCCGCGCCGGAGGTCTTCCGGTTCGACGCTGGGGCTCACGTTCACGCGGAGCTTTCGGCCGCCGGTGAAGATGTCGACGGTTCCGTCTTCGTTCGCCTGCAGGAAGACTCCGAAGCCGGCCGGCGGCTGTGCGAGCCGGTCGACTTCTTCCTTGAGGGCCACGATCTGGTCGCGGGCCTCGCGCAGGGTGTTCGCCAGCCGCTCGTTCTGTGCGGAGACGCCTGCCAGGTTTGTCTGGAGCTCGACGATCCGCTCTTCGAGAATCCTCGTGTGTCGCGGAGAGTCGGCGAGCTTACGTCGCAGGACGGCGATTTCCTGCTCGAGATAGGCAACCTGGCCGGCGGGGTCCTCAGACCCTCGCCCGGGCCGGATGCCGCGGTTGATGTCGTCGTCGTGGGCTGCCACGGTCCTCACCTCCTCCAAGGGGAGCTGGACGCTTTCTGACCCTACCTGGGCTGGTGGTGATTGAAACCCCTAGATCACAAAGACGGTAGGGGTGTGTCCGATCTTCACCCTTGCGTACTCCCTCACGCCAAGGAAATACCCACCCATCAAACTCGGGAAGCGGCCGGTTGTAAGGTCGAAGTGTTCAACACCCGTCAGAGCTCGTGCGACTTGCCGCGCGTAGTGACCGGGATGGATCACTCAGAGCAGGGAACGGCAGGAGATATGACCGTGCAGCAGGAGGCTTCCGCGGGAGGTTCCGGCGTGGCCGGAGAGCCGCTGGAGGTCTGGATCGACCAGGACCTCTGCACTGGCGACGGCATCTGCGTGCAGTACGCACCGGAGGTGTTCGAGCTGGACATCGATGGTCTGGCGTACGTGAAGAGCCCTGCCGACGAGTTGCTCGTGGAGGCGGGGGCGACCACTCCGGTTCCGCTGGTGCTGCTTCAGGACGTGGTGGATTCCGCGAAGGAATGTCCCGGGGATTGCATCCATGTAAGGCGGGTTTCGGACAGGGTCGAGGTTTTCGGTCCAGACGCGGAGTGACGGTTCAAACACCTGTGGCGGACGAATCCGTCAGCTCCTGGCGGAATTTTCCGCCGGTCCACCGCCACTTGGCGAGCTGCTTGGTGTCGGGGCTGTAGCGGGGCACTTCGGGCGACGAGTACCCGAGGAGGGTCGCGGTGACGACTCCGTCGCGGACGGTGAGGTCGGTCGCGGTCTGCTTGCGGCCGGCTTCGAGGAGTGTCGCGACGACGCGGGGGGCGGCGCCCTTCGCCGGGTCCCGGGTGAGGACGTAGAGGGCGTGCGGCGGGGTGCCCGAGCCGGCGTCGCAGCGGACGGCCGCGACGGTTTCGGGGCGTCCGTCGCCGTCGAGGTCGCCTTCGGCGGTGGCCGTGACGGCCTGTGGGGCGCCCTGGCAGTCCAGCGGGTACGTGGCCGCGTGCGCGTCGGGCGCGGCCGCCCGGGGGCCGCTTGCGGGGCTCGTGCCGGGCTCGGGGCTCGTATCGGGCGTGCCGGCCGTGGGGCGTGCCGGTTCGGCGGAGGCTCCGGTGGCCGGGTCGGGCTGCAGGAGTCCGGCGCCGGCTATGACGGCGGCCAGGGCGGAGGCGGTGGCCAGCCAGTGGACGGGCCGGGCCCGGTGGTGCGCCGGGGCGGGTGTGCTCGGCGCCGGCTCGGCGGGGCTGTGCGGCACGCGGGGTGTCTCCTGTGCGAAGGGTGACGGGGAGCCAGCATCGTGCCACACCTCACATCGGGGTGGAACGGGTGGGTCCGGGCCGGCCGGGGCGCTCGCGCGGGGCCGTCCCCCGGGACAACGAAAAGACGCTGTGGCGCAGTTCCCGGTTGTTCGGGGGAACTGCGCCACAGCGTCTGTCTGTTGGTGGGGCGGGGTGGCCTGCCGGGTGGCGGGCCGGTCCTGGTCGGCTCAGCGCTCGGCGGCTTCGGCCGTGTCCGCGGTCTTGGCGGCGGACTGGCTGCCGGGGCCCTCGTAGTCCTCGCCGTAGGCGCCCTTGGAGGGGCGGCGGCGGCGCATGGGGGGCTCGACGCCGTCGGCGAGGCGGCGGGCGGTGACGAGGAAGCCGGTGTGGCCGATCATGCGGTGGTCCGGGCGGACGGCCAGGCCCTCGACGTGCCAGTTGCGGATCATCGATTCCCAGGGCTGCGGTTCGGCGTAGCAGCCGAACTCGCGGATGGATTCGACGGTCCGGGAGAGCTGGGTGGTGGTGGCCACGTAGCAGCAGAGGATGCCGCCGGGGACCAGTGCCTTGGAGACGGCCTCCAGGCACTCCCAGGGGGCGAGCATGTCGAGGATGACGCGGTCGACGTCCGTGTCGGACAGGTTGTCCTGGAGGTCGCCCACGGTCAGCTGCCACGCGGGGTGCGGGCCGCCGAAGTAGCGCTCGACGTTGGCGGTGGCGATCTCGGCGAAGTCGGGGCGTCGCTCGTAGCTGTGGAGCATGCCCTGGTCGCCGATGGCGCGCAGCAGGAAGCTGCTCAGGGAGCCGGAGCCGACGCCTGCTTCCACGACGCGGGCGCCGGGGAAGATGTCGGCGAAGGCCAGGATCTGGCCGGCGTCCTTGGGGTAGACCACGGCGGCACCGCGGGGCATGGACAGGACATAGTCGGGGAGCAGGGGACGCAGCGCGAGGTAGGCGACGTTGCCCGTGGTACGGACAACGCTTCCCTCGGGGGAGCCGATCAGCTCGTCGTGCGGGAAGGAACCCTTGTGGGTGTGGAAATTCTTCCCGGCTTCGAGCGTGAACGTGTAGTGGCGGCCCTTGGGGTCGGTGAGCTGAACCTGGTCCCCGACCTCGAAGGGCCCGCGTCGGCGGGCGGCACCGGTCGGTTCGGACATGTGACCAGTGTATTGGCTTCAGGACTGGGGCCGCGCCATGGCCTTCACGAAGGCCTTTTCGACGTCGAGGGTGGACAGGACGCCGTAGATGGAGCCGTCGGGCTGGAGGACGAGGTATTCGGTGGCGGGGGTGGCGCGGAGGTGGTCGAGGAGTTCTTCGCCGCCGAGGTCTGCTGAAACCTTCATTCCGTCGGTGAGGTCCTGGGCGAGGGTGCCGGTGGAGACCCAGGGGCGGCGGTGTTCGGGGACGGAGGCGATGGCGCTCTCGCGGACGATGCCGGTGGGGTCTCCCAGTCCGTCGACGATGACGAGGGCGCGGGCGCCGGCTTCGTTGGCGCGGCGGAGGGCTTCGGAGAGGGGGGTGGCGTTCTCGACGGGGATGGCGCGGCGGGTGAGTTTGCGGGCGTGGAGTTCCGGGAGGTGTTCGCGCAGGCGGGCGACGCGGAGGCTGTTGCCGGCGCCGGTCCAGATGATGCCGGCGAGGATGGCGGCGAGGAGGGCGTCCAGGACGGTGTCCATGCCGCCGATGTCGTCGGCGGTGTTGCCGAGGGTCCCGGTGTAGTTCAGGAGGGGCAGGCCGAGGAGGACGGCGACGGCGAGGGCGCGGCCGGCCCAGGCGGCGGCGATGGTGCCGGTCATGGGTTTGCCGGTGATGCCCCAGATGACGGCGCGGAGCATGCGGCCGCCGTCGAGGGGGAGGCCGGGGAGGAGGTTGAAGGCGGCGACGAGGAGGTTGGAGATCATGAGTCCGGCGAGGAGGACGCCGGGGACGCTGGCGGGTTCGACGGTTTTCATGCCGAGGTAGAAGGCGCCGGCGAGGAGGAGGGAGAGGAGGGGGCCGACGAAGGCGAGGACGAATTCGCGGCCGGGGGTTTCGGATTCCTTCTCGATCTCGGAGACGCCGCCGAAGAACTGGAGCTGGATGCGGCGTACGGGGAGTTTGAAGCGGAGGGCGGCGATGGTGTGGGCGAGTTCGTGGACGAGGACCGAGGCGTAGAAGGCGACGGCGAAGAAGAGGGCCACGAGGTAGCGCAGGGTGCCGAGCTCGGGGAGGATCCGGTCGAGCTGGTCGCCGAAGACCCAGGTGATGAGGGCGGCGACGAGGAACCAGCTGGGCGAGACGTAGACGGGTACGCCGAAGGGGCGGCCCATGAGGAGTCCGCCGCCCGGTCCTGAGCGCCGGCCCGCGCGCTCGCCGGTTTCGTCGGTGTCTGCCACGGTTGTCCTTCGTTCGCTGCTGTCCGGTGCGGTGGTGCGCCGGTGGTTCCGGTGTTTTTTCCCGTGGTGTCCGGGTGCGCCGTCGCGCGGTGTGATGCTCCGATCATGCAGTGCGAGGGGGGTCGGCGTCGATGGTATGCGCGTGCTGTCGGTGGCGGGTCGTAGGGTTTTGTCCATGACGACGAGCCCCGGCAGCGGTCCGGACGACGCAGTGACCAGTTCCGTGCCCGCGCAGGCGCAGGCGGTGGAGCCGGTGCCGGCTGCCGTGGCGCCTTCTTCGCTGTCGCCTTCGCGGGCGAGCGATTTCATGCGGTGTCCGCTGCTGTACCGGTTCCGGGTGATCGACAAGCTGCCGGAGAAGCCGAGTGCGGCGGCGACGCGGGGGACGCTGGTGCACGCGGTGCTGGAGCGGCTCTTCGATCATCCGGCGGCGGAGCGGACGGCTCCGCGGGCGAAGGCGTTGATTCCGGGGCAGTGGGACCGGCTGGTGGAGGCGAAGCC
Organism: Streptomyces sp. TBY4; assembly: GCF_024213195.1. GTDB lineage: Bacteria > Actinomycetota > Actinomycetes > Streptomycetales > Streptomycetaceae > Streptomyces. The sequence goes on along the minus strand of NZ_JANAVF010000009.1, from coordinate 132,886 downwards.
GGAGTTGCTGGAGCTGTTCCCGGGGGGTGATGAGGGGGCGGGGCTGGCGCGCTGGCTGACGGAGGCCGAGGCGTTGGTGGACCGGTGGTTCACGCTGGAGGACCCGACGCGGCTGGAGCCGGTGGAGCGGGAGTTCTTCGTGGAGACGGAGCTGGAGTCGGGGCTGCGGCTGCGCGGGATCATCGACCGGGTGGACGTGGCGCCGACGGGTGAGGTGCGGATCGTCGACTACAAGACGGGGAAGGCGCCGCGGCCGGAGTACGCCGAGGGTGCGCTGTTCCAGATGAAGTTCTACGCGCTGGTGGTGTGGCGGCTGAAGCGGGTGCTGCCGCGGCGGCTGCAGCTGGTGTATCTGGGCAGCGGGGACGTGGTGACGTACGACCCGGTGATCGAGGATCTGGAGCGGATGGAGCGCAAGCTGCTGGCGCTGTGGGAGGCGATCCGGGAGGCGACGGAGACGGGTGACTGGCGGCCGCGCCAGTCGAAGCTGTGCGGCTGGTGTGATCATCAGGCGGTGTGTCCGGAGTTCGGCGGTACTCCCCCGGTCTATCCGCTGGCGCTGCCGTCCGCCGGGCGGGGCGAATCCTGATCTTCGGTCCAGGGCAGAATGGGCGGGGTTCTGCGTTGCGGTCCGAATGAATCCGAAGAACCCCCGAGAAGACGAGGTAGACCCCGTGGCCATCCGCGTACTGCTGGTCGACGATCAGCCGCTGCTGCGTACTGGTTTCCGGATGATTCTGGAGGCGGAGCAGGACTTGGCGGTGGTCGGTGAGGCCGGGGACGGTCTGCAGGCGCTGGACCAGGTGCGGGCGTTGCAGCCCGATGTGGTGCTGATGGACATCCGGATGCCGCGGATGGACGGGGTGGAGGCGACGCGGCAGATCACGGGTCCGGGGCGGGACGGTCCGGCGAAGGTGCTGGTGCTGACGACGTTCGATCTGGACGAGTACGTGGTGGAGGCGCTGCGGGCGGGGGCCAGCGGGTTCTTGCTGAAGGATGCGCCGGCGGCGGAGCTGGTGCAGGCGATCCGGGTGGTGGCGGGTGGCGAGGCGATGCTGGCGCCGAGCATCACGCGGCGGCTGCTGGACAAGTACGCGGGGCATCTGCCGTCGGGTGAGGACAGCGTTCCGGACATGATCGCTTCGTTGACGGAGCGCGAGGTCGAGGTGCTGAAGCTGGTGGCCCGGGGGTTGTCGAACGCGGAGATCGCGGCGGATCTGTTCGTGAGCGAGACGACGGTGAAGACGCATGTGGGTCATGTGCTGACGAAGCTGGGTCTGCGGGACCGGGTGCAGGCGGCGGTGTATGCGTACGAGAGCGGTCTGGTGCGTCCGGGGGCCGGTCAGTAGGCGGCCGGGGCCGCCCCAGCTTCACGAATACAGGTACGGGTACGGGCCCGCTTCCGCTGGTGCGGAGGCGGGCCCGTCGTCGTGGCGGTGGTGCTCAGCCCTTGCTGATCTCCCAGAAGCGGAAGACGGTGGAGGCGTCCAGGGACCACTGCAGGCCGGTGACGTTCTGGCGGGCGACGGCGTACTGCTTGCTCTGCCAGAGCGGGAGCAGGGGGATCTCGTCGGCGACGATGTCCTGGAGGCGGGCGTAGTCGGCGCTGGCGGAGCCGCGGTCGGACTTGGCGGAGGTCGACGGGATGATCGTCCCGGTGATCTCCTTGTTGTCGTAGTTGTTGTGCAGGACGTTGTCGGGGCCGAAGAAGGGCTGCGTGAAGTTGTCGGCGTCGGGGTAGTCGGGGACCCAGCCCTTGACGTAGACGCCGTACTTGCCCGCCTGGATGTCCTTCTCGTACTGCTCGAACTCGACGGACTTGACGTCGGCTTCGAAGAGGCCGCTGTCGTTGAGCTGCTTGGCGATGAGCTGGAATTCCTGGTCGGTCGAGGGCCCGTAGCGGGTGGGCGTCGAGTACAGGGTGATCTTGACCTTGTCCTTGATGCCGGCGGTGCGCAGGGCCGCCTTGGCCTTCTCGGGCTGGGGGGTGCCGCCGTAGCGGTCGAAGAAGGCGGTGGTGTGGGAGGCGATGCCGGCCGGGACGATGGAGTAGAGCGGGGTGGCGGTGCCGTCGTAGACCTCGCGGACGAGGGCCTCGCGGTCGACGAGGTAGGCGATGGCCTTGCGGACGGGGAGCTTTCCGGCGACGGGGTCGGCGGTGTTGAAGACGAGGTGTTCGACTTCGGCTCCGGCGCCCTGGACGACCTCGACCTTCTGGTCGCCGGTCTGGGAGGCGAGGCCGGCGATGTCCTTGGCGGCGAGGCCGCGGAAGGCGAAGTCGACGTCTCCGCTTTCGAGGACCTTCTTGAGGGCGGCCTGGTCCTCGTTGAAGAACTTCATGGTGACGCCGCTGTTCTTCGGCTTGGCCTTGCCGTTGTAGCTGTCGTTGACGGAGAAGGAGGCGCTCTTGTCGGTGATGGAGTCCAGTTTGTAGACGCCGGAGCCGAAGGCCTTGCCGTCGGTGCGGAGTTTGTCCGCGGGGTACTGGGTGTGGTCGACGATGGAGCCGGCGCCGGATGCGATCTTGCTGGGGAAGGTCGCGTCGGGGGTCTTGAGGTGGAAGACGACGGTCTTGTCGTCGGGGGTGTCGATGGTGTCGATCGACGCGAGCATGACGGCGGGGCCGTTCTCGTCGTTGATCTTGAGGGTGCGCTCGAAGGAGTACTTGACGTCCTTGGCGGTGAGGCTGTTGCCGTTGCTGAACTTCAGGCCGCCGCGCAGGTTGCAGAGGTAGGTCTTGCTCTCGGCGCCCTGGAAGCCGCAGGACTGGGCGGCGTCGGGTTCGGGGGTGGTGCCGCCCTTGGGGAAGCTGAGCAGGGACTGGAAGACGTTGTTGAAGAGCAGCCAGGAGCCGGGGTCGTAGCCCGAGGCGGGGTCGGTGGCCTTCACCTTGTCGGATATGCCCATGACGACGCCCTTGCCGCTGCCGGCGCCGGTGCCGTCCGTCACCCCGCAACCGCTGAGCAGCGCGGCGGCGGTGGCCGCTCCGAGCGGGGCGGCCAACCACTGGTTCCGTGTCTTCACGCGAACATCCTTCTCAGTCTTGCTTACTGGCTGGTCTGGTGGTGGTGCCGGGAGGGTCAGCCGCTGACGCCGCGGCCGAGTTCCCACAGCTGGAGGTCGGAGATGGCGTTGACCGACCACTCCACTCCGGTGATCCCGTCGCGTGCGGCGACGTACTGCTTGCCCTGCCACAGGGGCAGGACGGGTACGTCCTCGGCGACGATGTCCTGCATCTCCGCGATCGCGGGTCCGGCGACGCCCCGGTCGACGGCGCGGCGCGATTCGGGGATGAGCTTGGTGCGCACCGTGGTGTTGGCGTACGGCGTGCCCAGGAAGTTGTCCTGCTCCAGGAAGGGGGCGAGGAAGTTGTCGGCGTCGGGGTAGTCGGGGAACCAGCCGAGCCCGTAGGCGGCGTAGTCGCCCTTCTTCTGCGCGGGGCGGAAGGCGGCCCAGTCGGTGCCCTGGACGGTGATGTCGAAGAGCTGGGTGGAGTTCAGCTGGGTCTTGAGGGCTTCGAACTCGGCCGCGGTGCCGTCGCCGTAGTGGTCGTTGGTGTAGTTGAGGGTCAGCTTGACCGGGGTCTTGATCCCGGCGGCCTTCAGCAGGTCGGCGGCCTTGGCGGTGTTGGCCTCGCCGTACTTGTTGAAGAAGGAGTTGACGTGGCCGCTGACGGTGGTGGGGACCAGGGAGTACAGGGGCTGCGCGGCGGCGCCGTAGACCTTGCTGATGAGGGCGCGGCGGTCGACGGCGGCGGCGAGGGCCTGGCGTACGGCCTTGTCCTTGACTCCGGGGGCGTCGGTGTTGAAGCCGAGGTAGCGGATCTCCAGGCCGGGCAGGGGGACGAGCTTGATGCCCTTGGGGGGCTTGGCGGAGAGTTCGGTGATCTGGGCGGGCGACAGGGTGCGCGCTGCCATGTGGACGGTGCCGCGTTCCAGGGCCTTGCCCATGGCGTCGGATTCGTCGAAGGTGCGCAGTTCGGCCTTGTCGTTCTGGAGCTTCAGATCGCCCTTGTAGCGGGGGTTCTTGGTGAAGACGGCGCGGACGAGGCGGTTGTCCTTGACTTCGGCCTTCATCGTGTAGGGGCCGGAGCCGTCGACGGAGAAGCCGGTGCGGAGCTTCTTGGCGTCGTACTTCTTGGCGCTGACGATGCCCGCGGCGGGGGTGGAGAGCTTCTGCGGGAAGGTGGCGTCGGCGGTCTTGAGGTGGAAGACGACGGTGTCGGTGCCCTTGGTCTCGACGGTGTCGACGGTGGAGAGCAGCGAGGAGGGGCCGTTCTCGTCCTTGATGGCGAGGACGCGTTCGATGGAGAACTTGACGTCCTGTGCGGTGAGGGGGGTGCCGTCGGCGAAGGTGAGGCCGGGGCGCAGGACGCAGCGGTAGCTCTCGTTGCCGGTGTCGGTGAAGCGGCAGGCGGAGGCTGCTTCGGGGACGGGGCTGCCGCCGCCGCGCGGGGTGTGCATCAGGGTCTGGACGGTCTGGCGGAGGATGTTCCAGGTGCCGGCGTCGTAGGCGTAGGCGGGGTCGAGCGGGGCGGGGGCGTATTCGGCCGCCTCGAACCGGTCGGTGGTGCCGACGACGATCGTTCCGGATCCTGCTCCTGCGCCGCTGGTGCTGCCGCATGCGGTCAGCGCGGGGGTGAGCAGTCCGGCGGCTGCCGTCAGCGCCATGGTCTTGCGGTTCATGCTGGAAGTACTCCCTCGACCCGGCACTTGTTCAAAGCTGGCGTGGAGGGCATCGCGACGGTCGCCCGTTCTGGGCGGAACGATCGGGCCGGTGGTGTGACGATCGGTCCACGCGGTTCCGGAACAGGGGTGTGTATCCGGGACGGCTGAGGTGCGGCGCAGTGCCCGGATCGACATTAGTGGCCTGCGGAGGGGTGGCTTGAACCGTGTGGCGCGGGGGCGTTGGCGCTCCGTCGCGGGAGCTGACCGGGGGTGTGCGCGGGGCTGTGCGCAGATTCGGTCAGGTGCTGATCAATGGGGACACAAGGGGTGGTGCGGGAGGGCGCGCAGTGGTGCGAAGGGGGCTTTGCGGGTGACAAAGGTCACCTGGGACAACTCCCCCGGCGGGGATGGAATTTCGGCCTCCGGGGTAGGGCGCGGGAGATCCGCCCGCGGGACTTTGGTCCTGGGGCGGATCGTCCGGTACGGAGCGTGCGCGGTCAGTTCAGCGGAGTGATGAGGGAGCGCAGGAAGGGCAGGTCCACGTCCTCGAGGGAGCTGACGATGGTGCGGCCGGGGGCGGGTGCGATGCGGCCCACGGAGGGGATGGCGACGACCCTGCATCCGGCGGCTTCGGCGGCGGCGACCCCGGTGGCGGTGTCCTCGATGACGGCGCAGCGCGAGGGGTGGGCGCCGAGGGTGTGGGCGGCGAGGAGGTAGGGGTCGGGGTGCGGCTTGGTGCGGGGGACCTCGTCGCCGGCGACGGTCAGGGTGAAGCGGTCGCGGCCGAGGGTGAGCAGGACCTGGTCGATGACGCGGCGGTGGGAGGCGGAGACCAGGGCGGTGGGGACGTTGTGCCGGGCCAGTTCGGTCAGGAGGCGTTCGGCGCCGGGCATGAGCGGGACGCGGTCGGCGATGCGGGCTTCGAAGCGCTCGTTGAGCAGGACGGTGAGTTCGGCGAGGCCGATCTCTGCGCCGGTGGATTCGATGAGGAAGCCCGCGCTGCGGGTCATGGGGCCGCCGACGACGATGTCGCGCCAGGCTTCGTCGAGGCGGTGGCCGAGCTCGCCGAAGACGTCGACCTCGATCTCCCACCAGAAGCCCTCGGTGTCCACGAGGGTGCCGTCCATGTCGAGCAGTACCGCCTGCAGGGCATGTCCGTCGGCCGTACGGGCCACGGGGGCGGGGACTGTGCTCGTCATGCGCGCACCTTTCTGCAGGGTCCTCGGGGGACGACAAGGCCGGTCACCTCGTCCCTCGGGCGTGCTCGGGGGACAACAGGTGACCGGCCTGTATGGGACCGACCAGTGTACGCCGGTCTGTCTCAGCGTGCGTTGAAATACTTCGCTTCGGGGTGGTGGATGACGATGGCGTCGGTGGACTGTTCGGGGTGGAGCTGGAATTCCTCGGAGAGGTGGACGCCGATGCGCTCCGGCTGGAGGAGGTCGGCGATCTTGGCGCGGTCCTCCAGGTCGGGGCAGGCGCCGTAGCCGAGGGAGAAGCGGGCTCCGCGGTACTTCAGGTCGAACATGTCCTCGACCTTGGCGGGGTCCTCGCCGCCGAAGCCGAGCTCGGCGCGGACGCGGGCGTGCCAGTACTCGGCCATGGCCTCGGCGAGCTGGACGGAGAGGCCGTGGAGCTCCAGGTAGTCGCGGTAGGAGTCGGATTCGAAGAGCTTGGCGGTGGCTTCGCCGATCTTGGAGCCGACGGTGACGACCTGGAGGCCGACGACGTCGATCTCGCCGGATTCCTCGGGGCGGAAGAAGTCGGCGAGGCACAGGCGGCGGCCGCGGCGCTGGCGCGGGAAGGTGAAGCGGGTCCGCTCGTTGCCGGCTTCGTCGAGGATGATCAGGTCCTCGCCCTTGGAGACGCAGGGGAAGTAGCCGTAGACGACGGCGGCTTCGAGGAGGTTCTCGGTGTGCAGCTTGTCGAGGAGGCCGCGCAGGCGCGGGCGTCCCTCGCTCTCGACGAGCTCCTCGTACGTGGCTCCGCCCGCGCGGGCCTGCTTCAGGCCCCACTGGCCCTTGAAGAGGGCGCCTTCGTCGAGCCAGGAGGCGTAGTCCTTGAGCGGGATGCCCTTGACGACGCGGGTGCCCCAGAACGGCGGGGTGGGCACCGGGTTGTCGATGGACGTGTCCGAGCGGCCGCCGGGCTCTTCGGCCTCCTCGACCTGGAGCGGAGTGTCGCGCTTGGCGACGCGGCGCTGCTTGAGTTCGGGGAGGGTGGCGCCGGGGACCCCGCGCTTGACGGCGATGAGGGCGTCCATGAGGCGCAGGCCCTCGAAGGCGTCGCGGGCGTAGCGGACCTCGCCCTCGTAGATCTCGTGGAGGTCCTGCTCGACGTAGGCACGGGTCAGGGCGGCGCCGCCGAGGATGACCGGGTAGTCGGCCGCCAGCTTGCGCTGGTTGAGCTCCTCCAGGTTCTCCTTCATGATCACCGTGGACTTGACCAGCAGGCCCGACATCCCGATGACATCGGCCTTGTGCTCCTGCGCGGCTTCCAGGATCGCGGAGACCGGCTGCTTGATACCGATGTTGACGACGTTGTAGCCGTTGTTGGTCAGGATGATGTCGACGAGGTTCTTGCCGATGTCGTGGACGTCCCCGCGGACGGTGGCCAGCACGATGGTGCCCTTGCCCTCGTCGTCGCTCTTCTCCATGTGCGGTTCCAGATGCGCCACCGCGGTCTTCATGACCTCGGCGGACTGCAGCACGAACGGCAGCTGCATCTGCCCGGAGCCGAAGAGCTCGCCGACGACCTTCATGCCCTCCAGGAGGGTGTCGTTGACGATGTCGAGGGCGGGGCGGGTCTCCAGCGCCTCGTCGAGGTCGGCGTCCAGGCCGTTCTTCTCACCGTCGATGATGCGGCGCTGGAGGCGCTCGTCCAGCGGCAGCGCGAGGAGTTCCTCGGCGCGGCCGGCCTTCATCGACTTGGTGTTGACGCCCTCGAAGAGCGCCATCAGCTTCTGCAGCGGGTCATAACCCTCGGCGCGGCGGTCGTAGATCAGGTCGAGGGCGGTGGTGACCTGTTCCTCGTCGAAGCGGGCGATCGGCAGGATCTTGGAGGCGTGCACGATCGCGGAGTCCAGGCCGGCCTTGACGCACTCGTCGAGGAAGACCGAGTTCAGCAGCACACGCGCGGCCGGGTTCAGGCCGAAGGAAATGTTCGACAGACCCAGCGTCGTCTGCACGTCGGGGTGGCGGCGCTTGAGCTCGCGGATCGACTCGATCGTCGCGATCCCGTCCTTCCGCGACTCCTCCTGACCGGTGCAGATCGTGAACGTCAGGGTGTCGATGAGGATGTCCGACTCGAGGATCCCCCAGTTCCCCGTCAGATCCTCGATCAGCCGCTCCGCGATGGCGACCTTGTGCTCGACGGAACGGGCCTGGCCCTCCTCATCGATCGTGAGGGCGATGAGGGCGGCACCGTGCTCCTGGGCCAGGCGGGTGACCTTCGCGAAACGCGACTCGGGACCGTCGCCGTCCTCGTAGTTCACCGAGTTGATGACCGCCCGGCCACCGAGCTTCTCCAGACCCGCCTGCAGGACGGGGACCTCGGTCGAGTCCAGGACAATCGGCAGCGTGGAAGCCGTCGCGAAACGCCCGGCCAGCTCCTGCATGTCGGCGACACCGTCACGGCCCACGTAGTCCACGCACAGGTCGAGCATGTGCGCGCCCTCGCGGATCTGGTCACGGACCATCTCCACACAGTCGTCCCAACGCGCCTCCAGCATGGCCTCGCGGAACTTCTTCGACCCGTTCGCGTTCGTCCGCTCACCGATCGCCATGTACGAGATGTCCTGGCGGAAGGGGACGGTCTGATAGAGCGAGGACGCACCCGGCTCGGGGCGCGGCTCACGGACAGCCGGGTTCAGGCCGCGGACGCGCTCGACGACCTGGCGCAGGTGCTCGGGGGTGGTGCCGCAGCAGCCACCGACCAGGGAGAGGCCGTACTCGCGGACGAAGGTCTCCTGGGCGTCGGCGAGCTCGGCGGCGGACAGCGGGTAGTGCGCGCCGTTCTTGCCGAGGACGGGCAGGCCCGCGTTGGGCATGCAGGAGAGGGGGATGCGGGAGTTCCGCGCGAGGTAGCGCAGGTGCTCGCTCATCTCGGCGGGGCCGGTGGCGCAGTTCAGGCCGATCATGTCGATGCCCAGGGGCTCCAGCGCGGTGAGCGCGGCGCCGATCTCCGAGCCGAGGAGCATCGTGCCGGTGGTTTCCACGGTCACGGAGCAGATCAGCGGGACGGAGACGCCGAGGGCCTCCATGGCGCGGCGGGCGCCGACGATGGAGGACTTGGTCTGCAGGAGGTCCTGGGTGGTCTCGACGAGGAGCGCGTCGGCGCCGCCGGTGATCAGGCCCTCGGCGTTGATCTGGTAGGCATCGCGGATGGTGCCGTAGTCGATGTGGCCCAGGGTGGGGAGCTTGGTGCCGGGGCCCATGGAGCCGAGGACCCAGCGCTGCTGTCCGGTGGAGGCGGTGAACTCGTCGGCGACCTCACGCGCGATCCGGGCGCCGGCCACCGACAGCTCGAGGTTGCGGTCGGCGATGTCGTACTCGGCGAGGGCGGCGTAGTTGGTGCCGAAGGTGTTGGTCTCGACGCAGTCGACGCCGGCCTCGAAGTACTCGCGGTGCACGTTCGCCACGATGTCGGGGCGGGTGACGTTGAGGACCTCGTTGCAGCCTTCGAGCTGCTGGAAGTCGTCCAGGGTGGGGTCCTGGGCCTGGAGCATGGTTCCCATGGCTCCGTCGGCGACGACCACGCGGGTCGCCAGTGCCTGGCGGAGGGCATCGGCCCGGGTCTGGGTGTCAGCGGGCGGGTTCGGCAACGAGGCCATGGTTGAGCTCCCTGGGATGCGACGGCTGTCGGCTTTGCACCCCCTCTGTGTCAAGGGTGCACGCGGCCAGGGTAACGGTGCCGACCCGGCCCCGGTGAGGGTGTCCCACGTGGCGGACTGCATTCTGTGCCCGGGGGGCGGCGACTTTCGGCCGAGCCTCGTGGACGACGTGCTGGACGGCTCGCCGGACGGCTCGGCGGACGACTCCCTTCCGGGGAGTCGCCCTCGTTCTGCACGAAGTCGGCATCGACCGATAGTGTTCAGCATTGTCGAACTACGTCAGCAGGAGGCTGCGCGATGGCACGGAACATCCAGTCGCTCGAACGAGCCGCTGCGATGCTGCGGCTCCTGGCGGGCGGCGAGCGCCGGCTGGGGCTCTCGGACGTGGCCTCTTCCCTTGGCTTGGCCAAGGGAACGGCGCACGGGATCCTGCGCACGCTGCAGGCCGAGGGGTTCGTGGAGCAGGACCCGACCTCGGGCCGCTACCAGCTGGGCGCGGAGCTGCTGCGCCTGGGCAACAGCTATCTGGACGTCCACGAGCTGCGGGCGCGCGCCCTGGTGTGGACGGACGACCTGGCCCGCGCGAGCGGGGAGAGCGTGTACGTGGGGGTCCTGCACAAGAGCGGGGTGCTGATCATGCACCACGTGTTCCGGCCGGACGACAGCCGTCAGGTGCTGGAGGTGGGTGCGATGCAGCCGCTGCACTCCACGGCCCTGGGCAAGGTGCTGTCCGCGTACGACCCGGTGGCGCACACCGAGGCGCTGGATGCGGAGCGGGAGGCACTGACTCCCCGCACCATCACCGACGGCGCGGGCTTCGAGGAGGTTCTGGACCTGACGCGGGCCCGCGGCTGGGCCAGTGACGTGGAGGAGACCTGGGAGGGCATCGCCTCGGTGGCGGCCCCCATCCACGACCGCCGCCGGATGCCCGTGGGCGCGATCGCCGTCGCGGGGGCCGTGGAGCGGGTGTGCGGGGAGTCCGGTGAGCCCAGGGCCGCGCTCGTGGCGTCCGTACGGGACTGCGCGCGGTCGGTCTCCCGGGACCTCGGGGCGGGCCGGTTCTGACCCCCTCCCCCTGAGCCGAACCTCCGGCATCACCCCCGTCGCGAACGGACACGAACCACCCAGCAGCCGCCAAAATGTGGCAGTTGGGTGGTTTTTGGCGTTTGATGATCACCCATTGGCCTAATTTGTTCGATCCTACCGTGTGGTAACGATCCGGCCCTTTGGGTCGGCGGGCTCTTGACGCCCGCTTCACGGAGGCGGAAAACTGCCGTTCATCGGTCGGCATTGTCGAACACCTACCGGCAATACGCGTTAGGGTGTGGCAAGGCCAAGGACCGGTGCAGCACTCACCGAGTGCGTGACCGCCGGAGGGACCCGGCGGTCACCACCCCTGAACGACAAAGGAGTCGCGGGTGTCCAGCTCCGACATCTTCATCGGCGAGACCATCGGTACCGCCCTGCTCACCCTGCTCGGTGGTGGCGTGTGCGCCGCCCTGACGCTCAAGAGCTCCAAGGCCCGGGGCGCCGGCTGGCTCGCGATCACCTTCGGATGGGGTTTCGCCGTCCTGATCGCCGCCTACGTCTCCGCGCCGCTCTCCGGTGCGCACCTCAACCCGGCGGTCACGGTCGGCATCGCGATCAAGGACGGCGCCTGGGGCGACGTGCCGGTCTACTTCGCCGGCCAGCTGCTCGGCGCCATGATCGGCGCGGTCCTGATGTGGCTCGCCTACTACGGCCAGTTCCGGGCGCACCTGTCCGACCCGGAGCACATCCGTGACGCGAAGCTCGGTCCCGAGGACCCGCACCCGCACGACGTGGCCGGCCCGGTGCTCGGGATCTTCTCCACGGGCCCCGAGATCCGCAATGTCGTCCAGAACCTGACGACCGAGATCATCGGCACCGCCGTCCTGGTCCTGGCCATCCTGACCCAGGGCCTGCAGGACAACGGCAAGGGCCTCGGCGTCATCGGCGTCCTGATCACCTCGTTCGTGGTGGTCGGCATCGGCCTCTCGCTCGGCGGCCCGACCGGTTACGCCATCAACCCGGTGCGCGACCTCGGCCCGCGCATCGTCCACGCCCTGCTGCCGCTGCCCAACAAGGGCGGCTCGGACTGGGGCTACTCCTGGATCCCGGTCCTCGGCCCCCTCGCGGGCGCCGCGCTCGCCGGCGGTCTGTACAACATCGCGTTCGCCTGATCAGCAATCGGCACCACGGCACCACCCGCACCGCCATTCTGATTCCGCCTACTTCGACACCTGCCAGGAGCAGCCACCATGACCAGCAGCACCGGCCCCTTCATCGCCGCGATCGACCAGGGCACCACCTCCTCCCGCTGCATCGTCTTCGACCGTGACGGGCGCATCGTCTCGGTCGACCAGAAGGAGCACGCGCAGATCCTCCCGCAGCCGGGCTGGGTCGAGCACGACGCCACCGAGATCTGGACCAACGTCCAGGAGGTCGTCGCGGGGGCCCTTTCCAAGGGCGACATCGACCCGGCCGAGGTCAAGGCCGTCGGCATCACCAACCAGCGCGAGACCACCGTCCTGTGGGACCGCCACACCGGCGAGCCGGTCCACAACGCGCTGGTCTGGCAGGACACCCGCACCGACGCCCTGTGCAAGGAGCTCGGCCGCAACGTCGGCCAGGACCGCTTCCGCCGCGAGACCGGCCTGCCGCTGGCGAGCTACTTCGCCGGCCCGAAGATCCGCTGGCTGCTCGACAACGTCGAGGGCCTGCGCGAGCGCGCCGAGGCCGGGGACATCCTCTTCGGCACCATGGACTCCTGGGTCATCTGGAACCTGACCGGCGGCGCCCAGGGCGGCGTGCACGTCACCGACGTCACCAACGCCTCGCGCACCATGCTGTTCAACCTGCACACCCTGGCCTGGGACGAGCGCATCGCCGAGTCCATGGAGGTGCCGCTGAACGTCCTCCCGGAGATCAAGTCCTCCGCCGAGGTCTACGGCCACGTCAAGGAGGGCGTCCTCGCGGGCGTCCCGGTCGCCTCGGCGCTCGGTGACCAGCAGGCCGCGCTGTTCGGCCAGACCTGTTTCGCCGAGGGCGAGGCGAAGTCCACGTACGGCACCGGAACGTTCATGCTGATGAACACCGGCGACAAGATCATCAACTCCTACAGCGGCCTGCTGACCACGGTCGGCTACCAGATCGGCGACCAGAAGCCGGTCTACGCGCTGGAGGGCTCCATCGCCGTCACCGGCTCGCTCGTCCAGTGGATGCGCGACCAGATGGGCATGATCAAGACCGCGGCCGAGATCGAGACCCTGGCCTCCTCCGTCGAGGACAACGGCGGCGCGTACTTCGTGCCCGCCTTCTCCGGCCTGTTCGCCCCGTACTGGCGCTCCGACGCCCGCGGTGTGATCGCCGGCCTCACCCGGTACGTCACCAAGGCGCACATCGCCCGTGCCGTCCTGGAGGCCACCGCCTGGCAGACCCGCGAGATCACCGACGCCATGACCAAGGACTCGGGCGTCGAGCTCGCCGCCCTCAAGGTCGACGGCGGCATGACCTCCAACAACCTGCTGATGCAGACCCTCTCCGACTTCGTGGACGCCCCCGTGGTGCGCCCGATGGTCGCCGAGACCACCTGCCTCGGCGCCGCCTACGCCGCCGGCCTGGCCGTCGGCTTCTGGCCCGACACCGACGCCCTGCGCGCCAACTGGCGCCGCGCGGCGGAGTGGACCCCGCGGATGCCCGCCGAGCAGCGGGAGCGCGAGTACAAGAGCTGGCTCAAGGCCGTGGAGCGGTCCATGGGCTGGGTCGATGACGAAGACGCCAGCTGACCGCACAGCAGCGCAATCGACGAGCAAGTAGGAGTCAACGGACATGAGCACCCTGCAGAGCGTTCCCACCCTGGGCACGCACCCGACCGCGGGTTCGAACGCGAGCCGCGCCGAGACCCGTGAGCAGCTGGCGAAGGCCACGTACGACCTGCTGGTCATCGGCGGTGGAATCCTGGGCACCTCGGTGGCCTGGCACGCCGCGCAGTCGGGTCTGCGGGTCGCCATGGTGGACGCCGGCGACTTCGCCGGCGCCACCTCCTCGGCCTCCTCCAAGCTCGTCCACGGCGGCCTGCGCTACCTGCAGACCGGTTCGGTCAAGCTGGTCGCCGAGAACCACCACGAGCGCCGGGTGCTGGCCAAGGACGTGGCCCCGCACCTGGTCAACCCGCTCACCTTCTACCTCCCCGTGTACAAGGGCGGTCCGGTGGGCGCGGCGAAGCTGGGCGCGGGCGTGTTCGCGTACTCGGCGCTGTCGGCCTTCGGCGACGGCATGGGCAAGATCATCTCTCCGGCCCGTGCCGCCGCCGACAACCCCGGTCTGAAGACGGACGACCTCAAGGCCGTCGCGGTCTACTACGACCACCAGATGAACGACTCGCGCGTCGCCGTCATGACGGTCCGCGCGGCCGTCGAGTCGGGCGCGGTCGTCCTGAACCACGCCGAGGTCACCGGTCTGCGCATGACGCGCGGCCGGGTCTCCGGCGCCGAGCTCAAGGACCGCCTCGACGGCACCGAGTTCGGCGTGGACGCCCGCGTCGTGCTGAACGCCACCGGCCCGTGGGTGGACCACCTGCGGCGCATGGAGGACAAGCACTCGATGCCCTCGATCCGCCTCTCCAAGGGCGCGCACATCGTGATGAAGCGCAAGTCGCCGTGGAAGGCCGCCATGGCCACCCCGATCGACAAGTACCGCATCACCTTCGCCCTGCCGTGGGAGGACCAGCTGCTGCTGGGCACCACCGACGAGGTCTACGAGGGCGACCCGGCGGACGTCCGCGCCACCGAGGCCGACATCCAGCAGATCCTGGACGAGGCGGCCTTCTCGGTGAAGGACGCCGATCTGGACCGCTCGCTGATGACGTACGCCTTCGCGGGCCTGCGCGTGCTGCCCGGCGGCCCGGGCGGGGTGGAGAAGGCCAAGCGCGAGACGGTGGTCTCCGAGGGCGCGGGCGGCATGCTGTCGGTGGCCGGCGGCAAGTGGACCACGTACCGGCACATCGGCCGCGTGGTCATGGAGAAGCTGGCCAAGCTCCCGGGCAGCCCGCTGACCGAGGACATGGAGCCGGTGAAGTCCCTCGTACGACGGATCGCGCTGCCCGGTGTCGCCAACCCGAACGCGGTGGCGCACCGGCTGCTCGTGGACCGTGAGCCGGGCTCCCGGATGGACCCGCTGACCGCGCGCCACCTGGCCTCGCACTACGGCTCGCTCGCCTTCGACATCGCGCGCCTGGCCAACGAGGACCCGGCGCTGGCCGAGCGGATCCACCCCGACGGTCCGGAGATCTGGGCGCAGGTCGCCTACGCCCGGGACAACGAGTGGGCCGAGACGGCGGACGACGTGCTGCGCCGCCGCACGACGGTGACGGTCCGCGGTCTGGACAGCGCCGAAGTGCGCGGCCGGGTCGAGGAGATGCTGGCCCACAAGGCATAGCCGGTGGCGTGAGTGGGCAGAGGGGCGGTTCCAGGGGGAACCGCCCCTCTGTCGTGGGCTGTGGCCGGTGCCTCATCAAGGCTTAGGCTGACCCACGTACACAAGGGAACTTCGGAAGGAGACCTGGGTGATCGAGCTTGAGGGCGTGCCCGAGCTGATCGACCCGGTCATGGTGGCCGCGTTCGAGGGCTGGAACGACGCGGGTGACGCGGCTTCCGGTGCGGTCGCACACCTGGACCGGGAGTGGAAGGGCGAGGTCTTCGCGGCTCTGGACGCCGAGGACTACTACGACTTCCAGGTCAACCGGCCGACGGTGTGGCTGGACAACGGGGTGCGGAAGATCACGTGGCCGACGACCCGGCTGTCCGTGGTCCGGATCGGCGGGCCCAAACCGCGCGATCTGGTCCTGGTGCGGGGCATCGAACCGTCCATGCGGTGGCGTTCGTTCTGCAACGAGATCCTGGGCTTCGCCCACGAGCTGGGCGTGGAGATGGTCGTCATCCTGGGGGCGCTGCTGGGCGACACCCCGCACACCCGGCCCGTGCCGGTCAGCGGGGTGACCTCGGACGCGGATCTGGCGCGGACGATGGACCTGGAGGAGACCAAGTACGAGGGCCCGACCGGGATCGTGGGCATCCTCCAGGAGGCCTGCACCCATGCCGGTGTCCCGGCGGTGTCCCTGTGGGCGGCGGTGCCGCACTACGTGTCCCAGCCGCCGAACCCCAAGGCCACGCTGGCCCTGCTGAACCGCCTCGAGGACCTGATCGACATCCGGATCCCGCTGGGCGAACTCCCCGAGGACGCGCGGGCGTGGCAGCTGGGCGTGGACCAACTGGCCGCGGAGGACTCCGAGGTGGCGGAGTACGTCCAGACGCTGGAGGAGGCGCGGGACACCGCGGACCTGCCGGAGGCGTCGGGTGACGCCATCGCCCGGGAGTTCGAGCGGTACCTGCGGCGGCGGGATCCGGCTGCTGCCGGGGAGCCGGGTGACGGGTCGTATCTACGGGACACCTCCGGCGGGCTGACCCGTCCGCCGAAGCGGAAGCCTTCGGGGGCCGAGGAGGAGCCCCCTGCCCCTCCGGCGGCCTCGTCGGACGAGGACGAGACGCCTCCGGAGGCGTAGCCGGGTGGTGGGGCGGGGCAGGGGGCTTTTCTCCCCGCCCCGCCCTTTCGCCGTTTCCCGGGGCTCCGCCCCGGACCCCGCTCCTCAAACGCCGGAGGGGCTGGAATGGCCCTACGGGCACATCCAGCCCCTCCGGGCACGTCCGGCGAAATCCAGCCTCGCCGGCGTTTGAGGCGCGGGGGTCCGGGGGCAGAGCCCCCGGGAACGGCGCCGCAGGTTACAGGGCCACGCCCAGCAGGGCGTCGACCGTGCGCGAGACCAGCCCAGGGGCCGACTCGTCGTCGCCGTCCGTGGCGATCTGGAGGTCGACCCAGCGGTCCACCGCCGCGAGAGCAGCAGGCGCGTCGAGGTCGTTGGAGAGGGCCTCTCGGACCTCCTCGACCAGGTCGTCGGCCGGGATCCCGTCGGGACGGGAGACGGCCGCGCGCCAGCGCTCCAGGCGGGCCACCGCCTCGGCGAGGACCTCGTCGGTCCACTCCCAGTCCGCGCGGTAGTGGTGCGAGAGCAGAGCCAGGCGGATCGCCGCCGGGTCCACTCCCGCCCGGCGCAGGGCCGATACGAAGACCAGGTTGCCCTTGGACTTCGACATCTTCTCGCCGTGCAGCGCGACCATCCCGGCGTGGACGTACGCCTTGGCCATCGGGAACTCGCCCGTCAGCACCTGGGCGTGCGAGGCGCCCATCTCGTGGTGCGGGAAGGCCAGGTCGGAGCCGCCGCCCTGGATGTCGAAGGTCATCCCCAGGTGGTCGAGGGCGATGGCCACGCACTCGATGTGCCAGCCGGGCCGGCCGCGGCCCAGCGAGCCGCCGTCCCAGCTCGGCTCGCCCGGGCGGGCGGCCATCCACAGCATCGGGTCGAGGGGGTTCTTCTTGCCCGCGCGGTCGGGGTCGCCGCCCCGCTCGGCCGACAGCAGCCGCATCGCCTCGGCGTCCAGGTGGGACACCTTGCCGAAGTTGGGGTCGGACTCCACCGAGAAGTAGACGTCGCCGTCCAGCTCGTAGGCGGCGCCCGCGTCCCGCAGCCGCTCGACCAGCGGCACGATGCCGGGTATGGCCTCGACGGCGCCGATGTAGTGCTGCGGGGGGAGCATCCGCAGGGCGGTCATGTCCTCGCGGAACAGGGCGGTCTCGCGTTCGGCGAGCTCGGTCCAGTCCTGGTTGTCGCGCAGGGCCCGCTCCAGCAGTGGATCGTCGACGTCCGTGACGTTCTGGACGTAGATGACCTGCCGCTTGGTGTCGAGCCACACGCGCTGCACGAGGTCGAACGCGTTGTAGGTCGCCGCGTGACCGATGTGCGTCGCGTCGTACGGGGTGATCCCGCAGACGTAGATACGGGCGACGGGACCGGGGGCGAGGGTGATCGTCCCTTGGGTCGCGGTGTCGTGGATCTGGAGGTCGCGGCCCTTGCCGGGCAGGGCGGGGACCTCAGAAGCGGGCCAGGCATGCATGTCTCGAGCCTAACCGGACGGGTGTTCCGAAAACGAACCGGACCTGCACTGTTGTCCGGATCGGCACTCTTGCGCCATGGCCGGTTCTGTGCGTGTGTCCCGCTGCGGGCCCCGGCCCGGTCAGACGGGCGGCCAGGGGATCGCGGGCCACTGTCCGGAGGGCTGCGGATGCTTCCCCGTGCGCAGCAGCAGGGCCACGCGGGCCCGTACGGCGGCCAGCTCGGCGGCGGTGACCAGTTCGGCCAGTCGGGTGGCGAGGGGCGCTCCGGCGGCCAGCTCGGCCTCCAGGGCGGTCAGCACGGAGCCGGCCTCCTCGGTCAGCGGCTCCCCCGCCCAGCCCCAGAGCAGGGTGCGCAGTTTGTCCTCGGTGTGGAAGGTCACTCCGTGGTCGATGCCGTAGAGCCGTCCGCCGGGGGCGGGCAGCAGGTGGCCGCCCTTGCGGTCGCCGTTGTTGATCACGGCGTCGAGGACGGACATCCGGCGCAGCCGTTCGTCGTCGGCGTGCACGAGGAGCGCGGTGCGGCCCTCGCCGACCTCGGCGAAGGCGACGGCCTTCCAGCCCTCCCCCGCCTCCTCGCCGTCCACGAGCGCGAGCAGCTCCGCGTCCGGGGACTCCCCCGTCTCGATCCACTGCTGGACCATGCCCTCGCCGTACGGTCCGTCGCGCAGCACGGTCGGGGGCACCAGCCCCCAGCCGGTGGCCTCGGAGACCAGGTACGCGGCGACCTCGCGCTGGGCGAGGTTGCCGTCGGGGAAGTCCCACAGCGGGCGCTCGCCCTTGACCGGCTTGTACACGCAGTCGGTGCTCACGCCCCCGTGCGTGACGGTGCACAGCAGGACGGCGTTGGACGCCTCCCGGATCCGGCCGACGACGGTGAGTTCCCCGTGGGCCAGCAGTGCTTCCACTTCCGTCGTTCCCCCCGTGGCGTTCACGCCTGGCGCCGGTAGCCGTTCTGGCGCGGGCAGACGTGCCCCTCGGGGTCCAGCGGGAGGCTGCACAGCGGGCACGGCGGCCTCCCCGCGTTGACCACGTCCAGGGCCCGCTTGGTGAAGGCCCGGGCCTGGGCGCCGGTGAGGCGCACGCGCAGCATCGGCGGCCCGTTCTCCTCGTCCTGGAGCAGCCGCTCCTCCGCCTCGGCGAGGTCCTCCTCCGAGTCGGCGTCGAGCTCCACCAGGGCCTGCGCCTCGACGATCATGCGCTGGTCCTCGCCGTCCCAGGCCAGGGCCATGGTGCCGACGCGGAACTCCTCCTCGACGGGGACGTCCAGGGGCGCGGTGTCGGTGGCCTCGGCGGGGGCCACGGCCGGCACGGGGGCATTGCCCCCGGTGCGCCGTACGACCTCGTCGAGCAGTTCCTCCATCCGCTCCGCGAGCGCCGCCACCTGGGTCTTCTCCAGGGAGACGGAGGTGACGCGGGGGCCGGTGGAGGCCTGCAGGAAGAACGTACGGCGTCCAGGCAGGCCGACCGTGCCGGCCACGAAACGGTCCGGCGGGTCGTAGAGGAACACCTGACGGGGCACGTCCAGTCTCCAAGCGTCGGCAGCAGGGGCAGGGCTGCGCCCATGGGTTGGCCCGTCCACCCTACTGCGCCGTTCGATCACACCGCGCCCGCACCGCCCCCTACGACCCCGTCGCCGCCGTCTTCGAGGGCTTTGTCGGGGGCGGCGGTTTCGCGGGGCGCGAACGAGGCGAAGTCGCCGGTGTCGCCGAGCCGGAGCAGGAAGGGCCGGGTCGGGGTGTAGCGGATCGCGGTGACCGAGCAGGGGTCGACGTGGATCCGCTGGAAGAGGTCCAGGTGCATGCCGAGGGCGTCCGCCACAAGGGACTTGATGATGTCGCCGTGCGAGCACATCAGGTACACGGCGTCGGCGCCGTGCTCCTCCTCGATCCGCGCGTTCCAGTCGCGGACGGCGTCCACGGCGCGGGCCTGCATGGCGCGCATGGACTCGCCGCCGGGGAAGGCGGCGGCCGAGGGGTGCTGCTGCACGATCCGCATCAGCGGTTCTTCGGACAGTTCGGAGAGTTTGCGGCCCGACCAGTCGCCGTAGTGGCACTCGCCGATCCGCTCGTCGGTGTGCAGGGCGAGATCGGGCCGGGCCGCCAGCAGCGGTGCGAGGGTCTGCGCGCACCGCTCCAGCGGGCTGCTGACCGCGGCGGCGAGGGGTACGGCGGCGAGCCGCCCGGGCAGCGCGGCGGCCTGTTCGGCTCCGTGCTCGTCGAGGGTCACCCCCGGGGTCCATCCGGCGAGCAGCCCTGCGGTGTTGGCGGTGGACCGCCCGTGTCGTACGAGGATCAGCGTGGCCATGGCAGAAGGGTATGCGGTGCCGCCGACGTGCGGTCGGGGGCCGGGCAGGGAACAATGCGCGGGTGATTGTGGACTGCGCCATGTACCGCGAAGGCCGCCGCTCCGCGGCGCCCGACGACTTCTCCGACGCCCTCGACGAGGCGCGGGCCACGGGCGACGCCTTCCTGTGGGTGGGCATGCACGAGCCGACGGAGAAGGAGTTCGAGCACGTCAGCCAGGAGTTCGGGCTGCATCCGCTGGCGGTGGAGGACGCGCTGACCGCGCACCAGCGGCCGAAGCTGGAGGTCTACGACGATTCGCTGTTCGTGGTCCTCAAGCCGGTGATGTACGACGACGCCTCCGACACGGTGACCACGGGCGAGCTGATGCTCTTCATCGGCGATTCCTTCGTCGTGACGGTCCGGCACGGCGAGGGGGCCGCGCTGGCCGCCGTACGCCACCGGCTGGAGCACGAGCCCGAGGTGCTCAGGCACGGCCCGACGGCGGTGCTGTACGCGGTCTCGGACGCAGTGGTGGACCACTACATCGAGGTGGCCGCCGAGCTCCAGGCGGATCTGGAGGAGCTGGAGGCGGAGGTCTTCTCCCCGAACCCCTCGGACAGCAAGAACACCGCCGCCCGGATCTACGGTTTCAAGCGGCAGGTCCTGGAGTTCCGCCGGGCCACGAGTCCGCTGCTCCAGCCGATGGACCGGCTCGCCTTCGGGGACGTGCCCTTCGTGCACGAGCACGCCCAGCCGTTCTTCCGCGACGTCGCCGACCACCTGACGAAGGCGAACGAGTACATCGAGGGCCTGGACCGGCTGCTGTCGGACGCGCTGGCCGCGCACCTGGCGCAGATGGGCGTCCGGCAGAACGACGACATGCGCAAGATCTCGGCCTGGGCGGCCATGGCCGCGGTCCCGACCATGGTGGCGGGGATCTACGGGATGAACTTCGAGCACATGCCGGAGCTCAAGCACCGCTGGGGCTATCCGATGGTGGTGCTGGTGATGCTGATCGTGTGCGTGGGCCTGCACCGGATGTTCAAGCGCCGCGGCTGGCTCTGACCGCCCCCGGCTCCCCCTGCGGCCGGCGCGCTAGGCGAACTCGGCCGCAGGGGCCACCGGGCCGCCCAGGGCGTCGGAGCGGGCCGGCGGGCGCAGGGAGACCATCCGGTGCCAGCCGGCGAACCTCTCGTACGCGTACATGCCCCGGATCCCGGCGGCCAGCGCGGCCGCTTTGGGCGCGGGCCAGTTCAGGAGCCGCCCCATGTGGCCCATGACGGCCAGGCTCACGTCCCGGTAGACGCCGATCTCGACGAGCGCGCTCTCCCGCAGCACCTGCTGGATGGTCCGGCCGTGGCCCTCGCGGGCGAGGCGCAGCAGCTCCTCGTGGCAGTAGGCGAGGTGGTTGTCCTCGTCGTGGCTGATCATGCGGATGGCCTTGCCGAGCTCGGGGTCGTCCCCGAAGTTCTTGACCAGCATGTCCATCTGGTCGGCCGCGCGCTGTTCGGTGACCCGGCTGTGCGAGAGGTAGACCACGATGTCCCGCTCGGTCAGGGGCTCCTCGCGGCGGAGCTTGTCGTGCGCGAGGCCGATGCCGCGGCGCTCCAGCAGCATCGTGTAGTCGGTCTCGGGCGGGACCGGAACGGGCGGCAGGCCGCGCTTGCGCAGCAGGGCGTTGAAGATCCGCCCGTGCTTGTCCTCGTCGGCGCCGTGCCGGGTGATCTTGGGTGCGAGATCGCGCATGCCGTCGGGGACCAGGGCCGCGATCCGGCCGTTCTCCCAGCCGCCCTGGGACTCCCCGCTGGCGGCGATGGAACAGAACAGCTGGAAGCTGTCGTCGTGGTCGACGATCTCCTGGAACAGGCTGCGGGCAGAGAGCATGAACAGAGTCAAACGCCGCCCGCCCGGGCGGGCAACCCGCGGGGCGCGCGGCTCGTCCGAATGAACGAAACCCCGGGACGGCCCGCGGCGCGTAACCCCGGGGCCGCCGCGCGCGTTGTTGGCTGTGTCGGCCGTGGCGGGGAAGACCCCCCGAGCCCCCACCACGGCCGCAGACCACACCTTCTCGACGCCGCCCGGGCAGGGCGCCGCGGGGGGGCTCCGCTCAGGCCAGGCCGGCGCGCTCCATGGCCTCCACGCCGGCCCGCAGGGCGGCGGTGCGCTCCTCCAGGGTGAAGCCGGCCGGGGCGAGCGTCAGGGTGGTGACCCCGGCCTCGGCGTAGGCCCGCATGCCGTCGGCGATGCGCTCCACCGAACCCAGCAGGGTGGTGGAGTCGATCAGCGAGTGCGGGATCGCGGCGGCCGCGCCCTGCTTGTCGCCCGCCAGGTACTTGTCCTGGATCTCGGCGGCTTCCTTCTCGTAGCCCATGCGCTGGGCCAGCTGGTTGTAGAAGTTCTGCTTGCGGCTGCCCATGCCGCCCACGTACAGGGCGGTGTACGGGCGGAACATGTCGGCGAGCGCGGTCACGTCGTCGCCGAGGGCCAGCGGCACGGTCGGGCAGACGTCGAAGCCGTCCATCGTCAGCCCGGCCTTCTCGCGGCCCGTCCGGATGTGCGTGAGGGCGGTGGCCTCCAGGTGCTCGGCGGCCGGGAAGATCAGCAGGGCGCCGTCGGCGATCTCGCCGGTCTGCTCCAGGTTCTTGGGCCCGATGGCGGCGATGTAGAGCGGGATGTGCTCGCGCTCGGGGTGCACGGTCAGCTTGAGCGGCTTGCCCGGGCCGCCGGGCAGCGGCAGGGTCCAGTGCTCGCCCTCGTACGAGAGCCGCTCGCGGGTCATCGCCTTGCGGACGATCTCCACGTACTCGCGGGTCCGCGCGAGCGGCTTGTCGAACTTCACGCCGTACCAGCCTTCGGACACCTGCGGTCCGGAGACGCCGAGGCCGAGCCGGAAGCGGCCCTTGGTGAGGGAGTCGAGGGTGGCGGCCGTCATGGCCGTCATCGCGGGCTGGCGGGCCGGGATCTGCAGGATCGCGGAGCCCACGTCGATGCGCTCGGTCTGGGCGGCGACCCAGGCGAGGACGGTCGGCGCGTCGGAGCCGTAGGCCTCCGCGGCCCAGCAGACGTCGTAGCCGAGGCGGTCGGCCTCCTGTGCCACGGCCAGGTTGTCGGCGTCCATGCCAGCGCCCCAGTAGCCGAGATTGATGCCGAGCCGCATGAGTGGTCCCCTTACCGGTTTACCGATCAGTAACGTAGGTCTGCGGGGACTGTAGCGCGCCCGGCCGTCCCGCGTCAGTGCGGCAGTAGTCTCAGCCCTCATGGAGCAGAGGCATCTCGGCCGCACCGGACTGCGCGTCTCCCGCATCGGTCTCGGCACACTGACCTGGGGCCGGTCGGCGGACGGACCGGACGAGGCGGAAGCGGCCGCGCAGTTGAAGGCGTTCTGGAACGCGGGCGGCACGCTCGTGGACACCGCCGATGTGTACGGGGGCGGGGAAGCGGAGTACCTCCTCGGTCAGTTGATCGGTTCCGTGGTCCCGCGGCGGGACCTCGTCATCGCGACGAAGGCGGGCGGGGTCGCGGACCCGGACCGCCGCTTCGACGCCTCGCGCGGCCATCTGCTCGCTGCGCTGGACGATTCCCTGGCCCGTCTGGACACGGACTACGTCGACCTCTGGCAGGTCCACGCCTTCGACCCCTGGACCCCGCTGGAGGAGACCCTCCAGGCGCTGGACATCGCGGTGAGCAGCGGCCGGGCGCGGTACGCGGGCGTGTCGAACTTCAGCGGCTGGCAGCTCGCGAAGGCGGCGACCTGGCAGCTGGCGGCGCCGGGGGTACGGACCCGGCTGGCCTCGACGCAGATGGAGTACTCCCTGCTCCAGCGCGGCGTGGAGCGGGAGGTGGTCCCGGCCGCCCTGGACCTGGGCCTGTCCCTCCTCCCGTCCTCCCCGCTCGGCCGGGGCGTCCTGACGGGCAAGTACCGGTCCGGCACCCCGGCGGACTCCCGGGGCGCCTCGGAGACCCTGGCCGCGTTCGTGGACCCCTACCTGGACGAGACGGCGAGCCGCATCGTGGACGCGGTGGCGACGGCCGCGCACGGCCTCGCGGTGACCCCGCTCCAGGTGGCCCTGGCCTGGGTCCGCGACCGCCCCGGGGTGGCGGCGCCGATCGTCGGCGCGCGCACGTCGGCGCAGCTCGGGGCGGCCCTGTCGGTGGAGGCCCTTAGTCTTCCGGAGGAGATCCGCCAAGCGCTGGACGACGTCTCGGCGCCCGTCCACCGCTATCCCGATCAGGACTGGAGCACCTTGTGACCGACACCGCCGCCGCGGCAGACCCGACCGACCCGGCCGGGCCGCAGCCCACCCCGTCGGCCGAAGCCGAGCCCGCGGCCGCGGACCCCACGCCGACCGCCGAAACCGGGGAGGCCGACGCTGCCGCGGAGGCCGCGCCGTCCGGCGAAGCCGAAGACCCGGAGGCGGAACCCGCCCCGACCGGCGAAGCCGGGGAGGCGGACGCTGCCGCAGAGGCCGCACCGACCGGCGAAGCCGGGGGCGGGGTCGGGGGGCCGGGGGCGGAGCCCCCGGTTTCGGGAAGGGGCGGGGTGGGGGAAAGCCCCGCAGGGCCCGCCACCGGCCCCGAGAACGGGACGGAGGCCGCCGAGGCCGCGACGGAGGCTGACGGGGCCGGGACGGAGGCCGCCGAGGCCGGGACAGCGGCTGACGGGACCGGGACGGAGGCCGCCGAAGTCGGGACAGCGGCTGACGGCCCCGGGACGGAGGCCGCCGGGGCCGCGACGGAGGCCGCGCCGCAGCTCAGTGAGGCCGCGGCGGAGCTGGCCGCCCAGAAGATCGAGCGGGAGCGCATCGCCCGCCGCAAGGCGGAGCGCGAAGCCCCCGTGGAGGCCGGCGCCAAGCTCCGCGGCACGGCCGCCGACCTGCTGGCCGCCGTACGGGCCGTGGAGAGCGGCGGCAAACCCCCCGCCAAGTTCGACGCGCCCCCGGCGCCCCGCCGGCCGGCCCCGTCCGCAGCCCCCACCACCGCGCCCGCGCCGGTCCGCACGCCGTCCCCCGCGCCGCAGGCAACCCCCGCGCCCTCCCCCGACGCCGTCCAGGCGATCCGCGCCGTCCTGGCCCGGGGCGGAGCCCCCGAGGCCCTCGCCCCGCAGACCGCCGCCGCCCTCGGGGAGGACGCCGCCGAGCAGCTCGCGGAGTCCCCCTGGCGGCTGCTGGCCGTCGCCGGGGTCCGGCCGACCCAGGCCGACGGGTTCGCCCGCGCCCTGCTCGGCGCCGAAGCGACCGGCCCCGGCGACGAACGGCGGGCCGCCGCCCTGGTGGGCTGGCTGCTGGCGCAGGCCGCCGCCAAGGGCCACACCGTGCTGGAGGCCCCCACCCTGGAGTCGGCCCTCGCCCAGTACGGCGTACCGGACCCCGCGGAGGCACTGGAGGCGGCCGTCGCCGAGGGCGCGGCGCTGGCCTTCGAGGAGCCGGTGGGTCCACCCGTCTCCGAAGACGAGGAGCAGCCCGTACGGATCCTCGTGGGCCTGGAGGGCTCCGCCATGGCCGAGGAGAGCCTCGCCGAGGGCCTGGCCCGGCTCGCCAACACCTTCACCGACCCGGCCGACTGGGACAAGGCGGCCACCGGCACGGGCGCCGAGCTGATCCGCGCCGCCGCCGGCCACGGCCTGGTCACCCACACCGGCGGCGAGGCCGCCCGCGCCGAACCCCGCGCACTCCTCGCGGCGGCAGGGGAGTTCGGCCTGCGGGCCTGCCTGGCCGCACACGCCCCGGCCGAGGGGGCCGTCACCGTCGCGGGCCTGCTGGCGGGCGCCGAGGGCCCGGGCCGGGACGCCGACGGGCAGTTCGCGCTGGACCTGCTCATCGTCCTGGACGCCCCGCAGCTGGACGTGGAGACGGCCGCCGCACTGGTGGAGTCCGTCCCCGACGGGGCCCGCCTGGTGCTGTCCGGCGATCCCGCGGTCCTGGGCTCCGCCGGTCCCGGCCGGGTCTTCGCCGATGTGCTCGCGGCCCGGGCCTGCCCGCAGCTGGTCTCCCGGATCCCGGACCCGGGCCCGATCGGCGAGCTGGTCTCGGGCGTGGGCGTCGGGGAGCTGAACCAGGTCGACGCCCCCGGCAAGGAGGTCGTCATCGTCCCGGTCCGCGACGCCGGGGAGGCGGTGCACCGCACCGTGCAGCTGGTGGCCGAGTCCGTGCCCCGCGCCTTCGGGATCCCGGCGGACGCCGTCCAGGTGATCACCCCGGGCCACGGCGGCCCGGCGGGCACCCGCGCGCTCAACGCGGCCCTGAAGGAGCGGCTGAACCCGGGCCCGGGCCGGTTCGGCGGCTTCGACCCCGGTGACCGGGTGGTCCACGTGCCCTCCGCCGGGCGGGCGCTGCCGGCCCGGGTGGTGTCGGCCGACGCCCAGGGGCTGCACCTGGCCGGAGCCGCGGGCGCGCGGATCGTCGTACCGAAGGAGCGGGTGGAGTCGCAGGTGCGGCACGGCTGGGCCGTGACGGCGCACCAGGCCGTCGGGGCCCGCTGGCCCGCGGCGGTCGTCGTACTGCCCGGGGACGCGGCGCAGGCCCTGTCCCGGGACTGGGTGTACACGGCCTTCGGCCGGGCCGAGCGGCACCTGTCGGTGGTGCACGGGGTGGACCAGGCCCTGCCGCGCGCGGTCGCGGAGGTCCCGGCGAAGCCCCGTACGACCCGGCTGACGGGTCTGCTGCGGGCGCTCGTGGCTTCGGCATCCGCGTCGGCGCAGCCCGGGTAGCAACCGCACCGCGGCCCCCGTCCCGGGTGGGACGGGGGCCGCGGTCGTTCCGTACGGGGTCGGGCGGTCAGGCCGGGGTCAGGCCGCGGGCGGCCGGTTCGCCGTCCCCGGCCTCCTCGTCCTCCCCCTCGTCGTCCTCGTCGAAGACCGAGCTGACGTCGAACCGGTGCATGACGTCCTGCGGATCGATGTGCCCGAAGGGCGAACCGAGCCACTCCCCCGGTTCCGCGACCTCCTCCGAGGCGGCGATCCACAGTGTGGAATCACCCTCCTCCAGCCCGAAGTCCTTGGCCCGGGAGGCGATTTCGTCCGGCTCGTACTCCCCGAAGAGCACGCCGAGCGCGTCGGCGGTGCCGCCGTCGTGGGCGAGTTCGGCCTCGCGGTCGTGTGCGACGACGCGTTCGGCCTGGGCGATCAGGCGGGCCGGTTCGACGACGGCGTAGTCGCGGCGGATGAGCACGCTGAAGGCGGCGGGTTCGGCGGGGCCGGTGTACGGGAGCCCGTCCTCGGGAGTGGGGATCTCGAACGGGGTGACCTCGTCGTAGCGGTCGTAGAGGAGCTCGTCGTACTCCTCGGCGGCGGCGGCGAGTTCGTTGAACGCGGCGTAGACGTCCGGATCATCGTCCCCGATCCTGCGCTCGACCGCGGCGAGGTGACGGTCGAGCGCGGCCTTGACCGCCTCGGCGGCGGCGCGTACCTCGGCAACAGTGGGCAGAGCGGCATCAGACATAGTGCAGACGCTATCCGTAGCGGGGCTCTCGCGGCACAATAGATGCGATGCCGGAATACGAATTTGTCGACTTGTACGTGCCCCGTGGGGTTCCACGTCAGGAAACGACCCGCCTGCTGACCGAACACGCCGAGTACGGGCACTGGGAGCTCGATCGGCTGACCCTGCTCCGGGACGGCAGTCGCCGCGTGCGATTGCGCCGCCGGATCATCCGTCAGGTCCGCGCGACCTGGTGACGCGGGTCCCGGGGCCGGGACCCGCGTCCTTGAGGAACCGTCAGGCCGCGCTGCGCGCCCGGCGGTAGAGCACGGCGCCGGCCAGCAGCATGCCCGCGGCCAGGGGCAGTCCGGCGGTGAGCACGTCACCGGAGCCCGTGGCGGCGAGGCCCCTGGCCGGGGTGGGAGCGGTGGAGTCGCCAACCCCCTGTGCGGGGTGGGTCACCGGCGTCACCGATCCGGCGCCCGGGCCGGAGCCGGGCCCGTTGGGAGTCCCGGGCTGCAGCCCGCCACCCGGAACCCCGGGGTTGCCGTTGCCGCCCGGGGTGCCGTGGCCCCCAGGACCCCCTGGGTTCCCATGGTCGCCGGGACCGCCCGGATTGCCGTTGCCTCCAGGACCTCCGGGATTCCCGTGGCCCCCAGGACCCCCCGGGTTTCCGTGGTCGCCGGGACCTCCCGGGTTCCCGTGACCCCCAGGACCCCCCGGGTTTCCGTGGTCGCCCGGACCACCCGGGTTCCCGTGGTCGCCGGGACCGCCCGGATTGCCGTGGTCGCCCGGACCACCCGGGTTCCCGTAGTCCCCCGGGCCGCCCGGGTGTTGCGGGTGCCCCGGGCCGGTGTCCTCGTCGCACGGTTCGTGCGGGTGGCCCGGGTGTTCGGGGTGGTTCGGGTGCTGGGGGTGCTGCGGGTGTCCCGGCCGGGCCGGGAGGTTCGCGCAGTGGTTGCCGAAGGCCGGGTTCAGGGCCCCCACCACCGTCACCGTGTTCCCGCAGGCGTTCAGCGGTGCGTCCACGGGAGCCTGGAAGGCGTTCCCGGACAGCAGTCCCGGTGAGTGCGCGGCGCGGCCGGCGGCGCCGGAGTCCGCGTGTGCGTAGCCCCCTGCGAGTGCGAGCAGACCCCCCGCGGCCGCCATGGTGACCAAGGTCTTCCTGCCGGTGACCTGTACCTGTCGTCGCATCTGTACTTCGTCCCCTGGTGTGTCCATCGCGCACGCGCACGCACGTGCACGCCCGGTCGGCGCACTGGCCGCGCAGGCTCCCCCGCCTGGTACGCCGAAAGATCGTCGTCGGGCCCGTAAAGCCCGACAGCCCCGGAGCGCTGGAATGCGCTCCGGGGCCGAGAACTTCAGAAACGTCAGGCGTTGACGCAGGTGGTGCCGAAAGCCGGGTTCAGCAGGCCGATCACGGAGATCGTGTTACCGCAGACGTTCACGGGAACGTGGACCGGAACCTGGATGACGTTGCCGGAGGCGACACCGGGCGAACCGATGGCCGCACCCTGGGCACCCGCGTCGGCGACAGCCAGACCCGCACCCGCGAGAACCAGACCACCGGTGACAGCCGCAGCGGCGGCAACCTTCTTGAGCATTGTTCCTCCTAGTAGGCAAGCGCGGTCCCAGCCGCGGACCGCACCACCTGTAACGAGGAGGGATCACCGGGGCTACGAGCGTATGAGCGCATTCACTCTTCTCAGTGGATTCCGCACACCTTCCCGATTTCCCGGCGTTAGCTACGCCCCGCGCCGCCCCCCGCCCGCCTCAGGACTCGTCGATGAACCGGTCCAGGACCCGGACGCCGAACTTCAGGCCCTCCACCGGCACCCGCTCGTCCACGCCGTGGAACATCCCGGCGAAGTCCAGCTCCGGCGGGAGCTGGAGCGGGGCGAAGCCGAAGCAGCGGATGCCGAGGTCGTCGAAGGACTTGGCGTCCGTACCGCCGGAGAGCATGTACGGGACCGCGCGGGCGATCGGGTCGTGCGCCTTGAGGGCGGTCTGCATGGCGTCCACGAGCTTGCCGTCGAAGTCCGTCTCCAGCGCCTTGTCCGCGTGGACGTCCTCGCGCTTCACGCGCGGCCCGAGGATCCGGTCGAGGTCGGCGAAGAACTCCTCCTCGTAGCCCGGCAGGAAGCGGCCGTCCACGTGGGCGGTGGCCTGCCCGGGGATGACGTTGACCTTGTAGCCGGCGCCGAGCATGGTCGGGGCGGCCGAGTTGCGCAGGGTCGCGCCGACCATCTTGGCGATGCCGCCGAGCTTGGCGAGCGTGGCGTCCATGTCGTCGGGGTCCAGCGGGGTGCCCAGCGCGTCCGAGAGCTCGTCCAGGAAGTGCCGGACGGTCTTGGTGACCCGTACGGGCCACTTGTGGCGTCCCAGGCGTCCCACGGCCTCGCAGAGCTCCGTGATGGCGTTGTCGTTGTTGGTCATGGACCCGTGGCCGGCGGTGCCCTCCACGGTGAGCCGCATCCAGTGCATGCCCTTCTGGGCGGTCTCCACCAGGTACAGCCGCAGGTTCTCGTTGACGGTGAAGGAGAAACCGCCGACCTCGCCGATCGCCTCCGTCACCCCCTCGAAGAGGCCGGGGTGCTTGTCGACGAGGTACCGGGCGCCGTAGGTGCCGCCCGCCTCCTCGTCGGCGAGGAAGGCCAGCACGATGTCGCGCGGGGGCTTGCGGCCGCTGCGCATCCGGTCGCGTACGACGGCCAGCGTCATCGCGTCCATGTCCTTCATGTCGACCGCGCCGCGGCCCCACACGCAGCCGTCGGCGATCTCGCCGGCGAAGGGGTCGTAGGTCCAGTCGGCGGCGTTGGCCGGGACCACGTCGGTGTGCCCGTGGATCAGCAGGGCCGGCCGCGAGGGGTCCTCGCCCTCGATCCGCGCCACGGTCGAGGCGCGCCCCTTGTGCGATTCGAAGATCTGCGGCTCCAGCCCGACCTCGGCGAGCTGCTCCGCGACCCACTCGGCCGCCTTGCGCTCGCCGGGCCCGGAGTGGTCCCCGTAGTTGCTGGTGTCGATCCGGATGAGGTCCCGGCAGAGGTCGACGACCTCGTCCTCGCCGGTGACGGTCCTGCCCGCGCCCGATTCGCTCACGCTGCTTCCTCCCACTGATCAGTACCGAACTGCCTCCATCCTCGCGCCCCGGGCCGCTTCCCCCAAGGGAGATCCGCGGTCGCCGGGGGGTGTGATCGAGGACCCCGGAATGTTTGGTAATGTTTTCCACGTCGGAACGGCCCGCGAGGGACGCGAGACAGACACCTTGTCCGGGTGGCGGAATGGCAGACGCGCTAGCTTGAGGTGCTAGTGCCCTTTATCGGGCGTGGGGGTTCAAGTCCCCCCTCGGACACCAAGCGAAAACCCCACTTCATGTGGGGTTTTCTGCGTTTGGCGGCACCATCGGCGGGACGGGTCCGCGACGGATCCCGGCTGGTCGGTTCGGGATATTCTGTCCGGGTGAACGAGAATCTTCCGCCTTGCCCGAAATGTTCCTGCGAGTACACCTACGAGATGAACGCGCTCGTGGTGTGCCCCGAGTGCGGTCACGAGTGGGTGCCCGCCGAGGAGGGCGCCGGCGGCTCGGCGGACGCCGGGGAGCAGGTCGTGAAGGACGCCGTGGGGAACGTGCTGAGCGACGGCGACACCGTGACGGTCGTGAAGGCGCTCAAGGTCAAGGGGAGCCCCTCGGGGATCAAGGCCGGGACCAAGGTGCGCAACATCCGGCTCATCGACGGGGTCGACGGCCACGACATCGATTGCAAGATCGACGGCTTCGGTGCCATGCAGCTGAAGTCCAGCGTGGTCAAGAAGGCCTGAACACGAGAAGAGGGGCCCCGCCGCGGCGGGGCCCCTCTTCGTATGTGCGGTACGGGTCAGCCGCGCGGGGACGGGATGTCGGTGGCGGCCGACTCCGCCGCCTGGTCGAGGCGGAAGGCCTCGTTGCCCAGGCCGATGCGGGCGTGCGCCGCAGGGCGGGCGGAGCGCAGGAAGAGGCCGTGCGCCAGGCCCACGGCGGCGGCGGCCGCGATGATGCCGGGCAGGATCCAGCTCAGCGCGGAGCCCTCCCCGGCGCCGACCAGGACGCCGAAGTCCTTGACCGTGTAGACGGCGATGGCGAGCAGCGCGAGGCCGGCCAGGCCCGCCGCGCCGAGCCGCCAGAGCTGGGCGCCGGCGGTGCCGCGGCGGACGAAGAAGGCGATGACCGCGAAGGAGGCGGTGGCCATGAGGAGGGTCACGCCGAGGGCGCCGACGCTGCCCATCCAGGTGAACAGGTGCAGGACGGGCGCGGTGGGGTCTCCGGTCGGCAGGTCGTCGGTGAACGCGAAGGCCAGGACGACCACGACGGAGATCACGGTCTGCAGGAGCGAGCCGGTGGCGGGGGCGCCGGTACCCGCGCTGGTGCGGCCGAAGGCGGCCGGGAGCAGGCCCTCGCGGCCCATGGCGAAGGCGTAGCGCGAGACGACGTTGTGGAAGCTGAGCATCGCCGCGAACATGCCGGTCACGAAGAGGACGTGCAGGACGTCGGTGAAGGTGGCGCCCAGGCGGCTCTCGGTGAGCTGGAAGAGCAGGCCGGGGCCGGCCTCGGCGGAGGCCTTGACCACCTCTCCGGGGCCGGTGGCCACGGTGAGGGCCCAGGCGCTGAAGGCGAAGAAGAGGGCGACGAAGCCGACGGCGAGGAACATCACCCGGGAGACGACGATGTGCGGCCTGCTGGTCTCCTCGGCGTACACCGGGGACTGCTCGAAGCCGACGAAGGCGGCGATGCAGAAGCACAGGGCGGTGCCGAGGCCGGCGCCGGTGAGGGTCTCGGGGTTGAAGGCGTGGAGGGAGAGGCCGGCGGGGCCCGGGTCGCTGAGGGCGGCGGCGTCGAAGACGACGACGAGGAGGACCTCGATGAGCAGGAGGACTCCGAGGACCTTGGCGTTGAGGTCGATCTTCAGCCAGCCGAGGGCGCCGGTAAGGGCGACGGCGGCCAGCGCCGGTATCCACCAGGCGAGTTCGGTGTCGAGGTAGGTGGCGAAAAGGCCGGAGATCTCGAAGCCGAGGATGCCGTAGACGCCGACCTGCATGGCGCTGTAGGCGACGAGGGCGACGAACGAGGCGCCGGCGCCCGCGGTGGGGCCGAGGCCGCGCGCGATGTAGGCGTAGAAGGCGCCGGCGTTGTGGACGTGCCGGCTCATCTCGGCGTACCCGACGCTGAAGAGGGCGAGGACGGCGCCGAGGATCACGAACAGCAGGGGCTGTCCGACGATGCCCATGACCCCGAAGGTGGTGGGCATGACACCCGCGACGACCATCAGGGGTGCGCTCGCGGCGAGCACGGAGAGCAGGAGGCCCGCGGTGCCGAGGCGGTCGGCGCGCAGGGCGCGTTCCTGGCCCTTGTACGTACGGATCTCGGCCTGGCCGGCCGGGTCGGTGAGCGTGGTGGATCTGCCCGTCGGCATGGCGGGGTGTCCTTTCGGGGGTGGGGACTGAGCGGCACTTGCTGAGCGGACGTGCGGGGGCGGTGCGGGCTGGGCGGTACGGGCCGGGCTGGGCCGGGGTCAGGCGGTGCCGAGCGCGGCGCTGCGTGCGGCGAGGAAGGCCTTGTGCGGGTCGCGGTCCGGGTAGGACCACGGGGCCCGGGTGGCGTGGCTGCCGATGCGCTGGAAGAGGGCGGCGGCCTCTGCGGGGCGGCCCTCGCAGAGTTTGGCGTGGGCGAGGAAGTTGAGGTCCACCCGGTTGCGGGGGTGGTCCTCGCGCTCCCACTCCAGCCACCAGTCGAAGGCGGAGCGCAGCACCTGGCGGGCGCGGCGGCCGGACCAGTGCTCGGCCCCGGCGTCCGGGCCGTGGCCCTGGCCGGCGGCGAGGACGCGGTAGCGCTCGGCGTGGGCGATGACGGGGAGGACGGCGAGCGGGGAGTCGGCCGGGGACTCCTCGGCGGCCCAGGCGGCGAAGTCGTAGACCTCGTGGAGCGGGTCGCTGCCGGCGGCCGGGGCCCGCTCGGCCAGCCGGGAGACCATCAGGTGGTGGGCGTGGTGGTGTTCGCGGTGCCGGGCCCGGACCTGGTCGAAGTGGCGGCTGAACTCCTCCTCGGTGCCGAAGGCCCGGGTGAGGAGCAGCAGGCCGAGCCAGGGGGTGGGGTCGGCCGGGAGCAGGGCCGCGGCGCGGCGGCAGGCCTCCTCGGCGGCTTCGGGCGTGCCTTTGCGGCGCAGGGCGGTGACGACGGACGCGCAGGCCAGGAGGGTGACGGCGTCGGCGCTCTCCGGTTCGGCGAGGAGCCATTCGTGCGCCCAGGCGGTCGCGGCCGGGGTTTCGGCGAGGACCACGAACCGGTGCCCCCGGCGGTCCCAGTCGTCCCCCGTGGCGACGAGGAGGGAGCGGGCCTTGGCCCACCGGCCCTGGGTGAACTGCGCGCGGACGTCGACGAGTTCACGGTCGCAGAGGGCGGGGTCGAAGAGCTGGGCGTCCCGCTTGCGGGCGCGGCCGAGGGGCGGCGGAGGGGGCGGCATCCGCGGTTTTCCCTCCAGGACGCGGGCGGTTGGACGGTGTGACGAGAAGATCACGCACAGCAAAGCGGTACGCACAGCTCCGCGTCAAGGTCCAGTCCACCGCGTGGCTCGATTCAACTGGTCCTCCGTACTGGCGAGTTGCTGCGGTTGTTCCGGGTTCGCGGCAGGTTGTCGGCGGGGCGCCGGCGGCTTGCGGGCGGGACGCGTACCGGTCCGGCCGGGGGCGCGCGCAGGACCGTAGGCTGGGCGCCATGACGGCATACGAAGATCTTCCGGCCATCGAGTTCGCCTTCCCGGGGCCGCTGCGGGACCAGCTGGTGGCTGCCGTCCTGAGCGGCGCCAAGACCACCACCACGGGCGTCGTGGCCGATTACGAGGCGGCCGGGGATCCGCTGCCGGTGGCGGGCGAGCGGATGGTGATCGTGGACTCCGCCGGGCTTCCGGTGGGTGTCCTGGAGGTGACGGACGTACGGGTCCTGCGGCTGGCGGACGTGGACCTCCAGCACGCGCTGGACGAGGGCGAGGGATTCGCGTCAGTGGCCGAATGGCGCTCAGGTCACGAGGAGTTCTGGCACGGCCCGCAGATGCGCGAGGCCATCGGCGACCCGCACTTCACGGTCGACGACGACACCCCGGTCGTGGCGGAGCGGTTCCGTCTGGTGACCCGCCTGCCCTGAGGGGCCGGGAGACCGCAGCAGGGCCCGGACCGCGCGTCGCGGTCCGGGCCCTGTCATGCACGTGCCGCCCTGCGGCGGCGGTGGCTCAGCTCTGGGCGGTGTCGTCGCCCGCCTGCGCGGCGCCCTCGGCCGCGGCTGCCTTCTCGCGCATCTTGCGCAGCAGCTCCGCCTTGCGGTCGGCCGCGTTCTGGCGGTCGAGGTTGCGGTGCGGGCCGTTGTTCTGGCGCTCGGCGCGGGACAGCTTCTTGCGCTGGCCGCCGCCCTGGCCCACGGGGTTGTTGATGTTCTTGCTGTCAGTCACGACAAAGACGTTACCCCGTCCCGCCGGACCCGCACACCAGTCCTGTCCCCGTCCCGGCCGGGGCCCCGGCCTGGGCGGACACGGCGCAGGTCAGGAGCGGGCCGGCCGGGAGAGGACCGGTCAGGAGACGGCCGCGGCCGCCGCACGGCCCGCCGCGCGGCCCGAGAAGATGCAGCCGCCGAGGAAGGTGCCCTCCAGGGCCCGGTAGCCGTGGACGCCGCCGCCGCCGAAGCCGGCCGCCTCGCCCGCCGCGTAGAGGCCCGGGAGGGGTTCTCCCGTGGCGGTCAGGACGCGGGAGTCGAGGTCGGTCTCCAGGCCGCCCAGGGACTTGCGGGTCAGGATCGAGAGCCGGACGGCGATCAGCGGGCCCGCCGCCGGGTCCAGGATCCGGTGCGGGGCGGCGGTGCGGATCAGCTTGTCGCCGAGGTACTTGCGGGCGCCGTGGATGGCCGTGACCTGGAGGTCCTTGGTGAAGGGGTTGGCGATCTCCCGGTCGCGGGCCACGATCTCGCGGCGGACGGTCTCCTCGTCGAGGAGTCCCTCCTTGGTGACCGCGTTCATGCCGCGGACCAGCGCGGAGAGGTCCTTCTCGACGACGAAGTCGGCGCCGTTGTCCATGAAGGCCTGCACCGGCCCGGGGACGGCCTGGCGGGCACGGTCGATGACCCCTCGGACCGACTTGCCGGTCAGGTCCGGGTTCTGCTCGGATCCGGAGAGCCCGAACTCCTTGCCGATGATCCGCTGGTTGAGGACGAACCAGGTGTGGTCGTGCCCGGTCCTCATGATGTGGTCGAGGGTGCCGAGGGTGTCGAAGCCCGGGAAGAGCGGTACGGGCAGCCGCTTGCCGGTGGCGTCCAGCCAGAGCGAGGAGGGGCCGGGCAGGATGCGGATGCCGTGCTTGGACCAGATCGGGTTCCAGTTGTCGATGCCCTCGGTGTAGTGCCACATCCGGTCCTTGTTGATGTGGCTCGCGCCCGCCTCCTCGGCGATGCCCAGCATCAGGCCGTCCACGTGGGCCGGGACCCCGGAGAGCATCCGCGCGGGCGGGGTGCCGAGGCGGGCCGGCCACTGGGCCCGTACGAGGTCGTGGTTGCCGCCGATGCCGCCGCTGGTCACGATCACGGCCTGGGCGCGCAGGGAGAACTCCCCGGTGGCCTCGCGGCCGCTCGCGGTGCCGCGCACGGCGTCGGAGGGGGCCAGGACCTCGCCGGTCACGGTGTCGAGGGCGCCGGCGGTACGGGAGAGCCCGGTGACCCGGTGGCGGAACTTCAGCTGGACCAGCCCGCGGGCCACCCCGGCCCGTACGCGGCGCTCGAAGGGCTCCACGAGGCCGGGGCCGGTGCCCCAGGTGATGTGGAAGCGGGGGACGGAGTTCCCGTGGCCGTTCGCGTCGTACCCGCCGCGCTCCGCCCAGCCGACGACGGGGAAGAAGCGGACGCCCTGGGCGTGCAGCCAGGGGCGCTTCTCGCCGGCCGCGAAGTCCACGTAGGCCTCGGCCCAGCGGCGCGGCCAGGCGTCCTCCTCGCGGTCGAAGCCCGCCGTGCCGGACCAGTCCTGGAGGGCCAGCTCACGGGTGTCCTTGATCCGCATGCGGCGCTGTTCGGGCGAGTCGACGAAGAACAGGCCGCCGAAGGACCAGTGGGCCTGGCCGCCGAGGGACTGCTCGGGCTCCTGGTCGAGCAGGATGACCTTGCGGCCGGCGTCGACGAGCTCGGCGGTGGCCACGAGGCCCGCGAGCCCGGCCCCGATCACGATCACGTCTGCGTCGTACGTCATGTGGAACCCGTCCTCCGTCGGTGGTGGGGCGATCCTTTGCTACGGAGCGGTAACCAGTCAACAGGTGTGGAGGATCACGACATGGGCGCGGCCGACGAGGTGCTGGACGTGGTGGACCGGGAGGACCGGGTGACGGGGCGGGCCACGCGGGGCGAGGTGTACGCGGAGGGGCTCATCCACCGCTGCGTGTTCGTGCTGGCCAGGGACGGGGAGGGGCGGATCTTCACGCACCGGCGGACGGACTCGAAGCTGGTCTTCCCCTCGTGCTACGACATGTTCGTGGGCGGGGTGGTCGGCGCCGGCGAGAGCTACGCGGAGGCGGCCCTGCGGGAGGCGGAGGAGGAGCTGGGGGTGTCCGGGCTGGAGCAGCCCGAGCCGCTGTTCAAGTTCCTGTACGAGGGCCCGGGCGGGGCCTGGTGGAGCTACGTCCACGAGGTCCGCTGCGAGCTGCCGGTCCGGCCGCAGGCCTCGGAGGTGGCCTGGCACGCGTGGCTCTCCGAGGGTGAGGTGGGGGCGCGGGTCGCGGACGGCTCCTGGCCGTGGGTGCCGGACGGGCTGGAGGCGTACCGCAGGCTGCGGGAGTTCCTCTCGGGGCGGGGGTAGGGCGGCTCCGGGCACCGACGGAGCCACCCGGGCGGCGGCGCCCGCCCCGGGGGCCGGCGGGGCCCGCCGGGCGGCTGCGGGCGCCGGGGGCGCAGCCCCGGGCCGGTGGGTGCGGGCGCCGGGGGCGCAGCCCCGGGGCGGTGGGTGCGGGCGCCGGGGGCGCAGCACCGGGGCAGTGGGCGGGTGCGGGCGCCCGAAGGGCGGCTCCGGGGGCCGGTGGGGCGGGGCGCCAGTAGATTGGGCGGGTGATCGACTTCGTCAAGGACGCGCGGCTGTGGTTCGCGCCGGCTCGGGTGAGGGACGAGGGCGAGACCCCCGACTACCGCTTCTCGCTGGCCAACGAGCGGACCTTCCTGGCCTGGATCAGGACCGCCCTGGCCCTGATCGGCGGCGGGTTCGCCGTGGACCAGTTCCTGCCCGACCTGCGCTGGGGGGTGCGCGTGGGCATGGCCTTCGCGCTGCTCGCGGTGGGTGCGGCGTGCGCGCTGCGCGCGGTCAACCACTGGGTGCGGTGCGAGCGGGCCATGCGGCGCGGCGAGGACCTGCCGATGTCCCGGTTCCCGGTGGTGCTGAGCCTGGGGGTGGGGCTGGTCGCGGTGGCGATGGTGGTGGTCGTCCTGCTGGGCTGGACGAAGGGGCGGTGAGCGCCGCCGACGCCGCCGACGCCGAGGGTCCCGGCGGCCGGGACGCGGGGCTGCAGCCCGAGCGGACCCGGCTCGCGTGGCGGCGTACGACGCTGTCGTGCGCGGTGGTGGCCGTGCTGGCGCTGCGCCAGGCCCTGCACGGAGGGGGCTCCCCGGTGGCGTTCGCCGGGATCGCGGTGATCGCGCTGCTCTGGCTGGCGTTCCAGTGGGTGGCGCACCGGCGGATGCGGGAGCTGGCGGCGGCGCGGCCGGCCGGGCTGACGGCGGGCGCGGCGCTGGCCGCGACGGCGTGCGCGGTGGGTCTGGCCGTGTTCGCGATGGCGCTCATCGTGTGAGCCGATGAGGCGAAGGTCCGCCTTGTGATGCCACCCCGGCGCGCAGCGGACACAAGGGGCGATCCGGGTCGTACCGCACTAGCGTCGGTGTCATGACGACTCTGCACCAGGAACACCCCGCCCAGGAGCACGCCCACGCCCACGGTCCCGACTGCGGCCACCGGGCAGTCGAGCACGGCGACCACCTCGACTACGCGCACGACGGGCATCTGCACCGCGAGCACTCCGGGCACTGGGACGAATGCGAGCCCGCCGGGCACGCCCCGCACACCGCCCACGAGCACGCCCACGGCACGGACTGCGGCCACGACTCGGTCCGGCACGGGGACCACGTCGACTACCTGCACGACGGGCACCGGCACGCTCAGCACGGTGAACACTACGACGACCACTGACGACCACTGACGACCACTGACTGACGGCCGCTGACGGCCTGACTTCCCCTCCCCCCGGGCCGCCGTGACTGGCAGGATGCCAGGCGCCCGTCACAGCGACCCGGGGAGAGCGCAGATGCCCGCCGAAGAGCCGTACCTCGTCCAGCCCGCGCCCGGGGTCCACGCCTACGTGCAGCCGGACGGCGGCTGGTGCCTGAACAACGCCGGCTTCGTGACCGACGGGGGCCGGACGCTGCTCGTGGACACGGCGGCCACCGAGCGGCGGGCGCTGGCCCTGCGCGCGGCGGTCCTGGCCGCCGGGGCGCCGCTCCCCCGCACGGTGGTCAACACCCACCACCACGGCGACCACACCTACGGCAACGGGGTGTTCACGCCGGAGGCGCTGGTCCTGGCGCACGAGAACGCGCGTGCCGAGCAGCTCGCCGCCGGGCGGCAGCTGGAGCTGATCTGGCCGGAGACCGACTTCGGCGCGCTGGACATCACCGCGCCCGATCTGACGTACGGCGACCGGATGACGCTGTACGTCGGGGAGACCGAGGTGCGGATCCTGCACCCGGGCGTCGCGCACACCACGGGCGATTCCCTCGTGTGGCTGCCCGGGCAGCGGATCGTCTTCACGGGCGACCTGGTCTTCGCGGAGGGCACGCCGTTCCTGGCGATGGGCTCGCTGGCCGGTTCGCTGCGGGCGCTGGAGCTGCTGCGCTCGCTGGGAGCGGAGACGGTCGTGCCGGGGCACGGGCCGCTGACGGATCCCGGCGCGTACGAGGCCACCGAGCGCTACCTGCGGTACGTGGCCGAGCTGGCCCGGGAGGGCCGCGCGAAGGGGCTGACCCCGCTGGAGACGGCCCGGCAGGCCGACCTCGGGGAGTTCGCCGGCTGGCGGGAGAGCGAGCGGCTCGTGGCCAACGTGCACCGGGCCTACGCGGAACTGGCCGGGGAGCCCGAGGGGGTGCCGCTGGACATCATGGCGGTGCTGCGGGACATGACGGTGATGAACGGCGGGACGCCGATCCTCTGCCACGCCTGACCTGGGAGCCCGGGGGCCGGAGGAGTTCTTTCGGCCCGATCCCTGGACGGCATACCGACTGGTCGGCATGATGGCCCACGGAAACCCGTCGCCGACTCCGCACGGAGGTGCGCAGCATGACGTCAGCATCGGACTCAGGGTCAGGATCAGGGCCGGCCGATCCGCGAGGCCTGGATCTGGAGCGGCTGCGCGGTCATCTCGACCGGGCCCTGCCGGGGCTCGCGGCCGGGCCGCTGACCGGCCGGCTGATCGAGGGCGGCCGGTCGAACCTCACGTACGAGGTGGGCGACGGCAGCTCCCGCTGGGTGGTGCGGCGGCCGCCGCTGGGCCACGTACTGGCCACCGCGCACGACATGCGGCGCGAGCACCGGGTCATCGCGGCGCTGCACGGTACGGCGGTCCCGGTGCCGGAGCCGCTGCTGCTGTGCGAGGACGAGGCCGTGCTGGGGGCGCCGTTCTACGTGATGGAGTACGTGGAGGGGGTGCCGTACCGGACGGCCGTGGAGCTCGCCGCGATCGGGCCGGAGCGGACCCGTCGGGCGGTGCTGGGCCTGGTCGACACGCTGGTCGAGCTGCACGCCGTGGACGCGGAGGCGGTGGGCCTGGGCGACTTCGGCCGGCCGGAGGGCTTCCTCGACCGGCAGCTGCGCCGCTGGGGCAAGCAGCTCGCGGCCTCGCGGGGGCGGGAGCTCGCCGGGATCGACGAGCTGCACGGCTCGCTGGGCCGGGCGCTGCCCGACTCCCCCGCGCCGACCGTGGTGCACGGGGACTTCCGGCTGGACAACGTACTGATCGGCGGTCCTGACGACAGGATCCGGGCGGTGCTGGACTGGGAGATGTCCACGCTCGGGGATCCGCTGACCGATCTCGGGCTGCTGGTGATGTACAGCTCCGACCTGGGGCTGACCGATTCCCCGGTCAGCACGACCAGCGGGGCCCCCGGCCATCCGGCGCCCGCCGAGCTGATCGAGCGGTACGCGGCCCGCTCGGGCCGGGACGCCTCGCAGGTCGCCTGGTACACGGCGTTCGCCTGGTTCAAGCTCGCGGTGATCCTCGAAGGCATCCACTACCGCTACACGCTCGGACAGACCGTCGGGGCGGGCTTCGACCGGATCGGCGAGCTGGTGCCGGTCTTCATCGAGCACGGACTCACCACACTCCAGGAAGGCTGAGGAACCCGATGGACTTCGCATTCGACGCCCGGACCGCGGAACTCCGCGAGCGGCTGCTCGCGTTCATGGAGGAGTACGTCCACCCGGCGGAGCCCGTCGCCGCCGCGCAGCGCGCACGGCTGGCCTCGCCCTGGGACACCCCGGCCGTGTTCGGTGAGCTGAAGGCCGAGGCGCGCCGTCAGGGGCTCTGGAACCTCTTCTTGCCGGACGCGGAGTACGGCGCCGGGCTGACCAACCTCCAGTACGCCCCGCTCGCCGAGATCACCGGCCGCAGCCCGCACCTGGCGCCGATGGCGACGAACTGCGCGGCTCCGGACACCGGGAACATGGAGCTGCTCGCGCAGTTCGGCAACGAGGAGCAGAAGAAGCAGTGGCTGGAGCCGCTGCTCGCCGGGGAGATCCGGTCCGCGTTCGCGATGACCGAGCCGGAGGTGGCCTCGTCGGACGCGACGAACATCGAGACCCGGATCGAGCGCTCGGCGGGCGGCGACGAGTACGTGATCACGGGCCGCAAGTGGTTCATCTCCGGGGCGATGAACCCGGATTGCCGGATCTTCATCGTGATGGGCAAGACCGATCCCGGGGGTGCCGATCCGCGCCGCCAGCAGTCGATGATCCTGGTCCCGCGCGACACTCCGGGCGTGGAGATCCGGCGCGCGATGACCGTGTACGGGTACGAGGACCACGACCACGGCGGCCACGCCGAGGTCGTCTTCGACGGGGCCCGGGTCCCGGCGGGGAACCTGATCGGCGAGGAGGGCGGCGGCTTCGCCATCGCGCAGGCCCGGCTCGGTCCGGGGCGGATCCACCACTGCATGCGGCTCATCGGCATGGCGGAGCGGGCCATCGAGCTGATGTGCCGGCGCGCGGTGGGACGTACCGCCTTCGGCAAGGAGCTGGCCGCGCAGGGCGTCGTACAGAACTGGATCGCGGATGCGCGGGTCACCGTGGAGCAGCTGCGGCTGCTGGTGCTGAAGACGGCCTGGCTGATGGACACGGCCGGCAACAGGGGTGCGCACACCGAGATCCAGGCCATCAAGATCGCGACCCCGCGGGCGGTGGTGCGGATCCTGGACGACGCGGTGCAGCTGCACGGCGCGGGCGGGGTGAGCCAGGACTTCCCGCTGGCGGAGCTGTGGGCGGCGGCGCGGACGCTGCGGCTGGCGGACGGGCCGGACGAGGTGCACCAGCGCTCGCTGGCGCACCGGGAGCTGAAGCGCTACCGCTGAGTGCGGGAGGGCGGGGGCGGTCGCGGTGGCGGGGTGCCCGGCCACCCGGCCCGGGGTCCCCGCGCGGGCTCCGCGGGCGGGGACCGCGGGCGGGCTCCCCGGGCGGGTTCGGCGGGCGGGCTCCCCGGGCGGGTTCGGCGGGCGGGCTCCCCGGGCGGGGTCCGCGGGCGGGCTCCCCGGGCGGGGTCCGCGGGCGGGCTTCTGGGCGAGGTCCGCGGGCGGGCTTCTGGGCGAGGTCCGCGGGCGGGCTTCTGGGCGAGGTCCGCGGGCGGGGTCCGCGGGCGAGTCACTCGGCGCGGCCGCCGGGTGATCTGACCCGGCCCTCCGGCGGCCCGCCTGAGGTCCGTCAGAGGCCCGCAGGAGGCCCATCGGCGGGCCCTGAAGGGGTCCTTCGGCCCGCCCCGCACGGCCCGAAGTGGTCCAGACCAGCCCGAGATGTCCGATATCTTGGAGTGTCCCCCACTGAAAGTGCCCCGCCATGCCCAGCACCACCCTGCCCGCCCCCGCACCGACCGCGCCGCATGCCACGGCCTCCCCCGTCACCGCGCCGCAGGCCATGGCCAACCCCGGCCCGCTCGGTCTGGCGGCGTTCGCCCTCACCACCTTCGTGCTCAGCCTCTTCAACTCGGGGCTGATCTCGAACGCCGCGCTCAGCGCCGTCGTACTGCCGCTGGCGCTGTTCTACGGCGGCCTCGCGCAGTTCGTCGCGGGCATCATGGAGTTCCGCCGCGGCAACACCTTCGGGACCACGGCGTTCGTCTCGTACGGCGCGTTCTGGATGTCCTTCGCGGGCTACGTGAAGTTCGTCGTCCCGACGCTGCCGGCCGACCAGGCGCACGTGGCGACCGGCTGGTTCCTGGTGGCCTGGTTCATCTTCACCGCGTACATGTCGATCGCCGCCATGAAGCTGGACATCGCGCACCGCGTGCTGTTCGTCTCGCTGGCGCTGACCTTCCTCTTCCTCGCCCTCGGCGACCTGGCGCAGAGCACGGCCCTCGGCCACACCGGCGGCTTCCTCGGCCTCTTCACCGCGGGCGTCGCCTGGTACGTCTCCTTCGCCGTGGTGGCCAAGGAGACCTGGGGACGCAAGGTCGCTCCGCTCGGCTAGACCTTCCGCGCGGCGGGGGTCGCGGTGCGGCCCGCCGCCGTGTCGATGACCTCGTCCAGGACCTCACGGGACCGGATCAGATCGGCGATCAGCCGGTCGATCCGGTCCCGTTCCGCTGTCAGCTCGGCGACGAGCGCGGGTGTGGCCCGTACGTTCGGCCCGCCGTCGGTGTCGCGCATGCAGGGCAGGATCTGGGCGATCTTCGTGCTGTGCAGGCCCGCCGCGTAGAGCTCCTGGATCCGGATGACCCGGTCCACCGCCCGCTCGGCGAAGTCGCGGTGGCCGCCCGGGGTCCGGTCGGAGACCAGCAGTCCCTGCTGCTCGTAGTAGCGCAGCGAACGCTCGCTGACCCCGGTGCGCGCCGCCAGCTCCCCGATCCTCATGTGCGCTCCGTCC
Source organism: Streptomyces sp. TBY4 (assembly GCF_024213195.1). Lineage (GTDB taxonomy): Bacteria > Actinomycetota > Actinomycetes > Streptomycetales > Streptomycetaceae > Streptomyces. Next base: position 89,503 of record NZ_JANAVF010000009.1, on the reverse strand, counting down.
CCGTTTCCCGGCTTGAATCTGACATCAGTGTCAGGTTTTACGGTACCCGGCATGACGCAGACACAGCAGGCGCAGACACAGCAGGCCCCCACCGCATCCCGGCTCTTCGAACCCGCCCGCCTGGGCGGCCTGGAGCTCCCCAGCCGCCTGGTCATGGCTCCGCTGACCCGGAACCGGGCCGGGGCCGACGGCGCCCCCGGGACCCTCATGGCCACCTACTACGCCCAGCGCGCCTCGGCCGGCCTGATCATCGCCGAGGGCACCACCCCGAACGCCGTCGGGCAGACCTACCCGAACATCCCCGGGATCCACACCCCGCAGCAGATCGCCGGCTGGCGCCGCGTCACCGACGCCGTCCGCGACGCCGGCGGGCGGATGTTCCTCCAGCTGCAGCACGGCGGCCGGGTCGGGCACCCCGACACCAGCGGGCACGTCCCGCTCGCCCCTTCGGCGGTGCGCTTCCCGGAACTCCTGCAGACCCCCGACGGGCTCCGGGAGGCCGTCGCCCCGCGGGAGATGACGCCCGAGGACATCGAGGCCACCATCGCCGACTTCGCGGCCGCCGCCCGGGGCGCCGTCGAGGCGGGCTTCGCCGGGGTGGAGGTGCACTCCGCCAACGGCCACCTGCTCCACCAGTTCCTGGCCCGGAACACCAACCGGCGCACCGACGGGTGGGGCGGATCGGTGGCGGGCCGGATCCGGTTCACCACCGAGGTGGTCCGGGCCGTCGCCGAGGCGATCGGCCCCGAGCGGGTCGGCGTACGGATCTCCCCCGGAATCGAGGTCAACGGCGTCGAGGAGGGCGACACCGAGGCGATCTACCCGGCGCTGGTCGAGGCCCTGGCGGAGGTCGGGCCGGTCTATCTGCACCTGGTCCACGCCGAGCCGGACCGGCCCCTCTTCCGGAGGATCCGCGCGGCCTGGCCCGGCACCCTGATCGCCAACCCCCGGCTCTCCCACGAGGAGGTCGCCTCCGACGGCGGCGGGCGGCGGGCCGAGGCCCTGCTGGCGGGCGGCGCGGACCTGGTCGCGCTCGGGCGCGGGTTCCTGGCCAATCCCGACTTCGTGGAGCGGCTGCGCACCGGCGCCCCGCTCAACGAGCTCCGGCCGGAGTTCCTGATGTACGTGTCCGGACCGGAGGGCTACACCGACTACCCGGCGCTCCACCCGGCGCCCGCTACGGGCGCAGCGCCCGCATCAGCAGGTCCGCGAGGTGGTCGGCCACCTGCTGCGGCGTGAGCGGGCCGTCCTCGTGGTACCAGGTCGACAGGTGGTGGACCGAGCCGAAGTGGTAGTCCACCACCAGGTCGGCCGGGGTGGCGTCGGAGAAGACCCCGCTGCTCTGGCCCTCCTCGATCAGGGCGCGGAAGCGCTCGTGGTAGCGCCGGCGCTCGGCCCGGACCTGCTTGGACTTCTCCGGGCTCAGCTGGTGCATGGAGCGGAAGAAGATCGCCGCGTCGTCCAGGTTCTCGATCGTGGTGACCACCACGTCGGCGGCCGCGGCCCGCAGCCGCTCCTCCACCGGGGCATCGGAACCGGCCACCGCGTCGAGCCGCTGCTGCTGGAGCCGCAGCATGCGCGCGTACACCTCGTGCAGCAGGTCGTCCTTGGAGCCGAAGTAGTGGTAGAGCGCGCCCTTGGTGACCCCGGCCGCCTCGACGATCTCCTGGACCGAGGTGCGGTCGTAGCCGCGCTCGGCGAACAGCCTGGTCGCGACGGCGAGCAGCCGGCGCGGTACCGGGGCCTCGTGCGCCCCGACGGTCTCCGTCGTGGTTCTGGCGGCCATGGCTGTCGCCTCCCTTTCGTGTCCTCGTGTGTGCGGGCCGTGCGCACGCGGTCCGGCTGTTTTCAGCCGTGGTCGCGTGTCCGCAGTTCCCGTCGCAGGATCTTGCCACTGGTCGTCTTCGGAAGGACAGGCAGGATCTCCACCCGGCGCGGGTATTTGTACGCGGCAAGGCGCTCGGCGCAGTACGCGGACAGCTCCGCCGGGTCGGCCGCGGTCCCGGGGCGCAGGCTGACGTAGGCCTTCACGCTCTCCCCGCGGTAGGGGTCCGGGATGCCGACGACGGCCGCCTCGCGCACGGCGGGGTGGGTGTAGAGCACGTCCTCCACCTCGCGCGGCCAGACCTTGAAGCCGGAGGCGTTGATCATGTCCTTCTTGCGGTCGACCACGTAGAGCCAGCCCTCCGGGTCCATGAACCCGACGTCCCCGGTGCGCAGTTCGCCGTCCGGGAAGGCCTTGGCGGTGTCGGCGGGCAGGCCCCAGTAGCCGGGGACGACCTGGGGTCCGCGTACGGCGATCTCCCCGGTCTCGCCGAAGGGGACCTCCGCGCCGCTCTCGTCGAGGATCCGTACGAGGGTGTCGGCGCCGGGCACGCCCACGGAGAGGGTGCCCGAGGCCGGGTCCACGGGGGCTTCGCGGTGGAAGGGCACGGAGGCGCAGGGGGCGGTGCATTCGGTCAGGCCGTAGCCGTTGCGCAGGTAGAAGCCGTAGGCGGCGCGCAGCCGTTCGACCAGGGCGGGCGGCAGCGGGGCACCCCCGGAGGAGACCACCTGGAACGAGGCGAAGTGGTCGGGGGTGGCCGCGGGGTGCGCGGCGAGGGCCATGAAGGCGGTGGCCGGGCCCACGGTGTAGGCGGGGCGGTGCTCGAGGAAGGCGTCGAGGACGGCGCCGGCGTCGAAGCGGTGGGCGAGGACCAGGGTGCCGGCGTTGGCGAAGCAGGCGGCGAGCTCGCACACCATGCCGGTGATGTGGAAGAGCGGGGCGAGCGCGAAGTAGCCGGCGCCTTCGGGGAGGGGGTGGCCGGTCACCTGGCGCAGGGCGTTGTGGGTGAGCGCGCCGTGCGGGTTCATGGCGCCCTTGGGGGTGCCGCTGGTGCCGGAGGTGTAGCTGATGAGGGCGGTGTCGGCGGCCGTGAGCTCCGGGTCGGGCGGGACGGGGTGGCCCTGGCGGGCCACAGTGAGCAGGTCGGCGGGGCCCGGCCCGTCGGGGCCCGGCGCGTAGGGCTCCGCTGCGCAGGACCCCGGCGCCCCGTCGGCGGTTCCGGCCCCGCCGGGGGGCGGCTCCGCGCCGCGGAACCCGGCGCTGCCGGGCTCGGGGAAGACCCGGGGGTCGTTGCGGGTCTGGAAGTCCGTGTCGTGCGCCGTCAGGGCGACCCGTACGCCGGTCCCCCGTACCGTCTCGCCCAGGTACGCCGACCAGGCGCCGGCCTCGCAGACCAGGGCGGCGGCCCCGGAGTCGCGCAGGACGTGGCCGACCTCGCCGGACTTGTACATGGGGTTGAGCGGGACCACGACGGCCCCGGCCTTCCAGGCGGCCAGGACGGCGAGCACGAAGTGCGGGGTGTTCTGGAGCATGACCGCGACCCGGTCCCCGCGGCGGATGCCCCGGGCGGCGAGGTGGCCGGCGAGGGAGTCGGAGAGCGCGTCGGCCTCGGCGTAGTCGAGGCGGCCGTCGAAGTAGGCGAGCGCGGTGCGTTCGGGGGCGCGGGCGACGGCGGCACGGAAGGCGTGCAGGACGCTGGGCGGGGGCGCGATCGGGGCCCGCTGGGCGGGGCTGAGCAGGCCCAGCCAGGGCTTGGCGGCGTAGCGGGAGGGCGGCGGCGGGGTCGCGGGCGTGGTGTCTGCGGTCACCGGGTCTCCCACTTGCGCTGGAGGTGGTTCATGCCGCTCAGCCAGCGGTCCGGGTCGGTGGCGCGGGACGTGTAGAAGTCCGCGACCTCGGGGTGCGGGAGGATCAAGAACCGGCCCTTCTCCATGCCGTCGAACAGTGCGTCCGCGACCGCCTCCGGCGCGATCGCGGTCGGCGCGAGGACCAGCTCGCCCGCCGATCCGGCGGCGGTGAGCATGTCGGTCCGGACCCCCTGCGGGCAGATGGCGTGGACCTGGAGCCCGCGGTGGCGGTAGGTCAGCGAGAGCCATTCCGCGAAGGCGAGCGCGCCGTGCTTGGTGACACTGTACGGGGCCGCTCCGATCATGGTCAGCAGTCCGGCGGCCGAGACGGTGGACACGAACCGGCCGCTCCCGCGCTCCAGCCAGTCGGGCAGCAGCAGCCTGGCGGCGCGGACGTGGGCCATGACGTTGGTGTCCCAGGCCGCCTCCCAGACGGCCTCCTCGGCGAAGGCGTCGCCGCCGGAGGCCAGGCCGGCGTTGGCGCAGTAGACGTCGACGGTGCCGCCGAGCGCCTCGCGGGCCTCGGCGGCCACCGCGGAGGCGTCGCCGGGCACCGCGACCGCGCGGGCGCCGATGGCCTCCGCGACGGAGGCCGCCTTGGCGGGGTCCAGGTCGTTCACCGCCACGGTCGCCCCCTCCGCGGCGAAGCGGTGGGCGAGGGCGGCGCCGATGCCGCCGCCCGCGCCGGTGACGACGACTCGCTGGTCCTGGAACGCGTTCACGGGTCCGCCCTTCGTGGGTTGGTGCGTGGGCCGCCTGTCGGATCACGGGCAGACTAACCAGTCGGTATGTCGGGGTGGAAGGGCTCGGAGCCCTACTTTGGCGCGATGACGCTGTCGCGACGCGGGTTGCTGGGTCTGGCCGGGGCGGCGGGTGCCGCGGGTGCCCTGGGGGCGGGAGCCCCGGGGGCGGGGGCAGCGGCCGCCGGCTCCCCCGGCGCAGCGGCCCCGGCGGCAGGGCCCCGCGGGCCCGGGGTGCGGGGTCCGGGGACGGTGGGCGGTGTTGGCGGGCGGGTGCGGAGCGGGTTCGAGGGGCTCGCCGCGGACGGGTACGCCGTCCTGGCCGGGCAGCGGGTCGGGGTGGTCACCAACCCGACCGGCATCACCGCGGACGCCCGCCACCTGGTCGACGTACTGCACGCGGACCGCCGCGTGGACCTGGTCGCGGTGTTCGGCCCCGAGCACGGCTTCCGGGGGACGGCCCAGGCCGGCGGTTCGGAGGGGGCCGGGCGGGATCCGGCGACCGGGCTGCCCGTGTACGACACGTACGACAAGAGCGGGCAGCGGCTCGCGGACGTCTTCACGGCGGCCGGCGTCGACACCGTCGTCTTCGACATCCAGGACGTCGGCGCCCGCTTCTACACCTACATCTGGACCCTCTACGACTGCATGCGCGCGGCCGCGCTCGCCGGCAAGGCGGTGGTGGTGCTGGACCGCCCCAACCCGGTCGGCGCCCGGCGGGCGGCCGGGCCCGTCCTGCAGCGCCCGTACGCGAGCTTCGTGGGCCGGGAGCCGATCGCGCTGGCGCACGGGATGACGGCGGGCGAGCTGGCCGGGCTCTTCGCCGCCGAGTTCCTGCGGGGAGCCGGCGCCGCCCCGCGGCTGGAGGTGGTGCGGATGGCGGGGTGGCGGCGGGAGTCCTTCTTCGAGGAGACCGGGCTGCCCTGGGTGCCGCCCAGCCCCAACATGCCGACGCCGGGCACGGCCCTCGCGTACGCCGGGACCTGCCTGTTCGAGGGGACCAACCTGTCGGAGGGGCGCGGGACCACCACCCCCTTCGAGCTGGTCGGCGCGGAGGGCGTGGACCGGCGGTGGGCGGAGGCGGCGAACGCGCTGGAGCTGCCCGGGGTGTGGTTCCGGGAGGCCTATTTCACGCCTTCCTTCTCCAAGCACGCCGGGAAGACCTGCGGCGGGGTCCGGCTGCTCGTCCACGACCGGGAGGCCTTCGACCCGGTACGGGCCGGGATCGGGCTGCTGGTCACCGCGCGGCGGGTGTGGAGCGGGTTCGCGTGGCGTTCCGACCAGTGGATCGACCGGCTGACGGGCTCGGACCGGGTGCGGCGGATGGTCGACGCGGGGGCGGGCGTGGAGGAGATCGCGGGCGACTGGGCGGCGGGGCTCGCGGAGTTCGCGGCGGTGCGGGAGGAGTACCTGCTGTATCCGTGAGCGTCCGTGAACCGGTTGGTGCGGAGGGGCTGGCCGGGCGGCCTGTTCCGCAGGATGCTGCGGGCAGGGACACGGCGTGGAGGGGGGCGTCATGGTGCACATCGGCGGTGCGGTGCCCGCGGGGGCGGCAGGGGCGGCGGCGGCTTCGGGGATCGGCGCCCGGCCGTACGTGGAGCTGACCTTCGACGCGCAGGGCGACGCGGGCCCGGGCGCCCGGGAGGGGGTCTTCGGGATCGAGGCCACCGACCTGCTGGTCTTCGCCCACGGATGGAATTCCGACCGGTCCACCGCGATCCGGCTCTTCGACCGGTTCTACGCGCCCTTCGCGGATCTGGTGGGGACCGGGGTACGGCTGGGGTACGTGGGGGTCGTGTGGCCCTCGATCCGGTTCTCGGACGAACCGATCCCCGACTTCGACGCCCGCGGGGCCGTCGGCGCAGCGCCGGAGTCGGGCCGCCCGGGGCACGGAACGGCCCTGGACCCGGTCACCCGGCAGGCCCTCGGCGCGTTCTGGCCCGGACGGGCCGCGGAGCTGGACCGGATCGCCGAGCTGCTGGAGGAACGGCCCACGCGCGAGGGCGACTTCACCGAGTTCGGCGCGCTCGTACGGGAGCTGGCCGGGGTGGACGGGGTGGGCCCGGGCGACGATCTGTCGGCGCCCTTCGCCCCGCGCGAGGTGCCGGACTTCCTCAGCGGGGACGTCCTGCGGGTGTGCCGCGAGTTCACCGCGGCCCTGGCCGAGGCGGGCGCCACCCTCCCCGGGGACGGCCGCGGCGCCGGGGACTCCCCCGGGCCCGGCCTCTCGATGGGCGGCGGGACGCGGACCCTGTGGAACGGTGCCAAGGAGGTGCTGCGCCAGGCCACCTACTACCAGATGAAGGCCCGGGCCGGGGTGGTCGGCGAGCACGGGCTCGGGCCGCTGCTCGCGGAGCTGGCCGGCCGCCGCCCGGCCCTGCGGGTGCACCTCATCGGGCACAGCTTCGGCGGCCGGCTGGTCTCCTTCGCACTGCGCGGCCTGCCGTCCGGGGCGCGGAACGTGAAGTCCCTCACCGTCCTCCAAGGGGCCTTCTCCCACTACGCGTTCGCCGACAACCTGCCGCACGACCGGGGGCGCGGGGGCGCCCTGCGCGGACTGCAGGGCAGGGTCGACGGGCCGGTGACGGCCTGCCACTCCCCCTACGACTCCTCCCTCAAGGTGTTCTATCCGCTGGCCTCCCGGATGGCCGGCGATTCGGCCGGTCTGCTCGGTTTCGACGAGCGGTGGGGCGCGATCGGGCACGACGGCATCCGGGGCGTGCCGGGATCCCCGCGGCTGACCCTGGACGCGGCGCTGCGGGACGGCCTGCCCGGCGCGGGCTGCGTGAGCGTGGACGCGGGCTCCGTGGTCCGGCGCGGCGGGGCCCCCTCGGGGGCGCACAGCGACATCTGCCACGAGGAGCTGGCCCGGCTGGTGGTGGCCGCGGGGCGCATGGGGCGCTGACTTCCGGCCATGTGCCACCCGCACGCCCCGACCGCCCCCGCATGCGCCCGCACCGGGCCGGGCATGTTGGGCACACGGCGCCGGTCCTGTGCGGAACACAGCGCGGCGGGCACGGCGCCCGGTGCTGGGCGCTCGGCGGAGGTGAAGGTGTGATGGCGGGATTCCGGAGTCTGGCCCACCAGGTGCGCGACGCGCGCAACGACGGGGCCCTGCGGCGCCACTCGCTGCGCCGCTGCCTGGAGCGGTTCGCCCCGTACGGGCACCGCGCGACCTGGTGGCACCTGTGCGACCGGCACGGGATCGGCCCCGAGGACCGGGCGGCGGACCCCTCGCGGCTGGTGGCCGCGCTGGAGGAGCTGGAGGAGGCACGGGGGGTCTGGCTGGCGTACGAACGGCAGTTCGCGGAGCGCCGGCGGCGCGAGAAGCACGACGGGCTGCGGCGCCCCGAGTGGGCGTGGGGCGGCAGCGGGGACGCGGTGGTCCGGTGCGCCGATCCGGGCGTGCGGCCGCAGGGGGCGCTCGGCGAGGTGCTGAGACGGCTGGTGGACGCGCTGGAGTCGGAGCCGGGGACGGCGTGTCCGGTGTGCGGGGCGCGGGAGTTGCACTGGCCGGAGCCGGGGGCGGCCGGGGCCTTGGGGGTCGGACCTGCGGGGGGATCGGCCTCTGCCTCGGCCGGGGTGGCCTGGGACGGGCCGGTGTGCGCGGGCTGCGGAATCGTGGTGCCGAGACCGGCGCTCGCGGACGCGGCGCTCCAGGGTGGCGACCTGGCTGGGGCGGCGTGAGCGGGACGCCCGGGGGCGGGACGGGCGGGGGCGCGCAGCCGACGCTCGTGGTGTCGCTCAACGGGTCCCGGGGGGCCGCCGACGGGTCGGCCGTCCCGATGAGCCCGGAGGACCTGGTCGCCGCGGCGCTGGCGGCGGTGGCCGCCGGGGCCCGCGAGGTACTGGTCCACCCGCGCACCCCGTGCGGCCGCGAGAGCCTCTCGCCCCGGGTGGTCGGGCCGCTGCTGGAGGCCCTGCGCGAGGCCGGCCTCGGGGGCGGGGTGGCGGTCTCCGTGCCCCTGAGCATCGCGTCGGAGCCGGACCACGCGGCGCGGCTGGCGCGGATCCGGAGCTGGACGGTCCTGCCCGACCGTGCGGTGGTCCGCTTCGCGGAGCCGGGAGCGCGCGAGCTCGCCCAGGCGCTGCTGGAGCGCGGGGTGGCGGTGGACGCGGAGGTCCAGGCGGGCGGGGCGGTCCCGGCGGGCGGGAACGTCCCGGCGGACGGGGCCGCCGCGGCCGGCGGGAACCGCCTCGCCGGCACGGAACCCGCGGCGGGCGCGGCGGGCGGCCGGGCCGGGTCGGTCGCGCGGTTCCTCGCCTGGCCGCTACGGGATCCCGCGCGGGTGCGGCTCGTCGCCGAGCTGGGCTCCGCGGGGCCCTGGGTGGTCGCCGAGCTGTTGCGGCGGCTCCCGCCGGTGGCGGTGGTGCTGTTCGGGCGGGAGGAGGCGGCCTGGCCCGCGCTGCGGCTGGCCGCGCGGTACGGCACCGGGGCGCGGATCGGCGTAGGGGACGTACTGCGCCTGCCGGACGGGCGGGCGGCGCGGTCCAATGCCGAGCTGGTCGCGGCGGCCGCCCGTGCGCGGGAGGTCACAACAGCCGGGAACCGGTGATGCGTTCACCGAAGACGTCGTCCGGGTTGGAGAGCGCGCAGTTCTCCAGGGACAGGCATCCGCAGCCGATGCAGTCGGTCAAATGGTCGCGCAGCCGCCCGAGCTGGGCTATGCGCTGATCGAGCTCGGCGCGCCAGCTCTCGGACAGCCGGGCCCAGTCCTCGCGGTTGGGGGTGCGGCCTTCGGGGAGTTGCGAGAGGGCGTCGCGGATGCTGGCGAGCGGGATGCCGACGCGCTGGGCGGCCCGTACGAACGCCACCCGGCGCAGCGCGTCGCGGGTGTAGCGGCGCTGGTTGCCGGAGGTGCGGCGGCTGCTGATCAGGCCCTTGGCCTCGTAGAAGTGCAGTGCGGAGACGGCCGCGCCGCTGCGGGCGGACAGCTGGCCGACGGTGAGCTCGTGGACCTTCTCGGGAATCTGCGGCACACCGCCGAGGGTAGCCGAGGGTAATCGGCCCGGCCCGATGCGAAGGCGGGCACGTCGTGGCAGGTCGTGGCACGTCGTTGACAGATCCATGACGGCGCCAGCATGCTGAGCAAGCGCTTATTCGCCAAGGAGGGGTACGGGTATGTCCGAGCCGAGGATCTTCACGTCCGCCGAGGAGCTCACCGCCGGGATCGGCGCGCCGCTCGGTCCGAGCGACTGGCTGGAGGTGGACCAGAAGCGGATCGACCTCTTCGCGGACGCCACCGGGGACCACCAGTGGATCCACGTGGACCCGGAGCGGGCGGCGTCCGGACCCTTCGGCTCCACGATCGCGCACGGCTACCTCACGCTGTCGCTGCTGCCGAGCCTGGTGCCGCAGATCATGCGGGTCGAGGGCATGCGGATGGGCATCAACTACGGGACCGACAAGGTGCGTTTCCCCGCTCCGGTGCCGGTCGGATCGCGGCTGCGCGCGACCGCGGTGATCACCGAGGTGGTGGAGGCGGGCGGCGGCGTCCAGGTGTCGGCCACCGTGACCGTGGAGATCGAGGGCGGCGGGAAGCCCGTGTGCGTGGCGCAGTCGGTGTCCCGCTACTACTTCTGAGGCGTGCCGGGCTCGCCGGACGCACCGCCCGCGCCCACCATGCGGAGCACGAGGCCGGCGTAGAGCGCGCCGACCTCGTCGGGCGTGCGGCGGCCGTCCGCGCTGAACCAGCGGGCGACGTCGATGCAGAGCGACAGCACGGCGAGGGTCGTGCCGGGGACGTCGGGGACGAAGAACTCCCCGGCCGCGACGCCGTCGGCGAGGATGCGGCGGATGGCCGCGTCGCTCTGCCGTCGCAGGGCCACGATCTCGGAGCGGTGCTCCGGAGCGAGAGCATCGAGCTCGTACTGGACCACGCGCGCGGTGGTGTGATGGGCCGCGTGCCACCCCACGAAGGACCGCACGGCCGCGTCGAGCCGCTCGGCGGCGCTGCCGGGGCCGGCGGCCGCGATGTCCAGGATCTCCAGGGCCTTGTCGTGGCCGATCCGGCTGATCCGGTGGAGCAGCTCTTCCTTGGTCTTGTAGTGGATGTAGAGCGCGGCCGGGCTCATGCCGGCCCGCCCGGCGATGTCCCGGGTGGTGGTGGCGTGGTACCCGCGCTCCGCGAAGGCCTCCACGGCGGCGACGAGCAGCCGCCGCGCGGCGTCGGGGGTGACCTCCGACCACGGCCGGTAGCCGCCGGTCTCCTCCATGCTGTCCATCGCTCACTCCCCCTCTTCGGCCCGCAGGAATGAACATCCCGGGAGGAACAGCTTACCGGAGGGGTGAGCAAGCGCTTAGCGATCCTGGGGGCTGGGCTGCTTCGGGACGGCGAAGGGATCGTAGCCCGTCATGATCTTCTCCATCCTGGCCTGGTCGACCCGGCTGACGATCTGGGTGACCTCCTGGCGGTCGCGGATCACCTTGGCGAGGGTGAAGGCGGAGGTGGTGAGGTAGAGGACCGCGATGCCGAGGAAGGCGCGGACCCAGCCGTCGGCGTCCATGTTGTAGATCCCCAGGGCCACCGCACCGATGGCGATGCCGAAGGAGGCGACCGCCTGGCCGTAGTAGGCCCCCGTGTTCTGCTGCTTGACCGGTGTCTCGTTCATGGATCCAGCTTCGGGCGGGCCGGGCCGCCGCACATCCGCGCACGTACTCACTTACGTACTCAGGAACTTCGGCGCTCAGAAGGCCGAAATCCCGGTGCGGGCACGGCCGATGAGGAGCTTCTGGATCTGACTGGTGCCCTCGTAGAGGGTCATCACGCGGGCGTCGCGCAGCAGCTTGCCGGCCGGGTACTCGTCGATGTAGCCGTAACCGCCGTGCACCTGGAGGGCGTTGCTCGCGGCGCGGACGGCGGCCTCGGAGGCGAAGAGCTTGGCGGTGGAGGACTCGGTGGCGAAGGGCTGCCCGCGGTCGATCAGGTCGGCGACCCGCCAGGTCAGCAGCCGGGCGGCGTCCACGTCGACCGAGATGTCGGCGATCAGCTCCTGGACCAGCTGGTGGTGGGCGATCGGCTTGCCGAACTGCTCGCGCTGGGCGGCGTAGGAGACGGCCGCGTCCAGCGCGGCCTGGGCGATGCCCACACAGCCCGCGGCGACGGACATCCGGCCCTTGGCGAGGGCAGACATGGCGACGGAGAAGCCCTTCCCCTCGGGGCCGAGCATCGCGGAGGCGGGCACGCGCACCCCGTCGAGGACGAGTTCGGCGGTGGCCTGGCCGCGCAGGCCCAGCTTGCCGTGGATCGCGCGGCGGGTCAGACCCGGGGCGTCGGCGGGCACGAGGAACGCGGAGATCCCGCGGTGGCCGGGGTCCTCGTTCGTGCGGGCGAAGAGCAGGACCACGTCGGCCCAGGTGCCGTTGGTGATGAACATCTTGCTGCCGCTGATCACGTACGCGTCGCCCTCGCGGCGGGCGCGGGTGGTCAGGGCGGCGGCGTCGGAGCCGGTGCCGGGCTCGGTGAGCCCGAAGCAGCCGAGGGCCTCCCCGGAGCACAGGCGCGGCAGCCAGGCGCGCTTCTGCTCCTCGCTCCCCCAGGCGGCGATCGTCTTGGCGACCAGGCCCAGGGAGACGGAGACGATGCCGCGCACGGCGGAGTCCCCGCGGCCGAGCTCCTCGGTGACCAGGACGTAGGAGAGATGGTCGCCGCCGGAGCCGCCGTACTCCTCGGGGACGGTCAGGCCGAGGAAGCCGACGGAGCCGAGCTTCTTCACGACGGCCCGGTCGACGCTCTCGGCGCGGTCCCACTCGGCGGCGTACGGGGCGACCTCGCGCTCGGTGAACGCGCGGGCGAGATCGCGGACGGCGGACTGCTCCTCGCTGAGCTCCAGATTCACCGGGCACCTCCGGGCGGGACGGGAGCGGCGGTACGGGGTTAATTACCACCGCTAGTTTAATTCGGGCAGGCCTTACTATGTGGCGCATGGCCAGACCGCGCAAGCCCCTCCTCAGCAGAGCCCGCATCGTCGAGGCGGCGGGCGCGCTCGTGGACGGCGAGGGACTGGAGGCGGTCTCGACGCGGCGGCTGGCGGCGGCGCTGGGGGTCAGCGGACCTTCGCTGTACAACCACTTCCGCACGAAGGACGAGATCCTGGACGCGGTCGCGGACGCGGTGAGCGCGCGGGTCGACCTGTCGATGTTCGAGGCCGGGGACGGGCGGGAGTGGCAGGTCGCGCTGCGCGACTGGGCGCACTCGTACCGGGCCGCACTGTCCGACCATCCGAACATCGTGCCGGTGCTGGCGCGGGGGCCGGGCCGCAGGCCGGCCGGGCTGCGGGTGGCGGACGCCGTCTTCGGGGCGATGACCGCGGCCGGCTGGCCGCCGGCGCAGGCGACCCGGATCGGCGCGCTGATGCGGTACTTCATCCTGGGCTCGGCGGTGGGTTCCTTCGCCCGGGGTTTCGTGGACGACGAGACGGCGTACGACCCGTCGGACTACCCGCACCTGGGCCAGGCCCACCTCCTGGCGGAACGCCAGCACGAGGTGGACGAGGGCGCCTTCGAAACGGGCCTGGCGGCCCTGCTGGACGGCCTGGCCCTCCAGTACGCGGCACTGCGGGAAAACGCCTGACGGGAGCAGCGAAGTCCCGGCTCCGCCGGCTCTGGGCCTTTCAGCCGGGCGGAGCCGAATCCAGCCCCGCCGGCGTTTGAGGCGCGGGGTCTGGGGCGGAGCCCCAGGGGGGCCGGGCGCAGCCCGGGGCCCCCTCCCAGCCCGTCCGGCGCTTGAGGACCGGGGTCCGGGCAGCGCCCGGGGAACGGTGGAAGGGCGGGTAGGGGAACTCCGCCCCGCGGCCTCCCAGGGCCCGGCCGGGCCCTAGAAGACCACCAGCGAGCGACCCCCCTTGCCCGCCAGCATCGCGTCGAACGCCGCCGGAATCCCGTCGAGGGTGATGCGGTCGGTGACGAGCCCCCCGAGGTCCATCCGCCCCGCCCGGACGTGGTCGGCGATCACCGGGAGGTCACGCGCGGGGTCGCTGTTCCCGTAGACGCAGCCGGTGAGAGTCCGCGCGAAGTGGAAGATCTCCAGGGCGTTGAAGCCGACCTGCTCCTCCTTGCCGCCGATGCCGACGACCGTCGTACGGCCGCCGCGCCGGGTGGACTCCCACGCCGCCCGGATGCTCACGGCCCGGCCGGCGCATTCGACGGCCACGTCCGCGCCCTGGCCGCCGGTGAGGGCGCGGATGTCCTTGGCGGTGGTCTCGGAGGCGAGCAGGAACTCCGTGGCCCCGGCCGCCCGGGCCAGTTCCTCCTTGTCCGGGGAGACGTCGACGGCCACCACCGGTCCCTCCGTCGCGATCCGGGCCGCCTGGAGGGCGGCCAGCCCCACACCGCCGGCTCCGAAGACGGCCACCGACTCGCCGGGGCGGACCTGGGCGCTGTGGTGGACGGCCCCGTAGCCGGTGAGGACCGCGCAGCCGAGCAGTGCGGCCTCGGTGAGCGGGATCCCCGCGGGGGCGGGCAGGACGCAGTTGGCCCCGACGACCGTCTCCTCGGCGAAGGCCGCCACGTTCAGCCCTGGGTGCAGCTCTGCACCCAGGGCGTCGTGGGCGTACACCGCGCCCACCCCGGTGAGCGCCTTGGCGCAGAGCCAGACCTCGCCGATCGAGCAGTGGTGGCACTGCCCGCAGGACGGGGCCCAGTTGAGCACCACCCCGTCGCCGGGGGCGACATGGGTGACCCCTTCGCCGACGGCGAGGACCGTGCCCGCGCCCTCGTGGCCGAGGACGGCGGGTACGGGCACCCGCATGGTGCCGTTGGTGAGGGAGAGGTCGGAGTGGCAGACACCGGCGGCGGCGAGCCGCACCCGGACCTGGCCGGGGCCTGGTTCGGGCAGCACGATGTCCCGTATCTCCAGGGGGGCTCCGACGGCGGGCAGGATGGCGGCGCGGACCATGATCGTCGTCTCCGTGTGTGTTGCGGGGCTGGAACCGTGCGGGACTACGGGGCTACGGCGGCTAGAACTGCAGGGACTTGGTCTGGAGGTACTCGGCGAGGCCGTGCGGGCCCAGCTCGCGGCCCACGCCCGACTTCTTGTACCCGCCGAAGGGGGCGAGCGGGTTGAAGCGGCCGCCGTTGATGTCCACCTGGCCGGTGTCCATCAGGCGGGCGAAGGCCACGGCCGTCTCCTCGTCCGCCGCCCAGACGGCCCCGCCCAGCCCGTAGTCGGTGCCGTTCGCGATGGCCAGGGCCTCGTCCTGGTCGGCGTAGGGCAGGATCGACAGCACCGGGCCGAAGATCTCCTCCTGGGCGATGGTCATCTGGGGCGTGACGTCGGCGAAGACGGTCGGGGCGATGAAGTACCCCTGCTCGTGCGGCGCCTCGGGCCCGCCCGCGACAAGGCGCGCGCCCTCCTCCACGCCCTGGGTGATGAAGCCGCGGACGCGGTCGCGCTGCTTGGCGCTGACGACCGGGCCGAGACGGGTGCCCGGGTCGAGGGGGTCACCGGAGGCGTACTTGGCCGCGGCGGCGGCCGCCAGGGAGACCGCCTCCTCGTACTCGTCGCGGTGGACGAGCATGCGGGTGAGCGCGTTGCAGCTCTGGCCGGCGTTGTTCATGACGTGGCCCACGCCCGCGGCGACGGCCTTGGCGAGGTCGGCGCCGGGCAGGATGACGTTGGCCGATTTGCCGCCCAGTTCCAGGGCGACCCGCTTGACGGCGGCGCCGGCCGTGGCGCCGATCTGCTTGCCGACTGCGGTGGATCCGGTGAAGGAGACGAGGTCGACGCCTTCGTGTGCGGCCAGCGCCTGACCGGCGACCGGTCCGGTGCCGGTCACCAGGTTGAAGACCCCGGCGGGGATCCCCGCCTCGTGCACGGCTTCGGCGAAGAGCTGTGCGGTCAGCGGGGTGTCCTCGGCGGGCTTGAGGACGAGGGTGCAGCCTGCGGCGAGAGCGGGTGCCACCTTGGCAACGATCTGGTGCAGCGGGTAGTTCCAGGGGGTGATCGCCCCGACGACGCCGACCGGCTCCAGCAGCACGGTCGAGTTCCCGATCCGCTCCTCGAAGGCGTACGAGGCCCCGAGCTCGGCGTAGGAGGAGGCCACGGCGATCGGCGCCCCGACGTGGACCATCTCCGAGAACCCCAGCGGCGAGCCCAGCTCGGCGGTGATCGTCCCGGCTATCTCCGCCTTGCGGGCGACCAGGACGTCGCGCAGGGCCCCGATGAGCGCGGCGCGCTCGGCCGGGGCCGTGGCCGCCCAGGCCGGGAAGGCCGCGCGGGCCGCGCGTACGGCCGCGTCCACGTCCTCGGCCGTACCGGCCGGGACCGAGGCGATCGGCCGCTCGTCGGCCGGGTTGAGCACCTCGATGCGGTCCTGGCCGAGGGCGGCCCGCCACTCGCCGCCGATGTACATCCCGTCGTGCGCCTTCATGGCAATCCTCCCGAGCACGTGACCTGACATCGCAACACCCTACAAACTAGCGCCGGTAGTTTTGCGTCGCCAGGGGCGGGCGGGGTCAGATGATGCCGAAAAGCATCCCTGCCGCCAGCACCACCAGGGAGGTCAGGGCCGCCCACTTCACGGTGAACCGGGTGTGGTCGCCGAACTCGACCTTGGCCATGCCCACGAGGACGTAGACGGCCGGAACGAGCGGGCTCGACATGTGCAGGGCCTGCCCGACCAGGGAGGCGCGGGCGATCTCGAGCGGGGAGACCCCGTGGGCCGCGCCGGCCTCGGCGAGGACCGGCAGGACGCCGAAGTAGAAGCCGTCGTTGGACATGAAATAGGTGAGCGGGAGGCTGAGCAGGCCGGTGACCAGGGCCATGTGCGGGCCCATGCCCTCGGGTACGGCCCCGACGAGCCAGTCGGCCATGTGCTTGACCATGCCGGTGCCGGTGAGGACGCCGGTGAAGACGGCCGCGGCGAAGACCATTCCGGCGACGTTCAGGACGTTCTCGGCGTGGGCGGCGATCCGGGCCTTCTGGTCGGGCATGTGGGGGAAGTTGACGGTGAGGGCGAGGGCGGCCCCGAGGAGGAAGAGCACCGGGATCGGGAGCAGTTCCATGATCATGGCGGTGAGCAGGGCGACGGTGAGGCCCGCGTTGAACCAGTAGAGGCGGGGACGCAGGGTCGCGCGGTGCGGGTCGAGGCCCTGGAAGCCTCCCTCGACGGAGGCATCGGAACCGGTGGACGCTCCGGAACCGGTGGGCGCCTCGGACGGGACGGAGCCCGCCCCGGACGCGGCGTAGCCGCCGGAGGCCGTACGCGTGCCCCCGGCGGCGGCCGGGCCGCCCGGGCCGCCGCCGGCCGCGACCAGGAGTTCCCCGGCCGGCTCCGCCGACCGCTCGGTGTCCCCGGGGAGGGCCAGCGTGCCGAGGCGGCGGCGCTCCTTGAGGCCGAGGACGTAGGCCAGGGCGAAGACGAAGAGCAGGCCCACCGCGAGCGCGGGGATCATCGGTACGAAGATGTCGGCGGCATCGAGCTTGAGCGCGGTGGCGGCGCGGGCCGTGGGACCGCCCCAGGGCAGGGTGTTCATGACGCCGTTGGCGGTGGCCGCGACTCCGGTCATCACCACCAGGCTCATCCCGAGGCGCTTGTAGAGCGGGTACATGGCCGAAACGGTGATCATGAAGGTGGTCGAGCCGTCGCCGTCGAGCGAGACGATGGCGGCGAGGACGGCGGTGCCGACCACGACGCGCATCGGGTCGGCCCGGCAGAAGCGCAGGATGCCGCGCACGATCGGGTCGAAGAGTCCGACGTCGATCATCACGCCGAAGTAGACGATGGCGAACATCAGCATGGCGGCGGTCGGCGCGAGCTTGCCGACTCCGTCGATGACGTAGCCGCCGAGCTGCGCGCCCTGTCCGGCGAACACGCAGAAGAGCGCGGGGATGAGGACGAGCGCCGCGATGGGCGACATTTTCTTCAGCATGATCAGGACCAGGAAGGTCGCGATCATGGCGAAGCCGAGGAAGGTCAGCATGGGGGGAACCTAGGTGCCCCCTCCTGGGGCCAACAAGACGTCCACGCGTGAGCAATACGAGCAAAACCCCAGCTCAGGGGATGGGTGTCAGTTCGACGGGGAAGCCGTTGAGCACGGCCGTACCGGAGAGCGGGTCGAGCCGGCTGCCGTCGAGGAGCTGGTTCACGTTGACTCCGGGCACGGCAGCGGCCACCGACAGGCGGGTGCCGGGGCGGTCGTGTCCCCACCCGTGCGGGAGGCTCACGACCCCGGTGCGGACGGCGTCGGTGATCTCCACGGGGACCTCCAGGCTGCCGCCGTCGGCGGTGATCCGGGCCGGCCGCCCGTCGGTGAGGCCGAGCCGGGCGGCGTCCTCCGGGTGGACCTGGAGGGTGCAGCGGTTGGAACCTCCGGTGAGGGCCGGGACGTTGTGCAGCCAGCTGTTGTTGGACCGCAGGTGGCGGCGGCCCACGAGCACCAGGGCGGCGGGGCGGTCGGCGAGGGCCGCGCGCAGCCTGGGGAGTTCGGCCGCGATCGGGTCCGGCAGGAGCTCGATGGCGCCGCTGCGCGTCCTCAGCAGGCCGGGGAGCCGGGGCCGCAGCGGGCCCAGGTCGATTCCGTGCGGGTGCGCGAGCAGCCGCTCCAGCCCGAGGCCGCCGGGGGCCGCCGCGTTGTCGGGGCCCGCCGCGCCGTCGGGCGCGCCCGCGCGGGTGTCCGTAGCGGCGCTCCCGGGCAGGTCGGCGGCCGGCGCGAAGCGGTCTCCGTAGGGGCCGAGCCGGAGCATCAGGTCGAGGCGGCGCTCGGGGCCGCTGCCGCCCGCGAGCAGCCCGGCGAGGCGCACCGGATCCTGGCCGCGCAGGGGGGAGTCCGGGTCGGCGCACTCCCGGGCGAGGGTGGCGCCGATGGCCAGGTCGTCCACGGCCGCCGGGTCGGTTCCGTGCATGCCGGAGACGGCGAGCACGAGACGGGCGTGGATCTCGCACTCGTCCATGCGCCCGTCCTCGAGCGGGACGGCGGGCGGTGAATAGCGGACCTGGTTGCGGATGGCGAAGGTGTTGAAGGCGAAGTCGAAGTGGGCGCTCTGCGAGGGCGGTGCGGGAGGCAGGACCACGTGGGCGTGGCGCGAGGTCTCGTTGAGGTAGGGGTCGATGCTGACCATGAAGTCGAGCCCGGCCAGGGCCGCGTCGAGGCGCCGGCCGTCGGGGGCGGACAGCACGGGGTTCGCCGCGATGGAGACGAGGGCCCGGATCCGCCCCTCCCCCGGGGTGTCGATCTCCTCCGCCAGCGCGGACAGCGGGAGTTCGGCCTTGGCCTCGGGATGGCCGCTGACCCGGCTGTGCCAGCGCCCGAGGCCGAAGCCCTTGCCGGGTCCGGCCGGCCGGGGTGCGCGGTCGGTCGCGGACAGCGGGAACAGGGCTCCGCCCGGCCGGTCGAGGTTGCCGGTCAGGATGTTCAGCACGTCGACCAGCCAGCTGGCGAGCGTGCCGTGCTCCACGGTGCAGCTGCCGATCCGCCCGTAGACGGCGGCGGTCGGCGCGGCCGCGAGGTCGCGGGCGAGGTCGCGGATCTCATCGGCCGTGAGGTCGCAGGCGGGTGCTACGGCCTCGGGGGTGAAACGGTCGAGCGCTTCGGCGAGTTCCCCGAGTCCCCGCGTGTGTTCCGCGAGTACGCCCGGATCGGTCAGCTCCTCGGCGAGCAGGGTGCGGGCCAGGGCGGCGAGCAGCAGCGCGTCGCTGCCGGGGCGCGGTGCGAGGTGGCGGTCGGCGAGTGCGGCGGTGCGGGTGCGGCGCGGGTCGACGACGACGAGGGTGCCGCCGCGGGCGCGCAGCGCCTTGAGCCGGCCGGGGAAGTCGGGTGCGGTGCACAGGGAGCCGTTGGACTCGACCGGGTTCGCGCCCAGCAGCAGGAGGAAGTCCGTGCGGTCGAGGTCCGGGACGGGGATGGCGAAGGGATCCCCGAAGAGCAGCCCGCTGGAGACGTGTTTGGGCATCTGGTCGAGGGTGCTGGCGGTGAAGAGGTTGCGGGTGCCGAGGGCCTTGAGGAGCAGGGGCGGGTAGAGCTGCCCGGCCATGGTGTGGACGTTCGGGTTGCCGAGGACGACGCCGACGGACTGGGGCCCGTACGTCCGCACGAGGGCGGGGACCGCATCGGCGACGGCCTGGAACGCCTCCTCCCAGGTGGCCTCCCGGAGCCGCCCGTCGCGTCGCACGAGGGGGGTCCGCAGCCGGTCGGGGTCGGCGTCGAGGCCACCGAAGGCGGCGCCCTTGGGGCAGATGAAACCGCGGCTGAACACGTCCTCGCGGTCCCCCCGGGCCCCGGTGACGGTGGCGCCCTCGATGGTGAGCGTGAGGCCGCAAGTGGCTTCGCAGAGGGGGCAGATGCGCAGGGCGGTGCGGGGCATGGGCCCTCCAGGGGGCGGCAGGCTGCGGCACGGGGCAGGGGCGGAGGCAGTGGGCACTGGGCACAGGCGGAGCTGCGGAGCACGGGCAGGGGCGCGGAACACCGGCAGAGATGCGGGGCGCTGGGCGTGGGCGGACACAGGGCACGGACACCGGCGCGGGCGCCGGAACCGCGCGGGCGGCACCGAGCATACCGACCGGTAGGCACGGTGGGGAGGGCCCGCGCCCCACCGATTCCGCGGGCGGCCCGCGCCGGGACCGCCGCCCCGCCGCGCACGCGCGGCCGCCGCCCCGCGCCGGGACCGTTCCCCCTGGTCAGCGGCGCCGATTGGTCCTTCTGCTGACGCGATTCAGCACCCTTGGTCGGGAAAGCACATTGCCCCTCGCGGACGGCGACGGTTTGGATGGCCGGATGACATCCATGCTCGACGGCTGTACGCCCTGGCCCGAGGAATTCGTCGACTACTACTGGGCGTCCGGCCTCTGGCGGGGCAACACGCTGGACAACCTGCTGCGCGGCTGGGCCCTGCAGTACGGACCCCGGACGGCGCTCGTCCACGGCGACACCCGCCTCACGTACGCGGCCCTGAACCGCCGCGTGAGCCGGATGGCCGCCGGATTCCGGCTGCGCGGCCTGCGGCCCGGGCAGCGGGTGGTCGTCCAGCTTCCCGACATCCCCGAGCTCGTCGTCGCCACGTTCGCGCTGATGCGCGCCGGCGCGGTCCCCGTGCTCTGCCCCGTCTCGCACCGCGCGCCCGAGGTGTCCCACGTCGTCCAGGTCTCCGAGGCCACCGGGTACATCGGCCCCGCCACGTACCGGGGCTTCGACCACACGGAGATGGCCGCCGGCATCGCGGCCCAGGGCCCCTTCCTGCGCCGGGTGTTCACCTTCGAGGCGCCGGGCGCCTCGGACCCGTACGGCGGTTTCACGACCGACACCTCGGGCTGCCACTACTTCCCGCTGCACTCCCTCGACTCGCCGCCCGAGCCGGCGCTCACGCTGAGTGCCGGGCAGGTGGCCTTCTTCCTGCTCTCCGGCGGGGCCGGCGAGGCGCCCGGGCTGGTTCCCCGTACCCACAACGACTACGCCTACCAGGCGCGGGCCGCGGCCGAGCTGGTGTCGCTCACCCAGGACGACGTGTACCTCGCCGCACTGCCCGCCGACCTCAACCTCGCCTTCGGCGGCCCCGGCATCATCGGCACCCTCACCGCGGGCGGCACCGTCGTCCTGGTCGAGGACCCGGAACCCGCCGCCCTCCTGGCGGCCGTCGAGCGCGAGCGGGTCACCGTCGCCGCGCTGACGCCGGACACCGCCCGGCTGTTGCTCGACGCGCCTTCCGGGGCCGGGGCCGACGTGAGCAGCCTGCGGCTCGTGCAGATCGGCGGCCGGACCACGCCGCTGGACCGCGCGACCGCCGAACGGGTGGGCTCCGCATGGGACTGCCGCCTCCAGCAGGTCTTCGGTACGGACGAGGGGCTGCTCACCCTCACCCGGACCGATGACCCGGAGGAGACGGTGCTGACGACGCAGGGCCGTCCGCTCTCCCCCGACGACCAGATCCGCGTGGTCGGCTCCGACGGCGAGGAGGTTCCCGCCGGGGAGCCCGGCGAACTCCTGGCCCGGGGCCCCTACACCGCGCGCGGCTACTACCGCTCGCCCGGCCTCAACGCGGCCTCCTTCACCGCCGACGGCTACCTGCGCACCGGCGTCCTCGCCCGGCGCACGCCGGACGGCAACCTGGTGGTGACCGGCCTGCCCGGCCGCTCCTGAGGGGAGCGCGCCGGCCGTCCCCTCAGTCCAGGACGCGCGCGAGGTAGGCGTGCATCATCGCGCGGGTCTCGGCGACGATGTCGGGGTCGCCGGCCGGGTCGTTGCGGAAGGCGAGCTGGATCAGGGCGTCGGTGGCCTCGACCGCCACCAGGACGGCCCGCTCCAGGGCGGCGTCCGGGGTACGGGCGAGGTGCGCGCCGAGGAGCTCGGTGAGGCGGACGGCGACCAGGTGGTTGGGGTCGGAGGCGGGCCCCTCGGGGGGAGGCGCCGGCACCCCGAAGTCGACGAGGGCGAAGCCGGGCACGCTGCGCTTCATGACCAGGTACTCGTCCAGCACCGCGTCGACGACCGGGCGCCAGTCGGTGTCCGGGAGGTCCGCGAGCCGCTGCTCGATGCCGGCGGCGTACTGGTCGAGGTTGCGGTGGGCCAGGGCGATGGCCATGGCCCGCTTGTTGCCGAAGAACCGGTAGATCGAACCGATCGGCACGCCGGCCCGCAGGGCCACGGCCCGGGTGCTGAGGTTCTCGTACCCGGTCTCGTCGAGGAGTTCCGCGCAGGCGTCGAGGATCCGGGCGAGCCGGTCGGCGCTGCGCTGCTGGATCGGCGTCCGGCGCAGGGGGTGGGCTGGGGGCACGGGGTCCATCATGCCGCTCCTGGGTTCACGGGTCGGCGGCGGTACCGGTTCGGCCGGTTCGACCGGCTCAGTTCAGTTCAGTTCAGTTCAGCAGCAGGCTGAGGCCGCCGACCGTGTACGTGATCATCAGCGCGAGCATCGGCAGCTGCCCGGCGACGGCTCTCGCGGGCGGGAAGAGGCGTACGGAGCGGTCGTGCGCGGCGATCACTCCGAGGACGTGGCCGGTCACCACGGCGATCACCTGGAGGGCTGCGAGGCCGCCGGGACCCAAGGGGGAAAAGGGTTCGGGGGCGTTGTCAGTGCCCAATGCCATGATGACTGTGCGTGGTCCTTCGACTACAAGGAGGGAGAAGTAGTGGGCGACGAGATAGCCGAGGGCGATCGGTACGAGTGAGTGCGCGAAGGCGGTCAGCGGGCCGGGGTGCGGGCCGCAGACGAGGCGGGTGACCGCCGCGCAGAGGCAGTAGAGGGCGGCGACGAGCGCGACGGCTCCGAGCAGCCCCAGGGTGGCCGCGGCGGTGCGGCCGAGGGGGGAGGTCTGGATCGCGTTGATCCACGAGGGGTTGTCGGAGAAGCCGTCGTAGGCGGTGGATCCGAGCAGGACGCAGACGGTGGCGACGAGTCCGGGCCGCTCGGGCGTCGCGTCGAGTCCGTGGAAGGGGTTACGGAGAACGAGGCGGCCGTCGCTGCGACGGCCGAGGGGAGAGAGCCGGGCCAGGAGTTCGGAGTACACCTCGAAGGCGTCTCCGTGGGCGAACCAGCGCTCGCCGTAGCGGGCGGCGAGCAGAAGCTGCACGGCGGCGTAGCCGGTCAGGGCGATCAGGAGGGTGGTGGTGGAGGCGGGATCGGGAGAGACGAGTTCGAGCCAGGTGAAGGCGAAGAGCCCGGCGGCGGCCGGCCATTGCCCCAGCCGGGCGGGGAGCGGGGGTCTCGTCCGGGGCTTCGCCGGCAGCCGGGCGAGCAGCCGGTACAGGGCGCGGAGCGGGTTGAGGAGGCGCCAGACGGGACCGAGGAGCAGGGAGGCGGGGACGAGGCCGACCCAGAGCAGGACGTAGACGGCGCCGGGAGCGGGGTTGCGTGCGGGGTCGTCGGGGCCGAGGAGGAGGGACAGGAGGACGGCGAGCGAGGCCGCGAGGCCGAGCCCGCGCAGGGCGGTGCGGGTGGCCGGCGCGTCGGCCACCCGCTGGAGCCCGGCGGGCAGGGCCAGGCCGGACCGGTCGCCGCGGAAGCGGGAGGCGGACCAGAGGAGCCCCAGCGCGAGGAAGGAGACGAAGAGTGCGGTGAAGGCACCGGCGAAGGCGTAGAAGGGAGAGATCGGCAGGTCGTGCTGCGAGCCGATGCCGTGCGCGAGCACGGTGGGCGGGGACGGCAGCGACGGCAGCGACGGCAGCGACGGCAGCGACGGCAGCGACGGCACCAGCGGCACCGGCACCGGCACCGGCGACGGCGGGGTCATCGGACGAGGAGCTGGGTCAGGACGAGGCCGGACCCGTGGGTCTCGACCTCGAAGAGGCCCGTGCGGTCGGCCGTCAGGATCAGGGTGGCCTCCTGGCCTGCCGGCAGGGCGAGCTCCTTGTCGAAGCCGTGGACGTGCAGGGTGTCCGCGCGGTCGCTGGTGACCCGCAGGGCCACGCGTTCGCCGCGCGTCACCTCCACCCGGCCCGGGGCGGGGCTGACCTTGCCGTCCCGCACGGTGACGGTCACCGTGCGGTCGGCCTCCGACGCCTGCGACGCCGCCGGGGGTGTGGGAGACGGTGTGGCCGAGGAGTGGGTGTGGGTGGACTGGCCCGAAGCCGCGGCGAGTTGGAGGGTCGCCTCGACCGGCTTGCCCGCCACCGCCCAGGCCGTGTGGTCGTCCGCGTAGAGGCGGACGGTCAGGGTGTGCGGGCCGCCCTCCGGCACCTGCGCGGCGGGCAGGTGGAACCAGGGGCCGTACAGGCGGGCCAGTTTGCGGCCGTCCAGCTCCAGGTGCGCGTGTCCGGCACCCGGGAGGGCGGCGCCGCCGGTGCTGTCGGGGGTGAAGTGGAAATTCGCCACGGTGAGCTGGAGGTTCCAGCCGTCCTCGGAGTCCGGCCGGGCGGCGAGCCGGACCTCCGGCGCGCCCTCGGCCGGGACCTCGCGGAGCCGGTGGCCCGTGCCGTCGTCGGCGGTGAGCAGGGTGCCGACCTTCCCTGAGGCCTGCTCGTGGGTGGTGCCGGGCTTGTGGTGGGTGGTGGCCCGCCCCCCGCAGCCCGTCGCCGCGCCGCCCGCCAGGAGCAGGGCCAGGGCGAGCAGCGCCGCCGCGCGGCCCACCCGGCGGGTCCGGCGGGCCCCGGCGGGCGGTGTCCCACAGGCCTCGCACGAGGTCCGGCGTTCGGGGCGGTCACCGCCCGGCTGCCCCGTCACGGCCGGCCTCCGTCGGCAGCGCCCCGCTCCGGGCCGGTCGCAGTGCCGGTGCCGGTCCCGGTCCCGGTGCCAGTGCCGGTCCCAGTGCCGGTGCCGGGACCGGTGCCGGAACCGGTGCCGGAACCGGTGCCGGGACCGGTGCCGGGACCGGCTGCGGCCACGGCTCCGGCTCCGGCCTCGCCTTCCGCGCTGCGGGTCGGTGCCGGGCCCGCGGGGACGGGTACCCGGTCGCCGGCCGGGTCCGCGCCCGGGCCTGCCGGGCGGGCCGGGGTGCCGCCCGGGCGGGCTGCGGCGATGACGGCCCAGAGGATCCAGAACACCGCGACGAGGGAGCGGATCCAGGCGGGGCTGAGCGGGATCCAGGGAACCATCAGGACGGCCTTGTCGAAGGCGTCGAGCAGGGTGAGGGCGCCCAGCAGCAGGGTCAGGCGGGCCAGCCAGGGCCGGGTGGGGCGCAGGGCGAGGCCGGTGCCGGTCCACCACAGGCCGAGGCAGAGCAGGGCCAGGGCCGGGACGAAGGTGCCGATCAGGCCCATCGTGGAGCCGGCCACGTCCAGGGCCAGGCCCGCGAGGCCGAGCAGGGCGGCCACCGTGGCGAGCCGGGAGGCCCGCAGGCGGCGCCACCACAGGAGGCCGCCGACCAGGAGGAGGACCGCCGCGACGGCGAGGGCGAGCTGGGTCTCCACCCGCTGGAGGCCCCGGGAGCCGTACCAGTCGCAGCCGGCGGGGAGTTTGCGCGCCTGCACGTTGTAGTCGGCGCAGACGAGGAGCTGGGCCAGCTTCACCGGTTCACCGGCCAGCCGGGCCGAGGCGCCGGAGACCGCGCCGCGGCGCTCGCCGCACTGCGGGAGCGTGCCCGGGGTGGAGCCGTCCGGGCCCTGCTGCCAGCAGTTGCCCCGGCCCTGGCCGTCCCACCACACGTCCATGCCGTTGGGGCGGGAGGCGCCGGACTTGTCCTTGCCCAGGATGTTGCCGGCGTAGCGGTTGTGGTGGGAGGTGTCGGTCTGCTTGGACAGCTCCTCCTCGCCGCGGATGAAGGCGGGCACGGCCGAGAGGAAGAAGCCCGCGCGCTGGTGCCCGTACACCCAGTTGTTCTCGTAGAGGTTCCAGTTGCCGCCGGCGGTGATGATGCCGGTGCCGGGGGGCATGGAGATCTGCGGGCAGACCACCCCCTGCTCGTAGCCGCGCTCCACGGGAGGCTTCGCGCAGGTGCCGTCCGCGACGTGGCGGTAGTAGTCGGCGTTGTTGTCGTGGATCAGGTTGCGTTCGAAGAAGGCGTGGTTCTGCGGGAGGCCGGGGTGGCCGGGGAAGGCGCTGTCCATCGAGGCGCCGCCCATGTTCTGGTCGAACTCGTTGTCGTGCACCCAGACC
Source organism: Streptomyces sp. TBY4 (assembly GCF_024213195.1). Lineage (GTDB taxonomy): Bacteria > Actinomycetota > Actinomycetes > Streptomycetales > Streptomycetaceae > Streptomyces. The sequence continues at coordinate 63,630 of NZ_JANAVF010000009.1, read as the reverse complement.
GAGTCGCCCGCGGTGCCGGAGTAGCCGACCATGTTGTGGTGGCTGCGGCAGCCGGTGATCTCGATGGAGTAGCGGGGGACGTCGTAGCCGCGGTCCTCGTTGATGTCGGAGGCGCTGCCGGGGTAGATGCCGGAGTCGCCGTTGCCGTAGGACTCGCAGTTCTTGTAGAGGCCGTGGTCGCTGGCGAAGGTCAGGAAGCCGTACTCGTCGTTCCAGCGGGTCAGGACGTCGTCGATGACGAAGCCGTCGGCCGCGAGGACGTACAGCGAGTTGAAGGTGGTGCGCTGGGCGGTGAAGTTCCGGAAGTAGATGCCGTCGGCCTTGTCGGCCCGGATGGCGTTCAGCTTCTGGTACTTGGCGTCGATCACCACGTCCTGGCGGGAGGCACCCGTGCCTTCGATCTGGAGGTCGGTCTTGCCGAGGATCGCCACCAGGTTCTGGTTGTGGCGGCAGGCCACCTGCTGTTCGTAGGTCAGGATCTGGTAGCCGAGCGAGGAGTTCGGCGCCTTGAGCGAGGCGCACTCGCCGGTCGGCGCCGGGAGCGAGGGCTCCTCCTCGTAGAGGCCGGGGAGGATCGCGATGTTCATGCCCGGGCGGTCCACGGCGTCCACGGCCGCTTGGAGGTCGCGGAAACCGTTCTTCTCGCAGCGCTCGTAGAGGGCGAGGTTGCGCTGCTTGAGCGCGTCCGGGAAGGCGGATATCCGGCGCTCGAAGGCGGGCCGGTCGGTCTTGCAGACGATCAGGTCGGGCTCGCCCGTGCGGTAGACGGGAACGGAGCCGGTGCCGTCGGGGAACTCGACGGGGCGCTCCTCGTGCGCGCTCGCGGCGGGCGCGGCGACGAGGAGTGACAGGAGGGCGAGGAGGGCGGCGAGGAGCGCCGCCGGCACGGCAGGAAACCTGCGGGTCCACGACATGCGCGTGAGAGTAGAGCAATGTTCATCTTTTGGGACCCCCTCGTGCAGGAATGGGCCACCCGTTGACGCGGGGGCCGGGGAATCCTACTGTCAGGCATAGGATTCCTTCGGCAGACCGGGAGCGTGCAATGAGCGGCGGCAGCGAGCAGGCCAGGAAGACGGCGGAGGGGCTGGAGTACCTCACCGGCTTCGGCAACGAGCACAGCTCGGAGGCCGTGCCCGGGGCGCTCCCGCTCGGACGGAACTCGCCCCAGCGCTCCCCCCTCGGCCTCTACGCGGAGCAGCTGAGCGGCAGCGCGTTCACCGAGCCGCGGTCCCACAACCGCCGCTCCTGGCTCTACCGGATCCGCCCCTCCGCCGCGCACCCGCGCTTCACCCTGGCCGCGGACAACGGCGCCCTGCGCAGCGCGCCCTTCACGGAGGCCCCGGCGGACCCGAACCGGCTCCGCTGGAACCCGCTGCCCGACCCGGCCCCCGGTACCGACTTCCTGGCGGGCCTGTGGACCCTCGGCGGCAACGGCGACACCACCCAGCGCTCCGGCATGGCCATCCACCTCTACTCGGCCAACGCCTCCATGACCGACCGGGTGTTCAGCGACTCCGACGGCGAGCTGCTGATCGTCCCCGAGCGCGGCGGCCTGCTCCTGCGCACCGAGTTCGGCCTGCTGAGCGCCCGCCCCGGCGAGATGGCGCTGATCCCGCGCGGGGTCCGCTTCCGCGTGGAGCTCCAGGACGAGACCGCCCGCGGGTACGTCTGCGAGAACTACGGCCGTCCCTTCGAGCTCCCCGACCTGGGCCCCATCGGCGCCAACGGCCTGGCCGCCGCCCGCGACTTCCGCGCGCCGGTGGCCGCGTACGAGGACGCCGAGCGTCCGACCGAGGTGGTCAACAAGTTCTGCGGCAACCTCTGGACCGCCACCTACGATCACTCCCCGCTCGACGTGGTCGCCTGGCACGGCACGCACGTCCCGTACGTCTACGACCTGCGCAGCTTCAACGTCCTGGGCTCCATCAGCTACGACCACCCCGACCCGTCCATCTTCACGGTGCTGACCTCGCCCTCCGACACGGCGGGCCTGGCCGGTGTGGACTTCGTGGTCTTCGCGCCCCGCTGGCTGGTCGGCGAGGACACCTTCCGCCCGCCGTACTTCCACCGGAACGTGATGAGCGAGTACATGGGCCTCATCGACGGCGCCTACGACGCCAAGGCCGAGGGCTTCGTGCCCGGCGGCGGCTCCCTGCACAACATGATGTCCGCGCACGGCCCCGACCGGGAGACCTTCGACCGGGCGAGCGCCGCCGAGCTGAAGCCGCAGAAGATCGACGACGGCCTGGCCTTCATGTTCGAGACCCGCTGGCCGATCACCGCCACCGCCCAGGCGGCCGGCGCCGACCACCTCCAGAGCGGATACGACGACGTCTGGCAGGGGCTGGAGCGCCACTTCCGCGCCTAACATCACGAGCAGCACGCCGCGCGGCGCGGCCCGCCGCGCCACCCCGTCCCGTCGTACGGAGATCCACCCGTGACCGCCTTCGCCCCCGACTCACTGGTACTGAACCGGAAGCTGCCGCTCTGGTACCAGGTCTCCCAGTCGCTGCGCGCCTCGATACTCGGGCGCACGGCGGACGCCTCGCTGCGCCTGCCCACCGAGGAGCAGCTCGCCGAGCACTACGGGGTGAGCGTGCTGACCATGCGGCAGGCGCTCAAGGAACTGGAGACCGAGGGGCTCATCAGCCGCCACCGGCGGCGCGGGACCTTCATCGAGCCGGGGGCGCTGCGCGGGGCCCCGGTCCGGCTGCTCGGCTCGGTCGACGCGATCGTGGCCCAGCAGTCGGGCGACCGCACGACGATCCTCGGACACGAGCGGACGGCGGTGTCCGGGGAGCTGCTGGAGCACTTCCCGGACACCGCCGAGGTGGTCACGTACCGCAGGCTCCGCCGCGACAGCGAGAGCGGCGAGCCGACCAACTGGGCGGAGAACGCGGTGCGTCCGGAGCTCGCCGACTCCATCGACCTGGCGGATCTGGAGCGTTGGCCGATGACGAAGGTGCTGCGGGACATCGCGAAGGTGGACATCAGCCGGATCACCGACACCGTGGAGGCGCGGCTCGCCGACCCGCTCACGGCCGAGCTGCTCCAAGTGCCCCTGCTGAGCCCGATCCTGCACTACACGGGCGTCACCTACGACGGCCCCGGGCGGGTGGTCGACGTGGCGCGGATCCGCTACCGGGGCGACCGCTTCTCCTTCACGGTGACGGTCGACGCACACTGACGGGCAGCTACTTCTGGTCGTCCTCCGCTCCCCGCTCACCCTCCGCCTGGGACGGGGTGGTCCGCTGCGTCTGGGCGTGGCGGAGCTTCTTCTGCTTCTCGTCCAGATCCTCGTCCAGCCGCTCCCCCTCGGCCTGCGAAGGGGTCGAGTACTCGTCGTACTGACTCATGTCCGCCTCCCGGGTACCTACACGTACAGATCCCTACATAAGGAGCCTAGCTCTCCGGCCCGGACGCGGCCCGGCCACCGGGTGGCGTCGCTACCATCGGCCCCGTGAGTGCTGACGCATCCCCGCGGGACCCGCTGCTGGACGATCTGATGCCCTGGGCCGTGGGCTCCCTGCGCCTGGGCCGGTCCTGGATCGCGGCCCCCGATCCGGCGACCCTGCGGGCCCGGTGGGCCGCCCTGGCCGCCGCCGAGGGCCCCGAGCGGGAGCGGCTGTTCCGCCCCACCCGGGCGCGGACCACCGGCGCCGGGGCGGCGGCCCTGCCGGGCCAGCGCGCCGGGTCCACGGCCCGCTTCGCGGACACGCCCGGGCCGCGCCCCGACCCCGTACGGATCCTGCGCGAGCCCTACGACGAACAGTGGCTGCTGCCCGACCAGCGGCTCATCGACCTGGCCCGCCCGGAGCTGTGGCGGGTGCTGGACGAGCAGCAGCTGTTCGTCGTGGAGCCGGCGCAGCCCGCGGCGCTGCTGGTCACCGCACACCTCCCGGCGGGCCGCCTCGGCCGGATCCGCCCGCTGCACCGCCGCCCGGGCGGCGCCGAGCCCAATCTCGCCCCCGGGCTGCAGCACCTGCTCGGGGAGCAGTACGGCACCTGGGTCGCCCCCGAGGACGTGCTCTGCTGGATCCTCGCCGCCGGCCGCCCCGGGCCCCGGGGGTACGAGGTCCCCCTCACCGCCGACGCCGCGCGCTGGCGGGCCGGGCTGGAGCTGGGCCACCGGGTGCTCTCCGTCCGGCTCCGCGGGGCCCGCGGCGGCGAGGCACCCCGGCTGCCCGGCGGGCGGCGTCCGTACGTCCGCTCCGCCCTGCCGGCGTGGCCGCGGGAGCTCTCCTACGACCCGGAGACGGAGACGCTGACCGTCGGGGACGGCGGCACCGTGTCGCCCGTACCCGCCTCGGCCTGGGAGTACGAGGTCCAGGGCGTCCGCGTCCTGGAGTCCTGGTTCGCCGCCCGGCTCGCGCACCGGGACCCGGAGGCCGAGGGACTGGACGCGGTCGGCCCGGCCGAGTGGCCGCAGGGCTGGACCACGGAGCTGCTGGCGCTGGTCACGACCCTGGCCCTGCTGGCCGAACTGGAGCCGGAGCGGGCCGCGTTCGAGGTCGGCCCGCCCCTGGACCCCACCGCGCTGCGCCAGGCCGGGGTCCTCCCGCCCCCCGCCTGGACCCGGCGCCCGGCCTCGGTCCTGGACCACCAGGAGGAAGGCCCGGGCGGCCAGTTCGCCCTGCTCTGACTCCGTGACCGGGGCCTCACACCGGGGCCCGCGGAGTCCCCTACCCGCCCTTCCACCGTTCCCCGGGCTCCGCCCGGACCCCGGCCCTCAAACGCCGGACGGGCTGAAAGCAGGGGACCCCGGGCTGCGGTGCGGCGGGGGTCAGGAGCCCCAGGCTCCCAATAGTCGCGACACCGAGCGGTCGAACATCGCGGCCGGATCGGCCAGTTCGCCCGGGACGCCCGGCGCGGTCGCGAGGACGCCCGCCAAGAGCGGGTAGTCCCCCGTCATCAGCCGGGAGCCGAGCCAGGCCGCCCGTACCGCCTGTTCCTCCGCCTCGCTCCAGGGGAGCTGGCGGGCCCGCTCGGCCAGGGCCAGCTCGCCCGCCACGAAGGTGGCGACCGTGCCGTTGACCGCCGCGATCAGTTCCAGCTTCTCCCCGCTCGGGGCGTCCAGCGGCGCCAGGCAGGCCAGGCTGTGCTCCAGGTACCGCAGGGCGTTCGGGCCGAATCCGTGGACCGGGCTCAGCAGCCGGGGCAGCCAGGGGTGCCGGTGCATGATCGCGCGGGTCTGGCGGGCCAGCGCGAGCTGGTCGGCCCGCCAGTCGCCGGCCGGCGGCGCGAGATCATACTCCCCGCTGACCGCGTCGACCATCAGCTCGTACAGGTCCTCCTTGCGCGGTACGTAGTTGTAGAGGGACATGGTCCCGGCGCCAATCCCGGCCGCCACGCGCCGCATCGAGACGGCGTCGACCCCCTCCTCGTCGGCGATCCGCACCGCCTCGGCGGCGATCGAGTCGCGGCTGTGGGCGGGCCGGGGGCCGCGGCCGGCCCGCGGCGGGCGGGCCCAGATCACTTCGGGTTCAGCGGAGCGGCCGCTGGGTGTCATCGCTCATCACCTCGTCCATCCCCACCATCGTAGTTACGTACGGCGTACGTAGTCAGGTAGGGTGCACCACATGACTACTACGTACGCTGTACTTAGTGAGGGTCTCGAGAAGAGCTACGGCAAGGTCCATGCACTGCGCGGCCTCGACCTCGCCGTACCGCCGGGCACGGTGTGCGGTCTCCTCGGCCCCAACGGCGCGGGCAAGACCACCGCCGTCCGGATCCTCAGCACCCTCACCGCACCCACGGCCGGCCGCGCCCTGGTCGCGGGCCACGACGTGACCCTGGACCCGGCCGCCGTCCGTCGCAACATCGGGGCCACCGGTCAATTCGCCTCTGTCGACGGGGATTTGACCGGCGCCGAGAACCTCCGGCTCTTCGCGCGCCTCGCCGGACTGCGCGGCCGGGCCGTCCGGAACCGCGCCGACGAGCTGCTGGAGGGCTTCGGCCTCGCCGAGGCCGCCGACCGGGTGGCGGGCACCTGGTCCGGCGGGATGCGCCGGCGCCTCGACCTGGCCGCCGGACTGGTCACCCGGCCCCGCGTGCTGTTCCTCGACGAGCCCACGACCGGCCTGGACCCGGCGGCCCGCAAGCAGATCTGGAGGGCCGTACGAGACCTCGCGCGCGAGGGGACCACCGTGCTGCTCACCACCCAGTACCTGGAGGAGGCCGACCGGATCGCCGACGACATCGTGGTCGTGGACCACGGCCGGGCGGCCGCCACCGGCACCCCTGCCGAGCTCAAGGCCCTGATCGGCGCCTACGCCGAGGTCAGCGTCGACGGGGCCGAGGCGCTCGCGCACGCGGCCGCCGTACTCGACCGGCTGACGGGGGGCCTGCCCGCGCTGGACCGGGAGCGCCTCACCGTCGGCGCGACCGTCCTCGACCCCGGGCTCACGCTGCCGCAGATCGTCCGGGCGCTCGACGCGGCCGGCATCGCCGTCACCGACGCGAGTCTGCGCCCGCCCACCCTCGACGAGGTGTTCCTGCGCCTCACCGCGGCCCGTCCCGCCACCGAACTCAAGGAGAACGCCGCATGAGCACCCTGCTGTCCGACGGCGGCGCCGTCCTCACCCGCCAGCTGCAGAAGGCCCGGCACGCCCCGGGCCTGCTGATCCTCACGCAGACCATGCCGGTCACCATGCTGCTGTTCTTCGGCTACGTCTTCGGCAGCGCGCTCGCCATGCCCGCTTCCGAGTACCGACAGTTCCTGGTCCCGGGGCTGCTCGCCGCCACCGCCGCGAACGGTCTGATGGCCGGCATGTTCACGGCCGCGCAGGACGCGCACCGCGGGGTGACGGACCGCTTCCGGACCCTGCCGATGAGCCGGAGCGCGGTGCCGCTCGGGCAGACGGCCGCGGATCTGCTGACGACCGGCGTCTCGATGGTGCCGCTGATACTGGTGGGGCTGGCCATGGGCTGGCGGGCGGAGAACGGACTCCAGGGGGCACTCGGGGCCTTCGGCATCCTCCTTCTGTTCCGCTTCGCCACCGCATGGGTGGGGACGTACCTCGGCCTCCTGAGCAAGAGCGAGGAGGCGGCGGGGCAGCTCGGGGGCGCCACCTTCGTCCTGCCGATGCTCTCCAGTGCGTACCTGCCGACGGCCGGGCTGCCGGGGTGGCTGCGCACGGCCGCCGAGTGGAACCCGATCAGCGCCGTCGCCACGGCAGTGCGCCAGCTCTTCGGGAACGCGGGCGGCGAGGCCGCCGCGGGCGCCGCCTGGCCGGTCGCGCACCCGGTCGCCGGGGCGCTGCTGTGGTCACTGGCCCTGCTGGCGCTCTTCGTGCCGGCGGCCACGCGCCGGTTCGCGCGCGGCCTCGGCTGAGCACGATCCGGCCCCTACGGCACCGGGGTGATGGGCACCTGTACGGTCCGCTGGAAGGACGCGGGGCCACCGGAGTCGAGGGCGTCCGCCACGGTCAGCTGGACGTCGGCGGTGAAGCGGCAGCCGATCGAGGCGATGCCGCACACCCGGTAGCGGACCACGACGCTCCGCTCGGAACCGGCGGGCACCGAGCCGACCGCCTGCGGCACCGGGCCGATCCGGGTGACCCCCGGGGAGCTCGTGGCCGCATCGTTCAGGACCACGCCGAAGGCGTCTCCGGGTCCGGTGTTCCGGATCCGGTACTCCACGCTCAGGGTCCGCGAAAGGTAGGCGAACGGGCCGCCCCAGAAGGCGCGGTGGGTCACGGCGATCGTGGGCTGGAGGGGATCCGCCGAGCCGATGAGGTTCAGCGTCCACAGCCGGCCGGTGCCGACGGAGCTTCCCATGTTGACGAGGTTGAAGGTGCCCGAACCGGTGGCCTGGCCATAGGAGTTGCCCGGTGTGGTGTCGGCGACGACCGCCCAGGTGCCGCCCCCGGAGATCGCGCTCCCGCTGTGGGCGAGGGTCGGCGCGGCGCAGCTTCCGGCGCTCAGGGCCAGGGTCAGGGTGCCGCGCGCGTTGGTCAGTGTGACGCGCCCGTCGTTGCCCCGCAGCGCCGCCTGGGTGGCGCCCAGGTTGACCGGCAGGTCGAAGGCGAGCTGACCGGGCAGCGAGGAGAACAGCCCGGCGGGCACCGACTGACTGCCGGTGATGCGCCGGGACTCGGTGAGCGGTCCGCTCGTGCAGTCCGGAGCCAGGCTCGTCACGGTCCCGTTGGAGTTGGACACGGAGATGTTCAGCGGCGTCGGGGCGAGGCCCGCGGCGGGCGCCGGACCGGCAGCCAGCGCGAGCCCGGCGACCAGAGCTATCACCACGACCGCCACCCGCCGGATCGGGGAGCGCTGATCGAGTGCGGTCGGGCGTCTCATGGGCAACCCTTCGGTGCGAGTCGAGGGACGACGCGCCATACCATACGCAGACAAATCGCCAGGAATGGGGGATGTCACCATCCTGCGTGGTGACAGATCCCCCTCCAGGCCGGTAGGCAGGGCGTCATGACACCCGACCGTCACAGCGACACGCACGCCACCGACCCCCTCCCCCTCGACGGCATCACCGTCGTCTCCGTCGAACAGGCCGTCTCCGCCCCCTTCGCCACCCGCCAGCTCGCCGACCTCGGCGCCCGGGTGATCAAGGTCGAGCGCCCCGACGGCGGAGACTTCGCCCGCGGCTACGACACCGCCGCGCACGGTCTCGCCTCGCATTTCGTGTGGGCCAACCGCGGGAAGGAGTCGATCGCCCTCGACCTCAAGGACCCGCGCGGCCGCGAGGTCCTGCACCAGCTGCTGCACGGCGCCGACGTGTTCGTGCAGAACCTCGCCCAGGGGGCCGCCGCCCGGCTCGGGCTCGACTCCGCCGCGCTGTGCGCCCGCTACCCCCGGCTGGTCGCCGTGGACGTCTCCGGCTACGGCCCCGAAGGCCCGTACGCCCACAAGCGCGCCTACGACATGCTCGTCCAGTGCGAGGCGGGCCTGGTCTCGGTGACCGGCACCCCGGAGCAGCCGGCCAAGGCGGGCATCCCCGCGGCGGACATCGCGGCGGCCATGTACGCCTTCTCGGGCGTCCTCGCCGCCCTGCTGCGGCGCGGGACCACCGGGCGCGGCGGCAGGGTGGAGGTGTCGATGCTCGACGCCCTCGCCGAGTGGATGGGGCATCCGCTGCACCACACCATGCACGGCGGGGAGCAGCCGGTGCGTACCGGCCTCGCGCACGCCGTGATCGCACCCTACGACGCCTACGCGACGGCGGACGGCGACCGGGTCCTCCTGTCGGTGCAGAACGACCGGGAGTGGCGCCGACTGGCCGAACAGGTACTAAAGAAGCCAGAGTTGGCCGAAGACCCAACCTTCGCGACGAACGCCGCACGCACCGCGAACCGCGAGAAGACCGACGCGGTGGTCGCCGAGGCACTGGCCCGGCTGGGCGCGGACGCGGCGATCGGCCGGCTGGAGGCCGCGGGCATCGCCTGCGCACGGCTGAACTCGGTGGCACAGCTCGCCGCGCATCCGCAGCTGGAGGCCCGGGACCGCTGGCGGGAGGTGGGCTCGCCTGCGGGCCCGCTGCGGGCCCTGCTGCCGCCGATCGGGCTGCCCGGCGGCGCGGCACCGCACATGGGTGCGGTGCCCGCGCTCGGCGAGCACACCGAAGTCCTGCTGCACGCCCTGGGGATGACGGGCGAACAGATCGCGGCACTGCGCCGGGACGGTGTGGTTCGCTGACTGGGCAGGGTTGATCAGGCCGGGGACGGAACGGCGGCACTACGGGGACGGGACGCCCCACGAAGGGGCGACCCACGAAGGGGACGGCTACGAACGGCGGCTGCCGAAGAGCGTGCGCCGCAGCCTCCGCAGCGGCGCGAAGAGCGATACGCGCGCGCTCCGGCTCCGCAGCCGGTGCGTGTGGTCGCGCGAGGTGAGCTCGCGCATGAGCAGCGTCGCCTCGGCGGTCTCGCGGTGCGGGACGGCGGGACCGCCCAGCACGGCGAGGTGGCGGTCGAGGCGCGAACTGGTCGCACCGCTGCCGCACGTGATGGCAGGCACGCGGGGCGGCCTGCTGCGCATTGCTATCTGTTCCATGTCTCTCCCCACCCGTATGAGGGCACCCGGCCCACCGGGCAGGGTAACCCTATCGTCCCCACGTCGCGCACGGGTATCCCGGTGGTGTGAATTGGCCGTGTGGCGACCGGGAGTTGACGATTACTCAGCGGAGTCGATCGTCACTCTCCGCTAGAACGGGCGGGGTTCGGGGAGTCGCACAACTCCCGTCACGACTCCCGTCACGACCGGAGCCACGGCGCGCGCTCTGCGCTAACTTGGAGTGATCGTCCGGTAACGCTCTTGGGGGCGCGCGTGAATGAGGCTTTCGGTGACTGAGTCCGCGGCGAACGGGGACGGCGCCGGCGGGCGGGTCATCGCCGGACGGTACCGCCTGCTGGGCCCCCTCGGCCGCGGCGGGATGGGCATGGTGTGGCGGGCCCTGGACGAGCTCCTGGGGCGCGAGGTCGCCATCAAGGAAGTGCGCGCACCGGCCGGGATGGACGAGGCCGAGGTGACCCGGATGTACCGGCGCCTCGAGCGGGAGGCCTGGGCCGCGGCCCGCGTCTCGCACCGGGGCGTGGTCACCGTCTACGACGTGGCCACCGAGGACGGCCGGCCCTGGATCGTGATGGAGATCGTACGGGGACTCTCGCTCGCGGAGGTCCTGGAGGGCGACGGGCCGCTCACCCCGCAGCGGACCGCCCACATCGGCGAACAGGTGCTGGCCGCGCTGCGCTCCGCGCACGAGGCGGGGGTGCTGCACCGGGACGTCAAACCGGGCAACGTGCTGATCGCCAACGACGGGCGGGTGGTGCTCGGCGACTTCGGGATCGCGAGCCTGGAGGGCTCCACCGCCATCACCATGACGGGCGAGGTGGTCGGCTCCCCTGAATTCCTGCCGCCCGAGCGGGCGTTGGGGCAGGAGCCGGGCCCCGGGTCGGACCTGTGGGCGCTCGGGGTGACGCTGTACCTGGCCGTGGAGGGGGTCCTGCCCTTCCACCGGGAGTCCCCGGTGGCCACCCTGCGGGCGGTGGTGGACGAGGAGCCCCCGCCGCCGCGGCGCGCCGGACCGCTGACGCCCGTCCTGGAGGGGCTGCTCGTCAAGGATCCCGGGCAGCGGCTGTCCGCCGCGGAGGCGGCCCGGATGCTGCGCATCGTCGGCGCGGGCGGGACCGTACGGGCCTCCGGCGGGCCGGTGTCGGGTCCCGCTCCGGGTCCGGGGCCGGACGGCTCGGACCCGGCCGCGCGGCACCCGTACGGCCACCCCACCCCGCCCCTGCCGGCACCCGGCCCCGGGACCGGGAGCGCGACCGGCCCGGCGTGGACGCCCGCCCCCGAGCCCGCGCGCAGCGGCGCCGGGCTGGTGCTGGCCGGTGGGATCGTGGTGCTGCTCGCGGTGGTGGTCCTGCTGGGCTGGCTGCTGCTGAAGGACCGCGACCCGGGCGGGGAGGGCGGAGCCGGGGCGACACCCACCCCGACGGCCACGCAGAGCGCCCCGCCTTCGGCGACCCCTTCTCCCAGCGCTTCCCCGTCCCCCTCACCGTCCCCTTCCGCCTCCGCCTCCCCTTCGGCCACGCCGCCGGGGATCACCCTGTCCGCCGTCCAGGCGGTCCGGGACGCCTACACCGGCACGTGCCCGGCACCCGCCGGCAAGGCTCCCGCCTTCACCGCCACCGTGGCGGTGGACCGGACCCCGGCGGTGGTGGAGTACCGGTGGGCCACGCGCAGCGGGCAGACCTCGGGCCCCGGCTGGCAGACCCTCGCGTACCCGGCGGGCGGGCCGGTGAGCGTACGGCTGGACCACACGGAGCTGACGCACTATCCGGACGCGACCTTCGAGGACGCGGTGCGGCTGGAGGTCCGGGCGCCGTCGGCGGCGGCCTCGGCCTGGCTGGAGTTCTCGGTGACGTGCGAGGAGGAGACCCCGACGGGCGGAGCCTCCTCCCCGGGCACGCCCGGACCGGCCGCTTCCCCGTCACCCAACCCGGGGCCGACGGCCAGTCCGTGACGCGGACGCGGCCATCAGAACGCGCCTCAGGCCATCAGGCCGCGCTGGTGAAGACGGGCAGGTAGCCGCCGGACTGTCCGGCGGCGGTCGGGTGGTAGGACTCGCCGATGTTCAGCCAGTTGACGCTGTGCAGCCACGAGCTGCTGGAGCAGATCTCGTGCCCGGTGAAGGCGCCGGCGACCGAGGCGAAGGCGAAGCCGTGGTCGGCGGCGCGTTTGGCGATGGCGGCGTTGAGGTGGTCGGAGGCACCGTTGATGGCCTTGCGCTCGCCCTCCGACAGCCCCGCCACGCAGGTGCCATTGAGCTTGTAGAAGCGGGGGTAGCCGAGGACGACCACGCGGGCGCCCGGGGAGCGGCTCTTGATGGCGTTGTAGACCTGGTCGAGCTGGCCGGGGAGGGTGGAGTCCACGTACCCCTTGGCCTGGTTGACCCGGCTGACGCAGGTGGATTCGGACTGGAGCACACAGGTGGTCATGACGTCGGAGAATCCGGCGTCGTTGCCGCCGATGGTGATGCTGACGAGGTCGGTGCCGGAGTTCAGGGGTGCGAGCTGGCCGCTCATCACATCACCCGTACGAGCGCCCGAGCAGGCGGCGAAGGAGAAGGTCTGGGGGGAGTGGGCGGCGGCCCACAGGGCCGGGTAGGCGCGGGTGGTGCGCTTGCAGTTCCCGCTGGCGCTGTCGTAGTTGCCGGCGCCGACGCCGGAGGAGTAGGAGTCGCCGAGGGCGACGTAGCCGAAGTCGGCGGCGGCGGATGCCGGTCCGGCTCCGAACAGGGCGGCTCCCGCGGCGAGTAACAGGGCAGAGGCCAAGGCGGCGAAACGAGGCATTCTCATGCTCATGTGTGCGGCTCCTTGTGGGGGGTTACTCCGGAGTTACTCCTGAGTCCGTGGTACAAGGAGCAGGGGTCCGCTGGAAGTGTCCATGCCAAGAATGTTCGGGGCAGACACGCGGGCCGAATCTTCACTCGCACGGTGTTTGAAGAGGGGATCCCGCCACTCGATCCGGCGAAACACGGGTGCATGAGGGCAGTTCGTGCCGGATCATGGGCGCCATGCCAGCCAACCCCCAGGACGCACTGCCGATCCGGCTCAACGTCGACGACAGCGACTCCCCGTCGGACGTCGTCGACGCGCTGTTCCTCGGCCGCTTCGCGTCGGGCGAGCAGCCCCACTCGCACAGCGTGTCGATCGACCGGGTCAAGCCGGGCGCGACCCTGCTGCCGGCCGGGGCCACGGTGCTGCGCTCCGCCCGCGACAGCGACCGCAGCGCGACGCTGGCCGAGGGCGAGGGCTGGACCATGCTCGTCTCCCGCTGGAGCCGGGGCGCGGACGTCACGGTGACGGCGGTCAGCGAGGAGCTCGCCGCCGGTGTGCTCGGCGAGGCCACCGAGGGCGCGCAGGACGAGCCCGAACCGCAGCCCGAGAACGTCGCGATGGGGTTCTGGTACGTCTCCCCGCGCCGCGGCCCCTACCGCACGACCCGGCAGATCGCGGCCGGCACGTGGGAGGAGGTGCGGCCCAACTACACGGCTCCGGTGGCCGGGGCGATGGACCGGCTGATGAAGGTGACCCCGGACGACATCGCCGGCCGGCTGCTCCTGCTGCACGGCCCTCCCGGCACCGGGAAGACCTCCGCCCTGCGCACGCTCGCCCGGTCCTGGCGGGACTGGTGCCAGGTGGACTGCGTACTGGACCCGGAGCGGCTGTTCAACGACATCGGCTACCTGATGGACATCGCGATCGGCGAGGACGAGGGCACCGCGAAGAGCCGCTGGCGGCTGCTGCTGCTCGAGGACTGCGACGAGCTGATCCGCGGCGAGGCCCGGCACACCGCCGGGCAGGCGCTGTCACGGCTGCTGAACCTCACCGACGGCCTGCTCGGCCAGGGCCGCAACGTCCTGGTCGGCGTCACCACCAACGAGGACCTGGAGCGGCTCCACCCGGCCGTGGTCCGGCCGGGGCGCTGCCTCGCCCGCATCGAGATCGGCCGGCTGACGCACCGTGAGGCGGTGGACTGGCTCGGCACCGACGAGGGCATCTCCCGCGAGGGCGCCACGCTGGCGGAGCTGTACGCCCTGCGCCGCGGCGCGGCGGGCCCCGCCGCACTGCTGCCGCCGCAGGGCCACGACGCGGACGCGGGGATGTACTTGTAGGCGCGGCGCCCCCGGACCACTCTCGGCTCCCGACCCGCTACTCCCGCGTGCGGGGCGCGCACGGCTCCGGTCCGCCCCGCGGGGACAATGGGGGCGCGGCCGGAGGCCCCCACCGGCCGTGCGCACCTCGGGGGACCCACGAACAGGAGAACGCACCGTGCTCGAACCGGCGCAGGAGAACCCCTTCCCCGACAGCCACGTCCTCGGCGAGGGCCCCGAGCCGCACCCGCAGCTGCAGCCGGTGCTCGGCCTCGTAGGACGCTGGCACGGCCGGGGCAGCGGCGAGTACCCGACCCTGGAGCACGGGTTCCGGTACGAGCAGGAGATCACCTTCAGCCACGACGGCCGGCCCTTCCTCTGCTACGAGTCCCGCGCGTGGCTCATCGACGAGTCCGGCACCGCCCTGCGCCCCGCCGGCCGGGAGACCGGGTGGTGGCGCATCCTCCCGGACGCCTCCGTCGAGGTCACGCTCGCCCACCCGACGGGCATCGTGGAGACGTACGTCGGCCAGGTAACCGGTACGGAGATCGAGATGGCCACCGACACGGTGGGGCTGACCCCGCGGGCCAAGGAGGTCACCGCCATGCGGCGGCGGTACGCGCTGGAGGACGGCGGGCTGACGATCGTGCAGGAGATGGCCGCGGTGGGCCAGCCCATGCAGCACCACCTCCAGGCCCGGCTGTTCCCGCGCAAGGACTGACCCCGGGCCGGTCCGCGCCGGGCCCGGTCCGTCCGCGGTCAGTCCGTTCCCCGTCAGTCCGCGTACCGCGCGCGCAGTGCGTCCAGCGCCGCCGCGGTCGCCTCGTCGAAGGTCAGGCCCAGCCGCCGCGCCCGCTCCGCGTAGGCCTGCGCGGCGGTGGCCGCCTCCCGGGCGGGCCCGTCTCCGGCCGCCGCCACGAAGCTGCCCGCCCGGCCGCGCGTCTCGATGACGCCGTCCGACTCCAGCGCCCGGTACGCCTTCGCGACCGTGTTCGCCGCCAGCCCCAGTTCCTCCGCCAGCCCGCGGACCGTGGGCAGTTTGAACCCGGCGGGCAGCCGGCCCGCCCGGGCCCCGGCGGCGATCTGGGCGCGCAGCTGCTCGTACGGGGCGGCGGCGCCCGGCGCGCCGTCGATGCGGATCTTCAGGTGCGGAGAAGTCGAGGTCACGCGGCCGATTGTCCCCCATCCGCGGGGAAATTCGCAGGCGCGGGACTCCGCCGCCGCCTACCGTCGCACAGGTGATCACCACCCTTCGCGACGTACGTCCCACCGACCCCCGGGACGCGGAGTCGGTCGTGCGCGTCCGCCGCGCCGCCCTCCCCTTCATGATCGGCACGGCCCGCGGCGTGGCCCATGAACTCGCCTCGGCCCACCCCGGCAAGCGCTACCGCGTCCTCGTCGCCGAGAACGCCGACGGCCTGGTCATCGGCACCGCCCAGGTCGGCATCGCCCACGAGAGCACCGAGCCCGGACAGGGCTTCGTCAACGCCTACGTGGACCCCGCCCACCGCGGCCTGGGCGCCGGGAGGGCGCTGCTCGGCGCGGCCGAGGAGCATCTGCGGGCCGAGGGCGCAAGGACTTCGTTCGCCTGGGTCCTCGACGAGCCCGCGCACCGCGCCTTCGCCGAGCGCCACGGGTACCGGTCCTCCCGCTCCGCGCACTTCCTGCGCCTCGACCTCGCCGCGGCCGACCTGCCGGCGCTGCCCGGGAAGCTCCCGGACGGGGTCGAGCTGCGCGCCGGTTCGGCCTTCGCCGCCGATCCGCGCCCGCTCTTCGAGGCCGACGCGGCGGCGGTCCTGGACGAACCGGGCGATGTTCCGGTGGAGTTCGACGACTACGAGGACTGGCTGCGCAACACCTGGGAGCACCCGTACCTCGACCGCGAGCTCACCACCGTGGTCCTGGTGGACGGCGAGGTGGCGGGCTTCACCGCCGCCCACACCGACGGGGCCGGACGCTACTCCTCCGCCATGACCGCCACCCTGCGCCCCTTCCGCGGCCGGGGACTGGCCCGGCTGGCCAAGACCGATTCGCTGCTGCGGGCCCGCGCGGCCGGCTGCACCGAGGCCTTCACCGGCAACGACACCGGCAACGCCCCGATGCTCGCCGTCAACGCCCGCTTCGGGTACGAGGTCTGCGCCACCGAGACCCGCTTCACCAAACAGCTCTGAGAGCAGGAGACACCACGATGACCGACCGATTGACCGTCGCCCTCACCAAGGCGGGCCGTACGAAGATCCGCTACCCGGCCGAGCTGGTCGCCGACACGGGCACCCGGATCACCGTACGGGCCCCCTGGGCGGCCCCCGGGGTACGGGACTTCGGCTTCGTCCGCTTCGAGCCGGGCGACGTGTTCACCGAGCACTTCTGGCGCGACCGCTGGTACGCGGTCAAGGAGGTGCGGACCGGCGGGGGCGTGCTGAAGGGCTGGTACTGCGACATCACCCGCCCCGCGACGGTGGAGGACGGGGTGATCCTGGTCGAGGACCTGGACCTCGACCTGTGGGTGTCGGCCGACGGAAGCTCCGTACTGCGGCTCGACGAGGACGAGTTCGCCGCGAGCGGCCTCGACGGCACCGATCCCGAAGCGGCGGCCCAGGCGGTACGGGCCCTGGACGCCCTGGAGGCCCAGGCCCGCTCGGCCGCGGGACTCTCCGCCCTGCTGCCTTGACCCTCGGCCCCACGGCCCGGGCAGGGCCCTTCCTGTGGGCCCGCTTAGTGGCTCCTTAAAGGGGCCCTAAGGATCGGCTCCCGGGGCCCGAACCCCGTGGAACCCGGCTTCCGGGCGGTTAGTTTGGCTGGGCCAGGGAGGGCCGGAGGCGGCGCCGCGAACCCGTGAGGGGCGGCGCCGCACAGCCCCGGTCCTCCGGCGCACCCACGACTCGCGCAGCCCTGTGCCGTGCCCAGAGGAGATCCACCATGCCCGCACGCCGTACCGCCGCCCGCATCGCTGCCGGTCTCGCCCCGCTCGCCGTGGCCGCGTACGCCGTCGTCCCCGCGGCCGCCCACGGTTCGATGACGGACCCGGTCAGCCGGGTGGCGGCGTGCTACGCGGAGGGCCCGGAGTCCCCGAAGTCGGCGGCGTGCAGGGCGGCGGTCGCGGCGAGCGGTGCGCAGGCGTTCTACGACTGGAACGCGGTGAACATCGCCAACGCGGCCGGCAAGAGCAGGTCCCTGATCCCGGACGGACAGCTGTGCTCGGCGGGCAACGGCAAGTACAAGGGACTGGACCTGGCGCGCGCCGACTGGCCGGCGAGCCCGATGAGCGCGGGCGCGCACACCTTCCGCTACAAGGGGACCGCCCCGCACAAGGGCTCCTTCGAGCTGTTCGTGACGAAGGACGGCTACGACCCGTCGAAGCCGCTGAAGTGGTCCGACCTGGAGCCGGCGCCCTTCGTGAAGGTCACCGACCCGGGAATGCAGAACGGCGACTACGTCTTCTCCGGCACCGTCCCGAACAAGTCCGGCCGGCACCTGATCTACAGCGTCTGGCAGCGCTCGGACAGCCCGGAGGCCTTCTACACCTGCTCGGACGTGGTCTTCGGGAAGGACAACGGGGGGCAGCCCGGCCCCGGACCGAGCGAGAAGCCGAGCGGGAAGCCGAGCACCGCGCCGAGCTCGAAGCCGAGCGGGAAGCCCGGCTCCACGCCCTCGCAGCAGCCCTCCGCGCAGCCTTCGCAGCAGCCCTCGGAGGAGCCCGCGCCGCGACCCTCGGCCCCCACCGACCAGCAGATCTCCGAGGGCGCCGGCAAGTCCACGGTGGAGCACAACGGGCACGGGGACAACGACCCGCAGACGAACGGCGGCAGCGACCTCGCCGAGACGGGCGGCAGCAGCGCCACCCCGGCGATCGCGATCGCCGGGGCCGGAGTCCTGGCCGTCGGCGCGGCCGTGCTGTTCGGGCTGGCCCGCCGCCGTGCGACCCCGGGCCGCCACGGCCGCTGACGCACGCCCACGGCGGGGGCGGGCAGCCCATCGGGGCCGCCCGCCCCCGCCCGCCGTCAGGAGAAGACCGACGCGCAGGTGGTCCGTTTCGCGTGCGCCGGGTCGAGGGCGTTGACCGCCTCGTGCCAGGCGATCCGGTCGGTGAGCCCGATGGCCACGTGCTCCGAGAGGTCCACCGGACACAGGTCCTGGAGCAGGACGTTGCGGACGTCCGGCCCGGAGAGGAACTGGCTCCGGTACGGGGTGACCACCTCGTCGTAGCGGGTGGCGATCACCGTGTACGCGACTCCGGGGACGGTGTCCCCGCCCTCGTTGAGCTTGGTCTGGAAGGGCGATCCGGCGATCTGGTCGGCGAGGCCCGGGGTGGCCGTGCTGATCAGGTCCTCCGCGCCGGGGAAGTACGGGAGGAGCTTGGTGAGGCCGAGCAGGGTCGTCCCGTGGTTGTCGGGGGCGAGGCCGACGAGGGCGTTGACCTTGTCGGCGCCGCCGAGGAACTTCAGGTAGTAGCGCGGCATCATGCCGCCCTGGGAGTGTCCGACGATGTCCGTCTCGGCCGCTCCGGTGGAGGCGAGCACCTTGTCGACGAAGGCGTCGAGCTGCCCGGCGGACTCGGCGATGGGGCCGAGCCCGTGGAAGAAGGGGACGCCGGGCAGCTGCCCGTAGTCGAGGGAGTAGACGCAGTAGCCCCGGTGGACGAGGTACGGCGCGAAGCCGAGCCAGTTGTCGACGGAGTTCCCGAAGGTTCCGTGCACCAGGACGACGGGCCGGGGGTGGGCGGCGGACGGTTTGCAGGACCAGTTGTTCCAGCCGCTGCTCGGCGCCGCAGCGGCCTGGGCCGCTCCGGTGGGGGCGACGAGCGCGGCGGCGGTCAGGGTGAGGACGGCCAGCGGGCGGAGCAGGCGTCTCCAGGGCAGCATCGTGTGATCTCCTCGCGGTTCAAAGGGGAGTAACGAGGGACGGCGCGGGAAGTACGTGGGGGTGCATCCCGTGATCCGGATCACAAGGGGGGTGCTGCAGCCGTTAAATTACGGGCGAGTAGCAAAACTGGGAAGTTACGCGTCGGTAAAAAATGCGCGGCCCGCCCCGCCGGCCGTCGTCCGGTCGGCCGTCATCCATTCGGCCCTCCCCTGCTGCGCCCGGCGCCCGGTACGCCGAGCGTGTGAGACATGACCCAGACCCCCCACGCAGACCCAGGGCAGTCCGGCGGATTCCTCGCCGAGCTCAAGGACGCCGTCACGGCCCGGGCCGCTCTCCTGGTCCTGGGCGTACTGGCGCTCCAGCTCGCCTTCATCACCTCGTACGTCGGGGCCTTCCATCACCCCAAACCCAGCGAGATCCCGATCGCGGTGGCCGCGCCCGCGGCGCCGGTCGCGGAACAGACGGCGAAGCAGCTCTCCGCGCTGCCGCGCAAACCGCTCGACCCCCGCGCCGTACCGGACGAGGCGACGGCGCTGCGGCAGATCCAGAACCGGGACGTGGACGGCGCGCTGATCGTCGACCCGGCCGGCAGGACCGACAAGCTGCTGGTGGCGAGCGGTGCGGGAGCCTCCCTGTCGCAGGCCGTGGAAGAGATCGTCGGCCGCGTCGAGAAGGCCCAGGGCCGCACCGTGACCGTGGTGGACGTGGTCCCGGTCGCCGCCGGCGACGGGCGCGGCCTGAGCTCGTTCTACCTGGTCGTGGGCTGGTGCGTGGGCGGCTACCTGTGCGCCGCGATCCTCGCGATCAGCGCGGGCGCCCGGCCCGCGAACATGCACCGCGCCGTCATCCGGCTCGGGGTCCTGCTGGCGTACTCCCTCGCGGCCGGGCTGCTCGGCTCGGTGATCGCCGACCCGGTCCTGGGCGCGCTGCCCGGCAGCATCTGGGGCCTGTGGGGGCTCGGCACCCTCGTCGTCTTCGCCGTCGGCGCGATCACCCTGGCCTTCCAGGGCCTCGCGGGCGTGGTCGGCATCGGCCTGGCGATCCTGCTGGTGGTGGTGTTCGGCAACCCGAGTGCCGGCGGCGCCTATCCGTACCCGCTGCTGCCACCGTTCTGGAAGGCCATCGGCCCGTGGCTGCCGCCCGGCGCCGGCACCTACGCCGCGCGCTCGATCACGTACTTCAAGGGCAATGACCTCACCGGGCCGCTGCTGGTCCTGAGCGGCTGGGCCGTACTGGGCTCGGTGGTCACGATGGTCTGCGCGGCGGGCCGCCGGGGCAAGGCCGGGCCGCCGGTGGGCAGCGGGCTCCCCGAGGAACCGGACGCCCTGCCGGAAGAGGAAGCCGTGCGATGAACAACCCCGTCCACCTGCGCAACCGCATGGGCCCGGCCGAACAGGCCGTCTCCGTCAAGCGGATGGAGCCCAGCGCGCAGGCGCAGCTGGGCCCCCTCGGGCTCACCGGCTTCATCGTCGTCACCACCATCGCGACCGGCATCGACGCGGGCATCTTCCCCGAGAAGCTCAGCCACTCCGTGCTGCCGCTGGTCGGATTCTTCATCGGCGGGCTCGCCCAACTGCTGGCCGGGCTCTTCCAGGCGCAGCGCGGCGACACCTGGCACGCCACCGTCTTCGGCGGCTTCGGGCTGTTCTGGATGTCCAAGGCCCTGCTGCTCCAGTGGGTGCTGCCCGCCACCGATCCGGCGCTGCGCGGGGACGTGAGCGGGCTGTTCACGCTGCCGTGGGTGTTCGTGGTGTTCGTGCTGTGGATCGGCAGCTGGCGGATCCACCTGGTGCTGCTGTCCACCTTCACCTGCGTGCTGGTGGTCTTCGTGGCCATGACGATCAGCGGGTTCACCGGCTCGGTGCTCTGGAACCGGATCACCGGCTGGAGCGGTCTGCTGGCCGCGCTCGGAGCCACGTACCTGCTCGCCGGCCAGATCATGGCGAGCACCTGGGGCCGCCAGGTGCTGCCGATGGGCCGCTTCCTCGCCCCCGAGGAGCACCCGGAGGCATGACCTCTCCGACCAGGGCGGCTGCATGATCACGACCCTCGCGGTGGAGAACTACCGCTCCCTGCGCAAGCTGATCGTCCCCCTCGGCCGGCTCACCGTCGTGACCGGCGCCAACGGCACGGGCAAGTCCAGCCTGTACCGGTCGCTGCGGCTGCTGGCCGACTCCGCGCGCGGCGGCGCCGTCGCGGCGCTGGCCCGGGAGGGCGGACTGCCCTCCACCCTGTGGGCCGGTCCGGAGACGATCGGGCGGGCCGTGCGCGAGGGGCGGTACGCCGTCCAGCCGACGGTCCGCTCCGAACCGGTGAGCCTGCGGCTCGGCTTCGCCGGGGACGAGTTCGGCTACGCGGTGGACTTCGGCCATCCCGCGCCGGTCCGCGGCTCGCTCTTCGGCCTGGACCCCGAGATCAAACGGGAGTGCACCTGGGCCGGGCCGGTGCTGCGCCCCGCCGCCCTGCTCTCGGACCGCGCCGGGCCCGCCGTGCGCACCCGGACCGCGGACGGCGGCTGGCACCGCACCCACGGCGCCCTGCGCCCGTACGACTCCATGCTGAGCGAGCTGGCGGACCCGCAACTGGCCCCGGACCTGCTGGCCCTGCGCGAACTGATCCGCTCCTGGCGGTTCTACGACCACGTCCGCACGGACGCCGACGCGCCGGCCCGCACCCCGCGCGTCGGAACCCGTACGCCGGTACTCGCCGCGGACGGCTCCGACCTGCCGGCGGCGCTCCAGACGATCCGGGAGACCGGCGACCACGCCGCACTGGACACGGCCGTCGAGGCGGCCTTCCCGGGCAGCAGCGTGGCGGTCGCGGAACGGGACGGCCGCTTCGAACTGGAACTGCACCAGCACGGGCTGCTGCGCCCGCTGGGCGCGGCGGAACTCTCCGACGGGACCCTGCGCTACCTGCTGTGGACGGCCGCCCTGCTGACCCCGCGCCCGCCCGCCCTGATGGTGCTCAACGAGCCGGAGACCAGCCTCCACCCCGACCTGCTGGGCCCCCTCGCGGACCTGATCCTGACGGTGGCCCGGAACACCCAGACGGTGGTGGTCACGCACGCGGCCCCGCTCGCGGAAGCCCTGGCGGCGGGCGTCCGGCGCCACCGCGTGGACCTGCAGACCATCACCCTGGTCAAGGACTTCGGCCAGACCGAGGTCGCGGGCCGCGAGGGCCCCCTGGACGAGCCCCTCTGGTACTGGCCGAAGCGCTAGGGCCGGCCGTCTCTTCCGGGTCTACCCGATCTCCACCACGCGGGCCCACGCGGGCGGCGAGTCCGGGACGTAGTCGGGGTCGTCCTCGTCCCACGATCCGTCCGACCCGGCCCGGCGGAACAGCCCCACCACCGTCCGGCACGGCGGCCGCGCCTCCGGCCAGGGCGTCTGCCCGTCCGTCAGGACCACGACCACGTCCGGCCGGGGCCTCGACCGCAGCGCGGTGGCGAAGCCCGTCCGCAGGTCCGTACCGCCGCCGCCCAGCAGCGGGATTCCCTCGGCGCGGCACAGCGGATGGGCGATGCGGGCCGACGCGTCGCACGGCACCACGGTGACCAGGTCCCGGCGGCCGCCCACGGCACGGGAGATCGCGGTGACCTCCAGGAGCGCGCTGCCCAGTTCGGCATCGCTGACGGACCCGGAGGTGTCGATGACCACGCTGACCCGGGGCGGCCTGCGCCGCAGGCTCGGCAGCACGGCGCCCGGTACTCCGGCCGAACGCCGCGACGGCCTGCTGTAGGTGTAGTCGTCGCCTGCGCCGGATCCGGAAGTGGCCGAGCGGACGGCCGCCCCCAACAGCTCCCGCCAGGGCTGCGGAGGGTGAAAGACCTCCTCCGCCCAGCGCTTCCAGCCTCTCGGGGCGCTCCCCGGGCGGCCGTTGATGCCCTGCGCCACCCGGAACCGCACCGCATCGCGTTCCTGCTCGCTGAGCCCGTGCGCTCCGTCCGCTCCGAGGTCCCACTCCCGTTCCAGCCCGTCGGCTCCGCTGCCGCAGTCCAGCCAGACCATGTGCTGCGTGTACGGTCCGAGGCCGAACTGCGTCAGGTACTCCTCCATGAGCTCGCCCTCCCGCAGCCCTGCGTCGGCCGGCTGGACAGCGCCCTCGGGCCGGACCAGCCCGTCGCCGTACGCGTCGTCGTTGATCTCGAAGTCGGCCGCGATGTTCATCCGCAGCCGCTCCCCCGGGCCGGTCAGCCCGCGCTCGCGCGCGACCCGCTCCCCGCGCCCGTGGTGGTCGCGCAGCAGGTGGGACACCTCGTGCACCCAGACCGCGGCCAGTTCCTCCACGGGAGTCCGCTCCACGAAGCCGGGCGAGACGTAGCACCGCCAGTGCCGGTCGACGGCCATCGTCGGCACCCGGCGCGATGCGACGACGTGCAGTGCGAACAGCGCCGTGGCCAGGTAAGGCCGCACGCGCACGGCGTGCAGCCGGGCGGCGTAGAGCTTGTCCAGGTCCAGTTCCAGGTCCAGCGCCACAGGCGGTACGGGCACCTGCGGTACGGCCGCCGCGGCCGTCATCGGCCCGCCCCGACCGCCGCGCCCGAGCGGGCCGCCGCCCGGTCGGCCCGCCGGGACAGGGCCACGGCCCCGGCGAGCCGGTCGAGCGCGGCCGGCACCTCCCAGTCCTCGCGGCGCAGCGCGGCGAGCGTGCTCGCGGGGACGACCACCAGGTCCGGGGCGCCGGTCTCCAGGGCGCGGGCCAGGAGGGCCCACGCCGCGTCCCACCGGGACTTCTCCGGGCGCCCCCGCACGGCCGCGACGACCCCGTCGAGCACGGCCTGGCGCAGGTCCCCGCGCTCGGGCAGGACGGCGGCCGCCGGGTCGGCGAGCAGGGACTCCGGGTCCGGGAGGTCCATCCGGTCCAGGCTCGCCAGCAGTTCCAGTCCGGGACCATCTCCCACGGTTCCCCTCACCAGCAG
Organism: Streptomyces sp. TBY4; assembly: GCF_024213195.1. GTDB lineage: Bacteria > Actinomycetota > Actinomycetes > Streptomycetales > Streptomycetaceae > Streptomyces. Next base: position 39,736 of record NZ_JANAVF010000009.1, on the reverse strand, counting down.
GGACAGCACCTCCCGGGAGGAGCCGGCCGCGGTCGCGAAGGCGATCAGGCGGAGCGTCATGTCCCAGCTCCGGGGCGAGGGCCACGGGCCGCCCCGGCGGCTTTCCCCCGAGGGCAGCTGGTGGACCAGCTTGGGCCGGGCGGCGAGCAGCCCGCACACCGCCCGGCGGGCGAAGTCCACGGCTTCGGGGAGCCGTTCGGGGTCGAGCCGGGGCAGGGTGGCGCGTGGCCAGGTCCCGCCGAGGCCGCGTACCACCACCTCGTGATCGTGCGTCCACTGGAGGTGGACGAAGCGGTTGGCCAGGGGCGGGCTCAGCTCCCAGCCGTCGGCCGCGGAGGACCGCGGGTTGGCGGCGGCCACGATCCGGACCTCGGGCGGCAGCCGCAGGGTGCCGATCCGCCGCTCCAGTACGAGGCGGAGCAGGGCCGCCTGCACGGCCGGCGGCGCGGTGGACAGTTCGTCGAGGAACAGCAGCCCGCGGCCGGCCCGTACCAGGCGCACGGCCCAGTCCGGCGGGGCCATCGGCACGCCCTGCTCCGCGGGGTCGTCCCCGACGACGGGCAGGCCGGAGAAGTCGGACGGCTCGTGCACGCTGGCGATGACGGTGGTCAGCGGGAGGTCCAGGGAGGCGGCGAGCTGAGTCAGGGCCGCGGTCTTGCCGATGCCGGGCTCGCCCCACAGGAGGACGGGCAGGTCGGCGGCCACGGCCAGGGTCAGGGCCTCCAGCTGGACGTCGGGCCGCGGTTCGGTCGTCGTAGCGCGGAGCAGGGCCAGCAGCCCTGCGGCGACGTCGAGTTGGTCGGTACCGCTCGGGGCGGAAGGAGCGTGGGAATGCATGCGGAATCACCTTTGGATGTGGGGCGGGAAGGGGGCAGCGCAGAAGGACCGGGTCAGCGGCGGGACGCGTGTCGCGGATGCGAGCGCTCGGTGCGCCGGGGGCGGGGAGAGCGGTAACCGGCGGGGACGCGCCCGGGGGCCGGTACCGCCAGGCCCGCCCGGAACAGTCCGTAGGTCACCCGCCGGAGCGCGGCCGCCTCCAGTTCGTCCCGCAACGGGCCGTCGCGCAGCAGCGCTCCGGGACCGAGCAGTCCTTCTACGACGGCCAGGGCTCCGGCGGTGTCGCCGTGGTCGAGGCGTTCGCGGACGCCGGAGAGGGAGTCCGGACGGCGGTGCGCCTCGTCGATGGCGCGCAGGCAGGGCAGGGGCGTACCGGTCAGCGCGACCAGCAGTTCCTCGCGGCGGATCTCGTCCGGGTCGTGGTCCAGCGGGGCCAGTACCCCGTCGACCAGGCCGATCCGGTGCCGGGCACCCCGGCAGTCCACCAGGCGAGTGCCCCCCGGCCGGTCCGCGGCTGCGGCAGCCCGCGGCGTCGACCAGTCCGGTACGAGGGCTCGGCCGACCAGCGGGTGCAGCCGGCCCGCGTCGATCGCCCCGGCACGCAGCATGTCCAGGTCGGGCAGCACCCAGGTCGCCGCGTCGGGCAGTGCCGGCGGGGCGGGGGCGCACGCCTCCATCGGCGCGGCCACCGAGATCCGCGCGGCGCCGTCGCCGCGCAGGTGCACGTACAGCCGGTGCCGGGAGCCGAGCCGCACGGCGACCGTACCGCCGGAGCGCCCCTCTGCCCGGAGCACGATCCCGGCTTCGGCCGCCCACCGGTCGACGGCGCAGCGGAGCGAGGGCGGCAGGAGCTCCGACAAGGCGGGATCCGCCACGGAACCCGCGCCGCCGGGCTGCTGGTCGGCCCCGGACCGGACGCGGAGCTCGTCGCTCCGGCGCGCGTCCCACAGGTGGCGGTGCAGGTCGAGGCGGAACCGCGGATGCGGGTGCGGGTGCGGATGTGGATGCGGACCGGCCCCCGGACGGCGGCGGCCGACGTCCTCGGAGCGGGCTCCGTCCCACAGGGCGAGGCTGATCCGCTGCCCGTACTCCGCCCAGGCCGGTGGAGTACGGGCCACGAGGTGCACCGGGCACGCACCGCCGGCGCCCCCGTACCGGGCCAGCGCGATGGTCAGTCCGGGGCGCAGCAGTCCGTCCGGGGCGATCCTCGGCAGGTGCCAGCGCAGGAGGTCCGGAGCCAGGTGGCGCAGGTCGGCCCGGATCCGGGCCGCGAGTGCGCGGCCGTGGGTGCGCGCCAGGAGGCGCAGGTCGAAGTCCACGTCGACGGCCGAGGCGGCGCACGCCCCCGCCCAGTCACCGGCGGAGCGGCGGGCGGTCGCGGTCTCGATCATGGAGGGCGGCACGGCGTACTCACGCACGCGCGGCCAGAAGGAAGGGCGGGAAGGGTGGGAAGGGTGGGAAGGCCCGTTCGCGGTTCGAGTGAGCATCAGCACTCACCTTGCGCGGACGGGACCCCCATTCTCTGCGTACGGGAAGTCGTCATCGCGGCGAGACTAACTCCCGCTCCCCCGCCCTGCCAGCCATTTCCCGGGCCCCGGCGGCGTCCCGCGTCAGGCCGACGGCGCCCGGTGCACCACCTCGCCCGCGACCACCACCGTTTCGGCCACCGTTCCGGGGATCCGCTCCGGGGCCACCGCGAGGATGTCGCGGGACAGGATCACGAAGTCGGCCGCCTTGCCGACGGTGAGGGAACCCCGGTCCTCGTCCAGGAAGTTGGCGTAGGCGGAGCCCATCGTGTAGCCGTACACCGCCCTCCGGGCGTCCACCGTCTCCTGCTCCTGCCACGGCTCGCCGCCGCCCAGCGGGCGCCGGGTCAGGGCCGTGTAGATGCCGATCATCGGGTCCATCTCGGCGACGTTCCAGTCGCTGGAGAAGGCCAGGACCGCTCCCGCGTCGGCGAGGCTCCGCATCGGCCACGCCTTGTGCCAGCGGCCCTCCCCCACGTTCTCCGCCCAGTCCTGGCCCGGACCGGCGATCTCCGGCGCGCAGTGCCGGGGCTGCATGCAGGCCACCACGCCGAGCTCCGCGAAGCGCGGCACGTCCTCGGGGTCCAGGCATTCCACGTGCACCACCTGGTGGCGGGCGTCCCGCGGGCCGTTCACCGCCCGCGCGTGCTCGACGGCGTCGAGGACGGTACGGATGCCCCGGTCGCCCGTGGCGTGGACGAAGCACTGGAACCCGCGCGCGTCCAGCCGGGCGAGGAGCTCCGCGAACTCCTCCGCCGGGTAGAAGGTCTCGCCCCGGTGCGCCCCGCAGCCGGTGTACGGCTCCAGCAGGGCGGCCGTGCGCGGCTCCACCACGTCGTCGATGTAGAGCTTGAGGGGGCCCACCCGGAAGCGGTCCCCGCCGTGCACCTTGGCCGCCGCCTCGAAGAGGTCGAGGTCCTCCTCGGTGGTCCCGCGCGGGTGGAACAGCGCGGCGACGATCCGCGAGCGCAGCCGGCCCTCGGCGCGCGCCCGGTCGTACAGCTCCAGGTCGTCGAGGGAGTTCTGCGGCTCGACGACGGTGGTGATCCCGAAGCCGATCGCGTCGTCGAGGCTCTTGGCGAGGCGCCCGTACTGGCGGTCCGGGGAGGCCCAGGGCACGCCCAGGTCGCGCAGGGCGCGGTGGCCGTCGCGGGAGAGCCCCTTGATGGCGAAGTCCTTGACGAATCCGGTGGGTTCACCGGTCTCCGGGTCCACGGCGGCCGTGCCGAAGGGCAGGTCGGTACGGTCCTTCGCGACCCCGAGCCGGTGCATGGCCGCCGTGTTCAGCCAGGCCGTGTGGACGTCGTACGAGAGCACGATCGCGGGGGTGTCGCCGGTGACCGGGTCCAGGTCGGCGGCGGTGGGCATGCGGCCGCCGGGGATCGCGGAGTAGTCGAAGGCCTCGGCCTCGATCCACTCGGCGCCGGGGTTGGCCTCGCGCCACGCGCCGATCCGGTCGAGGATCCCTTCGAGCGTCCGCACGCCGGCGAGCTGCACGCAGGCGTCGTCGGAGCCGAGCCGGACGTGGTTGTGGGCGTCGATGAACCCCGGCAGCACGAGCCGTCCGCCCGCGTCGATCCGCTCGGTGTCCGGGCCCGCCCAGTCGGCGGCCTCCGCGTCCGGTCCCACCCAGACGATCCGGCCGCCCCGCACGGCGAGGGCTTCGGCCTCGGGGAGCTCGGGGTCGACGGTGTGGATGCGGGCCCCGGTGAGGAGCAGATCGGCGGGGGCGGGTGCGGGGTACGACATGGGGCGGTGCTCCTGTGCAGAGGCGGTACGGGGAGGTGGGCGGCGGCGGGGCCCGGAGGAAGCCCTCGGGCCCGGAGGGAGCCCCCGGGCCCGGAGGGAGCCCCCGGGCCCGGAGGGAGCCCCCGGGCCCGGAGGGAGCCCTCAGGCGGCCGGGGCGTACGCGGGCACCCGGCGGGCCAGGGCCCAGTAGGTGAGCCCGGAGACCACCGAGCCGAGCAGGGTGAGGTCGGCGCCGCCGAGCGGGGCCACGAGCGGCCCGGTCCAGAGCTCGGAGTCGCAGGTCAGGGCGGCGAAGGCCATGCCGGCGAGCAGGGCGGCCATGCCGGCGGGGTGGTAGCCGGAGCGGTACCAGTAGGCGCCCGCGCTCCCGGCGTGCAGCGCCTCGGAGTCGTAGCGGCAGCGGCGCAGCAGCATGTCGGCGAGGAAGACGCCGCCCCAGGGGGCGAACACGATGATCAGGAGCGAGAGGAAGGACAGCAGGGAGGTGGTGAAGTCGGTGAGGAAAAGCGCGGCGAGCGATCCGGCGGCGGTCACGGCGGCGCTGACCACGATGGCGCGGGCCCGGCTCCACGGGATGCCGAGGACCTGGAGGTTCAGGCTGGAGGAGTAGAGGGTGATGATCGAGTTGGTGACGGAGCCGCCGAGGACCAGGGCCAGGAAGAGCGGCTGGAACCAGCCGGGGAGCAGGCTCTCGGCTCCGGCGACGGCGTCGGTCATGTCGGTCTGGGTGGCGGCGGCCACACCTGCGATCCCGAGGGCGACGGAGGAGAGGAACCCGCCGAGGGCGCCCATCCAGGTGATCGACTTCAGCGAGGTGGTGCGGGGCAGGTACCGGGTGTAGTCGGCGGGCATCGGCAGGTACGAGAAGGGCCCGGCGAGCATCACGACGAAGGCCAGGCTCCAGCCGGACAGGCCCGGGGCCAGGGCGTCGGCCGGGGCGGTGGTCTCGGCGCCGGGCAGGACGAAGACGAGCAGGGCGCCGAAGCCGACGGCCAGGACGTAGGCCATCCAGCGCTCGGCGAACTGCACGGTGGCATGGCCCCACATCGCGACGGCGAAGGTGAGCGCGAGGGTGAGGCCGAGCGCGAGGGCCCGGATCAGGGTGCCTTCACCGAGGCCGACCTCGGCGAAGAAGACCTCCAGGGCCAGGGTGCCGACGACGGTGTTGACGATGGTGTAGCCGATGCTCACCACCCAGTTGAGGACGCCGGCCGGCCAGTTGCCCCGTACGCCGAAGGCGGCCCGGGAGATGACCAGGGTGGCGGTGCCGGTGCGGATGCCGCTGAGGCCGGCGGCGCTGATCGCGAAGAAGGACAGCCCGCTGATCACGACCACGGCGGTGGCCTGCCAGAAGCTGAGGCCGAAGGCGACGGCGAGGGCTCCGTTGATCACGTAGGTGAAGGTCAGGTTCGAACCGAACCAGAGCCAGAAGAGGTCCTTGGCCCCGCCGTGGCGCTCGGCGTCGGGGATGGGGTCGATGCCGTGGGTCTCGACCCTGAAGACCTCGTCCCTGAAGACCTCGTCGACGGCGGCCGTCGTCTCCTGGTGTGCCATGCGTCTGCCCCTGACCTTCGGCGGGAAGCGGTGGACCGAACCGCGAAGCCGACCTTGAACGGCGTTCTAAGTTCTTGAATGACATTCAAGATGCGCTCCCGACCAGGACCCCGTCAAGACCCTGTCCGGGATAGGGTCGGCCCACGAAGATCGGGAAGGCGGCACAGGTGACAGCAGGAGCCGCACGGCGGCGCGACGGGCGGATCGCCCAGGAGCGGATGCTCGAAGAGGCCATGACGGCGATCGCCGAGGACGGGCTGGCGACGCTCACCATGTCCGCGCTCGCCGACCGGCTCGGCACCAGCGGCGGCCACATCCTGTACTACTTCGGCACCAAGGACCGGCTGCTGCTGGCCGCCCTGCGCTGGAGCGAGCAGCAACTGGCCGAAGAGCGCACCGCGTTGCTGGGCCGCCGGCTCACCGCCCACCGCAAGCTCGCGCTCTTCCTGGAGCTCTACCTGCCGCGCGGCCTCCGCGATCCGCGCTGGACGCTCTGGATCGAGCTGTGGGCCCGCATCCCCTCGAACGAACCGTTGCGCGCCGCCCAGCAGGAGATCGACGACGGCTGGCAGCGGGACCTGGAGGCGCTCCTCGCCAAGGGGGTGGAGCAGGGCCGCTTCGCCGCCGGCCTGGAGGTCCCCGCCCGGGCCTCGGAGCTGCTCGCCCTGCTGGACGGCCTGAGCACCCGGGTGGTGCTGGGCGAGCGCGGCGCGGACCGGGCCACCTCCCTGGAGCGCGCCCGCTCCGCGGCGGCCCTGCTGATCCCGCACCTGTGAGCGGAAAACCGGATGCGGGGGGCCGCACGGCCCTCTTAGGCTGCGCCCGCCAGGAGTGCGAGGCACGGCAGTGACCGTGCGCGGATCGGAGACGCAGCGGATATGACCAGCCAACTGTTCGCGATCTGCTTCAACGCGACCCACCCGTCGGACCTCGCACGGTTCTGGTCCGGGGTCCTCGGCTGGGAGCTCGCCGACGCTCCCGGCGACGCCGCCGCGATCCTGCCCCCCGATGCCGCCGGATTCCGCATCCGCTTCCTGCCGGGCCATGACCCGAAGACCGTCCAGAACAGGGCGCACTTCGACCTGACCAGCGCCTCCCCGGAGGATCAGCGGCAGACGGTGGCCCGGGCGCTGGGCCTCGGCGCGCACCACATCGACGTGGGCCAGCTCCCGGAAGACGGGCACGTGGTGCTCGCCGATCCCGACGGCAACGAGTTCTGCGTCATCGAGGCGGGCAACGCGTTCCTCGCCGACACCGGTGCCATCGGAGCGCTGGCCTGCGACGGCACGCGGGAGGTCGGGTACTTCTGGAGCGAGGCGCTGCGGTGGCCGCTGGTCTGGGACCAGGACCAGGAGACCGCGATCCAGTCACCGAACGGCGGTACGAAGATCACGTGGGGTGGGCCTCCGGTCGCGCCGCAGACGGGCACGAACAGGCTGTACTTCGAGCTGGCGCTCCCCGCCGGCGCGGACGGGAAGGCAGAGATCGAGCGCCTGGTCTCGCTCGGCGCGAAGCGCGCCGACACCGGCGAGGGCGGCGGCGCCAGGGTGCTGATGCTCGACCCCGACGGCAACGAGTTCGCCCTGCGGCCGCCCCGCTGACGCTGCCGTGGACATGTGGAAAGCCCGCCCGGGCCTTAGCGTCCCGGGCGGGCTCTTCCGCTCCTTAGCGGAGGTTCTCGGTGGGGAGGAGGATCACTTCCCCTGGGCAGTTACTTCTTCTTGGCGGCGGCCTTCTTGGCCGGGGCGCCCTCGGCGTTGCCGTAGTACGCCTGGCGCATCAGCTGCTTCAGGTCGTCGATCATCGGCATCCGCGGGTTGGCGGGGGCGCACTGGTCGGCGTAGGCGTTCATGGCCTGGGTCGGCAGGGCCTCGATGAAGGCCTGCTCGTCCACGCCCTCCTCGGCGAAGGAGGAGGTGATCCCGCACTTGCTGCGGAGCTCCTCGACGGCCTTGGCGTAGGACTCGACGCCCTCGGCGGCCGTGGCGGCCGGCAGGCCCAGCATCTTCGCGATCTCCTGGAAGCGCTCCGGCGCCCGGTAGACCTCGGCCTTCGGCCACGGGGTGGCCTTGTGGGTGACCGTGCCGTTGTGGCGGATCACGTGGGGAAGGAGCAGCGCGTTGGTGCGGCCGTGGGCGACGTGGAAGGTGTTGCCCAGGGTGTGCGCCATGGCGTGGACCATGCCCAGGAAGGCGTTGGCGAAGGCCATGCCCGCCACCGTGGAGGCGTTGTGCATCTTCTCGCGGGCCTCGGGGTCGTTCGGACCGTCGACCACGCAGCGCTGCAGGTTTTCGAAGATGAGCTTGATGGCCTGGAGGCAGAGGCCGTCGGTGTAGTCGTTCGAGTACGCGGAGACGTAGGCCTCGGTGGCGTGCGTCAGGGCGTCGAAGCCGGAGTCGGCGGTCACCTTGGGCGGGAGGCCCATCGGCAGCATCGGGTCGACGATGGCGACGTTCGGGGTCAGCGCGTAGTCGGCGAGCGGGTACTTCTGGGCCGCGGCCGGGTCGGAGATGACGGCGAAGGGGGTGACCTCGGAGCCGGTGCCCGAGGTGGTCGGGATGGCGACCATCTTGGCCTTCTCGCCGAGCGAGGGGAACTTGTAGGCGCGCTTGCGGACGTCGAAGAACTTCTCCTTCGTGTCGGCGAACTCCACCTCCGGGCGCTCGTACATCAGCCACATGATCTTCGCGGCGTCCATCGGGGAGCCGCCGCCGAGGCCGATGATCGTGTCGGGCTTGAAGTCGCGCATCATCGCGGCGCCGGCCTGGACGGTGGAGAGCTCCGGGTTGGGCTCGACGTTGTCGATGATCTGGATCGACACGGCACCCTCGCGGGCCTGCAGGATGTCGACGACCTTCTGCACGAAGCCGATGGAGACCATCGTCTTGTCGGTGACGATCGAGACCCGGCTGATGCCGTCCATCTCACCGAGGTAGCGGATGGAGTTGCGCTCGAAGTAGATCTTCGGCGGGACCTTGAACCACTGCATGTTGGTGTTGCGCCGTCCGATCCGCTTGACGTTGATCAGGTTGACCGCGGTGACGTTGTTCGACACCGAGTTGTGTCCGTACGAGCCGCAGCCCAGGGTGAGCGAGGGGAGGAAGGCGTTGTAGACGTCGCCGATGCCGCCGAAGGTGGAGGGCGAGTTGGCGATGACGCGGATCGCCTTGACCTTCTTGCCGAACTCCTCGACGAGTTCCTCGTCCTCGGCGTGGATGGCGGCGCTGTGGCCCAGTCCGTGGAACTCGACCATCGCGGCGGCCAGTTCGAGGCCGTGCTCGGTGTCGGAGGCCTTCAGGCAGGCCAGCACCGGGGACAGCTTCTCGCGGGTCAGCGGCTCGTTCTCGCCGACCTCGTTGCACTCCGCGAGGAGGATCGAGGCGTCGGCGGGGACGGTGAAGCCGGCCTGCTCGGCGATCCACTGCGGGGACTTGCCGACGACGGCCGGGTTCAGCTTGGCGCCGGAGGCGTCGGCCGCGTAGGCGGTGGTGCCGAAGACGAACTGCTCCAGCTTGGTCTTCTCCGCGGCGGAGACCACGTGGGCGCCCAGTCGCTTGAACTCGGCGATGCCCTTCTCGTAGATCTCGGCGTCGAGGATGACGGCCTGCTCGGAGGCGCAGATCATGCCGTTGTCGAAGGCCTTGGAGAGCACGATGTCGTGGATCGCGCGGCCGAGCTTGGCGCTCTTGTGGACGTACGCCGGGACGTTGCCCGCGCCGACGCCCAGGGCCGGCTTGCCGCACGAGTAGGCGGCCTTGACCATGGCGTTTCCGCCGGTCGCGAGGATGGTGGAGACGCCCGGGTGGTTCATGAGGGCGCCGGTGGCCTCCATGGAGGGGGCGGTGACCCACTGGACGCAGTTGGCGGGAGCGCCGGCGGCGACGGCGGCGTCGCGGACGATGCGGGCGGCCTCGGCCGAGCAGTTCTGCGCGGAGGGGTGGAAGGCGAAGATGATCGGGTTGCGGGTCTTCAGGGCGATCAGGGCCTTGAAGATCGTGGTGGAGGTCGGGTTGGTGACCGGGGTCATGGCGCAGACGACGCCGACCGGCTCGGCGATCTCCGTGATGCCGTTCAGCTCGTCGCGGCGGATGACGCCGGCGGTCTTGAGCCCGCGCATCGAGTTCACGACGTGCTCGCAGGCGAAGAGGTTCTTGACGGCCTTGTCCTCGAAGAGGCCGCGGCCCGTCTCCTCGACGGCCAGCTGGGCGAGCTCGCCGTGCTGGCTCAGCGCGGCCAGCGAGGCCTTCTTGACGATGTGGTCGACCTGCTCCTGGTTGAACGACGAGAACTGGTCGAGCGCCGCGAGCGCCCCCTGGACCAGTCCATCCACCATCTCGTTCGCCTGCATGGCAGGAACTCCTTCATTTCGACTCAACCTGAACCGCTTTCCTGATGACTCAATTCGACACCCAAAAGCGGAAGCCGAGCTGCCGAAAAAGCCCTTATCCACCGGGCCGAAGGGCTGTTCACACCCGTTCACACCCTCTCGACCACACCTCTGACCTGCACAGATACCTCGGGACCTAAGACCGTGTGCGCTTGTGAAAACTTTCACAAGAATTTCGGACGAAGTGCGCCCTACCGCGCTCCTCCCCCAGCGAGCACAATCACCGTGACGAGTCGCGTCGACCGTGAGGGAGGGAGCGCGTGCGCAGTCAGGTGCGCGTCGCGGACGGACGGAATCTGACGGTGGAGCGCTGGGGCGACCCGGACGGCAAAACCGTTTTCCTGCTCCACGGCATGCCGGGCAGCCGGCTGGGCCCCGCCCCCCGGGGCATGGTTCTCTACCAGCGCCGCATGCAGCTCATCGCCTACGACCGCCCCGGGTACGGGGGCTCCGACCGCCATCCGGGCCGCACCGTCGCCGACGTGGCCACCGAGGTGGCCGCCATCGCCGACTCCCTGGGCCTGCAGCACTTCGCCGTCGCCGGCCGCTCCGGCGGCGCCCCCGGCGCGCTGGCCTGCGCCGCCCTGCTCCCCGACCGGGTCACCCGGACCGCCGCACTGGTCTCCCTGGCCCCCCGGGACGCGGAGAACCTGGACTGGTTCGAGGGCATGTCCCCCTCGAACGTCCGGGAGCACTCCACCGCAGGCCGGGACCCCGAGGAACTCGCCGCCCGGCTGATCCCGCGCGCCGCCGGGATCGCCGAGGACCCCGGCCGGCTCCTGGACGAGCTGCGCCGCGAGCTCACCGACAGCGACCGCATGATCGTCGCGGACGCGGGGCTGCGCGCCATGCTGCTGCGCAACTACCGCGAGGGGGTCCGCACCTCCGCCTACGGCTGGATCGACGACGCCATCGCCTTCAGCAGCCCCTGGGGCTTCGACCCGGCGGACATCCGCTGCCCGGTGCTGATCTGGCACGGCGAGCTCGACGTGTTCTCGCCCGTGGGCCACTCCCGCTGGCTGGCCAGCCGCATCCCGGGCGCCACCACGACCATCGACCCGGCCGCCGCGCACTTCGCGGCCCTGCGCGCCCTGCCCGACGTACTGACGTGGCTGCTCAGGGAGGTGCCCGCGCCTCCCGTCAACGAGCAGCAGCCGGCGTAGGGCCGGGGGCCGGGGGCCCGGGGCCGGGAGGATCCGTACCCGGGGACGGGCTGCGTCCTTCAACTCCGCTCCCCGCCAAGGAAGTACACGCTCCGGACCGGCGGAGCGAAGGGGGCGGAGGGGGCATGCGGCGAGGTCAGAGGCCCGGAACCTGCCGCTGCACCGGCCCGCCGCCACCCCCGTTCCGGAGGTGGCGCCCGACGGCCGCGGCAGGCCTTCGAATAGAAAGGATCTTGCCTTGAGGCAAACGGGCGATTGCCGGTCCCGAATGAATTCGATCATGTTTGCCAGAGACGCCCGATCGGCCCTGCGCAGGACATGACTCTGTAACAACGGCCTGGGCAGTTCGGCACGCCGATCACCGATCGGGAAGGTAAAGTCCGCGCCAGACATTGGCTTCTCGCCAATGTCCACCTCTCCCATTCCCCATGACCTCCCCGAGGACGGCGTCATGAACACCTCCGCAACCCACCCGGCCAGCACCGTCACGGCCACCCGCGTCCCGCTCGACCGGATCGATGTCCGCGGTGCGCGCGCGGCCGCGACCCTGGGACGAGTCCTCCCGACGGAATCCGGCCGAAAGGTTCAGACGCCCATCTTCAACTCTGCGCTCTGACACGGAAGTCAGCGCTCTAGACTGGTGGAATGACCGGCCTGATCGCTTTTCGCGAGATCGTCCTGAAAGTTCACAGCAGATGCGATCTTGCTTGTGATCATTGCTATGTCTACGAACACGCAGATCAGAGCTGGCGCGCCCGGCCGAAAGTGATCTCCCCCGAGGTGATCACGCAGACCGCGTCGCGGCTCGCCGAACACGCAAGGACACACGCACTCCCCTCCGTCACGGTCATCCTTCACGGAGGGGAACCGCTTCTCGCGGGCACCGCCCGCCTCCGGCTCGTGTGCGAGGAATTCACCCGCGCCCTCGACGGCATCGCCGCCCTCGACCTGCGCATGCACACCAATGGCCTGCAGCTCAGCCGCCGTTACCTCGACCTCTTCACGGAATTCGGCGTCAGCGTCAGCGTCTCCCTCGACGGGGACCGCGCGGCCAACGACCGTCACCGGCGCTTCGCCGACGGACGCACCAGCCACCCCCTGGTCCTCGCCGCCGTGGACCTCCTGCGCACCGAGCCCTACCGCCACCTCTACCAGGGACTGCTCTGCACCATCGACGTGGCCAACGATCCCGTCGCCGTCCTCGACGCCCTGGTCGAACTGGCTCCGCCGCGCGTGGACTTCCTCCTCCCGCACGCCACCTGGCAGACGCCCCCGGTCCGCCCCGACGAGGCCCCCGACACCTACGCGCGCTGGCTGCTCCGGGTCTTCGACCACTGGGAGGAGCTCGGACGCCCGGTACCCGTGCGGCTCTTCGACTCGCTGTTCTCCACCCTGTCCGGCGGCCCCAGCCTCACCGAGTCCCTCGGCCTCGCCCCCACCGATCTCGTCGTGGTCGAGACCGACGGGAACCTGGAGCAGGTCGACTCCCTGAAGAGCGCCTTCGAAGGGGCCGCCGCCACCGGGTTCAACGTCTTCGACCACCCCTTCGACCTGGTCGCGGCCCATCCCGGGGTCCGCGCCCGGCAGCTGGGACTGGCCGGCGTCAGCGCCACGTGCCGCCGGTGCCCCGTCGTACGTTCGTGCGGCGGCGGGCTCTACACGCACCGCTACAAGGCCTCCGCGGACACGGAAACGCCCGGAGCGGAAGCGGCCGGATCCGACCGGGAATTCGACCACCCCTCCGTCTACTGCACCGACCTGCGGGAGCTCGTCGACGGCGTGGAGGGGCGTACGAGTGCCCGCGCGAGCGCGCCGGAACTGTCCGACCCGGCCGCGCTGGCCGCCTCCCAGGAGCAGCTCACCCGGGACCTGCTCGCCCTCTTGAACGACCGCCGCACGGGTGATTCCGACTGGGACCGGGCCTGGCGGGTACTGGGCGACGTGGAGCGGGCCGGGCAGGAGGGCGCGGCCGCGCTGGACGCCGTACTGGCCCACCCCTTCACCCGGACCTGGGTCATGGCCTGCCTGGACCCCGCGCAGGCGGGCCCCGGCGCCCCGCAGGCGGCCCGCAGGCTGACCGCGCTGGCCGCCGCCGCCGTACTGCGCGGCGGGCTCGACCTGCCCGCCGAGGTGGTCTACCGGGACGGCGAGGTGTACCTGCCGACGCTCGGCCTGCTGCGCCTGGGCGAGCCCGGCACCGACGGGCGGGCCACCCTGCACGCCACCGACGGCGGGTACGCCGTCCGCGAGGGGGGCCGCCCCGAGCACCGCTTCGGGCCCGCGGCGGGTGACGCGCGCTGGCAGCCCGTACGCACCTGGTCGCCGGGGCCGGACCGGGCCCCGGTGGCGCTGGAGGACCTGGATCCGCACCGCAACTGCTTCCCCCGCCCGCCCAGGCTGCGGCTCGGCGCCGGGGAGGCCGAGGAGTGGCGGGAGCGCCTGGACGCGGCGTGGGAGCTTCTGCACGCCTCGGTGCCCGGGTTCGCGCGGGCGGCCGCCACCGGACTGACCACGCTGACCCCGCTCGCGGGCGGCCCCCGGGCCGGCGGCTGGGGCGAGGCCGGGCGGCACGGCCCGGGCGCGCTCGGAGTGCCGTACGCGGCGGGGGTGGCGGAGACCGCGCTCGCCCTGCTGACCGGGCGGCGGCGGGCCGGGCTCCAGGCGCTGACCGAGGTGGCCGACCTGTACGCGCTGGACGGGGAGTGGCAGCACCCCTCGCCGTGGCGGGAGCGCCCGGTCCCGGTGTCCCGGCTGCTGGCCGACGTCCACGAGCGGGTGGCCGTGGAGGCCTACCGGAGGGCGACCTCCGTCCCGGAGCCCGGCGGGCTGGACCGGATCAACCGGGCGCTGGACCGGTTGTCGGGGGCCGCGGAGCTGACGAGCTCCGGCAAGCGGCTCGTGGAGCAGCTCCGCTGGGAACTGAAGGCGGTCGACGCGTGACGGGTCCCCCCGACGGCCACCACGGCCGCGCCGCCCCCGACGGTCTCGCCGGCCCCCTCCGCGCCCTCGGCGTCCGCCCCGGTGCGCGCCTCCTGGTGCACGCCTCGCTCGGCGGCACCGGCCTGCGCGCCGGGGAGCTGCGGGACGCCCTCCTCGCCGCCGTCGGCCCGGTCGGCACCCTTGCGGTGCCGGCCTTCACCCCGCAGAACTCCAAGACCTCCACGGCGCACCTGGCGCAGATCGCGGGCCTCTCCGAGGAGGGCGTACGGGCCTTCCGCGCGGGGATGCCCGCCTTCGACCCGGCGCACACCCCGAGCCACGGCATGGGGGTCCTCGCCGAGGCGGTGCGCACCGCCCCGGGAGCGGCGCGCAGCGGGCATCCGCAGACCTCTTTCGCCGCGGTCGGGGAAGGGGCCCGGGAACTGTGTGCGGAACATCCGCTGACCAGCCATTTGGGCGAGGAATCACCCTTGGGAAAGATGTGCGGGGAGGGATGGGAGGTACTCATGATCAATGTGGGATTTTCCGTCTGCACCGCTTTCCATCTCGCGGAGTATCGAATTCCGAAGCCCCCCTTGCGCATGTACGAGTGTGTGGTGAAGGTGAACCTTCCGGGGTCTTCAGGGGGGCAGCCTGGAGGGCCGAAGCGGGAAGGGTGGACCGCGTACGAGGACATCGCGCTGGATGACAGCGATTTCGCCGGAATCGGCGGCGCGTTCCCGGAGGACGGGATACGCCGGGGGCGGATCGGCGGAGCATCGACCATGCTCTTCGCCCTTCCGCATGCCGTCGATCACGCGCTTGAATGGATGACCGAAAACAGACGCTGATTGACTGAACGATGAGGGGATGTGGCGGAGCAGCTCCGGAATGATGTTTCTTCGCTCGCATCTTCGGGACGGGGGTCGTGTGCCCGCATCAGTGCAGCCGTACTTTTTTCTCAGTTATGCGCATACACCGAGGTTCGGGGCGGGAGGACCGGACCCGGACATGTGGGTGGAGCGGCTTTTCCGCGATCTCTGCAGCCATGTCATGGCGCTGACGAATCTGCCCGCGGGAGCCGAGGCCGGCTTCATGGACCGGGAGATACGCAGCGGTGAGGGCTGGTCGGAACGGCTCGGGGCGGCGCTCGCCACCTGCCGGGTCTTCGTCCCCCTGTTCTCGCCGCGCTACTTCGCCAGTGAGATGTGCGGGAAGGAGTGGTTCGCCTTCGCGCAGCGCACCATCCACCACGTGGCGCTCAGCAACCAGCCGGCCGAGGCCATCGTGCCCGCGTTATGGGTTCCGGTGCCGCCCTCACAACTACCGCTTCCCGCCGAGCGGTTGCAGTTCAACCACAACACCTTCGGCGAGCGGTACGTCACCGACGGGCTCTACGGGCTGATCAAACTGCGGGGCTACGCCGAGCAGTACGAGAGCGCCGTGTACGAACTGGCCAAACGGATCGTCCGGGTTGCCGAGACCGTCCGGCTCGATCCGATCCGGCCGCTCGACTACCGCCTCGTGCCCAGTGCCTTCGGCTCCCCGGCCAGCACCCCCGGCACCACCGCCCGCACCCTGCACGTCACCGTGGCCGCCTCCTCCCGGCACGATCTGCCCGAGGGCCGCAGCCCGGAGTACTACGGGGACAGCGCGCTGGACTGGAACCCGTACCACCCGGTCTCCCAGCGGCCCATCGCCTACGTGGCCGAGGACCTGGTCCGCAACCTCAACTACCAGACGACGGTGGGCTCCTTCGACGACGAGGCCGGGCACTTCGACTCCAAACAGCCGCCGACCCGGCCCGAGATCCTCATCGTGGACCGGTGGGCGGTGGAGGACGAACAGCGAAGGCAGCGGCTCGCCGCCTTCGACCAGGAGTCCCGGCCGTGGATCAACGTGGTCGTGCCGTGGAACCGGTACGACCACCAGAGCCGCGCGAAGGAGAGCGAGCTGGCCCACCGCCTCGAGGACACCATGCCCGTCAAGATGAGCCAGGGCCGGGCCGCCTGCCGGGCCGCCGCCAACGGCGTGGCCAACATGGAGACGCTGGGGCAGATCCTGCCGCAGGTGGTGGAGGCGGCCGCCCAGCAGTTCCTGAGACACGCCCAGGTCTATCCGCCGGCCGGCAGCCCCGCGGCCGGCACCGAACGGCCCCGGCTGCTGGGCCCGATGGGGATGAACGGGCCGCCGGCCCCACCACCCGCCCCCTTCCCGCCCACCGCGGGGAGCACGGGCCGCGGGTACCGCGGGGCCGATGACGAGACCAACGACAACGACAACGACCGGGGGGACGCGGATGACATCGAGTCGTGACAGCCAGAGCCGTGACGAGCACCGCGAGGGACGCATCGTCACCTTCTACTCGTACAAGGGCGGCACGGGCCGCACGATGGCGCTGGCCAACACCGCCTGGATCCTCGCCGCCAACGGCAAGCGGGTCCTCGCCGTGGACTGGGACCTGGAGGCTCCCGGCCTGCACCGCTTCTTCCACCCCTTCCTGGACCCCTCCACCCTCGGCGCCACCACCGGTGTCATCGACCTGATCAGCGAGTACGCGTGGGCGGCCACCAGTCCGGTGCAGCGCGCCGACGACTGGCACAAGGACTACGCGCGGATCCAGCCGCACGCCGTCTCGCTCACCCCCGAGACCCTCGGCTGGGAGTTCCCCGACGGAGGCACCCTCGACTTCGTCTCGGCGGGCCGGCAGAACCGCGAGTACTCGGCGACCGTCTCCACCTTCGACTGGGACAACTTCTACGACCGCCTCGGCGGCGGCCTCTTCTTCGACGCCTTACGCGCGGACATGAAGCGGAACTACGACTACGTCCTGATCGACAGCCGCACCGGCCTCTCCGACATAGCCGACATCTGCACGGTCCACCTGCCCGACGTCCTGGTCGACTGCTTCACCCTGTCCGACCAGTCCATCGACGGCGCCGCCTCCGTGGCCCGGCAGATCGACGAGCGGTTCAACGACCGCGGCATCAAGATCTACCCCGTCCCGATGCGCATCGACGAGGGCGAGAAGGAGAAGGCCGACGCCGGCCGCGCCCTGGCCCGGATCAAGTTCGACCGCTTCCCCAACGGCCTGATCGGGGACGACCTCACCTCCTACTGGGGCGCGGTGGAGATCCCGTACCGCCCCTACTACGCCTACGAGGAGACCCTGGCCACCTTCGGGGACGAGGCCGGGCTCACCAACTCCCTGCTCTCCGCCTTCGAACGGCTCACCACCGTCGTCACCGAGGGCGACGTCACCTCGATGCCGGCCATCGGAGAGGAGGTGCGCCTGCGCATCCGCGACGCCTTCACCCGGCGCCGCCCCGCCCTGCCCGCCGACCTCTTCCTCTCCTACGTCGCCGAGAACCGGATGTGGGCCGACTGGATCGAATCGGTGCTCACCCGGGCCGGCTTCCGGGTCGTCCCCCGGGACGTCTCCGCCGAGCGGGCCCCGGCCGGCTCCTCCGGCGACACCCTGGGCGGTACGGGGATCAGCGTCGACACCGCCGCGCGGACCGTGGTGCTGCTCTCCAGCGCCTACCTCAAGTCCGCCCGCGCCGTGGACGTGTGGGAGCGGGCCGCCGCCGAGGACCCGACCGGGGGGCGGCGCCAGCTGGTGCCGCTGAGGGTGGGCGACGTCCGCCTGTCCACCCCGTACATCGACCGCAACCCGGTGGACCTGTTCCGCCTGGACGAGGTGCACGCCACGACCGCGCTGCTGCGTGCGGTGGAGCGGCCGATGGCGCTGCCCGACACCGTCGCCAGCACCTCGACGCCCGGCCCGCGCTTCCCGGGGACGGTCCCGAAGATCTGGAACGCGCCGCCCCGCAACCCCGGTTTCACCGGCCGCTCCATCGTCCTGGAGCGGATGCGCGACCAGCTCGGCGGCGGCATATCCGTGGTGCTGCCGCAGCCGCAGACCCTGTTCGGGCTCGGCGGCGTGGGCAAGACCCAGGTGGCACTGGAGTACGTCCACCGCTTCATGGCCGACTACGACCTGGTCTGGTGGATCTCCGCCGAGCAGACCGACGACGTGGTCGCCGCCCTCGCGGAGCTGGCCGTACGCCTCGGCGCGCAGACCGGCGAGGACATGTCGGCCGCCTCCCAGGAGGCGATCGACCTGCTGCGGCGCGGGGTTCCCTCCTCGCGCTGGCTGCTGGTCTTCGACAACGCCGACGATCCCGAGACGCTCAAGCGGTACTTCCCGCCGGGCGGCCCGGGGCACGTGCTGGTCACCTCCCGCAACCAGTCCTGGTCCCAGTACGGCGACGCCCTCCCGGTGGACGTGTTCCTGCGCGAGGAGTCCATCGAGCACCTCCAGCGCCGGGCTCCCGGGCTCAGCAAGGAGGACGCCGAGCAGGTGGCCATCGCCGTCGGCGACCTGCCGCTGGCCGTCGAGCAGGCGGGCGCCTGGATCGCGGAGACCGCGACCCCGGTGTCCGCGTACATCGAGCAGCTGGCCCAGCAGGCCGCCCGGGTGCTGGCGCTGAACCAGCCGCCCGGCTACCCGGAGCCGGTGGCCGCCACCTGGAACGTCTCCATAGAGCGGCTCCAGTCCCGCTCCCCCGCGGCCGTGCGGCTGCTCCAGCTGTGCGCCTTCTTCGCACCCGAGCCGATCTCGGCGAACCTGCTCTACAGCAAGGAGATGATCGACGCCCTCAAGCCGTACGACTCCTCCCTCCAGGAGAAGCTGGTGCTGGGCCGCGTCATCCGGGAGATCGGCCGCTTCGCGCTCGCCAAGGTCGACCAGGTCAGCAACAGCATCCAGGTGCACCGCCTGGTGCAGGCCGTGATCCGGGCGCAGCTCTCCGAGGAGGAGCAGCTCGAGGCCCGGCACGCGGTGCACCGGATCCTGGCGGGTGCCCGGCCGGACGACGACGAGCCGATAGACAACCCGGAGACCTGGCCGCGGTTCAACACGATCTGGCCGCACCTGACCCCGTCGGAGGCCCGGTTCTGCAAGGAGCCGGAGACCCGCCGGCTGCTGATCGACCGCGTCCGCTACCTCTGGAAGCGCGGTGACTTCAAGGCCGCGTACGCGCTGGGCGAGGAGCTCCGCGAGACCTGGCGCGAGACCCTGGGCGGCGACGACCTCCAGTACCTGTACCTGCGCTTCCACCTCTCGAACATCCTGCGCTCGCAGGGCCGGTTCGTGGAGGCGATGGAGCTGGACGAGGGCACGCTGGAGCGCCAGCAGGCGGCGCTGGGCCCCTCGCACCCGCACACGTACATGACCACCAGCGGGCTGGCGATGGACCTGGGCGCGCTCGGCCGCTACGGCGAGGCGATGGAGCTGGCCAACGCGGCGCACGAGGGCTTCGGGCAGATCTTCCACGAGGCCCATCCGCGGACCCTGGCCGCCGCGAACAACCTGGCGCTGAACCTGCGCATGATCGGGCAGTACGCGCGGGCCAGGGAGATCGACCAGGAGGTCTTCGACCGGCGCACCGAGGTCCTGGGCACGGAGCACCCGTACACCCTGTCCTCGGCGCAGAACCTGGCGCGCGACCTGCGCGAGGTGGGCCGGTACGACGACTCGGTGCAGCTGCTGAGCCGGACGTACGAGACCTACAAGCGGACCCTGGGCCGGGCCTTCCCCGGCACCCTGTCGGCGGCCAAGAACCTCGCGGTGTCGCTGCGCAGGGCGGGTGACGTGGAGGACGCGCTGAGGCTGACGACGGCGACCCGCAACCGGTACCGGGCCAAGTACACCTCGGTCAACCCGGACCTCCTCGCCTGCGAACTGAACCTGGCCTCGGACCTGTTCGCGACCGGGGACCCGGGCGGGGCGCGGGACCTGGCCCAGGAGGTGGTGGACGAGTACATGAAGGTGCCGGGCGAGCGGCACCCGTACACCCTGGCGGCGGTCAACAACCTCGCGGTGTTCCACTGGGGCACGGGAGCGGCGGACACCGCCGAGCCGATGCTGCGCCAGACCATCCGCCAGATGCGCGAGGTGCTGGGCGACAACCACCCGCACACCATCTTCGCCAACCTCAACCTGGCCAACGCCCGGGCCGACCTGGGCGATCCGGAGGGCGCCCTCGAACTGGAGCGGCTCTCGGTGATGCGGCTGCGCGAGGCGCTGGGCGTGCACCATCCGGAGACCCTGGCGAGCTCCTCCAACATGGCCATCAGCCTGGACATGGTGGGCCGCAAGGAGGAGGCGAACCGGGTGCGGGCCGAGGCGGTGGCCGAGCTGACCCGGCTGCTCGGCGAGGACCACGGGCTGAGCCGGTACGCCCGCGACGAGCGCCGGGTCCACCGGGACCTGGAGCCGCTGGCGGTGTGATCCGCGGGGGCGGCTCCCGCCGGGCGCCGCCCCCGCACCTCCCCTCCCGATAGACGCAGAACCAGCAGACTGGGGGGTTCGCTGTGAGTGACAGCATGACCTTTCGCAACGAGGACCTGCCGGCCCTCTTCCACCACACCGACCAGGCGGCGATCTCCCGGCAGCGGGAGTCCACCCAGGCCACGCGCGCCCAGCTGACGCTGCTCGTCGTGGCCGCCGCGATCGCCGCGCTGCCCGCGGGGCCGAAGCTCGGCTCCGCGTACCTGTCCGGGCTCCTCAGCGTGCTCGCGTACGCCGGGGTGCTGGGCGTGGGCGTACGGGCCACCCGGCGCCGGGCCCGCCCGCAGTGGCAGCTCAACCGCAGCGCCGCGGAGTTCATCAAATCGCTGGCCTGGCGGTACGCCGTCCACGGCGCCCCCTTCGGCAGCGATGTCCCGCGCGTCGAGGAGACGTACCGCACGCGGCTGGAGGCGGGGCTGAACGAGCTGCGGAAGATGGGCTGGGAGGATCCGCGGACCGCCGGGCTGGTGCCGGAGAAGGGGGAGATCACCGGTGCGATGTTCCGGCTGCGGGGGCTGGACTACCAGGTCCGCAGGGAGACGTACGTCCGCGACCGGCTGATCGAGCAGCGCAACTGGTACCAGCGCAAGACGGAGGTGTCCCGGCGGGCGACGGCCCTGTGGTCGTGGTCGATCGTGCTGCTGACCCTGCTGGCGCTGCTGTTCGCCCTCTTCGGGGCGTTCGGCTCGGGTCCGGGCCCGGCCCTGACCGGGCTGCTGAGCGCGGCGGCGACGGCCGGCATCGCCTGGAACGAGGTGCGGCGCCACCACCCGCTGATCGAGGCGCACACCCTGATCGAGCAGGACCTGTCCGCGATGATGGTCGTGATGCAGACGACGATCACCGAGTCGCAGTGGCCGACCGCGGTCTACGAGACCGAGCGGTACGTGTCCCCGCAGCACACGGACTGGCTGGCCCGGCACAGCAGTTGACGGCCCGCGGGGGCGCGGCCCGGCCAGGCCGTCTCTTTCGGATCTTGCCGGTCAGGCCCGCGTCGTCCGGTGCCGTGCCTCGCCGTGCTGCCGGGGCTCCCGTGTACTGGACGTACTCGGGTGCCCCGGCAGTGCGGCGAGGTGCGGTGCCGGGCGGCGCGGGCCAGGCAAGATCCGGAAGAGACGGCCTAGTCCCGGGCCACGCCCTCCCGCCAGATCACGGTGACGGGCTTCCCGAGCGCGCGGGTGTAGGCGACGATCTCCGCGGTGCCGCCGTGCCCGCGGGCGGGCAGGCCGTCCCAGACGGCGACGAGGCGGTCGCAGGAATCCGCGATGTAAGTGCCGGCCGCGTAGTAGGCCTCGTCGGTGGAGCGGGGGAAGTCCATCCTGACCTCCTGGGAGGCCCGGCGCTTGAGCCCCAGGTACCGGTCCAGCGCGCCCGTCTGCGTGAAGCCCTCCTCGTAGTCCCCGCTGGGGATGACCACGGTGAGGTCGGCGCCGCATTCCAGCGCGATGGCGGCGAACAGCTGGTCGGCTCCCTCGGCGAGGCTGGAGAGGGCCTCCAGCGGCCCGTCGTGGCCGCCCAGTACGGCCCGCAGGCCCTCCTCCACATGTCCGAGCAGCTCGTCCGGAATCGACCGGTGCCCGGTCACGCCGATTCGCTTCATGCAGAAACCCGCTCCCCCCGTGGACACGAACGCCCTGGACATCCTCCCAGAAGGCGGGAGGACGTCCAGGGGTGCGGCGGGGGCGCACGGGACCGTGGCAGACCCGTGGCCGGGGTACGGGGCTAGTAGACGCTCACGCCGTACGCGTTGAGCGCCTCGACGACGGGCTGGAAGAACGTGGTGCCGCCCGAGGAGCAGTTGCCGCTGCCGCCGGAGGTGAGGCCGACCGCACGGGTGCCCGAGTAGAGCGGGCCGCCGCTGTCACCGGGCTCGGCGCAGACGTTGGTCCGGATCATTCCGTAGACGATGTCGCCGCCGCCGTAGTTCACGGTGGCGTTGAGCCCGGTCACCGAGCCGCTGTGGGTGCCGGTGGTGGAGCCGCGCCGGGTGACGGACATGCCGTTGGTGGCGTTGACCGCGCTGGTGATGTCCTGGCTTCCGACGGTCCCGGGGTGGGCCACGGAGGCGTTGTCGTAGCGGACGAGCCCGTAGTCGTTGTTCGGGAAGCTGGAGCCCACGGTGGGGCCGATGGCGGTGGTGCGGGCGGAGTTGGTGTACCAGGTGGTCGCGCCGTCGGTGCAGTGTCCGGCGGTCAGGATGTAGTACGTGCTTCCACTGCGCACGTTGAAGCCGGCCGAACAGCGCCAGCCGGAGGCGTAGATGGCGTCGCCTCCGGAGATCAGCTTCCGCAGCTTGCCGGGGGTGCGCTCGATGCGCAGGGCGGCCGCGTTCGCTCCGGCCTCGCTGCGGATCCTGGCGATGTCGGCCGCTGAGACGGTGGAGTCGGCGGTGACCACGAGGGTGCCGCTGGCGGGGTCGGTGTGCCAGGCGGTGCCGGCCACGTCCGCGCGCAGGACCGAGGCGCCGGCGGAGGCGAGCCGGTCGGCGCTGAACCCGCCGTCGGCGTGCGCGGCCGTGGGGGCCGCGAGGGCGGCCACCGCGGCCATGCCGGTGGCCACGGCGAAGAGCCTGGAACGGATGATGCTCTTGATCGTCACTTGTCGTCCTCCCGAGTGGGGATCGGAGGCCCGGCGGGGGTGGGGTGCTGCCGGGCCCGTGGAGGGCTGCCGGGGGCGCGGCGGACGGGGTACCGCTCGACGTGCCCCTGACAAGTCCTGAGAGACGCTGACGGGAGTCTCCTGGCGTCGGATACCGCTAGCAAGGGCGCCTTTCGGCCTCGGCCCGCCCTCCACGATCCCGACGGGCAGGGCGCGCCGGGATCCCGGGCCCCGGAACGGCCGGAACTCGACCTTCCGCGTCGTCCGTGCCGTCCGTGCCGTCCGTGTCGCCGGTGTCGGCTGCGTCAGCGCTCATGCCGCTCAACCCTTCCACGCCGGCCCCGCGGGAAACCGCACGGTACGCCGTACGGGCTGAACGAATCCGGGAACGGGGGTCGGAAACGGGTCCGGAAACGCGGATGCCCCGGGCACCCTCCCCGCGAACGGGAGGGGTGCCCGGGGCTGCGCCAGAGGCGCGCGTCCGGTCTACCTGAAGCCCGAAGGCCCCGGGTTTAGTAGACGTTGACGTTGTAGCGGGTCAGCGCTTCCTTGACGGGCTGGAAGTACGTGGTACCGCCGGTGGTGCAGTTGCCGTTGCCGCCGGAGGTGAGGCCGACCGCGCGGGTGCCCGAGTAGAGCGGGCCGCCGCTGTCGCCGGGCTCGGCGCACACGTTGGTCCGGATCATGCCGTAGACGATCTCACCGTTGCCGTAGTTCACGGTGTAGTTCAGGCCGGTCACCTTGCCACCGTGGGTACCGGTGGTGTTGCCCTTGCGCTTGACGGACATGCCGACCGTGGCGTTGACCGCGGTCTTGATGTCCTGGCCGCCGACGGAACCGGGGTGCGAGAGGTTCTTGTTGTCGTAGCGGATGATCCCGAAGTCGTTCGTCGGGAAGCTGCTGCCACGCGTCGGGCCGATCTTGGTGCTGCGGCTCGAGTTCGACCACCAGGTGCTCGCACCGTCGGTGCAGTGACCGGCGGTCAGGGCGTAGTACGCGGTGCCCCGGCGCACGTTGAAGCCGAGGGAGCAGCGCCACTGCGAGGCCCAGATGCCGGCGCCACCGCTGAGCAGCTTCGAGAGCTTGCCGTGGGTCCGCTCGACGCGCACCGCCGAGGCGTTCGCCCCGGCCTCCTTCTTGATCTTCTCTATGTTCGCGTCCGAGACGGTGGAGTCCGCGGTGACCACGATGGCCCCCGTCGCGGGGTCGAGACCCCACGAGGTGCCGGCGACGTCGGCCCGCAGGAGCGAGGCCTCCACCGCGGCGAAACGCTCGGCGTTGACGCTGCCGCCGTTCGGGGCCTCGGACGCCGACGCGGGAACCGCGATGGTGGCCACGGCGGTCAGTCCGGTGGCTACGGCGAACAGCCGGGAACGGAAGTTGCGCTTGATCGTCACTTATTGTCCTCCCGAAGGGAATCGAAGCCCGGGGGCAGGTGCAAGGCCCGGGCTCGTGCGAGCAGCAGGAACCACAGCCGGTAGATCACCGTTCGCCGTGCCCCTGACAAACCCCGTAAATGCTATCGAAGAATTTCTGGCATCAGACACGCCCGGCAAGAGCTGATTCCGGCCACTGTCCGCTCGCGCCCGACCTCACCGGCCGACACACTCCCTTGTCGCAGACCAGGCCATGCGACCACCCCGTGCACACCCGATCCCGGAACGGCCGAAAATCGCCCTGCCGGATCAGTGCCGCGCAGGACCCGGCCAAGCCCGCACCCATCCGGAACCAAGCCGTCACCAAGCCGCCGTCAAGTGGTCGCCGATCCGGAACCGAAGCGGAGCCGGAACGTCCTCAGCAGCCGTCGCAGGGACAGCAGCAGCAGTCACCGCAGCCACAGTTGCTGCAGCAGTCGCAGCCGTCACAGCAGTCGCCCGCGTCGCACCACGGGTCCTTCCTCTCCCGGGACCACGGCCCCTCGTGCTCCGTGCAGCACATCTGGCAGGTGCAGAACAGCCCGATGGCCACCGCGCAGCCCGGCAGCAGGTCCCGGCGCGGCCTGCGCGGGGGCGCCGGAGGCGGGCCGAAGTCCACCGGCGGCGGGCCGAAGGAGCCCCCGGGAGCCGGGTCCGTCACCGTGTGGGCGCAGCCGGAGGTGCCGAAGGCGCGGTCCACCGAGGTGCGCAGCTCGTGCACGAGCAGCCGGTGGGCGAGCCCCGCGTCGGCGAAATCCACCTCCCGCAGGGCCAGCCGGATGCCCCGCAGCGCGTCGTCGCAGAGCCTGCGCGCCTCGGTACGGGGGGTCCCGGTGGCGGTCAGCGGGTTCCAGGCACCCGCCGCCGCGTCCGCCGCCTGGTCCTCGACGGCGTCCAGCAGGTGCGCGAGCCGCCCGAAGTAGCGTCCCGCCTCGGCGAGCGCGGGGGCGTTGCCTGGCCGCCCGGCGAGGGTCGCGGTATGGGCGAAGGCGGCGGCCGTGGCGGTCTCGGTCGGCTCGGTCACCACGAGCACGGGCGTGCCGGCTCCGGCCAGGGTCTCGATGCCCGCCTGCCGGTCCACGGCGTCGACGAGCACGGCCGTGTCGAAGCCGAGCGAGGCCCCGGTCCGGGCACCCGCCCGGTCCCAGCCGCGGGCCACCCGGCGCGCCGCGAGGGCGATCGGGGCGCGGGCCAACAGGCCGTCCCGGTCGGCGACGTGGTCGCGCACCTTCGCGGAGGCCAGGACGAGCGAAACGGCGGCGGCGAGCCGCGCCCCCTCGCCGTTGGCCACGGCCGCGGTGCGCATCCCGCGCAGTGGACAGGGGCCGGCGGTGCGCCGGGAGCCGGGGGCGGGTCCCGACTGAGCCTCCGTCAGAACGGAGACGAGCAGCCCGTCGTAGTTGGTCACGATCCTGGCGAACTGGCCGTGATCCCCCCTAAGTGCCAGGCACAGCCCGCAGAGATGGGCCATCCACTCCGCCTTGAACCGCTCCCCGAGCCGGTGAGTGCAGGGTCTGACGATGCCGAACAAAAGGATTCCCCCGAGTGTCATACGCGTGCGCGACGGGCATCGTAGCGAGACCGCGCGTCACCCGTACGTCCCCGTCGATCACCCGTACGGCCGCACTGGTCGTATTTTCACTCAGTCAGCAGCGGTACCCGCCGGGATCCTTGACCGTGCAACGGATGTTCTGCACCAGTACCGTCACGAAACCCCTGCGCGGCGACTATCCACTTGGCGCGTTGTCAGCATCATGGACGACGATAGGGACGCGGAAGACAAGACAGAACTGACCGCGATGAAAGGAGGCGTCCATGGGTTCGGTGCGCAAGGCGAGTGCCTGGCTGGGTCTCGTAGAGGACAGCGACGACGAGCGTTACTACGACGACGACTACGCGGAGGCCCCGCAGGGGGGTTCGGTGGTCGGCCCCGGGGAGCAGTGGGTCACGGACCCCCGTGTCAAGGTGGCGTCCGAGTCCGCCGTAGAGCAGGGCCGCCGCATCGCGACGGTCACCCCGGACGGCTTCCGCGACGCCCGCGGCATCGGCGAGCTGTTCCGTGACGGTGTCCCGGTCATCGTGAACCTGTCCTCGATGGACCCGGGCGACGCGAAGCGCGTGGTCGACTTCGCGGCCGGTCTGACCTTCGGTCTGCGCGGTTCCATCGAGCGGGTGGCGACCAGGGTCTTCCTGCTGACCCCGGCCGACACCCAGATCGTGAGCGGCGAGCCCGGCGGCCGCTCGCGCGACTTCTTCAACCAGAGCTGAGCAAGGCCTCACCGGCCGCCCCCGGTTCCTTCCGGCCCTCCCGGCATCCAGCGGGCCCCACCCGGCCTAGCGGAAGGCGTCGAGCCCGGTGAGCGCCTTGCCCAGCACGAGCTGGTGCATCTCGACGGTGCCCTCGTAGGTGAGGACCGATTCGAGGTTGGTGGCGTGCCGCATGACGGGGTATTCGAGGGAGATCCCGTTGGCGCCGAGGATCGTCCGCGCGGTCCGACAGATCTCGATGGCCTCGCGGACGTTGTTGAGCTTGCCGAAGCTGATCTGCTCCGGGCGCAGGGTCCCCGCGTCCATCCGGCGCCCCAGGTGGTGGGCGAGCAGGATCCCCTTGTGGAGCTCCAGCGCCATGTCCGCGAGCTTGGCCTGGGTGAGCTGGAAGCCGCCGATGGGCCTGCCGAACTGCTCGCGCGTCTTCGCGTAGCCGAGCGCCGACTCGAAACTGGCGCGCGCCGCGCCCATCGAACCCCAGACGATCCCGTACCGCGCGTGGCTGAGACAGCCGAGCGGCCCCTTGAGTCCGGTGACGCCCGGGAGCACCGCGTCGGCGGGCAGCCGTACGTCGTCCATGACCAGCTCGCTGGTCACCGAGGCGCGCAGGGACCACTTGTGCTTGATCTCCGGGGCGGAGAAGCCGGCGCTGTCCGTGGGGACGGCGAAGCCGCGGATCCCCTCCTCGGTCTGCGCCCAGACGACGGCCACGGCGGCCACCGAGCCGTTGGTGATCCACATCTTGCGGCCGTTCAGCACCCAGTCGGAGCCGTCCCGCTTGGCGTGGGTGCGCATCGCGGCGGGGTCGGAGCCGACGTCCGGCTCGGTCAGGCCGAAGCAGCCGATGAGTTCGCCGGCGGCCATGCCGGGCAGCCACCGCTGCTTCTGCTCCTCGGAGCCGTACTTCCAGATCGCGTACATCGCGAGCGAGCCCTGGACGGAGACCAGCGAGCGGATCCCGGAATCGGCGGCCTCCAGTTCCAGGCAGGCGAGCCCGTACTGGACGGCGCTCGCGCCCGCGCATCCGTACCCCTGGAGGGACATCCCGAGGGCGCCGAGGGAGCCGAGCTCCTTGGCGATCTCGCGGATCCCGGGCAGCTCGCCGTTCTCGTACCACTCGGCGATGTGCGGCAGGACCCGGTCGGCGGCCCAGCCGCGGACGGTGTCCCGGATCGCGAGGTCCTCGGGCGTGAGGAGTTCGTCGAGCCCGAGCGGGTCGGTGGGAACGAAGGACACTGCGCCTCCTGGCAGGCCGGGATCACAAAACCTAGCGCCGCAAGTTTGTCGGTCCGCCGGTCCGCGGTCCACCCGCTGCCGGTGTGACCCGGGTCCTGTCCGCCGGTCCCGTCCCCCGCTCCCGCGGTCCCGCCCCTGGGGGAGACTGCGGGCATGCTCGATACTTCCGCGCGACTGCTGCGCCTGTTGTCCCTGTTGCAGGCCCACCGGGAATGGACCGGGGCCGACCTGGCCGACCGGCTCGGTGTGACGGCGCGGACCGTGCGCCGGGACGTGGACCGGCTGCGGGATCTCGGCTACCCCGTGAACGCCAGTCCGGGCACCGGCGGCGGGTACCAGCTGGGGGCCGGGGCCGAGCTGCCGCCGCTGCTGCTCGACGACGACGAGGCCGTCGCGGTGGCCGTGGGGCTGCGGACCGCCGCCGGGAACGGCGTGGAGGGCATCGGCGAGGCCTCCGTACGGGCGCTCGCGAAGCTGGAGCAGGTGCTGCCGGCCCGGCTGCGGTCCCGGGTGTCCGCGCTGAACCGGTTCACCGTGCCCATGTTCCGCGGGGCGGGCGCCTCCACCGTCGACTCCTCGGTGCTGACCGAGCTCGCCGGAGTCTGCCGGGACTCCGAGCGGCTGCGCTTCGGCTACCGGGACCACGGGGGCGCGGTCACCCGCCGGACCGTCGAACCGCACCGGCTGGTGTGCAGCGAGCGCCGCTGGTACCTCGTCGCCTGGGATCTGGAACGGGAGGGCTGGCGGACCTTCCGGGTGGACCGGATCGAGCCCAGGCCCCCGCACGGACCGCGCTTCACCCCGCGCCCGCCGCCCGCCGAGGACCTCGCCGCGTACGTCTCGCAGGGCATCTCCCAGCGGGTGTACGCGGCCCGCGCGGTCGTCCGGCTGCGGGTGCCCCAGGAGGAGGCGGCGCGGATCCTCGGGCCGGCCGACGGGACCCTGGAGCCCCTCGACGAGGAGAGCTGCATCCTGCGCACGGGGGCGGTCAACCTCGACGTCATGGTCATTCACATCATGCTGATCGGGTGTGAGTTCGAAGTCGTCGAACCGGTCGAGCTGAAGGACCGGATCAGGGCCGCGCGAGATCGGCTCGGCAGGTCTCTGGAACCGCGCGAAGTGACCGGAGAAGTGAAGGACTTGTAAGGAAGCGGAGGGGATCGGAGTACATCCCGGCCACAATTCCGGGGAGTTCCGGAGGAATTCGAAACAGAATTCATCCCGGGCGTGTCGCGGGACGGGAAATAAAAGGTCCAGACGAACTCCGCCGTGGGAGACTGTCGACAATCCGTGACCCAAGCGTGACCCGGTTTGGAGGAACGTCCCGGCGCGCCGCTGACGTTCCGGGCCTTTCGCTGCCGGCGCGGCCCCGAAGGGCCCGCGCCGGCCCGGACGCGCCGCGGCGGGCCCCGGTCCTCGACCGGGGCCCGCCGTGTGCGTGCGAGCGGAGGGGGTGCGTACCGTCCGGCTCAGCCGCCGGTGGCCGGGCGGGGCGCCGTGCCGCGCGCCGGGGCGCGCTCCGCATGGGCCGGGCGGCGGCTGCCGGCCGGGGTGAGCGGGGTCCGCTCGGAGCGGATCAGGTGCGGGCGGCCGGCGAGGTGGACGGCGGGCCGGACGGCCGGCTGGTGCCCCGCGGTCTGCACCGAAGCGGAAGCGGAGGCCGGGGCCTGGGCGGAAGCCGACGCCGGAACCGGAACCGGAACCGGCACAGCGACCGGCACCGGACCGGGAGCCTGCGCGGGCGCTCCGGCCTGCACCGGCTGCCCTGCGGACGGCTCCTCCGCGGTCCGCTCGAGCCGCCACTTGCCACCGGCCGACAGCACCGGGACGAGCAGCCCGGTGAGCGCCTCGGGCACCTGCCCGGCCTCCACGAGGCTGCGCAGCCGCGCGCGCAGGTCGAAGACGTAGGCCTCGGCCCGGGCGATGAGCGGCTCGAACCACGGCAGCGCCAGCAGCACGAGCAGGCCGGCGAGCCAGCCGAGCAGGACGTCGCTGACCCAGTGGGTGCCCAGGTAGACGGTGGTGGCGCCGACGCTCAGGGAGACCACGGCGGAGACCAGGGAGAGCACCCGGCGGGTGACCGTGGTCGAGGCCAGGTAGGCCAGGATTCCCCAGGTCACCACGGCGTTGGCGGTGTGGCCGGAAGGAAATATATCGCCGCCCGCGAAGAGCTCGGCGGAGCCGATCTGCGTGGCGTAGTGCGGACCGAGCCGGCCCAGGCCGAGCTTGACGGCGCCCACGGTGATGTTGAGCAGCAGCAGCGCCACGCCGAGGGTGATCAGCGGACGGAGGGTGTGCTGCCGCCAGGACCGCCAGCCGAGCCACGCGGCGACCATGACCGCGGTGGGGCCGCGCTGGCCCAGGACGACGAGGTAGTCGAGGAAGGCGTGGAGCTGCGGCCACTGCTCGTAGGGCCGGAAGAACATGATCTGCCAGTCGAGGCGGACGAGCCAGGAAGTGGCCAGGACCGCGACGACGATGGCGAGGTAGAAGCCGAGGGTCGCGCCGAGGAGCACGACGCGGTGCCGGCTCATCCGCGGCGTTTGCAGATGAGCCGGTCGCTCTGGTTCCCGGTCCAGCCGGGCGAACACCCGCTCCAGTCTGGGCAGGATTTGGTCGGTACGCACTCAATCGACGTTACCGCGCGCCGATGGGCGGCCCGGGCGAATCGCGGGCTTTGTGATGACCATGTGATGTGGAGTTGGTCTCATGCGGGACTTAATTCCCGGTATTCGTCCTTTGGTTGGAGCGGGGAAGGTCCCTTCGTCCCGCCATTCCCCGCACACTTACACCGCGTTTATCGTCCCCGGTCAATTGTTTTGCCGGAAGATCGGCGCGGAACGTCCCATTCCGTGATCTTGGGCCGCCTTCCGCCGCGCGGGCCCGTCCCGCCGCGGCCTACGGAGGCCCCGAGCCGTTCAGCCAGAAGGCCCCGTACGCGGCCGAGCCGGCCGCCGCCGCGGCCAGGACCGCGGCCGCCCGGCCGGTGCGCCACCGGGCCAGCGCCACCGCCGGCGGGAACACCAGCGGGAAGGCGGGCAGCAGCAGCCGGGGCTTGGAGCCGAAGTACCCGGAGGCGCACAGGGCCAGCGCCACCACGATCCCGGCGTACACCAGCAGGGGCACCGGCTGGCGCCGGCGCACACAGAGCACGTACAGCCACAGCACCAGCGCGACCCCGGCGATCAGCCCGATCCCGGCGGGGAAGGCGGGCGAGGCCAGCCGCGCCCCGATGAACCGGGCGAAGGCCCAGCCGCCGTCGAAGCCGTTGCCCCAGCCGCCCTGCACGTCGAGGTAGCCGGTGAGGCCGCCGCCGGTGCGCGCACCCACCCACAGCACGTACGCCGCCGCGCCGAGCGGGGCCAGCAGCGCCCCCGCCACCGGCCGCCAGGAGCGCTCCCCGCCGCGCAGGGCCAGGGCGGCCGCCACCCACACCGCCGCGACCACGGCGGCGCCGACCGGGCGGGTCAGCCCCGCCCCGGCCGCGAGCAGGCCGGCGGTGAGCCAGTGCCCGCGCAGGACCCCGTAGAGGCTCCAGGCGGCCAGCGCGGTGAACAGGGACTCGCTGTACGCCATCGACTGCACGATCCCGACGGGCAGCGCGGCCCAGACCGCGACGGCGAACACCCCGGCCCGGCGGCCGTGGACGGACTCGGCGACCGCGAAGATCCCCCAGGCCGCGGCGAGCCCGGCGAGCGCCGACACCACCAGGCCCGCGGAGCCGTACCCGAGCCCGGTGACGGCCGAGACCAGCCGCTCCAGCCAGGGCAGCAGCGGGAAGAAGGCCAGGTTGGAGTGGACGTCGCCGTTCGGGAGCGCCACCTCGTACCCGTACCCCTCGGCGGCGATGCGGGCGTACCAGAGCGAGTCCCAGCGGGCCGAGAGCAGGGTGTGGGGACTGCTTCCGGCCACCGCCCCCCACACCGCGAGCACGGTCAGGCCGAGCAGCCGCACCGCCACGAACACGGCCAGAGCGGGCGCGGCCCGGCGAAATCCAAGATCCTTCACGGGCATGATTATCGAGGTCCGGGGCGGTCGGGCCCGGACAGGGAGGTCCGAGGTGGGACGAGTGGCGCACACCACAGCGCAGCCGCGGCGGGATGAGAGCTTGACCACGTGTCGGACAGCCGAACTCGCGTACGCTGACTCTTCACTCGCGTGTCGACGCCGGACCCCGTAGGACGCCACCTCCCCACCCGTGGCCCCGAGAACACGCTGGTCCGCCGAGTGCGAGGGATCACCTGGGAGGTACATGCATGTCGGGGACGAACGTGACCGGCGACAGGACCCCTTCCCCCTGGCAGCGACTGCGGCGACTCGGCGCGGCCTCCGGCGGGGCCAACCGCTGGGCCGTCCTGGCGGTCCTCTGCGTGAGCCTGGTGCTCGTCGCGCTCGACGCGACGATCCTGCACGTCGCCGTCCCCTCCGTCACCGAGGACCTGCGCCCGGGTCCGATGGAACTCCTCTGGATCGTCGACGCCTACCCGCTGGTCTGCGCCGCCCTCCTCATCCTCTTCGGCACCCTCGGTGACCGCGTGGGCCGCCGCCGCATCCTGCTGCTCGGCTACGGGCTCTTCGGCGCGGCCTCGGCCGTGGCCGCCCTGGCCGACAACGCCCAGGTCCTGATCGCCGCCCGCGCCCTGCTG
This sequence comes from Streptomyces sp. TBY4, assembly GCF_024213195.1. Classification (GTDB taxonomy): domain Bacteria; phylum Actinomycetota; class Actinomycetes; order Streptomycetales; family Streptomycetaceae; genus Streptomyces. The sequence goes on along the minus strand of NZ_JANAVF010000009.1, from coordinate 7,083 downwards.
GGCGTCGGCGGCGCGATGATCATGCCGGCCACCCTGTCGATCCTGCGCCAGGTCTTCCCCGACCGGCGCGAGCGGGCCCTCGCCATCGGCATCTGGACCGCGGTGGCCGCCATCGGCGCGGCGAGCGGACCAGTCCTGGGCGGCTTCCTGGTCCAGCACTTCTGGTGGGGCTCGGTCTTCCTCATCAACATCCCGCTCATGATCATGATCCTGCCGCTGGGCCGCTGGCTGCTGCCCGAGTCCAGGGGCACGTCCGACGGACCCTGGGACGTGCTCGGCGCCCTCATGGCGGCCGGCGGCGTGCTCGGCGCGGTGCTCGGGATCAAGCGGCTGGGGGCCGAGCGTCAGTTCGCCGACCCGCAGGCACTGGTCCCGCTGCTGGTCGGAGCGGTGCTCCTGGTGCTGTTCGTCCGCCGCCAGAAGCGACGGCCCCACCCCCTGATCGACATGCGGATGTTCTCCCGGCCCGCCTTCACCACCTCCGTGGGCTGCATCGTGCTGGCCATGCTGGCGCTGGTCGGCCTGGAGCTGATCGCCGTCCAGTACCTCCAGCTCGTCCTGCACCTGAGCCCGCTGGAGACCGGGCTGCGCCTGCTGCCGCTCACCTTCGCCGCGATGGCGGCGGGCGCGACCGGCTCGTACACCCTGGCCCGGACCGGCCCGCGCCGGATGGTCTCCCTGGGCTTCGTCCTGACGGCCTTCGCGGTCCTGCTCCTGACCCTCATGGGCCAGCAGGACCGCCCGGTCCTCCTCACGGTCGGCTTCATCCTCCTCGGCTTCGGCCTGCAGACCACCCTGTTCGCGGCCTACGAGTCCATGCTGAGCGAGGCCCCGGCCGCGACGGCCGGCGGCGCCGCCTCGATCGGGGAGACCTCCTACCAGCTCGGCGCGGGCATGGGCATCGCCCTGCTGGGCAGCGTGATGAACGCGGCCTACGCACCCGGCCTGGCGGCCGTCCCCGGAGTCTCGGCGGCCGACTCGGCCGGCGCCTCGCACTCCCTGGGCGAGGCCTACCAGATCGCGACGCGACTCGGCGGACCGGCGGGCGAGTCCCTCTTCTCGGCCGCCCGCCACTCCTTCGTCCACGGGCTGCACGTGACGCTGGTCGTCAGCGCGGCCCTGCTCCTGGCGGGCGCGGCGATGGCCCTGAAACTCCCCCGCACGATGGAATGCGCGGACCCCGAGGCACACCCGGTTCGCCTCCCCGCCCAGCCGGGCCACGAGCCCTCGTCCCCGACCGCGCCCACGGGCGCCCGCATCCCGGCCCAGCCCTCCCCCGACCACGACCCGGTGCTCGGCCACCCAGCCTGACCCTCCGCACGGAGCCCCCTACCAAACGCCGGACGGGCTGGATTTTCCGGCTGCGCCGGAAAATTTCAGCCTCGCCGGCGTTTGAGGCGCGGGGTCCGGGGCGGAGCCCCAGGGGGGTCCGGGCGCAGCCCGGGGAACGGGCGAAGGGCGGGTAGGGGACCCCGCCCCGCAGGGCCGACCCACCCGCACCCACCCACCACCTACGCCCCCGAAGGCAGCACACCTGGCGCAGGCGGGGCCGCAACCGCAGCGGGCACCGGCGCCGGTGACACCTGCGGAGCAGGAGCCGAATCCGACCGCACAGCCGGCAGCGCCAACAGCATCCCGATCCGCAACACCCCCGGCCGATCCCCGATCACCCCCCGGTTCGCCGCGTAGAGCGCCTGCCACCCACCCGGCACCCCACGCTTCCGCGCGATCGCGACCAGCGTGTCCCCGCCCCGCACCACGTGCATCCGCCCCGCCAGCCCGTACCGCTTCGCGCACACGGGCCACGCCTCCCAGCCCTGGCTGCCCAGCAGTTCCTCCCCCACCCGGATCTGCTGCTCCCGGGTGGCGAGGTCCGCCCTCGGCGCGAAGGCCAGCCCCCCGTGCTCCTCCCAGGTCGGCTGCCAGAACTGCAGTCCGCCGTAGAAGCCGTTGCCCGTGTTCACCGCCCAGCGGCCCCCGCTCTCGCAGTCGGCCACGCAGTCCCAGGGCCACTGGCCGCCGGGCCCGCAGTCCACCGCCCGGCCGGGCGCCCCGGGCCTGGGCGGGGGCGGTGCCGCGACCGCCGCCGAAGCGGACCCGACGAGCAGCAGCGCCACCAGGGCCGCCGCCCCGATCCCGCCCGGAACCCCGAAGTTGCGCATCGCGTCACGCTACGCAGCCCCGTACCACCCCCCGCGCCCGCCACACCGCGCCCCGCGCGCCCCCACCCGCTCGGCCCACACCCCAAACGACCAGCACCGGCCAGCAACTGCGCACAACCAAAAAAGAGTTGGCACGAAAACAACGGCCCGGTCAGACCGTTCACTCCTTCGGGGGTCCGGTTCGATTCCGTTCCCTCAAACGGCGTGACCCCGGCCGCCACTCCCCCGTTGATCCCGGCGAGCCGGAACCCCCCGGCCCCGCACGCCTAGTCCGAGGAGCCACCCCGTGCCGCGCATGCTCGAAGTCAGTGATGAGGTACGTGCCGAGATCGGCGACGAGGAGGCCGAGCGGCTGCTCGCAGGTGACGGATCCCCGGGCAGTTACGACTGCACCTCCTGCCGCACCCCCGGCGACTCCGAGCGCGAGCAGACCAGCACCGTGCTGTTCGTCGGCGACGAGACGGCCGTCCTGGCCTTCGCGCACGCCGGCTGCATCCCCTCCCAGGTCGTCTCCGTGCCCGAGGCGGACCTCCAGGGCGCCGTCCGCTCCATCACGGGCGACAGCCCCGCCCCGGCGGCCTCCCCCGCCGGCGAGGTACCGCAGTCCGTGCCGGGCGGCCAGGCCGTCCTCGGCATCACCAGCGGCCTGATCCTGATCAACGGCGAGCTGCACCCTGCCCTCGTGGTGGAGCCGACCGCGCCCATCGCGCGCCCGGGCACCACCGGTCCCGGCGACGACTTCCTCCCGCTCCTCATCGAGCAGGGCTTCATCCCCATGACCGAGACCGAAGAGGTCCCGCAGGCCCTGAGCGGCTGGTCGATCCTGCTCGCCGCCGGCCAGCTGCACTCGGTGCTCCAGCCCGGTCAGATCGCCTGGTGGCAGGCGCACCGGCCGCTGTCGGTGACCGACGGCTGGCGGGCCGCCGTCAACAAGACGCAGCGCGTCCTGGTGTACGCCGCCCCCGTCGGCACCATCGGCCAGCAGCCCCGCGAGGACCTGCTGCGCGACGCCCTGGACAAGGCCGCCCGCAACGGCAAACTGGTCGCCGCCTCGATGCCGCTGGCGGGTACCCCGGGCGCCTGAGGCACCGGCCCGCCGGGGCCTTCCCCGGCTCCCGCCCCCGCTCTGTCTTCCGTCCCCGAATCGGCCGTCCGACCCCCGCCCAGGGGGCCGGGCGGCGTGCGCCGGGGGTGCGCGGTCCGTCCCGCGCACCCCCGGCGATCTGCGTTTTCCGCCCCGCGACCCCGCATCCGTGGGCCGCCGGTTTCGTTGGCTGATACGTGCATTCCTACGATGTCTCCCGCGCCCCGTCCTATCCGAGCAGCGTCCCCCCGATGCGCCCCGCACGGGAGCTGGGGAGCTCTCCGACCGCCTCGCACACCCCCATCTACGACACGCTGTACTCGGAGTACCTGCGCGCCTTCCGGGCCCTGCCCGGCGACCGGACGGGCGAGGAGGACCTCGGCTTCACGGCGTTCTCGTACGGGGGCTCGTACAGCGGCGCGTACGGAGGCGGCGCGTACGGCGGGGGCGCGGGCACGTACGGCAGCACCTCCGCCGCGGGCTCCCCGAGCTCCTACGGGAGCGGCTGGAACGGTTCCTCATGGCAGTCGGCGGGACAGCACGCCGGGCAGCAGGCGGACGCCTGGCAGCCCTCCCCCGCCCCGCAGCCGCAGTACTCGTACGCAGGGGCCGGATACGCCGGCGGGCGGCAGCACCAGACCGGGATGCAGCACATCCCGGCGGCCCTGCCGCCCGCTCCGCGCCGGGGCTACTAGCCCGGCGGCTTCCCGCTGCTTCTTCTTCCCGCTACTTCTTCTTGTGCTGCGCACCGCGCTTCTCGCGGACGCGGACCGAGATGTGGATCGGGGTCCCCTCGAAGCCGAACTCCTCGCGCAGGCGGCGCTCGATGAAGCGGCGGTAGCCGTGCTCCAGGAAGCCCGAGGCGAAGAGGACGAACCGCGGCGGCTTGCTGCCCGCCTGCGTACCGAACAGGATGCGCGGCTGCTTGCCGCCACGGATCGGGTGCGGGTGGGCGGCGACGACCTCGCCGAGGAAGGCGTTCAGACGGCCGGTCGGGACGCGCGTCTCCCAGCCCGCGAGCGCGGTCTCGATCGCCGGGACCAGCTTCTCCATGTGGCGGCCGGTGAGCGCCGAGACGTTCACCCGGGGCGCCCAGGCGACCTGCTGCATCTCGGTCTCGATCTCGCGCTCGAGGTAGTAGCGGCGCTCCTCGTCGAGCTGGTCCCACTTGTTGTACGCGATCACGATCGCGCGGCCCGCCTCGACGGCCATGGTGATGATGCGCTGGTCCTGGACGGAGATGTTCTCCATCGTGTCGATCAGGATGACCGCGACCTCGGCCTTTTCCACGGCGGCGGCCGTGCGCAGGGAGGCGTAGTAGTCCGCGCCCTGCTGGAGGTGGACCTTCTTGCGGATGCCCGCGGTGTCGATGAACTTCCAGGTCACCCCGCCGAGCTGGATCAGCTCGTCGACCGGGTCGCGGGTGGTGCCGGCCAGCTCGTTGACGACGACGCGGTCCTCCTTGGCGACCTTGTTCAGGAGGGAGGACTTGCCGACGTTCGGGCGGCCGATGAGCGCGATCCGGCGCGGACCGCCGACGGCGGTGCCGAAGCGCTGCTCGGGGGCCTCGGGCAGGGCCTCCAGGACGGCGTCGAGCATGTCACCGGTGCCACGGCCGTGCAGGGAGGAGACCGGGTGCGGGTAGCCGAGGCCCAGGGACCACAGGGAGGCCGCGTCGGACTCGCCGCTCTGGCCGTCGACCTTGTTGGCGCACAGGACGACGGGCTTGCCGGCCTTGCGCAGCAGGCGGACGACGGCCTCGTCGGTGTCGGTGGCGCCGACCTTGGCGTCCACCACGAAGACGACCGCGTCGCAGGCCTCGATGGCGTACTCGGCCTGGGCGGCGACGGAGGCGTCGATGCCGAGGACGTCCTGCTCCCAGCCGCCGGTGTCGACGACCTTGAACCGGCGGCCGGCCCACTCGGCCTCGTAGGTGACGCGGTCGCGGGTGACGCCGGGCTTGTCCTCGACGACCGCCTCGCGGCGGCCGATGATCCGGTTCACCAGGGTCGACTTGCCGACGTTCGGGCGGCCGACGACGGCGAGGACGGGCAGCGGGCCGTGACCGGCTTCCTCTAGCGCGCCTTCGACGTCCTCGATGTCGAAGCCCTCTTCCGCGGCGAGCTCCATGAACTCCGCGTACTCGGCATCGCCAAGTGCTCCGTGGTCGTGCTGGTCGTTCATGAAGTCCGTTCCTCGTCGTTCGTGGTGATCGGTGGGGCCCGCGCAGCGCGGTCCCACTACTAGGTCAAGTCTCGCTCAGCGCCCGGTCAGGCGCTTGGCGTCGGCCAGGTGGGCGGTCAGCCGGTCCTGGATGCGTACGGTGGCCTGGTCCAGCGCGGTACGGGTACGGCGGCCACTGCCGTCCCCGGCGTCGAAGGCATCGCCGAAGACGATGTCGACCCTGCTCTTCAGCGGCGGCAGCGCCTTGACGAGGCGGCTGCGCCGCTCGGTGCTCGCGAAGACGGCGACCGGCACGATGGGCGCGCCGGCCCGGACCGCGAAGTACGCGAGGCCCGCGCGCAGCGAGGCGAAATCGCCCTCGCCCCGGGTGCCCTCGGGGAAGATTCCCAGGGCCCCGCCGTTCTCCAGTACGCCCAGCGCACGGCTGACGGCGGTCCGGTCGGTGCCGGAGCGGTCCACCTTGACCTGGCCGATCCCTTCGAGGAAGGGGCCGAGCGGACCGACGTACGCCTCCTTCTTGATCAGGAAGTGCAGCGGCCGGGGTGCGGTGCCCATGAGCATGGGTCCGTCGATGATGTGCGAGTGGTTCACGGCCAGGATCACGGGGCCGGTGGCGGGGACCTTCCAGGCCCCCAGCACGCGCGGCTTCCAGAGGCCGTACATGAGCCCGATGCCGATCCGCCGGCCGACCGCCGCACCCTTGAGGGAGGGCGTATCGCTCACGAGCGCCCCGCCCGCTTCTCCTCCACGAGGGTCACGACGCACTCGATCACCCGGTCGAGCGTGAGCTCGGTGGTGTCCACCTCGACCGCGTCGCCCGCCTTGGCCAGCGGGGAGGTCTTGCGGCCGGAGTCGGCGGCGTCGCGCTGGAGCAGCGCCTCCTTGGTGGCCGCGAGGTCCGTGGCCTCCTTGCCGCGCAGCTCGCCGCTGCGGCGGGCCGCGCGGGCCTCGGCGGAGGCGGTGAGGAAGATCTTCAGGTCGGCATCGGGCAGCACGGTGGTGCCGATGTCCCGGCCCTCGACGACGATGCCGTCTGCCTCGTCGGCCGCCTCGGCGGCGATGGAGCGCTGGAGCTCGGTGATCAGGGTGCGCACCTCGGGGACGGCGCTGACGGCGCTGACCTTGGAGGTGACCTCCTGGGTCCGGATCGGGCCGGAGGCGTCCAGGCCGTCGACGGTGATGGTGGGGGCGGCGGGATCGGTGCCGGACACGATGACGGGCTTGCCCGCGGCGAGGGCGATGGCCTGCGGGTCCGCGGTGTCGATGCCGTTGGTGATCATCCACCAGGTGATGGCCCGGTACTGGGCACCGGTGTCCAGGTAGCGCAGCCCGAGCTTGGCGGCCACGGCCTTGGAAGTGCTGGACTTGCCCGTGCCGGAGGGACCGTCGATGGCGACGATCACGGCGGTCGGAGCTGCGGTTTCCACGGTGCGGGCACCTTCCTGGTTGCGCGTACGTGTCCGGGCGCGCCAATAGCGCCCCTCCTCCAGGTTACCGGGCTTTTCGCCACCGCCCGCCGGGGCGTCGGAGGGCGGCGGCGGGCGGCGCGGGCCGGGCAAGATCCGGAAGAGACGGCCTAGATGAGTCATTCCGAATGATCAGTGGTCGTAGGCGACCAGTGATCGTGTGACGGGCTGGCGGGTCTTGTGGTTG
>NZ_JANAVF010000057.1 GCF_024213195.1 Streptomyces sp. TBY4 | reverse complement strand
TCGGGTTCCTCGATGATGACGTGGGCGTTGGTGCCACTGATCCCGAACGAGGACACACCCGCCCGACGGGGACGCTCACCCCGCTCCCACACACGCTCCTCGGTCAACAGCCGCACACCACCGGCCGACCAGTCCACATGCGGCGACGGCACCTCGGCATGCAGCGTCCGGGGCAAGACCCCGTGCCGCATCGCCATCACCATCTTGATCACACCCGCCACACCCGCAGCCGCCTGCGCATGCCCCATGTTCGACTTCAGCGACCCCAGCCACAACGGAGCATCCACCCCACGGCCCGCACCATAGGTGGCCAGCAGAGCACCCGCCTCGATCGGATCACCCAACCGCGTCCCGGTCCCATGCGCCTCGACCACATCGACATCCCCGGCACCCAGCCCCGCGTTCGCCAACGCCTGCGAGATCACCCGCTGCTGCGCCGGACCATTCGGAGCCGTCAAACCATTGGACGCACCATCCTGATTGACCGCCGAACCCCGCACCACACCCAGAACCCGATGACCCAGACGACGCGCATCCGACAA
>NZ_JANAVF010000056.1 GCF_024213195.1 Streptomyces sp. TBY4 | reverse complement strand
TGGCCTCCAGCTTCGAGATCGGCGATGGCACCAGCGGCGCAGCACATCAGCATGCCGGCTTCCGATGGGCGCAGCGCCGGTACGACGCCGGTGTACCGGTGCTCACGGGCTGCCGTCTCCATCCGGGCGCCGATCTCCTTCCAGCCTGAGGCCAGGAGATCGGCGAACTCCTGGCGAGGCAGCCGGTACGACAGGAACCCCATCAGTTCGCGCGCGGCTGTTGATTGCCACGTTGGATGGCCACGGGCAGGCCGGGTTTTGCCACTCACGGTGGTGATGCGCTCGGAGGTCCTGGAGTGCACGGTGCCGGGCGGCACGGTGACCATGTGGGGCGCTTCCGTTGGCGGCACTGGGGGGCGGCCGTCGGGATGGTGGTCGCGGTGCCGACTTCGTCCTTCGCCCGGTGCGCGGTCCGCGGGGTCTTGCCCACGGGTGATCACCAGGGCAGGCTGCAACACCAGTTCCCTACTTCCCGACCCGGCCGTCCTACGGCGAGCCTGGCCGGATGCGACAGGTGAGTGACCGTGCTCTGGGTGGTCGACGCGGCAGCGGCCCGGCAGGCGCTGCGGGCCGGACTACTGCGCTGCCCGGACTGCCGTGGCGCCCTGCGCCCGTGGGC
>NZ_JANAVF010000008.1 GCF_024213195.1 Streptomyces sp. TBY4 | reverse complement strand
GTTCGTCACACAACGATCTTGGACGCCCTGTCTGCGTTCCCGAACACATCGTCAGCATTCGGAATGACTCGTCTAGGATGTGCCCCAGGCGGCCAACAGGCCCGCCATCGCCGAGGACGGCGACATGGGAGGAAGCCCGGTGCGAATCCGGCGCGGTCCCGCCACTGTGAATCCGCGCGGCCCCGGCCGCACCGGATGAGTCAGGAACTCCCGCCGTCCTCACTGCCCGGGGCGCGGAAACCCCGAGGAAGGCCTGCCGCCGCATGATCCTGCTGCTGTCGACGTCCGACACCGATCTGCTCAGCGCCCGCGCGGCGAACACGGGGGACGCTCCCGTCCCGTACCGGTTCGCCAACCCCTCCCGCCTTCCCCTGGACGACCTCCCCGGTCTCCTGGACGGCGTCGACCTGGTCGTCGTACGCCTCCTGGGCGGCCTCCGTGCCTGGCAGGAGGGCCTCGACCTGCTCCTGGCGCCCGGTCAGACCCGCCCGGTGGTCGTCCTGACCGGCGAACAGGCCCCCGACGCCCAGCTGATGGAAGCCTCGACCGTCCCGATCGGCATCGCCGCCGAGGCGCACGGCTACCTCGCCCACGGCGGCCCGGCCAACCTGGAGCAGCTGGCCCGCTTCCTCTCCGACACCGTGCTGCTGACCGGCCACGGCTTCGAGCCCCCGGCCGCCTCCCCCACGTGGGGCCCGCTGGAGCGCACCCCGCAGCGCACCGAGGGCCCCAAGATCGCGGTGCTCTACTACCGCGCGCACCAGATGAGCGGCAACACCGCCTTCGTGCACACCCTCTCCGAGGCGATCGAGGCCCACGGCGCCCAGGCGCTCCCCCTCTACGTCTCCTCCCTCCGCTCCCCGGAGCCGGAGCTGATCGAGCAGCTCGCGTCCGCCGACGCGATCGTCACCACGGTCCTGGCCGCCGGCGGCACCAAGCCGGCCACCGCCTCGGCCGGCGGTGACGACGAGTCCTGGGACGCCGGCGCCCTGGCCGCCCTCGGCGTGCCGGTCCTGCAGGCCCTGTGCCTGACCGGCTCCCGGTCCGCCTGGGAGGAGAACGACGAGGGCCTGTCCCCCCTGGACGCCGCCACCCAGGTCGCCGTCCCGGAGTTCGACGGCCGCCTGATCACCGTCCCGTTCTCCTTCAAGGAGCTGGACGAGGACGGGCTTCCGGCCTACGTCGCCGACCCGGAGCGGGCCGCCCGCGTGGCCGGGATCGCCGTGCGCCACGCCCGCCTGCGCCACATCGAGCGCCGCGACAAGAAGATCGCCCTGGTCCTGTCCGCGTACCCGACCAAGCACTCCCGCATCGGCAACGCGGTCGGCCTGGACACCCCGGCCAGCGCCGTGGAGCTGCTGCGCACGCTGATCGCGGGCGGGTACGACTTCGGCCCCGTCGAGGACGTCCCGGGCCTGGTGTCCGGCGACGGCGACGAGCTGATCCGCGCCCTGATCGAGGCCGGCGGCCACGACCAGGACTGGCTCACCGAGGAGCAGCTCGCCCGCAACCCGGTCCGGATCCCGGCGGCCGACTACAAGCGCTGGTTCGCCGAGCTCCCGGCCGAGCTGCAGGACAGCGTCAACGAGCACTGGGGCGAGGCCCCCGGCAACATGTTCGTGGACCGCTCCGCGAATCCCGAGGGCGACATCGTGCTGGCGGCCCTGCGCCGCGGCAACCTCCTCATCCTCATCCAGCCGCCGCGCGGCTTCGGCGAGAACCCGATCGCGATCTACCACGACCCGGACCTGCCGCCGAGCCACCACTACCTGGCCGCGTACCGCTGGATCCAGGCCCGCGCCGAGGACGGCGGCTTCGGCGCCGACGCGATGATCCACCTGGGCAAGCACGGCAACCTGGAGTGGCTGCCGGGCAAGAACGCCGGCCTGTCGGCGGCCTGCGCCCCCGACGCCGCGCTCGGCGACCTGCCGCTCATCTACCCGTTCCTGGTCAACGACCCGGGCGAGGGCACCCAGGCCAAGCGCCGGGTGCACGCCACCCTGGTCGACCACCTGGTGCCGCCGATGGCCCGCGCGGAGTCGTACGGGGACATCGCGCGCCTGGAGCAGCACCTCGACGAGTACGCCCAGATCTCCGCGATGGACCCGGCGAAGCTGCCGGCCATCCGCGCCCAGATCTGGACCCTGATCCAGGCCGCGAAGCTCGACCACGACCTGGGTCTGGCGGAGCGCCCCGACGACGACGGCTTCGACGACTTCCTGCTGCACGTCGACGGCTGGCTGTGCGAGGTCAAGGACGCCCAGATCCGCGACGGCCTGCACGTCCTGGGCGGAGCCCCGACCGGCGAGGCCCGCGTCAACCTGGTCCTCGCCATCCTGCGCGCCCGCCAGATCTGGGGCGGTACGACGGCCCTGCCGGGGCTCCGCGAGGCGCTCGGCCTCGACGAGTCCGCGGCCACCCGCACCACCGCCGACGAGGCGGAGGAGACGGCCCGCGCGCTGGTCCAGGCGATGGAGGACGCGAACTGGGCCCCGGAGTCGGTTGCTCCGGTCGCCGCCGGCCACTCGGCGGACGTGGCGGCGGTACTGGACTTCGCGGCCCGCGAGGTCGTCCCGCGCCTGGCCGGCACCACCGACGAGATCGCCCACGTGGTCTCCGCCCTGGACGGCCGCTCCGTCCCGGCCGGCCCCTCCGGCTCCCCGCTGCGCGGTCTGGTCAACGTCCTGCCGACCGGCCGCAACTTCTACTCGGTGGACCCGAAGGCCGTCCCCTCCCGCCTCGCGTGGGAGACCGGCCAGGCCCTGGCCGACTCCCTCCTGACCCGCTACCGCACGGACAACGGCGAATGGCCCGCCTCCGTCGGCCTGTCCCTGTGGGGCACGAGCGCGATGCGCACCTCGGGCGACGACGTGGCCGAGGCCATGGCGCTGCTCGGCATCCGCCCGGTCTGGGACGAGGCCTCGCGCCGCGTCACCGGCCTGGAGCCGATCCCGCTCGCCGAGCTCGGCCGGCCGCGCATCGACGTGACCCTGCGCATCTCGGGCTTCTTCCGCGACGCGTTCCCGCACGTCATCGGCCTGCTGGACGACGCGGTCCGGCTGGCCGCCTCCCTGGAGGAGCCCGCGGAGGACAACTTCGTACGGGCCCACGCGCAGGCGGACCTGGCCGTGCACGGGGACGAGCGGCGGGCCACCACCCGCATCTTCGGCTCGCGCCCGGGCACGTACGGCGCGGGCATCCTGCAGCTGATCGACTCCCGCGACTGGCGCACCGACGCCGACCTCGCGGAGGTCTACACGGTGTGGGGCGGGTACGCGTACGGCCGGGGCCTGGAGGGGCGCGCGGCGCGCGAGGAGATGGAGACCGCCTACAAGCGGATCACGGTCGCGGCGAAGAACACCGACACCCGTGAGCACGACATCGCCGACTCCGACGACTACTTCCAGTACCACGGCGGCATGGTGGCCACCGTCCGCGCCCTGCGCGGCACGGCCCCCGAGGCGTACATCGGGGACTCGACCCGGCCCGAGACGGTCAAGACGCGCACGCTGGTCGAGGAGACCTCCCGGGTCTTCCGCGCCCGCGTCGTGAACCCGAAGTGGATCGAGGCGATGCGCCGCCACGGTTACAAGGGGGCCTTCGAGCTGGCGGCGACCGTCGACTACCTCTTCGGCTACGACGCCACCACCGGGGTGGTGGCCGACTGGATGTACGACAAGCTGACCGAGACGTACGTCCTGGACCCGCAGAACCGCGCCTTCCTGGAGGAGGCCAACCCCTGGGCCCTGCACGGGATCGCGGAGCGGCTGCTGGAGGCCGAGTCCCGCGGCATGTGGGAGAAGCCGGACCCGCAGGTCCTGGAGGCGCTGCGCCAGGTGTACCTGGACACGGAGGGCAACCTCGAAGGCGAAAGCGACTGACCGGGCACCGGCTGGATCAGACTGGGCCGCATGTGCCACTACTGCGGCTGCCGCGAGATCCCGCTGATCAAGGAGTTCATCGCCGAGCACGAGGCGGTGACGAACGCCGCCGGTGACGCGCTGCGCGCCCTCGACGCGGGGGACCTCCCGAGGGCGCGCGCCCTCGTGACGCAGATGACGGCCGTCCTGCTCGCCCACTGGAAGGGCGAGGAGGACGGCCTGTTCGCCGTCATGGAGCAGGACCCGGAGTACGCCGCGTACATCGCGGCGCTGGTCGCGGAGCACCGCGAACTGGCGGCGTTCCTCGCCGGCGCCGACCTGGCGGACCCGGCGGACGCCGCGGCCCTGCGCCGGGCGGTGGAGGAGCTCCACCACCACATCGCGAAGGAGGAGGACGGCCTCTTCCCCGCGTCCCTCACCGCCCTGACGGGCGACGACTGGGACCTGTCCATCAAGGCCTGGCGCGCGGCCCATCCCGACGGGGACCTGAGGCCCGCCGGGTGACCGCGACGCCCCGGCGACTTTGCTGCTTCGCGGTCCGGTTCAGCTACTTCGTGGTCTGGTTCAGCGCCACGAGCGCCTGCGCCCAGCGCGCGTACTTCAGCTGGCCGAAATCGGCGACGGTCTTCACGCCGAAGGCCTCCAGCAGCAGCTCGCCGTCCTTGTCGGTGACGCCCTTGAGCGCGGCCACCGGGGCCGCGAGCACCTCCGCGAGCGGCTTGTCGGCCCACGCCTTGTCCAGCACCTTGTCGAGGTCGATCGCCATGAGTCTCTCTCCCGGAACTCGAAAGTATGAACTGATGGCACAAACCTAGAACAATCGGACAAGCATTCCGGGGTGCGACACCCCGCCTTCGAGCACACCGGACCCCCGACCGACCAAGGGGCGGGCAGCCCCCTCACCCCGGGCGATTCCACGTATAATCCGCCCTGTTCACCCTGCACTTCGCGTCGGGATATCGGATCGAAAAGGCTGTGACCAAGAAATGAATTCACTGCGGGCGCTTCTCGACGGCGGGATTCCGCTGGTGGCCGTCAGCTTCGACGACAGCGAGACCGAGCCGCGCGCGCACGCCGCGAAGAGCGCCGGCGTCGACGTGGCCGAACTGCGCGTCGACCGGTACGCGGCGACCGGCACGGCCCATGTCCTGGCGCAGGTGGACGCGTTCAAGGCCCTGCCCGTGCTGGCCACCATCCGCTCCGCCCGCGAGGGCGGCGACTGGAAGGGCACCGAGGCCGAGCGCCTCGAACTGTTCCGCGCGCTCGCCCCCCAGGTCCAGGCCGTGGACATCGAGCTCTCCTCCGGGGAAATCCTCTCCGAGGTGATCGAGGCCGCCCACCGGCACGACACCGTGGCGCTCGTCTCCTATCACAATTTCGAATTCACCCCGGCCACCGAAGAACTCCAGGCGGTCATCGACGACGCGAAGAGCGCTGGCGCCGACGTGGTCAAGGTGTCCACCATGGTCCGGTCCGAGGACGACGTACGGCGCCTCGCCTCGCTCCTGCTGCGCGCCGGAGCCGAGGACACCCGGCTGATCGTCATCGCCATGGGCGAGGCCGGGGCCGTCTCGCGCGTCTTCTTCCCCGCCCTCGGCTCGCGGATCACGTACTCCTTCTTCGGCGCCAGCTCCGCCCCCGGCCAGCTCGACTTCCCCGAGACCTTCGGCCTGCTGCGCAAGTTCTACCCGGCGTTCGACGAGCGGAAGTCCGCGGAGGGCTGAGCCCCGCGCCGCGGAGGCCCGAGGGCCGTGCCGGGGAGGTGCACCACTTCCCCGGCACGCCTCCCCCGTCCCCCTACTTCCCTGCGGCCCCATCCGCCACAGAACCACCCGCACGTCACCTGATGAAGTGAACTCCCCCTTATCCCACCGGCGCCACGGGTAGTGCCCTGCTGATCTCGTGAGGAACCACACGAGACCGTCAGACGAAAGGCCCACCCTGCCGTGACGCAGCCGTTCCAACTGCCGGATTTCTATGTGCCATATCCGGCGCGACTGAACCCCCACCTGGAGGACGCCAGGGTCCACACCAAGAAGTGGGCCCGCGACTTCGGGATGCTGGAGGGTTCCGGCGTCTGGGAGGAGAGCGACCTCGACTCGCACGACTACGCCCTGCTCTGCTCGTACACCCACCCCGACTGCGACGCCGAGGCGCTGTCGCTGGTCACCGACTGGTACGTGTGGGTCTTCTTCTTCGACGACCACTTCCTGGAGATGTTCAAACGCTCCCAGGACCGCGCGGGGGCCAAGGCCTACCTCGACCGGCTCGGCGCCTTCATGCCGATGGACCTGGCGGACGGGTTCCCCGAGGCCACCAACCCCGTCGAGGCCGGACTCGCCGACCTGTGGGCCCGTACCGTCCCGGCCATGTCGGCGCACTGGCGGGAACGGTTCTCCCTGTCCACCAAGAACCTGCTCGACGAATCGATGTGGGAGCTCGCCAACATCGACATCGGGCGGGTCGCCAACCCCCTCGAATACATCGAGATGCGCCGCAAGGTCGGCGGCGCCCCCTGGTCGGCCGGCCTCGTCGAGTACGTCGCCGCGGAGGTCCCGGCCCGCGTCGCGCACTCCCGCCCCCTCTGCGTGCTGCGCGACTCCTTCTCGGACGCCGTGCACATCAGGAACGACCTCTTCTCCTACCAGCGCGAGGTCTCCGAGGAGGGCGAACTCTCCAACGCCGTCCTGGTGCTGGAGACCTTCCTCGACTGCACCACCCAGGAGGCCGCGGAGGCTTCGAACGACCTCCTCACCTCCCGGCTCCAGCAGTTCGAGCAGACCGCCCTCGCCGAACTCCCCCAGCTCTTCGCCGACCACGCCATGGACCCGGCGGAGATCGCCGCCGTCCTCGCCTACGCCAAGGGCCTCCAGGACTGGCAGTCCGGCGGGCACGAATGGCACATGGTCTCCAGCCGCTACATGAACAAGGAGGCCCGGGCCACCGCCCCGCTCACCCTGCCGTTCATGCCCTCGGGCCTCGGCACCACCGCCCTCGACCTGCGCTCCCTCCTCGCCCCGCGCGCCCTGGAGCTGCGCCGCCGCTCCTTCACCCACGTCCCCTTCGAGCACACGGGACCGTCCGTGGTCCCGGACGTCTACATGCCCTTCCCGCTCACCCTCAGCCCGCACCACGCCCGCGCGCGCGAGGAATCCGTCGCCTGGGCCCGGGAGATGGGACTCCTCGACCCGCACCCCGGCGACCCCGGATCGGCCATCTGGACCGAAGAGCGGCTGCGCGGCTACGACTTCGCGCTCTGCTCCGCCGGCCTCGACCCCGACGCCACCCCCGAGGCCCTGACCCTCAACGCCTGCTGGCTGACCTGGGGGACGTACGGGGACGACTACTACCCGGTGGTCTTCGCCCACTCCAGGAACCTCTCCGCCGCCAAGGCCACCCACGCCCGGCTCCTCGCCATGATCCCGGTGGACCACACCGAGCAGGCGGTGCCCGTCACCGCGCTGGAACGTTCCCTCGCCGACCTGTGGGTGCGCACCAGCCGGGACATGGATCCCCGGGTGCGCGCGGAGTTCCGGGCCACCCTCGTGGACATGCTGGAGAGCTGGCTGTGGGAGGTGGAGAACCAGATCCTGAACCGCATCCCGGACCCGGTGGACTACGCCGAGATGCGCCGCCGCACCTTCGGCACCTACCTCACCATGTACCTGTGCCGGCTCGGCCAGGCGGGCCGGGGCATCCCGCAGGAGATCTACGCCTCCAGCACCATCCGCTCCCTGGAGAACGCGGTCGCCGACGCCGGCTGCCTGATCAACGACCTCTTCTCGTACCAGAAGGAGGTGGAGGTCGAGGGCGAGGTGCACAACTACGTGCTCGTCACCCGGAACTTCTTCGACATCGGGTACCCGGAGGCCCTGCACATCTGCCACGAGCTGCTGACCCGCCGCACCGAGGAGTTCGAGCACATCGTCGCCGGCCAGCTGCCGCTGCTCTACGACGACTGGCAGCTGGGCGCCGACGCACGGGCCGGACTCGACGCCTACGTGGGCGAGTTGCAGGACTGGCTGGCCGCGATCCTCAACTGGCACCAGAAGGCGAAGCGTTACCGCTCGGAGGACCTGCACCGACTGGGCGACGGGATCTCAACCGGCGTCCTGAGCACCGGATTCGGCATGTCGGCGGCCCGGATCTCCCTGCCCGCCCGCTGAGCGCCGCACCACCTCGCCCCGGCCCGGTGCCGGGGCGGGCCGGCCGTAAAGTGACCCGCGTGATCATCAAGAGAATCCTCACGGCCCTGCTCATCGGGGGCCTCCTGACGGTGGGCGCTCCGGCCGCCTCCGCCGAGGACACCACGACGTACGTGACCACCGGCCCCGTCTTCAACAAGCCCAGGGGCACCACGGCGGAGCAGGGCGCGATCCTCAGCCAGCTGGGTCGCCTGGTCAACGGCGCCCAGAGCGGCTCGACCATCCGCATATCCCTGTACCTGTTCGGATCGAGCTGGCTCGCGGACCAGCTCGCGGCGGCGCACCGCAGGAACGTGAACGTCCAGGTCCTCGTCGACGACAACAGCATCACGGACGCCTGGATGTCCGGCTCCGGTGCCACGGTGAGGGACAAGCTGACCACGGCCTTCGCGGCGACCCCGCCCGCGGGCACGACGTACGGCACCTCCTGGTTCAAGGTGTGCGCCGCGAACCGGCCGTGCCTGGCCAAGGGCACGGGCGGCGTCAACCACAACAAGTTCTTCCTCTTCTCCCGGACCACCGGAAGCGGTCTTCCCGACAAGGGCAAGCCCGTCGACAACGTCGTCGTCCAGTCCTCGGGCAACCTCACCACCTGGGACCGCGAGTCCGCCTGGAACGACGCCCTGACCGTCGCCGACAACGCGGACCTGCACGCCGGCTACACCCGCTACTTCGACCTGCTGGCCGCTTCGCAAGCACTGCCGGACGGGTCGGGGCGGGTCGACAACCTGGCCATCGACGTGGAGGCCGGGCTCGCCAAGGGCTACTTCTTCCCGCGCAGTTCGACGGACGTCGTCGAGAACATCCTGAGCATGGTCGAGACCCCCGTGACGAACCCGGACGGGACCTCCGCCCCGGTCTGCCACGGCAACACCGCCGGCCACGGCACGGCCGACGGCCGCACCGTGATCCGCATCGCCAACGGCCACATCTCCCGGCCGGTCGTGGCCGAGAAGCTCTGGAAGCTGGCCGACGCCGGCTGCTTCATCGACGTCGTGTACGGCAAGCTCTCCGACTACGAGGCCGAGGGCGTGCACCGCGAGACGGCCTACTGGCTCACCAGGTCGACCGGCAAGGGCAGGATCTCCCTCCACCGGCTGGCCAACGACGACCTGAAGAACCCGGCCGACCCCCAGCTCTCCGGAACCTTCAGCCACACCAAGTACCTGCTCATCGAGGGCTCCTACAAGGGCGCGAAGGACCAGAAGCTCGTCTTCACCGGCAGCCACACCTACACCGGCATGGCCCTGACCAGCAACGACGAAGCCCTGCTGAAGTACAACAGCCCCACGGTGCACGAAGCCTACGCGGCGAACTTCCGCGACCAGCGCGCCGCCGCCCTCGCGGAGTCCCAGTACGGCGGAGCCCCGTAGGTCAGTTCGCGGCCGGCCCCGTCCAGCCGGCCGGGACGTGGCCGAGGCGGATCCGCTGCGGGTGGTCGCCGACGGGTACGGAGACCCTCTTGGCGCCGGTCGCGAAGTCGATGGCCGTGACCTGGTCGGCGCCGCTCTCGGAGATCACGCAGCCGGAGCCGTCCCCGTCGACGGTGGCCCAGTACGGCTTGGCGGCGGGGACCAGCGGCCCCTGCTCCAGGGTGGCCCGGTCAACGACGGTCGCGTAGTCGTCCATGGTCCCCGCGATGCACAGCTTGGACCCGTCCGGGCTCATGGACATGCCGTGGTGCCGGGAGTCGTTGACCCAGGTGGTGCGGTCGGGGCTGGTGGCGGGGTTCACGGGGAGGGTCTTGATACGGGTGATCCGGTCGGCGGCCACGTCGTACTCGGCGAAGCCGTTGAAGAAGGACACCTGGAAGTAGAGCTTCGACTCGTCCGGGGTGAAGGACATGGGCCGGACCGCGTCGGACAGGTCGGAGCGCCCGAAGGCGTCGAGGCGGGCCCGCATGTCGATCACCCGGACGGGGCGGAAGGTCTGCGCGTCGGCGACCGTGATCCGGCGGTCGCCCTTCGTCCAGTCCAGCCAGGGTGCGTCGAGGGCGGAGGTCACGTCACCGATGGAGCTGTTCCACAGGAGGCGGCCGTCCCGGGTGAAGGTGTTCTCGTGCGGTTTGTCACCGGTGGCGAAGGAGCCGGCCTGGCGGCCGGTGGCCATGTCGAGGACGTGCACGGTGTTGGCGGTGGAGGCCGAGACCGCCACGCGGGTGCCGTCCGGGGAGACCGCCATGTGGTCGGACCGGTAACCGGCGACGGGAAAGCGCCAGTTGATCCGGCCGGTGCGGAGGTCGATGGAGACGACGTCGGCGAAGCTGGGGCGGGAGGCGACGACGGCGGAGCCGTCCGGGGTGGTGTACATGTCGTCCACGAACTGGTCGTGGCCCTCGCCCGCGGTGGCCCGGACGCCCAGGAAGTAGGCGAGCTTCACCGGGTTGAGCCAGATCTCCCGGAGCCGCTCCTCCTTGTCCGGGATCATGTTGATCCGGCCCACCCTGGCCAGGTCCCCGGTGGAGGCGAGGACGTCGGCGGTGCCCTCCCAGTTGTTGCCCACGAACAGCACCTCGCGCGGCCCCGGCCCGGCCGGCCCGGCGGCCGCGGCCGGCAGCGCGGCGCCCGCCGCGGGCCCGGGCCCGGCCGCGAGGGCCGCCAGGGCCAGCGCGGCCGCGGCCGCCAGGGCCGGTAAGGCCGGAAAGGCCGTCAAGGGGCCGCGGTTGCTCGATCGGCTGGCAGACATCCGGTCAACTCCATTACGGGGAGACGCTGTTACCGGCCGGTAAGATAGGGGGAACAACGAAAGGGCGCAACCCCCACGGGGTCGCGCCCTTTCCACACCGTGCTACAGCCCGTCACCTCTTCAAGCGACGGAACCGATCCTGCTGATCACCGTGTTCGCGACATCCGGGTGGATCGGGATGTGCGCGCCGGTCAGGGCCGCGCCGGTGCCGCCGCGCCGGTTGGCGACGATCTCGGCGGCGATGGACAGCGCGGTCTCCTCCGGAGAGCGGGCCCCGAGGTCCAGGCCGATCGGGGAGCGCAGCCGGGCCAGTTCGAGCTCGGTCACGCCGACCTCGCGGAGCCGCTTGTTGCGGTCCTCGTGGGTGCGGCGGGAGCCCATGGCGCCGACGTAGGCGACGGGAAGCTTGAGGGCCAGTTCGAGGAGCGGGACGTCGAACTTGGCGTCGTGCGTGAGGACGCACAGGACCGTCCGGCCGTCGATCGCACCGGAGGAGGACTGCTCCTCCAGGTAGCGGTGCGGCCAGTCGACCACGATCTCGTCCGCTTCGGGGAAACGCTTCTTCGTGGCGAAGACGGGCCGGGCGTCGCACAGCGTCACCCGGTAGCCCAGGAACTTGCCGATCCGCACCAGGGCGGAGGCGAAGTCGATGGCGCCGAAGACGACCATCCGCGGCGGCGGGACACTGGACTCGACCAGCACCTTGAGCGGCTCTCCGCAGAGGCGGCCGTCGGCACCGATCTCCAGCACGCCGGTCTTGCCGGCGTCGAGCATGGCCCGGGCCTCGTCGGCGATGGCACGGTCCAGCTCGGGGTGACCGCCGAACCCGCCCTCGTAGGAGCCTTCGCCCCGGACGAGTACGGCACGGCCCATGAGCTCGGCCGGGCCCTCGGCGATCCGGGCGACCGCCGCCGCCTCCCCGCGGGCGGCGGCGGCCAGCGAAGCCGCGAACACCTCCCGGGCGGGAGAGTCCACGTGGACCGGGGTCACGAGGATGTCGATGATTCCGCCGCAGGTCAGACCGACGGCGAAGGCATCGTCATCGCTGTAGCCGAAGCGCTCCTGGACGGTCTCGCCGTCCTCCAGCGCCTGCTGGCACAGCTCGTACACCGCACCCTCCACGCATCCACCGGAGACCGAACCGATGGCCGTTCCGTCACTGTCGACGGCGAGGGCCGCTCCGGGCTGCCTGGGTGCGCTCCCGCCGACCGCCACGACCGTGGCGACGGCGAAGTCACGTCCCTGCTCGACCCACCGGTTCAGTTCTTCGGCGATGTCCAGCATGGGGGCCTCCTCGGAGGGGTTCGGTTTCCAGTATCAGATACGTGGAGAGGTGCGGCTGGTACGGCTTTTCCTACGGAGCGGACGGGTCGGCTCAGCCGACGCCGAGCCAGCTCTCGATCGGGTGGAGCGCGAAGAAGACCAGGAAGATTCCGGTCAGCGCCCACATGAAGCCGCCGATCTCACGGGCCTTGCCCTGAGCGACCTTGATGGCGACGTAGGAGATGACACCCGCGGCGACACCGGCGGTGATCGAGTACGTGAAGGGCATGACCACGACGGTCAGGAAGACCGGGATCGAGGTCGAGCTGTCGGCCCAGTCCACGTGGCGGGCGTTCTGCATCATCATCGCGCCGATGACGACCAGGGCCGCGGAGGCGACCTCACCCGGGACGATCTGGGTGATCGGGGTGAAGAAGAGGCAGGCGGCGAAGAAGAGGCCGGTGACGACGGAGGCGAGACCCGTGCGGGCACCCTCACCGACGCCGGTGGCGGACTCGACGAACACGGTCTGGCCGGAGCCACCGGAGATGCCACCGATGGCGCCACCGGCACCGTCGATGAACAGCGCCTTGGACAGGCCCGGCATGCGGCCCTGCTCGTCGGCGAGCTTGGCCTCGGTGCCGACGCCGATGATGGTGGCCATCGCGTCGAAGAAGCCGGCGAGCACCAGGGTGAAGACGATCATGCCGACGGTCATGTAGCCGACATCGCCCCAGCCGCCGAAGGAGACGTCACCGAAGAGCGAGAAGTCGGGCGCGGAGACCGCGGAGCCGGTCAGCTCCGGCGGACCGTTCTTCCAGGCCTTCGGGTCGATGTCCACGATGGCGTTGAGGATCGCGGCGAGAACCGTGCCGCCGACGATGCCGATCAGGATCGCGCCGGGCACCTTGCGGGCCTGGAGCATGAAGATCGCGACCAGCGTGATCGCGAAGAGCAGGACGGGCCAGCCGGAGAGCTCACCGGTCGCGCCGAGCTGGACGGGGGGCATGAACTCCCCGCCGTTGCCGACGAAGCCCGCCTTCACGAAGCCGATCAGGGCGACGAAGAGGCCGATGCCCATGGTGATGGCGTGCTTGAGCGCGAGGGGGATCGCGTTCATGATCATCTCTCGGAGGCCGGTGACAACCAGGAGACAGATCACGATGCCGTAGACCACGCACATGCCCATGGCCTGCGGCCAGGTCATCTGCGGGGCCACCTGCGAGGCCAGCACGCCGGAGACCGAGAGGCCGGCGGCGAGGGCGAGCGGGACCTTGCCGACGAAGCCCATGAGGAGCGTCGAGACGGCTGCGGCGAACGCCGTGGCGGTGATGATCGCCGAGGCGGCCATCGTGGTGCCCTCGACGTCCTTGCCCGAGAGGAGCAGGGGGTTCAGCAGGAGGATGTAGGCCATGGCCATGAAGGTCGTGATACCGCCACGAACCTCATTGCCGACCTTGGAGCCGCGCTTGCTGATGTGAAAGTACCGGTCGAGCCAAGACTGTCCAGCGGGGGACGAAGAGCCGTCTCCGGCTCCCTCCGCACTGGGCTTGGACTCCACAGAGGACTGGGTCATGGTGCCTAACTCCCAAGGTTCAAAGGGGCACCCGCATAAAGATTGGAGACACGGGATTTGGGAAACTGCGTTTGGCTGCACGACCCGGGGTGACGGCCCGAGGCGACGCAAAATGTGCACTGCGTGTACTGCGGGTACTGCGAGGGTTCTGCCGTACTGCTGGTACTTCTGGTGACACCGGGGGTAGGTGGTGCGACCGGGGGTCTTGCTGGGGTACTTCCGGTGAAAACTTGACCGCGAGCGGTGCGGTACTGATGACTCCGGACTTCGTGCTCCGGGCGGTGCGACTGGAAGTGTGACGTTCCCGTGTCACACCGCCCGGAAGTCTGGGGGGTCCGGGGGCCTCGCGGCCCCCGGACCACGCCGTCCTAGAGGGTGCCGGTGAGGGCTTCCGGACGGATCGGCGTCTTGTTGATCTCCAGACCGGTCGCCGCCCGGATCGCCGCGATGACGGCCGGGGTGGACGAGAGGGTCGGGGCCTCGCCCATACCGCGCAGGCCGTAGGGGGCCTTCGGGTCGGCGAGCTCCAGGACGTCGACCGGGATGGTCGGGGTGTCGAGGATGGTGGGGATCAGGTAGTCCGTGAAGGAGGGGTTGCGCACCTTCGCGGTCTTCGGGTCCACGATGATCTCTTCCATGATCGCGACGCCCAGGCCCTGGGTGGTACCACCCTGGATCTGGCCGACCACGGAGAGCATGTTCAGCGCCTTGCCGACGTCCTGGGCGGTCGCCAGCTCGACGACCTTGACGAGGCCGAGCTCGGTGTCCACCTCGACGACCGCGCGGTGCGCGGCGAAGGTGTACTGGACGTGGCCGTTGCCCTGGCCGGTGACCAGGTCGAAGGGCTCGGTCGGGGCGTGACGGAACTCGAGCTCGATGTCGATCGCGTCCTCACCCTCGAGGATGTCGGCGATGTCCGCGAGGACCTCTCCGCCATCGGTGACGACCTTGCCGCCTTCGAGGAGCAGCTCGGCGGTCGCCCACGCGGGGTGGTACGAGCCGTTCTTGCGCCGGCCGATCTCCAGGACCGCCTCGCGGACGGCCTCACAGGTGTTCTTCACCGCGCCACCGGTCATGTACGTCTGCCGCGAGGCGGACGTGGAACCGGCGGAGCCGACCTGGGTGTCGGCCGGGTGGATGGTGACCTGCGAGACACCCAGCTCCGTACGGGCGATCTGGGTGTGGACGGTGATACCGCCCTGACCGACCTCCGCCATGGCCGTGTGGACCATCGCGACGGCCTCGCCGTTGATGACCTCGAGGGTCACGCGGGCGGTGGAGTAGTCGTCGAAGCCCTCGGAGAAGCCGACGTTCTTGATGCCGACCGCGTAGCCGACGCCGCGGACGACGCCTTCACCGTGGGTGGTGTTGGAGAGGCCACCGGGCAGCGCGCGGACGTCCGCACCCTCGCCGGCCGACTCCCACTGGCGCTCCGGCGGCAGCGGGCGGGCCTTGACCCGGCGCAGCAGCTCGGCGACGGGCGCCGGAGCGTCCACGACCTGGCCGGTGGGCATGATCGTGCCCTGCTCCATGGCGTTGAGCTGGCGGAACTCGACCGGGTCCATGCCCAGCTTCGCCGCGAGCTTGTCCATCTGGGCCTCGTACGCGAAGCAGGCCTGGACGGCGCCGAAGCCGCGCATCGCGCCACAGGGCGGGTTGTTCGTGTAGAGCGCGATCGCCTCGATGTCCACGTCCTCCAGGACGTACGGACCGACCGAGAGCGAGGAGGCGTTGCCCACGACCGCCGGGGAAGCGGACGCGTACGCGCCGCCGTCCAGGACGATCTTGCACTTCATGTGCGTGAGCTTGCCGTCCTTGGTGGCGCCGTGCTCGTAGTAGAGCTTCGCCGGGTGACGGTGCACGTGACCGAAGAAGGACTCGAAGCGGTTGTAGACGATCTTGACCGGCTTCTGCGTGGCCAGGGCCAGCAGGCAGGCGTGGATCTGCATCGAGATGTCCTCGCGGCCACCGAACGCGCCGCCGACGCCCGAGAGCGTCATGCGGACCTTCTCCGGCGGCAGGCCCAGGACCGGGGCGATCTGCTGGAGGTCCGAGTGCAGCCACTGGGTGGCGACGTAGAGCTCGACACCGCCGTCCTCGGACGGTACGGCCAGACCGGACTCCGGGCCGAGGAAGGCCTGGTCCTGCATGCCGAAGGTGTACTCGCCCTCGACGATGACGTCGGCGCGCTTGCGGGCCTCTTCCACGTTGCCGCGGATGATCGGCTGGCGGTGCACGATGTTCGGGTGCGGGACGTGACCGATGTGGTGGTCGTCGCGGCCCTCGTGGATCAGCGGCGCGTCCTCGGCGAGGGCGGAGGCCTCGTCCGTGACGAGCGGCAGCTCACGGTAGTCGATCTTGATCTTGGCGGCCGCGCGGCGGGCGGTCTCCGGGTGGTCGGCGGCCACGAGGGCGACCGGCTCACCGTGGTGACGTACCCGGCCGTTGGCGAGAACCGGGGTGTCCTGGATCTCGAGGCCGTAGTTCTTCATCTCGGCCGGCAGGTCGTCGTACGTCAGGACCGAGTAGACACCCGGCATCGCCAGGGCCTCGGAGATGTCGATCGAGACGATCTCGGCGTGGGCCACGGTGCTGCGGAGCGTCTGGCCCCACAGCATGTCCTCGTGCCACATGTCCGAGGAGTACGCGAACTCACCGGTCACCTTGAGGGTGCCGTCCGGGCGCAGAATCGATTCGCCGATCCCGCCCTTCTGGTGGTTCTGCGTGACGTTGGTCGGCGTACCCGCCGGGACCGTACGCGTGTTGTTCTGGGCCATGGTCAGACCGCCTCAGACTGACGGGCGGCCGCCAGGCGGACCGCGTCGAGGATCTTCTCGTAGCCCGTGCAGCGGCAGAGGTTGCCGGACAGGGCCTCGCGGATGTCCTGGTCGGACGGGGAGGAGTTCTCCTCCAGCAGCGCGTCGGCCTGGACCAGGAGGCCCGGGGTGCAGAAACCGCACTGGACGGCGCCGGCGTCGATGAACGCCTGCTGGATGGTGGAGAGCTCGACGCCCTCGCCGGTCTGCGAGTCGCCCGGCTTGGCCTGCCACTGCTTGGCCGCGTCCAGGGTGACGCCGCCCTTGCTGCCGCAGCCGCCGCCGGTGCCGCAGGCACCGCCGTGACCGTGCTCGTCGCGCTGCTTGGCGAACTCCGCCAGGCCCTCGACGGTCACGACGTCGCGACCCTCGACCTGACCGGCCGCGACCAGGCAGGAACAGACCGGCACGCCGTCGAGACGGACGGTGCAGGAACCGCACTCGCCCTGCTCACAGGCGTTCTTCGAACCGGGCAGGCCCAGGCGCTCGCGCAGGACGTAGAGAAGGGACTCGCCCTCCCAGACGTCGTCGGCTTCCTGCTGACGGCCGTTGACAGTGAAATTGACGCGCATGATTACGCAGCCCCTTCAAGCGAGCGGCCGTTGTTCGAACCGCGGTACTGCTCCCACGTCCAGACGAGCTGGCGGCGAGCCATGATGCCGACCGCGTGGCGGCGGTACTTCGCCGTGCCGCGGACGTCGTCGATCGGGTTGGCCGCGCCGGAGGCGAGGTCACCGAACTGCTTGGCGATCGACGGGGTGATGACCTTGCCGGACTCCCAGAAGCCACCCTCTTCGAGCGCGGCGTTGAGGAACTCCTCGGCGGCCTTCGCCCGGATCGGGGTCGGCGCGGCCGAACCGATGCCGGTGCGGACCGTGCGGGTCTCGGGGTGCAGCGCCAGGCCGAACGCGCAGACGGCGATGACCATCGCGTTGCGGGAGCCGACCTTGGAGTACTGCTGGGGGCCGTCCGCCTTCTTGACGTGGACGGTCTTGATGAGCTCGTCGGCGGCGAGCGCGTTGCGCTTGACGCCGGTGTAGAACTCGTCGATCGGGATCAGGCGGGAGCCGCGTACGGACTCCACCTCGACCTCGGCACCCGCCGCGAGCAGCGCGGGGTGGGAGTCGCCGGCCGGCGAGGCGCAACCGAGGTTGCCGCCGACACCGCCGCGGTTACGGATCTGCGGGGACGCGACCGTGTGCGAGGCGAGCGCGAGTCCCGGAAGCTCCGTGCGGAGGTTCTCCATGATCTGCGTGTACGGGACGGAGGCGCCGAGCCGGACCACGTCCTCGCCGACCTCCCACTCCCGCAGGAGACCGATGCGGTTCAGGTCCAGGAGGTACTCCGGCCGACGGTGGTCGAAGTTGATCTCGACCATCACATCGGTGCCACCCGCAATCGGCACAGCTGTGGGGAACTCGGCCTTAGCGGCGAGCGCCTCCTCCCAGCTGGCGGGGCGAAGGAAGTCCATGTGCGGCTCTCTTCTTCTTAATCGGGTCGTTCACTTCAAGCCAGGAGGCCGTTGGGCCCTCGACTGGTCGTTCACGTGCTGTTAACGCGGTGTGGACTCAGTACACCGGCCCTCCGTCCCTCGGGTGCAGTCACCGAAACCATGAAGGAGTTGGCTGGGGACCTCCCTCGTCTTGTAGATTCGTATGAAAGGCAGGATGCGACGACCTGCCCGATTTCCAACGGCAACATTCGAGACAGATCGGCGGCGACATCATGCGGCTGCGCGCACTGCTGGAAACCGAGGCGCTGGGGCTGCGGCTGCTGGGCGGCGAGGAAGAACTCGACCGGACGGTCCGCGGGGTCATGACGACCGACCTGAGGGATCCCAGCCGATACCTATCCGGAGGGGAACTGGTCCTCACTGGCCTGGCATGGAGACGAAATTCGGCCGACTCCGAGCCGTTCGTACGAATCCTCGCGAGCGCCGGCGTGGCCGGGCTCGCGGCGGGCGAGGCGGAACTGGGTGACATTCCCGACGACCTCGTCACGGCGTGTCTGCGCAACCGTCTCCCGCTGTTCGCCGTAAACGAAGACGTTGCATTCGCCACCATCACCGAGTACGTGGTGCGGCAGGTGTCGGGAGAGCGTGCGGGAGACCTGGCGGCGGTCGTGGACCGCCACCGGCGGCTCATGACCTCCGGTCCGGCCGGCGGCGGACCGGACGTGGTCCTCGATCTGCTCACCACGGACCTCGATCTCCGGGCCTGGGTGCTCTCGCCCACCGGCCGGCAGATCGCCGGGGCGGGCGAGCCGCTGGCGCCGGGCATCTGCGCGGCACTGGCGAGCGAGCACCTCGCGGCGGTCCGGACGGGCCGCAGGGGACCGCACCGGATCTCCCTCCAGGGTATTACCTACTCCCTCTTCCCGATCAGGGGACACGGGCGCGGCGCCGCAGGTCCGGCGGGCCGGGACGTCCGCGAGAGCGTGCTCTCCGACTGGCTGCTGGCCGTCGAGGCCGACGCCGGCGACTGGCCCGCCGAGCGGCTCGACCTGCTCCAGGGCGTCACCCAGCTCATCGCCGTCGAGCGGGACCGCCGCGACGCCGCCCGCACCGTGCGCCGCCGCCTGGCCCAGGAGGTCCTGGAGCTGGTCCAGACGGGCGCCCCGCCCGCCGAGATCGCCGCCCGCCTGCGGGTGGCCGCACCGGTCCTGCTGCCCGGTCTGGGCACCGCCCCGCACTGGCAGGTCGTCGTGGCCCGGGTGGACTGGGACGGCGGCGACATCGCCGGCGGCCCCGTGGCCCAGTCGCTCCTCGAGGAAATCCTGGTCGACCCCTCGGTCTCCGGACCGGAACCGTCCGACCGGATCGCCGTCGCGCACGCCGGGGACGAGGCGATCGCCCTCGTACCGCTGCCCGCGCCCGCCGGGGAGCCCGGCGAGGAGAAGGGCCCCGACACCGCCCTGCACGCCGAGACGCTGCTCGCGGCCGTACGGGACCCCCTGGCGGCCGGGCTCGCCGACGACGGCCGGCTCACCCTGGGCGTCAGCGCGGCCGTGTCCTCCGCCGAGGGCCTGCGCGGGGCCCTGGAGGAGGCCCGGCACGCCCGCCGGGTCGCCGCGGCCCGCCCGGGCCGGGTCTGCGCGGCCGGCCACCACGAGCTCGCCTCGCACGTCCTGCTGCTCCCGTTCGTCCCGGACGACGTCCGCCGCGCCTTCACGGCCCGGCTGCTGGACCCGCTGCGGGACTACGACCGCCGCCATCGGGCCGAGCTCATCCCCACGCTCGAAGCCTTCCTGGACTGCGACGGCTCCTGGACCCGCTGCGCGACGCGGCTGCACCTCCACGTCAACACGCTGAGGTACCGGGTCGGGCGAATCGAGCAGTTGACGGCGCGGGATCTTTCCCGGCTGGAGGACAAGCTCGACTTCTTCCTCGCACTGCGGATGAGCTGAGAAGATCCACCGCCTGACCGGCCGGGGGGCCGGTCGGGGCCGAGTGGAGCCGGACTCGCGGCCGGACGGGGGCGGCTGATGATCCGTCCGGACTTTGTGAAAGAGTTCACCCGACCCCTTGGCCGAACCCGCCGATCCGTGCTCTCATTTCGCCCCAGGGCTCAACGACGTGCTGCTTGGTTGCTTTGGGGAGGGCAATGTGGCGGATACCGCCATGTCCGGTGCCGGAACTACCGGGGGAGACGACCCCCTCCAGCGGGCGATATGGCGGCTGCGCTCGCGCGGCTGTTGGACCGACGCGGCGGCCCTGCTGACGCCGCACCTGCACGATGCCGGAGCCGCCGTCCAGCGGACCGGGCTCCTGGTCGAACGCTGCCTGTTCACCGGGCAGGGCTGGGCCGAGGCGGAAGACGCCCTGCGGGTGGCCGAAGCCGTCTCCCAGGACGACGACGACCGGGGCGCGGCCGCGTGCGAGCGGGGCCACCTGGCGTACGCGGCGACCGTACTGGGCGTACGCGACCGCGCCGACGAGGCCCGCTCCGCGCTCGGCCGCGCGGCCGCCCTCCTGTCCCCCGGCTCCCGCACCAGGCCCCTCCTCGACTTCCGCCGGGGCCTGGTCGCGGAACACCTGGCGGACGCCCCGTCCTCGGCCCTCCCTGCCTACCGGCGAGCCCACGCGGGCGCCCTCGCCCACGGGGACACCCTCCTGCTCTCCTTCACCTGGCGGCACCTGGCGGCGCTGGCCCTCCGGGACGGCGAGGTCGCCGAGGCCCGCAAGGGCTTCGCGGAATCCCTCCGCATCCGGGAGGACCTCGGCTTCCTGATCGGCACGGCCCCGGCCCTGGCGGCCCTGGCCGAAGCCGAACCGGAACCGGAGGCCGCCCGCCTCCGCGCGGAGGCCCGCCGCCTCTTCCACCTCCTGGGCGGCATCCCCACCTGGCTGGCCGACCAACTCCGCCCGGCGGCCGCCCCTTCCTGACGCACCGCGCACACCACTCAGCCCCGGGCGGGCCCCCGGGCTGCACCCCGCCGCCACCTGGCAGGGCTACCACCACCGCCGTCCCGGCACAGGGCCCGCCGGGCAGCTGCGGCCGGGCCCGGCCCTGCGGGGCTGGGTCCCCTACCCACCCTTCCACCGTTCCCCGGGCGCTGCCCGGACCCCGGTCCTCAAACGCCGGACGGGCTGAAACCGGGGTCCCGGGCTCCGCCCGGACCCCCTGGGGCTCCGCCCCAGACCCCGGTCCTCAAACGCCGGACGGCTGAAAAGACCAACCCCAGCCCGGGGCCGGGCACGGGGGGACGCAGGCGGCCGGGGCGGGGACGGGGGCGGGGTGGGGTGTTGGCCGGGACGTAAAGCGTGATTTGTGGCGCTAGAGGGAAGCCGCCGCCCTGTCGGAGTTGTACGTAGGGCGCCTAAATCATGCAGTCCCGGCCAACACCCCGCCCCGCCCCCGGCACCGCCCCACCGCAGCCAGCCCCCGTACAACCGGACCCCGACCACAACCCAGCCCCGCCGGCGTTTGAGGCGCAGGGGTCCGGGGGCGGCGCCCCCGGCAACGGTGCCGCGCGTCAGGGTGTGAAGTGGGTGCGGATCAGGGACTCCGCCGCCGGGAGGTCACCCGCCGAGAGGGCCGCCAGCACAGCCACATGCTCCGCCGCATCCGCAACGAGCTCCGCCCGCCGAACCCGCCGCGGCCCCGGCAGGGGCCACTGCGACCGCCGGTGGAGGTCCTCCGCCACCAGCAGCAGCTGCCCGTTGCCCGCCAGCGCAAGCACCGCACGGTGAAAGGCCCGGTCCGCATCGGCATACCCCGCCACATCACCCGCGGCCGCCGCCTCCACCGTCCCCGCCGCCGCCGGCCCCACCACGGCCCAGGCCGCAGCCGGCACCGTACGAGCCAGCCGCAGCATCACCGGGACTTCGAGCAGCGCCCTGACCTCGGCCAGCTCCGCCAGCTCCCCCGGGGTCCGGGTCAGGACCCGGAACCCCCGGTTGGGGAGGCATTCGACGACCCCCTCCAGCGCCAGCTGCTGCATCGCCTCGCGCACGGGCGTCGCGGAGACCCCGAACCGCTCCCCCAGCACCGGCCCCGAGTAGATCTCCCCCGGCTCCAGCTCCCCCGCGAGCAGCGCCGCGCGCAGGGCGTCGAGAATCTGCCCGCGCACGGAATGGCGCACCACCTTGCGGTCTTCGCGGTCCTGCTGTTCCGGTACCCGGGCTCGGGCCGTATCGCGCACTCGGTCCTCCCACGGGTTTCGACCTGCCCCGAAGAATAGCCCGCCTTCCCACACCCACCCGAGATCAGGTAAGGTAAGGCTTACCTGTTAACGATCGCGTGATTCGGTGGGGTGGGTTCGATATGACCGTCACGGCCGTCGCACCCGCCGAGGGCTGCGCCCAGCCCGTACTTACTCCCACCCAGCCCGCACCCGCCCCGGCCGGCTCTCCGGTGGCGGACGCGTACGCGCGGCTGACCGAGGCCTACGACGGCCTGCGCATCACCGAGCTCGCCCCGCACGAACCCTCCCCTCGCGGTGTGGGGTGGGTCGGTGCGGACGAGCTCGCGGCCGGCGGCGAAGCCCTGGAGGCGTTCCTCGCGTGGGACGAGGAGCAGGTCCTCCGCGACTACGGCCGACCGGGCCGGCCCGACGTGGTGGCGGGCTTCGGCCTGCACCGGTACGCCTGGACGGCCTGCCTGCTCCTCACCGTCCCGTGGTTCTTGAACCGGCGCGTGCCCCTCCTACCCCCCGAAGCGGTGTCCTTCCACCGGACGGACGGCCGGATGGCGATCCGTACCCACGCCTTCGCCTGCCTGCCGGACGACCCGGCGGCCGTGCTCCCCGGGGCCCGGGTCGTGCCCGACGAGGACGCGCTGCGCGCCGAGGTACGGGCTGCGGTGGCCCAGCACCTCGAACCGGTCATGGAGGGCTTCGGCCCGCGCACGCGGCGCGGGCGGCGCGCCCTGTGGGGCCTGATGACCGACGACGTGGTCGAGGGCCTCTGGTACGTGGGCAGCCTGCTCGGCGAGGCCGAGGAGGAGCGGGCCGTGCGCGAGCTGGACCGGCTCTTCCCGGGCTCGACCGCCCCGTACACCGGCGGCGCGGGCTTCCGCACCCTCGAAGCCCCGGACGGCCGGGAGCTCCCCACCCGCGACCGGGCGAGCTGCTGCTTCTTCTACACGATCCGCCCGGACGACACCTGCGTCACCTGCCCCCGCACCTGCGACGAGGACCGCATCGCACGCCTGACAGCGGCCTGACAGCGGTCTGGCAGCGGCCTGACAGCGGCCCGACGGCCGCCGCACGCCCCCAGCCGGGGGACCCCTAGGGCGCGAGACTCCTCAGAACACAGAACTCGTTCCCCTCGGGGTCGGACATGACCACCCAGCTCCGCCCCGGGCCCTGGCCCACGTCCGTACGGGTGGCGCCGAGGCCGAGCAGGCGGGTCACCTCTTCCTCGGTGCCGCGGTCGATCGGGCTGACGTCGAGGTGGAGCCGGTTCTTCAGGGTCTTGCCCTCGGGCACCTGGACGAACACCAGGGTGGGCGGCATCCCGCCGGCCCGGACGCCCTCCACGGTCGGCACCCAGGAGCCGATCTCGATCATGTCCTCGCCCCGGTCGATCACCTGGTAGTCCAGGACCTCGCACCAGAAGGCCGCGAGCCGTTCCGGGTCGTGGCAGTCGACACTCAGCTCGGTGAACCTGCTCGCCACAGTGCTCTTCTCTACTTCCGACGGTCGGACCGGCGCTCCCGCTGGGGCGCCGACGGCCGCCCAGTGTCACCCGCCCGGACGTACGACCGCCACCGGGTTTCCGCGCCGCCGCCTCCGCCGCCTCAACCCACCCGTCAGGCTGACGAAAATCGAACCCAACTCACCCCACACGAGCTGGAGTTCGATCCGCAACACCCTATCCGGCGGGCTCCGCCCCCCGTTGGCGTCCACTTGCCCCGAAACCCGCGTGTACGGCTCACCGGCTGCGCCACTATGGCGCCCGGAAAGCCGCACCGGCCACAAGCCGAACAGCCGCATACGCGAGGCAAGGGACAACCGCATGAGACTGACCGACATATCGCTGGACTGGCTGCTGCCCGGCAGCCTGCTGATCCTGGGCGGACTTGCGGCAGTGGCGGTACTGGCCCGGGGCAAGCGCGAAGGCGAGAAGGCCGCGGTGGCCGAGGACAGCTGGGAGCGCAGCGAGGAGCGGCGGCGGCGCAAGGAAGCCGTCTACGGGACCGCCTCCTACGTCCTGCTCTTCTGCTGCGCGGCGGTCGCCGCCGCGCTCTCCTTCCACGGGCTGGTCGGCTTCGGCCGGCAGAACCTCAACCTCTCCGGGGGCTGGGAGTACCTGGTGCCCTTCGGTCTCGACGGCGCCGCCATGTTCTGTTCGGTGCTCGCCGTCCGCGAGGCCAGCCACGGCGACGCGGCCCTCGGATCGCGCATGCTGGTCTGGCTGTTCGCGGGAGCCGCCGCCTGGTTCAACTGGGTGCACGCCCCGCGCGGTCTCGGCCACGACGGGGCCCCGCAGTTCTTCTCCGGCATGTCGCTCTCGGCGGCCGTGCTCTTCGACCGCGCCCTGAAGCAGACCCGCCGGGCCGCACTGCGCGAACAGGGCCTGATCCCGCGGCCGTTGCCGCAGATCAGGATGGTCCGCTGGCTGCGGGCGCCCCGGGAGACCTTCGGCGCGTGGTCGCTGATGCTGCTGGAGGGGGTCCGCACGCTCGACGAGGCCGTGGACGAGGTGCGCGAGGACAAGAAGGAGAAGGAGCAGGACCGGCACCGCAGGCGGGAGCAGCACCGCCTGGACCGGGCGCACATCAAGGCGCTCGGCCGGCAGAACCGGGCGTTCGGGCGCGTGGCCCGGGCCCGTCAGGTCGAAGTGCCGGGGCTGGCCCCCGGAGCGGGCTCCGCGCCGGTCGGCGCGGAGCCGGCCATAGCGGAAACCGGACAGCTGCCACTGCGGCGCCGGCCCTCCCTGCAGGCCGTGAGCGGAACCGAATCCACTGACCTGGCCGTCGGTCCTCGGACGGTGGACCTCACCGCCGAGGACGATACGCAGACGCTCCCCCGGCTCGACTCCCTGGAGCGCAAACTGAAGGACCTGGAGCAGCAGTTCGGCTGATCGGCCAGTCGGCTGGCCGGCTGATCGCGGGGCCCGCCGGATCACTCAGGCGGGCCCCGCCTCCTTCGCCCCGTCGAGCTCGAACCACACCACCTTGCCGCCGCCCAGCGCCAGCCCGAGCGCGTCCACGCCCCAGGCGTCGGCGAGCGACTGCACCAGGACCAGCCCCCTGCCGTGCGTACCGTCGTCGGCGGACGGTACGTGCGGCCGGGGCCGGCGGGCGGCGTAGTCGCGGACTTCCACCCGCAGCCGGTCGGCGGCGAGCATCGCGGACACCTCGGCCCCGTGATCGGTGTGGACGAGGGCGTTGGTGACGAGCTCGGTGATCAGCAGCTCGGCCACCTCCGCGGCCTCCGCCCGGCACCGGTGGCGCATCAACTCCCGTAAATCCCTGCGGACTTCTCCCACCGCTTTGAGGTCGGCCCGCCGCACGCTGCGGGTGATCCCCGACGCGTGCGCCCCCGTCCCCTCCTCGGCCGACGGTTCGCGCGGCACCGGCCGCCCTCTGCGCCACAGCTTCCCGGCCTTCGCCCCCACCCGCACGGCGATGTACCTCCCGCATGTCCCCGCTGCCCGACGGCCCGCCGGTCGAACAGGCCTACGGGATGCATGCCCCCCGGGGGAATCCGCACGCATACCGGCTCAAGGGCGCGGCACGTTGCGGAGGTTGGATCGCGCCATCTGGATCATCCGGCCCACCCCTCCGTCCAGCACGATCTTGCTGGCCGAAAGTGCGAATCCGGTCACCATTTCGGCGCTGATCCTCGGTGGAATGGACAGGGCGTTGGGGTCCGTGACCACGTCCACCAGAGCGGGTCCCTTGTGCTTGAAAGCATCCCTCAAAGCTGCTGTGAGCTGCTTGGGCTTCTCCACGCGGACCCCGTAGGCGCCCGCCGCGCGGGCGATCGCGGCGAAGTCGGGATTCTTGTTCGTCGTTCCGTACGAAGGGAGGCCGGAAACCAGCATCTCCAACTCGACCATGCCGAGGGATGAGTTGTTGAAGAGGACCACTTTGACGGGGAGGTCGTACTGCACCAGGGTGAGGAAATCTCCCATCAGCATGGAGAAACCGCCGTCGCCCGACATCGACACCACTTGACGTCCACGATCGGTGAACTGTGCGCCGATGGCCTGCGGAAGGGCGTTGGCCATGGAGCCGTGGCTGAAGGAGCCGATGATGCGGCGCTTTCCGTTCGGGGAAAGATAGCGCGCCGCCCAGACGTTGCACATGCCCGTGTCCACGGTGAAAACGGCGTCCTCGTCTGCGAGTTCGTCGAGCACCGCGGCCACGTACTCGGGGTGGATGGGCGTGCGCTTCTCCACCTTGCGCGTGTACGCCTTCACCACCCCCTCCAGCGCGTCCGCGTGCTTCTTCAGCATCCGGTCGAGGAACCGGCGGTCCGTCTTCGCCCTCACCCGGGTGTTCAGCGCGCGCAGGGTCTCCCGTACATCGCCCCAGACCGCGAGGTCCAGCTTGGAGCGGCGGCCGAGGTGTTCGGGCCGGATGTCCACCTGGACGATCTTGACGTCGTCGGGGAGGAAGGCGTTGTACGGGAAGTCCGTGCCGAGCAGGATCAGCAGATCGCACTCGTGGGTGGCCTCGTAGGCCGCGCCGTAGCCGAGCAGCCCGCTCATACCGACGTCGTACGGATTGTCGTACTGGATCCATTCCTTGCCGCGCAGGGCGTGCCCGACGGGGGCCTTGACCCGGCCCGCGAACTCCATGACCTCGGCGTGCGCGCCGGCGGTGCCGCTGCCGCAGAAGAGGGTGACCTTGTCGGCCTCGTCGATCAGCCGGACCAGCTTGTCGATCTCCCCCTCCCCGGGGCGTACGGTCGGCCGCGCGGTCACCAGCGCCTGCTCGGCGCTCCGCTCCGGCGCGGGCTGGGAGGCGATGTCCCCGGGCAGGGACACCACGCTGACCCCGCCGCGCCCGATGGCGTGCTGGACGGCGCTCTGCAGGACCCGGGGCATCTGGCGCGGGTTGGAGATCAGCTCGCTGTAGTGGCTGCACTCGGTGAACAGCCGGTCGGGGTGGGTCTCCTGGAAGTAGCCGAGGCCGATCTCGGAGGAGGGGATGTGCGAGGCGAGCGCGAGGACCGGGGCCATGGAGCGGTGGGCGTCGTAGAGCCCGTTGATCAGGTGGAGGTTGCCCGGGCCGCAGGAGCCCGCGCAGGCGGCGAGGGTGCCGGTGATCTGGGCCTCGGCGCCGGCCGCGAAGGCGGCGGTCTCCTCGTGGCGCACCTGGATCCACTCGATGCCGCCGGTGCGGCGGATCGCGTCGACGACGGGGTTGAGGCTGTCCCCGACGACCCCGTACATCCGGCGCACTCCGGCGCGCACGAGGATGTCGATGAACTGCTCCGCCACGTTCTGCTTGGCCATGGAGGGGGCGCCCTTCCCTTTTCCGGTTCGGCTCCGCTGTGCCGTGTGCCGTGTGCCGTGTGCGCCTCCCATCCACGCATGGTCCGCCGGGTTACGCCTCCCAGACCGCGGCGGCCGTCCGGTCGTCGGCGTACCCCTTCAGGCGGAGCTGGGTGTCCGCGAGGAAGGCGGCGAGGCCGGGCGGGGCCGCGTCGGCCCAGCGGGCGGAGAGCTCGGCGGAGAGCGGCTCCTCCTCGCGCATCGGGTCCGCGAGGCCGCCGGTGCACAGGAGCAGGGTGTCGCCGGGCCGGGCCACGGAGGCCCGGAAGCGGAAGCCTGCGGGGGCCGCGGCCGTCGCGGCCTCCTCCAGGTCCCGCCACTGGCCGTCCCGGAGCCGGAACAGCCCGCCCGCGCCCGCGCCGAAGCAGATCCGGGTGCGGCAGCCGGGGTCCACCGGCAGCAGCAGTCCGCGCAGCCCGGCCGTGTAGCCGTCCTCCGGGAGCCCCAGCTCGGCGGCGCGGGCGCGCAGCTGCCCGTAGCCGCGGTCGGTGAGCCGCTGGAGCCCCGAGCGCAGGGCCTCGCGGCGGCCGTCCCGGATGTCCTGCGACAGCCGTTCCTGGCTCCGCCCGACGGCCCCCGCGACCGAGCGGCACACCTCCGCGGCGGCCTCGGCGGCCCCCGGCGCGGCGCGGTCGCCTCCGGCGAGGACCACCAGGACCAGCGCGTCGGGCCCGCCGCCGAAGCGCGCGACGAGCAGGAAGTCCCGCCGGGCCTCGCCCCGGAACCGCGCGGAGTCCCCCCGCACGGAGGCCGCGCGCAGCGTCCAGCCGCCGTACTGGGCCCCCTCCAGCACGATGTCGGGCGTCAGCCCGGGCAGCCCGGCCGGATCGGCGACGGGCAACGCGATGGGCTCCGCGGCATAGGTAGGGGGCCGATCCCCCAAATACCCCACACTGGGCCGCAACCCCCCGAACCCCCGGCCCTCCGGGCCGACCTTTTGCCCGGCCGCCCTCCCGGCCTCCTCGCCGGTGCCCGGGCGGGTCTCCTTCCCGGCTCTGCCGTCGGGTTCTCCGGACGAGGCCCCGGGAGCGGAGCCCGCCCCGGGGCCGTCCCGTCCCTCGGGGGCGGCGCCCCAGCCCGCCCCGGACCCGGGATGCGACCCGAGGGCAAAGCCTGTGCCGGCACCGACCTCTAGGCCGGGAGCAGCACCCGGCCGGGGGCCGGAAACGGAGCCGGTGCCGGTGCCGGTGCCGGACACAGGACCGGGTGCCGCGCCAGACGCATGCCCGGGGCCCGTGCCCGTGCCGGGGCCGGGGCCGGGGCCGGACACGGAGCCGGTGCCGGTGCCGGACACAGGACCGGGTGCAGCGCCAGACGCATGCCCGGGGCCCGAGCCCGTGCCAGTGCCGGTGCCGGACACGGAACCAGGTGCAGCGCCGGACTCATGCCCGGGGCCCGAGCCCGTGCCAGTGCCAGTGCCAGTGCCGGACACGGAGCCGGTGCCGGTGCCGGACACGGGACCGGGTGCAGCCCCGGACGCATGCCCGGGGCCCGAGGCCGAGCCCGTGCCGGGGCCGGACACGGAGCCGGCCCCGGACACAGGACCGGGTGCAGCGCCGGACGTATGCCCGGGGCCCGAGCCCGAGCCCGTGCCGGGGCCGGACACAGAGCCGGGGCCGGACACAGGACCGGGTGCCGCGCCAGACGCATGCCCGGGGCCCCAGCCGGTGCCAGGGCCGGGTGCAGCGCCAGACGTATGCCCGTGGCCCGGCCAGGCAGTGGCAGCAGGCCCGGACCTGGGATCCGCGCCGGGGCCGGACCCGGCCCAGGCGCCCGGGGTAGGAGCAGATCCGATGGCGGACCCGGGAGCCGGTCCACTCCCTGCCCCAGACCCGGGAGCCGGTCCAGCCCCTGCCCCAGACCCTGGAACCGGTCCAGCCCCTGCCCCAGACCCTGGAACCGGTCCAGCCCCTGCCCCAGACCCTGGAACCGGTCCAGTCCGGGCCTCAAGCCCTGGAGCCGACTCAGCCCCCGTCCCAGACCTCGGAACTGGACCAGTCGCAGGCCCAAAACCTGACCCGGTAGCCATACCAGCCCCAGACCCAGGTCCAGACCCCGAATCCGCCCCGGGTCCGGTCCCAGCCCGCGAAGCCGGGCCGGGCCCGGCCTCGGACCCCGAAGCCTGCCCAGAGCCCGGGCCCGTCCCGGAAGCGGGGTCCTGCGGCATGCCGGTGTCCGGACGCGTCCACGGAGCGGCGTCCTGCGGCGAGCTGGTGTCCGGGCTCGTCCACGGAGCGGCGTCCTGCGGCATGCCGGTGTCCGGACGCGTGCACGGAGCGGGGTCCTGCGGCGAGCCGGTGTCCGGGCTCGTCCGCGGAGCGGCGGCGCCGTCCGGGCCGGGGGCCGGCTCGGCCGGCCGCGGGTGCCCGGCTCCGCCGTACGCGGTGTCGGGGCCGCGCCCGGCCCCTGCCGGGTCCGGGGCCGGCTCCGGGGGCGCAGCCGCTGTCGGCGCGTCGTCCCGTAGGCCCCAGCTCCAGTCGGACGGTTCCCCCGGCTCCTCGGCGGGCAGCGCGGGCGGGACGGCGACACTGCCGAGCGCGTACCAGGTCTGGCCGCCCTCCCGGGGATCCCGCGGCGGCGGCAGCACCGAGCCGCCGCCGTACGCGTCCCCCGCCGGTGCCCCGGCCTCCGGCAGCCCTGCGGCCGACTCGGAGCCCTCCATGGGCAGACCGGCCCCGGGCAACGCGACCTCGGGCGGCGTGGCCCCGGCCACCGGCCCGGAACCCGGCACGGGTGGCCCGGCGTCCGCCACCGCCCCGGACCTCGGCTCGGCCGGCCCGACCCCGCCCGCCGGCCCGGACCCCGGCACAGGCCCCTCGATCTCCGCCAAGGGTCCAGAACCCGGCACGGGCAACGTGACCTCGGAGAGCGTGCCCTCGTCCAGCGGCCCGGACCCCGGCACAGGCCGCCCAACCTCCGCCAACGGTCCGGAACCCGACCCCGGCAAGGTGACCTCAGAGGCAGCCTCCGGCCCGGCCTCCCGCACCGTGACCTCAGGCAGCACGCCCCCGGCCTCCCGCCCGGAACCCGGCACAGGCGGCCCGGCCTCCGCCTCCCGCCCGGATCCCGGCACAGGCGGCCCGGCCTCCGCCTCCCGCCCGGAACCCTGCACAGGCGGCCCGGCCTCCGCCTCCCGCCCGGATCCCGGCACAGGCGGCCCGGCCTCCGCCACCCGCCCGGGGTCCTCCGCGGGCGGCCCGGCCTCCGGGCCGGGCCCGGGACCCTCCGCCGGCGGCGTGGCATCGCGCGCCGGGCCGGTCTCCACCGCAGACGGGTCCGGCGGCGTCAGTGGTCGTGGGGTCGGGGGTGTCCGGGGACCCGGGAGCGGGGTCGGGGCGACCAGGACCGCTGCCGAGCGGAAGCGGTGTTCCAGGGTGTCCCTGGGGTCGGGGTCCGGGACCCCTTCGGGGTCCTCGTAGAGCTTGTGCCACCAGTCATCCGCGCCCGCGTCCCGCTGACTCATGGCCCTCATTGTCGGGCTCCGGCGCAGCCGAAATCCGGCGAACGCAGGAAAAGCGCAGGAAAAGGGGGGCCCATCGGACCGCCGTCCGATGGACCCCCCTGCCCTATGTCGTACGACTTACCGAATGTCGTACGCCCGCGCGACCATCTGGGTGACGGTGGCGCCGTTCCTGTCGGTCAGCTCGACCTTGAGCATGACCTGCTTGCCCGCCGCTCCGGCGTGGTCCACGGTCGCGGTCCACTGCCCACCGCGCTCGCTCACCTTCGCCTCGCTCCAGCTGCCGCCCTCGTCGTACGAGTACGACAGCTTCGCCGACGCCAGCGCGCCCGGCGCGTAGCCCGCGTGCCCGCTGACCGCGAGGCCGATCTTCTGGCCGTCGGCCGCGGCCAGCGTCTTCATGCCGTCCAGCGGGGCGGAGATCCGCGGGAAGATGACCGGCAGCCCCTGCGAGTACTGCGTCGCGTCCAGCTTCGAGCGGAAGGTCCAGGTGGTCTGGATCGCCGAGGAGCGCTGCCAGGTGCGGGCCGGCTGGCCGAACTTCTCCAGGTACTGGGTCAGTTCGTACGTGGACTCCTCGGCCGGGACCTCGAAGGCCCCGAACGGGTAGCCGGTGTCGCCCAGCGATTCGCCGTTGACCTTGAGCGAGACGTTGCCGAGGTCGCCGAAGCCGCCCTGCTGCGCGTAGTGGCCGCTGTCGCCCCACATCGCGGAGGCGAAGCCGATCAGGTTGCCCTGGCGTTCGGCGGCCAGCTGCTCCTTGCCCGCGGTGTCGCGCGGCGCGACCGGGCCGATGACCCCGTCGTACCAGCTCTCGGTGCGCTGGGAGCCCGCCTTGTACGTACGGTGCTGGTCGGTCATGAACTCGCCCCACGGGAAGCTGCTGGAGAGCAGGTGGTCCCAGGAGGTGTCCCCGGCGGAGTAGTACTCGGTGCGCTTGCCCGGCGCCGCGACGGTGTCGAGGGAGCCGAAGTACACGGCGTTGCCGAGCGGGCGGTAGGCGCCGACCACGTCGACGAAGTCGGCGGCGACGCCCATCGACTGGTAGGCCGACTCGACGGTGCCGAGCTCGCGGTCGCGCACCCGGTAGGTGCGGTCTCCGTGGACCTGGCCCTTCTCGATCTGCGCGAGGTTGTAGACGTACGGGCTCTTCGCGGTGCCCTTCCAGCGCAGCGTGACCGGGCCCTTGCCCAGCTTGGCCAGCAGGGCCCGGCCCTCGGCCGCCTCGATGGACAGGGCCGGGAGCGCACCGCCCGCGTAGCCGGTGAAGCCCTGCCAGCGGCCGGGGGCGTCGCGGTAGGCGAGGACGGCCTTGGCGCCCGCCGCCTTCGCGTCGTTCGCGATCCCGTACAGCGCGTCGTCGGCCACCTTGACCAGGACGATCGCGCCCTTGGCGGCGACGGCCGCGAGCTCCTCGGGGGTGCCGGTGCCCGCGTCGACGAGCGGGGCGCTGCCGGTGCCGTCGAGGTTGTCGCTGCCGGTGGAGGCGGTGATCGGGTGCAGCACCGGGCCGCCGTCGGCCTTCAGCTCGGTGAGCAGCGGCGCGGCCGCCCGCCAGTAGCTGCCGAACTCGAAGTCGCCCTCCGTGGCCCGGCCGTCGACCGAGGCGTAGAAGCCGCGGATGGTGCGGCCGCCGGCCGCGGTGCCCGCGTGCTGCCAGGCGTCGCCCCAGGAGCGGGAGAAGGCGAGGGTGGTGGCGCGCGCCTCGGTGGGCTTGTCGGTGGCGATGCTCAGCCGGGCCGCCTTGCGGGCGTCCAGCACGATCACCGTGTCCTTCTTGATCTCCGTCTGCGGACGGCCGAGGTAGGTGAGCGAGTCGTACATCTGCGGCTCCGCGCCGGCGTCGGGGGTGCCGACGAAGGCGGAGAGGAAGTACGAGCCCGGGCGGACCCGGAACACCTGGTCCACGGAGCCCTCGTTGAAGCGGCGCTCACCGGTGGCGTCGTCGGTGCCGATCAGGTCCAGGGAGGACGGGCCGCCGGCCGGGTTGCCCGCGCGGTCGACGAGCTTGACGCGCACCGTCACCGTCTCCGGCTCCACGTAGAGGGAGAAGGGGGTGGAGACGTGCACGCCGCCGTCCGCCGTGGCGACGACGCGGCCGGTGACGTCCCCGTACTGGGAGCGCTCCAGCTTCGCGGCGGGGTCCAGGGCGAGCGGCACCTTGACGGTGGCGCCGGCCGGGACGGTCACGGTACGCCGCTCCAGGCGGGCGACCTGGCCGCGGACGGCGGAGCCGTCGTTGCCGGTGACCTTCTCGACGGAGAGCTTCAGCGTGACGGGCTTGGTCCCCGTGTTGGTGTACGGGACCTCGACGGACGTGCGGTCGCTGCGGTCCTGCGGCCAGTTGAAGGTGCCGCCCTGGAGTGCGGGGGCGCTGGTGACGGTGGTGCCGAGGGCGGCCTTGACGTCGAGCCGGCCGCCGCCGGTCTCCCGTACGTCGCCCGGGACCGCCGAGTTGGCGGAGCCGACGAGCGCTGCCTTGATCTGCTGCGCCGTCCAGTCGGGGTGGCGCTGCTTGACGATGGCGGCGGCGCCCGCGACGTGCGGGGTGGCCATCGAGGTGCCCGACATGGACTGGTACGCGTACACCCCGCGGCCGCCCGCCGCGGCGGCGGAGATGTCGACGCCGGGGGCGGAGATCTCGGGCTTGAGGGTGTGGTTCAGGCCGGCCGGGCCGCGGCTGGAGAAGGAGGCGGTCTTGTCGGCGCGGTCCACGGCGCCGACGGTCAGCACGCTGGGCGCGCAACCGGGCGAGGAGACGGTGTTGTTGCCGGGGCCTGCGTTGCCGGCGGCGACGACGAAGAGGGTGCCGCTGCTCTGGGCCAGCGCCTCGGTGGCCGCGGCCATCGGGTCGTCGCAGGAGAGCTGGGAGGGGTCGCCCAGGCTCATGGAGACCACGTCGGCCTTGCTGTCGACGGCCCACTGCATGCCCGCGATGATCCAGGAGTCCAGGCCGTAGCCGGAATCGTTGAGGACCTTGCCGCTGAGCAGCTGGGCTCCGGGGGCGACGCCCTTCTTCGCGCCGGCGCTCGCGGCGCCGGAGCCGCCCACGGTGGAGATGGTGTGGGTGCCGTGGCCCTGGCGGTCCCCGGCGGTGTCCGAGTCGGTGAAGTTCTTCGCCTCGGCGACCCGGCCCTTGAGGTCGGGGTGTTCGAGGTCGGTGCCGGTGTCGAGGACGGCGACCTTGGTGCCCGTGCCGTCGAATCCGGCGGCCCACGCTGCGGTGGCGCCGACCTGCTTCGTGGAACGCTCCAGGTTCGCCTGGACCTTGCCGTCCAGCCACAGCTTCTTCAGCGGGGCGGAGGCGGTGGAGCGGGCCCGCGGGTCGACGTGCGCGCCGGTGACATCGGCCCAGAAGTCGGCGGCCTTCTCCTTGTCGGCAGCGAGGGCGACACCGCCGATGGAGCCGAGGACCAGCGACTGCTCGGCGCCGCGCGGGACGGGCGGGGCGCTGCGGGCGAGGCTCGCGGAGCGCTCGTAGACCGCGATCAGCGGGAGCTTCTTGGCGTGCGCGTCGTCGTACCCCTGCCGGATCAGGCCGGTGACGTTGAAGAGTTCCTCGTCGGCCTTGCCCGCGGCGAGCGCCTTGACCGCGCTCTCGGGGTAGACGTAGAGGTCCTTGCCCGCCTGCCGGGTCTGCACGATCGGCTGCGAGCCGTCCTCGCGGGGCATCGCGGTGGCTGCCGTACGCCCCTGCGCGTCGGTGGACACCAGGATCCGGTCACCGGTGACCAGGGTCACCGTCACGGGACCGGTGGGCTGCTTCGCGGCCTCCTGGCTCCCGGTGAGGGCCTTCTTCGACGTTCCGGATCCTGCTCCGGAGGCTCCGTCGCTCGGCTGCGCCGTGGACGGGCCCACGGCCGTGACGGCCAGGACGGCGGCGATGGCCGCTCCCAGTGCCGTACGCGATATCGGGCGCATCGCTCTCCCCAGATGAATTCCGGCCAACTACTGCATTGCACGGCGAAATCGCCGCGTAAATGGCTTCTGGCCAGCGGATGTTGGTGCTGCGGTGGCGCCACCTTGGCAGAGGGGCGCCGGGTGCGGCGATGATGTCGGCGGCGGGTTTGCGCCGTGGCCGCTTCCCGCCAGGAACGGCTCCGAGAGGGTTGGGTGGACGAGTTGCTGGGTGCGATAGGTCTCGACGAAGGACAGGAGTCCGCTTACCGCGCGCTGGTCGCGCTGGGGGCGGCGGAGATACCGGACCTCGCGCACCGGCTGACCCTGCCGGTGCAGCAGACCGAGCTGACCCTGCGGCACCTGGAGCGCCACGGGCTCGCCGCCCAGTCCTCGGCCCGCCCCGGCCGCTGGGTGGCGGCCCCGCCCGGCGTGGCCCTGGGAGCCCTGCTCACCCAGCAGCGGCACGAGCTGGAGCAGGCGGAGCTGGCGGCGGCCCTGCTGGCGGAGGAGTACCGGGCGGAGGCGGCCGAGCCGGCCGTGCACGACCTGGTGGAGGTGGTGACGGGCGCGAGCGCGGTGGCCCACCGCTTCCACCAGCTCCAGCTCGGCGCGGTGGAGGAGGTGCTCGCGCTGGTCAGCGGCCGGCCGCAGGTGGTGACGGGCACGGACAACGAGGCCGAGGACCGGGCGGCCGTACGGGGCGTCGCGTACCGGGTGGTCATCGAGCGCGAGGTGCTCGCCCAGCCGAGCGGGATCCGCGAGGCCTCCGCGGCGCTGGCGCGCGGCGAGCACATCCGGGTGTCGGCGGCGGTGCCGACCAAACTCGTCATCGCGGACCGGACCCTCGCAATGGTCCCCCTGACGGCCCGCGGCGCGGAGCCGGCGGCGCTGGTCGTGCACGCGTCGGGGCTGCTGGAGTCCCTGATGGGCCTCTTCGAGGCGGTCTGGCGGGAGTCGCTCCCGCTGCGGCTGGGCTCCACCGGGGCGCCGGAGGAGACCGGCGGCGGGCCCGACGCCACGGACCTGGAGATCCTCAC
The DNA here is from genome assembly GCF_024213195.1 of Streptomyces sp. TBY4. Lineage (GTDB taxonomy): Bacteria > Actinomycetota > Actinomycetes > Streptomycetales > Streptomycetaceae > Streptomyces. The sequence goes on along the minus strand of NZ_JANAVF010000008.1, from coordinate 306,172 downwards.
CCTCCTCCTGGCGGGGATGACGGACGCAAGCGTGGCGAAGCACCTGGAACTGGGCCTGCGGACGGTGCAGCGGCGGGTCAAGGGCCTGATGGAGCTCTCGGGCGTCACGACCCGGCTCCAGCTCGGCTGGCACGCGTACGAACGGGGCTGGGTGGCCCGATAGCCCCAGGTCAGGCAGGCTGAGCAGATGGATCTGCCGCAGCTGCCCCAGGTGCCGCTGGTGGGGCTGGTGCTGGTGCTCGGTCTGCTCGGGGTACTGGTCCCCGGCGTCCCCGGCGCCCTCCTCGTCTGGGCCGGTGTCCTGTGGTGGGCCCTGCACGAGGGCTCCCCGACGGCCTGGGGCCTGCTCGCGGGCGCGACGGCACTGCTGCTGGTGGTGCAGGTGGTGAAGCGGCTCCTGCCCCCGCGGCAGCTCCGCGGGGTCGGCGTCACCCGCCGGATGGTCGTGTACGCGGGCACGGGCGCGCTCCTGGGCTTCGTCCTGCTCCCGGTGGTGGGCACGGTCCCCGGCTTCGTGGGCGGCATCTACCTCTGCGAACGCCGCCGCCTGGGTGCCCACGAGGAGGCGTGGGCGTCGGTCCGGGCGGTGATGCGGGCGGTGGGCACGAGCGTCCTGGTGGAACTGTTCGCATGCCTGCTGGTGGTGGGCGCCTGGGTGGGCACGCTGGTGTGGGCGTAGCCGGGGGCCCCGGGGCCCCCGGCCCGCATCGCCCCGTCCGCAGCGGCGCCCCCGCCCCGGGCCGGGCGGGGCCCGTCCCGGGGCGGGGGGAAGGGCCCGGCTGCGGGTCGGGGTGCGGGGCCCGGGCGGGGGCTTCGGTCAGGCTCGGCCCGTGCGCTTCGCGGAGTAGTTCGCGCGGCCCTCCGCCGAGCGGAGCCTCCAGTCGCGCTTTATCTCCGCGCGGAGCCGCGCGTCCGTCTTCGCGACGATCCGCTGGTTCTCCCGCAGCAGCTTGCGGTAGCTCTCCAGCCGCCGCTCCGACAGCTCCCCGGAGCCCAGCGCGGCCGTCACCGCGCACCCCGGCTCCGCCTCGTGCGCGCAGTCGTGGAAGCGGCAGCGTTCCGCGTACTCCTCGATCTCCGAGAAGACCTGCCCGACGCCCGCCTCCGCGTCGAAGAGTCCGACGCCCCGCAGCCCGGGGGTGTCGATCAGCACGCCGCCGCCCGGCAGCGCGAGCAGGTTGCGCGTCGTGGTGGTGTGGCGGCCCTTGCCGTCGACCTCGCGGGCCGCCTGGACCTCCATCACCTCCGCCCCGAGCAGGGCGTTGGCCAGCGTGGACTTGCCCGCGCCGGAGATTCCGAGGAGCACGCTCGTACCGCCGCCGACCACCGCGGCGAGCACGTCCGTGCCCTCCCCGGTCACCGAGGACACGGTGAGGACCTGGACGCCGGGCGCCGTGGTCTCCACGTCCTCGACGAGGTGTCCGAGGGTGACGGGGTCCGGGACCAGGTCCGCCTTGGTCAGGACCACGAGCGGCTGCGCCCCCGATTCCCAGGCGAGCGCGAGGAACCGCTCGATGCGGCCGAGGTCCAGTTCGACCGCCAGCGACACCGCGATGATCGCGTGGTCGACGTTCGCGGCGAGGATCTGCCCCTCGGACCGCTGGGAGGAGGTGGACCGCACGAAGGCGGTCCGGCGCGGCAGGTACGCCTTCACGTAGCGCGGGTTGCCGTGCGCCTCCAGCACCGCCCAGTCGCCGGTGCAGATGACCCGGAGCGGGTCGTGCGGGGTGACGAAGGCGGTGTCGGCGCGGACGATGCCGTCCGCCGTCATGACGTCGCACTGGCCGCGGTCGACCCGTACGACCCGGCCGGGCAGGAGGCCCTGGTCCGCGTACGGGGCGAACTCGGCCGCCCACGCCTCGTCCCAGCCGTAGGGGGCCAGGGAGGAGGAAAGGGAAAGGGAGGAGAGGGAAGCGGAAGAAGCGGGGAGAGACAAGGGAAACCCTTCACAGGGTGGCCCCGGCGGTGCGCGCCGCTACCGGGCGCGGGAGAGGTGAGAGGTCAGCCGGAGACCACAGAAGTGACATTGATGGTCTTCTGAGTGCGGGCAACGCCCTGCGCCATGACAGTCATCAATGAACTCACCTCCGGGTCTGCATACGTACTGACGTACCTGTTGTGCGGTCCCGCACCGGTCGGCGGGACGTCCCCACCGTAACAAGCGCCCTCAGGGCCGCGCCACTTCTTTTACGGGCGGGCTCGATGCGGGCGTTCGAACTTACCGCCGGTCAGGACGGACCGAATAAATCGCCGGTCAAGTCGGTTGGCAAGACTAAGCTGTTCCGCATGGAGAGAAGCGGAACCGCCCATTCTGAGACGATTTACGAGACGGCGCCCGATACCCGGCGGCGGATCCTGCGGGTCTCCACGGAGCTGTTCGGGGTCCACGGATTCCACGAGACCTCGCTGCGGGAGATCGCCGAACGGGTGGGCGTCTCCAAGCCGGCGGTGCTCTACCACTTCCCCGGCAAGGCCGACATCCTCGGCGCCCTCGTCGAGCCGGTGCTCCGCGATCTGGCGGCCGCCCTGGCCCGCGCCGCGGCGGCCGGCGCCTCCGACGGCCCCGGTGCCCCGGACGGACCCGGCGCCTCCGACCGGGCCCGGTGGGCGGCCATCGAGGGGGTGCTCGACGTCTGGCTGGCCCACCGCCACCTGCTCCGCCTCAACCTCCAGTACCTCCAGGACACAGCCCAGGCCACCCCGGGCCCGGTCTTCGCCCAGCTGCGCGACGCCCTGCTCCGGGCCAACTTCCTGGTCGCGGGGGCGAATCCCGGGTTCGCGGAGCGGGTCCGGGCCGCCCAGGCCGTCGCGATGCTCTCCGACCCGGTGGTGCTCTTCGCCGACGCCCCCGTACCGGCCCTGCGCGAGGCCGTGCTGGACGGCGTACGCCGCCTGCTCGACGGGCCCGACGGGCAGCAGGGACCCGGCGGCCCCGCCCGGCCCGTGCCCGGCGGCCGGCGCGGGCGGCCCGTGGCCATGAGCCCGGCCATGATCGAGGCCGCCCGCCGGATGCACGCGGCGGGCAGCGGGGCCACCGCGATCGCCGCCGCCCTCGGGGTCTCCCGGGCCACGGTCTACCGGCACCTGCCGCAGGAGGAATCCTCCGAGTGACGGGGTGACCGGGCACCCGCCCGTGTCCGATTCGTTCAAGACCGGCCGGGGCGGGCCTGCCTAGGGTGAGTTCATGACTCCCCGACTCGACATGATCGGCATCATCGTCTCCGACATGCCCGCATCGCTCGCCTTCTACCGCCGCCTCGGCATCGACGTGCCCGCCGAGGCCGATTCCCAGCCGCACGTCGAGGCCGTCCTGCCGGGCGGGCAGCGGATCGGCTGGGACACGGAGGAGGTCGTCCGCTCCTTCGACCCCTCCTGGACCCGCCCCACGAGCGACGGCCGGGTGGGGCTCGCGTTCCTCTGCGACTCCCCCGCCGAGGTGGACGCGCTGTACGCGGAGCTGACCGGGGCCGGGCACACCGGCCACCTGAAGCCCTGGGACGCCTTCTGGGGGCAGCGCTACGCCGTCGTCCTGGACCCGGACGGCTCCGGGATCTCCCTCTTCGCGGCAGCCGATCCGGCCGATCCGGCCGACCCCGCCGCGTAGGCCCCCGGCGTGGTCCCGGCCAGGGCCCGCGCCTCGCGGGTCCAGTGGGCCTGGTCGGCATAGCCCGCCGCCGCGGCCACCGCCGCCTGCGGCAGCCCGCGCCGGGTCAGCGCGAGGGCCCGCTGGAGGCGCAGGATCCGCCCGAGGGTCCGGGGCCCGTAGCCGAAGGCGTCGAGCGAGCGCCGGTGCAGCTGCCGCTCCCCGAGGCCGACGGCCCCGGCCACGGCGGCCACGCCCTGCCCGGCGCGCAGCCGGGCCGTCACCTCCGTGACGAGCGGGTCCGGGGGGCCGCTCTCGGCCGTGCGGAGCCGGGCCAGCTCCTCCAGTCCCGCGCGGGGATCCCCGTACGAGTCCACGCGCGCGGTGAGGCGCCGTACCTCGGCGGCGGGCCAGAGGTCGGCCAGCTCGACCCGGCGGTCGCGCAGCACGCGGGCCGGTACGCCGAGCAGCGCGGGCGCGGTGCCGGGGGCCAGCCGGATCCCGGCGAAGCCGGAGCCCGGGACCTCTCCGGCGGGGTGCGCGGCGGTGTCGGGTCCGGCCACCAGGAGCCGCCCCTCCACCCACAGCAGGTCCATGCACCCGTCGGGCAGCACCACGCCGCCGCCGGCCCCGGCGGCCCGCCAGAGCACCGCTCCGGGGACGGTCCGGGACGGCCGTTCCTCGTAGCCCGGTGCGGGTGCGCGGTCCGCGGGATCTGCCACGCGCACCAGGCTACGGCGACGGGCGGCGGGCCGCGGCCGACGGACGGCAGCCGTCAGTGCTTGCGCAGGCGGGAGTGGTAGTCCTCCGGGGGCAGGAACTTCGACCAGCGCTCCGGGAATTCCGAGGGCATGCCCGCGTCCTCGTCGCCCTCGTCGTCCTCCGACTCCCCCTCGGCCAGGGCCCGCCAGGCGGCCGCCCGGGCCACGAGCTGGGCGGCCTCCGCCTCGCGGGCCCGTTCGTTCGCCTCGCGCGCGGCCGCGGTGGCCACCGAGGGCCAGACCCGGTCGATCGCGGCGTTGACGGCGGCACCGACGAGGACGGCGAAGGCCGAGATGCCGATCCACAGCAGGATCGCCACGGGGGCGGCCAGCGATCCGTAGATGGTCGGGCCCTCCACCGTGTTGGTGAGGTAGATCCGCAGCAGGAACGAGCCGAGCACCCACATGGCGAGGGCGACCAGCGCGCCGGGCACGTCCTCGATCCAGGGCGAGCGGACCGGGACGGAGACGTGGTAGAGCGTGGTCAGGAAGGCGATGGAGAGCAGCGTGACCACGGGCCAGTACAGGACCGCGATGACCTCGGTGCTCCAGGGGAGCACCCGCACCACCGCGTCCGGGCCGACCACCATCAGCGGCAGCACGATGGCGCCGATCAGCAGGGCGATCACGTAGAGGACGAAGGCGAGCAGCCGGGTCTTGACGATGCCGCGGTGTCCGTCGAGTCCGTACATGACGGTGATGGTGTCGATGAAGACGTTGACGGCGCGCGAGCCCGACCAGAGGGCGAAGGCGAATCCGAGGGAGATGAGGTCGGGGCGGCCGCGGCCGGTGACGTCGTCGAGCATCGGTTTGGCGATGTCGTTGACTCCGCGGTCGGAGAGGACGGTGCCGACCGCGCGCAGGATGTTCTCCTCGATGCTGGCGACGGTCGTTCCGCCCGACCAGCCGTCCACGTACCCGAGGAGGCCCAGCAGGCCCAGGAAGAGCGGGGGCAGCGAGAGGAGGGTGAAGAAGGCGGCCTCGGCGGCGAGTCCGAGGATCCGGTACTCGATGCACGAGTTCACGGTGTCTTTGAGCAGCAGCCACGCCATCTTGCGCTTCGAGACGTTGCGGTAGAGGGCGCGGGCCCGGTGGAGGCGTCCCGGAATCCGCTCGGGTGTTTCTTTCGCGTGCTGCACGTCCTTACGGTATCGGCATGGCAGCCACCACCCACACAGTCAGCAACCAGGCCCCGCCGCTCGTGGGCCACGACGTATACGGCAGCGACCGGGTCCTGAGCGAGGGGGTGGAGCGGCACCTCGCGGACGCCGCGCCCGAACTCGCCGCGGAGGTAAGGGAAGAGCTCACGGACCTCGGCCGCGCGGCCGGGTCACGGCAGGCGCAGGACTGGGGGGCGCAGGCGAACGAGAACCCGCCGAAGCTGCGGACGCACGACCGCTACGGCCACCGGATCGACGAGGTGGAGTTCCATCCCTCGTGGCACCGGCTCCTCGGGCACGCCGTGGGCGCCGGGCTCACCGACGCGTGGGGGCGGCCGGCGGGGCATCTGCGGCGGGCGGCCGGCTTCTTCGTGTGGTCGCAGGCGGAGGCGGGGCACGGGTGCCCGGTCTCGATGACGCACGCGGCGGTTCCGGCGCTGCGTGCCGATCCGGAGCTGGCGGCGGAGTGGGAGCCGCGGCTGACCTCGCACGTGTACGAGGAGGGGCTGCGGCCGGCCGGGCAGAAGGCCGGGGTGCTCTTCGGGATGGGCATGACGGAGAAGCAGGGCGGCAGCGACGTCCGGGCGAACACGACGGCGGCGGTGCCGCTGGACGCCTCGGGCGAGTACCTGCTGACGGGGCACAAGTGGTTCTGCTCGGCTCCGATGTGCGACGGGTTCCTGGTGCTGGCGCAGGCTCCGGGCGGGCTGACCTGCTTCCTGGTGCCGCGGGTGCTGCCGGACGGGACGCGCAACGTCTTCGCGATCCAGCGGCTGAAGGACAAGCTGGGCAACCGGTCGAACGCGTCGAGCGAGGTGGAGTTCGACGGGACGTGGGCGCGGCGGGTGGGCGAGGAGGGCCGGGGGGTGCGGACCATCATCGAGATGGTCGCGGCGACCCGGCTGGACTGCGTGATCGGTTCGGCCTCGCTGATGCGGCAGGCGCTGACGCAGGCCGCTCACCATGCGGAGCACCGCTCTGCTTTCGGAGCACCGCTCATCGACCAGCCGCTGATGCGCAACGTGCTCGCCGACCTCGCCCTGGAGTCGGAGGCCGCCACCACGCTCACGCTCCGCCTCGCGGCCGCGTACGACGCCGTCCAGAGCACGGGCGACGAGCGGGAGCGGGCCTTCCTGCGCATCGCGGTGCCCGCCGCGAAGTACTGGGTGACCAAGCGCTGTACGCCGATGGTCGCGGAGGCCCTGGAATGCCTGGGCGGCAACGGCTACGTCGAGGAGTCCGGGATGCCCCGGCTGCTGCGCGAGTCCCCGCTGAACTCCATCTGGGAGGGATCGGGCAACGTCCAGGCCCTCGACGTGCTGCGCGCCCTGCAGCGCGAGCCGCAGGCGCTGAACGCCTTCCTCCAGGAGGTCGGCCTGGCCCGCGGCGCCGACCACCGGCTGGATTCGGCCATCAAGAACCTGCTGACCGAGCTCGCGGACCTGGAGGGCATCGAGGCCCGGGCCCGCCGGGTCGTGGAGCGGATGGCCCTGGTGCTGCAGGGGTCCCTGCTGGTGCGCTGGGCCCCGCCGGAGGTGGCCGACGCCTTCTGCGCCTCGCGCCTGGGAGGGGACTGGGGCGCGGCCTTCGGCACGCTGCCGCACAGTCTGGATCTTGGATCCGTGGTGGAACGGGCCCGGATCGCGGGCTGACGGAGGGCCCCAACCCTCCGGAAGCGAGGCTGATGCGAAGGGCCCCAACCCTACGAAAAGCACTGCGGTGCGGGATCCGGACCCGTCGACCAGGAACAGGGATGGCGCCGCGCCGACTCGGCACCACCCCTGATCCGCGAAGCCCCGAGGAAGGAGCTGTCACGTCGCTCTGCGACGTCCGTACAGTTTCGATCGGCCGACCGGGACTTGGCGAGAGTTGCAAGACGTTGCAACCTTTGACTCGGAACCGCCCTTCGGGCGTACCGGTCCGCTCCCGGAAACGGCGCGCACCGGACGGCCCCCCGGGGCGGAAGCCGTCGTACGTCTGTTCCGCACGGGGAGGTTCCGGTGGTCCACCACACCACAGGCAGCGCGGTCGATGCGGCACGCATCTCGGCCATGGACGCCCGCGAGGCCGCGCGTCTGCTCAAGGGGGTACGGGCGGCCGCCCTTGCCGGGGACCGGCCGCCGGCCGCACCGCGACCGGAGATCGCCGAGTCCTGGCGCCGGATGATGGCGGGCGGGGTGCACCCGGACCGGGACAGCCGCTCGCGGATGCTGTCGGCCGCCGAGACCGAGGAACGGCGCCAGACCTCTCCGCTACGGGACCTGCTGCCCGTCCTGCGCGAAGGGCTGCTGCCCTCCCTGGACGAGGCCCTGCACATCATGGTCGTGGCCGACGCCGACGGGCGGCTGCTGTGGCGGGAGGGCCACTCCTCGATCCTGCGCAACGCGGACCGGCTCGGCTTCGGGGTGGGCGCCCACTGGGACGAGGCGGTGGTCGGCACCAACGGGGTGGGCACCGCGCTGGTGGCCCGCAGACCGGTCCAGGTGTTCTCGGCGGAGCACTTCGTCTCCAGCCACCACGACTGGACCTGCGCCGGGGCCCCCGTACGGGACCCCCGCGACGGGCAGCTGCTGGGGGTCCTGGACGTCAGCGGGCCGCTGGCCACCATGCACCCGGCGACCCTGGCGTGGGTGAGCTCGGTGGCCCGGCTCGCGGAGCGGGAGCTGCGGGTGCGGCACCTGGAGTCGCTGGAACGGCTGCGGGCGGTGGCGGCCCCGCTGCTGGCCCGGGTGCCGGGGCGGGCGCTGGCCCTGGACGCCAACGGGTGGACCGCCGCCGTCACCGGGATCGCGCCGACGGAGCGGATCCCGCTGCCGAAGACCTTCGGGCCCGGCCGGGTGTGGGTGCCGCAGCTCGGCGACTGCCTGGTGGAGCCGCTGCCCGGCGGCTGGCTGGTGAACGTCACGGAGGCCCGTACCGGCGCCGGGGCGGCCGCCCGCGTCGTCCTCGACCTCAGCCGGCCGGGGGCCTGGCGGGCCACCGTCTACGGGGCCGCCGGGAGCTGGTCGCAGGAGCTGAGCCCGCGCCACGCGGAGCTGCTGTTCCTGCTGGCGGAGTCCCCCAAGGGGCGCTCGGCGGCGGAGCTCGCGCAGGAGCTGTTCGGGGACCCGACGCGCACGGTGACGGTCCGCGCGGAGATCTCCCGGGTCCGCCGCAACCTGGGCGGCGTGCTGGCGCACCGCCCGTACCGCTTCGCGCACGACGTGGAGGTGGAACTGATCCGCCCCGCGAACCCGGCCGCGCTGCTGCCGCACTCCACGGCGCCGGCGGTGATCAGCGCCCGGCTGGGCCCGGCGGGGAGCGGCGTGATTCCCTGAAGTGCATGAGCGCGAGCACGAACACACTGACCACCTGGTCCCTGGAAATGACCGCACCGACCGACCTCGTCCCGGCGGCCGTACCGGGCCCGGAGATCCGGATCGTCCGGTCGGAGGTCCCCTCCCCCGAGTTCAGCCGGTTCCTCTACGCCTCGGTGGGCGGTGACATCCACTGGACGGACCGGCTGTCGCTGACCCGTGCGCAGTGGGTGGAGCAGCTGGACCGTCCCGGCGTGGAGACGTGGGTGGCGTACGACCGGGGCACCCCGGCGGGGTACGTGGAACTCGACCCGCAGCCCGACGGTGTGGTGGAGATCATGTACTTCGGCCTCATCCCCGACTTCCGGGGCCGGCGCATCGGGGGCCACCTGCTGACCGTGGGCATCGAGCGGGCCTGGTCGCTGGCCGAGCGCTGGCCGGAGCTGGAGCCGACGCGACGCGTCTGGCTGCACACGTGCAGTGACGACGGCCCGACCGCGATGGCGAACTACCTCCGGCGGGGCTTCAAGGTCTTCAAGGAGGAGACGGAGGAGAAGGCCGTCGCCCCCACCCCGGGCCCCTGGCCGGGCGCGTAGCCCTGCGGGGCGGGCGGGCGGCCCTGCGGGGCTGTCCCCTACCCGCCCTTCCACCGTTCCCCGGGGCTCCGCACACGGACACGGGCATGTGGCTGCTGGCCCCCCAAGGGGCTCCTGGGGTGACCCCCGTCACGGGGATCTTGCGATGCGAGACGAGTTCGTCCGGATAGTGGACAGTAGTGGACTCGTCCAATCGCCACATGCCACGCTTCCCCCCATGAACGGAGCTGGAATTGCCTTGGTGAGTCGGCGGCACGTCGACCTCGGCCGCATGTCCAGCGCCATCTGTCCGGCGCGCTGACGCACATCACCGCCGCGACAGCGCCCCGCACCGACGTCGCCGCGGACGCGAACACACCGCCCGTCGTCAGCCACCACCGCAGTCCCCTGTAGGCCCGACGTCGCCCCAAAAGGGCGGCGAAACAGCCACATCCGCTCCACGCGCGCCAGGGGTCACGCCGCCGCTCCCCCTGCCCCTGCCTCGAGCCGCCGAAGAAGGACGTACCGCCATGGCCGCCACCCCCGAAACGACCGCAGCCGCCGCACCCGCCGCCGCCGCGCGCCGCAAGACCGGCCGTCACCGCGGTGAGGGCCAGTGGGCCGTCGGACACCACACGCCCCTCAACGGCAACGAGCAGTTCAAGAAGGACGACGACGGTCTCAATGTGCGCGCGCGCATCGAGAACATCTACTCCAAGGCGGGCTTCGACTCGATCGACCCCAACGACCTGCGCGGCCGTATGCGCTGGTGGGGCCTGTACACCCAGCGCAAGCCCGGGATCGACGGCGGCAAGACCGCGATCCTGGAGCCGGAGGAGCTGGACGACAAGTACTTCATGCTGCGCGTCCGCATCGACGGCGGCCGGCTGACCACCGAGCAGCTGCGCGTCATCGGCGAGATCTCCGAGGAGTTCGCCCGCGGCACCGCCGACCTCACGGACCGGCAGAACGTGCAGTACCACTGGATCCGCATCGAGGACGTCCCGGAGATCTGGCGCCGTCTGGAGGCCGTCGGCCTCTCGACCACCGAGGCCTGCGGTGACACCCCCCGCGTGATCCTCGGCTCGCCCGTCGCCGGCATCGCGCAGGACGAGATCATCGACGGCACCCCCGCCATCGACGAGATCTATGCCCGCATCGTGGGCAACCCGGCCTTCTCGAACCTGCCCCGCAAGTTCAAGTCCGCGATCTCCGGCTCGCCGCTGCTCGACGTGGCGCACGAGATCAACGACATCGCCTTCGTGGGCGTGAACCACCCCGAGCACGGCCCCGGCTTCGACGTCTGGGTCGGCGGCGGCCTCTCCACCAACCCGAAGCTGGGCGTGCGCCTGGGCACCTGGGTCTCGCTCGACGAGGTCCCGGACGTCTACGAGGGCGTCATCTCGATCTTCCGCGACTACGGCTACCGCCGGCTGCGCACCCGCGCCCGCCTGAAGTTCCTCGTCGCCGACTGGGGCCCGGCCAAGTTCCGCCAGGTCCTGGAGGACGAGTACCTCAAGCGCGAGCTGACCGACGGCCCCGCGCCCGAGCAGCCCAGCGGCCAGTGGCGCGACCACGTCGGCGTGCACCAGCAGCAGGACGGCAAGTTCTACGTCGGCTTCGCGCCCCGTGTGGGCCGTGTCGACGGCGCCACCCTGGTCAAGATCGCGGACGTGGCCACCCAGCACGGCTCCGGCCGCCTGCGCACCACCGCCGAGCAGAAGATGATCGTCCTCGACATCGAAGCCGACAAGGTCGACTCGGTCGTCGCGGCCCTGGAGGCGCTGGACCTGCGGGTCAAGCCGTCCCCGTTCCGCCGCGGCACGATGGCCTGCACCGGCATCGAGTTCTGCAAGCTGGCCATCGTCGAGACGAAGGCGCGCGGCGCCTCGCTGATCGACGAGCTGGAGCGCCGCCTGCCGGAGTTCGCCGAGCCGCTCACCATCAACATCAACGGCTGCCCGAACGCCTGCGCCCGTATCCAGGTGGCGGACATCGGTCTCAAGGGACAGCTGGTCCTGGACGACGAGGGCAACCAGGTCGAGGGCTACCAGGTCCACCTCGGCGGCGCGCTCGGCCTGGAGGCCGGATTCGGCCGCAAGGTCCGCGGTCTGAAGGTCACCTCGTCCGGTCTGCCGGACTACGTCGAGCGGGTCGTCACGCGCTTCGAGCAGCAGCGCGAGGACGGCGAGCGCTTCGCCGCCTGGGTCGGCCGCGCCAAGGACGAGGACCTGTCGTGAGCGAGCGCGCCGCACCGTTCTACTGCCCGTACTGCGGCGACGAGGACCTGTTCCCGAACGAAACAGGCCACGGCGCCTGGGAATGCAGGGCCTGCAATCGAGCCTTCCAGCTGAAGTACCTCGGGCTGCTGGCCCGGGGCGTTCAGTCCAATGACGCTGGAGGGGACGAGATATGACCACCATTCAGGACGTGGATCTCACGACCGGCGGTCTGAAGGAACTGGCCGAGCAGGCGGGCCGGGACCTCGAGGACGCCACCGCGCTGGAAATCCTCACCTGGGCGGCCGAGACCTTCGGCAAGAAGTTCGCCGTGACCTCCTCCATGGAGGACGCGGTCGTCGCCCACCTCGCCTCCCGCGCCTTCCCCGGCGTGGACGTGGTCTTCCTCGACACGGGCTACCACTTCGAGGAGACCATCGGCACCCGTGACGCGGTCGAGGCCGTGATGGACGTCAAGGTCATCACCCTCACCCCGCGCCAGTCGGTCGCCGAGCAGGACGCCGAGTACGGCCCCAAGCTGCACGACCGCGACCCGGACCTCTGCTGCTCGCTGCGCAAGGTCAAGCCCCTCGAAAAGGGCCTGACCGCGTACGACGCCTGGGCCACGGGCCTGCGCCGCGACGAGTCCCCGACCCGGGCGAACACCCCGGTGGTCGGCTGGGACGAGAAGCGGCAGAAGGTCAAGGTCTCGCCGATCGCCCGCTGGACCCAGGACGACGTGGACGCGTACGTCCTGGAGCACGGCGTGCTCACCAACCCGCTGCTGATGGACGGATACACCTCCGTCGGCTGCGCCCCCTGCACCCGCCGGGTGGTGGAGGGCGAGGACGCCCGCGCCGGCCGCTGGGCCGGGCGCGGCAAGACCGAGTGCGGGCTGCACAGCTGATGACGACGACCGAACGCACCGAACGCACGGAACCTACGGAGACGAACCAGATGAGCGTGAGCGACCAGGGCGCCACCGTGTGGCTGACCGGGCTGCCGAGCGCGGGCAAGACCACCATCGCCTACGCGGTGGCCGAGCGGCTGCGCGGCGAGGGCCACCGCGTGGAGGTCCTCGACGGCGACGAGATCCGCGAGTTCCTCTCCGCCGGCCTCGGCTTCACCCGCGAGGACCGGCACACCAACGTGCAGCGGATCGGCTTCGTCGCCGAACTCCTCGCGTCCAACGGCGTCAAGGCGCTCGTCCCGGTGATCGCGCCGTTCGCGGACAGCCGTGAGGCCGTCCGCAAGCGGCACGCCGCCGAGGGCACCTCGTACCTGGAGGTCCACGTGGCCACCCCCGTCGAGGTCTGCTCCGAGCGCGACGTGAAGGGCCTGTACGCCAAGCAGGCGGCGGGCGAGATCTCCGGTCTGACCGGGGTCGACGACCCGTACGAGGCACCGGAGTCCCCGGACCTCCGTATCGAGTCGCACACGCAGTCCGTACAGGAGTCGGCCTCGGCCCTGCACGCGCTGCTCACCGAGAGGGGTCTGGCATGACCGCCACCGTCGCACACGTCCACGAAGGGACGGACGCGCCCTACGCGCTGTCGCACCTCGACGCCCTCGAATCGGAGGCCGTGCACATCTTCCGCGAGGTGGCGGGCGAGTTCGAGAAGCCGGTGATCCTCTTCTCCGGCGGCAAGGACTCCATCGTCATGCTGCACCTGGCGCTGAAGGCGTTCGCGCCCGCGCCGGTGCCGTTCACCCTGCTCCACGTGGACACCGGCCACAACTTCCCCGAGGTCCTGGACTACCGCGACCGCGCGGTCGCCAAGCACGGACTGCGGCTGCACGTGGCCTCCGTCCAGGAGTACATCGACTCCGGCAAGCTCCGCGAGCGCCCCGACGGCGTCCGCAACCCGCTGCAGACCGTCCCCCTCACGGAGGCGATCCAGCAGCTGAAGTTCGACGCCGTCTTCGGCGGCGGCCGCCGCGACGAGGAGAAGGCCCGCGCCAAGGAGCGCGTCTTCTCCCTGCGCGACGAGTTCTCCCAGTGGGACCCGCGCCGCCAGCGCCCCGAGCTGTGGCAGCTCTACAACGGCCGCCACGCGCCGGGCGAGCACGTCCGCGTCTTCCCGCTGTCCAACTGGACCGAGCTGGACGTGTGGCAGTACATCGCCCGCGAGAAGATCGAACTGCCGGAGATCTACTTCGCCCACGAGCGCGAGGTCTTCCAGCGCAACGGCATGTGGCTGACGGCCGGCGAATGGGGTGGCGCCAAGGAAGGCGAGACCACCGAGACCCGCCTGATCCGCTACCGGACCGTCGGTGACATGTCCTGCACCGGTGCCGTCGACTCCGACGCCACCACGCTGGACGCCGTGATCACCGAAATCGCCGCCTCCCGGCTCACCGAGCGGGGCGCGACCCGCGCCGACGACAAGCTGTCCGAGGCTGCGATGGAAGACCGCAAGCGCGAAGGGTACTTCTAACCATGACCTCCACCACCGAGCAGTTCGCCGACCTGTCGGCGACCACGCTGCTGCGCTTCGCGACCGCGGGCTCCGTCGACGACGGCAAGTCCACCCTGGTCGGCCGCCTCCTGCACGACTCCAAGTCGGTCCTCACCGACCAGCTGGAAGCCGTGGAGCGGGTCTCGGCCAGCCGCGGTCAGGACACCCCCGACCTGGCGCTGCTCACCGACGGCCTGCGGGCCGAGCGGGAGCAGGGCATCACCATCGACGTGGCCTACCGCTACTTCGCGACCGCCCGGCGCCGGTTCATCCTGGCCGACACCCCCGGGCACGTGCAGTACACCCGGAACATGGTCACCGGCGCCTCCACGGCCGACCTCGCCGTGGTGCTGGTCGACGCCCGCAACGGCGTGATCGAGCAGACCCGCCGGCACGCCGCCGTCGCGGCCCTCCTCCGGGTCCCCCACGTGGTCCTCGCCGTCAACAAGATGGACCTCGCGGGCTACGACGAGGCCGTTTTCGCGAAGATCGCCGAGGAGTTCACGGCGTACGCCACGGGCCTCGGCGTCCCGGAGATCACCGCGATCCCGATCTCGGCCCTGGCCGGCGACAACGTGGTCGAGCCCTCCGCGAACATGGACTGGTACGGCGGCCCCACGGTGCTGGAGCACCTGGAGACCGTCCCGGTCAGCCACGACCTCACCGCCTGCCCGGCGCGCTTCCCGGTGCAGTACGTGATCCGTCCGCAGACCGCCGAGCACCCGGACTACCGCGGCTACGCGGGCCAGATCGCCTCCGGCGTGCTGCGGGTCGGCGAGGCCGTCACCGTCCTGCCGTCGGGCCGCACCTCGGTCATCGAGGGCATCGACGCGCTCGGTGAGAGCGTCGACATCGCCTGGGCCCCGCAGTCGGTGACCCTGCGCCTCAAGGACGACATCGACATCTCGCGCGGCGACCTGATCGCGCCGTCGTCGAGCTCCCCCGCCACCACGCAGGACGTCGTGGCGACGGTCTGCCACGTGGCGGACCAGCCCCTCGCCGTGGGCGCCCGGGTGCTGATCAAGCACACGACGCGCACGGTGAAGGCGATCGTCAAGGAGATCCCCTCGCGGCTGACCCTGGACGACCTGTCCCAGCACCCGAACCCCGGGCAGCTCGTGGCCAACGACATCGGCCGGGTCGTCGTCCGTACCGCCGAGCCGCTCGCGCTCGACGCGTACGCCGACTCGCGCCGCACCGGGTCCTTCCTCTTGATCGACCCGGCGGACGGAACGACTTTGGCGGCGGGTATGGTCGGCGAATCCTTCGCCTCCACCGCGGAGACCACCGTCCAGGCCGACGAAGAAGGGTGGGACTTCTGATCATGTCGGCCGATATCTACTCCACCTTCGCGAAGGAGGGCGGCCGTGTAGGCAGCGGCTCCCTCGGCAGCGGCCAGGGAGGTGTGGGGCGATGTGCGTGAAGGCGTACGCGCACCGCATGCGCGCCCACACCCTCCCACTGCTCAGCAAACGAAGACGTGCGTCGTGACGCGACGCTACGAGAGGAAGTCCTCCCGTGCCTGCCATCGGTACCTCTGCTAAGACCCTGCGCCGCAGCCTCGTCGCCGCTGCCGCCCTGCCGCTCCTGATCGGCGCCCTCGCCTCGTGCGGCTACGGCTCCGAGGCCGCGAAGGACGACGCCCCCAAGGCGAACGTCGCCGCCGACGGCAAGAAGCTCTCGGCCTCCGAGGTCCGCATCGGCTACTTCCCGAACCTGACCCACGCCACCGCGCTGGTCGGTCTCCAGGAAGGCCTGATCGCCAAGGAACTCGGCGCCACCGCCATCAAGCCCCAGGCCTTCAACGCCGGCCCCTCCGAGATCGAAGCCCTCAACGGCGGCTCTCTCGACATCGGCTTCATCGGCCCCTCCCCCTCGATCAACGCCTACGTCAAGTCCAAGGGCTCCAACCTGCGGATCATCTCCGGCTCCGCCTCCGGCGGCGTGAAGCTGGTCGTGAACCCGGCGAAGATCAAGACCCTGGACGACCTCAAGGGCAAGAACATCGCCACCCCGCAGAAGGGGAACACGCAGGACGTCGCGTTCCTCAACTGGATCGCCGAAAAGGGCTGGAAGGTCGACCCCGAGTCCGGCAAGGGCGACGTCTCCGTCGTCCGCACCGACAACAAGGTCACCCCCGACGCCTTCAAGTCCGGCTCCATCGACGGCGCCTGGGTCCCCGAGCCCACCGCCTCCAAGCTCGTCTCCGACGGCGGCGCCGTCCTCCTCGACGAAACCGCCCTGTGGCCCGACAAGAAGTTCGTCATCACGAACATCATCGTGTCGCAGAAGTTCCTCAAGGAGCACCCCGACGTCGTCGAGGCCGTCCTGACCGGCACCGTCAAGACCAACGAGTGGATCAACGCCAACCCCGAGAAGGCGAAGGCCTCCGCCAACGCCAAGCTCGCCGCCGAGAGCGGCAAGCCCCTCGACGCCAAGGTCATCGACCCGGCCTGGCCCAGCATCCTCCTCACCGACGACCCGCTCGCCTCGACCCTGAAGACCCAGGCCGAATGGGCCGTCAAGGCCAAGCTCATCGAGCAGCCCGACCTCAACGGCATCTACGACCTGACGCTCCTGAACAAGGTCCTCAAGGCCGCGGGCAAGCCCGCAGTCTCCGACGCCGGCCTCGGCGCCACCAAGTAACCCCGTAACCAGCAACCCAGGAGGTGACGACCATGGCCACCATGCTTGCCAAGGCTGCCGAGGGCTCCGTAGCGGAGCTGACGCACGCCGCCCGCATCGAGCACGTCTCGAAGTCCTTCTCCGGCCCGGCCGGATCGCAGCTCGTCCTGGACGACATCAGTCTCGATGTCGCTCCCGGAGAGTTCGTCACCATCCTGGGCGCCTCGGGGTGTGGAAAGTCGACGCTGCTCAACCTGGTCGCGGGTCTGGACAAGCCGTCCACGGGGTCCATCGAGACCCCCGGCGGCCGTCCGTCGCTCATGTTCCAGGAGCACGCCCTCTTCCCGTGGCTCACCGCGGGCAAGAACATCGAACTCGCCCTGCGCCTGCGCGGGGTGGCCAAGGCCGACCGCAAGCCGGAGGCCGAACGCCTCCTGGAGCTGGTCCGGCTGTCCGGCTCGTACGGCAAGCGGGTCCACGAGCTGTCCGGCGGCATGCGCCAGCGCGTGGCCCTGGCCCGGGCGCTCGCCCAGGACAGCCAGCTGCTGCTGATGGACGAGCCCTTCGCGGCGCTCGACGCCATCACCCGCGACGTGCTGCACGGAGAGCTCACCCGCATCTGGGAAGAGACGAACCTGTCCGTCCTGTTCGTCACGCACAACGTCCGCGAGGCCGTACGGCTCGCGCAGCGTGTGGTCCTGCTGTCCTCGCGCCCCGGCCGGGTCGCGAAGGAGTGGACCGTGGGCATCCCGCAGCCGCGCCGCATCGAAGACGCGGACGTCGCGGAGCTGTCCCTTGAGATCACTGAACACCTGCGTGGGGAGATCCGCCGCCATGGCCAGCACTGACACCACCCCCGAGACCCAGTCCAAGGCCAAGGCCGACGACCTCGCGGGACTGGAGGCGGGCCTCGACGCGCTCGACGCCGTCCAGACCCACCGCACCCCGGTGCGCGAGGTCCTCGTCAAGAAGGTCCTGCCGCCGGTCCTCGCCGTCGGCCTGGTCCTCCTCGTCTGGCAGATCCTGGTCGCGGCGAAGATCACCGACGAGACCAAGCTCCCCGCCCTGTCCTCCGTCTGGGACAGCCTGTCCGACATGTGGATGAAGGGGACCCTGCTCGAGGTCATCTGGACCAGCGTCTCGCGCGGTCTGCTCGGCTTCCTGCTGGCCCTGGCCATCGGCACCCCGCTCGGACTGCTCGTCGCCCGGGTGAAGTTCGTCCGCGCCGCGATCGGCCCGATCCTGCAGGGCCTGCAGTCGCTGCCCTCGGTCGCCTGGGTGCCCCCGGCGGTGCTCTGGTTCGGGCTCAACGACGCGATGATGTACACCGTCATCCTGCTCGGCGCCGTCCCCTCGATCGCCAACGGCCTCGTCTCCGGCATCGACCAGATCCCCCCGCTCTTCCTGCGGGCCGGCCGCACCCTGGGCGCCACCGGCCTGCGCGGCGCCTGGCACATCGTCATGCCGGCCGCGCTGCCCGGGTACCTGGCCGGCCTCAAGCAGGGCTGGGCCTTCTCCTGGCGCTCCCTGATGGCCGCCGAGATCATCGCCAGCTCCCCCGACCTCGGTCTGGGCCTGGGCCAGCTCCTCGAGAACGGCCGCAACAACATCGACCTGCCGGGCGTGTTCCTCGCGATCATCCTGATCCTGGTCGTCGGCATCGCCATCGACCTGCTGATCTTCAGCCCCATCGAGCGGTGGGTGCTGCGCACCCGCGGCCTGCTGGTCAAGAGCTGATCACCGTGTCCGCGCACCACTCCACTCACGCCCCGGCCCTGCTGGTCATCGCCCACGGCAGCCGCGACCCGCGGCACGCGGCGACCGTGCACGCCCTCACCCGGCGGGTACGGGCGCTGCGGCCGGGGCTGCGCGTGGAGACCGCCTTCCTGGACTTCGACACCCCGACCGTCGACCAGGCGGTGGCCTCGCTCTACCTGTCGGGCGTACGCGAGATAGTGGCGCTCCCGCTCCTGCTCACGCGGGCGTTCCACGCGAAGTCCGACATCCCGGCCGTGCTCGCGGCCTCCTCGTCCCACCTGTCGGACCTCACCGTCCGCACCGCGGACGTGCTCGGCCCGTCGCCGCTGCTGCTGGCGACCCTGGAGCGCCGGCTGTGGGAAGCCGGCCTCACCCCGGCGGACCGCGCCACCACCGGTGTGGTGCTCGCGTCCGCCGGTTCCTCAGACCCGGAGGCGATCGCAGTGATCGCTGAAATCGCGCGGGAGTGGCGGCACACCGGTTGGTGCGCCGTGCGGCCTGCGTTCGCCTCCGCTGTTCTCCCCCGGACGGAGGACGCCGTACGGGCGCTGCGCGCGGAGGGCGTCCGCCGGATCGCGGTGGCCCCCTACGTCATCGCCCCCGGGCGGCTGCCCGACCGCATCGCGGCGGGCGCGGCCGAGGCCGGCGCGGATGTGGTGGCCGACGTCCTCGGCCCCTCCCCGGAACTGGCCCGCCTGCTGCTCCGCAGGTTCGACGCGGCAGCCCCGTCCCGCATCCCGGCCCTGGCGGCCTGACCCCTCCCTGCGGGGCTGTCCCCTACCCGCCCTTCCACCGTTCCCCGGGCTCCGCCCGGACCCGGTCCTCAAACGCCGGACGGGCTGAAATTGCCCTGCGGGCAATCCAGCCCCGCCGGCGTTTGAGGCGCGGGGTCTGGGGCGGAGCCCCAGGGAACGGTGGAAGGGTGGGTAGGGGACTTCGCCCCGCAGGGCGGAGCGCCCGCAGCCGGCGCTACGCCCGGGCCGCAGCCTCGTCGGCCAGGGCCGTCAGGTCCTCGATGGACATCGCGCCCGGCGGGAGGCCCTCCCGCGCAAAGATGTTCGCCGCGTGCCGCAGCGTGTCGTTGACCGGCGCCGGAATCCCGTGCAGCCGCCCCAGCAGCACGATCTCCCCGTTGAGATAGTCCGCCTCCACCGACCCCGTCCCCCGCGCCAGGCTCTGCCAGGACGACCCGCCCCGCACCAGCCCGGCCGGCACCTCGACCTTCCCGTCACGCGCCGCCGACTGCTCGGCGTCGGAGGCCCAGTCGATCCCCGCCGCCGCGAAGGCGGCCTTCGCCTCCCGCACCGCCCGCAGCAGCAGCGCCGCCTTCGCGGGCTCCGGCTCGGGGCCGGTGGTCGCCTGGATCGCGTTGCCCAGGTTGCCCAGCAGCTTCGCGTACTTCCACCGCATCACGTCCTCGACGACGGGCGCCCCGAACCCGGCCTTCTCCAGGTCGGCCGCGATCCGCCCGGCCCGCGCGTCCGCGCCCCCGGCCGCCTTCCCGATGTGCAGGATCCCGGTCAGCGGCGCGCACAGCGCGGAGACCACCCCCGGCTCCAGGAAGGTCGCCGGCAGCCACACGCAGACCCCGTACACGCGCGCGAAGCGCCGTAGGGCGAGGCGTTCGCTCTCCACCCCGTTCTGTGCGCACAGCACCGGCAGCCGCTGCGCGGCCGTGCCGCCGCCCGCGACCTCGGCGTCGGCCCACGCATCGAGGGCGGCGAGCGCGTCCTGGGTCTTCACGGTCAGCAACAGGACGTCGTCGGGGCGCAGTTCGCCCAGCTCGGCCGGCCCGGTGACGACGGGCAGCCGGTGCACGCGCTCCCCGTCGGCCGTGGTGAGCCGCAGCCCGTCCGCGCGCAGGGCCTGCGCGTGCGGGCCGCGGGCGACGAGGACGGCCTCGCCGCCGGACTCCGCGAGCCGTCCGCCGATGGTCGCGCCGATCGCTCCGGCGCCGATGATGATGTAACGCATGCCTCGAGCCTGGCACATCCGAGGGCCTGGGTTACGGTCGGGCCATGTCTGTTGACGTGGATGAGACGTTCGCCCTCGGCGGGGACCTGCCCGTACGCCGCCTCGGACTCGGCACCGGGGGTCTGGTCGGCGCCGGCTACTGGGGCCCGCGCGCCACCCGCCCCGAATCGGTCGGGCTGCTGCGCACGGCCGTGGCCCGCGGGGTCACCCTGATCGACACCGCCGACAACTACGGCCCCCACCTGGCGGAAGAGCTGGTCGCCGAGGCCCTCCACCCGTACGGGGAAGGGCTGGTGGTGTCCACCAAGGGCGGGGTGGTGCGCACCGGGCCCGACCAGTGGCACGCAGCGGGCCGCCCGGAGGACCTGCGCGCGATGTGCGAGGCGAGCCTGCGCAGGCTCCGCCTGGACCGGATCGACCTGTACCAGCTGCACCGCTTCGACCCGGCCGTCCCGGCGGCGGAGCAGCTGGGCACGCTGGCGGAGCTCCGGGCGGAGGGCAAGATCCGCCACATCGGGCTGAACACGGTGACGGCGGCCCAGCTGCAGGAGGCCCTGTCCGTGGTCCCGGTGGCCTCGGTCCAGAACCCGTACAACCTCCTGGACCGCTCCTCGGCGGAGCTCCTCGCCCTGTGCGAGGAGCGCGGCATCGCCTTCCTCCCCTACTACCCGCTGGGCAACGGCGCCCTGACCCGGGAGAGCGCGGCCGCGCTGACGGCGGTCGCCACCGAACACGGCGCGTCCACCGGCCAGATCGCACTGGCCTGGCTCCTCCAGCACTCCCCGGTCCTGTGCCCCACTCCGGGCACGGGCTCCCCGGACCACCTGGCGGAGAACCTGGACGCGGCGACGGTCCACCTGACCCCGCACGAGATGACCCTGCTGGACGGACTGGCGGACTGAGCTCACCAGGGGACCGGGTGCTCACCCCCCGCGCTTCCACCGCGGGCCAGTCGACGGGCACCGGCCCCGGCGGGAAGTCATGGGCGGTCCCGGACGGCGGTCCGGCCGGATCGGCAAGCTCGCCGAGATCGGCGATCTCGGCGAAGTCCACGTGTCAGACCGCCGTCAGCTCGACGAGCTTGGCCACCGTGTTCCAGTTGCGGGTGGTCACGTCGAGGCCCTTGACCACGGCCGGCTTCGCGAGGGCCTCGCCCAGCTTCGAGCGGCCCAGGCCGTCCGGGGCGTAGAGGTAGATGACGCGGTCGCCGACCCGGTACTCCTCCGGCAGGTGCGCGGCCGCGTCGATCGAGGCGAACCGGGACCCGTCGGGCTGCTCGGAGCAGAAGGTGGCGTGGAGCTGCTTGCCTTCCAGCTCGGCGGCCGGGAAGGGGCAGGCGTCGGCGACGGCGCGCAGGTAGGCGCCGTCGACCACCAGGCAGGGGACCCGGAAGCCGAAGTGGGCCTCGATGGCGGCCTCCAGCTCCCGGGCGAGGGCTTCCGGGGTCTTCTCCGTCGCGCTGCTGAAGACGGCGTTTCCGCTCTGCAGGTAGGTCTGCGCGTCCTCGTGTCCGAGGTCGTGCAGGACCTTGCGGAGTTCGGCCATCGGGACCTTCTTGTTCCCGCCGACGTTGATGCCGCGCAGCAGCGCCGCGTACTTCCGAGTGGTCATGCCCCCACGATAGGCAGCCCCACCGACAGTTCCTCCTCGATCAGGTCCGCCGCCTGGCGGGTGCCTCCCTCGGTGGCCATCTGCGCCCGGATCTGCTCGGCGCGCGCGGCCACTTCCGGGTCGGCGACCAGGGAGAGGACGGCCTCGCGCAGGGTCGCGGCGTCGGCCCGGTCCATCGGGACGTGCCGGGCGACACCCAGGCCGGCCAGCATGTCGGCGTTGCCGAACTGGTCGACGGCCTGCGGGACGGCGACCATCGGGGTTCCGGTGGCCAGCCCCTCCTGGCTGCCGCCGGCGCCGGCGTGGGTGATGAAGGCGTCGGCCTGGCGCAGGATGTCCAGCTGCGGAACCCAGCGGTGGACCTCGACGTTGGCGGGGAGCTCGCCGAGCTCGGCCTCGTCGGTGAACTTGCCGATCTGGAGCACCACGTGCCAGTCGGGCAGGTCGCCGAAGGCCTCCGCGCAGGCGCGGTAGAAGGCGGGCTGCTTGGTGAAGGTGGAGCCGAGGGAGACCAGGAGGACCTTCTTCCCGGCGGCGTCCGCGGGGCGGGTCCAGGTGCCCTGGGTGGCGCTGCGGTCGCCCTGGCAGGCGCCGACGAAGGTGTACACGGACTCGTCGACCCGGTCGGTGTTCGGCTGGAGGGCGCGCGGGATGAGGACGACGCTGCGGCGGGGGCGGCCGACAAACCGGTCGCTGTCCTCGTCGATGCCGTTCTCGTCGAGCCAGGCCCGGAAGCGGACGTAGTACGCCTTCCCGCGCTCGGAGGCGCGCAGTTCGGCGAACATCGGCTCGGCGACCTCCTCCTCGTAGCCGTTCCAGGCGACCAGGTTCGGGGAGAGGGAGACGGCGGGGACGCCCCAGCGGTGGGCGAGGACGGGGGCCGCGTAGGCGGTGATGTCGTGGAGGACGAGGTCCGGTTCCTCGCCCTCGAAGGCGGCCGCGAGCTGCGGGAGCGCCTGGACGGCGTCGGTGAGGAAGGGCTCGATGTTGTCGATGAGCTCGCTGCCCCACGCCTCGGGGTCGTCCTCGGTGGGGAGGGTGGAGTTCCAGATCACCGGGGTGGCGCCGGTCTCGGCGATCTTGTCCGCGTAGGCGGCGGGGATGGCGTAGCTGACGCGGTGACCCCGGGCGACCAGTTCGCGGATCACTTCGATGCTGGGGTTCACGTGGCCGGCGGCGGCGATGGAGAACATGGCGATGTGGGCGGGCTTCGCGGCTGAGGTCATGACACGAAGATAACGAGACGAGACGTCTCGTGCAACTAGAAAGCCGAAAAACCTGGAGGCGGAGGAGCGGGAGGGGAGGGAAGCGACCCGGAACCGGACCGGAACCGGCCCGGAATGCGAGACTTGGCCGATACTTGGCCGATCAAGGAACCCCGGGCGGCCGGGGCGGCGGACGCGTAGGGACGGCGGAGAACGGCATGGACGAGGCACGGGCCAGGGAAGCGCTGAAGGCGGCGGGCCTCACCGGCCGGGCCGGACCGCCCGAGCTGCTGGCCCTGGGCGAGAACGCCGTCTTCGCGCTCGGCGCCGAAGGCCTGGTCGCCAAGGTCGGCCGGGAGGCCGCGCTGCTGCCGCGCGCCCGGCTGGAGCTCGCGGTGGCGGGCTGGCTCGCGGAGTCCGGGATCCCCGCGGTCCGCGCGGCCGAGCCCGAGCCGCGACTGGTGGACGGCCACCCCGTGACGCTGTGGCACCGGCTCCCCGACGCGGTCCGCCCGGCCGGCCCGCAGGACCTCGCGGCGCTGCTGCGGCAGATCCACGCCCTGCCCGCGCCCCCCTTCGTACTGCCCCCGCGCGATCTGCTGGGCGGGGTAGAGCGCTGGCTGCGGCTGGCGGGCGGGGCCATCGACCCCGCGGACGCGGCCTACCTGCGCGCCCGCCGCGACGGGTACGCCGCCCAGGTCGCCGCCCTCACCCCGCACCTCGCGCCGGGCCCGATCCACGGCGACGCGCTGCCCCGCAACGTCCACGTGGGTCCGGACGGACCGGTGCTGGTCGACCTGGAGACGGTCTCCGCCGACCTGCGCGAGCACGACCTGGTGGTGATGGCCCTCTCCCGGGACCGGTACGGACTGCCCGGCGCCTCGTACGAGGAGTTCACGGCGGCGTACGGCTGGGACGTCCGCGACTGGGAGGGCTGCGCGGTCCTGCGCGGCGCCCGCGAAACGGCCAGCTGCGCCTGGGTCTCCCAGCACGCCCCGGCCAACCCCAAGGCCCTGGCCGAGTTCCGCCGCCGCGTGGCCTCCCTGCGCGAGGGCGACCCGGAAGTCCGCTGGCACCCCTTCTGAGCCGCGCCGCGCGCCTTCCCCCGGCCCGTCCCTGCGCCGACCGCGACGGGAACGAGGTGCCCCGGGTCAGGACGCGCCGGAGGCCTGACGGGTCTGCCATGCGCGGCCGATGCCGCGGATCATCGCCGGGTAGACCCCGAGGTACCGGAAGGGCTTGATGCCCGCCATGTAGACGGCGCCGAGGAAGCCGTTGGGCTTGACCAGGACGGCCATCTGCCCGTGGTAGCCGCCGGCTCCGTCCGCGTCGGGGACCCAGCTGATGTGCATCACTCCGTGCACGGTCCGGTTGGCCGTCTCCGCCGCCCACTCGTCGTGCGTCTGGTAGACGGAGCTGAACGGGACCGAGCCGAGGTCGGGTCCCCGGGGGCCCTCGCGCAGGTCCGCCGGCAGCCGGTCGCGCAGGGTCGCCACCCGGCCGCCGACGCCATCGGCGGGGTCGTCCCAGCCGAAGAGGGCTCCGAGCTTCCACCGGATCGCGAAGAGCGCGCGGCCCAGGAAGGAGGGGACGGGGTCGCCTTCGCCGCTCGCGAACTGGCGCACGAGCCGATCAAGGTCGTCGGGGCCTCCTGGCGTGGGCAGCTCCCACACGTCCTCGAGGTGGAAGTCGCCGGCGACCTCGTGGATCCGCCAGGGGCGGTCGGTGTGCGCTGTTCTGGGGAGTCTCATCAGCAGGCCCCTATCTATACGATGCCGTATAGAAGAAGGCTAGCCGATCTATACGCCACCGTATAGATCGGGCTCGTACGGGATGGGGAGACATCGTGGGCGCGACCCGCACGCCGCGGCGCGGCTGGATCGAGGAGGGCCTGCGGGCGCTCGCCGCCGGAGGGCCCGAGGCGGTCCGGATCGAGTCGCTCGCTCAGGCGCTCGGCGTCACCAAGGGCGGCTTCTACGGGCACTTCGGCAACCGCGACGCACTGCTCGCCGAGATGCTCGACACCTGGGAGCGCGAGGCCGCCGAGGCGGTGATCGATCAGGTCGAGGGCGGGGGCGGCGACGCCAGGGCCAGGCTGAAGCGGCTGTTCGCGATCGTCTCGGTCGCCGACGGGCCGGCGCAGGGCGTGGCGGCCGAGCTCGCGATCCGCGACTGGGCCCGGCGCGACGCGTCCGTCGTGGAGCGGCTGCGGCGCGTGGACAACCGCCGCATGGACTACCTGCGCTCGCTGTTCGGCGCGTTCTGCCCCGACGAGGCCGAGGTCGAGGTCCGCTGCATGATCGTCTACTCGCTGCGGATCGGCGGCCATTTCATCGCCGCCGACCACGGCGGCCGCAGCCGCGACGAGGTGCTGGAGCTCACCAGGGACTGGCTGCTCCGGTAGGCCCTGCCGTCAGGCCTGAGCCTGGCCCGCCGTCAGACCCGGTACGGCACGACGGGCCAGGCCCGCTCGACTATCGCCTCGGGGTCCGAGGTGCGCCGCAGGTAGCTCTGCAGGGAGGCCGCCTGCTCGGCCGCCGCGCGGACCTGGAGCGCGTGCAGGTCGGGCAGGGCGACCGTCCCTATCGCCGCGTGCACGGCCCCCATCCGCCGCGCGGCGCGGGCCGCCGCCAGCGCGTCCGCGCCGGCGTCGTGCGCCGCTTCCAGGCTCACGCCGTAGTGCTCGCAGAGGGCCTGGAGGGTGCGCCTGCCCTTGCGGTACCGGTCCGCGTGCTTGTCCAGCACCAGCGGGTCGATGACGGGCGGCGCGGACCGCTCCGGCCAGCGCTCGCCCAGCGGACGGATCCCGTGGCGGCGGCACTCGCGGTCCAGCAGGGTCAGGTCGTACCGCGCGTTCATCACCACCAGCGGGGTGCCCGAGCTCAGTGCCTCCACGAGCGTCCCGGTGATCTCCTCGATCGCCGGGGCCGCCGCCATGCCCCGCGCCCGGGCGTGCTCCGTGGAGATGCCGTGGATGGCCGAGGCCTGCTCCGGGATGGGCACGCCCGGGTCCACCAGCCAGGTCCGCTCCCGGGCCACCTGCCCGTCCGGGCCGAGCGCCACGACGGCCGCCGTCACGATCCGGTCGGACTCGGTGTCGGTGCCCGTGGTCTCCAGGTCGAAGGCCACCATCGGCCCGCCGTGCCAGTCCCCCATCCAGTCCCCCGCCCAGTCCCCCATCACGTGCCCCCCGTACCGGTCCCTCTACGTCAACGGCTTTCAGCCTGACACGGGCCACTGACAGCCCCGGAGCCGGGGCGGCCGGGAACCCATCGTGAACCCCGTCGTGAACCCGCCGGGAGCCCGCCGGAACACCGTCCGGACCCGCTCAGGACACCGGCCGGGAGTCCTGCCAGATCGACTCGAATTCCTCGCGGTAGGTCGGGAACAGGCCGTGCTCCGCGTCGCGCGAGGCCCGCCCGCCCCGCAGGACCAGGACCGGCGCCTCCATGCCGCGGGCCCGGCGCAGGTACGACTGGACCACCGCGATGCCCGAGGACTCGCCCTCCACCAGGTACGCGGTGAAGCGCGGGGTCTCGTCGAAGACGTGGATCTCGAAGCGCGAGGGGTCGCGCAGGCCCGCCCGCACCCGCCGCACGTGCAGGATGTTCATCTCCACCGAGCGGCTCAGCTCGCCCTTGCGCAGGCCGAGCTCCCGCTCGCGCCGTTTGACCGCGCTGCTCGCCGGGTTCAGGAACAGCAGCCGCACCCGGCAGCCGGCCTCCGCGAGGCGTACGAGCCTTCGGCCCGAGAAGTTCTGGACCAGCAGGTTGAGCCCGATGCCGATGGCGTCGAGCCGCCGCGCGCCGCCGAAGAGGTCCTCCGCCGGGAGCTGGCGCTGCAGCCGCACCCGGTCGGGGTGGACGGAGATGACGTCCGCGTACCGGTCGCCGACCAGGTCCTCGACGGCGTCGATGGGCAGCCGGTCGGCCGCAGGGGAGCCCGCGCCGCCGCCCAGTACCTCCAGCAGCCGGGCCGAGGCCCGCTCGGCCTGTTCCAGGACCGCCCGGGACAGGGCCCGGTTGCGGGAGACGACGTTGCGGGTGACCTCCAGCTCGTCCAGCGCCTGCTCGATCTCGCGCCGGTCGTCGAAGTAGGGCTCGAAGCAGGGCCAGTGCTGGACCATCAGCTCGCGCAGCTGCGGCAGGGTGAGGAAGCTCAGCACGTTGTCGTCGGCGGAGTCCAGCAGGTAGCCCTTGCGGCGGCTGACCTCGCGCACGGCGACCGCGCGCTGCACCCATTCCTGGCCGGCCGGGCCCGCGGCCGCCACCACCCAGTCGTCCCCGCCGTGCACGGGCTCGTAGACGGGCCGGAGCACCGCTCCGACCACGGAGCGCAGCCGCTGTTCGATCAGGTTCAGCCAGATGTACGCACGGCCGGCGCGCTGGGCCCTGGTCCGGACCTCGCTCCAGGCGTCCGCGCCCCAGTCCAGCTCGGCGCCGGCTCCCGCCTGCGCCTTCCCGGTCCCGCCGGCCTCCGGCCGGGCCAGCGACACGGCTCCGGCGGGGATGCCGCCGGACGCCCCGGCCGCGGCGTCCGCCGGGCCGCCCTCGTGACCGCCGTCACCAGGGGGCAGCTCCAGACCTCCCGAGCTCACCCGTGCACCGCCTCCTGCGTCTGGACGCCCGTCTCCAGTGATCACGGAAGGGTACTCCGCGCGTGCGGCCCCCTGCAGCCCGATGCGGGCTCATGCGGTCCGACGCGGGCTCATGGCCCGTACGCGATCCGTCCGTTGGCTCATTATCCGCTCTGCGGTTGATGCGATCTTCCCATGGTCCGCCGACCCTCTTATCAGCTCTCCGGGTCACCCGGTAGGACCCTCGCAAGTCCCCGCGTGGGAGCCCTCTTTCGGGGAAGATCTGCCAGTGACGTGGTCCACGCCGGATCAGCCCGACACAGAGGGGAAGAGTCGTTTTCTATGCAGGTCTGGCCGGGACAGGCGTATCCGCTCGGTGCCACGTACGACGGCGCCGGCACCAATTTCGCGGTCTATTCGGAGGCCGCCCGACGCATCGAGCTGTGCCTGCTGCACGACGACGGTTCGGAGACCGCGGTCGAACTGCGCGAGACCGACGCCTTCGTCCGGCACGCCTACCTGCCGGGCATCATGCCCGGCCAGCGCTACGGCTTCCGGGTGCACGGCCCCTACGAGCCCGAGCGCGGCCGGCGCTGCAACGCGGCGAAGCTGCTGCTGGACCCGTACGCGCGGGCGGTCGCGGGCAGCGTCGACTGGGGCGAGGAGGTGTACGGCTACCACTTCGGCCGGCCCGACTCCCGCAACGACCTGGACTCCGCGCCCAAGAGCATGAGTTCGGTCGTGGTCAACCCGTACTTCGACTGGGCCAACGACCGGCCGCCGCGCCACGAGTACCACCACACCGTGCTCTACGAGGCCCACGTGAAGGGCCTGACCATGCGACATCCGGACCTCCCCGAGGAGCTGCGCGGCACGTACGGGGCGCTCGCGCACCCGGCGGTGATCGGGCACCTCACCAAGCTGGGGGTGACCGCGCTGGAGCTGATGCCGGTCCATCAGTTCGTCAACGACCACCGCCTGGTGGACGACGGGCTCAGCAACTACTGGGGCTACAACACCATCGGCTTCTTCGCCCCGCACAACGGCTACGCCTCGGGCGACCGGGGCCAGCAGGTGCTGGAGTTCAAGTCGGCCGTGCGGGCCCTGCACGAGGCCGGCATCGAGGTGATCCTCGACGTGGTCTACAACCACACCGCCGAGGGGAACCACCTGGGGCCGACGCTGTCCTTCCGGGGGCTGGACAACGCCTCGTACTACCGGCTCGCGGACGATCCCCGGCACTACATGGACACCACGGGCACCGGGAACTCGCTGCTCATGCGCTCCCCGCACGTGCTCCAGCTGATCATGGACTCGCTGCGCTACTGGGTCACCGAGATGCACGTGGACGGCTTCCGCTTCGACCTGGCGGCCACCCTGGCCCGCCAGTTCCACGAGGTGGACCGGCTGTCCTCGTTCTTCGACCTGGTCCAGCAGGATCCGGTGGTCAGCCAGGTCAAGCTGATCGCGGAGCCGTGGGACCTGGGCGAGGGCGGCTACCAGGTGGGCAACTTCCCGCCGCTGTGGACCGAGTGGAACGGCAAGTACCGGGACACCGTACGGGACTTGTGGCGCGGGCAGCCGCGCACGCTCGCGGAGTTCGCGGGCCGGCTGACGGGCTCCTCCGACCTCTACCAGGACGACGGCCGGCGTCCGCTGGCCTCGATCAACTTCACCACCTGCCACGACGGCTTCACCCTCAACGACCTGGTCTCGTACAACGAGAAGCACAACGAGGCCAACCGCGAGGGCAATCGGGACGGCGAGACCCACAACCGCTCCTGGAACTGCGGGGCGGAGGGGCCCACGGAGGATCCGGAGATCGGGGAGCTGCGCGAGCGCCAGATGCGCAACTTCATCGCCACGCTGATGCTGTCCCAGGGCGTGCCGATGATCAGTCACGGCGACGAGTTCGCCCGCAGTCAGGGCGGCAACAACAACGCCTACTGCCAGGACAACGAGCTGTCGTGGGTGAACTGGCCCGATCCGGGCAAACCGGCGCCCGCACTGCTGGAGTTCACCCGGCGGATGGTGTGGCTGCGGCGGGAGCACCCGGTGTTCCGGCGGCGCCGCTTCTTCCACGGCCGGCCGGTGGAGGGGACGCACGACGAGCTCTCGGACATCGCCTGGTTCACCCCGCACGGAGAGGAGATGCGGGCCCGCGACTGGCAGGCGCAGCACGCGCGGGCGCTGGCGGTGTTCCTGAACGGGGAGGCCATCTCCGAGCCGGGCACCCGCGGGGAGCGGATCACCGACGACTCGTTCCTGCTGATGTTCAACGCGGGAGCCGAGGCTCAGGACTTCACGGTCCCGGCCGGGCACGGGGCGCAGTGGCGCCTCGTCGTGGACACGGCGCGGCCGGAGGTGCTGGCACCCGGTACCGGGCCGCAGTACGCGGCCGGGGACCGGGTGACACTGACAGGACGGTGTCTGGTGGTGCTTCAGCGCCCGGCGTAGGCGCCCGGCTCAGCTCCCCGCGTAGGCGGTGCCTTCCAGGAGGGCGTCCGCGCGGGAGCTCCCGCCGGCGACCACCGGCGCGTGCGCACGGGTCGAGGGCACCCGGGTGACCAGGGCCAGGACCAGGCACAGGGCGGCTGCACCCACGGCCACCGCGAAGGCGGCGGAGGGTCCGTACCACTCGGCGAGCCGCCCGGACACGGCGAGCGAGGCGGCCTGCCCGGCGACGAGCGAGCTGGCGGCGAAGGCCATCGACTCGGCGAGCCGGCCCGGGCTCACCGCACGCTCGGTGATCGCGAAGGCGGTGATCAGGTGCGGGGCGTAGGCGGCTCCGAGCACGGTGACGACCGCGTACAGCGGCCACAGTGTCTCGGTGAAGAGCAGCGGTACGGAGAGTACGAGCGCTGCGGCCGTGGCCCACCGCCAGCGCATCCGCAGTCCGAAGCGGGCGGGCAGCGCGCCGAGCGAGAGCCCGACGGCGGCGCTGACGACGCCCATGGCCGCGTACACGATGCCGGCCTGACCGGGGACGCCCAACTGTGCCGTGAGGGCGGCGATTCCGGCCTGACAGGCACCGAACATGGCGCCCTGGAGGGCGAGGGAGCCGCGCACCGCGAGGACCACGCGCGGCGGGCGGACCCGGGTGCGGTCCTTCGCCCGGCGTTCTCCCGCGGGCACTCCGGCCGTGACGGCGGCGGTCGGGTGCAGTGCGTAGAGGGTGCCGAAGACGGCGACGAGGGCGGCCGCGCCGCCGAGGGCGACGGCCGGGTGCAGGGCGAGGGTGGCCAGGCCCACGAGGGCGGGCCCGAAGACGAAGGAGACCTCGTCCAGGGTGCCTTCGAGGGAGTGGATGGCGCCCACGACGCTCTCGTCGGACTTGGCGCGGTGGGCCAGGGCCACGGAGCGGGTACGGGCGAGCGGTCCGATCAGCGGGACGGAGGCCCCGGTGACGAAGCCGATCGCGGCGAGCGGGACGGTGGCGAGGTCGGAGAGCGCCCCGGCCACGAGGGCGGCGGTCGCCGCCGCGTTGACCGCGGCGGCCGTGAGGACGACGGAGCGCTGTCCGTGACGGTCGGCGAGCCGGCCCAGGACGGGCCCGAAGACCACCTGTCCGGCGGAGAGGGTGCCGCCGACTATGCCCGCGGTGGCGAGGGAGCCGCTGGTCTCGGCGACCAGGAGGACGCTGCCGAACTGCGACATCGCGACGGGCAGTCGGGCGAGGAAGGATACGAGCGGGAGTAGGGGCCCGGTCAGGGCGATGACTCTTCGATAGGTGTTGACGGTTCCAAACACTTGAGCAACGTTAACCCGGTGCAGTCACCCGGATGCATTGGGTCATGGCACGGAATCCCGCATCCTGGGTACGTACGTTCTCATGAGCCTGCCCCCGCGCACCGGTCGCACCCGTCCCGAGTTCAGCCGGCCGGAACCCGATGGACCACCGGCCGTCACCCCGGCGTCGACCTACCGCCTCCAGCTGCGCCCCGAGTTCACCTTCGACCACGCGCGGGCCTCCGTACCCTACTTCGCCTCGCTCGGCGTGTCGCACCTGCACCTGTCCCCCGTACTGGAGGCGGTGCCCGGCTCCTCCCACGGGTACGACGTCACCGACCACACCCGGGTCCGGGAGGAGCTGGGCGGGGAGGCCGGGCTGCGGGCCCTGGCTGCGGAGGCCCGGGCGCACGGGCTCGCACTGGTGCTCGACATCGTGCCGAACCACATGGCGCTGCCGGCGCCGCTCCGCCTCAACCGGCCCCTGTGGGAAGTGGCCCGGGAGGGGCCCGGCTCGCCGTACGCACGCTGGTTCGACATCGACTGGGAGGCGGGCGGGGGACAGCTGCTGCTGCCCGTGCTGACGGAGCCGCTGGATCCCGGCTCCATCGAGGTCGGGGAGGTCGGGGCCGGTACCGGGCGCCGGGAGGGCCGGGCCGTACTGCGCGTCGGGGGGCTGGAGTTCCCGCTCCGGGAGGGCACCGCCGGGCTGGAACCGGCGGAGCTGCTCGCCGCCCAGTGGTACCGGCCCGCGCACTGGCGGGAGGCCCGCACCGGGCTCAACTACCGCCGCTTCTTCACCATTTCGGAGCTGATCGGGGTGCGCGTCGAGGATCCCGAGGTCTTCGCCGCCACCCACGCCAAGGTGCTGGAGCTGGTCCGGGACGGGGTCGTCGCGGGGCTGCGGATCGACCACGTGGACGGTCTGGCCGACCCCGCGGGCTACCTGCGGCGGCTGCGGGAAGCGGCCGGCGGGGAGTGCTGGGTGGTGGTCGAGAAGATCCTGGCCCGCGGGGAACGGCTCGCTCCTGGCTGGCCGGTGGCCGGGACCACCGGGTACGACGCCCTGTACCGGGTGGACGGGGTGCTGACCGACCCGGCCGGGGCCGCGCGCCTCGACGCCCGGTTCCGGGAGGCGACCGGACAGCCCCCGTGGGAGCGGACCGCCGAGGCGGGCGCCCGGGAGGTCCTGACCGGGGACCTGGCCGCGGAGCTGGCCGCCCTGGAGCGGCTGGCCGGTCCGGAACTCAGCGAAGCGGTAAGGGAGTTGCTGATCGCCTACCCCGTCTACCGCCCTTACCCCGGCGATCCGGACCTGGCGCCCGAGGCGCTGGAGCGGGCCGCCGCACGGGCCGGGGCGGCCCCGGTGGCCGGCGTACGCGAACTGCTGCTGCGGGAACCGGCCTTCGCGGCCCGCTTCGCCCAGACCTCGGCGGCCCTGCGCGCCAAGTCCCTGGAGGACAAGGCCTTCTACCGCTACGCCCCGCTGCTGTCGGCCACGGAGGTGGGCGGGGACCCGGGGGCTCCGGCGGTCACGGTGGCGGAGTTCCACGCGTACTGCGCCGACCGGGCGCGGCTGTGGCCCGGGTCCGGGACGGTGCTGACCACGCACGACACCAAGCGCAGCGCGGACGTCAGGGCCCGGATCTCGGCGCTCTCCCAGGACCCCGACGCGGTACCGGATCCGGCCGGGGCGGATCCCCAGCTCGCCTGGGTGGCCTGGCAGACGGCCTTCGGACTCGGAGCCGGCGGCAACAACATGGTGCGCCTCGACCGGCTGTGGCAGGCCCTGCTGAAGTCCGTCCGCGAAGCCGCCCTGCACACCACCTGGACCGAACAGAACCGGGAGTACGAGGCCACGGTCCCGGACTACGTCCTGACGACCGCCCCGACGCCCTCGCGGCCCCTGGCGGAGGCGGCCCGCGCCAACCTGCTCGGCGCGGCGCTGCTGCACCTGGCCATGCCCGGGGTCCCGGAGGTCTACCAGGGCTCCGAGACGGAGTACCGGGCCCTGGTCGACCCGGACAACCGGCGCCCCGCCGTCCTCCCCCGGGAGGCCCTGGCCCGGCTCGACGCGGGGGCCGCGCCGTCGGGGACGGCCGAGGAGAAGCTCGCCCTCACCGCCGCCCTGCTGCGGCTGCGGCGCGACCGCCCCGGACTGTTCACCGGCTACGCACCGCTCTGCGCCCGGGGCCCGGCGGCGGAGCACTGCGTGGCCTTCGCCCGCTCGGCCGGCCTGGTGGCGGTGGCCACCCGTCTGTCGCACCGGCTGGCCGGGGCCGGCGGCTGGCGCGACACGGCCCTGCCCCTGCCGCCCGGGCGCTGGCGGCGGCTGGCGCTGATCGAGGCCGGGCAGACCGAGCAGGCCGGGCACGAAGCCCCGTACGAGGGCGGGGCACCGCTCTCCGCGCTCCTCGGCGGCGGCTCGCCGGTGGCGGTCCTGCTCAGGGAGGACGCCGTCCCGGAGTGACCGGGCCGACCGGCCCTCCTTCCCGTACACCTTCCGGGGCCGGTCGGCTGTCGTACCCGACACGTGCCGTCCCCGTAAACCTTGCCGGTCACGGCACTAGGCCGCTCGCGCAGCGGGAATGGACCGTCTGTGACCCTGATCCGTGACATGTGCTACCCCACCCCCCACGAACTGGCCCTGGCCGCGCGCGCCCTGGCGGATGAACACCCCTCCCTGGCCCGGCTCCGCCAGATCGGCGCGTCCCGGGCCGGGGAGCCCCTCTGGCTGCTCTCCGTAGGCCCCGCGGGGACGGCCGGGGCCGCTGCCCCGGGCGCGGCGGACGTGCTCGTCGTCGCCGGGGCCCACGCCAACGAGCCCGTGGGCGGTGCCACCGCCCTCGCGCTCGCGCGCGGGCTCATCCGTGAAGCCACAGGGACCGGCGACGCCGAAGCCGGAGGCCCGGCACCGCGTACCGGCGCCGGAACGGCCCTCGCCCCGGCCTCCGTTCCCGCCGCCGGAACCACCTGGCACTTCCTGCTCTGCGCCGACCCCGACGGCGCGGCCCTGCACCGCACGCCGCGCCCGTACTCCCTGCTCGACTACCACCGGAACTTCTTCCGCCCGCCCGGCCCCGAACAGCCCGAGTGGGCGCCCTCTTTACTGCCCCCGGACCGCCTGCCGCCCGAGACCCTCGCCCTGACCCGGCTCATCGACGAGCTCCGGCCCGCCCTCCAGGTCTCCCTGCACGGCACCGATCTGGGCGGCTCCTGGGTGCAGCTGACCCGGGACATACCCGGTCTCGCCGAGCCCTTCGGCAAATCGGCCGCCGAGCTGCACATTCCGGTGGAGACCAGCGCCTCCGACGCCTCGGGCTGGCCCTCGCCGGGGGCGGGGATCTTCGTGATGCCCGAGCCCGGGACCACGGACGACGGGCCGTTCCATCCCGAGGACACCCGGCTCAGCACCTGGTACCACGCCCACCGCCACGACGGCACGACGGCGATCGTCGAAGTCCCCATGTGGGCATCGGACCTGGTGGACGACCCGGCCCCGCACCCCGACCCCCGCGCCGCCCTGCGGATCCTGGCCGGCCGGCTCACCGCCGACGCCGCGCGGGTGGCGGCCCTGCGCGAAGGCGCGGCCGGCGGTACGGACCCGGCCGGTACGGATCCCGCCGGCGCGGCCCTGCTGCGCGCGGTGGACTGGACGCTCGCGCTGATCCCCCGGATCACCGCAGAGTGGACGGGCCCCGGGGCTCCCGCCGAGGCGACGGCGGCGTACATCGGGAGCATCGACGCCTTCGGGCGGCGGCTCTCGCTGCGCGCCGCGGCGATGCTGCTGCGGGTGCTGCGCGCGCAGGGGCATCCGACGGCGCCGGCCGTGGACCGGCTCGTCACGGGGTGGTGCGAGGAGTTCGCGGACCGCTTCCAGGCCCGCTGGGTCCCGGTGGCCACGCAGGTGGAGCACCAGTCCAGGGTCGTCCTGGCGGCCTACGACCGGCTCGTCGAGGCGGGCCGGTAGGGGCCGGGGGCGCCTGGAGACCCCGGGCCCGGCCTACTCCACCGGCAGGGCGTACCGGAGCTTCGGCTTGCCGGTGGCCCCGAGCCGGTCGTAGAAGCGGATCGCGCCCTCGTTCCAGTCGGGCGTCTGCCACTCGACGTGGCCGAGGCCCAGCTCGCGGGCGAGCGCGGCCACCCCGTCCATCAGGGCGGCGCCGAGGCCGTGGCCGCGAGCCTCCTCGGCCAGGTAGAGGCAGTCCATGTGGAGGTAGTGGCGGGCCTCCCAGAAGGAGAACTCGGCCGAGCAGGCGGCGTACCCGGCGACCTCGCCGTGCGGGGTCTCGGCCAGCAGCACCCGGAGCCGGGCCCCGTCGGCGAACAGCTGTGCGCCGAGCCGGTCGGCGAGGCCGGCCGGGCGGGGCGCGGAGCGCTCGTAGACCATGTGCTCGCGCATGAGTTCGACCAGCCGGGGCAGGTCCCCGGGGCGCGCGGGCCGTACGACGGGGGCGGCAGACGTGTGTTCCATGGGTGCCATCCTCCGCACGGCCTCCCACCAGGCGTCCACCGGGTCCCGCCCCGGGCCCCGGCCGAAACGCCGCCCCGCCCCGGGTCTCAGCCGCCCGCCCCGGGTCTCAGCCGCCCGACAGCCTGAAGGTCATCCGCCCGAAGCCGATCTGGTCCCCGTCCCGCACCACCGCCGAGCCCGTCACCCGGCGCCCGTTGACCGTGGTCCCGTTCGTCGAGCCGAGGTCCCGCACCACCCAGACCCCGTCCCGGATGCCCAGTTCCGCGTGGGCCCGCGAGACCGTCTCGTGGCTCAGCCGCAGCCCGTTGCCCGGGTCGCGGCCGATCCGCAGCGGTCCGGCGCTCGGATGCGGGAGCAGCAGCGTGGGCAGCTTCTCCGCGGCCCAGGCCCGCCGCACCCCGACGGACACGGCCGAGACCCGCCCCACCCAGCCGAACAGCCGGCGGGTCCACGGGCCCTCCCCGGCCTCCCGGCCCTCCAGGTCCGCGGTGAGGACGGCGAGGTCCTCGGACCGGCGGGCGACGAGGGCCAGTTCCATGCGGCGCAGGAAGGTGTCGTGCGACAGCTTGCCGACGGCGGCGCCCTCCCTGAGCTGGCCCAGGGCACGGTCGCGCTCCGCGTCGGAGAGCCGCGGGGCGGGGAAGGAAGGGAACTCGAAACTCGACGTCACCAGGTGATTGTCGGCCTGTCGGGGGCAGAGTGTCCAGAACTCCCGCGACCGGCCGGGGATGATGGCCCGGACACGCAGGTTGGGGTAGCGCCGCCAGACGAGGGGACCGTCCGTGCAGTTCGAGGTGTGGGCACCGCTGACAGACCGGGTCGCGCTGTGGCTCGACGGGGCCGCGTACGCGATGGAGCGCGATCCGGAGCGCGCCGGCTGGTGGGTCGTGGAGGCCGGGGCGCATGACGGATCCCACTACGGGTTCCAGCTGGGCGGCGGGCCCGGGGCTCCCCGCCCCGAGGACGATCCGCGCGACCCGGTGCACCCCGGAGACCCCGGTCACCCTGCGGAGCACCCGGACCACGTGCGCCCCGTACGGCCCGATCCGCGCGGCCGGCGGCTGCCGGAAGGCCCCGACGGGCTCTCGGCCGTGGTCGACTTCGCCGCCCTCTCCCCCGGCGAGCCGGCGCCGTCGCCCCGGGTGGCGCTCCAGGACGCCGTCCTGTACGAGCTGCACATCGGCACCTTCACCCCCGAGGGCACCTTCGACGCGGCCGCCGCCCGCCTCGGCCACCTCACCGCCCTCGGCATCACCCACGTCGAGCTGATGCCGGTCTGCCCCTTCCCCGGGCGGCACGGCTGGGGGTACGACGGGGTCGCGCCCTGGGCGGTCCACGAGCCGTACGGGGGCCCCGCCGGGCTGATCCGGTTCGTGGAGGCCGCGCACGCCGCCGGGCTCGGCGTGGTGCTCGACGTGGTCCACAACCACCTCGGCCCCTCCGGCAACCACCTCCCCGTCTTCGGGCCGTACTTCACCGAGACCCACCACACCCCCTGGGGCGCGGCGGTGAACCTGGACGCGCCCGGCTCCGACGAGGTGCGCGCGTACTTCCTGGGCAGCGCGCTGGCCTGGCTGCGCGACTACCGGATCGACGGGCTGCGGCTGGACGCGGTGCACGCGCTCGCCGACGGGCGGGCGCTGACCTTCCTGGAGGAGCTGTCCGCGGCGGTGGACGAGCTGGCCGCCGAGACGGGCCGGCCGCTGTTCCTGATCGCGGAGTCCGACCGCTGCGATCCGCGCACCACCAGCCCGCGCGCCGCCGGGGGCCTGGGCCTGCACGCGCAGTGGAACGACGACTTCCACCACGCCCTGCACTGCGCACTGACCGGTGAGTCCCAGGCGTACTACGCGGACTTCGCCGAAGCCCCGATCGGGGCCCTCGCCAAGACCATGACCCGGGCCTTCTTCCACGACGGGACCTGGTCCTCCTTCCGGGGCCGGCACCACGGCCGCCCGGTGGACCGCGGCCGCACCCCGGCGCACCGCTTCCTCGGCTACACCCAGACCCACGACCAGATCGGCAACCGCGCGCTGGGCGACCGGCTCGCGGCCTCCCTGTCCCCCGGGCTGCTGGCGTGCGCGGCGACGGTGGCGCTGGCCGGACCGTTCGTGCCGATGCTGTTCATGGGCGAGGAGTGGGGCGCCGGCACCCCGTGGCAGTACTTCACCGACCATCCCGACGAGGAGATCGCCGAGGCCGTACGGACGGGCCGGCGGCGGGAGTTCGCGGCGCACGGCTGGAAGGCGGAGGAGATCCCCGACCCCCAGGACCCGGCCACCCGGGACCGCTCCTGCCTGGACTGGGCCGAGCCGGACCGGGAGTCGCACGCCCGCCTGCTGGACTGGTACCGCACCCTGATCGGGCTCCGCCGGACCCACTCCGACCTGCGCGATCCCGATCTGGCGGCGCTGCGGATCGCCCACGACGAGGAGCGCCGCTGGCTGACGTTCCGCCGGGGCGACGTCCGCGTGGTGGTGAACCTCTCCCGGGACCCGGTCACCGTCGCGCTCGGCCGCAACGGGGTCCGGGTGCTGGCCGCCTGGCTCCCCGTCGAGCATCCGGATGCCGACGGGCGGGTCCACGTACCGGCCGAGTCGGCGGTGGTGCTGGGGCCTTGAGGCCCGTAAACCCGGTGGCAGAGGTGCGGGGGCGTCTGGTGGGATCCGCTCCATGAAGATCGAATCAGCCGGCGCCGACGGGACCTCCGCGAAGTACGACAGCATCGGGGCGGGCTACCGGCGGGCCCGCCGCCCCGATCCCCGGCTGGCCGCGGCGATCGGCCGCGCCCTCGGGGACGCCCGTACCGTCGTCAACGTCGGTGCGGGCGCCGGGTCGTACGAGCCCGACGACCGGGAGGTGACGGCGGTGGATCCCTCCCAGGTCATGCTCGACCAGCATCCGGGCACCCGGAAGATCAAGGGAGTCGCGGAGGAACTTCCTTTCGAGGACGGGGAGTTCGACGCGGCGATGGCCGTACTGACCGTCCACCACTGGCCGGATCCCGCCCGCGGGCTCGCGGAGCTGCGCCGGGTCTCGCGGCGCCAGGCCGTCTTCACCTGGGACCCGGACCACCGGCCGGAGCTGTGGCTCATCGAGGAATACCTGCCGGAAGTACGGGAGTTCGACCTCGCCCGCTTCACCCCGCTGTCCGAGGTGACCGAAGCCCTGGACGCGCACACCGTGCTGCCCTTCCCCATCCCGCACGATTTCACCGACGGCTTCCGGGCCGCCTACTGGCGCCGGCCCGAGTCCTACCTCGACCCCCTCGTACGGGCCTCCATGTCCACCTTGGCGACCCTGCCTCCCGCACTCCTGGAACCGGCGGTCGCCCGGCTGCGCGAGGACCTGCGGTCGGGGGTGTGGCAGCGGCGCCACGCCGGCCTGCTGGAGCGGGAGAGCATGGACTACGGCTACCGGCTGGTCCTCGCCGGGGACTGAGCCCCGGCGAGGAGGCGGCCTCCGCTACTCCACGACGGCCAGCTCCCGTGGGGCGTTGTTGAAGCTGCGGCAGCCGTTCTCGGTGACCGTGATGATGTCCTCGATCCGGACCCCGAACCGGCCCGGGAGGTAGATCCCCGGCTCCACGGAGAAGCACATGCCGGGGACGAGGGGCTGCTCCTCCCCCTCCACCATGTACGGCGGCTCGTGCGTGGTGACTCCGATGCCGTGGCCCGTGCGGTGGATGAACCGCTCGCCGTAGCCGAACTCGGTGATCACCGCGCGCGCCGCCCGGTCCACGTCCTGGCAGGCGGCCCCCGGCCGGGCCGCCGCCACCCCCGCCAACTGGGCCTCGCGGACGATGTCGTGGACGCGCTGCTCCTCCTCCGTGGGCGCGCCGACGTGGACGGTACGGGAGATGTCGGATCCGTAGCCGCCCTTGAGGCCGCCGAAGTCGAGGACCACCATGTCCCCGTGCCGGATGACCCGGTCGCCGGCTTCGTGGTGCGGGTTGGCGCCGTTGGGGCCGGAGCCGACGACGGTGAAGTCCACCTGGGAGTGGCCGTGCACGCGCAGCAGCGCGTCCAGATCGGCGGCGACCTCGCTCTCCCGGCGGCCGGCGAAGGGGACGTGCAGGATCTGGGCGTACGCGGCGTCCGCCGCCTCGCCGGCCGCCGCGAGCCGGGCCAGCTCGCGCTCGTCCTTGACCGCGCGCAGCATCGGCAGCGCATCGCTCAGCGAGGCGTACGTGGTGGTCGGCAACTCCCGTTGCAGTCCCAGCAGGTGCAGCGCCCAGGCGTTGTCGCTGACCCCGAAGCGGCCGGTCACGTCCAGCAGCGGGGCGGCCACGGCGTACGGGTTCTTCCCGTCGGCCCAGTCCCGCAGGGTCAGCGCGCCCGCGCCGGGAGCCTTCTCGGCGTCGGGGGCCTCCAGGGAGGGCACGACGAGGACGGGGTCCTGCCCGGCGGCGAGGACGAGCAGGGTCAGCCGCTCGGTGTCGACGGGCCGGTACCCGGTGAGGTGGGCCAGGTCGGGCCCGGGGGCGACCAGCAGGCCGGCCAGCCCGGCGTCGGCGGCGGCCTGCGTGGCGGCGGCCATCCTTGCGGCGTAGTCGGCGGCGGTGAAGGGATCGGAGTCATGGTCCATGCCTCCGATCCTCCCGCGCCCCACCCCCCGACGGCAGGGGCCGCGCCGATCACCCGGGGCCCCGCGTCACGCCGGGGTGACCGCGCGCAGCGCCCACTCCAGGGGGCCGCGCCGCAGCTCCGTGCCGCGCAGGAAGTGGGCCCAGGCCAGGCAGCCGGCCATCGCCACCGCCGAGAAGCCGGCGAGGACCTCCCACCCGGTCCACCCCCGGAGGAACACCGCCAGCGCGAGCGCGTGCACCACGTACACCGTGAGGGCCATCGCCCCGACCGCGGCCAGCGGCCGCAGCACCCCCGCCGCCGGGCGGACGCGGGCGGCCAGGGCGAGCAGGCCTATGAGCGCGGCCCCGACCCCGGTGTTGCCGAGGGTCTCCAGCGGGGTCTGGCTGTAGGGGCCGGCCAGCAGCAGCCAGTCCCAGGAGGTGCTGGGGACGGCGCCGAACTGCTGCCCCAGCACGGCGGCGACCGGGTCGGGCTCGGCCAGCGCCCAGGGGTGCTCCCGCACGACGGCTTCCAGCAGCGGCCCGCGCCGCCCGCCGGGTCCCAGCGCGAGCCAGGAGGCCCCGTAGCCGGCGACGGCGGCCGCCGCCCCGAAGCCGGTCAGCATCCGCAGGGACCGCCCGCTGTGCAGGTCGGCGAGGCGGCCGAGGGCCATGCCGGCCAGGATGTACGGGAAGTAGGTGAGCAGCGGGTAGGCCCCGGAGAGCAGCAGGTCCCGCAGCACGCCCCCGGCCCCCTGCCAGCTGGTGAGGTCGGCGGGGACCGGGGTGGCGCCCCGCCCCGCGGTGCGCA
The DNA here is from genome assembly GCF_024213195.1 of Streptomyces sp. TBY4. GTDB lineage: Bacteria > Actinomycetota > Actinomycetes > Streptomycetales > Streptomycetaceae > Streptomyces. Next base: position 264,789 of record NZ_JANAVF010000008.1, on the reverse strand, counting down.
GCCCGAGGGGCGGGCCCAGGAGGTAGGAGAGGACCGGGCCCAGCGCCACCGAGGCGCTGGCGACGGCGGCCAGGGTGCGGGTGCGCAGCCGGGTGAAGGGTTCGGCGGCCAGGAAGTAGACGGCGTAGAAGGCCAGGATCACGAGGATGCCGGGCGAGAGCGCGGCGAGGCCGAGGCCGAGGGCGCCGAGGATCGCGCACCGGGTCAGGGTGGCGCGCAGGGGCGGCGGGCCGGCGGCGCGGGAGCGGGCGAGCGCGAGGGAGAACCCGGCTATCAGGGTGAAGACGGCGGGGGCCCGGCCGTCGGCGGCGACGAGCAGCCAGCCGGGGCCTTCGGGGGCGGGCGGCGGCCCGACGTGCACGGCGAACATGCCGAGGACGGCGATGCCGCGGGCGGCGTCCAGCCCGGTCAGTCGGTTCGATCCCATACGGGTAGGGATGATGATCCGGGGCGCGGGGTTGCCTGCGCGGCGGGCGGACCGTGGCCCGGGCTGCCGCCGGGCCTCCGGAAAAGGCGTCGCGGGACACCCCCGCTGATCAGCTATGCTGTGCTTGCACATCGAACGGGCGGTCCGCCGCCCTTCGTGGTGGGTGTAGCTCAGTTGGTAGAGCACCTGGTTGTGGTCCAGGTGGCCGCGGGTTCAAGTCCCGTCACTCACCCTGTTGATCCCGTGGGGGTTACGAGTTTTCCTCGTAGCCCCCACGGGTTTTTTCGTTCCCCCGCGGGAGCGGTGCGTCACGGCCGGCCGGGTCCGCCCGCCCGAGTCCTGGCAGGATCAACCGTATGAAATGGGACATCGGGGGTGCCCCGGCGCTGTTCCTGGCCGTCCTCGTGGCGGCCGCGGTGTTCGGGGCCGCGGTGTGGCTGTGGCCCCGGCTCGCGGGGCGCGGGGTGCTGCCGGTGCTGGGGCGGGCCGGGGTCCAGCTCGCGATCACCTTGACGGCCGGGTCGGCCCTGCTGCTCGCGGTGAACTCCTCGTACGGCTTCTACGGGTCCTGGCGGGACCTGCTGTCCCTGCGCCGCGAGGACCCGGTGGCGGCGGGCGCGGGCGCCTCGGAGCAGGGGGCGGTGCTGGTGCGGGGCACCCACTCGTGGCGGCACGCCGGCTCCGACGACCCCGCGGTGATCGGCCGGATCGAGTCGGTGACCGTGCGCGGGGCCCGCAGCGGGCTGTCTGGCCAGGGGTACGTGTACCTGCCGCCGCAGTACGTGCACGCCTCGGCCGGGCGGCGGGCGGAGTTCCCGGTGGTGCTGGCGCTGAGCGGGTTCCCGAGCACCCCGGGGGTGCTGGTCGACCGGCTGCGGTACCCGCAGCACGCGCTGGAGGCGGTGCGGGCGGGGCGGATGCGGCCGTCGGTGCTGGTCCTGATGACCCCGACGGTGGCGCCGCCCCGGGACACGCAGTGCGTGGACGTGCCGGGCGGGCCGCAGGCGGAGACCTTCTTCGCGCGGGACCTGCGGGCGGCGGTCTCCGTGCACTACGGCCTCGCCCGGGACGCCCGGGGGTGGGGCGTGATGGGCAATTCGGTGGGCGGCTACTGCGCGCTGAAGCTGGCCCTGCGCGTACCGGACGCCTACCGGGCCGCGGCCGCGCTGTCGGCCCCGTACGAGGCGTCGCGGGACGCGGACACCGGCGACCTGTTCGGCGGGGACGCGGACCGCCGACGGCAGAACGACCTGCCGTGGCGGCTGCGGAACCTGCCCCAGCCGCCGGTGTCCCTGCTGGTGGCGAGCAGCCGCACGGGCGAGCACCAGTACCCGCAGACGCTGGAGTTCATCGACGCGGTACGGGCGCCCGCGCGGGCTTCGTCGATCATCCTGGCGAGCGGCGGCCACAACTACGAGACCTGGACGCGCGAGGTGCCGCCGGCCCTGGAGTGGCTGGTGGGACGGCTGAGCCCGCACTGAACCACGGCCTAGGCGCGCAGGAAGGCCTCCACCTCGGTGGCGAGGGCCACCGGGGCCTCGTGCGGCGGGTAGTGGCCGGTGCCGGGCAGCGGCTGGACGCGGCAGTTCGGGTAGGAGACCTGCCAGGTGGCCCGCATGACCTCGGCGGTGAGCGCGAGGTCGTACTCGCCGACGAGGACCAGCACCGGGACGGTGCTGCCCTTCACGGCGGCGGACAGGTCGAGCGGCTGCCAGCCGGCGAGGTACGCGGCGAAGGCCTCCGGCCGGGACACGGCGAGCGAGTGCGCGACCATCCGGTCCAGCCAGTACGGGCTCGCGCGGCGGCCGGTGACGATGTCGAGGATGGCGCGGCGGTTCTCCTCGCTGCCGGCGGCCCCGTAGAAGAGGTCGTGGGTGGCTTCGTCCATCTCGTAGGGGGCGGCGGGGACCGGGTTGATGCCGATCAGCTTCTCGACCCGCTCGGGGGCGCGCACGAGGACCTGCTGCATGGCCTTGCCGCCCATGGAGTGGCCGAGGAGGGAGAAGGTGTCCCAGCCGAGCTCGTCGGCGAGCGCGAGGACGTCGTCGGCGATCTCGGGGAGCGTGTAGCGACCGGGGACGTCCCGGCGGTCGCCGTAGCCGCGGTAGTCGAGGAAGGCGTACGAGAACTCCCGCGGGTCCAGGTAGTCCAGTACGGAGCCCCAGTTGGCGGAGGTGCCGAACCAGTCGTGCAGCACGATGACGCGGACGGGGCCGGTGCCGGTCCTGCGGTGGGCGATGGCCATGCGTTCTCCCTCGGTGACGGGGCGGAAAGAATTGCCGCCGTACGTTCTGCCCACCGCGCCTACCATCACACCGTGCAGTCAGCACTCCGTGGTCAGGCGACGGTGTACTCGGTGTCCCCGAAGTCGGCCACCACCCGCAGCCGTCCGCCGAGCGCCTCGACGTACGACCTCAGGGTCGCAACCTCCGTACGGTCCGTCTCACCGTTCTCGATCGCGGAGACCCGCGGGGCCGAGACGCCCATGGTGTCGGCCACGTCCTTCTGGGTCAGCGCCTGCTCCTGACGGATCTCTGCCAGCCGATAGGCCCGCACCTCCGCCATGAGCCGGTCCATGGCCGCCTGCTTCTCCGCCGGGGACCGCACCGGCAGCCCGGCAGCGGCCCGGCGCTCGCGCACCTGCCGCTTGGTCTCCTCCCAACCGACAGCGTTCATTCGTACTCCCTGGTGTCCAGTTCCGCGATGTGGGCCTGGTACCGCTTCTCCGCGAGGGGCACGTTGACGTCGTACCACCGCTGCCAGTTTCCGGCCTTGTCCCCGGCGACGAGCAGCACCGCGCGGCGCACCGGGTCGAACGCGAACAGGATCCGGATCTCACTGCCGCCCGAGGACCCCGGACGCAGTTCCTTCATGTGGTGCTGTTCCGCACCCTTGATGCGATCGACGAGGGGTCGCCCGAGCGTGGGCCCGAACATCGCGAGCGCGTCGACCGCGTCCTCCACCTGTTCGGCGCTGCTCCAGTCGGTCTCGGCCAGCGCCTCGAACCACTCCGCCACCTCGCCCACGAGGATTACTTCCCATTGAGCCACGCCCGCGAAGTTAACGCAAGCGTTAACTTCGCGGGCGGTCAGAGCGGCGGGTTCACCCGTACGGGAACGGTCAGACGGTCTTGATCGCCGGGTCGGAGACGCCCGCCGCGCCCGTTTCCACGTGGCCGGCGAAGCGGCGCAGGAAGGTGGCGTCCGCGTCGGAGACGACCGTGACGTCGTACCAGCGGGCCGTGCCGGACAGGGAGACGGTGTGCGCGACGGTGCCGCCCGCCGCGACGCGCAGGACCTGGGCCGTGCCGCCGTAGGCGTTGGTGACGGTCAGGTTGACGGCCGCCGTGCCCCCGTTGGTCAGGGACAGGACCAGGTTGCCGGTGGACGCGGAGTGGCGGGCCGTGACCTCGGGGCCGGCCTTCTTCGCCGGGCCCTTCCAGGTGCGCAGGAAGCCGTTCGGGCCCCAGACCGTGAGGTTGATCTGGTTGCCGGTGGAGGCGCTGGTGCTCCAGGTGTCCGACAGGGTCTTGCCCGCCTCGACCGTGTAGGGCCAGGGGCCGTCCGTACGGTTGCCCGAGGTGCTGTGGAAGTGGGCGCCGAGGGAGGGGCCGGAGGAGAAGGTCAGGGTGAACTTGCCCGTGGAGACCGTGGCCTTGCCGTCCACGTACGGGGCGTAGCCCAGGGCGCGGGTCGGCTTGCTCCCGGCCTCCTGCTTGGGCAGGGTGCCGGTCGCCGGCACCGTCGGGTAGTACGAGGGGTGCCGGTCCTTGTCCGCCGGGACGTAGGCCGCCGTGGACGGCAGCGCGGCGGGCGCGGCGTCCGCCCGGGTGAAGTCGAAGGCGGAGGTCAGGTCTCCGCAGACCGCCCGGCGCCACGGGGAGATGTTGGGCTCCTGGACGCCGAAGCGCTTCTCCATGAAGCGGATCACCGAGGTGTGGTCGAAGGTCTCGGAGCAGACGTAACCGCCCTTGCTCCACGGGGAGACCACGATCATCGGGACGCGCGGGCCGAGGCCGTACGGGCCGGCCGCGTAGCCGGAGACGCCGCCGGTGTAGAGGTCGCCGGTGACGCTCGCCGTGGACAGGCCCCACGCCGAGGAGGCCGGCGGGTACGGCGGGACGACGTGGTCGAAGAAGCCGTCGTTCTCGTCGTAGGTGATGAACAGCGCCGTCTTCGCCCAGACCGCCGGGTTCGCCGTCAGCGAGTCCAGGACCTGCGAGATGTACCAGGCGCCGAAGTTCGTCGGCCAGTTGGAGTGCTCGCTGAAGGCCTCGGGGGCGGCGATCCAGGAGACCGCGGGGAGGGTGCCGTTCACCACGTCCGCACGCAGCTGGTCGAAGTAGCCGCCGCCCGCCTTGACGTTGGTGCCGGTGCGGGCCTTCTCGTACAGGGGGCTGCCGGGCTGGGCGTTGCGGTAGGTGTTGAAGTAGAGCAGCGAGTTGTCGCCGTAGTTGCCGCGGAAGGCGTCGTTGATCCAGCCCCAGGATCCGGCGGCGTTCAGGCCGTCGCCGATGTCCTGGTAGACCTTCCAGGAGACGCCGGCCGCCTCCAGGCGCTCGGGGTAGGTCTTCCAGCCGTAGCCGGCTTCCTGGTTGCCCATGACCGGGCCGCCGCCCACCCCGTCGTTGCCCGTGTAACCCGTCCACATGTAGTAGCGGTTGGGGTCGGTGGCGCCGATGAAGGAGCAGTGGTAGGCGTCGCAGACCGTGAAGGCGTCGGCGAGGGCGTAGTGGAACGGGATGTCGTTCCGGTTCATGTACGACATGGTGGTGGCCGTCTTGGCCGGCACCCACTTGTCGTACTTGCCGTTGTTGTAGGCCTTCTGGCCGCCGGCCCAGTCGTGGTTCAGGCCCGTGAGGAACTGCATCCCCAGGTCCTCGACCTCCGGGTGGAAGGGCAGGATGTCCTTCGTGCCGTTGGACTGGTGGAAGACCGACTTGCCGTTGTCCTGGATGACCGGCCTCGGGTCGCCGAACCCCCGGACCCCCTTCATCGCGCCGAAGTAGTGGTCGAAGGAACGGTTCTCCTGCATGAGGACGACGATGTGCTCGATGTCCTGGATCGTTCCGGTACTGCCCTGGGCCGAGATGGCGGCGGCTCTCGCGATGCTCTCGTTCAGCATCGTGACGGCTGCGGCACCACCGGCGATCTGCAGGAACCTGCGCCGATTGAATTCAGTCATGGAGAACGACCTCTGCGGGTGAGACGGGTGCGGGGGGACGTGGACGGGCGCCCCAAGAACAGCGGCCCCGGGGTACCGGCCGGCGTTGCTTGAATGACAGTGGGCCGTACACCTGGAGAACGGAATACCTCGTCAGACGGTTCGTGCCCCACGCGCCACTTCTGTCGGGAACCGGCTGATCCGGTCGGCGCAGGGAGGCTCGGGGTACTCACCGGGCCGGCGGGCGGGATGAGCATCCGTACTCAGGACCGGGCCCGGAGCGCGCGTCATCGTGGAGACATGCCGAATCAGCCATCCGTACCGCGCCCGCCCGGTCCGCAGCCGCCCGGTCCGCAGCCGCGGCCGCGGCTCCGCGCCGGGATCACCGCCGTCGCCGGCATGCTGCCCGCGGACGTCCTCAGCTCCGACCGGCTCCAGCGCGAGATCGCCGGCCGGTCCGGACTCACCCTGCCTCCCCGGCTGCTGACCCAGGCCACCGGCATCCGCACCCGCCGGATCGCGGGCGACGGGGTGTACGCCTCCACGCTCGCGGTGGGAGCGGCCCGCCGGGTGCTGGACGCCGCCGGGCTCGGCCCCGCCGACATCGACCTGCTGCTCTTCGCCTCCGCCTCCCGCGACGTCGCCGAACCCGCCACCGCACACATCGTGCAGGCCGAACTCGGCACGAAGGCCCACGCCCTGGACGTCACCAACGCGTGCAACAGCTTCGTCAACGGCATCGACCTCGCCCGCGCCATGATCCTCGCCGGCCGGGCCCGGCGGGCCCTGGTGGTCACCGGGGAGACCCCGAGCCGGGCGGTGCGGACGGCGCCCGCCGACTTCGCCGAGTTCCGCGCCGGCTTCGCCGGTTACACCTTCGGCGACGCCGGGGCCGCCGTGATCGTGGAACCGGTGGAGCGCGGCGGGATCCTCGACGTGGACACCGAGACCCACTCCGAGCACTGGGAGGTCGGGGGCATCCCGGGCGGTGGTTCGCGCCACCCGCGCGGGGACGCGTACACCTACTTCTGCGGCGACGGTCACGAACTGCGCGGGGTCTTCGAGAAGGTGGGCACCGCCGTCATCGACCGGACCCTGCACCGCACGGGCATGGGCTGGGAGGACTTCTCGAAGGTGCTGGTGCACCAGGTGACGGTGCCCTACCTGGAGCGGTTCGCCGAGCTGACCGGGGTGCCGGCCGGGAAGCTGGTGGTGACCGTCCCCGAGCTGGGCAACATCGCGAGCGCGACGATCGGGGTGCAGCTGGACCGGATCTTCGGCGAACTGGCGCCCGGTGAGCGGGTGTTGTTCGTCGGACTCGGCGGCGGGATCAGCATCATGACGATGGTCTGGGAGAAGTCGTGAGCACGCCCGGCCCGCTGTGGGTGGTGGTCCCCGCGCACGAGGAGGAGGCCCGGATCGCCGGGACCCTCGCCGCGCTGGCCCGCCAACGGGACCGGAACTTCACCCTGTTGGTCGTCGACAACGCCTCGGCCGACCGGACCGCCGCCGTGGCACGGGAGTTCGCGACGGACGCCCCCTTCGCCGTGGAGGTCATCGAGGAACCGGAGAAGGGAGTCGGCTCCGCCGTGGACACCGGCTTCCGGTACGCCATCGGGCGCGGTGCAACCCTGCTCGCCCGCACCGACGCCGACTGCCTGCCCCACCCGGGGTGGACGGGCGCGGCCCGGGCGGCGCTGGTCCGCAGCCCCGGGCTGGTGTGCGGGCGGATCGTCGCCCGCCGCGACGAGCACGGACCGCTGGGCCGGGCCGGGTTCGGGGTCCTCGTACGGCTCGCCGGGGTCTTCGGCCGGCTGCGGCCCGCCCACGCGCGGCGCCGCGGCTACCGCGCTCCGTACCGGATGCACGCCGGGAACAACATGGCCATCACCGCCGAGCTGTACCTGGCCGTCGGCGGGATGCCCCGGCGCCCCTCCCCCACCGACCGGCTCTTCCTCAACGCGGTGCGCCGCCACACCGACCGGATCACGCGCTGCCGGGCGATGGTCGTGGAGAACTCCACCCGCCGACTGCGGGCCTACGGGATCGCCGGGACGGCCCGCTGGTACCTCGGCCGCGGCAGCGGCCCGCACGGAACGGACGACCCCCGCTGATGCTGGACCGCCTCGACCACGCACTGCGCACCCGCCCCGAGCGGCCCGCCGTCCTGACCGCCACCCGTACGGGAGCCACCCGGACCGCCGCCACGCGCGGGGAACTCGCCGAACTGGCCGACGCGTTCACCGCAGCACTGCACGCGCGCGGGCTGCGCCCCGGGGACACCGTCGGGGTGGCCGTCCGCCCCGGGCCGCGCGCGCTCGCCGTCCTGCTCGCCCTGTGGCGCCTCGGCCTGCGCGGGGCCGTCCTCGACCCGGGGGCCGGACCCGACGTGCTGCGCGCCCGGCTGGCTTCGGCGCGGCCCGCCCTGGTGCTGGCCGACGCCGCCGCGCAGGCGGTGGCCGGCTGGGCACGGCCGCTGGCCCGGCGGGCGGCCGGGCTGGAACTGCCCGAACTGGCCGGGTGGGGCGCGCCGGTGGCCACGGTCGGGCGGCGGCTGCCGGGGTGCGCGCCCGGCCTGGACCGGCATGCGGGGCGGGGCGGGGTTCCCGCGCGGTTCACGGGTGGCGGGGATGCCGACGCGGTCATCGTGTTCACCTCCGGGACCACCGCGCGGCCCCGGGCGGTGGTGCACACCCGGGCGAGCCTGGCCGCCGGGATGGAGACGGTGGCGGCGCTGTTCTCCGGCGGTCCGGGCGATGCTGCGGCCGCCACAGCCGGTCCCGTGCTCGGCGGCACCTTCTTCGTGCTCGTCCCCGCCCTCGTGCGCGGCGCCCCCGTGGCCCTCCCGGCCCGTTCCCCCCGGGTGCTGGCCCGCCAGCTGGCCCGGCTGGCGCCGCGGGACACCTACCTCACCCCGCCGCAGCTCCGGGACGCGCTGCGCGCGGGCGGCCGCTTCCGGGGCCGGGTGTGGACCGGATCGGCTCCGGCGAGCGCGGAACTGCTGGGGCGCGTACGGGAGTCGGGGGCCGATGAGGCCTGGGGGGTGTACGCGCTCACCGAGCTGTTCCCGGCCGCCGCGGTGGAGTCCCGCGAGAAGGCCGCCCACGAGGGTCCCGGCGACCTGGCCGGCGCCCCGCTGCCCGGGGTGCGCGCCGCCGCCGACGCGGACGGGCAGCTGCTGCTGACCGGCCCCGGGGCCCGGCACCGCTACCTCGGCGAGGAGCCCGATCCCTGGGTGCGCACGGGCGACCGGGGGCACCTGGACGGCTCGGGGCGGATCGTGCTGGAGGGCAGGGCCAAGGACATGGTGCTGCGCCGCGCCGAGAACATCTACCCGGGCCTGTACGAACCGTCCCTGCACGTACCGGGGGTGGAGCTGGCGCTGCTCGTTGCGGTCCCCGCAGACGACGGCGACGAGCGGCTCGTGGCGGTCGTCCAACCCTGCCGGGGCGCGAGCGAGGGGACGCTACGGGCCGCGCTGGATGGTCCGCTGCGGCGGATGGGCGCGGCGGTGCCCGACGCGGTGCTGTTCGCGCGGATCCCGCTGGCGGGGCGGTCCCGCAAGCCGGACCGCGCGGCGACGGCAGCCCTGGCGGCCGCCCGCCTGGCCTCCGGATCACGACCCGCCCCCGGGCCCGGCCCCCTCCGGAAGGGCGCTCCGCGATGACGGGCTCCGCTGCGCGGGGCCTGCTCCCCGCCCCGCCCTTCGCCCGTTCCCCGGGCTCCGCCCGGACCCGGTCATCAAACGCCGGACGGGCTGAACTGCCCCCCGGGCTCCGCCCCGGACCCCGCACCTCAAACGCCCGACGGGCCGAACTGCCCCTGGGGCTCCGCCCCGGAGCCTGCTCCTCAGACGCCGGAGGGGCTGGATTCCGGCCGCTGCCGTGGGCAGCCTCGGCGGCGTTTGAGGCGCAGGGGTCCGGGGGCCGGCCCCCGGCAACAGTGCCGCACACGGCAACGCTCCCGCACCGCCTCCGCCTGCGCCTCCCCGCGAGGCGGCACCTCCGCGCAGGCCCGGGCCTCCGTGCGGGGCGGGGCGGGCGTTCCGGGCCGGGCCTCCGGTCAGGGCGGGGCAGCACGTGACGGCCGGGATCGGGCGGGGGTGGGGCCTGGGCGCACGCCCGCGGCGCCGGGAGGGGAAGTCCGGTGGGCCGGGGGTGTGGGGGCGGGTCATGGCCTCCCACCGCCGCTACACCCGGGCCAACGGCGACGCGCTCGCGGGCTCGCTCACGTACGCCCTGCTCGTCGGGACGGCCCCGGCGGTGCTGCTGGTCGGCTCGCTGGCCGGTCGGGCCGGGTCGGACGGGAGCGGGGTGCGCCGGGCCGTCGACGGTCTGGCCGCGGGGCTGCTGCCCGCCGCCGCGGCTCCGGTGACCGGTCGGCTGCCCGTCGTCGCCCCGCACTGGCGGCCGCTGCTCGTGGTCGCCCTCGGCTGGGCGGTCGTCCGGATGACCCGGGCGCTGCGTACGGGCATCCGCGCCATGTGCGGGCAGAACGCGGGCAGCGGCAACCCGGTGCGCGACGCGGCCCAGGACGTCGCGGGGGCCGCCGCGCTCTGCCTCGCGGGTGCGCTCGTCGCCGTCGTGGTGACGGCCTGCGGTCCCGCCCTGACGGTCCCCGCGCTGTGGGCGCTGTTCTCCGCCATCCTGTGGCTCGCCCCGCGCCGGGCCCCCGGCCGGCCCCGGGCAGCCGCCTTCGCCGGGCCGGCGCTGGCCGCCGCGCTGGCCTGCCGGCTGCTCGCCCTCGCCGCCGGCCCGTACCTCGCCGCCACCGCCGAACTGCACGGCGACCTCTACCATCGGGCCGGGCCGCTGATCGGGCTCGTCGTCTGGGGCAGCCTGTGCGCCCGCGTGCTGCTCCGCGCCGCGTCCTGGGCCGGCGCCACCACCCACCAGACGAAAGGAGAGCGGAGTTGACGAATCTATGGGTGATCGTGCCCGCGTACAACGAGGCGGCGGCCATCGGGGCCACCCTGGCCGCGCTCGCCGCCCAGCACGACACCGGATTCACGCTCGCGGTCGTGGACAACGCCTCCACCGACGGAACGGCCCGAGCCGTACGGGACTTCGCGCGCGCGGCGCCCTTCCCCGTCGAGCTGCTCACGGAGGAGCGGCCCGGTGCCGGGACCGCCGCCGACACGGGGTTCCGGTACGCCATCGCCGCCGGCGCCACGCACCTGCTGCGCACCGACGCCGACTGCCTGCCCGCCCCGGACTGGACGGCCGTCGCGAAGGCGGAGTTCGGCCGGGGCGCCGAGATGCTGTGCGGCCGCAGCGTGCCGCGGCGCGACGAGGGGCCCGGCCTCCTCGAAGCCCGTCTGCTGCCGGCGGTGATCCGGCTCACCTCGCTCTACGGCCGCTACCGGCCCGCCCACCGGCACCCCCGCTACCGCACCCCGTACGTCCTGTGCCACGGCCACAACCTCGGCATCACCGCCGGCCTCTACCTGCGCTGCGGCGGGGCCCTGCGGGTGCCGCTGCACGAGCGGTCCGAGGACGTGGAACTGCTGAACCGGGCCCGCGAGCACAGCGACCGGATCGTGCGCACGGAGCGCCTCGTGGTGGAGAACAGCTTGCGCAGGCTGCGGAGTTGGGGAGCGCGCCGGACCCTGCTCTGGTACTGGGACCGGCGCTACCGGCCCGCCGACACCGCGGAGGCACACGTCCGATGACCACCGACCCGACGATCCGCACGAAGGACGGCGCGAAGGCCCGTACGAAGGCAGGTGCGAAGGCCCGCCGCCGGGACCGGCGGGTCTACCTGCGCGCCCACCCGCTCCTGTTCGCGCTGCTCGCCACCACCCGGGGGCGGCCCGTGCGCCGGCTCGGGCACGGCACGCTGCTCGTCCACGGCACGGCGGCCTACCGGGAGGCGCTGACCAGGCTGCCGCTGGACCGCACGGCCCCCGGCACCACGGGCGGCGCGGCCCGGGCCGCCCGGGTGGAGGGGGTGCTCTTCGACCAGGAGGGCTCCGGCCACCGGGACGGCCGCCGGGAGGTGGCCGGGCTGCTCGGCGCGGCCGGGACCCGGGAACTGCGCTCGGTGTGGCGCCCGTTGCTCCTGCGGCGGCTCGCGCCGCTGGCGCTCGGGGGCACGGTGGACCTGGTCCCGCTGGCCCGGGAGCTGGCCGGCGCGGTGGTGTGCGCGCTGCTGCGCCCCGGGGCCGGCGCCTGCGCTTCCCCCCTCGCCCTCGCGGAGGCCGCCGCCGAGGCCGCGGCCACCTCCGTGCGCAGCCACCTCCCCGGCCCGCCCCGCCCCGGCGCCGGGGCGGCTGCGGTCCGCGCCGCCGAGCGGCTGCGCGGGCTCCTGGGTCCGGGGGCGGACGCCCGGGCCGCGATGCTGGCGGTCGCGGCCGTCAACACCACCGTCGCGGCGCTGCCCCGGGCCGTTGCCTGGTGCGCCGACGCCGGCCTGTGGGACCAGGCGGCGGACCCGGCGCTGCGTCCCGCGCTGGCCGGTGAACTCCTGCGCGTGACGGCGGCCTCGCCGCTCCTGCCCCGGGTGGCCGCGGCCGACGGCGCGGTCGGGGGCTGCCCGGTCCGGGCCGGGGACCGGCTGCTCCTGGTGGCCCGGCACGCGGCCGGAGCCCACCTGCGGGACCCCGACGGGCGCAGCCCCGCCGAACCGGGCGTCGCCCGCCTGGTCTTCGGCGCCGGGGCGCACGCCTGCCCCGGAGCCCGCCTGGCGCGGGAGCAGCTGGAGGGCGTACTGGCTGCGCTGGCTCCGCACCGGCCGGTCGTGACCCGGGCCCGGGTGGACCGCCGGGCCGCCCTGCCCGGGTGGCGTTCGCTGGTCGTACGGGCGGCGGCATGACATCCCGTAGGCCGTCCGACGCGGCCGGGATCCGGATCGCCGTCACGGGCGCGAGCGGCTTCTGCGGCGGGCACGTGGCCCGCGCCGCTGCGGCGGCCGGGGCGCGGGTGGTGTGCGTGGGCCGCAGGCCCGGCCCGCTCGGGGAACACCGCTTCTGGGACGCGTCCCTCGGGGAGCCGGACCTCTCGGGCACGGACCTCGTGGTGCACTGCGCGGCGGCGGTCGGCGATCCGGCGCCGGGCTCCCCCGCCGAGGCGGTCATGCACGCGGTCAACGTGACGGGCACCGAACGGCTGCTGCACGCGGCGGGGGCCCGCCCGGTGGTCTGGGTGAGCAGTGCCAGCGTCTACGATCCCCGCCTCGACCGCACGCTCGTCCGCGAGGACCACCCGCGCACCGGGCACCTGAACGCCTACGGCCGTACGAAGGCCGCAGGCGAGGCCCTGGCGCTGGCCGCGGGCGCCGTGGTGCTGCGCCCGCGCGCCGTGTACGGCCCCGGCGACACCCAGCTCCTGCCCAGGCTGCTCTCCCGGGTCCGCGCCGGGACCCTGTTCCTGCCGGGCCCGGACGTCCCGCTCAGCCTGACGGCGGTGGAGAACCTGGCCGACGCCTGTCTGGCGGCTCCCGCCTGGCCCCCGGGCGCGTACAACATCGCCGACGCCCGCCCCTACCGCCGCGACACCGCCGTCGCCGAGGTCCTGCACGCCCACGGCGTCCGCGCCCGCGTGCGCCACCTCCCGACGGCCCTGGCGGGAGCGGCGGCCCGCCTCGCGGAAGCCCTGTCCACGGACGAACCCCTCCTGAGCCGCTACGCGGTGGACCAGCTCGCCCACCCGGTGGTCCTGGACCTGACCCGCTCCCGCACCCAGGGCTGGACCCCACCCCGAACCCTCCCGGACCACCTCGGCGACCTGCGGGGGTGAGGCACGGGATTGCTGACCGACCATCAATTTTGCTTCTCACCCTCGCTGTTTGGGTGGAAATGGGGTACACGCGGGGTCCATACTCACTCAACGTCAGGTGGTTGCGCGAGGAGAGTGTGCGTGTACGAGGACGAAACAGGGCCCGAGTTCGAGAAGAGGGCGCTGAGTGCCGCCCAGGCGATCCACGACCCGATGGGGATCCAGGGGCCCATCATGCACAAGGGCCGGGAGGTCGACAGCGCGTTCGCCAGCGACGAAGCGCTCCACGTCTATGAGTTCACCGTGCGGCGCGACAAGGCCAAAGCCGAGTACGACGCCGAGAAGGTGCGCGAGGTCCTGATCGATCTGCACGCCATGCCGGAGCACGCCTACAAGAGCGTCACCGGTTGGTTCGTCACGCGCGACGAGCCAACGGCCGAGCAGAAGGGTGCCGTGAAGCGGCAGGCGGAGATCGCCAGGTTCCCGATCCACGCCATCAGCTTCGCCACGCTCTCCCGACGGCTGTGCGACTCCGAGAGCTACATCAAGTGCCGGGACCTGGCGCCGTTCGGAAGCCTCGCCTACGTGCCTAAGAGCTCGACCTCCTCGGTCAACGTCGGCACGATCTTCGCCGACCAGGAGGAGCAGCGGTCGGGCGTCAAGGAACTCGCCAAGTCGCTGTCGGGCGGGGCGCGCCAGCTCATCATCGGAGAATTCGGGATCGGCAAGAGCCATGCCCTCAAGCAGCTCTACAGCGAGGTGCGGAAGTCGCACTTCAAGTCGAGCAAGCTGGCTCCCTTCCCGGTGCACATCAACCTCCGCGACTGCGCGGGGTTGAAGACCCCCGCCGAGATCCTGCGCCGGCACTCCGAGGAGATCGGCTTCAACAGCGAGCGCGCCCTGACTTCCGCGTGGCGGGCCGGGGCCTGCGTCCTGCTCCTGGACGGATTCGACGAGATCGTTCCGACACGTTGGATGGGGAACGCGGCGGACGTCAAGGCCGTTCGGTACCAGGCGCTCTCCGGAGTGCGGGCGCTCATCGAGCAGACCCCCACGGAGACCGGGATCGCCGTGTGCGGGAGGGCCAACTTCTTCGCTTCCCTGGACGAACTGATCGATGTCCTGGGCATCGGCGACGACTGCTCGGTCCAGACGATCCACGACTTCACGGCCGAGCAGGTCAGCAGCTACCTGGCCAAGGCCGGGGCCTCCGGCAACGTTCCCGAGTGGCTCCCGGCGCGCCCCCTGCTCATCAGCTATCTGCTGGCCGACGGGGCACTGACGGACATCGAGGCGGACTCCGCCATAGACCAGGCCACCGCCTGGCGCAGGCTGTTCGACCTGATCTGCAAGCGCGAGGCCAAGATGTTCACCGCCGTCCGCCCCGAGACGATCCGGCAGACCCTCTCCAGAGTGGCGACGCTCGCCCGTTCCACCGGGCACGAGACCGGGCCCATCGACATGGAAATGCTCAAACGGGCGTTCCGGGAGGTGAACCGGCAGGAGCCCGACGAAGAGGGCACCACGCTCCTGCTCCGGTTGCCGGGCCTCGCCCACTCCGCCTCGCACGGGGCGGGCACGGACGAGGAGCAGCGCGTCTTCGTCGACCGGGACCTCGCGGACACGGCCTACGGCGAGGACTTGGCCGGCTACCTGGATCGCCCTCATGAGGGACACACGCTCTCCCAGAACGCATCCTGGGTGGTGGCTGTGAGCGACCTGGGAGTCAGCGTCGCCGCACAGTCGCTCGAAGCGCGCGGCATCTCCGCCCGAGCCGTCATCGCGACGGCGAAGCGGCGGCAGAACGATCACCACTACGACGCCATCACCCTGGACACGCTGCGCGTCGCCGACAGTCTCGCTCCGGACAAGGGCCGCCAGCACTTCATCGTGGACGGCGTGATGGTCGAATCGCTCACACCCTCCAGTGCGAACAGCGTGCTGTCCGGGATCAGCTTCAGCGCCTCGGTCATCCAGCGTCTGGACATGTCCTCGCTCGAATCGGACGAGGCCTGCCCCGAGTTCCGATCCTGCCTGATCGGCCTGATGGACGGGGCGGCCAGCCTGCCCAAGGGGATCGCCGACAAGTTCGTCGACTGCGAGTTCGAGGGGTTCTCGGCGCAGTCGCAGACCACCGCCGGGATCATGCAGTTGAACCTGTCGATGGACACGAAGATCGCGCTCACGATCCTCAAGAAGATCTACTCCCAGCGCGGAGCGGGCCGCAAGGAGAGCGGGCTGTCCCGGGGCCTCGACCCCGCGCTGCGCGGCCGTGTGCCCACGGTGGTCAGCGCCCTGCAGTCGCAGGGGTGGGTCCAGAAGGTCACTTCGGGACGCGAACCGATCTACGTGGGGGTCAAGGATCGCCGGCCCGAAGCGCTGCAGGTGCTCGAGGAGCCCCGCCGCTTCGAGTTCTCGGCCTGACCGGGGCGCACCCCTGTGGGTGGTCCTCCCGGCGCCCCTCGGGCGCCGGGAGACCATCTGGTCGTCAGCCCCCGGCGGGGGTGAGCCGCAGGGAGATGCTGTTGATGCAGTACCGCTGGTCCGTGGGGGTCGGGTAGCCCTCGCCCTCGAAGACGTGGCCCAGGTGGGAGCCGCACTTCGCGCACAGGACCTCGGTGCGGACCATGCCGTGGCTGACGTCCGCCTTCAGCTCGACCGCGTCGGAGTCCTTCGGGTCGTAGAAGGACGGCCAGCCGCAGTGCGACTCGAACTTCTCCGTGGAGCGGAAGAGTTCGGAGCCGCAGCCGCGGCAGCTGTAGACGCCCTCGGTCTTGGTGTCCGTGTACTCACCGCGGAAGGCGGGCTCGGTTCCGGCCAGGCGCAGGACCTGGTACTCGGCCGGGGTCAGCTCCGCCTGCCACTGCTCGTCCGTCTTCTCGACCTCGTACGACATGACCACTCTCCCGCTTTTCCGCTCTTCCCAGAGCCGTCAGTTCGACAGACGGGCCAGGATGGCCGGCCCCAGGTCCGTGACATCGCCCGCACCCATGGTGAGAACGAGATCGCCGGGCTTGGCCATTCCCGCGATGACGTCGGCGACGGCTTCCTTGGAGTGCTCGGGCGTGACGTCGGCCCCGGCGGCGCGCGCCGCGTCGATGATGATCTCGCTGGTGATCCCGGGGACCGGGTCCTCGCGGGCGGGGTAGATGTCGAGGACGACGGAGGCGTCGGCGAGGGCGAGGGCCTGGCCCATCTCCTTGCCGAGTTCCTGGGTGCGGGAGAAGAGGTGCGGCTGGAAGACGACCAGGATGCGGGAGTCCCCTGCGGCACCCCGGATGGCTTCCAGGTCGGCGGTCATCTCGGTCGGGTGGTGCGCGTAGGAGTCGATGACCTGGACCCCGGCGGCCTCGCCCTTGAGCTGGAGGCGGCGCTTGACCCCGGTGTACTTGCCGAGGGCGGAGGCCAGGTTGTGCGCGGGGATGCCCATGGCCACGCCGGCCGCGAGGGCTGCGACGGCGTTGAGGGCGTAGTGGCGGCCGGGCACGGAGACGGTGAAGGTCAGCGGGCGGCCGTCCAGGACGACGGTGACCTCGCTGGTCATGCCGCGCGGGGTGATCTTGGTGATGCGGATGTCTCCGCCTGCGGACTCCCCGTAGGTGACGAGCCGGGGACCCGGCGTGGCGCCGATGCGGCGGATGAGCTCCGCGGCACCCGGCTGGTCGGCGCAGACGACGATGGTGCCGCTCGGGACGACCTTGCCGACGAAGGTCTCGAAGGACTCGTAGATCTCGTCCATCGACGCGTAGTTCGCGTGGTGGTCGAGCTCCGCATTGAGGACGATGGCGACCTCGGGCGTGTACTTGTGGAAGCTGCGGTCGCTCTCGTCCGCCTCGGCCACGAAGATGTCGCCCTCGCCGTGGTGGGCGTTGGAGCCGGGGGCGTCCAGGTCGCCGCCGATGGCGTACGAGGGGTCCAGACCCAGCGCCGAGAGGGAGACGGCCAGCATCGAGGTGGTGGTGGTCTTGCCGTGGGTGCCGGCGACGGCGATCGGCCGCAGGCCGTCCATCAGCCCGGCCAGGGCGTCGGAGCGGTGCACGACGGGGATGCCGAGCTCGGCGGCACGGGCCAGCTCCGGGTTGTCGGCGCGGATCGCGCTGGAGACGACCACGCAGGTGGCGTCGTCGGCGAGGTGACCGGCGGCGTGCCCGATGTGGACCGTGGCGCCGTGGGCGCGCAGCGCCTGGGCGGTCTCGGAGTCACGGGCGTCGCTGCCGGCCACCTGGGCGCCGCGCTGGGCCAGGATCTTCGCGATGCCGGACATGCCGGCGCCGCCGATGCCGATGAAGTGGGGCCGTTCCATGGCGGTCGGCAGGCCGGGCTTCATGCAGGTAGCTCCAGGATCGAGTGCGTACGTACGGCAGCCGGATGCGCGATGCGGATGCGCGAGCCGACCGCCTCCACCCTATTCCTTGTGGGCGAAGAGCTTGAGCACCGGAACGCCGACCTTGTGGCGCGCCCGCGAGGCCCAGTCCCGGTGGAAGAACTCCTCGACGTAGTGCGGGGCGGTCAGCACGATCACCTCGTCGGCGTTGGTCTCGTCCACCACCGCCTTCAGCTTGTCGAGGGGATGCTCCTCGACGATCTGCCCGACGGCCTTGGCTCCCTTGGCCCGCAGCGACGCGAGGGAGTGCTCGATCGCCTGTTCGGCCGGGCCGCGGGCGGCCTCGCCCTCGGGTTCGTCGCCCTCGCGAATGGCCTCGGGAAGCTCACCGAGCGCTACGTCGTCGATGGCGCGCAGCAGCCGGTCCCGGTCGCCGCGGGGCTGCATGAGGACGATGAAGGAGACCTGCTCGTCTCCGTGGAGGGTCGTGACGAAGTCCACGTCGACGGGGGTCAGCGGCTGCTCGATCATCAATACGCTCGTGAACACGGACGCCCTCTCCTTCGTGGGCCGAGGCCGGCCGGCCGGCCCCTGCGGAAACCATCCTGCCCCGCTGTCGCACGGGGCCTGTGCGGTTATACCTGCCCAGTTATGTGCCCAGCGGAAGCTAAGCGGAACGACAAATTCCGCCTCTCTTCAGATCCGACGGTAACGCGTGAAGAGGAACCCGGCCTCTTCCAGCAGGCAGGCCGGTGCGAGCCGGTGCGGAACCGTGACGGAGGGGCCGCCGGAGATCCGCTGGGCGTCACCCGCCGTGAGCATGGGCGAGATCGTCAGGCACAGCTCGTCCAGCGCGTCCGCCGCCACGAACTGGCCCAGCAGCCGGGGCCCGCCCTCGGTGAGCTGGCGGCGCAGCCCCCGGTCCGCGAGTTCCCGTACGGCGCGGAGCGGGTCCACGCCCGCCCCGTCGCCGGCCACCACCACCTGAGTCCCGGCCTTGGTGGCCTCGGCGACCCGGTCGGCGGGGGCGGCGGCGCCGGTGAGCAGCAGGGTGGGCACCAGCGGGGAGGTGAACAGCGGCAGCGAGAAGTCCAGGTCCAGGCTCGCGGAGACCACGGCGATGACGGCCGCGGGCCCCTGGCCCGCCGCCGCGCGGCGGGCGGCGAAGGCCTCCCGGGCCCGCGCCGGGCGGTAGCCCTCCTGGCGAACCGTTTCCGCGCCGACGACCACCACATCGGCCAGGGCCCGCAGGGTGCCGAAGATCCGCATGTCGGTCTCGTTGGAGATGGGCTGGGAGCGCCCGTCGTGCTGGGCCGCGCCGTCCAGGGAGGAGACCATGTTGGCCCGCAGCCAGTGGCCGTCCGGGCCGCAATCGGGGTACTCGTACGCCTCGGCAAGTTCGTCCAGCGACCATGCTCGGTCGGTCAGGTCCGCTGATGTCTGATCGGTCACAGGGAACAGGCGTCGCATCGGTGCAGTGTGCCACGCCCCGTAGAGTTAAGAGCTGTGTCAACATCACTCTCGCCCTCAGCGTCAGCCTCCGGGCGGCCCCCGATAGCCGACGCGGGACCGCAGTCCCTGTGCGCCCGCGAGCCGCGGGTGCCCGCCGAACGGCTCGTGGCCGAGATGGTGCCGCCGCCCCGGTTCGACGCGGTGCGCTTCGACACCTACGACCCGGACCCGGGCGAGCCCAGCCAGTCCGAGGCCGTCACCGTGCTGAGCGGTTTCGCCGCGGGCCTCGGCGGGGCGCACGCGAGCGGCTCGGGCAAGAAGCGGTGGTTCTCGCGGGCCCCGAAGGCGGCCCCGGCCGGCCCGCGCGGGGTCTACCTCGACGGCGGCTACGGCGTCGGCAAGACCCACCTGCTCGCCTCCCTCTGGCACGCCACCCCGGCCGAGCCGGCGCTGAAGGCCTTCGGCACCTTCGTGGAGCTGACCAACCTCGTCGGCGCGCTCGGCTTCCAGCAGACCGTGCAGACCCTCGGCGGGCACCGCCTGCTGTGCATCGACGAGTTCGAGCTCGACGACCCGGGCGACACCGTCCTCGTCTCCTCCCTGCTCAGCCGCCTGGTCGAGCAGGGCGTTGCACTGGCCGCGACCTCCAACACCCTGCCCGGCAAGCTCGGTGAGGGCCGCTTCGCCGCCGCCGACTTCCTGCGGGAGATCCAGGGGCTCTCCGCGCACTTCCGTCCGCTGCGCATCGACGGCCAGGACTACCGCCACCGCGGCCTGCCCGAGGCTCCCGCGCCGTTCTCCGACGAGCAGGTCGCGAAGGCCGCGTACGCCACCGAGGGCGCGAGCCTCGACGACTTCCCCGGGCTGCTGGAGCACCTGGCGCGGGTCCACCCCAGCCGGTACGGGGCCCTGACCGACGGGATATCCGCCGTCTGCCTCACCGATGTCGGCCCGGTCCCGGACCAGTCGACGGCGCTGCGGCTGGTGGTCCTGGCCGACCGGCTGTACGACCGGGAGGTCCCGGTCGTGGCGGCGGGCGCCCCCTTCGACCGGCTGTTCAGTGACGAGATGCTGAACGGCGGCTACCGCAAGAAGTACTTCCGGGCCATCTCACGGCTCACCGCACTGGCACGCGACGCGAAGCCCCTGGTATCCCAGTAGGTTTGGGGACGCCGGTCCGTTCCGCGGACCGGCCGTTTCCACTTCTGCGAAGGGATCCACCATGGCTGCCACCCGCAATGCACACGCCGTCTGGGAAGGCGACCTGTTCGAAGGCAAGGGCGTCGTCACGCTCGACTCGTCCGGCCTCGGCAGCTACCCCGTCTCCTGGCCCGCGCGGACCGACGAGGAGGCGAACGGGCGGACCAGCCCGGAGGAGCTCATCGCCGCCGCGCATTCGAGCTGCTTCAACATGGCCTTCTCGAACGGTCTCGCGAAGGCCGGCAACCCGCCGGTCAAGCTGACCACCTCGGCCGCCGTCACCTTCGTGCCGGGCAAGGGCATCACCGGGATCCACCTGACCGTCGAGGGCGAGGTGCCGGGCCTGGACAACGACGCGTTCGTCGCCGCGGCCGAGGACGCCAAGCAGAACTGCCCGGTCAGCCAGGCCCTGACGGGTACGACCATCACCCTCAGCGCGAAGCTGGCCTAGCGCCTGCGCTCCGCCCCGATCCAGCCCCGCCGGCGTTTGAGGCGCGGGGTCCGGGGCGGAGCCCCGGGGAACGGGGGAAGGGCGGGGAGGGGCACGGCTCCGCGCAGGCGGACTCCCCCCGGCGGAGCCCGCCTGCGCGCGGCGCGGCAAGGGCGACGGGGTGGCGTGATACCACGGCCCCGTCGATATCCGCCCCCGCCCCGGAGTTGCCGATGAACCTCAGCCGACGCAGTCTGATCGCGGCCGCGGCCGTCTCCTTCGGCGGAGCCCTGGGCGCGCTGTTCACCGGCGCCGCCACCGCCTCCGCGCCCGCCCGCGGCCACGGCCCCCTCGTGCCCGACCCCGCCGGACTGCTCGACCTGCCCGCCGGGTTCACGTACCGCGTCCTCTCGCGCGCCGGCGATCCCCTGCGCTCGGGCGAGGGCACCGTCCCGGGCAACTTCGACGGCATGGCCGCCTTCGACGCCGGGCTGGGCCGCGTCCGCCTGGTGCGCAACCACGAGAACCGCACCACCGCCTCCCGGCGGGTCCCTCCCGTGGAGGGACTCACCTACGACCCGGAGGCCCTCGGCGGCTGCACCCTCCTCGAACTGGACCCGGACGGCCGGGTCACCGCCGAGCGCGTCGCCCTCGCCGGCACCGCCGTCAACTGCGCGGGCGGCCGTACTCCCTGGAACACCTGGCTGTCCTGCGAGGAGACCGAGGACCGGGCGGGCACCGCCGGCTACGCCCGCGACCACGGCTACGTCTTCGAGGTGGACCCCGCCGACCCCCTCCGCTCCGGCGCCGTCCCGCTCACCGCGATGGGCCGCTTCGCGCACGAGGCCGTCGCCGTGGACCCGTACCGCGGTGTGGTCTACGAGACGGAGGACGCCTTCACCGAACCCTTCGGGCTCTTCTACCGGTTCCTGCCGGCCCGCCCCCTCGGCGGCCTCGGCTCCCTGCGCGCGGGCGGCGAGCTGGAGGCCCTGCGGGTCCCCGGACTGGCGAACCTGGCGGTCGTGGACGAGCCCGGGGCCGAGTTCCCGGTGGAGTGGGTCCCCGTACCGGACCCGTCCGCGTCCGGGACCCCGATCCGGCTCCAGGACTTCGGCCCCGGCGGGATCACCCACGCCCAGAAGCTGGAGGGCTGCTACTGGGGCGACGGCGGCGTCCACTTCGTCTCCAGCTACTCCCGCACCCGCGAGGGCTCCCCCGCCGACCACCACGGCCAGGTGTGGTTCTACGACCCGCTGCGCGCGCGGCTCCGGCTGGACGTGGTCTTCGGCCCCTCCGCCGACGTCGAGCTGCCCGGCGACTCCCCCGACAACATCTGCCTGGCCCCCGACGGCGGACTGATGGTGTGCGAGGACGGCGGCGGCGCGCAGTACGTCTTCGGCGTGACCCCCGGCGGCGAGGTCTACCCGATGGCCCGCAACGCCGCCGACACCGGGAAGCCGGGGGCGCCGGAGTGGAGCGAGTTCGCCGGGGTCACCTTCTCCCCGGACGCCCGGACCATGTACGTGAACGCGTACGCCCCCGGCACCACCTTCGCGGTGACGGGTCCTTGGCAGTGACCCGTACCGTCTTACGGCCCGCCCTCACCGCCTTCCGGCCCGCCCCGCCTGGTCTTTCGTCACGTCGCGGCCCACGGCGTTGTGGTGGAGGATCGTAGGGAGTCGACGGATCGAGGTAGGTAGCGGTGGCCAAGAAGGACAGCGGGAAGCCGACGGGCTCGGCCGAGCCGACGGAGACGGCGAAGTCCGGGAAGGGCACCAAGCCCGCGGCGGCGACCAAGGCCGCCAAGGGCACGGAGGACGGGAACCCGGCCAAGGGTGCGGGGGCCGCGAAGGCCTCGAAGTCTCCCAAGGGCGCGGAGGCGGCGAAGTCGGCCAAGTCCGCCGACGCCGCCAAGGCGGGGAAGTCCCCCAAGGTCGGGAAGACGGAGAAGCCCGGCAAGGCCTCCAAGGGTGCGAAGGCGGACGAGGCTTCCACGGCCGAGAAGGCCGCCGGGTCGCCGAAGGCGGGCAAGGCGGGGACCACCGCCAAGGCCTCCAAGGCCTCCAAGGCGGCGGACTCCGGGAAGCCGGCCAAGGCCTCGAAGCCGGGCGCCCGGGAGGCGACGCCGAAGGCGGGCAAGGCGGCGCAGGCCGGGGAGCCGGGCGGCGGCCCCGACGCGGCCGCGCAGTCGGCCCCGCCCGCCAAGGGCGAGAAGAAGGCCGAGGCCCCCGCCGCAGGCGGGAAGGTGAAGTCCAAGCCCCTCTCCCTGCGCGAGCTGCTCCGCATCTCCGCCGAGAACTCCAAGGGCTCCCGGGGCGGCGCCCGCAAGTCCGGGAGCCACGGTCACGTCCACGGGTACGACACCCCCCTGGGCCCCCTGCTCCGCGTCCCCTCCGGCGAGCGCGTCGATCTCGGAGCCTTCCATCCCGCGGCCACCCCGGGCGGTCCGGCCGACAAGGCGGCCGGCGTGGCGGCCACGGCCCACATGGCCGAACGGCTCGGCTCCCTCCAGGAACGGCTCTACGCCGCCAGCACCGCGGGCGACCGCCGCCGGGTCCTGCTGGTGCTCCAGGGCATGGACACCAGCGGCAAGGGCGGCACGGTCAAGCACGTGATCGGCCTGTTCAACCCCTCCGGCTGCCGGATCAAGGCCTTCAAGGCGCCCACCCCGGAGGAGCAGAACCACCCCTTCCTCTGGCGGGTCATGAAGGCGCTCCCCCAGCCGGGCGAGATCGGCATCTTCGACCGTTCGCACTACGAGGACGTCCTCATCGCCCGCGTCCGCGACCTGGTGCCGCGCAGTCAGCTGGGCCGCCGCTACGCGCAGATCAACCGGTTCGAGAAGTCCCTCGCCGACGACGGCGTCACCGTGGTGAAGGTCTTCCTCCACATCGGCTACGAGGAGCAGCGCAAGCGGCTCCTGGAGCGGCTCGACAACCCGGACAAGCACTGGAAGTTCAACGTCGGCGACATCGAGGAGCGCTCAGTGTGGCCCGCGTACCAGCAGGCGTACGAGCTGGCGCTCGAGCGCTGCTCCACGGACGTCGCGCCCTGGTACGTGGTCCCCTCGGACCGCAAGTGGTACCGCAACTGGGCGATCAGCAAACTGCTGCTGGAGCATCTGGAGGGCATCGCGCCGCAGTACCCGAAGGGTGACTTCGACGTGGAGGAGTGCCGCACCCGCCTGCTCGCCACATAATCATATATTTTGCGTATGTGATCATCTCAGTGCGCAGGACGGCCGCCGTCGCGGCCGTAGCAGCTCTCAGTGCCGCCCTCGCCGCGTGCGGGGGCGGCACCGGTACGTCGGACGCCGGCGGCCAGGCCCGGATGGGAGCCTCCGCGGCCCCCTCCGCCTCCCCTTCCACCGCGGGCTCCGCGGCCCCGCCGGCCGGCTCCCAGAGCAGTCCGCCGGCGGCCGAACCGCAGCCCGGGGCCCCCGGCAGGGCGCCGACGATGGCGCCCGGCCCGAACGGCCTGACCCCCGTCTTCGAGCGCGCGAAGCAGCAGACCGACAAGACGGTGGCGCTGACCTTCGACGCCGACATGACCTCCGATCAGGGACCGCGCGCGGCGGGCGGCGAGCGCTTCGACAACCCGCAGCTGATCTCCACCCTGCGCACCCTCAAGGTGCCCTCGACGGTCTTCATGACGGGCCGCTGGGCCGAGGAGTACCCGGACCAGGCGAAGTCCATCGGCACCGACCCGAACTTCGAGATCGCGAACCACTCGTACAGCCACCACGCCTTCAAGTCCCCCTGCTACGGGCTCCCCACCCTCGACGAGGCCGCCGCCCGGGCCGATGTGGACCGGGCCTTCGACGCCTTCCGCAAGGCGGGCGCGGTCAACACCGTCCCGTACTTCCGCTTCCCGGGCGGCTGCTACGACGACCAGGCCCTGCGGGCCATCTCCACGTCCAAGGTCACGGCCGTCCAGTGGGACGTGGTCAGCGGGGACGCCTTCGCGAAGGATCCCGACGCGGTGGCCGCGCAGGTCCTGGCCGGGGTGAAGCCCGGCTCGGTCGTGGTCATGCACTGCACGCGCAGCGCCGCCCCGGTCACCGAGGAGGCCATCCGGAAGATCGTCCCGGAGCTGCGCAAGCGCGGCTACCGCTTCGTCAAGGTCTCCGACCTCATCGGAAAGTAGCCCGGGCCCCGCGGACCCTGCGGGCCCGGCAGGCTCAGCCCGAGCAGGCCGTACGCTGCGCGTCCTGCCACTCGCACACCGGGCACAGCACCACACCGGGCGTGGCGACCCCGTACTCGGTGGGCTTCCCGCACTCCACGCAGTCCGCGAAGGGCGGCCCGGCCACCCGCCCGGCCGGGGCCGCGGGGGCGGGGCAGTACGAGGATTCGGTCGCGTGCTGCTCCGTCTGGTCCATGGGTACGAGCCTACTCACCCGGGCCCGCGGCCCCTCGGGCACCGGCCCGGGGGCGGGGGCTGGCATCCTTGGCCGGATGAGCACCGAGGACACGCACCACGACACCCTTGTACCCGCTGCCCCCGCCGTCGGGTCCGACAGTCCCTTCCGGCAGGAGCGGATCGCCCGCGACGACGCACCGCAGTACGTCCTCCCGCTGGTCGTGCGGATCGAGAAGGCGGAGCCTCCGGCCCGGACCGACGCCCTCGAGACGGCCGCCCGCGCGGTGCTCGTCCTGCTCACCGACGAGCGGTCGGCCGGCGAGGGCGAGTGGGCGGCCGCGGTGCGGGACTGGCAGGACGCGCGGATCCGCAAGGTGGTGCGCCGGGCGCGCGGGGCGGAGTGGCGCAAGGCCGGGACCCTGCCGGGCCTCACGGTGCACGGCGCGGACTCGGAGGTACGGGTCTTCCCGCCGGTCCCCCTCGACGGCTGGCCCAAGGAGCTCGCCAAGCTCCAGGTGTCGGGCACCGACCTGGACGACCCGGAGCCGGTCGCACCGGCGGAGGCCGGCCTGCCGGTCCTCTGGCTCAACCCCGGCCTGGACATGTCGGCGGGCAAGGCGATGGCCCAGGCCGGGCACGCGGCGCAGCTCGCGTGGTGGGAGCTGACCGGCCCGGAGCGGGCCGCGTGGCGGGAGTCCGGCTTCCGGCTGGCCGTACGGACGGCCCCGCGCGAGCGGTGGGCGGAGCTGTCCGGGAGCGGGCTGCCGGTGGTGCGGGACGCGGGGTTCACGGAGATCGCACCCGGTTCGTGCACGGTGGTCGCGGACCATCCGGCGCTGCGGGCCCGGCTGTAACGGGGTCGCGCGGCCCGGAACCTCAAATGTTGCTCTGAACGTCCCCCTGGGCGGGTTGGCCCGGCTCCGTCGGGGCCATGACATCGGCAGGACGACCGATGAGAGGGGGCGAGGGGGACATGAAGCCCATGGCACACCTGGGGGTGGGCATCGGCTGGCGGCCGGAGATCGCGGGGGCGGTCGAAGGCCTGCCGGGCCTGGACTGGGTCGAGGTGGTGGCGGAGAACATCTGCCCCGGCCACCTGCCGGAGTCCCTCGTGCGGCTGCTCGACCGCGGGGTCCGCGTGGTGCCGCACGGAGTCTCGCTGGGCATCGGCGGCGCCGACCGGCCGGACCCGGCGAAGCTGGCCGCGCTCGGGGAGCGGGCGGTGGCCCTGGGGGCTCCGCTGGTCACCGAGCACATCGCCTTCGTACGGACCTCCTCGGTGGCGCCGGGACCGGTGCTGGAAGCCGGGCACCTGCTGCCCGTGGCGCGGACCCGGGACGCGCTGGACGTGCTCTGCGAGAACGTACGGATCGCGCAGGACGCGCTGCCGGTGCCGCTCGCGCTGGAGAACATCGCGGCGCTGGTGTCGTGGCCCGGGGAGGAGCTCACCGAGGCGCAGTTCCTGACCGAGCTCGTGGAGCGGACCGGGGTGCGGCTGCTGATCGACGTGGCCAACCTGCACACCAACCGGGTCAACCGGGGGGAGGACCCCGTCGCCGTGCTGGAGGGCATCCCGCTGGAGGCGCTGGCGTACGTGCACGTCGCCGGGGGCGTGGAGCGGGGTGGGGTGTGGCACGACACGCATGCGCATCCGGTGCCGGATGCGGTGCTGGACATCCTCGCGGAGCTCCGCTCCAGGGTGGACCCGCCCGGGGTGCTCCTGGAGCGGGACGACGACTTTCCGGCGGAGGCCGAGCTGGCGGGTGAGCTCGCCGCGATCCGCGGGGTGCTGGGCGGCCCTGCGGGGGCTGTCCCCTACCCGCCCTTCCACCGTTCCCCGGGCGCTGCCCGGACCCGCGCCTCAAACGCCGGCGGGGCTGGAGTGGGGGCCGCCCCGACCCACGCCTCGAACGCCGGCCGGGCTGAGGTGGGCGGGCTCGGTGGTGTGCGGACTCGGGTGGGGATCGGGCAGGCTGCCTTGTTGTCGGCGCTCGTTGCCGGGACTCCCGTGCCCGAGGGGTTCGACCGGCAGCGGGTCCGCGTACAGGCGCGGGCGCTCGCGGCCAAGCGGGCCGGGGTGGTGGCCAGGCTGGCGCCCGAGCTGCCCGGGATCCTGGGCGGGGAGGACCCGTACCGGGAGGCCTTCCTGCGCTACGCCCGGCACCGGCCGATGACCGCCGGATACCGGCGCGACGCCCTGGACTTCGCCGAGCACCTGCTGGTCCGGGACCTGCCCGCCGACCCCGCCGCCCGGCGCCGGCTCACGCTCTGGTGGCGGGACCGGGCCGGGGCGCGGCCGCCGGGCCGGGCCGTGCGCTGGGCCCGCGCCCTGGTGGGGAGGGCGGCGTGAACTTCTTCGACCTCCTCGCCGTGGCCGTGTGGATCGGCGTCATCGCCTCCGGCGTCCTGCTCCTGCGCGGCCTGCGGCAGTCCCGGCCGGCCGGCCTCGGGCCCGCCCCGCGGCTGCACGACCTGTCCGAGGCCGCCTTCATGGCCGGCGGGCCCGGCGCGGTGGTGGACGCCGCGCTCGTCTCGCTGCTCTGCGACGGCCGGATGCTGGTCGGCGGGCCCGGCATCGTCCAGGTCCGGCCCGGGGTGCGGGGCGGCGACCCCGCCCAGCGGGCCGTGCTCCAGGCCTGCCAGGGCGCCCCCTCCGGGTGGCTCTACCAGATCCGCTACGCCGCCATGCGGGACCCGGCCGTGCAGGAGACCGGCGACGCGCTGGCCGCCCGCGGGCTGATCACCACCCCCGGCGCCCGGCAGCGCCGCCTGCGCGTCCACGGAACGGCCCAGGCCGTGGTGTGCGGGGTGCTGCTGGTCCTCTCGCTGCCGCTGACCGTGGCCGACTTCGTGCTCCACGAGGGGAACGGCGTGCCATTCGTCGCCGAGGTGCTGCCCGTGCTGCTGGCCGGGATCGCCGTGGGCACCGTCGCCGCCTCCCGCGCCCGGCGGCGGATCACCCCGGCGGGGGCCGAGGCGCTGCGCGCCGTCCGTGCCCACTACGGGGCCGACCAGAGCCCGTACGTCCAGACCTCGCTGTTCGGGCTGCGCGGCCTGCGGGACCCCTACCTGCGCGAGCAGTTGGTGCCGGCGGCCCGCGGGACCCGGCTGGCCGCGGCCCAGTCCCGTACGCGCTCCGGCGGCTCCGGATCCGCGGCCGAGGTCATTCCGGTCCTCTGGTGCGCGGGTTCCGACGGCGGCGGGGGCGGCGGGACCGGCTGCGGGTCCTCCGGAAGCAGCTGCGGTGCGGGCGGCGGGGGCGGCTGCGGTGGTGGAGGGGGCGGCGGGTCGAGCTGTTCCGGCAGCTCCGGCGGGTCGAGCTGCTCCAGCTCCTCCAGCGGGTCGAGTTGTAGCAGTTCGTCCAGTTCCAGTTGCGGCAGCAGTTCCTGACCATCCATCACGACCCCGTCACGAGCTGCTCACACCTGTACAGAAGCCTGTACCGACCGGTTCCACATCTTGTAGAAATCGGTCATGTTCTGGGTCCTGTTCCTCCTCCTTGCCTGGGCAGGGCTGCTGTTCGCGTGCACCCGCCTCCTGAAGGCCGCCGGCGAACTGGCGGACCCGCCTGCGGGCACCGCCGCGCGCCGCCGGCACGACGAGCTGAACCTGTACGAGGCCGCCTACCTCGCCGGCGGCCCGGAGCGGGTGGCCGAGCTGACGCTGCTGTCGATGCAGCGCCAGCGCCGGCTGCTGCTCGCCCACACCGGCTGGGCCACGGTGGTCGATCCGGTGGGGCGCGATCCACACGAGTGCTCCGTGCTCGGCGCCTTCGGGCCGGACGGGCAGGAGCCGGTGACCTCCGTACGGGCGGTCGCGGCCCGGGACCCGGCCGTACGGGCCCTCGCGGAGCGGCTCGGAGAAGCCGGGCTCGCGCTGCGCGACGGGGCCCAGCAGGAGATATCCGCGGGGATCCGGGCGGTCCGTCAGGCGACCCTGCTGGTCCTCGGCATGGCGGTGGCCGCCCTGTGCGTGCCCGATCCGGGGACCACGACCGGGATGATCCTGTGCTGGTTCGCGCTGCCGCTGATCCTCGCGCTGGGCTGCCTGGCGATCGCCCGCGTCGAGGGGCACGCACAGTCCGGGTGGGCCTCCCCCGACGGCCGGCGGCTCCTCGTGCAGCTGGGCCGGGAGCGGGGCGTGCGGGGTTCGCTCACCGCGGTGGCCCTGCGGGGGCTGCGCGCGGTCGCGGATCCCGAGCTGCGGGCGGCGCTCGCCTACGGCAGGCGGGGGCGGATCCCGCGGCAACGGGGGCATTGAGCGCGACACCGGCCGGTGGTCCTGTACAGGGGGCCGCCCGCCGGATCTCATCGGACGGTCCGATGAGATGAGAGGCCCGCCATGCGCATGACCCGGGTACCCGCCACGGCCACGCTGGCCGCCCTCGCGCTGGCCGCCTCCCTGCCGATGACCTCCGGCGCCGCGGCCGCTCCCCCGGAGCCGCCCCGGGTGGCGGTCGCCCGGGCGGCCGCCGGAGCCGCCGGAGCCGCCGAAGCCGCCGGGGCCGAACTCGCGGCCCGTCAGGGGGCCCGGGACGGGCTGGAGTTCGGGCCGTGTCCCGTCGCCGAGGGGCTCGGACCGGAGGTGCGCTGCGGCACGCTCCGGGTCCCGGTCGACTATGCCCGGCCCTTCGGGGCGCGGACGGAGATCCTCGTCAGCCGCGTCGCCGCCTCCGGCGCGGGCGGGGTCCGGCGGCAGGGCGCGCTCGTCTACAACCCCGGCGGGCCGGGCGGGAACGGCCTGTTCTTCCCGGTCGTCGCCGGCCTGCCCGAGTGGCGCCGCATCGGGGCCGCCTACGACCTGGTCGGCTACGCCCCGCGCGGGGTGGGCCGCTCGGGGCACCCGCTGTCCTGCCAGGACCCCGCGCGGTACGCCGAGGCCCCGACCGAGGCCGCCGGCGCACGGCCGGACGCCGCCGCCAAGGAGGGGCGGATCGCCGCCGCCCGGGCCTACGCCCGCGGGTGCGCGGAGCGGGCCGGGGCGACCCTCGGCTCGTACACCACCCTGAACAACGTCCGCGACCTGCACGTACTGCGCGCAGCCCTCGGCGAGAGCGGGCTGACCTTCATGGGGGCCTCGTACGGCACCTATCTCGGCGCGGTGTACGCCACCCTCTACCCGGGGCACGTCCGCCGGATGGTCTTCGACTCGGCCGTCGACCCCGACCCCCGCAAGGTCTGGTACCGCAACAACCTCGCCCAGGCCCCCGGCTTCGAGCGCCGCTGGGCGGACTTCCTCGCCTGGACGGCCCGCCACCACGCCGCGTACGGGCTCGGCTCCACCGCCGAAGCGGTGCGGGCCAGTTACGAGCGGGTGCGGGCGGCGCTCGCCCGCGAACCGGCGGGCGGGAGGGTCGGCACCGGGCAGCTGCACTCCGCGTACCTGCGGGCCGCGTACTACGACGAGGTCTGGCCGGACCGCGCGGCGGCCCTGGCGGCGTTCCTGCGCGGTGATCCGCGCCCGCTCGTGGAGCTCGCCGCCCCGGACCCGGCGGCGGCCGTGGAGGGCGAGAACGCCACGGCCGTCTACACGGCGACCCTGTGCAACGACGCCCCGTGGCCCGCCGACTGGGAGACCTGGGACCGCGACAACACCGAGCTGGCCCGCACGGCCCCCTTCGAGACCTGGGCCAACGCCTTCCTGAACCTGCCCTGCGCCTTCTGGCCGGTGCGCGAGCGGCAGCGGCCGGTGGACGTGGGGGCACGGCCGGGCGCCCCGCTCCCCCGCACGCTGATCGTCGCGGCCGAGCTCGACGGCGCCACCCCGTACGGGGGTGCG
Source organism: Streptomyces sp. TBY4 (assembly GCF_024213195.1). Lineage (GTDB taxonomy): Bacteria > Actinomycetota > Actinomycetes > Streptomycetales > Streptomycetaceae > Streptomyces. The sequence continues at coordinate 233,938 of NZ_JANAVF010000008.1, read as the reverse complement.
CTGGAGCTCCAGCGGCGGCTCGGGCCGCGGGCCGGGCTGGTGACGGAGGCGGGGGCCGGCACCCACGGGGTGGTCGGCGGACGCAATGGCTGCGTGGATGCCCACATGGAGCGGTACTTGCTGACGGGTGACACCCCGGGGCGGCGTGTCACGTGTGCGCCGCATCCGGAGCCCGCACCGGTGTCGCTGGACGACCGGGCAGCGGTGGCCCAGGGGCACCCCAGGGCACTGCTGCCGCCAGTCGTCTGAACTTCCGGGCGGGATCTCCGGCTGCGTCGATTCGGGGGCAGGGCCTCCCGATCCCCGGAGGACGCGGTCAGCGTGCCTCCGGTCCTTCCCCCCAGGGGAGGTCTCAGGCGAGTCCGGCCACCAGATCGGCGACGGACTTGCGGCGCCCGGTGTAGAAGGGCACCTCTTCGCGGACGTGCATGCGGGCCTCGGAGGCGCGCAGGTGACGCATGAGGTCGACGATGCGGTACAGCTCGTCGGCCTCGAAGGCCAGCAGCCACTCGTAGTCGCCGAGCGAGAAGGAGGCGACGGTGTTGGCGCGCACGTCGGGGTAGCCGCGGGCCATCAGGCCGTGGTCCTTGAGCATGCGGCGACGGTCCTCGTCGGGCAGCAGGTACCAGTCGTAGCTGCGCACGAAGGGGTAGACGCTGACGTAGTCGCGCGGCGTCTCGTCGGCCAGGAAGGCCGGGATGTGGGACTTGTTGAACTCGGCCGGGCGGTGCAGGGCCATGTTCGACCAGACCGGCTCCAGCGCGCGGCCCAGCTTGGTGCGGCGGAACAGGTTGTACGCGGTCTGCAGCTCGTCGGAGGTCTCCGCGTGCCACCAGATCATGATGTCCGCGTCGGCGCGCAGGCCGGAGACGTCATAGGTGCCGCGGACGGTGATGTCCTTGGCGGCCAGCTGGTCGAACAGCTCCTGGACCTCGTCGGCGAAGCCGGCGCGGTTCTCGGGGAGCACGTCCTTCAGCTTGAAGACGGACCACAGGGTGTAGCGGATGACCTCGTTGAGGTCCTTCGCCTTCTTCCCCGCGTTGGGAATCTTCTCTGGTGCAGTCATGTGTCTATTGTCCCGTGTGCTGATCAGTGGTCGGTGCCAGGGGTGCCCCAGCGGTCCCCAACGTGGCGATCACCACGTCGGCGGCCTTGCCCGCGCTCGCGATGCAGGCCGGAATGCCGACCCCGTCGTACACGGCTCCGCACACCGCGAGGCCCGGCAGCGCCGCGACGGCGGAGCGGATCCGGGCCACCCGGCCGAGGTGGCCGACGGGGTACTGGGGCAGGCCGCCGTCCCAGCGGGTGACGGTGGAGGCCACCGGGCGGGCGGCGGGGCCGAGGCCCACGGCCGCGCCGAGGTCGGTGAGGGAGACCTCGACCAGTTCCTCGTCCGAACGCTTGAGGTCGCCCTCGTCGCCGTGCCGGCCGACGGAGGTGCGCAGCAGGAAGAGGTCGGGATCGGTCCCGGCCCAGGCCCACTTGTTGCTGGAGAAGGTCGAGGCCTTGATCGTCCGGCCGTCCACGGGCGGTACGAGGAACCCGCTCGCGCCGCCGTCGGCGATCCCGGCGGGCAGGTCGGAGCGGCGCAGGGCCATCGTGACCAGGGCCATGGAGGCGTACTCGACCCCGCGCAGCTCGGTGGCGGCCGCGGGCGCGATCCGGTCGAGCAGGCGGGCGGCAGGTCCGGCCTGGACGGCGAGGACCACGGCGTCGGCCTCGATGGTCTCGGCCCCGCCGGGGACGGCGGCTACCACGCGCCAGCCGGTGGCGGTACGGGTCAGCTCGCGCGCGGGCGCGTCGAGGAGGATCAGGGCCCCGGCCGCGCGGCAGGCTTCGGCGACGGCGAGCGGGAGCCGGCCGATGCCGCCGTCGATGCCGGAGAAGACGGGCCCGGTCTGCCCGGCGCGGGCCGCCCGGGCCTGCAGGTCCCGTACGCCCTCGCCGAGGGAGGCGTGGGTGCGGGCGGCCTCGAAGAGCTGGGGGACGGCCGCCCGCATGGAGATGCGGTAGGCGTTGCCGGCGTAGACCCCGCCGAGCAGCGGTTCCACGAGCCGGTCGACGACCTCGTGGCCCAGGCGGGCGGCGACGTACTCGCCGAGCGCCACGTCCTCGCCGATCTCCTCGCGCTCCAGCCCGTCCTCGGCCCCGGCGCGGGCCAGGCCCTCGGCGGAAAGCACTCCGGAGGCGGCGAGCGGGGCCAGGTCGCCGGGCACGCCCATGACGTGACCGCCCGGCAGGGGGCGCAGCGCGCCGCGGGTCCACAGGCGGGCGGTGGCGGTGGCGGGCGGCTGCAGGGCCTCGCCGAGGCCGACGGCGCGGGCCAGTTCGAGTGCTTCGGGGCGGCGTGCGAGGACGGATTCGGCGCCGAGGTCCACGCGCAGGCCGGCCAGTTCGCCGGAGCGCAGCTTGCCGCCGAGGCGCGGGCCGGCCTCCAGGAGGGTGACGCGCAGGCCCTCGGCGAGCAGCCGGTGGGCCGCCGCGAGGCCCGCGATCCCGCCGCCGATGACGACGACGTGGCCGGCGGGGCCCGGCCGGTCCGTACGCGTGTCCGCTTCGTGCATGGACACATCGTCTCAGACCGCTCACCGGCCGTTCGCCGAGGCCTGACCGTGACCGCTTCGGCATCAGCTCGGGACCGTGCGTACGAAACCCGGGACCGGACCCCGGACGTCAGAACGTCGAAGCACAGGCACGAGCCCATCCGACGATGCCGAGATTTCCGGGGGTACCTCACGATGCAGACCCAGCACAGACGTTACGGACGGTACGGGCGGCGTTCGGCGACGGCCCTGGCCGCGCTCTCCCTGACCGGAGCCCTCGTCCTCACCGGCTGCGGCTCCGGCGCCGACACCATGGCCGACAAGGCGGGGGTCGCGGCGGACGCGAAGGCGCCGGAGGCGGCCCCCGGGCAGGGCGGGGCGGCGGCCCCGGAGGCGGCCGCGTCGGGGGCGCCGGCCCCGGGCTCCGAGAAGAACCAGCCGCCGGCTCCCGCCGCGCGGACGCAGATCATCCGGACGGCCTCGCTGGGCGTGGAGACGGCGGACGTCCAGAAGGCGACGGCCGGGGCCCGGACGGCGGCGGAGAACGCGGGCGGGTACGTGGGCAACGAGTCCACGGCGCGCGGAGACGACGGGGCGATGACCTCGACGGTGACCCTGCGGGTGCCCGGCGAGCGCTTCGACGCGGTGCTGGCCGCGATGGAGGGCAGCGGAAAGCTCCTCAACCGCAAGGTGGAGGCGCAGGACGTGACCCAGAAGGTCGCGGACGTCGACAGCCGGGTCAAGTCCCAGCAGGCGAGCGTGGCGCGGGTGCGCGAGATGATGGAGAAGGCCTCGGGGCTGTCCGAGGTGGTCACGCTGGAGTCCGAGCTCAGCAAGCGCCAGGCCGATCTGGAGTCGCTGCTCGCCCAGCAGACGGCGCTCAAGGACCAGACCTCGCTCGGCACGATCACGCTGACGTTCTCGGAGCCGGGGAAGCCGCCGGCCAAGGAGGCGAAGAAGCCGGATCCGGGCTTCCTCGACGCCCTGGCGGGGGGCTGGAAGGCCTTCGCCGCCGTGCTCCTCTACGTCCTGATGGCGCTCGCCGCGGCCTCGCCGTTCCTGCTCACCGTCGGCTTCCTGCTGCTCGCCTTCCGCCAGTACCGCAAGTGGCGGCCGGCGAAGGAGAAGCCCGGCGCGTCCGGGCGGCTTCCCGCACAGGGCGGGCCGAAGTGGCCGGCGCACACGGCGGCCGCTCCGGCGGACGCGGACCGTCCGGCCGCGACGCCGCCACCGGTCCAGGACTGACCACTCGTGCGCCCGTAGCGTGGAGCCCGCAGGCACGGACGCGGCGGGGAAGGACGGTACGGGCGCATGGCGAACGGCACGGAACGGCTGGTGGTGGTGGGTGGTGACGCGGCGGGCATGTCCGCCGCGTCACAGGCCCGGCGGCTCAGGGGCCCGGCGGAGCTGGAGATCACCGCCTTCGAGCGCGGGCACTTCACCTCGTACTCCGCGTGCGGGATCCCGTACTGGATCGGCGGCCTGGTCGACGGCCCGGAGCAGCTGATCGCCCGCACGCCCGAGGAGCACCGCGCACGGGACATCGACCTGCGGACGCGGACGGAGGTCGTGGAGCTGGACCTCGCGGGACAGCGGGTGCGCGCCCGCGATCTGGACTCCGGTTCCGAGTACTGGACGGAGTACGACAAGCTCGTCCTCGCCACGGGCGCCCGTCCGGTCCGCCCCCGGCTGCCCGGCATCGGCGCGCACGGGGTGCACGGGGTGCAGACGCTGGACGACGGGCAGCGGCTGATGGCCGATCTGGAACGGACGGCGGGCCGCCGGGCGGTGGTCGTGGGCGCCGGGTACATCGGCGTGGAGATGGCGGAAGCGCTGCTCGGGCGGGGCTTCGAGGTCACCGTGCTGCACCGGGGCGAGCAGCCGATGTCCACGCTGGACCCGGACATGGGCGGCCTGGTGCACAGCGCGATGAACCGCATGGGGATCCGTACGGTCGCCCGCGCCGAGGTCACGCAGATCCTCACCGACGGGGAGGGCCGGGCCCGCGCGGTGACCACGGCGGCCGGGGAGGAGTACCCGGCGGACGTGGTCGTCCTCGGCATCGGCGTCGAGCCGCGCACGGCCCTGGCCCGCGCGGCGGGCCTGCCGCTGGGCGAGTCGGGCGGTCTGCTGACCGACCTCTCCATGCGGGTGCGCGGCCACGAGAACATCTGGTCGGGCGGCGACTGCGTGGAGGTCCTGGACCTGGTGTCGGGCCGGATGCGGCACATTGCGCTGGGCACGCACGCGAACAAGCACGGCCAGGTCATCGGTTCGGGCGTCGGCGGCGGCTACGCGACCTTCCCGGGCGTGGTCGGCACGGCCGTGAGCAAGGTCTGCGACCTGGAGATCGCCCGGACGGGCCTGCGCGAGCGCGACGCCCTCGCCGTCGGCCTCCGCTTCGTCACCGCCACCATCAGCTCGACGAACACGGCGGGCTACTACCCGGACGCGGCGGAGATGACGGTGAAGATGCTGGCGGAACGCCGCACGGGCCGCCTCCTGGGCGTCCAGATCGTCGGCGGCGCGGGCTCCGCGAAGCGGGTGGACGCCGCCGCGGTGGCCCTGACGGCCGGCATGACGGTGGACCAGCTCGTCACCCTGGACCTGGGCTACGCCCCACCGTTCTCCCCGGTCTGGGACCCGGTCCTGGTAGCAGCCCGCAAGGCGGTGACCGCGGTGCGGGCGGCGGGGGTGTAGGTGATGCCGCGCAGCGGCGATTTCAGCCCGTCCGGCGTTTGAGGACCGGGGTCTGGGGCGGAGCCCCAGGAAACGGAGAAAGGGCGGGGCGGGGAGAAGGCCCCCCGCCCCGGCACCCCGCAGGGGCTAGCGCTGCGTCTGCGTGTGGACGTAGTCCACCAGGCGGGTCAGGGCGTCCGGGTTGGTCGTCGGGAGGACGCCGTGGCCGAGGTTGAAGATGTGGCCCTCCAGGCCGGACGCGGCGGCCAGGACCTCGTCCGTCTTCTTCTCGACCGCCTCGGGGGTGGAGAAGAGGACCGCCGGGTCCAGGTTGCCCTGGAGCGCCTTGCCGGGGCCGACGCGGTGGACGGCGTCGGCGAGGGAGACCCGGTAGTCGACGCCCATGACGTCCGCGCCGGCCTCGCCCATGAGGCCGAGCAGCTCGCCCGTGCCCACGCCGAAGTGGATGCGCGGAACCCCGTACGAGGCGACGGACTCCAGGACCTTCGCGGAGGCGGGCATCACCGAGCGGCGGTAGTCCGCCGGGGCGAGCGCGCCGACCCAGGAGTCGAAGAGCTGGATGGCGGAGGCGCCGGCCTCGATCTGGACCTTCAGGAAGGAGGAGGTGATCTCGGCGAGCCGGTCCAGCAGGTCGGCCCAGAGCTCCGGGTCCCCGTACATGAGGGCCTTGGTGTGCTCGTGGTTCTTGGAGGGGCCGCCCTCGACCAGGTAGCTCGCGAGGGTGAAGGGCGCGCCGGCGAAGCCGATCAACGGCGTGGAGCCGAGTTCACCCGTGAGCATGCCGATCGCCTCGGTGACGTACGAGACGTCCTCCGGGGTGAGGTCGCGCAGCTGTGCGAGGTCCTCGCGGCGGCGGATCGGCTGGGCGACGACCGGGCCGATGCCCGGCTTGATGTCCAGGTCGATGCCGATGGCCTTCAGCGGGACCACGATGTCGGAGAAGAAGATGGCCGCGTCCACGTTGTGGCGCCGGACCGGCTGCATCGTGATCTCGGTGACCAGGTCGGGCCGCATGCAGGATTCCAGCATCTGCGTGCCCTCGCGCACCTTGCGGTACTCGGGGAGCGAGCGCCCCGCCTGCCGCATGAACCACACGGGCGTGTGCGGCACCGGCTCGCGCCGGCACGCCTTCAGGAAGGCGGAATCGTACGTCTGGCTCGGCGTGCCCGTGGGGCGGGTGTTGGCGCTCACGACTCAAATCTTCGCACGTATGAAGAAGTGCCCGGCCCGGTGCGGGTGTCCCTGCGCCGTACGGGCGCTCGTTCCGCCTAGTCTTCCCCGCATGGCTGCGGCTCAGGGACGATTTTCAGATGGCGCTGACGGTACGGACAGCGCGAAGGACAGCTCCGTCCCACTACCGTTCCGGCGGGCGGTCGACGGCTTGAAGAAGGCGAGGCTGCGGCAGGGGATCGAGATCGACCCCACCAAACCGCCACAGAGACTGGCGCCCCACGCGTACGCGCTGGAGGCGGCGGTCGTGGACGGTGACGAGGACCTGGCCGACGGCCGTCTGATCCTCTTGCACGACCCGGCCGGGCACGACGCCTGGCAGGGCACCTTCCGGCTGGTGACGCTCGTACGGGCGGAACTGGAGCCGGAGATGGCCGTGGACCCGCTCCTCCCCGAGGTGTGCTGGTCCTGGCTGACGGGGGCGCTGGACGCGCGCGGGCTGACGTACGGCGAGGCGAGCGGGACCGTCACCATGGCCGCTTCGCACTACTTCGGCGGGCTCGGAGAGCGGCGTCCTGCCACCCAGATCGAGATCAGGGCCTCGTGGACGCCGCGCGAGGGAGTGGGCGGGGTGCCGGACACCGCCGCACACCTGTCGGCCTGGTGCGAACTGCTGTGCCAGATCGCGGGGCTGCCTCCGGTCGGACCGACCGAGACGGTGACCGGGGTGGTCTCGCTGCCCCAGCGGCGCGGCCCGCATCACCCTCAGGGGTAGTTCCGCGAGGCCGCGACCCCCTCCGGCCTGCACTCCGATCTGCGCACCGGCCCGCGCTCCGACGCGGGCCGGAGGCCGTTCCAGGGCACCCCTTGCAGGCTTCTGATCACCCTATGATCGATCGTGCGTCCGAATTGCCCGAATTGTTACTCACCAAATCGTGATCATTCCCTAAAGCCGGGCGGGTGACGTGCCGAAGGAGTCATAGACCATCCGCACGGTTCGCACCGGCTTCCTTCCCCGAGCCGGCCGTCCCGCCACTCCCCCCAGGAGGCCTAGGTGTCCGTTCTTCTCGAGCAGCCCGCAAGCCTGGTCGCCTACCGCCCGAACAAGCCGACGGCCATGGTCGTCGTGGCCGACCCGCGCGTGCGTTCCACCGTGACCCGCCATTTGTGGGCCCTCGGGGTACGCGACGTGATCGAGGCGTCGTCCATCGCGGAGGCCCGTCCACGCATCGGCAGCCCGCGCGACATCTGCGTGGCCGACGTACACCTGCCCGACGGTTCCGGTCTCACCCTGCTCTCCGAGACCCGCGCCGCCGGTTGGCCGAACGGCCTGGCCCTGTCCGCCGCCGACGACATCGGCGCCGTGCGCAACGCCCTCGCGGGCGGAGTGAAGGGCTACGTCGTCACCGGCACCCGGACCAACATCGGGCTCCCGTCCCGGCCCGGCGCCGCCCCCATCGGCGCCGCCGCGGCCCGTATGCACCGCCGCCCCCCGGGTACCCCGAGCCACCCGGGCGGCTACCGAGAGCTCTCCGGCCGCGAGGTCGAGGTCCTGCGCCTCGTCGCGGAGGGCCAGTCCAACAAGGCCATCGGTGTGTCGATGGGCCTGTCCGCCCTGACCGTCAAGTCCCACCTCGCACGGATCGCCCGCAAGCTGGGCACCGGCGACCGGGCCGGGATGGTCGCCGTCGCCCTGCGCACCGGGATCATCCACTGACCCGGCCGATATCCCCCGAAGGCCCCCGGGAGAACTCCCGGAGAACCCGGGGCAACGTCCGTCCTCCCCCTTCGCGCCCGTCGCCGGAACGTTCCGGCGACGGGCGCGTCGTATCCACGGATACCCTTGACCGGTGACCGACGCCCAAGAAACCGCAGCAGGCCTGCGCACCACCACCGGGGGCGGCCCCCCGGACGACGAGGTTTCGTCCGACGGGCTGCCGATTCCCTTGCTAGAACCCCGTGAGGGCATCCCTCCGGTGGTCGCCGACGCGGTCGCGCTCGCCGAGGTGGTCGCGGCCTTCGCTGCGGGCACCGGCCCCGTCGCCGTGGACGCCGAGCGCGCCTCCGGCTACCGCTACGGCCAGCGCGCCTACCTCGTACAGCTGCGCCGCGAAGGCGCGGGCTCCGCACTGATCGACCCGGTGGGCTGCCCCGACCTCTCCTCCCTGGGCGAGGCGCTGTCCGGCACCGAGTGGATCCTGCACGCCGCCACCCAGGACCTTCCGTGCCTCCGCGAAATAGGCATGGCGCCCACCTCCCTCTTCGACACCGAGCTGGCCGGCCGCCTCGCCGGCTTCCCCCGGGTCGGACTCGGCGCGATGGTCGAGAGCGTCCTCGGCTACGTGCTGGAGAAGGGGCACTCCGCCGTCGACTGGTCCACCCGTCCGCTCCCCGAGCCGTGGCTGCGCTACGCCGCGCTCGACGTGGAGCTGCTCGTGGACCTGAGGGACGCGCTGGAGAAGGAGCTGGACCGGCAGGGCAAGCTGGAATGGGCCCACCAGGAGTTCGACGCCATCGCCTCCGCACCGCCCGCGCCGCCGCGCAAGGACCCGTGGCGCCGTACGTCCGGCATGCACAAGGTGCGCCGGCGCCGGCAGATGGCCGTGGTCCGGGAGCTGTGGGAGTCCCGGGACCGGATCGCGCAGCGACGTGACGTGTCACCGGGCAAGGTGCTGGGTGACGCCGCGATCGTCGAGGCCGCGCTCGCCATGCCGCTGAACGTGCAGGCCCTCTCCGCCCTGCCCGGCTACGGGCAGCGCATGGGCAGGCGCCAGCTGGACCAGTGGATGGCCGCCGTGGAACGGGCGAAGGCTCTGCCCGAGGCCGAACTGCCGCAGCCGGGGGCGACCCCGGCGGGTCCGCCGCCGCCGCGCTCCTGGGCGGACAAGGACCCGGTGGCCGCGGAGCGGCTCGCCGCGGCCCGGACGGCCGTCTCGGCGCTGGCGGAGGGGCTGAACCTGCCGCAGGAGAACCTGATCACCCCCGACACGGTCCGCCGGCTGTGCTGGGAGCCGCCGGCGCGGCTGGAGCGCGAGGCGGTGGCCGAGGCCCTGGCGGGGTACGGAGCCCGCCCGTGGCAGATCGAGCAGGTGACGGACGCCCTGGTCACGGCCCTGGCCGCGACCCCGTCCGTGATCGAGCCCGATCCCGCGACCGAGGACTGACGCGCCCGTTCCGCACGCGGAAGCCCCCGGCCTTCGGGCCGGGGGCTTCCGCGTGTCCGCGTCCATGTCCCGGTTCCGCTACAGCCGGCCCCCGCTCCTTTTGAACACGCTCAAAGACGCCTAGCTTTTGAACGTGATCAAACATGGGCGGGGATACGAGACCTGGGTGGCCGACTTCGAGAGCGAACGGGAGCGGCGGGCCCGGCGGGGGGACCCGGAGTGGGGCCGGGGCGCGAAGCTCCCCGCGGAGCTGGTCCGGAGCCTGCAGCGGTTCCAGGTGGGCGAGGACGGGGACGGCTCCGCGCTGATCGGCAAGGCCGACCGGGCCGGCGATCCGGTGTACGCACGGGCCGTACGCCTCTTCGTCGCCGAGGAGCAGAACCACGCGCGGATGCTGGCCCTGCTCCTGGAGGCGGGGGGCGCGGGCACCCTGGCCGGGCACTGGAGCGACACCGTGTTCGTCCGGTTGCGGCGACTGCTGGGCCTGCGGGTGGAGCTGCTCGTGCTGATGGTGGCGGAGGTGGTGGCCCTGCGCTACTACCGGGCCGTGCGGGACGGAGCCGCCGATCCGCTGGCCGCGGAGGTGGCACGGCTGATCCTGGCCGACGAGGAGCGCCACGTCCCCTTCCACTGCCTGCGCCTGCGCGAGGCCCTGGCACCACTGCCGGTCCCGGCCCGCCGGGCGGCCGTCACGGCCTGGCGGGCCGTGCTCGCCGCCGCGGCCGTGGTGGTCGCGGCGGACCACGGACCGGCCCTGCGCACCCTGGGCGTCCGCCGCCGCACCTTCGTGGCGGACACCGTCCGGTCCTCGGCCGCCCTGGCCGCGGACATCGCCGCCGTCGCCCCCGCCCCCAGCCGCGCTGCGGACCGGGCCGAACCGGACCCCCGCGGAGTGTGACCTTCGCCGCTCCTTCCGAGGGGGGTGTGCATGCCGGTTACCGACAAGTAGCATGATGAGGTGAGCGGGCGCTCAGCAATGAACGCGCCCCCGCGCAGCAGTGCACACCCGCACCTGGAGGAGAGCCAACGTGCCTCGTACCGTCAGGGACGTCGTCTTCGTCGACGGCGTCCGCACCCCGTTCGGCAAGGCGGGCCCGAAGGGCATCTACAACGAGACCCGCGCCGACGATCTCGTCGTCAAGGCGATCCGGGAGCTGCTGCGCCGCAACCCGGACCTGGACCCCGCGAAGATCGACGAGGTCGCCATCGCCGCGACCACGCAGATCGGCGACCAGGGCCTGACGCTGGGCCGCACGGCCGGCATCCTCGCGGGCCTCCCGCAGTCCGTCCCGGGCTACTCCATCGACCGCATGTGCGCCGGCGCGCTCACCGCCGTGACCGCCGTCGCGGGCGGCGTGGCCTTCGGTGCGTACGACGTCGCCCTCGCCGGCGGTGTCGAGCACATGGGCCGCCACCCCATGGGCGAGGGCGTGGACCCGAACCCGCGCTTCGTCTCCGAGAAGCTGGTCGACGAGTCCGCCCTGTTCATGGGCATGACCGCCGAGAACCTGCACGACCGGTACCCGACGATCACCAAGCTCCGCGCCGACGAGTACGCCGTGCGCTCGCAGGAGAAGGCCGCCAAGGCGTACGCCGACGGCAAGATCCAGCAGGACCTGGTGCCGATCTCGGTGCGCAACAACAACGAGGCGGCCGGTGAGACGGGCTGGGGCCTGGTCACCGCCGACGAGCCGATGCGTCCGGGGACCACCCTGGAGAACCTGGCGAACCTCAAGACCCCCTTCCGTACCCACGGCAAGGTCACTGCGGGCAACGCCGCCGGTCTCAACGACGGTGCCACGGCCGCGATCATCGCGTCCGAGGACTTCGCCCGCGAGAACAACCTCCCGGTCAAGATGCGCCTGGTCTCGTACTCCTTCGCGGGTGTCGAGCCGGAGGTCATGGGCTACGGCCCGATCCCGGCCACCGAGAAGGCGCTGGCCCAGGCCGGTCTGACGATCGAGGACATAGGCCTCTTCGAGGTCAACGAGGCCTTCGCGGTCCAGGTCCTGGCGTTCCTGGAGCACTACGGCATCGCCGACGACGACGCGCGCGTCAACCAGTACGGCGGCGCCATCGCCTTCGGCCACCCGCTCGCCTCCTCGGGCGTACGCCTGATGACGCAGCTGGCCCGCCAGTTCGAGGAGCAGCCGGAGGTCCGCTACGGCCTGACCACCATGTGCGTCGGCTTCGGCATGGGCGCCACGGTCATCTGGGAGAACCCGAACTTCACCGCCGAGGGAGACAGCAAGTGAGCACCACCACCACTGAGCTCCTGAAGGGCGCGGCCGAGCTGTTCCCGGACGAGGTCGTCACGCGCGCGCTCGTACGCCACCTGGACCTGCCGTTCGGCGCCGGGCGCTTCGCGCTCATCACGCTGGACAACGGCCTGGACCACACCAAGCCGACCACCTTCGGCCCGCAGTCCCTCGCCAACCTGAACGCGGCGATCGACCAGGTCGAGCAGGAGGCCCTCGCGGGCTCCATCGTCGGTGCGGGCCTGACCGGCAAGCCGTTCATCTTCGCGGTCGGCGCCGACCTCAAGGGCGTCGAGCTGCTGAAGAAGCACGACGAGGCGCTCGCCATCGGCAAGGGCGGCCACGACGTCTTCAAGCGCCTCGCGGCGCTGGCCGTCCCCACCTTCGCCTACTACAACGGCGCGGCGATGGGCGGCGGTGTCGAGGTCGGTCTGCACTGCACCTACCGCACCGTCTCCAAGGCCATCCCGGCCTTCTCGCTGCCCGAGGTCTTCCTCGGCCTGGTTCCCGGCTGGGGCGGCTGCGCCCTGCTGCCGAACCTGATCGGCGCCGAGCGCGCGGTCTCGGTCATCATCGAGAACTCGCTGAACCAGAACCGGCAGCTCAAGGGCAAGCAGGTCTTCGAGCTGGGCATCGCGGACGCGCTGTTCGACGGCGCGGACTTCCTGGAGCAGTCGCTCCTGTGGACCGCGAACGTGCTGAACGGCACCACCGAGGTCGTCCGCCCGGAGATCGACCGCGGCGAGGCCTGGGACGCGGCCGTGGCCAAGGGCCGCTTCATCGCCGACTCCAAGGTGCACGGCGCGGCCCCGGCCGCCTACCGCGCGCTGGAGATCATCGAGGCGGCCAAGGACGGCGACCTGCAGAAGGGCTTCGACGCCGAGGACGCGGCCCTGGCCGACCTCATCATGGGCGGCGAACTGCGCTCCGGCATCTACGCCTTCAACCTGGTCCAGAAGCGCGCCAAGCGCCCGGCCGGCGCCCCGGACAAGAACCTGGCCCGCCCGGTCACCAAGGTCGGCGTCGTCGGCGCGGGCCTGATGGCCTCGCAGCTGGCGCTGCTGTTCCTGCGCCGCCTGGAGGTGCCGGTGGTCCTCACCGACATCGACCAGGAGCGCGTGGACAAGGGCGTGGGCTACGTCCAGGCCGAGATCCAGAAGCTGCTCGGCAAGGGCCGCATCAACCAGGACAAGGCCAACCGCCTGACCGCCCTGGTGTCGGGCGTCCTGGACAAGGCCGAGGGCTTCGCGGACGCGGACTTCATCATCGAGGCCGTGTTCGAGGAGATGTCCGTCAAGCAGAAGGTGTTCGCGGAGGTCGAGGCGGTCGCCCCGGCGCACGCGATCCTCGCCACCAACACCTCCTCGCTGTCGGTCTCCGAGATGGCCTCCAAGCTCCAGCACCCGGAGCGCGTGGTCGGCTTCCACTTCTTCAACCCCGTCGCGATCCTCCCGCTGCTGGAGATCGTCCGCGGCGAGCAGACCGACGACGCCTCGCTGGCCACGGCCTTCGGTGTCGCGCGGAAGCTGAAGAAGACCGCGGTCCTCACCAAGGACGCCCCGGCGTTCGTCGTGAACCGCATCCTGACCCGCTTCATGGGCGAGATCCAGAACGTCATCGACGAGGGCACCCCGGTGGTCACCGCCGAGAAGGCCATCGAGCCGCTCGGCCTGCCGATGTCCCCGCTGGTGCTCCTGGAGCTCGTCGGCCCGGCGATCGGTCTGCACGTCTCCGAGACCCTGAACCGCGCCTTCCCGGAGCGCTTCACCGTGTCCCCGAACCTGGCCGCCGTGGTCAAGGCCGGCAAGCGCGGCTTCTACGTCTACGATTCCGGCAAGCCGGAGCTGGACCCCGAGGTCGCCGCCCTCCTCGTGCAGGGCGACGTCGTCCTGACCGAGGAGCAGGTCCGCGACCGCGTCCTGGACGCGGTGGCGCAGGAGATCGGCCTGATGCTGGAGGAGGGTGTCGTGGCCGAGGCCCAGGACATCGACCTCTGCCTGATCACGGGCGCGGGCTGGCCCTTCCACCTGGGCGGTGTCACCCCGTACCTGGACCGTGAGGGCGTCTCCGAGCGGGTCAACGGCAAGAAGTTCCTGGCCCCGGGCCTGGCGAGCGTTCCGGTCTGATCCGCCGCCGCACCGCGTGACCCACGGCGCCCGCCCCCGCCTCCGTACCCCGGGGGCGGGGGCGGGCGCCGCCGTCTTCCGCCCATTCCCGACCCGGTGTCCCGGCACCGGCCGCGACCTCGGATAATGAATCGGATGTACCCGCGAAACAACAGTTCACGGCCTCCCTCCCGGTTCTCCCGGATACCGGCGCCGGTCGTCGTGACGGTGCTGTGCGCGGTGATCGCCGTGCTGCTGGGGGCCGCGGGGTACGCCATGACCTCCGAGGAGGACCGGCCGGAGCCCGCGCCGGCGGCCGGCCCCGGCCACGTCAACGTACTGAACTGGAACATCTGCGGGGAGGCGGGCGGACAGCGCGGCAAGCGCGGCTTCTGCCCCAACCGCAACCGGCCCGATCTGACGGTGCGCGAGATCGTCGAGATGGTCGACGAACGCAACGCCGACGTCGTCACCCTGCAGGAGGTCTGCGGCGGGGCCACGGGCAGCCATCTCGCCCTGCTCAAGAGCGCCCTGGGCGAAGGCTGGAGCATCCTCCGGGCCCGCGGTACGCGGCCCGACGGGGCCTCGGAGTGCCGCGGCTCGCTCACGGGCGAGCTGGGAGTGGCCATCGCGGTCCACGGGAAGATCGAGTCGTCCTCGCAGGACAACACCCTCTCCGACGAGCCCCCGGAGAGCGGGGAGCACGTGATGCCGCTGCTGTGCGCGGACGTCGAGGGGTGGTCCCACCGCATCTGCACCACGCACCTGGTCCCCGGGGACGACCCGCGCGGCGCCGAGCAGGCGGAGCGGATCTCCCGGCTCACCTCTCCGGACGGCAAGCCGTTCATCCTGACCGGGGACTTCAACCGGAACTCGAAGGCCGAAGACCTCGACCCGCTCACGAGCATGCTGAGCGAGTGCGAGGCGCTGACCGACAAGGTCGGCGGCACGCACCACGCGTGGGACGCCAAGGCCGGCAAGCACGTCTACCGCACCCTCGACCACATCTTCGCGAGCCCCGGGGAGTCCGGCGAGAAGGCGCGGTTCTCCTCCTGCGGCGTGGACTACGACCGCATGGACACCACGCCGAACGAGCGGGAAGTGGCTCCGAACGGCAAGTCGGACCACGGCCCCCTCTACGCGACCGTGGAGATCCACAAGTAACGCGAAGAGCCGGACCCGCGGGGTCCGCGGGTCCGGCTCATGCGCAAGGCGTCCTTCAGCGGCCGGAGAAGGGCACGTGCTCGCACTTCTCGACGCAGTCGTGACGGGCCGCCAGCGCGGACTCCCGGATCCAGCTGCCTTCGGGGATCCCGTGCACCCGGATCGTCCGCGTGGCGGGCTCCGAGTGGATGGCGCTGAAGATCGAGACGAACTGCACCTGGAACGTTCCCGGCTTCCAGTCGTGCGGATGCGTGAACTTCCAGCTGCCGTCGTCCTGTACGGGGGCGGAGCCGATCAGCCGTCCGCCCTCGAGGACGGAGACCTTCTTGACGCCCTTCTCCACGGTTCCGGAGAAGCGGGGGCGCGTGCCGGTCCAGGCACCCTCCCGGGGCCCGGTCACCACCGGCGCGAGGACGGAGGTCTTGACCGTGAAGGGGAGGACGGCGAGCGGGGAGACGCCCTGCGGGGTGTGGCCGACGACCTGGATCTCGTGGCGGCCCGGGGTCCAGTTGATCACCCGGCGCCAGGACCACTTGCCCTCGGCGTTGACCCGCGTACCGCCGAGGTAGCTGCCGCCCTCGAAGAAGAGCAGGTAGGAGGTGCCGGGGTCGGCGGTGCCGGTGAACTTCTGCATCGCGCCCACCGTGCGGTTCGCCCCCGGGGAGGCGATCGTCGGCGCGTTGCCGACCCGCATGTCCGCGTAGAGCGCGAACTCCGGCTTCTCCACGGTGAACTCTTCCAGCACCGGCGGGTACTCGGCTCCGACCTGGACCGTCTCCGGAGCGATCAGGCCGTGCGGCAGCGCCTGGGAGTTGTAGAGCGAGATGGCGACCATCCGCGCCACCTCGCGCGCACCGATCTCGTTGAAGTGCGAGGAGTCGATGATGCCGTCGGGGTGGTTGGGGTGCTCGGCGGGGTCCGTCCAGCGGAAGTAGCGCCGGGCCCGCTGCGGTCCCAGGTCGTGCAGGAGCTGCATCGTGAAGGCGTTCATGTCGACGAGCACGGTGTCCGTCTCGGCGGCGGCCTCGCGCATCAGCTGCGGATAGTGCTCGCGGGTGTTGGAGACGCTCCCGTCGGCCTCGAACGCGCACCGGGCGGCGGGGGTGAGCAGGACCGGGATCGCACCCTCGCCGCGGATCCGCTCCACGTAGAGGCGTATGAACTCCTTGAACTCGCGCGGCCCGTGGTAGCGCAGCGGGTTGTCCACGCGCTGCTCCACCCCGCCGAAGGCGATGAGGACGACGTCACCGGGGTCGATCAGGTTCAGGAGGGTGGCGAACCGCTCGCTGAAGTAGCCGCGCAGCGTCATGGCATCACGGGCGTAGTTGCGCACCTCGTGGTACGGCGTGAGGAATTCCCCGAGGAACTGCCCCCATCCGGCCAGCGGCGATTCCTGGGGCGTGCGCGAAGCAGCCACGGAGTTCCCGATAATGCAGATCTTGCTCATGGCTGCTCCCTGTTCCCTTTCGTACTCGGACGTCGGCTGCCGGTCACAGCGGCCACTCGGGCATCTGGTTGGTGTGGTACCGCTGGTTCCGCGGCGCGCCGTACTCGAACTGGCTCGCGACGGGGAAGTAGCTCGGGAGGAACGCCGCGAGGATCGCGTCCTGCTCCTCCTCCGGGACATCGCCGTCGTGGTAGTCGTTCAGGCAGAAGACGTCGTGCGGGCGGGCCGTCATCAGTCGGGTGAGGCGGGTGCGGTGCTCGCTCAGGCCGACGTTGACGAAACCGCAGGCGATCCGTCCGGGGATGCTGCGGCTGGTCTGGTAGCCGAAGTAGTGGTGCAGGGAGGAGGCGGTGGAGACGTCGCTGTGCGCACGCAGCCTGCTCGCGGCGGTCTGGGCCATGACCTCGGGGTAGGTCTGGTGCAGGTCGGCCATGATGCTGCGGCGCATCGGGTACGGCGCGTGCAGGAAGCCGTGGGTCAGGGACTGGCCGAAGGAGCCGGCGATCAGCGCGCGGTTGTTCTTGGCCGCGCTGATGTTGAAGTCGTCGTCCTGGCGCGTGGGGAGCATCGGGATGGCGGTCGGCGACAGGAAGTGCTTCGCCTGGCCGTTGCCCTCGAAGAAGAGGTTCGGCAGCACGGTGCGGCCGATGAAGAAGTCGTCGTTGAAGTAGAGGAAGTGCTCGGCGAGGCCCTCGATGTGGTGGAGCTGGCTCTCGATGGCGTGCGAGTTGAAGGTCGGCAGCGCGCCGCGGTTGCCGAAGATCTCCGTGTGGTCGACGACGCGCACCCGGTGGTGGGTGGTGTCGAGCCAGGCCGGCACCTGCCGGTCGGTGACGATGTAGATGTTCCGGATCCACGGCGCGTACATGTCGATCGAGCGCAGCGAGTAGCGCAGCTCGTCGCGGCTGCGGAAGCGCGCGGCGCTCGCCGCGGCGTCCACCGTCTCCAGGCCGAGCCCGGACAGCACCTGGTTCTTGCGTTCCAGCCAGTTGACGTCCGAGCCGTCGACCCACGTGTAGACGGCGTCGATGGGGAAGTTCACGTCGGCGTGCAGGGGCTGCGCGAACGGGGCGATGGTCGGGTAGTTGCGGCCGGACAGGACGGTGGAGACCCGGCTCATCGAGTACTGGGAGATCCGGTCGCCGATGAGGGTGCGCGCGGGCGTGATCACGAACTCCGCCTCCTCGGGGTCGGTCTCCCAGAAGGAGATCGTGCATCCGTACACGGCGCCCATGCGCAGGGTGCGCGAGGTGGTCACGACGCTCTGGTAGACGCGGACACCGGTGCACGGGAGCTGCAAGTGGTCCTCGCAGAGTCCGGCGAGGACGGTGGTGATGGCGTCCTGGCGCTCGTTGAGGAGGGCCGCGTAGACGGCTTCCTGCCGGTAGTGGCCGGCCAGTGCCTTGAGGACGGCCTCGCGGTAGCTGGCGTGGACGGCGATGGTCTTGCGCACCATCGTGTCGCGCGTGAGGAGGTACGGGATCCCGGCCGCCTCGAGGGCGTCGGCCGCCAGCGCCAGGTTCGCCTGGACGATGTCGAAGGGGGACTCGGAGTCGGTGACCCGGCAGAGCTGGCCGCCGTCGCGGACGAGCTCGCGGCGGCGCTTGGCGACCTGCTGCTCCAGCTGGCGCTGGCTCCCGGAGCGCGACTGGCTGGGCGGGGCGGGGGCGGCCGCCGTGGCCGCGCCGGTGAGTCCGCTGTGCACGGCGTGCAGGGCGAGGCGGTCGGCCTTGGTGGCGTCGCGCCGGCCGCTCTCGCGGTGGCCCGCCAGCTCCTTGAAGAGCTTCTCCCACTGGGAGGTGATCTGGGGCGGGTCGAAGCGGTGGATGGTGTGCGCGGCCTCGGCGCCCATCCGGTGGCGCAGCTGCTGGTCCTCGATGAGGCGGTTGAGCTGCACCGCGAGGGCCTCGACGTCCCCGTGCGGCACGAGGATGCCCGACCGGCCGTCCAGGATGATCTCGCTGGGGCCGTTGGGGCAGTCGTAGGAGAGCACGGGCACGCCCGCGGCCTGCGCCTCCATGAGGACGAGCGGGAAGGCCTCGTTGCGGGAGGTCATCAGCGCGATGCTGGCCTTGGCCCATTCCTCGGCGAGGTGCGGGGTGTTGCCGTTGAGCTGGATGCTGTCGTGCAGACCGAGCTGGTTGATCTGACGGCGCAGCGCTCCGGAGAGCGGGCCGTCGCCGAAGATCCGCAGGATCCAGTCGGGGTGGCGGGGGGCGATCTGCGCCCAGGCGTTGATCGCGTGGTCGAGCTGCTTCTCGCCGACGAGCCGCCCGGCGGTGACGACCGTACGGGTCTCCAGGGTGGAGCGCGGCCGGAAGCCCGTGGGCAGGGCGTTGGGGATGACCTCGATGCGGGGCGCGCTGGCTCCGAGGGTCTCGGCGAACCAGTCGCGGGTGCGGCCGCTGAGCACGGCGAGGGCGTCGAGCCGTGCGGAGTACTTCAGGAGCGGCTCGCCGCTGGTGCCGCGCAGCTCGGAGACGCGGTGCTCCTGGTGCACGGTGATGACCCTGCTGGGGGCGAGCTGGACCACGAGCGCCATCAGGGCCGGGGTGGTCGTGATGAGGATGTCGGTGTCGGTGTGCTGGAGCGCGAGTTCCAGCTCGATGTCCGACAGCCGGTTGAACGCGGCCTCCCAGGCCCGGTCGACCAGGTTGCTGGACTGCTTGGAGAGGGCGGCGTACGTGTCGTCGCCCAGATCGACCCGGCGCATCGGCCGGGGCACGGGGCCGGTCTGGTCGATGAGGTAGTCGACCCGTACCCGCTCGTCGAGCGCGAAGAACAGCTCCGGCTTGCTGCGGAAGATGCTGAGGACCCGTACGTCGTGCCGGGACGCCAGCTCCGCCGCCTGATTGAAGACAGCTCGTTCGGTGCCTCCCACGGCGTCGGCAGTGGTCAGCAGAAAAGTGATCTTCATCAGGCTCTCCGCCCGGCTTCGGGCATTCGACTGCAGGTGACCCGGAGGTTGCCCGCGGCCGTGTAACGGGGGTGGACGATCATCGGGGCGAGGCCGCGCGGTGCGACCACACCCTTGTTGATGGTGAAGACGCGCATCGGGTTGCGCACGTCGTGCAGTCGGCGACCGATGCGCAGGGCGCGCGACCCCTTCGAGGCTACTGCCACGTCCCAGTGATCGGTGGCGCGCGCGGGCGGCATCTCCTCCAGCGGTACGACGACCCGCCAGGCACCGCCGGGCAGCGCCTCCAGCGGGCGCTGCAGACGGCGGCGGGAGGCGGTGAACTCGGCCCAGGGCTCTTCGAGCCGCGCGCCGACCGTGCGGAAGTCGAGGACGAGCATGGAGTGCGAGAGGTCGATGCGCACGACCTCGGCGAGGGGCTTGGGGTTCGAGGTGACCACGGTCAGGCTGCCGGCGACGGTGCGGCCGAGGCGGTGGCGCAGGCCGTCGACGGGCGAGGCGCTCATCGGCTTGGTCGGTCCGGCGTACGGCACGGGCGGCTCGACCAGCAGCAGCTTGTACTTGCGGGTCCTGCGGCCGTCCTGCATCAGCAGCGTGGTCTTCCAGCGGCCGCTCGTGAGGGACAGGCCGCCGGGCCCGGCGCCGAGGAGCACGGCGGCGTCCATCAGCAGCCGGTCCTCGCGGTCCTCGTAGAGGCGCACCGGCGTGCGGAAGACCTGCCGGCCGTGCTTCAGCTCGAGCTCGGCGGATTCGCCGAGCGGGGCCGAGTCCGGCAGCTCGGCGTGGAGGTTCATGGTGTGACCGTCGAGGACCTGCGCGTACTGCAGCACGGCGGCGCGGCCGATGCGGCGGGGCAGGAAGACGCGCACCATCAGCCAGGAACGGATGGCGACGAGCCGCGTGGCAAAGCCGGCCGCGAACGTTCCACGGGAACGCAGCAGCCACTTCAGGAAATTCTTCATCGGTAGTGCGCGCTTCCCAGCTCGGCGGTGCGCCGGGTGGGGGTCCCCACGGCGTCCGGCAACTCATAGGGGCTCGGTACGGGGAAATACGATTCGAGGAACCGCTCGATCATCCGCGCCTGGGCGTCCTTGTCCTTGGGCGCGACGGTGTCGTTGATGCAGAACGTGTCGAAGTCCCGGCGGGCCACGAGCCGGTCCAGACGCTGCTGCGCCCCGTTGTCGCCGATGTCGATGTACACGTACCGCAGGTCCCCGATCGTGGCGCGGGCCGAGTGGTACGAGTAGTAGTGGTGCAGCGAGGAGGCGATCGGCACGTCGTTCGGGGAGCGGAAGCGCGAGTGCTGGGTGACCCAGTGGGACCGCGAGTAGACGTGCTCGATCTCCGAGAGGATGCTGCGGCGCAGCGCGTGCGGGGTGTGCTTCATCTTCTGGGAGATGAAGGTGCCGAACTGCTGGGCGATCAGGCCGCGGCTGTTCTTGCCGGCCGCGTTGACGGGCAGGTCCTCGGGGGTGACCCGGCCCGGCGGGATCAGGGCCTTGGACATGAAGAACTTGGACAGCCCGTTGGAGTGGAAGAAGTGCTCCGGGCGCACCGGGCGGCCGAAGAACACGTCGTCGTTGAGGTAGAGGAAGTGCTCCGACAGGTCGGGTATGTGGTGCAGCTGGCTCTCGATGGCGTGCGAGTTGAACGTCGGCAGCGCCGCCGGGTCGGAGAAGATCTCCCGGTGGTCGACGACCCTCAGTCCGGGGAACTCGGTGTTGAGCCAGCCCGGCGCCTGGCCGGCGGTGACGAGGAAGATCTGGCGGATCCACGGCGCGTACTGGTGGATGGAGCGCAGGGAGTAGCGGAGCTCGTCGCGGCTGGTGAAGCGCGAGTCGTTGGCCGCCTGCTCGTGCAGCGGGGCGGCGGACTCCCCCGAGGTGATCCCGCGGCGCGCGGCGTCCTTGCCGGCCTTCCACACCGGGTCGGCGTCGTCCACCCAGGTGTAGACGACGTCGATCGGGAAGAGGTGGTCGGAGGGCAGCGGGACGGTGAACTCGGGGAGGGTGCGTGCCTCACCGCTCCAGTACGGGGCGGGCACCGGGCTGAACAGCTGCTGGGGCGCCCACGGGCGGGGGCTGTCCACCGGTATCTCGGTGACGACGCTGTTGGGCCGGGGTGCGACGAGCCGGCCGTGCGACTCCTCCCAGAATTCCAGGTCCACGCCGGACTCCTGGCCGAAGACCAGGTTCCCGGTGGGGTCGCAGACGATCCAGAACAGCCGCAGGATGTCGCGGGTCCGCTGGCGGCGCCAGGCCTTGGTCGTGGAGCCGGGGCGGTGCTGACCGCCGTTGACGTCGGAGACGTAGCCGGGGTTGACGCCGAAGGCGTACTGGAGTGCGTCCTCGACCTCGTCGCGGCGGCTCGCGGGCACGGCCACGCACGGGTTGGGCTTGCCGGTGCCGCGGACGCAGAAGTGGTCGATGCCGGCTTCCTCGAGCACGGCGACGAGCAGGTGCAGGTTGCGGGCCTTCGCGGCCCATTCCGTGGCTCCGGCGACGACCATCGCGTGGGCGTGCTTGCCCTGGGAGCGGACCACGCGCAGGGCGGCGTCGGGGGACTCGCCGGTCCGGTCGGCACTGCCGCCCATGGCGCGCACGACGACGGCCGAGCGGGCCGAGTCGACGAGGGTCATGCTCTTCATGACGCCGGTGCGCATGGGCCTGGGGACCGAGTGGACTATGCGCCGGCGGGCCTGGACAGGGACCAGCGAGCGGTAGCCTGCCACGAAATTACTGGCTTCTGGGTTGCTCACCACGTATCCGCATCCGTCCATCGCAAGTGGCCACATCTGACCTGTCAGCCGGACTCGGCTATTCCGCGCCCCGAACCCTTCCCTGCGCCCCCCCGGACGCTTATCGGATCTTCACACCCAAGGCCATGGGTTGTCCATCTGCAATCTCCTGGCTGTACACCCCAACAGCCCCGGATTCAGGATATGTTCAAGCTTTCGCAAACATCTTGTGAACAACCTCACAAGGAGTCCGCGTCGAATTCGAGCCGCCCGGAGCCCGGGACGCGGAGAGCTCGCGCCCCTAGACCCGGACCCCGGGACGCATGACCAGGCCCGGCTCGTCGCTCTGGCGCACGATGCGCAGCGCGCCCGAGGAGTCCACGGTCCCGATCACCACGCGGCCGTAGGCGTCGAGCGCCAGCAGGGGCGCGCAGGCCGTGGCCTCGCCCGTCGGCGACCACCACAGGCCGCCGCCCTCGTTCTCCGAGCCGCAGGCGGCCAGCATGACCTGGCCGTCGTACCCCCAGTGCGCGAGCACCGTGCAGTCGTACCCGTCGAGCACGGCGCGCAGGGCCGTGAGCCGCCCCGCGGCGGGGGCCCCTCCGAGGGGGATGATCCAGTCGCCGACCCGGTGGCAGAGGATGCCGCCCGTCTCGGCGTCGACCCAGTAGTAGGTCACCCGGCCCGGCGAGGTCTCCAGCGCCACCGCGGTGCCCGGCGCGGGGCTGATCCGGAGGTTGGGGCGGCGTTCGACCTCCCCGTCCGGCTCGGACTGCGCCCATTGCATGGTGCGGCCGTTGTCCGCGGGGGCCAGCAGCTCGATGAGCCCCGCGGACGTGGTGACGGCCGCGAAACCGTCGATGGCGTGCTGACCCTGGAGGTTCTTCCACCCGTCCCAGGCCCCGCGCCGGCCCTCCCGGCGCAGCGACACCCCGCCTCCGGCGTGCCGGACGAACAGGTGCAGCCTTCCGGACGCGGAGACCGCGCCGACCGGCGGGCCCGCCATCGCCGCCCGCGCCGGATCCTTGGAGGGACTGCCGAGCTCGCGCCACTCCGTGATCGGCCGGCCCGTCTGGAACTGGGTCGCCAGGACGAAGTCCACCGCGGGCGTCCCGCCGGTGCCGCGCCCGACGCGGCGGCCGAGCAGGTGCCAGTAGCCGTCGGCGCCCTGCGCCACCGTGATGTGGCTGAGCTCGGGGGTCTCGATGAAATCGGGGCCGGTCCACTTCGGGCCGCCCGGCGCCTCCTCCGTCCACCGCAGCAGACCGCCGCGGGTGCGGACGAAGGCCGTGAGCCGCCCGTCCTTGCCCAGGGCGAGCCAGCGCCCGTCGACGACGAATTCGCTCACCGTGCCTCGACCCTTCCCTAGACCTGTCCGAACGGCCCTGGGGCCCCCATCGAGCGAATGATAGTGCGGCGAACGTACATGCGATCGCGAGCATCGAGTCGTACGCTCATAGCATTTACTGTCTATAATGCACGGCTGGCGCGGGCAGGCCTGGGCGCACTCGCCCCGGCCCGGACCTCGCCCGCAATTGCCGGTGCCGCTACCACCATGGGGGACTCACAGGATGAGCCACGACGTCATGACACCGGGCCGCGGAACTCTCGGCCCTTCCGAGGGGCGCGGGCGCAGGCGCGTCCGGACCCGAGGACAGCGCGTCAGGCGGGTGCTCCTGCTGACACTCCTGGTCCTGCTGCTCGCGGCGGGCGGCACCGGGTGGTGGGCGTACAGCCACCTCAACGGGAACATCGACAGCGTCGACCTGGACCAGGCGCTCGGTGACGACCGTCCGGCCAAGGTCCCGGACAGCGGGCAGAACATCCTGGTGCTCGGCTCGGACTCCCGCGCCGGCGCCAACGGTGAGCTCGATCACGGCAATGTCAGCGGCTCCCGCTCGGACACCAACATGCTGGTGCACATACCCGAGGGCCGCAAGAAGGCCACCGCGATCAGCATTCCCCGTGACACCCTCGTGACCCGGCCGGAATGCAAGGACAAGGACGGCAAGACGATCCCCGGCGCCAACCGCGTCATGATCAACGGCATCATCGGGAGCGGCGGCGGCCCCGCCTGTGTCGTCAAGACCATCGAGAAGATGTCCGGGATCCGCGTCGACCACCTCGTGAAGGTGGAGTTCGCCGGCTTCAAGGGGCTGGTGGACGCGCTGGGCGGCGTGGACGTCACTCTCGACAAGCCCATCAAGGGCGGTCTGAACCTCGACGCGGGCACGCACCGCCTGAATGGCGAGGACTCGCTGAAGTTCGTGCGCACCCGTCACGGCTACGGGGACGGCAGCGACCTCGGGCGCATCGACCTGCAGCAGAAGTTCATGATCGCGATGCTGGCCGAGATCAAGAAGCAGGACATGCTCAGCAGCCCGGCCAAGCTCTACAAGCTCGCCGACGCCGGCACCAAGGCGCTGACCACCGACGCCGAACTCGGCTCCCTCAAGGGCCTGTCGGACTTCGGCCAGAGCATGAACGGCGTGGACCCGGCGACCATGGAGACGATCATGCTTCCGGTGGCCTACGACAAGATCGACAAGAACCGCGTCGTCGCGGTCGAGCCGCAGTCCGGCCAGCTGTGGGAGGCCCTGCGCAACGACCAGCCGATCCCGGCCTCGGCGAAGAAGTCCCCCGCCACCGGCGGCTGACCGCCGCCACCCGCCCCACCCCGTAGCACCGTCCCCCCGGGGGACGGTGCTACGCGCCGTCGCCGCCCAGCACCGCCCGCCAGTCCCCGCTCGCGTGCCACTGCCCCGGCGGGTACTCGAAGCGCACCTCCCCCAGGAGCACGAACCCGGCCGCGCGGCACACCGCGTTGGAGGCCGGGTGGTCGACGGACGGGAAGGCGTGCAGGTGGCGGCGGGTGCCGTGGACGCCCGCGTGCGCGATGAGCGCCCGGACCGCGCGGGCCGCGAGCCCCCGGCCCTGGAACTCGGGGAGGATGCCCCAGCCGGCCTCGTAGACCTCCTCGCCCTGCCAGACCCGCTCCCAGAAGCCCGTGCTGCCCACGGTCTCGCCGTCGGCCACGACCCGGAACATCCGCCCGGCCCCGGGCTCCCCGGCACTCATCGCCAGGTACCGCCGGTGGCGGTCGCGGAGCTTGGCCGCGGTCTCCGGGCCGCCCAGATGCTCCGTCATGGCAGGCTCGTTCTTGCGCTCCAGCAGCCAGAAGTCGTCTTCCGACCAGGGTTCCAGTCCTACGGTGATCTCCATGCCCTCACCGTAGGACAGGCGTACGACAGGCGTGGGACGGGGTTCACCGGTCCTGGCGCGCCGGGTTCGGGGTCATGCCCTCGCCGCGGCCCAGCCGGCTGTGCCGCTTGCCGTAGAGGTAGTAGACGGCCACGCCGATCACCATCCAGATCCCGAAGCGCAGCCAGGTCTCGGCCGGCAGGTTCAGCATCAGCCAGACCGACGCGGCGATCGACAGGATGGGCACGAGCGGCACCCACGGGGTGCGGAAGGACCGGTGCAGGTCGGGCCGGGTGCGGCGCAGGACCATCACGCCGAGCGCGACGACGACGAAGGCGAAGAGGGTGCCGATGTTCACCAGGGTCGCCAGCTCGTTGATGCTGGTGAATCCGGCGACGATCGCGATGACCACGCCGAGCAGGATGGTCGGCCGGTAGGGCGTACGGAACTTCGGGTGGGTCCGCGAGAAGAAGCGCGGCAGCAGTCCGTCGCGGCTCATCGCGAAGAACACCCGGGTCTGGCCGAGCAGCAGGATCATGCACACGGTGGTCAGGCCCACGGCGGCGCCGAAGCTGATGATGCCTCCGTAGACCGGATGCCCGGCGGATTTGAAGGCGTCGGCCAGCGGGGCGCTGACGGACAGCTCGGAGTAGTGCTGCATGCCGGTGACCACGAGCGAGACGGCCACGTACAGCACCGTGCAGATCAGCAGCGAGCCGAGGATGCCGCGCGGCATGTCCCGCTGGGGCAGCTTGGTCTCCTCGGCCGCGGTGGCGACGACGTCGAAGCCGATGAAGGCGAAGAAGACGACGGAGGCCGCGGTGAAGATGCCCATGATGCCGAAGTTGGTCGGCTCGTAGCCGAAGATCAGCTGGACCAGGGGGGCGTCCAGGCCCGCGCCGCCCTCCTGCTTCACCGCCTTCGGGACGAAGGGCTCGTAGTTGCTGCCCTTGATGAAGAACAGGCCGGCGAAGATCACGATGAGCACCACCGTGACCTTGATCGCGACCACGATCGCGGTGATCCGCGCGGACAGCTTCACGCCGACGACGAGGATCGCGGTCAGCACCAGGACGAGCACGAAGGCCAGCAGGTCGAAGCTGCCGCCCGGTACATCCGGCCCCTCGAGCGCGGCCGGCAGATGGAGCCCGGCGTTGTCCATGAGCGAGCGGACGTACCCGGACCAGCCGACCGCGACGACGGCCGTGCCGAGGGCGAATTCCAGCACCAGGTCCCAGCCGATGATCCAGGCCGGCAGCTCGCCGATCGAGGCGTAGGAGAAGGTGTACGCGGAACCGGCGACCGGCACGGTCGAGGCGAACTCGGCGTAGCAGAGCGCGGCGAGCGCGCACACGACGCCGGCCGCGACGAACGCGAGCGCCGTGGAGGGGCCCGCGGTCTCCTTGGCGACCTTGCCGGTCAGGACGAAGATGCCGGTACCGATGATGACGCCGACGCCGAAGACCATCAGGTCCCAGGCCGAGAGCGACTTCTTGAGCTGGTGTTCCGGCTCCTGCGTGTCGAGGATGGACTGCTCCACCGACTTCGTGCGGAACGGGCTGTTCAGATCCGAGCTCACCGACGCACCTCCGAACGGGGCGTACGTACGCGGACGGGCCGGGAGGCCCACCCCCTTCAAGGGTGATCTCCCGGCCCGTGGCCTGCAACCGCGCGGCGATCTACGCCGGCCCGTCCGGGCCCCGTACGGGCCCGCCGGGCCGTCTAGTCGACGGCGGCGGCCGGCTCGCTGTCGTAGCGCCCGTCCAGCTTGGCCACCAGGCCGGTGACCTGCCGCGCGATGTCCGGGGCGGTCAGACCGATCTCGGCCATGACCTCCTTGCGCGAGGCGTGGTCCAGGAAGCGCTGCGGAATGCCGAAGTCGCGCAGCGGTACGTCGACCCCCGCGTCCCGCAGTGCCTGCGCGACGGCGGAGCCCACACCGCCGGCCCGGCCGTTGTCCTCGACGGTGACGACCACGCGGTGGCGGTCGGCGAGCGGGGCCAGGGCCTCGTCCACCGGCTTGACCCAGCGGGGGTCGACCACGGTCGTGGAGATGCCCTGCTTGTCGAGGAGGTCGGCGATCTCCAGGCACATCGGGGCGAGCGCGCCGACCGAGACGAGCAGTACGTCCGGCCGGGCGACTTCGGCGGCCGGGGTGCGCAGCACGTCCATGCCGCCGATCCTGCCGACGGCCGGGACGGCCGGGCCGACGACGCCCTTGGAGAAGCGCACGACGGTCGGCGCGTCCTTGACCTGGACGGCCTCGCGGAGCTGGGCCCGCAGCTGCTCCGCGTCGCGCGGGGCGGCCAGGCGCAGGCCCGGGACCACCTGGAGGATGGACATGTCCCACATGCCGTTGTGGGAGGCACCGTCGGTGCCGGTGACGCCGGCCCGGTCCAGGACGAAGGTGACCCCGCACTTGTGCAGGGCCACGTCCATCAGGACCTGGTCGAAGGCGCGGTTGAGGAAGGTCGCGTAGACCGCGAAGACCGGGTGGGCGCCGCCGGAGGCCAGGCCCGCCGCCGAGGTGGCACCGTGCTGCTCGGCGATACCGACGTCGAAGATCCGGTCCGGGTAGGCGTCGGCGAACTTCTTCAGGCCGACCGGCTGGAGCATGGCCGCGGTGATGCCGACGATGTCCTTGCGCTCCCGGCCGAGCTGCACCATCTCGTCGGCGAAGACGGAGGTCCAGCTGGCGGCGTCCGTGGAGACGGGCAGGCCGGTGTCGGGGTGGATCGGGCCGATGCCGTGGAAACGGTCCGCCTCGTCCTGCTCCGCGTGGGTGTACCCGCGGCCCTTCTGGGTGAGGCAGTGCACGATGACCGGGCCGCTGAAGCGCTTGGCGCGCTGCAGGGCCGATTCCAGGGCCTCGATGTCGTGGCCGTCGATGGGCCCGATGTACTTCAGGCCCAGGTCCTCGAACATGCCCTGGGGGGCGATGAAGTCCTTGAGGCCCTTCTTGGCGCCGTGCAGGGTCTCGTAGAGGGGCTTCCCGACGACCGGGGTGCGCTCCAGGAGGTCCTTGCCGCGGGCCAGGAAGCGCTCGTAGCCGTCCGTGGTGCGCAGGGTGGCCAGGTGGTTCGCGAGGCCGCCGATGGTGGGGCCGTACGAGCGCTCGTTGTCGTTGACGACGATCACCAGGGGGCGGTCCTTGGCGGCGGCGATGTTGTTCAGCGCCTCCCAGGCCATGCCGCCGGTGAGGGCGCCGTCGCCGATCACCGCGGCGACGTGGTGGTCCTCCTTGCCGAGCACCTCGTTGGCCTTCGCGAAGCCGTCGGCCCAGCCCAGCACGGTGGACGCGTGCGAGTTCTCGATCACGTCGTGCTCGGACTCGGCGCGCGAGGGGTAGCCCGACAGGCCGCCCTTCGTGCGCAGGCCGCCGAAGTCCTGGCGGCCGGTGAGCAGCTTGTGCACGTAGGCCTGGTGGCCGGTGTCGAAGAGGATCTTGTCCTTGGGCGAGTCGAAGACCCGGTGCAGAGCGATGGTCAGCTCCACGACACCGAGGTTGGGGCCGAGGTGCCCGCCGGTCTTGGAGACGGCGTCGACGAGGAAGGTCCTGATCTCGGCGGCGAGCCGGTCGAGCTCCTCCTGGCTGAGCCGGTCCAGATCGCGCGGTCCCTTGATGCGGGTCAGCAGCACCCGTGCCTCCTTGCAGTCGCTTGCTGGTCTGCCGAGTCTAATGTTCGCTACTTGCGCGACAGTCAAGCGCGGTCCCGGTCAGGTCACACCTTTGTCATACCTGTACACATCAGTACGGAGCCACACCCCCCAAAAGGGTGCATACCCGCACAACTGTGCGTACATACCTACGCACAGGTGCCCGGCGCCACACCAAGTGGCACCGGGCACTGTGACGGTTCTTACCGCCGCATCACGCTCCGCGCACGCCGGTCAGGCGCGCCCGGCCGTCTTCTGCGTCTTGCGGGTGACCGAGTCGATCACCACGGTGGCCAGGAGGACCGCGCCGGTGATCATGTACTGGATCGGCGTCGCGATTCCCTCCAGGGCCAGACCGTACTGGATGGAGGTGATGACCATGACGCCGAGGAGGGCGTTCCAGGTCCGGCCGCGGCCGCCGAAGAGGCTGGTGCCGCCGATGACGGCCGCCGCGATCACGTTCATCAGCAGGTCGCCGGCGCCGGCGCTCTGGTTGGCCGCCGCGATCTTGGAGGCCCAGAAGAGGCCGCCGATCGCCGCGAAGGTGCCGGCGATCGCGAAGACCGTGATCCGGACCCGGTTGACGTTGATGCCGGCGCGCCGGGAGGCCTCGACGCTGCCGCCGAGGGCGAAGACCTGGCGGCCGAAGGTGGTACGCCGCAGGAGGAAGTCCGTGCCGACCAAGGCCAGCAGGAAGAGCACGATCGCCAGCGGCAGGCCCTTGTACTGGTTGAACACGAAGGCCGGACCGAAGGTGAACACCGCGAGGAGCCCGGTGCGCAGCAGGATCTCGCCCAGCGGCCGGGAGGGGACCCCGGCGGCCTCGCGGCGCCGCGCGTCGGAGAAGGTGGCGAGGAAGTACCCCACCACGGCGAGGGCGGCGAGCCCGTAGCCGACGGCCACGTCCGAGAAGAAGTACGTGGTCAGCTGCCCGACCACACCCTCGGAGTCGAGGTTGATCGTGCCGTTGCTGCCGAGGATCTGCAGCATGGCACCGGACCAGAAGAGCAGGCCCGAAAGGGTGACGGCGAAGGCCGGGGCGCCGATCCTGGCGAAGAAGAAGCCGTGGAGGGAGCCGATCAGGGCACCTCCGGCGATCGCCGCGAGGATGGCCAGCCACTCGTTGACGCCGTTGGTGACCGAGAGGACGGCCACGATGGCGCCGGAGACGCCGCTGACCGAGCCGACCGAGAGGTCGATCTCGCCGAGCAGCAGGACGAAGATGATGCCGACCGCCATCATGCCGGTGGCCGTCATCGTGATCGCGATGTTGGTGAGGTTCTCGGCGCCGAGGAAGTTCGAGTTCAGGCCCTGGAAGATGCTCCAGATGATGACCAGGCCGAGGACGACGGGCACGGAGCCCAGGTCGCCGGCCTTGAGCTTGCGGCCGAACTCGTTCACGTACCCGGCGAAGCCCTGCTCGCGTACGAGCAGGCGGGGGTCCACGGCCGGAATGGCGTCGTGGGCGGCGGCCGGGTTGACGGGGTCTATGTGCTGGGTGCTCACTTGCGGGCCTCCCCGGTACGGGCCGCCCGGCGGGTCACGGCGTTGTCCGTGGCCCCGGTGATGGCGGAGATGATCTCTTCCTGCGAGGTGTCCTTCACGGAGAAGACGCCGTTGTTGCGCCCCAGCCGCAGGACGGCCACCTTGTCGGCCACGGCCTTCACGTCGGCCATGTTGTGGCTGATGAGGATGACGGCGTGGCCGCGCTCGCGGAGCCGCTCGACGAGGTCGAGCACCTGTGCGGTCTGCTCGACGCCGAGGGCGGCGGTGGGCTCGTCGAGGATCACGAGCTGGGGCTCGCCCAGCATGGAGCGGGCGATCGCCACGGTCTGGCGCTGACCGCCCGAGAGCGAGGCGATGGGGATGCGGACGCTGGGGATCCGGATGGACAGGGTGGTCAGGAGCTCGCGCGCGCGCCGCTCCATCTCCACCTCGTCGAGGATGCCGCGCC
Source organism: Streptomyces sp. TBY4 (assembly GCF_024213195.1). Taxonomy (GTDB): domain Bacteria; phylum Actinomycetota; class Actinomycetes; order Streptomycetales; family Streptomycetaceae; genus Streptomyces. The sequence goes on along the minus strand of NZ_JANAVF010000008.1, from coordinate 202,921 downwards.
GCTTGAGCTCGCGGCCCAGGAAGAGGTTGCCGACGACGTCGATGTTGTCGCACAGCGCGAGGTCCTGGTAGACCGTCGCGATGCCGAGGTTCTGGGCGTCGTGGGGCTTGGTGATCGAGACCGGACGGCCCTCCCACTCGATGACTCCGTCATCGATGGGGTGCACGCCGGCGATCGTCTTGACCAGCGTGGACTTACCGGCGCCGTTGTCGCCGACGAGGGCGACCACCTCGCCGGAGTGGATCTCGAGTTCTACGTCGGTGAGGGCCTGAACGGCGCCGAACCGCTTCGAGACCCCGCGCAACGCCAGTACGGGCGCAGCGGACACATGAACCATCTCCTTGCCGCCTGACCGGCGGGGATGTCGTGCAGAAAAAGCAGGACCACGGGGGGAATTGAGGAGAAACGATTCTGTCCGGCGCCCCGCCGGTGGCGGGATGGAGGCGGGAGCGCCGGACAGGCATGGGGGCCGCTCGGCGCACCGAGCGGCGGGGGGGGCCTACTTCAGGCCGGCGGCGGCGCAGGCGGCCGCGTACTTGTCCGTGCAGATCTCGTCGACCGTGTAGACGTTGTCACGGATGACGGTGTCCTTGACGTTCGCCTTGGTCAGCGACACGACCGGGATCAGCAGGGACGGGACGCCCTTGGTGGTGGGGCTGTCGACCTTCGCGGTGGCGGTGGTCGCGATCGACTCGCCCTTGGCGAGCGCGACGGCCATCTTCGCGGCGGCCTCGGCCTCGGGGGCGTACGGCTTGTAGACGCTCATGAACTGCTCGCCCGCCACGATCCGCTGCACACCGGCGAGTTCGGCGTCCTGGCCGGTGACCGGGGGCAGGGGGGAGACGCTGGCAGCCTTGAGGGCGGTGATGATGCCGCCGGCCATGCCGTCGTTGGCGGAGTAGACGCCGATGACCTTGTCCTTGCCGAGCGCGGAGAGCGCGGCCGCCATGTTGGTGTTGGCGTTCTCCGGCTTCCACTCGACGGTGTCGTACTCCTTGCCGATGTTCACGTTGCCGTCGAGGACGGAGTGCGCGCCCTTCTTGAACAGCGCGGCGTTCGGGTCGGTGACGGAGCCGTTCATCATGACGATCTGGCCGTCCTTGGCCTTGGCGCCCAGGGCCTCCAGGAGCGCCTTGCCCTGGACCTTGCCGACCTCTTCGTTGTCGAAGGAGGTGTAGGCGTCGATCGGGCCCTCGGCGAGGCGGTCGTAGGCCACGACCGGGATGCCGGCCTCCTTGGCCTTCTTGACCGAGCCGGCGATGGCCTTGGAGTCCACCGCGTCGATGATCAGGACGTTCACCTTGTTGGTGATCATCGTGTCGACCTGGGAGTTCTGCGTGGTCGCGTCCTGCTTGGCGTTGGCGTAGACGACCTCGCCCTTGCCCGCGGTCAGGTCCTTGACCGCCTTCTCGATGAGCGGCTTGTCGAACTTCTCGTAACGCGCGGTCTGGTTCTCCGGCAGGAGCAGGCCGACCTTGATCGCGCCGCCCTTGACGGCGCCGGAGGCGTTGTCCTTCTTGTCCCCGGACTCCTTCGCGCTGCCACAAGCGGCGAGCGAGACGGCCATGGTGCCGGCGGCAACGGCAACGGCAACTCTGCGCATACGCGTGTTCATTACTTGAACCTCCCTGACGAGGCCGCAGCACTGCGGCCGAGGTGGATGTGAGTCAACCCCGGCCGCGAGTTTGTCGTCAAGGAGTGAATGCTTAACGAGATGACAACGACGCCATTCGTTATCTAACTGAAGACAAGACGGCGGGAGCTCGCACTCCACTTCCATTTTCCGCCAAAAGCGTCGAATCGCCCATCTCACTCAGTACGAGGGCCAGCGCTCCCAGCACCTCGGCCCGACCGCCCAGCGACCCCGTGAGCACCGACAACTGCCGGGCCGCACTGGGGATCGCGTACCTCCCCACTGATTCACGGATGGGGGCCAGGACCAGTTCACCGGCGTCCGCGAGCGAGCCGCCCAGGACCACCCGGCTCGGGTTCAGGAGGTTGCACAGACTGGCCACTCCGCTGCCGATGTGGCGGCCCACGTCCGTGATGACCCGGCGGCAGCCGGGGTCCCCGTCCCGGGCCAGCTCCACCACCCGTTCCATCGTCAACTCCGGTCCGTGGCTGCTCTGCAGGAGCGGCAGCACGTACCGGGCGGCGGCGAAGGTCTCCAGGCAGCCGCGGTTGCCGCAGCGGCAGACGGGACCCGATTCGTCGAGCGTGATGTGCCCGATCTCCCCGGCGGTGCCGCCGGGTCCGCGGTAGATCTGCCCGTTGATCACGAGGCCGGCGCCGACACCGCTGGCGACCTTGATGTAGGCCAGGTCCTTCACTCCCCGGCCGCTCCCCCAGACGAGTTCGCCGAGCGCCCCGAGGTTCGCGTCGTTGTCCACGTACACCGGTACGCCCAAGCGCTGCGAGAGCTCGCGCCGCGGGTTGATCCCGGCCCACCCCGGCAGGATCGCGGTGGACCCGAGGGTGCCGGACTCCACGTCGATGGGGCCCGGTACGCCGAGCCCGACGCCGATGACCTTGTCGCGGCCGATCCCGACGCCCTCGACGAGCCGTCCCACCAGGGCTTCCGCCCGGTCGAAGCCGTCGACCCAGGAGGCGTCCACGTCCAGCGGCTCGGACTCCTCTGCCAGCACCTGGTGCGCCAGGTTGCCCACGGCCACCCGCAGGTGGGTGTGGCCGAAGTCGACGCCGATCACGATGCCGGCGTCACCGCTGAGCGAGACGCTGCGCGCCCGCCTGCCCCCCGCGGAGGTGTCCGTGACCTCGACGGTCCCGGCCTCCTTGAGCTCCCGGACGATATTGGAGACCGTGGCCGCCGACAGGCCGGTGCTCCGGGCGATCTCCGCCTGGGTCAGCGAACCGGCGAGCCGTACCGCCCGTACGACGCGCTCCAGATTGGCGCGATGCAGCGAGGACTGCGATCCGGGAGTCTGCACGACTCATCCACTCCTGCCCATAAGCAACGGCAAGCCGTCGCCCCCCGGCCGGGGCGGTCAGCGGCTGCATGCCCCGACTGACACGAGACCCCGGCGTCTCTCCAACTTGTGAACCTTAAGTCGAGCCTTTGCGCCTCGCGACGTCAAGAGGCCGCCGCAGTACGAATCGGCCACTACCGGTCATAAGTATGAGAGAAACCTCCATCCTGATCGTGCTACGGTCGCCGTGGCGCTGGTTTTCACGGCCTTCACGGCCAGACCGGGCGCCCTCTGTCATGCAAGCGCTACGCAAGGAGGTGTTCGGGATGAGTCCCGATCGAAGTCCTTGCAGCGCTCTCTCCGGCTGAGCCCTTCTGAGCTTCCGGCCTCTCTTCGAGTGTGCACGCCCGCGGCCCCGTGCCGCCCTCGTGCGTTTCTGCATTCATCTTCGCCATCCCTTCCGCACGCCCTGACGCTTCCGTCCGGCGCGCGTCATCCATGCCCATCGGCGTGCCCGCGTGGCCTCACGTGCCACCGCGCGCCGACCCATGATCACTCCACGTGACCGCGCGGCTCCGCGCTGCCCGGACGCCGTGGAGGGAGGTATTTGCCATGACCATGCTCACCCCCCGTACCCCCACGAAGCTCGCACCCCCGGGCCGGGCCCGCCGCGAGCGCAAGGCCGCCGAGCTGGAGGCCCGTACCCGGCTCGTCGGCGAGCGGCTCGCCGGGATCAGCGCCCGCCCGGGCATCGAGGTCCTGCAGTCGGTCGACGCCTCGCGCAACGGCCTCACCCACACCGAGGCCGCCCTGCGCCTGGAGCGCCACGGCTCCAACGTCATCGCCCAGGAGCGCGCCCCGCGCTGGTACGCCCAGCTCGCGAAGGCGTACGCCAACCCCTTCATCGCCGTCCTGGTCTTCCTCGCGGCCGTCATGTACTGGCAGGACCCGGCCGATCCCGGCGTGATCATCCTCTCGGTGATGGTCGGGATCAGCGGCCTGCTCCGCTTCTGGCAGGAGTACCGCTCGGGCCGCGCCGCCGACGCGCTGAAGCAGCTCGTCACCACCACCTGCGCGGTGCAGCGCCGGGCCGGCAGCGGCTCCGGACCCACCACCTTCGAGATCCCGATGGACCAGGTGGTCCCGGGCGACGTGGTCAAGCTGGGCGCCGGCGACCTGATCCCCGCCGACCTGCGGATCATCACCGCCAAGGACCTGATGGTCGGCCAGGCCGCCCTGTCCGGGGAGTCCCTGCCGGTCGCCAAGGCCGACACCCGCACGGACGACCTCGGCCAGAGCGGGACCACCGACCCCGTCGAGGCCGACAACCTCTGCCTGATGGGCACCTCGGTGACCTCCGGCACCGCCACCGGACTCGTCGTCGCCACGGGCTCCGACACCTACTTCGGCTCGATGGCCGGCTCCCTGGTCGGCGAGCGCCCGGAGACCAACTTCGACACCGGGGTGCGCAAGGTCAGCTTCCTGCTGATCCGCTTCATGCTGCTGATGGTCCCCGTCGTCTTCATGATCAACGGCTTCACCAAGGGCGACTGGCAGGCCGCCTTCCTCCTCGGCATCGCCGTGGCGGTCGGCCTGACCCCCGAGATGCTGCCGATGGTCGTCTCCGCCAACCTGGCGCGCGGCGCGGTGGCCATGTCCAAGCGCAAGGTGGTCGTCAAGCGGCTCAACGCCATCCAGAACCTGGGCGCGATGGACGTGCTCTGCACGGACAAGACCGGCACCCTCACCGAGGACCGCATCGTCCTGGACCGCTACCTCGACGTGCACGGCGACGAGGACAACGAGGTCCTGGAGTACGGCTACCTCAACGCGCACTTCCAGACCGGCCTGAAGAACCTGATGGACCAGGCGGTCATCGACCGCGTGGGCGAGGCCGAGGAGGTTGTCGTCGACGCACGCTTCTCGATGGTCGACGAGATCCCCTTCGACTTCGCCCGGCGCCGGATGTCCGTGGTCCTGAACCGCAACAGCATCGTGGGCGGCACCGGCCGGCCCGAGCACGTCATGATCACCAAGGGCGCCGTCGAGGAAGTCCTCGCCCTGTGCACCCACATGACGGACCGCGGGCAGAAGGTCGAACTGACCGAACAGCTCCGGTGGCACGTCTCGCGCATCGCCGAGGACAACAACCGCCAGGGCCTGCGCGTCCTCGCCGTCGCCACCCGCACGATGCACACGCCGCGCGACACCTACACGGTGGCCGACGAGGACAAGCTGACCCTGGTCGGTTTCCTCGCCTTCCTCGACCCGCCGAAGGCCGACGCCGCCCGGGCCCTGCAGGGCCTGGCCGACAAGGGCATCGCGGTCAAGGTCGTCACCGGCGACAACGAGCTCGTCGCCGCCCGGGTCTGCGCCGATGTCGGCCTCACGGTCGGCCACGTGGTGGGCGGCACCGAGATCGACACCCTCGACGACGCGGAGCTGCGCGCGCTGGCCGCCCGTACGACGGTCTTCGCCAAGGTCAACCCGGTCCAGAAGGCGCGGATCGTACGGGCCCTGCAGGCCGACGGCCACACGGTCGGGTTCCTCGGGGACGGCATCAACGACGCGGCGGCGCTGCGCGACGCCGACGTCGGCATCTCGGTGGACACCGCGGTGGACATCGCCAAGGAGTCCGCCGACATCATCCTGCTGGAGAAGGACCTGACCGTCCTGGAGCAGGGCGTGATCCAGGGCCGGACCACCTTCGGCAACACGATCAAGTACATCAAGATGACGGCCAGTTCCAACTTCGGCAACGTCTTCTCGGTGCTGGTGGCGAGCGCCTTCATCCCCTTCCAGCCGATGCTGGCGATCATGCTGCTGGTGCAGAACCTGGTCTACGACATCGCCCAGCTGGCCACGCCGTGGGACCGGATGGACGAGGAGTACCTGAGGAAGCCGCGCAACTGGGACGCCAAGGGCATCGGCCGCTTCATGGTCTGCATCGGCCCGATCAGCTCCATCTTCGACATCGCGATGTTCCTGATCATGTGGAACGTGTTCGCCGCGAACAGCATCGAGCACGAGGCGCTCTTCCAGTCCGGCTGGTTCATCGAGGGCCTGCTCTCGCAGACCCTGGTCGTCCACATGATCCGTACCCGCAAGATCCCCTTCATCCAGTCCCGCGCCTCCTGGCCGGTGATGGTGATGACCGTCCTCGCGGTGCTGACCGGGCTCTTCCTGCCCTTCTCGCCCCTGGCCGCCTCGCTGGGCTTCGTACCCCTGCCGATGGGCTACTTCCCGTGGCTGATCGGCGTGCTGCTGGCGTACTGCACGCTCACCCAGCTGCTGAAGACCGTGTACATCCGCAAGTTCGGCACCTGGCTCTAAGAGCCGGCGAAGAAGGAAGAAGGGAGAAGGCCGATGATGCTCACCGAATGGGAGATGGCCGGGCACCTGGTCGCGGCGCTCGGATTCGGGGCGGTCATCGGCCTGGAACGGCAGTGGCGGGCCCGGATGGCGGGCCTGCGGACCAATGCCCTGGTGGCGGGCGGGGCCGCGCTGTTCGTACTGCTCTCGCAGTACGGGTTCATGAGCGAGGTCTCGGAGGTCCAGTACGACGGCTCGCGGGTCGCCGCCCAGATCGTCTCGGGGATCGGCTTCCTGGGCGCCGGCGTGATCATGCGCGACGGGCTCAGCGTCCGGGGCCTGAACACGGCCGCCACCCTGTGGTGTTCGGCGGCCGTGGGCTGTCTCGCGGGCACCGGGATGTTCGTCCTGGCGGCCTGCGGCACGGCGGGCGTGGTGGGGGCGAACCTCCTGCTGCGCCCGCTGGGCCGGCGGATGGACCGCGAGCCGGGGGGCGGGGCCGAGGTGGCCACCGACTTCCACTTCGAGGCCGTGTGCCTGGAGGCGGAGGAGGCCCACATCCGCCACCGGCTGGTCGACGCGCTGGGCCGGCCGGGCTACCAGCTGCGCTCGATCCGCAGCCAGGACGGCCCGGAGGCCGGCCTGGTCACGGTGTCCGCGCTGCTGACCGCCGAGGGCGAGGGGGGCCGGATGCTCGAGGAAGCCGTCAGCAACCTCTCTCTCGACCCCTCCGTCTCGGCGGTCAGCTGGTCGGTCGTGCCCGACCCCTCCGCCACCGCTACTTGATGGTGGCGGACGTCAGTCCCGCCTGGATCTGCCGCTGGAAGGACAGGTAGACCACCAGCATCGGGATCATCGCGATGGTCACACCGGCGAACAGCACCGGCAGGTCCGTCTCGTAGCCCATCTGGTACTGGAGCTGGATCAGGCCCTGGGTGAGCATGTAGCGCTCGGGGTCCGATCCGGTCTGCGGCTGCATCAGCACGGAGGGCAGGATGTACTGGTTCCACTGGCCCAGGACATTGAATATCCCGACGCTGATCAGGCCGGGCTTGGCCATCGGCAGCATCACCTGGAAGAAGACCCGGGTGTGGGAGGCCCCGTCGATCACCGCCGCCTCGTGCACGGCCGTCGGCAGCGTGCGGAAGAACGAGTGCATGAAGAAGACGGTGAAGGGCATCGAGTACGCCACGTACACGAGGACCAGGCCCTGGTACGAGTTGAGCATGTCCAGCCGCTTCACCATGAAGAACAGCGGGACGAGCGCCAGGAAGACCGGGAACATGGCCCCGCTGACGAAGAAGTAGTACACCGGCCGGTTCCCCCGGAAGGGGTAGCGGGCCAGGACGTACGCGGCCATCGAGCCGAGCAGCATCGTCAGCGGGACCGAGAACACCATCACGATGAGCGTGTTGGCGAAGTAGTCCCCGATGCCCTTGTCCCAGGCCCGCCCGAAGGCGTCGAAGTGCCAGTTGCTCGGCCAGCTCAGGGCCGAACTGCCGATCTGCACGTCGGTCTTGAAGGAGCCGAGCACCAGCCAGATCAGCGGCAGGACGATCAGTATCCCCCACACGGCGAGGAAGCCGTGCGAGAAGACGTTGAGCACCATGCCGTCGGAACCGCTCGTGTTCTTCCCGCGGGGCTGCCCGGTGGCGGCGGAGCGCTTCTCGGCCGCCGCCTCGCCCGGTGCTTTGATCACAGTGGTCATCGTGGTCTCCCGCTAGAACTCGACGTGCTCGCGGCGAGTGGCCCGCAGCGTGATGGCGGAGAGGATCAGGGTGAGGACGAGCATCACGACCCCCATGGCGCAGGCGTAGCCCGCATTGCCGAAGTAGAGGAAGTTACGCATCAGCACCGTCGCCATGACCTCGCTGTGGTGGTCCGGTCCGCCGCCGAACTGGCCCGAGGTCATGGTCGACACGAGGACGAACATGTCCATCGCGGCGATGCCCAGATAGACCGCGGAGGTCTGCACAGAATCCCACAGCAGGGGCAGCGTGACCTTGAAGAAGGTCTGGGCGCGCCCCGCGCCGTCGAGCAGCGCGGCTTCGTAGATGTCCTTGGGAACCGACTGCATCGCGGCCGAGAAGAGGACCAGGTAGAAGCCGACCCCGTGCCAGACGACCACCAGCAGCAGGCACCAGAGGACGAAGTTGGGCTCGTTGAGCCATTCGATGGGGTGGGACGGGTCCACCAGGCCCAGTTTCGTGAGGAAACCGTTCAGCAGACCCCCCTCGTCACTGCGGTACACGGCTCCGAAGAGCACCGCGAGGATGGCGAGGGAGAGGACCTGCGGGAAGAAGTAGATCACCTTGTAGAGGGCGGAGCCCGCCACCCCCTGGACCCCGCCGGCTCCGCTGCGCCCGCCGGCGTTCAGCATGAAGGCGAAGAACAGGGCGATGAGGATGGTGATCGTCGGGACGAACACCAGGAGCAGCAGGTTGTTCAGCAGTGCGCCGCCGAAGACCTCGTCCTTCAGCAAGGCCGAGTAGTTGTCCAGCCCGACGAAGTCGAAAGTCGGAGACTGACCCGTCCAGTTGGTGAAGGAATAGCCGAACGTCTGAATGTACGGCCAGATGACAAAGGTCAGGTACAGCGCAAGGGGCAGGATGAGGAAGCCGGCGATGAAGCCGCCCCGCCCCTTGCTGTTCGCTACGTGGCTCATGGTGTCCGTCCCTGGTGTTTCCGGGTGCCCGGTGGACGCGGTGTCAGCTGCGCTTGTTGTTCTTGGCGTTCGGGTCCTGAGTCGCCTTGTTTACCGCAGCCTGGGCCCGCTTGATCCATTCCTTGGGCTGGATGCGCTTGGCCATCAGCTCATTGGACGCGTTCTGGATCTCGGTGTCCATCTCGCTGTACCAGTCCGGGTAGCGGTAGTTGAAGGTGCCTTCCCCGGCCGCCTTGAGCGCCGCCACGGCCGACTGCGTGCCCGAGCGGAGCTTGACCGCCGGGTCCACGCCGTCCTTGAGGACGGTGAGGGAGTTGGCCTGCTGGGCGAAGAGGGTCGACCATTCGCGCGACAGCATCGAGCGGAGGAACTCCAGGCCACCGGCCTTGTTGGCGGCCTTCTCCGGGACGATGAAGGGCTCGCCGGCGCCTGCGCGGATGGCCTCGAGGGGCAGCTTGCTGTCCGGCAGCAGCGGCATCGGCAGGAACTGCATGTCGAAGTCTTCCGGGGTCTGCTTGAGCTGCTCGTTCTCCAGCCAGGAACCGGAGGGGATGAAGGCGGCCTTGTACTGGTTCCACTGGGTCTGGGACTCGGTGTGCGTCAGGCCGTTGGTGCCCGGCAGCAGCAGGTCCTTCTCGACCAGCTCGTAGACCGCCTCGACGGCCTCCAGCGCGACTGGGTTGTCCGCGAAGGCGTTCGGCTGCAGGTTGTCGATCGCCTTCATGGCATCCAGGCCGCCCTTCTTGGCGATCAGGTCCATGATGGCGACGTTGATGTAGTACGGGTGCTTGCCCTGGTGGGCCAGACCGCCGATGCCGGCCGCCTTGGCCTTCTGGCAGATGTCCATGAACTCGGCCCAGGTCTTGGGCGGGGTCCAGCCCTTCTCCTTGAAGAGCTTGCCCGAGTACCACAGGCCCCAGACGGTGTAGACGTACTGCAGCGCGACGAACTTGCCGCCGATCATGCCGCTTTCGACGGTCCCGGGCATCAGCGTGTCCCGGACCTTCTTGGACGGGTCGTCGAGCGACGGGGCGTCGAGGACCACGGTGAGGTCGGCGAGCTGGTTGCCCTTGGCGAGCACGTCCAGCTTGATCTGCTGGGCGCCGGAGTCGTCGACGACGTCCGGCGGGTTGCCGCCGTTGAAGCGCGGCTGCAGCTTGGAGGTGATCTCCTGGGTGGCGAGGTGCGAGGAAGTGGTGCCCCACTTCTTGTCGAACGCCGCCTCCCACGCCTTGGCGTAGTCGTCGCCGTAGCCGCCCTTGAAGACGACCACGTCGAGCTTGCCGCCCTTGGCGACGCCGAAGGGGTTCTCCTTGGTGACGGCCACCTTGGACTCGTTGCCCTTGGTCGTCTCGTCGGAGCCGGAAGCGCAGGCGGACAGGAAGCTCATCGTCGGTACGGCGATCAGTCCGAGTGCCGCGGAGCGCTTGATCAGGTCCCGGCGGCCGAAGCCCTCACCGTTGCTGCGCTCGCCGTGGGCGGAGGTGGATCCCATGCTCAAGTCCTCGCCTTCGTCAGGAGTGTGAAGGAGGAAGGAAAGTGCGACTGCTGCCGCCCAGCGGACATCACCGCAGGTCCCCGCCGTCCCCCCGTCCGGGGCCGCTCGTTTCGCGGTGACCCGGACGGGCACAGGTATAGTCCACTTCCGCTCCTGTGAGCAAGATCATGTACCGGTATGGGCCCCGGCTTTTCCGAGTTGAGACCTCACCGTCACCTGAGCCGGACCGTCGGAGCCGCCCGCAGAAACGGAAGGGCCGTACCCCCTTAACGGAGGTACGGCCCTTTGGTGCCGGTATGGGATCAGCCGCGGATGAGGTTGCGGAGCACGTACTGCATGATGCCGCCGTTGCGGTAGTAATCCGCCTCGCCCGGGGTGTCGATGCGGACGACCGCGTCGAACTCCACGCCCGTGTCGGTGGCCACCTTGACGGTGCGCGGGGTGGTGCCGTTGTTCAGCTCCTCCACACCGGTGAAGGAGAAGGTCTCCTCGCCGGTGAGGCCCAGCGAGGCCGCCGTGACGCCCTCGGGGTACTGCAGGGGCAGGACGCCCATGCCGATCAGGTTGGAGCGGTGGATGCGCTCGTAGGACTCGGCGATGACGGCCTTGACGCCGAGCAGCGCGGTGCCCTTGGCGGCCCAGTCGCGGGACGAGCCCGAGCCGTACTCCTTGCCCGACAGGATGACCAGCGGGATGCCGGCGGCCTGGTAGTTCTGCGAGGCGTCGTAGATGAAGGAGACCGGGGCGCCCTCGACGGTGAAGTCGCGGGTGAAGCCGCCTTCGGTGCCCGCCGCGATCTGGTTGCGGAGGCGAATGTTGGCGAACGTACCGCGGATCATGACCTCGTGGTTGCCGCGACGGGAACCGTACGAGTTGAAGTCGCGGCGCTCGACGCCGTGCTCCGTGAGGTACTTGCCGGCCGGGGTGTCGGCCTTGATCGCACCGGCCGGGGAGATGTGGTCGGTGGTGACCGAGTCGCCCAGCTTCGCCAGCACGCGCGCGCCGGCGATGTCGGAGACCGGGGTGGTCTCCATCGTCATGCCCTCGAAGTAGGGGGGCTTGCGCACGTAGGTGGACTGCGGGTCCCACTCGAAGGTGTTGCCGGTCGGGATCGACAGCGCCTGCCACTGGGCGTCGCCCGCGAAGACGTCCTGGTAGGACTTGCTGAACATGTCCTCGCCGATCGCGTTCGCGACGACGTCGTTGACCTCGGCCTCGGAGGGCCAGATGTCCTTCAGGAAGACCGGGTTGCCCTCGGTGTCGACGCCGATGGCGTCCTTGGTGATGTCCACCTTCATGGAGCCCGCGATGGCGTACGCGACGACCAGCGGCGGGGAGGCCAGGTAGTTCATCTTGACGTCGGGGTTGATGCGGCCCTCGAAGTTGCGGTTGCCCGAGAGCACCGAGGTGACCGCCAGGTCGGCATCGTTGATCGCCTTGGAGATCTCCTCCTCCAGCGGACCCGAGTTGCCGATGCAGGTGGTGCAGCCGTACCCGACGAGGTTGAAGCCCATCTTGTCGAGGTACGGGGTCAGGCCGGCCTTGTCGAAGTAGTCGGTGACGACCTTCGAGCCGGGGGCCAGGGTGGTCTTGACCCACGGCTTGCGGGCGAGGCCCTTCTCGACGGCCTTCTTCGCCACGAGCGCCGCGGCGACCATGACGTAGGGGTTCGAGGTGTTGGTGCACGAGGTGATCGCGGCGACGGTGACGGCGCCGTGGTCGATCTCGAAGGAGGTGCCGTCGGCCAGGGTCACCGGGGTGGGCTTGGAGGGCACACCGTTGGAGGACGCCGGGGAGTCGGAGGCCGGGAAGGACTCCTTGCCCGACTCCTCGTCGTCGTTGACGTAGTTGCGCACGTCCTGGGCGAACTGCTGCGAGGCGTTGGCGAGGACGATGCGGTCCTGCGGGCGCTTCGGGCCGGCGATGGAGGGGACGACCGTGGAGAGGTCGAGCTCCAGCTTCTCGGAGAAGTCCGGCTCGGCGGCCGGGTCCAGCCACAGGCCCTGCTCCTTGGCGTACGCCTCGACCAGGGCGACCTGCTGGGCGTCGCGGCCCGTCAGGCGCAGGTACTTCAGCGTCTCGTCGTCGATCGGGAAGATCGCGGCGGTGGAGCCGAACTCCGGCGACATGTTGCCGATGGTGGCGCGGTTCGCGAGGGAGGTGGCGGCGACGCCCTCACCGTAGAACTCGACGAACTTGCCGACGACGCCGTGCTTGCGGAGCATCTCGGTGATGGTCAGCACGAGGTCGGTGGCGGTGGTGCCGGTGGGCAGCTCGCCGGTCAGCTTGAAGCCCACGACGCGCGGGATCAGCATGGAGACCGGCTGGCCGAGCATCGCGGCCTCGGCCTCGATGCCGCCGACGCCCCAGCCCAGTACGCCCAGGCCGTTGACCATCGTGGTGTGCGAGTCGGTGCCGACGAGGGTGTCGGGGTACGCCTGGCCGTTGCGGACCATGACCGTGCGGGCCAGGTGCTCGATGTTGACCTGGTGGACGATGCCGGTGCCCGGGGGGACGACCTTGAAGTCGTCGAAGGCGGTCTGGCCCCAGCGCAGGAACTGGTAGCGCTCCTTGTTGCGGCCGTACTCCAGCTCGACGTTCTGGGCGAAGGCGTCCGCCGTGCCGAACTTGTCGGCGATGACCGAGTGGTCGATGACCATCTCGGCGGGCGAGAGCGGGTTGATCTTCGCCGGGTCGCCGCCGAGGGCCTTCACGGCCTCGCGCATGGTGGCGAGGTCCACGACGCAGGGAACGCCGGTGAAGTCCTGCATGATCACGCGGGCCGGCGTGAACTGGATCTCCTCGCTGGGCTGGGCCTGCGAGTCCCAGTTACCGAGCGACCGGATGTGGTCGGCGGTGATGTTCGCGCCGTCCTCGGTACGGAGCAGGTTCTCCAGCAGGACCTTCAGGCTGTAGGGAAGGCGGGCGGAGCCCTCGACCTTGTCCAGCTTGAAGATCTCGTACGACTCGTCGCCCACCTGCAGCGTGCTGCGGGCGTCGAAGCTGTTCGCCGACACGACAGTCTCCTTCATGCATGAATTCGCGCGTATTGCCGCAATCCTGCCGCGAGGCACTCTGGCCTTTCCGCTAAGGTGAGGCTAAGTTAGGTAACCCTTACCAGCGGGGCGGCTGCGGCACGTCCGGGGCAGATATCTCGATGTCGAGATAACTCTAGTACATGCCGGGGCGCCGGGACGAGGCACGCACCCTCAGCGCCGCCGGAACGACTCGTCGGCCGGGCGATTCCGCATGTCCGGATTCGATGAGCTTGACCAGGGACGAAACCGCAGATTCCGCGATCCGCTCCGGATCGAAGGTGACGGTGGTCACGGAGGGTTCGTTCTCGGCGTACGCCGGATCCTCGCTGGCACAGACCAGGAGCAGGCCCTCGGAGCCTTCCGGTCCCCCGGACCCGCCCGGTTCCCCGGGTCCCTCCGGTCCCCCAGGTACCCCTGGTCCCCGGCCCGGAATGCCGATGCCGTGCCGCGCGGCGGCGGCCAGCACCTGCCGGCCCCCCGGGTCGTACACGCAGTAGACGGCGTCCGGCCGGTCCGGCCCCGCGAAGGCGGGGTCGAAGGCGTGCCCGGCGCCGTCATTGGGGTCGAAGGGGATGACGAGCGGATCCCGGCCCCGCTCGGCGCACCAGTGTTCGTAGGCCGAGGTGACGGCCCCGGTGTAGAACTCCCGGCCGTAGCCCGCGTGCAGGGCGATCCGCCGGGCGCCGGACTCCGCGAGGTGGTCGAGCACCTCGCGGGTGGTGGCGGTGTGGTCGTTGTCCACCCATATGTCGTCCGGCCGCGGATCGACCGGGGGCCCGTCGAAGACCACCGGAAGCCCCCGCGCCCGCAGTGCGCGCAGCACCGGGTCGTCGGCCGGACTGTCCAGCAGCAGCATCCCGTCCACCGCCAGGGTGTGCCACAGCGGCTCGGCCCCGCGGTCGGCGGGCAGCGTGGTCAGGGCGTAGCCGTGGGCGTGCGCGGCCGAGGTTGCGGCGAGGAGCAGCCGCGCGTAGTAGGCGATCCGCGCGAAGTCCCAGGCGTAGCCGGCGTACGTGGTCACCGCGATGCCCAGGCTGCGGTTGTGCGGGCCGCGCCGGGCTCCGTAGCCGAGGGCGCCGGCGACCTCGCGCACCCGGCGCCGGGTGGACTCGCCGAGCCGGCCGGTGCCGTTGAGCGCGTGGGAGACGGTCGCGGTGGAGACCTCGGCGGCGCGGGCGATGTCGGCGAGGGTCGGACCGGGGACCGGAGCGGGCGGGGGCATCGGGACATGTCCGGATGCGTGGAGGGGGGCGGGCACGGCGCCATCGTACGGATTCCGTCGCTGGGGGTGCCTTGTGGTTAAGCCCTTAATCAAACAGCGTCCTCGCCACGGCCCCGCCTCGACGTTTGGAGTGTGCATGCAGTCTTCTCCTTCCCCCCGGTCGCCCCTGTCCTCCCGGTCCCCGCTGTCGCGCCGGGGGCTCCTCGCGGCCGCCGGAGCGGCGGGCGCCGCGGGTCTGCTGGGCGCGGGACCCGCCGCGGCCGCCCCCGCCGCCTCCGCCCCGACCGCCGGCGGGCGGAACTCCGCCGCGCTCGTGGTCCGCAACGCCTCGGTGTTCACCGGCACCGACCGGCGGGGGCCCGTACGGGCCGTCGCGGTCGGCCGGGACGGAAAGATCCTGGCCACCGGGACCGACGCCGCGCTGCGCCGGTACGTGGGCCGGGACACCGAGGTGGTCGACGCCGGCGGCAACACCGTGATGAGCGGGATCCACGACGGGCACGTGCACCCGCTCGGGGCCGGCGAGCGCTCGCTGTCCCCCTCGCTGGACGGTGCGGAGACCACCCCGGCCGAGCTCCTGGAGATCCTGACCGGCTTCCTCGCCGACACCGGCGGCGCCGGCGCCGAGCCCGACGGCTGGCTGGTGGTGGAGGACTGGAACCCGGTCGGACTGCTCCCCACGGGCACCGCTCCGCACCACTCGGTGCTGGACGCCCTCCCGACCCGGCGGCCGGTCGTCCTGGTCGGCGGCGACGGGCACAACCTGTGGGCCAACCGGCGGGCGCTGGACATCGCCGGGATCACGGCGGCCACGCCCGACCCGGTCGGCGGCAAGGTGGTCAAGGGTGCGGACGGACAGCCGACGGGCGTCCTCAAGGACGACGCCCAGGGACTGGTCAAACGGCACATACCGGAGCACACCCTTGCCGAACTGGTCGCCGCGTGCGCCGCGGTGCTGGACCTGGCGGCCGCCTCCGGGGTCACCACGATGATGGACGCCCTGGTGGGGCGGCACGAACTGGAGCTGTACCGGGCGCTCTCCGCGGCGGGCCGGCTGCCGCAGCGGATCGTCCCGGCGATCCGGCTGGACGCCGAGCAGGCCAAGGACCCGGCGGCCTCGCTGGCGTACGCGCGCGGCCTGCGGCGGGAGTTCGGGGAGGTGCGGGGGCTCCGGTTCGGGATGATCAAGGTCTTCCTGGACGGGGTCATCGAGTACCCGGCGCAGACCGCCGCCCTGCTGGAGCCGTACCTCGACGGGAACGGCAGGCCGACCGCCAACCGGGGCGAGCTCTACACCTCGGCGGCGGAGTACGGCCGGCTCAGCGCCGCCTTCAACGGGGCGGGCTGGCAGATGCACGCCCACGGGCTCGGGGACCGGGCGGTACGCACCGCCCTGGACGGGTACGCGTACGCCCGGCGGGCCACCGGGCAGCGGGACGCCCGCAACGCGGTGGCGCACCTGCAGCTCGTGGACCCCGCGGACCTGCGGCGCTTCGCGCAGCTGGGGGTCACGGCGTGCATGCAGCTCCAGTGGGCCGTACGGGACACCTGGACGGTGGAGGCGCTGCTCCCCTACATCGGGCCCGAGCGGCACCGGTGGCTGTACCCGGCGCGCAGCCTGGAGAAGGCGGGCGCACGGCTGGCGGGCGGTTCGGACTGGCCGGTGGACGCCCTCCAGGTGTGGAACCAGCTCCGGACGGCGATCGACCGGCAGGGGGCGCACGGGGCCGGCGCGCTGTACCGGGAGCGGGAGGCGCTGAGCCGGGAGACCACCCTGCGCATGCACACCTCGGGCACCGCCTGGCAGCTCCGCCAGGAGGGGCTGACCGGCACCGTGGAGGTGGGCAAGGCGGCGGACCTGGTGCTCCTGGACCGGGACGTGACGCGCTGCCCGGTGGCCGACATCAGCGGAACGGGCGTACGGATGACCCTGGTCGGCGGCCGGGTGGTGCACGAGGCGGACTCCGCCTCGGGCCGGGCGGCTTCGGCCCGGCTGGCCCGCGCCGAAGCAGCGGGCGCGCGCCCGGCCTCGTACGCGTCGGTCCACGGCGGCGGGAAGGGGCGGCACCACGCCTGCGGGCACTGAGGCCTTGCGGGCGCCGAGGTCTGCGGGCGCTGAGGCCTGCGGGTGCTGAGGTCTGCGGGTGCTGAGGTCTGCGGGTGCTGAGGGGTCAACTCCGGTTCCCATTCTCACCTTTTGGGGTGGAGATATCGGTAGCGGAGCGTGGTGGAGGCGGTTCCCGAGCACACACACGGTGACAGATTGTGACGACTGCCCGTGGGGGGACACCATGGAACCGCTCTTCCGCATCGCGCTCATGCGTCCGCCGGTCAGCCAGGACCCGGCCCGTGCGAGCATCCCGCTCGCCCAGACCTCGGACCTGCAGACCGCGCTGGCCGCGGCACCGTCCACACCCGACCCCCGGGCCGCGGCCCGGACGGCCGCGGGCGCCTTCGCCGCCTCCGCCCGCTTCCTGGGTGACCCGGCCCGGACCCCGCTGGCCGCCGCGACCGCCGCCTTCGGCGCCGCGCTGGACTCCTTGGCCGGTCCGGTGCAAGCGGAGGAGGCCACGGGCCCCGGGATCCCGCTGCGCCGCTCCGTGCTGAACGCGGTGCGCGACGCGTACGGCGGGACCCCGGAAACCGTGGTGGCCGGCAGCGAGTTCAAGGAGGCCCTGGCCCGGCTGCGGGACAGCCTGCTGGCCATCAAGTACCTGCCGGACCAGCACGGGCGGCCCATCGAGGAGCTGACGCGCCAGCTGCGCCATCTGGAACTGGTGGTCCAGCTGACGCGCACCACCGAGCTGCCGGCCTTCCCCGCCACCCCGCAGGAGCTGCGCCGCGCCCGGCTCCGCTCGGTGGAGCTGCCCCGGGCCACCGGGCTGGATCCGGCCCTGTCCACGGTGGAAGCGGCCCGGCGCCAGCGCGCCAAGGAGCTGGAGAAGGCCACCGCCCGGCAGCAGCGGGCCGGGGAACTGCTCAGCGGGCACAGCAGGCTGCGCGGCGCCGTCGCGGAGCTGGTCGCGCTCACCGGGGACAGCTTCCAGGCCCCTGCGCAGCACGGGGACGCAGCGGTGCTGCCGCCCGCGGCGCCCACGGACGAGCTGCTGAGGCAGATCGACTTCCACGGCAAGCTCGCCGCCGCCAACCTGCGGGCCCTGGAGATCCGCGGCGGGGGCCCGCCGGCCGTGGCCGATCCGGAGCCGCAGCCCCAGCCGCAGGCCCCTTCGCTGACCGGGGCCGCGCAGCTCGCCGGAGAGCTGTTCGTGGCCAAGCCGGACCTGCTGGACGGCAAGCTGCAGTTCATCGCCCCGCTGCTCGCCGCGACCACCTTCCGGCTCAACGAGACGGGGGCCGGCCGCCTGTCGGACGGGACCCGGACCCTGGTCACCGACCGGGGCATCGATCTGACCGGGGAGCCGCTGGACCGGATCGTGGCCTATCTGGTGGACGAGGTGGAGGCGCTCGGCTCGGAGCTGGACACCCTCTACGGCGAGCCGACGCGGCGCAGCGTCAAACGGGTCGGGGACGCCCTGGTCACGGTGTCCACCCCGCTGCCCTCCGCCTGGACCGCCCTGGTGGTGGGCGAACCCGACGCCGACGTGAAGGTCCCGCTCGGGGACCCGCGCGTACCGGCGAGCCGGGGGCGGGTCGAACCGGCCGGGATGGCCGATCTGCTGCTCGTGCGCCAGCAACTGATCGGGTACGAGGCGGCCGACGTGGCCCACATCGAGAACGTCCTGCGGGGCGAGAGCAAGCAGCGCGAGCACACCCGGCGCCAGGAGACCGAGCAGCTCACCTACCGCGAGACGGAGGTGACCACCTCCGAGGAGCGGGAGCTGCAGTCCACCGACCGCTTCGAGATGACCAAGGAGTCCAGCGAGGTCATCAAGGAGGACGCCGCCCTCAAGGCGGGGCTGACGATCTCCGGCAAGTACGGGCCCACCGTGGAGTTCTCCGCCTCGGCGGAGGGGTCCGTCTCCCGCTCCAAGGAGGAGGCCACCAAATCGGCCTCGACCTTCGCCCGGGACGTCACGGACCGCAGCTCCAGCCGTATCGCCGAGCGGGTCCTGGACCGCACGTCGCTGCGCGTCACGACGGAGGTCACTGAGAAGAACACCCACGGCATCGACAACAGGAACGGCATCGGCCACATCTCGGGCGTCTACCAGTGGGTCAACAAGGTCTACGAGGCGCAGATGTACAACTACGGCCTGCGCACCATGTTCGACTTCATGATCCCGGAGCCCTCGGCGTTCCTGGTCCACTCCCTCCAGTCGGCGCACGCCAGCGCGGTCGATCTGGTGAAGCCGCCGGAGTTCCCGCTGCGCCCGAACCGGATCAGCGAGTACAACTACCCCTTCTGGGTCCGCGCCTACGGTGCGACGGACGTCTCCCCGCCTCCCGAGCCGTACCGGACGAAGTCCTTCGACTTCAAGGCGGGCGGCGGGGACAGCAAGACCAACTACAGCCATTCCGGCCAGATCACGATCGATGACGGCTACCAGGCGGTGCACGCCTCCGTCGGCAAGGTGGCCACCCTCTGGTCGTCGGACTACGCCCTGGACGTGGTCGTCGGGCGCCGCGCGCACCGGTTCAAGAACGATGGCACGTGGGTGTGGACCACCGCGCTGGACGACGAGCGGGACTCGGTCGCGGTTTCCCTCGTGAGTTTCCGGGCGGCCCACATCGCGGTCGCCATCGAGGTCAAGTGCCGGCGGACGGCGCGGGCGATGGAGAAGTGGCGCCTGGAGACCCACGCGAAGCTCACCACGGCCTACCGGGCCCGGCTCGCGGAGTACGAGTCGAAGCTCGCCGAGCTCCAGCTCCAGGCCGGGGTGGCGATCCGGGGCCGCAATCCGGCGGCGAACCAGGAGCTGATCGCGGACGAGCTGCGCAAGAACTGCGTCAGCGTGCTGACGGAGCAGCACTTCGACCTCTTCGACGCCATCGACACGGGGGCGCGGAAGATTCCGCAGATCGACGTCTGGGAAGCCGCCGGCGAAGGGGCGTACGTCCGCTTCTTCGAGCAGGCCTTCGAATGGGAGCACCTGACCTGGGTGGCCTACCCGTACTTCTGGGGGCGCAAGGACGAATGGGGCGAGCGGCTGTCCTACGAGGACCCCGATCCGGTGTTCAACCAGTTCCTCAAAGCCGGGTACTGCCGCGTGACCGTCCCCGTCAGGCCCGGGTTCGAGGGGGCCATCGACCACTACATGAACTTCGGGGAGCTCTGGCAGGGCGGGCCGCTGCCGGCCATCACCAGCCCGCTCTACCTGTCGATCGCGGACGAACTGGCCGAGCGGCTGGACCGTCCCGGCGCGGAGGTGCCGCAGGGGGAACCGTGGCAGGTGCGCATCCCGACGACCCTGGTGCACCTGAGGCCGGACGACACCCTGCCCAAGTGGGTCAAGAACCCGGACGGGGAGTGGGTGGAGCGCTGATGGCCAGGGTGAATGTCACCGCGCACCTGCGGGAGATCGCCGCCGTGGAGAGCGCGATGCGGATCGGGCTCCAGGGCAACGGCAGTGCCGCGCTGGTCGGGACGGCTCGGCTCGGCTCCCAGCTGATGCACGAGCACGTCACGCGCCGGCCCGACCAGGTGGCGGTCTTCCCGGGTGGCCCGGACGGGTGGCGGCGGTACTGGCTGGGGCAGGCCGAGCGGGACCTGACCCCGTGGGAAGCGGACGAGGCGACCCGCAAGGCCTACGCGGCCAAGCGGGAGGAGTACGCCCGGTTCTGCGACCGGCTGGAGAAGGACCCGATCTGGCGGACCCACGTGGTCGTGGACAGGTTCGAGGGCAAGAGCTACCTCATCGAGGACAACCGTGCGGTCCGCACGATCATGGCGGGGGTGGCCAGGTCCTACTTCACCTGGTTCCTCGAACATCCCCCGGACCGGCTGTTCCTCCAGCTCAGCGCGCGGGCATCGTTCCGGGACTTCCTGGACGAGCGGCCGGATGTGCTGTCGGCGCTCCGCTTCGCCCAGCGGCTGCCCGCCGACTACAACCCGCCGCAGGACGTGGAGATCAAACGGCCGGAGCTGGTCGAGATGGTGGAGCTGGCCATCGCGATCCTCCCGATCGTGGGCAACGCGGTCACCGGGTACGAGGTGGTGAACGCACACGATCTGTTCGGATACCGGCTGACCGATCTGGAGCGGGCGATCATGGCCGCGACGATCCTGCTGCCCGTGGCGGGCCGGCTGGTCAAGGCGGGCCGCCTCGTCTACTCGGAGGTGCGGCTGACCCGGATGTTCGGCGAGGAGGTCCAGGGCTGGCGCCTCGCCATCGCCGCGGACGCCCGCGCCTCCGCCAACCCGGCGGTCCTGCACGCCGTCAACCAGGCGGCGGAGGATCTCCGGCTGGGCAAGCGGATCGCTACCGCGCTGGCCAAGGAGCTGGCCGAGTCCCTGCCCAGACTGGTCAGAGGGGTGATCCGGGCCGTCGTCGAACACGAGGCCCGGGTCGTGGCGCTGCTGGCGAAGCTGTCCAAGCAGTTCCCGGCCCTGGCGAAACTCGACGCCCCGTCCCTGCTGAGGGTGCTGCGCAAAGGGCCGAACGTGAGCAATATGAAGGGCCAGCTGCTGGAGGAGCTGCTGGAGACCCGGGTGCTGTCGTGGCTGCGTGACCCGGCGGGCCTTGCCGCGCTGGGCGTCAAGGCGCCGCGGGGGAAGAGGCTCGACTTCGTCCCCGGACACCTGCTGCTCGGCCGGGACGGCAAGGGCATCACCGACGGGATGCTCGTGTACTGGGAGAAGGACGTGATGGTGCCCGTCGCGGTCTTCGAGTCCAAGGCGGGCAAACAGAGCGCGGTGGGCCGGCTCCACCTCGGATCCGGCGACGACGAGCTGTCGGCGGACGCAGTGCTCGAGTTCGTGGCCGCGGTGAAGGACGAGCTCCGCGATCGGGCCCTGCTGGCCGAGGCCGAGGGCAGACCCTTCACCGCGACGTTCGAGGAGGTGGCGAGCGAGTTCGGGAAGAACGAGAAGCTCGGTCAGATCCAGCGGGACATCGAGCGCCTGTCGGCCAACGACATACCCGGTCGGGCCGGCCTCACCCGCATCCTCGTCGGGGGGCGGCTGGTACCGGTCCGCTTCGACCAGGCGAAGGTGAAGTTCTTCGGAGTGGTGCTGCGGGGCTCCCGCACCGCCCCGACCGAAGCGGCGATGAAAGCCCTGAAGCTGGACTTCGAGGTCATCGGGGTGGAACTGACCGACGCCGAGTTCAACAGGGCGGTGCAGGAGATGCTCCCCCTGTCCCGGGAGCTGGCGAAGGAACGGCTGTAGCGGATCCCCACGGGGGCGGCCGGACTCCGGGACGGTGGGACGGGCCCGCGGACGGGCCGGCGGCTCAGCCCGCAAGGCCGTGGCGCGCGGCCCAGGCCGTGACGGCGGCGGCAATCTCCTCGGGCCGGTCCTCCGGGCAGAGGTGGGCCGCCGGGCCGCAGTACTCGGTCTCCAGCGCGGAGATGTTCTCCTGGCTCCACGCGACCAGCTCGGGGCCCACCATCAGCGCGGGCGAGCCGTCGAAGGTGAGCAGGAGCTTGGGCACCTGCGGGCTGGCGGCCAGCCAGGCGTCGTACTCCTCGACCCGGGCGACGACGTCCGCCGGTTCGCCGCCGATCGGCAGGGATCGGGCGAAGCGGAGCAGGGGGAGCCGGCTCTCCGGGGTCGGGTAGGGGGCGGCGTAGACGGCGTGGTCGGCCTCGCCCATCGGGTTCAGCACCGTCTTGCCGATGCTGTCCTCGATGAAGAGGTTCCGCTCCAGGATCATCTCCTCCCCCACCCCCGGGGTACGGATCGCCTCGAACCGGGCGCGGGCGGCGGGCGGGTACTCCTCCCAGCTCATCGGCCGCAGGATCGTCTCCATGAAGGCGAGCCCGCGGATCCGCTCCGGGTGCCGGGCGGCGTGGTCGAAGGCGAGCGCCCCGCCCCAGTCCTGGCCGACCAGGACGGCCCCGTCGAGGCCGAGGGCGTCGAACCAGGCGTCGAGGTAACGGGCGTGGTCGGCGAAGCGGTACTCGCCGCCGGGCTTGCCGGAGCGGCCCATCCCGATGAGGTCGGGGGCGAGGACGCGGACCCGGCCCCCGATCCGGGGCAGGACGCCCCGCCACAGGTGGGAGGAGGTCGGGTTGCCGTGGAGGAAGACGAAGGGGACGCCGTCCGGGTCGCCGAGCTCTTCGTAGTACATCGTCGAGTCGAGTACGTCGATGACGGGCATGGGGAACCATCCGTTTCATTTCGTTGGCGCCACGAACGTTCGTGACACCAACGAACTTAAATCGTTAGTGCCACGAACGCAAGGGGTACGATCCCGCCATGACCACAGAAGAGGACCAGGGCACCTCCGCCCTCCCCGCACGCCTGCGCGAACTGCCCAGCCGGCTGCTCTCCCAGGCCTCGGCACACGCCACCCGGCTCGTCACCGAGGAGCTGGGCGCGGCGGACGCGCACAAATGGCATTACGCGACCCTGGCCGCCCTGGAGGAGTTCGGGCCCGCGAGCCAGGCGGCCCTGAGCGGCCGCACCGGCATCCACCGCAGCGACCTGGTCGCCGTCATCAACGAACTCGCCGCCCGCGAACTGGTCGAGCGCACCCCCGACCCCGTCGACCGGCGGCGCAACGTCATCACCCTCACGACCGCCGGGCGGCGCCGGCTGCACAAGCTGGAGCAACTGCTCGCCACGGCCCAGGAGGAGCTTCTGTCCCCTTTGTCCGAGACTGAGCGCGAGCAGCTCGTCGGCCTGCTCGGCCGGCTCGTCGCGCACCACGCACACGGCGGCCCCACCATGGGAGCTGACGACCGGTAACCCGGCGCCGGCATCCACCGACACCCGTCTGCCACACCCAGCGCGAGCGGCATCTCATATCTGAGATACGGTGCATCCATGGCAGACGACTACCTCGTACGCATCGGCAAGCTCATCCGTGACGCCCGGCAGCACCGGGGCTGGACACAGAGTCAGCTCGCGGACGCCCTCGGCACCAGCCAGAGTGCCGTGAACCGGATCGAGCGCGGCAACCAGAACATCAGCCTTGAGATGATCGCGCGCATCGGGGAAGCCCTCGACAGCGAAATCGTCTCCCTGGGCTACGCCGGCCCGATGCACCTGCGCGTGGTCGGCGGCCGCCGCCTGTCCGGTGCGATCGACGTCAAGACGAGCAAGAACGCGTGCGTGGCCCTGCTGTGCGCCTCACTGCTCAACAAGGGCCGCACGGTCCTGCGCCGGGTCGCCCGTATCGAGGAGGTCTACCGCCTCCTGGAGGTCCTGAACTCCATCGGCGTCCGCACCCGCTGGATCAACGACGGCGTCGACCTGGAACTCGTACCGCCGGCCCGCCTCGACATGGACGCCATGGACGCGGACGCGGCCCGCCGGACCCGGAGCATCATCATGTTCCTGGGCCCCCTCCTCCACCGGATGGACCACTTCAAGCTGCCCTACGCGGGCGGCTGCGACCTCGGCACCCGCACCATCGAGCCGCACATGATCGCCCTGCGCCGCTTCGGCCTGGACATCACCGCGACCGAGGGCATCTACCACGCCCAGGTCGAGCCCGGGATCTCCCCGGACCGCCCCATCGTGCTGACCGAGCGCGGGGACACCGTCACCGAGAACGCACTGCTGGCCGCCGCCCGGCACGACGGCACCACCGTCATCCGCAACGCCTCGTCCAACTACATGGTCCAGGACCTGTGCTTCTTCCTGGAGGCGCTCGGCGTCCGAGTGGACGGCGTCGGCACCACGACCCTCACCGTCCACGGCGTCCCGAACATCGACGTGGACGTGGACTACTCCCCCTCCGAGGACCCGGTCGAGGCGATGAGCCTGCTGGCCGCGGCGGTCGTCACGGAATCCGAACTCACCATCCGCCGGGTCCCGATCGAGTTCATGGAGATCGAGCTCGCGGTCCTGGAGGAGATGGGCCTCGACCACGACCGCTCGCCCGAGTACACCGCCGACAACGGCCGCACCCGCCTGGTGGACCTCACCGTCCGGCCCTCCAAACTCGAAGCGCCGATCGACAAGATCCACCCGATGCCCTTCCCCGGGCTGAACATCGACAACGTGCCGTTCTTCGCCGCCATCGCGGCCGTGGCCCAGGGCCAGACCCTGATCCACGACTGGGTGTACGACAACCGCGCCATCTACCTCACCGACCTCAACCGCCTCGGCGGCCGCCTCCAGCTCCTGGACCCGCACCGCGTCCTGGTCGAGGGCCCGACCCGCTGGCGCGCGGCGGAAATGATGTGCCCCCCGGCCCTCCGCCCCGCGGTGGTGGTCCTCCTGGCCATGATGGCCGCCGAAGGCACCTCGGTCCTGCGCAACGTCTACGTCATCAACCGCGGCTACGAGGAACTGGCGGAGCGCCTCAACTCGGTGGGCGCGCAGATCGAGATCTTCCGGGACATCTAGCCACCGGGTCGCCCCGGCAGGGGCTCCTCTCCGCTCGAAGGAGCGCGAAGAGCCCCTGACTAGGCGTTAACCTCTGGCCCTGGCCGCGTGCGGCGGCTGCGAACGGGGGCGTCGTCGGTGGGACTGGAACATGGGGATCCGCGGGCCGTGGGCGGGTACCGGCTGCTGGACCGGCTCGGCGTCGGCGGGATGGGAACGGTGTACCTGGCCCGGGGGACCGAGTCCGGGCGGCTGGTGGCCGTGAAGGTCGTACATCAGCAGTACGCCGACGACCGGGAGTTCCGGATCCGCTTCCGCCAGGAGGTGGCGGCGGCCCGCAGGGTGTCCGGCGCCTTCACCGCCCCCGTCGTGGACGCGGACCCGGAGGCGGAACGGCCGTGGATGGCCACGCTGTACACGCCCGGCCGCACCCTGGGCGCGGCGGTGCGCGACGGAGGACCCCTCTCGGGGGCTCCGCTACGGCAGTTGGCGGTCGGACTGATCGAGGCCCTGCGGGACATGCACCGGGTCGCGGTCATCCACCGGGACCTCAAACCGGACAACGTGCTCCTGACCGACGAGGGCCCGCGGGTGATCGACTTCGGGATCTCGCGCGCCGCCGGCCACCAGACCCTCACGGTCACGGGCCGGATCCTGGGGACTCCCCCGTACATGTCACCCGAACAGCTCTCCGCTCCGCACCGGGTGAAGGAGTCCTCCGACGTCTTCTCCCTCGGCGCGGTCCTCGTGTACGCCACCACCGGACACGGGCCCTTCGACGCCGGATCGCACTACATGACCGCCTACAACGTGGTCCACGAGCCGGCCGCGGTGGCCGAACTGTCGGGCACGGTCCGCGAGGTCGTCCAGTGGTGCCTGGCGAAGGACCCGGCGGAGCGGCCGACCCCGGACGAACTCCTGGAGGCGGTCAAGGCGGCGCCGGAGGAGGACTGGGGATCCCGGCTGCTCGCACCCGCGCCCGCCGGGGCCACCGGGTCCGACGAGGCAGTCGACACCGGTGCGTCGCCCGTCCCCGCAGGGCGGCTGCTCTCGCGGCGCGGCGCGCTGGCCTCCGGTGCGGCCGTGCTGGCGGGGGCGGCGGGCTTCGGTTCGTGGGCAGCGGGACTGTGGGACCGGGACGGCGGCGCCGGCACCGGTTCCTCGGGATCCCGTCCGTCCGGCGGGCCTTCCGCCGGGTCGTCCGCGCCCGCCCCGGTGGTGGCGGCGCAGGAGGCGGCGGCCGCCCTGAGGCCTACGGGCTGGGGCCTGTGGCAGCAGGAGCTGGGCCGACAGGACAAGCACGTCCGGTCTGCGCACACGTCAGCCTCGGTCCTGATGTGCGCCTCGTCCGGGCCGACGGGCCAGATTGCGGCCTTCGACACCAGGGACGGGCGCCGGCTGTGGGGACGCGATTCCCCTCGCGATGCGGAACTCCTGGGCCTCTCGCGGTCGGGTCGGCTCGCCTACTACACCGAGGGCGGCAGTGGCCAGATCCGGGACCGGGGCCGCATCTTTGCCGTCGAGGCCTCGAACGGCGCACCGGTGTGGTCGACTCCCACCGACTCGATCAATGCCATCGCCGACTCCCTCCGTACGTCCGACGTGGTCGTGGCGATCGGCACGAAAGGCACGATCTACGCCTGGAACTCGGAAACTGGCGAGCAGGCCTGGGAAGTGAAGATCGCAGGGCTTTCAAGCCGGCTGTACACCGCCCACGACCGGATCTTCTGCCTGGACGACGCCCCCTCTTCGGAGCAACGGCAGCTGCGGGAGCTCTCGCCCCGGGACGGAGGGCAACTGAGGGTCCAGAGCGCGGCCTCCATGTTTCCCCTGGCCTTCGGGGCCGACACCGTGCTCCTGCGCCGGCCCGACGGCACCGTGGTCCTCAGCGACTGGATGCGGGACCCGGTCGCCACGTCCTTGCCGGCCACCATGGGGTACACGGAGTCGGACGGCACCTTCTTCGGACTGGATCCGGACGGAACCCTGATCGCGGCCGACTCCCTGACCGGAAAGCAGCGGTGGGCGTCCAAGACTCTGCCTGCCGAGGCCATGGAGCTGAGGTTGGGCGGATCGCTGGTCCTGGACGGAGAGCGGATCTACGTCCCGAACGCGGACGGGAGCGTCCAGTGCTTCGCCGCGGGGAACGGCAGTCTCCTGTGGAAGTCCGCACCCCGGCCCGAGAGCGAGGGCATCGGCGTCTTCAGACCGACGATCGCGGTGCACGAAGGCACCGTCTACCTCGTGGCGCAGAGGAAGGTGCAAGCCCTGCGCCCACCGGAGTCCCCGGAGCCCGGAAGCCCGTAGGGCGAGATGCGGCCGGTGCGCCGGGCCCGGGCTTTGCTCCGTAGGGTTGCGGTATGAACATCTGTGTCTTTCTGTCCGCCGCCGACCTCGACGAGCGGTACACGGGTCCGGCCCGGGAGTTCGCCGAACTCATCGGGAAGGGCGGTCACACGCTGGTGTGGGGCGGTTCCGAGAGCGGCCTGATGAAGGTGGTCGCGGACGGGGTGCAGGCGGCGGGCGGGCGGCTCGTCGGGGTCTCGGTCGGGTTCCTGGCGGGGCGGGCCCGGCAGGACGCCGACGAGATGGTGATCGCCGGCGACCTCGCCGAACGCAAGGCGCTGCTCCTGGCCAAGGCCGACGCGGTGGCGATCCTGGTCGGCGGCACCGGGACGCTGGACGAGGCGACCGAGATCCTGGAGCTCAAGAAGCACGGGAAGACCACGAAGCCGGTGGTGCTCCTCAACACGGCGGGGTTCTACGACGGCCTCGCGGCCCAGTTCCGGCGCATGGAGGAGGAAGGCTTCCTCCCCGTCCCCCTGGCCGACCTGGTCTTCTTCGCCGAGGAGCCCGCCGCGGCCCTCGCCTATCTGGAGGAAGCGGCGGGCGGTAGCGGGAGAGGGATCGGCTGATGACGGTGCGCCCTCCGCGGGAGTGACTGAAGAGGGCCGCCGGTCGCAGCGCTAGGCGGACGCGGCGTCGCCGTAGTCGCCGTTCCAGCCCGTCGGGGCGATGACCTCGTTCGGCCAGCACCCGATGCAGTTGCCCGCACGTGCGGACCGGCCTTCCGGGGACGGGTCCTGGGCGACGGCGGATCCGGTCAGGGGCAGCGAGAACGCCAGGGTGGCGGCGGAGAGGGCCAGCAGGGCGGTGGCCGCCGCGCGCGGGAGCTTGTTCATGTGCCGGATGGTTTCAGGAGCGGCGAGCCGGAGGACAGGGTTCCGGCCCGCCGTCGTGCGCTCAGCCCGGGTAGTTGGTGCGCCAGGGCTCGTAGTACGGGTTGTCCTCGCAGCGGTCCATGATCTCCACCTTCTTGACCGTGTCCACCGGGCAGACCGCCACGATGAACGAGCGGGCGATGCCGCCCGGGAAGGCCACCTCCACCTGGGAGGCGTACTTGTGGGTGTCGCCGATGGTCTGGTTGACGTCCACCCCGCCCGGGGCGTCGATGTAGTAGTTCCAGCCGCTCTTCCAGGACTTGTACAGGTCGTGGTTGTAGGTCGTGGAGACGAACGGGGAGGGCTGGTTGACCAGGACGTAACTCTCGATGTCGTACTGGCCGTTCACGGTGTCCCTGGGCAGGAAGCCCTCCTCGAAGACCACCGACGGCGGGCGGCCGTCCGAGCGGTAGAGCTGCTTGCAGTTGATCCGCCAGGACGGGGAGGGAGTGATGCGCTCCACCTGCACGCGTTCGTCGGCGGCGGCGAAGAGGTGGTCGTGGACCCGGGGACAGGAGTTCGCGGGAGCGGCCGCGCGGAGGGACCCGGCTGCGGCGGCCGGTACGGAGGCGGGTGCGGACGCGGACGCGGAGGCCGGGGGCAGGAGGGCGGCGGCGAGGGCAGTCGCGAGCACGGCGGCGCGACGCCGGAGGGCAGACATGATCATGCGCCCACCCTCGTGCCCTTGCGGGGGCCGCACGGGCATCCTCACTCGATGGTGAGCGTGTCGCCGATCGCGCCGACTGCCTTGATGGAGTGGGGAGTTGATGGAGTAACGATCCTTCGGCGGGCCTCCTCGTGACGTACCCGGGGCGCGCCCCGGGAGCAGCGTCGATATTCGGCCTGATGGCCCGCGGATCCTCGCCCCGGGCGGGCTTCCGCCCTCAGAATCGCCCTGTCGGCACAGTTCGGCACAGTTCTGAGGGCGGAGTCATGGCAGCAGCACGAGCGGTACGAGCAGCACGAACAGCAGCAGGGGCGGGGACCGACGGCCGTACGGAGATCCCCCGGCTGGAGGGCTCCCCGCTGCTCGGGTCGCTCGCCGACCTCACCTCGGACGCCCTCGGCACGTACCTGCGGGCGCAGCGCCTGCACGGCGACGTCGTGCGGATCACGGCCGGTCCGCCGGGGCTGCGGGCCGAGCTGCACTGCGTGTTCTCGCCGGAGGGGGCGCAGCAGGTGCTGGCCTCGCAGGCGGCCAATTTCCGCAAGGACAACGCCATCTACCAGGAGATCCGCGACGCCCTCGGCAACGGGCTGCTCACCAGCCAGGACGAGGACTACCAGCGCCAGCGGCGGCTGGTCCAGCCGCTGTTCACCAAGCGCCGGGTGGACGGGTACGCGGACGCCGTCGCGACCGAGACCGCCGCCACCCTCGCCGCCTGGGAGGCGGCCCCGGGCGGGGTGGTCGACGTCGCGGACGAGATGATGACCCTCGCGCTGCGCGCCGTCGCCCGGATCCTCTTCGGCACCGACGTGGACGCCACGGCCGAGGTCGTCGACCGGTCCTTTCCGGTCATCACGGCTTATGTGATGCGCCGCGGCTACTCCCCCGTCAACATCCCGCGCGACTGGCCCACTCCGGGCAACAGGCGGGCGGCCGCCGCGATGGACGAGCTGTACGCCGTGTGCGACGGGATCATCGCCGAGCGCCGCCGGAACCCGGAAGCGGGTGCGGTGGGCGAGACGGGCGAGCAGGAGGACCAGGACCTGCTGTCGCTGCTCGCCGCCGCGACCAGCGCGGACGACGCGGAGTTCGACGCCACCGAGCTGCGCGACCAGGTCCTGGTCTTCCTGCTCGCCGGGCACGAGACGACCGCCACCTCGCTCGCCTTCTCCCTCCACCTGCCGGCCCGCCATCCCGGGTTCCAGGACCGGGCCCGCGCCGAGATCACCGCGGTCCTGGGTGACCGTACGCCCGTGGCGGCCGACCTCGACCGGCTCCCGTACCTCACCCAGGTGCTCAAGGAGGCCATGCGGCTCTACCCCGCGGCGCCCGCCATCGGCCGCCGCTCGGTCGCCGCGGCCGAGGTGGACGGGCACACCATCCCGGCCGGCGCCGATGTGATCGTGGCGCCCTGGGTGACCCACCGCCACCCCGGCCACTGGCCGGACCCGGAGCGCTTCGACCCCGACCGGTTCACCCCGGAGGCGGAGGCGGCCCGGCCGCGTTACGCCTGGCTGCCCTTCGGCGGCGGCCCGCGCGCCTGCATCGGACAGCACTTCTCCATGCTGGAGTCGGTGATCGCGCTGGCGATGCTGCTGCGGGCCTACGAGTTCGAGGCGGTGGACACCGAGGTCCCCGTCACCGCCGGGATCACCCTGCGCGCCACCGGTCCGGCGCGGGTCAGGATCCGTCCCGCGTCATGAGCCCGCAGGGCCCGCCGGTCACGAAGGGCCCGCCGCCGGTGTGTGGTTGCCCTGGAGGCGGGCGAGGTCCGAGGGCCTCACCTGGATGACGAAGAGTGCGATCAGCGCCGTGACCAGGGTGAACACGGCCGCCGCGACGAAGGCGGCGCTGACGCCCGAGGTGAGGACCTGGTCGCTCCAGGGCTTCGGGTACTGCTTGGTCTTGGCGAAGAAGAGCTTCTGTTCGGGTGTGGCGGTGCGCAGGAAGGAGCCCGCCTGGTCCCTGGCCTCATTGCGGCTGGCCGTGCCGAAGACGGTGACCAGGATGGACAGGCCGAGCGAACCGCCCACCTGCTGCATCGCGTTCAGGAGTCCGGACGCCGCGCCCGATTCCCGGTCGGGGACGTTCGAGAGGGCCATCAGGGTCAGGGACACGAACTGCATGCCCATGCCGGCGCTGAAGAGCAGCATCGGGCCCAGGATGCTGCCCAGGTACGTGGAGTGGATGTCGGTCTGCGTGAGCCAGGCCAGGCCGGCGGCCGAGAGCAGGGAGCCGGTCACCATGAACGGCTTGGGCCCGAACTTCGGCAGCAGCTGGGAGGTCATCCCAGCGGTCACCGCGATCATCGCGCTGACCGGCAGGAAGGCGAGCCCGGCCCGCAGCGGGCTGAAGCCCAGCACGTTCTGCACGAACAGGGTCAGGAAGAAGAACATGCCGAAGATCGCGCAGGCGAAGAAGAGCATGATCGCGTACGTGCCGGCCCGGTTGCGGTCGAGGAACATGTGCAGCGGGGTGATCGGCTGGGGCGAGCGGCGTTCGTTGACGATGAAGAGGGTCAGCAGGACCACGGCCGCCGCGAAGGAGCCGAGCGTCAGCCCGTCCCGCCAGCCTTCCTGGGACGCGCGGATGAATCCGTAGACCAGGGCCACCATGCCGACGGTGGAGAGCAGGGCGCCCGAGAGGTCGAAGTGTCCGGGGTGGCGCCGCGATTCGCGGATCACCTTCGGGGTGACGAGGGCGATCAGCAGGGCGATCGGGACGTTGACGAAGAGCACCCAGCGCCAGTTCAGCCACTCCACGAGCACGCCGCCGGCCAGCAGGCCGATCGCTCCGCCGCCGGCCGAGACGCCGGCGAAGACGCCGAAGGCCCGGTTGCGTTCGGGGCCTTCGCGGAAGGTGGTGGTGATCAGCGCGAGGGCGGTCGGCGAGGCGATGGCGCCGCCGACGCCCTGCAGCGCGCGGGCGGCCATCAACTGGCCCGCGTTCTGGGCGAATCCACCGAGCAGTGAGGCCAGGCCGAAGAGCAGGACGCCGAAGATGAAGACCCGCCGCCGGCCGAGGATGTCACCGGCGCGGCCTCCGAGGAGCAGCAGGCCGCCGAAGGTGAGGGTGTAGGCGTTGACGACCCAGGACAGGCTCTCGGTGGAGAAGTCGAGTGCGGTCTGGATGTGCGGCAGCGCGATGTTCACGATGGTGATGTCGAGAACGACCATGAGCTGGCAGGAAGCGATCACGAACAGGGCGAGTCCGTGACCGCCGCCGTTGCCTCGGACCTTGCCGTCGGTCCCGGTGCTGGTACTGCTCGGCGTAGCGTTCGGGTCCACTTTTTCGACGCTAAACCTGTACCCGGGGTGTCACCACTCGAATGGCCTAGCCTATGTGGCATATACCGTGTGGTATTTCACATGACACACTGACTCCATGGATCGTATGGATGACTTCCTCAGGCTCTCCGCGAGCACCGCCCGGTTCACCTACGGCGCCCCGCGCGCCTTCTCCTTCGGCGACGAAGGCAGGCTCCTCTGGTTCCTCCGCTCCAGCGGCCCCACCGATCCCTTCGACAGCCTCTGGGTGCTGGACACCGCCACCGGCACCGAAAC
The DNA here is from genome assembly GCF_024213195.1 of Streptomyces sp. TBY4. Classification (GTDB taxonomy): domain Bacteria; phylum Actinomycetota; class Actinomycetes; order Streptomycetales; family Streptomycetaceae; genus Streptomyces. The sequence goes on along the minus strand of NZ_JANAVF010000008.1, from coordinate 170,409 downwards.
CCGGCTCGCCGACCCCCGCGAGCTCTTCCCCGAACCCGCCCCCCTCCCCGTCGTCGAACGCCGGCTGCGCGAGCGCTCGCGGCTCGTCGCCGCCGGGATCGGCTCCTACGCGCTCTCCGCCGACGGGCGCACCGCGGTGTTCGCGCTCTACGGGCGGCTGTACGAGGTGACTCCCGCGGCGGACTCCGGAGCGCCCGCGCAGCCCAAGGAACTCCCCACCGCCGGGCCCGTCTTCGACCCGCGCCCCAGCCCCGACGCCTCGCGCATCGCCTACGTCGCCGGCGACGCCCTGCACACCGTCCCCGGCGGCCGGATCAGCCCCGACGACGGAGCCCGCTGGGGCGTCGCGGAATTCGCCGCCGCCGAGGAACTCGACCGCCACCGGGGGCACTGGTGGTCCCCCGACGGGGAGCGCCTGCTGGCCGCCCGCGTCGACGAATCCGCCCTCCAGCGGCGCTGGTTCGCCGACCCGGCGCGCCCGGAGCTGCCGGCCGAGGACTTCGCGTATCCCGAGGCGGGCGGCCCCAACGCCGACGTCCGGTTCTGGGTGCTCCGGCCGGGCACGGACGCCGCCGTGCGGCTCGACTGGGACACCGAGACCTACCCCTACGTCTCCGACGCGGAGTGGGACTCCCCCTCCGAGATCCTGCTCACCGTGCGGGACCGGCTCCAGCGCAACGTCCTGCTGCTCTCCGCCGACCCGGACACCGGGCACACCCGGGAGCTGTCGCGCACCACGCACCCCCAGTGGGTGGACACCCTGCTGCCCGGCACCCCGGCGCGGCTCGCCGACGGCCGGATGCTCACCTCGGCCGACACCCCCGGCGGAGCCGCCCGCGCGCTCGCCCTGGACGGCGCGCTGATCACCGGGGACGGGCTCCAGGTCCGCTGCGTGGCCGGCACCCACGGGGGACGGCTGCTGATCGAGGCCGGGCAGCGCGACCCCTCCGAGCAGCAGGTGCTCCTGCTGGACCCGGACACCGGCGACCTGACCCCGCTCGCGGACGGCCCCGGGGTGCACACGGTCCTGGCCTCGGCCGCCGGGGCCCTGCTGCTGGCCTCCGCCGACGCCGACGGCATCCGGCGCCTCCTGCGGACCGCCGACGGGCGGGAGCCCGACGCCCCCGGCGACCTGTCGCAGCCGCTGCCCTACCGGGTGGTCCCGGTCCTGGAGCGGGTCACCGAGCACGCGGTGCCCACCGCCCTCGTACTGCCGCGCGGGCACGTCCCCGGCACCCGGCTGCCCGTCCTGATGGACAGCTACGGCGGCCCCGGCATGCAGGACGTCAGCGCCGAGCCGCGCCGCTGGCAGCACCGGCAGTGGTGGGCCGACCAGGGCTTCGCCGTGGTCACCGTCGACAACCGCGGCACCGCCTACGTCTCGCCGAAGTTCACCCACGCCATGTACCGGGGCTTCTCCGAGGTCACCCTGGAGGACCAGGTCGCCGCCCTGCAGGCGCTCGGGGCGCGCCACGGCGACCTCGACCTGACCCGGGTCGGCATCCGCGGCTGGTCGTACGGCGGCTACCTCTCCGCGATGGCGGTGCTGCGCCGTCCGGACGTCTTCCACGCGGCGGCCGCGGGGGCGGCGCCGACCGACTTCCGGCAGTACGACACGGCGTACACCGAGCGGTACCTCGGTCTGCCCCAGGAGCACCCGGAGGTGTACGAGCGGGACTCGCTCCTGGCGGATGCGCCGAAGCTGACCCGGCCGCTGCTCCTGGTCACGGGGCTGGCCGACGACAACGTCCATCCTTCGCACACCCTGCGGCTGTCCCAGGCCCTGACGGACGCGGGCCGTCCGCACCAGCTGCTCGCGCTGCCGGGCGTCACGCACATGACCCCCGGCGGGGCGCGGGAGAAGATCATGGCGCTGGAGCTGGACTTCTTCCGCAAGGAGCTGGGCCTGGCCTGAGGCGCGGCGGCCCGGCACCCGAGGCGCCGCCGGAAACGAAGCGAGGGCCCCGGAGCGAGATCATCGCTCCGGGGCCCTCCCCGTACCCGGGTTTCCCGCCGGTCCCCCGGGCGTCCGTGGCTACGCCATGTGGCAGGCCACCTCACGGGAGGCGACCGTCCGCAGCAGCGGCCGTTCGGTGCGACAGATCTCCTGCGCCACGGGGCACCTCGGGTGGAAGGTGCAGCCCGGGGGCGGGGCGGCCGGGCTCGGCGGGTCGCCGAGCAGCACGATCCGCTCGCGCCGCCGCTCCGCCGCCGGGTCCGGCAGCGGTACGGCGGACAACAGCGCCCTGGTGTAAGGGTGCTGGGGGTTCTCATAGAGCGACTTCTTGTCGCCCATCTCCACGATCCGGCCGAGGTACATGACCGCGACCCGGTCGCTGACCCGCTTGACGACCGAGAGGTCGTGCGCGATGAACACGTAGGCCAGGCCCAGTTCGGCGCGCAGCCGCTCCATGAGGTTGACGATCTGCGCCTGGACGGAGACGTCGAGCGCCGAGACCGGTTCGTCGGCGACGATCAGCCGGGGGCTGGTGGAGAGCGACCGGGCGATGCCGATGCGCTGCGCCTGGCCGCCGGAGAACTCGTGCGGATAGCGGTCGATGTGCTCCGGGATCAGTCCGACGAGCTCCATCAGTTCGGCGGCCCGGCGGCGGGCGTCCGCCGCGCTCGACCCCTGCACCAGCAGCGGGTCGGAGATGATCCGGGCCACCGTCTGGCGGGGGTTGAGGGAGGAGTGCGGATCCTGGAAGACCATCTGGAGGTTCCGCCGCAGCGGGCGCAGGGCCGACTGGGAGAGCCGGCTGATGTCCCTGCCGTCGAACTCCACGCTTCCGGAGGTCGGTTCCAGCAGCCGGACCAGCATCCGCCCGGTGGTGGACTTGCCGCAGCCCGACTCCCCTACGAGGCCCAGGGTCCGGCCGGCCTCCAGGTCGAAGGAGACTCCGTCGACGGCGCGCACGGGAGCCCCCCGGCGCCCGGTCGCGGTCCGCTTGCCGGGGAAGGCCATCGCGAGGTCGCGGACGCGCAGCAGTGGGGGCGGGGTCTCGCCGCGGGCGGCGGGGACCCGGGCGATGTCCGGTCCGGTCCGGTTCGCGGTGGTCATCGGGTCACCTCCCGGACGGCGCCGGCGAAGTGGCAGGCCGTCTTGCGGCCGGAGTCGCCGTACGGCCTCAGCTCGGGCCGCACCGTGGCGCAGCGGTCGCGTTCCACGTCGCCGCTCGCGGCCGCCACCCCGCACCGCGGAGCGAACGCGCACCCCGGGGCCGGGGCGAGCAGGGAGGGCGGGGAGCCGGGGATGGCCCGCAGCGGCTCGTCGTCGGCGTCGTCCAGCCGGGGCAGGGAGTCGAGGAGCCCCCGGGTGTAGGGGTGCGCCGGATCGGCGAACAGATCGTCCACCGGGGCCTGTTCGGCGGCCCGGCCGCCGTACATGACGAGCACCTCGTGGGCGACGCGGGCGACCACTCCCAGATCGTGGGTGATCATGACGACGCCGAGTCCGCGCTCCTGCTGGAGCCCGGCGATCAGCTCCAGGATCTGCGCCTGCACGGTGACGTCCAGGGCGGTGGTGGGCTCGTCGGCGATGAGCAGGTCGGGTTCGCAGGCCAGCGCCATGGCGATCATCGCGCGCTGGCGCATGCCGCCGGAGAACTGGTGCGGGTACTCCCCCGCCCGGCGGGCGGGTTCGGGGATTCCGACCTCGCCGAGCATGTCGACGGCGCGCCGCTTCGCGGCGGCCCGGCCGGCCCGGAAGTGGACCCGGAAGTGCTCGGCGATCTGCTCCCCGACCGTGTAGTAGGGGTGCAGGCTGGACAGCGGGTCCTGGAAGATCATGGCCATCTTGCGGCCGCGCAGCTTCGAGAGCTCCTTCTCCGACTTGGTGGTCAGCTCCTGCCCGTCGAGGGCGATGGAGCCGCCGATCTCGGCGCCCCGGTGCAGGCCCATGACGGCCAGCGAGGTGACGGACTTGCCCGAGCCGGACTCGCCGACGATGCCGAGCGTGCGGCCGGCCTCGACGGTGAAGCCGAGCGAGTCGACGGCGCGCACGGTGCCGCGCGGGGTGGTGAACGTGACTTGGAGGTCCCGGACTTGGAGCAGCGGGGCCGCGGGAGGTGCGGCTTCGGGAGGAGCCATCAGTACCTCACCCTCGGGTCGATGACGGCGTACAGGAGGTCGACCGCGAGGTTCGCGACGACGATGAAGAAGGCGGCCAGCAGGGTGACTCCGAGCACGACGGGCTGGTCGGAGCTGACCAGGGCCCCGTAGAAGAGCCGCCCGATGCCCGGGAGTCCGAAGATGGACTCGGTGATGACGGCGCCGGCGAGCAGGCCGCCGAGGTCCATGCCGAAGATGGTGAGGATCGGGGTCATCCCGGAGCGCAGTCCGTGCTTGACCACGACGGTGCGTTCGGGCATTCCCTTGGCGCGGGCGGTGCGGATGTGCGGCTCGGCCATCGCCTCGATCATCGAACCGCGGCTCTGGCGGGCGTACATCGCGGCGTAGAGCAGGGCCAGCGCGGTCCAAGGCAGGAGCAGGTTGCTCGCCCAGGCCAGGGGGTTGTCGGTGAAGGCCTGGTAGGCGGGGTAGGGCAGGAGCCCGGCGATGCGGATGACTCCGTAGATGAGCATCACGGAGGTGAAGTACACGGGCAGGGAGGCGGCGGCGACCGCGCCGACCATGAGGGCCTTGTCGGTGGCCGTGTCCTTGCGCAGGGCGGCGGTGACTCCCGCGCCGAGGCCGAGGACGAGCCAGAGGGCGGCGGCGCCGACGGCGAGGGAGGCGGAGACCGGGAGCCGGTCCATGAGCAGGTCCCATACGGGCAGGGAGTTCTCGTAGGAGTAGCCCAGGCAGGGGAAGTCGCACTGGACGGCGTACTGGCCGGTGCCGAGGGTGCGTCCGGTGAAGATCCCGGTGAGGAAGTCGGCGAACTGCCGCCACAGCGGCTGGTCCAGGCCGAGGTAGGCCCGTACGTCGGCCAGCCGCTCGGCGCTGCAGGTCTTGCCGCAGGCGGCCGCGGCCGGGTCGGAGGGGAGCACGTAGAAGATGAGGAAGGTGATGGCGGCGATGGCCAGGAGGACGCCGGCGAGGGCGAGCAGCCGGCGCGCGAGGTAGAGGATCACGTACGGCCGCCCCTCGGGTCGAGGATGTCGCGCAGGGCGTCGCCGAGCAGGGTGAAGGCGAGGACCGCGAGGAAGAGGAAGAGGCTCGGGATGACGAAGTACATGGGGTCGGTCTCGTAGAAGGCCACGGACTCGGCGATCATCTGGCCCCAGGAGGGGGTGGGCGGGCGCACGCCCACGCCGAGGTAGCTGAGCGCGGCCTCGGTGCTGATCATGCCGGGGATGAGCAGGGTGGTGTAGGCGATGACCGGGCCGGAGACCCCCGGGAGGATGTCGCGGGTCAGGATCCGCCAGGAGCTCGCCCCGCCCACGCGGGCGGCGTCCACGTACTCGCGGTGTTTGAGCGAGAGGGTCTGGCCGCGGACGACGCGGGCGACGCCGGGCCAGCCGAAGACGCCGATGACGACGGTCATGAGGACGATGCGGTTGACGTCCTTGGCCACCGACAGCATCGCGATCATGAAGATGAGGGACGGGAAGGACATCGTCAGGTCCATCAGCCGGGACAGGACGGTGTCGGTGCGCCCGCCGAAGTAGCCGGCGGCGATTCCGGCGGCGGTGCCCGTCACGACCACGATGGCGGTGGCGGCGAAGGCGATGAGCAGCGAGACCTGGGCGCCGTGGACGACGCGGGAGAACAGGTCGCGGCCGGTGACGGGTTCTACGCCGAGCCAGTGCTCGGGGCTGATCCCGCCGAAGGAGCCGAGCGGCTGGCCGCCCAGGTAGGGGTCGATGGCGGACTTGTCGAACTCGTCCGGGGACCAGCCGCCCAGCGCGCCCAGCCAGGGGGCGGTGACGGCCATCAGGACGAAGAGCAGGACGACGCAGAGGCTGATGCGGACGGCGGGGCGGCGGCGGAGTTCCCGCCGGGCGAGCTGCCAGGGGCTGCTGCCGGGCGCCGCCGCGGGCTGGACGGTGGCGGCGCCGGGGGCCGATGTCCCGTCCGGAGCCGACGCCGGAGCCGGCGCCGGGGCCGCCCGGCCGTCGGCGCCGGGTGCGGTGGTGGTCATGGTGTCCAGGGCTCCCTGTTCCCTCAGCCCTGGCTCTTCGACGGGTCCTTGAGGCCGATGGTGGCGTAGTCGAGCTGGCCGACCCAGACGGGGTGGCCGAAGGCACCGGCGATGTTGGTGCCGACGAGCAGCGGCTTGCGCTCCAGCAGGACGGGGACGGCCGGGGACTTCTTCATGATCTCGGCATCGAGGTCGATCCAGGCCTGGTTGGCCTCCTTGGCGTCGGCCATGGCGTTGATCTCGTCGATGCGCTTGATCGTCGCCTCGTCCTTGAACTGCGAGTAGTTGCCCGAGTTGCCCTTGGCCTTGATGGTGCGGCCGTCGAAGACGAAGGGGAGGAAGGTGGAGCCGGAGGGGTAGTCGGGGCACCAGCCGGACAGGACGAGGTCGGGGGCGGTGGTGGTGTCGCCGATGACGTCGTAGTAGGCGCCCGGGTCGACGGTGTCGATGACCACCTCGACGCCCGCGCGGGCCAGGCCCTGCTGGATGGCCTCCGCCTTGCCCTTGTCCCCGGTGGAGACGGCCAGGGAGACCTTCAGGGTCTCCTTGCCCGCGGCCTTGAGGAGTTCCTTGGCCTTGGCGGGGTCGCCGGACGGGGCGATCTTCAGGGTGTCGGCCTGCTTGCCGCCGGAGAGGGCCGGCGGCAGGTAGGCGGTGGCGACCTCGTTGAGCGCCGGGCCGCCGCCCGCGGTGACCACGGCCTCCTTGTCCACGGCGTACTGCAGGGCCTCGCGGACCTTCGGGTCGTCGAAGGGGGCGCGGGAGTTGTTCATCTGGAGCATCTCGGTACAGCCCTGGGACTCGGCCAGCAGCCGCGACTTGATCTCCGGCTTGGGCAGCACCTTGGGGGCGCTCTCGGGCCGCATGTCGGACCACTGGACGGAGGAGGCGTCGGCGCCCTCCCCGGCGATGATCCGGTCGTCGATCTGGCCGCCCTTGAGGCCCATCACCACCACGAACTTGTCGGGGTAGGCCTTGCGGACGGTGTCCGTCTTGGGGTCCCAGTGCTCGTTGCGGACCAGAACGAGCTTCTTGTCCCGGTCGTACGACTCGATCTTGTACGGGCCGGAGGAGAACGGGCGGGCGTCGTACTGCGTGCCCTTCTCCTGGGACTCGGGGACCGGGGCGAAGGTGGGGAGGGTGGCGGTCGCGGAGAACTCGGCGACGGGCCGCTTCAGTTCGAAGACGATCGTGCGCTCGTCGGGGGTCTTGACGGAGTCGAGGTGCTTGCCCTGGAGCGGGCCCTTGTAGCTCTCGGCGCCGGCGAGGTACTGGGCCGCGTAGTCGGGGCCGCCGGTGAGGTCGGGGGCCATGGAGCGCTCGACGTTGTACTTGATGTCCTGCGCCTTGATGGGCGAGCCGTCCTCGTACTTCACGCCCTCCTTCAGGGTGAAGGTCCAGGTGCGGCCGCCGTTGGAGGGGGTTCCGAGGTCGGTGGCGAGGTCGGGGACGAGCTCGCTGCCGCCCTTGCCCGGCTCGGCCTTGAAGGTGACCAGGGTGCGGTAGAGGAGGCGGGTGCCGAAGTCCATCGTCGGCATGACCCAGTTGCGGGCCGGGTCGAGGTGGGCGAAGTCCTGGTTGGACAGGACCGTGAGGGTGCCGCCCTTGACGGGGGCGCCGCCGAGGATCTTCCCGTCGTTGGCGGAGGCGGGGTTGGAGGCGCCGGCGCCTGCGGCGGAGCCCTTCTTGGGGTCGGAGCAGCCCGAGGTACCGAGTGCGAGTGCGGCCACCAGGGCGGTGGCGAGGGCGAGTTGGGTGCGCTTGGTCATGGGTCACTCCAGTGAAGGGCCGCGCTCTATGATGTGACCGGTAACATAGTAATGTGAAATTGTACTGACAAGGGTTTGGACCCAGGTTGGATCCACCGTTATCCAGCCGTGTCCAAATCCGGCCGGGCGCGTGGGTGTTGAGGCCGGCCTGGCCGGGCCGACCCGGCGGTGGCGGTGGCGGCGCCTATGCTCCGGCCATGGATCCGATGCGCCAGCCGTCGCCGACCGAAGCATCCGAGATGTCCGGGATATCCGAGTCCCCCAGCCTCCCTCACCTCCCCGGCCCCGCGCACCTGCCCGCGGTCCTGGAAGGACTCGCCCTGAACCCGGCCCTGCCGGAGGAGCTCGCTCTACGGCTCCTCTCGTACGGCGGGGCACCCCTCCGGCTGGCGTGCCGGGAAGGGATCACCCCGAGCGCCGGCTTGTGCGAAGCGCTCCTGGCGCGCGGCGAGGCCGAGGCACTCGCGCACGCCGCATCCCTGCCCCCGGTGTTCGCCGACCGGCTCGCGGCCGATCCGGACCCGCGGGTGCGGGCCGCGCGCGCCAAGGCGGAGGGCGCCGGCGCCGGGCGGCAGGCCCTGTTCGCCGCCGACGCCGAGGCGGACGTACGGATCGCCCTCGCGGGTCGCGCCGATCTTTCGGCCGACGTACTCACCGCGCTGGCGGGAGACCCGGACGCCCGGGTGCGGCGGGCACTCGCCAGGGACGGGGCGGAGCTGTCCGGGGAGGCCCTGCGGTCCCTGCTCACCGACCCCGACCCCCAGGTGCGGGCGGCCGCCTGCAGGTACCGGCCGCCCCGGGACCTGCACGCCGCCCTGCTGGCCGATCCGGCCACGCGCAGGGCCGTCGTGCGCTTCCTCGACCTGGACGCGGACACCGCGGCCGCCCTGGCGGCCGATCCCGACGAGGAGGTACGGGCCGAGGCCGCCGCCCATCCGGACCTGCCGGCGGCGGTACGGGACCTGCTCGCCCGGGATCCCGGGCCCGGCGTACGGGGCAAGCTCTTCGCACGCTCGGACACCCCGCCGGAGCTCCGGGCGGAGATCCACGCGTGGCTGACCGAGGGAGCCCGCCGGGCCGAGGAGGAGTGGGAGACGGCGGAGGAGGAGGACGTGTTCTGCGAGTTCGCCCTCGCCTCCCTGGACATGGAGTCCTACCCGTGGGTGGAAGCCGACCCCTTGCCCTACGCAAGTTCCCCGTACGCGGGCCTGCGCCGCGCGGCGGCCCGCAGCGGGCGGCTGCCGGCCGCGGCGCTGAGGCCGATGCTCGCCGACGAGGACCAGGCGGTCCGCATGATCGCCCTGAGGCGGCTCCTCGATGTGGACCTCGCGATCGCCGAGGACATCGAGCGGCGCCACGGCCCGTCGAAGTTCCGGGACCGGCCCGCGGACCACTTCGCGTTCCCACCCGAAACGCTCAGGCGGTTCGCCGGCGACCCGGAGGCGCGCATGCGCGTACTGGCCCTGCGTGAGCCGGAGTTGACCGCGGTCCTGCTCGACCGGCTGGCGGCGGACGAGGACCGCACCGTGCGGCGGGCGGTCGCCTCGGACCCCCGGCTGTCGCCCGGCACACTGGCGCGCCTGCTGGCCGACTCCGTGGAGTCCGTCGCGGCGACGGCCGCCGCCTCGCCCGCGCTGCCGGTGGAGGCGATGCGCGCGGTGCTCGACCTGGCCGCCCGTGACGAGGCCGCCGAGCGAGGGCGCGCCGTACTGCTGTGCGGACCGTCCGCGCCGGGGAGGGACGCCCGCGCGCGGGACCTCGCACGGCGGGGCTACCTCCGGCTGTCCCTCGACGAGGACGTCCGCGACCGGCTCGGGCGCGAGCCGGTCGAGCAGGGCGCGGACGAGCACGACCGGCTGCGGGCCGAGGTGCAGCGGGAGTTGTGGTGCGAGCTGGAGGAGCTCCTGGCGGACCGGGAACCGGTCGTGGTCGACCACGGCGTCCTGGGCGGGGCCGCGGCGGCGCACTACCGGGCCCTGTTCGAGAGCCACGGCTACCGCTGCGACATCGTCCACGTCGAGGCGGATGCGGCCTCGCAGGGATGAGCCGGGCCGCCCCGGGCCGGGGCCGGGGCCGGGGCCGGGGCCGGGCGCCCCGGGCTCCGAGCTATATGCCCGCGCCCAGGCGGCCCTTGGTGCGGCCCACCGGCTCGTCCCGGCCCTGGGCCCAGAGGGAGCGGACGTGACCCAGGTGGCGGGCCATGCAGGCTTCGGCCGCCTCCGCGTCGCCGCTGAGCATCAGGTCCAGGAGCTCGAGGTGCTCCTCGGCGGAGGAGACCAGCTTGCCGGCCTCGTCCAGGCCCGTCAGGCCGTACAGCCGGGAGCGCTTGCGCAGGTCGCCGACGGTTTCCACCAGGCGGTCGTTGCCCGAGAGGCCGAGGAGGGTGAGGTGGAAGCGCCGGTCGGCCTCCAGGTAGCCGATGAGGTTGTGCTCGCGCGCGCTGGTGACGATCTCCTGCGCGATGGGGCGCAGGGCCTCCAGGGCCTCGGGCGTGGCGATCTTGGTGATCTTCCCGATGGTCGGGACCTCGATCATCGTGCGCAGCTCGGTGTACTGGTCCAGATCGCGCTCGCTGACCTCCGTGATGCGGAAGCCCTTGTTGCGGACCGGTTCCACCAGCCCCTCGCGGGCCAGGTCGAGCATGGCCTCGCGCACCGGGGTGGCCGAGACGCCGAGCTCGGCCGCGAGGCCGGGGGCGGAGTAGACGCTCCCGGGGCGCAGTTCACCCGCTATCAGGGCTGCCCGCAGAGCGTGACCGACCTGGTCGCGGAGCCGTTCCTGAGCCTTGATGAGACTGTGCTGCTTCAGGTCACCCATTGCATATCCTCCGAGACCGCTCACACCACCGGCGTGCGGAGGAACAGCGTACAATGTCACGTTGCGCTTGCTCCTCAGCGGACACCGCTCCCGGCGGCCTCGAACAGGGCGACCGCCACAGCGAGATCTTCCCAGGCCATGCCCACACTCTTGAAGAGCTGTGGACAACTCGCCGCACCCGCACCCGGCATCCGGCCCGCGACCAGGTCGGCGAGGGTCCCGCTGATGTGACCGGCGCCGATGGCCCCTTCGGCTTCCGGCACCAGCAGGTCCCCCGCCTCCCGCAGAGCCGCCGCACGCGACTCCACGTACACGGCCGCCCGCCGGACCAGCGCCGTGTCCACCTCGCGGGCGTCCGGCTCGTGCGAGCCGACCGCGACCACGGTGGCACCCGGCGCGATCAGCCGCCCGTCGAAGAGGGGCTCGCGGGAGGTGGTGCAGCAGATCACCAGGTCGGCGTCGGCCACCTCCGCCGCCGCCCCCGGCCGGGCCGGGGCACCCAGGCCGCGCGCGTGCGCCGCCAGCTTCTCCGCGCCCTCGGCGCCGGCCGCGGACCCCGCACGGGCCACGACCACCACCTCCGCCAGCTGCCGCATCGCGTGCACCGCTTCGAGGTGCCCGTACGCCTGCGGCCCCGACCCGAAGAGCAGCAGCCGCAGCGGCCGCCCCGCCGGGGCCAGGTGGCGCAGCGCCAGCGCCGAGACCGCCGGGGTGCGCAGGGTGGTCAGCGCCGCCCCGTCGAGCAGCGCCACCGGGCGCAGGGTGGGACCGTCCAGGAGGAGGTAGGACCCGGTGATCCGGGGCAGCCCGAGCGCCGGGTTCCCCGGGGCCACCCCGGCGATCTTCACGCCCGCGTAGGCCCCGGTGGCGGCCGGCATCAGCAGCAGCTCCCCGCCGCCGGGCACGGGCAGGGCGCTGCGCGGCGGGCAGGACTCCGGGTCCAGCCCGTCCCGCAGCGCGCCGGCCAGCGCGTCCGCGGCGGCCGCCGGGGTGAGGAGCCCGGCCATCTCGGCGGCGGACAGCTGGGGGATCACAGCTGGAACCCGCTGCCGAGCGCGTCCTGCGGGTCGATGCTGAAGAGGTGTTCACCGGTGCGGTACGCCGTACCGGTGACCTCGGTGACCACGCCGTCGGCCACCCGCTCGGCGACCCGGCCCGTGAAGACCGTGCCGACGACCGACTCGTGCAGCAGGTCGTCCCCCTCCCCCAGCCGCCCGTCCTCGGCCAGCAGCGCGAGCCGCGCCGAGGTGCCGGAGCCGCAGGGCGAGCGGTCGATCTGCCCGTCGGCGAAGACGGTGACGTTGCGCTGGTGCGGCCCGAAGGGGGTGTCGGGGAGCTCCTCGTACAGGGTCACCCCGTACACCCCGGAGAGCAGCGGCCCCTCCGGGTGCCAGGTCCCGGGGTGGGTGGCGAGGGCGGCCCGGACCTCCTTGCCCACCCGCACGAGCTCGGGCAGCGCGGCCGGGGTCACCTCGAGGCCGAGGTCCCGGGCGGACAGGGAGGCGTAGCAGGCCCCGCCGTGCGCGATGTCCACCTCGGCCATGCCGAGGGTGGTGGCGACGGGCACCTTGCGGGCACTGGCGCGGGCCGGGACGTTGCGGAAGGTGACCCCGGTGGTGCGGCCCGCCGAGCGGTGCACGGTCGCGGCGACCCGCCCCGAGGGCACGTCGATCCGTACCTGGACGTCCCCGTCGTCCGGGGCGGCGACCCGGCCGGTGTCCACGGCCCAGGCACCCAGCGCCATGGTGCCGTGGCCGCAGGCGGTGGAGTAGCCGTCCTTGTGCCAGAACAGCACCCCGAAGTGGGCCCCGTCGTCATCGGGCGGGACCACGAAGCCCCCGTACATCCCGGCGTGCCCGCGCGGCTCCTGCACGAGGAGCCGCCGCAGGTCGTCGAGGGGGCCGCGGCGGGGGGCCGTACCCGATCCCCCCGGCCCGATCGCGGTGGCGCAGCGCTCGGCGACGGTGTCCCCGGGCACGGGGGGCGCACCCCCAGAGGTGAGGTCGACGATGCGGAAGGGCTCGCCGGCGGTGTGGTAGTCCACGGTGCGTACGACGGTCACAGAGTCTCTCCCAAGATGCCCCGGGCTGCAGCCAGGGAAGGAACAGGGCCCGCTGCCATGGGCGCAAAGCGCCCGAGTCTTCTTCGCATCTGTTGTGACCTGTGCTTTCTGGCTCTGTCAGTGGGCCGGACTAGATTGATCGTGTGACGGCACCTCAGGAGCGGGAGACGGAAGTGACCGGGTATGCCCGGTTCACCTACCGGCTTCGCACGTCGTCCACCGCCCGGACGGCCTTGGAAGGCGAGTGGACGCGGTGCCGATGGATCTGGAACGAGTGCTGCGCCCGGTCTCGGAAGGCCCGCACCGAAGGCGACACGTGCGGGCCGGCGCAGCTGGACAGGATGCTGACCGAAGCCCGCCGCCACAACACCTGGCTGGGCGGCGGCAGCAGTGTTCCGCAGCAGCAGCTGGTACGCGATTTCGGGAAGTCGCGTACCAAGGCGTTGAAGGACATCAAGGCCGGGTTGCCGATGCGGCAGCGGGCGGGAATGCCCCGGTTCAAGAAGAAGCGCGCGGCCGATCCGAGCCTGAACTACACCCGGCGCGGTTTCCGGATCAAGGACGGCCGTCTGCATCTCGCGGGCGGCATCAGTCTGAGGGTGGTGTGGTCCCGCGCTCTCCCGGCGGACCCGTCGTCGGTGCGGGTCTTCCGCGACAGCCTCGGGAACTGGTATGCGTCCTTCGTCGTCCCCGCCACAAGCGAGCCGCTCCCCAGTACGGGTGCGGTGCTCGGGATCGACTGGGGTGTGAAGGAGACGGCGACCACCACCAGTGACGCTCACGATCTCCCCCACACCGAGCACGGCAGGAAGGCTGCCGCCGGGCTTGCCCGCTATCAGCGGATGATGGCCCGCCGGAAACCAGCGAAGGGCACACCGGGTTCGAGGGGCTACCTGGCGGCGAAGAGGCTGGCAGTGAAGCTCCACAAGAAGGTGGCCCGGCAGCGGCAGGACACCGGCCGCAAATGGGCCAAGGCCGTGGTCCGCGACCACGACGCCCTCGCCGTCGAGGACTTCCGGCCGCGCTTCCTCGCCAAGTCGACCATGGCCCGCAAGGCCGCCGACGCGGCGATCGGCGCGACCAAGGCAGCCCTGATCGCGATGGCCCGCAAGCACGGGCGCATCGTGCACCTTGTCCACCCCGCGCACACCACCATGGACTGCGCGCAGTGCGGAGCGAGAACCAAGCACGCACTACCTCTCTCAGAACGTACCTACACCTGCACCGCGTGCGGAGCCGTGTCCCCCAGGGACAAGAACTCCGCACACGTCATGCTGGTCCGGGCTGGTCTCAACCCGGCTGGTGCCGATCGTGCAAGAGCTGCCGGACCGCCGGTCCACAGCCAACGTGAGCCAGAAATCCCCGCCCCTTGAGGCGGGGAGGATTCAAAGCAGGAACCCTCCGGGGAACGGGTCGGACGGGTCGAGGAAGTACTGGGCGGTGCCGGTGATCCAGGCTCGGCCGGTGACGGTGGGTACGAGGGCCGGGCGGCCGGCGACCGTGGTCTCGCCGATGAGGCGGCCGGTGAACTCGGTGCCGATGAAGGACTCGTTGACGAAGTCCGTGTCCAGGGGCAGGAGTCCGCGGGCGTGCAGCTGCGCCATGCGCGCGCTGGTTCCCGTACCGCAGGGCGAGCGGTCGAACCAGCCGGGGTGGATGGCCATCGCGTGCCGGGAGCGGCGGGCGTCGGAGCCGGGGGCGGCGAGGTAGACGTGCTTGACCCCGCCGAAGGAGGGGTTCTCCGGGTGGACGGGCCGGTCCGGGGAGGCGTTGATCGCTTCCATGACGGCCAGGCCGGCGGCGAGCAGGTCGTCCCCGCGCTCCCGGTCGAAGGGGAGCCCGAGGGAGTCGAGTTCGACGAAGGCGTAGAAGTTGCCGCCGTAGGCGAGGTCGTAGGTGACCGTGCCGTATCCGGGGACCTCGGCCTTGAGGTCGAGGCCGACGCTGAAGGCCGGGACGTTGGTGAAGGTGACGGCGGTGGCCGCCCCGTCCTCGACCCGGACGTCGACGCTGACCAGTCCGGCCGGGGTGTCGAGCCGGACGGTGGTGACCGGCTCGACGACGGGCACCATGCCCGTCTCGACCAGGACGGTCGCGACCCCGATGGTGCCGTGCCCGCACATGGGGAGCAGGCCCGACACCTCGATGTAGAGGACGCCGAAGTCGGCGTCGGGGCGGGTCGGGGGCTGCAGGATGGCGCCGCTCATCGCGGAGTGGCCGCGCGGCTCGTACATGAGCAGGGTCCGGATGTGGTCCAGGTGCTCGATGAAGTGGAGCCGCTTCTCGGCCATGGTGGCACCGGGGATGACCCCGACGCCCCCGGTGATCACCCGGGTGGGCATGCCTTCGGTGTGCGAGTCCACCGCGTGGTAGATGTTTCGGGTGCGCATCAAGTCCCCCTCGTAATAACTTAGTTGAGGCCCTCGGCGAGGGCCTTCTCGGTGGCGGCGCGGACGCCGGCCTCGATCTCGCCGGTGAGCGGGAAGCGGGGCGGGCGGGTGGGGCCGCCGGGCCGGCCGGCCAGGTCCATGGAGAGCTTGATGGCCTGGACGAACTCGGTCTTGGAGTCCCAGCGCAGCAGGGAGTGCAGGGACTTGTAGAGCGGCAGGGCGGTGTCGAGGTCTCCCGCGACGGCGGCGCGGTAGAGGGTGGCACAGGCCTGCGGGAGCGCGTTGGGGTAGCCCGCGATCCAGCCGACGGCGCCGGCCAGGGCCAGTTCGAGCAGCACGTCGTCGGCGCCGATCAGCAGGTCCAGGCCCGGGGCGAGTTCGGCGATCTCGTAGGCGCGCCGGACGTCCCCGCTGAACTCCTTGACGGCGACGATGGAGCCGTCGGCGTGCAGCCGGGCCAGCAGGGACGGGACGAGGTCGACCTTGGTGTCGATGGGGTTGTTGTACGCGACCACGGGCACGCCGGCGCGGGCGACCTCGGCGTAGTGGGCGCGCACGGCGTCCGCGTCGGCCCGGAAGGCGTTCGGCGGCAGCAGGAGCACGGAACCGCAGCCGGCCTCGGCGGCCTGCTCGGCCCAGCGGCGGGATTCGGCGCTGCCGTAGGCGGCGACTCCGGGCATCACGCGGGCGCCGTCGCCGGCGGCCTCGACGGCGGTGCGGACGACTTGGGCGCGCTCCTCGTCGGTGAGGGTCTGGTACTCGCCGAGGGAGCCGTTGGGGACGACACCGTCGCAGCCGTTGGCGATCAGCCAGGCCACGTGTTCGGCGTAGGCGTCGTGGTCGACGCTCAGGTCTTCCCGCAGGGGCAGGGTGGTGGCGACCATGATGCCGTGCCAGGGGCGGGTGCGGGTGTCCGTACCGGTGGGCGCGGGGGTGTGCGCGTCAGTCATGAGGATGCTCCCTAGAGTGATGTGTGACATTTTACTAGTGGGTGTGACGTGGCCACAAGAGGTGCGGCCGCCCTGTCGGCGGTCCCGTCAGGGAAGTTCGGGTTCGGCGGGAAGTCCGGCCAGGTGCCCCAGAGGCACCGGACAGGACAGCGGCCTGCGGTCGGCGGCCGGTTCGCCCCCGGCGAGGGCGGCCACGGCCGGACCGCACATCCGGCCCTGGCACCAGCCCATCCCGGCCCGGGTGAGGAGTTTGACCGTACGGGCGTCCCGTGCCCCCAGGTCTTCGACGGCCTCCCGGATCCGGCCCGCCGGCACCTCCTCGCAGCGGCACACGTCCGTGTCCTCGCGCAGCCAGCCGGTCCAGCCGGGGCCCGGGCGGTGCGCGCCCGCCATCGCGGCGGCGAAGGCGCGCAGCCTCGTACGGGTACGGGCCAGGCGCGCCGGGACGGCTCGGCCCGCGACGGAGTGGGCGGCGATCTCCCCTTCCACCAGGGCCAGCTGGGCGCCGCCGATGCCGCCGGTCTCCCCGGCGGACCAGACCCCGGGCACCGAGGTGCGCTGCCCGGCGTCCAGCTCCAGGGCGACGGTGCCGTCCGGGCTCGGGCGGGTGGCGCAGCCCAGACCCGTGGCCAGCTCCAGCTGCGGCACGAGCCCGTGGCCCACGGCCACGGCGTCGCAGGGGATCCGGCGGGCGGTACCGGGCAGCGGGCGCCACTCCCGGTCGAGCCGCGCCACGGTGACGGCCTCGACCCGGTCCGTCCCGTGCGCCTCGGTGACGGCGTGCCGCGCGAGGAGCCGCACCCCGTGGCGGACCAGCGCCCCGCCGTACGTGGCGCCTTCGGCGAGCTTGCCGGGGTTGCGGAGCAGGGCCGGCACGTGCGCGGCGTAGCCGGTGTACGCGGCGGCCTCCACGACGGCGGGCACCCGGGCTCCGGCGGCGGCGAGCGAGCCGGCCACCGCGAGCAGCAGCGGCCCGCTCCCCGCCACCACCACCCGGCTGCCCGGAAGCACCAGCCCGCCCTTGAGCATGGCCTGCGCCCCGCCGGCCCCCACGACCCCGGGCAGGGTCCAGCCGGGGAAGGGCAGCTGGCGCTCGTAGGCACCGGTGGCCAGCAGCACGGCCCGCGCCCGGACCGTGGCGGCGGCCTCTTCGGGACCGGCGACGGCGTGCAGGGTCCAGCCGGGGGTCACCGTCCAGACGTGGTGATACGGCAGGTACGTGATCCGGCCGGCCGCCACATGACCGCGCAGGGCGGCTTCGCGCGAGGCGAAGGCGGACCACCCGTGGTGCAGGGCCTCGGGCCGGGCCGCGCCGAGTCCGGGCGCGGGGTGGCGGAAGTACTGCCCGCCGGGGCGCTCCCCCGCGTCGAGCAGGACGACGCGCAGCCCCAGCCCGGCGGCCGCGACCGCGGCGGCGAGACCGGCGGGGCCGGCGCCGACGACGGCGAGGTCCGTGACGGACGGGGAGTCAGACGGCGAGGTCGTCACGGCCGGTCCCTTCCTGGGTGGTGACGTGGTCGCCCGGGCGGGCGGGGACGAGGCACGCGCGCTGGTTCGGGCGGCCGTTGACGGTGATGAGGCAGTCGTAGCAGCTGCCGATCCCGCAGAACGCTCCGCGGGGGGAGGCGGTTTCGCGGGTGGTGCGCCAGGCGAGGATGCCGGCGGACCAGAGGACGGCGGCGATGGTCTGGCCCGACTGGGCCGGGAGCTCGCGGTCGTCGAAGCGGAGGCTCCACGTCTCGGCGGGGGTTCCGCCCACCAGGTCGCGGGGCGACCTCCGCCGGCCCCTCTTCGCTTCGCTCATCGCTTCCATCCTCTCCTCTGACACGGCGCGCGATCCGCACCACGACTGCCCCGCCCTGCGGGGACCGGTCCCCGGCAACGGCGCCGCACGAGGACCCTCATCCCGGCGCCTCCGCAAAGCGGCCCGGGTCGAAGGGAGCAGGGTCCAGCGCGGGCTCGGCCGAGGTCAGCGCCGCCGCGATCAGCACCCCCGTCCCGGGAGCCAGCCCGATGCCCGCCCCCTCGTGCCCACACGCGTGGAACAGGCCCGGGACCCGGGGGTCCGGACCGATCGCCGGCAGGTGGTCCGGCAGGTACGGCCGGAAGCCGTGATAGGTCCGCAGCACCCGCACACCCGCCAGCACCGGAAAGAGCGCCGCCGCCTGCCCCGCCAGCCTCCGCAGCGCCTCCGTCGACAGCGACCGGTCGAAGCCGACCCGCTCCCGGGTGGCGCCGATCAGGACCGGCCCCGCCGGAGTTCCCTCGACCACCGCCGAGGACTGCAGCGCCGCCGACCCGCTCGCGACGTCCGCGATGTAGTCCGCGGCGTAGACCTTGTGCCGCACCACCCTCGGCAGCGGCTCCGTCACCAGGACGAACCCCCGCCGGGGCAGCACGGGCAGGCCGACCCCGGCCAGCGCCGCCACCGCCCCGCCCCAGGTCCCGGCCGCGTTGACCACCGCCGGGGCAAGGAGGTCCCGCCGCGGCGTCCGGACCCCGCGGAGCTCCCCCGCCGGGCCCCGGAGCAGCTCCGTGACCTCCTCCCCCAGGTACACCTCCACACCCCGCGCCCCCGCCAGCAGCCGCGCCGCCGCCTGGGCCGGCTGGACCTGGGCGTCCTGCGGGTAGTGGAAGCCGCCCGCCAGGTCCGGCGCGAGGTGGGGCTCCAGTTCGCGCAGCTCGCCCGGGCCCACCTCGACCGCGTCGACCCCGGCCGCGCGCTGGCCGTCCGCGAAGCCCCGTAGAGCCTTCACGGTGGTCTCGCTCGCGGCGACGACCAGGCCGCCCTTGGCCTCGTACTCGATCTCCGCGGGGAGTTCGAGCGCGAGCTCCCGCCAGAGCCTCGCCGACAGCAGCGCGAGGTCCAGCTCGGGTCCCGCCTCCTTGTCGGAGACGAGCAGGTTGCCTTCGCCGGCGCCGGTCGTCCCGCCGGCGACCGGGCCGCGGTCGACGACGGCCACGCGGAGTCCGGCGCGCGCCGCGTAGTACGCGCACGCGGCTCCTACGACGCCGGCGCCGATGATCACGAGGTCCGGAGATTGTCTGAGCACGGCAGTAATATGTCACATATCTCTGAGAGGGAACAGGGCAGAACCGGAACCTTCCCTGATCAGTCGCGCAGCGGCCCCTCACAGCTGTAACTCGACGTACCCGCCACATGATTGGTCCAGACGTCCAGCGCCCCGAACGAGCAGTTCATGTCGGCAAGGTTGTTCGAGGCCGCACCCGCCCGGTCGAGGATGAAGTAGTCGACCGTCTCGGACATGTCCTTGAAGTTCTGGTCCTCGCTGCGCCAGTCCTTCAGGTTCGCCGTGATCCTGCCGGTACAGGTGAACCGTCGCTTGCCCGGCTCGCCGTTCTCCACGCAGTCCGGCGTGCTGTACGTGGCCGTCGCGAAGCTGGACTTCACGTCCGCGAGCACCGCGTCGCGCAGCTGCGCGTTCGGGGTGAAGGTGGTGTTCGGCACGTACAGCTGGTCGACCTTGGCGATCTGGGCGTCCAGGAACCGGTCGTAGCCGCTCTGGATGCCGGCGTCCCGCCCCATCCGGGTGCGCCAGGCGTCGAAGCCCGCCGGGTCGTCGGCCCGGAGGTACCCGTACATCGCCCGCAGCTCCGAGGGCCGCTCGGTCCACAGGAACTCGAAGAAGGCGCCCGAGTAGCCGTAGAAGCGGAAGCCGTCGTTGGCGTACGTGGCGTTCAGGAGCTGGTTCACCGTCATGCGCGGGCCGCCGCCGGCCGTGTCGTTGATGATGCTCTTGATCAGGGACTTGCGGACGGCGATGCCGTTGTCGCGGGTCGCGCCGTCGAAGAACTCGGCGGTGCCCTCGTCCATGGAGGTCGTACGGTCGCCCTGGTACCAGGCGCCCTGGCCGAAGGAGCCGGGGACGGCGAAGCGGCCGTTGAGGTAGTGGACGTACTCGTGGCGGAAGAGCTCTTCCAGGGTGAGCTGGGAGTCCTGCGGGACGCGGCGCTGGTAGGTGTAGAAGGTGGCGCCGTTCTCGATGTAGATGCCGCCGTTGTTGGTGCCGTAGCCCGTGAGGAGCGGGTGGTAGTTCACGTAGTCCGCGCGGGAGGCGTAGAGCACGATGTTCAGGCTGGCATTCGGGTCCCCGGCGAGCGGCTGGTCGGAGCCCACGACCCGGTGGTACTGGGTCTTGACCTGCTTGCTCGCGTAGTAGAGCTGGTCGACGGTGGCCCGGTCGAGGGCGGTGCGGACCTTGATGGCGCCGTTGTCGTAGGTGAAGGTGTTCGGGAAGAGCTCGCGCTCGATGTCCTCCTTGCACACCCCGTACGGCTTGCACGCCTGGTAGAAGTTGAGCCAGGAGACGGCCTTGGCCCACGGCTCGCTGCCGTCGCCGAAGGCGGCCCGGGCAGGCCCCAGGAGCGCGCCGAGGTCGGCGGCGATCCCGTCCTTCAGGCCCGCGATCTGCCCGAAGCGGCCGAACTCGGCGATGGCGTCGCGCGCCACCCAGGCGTTCGCGGTGCCCTTGAGATGGGCGTACGTCGCGAAGTTCCTGAAGGTGGTGCGGTACGGGGCGTCGGCGGCGGCCGCCGCGTGGAACGCGGTGTCGTTGTTGTAGATGCCGAGGTAGTTCACGGAGAGGGCGGCGAGGGCCGCGCCCGCCCAGGCGGTGTCCAGGTGCGTCGCGGTGTGCGAAGGGTCCAGGGCGGCCAGCACGTTCTTGATCAGGCCGAGCTGGTGGTGGCGCAGGCCGGGGGCGCTGCCGGCGTAGAGGGCCTCGCGCAGGGTGCGGGCGTTGGAGGCCGTGGCATCGAAGGTGCGGGCGGCGCCCGCGAAGGCGGCGATGGCCTGGCGCATGGCGTCGACGGTCGGGGCGTCGGTGACGTCGATCTCGGCGCGGGAGTGGTCGTGGTAGGCCACGGCGTGCAGGTAGGTGAACATCTCCTCCAGGTGGGAGGAGTTCAGGCCGTCGTGGGAGGCGGCCAGGGCGGATATCCGGCGGGAGACGGCCTGCACGTGGGCGTCCGACATGACCGGGGCGAGCCGGGCGTCCCAGGTCCAGATGAGGCCCGAGAGGCAGCCGCCCTTGGCGGCGGTGACGGCCGGGTCCGCGAGGAAGTCGGCGAACTGCTCCGGGGTGAGCCCGGTGATCCCGTCGAGGGTGCAGGGGACTCCCGCGGCGGTGCCCTGGGCCGCGGCGGCGAGCCGACCGCTCTTCGTCGCGGTCACGGCGGCGGGCGCGGTGGCGGCGCCGGGTACCTTGCCCTCGGCGACGGCCTGCCCGTCGGGGGCCCGGCCGTCCGGGGTCGGGCCCCCGGGGGCCGGGGCGGGCGCGGGGGCGGCCTGCTGCGCGTCGGCGAGGTGCTCGACCTCGTCGAACGGGTTCTCACCGGCCTCGGCGCCCGGGGCGCCTCCGGTGAAGGTGCCGGGTACGGCGGCACCCGGGACTCCGGCGGCGCCGGTCCCCGCGGCCGGGGTGCCGGCGGCCTGGGTCGTGGCCTGGCCGGCCGTGGCGAGGAGCGCGACCGTGACGGCGGCGGAGAGGAGAGACGTGCGCACGACTCTGAGCTGGGGCACCAAGGACTCCTGGCTACGAGGGGAGTGGGGGAAGGGATGCGGAACTGCCCTGCTTCGCGCGGCGTTTGACGGGGATTAACGGCGACTAGCACAGCGCGGTGTGAGCTGTAACATAGTAATGTGAAATTGCACTGACAACCCTTGTGCACCCACCAGTTCGCATCTTCTTGAGGGAGCCCCTGTGACCGACACCCCCTCCCGCCCCACCGCCGGGCTCAACATCGGCAGCCACGACCTGCCCGTATCAGCCGAGTTGTCCCGCTTCATGGCGTCGGACTGGGCGACCTCCCCCCTCCCGGACTCCACCCGCGTGCCCGCGTACGCCGTCACCCCCGCCCGCCGCGCACGCCTCTCGGCCCGCTTCCCCGGGGAACGCCTGATCATCCCCGCGGGCGAGCTGAAGGTCCGCAGCCACGACTGCGACTACCGCTTCCGCCCGCACAGCGCCTACGCCTGGCTGACCGGGCTCACCGGCGAGGACCAGGTCGGCCACGTCCTGGTCCTGGAGCCGGCCGGCCCGCACGGGCACGAGGCCGTCCTCTACCTGCGCCCGCGCTCACCGCGCACCGGCGGCAACGAGGAGTTCTACCGCGACCGCCGCTACGGGGAGTTCTGGGTCGGCCGCCGCCCCGACCTCGCGGAGGCGGAGCGGCTCTCCGGCATCCGCTGCGCCCACCTGGACGCGCTGGGCTCCCCGTCGGGGCGCAACGCCGCCGCCGACCCGGAGCTCGCCACCGCCCTCTCGGAACTGCGCCTGGTCAAGGACGCCTGGGAGGTGGCCGAGCTGCAGCTCGCCGTCGACCACACCACCGCCGGGTTCGAGGACGTCGTACGGGAACTCCCGTACGCGCTGGCCCACCCGCGCGGGGAGCGGTGGATCGAGGGGGTCTTCAACCGGCGTGCCCGGGCCGAGGGCAACGGCACCGGCTACGAGACGATCGCCGCGTCGGGCGCGCACGCCTGCGTGCTCCACTGGATCCGCAACGACGGCCGGCTGGACGCGAGCGACCTGCTCCTGATGGACGCGGGCGTGGAGACCGACGGCCTCTACACGGCGGACATCACCCGCACCCTCCCCCTGTCGGGGCGGTTCTCCCCCGTCCAGCGGCAGGTGTACGAGCTGGTCCTCGCGGCGCAGGACGCGGGCATGGCGGCGCTGCGGCCGGGCGCGAGCTTCCGCGACTTCCACCGGGCCGGGATGCGGGTGATCGCGGAGGGGCTCGCGGAGTGGGGGGTCCTCAAGCACGCCGGGGGCGACCTGCACCGGCGCTACACCCTGTGCAGCAGCGGGCACATGCTCGGGCTCGACGTGCACGACTGCGCGCAGGCGCGCGCGGACACCTACCTGGACGGGGTCCTGGAGGAGGGCCAGGTCCTCACCGTGGAACCGGGGCTCTACCTCCAGCCCGACGACGAGACCCTCCCGCCGGAGCTGCGCGGCATCGGCGTCCGCATCGAGGACGACCTGGTGATCACGGCCGAGGGCGCCCGGCTGATGTCGGGCGCCCTGCCGCGCACGGTGGCCGGCATCGAGGAATGGATGGGGAACCTGCTGGAGGGCGGCCGCTAGTTCGCCGCGCGCGCCCGGGTCCCGGCATTGCCGGCGGGACCCGGGCGGTCAGTCAGTCGTTCCAGTTGTTCCCGCCCCGGTAGCCGCCGTCGTTCCGGCCGCCGTCGTTCCAGTTGCCGTTGTCGCGGTTCCAGTTGCCGTTGTCGTTCCAGTTCCCGTTGTCGCGGTTCCAGTTGCCGTTGTCGTTCCAGTTCCCGTTGTCGTGGTTCCAGTGGTCCCGGTTCCAGCTGTCGTTGTCGTTCCAACTGTCGTGGTTCCAGTTGTCGTTGTTCCAGTTGCTGTTCCAACTGTTGTTGTCCCAGTTGTTGTTGTCCCAGCACCAACTGGGGCGGTCTGCCCGCGAGGTGTCGCAGCAGTAGCGCCACCAGTCGTCCCCGCGCCAGTCGCTGCCGCGCCAGTCGGAACACCGGTACGTCTGCGGAAGGCCCGAGGCGAAGGCACTGCCGACCGGCATCAGGCCGAGCGTGATCCCGGCGGCCCCTGCCACGGCTGCCGCAATGAACCCACGGCGCATAGTCATGCACCTCCGAGAATGAAGAGGGGATTACTCCGGATAACTCCGTCCATGAGGCATTTCAACCCTCCCCCCTCCCCTGCCCACTGTCAAAAGCACCCGCGCTCACCAGCGGAAAGGCCTGCGGGAGGCTGCTCCTACGGGAGCACCGCCAGCCCGTCCAGCTCGACGAGCGCCTCCTCGTCCCACAGCCGGACCACGCCCACGACCGCCATCGCCGGATACTCGCGACCCGCCAACCTCCGCCAGATCCGGCCCAGTTCGGGGGCGCAGTCCCGGTAGCCCGGCACGTCCACGGCGTAGACGGTGACCCGCGCCAGGTCGGCCGGCGAGCCGCCCGCTCCCGCCAGCGCGGCCAGCAGATTGGCCAGCGCCCGCTCGAACTGCTGCGGCAGCGTCGTTCCGACCACCTTGCCCGCGCCGTCCAGCGCCGTCTGCCCGGCCAGGAACACCAGCCGGCCCCCGCTCGCGACGACGGCGTGCGAGAAGCCCGTCGCCGGGGACAGCTCCTCCGGGTTGATCCGCTCCAGGCCGCTCACGCCTCCGCCACCTCCTGCATCTCCCGCGCCTCCTGCATCTCCGGTGCCTCCTGCGCCTCCCGCGCCACTCGCGCCTCCCGGTAGAGCTCCTTGGCGATGATCGTGCGCTGCACCTCGCTCGCCCCCTCGTAGATCCTCGGCGCCCGCACCTCCCGGTACAGGTGTTCCAGCAGGTGGCCCCGGCGCAGGGCGGCCGCCCCGTGCAGCTGCACCGCGTGGTCGACGACGTACTGGGCCGTCTCGGTGGCCAGCAGCTTCGCCATGGCCGCCCGCCGCGGCACCTGCGGGGAGCCCGCGTCCGCGTCGTAGGCCTCCGCCGCCGCGTACACGAGGAGCCGGGCCGCCTCGGTCCGGGTGGCCATCTCGGCGACCCGGTGCGCCACGGCCTGGAGGTCGCCCAGCACCCCGCCGAAGGCGGTACGGGCCGCCGTGTGCGCCACCGTGAGGTCCAGGGCGGCCCGGGCCATCCCGACCGCGAAGGCGCCGACGCTGGGCCGGAAGAGGTTCAGGGTGTCCATGGCCACCCTGAAGCCCCGGCCCGGCTCCCCCAGCAGGTCGGCGGGGCCCACCGGGACCCCGTCGAAGGCGAGCGCGCCGATCGGGTGCGGGGAGAGCATGTCGAGGGGCTCCCCGGAGAGCCCCGGCCGGTCGGCGGGGACCAGGAAGGCGCTGACCCCCCTGGCGCCCGGGCCCTCGCCGGTGCGGGCGAAGACGGTGTAGAAATCGGCCTCGGGGGCGTTGGAGATCCAGCACTTCTCC
This sequence comes from Streptomyces sp. TBY4, assembly GCF_024213195.1. Lineage (GTDB taxonomy): Bacteria > Actinomycetota > Actinomycetes > Streptomycetales > Streptomycetaceae > Streptomyces. Next base: position 145,412 of record NZ_JANAVF010000008.1, on the reverse strand, counting down.
CCGCTGAGCCGCCAGCCGCGGGCGCCGCCCCGGCTGCTGCCCCCGCTCCCGCCCTCCGGCACCGCTTCGAGGGCCAGCGCCGCCGCGTCCGATCCGGCCCCCGGCTCGCTCAGCGCGAAGGCCGCCACCGTGCGCCCGGCCCGCACCCCGGGCAGCCAGCGCTCGCGCTGGGCTTCGCTGCCCGAGCGCAGCACCGGGTAGGCGCCCAGCCCCTGGAGGGCGAGGGCCGTCTCCGCCTCGGTGCAGCCGTAGGCGAGGGATTCGCGCAGCAGGCACAGCTCCAGCGCGCCCGAGGTGAACACCCGGTCCAGCAGCCCCTCTTCGCCCAGTGCGGCCAGCAGCGGCCGGTTGACCCGGCCCGGCTCCCCCTTCTCCGCGAGCGGCCGCAGCCGCTCCGCCGCCAGTGCGCGCAGCCGCGCGCACCACTCCTCCTGGTCCGCCCCGAGCGCGAATCCCGTGAATCGGGTCATCCGTATGCCCCAGCCTCTATCGCGTCCTGTTGACTCCCGTCACCATGACGATACGCTCGTGCTGCGTTCGCACGGCCCGGCTCCGCCACTTCGGTCCACAGTCCATACGCAGGGTCCGGCCCCCACCCGGGGCGCGGGCCGTCGCAAGGGGGCGAACCCGCCTTGGATCTCAAGCCTTCAGCTCACCGGGACACCTTCGCGCGCGACCACCTGCCGCCCGCGCACGCCTGGCCGCGGCTCCTCTTCGAACTCCCCGGGCTGGCCTACCCCGACCGCCTCAACTGCGGTGTGGAGCTGCTCGACGCCACCATCGCCCGGCTGGGCCCCGACCGGCCCGCCTTCCGCGGCGCGGACGGCACGGTGTGGACGTACGGGGAGCTGCACGCCCGCGTGGACCGGCTCGCGCACGTGCTCACCACCGATCTCGGCGTGGTGCCCGGCAACCGGGTGCTGCTGCGCGGCCCGACGGGCCCGTGGCTCGCCGCGTGCTGGCTGGCGGTGATGAAGGCGGGCGCGGTGGCCGTCACCGTCCTGCCCCAGCAGCGGGCGCAGGAGCTGGCCACGGTGTGCTCGATGGCCCGGGTCAGCCACGCCCTGTGCGCGGCGGAGGTGGTGGACGACCTGGTGAAGGCGGCGGTGCCGGGCCTGCGCATCACCACGTACGGCGGCGGGGCCCCGGACGACCTGCTGCGGCTGGCCGGAGCCGAGCGCCACGCGGAGCCCTTCGCGGCGGTGGAGACCTCGGCCGACGACGTGGCGCTGATCGCCTTCACCTCGGGCACCACCGGGCGCCCCAAGGGCTGCATGCACTTCCACCGCGATCTGCTCGCGGTGGCCGACACCTTCTCTCAGGAGGTGCTGCGCCCCCGCCCCGAGGACGTGTTCGCGGGCAGTCCGCCGCTCGGCTTCACCTTCGGCCTCGGCGGTCTGGTGGTCTTCCCGCTGCGGGCCGGCGCCTCGGCGCTGCTGCTGGCGGACGGCTCCCCGCGCCGGCTGCTGCCCGCGCTGGCCGAGCACCGGGTGTCGGTGCTGTTCACCGCGCCCACCGCGTACCGGTCGATGCTGGACACCCTGGGCCCGTACGACACGGGCGCCTACGACCTCTCCGCGCTGCGCCGCTGCGTCTCGGCGGGCGAGAACCTGCCGGCCGCCACCTGGCAGGCCTGGTACGAGCGCACGGGCCTGCGGATCATCAACGGGATCGGCGCCACCGAGCTGCTGCACATCTTCATCTCGGCGGCCGACGAGGACATCCGGCCCGGTACGACGGGCCGCGTGGTGCCGGGCTGGGAGGCCCGGGTGGTGGACGGGGCGGGGCTGCCGGTCGCGGACGAGGTGCCGGGGCTGCTGGCCGTACGGGGGCCGGTGGGCTGCCGCTACCTGGCGGACCCGCGGCAGGGCGAGTACGTACGGGACGGCTGGAACCTCACGGGCGACACCTACGTCCGGGACGCGCAGGGCTACTTCCGCTACGTGGCCCGGGCCGACGACATGATCATCTCCGCGGGGTACAACATCGCCGGCCCGGAGGTCGAGGAGGCCCTGCTGCGCCATCCCGACGTGCTGGAGGCGGCCGTGGTCGGCCGCCCGGACGAACGGCGCGGGCAGATCGTGGTCGCCTACGCGGTCCCCCGGGAGGGCGCGGTCCTCACCGAGGACGCCCTGCGCACCTTCATGCGGACCGAGCTCGCCCCGCACAAGTGCCCGCGCAGCTTCGTCTTCCTGCCCGCCCTGCCCCGCACGGCGACGGGGAAGCTCCAACGCTTCCGGCTGCGCGGTCAAGGAGAGGATCTAGAGTGAAGCCGTGGTCGAGCAGCACACCCCGCGATCCCTGATCGTCACCTTCTACGGCGCCTACGGGCGGGCCTTCCCGGGCCCGGTCCCGGTGTCCGCGCTGGTCCGCCTGCTGGGCGCGGCCGGCGTGGACGCTCCGTCCGTCCGCTCCTCGGTGTCCCGGCTGAAGCGGCGCGGCTTCCTGCTGCCCGCGCGGACCGGGGACCGCGCGGCGGGGTACGAGCTCTCCGCGGAGGCGCGCCGGCTCCTGGAGGACGGCGACCGGCGGATCTACGGGACCATCCGCCCGGCGGAGTCCCAGGAGTGGCTGCTCGCCGTCTTCTCCGTCCCGGAGCAGGAGCGGGCGCAGCGGCACCTGCTGCGCTCCCGGCTCGCCGGGCTGGGCTTCGGCGCGGTGGCGCCGGGCGTGTGGATCGCCCCGGCCCACCTGGACGGGGAGACCCGGCACACCCTGGAGCGGCTGCACCTGACGGCGTACGTGGAGCTCTTCCGCGGCGCCCACCTGGGCTTCGCCCCGACCGCGGAGTCGGTGGCCCGCTGGTGGGACCTGGCCGCGCTGGCCAAGCAGCACGAGGAGTTCCTCGACCTCCACGAGCCCGCCCTGCGCGCCCTGCGGGCGGGCACGGCCGACCCCGCCCCGGAAGCCGCCTACCGCGGCTACCTCCTCGCCCTGGACACCTGGCGCCGCCTCCCGTACGCGGACCCGGGCCTGCCGCGCGAGCTGCTCCCGGCGGACTGGCCGGGCGACCGCTCGGCGGCGGTCTTCGCGGAGCTGCACGAGCGGCTCCGGGACCTGGGAGCGGGCTTCGTGGAGCCGTAACCCTCGCGGGCGGCGGGGCGCGGCGGGGCGGGGAAGCGCGCCCGGGCGGGAAAAAGGCTGTACCGCTCGCCGGACCCGGGGCGATCATGTGCCATGACGTGGACCTTCACCCCTGATCTGGCGGCCTGGCTGGCCGCCGTGCGTCCCGCCGTGGCGGCGCAGCCCGTGCCCAACACCCAGCTGGTCACGGTCATCGACGCGCTGGAGCGGCAGGGCCCGGACGCCTTCGGGTCCGAGCCGCCCTTCTTCGGCACGTGGACCGGGGCCGACGGGCTGGTCGCGGGCGCCGTGGTCCAGTGCCCGCCACACCCGCTGCTGATCGGCGCGCTGCCCGCGCAGGCGGTCCGGGAGCTGGGGGCCGCGCTCGGATCCGAGCCGCAGCTCTCCGGGGTCGACGCGCTCAACGCCCGCCGCGAGGACGCACGGGAGCTCGCTGCCGCCTGGGGAAGGCCCACCGAGGTCGTGGAGGAGAACCGCCTCTACCGGCTCGCCGGGCTCATCGCTCCGCATCCCGCCCCGGCCGGGCGGGCCCGGCCCGCCACCCCGGCCGACCTCCCCCTGCTCCTGGAGTGGGTGACCGCCTTCAAGCAGGAGTCCGGTGAGAGCGGAGCCGCCTCCGAGGCGGCCCTGCTCGACCGGCTCTCGTACGGCGGCATGCTGCTCTGGGAGGACGCCGGGGTGCCGGTCTCGCTGGCCGGGTTCTTCCGCCCGATCGACGCGGTGACCCGGATCGGCCCGGTGTACACCCCGCCGGAGCTGCGCGGCCGCGGGTACGCCGCCGGGGTCACCCACGCCGCCACCGAGGCGGCGCACGCCGCCGGGGCCTCGGAGGTGCTGCTCTTCACGGACCTCGCGAACCCCACCAGCAACGGCGTCTACCAGCGCCTGGGCTACACCCCGGTCGAGGACCGGGTCGAGGTGGCACTGACGTGAGCACCTCCGCGGACGACGGGGAACCCGTCGAGCCCTTCTGGATGATCGCCGCGAACGTGGTCCTGTGGCGCCGCTACGGCGAGGGCGGGCAGGGGCAGCGTCCGGGCACGAAGATGTTCAAGGGCGGCTCCAAGGTGTACGTCGGCACCACGCGGGGCGGCCTCCGGGACTGCGAGGTCGTCGGGCGGCCGCGACACGGTCGCGGGTACCGGCAGTCCTACGTGTCCACCCGGCACCTGCACACCTTCCGCCCCGTACTCGTGCGCTCTCCCGTCCTCCTGCGGTTCGAAATGGGCTACTTGGATGAGGAGTACGCCCAGGACATCGCGGTGCTCCTGGAGCGCTACGCCTGGGAGCTCCGCTCCGGCGCCTGGCCCGACTGGCCGCATCCGGAGCCCTGCCACTGCCACGAGTGCCTGGCCCTGCGGCCGCACCGGTAGGCGGGGGCTACCCCCGGCCCGTCGGCGGTTTGCGGCTGCCGGCGCGGTAAGGGGCGGGCCAGGGTGCGGCCGGGCCGGTGTAGGACTGGTCGGCGGCCGCGTGCAGGGTCCAGTGCGGGTCGTAGAGGTGGGGCCGGCCGAGTGCGCAGAGGTCCGCCCGGCCCGCCAGCAGCAGGGAGTTGACGTCGTCCCAGGAGGAGATCGCCCCGACCGCGATCACCGGGACGCCCAGGGCATTGCGGATCCGGTCCGCGTACGGGGTCTGGTACGCGCGCCCGTACTCGGGGGCCTCTTCCGCGACCACCTGGCCCGTCGAGACGTCGATGGCGTCGGCGCCGTGGGCCGCGAAGGCCCGGGCGATGGCCACCGCCTCCTCCGGCGAGGTGCCGCCGGGCGCCCAGTCGGTGGCCGAGAGGCGGACCGTCATCGGCCGGTCCGCGGGCCAGACGGCGCGGACCTCGTCGAAGACCTCCAGCGGGAAGCGGAGCCGGTTCTCCAGCGGGCCGCCGTAGGCGTCGGTGCGGTGGTTGGTCAGCGGGGAGAGGAAGCCGGAGAGCAGGTAGCCGTGCGCGCAGTGCAGTTCCAGCAGGTCGAAGCCGCTGTGCGCGGCCCGCACGGCGGCGGCCGCGAAGTCGGAGCGGACGGCGGCGAGGTCGGCGGCGTCCATGGCCCGGGGCACGGCCGAGACCCCGGGGCGGTAGGGCAGCGCGGAGGCGGCCGTCAGCGGCCAGTTCCCCTCGGGGAGCGGGTCGTCCATGCCCTCCCACATCACCCGGGTCGAGCCCTTGCGGCCCGAGTGGCCGAGCTGGACGCCCAGCGCGGTGCCGGGCGCCGAGGTGTGCACGAAGTCGGCGATCCGCGCCCAGGCGGCCGCCTGTTCCGCGGTGTAGAGGCCCGTGCAGCCGGGGGTGATCCGGCCCTCGGCGCTGACGCAGACCATCTCGGTCATCACCAGGGCGGCCCCGCCCAGCGCCCGCGCGCCGAGGTGCACCAGGTGGAAGTCGCCCGGTACCCCGTCACCGCCGTTCGCCGAAGCCGAGTACATGTCCATCGGGGACACCACGACCCGGTTGCGCAGGGTCAGTCCCCGCAGGGTGAACGGCGTGAACATCGGCGGGGTTCCCTGCTCCCCCTGCTCCTCCGGGCAGCCGAAGTCGCGCTCCACCGCCCGGGTGAAGCGCGGATCGCGCAGCGCCAGGTTGCCGTGGGTGACCCGCAGGCTGCGGGTGAGGAGGTTGAAGGCGAACTGCCGGGCGGGCTGATCGACGTACCCCGCGAGTTCCTCGAACCACCGCATGCTGGCGGCCGCCGCCCGCTGCGTGGAGGCCACGGCCGGCCGCCGGGCGGCCTCGTAGGCCTCCAGGGCGGCCGGGACGTCCGCTTCCGCCTCCACCGCCCGCGCCAGCGCGAGCGCGTCCTCCACCGCCAGTTTGGTGCCGGAGCCGATCGAGAAGTGCGCGGTGTGCGCGGCGTCGCCGATCAGCACCGTGTTGCCGTGCGACCAGCGCGCGTTGACCACCGTACGGAACCGCGTCCAGGCGGAGCCGTTGCCGCGCAGCGGCCGTCCCCGCAGCGCCTCGCCGAAGATCTTCGCGCAGCGCGCCGCCGATTCCGCCTCGTCGCAGAGGTCGAAGCCGGCAGCGTGCCAGACCTCCTCGCGCATCTCGACGATCACGGTGGAGGAGTCCGCCTCATACGGGTAGGCGTGCAGCTGCATCACGCCGTGCTCGGTCTCCGCGATCTCGAAGCGGAAGGCGTCGAGGGCGAAGTCGGCGGCCAGCCAGATGTAGCGGCACCGGCCGCCGGTCACCGTGGGCCCGTAGTGCTCCGCCGCGGCCTCCCGGATCCGGCTGTGCACCCCGTCGGCCGCGACGACCAGGTCGTACGAGGCCGCGAGCACCTCGGGGCCGGGGGCCGGGGTGCGGAAGCGCAGCCGGACCCCGAGGCCGACGCAGCGCTCGTGCAGGATCTCCAGGAGCCGGCGCCGCCCGAGCGCGGCGAAGCCGTGTCCCCCGGAGGTCAGCGGCTGGCCGCGGTGCACGATGTCGATGTCGTCCCAGCGGACGAACTCGGCGCTCAGGGCCGCGTGGACCACGGCGTCGGCCGCCTCGATCCCGCCGAGGGTCTCGTCGGAGAGGACCACCCCGAAGCCGAAGGTGTCGTCGGGGGCGTTCTTCTCCCACAGGTCCACCGCGTGCCCCTGCCGGGCCAGCAGCGCGGCGGCGTACAGCCCGCCCGGACCCCCGCCGACCACGGCGACCCGCAGGGCGGCGCGCTCCCGGGCGGTGCTCTCCCGGCCGGTGCTCATCGCGCCGGTGCCCATCTCGCCGGTGCCCATCGAACTACCTGCCCTTCCACCGGGGCGGCCGCTTCCCGGTGAAGGCCGCGTGGAACTCGCGGTAGTCCTCGCCGTTCATCAGCAGGGCCTGGGTGTTCGCGTCGAGTTCCACCGAGGCGGCGAGCGGCATGTCCAGTTCGGCGGTCAGCAGCGCCTTGGTCTGCGCGTACGCGAGGGCCGGGCCGGCGGCGAGGTGCGCGGCGAGCTCCGCCGCGCGGACGTGGGCCTTGCCCTCCTCGGTGACCTCGCTGAGCAGCCCGATCCGCTCGGCCTCCGCCGCCCTGACCTGTTCCCCCAGCATCAGCAGCCGGGTGGCGTGCCCGAGCCCGACGACCCGGGGCAGCAGGTAGGCGGCGCCCATGTCCCCGCCGGAGAGGCCGACCCGGGTGAAGAGGAAGGCGAAGCGGGCGCTGGGGTCGGCGATGCGGAAGTCGGCGGCGAGCGCGATGACGGCCCCGGCGCCGGCGGCGACCCCGTGGACGGCGGCGATGACCGGGAAGGGGCATTCGCGCAGGGCGCGCACGACCTGTCCGGTCATCCGGTTGAAGTCGAGGAGCTGGGCGGTGTCCATCGCGAGGGTGGCGCCGATGATCTCGTCGACGTCGCCTCCGGAGCAGAAGCCGCGGCCTTCGCCGCCGAGCACGAGGGCGCGTACGGACCGCTCCCTGGAGAGTTCGGCGAGCAGATCGCGCAGGTCGGCGTAGGCGCCGAAGGTGAGCGCGTTGAGTTTCTCGGGGCGGTCGAGGGTGACGGTGGCGACTCCGTCCCGCCGGTCCACACGGAGGTGGCTCCAGCGTTCGGTCGCGGGTGTGGAACCGAGGAAGGGACTCACCCTCCCGAAGGTATCACCGGTCCATGACTGTCGTCAGGGATGCGCGATAACTGTGGGTCCGTGCCCGGGCCCGGGCGCCACACGTACCGAAGGTCCCCATCCGGTGTGCCCGACGTCCCTTGTGATCGCGTCGGGGTGCCCTACAGCGCGACATTTCCACTTCGTATCGTTGAAAACAGGATTTCCCCCGCAGCACCCCCTACGCCCCCTGCCCCTACCCCCACGGAACGGACGGTCCTGCCTTGCCCGACGCCTCCGCCTGGCGGATAGCCCTGCCGCACACGACAGCGGCCGTACCCATCGCCCGCGCCCTGGTCCGTACGGCCCTCGCCGACATCGACGCGCCCGCCGACAGCGACACCGCCGAACTGCTCACCGCCGAACTGGTCGCCAACGCCGTGGAGCACACGCCGGGCGACGCCCCCATCGAGCTCGTCGTGGAACTGCTGGCCAACGGATGCCAGGTCGAGGTCCACGACGGGGATCCGCAGCCCCCCGCCGACCTGACCGCCCCCGGCCCGGACGGGGCCCATCCCGACCCCTGGCAGGAGCACGGCCGCGGCCTGCTGCTGATCCGGACCCTGAGCTCGGCCTGCGGGCACCGCGCCACCCCGCACGGCAAGGCCGTGTGGTTCACCCTGCCGTCCCGCCCGGCCGCCTAGGGCGGTCCCGGGCCCGGCGCATGACTATGCGGCCGACTATGCAGCCGGCTGCGCGGCCGGCTCCCCCAGGGTCGCGACGAGCACGGCCTTGATGGTGTGCAGCCGGTTCTCCGCCTCGTCGAAGACGACGGAGTGCGCGGACTCGAACACCTCGTCCGTCACCTCCAGCGAGTCCAGCCCGTGCCGCTCATGGATCTCCCGGGCCACCTTGGTGCCGAGGTCGTGGAAGGCCGGCAGGCAGTGCATGAACTTCACGTCCGGGTTCCCGGTGGCGCGCAGCACGTCCATGGTGACGGCATACGGGCTCAGCGCCTCGATCCGCTCGTCCCAGACCTCCTTGGGCTCCCCCATGGACACCCAGATGTCGGTCACCACGAAGTCGGCCTGCCCGACGCCCTCCTCGAGGTCCTCGGTGAGCGTGACGCGGGCGCCGCTGGCGGCCGCCAGCTCCCGGGCCGCGGCCACCACGGGCTCGGCCGGCCAGTAGTGCCGCGGCGCGACGATCCGTACGTCCATGCCCAGCAGCGCGCCGGTCACCAGGTAGGAGTTGCCCATGTTGAAGCGGGCGTCACCGAGGTAGGCGAAGGCGATCCGCTCCAGCGGCTTGGCGCAGTGCTCGGTCATCGTGAGCACGTCGGCCAGCATCTGGGTGGGGTGCCAGTCGTCGGTGAGGCCGTTGAAGACGGGCACGCCGGCGTGGGCGGCGAGCTGGTCGACGGTGTCCTGGGCGTCGCCCCGGTACTGGATGCCGTCGAACATCCGGCCCAGCACCCGCGCGGTGTCCCGGACCGATTCCTTGTGGCCCATCTGGGAGCCCGCGGGGTCGAGGTACGTGGTGTGGGCGCCCTGATCGGCGGCGGCGACCTCGAAGGCGCAGCGGGTGCGCGTGGAGGTCTTCTCGAAGATCAGGGCGATGTTCTTGCCCTGGAGGAGGCGCCGCTCGGTCCCGGCCTTCTTGGCCGCCTTGAGTTCGGCGGCGAGCTCGACCAGGCCGCGGAACTCGGCGGCGGTGAAGTCGAGCTCCTTGAGGAAACTACGGCCGGCAAGATCGGTGGCCATGGGGGCGCTCCAGAGTCACGGTGACAGGGGATGCTGGAAGTCTATACGATCCTCTGCATTGATATACAGAGCTGGTCGCGCGGAGTTCTCCGCCCGGCCCGGACCACCCGCCCCGGCCCCCCGCCCTGCTCCCGGCCCTGCTCCCCCGGCCGGCTAGGCCACCGCGTCCCGCTCCACCGGGCAGCTCATGCAGCGCGGCCCGCCCCGCCCCCGGCCCAGCTCGCTCCCCGGGATCTCGATGACCTCGATCCCTTCCTTCCGCAGGTGGGTGTTGGTCGTCACGTTCCGCTCGTAGGCGACGACCACCCCCGGCTCCACCGCCAGCACGTTGCAGCCGTCGTCCCACTGCTCGCGCTCGGCGGCGTGCACGTCCTGGGTCGCCGTGAGCACCCGGATCGAGTCCAGCCCGAGGGCGGCGGCGACCGCCCGGTGCATGTGCTCCGGCGGGTGGTCGGTCACCTTCAGCTCGCTCGCGCCGTCACCCGGCTCGATCGTGTAGGAGCGCAGCATGCCCAGGCCCGCGTACTGGGTGAACGTATCTCCGTCGACCATCGTCATCACCGTGTCCAGGTGCATGAACGCGCGCCGCTTGGGCATGTCGAGCGCCACGATCGTGGTCGCCGATCCGGCGGCGAACAGCCCGCGCGCCAGCATCTCCACCGCCTGCGGGGTGGTCCGCTCGCTCATCCCGATCAGGACGGCGCCGTTGCCGATGACCAGGACGTCGCCGCCCTCGATGGTGGAGGGGTAGTCGGCCTGCCCCTGGGACCAGGTGTGGAAGGGCCCGGAGCCGGTGAAGAGCGGGTGGTGCTTGTAGATGGCCTCGAAGTGCACGGTCTCGCGCTGCCGGGCCGGCCAGCGCATGGCGTTGATGGAGACCCCGTCGTAGATCCAGGCGGAGGTGTCCCGGGTGAAGAGGTGGTTGGGCAGCGGGCCCAGCAGGAAGCCGTCCAGCTCCAGGGCGTGGAAGCGGACCGACACCGGCTCCGCGTGCCGCTCCAGGAACTCCCGCTTGGTCATCCCGCCGATCAGCGCCTCGGCCAGGTCCGCCGAGGACAGTCCGTCGAAGACCGCCCGCAGGTGGTCGGTGGCGAGCGGGCCGTACTCCTTCTCGTCGAAGACCCGGTCCAGGACGAGGTGTCTCGCCTCCGGGATGTCCAGGGCCTCCATGAGCAGGTCACCGAAGAGGTGGACCTCGACGCCCCGGTCGCGCAGGACGTCGGCGAAGCCGTCGTGCTCCTGGCGGGCCCGGCGCACCCACAGCACGTCGTCGAAGAGCAGTGCGTCCTTGTTGCTCGGTGTGAGCCGCTTCAGCTCCAGGTCGGGCCGGTGGAGGATGACGCGGCGAAGCCGCCCGGTCTCGGAATCGACATGGAATCCCATGCCGTACACGTTCGCAGACCGGGCGGCTTTTTGACGTGGCGTCGGCCCAGCAGGTTCGGCCCGGCTGCTCCGTCAGCGCAGGCCGAGCAAGGCCTCCGGGGTTCCGGTGAGGTCCGGGGCGATGACGCCCAGCGCGGGGGCGGTCAGGTTCGGCAGACCGTAGTTGGACGCGTCGGGCATGGTCAGTGGGGAGCCGACGAGCAGTCCCGGGGTGCGGGTGCGCACGGTGGTCGCGGGCGCGTCGAGCGAGCCCTCGCCGTCCGTCTCGGGCTTGCCGGCCAGGTTCGGCACCGGGGAGGTGAGGAGGGTGTCGCCGAGCTCCGTGCCGATCGGCACCGCCGGCAGCAGCGGGGTCGGGAGCATGTCGCCCTTGTGGTGCACGGGCGCCTGGGGCGCGCCGACCACCGGCACCGGGACACCGGTGGCCAGGTGCGGGAGGTCCACGCCGAGCGTGGTCCGCACCGCGTCCAGGGGGACTCCCACCGGTACCGCGTCGGCCATGGCCGGGGTGGCCGCGCCGGCCGCAGCCATACAGGTCATGAGTGCCGCAATGCTTCCGCGCGCGGTCATCTTCATAGGTGACGTTCCGTCCTTCCAGGGTCGCGGACATTCCGCTGCCCTGGATGAACGATCCCGCCGGTGGTTTTCCCGGAGTTCTCCGCGAAAGTTCCCCCATACGACCTAATGAGCGGCCGTACGGGGGACCTTCCTTGACGCCTCCGGAAGCTGGTCCCGGCCCGTCAGAGCCGCGGGTCCACCGGCTCCGACTCCAGCGCGAGGACCGCGAAGACCGCCTCGTGGACCCGCCACAGCGGCTCCCCCGCCGCCAGCCGGTCCACGGCCTCCAGGCCGAGCGCGTACTCGCGCAGGGCGAGCGAGCGCTTGTGCCCGAGGTGGCGCCCGCGCAGCCGCTCCAGGTGGTCCGGGCGCGTGTACTCGGGACCGTAGATGATCCGCAGGTACTCGCGTCCGCGCACCTTCAGCCCCGGCTGCACGAGCCGGCCCCTGCCGTCCTTGGCGTACGCCTGGAGCGGTTTGACGACCATGCCCTCGCCGCCGGCCTCCGTCAGCGCCAGCCACCAGTCGGTGCCCGCCCGTACCGAGGCCTCGTCGGCGGTGTCCACCAGGATCCGGCCGGTGCGGCGCAGCAGTCCGGTCCCGGCGGCCTCGTCGGCGGCGACGAGCCGGTCCAGCCAGAACAGCTGCTCGTCGTGGGGTACGGCCGCCAGCGAGCGCCCGGCCGCCGCCAGCAGCTGGAACGGGGCGAACCGTACGCCGTCCAGCCCCTCGGTGCTCCAGCAGTAGCGCCGGTACGCCTGGGTGAACCGGGCCGCGTCGGCGGCCCGCCCGCGCTGGCGCTCCAGGAGCTCCCCGGTGCCGGCGCCCCGGGCCGCGGCCGCCTCCAGGGCGGCGATGACCTCCGGGAACACGGCGCCGGAGGCCGCGCCCACGGCGGCGTACTGGTTGCGCAACAGGCCGGTGGACTTCAGCGACCAGGGCAGCAGCTCGCCGTCGACGAGCAGCCAGTCCGTGTCGAGCTCCTCCCACAGCCCCGCGTCGGTGACCGCCGAGCGCAGCCGGCCGAGGACCTCCTCGGTGACCTCGGGGTCCTTGAAGAAGGGCCGTCCGGTGCGGGTGTACACCGACCCGGTGGGGCCGTCGACCCCGAACCGCTCGCGGGCCGCCGCGGCGTCCTTGCAGAGCAGCACGGTGGCGCGGGAGCCCATGTGCTTCTCCTCGCAGACGACCTGCGCGATCCCGTCCTTGCGGTACTGCGCGAAGGCCTCGGCGGGGTGCTCCAGGTAGCCCTCTTCCGTGGAGGTGGCCGTCGGCGCCATGGTCGGCGGGAGGTACGGGACCAGGCGCGGGTCCACGGCGAAGCGGCTCATCACCTCCAGGGCGGCGGCCGCGTTCTCCTCGCGGACGTTGACGTTGCCCAGGTGCCGGGTCTCCACGATCCGGCGGCCCTGGACGTCGGCCAGGTCGAGCGGACGGCCGTCGTGCCCGCCGGGCACTTCGGTGACGAGCGGCTTGACCGGCTCGTACCAGACCTTCTCGGCCGGTACGTCGACCAGTTCGCGCTCGGGCCAGCGCAGGGCGGTCATCCGCCCGCCGAAGACGGCTCCGGTGTCGAGGCAGATGGTGTTGTTGATCCAGGCGGTGTCCGGGACCGGCGTGTGGCCGTAGACCACGACGGCCTTGCCCCGGTAGTCCTCGGCCCACGGGTAGCGCACGGGCAGCCCGAACTCGTCGGTCTCGCCGGTGGTCTCCCCGTACAGGGCGTGCGAGCGCACCCGGCCGGAGGTGCGGCCGTGGTACTTCTCGGGCAGCCCGGCGTGGCAGACGACGAGCTTCCCGCCGTCGAGGACGTAGTGGCTGACCAGGCCCTGGATGAAGGCGCGGACCTCCTGGACGAACTCCGGCGGCTCCTTGTCGAGCTGCTCGATCGTCTCGGCGAGGCCGTGGGTCTGCTGGACCTTCGATCCCTTGAGGTAGCGGGCGAGCTTGTTCTCGTGGTTTCCGGGCACGCAGAGGGCGTTGCCGGAGCCGGCCATCCCCATCACGCGGCGCAGTACGCCGGGGCTGTCCGGGCCGCGGTCGACGAGGTCGCCGACGAACACGGCGGTGCGGCCCTCGGGGTGGGCCCCGTCCTCGTAGCCGAGCTTGGCGAGCAGGGTCTCCAGCTCGGAGGAACAGCCGTGGATGTCGCCGATGATGTCGAAGGGGCCGGTGAGGTGGGTGAGGTCGTTGAAGCGCTTCTCCAGGACCACTTCGGCCGACTCGACCTCCTCCGGTGTACGCAGCACGTGCACCTTGCGGAAGCCCTCGCGCTCCAGGCCGCGCAGCGAACGCCGCAGATCGCGGCGGTGGCGCTGGATGACGGCGCGCGGCAGCTTCGCCCGCTCCGGCCGGCCCGCGTTGCGCTCCGCGCAGACTTCCTCGGGCAGGTCGAGGACGATCGCGATGGGCAGGACGTCGTACTCCCGGGCCAGCTGGACCAGCTGCCGGCGGGACTCGGCCTGGACGCTGGTGGCGTCGACCACGGTGAGGCGGCCGGCGGCGAGCCGCTTGCCCGCGATGTAGTGCAGGACCTCGAAGGCGTCCTTGCTGGCGCTCTGGTCGTTCTCGTCGTCGGCGACCAGGCCGCGGCAGTAGTCGGAGGAGATGACCTCGGTGGGCTTGAAGTGCCTGCGGGCGAAGGTGGACTTGCCCGAGCCGGTGGCCCCGATCAGGACGACGAGGGACAGGTCGGTGACGGGGAGCACGCGCTTGCGGTCTGCGGTGGGGGCGGTGTCGGTGTCGGTCATGCTGCCTTGCCCTCCTTCGGGGTCTCGGTGCCGGTGGTGGCGGTGTTCAGGGTGAAGACGGCCATCTGGGTCGGCGGCCCCACCTCGGGGTCGTCGTCCCCGACGGGCAGGTACGCGACGCCGTAGCCGTGCCGGGAGGCGACGTCCCCGGCCCAGGCCCGGAACTCCTCGCGGGTCCACTCGAAGCGGTGGTCGCCGTGCCGGGCGTGCCCGGCGGGCAGGGTCTCCCAGCGGACGTTGTACTCGACGTTCGGCGTGGTCACGAGGACCGTACGGGGGCGGGCCGAGCCGAACACTGCGTACTCCAGGGCGGGCAGCCGCTCCGGGTCCAGGTGCTCGATGACCTCGCTGAGCACGGCCGCGTCGTAACCGGCGAGCCGCTTGTCGGTGTACGCGAGCGAGCCCTGCGTCAGCCGCACGCGGGAGCTCTGCCGCTCCCCCATCCGCTCCAGCCGCAGCCGCTTGGCGGCGATGTTCAGCGCCCGGACGGACACGTCCACGCCGACGATCTCGGTGTACGCCGGGTCCTTGAGCAGTGCCTGCAGCAGCTGGCCCTGGCCGCAGCCCAGGTCGAGGACGCGTGCCGCACCGGCCGCTCCCAGCGCGGCGAGGATCGCCTCGCGGCGCAGCACGGCGAGCGGTACGGGCTTCTCCTCGGTGTCGGTGGCCTCGTCGACGGCGTTGTCGATCTCCTCGACCTCGCTCCCGTCGGCCTCGGCGAGGCGGACCAACTCCAGCCGCTCCAGGGCGTCCTGGGTCAGCCGCTTGTGGCGGGCCAGGTAGCGGGAGGTGATCAGCCCGCTCTCCGGGTGCTCGGCGAGCCAGCCGTCCCCGGCGCGCATCAGCTTGTCCACCTCGTCGGAGGCGATCCAGTAGTGCTTGGAGTCGTCGAGGACGGGCAGCAGGACGTACAGCCCGCGCAGCGCGTCGGACAGGCGCAGCTCGCCCTCCAGGACGAGGCGCACGTACCGGGAGCCCCCCCACTCCGGGAAGGTCTCGTCGAGCGCGACCGGGGTGGCCGTGACCGTGTCCCAGCCGAGCGGCCCGAACAGCCGGCGCACGAGCTCGACGCCGCCCCGGGCGGGCAGCACCGGGATCTCGACCCGCAGCGGGCGCACCTCGCCGGGCAGCTCGGGACGGGCCGCGCACTGCCCCTTCAGCGCACTGCGGAACACCCCGCTCAGCGCGACGGCCAGCAACGAGGAGGCGGCGTAGGGCCGGTCGTTGACGTACTGCGCGAGCGCGGCATCGGGCGTCCCGCCCTGCCCCTTGCCCTGACCACGCCGCACGAGCGCGACGGGATCCACCTCCAGCAGCAGCCCCGCCGTGCACCGCTCGTCCGTGGCCTCGGGGTAGAAGACGTGGGCGGTGCCGTGGGAGGTGGAGAACGCCTGCGTCCTGCCGGGGTGCTTGTGCAGCAGAAACCCCAGGTCGGTGGCTGGTCGCTCGGCCGTGCCGGTCGTCGAGATCGTCAGGAACATGCGAGCGATTGTTGCTGGTCAGCGGTGTTGCCCGCGCCCTATTTTCCGGTGGCGTCTACCGTCGAATCATGAGCGGCATCGTCGTCGTGTACGAGCTCGACCAGCCGGTGGCGGGGTCCGTCCACCGGGTGCACGCTGCCCCCCGCGCTCCGGGGAGCAGCACCGGGCGGGGTCCGCGGACCATGTGCGGCAAGGACACCTTCGCCATGGAGACGGCCGACTGGACGCCGTCCGACCATCCCGACGCCTGGTATCCGCCGGAGTACGCCGGCTCGGTGTGTCCCGGCTGTGAGGCGGTGATGAGCGAGGACTAGGCCGGCTCCCAGGGTGATGACGTCTCCATCATGACAGGTCAGAGGCTGTTTTCGTAGGACGGACGGCACAGCCGGTCAGCCTTGTCCGGGGCCCTGCGCGGCTCACAGAATCTCCCTCATGAATCCCACGGAGAACATCAATCACGACGCCGTGCTGCGCGCCCGGGTGGCGCTCCTCGGATCGGGCACGCTGCCCGTCCGGGAGCGGGTGGCCGCCTTCCGCGTCCTCGTCCAGGTGAGTCCGTTGGCCTATCTGCCCCTGCTGGCCGTCGCGTTGTTCGCGTACAGCCGCCAGGAGTTCGCCCACCGGCCCGGCATAGCGCTCGCCCTGCGCGCCGAGTCCGTCGGCGCCGCGCGCCGGATGTGCGCGCTGGAGCCCGGGGAGACCCAGCTGCTGCTCAGCGCGCTCGTGCACTACCGCGAGCAGCTGCTCCTGATGGAGCGTCCGGAGGAACTGGCCGCTGTGGAAGCGGAGATGAGCACCCTCGTCGCCTCGGGGGGCGGGTCGCCCGAGGTGCGCTGGGACCTCAGCCGAGCGTAGCGGCCAGTTCGGCGATGCGGTCGGGGCCGATGCGGCAGCAGCCGCCGATGAGCCGGGCCCCGGCCCGCTGCCAGGCGGTCACGGGCCAGGGGACGGGGGTGGCCGGGGCCCGCCAGGTGGCGGTGGCGGGCTCCCAGACCGAGCCGTCGTTGGGGTAGGCCAGCAGGGGTGCGGCCGTGACGGCGGCGGCCGCTTCGAGGGCGGGCAGCACCTCCGCCGGATCGCAGCAGTTCACGCCGACGGCGATGACCTGCGGGGAGCCGGCGGCGAGGGCGAAGGCCTCGGCCAGGGGCTGCCCGGCCCGGGTGCGGCCGCCCTCCACCGTGTAGCTCAGCCAGGCGCGGGCCCCGGTCTCCGTGAGCACGGTGAGCAGGGCTTCGGCCTCGGTGGTGTCCGGGACGGTCTCCAGGGCCAGGACGTCGGGGCCCGCGGCCAGCAGCGCCGCGATCCGGGGCCGGTGGAAGTCGGCGAGCTCCCGCACGCTCAGGCCGTACCGGCCCCGGTACTCGGAGCCGTCCGCGAGCACCGCCCCGTACGGGCCCACGGACGCGGCGACCCACACCGGGTGCTCCGCCGCCCGGGCCGCCGCGTCGGCCAGCCGCACGCTGCGGCGCAGCAGGGCCGTCGTGTGCTCCGGGCCGTGGCCGCGCCGGGCGAGGGCGGCGTACCCCACCTGGTAGCTCGCGGTGATCAGCACCTCGGCGCCGGCCCGGGCGTAGGCGGTGTGGGCGGCCGTCACCTGCTCCGGGCGTTCGGTGAGGACCCGGCCCGTCCAGAGGCCTCCGGACAGGTCGCAGCCCTGGTCGGCTAGCTGGTTGCTCAGCCCGCCGTCCAGGAGCACGGTCCGCCCGCCGGGGCCGGCGAGGGCCTCGGCGAGCGGGCGGCGGGTGCGGGGCACGGTCGTCGCTCCCGTCAGCCGAGCTGGGACTGGACCCGGGAGGAGATCAGCTCCAGGTGGTCCAGATCGCCGAGGTCGAGGACCTGGAGGTAGAGGCGGGAGGAGCCGACCGCCTCGTAGGCTCCGATCCGGTCCACGACCTCGGCCGGGGAGCCGGCCAGGCCGTTGGCCTTGAGTTCCGCGACGTCCCGGCCGATGGCGGCGGCCCGCCGGGCCACCTCGGCGTCGTCCTTGCCCACGCAGACGACGAGGGCGTTGGAGTAGACGAGGTCGCCGGGCTTGCGTCCGGCCTCCTCGGCGGCCGCGCGGACCCGGCCGAACTGCCGCTCGCTGTCCGCGATCGAGGCGAAGGGCATGTTGAACTCGTCGGCGTACCGGGCGGCGAGGCGCGGGGTGCGCTTCGCGCCGTGGCCGCCGATCAGGACCGGGATCCTGTCCTGGGCCGGCTTGGGCAGCGCCGGGGAGTTCTCCACCTGGTAGTGGACGCCCGCGTAGTCGAAGGTGGCGCCGGGCGCGGTGCCCCACAGACCGGTGATGATCTCCAGCTGCTCCTCCAGCCGGGCGAGGCGCTCGGCCGGGAAGGGGATGCCGTACGCCTTGTGCTCCTCCTCGAACCAGCCCGCGCCCAGGCCGAGTTCGATCCGGCCGCCCGACATCTGGTCGACCTGCGCGACCTGGATGGCGAGCACGCCGGGGAGCCGGAAGGTGCCGGCCGTCATCAGCGTGCCCAGCCGGATCCGCTTGGTCTCGCGGGCCAGGCCGGCCAGGGTGATCCAGGCGTCGGTGGGGCCGGGCAGGCCGTCGGCCGCGCCCATCCGCAGGTAGTGGTCCGAGCGGAAGAAGGCGTCGAAGCCCAGCTCCTCGGTGGCCTTGGCGACGCTCAGGAGGGTGTCGTAGCTCGCGCCCTGCTGGGGCTCGGTGAAGATACGGAGATCCATGTCTCCATCCTGCCCTTTCGTCCCCGGCCGGGTGAATCTGAGTCAACCGGGTGCTCCCCGCCGCCCGCGCCAGTGACCAGCCCGGAGGGGGATCGTTGGCTCGGACGGAGCCGGACCGCCCGGCCCGCGCGCCGGCGGCCCTTCGCCGGTGCGTCCACCGCCCCCTTCCGCCTTCCGGAAGGGCCAGGGCCGAGGAGGCCGCCATGTCCCAGGAGTCCGCGCCGGAGACCCCCCGGCAAGCGCGTCAGGACTGTCAGACCGGGCAGGCAGCACACGACCACGCACGCCAGGAGTCCTCGGTACCCGCCCAGGGCGGGGCACCGAAGGGTCTGCTGCAGCAAATGGAAGAGCTGATGGCGGCGCTGAACGCCGACCTGTCGCAGCTCGACGCCGACCTCCAGTCCTCCACCGACCGCAGCCCCGCCGC
Organism: Streptomyces sp. TBY4; assembly: GCF_024213195.1. Classification (GTDB taxonomy): domain Bacteria; phylum Actinomycetota; class Actinomycetes; order Streptomycetales; family Streptomycetaceae; genus Streptomyces. The sequence continues at coordinate 126,774 of NZ_JANAVF010000008.1, read as the reverse complement.
TCCGCTGCCCCAGGGCGGCCGCACCCCGGAGAGCGAACACCGCCCGTCCTACCGGTCCTTCTGACCGCCCGGGTCCCGTCGCGCGCGGCGGGACCCCACCGGAACACCCCGGACCCCGGCAATCACCGGACCCCGGAACCACCGGAGCACACCGAGCACCTCCGACATCGCGGCTCAGGCCACGCCGGAGGCGGATCCCCGCTCGCGGACGGTCAGCCGGCGCAGGATCGCCCGGACCCGGTCGCTCGACTCGTCGGCCGCGTCTATCGACTCTATGCACTGCCAGTACAGACTCTCGTCGTCCGTCCCGCAGGCCACCCCGACCAGCGCTATGCCGACTTCCCCGAGCAGCGCCTGCAGCCCGAGCAGCGCCTGCCGGGCATCCGACACCTCGGTCAACTGGGCTGCTCTGGGCGGGAGATCGGGCGCACTGCCCTCTCCGCGCAGCGCCGCCCGGTCGAGCACCCCGCAGCCTCTGCCCCCCGCTTCGCCCAGCCCCCGTGCCTCCGCTCTCAGCTCCGGCGGCCCGGTGACCGCCAGCCAGCTCCCGATGCCCTGCGCGAGCGCCTGCGCCTGCCAGGCCTCGCCCACGATGTCCCATGCAGCCCCGCTCTGCGCCAGCGCGTGCCGGCCGGCTGCGATGAGCCGTACCGCGTCCATATGCCGTCCCCCGTCCGCACGACATCTCGCCGTTCTCTCCACTACCCAGAGTGAGGGCAACGGGCCGGTAAAGCCAGGGGTATTCGGAAATTGTGGACACCGAAGATGGTTGTGGATATCACCATCACTCCGAAGAGTGACGGTCCGCACCCGGAGGGCCCGTGACGGGGAACCTCAGCTCGTTCCGCTCGATCTTCGCGGCGAGCGCATCCAGCACATCGACCCCGAGGACCTCACAGAACTGCAGCAGGTAGGCGAGCACGTCGGCCACCTCATCGGCCACTCTGTGCGCGGTGTCCGGCTTCTCCATGACCCTGGCGGACTGTTCCGGCGTCAGCCACTGGAAGATCTCCACCAGTTCGGCCGCCTCGACGCTCAGCGCCACCGCCAGGTTCTTGGGCGTGTGGTACGGCTCCCACCCGCGCGCCGCCGCGAACTCGGCCAGCCGCCGCTGGAGCCGGTCGATCCGCTCGCCGGCCCCCTCGTCCGCCCCGGTCGCTCCGGTCGGTCCGGTCGGTCCGGTCGCTCCGCCCGGTCCGCCCGGTTCATTCGCTCCACGCTCTTCGCTCATGGCCCCAGGTCTACCACCGAGACCCCCGCGACCCCGCGGGCGGCCGCCGCACAGGCCTCGCCCGCCGAGGCCGCCAGCCTGACCTGCCCGCGCCCGCACGCCAGTACGGCCAGCCGGAGCAGTTCGGCGGTCTGCCGGCCGTCCAGGTCCCGGTCGAAGCCGTCCGCGAGCACCGTCAGCGCCTGCCGTGCGGAGGGCAGTTCGGCCGCCGGGTCCACGTCCAGGACCCCGGGCCCGGTCAGCAGCACCAGGGCGAGGGCCAGGAAGCGCAGCTCGCCCGCGCCCAGCCGGCCCAGCTCGGTGGCGGGCCTCGACGGACCCCGGTCCAGCAGGCCGGTGACCGGGCCGCCCTCGGAGGCCCGTACGTCCAGTCCGGCCACCCACCCGGCGCAGCCGGTACGGGCGGCCGCGGTCAGCAGCCCGTACCGGGTGCCGCACTCCAGCCGGGTCCGGCGCAGTACGTCGGCCAGATTGGCGCAGTCGCCGAGCAGCCGCCCCTCCCCCGGCGCGGCCGGCTTCCGCATCCGCTCCGGGCGGGGGTCGCAGGGGAACACCGAGCGCAGCGCGACCACCACCTGTTCGGCGGCGGCCAGCACCTGCCGCTGCCCCTCGGTGGCCCCGGCCACGCGCAGCGGGAGCAGGGCGGTCCCGAGCCGGTCGTCGGGGAGCGGGGCCCGGGTGACCCCGGTGGCTCCGCCGGTCAGCCAGGCCGCCTGGACGGACCGCCGCCCGGGGTCGCGCAGTGCGGTGGCGAGGAGCACCTGCCCGCCCGCGGAGAGCCGTTCGCCGACGATCCGCAGCGCGGGCTCCGCCTGCACGGCCAGGTCGAGCCGGACCGGTCCGGCGGGGCCGTCGACCGTGCAGCCGATCCGGAACCCCCGGCGCCGCTCGGCGTCGGGCACCGCCCGGTCGGGGATCCGGGCCCGCGGATCGGGGAACACCTCCTCCAGGGTGGCCCCGGCGCCGAGCGCGGCCAGCGCCCCGTAGGCCTCCAGCACCTGGGACTTGCCGCTCCCGCTCGGCCCCGCGAAGAGGGTGACGGGCCCGAGCACGAACCGGGCCCCGCGGTGCGCCCCGTAGGCGGAGAGCCGCAACTCGGTGACGGCGGGCCGCAGATGCGGTGTGCCTCCGGCGGTGGGCGGGGATGGGGCCGGCCCCGAACCCTGGGCCGGAACCATCGCCGAGGCCGGCGCGGGCCCCGGAGCCGGGGGCGGAACCGGAACCGGCGTCGGGGCCGAGAGCAGGGCCGCAGCCGGAGCCAAGGCCTGAGCCAGAGCTGGGGCCAGGCCCGAGGCCGGAGCCAGGCCCGAGGCCGGAGCTGGGGCCAGGGCCGAGGCCGGGGCCAGGGCCGAGGCCGAGGCCGGGGCCAGGGCCAGGGCCAGGGCCGAGGCCGGGGCCAGGGCCAGGGCCGAGGCCGAGGCCGGGGCCAGGGCCGAGGCCGAGGCCGGGGCCCGGTGCTCCGCTAACCCCGTACCGGCTGGGGCGGCGGGCCCCGCGGAAGCGGCAGGGTCGCCCGAGGCGGCGAACGCTGAGGAGCCGACGGGCCCGGCGGAAGGGTCGCTGCCGGGCAGTTCGGCGGAGGCCGAGGAGGCGGGAGCGGCGAAGGGGACAGCGGCAAGCACGGCGGAGGGGGCCGCGGAGGCGGGCACGACGGAGGGTGCGGCGAGCGCCGTGGGGGCGGGCACGGCGGCGGGAGCCGCGAGGACCGCGGAGGCGGGCACGGCGGCGGGGCGCGAGGTCATGCGCCGGACGGTACGGTTCGCCGGAACTCCGGGGGTGCGGCGAACCGTTCCGTCCGCGGGACCTTCCTACGATCGGGGGACGGCCGCGGCCGCGATCCCCTCCACCTCGGTTCCGACGGGCGCCAGCAGGAAGACGTTGCGGTCGACCCGGTGCATCCCGCTGCCCAGCCCGAAGACCACGCCGCTGCTGAAGTCCAGGATCCGCTTGGCCACTTCACCGTCCGCGCCCGTGAGGTCCAGCAGCACCGGGATCTGCGCGATCAGGTACTCCGCCACCTCCCGCGCGTCCGCGAAGACCTGGACCCGGATCACCACGAACCGCCGCTGCTCCGCCGCGGACGCCCCCGGAACGGTGGGGATCGTGCGGTGATCCACCCGGGAGGGCCACTCGTTGCGACTCCGCAGGGGGACCACCTGCGCGAGCCCCTCCCACTGTTCGTCGGTGACGTCGTACCTGCTCACCAGGCCGCCTCGGCCTTGCGCTTCATGTGCATCCCCCCATCTTCTCGCGTTTCACCCGTTCAGCCCAACACCGACACGAGGCGACTGAGAAGCCCCGTCTACCCGCACCCCGCCGAGTAGGTTAGGTTAGGCATGCCTAAGTACGTGCCATCTCGCCACTCGGGACGACGGAGATCCACATGCACCTGCCCCTGCTGCTCCCCACCGACGCCGAGCGGGTCCGGTCCATCCTGGCCGCCGCGCACTCCATGACCGTCGTCACCGACGGGCAGCGCACGGAGATCCGCCACCTCGACGGCACCGACCCCCTCGGCCGGCTGCACCTGCACCCCGCCGGGCCGGGCGCCCGCGCCGAGCACCGCCCCGAGATCCGGATGGAGTTCACGGACATCGCGCCGACGCCGGTACGGGACCGCGTGCGCGCCCGGGTCACCCTCGTCGGCCGCCTGCTCACCCCGTACGCCGAGCTCGCGGACGAGGGCTCCGACGCCACCTGCGTGGAGTTCGGCCGGGCCGTCCTCGAAACCGCCGACGGCGTCCGCTCGTACGTCGGGCTCGACGAGCTCGACGCCGCCTGCCCCGACCCGCTCGCCCCCTACGAGGCCGGGATGCTCACCCACCTCCTCGACGACCACGCCGAACTCGTCACCCTCCTGCTGCGCCTGGTCCCGCCGCAGCCCGCCGCGCACCCCGGCGCCGGGTCGGCCGTCCTGCGCGCGCTGCCCCTCGCCATGGACCGATACGGGATCACCCTGCGCCTGGAGGAACGGCGCGGGCACCGCGACGTGCGGATCCCCTTCCCCTCCCCGCTCGACGACGTGGAGCAGTCCGGGGCGCAGATCCAGGCCCTGTTCAGCGCGGCCCGCCGCCGCTCGCACCGCAATACGCTCCCCGCCTGAGCGCCCCTGCACGGAACCGGCGATTCCGGAAATAGGCCCCACAGGCCCGGAATACGGGCCTCGGGCCCCTCGTTGGGGGTGATCATGAAGGCCATCACATACACCGCATACGGAACCCCCGACATCCTCACCCTCACCGAGGTTCCGGAGCCCAAGGTCGCTCCGGGCGAGGTCCTCGTCCGCGTCAAGGCGGCCGGCGTGAATCCGGTGGACTGGAAGCTCGCCTCCGGGTACCTCGACTCGATCCTCGAAGTCCGCTACCCGGTCATACCCGGCTGGGACGTGGCGGGCGTCGTCGAGGCGGTCGGCGAGGACACCTTCGACTACGCCGTCGGCGACGAGGTGTACGGCTACGTCCGCAAGGAGTGGGTGGAGCTGGGCACTTACGCCGAGCTGGTCTCCGCCCCCGTCCGCACCCTCGCCCGCAAGCCGCGCGAGCTGACCTTCGAGCAGGCCGCCGGCATCCCGCTGGCCGGGCTCACCGCCTACCAGTCGCTCACCCGCGTGGGGCTCGTCGCCGGCGAGACCGTGCTCATCCACTCCGCGGCCGGCGGCACCGGCTCCCTCGGCGTGCAGATCGCCGTCGCGCTCGGCCTGCGCGTCATCGGCACGGCCGGCGCGCACAACCACGACTACCTGCGCTCGCTGGGCGCCGAGCCGGTGCTGTACGGCGAAGGCTTCGCCGACCGGGTGCGCGAGCTGGCGCCCGAAGGGGTGGACGCCGCGCTGGACTTCTTCGGCGACGACGTCGTCCCGGTGCTCCAGTCCCTGGTCAAGGAGCGGCACCGGGTGGTGTCCATCGTCGACCACACCGCAGCCGCCCAGGGCGCGCACCAGCTGTGGGTCCGTCCGGACACCGCCGACCTGTCCTTCCTGGGCGAGCTCGCGGACGAGGGAAAGCTGACGGTCAACGTGGAGCACTCCCTGCCGCTCGCCGAGGCGGCGAAGGCCTGGGAGCTGAGCGCAACGGGCCGCACCCGCGGCAAGATCGTCCTCACGGTCTGACGCCGCGCGGCACCACGCGGAAGTGCCGCCGGAGCGTTTCGCTCCGGCGGCACGTGTTCCCGTAGGCGCTCAGTGGTCCCGTATGTGCTCAGGAGGTGATCGGCGGCGCCGTTCCGCCGCCGGTCGCCGGGCCCAGCGAAGGGCCGACGGCCCGCAGGGCGCCCGGGGTGCGCCCCTCGCCCCAGCCGATCTCCCGCCGGTAGCTGCCGAGCAGCCCGCGGCCGGCGAGACCGGCCTCGTCCCGTACGGCCGGGTCCTCGGGCACCGGCCGGGTAAGCGGGGACACGAACAGCGCGTCCACCGGACAGTTGGCCTCGCACAGGAAGCAGGTCTGGCAGTCCTCTTGCCGGGCCAGCAGCGGAATGCCCCGCGGGCCCCGCTCGAAGACGTCGGTCGGACAGACCTCCACGCACTTGTCGCAGGCGATGCAGCGCTCCGCCGAAACCAGTTCGATCATGCCGCCGGCTCCGCCGTCCGCGTCCACACCCGGTCCAGACCGCCCGTCACGATCCGGTGGTGCTGCGCCGGATCCTGCTCCGGGTGGTCGAGCCGGCGGGCCATCCCGCGGCTCTCCGTGCGGGCCAGCGCCGACGCGTACATCCAGCGGGCGTGCGCCGTCATGGCCGCGGCCTGCCGGACCTTGACCAGCCCGGCGCCCTCCCCGCGCAGGGAGGTGCGCAGCTGCGCCCAAGCCTCGTCGAGGGCGCCGAGGGAGCCGGCGAGGACGGAGCCGTGCCGCAGGTAGTTCTTGTCGTACGGCAGCACTTCCTCCTGAACCAGGCGTACGAGTTCCCGTGCCTCCCCGGGCCCGGCCGCGGACCCGGCGCCCCCGGTCGGCCGCAGGCCCGCCCCGCCGGACCCGGTGACCGGCCGGTGGGCGGCCCGGCCCGAGCCGAGGGAGCGTGCGTAGCGGGCGGCGCCGGCCCCCGCCCAGCTGCCCGAGGACATCGCCCAGGCGGCGTTGTGGCTGCCGCCCCCGGTGAAGCCCCCGCAGATCTCCTCACGGGTGGCCGCGTCCCCGGCGGCGTACAGCCCGGGGACCGAGGTGGCGCAGTCCTCCCCGGCGATCCGGATCCCGCCGGTGCCGCGGACGGTGCCCTCCGCGAGCAGCGTGACGGAGAAGCGCTGGGTGAAGGGGTCGATGCCGAGCCGGTCGAAGGTGAGGAAGAAGTTCGGCTGCGCCAGGCGCATCGCGGCCTGCGCGGTGGCGTCGGCCCGGTCGAGGCGGGCGAAGACCCGTGCCCCGGTGAGGAGTTCGCGGGCGATGGCGGAGCGGCCGCCCTGGCTGGCGGCGCCCTCCAGGACCTCGCCGTCCTCCCGGTAGAAGGTGGCGAAGGAGTAGAAGGCCGTCTTGGTGACGGAGGTGCCCTCGGGGGCGATCCCGTAGGAGTTGGAGAACTCCATGCCGGACAGCTCCGCCCCGGCCTCGGCGGCGAACAGCGCGCCGTCCCCGGTGTTGGTGTTGGTGCCGAGCGCCCCGCTGAGGAAGGCGCAGCCCCCGGTGGCCAGGACGACGGCGCCGGCCCGGACCCGGTAGGACCCGCCGGCCTGGCGGCGGTACCCGGCGGCGCCCGCGACGGCGCCGTCCGCGTCGGTCAGCAGCTCGGTGACCGGGCTGTGGTCGAGGATCCGGACCCCGGCGCGGCGGATCCGGATGCGCATCCGCCGCATGTACTCGGGCCCCTGGAGGCCGTTGCGGAGCGGCCGGCCGTCCGGGCCGGTGGGGAAGGGGTAGCGCCCCTCCTCCGCCAGCTCGTTCATCCGGTCGTACGTCTCGTCGAGGACCCGGGACATCCACCGCCGGTCGGCGAGGTACCCGCCGAGCCCCTCGCGGCTCGCCATCGCGGCCTCGCGGGCCGCCGGCTCCGGCGGGACGTACCAGACGCCCGTGCCGCCGGCGGCCGTCGCCCCGCTGGTGCCGCAGTAGCCCTTGTCGGCGAGGACCACGGAGGCCCCGGCCCCGGCGGCCTTGAGGGCGGCCCAGGCGGCGGCGGGGCCTCCGCCGACCACGAGCACGTCGGTGACGTGCTCGCTCACGCTCCGGCTCCGGCTCCGGCTCCGGCCGCCGTGTAGCGGTTGGCGGGGCGGGCCAGGCCGTAGTTCTCGCGCAGGGTCCGGCCGGTGTACTCGGTGCGGAAGAGCCCGCGGCGCTGGAGGATCGGCACGACCTGGTCGACGAAGTCGGTCAGCCCCGTCGGGAGCACGGGAGCCATGATGTTGAAGCCGTCGGCGGCCCCCTGGGTGAACCACTCCTCCAGCTGGTCGGCGATCTGCTCGGGCGTCCCCGCGAAGACGCGGTGGCCGCGGCCCGCGCCCAGGCGGGCGATCAGCTCGCGCAGGGTGAGGTCCTCGCGGCGGGCGAGCTCGGCGACGAGCGTGAAACGGCTCTTGTTGCCGTTGATGTCCCGCTCCTCGGGCAGATCGGGCAGCCCGCCGTCGAGCGGCAGCCCGGAGAGGTCCACGCCCAGCATGTTGGAGAGCTGCGCGAGGCCGTACTCCGGGATCTGGAGCTCGGTGAGCTCCTGCTCCAGCGCCTTGGCCTCGGCCTCGGTGGAACCGATGACGGGGGCGATGCCGGGCAGGACGAGCAGCTCCTCCTCGGAGCGGCCGTACTTGGCGAGGCGGGACTTGAGGTCCTTGTAGAAGGTCTGCCCGTCCGCCAGGGTCTGCTGTGCGGTGAAGACGGCCTCGGCGTACTGGGCGGCGAACTCCTTGCCGTCCTCGGAGGACCCGGCCTGCACGAGCAGCGGGTGGCCCTGCGGGGAGCGGGGCACGTTGAGCGGTCCGGCTACGCGGAAGTGCTCGCCGCGGTGCGCGGCGGGGTGGAGCTTGTCGGTGTCGGCGTAGACCCCGCGCTCCTTGTCGAGGACGATCGCGTCGTCCTCCCAGCTGTCCCAGAGCTTGGTGGCCACGTCGAGGAACTCGCGGGCCCGCTCGTAGCGGAGGTTGTGCTCCAGGTGCTCTTCGCGGTTGAAGTTGCGGGCCTCGTCGACGCTGCCGGAGGTGACGATGTTCCAGCCGGCGCGGCCGCCGCTGATGTGGTCGAGGGAGGCGAACTTCCGGGCCAGGTTGTACGGCTCGTTGAAGGTGGTGGAGACGGTGGCGATGAGCCCGATGTGCTCGGTGACGGCGGCGATCGCGGAGAGGAGGGTGAGCGGCTCGAAGCCGCCGACGGCGTTGTAGCGGGCCTTGCCCCAGAGGGCGACCCCGTCGGCGAAGAAGATCGAGTCGAGCCGTCCGCGCTCGGCGGTGCGGGCCAGCTCCTGGAAGTACCGCAGATCGGTGATCCGCTCGGGGCTGCTGGCGGGATGGCGCCAGGCGGCGTCGTGGTGCCCGGCGTTCATGAGGAAGGCGTTGAGGTGGAGGGTCCGCGGTGCGGTCATGTCAGTGTCCTCGGTTCGGAACCGGACGGGGGCCCCGCGGGGCGGGGCCGGGAACGGGGGGAGCGGGGCCGAAAACGGCCCGGGGACCGAGGCCCGGGACCCGGTCGGGGCCGGGGCTCGGGCCTCAGGGGCGGCCGGGCGTCAGGACGGGACGCGCCAGGTGCTCAGGCGGCGTTCGATCGTGACGAGGACCTGGTTGAAGGCGAGGCCGATCGCGGAGATGGTGATGATGCCCGCGTACATCTGCGGGATCGCGAAGTTGAACTGCGAGGCGTTGATCAGGTAGCCGAGGCCCGCCTTCGCGCCGATCATCTCGGCCGCGACCAGGACCAGGATGGAGACGGCCCCCGCCAGCCGGATGCCCGTGAAGATGACCGGTACCGACGCCGGCAGGATCACCTTCTGGAACAGCTTCGGCGTGGACAGGTCCATCGAGCGGGCCAGTTTCACCAGGGTGGGGTCGGCGTTGCCGACGGCGCTGATGGTGTTGAGGAGGATCGGCCAGACGCAGGCGTAGACGACGATCGAGACCTTCGAGGTCTCGCCGATGCCCAGCAGCAGGACGAACACCGGCAGCAGCGCGAGCGCCGCCGTGTTGCGGAACACCTCCAGGAGCGGCCCGAGCAGCGCCGCCACCGGCCGGTACCAGCCGATCAGCAGCCCGAGCGGGACCGCGACGGCCACCGCGATGCCGAATCCACCGAAGGAGCGGGCCAGGCTGGCCTTGCTGTGCTCGGCGAGCTGTCCGTTGCCCAGCAGCTCCCACCAGGCCCGGGCGACCTCGCTCACCGGCGGCAGGAAGGTCGCGTCCACCAGCCCCAGCCGGGGCGCCGCCTCCCACAGCGCGAGCAGCGCCAGGATCGCCGCGGAGCGCAGCGCCACCGCCCGCAGGACGCGCAGGACGCGCAGCGCCAGGGGCGTGGCCTTGGCCGTTCCCCGTACGGGGGGCCGCGCGGGCTCCCGTACCTCCGGGGGCGCGAGGTCCCGTACCGCTGTCGCCTCCGCCTCCGTCCCCGTCTCTGTTTCCACGTGCACCGTGGTGCTCATACGGCGACCTCCTCCTTCTCCAGTTGCTGGGCGCGGGCCACCTCGTCGTGGAGCAGGGTCCAGATCTCGTGGCGGTAGCGGGCGAACTCCGGGCTGGAGCGCAGGTCTTCACCGGTGGCCCCGGTGGCCCGGTCGCCGAACGACACCGGGACGACCTGCTTGACCCGGCCGGGGCGGGAGGTCATGACGGCCACCCGCTGCCCGAGGTACACGGCCTCCTCGATGCCGTGCGTGATGAACACGACCGTCTTGCCGGTGCTCTGCCAGATCCGCCGCAGCTCGTCCTGGAGGGACTCGCGGGTCTGCGCGTCGAGCGCGGCGAACGGCTCGTCCATCAGCAGCACGTCCGGGTCGTACGCGAGCGAGCGCGCGATGGCCACCCGCTGGCGCATGCCGCCGGACAGTTCGTGCGGGTGCCGGTCCTCGAAGCCGGTGAGGCCGACGAGGTCCAGGAACTCCCGCGCCTTCGCCGGTCGTTGGCGGCGCGGGACGCCGGTGGCCTCCAGCCCGAACTCGATGTTGCCGAGCGCGGTGCGCCACGGCAGCAGCGCGTACTGCTGGAAGACGATGCCCCGGTCGAGCCCCGGCCCGGTGACCGGCTTGCCGTCGAGCAGGATCCGGCCGGAGGTGGGCCGGGTCAGGCCGCCGAGCAGGTCGAGGAGGGTGGACTTGCCGCAGCCGCTGGGGCCCACGACGACCACGAACTCCCCCGACCCGATCTCCAGGTCGATCCCGTCGAGGGCGGTGAACTCCTCGCCGTTCTTCTTGTCCTTCGTCGGGAAGGTCTTCGTCACGGAGTCGAACACGATCTTCGCCATGGTGCCGTCAGCCCTTCCCGGATGCGTTGAACTCATTGGTGTAGAGGTCGGAGGCCTTGAGCTGGCCCTTCTTGATCTCGCCGCGCTCGCCCAGCCAGTCGATCCAGAGCTGGAACTCCTTGTCGGCGATCCGGCCGCCCTGCTCGGCGACCCCGAAGGAGCGCCAGTACTGGAGGGTCGAGGTGTCCTCGTTGCGGCCGCGCTTCTTGACGATCTCCGTCATCCGCGCGATGACCTCCTCGCGCGGGGTGGCGCGGGACCAGTCGATGGCCTTGGCCACGCCCGTGGTGAAGGTACGGACGGTGTCCGGGTTCTCCTTGATGAACTTCTGCGTCATCACGTACGAGCCCGCGCTGAACGCGCCGAGCAGTTCGAAGTCCTTGAACAGCGGTCGGATGCCGCCCGCGGCCAGGGCCTTGTCGCGCAGCACGCCGCTGAGGACGCCGACCTCGATCTGCTTCTGCCTCAGGGCCTGTTCGGTGTTGACGGGGGGCACGACGAGCGATTCGACCTTGGCCGCGTCGGCCTTGGGCACCCCGTTGCGCTCCAGGTAGATGTCGAGCAGGGCCTGGGCGTGGGCGCCCAGGGTGTTCATGCCGACCTTCTTGCCGATCAGGTCGCGGGGGGACCGGATGGGGCTGTCCTCCAGGACGTAGTAGCCGAGGTAGGTGTCCTGGTCGGAGCCGTAGTAGGAGGTGACGGCCTTGATCTGTGCCTTGCTCGAGGCAAGTTTGACGATCGCGCCGTTGAAGGCGCCGCCGAAGTGGGTCTGGCCGGTGGCCGCGGACTGGATGTCCTGGGGGCCGCTGATGGTGTTGCCCACCCAGTCCAGGGTCACGTCGCCGAGGAAGCCGAGGTCGGCGGCGAGTTCGGGCAGGCTGACCGCTCCGACGTTGCCCTGGTACTTCAGGGACTTGATCTGGCTGCCGCCGGAGCCGGAGGCGGTCGCCGTCCCGCAGCTCACCGCGGCCGCCGAGATGCCGAGCAGGGCGAGGAACTGGCGTCGGGAGGTACGGGTGGTGGTGAAGGCTGCGGACATCGCGATTCCTTGTGGATCCGGGTCGGGCGGGGAGGTGGTGGGGAAGTGGGCGCTGTGGTGTCAGTGCGTGGTGGCGAGCGCGGCGGCCTGGGCGGCGCGCAGGGCCTCGGCGAACTCGTCGACGGCCTGGTACAGGTCCAGTTCCGCCTCCGGCCGCAGCCGGTCCGGTCCGGACCCGCGCTCGACGGAGGAGTCCAGGACGAAGCGGCCGGCGGTGACGTGCCGGGCGCCGAGCGCGGCGAGGACCGGGCGCAGGGCGTAGTCGATGGTCAGGACATGGGCGAGGCTGCCGCCGGTGGCCAGCGGGAAGACCGTCTTGCCGGCCAGCCCGTCCTGCGGGAGCAGATCGAGGAAGGCCTTGAGGAGCCCGGTGTACGAGGCCTTGTAGACGGGCGTCGCGATGACGATCCCGTCGGCTTCGGCGACGGCTTCGAGGGCTCGGCGGATCTCCGGCTCGCCGCGGCGCGCGGCGAGCAGATCGGCGGCGGGGAGCTCCCGGACGGCGAGCTGCGCGGTCTCGTACCCGGCGTGGTTCAGGCGGCGCAGCACGTGGTCGGCGACCACGTCGGTACGGGAGTGGACGGACGGACTGCCGGTGAGGGCGAGCAGCTTGGGCACGGAGCGCTCCTTGGGTGACGGGGAGGGTGGGGTGGGACGGGTGGTGCGGGGCCGGTCGGCTCAGGCCTCAGAGGTGGAGGCTCCGGACGCGATGCCGAAGGCCGGGTCGGGCACGGACTCCGGGCTGATCAGCCGGGACGGGACCCCGTCGGGCCCGACCGGGACGTCGCCGTCGACCGTCACGCGGCGCAGGGTGCGCTCGTGGTCGTCGGAGTCGTCGACGCCGTAGTGCTGGGTGGCGCGGTTGTCCCAGATCGCGACGTCACCGGCCTGCCACTGCCAGCGGACGGTGTTCTCGGGGAGCTCGATGTGGGCCTGGAAGAGGTCCTGGAGGAGGCGCGAGTCGCGGCCGGTGAGCCCGTTGATCCGCTGGACGAAGTTGCCGAGCAGCAGGGTGCGTTCGCCGGTCTCGGGGTGGACCCGGACCACCGGGTGCTCGGTGAGGAACTTGGTCGAGGTGAACACCTCGCGGTACTGGGCGAGCGCCTCGGGCAGGGCGTCGGGCTTCAGGGCGGCGTAGTCGTACTCGTTGGAGTGCACGGCGCGCAGGCTGTCGGCGAGGACGCGCAGCGGCTCGGGCAGGCCGGCGTAGGCGGTGGCCGTGTTGGCCCACAGGGTGTTGCCGCCGTACGGCGGGATGGTCACGGCGCGCAGGATGGAGAAGGCGGGGTAGGCGGGGACGAAGGTGACGTCCGTGTGCCACTGGTTGGCGCGGGCTCCGTGGTGGGAGTCGATGCCGAGGGCGTAACGCCCGTCGGCGGAGGGCACGGTGGGGTGCGCGACGGGCGCGCCGAGCAGCTCGGCGAAGGCCTCGTGGCCGTCCTCGTCGAGGTGGTCCTGCCCGCGGAAGAAGACGACCTTGTGGGCGAGCAGCGCGGACCGGATCCCGGCGACGGCGTCGGCGTCGAGGTCGCCGCCGAGGCGGACCCCGCCGATCTCGGCGCCTATGCGGCCGCCGATCTTGGTGACGGTGAGGTCGGTGCGGGTGGCAGTGGACATGAGAGGCTCCTTATTTATTTCCGCAGAGGAAGAAATGAGGGGAAGCGGGGACGGAGGGGTCCGGGCGAAGTGAGTGGGTGCGTGCGTGCGTGAGGGATGGCGGGCGGACGGCCGGGGCGGGCTGCGACGTTCGGCGGACGGAGGGCGGGTGGTGACGGGATGCGGCGGGCAGCCGACAGCCGGCGACGGAGACGAGCGGGTGGGTGAGCGGGTGGGCCGCACCCGGTGGATCCGGCCCGAACCTCAGGGCCCCGCGCACGCCCCGGACGACGGGGCACGAACGCCCGAGAGCCCGGACCGCGGCGACGCAAGGATTCAGGGCACTGACACCCAGGGACGGTGACGCCCAGGAGCGGTGACGCCCAGGAGCGCTCACGCCCAGGAGCAGCGACGCTCAAGGACGCTCACACCCCGGAGCAGCGACGCTCACGGACGCTCACACCCCGGAGCAGTGATGCTTCAGGGACGCTCACACCCAGGAGCAGTGACGCTCACGGACGCTCACACCCGGGCGCAGTGACGCTCTGGGGCAGTCACACCTGGGAGCGGTGCGGCTCAGGGCCGGCGGCGCTCAGGAACAGAGCGGGGCCGTACAGCGACGGCCCTGACACTCGCCCGGCGCGGTACAGAGGCCGGGGGTGCGGAGCCGCGGGGCGAGGAACTCGGTCGCGGACATGTCCCGGAGACTGCCAGCGCCCCCACCCCCGGTCAACCCCACCGGGCAGCCCCCAACATCCCCCCGAACCCTCGGCGCACACACCGTGTGACCTGCCCATTCACCATTTCCCGCCATGCCCCGAACGGCCGAAACCCATGGCCTGATTTCACGCCGCCGCAACGCACCCGCCACGCACCGCCCCTTCCCGCCCCCACTCCCGCCGGCCACGCCACCGACACCCGACCCCCGTCAGCCCCGCCGGCGCACGGCGCCCGGAGCCCGGCGCCCCCGCCGCCGGCGCCCCGGCTCGGGCGGTCGGTGTTCGGCGGCCCGCGGTCTGTGGCCGGAAGACCGTGGTGGGTGCCTCGTGCCCCGTGGAGCGTGTCCGGCTGGCCCTGCATCCCGGAGTCGCCCCGTCACGCGCGGCGGCACGGCATGATCGGGGCCGTATCCCGCCCATCCCCGAGGAGCCCGCCCCCCGTGTCCCCCACCCCCGGTGACAGCCGGGCCGCCGCCAATGCCGCCGCCGTGCTCCGTGCCGTCCTGACCGACGGCCCCCTCGCGCGGAGCGACATCCCGAAGCTCTGCGGTCTCAGCCCGGCGGCCGTGTCCCGGCAGACCACGGCCCTGCTGCGCGCCGGGCTCCTGCACGAGCACCCCGGTCCGCCACGGACGTCCGCGGCCGACCCCGGGCCCGGACGCCCCCGGATCCCCCTCGACCTGCACACCGGCCCGCTCGGCGGCCCCCTCGCCGCCGGGCTGCACATCGGTGTGCCCGCCTCCACCTTCAGCCTCGTCGACCTCCGCGGCCGCGTGCTGGCCCGCCGGGCCTTCCCGCACGCGGGGCGGTCCCCCGGCGGCCTCCCCGCGGACATCGCCGCCGAGCTCGGCCGGTTCCTCCGGGACTCCAACCCCGCCGGCCGCCCCCTGCTCGGCCTCGGCGCAGCCCTCGGCGGCTGGGTCCGCCCCGCCGACGGCACCGTCGTGCGGCACGAGGCCCTCGGCTGGCGCGATCTCCCCCTCGCCGCCGAGCTCTCCGGCCGCCTCGGCCTGCCCGTCTCCGTGGACAACCACGCCCGCGCCGTCGCCCACGCCGAGATCCTCTTCGGCCGCCCGGAGGCCCGCTCCAGCCTCCTCCACCTCTTCATCGGCAACGTCGTCGACGCCGCCTTCGGCATCGAGGGCACCGTGCACCAGGGTCCGGGGGCCGCCGCCGGGGACGTAGCGCACCTCCCGGTGCCCGGTTCGCGGACCCCCTGCGCGTGCGGCCGTACGGGTTGCCTCCAGGCGAGCGTCTCCGACGGGGTGCTCGGTGCCGAGGCCGTGCGCCGGGGCATCGTCCCGGAGCCGTCCGTCAACCTGCTGGTCGACGCCGCCGCCACCGGCGACCCCCGCGCCGACCGGCTGCTGCGCGAACGCGCCCGTACCGTCGGCCGGGCCGCCGCACTGCTCCTCGACGTGTTCAACCCTGCCGTCATGGTGGTCGCCGAGCTGGCCAGCATCCTGCACGACGGCTACCTCGACGAGATCCGCGACGCGGCCGGCGACCCGGACCGCTACGGGCGGCGGATCGTGGCCCCGCACGCGGGTCCGGCCGTACTCCCGGTAGCCTCCGCGTCCGTCCTCCTCGCCCCGCTCTTTCGTGATCCCTCCGGTCTCACATGAGAGGGCGAGATCACATCCGGTGGTTATAGGTCGTTCACAAGGACCCCCCTAACATTCGAGCCATGACGGTCCTGCCTGATGACGGGCTCTCCTTGGCCGCCGAATTCCCTGACGCGACGCATGAGCAGTGGCAGCGCCTGGTAGAGGGCGTGCTGCGCAAGTCGGGCAAGGAAGTTTCCGGCGGGGCAGCGGAAGACGCGTTGTCCACGAAGCTTGAAGACGGGCTCACCACCCGCCCGCTGTACACCGCGCCCGAAGCCGCGCCCGACACCGGATATCCCGGGTTCGCGCCCTTCGTACGGGGCGGGCGGGCCGAGGGGAGCGCCGCCTCGGGCTGGGACGTGCGCCAGCGGATCGCGGGCACCGACCCCGTACGGGTGAACGACGCGGCCCTCGCCGACCTGGAGAACGGCACCACCTCGCTGTGGCTGGCCGTCGGCGACGCCGGCCTCCCCGTGGAGGGCCTGGGCCGCGCCCTGGAGGGGGTCTACCTCGACCTCGCACCCGTCTCGCTGGACCCCGGAGCCCAATTCGCCGAGGCCGCACGGGCCTTGCTCGCGCTGTACGCCGAGCGCGCGGTGGCCCCCGAGGCCGCCCACGCCTCGCTCGGCGCCGACCCGCTGGGCCACGAGGCCCGGACGGGCCGGGCGCTGGACCTGGCGGAGGCCGCCGCGCTCGCCGCGGACACCGCCGCCTGGCCCCACGTACGGGCCCTGACCGTCGACGCCCTGCCCTACCACGAGGCCGGCGGCAGCGCCGCCGAGGAGCTGGGGCTCTCCCTGGCCACCGGGGTCGCCTACCTGCGCGCCCTCACCGAGTCGGGGCTGAGCACCGAGGCGGCCTTCGGCGAGCTGGAGTTCCGCTACGCCGCCACCGCCGACCAGTTCCTCACCATCGCCAAGCTGCGCGCCGCCCGCCGGCTGTGGGCCCGGATCGCCGAGGCCTGCGGGACCCCCGTCGCCGGCGCCCAGCGCCAGCACGCCGTGACCTCGCCGGTGATGATGACCCGCCGCGACCCCTGGGTGAACATGCTGCGCACCACCGTCGCCTGCATGGCGGCGGGCGTGGGCGGCGCCGACTCCGTCACGGTGCTCCCCTTCGACCAGGAGCTGGGACTGCCCGACGCCTTCGCGCGCCGCATCTCCCGCAACACCTCCACGATCCTGCTGGAGGAGTCCCACCTGGCCCGGGTGATCGACCCGGCGGGCGGCTCGTACTACGTCGAGCAGCTCACCGACGAACTCGCCCACGCCGCCTGGGAGTTCTTCCAGACCATCGAGAAGGCGGGCGGCCAGGCCGCCGCCCTGCGCTCCGGCCTGGTCGCCGAACGCCTCGCCGCCACCTGGGCCGCGCGCTCGAAGAAACTGGCCACGCGCCGCGAACCCGTCACCGGAGTCAGCGAGTTCCCGCACCTTTCCGAGAAGCCGGTCGTACGGGAACCCGCTCCGGCCCCGCTCGCCGGCGGATTGCCGCGCGTGCGGCGCGATGAGGCGTACGAGGCACTGCGCGCCCGCAGCGACGTACATCTGGAGACGACGGGGGCCCGGCCGACCGTGTTCCTGGCGGCCCTGGGCCCGGCGGCCGCGCACACCGCCCGCGCCACCTTCGCCTCGAACCTGTTCCAGGCGGGCGGCATCACCCCGGTCCACGACCCGGTGTCGGTGACCCCGGAGACGGCCGCGGCGGCCTACGCGGCCAGCGGGGCCGACGGCATGGCCGTGCTGTGCTCCAGCGACGCGCTGTACGAGGAGCAGGCCGGGGCGGTGGCGGCGGCCCTGCGCTCGGCGGGCGCGACGACCGTGTTCCTCGCGGGCAGGCCCGGAACCGCCGCGGAGGCCGTGGACGAGTACGTCTTCGCCGGCTGCGACGCGGTCGCCGTGCTGTCCTCCGTACTCGACCGGATGGGAGTCGCGCAGTGACCACCCCCCGCATCCCCGATTTCTCCGAACTCCCGCTGGACGGGGCGGCCCCGGCCGCCGGTTCCGAGGACCAGTGGCGCACCGCGCTGAAGGAGTCCACCGGCTCGGGAGCCGCCGAGCTGCTGTGGGAGACCCCCGAGGGGATCGGCGTACAGCCCCTGTACACGGGCCGTGACCTGGAGGGACTGGACTTCCTCCAGACCTACCCGGGTGTGGCCCCGTACCTGCGCGGCCCGTACCCGACGATGTACGTCAACCAGCCCTGGACGATCCGGCAGTACGCGGGCTTCTCCACGGCCGAGGAGTCCAACGCCTTCTACCGGCGCAACCTCGCCTCCGGCCAGAAGGGCCTGTCGATCGCCTTCGACCTGCCCACGCACCGCGGCTACGACAGCGACCACCCGCGGGTGACGGGCGACGTCGGCATGGCGGGCGTGGCGATCGACTCGATCTACGACATGCGCCAGCTCTTCGACGGAATCCCGCTGGACAAGATGACGGTGTCGATGACGATGAACGGCGCGGTGCTGCCGGTCCTCGCCCTCTACATCGTGGCGGCGGAGGAGCAGGGCGTCTCCCCCGAGAAGCTCGCCGGGACCATCCAGAACGACATCCTCAAAGAGTTCATGGTCCGCAACACCTACATCTATCCGCCGAAGCCCTCGATGCGGATCATCTCCGACATCTTCGCCTTCACCTCGCAGAAGATGCCCCGCTACAACTCCATCTCGATCTCCGGCTACCACATCCAGGAGGCCGGGGCCACGGCCGACCTGGAGCTGGCGTACACCCTCGCGGACGGCGTGGAGTACCTGCGGGCGGGTCAGGCCGTCGGCCTGGACGTGGACGCCTTCGCGCCGCGCCTGTCCTTCTTCTGGGCGATCGGCATGAACTTCTTCATGGAGGTGGCGAAGCTCCGCGCGGCCCGTCTCCTGTGGGCGAAGCTGGTCAAGCAGTTCGATCCGAAGAACGCCAAGTCCCTTTCCCTGCGCACCCATTCGCAGACCTCGGGCTGGTCCCTCACGGCACAGGACGTCTTCAACAACGTCACCCGCACCTGCATCGAGGCGATGGCGGCGACCCAGGGCCACACGCAGTCCCTGCACACCAACGCGCTGGACGAGGCCCTCGCGCTGCCGACGGACTTCTCGGCGCGCATCGCCCGCAACACCCAGCTCCTCCTCCAGCAGGAGTCGGGCACCTGCCGGTCCATCGACCCGTGGGGCGGCAGCGCGTACGTCGAGAAGCTGACGTACGACCTCGCCCGGCGCGCCTGGCAGCACATCCAGGAGGTCGAGGCGGCCGGCGGCATGGCGCAGGCCATCGACGCGGGCATCCCCAAGCTCCGGGTCGAGGAAGCGGCGGCCCGCACGCAGGCCCGTATCGACTCGGGCCGGCAGCCGGTGATCGGCGTCAACAAGTACCGGGTGGCGACCGACGAGCAGATCGATGTCCTCAAGGTCGACAACTCCTCCGTGCGCGCCCAGCAGATCGAGAAGCTGCGGCGGCTGCGCGAGGAGCGGGACGAGGCGGTCACCCAGGACACCCTGCGGGCGCTGACGAACGCGGCCTCGAGCGGCGAGGGCAACCTCCTCGCCCTGGCGGTGGACGCGGCGCGCGCCAAGGCCACGGTCGGCGAGATCTCGGACGCCCTGGAGAAGGTGTACGGACGGCACGCGAGCCAGATCCGTACGATCTCGGGTGTGTACCGAACCGAAGCAGGCGAGTCCCCGTCCCTGGAGCGCACGCGCGCGCTCGTCGACCGGTTCGAGGAGGCGGAGGGCCGCCGGCCGCGCATCCTGGTCTGCAAGATGGGCCAGGACGGGCACGACCGCGGCCAGAAGGTGATCGCGACCGCCTTCGCCGACCTGGGCTTCGACGTGGACGTCGGCCCGCTGTTCCAGACCCCGGAGGAAGTGGCCCGCCAGGCCGTCGAGGCGGACGTGCACGTGGTCGGCGTCTCCTCGCTGGCCGCCGGTCACCTGACCCTCGTACCGGCGCTGCGCGAGGCCCTCGCGGCGGAGGGCCGCGAGGACATCATGATCGTCGTCGGCGGGGTCATCCCTCCCGCGGACGTCCCCACCCTCCTCGAGATGGGGGCCACGGCGGTGTTCCCGCCCGGCACGGTCATCCCCGACGCGGCGCACGACCTGGTGACGCGGCTCGCCGCGGACCTGGGCCACGAGCTGTAGGCGGGCAGGGGTGCCGAAGATCGACCTCGACGCCTACACCAAGGGCGTGCTCGACGGGAAGCGCGCGTTCATCGCGCGCGCGATCACCCTCGTCGAGTCCACCCTGCCCGCGCACCGGGTGCTGGCGCAGAGCCTGCTGACGGAGCTGCTGCCGCACGCGGGGCGGGCGCGCCGGATCGGCATCAGCGGGGTGCCGGGCGTCGGCAAGTCCACCTTCATCGACGCCTTCGGCACGATGCTGACGGGCCTGGGCCACAAGGTCGCGGTCCTCGCCGTCGACCCCTCCTCCACCCGCACGGGCGGTTCCATCCTGGGCGACAAGACCCGGATGGAACGCCTCTCCGTGGACCCCGCGGCCTTCGTCCGCCCCTCCCCCTCCGCGGGAACGCTGGGAGGGGTCGCGAAGGCCACCCGGGAATCGATCATCGTGATGGAGGCAGCGGGCTACGACGTGGTCCTCGTCGAAACGGTGGGCGTGGGCCAGTCCGAGACCACGGTCGCCGGGATGGTCGACTCCTTCCTGCTGCTCTCCCTCGCCCGCACCGGCGACGGCCTCCAGGGCATCAAGAAGGGCGTCCTGGAACTGGCCGACGTCCTCGCCGTCAACAAGGCGGACGGCCCGCACGAACGCGACGCGAAGGCGGCGGCCCGCGAACTGTCCAGCGCCCTGCGGCTGATGCACCCGGCCGACGCCGCGTGGACCCCGCCGGTCCTGACGTGCAGCGCCCGGGAATCCACGGGCCTGGAGGAGGTCTGGAACCGCCTGGAACAGCACCGCCGGCTCCTGGAGGCGGGCGGCCGCCTGGCCGCGAAGCGGGCGGCCCAGCAGGTGGAGTGGACCTGGTCGATGGTCCGCGACGAACTCCTGGAACGCCTCCGCTCGAACCCGGCGGTACGGGACCTGGCCCCGGCCCTGGAATCGGACGTCAGGGCGGGCACCCTGACCCCCACCCTGGCGGCGGACCGCCTACTGGCGGCTTTCAGCGACTCGTAGTTCCAGCCCTGCCGGGGTCAGGCGGGAACCAGTACGGATCCGCCGCTGGCCAGCACGCGGCGCAGCACCCGGCCCCGCTCCTCCGCATCCCCCTCGGAGAGCAGCGCCGCCAGCACGGCCACCCGCGCCTGCGGTGCCCGCAGAGTCCCCGTGGGCACGGCCCCGGCGGCGACCAGATCCACCGCACCCCCGTGGGTGTAGATCTCCGTCACCGGCCCGGCCGCCACCCGCGTGGTCAGCGCGACCAGCACGCCCGCCCCGACAGCCGCCTTCACCGCGTCCACCACCTCGGGCGTGGCGTTCCCCGCGCCCGTCCCGACGAGCACGATCCCCCGCGCTCCCGCCGCCACCGCGGCGTTCAGCAGCACCGCGTCACCGCTCACGTGGTGCACCACCACGTCCACCCGCGGCGGGCCCTCCGGCGCCTCCGGCATCGCGGGCAGCGGCAGCGGCTCGGGCCGTACCGGCGTCCGCAGTACGGTGACCTTCCCGAAGCCGACCTTCCCCAGGAGCTCCTTCGACGGGTCGGCGAACGCGTCGAGCGCCACCGCCTGCGCCTTCACGGTCCCCCGGGCCGCGTGCACCCGCCCCGCGAACGTGATCAGGACGCCGAGCCCGCGCGTCTTGGACGCGGCGAGCAGGGCATCGTAGAGGTTCCCGGGACCGTCCCCGTCGGCCGCGCCCATGGGCCGCTGCGAACCGGTGAAGACGACGGATCGCTCGTCGTGGTGGTGCAGGTCCACCAGGAACGCGGACTCCTCCAGGGTGTCCGTCCCGTGCGTGACGACGACCCCGTCCACGCCCGGGTCGGCGAGCACCTCGTGCACGGTGCGCAGCAGGGTGAGCTGGTGGGCGGTGGTCAGCCGGGGGCTGTTCACACTGAAGAGATCGACGACCTCGACGCTCACCCCCTCCGGCAGCGGCGCGGTCGCCATGACCTCGGCCCCGTCCGCATCGGCCGCGAAACCGGAACCCTGCCAGCGGCTGGCGATCGTCCCGCCCGTACTGATCACGACGATGCGTCCCATGACCACGACCCTTCCCTCACAACAGCCCGCACAGATTTTCTACAAACGGCAATGGTAGGCCGATCTACGCGCAACACGATTGCGATTTCACCCCACCCGTTCATAAAACATGCCTGATAATTGCGCCATGGACGCGATCGACAAAGAAATCTTGCGCGAGCTCCAGGCCGACGGCCGGCTCAGCAACCAGGAACTGGCCCAGCGCGTGGGCCTCACCCCCTCTCCCTGCATGCGCCGGGTCCGCCAGCTCGAAGAGGAAGGGATCATCCAGGGCTACCGCGCGGTGATCTCCCCCGAAGCGGTGGGCCGCGGCTTCGAGGTCCTGGTCTCCGTGGAGGTCCGCCGCGACCGCGAGGCCGTCGAAGCCTTCGAAGCCGCCCTCCAGGACATCCCCGACGTCATCGAGGCCTACCGCCTCTTCGGCAGCCCCGGCTGCCTCCTGCGCATCGCGGTCGCGGACCTCCGCGCGTACGAGCGCCTCTGGATCGAAAAGCTCACGGCCCTCTCGGGCGTCACGGAGGTCAACTCGCAGATCATCATGAAGCGCATCAAGGAACCGACGGGCCTCCCGGTCTGACCCGGGGTCAACGCGCTTGCCGCGCCGGCCCCCCGACGGTGATTCTGGGCCGATGCCAGGACAGGGGAAGCGGAAGCGGCGGGAAGAGGCCGCGCGGCGGCGGGTGGATGCGCGTACCGCGGCGGACGCGGGGCGGTGGGAGGTGGTTCTCGAGACGGGCGACCAGGCGGTGTTGCGTGCGCGGCTGCGGCGACTGCGGGAGGAGCGGGTCGACGAGGCGCTGCTGCGGATCGACACGTTGTGCCGGCGGCCGGCGGAGCAGAGCTCCTACGTGCTGAGCCGGTTCGTGGAGGGCACGGCGACGCAGGAGGGTGGGTCCGTACGTTGACCGTGCGCGGCATGTATGGTTAGGGTTACCTAAGTCGGATGTGGTGGTGCTCGACCCCGTCCTGACCCGTGTACGCGCGCGTTGCCGCCAGGGGGAGTTGGACCGCCCATGCTGTCTTCGAGGCTGACCAACGCGAACATCGTCACCATGGACCCGGACCGGCCCTTCGCCCGTGAGGTGGGGATCTGGCGGGGGCGGATCGTGGGGTTCGACGAGGACGTGGCCTCGCTGCCCGCCCGGGAGGTCGTCGATCTGCAGGGTGCCACCGTGCTGCCCGGGTTCATCGACAGCCATGTGCACCTGGCCTGGACCGGGCTGAAGCAGAGCACCCCGAGCGTCGCCCCGTGCGAGCGGGTCGAGGACGTACTCGCGGTGGTGGCCGAGGCGGTTTCCCGGTCGGTGGGCGGGGACGGGGCCTGGGTCGATGTCATGGGGTACGACCAGCGGGCCCTGGGGCGGCATCTGACCGCCGCCGAGCTGGACTCGGTCAGCAGCAGGCGCAAGGTGTTCCTGATGCACGACTCGGGGCACGGGTGCGTCGTGAACAGTGCGGTGCTGGCGCTGCTCCCCGCTGACGTTCCGCACCAGGACGGCTTCCTGGCCGAGGCGGCCATGTCCGCCGCCCGGCGGCTCCGGCTGCCGTACGGGCAGGCCGAGATCGCCGATGCCGTCGAGCGTGCGGCCCGGACCTGCCTCGCCGAGGGCGTGACCGCCGTCGCCGAGGCGGGCATCGGGGGCGGGCTGCTCGGCCACAGCCCGGTGGAGCTCGGCGCGTACCAACTGCTGCGGGACCAGGGGCGGCTGCCCCTGCGGGTGCAGCTCATGCCCGCCGGCGACACGCTGCGGCCGCGCGGGGCGCACCGCGAGGACGGCATCCCGCGGGCCCTGGACCTGGGCATGCGCACCGGGTTCGGCGACGACTGGCTGTCGCTGGGCGCGCTCAAGATCTACACCGACGGCGGGATGATGGCCCGTACGGCCGCGCTCACGGCCCCGTACGCGGGTACGGACCACACCGGCCAGCTCCAGGACGAACCCGAGGTCCTCACCCGGCTGATCGTGGACGGCCACCTCGCCGGCTGGCAGCTCGCCGTCCACGCCATCGGGGACCGCGCCGCCGACCTCGCGCTCGACGCGCTGGAGGAGGCCCAGCGGCTGCTGCCGCGGCCGGACGCGCGGCACCGGATCGAGCACGCCGGACTGATCCGCCCCGACCAGCTGCCGCGCTTCGCGCGCCTGGGCGTCAGTGCGGTGGTCCAGCCCACCTTCCTCCACTCCTTCGGCGACGACTACGCGAACGTGATGGGCGAGGAGCGCGCCCCCTGGATGTACCGGGGGCGCGGGTTCCTGGACCACGGGGTGAACCTCGTGGGCAGTTCGGACCGCCCCGTGACGGACGGGGCTCCGCTCCGGGCGATCCAGTTCATGGTCGAGCGCGCCTCCGCCTCCGGTCTGCGGGTCGGGCCGGACGAGGCGGTCACCGTGGAGGAGGCGCTGCGCGCGTACACGGTCGCCGGTGCGTACGCCTGCCGGTGGGAGGACAGCGCCGGCAGCCTCGCCCCGGGGAAGCGCGCCGACCTGGTCGTCCTGGGGGACGACCCGCGGCACGTCGATCCCTCGCGGATCGCCGGCATCGAGGTCGTGGCGACATTTGTCGACGGAAACGAAGCGACGGACGAAGGAAAGCTGTGAGCAGTCAGGTGAACGTCCTGGAACGGTTCTCCCCGCTGTGGGAGGCGCCCGAGATGCCCCCGCGCTGGGTGATCTGGCACGCGGGCGCGGGCGATTCCTTCGTCTTCGACCGGGAGTTCAACATGCCCGTGGACGTGGACGACGCGCTCCTCGGGGAGGTCATGTACCGGATGCGCGAGGCCGGGGCCCCGGAGGGCGAGGACTATCCCGGCCGCCCCTGCGGATGACGGGCGCACCGACCCCGGCGGCGCGGCCCTGGCTCACCTCCCCCGGACCGGGGCTGTGGGCCGTGCGCGTGAGCCAGTACGCGGATCAGGCGCGGGCCTGGGAGCGCGTGCTCGACGGCGCCGAGCGGGCCCGGCTCCAGCGGCTCAGGCGCGCCTGCGACCGTGACCAGTACCGGGTCGCGCACGTCGTGCTGCGGCAGTTGCTGGGCGAGCGGCTCGGGCAGGATCCGGCGCGGGTGCGCTTCTTCCGCGAGCCGTGCCCCGGCTGCGGCGCGCCGCACGGGCGGCCGGCCGTGCCCGGCACACCGCTGCACTTCTCGCTGTCCCACGCGGGGGACGCCGTCCTGATGGCCTTCGCGGACAGCCCGGTCGGCGTCGACGTGGAGCAGCGGCCGGCGCCGGCGGTGGCCGCCCAGGTCGCCTCGGAACTGACGGCCGTCCTCCATCCGGCGGAGCGCGAAGAGCTGTCGGCGCTGCCGGCCGGCGAGCGCCCCGCCGCGGTGGCGCGCTGCTGGTCCCGGAAGGAGGCCTACCTCAAGGGGGTCGGCATCGGCCTCGGCGGGAATCCGGCCCTGACGTACGTGGGCACCGGCGCCACACCCTCGGCTCCGCCGGGATGGACCGTCGATGACCTGCCCGCCCTTCCCGGCTACGTGGCGGCACGCGCCCTCCGTACGGGCCGACTTGGCCCCGCCACCCAGGTAAGGCTAGCCTAACCTCGACCGTTCCGTCGGGAGGCCTCCGCCTCCGCACCTGCCCCGCACACGGCGGAACCGAGGAAGGAACACCTTGACCACGGCCACGCTGCCCCCTGCCGCCGCGCACGCCACCCTGCCGCCCCGCGCCCCCGCTTCCCGGTGGCACGAGGTCCCCGAGTTCACGGTGCGCCCGGCGCGCCGGGACGACGGCCCGGCGCTCGCCGCCCTCTCCCGCCCGTTCGTCCACGCGGGGGCGCTCCGCGAACGCCCGCTCTCCCTCTATCTCTCCCGGGCGTCGGACTTCCTCGTCGCGCAAGCACCCGACGGAACCCTCGAAGGCTGTCTCGGTCTGCGCGAACACCCCGCCGCCGGCGTGCTGTACAACTTCTGCGTCGCGGCCCACCGGCAGGGCTCGGGCATGGGTGCCCGACTGCTGCAAGCGGCGTTCGCCAGAGCCCGCTCCCACTCCCTGCCCACGCTGTTCACGGCGACGACCGGCAGCGGCCGCCTCTTCCTCCTCCACGGCTTCCTCCCGGCCTCCCCGACCCTGGCCCCCACCGACTGGGCCCGGTCGCTCGACCCCGCCCGCGGTGCCCGCGTCCTGTCCCGCGCCCTCTAGGGGCCCGGACCCCGACACGGGACACGACGAAGGGGCGGGTCCCCGAGGGTCCCGCCCCTGGCCGTACGACCCTCTCCCGGCCCCTACGAGGCGTCGAGGATCCCCGGCAGCGCCGCCACCAGGGCATCGGCGCGCTCCTGCGGCAGTGTCAGGGCGGGCGCCAGGCGTACGACGCCCGCGCCCGCCGCGTTCACGAGGAACCCGGCGTCCTGCGCGGCCCGCTGGACCCGCGCGGCGACCGGCTCGGCGAGGACGACGCCGAGGAGCAGGCCGGAGCCCCGTACTTCCCGGACCAGGGGGTGTTCCAGGGCCTCGATGCCGAGCCTCAGCCGCTCCCCCACCCTCGTGGCGTGGCCGAGCAGCCCTTCCTTCTCGATGGTCTCCAGGACGGCGAGTCCGGCCGCGCACGCCACCGGGTTGCCGCCGAAGGTGGAGCCGTGCTGACCGGGGGTCAGCAGTTCGGCGGCGGCGCCGAAGGCGACCGTGGCGCCGATCGGCAGGCCGCCGCCCAGCCCCTTGGCCAGGGTGATCACGTCCGGGTCCGCTCCCGCCTGCGCCTGGTGCGCGAACCAGTGGCCGGTACGGCCGATCCCGGTCTGCACCTCGTCCAGGACGAGCAGGGTCCCCGTGGCGCGGGTGATCTCGCGGGCGGCGCGCAGGTAGCCCCCGGGCGCCGGGACGACTCCGGCCTCGCCCTGCAGGGGTTCGAGTACGACGGCTGCCGTGTGCTCGGTGACGGCCGCGCGGAGCGCCTCCGTGTCCCCGTAGGGAACGTGCGTGACCTCCCCGGGCAGGGGCAGGAAGGGCTCCCGCTTCGGGGGCTGGCCGGTGAGGGACAGGGCCCCCAGGGTGCGCCCGTGGAACCCGCCCTCCGCGGCGACCAGGTGCGGGCGCCCGGTCCGGCGGGCGATCTTGAAGGCGGCTTCGACCGCCTCCGCGCCCGAGTTGGCGAAGAACACCCGGCCCGGCCTGTCCAGCAGGGCCAGCAGCCGTTCCGCCAGCGCGACGGCGGGCTCCGAGACGAACAGGTTCGAGACGTGGCCGAGCCGGGCCACCTGCTCCTGGACGGCGGAGACCAGGGCCGGGTGGGCGTGCCCGAGGGCGTTGACGGCGATCCCGCCCGTGAAGTCCGTGTACCCGCGGCCGCCTTCGTCCCAGACCGTGCTGCCCTCGCCCCTGACCAGGGCGAGCGCGGGGGTGCCGTAGGTGTCCATCATCACCGCGCGCCAGCGGTCGGCGAGCGGTGGCGTCGTGCTGTCGGCGGTCACGCGCCGTCCCCCTTGTCCCCGCCCGGCCCCTCCGGGCCGGGTTCCTCGTCCGGCACCACCGTGGTGCCGGGTCCGCCCTCGGTGAAGACTCCGCGCAGCAGCGCGTGCGGCGCCCGGCCGTCGATGACCTGCGCCTTGGCGACGCCCGCCCGTACGGCGCGCAGGCAGCCCTCCATCTTGGGGAGCATGCCGCTCGCGAGCTCCGGCAGCAGGGCGTCCAGTTCGCCGGCCGTGAGGCGGTCGATCACCTCGGTGCTGTGCGGCCAGTCCGCGTACAGCCCCTCGACGTCGGTCATCACCACCAGCCGGTCGGCCCCGAGGGCCACGGCCAGGGCCGAGGCCGCGAGGTCCGCGTTGACGTTGTAGACCTGGCCGTCCTCGCCGCGCGCGACGGGTGAGACCACGGGGATGCGTCCCTGCTCCAGCAGGCCGGCGATCGTCGCGGCGTCCACGTCCACGATGTCGCCGACCAGGCCGATGTCCACCGGCAGGCCGTCGACCCAGGCAGGGCGGCGTACGGCGGTCATCGTGTGGGCGTCCTCGCCCGACAGGCCGACGGCGAACGGCCCGTGGGCGTTGATGGCCCCGACCAGTTCGCGCTGGACCTTGCCGGTGAGCACCATGCGCACCACGTCCATCGTCTCCGGCGTGGTCACCCGCATCCCGGCCTCGAAGCGGGTCTCCAGGCCGAGCCGGTCGAGCAGTGCGCTGATCTGGGGACCGCCCCCGTGGACGACGACGGGCCGCAGGCCCGCGTGCCACAGCTCCACGACGTCCTGGGCGAACGTCCGGTGCGCGGAGGGGTCCACCATGGCGTTGCCGCCGAACTTGACGACGACCGTCCGGCCTTGGAGCTGCTCCAGCCAGGGCAGGTCCCGGGGTTCCGGCACGGTGACCGGCACAGTGTCCCGCGTCTGCTTGCGCATCGTCTCCCCCGCCATCGTCTCCTCCGTCGCCTCGGTCCCGTTCACGAGCTGTAGGCGCTGTTCTCGTGCACGTACTCGGCCGTCAGGTCGTTGGTCCAGATGACGGCCGAGGAGTCACCGGAGCGCAGGTCCACGGTGATGGTGATCCGGCGGCCGGACAGGTCCACCTTGTCCCGCGGCTCTCCCTCGGCTCCGTCCCGGCACACCCAGACGTCGTTGATCGCCACGTCCAGCCGGTCCGCGTCGAAGACGGCCGCGGTGGTGCCGATCGCGGACAGCACGCGGCCCCAGTTCGGGTCCTCGCCGTGCAGTGCGCACTTGAGGAGGTTGTTGCGGGCCACCGAGCGGCCCACCTCCACGGCGTCCTCTTCCGTGGCCGCACCCACGACGGAGACCTCGATCTCCTTGGACGCGCCCTCGGCGTCCGCCACCAACTGGAGCGCCAGGTCCCGGCACACGGCGTGCACGGCGGCGGTGAGCTCCGCGGGTGCGGGCGTGATCCCCGAGCTGCCCGAGGCGAGCAGCAGCACGGTGTCGTTGGTGGACATGCAGCCGTCCGAGTCCACCCGGTCGAACGTGGTGCGGACCGCTTCGCGCAGCGCCGCATCGAGTGCCCCGGCGCCCGCGTCGGCGTCCGTGGTCAGGACGACCAGCATGGTGGCGAGTCCCGGGGCGAGCATCCCGGCGCCCTTCGCCATGCCCCCCACCGTCCAGCCGGGGCCGGCGGCCACCGCCGTCTTGTGGACGGAGTCCGTCGTCTTGATCGCGACGGCCGCCTCCTCGCCGCCCTCGGGCGACAGCCGGACCGCGGCGGCGGTGATGCCGGCCGTCACCCGGTCCATCGGGAGCCGGACGCCGATCAGGCCGGTGGAGCAGACCGCGACCTCGTCCGCGGCGACCTCCACGACCGCCGCGGTGCGCTCCGCCATCGCCCGCGCGTCCTCCGCGCCACCGGGGCCCGTACAGGCGTTCGCGCCACCGGAGTTGAGGACAACGGCGGAGATCCGTCCGTCGTCGAGCACGCGGCGGGACCAGCGTACGGGCGCGGCCTGCACGCGGTTCGAGGTGAAGACGCCGGCGGCGGTGCGCGACGGCCCCCGGTTCACCACCAGGGCCAGGTCCGGGTCACCGGACTCCTTGATGCCGGCGCGCACGGCGCCTGCCAGGAATCCGCGGGCGGCGGTCACACTCACGGAGCCACTCCATTCATGGGCAGGCCCAGCCGTTCCGGCAGGCCGAGGGCTATGTTCATGCTCTGCACCGCGCCACCGGCGGTGCCCTTCGTCAGGTTGTCGATGGCGCTCACGCAGATCAGCCTGCGGGCGTCCGGGTCCACGGCGATCTGCACCTGGGCGGTGTTCGAGCCGAGGACGGCGGCGGTGGTGGGCCACTGGCCGGGCGGCAGCAGCCGCACGAACGGCCTGTCGGCGTACGCGGCTTCGAACACGGCGCGCACGTCGTCCTCCGCGAGCGCCTCGGCGGCCGGGCTCAGCCGGGCCGAACAGGTGGCGAGGATGCCCCGGGGCATGGGCGCCAGGGTGGGCGTGAAGGAGACCGTCACGTCCGTGCCCGCCGTGCGGGACAGGTTCTGGGCGATCTCCGGGGTGTGCCGGTGGCTGCCGCCGACTCCGTACGGGCTCATGGAGCCCATCACTTCGGTGCCGAGGAGGTGCGTCTTGAGGGCGCGTCCGGCGCCGGAGGTTCCGCTGGCGGCGACGATGACGGCTTCGGGCTCGACCAGGTGGGCCGCGTAGGCGGGGAACAGGGCCAGGGTGACGGCCGTGGGGTAGCAGCCGGGAACGGCGATCCGGGTGGCACCCTTCAACTCTGCACGCGCTCCGGGCAGTTCCGGCAGGCCATAGGGCCAGGTGCCGGCGTGGGCGCTGCCGTAGAACCGCTCCCAGGCCGCCGGGTCCCGCAGCCGGAAGTCGGCGCCGCAGTCCACCACCAGGGTGCCGGGCTCCAACTCTGCTGCCAGGGCGCCCGATTGGCCGTGCGGCAGGGCGAGGAAGACGACGTCGTGGCCGCGCAGGGAGGCGGCCGAGGTGTCCAGGAGGATCCGCTCGGCGAACTCCGGAAGCTGCGGCTGCACGGTTCCCAGCGGACGCCCCGCACTGCTGTGCGCGGTCAGCGCACCGATCTCGACGGCGGGGTGCGAGCTCAGCAGGCGGAGCAGCTCCCCGCCCGCGTAGCCGCTGGCACCGGCCACCGCGACCCGTACGGTCATGTTCTTCCGCTCTCTCTCGGTTCGTGTGGGCGCCTACGGCGCAGGGAGGCGCCGCGGTGCGGGCGTCGGCGGGACGCGCTCAGGCGTCCTTGCGCACGCTTCGGGACCCTTCGCCGAGCAGCAGCTCGCGGAGCAGGGTCTCGGTCGTGCACACCACCGCGCTGCGGGCGGCCCAGCGCAGGGCCATCTCGTGCTCCTCGGCGGAGAGGTCGGCGACGGCGTCGGCGACCACGAAGGGCTGGATGTCGTTCATGAAGGCGTCGGCAGCCGTCAGGAGGACGCCGAGGTGGGCGTGGACCCCGCAGACGATCAGCTGGTCACGCCCCTCCGAACGCAGCAGCCTCCCCAAGTGGCTGCGGAGGAAGGCGTTGTGGCGCACGTTGGCCAGTACGCGCTCGCCCGGCCGCGGGGTGAGCGGCGGGATGATCGCGGCGGCGTCGGTCCCGTCCCCGATGCCCGGCCCCCAGACGTCGGCGGCGAGGCCGCGCTGGCCCGGCGGCTGGGCGGCCGGCTCGGCGGTGAAGAAGATCGGAATTCCCAGCGCCGTGGCGAGGGCCCGAAGTGCCGTGATGTTCTCGACGAGTTCCACGACCGGGGACCTGTCCGTGGGGAGTTCCCCCACGAAGTGGTTCTGCATGTCGTGGACGAGGAGTGCGGCGCGGCCGGGGTCGATGGCCCAGGAGGCGCAGGACCGGGGCAGGGCGGCACGGTCGGGCATGGGATAGGAACCGATGACCGGCAGGCCCATGACGATCCCCTCCCCTGATGCCGCGAGCGGCTCCGCACAACGTCTGCGCAGTTAGCTTAGCCTAACCTAATTTAGCTCGGTTCTGCTCGCACTTCCCGGCACGGAGCGGCCCCGGGCACACCGCGAGCGCGGCGCGTCCGGGGCCGTACACCGGTTCCCCACAGGGGCGTTCACCCGCGGGGCGACCCCGTTCAGGCTTCGACGGCCGCCGCGAGGGAGCGGGGGCGCAGGTCGGTCCAGCTCGACTCGATGAACTCCAGGCAGGCGTCACGGGTGGTCTCGGCGAGGGCGACCGACCACCCGCCGGGAGCCTCGGCGAAGGAGGGCCAGAGGGAGTGCTGACCCTCGTCGTTCACCAGGACCAGGAAACGGCCGTCGGCATCGTCGAACGGGTTGGTGCTCATACTGGGGTTCCTCCAGGAGCCCGATGGGACCGGCGGGTGGCGTCGGCGTGCGGCGCGCACGGTCCGACAGCGGGCGCCGTGCCCGTGGGAAAGGTCGATCGGGAATGAAGAGAGCCAACCACTTAGGTTAGGCTCGCCTAATTATAAAGCTTAACGTTTCCCCTTCCCCCTCACAAGGAGACACCGATGCGTGCACTCGAACGGATCCTGGCCGAGGACGGCTCGGAGAGCCCCTTCGCCGCGTTCGACCTGCCCGGCACGCCCGGCACCGATGAGTTCTGGGAGGCCGCGACTCCCGCGTCCGCGCCTTCCGGCGACGGCGGTTGGGTCACCCTGTTCCTGTGGCGCGGCTCCCCGATCGTCATCGACTTCGAGAGCTGGTCGGACCCGGTCGCGCTGCTCCGGTGGCGTGACACGGACTGCTGGTACGCCGAGGTGCGCATGCCGGCGCGGCTCCGGGTGACCTACCGGTTCCTCGCGGATGACGGATCGTCCTACGCCGACCCCCTCAACCCCCTCCGGGCCGGCGGCGACCGGTCCATCGTCGCCACCCCGGACCTTCCGCCCCAGCCGTACTGGCCCGCCGTGGGCGCCGACGACGTACTGCCGCTGCCGCGCACCCGGATCCGCTGGGCGAGCGAACGGCTCGGCGGCAAGCGCACCGTACGGGTCCACCCGGTGGGCGGCGGCGGACCGGTGGTACTGCTGCTCGACGGGGACGACTGGCTGTACCTGCACCCGGCGATGACCGCCTTCGACGCGGCCTTCGAGGCCGGCGAGATGCCCCCGGCCACGCTGGTGTTCCTGCCCACCAAGGACCGGTCGGCGGAGTTCGGTTGCCGGCCCGAGCTGTGGGAGGCGGTACGGGACGAACTGCTGCCGCTGGTCGCCGACAGCGGGGTGCCCGCGGACCTGCACCGGCTGGTGGTCGCGGGGCAGAGCCTCGGCGGTCTGAGCGCGCTGTACGCGGCGACGGAGTTCCCCGAGCTGGTGTCCCGGGTCGCCTGCCAGTCGGGGTCGTTCTGGTGGACGCCGGAGGCCTCGGACCTGCCGGACCCCCTGGGCGGCCCGCGCGGCGGCGCCATCGCCGCGCGGCTGCGCGAACGCCCCGCCCCGTCCGGGCTGCGGATCGCCTTCGACCTCGGCGAGCACGAGACGCGCATGCTCCCCCACTGCGAACTGGTCGAGGCCCTCACGGAACAGGCCGGTGCGACCGTACGGATCTCCAGGTCGCCGTCCGGCCACGACCGGGCGGGCTGGCGAGAGGCCCTGCTCCGGGACGTCGCCTGGGCGCTGGCCTGACGGTCTGACGGTCTGACGACAAGGGGGCCCGGGGGCCCGGCGAATCGCCGGGCCCCCGGGCCCCTTCGTGTTCACCCGCTCAGGAACTCACCGCGTGACCGCCGCGCAGTACGCCGCATCGGTGGCCAGCAAGTGCCGGTGCGTGCCCTCGGCCGCGACGACCCCGTCGTCCAGGACGAGGACCCGGTCGGCGGCATCGAGCAGGGCCGGGCTGCTGGTGATGACCACGGTGGTACGGCCCCGGCGCAGCTCCGCCATCTTGCGCGCGACGAGCTGCTCGGTGACTGCGTCCACGGCCGTGGTCGGGTCGCGCAGCACGAGCACGTCGGAGTCCGCGGCCAGCGCGCGGGCCAGCGAGAGCCGCTGGCGCTGCCCGCCGGAGAGGTTCGAACCGCGGTCGCGGACCTCGTAGTCGAGTCCCTGCCGGTGCAGGGCGACGACATCGGTCAGCATGGAGGCCTCCACGGCCTCGGGCACCGTCCGGCTGGTGCCCGACGGATCGATGTTCGTGCGCAGGGTCCCCGCGAAGATCTCCCCGTCGTACGGGTTCACCAGCATGAGCTCGCGGACCGCCTCGACCGACAGTTCCGCGAGGTCCCGCCCGCCGAGCCGCACCGTTCCGTCGTACGCGGTCGGCGGCACGTTCACGGCCAGGATCGAGGCGAGCTCGGCCGCGGCGCGCGGCTGGTAGACCGCGATCGCGGTGAACTGGCCCGCCGGGACGCGGAACTTCAGCCCCTGGAGGGACTCGTACCGGACGCAGTCGACCTCCAGGTCCCCGCCCGGTGCCGGACGGGCCGTCCCGGGGGCGGCCACCGGCGGGGCGGACAGCACGAGGGCCATCCGCTCCGCCGAGGCGCGCGCCATCATCACGTACTTGGGCATGTCCGAGAACAGCCGGAGCGGTTCCATGATGAACTGCGCCAAGCCCACGGCCATGACGAGCTCACCGATGCTGATCTGCCCCTCGAAGGCCAGCCAGCCCGCGGTCAGGGTCACCGAGGCGGCCAGGGTGGCGTTCAGGCCGAGCGCGGTGCCCGTGTAGACGCCGTTCACCCGGGCGACGGTGATCGACTGTTCCTTCGCCTCCGTGCTGACCTTCCGGTAGGACCGGAACGCCGCGTGGTTGCCGCCGAAGCCGTGCAGCGGGCGCAGGCCGGTGATCAGGTCGGCGACCTTCGCACCCGCCCGGGCCACCCGGGCCTGCTGCTCCTGGGTGCTGCTGCCGATCCGCTTCGACATCACGCTGAGCGTCGAGAGGATCAGAGCCGTTCCGACCATGACCAGCAGGCCGAGCCGGAAGTCCGCCAGGCCCAGTGCCACCGCCGCGACCACCAGCGCGACCGAGGAACTGATCAGCATCGGTACGACCTCGACGATGTCGGCGGTCTGGTCGGCGTCCTCGGTGGCGATGGTGAGCACCTCGCCGGACTTGAGGTCCACGTCCCGGGCCACCGGCTGGAGGCCGCAGGACGCGACCCGCACCCTCCAGCGGTGGGCCTCGGTGGTGTTGGCCTTCTGCAGGATGCGCATCCCGAACCGCCACGACAGCGACACGGTCGTGATGATCACGGCCAGCGCGGCGATCGCCAGGGCGAGCGCCCCGGGGCTGCCCCCGCTCATCGTGTGGTCGACGATCATGCCGAGCGCGATCGGGAAGGCCGTCTCGCCCGCCTGGTACAGGCCCATGAGGACGGTGCCCCAGACCATGGCGCCGACATTGCGCCGTATGGCGGTCCGGAGGATGTCGGATCCCGCGCGGCGGGATCTCTGGACGTCAGGAGTTGTCATCAAGGTGCCGGGCAATCGCTTCGGGGGTTCGCAGGGTGAGCAGGTCACGGATGGTGATCGTCGGGCCGAATTCACGGCGCAGGAGTCCGACCAGGCGTACGGCCAGCATGGAGTGTCCGCCGAGGGACACGAAATCGCTCACGGCGCTCACCTCGTCGTCGTCCAGGTCCAGGGCTTCGGCGAAGAACTCGCAGACCAGGACCTCGGTCTCGGTCTCCGGGCCGCGCTCGCCCGAAGTGGTCAGCGCGCCCAGCGGCTTGGGCTCCGGCAGGGCCTTGGTGTCGGCCTTCCCGTTCACCGTGAGCGGGATGGCGTCGACCTGAGCGTAGTGCGTCGGGCGCATGTAGTCCGGCAGTCCGGTGCCCGCCTCGGCGGCGACCGCCGCGAGATCGGCACCGGCCGCCAGTACGAGGTACGCGGCCAGCCGGTGGGCGCCGTCGACCTGCGGGTCGGGCTGCGCGACCGCGGCGGTGAACCGTACCGCCGGGTGCGCGGCGAACGCGGCCTCGACCTCGCCCAGCTCCACGCGGTGGCCGCGGATCTTGACCTGCTGGTCGGTGCGGCCGAGGTACATCAGGTTCCCGTCCGGCCGGCGGACCACCAGGTCGCCGGTGCGGTACATCCGCTCGCCGGGCGCCCCGAACGGGGAGGCCACGAACCGGTGCGCGGTCTGGGCCGTCTGGCCCAGGTACCCGCGGGCGATGCCGATGCCGGAGACGTAGAGCTCACCGGGAACGCCGTCCGGCAGCGGCCGCAGCCACGGGTCCAGGACGAACACCTCGGTGTTGTCGATGGCCACGCCCACCACCGGGTCCTGGCACTCGAAGGTGCCGACGCCCAGGGTGTTGATGGTGTATTCGGTCGGGCCGTACAGGTTGTAGCCGACCGTCCCCTCGGTCTCGGCGAGCCGCTGCCACAGGGTCGGGGTGACCGCCTCGCCGCCCAGGAGCACCAGCGCGGGACGCCGGTCCGGGTTGTCGAGGAGGCCTTCGGCCGCCAGCTGCTGCGCATAGGTCGGGGTCACGTTGATGACGTCGATCCCGTGCTCGCGGCAGTAGTCGACCAGGGCGGGCGCGTCGCGGCGCAGTTCCTCGTCGCAGATGTGCACCTCGTGGCCGTCGGCGAGCCACAGGAGCTCCTCCCACGACATGTCGAAGGCGAAGGACACCGTGTGCGCGATCTTGAAGATCCGGTTGCCGTGCTCCGCCAGCACCGGTTCGAAGATGCGGCGCTGGTGGTTGATCAGCATGTTGGTCAGTCCGGCGTACTCGGTCACGACGCCCTTGGGCTTGCCCGTCGAACCGGAGGTGTAGATCGTGTACGCGGGGTGCCGCAGCCGGTTCGGGTCGTCGGTCGCGAAGGTCACCAGCGGCTCGGCGTCCGGAAGGGGCCCGTCCAGCTCGATCAGTTCGCCGGTCAGCCGGGGCGAGACGGCGCTGACGGTGAGGATCACCTCGGGCCGGGCGTCCGCGACGATCGTGGCGATCCGCTCGTCCGGGTGGTCCAGCTCCAGCGGTACGTACGCGGCTCCGGTGCGCAGTACGGCGAACAGCGCGACGATCCAGTCCAGCGTGCGCGGGATCGCCAGGCCCACCGTCTTCTCCGGGCCGATGCCGCGCCCGGCGAGCACGCCCGCCAGCAGGCGGCTGCGGTCACGGAGTTCGGCGAAGGTCATGCTCCGCCCGTGTGCGACGAGCGCGACCCGCTCGGGTGCGCGGTCCGCCGCCCGGTCGAAGCGGTCGACCACCGTGTCGGTGCCGATGTCGGTGCGCTCGGCGGGAGCGGGCACCGGCCCGAGGCCGGGCAGCGCGCCCACCGGTCCGGTGGACCGGGCGAGGTTCTGGAGCAGGCCGACGTAGTCGTCGAGGAGCCGGCGGGCGCTGTCGGAGTCGCCGTGGCGGTGCTCCAGCTTGACCGTGAGCCGGTCGCCGGGCGTGACGACCCAGGTGAAGGGGTAGTGCGTGGAGTCGTCCGACTTCACCTCGGTGATGCCGTGGCGGGCGTTCATCTCGGCGAGCCCGTCCAGGTCCAGGAAGTTCTGGAGGACGAACAGGTTGTCGAAGAGGGTGTCGTGGCCGCTGGCCCGCTGGATCTCGCCGAGCCCCAGGTGCTCGTGCTCCATCGCGTCGACCCGGGCCGCCTGTACGGAGGCCAGGTACTCCCCGACCGTGTCCTGCGGCCGGGCCCTGGTCCACAGGGGCACGGTGTTGAGGAGCACGCCGACGATGTCGGACAGGCCCTCGCCCTCCCGGCCGGAGACGGTCACCCCGAACACGGCGTCGGCGCGGCCGGTGTGGGCGCCGAGGAGCAGGCCGAAGGCGCCGGTGAGGACCGAGTTGAGGGTGACTCCGTTCGCCCTGGCGGTCTCCCGGAGCAGCTGTGACTGCTCGGCGGTGAGGGTGTGCAGGAGCGCGGGCGGCAGGTCCTCCGAGAGGACCGGCGCGGGTCCGGCGAGCAGCGTCGGGCCGGAGAGCCCGGTCAGCTGCCCGGCCCAGAACCGCTCCGAGACGGCCGGGTCCTTGGCGGCCAGCGCCCGGGCGTGCTCCTCGAAGCTCGGCACGGCCGGAGTCGTGGAGGGCTGCTCGCCGGCGAGCAGGGCGCGGTAGGACTCGAACAGGTCGCGCAGCACGATCGCGCGGGACCAGCCGTCCCACAGCAGCAGGTGGTAGCTGAGGAGCAGGCCGTCGCGGCCGTCGGGCAGCCGGATCACGGTGAGCCGGATGAGCGGCGGCTCGGCCGGGTCGAAGCCGGTGTTGCGGTCACGGACGCGCAGGGCTTCGACTTCCTCGTCGGTCGACAGCTCGACCGTGCGG
Organism: Streptomyces sp. TBY4; assembly: GCF_024213195.1. Classification (GTDB taxonomy): domain Bacteria; phylum Actinomycetota; class Actinomycetes; order Streptomycetales; family Streptomycetaceae; genus Streptomyces. Next base: position 89,455 of record NZ_JANAVF010000008.1, on the reverse strand, counting down.
ACGCCGACCCGGCGGCCGGCCTTGAGGATCTGGACCGGGTTGCCGTCGTCGTCGGTGCTGAAGCCGGCGCCGACGACCGGGTGCCGGGCCATGACGACGGCCATGGCCTCGGTCAGTGCGTCGGTGTCGAGTCGGTGGTCGAGGGCGAAGTAGCTCTGCGCGACGTAGTGTCCGGCCGTGCCGGCCAGCTGCGCCTGGAAGAACAGGCCCCGCTGGAGCGCGGTGACCGGCGCCGTGCGCTCGGCCGTCACGGAGGCTTCCGCGAGGGTTTCCAGCGCGTGCAGCCAGTGCGCGGTGATCTCGTCGGGGATCTCCTCGGCGAGGGTGAAGGTCGCGTGCAGGCTGCCGGTGGCCGCGTCGGTCCAGGCGTTGACCTCCACGGCGTACGGGCTGCCCTGGTCGCCGCCGGTGATGTGCAGCGCCTGGGACTCGCTGCCCCGGCCGAGGTAGTTGAAGAGCACCTGCGGGCGGGCGGTCAGCAGCGGGGCCGTCTGCGGGTTGAGGTAGCGCAGCCGGCCGTAGGCGAGGTGCCCGGACTCGTCGGGCTGCCGCTCGGCGAGTTCGCGGGCCGCCGCGACGGGGTCGGTGTGCGCGGTGAGCCGCACGGGCGCGATGGCGGTGAACCAGCCGACCGTACGGGTGTAGTCGTGGTGCTCCAGTACCGATACCCGGCCGTGCCGCTCCAGCTCGATCGCGAGATCGGTGGGGGCCGGCTGGATCCGCGTCAGGGCGGTGCGCAGGGCGCCGCACAGCAGCTCGGTGAGGGCGACGCCGAGCGCGGCCGGGGCGGTGCGCGTCACCAGGTCACTGGCCTCGGGACCGAGGACCACGGTGGTGTCGCGCAGTGCGCCCGGCGCGGGCAGCAGCGGAGGCGCCTGGAGGGTGTCGATCCAGTGCCCGAGGCCGTCGGTGCCGGCGGCGGATCGCAGGGTCAGCGCGTCGGCGTACTCCGCGTAGGAGGTGGTCGCCGGTGCGAGGGTCTCCCCGCGCAGGGCGGCGGCCAGGTCGTCCGCCAGGATCAGCCAGGAGACCGCGTCGACCGCGAAGTGGTGCACGGTGACCACCAGCGTGCCGGTCGCCGCGAGCCAGGTGAAGGCCGTGAGTTCCCCGGTCTCGGGGTCGAGCCGTCCGGCGGCCTCGTTCGCGGCGGCCGTGGCGTCGGCCGTGGCCGCGCGGACGACGGTGGCCGTACCCACGGGCTCGGTGCGCAGGGTCCACACGCCGTGCTCGGTGTTCAGACGCATCCGCAGGGCCGGGTGGGCGGCCAGTACGGCGTTCGCGGCGCGCTCGATGTCGGCGAAGGCCGTGCCTTCCGCCACGTCCACCGCCCTGGCCTGGGCGAACCGGGCGAGGGAGCCGCCCAGTTCGCGCTGGCGCAGGATGATCGGCGTGGGCGCCAGCGGGCCGTCCTCGCGGCGCGCGGGGCCCGCGGCGGTGGCCGGGGTCTGCGGCGCACGCGTGCCCAGGAGCTCCGCAAGGGCGCGCGGCGTCTTCAGGAGGAACACGTCGCGGGGTGCGATCGGCAGGCCGAGCGCCCGGGCGCGGTTGACCACGGTGATGGCGACGATGCTGTCGCCGCCGGCTCCGAAGAAGTCCGTGTCGGCGTCGGCGTCCGGGTGGGACAGGGTGTCGGCGAAGATGCCGACCAGCGCGGCGCGTACGGATTCGGTGCCGGCTTCGGCGACGGATCCGGTGACGGCGCCGGCGGCCGGATCGGCGTAGGAACCGCCGGCCACCGGGGTGTCGTCCTGCGCGGCCCGCGCGATCAGGGCCTTGCGGTCGAGCTTGCCGTTGACGGTCAGCGGCAGGGCGTCCACGGGCAGGACCCGGCCCGGCACCATGTGCACGGGCAGCTTCTCGCCGAGCAGGGAGGAGAGGTCGCCGGGCACTCGGCCCACGACGTGCGCGACCAGGTGGTCGCCGCTGTCGGCCACGGTGACGGCCACGTCGACCACGCCGTCGAGGTCCCGCAGCGCGGACTCGACCTCGCCGAGCTCGATGCGGAAGCCCTTGAGCTGCACCTGGTCGTCGGCGCGGCCGGTGAACTCCAGCTCCCCGTCGAGGGTGCGGACGGCCAGGTCGCCGGTGTGGTACATCCGGGAGCCGTCGCCCGCGAACGGATTCGCCACGAAGCGGCCCGCGGTCAGGCCCGGCCGGCCGAGGTAGCCGAGGGACACCTGGTCCCCGGCCACGTAGATGGCGCCCACCTGCCCCGGCGGCACCGGCCGGAGCCGGTCGTCGAGCAGGTAGGTGGTCAGGCCCGGGATGGGTCCGCCGATGGGGCTCACCTCGTCGCCGAAGGCGAAGTCCTCCTCGGTCAGCACCCGGTGGGTCACGTGGACCGTGGTCTCGGTGATCCCGTACATGTTGACGAGCTCGGGCGAGACGGCGCCGTGCCGCTCGATCCAGCCGCGCAGCCGTCCGAGGTCCAGTGCCTCTCCGCCGAAGATGACGCGGCGCAGGGCCGGAAGCGGCTCATCGGCGTGCCGGTCGGCCTCGACGAACTGGTAGAAGGCGGAGGGGGTCTGGTTCAGCACGGTCACCCCGCGCTCCCGGACCAGCCGGTGGAAGTCGACCGGGGAGCGGGTCAGCCCGTAGTCGGGCACGAGCAGCTCGCCGCCGTGCACCAGGGCGCCCCACAGCTCCCAGACCGCGAAGTCGAAGGAGTAGGAGTGGAACTGGACCCAGACGTCTTCGGGGCCGAAGCCCATGTCGGGCTGGGTGTTGGCGAGCAGCGCCACGACGCTGGAGTGCGGGACGACGACGCCCTTGGGCCTGCCGGTCGACCCGGAGGTGTAGATCACGTAGGCGGGGTCGTGCCAGCTGACCTCGCCGGCGGCGGGCTCGGCCTCCCCCTGCGGCAGTTCGTCACCCTGTACGAGGACGCGTGCGGCGACTCCCGCCCGCTCCAGCAGGGCCGTGAAGCGTTCGCGCTGACCGGGGTCCACGAGGACGGCCTGCGGGGCTGCGTCGGCGAGGACGTACTCCAGCCGGTCGTCGGGGTAGGCCATGTCGAGCGGTACGTAGGCCCCGCCGGCGCTGACGATGGCGACGAGGGCGACGACCTGCTCGATGGTGCGCGGGACGGCCACGGCGACGCGCCGGCCCGGCCGGACCCCGGCCGCGCGCAGGGCGGCGGCCAGTTCGTCCTTCGCGGCGGCGAGTTCGCCGTAGGTCAGCGAGCGGGTGGCGCCGTCGAGCGCGCACTGGGTGACGGCGGTGGCCGCCGGGTCCCGGTCCGCCGCGGCGTCGAAGAGCGCGCCGAGGGTGGTCGGGGCGATCCGTGCGGGGGTCCTGCCCGTCTCGGGGGCCAGTTCGCCGACCGGGGCGTCCGGCCGGGTGAGCAGGCCGGTGAGGGTCCGCGTGAACCGGTTCAGGATGTCCTGGGCGCTGTTCTCGCGGAGCAGTTCGCCGTCGTAGATCAGGTTGAACCGCGGGCGCCCGTCGAGGGCCCGTTCCACGACCAGGGTCAGCGGGTAGTGCGGTGCTCCCTCGTTGACGAGGCCGGTGACGGCGAGGGTGTCGCCGGTGCGGCGCAGCGCGGCCACGTCGGTGGCCACGTCGAACACCACGAGGGTGTCGAAGAGGGAGCCGACGCCGGCGAGCCGGCCGATCCGGGCCAGTGAGACGTGCTGGTGCGGCAGGACCGCGCCCTGGTGCTCGCGTACGGAGGCGAGCAGTTCGGCCGCCGTGGTGCCGGGGGCCCACCGGGCCCGCAGCGGGACGGTGTTGATGAACAGGCCGACCATGTCCTCGATGCCGGGGACGTCCGCGTCGCGGCCGGAGACGGTGGAGCCGAAGACCACGTCGGCGGAGTGCAGGATGCCGCCCAGGGTCACGGCCCAGGCGCTGTGCACGGCCACGCTGAGCGGTACGCCGGCGGTACGGGACGCGGTGTCGATGTCGAGCGGCGGCTCGAGGGAGGTGTCGGCGAACCGGTCGGACGGGGTGTGGTCCTTGGCCACCAGCGAGGGGCCGGGGAGCTCGGCGAGTTCGGCGCCCCACACACGGTCGCTCTCGTCGGCGTCGCGCTCCGCGAGCCAGCCGACGTAGTCGGGGAAGCCGCTCAGCGGGTAGGTGCTGCCCGGCGCGTGGTATTCGGCGAGCAGCGTGCGGAGCATCGGGGGCACCGACCAGCCGTCGGCGATGATGTGGTGGACGGTCTGGACGAGGACGTCACGGCCGGATTCCGGGTCGCGGACCAGGGTGAACCGCATCAGCGGGCCCGTGGCCAGGTCGAATCCGGCGCGGCGGTCCCGCTCCGCGTGGGCGTGCAGCTCCTCGTCGGTGATGCCGGGCCGCTCCAGGACGGTGAAGGGCGCCTCGGCGCCGCTTTCCAGTACGGAGACGACGCGGCCGTCGGCGAGGGCCGTGAACCGCGCGGCCAGGTTCGGGTACAGGGTGAGCAGCCGGGTGGCCGCGGCCCGGAGGCGGTCGGGGTCGAGTTCGCCCTCCAGCGTCAGCAGCTGCTGTTCGACGTAGCTGCCCGCGGAGTCGTCGTCGAAGACCGAGTGGAAGTACAGGCCTTCCTGGAGCGGGGTCAGCGGCAGGACGGCGCGGAGCGCGGGTCCGTCCAGGGTGTCGACGTCGGCCTGGGTCAGCCGCACCAGCGGGAAGTCGCTGGGCGAGTGGCCGCCCTCCTCGAGGGCCGCCAGGGCGGTGAGGGCCGCCTGGAAGTAGCCGCCGATCGCCTCGATGTCCTCGTCGGTGAACATCCCGTCGGGCCAGGAGACGGTGGTGACGAGTTCGTACTCGCCGGTGGCGGAGGGTTCGGCGATCGCGTTGAACTCCAGGGCGCGCGGCAGGCGCATCCTGGGGTCGCGCTTCTCGCCGAGCTGCCCGGTGGTGCCGGAGAGCTGCCAGTCCCCGGACGCGCCCGCGTCGAAGCGGCCGAGGTAGTTGAAGAGGACCTGGGGTGCCGGGGCCGCGAAGGCGGCGTCGGCCAGGTAGCGCAGGGCGCCGTAGGAGACGCCGTTGCTCGGTACGCGGGCGAGGTCCTCCTTGACCGCCTTGAGGGCGGCGGCGAGGTACCGGGGGTCGGTGAAGTCGCCGGTCGTGCCGGGGTCCACGGTCACCGGGAACAGCGTCGTGAACCAGCCGACGGTCCGTGACAGGTCCGGCTCGATGCCGGCGGCGCCCGCCACGTGGCGGCCTTCGCGGCCGTGGCCCTCCAGCTCGACGTGCGCGAAGGTCTGCTCCTGGCCGCGGTCGCGGCGCCACCGGGCGAGGGTGACGGCGAGCGCGGTCAGGAGGACGTCGTTGACGCCCGCGTGGAACTTGGCGGGGATGTCGCCCAGCAGTGCGGTCGTGGCCGCGGAGTCGACGGTGAAGACCCGGGTCCGCTCCCGCTCGACCGTGTCGTGCTCGGACGGGGCGCGCCTGCCGAGGAGCTCGTCGGGGCCCGGCAGGGGGCGCTCGAAGTAGGCGCGGTCCGCGTCGAACCCGGCGCTTTCCAGGAGCTGGGTCCAGCGCCGGAACGAGGTGCCCACCGGGGGGAGTTCTATCTCCTGACCGGCGGTGAACCGGCGCCACGCCGTCGCCAGGTCCTCCATCAGGACCCGCCAGGACACGCCGTCGACCACCACGTGGTGGGCGACCAGGACCAGTTGGCGGGCCTCGCGGCGCCAGACGGCCCGCAGCATCACGCCGTTGTCCGGGTCAAGTCCTTCGGTGGCGAGGGCCACGCACGCGTCGAGCGGCCCGTCGCTCTCCTGCCAGTCGGCGGTGACCGCGCCGGCCTCCGGGATGTCGAAGCTCCAGCGGTCCCCGCGGACGAGCCGGGCGCGCAGCATGTCGTGCCGGCCGACGACGGAGTCGAGGACGGGGCCGAGGACGTCGGCGGTGAGGTCCGCCGGGGTGTTCAGGACGACCGCCTGGACGAAGCCGTCGATCGCGTCCGTGGTCCGGCCGAGCCACTGGACGATCGGCGATCCCACGACGGGACCGGTCGCGACGTCGGCGTGGTCCACCCGGGCCACGTCCTCGCGGCCGGCGACCGCCGCCAGGGCGCCCAGGACGCTGTTGGCGAATATCTGGCCCGCGGTGACGTAGAGGCCCGCTTCGCGCAGCGCGCTCAGCAGCGAGATGGCGAGGATGCTGTCTCCGCCGAGCTGGAAGAAGTCCTGGTCGACGCCGACTTCCTCCAGCCGCAGCACGGAGGCGACGGCCGCGCACACGGCGCGCTCCTCGTCGGTGGTGGGCCGGACGAACGTCCCGGTCACGATCTCGGGTTCGGGCAGTGCCCGCCGGTCGAGCTTGCCGTTCGCGGTGAGCGGGAACTCTGCCATGACGACGATGTGGGCGGGCACCATGTACTCGACCATGTGCTCGGTGGCCCAGGCCTTGACCTCGTCGGCCCGCAGTTCCGCGGCTCCGGCGGCGGGGATCACGTACCCCACGAGGTAGGTGCCGCCCGCGCTGTTCTTCTTCGCGATGACGCAGGTGTGCCGTACGGCGGGGTGCTCGGCGAGGCCGGCCTCCACGTCCTCCAGTTCGAGGCGCATGCCGCGGACCTTGACCTGGTTGTCGGCGCGGCCGAGGAAGTCCAGGGAGCCGTCGGGGGCGAACCGGGCGAGGTCACCGGTGCGGTAGAGGCGGGAGCCGTCGGTCGCGAAGGGGTTCGCCACGAACCGGGAGGCGGTCAGGCCGGGTGCGTTCACGTACCCGCGGCCCAGGAGGAAACCGCCGACGTAGAGCTCGCCGCCGACGCCGACCGGGACGGGGCGCAGCTCGTCGTCGAGGACGTACAGCTGGGTGTTCGGGTTGGCCTTGCCGATCGAGGTCGACAGGCGCTCGGCCTCGCCCCGGTAGATGACGTGGGAGACGCCGATGGTCGTCTCGGCCGGGCCGTAGCCGTGGTACATGGGGATGTCGAGCCGGGTGCGGTAGCGCTCGTACAGCTCGGGGGTGAGCACCTCGCCGCCGCACCACACGTGGCGCATGCTGTCGAGGCGGTCGGAGTCTCCGGCGATCTCCAGCAGGACGTCCAGCATGGAGGAGACGAGGTAGGTGAAGGTGACCCGGTGTTCGGCGATCACGCCGAGCAGGTGGTGCGGGTCTCGTTCGCCGCCGGGCCGCAGGACCACGAGGCGGCCGCCGCACACCAGCGGGAGGAATATCTCGTTGATGGATATGTCGAAGGACAGCGGTGCCTTGAACAGCGAGGCGTCGTCGTGTCCGAAGCCGAGGATCTCGTTGACCTGCCACAGCAGGCGCTCGCTGATCGCCTCGTGGCGGATCATCGCGCCCTTGGGGCGGCCGGTGGAACCGGACGTGAAGATCACGTAGGCCAGGGAGTTGCCGTGGGAGGTGATTCCGGTGCCCTCGGAGGGCTGGTCGGCGTATCGCCAGTCGTCGAGATCGACGACGATGGCGGCCGGTTCCGCGGGGTCCTGCTCGTCGGAGCCGCTGAGCTGCAGCACGACCCGTGCGTCGTCGATGACGACGGCGCGGCGCGCGGCGGGCCACGACGGGTCGAGCGGGACGAACGCGCAGCCGGCCTGGAGCACGCCGAGCAGGCCGATGACCATGTCGGCGGAGCGGCCCAGCGAGATGCCCACGACCTGCTCGGAGCCGAGTCCGCGGCCGATCAGGTGGTGGGCCAGCTGCGCGGACAGCTCCGCCGCCTGGCGGTAGGTCAGCGAGCGGTGTTCGTCGATGATGGCGACCGCGTCCGGCCGGAGCCGCGCCTGCTCGCGGAACATCTCCACGATGGTCGGCCGGACCCGGTCCGCCGCGTTGTCGTTCCACTCGGCGAGGGTCTTCAGGCGCTCCGCCACTCCGGACGGGCTGATGGTGCCGAGGGCCCGGTCGGGGAAGTCCGCCAGGTCGTCCAGCGCGCGCTGCGCGTCGCAGGCCGGGACCCCCTCGGGGACGGCGATGGCGAAGCCGTCCGGGGCGGCCGCGCCGCTCTCCCAACCGCTGGGCGCCGTACCGCCGTTGTCGACCCAGCCGAGGACGTCCGCGAAGAGCGTGCCGGGGGTCAGGTCGATTCCGTCGGGGCTTTCGCCCGTCGCCCAGTACGACAGTCCGATGGCACAGGCCTCGGCGATGGTCCGGTCGGAGTATCCGCCGGTACGCCGGCGCACGTCTGCCAGGCGCGTAGGAGAGATCAGCACGAGACGAGCGCTCGGTTCCATCATTTGAAGACTCAACACCCTTCCAAGGTACGAAGGCTAGCCTAACCTAAATTAGGGTGACCTAACTAGCGTCTCTCCAGGCTCGCCAGAGTCGCGCGTAGCGGCCGCCCAGGGCCACCAACTCCTCGTGCGTGCCCAGCTCCACGACGCGTCCCGCATCCAGCACGGCGATCCGGTCGGCCGCCACCGCCTGGGTCAGCCGGTGGGCCACGAACAGCGTGGTCCGACCGGCGCAGGCGGCCAGCACGGCCCGCTCCAGTTCAGCGGCGCCCTCGCTGCCCGCCTCCGCGGTCGACTCGTCGAGCACCACCACGGGCGCCCGCCCCAGCACCAGCCGGGCCAGGGCCACCTGGGCGACCTTCGTGCCGTCCAGCCGGGCACCGCCCTCACCGACCGCGGTGTGCAGCCCCTCGGGGAGCGCTTCGACCCACTCCGCCGCGCCTACGATGCCCAGCGCGGCCAGCAGTTCGGCGTCGGTGGCCTCCGGCGCGGCCAGGCGGAGGTCGTCGGCGAGCGGCCCGGAGAACACGTGCGTCTCCTGGGTCAGGATGCTCACCAGAGCCCTCGCCGCGGCCTCGTCCAGATCGGCGAGGTCGGTCGGACCGATCCGCACCGACCCGGCCTCCGGGGTGCCGATACCGGCGATGAGCGCGGCCAGGGTCGTCTTGCCGGCGCCCGTCGCGCCCACCAGGGCCAGCGAGCCGCCCGCCGGGATCGTCAGGCTGACGTCGCTCAGGACCGGCCCCTCGGAACCCGGGTAACGGAAGGTCAGCCCCTTCACCGTCACCGGGCACGACTCCCGGTCCTCCGGCGCGGCGGACGAGTCGCCCACCAGCCGGTCCTCGGTGGACTCCGCCAGCACCCCGACGAGCCGGGTCAGGCTCGCGCCCGACTTCTGGGCCTCGTCGAAGGTGAACATGATCGCGCCCAGCGGTGTGAACAGGCGGTGGAACACCAGCGGCGCCGCCGCCACCTCACCGAGGCTGGCGGATCCGGTCTCCAGCAGGACGTAGCCCACCACGAGGATCAGGGTGAGACCGATGAACTCCGCCCGGTTCTCCCGGCCGACGAACCGGCCGAAGAAGTGGAACACCTCGATGCCGAGGTCCCGCACCCGCCGCGAATCCTCGGAGACCTTCTCGCGGAAGGCCTCCTCCAGGCGGTGCGCCCGTACCGTCTCGATCCCGTTGAGCCCGCTGATCAGCGCCTGCGCGCGCTCGGCCTGGGCCACCGCGCGCTTCTGGTAGAGCGGGGCCGACCGGGGCAGGTACCAGCGCAGGGCCAGCCCGTAGGCCGGGAGCGCACAGGCGCCGGCCAGGCCGAGCCGCCAGTCGAGGCCGAACATGCCGATGGTGGCGATGGCCACCAGGACCCCCGCGGAGAACACCGTGGGGATGGCCGACCGGATGCCCTTGGACAGGACGGCGACGTCGTCGCCGACCCGGGAGAGCACGTCACCGCGGCCCACTTGCTCGACCCGGGCGCTGGGCATGCCCAGGACGGCCCGTACGGCGCCTTCGCGCAGGTCCGCGAGCAGGTCGGCGCCGAGCCGCCCGATCAGGTAGGCGGACAGGGCGGTGGCCGCCGCGCCGAGGAGCGCGGCGGCCACCATCCAGGCCCCGATCGTGACCAGGACCGAACGAGATTCGCCCCCGGTCACCGCGTCGACCACCCGGCCGAGCAGCAGGACCGGGAGCATCTGCAGAGCCGCCCCGGCGACCGTGCTGAGTACGGCGCCGGACGTCAGCCATGGCATCGTGCGGCAGTTGGCCACGACCCATCGGGCTGCTTCACGTCCGGTCGTCGTACGCAGGGTTGCCGGGGCGACCCGAGTGTCCGTGGTGCTCACACCTAGCCGACCGACTTGACGAGCTCGTCGATGGCGAAGGGCAGGGCGGGCAGGGTGGCCTGGGACATGGCCGCGCCGGCCGCCGGGCCCTCGCTGTCCAGCAGGTAGGACACCTTGTTGGCCTTGGTGACCTTCAGGTTGGCGAAGAGCTCGGACTTCTTCATCGCGTCCGTGTCGGCCTGGTCGTTGATGACGAAGACACGGTCGACGTCAATGAGGTTCATGCGCTCCGGGGAGAGCGCGAAGGAGAACTTGCCCTCCGAGATCTTGTCGAGCTCGGTCTGGGGCTTGAAGCCCATGCCGGTCAGCAGCTGGCCGCGCACGTCGGTGGAAGTGAAGGGGTTGACCGCGTCCTTGTACCAGGACACCGCGACGGCCGTCTGGGTGGCGAACTCGGGGTGCGCCTTCTTGACCGTGGCGAGCTTGTCCTGGATGCCCTGAATCATCGCCTTGCCCTCGGTCTCCTTGCCGACCGCCTTGGCGATCTGGAGGGCGTTGTCCGACCACGGAGCGCTGAAGGGCTCCTTCTCGGCCTTGGTCCGGCCGACCGTCGGCGCGATCTTCGAGAGCTTGTCGTAGGCGGCCTGGTCGACCTCGGAGTAGACCGCGATGATCAGGTCGGGGCGCAGGGCCGCGATCTTCTCGAAGTTGGGGCCGGCGTCACCGTTGTTCATGATGACCTCGGGCTTGGTCTCGCCCCACTTGTCCTTCACCCAGGGCCACTGGGTGTTGATGTCGGGGCTCTGACCGGCCGGGTTCGGGTACTGGTCGACCATGCCGACCGGCTTGATGCCGAACGCGAGGACGTTCTGGTCGTCGGTGTAGCCGACGGTGACAACCCGCTGGGGGGCCTTCTTGACCTCGGTGGTGCCGAAGAAGTGCTCGACGCTGACCGGGAACGCGCCGTTCGCGGCAGGGGCGTTGGCGGCGTCGTCCTTCTTCTTGTCCTTGTCGGCCGAGTCGGAGCTGCACCCAGCAAGGAGGCCTACACCGAGGGCCGCGGCGGACACGGTTGCCGCCAGCTGCCGCCAGGGCTTGTTACGTGTCGTTCGGTCGAGGAGCATGCGGAATCCCTTGCTTTCGTGCTGTCCACTGCGGCCCCACTTAGGGCAGGCAAACCGTACCCCGGGGAAGTGAGGTAAGCCTAGCCTAAGTTCAGAAGCTCTTGTTCAGCTGTCCACACTCTGACCGAGCCCGCTGCGGACGTGAGTCCGCCCGATCGGCACGACGAGCGGCCGATCGCCCACCGGGTCGTCGATCACCATGGCACGCAGGCCGAATGCCTCGTGCAGCAATTCGGCGGTCAGCACCTCGCGCGGGTGCCCCTGCGCCAGGACCGAACCGGCTTTCATCACAATGAGGTTGTCGCTGTAGCGCGCGGCCAGGTTGAGGTCGTGCAGCACCATCACCACGGTGCGCCCCGACTCGTGCAGGTCGTCGACCAGGTCGAGCACGTCGACGGCGTGCGCCAGGTCCAGATAGGTGGTGGGCTCGTCGAGCAGCAGCAGATCCGTGCCCTGAGCGAGGGTCATGGATATCCATACGCGTTGACGCTGCCCCCCGGAGAGCGCGTCGACCGGACGGTCGGCCAGGTCGGCCACCCCCGTCATGGCCAGGGCGTGCTCCACGACGGAGGCGTCGTCGGAGGACCACTGGCGCAGCCAGCTCTGGTGCGGATGCCGGCCCCTGGCCACCAGGTCGGCCACGGTCAGGCCCTCCGGCGCGACCGGCGCCTGGGGCAGCAGGCCGAGCTTCTTCGCCACGTCCCTGGTCCGCAGCCGCGCGATGTCCTCGCCGTCCAGGACCACGGATCCGCCGGTCGGCTTGAGCAGCCGCGACAGGGTCCTCAACAGGGTGGACTTGCCGCACCCGTTGGGGCCGATGATCGTGGTCACCACGCCCGGCGGTATCGCCACGTCGAGCGAGTCGATGACGGTCCGGTCGCCGTACCCGACCGTGACGCCCTTGGCCGCCAGCCGCGGGACGGCACCGGCCCCGGACTCGATCTCGGTGATGGACTGAGCGACCACGGCTCCCCCTCTATTTAGGCTTGCCTAACCTTTTTATCACCTAGCGGCGGTTCGCCCGCACCAGGAGGTAGATGAGGAAGGGGCCGCCGATCGCGGCGGTGACCACGCCGACCGGCAGGCTGATCGGCAGCACCGTACGGGCGACCAGGTCCGAGCCGATCAGCAGCACCGCCCCCACCACGGCGGACGCCGCCAACGGCGGCGTCGGGGACTTCGTCAGACGGAGCGCCACCTGCGGCGCCACCAGGGCGACGAACGGGACCGGCCCCGCCGCACTCACCGCGAAGCCGGCCAGGAGCACCGCGCACAGCAGCAGGACGGCCCGTACCACCGCATACCGAACACCGAGACCGGCGGCCACGTCGTCGCCGAAGTGCAGCGGCTTGAACTGGAAGGAGACGCACGCCACGACCACCGCGAGGGCGAGCGTGCCCCAGAGCGCCACCCCCACCTCGTCCCACGACCGGCTGTCCAGGGAGCCGACCAGCCACGCCTGGGCCCGCGCCACGTCCCTGATGTCGGCGATGGCCAGCAGCCAGGTCGTGATCGCCTCCATCGCGGCGGTCACGGCAAGGCCGATGAGGATGAGCCGGAAGCCGTCGACCCCGCGGCGCCAGGCCATGAAGTACACCAGCAGGCCCGTGCCGAGACCGCCCGCGAGCGCCGCTCCGGACAGTCCCACGGAGCTGACGACGGCGGCCGAGGCTCCGCCGGACACCGTCACCAGGCACACCGCGACCGCGCTGGCGCCTCCGGTGATGCCGAGGATGTCCGGGCTGGCCAGCGGATTGCGGGCGATGGACTGGGTGATGGCCCCGGACATCCCGAGCGCGATGCCGACGACGAGCCCGGCCAGGGCCCGCGGCATGCGCAGGTCCATGATCACGAACTGGTCGACCTGCTCGCCCCCGCCGAAGAGGGTGGCCACCACCTGGGACAGGCCGATGGGGAAGTCCCCCACGGCTATGGACAGGCAGAACATCAGGAAGGCCGCCGCCGCCAACAGCAGCGTGACCAGCAGGATCCTGGGCCGCCAGACGAACGAGATGCCGCCGATCCGCACGCCCGGCGCCACCGAAGGCCGCCGATCGGGCTCCCGGGCAGGCTTCACCACTGTCACGTTCATGCGTTCTTGAACTTTCCCCGCCACACCAGGATCGCGAAGAAGGGGGCGCCGAGGAGAGCGACGAGGATGCCCGCCTCCAGCTCTCCCGGCCGCACCACGACGCGTCCCACGATGTCGCAGACCAGAAGGACGACCGCGCCGAGCAGGCCCGCGTACGGCACCAGCCAGCGGTAGTCGGGCCCGGCCAGGTACCGGGCCACGTGCGCCACCATGAGTCCGAGGAAGGCGATGGGGCCGCACGCCGCCGTGGCGGCGCCCGCCATCAGCGTGATGGCGACGATCCCGGTGATCCGGATCAGCGTGATGTTCACGCCCAGTCCCCGCGCCACGTCGTCGCCCAGGTTCATCAGGTTGACGGAGGGCAGGGTGGCCAGCGCCAGGACCAGCCCGACCACGATGAAGGCGGTCACCGGCCAGATGACGTCGAAGCCGACGCCGGCCACCGACCCGGCGTTCCAGAAGCGCAGGGCGTTCAGCGCCGCCTTGTCCGACAGCGCGACCGCCGTCGTCATCGCCATCAGGAACACCGCGACCCCCTGCCCGGCCAGAGCGAGCGTCAGCGGATTGCCGGCGCCCCGGCCGATGCTCGACAGCCCGAACACGACGACACCGGCGAGCCCGGCGCCCAGGAAGGCGAACCAGACGTACTCGAACGGGTCGGTGAGCCCGAGCAGGGCGATCGCCGACACCACGGCGAACGAGGCTCCGGTGTTCACCCCGAGAAGGCCGGTGTCCGCGATGGGGTTGCGCGTGTACCCCTGGATCAGTGCGCCGGCGACGCCCAGGGCGATGCCCGCCACGATCGCGAGGACCGTACGGGGCACCCGTACGGTCTGCATGATGAGTCTGGCTTCGGAGAGCTTCTGGTCGGGGTCCGGGTCCGCGAAGAGGCCGTGCCACGCCTCGGCGGGGCTGAGCGCCCGCGCGCCGACGGCGAGGGACACCACCGCCGCGACCACGAGGACCGCGAGGAGGGCGCCCAGGCCCACGATCCGCCGCCGCCGGACCCGCGCGACGACCTGGGAAGGCGCCGGGCGTTCGACCGTGGCCGCGCCCACGTCGAGGCGGGTCATCCGTTGCGTCCGATGCGGACCGGGGGCCGTCCGGGCGCCTCGCGCTCGCGGGCGGGCGGGCCGTCGGCGGGGCGGCGAGTACCAGTGGGCACGGACGTTCCTTCTTCGTGGGGCGACTGGTTGCACAGTACTGCCGTGCCTCCGGTGCGGACGCATCGGAGGCACGGCAGTGAGCGGACGGGACCTGCTAGACGGCCGGCTGGCGGGCGCCGGCGGCTCCCCCGGCAACCGGGCGCGCCTGGTCGGGCACGGCCTTGAGGTTCCGGTCGAGGATCGAGTCGAGTATCTCGCCGACCCGGACCGCGGTGTTGGACAGCAGGGAGGAGGTGATGCCGTGGGTGTGCTCGGTTCCGCCCTGGAGGTAGATGCCGCAGCTCACTTCGAGGTCGGTCGCCACCCGGTAGTCGCGCTCGACGCGGACCCGGCCCTGGTCGTCGCGGTGGCAGCGGTCCGCGACCTCGCCGAGCAGCCCCAGGCCGTCCGCCTGCTGGTATCCGGTGGCGCAGACCACGACGTCGGCGTCGAGCACGCTCTCCTCGCCGGTGACGAGGGACTTGACGGTGGCGCGGACCCCGTCGGCCGTCTCCTCGACGCCCGTCAGGCGCGAGACGTTCAGGAAGCGCAGGCGCTCGGTGCCGAGCACCTTCTCCTGGTACGACTGCCGGTAGAGGTCGTCGATGAGGTCGATGTCGACCACGGAGTAGTTGGTGTTGCCGTGGTAGCCCATCAGCCGCTGCTTCACGTCCTCCGGGGCGGTGAAGTACTCGTCCACCGCCTGGGGGTCGAAGATGCGGTTCGCGAAGCTGCTGTCGTCCGCCGGGCTGTAGCCGTAGCGGGAGAAGACCGCGCAGACCTCGGCCTGCGGGAAACGGCGGTGCAGGTAGGCGACGTTCTCGGCGGCGCTCTGGCCGGCGCCGACCACGACGAAACGGGTGGGCTCGCCGCCCTCCAGACCGTCGATCTTCTTCAGCAGGTCCGTGTTGTGCCAGACGTGCTCGGTCCGCTCGACGCCTTCCGGCATGACCGGGCGCAGCCCGGTGGAGATGACGAGGTTGCGGGCACGGTGGACGACGACCTCGTCGCCGGAGCGCGCGGTCACGTCGAGGTACTCCACGACGCCGTCACGCGTCACGGGCTCGACGGAGACGACCTGGTGGCCGTACGAGACCATGTCGTCGACCTTGGCCGCGGCCCACTCGAGGTAGTCGTGGAACTCGACCCGGAGCGGGAACAGGTTCTTGTGGTTGACGAAGTCGATCAGCCGGCCCTTCTCCTGCAGGTAGCAGAGGAAGCTGTATTCGCTGGTCGGGTTCCGGAGCGTCACCAGGTCCTTCATGAAGGACACTTGCATCGTCGCGTCGTCGATGAGCATGCCGCGGTGCCACCCGAACCTGGGCTGCTGCTCGAAGAAGTGAGCGGTGACCGTCTCTTGCCTTCCGACGCGCACGTTGTGCTCGCTGAGCGCGATCGCCATGGCGACGTTCGACGGCCCGAAGCCGATACCGATCAGGTCGTGGATCAGTGGTGCGTCGCCAGGAAGAGCCTGTGACATGTCACTCCCATTTGGTGCGGGACAGCCGCCTGCCAGGCGTCTTGTCAGGGGTGGGGGAAAGGGGGAGTCCAGGCGCACCGGTGACCGGCAGCCGAGTGGAACTTAGGTAAAGCTAACCTGATCCAGGCAGGCTGTCGACCAGACAAACCGGACAACAGGCTCACACTTGGGTCAATCAAGCCCAGAATAAGGACTGTTGCGTCGTTAGGTAAGCCTTGCTTTACTTACCTTTGCTTATTTCGCTCTTCCGAGGAGGAACCTCCATGCGGGTCGTCATGTTCGGTTATCAGACCTGGGGCCATCGCACCCTGCAGGCCCTCCTGGACTCCGAGCACGACGTGGTGATGGTCGTGACGCACCCGAAGAGCGAGCACGCCTACGAGAAGATCTGGAGCGACTCGGTCGCCGACCTCGCCGAGGAGCACGGCGTCCCGGTCGTCATCCGCAACCGCCCGGACGACGAGGAGCTGTTCCAGCTGCTCAAGGAGGCCGACCCGGACATCCTCGTGGCCAACAACTGGCGCACCTGGATCCCGCCGCGCATCTACACCCTGCCCACGCACGGCACCCTGAACATCCACGACTCCCTCCTCCCCAAGTACGCGGGCTTCTCCCCCCTCATCTGGGCCCTCATCAACGGCGAGCCCGAGGTGGGCGTCACGGCGCACATGATGGACGAGGTCCTGGACGCCGGCGACATCGTCATGCAGCACGCGATCCCGGTCGGCCCGACGGACACCACCACCGACCTCTTCCACAAAACGGTCGACCTGATCGCGCCAGTCACCATCGCCGCCCTGGACCTCATCGCGTCCGGCCAGACGGAGTTCACGAAGCAGGACCGCTCCCAGGCCAGCTTCTTCCACAAGCGGGCCGAGGAAGACATCCGCATCGACTGGAACTGGCCCGCCGAAACCCTGGAACGCCTGATCCGCGCCCAGTCGGCCCCCTACCCCTCCGCCTTCACCTTCCACAAGGGCAAGCGCCTCGAAATCCTCACGGCCGTCGTCTCCGAGGGCCGCTACGGCGGCACCCCCGGCCGCATCTTCTACCGCGAGGGCGAAGGCGTGGTCATCGTCGCCGGCGCAGACGCCCGCACGGGCCGCAACCACGGCCTGTCCATCACCAGCGTCCGCACGGAAGACGGCCGCGAACTCCCGGCCTCCGAATACTTCAAGTCCATGGGCGGCTACCTCACGTCCCGCCCGTAACCCCCCGAAAACCCCGGCCCGCCCCGGACGGTCCCCGGGCGGGCCGGCCTTCACGGCCGCACAGTCGGCGCCGCCGGGCCGGGCCTCAGGGTGTGATCACGCTGTCGCGGAACTCCTGGTCTCGTGGAACATGTGCTATTCGACCAGGGCAGGGTTCGTCGCGAAGGAAGGTGTTGGTGATGTTCCGCGAGAAGTGCGGGACGAGGTGCCAGCCCTGCTTCAGGAAGGCGTACCTCGTGGCGGTGAACCGCGTTTCGTCGCAGTCGAGATGAGCCGCCTCGAGTGACCTCCAGGCTTCCTCCGGCTCCGCTCGCGCCGCAGTCCCGACACGGCGGCGCCGGCCAGAGGTAACGCGCCGTTTCGAGGCGGAGGGTGACTTACACGCCGAGGTCGAAGCGCGATTGCAGCGCCATGTTGCACCTGCGGCGCAGCGCACCGACCGAGGGGTGGCGAAGCTGCCTCGCATCAACGGCTTCGGCCTCCCGCCGGCCTGTCGCGGGCAGGCCCAGCCAGGCATCGGCTGCCGCGGGATCGTGCTGGACGGCCTCCTCACGCACCCGGCCGGGCTGCGACGATCCATCACTCCGGGCTCGCTCCCGCCCCGGCCTCGCACGCGTCGGCCCGCTCCTTGACCTCCGGGACACCGGCCATCTCCTCGGGGAGCTTGGTGTCATGGGTGAACCGCGCCTTGACCAGCTGGCGCACACTCAGCCCACGGGCCGTAAGGAGATCCGCGCCGGCGAGTTCGGCGTCGGTGAGGTCGGCTCGCGTCAGGTCGGCTCCGCCGAGGTCGGCCCCGGTGAGGTTCGCCTTCCAGAGTTTCGCGCCGGTGAAATCGGCATGGGTGAGGTCCGCACCCTCCAGATCCGCCCCGCTCAAGTCGGCCCGCTCAAGACTTGCGTGACTCAGCACCGCGTTGGCCAGAGACGATCCGGTCAGCTTGGCGTGGCGCAAGGACGCATGACGGAAATCAACGCCCCCCAGGTCCGCTCCCACCAGGACCGCACTGGTCAGGACCGCGTTCGTGAAGCTCACGCCTTGGAAATGCGCTCCGGTGAAGTCGGCGTCCGGGGCAATCGCCTGGGACAGATCGACCTCCCGGAGGCCGGCCCCAACCAGGGTGGCCGAAGCAAGAAGGGCGCCCGCCAGCACGACGTCTTCCAGAAGCGCACCCTCGAATTCGACCCCTTGCAGGTTCGCTTCCCTCAGGTCCACGTCGCGGACCGTGGCGCCGACGAGGCGGGACCCGCGCAGGTCCGTCACGGGATGGCTCTGCCGCACGGGCTGGCGCCCGAGAACCGCCAGGGCCGCACTCACGTCGGCGGCGATGTCGACGCTCGCCCCTTCCCCGGAGTCCTCGTCCGCGCGCCCCTTCCCCACCGGGGTACGCACGAACGCCGACAGGACCTCGACGACCGTTCGGTGGTCCCTCTCGCTGTCGTTCATGACGCGTTCGAGGCTGTAGATGCCACCGAGCCGTTCGTGCAGGTTCCCGGACCCGAGCAGCTTGATCGCCGCGACGTACCGGTCGGTGACCTGCCCCTCCCGCGTCAGCTCCGCCTGCTCGCGGTCCTTCTCCCGCACGTGGGCGAACTGCTCCTGGCTGTGCTCGTAGAGCTTCTCGGCGTGCCGGTGGTTGCGGTGGGTGTAGTACAGCCCGAGCCCCGCGATCGCCCCGGCACCGACGGCGACGAGCATGGTCCGGAAGCCGGTGATGACGACGCCGTCGGCGGGCTGCAGGTTCGTCGCGCGCAGATGGGCCCCGTCGACCCACCACGGCCCGCGCCACAGGAGAAGGACGTACCCGATGGCTGTGGCCACGCCCACGACGGCGAGGACGAGGCGCCTGGTCTCCGGCTTCATGCCACGCATCATGACCGAGCGCACGACGGCGCGGGCACGAACGGAGCATTCCTGAGCTGGAGTTGAGCCAGGACCTCGACTCGACGCCGAGGACGTGATCCGGGTCAGGCGCCCTTTGCGACCGGCTCCAGGATCGCGACGCACTCCACGTGGTGGGTCACAAGAATAAGGTCTACGTAAAACAGGTCGAAGGAAGCCGCAAGTCAGAGCCTTGCGAGACCGACTCCGTGACGTGGACGGTGTGCGTTACGGGCACTACGTGCGGAATCGTGACGCCGGTTTGCCGCGTTTCCACCTCTCATCGCCGTGGGGGCCGGCCTGCCGGGGCCTCGAGGTTGTTGCTCACAGGTTCCGAAATCAGGGTCGCCCCGCTGCCTGCGCGGACGGATGTGCCGGTCGCGACGAGTGCGGCGAGCAGGGCAAGGGCTGCGAGCAGCCCAAAGCGGTGGGTAAGCCGCCCATCATGTTGGCGAGGAGATCGGCGGCGAAGGGAGCAAGTGCGGATGTGGCCGTGGCGGGCGCGCTGAGGATTCCGGAGAGCCGACCATAGTGCTGTGTGCCTCAGGGGTCGGCGACGCGGCCAGCAGGAGCGTGAGGTTGCCGGGCGCCATTCCCGCCACCACCGATACGGCGATCCCGAGGCCTAACGGCCCGAGGCAAGGGCGAAGATCGCAGCGGTCAGGCCGCTGGACGCTAAGAAGGCCACCGCGCGGGCGGGCGTACCAATGTGGCGAGCGAGCAGGATATAGAGCGTTCGACCGAAGGTCTGGCCAGCCCCACCGAGAGGTCGGGGTCCGTGAGAAGCCCCCTGGCTGCCATGCCCTTGGTTTCACCTCTCTTCACTGTGCGGGGGGGGTGTTCGGCGCGACGTTACCGGCCACATGAGACACTACGTATACATGTCGCTACTTGGAGTAGTGTCGCTCACTCCGGAGTAGGCAGGGACGTCTGTGGCGGCTGAACGAGAGGACTCTGACGTGGTGTTCGGCTGCGCCGCACGGGCTGCCCCCGATGACGGCCCGGTGGGCAGTGAGCCGCCCGAGGGTCCCCTGGGGAGCGTGGTGAGGTCGCCCGAGCAGGCTTCCGGTCCGCCTTCGAAGTCGACGGTGGAAAAGTGAGGGATCAAGGTGTGCCGGCGTCCGTCCTGGTAGGTGTCGGATCGTGTTTGCCGCCACGCCAGGTGGCCAACGAAGAGCTGGTCGAGCGCCTGGGTCGGTCGTCCGATTGGATGTTTCAGCGCTCTGGCATTCGGTTCCGGCACATCGTTGCGCCGGGTACCACCAGTGGGGACCTGGCGGTCGCGGCCGGGCGTGAAGCACTGGCCCGGTCCGCGGTCGGCGATGTCGCAGCCGTGGTCGTCGCCACCACATCGCCGGACAGGCCATGCCCCGGCACCGCTCCGAGTGTTGCCTCACGGCTGGGACTGGCCGGTGTGGCCGCGCTGGACGTCCAGGCCGTGTGCGCCGGTTTTGTCTATGGATTGGGTGTCGCGCAGGGCCTGATCGCCGCGGGCACGGCGGACAGCGTTCTGGTGATCGGTGCTGATGCGCTGTCGCTGAGCGTCGCCCCGGACGATCCCACGAGCATGCTCTTCGGCGACGGCGCCGGCGCTGTTGTCCTGCGTTCGGGCCACTGCGAGGAACCCGGTGCCCTGGGGCCCTGCGTGCTGGGCAGCGATGGCGCCGGCCGCGACCTGATCACCGTACGCGGCGGCGGATCCGAGGAACGCTCGCAGGCACATGGCGCCCTGGCGGACCCGTATCTGCGTCTGGAGGGGCAAGAAGTCTTCTGGCGGGCCGTGGAGCACATGACCGCTGCCTCCCGGGCTGCGTTGGACGCCAGGCGGTGGAAACCACAGGACGTGGACCGGATCGTCGCCCACCAGGCGAACGCACGGATCCTCGCCATGCTCGCAAAGCGGCTGGGCGTCACGGCGGATCGTGCACTGGCCAATATCGAGCAGGTGGGCAACACCTCGGCCGCGTCGATCCCGATCCTGCTTGACCACGCCAACCGCGCAGGGGACCTCAAGCCCGGGCACCGGGTCCTGCTGACGGCCTTCGGCGGCGGCTTGACCTGGGGCGCCACCACCGTCGTGTGGCCGCACCTCTCCCACCCGCACTAACTCATTCGGAGAAACGGCATGTACGACATTCTGGTGAGCATCCTGACCGACAGATTGCAGGTGCGGCCCGAGCTGGTCTCCCCCGAAGCCACGCCGACGGCCCTCGGCCTGGACTCACTGTTCGCGGTGGAATTGTCCTTCGTCCTGGAAGAGGACCCCGGATTGAAGATCACCTTTGACGAACTTGCGGAAGCGAGCACCCTGGCGGAGATCGCGGAGTTGATGCGGGTCAAGCAAGACGCGTCGGCGGCGTGAACGCCCACCGTTCGTGCGGTAGTACACGGGCACGGGTGGACCGTTCGCGCAGCGGCAGCCGGGGGTCGCAGGAGCGGGAACCAGGGAGGCCCGCGGGATCCGGCACGTGTTCGGTCCACCCGTCACTCGGCCAGGGCGGACAGCACGGTGAGGACTGAGTCGTCAGCGATACGCCGTGCGCGCAGCGTCGGGATCAGTTCCTCGACGTAGCTGAAGTTCCAGGCGAGTCGGGCGTGACTGGTGGTCGTCGTCGCCACGATGGTGCCCATCACCGAGATGCCCGTGAGGAACTGGGCCTCCTCGACTCGCCACGTGCCCACCCGGTCGGGGAACTCGTAGCGTCCGACGTTGGACAGGCACAGGTTGATCGGCCCCTCTTCGTCCATGAAACGCATGAACGACTCGGCGTCTGCCAGTGACTTCGGTCCTGTCCAGCGCGGCAGGCTGATCGTCGCCAGGTGCTCCTGGCGTCTCCGGCGCCGCACCAGATCCTGGCTGATGGCTCGGGCCATGGGCCACAGCGGTCGGCCGGGCTCGTAACGGACGCGGGAGGGAACCGTGGCCACGTAGGTGCCGACCTCGTCGGGGGACACGGCCGGTTCGAGATCATTGCGGAAGTCGACCGGCGAGCCGATCGCGAAGTGTACCGGCACCGAGACCGCCGCGTCCCGGGCGACCGCCGTCACCATCGCGGCGGCCAGGGCTCCGTGGACCGTGGTGCCGTGCCGTCTGGCCGCAGTCACCATCAGGTCCAGCTGCTCGGCGGTGAGAAACCTGTGCACCATCCGGGTGCGCCGCTGCTCGAACGGCACCTGTTGAGTGGGGACGACCCGCTGTGCGGGGCGCCGCCTGGCCGCCCGCTCCTCCCGTCGCATCATGGCCTTGAACCGGGTGACACCCGCAGCGCCACGGTGGCTAGGAGGGAGCAGGTCGTCGGTCGCGGGCAGGGCCCGTCGCGGGGTGGCCTGAGGCTGCGTGCCGCAGTCCAGTTGCGCGGCCAGTTCGATCCACTCCCGCACCAGGGACAGGCACGTCTTGCCGTCGGCGATGATGTGCGAGGCCGTCAGCACCAGGTCGTGGAGAGTCCCTTCGTCCTCCTCACCCGTGTCTCCAGAGGTGATCACCACCGCGCGCAGCAGCGGACCGGCGCGCCAGTCCACGCTCTCCACGAGCTCGCGGTCGTTCACCTCGCGCTCCCACCACGTGGCGGCCGTGGGATCGTCCGGCGGCACGTGGACGTACCGAAGCGGGATCTGCCTCCCGTCCAGTGGGATGAAGGCGGGGTGCGCTCCGGTGCCGTCGTCGGTGATCGCGACGCGCAGCAGGGGGTGCCGGAGCTGGAGGGTGTCCAGTGCGCGGCGGTGCAGCGACGGTGTCAGGTGTCCGTGGACTCGGACGCGGGCGATGACGTTGAGGGGCGAGCTTCGGTCGGCGATCCAGTAGAGGCGCTCCAACGGGCTCAGCTCGCGCTGTACGCTGCTGGGTTCGGTGGCCGGATCGTCCGCATAGGCGAGGGCCCGGGTGGTCTGCCGGGCGAGGACGTGACGGGGTACCAACCGGAAGTAGGCGTTGCGGAGCAGGCGCCGGCAAAGGCCTGCTCCCTGGGTCAGGTCGCTCATCTTGCGGGCCTCGGTCACCATCGCCCTGGTGCGGTCGCGGCGCCGCTCCTCGTAGGCGCGCAGAGCCCGCACCGGATCGTCGGCCGTCGCCGACTCGGCCAGCGTCCGTGCCAGTACGACGGCGTCCTCCATGGCCAGCCCGGCTCCCTGGGCGAGGGTGGTCAGCATGGGGTGGGCGGCATCCCCGAGCAGAGTGACGGGGCCGTCGCCCCACCGCTCCAGAAAGACCCGGTCGTACGAGGGGACGGTGAGGATGTCCGTCTGCGGGGTGGCCTCGATCACCGCCCGCACCTCCTCGGCCCAGTCCTCGTACGCCCGACCGAGGGCATGCTTGACATGGCCTGGTGCGGGCGGGTCGTCGGGCGTGCTCATGGTCGACCACCAGTAGCAGCGGCCGTGGCCGATGTCGATGAGGCCGAAACGCTGTCCGCGGCCCCAGTAGTGGCGTACGGCGCCCGTGGTAAAACACGGGTGCCGGAAGGGGACGATGCCGAGCCGGATGAGGTAGCCGCTGTCTTGGGCCTGCTCAGGGCCGACGAGGTGGCGTCGCACGGCCGAGTTGAAGCCGTCGGCTCCGATCAGGATGTCCCCGCTCGCCGAGCGGCCGTCCGCGAAGTGGGCGGTGACCCCCGCCCCGGCGGCCTCGAAGCCGACGGCAGTGGCCCCCAGGTGGACCGGGCAGTCCCCGACCTCCGCCAACAGGGCCTCCTGGAGGTCCGCGCGGCTGAGGCAGAAGCTCGGTGCGCCCACCTGGTCGCAGGCGTCCTTGAACGGCAGGTCCCTGATCCGCCGGCCGCGCCGGTCCATGATCCTGAACGACTCCACGGCCTGACCGCGCTTGTCCAGGCCCAGGTCGATGCCGAAGCCGGTCAGGGCGGTGACGGCGTTGCTCATCACCGACAGGCCGGAGCCGGCGTCGCGCAGCTCGGTGGCGCGCTCGTACACCTCGACGTCGATGCCTGCGCGTCTCAGCGCGGCCGCACACGTCAGACCGCCGATACCGGCACCGATGACAAGGGCTTTCACAGGCCGTCCCGATGGCATGGCGTCAGCTCTCCCTGCCGGTTCGGGCGAAGTCGGTGCCGATCAGCCCCGCGACGGTACCGGCCAGTCGGGCCACGTGCGGTTCCTCCATGATCGTCAGGTGGTCGCCGGGGACGCGGACGATGTGGATCCGGCCGCCGGTCATGGCGCTCCAGCCGCTGCAGGGGTCCTGGGCACGGGTTCCGGCAGCGCGGTGCATCGCGGACAGGGCGGCTGGAAGCGGCTCCGCGGCGCGGATCAGCGTCAGGTCCTGGTTCTCTCGCGGGGGCCGGTAGGCCAGCGTTGCCTGCCAATGAGCACGGTAGACGCCGAACAGGCGGCGGATGACGGCCCCGGAGCTGCCGGCCGGCAGGACGCCGCGCTCGCTCGCGACGCGGGCCATCAACGCGAACTTCTCCTCGGGCGAGCCGAGTCCGTCGGGGATGACCCGCTCGGGTGCCGCGCCGCCGTCCCGCGGCCAGAGCAGCTCGTGGAAGAACCACTCCAGCAGGGCCTCGTCGTCGCACGCGATGCGCGGCCCCTGGTCCAGGGCTGTGGTGTCCAGCACCAGCAGAGTGGCCTGCTCGCCCACGGCCCGGAGCCGACGGGTGATCTCGAAGGCGACGAAGCCGCCGAAGGACCATCCGCCGATGGTGTAGGGGCCGTGTGGCTGCACTGTCCGCAGCGCCGTGAGGTAGCTGTTCGCGAGGTCCTCCACCGTGCTCAGCGGTGTGGTGCCGGGGTCGGCGCCGGCGGCCTGGAGTGCGTACAGCGGCTGGTCGTCCGGGAGGTGCCGGGCGAGACCGACGTAGCACAGCACGTTGCCGCCCATGGGGTGGACCATGAACAGCGGCGGGCGTGCGCCTTGCGGCCGGATGGGCACCAGGGGGTCGAACGCCGCTTTCGCCCCACCGTCGCGCAGCCGTGCCGCGAGTCCGGCGGGGGTGGGTGTCGCGATGAACTCCGCCAGGGGGATGTGTACCCGATAGCGCTGTTCGATCCGGACCACCAACCGCATCGCGGACAGTGAAGTGCCACCGAGGTCGAAGAGACTGTCATGCACTCCAACCGCGTCCAGGGACAGCACGTCCGCCAGCATCTCTGTCAGCGTCCGCTCGTAGGTGTCGCGCGGCGCGGTGGCGGGGGCCCGGCCGGGGAGGGCCAGCGGTACGCGGCGCAGGGCGGCGTCGTCACGCTTGCCGCTGGGGGTCAGAGGCCACTCGGATTCCCATTGCAGGTACGAGGGCACCAGGTGGTCGGGCAGGGTGGAACGCAGCCGCTCACGGATGCCGGTCAGGTCCTCGTCCGTGCCCTCGCCGAGGAGAAAGGCGGCGAGGAACGTCTCGCCGCCCGCGCGCCGACGAGCCACGACCGCGGCGTCACGCAGCCCCGGATACCGTTCCGCCAGGCCGGTGAGGGCCAGCTCCACCTCGGCCGGCTCCACACGAAAGCCCCGCACCTTGACCTGTGCGTCGTCGCGCCCGAGGAACACGACATCCCCGCCGGGAAGCACCATGCCCTGGTCGCCCGTGTAGTAGAGCCTGCGGTCACCGTCCGCGAAGGGATGCGCGAGGAACCGCTCCTTGGTCAGGTCCGGGCGCCCCTCGTAGCCGTCGGCCAGGCAGCCGCCACCCAGGTAGATGTCTCCCCGTACCCCGGTCGGCACCGGACGCATCCGGGCGTCCAGTACGTGTACCTCGGCTCCGTCGATGGCTCGGCCGATCGGCGGCAGCGCCGGGAAGGCCGCGGGGTCCCCTGTCATGGTGAACGCGGTGACCACGTGCGTCTCGGTCGGACCGTACTGGTTCTCCAGCACGGCTGACGGAAGCTCGGCGCACAGCGCGCGGATCTCCGGGGTCACGCGCAGCTGCTCACCGCTGGTGACCACCACCCGCAAGGCCCGTGGAACGACGCCCAGCGTGCCGGTGGCTTCGGCCAGTTGCTGGAGGGCCATCGGAGGAAGGAAGACCTGCTCGACGCGCTCGCGGTCGAGCAGGCGCATCAGGGCGGGCATGTCCCGCCGCTCCGCGTCGCCGACCAGGCACAGGGTGCCACCGGAGCACAGCGTGGAGAAGATCTCCTGGAAGGAGACGTCGAAGCTCAGCGGTGCGTACTGCAGCGTCACTCCGCCCGGGACCGCGCTGGGCGCCCCGGCCTGCCAGGCCACCAGAGCGGCCAGGGTGCGGTGCGGCATGGCGACGCCTTTGGGGTTACCGGTGGAGCCCGAGGTGAAAAGGACGTACGCGGTGCTCCGGGCGTCCGGCTCGCGCCGCACCGGGCAGGCCGGCGCAGGTGCGGCCACCGACTCGGCGGGCAGCACCAGCGCCGGGTCACCGGCCAGGTGGGCGTACGGGGGCTCGGCCACGACACGGAAGGGCCGGGCCTGCCCCACCATCGCGGCCAGCCGGGGGGCCGGGTAGCTGACGTCCATCGGCAGGACTGCGCATCCAGCCCGCAGAACACCCAGGAGCACGGCCACGGCCAGCGGGGAACGGTTCATGGCGATCCCGATCCGGGCGTTCGCCGGGACGCCGAGCACGTACAGCCGCCCGGCCACGTTCTCGGCGGCCTCGGCCAGCCGGGCATAGCTCCATCGCTCCTCACCCATCACCAGGGCGGTCGCGTCCGGGGTACTTGCGGCCTGATCGGCGAAGCGCGCCACGACCGTGGGGTGCTCCGTGGGTGGGGCGAGGACGGGACGGGGGGCGAGGAAGTCGAAGTGCGGTCCGCTGTAGGGCTGTTCCACCATGCGGTGCAGGATGCTCAGGTAGCCGGCCGCGAAAAGGTCGCCCTGCTCGGCCGAGAACGTCGCACCGTCGCAGTCGATGCGCAGCCACATGCCGGCGCCGTCCGGTTCGGTGACCGCGTTCACCAGGAGGCGGAAGTCGTTCTCCTCCCAGGTGCGGAATTCCATGAGCCGCAGACCGCGCAGCCCGAGGACGTGGGACAGCTGGTGGAAGCGCACGTAGTTGAAGGCCGTGTCCAGCACGGCCCCACCGTGGTCCTCCTGGATCGCGCTCAGCGGGTAGCGGCGGTGGGGATGGCCGTCCTGCTCCTGGCGGAAGCACTCACGCACCGCCTCCAGCCAGCTGTCCCGTGCGGTGTCCAGGCGCACGGGGACGGTGTTCAGGAAGAGCCCGGCCATGCGCTCCGCCCCGGCCAGTTCGGGTCGGCCATGGGTGATCAGGCCGGTGGTCACCTCACGGGTACCGGCGAGCATGGCCAGCGTCAGGGCGTGCGCCGCGAAGAGTACGGACTTCACGGGCAAGGAGTGTTCGGCCGCGAAGTTCCGCACCCGTTCGACGAGGGCGCCGGGCAGGTCGACTCGCCGCGAGGCCGGCTGGTGGCCCGTACCGGGCAGACGGGGCGCGAACGCCTCGATGGGCAGGGACGCGCAGCCGGCCAGCTTTTCCCGCCAGTAGCTCCGCGCCTCTTCGGAACGCAGAGCGCTCTGCTCCGACCACACATGCGTCGCCGGTGAAGGAGGCGCCGCGTCCTCGACCGGGCCGGTGTTCAGGCCGATGCCATGGGCGTAGTCCTGGAGGAGCTCCTGGAGCAGGGTGGCGACACTGCCGCCGTCGAGGAGCGCGTGGTGGAAACTGAGGACCAGGTCGACGGTGGCGGGCCGCACATGGGCGCGGAACAGGCACAGCGGCGGCCGGTCGAACGCGTAGGGGTGGCGGCGGCGTGCCTCGATGTGCGCCCGTACCTCGGCCTCGGCCGCCGTACTGTCGAGCGGACGCAGGTCGGCGATCTCCAGGCCGCCGTGCACCCGGGAGTGAACGACCTGCAGCGGTTCGGCGCCGGCCAGGTCGAAGGCCGTGCGCAGTGCCGGGTGGCGTGCCGTCAGCCGGTCGAAGGCGCGACGGAACTGCTCCTCGTTCCACGGCATCTCCAGGGTGTACCGGAAGACGTCCCGGTACCTGGCCGACCTTTCGTGCCGGCGGCTGTGATACAGCAAGCCGAGCTGGAGCCGGGTCAGCGGGTACGCGTCCTGGGCGTCCCGCAGGCGGGCCCGGTCGACGTCGGCCACCAGGGCGAACGGGACCAGGACGGCCTCGGTCCCGGATGCGTCGCACTCCTCGGTGCACGTGGCGAGGCCGGCCACCGTCGGGTTGCGCAGGAGGTCGGTGAGCGAGAAGCGCAGACCGCGCGCCTCCGCCTCGGCGCGCACCTTGAGCATCGTGATCGAGTCGCCGCCGAGGGCGGAGTAGTCGTCGTGGATACCCACCGCTTCATGACCCAGGACACCGGCCCAGACCTCGGCCAGTACTGCCTCGGTCCGGTTGCGCGGCTGCCCGCCCGCGGTGGCCTCCCGGACGTCGTACGGTGGGGGCAGCGCGTCGCGCGCCGCCTTGCCGTTGGGGGTCAGCGGAACGGCGTCGATCCGGGTGAAGGACGCCGGAACCATGTACGCCGGCAGCGTCTGCCCGAGCCGTTCGCGCAGCAGTGCCGTGTCGATCGGGGCCTCGGCCGCGTAGTAGCCGGCCAGGACCGTTCCGCGGTGGGGGGTGGTGTGGCCCACCACGATGGCGTCCCGTACGCCGGGGACCGCGCGCAGGGCGGCGGCCACCTCGTCGGGCTCGACGCGGTTGCCCCGGATCTTCACCTGGTTGTCGATCCGTCCGAGGTACTCCAGGGTGCCGTCCGCGAGCCACCGCCCCAGGTCTCCGCTGCGGTAGAGGCGGCCGCCCGGCACGAACGGGTCATCGCCGAACTTCTCGGCGGTCAGCTCCGGGCGGCCGAGGTACCCGCGGGCGACGCCGACTCCGCCGATGCACAGCTCACCGGCGGCACCGACGGGTTGCGGCAGGTCGTCGGTGCCCAGTACGTACAGCCTTGTGTTGTCGATCGGCCGGCCGATGGGCACCCGCGCGATGCTACGGCCGTGGCCGCCGGGGCAGTCGTAGTACGAGACGTCGACGGTGGCCTCGGTCGGGCCGTACAGGTTCACCAGCCGCATCGGCTGCTCCGTGCCGCTCTCACGACGCCATGAGTTGACCACGCGGTTGAACTGCTCGACCCGGGCGGCGGGCAGGGCCTCGCCACTGCAGAAGACGTGCCGCAGGGTCCGGACGGCCTCGCGGGCCGCCGCCGACTCCTCCAACACGTCGAGGAACGGGCCGAGCATGGAGGGGACGAAGTGCACGGCCGTGACGCCGTGCTCGCCGATCGCCCGCAGGACCTCGCGGGGATCCTTCTGGCCCCCGGGCGGCAGCAGGGCCACGGCCGCGCCCTCGACGGCCCACCAGAACAGCTCCCACACCGAGACGTCGAAAGAGACCGGCGTCTTCTGCAGGAGGACGTCCCGTTCCCCGAGCGCATAGCGGCGCTGCATCCAGGCAAGGCGGTTGACGACGCTGTGGTGCTCGACCATGACGCCCTTGGGCTGTCCGGTCGAGCCGGAGGTGTAGATGACGTACGCGACGTCACGGGAGGTGGCGAGCGGTTCGAGCGGGGCGCCGCTGCCGGTCAGCAGGTCACCGACGCGTCGAACGGCCGCGGCGGGGGAAGGACCGGCTGGGGCCTCGTCATCGACGATCACCACCTTGGCACGGCTGTCGCGCAGCAGAGAACCCACCCGCTCGGCCGGGTGGCCGGGGTCCACCGGTACGTAGGCGCCGCCGGACTTCAGGATGCCGAGCAGCGCGACCGGCAACCGCGGTTCCCGCTCCATCATCACCGCGACCCGGTCGCCCGGACCGACGCCCTCCGCGCGCAGGGCCCGCGCGACCCGGTTGGCCCGCTCGTCGAGTTCGGCGAAGGTCAGCGTCTCCCCGGATGCCGAAACCACGGCGGTCCGGTCCGGCCGGCGGGCGGCCTGCACCTCGAACAAGCCGTGCAGGGTGGCCTGATCCGCGTAGGGCACCTGCCGCCCGTGGGCACGCCCGGCGGTGAGGTCCTGGTATTCGGCCGGGGAGAGCATGGGGACCTCGGACAGGGGCCGGTCCAGCAGATCCAGACCGTGCTCCAGGAGCGTCATGAGGTGCCCCGCCACGGAGGCGATGGAAAGGTCTTCGTCGAAGACGTCGCGGGCGTAGTCCAAGTCGACACGCAGGTCGGCCGTGTCGTCGAAGGCGGACACCAGGACGCCCAGTGCGTCCTGGTCGTGCGAGCGGGCCATCAGGGTGCCCCGCCGCGCGACTCCCGGAATCTCCGGCCGGGGCCAGTTCACGTAGGAGAGCGTCACGTCGAAGAGCTGCCGTGGGCCCCGGGCCGGGGCGGGTACCTCACGCAGGATGTCGCCGAGCGAGAGCCGCTCATGGCGCCGGAGCACGCGGGTCGCGCCCTGGACGTCGGCGAGCAGTTCCCGAACGGTCCGCTCGCCGGGTGCCGCGACCCGTAGCGGCAGGGTGTTGGCGAACTGGCCGAGCACCTGCCTGTGTCGCCCCGTCGGGCGGTTGAGGCAGGGTACGCCGAGGACCACTTCCTCGCTTCGGTGGATGCGGGCCAGGTACATGCCGAGCATGGCCGCGACATAGGTGAAGGGCCAGTAGCCCGCGGCGCGGACCCGGCCGATGAGGGCACCGTCGATCATGAACGAGTGGCGGCCGCTGTCGCGCGGACCGCTGTCCGTCGTACGGGAGAAGAGCGCGGGTGCCACCCCGTGGAGGTATTCCCGGTAGAAGGCGCGGTCGCGGTCGCCATCCGCGCCGGCGCGGTAGGTGGCATCCTCTTCGACGAACGGCAGGTACGAGGGGGCCTCCCGGGCGCTCCCGTTGGGCACGTCGTGCGGTGCCCGGGCGTAGTCCTGGAGGATCTCGTGGCCCAGCCGGTCGAGGGTCCAGCCGTCGGCGACGATGTGGTGGGCCTTGATGTGCAGATGCGTGACGTCCGGGCTCTCCAGGAGAACTGCGGCCGCTACGAGGGGGCCGCCGCTGAGCGGCAGGGTGCCCGCCATCGACCGGCGCATCCACTCCGCGCAGGAGATGTCCGGTTCTGGCTGGCGCGAGAGGTCGACCACGGAGACCTGGACCCTCTCCTGTGCCACCCGTTGGAAGGGAACGCCGGCACGTTCGGCGAACCGCAGCCGGAACGTCTCGTGCCGGTGCACCACTCGCTCCACACAGCCGGCCAGCCGGTGGTGGTCGACACCCCCCTCCAAGCGCTCATGGAGGACGCAGTTGAACTGCGGTGACTCCGGAGCCTGGGAGCCGGCGGCCCATACATCGCGCTGATACGCCGTCAGTTGACGGGACGCTTGGTGATCGATGCTCAACTGTTCGACGTTCCTTCGAGGCATACCGGGATCTCCCGGTGCCCGTTGAAGATGAGGGAGGGCAGTGGAGTCAGGAAGCTCGGTTCGACGGCGAGCCGGAGGCCGGGAAACCTCGAGAAGAGCGCGGACAGCGCGATGCGGCCTTCCAGACGGGCGAGTTCCGCGCCCAGGCAGTATGTGGAGCCGTGACTGAAGGCCAGGTGCTCGCGAGCGGTGGCGCGGGTGATGTCGAAGAGTTCGGCGTCCGCGCCGTGCACTGCGGCGTCACGACCGACCGCGGCGTAGTTGATGATGAGGGCGTCACCCCGCGAGAACGTCAGTCCGGTCGCCTCGTCGGACAGGTCCTCGGTGGGAAAGCGCATCATGAAGCTGGCCACCGGAGCCTGGTGGCGCAGGGTCTCCTCCACGACCTGTTCCCAGCCCACCCGGCCGGACACGGCCATGTCCCGTTGGGCCGGGTGCGTGAGCAGATTGACCGCGGCGTGGTCGAGCAGGTTCGCCGTGGTCCCGTAGCCGGCGCCGAGCACCATCCAGATGCTGTCGGCCAGCTCCCGCTCGTCGATCAGGCCCTCGTGGTACGCGCCGACCAGAGAGCTGGCGATGTCGTCACCGGGATGCTCCGTCTTGATCACGAGCAGGTCCGCGAGGAGCCGCGCGGCCTCGGCTGCGGTGGCGTCGGTCTGTTCCATGGTGAGGTCCGTGGTGAAGACCGTGTCGTTGATGGCCTGGAACCTGTCGTGCATGGCCTCCGGCAGGCCGACCAGCATGGTGACCGTCAGCCACGGCAGTCGCGAGGCGAAGTACGTCCGCAGGTCCACCACTCCGTCGGGAGCGACGGCAGCCGCCTCCGCGAGGTCGTCCAGCAGCGTGCTGGTGGCGTTCTCGATCCACGGGACGAGCGCCCGTACGCGGCGGGCGGTGAACGCGGGGACCAACGGGCGGCGCAGCCGTCTGTGATCGGCCCCATGGGCGGTCTGGACGGTGCGGATGTCGACCCAGATCCGCAGCGGCCAGTCGGCGGGAAGATCACCGTGGATGAAGGCCGGCCAATGCCGGTGGGCGTCCTTCGAGACCCGTGGATGGATCAGCAACCGCCGGGCGAGACCCGGGTCGGTCACCGACCACGCCGGCACGCCGCCGGGCAGCTCGACCTGGACGGCGGGTCCCAGCGCACGCAGCGCCGCGGCTTCGCCGTGGATGTCAGCGGCGCTGCCGTCCAGGCGGAAAGGGCAGCGGGCCGGGGAGGGCAGGGAGGACATGCGTCACGACCTAGACGGTACCGGCTGGGGCTCAGGAGCGAACGGCGGTCAGGAGGCCATACCGCAGCATCGGGACACCGAAGACCCACTCGCCGAGGTCGGCCGCCGTTTCCATTTCGCGCGCCTCCTGGCCGTCGAGACCGCGTGCGGCGTTCCGCCAGCCGTCGACCATGCTGTCGTAGCACCGCCGGACGTTCTCGGTGATGTCGGTGTGGTCCACCACCTCCAGGCCTGATTCCCGCAGCATCTTCCGGTATCCGTCAGTGCTCAGCGAGAACTTGAAGAACGTATACGCGTCGGCCATGCGGGTGGCGTCCGGGAGATCGAGGTCGCCTTCGAGACTGTGCTCGGCGATGACCAGCCGCCCGCCAGGGCGCAGGACCCGTGCGATGTGGCTGATGGCCGCCTCTTGGTCCTTCATGTGCATCAAGGACTCGATGGCGTACGCGCCGTCGAACGTCTCGTCCGGGAAGGGGAGTTCCATGGCATCGGCCAACTGGAACGTGGCCCGTCCGGGGAGCTCCGGCGGCTGCGGGCGGCTGTTGGCGAGGGCGATCTGGTAGTCGCTGACACTGACACCTGTGATCCGCACGGCATGGTGCGCGGTGATGCGCGCCGCTGTGCTCCCGTGGCCGCATCCCACGTCGAGCACATGCTGTCCTTCGACCGGCGCGAGGCGTTCGGCGACGAGGTCCGTCAGCCGGTCGGTCGCCACCTCCATCGGGCTGCGATCCGCTTCGTCGTCCCAGTAGCCGACGTGGATGTTGCCGCCGAGCGCACGGTCGTACACGTCCGTGTGGCGGTTGTAGAAGGTCCCCACTTCGCGGGAGGTGTGGGGGGGTTGCGTCAGCATGAGGTGCCTTTCACGGTTGTCGAGTCGCGCGCTGGGATCGCGGACGGATCCGGTTGTCCCCACACGAAAGCTCCTGCGACCAAGGGGACGGATACAGCGATGAGTAAGAGCCGGGCATTCAGACGGGGCGGTGAGCGGCGAGATCATCGGATCCCCCCGGCGTGCTCTCTGCTCATGCACTGCTCACCACTGAAAAAGCCTTTCGACGGATGTCGCTGCGGACACCCAAGAGCCGCACTGCAACCGCGCTCGGGGGCCGGGGCGGGCCGGGGACACGCCACACAGCGATTTCATCCCGGGCCATTACCGCCCACCACCCGAATGCCGCTACGGCACATGTCTCAGCCGGAGCGCATTCCGAGAGCGCGATTGCAGTACGAGCTCATGCGGATCCGCTCACACGCGCCCGAAGAACATGCTGCCCGGCGCGTCCGGGTCGTTCGAGAGGAAGTGCTCGCGCACCGCGCGGATGAACTCGTGGCGCGAGATCACGCCGTCGCCGTCGGTGTCCAGCTTGTGGAACGCCTCCATCCCCTCGTTCGCGTCGCTCTTCCACACGTCCCGCAGGAACCGGGCGAACTCGTCCTTGCTGATCTCGTTGTCGCCGTCGACGTCGATGACGTCGAAGATCGCGTGACCGCCGCCCTCGGTCACGTTGAGCCGGCTGGTGTCGATGACCGCGAGGCGGTTGGCGGTGATGAACTGGTCCTTCGTGAGCCGGTCCCCGTCGACGCCCGCGTGACGGAGCAGCTCCAGCCAGTAGATCTGGCAGAAGGTCTGGAGCGCCCTGGCCCGGCGGTCGTCCTTGGAGAGCTTGTACGCCTTGATGTAGCGGTCGGCGAGCTTCTGGTAGTCCGTCCAGTCCAGGTAGCCGTCCTGGTTGGCGTCCATGGTGTCGAACGTGCGCTCAAGCTTGATGGTGATGACGTCCTGCGCAGCAGCGGTCACGTGTTCTCCTCGGGGTCGAAAGCGGGGATGTCGTGATCACCCTCTCTTGCCCGTGACGTGGGAAAACTTGGCGAAAGGTTCCTGTTCTGCCTTTTCACCCCTTCGGACTCAACTCTTCCCGCGGAACGTGTCCACCGCGGAGTTTCACGGTGCCCGGCGGCCCAGTCGACCGGCTTCGACCCCGCCGTCGGGCCCGCGTGCGCGCCACGATCGGTTTCCGGCAGTAGTTCCAGGGAGTTCATCCCGTACCTTTCCGACAGCGCCCTCCGGTGAGGGGCATCCCGTACCGAATACAGGCGGGGAAACCCGAAACTTCCGCTCGTGGCCGCGGTTATCCCGGCGAAGCAGACATGGCGACCCGCCGTCGGACGGCTGACGCGGTCCCGTCTGCCTCCCGTCCCGAAATGGAGTGGGAAAGTGTCGAAGTCGTGGGGCCCGACGTCACCCGCAGGCCGGACCGTGCTGATCACCGGAGCCTCCTCAGGTCTGGGGGAAGCCTGCGCGCTCCACTTGGCGCGGACCGGTTTCCACGCCCTGGCCGGGGTCCGCCGGCCCGAGGACGGAGAACGGCTCCGAGTCGCCGCCACCGGGCGACTGACCTCGGTGATCATCGACGTGACGGACGAGAAGTCGGTCCAGGCAGCGCTGCAAAAGGTCACCGAACTGACCGGTGGGACCGGGCTGTGGGGGCTGGTCAACAACGCGGGCATCGCTGTCACGGCTCCGCTGGAGTGCGTACCGATGGAGCTCTTGCACCGGCAGTTCGACGTCAATGTGATCGGCCATCTGCAGGTGGTCCAAGGGTTCCTGCCACTGCTGCGAGCCGGCGCCGGGCGGATCGTCAATATCTCCTCGGGCGTCGGGAACGTCGCCCTCCCCTACCTCGGTGCCTACGCCGCCGCTCAGTTCGCCAAGGAGGCACTCAGCGACACGCTGCGCCGCGAACTCGTCCCGCAGCGGATCCCGGTCGTCGTGATCCAACCGGGCGCCGTCCTGACTCCGCTCTGGGACAAGATGTCCGACGAGGGCAACCGGGCACTGAACAGCGTCCCGAAGCCGGTCCAGGAGCTGTACCGCCACTCGTTCCAGCAGTTCATGAAGGACAACGAGACCTCGGCCCGGACCAGCCGCACGACCCCCGACGACGTCGCCCGAGTGGTCTTCCGCGCACTGATCGCCAAGCGGCCCAAGACCCGCTACACCGTCGGCCGGGACGCGACCGGCGCCCGCGTGCTGGCCAGGCTGCTGCCCGACCGGGCGATCGACCGGATCCTCGGCGGCATCGTCACACCCGCCCGCTGACCGTTATCCGCGCGACCCGACACCACAACACAGAGATAGGAGTAGCACCGGTATGACCACGCCCCAGGAGCTGAAAGACCTGTTCCGGCACGGCCTGGACCTGCTGTCGGAAGGGAGGATCGAGGAGTGGGTCGACGGCTTCACCGAGGACGGCGTCCTTGAATTCCCATACCCCGCCTGGGGACTTCCCACCCGCATGCAGGGCCGGGAGGCGCTGCTCGCCCAGATGACGATTTTCCGTGAGCAGCTGAAGGTCGAGTTCTCCGAACCCTGCTTCTACACCGCCGGCGAGGACGGCCTGGTAGTCGCGGCCTTCACCGGCGAGTGCACTCTGCTCACCACCGGGGGCCAGTACCACCAGACCTACCTGTCGGTGGTGCGGTTCGAGCAGGTCCAGATCGCGCTGTTCCGCGACTTCTGGGATCCCTGGCTGGTGATGGAGGCCGCCGGCGGCGAGCTCGCCTGGAAGCAGATCCTGCCGACGCTGGCCCCCAGCTGATCCTCCGCCCCCGGCCCGGCCCACAAGGCGTCACCGGCCCCGCACCTCTCTTGCCGACGGGACATACCGTCCCGCCGACCGCAGCTGTCTGGGCTCTTCCGGGCAGGGCCAGGGCGACGACCAGTCCTCGGGCGGCACCTGATCTATTGGACTTGTCCAGCCGGGCAACGCCATACCGCCTCCTGGAGGAACTGGGGCGGCGTCACCCGACGTTCCGGCTGAGCACGAAGCGGAACCGGGACATCGCCGCACCGCCCGGCGGGGTCTACGGGAAGCTGCGGCCGACACGGCCGGTCGAGCATCTGCTGATGGATACCAACCGCCTGGACGTCTTCACGCTCGACCCGGTCACATTGGAGTGGTTGCAGGCGGAACTGACCGTCGCGATGGACTGGTACACGCGCTGCGTTGGGGGGATCAGGGCCACGCCGGTGTCGGCGAAGACTGTCGACACCAGCGTCGCCCTCCATCAGGCGTTCCGGCCTCGGCGGGCGGGGGCGTGCTCTCGGGTTGCACACCATCGGGTGAGGGGACGGTCCGCCCGTCGGCCCCCAGGGGCCATACGGGACGAACCCCCTCCATCCGCTGCTACGATCCGTGATCATTCCATCCCCTTGGGTCACCGCCTACCGGTCCGATCGGTCGCGCGCGGGCCGTGTTCGCCTCAGCGACTTGGAGAGAGCCCTTGCCGGGAACGACCCTGCACGACGCCCTGGACGGCGTCGCGGCCGCGCACCCCGATGTCGCCGCGATCTTCCCGGCCGGCCCCTCCCGGCTCACCATCACCGAGCTGAGCGCGTCCTCGGTACGGATGGCCGACGCGCTGCTTCGGGAGGGGGTCGGACCGGCGGAGCGGGTGGGTTTGCTCTGCGCGAACGAACCGGCATTCCTGCAGGCTTTGTTCGCGCTCAGCAGGATCGGCGCCGCCGTCTGCCCCCTACCCCTCCCCGTCATGTCGCGGGACATGGAAGGGTACGCCGCCCGGCTGCGACGGGTCATGACCGTCGCCGGTATCCGGCGGATCGTGGTGACCGACGGGTTCTCGGATGTCGTGACCGCGCTGGCCACGCTCCTGCCCGGCGCCCGCCTCCT
Organism: Streptomyces sp. TBY4; assembly: GCF_024213195.1. Lineage (GTDB taxonomy): Bacteria > Actinomycetota > Actinomycetes > Streptomycetales > Streptomycetaceae > Streptomyces. The sequence goes on along the minus strand of NZ_JANAVF010000008.1, from coordinate 52,419 downwards.
TCACGTCGCCGACCTCCGGGGCGCGGACGACCGGCGGCGCATGCCGGCCGTCACCGCCACCGACCTGGCGATCGTGCAGTTCACCTCCGGGAGCACCTCGGTCCCCAAGGGGGTTCGGCTGACGCACGGCAACGTGCTCGCCTCGCTGGATTCGATGGAGGCGGGCACCGGGATGAAGCCCGGTCAGGACCTGTTGGGCGTCTGGCTTCCGATGTATCACGACATGGGGCTGTTCTCCTCCCTCACGGCGCTGCTCGCCGGCGTGCCCGTCATGATCTGGCCGCCGATCTCCTTCGTGAAGAGCCCGGCGGCCTGGCTGCGCACCGTGTCGGAGAACGGCAACTCGATCTGCCCGCTCCCGAACTTCGGCTACGACCACCTCCTGGCGGCCGTTCCCCCGCGGAACGTGCCGGGCCTGGACCTGAGCCGGTGGCGGGTCGCGATCAACGGTGCCGAGCCGGTCGCCCTCGCGTCCGTGGAGGCGTTCCAGGAGCGGTTCGCGCCGGCCGGGTTCGGGCCGGAGGCGATGATGCCGGTGTACGGGATGGCGGAGGCCACGCTCGCCGTGAGCTTCCCGCCCCTGGGCCGGCCCCCCGTCTTCGACTGGGTGGACGCGGGACTCCTCGCGGGCGAGGGCCGTGCGGTGCCCACCTCCCGTACGGCGCCCGGGGCGCGAGCGGTCGCCGGACTCGGGCAGCCGGTGCGCGGCATGCGGCTGCGCATCGCCGATCCGCGGACCGGCACACCGTCCGAGGACCGGCGGGTGGGCGAGGTGCAGCTGGCCGGCCCGGCCGTCACGGCCGGCTACCTCGGCGCGGCCGACGCGGCCCAGCCCTTCACGGACGACGGCTGGCTGAGGACCGGCGACCTCGCCTACACCGACCGCGGGGAGCTGTACGTCACGGGCCGGATCAAGGAGATGATCGTCGTCCGGGGCGCCAACTACTACCCCGAGGACGTGGAAGCGGCCGCTCGGGAGGTGCCGGGGGTTCATCGGCAGACGTGCGCGGCGTTCGCCGACACCACCGGTGACCGGGATCGCATGGTACTGGCGGCCGAGACCCGGGTCGGTGACGGGGCGGACCGGGTTCGGCTGATCGAGGAGATCCGGGCCGGCGTCGCGGACGCCACCGGGCTGGCCGACGTGTCCGTACGCCTCGTGCCGCCGCGCACGATTCCCCGTACGACGAGCGGAAAGCTGCGCCGCCTGGCGATGCCCGAGGTCATCCGTGCCCTGGAAGGCGCCTCCGGTGGCCGGTGAAGGACGGCCGCACGGTGAGCCCGTCGAGGTCCCGTGGGGAACCGCGGTACCCGACTTCCGCTGCTTCGGGTGCTCGCCGCACAACCGCACCGGGCTGCGGCTCGGCTTCTTCACCCACCCCCGCGGGCTGGAGGCCCGCTTCCGGCCGGGCAGGGACTTCGAGTCGTACCCGGGACTGCTGCACGGCGGGGTGACGGGCGCCGTCTGCGACGAGACCATGGGCAACCTGGTGGCCTTGACCCACGGTCGGCCGGTCTTCACGGCGACGATGCGGATGCGATATGTGGCGCCGCTGCCGGTCGATGCCGCCTACCGGTGCGTGGCGAGTCTTCGGGAGCCCGTCGGCAGGCCGTACGACGCCCGATGCGAAATCCTCGACGAGGAGGGGCAGTTGATGGCCACGGCGACGGGAACATTCCAGCCCGTCGACCTGCGGCGGGCCCGCTCCCGGCTGCGTTTGTCCGACCAGGAATCCGACCGGTTCCTGCACTCCCTGACCCAGACCGGCTGGAGGCCGACCGATGACCACCACCACGCCCCGCACTGACATCCTCTCGGCGGTGACCGACATCGTCGCCACCGTGCTCGCCGTGCCGTCCGGCGGCCTCTCACCCGACCTCGACCTGCGCGGCATCGACGGCGTCGACTCGGTGAAGGTGCTGCGCGTCGTCGCCACCGCCGAGCAGCACTTCGACGTGGAACTGGAGGACGACACCGTTTTCGCACTGGCCACGATCGCCGGTCTCGCCACGGCGATCGAGAAGGCAGCGGCCCGGCCATGACCGACGCCACGACCACTCCCATGACCGGCGCCGGGACCACCGCGGCGACCAACCGGCACTACGACCTCCACCCGGACGTCTTCGCCCTGTTCCTGGACCCTCGCCTGAAGTACAGCTCGGGAAGGTACGCACCCGAGGACACCCTGGAAGCGGCCCAGACCAGGAAACTCCACTTCGTGGCCGGGCAACTCGGCCTGAAGGGAGGCGAGAAGCTGCTCGACGTGGGCTGCGGCTGGGGATCCCTCGCCCTCTTCATGGCCAAGGAGTACGGGTGCCAGGTGGTCGGGATCAGCCCGGCCGGCCGGCAGCGCGCGTACGTCGAGGAGCACGCCGCCCGGTGGGGCGTGGACATCACGCTCCGGGACGGGTTGTTCGAGAGGACCGACTTCGGCTCGGAGCGTTTCGACGCCCTCACCATGCTCGGCTCGATCGTCCACATGCCCGACCTGACCGCCGTTTACGCCAAGGCCCGGACGCTACTGCGCCCGGGAGGCACGGTGTACGTCTCCGAGACCTGCTTCCGCAACACCGCCGCCTACCGGCGCTTCCAGGAGAGTGACGGCGCCTCCTTCGTACGCAACGACATCTTCGGCTTCGGCGACATGCGGCCCCTTTCCCAGCTCGTGGCCGCCGCCGAGGACGCGGGCCTCTCGGTCATCGGTGTCACCGACTTGACCGACGACTACCGGCGGACCATCGAGCACTGGCTGGAGAACGTCCGGAGGAACGCCGACCGTATTGACGCCGTCCAGCCGGGCGGGACGTCCGCGCGCCTCGCCCGCTACCTGCAGGTCGCCAACGCCGGCTGGGGCTACACCACCAAGCACTACGCCCTCGTCGCCCGGAGGACACGGTGATCACCGGGCCACTGCTCGCGCCCTGCGACATGGACCTCGCCGTACGGGCATTCATGCGGGCCACGCCCGTCTCACGCCGCTGGGAGGTGGAGGACCTCGACTGGGCGACGGCGGACGCGGACCGTCTCACCGAGGGCCAGCGGTCGGCCGTGCAGTTCGTCACGATCATCGAGGACCATCTCCCGGGGTACTTCGCGCTCTACCAACGGCACTTCCCACCCGACGGCACGGTGGACGTCCCCGCCTACCTCCACAACAGGGAGCTCTACCGCTTCCTGATCCGCTGGGGCCAGGAAGAGGACACCCACGCCCGCGCCCTGACCACATATCAGACCGCGACCGGGCTCGCCGAGGCCGAGCAGCTCCGTGGGGAGCTGGCCGTGGAGGGCCGCAAGGAGTTCGGCCTGCCCTACACAAGCGCGGTGCAGATGTTCGCGTACCCGCTGGTTCAGGAGAAGGCGACCCAGATCTACTACCAGCACCTTCGCGACGTCGTCCCCGAGCCCGTGCTCCGCGACGTGCTCGGCCGCCTCGGCCGCGACGAGGCCCGGCACTTCTCCTTCTTCGCCTCGGTCCTCACCCGCTACCTCCAGGTGTACGGAGACCAGGTCGTCGAGCCGATCCGAGAGGTGATCGCCGACTTCCGGATGCCCCTCGCGGACACCATGCGCGGCTACTGGCGGTGGGCCCTGAAGATCGCCGACACGGCGTCGTACGACCACACGGAGGCGTACGACCACCTCGTGAGGGTGGTCGAGCGCGCCGTGGATACCCGCTCCGACAAGGTGGACGAGCTCGTCCGGTTCGTGCGGGCGTGCGGAACGATCACGGTCTGAGACGCGCCTGCCACATCTGGTGGGCCGACGCCCTGACCCCGTCGAGCCGGCGGTACCTTTCGCCGGAGGAGCGGGAACGCGGTGCCCGGCTGCCGACCCCCGGAGCACGACGCCGCCATGCCACGGCCGCCGCGCTGCTGCGTCTGTGTGTAAGCCACTACACCGGCCTTGCGGTCGAGGAGGTACGGATCGACCGGACCTGCCCCGACTGCGACCGGCCGCACGGCAGACCGGAGGTCCATGACAGTGACCTCCACGTGTCCGTCACGCACGCGGGGGGACGGGTGGGCGTCGCCCTCACGGCGGCGGGCCCCGTCGGGCTCGACGTGGAACTCGTCGATCCGGCCGGGCATCTGCCGCGCATGGACCGGTACGTGTTCTCCCCGGCCGAAACCCCGGGCGGGGCGGAGGACTTCTACCGGTGCTGGGTCCGCAAGGAAGCCCTCCTCAAGGCGACTGGGGACGGTCTGCGCCGGCCGATGTCCGGCATCGAAATCACCGGCGACCCGCCCGTGTTGACCCGCTTCCCAGCCCGGACCGACCTCGTCGCCAAGGTGGCGCTGCGGGACACGGAGCCCGGCGAGGGGTACCTCGGTGCCGTCTGCGTACTGTCGCCCGATCGAGTGGAGTTCACGGAACAGGACGGGGACGCCATCGCGGGGGCGCCGCCGACGCGTTCGTGACGGCCACCCGCTCGGTCGCGGTCAGGTGCGAAGGGCGCGGTCGAGAGCGTCAGCGTGAGTCCGAACGGCGGCGGCGCCTCCCTCCCGGGAAGATTCCAGGGAATTCCTCGCGGCCAGGACCCCGAGGCCCGTACGCCCGTCCAGGAGCTCACCGATGTCGCGGAGCAGCTCCGCGAGTTCCTTCGCCTGCCGACGGTCGAGCCGCACCGGGTCCGGCGCCTGAGCTCCCTCCTCGGCGGGGCCACCGCCGACGAAGCACCGTAGACGCTCCCACTCCGCCTCGCGGACGGGACGGGCCAGGCCGTCCGCACCGACGGCCACCATCACGGTCCGGGACGTGGCATGCAGCCCCTCACTGGTGCGCACCTCGGCGGTGACCTCCGCGGAACGCCGCCGCATGTCGCTCACCGTGGACCGGATCTGCACGGCTTCGGCGATGAAGCCGACGGGCATCTTCATGGTGAGCTGGGTGCTGGCCGCGAACCAGAGCGGGGGCGGTCCACCGGCCGCCCGGTCCCAGAATGTGTCGACGAGCCCGTTGAGCACCCATGACTGGATCCTGTTCGTGCCGACATGGCCGAAGCTGTCGATGTCGTCCGGCTGGACGGTCTCAAGCCACACGTTCTCACCCACAGGCGGCACCACCCTTCCCTTACACTGAGCAAGATCCCCCAAACACGGAGTGATCAATCCGCGAAAGAAGCAACATGCCAGGAGACCTGGCGGACCGCAAGCCGGCCAAGCGGTTTCAGCTGCTCGACACCGGCGGCGACGGATTCGTCACGGCGGGCGACTTCTACGCCCGCGGCTGGTTCTGGAAGTCAGATGCGGACGATGAGCAGGCTTCCTGCCGCGTCCGCGGTGCTTCCGGTAAGAAACTCTCGACGAACGCGGGAAGCCCAGGCTCGAAGCGGTGTTCCCACTGCTTGGCGAAGCCCAGTCGCTCGTGCCACGCGACCGCCGCCGCAGCGTCCTCCATACGGAGAATGGGGATGACTTCCCCGTCCATGGAGTCATCGCCGCAGACCGCTCCCGGGCAAACGTTGCCTGGTGCGGGGGCCGCCCTGGACGAGGCACGCCCGCCAACAATGGACGGAATGGACGCTGGGTCCACTTTCGGCATCCGACATCATTCACGCGAGCAGAGACGCCTGGCGAAGACCTCCCGGTCGCGGGCGGGGCGTTGAGCCGGCCGGTCAGGGCGGTCACGCGCGGGCATCGCGGCCGTCACTGGCGCCGAGGTCCGACTGGTCCGAGACGATCTGTTGATCACTGCCACCAGTACCGCTCACTGTGTGGATGGCGGTGCCGGAAGGCGCGGGCAGTCCTACCGCCGGTGGAAGCGAGGACAATCATCAGCGACCACGCCGCAGTTCACTACAGAGCGTAAGTACCGTACGGCTCCGACCTCCCGCCGCCAATGCCGACGTTCGGTACCTCCACCGCATGCAGGAAGCCGCCTTGGGGAGGGCGGCACGGGCGCCCCGATCGGGGCGCCCGGCCAGGTCCAGATGGCGGCCCCACACGGCTGACACTCCGTCAACAAACTGCCGGGGCGAGCGTCAGACGAGCGTCACGAGCGTCAGATCAGCGTCAAGATATCGCCCGTAACGCCCACAGCGCACATAATGCGCTTCGACAAAGCTACAGGTCAGGAGCCTTCCCGCACCGGTTCAAGAATCGCCACGCACTCCACGTGGTGCGTCATCGAAATAAGATCTAGCGAAAACATGTTAAAGAAAACCGCAGGTCAGCGGCCTGCATGGCGCAAACTGGACAGTCTGCCGGTGTGCGTTACGTGCAGAGTGGGCGCTATGTACGGCAAGCTGACGCTCTTTGCCCGCCCCTTGTCGCGGCAAGCGGGGCCCCGAGCCGCCCAGAGAGCGGGTCAGGCACGAGGGGGGCGCGTGGGCTCCACGAGGGCGTCCGGAGAACCGTGCCGGCCTGACTAACGCTCCTACGCCCGGACCCAGCCCGGTCCGATGCCTGGAACGGCGAGGCGAGCGACCCACGCGCCCTGCCTCGGCGGGCTCCCTGGAGCCCGCCATCGCAGGTATGCGTACCGCGGGACCCCGGTTTCGGGCATGCTGGTGAGCATGAGCAGCAGGTACGCACAGCTTCGGCCGTACACCCTGCCGGGCTCGCTCGGGGAGCTGAGCGGGCCGGCGGACGGCCTTGTGGTCCTGCCCCGGCACCTGGACTGGGGCCCGCACTACGAGTACGACCTGGCCGACGACGCCGACGTCGTACTGATGTACGAGCGCGTGATCCGCGAGGCGCAGACGGCCGAGGACCTGCACGCTCACCTCAACGCCGACGTGCTGCGGAGCCACTGGCGGGCCCTGTTCCTGCCCGGCCCGGCGAGGGTCGCCTGGGAGGCTCGCTTCCCCCAGCTCGCCAGTGCGCCGGCGGCGGCCGCGTAGTGGAAGATCTGCACCATCGGCTCATCCGCATCGGTCTGGAAGCGCTCGCTGAGGACTTCGGCTACCGGCTCGCGGGCGGATACGCCGTCCAGGCCCATCGTCTCGTCAGCCGCGTCAGTGACGACGTCGACCTGTTCACCCCGATCGGGCGCGCCGAGGGGGAGCTGCCACAGGCGATCGCACGCCTCGTCGACGCGTACCGCACTGCCGGGTACCTGGTGCAGGTCACCCAGCAGGCGCAGGTGTACGCGCGCCTGCACGTCACGGATCCCGCCTCGGGCGCCCAGTCAAAGGTGGAGCTGGTCGGCGACCTGCTGCATCACCCGCCGGTCGAATCGGACCTCGGCCCGGTTCTCCACCTCGACGACCTCGCCGCCGCCAAGACCGGGGCTCTTTTCGGCCGTGCCGAAGTCCGGGATGCCATCGACGTCAACGCCCTGCTGAAGGCCGGCTACACCCGCGCTCGACTGATGGAACTCACGGCACAGAACGAGGCCGAACCCAGTCTCGACGAGTACGCGTCTGCCCTCGCCCGCGTCCAGCACCACACCGACAGACAGTTCGCCGCATACGGCCTCGATGCCAAGGCCGCGGCCGCCATCCGCGAGGAGTTCGCCGCCTGGCACCGCGAGCTCACCGATCGAGTGAGCGCCGAGGGCGCGGCTACTCGCTCGCCGCAGGCTGAGTCGTCCACGCCCCTACCTGGGAAGCCGGCCGAAAGTCCACTCCCTGCGCCGCCGCCCCCACCCGGGTAGGCCCACCAGGCGCTAGGCCTGCCCCCCACCCTGCCCATTTGGTCTCCATGGCCTGCGTGGGCCGCGGCAGGAAGCGCAGCCGCCGTGCCGGGCGGCATCGGCGGGTCTCGCTGGGCTGCCCTTCGTCCTCGGCGAACGGTCGACGGGAAGCTCGTCGGGATCGAACGAAAGAACCACCCCGCCCCGCTACCGCACCGAGCCGACATGCCGCTGCGTAGCGCCCGAACCCGCCTCTGCCCCGAGGTGACCGGCCCTTCGTTGGCCGCCGCCTCTCCGTACCGGCGAGCAGGGCACCCATGGGGCGCGTCCGGCCTGATGGCGGGGCAGCCGGTCTCGCGCCATCATGGGATTGTGTCGCCTCGCCCTCAGGGCTTGAGCGCGCCGGGAAGTCCCGCACGCTCCGCCGTTTCTGTGTGGGCGGAGAGGAAGGACATCCCCATGCGAACCTTTGAACCCGGCCGACTTCGTCGGCTCGCACTAGCGGTTTGCGCCGTCTTCGCGCTCCTGCTGGCCGGAACCGTGACGGCCGGTCCGGCGGCGGCAAGCGGCAGCGAAAGCAGCAAGGATCAGACCGTGAAGGTCGTTCTACAGAACAAGCCTCCCGTCTTCGGGAACATGGCCAATCCGCAGCCGGGTGACGTCCTGCTCTTCGAGGATCCCGCGGTGGATCCGGACTCGGGCAAGGCGATCGGTGACTCGCTGACGCGCGTGCACGTACTCAAGGACGGCAGTTTCCTGTTGGACTGCACCGTGCGGCTGACCGACGAGGGCAATCTCGTGTTCGCCGGGGGCGAGGAGTTCTCGAACGTCATGAAGAAGGCCACGTTCACCGTCGTCGGCGGTACTGGCGAGTACAGCGGGACGGGCGGCTACGTGGACAGCACGCCCACGAAGTCCAACGGCCAGGAAGCCTCGCTGCTCACCTTCCATCTCGACCGCTGACATGCCCGGCGCGCCGACCGGTTTCTTCACCGAGATCAGCGCCTCGGCGCTCGCCCAACCCGGTGTGGCGACCGGCACGATGATGGGATTTCCGTGCCTGCGGGTCTCGGGTGCGTTCTTCGCCTCCTGCGATCCCCGGTCCGGCGACCTGATCGTGAAGCTACCCCGCGAGCGCGTCGAACAGCTCATCGCGTCGGGTGCCGGCGGCCCGTTCGCCCCGGCCGGCCGGACCTTCCGCGAGTGGGTCGTGATCGGCGACCGCGACGCGGACCGCTGGGCCGAACTCATCGACGAGGCCCGTGTGTTCGTCAGCGGGCAGTAGCGGAGTACGGGATGCCGTCCGGCGGTCTGCGGCTGCGGAGGAGTTGACGCAATGCCACGATGCCCTGCATCGCGGCCGCGGGGCGGATCAGTGCGGGACGGGGCAGCTCCGGTATGCGGCCGCGAATGATGGCGATGCCGGTGACCGTGACAGCCGGCGCAGCCCATGCGGCGATCGCTGCCGCTCGTACCGTGCGGCTCGGCTCGTTCCGCAAGACCAGCCAGGTCCAGAACGCGGCGTCGGCGAGGGAATCGGCGTGCTCCCCGAACGCGGAGACGGTGTCCTGGTGCCGGGCCAGGCGGCCGTCGGCCAGGTCCGATGCGATCACGAGCGCCCCGGACCAGCGGCCCGGCCCGAGGGCCGTCGCGGGGAGGTTGCCGCGGATCAGGGTGAGCACATCGGCGGGCGACAGCCGGATCCGTTCTTCCAGGAGGCCCAGGTGGAGGGCGGTGAGGGCCCAGCTGGCGGCCACCCATCTCCGGCCCGGACGACCACGGGCGGGAATGAACAAAAGGGCATGCTGGGCGGTCGTCTGTGCCAGGGCCTGGGGGCGGCGGGCCGCCTGCCGTACCGATCGGTCCACGGCCAACCCCAGGAAGCGGGCGATGGCGGCGGGGTGCCAGCGGCCTTCCTTCAGCAGCCCCAGCAGGGCGTCGGTCGCGGCACGGCTGGAGCGGCTGTCGGCGAGATCCGGTACGGCCACATCGTCGGCCCTTTGCGTGGCGTGCGTGACGCGGTGGGTGTTCTGCCCCCACCTAGGCGGACGGGCACCGAGAAGGGACGCAGGCGTGGGGTGGATCGGGCGGGTGGCTGTCGCGGCGGGCGTCGGTGGCGGGTTCGCAGCCGGGTACGTGGGGCTGGTGACCGGGGCGCTGCCCCTTGATGTGGGTGTGGGTCGGCGAACCCGGCCGCTGGGGCCGCAGGCCGTCGACATCGAAGCGCCGCGGGACGTGGTTTTCGGCGTGATCGCCCAGCCCTATCTCGGGCGTGCGATGCGGGCGATGCGGGCGATGCGGGCGATGCGGGCGATGCGGGAGAAGGTACGGGTGCTGGAGCAGGGCGGTGACATGGTGCTCGCCGAGCATTTCACGCCCGTCGCGGCCGGGTGGCTGACGGCACGAACCGTGGAGACCGTACGGTTCGACCGGCCGGACCGGGTCGGCTTCCGGCTGGTACGCGGGCCGGTCCCCGCCGTCGTCGAGTCCTTCCGGCTCAGCGAGTACGAAGGGGGGACGCGGCTGGAGTACGCGGGCGAGATGGGCACGGATCTGTGGGCGCTCGGCCACTGGTGGGGCGGCGTGGTCGCCGAACGCTGGGAGGCCACGGTCGCGGCCTCCCTGGCGGCGGTGAAGCGGGAGGCTGAGCGGCGCGCCCCCGACCGGTGACCGCATTCACCGCGGGCCGGGTCGAGCTCCGCCCGGGCTGTGCAGGGGGGAGCCAGCAGAAGACCGCGCACCTGAGGGCTCGGGTCAGCCCGTCGGCGATCCGGGCGCCGAGCGACGCGGGGGCCCCGGCCACAGGGCTGGGCAGGTCGGCGAGGAGGAGTTGCAGGTCGTCCTGCGTAAGGGCTCGCAGAAGTTCCTCGGTGCGGGACTCGAGCTCGGACTCGTCCAACCGGCCTTCGGCGTAGGCCTCCTTGAGGCGTTCGCCGGCTTGTTCTCGTTCGGCATCGCCGATGCGTGGTGATGGCACGGCGATCCTCCTTCCGTGCAGGGCCGGCCGTCAGCGGCGTCTGCGGCGGGTCGCTCCGGCGACCAGAGCGATCAGCGCGAGGGCAGCCGCGGCGGCGAGCAGATACGGGCTGGTCAACCATGCTCCGAGCGCGCCCAGGGCACCGGCGGCGATCAGGACGGGCGCGGCACAGCAGACGAGCACCAGCACGGCCATGCCGATGACACCGATCACGGTGTGGTCGCGGTGCGGGGGTGGTGGCGTGGGGGCAGTCATCACGGGCCTCGGGGGCTTCGGGTTACTCGGCGGGTGGGATGCGCTCGCAGCAGGCCAAGGCCTTGGCGTTGTCCGCCGCCAGGGCCCTGGCCAGAACGACGAGGTCGGCCACGCGCGGGTCGCCGACGGAGTAGCGCAGCTTCTTTCCGTCCCGGCGGGCGGCGACGTAGCCGCAGTCCACGAGGCAGGACAGGTGCACCGAGACCCGCGGCTGGGAGATGCCGGCGTGCTCGACGCACTCGGCTGAAGTGCGTTCGCCGCGCAGGATGAACTCCAGCAGCCGCAGCCGGTTGGGGTCGGCGAGGGCCCGGAAGAAACGGGCCGTGGTGTCCAGGTGAGTGCACGGCACGAGCTCGACCAGGACCTCGGCCACCGGATCGACGAGTGCGGACTTCATGGGGCCTCCACATCCAGATATTCGCCTATACGAATAGTAAGCTGGGATTCTGCTATACGCCAAAGCGAATAGGTCCCACTGCTGGGAGCCGGGCCGCCATGCGAGGAGGCAACACCATGACCGAGGTGCGATCCGGATTCGATCTGGCGGTCGTCGGCTCGGGCTCGGCGGCCTTCGCCGCCGCCATCGCCGCGCGGGGCAAGGGCGCCCGCGTGGTGCTGGTCGAGCGTGGCACCATCGGCGGCACCTGCGTGAACATCGGGTGCCTACCGTCCAAGGCGCTGCTGGCCGCCGCCACGGCCCGGCACGGCGCCCAGGCCGCCTCCCGCTTCCCCGGCATCCGGGCTCACACCGCGCCCGTCGGCTTCCGGGCGCTGATCGGGGGCAAGGACACCCTGGTCGACCGGATGCGGGCGGAGAAGTACGCGGACCTGGCCGCCGAGCTCGGCTTCGAGGTGGTGCGCGGGAACGCCGCGTTCGCTGACGGGCCTGCCCTGGACGTAGACCTGGCCGAGGGCGGGACCGTACGGATCGAGGCCGGCCGGTATCTGATCGCCACCGGCTCCACTCCCTGGGCCCCACCCCTGGCCGGCCTGGAGGCCGCCGGATACCTGACCTCCACCACCGCCATGGAACTCGACGCCCTGCCGGAGTCGATGGTCGTGGTGGGCGGCAACGCGGTCGGGCTGGAGCAAGCCCAGCTGTTCGCCCGGCTCGGCACGCAGGTCACCGTCATCGAGGCGCTGGAACGCCTCGCCCCGAACGAAGAGCCCGAGATCTCCGCCGCCCTGGAATCCGTGCTCGCCGACGAGGGTATCGCCGTACACACCGGCACCACGCTGACGGCCGTCCATCGCGACGCAGCCGGCTACACCCTCACGACCTCGTCGGCAGCAGAGCTGCGCGCCGAGCACCTGCTGATCGCCACCGGGCGGCGGCCCGTCACCGCCGGCCTGAACCTCGAGTCGGTGGGCGTCAAAACCGGACCGCACGGCGAAGTCATCGTCGACGCATACCTGCGCACCACCGCCGAGCGGATCTGGGCCGCCGGGGACGTCACCGGCCACCCGCAGTTCGTGTACGTCGCCGCCGCCCACGGCACCCTCGTCGCCGACAACGCCCTCGGCGGCGCGGAACGCACCCTGGACTACACGGCCCTGCCCCGCGTCACCTTCACCAGCCCGGCCATCGCCTCCGTGGGGATGACCGACGCCGAGGCCGCCGAGGCCGGAATCCCGTGCGACTGCCGGACCCTGCCCTTCGAGTATGTGCCGCGAGCACTGGCCGACCGCGACACCCGGGGCCTGGTCAAACTCGTCGCCGAGCAGGGCACCGGCCGCCTGATCGGCGCCCACGTACTCGCCGACGGCGCGGGAGAGATCATCACCGCGGCCACGTACGCCCTCACCGCCGGGCTCACGGTCGACCAGCTCGCCCACACCTGGCACCCCTACCTGACCATGGCGGAAGCGCTGAAGCTGGCCGCCCAGACCTTCACCGCCGACGTCGCCAAGCTGTCCTGCTGCGCGGGCTGAGAACCGGGAGGTGACGCGCCCATGACCATCGGGGAGTTGTCCCGGCGCACCGGAGTGCCGGTCAAGGCGCTCCGCACTTACACGGACTGGGGGCTGATCCACAGTCCGGGCCGCAGCGCCGGGAACTACCGCCTGTACGACGCCGATGCCCTGTCGTGCGTACGGATGATATGCGAGCTGCGTGGCCTGGGACTGACCCTGGCCGAGATCCGCGAACTCCTCGGCGGCGACTGCGCGCGGGGCGGCCGGGCTGCCCTGGGCCCCTTGCTCGTCGAGCGGCTGCGCGCGGCCCGGGCCCGTACCGAGGACCGGATCGCGGAGCTGGAACGGACGCGGGACCGGATCAACGCCTTCGAGGCCGCCCAACGGAGCGACGCTTGACTCTCCCCCCGGGGTCAGACCGTACGGTCGGCAGCGGCCCGGCGGGTACGTCGGCCGACCGCCCGCCACCCTCCGAGAGGACAAGGACCCCCTGACCATCAACGCCTCCGTCGAACAGCTCGCCGGTAGCCTCACCGCCCTCCTGAAGGACCGCGGGACCCTCATCGGCGGACCTCTGTGGGCCCACCTGCTGCGACTCCTGGCCACCGGTCGGCCCGTCGGCGCCGACGAGCTCGCCGCCGCGACCGGCCGTACCGAAGCCGAGGTCCGCGAGGCGCTGACCGCCATGCCCGACACCGAGTACGACGAGAACGGGCGCATCGTCGGCAGCGGCCTGACGCAGCGTCCCACGCCGCACCGCTTCGAGACAGGCGGGCGGCAGCTCTACACCTGGTGCGCCCTGGACACCCTGGCATTCCCCACCCTCCTCGGTACCACCGCCCACGTCGAATCCCCGTGCCGCGCGACCGGAGCCCCGATCCGGCTGACCGTCACCCCCGACGGTGTCACGGACCTCGACCCGGCCGAAGCCGTGGTCTCGATCGTCACCCCCGACGACATGACCTCCGTACGCACCGCCTTCTGCAACGAGGTCCACTTCTTCGCCTCCGCCGGGGCCGCCGCGGACTGGCTCAGCGACCGTCCCGGAATGTCAGTCCTCCCCGTCGCCGACGCCTTCCGGCTCGGCCGCCCACTCATCGAGGCGATCCTGGGCGGGGCGGGACCTGCCGGTGGAGCCGGGACGTGCCCCACACCAGCGTGCTGACGAGCATCAGCAGCGTGAGGGGGTAGAACACCGGGCGCAGCGGGATCAGCACCGGCAGGAGGGCTGCCGCCGTGCCCGTGCCGAGGACGAGCAGGAAGGCCGGCACACAGCAGGCGAAGCCGAGGAGGAAGGCCGGGAGGACGCCGAGCAGCCGCGCGTACCGCGTGCCCCTACAGGCGGCCGCCTGACCTGCCGCGAACCCCGCGACCGCGACGTTGGCGCCGACCAGGGCGGCCACCACGGCTCCGAGCAGCAGGTTGACCGGACTGAGGAACACCCCCACGTACGGGCCCGGGTGCAGGGCGAGCACCGGCTCGAAGAGGTACGGCGCCCGCGCCTGGAACAGCTGCCCTGGCGCCGTCCGCACGACAGGGACGCCGGCGAACCGGCCTGAGGCCGAGACCGCGAGGTCACCGATGGAGAAGAGGTACGCCACCAGCACCACAGCCGCCGCGGCCAGCCCCGTGCGCCGGTAGCGGCGTACGCCCAACGCGGCGCGAAGATGCGGGGGCGTGGCCGCGGTCGCGGTCACCACGACGTCCCACGCGTCCCCGGCCCCGGCGAGGACGCCGAGCAGCCTGCTCACTGTCGCACCTGGCCGTTCGGGTAGAAGGCGTACCAGGCGAACCACATGGCGTCGAGGTGGTCGGCGGGCTGCCAGCGGTCGCCGACCAGCCGGTGGACCCGGGCGGTGTCGAGCGCCGCGTCCCAGCGCGCTTCCAGCTGGACGCCACGGCGCCGGCCAGATCCTGTACGCGCCGACCCAGCCCAGCGAGGTGCTGTTCATCCTCAAGCAGGGCTGGGTCCGCGTCTTCCGGGTGTCCGCCGACGGCCGGGCCCTCACCACCGCGATCATCGCTCCGGGCACGATCTTCGGGGAAATGGTGCTGCTGGGACAGCACATGTTCCACAGCTACGCCGAAGCCCTCGACGACGTCACGGTATGCGTGATGAGCCGGGCCGACGTGCACCGGCTCCTGCTGACCGACGCGCGCATCGCGGCCCGCATCACCGAGATCCTCGGCCACCGCCTGGCCGACCTGGAACAGCGACTGTCCGACAGCGTGTTCAAGAGCGTGGCCCAGCGGATCGCGACCACCCTGACGATACTGGCCGGCGCCCAGCCCCCGGCAAGCCCGCTGCGCCCCGGCGGCCGCCACCCCCAGATCGCGCTCACCCACGAGCAGCTCGCCGCACTCGCCGGGACCTCCCGCGAGACCTGCACCAAGGTGCTGCACGAGTATGCCGACCACGGCCTGCTCCGACTTGCCCGTGGCCGCGTGACCGTCCTCGACACCGGGCACCTGCGCGACGCGGCGGGCTGACGTCACCAAACCGTAAGGCCCTCACCGTCCACCCGGCGCGAAGATGGCCCTACAGTCGCTCCCGCCCCGCCCCGCCCCGAACACACAGGAGTCGACATGCGCCCCCGCACCCTCGCCCCGGCCGTGCTCGCCGCCGCCCTGCTCGCCGTCACCGGGTGTGCCGCGGACGACGGCCCGGCCGCGGGCACCGGCGCGGGCGCGCCGTCATCCACCGCATCCGCGCCCGTAGAGTCGCCCGCGCCTTCGGACCCGGGCATGTCCGGCGCCGCCGGCGCCCCGGTCCCCGCAGTGCTGGACTTCACCGCCACCACCGTGGACGGCAAGCCCTTCGACGCCAAGACCCTCGCGGGCAAGCCCACCGTGCTGTGGTTCTGGGCGCCGTGGTGCCCCAAGTGCAAGGCCCAGGCCGCCGAGACCGCGAAGGTCGCCGCCGACTACGCGGGCAAGGCCAACGTCGTCGGCGTCGCGGGCCTCGACAAGAACGCCGCCATGAAGGACTTCATCTCCGACACCAAGACCAGCGGTTTCCCGCAGCTGTCCGACGAGAAGGGCGAGGCCTGGAAGCGGTTCAAGGTCACCGAGCAGAGCCGCTACGTCATCCTCGACAAAGACGGCAAGACCGTCTACGAGGGCGTCCTGCCCGCTGGCAAGGGGCTGGCCGAGAAGGTCGCCGGACTCGCCGGCTGAGCTGACGATGTCCGAACTGCCTCTCGCGCTCGCGCTCACCGCCGGCATCCTCGCCGCCGTCAACCCGTGCGGCTTCGCCCTGCTCCCCGCCTACCTGTCCCTGCTCGTCCTGGGCGACGACTCCCCCACTCGCGCGGTCGCCATCGGCCGCGCACTGATAGCCACGGCCTCGATCACCATCGGCTTCGCCGCCCTCTTCGGCATATTCGGCCTGGTGATCCAGCCCGTGGCCGGCCAGGTCCAGGAACACCTGCCCTGGTTCACCATCGCCTTCGGCGTCCTCATGGCCGCCGCCGGCATCTGGCTGCTGCTGGGCCGCCAACTGCCCGCCCTGGCACCGAAACTCCGCCGGGCCCCCGCTCTCACCCGGTCGATCCCCTCCATGGCGCTGTTCGGGATGGCGTACGCCACGGCCTCCTTGGGCTGCACGATCGCGCCGTTCCTCGCCATCGTCGTCTCCGCCTTCCGCAGCGGCTCCCCTACCGAGGGCGTCCTCCTCTTCGCCGCGTACGCCCTTGGCATGGGCCTGATCGTCGGCGTCGCTTCCCTCACCGTCGCCGTCACCCGCACCACCGCCGTCAGCCACCTGCGCCGTGCCGGCGCACTCGCGCCCCGGATCGGCGGCGGACTGCTGCTCTTCGTCGGCGCGTACGTCGCGTACTACGGCTGGTATGAGATCCGCGCCCAGCGCGACCCCGCCACCCAGGACCCGGTCATCGACGCGGCCGGATCCTTCCAGCGCACGATCGCCGACCTGCTCGACTCCATCGGACCGGTGACCCTGGTCGCGCTGTTCGCGGCCCTGTTGGTCGGTGCCGCGGCGCTGTCGGGGATCAGACGGCGGCGCGGGAGTACGGTGTCACGAGCGGCCATTCGACGTCGACGTCGAGCGCCTCGTTGACGTAGTTGGTGAAGATGTTCCGGACGGTGTTGGCGATCACCTCGACGATCTCCTCGTCCGTCAGCCCGGCCTCACGGGCCGCCGCGAAGGCCTCGTCGGCGATCCGGCCCCGGTTCTCGGTGATCGCCACCGCGAGGCGCAGTACGGCGGCGGCCTTCGGGTCGGCGCTGGTGCCCCGCCGGGCGGCCTCGATCTCCTCCTCGGGGAGCTGGGCGACGTTGCGGGAGACCATCGTGTGGGCTGACAGGCAGTAGCTGCAGCCGTTGAGCTCGGCCACCGCGAGGGCGATCCGCTCCTGTATGCCGGCGGAGAGCACACCCTCCTTCAGCGCGCCGAACAGGCCGAGGAAGCCCTTGAGTGCGGCCGGACTGTGGGCCATCGCCTTGGCCATGTTCGGGATGACACCCAACGTGCTCTGGGTGGCTGCCAGTTGTTCGGCGGCGTTGCCGGTCGCGGTGGCCGGGTCGATGAGGTGCACGCGGGACATCGAAGCTCCTTGCAATCACATCGAACAGACCTGTCCGTTCGATGTGATCAAGCTAAGGACGCCTGCCTGCGTTGTCAAACAGATCTGTCTGTTCGATACTTGGGGCATGGGAATGAAGGCAGGGACCCTGCCGGTACGGGAACGGCTGGTCGCCACCGCGGACGCGCTGTTCTACGCCGAAGGCATCCACGCGGTGGGAATCGACCGCGTCATCGCCGAGAGCCGCGTTTCGAAGTCCTCCATGTACGTCCACTTCCGGACCAAGGAAGACCTGGTGGAGGCGTACCTCCGAGGTCGTAGCGACCGCTGGCGGACGCACGTTGCGCGGGAGGTGGAGGCGCGAACCCGGGACCCCTTGACCAGGGTCCTGACGGTCTTCGACGTCTTCCACGAGGCGTTCCAGGACCCCGGCTTCCGAGGCTGCCCGTTCACCAACGCCGCAGCCGAGTACCCCCACCACGAAGGCATCCGGGCCGCCATCGCCGACGACCGCGCCTGGCTGCCCGCCCTGTTCGCCCGCCTGCTGGGACCACTCGGCGCCGGCGAGGACGGCGCCCTGATCGCCTCACTCGTCCAGTTGTGCGACGGAGCCATCACGTCCGCACACCTGGACGACTCCCCCGCTGCCGCCCTGACCGCGCGGTCAACCGCCGAGCTCCTGCTGGCCGCACACCTGCGCCCGGAAACCGCTCGGGAGGCGGCGACCACCTCCGGGGCAGGTTAGAGCTTCGCCTCGAACAGGGGCAACGCGGCACGGACCGCCCGCTCGAAGGACGCCGTACTGCCCGCCGCACGGCTGAGCACCTGAGCCCCTTCGAGCAGACCGATCAGCAGGGCCGCCTTGTCCTGGGCATCCTCGTGCGAGAGTCCGGAATCGGAGAGGGCGTCCGCCAATTGTCCGGACCAAGAGGCGAACGCGGTGGCCGCCACCCGGCACAGCTCATGGTCGCCCCCGTCCGCCGGCAGGGTCACAGCGGCAATGGCGCACCCGCTGCCGCGGGTTGACGCCTCGACGACCGGGCGGGCGAAGTCGACGAAAGCCTCCGCGACCGCCCGGGGCGTGGAGCCGGAGAGTTCGGCCATGCGGGCCAGGACTTCGCGCCCATGCTGGGCCGCCGCCTCTGCCGCCAGCTGACCCTTTCCCCCCGGGAAGTGATGGTAGATCGCCCCACGTGCCGCACCGCTGCGGGCGAGCACATCAGTGAACGACATCCCCTCCAGGCCGCGCTGCTGCAACGCCATGACAGCGGCGGCAACCATCCGCGCCCGCGTGTCCTTCGCCATGCCCGGCCACCCTTCTCCCTTGACTAGGACGGCCATCCTACTGCAGACTCCAAAAGTAGTACGCACGTACTAGCTAGCGACCGCTTCGCCGCACCACTCGGCACCGACGCTTTTCTTCAGACAGGGAGCACGCCTTCCATGCCCATCACCGTCACATCGCCGCGCGGAACCCTCACGCATGAGGGCGAACGCGAGATCCTGCCCCGGCTCACCGCCGCCCTCATCGAGGCGAGCGGCCTGACCGGCAACCGCTTCTTCAGCTCAATGGTCGGAGGCAGCGTGCATGTCCTGGCGCCCGAAGACATCTACGCCGGGGGCGTCAACCGCCCGGTGGTCATGATCGAGCTGAAGCTGCCCAACATCGGCCTGGGCACTCCGCAGGCCCGCGCCGCGTTCATCGCGAACGCGACGGACATTGCCGCATCCCTCACGGTCGACGGCCACGACAGGGAGGGCATCTGGGTCAACATCATCAACGCCCCGGACGGCGGCTGGGGGATCGGCGGTCGCGCATACACCGGTGACCAGCTCGTGGCCGCGATCAGTCAGGGTTAGGCGTTCTGCCCACGAGATCGCCCGTCCCCACCGCCGGGGACGGGCGATCTCGTGGGCAGCAAGTGCCGCCCTGCTGGTTGCCCTCGGCGAGATCGGTGACCGGTCGGGCTGCACATCAGGGAACTCCGACCGGGTACCTACGAAATCCGTCTCCCGTCAACGAGACGGCTCATGCCCGGGATTACTCCGCCGGCAGGTCCAGCGTGAACGGGGCTTCGCCGTGGGGCCGCCCATTGACCTGGATCTGCACGTGGTGGAGGCCCGGGTGGTAGCGGCGCGTCGTGATGGCTTTGAGGGAATGCCGGCGGGTACCGGTCCACCGCTCGCCGGGGGCCAGTGCCCGGGTGGTGAGTTTGAAGACTTTGGGGGTTCGGGTGCCGTTGGCCTTCATGTGGTGGATCACGTAGTCGATGACCACATGCGCGGTCCGGTCGCCGGTGTTGGTGACCGCGTAGTCGAACTCCAGGTGGTCCCCGATCCGGATGGCGGGGGTGCGCACGTGCGGCCCCTCCACGGAGACCGGGACGTCCGGGTCGTGGCCGAGGAGGGCGAGGGCGTCCGGGTCGCCGGCCTTGACGAGGGTGCGCAGGCCGTGCCGGACCAGGCCGCTCGTCGTGGGAGCCGGGTCGTCGAGCCAGCGTGCGGCGGTGGCGACGGCGATCGCGGGGTGGTCACGGCTGATGTCGTTGAGGTGGTTCGCTACCGACCGGCGTACGTACTCGGACTCGTCGCGGTAGAGCTCGTCGAGCACGGGCAGCGCCGGCGCGGGGTCGGCGATGAGGGCGCGAAGCTGAGGTGCCCAGGGCAGCCGGGGCCGCGTTCCCTCGCTGGCGAGCCGGCGTACGTGCGGGTCGGCGTGACTGGTCCATTCCTCGATCGTCCGCAGTGCGCGGTGCAGGTCGGTGCGGAGGAAGTGGCGGATCGCGGTCTCCGCGGTCAGGCACGGGGTGAGTTCGGCGAGGAGGCCGAGGGCGGGTTCGAAGACCTCCAGCCCGCGCTCGGCGACGGCCTCGGTGACGGGGAAGATCATCCAACCGGTGAAACCGGGGTCTTTCAGGGCGGCCCGTACGACCTCCGCGAAGTCCGGGTAGGCGTCGGGAAGGTCGGCGAGTATCGCCTCCTTGACGGCGGTGACGCGCCCGCTGAAGGTCAGGCCCGCGAGAAGGGCGCCGCACCGCCGGAGCTGCCCGGTAGGTGTCCCGCCGTTCGCCGCGGCGAGGCAGTCGGCCAGGTCCCTGACGATGTCCGCGCTGAGCAGTTCGTCCGCCGTCGGCACGGCACTCACCTCCCCTTGGTTCCGGTGACTACGGCCGGGCGCTGTGCAGCACCTGAGCGTGCCGCATCTCGTGGACCGTACCGATCCTGCTGAAGAACCCCTGCGCGGCGGGATCGCCCGGCATCTCCTTCGCCGCGCGTGCGGCGACCTCAGCGGAAGACCACACGATGAAGTCCAGCATCGTGCCGTCCTCGAACCGGGCCAGGTGCGCCCCCAGGAAGCCGTCTCCGTACCGCTCCCTCAACAGGGCGACGAGCTGTTCGCGGTGCGCTGTCAGTTCCGCGGCATCGGCCGTTTCGAACCGGACGTACTCGATGGTCGCGCTCATCGCGATACCCCTCCATTGGACTCACGTATTCAGATCTTTAAATCCGTGAGTTGAAGTTATCACGGTTTTGGTGGATTGAATCCGGTAGTCCGGTAGGTTGGGGGCATGACGATCCGGAACCTTCGCGCGATGCCGTGGATCGGCGAGGACCCGGTCCTGGACCTCGCCAACACGGTCATCTGTGGCGCAGGGCCCACGCACGCCGACATCGACCTCTTCGCCGACGCCGAGCTCACCGCGAGCTGGCGGGCCCGGGCGACGGAACGCCGACTGGCTCTCCTGCCTCTGGAAGACCTCACGGTGCTGCGTGACCTGACAAGAGCCGCGCTGGACGCCTCTGCCGGGCAACGCGCCCTGCCGGAGAGCGTGCGGACCGAACTGAACGAACTCGCCTCCGCCGCCCCCGTGACCTTCCTCGTCACCGCTGACGGCCGGCTCGATCAACGCGACACAGGAGGCCCCGCCCAGGCGGCCGCCGCCCGGCAGGCACTCCTCCTCGCAGCCGGGCCGGAACAGGCAAGACTTCGGCGCTGCCACGCGCCCAGCTGCGGCATGTTCTTCCTCGCCCGGCGCCGCGACCAGGCATGGTGTTCGCTCGGCTGCGGGAACCGGGCGCGCTCGGCCAGACGAAAGCCGCAGGCTCCCGCCTGATCACCACCGCGGGAGTCCCCGCACGCATGAGAGCCCTGAGGCAGCCGCTTCGACTCCGCGCAGGAAGCCTTCAAGGACCTGGCGGCCGGCGCCGGGGCGTCGTTGCCGCCTTCGCCGACGACCAGGCCCACGATTGAACCGTTCAGACCGGCCCCAAATGAGCCGTCGCCGACATCCGCCCACGGTCCCGGGGCCTGCGACCTCTCGAAGGTAGGGTGACGCCGCGGTCCTTGACGTGTCTTTGACGCTCGGACCCCACGGTGGTGCGAGACGGAGGAAGGGCGGGCGGGTGCCGGGACGTGTTGCGGGGGTATGGCATTCACTGTTCACCGCCCACCCGGCGCGCACGGTGGTGTCGGCTTTCGCGCTGGTGATCGGCGTCGGAACGGTGCTGCTGATGCTGCCGGTTTCGTCCCAGGACGGCTCGACGACGGGCGTCCTGACGGCGCTCTTCACGTCCACCTCGGCGGTGTGCGTGACCGGGCTGGTCGTCGTGGACACTGCTACCCACTGGAGCGGATTCGGCGAGGGCGTCATCCTGGCGCTGATCCAGGTCGGTGGCTTCGGCATCATGGCCATGGCCTCACTGCTCGCGCTGCTGGTGTCGGGAAAGCTGCGGCTGCGCATGCAGTTGACCGCCGCGGCGGAGACCAAGAGCCTCGGCATCGGCGACATCCGGCGGGTGCTGCTCGGCGTCGCCGGATGCACCCTGATCGTCGAACTCGCGGTGGGCGCGTTCCTGGCGCTGCGACTGCGCTTCGGCTACGACCGCTCCTTCGGCGAGGCCGCCTATTCGGGGTTCTTCCACGCGGTCTCGGCCTTCAACAACGCGGGCTTCGGACTGCACGGCGACAGCCTTACGCCCTACGCGCAGGATCCGTGGGTCACGCTGCCGATCGCCGCGGCGGTGATCCTCGGCGGCCTCGGTTTCCCCGTCCTGCTGGAGGTCCTGCGCCACCGCACCCGGCGCCGCACGACGGGGCGCCGGAACTGGTCGCTGCACACCAGACTGACGGTCGTGACCAGCACCGTCCTGTTGCTGGTGGGCACCGTAATGACGTGCCTTTTGGAGTGGACCAACCCCGGGACCCTGGGACCGTTCGACTGGGACGAGAAGATCCTCAACGGCTTCTTCTACTCCACGATGAGCCGTACCGCGGGCTTCAACGCCATCGACATCGGCGCTCTGAACGCCGCGACCATCTTCTTCACCTGCACGCTGATGTTCATCGGCGGCGGCAGCGCGGGCACCGCCGGCGGAATCAAGGTCACCACCTTCTCGGTGCTCGCCGCCGCCATGCTCGCCGAGGTGCGCGGCGA
Organism: Streptomyces sp. TBY4; assembly: GCF_024213195.1. Taxonomy (GTDB): domain Bacteria; phylum Actinomycetota; class Actinomycetes; order Streptomycetales; family Streptomycetaceae; genus Streptomyces. The sequence continues at coordinate 29,718 of NZ_JANAVF010000008.1, read as the reverse complement.
GCCCAACTCCACCGTGATGGGCCGACGCCTCGCCCCCCACGCCCTGCGGCAGGCCCTGACCGTGGCGCTCCTGGGTATCGGCCTGGTCATCGCTGCCACCCTGGCCCTGCTGACCGTCACCAAGGCCCCCGCGGAGGACGTGCTGTTCGAGGCCGTCTCCGCGTTCGGGACGGTCGGCCTGTCGACCGGGATCACCGCCGACATTCCGGTACCCGGCCAGCTGATCCTGATCCTGCTGATGTTCGTCGGCCGCCTCGGGCCGATCACGCTCGTCTCCTCGCTCGCCCTGCGCGAGCGGACCCGCCGATACCAGCTACCCGAGGAGCGACCCGTCATTGGGTAACTACCTGCACTCCCTGCGCCGTCGCCGCCGCAAGCGGCTCCTGGACACCGGCGGCCCCACAGCAGGCGACCAGCGCGTGGCCGTCATCGGTCTCGGCCGGTTCGGCAGCTCTCTCGCCAACGAACTCACCCGCCGCGGCTGGGACGTCCTGGGCATCGACACCGATGCCGCCCTTGTGCAGAAGCACAGCGATCTCCTCACGCACACGGCCGTAGCCGACTGCACGGACCCCGAGGTCCTGCGGCAGCTGGGAGTGCACGAGTTCACCAGCGCGGTCGTGGGAATCGGCACCGACATGGAGGCCAGCATCCTCGTCGCCTCCAACCTTCTGGAGGACGCGGTCCCCAACATCTGGGCCAAGGCCACCAGCCGTCAGCACGGCCAGATCCTGGAGCGCCTGGGCGTCCACCACGTCGTCCTGCCCGAACACGAGATGGGCGAGCGAGTGGCCCACCTCGTCACCGGACGCATGCTCGACTTCATCGAATTCGACGACGACTACGCCCTGGTCAAGACCGTCGCCCCCGCCACCATCACGGGCGTCCCTCTCGGCGAGAGCGGAGTGCGCAGCAGGTACGGCATCACCGTCGTAGGAATCAAGCGGCCCGGCCAGGACTTCACCTACGCCACGGCCGAGACCGTGGTCGAAAGGGGAGACGTCATCGTCGTCACCGGCAAGACCCGCGCCGTCGAAAGCTTCACCGAGCTGAGCTGAGCCGGCTGGACTGCTCACAGGCCACCCACTGCTCCCCGTCAGGCGGGACGCAACGCACTGAACGCCTCGCTGACCAGCGCGGGCAGTTCCAGAGCGCCGTCGCTTTCGACCCAGGCGGCGAGGGCCGTGGTCACCGCGGCGAGGGCGGCCGCAACAGTGACACGGGTGGAGAGGTCGCTCTCCCACGGGTTTCGTGACCTGAGGGCATCGGCGAACAACTGCTGGGTCGCGTACTGGGTGTCCCAGGTGCGGGCGCGCAGGGCCGGTGTCTCGAAGATGAGGCGGGTGCGGGCGAGCAGGGTGTCCCTGCCGGTGGCGTACACCGCCTCCAGGCCCTGGCTGAGGGCGTTGCGGAGGGCGGCGAGGCCGTCCTCGTGCGGCGGCCGCGCCTGGATGAGCCGGACGATGAGCGGGTCGTAGTCGTCCGACTCGACGACCGCTTCCTTGGTGGGGAAGTGCCGGAAGAAGGTCATGTGGGAGACCCCGGCTGCGGCGGAGATCTCCTCTACGGTGGTGTTCTGGTAACCCCGCTCCAGGAACAGCCGCAGCGCGTTCTCCTGGATCGTCCGGCGGGTCTGCGCCTTCTTGCGCTCCCGCAGCCCCGGCGGCGTGGGGGATGTACTCATGGGCCTGTCGCCTCCGGACGATCGTTGCGCCTGCTTCCTTTGCCGACGTCGAGTATGCGTGCCAGGGCGTTGCCGAGGGCTTCCGGAGAGGTTCCGCGCCAGGCCAGGTGGCCGTCAGGCCGTACCAGCATGGCGTGCCGCCGACTCCCCGCCACGGTGAGGGCGGTGACGCGGTCCTCACCGAGGTGCCGACGGGCGGCCGTCTCGTGGTCCGCGCCGGCCCCGGCAGGTGTGAGGAGGGCCCAGCCGGACCGCAGTTCCGCGTACAGGCGGGTGAGGGTGCCGTCCTGTCGGGTGCAGGAGCAGTCGGGCACCCGGTCGCCGCGCAGGGGCCCGGAGCCGGGGAGGCGGCGGCCGGCGCCGAGCGGGCCGCGGCGGTAGGTGAGGGTCAGCTGGGAGGACTTCTCCCAGAGCCGGCTCTGCACCGAAGGCCGGTTCAGCAAGGGCACGAACACGTGATCGCGCAGCGCCCGGGCGCGTGCGGTCTGTCCGAGGATCATGCCGGTCATGGCGCTCGTGGAGGCCAGGACCTCGCGCGCGACGGGCCTGCGTTCCGTCTCGTAGGTGTCGAGCAGACCGTCCCCGCAACGGCCGACGGCGACCAGGGCGAGCTTCCAGGCGAGGTTCTCGGCATCACCCAGGCCGGTGTTCATGCCCTGGCCCCCGAACGGGCTGTGGATGTGGGCGGCGTCGCCGGCGAGCAGGATCCTGCCCTGACGGTAGGACGAGGCCAGGCGCCGGTGGATCCGGAAGGTGGACGTCCACAGGACCTCGCGCACGGAGTCGCCGGGAACGCCCGCTTCCCGATGGAGCAGTTCCGTCAGCGCCGGCATCGGTTCCGCGCCCGATCCGGGCGGCCCCGGTGCCATCAGCCGCCACACGTCCTCGCCCGGAAGCGGAAACACCCCGAGCATCGTGTCTCCGCGCAGCCAGACCGCGACCGAGTCCCTCGGGATCGGCAGACGGGCCGTCACATCGGCCAGAAGGAAGCGTTCGACGACGGGGACGCCCGGGAAGCCGATGCCTGCGGCCTTGCGTACGCGACTGTGTGCACCGTCGCATCCCACCAGCCAGGTGGCCTCTTCCTCACCCTCGCCGAGGCGGAGGACGACTCGGTCCGCGTCCTGGCGAAGGCCCAGCAGCTCACGATCCCATTCGACCTGGACACCGAGCGCGGCCAGGCGGTCGCGCAGGCGCGCCTCGACCTCGGACTGGGACATGAGGAGGCCGGGGCGGGTTACCAGCTTCGTAGGCACGCCAACGGAAAGTCGCGCCAGCGGTCTGCCGTCGACGTACGTGAGGACGTGGGCGATCGGTACGGATCGCTCGGGCAGGTCGCCGAGCGCCCCGAGGCGGTCGAGCACCTCGGCCCCGCGCGGCTGCAGACCCAGCGCTCGGGAGGTCACCGCCGGTCCAGGCGCTTTGTCGAGCACCCGGACGGCGACTCCCGCAGCGCGCAGTGCGCAGGCCAGGGCCAGTCCGGTCGGCCCGGCACCGGTCACGACCACGGTTGTCAAAGGCATGACCACCACCTCACGTTATTGACTAACTAATGTTAGAAACTAACCTAACCTCCTCGCCCGCAGTCGGCCAGAGGGACGGCGCTCGCCGCGCCCTCCACGGGGACGCCGATGGGCGCTCAGGCCAGGGCGAAGTAGCGCAGCCACAGGTATACGGCGGCCACGGCGACGGTGACGGCGGTGACGATCAGGCCGTACTTGGTGAACTGCCAGAAGGTGATCGGCGTACGGTTACGTTCGGCGATGCCGAGGACGACGACATTGGCGGAGGCGCCGATGGCGGTGGCGTTGCCGCCGAGGTCGGCGCCGAGGGCGAGGGCCCACCACATGACGTGGTCGGGGCCGCCACCCATGTCGGTGACCAGTTGGTCGGTGACGGGGGCCATGGTGGCCACGTACGGGATGTTGTCGACGATCCCGGACAGTACGGCGGAGCCGCCCAGCAGCAGCATGGTCCCGCCGAGTTCGGCCCCGCCGATGGCGTCCGCGAGGGAACCGGCGAGTTCACCGATGACCCCCGTCTCGATGAGCGCGCCGACCATGACGAACAGGCCGGCGAAGAAGGCGAGGGTGGGCCACTCCACCTCGCCGAGCACCTCGCCCGTCTCGACCTTGGAGATCGCGACGAGCAGGCCGGCGCCGAGCAGGGCGACGACGCTCGGCTCGTAGTGCAGCACCGGGTGAAGGACGAACCCGGCGACGACGAGCACGAGGACGCCCAAACCCTGTGCGAGCAGGCGCGGGTCCCGGATCGCTTCGCGCTCCCGCAGTTCCATCAGCTCGGCGGCGCGCTTCTCGTCGTAGACGAAGGTGCTCGCGAACATCAGGCGGCACAGGAGGACCAGGATGACTATGAGGACCGCGCACAGGGGGGCGAGGTGGACGAGGAAGTCGTTGAAGGTGAGGCCGGCGCGGCTGGCGATGATGATGTTGGGCGGGTCGCCGACGAGGGTGGCGGTGCCGCCGACGTTCGAGGCGAAGACCTCGGCGATCAGGAAGGGCGCGGCGGGCAGCCGCAGCCGGTCGCACACCAGAAGGGTGACGGGTGCGACCAGCAACACGGTGGTGACGTTGTCCAGCAGGGCGGAGGAAACGCCGGTGATGACGACGAGCATGGTCATCACCCGGAAGGGGCGGGCCCTGGCTCTCTTGACCGACCAGATGGCCAGGTACTCGAAGAGGCCGGTGCGCTTCAGCACTCCGACGATCATCATCATGCCGAGGAGCAGGAAGATGACGTTCCAGTCGATGCCGGTCTCGTCGGAGTGGAAGGCGGCGGTGTCGTCGGTGGCGCCGATGGCCAGCATCAGCGCCGCGCCGCCCAGGGCGGCGGCGACCCGGTGCACCCACTCGCTGATGATCAGGATGTAGGCGCCGGCGAAGACGGCGACCGCGGCCCAGCTCTGCCAACCGCTCACGCCTCGTCCCCCGCCCGGCCGACCGCGGCGAGGAGGTGGCGCATCAGGCCGGCGGCCGAGACGACCCCGAGGAGCCGGCTCTGGTCGCCGCTGTGTTCGACGACCGCGACCAGCGGGACGTGGGTCCGGGCCATGGCGGCCGCGACTTCCATCGTCCCCGCGTCCGGGCCGACGTAGGGGGGCTTGAAGGTACGCGCGGGCAGCCACTCTGCCACCGTCTTGCCCTCCAGCTCCTCGGCCATCGCCTCGGCGTGCCGCTCGTCGATGACGGGCGCCAGCAGCGGATCCTCCATCACGTACTCGGGCACCAGCTGCCGGACCAGCTGGGATCCGGGCACGACCGCGTACGGGTGACCGTCGGCGTCCAGCACCAGCAGCGCGGGCAGGTTGCCTTCGGCCAGCAGGCGGACCGCGTCGATCGCGTCGTCGTCGGTCGTCACGTGGGGGTAGGGCTCGGCGAGATCACGGGCGGGCATGGCGCGTCTCCTCGTGGGGTGCACTGCTCGGGGCGAGAACATCGGTCGTACGGACGCCGGTCACGGGGCTTTGGGCCGGGATGCCGGCGAGGTCGTCCACATGGAAGAGGCGGGCGATGGGGACGTCGGTGCTGCTGTGGGCGATGATCGAGAAGGCGATGCATACAGCGATGAGGATGTAGGCGGCCTCGCCCTGCGGGATACCGGCCTGGAGGACCAGCAGCCCGTACACGACGGAGGCGAAGCCTTTGGGACCGAACCAGGCGGCGACCAGCTTCTCCCGCCGCTCGATCCGGCTGCCCATCAGGGACAACAACAGCGAGGCCGGGCGAATCAGCACGATGGCCAGGACCACCGCCACGTAGCCGCCCACAGACAGGCCGCCGAACAGCTGCGGAGTGAGCAGCGCGCCGAACACCAGCAGCGCAGCGAACTTCGCCAGCTCCGCCAGCGCCTCGCCGAGCGGCGCGAAGACCACCTTCGCCTCGGGCGATACGGCGGCCAGCACCGCACCGGCGGAGAAGGCCGCCAGGTAGGGGTTGGCGTGGGTCAGGTGGCATGCCGCATAGAGGATGATCCCCGTCGCCAGCGGAAGCAACGGCTGGAGCTTCGGCTCCGCGCCCAGCAGCCGCAGCCGCACCAGCGCCGCCACCGCCAGCGGAAGCGCGACGCCGAAGACCAGTCCCAGGCCGAGTTCCAGCGCGATCGTGGCGACGGAGGCATCGGCCATGCCAGAGGTCGGTCCGGCGGCGGCGATGAGGATCAGGACCACCGGCAGGGCCAGCCCATCGTTGATCCCGCTCTCCACGTTCAGCAGCTGACGCAGCTTCGCGGGAACCTCCTTGCGGCCCACGATCGCCGAGGCGAACACCGGGTCCGTCGGAGCCAGCACCGCGCCGACCAGGAACGAGGTCGTCCAGTCCAGCCCGACGAGGTAGTGGGTGATGACGGCCATGCCGACCATCGCCAGCGGCATCCCCAGGCCCAGCGCGCGGGCCGGGTTCTTCCAGTTCTGCCGCAGCTTCGTGAACGTGACGTGCATGCCGTCGGTGAACAGCACGGAGAAGAGGGCCAGATCGGCGGTGACCGCGACGATCCCACTGTCCGCCGTGATGTGGATGAGCCCGAGGAACCCGTCGCTGACGAGTGCTCCGCCCAGGAGGAAGAGGAGGGAGGTCGAGAGGACCGTGCGGGCGGCAAGCCCGGAGAGCAGCACCACGATCAGCAGTGCCACACCGAAGACAGCGACGAGCACCATGGCGTCCAGCCCCGATCTGCGAAGAGAGTTGTCCCCTGTTCGCCGACCAGGCTTCCCGGCACACCGGCGGCCACTTTACACATTCCTTACGCGTTTCTGGCGGGATCCTGACGGCAGTTCGCAGTGCCGCTTCTTGCCGACGGTCAGCAGGGATGCAACACCGGACGGCCGAGGCCGCTGACCTTGCCTGGGTCTGGCGTCGTCAGTCGTCGCGTCCGTCCGGAGGTACGACTGCTGCCGTGAGGAGACCGGCGAGCACGGCCCAGGCGGTGGCGGCCGGGCCGGAGGCCGCCCACCCCACCCAGCCGAGGAGCACGGCCGTGGCGGCTCCCGTGGCCAACGCTCGCCGGTCGGAGAGGAAGGACCACTGTCCGCGGCCGCTGCCCGGCACGCGCAGCTCCGCGACGGCCGTCCTGATCACCAGCGCCGCGAGGACGATCGCTATGGCGAGCACGGTGGTGGCCATCGTGGTGACCTCCTCAGTTCACGTTCGACGTGCCCGAAGTCGCCGGGGTGCGCTGGTAGATGTCGGGGATGCCGTCGGCATCCGCATCGATCGTCTCCTCTTCGTAGAGGCGACGGTAGACGCTGTTGCGACGCCGGAGCAGGACGGCGGCCACGGCGGTGGCGGTCAGGGAGGACAGGAGTACGGCGGCCTTGACGCGCTCGGCGACCTCGGCGCCGGGGAAGGCGAGTTCGCCGATGAGCAGGGCGACGGTGAAGCCTATGCCGGCGAGGACGGACAGTCCGAAGACGTCTGCCCAGGCCAGGTCGGGGTTCAGGCGTGCCCGGGTGAAGCGGGCGGCGAGGTAGGTGCCGGCGAAGACTCCCACGATCTTGCCGAGGACCAGGCCCACGACGACCCCGAGCGGTTCGGGACCGGTGAACACCTCGGCGAGAGCCGCACCGGAGATGCCCACACCTGCGGCGCACAGGGCGAACAGCGGTACCGCGACCCCGGCGGAGAAGGGGTGCAGGAGGTGTGAGGTGCGGGTGCCGGGTGAGGCGTCCTCACCCTTGTCCCGGGTGGTGCGCAGGATCAGGCCCATGGCGACGCCGGCGACGGTGGCGTGGACGCCGCCGTGGTACATCAGCGCCCAGATCGCCAGGCCGAGCGGTACATACCACCACCAGCCGCGTACACGCAGGCGCTGGAGGACGTAGAAGAGGACCAGGCCGGCGAAGGCGCCGCCGAGGGCGGCGAGGTTCAGGTCGGCGGTGAAGAAGATCGCGATGATGAGGATGGCGCCGAGGTCGTCGTCGACGACGGCGAGCGTGAGGAGGAAGGCGCGCAGGGCGGCCGGCAGGTGGGTGGAGATGACCGCGAGGACGGCCAGGGCGAAGGCGATGTCGGTGGCCATGGGCACGGCCCAGCCGTCGAGGCTGCCGCCGCCCGCCGATGCAATGAGGGCGTAGAGGGCGGCGGGTACGGCCATGCCGCAGACGGCGGCGATGACGGGCAGCGCGGCGGTGGCCGGCGACCGCAGTTCACCCACGACGAGCTCGCGTTTGAGCTCGATGCCCGCTACGAGGAAGAAGACGGTGAGGATGCCGTCGGAGATCCAGTGGCCGACGGAGAGGTCCAGGCCCAGGACGGGTATGCCGAAATGGGCGTCGCGCAGGGCCTCGTACGTGCCGCTCCGGGGGCTGTTGGCCCACAGCAGGGCGACCACGGCCGCTACCAGCAGGACCAGGCCGCCGACGGTCTCGGTGCGCAGGGCTTCGGCGACGGCGCGGCGCTCGCGCCAGGGCAGAAGTCCGAGGAAGGCCGGACGCCGGGGCGGGACGGCGGTCATGGCGGATGTACCTCCGGGGAGTCGGCGGGGCCGGGGGTGCGGGCCCCGCCGGGTGGTGACACAAGGGCGAGAGGGTTCGTACGCACCAAGGCGCAAGGTGCGTACGAACCCTCTCGAAGGAACCGGGCCGCGGGGGCGGTCAGACGGTGGTCTTCACCGGCTCCTGGTCTGCGTCCTCGTCCGAGTCCGTCTCGAGGCCGGCGTCACGCCGGCGGACGAACTCGAGGAAGTTGTTCAGCTCCCGCTTGACCACGGGGGCCAGCAGGTACAGGCCGATGATGTTGATGACCGCGAGCATGAACAATGGGCTCGAAGAATCCGCTGACGGCTTCGTCGACGGAGCTGGTGAATGAGTCGAGTGACATCAGGCGAAACCTCGATGTCGCAGGACCGGCGCAGTGCGGTGCGACGGTGTGAGTGCGGGCTTTGGGCGAACGCCGTTGTTCCGATCGGCGACCCGTGGCGTCCGGTCCGCGGAGTCGGACCGTGGAGACGTCGTGGTCGTGCTGTGGTGCGGCCGGTGCGTGCCGGCACTCCGGTCTTCGGCGAGGGGTGGGCCGAAGCGGAGTTGTGTATTCCTAGCACGGTCTCTACGGGATCTTTAGTGACGCACATCAGCCAGCGGCCCGTTTTGCCGCATTTCACCAGGTTAGGTAACCCGATCGTTATCCAGATCTGAGGCTCTGCTGAGCGAACACTCCCCCAAGTCCCGGCTGGCCAGATTCGTTCATTTCCTCCGGACACGGGACAGCCGGATGTCGCGGTTGACGAAGAGGTGGACGTAGCCGCACTGCCAGCAGATGAGTCCTGTTGCCGACTCGTCGGCCCAGGCCAGTTTCAGTAGCTCCAGACCGAAGCTGTTGAGCTTGACCTGCCTCTCGCGGAACTCGTCACTCTGGCAAATCAGGCACCTGAGCCAGGTGTCCCCGATCGCAGCATGCACTGGCTTCGCCATCGTCTTCCCCTCCTTCTATGAACGGTGGTCACGGCCGGTTGCCGTCCTGCTCGCGAGAGGCGTGCAGGGCGGGCGAGATGGTGGAGCGGGTGATGGCGTGCTCCACGGCGGCCACCCGGTCGGCGAGCAGCCCGAGGACCGCCACCGCACGGCTCAGCGGGTCATCGGCCGAGCCGCCGAGGGCCTGGGCACGGACGTACGGGGCGGTGATCTCGGCCCAGCGGGCCGCCTGGACCTCGGTGAGCGTGCCGCGTAGGACGCCGAGCTTGAGGAGGTTGGCCTCGGCTCCGGTGGTGAGGGTCTGGGCCTCCGCCGTGTAGTGGTCGTCGATCACGGCCGTCAGCTCGGCGTCGTTCATGGCCGGCGAGATCCGGGCCGCGATCTTGTTCATGTTGCGGTAGGAGCCCTGGAGCTGGAAGGGCGGCTCCGTGCGGCTCTCCTCGCTCTGGGCCGCGGAAGCGATGTACGCCTCATTGACCGCGAGGACCGCCTCCCGGGCGGTGAGCAGGTGGCGGAGCACCGCGAGGATCCGGTCCGCTTCGGCCGGGGCGTACGGATGGGAGAGCCGGTCGCGCTGGGCGGTGGGGTCGCCGTCGGCGATCCGTACGAGCAGCTCCACATCGGCGCGGTCGCGCGCGGCCAGCGGGGCGAGGCCCGGGTTGGCGGTCAGGGCGTTCTCGATGAAGCTGAGGGCGAAGGCGTCCTCCTTGCCGGTCAGGACGTCGCCGAGGTTCCAGACATCGGCGCGGTTGGCGAGCATGTCGGGGATCCGGGAGCGCTGCCCGGACTCGGTGTAGGGGTTGCCGGCCATGCAGACGGCGAAGCGCTTGCCGCGCAGGTCGTTGCCGTTCAGGGTGCGGGTCGCGTCGCACAGCGGGATGAACTTCTGGAGGAGCTCGGGCGAGGTGTGCTGGATGTCGTCCAGGTAGAGCAGGACGTTGTTGCCGGCGGCGAGCGCGAAAGCAATCTTCTCCAGTTCACGGCGGGCCGCCGTGTCCGGGGCCTCGGCCGGGTCCAGCGAGGTGGTGTGGTGGCCGAGGGCCGGCCCGTCCACCTTGACCAGGAGCAGCCCGAGGCGTTCGGCTACGTACTCCATCAGCGTGGTCTTGCCGTAGCCGGGTGGTGAGACGAGCAGCAGGAGGCCGCTGCTGTCGGTGCGCTTGGCGTCCCCTGTCGCGCCCAGCTGCCTGGCGAGGTTGTCGCCGATGAGGGGGAGGTAGACCTCGTCGACGAGACGGTTGCGTACGAAGGAGGACATGGCCCGGGGCCGGTACGTGTCGATGCGCAGCCGCGTGCGCTCGGATGCGAGGAGTGCGCTGCGCCGCTGCTGGTAGGCGCGGAAGCCCGGGACGGCGTGAGCGGTGAAGTCCGTGGTGCGGGAGAGGAATTCGTCCAGCCGCAGGGCCAGGGAGCGTCCGCTGATCCTCGGGTGGGCGCCGAGCAGGCCGGTGACGGTGGCCGTGGTTGCTCCGGTGGCGTCGTAGCGCTCAAGGTCGCGGCACAGTTCGACGGTGGCCGCCTCGGCGATGTCGCCCGCTTCGATGTCCTCTCCGCAGGCTGCCGCGTAGGAAGTGAGCCATCCCTCGACGAGGTGCCGGCGTACGCGCAGGTCCGGGAGGGCGGCGAGGTCCTCGTCGTAGGCGGACGTGCCGACGCTGCGCCGGAACTTGTCGAGGAGGGTACGGGCCGAGGCGGACACCGCGAATCCGGTGGGGCCGGAGGCCAGCTCCTCGAAGAGGTACTCGGCGGCGCGTGCGGGATCGGGATCGGCCTGCCCGTCCGCGAACCGCGCGATCTCGGTGGCGAGTTCGGCGCGCAGGCCGTCGATGGCGGACGCGAGCCCGAAGGTGTCGCGGGCCCGGGCGAGGGACGCGGCGCGGCGGGCGAAGGAGTCACGGAAGCCGTCCGTCGCGCCGTGGGCCCAGAAGAGCGTGGCCGCCGCTCGCTCGCGAGGCGGGTAGCGCAGAAGTCCGGCGCTTTCGTGCAGCCGCAGCAGCGTACCCAGGATCGCGGTGGCGTCGTGGTCGTGGACTCCGCGCTCGTAGCCTTCGTCGTACGCGGCTTCGGCGGCCTGCCGTACGAGCATGGGCAGGTCCGCGGCGGCAAGGGCTTCGGGGCCTTGCTCGGCAAGAAGCCGTGCGGCCAGGTACTCCGCCCGGTACACCTCGGGTGACTCGGACGGAAGCAGCCGGTCCCAGTGGGGGCGGGTCGCGGTGAACTCCGGGTCGGTGACCGGACGGCGGTAGTCGGTGCCGGTCAGGGCGAGGGCCAGGCCGTCCTGGTGCGGTACGAGGGTCAGTTCGGGGGCCTGGCGGGTGACGGCGAAGCGGTGGCGGCCCAGGCGGATGGTGTTGCCGTCGTCGTCGAACAGCTCGGTGCGGTCGCGCAGGGCGCGTCCGGCCTCCTGGCGGGCGGCCAGCAGGCGGCCCTCCAGCTCCTCCGCCCGTACCGAATCACCGAGCCGGCGCAGCTCGTCGGCGGTGCGGCTGACCTTGGCCACCATCGTGTCGGAGGCGAAGTAGGTGCTTATGTCATCGAGGCTCTCCAGTACCGAGGCCCGACGGGCGACCGTCTCCAGGACCCGGCGCGCGGAGTCGGCGAGGCCCTCGGCCCTGCGGGCGCGGGCGTCCTGGAGGGTCTGCTCGCGCGCGGAGAACGCGTCGTGGACCTCGGTCCGCTTCTCGGCGATCTCGGCGAGGAAGCGGTCGTGCTCGGCGAAGCGCGACTCCAGGTTCTCCAGCTGGAGCAGCAGACGGGCACGCTGCGCCTCGCACTGCTCGGGCGTACCCGCGGCGGCGAGGGCGCCGGTGACGGCCTGGCCGAGCAGCGCGAACTCGGCAGCGAACTCGGCTCGCCCCTCCTGGTCGAGGAGTTCGCGACGGCGGGTGTCCAGCGTCGCGCGGGCGCGGTTCAGGCTGCCGAGGACCTCGGCGATCCGCTCCAGGATGGTGGTGCGGACGGTCGCGTCGCCGATGTCCAGTCCCGCGACTACCTCGACGAGGGTCTGCAGCCCGAAGGCCAGCTCCTCCAGACGCTCGGCGAGCGGTGTGGCCCCGGCCACGGTGGTGATCGACTCCGCGTCGGCGGTGAGCTGCTCGGCCTGGGCGTGGTGGTCGGTGAAGGCGTCCTCACGGTGCAGGAAGGCCACGGCGCGCTGGGCGGCGGAAGCGATGTCGCCCTCCAGGTCGCCGGCCAGGACCTCGATGCCCGAGGTGTCCGCGTAACGCATCTCGCTGAGGGTGAGCAGGTGCCCCTGTGCGCGGCGCAGTTCGGTGATGCGCTCGATCCACTCCTCGGCGCCGGCCGGGGACTCACCGCGGATGCGCCGGACCAGCGCCGCGATCCGCCGGGCCGTTTCGGCGAGCGCGTCGGCCGCCTGCCGGGTGAGGTTCCGAACGGTCTCGAACTCCTCCAGCACCTGTGCGGCGGTGGACCGCACCTCCTCCAGCGGGACGCGCAGGTCACCGGCCTCCGCGTCGCCCAGCCAGTGGTGGAGGTCGGCGGCCCGGACGCAGGCGGCGACCAGGGTCTCGTAGACCGCCCCGGTGGAGGCGATACCGGTCTCCGTGGCCTGGCGGGCGATGGACAGGCAGTCGGCGATGCCCCGCACCAGATCGGCGTTTCCGATCCGGCCGAGCGGGCCGTCTCCGGTGGCCACCGGGTGGGTGTCGGCGACGTACGGGGTGCGCCAGATCTGCACCGGGTGCGTCCGGGCCGGCTCGGCGCCCTCGGCGCGCAGGACGACGAGGGTGCCGTCGTCGAAGAAGGCGTGGCCGTGGCCGGGGATCGGAGTGGCAACCTCCTTGCGGATCAAGTTGTAGGGCAGCAGCAGGCCGCGACCCTGGGCGCGGGCGTGGAAGACGTACAGCACGTCCTCGCCGTTGGGCGAACGTACGGCGCGCTCGAACTCCAGGTCAGTGGTGTCCGTTTCGAAGGTCTTCACGGTGCCCGAGGCGAGGCAGTAGCCACCCGGGAAGACGATGCCCTGATCCTCGGGCAGCCGGCGGCAGGACTGGCCCATGCCGTCCAGGCGGACCACGGTGTTGGTGACGGAGTTGAAGACCAGGTGGCGCCTGGTCTCCTCCTTGTAGGGAAGGATCCGCAGCAGGACCAGCGGGCCCACGGTGGCATACACGATGTCGGCGTCGGCGAGCGACTGGAGCGGCTCGTGGACCGGCTCGCGGTGGATGCCCTCGTCAGCCTCGGTGTCGTTCACCGTCTTGACGGTTAGTGCCCCGCCGACCGTGGAAACGAAGAGCCGGCCGCCGAGGGAGACGTGCGGGTACCGGCCCAGGATGTGGTCCTCGCGCGTCGTCTGCGTCCACTCGACGTCGTGCGCACGGGGGAACACGTGGTCGCGCTCGCCCCGGGCGTCCAGGAAGCGCGCCTCGCCGGACGGGGTGAGGGACCAGCGCAGGACGCGGATGTCCTCGGCCTGCTCACCGGTCTGGAAGACGGCCAGCAGCTTGCCGTCGACACGGCGGAGCTGCAGGAGCCTCGCGCCCTGGAAGTAGCGGTGGAGAGCGCCGAATTCCCGTACGAAGGCCGGGTCGTCGAGCAGACCGGGTGCCGCGTCCTCGGGAAGCGGGTTCAGGTCTCGGTCGTACAGGGCGAAGACCTCGGGCACGGCCCGCTCCGCACCCGAGCCCGCGGATCTGCCGTAGCCGAAGAGCAGCAAGTCCCCGACGGCGACGATATCGCGGGGCACCACCGGCATGCCCTCGGTGCGCAAACGCCCGGAGCCCGCGAGGGAGAGCTCCGTCGACCCGAACTCGGCGATCCGCGCGGCGTTCAGGGCCTCGGCCCGCCGGGCCAGCTCGCCGGCCTGCGCCGCCAGCCGGTCGCGCAGCACCTCGTACGTGCCCGCGTCCATCGCCGCGTCCGTGGTCATGTGTCCAGCTCCCTCGTATGCGAAGTGGTGCGTTTCCGGAGCCGCCGCCCCCTCCGCGGCAGCTCCGGAACGTGACCGCACCCCCGTGGCGGTCAGCTCTTGGTGGCGCCGTTGATGACGGTGCCGTTCTGCCCAGCCAGTTCGGATACCGGCAGGTCGGCCAGCCCCAGTTGGCGGACCTTGGCCATCAGCTCGTCCAGCTGCCCCGATCCAGTCGGCATGAGCTTCATCAGCAGGGCGGACACGGTCAGGTTCTGCACGTCGGAGGTGGAGACCGAGCCCAGCACCTTCGTCAGGTCCCCGGTGAAGGACGCGGTGCCGTCGAGCCAGGGCCCGGCCAGTGTGCGGGCGGTCTGGGAGTTGTCCATGAACCCGTCCACGGCCCGGCCCATCGACATCGCGCCGACGATCCGGTCGAAGAACGCCGACTCCCCGCCGATGATGTTGATGTCGGCGCTCTCCAGCCCCTTCGCCAGCACGGTGGCCTGCGCCTCGGCGACCTGCCGCTGCATGTCCAGCCCGGCGAGCCGGATCTCCTTCTCGGCCTCCAGCCGCAGCCGGTACTCCTCGTGGCTGCGCGAGGCCTCGTCCAGGGCGGCCATCGCCGCCGCCTTCTCGGTCAGGCCCTCGGCCTCCGCCTTCAGCTTCTCGCCGATGGCGGTCGCCTCGGCCAGCGCCATCTCGCGGGCCCCGTCGGCTTCCGCCTTCAGCCGTGCTGTCGTGGCCCCGGCCTCGGCCCGGCCGGTCTTCTCGATCGCGTCCGCTTCCTTCTCCCGTACGGCGACGGCGGCCAGGCCCTCGGCGGCGGCCTCCGCCTGGATGCCCTCGGCGAGGCGGATCTTGGCGCGGGCGTCGAGGTCGGCGGTCTTGTTGCGGGCCTCGGCGAGGGTGAGCTCCTCGGCCGCCCGGTGCACGGCCGCCTGCTCGGCGGCCTCTGCGGCCTTGATGTCCTTGACGAGCTTCTCCTGCGCCTCGGCCTCGGCGCCGATGACGATCGCCTGCCGGGTCCGCTCGGCCTCCTCCACCGTGCGCAGCCGCTTGATGGACTCCTCCTGCTCGGCGACCGTACGGTCCACCGCGATCCGCTCGCGCACCACGTCGGCGATGTCCCGCTTCTCGGTCTCGACCTCCTTGTCTGCGGCGATCCGGCTCAGAGCGGTCTCCCGCTCCCGGGCGATGACCTCCAGCAGGCGGTCCTTCTCGATGCGCTCGTTCTCGATGGCAATGACCCGCTCGCGGTTCTTCTGCGCGACGGCGACCTCGCGGGCCTGGTTCTCGCGCTGGATGCCGAGCTGCTCCTCCGTCTTGAGGAAGGCGCTCTGCGCCCGCAGCCGCTCCTCCTCCACCACGCTCGCGGTCTGCGCTTCCTCCCGCGCCCGCACCGTCTCGATCTCGCGGCGCTGCTTGATCTCCGCGTCGGCCTGGCGGCGCTCCAGTTCGAGGATGGCCTCGCGGGCGTCGACGTTCTGGCGGGTGAGCTCCTTCTGCTCGTGCTGGCGGAACTCGTTGGTGCGCACGCTCTCGATGGCCGTCAGCTCGGTGATCTTCCGGATGCCCTGGGCGTCGAGGATGTTGCCGGCGTCCAGCTGGGAGAGCGGGGTCTGCTCCAGGTAGTCGATCGCCGCGTCCTCCAGGCTGTAGCCGTTCAGATCGGTGCCGATGATGTGGATGATGCGGTCGCGCAGTTCGTTGCGCATGGTGTAGAGGTCGGTGAAGTCGAGCTGCTTGCCGACCGTCTTGAGCGCCTCGGAGAACTTGGCGTTGAACAGCTCCTGCAGGGTCGCCTTGTCCGAGGCCCGCTGCGTACCAATGGCCTGGGCGACCTTGATGACGTCCTCGACCGTCTTGTTGACGCGGACGAAGAACGAGATACGGATGTCGGCCCGGATGTTGTCCTTGCAGATCAGACCGTCCCGGCCGGTCCGGGAGATCTCGATCGTCTTCACCGAGATGTCCATGATCTCGGCCTTGTGCAGTACCGGCAGCACGACCTGCCCGGTGAAGGTCACATCGACCTTCCGCATCTTCGAGACGATCAGGGCCTTGCCCTGTTCGACCTTGCGGAACAGCCGCGTCAGCACGATCAGAGTGGCGACCACGACGACGAGTACGACGATGACGAGCGTGCCAAGGCCCAATGAGATGGCATCCATGAGGAATCCCCACGTGAGAAGTCGAAGCTGAGAAGGGGCAGCCGAGAAGGGGCAGCGGTCAGCTGCGCGGGTCGAGCGCCTCATCGAAGGGCGCTGCCCAGAAGAATTCGCCCGCGTCGTCGTACGCGTAGAGCAGCGCGGTACTGCCGAGCGTGAGCGGATCGCTGCCGTGCTGGCGGACCTGGACGAGCGCGGTGGAGCCGTCCGCGGCCCTGACCTCGGCCTGGCCGAAGCCCGCGTCCACCCGCCCCGTGCGGACGACGCAGGTCAGACCGACGAAGTCGAGCCGAGACGGCCCAGGTTCATCGGGAAGGAGTTTGGCCAGAGGCCGTACGAGCAGCCTCGTCACACGCCAGGAAAGGAAGAGCGAGGCGAACAGCAGCGCCGCTCCCAAGACATGGACCAGCACGCCGGGCCATCCCGTACGGGCCAGCAGTACGGAGCCGGAAAGGCTCAGGAACCAGGCCACGGCGATCAGCAGCGAAGCCGACACCGCGACGGGCACACCGCTGATGCCCCAAGCGGCGCTGCCCACACGGGCGTCGAAGCCGTCGTGCTCGGAGATCCCGCAGAGCACCAGGAGCCAGAAACCGAGGACGACGACCAGGGCGGCGGTGAACACCACAGTGGGGAAGCCGCGAGCGGCACCGATGAACTCGTCCACGCGTCCGCCCCCTTCTGGATGCCGTCACCGTCGGCCGCCCGCTTCGGGCGGCCGCGGCTCATCCTGCCCCGCGTGCCTGCCCGTTCACATTGCCGGTGACCGGCAATCTTTACGGTGCCTTAACGCCGCTCCGCTCCCTGCCATCGCCGTCCGGCCAGCCCAGCAACCGGGCGCCGATGGCAGCGGTCTGCAGCGTGTACCGGTGGGCGGGGTCCGTCGGATCGACGCCCGCAAGGGTGTGAATGCGTTCGAGCCGGTACGTCAGGGCGCGCACGCTCAGGGACAGGCGGCGGGCCGCCTCGGTGGCCACACATCCGGTGTCGAAGTACGCGGTGAGGGTGTCGATCATCGGCCCCGCTCCCCCGCGGGCCTGGCGCAGCGGCCCCAGCACGCTCTCCACGAGATCCGCCATCGCCTCCCGGTCGCGCGTCAGGACGGGGTAGACCAGGAGGTCGGCCGCCCGGAGCACGGGGCCCTCCAGGTCCATGCGCTCGGCGAGGTCGAGGGCGCCCAGCGCTTCCTCGTACGAGTGCACGACACCCCCTGCGCCCGGGTGGGCCCGCCCGATCGCGACCCGACCGCCGTCGGTCGCGGCGTGCGCCTGCTTGGCGAAGTAGGCGAGGATCTCGGGCTGGTCGCCGGGCGCGACACAGATCAGCCGGCCGTCCTTGGTGGTGAGCAGGATCTGCCGGTTCCCGAACCGGGCCAAAACCGCCGTCTCGATGCCGCGCGCCACGGGATAGCCGTCCCCGTACGGTTCCGGGCCCTGGGCCACGGCCACCGCGTGGGCCTGCGACAGCCGCAGCCCGAACCGCGCGGCCCGTTCCGCGAGCCGCCCGAGGTCGCTCCGCCCGTACAGCAGGTCGTCGATGAACTCGCGGCGGGCGGCCTCCTCCTGACGGATCGCCTGCCCCTGGGCACGCTCGTAGCCCTCCGCGAAGGCGTCCACCGCCTGCTCGACCACCCCGAGGAGGTGCCCGAACGCGGCGCCCGCCATCGGCCCCGGCAGCTCCCTTGCCGCGGTCAGGTGCGCGCGCACCAGCCCGCGCAGCCCGTACCCCGCCTCCGCGGCCCGCTCCCCCTGGGCCCGGCGGTCCGCCAGCTCGTCCCGCGTGAGCCGACGACCCGTCGCACCGCTGCTCAGCAGGATCTCGGCGTACCCCGCCAGAAACTCCTCCGGTATCTCCCGGCTCTCCACGAACCCTCCCCCGTTACCGACGCGAGTTCCCGTACGCGTTCTTGACACGGGCATCAGGGTGCCATGCGAAAGCGCCGGCGCTGAGGCGGCGGTCAGCCCTGCCGAGCGGCCAGCCACAGCCCTGTCGCGACGGCCAGGATCAGCGCGCCGAGGGCGAGCACCGGCGTGCCCGGGCCGGGTATGGCATACAGCACGGCACCGGCGACCGTCAGGACGGCGCCGAAGGCGAAGAGCGGAGACGCGGGCCGGGGCCCGGGACGGCGGAACATGCTGACTCCTGGCGGGGAGGAAG
Source organism: Streptomyces sp. TBY4 (assembly GCF_024213195.1). Taxonomy (GTDB): domain Bacteria; phylum Actinomycetota; class Actinomycetes; order Streptomycetales; family Streptomycetaceae; genus Streptomyces. The sequence continues at coordinate 11,413 of NZ_JANAVF010000008.1, read as the reverse complement.
GATCGCCGTCCCAGACTCGCACACCGGCTCCGGACGGCGTGCCCGGGCCCCGGCCGGTCCCCCAGTCGGTACGGTGACGGCTGGCCGGCCGCGGCGATCACCCGTGAACGTTGGGGTCGCGGTCCCGCCGCTGCGAGGCAGGTTCCGCAGCGCGGCGGCCACTGAGCAGGCCGGCCAAGCCCCGTCAGGTGGCGGCCAGCACTACCCGGTCCTCCGGCCGGCCACGAACTATGTCAACGAGGCGCTCGACGTGGACGTCGAAGGGCCGCTGGTGACGCCGTTCACCACGGTCGCCCGCTGAGCCCCTAGCCTCCGAGACGCTGCGCCTTCTCCGTAAGGCGGGCCGAGGCGGCGGTGACGCTGCGGGCGATTTCTCCTTCGTCCTTGCCAGTGAGCAGGCCGTCCTCCACCACAGGCCGGCCGTTGACCAGCAGCAGGGCGAGGGGGGCGGCCGCGCCGAGGACGAGGGCGGCGACCTTGTCGGCAATGCCCGCGTGCAGGACGCCGTCCATCTTCCAGAGGGCCAGGTCCGCGAGCTTGCCGGGCTCCAGGGATCCGATCTCGTTCTCGCGCCCGAGGACTTGGGCTCCGCCCATGGTGCCGAGGCGGAGTGTGGAGCGGGCGGTCAGCGCGTCCGGGCCGGCTGCGAGGCGGTTGACGAGGAGGGCGTTGCGTAGTTCGGTTCCCAGCTCGCCGGATTCGTTGGACGCGGTTCCATCGACGCCCAGGCCGACGGGCACGCGGGCCTTGAGCATGTCCGGGACGCGGGCGATCCCGGCGGCAAGGCGGGCGTTGGAGGAGGGGCAGTGGGCGACGCCGGTGCCGGTGGCCGCGAATTTGGCGATGTCGGAGTCATTCATGTGGACGCAGTGCGCCATCCACACGTCCTCGCCGAGCCAGCCGACCGATTCGAGGTAGTCGGTGGGGCCCATGCCGAAGAGCTCGTGGCAGAACTTCTCCTCCTCCACCGTCTCCGAGCCGTGAGTGTGGAGGCGCACACCCTTGGCCCGGGCCAGTTCCGCCGCCCCGCGCAGGAGTTGTGGCGTGACGGAGAAGGGGGAGGTGGGTGCGAGGGTGATGCGGAGCATCGAGCCGAAGGACGGGTCGTGCCAGCGGTCGACGGCCGTTTCCATCGCGGCCAGGGCTTCGTCGGTGTCCTCGACGCAGTTGTCCGGCGGCAGGCCGCCGTCCTTGTGGCCCCGGTCCATGGCACCCCGGGTGGGCTGGAAGCGAAGCCCCAGTGCGTGGGCCGCCTCGATCTCCGCCGCGAGGATATCGCCTCCCTCGCGCGGGAAGACGTACGCGTGGTCCATGGACGTGGTGCAGCCGGACTTCATCAGCGCCGCCGCGGAGCCGAGGGCGGCAGCGTGGTTCATCTCGGCGTCGAGATGGGCCCAGGTCGGGTAGAGGCGGGTGAGCCAGCCGAAGAGGTCGGACTGCTGCGCCAGGCCGCGGGTGATCCACTGGTAGAAGTGGTGATGGGTGTTGACCAGCCCCGGAGTGAGCAGGTGGCCTGCGGCGTCCACCCGGCGAACGACACCCTCCAGCCCCGGGGCGGGACCGGCACCCACCGCCTCGATCAGGTTGCCGTTGACGACCAGATGCCCTGAGGCGATCTCAGTGTCCTGCGCGTCCACAGTGGCGATGTACGCATTCTCGATGACGATCCGGTTTTCGGGCATGTCGAATCCCTCCCAGCAAGTCTGTACCAATCGGTACAACACATTGACTGTACTGTTCGGTACATGCAGAGGCAAGGGAACGATCTTGGCGGGGCGGCCGGTCCGGTCGCGCCCCGCCCGCTGCCGCGCACCGAGCAGGGCCGGCGGACCCGTGCGGCGATCATCCGGGCGGCCGGGGATCTCATGTACCGGCAGGGCGTGGCCGGCACCGGACTCGACCAGGTGCTGGAGGCGAGCGGCGCGGGGAAGTCGCAGCTGTACCACTACTTCAAGAACAAGCAGGGGCTGACCGAGGCGGTCATCGACTGGCACCTGGAGCACACACTCGCCCTCCAGCCGCACCTGACCGCCCTGGAGACCTGGGCGGACTTCGAATCGTGGGCCGAGGAGTTCGTGGCCCTGCGGCTCGGCCCGAGCGGGCCGCACGCCTGCCCGCTCGGCAAGCTGGCCGGCGAGCTGGACGGGGACGACGCACTGCGCGGGCAGCTCGAAGCGGCGTACACGACCTGGGAGTCCCACCTCGCCCGAGGGCTGACGAAGCTGCGGCAACGCGGCGAACTGCATCCCGAGGCCGATCCCGCGCGGCTCGCACGGGCCGTGATGGCCGCCATCCAGGGCGGCATCATGATGGCCCGCCTCCACGACGACGCGACTCCGCTCAGGGATGCCGTCGCGATGGCGATGCGACACCTGGACGCCTGCCGAGTACGCCGCACCGCCGATACCGAACGACGGGAGGACGCGGCCGGCTGACGTCACCGAACCGTAAGGCCGCTGCCGTGCACCTACCGCGAAGTCGGCCTTGGTCCGCCCAGGGGGCGGTCCGGAGTCTGGATCAAAGCTCACGCCGGTGGTGGATGCCGTCTAATGTCGGGCGGGAGTCTGATGCTGCGGGAGGCGTTTTATGGCGCGTGGATGGATATCGAGCAGGCCGGTTGTTCTCGCCGTCGCGGTGGTTGCGGTCGCTGTGATCGGCGTGGGCATGTACCTGTTTCAGCCCTGGAAGCTGTGGCAGGACGAGACGGTGCAGGAGGCCCTGCCCTCCACAGCAGCGACCGCGCCGACTGTGCCGCCCCCGTCCGGTACGAGTTCGACATCGCCGCCGGCGCAGCCTGAGCCCCGGACGGTCTCTACGGGGCAGTTGATCAGTCATGAGCACACCACGACGGGCACAGTGAAGATCGTCCGTCTGGCGGACGGTTCGCACACGTTGCGCCTGGAGAACCTCGACACCAGCAACGGTCCCGACCTGCACGTGTGGCTGACCGATGCTCCGGTGAAGGAAGGCAAGGCGGGCTGGGAGGTCTTCGATGACGGCAAGTACGTCAGTCTGGGCAAGCTCAAGGGCAACAAGGGCGACCAGAATTACGTCCTTCCCGCCGATGTGGACCTCTCCCAGTACACGAGCGTGAGCATCTGGTGCGACCGCTTCAACGTCTCCTTCGGCGCCGCGGCACTCGCCAAGGCCTGACAGAGCGGCAACGGCAGCGGCCCGCCGACGTGTAGTCGGCGGGCCGCGGTCCGCACGGCGCGGCGAGGTTCACCAGGTGCGGGTCACATGCCTGGTCAGGCGCGCTTGACGGTGAAGTCGCACCAGGCGGTCCACTCGGAGACGGCGGAGCCGTCCTTGACCTTCATCCGCCAGCGGTACTCGCCTTCGGTGAGCTTGCCCTCGGGTAGCTGGAAGCCCGCGTCGTGGCTGTTGTCACTGGTCAGCTGCTTGCGCACGGCCGGCTTGCCGTCGGCGGCGTCGACTTCGAAGACGACCTTCCGGCGCGGGCCGGTCTCTGTGCCGTCTTCGACGGTGCCGGGCGGGGCCACCGACTCCAGGGTGGCTGCCAGCGTCGGCGAAACGCTGGTGACGACCGGCTTGATGCCGCCGCCGCAGACCTGGAATCCGGCGTAGGGGCCGTCCGATATCCGAGGTGCTTCGGGGGTGCGCAGCAGCCGGTCGTTGGGGCCGTCGTTGCGGGCGGCCGCGGACTGGGTGTCCGGTCCGGAGACGGCGCTGGACAGGGGCGCTGCGGCGGCGCCGATCGCGAGGGCTGCTACGACGGCCAGAACGGCCCGCCCGGCACGTGTCCGGGGTGTGTATCTCACACGCATGGTGGTGTCTCTCCTTGTCATGGGCGGGCTACTTGACGTAGAGCGTGTGGTCGGGGCTGGGGGCCTGGATCTGGGTGCACTGGTAGGCCGTCCAGCGGTGTTCGGCGAGCAGGCGCTTGCCCTGTGCCTCGCAGCCGGCGCGGTTGTTGAGGTCCTCGTACTTGACCCAGGTGGCGGCGGTGTTGGCCTTGAGCTTGTTGGCCGACACGTATGCGGCGGCCTTGCTGCCGGCGCTGACGCCGTCGGTGCCGTCCCAGCGATAGTGCACACCGAGCCAGACGCGACCGACGGCGTTTTCGGTGGCCGCGGCCGAGAAGGTGGTGAACGTGCGGGTCACACCGAGGGCATTGGGGTCTTCGGTGGTGGCGGTCCAGCTCATCTGGTCGGTGCCGAACCAGTCCTGCATGGCCTTGGCCCAGGCGCCGCCGAAGGTGGCGTGGCCGGAGATGTACGCAGGGAAGGCAGGGCTGAAGTGGTTGCCGTTGCGGTCCTGGGAGAGTGGCTGCCAGTTCGCGTCGCCGGTTGTGTTCGGGTTGCCGTCGCCGTCCACGCGGATGGCGCTCTCGGGTCGCCACAGGTCGATGTCGGTCTGGTACTTCGCGTCCCAGGCGGTGACCGCGGCGTCGGCCATGGCGAACGCGGTGAGGGCGAACAGCTTGGCGTTGCCCGCGACGGTCAGGCCGTTTTGGCGGGAGAGGATCTGGGTGTGCTCGAAGAGCTGGCCCGGGGGCTTGTAGGTCAGGTCCAGGTCGTTGGCCCAGAACAGCGCGGCCTTGGTCTGGTCGGCCGTACGGGTGGTGGAGGTCGCTCCGCCCAGGCTCTTCACGTCATTGAACTGGTCCGTGTAGGGCTGGCTCTTGAGCAGGGTGTCCATCACGGTGTGACCGGCGGGGCCGGCCGGGCGGAACTGCGCGCTGGAGGCCATGCCGAAGGGTTTGACCTTGCCCCATTCCGGGGTGGCGCCGTTCCCGGTTCCGGTCGGACGCCAGTTCCCGGCAACTGTGCTGCCCGTGTACGGGGCGGCCGCGGCCGAGCCGTCGTTCTGCCGGTTCGCGATCATCGCGGCGGCGGCCTTCTGACCGACATCGGTGCCCGCCGCGCGCTGCTCGGCGGTGACGGCAGCCGGAATGGTGGAGCGCGCCGCGGCGATCTCGTCGTCGAAGTTGTACTGCGGGTAGAGCGACTTCAAAACCTCGAAGGCAGCGTGGTCGATGGCACTGTTCACATCCGGCACAGCGCTGGTGGCCGCGCTCGCCTTGACCAGGTAGGGGTCACCCAGGCACTTGGTGGCGCCCTCGGCGCAGCGCGCGGAGTTGGCCGCGTCGTAGACGGCGCCGTGCATCATGGCGCCCGCTCGGGCCAGCGGGCCCGGCGCGCCTCCGACCTGGCGGTAGGTCTCCTGCAGGACGTCGTTCCAGTAGACGACGTGGTCCTTGACCGGGTCGGCCGGAGCCTCGTACGTCACCAGGATCGAGGGCGCGTTCGCCGGCGCGTCGGCGGAAGCGAAGATCTTGTAGGACTTGTAGTCGGCTTCGTCGGTGGCCCGCAGCCCGATGGTGTCCACGGTCCGGCTGGTCTGGGACCACTGCTTGACCAGCGGGGTGATGTCCTCCGACAGCCAGCGCGGCCCGCAGTCGCCGTGCCCGTGCGTCTGCGTGGAGGCCGTCACCTTGGAGCGCCAGGCAGGCTGGGTGCTCCAGCGGGTCGCCGCCGAGGCGGTACCGGTGTCCCAGATCTCCCACGAGCGGGGCTCGCAGGAGTCCGACCACGTCGCGAACAGATTCAGCTCGGCGTTGAGGATGTCCTGCCCGGTCACCGAGGAGTGCCGGGGGAAGTTGATGAAGGAGCGGGCCTCGGTGCGCTGCCACTCCCGGCCGACGCTCAGCCCGATGCCGCCGGAGAAATCGGCGGTGTCGCCGTTGCGGACGAAGGTGTCGAAGTTGGTGCCGAAGTACACCGCGGGGTCGATGGTGACCGGGAACTGGGTATCCGCGGCGGCCAGGAAGCCCTTGTCCGCGGTGACCTTGAGGTCGAACTCCTCCCCCCGGGGTACGACGTCGAGGTCGACAGGGGCACGCTTGGCGCCCTCACGGCCGGACTTGTCGCGGGAGCCGTCCCACATGAAGGGCGTCGGCAACTGGCCGACCGTCTTCCCCGTCTTGGCATCGGTGAAGGTGACCGTCTCATCCGCGCCCTGGCCGACCTTGAGGCCCTTGGCCCGCACCGGCAGCGTGAACGAAGCGGCCTGCCCGGCCGCCCAACGGTCCTTGACCACCAGGTACTGCTCGAACCCGGTCCGGGTCGCCTCGACCACCAGATCGGTGCCGGCGCTCACGTCGGGGTACGTGGCCTTCGAGCCCTCCAGAACCGGATCGGGCAGAGAGCCCTGCCAGCCCAAGGCGACTGCCTGGTCGCCACTGCCGAGCGTGACCAGGTCACCGCCCGCCGGACCGGTGCGCCCGGCCAGCTTCAGACCACGGGGGTGCGCCTTCGACCGCACCGAACCATCGGAGTCCTTCACGAGAGAGACATCCACCGGCACCCAGGTGCCGTTCTCGCGGTAGCGGACAGGTGCGGCGAAGGACTCCACCGACATCGTCCCGTCGGGATTCGCCCACACGGAGGTGCTCTCCGTGCGCGCCTCCACGACCTCGATCCGGCGCCCTTGCGCCTGCGCGGTCAGACGGGCAGCGGTCTCCTCACGGTCCTGGACACTGCGCACAGCACTGCCCTGCCCGGCCGAGCGTAAATCCGCAGCGCCGGCGGTGGGAGCGGCGACTGCCGCGCTGCCCGCCTGGGCCAGCAGAATCAGGGCAAGGGGAACAGCCACACCCCCGCTACGCAGGGCCTTTCGTACCGGTCCACGGGACCGGCCGACTACCCCGTTTGGTCTCTGCACGCTGTCAACTCCTAGAAAATCCTGGAAAGTTGGGAACAGACGTGCGGATGCTGTCAACGAACACTGGTTGGTGTCCACGTGGATTCTCAGCGCATGGGAGTGATCATGGCGACCCCGGAACCGGGAACTCCGAGGAGGTGAGAGAAGAATGACGGCTTGCCGTGCTATGTGCGAGATCTGCCTACCAGGGCGTCCCGGTGCGGACGGCAGGCGGGTTGATCACGGGTTCGCAGCTGGCGTCCTTCTCGATCGGCGTGTGTGACGCGCGCACCGTTCCAACGACCGGCGGGCGGCATCGAACCGTCGTGGCGGGTCATGGGTGCGTGTCGGGCCGATAGGGGCGCATCGGCGTACCGGGGCGCCTGCCGGGCGTGGTCGCGGTGTGACGTTGGTGGTCATCGCGGCCCGGCCTGTGTCAGTGAGGCCAGGGTGGAGGCGAAGCGGGTGTGCGGGGCCTCGGCGGCCACCGCCAGCGCGTCGGCTGCGGTGTCGACATCGCGCAGCACCTCCAGTTCGCGCACCGTCAGTCCGGCCTCGGTCAGCCGCCGCCGTTGCCGGGTTCCCGTGTCGGATACGTCCATCGGCACTCCGCGTAGCAGCGCAGGATCGGGTTCGGCGAGTCCCAGTGCCCAGAAACCACCGTCCTCAGCCGGGCCGAACCAGGCGTCGCAGGTCCGCCAGGCGTCCTCGGCCAGTGCGGGCGCGAGGATGGCGGGGGTGACGTGCGGGGTGTCCATGCCGATCAGGACGGCGGGACCGGTACAGAGTCCGAAGGCCGCGGCCAGCCGTTCGTCCAGCCGGCCCCGCCCCTGCGGCACGACATCGATGCCGGGCGGCAGCCAGGAGCCGGGCGCGCCTTCTAGGACCAGCAGACGCCGCTGTACGGGGGCCGCGAGCATGGCGTGCAGGGAATCGGTGAGCATGGCCTCGGCCAGGAGGGCCGCCTCCTGGGGCGTGTACGGCGGAGTGAGCCGGGTCTTCACCCGCCCGGGCACCGGTTCCTTGGCAAGGATGAGCAGCGTGGTCACCGCGCACCCGCCCCACCGGATGCGGGGGCGGTCAGCGGTGGCTCCGCAAGTACCGCGCGCATGTCGTGCACCGCCTGCCAGGTACCGCGCAAGGTGCCGGTGACCTTCGACCTCCCTGTCCGCGGAAGGTAGGGGACGTCGATTTCGCTGACACGCCAGCCCGCGTCGGCCGCGCGTACGACCATCTGGAGGGGGTAGCCGCTGCGCCGGTCGGTGAGCCCGAGGCCGAGGAGCGGCTCACGCCGGGCGGCGCGCATGGGCCCCAGGTCGTGCAGCCGCAGTCCGGTGCGCCTGCGCATCATCCGGGACAGGGCCAGGTTCCCGGCCCGGGCGTGAAGGGGCCAGGTGCCGTGCCCCTGCGGCCGACGTCGTCCCAGCACCAGATCGGTCGTCCCGGCGGCCACCTCCCGTACGAAGGCGGGCAGCAGCCCGGGGTCCAGGGAGGCGTCGCAGTCGCAGAAGCAGACGAACTCGGCCTCCGCCGCGAGCAGCCCCGCCTGGCAGGCGGCGCCGAAGCCACGTTCCGGCTGGTAGACGACCGTGGCGCCGTGCGTGGAGGCGATCGCGCCGGAACCGTCGCTGGAGCCGTTGTCGACGACGATCGCGCGCCAGGTGGGCGGGATGCGCTCCAGCACCCAGGGCAGGGCGCGGGCTTCGTCCAGGCACGGCAAGACGACGTCCACCGTCGTCGCATCCGGGTCGGTCACCCCCTCACCGTACTCACCCAAACCACACATCCAGGGCTTTCTGGCAAGTTCGGGATCATCGGGGTGCGTGTCCGGCGATCCTGCTTACGGCATCGGACCAGTCGACCGGCAGAGCGTTGCGGGGCACAGTCCAGGCGACGAACACCGGATCGCGCAGCCGGAGGTGGAAGTCCCTCATGGTCCGCTCGTGCGGCAGGGCTTCCACGAACGAGTCCAGCGCCTCCTGGTCACGCCAGGCCGAGAGTGTCCAGAAGGTCTTGGCGAACGGCTCGGCCCGCAGGGACAGGCCGAGAGCCCCGTCGGCCGCCATGACCTGACGTCGAATGGCCTGGGCTGCGGCGATGAAGCGCGGAATGTCCCGGGCACGGCGCAGGAGCAGGCGCGAACCCAGGACCAGCACCTCGTCCGGAAGCGACCCGGTTGTGCCGGCTGCGGCCGGCGTGGCGATCCAGGGCAAGGTCGGCATCCCGGTCCCTCCTCATCCGCGGTCGGCCTGGTCTGATCCCCGAGCCATCCCAGCGTGACCCGCTGCCGGTCTGGCCGCGACGTGAACGGGGCGTACCGGTGACACGAGCCAAGGCGCCCGGACAGAAGCCGCGGCCTAGGAGCAGGCAGCGGTGGTCAACGATCGGGGGTGAGTACGCGGCGCTGGTCGTCGCATTCGCAGTCGTAGCGGCCCTCTCCGTATACGACCATGGACCCCGTGGGGACGGCCGTATGCGCCGTGGGAAGCAGTGCGTCGAGGACGACGGGTTCATGGCCGCGCGCGGCGAGCGCGGTCACGATGTGTGAGCCGATGAATCCCGCGCCTCCGGTGACCAGTACACGCATGCCGGGGACGCTAGGCGATGCTGCGCCTTGCTGCCCGTGTGCACGCCGGGACGACACAAGCCCCTGCGGCTTGCCGAGCGGGTACCGACGTGAGTCGATGGATGTACGGCAGAGGACTCCCTGAGTTCCTGGAACAAGATCAGAGGTCGTTCGGCATGGCCGTCACCAATCGGTCCTCGGCTCCCGAGCCGGAGCCGGAGCCGCTGAGCTCGTCCCGCGTCTCCCGGGTGCTGTTGGCCGTGTGCCGCGTCGTGGTCGGTCTGCTGTGGATCCAGAACCTTTCCTGGAAGCGCCCGCCGGACTTTGGGAACGACAGCGACCCCCCGCAGGACCTGTACGCCTGGACCCTGAAAGGGGTCGACAACGAGGTCTTCGCCCCGTGGGCGTGGCTGGTCGAGCATGTGATCATTCCGAACTTCGCGGTGTTCGCCTGGGGCGCCTTCGCGATCGAGGCCTGCCTGGGCGCGTTCCTGCTGGTGGGCCTGGCCACCCGCTTCTGGGCGGCGGTCGGACTGGTCCAGACGACCGCCATCCTGTTCTCCGTGCTGAACACCCCGCACGAGTGGTTCTGGTCGTACTTCCTGATGTACGCCGTGCACCTGGCGCTGCTGGCCACCGCAGCGGGACGCGCCTACGGCGTGGACGGCGCCCTGCGCCCCGTATGGCGGCAGCGGGGCAGCAGGCTGTCGCGGCTGCTGCTCGCGGCGTCCTGAAAGAGAGGGGTGTTTCGATGCGGACTCAACGATCCGCGATCGGCCGGACGGCCGTCGGGTTGGGTATTGGCGCTGCGGTGAGCAGCGTCCTGGCCATCGCCGACGGCCCGCCCTGGGGGCTCGTCGCGCTGGGTGATGCCGGGACTCTGGTGCTGCTGCTCCTGGCCGCGGCGGCCGTGGCGGCGGGTCTCTCAGGGGTGCGTTCGCTGATCGCCCTGGCCGGGGCGGGTTTCCTGGCGGCTGCCGTCCTGCAGCTGGTGCAGATCGGCTGGACCGGTGCGAACCTGCTCGGGGGCGACGGTTCCACCGTGGCCCTGCTGCTCGGGTTCGCGGTGGGCCTGCTCGCCCTCGGCCTTGCTCCCATACCCGACAGCCCGGCCGCCCCCACTCCCGTCACGGGAAGGCACGATCCCGCATGAACCTCGACAGCCTGTTGCAGCCGGTTCTGGCCGCCGCCGCGGAGCACGCGCCCGCCGTTGACGCGGAGGGCCGGTTCCCCAAGGAGGCGGTAGCGGCTTTGGGCACGTCCGGCCTGCTGGGGTTGACATTGCCCGAGCGGGAGGGCGGTCTGGGAGCCGGCCCTGAGGAGTTCGCCCAGGTCACAGACGAGCTGGCGGGCGCATGCGGATCGGCGGCCATGGTCTACCTGATGCACGTCAGCGGCGCCATGACGGTACTCGCCGCACCCCCACCGGGGATGCCGGCCCTGCCGGGCGACCTGGCCACGGGCAAGGCACTGGCCACTTTGGCGTTCAGCGAGCCCGGCTCCCGCTCGCACTTCTGGGCGCCCATCTCCCAGGCGAAGCGCAACGGCGGCCACGAGGCGCGGTTCACCGCCGACAAGAGCTGGGTGACCTCCGCCGGACACGCACAGATCTACGTCACGTCCGTGCTCTCCGCCGACGAGGCGGGCACCGTCGACCTGTACGCCATCGAGGCGGACGCCCCGGGCGTTGCCGTCACCGGGACCTTCCAGGGGCTGGGCCTGCGCGGCAACGCGTCCTCACCGATGCGGTTCGACATGACAGTCCCTGACAGTCTGCGCCTCGGTGCGCCCGGCAGCGGACTCACCTTGATGACCGAGACGGTCATGCCCTGGTTCAACCTGGGCAACGCGGCCGTCTCCCTGGGTCTGGCCCGTGCCGCACTCGATGCCGCCGTGCGGCACACCAGCGGAGCGACCCTCCAGCACACCGGCCAGACCCTCGCCGAGCTGCCCACCATCCGCGCCCGCCTGGCCCGCATGTCGCTGCAGCTGGAGGCCGCGACCGCCTACCTGCGTGCCGCGGCGGCCAGCATCGCAGCCCCCGACGAGCAGACTCCGCTCTACGTCCTCGGGGTCAAGGCACTGGCCAACGACACCGCCCTGGCCGTCACCGACGACGCCATGCGGGTATGCGGAGGAGCAGCGTTCTCCCACCACCTGTCCATCGAACGCTTCTTCCGT
>NZ_JANAVF010000055.1 GCF_024213195.1 Streptomyces sp. TBY4 | reverse complement strand
ACCACCCCGGCCGACGGGCCCGCGATCTGGCCCCCGGCCACCGCCACCCCCCTCACCAGCTCCCCGCAGGAGACGTATACATATCTCGCGGGGCGTGGTTACGGATACGGTCCGGTGTTCACCGGCCTGAAGACCGCCTGGCGCGAGGGCCGGCACATCTACGCCGAGGTCGAACTCCCCGAGCAGGCACACGCCGACGCCGCCCGCTTCACTCTCCACCCCGCACTCCTCGACGCCTCACTCCACGCCATGCTCATCAACCCTGAGCGTGACAGCGAATCCGAGGCGACGCTGCTGCCCTTCGCATGGTCCGGCCTGACCATCCACGCCACGGGCGCCACCAGTCTGCGGGTCCACCTCACCCTCCAGAGCGACGACTACAGCGACATCACCCTCCACATCACCGACCCCACAGGCCGGCCCGTACTCACCGCCGACTCCCTGCACATGCGTGCCGCGACGGCCCGGCAGCTGAACACGACCAGTGCGTCCGCGTCCCTTCACCACCTTGCGTGGCCTGCCCTGCCCGAAACCCGAAACGCCGGCATCACCGAAGAACCCGTCCTGTGGCATGTGAACGCGGATGCGGTGTCGGGTTCGGTTCCGGAGCGGGCCCGTGCACTCACGCACACCGCACTGGAGCAGGTCCAGCGGTG
>NZ_JANAVF010000054.1 GCF_024213195.1 Streptomyces sp. TBY4 | reverse complement strand
GGCCGAGGCGGCGATGCTCCATCTGCCGGGCTGGGCAGAGAAACTGACCCCGCACGTGCTGCGGCACTTCTGCGCGTCCGAGCTCTACCTGAACGGCATGGACCTGATCGCGATCCAGGAGGTCTTGGGCCATTCCTGGATCGCGACAACGATGCGATATATCCACGTGCACCGCACGCGGGTCGAGGACGCCTGGGTCGCCGGGCAGGAGCGAGCCGCACAGCGGCTGGGAGGACTGGTCCGATGAGGTGGAATCTTCGGATGACCGCGGCGAGCAAAGGCATCTGGAAGGCATCTGACCTGCAACGGAGCCTGGCCGAGCACGGCCTGGTGATCTCTGCGGGCAAGATGTCCGGGCTCTGGTCCGGCCAGCCGATCTCCCTCAAACTCGACGACCTGGACGTCATCTGCGTCGTGCTGGGCTGCGACATCGGAGACCTGCTGATCCCCCAGCCGGAGACGGTCAGCCGTCCCGGCCAGGACACGCACCAACAAGCTGCGGTCGGCTCATCGCCGTCTGCCGTGGTGCCCAAACGCCGCGACGGCCGCTCACTGCCGCCAGCCTGACGAAAGATCTCCAAGTGGCACGAATACGGGCCGACAAGCCCGCAGCCTCATGCACCGGATGCTTCGCCTGGGGCCAACTGCCCGGACGGTTCTGTCGCGGCTGCTACAC
>NZ_JANAVF010000053.1 GCF_024213195.1 Streptomyces sp. TBY4 | reverse complement strand
CGACACCGACCGTCCGACGTGGGCGGTGTACGAGGGCGGCGCCTATCTGGGCACGGTGAACGCGGAGGCGAGCAGCAGCGGGCCGTTGTGGCGGGTGCAGAGTTCCCGTGAGGCCCACCGGGAGCTCGATGACGCCGTCAGGGTGCTGCGGCGCCCGGCTTCCTGGCCGCGCGAGCGCGAGGAGGTGGGGCGGTGGGCCCTTCGCCTGCTCGATGACGACTCGCTGGTCGCGTTCGATGTGGAGACCACGGGGCTTCAGGACGCGTTCGCGGTGCAGATCGCCGCGGTGGCCCGGGACGGCACGGTGCTGCTCAACGAGTATGTGGATCCGCGCGCAGTCATCGAGCCGGCCGCGATCGCGGTGCACGGGATCACTCCGCAGCACCTCGCGTCCGCCGCGCCCTTCGCCAGGCTGCTGCCCGCCCTCGCCGACGTCTTGCACGGGCGGGCCGTTCTCTCCTACAACATGCCCTTCGATCGCGGAGTTTTGGAGCGTGAGCTGGTCCGTCATCACGGGACTACGGCCGCGGCCGGGCGGTGGCTTGACCGCTGCCGGTGGGAGGACGCGATGGTTCCGTACGCGGTGTGGAAGGGATTGTGGTCCGTCAAGCGGGGTACTTACCGCAATCAGCGGCTCGGCGGGCCCCATGATGCGGTCGCCGATTGCCGGGTCCTGCTCGCGAAGACCGA
>NZ_JANAVF010000007.1:168043-464550 GCF_024213195.1 Streptomyces sp. TBY4 | reverse complement strand
CGCCCCAGACCCCGCGCCTCAAACGCCGGCGGGGCTGGATCCATCCAGCCCGCCCGGCGTTTGAGGGCACGGGCGCGGAGCGCACGTACGGGGTCCGGGCGGAGCCCGGGGAACGGTGGAAGGGCGGGTAGGGGACACCGCCCCGCAGGGCTGGGGTCAGGCTGGGCCGATGAGCTCGGCGCGGGCCGCGGACACCGTTTCGGGCAGGGTCCGGTGGACCTGGAGGTCCGGGCGGGACAGGCCCAGCTGCGTGACCACGTCCGCGCGCCGCGGGTAGCCCGGGTCGGCGCCCACGACCAGGCGGCGGTCGGGGGTGGCCGCGGCGGCGCCGAGTTCGTACAGGGTGATGGGCTGGACTGTCAGGGACGCATCGCATGCCGGGAACCAGAACAGCGTCAGATCGGCCAGCAGCAGGTGCCGGTACTCCCAGGCGATCTGGACGTCCGTCTGCGACGGATCGGCGACGTCGAAGTCCGTCCGCCGCGGGTTGAGCACGACGAAGTCGGCCAGCGCCACGGCAGCCGCCGACTGCCAGGGCGGACAGTGCGTGATCCCGCCCGCGAGGAAGACCGACGGCGGATCCCCCGGCCGGGGCCGGTGCACCGCCGGGGCCTCCACATACCTCACTGCGGCTGCGCGGCCGCCGCGGACGCCGCCTCCGCCGCGAGCTCCGCCGTGATGTCCGCCGGCCGGCGCCAGCCGCGCTCGCCGCGGGCCAGCAGCCAGGCCGTCGCCTCCTGCGGAGGCATCGCGGCGGCGACCAGCCAGCCCTGGACGGCGTCGCAGCCCAGGTCGCGCAGGCGCTCCCAGGTCTCGTCGTCCTCGACGCCCTCCGCCACGACCAGCAGGCCGAGGGAGTGGGCGAGGTCCACGGTGCAGCGGACGATCTCCGCGTCCTGCGCGTCCACCGCGAGCCGGGCCACGAACGAGCGGTCGATCTTCAGCTCGCTGACCGGCAGCCGCCGCAGGTGGACGAGGGAGGAGTAGCCGGTGCCGAAGTCGTCCAGGGACATCTTCACGCCGTGTCCGGTGAGCCCGGCCATGGTGTCGGCGGCCCGCTGCGGGTCCTCCAGCAGGACGTGTTCCGTTATCTCCAGCTGGAGCCCGCTGGCCGGAACCCCGTGCCGGGCGAGGCGCGCGGCCACGGCGCCCGCGAAGCCGGGGGTGTGGACGTCGCGCGGCGAGACGTTGACGGCGACCGGGACCTTGAGGCCCTGGGCCCGCCACCGGGCGACCTGCGCGAGCGCGGTCTCCAGTACGTACTCGGTCAGGTGCGGCATGAGGCCGGAGGTCTCCGCGATCGCGATGAACTCGTCCGGGGGGACCCGCCCGCGCTCGGGGTGCACCCAGCGCACGAGTGCTTCCAGCCCGGCCACCTTGCCGTCGAACCGGACCTTGGGCTGGTAGTGCAGTTCCACCTCGCCCGCGTCCAGCGCCCGGCGCAGGTCGCCGAGGAGGCCGAGCCGGTCGGGGGTGTTGCTGTCGCGCTTGGACTCGTAGACCTCGACCCCGGTCCGGTCCCGCTTCGCCTGGTACATGGCGACGTCGGCGCGGCGCAGCAGTCCCTCCGCGTCCAGCGCGTGGTCGGGGAAGACGGCGAGGCCGGCGCTGGCCTCCAGGACGAGGGTCAGCCCGTCGAGGTCGAGGGGGGAGCTGAGTTCGGCGACCAGGTTGCGGGCGATCCGCTGGGCGCTGGTGGTGGAGTCGGCGACGGGGAGGAGGACGGCGAACTCGTCGCCGCCGAGCCGGGCCGCCTCGGCGTCCGGGGGCAGGGCCTGGCGCAGCCGGTCGGCGATCTGCAGGAGCAGGCGGTCGCCGGCGAGGTGGCCGAGGGTGTCGTTGACCGCGCGGAAGCGGTCCAGGTCGATCAGGACGAGCGCCGCGCGGGTGCCGGAGCGTTCGGCCTGGTCGAGCGCGCTCCAGGCGCGCTCCAGCAGCCACTGCCGGTTCGGCAGGCCGGTGAGCGGGTCCTTCAGCTGCTCCTCGGCGCGGGCGCGGGCGATCCACAGCGTGGAGTCCAGGGCGATCAGCGGTACGGCGAACAGCGGCAGCAGCACCGGCTGCGATTCGGCGACCACGCAGATCAGCGGGGCGATGCCGAGGAGGGCGACGGCGACCAGGGCCTGGCGCAGCAGTGCGGTGCGGGCGACGGTGGGCAGTCCCCCGCCGCTGGGGGCGAGGGCGAGCCACAGCAGGATGCGGGTGACGAGGAGGTAGGCGAGGGCGACGAGGATGACTTCGGGGACCGCGTCGATCCCCCAGCCGGTGGGCCGCCAGGGGGCCTCGACGGAGGGCGACTCGCCGAAGGCGGCGAGGACGAGGGCGCCCGCGCCGATGCCGAGGATGTCGGTGGCTCCGTGCAGCAGGCCCTGGCGCCAGCGGTGCCTGCGGGCGGCACCGACGAGGGAGACCACGGCGAGGGAGACCAGGCCGGCGGGGACCCATCCGTAGAGGATGAGGACGCCGAGGGTGAGGGCCGCGCCGGATCCGGTGCCGCCCCACCAGCGGTCGCGGCCGAGGGCGACGAGGTGGCCGACGATGATGCCGGTGAGCAGGGCGAGCGCCCAGCCGACCGGGCCGCCGGGGAACAGGGCGTGACGGCTGGTCAGTGCGGTGATGACGCCGGCGCCGAGGACGACGGCGGCGAGACCCACGACGGCGAGGGGCAGCGCCGTGTTCCGGCCCGCCCGGCCCGTGCCCGCTCCGGTGTCGAGCGGTCGCGTTTGCGGTGCCCTGGTACCCAGGACACCGAGCCGGCCCGTCCGCATGGACGGGAACTCCCCGCCGAAATCTCGTGACGGGTCGGCGCTTTCGGTGGGTTTCATGCCCGTCCCTCTCACAGCCGGCGATGCCGATGCCACGCGATGGCCCCGATGTCATGCCATCACGGCTGGAAGCGCGCCAAGCAGCCGTGCACGACAGGCGCACCCCTCAACAGTAGGACGCGGGAGGCGTCCAGGGGCAGCGGTCGGCGGCGGTTGCCCGAATACGACCCAGCCATCCTCATCAGTACGGTATCCGCCGAACGGGTGAGTTTGGACCAGGACCCCCCGACCGCCCGTCCGATGATCCGACAGGCCGCGGGCCCGCCACCAGCCTTGTACCGGCCTCGGACGGGCCGGGTACCGGCCGCGGGCCGGCGGATGCCACCGCCGGCCGCGCCCGGCGCGCGCCCGCTCGTACGGCCGCACGCCACGCATCCGTTCGCCTTCGCTACTCCGCTTCGGCGGCGCCGTCCAGCGGGAGCGCGGCCTCGCGCGCCGCGTCGGGGCCCTCTTCCAGCAGGACCGCGAATCCGGCGTCGTCGAGGATGGAGAGCTTCAACTGCACTGCCTTGTCGTACTTCGAGCCGGGGTTGTCGCCGACCACGACGAAGGAGGTCTTCTTCGAGACGGACCCGGTGACCTTGGCGCCGCGGCTCTGCAGGGCCTCCTTCGCGCCGTCCCGCGTGTGGCTCTGCAAAGTTCCGGTGACGACGACGGTGAGCCCCTCCAGGGGGCGCGGTCCCTCCTCCTCGCCGGAACCTTCCTCCTCCATCCGGACGCCGGCCGCGGCCCACTTGCGCAGGATCTCCTCGTGCCAGGGCTCGGCGAACCACTCCTTGAGGGAGGCGGCGATGATGGCGCCGACGCCCTCCGCCGCCGTCAGTTCCTCCTCGGTCGCGCTGCGGATCGCGTCGATCGACCGGAACTGGCGGGCGAGGGCCTCGGCCGCGACCGGGCCGACGTGGCGGATCGACAGGCCGTTGATGACGCGGGCGAGCGGACGGCTCCTGGCCGCCGCGATGTTCTCCAGCATCGACAGGGCGTTCTTCTTCGGCTCGCCCTTCTGGTTGGCGAAGACCGTGACGATCTTCTCCTCGCCCGTCTTCGGGTCCCGCTTGGGCAGCCCGCTGTCCGGGTCGAGGACGTAGGCCTTGATCGGCAGCAGCTGCTCGATGGTCAGGTCGAAGAGGTCGCCCTCGTCGAGGAGCGGGGGGACGGCCGGCTCCAGCGGCCCGGTCAGGGCGGCCGCCGCGACCATGCCGAAGTTCTCGATGTCCAGGCTCTGGCGGCCGGCCAGGTAGAAGATCCGCTCGCGCAACTGGGCCGGGCAGGACTGGGCGTTGGGGCACCGGACGTCGATGTCCCCCTCCTTCATGGGGCGCAGCGCCGTCCCGCACGCGGGGCACTCTGCCGGCATGACGAACTCCCGCTCGCTGCCGTCGCGCAGGTCCACCACCGGCCCGAGGATCTCGGGGATGACGTCGCCGGCCTTGCGCAGGACGACGGTGTCCCCGATGAGCACGCCCTTGGCCTTGACGACCTCCTGGTTGTGCAGGGTCGCGAACTCCACCTCGGAGCCCGCCACCGTGACCGGCTCCACCTGGGCGTACGGGGTCACGCGCCCGGTGCGGCCCACGCCGACCTTGATGTCGATCAGCTTGGAGTTGACCTCCTCGGGGGCGTACTTCCACGCGATGGCCCAGCGCGGGGCGCGCGCGGTGGAGCCGAGGCGGCCCTGGAGGGCGATCTCGTCGAGCTTGACGACGACCCCGTCGATCTCGTGCTCCACCGAGTGGCGGTTCTCGCCGAAGTACGCGACGAACTCCCGGACCTCGGCGAGCGTGGAGACCACCTTGTTGTGCTGGGCGGTGGGCAGGCCCCACTCGTGCAGCAGCGCGTAGGCCTGCGACTGGTTCTCGATCTCGAAGCCCTCCCGGGCGCCGATGCCGTGCACGACCATGTGCAGCGGGCGGCTGGCGGTGACCTTCGGGTCCTTCTGGCGCAGCGAACCGGCCGCCGCGTTGCGCGGGTTGGCGAAGGGCTTGCCCTCGGCCTCGACGAGCCGGGCGTTGAGCTCCTCGAACTTCTCCATCGGGAAGTAGACCTCGCCGCGGATCTCGACCAGGGCGGGGATCCGGTCGCCCTTCAGCCGGTCCGGGACGTCGGCGATGGTGCGGACGTTGGGCGTGATGTCCTCGCCCGTGCGGCCGTCGCCGCGGGTGGCGGCGCGGGTCAGGCGGCCGTTCTCGTAGGTGAGGTTGACGGCGAGGCCGTCCACCTTCAGCTCGCAGAGGTAGTGGTAGTCGGAGGTGCCCGCGTCCCGGGCCACGCGCTCGGCCCAGGCCGCCAGTTCCTCGTCGTCGAAGGCGTTGTCCAGGGAGAGCATCCGCTCGCGGTGCTCGACGGAGGCGAAGTCCGTCTCGTACGCCCCGGCCACCTTCTGGGTGGGCGAATCGGGCGTGCGCAGCTCCGGGTGCTGCTCCTCCAGGGCCTCCAGCGAGCGCAGCAGCTGGTCGAACTCGGCGTCGCTGACGACCGGCTGGTCGTTCACGTAGTACCGGAAGCGGTGCTCCTCGACCTGCTCGGCGATCAGCGCGTGCTGCTCGCGCACCGCCGCCGGTACGGTCGATTCGCTGCCCTGCTTCTGTTCGGCTGCCATGCCGTGTCCTCCCGTGACCCGTCTCGATCCATCACTCAGGGTTGTCGGCGAGCGACCTCGCCGCCCTGACGCAGTGCGCCTGAACCGCCCGTGCGTAGGCGGGCGAAGCGCCCGCCAGACCGCACGCCGGGGTGACCACCACGGACTCCGCCAGAGTCCCCGGGGACAGCCCCAGCCTGCGCCAGAGCTTCCTGACACCCATGACGCTACCGCCCGGGTCCGACAACGGGCCGTCGGTCCCCGGCACCACTCCGGCGAAGAGTTTCGTACCGGCTTCGACGGCTTCCCCGATGGCGTCATCCTCGCGCTCGGTGAGCAGCGAGAAATCGAACGACACGCCCGAGACCCCGGCGCGCCGCAGCAGCCCGAAGGGCACCTCGGGGGCGCAGGAGTGGACGATCACCTCCCCGTCGTGGACGGCGAACAGCTCGCGGAGCGTCCCCTCGACGACCTGCCGGTCGACGGCGCGGTACGTGCGGTAGCCGCTGGCGGAGCGGACCCGGCCGAGCAGGACCGCGGTGAGCGAGGGCTCGTCGTACTGGAGGACGATCTCGGCGCCGGGGATCCGCTTGCGTACGTCGGCCAGGTGCTCGCGCACGCCTTCCGCGAGGGACCCGGCCAGGTCCCGGCAGGCGCCCGGGTCCTGGAGGAGGGCCTCGCCGCCGTGCATTTCCAGGGCGGAGGCCAGGGTCCACGGACCGACGGCCTGGACCTTGAGCCGGCCCCGGTACCCCTGGGTGAACTCCTCCAGGGCGTCGAGGTCCTCGCCGAGCCAGGAGCGGGCCCGCTTGCTGTCGCGGCCGGGGCGGTCGCTGATCCGCCAGCCGCTGGGCTCGACGTGCGCGTACATGTCCACGAGCAGCCCGAGGGAACGGCCGATCATGTCCGCGCCCGGCCCCCGTGCGGGCAGCTCGGGGAGGTACGGGAACTCCTCGAAGGAGCCGGTGGCGGTCTTGGCGGCCTCCCGGGCGTCGCCACCGGGGAGCGAGCCGACTCCGGTGGCCCCGCCGGCGGGGCTCGTGCTCATCGGCCGGGCCTGACGGTGAGGTCGCTGACCACGGCGTCGCGGGGCAGGTCGACGGCCATCACGATGGTGGTCGCCACGGACTCGGGGTCGATCCAGTCGGCGGCGTCGTAGGACTCGCCCTCCTGGGAGCGGACCTTGGCCTGCATGGGGGTGGCGGTGCGGCCGGGGTAGACGGAGGTGACGCGGATGCCGTTCTCCTTCTCCTCCGCGCGGAGCGAGTCGGCCAGCGCCTTCAGCCCGTGCTTGGAGGCGGCGTACGCGCTCCAGTCGGCGTGGGCGGCGAGCCCGGCGCCGGAGTTCACGAAGACGACGGTGGCGTGCGAGGCGCGCAGGGTCGGCAGCAGCAGCCGGGTCACCTCGGCGGGGGCGATCAGGTTGACGTTGAGCTGCTGGTGCCAGGTCTTGGGGCGCAGCTCCCCCACCGGGCCGAGGTCCACGATGCCGGCGATGTGGAGCAGCGAGTCGATCCGCTCGGGGATCGCCTGCTTGGAGAAGGCCCACGACAGCCGGTCGGGGTCGGCGAGGTCTCCGACGAGCGCGCTCGATCCCGGGTAGCGGTCGGTGAGCTGCCGGGCGCGGGCGGCGTCGCGGGCGAGGAGGACGAGGTCATCGCCGCGGGCGTGCAGGCGGTCCGCGACGGCGGCACCGATGCCCGAGCCGGCGCCGGTGATGAGGTGAGTAGCCATGCCGCCCATGCTCGCACCCCTCCCCGGCCCTCCGGCCCCCCGGCCACGGATGCGGTCGGGGGACGGGGGCAAAGGCGGGCCACCGGGCCGGGGCGAAAGGTCAAAGGGTCGCGGCGTGCGCCCCGATGATCACCTCGCGGGCCTCTGCCGCAGAGCCGGCCGCGAGCGCCGGGGCCAGGCCCCCGCCGATCAGGGCCCGGGGGGCGGCGTCGCGGACCGCCGCGCGGACGTCGCGGCGGGCTCCGGCCCAGCGGGCCAGCGCTGCGTCGCGGACCTCCGCCAGGGCCGCCACCCGGTCCGGCTCCCGCACGTCCAGCACCGGAGCCCGCCGCACGTGCTCCGCCCAGCGGTCCTCCCAGAACTCCACGGTCCACCCCGGCCACAGCTCGCCCACCTCCGCCAGTCCCGGCTGCCGGGTGGTGTGCCACCACCCCACGCGCCGCAGCCGCGGATCCACGTGGACCCCGCCCTCGCAGGCACCCGCGTACCCCGCGTGCGCCGGCTCGCCCGCCAGCCGCTCCAGCAGGGCCGGGCCCTCGTCCACGGGGTGGTCGCCGACCATCCCCAGCACGTGGCAGCGCCCGCCCACCGTGACGACCAGCACCGACGGGTCGGGCTCGGCGAGGTCCGGATCACCCGGCTCCACCACCGGGCTGATGTCCACCCGGCCCGGATACCGGCAGGGCTCCGCGCCGACGTACGCGCGCAGGCCGCGCTGGCCGTCGTAGAGCCATCGCACCCGCCAGCCCGGCCAGGCGTGCCGCAGCAGTTCGAAGGCCGCCGCCCGGGTGCGCGTGGAGGCGAAGACGCCTTCCCAGGCGAACAGCAGCAGGACCTTCGCTTCCGTGTCGACGAGCGCACCGGCCTCGCACATGTCGTCGTCGTACCAGGAGGAGCCGTCCGCTTCCGTGTGGTCCTCGGCGAACGGCACGAACGCCCGCGGCCCGGCGAGGAGGTCGAGGTCCAGGCCGACCGCGCCGAAGGAGGACCGGTAGCGCCGGCGGTCGACGAGGAAGGTGGCGCGGTTCGCCATCGTCAGAGGCCTGCCGCTTCGCGGAGGGCGGCTGCCGTCTTCGAGGCGTCGTAGTCCGCGGGGACGCCGTCGACCAGGATGATGTCGCCCGCGATGTGGTCCGCGCGGAGCGGGATCAGGGCCTGGTAGGCGGGCGAGGCGTACCAGGCGCGGGCGCCCTCCAGGTCCGGGAAGCCGATCATGACGACCGTCCCCGGCCAGCTGCCCTCCTTGACCTCGACCTCCCTGCCGTGGACGAGGAAGCGGCCCTGGAAGGGGTCCATGGTGGCCTGGATCTCCTCGATGTAGCGCAGGACGTCCTCGTTCATGCTCTCGGGGCGTATGTGGGCGATGGCGTAGGCGGTCATCTCGGGCCTCTACTTCCCTGCGGGATCGGCTTGTTGGTCCGATCCTGCCCGCCGGTGGCCCCGGAAGCGATTACTTCCGGGGTCATCGGCGGTGGGGTCGGCCGGGAGTCAGCCCGCGAGGTAGGCCCGCAGGACGGTCACCTCCGCCCTGTTGCCCGAGCGGTCGGTGACGGTGCCGCGCAGGGAGACGGTGCCGCCCGCGGCCGGGGTGCGCACGGAGACCTCGCCGTCCCGGATCCGCAGCGGCCGCCAGGTGCGGCCCTCGTCGTAGGAGACCTCGGCCCGCAGGGACCGCGGGTGCGCGGCGGCCGGTCCCTGCACGGTCACCGGGAAGGTGGCGGTGCGGCCGGCGGGCAGGGTGCCGTCGAGCCCCGTACGGGCGCCGAAGCGGACCACCGAGACCGGCAGGGCCGTCGGTCCGGCCGTCTCCTTCGAGCGGAACCACCAGGTCGCCGCGACCTCCGTGGAGGTGCCGGAGAGCCCGGGGCGCAGGCGCGTGGTGGTGGTCAGCTCGTACGCCGCGTCGCCCGCCGGGACCGTGAACGGGTCGCTCCGGTCGAGCGGGGCGTCGCTGCGGCCCGCTTCCGCCCCGTCCCGGCGCAGGACGGTGCTGCCGGTGGCCTCGTGGAAGCCGCCCGCGTGGTTCGCGCCGTCCGCCAGCAGCGGCACGGTGCCGCTGATGGTGGCGCCGTCGCGCACGATCCCGTGGTCGGCGTCCACGCGCGGGGCGAGGACCGGGGCGGCGAAGCGCTCGTGGTAGGTCCGGCCGCCGGTGAACGTGCGGCCGCTCTGCGCCGCGTACGCCGCCTCCTCCACCGGCAGGCCCTCGCCCTCGCGGCCGGAGATCTGGGTGAAGGTGAGGTCCCAGGTCACGCCGTCGCCGGTGGTCACGTACACCGAGGTCGTGGTGGGCAGGGGCCGCGGGACCGAGGTGGTGGTGGAGCCCAGGCTGCCGGGGAGGTTGCCGGCGGCCGTCAGCAGGCCGTCCTTGCCGGGGGCGGAGGCACCCATGCCCACCTTGAGGGTCGCCAGGTCCCGGGGCTTCAGGTGGCGGGTGTAGCCGGTGGCGAGCTCGGCCACGGGGCCGCCCAGGACGGCGTGGTACTCGGCGTCCGGGCCGTCCGTCCAGTGCACGTCCCACTGCTGGCCGAGGGTGCCGGCGGCGGGGGCCGGGCCGAGCTGGCGGCTGCGGAAGCCGGTGAGCGATTCGAGCCAGAAGCCGAAGGCGTACTCGGCTCCCGCCTCGCGCAGCGTGTAGGAGGGCGCCACGAACCCGGCCGTCGCCGTCTTCGAGGGCACCGTGATGTCCACCGGCCGGGTGGTGCGGGCGTCGAGGTCGACCGTGGTGTCGGCGGTGACGTCGAGGCGCGGCTGGGCGATCCAGTCGGCCCCCAGGGTGGCGTCGAGCGGGTCGGCCGTGATCACGCTGTCGAGCAGGTAACCGCCCTTGGGGACGCGCAGGGTGGCGGTGCCGGAGGGGTCGTACGCGTCGAAGCGGCGGGCCGGCGCGCCGCCCCGGACGCCCTGGACGGTGGTGGAGTGGCCGGCGGCCGGCAGGCCGTCGCGGCCGGTGTGGCGCAGCGTCAGATCGTAGGACTCGACCTCGCGTTCGACGACGGCTCCGGTGCGCACGCTCTGCCCCTCGGCGCGGGCCGTCGTGTACGCGCTGTAGATGCCGTCGGCCGTGCCGCCGAGGCGGGTGTCCACGGTCAGCGAGGTCTGCGCGGTGCCGCCCGCCGGGACGGTCAGCCGCCGGTCGCCGAGGGTGAAGAAGCCCTCGGGCGCGGGCTTGCCGTCGGGGCCGGAGGCGGTGACGGCGAGGTCGAGGGTGACGGGGGCGGCGGCGAGGTTGCGGTAGGTGATCGTGCGGGTCTGCGGGGTGTCGTCGCCGTGCGGCCA
Organism: Streptomyces sp. TBY4; assembly: GCF_024213195.1. GTDB lineage: Bacteria > Actinomycetota > Actinomycetes > Streptomycetales > Streptomycetaceae > Streptomyces. The sequence continues at coordinate 454,134 of NZ_JANAVF010000007.1, read as the reverse complement.
GCGCTGGGTCCCGAAGGCCAGCGACGGCTCCTGGGCGACCACGCTCTGGCCCAGCGCGGCGCCGACGGCGATCCGCCCGGTGCCCTGCTGGTACGGGGTGTACGCGCCGCCCTCGGCGGAGCCGGTCAGTGCCCCCTTGAGCTCGGCGCCCTTCCACTGCGGGTGGCGCTGCTTGAGCAGGGCGGCGGCCCCCGCGGCGTGCGGGGCCGCCATGGAGGTGCCGGAGAGGGTCAGGTGGCCCGCCGGGCCCTCTCCGTTCTCGCGGACGAGGAGGCTGCCGGGGGCCGCGGCCGCGGTGATGTCGACGCCGGGGGCGGTGACGTCCGGCTTGACCGCGCCGTCGACGGGGCGCGGGCCGGTCGAGGAGAAGGGGGCGAGGACCTCGGTGTCGTCGACGGCGCCCACGGTGAGCGCCGCGTCGGCACCGCCCGGGGAGTTGACGGAACCGGGGCCGCGGCGGCCGGAGTTGCCCGCCGACACGGTGAACAGGACACCGGTGGCGCTGAGCCGGTCGACGGCCGCTTCGAGCGGGTCGGTCTGCGGGGTGTCGGGGCCGCCGAGGCTGAGGTTGACGATGTCGGCGCCCTGGGCGACCGCCCATTCCATGCCGGCGAGGATCCCGGAGGTGCGGCCGCTGCCGCGGTCGCCCAGGACCTTGCCGTTCAGGAGCTTCGCCCCGGGGGCGACGCCCTTGAAGGTTCCTCCCGAGCGGGCGCCCGTACCGGCGGCGATGGAGGCGACGTGGGTGCCGTGCCCGGCCCGGTCCACGGTGTCCGCGGAGGCGGAGAAGTTCTGTTCGGCGACGACCTGGCCGGCGAGGTCGGCGTGGGTGGAGTCGATGCCGGTGTCGAGCACGGCGATCTTCACGCCGGTGCCGTCGTACCCGGCGGCCCAGGCCTTGTCCGCGCCGATCTGCCGGGTGCTCCGGTCCAGGGTGGCGGTGTGGACGGCGTCGAGCCAGACCGCGGCGATGCCCGGGGCCGCGGAACGGCCGACGGCGGCCCGCCCGGGGTCGGCGAGGGGGTCGGTGAGCGCCTCCCAGAGGGCCGCGGCCTCCCCGGGGGCCGCGCTGACGGCCTCGGCGTCGAGGGTGGGGTAGGAGCGGGTGACCTCGACTCCGCCGGCGGCCCGCAGCGCGGACCGGGCGGCGGTGGCGGGGCCCTCGTAGCCGATGATCAGCTGGAGGCGGGCGGAGGGGCCGGTCCGGTACTCGGGGCGGCTCAGCTCGGTGACGTCGAACAGCCGCGGGTCGAGCTTCCCGGCGCGGAGCAGCGGCTGGGCGTCGTACGGAACGACGCTGGTGCGTCCGTTCTCGGTGTGCACCGAGAACGGTATGCGGGCGCGGCCGGCGGCGCGTTCGAGGGAGACGGGTCTGCCGTCGGCGGCGAGGACGACGCGGTCGCCGGTGACGAGGGTGACGCGGGTGGTCGCGGACCGCGTCGCTGACGGGGCGGTCTCGGACCGCGTTCCTGACAAGTCGGTGCCGGGCGCCGCAGCGGCCGGGGTGGTCAGCCCCGCCGCGAGCGCGAGGGCTGCGGCGGCCGCGATCGCGGCCGCCCTCGCCCTGGCGTGGTGGTTGCGCACGTGGTTCCCCCTGAGAAGAAGAGTGCAGGGCCACGCAGTATGCCGATGTCCTGACGGTGCATCAATGGTGTGCAACAGCAGAGGAGTTGGGCTGGAAGGTGCGCCGGTAGGCGATCGGGGAGATGCCCAGCGCAGAACGCATGTGCTGGCGCAGCGAGTTCGCGGAGCCGAAGCCGGAGCGGTGGGCGACCAGGTCGACGGGGAGGTCGCTGGACTCCAGCAAGTGGCGTGCCAGTTCCAGGCGTTGGCCGGTGAGCCACTGCACGGGGGTCATGCCGACCTCGTCGCGGAAGCGGCGGGTGAAGGTGCGCAGGCTCATCCGGGCGTGGGCGGCCAGCTCGGCGAGGGTGATCGGCTCGGTGAGGCGCTCCAGGGCCCAGGCCCGGGTGGCGGTGGTGGTGGCGATCGTGGGGTCGGGGACGGGTCGCACGATGTACTGGGCCTGCCCTCCGTCGCGCCACGGCGGGACCACGCACAGCCGCGCGGTGAGGTTGGCGACGGCGCTGCCGTGGTCGGCGCGGACGAGGTGGAGCAGGAGGTCGATGCCGGCGGCCACCCCGGCCGAGGTCAGGATGTCGCCGTCGTCCACGAAGAGCACGTCCTCGTCGAGCTCGACCCTCGGGAAGGCCCGCCGGAACTCCGGCGCGTGGACCCAGTGGGTGGTGGCGGGCCGCCCGTCGAGCAGCCCGGCGGCGGCGAGCACCTCGGAGCCGGTGCAGATCGACACGATGCGCGTGCCGGGGCGGATCCGGGCGAGGGCCTCGGCGAGGGCCGGCGGCAGCGGCTCGCCGCGCACCAGCCCGGGCAGGCAGTGGGTGGGCGGGATGATCACGGTGTCGGCCGCCTCCAGGGCCTCCGGCCCGGCGCTGACACCGATGCTGAACCCGGCGTCGCTCTGCACGGGCCGGCCGTCCGGGGTGCAGACGGTGACCTCGTACAGGAAGCTCCCGCCCGGGCCGCGGGCGTTCCCGAAGACCCGCGAGGGCATGCCGAGCTCGAACGGGGCGACGCCCTCCAGGGCGAGTACGGCTACACGGTGCATGGCCAGATTCTGTCACAGGGTGGCCATACGGCCATCACCACGCGGGTCGGCGCCGGGCCAAGCTGGTGCCATCGGCCGGGGAAACCGGCAGGTCACTGCGGATCAGGGAGACATTCATGCGCGCCATCGTCGTCAGCCAGTGGGGCGGACCCGAGGTACTCACCGAGACCGAGCTGGACCGGCCGGAGCCGGGCATGGGCGAGGTCCTGGTACGGGTCCACGCGGCCGGGGTGAACCCGGTGGACTGGAAGACCCGGGCCTCCGGCGCCCTCATCCCCTGGGGGCCCGTCCCGGCCGTCGGCTGGGACGTCTCCGGCACGGTGGAGGCCGTCGGCCTGGGCGTGACCCTGTTCCAGCCGGGCGACGAGGTCTTCGGCATGCCCCGCTTCCCGTACCAGGCGGGCGCCTACGCCGAGTACGTGACGGCCCCGGCCCGGCACTTCAGCCGCAAGCCCGCCTCGATCGACCACGTCCAGGCGGCCGCGCTCCCGCTGGCCGCGCTCACGGCCTGGCAGGCGCTGACCGACACCGCCGGCCTGCGGCCGGGGCAGCGGGTCCTGGTGCACGCGGCGGCGGGCGGCGTGGGGCACTTCGCCGTCCAGATCGCCAAGGCGCTCGGGGCGTACGTGATCGGCACCGCGAGCGCCCCCAAGCACGAGCTCGTCCGCTCCCTGGGCGCCGACGAGGTGATCGACTACCGGACCACCGCCTTCGAGGACGCGGTGGCGGAGGTCGACGTGGTGATCGACGCCATCGGCGGCGACTACGGGACCCGCTCGCTGAAGGTCCTGCGCCCCGGCGGCCACCTGATCACCCTCAACGGTCCCGACGAGGTCCCGGCGGAGGCAGAGGCCTTCCACACCGGCTGGACCCTGGTCGAGCCCGACTACGCGGGGCTCAGGGCCGTCGCGGCCCTGGTGGAGGAGGGGAAGCTGCGGCCGGTCGTCGACACGGTGCTGCCCCTCGCCGAGGCCGCGAAGGCCCACGAGATCGGCGAGCTGGGCCGGACCACCGGCAAGATCGTCCTGACGGTGGCCTGACCCGCGGGCCGGCCCGACCCGCGGACCGGCCTGACCCGCGGGCCCCGGAGGCTCTAGACGGCCGCGGTGGCCCGGGTGGTCGCGGAGATCGTGGCGGAGCCGACCACGCGGGTGCCGTCGTAGAGGACGATCGCCTGGCCGGGGGCCACGCCGCGGACCGGCTCGGCGAAGCGGACGCGCAGTTCGCCCTCCACCAGCTCGGCGAAGACCTCGGTCTCGCCGCCGTGGGCGCGCAGCTGCGCGGTGTACGTGCCCGGGGCGGCGGCGGTGGAGCCGCACCAGCGGGGGCGGATCGCGGTGAGGGCGGTGACGTCGAGGGCCTCCACCGGTCCCACCGTGACGGTGTTGTTCACCGGGGAGATGTCGAGGACGTAGCGCGGCTTGCCGTCGGGGGCCGGGTGGCCGATCCGCAGGCCCTTGCGCTGGCCGATGGTGAAGCCGAAGGCGCCCTCGTGGGTGCCGACCTTCTCGCCGGTGGCCTCGTCGACGATGTCGCCCTCGGCCTTGCCGAGACGGTTCGCCAGGAAGCCCTGGGTGTCGCCGTCGGCGATGAAGCAGATGTCGTGGCTGTCGGGCTTCTTCGCGACGGCCAGGCCCCGCTCCTCGGCCTCGGCGCGGATCTCTTCCTTGGTGGTGAGGGTGTCACCGAGCGGGAAGAGGGCGTGCGCGAGCTGCTTCTCGTCGAGCACGCCGAGGACGTACGACTGGTCCTTGGCCATGTCGGAGGCGCGGTGCAGCTCGCGGGTGCCGTCCTCGTTCAGGACGACGGTGGCGTAGTGGCCGGTGCAGACGGCGTCGAAGCCGAGGGCGAGGGCCTTGTCCAGGAGCGCGGCGAACTTGATCTTCTCGTTGCAGCGCAGGCAGGGGTTCGGGGTGCGCCCGGCCTCGTACTCGGAGATGAAGTCCTCGACGACGTCCTCACGGAAGCGCTCGGCGAGGTCCCAGACGTAGAACGGGATGCCGATGACGTCGGCGGCGCGGCGGGCGTCGCGGGAGTCCTCGATGGTGCAGCAGCCGCGGGCACCGGTCCGGAAGGACTGCGGGTTCGCGGAGAGGGCGAGGTGGACGCCGGTCACGTCGTGCCCGGCTTCGACGGCGCGGGCGGCGGCGACGGCGGAGTCCACTCCGCCGGACATGGCGGCCAGGACGCGGAGGGGGCGGGGGACGCTCGGCAGGTTCTCAGTCATAGCCCGTCCAGGGTACGGGGGAACCGCGCGGGGTCACAGCGCGTTCTGGGTGGCAGGGGGTGGATCACCATGGGGAGCAAGGGCGACAAGGGCGGTACGGGGAACAAGGGGCGGCCCGGGCGGAGCCGCAGGGCCCTGCTGCTGGGCGGGCTCGGGGTGGTGGCTGCCGCGGCGGTCGCCGGGCGCGAGGAGGTCGAGCGGGCCTGGTGGCTGGTGCCGGGGGTGTCCAAGCCGCGGAAGGACGGCGAGCTGGACCACGCGGGAGCCTCCTGGACGGCGGCCTCCCCGGCGAACTGGCGGCTGGCGGACCGGCCCGCCGACTACCGGGTGGACCGGATCGTGGTGCATGTCACCCAGGGCGGCTTCAAGTCCTCGGTGGACGCCTTCAAGAATCCCTTCCACCGGGCCTCGGCCCACTACATCGTCGGCCAGGACGGCCACATCGAGCAGATGGTGCGCGAGCTCGACGTCGCCTTCCACTCGGGCAGCCGCTCCATGAACGAGCGCAGCATCGGCATCGAGCACGTCGGCTTCGTGGACCGGCCGAAGGACTTCACCGACGCGATGTACGGGGCTTCGGCGCGGCTCGCCGCCGACATCTGCCGCCGGTACGGCATACCCGCCGACCGCAAACACTTCGTCGGCCACTCCGAGGTCCCCGGAGCCGACCACACGGACCCGGGCCGCCACTGGGACTGGGACCGGTACCTCCGCCTGACCGGCGAGGCCCTGCGCGCCTGACCCGGGCGCCGGGACGAGGACGATGGGGGCATGACTGAGGACGATGGGGGCATGGACACGGACCCGCGGGGCGGCCCCGCCGCGATCGAGCTGAGCATGGACGAACTGCGCGAGATCACGGGGTACGCGGCCGCCTGCGCCCGCAGGGTCCTGCCGCTCTTCGAACGGGCCCTGCCCGCGGACCCCCGCCCCCGCGAAGCCGTCGAGGCGGCGGAGGCCTTCGCCGGAGGCGGCCGGCGCACGGCCGCGCTGCGGCGGAGCGCATGGGCGGCGTACAAGGCGGCGCAGGAGGCACAGGCGGCGCAGGAGGCTCGGGAAGGCGCTCCGTCCGCCGCGGCGGACGCCGCCCGGGCGGCGAGCCACGCCGCGGCGGCCGCGTTCCTCCACCCCAGGGCCAGCGCCCATCAGGTCAAGCACGTGCTCGGCGCGGCCGCGCACGCGGCCCGGGCGGAGGAACTGGCGGAGGAGCGGGCGGAGGAGCGGGCGGAGGAGCGGGCGGAGGAGCGGGCGGAGAAGCGGGCGGAGAAGCGGGCGGAGGAGCGGGCGGAGGAGCGGGCGGACGGCTCCGCACCGCCGCCGCCGGCGGCGGTCTCCGCGGTGCTCGTCCGGCTGCCGCCCGCCCCGGCCGGGGGCGGGCGCGTGGGTCAGCTCATCCGTGACCTCGACGGCTCGCTGCGCGAGTAGCGGGTCCGGTCAGCTCAGTCCGGCCGTGCGGGCGCGGGCCACGGCCGGGCCGATGGCGGCGGCGACCGCGTCCACGTCCGCCTGCGTGGAGGTGTGGCCGAGGGAGAAGCGCAGGGTGCCCCGGGCCAGCCGCGGGTCGGTGCCGGTGGCGAGCAGCACGTGGCTGGGCTGCGCCACTCCGGCCGTGCAGGCGGAGCCGGTGGAGCACTCGATGCCCTGGGCGTCGAGCAGGAGCAGCAGGGAGTCCCCCTCGCAGCCGGGGAAGCTGAAGTGGGCGTTGGCGGGGAGCCGGCCGGCCGGGTCGCCGCCCAGGACGGCGTCGGGGACCTCGCGGAGCACGGCGGCGACGAGCCGGTCGCGCAGGGCGCCGATCTCGGTGGCGAACCGTTCGCGCCGCTCGGCGGCGAGGACGGCGGCCACCGCGAAGGCGGCGATGGCCGGGACGTCGAGGGTGCCGGAGCGGACGTGCCGCTCCTGGCCACCGCCGTGCAGCACGGGTACGGGGCTCTGGTCGCGGCCGAGCAGCAGCGCGCCGATCCCGTACGGTCCGCCGACCTTGTGGCCGCTCACGGTCATGGCGGCGAGTCCGCTGTCGCCGAAGCGGACGTCGAGCTGGCCGAAGGCCTGGACGGCGTCGGAGTGCAGCGGAATGCCGAACTCGGCTGCCACGGCGGCCAGTTCGGCGACCGGCATGACGGTGCCGATCTCATTGTTGGCCCACATGACGGTGGCGAGGGCGATGTCGTCGGGGCCCCGCTCGATCGCCTCGCGGAAGGCCTCGGGGTGCACGCGCCCGTAGCGGTCCACCGGCAGGTACTCGACCTGCGCGCCCTCGTGCTCGGCGAGCCAGTGCACGGCGTCGAGGACGGCGTGGTGTTCCACGGGGCTGGCGAGCACCCGGGTCCGGGTCGGGTCTTGGTCCCGCCGGGCCCAGTAGAGCCCCTTGACGGCGAGGTTGTCGGCTTCCGTGCCGCCGGCGGTGAAGACCACCTCGCTCGGACGGGCCCCGAGTGCGTCGGCGAGGGCCTCGCGGGCCTCCTCGACGGTGCGGCGGGCGCGGCGGCCGGCGGCGTGCAGGGAGGACGCGTTGCCCGTGACGGCGAACTGCGCGGTCATCGCCGCAGCGGCCTCCGGCAGCATCGGGGTGGTGGCGGCGTGGTCGAGGTAGGCCATGATCCCCCGATTCTACGAGTCCCCCACACCCCTGCTCCCCCAGCGGGTACCCATCCCCCTCCAACGAAGCCCCTGCCCTGGCGGCCGGCCCGCCGCTCCGGTCGTGGCCGAAGCCGAGCCACGGGTCTGGCGGCGGCTCGCCGTTCCGGCTGGGCCGGGCCGGGCCGGGAGCTCTGTGCCGGCGCCCTGCGTGGCCGCTGCGCGGGCCGGAGCTCCCCTACCCGCCCTTCGCCCGTTCCCCGGAGCTCCGCCCCGGACCCGTTGCCGCGTGCGGCGCCGTTCCGGGGGCCAGCCCCCGCACCCCCGGTCCTCAAACGCCGGAGGGGCTGGAAAACCCAGCCGTCCGGCGTTTGAGGACCGGGGTCTGGGGCGGAGCCCCAGGGGGTCCGGGCGCAGCCCGGAACCCCCCTCCAGCCCGTCCGGCGCTTGAGGACCGGGGTCCGGGCAGCGCCCGGGGAACGGTGGAAGGGCGGGTAGGGGACTCCGCCCCGCAGGGCCGAGCCAACCGCACCCGCCCACCGGGCCCGCGCCCCAGGCGGCAGGGGCGGCAGCGCCGACCGGCCACCGCCGGACGGAGTCCGGCGCAGCGGCGCGAAGCCCGCGCAGCGGTGCGAGCGGTGCGTCAGGAAGGCTTGGGGGCCACTACCCGCGGGGCGCTCGCCAGTTGGCGGGACTGCGCCACCAGACGGTCCGCCGAGTCCCAGACCTCCGCGTCCTCCTCCAGGAAGCCACCCGCCAGGTTCCGCGTGGTGATCGACACCCGGAGCGGGCCGGGCGCGGGGCGGTGCCGGATGTGGGTGGTGAGTTCGACCGTCGGGGTCCAGCCGAGGAGCCCGAGGTCGAAGGAGGTCGGCGGGAGCCCGTCGACCGCGAGGAGGAGGGAGAAGGGGTCCGCGTCGCGGCCGTCCGCGAGCTCGAACCAGGCCCGCATCTCCCCCTTGCCGGAGGGCTGTCCGACGGCCCAGCCTGCGGTCGCCGGGTCGAGGCGCAGCCGGAGCCGGTCCACGATCGCCGAGCTGCCGGGGATGGGGGCCGGGCCGGCCTCGGGGCCGAGGCAGTCCTCGTAGGCGGGGATGACGGGCGGGAGGGCCGTGGTGTGGACGGAGTCGGGGAGCGCCGCGAGGTCCCCGTAGGAGGCCAGGACGCGGATCCGCTCGATCTCGGCGCCGTTCTCGTCGAACTGGAACAGGGAGGCCTGTCCGGTGGAGAGCGTGCGGCCGACCCGTACGACCTCGGTGCGGATCACGGCGGGGCCGGGAACCGAGGAGGTCAGGTAGTGCGCGGAGACCGTGAAGGGGTCCGGGTGCGGCAGGGCCGACGACAGGGCGCGGCCGAGGAGGGCCAGGAGGTAGCCGCCGTTGACGGCGGTGATGATCGTCCACCCGGCGGAGAGTTCCGCGTCGTACACCCCGGGCTCGCCCGCACGGGCGGTGACGGCGGTGTCGCGGTCGAACTCGCTGTCGCCGATGGAGGCCTTGGCAGCTGCGTGTGACATGGAACGACCGTACACCTGGCCGCTACTAAGCGGTAGCTTTCCTGGCTGTGGCGCCCGCTACGGCTCCTCCGCCACCGACGAGCGGCGGTTCCAGGCGAGGGGCGCCCGCAGGTGGAAGTGCATGGCCAGCAGCCGCAGGACGAAGGTGGTGACGATCGCCAGGGCCGTCGTGACGGCGTTCAGGTGGTCGAAGCTGATGAAGAGCGCCACCATCGTGGAGCCGATGAGGGCCGGTACGGCGTACATCTCGCGGTCGCGCAGCAGCGAGGGGACCTCGTTGACGAGGACGTCGCGCAGGACGCCGCCGCCGACGGCGGTCGCGACGCCGAGCGCGGCGGAGGCGGTGAGGCCGAGGCCGTACTCGTACGCCTTGGTCGTGCCCGTCACGCAGAAGAGTCCGAGGCCGGCCGCGTCGAAGACGTTGATGGCGCGGTTGATCCGCTGGACCTCGGGGTGCAGGAAGAAGACGCACGCGGCGGCGATCAGCGGGGTGACGAAGAACCCGAGATCGCTGAAGGCGGCGGCCGGGGTGGCCCCGATGACGATGTCGCGGAACAGGCCGCCGCCGAGGGCGGTGACGAGCGCGAGGACGACGATGCCGAAGACGTCGAAGTTCTTGCGGACGGCGAGCAGGGCGCCGGCCGTGGCGAAGACGAAGATGCCCATGAGGTCCAGGGCGTGCTGGACTCCGGGCGGGAAAAGATCGTGGATCACGGCTTCATTCTGCCGGTCGCCTGCGGCGTGCCCGAACGTGTGTGGCGCGGCCACGGCTCCGAGGGGGCGGCGGGCCCTGCCGGGTCGGGGCTGCACCCGTGGGGCCGCGGACCGTGTGCCGGGTGCGGCGCAGCCGTCAGGGGCTCCGCCCCCGAACCCCCGCGCCTCAAACGCCGGCGGGGCTGATTTTGCCCGGCGGCACCGCGAGCAGTCCGCCGGCACGGGCCGCAGGGCGCCGGCGGGGCTGGTTCTGCCCCCGCCGGCGTACGTCAGCCCGTCCGTCAGGCCGTCGGCTCCGCCACGGCGTCCGCCGCGCCCGGCAGCGCCGGGTCGCCCGGGGCCTGGTCCGGGGCGTTCTCCGGGTGGTGGCAGGCCACCTGGTGGCCCGTCTTCAGGGCGAGGAGCGGGGGTTCCTGCGTGGTGCAGATCTGGGTCGCCTTCCAGCACCGGGTGTGGAACCGGCAGCCGGAGGGCGGGGAGATCGGCGAGGGGACGTCGCCCTTGAGCAGGATGCGGCCGCTCTTGGCCCCGCGCCGGCGCGGGTCCGGCACCGGGACGGCCGACATCAGGGCCGTGGTGTACGGGTGCATCGGCGCCGAGTACAGGGACTTGTTGTCCGCGAGCTCGACGATCTTGCCGAGGTACATGACCGCGATCCGGTCCGAGACGTGCCGGATGACCGACAGGTCGTGGGCGATGATCACGTAGGTGAGGCCGAGCTCCTCCTGGAGGTCGTCCAGCAGGTTCACCACCTGGGCCTGGATGGAGACGTCCAGGGCCGAGACCGGCTCGTCCGCCACGACGAGCTTCGGCTTCAGGGCCAGCGCGCGGGCGATGCCGATGCGCTGGCGCTGGCCGCCGGAGAACTCGTGCGGGTAGCGGTTGTAGTGCTCCGGGTTGAGGCCCACCAGGGAGAGGAGGCGCTGGACCTCCGCCTTGAGACCCCCCTCGGGCTCGACTCCCTGGAGCTTGAACGGGGCGCTGATGATGGTGCCGACGGTGTGCCGCGGGTTCAGCGAGCCGTAGGGGTCCTGGAAGATCATCTGCACGTCGCGGCGCATCGGGCGCATGCCGGACACGCTCAGGTGCGTGATGTCCTTGCCCTCGAACTCGATCTTTCCGCCGCTCGGTTCGAGCAGCCGGGTGATCAGCCGGCCCATGGTCGACTTGCCGCAGCCGGACTCGCCGACGATGCCGAGGGTCTCACCGGGATAGACCTCGAAGTCGATGCCGTCGACGGCCTTCACAGCCCCGACCTGGCGGCGCAGCAGCCCCTTGGAGATGGGGAAGTGCTTGACCAGTCCGCTCACCCGCAGCAGCGGCTCCGGGGAGTCCACCGCCTGGGCCGGGAGGACGGCCGTCTCGTTCTTGCTCATGTCGGTCACAGCTTCGGCGCAATCTCTTCGGTCCAGATCCGGTCCCGCTGCTCCGGGGAGAGGTGGCAGGCGGCCCAGTGCCGGCCGGCGCCCTCCGCGGACGTGTCGATCAGGGACAGCTCGGGCCGTACGGTCCGCGTGACATCGCCCTTGGGCAGGTCGGCGTACGGGCACCGGGGGTTGAAGGCGCAGCCGCTCGGGATGTTGATCAGGCTGGGCGGCGAGCCCTTGACCGGGATGAGGCGTTCGGTCTGCTCCCGGTCGATGCGCGGCATCGAGCCGAGCAGGCCCCAGGTGTAGGGGTGGCGGGGTTCGTAGAACACCTTCTCCGCGCTGCCCCGCTCCACGCACCGGCCGCCGTACATCACGAGGAGGTCGTCGGCCATCTCGGCGACCACGCCGAGGTCGTGCGTGATCATGATGACCGCGGAGCCGAACTCCTTCTGCAGGTCCCGGATCAGGTCGAGGATCTGCGCCTGGACGGTGACGTCGAGGGCGGTGGTGGGCTCGTCCGCGATGAGCAGTTCGGGGTTGTTGACCAGCGCCATCGCGATCATCGCGCGCTGGCGCATGCCGCCGGAGAACTCGTGCGGGTAGCTGTCGACCCGCTTGTGCGGCTCGGGGATGCCCACGCGGTCGAGGAGCTCGACGGCCCGCTTGCGGGCGGCCTTCTTGTCGGCCTTGTGGTGGACCCGGTAGGCCTCGGCGATCTGCTTGCCCACGGTGAAGTAGGGGTGCATGGCCGACAACGGGTCCTGGAAGATCATCGCGATCTCCCGGCCGCGCAGCTTGCGGACCTCTTCCTCGGGGCTGGAGAGCAGCTCCTTGCCGTCGAGCCAGATCTCGCCGGAGATCCGGGCCCGCTGGCGGCCGTACTGGCCGACGCGGTGCAGGCCCATGATGCCCAGCGAGGTCACCGACTTGCCGGAGCCGGACTCGCCGACGATGCCGAGGGTCTTGCCCTTCTCCAGCGTGAAGGAGAGTCCGTCCACGGACTTGACCAGGCCGTCTTCCGTGGGGAAGTGCACCTTGAGGTCGCGTACGTCGAGGAACGCGGTACCGGGCGCGCCGGAGGCGACGGGCTCGTTCAGCGCGGCGGAGGGTGCGCCCGTCACGGCGGGCGTCGTCGAATCGGTCATGACAGCCTCACTCGGGGGTCGATCACCGCGTACAGGAGGTCGACGACGAGGTTGGCCGCGACGACGAAGAAGGCGGAGATCAGGGTGATGCCGAGAATGACCGGCAGATCGTGCTCGCTGATGGCGCGGACGGCGCTGTAGCCGAGGCCGTGCAGCGAGAAGGTGTACTCGGTGAGGACCGCGCCGCCCATCAGCGCGCCCAGGTCGAGGCCCAGGACGGTCAGGATCGGCGTCATGGTGGAGCGCATCGCGTGCTTGCCGATGACGACGGGTTCCGTCAGTCCCTTGGCGCGCGCGGTGCGGATGTAGTCCTCGTTGAGCACTTCCAGCATGGTCGCGCGGGTGAGTCGCGCGTACATCGCCGCGTAGAGGAAGGCGAGCGAGATCCACGGCAGGACCATGCCGTTGAACCAGGCGCCCGGGTCCTCCGCGAAGGTCTTCTCCGGCCGTCCGAACCAGCCGAGCTGGTCGGAGAAGAGGGCGATGGCGAGCATGCCGGTGAAGTAGATGGGGAGGGAGACGCCGGCGAGGGCGAGGCCCATCGCCGAACGGTCCAGGACGGTACCGCGCTTGAGGGCGGAGATGACGCCGGCGGCGACACCGCCGATCACCCAGAGCACGACGGCACCGGCGGCGAGCGAGAGGGTGACGGGCAGCCAGTCGGTCAGCAGCGGCCACACCTCCTGCTCGGTCTTGAAGGAGTAGCCGAAGCAGGGCGCGGCGCATTGCGTGACGTCGTTGCCGTTGGCGTACGTACGACCCGCCACCAGCCCGACGACGAACTTGCCGAACTGGACGAGGATCGGGTCGTCGAGACCCATCTTCTGCCGGATGCCCTCGATGGCGTTGGGGTCGGACTGCTTGCCGACGAAGTACAGGGCCGGGTCCGTCCCGATCATCTTCGGGAAGAGGAAGAAGATTCCGAAGGTCACCAGCGAGATGACCAACAGCATGACGATGACGGCGAAGATCCGCCGGATGAGATATGCAAGCACTGCGCTCGGCCTGGCCGCGGCCCGGGGACGCCCTCTTCTGGAGAGCGCCCCCGGACCGCCGCCGCGGCCATCACCTGCCCTTCGTGCCTAGCGGGTGTGGCACTGGAACTGATTCGGACGGTCGGTCTACTGGACGCCGAGCGAGGCGTAGTCGTACCGGCCGTTGTACGCGTCGGAGGTGTAGACGTTCTTCAGACGGCTGCTGCGCCAGTTGATCGTCTTGTCGTAGACGAAGGGCAGGTAGACCGCGGCCTCGGAGACCTTCTGGTTCATCTGCTTGTAGATGTCGCCGGCCTTGGCCGGGTCGGTCTCCGCGATGGCGTCGTCGAACAGCTTGTTGATCGCCGGGTCGTTGAGCTCGGAGAAGTTGTTGTTGCCGCTCTGCAGGATGAAGCGGCCGTCGACCAGCGGCTGGGAGAAGCCCTGACCGGTCGGGAAGTCGGCGCCCCAGCCCATGATGATGATGCCGTAGCCCTTCTCCTTGACCACCTTCGGCGAACCGATGATGCCGGAGGTCTGGGCGCCGTCGAACTGGTCGACGTCGGCCTCGATGCCGACCTGCTTCAGGGCGTTCTGCAGGGAGACGGCCGTGGCGACCTCGACCGGCTTGTTGTTGCGGACCGCGATCGTGGTCTTGAAGCCGGTCTCCTTGCCACAGGCCTTCAGCGCGGCCTTGGCCTTGTCGACGTTCGGCTTGCCGTCGTTCTGCAGGACCCCGTACGGGTCGTACTTGCCGTCGGAGCCCTTGATGCCGAGCGGGAGCATGTTGGGGGCGATGTCGCCACCGGCCTGCGGGCCGCCGCGGGCGGTCTGCAGGGACTTCTTGTCGGCCGCGTAGATGACGGCCTTGCGGCAGTCGATGTTGTCGAACGGAGCGACGGTCTGCGGCATGACGGCGTACCGGATGAAGCCGGTCTGGCCGTTGTCCAGGTTGTCCTTGTGGTCCTTCAGCGCGGTGGCGCGGGCCGCCTGGCCGATGCCGGTCGCGTTGATGTCCAGGTCGAACTCGCCGTTCATCAGGCGCTTGTCCATGTCGTCCGCGTTCGCCATGAACGTGACGGAGATGGAGTCCGGGAGCGCCTTGCGGATGGTGTCCGACTCGGGCTTCCAGTTCGTGTTGCGCGAGAGCTTCATGCTCTTGTTGGGCTCGTACGAGTCGATCTTGTACGGGCCGTTGGAGAAGGGCTTGAGGCCGTACTTGGCCGCGGTGTCCTTCTCCTGCTTGACCGGGCTGGCGGCCGGCATGGCCAGCATCTGCTCGAAGTCACCGTTGGGCTGCGGGAGCTTGAAGATGATGGTCTTCGCGTCCGGGGTCTCGATCGCCTTGAGGCCGAGCTTGTCCGGGCTGGTGTCCTTGTACGGGCCCGGGTACTCGGTCTTCGGGTCGAGGACCTGCATCAGGTAGACCGGGCCGCCGGAGATGACGTCCTGGGCCCAGGTGCGCTCGATGCCGTACTTCACGTCCTGGGCGGTGACGGGGGTGCCGTCCTCCCAGGTCACGTTGTCCTTGAGGGTGTACTTGTAGGTCTTGCCGCCGTCGCTGATCTCCGCGTTGGCGGTGGCCAGGTCGGGGACGAGCTCGGTGCTCTTGGAGCCCGGCTCCGGCTTGAAGCTGACGAGCTGGCGGGCGTAGTAGCGGGAGAAGTCCCACATGAAGCCGTAGTAGCCGCGCTGCGGGTCCCACGAGTCGGCTTCCTGGGTACCGACGAACTTGAGCTCGCCGCCCTTCGTGGTCGACGCGTTGGCGACCTTGCCGATGGCGGCGTTGAAGCCGCCCGCCGCGGCCGGCTTGTCTTCCTTCGGCTTGCCGTCGTCTCCGCCACAGGCGGTCGCGGCCAGCATCGTCGCGAGCACGACGGCCGTGCCGGCGGCGAGCCTGCGCTTGGACATGCGATGGGTAGTCACGATGCTCGCAACCCTCCGTTGTGATTCCGGTTCGAAGCCGGGTTCCGGTGTGCCCTGCGGTTCTGACCTGCGGATGCCCTGCGGGATGACCTGCGGGGACGGCTAACGGGAGCCCTTCGGGTCGAGGGCGTCGCGGACGCCGTCGCCGAAGAGGTTGAAGGCCAGCACGGTGATGAAGATCGCCATGCCGGGGAAGATCATGAAGAGCGGGTCGTCCTCATAGGTCCGCACGGCCGTCGAGAGGGTCTCGCCCCAGGACGGGGTGGGCGGCTTGACGCCGACGCCGAGGAAGCTGAGCGCGGCCTCGGTCAGCACGTTGGTGGGGATCATCAGCGTCGCGTAGACGGTGATCGGCGCGACCAGGTTCGGGAGCAGCTCGCGGAAGAGGATGTACATCCGGCCCGCGCCCAGGCTCCGTGCGGCCTCGACGTACTCCCGTTCGCGCAGCGACAGGGTCTGTCCGCGGACGATGCGGCCGATGTAGGGCCAGCCGAAGAAGCCGATCACCAGGACCAGTACGGCGATCCGCAGGCCCGATCCCTCGAAGCCCCAGAGCTTGGCCGGGACCACCGAGACCAGCGCGATGATGAAGAGCAGCTGCGGGAAGGCGAGCAGCAGGTCCATGACCCGGCTGATGGCCGCGTCGACCCAGCCGCCGAAGTAGCCGGCGACGATGCCGAAGAAGGTGCCCAGCGAGACCGCCACGAAGGCGGACAGGAAGGCGACCAGCAGCGAGATGCGGGCGCCGTAGACGATGCGGCTGAACACGTCGCGGCCGTTGACCGGCTCGACGCCGAGCAGGAACTCGCGGCTCATGCCGCCGAAGTCCCCGGCCGGCAGGCCCAGCAGCGGGTCCAGCATGTCTTCGTGCAGTTCCTCCGGGGGGTGGCCGAACGCGCTGACGATCAGCGGCGCGAACAGTGCGACGAGGATCAGCAGGAGCACGACGAAACCGCCGGCCAGCGCGACCTTGTCGCGCTTGAGCCGCATCCAGGCGATGCGGCCGGGAGAGCGGCCTTCGATGGCCTTGGCGGGGACGTCGGCTACGGACACGGGTGCGGGTGTCTCCGCGCTCGTGTCGTGCAGTGGTGCCGTCATCGTGGTGGGGACCCCTCTCGGCCGACGGGTGGGCCGGCCCATGCCCGCCGCTGTGGCGGCGTTGGTGCGGAGTGGCGCTCGGAGTGCGAGGTGCGGATGCGTTCTTCGCAGCGGGTGCTGCTCGGGCGGTGCGGTACGGGTCTTGCTGGTGGTGCGGGTGGTGCTGTGTGAAACGACGAGCGAAGTTCCCGTGACGGAGCCGCCCTTGGATGACTGACCCGCTCTTGGGTGGGGAGTCTTCATCGGGCGCTCGATCAGCCGCCAGACCCGCAGGTGAATGGATGCGCAACCGTGATCTGAGGGTCGAGTTCCCGTTATCCGGACTTCGCTGTCGTCTCAGCGGAGCAAGACATCCTGTTCGGTACGGAATCGGACATGGCGCCCAACTCGGCGTACTAGCACGCCTATTGGGCATACATCAGGGGCGAAATCAGGACAACGCAAAGGCCGCACGGAACAGTCGTTCCGTGCGGCCTTTGATGGCTTGGCCCCCATGTCTCAATGAGCGGGATGTCTCAGTAGGCGGGCGCCTGTCCCTCGCGGTCGTAGAAGGGCCGGGTCTGCGCCCGGAGCCACATCGCCACCGGGTCGTGTTCGTCCGCGAGCGCGACCGTGCACACGGGCACCCCCTCGGGGACCGCGCCGACCGACTGGCGCATCATCTCCCGTACGGCTTCCAGCGCGTGCGCCGAGGCGTCGTACAGATCGAGCCCGACGGCGAGGTACGGGGAGCCCAGCGCGGGCTGCACCCAGGCGCGACGCAGCGAACGGACGGCGGGCGTGCGGTGCGCGTGCTGCGTGAGCAGTCCGTAGAACTGCGGCAGCTCGATGGCGGGCTCGGACAGCCGCAGCGGTCCGGCCGGCATCCGGTCCAGCCCGGTGGCGATCCGGCGCAGGTCGGCCCAGGGAATGCCGACGCCGCCGCCCTGGGCGTGCGGATTGAGCCACAGCCCCCAGCGGTCGGGGTAGAGGGCGCGGGCGATGTCCCGGCCGGTGGCCACCTCGTACCCGCGGTTCCAGCCGCTGGCGGCCAGCTCCTGCGGGGAGGTCACGCAGGGCGCGTACCCGAGGCCCTCGACCTCCATGCCGCCGTACTGGGCCTCCGGAGAGCCGGGCTGCCCCTGCCAGAGGAGCATCCAGAGCCGTCCCTCGGCCAGGGCGTGCAGGAGAGACTCGTAGCTCTCGTAGCGCCCGGGAGTCACCTGGCGCAGCATGTGCTCGACCTGCCCGACCGCGGCCGTGCCTGACGCACTCACCCGGTACCCCTCTTCGTCTGTTCGTCCGCCCGTCGTCCACGCGTGTCGGCCACCAGCTTAAGCGTCACTACGGCAGGTAGAAGGGGCGTACGCGCTCACGTATGTAGTCGACGACCGGGTCCTCCGCGGCGTCGAGGAGGATCAACTGCACCGGCCAGGGCGGTGGTACGCGGGTCAGGGCCCGTCCCAGCGCGTCCATCGGCGCGTTCCGCATCGCGGGCTCCCATCCCAGCAGGTGGACTCCTACGTAGAGCTCCGGCGGGCCGCCCTCGACGCTGGCGAGGCAGCGGTGCGCGGACGCGACCACTCCGGTGGCGCGGAACTCCTCCGCGGCGGCGGCCAGGAACTCGACCGGATCCTCCTGCCAGTCGGGCTCGAAGAGCCGGACCCGGCCGCCGGTGGCGGACCCGTCGAGCGGGGTGCGGCCGGTCCGGCAGAGCTCCGCGACGGCCGGCGGGGGCAGGGGCACGCCGACGGCCCCCTCGGGGTTGACCGCGATGCCGAGCTGCGGGGGCAGTCCCCGGGCGAAGTCCACGGCGGGGGCGACGGCGAAGTCCATGGCCGGCCCGGCGCAGGCGCGGAACTGCTCCTCGGAGCTGTAGACGGGCACGTACGCGGCGCCGTCGATGTCCATGGTGGGCAGGCTCAGGCTGTTCACCCCGCCGGGCAGCGGGATCCACAGGTGGCTGCGCCCGAGGACCTCGAGGATCCGTCCCCCGGCGTCCGCCTGTCCGAGCGCCGCCCCGAGCACCTGCTCCAGCTCGTTACCCGGCCACATGTACGTCTCCGCTCGCTTGCCCTTGGTCCCGCCCCTGGTATCGCCCCGAGATTATCGGGCACCCCTGGTGCCCCTGGTGCCGTGGTGCCCCAGGGGCCCCCGCCCCGGGCCGCCCCCGCTACCGGAAGCCGATCGACGTCAGCCGGGACGCCGCCGGGCGGTCCAGCAGGGTCACCGATGCGCAGCCGGCCGGCGGGCGGCCCGCCTCGGCCTCGCGCAGCAGCCGGGCCACCGCTCCCCGGTGCCGGGCGAAGGCGTACGCCGACACCCCGCGGCCCCGCGCCGCCTGCCCGGCCCGCGCCTCCTCGGGGGTGGTGTCCAGCAGCACCATGTGGAGCGCGCGCCCGCGCCGCCGGGCCGCCGAGGCCAGCAGGGCCCGTACCCAGCTCTGCGTACCGCAGTCGTGGACGACGGCGGGGGCCCCGGAGCGGAGCACCCGCCACAAGCCCCAGTAGTGGGAGATCCGGACCGCCGGCCGGTACACCGCGTAGGGCACGGAGGCCGGCATCCGGCGCTCCCACCGCTCGCGGGCGTCCTGGGAGTCGATGCCGCCGCCCTCGGCGGCCCGCTTGATCAAGGTGCTCTTGCCGCCGCCGGGCAGTCCGGAGACCACCACGACGTCCCCCGCGGCGAAGCTCAGCCGCCGCGGGCCCTCGGCCCCGCGCAGGTCCCGTACGGCTCCGGGCTCCCCGGCCGCTCCGGCCGCCGCCGGGTCCCGCAGGACGCCGCGCTGCGACGGCACCCCGGCCACCGCGCCCTCGACGGTGCCCGTTGCCGTCGCCGCCAGTACTCCGAATCTCCGCACAGTGCTCGCCTCCCCCGCTACGGGTCAGTGGACCCGTTCCCCCTGAGTGTAAAGAGACGGTAATCCGGCGGCGCCGGTTCCGTTCCGGGTCCGCTCGGCTTGCGGCCCCCCTCCCCCATTCGGCCGATCCTCGTGCAATGATGTGCGCCATCTGGACACCTAACTGCATACCGGCCGCTTGAATCCGCGCGGGAGAGTCCCGGCACGCCGCAAGGCGGAGCCCGGGCGCCGAAGGAGCAAGTACCTCCCTTGAATCTCTCAGGCCCCGTACCGCGTGGATGAGGCAGATCTGAAAAGCGAGCCGCGCCACCGCCCGTGAGGGCGCCGGTGACGGCTCCACCCAAGGTGCAAGTCGATGGCCTTCCCCTGAAGGGGAACTCTCGGCGAACCTCTCAGGTTCCGATGACAGATGGGGAGGAACTCCTCCTCGTCATGTCATGCCCTGGGACCCGGGAGCCACACCCATGAGCACTGCCCCCCGCCTGACCGCCCTCGATGCGCTGCACCGTTCCCTCGGTGCGACCATGACCGACTTCGCGGGCTGGGACATGCCCCTGCGGTACGGCAGCGAGCGCGACGAGCACAACGCCGTCCGCACCAAGGCCGGCCTCTTCGACCTCTCCCACATGGGCGAGATCACCCTGACCGGCCCCGAGGCCGTCAAGGTCCTGGACTACGCGCTGGTCGGCAACATCTCCACCGTCGGCGTCGGCCGGGCCCGCTACACGCACATCTGCCAGGAGGACGGCGGGATCCTCGACGACCTGATCGTCTACCGCCTCGGCGAGACCGAGTTCATGGTCGTCGCCAACGCCTCCAACGCCCAGGTCGTCCTCGACGCGATCACCGAGCGCGCCGCCGGCTTCGACGCCGAGGTCCGCGACGACCGCGACGCCTACGCGCTGCTCGCGGTGCAGGGCCCGGAGTCCCCCGGCATCCTCGCCTCGCTGACCGACGCCGACCTGGACGGCCTGAAGTACTACGCCGGGCTGCCCGGGACGGTCGCCGGGGTGCCCGCGCTGATCGCGCGTACCGGCTACACCGGCGAGGACGGCTTCGAGCTGTTCGTCTCCCCCGAGCACGCCGTGGAGCTGTGGCAGGCGCTGACCAAGGCGGGCGAGGGCGTCGGCCTGGTCCCGGCCGGCCTGTCCTGCCGCGACACCCTGCGCCTGGAAGCGGGCATGCCGCTGTACGGGCACGAGCTGACCACCTCCCTCACCCCGTTCGACGCGGGTCTGGGCCGGGTCGTGAAGTTCGAGAAGGAGGGCGACTTCGTCGGCCGCGCCGCCCTGGAGGCCGCCGCCGAGCGCGCCACCGCCAACCCGCCGCGCAAGCTGGTCGGCCTGATCGCCGAGGGCCGCCGCGTTCCGCGCGCCGGCTTCTCCGTGACCTTCGACGGCCAGGTCGTCGGCGAGGTCACCTCGGGCGCCCCGTCCCCGACGCTGGGCAAGCCGATCGCGATGGCCTATGTCGACGCGGTGCACGCCGCGCCCGGCACCTCCGGCGTCGGCGTGGACATTCGCGGTACGCATGAGGCGTACGAGGTCGTGGCACTGCCGTTCTACAAGCGGCAGAAGTAATCCTCGTACGACCGCGTACCACCGCGTACCGCACCGCACTCCGGCGCCCCGCGCCGCCCGCACGACCACCGTTCGTATCCACTCCCCCGCATCCAGGAGAATCAGGTCATGAGCAACCCCCAGCAGCTGCGTTTCAGCAAGGAGCACGAGTGGCTGTCGGACGCCGTCGACGGCGTCTCGACGGTCGGCATCACGGAGTTCGCGGCCAACGCGCTCGGTGACGTCGTCTACGCCCAGCTTCCCGAGGTGGGCGACACGGTGACCGCGGGCGAGACCTGCGGCGAGCTGGAGTCGACCAAGTCGGTCAGCGACCTGTACTCCCCCGTCACCGGCGAGATCGTCGAGTCCAACCAGGACGTCATCGACGACCCGGCGCTGGTGAACTCGGCTCCGTTCGAGGGCGGCTGGCTCTTCAAGGTGCGCGTCACGGAGGAGCCGGCCGACCTGCTCTCCGTCGACGAGTACGCCAAGCTCACCGCCGGCAACTGACCCAGGGAACCCTGATGTCTGTACTGAACACTCCCCTCCACGAGCTCGACCCGGACGTCGCCGCCGCCGTCGACGCCGAACTCGTGCGCCAGCAGTCCACCCTGGAAATGATCGCGTCGGAGAACTTCGCTCCGGTCGCCGTCATGGAGGCCCAGGGCTCGGTCCTGACCAACAAGTACGCCGAGGGCTACCCCGGCCGCCGCTACTACGGCGGCTGTGAGCACGTCGACGTGGTCGAGCAGATCGCGATCGACCGCATCAAGGCGCTCTTCGGCGCCGAGGCCGCGAACGTGCAGCCCCACTCGGGCGCGCAGGCCAACGCGGCCGCGATGTTCGCGCTGATCAAGCCGGGCGACACGATCATGGGCCTGAACCTGGCCCACGGCGGTCACCTGACCCACGGCATGAAGATCAACTTCTCCGGCAAGCTCTACAACGTGGTCCCGTACCACGTCGACGAGACCGGCGAGGTAGACATGGCCGAGGTCGAGCGCCTCGCCAAGGAGACCAAGCCGCAGCTGATCGTCGCGGGCTGGTCCGCCTACCCGCGCCAGCTGGACTTCGCCGCCTTCCGCCGCATCGCGGACGAGGTCGGCGCGTACCTGATGGTCGACATGGCGCACTTCGCCGGCCTGGTCGCCGCGGGTCTGCACCCGAACCCGGTGCCGCACGCCCACGTCGTCACCACCACCACGCACAAGACCCTCGGCGGTCCGCGCGGCGGTGTCATCCTGTCGACGCAGGAGCTGGCCAAGAAGATCAACTCCGCGGTCTTCCCGGGTCAGCAGGGCGGCCCGCTGGAGCACGTGATCGCGGCCAAGGCCGTCTCGTTCCTGGTCGCGGCCTCGCCCGAGTTCAAGGAGCGCCAGGAGCGCACCCTGGAGGGCGCGAAGATCCTCGCCGCCCGTCTGGTCCAGGACGACGTCAAGGCCGTGGGCGTGGACGTCCTCACCGGCGGCACCGACGTGCACCTGGTCCTGGTCGACCTGCGCAACTCCGAGCTGGACGGCCAGCAGGCCGAGGACCGCCTCCACGAGGTCGGCATCACGGTCAACCGCAACGCCATCCCGAACGACCCGCGGCCGCCGATGGTCACCTCGGGTCTGCGGATCGGTACGCCGGCGCTGGCCACCCGCGGTTTCGACGCCGAGGCCTTCACCGAGGTCGCCGAGATCATCGCGCAGGCGCTGAAGCCCACCTACGACGCGGACGACCTGAAGGCGCGCGTCTCCGCGCTCGCCGCGAAGTTCCCGCTGTACCCGTCGCTCTAAGCAGCGGCTTGAGAGGGCCCGGTCTTGTTGTGCACAGGGCCGGGCCCCTTTCATGACCAAAGCCCCAGGCGGATGCGACCTCTTGCCGCTGATTCTTCCAATAAATGGCAAATAGGCTCCGAATAAGGAACGACCGCACCCCCTGGCAGGACGGACAGCACACCCCATGGACATGAGCGCAGCGAACAAGAAGGGACTCAGTCTCTTCGCCCTGATCATGATTGGGCTCGGCTCGATCTTCGGCTCGGGGTGGCTCTTCGGCGCGGGCCAGGCCGCCGCCGTCGCGGGACCCGCGGCGATCATCGCCTGGGTCATCGGCGCCGTCTTCATCGGCATGATCGCCATGTCCTACGCGGAGGTGGGCGCGGCCTACCCGCTGCCCGGCTCGATGGCCCGCTTCGGCACCATCTCGCACGGGCCGGTGCTGGGCTTCATCACCGGCTGGGCGGTCTGGATCGCCATCGCCGCGCTGATCCCGATCGAGTCCATCGCCGGTACGCAGTACATGTCCTCCTGGAACTTCGGCTGGGCCAAGGGCCTGGTCGAGAACGGCGGACTGACCACCTCCGGCATGGCGATGGCCCTGTTCCTGACGGTGGCCCTGTGGCTGGCCTGCTACTGGTCGGTCGCCCTGCTCGCCAAGGCGAACAACCTCCTCACCCTGGTCAAGTTCGCCATCCCGGTGCTCGCCGTGATCGCCCTGATCGCCTCCGGCTTCCACACCGGCAACTTCACCGACCACGGCGGCTTCGCCCCCAACGGCTGGCCCGCCGTCATGACCGCCGTCACCACCTCCGGTGTGGTCTTCGCCTTCAACGGCTTCCAGGCCGTCGTCAACCTTGGCGGCGCCGCCAAGAACCCCGGCCGCGCCATCCCGCTGGCCCTGGTCGGCGCGCTCTCCCTCGGCCTGGTGATCTACCTGGCCCTGCAGATCGCCTTCATCGGCGGCGTCCCGCCGGAGAAGCTGGCCGAGGCCGGCGGCTGGAGCGGCATCAACTTCTCCTCGCCCTTCGCCGACCTCGCCAAGATGCTGATGCTGCACTGGGTCGTCACGATGCTCCAGTTCGGCGCCTTCATCTCCCCGTCCGGTGCCAACATCGGCAACGTCGCCTCGGCGTCGTACATGGCGCAGAACCTCGCCGACACCGGCTTCTTCCCGAAGAAGATCCGCGAGGTGCACCCCAAGTACGGCACCGCCCGTCCCGCGATGTGGCTGAACCTCGGCTTCTCGATCCTGCTGCTGGTCACCGTCGGCCACAGCTGGGAGGCCCTGGCCTCCGTGGTCTCCGCCGCGATGGTGGTCTCGTACCTGATCGGCCCGATCGCGGTCGGCGTCTTCCGCAGGACCAAGCCCGAGCTGCCGCGTCCCTTCCGCCTCCCGGCGGCCAAGATCCTGTGCCCGATCACCTTCGCCTTCGCCGCCTGCGCCCTGTACTGGTCCAAGTGGCCCGACACCGGCAAGGTCGTGCTGCTCACCCTGGTCGCCGCCCCGATCGCGGCCGTGGTGCTCAAGCGCAAGGGCGAGAAGAACCTGGCCAGGCAGTTCGCCCCGGCCTGGTGGATGATCGCCTTCCTGCTGTGGCTGGGCACGCTGTCGGCGCTCGGCAGCAAGGAGTTCGGCGGCCACGGCATCATCCCCGGCGGCCTCGACATCGCGATCGTGGGCCTCTCCGCCCTCGGCTTCTACTTCTGGGCCGTACGGTCCGGGGTCAAGGCCCACTACGCGGGCCTGCCGGGCCCCGACCCGGTCCTGGATGCACCCGGGGCCGACGCCGGCGCCGCCGAGGCGTCCGAGGCCCCGGAGCGCACCCTGACCCACGCCTGATCCCCCTCCGCCCGACGCGTCCGGCAGCCGAGCTGTTCATCTCACCGAGTTAAGCTCGTCTGCCGGACAAAATCCGCAGATCCACCCCTCCTGCCCACGCTTCCCACCCACGAGCAGACATAGGAGTCCGCAACCGTGGCCATCTCCGTCTTCGATCTCTTCTCGATCGGCATCGGTCCCTCCTCCTCCCACACCGTCGGACCGATGCGCGCCGCGCGCATGTTCGTGACCCGGCTCAAGAAGGACGGCGTCCTCGCCCAGACCGCCTCGGTCCGCGCCGAGCTCTTCGGCTCCCTCGGCGCCACCGGGCACGGCCACGGCACCCCCAAGGCGGTGCTGCTGGGCCTGGAGGGCCACTCCCCCCGCACCGTGAACGTGGAGACCGCCGACGACGAGGTCGAGCGCATCCGCAGGACGGGCCGCCTGCGCCTGCTGGGCACCGAAATAGGCGATGGCCACGAGATCGCCTTCGACGAGCCGAACCAGCTGATCCTGCACCGCCGGCGCTCGCTCCCGTACCACGCGAACGGCATGACGCTCTTCGCGTACGACGAGGCGGGCACCCCGCTGCTGGAGAAGACCTACTACTCGGTCGGCGGCGGCTTCGTCGTGGACGAGGACGCGGTCGGCGAGGACCGGATCAAGCTCGACGACACCCCGCTGAAGTACCCCTTCCGCAGCGGCGACGAGATGCTGCGCCTCGCGAACGAGACCGGCCTGTCGATCTCCTCGATGATGCTGGAGAACGAGAAGGCCTGGCGCACCGAGGAGGAGATCCGCGAGGGCCTCCTGGAGATCTGGCGCGTCATGCAGGCCTGCGTCTCGCGCGGCATGTCCCGCGAGGGCATCCTCCCCGGCGGCCTGCGGGTCAAGCGCCGGGCCGCCTCCACGGCGCGCCAGCTGCGCACCGAGGGCGACCCGATGATGCACCGCAGCGAGTGGGCGACCATCTACGCGATGGCGGTCAACGAGGAGAACGCGGCCGGCGGCCGGGTCGTCACCGCCCCGACCAACGGCGCGGCGGGCGTCCTGCCGGCGGTCCTGCACTACTACATGAACTTCGTGCCGGGCGCCGACGAGGACGGCGTGGTCCGCTTCCTCCTCGCCGCCGGTGCGATCGGCATGCTCTTCAAGGAGAACGCCTCGATCTCCGGCGCCGAGGTCGGCTGCCAGGGCGAGGTCGGCTCGGCCTGCTCGATGGCGGCCGGCGCCCTCGCGGAGGTGCTCGGCGGCACCCCGGAGCAGGTCGAGAACGCGGCCGAGATCGGCATGGAGCACAACCTCGGCCTGACCTGCGACCCGGTCGGCGGGCTCGTGCAGATCCCCTGCATCGAGCGCAACGGCATGGCGGCGGTCAAGGCCGTCACCGCGGCCAAGATGGCGATGCGCGGCGACGGCAGCCACAAGGTCTCCCTCGACAAGGTCATCAAGACCATGAAGGAGACGGGCGCCGACATGAAGGTCAAGTACAAGGAGACCGCCCGCGGCGGTCTCGCGGTCAACGTCATCGAGTGCTGACCCGCACCACCGTCTGACCGGCGAGGGCCCCGACGCATGGCGTCGGGGCCCTTGTCGTTGAGGTCCTCGCGGTGGGGTTACGCCAGTAACTTCGTTCGAGATTGGGCGGTATATGAGGTTTGACGGGAAGTTGATCACGCTTGAGGGGGAACAAGGCAGTCTGAGCTGGTTTCTTGATGATCACCTGCGCCAGGGTGGGGGCACGACGTCGCGTCCACACCCCCGGCGGTCGGCCAACCGTCTTGGACCACAGCCGTTTTGCTCAACTGGAGGACTTGAAACATGGCAAGCACCCGCAGCATCCGCGTGATGGCGGCCGCCGCATCGCTCCCCCTCGCCTTCGCGCTCCTGTCGGGCGTCGCCCGGGCGGACAACGGGGCCGGTGCGGCCGGGACCGCGTCCAACGCGGCCCTCGCCGACATCCTCGGCAGCGGGGTCGGCGGCAGCAACCTCGGGAACTCCTCCACCGCCCAGCAGGTCGCCTCGGGCTTCGGCGCCTCCAACCAGAACAACGGCGCCCAGGCCAACGGCTCGGGCTTCACCGCGATCGGGCAGTCCAACTCCCACGAGTCGTTCATCTACAACCCGCTCCCGTAGTTCCGGCCGGGGCCCCGCCCCGGTCCCGCCCTTCCACCGAGCCCCGCCCTCCCCCCGGAGGGCGGGGCTCGGCGCGTCGGGCGAAGTCGGGCCGAGCGGCCCGGCCGGAGGGGACCTTCGGCCGCGGAAAGGCGGACCCGGGGTGGACTAGCTTGCCGAGGGGGCATGCCGCACGCACGCCGGCGAGGCCCCGTCCGAGAGAGAGGCGCCCGCATGCCCGGCACCGAACACCGCGTCCTCCCGCTCCGCCTGGAGGCCGCGTCCGAGACCATCCCGGTACGGGGCGTCTTCGTGTACCGCGCCGACCGACCCTACGAGGTCTCCCTCGACTTCGAGGGGGCCGGCATGCACCTCGCCCGCTGGGTCTTCTCCCGGGAGCTGCTGCTCGACGGCCAGGTCTGCGCCACCGGCGAGGGCGACATACAGGTGTGGCCGCGCTGGAAGGGCACCGAGCCGCGGGTCTTCCTCGCCTTCAGCAACGGCGAGCAGTCGTGCGTGGTGTCGGCCCGGGCCAAGGACGTGCACGCGCTGTGCCGCCGGATGACCGAGCTGGTGCCGCGCGGCCAGGAGCACCGGTACTACGACCTCGACGCCGAGCTGAACGCCCTGCTGCCCAGCTGAAGCGGACGAAGCCGGTGAACCCGGTGAACCCGGTGCAACCACAGCCGTACCGGGCGCGTCTTCGCGGGTGACACCGTTCCCCGTCTCTCGGAATCGAGGGGACGCCATGAACCGTCCACGCCGCCGGCAGGCCACCGCACTGGGGTTGGGCGCACTGCTCGCCGCCTCCCTCGCCTTCGCCGCACCGGCCTCCGCCGCGACCGCAACCACCACCGCCTCCGCCTCCGCCACCGCCACCCCGCTCGTCGTCAACGCCCGCTGGGGCGGGCACTGCACGTACGACCGGGTGGTCATCGACGTGCGGGGCTACGTCCCCGACGTCACCGTCACCCGCGTCCCGAAGCTGGTCTACGACGGGTCCGGCAAGCCCGTCCCGCTGGCCGGGCGGTACTTCCTGGAGATCCGCCTGCATCCCGCCGCCGGACACGACGACGCGGGCCGCAACGTCTATCGCGGGCCCAAGCTCCTCAAGATCTACCTGCCCAAGCTGAAGGGCCTCGCCCTGACCGGCGACTACGAGGGGTACGTCACCCTCGGCGCCGCCTTCCACACGAAGCCCGCCTACACCTCGTTCAAACTGCACTCCCCCGAGCGCTTCGTCCTGGACATCGCGCACCCGAACGTCTGCTGATCACCCGGGCGGGCGGCATGTCCGCCACCGGGAAGCGCGCGTGCCGGTGGCCACACGGTCGGCCACCGGTACTCGTGCCGCGTCGGCCACTCCTTGCGTCATGAGGTTAGTTCCGTATAGAAACTCATCTGTTAACGAGTGAGTTCCCAAAGGAAACTAACTAGACCCGGGGGTGGGCTCCGCATGAGCGGAACACAGGCGATCCACGAGCGCGACCGACGCGACGACGAACAGGAATCCTCCTCGCAGGGCGTCTTCTGGCGCTTCTGGGCCGCCGCCACGGTCAGCGGCGCGGGCAGCGCCGTCACCGTCCTCGCCCTGCCGCTCGTCGCCCTCACCGTGCTGGACGCCACCGCTTTCCAGGTCGCCCTGCTCGCCGCCGCCGGCCAGGTCTCCTGGCTGCTGCTCAGCCTCCCGGCCGGCGTCCTCGCGCAGCGCGTGCCGCTGCGCCGGCTCCAGGTCACGCTCGACCTCGTACGGTTCGCGGCGCTCGGATCGCTGCCGCTCGCCTGGTGGATCGGCACGCTCACGTATCCGCACCTGCTGTTCGCGGCGCTCGTCACCGGCTCGGCGACCGTGCTGTTCGACATCGGCAACTCGACCTTCCTGCCCGCCGTCGTCCCGGCCCGGCAGCTGGCCGCCCGCAACAGCGTCATGTCGGGCACGCACGCCGTCACCGACACCGGCGGCCCCTCCCTCGGCGGCGTCCTGATCGGTGCGACGGGCCCGGTCGGCGCGATCGTCGTGGACGCCGCCAGCTACCTGGTCTCCGCCGTGCTCCTGCGCACCCTCCCCGAGAGCCGCCCCGCGCCCCGCACCGGCGAGAGCGCGCTGCGGCTGATGCGCGCGGGATGGCGGTACGTCGCCAAGCACCCGGTCATGCGCCCCTGCATGATCTGGGCGACCGCAGCCAACTTCCTCAACGCGGCCCTCGTCACCCTCACCCCCCTCTACCTGGTCCGCGGAGCCGGCCTCGACTCCGTGCAGCTCGGTCTCGTCCTCGCCGCGGACGGGGTCGGCGCGCTCGCCGGCGCCGCCGTGGCGGTCCGCGTGACCACGCGCCTCGGCACCGCGCGGGGCATCATCCTGTCCGACCTGGCCGGCGGCTCGCTGCTCCTGCTCGCCCCGCTGACCACGTCGGCGGGGGACGCGTACTGGTTCGCCCTGGGCAACGCCGGCTTCGCCTTCGGCACCGTCATCGGCTCGATCACCACCCGCACCTATCGGCAGACGCAGTCGCCCCCGGAACTGCTGTCCCGTGTGATGGCCACGGTCCGCTTCGTCTCCTGGGGCGCGCTGCCGCTCGGCGCGCTCACCGCCGGTCTCCTCGCCACCCAGTTCGGCGCCCGTACCGCGCTCTGGACCGTCTGCGCCGCCGCCCTCCTGCCCCCGCTCTACCTCTTCTCCACCAAGGTGGGCCGCCACCGCGACCTCATCTGACGGGCTCGGGCTCAGCGGTGCTCGGGGTTCGGGAAGTCGAAGCGGCAGCCCGCGTCCCACAGGGAGCGCTGATTGCCGTGCGCCGGCATTCCACCGGACCTCTTGAGCAGAGCGGCCAGGTGCATGAGGTTCCAGCTCATGAAGGCCGTGTTCCGGTTGGTGAAATCGTTCTCGGGTCCGCCGGATCCGGGGTCCAGGTACGAGGGCCCCGGTCCGGCCTCGCCGATCCATCCGGCGTCGGCCTGCGGGGGGATCGCGTAGCCGAGGTGCTGGAGGCTGTAGAGGATGTTCATGGCGCAGTGCTTGACGCCGTCCTCGTTGCCCGTGATCAGCGCCCCGCCCACGCGCCCGTAATAGGCGTACTGGCCCTGCTCGTTCAGGATCGAGGAGCAGGCGTAGAGCCGCTCGATGACCTGCTTCATCACCGAGCTGTTGTCCCCGAGCCAGATCGGGCCGCACAGCACGAGGATGTCGGCGTCCATGATCTGGCTGTAGAGCACCGGCCACTGGTCGCTCTCCCAGCCGTGGTCGGTCATGTCGGGCCAGACACCGGTGGCGATGTCGTGGTCCACGGCCCGGATGAGGGAGGTCCGGGCCCCGGCCGCCTCCATCACCGCGCGGCTCCTGTCGATCAGGCCCTCGGTGTTGCTGGGCTCGGGCGATCGCTTGAGCGTGCAGTTGACGTAGACGGCGGTGAGGTCGGAGTAGTCGGGGTCGCGCGCGGGGTCGGTAGCCACCCGCCCAGCCTCACGGGGCTCCGGCCCGCCCGCCACCGGACCGCACCCGTCCGGGCCGCGCCCGCCCGGGTGCGCAGAGGGGCCGGGTTGTTACCGGTCCGTGCGGCCGACTAGGGTCATCGGGCCTTGGTGTTCGGGAAACCGGTGGGAAACCGGTGCGGCCCTCGCCACTGTGATCGGGAAGTCCGGCTCCACTCCTGCGGGAAAGCCACTGGGCTGCGCGGGAGGTTCCGCGCTGCCCGGGAAGGCGGAGCATGGACGTCAACCCGTGAGCCAGGAGACCGGCCGGGGCGCGTTGTCCATCCACGAGGTGCTGGAGAGGTCTCCCTACTCATGCATATAGCCGAGGGGTTCCTGCCCCCTTTGCACGCGGTCGCCTGGGGCGCCGTGTCCGCCCCCTTCGTCGTCCACGGCGTCCGCTCGCTCACCCGCGAGGTGAAGGCCAACCCGGAGAGCACCCTGCTGCTCGGTGCGTCCGGAGCGTTCACTTTCGTCCTGTCCGCCCTGAAGATCCCCTCCGTGACGGGCAGTTGCTCGCACCCCACGGGGACGGGGCTCGGGGCGATCCTGTTCCGGCCACCGATCATGGCGGTGCTGGGCACGATCACCCTCCTGTTCCAGGCCCTGCTGCTGGCGCACGGCGGGCTCACCACCCTCGGCGCCAACGTCTTCTCCATGGCCATCGCCGGCCCGTGGGCGGGCTACGCCGTCTACCGCCTGCTGCGGAAGTCCGGACTCCCGCTGATGGTCACCGTGTTCTTCGGCGCCTTCTTCGCCGACCTGGTCACCTACTGCGTCACCAGCCTGCAGCTCGCCATGGCCTTCCCCGACCCGGCCTCCGGATTCATGGGCGCGCTCGCGAAGTTCGGGGGGATCTTCGCGGTCACCCAGATCCCGCTGGCCGTGAGCGAGGGACTGCTGACCGTCCTGGTGATGCGGCTGCTGATGGCGTCGAGCAAGTCGGACCTGATCCGGCTGGGCGTCGCGAAGCTGACGGCCCCCCGTACCGGAGAGAAGGCGGCGGCCTGATGAGCGGAATGTCTGGTATGTCGAAGAACACCAAGATCAACGCCCTGCTGCTGCTCCTGGTCGCGGCGCTCGCCGTCCTGCCGCTCGCCCTGGGGCTGGGCGAGGGCAAGGAGGAGCCCTTCGCCGGCGCCGACGCGCAGGCGGAGGCGGCGATCACCGAGCTGAAGCCGGACTACGAACCCTGGTTCTCCCCCCTGTACGAACCCCCCTCCGGCGAGATCGAGTCCGCGCTGTTCGCCCTGCAGGCGGCCCTGGGAGCGGGCGTGCTCGCGTACTACTTCGGCGTCCGCAAGGGCCGCCGCCAAGGAGCGGCCGCCGCCGCTGCCGCCACCGCCCCGGAGGCCTAGGCGGTGCTGCCGATCGACGTGGCCGCGCACAGCAGTCGCTGGCGCGGCCGCCACCCGCTGGAGAAGGCCCTGCTCGGGATCGGGCTGACGGTCACCGCCGTGTGCCTGCCGCCCTGGCCGGGCGGGCCCCTGGTGGCCGCCGCCACCCTCGCCGTGCTGCTCGGCCCGGCCGGGGTGGCCGGCCGACAGCTCTGGCGGGCCTTCCGGATCCCGCTCGGCTTCTGCTTCACCGGGGCGCTGCCGCTGCTCTTCGCGGTCGGCGGCCCGGCGGGGCCGGTCTCCCTGGCCCCCGAAGGCCCCCGGACCGCCGCCGAACTGCTGCTGCGCACCTCCGCGGCCTCGCTCGGGCTGCTGCTGTTCGCCTTCACCACCCCGGTCTCCGACGTCCTGCCCCGGCTGGTCCGGGCCGGGGTGCCGGCCCCGGTGGTGGACGTGGCCCTGGTCATGTACCGGATCGGCTTCCTGCTCCTCGACTCCCTGACCCAGGTCCGCCGGGCCCAGGCGGCCCGGCTCGGGCACACGGGCCGGGCGGCGGTGTGGCGATCCCTGGCCGGGCTCGCCGCCACCTCCTTCGTACGGGCCTTCGACCGCGCGGCCAAGCTCCAGGCGGGCCTGGCCGGCCGCGGCTACGACGGCGCGCTGCGGGTCCTCGTACCGGAGGCGACCCTGTCGTGGCGCTTCCTGACGGCCACCGCGGCCCTGCTGGCGTCCCTGATCACCCTGACCCTCACCCTGAAGGGGCTCGTCCTGTGAACCCGACGCCGAACCCGGTGGTGGAACTGTCCGGCGCGGGCTACGCCTACGAGGACGGCCCGGCCGTCCTGACCGGCGTCGACTTCGCCATCGCGCCGGGCCGGGCGCTGGCCCTGCTGGGCCGCAACGGCAGCGGCAAGACCACGCTGATGCGGCTGCTCAGCGGCGGCCTGCGGCCCGGCGCGGGCTCGCTGCGGCTGGACGGCACGGAGGTCTCGTACGACCGGGCCGGGCTGACCCGGCTGCGCACGTCCGTCCAGCTGGTGGTGCAGGACCCGGACGACCAGCTGTTCGCGGCCTCCGTCGAACAGGACGTCTCCTTCGGCCCGATGAACCTGGGCCTCCCCGCCCCGGAGGTCCGCGCCCGCGTGGACGCGGCCCTGGCGGCCCTGGACATCACCGCGCTCCGGGACCGCCCGACCCATCTGCTCTCCTACGGCCAGCGCAAGCGCGCGGCGATCGCAGGGGCGGTGGCGATGGCTCCGCGGGTGCTGATCCTGGACGAGCCGACGGCCGGCCTGGACCCGGACGGCCAGGAACGGCTCCTGGACGTCCTCGCGGGCCTGCGCGCCTCCGGCACGACGGTGGTCATGGCCACCCACGACGTGGACCTGGCGGTCCGCTGGGCGGACGACGCCGCGGTCCTGACCCCGGCGGGCATCCGCTTCGGCCCGGCCGAACCCCTCCTCTCGGACCCGGACCTCCTGACCTCGGCAGGCCTCCGCCCGGCCTGGTCCCCCGCGGTGACCGCACTGCTACGGGCCCACGGCCTCCTGGCGGCGGACGCCCCCGGCCCCCGCAATCCGGAGGCACTGGCCACCTGGCAGTAGATCGTGCCCGGTCTGCCGCAAATCTAGGATGGCCGCATGTCGCTGCCGCATGCCATCCTCACCGCTCTGCTCGAGAAGCCCTCGTCGGGGCTGGAGCTGACGCGGCGGTTCGACAAGTCGATCGGGTACTTCTGGTCCGCGACGCATCAGCAGATCTACCGGGAGCTCGGCCGGCTGGAGGATGCCGGGCTGATCCGGGCGCTGCCCAGCGAGGGGCCCGTGCGGGGGCAGAAGAAGGAGTACGAGGTGCTGCCCGCCGGGAGCGGGGAGCTGGCGCGGTGGGTCGGGGAGCGGCAGGATCCCAAGCCGGTGCGGGATCCGCTGCTGCTGCGGATCCGGGCGGCCGCGGTGGTGGGGCCGGAGGGGCTGGCCGCGGAGCTGCGGCGCCATCTTGAGCTGCACCGGGCCCAGTTGGCCGTGTACGAGGCCATCGAGGCGAAGGACTTCCCGGCCGGGCGGGACTCCGACGAGGACCGGCTGCGGCGCGTCGTGCTGCACGCGGGAACCGGGCTGGAGACGTTCTGGCTGCGCTGGCTGGAGGAGGCCCTCGCCGAGGTGGAGGGCATGGCCGCCGGGCCGCGGCAGGCCTGACGCGCACCCCCGGCCCGGCAGGGGCCGGGGGGTCGCGCGGGGGCTTACTTGTTCAGGGAGTCCCAGAACTCGTCGAAGCTCAGCAGGCCGTCGTCGTTCGAGTCCTTGGCGGCGATCACGGCCTCCGCGACCGGGCCGGTGACGAACGGGTCGCCCATCTCCGCCATCGCCGAACGGAACTCGTCGGCCGTGACGAAGCCGTCACCGTTCACGTCGAACTTGCCGAACGTCGTCCGTGCGCTCTCGATGTCCGCCACTGGGTCCACCCCTTCTTGGTGCTTGTTGACCGGCCCAGGGTAGCGGCAGCCGCGGCACCCCCACGCCCCGGGTCCCGTTCGAGCGGCAGATAGAAATTCAATTACTCTTCCGTAGTGCGGAAGCGATAATTCCAGCCAACAATTCAAGCCCCCACTTGTCACGCTCCGGCACCACCGCATAACGTAGCGACATTGCCGCCACACCGGGAGCGCAGGGCTCCCAGGGACAAGCGGCAACAAGGGCGATCACACAGGTGACGATCACAGCTGACGCATCATTCGAAGTTCTGCCCTTCACCCGCACTTGCCACCACATCTGGGAAGACGGCGACCATGTGCTCATCGGAGTGAGTCCTGGCAACAGCTACTTCAGCTCCGAGCGCATATCCAGCCTCGCCCGATGGGCCACGACCCGCTTCGCACAGGTCGACTTCGTCTACGCAGACCTCCACGTGGACAGGATGTTCGCCGCCTTCGGCTACACCCGGGAACACGCGGAGAAGCGTGCGACGAAGGAAATCAAGGCAGTCCGGCGAAGGATTCTCAAAGGCGTGGAGGAATCAGGGCCTCCGCATGCCGAGATCCGAGTGAGGGCACTTTCGGAGTTCCAGTCGAACCCCGTCTACCAACTTCTGCACCGGCGCGTCCTCCATTTCCTGGAGACCGATGACGAATTCCGCAAGGGCTGCGAGGAAATGGCCCTGCACTTTGTCGGCTCCAAGTTGCCGGAAGGTGAATCCATCACCGACGCGCAGTTGCAGGTGTGTTTCGATTACATGGCGGCCGAGCTGCCGTTCTTCATCGACACCCCGAGCATTCTCGACGTGCCGTCCTCCGTGGCGGCCTACCACGTCAAGATGCCGATGACCGACGTCCTCTTCGCGCGCGGTGGGGGACTGCGCGCGACGAGGAACCAGGCATACGCCGTGGTGCGGCCCGAGGCGGCCGAAACGGCCCAGCCCGACCCGCACCACGTGAACCACGCGAACCACGCGGGCACGCACACGCACACGCACACCGCACCAACCGAAGGGACCGTCGATGAGCGTCGAGCAGCTTGAGGGCACCGGAGTGACCACCGGACGGACCGCCGAGCCCCTCATCGACTTCCCGCTCTCGCGGCGCGGTGACGTGCTCCCCGAGGAGTGCACCTGGCTGCGCGAGAAGGCGCCCGTCGCGAAGGTCCGTACCCTCACCGGGGACCCGGCCTGGCTGGTGAGCAGCTATGCGCTGGCCAAGCAGGTGCTGGAGGACGAGCGCTTCAGCCTCAAGGACACGGCGAACGCCGGCGTCCCGCGCCAGTACGCGCTGACGATCCCGCCCGAGGTCGTCAACAACATGGGCAACATCAACAGCGCCGGACTGCGCAACGCGGTCATGAAGGCGCTCAACCCGCGCCAGAAGGGCCTGCAGGACTGGCTGCGCGCCAAGGCCGGCGAGCTCATCGACGGGCTCGTCGCCGAAGGGGGGCCCGCCGACCTGCGGGCCGGGTTCGCCGACCCCTTCTCGGCGGCCATGCACTGCCAGGTGCTGGGCGTGCCGTTCGAGGACTGGCGGCGGCTGATGTCGGGGCTGGACGTCGCCTTCATGACCGCGCGCGAGCCGTTCGCCGACTCCGCGCTCAACTGGTACAAGGACGTCGGCTACTTCGAGGAGCAGCTGCGGGCGCAGCTGGCGCTGCCGGCCGAGGAGCGTACGGGGCTCCTCGGCAAGTTCGCCGAGCTGAAGGAGGCGGACCCGGAGTCGGCGCACCTGACCGACGACATGTTCGCCACCGTAGCCGTCTCCCTCTTCGGGGCCGGCGCCGTCTCCACCTCCGCCTTCCTGACCCTGGCGGTCCTGGCGCTGCTGCAGAAGCCCGAGCTCATCGGGTACCTGCGCAAGCACCCGGAGCGCATGGGCAAGGCGGTCGACGAGCTGCTGCGCTGGAACCTGTCCGTCGGCGACGGCCTGCCGCGCATCGCGATGGCGGACATCCAGGTCGGGGACGTGCTGGTGAAGGAGGGCGAGCTGGTCCTCGTCCTGCTGGAGGGGGCCAACTTCGACCCGGAGGCCTTCGAGAACCCGGACGAGCTGGACCTGGAGCGCGAGGGATCCAACGCCAACCTGGCCTTCGGCGCCGGCCGGCACTTCTGCCCGGCCTCCGCGCTGGGCCGGGCGCACGCCGAGATCGCCCTGGAGGTGCTGGTCGAGCGGCTGCCCGAGCTGCGTCTCGCCGTACCCGCGGAGAACCTCGTGTGGCGGACCGGCTTCATCAAGCGCCTCCCGGAGCGGCTCCCCGTCGCCTGGTGACGGTGAGCGCATGAGCGTGCCCCGGGAGCTGTGCGAGCCCCCGGGGCACACCCGCATGCGCCCCTCTACCGGAAGATGCCGGTGTGGCCGAGCGAGTAGCGGCCGGGCTGCGGGTAGACGGCGAGGCCGTGCGGTCCGCCGCCCACCGGGATCCGGGCGAGCTGCTTGCCGGTGACCGTGTCGATCGCGTAGACCTCGGAGTTGTAGCGGCCCGAGAGCCACAGCACCTTGCCGTCGGCGGAGACCCCGCCCATGTCGGGGCTTCCGCCGTCGGGCAGCTCCCACTTCTTGGTGAGCTTGTTCTGCGGGAAGTTGAACACCGAGATGGTGCCCTCGCCCCGGTTGGGGATGTACATCTCCTTGGAGTCGCGGCTGATGTAGAGGCCGTGGCAGCCCTTTCCTGTGGGCAGCAGCTTGGGGGTCTCGAACTTGTCGCCGCTGAGCACCCACACGCCGTGCGCCATCATGTCCGCGACGTAGAAGGTCTTCCCGTCCGGGGAGACCTTGACGTCCTGCGGCATCGCGCCCTCGAACGGCAGCTTCTGCTGGCCGATGACCTCCATCTTCTCGGTGTCGACCTTGAGCAGTTCGCCGGAGAACTCGCAGCTCACGATGAAGTAGCGGCCGTCCGCGGAGAAGTCCGCGTGATTGACGCCGAAACAGGTCACCGGGACGGTTTTCACACGGTCCATGGTGTGCGGGTGGCGGAAGACCAGTTCCTTGTCCATCGAGGCCATGACCACCGCGTACTTGCCGTTGGGCGTGAAGTACAGGTTGTACGGGTCGTGCACCTCGACGGGCTTGCCCGCCTCGCCGGTGGCCGGGTTGATCGGGGTGAGCGTGTGGCCCCGGTTGTTGTTGACCCAGAGGGTCTTCATGTCCCAGGAGGGGACCACGTGCTGGGGCTGGATGCCGACGGGGATGGTGTCGATGACCTTGTACGTGACCGGGTCGATGACGGACACCGTGTTGGAGTTGGTGTTCGGCACGTAGACGCGGGACGGGAAGTCCTTGACCACCGGGGAGAGTTTGTTCGGCCGGTCGGCCGCGTAGACGTCGTTGGGGTCGAGGAGCGGCGGCATCCCGGCCAGGCCCGGCGGCGCGGCCGGTACGGCCGGCACGGCCTTGGCGGGTGCGGCGGGCCCCTTCGTGCCGAGGGCCTCGGCGGGTCCCTTGTCGGCCGCTCCGCAGCCGGCGAGGGCGGCGAGGGCCAGACCGGCCAGCAACGCGGTGGCCTTCCGGGAAAGGCGGGTGGTCGTCATGGCCTCAGCAGCTCCGTGGTGGTCACCGCGCGCAGTTTGCGGCGTGCGAGTTCTTCGAGGAGGGGCGGCATCGCGTCGACCGTGTCCGCGTAGCCGAAGTGCAGGCTCACCACCGATCCGCCTTGGATCGTGCCGGTGACGGTGCGGATGACGGCCGCGGCACCGGGCGAGGTGAAGTCGAGGGAGTCCACGTCGTACGAGAGGACGTGCGGGTAGCCCGCCCGCTGGGCCAGTTTTTGCACCAGCGGGGTGGCGTACTGGGTCTGCGACGGGCGGAACCAGGTGCCGATGGATCCGGTCAGCCGTTTGAGCCGGTCGGCGCAGCCGGTGATCTCGGCGTACGCCTGCTCCTCGGGCATGGTGTTGATCGCGAGGTGGCGTTGGGTGTGGTTGCCGAGTTCGTGGCCGCCGTCCAGGATCCGGCGGGCCATCTCCGGGTGGGCGTCGAGCCAGGCGCCGATGGCCAGGACGGTGACCCGCGCGCCCGCCCGCTCCGCCTCGGCGAGCACCGCCTTGGCGATGGCGGGGTCGCCGTTGCCGTGGAAGGTGAGCGCGACGCCGGGCCGGCCGCGGGGCCCGTGCCCGATCTCCACGGGCTGACCGGCGAACCGGCGCGGGGCGGGGGCCGCCTTCGCCGGAGCCGCCTTGGCCGGGGCGGCCGGTTTGTCCGGGGCGGCCTTCACCGGGGCCGCGGGCCCCGCGGGGGTACAGGCGGCGGCGAGGGCGCCGGCGGCGACCGCCGCGCCGGTACGGAGAGCGGATCGGCGGTCCGGGTAGCAGAGCACCCGCCCATTTAAGGGGTGGATGCCCGTGAAGGTAGGGAGTGACCCCATTCGGGACCTTCGGCCGAACCGGTACCACACGGCGACCGTCCGCTATGTGATCAACGATTCACTCAGAGCAGCCGATATTTATGCGCTAATTACGAGGCCAGTGGCCGACCTCACCTAAGATTTAGGTAGAAAGTCTTAGGATATGCACACTTATGTCCAACTTGGGACTTTTGGCATTTGGTCCCTCGTCTGCCATAGTCGGAAGCACGGCTTCCCGTTGACCCGAGCGAAGTCTCCCGCCGAGGATCACACCCCCTTCGATCCTCGGCACACCCATGAAACCCCCGCAGCGCCCCACAACGGCGACAGGGGGTTTCTGGCGTTCCGGGGGGGATGCCGAGCGGGGCTCAGCGGTCGGCCACCCGCATCTCGAACCAGGTGATCTTCCCGCGCGGCAGCAGGTCCGCCCCCCAGCGGTCCGAGAGCTTGTCGACGAGGAACAGCCCCCGGCCCGTGGTGTCCATCTCGTGCACCGGCATCAGACAGGGCAGCCCGCGCGAGGGGTCGCGGACCTCCACGCGGATCCAGCCGCGCCGCCGGAGCATCCGTAAGCCGAAGGAGCGGGCGCCCGTGTGCCGGACGGCGTTGCCCACGAGCTCCGAGACCAGCAGGACGGTGTGCTCAGCGATCTGGGGCGAGAGTCCCCACAGGCGCACGACCACGCACTGCGTGAGCCGGCGGGCCGTGCTCGCCGATTCGGGCATCGACGGCAGCGTCACTTCCGCCTCGGCCGGATTCCCGTACAACTCCAGCGCTTTCAGGCCCAGTTCGTCCTCCAGGGCCGCCGTGAGCCGTACGGCGGAAGCGCTACTGCGCTGCCGCGGCTGTTCCACACCCTCCAGACCCGCCATGCACCCATCATGGAGGCCCGGTAAGGCCGTTCGGGCCGTTCCGCAGGAAAAGACCCCCCGGGATCACCGATCCCGGGGGGTCACCCTGGCATATGCGACTGGCAACCCGGAGCCCCTCGCGCACCTTTGACCTGCGGTGACGCACCGCGAAGCGCCGATCACCCTGAGTGGATCAACGATTCGCCTTAAGGTTGCCTTAAGGCCTGGCTAATCCACCCGCAGGGAGGACCGGCAGACCGGCCGGCCCACCAGCCCATCGGCCCACCGGCTAGAGGAACTTGGCCTTGCCCGGCCCCTCCTCGACGAAGCTGCGCATGCCGCGCTCGCGGTCCTCGGTGGCGAACAGGCCCGCGAACCAGCCCCGTTCGATGGTCAGCCCGGTGTCGATGTCGGCCTCCAGCCCCGCGTCCACGCACTCCTTGGCGGCGCGCAGCGCGAGGGCCGGGCCCTGAGCCAGCTTCGCGGCCCACGCGTACGCCTGCTCGTACACCTCGGCGGCCGGTACGACGCGGTCCACGAGGCCGAGGGTCAGCGCCTCGTCGGCCTTGACCATGCGGCCGGTGAAGATGAGGTCCTTGGCCTTGGAGGGGCCGATCAGCCGGGACAGCCGCTGGGTGCCGCCCGCGCCGGGGATCAGGCCGAGCAGGATCTCGGGCTGGCCGAGCTTCGCGTTGTCGGCGGCGATGCGGTAGTCCGCGCACAGGGCCAGCTCGCAACCGCCGCCCAGGGCGTAGCCGGTGACGGCCGCGACCACGGGCTTGGGGATCCGGGCCACGGCGGTGAAGGCGTCCTGCAGT
The DNA here is from genome assembly GCF_024213195.1 of Streptomyces sp. TBY4. Taxonomy (GTDB): domain Bacteria; phylum Actinomycetota; class Actinomycetes; order Streptomycetales; family Streptomycetaceae; genus Streptomyces. The sequence goes on along the minus strand of NZ_JANAVF010000007.1, from coordinate 414,571 downwards.
CCGCGGGACCGGGCGACCATGGCCGCGTGGTCCATCGTCTGCATCTCCTTGATGTCCGCGCCGGCCGCGAACACCTTCTCGCCGCCGTAGATGACGACCGTACGGACGTCCGCCCGGTCGGTCGCCTCGACCGCGAGCTCGCGCAGCCGGTCCTGGGTGGCGATGTCCAGGGCGTTCATGGGCGGCCGGTCCAGCCGGATGACGCCGACGCCTTCGGAGACTTCGAGAGAGATGGTCATACGGGAAGGTTAGCGCCGGTTAACGCAGGACGACCCGGTGCTGTGGGTCACAGCACCGGGTCGTCCGGGCGTCGCGTGGGAGGGATCAGTCGACTACTTGGTCCACTCCGCCCAGTCCATGTTCCAGCCGTTGAGGCCGTTGTCGGGGGCGACGGTCTTGTCCTTGGAGTTCTTCACGACGACCACGTCGCCGATGATCGACTCGTTGAAGAACCAGGCGGCGGGCTGGCTGTTGTCGCCGGCGCCGCGGACGTCCTTCAGGCCCACGCAGCCGTGGCTGACGTTCTCGGATCCGAACGTGCTGGAGGAGGCCCAGTAGTTGCCGTGGACGAAGGTGCCGGAGGTGGTCAGCCGCATCGCGTGCGGGACGTCGGAGATGTCGTACTCCCCGCCGAAGCCGACGGTGGCGCCGTTCATCCGGGTCACCTTGTACTTCTCGCTGATGACCATCTGCCCGTTGTACGTGGTCGTCGAGGGAGCGCCCGCGGTGATCGGGACGTTCTTGAGCACCTGGCCGTCGCGGACCACCTGCATCTGCTTGCTGCTCGCGTCGACCGTGGTGACCTGGGAGCGGCCGATCTTGAAGCTGACCGTACGGGTCTGCTTGCCGTAGACCCCCGGGCGGCCTTCGACCCCGTCGAGCGCCAGCTTCAGGGTGACCGTGGTGCCCGCGGCCCAGTACTTCTCGGGGCGGAAGTCCAGGCGGTCGTTGCCGAACCAGTGGCCCTCGATCGGGACGGCCGGCTCGGCCGTCACCGTGATGGCCTTCTCGACGGCCTCGGGATTGGTGATGCCGCGGGAGAAGTTGATCGAGACCGGCATCCCCACGCCGACCGTCGATCCGTCCTCGGGGGTGTACTGGCCGATGAAGGTGTTCGCGGGCGTGAGGGTGGTGAAGGTGGTGTCCTTCGCGGACTCGCGGCCGGCGTCGTCCTTGGCGACCGCGTGCACCTTGTACTCGGTGGCGGCGGCGAGGTGGCGGACGGGCTCCCAGCTCGCGCCGTCGGCGGCGAGCTTGCCCTCCACCGCGTTGCCCTTGGTGTCGGCGACCGTCACCGTGGTGAGCTTGCCGCCGGTGCTGGTTATCTTGAGGATGCCGCTGGTCGCGACCTCCTTGGCCCCGTCGTCCGGCTTGACGCTCACGACGGCCTTCGACGCCTCGGTACCGGTCGTCCCGGAACCCCCGTCTCCGCCACCGCTCCCGCCGGCGCCGCCCCCGTTGCCGCCACCGCTGCACGCGCTGGTGAACAGCAGGGCCGCGCCCAGCAGGAGGGCCGGCAGGCCGGTGCGGGCGCGGCCGCGTATCGGCTGCAGGTTCACTCTTGTTCTCCCCATGTCCCCCGCGCGCGGGCAGTCGCGCGCTTGTCGTCAGGAAATCACATGGGGGATCACGAGACGGTACGGTCGTGTCACCGTTCCGTCCCAAGAGTGGTGCGGGGCCCGGGAGTCAGTCCTCCGTGCCGGGCTTGGTGCCCCAGACGTGGACGGCGTCGCCCTCGGTGAGCAGGTCCCAGAGCCGGCGCGCGTCGGGGACGGAGAGGTTGACGCAGCCGGCCGAGCCGCCGTGCGCGTACAGGTCGCCGGGGCGGCCGTGGAGGGCCTGGCCCCCGTCGAAGAACTGGGCGTAGGGCATCGGGGAGTCGTCGTAGAGCGTGGAGCGGTGGTCCTCGCTGCGCCAGTAGACCTCGTGCCATCCGGGGCGGGTCTCCTCGTCGTCCCGGCCGGTGCGGACGGGCACGGGCGGGAAGACCACGGTGCGGCCGCGCTGCACCCACAGGATCTGGCGCTCCAGGTCCACGCAGGTCACCCGGTGCGGGCGGACCGGGCAGCCGCCGGCGGCGTTGGGGTTCGCACGGGCGGCGACCGCGACCATGGTCCGGAAGGTGACCAGCCCGGCGTGGCCGTCGGCGGGGCGGATGCCGTTGTCCCGCTGGAAGGTGCGGATCGCCTCGCAGTCCCCGGCGTCCTGTCTCCCGTCGGCCGTCCGGCCCAGGTGCTCCTCCAGCTCGCGCTGGTAGGGCCCGGTCCCGGCGGCGCACGCCTCCCGGGCCGGGGCCATGGACGGAGTCGGGGACGGAGCCGCCGCGGCTGCCTGCGACGGCGGGGCGAGGGCGGCCGCCGCGAGGACGGCGGCCGCGCCGGCCAGTCTGCCGATCGCGCCCCGCGTGCCCCTCGCGCCTGCCGCGTCGCCTGGGCTCATACGGATCTCCTCGCGCCCGCCGGCCGGACCGTCGGCTCCGAGCCAACCGGATGGGCGCGGCCCCGGCGCGCGGGGTGGGCCGGCCGGGGCACCGGCCCACCCGGGCGGGCTAGCCGGCCCGGCCGGGCGCCGGCGACTTCGGGGCCTTGCCCTTGCCGCCCTTGCCGCCCTTGCCGCCCTTGCCGCCCTGGCCCTTACCGCCCTTTCCCTTGCCCTTGCCGTCCTTGCCCTTGCCGTCCTTGCCCTTGCCGCCGTGGCCGCCCTTGCCGTGGGGGTCGCGCTTGTTCTCCAGGGTGACGACCAGGCGGTGGTCCGGGGTCGCCTCGTTCAGCTGGAGCGGACCCGTGACCCGGTCGGCCGGCAGGACGTAGCCCTCCGGGACGGCCGTTTCGACCACGTAGTACGAGCCCTCCTCCAGGCCCGGGAAGGTGCACACCCCGGCCCGGTCGGTCGCGCAGCCGTCCGCCGCCCTGCGGTCGGGGTTGATGCCGCGCGTCTGGAGGCCGCTGGTGCCGTTGGTCTCCTCCCACACCTCGAAGACCGCCCCGCGCAGCGGGTTCTTCGTCTTCGCGTCCTTCTTCAGGACCTTGATCGAGCCCTCGTACTCGGGCTCCACGGTCCGCTCGTCCGTGACCTCGATCAAGAGGCCCGTCGTCACGTGGCCCTCGGTGAGGTCGAACGGCGTGACCGGGTCCGCGGGCAGGTCGTAACCGGCCGGCGCGTCGGTCTCCCGCCAGTAGTACCGCTCACCGACCGGGAGCTGGACCGTGCAGCTTCCCTGCGCGTCGGTGGTGCAGGTGCCGGGGAGCTGCTCGTCGGCGCCGGTCGGGCCGGTCTGCAGGCCCGGAACGTCGTTGGCCTCGCGCCACAGCTCGAAGACGGCTCCGGGCAGCAGTGCTCCGCCCTCGGCGTCGGACTTGCGCAGCTCCACGTCGGCGCTGCCCGGGATCCTGGCGTTGCTCATGCTGCCGCCGACGCCGGCGGCGGCGTTCTCCTCGGTCAGGGTCAGTTCGACGACGGGGTCCGGCGCGATCTCGTAGCCGGGGGGTGCCTGCGTCTCGCGCCAGTAGTACGTGCCCAGCGGGACGGTGCGGGAGCAGATGCCGCTCGCCGGGGTGACGCAGTCGGCGACCTTGGTGTCCCCGCCGGTGCTCGTGAACTGGGGTCCGGTGACGCCGTTGGTCTCCTGCCACAGTTCGTAGACGGCTCCGGCCAGCGCGGCGCCCGCGCCGTCCTGCTTGGTGACGGAGACGGCGCCCGTGACCGGGACCGTGTTCCCGCAGTCGGGCAGGTCTCCGTCGAAGGGGTACGCGTGGATCTCCTGGCCGCCGCCCCCGGTGCTGGTGTGGACGAGCTCGCCGGTGGTGAAGAAGCGGCCGTTGGTGCCGGGCAGGGTGACGGTGGTGCGCGAGGTCTGCTCGCCGACGAGCACGCTGCCCTGGAACTGCCCGCTGCCGGCCAGCTGGACGGTGGTGGCGTCGGGGAAATTCCACAGCAGCCGGGTGCGCAGCCCGTTCCAGGGGTCGGAGCCCGCCCCGGTGTCGACGATGCTGCCGCTGTAGGTGTTGATGGTGCGGGCGGCGCCCGTGACGTTGACCAGGACGGTGGCGCCGGCCGGGATCCGGTCGAAGCGGATGCCGACGGCGCCACCGGTCGGGCCCGCCAGGTCGAAGTTGACGTTGAAGACCTGGAGCGGGGAGGTGTTGTCCCCGGTGAAGACGATGGTGCCGTCCTGGTTGACGGCGCGGCCCGTGGCCGGGCGCGGGCTGCCGTCGGTCCGGGCGTAGCAGCGGCTGGCCGTGGTGAGCTGGTCGCGCAGGTCGGCGTACGGGGCGGTCGCGGCCGCGTCGGCCTCCAGCGGGCCGGTGACGGTGCCGGCCCCGGGGGCCGTGCCCGCGTGGCGGACGACGCCGCCGTCGGAGATCAGCCGCTGCTGGGCGGCGATGTTGACGTTGCCGCCGGTGGTGAGGAAGTCGGATCCGGCCGGGGGCCTTACGAGCGAGCCCGCGCCGACGATGCCGATGTTGTAGCCGCCGCCGGCCAGCGCCAGGTTCTTGTTCTGGTCGAAGCTGCCGAGGACGACGACCTTGCCCTCGGCCTCGGCGGCGCGCTCGCGGACGAGGAAGTCGGCGCCGACGAAGACGTTGATGCCCTCGTCGTAGCCGTTGGGGTCGGTACCGACCTCGATCGGCGGGAACGGGTTGGGGCAGCGGGACCCCAGGCAGGGGCCGAGCCCGCCCGGCAGCGGGGCGCGCAGGGCCGCGGCGGTCTGCCGGGCGGGGGCCGGCTGCTGTCCGCCGGGGCCCGGCGCGGCCGGCGCCGCCAGTGCCGCCGGGGCGCCTGCGGCCAGTACCGCCCCGAGGGCGAGCCCCAGGGGCCCGAGGGTCCATTTCCTTGCTGACATGACGCTCCGTCCGTTGCCCGACGCCGCGTGCGTGCAGGCCCCGTACAGGCTGGCGGCGGGCTCCGGCGAGCCGGGCGGACCGACACTCCCCCGCTACGGCATTCCGGTACGACAATCACCCGACTGGGGTGTCGGGCACGGGGAACGGCAGCCGGCGGGGGGCAGCCCGGGTGGTCGGCCCGGGGTGGTCAGCCGATCGCGGAGCCCGCGACCCAGGCGGGCCAGGACATGTTCCAGCCGCCCAGCCCGTTGTCCGGAGCGACCGTCTTGTCCTGCGAGTTGACCACCTCCACGACGTCGCCGATCAGGGTCCGGTCGAAGAACCAGCCGGCGGGGGTGTCCGAGCCGCCGCCCTTGTTGTCGCGCAGTCCGATGCAGCCGTGGCTGACGTTGGTGGAGCCGAAGGTGTCGGGGCTGGCCCAGTAGTTGCCGTGCAGGAAGGTCCCGGAGCGGGTGAGGCGCATGGCGTGCGGGACGTCGGGGATGTCGTACTCGCCGCCGAAGCCGACGGTCTGCCCGTTCATCCGGGTGACGTCGAAGAGCTCCATCACCACCATCTTGCCGTTGTAGGTCATGTTCTTCGGCGCCCCGGCGGTGATCGGCACGGTGGACAGCAGCTCGCCGTCGCGCCGGACCTCCATGGTGTGCGCGGCCGCGTCCACGGTGGAGATCTGGGAGCGGCCGACGGTGAAGCGCAGGGTCTTGTCCTGGATGCCGTAGGAGCCGGGGGCGCCCTCGACGTCCCGCAGGTTCAGCCTGACCGTGACCTCGGTGCCGGGCTTCCAGTACGACTTGGGCCGGAAGTCCAGGCGCTCGTCGCCGAACCAGTGGCCCACCACTTCCACCGCCGGGTCGGAGGTGATCGTGATGGCCCGCTCCACGTCGGCGCGGCGTTCGATGGAGCGGCTGAACCCGAAGGAGATGATCATGCCGGTGCCGACGGTCGAGCGGTTCTCCGGCTTGAAGTAGCCGATGAACCGCTCCTCGGGAACGTAGGTGGTGAAGGTGGTGTGCCGGGCCTGGCGGCGGTTGTGCCCGTCGAGCGCGACCGCGTCCACGGTGTACTTGGCCGCGAGCGCGAGCCGCCCCGCCTGCGGGTCGGGGCTCCAGCTGAGCCCGTCGACGGCGATGGTGCCGGGCACCTTCTCCTCCTGGGCGTCCTCCACCTTGGTGACCACGACCCGCTCCAGCCGGCCCTCCGGCACGGTGACCCTCAGCGGACCCTCGGCGGGCACCCCCTTGGCGTTGTCCCCGGGGGTGATCCTGATCGCCTCGTCCGGTGACCGGGGTTTGCCGGGCAGCTGGATCTCGATCGGGGAGCCGCCGTCCCCGGTGCATCCGGCCAGGCCGCCGAGGAGGCCCGCCCATGCCGCCACGGCGGCCAAGCCCGCCCCTGCCCGCCTCGTCAGAAAAGTCACGTTCCTCCAACGACCGGGCCCCTCCGGGGGAAACGTGGGCACGGCCCACGTTCCAGGCAGGACAGTCCGGGCAGAACAGTGGGAAGGACCGGACGGGGGCGGGCCGCGGCAGGGACGCCGGGGCCGCACTTCCCCCACCCCCGCAGGTACCGAGAGCCGTGGAGGCGGGCAGTGTCGAGCGCAGCCGAGCAAGAGGCGGAGCCCCTGGCCGGGGTCGGGACCGGATCCGGGGCCGGGGTCGGGACCGGATCCGGGGCCGGCAACGGGACGGGGACCGGCAACGGGAACGGGAACGGGCATCCGACCGGTCACGCCCAGGTGTTGATGGAGCCACAGGTCAGAGGGCATGCCGTGGTGAGCCGGGGGGTGCCAGGGCCACCGGTGTGGCCCGGCTCCTCGCATCCGCTGGGGGCCCGCTTCCACCAGGGGCCGGGCGGGACGGCCGGGACCAACTTCGCGCTGTGGGCCCAGGGCGCGGAGGCGGTGGAGGTCTGCCTCTTCGCGGAGGACGGCTCCGAGAGCCGCTGCGCGCTGACGGAGCTGACGCACGAGATCTGGCACGGCTTCCTGCCGGGCGTGCGGCCCGGGCAGCGGTACGGGTTCCGGGTGCACGGGCGCTGGGACCCGTGGACGGGGGCCCGCCACAATCCGGCGAAGCTGCTCCTGGACCCGTACGCGCGGGCCGTCGACGGGGACTTCCTGCTGCCGCCGGAGGTGTACGGGCACGTTCGCGACTGGCCGCAGCAGTACATCGCGGACACCGTGCGCGACGACCGCGACTCGGCCCCGCACGTCCCGAAGGGGGTCGTGGTCCACGATGACGACGACTGGGCGGACGACGTCCGGCCGAAGACCCCGTGGGCCGATTCGGTCATCTACGAACTGCACGTGCGCGGCTTCACGATGCGCCACCCGGGCATCCCCGCGCACCTGCGCGGTACGTACGCGGGGCTCGCGCACCCGGCGGCGATCGAGCACCTGACCGGGCTCGGGGTGACGGCGGTGGAGCTGCTGCCGGTGCACCAGTTCGCGCACGAGGACCACCTGCTGCGCCGGGGCCTGCGCAACTACTGGGGCTACAACTCCATCGGCTACTTCGCCCCGCACGCGGCGTACTCCTCCAGCGGGACGGCCGGGCAGCAGGTCGGCGAGTTCAAGCGGATGGTCAAGGCGCTGCACGCCGCCGGGATCGAGGTGATCCTCGACGTGGTCTACAACCACACGGCGGAGGCCGGGGAGCTGGGCCCGACGCTGTCGCTGCGCGGGATCGACAACCGGGCGTACTACCGGCTCCAGTCGGACCAGCGCCGGTACGCGGACTACACCGGCTGCGGGAACACCCTGCACGCCGGGCGGCCGCACGTGCTGCGCCTGATCACCGACTCGCTGCGGTACTGGGTGACCGAGATGGGGGTGGACGGTTTCCGCTTCGACCTGGCGGCGGCGCTGGCCCGCTCGATGCACGACGTGGACATGCTCTCGCCGTTCCTCGCGGTGATCGCCCAGGACCCGGTGCTGCGGCGGGTGAAGCTGATCGCCGAGCCGTGGGACGTGGGCTCGGGCGGGTACCAGGTGGGGGCGTTCCCGCCGCTGTGGACGGAGTGGAACGACCGCTACCGGGACGCCGTGCGGGACTTCTGGCGGGGCGCGCTGCCCGACGTACGGGACCTCGGGTACCGACTGTCGGGGTCGAGCGACCTGTACGCGTGGGGCGGGCGGCGGCCGTACGCCTCGGTCAACTTCATCACCGCGCACGACGGCTTCACCCTGCGCGACCTGGTCTCGTACGAGTCCAAGCACAACGAGGCGAACGGCGAGGAGGGCCGGGACGGGACCAATGACAACCGGTCCTGGAACTGCGGGGTGGAGGGCGAGCCCGCGGAGGGCACGGATCCGCGGATCGCGGCGCTGCGCCGGCGGCAGCTGCGGAACCTGCTGACCACGCTGCTGCTGTCGACCGGGGTGCCGATGCTGGTGGCCGGGGACGAGTTCGGCCGGACGCAGGACGGCAACAACAATGCGTACTGCCAGGACAACGGGACGAGCTGGGTGGACTGGTCGCTGCTGGAGGACCCGTCCTGGCAGGGGCTGCTGGCGCTGACCCGGCGGCTGCTGGCGCTGCGCAGGGCCCATCCGGTGCTGCGGCGCCGCGCGTTCTTCTCGGGGCGCCCGCAGGGGGCGGACGGGCTGCGGGACCTGGCCTGGTTCACCCCGGCGGGCAGCGAGATGACCGAGCGGGACTGGTACGCCCCGGCCGGCTCGGTGGGGCTGTACCTGTCGGGGCGGGACATCCCGGGCCGGGACGAGCGCGGCCGGCAGGTCACGGACGACAGCTTCCTCGCGCTGCTGCACGCCGGGGACCGCCCGGTGGCCTGGACCCTGCCGGGGCCGCCTTGGGGGCGGGCGTACGAGCTGGTGCTCGACACCTCCCGCGAGGACCAGGCGGCGGAGCCCGGCACCGTGCACCGCGGCGGCGGGATCGTGACCGTCCCGGCCCGTGCCGTCCTGCTGCTGAAGGTGGTGGCCGACCCGGGGCGGGAGCCCGCGAACACCCTGCGATGATGTGGCCTTCGTACGCACGAACACACACACGCACACACGGATGCTCGAGGGGTTGTGCCCATGGCGACTGTCGGGACCGCGCTGCGGGAGCTGCGCGGGGCGCAGAAGTCGGCGAAGGGGGTGTCGCTCTACTCCCGGTTCATCAACCGGCCCGTCGGGCGGTACCTGGCCGCCGGGTCGTACGCGCTCGGGCTCACCCCGAACCAGGTGACGCTGATCAGCGCCGCCCTGAGCTTCGCGGGCGCGGCCACCGTCGCCCTGGTCCCGCCCTCGTGGGGGCTGGGCGTCACGGTCTGGGCCCTGCTCGCCGTCGGCTTCGCCTTCGACTCCGCCGACGGGCAGCTGGCCCGGCTCCGCGGGGGCGGCAGCGCGGCGGGCGAGTGGCTGGACCACGTCGTGGACTGCGCGAAGCTCACCGCTCTGCACACCTGCGTGCTGATCGCCTTCTACCGCTTCCCCGGGGAGTACGGGACCGGCGGCGGCGGGGCGGACGGGGCCGCGTCGGCCGGCTGGCTGCTGGTGCCCCTGGGCTTCCAGCTCGCCGCGGTCGTGACCTTCTTCGGGGGGCTGCTGACGGAGAAGCTCAAGCCGAAGCCGGCGCCGGGGAGTGCGGCCGCCGCACCGTCGACCCTGCGCGCGGTGGTGCTGCTGCCCGTGGACTACGGGGTGTTCTGCCTGGTGTTCCTGCTCCTCGGCGGCAGCGGGGTGTTCCGCTGGGCGTACGCCGGGGCGGGTGTGATGGCCGCGCTGTTCCTGGTGGCGTTCCTCGCGAAGTGGTTCCGGGAGCTCAGCGCCGTACCGAGGTGACCGGGAGCGGAGTCGGAACCGGAACCTGAACCGGAGCCCGCCGCAGGGCTGTTCCCCGAGGGGCCGGTCAGCCCCGCTGTTCGGTGGCGGTCGGCTCCGACAGCACGTCCAGGGCCCGGCGCAGCTGGGTGCTGGAGGTGTGGACCGTGTACGGGAAATAGACGACTTCGACCCCGTGCACGGCGAAGTCCCGCTCCAGCTGCTCGCCCTTGGGAGTGCCGCGCCAGTCGTCGCCCTTGAATATGACGTCGAAACGGACTTGTTTCCACGTTTCGACCTTGTCCGGAACGGTCTCCACAAAAGCCTCATCCACGTACTGGACGCTGCGGACGATCTCCAGTCGTTCGACGAGGGGGATCACCGGGCGGCGCCCCTTGGCGAGCTCCGCCATTTCGTCGGACACCACTCCGGCCACCAGGTAGTCGCACTGACTCCGGGCATGCCGAAGGATGTTGAGGTGTCCGATATGGAATAGATCGTAGGCACCTGGTGCATAGCCGATTCGGCGTGGTCTCCCGCCATGCTCGGCAAATTCCGACATATCCGGCTCCGTCACGTGTCATCCCCCAGAATCCGCACACACGGGTGTGGCGGATTAGCAGACAATAGCGCGCACGTTCCCCCTGTTGTCGGTGAACGAATAGGGTGACGTGCGCATCATTCTGGGGAGAGGGGGACGTCCAGTGTCGAGATCCGGCCACCGGCGCCTACTGTTGGTTTCCACAAATTACGCCCCGGAGCACACGGGCATCGGCCCGTACGCCACCCAGATCGCGGAGCACTGGGCCGACCTCGGCCACGAGACCCACGTCCTGGCGGGCATGCCCCACTACCCGGCCTGGTCCGTCGAGCCGGAGTACAAGGGGGCGCTCCGGCGCACGGAACAGCGCGCGGGCGTCACCGTGCACCGGCGCGCGCACACCGTCCCCCCGCGCCAGACCGCCGTCCGCCGGGCCCTGTTCGAAGGATCGATCCTGCTGCACGGCTCCGTGGCCCCGCCCCGGATGCCGAAGCCCGACGCGGTCCTCGCCCAGATGCCGAGCCTGGCCGGCGGCCTGCTGGCCGCGCGCCTCGCGGCGCGCTGGAAGGTCCCCTTCGTCCCGGTCGTCCAGGACCTCATGGGCGCCGCCGCCGCGCAGAGCGGAATCAGCGGTGGGGACAAGGCGGCCGCGTTCGCCGGGCGGGCCGAGGCCCACGCCCTGAAGCGGGCCACCCTCGTCGGCGTGATCCACGAGACCTTCGTCGACCGGGTCACCGGCATGGGCGTGGACCCCCGGCGGATCCGGCTCGTCCCGAACTGGTCCCACGTGGCACAGCCCACCTCCCCTCGCGGCCGGACCCGCCACCACCTCGGCTGGGCCCCCGGCCAGACCGTCGTCCTGCACTCCGGGAACATGGGGCTCAAGCAGGGGCTGGAGGTCCTCGTCGGCGCCGCCCGGCTGGACCCGAGCGTCCGTTTCGTACTGATGGGTGACGGCAGCCAGCGCTCCGCCCTCGCCGACATGGCGGCCGACGTCCCCAACCTCGACATCATCCCCCCTGCCGCCGACGGCGAGTTCCCCGATATCCTCGCCGCGGCGGACGTGCTCGCGGTCACGCAGCACGCCGCCGTGATGGACATGAGCGTGCCGTCCAAGCTGACCTCGTACTTCCAGGCCGGCCGTCCCGTCGTCGCCTCCGTCGCGGCACGGGGCGGAACCGCCCAGGAAGTGGAACGCTCGGGCGCCGGGGTGCTCGTACCGCCGGAGAACCCGGAGGCCCTGCTGAAGGCCGTACGGGCACTGGCCGAGGACCCCGCGGGCGCGGACGCGCTGGGCGCGGCCGGGCCGCGCCACGTGGCGGCGCACCTGAGCCGTGAGGCGGGCCTCGCCCGCATCGACGCACTGATGGACGAAGCACTTGGGGGTCCCCGGCCGTGATCGAGACCAACCGGCCGGCAGCGGCTCCGGGCGAGGACGAACCGGACCTGCTCCGGGACCAGTTCCGCCAGCTCCTGCGCTACCGCCGGCTCATCGGCGCGGGCGTGGGCATCGGCCTGCTCGGCGGGGTCTACCTCGGCGTCTCCACGGCGGACACCTACGTGGCCACCGCCGACATCGTGCTGCGCGCCCCCACCGACGACCCCTTCAACCCGAGCCTCGCCCCCGACAAGGCGATCAACATCGGCTCGGAGCGGCAGGTCGCGCTCTCCAGCTCCATAGCCAACGAGGCCGCGAAGAAGCTCGGGGTCTCGGCCACCGACTTCGCGGCCCTGCGCGCCGGCCTGCAGGTGACCAACCCCCCGCAGACGATGGTGCTGCGCTTCACCTACACCGCCGCCTCCCCCGCCGAGGCCGCCCGGCGCGCCAACGCACTGACCGAGGCCTACCTGCTCAAGCGGCAGGAGGCCCTCGACGTCACCCGCGACAAGATGGTCAAGGGCTACCAGGAGCAGCGCGAACCGGTCGCCAAGCAGCTCGAAGAGCTGTCCAGGCAGATCACCGGCATGCCGGCCGGTCCCGCGCGGGACGCCGCGTACTCCGCCAAGACCGACCAGCAGAGCAAGATCAACACCCTCAACGGCAACATCGCCAAGCTCCAGGCCCTGGACATGACCCCGGGCCGGGTCACCAGCTCCGCCGTCCCGCCGCACGGGGCCGACGGCCCCGGACTTCCCATGTCGCTCGCGCTCGGCGCGGCCGTCGGTCTCGCCCTCGGCCTGCTCGGCGCCTGGGTGCGCCTCGTCTTCGACCCGGCCCCGCGCTCCGAGGGCGACGTCGCCCGGGCCCTGCGCGCGCCGGTCCTCGGTTCCCTGCCGCGGGGCAAGGCCGACGGCGGGCCGCTGCTCGCCGCCGGAGAGGAGGACCCCCGGCTGGCCGAGGAGTTCCGCTCGGTGGCCTTCCGGCTCGCCTACGACTCCCGCTTCGCCGACCGGCGCCGCCTCCTCGTGGTCGCCCCGCGCGGCAGCAGCGAGATCGCGGCGGCCGTCGCGGTGAACCTGGCGGCCTCCTTCGCCGAGACCGGCAAGGACGTGCTCCTCATCGAGGCCGACCTGCGCACCCCCGTCCTCGCCAGCCAGCTGCCCACCGACGCGGCCGGGCGGCCGCGCTGGAGCAAGGCGCAGGGCGGACCGGGCGCGCAGCCCGGGGAGACCGAGTGGCCCGACGGCCGCCAGCTCCTCGTGGACGCCGGGGAGTCGGGCAGCTTCGACCTGATCCCGGGCGAGCGGGTGCGCAACGTGGCCCGCGCGCTGACCTCGCAGCGGGCCTCCCGGCTGATCTCCGAGGCCGACTCCCCCAACTCCACCGTCGTGGTGCTCGCCCCGCCCGTGCTCTCGTACGCCGACGCCCTCGCGCTCGTCGACCGCGTCGACGGGGTCCTGGTCGTCTGCAACCCCGGCGCGGTGCGCCGCACCGACCTCTCCCGCATCCGCGAGCTGGTCGGCGGGGCCGGCGGCACGGTGCTCGGCGCTGTCCTGCACGCGCCGCTGCCCGGCGAGAAGAGGCGCGGCCTCGGCCGGGCCCCCAAGGGCGGCGGCCCCGCCGCCGAGGAGCCCAGGCCCGCGCCCGGGCCCCGGCCCGCGCCCCGGCCGGGAGAGCCGCAGCCGATCCCGTACGAGGTGGCCGCCGCCGACGCCTCGCGCCACATCCCGGGCGACGGCACGGACACGGTCGCCCTGCGTACGGTCCAACCGGGCCGGCGGTGAGCCGACGCGGCCCAGGCCGTCTCCTCCGGATCCTGCCGGGCCCGCGCCGCCCGGCAGGATCCGGAAGAGGCGGCCTCGCGGCGGTCGCCTCGGTACTGGACCAGGCCGCGTCCAGCGCCACGAACATCCTGGTCCTGGTCCTCGCCGCCCGGCTCTCCCCGGCGGCCGGGTTCGCCGACTTCTCGATGGTCTACGTGACCTTCAGCGTGCTGCTCGGCCTGAACACGGCCTACGTGGGCCAGGCCCTGGTGCTGGAGAAGGAAGCCCCCGGCTCGGGCCGCCTGGCCACGGCCTGCCGCTCGGGGCTCGCCTTCACCGGGGCCGCCTCGGTCGCGGCCGGCGCCGCACTGGCCCTGGTCGGGCTGCTGCTGCCCGGGGCCACCGGCCGGGCCTTCCTCGCACTGGGACTCGTCCTGCCCCTGGTGCTGCTGCAGGACGGGCTGCGCTCCTGCTTCTCCGCCCTGCGGGCGCCCGGGCGGGCCCTGGCCGCCGACACGCTGCGCCTCGCCTGCGCGGCGGGTGCGCTGCTGCTCCAGCCGACGGGCTCCCCGGCCGCCCGGCTGGTCCTGGTGTGGGGGCTCTCCGCGCTGCCCGCGCTCGCGCTCGGCCTCTGGCTGCTGCGGCCCTCGGTGCGCGGCGCCGGCGCCACCGACCTGCGGCCGTACCTCCGGCGCGGGTACCTGGGGCAGCGGTTCGCCGTGGAGTTCGCCGTGGGCAACGGCTCCAGCCAGCTCGCGGTCCTCGGGCTCGGCGTCTTCGCGACCCCGCTGGCCGTCGGCGCGCTGCGCGGGGCCACCACCCTCTTCGGGCCGCTGAACGTGCTGTTCAACTCCGCGAGCTCCTTCGGCCCGCCGGTCGTCGGCCGGGCCTCCGGCAAGCGCGGCGTGGTCCGGCTGACCGCCCTGATGGGCGGCGCGCTCGCGGTCACCGGCGCCGCGTGGGGGGCCGTGCTGTACGCGCTGCCGGAGCGGGCCGGCCGCGCCCTGCTCGGCGACACCTGGCGGGCGGCGGCCGCGCTGCTGCCCGCGACCGGCGCCCAGTACGCCGTCATGGGGCTCGGCACCTGTGCGCTGCTGACCCTGCGGGTGCTGAACCCGAAGGCCACCCTCTCCCTCCAGGTGGTCTTCTCGCTGCTCTCCGTCGCGCTGCTGCTGGGCGGCTACGCCGTCTGGGGGGTGGCCGGCGCCGCCTGGGGACTGGCCCTCGGCTCCGCCGCGAAGGCCGCGGCGGGCTGGCTGCGCGTGGCCCGGCTGCCGGCTCCCGGCCCCGCCGTCGCCGCCACACCGGCGGACCCGGTGCGGGCGGCCTGAGGCGCGACCTAGGGGCGGTCAGGCCGGGGTGTCGCCGAAGCCCGCCTCGATCAGGGCGAACAGCTCCCGCATGGCCTGCCGCTGGTCCTCCTGACCGCGGATCAGGCTCGTGGTGTCCATCACGAAGCGGGCCAGCGCGGCGGACCGGAGATCGCCCTCGGGGGCGCCGGCCGCTTCCGCGATGGCGGCGGCGAGCGCGGACTCGTGGCGCCGCCACATCCGGTCCCAGTACTCCGTCAGTTCCGGCGTCTCCCGGACCAGGGTGAGGTGCGCGAGGACCTCGGGGTCGTCGATGTGCCGGGACGCACGGGTCTCCACGAGGTGGTCGCGCAGGGCGTGCAGCACGGACTGCCCGGGCGCGCGGTCCCGTACCGCCGAGACGAGGGCCGCCTCGATGTCCTCGTCCTCATCGAAGACCAAGGCCTCCTTGCTCGGGAAGTGCTTGAACAGCGTGGTCACCGAGACGTCCGCCTCCTCCGCCACGTCGCGGACGCCGACCTTGTCGTACCCCCGCTCCAGGAACAGGCGCAGCGCGGCGTCGGCCAGGGCCTTGCGGGTCTGCGCCTTCTTGCGCTCACGGCGCCCCACGGTCTCGGTCATGGCCTCACTGTACTGACGGGTCAGCGCAGGCCGGTGGCCCTGTCCTGCCGGTACGTGGCCACGAGCGCGAGGCACATCGCCGCGATGGCGATCCGGCCCGAGGCCTGGAGCAGCGGCCCGCGCAGCAGGATGAAGGAGTACCCCGCGACCAGCGGGACCACCGTGGAGATCAGGCTGCCCGGCGGCGAACTGCGCCGGGCGCGCTTCGCGTAGCGCCGGTCGACGCGGGCGGCGGCGTACCCCATTCCCAGCAGCCCGGCCCCCATGCCCAGCGGGCCGAAGTCGAGCCAGAGCTCGGCCCAGATCGGGGAGGAGAGGTTGGTGTTGACCGTGCCCATCCACTGCCCGACCATCACGCCGGTGTCGCGCGGCTTGCCCGGCCACACCGAGCGCGGCACCGCGAAGAAGACGGATCCCGCGAGCTGGCGCCCGTAGGAGTGCCCGGGACCGGACTCCGAGAAGGTGATGGTGTTCGCGAACATGCCGATCTGGTCGTAGTCCTTGAGCGCCATCGGCTCCAGGAACGAGGTCGTCTCGACCGGCTTGTAGTTCTTCTCGTCGTAGCGGAAGCGGTCCGCGAACGGGAAGACGAGGAGGGCGATCACCACGGCCATGGACAGCGCCACCCGGTACATCGCGGCGCTCACCGGGAAGACGGTGAAGAGCATCGCGAACATGACCGTCAGGAACCAGTACCGCGGGTTGGAGATCGGGTTGTTGACGATCAGGTTGAGGACCATGAGCGCCGACCAGGTGACGAGGATCGACACCTTGCGGCGGGCGAACTTCGAGGTGATCAGCCAGCGCGTGTACAGCAGCAGGGCCAGCAGCGCGGGAACCGTGCCGAAACCGCGCAGCAGGGCCTGGCCCGCCTGGCCGTCCTGGGAGACGCCCGCCTCCTCGATGCCCGCGATGATCTCCTGGCGGCTGGAGAAGAACACCGCCGGGCCGCCGAGCTTCATGATCAGGGCCCCGCTGCCCAGGAACGCCACGGCGGTCAGCAGCTGCAGGCGCCGCCGGTGCGCCATGAGCGGGCGCGCCTCCTTGCGCGAGCCCCCGGCCAGGCCGGTCGGCCGGTGCCGGGCGAGCAGCACGCCCACGTCGAAGGCGGCGCAGCCCAGCAGGACCAGGGCGATGGCGGCGGTGAGGTCGGAGCGCGGGCCGACGACGGGGGTGGGGACCCGGCCCAGGACGGACTGGGCGAGCGGGGCCACGCCCATGGCCATGTAGACGAAGAGCCAGAAGGAGCCCTGGAGCAGCTTGCGCCGGCTGGTCAGCACCATCGCGGAGAGCCGGGCCCCCGCGTACATGGTGAGCACCAGCTGGAGCCAGAAGGCGGCGTCGTGCTGGCCGTCCCCGGGCTGGACCGCGACGAACAGGGGCAGGAAGACGGTGAATCCCAGCGCCAGCGGAACGGACAGCGCCCGGGACAGCAGGGTCCGCGGGGTGGTCACCCGCCCCCAGCTCTGCTCCTCACCGGGCAGCGGCGGCGCCGGCCTGACGCCGGCCCCCCGTATGTCGGTCGCCACGCGCGCCCCCACCCCCTGTGCCTGATCCGGGCGCAGTCTAGTCTGAGGCCCCGGTGCCGGGGGAGGCGCCGTCGGAGGCGTCCGCCGGGGCGCCCTCGGAGGGGCCGGTGGGGCGCCTTCGGGCCGGAGTGCGAGGGGTGCCCGTGCGTGATCTTCCTGCCTTCACGCTGGCCGGATACGACAAGGGGCGCGGGCGGCTGACGCAGGCGCTCTGGTTCGCCGTGATGAACACGCTGTTCATGAGCTGGCTGTGCCCGGCCCGGCTGCGGGTGGCGCTGCTGCGCGCCTTCGGGGCGCGGATCGGCGAAGGGGTGCTGATCCGGCACCGGGTGCGGGTGCTGTGGCCCTGGAAGCTGACCGTGGGCGACCACGCGTGGATCGGCGAGGGCGCCTGGGTGCTGAACCTGGAGCCGGTGACGATCGGCGCGCACGCCTGCGTCTCGCAGGAGGCGCTGCTGTGCACCGGCTCGCACGACCACCGGGCCGCCGACTTCCGCTACCGCAACGCGCCGATCACCGTCGAGGACGGTGCGTGGGTGGCGGTACGGGCCACCGTGCTGGCCGGCGTGACCATCGGCCGGTGCGCGGTCGCGGGCGCCGGGTCCGTGGTCCACAAGGACCTGCCCGCGCTGACCCTGCAGACCCAGGACGGGCGGCGCCGCCCCGTCGAGGAGCCGAAGTGAGTGCCGCCCTGAGAGTCCTGCACGCCGTCACCCTGCACTCCCCCACGCACGCCTTCGGCGGCCCGGTGCGGGTCGCGCTGAACCTGGCCGCGGGGCTGCGGGCGCGCGGGCACGAGGCGAGCCTGCTCGCGCTGGGCGAGGGGTTCCCGGAGCCCTGGCCGACCTCGGTGGAAGGGGTCCCGGCGAAGCTCTTCCCGGCCCGGCGGCTGCTCCCCCTCGGCTTCAGCGGGATGACCTCGCCCGCCCTGCTCGCCTCCGCGGGCCGCCTGGTGCGGGGCGCCGACGTGGTCCACGTGCACCTGGCGCGGGACCTGGTGACCCTGCCCGTGGCCCTGGCGGCGCTGCGGGCCGGCCGGCCGCTGGTCCTGCAGACCCACGGCATGGTCGACCCGAGCGGGAAGGCGCTGGCCAAGGTGCTGGACGCGGTGGCGGTGCGCCGCGTGCTGCGCGGCGCCGACGCGCTCCTGTACCTGACCCCGCACGAGCGGGAGGGGCTCGACGCGGTCGTCGGGGCGCCGCTCCCGAACGCCGTCCGCCTGGTCAACGGCACCCCGGCCCAGGAGGAGCGGCCCGCCCCCGTCGGACCTCCGCGGATCCTCTACTCGGCCCGCCTGCAGGCCCGCAAACGCCCGGTGGACCTCGTCGACGCCGCCCCGGCCGTCCTGGCGGTGCACCCGGACGCGGAGTTCGTGGTGGCCGGCCCGGACGAGGGGGAGCTCGCCGCGGTCCGCGCCCGTGTGAGCGCCCTCGGCCTCTCCGCCCACTTCACGGTGCCGGGCGCGCTGTCCACCGCGGAGGTCCTGTCGGAGCTGCGCCGCGCCCACGTCTACGTACTGCCCTCGGTGGACGAGCCCTTCCCGATGTCGGTCCTGGAGGCCCTGTCGGTGGGCGTCCCCCCGGTGGTGACCCACTCCAACGGCCTGGCCCGTGACATCGACCGCGCGGGCGCGGGCCGCGCGGTGGAGCCCGGGCCGGCGGGCGTCGCGGCGGCCGTCCTGGACCTGCTGGACCCGACGGCCAACGAGGCGGCTTCCCGCGCGGCACGCAGGCTCGCCACCGAGTCCTTCTCCATGGACGCCGTCCTGGACACGCTGCTGCCGGTGTACGAGGGTGCCCGCCGGCGTAGTTGAGGTGCGCGGGCGGGGCCCGGCGTCGGCCTCAGAGGTCGCGGCGGGTTTCGTCGACCACCGGGAGGGCGCCGACGCGGCGGCGCTTGAGGACGCTCGCGTAGACCGCGAGGCCGATGATGCCCGCGACCATCATGATGACCCCGACCAGGTCGAGGTTGACGCTCTGCAGCTGCCAGTCGCTCGCGAAGGTGAGGATGGCCCCCACCACGATCAGGCCTATGCAACCGCTGATACCCCTCATGGGATTCCGCCTCCACCGTCTGGACGGGGTGCAGCCCCGCCGTGTGGAGGCTCGGATGCCCCCGATGCGGGAACGAAAACCGCCCCCGCCTCCCGGGGTACGGGCGGCGGGGGCGGGCGCGTTCGGTCCGGTCAGGCCGGGATCCAGGCGTAGCAGCCGTTCGAGACGAACTGGGCGGTGCCGGCCGGGATCTTGGCGATGATCTTGTCGCCCGGCTTCAGCGGGGCTTCCGGGCCCGAGGCGAGGGCGGCGCCGTCCTTGCCCTTGGCCTCCCAGACGCAGGTCGTGCTCTGGGTCAGCGCGCGGTAGGTGCCCGCCGCCGGGGACTGCTTCGTGCCGTCCGGGAAGCCCTTGGCGGCCGCGTCGAGGACCGGCTTCTGCTCCGGGCACAGGAAGGTGATCGCGTCCTTCGCCCCCGGGATCTCCCCGGCCACGAGGGAGCCGACCGCCGCGTCCTTGTCCCGCTTCGCCGTGCGCTCCACCCGCTGGCAGGCCTCCTCGCCGCTCTGCAGCACGGCCGCCGGGTCCGTCTTCTCCGGGACCCGGCCGCTCAGGTACTGCTTCTGCGGCGCGGTGAAGCTGCCCGTCTTGGGGACGAGCTTCGCGTCCGGCAGGACGGGCCCCGTCGGCTTCGCGTCGGCAGCCGGGGGCTCCGCCGGGGTGTCCGCGGCGTCGGCCGGGTCGGCCTCGGGCGAGGCGGCCGGGGGCTTGGGCGAGGCGGCCGCGGCGTCGGCCTTGCCGTCGCCGGCCTTGCCCTCGCCGCCCGAACTGCAGGCCGTCAGCATCAGGGCGGCGGTCAGCAGGACGGCAGCCGCTGCGGAGCGTCGGTACATGGGTGGCTCCCGTACGTGTGAGAGGGGCGTGCGGGGCCCGGCCGCCGGAGCGGCCGGGCCCCGCACTCCGTCAAGCGGTTACTTCGTGCCGAAGGTGAGGGTCAGCTGCGGCTTGGCGTCCACGGCCGTGGACTCCGAGGACCAGATCCACAGCGGGTTGGTACCCGTGCTGGTCAGGCCCACGCTGTAGCTGCTGCCCAGCACCGCGGAGAGCGCGGTGACGTCCAGCGGCGTGCTCTGGACCGCCGAACCGTCCGGCACGCCCGCGAAGGAGCCGATCGGGGTGGTGCCCAGGGTGGGCTTGCTCTTGAAGGTGGTGCCCGCACCGCTCCAGCTCCCGGTGACCGGGACCACGGAGACGGTGTCGGTGGTGCCGGCGCTCGCCACGGTGGTGGTCTTGACCTGGAGGGACGCGGACTTCAGCACCTGGCCGGCCGGGGCGGCCGGGATGTCGAAGCGCAGGTACGTCTCGTAGGCCGAGGTGCCGCGGACCGCCAGCGAGGCGGACGTGCCGTAGGCGGTGCTGGGGGCGCCCTGGTTGATGTAGGTGTCCTCGGTCGCGGTGACCTTGGAGACCGTGTCGGTGACGGCCTGGGCCAGGGTGTAGTGGTTCTTGACCTGGGCCTCGGTCAGCACCTTCGGGTAGACGGCCGTCTCGTCGATCTGGCCGGCGAAGAAGTTGCTGGTGGGCCGGGAGGTCCAGCCGGAGAGGTTGTCGCCGCCGACGTGCCAGTAGCCCTCGATCGCCTGGGATCCGGTGACATCGAGGGTGTTCTTGAGCTTGCCGTCCAGGTAGAGCGCGATGCCGGAGGGGCCCTGGGTGACGACGACGTGGTGCCACTTGTTGTCGTTGTACGTGTCCAGCAGGCCGGTGGAGACGGTCCTCGCCGAGCCCGGGTTGACCCCGAAGAAGATCCGGCCGGTGTTGCTCATGTAGATGTTCTTGTCGTACTGGCTGCTGTTGCGGTCCTGGTTGTTGCCGAAACCGATCAGCTTGCCGCCGCGCGTGGTGTTCGTCTTGAACCAGGTCTCCAGCGTGTAGCTGCTGCCGACCGTCTGGCGGTGGGCGCTGTACACCTGCTGGCTGGTGCCGTTGAAGCCCATGGCCGTGCTGGCTCCGGTGACCGCGCCGGGCGTCTGGCGCAGCGCCGGGGCGTTGAGCTGGATGCCGCTGGTGTTGCCGGAGACCGAGGAGTCGGCCACGTACGGGCTGACGACGTCGTCGTAGCGCCAGTAGAGGTTGGCGCCGTCCTCGCGGACCTGGTGGGGGTACGCGTTGACCGCGGTCGGGACCGAGACCGAGACGGTGGCCGACAGGGCGCTGGTGTTGCCCGCCGCGTCGGTGGCGGTGACCCGGTAGCTGTAGGACGCGCCGGCCTTGACCGTGGTGTCCGTCCAGGAGGCCTGCCGGCGCAGCCACTCCAGGGAGCTGGCGCTGACGGTGGCGATCGGGGTCGCGGAGCCGTTGCGGTAGATGCGGTAGGTCAGCTTGCTGTCGTCCGCGTCGTAGCTGGTGCGCCAGCGGACCTGGACCTCGCCGGGCTTGACGCTGGAGACGCTGGCGACCGGGGTGGTCGGGGCGCCGACGTCACCGGTGGAGCCGAAGCGGGTCAGGGCCTGCTGGGCCTTGCCGTTGATGAGGGTGAACTCACCGCCGACCCACATGTACTTGGTGGAGTCCTTCTCCGCGATGGCCATCACGCGCGGGCCGATGCCCTCGCCGAGGCCGTCGTTGGCGGTGGGGTGCCAGCCGAGCTTCCCCGGGCTGCGCACGAAGCCTTTCACGGCCTGGGGGGCGTCGAGGCCGCCGTTGCCCCAGTCGGTGTTCTGCGCCAGCAGGAAGTGGCGCTTGCCGTCGGGGAACTCGCCCTCGGAGCTGCAGTTGTGCGCGTGCGAGGAGCTGTAGAGGACCCCGTCGTACGGCAGCACCCACTGGGTGGCGCCCAGGCACTGGTCGCGCCACTTCTCGCTGAAGTCGGTGTGGAGGGCGACGCGGCCGTCGAAGCCGCCCGTGCCCTCGGCGCCGGTGTAGTAGCCCGTGGCGTCGGCCGCGATGGACTTGATGACCGACATCGAGGGGATGGTGCCGTACGTCTTGGTGACGGCTCCGGTGGTGGCGTTCACGACGGCGAGCGCGTGGCTCTGGGCTCCGTTGACGGTGAAGAAGTCACCGCCCAGCAGGAGGTTCTTGCCGTCGTTGCTGAGCAGGAGCGCGCGGCCGGGCTCGTCGACGTTGGCGACGAAGGGCTTGAGGGCGCCGGTGGTGGCGTCCACGGCGGCGACCCGCTCACGGGCCGTGCCCCCGACGTTGGTGAAGTCTCCGGCCGCGTAGAGGGTGCCGTCGGTGGCGGCGAGCGCGCGCACCGTGGACGGGAACTTCGGGCGGAAGGAGGCCTTGGGGGTGCAGGTCGCGATGTCGATGGCGGCGACGCTGTTGACCGCGGTTCCGTTGACGGCGGCGAAGTAGCCGCCGGCGTACAGGGTCTTCTTGTCCTTCGAGACGGTGAGCGCGCGCACGGTCGCGCTGCCCTCGCCGATGGTGAAGGAGAGCTTGCAGGAGGTGGGGGCGCCGGTCGCCGCGTCGAGCGCGACGAAGTTCACGGCTTCCTGCTCCGCGCCGGTGCCACCGGTGGGCGGGCGGACGGCCGAGAAGGTGCCGCCCGCGAAGACCGTGCCGTTGGCCTCGGCCATCGCCCAGACGATCCCGTTGGGCTGCCACGTCGGCAGGGCGTCGGCGGTGAAGGCCACCGGCTGCGTGATGGCCGAGGCCTCGGGTATCAGCACCAGGCCGACTGCGGTCCCGGCACCGGCCAGTGACAGGGCGAGGGCAGCAGTCAGCCCTCTGGATCTACGCATGAGCCCCCCAGGGCAATTGCCCGGCTTGAATGGCTGGTTCGGCATCTGTCGTAACAGCCATATGTACTGGCGCAGACTAGGGCTCACGCGAGGGCCTGGTCACCACGCTTGACCCATTGCATACCAACTTGGAATCAACGAGTCCGGTGTGGATGGAGCACTACGGACATACGGCAGATTTGCCCCGGCCGTACCCGCTGTCAGCTGCGCGAATGACCAGGACACGGCAAATCGTAGGCGAAATATAAGGCCTCAGCGGTCGATGCGGACGTTGGCCCCGGCCAATTGGTCCTCGACCTGCCGGATATCGGAATCCACCATGATCCGGGCCAGTTCGGCCACCAGGACCGTCGGCTTCCAGCCGAGCAGCTCGTGGGCCTTGGACGCGTCGCCGATCAGAGCGTCGACCTCGCTGGGGCGCTCGTACTTGGGGTCGTAGCGAACGTGCTCGTTCCAGTCGAGACCGGCGTGGGAGAAGGAGGCCTCGACGAACTCGCGGACGGTGGCGGCGACCCCGGTGGCCACCACGTAGTCGGTGGCCTCGTCCTGCTGGAGCATCCGCCACATGGCGTCCACGTACTCCGGGGCGTAGCCCCAGTCGCGGACGGCGTCGAGGTTGCCGAGGTAGAGCTTCTCCTGGAGGCCGGCCTTGATGCGGGCGACCGCGCGGGTGATCTTGCGGGTCACGAAGGTCTCGCCGCGGCGCGGGGACTCGTGGTTGAAGAGGATCCCGTTGACGGCGAACATGCCGTACGCCTCGCGGTAGTTCACCGTCGTCCAGTACGCGAACACCTTCGCGGCGCCGTACGGGCTGCGCGGGTGGAACGGGGTGGCCTCGTTCTGCGGGGGCGGGGTGGCGCCGAACATCTCCGAGGAGGAGGCCTGGTAGATGCGGGTGTCCACGCCGCTGGCCCGGATCGCCTCCAGCAGGCGCAGGGCGCCGAGGCCGGTCACGTCGCCGGTGTAGAGCGGGGCGTCGAAGGAGACGCGGACGTGCGACTGGGCGCCGAGGTTGTAGACCTCGTCGGGGCGTATCTCGCGGAGCAGGTTCACCAGGGCCACGCCGTCGGAGAGGTCGGCGTGGTGCAGGACGAGGGACCGGTTCTCCGTCTGCGGGTCCTGGTAGATGTGGTCGATCCGCTCCGTGTTGAAGCTGGAGGACCGCCGCACGAGCCCGTGCACCGTGTAGCCCTTGGAGAGCAGGAGCTCTGCGAGGTACGAGCCGTCCTGCCCGGTGACTCCGGTGATCAGCGCGGTCTTGCCCATGGGGTCCCCCCGGGGATCGTTGCGGTACGGGTCGTGGCCGCACCCCGGGGCACGGGCCGGAGCTGCGGTGCGGGGCTGTGCGGTCCGCCGCCAGGGGGCTGGAGACGGGTACCGGATGGGTACCGTACACGCTCGGTCCGGAGCCCCTCCCGCTGGATCGGGCCCCTCGCCCCCTTGCGGGTCGGTATGCACCGAACCGCCCCGGGGTGACCGTAATCCCCCTGCTCCCGGCCGGTCCGGGACGGGCGGTCCGGGGCGGCTCCCGGGGTGCGGCCCGGGGCGTGCGGCACCGGATCGGGGCCGCGGGGCTCCCCCGTGAAACCGCGGACAGCGGACTGGCATCATCGGCGGTATGACAAGTTCGCCGTTCCTGCCCCCGAACGCCCGCGTCTTCGTCGCCGGCCACCGCGGCCTCGTCGGGTCCGCGGTCGCCCGCCGCCTCACCGCCGACGGGTACGAGGTGCTCACCCGCGGCCGCGCCGAGCTCGATCTGCGCGATGCCGCGGCGACCGCGGCGTACCTGCGGGAGGTCCGGCCCGACGCCGTCGTGCTGGCCGCCGCCAAGGTCGGCGGGATCATGGCCAACAGCACCTTCCCGGTGCAGTTCCTGGAGGACAACCTCCGGATCCAGCTGAGCGTCGTCGCCGGGGCGCACGCCGCGGAGGTCGGCCGGCTGCTCTTCCTCGGCTCCTCCTGCATCTACCCCAAGCTGGCCCCGCAGCCCATCAGCGAGGACGCCCTGCTGACCGGCCCGCTGGAGCCGACCAACGAGGCGTACGCCCTGGCGAAGATCGCCGGCATCGTCCAGGTCCAGTCGTACCGCAAGCAGTACGGGGCCTCGTACATCTCCGCCATGCCCACGAACCTCTACGGCCCGGGCGACAACTTCGACCTGGAGTCCTCGCACGTCCTGCCGGCCCTCATCCGCCGCTTCCACGAGGCCGCCGCCGAGGGGCGCGAGGAGGTCACCCTGTGGGGATCGGGGACCCCCCGCCGGGAGTTCCTGCACGTGGACGACCTGGCGGCCGCCTGCGCCGTGCTGCTGCGCGAGTACGACGGCGCCGAGCCGGTGAACATCGGCTGTGGTGAGGACCTGACCATCAAGGCCCTCGCGGAGACCGTCGCCGAGGTGACCGGCTTCCGGGGCAGGCTCGCCTGGGACACCTCCAAGCCCGACGGCACGCCCCGCAAGCTGCTGGACGTGACCCGGCTGCGCGGGCTCGGCTGGAAGCCCGAGGTCCCGCTGCGCGAGGGGATCGCCGCCACGTACGCCTGGTGGCGCGGGCAGAGCTGATCCCGGGGCGGGACCTGGGCGGGATCCCCCGCCCCGCGCCCCCGCCCCTCAGCAGCCCCGTGCCTCAGTAGGCTCCGCGGCCGTCCACGACGGCGCGGAGCGTGCGGCCCATGACGTCGACGTCACTGGTGAACGACCAGTTGTCCACGTACTGCAGGTCGAGCTGGATCGTTTCGTCCCAGGAGAGGTCGGACCGCCCGCTGATCTGCCACAGCCCGGTCATCCCCGGCCGCACGGCGAGCCGGCGCAGTTCGACCTCGTCGTACTCCGCCACCTCCTCCGGAAGCGGCGGGCGCGGGCCGACCAGGGACATGCTGCCCGCCACCACGTTGATCAGCTGCGGCAGCTCGTCCATGGACGTGCGGCGCAGCAGCCGGCCGACGCGGGTCACCCGGGGGTCGCGGCGCATCTTGAACATCAGGCCGTCGTTCTCGTTGGCCCCGGACAGCTCGGCCTTCAGTGCGTCGGCGTCCACGACCATCGTGCGGAACTTCCACATGACGAACGGGACCCCGTCGCGGCCGATCCGCCGCTGCCGGTAGAACGCCGGGCCGCGCGAACCGCAGCGGATCGCCAGGACCACCGCGAGGAAGACCGGCGACATCAGGACGAGGCCGAGCGCCGCGCCCGTCCGGTCCAGTACCGACTTCAGCAGGGGCTGCATGCCCCGGCTCACCGGCGGCGCCACCCGCAGCATGGCCAGGCCGCCCGCGGACAGGGTCTCCAGCCGCTTGACGGAGACCTCCACCAGACCGGGGAAGACCGCCAGTTCGAGCCCGGCGTCGTGCAGGGCCCAGGAGATCCGCCGCAGCCGCTCCCCCGCCAGCCGGGCCCCCGGTGCGACGAGCACCAGGTCGGCGCGGTGGGCGGCGACGGCCCCGAGCACGGCGGCGGAGTCCCCGGTCGGGGACTTCGACGCCTCGGAGCCGAGCCGGGCGGCGACGGGCACCCCGCTGTCCAGTCCGGCGGGGCCCACGGGGACCACGCCGACCACGACGTACGGGTGGTCGGTGCGCGCGGCGAGGTGTCCGATGACGGACTCGGCGGCAGCGGGCTCGCCGACGACCAGGACCCGGCTCACCGCCTGGGCCTCGCGCCGGGCGGCGGAGAGGTGGCGGTAGGTCAGCTTGTGGCAGGCGACGGTGATGAGCAGAGCGGGTACGAGGGCGCCGAGGGCGGACAGCCGGGGGGTGTTCTCGCCCGTGACCACGCGGGCCACGGCGAGTACACCGATCAGAATCAGCCAGTCGTGCACGACCGGCAGGACTCCCCGGGATTCGCCGAGCGCGCGGCCGGCGTACCGCCTCCGGATCAGCTGCACGCTCGTCCAGGCCAGGGCGGTGCCGAGGGCGCAGAACAGGGGACGGGCCTGCTGGGCGGCGGCGAAGACCAGGCCGACGGGGACTCCCGCGCCGATCAGGTCCGCGGAGACCGCGGCGGGCAGGTACCAGCGGGCCTTGTCACCGAGGCCCCGGGCGGGCATGGCCGACGCCCGGGCCGCTCGGGCCACTCTTTGCACAGGTATATGGACATGCCTCATGGGCCCCCCTGGCACGTGGTCTCTGACAGTTGCGCGAGTCCGGTCCGCGGCTTCCCCAAACCGTGGACGTCAGGCGCACCGGGAAACAGTACGACAAACGCCCGTACGGTAAATGCCGTTTGCGGGAACCGGACGTCTTGTTGCCCAAGCGTTAGCAGGCGGTGGCCCTCGTTCCGGCCGGGCGCCCCTCGCCCCTTTGTGGACGGACCCCTTTCTCACGCCAAAGTGAATGTTCCGCATACCGGATACGTCTCTTCGGACAACGAACGATTTCCGGCCAACCTTTTGACGCGGCCCTGACATCACGGCGCCCAAGTGGCACTCTTCGACCGTTCATCGCACCAGCCCGATCTGCCCGGAGGCCCACCCAGCCATCCGGAACCCCCCTTGCAGAAGGAGTCTGCGTTGAGTCCCACCCCCCAGCGGCGTGCCACCACGGCCGGCGCGCTTGTTGCCGCGGCCGCCCTCCTCGCCGTAGGCATCCAGACCGGATCCGCCACCGCCGACGCCACCGCGTCGCAGGCTGTTTCGGTCGCCCAGGCCAATCCGGGCGCGGCCAACCTCAAACTCAGCGCTTCGGAGCGTGCGACGCTCCTGGCCGAGGCCAACTCCACCACCGTGCAGGCGGCCAAGGGCCTCGGCCTCGCCGGCTCGGAGAAGCTCATCGTCCGCGACGTGGTCAAGGACGCGGACGGCACCACCCACACCACGTACGAGCGCACCTACAACGGCATACCGGTGCTCGGCGGTGACCTCACCATCCACGCCAAGAACGGCGTCACCAAGAGCGTCACCAAGGCCACCAACCACGACATCAAGGTCGCGGACACCACCGCCACCGTCACCCCCGCCGCGGCGGAGGGCCAGGCGGTCGCCGCCGCCAACGCCGAGGGATCCAAGGACGCCAAGGCCTCCCAGAGCGCCCGCAAGGTGATCTGGGCCGCCGAGGGCGCTCCGGTCCTCGCGTTCGAGACCGTCGTCGGCGGGATCCAGCACGACGGCACCCCGAGCGAGCTGCACGTGGTCACCAACGCCAAGACCGGCGCCAAGATCACCGAGTGGCAGGCCA
Source organism: Streptomyces sp. TBY4 (assembly GCF_024213195.1). Taxonomy (GTDB): domain Bacteria; phylum Actinomycetota; class Actinomycetes; order Streptomycetales; family Streptomycetaceae; genus Streptomyces. The sequence continues at coordinate 386,905 of NZ_JANAVF010000007.1, read as the reverse complement.
TCGAGACCGGCACCGGCAACACCATGTACAGCGGCCAGGTGACGATCGGCACCTCGCAGTCGGGCAGCAACTACACGCTGAACGACGCGACGCGCGGCGGGCACAAGACCAACAACCTGAACCGGGCCACCTCCGGCACCGGCACCCTCTTCTCCGGCACCGACGACGTCTGGGGCAACGGCCTGCCGGCCAACCTGGAGACGGCCGCCGCCGACGCCCACTACGGCGCCCAGGTGACGTGGGACTACTACAAGAACGTCCACGGCCGCAACGGCCTGCGCAACGACGGGGTCTCCCCGTACAGCCGGGTCCACTACGGCAACAACTACGTGAACGCCTTCTGGGACAACTCCTGCTTCTGCATGACGTACGGCGACGGTGAGGGCAACGCCAAGCCCCTCACCTCCACCGACGTGGCCGCGCACGAGATGACGCACGGCCTGACCTCGGTCACCGGCAACATGACCTACAGCGGTGAGCCGGGCGGTCTGAACGAGGCCACCTCCGACATCTTCGCGGCCGCGGTCGAGTTCTACGCCGCCAACCCGCAGGACGTCGGCGACTACCTGGTCGGCGAGAAGATCGACATCCGCGGCAACGGCACCCCGCTGCGCTACATGGACAAGCCGAGCAAGGACGGCTCGTCGAAGGACGCCTGGTACTCGGGCCTCGGCTCGATCGACGTCCACTACTCCTCGGGCCCGGCCAACCACTGGTACTACCTGGCCTCCGAGGGCTCGGGCGCCAAGGTCGTCAACGGCGTGAGCTACGACTCGCCGACCTCCGACGGCCTCCCGGTCACCCCGATCGGCCGCGACGCCGCGTCCAAGATCTGGTTCCGCGCCCTGACCACGGGCCTGTTCCGGTCGAACACCAACTACGCGGCCGCCCGTACCGCCACCCTGCAGGCCGCTGCCGACCTGTACGGCGCCGGTTCGACCACGTACAACAACGTCGCACACGCCTGGGCCGCCATCAACGTCGGCACCCGCCCCGTGAACGGCGTCTCGGTCACCAGCCCGGGCAACCAGAACACCGTCACGGGCAGCGCCGTCAGCCTGCAGATCCAGGCCACCAGCACCAACCCCGGTGCCCTGAGCTACGCGGCGACCGGCCTGCCGGCCGGGCTGTCGATCAACTCCTCCAACGGCCTGATCTCGGGCACGGCCTCCACGGCGGGCACGTCCAACGTGACCATCACGGTGACCGACTCCGCGAACCAGACCGGTACGGCGGCGTTCACCTGGACGGTCGGCACCACGCAGCCGAACGTCTTCGAGAACACCACCGACTTCGCGATCGCCGACAACGCGACGGTCGACTCCCCGATCACCGTGAACCGCACGGGCAACGCCCCGAGCACCCTCAAGGTGGACCTGAACATCCTGCACACCTACATCGGTGACCTGAAGGTCGACCTCGTCGCCCCCGACGGCACCCTGTACAACCTGCACAACCGCACCGGTGGCAGCGCGGACAACATCATCAAGTCCGTCACGGTCAACGCCTCCTCCGAGGTGGCCCAGGGCGTGTGGAAGCTGCGTGTCAACGACAACGCGAACCTCGACACCGGCAAGATCGACAGCTGGAAGCTCACCTTCTGACCCCCACCGGGGCAGTCCGCCAACCAGAGCTGAACCGCCAGAGCTGAACTGCCAGAGCTGAACCGCCAGACCACGGGGCCGCCCGGGAGAAGACCTCCCCGGGCGGCCCTGTTCCATTCGCCCCCGCCGGGCAGGGTCCAGGGCCCCTGAGGGCCGGGACCTTCGGCGCCTTCCGGCGCGCCGCCCCACGGTCATAGTGGAAACAGCGAACCTACGGAACCGTAGGTTCGGGTGATTCCGAGGACGTGACCCATGCCGCAGCCCCCCACGACCGCCCCCGCCACACCGCACCCCTGGCTCATCCAGGGCGGCATGGGCGTCGGAGTCTCCGGCTGGCGGCTGGCCAGGGCGGTCTCCGGCGAAGGGCAGCTGGGCGTGGTGTCCGGCACGGCGCTGGACGTCGTACTGGCCCGCGTGCTGCAGACCGGCGACCCCGGCGGTCACGCCCGCCGGGCGCTGGCGGCCTTTCCGCTGCCGGAGCTGGCCCAGTCCGCCCTCGACCTCTACTTCCGCGAGGACGGGCTCGCGGACGGCGCGGCGATGCGCACCACCCCGCGACTGCGGGCGACGGGCGGATCGCAGGCCGAGATCCTCACCGTCCTCGGCAACTTCGTCGAGGTCTGGCTCGCCAAGGAGGGACATGACGGTGTCATCGGCATCAACTACCTGGAGAAGATCCAGCTCGCCACTGCCCCCGCGATGTTCGGCGCGATCCTGGCAGGCGTCGACTACGTGCTCGTGGGCGCGGGAGTCCCCGGTCAGATCCCTGCCCTCGCCTCCCGGCTGGCGGTCTACGAACGCTGCGTGAGCAAGATCCATGTGGAGGGCGACGAGGAGCCCCTGGAGCACCTCTTCGACCCCGCGGCCCTGCTCGCCGGGCACCTGCCCGGCCCGCTGCGCCGCCCCCACGTGCTGGCCATCGTCTCGCTCCCGGTCCTGGCCACCTACCTGGCCCGGGACGAGATCACCCGCCCCGACGGCTTCGTCATCGAGACCAGCCAGGCCGGCGGCCACAGCGCCCCGCCGCGCGGGCCGATGAAGCTCGACGAGGACGGGGAGCCGGTCTACGGGCCGCGCGACAACCCCGACCTCGCCAAGATGGCGGCGCTCGGGCTGCCGTTCTGGCTCGCCGGCGGCCAGGCCAGCCCCCAGGCCGTGGCCGGGGCGCTCGCGGAGGGCGCCGCCGGGGTCCAGATCGGCAGCGCGTTCGCCCTGTGCGAGGAGTCGGGCATGGCCCGCCACCTGCGCGAGGAGCTGCTGGAGCGGGCCCACACCGGCACCCTCTCGGTCCGCAACGACCCCGAGGCCTCCCCGACCTCGTTCCCGTTCAAGGTGGCGGACCTGCCGGGGACGGTCTCCGAGCCGGAGGTCGCCGAAGCCCGGCGCCGGGTCTGCGACCTCGGCTTCCTGCGCACTCCCGTACGGGGTCCGCGCGGTCTGGTCTACCGGTGCGCCGCCGAGCCGGTGGCCGCGTACGTCCGCAAGGGCGGCGATGCCTCCGACACCAAGGGCCGCCAGTGCCTGTGCAACGGGCTGCTGGCCACGATCGGGCTGGCCCAGCGCCGTCCGCACGGCCGGGTGGAACCCCCGCTGGTGACGATCGGCAAGGACCTGTCGTTCCTGCCGGAGCTGGCCCCGAACGCCGAGCCGTACACGGCCGCGGACGTGGTGCACTGGCTCGCGGCGGGCGCGGCCCGGCCCGCTGCCGGCCGCTGACCCCCTCACCCACGGCATGCGAAGGGCCCGGCTCCCCCGGAAACACCTGGGGAGCCGGGCCCTTCGGGTCTGCCTGCGCGCGGGATCAGCGGATGGAGCTGAAGATCTCGTCGAGGAACTTGGAGGCCGTGCCGGTCGGCGCGGTGGCGGCGCGCCCGCCGATGCTGCGGTCCTCGTCGTCACGCCAGTCGTCACGGCGGCCGTCGTGCCGGCCGTCGTTGCGCCCGTCGAAGTCCTCGTCGTCGCGCCAGTCGTGGTGCCCGTGGTGGCGGCCGTCGACCGGCTTGAAGTAGACGGAGGCCACCTCCGTGTTCCGCAGCCGCTCGCCCGGCTCCAGCTCCGCCTCCGGGACGCCGCCGCAGCTGCGGTTGCGGTAGACCACCGCGAGGGACTCGGTCTCGTTCGTCACGTCGAAGGCCGGCCGGTGCTCGGAGGTGTTCGTCAGCCGGTAGCAGGTGTCGTTGTCCGCCGGGCGGATCTGCCCGTGCCGGCGGTCGCCGTCGTCGTCGGTGTACCGGTAGTACAGGGTTCCGAGGCGCTCGCGGTCGTCGTGGTCGTTGGCGTACGACAGCCCGGCGGTCGGCAGGACCAGCGCGAGGGCGCCTACGAGTGCGGTGGCGGTGGTGCGAAGACGCATGGGGGAGTCCGTTTCTCGGGTTCCGCGTGTTCCTCGGATGCGGATGCCTGCCCGGTGCGGTCGGCATCCGCGGGCAGCGTAGGAGCGGAAGCCCGTGGAGAAGCGATTCGGCACGGCAGCGCGTTCGAAGGTTCACCCTCCCGGTCCCCTCCGGAGCCGGACAGCCGAACGCCCCGGATCCGCACGGGATTCGGGGCGTTCGGGTCGTTCGGGCGGGCCGGGGCCGTCAGCGCAGCACGACTCCGCCCCCCGCGTCCGTGTCCGTGCCCGCGGCGGGGCCGGCGACCAGTCCCAGTTCGGCCGGGGTCGCCAGCAGCGGGTGCGAGGGCAGGATCCGTACGGTGTAGCCGAAGGGCCCCGTACGGTCGAGGGCGAGCGGGCCCTCGTACAGCCAGCGGCCCTCCAGGTCGGGTCCGCCGGCGGGCTTGAGCGGGAAGGCCCGCCCGCCCTGGATCACGTCCTGCGCGTCGACCCGGCCCGCGACGGCCTGCACCTCCACGTCCTCGGGGGCCAGCGCGTCGAGGGAGACCTGCACGCGCAGGGTGAGGGTGGCCCCGAGTTCGGCGGTGCCGCCGACCGGGCCCGCGGTCAGGGCCTCCACGTGCTCGACGGCGAGCTGCGGCCAGGCCGCGCGGACCCGCCCCTTCCACCAGGCGAGGTCCCGCGCCGCGTCCGGGGTGAGGGCGCGGTGGGAGAGCGCGGCCGGAGCGTAGAGCCGCTCCACGTACTCCCGCACCATGCGCCCCGCGAGCACCTTGGGCCCCAGGGAGACGAGGGTGCGCCGGACCATCTCGATCCACCGCACCGGGAGTCCGGCCTGTCCGGCCCGGTCGTAGAACCGGGGGGCGACCCGGCCCTCGATCAGGTCGTAGAGGGCGTTCGCCTCCAGGTCGTCGCGGCGGTCCTCGTCCGCGCCGAGTCCGTCGGCGGTCGGGATGGCCCAGCCGAAGTCCGGCTCGAACCATTCGTCCCACCAGCCGTCCAGCACGGACAGGTTGAGGCAGCCGTTGAGCGCCGCCTTCATCCCGCTGGTGCCGCAGGCCTCCAGCGGGCGCAGCGGGTTGTTCAGCCAGACGTCGCAGCCCGGGTAGAGCTTCTGGGCCATGGCCATGCCGTAGTCGGGCAGGAACACGATCCGGTGGCGCACGCGGGGGTCGTCCGCGAACCGCACCAGCTCCTGGACGAGCCGCTTCCCGCCGTCGTCGGCCGGGTGCGCCTTGCCCGCGACCACGATCTGGACGGGCCGGTCCGGGTCCAGCAGCAGGCGGCGCAGCCGGTCGGGGTCGCGCAGCATCAGCGTGAGCCGCTTGTAGGACGGCACCCGGCGGGCGAAGCCGATGGTCAGCACGTCCGGGTCGAGGACGGAGTCCACCCAGCCGAGCTCGGCAGCGGCGGCCCCGCGCTGGCGCCAGGAGGCGCGCAGGCGGTCCCGTACCTCCTGGACTAGCTGCTCCCTGAGCACCCGGCGCAGGTCCCAGACGTCCTGGTCGGGGATGTCGGCGACGGCGTCCCAGCGCTGCGAGCCGCCGACGGAGAGCGCGTCCTCGGTGCGGCCGGCGCCGATCTGCCGCGCGCCGAGCCGGACCACCTCGGGCGCCACCCAGGTCGGGGCGTGCACGCCGTTGGTCACGGAGGTGATGGGGACGTCGGCGGGGTCGAAGCCCGGCCACAGCCCGGCGAACATCCCGCGGCTGACGGCGCCGTGCAGGGTGGACACCCCGTTGGCCCGCTGGGCCAGGCGCAGGCCCATCACCGCCATGTTGAACACCCCGGGGTCGCCGCCGGGGTACGACTCGGCGCCGAGGGCGAGGATCCGGTCGACGGGTACGCCGGCCAGTTCACCGCCCTCGCCGAAGTGGCGGGCGACCAGGGCCCGGTCGAAGCGGTCGATGCCGGCGGGGACGGGGGTGTGCGTGGTGAACACGGTCCCCGCGCGCACCGCTTCGACGGCGGCGTCGAAGCCGAGCCCCTGCTGCCCCTCCAGTTCCCTTATGCGCTCCAGCCCCAGGAACCCGGCGTGGCCCTCGTTGGTGTGGAAGACCTCGGGGTCGGGATGCCCGGTGATCCGGCAGTAGGCCCGGACGGCCCGCACCCCGCCGATCCCGAGCAGCATCTCCTGCAGCAGCCGGTGGTCGCTCCCGCCGCCGTACAGCCGGTCGGTCACCTCGCGGGCGGCGGCGTCGTTGTCCTCGACGTCGGAGTCGAGGAGCAGCAGCGGCACCCGGCCGACGCGGGCCTGCCAGACGTGCGCGTGCAGGGCCCGGCCGCCGGGGAGGCTCAGGGACACCCGCGCGGGTGAGCCGTCCTCCTCGCGCACCAGCGCGACGGGCAGTTCGTTGGGGTCGAGCACCGGATAGTGCTCCTGCTGCCAGCCGTCGCGGGAGAGCGACTGGCGGAAGTACCCGTGCCGGTACAGCAGTCCGACACCGATGAGGGGGACGCCGAGGTCGCTGGCGGCCTTGAGGTGGTCCCCGGCGAGGATCCCGAGCCCGCCGGAGTACTGGGGCAGGGCGGCGGTGATCCCGAACTCGGGCGAGAAGTAGGCAATGCCGGCGGGCAGCTCGGCGGCGGCCTCGTGGCTCTGGTACCACCTCCCGCCGTGGACGTAGTCATCGAGGTCGGCGGCGGCGACGGCGAGCCGCCGCAGGAACCGCCGGTCCCCCGCGAGCTCGGCGATCCGCGCGGCGGACACGGCGCCGAGCAGCCGGACGGGATCCCCGCCGGCGGCTTGCCAGCCCTCGGGATCGACGGATTGGAACAGTTCACGGGTCTCGGCGTGCCAGGACCAGCGCAGGTTGCGCGCGAGGTCGGCGAGCGGCGAGAGGGTCTCGGGGAGGACGGGGCGCACGGTGAATCGACGGATAGCCTTCACGCGTTCCACCTTCGCAGGGGATTACGGATCGGAGCGGCCGCACCACGCTGTGCACCGCGAGCGTCACCCTCGGAAGGCTAGCGCCCTCCCCCTCCCCCGGCCATGGCGCCTCGGGCGGCCCTCCGCCGGGGATCCGCGGGCCGGTGGACATCCGGTAGTCCTCCTGGAGTTGACGGAGCATCGGCAGGTGTCGGGGATCGGCGACCGGGCAGGCGTTCCAGTACGTACGAGTAGTTAACCGAACACGCGGCATGGGTCGGGCTGGAGTGGGAAGGGCTCCCCGGGTACGCGCACGGCGCACCCTCCCCCGACCTCTCCCGCCACCCGAGTGAACGCGGACAGGAGCGGCCATGCCCGCAGCCCAGCCGTCTTCCGAGCAGCTAGAAACAGAGCGAACAGAGCGTGCACTACCAGCCGCCATGCCGGCTGGCCTGTTGTCACCGAGCCCTGCGAACTGCCCCCAGGTGATCCCATCATGATCGGTCGCATTCCCGTGCTGGACGTCCGCCCCGCCGTCGACTGCGGCGTCAGACCCGCCAAGGCGGTCGTGGACGAGGTCTTCGAGATTTCCGCCACCGTGTTCCGCGAGGGGCACGACGCCGTGGCGGCCCATGTCGTGCTCCGAGATCCGAGCGGGCGGCTGCGGCCCCCCGTGCCCCTGTCCGAGCTCGCTCCCGGGACCGACCGGTGGGGGGCGCGGGTGTCCGCCGAGGTCGAGGGGAGGTGGACCTACACCGTCGAGGCGTGGAGCGACCCGGTGGGCACCTGGCGGGCCCACGCGGCGGTGAAGATCCCGGCCGGGATCGACACCGGGCTCACCCTCCTGGAGGGCGCCGAGCTGTACGAGCGGGCCGCGGCCAAGATTCCCAAGCGGGACGGCCGCGAGCACGTGCTGGCCGCCGCCGACGTGATGCGGGACGAGGACCGGCCCGTCGCCGAGCGGTACGCGGCGGCCCTCGGCCCGCGCATCGACGCGCTGCTCGCGAAGCGTCCGCTCCGGGAGCTGGTGACGGCCTCCAAGCCGCTGCCGCTGCTGGTCGAGCGCAAGCGGGCCCTCTTCGGTTCCTGGTACGAGATGTTCCCCCGGTCGGAGGGGGCGGTGCTGGAGCCCGGCGCGGCTCCCGTGAGCGGGACCTTCCGGACCGCCTCCGAGCGGTTGCCGGCGATCGCCGCGATGGGCTTCGACGTGGTGTACCTGCCGCCGATCCACCCGATCGGGAGCACTTTCCGCAAGGGCCCGAACAACACGCTGTCGGCGGGCAGTTGGGATCCGGGTGTGCCCTGGGCCATCGGCTCCACCGAGGGCGGCCACGATGCGGTCCACCCCGAGCTCGGCACCCTGGAGGACTTCGACGCCTTCGTCGCCAGGGCCCGCGAGCTGCGCATCGAGGTGGCGCTCGACTTCGCCCTGCAGTGCTCCCCGGACCACCCGTGGGTGGAGAAGCACCCGGAGTGGTTCCGCCACCGCGCCGACGGCACGATCGCGTACGCGGAGAACCCGCCGAAGAAGTACCAGGACATCGTGCCGATCCACTTCGACGCCGACATGGCCGGCATCGTGGCGGAGACGGTGCGGATCCTGCGGCACTGGATGGAGCACGGCGTCCGCATCTTCCGGGTCGACAACCCGCACACCAAGCCGGTGGTCTTCTGGCAGAAGGTGATCGCGGACATCAACAAGTCCGACCCCGACGTGATCTTCCTCGCGGAGGCCTTCACCCGTCCCGCGATGATGCGGACCCTCGCCGCCGTCGGCTTCCAGCAGTCCTACACGTACTTCACCTGGCGCAACACCAAGGCCGAGCTGACGGAGTACCTGACCGAGCTCGCGGACACCCGGTCCGCCTCCGTCATGCGGCCGAATTTCTTCGTCAACACCCCCGACATCCTGCACGCCTACCTTCAGCACGGCGGCCGTCCCGCCTTCGAGGTCCGCGCGGTCCTCGCCGCCACCCTCTCCCCGACCTGGGGGGTCTACGCCGGTTACGAGCTCTGCGAGAACACCCCGGTCAAGGAGGGCAGCGAGGAGTACCTGGATTCCGAGAAGTACGAGCTGCGCCCGCGCGACTGGGCCGCCGCCGACCGCGAGGGCCGCACCATCGCCCCGCTGATCACCGCCCTGAACCGGCTGCGCCGGCGCAACCCCGCGCTCCAGCAGCTGCGCGACATCCATTTCCACCCGACCGACAACGAACAGGTGATCGCCTATTCGAAGCACTCCGGGGGCAATTCCGTACTGGTGGTCGTCAACCTCGATCCGCACCACACCCAGGAGGCGACGGTCTCGTTGGACATGCCGGTACTCGGCCTCGACTGGCACGGGTCCCTCGCGGTGCGCGACGAGCTCACCGGCGAGACCTATCACTGGGGCAGGGCCAACTACGTGCGCCTGGAACCGGGCCGCACGCCCGCGCACGTACTGGCGGCTCTGCGACCGTCCCCGCCCACCGGAGGGTCACCCATCTCATGATGATCAACGATCCCGTCCCCGACACCTTCGAGGACACCCCCGCCAAGGACCGCGATCCCGACTGGTTCAAGCGGGCGGTCTTCTACGAGGTCCTCGTACGGTCCTTCCACGACAGCAACGGCGACGGCGTGGGTGACCTCAAGGGGCTCACCGCCAAGCTGGACTACCTCCAGTGGCTCGGCGTCGACTGCCTGTGGCTGCCGCCGTTCTTCGCCTCACCCCTGCGCGACGGGGGCTACGACGTCGCCGACTACACCTCCGTGCTGCCCGAATTCGGCGACCTCGCCGACTTCGTGGAGTTCGTGGACGCGGCGCACACCCGCGGCATGCGGGTGATCATCGACTTCGTGATGAACCACACGAGCGATCAGCACGAGTGGTTCCAGCAGTCCCGCAAGGACCCGGACGGGCCCTACGGCGACTACTACATGTGGGCCGACAACGACAAGCAGTTCCAGGACGCCCGCATCATCTTCGTCGACACCGAGACCTCCAACTGGACGTACGACCCGGTCCGCAAGCAGTACTACTGGCACCGGTTCTTCTCCCACCAGCCGGACCTCAACTACGAGAACCCGGCCGTGGTCGAGGAGATCGTCTCCGCGCTGCGCTTCTGGCTCGACCTCGGGATCGACGGCTTCCGCCTGGACGCCGTGCCCTACCTGTACGCGGAGGAGGGCACCAACTGCGAGAACCTGCCGCGCACCCACACCCTCCTCAAGGCGGTCCGCGCCGAGATCGACGCGCACTACCCGGACACCGTGCTGCTCGCCGAGGCCAACCAGTGGCCCGAGGACGTCGTCGACTACTTCGGGGACTTCCAGAAGGGCGGGGACGAGTGCCACATGGCCTTCCACTTCCCCGTCATGCCGCGCATCTTCATGGCGGTACGAAGAGAGTCGCGCTACCCCGTCTCCGAAATCCTGGCCAAGACCCCGGCGATCCCGGACCGCTGCCAGTGGGGCATCTTCCTGCGCAACCACGACGAGCTCACCCTCGAGATGGTCACGGACGAAGAGCGCGACTACATGTACGCCGAGTACGCCAAGGACCCGCGGATGCGGGCCAACATCGGCATCCGGCGCCGGCTCGCCCCGCTGCTGGACAACGACCGCAACCAGATGGAGCTGTTCACCGCCCTGCTGCTGTCGCTGCCCGGTTCGCCGGTGCTGTACTACGGCGACGAGATCGGCATGGGCGACAACATCTGGCTCGGTGACCGCGACGGCGTGCGCACGCCCATGCAGTGGACCCCGGACCGCAACGCCGGTTTCTCCTCGTGCGATCCGGGCAGGCTGAACCTGCCGGTCATCATGGACCCGGTCCACGGGTACCAGGTGACCAATGTCGAAGCGGCGATGGCCTCACCGTCTTCGCTGCTGCACTGGACCCGCCGGATGATCGAGGTCCGCAAGGCCAACCCGGCCTTCGGACTCGGCTCGTACACCGAACTGCCCTCGTCCAACCCGGCGGTGCTCGCCTTTCTCCGTGAGTACGGGGACGACCTGGTGCTGTGCGTGCACAACTTCTCGCGCTTCGCGCAGCCCACCGAGCTGGACCTGCGGTCGTTCAACGGGCGGGTCCCGGTGGAACTCACCGGCGACGTCCGCTTCCCGCCGATCGGCGAATGGCCGTACCTGCTGACCCTGGCGGGCCACGGCTTCTACTGGTTCCGCCTGCGCTCGGAAGCGCAGCAGCCGCGCGCGTAGACGCACGAGGGCGGGCGAATGGGTCAATCGCCCGCCCCTGTACGGACCATCCTGACCCGACACTCGATCACACCGGAGAAGCAAACATCGCGATCCGGGACACTCTGCGCATTCTTTGACGGCCCGGGGAAAGGACGCGACGCCATGTCGGAGGCTGCATCCGCCCGGGATCGGCTCACCGCCGACCGGGCCGCGGGGCCGGGGCTCGGGCCGGGACCCGGGCTGGGTCCGCTGGAACCGATGCTGCGGGCCTGGCTGCCCGCGCAGCGCTGGTTCGCGGGCAAGGGCCGCGCCATCGGACGGCTCAGAAGCATCTCGGCGGCCGAACTGCTGCCGCCCGGATCCTCCCCCGGACTGCTGCACCTGCTGCTGGACGTGGACGGGGACTGCTACCAGCTGCTGCTCGGGATCCGCCCGAGCCCGCTGCCGCCGGCCCTCGCGCCCGCGCTGATCGGCCGCGCCGAGCAGGGCCCGTACGCCGGCCAGTCGGTCTACGAGGGGCTGGGCGATCCCCGGCTCGCTTCGCTGCTGCTGGAGCGGCTGCGCTCCCCCGGCACCCTCGGCCCGCTCCGCTTCGACCGGGACCCGGCCGCCGTGATCCCGGAGGCTCCCGCCCCCCGGCCGCTGTCCGGGGAACAGACCAACTCCTCGCTGATCTACGGGGATTCGTACATCCTGAAGGTCTTCAGGCGGGTCGGCCCCGGGGTCAATCCCGACCTGGAGCTGCCCCGCGCCCTGGCCGCCGCCGGCTGCGCCCGGGTGCCCGCGCCGGTCGCCTGGTACGAGGCCGAGCTGCCCGGCTCCGAACCGCTGACCCTGGGCGTGCTCCAGCCCTACCTGCGCGGCTCCGACGACGGCTGGCAGCTCGCGCTGCACCGGCTGCGCACCGGAGCCGACTTCACCTCCGAGGCGTACGCGCTGGGCCGGGCCACCGCCGAGGTGCACAGCGCGCTGGCCGGGGCCCTGCCCACCCTCGCGCTGGGACCGGAGCAGACGGCCCGGCTCGCCGCCGGGATGACGGCCCGGCTCGCCGCCACCGCCCGCGAGGTACCGGCCCTGCGCCCCTACGAGGCGGGACTGCGCGGGGCCTTCGACGCGCTGGCCGCCGCCCGCGGGACGGGGGTCCGCGCCCAGCGGATCCACGGGGACCTGCACCTGGGCCAGACCCTGCGCACCGCGGACGGCAGCTGGGCGCTGATCGACTTCGAGGGGGAGCCGGCCCGGCCGCTGGCCGACCGGCGGCGGCCCGAGCCGGCGGTCCGGGACATCGCCGGGATACTGCGCTCCTTCGACTACGCCGCCCGCTCGCACCGGCCCTTCGCCCCCGCCTGGGCGGACGCCTGCCGGGCCGCCTTCTGCGAGGGCTACGCCCGCACCACCGGCCGGGATCCGCGCGAGGACCCCGTACTGCTGCGCGCCTACGAGACCGACAAGGCGGTGTACGAGGCCCGCTACGAGTCCCGGCACCGCCCCGACTGGCTGCACGTGCCGATGGCGGCGATCCGGCGGCTGTCGGAGCCGCAGCGGCCGCCCTCCCACCGCACGCTTCCCCTCATCCCCGGTTCCGCCACCCCCCACCCGAAGCCCCCGAGGAGGCCGCTCGCGTGAGCGCCGCACGACAGCCGTCACCGACCGTCCGCGCCGAAGCCCCGTCCGCCGTCACCGTCGACACCGTTGCCGTCGACACCGCGGCCGCCGCCACCGGCGCCGCCGAGCCCGCGAAGAAGCCCCGGGCCCCGAGGGCCCGGCGGGCGGCCCCGCCGCGCGGGGTCCGGCCGGTGCCGGCGCTGGACGCGGAGGAACGGGCCCGGCTGCTGGAGGGGCGCCACCACGATCCGCACGCGGTGCTCGGGGCCCGCACCCGGCGGGGCGGGGTCTCCTTCCGGGTGCTGCGCCCGTACGCGAAGGCGGTCACCATCGTGGCCAAGGGGCTGCGGGCCGCGCTCCTCGACGAGGGCGACGGGCTGTTCTCCGGGCTGCTGCCGCTGGCCGGGGTGCCGGACTACCGGCTCCTGGTGACGTACGACAGCGACGAGGTGGAGGTCCACGACCCCTACCGGTTCCTGCCCGCGCTCGGCGAGCTCGATCTGCACCTGATCGGCGAGGGCCGGCACGAGGAGCTGTGGACGGCGCTCGGCGCGGAGCCGATGGAGCACCAGGGCGTGGCGGGCACCCGGTTCACGGTGTGGGCGCCGAACGCGCAGGGGGTGCGGGTCAGCGGGGACTTCTCGTACTGGGACTCCGTCGCCCACCCGATGCGCTCGCTCGGTTCCACCGGCGTGTGGGAGCTGTTCCTGCCCGGCGTCGGCGAGGGCGCCCTGTACAAGTACGACATCACCCGCCCGGACGGCTCGCACACCCTGCGCGCGGACCCGATGGCGCAGCACGCCGAGGTCCCCCCGGCCAACGCCTCGGTGGTGACCTCCTCCTCCTACGTCTGGCAGGACGCGGAGTGGATGGCGAAGCGCGGGGAGCGCCCGCCGCACCAGGCCCCCTTCTCCGTGTACGAGCTGCACCTGGCGTCCTGGCGGCCGGGGCTCTCGTACCGGCAGCTGGCCGAGCAGCTGCCCGCGTACGTGACGGAGCTCGGCTTCACGCACGTGGAGTTCATGCCGGTCGCCGAGCACCCCTTCGGCGGCTCCTGGGGCTACCAGGTCACCGGCTTCTACGCGCCGACCTCCCGGATGGGCACCCCGGACGACTTCCGCTTCCTGGTGGACGCGCTGCACCGGGCCGGGATCGGGGTGATCGTCGACTGGGTGCCGGCGCACTTCCCGCGCGACGACTGGGCGCTCGCCGAGTTCGACGGGCGGCCCCTGTACGAGCACCACGATCCGCAGCGGGCCGCGCACCCGGACTGGGGGACGCTGGAGTTCGACTACGGGCGCCGCGAGGTGCGCAACTTCCTCGTGGCGAACGCCGTGTACTGGTGCCAGGAGTTCCACGTGGACGGGCTGCGCGTGGACGCGGTGGCCTCGATGCTCTACCTCGACTACTCCCGCAAGGACGGCGAGTGGACGCCGAACGAGCACGGCGGCCGGGAGAACCTGGACGCGGTGGCGATGCTCCAGGAGATGAACGCCACCGTCTACCGGCGCTGCCCGGGCGTGGTGACGATCGCCGAGGAGTCCACGGCGTGGCCGGGCGTCACGCAGCCCACCGACACCGGCGGGCTCGGCTTCGGCCTGAAGTGGAACATGGGCTGGATGCACGACACCCTGCGCTACGCGTCCAGGGAGTCGGTGCACCGCAAGTACCACCACCACGACATGACCTTCGGAATGGTCTACGCGTTCAGCGAGAACTACGTGCTGCCGATCTCGCACGACGAGGTGGTGCACGGCAAGGGCTCGCTGGTGTCGAAGATGCCCGGGGACTGGTGGCAGCAGCGGGCCGCGCACCGGGCGTACCTGGGCTTCATGTGGGCCCACCCGGGCAAGCAGCTGCTCTTCATGGGGCAGGAGTTCGCGCAGGGCTCGGAGTGGTCCGAGACGTACGGCCCGGACTGGTGGCTGCTGGACTCCTCGTACGCGGCGGCCGGTGACCACCGGGGCGTACGCAGCCTCGTGGGCGAGCTGAACCGGACCTACCGGGCGGCTCCGGCCCTGTGGGAGCGGGACTCGGTGCCGGAGGGGTTCGCCTGGGTGGAGGCGGACGCGGCGGAGGACAACGTCTTCGCCTTCCTGCGCTTCGCCCAGGACGGCTCGCAGCTGCTGTGCGTCTCGAACTTCTCCCCGGTGGTCCGGCACGGCTACCGGGTCGGGGTCCCGGAGGAGGTGCCGCTGTGGCGGGAGGTGCTGAACACCGACCTGGAGGCCTACGGCGGCAGCGGCGTCCACCACACCCAGCCGGTGCGGCCCGAGCCGGTGCCCGCGCAGGGCCGGGCGGCCAGCCTGCGGCTGACCCTCCCGCCCCTGGCGACGCTCTGGCTCAGCCCGATGCCCCGGCGGTAGCGGCGAGGACCCCTTCCAGCTCCTGGAGGAGCCTGCGCTTGGCGCGGGCTCCGACCATCTGCTGGACGGGTTCGCCGTCGCGGAAGACGAGCAGGGTCGGCGTGGACAGCACCCCGTAGCGCACGAGGGTGGCGGGGTTCCTGTCCACGTCGATCTGGACGACCTTGAGGCGGGAGGCCTCTTCGGCGGCGAGGGCGGACAGGACGGGTGCGAGCTGGCGGCACGGGCCGCACCAGTCGGCGGTGAACTTCACCAGGACGGGCCGGCCGCGCTCGGCGAGCACCTCCTCCTCGAAGTCCGCGTCGGTCACTTCGGCCACTGCGTGGGCCTTCATCTTTTTCCCCTCTCGTTCCGGCCGGTCAGCCGGTCATCTCGCATCTGGGCGGTGCCGCTTCGGCTTCTGCTTCGGCCTCGGCTTCGGCGAGCTGGTTCGCGACCTGGTCGCGGACCTCGCCGAGGCGGCCGATCAGGGCGTCCAGTTCGGTGAGCTTGCGCCGGTAGACGGCCAGCGAGGCCGGGCAGGAGTCGCCGGACGGGTGCCCGGCGCGCAGGCATTCCACGAACGGGCGGGTCTCCTCCAGGTCGAAGCCGAAGTCCTGGAGCGTGCGGATCTGGCGGAGCAGCCGCAGGTCGTCCTCGTCGTAGGTGCGGTGTCCGTTGCCGTCCCGCCGGGCGGGGAGCAGCCCCCGCGACTCGTAGTACCGGAGGGTCCGGGTGCTGGTGCCCGCCCGCCCGGCCAGTTCGCCGATGCGCATGGCCCGACCGTATTCCTTGACCCCGACGTCAAGGGAAGGAGGTTGTGTGAGGGGATCGCGCACGGGGGTATCGCTGCGCACGGCTGGAAACGTACGCTAGGAAGTGGATCACCGATCGATCCGATTACCGGACAGTCGCAGGGAAAACCGTCCAAAGTCCTTAACTCCATAGGACGTTCCTACGAGTTATGGGCTTGTTTGTTTGGTCTGTAGTCGCCGTGCCTCGGCCACTCCTACGGTGTGCCATGTGCACTCCAGCCCCCCCTTCAATGCCCCCGCCGCGCGTCGTCTCCGCGCGGCCCTGGGCATGGCTCCCGGTCATGTCGCCTATGGCCTGCGGGCCCAGTACGGACTGCTCGTCACTCCCGAGACCGTGATGGCGTGGGAGCGTGGCGAGATCTCGCCCACCTCCACCGAGCTCACCGCTCTGGCCGGCGTCCTGTGGTGTTCCCCCGGCGAGCTGCTCGCCGAGCCCGTCACCCTGCGGGAGCACCGCATCGCCCGGGGTCTGGCCGCCGAGGACCTGGCCCGCCGGGTCGGCGTGGAGGCGGGTGCGTACCAGAAGATGGAGGACACCGGCCGCTGGAAGGGCAACGAGCGGCAGTCCGCCGCCCTGGCGACGGCGCTGGGGCTGACGCTGGCCCAGTTCGTGACGGCGACCGGCAAGCACGAGGAGCTGGCAGAGCTGCTGCGCAGCGGGGTGACCACCCGCTGGCAGGCGTACGTGAAGCCGCTGGCCAAGCTGCTCCCGGTGCCCAAGGCGCACCTGGAGCGGGTGCTGGAGCAGCTGCACGCCGAGTACCAGTCGCGGATGGTGGCCACCCTCAGCTGGGGCGGCGGTCAGGGCGAGGCCGGCAGCGGCGACTCGGGGCGTGAATACCTGGAGGGCATCGTGGACCGGTTCTGGGCCCTCGCCGGCGGTGCGGCGTAGGACACATTTCGCCCGCGGCCCCCTTACGGGAAAGGCCCCGACCGCGTCCGGAGGAGGACGCGATCGGGGCCTTTCGGCGCCGGAATTCGGGACGGAAGTCCCGGCCGCCGGGACGGTCAGAAGACGGACTCGGCCTCGTACATGCGGTCCTCGGGGACGGTCTTCAGCTCGGTGACGGCGTCGGCCAGCGGGGCCATGACGATGTCGGTGCCGCGCAGGGCGGTCATGTTGCCGAACGCGCCGCGGTGGACGCCCTCGACGGCGTGCCAGCCGAAGCGGGTCGCGAGGACGCGGTCGTAGGCGGTGGGGGTGCCGCCGCGCTGGACGTGGCCGAGGATGACGGGGCGGGCCTCCTTGCCGAGGCGGTGCTCCAGCTCGACGGCGAGGCGGTTGCCGATGCCGGCGAAGCGCTCGTGGCCGTACTGGTCGATCGCGCCCTTCTCGTACGGCATGGAGCCCTCGGCCGGGTGCGCGCCTTCGGCCACGCAGATGACGGCGAACTTCTTGCCGCGGGCGAACCGTTCCTCCACCATCTTGACCAAGGCGTCCACCTCGAACGGACGCTCCGGCAGGCAGATTCCGTGGGCGCCGCCGGCCATGCCGGACTCCAGGGCGATCCAGCCCGCGTGCCGGCCCATGACCTCGACGACCATGACGCGCTGGTGCGATTCGGCGGTGGTCTTGAGGCGGTCGATGGCCTCCGTGGCGACCATGACGGCGGTGTCGAAGCCGAAGGTGCGGTCGGTGGAGGAGATGTCGTTGTCGATGGTCTTCGGTACGCCGACGACCGGCATTCCGGCGTCCGACAGCATCCGGGCGGCGGTCAGCGTGCCCTCGCCGCCGATCGGGATCAGCGCGTCGATGCCGTAGCGCTTCGCCAGCTCGACGGCGTTCTCGGCCGCTTCGTGGAGGCGGGCGCGCTCCATGCGGGCCGATCCGAGGATCGTGCCGCCGCGGGCGAGGATGCCGCTGACCGCGTTGATGTCGAGGGGGCGGAAATTGCCGTCGAGGAGGCCCTTGAAGCCGTCCTCGAAGCCGATGACCTCGTCGCCGTGCCCGACCACGGCACGGTGTACGACCGACCGGATGACAGCGTTCAGGCCCGGACAGTCGCCGCCTGCGGTGAGAACTCCGATACGCATCGTGCTGTGTCTCCTGCTCCTGGTCGTACCTGGCCGTTCGCGTGCGGGCGGACAGCCGGTCGGTCTTGCATATGAGGTGCCGTATGACGGGCGTATTGATGAACCCTGTCCGATTGTTCCACGCGCCCCGGGTGGCGCGCCCTCCGTGCCACTCCGCCCGTGAGGGCCCGCAGGGCCTTTCGACCCCTCCTCCGGGCCCTTCTCCCGGCGGGCGTCCTAGGGAATCGCAGGGGTATTGTCAAGAGGTCAAGCCCACATTAACTGGGACAACCGACTCGAATTGGGACGGAGAGCACGCGTGACGCGCAGCGTGTACGTGACGGGGATCGAGCGGGGGGACGGCCGCCAGGTCGTCGAGCTGGGCATCATGGAGCTCCTGACCCGCCAGACAGGCCGGGTGGGCGTGTACCGCCCCCTGTTGCACGACGGGCCCGACCGGCTTTTCGACCTCCTCAAGGGCCGGTACCGGATCGAACAGGACGCCGCGACGGCCTACGGCATGGAGTACCACGAGGCCTCCGCCATCCTGGCCGAGAAGGGCACCGACGAACTGGTCTCCCAGCTCGTCGGCCGCTACCACAAGGTGGCCCGCGACTACGAGGTCATGCTGGTCCTCGGCACCGACTACGCCGACACCAACCTCCCGGACGAGCTGGCGCTCAACGCCCGCCTCGCCAACGAGCTGGGCGCGCTGGTCATCCCCGTCGTGGGCGGCACCAAGCACCCGGCCGAGGCCGTGCGCGCCGAGACCCGCAACGCCTACCGCGCGTACGAGGCCCTGGGCTGCCACGTGGGCGCGATGGTCGTCAACCGGGTGGCCGCCGAGGACCGCGAGGTGATAGCCGAGCGCCTGGCCGCCCGACTCCCCGTGCCCTGTTACGTACTGCCGGACGACAAGCACCTGTCGGCCCCGACGGTCGCCCAGATCACCCGGGCGCTCGGCGGCGAGGTGCTCCTCGGCGACGAGGCCGGACTGGCCCGCGACGCCCTGGACTTCGTCTTCGGCGGAGCCATGCTGCCGAACTTCCTGAACGCCCTGACCCCCGGCTGCCTGGTCGTCACCCCCGGGGACCGCTCCGACCTGGTCGTCGGCGCGCTCGCCGCGCACACCTCCGGCACCCCGCCGATCGCCGGTGTGCTGCTGACGCTGAACGAGCGCCCGAGCAAGGACATCCTGA
The DNA here is from genome assembly GCF_024213195.1 of Streptomyces sp. TBY4. GTDB lineage: Bacteria > Actinomycetota > Actinomycetes > Streptomycetales > Streptomycetaceae > Streptomyces. The sequence continues at coordinate 367,938 of NZ_JANAVF010000007.1, read as the reverse complement.
CGCTGGCCTCCAAGCTGGCTCCGGGCACCCCGGTGGTGTCGGTCGCGGGCAACAGCTTCCCGACGGCCGCCGAACTCTTCGCACTGCAGAGCCGGCTGAACTCCGCGACCCCGCGCAAGCTGGAGACCGCGCTCGGCCTGTTCGAACGCCACGTGGACACCGCCGAGCTGCGCGAGGTGCTCTCGGTGGCCCGCTCCGAGCGGGTCACGCCGATGATGTTCGAGAACCAGCTGCTGGAGCAGGCCCGTGCCGAGCGCCGCCGCGTGGTCCTCCCCGAGGGCACCGAGGAGCGCGTGCTGCGCGCCGCGGACGTGGTGCTGCGCCGCGGGGTCTGCGACCTCACCCTGCTGGGCGAGGAGCAGGCCATCTCGAAGAAGGCCGCCGACCTGGGCATCGACATCTCGGCCGCCCAGCTCATCGACCCGGCCACCTCCCCGCTGCGGGAACGGTTCGCCGAGTACTACGCCAAGGCCCGCGCGCACAAGGGCATGACGGTCGAGCTGGCCCACGACGTGGTCACCGACGTCAACTACTTCGGCACCCTGATGGTCCAGGAGGGCCTCGCCGACGGCATGGTCTCCGGCTCGGTGCACTCCACCGCCGCCACCATCCGTCCGGCCTTCGAGATCATCAAGACCAAGCCCGACGCGTCCATCGTCTCCTCGGTCTTCTTCATGTGCCTGGCCGACAAGGTCCTCGCCTACGGCGACTGCGCCGTGAACCCGGACCCCAACGCCGAGCAGCTCGCCGACATCGCCGTCCAGTCGGCCACCACCGCCGCCGCCTTCGGCCTGGAGCCGCGGATCGCGATGCTCTCGTACTCGACCGGCACCTCCGGCTCGGGCGCGGACGTGGACAAGGTCCGCAAGGCCACCGAGATCGTCCGTGAGCAGCGCCCCGACCTGCTGATCGAGGGGCCGATCCAGTACGACGCCGCCGTGGAGCCCTCGGTCGCCGCGACCAAGCTGCCCGAGTCCGAGGTGGCCGGCCGCGCGACGGTGCTGATCTTCCCCGACCTCAACACCGGCAACAACACGTACAAGGCCGTGCAGCGCTCGGCCGGCGCCGTGGCGGTCGGCCCGGTCCTGCAGGGTCTGCGCAAGCCGGTCAACGACCTCTCGCGCGGCGCCCTGGTCCAGGACATCGTCACCACCGTGGCCATCACCGCCATCCAGGCGCAGTCCCGGCCCGTGGCCGGCTGAGCCGCCCCACCGCGCACCCACCGAGCCCCCACCGCAAAGGAAAGACCCCCATCGTGACCGCATCGCGCGTACTCGTCCTCAACTCCGGCTCCTCGTCGGTGAAGTACCAGCTGCTCGACATGGCGGACTCCTCCCGCCTGGCGGTCGGCCTGGTGGAGCGGATCGGCGAGGAGACCTCCAGGCTCACGCACGAGCCGCTGACCGGACCGGGCGCTGCGGGCGGCAAGCGCGTCACGGAGGGCCCGATCGCGGACCACACCGCCGCGCTCCAGGCCGTCGCGGCGGAGCTCGCCGCCGACGGGCTGGGCCTGGACTCGCCCGAGCTGGCCGCCGTGGGCCACCGGGTGGTGCACGGAGGCACCAAGTTCACCCACCCGACGCTGGTCGACGACGCGGTCCTGGCCGAGATCCGCGCGCTGATCCCGCTCGCCCCGCTGCACAACCCGGCGAACGTGACCGGCATCGAGGTGGCCCGGGAGCTGCGGCCCGACCTGCCGCAGGTCGCGGTCTTCGACACGGCCTTCCACTCGACCATGCCGGAGCACGTGGCGCGGTACGCGATCGACGCCGCGACGGCCGACAAGTACTCCGTCCGGCGGTACGGGTTCCACGGCACCTCGCACGCGTACGTCGCCCGCGCGACGGCCGAGCTCCTGGGCAAGGCCGAGGAGGACGTGAACGTGATCGTGCTCCACCTGGGCAACGGCGCCTCGGCCTCGGCCGTGCACGGCGGGGTGTGCGTGGAGACCTCCATGGGGCTGACCCCGCTGGAGGGCCTGGTCATGGGCACCCGTTCGGGCGACCTGGACCCGGCGGTCGTCTTCCACCTGGCCCGGGTCGGGGGGATGTCCGTCGACGAGATCGACTCGCTGCTCAACAAGAAGAGCGGTCTGCTGGGTCTGTGCGGCGACAACGACATGCGCGAGGTGCAGCGGCGGGCGGCGGAGGGCGACGCCTCCGCACGGCTGGCGCTGGCCTCGTACATCCACCGTCTGAAGAAGTACATCGGTGCCTACTCGGCGGTCCTCGGCCGGGTGGACGCGGTCGCCTTCACCGCGGGCGTGGGCGAGAACTCGTCCGAGATCCGGGAGATGGCCCTGGCCGGCCTGGCCGAACTGGGCCTGGCCCTCGACCTGGAGGCGAACTCGGTACGGTCCCCCGAGCCGCGCCTGGTCTCCGCGGAGTACGCGCGGGTGGCCGTGGCCGTGGTCCCGACGGACGAGGAACTGGAGATCGCCAGCCAGACGTACGCGCTGGTTACCGGGTAGTCACTTTGGACTTTCCGCCAGACGGAATATTCCGCTACGAAACAAACCGATAGGATCCGCTCCATGCGCCGTTCCAAAATCGTCTGCACGCTGGGCCCCGCCGTCGACTCTTACGAGCAGCTGAAAGCTCTCGTAGAGGCCGGTATGAACGTGGCCCGATTCAACTTCAGCCACGGCTCCCAGGCAGAACACCAGGAGCGGTACGACCGCGTCCGGAAGGTCTCCGAGGACACCGGGCGCGCGGTCGGCGTCCTCGCCGACCTCCAGGGCCCGAAGATCCGCCTGGAGACCTTCGCCGAGGGTCCCGTCGAGCTCGTCCGCGGTGACGAGTTCACGATCACCACCGAGGACGTCCCGGGCGACAAGTCCATCTGCGGCACGACCTACAAGGGCCTGCCGGGAGACGTCTCCAAGGGCGACCAGGTCCTGATCAACGACGGCAACGTCGAGCTCCGGGTGACCGAGGTCGAGGGCCCCCGGGTCAAGACCATCGTCATCGAGGGCGGTGTCATCTCGGACCACAAGGGCATCAACCTGCCGGGTGCCGCCGTCAACGTCCCCGCCCTGTCGGAGAAGGACGTCGACGACCTCCGCTTCGCCCTGCGGATGGGCTGCGACATGGTCGCCCTCTCCTTCGTGCGTGACGCCAACGACGTCAAGGACGTCCACAAGGTCATGGACGAGGAGGGCCGCCGGGTCCCCGTCATCGCCAAGGTCGAGAAGCCCCAGGCCGTCGCCAACATGGAGGGCGTCGTCGCGGCCTTCGACGCGGTCATGGTGGCCCGTGGCGACCTCGCCGTCGAGTACCCGCTCGAGAAGGTCCCGATGGTGCAGAAGCGCCTCGTGGAGATGTGCCGCCGCAACGCCAAGCCGGTGATCGTCGCGACCCAGATGATGGAGTCGATGATCACCAACTCGCGCCCGACGCGCGCGGAGGCCTCCGACGTCGCCAACGCGATCCTCGACGGCGCGGACGCGGTCATGCTGTCCGCCGAGTCCTCGGTCGGCGCCTACCCGATCGAGACCGTCAAGACGATGTCGAAGATCGTCGAGGCGGCCGAGGAGGAGCTGCTGTCCAAGGGCCTGCAGCCGCTGGTCCCGGGCAAGAAGCCCCGCACCCAGGGCGGCGCCGTCGCCCGCGCGGCCTGCGAGATCGCGGACTTCCTGGGCGGCAAGGCCCTGGTCGCCTTCACCCACTCCGGTGACACCGCCCGCCGCCTGTCGCGCTACCGCGCGAACCAGCCGATCCTGGCCTTCACCACCGACGTCAACACCCGCAACCAGCTCACCCTGAGCTGGGGCGTCGAGTCCTACGTCGTCCCGCACGTGGACAACACCGACGCCATGGTCGACCTCGTGGACGTGGAGATGCTCAAGCTCCAGCGCTACAACAACGGTGACACCATGGTCATCACCGCCGGCTCGCCCCCCGGCGTCCCGGGCACGACCAACATGGTGCGGGTCCACCACCTGGGCGGCGGCGCCCGCGACTGACGTCGCACCCGCCGCACCGTGTGAAACTCTGCCGCACAGAGACCGAGGGCGGCACCCCGATCCGATGAGGATCCGGGGTGCCGCCCTCGGTGCGTGCGGCCGCGCGAGGCCGTACGCGTCTACTCCGCCGGGCCGATGTAGTTCTTGAGGCCCGGGACGGTCAGGGTGCCGCCGAACTGGCCGGCCTGGACGACCTTGACGTTCGTGAAGAACGCGAAGGGGACGTTCAGGGGCGGCGGGCTCTTCGGCGTGAACTCGATCGGGATCAGCCCGAAGAGGTTGCCCTTGAGGCTTTCGGTGTACATCGTCACCTTGGCCCCGCGGATCTTCGAGGTGGACCCCGGACGGGACTTCAGGTGGGCGATGTGCTTGCCCTTGCCCACCGTCTGGTAGAGGTCCTTGATGTCCAGCGAGTCCGCGGTGAACTTCAGGACGGTCTTGGTCTTGCCGCCCGCCGTCTTCACCTCGACGATGCCCTCGTAGTCGAGGCCGTAGAGGGTCAGCAGCGAGCTGTCCAGGTACCAGGGCTCGTCCGGGAGCAGCGGGATGCCCTGCTCCAGTTCGGCCGCGGCCAGCGCCTCGGCGTCGTAGGTCGGGCACGGGAAGGGTTCCTTCCCGCCCTTGCCCTTCGGGCCCTCCGTCGCCGTTTCCGGCTTCGGCTTGGGCTTCGGCTTGACGGCGCCCGTCTCGTCCTTCGGCGTGGCCTTGGTGCCCTTGACCTCTTCCGACAGCTCCGAGACGGTGACGCCCGCCGTCTTCGCGGCATCGCGGATCGCGGCCTCGGCCGGGTCCGGAGCGGTCGCGGTGGTCCTGGCCGGGGTCGAAGCCGTCGGGGACGGCGCGGCCGCGGCTCCCGTGAGGGGCTTGCCGAGGTCGTCGACCAGACCCTTGATCGCGTCACCGACGCCCAGCGGGTCCAGCGGGTTGGCCGGCTTGGCCGGGGCGACCGCCGACGGCATGAGTCCGGGCTTCCCGGCGCCCTCCACCGGCTTGCGGGCCGACGGGCTCGTGCCCGGCGAAGGCACTGCCGTGGGCGACTTGCCCGGTGCGGGCGTCGTCCGCGGAGTCTTGGACGGGGTCTTGGAAGGCTTCTTCGACGCCGACGGGGAAGCCGACTCCGCGGGCTCGTCGGACCGCGTCACGCACGGTCCGGGCGCGAAGGGGATCTCCTTGTCGTCGGCCACGGCCAGCTTCGGAGCCATGCTCATGCCGACCAAGACCGCGGTCGGCATGGCGGCCAGCGCCATCGTCTTGCCGACGGGTATCTGGATCTTCGTCAGCAGGGACTTCCTGGGCGCCGCGTGGCGCGGGCCCTTCCTCTCACGGGACTCCGCACCCGGAGCCTCGCCCCGTTGCGTTTCGTCACCCCGCACTGTTCCTCCCGCCATCGGCGTGGGCAGTCGTCTCGCTCGTGTATGCCGTCGTCTCCGTGTCGCGCTGTCCCGGGACCCCGTGGGGGCCCGCCATCGCCTCGGTCTTGCCCAGGTGCACGGCGTACGCCGGGTCGCTGGTGTCCCTCGGTTCGGTCTCGTCCGCCGGCTTGCCCGGCGCCCACGACAGCGCGAGGCAGCCGCCGACCAGCGCGAGGATGAACCCGATACCGAAGCCGCCGAGGTTCGAGATCGGCAGGGACACCAGACCCAGCAGGATCGAGGCGACGCCCGCGAAGATCCGTACGCCCTGCTGGAACCAGAGCGTCAGCCCCAGCGTTACCAGGAGGATGCCGATGATCAGCGAACCGGCGCCGGTCGTCGTCGCCATCGCGAGGGTGACGTTGCCGAGCCGGACATCCCCGTACGGGAAGTAGAGGATCGGAACACCGGCGAGGAGCGTGAACAGACCTGCCCAGAAGGGGCGGTGACCGCTCCACGCGTGGAAGCGGTAGTACACCACGGTAAGCCAGGCGTCGTCTTCGGCGCGCACGTAAACCGGGGCCTGGGGGTTCATGGACAACAGCTCCCTGGAAACGGGTGGTACGGAGAACGATGTGGAGCCCGGACGGGCCGACGACGACGGTGGCCGCCGCCCCCGGCCCGTCCGGTCAGGAGTCCGGACGGACTACTTCCCGTCCTGGTAGCACGGCTTGTCGCCGTTGTACAGGCGGAGGTTGAGGTCGGGCAGGGTGAAGGTACCCGCCGTCGTCGCCCAGGCCTTCTGGCGCACCTTCGTCAGCGTGGCCGTCTTGGCACGCTGCGAGAACAGGGCGCCGTCCGCCAGCGTGCCCTCCTTCGGCTTGGTGGCGTGCGAGCCGTCACCAGCCGCGACACCGATGTCGAGGTCGCCCAGGACGGCGTCCGCGTCGAGCTCGGCGACGTCGAGGTAGATGTTCTTCGCGACCGCGGAGGTGCCCTTGTGGCCCGTCTTGAGCTGCATGGTGATGTTGCCGAGCGGCGTCTTCGTCACCAGCGACTGGCACATGTTGGTGATCTTGGCTTCCTTGAAGCCAGAGATGATCACCGGGTGGTAGGACTTCTCTTTCGAGTCCAGGGTCGCGCCCACGGCCACGCTGCCGTACTGGATCATGTCAGTGCCTTCGAGCGAGTCGGCACTGACCTTGAAGTCCTGGCCCGAGACGCTGAAGGACGCCGCGAGGGCACCCTGCGCCAGACCCACACCGACCGCCGCCGTGGCGGCGATGCTCGGCACCATGACGAGCGCGAAGCGCTTCCATCTGGTCCCGCCACGAATCTGGGAAATCATGTTCGTTCCTCCTTCTCGGACGTACATCTCCGGTCCGGGCGGTGCCCGTCCTGGGATGGGAGAAGTGCTACGTCCTCGGGAAGGAGCGCGAGCGGCCGAGCCGCGGCACTACCGCGTCCGTACACCGGCGTTCACCCCCGAGCGACAACCACTTGGCCACGCGTTCGCGCAACCTGGGGGGACAGGCCCCGCCGTGTGACGGAGACCCCCCTGTCCCACGGCCGGTGCCACTGCCACCGGCCGGCCCGGTGGGGACCCTCCACCGCGGCTCCGGGTGAGCGGCTCTGCGGGAAGGACCGGGCGTCGCCGATCGTGGTCCATTCACGAGCGGGGCACAAGGGGGTTCGTTACTGGCGGGTAACGGCCAGATAACCTGAGGGAGTCCTGTCGTCGTCGGGCCGCAACACAGGGTGTCACCGAGGGCCACGACAGATCGGGGGAAGAGTGAACACACCGGACAGTTCACGGGGTTCGATTTACTGCGAGTAACAGCGGCCGCGATTGCCAAGTTTTGGCAAAGCGCGGCCGCTGTTTATCTCTGTGTCAACAAATCACCGGTGGTGTGCCGGTGCTGTGGCGGTCCTGTGCCGGTGCTAGAAAAGCACCCGCGCGAGCGCCGTACGGGCCGAGGTGACGAGCGGGTTGTCCGGACCCACCACTTCGAACATCTCCAGGAGCCGCACGCGCACCGCGTCGCGGTCCTCACCGAACGTCACCTTCACGGTGTCCACCAGCCGCCCGAAGGCGTCCGCCACGTGACCGCCCGCCAGATCCAGGTCGGCCGCGGCGATCTGCGCCGCCGGGTCCTTCGGGTTCTCGGCCGCCGCGGCACGCACCGCCTGCGGGTTCATGTCCTTGACCCGGGCGAACAGCTCGGCCTGGGCGAGGCCCAGCTTGGCGTCGGTGTTGGCCGGATCGGCCGCCAGTACGTTCTTGTAGGCGCGCACCGCCCCGTCCAGGTCGTCGGCGTCCAGCGCCTCGATCGCCTCGTCGAGCAGCGCGTCGTACGGGCCGGCGGGCTCCTCGGCCTCCACCGCGCCCGCGCCCGGGGCGCCCTCGGCACCCGGATCCACCGCTACGCCGAGGACCCCGAAGCGCTCCTCGGCGATCTGGACCAGCTGGGCCAGGACCGCGCGGACCTCGGCCTCGGGGGCGAAGTCCTGGAACAGCGGCATCGCCTGACCGGCGACCACGGCGAAGACCGCCGGGAGGGCCTGGATGCGGAACTCGCGGATCAGGTTCTGGTTGGCGGCGACATCGAGCGCGGCCAGCGCGAGCCGGCCGTTCGCCTCGAGGGTGAGCCGCTCCAGCAGCAGGCTCAGCTCCCGCCCCTGGTCGAAGCCGTCGGCGCGGAAGTCGAGGATGACCGGAACCTCGCCCGAGAGCGGGACCACGTGGCTCTCGAAGCGGGTCTCGTCGGTGTCGAAGACGAGCGCGGACGGCGGAACGGCCCCGGCGGGCGCGGGCGCACCGCCCTGAGCGGCCTTCCGGGCCGCCTCGGCGCGGGCCTGCTCGGCCTTGGCCTTGGCCTCACCGGCCGCCTTCACCGCGGCGAGGTCGACGACGCCGCTCATGGACATGTTTCTGGGCTGCATGCGTACATCCTCCCCCGAGTGCGCGCGCCGACGAAAAAGATCGGCCGAAACGAACCGATCGCGGTACCTGCCGTGCTGTGCGGTTGTGCTGCATGGTCGTGCTGTGGCGCCGGGTCCCCACCTGGCGCCGGTAGCTCTTCGCGTGGTTGCCGCTCTTACGCTACGGGTCGTAGCGTAACTCCCCCCGCCCGCCCGCGCCCCGTGATCTGAACCACACGTCCGGGGGGCCGGACGCCCGTACTACCGGCGGGTATGGTCTGCGCCATGCGCAACCCCAGCTCCGACACCACCTGCCCGCCCGGCCGCACCGGCCGCCCGCGCAGCGCCGCGGCGGACGCCGCGATCCTCGCGGCGACCCGGGACGCACTGGTGGAGCTGGGCTGGTCGAAGCTGACGATGGGGGACGTGTCGGCGCGGGCCGGGGTCGCGAAGACCACCCTCTACCGGCGCTGGTCGGGCAAGAGCGAGCTGGTCGTGGACGCGGTCGCGGAGCTCTTCGACTCCCTCGAACTCCCCGACCGGGGCTCGCTCGAAGCCGACATCGAGTACGTGGTGCTCCAGTTCGCGGCGCTGCTGCGGCGCCCGGAGGCCCGTACCGCCCTCATGGCGGTCGTCGCCGAGTCCACCCGGGACGAGGCCCTGCGGGACCGGATCCGGTCGGCGATCGTCGACCGGCAGAAACGTCTCGTCGTACTGGGACGCGAGCGCGCGCAGGCCCGGGGTGAACTCCCCCGCGAGGAGGACGACTCCCTCGCCGCCCACACCACGGACCTGATCTTCGACGTGATCGCGGGCACCGTGGTACACCGCGCCCTGGTGAGCTCCGAGCCGGTGGACGAGCTGTGGGTCGCCACTTTCACGGCCCTGCTCATGTACGGCCTCCAGGGCTCCCCCGCCGGCCCTTCCGGCGCCGCTCCGGCGGTGTGACCACCGCGGGCCGGCCGCCGTCCGACAGCGGCAGGAAGTCCTCGCACCAGGCCGGCGCCGAGGCGGTCAGCGCCTCCGAGCGCGGATTGTGGCCCGGCCAGGGCCTCGGGCGCCCCGGCCAGTCGGCCCAGCGCAGGCTGTCGGCCTCCTCCGGCGGCAGCAGCCCGGAGGCGACCAGGGCCGCCCGGCCCGCTTCGAGCCCGGCGAGCCGGTAGCCGTACTCCGAGGAGTCCACGTCGTGGAAGTGGGCGTCGGTGATCAGCACCGAGGCCGCCACCCCGTCCAGCCCGCGCAGGATGCCCGCGCGGACGCAGGGCACGTACACCTCGGGCAGCCGGCGCTCGGCCGGTACGGCGTTCAGGACCTCCGTCAGCCCGTCCGCCCCGGGGGGCTCGAAGTCGGCGGCGATGTACGCGTACGGCCCGCAGCCGGTCTGCATGAGCACGCGGGCGCTCACTCCGTACACGGGGACGGGAAGGTGGCGGCCTGTCATGGCCGCCACCTTAGGTGTCACGGGCGACAGGCCGTCAGAAGCCCGGCGGCTCCGTGTACGTGCCCCACTCGTCCCGCAGCAGGTTGCAGATCTCGCCCATCGTGGCCTCGGCGCGCACCGCGTCCAGCATCGCCGGGATCATGTTCGACCCGTCGCGGGCGGCGGCCAGCATGGCGTCCAGCGCCGACTTCACCTTCGCGTCGTCCCGGGCGGCCTTGCGCTCCGCGAGCTCGCGGACCTGTACGGTCTCCACCTCGTGGCTGACCCGCAGGATCTCCAGGTCCCCGGTGACCGAGCCGTGGTGGCAGTTGACGCCCACGACCCGCTTGTCGCCCTTCTCCAGCGAGCGCTGGTACTGGAAGGCCGACTCGGCGATCTCCCCGGTGAACCAGCCGTCCTCGATGCCCCGCAGGATGCCCGAGGTGATCGGTCCGATCGGGTGCTGCCCGTTCGGGTGGGCGCGCAGTCCGCGCTCCTTGATCTGCTCGAAGATCTTCTCGGCGTCGGCCTCGATGCGGTCGGTGAGCTGCTCGACGAACCAGGAGCCGCCCAGCGGGTCGGCCACGTTGGCCACGCCGGTCTCCTCCATCAGCACCTGCTGCGTGCGCAGGGCGATCTCGGCGGCCTGCTCGCTCGGCAGCGCGAGGGTCTCGTCGAGGGCGTTGGTGTGGAGGGAGTTCGTACCGCCGAGGACGGCCGCGAGGGCTTCCACGGCGGTGCGCACGACGTTGTTGTAGGGCTGCTGGGCGGTGAGGGAGACCCCGGCCGTCTGGGTGTGGAAGCGCAGCCACATCGTCTTGTCGGACTTCGCCCCGTACACCTCCTTCATCCAGCGGGCCCAGATCCGGCGGGCGGCGCGGAACTTGGCGATCTCCTCGAAGAAGTCGAGGTGCGCGTCGAAGAAGAAGGAGAGCCCGGACGCGAAGTGGTCCACGTCCAGCCCGCGCGAGAGGCCCAGCTCCACGTACCCGAAGCCGTCGGCGAGGGTGTACGCGAGCTCCTGCGCGGCCGTGGCCCCGGCCTCGCGGATGTGGTAGCCGGAGACGGAGAGCGGCTTGTAGGCGGGGATGCCGTTCGCGCAGTACTCCATGAGGTCGCCGATGAGGCGCAGGTGCGGCTCGGGTTCGAAGAGCCACTCCTTCTGGGCGATGTACTCCTTGAAGATGTCGGTCTGGAGCGTCCCGTTGAGGACGGACGGGTCGACACCCTGGCGTTCGGCGGCCACGAGGTACATGCAGAAGGCGGGGACGGCGGGGCCGCTGATCGTCATGGAGGTGGTCACGTCGCCGAGCGGGATGTCCTTGAAGAGGATCTCCATGTCGGCGGCGGAGTCGATGGCGACCCCGCAGTGGCCGACCTCGCCGAGCGCGCGGGGGTCGTCGGAGTCGCGCCCCATCAGGGTGGGCATGTCGAAGGCGACGGAGAGCCCGCCGCCGCCGGCGGCCAGGATCATCTTGTAGCGCTCGTTGGTCTGCTCGGCGTTGCCGAACCCGGCGAACTGCCGGATGGTCCAGGTCCGCCCCCGGTAGCCGGTGGCGTGCAGACCGCGGGTGTACGGGTACTCCCCCGGCCAGCCGATGCGCTCGAAGCCCTCGTACGAGTCGCCGGGCCGGGGTCCGTAGACGGGATCGACGGGGTCGCCGGAGAGCGTGGTGAAATCGGCCTCGCGCGTGCGGGCCTTGTCGTACCGGGCCTGCCAGCGACGGCGGCCTTCCTCAATGGCGTCAGCGTCCATACCTCTGAATTTACTAGGACGTCCTAGTAAATGTCGATGGCCAACCCCCGGGGAGTCGCCCCGGGGGTGGACGGATCGGCGGATGGATCAGCCGGGGTCAGGCGCGGACGGTGGCCGGCGCGCCTTCGAGGAGGGGCTCGACCTCTTCGCGGATCTTGCGCTCGACGAAGAACGCGGCCAGCGGGATGGTGCCGGAGACCAGGACCCACAGGAGCTTGCCGAACGGCCACTTGGCCTTGGAGCCCAGGTCGAAGGCGAACACCAGGTAGATCATGAACAGCACACCGTGCGTCTGCGAGACCGCGAAGGTCAGGTCGGCGCCGGTGTCGAAGCCGTACTTCGCCACCATGCAGGCACAGAGGATCAGGAGCATGACCGCGGTCACGTAGGCCATGACGCGGTAGCGGGTCAGCACGCTTCGTTTCATGCGGTCGAGCCTAGCCGTCCGCTTTGCACGATCTTGACGGGGGCCGGGACCAGGGTGCGTCGGCGGCTCCGGACTCCGGGCGCAGACCCAGCTCGCGGAGCTGGTTGACCGCCGACATGGCGGTGAACAGCGCATTCGGGTTGGCCCCGCCGACGCCCAGGTCGGCCATGGCGCGCCCGTACCCGGCGGCGAACCCGCCCGGGGCGACCGGCCCGCCCTGCCCGACCAGGCCCAGCGAGGCCTCCTGGAGGGCGATGGCCTGGTCCAGCAGCCGGTCCAGGTGGGACACCGCCTCGGCGGCGGGGCGCACCGCGAAGGTGTGCCCGTCGGTGAGGAGCGCGGCCTCCCCCGCCTCGAAGAGGAGCGCGGCGGAGCCCAGGACCGTCTGGATCTTGAGCTGGTCGGCGTCCGCCATCGCACCGCAGGGCCCGTTGCCCTCGTCGGACAGGTGGAGGACGCCGGGGTCCCGCAGGTGCACGATCACGTGCCCGGCGCAGTGCCCCTGGCTGCGCAGCACGCGGACCGCGCCGTCGGCGAAGGTCCAGCCGGTGGACCGGAGCGGGCCGGTCCTGATCCGCTCCAGCGGCCGTTCCTCGTAGGTCCGGGTCGTCCTGCCGAAGGGCCGCATGGGCCGGAAGAGCGAGACCACCCGGGCCGCCGTCCCCGCGGGGTCGGACAGCTCCGCCGGTCCGGCCACCCGCTCGAAGGCCCGTATCCAGTACCCCACCGGGTCCCGCATCTGGTCGAGGTCGGGGGCGGGGACCCAGTGCTCCGCCGGTACGCCCAGTGCGTCGGCCAGGTCGTTGTTGCCGACGTGGTCCAGGTGGCCGTGGGTGGTGAGCACCAGCGCCCGCGACCACGGCCCGACCCGGGCGGACGCTTCCCGCAGGGCCGCGCGGAAGACCTCCGTGACCCCGGTGTCCACGAGCACCAGGGTGTCGCCGGCCCGGTGCACCAGCGCGTTGGCGACGTCCGGCTGTCCGCGGCCCAGGTCCAGGCCCTGACCGAGGACCAGGACGGTCCGGTCGTCGATCTCGATCAGGTCGCCGAGTGCGGTCATCGGGCCTCCCGCGGTCCGGTCCGGGCCAGCTCTGCCGAGCGTACGCCGAGGGCGGGGGCGGTGCCCGGTGTCAGCGGGACCCGGAGGGGTCAGCGGGACCCGGGGGTCACTTCTCCTCGAAGTCGGCCGCTGCCACCCGGAGCGGGCGCAGGAGCGCGAAGATCTCGCCGCACTCCTCGGCGTCGTAGGCCCCGAGCCCGAAGTCGATCTCCATCAGGTCCCGGGTGGCCGCCTCGACCACCTCGCGGCCCTTGTCCGTGATCGACGCGAGCGTGCCGCGCCCGTCGTTCGGGTTCGGGCGGCGGGCGACGAGCCCGGACTTCACCAGCCGGTCCACGGTGTTCGTCACCGACGTCGGGTGCACCATCAGGCGCTCGCCGATCTTCGACATCGGCAGTTCCCCGGCCTTGGAGAAGGTCAGCAGCACCAGCGCCTCGTAGCGCGCGAAGGTCAGACCGTACGGCTTGACGACCGCGTCGACCTCGCCGAGCAGGATCTGGTGCGCCCTCATGATCGAGGTGATCGCGGCCATCGAGGGCACCGGACCCCAGCGCTGCTGCCAGAGTTCGTCGGCGCGGGCGATGGGGTCGAAGGGAAGGCTGAGCGGCTTGGGCACGCACCAGACCCTACCGGGCGGTCATTTGGCGGCGGGATCCGTCTCACGCCTCGGCCCGTCCGTCCCTGCGTCCGTCCCTGCGTCCGTCCCTCCGTCCGTCCCTCCGTCCGCCTCTCCGTCCGTCCCTCCGTCCGTCCGGCGCACCTCGGCGAGCAGCAGCAGGACGGCACCGGTGCCCAGGACCGCGGCCGACGCGACCACCACGTGGACGGGCAGGAACTCCGCCGCGACCCCGGCGAGCGCCATGCCGACGCCCTGAAGGGTCATCAGCCCGGTGCTGAGCAGGGTCATCGCCCGGCCGCGCAGCTCCTCCGGGACGGCCTCGACGTACCACTGGTCGAGCCCGAGGGTGTACGCGTGGGCCAGCCCGGCGAGGACCAGCGCGCCCAGCAGGAGCGGCAGGCCGGGCCGGACGGCGTACGCGAGCAGCGGCAGCAGCGAGACCGCCGCGAGCGGGGCCGTGATCCGCGCACGCGTTCGTGCGGTGAGCGCGGAGCCCGCCCACACCTCCCCGGCAATGGCTCCGGCCGGCATCGCGCACATCAGCAGCCCGAGCCCGGCGGTGGAGATGCCGAGGCCGGTGGCGTACGGGGTCAGCAGCGCCTCGGGCACCACCACGAAGAGCGGAGGCACCCAGGACAGCAGGGTGAGCGCCCGCAGCCTGCGGCGGCCCAGGACCGCGCGCAGTCCGGCGAGCGGGGACACCCGGTCCGCCCCCCGGCCGGAGCCCGCGGAACGGGCGGGCCGGGCCCGGGTGCCCAGGCGCAGCAGGGCCGCGGAGCCGAGGAACCCGGCGGCCGTGAGGAGGATGGCCCCGCGCGGGGCGAGCACGGTGAGCAGCAGCCCGCCGAGCCCGAAGCCGATGAGCTGGGCGCTCTGCGCCACCATGCGCAGCAGCGAGCGGCCCAGGACGTACGCCTCGCCGGCGCCGAGGACGTCGGTGAGGGAGGCGCTGCGGGCCCCCTGGAACAGCGGCGCGACGAAGGCCATCGCGCAGCGCAGGACGAGCAGCAGCGCGACCGGGGTGCCGGGCGCGGCCATGGCCGCCGCGCAGGCCGCGCAGACGAGGTCGCAGCCGACGAGCACCCGGCGGGCGGGGAGCCGGTCGGCGAGCGGCGCGAGGAGGGTGCCGCCGAGGGCGTAGGGGAGGAAGCCGAGGGCGAAGGTGAGCGCGCTCATCAGCGGCGAGCCGGTGGCGCGGTACACCAGCACGGTGAGGGAGATCTCGGCGACGACGACGCCGAGCACGGACAGCAGGTGCGCGGCGAACACGGGCCGGAACTCCCGGACCCGGAAGACGGCCCGGTACCCGCCGGCACCCTGCGCGGTGTCGTGACCGGGCCCGGGGGCGGGCGCCTGCCCTGGGGCGGACTGCCCGGGGGCGGCGGGTGGCTCGGCTGCGGGCGTATCCCGGCTCGCGGTTGTCATACGGGCGACCTTGGCGCGCCCTAGGCTGACAGAACAGAGATTCGCCCTCACCCGAATCACCCGCACACGACCCCGACCGTCCGCCACCCTGTCCGACCCACCCGGCCCCGCCCACCCAGTCCTACCCAGTCCTCCCGCCCGACCCCGGCGCCCCGCCCGACAGCACGTCCGGCCCGGCCCGACACCCGGCACCCCGCCGCCCCGCACCACCCCATCCCGCCCCACCCCCGGAGGGACCCGTGGCCTTTCACTTCCGCTTCGGCCCCGCCGACCTGCTGCGCTGCCGGTTCTCGTTCTCGCCCCGCTGGGAGACCCAGGAGGCGGTACGGGTCCTCCTGGACCGGCGCCGGCACGCCTACCACCTGCCCTGGCTCCGCGGGATCCGCACGGCCGCCGCCGGCCTGGACCTGCGGCCGCTGTGGCTGCTGATGCCGCGCACGGGGCACAATCCGGACTTCCTCAGCCCGCCCCCGACGGGCCCGTCGGTCACCTTCGAGGAGGAGCTCGCGCGGGTCCGGGCCGCCGATCCGCAGGCCGCCCGGGAGGACCTGCGGCGCTCCCTCGTCTGCACCCCGGGCGCGCTGGAGAGTGCGGCCGGGCAGCGGATGCTCGCGGATCCGGAGCGGGCCGTCCAGGAGCTGGCCGACCTCTACGAGCAGGCCTGGCGGGCGCTGGTAGCCCCGCACTGGCCCCGGCTGCGCGCCCTGCTGGAGGCGGACGTGCTGTTCCACTCCCGGCGGCTGGCCGCGGGCGGGCTGGAGGCCCTCTTCGACGGGCTCCACCCGGATCTGAGCTGGTCGGACGGCACCCTCACCATCGCCCGCCGGGGCCACCACGACCGCTCCCTCGACGGTCAGGGACTGCTCCTCATGCCGAGCGCCTTCGTCTGGCCGGAGGTGGTGGGCGGCTACGACCCGCCGTGGCAGCCGACCCTCGCCTACCCGGCCCGGGGCATCGGCGCCCTGTGGACCGCCCCGGCGGGCCCGGCCCCCCTGGCGCTGGCCCGCCTCCTGGGCCGCGCCCGCGCCGACGTCCTGTGCGCGCTGACCGAGCCGGCCTCGACCACCGCCCTGGCCCACCGCCTGTCCCTGGCCCCCTCCACGGTCTCCTCCCACCTGAAGACCCTCCAGCAGGCCGGCCTCCTCATCCCCTCCCGCCACGGCCACCAGATCCTCTACGAACGCACCCCCCTGGCCATCGCGCTGACGGGGGCCGAACCTCCGGCGTTTGAGGAGCGGAGGCCCGGGGGCGGAGCCCCCGAAGCGGTCCGGGCGCAGCCCGGCTGGGGGTCCCCCCGGACGGAGTCTGGGGGATGGCCGAGGGGCGGGTAGGGGACGGCCCCGCGCAGCGGCACCCCCGCCCCCACCCGGCCCCACCCGACCGCGGCCAGCGGTGTCGCACCCCACCCCAACTGCCCGTTATGTCACGATGACCCGGTTCGCAGCCCACCCCTTCGCCCCGAGGAAGCCGGATGCCAGGCCGCCGCCCCCGTAGACGCCCCGTCACCCTCCTCGCTCCGACCCTCGCCCTCGCGGCCGCAGTCGCCTGCTCCCCCACCCCCACGCCCCAGCCGGAATCCGCACCGCCCCACCGCCCCACGGGAGTGGGCCTGGTGGACGAGTCCCCGTTCTGGGTGGACCCGCAGAGCGACGCCGCCCGCCAGGTCACCGCCTGGGAGGCGCAGGGCCGCAACAGCGACGCCCAGGTGCTGCGCCGCATCGCCGACCGGCCGATGGCGCTGTGGGGCCCGGCCGGCGACCCCGGCCCGGAGATCCGCCGGGCCGGGGCGGGCGCCCGTAAGGCCGGCCGCACCCTGGTCCTCGTCGCGTACAACATCCCGTACCGGGACTGCGGGCAGCACTCGGCGGGCGGTGCGAAGGACGCCACCGCCTACCGGAGCTGGATCGGCGCCTTCGCCGACAACATCGCGGACACGAAGGCCCTGGTCGTCCTGGAGCCGGACGCCGTCCCGCACCTCGTGGACGGCTGCACGCAGGCCGGTCACCGCGACGAGCGGCTGCGGCTGCTGTCCGAGGCCGTCGACCGGCTCAAGCACAACAAGAACACCAGGGTCTACCTGGACGCCGGCAACCCGGCCTGGATCCCGGACCCGAAGAAGCTGGTCGCTCCCCTCTACGCGGCCGGTCTCGACCGCGCCGACGGCTTCGCCCTCAACGTCTCCAACTTCCAGCCCAGCACGGGAGCCCGGGAGTACGGCGCCGCCCTCTCCAGGGCCGCCAAGGGCAAGCACTTCGTCATCGACACCAGCCGCAACGGTGACGGCCCGCTCCGGGGCGACCGCGCCCAGGCCTGGTGCAACCCGCCGGGCCGGGCGCTGGGCACACCGCCGACCGACGGTACGGGTGACCCGCTCGTGGACGCGTACCTCTGGGTCAAGCGGCCGGGCGAATCGGACGGCACCTGCCGCGGCGGCCCCCCGGCCGGTACCTGGTGGCCGGACTACGCCCTGGGCCTGGCCCGCCGCTCCACCGACTAGGCCGTCCCCTCCGGATCGTGCCGGTCAGGCCCGCCGGCGGCCGCGGTCCTCGCCGCTGCCGGGGACCTCATCAGTTCTTCTCCACGGTGAAGGTGGAACAGGAGTCCCGTGGCGTGCCGTCCGCGTTGGTGACGGATCCCGTGATCGTCCGCGGCGACTTCCCGCCCACCTCCGCCGACAGACCGACCATCTCGTAGCCCTCCGGCTGTTGGAGCCATCGCTCGGCAAAGAGCCTCATGCGCGTGCCGGCGTGCGTTCCCCGCAGGGCGAAGGAACCCCGGGACAACCCGGGATTGGAGGGAAGAGGGTAGAAGTCGAAGGTGGCGGTGAGGTCGTCGGCATTCTGAGAGATGGTGAGGATCAGGCCCGTCTCACCTTTGCTGCAGTAGTAGCTGCCGCGCCACTTACCGGCCAGGGGTGACGGCTCCTCCGTCGCCGACTCGGTGGGGTCGGCCGTCGTCGGCTTCGCAGGAGCCTTTGTCGTGGGCGCGGTCGAAGGGGCCGTCACCTGCTGAGTCGGATGTGGCGAAGTCGTGTGGGGTCCGGCTCCGGGGGGCGTCGAATCACCGTCGGTGTCGGCCGCGATCACTCCCACCGTGACCGCTGCGACAGCGGCGACGATGACCCAGGGAAGGGCTCTGAAGCCCCGGCCACGGGGCGGGCCGGGACGGGAAGGTGCCTGCCGTGGCGGAGGTGCGGGGACACCACTGCCGGCCGCCATCCGGGTCGGTACGGCATGCGGGTCAAGGGCCGGGCGGGGATCCATCTCGGTCGCGATGACGGCGGGTGGAGCCGAGGCCCGTCCGCCGTCGGTCCCGGCATGTTCCTCCCCGTCCAGGTTGAGCAGGTGCTCGGCCTTGCGGGCGATCGCGGAAGCGACCGGAGCCGGCAGCCAGTCGGCTCCGCCGCTCGGTCGGGCGGCTTCCGCCCGGGCTCGCAACGCCGCAGGGGAGGGTCTGCGCTCCGGAGACTTTTCCAGACACTCCCGCACGATGACGGCGAACGCGTCCGGCAGGCCGCTCAGGTCGGGGTCGTGATGAACGATCCGGTACAGCAGCACCGGTCCGGTGCCGCTGCCGAAGGCTGCTCGTCCGGTCGCTGCGTGGACGAGCACCGCTCCGAGTGAGAACACGTCGCTGGCCGCACCCACCTCCCGGCCTTCGGCCTGCTCCGGCGACATGTATCCGGGCGAACCCACCACGAGTCCGGTCCCGGTCAGATCGGCCCCGTCGGCGGCCCGCGCGATCCCAAAGTCGATCAGCAGGGGGCGGTCCAGGGACAGCAGGACGTTCGAGGGCTTCAGGTCCCGATGGACGAGCCCGCAGGCGTGTACCGCCTCCAGAGCCTCGGCCAGTCCTGACAGGAGTCGCCACAACGACGCCTCGGGCAGCGGCCCGTGCTGGTGCACGGCCTCGGCGAGCGAAGGGCCCGGAACGTAGGCGGAGGCCAACCACGGAATCGCGGCGTCGGGGTCGGCGGCCACCACCGGCACGGTGCCCGTCCCCGAGACGGCCCGTGAGGCCCGTACCTCCCTGGCGAACCGCTCCCGGAAGCCCGGCATCCCGACCAGCCCGGCATGCACCAGCTTCACGGCCACCGTCCGGCCACCGGGCGAACGCCCCAGGTACACCCGCCCCATTCCCCCCTCTCCCAGGCGCATCAGCAGTCGGTACGGCCCTACCTGCCTCGGATCTCCGCTGGTCAGCGGATCCACCTAACACCCCTTAAAGGAAGGCCACTTGGGCCAACTGCAATATCGTGCCACGCGCCGGGGACGACGAGTAGGGAACCGGGGTGTCCGCCTGCGGGGCGCCGCGTGCGCTCCTCCTGCCTCCGGGGTGCGCCGCCTAGCCGGACCCGGCCCCGGCGGGGCCCAGCCAGCCGTCCGGCGACTCCGTCGACGGGGGCGGCGGAGGCGGCGACGGCTCCGGAGCCGGCCGCACCCGGACCCACTTCGCCACCGACGGGGTCCCGTCCGCGTCGGTCACGAACAGCATGTACCAGCCGGGCGGCACCAGCGTCGGGTCGCCCGGCACGGTGACCGTCACCGCGCCGGCCGTCTTCTCCAGTCCGAGCTCGATCGAGCGCTGTTCCACGTCGGTGGTGTGCGTGACCGCGCTCGGCCGCATCAGCCGGGCCCGCTGGATCCGCTCGGCCTTCGGCGCCCGGAAGGTGGCGCGGCCGCCGAGCCGGACCTCCTCGGGCCCCTCCCCCAGGACCGGCCGCAGCGCCGGGTCCCGGTGCAGGTAGGGCGGTCTGTAGACCTCCAGCCGGTGTTCGAAGCGGCCCAGCCGAACGGGTCACCGCACCGGGAAGCGGTGGCGCGGGGCCCGGGCCGCCGCCCTCAGCCGGTCCGGCCTCCCAGCAGGATCCCGCGTCCGGCGTAGAAGCGGTCCAGGTCGACCCAGGGGACGGACGCGTACCGCTGGGAAGCGCCGGGGAAACCGGAGGGGTTGTGCACGAGGACGGCGTCCTCGGTGGCCCCCACGGCGAGCACCAGGTGACCGCCCCTGGCGTCCACCACGGGGGCGAGGGTCCGGATGGACCAGTGGACCGACAGCATCGCCAGACCGCCCCGGGCGAGCACGTCCCGGACGGCCCCGTGGTCCAGGACGGGCGCCGAGCGCGCGTCCAGACCCCAGCGGGCAGCGACGTACTCCGCGAACGGCTGGTAGATCAGCCCCTTCACCGCGTCCCCGTCCCGCACGTACGCCCCGGCCCCGGACAGCTCCTTCACCAGCTCCACCGAGGGCGGCACCGCAAGCCCCAGGCTCCCCAGCACCATCCGCAGGCAGGCCACCCCGCACATCCGGGGCGCCCAGAAGGCGTACTCCTCGGGGGAGTCGGCCCCCGACCCGGCCCACAGAGGATCCCGGGCCGCATCGGCCCCCGAGACGAACCCGGGCACCAGATCGGCGGACTCCCACTGGGAGTAGTACGGGACGACGTGCTTGATCACGGAAGCGGTCATGCCTCCGAAGTCTGCTGCATTCCGCTCCCCCCGCGGACCGGACGGCTCAGCCCCCGGCGAGGTGGCGTTCCACCGTTTCCATCTTGGAGGTCATGCCGTCCGTGACGCCGGGGCGGATGTCGGCCTTGAGGATGAAGGAGACCCGGGGCGCGCGTTCCTCCACGGCGGCCACCGCACGCTTGACCACGTCCATCACCTCGTCCCACTCGCCCTCGATGGTGGTGAACATCGCGTCCGTGCGGTTCGGCAGCCCCGAAGCGCGGACGACGCGGACGGCGTCGGCCACGTACTCGCCGACCTCTTCGCCGACGCCCAGCGGGGTCACCGAGAAGGCGATCATCATGCGCGGGCCGCCTCACGGGCGCGGGCGGCGAGGACGCCGGCCGACTCGTCGCGCTTGAGGACGCGGTCGCCGTAGAGCCCGCCGAAGGGGACCAGCGCCAGCAGGAAGAAGAGCACGACCTTCTTCAGGGGCCACTTCGCCTTGACCCAGACGTCCAGCAGGAAGACCCCGTAGATGACGAACAGGATCCCGTGGATGATGCCGAGCGGCATCATCAGGTAGTCGATGTCCGAGACGCGGCTCAGCACCGAGCCGAAGATCAGCAGCGCCGGGAACGAGAGCGCCTCCGGTACGGAGATGAGGCGCAGCCGGTGCAGGGCGGAAGCGGTCTTGATGTCCACGTGGAACCTTCGGGGTGGATGCCGGGGGTCCGTCCCAGTGTCTCAGCCGCCCCCGGCGATCTTGCCGCGGGGCCCGGGGTCCCGGCGGACCGGGACGGGCCGGGTGTGATATCGGCCAACGGGCCCTGTTCGGTGCCGCCCGCTGCGGATACCGTCTTCCCGTGGCTCAGTTCCGACTCCAAGGCAGCAAGGTGCTCGCCGTCGACCTGACCGGGGACGCCGTGAAAGCGAAGAACGGCGCCATGGTCGCGTACGACGGCCAGATGGCCTTCAAGAAGATGACGGGCGGCGGCGAAGGCCTCCGCGGAATGGTGACCCGGCGGCTCACCGGCGAGCAGATGACCGTGATGGAAGTGCAGGGTCACGGCACCTGCTTCTTCGCCGACCGGGCGAGTGAGATCAATCTGGTCAATCTGCGCGGCGAGAAGCTGTACGTCGAGTCCAGCAACCTGCTGTGCACCGATGCCGGCCTGCGCACCGGCACTACCTTCACGGGCCTGCGCGGCGCTACGACGGGCAACGGCCTGTTCACCACGACCGTCGAGGGCAGCGGGCAGGCGGCGATCACCTCCGACGGCCCGGCGGTGGTGCTGCGGGTCAGCTCCCAGTACCCGCTGTCGGTCGACCCGGGTGCGTACATCGCGCACACCGGGAACCTCCAGCAGTCCTTCCAGTCCGGCGTGACCTTCCGCACGCTGATCGGCGAGGGCTCCGGCGAGGCCTTCCAGATCCGCTTCGAGGGCGAGGGCCTGGTGTACGTGCAGCCCAGCGAGCGCAACACCGTCGGGGGCGACGTCTGATGCCGTTCCGCGAGATCAACTCGAAGATGGTCGAGGCCCAGGTCGTCCCGGGGCAGAAGATGTACAGCCAGCGCGGCGCGATGCTCGCCTACCGCGGCGAGGTCTCCTTCACCCCGAGCCTGACCGGCGGCCAGGGCGGCGTGATGGGCATGATCGGGCGCCGCGTGGCGAACGAGCAGACCCCGCTGATGGAGGTCGAGGGCAGCGGCACCGTGATGTTCGGCCACGGCGGCCACCACATCCAGGTCATCAGCCTCACCGGCGAGACCCTCTACGTGGAGGCCGACCGGCTGCTCGCCTTCGACGGCACCCTCCAGCAGGGCACCATGTTCATGGGCGCGCAGGGCGGGGTCATGGGCATGGTCCGCGGCCAGGTCACCGGCCAGGGCCTGTTCACCACCACCCTCAAGGGCCACGGCTCGGTGGCGGTGATGGCCCACGGCGGGGTCATCGAACTGCCGATCCACCCGAACCGCCCGATCCACGTGGACCCGCAGGCCTACGTCGCCCACCACGGCGAGGTCCGCAACAAGCTGTCCACGGCACTGGGCTGGCGGGACATGGTCGGCCGCGGCTCGGGCGAGGCGTTCCAGCTGGAACTGTCCGGCCAGGGCGCGGTGTACGTACAGGCCTCGGAGGAGAAGCTTTGAATCCTCCCCGCCTCAAGGGGCAGGGATTCCTGGCTCACGTTGGCTGTGGACCGGCGGTCCGGCAGCTCTTGCACGATCGGCACCAGCCGGGTTGAGACCAGCCCGGACCAGCATGACGTGTGCGGAGTTCTTGTCCCTGGGGGACACGGCACCGCACGCGGTGCAGGTGTAGGTACGTTCTGAGAGAGGTAGTGCGTGCTTGGTTCTCGCTCCGCACTGCGCGCAGTCCATGGTGGTGTGCGCGGGATGGACAAGGTGCACGATGCGCCCGTGCTTGCGGGCCATCGCGATCAGGGCTGCCTTGGTCGCGCCGATCGCCGCATCGGCGGCCTTGCGGGCCATGGTCGACTTGGCGAGGAAGCGCGGCCGGAAGTCCTCCACGGCGAGGGCGTCGTGGTCGCGGACCACGGCCTTGGCCCATTTGCGACCGGTGTCCTGCCGCTGCCGGGCCACCTTCTTGTGGAGCTTCACTGCCAGCCTCTTCGCCGCCAGGTAGCCCCTCGAACCCGGTGTGCCCTTCGCTGGTTTCCGGCGGGCCATCATCCGCTGATAGCGGGCAAGCCCGGCGGCAGCCTTCCTGCCGTGCCCGTCGTGCGGGAGGTCGTGGGCGTCGCTCGTGGTGGTCGCCGTCTCCTTCACACCCCAGTCGATCCCGAGCACCGCACCCGTCTCAGGCAGGGGCTGCACGTCGATACAGACGACGAAAGACGCATACCAGTGCCCAAGGCTGTCGCGGAAGACCCGCACCGACGACGGCTCCGCCGGGAGAGCGCGGGACCACACCACCCTCAGACTGATGCCGCCCGCGAGATGCAGACGGCCGTCCTTGATCCGGAAACCGCGCCGGGTGTAGTTCAGGCTCGGATCGGCCGCGCGCTTCCTCTTGAACCGGGGCATCCCCGCCCGCTGCCGCACCGGCAACCCGGCCTTGATGTCCTTCAACGCCTTGGCACGCGACTTCCCGAAATCGCGTACCAGCTGCTGCTGCGGAACGCTGCTGCCATTACGCAACCATGTGTTGCGGGTACGCGCCTCCGTCAGCATCCTGTCCAGCCGGGCCGGCCCGCAGTTCTCGCCCTCGGCATGGGCCTTCTTCGACCGAGCGGCGCACTCGTTCCAAACCCACCGGCATCGCGCCCACTCACCCGACAACTTGGCGAGCGCGGTCGGCGACACCCGCAGCCGGAAGGTGAACCGGGCACGCGCGGTCGCCTCGGTCTCCTGGGGTGCCGTCACGGGAGCAACCTAGACCCATCCGCTGACAACACCAGAAAGTGCAGGTCACGGCAGATGCGAGCAGAACTCCTACGCTCCGCACCTACGATGGCGGGACCCATTCCTCCACGGGCCGAAGCCCGGAGCATGCTGGGAGAGATCCGGTGAACTTTGGTCCCGTGACCGGTGGGCCCGGCGGTCCGACCGTCTTCGACCCGTACACCCTGCCGTCCGACGACAACGTCAACGCCTACACCTTCTGCGTGGAGCTCAAGGGGAGCCAGTGGTTCCTGCAGAAGGGCAAGATGATCGCCTACTACGGGCGCATCGAGTTCAACGGCATCGGCCACGGCCGGTTCGACCGGCTGCTGCGCACCAGCTTCCATTCGCCGCTGCACGCGAGCGACTGGGTGGTGGCCGAGGGCCAGGGCAAGATGCTGCTGGCCGACCGGGCCTTCGACGTGAACTCGTACGACCTGGACAACGGCAACCTCACCATCCGGTCGGGCAACCTGCTCGCCTACCAGCCCTCCCTGGCGCTGAAGCAGTCGATCGTCCCGGGCTTCCTCACCCTGATCGGCACCGGGAAGTTCGTGGCGGCCTCCAGCGGTCCGGTGGTGTTCATGGAGCCGCCGCTGCGCGTGGACCCGCAGGCGCTGGTGGGGTGGGCGGACTGCCCGTCCCCGTGCCACCACTACGACCACGGGTACATGTCGGGCGTGCTCGGCGGGCTGCGCTCGCTGACGGGCATCGGGGGCTCTTCGGGCGAGGAGCACCAGTTCGAGTTCGTGGGCGCGGGTACGGTACTGCTCCAGTCCTCGGAGACGATGATGGCGGAGCAGGCGGTCGGGGCCGTGGGCGCCGGCGCGGCCGCGGGCAACGCGCAGGGCGTGCCCGGGCAGGGACAGGGCCCGCTGGGCCAGCTCGGCGTACCGCGGATGCCGGGGCAGCTGGGTGATCTCCAGAGGCGCTTCGGACTGTAGGAATCGGACGCAGGAAACCGCTCCACCCGCGGCATCTTTGTACGTAATTCAACTTCTTAGGTAGAGTTCTTTCATGGAGACCATCGAGACCGAGACGGCCACCCCCTGGCTGACCGACGCCGAGCAGTGCGCCTGGCGCACCCACCTGGACGTCAGCAGACTGCTGTCCCACCAGCTGGAAAAGGACCTCCAGCCGTTCGGGCTCACCAACAACGACTACGAGATCCTCGTGAACCTCTCCGAGTCCGAGGAGCACCGGATGCGGATGAGCGACCTCGCGACCTCGACCCTGCAGTCCAAGAGCCGGCTCTCCCACCAGATCACCCGCATGGAAACGGCGGGCCTCGTCCGCCGCGTGAACTGCGAGTCCGACCGCCGCGGGCTCTACGCCGTCCTCACGCCCGAGGGCATGGACACGATGCGCAAGGTGGCCCCGCACCACGTGGCGTCCGTCCGCCGGCACTTCATCGACCTGCTCCCGCCGGAAGCCCTCGCCGCGCTGCGCGCCGCGCTCACACCGGTCGCCGAGCACCTGCGCGCGGGCCGCGGCAAGGCCTGAGCCCGGGCCGCTCGGCGCGCCCATCCCGGCGGATCACCGGACAATGGGAACAACGCACTCGCAGCCGGCCCAGCCGAGCGACCGTAGGCGCACGTGGTCGGCCTGAGGAGGTCCAGCCATGCAGCGCAACAGTTTCGTTTCGGCGGCCGCAGCCGTGGTTCTGGCACTGGGAGGCCCGGTGGCGGCCGCGGCGACGGCGGCCGCCGCCACCCCGACCGCCCTGACCGCGGCCACCGCCGCGCGCGCCGACGTGACCGCCGAGGCGGCGGCCGCGGCGGCCCTGAAGGCCAACCCCGGCGTCATCGAGTCCCTGGACCGCGACGGGGCGGTCTGGCACGTGGACGTGGTCAGCAAGGACGGCACCCACTCGGAACTGGAGGTGGACGCCGCGAGCGGCAGCGTCACCAAGGAGAACCAGGACGACGATCAGCAGGCGGACGAGTACGCCGCGCTGCTCGCCGCGAAGGTGACCGCCGAGCAGGCGATGAAGACGGCCGTGGCCGCCCACCCCGGCAAGGTCTGGTCGGTCGAGTGGGACGACGACGACAACGGCCGCGCCGCCGTCTGGAACGTCGAGGTCAAGACGACCGACGGAAAGACCCAGAACGTCCACGTGGACACCGCCTCGGCCAAGGTGGTCCACTCCGAAACCGATGACAACGACGACGGGGACAATTGAGCCCCGCGCGCCACACGCACGGAAGCCGCACCCCGTGGACGGGGTGCGGCTTCCGTATGTGATCAGTCAGTGCTCACGGTCAGGCGTTGGGACGCTTTCCGTGGTTGGCCTTCTTCTTCTTGCGGGCTCGCTTCTTGTTGCCGCGCTTCGCCATGAAACCTCCCTGCGTCGGGGCATTCCGGGCGTTCGCCAGTCTATGACCGGCCCGCGGGCTCCGCATCCGGTTCCGCCGCTTCCGTCAGCGTCGCAAGCAGCGCGTCCGAAGCCGCGTACGGGTCCAGCTCTCCCCGAGCGACCCGCGCGGCCAGCGCCTCCAGGTGGGCGTCGCCGTGCACGTCGGCCAGCCGGGCCCGCAGTGCGGTGATCGCGATGGTCTCCACCTCGCGCGCGGCCCGGGCCGTGCGCCGCCGCGCCAGCACCCCGTGCTCGTCCATCCACGCCCGGTGCTTCTCCAGCGCCTCGACCAGCTCGTCGATGCCCGTACCGCGCGCCGCGACCGTCTTGACGATCGGCGGCCGCCAGTCGCCCTTGCCCCGGGACTCCCCCAGGCTCAGCATGTGGTTCAGCTCCCGGGCGGTGGCGTCCGCGCCGTCCCGGTCGGCCTTGTTCACCGCGTAGACGTCGCCGATCTCCAGGATGCCCGCCTTCGCGGCCTGGATCCCGTCGCCCATCCCGGGGGCCAGCAGCACCACCGAGGTGTCGGCCTGCGCCGCGATCTCCACCTCCGACTGCCCGACCCCGACGGTCTCGACGAGGATCACCTCGCAGCCGGCCGCGTCCAGCACCCGGATCGCCTGCGGGGCGGCCCAGGCGAGTCCGCCCAGGTGGCCGCGGGTGGCCATGGAGCGGATGTACACCCCCGGGTCGGAGGCGTGGTCCGACATGCGCACCCGGTCGCCGAGCAGCGCGCCCCCGCTGAAGGGCGAGGACGGGTCGACGGCGAGCACGCCGACCCGCTTGCCGGCCTGCCGGTACGCGGAGACCAGCGCCGAGGTGGTGGTGGACTTGCCGACGCCCGGGGAGCCGGTGAGGCCCACCACGTACGCGTTGCCCGTGAGCGGCGCCAGCGCCGCCATCACCTCGCGCAGCTGCGGGGACGCCCCCTCGACCAGCGAGATCAGCCTGGCCACCGCCCTCGGCCTGCCCTCACGGGCCTGGGCCACCAGCTGGGGGACGTCCACCGCCGTCATTCTTGCTGCGCTCCTCGGTTCTCTTACGGGTACGGGAACGGGTGCGGGCGGCCGGACGGCCGCCCCTCCCCTACGGGACGCGGACGATCAGGGCGTCGCCCTGGCCGCCGCCGCCGCACAGGGCGGCCGCGCCGACCCCGCCGCCGCGGCGCTTGAGCTCCAGCGCCAGGTGCAGCACCACGCGGGCGCCGGACATGCCGATCGGGTGCCCGAGGGCGATGGCGCCGCCGTTGACGTTCACCTTTTCCGGGGTCACGCCGAGGTCCTTCATTGACTGCACGGCGACCGCGGCGAAGGCCTCGTTGATCTCGATCAGATCCAGGTCCTCCACACCCAGGCCCTCCTTCTTGAGGGCGTGCAGGATCGCGTTGGAGGGCTGCGACTGGAGCGAGTTGTCCGGGCCGGCCACGTTGCCGTGGGCGCCGATCTCCGCGAGCCACTCCAGGCCCAGCTCCTCGGCCTTGGCCTTGCTCATGACGACCACGGCGGCCGCGCCGTCGCTGATCTGCGAGGAGGTGCCGGCGGTGATGGTGCCGTCCTTGGCGAAGGCCGGGCGCAGCTTGCCGAGGGACTCGGCGGTGGTCTCGGCGCGGATGCCCTCGTCCTGCGAGAAGACCACCGGGTCGCCCTTGCGCTGCGGGATCTCGACCGGGGTGATCTCGGCCGCGAAGACGCCGTTCTTCTGCGCGGCGGCGGCGCGCTGGTGGGAGGTGGCCGCGAACTCGTCCTGCGGGGCGCGCTCGATGCCCAGGCGGGTGTTGTGCTTCTCCGTGGACTCGCCCATCGCGATGTTCTCGAAGGCGTCGGTGAGGCCGTCGTAGGCCATCGCGTCGAGCATCTCGATGGCGCCGTACTTGTAGCCCTCGCGGGACTTCGGCAGCAGGTGGGGGGCGTTGGTCATGGACTCCTGGCCGCCCGCGACCACGATGTCGAACTCCCCGGCGCGGATGAGCTGGTCGGCCAGGGCGATGGCGTCGAGACCCGACAGGCAGACCTTGTTGATGGAGAGCGCGGGAACGTTCATCGGGATCCCGCCCTTGACGGCGGCCTGGCGGGCGGGGATCTGGCCCGCGCCGGCCTGGAGCACCTGGCCCATGATCACGTACTGGACCTGGTCGCCGGAGATCCCGGCCCGCTCCAGCGCGGACTTGATGGCGAAGCCGCCGAGATCGGCACCCGAGAAGGACTTCAGCGAGCCGAGCAGTCGCCCCATGGGCGTGCGGGCCCCGGCGACGATCACTGACGTGGTGTTGTTCGTTCCGGACATGGAGCACAGCCCCTTGAGGATGAGGAGTGAACGAGGGTTTACCCGAATGTACTGAGCGGTACCCGTGCCGTCACCGGCACGTCAGTGTGATCGCGCGCACGTTGCGTAACCGCCTCCGGTAGCGCTGCACTGTGTCCATGCTGACAAGAATCGACCACATCGGGATCGCCTGCTTCGACCTGGACAAGACGGTTGAGTTCTACCGTGCCACGTACGGCTTCGAAGTGTTCCACTCCGAGGTCAACGAGGAGCAGGGCGTCCGCGAGGCCATGCTGAAGATCAACGGAACCTCCGACGGCGGAGCCTCGTACATCCAGCTCCTGGAGCCCACCCGCGAGGACTCCGCGGTCGGCAAGTGGCTGGCCAAGAACGGCGAGGGCGTCCACCACATCGCCTTCGGCACCGAGGACGTCCTGGGCGACTCGGAGGCCATCCGCGGCAAGGGCGTCCGCGTCCTCTACGACCAGCCCCGCACCGGCTCGATGGGCTCCTCGATCACCTTCCTGCACCCCAAGGACTGCCACGGCGTCCTCACCGAACTGGTCACGAGCAACCCCGACCAGTCGACCGCCCCGCACTGACGGGCTCGCGTTCCGGCGCATCACCGGCCGTGGTGCGCCGCACGTCTTCTTGATCACATACCGGTCGGCCCGCGCTCCGGACCCCCCACCGCGGGGCGGCCTCATTGCAGGCGCGCAGGGTCGCCACGGGCGCCGGCTCCTGCGGCGCCGTCGGCAGTGGCCCGGCCCGCACCACGGGCTTCACACCAGCGACCATGCGATCCGGCCCTGCGGATGCGTGCGAACACCCCGAATCGGCGCTCCGCGGAGGCAGAGAGGGAATCCCCCGCGGGGTCAGCTCGCCGGGTTTACCGCACGAGGGCACTGATGTCCCGTTTCCCCGGCCGGTAGAGTGGCTCTGGCTCGGCCGGGGTTCGGTGCGGAGACGGGGTCGGGGCCTGCATCGCCCGACCCGGATCTGACACCATTCCCCGGGGGCGTCGTTCAGCGGGCGGACGGTGCTCATTCGGTAGTGAGCTTGCGACCAGGGGACGGATGGGACCGCGCTGTGCGGGGCTACGAAAGCCAGGAGAGCCATCAGGCCGAGGCCGACCATCTCTCGCGCTTCGAAGCCGAGATGGAGCGGCTGAAGAAGGAACGCGGGAAGGCCGTCCAGCACGCCGATGACCTGGGGTACCAGGTCGAGGTGCTGCGCGCCAAGCTCCACGAGGTACGCCGCAACCTGGCGTCCCGCCCCGCCTACGACGGCGCGGACATGGGGTACCAGGCGGAGCAGCTGCTCCGCAATGCCCAGATCCAGGCCGACCAGATGCGTTCGGACGCCGAGCGCGAACTGCGCGACGTACGGGCGCAGACCCAGCGGATCCTGCAGGAGCACGCCGAGCACCAGGCGCGGCTCCAGGCCGAACTGCACGCCGAGGCCGTCAACCGCCGCCAGCGCCTGGACCAGGAGCTGAGCGAACGTCGGCAGACGGTCGAAGCCCACGTCAACGAGAACGTGGCCTGGGCCGAGCAGTTGCGCGCCCGCACCGAGGCGCAGGCCCGCCGGCTCATGGACGAGTCCCGCGTCGAGGCCGAGCAGACGCTGAACACCGCCCGGTCCGAGGCCGCCCGGGTCGCCTCCGAGGCCACCCGCCGGCTCGCCTCCGAGAACGAAGCCGCCCGCGCCGAGGCCGAGTCGACGCTGCTGCGCGCCCGCAAGGAGGCCGAGCGGCTGCTGACCGCCGCCTCCGCGCAGGCCCAGGAGGCCACCGAGCACGCGGAGCGGCTGCGCTCCACCACCTCCGCCGAGGCCGAGCAGACCCGTCGCCAGACGATGGACCTGGGCCGGGTCGCCGAACAGCGCACCCAGGAGGCCGAAGGGGCCCTGCGCGAAGCGCGCGCGGCCGCGGAGAAGCTGCTCGCGGAGGCCAAGGAGAGCGCCGCGCGGCAGCTCGCCTCGGCGGAGTCCGTCAACGAGCAGCGCACCCGTACGGCCAAGGAGCAGGTGGCCCGCCTGGTCGGCGAGGCCAACAAGGAGGCCGAGACCCTCAAGGCGGAGGCCGAGCAGGCGCTCGCCGATGCCCGCGCCGAGACCGAGCGGCTGCGCACGGAGGCCGGGGAGCAGGCCCGTACCGCGGCGGCCGAGGACACGGCGGCCCAGCTGGCGAAGGCGGCCCGCACCGCCGAGGAGGTCCTGAACAAGGCCTCGGAGGACGCCCGCGCCACCACCCGGGCGGCGTCCGAGGAGGCCGAGCGGATCCGCGGCGAGGCCGAGGCGGAGGCCGAGCGGCTGCGCGCCCAGGCCGCGGCCACGGCCGATGAGCTCAAGGGTGCCGCGAAGGACGACACGGAGGAGTACCGGGCCCGTACGGTCGAACTCCAGGAGGAGGCCCGCCGGCTGCGCGGCGAGGCCGAGCAGCTGCGCGCCGAGGCCGTCGCCGAGGGCGAGCGGATCCGCGGCGAGGCCCGCCGCGAGGCGGTCCAGCAGATCGAGGAGGCGGCCCGCACCGCCGAGGAGCTGCTGGGCAAGTCCCGGGCCGACGCCGACGAGGTGCGCGCCGCGGCGAACACCGAGAGCGAGCGGGTACGCGGCGAGGCCGTCGAGCGGGCCACCACCCTGCGCAAGCAGGCCGAGGAGACCCTGGAGCGGACCCGCGCCGAGGCCGAGCGGCTGCGCGCCGAGGCCGAGGAGCAGGCGGAGTCGGTACGGGCCGAGGCGGACGCCGCGGCGGCCGTGCGGCGCGAGGAGACCGACCGGGCGCTGTCGGCGAAGCGTGCCGAGGCCGACGAGGAGCTCGTCCGGCTGCACACCGACGCCGAGGGACGCCTGGCGACCGCCGAGCAGACGCTGCGCGACGCCCGGGCGGCCGCCGAGAACATCCGCAAGGAGACCACCGAGGAGAGCGACCGGCTCCGCGCGGAGTCGGCGGAGCGGATCCGCACGCTGCAGACGCAGTCGGAGGCGGAGGCCGACCAGCTGCGCACGGACGCCGCCGAGGACGCCGGCCGGGTCCGCGCGGAGGCCGAGCAGAGCGCGGTGCGGCTGACCGGCGAGGCCGAGGCCGAGGCGGAGCGGCTGCGCTCCGAGGCGCAGGAGACCGCGGACCGGCTGCGCGCGGAGGCCAAGGCCGCCGCCGAGCGGGTCGCGCAGGAGGCCGCCGAAGCGCTGGCCGCCGCCCAGGAGGAGGCCGCCCGGCGCCGCCGGGAGTCCGAGGAGACCCTGGCTTCGGCGCGTACGGACGCGGAGAGCGAGCGGGCGCAGGCCCGGGAGGAGAGCGAGGAGCTCCTCGCCCAGGCCCGCAAGCGGTCCGAGGAGGCCACGGCGGAGGCCGTCTGGCTCACCGAGGAGGCCGAGCGGCGCGCGTCCGAGGTGGTCGCGGCGGCCGAGGCCACCGCCCAGCAGGTGCGCGAGGCCGTGGCCGGGCTGCACGAGCAGGCCGAGGAAGAGGTCGCGGGGCTGCGCAGCGCGGCCGAGCACGCGGCGGAGCGTACGAGGACGGAGGCCGAGGAGGAGTCCGGCCGGGTCCGCGCCGACGCGTACGCCGAGCGGGAGCGGGCCACCGAGGACGCCAACCGGATCCGCAGCGAGGCGCGCACCGAGACGGACGCGGCGAAGGAGCTGGCCGCACGGACGGTCGGCGACGCGATCGCCGAGGCCGAGCAGCTGCGCACGGACGCGGCGGCGGAGGCCGACCGGCTGCGCACGGACACGGCGGCCGAGGCGGAGCAGCTGCGCACGGACACCGCGGAGTACGCGCAGCGGGTGCGCACGGAGGCCACCGACGCGCTGGCCGCCTCCGAGC
Source organism: Streptomyces sp. TBY4 (assembly GCF_024213195.1). GTDB lineage: Bacteria > Actinomycetota > Actinomycetes > Streptomycetales > Streptomycetaceae > Streptomyces. Next base: position 335,693 of record NZ_JANAVF010000007.1, on the reverse strand, counting down.
GCGACGCGGCCCGTACGAAGGCCGACGCCCGGGACGACGCCAACCGGATCCGGGGCGAGGCCGCGGAGACCCTGGAGGCCGCCCGCGCCGAGGGCGGCCGGATCGTCGCCGAGGCCACGGCCGAGGCGGAGCGCCGCACCGAGGAGACCCGCGCGGCCAACGAGGCCACGGTCGCCGCGGCAGCGGCGGAGGCGGCGCGGCTCACGGCCGAGGCCGAGGCCGCCGGCGAGGCGACCCGTACCGAGGCCGCCGGCACGCTGGACGAGGCCCGCTCCGAGGCCAACCGGCTGCGCACGGAGGCCGCCGAGCAGGCGGACCGGCTCATCACCGAGGCGGCGGCGGAGGCCGAGCGGCTCACCGAGGAGACCCGCGCGGCCAACGCGCTGACCGTCGGCGAGGCCGAGGCCGCGGCCGAGGCGCTGCGGGCCGAGGCGGCCGCCGCCCTGGAGGCGGCGAAGGCGGAGGCGGAGCGGCTCACGGAGCAGGCCGCGCAGACGCTGGCCGGGGCCGAGCGGGACGCGACGGGGATCCTCATCGACGCGCGCACCGAGGGCGACCGGCTCGTCGAGGAGACGCGCACGGCCAACGAGGCCACCGTCGGCGAGGCCGCGGCGGAGGCCGACCGGCTGCGCGCCGAGGCTTCGCGCACGCTGGACGACGCCCGCGCGGAGGGCGGCCGGATCATCGGCGAGGCCACCGCGGAGGCGGACCGGGTCACGGTCGCGGCGAACGAGACCCTGGCGGGCGCCGAGCGGGAGTCCGAGCGGACCCTGGACGAGGCGCGCGCCGAGGCGGGCCGGATCCGTACCGAGGCCGCGGAGCAAGCGGACCACCTGGTCGGCGAGGCCGTCGCGGAGGCGGACCGGCTCACCGAGCAGACCCGCAAGGACACCGAGCGCACGGTCGGCGAGGCGGCGAACGAGGCGGAGCGGCTGCGTGCCGAGGCCTCCGAGGCGCTGTCCTCGGCGCAGGAGCACGCGACCCGTACCCGGTCGGAGGCCGAGCGGGTCAAGGCCGAGGCCGCCACCGAGGCGGAGCGGGTCCGGGGCGAGGCGCGCACCGAGTCGGAGCGGGTGCTCGACGAGGCCCGCGAGGAGGCCAACAAGCGCCGCAGCGAGGCCGCGACCCAGGTCGACCGGCTCATCACGGAGGCCTCCTCGGAGGCCGAGAAGCTCACCGGGGACGCGCAGAAGCAGGCGCTGGCCGCCACGACGGCGGCCGAGGAGCAGGCGGACGCGATGGTCGACGCGGCGCGCAAGGAGGCCGCGCGGATCTCCTCGGAGGCGACCGTGGAGGGCAACTCCCTGGTGGAGAAGGCCCGTACGGACGCCGACGAACTGCTGGTCGGGGCGCGCACGGACGCGTCGGCCATAAGGGAGCGGGCGGAGGAGCTGCGCGGCCGCGTCGAGGCGGAGGTCGAGGAGCTGCACGAGCGGGCCCGCCGGGAGTCGGCCGAGCAGATGAAGTCGGCCGGCGAGCGCGTGGACAAGCTGGTGCGGGCGGCGACCGAGCAGAGCGTCGAGGCCGATGCGAAGGCCAAGGAGCTGGTGTCGGACGCGAGCAGCGAGGCGAGCAAGGTCCGCATCGCCGCGGTGCGCAAGGCGGAGGCGCTGCTCAAGGAGGCCGAGCAGAAGAAGGCCGAACTGGTCCGGGCGGCCGAGGGCAAGCTCGCGGAGGCGACGGCGGAGGCCGAGCGGCTCGTCGAGGAGGGCCGGCGCGAGCTGGAGGTCCTCGTGCGCAGGCGCGAGGACATTCAGGCGGAGATCTCCCGTGTCCAGGACGTTCTTGAGGCGTTGGAATCATTCGAGGCGCCTTCCGGTGGCGGAAAGCCCGGGGTCGGCGGCCAGGGCGCGGGGGGCGTGAAGGCCGGTGCGACAGCGGGTTCCACTCGATCGGGTGGCAAGACGTCAGAGGGCTAGTCAGCACACTCGACTCTGTGCTCCTGATGGAGGTTCAGGCGAACGAGTGACAAGCATTCTGTCGCCTTGCCACTCAAAAGGGGTGTCATTGTCCAGATCAAACGCGGATTGACTCGATGACACGCCGTCCTGGCGCCTAGGATTCCCCTTAACACCTAACACCCCGCGTAGCACCTCATCGGTCTCATTCGACAGGAACCCCATGAGCGACACATCCTCCCCCTTCGGCTTCGAGCTCGTGCGGCGTGGTTACGACCGCGGTCAGGTGGACGACCGCATCACCAAGCTGGTCTCCGACCGTGACAGCGCCCTCGGACGTATCAACTCTCTGGAAAAGCGGATCGAGGAGCTGCACCTCGAGACGCAGAACGCCCAGGCTCAGGTGAACGACGCCGAGCCGTCGTACGCCGGCCTCGGCGCCCGGGTCGAGAAGATCCTGCGCCTGGCCGAGGAGGAGGCGAAGGACCTCCGTGAGGAGGCCCGTCGCGCGGCCGAGCAGCACCGCGAGCTCGCCGAGTCGGCCGCCCAGCAGGTGCGCAACGACGCCGAGTCGTTCGCCGCCGACCGGAAGTCGACCGCCGAGGACGAGGGCGTCCGGATCGTCGAGAAGGCCAAGGGCGACGCCGCGTCGCTGCGCGCCGAGGCGCAGAAGGACGCCGCCTCCAAGCGCGAGGAGGCCGACGCGCTCTTCGAGGAGACCCGCGCCAAGGCCGCCCAGGCCGCCGCGGACTTCGAGACCAACCTGGCCAAGCGCCGCGAGCAGTCCGAGCGCGACCTCGCGGGCCGTCAGGCCAAGGCCGAGAAGCGCCTCGCGGAGATCGAGCACCGCGCGGAGCAGCTGCGCCTGGAGGCCGAGAAGCTCCGTACGGACGCCGAGCGCCGCGCCCGCCAGACCGTGGAGACCGCCCAGCGCCAGGCCGAGGACATCGTGGCCGACGCCAACGCCAAGGCCGACCGGATCCGCAGCGAGTCCGAGCGCGAGCTCGCGGCGCTCACCAACCGCCGCGACTCGATCAACGCGCAGCTCACCAACGTCCGCGAGATGCTGGCGACGCTGACGGGTGCCGCGGTCGCCGCCGCCTCCGCGCCGATCGACGACGAGCCGGTCACCCGCGGCGTTCCGGCGCAGCAGAGCCGCTAGTCGACGGAGGGCTTCCGGCACCAGTGGCCGGAAGCCAACAATCCACTTCGACACCGAGGGCCCTTCGTCACCCATGAGAGGTGGCGTAGGGCCCTCGGGCGTTCTAGCGTGGCGGAATGATCGAGCTTGAGGGCCTTACGAAACGATTCGGCGTGAAAACCGCCGTGGACAACCTCAGCTTCCAGGTCAGACCGGGGGTGGTCACCGGCTTCCTCGGCCCCAACGGGGCGGGCAAGTCCACGACCATGCGCATGATGCTCGACCTCGACAACCCGACCAGCGGTACGGTCAGGATCGACGGGAAGCACTACCGGGACCTGCCGGAGCCGCTGAAGTACATCGGGGCACTGCTGGACGCGAAGGCGATGAACGGCGGCCGCAGCGCGTACAACAACCTGCTCTGCCTCGCCCAGTCGAACCGGATCCCGCGCAGCCGGGTCTCCGAGGTGCTGGACCTGGTCGGCCTGACGGCCGTGGCGAACAAGAAGTCGAAGGGATTCTCGCTGGGCATGGGCCAGCGGCTCGGCATCGCCTCCGCGCTGCTCGGCGACCCGGAGATCCTGATGTTCGACGAGCCCGTCAATGGTCTGGACCCGGAGGGAATTCTCTGGATCCGCAATCTGATGAAGGGGCTCGCGGCAGAGGGAAGGACGATCTTCGTTTCCTCCCATCTGATGAGCGAAATGGCCCTGACCGCAGAGCATTTGGTTGTCATCGGACAGGGAAAGCTGCTCGCCGACCTGTCCATGGCCGATTTCATCCAGCAGAACTCCCGCAGTTACGTCCGCATGCGTTCTCCGCAGCAGGAACGGCTGAAGGACGTCCTGCACGAGGCCGGCATCGACGCGATCAGCGTTCCGGCCACCGGCACCCTGGAGATCGACGGCGTGGAGGCGGAACGGCTCGGCGAGCTGGCCGCCCAGCACCAGATCGTGCTGCACGAACTCAGCCCGCAGCGGGCTTCACTGGAGGAAGCGTTCATGCGCATGACGGCGGACTCCGTCGAGTACCACGCCCACGCACCGGGGGCGGGCGGGGTCCCGCCGGTTCCCGGCATGGCGGCGGACAATCCGGCGAGGCCGGCCGACGTACCCGCGTGGGGCGCCGGCTTCGAGGCTCAGCGCAAGGGCGGTAAGTGATCATGTCCGCCTTCTCCGCCGTCCTGCAGTCCGAGTGGACCAAGATCCGCACGGTCGCCTCGACCAGCTGGACCCTCGCCATCGCCTTCCTCGTCACCGTCGGCTTCGGCGCAGCGTTCTGCGCCCTGGTCAACGCGACCTTCGACGACATGAGCGAGCTCGAGCGGGCCACCTTCGACCCCACCCTGCTGAGCTTCACCGGCATGGGCTTCGGGCAGCTGGCCATCATCGTCTTCGGCGTGATGGTCGTCAGCACCGAGTACAGCTCGGGCATGATCCGCACCTCGCTGGCCGCCGTGCCCCGGCGCGGCAGCTTCCTGCTGGGCAAGTTCGCCGTGGCCACGGCGCTGGCCCTGGTGGTCGGACTGCTGACCAGCTTCGCGGCCTTCTTCCTCGGCCAGGCGATCCTGGGCGACCGCGGCATCGGGATCGGCGAGGACAACGTCCTGCGGGCGGTCGTCGGCGCCGGCCTGTACATGGCACTGCTCGCCCTCTTCTCCATGGGCGTGGCCACCATGCTGCGCAGTTCCGTCGCCTCGATCAGCATCCTGATCCCGTTCTTCCTGATCGTCTCGAACCTTCTCAGCGGTTTCGAGGTGACCCGCAAGTACGGCCAGTACCTGCCCGACAAGGCGGGATCCAAGATCATGCAGATCGTGCCGGACGCCATGGGCAGCCCCGAGACCCCCTACGGTCCCTGGGGCGGGCTCGGGATCATGCTCCTGTGGGTGGCCGCCTCGGCCCTCGGCGGCTACCTCGTCCTCAAGAAGAGGGACGCCTGACGTAGTACGGGGGATCCCCGGGTCGGTTCTCAGGGGTAGCTCAGGGTCGAGGACGACGTGGAACCGCAAGGGACTGGATATCCTCTTAACCCTTACGCGGGCGAGAGTCGTCCCGGCCTGGCAAGGGGCAGCAAAGATGATCGAGGCAGTCGGCCTGACCAAGCGCTTCGGCGCGAAGACCGCCGTCGACGACCTCTCCTTCCAGGTCAAGCCCGGTCACGTGACGGGATTCCTGGGGCCCAACGGCTCCGGGAAGTCCACCACCATGCGCATGATCGTCGGCCTGGACCGGCCCACCGCCGGCCAGGTCACGATCAACGGCCTGCCCTTCCGCGAGCTCGCGAACGCCCAGCGGCACGTCGGCGCCCTGCTCGACGCCAAGGCCGTCCACGGCGGCCGCCGGGCCCGCACCCACCTGCTGTCGGTCGCCCAGCTCTCCGGCATCCCGGAGAAGCGGGTCGACGAGGTGCTGGGCGTCGTGGGGCTGCAGGACGTGGCCCGGCAGCGCGCCAAGGGCTTCTCGCTCGGCATGGGCCAGCGGCTCGGCATCGCAACCGCCCTGCTCGGCGATCCGCAGGTGCTGCTCTTCGACGAGCCGGTCAACGGGCTCGACCCCGAGGGCATCCTCTGGGTCCGCAACCTGATGCGCCGGCTCGCCTCCGAGGGCCGCACCGTCTTCGTCTCCTCCCACCTCATGAGCGAGATGGCGCTGACCGCCGACCACCTGATCGTGATCGGCCGGGGCCGGCTGCTCGCCGACATGAGCACCCAGGACTTCATCACCCACAATTCGGCCGGATTCGCCCGGGTCCGCACGGCCGACACCGACCCGGGCGGCTGGGACACCCTCGGCTCCGTCCTCACCAGGGCGGGCGGCCGGGTCCTGCGGGAGCCCGACGGGGCGCTGCGGGTGACCGGGCTGGAGCTGTCGCGGATCTCCGACCTCGCGCACGCGGCCGGCGTACGGCTGTGGGAGCTCTCGCCGCACCGGGCCTCGCTGGAGGAGGCGTACATGCGGATGACCCAGTCCTCCGTCGAGTACACCTCCACCGAGGACCCGCGCGCCGAGCTCTGGGAGCCCGAGCCGCTGAGCGTCCCGCAGTGGGAGGAGGAGGCCCGGGAGGCCGCCGAGGCCCTCCAGGTCCCCGCGGCGTCCTTCTTCGCTCCCCCGCCGCCCGGGGCCTCCGGGCAGCCGTTCCTGATGCCCGCCAGCCCGGGCGAGCTCACCGGCCCGGCGAACGGGGCCGGGACCGGGAACGCCACCGGGGCCGGGCACTCCCCCGACCCCGTGCACACCCCCGCGCAGAAGCCCGAGGACCAGAAATGACCGCCCCGACGATCGCGACCGACGGGGAGCAGGGCCCGCCGGGATACACCTCGCCCCTGCCGTCCCCCCGGCCGCACCTGGGGCACGCGCTGGCCTCGGAGTGGACCAAGCTGACCTCGGTGCGCTCCACGATGTGGACGCTCGGGGCCCTGGTGCTGCTCGTCGTCGGCATCGGCGGCACGGTGATCCTGCAGACCTCCTCCCGCGACTACGAGCAGATGCCGTTCATCGCCCCCGCCCTGTTCGGCCTGCTGGTCGGGCAGCTGGCGGTGATGGTGCTCGGAGTGCTGACCATCAGCTCCGAGTACGGCACCGGCCTGATCCGCACCACCTTCACGGCCGCCCCCGACCGGTACCGGGTGCTCACCGCGAAGTACCTCGTCTTCGCCGCCACCGCCTTCTTCGTCACGGCCGGGTCCGTCTGCCTGGTCGGGCTGACCGCGTCGATCCTGCGCGACGGCCGGGGCTCCGGGGTGCACGCGAGCACCGAGTGGGCCACCGGACTCCTGGGCAGCTTCTACGTCACCCTGCTCGGCGTGCTGGCCCTGGCGGTCGGGGCGCTGGTGCGGCACTCCGCCGGGGCGGTCGCCGCGATGCTCGGGATCGTCACGCTGCCGCCGGTGATAGGGGCAGTGCTCAGCATCTGGGAGGCCCTCGCCCCGGTGGGCCGGGCCCTGCTCCAGTACAACGCGCCGGTGGCGCTGATCACCTTGTTCGGCATGCCGCTGGACAGCGCCGAGGCCCCGGCCGACGGGAGCGCGCCGTACCCGACGGGCCTGAGCCACCTGGTGCTGATCCTGCTGGTGACGGGCGTCGCGGTCACCGCCTCGTACGTGGTGTCCGGGCGCCGGGACGTGTAAGGACGGCCTAGTACTTGGGAGCGTTGCGGGACCGCTGCACCTTGGAGGTGCGGCGGTCCTTCGCGTTCCAGCAGGCCTTGTGCCAGTGCCGGCGGTCGTCGACCCCGCCGTACTCGGGCCAGGCCACCAGGTGCGGGGTGCCGGAGGGGATCTCCTGGTCGCAGCCGGGGCAGCGGTAGCGCTTGCCCGCGGCGCTCGCGCCCGCGACGTGCCGGACCTTCCAGTCCTCGCCCTGGTACTCCTCCGTGCGCTCCAAGCCGTACCGGTCCAGACTGCCCGGGCCCGAGCCCTGGTCCGAACGATCGGCTGGATTCTCGCCGCCCCTGGGGCGGTTGTGGCGCGGTGACACGTATACCTCACGGATGGGCGGCCGGCAGTGACTTTCTCCCAGACTACGCGCAGCGAGCCCGGGTACCCGCAGGGTGGCCGAAGGACGACCGTAGGTAAAAAGCGACTGGCCCGACAATCCCAATAACTTTCCGGTCAGGCCGTGCCTTTGGCACGTGTCAGACGTTGTTGCCGGTGGAGAAACCGGTCCGCCTGGGGGAGGCCGCGTCAGCCGCGAGGAGGCTAAAGGCGATGCGCGTAGGAGCATTTGTACTGGCCGCCCAGTTCCCGGGCCAGGGACAGGGCGAGGCACTGCACCGGGCGGTGCGGACCGCCGAGGTGGCCGAGGAGGCCGGACTCGACTCGGTCTGGCTCGCCGAGCACCACTTCGTCCCGTACGGGGTCTGCCCGTCCGCGGTCACCCTGGCGGCCCTGATGCTGGGCCGGACCCGGCGGCTGCGCGTGGGCACGGCGGTGAGCGTGCTGCCGAGCACCCACCCGGTGGCCCTGGGCGAGCAGGCGGCCCTGCTGCACCTGACCTCGGAGGGACGGTTCACCCTGGGGGTGGGCCGGGGCGGTCCCTGGGTGGACCTGGAGGTCTTCGGCGGCGGGCTCGACGCGTACGAGAACCGCTTCCCGGAGGACCTGGACCTGCTGCGGCGCTGGCTGACCGAGCCACGGGTGGGGACGGCGGCGGGCGGCCGGTACGGCTTCCGGGAAGTGGCCGTCGTACCGCGCGCGTCGGAGGCGCTGCACGGGGACGGGACGGGGCCGGAACTGATCGTCGCCTGCACCTCCCCCGCCTCGGTACGGCTGGCCGCGGAGCGCGGGCTGCCGATGCTGCTGGGCATGCACTGCGGGGACGAGGACAAGGCCGCGATGGTCGATCTGTGGCGGCGTACGGCGCGGGCCGCGGGGCGTTCGCCCGAGGCGGACCACGTATCGGCCGGGGTCTGCCAGCTGGCGGACCGGACGGCGGACGCCCGCGAAACGCTGCTGAAGGCGATGCCGGGCTGGCTCAAGCAGGGCCTGGACGCGCACGTCACGGTGGACGGACGGCAGCGGGCGATGCGGGACCCGGTCGCGTACACCGAGCTGCTGTGCGATCTGCACCCCGTGGGCACACCGGAGCTGGCGGCCGACCGGCTGGCGGCCACGTCGGAGCGTACGGGCATCACGCGGTTCGCCCTGCTGACGGAGGGATCGGGTGATCTCGCCGCGACCGAGGAGAACCTCAAGCGCCTCGGTGCCGAGGTGCTGCCCCGACTCGGCTGAGACCAGGGCTGCCGCTCCGTTGGCACCGGAGCGGCAGCGAGGTACCGGTCGTGCGGCGATACGGGGTCGTTCGGCGGTGCGGAGTGCGGTCGTGCTGTGGTCGTACTGGGCTTGCCTGATGTGCCGGTCGTGCGGAACTGCCTGCTAACAGTCGCGCATTTCGGGCGACTGGTTGAGCAGCTGACCACGGATCGAAGTGAACTTGGCCAGCCGGTCGTCCACCGAGGAGTCCAGCGGGAACACCGCTACCCGGTGGCAGTTCTGGAATGCCAGGCGCACTCCGAAGTGGCGCTGCAGCGCACCCCGTATCGCGTCACTCGCGAGGGCTCGAAGCAGCTGACCACGCGCCTGCTCGTCCGGCGGCGGCGTCTGGTTGTCGGCGAACTGTCCGCCGTCCACCTTCAGCTGGGCCACCAGCGAGCTGATCATCTCCCATGCGTAGGGCAGGGAGGTCCGGACGCAGTCGACGAAAGCGGCTTCGTCGACCTCGCCTCGCTCGGCCTGTTCGAGTAGGGCCGGTGAGACGTCGAGCGACATGGGTTCTCCTCTCGCGACTCCGGCCGATTGGGTTGCCGGAGCCTTACGGGCAGGGAGGGAGATCGCGACGCAGTGTGCACGTGTCGCAACCTCCCGCTCACCACGGTAGGCGCCCGGTGGGTACCGCACCAGGAGAATGCACATACAACGCGCCATCCGCGAAGGGGGCTTTCGGGGGCGAATCGCGTGCAGGCCTTCTCGTCGAGTAGCGTTGCCGACCATGCGTCTCGTCATTGCCCGCTGCTCCGTCGATTACGCGGGCCGGCTCACCGCCCATCTGCCCTCGGCACCCCGTCTGATCCTCGTGAAGGCCGACGGCAGTGTCTCGATCCACGCGGACGACCGAGCGTACAAACCGCTCAACTGGATGTCGCCGCCCTGCACCCTCAAGGAGGGGAGCGGTGACGACGCCGGCGTCTGGACCGTCGTCAACAAGGCGGGCGAGAAGCTCATCATCACCATGGAGGAAGTCCTCCACGACTCCTCCCACGAGCTGGGCACCGACCCGGGTCTGATCAAGGACGGGGTCGAGGCCCACCTGCAGGAGCTCCTGGCCGACCGGATCGAGACCCTCGGCGAGGGCTGGACGCTGATCCGCCGCGAGTACATGACCGCGATCGGACCGGTCGACATCCTGTGCCGGGACGCCTCCGGCGCGACGGTGGCGGTCGAGATCAAGCGCCGCGGGGAGATCGACGGCGTCGAGCAGCTCACGCGGTACCTGGAGCTCCTGAACCGGGACCCCCACCTGGCACCCGTCAAGGGAATCTTCGCGGCCCAGGAGATCAAGCCCCAGGCGCGCGTCCTGGCGAACGACCGCGGCATGGACTGCGTCGTCCTCGACTACGACGCGATGCGCGGCATCGAGGACGACAAGCTCCGCCTGTTCTAGGGCTGCCCCGCCCCCGTCAAGGGGTCGGGGTCCCCGCATCCTCCGTGGTGCCCGTGGGGGGTTGCTCCGGCTTGCTGGTCGGCGGCGTGTGCGTCGGGCTCGGCGTCACGGACCCCGACGGGCTAGCGGAAACCGGCGGGCTGCTGACCGGCGGGGTGGAGCTCGACGCCGGCGGCGACGGCGGGACCACCGGGCTCGACGAGGACGGGGTCGCCGACGGGGTCGTCGACGGCGTCGCCGAGGTGGACCTGCGCGGCGGCGGGGTCGTACCCGGTGCCTGCGAGGTGGGGGACGAGCTTCCCGGCTCCGGCGAGGGAACGTTCCCGCCCGGCTCCGGCGCACTCGGCTGCGGCTGCGACTCCTCCGAGCTCGGTGCCGTGGAGACGGCCGGCGCCTGGGCGGGCGGCTCCTCGTCCTCGGTGGTCATCGCCAGGGCGACCACCGTACCCAGCACCACGGCGGTCACCGCTCCGGCCGCGGCCAGCAGCAGCGGCTTGCGGCCCGGCCCCGACTTCGGCTTCGGCCCGGGCAGCGCGCCGGGCGCGGGGGCCGGCGCGGGGCTGAGGGGGAAGGCGTCCTCGAACACCTCGGCCAGGCTCGCGGGCGCGACGGAGCCCGGCGGCGCCACCGCGGGCACGACCGTCGTGAAGGCCTCCGGAGCCCGCGCCGCCGCCCGCTCGGGCACGGGGGCGGCCCCGGGCAGAGCGGCCGACCCCTTCGACAGGATCCCCGGCGTCCCGGACGCCGAAGACACCCCGGCGACACCGGGAGCACCGGCAGCACCCGCAGCACCCGCAGCACCCGCAGCACCGGCAGCACCGGCAGCACCGGCAGCGAACGAAACTCCGGCAGCGCCGGCAGTCAGCGGATTCCCGCCGTTGCCGGCGCCGGCGACAGGGCCGGCGGAACCGGAGGCCCCGGCAACACCCGCAGCACCGGCGTCGGCACCTGCCCCGCCGGGAGCCGGCGGCCCCCCGACGGCACCGGCGCCTGCGGCAGCACCAGCGACCGGCGGAGTCCAGACGCTGCCTGCACCGGCCGAACCGGCGGCCCCTGCAGCACCAGCTGCCAGCGGACCCCCGGCAGCGCCCGCGGCACCCGCACCAGGAGCAAGCGGAGTGCCCGGAGCCCCCTTGAGCGCGGGGAACGGCAACTTCGGGGTAGCCCCCGGAGCCCCCGGCAGCCCCGGAAGGGGAAGCTTCGCGGTGCCCCCCGCAGCCCCGGGAAGGGCGGGGAGTCCCGCCCCGCCGGCGCCCGGCCCGGCCGGAGCCGGAGCCAGGGCCGGAGCCCCTGCCGCAGCCGGCGGAGCCAGCCGCAGCGGCGGCGAGACCGGGGTCTCCGCCGCCTCGCGGTCGGTGACCAGGGCCAGGGCCCGCCGTCCCGCCACGGTCCCCCGCTTGTCGGCCAGCGCGCCGCGCAGCCCGACCGAGGCCTCCAGCTCGGCCCGCGCCCGGTCGAGCCGGCCCTCGCACAGGGCCAGTACGCCCAGCTCGTGGTGGAAGTACGCCTGCTCCGCGACCTCGCCGGCCTTCCGCGCGGCCTCCGCGCCCGCGCGCAGCACCCGCTCCCAGGCCTCCCAGTGCAGCGAGGCCGCGAACGCCGGGGCCGCGGTCCGCGCCAGCAGCACCGCGGCGACCACGTCGGCCCCGGCCAGCGCCGCGAGCACCGCGTCGGCCTCGGCCGCGACCCGCTCGGGGGTGACCGAGGTGTGCCCGGTCCACCAGGCGTAGTGCCGGGCGGCCGTACGGGCCTCCTCGTCCGCGGTCTCCCCGTAGCCGATCTCCTCGAGCTGCCGGGCGACCCCCGCGGCCAGCCGGTAGCGGGTCCCGACGGGGCTCAGCAGCCCGCAGTCGAGCAACTCCGCGACGGCCGTGTCGGCGTGCGTGTCGCCGACCAGCGCGGGCAGGTGCGTGTGGTGGGGCAGCTCCCCGCCCAGTGCGCAGGCGATCCGCAGGGCGGCCCGCGCCGACTCGCTGAGCCGCGAGGCGAGCAGTTCCGCCGGGGCGGCGCCCTCGGCGAGCGTGGGCAGCGGCACGAAGACGGTGTCGCGCGGCTTCTCCTCGAAGACGCCGGGCTCCTCGTCCTCGTCGGCCTCGTCGTAACCCGTGCGGTTGAGCTCGTCGCGCTGCCGCAGCAGGGCGGCGGCCTGGACGAAGCGCAGCGGCAGCCCCTCGGAGGCGAAGCTCAGGTCCGCCGCCCAGGCGGTCTCCTCATCGGTCAGCGGCCGTCCGGTGCCCGCTTCGAGCAGGGCCGTGGAGTCGGCGCGGGCCAGCCCGCCGAGGAAGACCTCTTCGAGGTGGGAGTCGTCGGAGGGGGCCCGGGTGTCGGGGGTGGCGGCCAGCAGGTACGCGCACTCGGGCGTGGCCCGCAGCAGTTCGTCGAGGGCGGTGCCGCCCATGTCGAGGTCGTCGATCACGACGACGGCGCCTATCTCCGCCACCCGGGCGAGGAGCACGTCCCGGTCGGGGCGCTCGCCCGGAGCCTCGTACACGGTGGCGTACAGCGCCTGGAGCAGTTCGCCGGGCTGCTGGTGTCCCTGCGCGCTGAGCCGTACGACCCCGTCGGGGGCGAGGTCCGCGCAGGCGTCGGCGACCGCGTCGAGGAGCGCGGTGCGCCCGGATCCGGCAGGACCGGTCAGGCGTATGGAGCGGCCGCGCGAGAGGAGGCGTACGAGGCGCTCGCGCTCCTCCTCGCGGCCCAGCAGGGTCCGCGTCGCGGCCGCGGCGCCCGGGGGCACCGGAGGCCGTGCGGCGGCCGCTGCGGAGGCGCGGGCGGCGGGGGTGCGCTTGACCGGGGCGGGGGCGGGCACGCCGCCGGGGCGGTGCGTCCGGACGATCTCGCTGCCGTCGACGGGGTTCACGGTGAGCGTGTACTCCCCGGACGTCAGCGTCACCACGCGCGCCGGCGACTCCGCCGGATCGGTCTGCCCCTGTGTGCTGCTGCGGTCCATGACCAAGTCCCCCGATCGCGCCGTGCGCCGTCGTCCGCCCGGCCTTCGCACACGCCGCTGTCGCTACTGGTCCGGTTTCCGCCCGAACCCTAGACCGTGCCCGGCGGAGCGTGAACCTCAGGGGTGCGTTCACCACCGGACCGTTACGTTCGCGCGGGTCCCGCGCAGTGGCCCTCCCCCGTGCACCGCGTACGGGTCACGCGCGCGGCAGCGACTCCGCTTCCAGCCCGCCCTCGATCGCGAGGATCCGGTGCAGCCGGGTGGCCACGAGCAGCCGCTGCATCTGCGGCGGGACCCCGCGCAGGACGAGCCGCCGGCCCGTGCGGCCGGCCCGGCGGTGGGCGCCCATGATCACGCCGAGGCCCGTCGCGTCCCAGGAGTCGAGCCCGGTGAGGTCCAGCACGAGGTCGCCGTGACCGTCGTCGAGGGCGGTGTGCAGGACCGTACGGGCGTCCGCCGCGCTGCGCACGTCGAGGCGACCCCCGACAGCGAGTTCGGCGTGGTCGCCCCTGATGTGCATGTGTACTCCCGGCAGCGCGGTACTGATTGCGTATGGTCCGACTGGTTCTTGGTCGGCAACTCTCACTGCAACTGACTGCCTCAGGGGCAGGGAAGTTGCCGACCGTGAGCGAACCGATACCTAATTCACCCTGTGGGGTGCAGGCATTCGAACGGGCGCTCAGTGCTTGTAGAAGCCCTGACCGCTCTTGCGGCCGATGTCCCCCGCGTCCACCATGCGGCGCATCAGCTCCGGCGGCGCGAACTTCTCGTCCTGGGATTCCGTATAGATGTTGCTGGTGGCGTGCAGCAGGATGTCGACGCCGGTGAGGTCGGCGGTGGCCAGCGGGCCCATCGCGTGGCCGAAGCCGAGCTTGCAGGCGATGTCGATGTCCTCGGCCGAGGCGACGCCCGATTCGTACAGCTTCGCGGCTTCGACGACCAGCGCCGAGATGAGACGGGTCGTCACGAAGCCGGCGACGTCGCGGTTGACGACGATGCAGGTCTTGCCGACCGACTCGGCGAACGCCCGGGTGGTGGCGAGGGTTTCGTCGCTCGTCTTGTAGCCGCGCACGAGCTCGCACAGCTGCATCATCGGGACCGGCGAGAAGAAGTGCGCGCCGACGACCCGCTCCGGACGCTCCGTCACGGCCGCGATCTTGGTGATCGGGATGGCGGAGGTGTTGGAGGCGAGGATCGCGTCCTCGCGCACGAGCTTGTCGAGCGCGCGGAAGATCTCGTGCTTGACCTCGAGCTTCTCGAAGACGGCCTCGACGACGATGTCGGCGTCGGCGACCGCTTCCAGCTCGGTGGTCGTGGTGATGCGGGCGAGCGCCGCCTCGGCGTCCTCGGCCGTCAGCTTGCCCTTGGAGACGAACCGGTCGTAAGAGGCCTTGATCCCGTCGGTTCCGCGCGTCAGGGCGGCGTCGGTGACATCGCGCAGCACGACGTCCCAACCCGCCTGAGCGGAGACCTGCGCGATTCCGGAACCCATCAGTCCGGCACCGATGACGGCGAGCTTCCCAGCCACTGCACACCCCACGTTTCTTCCCCGGGACACGGCCTCGGATACGGCACGGCCTCGTTCGTTCTCCGGCGGAGACTAGCGTCCGCGAGGGGCGCAGTGACCGTGAAGTAACACGCGTCACGTCTCAGATGACGGACATCACACCGGGACGGCCCAGCAGTGCGGCAGGGGCGCGCAGTTGACCCGCACTAGGGTGGCGGCATGGTGAACCTCACGCGCATCTACACCCGCACCGGCGACCAGGGCACGACCGCGCTCGGCGACATGAGCCGCACGGCCAAGACCGATCTGCGGATCTCGGCGTACGCCGACGCCAACGAGGCCAACGCGGCCATCGGCACGGCGATCGCGCTCGGCTCGCTGCCCGCCGATGTCGTGAAGGTCCTGGTCCGTGTGCAGAACGACCTGTTCGACGTGGGCGCCGACCTCTGCACTCCGGTGGCCGAGAACCCGGAGTACCCGCCGCTGCGCGTCGAGCAGTTCTACGTGGACAGGCTGGAGGCCGACTGCGACCTCTTCAACGGCGAGCTGGAGAAGCTCCGCAGCTTCATCCTCCCCGGCGGCACCCCCGGCGCGGCCCTCCTGCACCAGGCCTGCACGGTGGTCCGGCGCGCCGAGCGCTCCACCTGGGCCGCCCTGGAGGTGCACGGCGAGGTAATGAACCCGCTGACGGCCACCTACCTCAACCGCCTCTCCGACCTCCTCTTCATCCTGGCCCGCACGGCCAACAAGGAGGTCGGCGACGTCCTGTGGGTCCCCGGCGGCGACCGGTAGCACCGGGAGGGCCGACGGCACCCGGAGGGCCGGCGGCCCCTGACGGACTCCCGTCCTAGGGCCGGTCCGCGTCGGAGAGCGCCTTCGCGGGTTCCGGATCCGGCTTCGGCTGCTGCTTCGGCCACACCGTGTAGGTGACGGCGATCAGGGCGTGGATGCCGACCACCCGCAGGGCCGTCAGCTGCCACCCGCGCAGCACCGCGGTGTCGCCGGAACCGCCGACGTACCAGATCGCGGCCTGCAGCAGCCCCGCCGCGACGGCCGCCGCGAGGACGGTCCGCGCGAACAGCTTCCACTCGTGGGCGGCCCGCGCCGCGCCGTACCCCGCGCCGGCCGGCTTCGGGCCGCCGGCCAGCCGGTACGCGGCATGGCCGTCGAGCCAGCGCACGGTGTAGTGCCCGTAGGCGACGGTGTAGCCGAGGTACAGCGCGGCGAGCCCGTGCTTCCAGTCCGGTTCGGCGCCGCCGCGCAGGTCCACCGCGGTGGCCACCAGCAGCACCAGCTCCAGGAGCGGCTCGCACAGCAGCACGGCCGCGCCGGTCCTCGGCATCTTCGCGAGGTAGCGCAGGGCCAGGCCGCCGGCCAGCAGGACCCAGAAGCCGACTTCACAGGCGATGATCAGGGTGACGAGCACGGGATTCTCCGTTCCTGCGAGGGGGATGACCCCAGCTTCCCGCCCGGTTCGCCGGGTTTCCTCGTCGCCGGGGACGAATGCCGGGGCGGCCGCCCTGCATCCTTCGATGTAGGGGACCGTCCGAAAAGCAGCCGCGATGGCGACGCCCGCTCCCGCCGCAGCCTGTTGGATGGGTCCGTGACCCTCAAGATCCCGCCGCCGCACCGTGACGACGTGCTGCTCGCCGTGTTCAGCGTGGCCGCCGGCCTGCTCCTGTGGTCGCTCGGGGTGCACAGCTCCCCCACCCGCGACCTGTTCCCCGCCTGGGCGGCGCTGGTCCCCCTCCTCGCCCTCGGCGCGATGGAGCTGCTGCGCCGCAGCGCGCCCCGGCTGACCCTCGCCGTCGGTACCGCCGGGCTGGTCGCCGACCAGTTCACGGTGGGGAACCTGGCCACCGTGCTGATCTTCACCGACCTGATGTACGCGGCCGTGGTCTACGGAAAACCGGCCATGGCCCGCCGCCTCCCGGTGATCACCGGCCTGATCACCGTCGCCGTGACCATCGCCGCCGTGGCCTGGCTGCGCACCCCGCAGGCCCTGCTGATCGGCGTGGTCACGGGCATCGTGAGCTTCGGCCCGGCCCTGACCGGGGCCACCCTGCGCAACCACCGCGAGGCCGCCACGGCCGCCAGGCTGCGCGCCGAGCAGACGGCGCTGCTGGCCGAAATGGACCGGGCCCAGGCGGTCGTCGCCGAGCGGGCCCGGATGGCCCGCGAGCTGCACGACATGGTGGCCAACCACCTCTCCGCCATCGCCATCCACTCCACCGCCGCGCTCTCCATCGACTCCCCCGCCACCAGCCGGGAGGCGCTCGGGGTGATCCGGGAGAACAGCGTCCAGGGACTCGCCGAGATGCGCCGGCTGATCGGGCTGCTGCGGGACGCGGGAGCGGGGGCGGAGGCCGTCGCGACGCCCTCGCTGGACGGGCTGGACGCCCTGCTGGAGCAGGCCCGTACGAACGGGGCCGCGAGCGGGCTGGACTTCGTACTCCTCGACCGGCGGCCCGGGGAGGCTCCCGGGCCGCTGCCCGCCCCGGTGGAGCTGGCCGCGTACCGGATCGTCCAGGAGTCGCTGACCAACGCCCTCAAGCACGCGGCCCCCGGTACGGTCACCGTCCGGCTGGACCGCGAGGAGCCCGGGGCCGGGGGCAGGGCCGGGGGCGGCGGCGCGTTGCACGTCGTGGTCGACTCCCCCTACGGGGAGCGGCCCGGCCCCCGGGCACCCGGCTCCGGCGCCGGCCTGATCGGCATGCGCGAGCGGACGGAACTGCTCGGCGGGGCATTCGAAGCGGGCCGCGCGGACGCGGTCTGGCGGGTCCGGGCGACACTGCCCGTGGAGGAAGGGGCGGTACGGGCGTGACGATCAGGGTCGTGGTGGCGGAGGACCAGAGCGCGGTACGGGCCGGGCTGGTCCTGATCCTGCGCAGCGCGGGCGACATCGAGGTGGCGGGCGAGGCCGCGGACGGGGAGGAGGCGGTGCGCCTGGCCCGCGCGCTGCGGCCGGACCTGGTGCTCATGGACGTGCAGATGCCGCGCCTGGACGGGGTCTCGGCGACCCGCCAGGTGGTCGCGGAGGGTTTGGCCGACGTGCTCGTGCTGACCACCTTCGATCTCGACGAGTACGTCTTCGGGGCCCTGCGCGCGGGCGCGTCGGGCTTCCTGCTGAAGGACGCGGACGCGGCGCAGCTGATCGCGGCGGTACGGACCGTCGCGCGCGGGGAGGGTCTGATCGCCCCGGCGGTGACCCGCCGGCTGATCGCGGAGTTCGCGGATCCGAAGCCCGTACGGGTCCCCGTGCCGGCCTCGGTGGAATCGCTGACCCCGCGCGAGCGGGAGGTGCTGGGGTGCCTGGGCGAGGGTCTGTCGAACGCGGAGATCGCGGTGCGCCTGGAGATGGCGGAGGCGACGGCGAAGACCCACGTCAGCCGGGTGCTGGCCAAGCTGGAGCTGCGCAGCCGGGTCCAAGCTGCCGTGCTGGCGCAGGAGTTGGGGCTCTGACGGGATTCGACCGGAAATGAATCCGGGGCTGCTACGGGAGGTCTGGACCTCTTGACGGTTGGTCCAGACCTTTCTACTCTCACGCACAACTGTGGTGAGCACGCCATGACAAAACCTCATGGGCGCGTTCACGGGCGGCGCAGGTCCCACCCCCATGCGGCGGACGTCCCCACGTCCGCCGCGGACCTCGGAGGAGCACCCTTGAGCACAGCACCCCCACGACGCACACCCCTGCTGCGAAGAGTCGCGGCCGTCCTGGCCGTCCTCTCCCTGCCCATCGCCGGACTCGTGGCCCTCGCCGGTCCGGCCCAGGCCGCGGCCTCGGCGACCGCGACGTACACCAAGGTCTCCGACTGGGGCTCCGGCTTCGAGGGCAAGTGGACGGTGAAGAACACCGGCACCACCACCCTGACCAGCTGGACCGTGGAATGGGACTACCCGGCCGGCACCGCCGTCACCTCGGCCTGGGACGCCACCGTCACCAGCTCGGGCACCCACTGGACCGGCAAGAACGTCGGCTGGAACGGCACCCTCGCCCCGGGCGCCACCATCAGCTTCGGCTTCAACGGCACCGGCTCCGGCGCCCCCAGCGGCTGCAAGGTCAACGGCGGCAGCTGCGACGGCGGCACCGCCGACACCCCGCCCAGCGCCCCCGGCACCCCCACGGCCAGCGGCGTCACGGAGACCGGGCTGACGCTGAGCTGGGCCGCGGCCACCGATGACAAGGGCGTCAAGAACTACGACGTCCACCGCAACGGCGCCAAGATCGCGACCGTCACCGGCACCTCCTACGCCGACTCGGGCCTGACCAGGGCGACGACGTACAGCTACACGGTCACCGCCCGCGACACGATCGACCAGACCGGGCCCGCCTCCGGCCCCCTCTCGGTGACCACCGGCGGCGGCACCGGCGACAACCCGCCGAGCGCCCCCGGCACCCCCACCGGCTCCGCGATCACCGAGACCGCGATCACCGTGAGCTGGGCGGCCGCCACCGACGACAAGGGCGTGAAGAACTACGACCTCTACCGCGGCGGCGTCAAGGTCGCCACGGTCACCGGCACCTCCTTCACCGACACCGGTCTGACCAAGGCGACCCCGTACCAGTACCACGTGGTCGCCCGTGACACCGCCGACCAGACCGGCGCCGCTTCCGCCCAGGCCACGCTCACCACCGCCGGGGTCACCGACCCGCCCCCCGGCGGCACGGTCAAGCTCGGCTACTTCACCAACTGGGGCGTCTACGGGCGCAACTACCACGTGAAGAACCTGGTCACCTCCGGGACCGCCGCGAAGATCACGCACATCAACTACGCCTTCGGCAACGTCCAGGGCGGCAAGTGCACCATCGGTGACGCCTACGCCGACTACGACAAGGCCTACACCGCCGACCAGAGCGTCGACGGCAAGGCCGACACCTGGGACCAGCCGCTGCGCGGCAACTTCAACCAGCTGCGCAAGCTCAAGGCCCAGTACCCGAACATCAAGGTGCTGTGGTCCTTCGGCGGCTGGACCTGGTCCGGCGGATTCGGCCAGGCGGTCCAGAACCCGGCCGCCTTCGCGCAGTCCTGCTACGACCTGATCGAGGACCCGCGCTGGGCCGACGTCTTCGACGGCATCGACCTCGACTGGGAGTACCCGAACGCCTGCGGGCTGTCCTGCGACACCAGCGGCGCCGCCTCCTTCAAGAACATGATGCAGGCCATGCGCGCCAAGTTCGGCGCGAACAACCTGGTCACCGCCGCCATCTCCGCCGACGGCTCCAACGGCGGAAAGCTCGACGTCGCCGACTACGCGGGCGCCGCCCAGTACATCGACTTCTACAACGTCATGACCTACGACTTCTTCGGCGCGTGGGACGCCAAGGGCCCGACCGCCCCGCACTCCCCGCTGACCTCGTACAGCGGCATCCCGATCGCCGGCTTCAACTCCGAGGCCGCCATCACCAAGCTCAAGGGCAAGGGCATCACCGGCTCGAAGCTCAACCTCGGCATCGGCTTCTACGGCCGCGGCTGGACCGGTGTCACCCAGGCCGCCCCCGGCGGCACCGCCACCGGACCGGCCGCCGGCACCTACGAGCAGGGCATCGAGGACTACAAGGTCCTCAAGAACACCTGCCCGTCCACCGGCACCGTCGCCGGCACGGCGTACGCCAAGTGCGGCAGCAACTGGTGGAGCTACGACACCCCGGCCACCATCGCCTCGAAGATGGCCTGGACGAAGCAGCAGGGGCTCAGGGGAGCCTTCTACTGGGAGTTCAGCGGTGACACCGCGAACGGCGAGCTGGCCGCCGCGGTCCACAGCGGACTCCAGTAAAGGACCGAAGCCGGGAAGAGGGGTCCGCCCCCCTCTTCCCGGCTTCTTCGTTTTCTACGCGCCGCTCGTGCGGCTGCGCCGGCCTCAGGCCACGTTCACCCGCTGGCCGGGAGGCGCCGCCTCCAGCCAGGCCAGGAAACCGGTCAGCGCGTCCTCGCTCATCGCCAGCTCCAGGCGGGTGCCGCGGTGCAGGCAGCCGAGCACGACGGCGTCGGAGAGCAGGGCCAGCTCCTCCTCGCCCTCGGGCGCACGGCGGGCGACGACCTCGATGGAGGACCGCTCCAGCAGCCGGCGCGGCCGCGGGGAGTAGCTGAAGACGCGGAACCAGTCGATGCGGTCACCGCTGTAGCGCGCGACCCCGTACACCCAGCCCTTGCCGGAGACGTCCGGTTCCTCGGACACGCCCCAGCGCATGCTGCAGTCGAAGGTGCCGCCGGAGCGCTGGATCAGTCTGCGGCGCAGCCCGAACACAAACAGCCCGATCACCACCAGGGCCACGACGACCAGGCCGCTCACAAGCAGAGCGAGGAGCATCTTTCACCGACCTCCTCGCTCATCGAATGACGCACATCCCAAAACGCACCCGCATCGCCTCAGCCGCGACCCGGTCCGGAAAATTCCGGAACGGGCCGCGGCTGAGGTGTAAAACTCTTACCAGTACTGGGGCTCAGCGCCCCGAAACCGCGCGCAGCCGGACATCGGCGCGACGTTCGGCGGCCCCATCGGTCTCCGACTTCGCGCGCTCCAGTGCCCGCTCCGCCCGCTCGACATCGATCTCGTCGGCAAGCTCGGCGATCTCGGCCAGCAGGGACAGCTTGTTGTCCGCGAACGAGATGAATCCGCCGTGCACCGCGGCGACAACAGTGTTGCCCCCGACGGTACGGATGGTCACCGGGCCCGATTCCAGCACACCGAGAAGCGGCTGGTGACCGGGCATGACGCCGATGTCGCCGGACGTGGTGCGGGCGACAACCAGGGTGGCCTCGCCGGACCAGACGCTACGGTCCGCCGCGACCAGCTCGACGTGCAGCTCAGCAGCCAAGGTGGCTCCTCGGGTCACCACCCGGCGGGAAGGCCGGGTGTTGGGTCAAATTCTAATGGGCGTGGGGAGAGGGACGGGACACACCCGCCCCTCTCCGTGCAAACCTGCGAACCGGATGCGCTCCTCGCGGAGCGCGCCGGATCAGGAGACGCCCAGCTCCTTGGCGTTCGCCTTCAGGTCCTCGATGCCACCGCACAGGAAGAACGCCTGCTCGGGGAAGTGGTCGTAGTCTCCGTCGCAGATCGCGTTGAAGGCCGTGATCGACTCGTCGAGCGGAACGTCCGAACCGTCGACACCGGTGAACTGCTTGGCGACGTGCGTGTTCTGCGACAGGAAGCGCTCGACACGACGGGCACGGTGGACAACGAGCTTGTCCTCCTCGCCCAGCTCGTCGATACCGAGGATCGCGATGATGTCCTGGAGGTCCTTGTACTTCTGCAGGATCCCCTTGACGCGCATCGCCGTGGCGTAGTGGTCCGCCGCGATGTACCGCGGGTCGAGGATGCGGGACGTCGAGTCCAGCGGGTCCACGGCCGGGTAGATGCCCTTCTCGGAGATCGGACGGGAAAGAACCGTCGTCGCGTCGAGGTGGGCGAAGGTGGTGGCCGGCGCCGGGTCGGTCAGGTCGTCCGCGGGGACGTAGATCGCCTGCATCGAGGTGATCGAGTGACCACGGGTCGAGGTGATGCGCTCCTGCAGCAGACCCATCTCGTCAGCCAGGTTCGGCTGGTAACCCACGGCGGACGGCATGCGGCCCAGAAGGGTCGACACCTCCGAACCGGCCTGGGTGTAACGGAAGATGTTGTCGATGAAGAAGAGCACGTCCTGCTTCTGCACATCGCGGAAGTACTCCGCCATGGTCAGACCGGCCAGCGCGACGCGAAGACGCGTGCCCGGGGGCTCGTCCATCTGGCCGAAGACAAGCGCCGTCTTGTCGATGACGCCCGAGTCGGCCATTTCCTCGATGAGGTCGTTGCCCTCACGGGTACGCTCACCGACGCCCGCGAAGACCGACACACCGTCGTGGTTGTTGGCGACGCGGTAGATCATTTCCTGGATCAGAACGGTCTTGCCGACACCGGCACCACCGAACAGACCGATCTTTCCACCCTTGACGTACGGGGTGAGAAGGTCGATGACCTTGACGCCGGTCTCGAACATCTCGGTCTTCGACTCGAGCTCGTCGAAGCGGGGCGCCTTGCGGTGGATCGGCCAGCGCTCGGTGACGTTGGCGTTCTCCTCCGGGTAGTTCAGCACCTCACCCAGGGTGTTGAAGACCTTGCCCTTGGTGAAGTCACCGACGGGGACGGTGATGCCCTCGCCCGTGTCGGTCACCGGGGCCTGGCGGACCAGACCGTCGGTGGGCTGCATGGAGATGGTGCGGACCAGGCCGTCACCCAGGTGCTGGGCGACTTCCAGGGTCAGCGTCTTCAGGGCGCCGTTCTCGGCCGGGTCGGCGACCTGGACCTTGAGGGCGTTGTAGATCTCGGGCATGGCGTCGACGGGGAACTCCACGTCGACGACCGGGCCGATGACCCGGGCGACGCGGCCCGTGGCGGCGGCCGTCTCAATGGTCGTCATTACTTGTCACTCCCCGCGGTCGCGTCTGCCATGGCGCTGGCGCCACCGACGATCTCGCTGATTTCCTGGGTGATTTCGGCCTGGCGGGCCGCGTTGGCAAGCCGGGAGAGGCTCTTGATGAGATCCCCGGCGTTGTCGGTCGCCGACTTCATCGCGCGGCGGCGGGCGGCGTGCTCGGAGGCGGCCGACTGCAGCAGTGCGTTGTAGATGCGGCTCTCGACGTAGCGCGGCAGAAGGGCGTCGAGGACGTCCTCCGCCGACGGCTCGAAGTCGAACAGCGGAAGGATCTCGCCCTTCGCGCCGGTCTCCTCTTCGACCTTGTCGAGGCTGAGCGGCAGCATCCGGCCGTCGACCGCGTTCTGCGTCATCATCGACACGAATTCCGTGTAGACGATGTGCAGCTCGTCGACGCCACCCTCGGCCGTAACAGCCTGGATGGCTTCGATCAGCGGCGCCGCGACGCGCTTGGCGTCGGCGTAGGCCGGGCTGTCGGTGAAGCCGGTCCACGACTCCGCGACCTTGCGCTCGCGGAACCCGTAGTAGGCGACACCCTTACGGCCGACGATGTACGTGTCGACCTCCTTGCCCTCGCCGCGCAGCCGCTCGGTGAGCCGCTCCGCCTGCTTGATGGCGTTCGAGGAGTAGCCGCCGGCCAGACCGCGGTCGCTCGTGATGAGCAGGACCGCGGCGCGCACCGGCGCCTCGACCTCGGTCGTCAGGGCGTGCTTGGTGTTCGAACCGGTCGCCACCGCGGTCACCGCACGGGTGAGCTCGGTCGCGTACGGCATCGATGCCGCCACCTTGCGCTGCGCCTTGACGATGCGCGAGGCGGCGATCATTTCCATCGCCTTGGTGATCTTCTTGGTCGCCGTGACGGCACGGATGCGACGCTTGTAGACCCGGAGCTGCGCTCCCATGAGTCAGCTTCCTTCCGTCGTCACTTGGAGACGTTGACGGCCGGCGCGTCCTCGCCCAGGAGCTTGCCGTCCGAGGTCTCGAACCCGCGCTTGAAGTCCGCGATGGCGTCAGCGATGGAGGTGAGGGTGTCGTCCGACATCTTGCCACCGTCCGCGATGGAGGTGAGGAGGTCCTTGCGCGAGACGCGCAGGTGCTCCAGCAGCTCCGACTCGAAGCGGCGGATGTCGTTGACCGGGACGTCGTCCATCTTGCCGGTGGTGCCGGCCCAGACGGAGATGACCTGCTCCTCGACGGGCATCGGCTGGTACTGGCCCTGCTTCAGCAGCTCGACCAGGCGCTTGCCGCGCTCCAGCGAAGCCTTGGAAGCGGCGTCCAGGTCGGAACCGAAGGCGGCGAACGCCTCCAGCTCGCGGTACTGGGCGAGGTCCAGGCGCAGACGGCCGGAAACCTGCTTCATGGCCTTGTGCTGGGCCGAGCCACCGACGCGGGAGACCGAGATACCGACGTTCAGCGCCGGGCGCTGGCCCGCGTTGAACAGGTCGGACTCGAGGAAGCACTGGCCGTCGGTGATGGAGATGACGTTGGTCGGGATGAACGCCGACACGTCGTTCGCCTTGGTCTCGACGATCGGCAGACCGGTCATCGAACCGGCACCCATGTCGTCAGAGAGCTTGGCGCAGCGCTCCAGCAGACGGGAGTGCAGGTAGAAGACGTCGCCCGGGTAGGCCTCGCGGCCCGGCGGACGGCGCAGCAGCAGCGACACGGCGCGGTAGGCGTCGGCCTGCTTCGACAGGTCGTCGAAGATGATCAGGACGTGCTTGCCGGCGTACATCCAGTGCTGGCCGATGGCCGAGCCGGTGTACGGCGCCAGGTACTTGAAGCCGGCCGGGTCGGACGCCGGGGCGGCGACGATCGTCGTGTACTCGAGCGCGCCGGCGTCTTCCAGGGCGCCGCGAACGGACGCGATGGTCGAGCCCTTCTGGCCGATGGCGACGTAGATGCAGCGGACCTGCTTGTTCACGTCGCCCGAGCGCCAGTTGTCGCGCTGGTTGATGATCGTGTCGACGGCCAGAGCGGTCTTGCCGGTCTGACGGTCACCGATGATCAGCTGACGCTGACCACGGCCGACCGGCACCATCGCGTCGATGGCCTTGTAGCCGGTCTGCATCGGCTCGTGGACCGACTTGCGGACCATGACGCCGGGGGCCTGCAGCTCGAGGGCGCGGCGGCCCTCGGTCGCGATCTCGCCGAGGCCGTCGATCGGGTTGCCGAGCGGGTCGACAACGCGGCCGAGGTAACCCTCGCCGACGCCGACGGAGAGCACCTCACCGGTGCGCTGCACCGGCTGGCCCTCCTCGATACCGCTGAACTCGCCGAGGACGACCGCACCGATCTCGCGCTCGTCGAGGTTCAGGGCGAGACCAAGGGTTCCGTCCTCGAACTTCAGCAGCTCGTTCGCCATGGCGGAGGGCAGGCCCTCCACCTTCGCGATGCCGTCGCCGGCAACGCTGACCGTCCCGACCTCCTCGCGCGAGGCCGCGTCCGGCTGGTACGACTGGACAAAGTTCTCCAGTGCGTCCCGGATCTCCTCCGGCCGGATCGTGAGCTCCGCCATCTGGGTTCCCTGCTCTCCTTGTTGGGCCTGAAGCTTCTTAGGGGTCTGGGGGCGACCCCCAGGAATCTTCTGCAAGTTCTGCACGGCCCAACCGGGCCGCTAGGAATGCTTTGTTCTAATAAGTGGCTGGTCAGCCGGCCATGCGGCGCGACGCCTCGGCGATGCGGTCCGCGATGGTGCCGTCGATGACCTCGTCGCCGACCCGCACCGAGATCCCGCCGAGGACCGTGGGGTCCACGTCGAGGTTCAGGTGCATCGGGCGGCCGTACAGCTTGGCCAGCACCGCGCCGAGACGCTGCTTCTGGACGTCGCTGAGCGGAACCGCGCTGGTCACGGTGGCGACCATGCGGCCGCGGCGCTCGGCGGCGACCTTCGAAAGGGACTCGAGGCCCGCTTCCAGGCTACGTCCACGCGGGTGCGTGACGAGACGCGTGACCAGCCGCTCGGTGACGGCGTTCGCCTTGCCGCCGAGCAGGCTGCGCAGCAGCTGGCTCTTGGCGGCGGCGGTCGCCGACCGGTCGGTCAGTGCGGCGCGCAGCTCGGTGTTCGAGGTGACGATCCGGCCGAACCGGAACAGCTCGTCCTCGACGTCGTCGAGGCCTCCGCTGCGCTGGGCCGCCGTGAGGTCGGCGGTGGCCGCCAGGACCTCGAGCGAGTCCACCAGGTCACGGGACTGCGACCAGCGGGACCGGACCATGCCGGACACCAGGTCGAGGGTTTCCCCGCCCACCTGGCCGCCGAGCAGACGACCGGCCAGCTCGGCCTTGGCCTCGCCGGACTGCGCCGGGTCCGTGATGACCCGACGCAGCGAGACCTCACGGTCGAGCAGCGCGGTGACGGCCGCCAGCTCGCCGGCGAGCTTCGCCGCGTCGACGGACGTGTTGTCCGTCAGCGCGTCGAGACGCTCGCGGGCGGTAGCCAGCGCGTCGCGGCTCGCTCCGTTCATCGGGCGGCCTCGGCCTTCTCCTCAAGCTCGCTGAGGAAGCGGTCGATCGTGCGGCTCTGCCGGGCGTGGTCCTCGAGGGACTCGCCGACAAGCTTTCCGGCCAGGTCGGTCGCCAGCTTGCCGACGTCCTGACGGAGCGCCGAAGAGGCGGCCTTGCGGTCAGCCGCAATCTGGGCGTGACCGGCAGCGATGATCTCCTCACGCTGCCGCTGGCCCTCTGCGCGCAGTTCTTCCTTGAGCGCGGTGCCCTGCTCCAGTGCGTCCTGGCGCAGACGGGCGGCCTCGTGCCGTGCTTCGGCGAGCTGGGCCTTGTACTGCTCCAGCACGCTCTGAGCCTCGGTCTGAGCGGCCTCAGCCTTTTCGATACCGCCTTCGATGGCCTCGCGGCGCTCGTCCAGAACCTTGTTGATGTTCGGAAGGAGCTTCTTCGCGAGGAAACCGAAGACGATGACGAAGGCGATCAGACCGATGACGAGCTCGGGGATCGGCGGAATGAGGGGGTTTTCCCCACCCTCAGCCGCGAGAACCAGGAGGTTCACATCAGTGCCTTTCGTCGATTCGGACTAGTCGTGGAGTTCGTCTTAGTAGACGAACGGCATGACCAGACCGATGAGGGCGAGCGCCTCACAGAAGGCGAAGCCGAGGATCTGGTTGGCGCGGATCAGACCGGCAGCCTCGGGCTGACGGGCAAGAGCCTGCGTGCCGTTACCGAAGATGATGCCGACGCCGACGCCGGGGCCGATGGCCGCGAGGCCGTAGCCAACGGAGCTGAGGGAGCCGGTGACGCCTTCGGTGGCAGCGAGGATCTGGGACATGCCAGTTCTTCCTTCTCTTTCATGGACCGGTGGGGGTTGGCCACCGGACGATTCGGGGGGATTGCAGGAGCGAGCCGGGGCTCAGTGGTGCTCGGCGAGCGCGCCCTGCAGGAAGCTGCAGGCCAGGAGGACGAAGACGTACGCCTGGACAGCCTGGATGAACAGCTCGAACGCGGTCATCACGATGACCATGATGAACGAGACGCCCGCGTAGGCGATGCCGATCCCGTTCAGCAGGTACCAGCTGGCGATGGTGAACAGCAGCAGCAGGGTGTGACCGGCGAACATGTTCGCGAACAGTCGGACCGCGTGGGTGAACGGGCGGACCAGGACGTTCGAGAAGAACTCGATGACCATGACCAGCGGGAGGACCGCGCCGAGCGACTTGTCGTAGCCGGTCAGGTTCTTGAAGCCGCCGACGAAGCCGTGGCGCTTGAACGTGACGCTCATCCAGATCACGTAGACGATCAGGGCGAGGCCGACCGGGTACGAGAAGATCGCCGTCACCGGGAACTGGGCGATCGGAATGATCGACCAGAGGTTCAGGATCCAGACGAAGAAGAACAGCGAGACCATGAAGGGGACGTACTTCTCGCCCTCCTTCTTGCCGAGCGTCTCGTAGACGATGCCGCGGCGTACGAAGTCGTAGCCGGCCTCGGCGACCATCTGCAGCTTGCCCGGGACGACCTTCGGCTTGCGGAAGGCGGCCCAGAAGAAGGCGACGATGACGACCGTGCCGAGCAGGGCCAGCAGCATCGTCTTGTTGAAGTACGCGTTGCTGTCACCGTCCCCGAAGATCGGCTGGAACAGGAACGAGTGCAGGCCGGGAGCCGGGAATCCACAACCATCGAAGATGTGGCAATCGGTCTCGAAGGCGAGCACCGTAGTCGGGTCAGCACTCACCGCGGGCTCCTTCAGCGTGGCGCATAGGTACGGCAACCTCGTTGTGTCGGCGCGGCGGACAGCCGCTGTTCGGCACTGGACTGGTGTTACGGATGTGGGGGCGGCGGTCGGGCGTCGAGCCTCGCGATGGAACAGGCGTCAGCTCAGATGCCCGCGCCAGCATTGCCACAGTTGAAACCGGACGATAGCAGCATCTCGAACGCGTACTTATTCCGCCCCTACCCCTCACGACTTCTGACCCGAATTTCCGGGCTTGTCGCCCTTCACCGAATCAGGTTCGACGTAGAGGATCTTGGCCTTCATGTGAGCACGCGCCTGTGCGCCGATCCACACCAGGGTGGTGACGACGAGCGTGATCGCGAAGGCCTTGGGGTTGAACAGCGTCGTGTTCTTGAACACGGCGAGAAAGACGAAGAGCAGCAGGATCTGGGCCGTGTAGAGCATCAGCCCCATGGCCTGGAACAGGTGCGGCAGTGATTTCGCCGTGCGCTGCAGTACGAGGAATCCGATGCCCATGAACAGCATCACCACGACCGTCGCGACGACGGCGCCCACCGCCCCCTTGCCACCGGCGACGATCCCACTGACGACGGCGGCGAGAGCGCCGGCGACAGCCGTGGGTACGGCGGATTGCAGGAGGGATCGGACGTCATCTGACCGCATGGCGGTTTGCTCCGCGTGGTGGTGGGGGCACGGGACTCGTACAGGACGAGCGTAAGCCCGGTCCGAGTGAGGACCTCGGGCCAATGGACCGTCGCACTACGGTCCTTCGGCTCTGTCGCCGGGTTTAGTGAACGGTATCACAAAGTATTTGATGAGAGCTTTACCCGGGGGGTGTGCCGACTGTCACACATGAGAGTGACCCTGCGCGTGTGTGCGCGACACGCAAGTGGCTTGTCTGGTAAAGGGCGTTCATGTCCGACATGCGTGATGGACGTCAGCGCGAGGACCCGGCCTTACGCCGGTCGGGGAAGCGCGAACGGGGGCCGATGGCGGTTGCCCCGTTGACGCCGGACACACCCGCCGCGATCGGCCGGGCCGGCTCCGGCTCCGCCGCGGAATCGTCCTGCAGGGCGGCCTCGGCGGCCCGCTCCGCGTGCCGGTAGCGCGGCGGGACCAGCCGCTCCGCCCAGCGGGGGGCCCGCGGGCTGAAGCGGGGCAGCAGGAGCAGCAGCAGGCCCACGGCGCTCAGCCCGGCGATGGCCAGAACGATCCACATCGAGGCGGAGTGCACCGAGTACGCCACGGTGCCGAAGGCGATCAGCCCCGACCAGAAGTACATGATCAGCACGGCCCGGCTGTGCGAATGCCCGAGCTCCAGCAGCCGGTGGTGGAGGTGGCCGCGGTCCGCGGCGAAGGGCGACTGGCCCTTCCAGGTGCGCCGCACGATGGCCAGGACCAGGTCCGTCATCGGGATCGCGATGATCGTGAGCGGCAGGATCAGCGGGATGAAGACCGGCAGCATCGCGTGCGTCGCGTTGCGCTCGCCGCCCACGAACAGCGCCATCGCGTCCGGGTCCACCTGGCCGGTGACGGAGATGGCGGCGGCGGCCAGCACCAGGCCGATGAGCATCGAGCCGGAGTCGCCCATGAAGATCCGGGCGGGGTGCATGTTGTGCGGGAGGAAGCCGAGGCACATCCCCATCAGGATGGCGGCGAAGAGGGTCGCGGGCGCGGCCGCCTCGATCCCGTAGCCGAACCAGATCCGGTACGCGTAGAGGAAGAACGCACAGGTCGCGATGCAGACCATGCCGGCGGCGAGGCCGTCGAGGCCGTCCACGAAGTTCACCGCGTTGATGGTGATCACGACGAGGGCCACCGTGAGCAGGTTGCCCTGCCAGGGGGTGAGCGAGACCGTTCCGATGCCCGGGATGGGGATCCACAGGATGGTCAGGCCCTGCATGCACATCACGCCGGCGGAGATCATCTGGGCGCCGAGCTTGATCAGGGCGTCCAGCTCGAACTTGTCGTCGAGCACGCCGATCAGCCAGATCAGGGCCGCCCCGGAGAGCAGGGCCCGCGGCTCGTTCGACTTCTCGAAGACCCCGTTGAGGTTCTGCAGGTGGTCCGCGACCAGCAGGCCGGCGCACAGTCCGCCGAACATCGCGATGCCGCCGAGCCGCGGAGTGGGCTCCCGGTGCACGTCGCGGGCGCGGATCTCTGGCATCGCGCCCACGGCGATCGCGAACTTCCGCACGGGCCCGGTGAGTAGATAAGTCACCGCGACCGTGACGCAAAGCGTCAGCAGATATTCACGCACGGGCTGCCCCAGATGTATCGCCGGCCATCTCAGCCCCACACACTAGCTGCGATGTACTCACTGTCGGGGACGCGCAGGGGCCGTATCCCGGTTGCGGTACGCCGCTCTTGCCCCGCTTAAACCCCATACGGCGGAAAATTGACCACCAGCTCGTTGACGTCTCTACGGATCCTCGCCGGCTCCCCGCCGGTCAGCGCGGCCGTGAACAGCGCGGCGATCCGGTCCATCTCCGCCTCCCCCATGCCCTGCGTGGTCACCGCCGCGGTGCCGAGGCGGATGCCCCGCTGGTCGCCGTAGGGAAGGGCGCAGGTGTCCAGCACGATGCCGGCCGCGGCCAGCCGGCCCCGGGCGCCCGCGCCGTCGAGGCCCAGCGGTGCGGGGTCCGCGGTGATCAGGTGGGTGTCGGTGCCGCCGGTGGTGATCGCGAATCCGCGGGCGGCCAGCGCGTCGGCCAGGGCGCGGCCGTTGGCGACCACCCGGTGCGCGTAGGAGGTGAAGGCGGGCCCGGCGGCCTCGCCGAAGGCCACGGCCTTGGCGGCGATGGTGTGCATCTGCGGGCCGCCCTGGGTGAAGGGGAACACCGCCCGGTCGATCCGCTCCGCGAACTCGGCCCCGCACAGGATCATCCCGCCGCGGGGGCCCCGGAGCACCTTGTGGGTGGTGGCCACGACGATGTCGGCGTAGGGCACGGGGCTCGGCGCGGCCCCGCCGGCCACGAGGCCGATGGGGTGGGCGGCATCGGCGATCAGGAAGGCCCCGACCTCGTCGGCGATCTCCCGGAACACGGAGTACTCGGGGTGCCTCGGGTAGGAGATGGAGCCGCACACGATGGCCTTGGGGCGGTGCTCGTGCGCGAGCCGCTGCACCTGCGCGTAGTCGATGAGCCCGCTCTCCGCGTCCACCCCGTACCCGACGAAGTCGAACCAGCGCCCGGAGAAGTTGGCGGGCGACCCGTGGGTGAGGTGTCCCCCGGAGGTCAGCGCCATGGCGAGCACGGTGTCCCCGGGCCGCAGCAGTGCGGCGTACGCGGCGAGCACGGCGGCGGATCCGGAGTGCGGCTGCACGTTCGCGTGCTCGGCCCCGAAGAGGGCGCGGGCCCGCTCGACGGCGATCTGCTCGGCGAGGTCGGCGTACTCGCAGCCGCCGTGGTGGCGGGCTCCGGGATACCCCTCGGCGTACTTGTTGGCGAGCACCGATCCGAGGGCGGTGAGCACGGCGGCGGAGGTGAAGTTCTCCGCGGCGATCAGCTGGAGCCCGGCCGTCTGCCGCCGGCCCTCCCCGTCGAGGACGTCGGCCATCTGCGGATCCTGCTGCCGCAGCAGGTCCAGGGGCTGGGTGATGACGCTCATGGCGCGACTCCAGGGGGGTACCGCATACCGGGTACCAGCCACTGTAGGCCGGGCCCGCCCGTCCCGCCTCGCGACGGTCCAGCCTCGCCGGCGCCTGAGGCGCGGGGTCCGGGGCGGAGCCCCGGGGAACGGGCGAAGGGCGGGTGGGGGAAGGCCCCGCAGGGCAACCGCACCCGGCACCGCCGGCGTCAGCGGGAAGCCGTGACGCCCGTCAGGGCCGTGACCACGGGGTCCAGCGCCTGGTTGATCTCGTCGCCGATCGACCGGAAGAAGGTGATCGGAGCCCCGTACGGGTCGTACACCTCGTCCGCGTCCGGGGACGGCGCGAGGAGCCACCCGCGTAGAGCGGCGGCGGCACGGACCAGCGCCCGGGCCCGCTCCACCATCCCGTCCTCCAGCGGCGGCAGGGTCGCCGGGTCTATGGCCCGCACCAGCCGGGTGAACTCCTTCAGGGTGAAGGTGCGCAGCCCCGCCGAATGCCCCATCGAGATGACCTGGGCACGGTGGTCACGGGTGGCGGTCAGGACCAGGTCGGCGCGTATGACGTGCTCGTCCAGCAGCTCGCGGCCCGTGAAGCCGGAGGCGTCCGCCCCGAAGTCGGCCAGCACGGCGGCCGCGTTGGCCTCCATGGGCGCGCCCTCGTGGCCCCAGGTGCCCGCGCTCTCCACGATCAGGTCGCCGGTGACGGGGCCGCCGAGCCGGTGGGACAGCGCGTGCCGCGTCAGCCGCTCGGTGATGGGCGAGCGGCAGACGTTGCCGGTGCTGACGTGGAGGATGCGGAAGGTGTTGTCCCCGGCTATGCCACGCCCCTGAGGGCTCACGGAGCCACCTCGAGGTCGGGTACGACCTCCCGCAGCTGCTCGGCGGTCAGCGCGCCCTCGCGCAGCAGGACGGGGACCTTCCCGGTGACGTCGACGATCGACGAGGGCAGGGTGCTGGGGGTCGGGCCGCCGTCCAGGTACACGGACACGGAGTCGCCGAGCATCTCGCGCGCCGCGTCGCAGTCCTCCGGCGCCGGGTGCCCGGTCAGGTTCGCCGAGGACACCGCCATCGGGCCGACCTCGGTCAGCAGCTCGATCGCCACGGGGTGCAGGGGCATGCGTACGGCCACGGTGCCGCCGGTCTCGCCCAGGTCCCACGCCAGCGAGGGCTGGTGCTTGGCGACGAGCGTCAGACCGCCCGGCCAGAAGGCGTCGACGAGCTCCCACGCCTGCTCGGAGAAGTCGGTGACCAGGCCGTGCAGGGTGTTCGGGGAACCGATGAGCACGGGGGTGGGCATGCTGCGGCCGCGCCCCTTGGCGGCGAGCAGGTCGCCGACGGCCTCGGCGCTGAAGGCGTCCGCGCCGATCCCGTACAGGGTGTCGGTGGGCAGCACGACGAGCTCTCCGCGGCGTACGGCGGAGGCGGCTTCACGCAGGCCCGTCTTGCGGTCCGTCGCGTCGTTGCAGTCGTATCGCCGGGCCATCAGCGGGCCTCCTCGTGCAGCAGGGTGGTGGCGGGAATGCGCGCGCCGACCGGACCGGTCATGGCGGGGCCGGTCACGGCAGGGCCTTGCGGGCGGTCGCGAAGCGCGGGCGGTTGTTGAGGTCGGGGTGGTCGGCGGCGTCGGCCCAGCCCCGCTCCTCGGCGAAGATCCACGGGACCTGTCCGCCCTGGGTGTCGGCGTGCTCGATGACGACAATGCCGCCGGGGCGCAGCAGCCGGTGGGCGGTGCGCTCGATGCCGCGGATGGTGTCCAGGCCGTCCTCGCCGGAGAACAGCGCCATCTCGGGGTCGTGGTCGCGGGCCTCGGGTGCCACGTACTCCCACTCGGTGAGCGGGATGTACGGCGGGTTGGAGATGACCAGGTCCACCTGTCCGTCCAGCTCGGGCAGTGCGCTGAGCGCGTCGCCCTGGTGGACGGTGACCCGGGAGCCCTCGGCGTTCTTGCGGGTCCACCGCAGGGCGTCCTCGGACAGCTCGACGGCGTGCACGCGCGAGCGCGGCACCTCCTGCGCCATGGCGAGCGCGATGGCGCCGGAGCCGGTGCAGAGGTCCACGATCAGCGGCTCGACGACGTCCATCGCCCGGACGGCCTGTATGGCCCAGTCCACGACCGACTCGGTCTCGGGCCGGGGCACGAAGACCCCGGGCCCGACCTGGAGCTCCAGGTACCGGAAGAAGGCGCGGCCGGTGATGTGCTGGAGCGGCTCGCGCGCCTCGCGGCGGGCGACGGCCTCCCAGTAGCGGGCGTCGAAGTCCGCGTCCTTGACGTGGTGCAGTTCCCCCCGTTTGACGCCGTGCACGAAGGCCGCGAGCTCCTCCGCGTCGAAACGCGGTGAGGGCACGCCGGCGGCGGCCAGCCGCTGGGTGGCCTGGGCCACCTCGGCAAGCAGCAAGTTCACGCTGGTCCTCCGGGCTGCTGTCGTACGGGGGGTGGTGCGGGGTGCTGCGGTCCTGCGGGGTACTGCGGTCCTGCCGGGTGCTGCGGTCCTGCGGCGGATCAGTGCGCGGACGCGAGCTTCGCGGCGGAGTCCGTGTCGACGCAGGCCTGGATGACCGGGTCGAGGTCTCCGTCGAGCACCTGGTCCAAGTTGTACGCCTTGAAGCCCGTCCGGTGGTCCGAGATCCGGTTTTCCGGGTAGTTGTACGTACGGATCTTCTCGGAGCGGTCCACGGAGCGCACCTGGCTGCGGCGCACGTCGGAGGCCTCCTGCTCGGCGGCTTCCTGGGCGGCGGCCAGCAGGCGCGACCGCAGGATGCGCATCGCCTGCTCCTTGTTCTGGAGCTGGCTCTTCTCGTTC
Organism: Streptomyces sp. TBY4; assembly: GCF_024213195.1. Lineage (GTDB taxonomy): Bacteria > Actinomycetota > Actinomycetes > Streptomycetales > Streptomycetaceae > Streptomyces. Next base: position 301,047 of record NZ_JANAVF010000007.1, on the reverse strand, counting down.
TGGCAGGAGGCGACCACACCGGTCGGGACGTGCGTGATGCGCACGGCCGAGTCGGTGGTGTTGACGGACTGGCCGCCGGGGCCCGAGGAGCGGTACACGTCGATGCGCAGGTCGTTCATGTTGATCTCGACCTCCACCTCCTCGGCTTCCGGGGTGACGAGCACGCCGGCGGCGGAGGTGTGGATGCGGCCCTGGGACTCGGTGGCCGGCACGCGCTGGACGCGGTGCACGCCGCCCTCGTACTTCAGGCGGGCCCAGACGCCCTGGCCGGGCTCGGTGGCGCCGTTGCCGCCCTTGGTGCGGACGGAGACCTGGACGTCCTTGTAGCCGCCGAGCTCGGACTCGGTGGCGTCGATGATCTCGGTCTTCCAGCCCACGCGCTCGGCGTAGCGCAGGTACATGCGCAGCAGGTCGCCGGCGAACAGGGCCGACTCGTCGCCGCCCGCACCCGCCTTGACCTCCAGGAGCACGTCCTTGTCGTCGCTGGGGTCGCGCGGAACGAGCAGCAGGCGGAGCTTCTCGGTGAGCTCTTCGCGCTGTGCGGTCAGTTCCTTGACCTCGGCCACGAAGTCCGGGTCGTCGGCCGCGAACTCCTTCGCCGTCTCGATGTCCTCGGCGGACTGCTTCCAGGCACGGAAGGTCGCGACGATCGGGGTCAGCTCCGCGTAGCGCTTGTTGAGCTTGCGCGCGTTGGCCTGATCCGAGTGGACCGAAGGGTCGGCGAGCTTCTTCTCAAGATCGGCGTGCTCGCCGATCAGTTCCTCGACCGCCTCGAACATCGGGGGCTCCTGAAGATGGTGAATGTGAAGAAAAGGGCTGCGGGACGAGAAAGGCGCCGGTCCGGCTGCCCCCGTGCGAACAGGGTGCAGCCGGGAGCCGGCGCCTGAGGCTCGCTACTTCTGTGCAGCCTTGCCGAAGCGGGCCTCGAAGCGGGCCACGCGGCCACCGGTGTCGAGGATCTTCTGCTTGCCCGTGTAGAACGGGTGGCACTCGGAGCAGACCTCGGCACGGATGGTGCCTTCGGTCAGGGTGCTACGAGTGGTGAACGACGCGCCACAGGTGCAGCTGACCTGGGTCTCGACGTACTGGGGGTGAACATCGCGCTTCAAGGTGTCTCCTAGATTCGGGAGGGCGCCGGGTCGCAGGAGCCGAATTGCGCGCTGCGTGAACCGGGGCCGACAGACCAGTCTGCCAGGACCGGGCTGCCTGTCAAAATTCTGAGGACGCCTCCCTCAACGGAGGGGGGCCCGCATCTATTCCGCGGACCGCCGGAACCCGTCCGACCAGGCGCTTTCGTACCGCTGGGCGACTACTGGACCACCGAGCCGGCGGTGCCCTTGTCGCCGGCCGAGTTCGCGGTGGCCTCGGCGGGGACCTGCTGGTCGGCCAGGAGGGCGTCCCAGACCATCTGGGACTCCTTGGTGAGCGGGACGACCCGGTTGGGGTCACGGGTGTCCCCGGTCACCGGCAGGGTGATCATCTGCATGTGCTCGGGGCCTATGCCCTCCAGCCCCTGGGCGAAGCCCATCAGGGACTTCACATCGCCGAGCGCCTTGTCCGTGGTGATCGCCTTGGTGGCGGTGTCGGCCACGTCGAGCAGCTTCTTCGGGTTGTCGAAGACGCCGATGCTCTTGACCTGCTTGATCAGCGCCTTCATGAAGGCCTGCTGGAGCTGTATTCGGCCCAGGTCGCCGCCGTCGCCGACGCCGTGGCGGGTGCGGACGAGGCCGAGGGCCTGCTCGCCGTTCAGCCTGTTGGTCCCGGCGGGCAGGTCGAGGTGGCTGTAGTCGTCCTTGATCGGCTTGGTGGTCGTCACCTCGACGCCGCCGAGCTTGTCGATGATCTCCTTGAAGCCCGTGAAGTCGACTTCGAGGTAGTGATCCATGCGGATCCCGGACATCTTCTCGACGGTCGCCACCGCGCAGGGGGCCCCGCCGACGGTGAACGACTCGTTGAACATCTTGCGCGGGCCGCCCGGGTCGCTCTTGCCGTTCGGGAGCTTGCAGGCGGGCCTGGTCACGAGGGTGTCGCGGGGTATCGAGACGACGGTGGCCCTGGTGTGGCCCTCGTTGAGGTGGACGATCATCGCCGTGTCGGAGCGTGCGGAGCCGCCGTCGTCGTGGCCGTACTCCCCGTTGGCGCCGCTGCGGGAGTCGGAGCCGAGGACGAGGATGTCCATCGAGCCGTTGTCCACGTTCTGCGGGCGGTCCTTGCCGAGGGCGGCGTCGATGTCGACCGTCTTCAGGTTGCCGTTGAACTTGAAGTAGAAGTAGCCGAGCCCCGCCCCGCCAAGGAGGACCACGCCGGCGGCGGTCCACGCGGCGATGACGACGGCCCTGCGGCGCGCGGCCGGCTTCCGTCGGCGTCGGCCCGCGCGGGCCCTGCGGCCGTGGCCCCTGTTGTCCTGGCTCATGCTCTCCTCTGCCCGCCTGTCCGTGCTCGGTCCGACTCCCCGACCCCGTATCCCTCATCCCTCATCCATCAGACAAAGACGGACGGAAGCCATCGAGGGTTCCACGGCCCCGGCAGCGGCATACGGAATGTGTCAAAGCTCGCACCCGGACATGAAACGACCGCCCCCGCCGCGGATGCGGCGGGGGCGGTCGTGGTCACGCAGGTGGTGCGGTGCGCGGACGTCAGTCGTCGTTCTTGCCCGACGGGGTCGTCTTCGCGATCTGCATGAGGAACTCGGCGTTCGACTTCGTCTGCTTCATCTTGTCGAGGAGCAGCTCGATGGCCTGCTGCGAGTCGAGCGCGTGCAGCACCCGGCGCAGCTTCCAGACGATGGCGAGCTCCTCGCTGTTGAGGAGGATCTCCTCCTTGCGGGTGCCCGAGGGGTCCACGTCCACGGCCGGGAAGATGCGCTTGTCGGCGAGCTTCCGGTCGAGCTTGAGCTCCATGTTGCCGGTGCCCTTGAACTCCTCGAAGATCACCTCGTCCATGCGCGAGCCGGTGTCGACCAGCGCGGTGGCCAGGATGGTCAGCGAGCCGCCGTCCTCGATGTTGCGCGCGGCACCGAAGAAGCGCTTCGGCGGGTACAGCGCGGTCGAGTCGACACCACCGGACAGGATGCGGCCGGAGGCCGGGGCGGCGAGGTTGTACGCGCGTCCCAGACGGGTGATCGAGTCCAGCAGGACGACCACGTCGTGACCCAGCTCCACGAGGCGCTTGGCGCGCTCGATGGCCAGCTCGGCGACCGTGGTGTGGTCCTCGGCCGGGCGGTCGAAGGTCGAGGAGATGACCTCGCCCTTCACCGACCGCTGCATGTCGGTGACCTCTTCCGGACGCTCGTCGACCAGGACGACCATCAGGTGGCACTCGGGGTTGTTGACCGTGATCGCGTTGGCGATCGCCTGCATGATCATGGTCTTACCGGTCTTCGGCGGGGCCACGATCAGACCGCGCTGGCCCTTACCGATCGGCGACACGAGGTCGATGATGCGGGTGGTCAGCACGCCCGGGTCGGTCTCCAGACGGAGCCGGTCCTGCGGGTACAGCGGGGTCAGCTTCTGGAACTCCGGGCGGCCGCGGCCGGATTCGGGCGCCATGCCGTTGACGGAGTCCAGGCGCACGAGCGCGTTGAACTTCTCGCGGCGCTCGCCGTCCTTGGGCTGGCGGACCGCACCGGTGGTGTGGTCGCCCTTGCGGAGACCGGCCTTGCGGACCTGGGCGAGGGAGACGTACACGTCGTTCGGGCCGGGCAGGTAGCCCGAGGTCCGGATGAACGCGTAGTTGTCGAGGATGTCCAGGATGCCCGCGACGGGGATCAGGACGTCGTCGTCGGCGACCGGAGTCTCGACCGGGGCGAACTCGTCGCGCCCGCGACGGCCACGGCGGTCGCGGTAGCGGCCGCGGCGGCCGCGGCGGCCGTCCTCGTCGAAGTCGTCCTGCGGGCCGTTGTCCTGACGGTCCCGGTCCTGGCGCCCGCCCTGCTGGCCCTGACCCTGACCGCGGCCGCCCTGCTGGCGGTCCTGACGGTCGGTCCGGTCCTGGCGGCCGCCCTGCTGGCCCTGGTTCTGACCCTGGCCACCCTGACCGGCCTGGCCCTGACCCTGGGCGCCCTGGCCCTGGTCGTCGGCCTTGGCGCCGCGGTCACGGCGCTCGCGGCGGCCGTCGGCGCGGTCGTTGCCCCGCTCGCGGCGGTCGCGACGGCCGCGGCCCTCGCCTTCCTGGCCCTGGGCCTGGCCGGCGGGAGCGGTGGCGGCCTCGGCCTTCGCCTCGGCCTGGGCGGCCGGAGCGACGGTCTCGGACTTCGGCTCCACCTGCACGGCGGCGGCGGGGGCCGAGCCCTCGGGGCTGCCGGAGGGGGCGGTGGCACGCCGGCGGCGGCGCTCGCCCACCGGGGCGGCGTCTTCACTGGCGGGCTGGCCCGGGATGTCGATCTGGGCCTGCGTGGCGGTCTTCTCGGCGGGCGCCTCGGCGGCGGCCTCGCCCGTACGGGCCTTGCTGGTGGCGCGGCGCTTCGGCTTGGTCTCGCCGGCGTCGGCGGCCGCGGCGGCGGGCGCGGAGGCAGCGGCCTTGGGGGCGCCGCTTCCGGCCTGCGCCTCCTTGATGACCTCGATCAGCTGGCCCTTGCGCATCCGCGCGGTGCCCCTGATGCCGAGGCCCGACGCGACCTGCTGGAGCTCGGCCAGGACCATGCCGTCAAGGCCGGTGCCGGAGCGGCGGCGCTTGGTCGGCGCGGCGCCCTCGGCGGGGGCACTGGTGTCGACGTTGGTGTCGGCAGCGCCCATCAGATCGGTGGTGTCGCTCACGAAGGGTCCTTCCCTGGAGCGGACGTCGGCCTGTCTGGCTCGGCGACCGGTTGTGCTGTCCGACGGCAGTCCTGCGTGCGGGACTGTGCCGGGGCGGTGGTCCGCCGATAGGTACGGCGGAGAGAAACGTGCAGGTGCGTGGGTGGTTCCGGCGAGAAGCCCCCGAGCTGGAAGCGTGGGAATGTCACGCCGATTCCGGAGCGTGCCCGAAACTGCTGGCAGTGATCAAAGCAGTCGGGGAGGCTCCCGGAAGAAAGGTGGTCCCTGATAGGGACACTGAGCACCAAGCCATGGCGGCTTCGGATGCGCACTTGAGACTAACACTACCGGATCCAACAGACATTCCCCCTCTCCATCACCGGCTTCGGCGCCCTTCCGCGCGGGTTCCGCGCGGGCTCCGCGCGGGCGGCCTGCCCTGGCCGCCCGCCCCTTGCCGGCTGTGTCCTCTACTGAACGGATCAGCCGCCCTGGGTTCCCAGCGGAAGTACGCTCGCGCCCGCGGCGTCGAGTGCGAGCCGGTTGGCCGCCCACCCCTCGCCCGCGAGCCGTGCGACCTTGTCGGCCGCACCGTTGTCGACCAGCGCGAGGACCGTGGGGCCCGCGCCGGAGATCACCGCGGGGATGCCGTCCGCCCGCAGCCGGGCCACGAGCGCCGCGCTCTCGGGCATCGCCGGGGACCGGTACTCCTGGTGGAGACGGTCCTCGGTGGCCGGCAGCAGGAACTCGGGACGCCTGGTCAGGGCCTCTACGAGCAGACCCGCGCGGCCCGCGTTTACGGCCGCGTCCACGTGCGGGACGGTGCGCGGCAGCAGGCCGCGCGCGGTCTCCGTCAGGACCGGCTTGGTCGGGACGAAGACCACCGGAACGATGGAATCGGCGGGCTCCATGCGGATCGCCTTGGCGCTGCCGCCGTCCATCCACGCAAGGGTGAAGCCGCCGAGCAGACAGGCGGCGACGTTGTCGGGGTGGCCCTCGATCTCGGTGGCGAGCTCGAGCAGCGCCGTGTCGTCGAGCTTGGCCTCTCCGCCTATGGTCACGGCGCGGGCGGCCACGATCCCCGCGCAGATGGCGGCGGAGGAGGAGCCGAGGCCGCGGCCGTGCGGGATGCGGTTGGCGCAGACGACCTCGAGGCCGCGCGGCTGGCCGCCCAGCAGGTCGAAGGCGGTGCGCATGGAACGTACGAGGAGGTGGCTCTCGTCCCGCGGCAGGGTGTCGGCACCTTCGCCCGCGATGTCGATGTTCAGGCCGGAATCGGCCACGCGTACGACGACATCGTCATAGAGCCCCAGGGCCAGCCCGAAGGCGTCGAAGCCCGGGCCGAGGTTGGCACTGCTGGCGGGAACGCGCACCCGTACGGCGGCGGCGCGGAACGCTGGACCGGCCATCTTCCGATGACACTCCTTGTGACTGTGCGAGACGGGATCTTCACTGGCTCGCTGTGAATGTACTGGAGAACGTACGACACCCGAAGGCCCTGTGGGCAGCACCGCGGTCATATGCGCGACGGCGGATGTAAGTACAGCCTATCGAAGGAAGGTTCTTCTCCGACATAGGGCGCACGACAGGCGCACGATGCGTGTCGCGGGCTCCTGCGGGGATTTTGGTGCCGTACGGCCCGAGTTGCCGGATTCCTCAGCCTTCGAAAGGCTTCCTGAATCCGGCAACCCGGTCACTGAACTGCGGGGCCTGCCGGAACTGCGGGACCTGCGGTCAGACGAGACCGAGGCGGATCGCGGCGGCCTCGGCGTCCACCGGAATGGTGACCGGCTGCGGAGCGCCGGCGACCGCCCAGTCGGGGTCCTTCAGGCCGTTGCCGGTGACGGTGCACACGATCTTCTGGCCGGGGTCGACCAGGCCGAGCTCGGCCGCCTTGAGCAGGCCGGCCACCGACGCGGCCGAGGCGGGCTCGACGAAGACACCCTCCTGAGCGGCCAACAGGCGGTAGGCGGACAGGATCTGGCGGTCCGTCACCTCGTCGATGAAGCCGCCCGACTCGTCCCGGGCCTGCAGGGCGTAGTCCCACGAGGCCGGGTTGCCGATGCGGATCGCGGTGGCGATGGTGTGCGGCTCCTTGACGATCTCGCCGCGCACGATCGGCGCGGAGCCGGAGGCCTGGAAACCCCACACGCGGGGCGTACGGGAGGCCAGGCCGTCGGCCTTGTACTCCTTGAAGCCCTTCCAGTACGCGGTGATGTTGCCGGCGTTGCCGACGGGCAGCACGTGGATGTCGGGGGCGTCGCCGAGGGCGTCCACGATCTCGAAGGCCGCCGTCTTCTGGCCCTCGATGCGCACCGGGTTGACGGAATTGACCAGCGCCACCGGGTAGTTGTCGGACAGCGCGCGGGCCAGGTCCAGGCAGTCGTCGAAGTTGCCGTCGACCTGAAGGATCTTGGCGCCGTGCACGAGCGCCTGGCCCATCTTGCCGAGCGCGATCTTGCCGCGGGGCACGAGGACGGCGGAGACCATCCCGGCGCGCACCGCGTAGGCGGCGGCGGAGGCCGAGGTGTTGCCCGTGGAGGCGCAGATGACGGCCTTGGCGCCGTCCTCCTTGGCCTTGGTGATCGCCATGGTCATGCCGCGGTCCTTGAAGGACCCGGTGGGGTTGGCCCCCTCGACCTTGAGGTGTACCTCGCAACCAGTGCGCTCGGAGAGCACCTGGGCGGGGACGAGGGGAGTGCCGCCCTCGCGGAGCGTGACCACCGGGGTCGTCGCCGTGACCGGCAGACGGTCCCGGTACTCCTCGATGATGCCGCGCCACTGGTGGGTGCGATTGCTGCTCATGGGTCCTTACTCCCCTTCAACACGCATGATGCTGGAGACACCGCGGACGGTGTCCAGCTTCCGCAGCGCCTCGACGGTCCCGGAGAGGGCAGCGTCGGGCGCACGGTGAGTGACGACGACGAGGGAGGCCTCGCCGTCCTTGCCCTGCTGCCGGACGGTGTCGATCGAGACCCCGTGCTCCGCGAAGCAGGTCGCCACCTGGGCGAGCACGCCCGGCTTGTCCGCCACATCGAGGCTGATGTGGTAGCGGGTGACGACATCCCCCATGGGGCTGACCGGCAGCTGGGTGTACGCCGACTCGCCCGGCCCCGTTGCCTCGGCGAGCTTGTTGCGGCAGACGGCGACGAGGTCGCCGAGGACCGCCGACGCGGTGGGCGCGCCGCCCGCGCCGGGCCCGTAGAACATGAGCCGGCCGGCGGCCTCCGCCTCGACGAAGACGGCGTTGTACGCCTCGCGGACGGAGGCGAGCGGGTGCGTCAGCGGGATCATCGCCGGGTGGACGCGGGCGGTGACGGACTCGCCGTCGGCGGCGCGCTCCAGGATGGCGAGGAGCTTGATGGTGCAGCCCATGCGCTTGGCGGACGCGAAGTCGGCGGCGCTGACCTCGGTCATGCCCTCGCGGTAGACGTCGTCGAGGCGGACCCGGGTGTGGAAGGCGATGCCGGCCAGGATCGCGGCCTTGGCGGCGGCGTCGTAGCCCTCCACGTCGGCGGTGGGGTCGGCCTCGGCGTACCCGAGGGCGGTGGCCTCGTCGAGGGCCTCCTGGTACCCGGCGCCGGTGGAGTCCATCTTGTCGAGGATGAAGTTCGTCGTGCCGTTGACGATGCCCATCACCCGGTTGATCTTGTCGCCCGCGAGGGATTCGCGCATGGGGCGGACCAGCGGGATGGCGCCGGCGACGGCGGCCTCGTAGTACAGGTCCAGCCCGGCGGTCTCGGCGGCGGCGTGCAGTGCGGCGCCGTCCTGGGCGAGCAGGGCCTTGTTCGCCGAGACGACGGAGATGCCGTGGTCGAAGGCGGTGGTGATCAGTGTGCGGGCCGGCTCGATGCCGCCGATGACCTCGATCGCGATGTCGATGTCACCCCGTTTGAGGAGCGCGGTCGCATCGGTGGTGACCAGGGCCGGGTCGATGCCCTCGCGCACCTTGGAGGGGCGGCGGACGGCCACGCCCGCGAGCTCGACGGGCGCGCCGATCCTGGCCGTCAGGTCGTCGGCGTGCGTCGTCATGATGCGGGCAACTTCCGAGCCGACCACTCCACAGCCCAGCAGCGCCACCTTCAGCGGACGCGTACGCATCATTCGACCTACGCCTTTCGATCTTCACATCAGTACCTGTTGCGCGGTTTGCACCCCAGGTGTGAACCAGTCTCACTCAATGGACAACAGTTTCCACCCTCGGTCCATTGAGTGAGACACCTATTCGGGGGTCCGGGGGGAGTCCCCCAGAAGAATGCGTGTCACCCGACGTCGAGACGCAGGAGATCTTCCTCCGTCTCCCGGCGGACGATGACACGCGCCTCGCCGTCGCGCACGACGACGACCGGCGGACGGAGCACGTGGTTGTAGTTGCTCGCCATCGACCGGCAGTACGCGCCGGTCGCCGGGACCGCGAGGAGGTCCCCGGGGGCCACGTCGGCGGGCAGGAACGCGTCCTTGACCACGATGTCGCCGCTCTCGCAGTGCTTGCCCACGACGCGCACGAGCATGGGCTCGGCGTCGGAGGTGCGGGAGGCGAGGATGACCGAGTACTCGGCGTCGTACAGGGACGTCCGGATGTTGTCGGACATCCCGCCGTCGACGGAGACGTAGGTCCGCAGGCCCTCCAGCGGCTTCACCGTCCCCACCTCGTACAGGGTGAAGGCGGTCGGCCCCACGATCGCCCGTCCGGGTTCCACGGAGATCCGCGGGGCGCGCAGACCGGCCGCCTCGCACTCGCGGGCGACGATCTCGTGCAGGGCCTTGGCGATCTCGTGCGGCTCGCGCGGGTCGTCGCCGGAGGTGTAGGCGATGCCGTAGCCGCCGCCGAGGTCGATCTCAGGGAGCTCCACCCCGTGCTCGTCGCGGACGGCCGCGAGGAGCTGTACGACGCGCTTGGCGGAGACCTCGAAGCCGGCCATGTCGAAGATCTGCGAGCCGATGTGCGAGTGGACGCCGAGCACCTCCAGGCTGTCGTGCCCCAGGGCGCGCCGTACGGCCTCTGCGGCCGATCCGTCGGCGACGGCGATCCCGAACTTCTGGTCCTCGTGCGCGGTGGCGATGAACTCGTGGGTGTGCGCCTCCACGCCCACGGTGACGCGGATCTGCACGGGCTGGCGCACGCCGAGCTCACGGGCGATGTGCGCGACGCGGGCGATCTCCTGGAAGGAGTCCAGCACGATCCGGCCGACGCCGGCCTCGATGGCGCGGGTGATCTCCGAGGTGGACTTGTTGTTGCCGTGGAAGGCGATCCGCCCGGCGGGCATCCCGGCGGCGAGTGCGGTGGCGAGCTCCCCGCCGGAGCACACGTCCACGTTGAGCCCCTCCTCGTTCAGCCACTTCACGACGGCCTTGGAGAGGAACGCCTTGCCGGCGTAGAAGACGTCGGCGTCCGGACCGAAGGCGTGCGCCCAGGCACGGCAGCGCGCCCGGAAGTCCTCCTCGTCGAGGAAGTAGGCCGGGGTCCCGAACTCCTCGGCGAGACGGGTCACTTCGATCCCGCCGACGGTGACGACCCCCTCGGCGTTGCGGCCGACCGTGCGCGCCCAGACCTTCTCGTCGAGGGCGTTGAGGTCGGCGGGCGGCGGGGAGTAGTGGCCCTCGGGCAGGACGTCGGCGTGGCGGGGGCCGGCGGGGTGTGCGGAACGGCTCATCTCGGCATTCTCTCTTCGCAAATCGTCCGGATCGCAGGCGAGTCACATCGGATCACATACGCATCGCGGGCATCACAGGTGGTCGGGCGCGTCTATGCCGAGCAGGGTCAGGCCGCCGGCCAGCACCGTCCCGGCGGCTTCGGCAAGGGCCAGCCGGGCACGGTGGGCGGCCGAGGGTTTCTCGTCCCCCTTGGGCAGGACCTGGTACTGGAAGTCGAGGAGGGCGTCGGCCAGCACGACGAGCTGGCGGGCGAGCCGCTCGGGCGCCCGGTGGTGCGCGGCGGCTTCGAGGACGAGCGGGTGGTCGAGCAGGGCGCCGAGCAGCGCGTCGGCGCCGGGGACATCACCGGGGACATCACCGGGGTCACCACTGAAGCCGAGCCACTCGGCGTTGCGGGTGAGCGCCCGCACCCGGTCGTGGGCGTACCGCACCCGGAAGAACTCGCTCGACTCGTCCTGGACGAGCAGCGCAGCGGAGAACACGGGGGTCTCGGCGGCGGGAACGCCGACCATCGCCCACACGGCGGCACCGGCCCCGTACGCGGCGACCACATCCCCGTCCCGCTTGGCGACGGGGGCGACACGGAGGGCGGCGGCGGCACGCTCCCCCTCCGCCCCCTGGCTCCGGGCAATCCGCTGCACGGCCGCGCACACGACGCGCTCGCGCAGGGCCGCACCGGGGACGCCGACGGGCTCGGGGGCCACGCGCCCCCCGGGGGCGCAGCCGTACGACGCCCCGCCGGCTCGAATGCCCCGTACCAGCTCACCGACCGGACTCGCGGCGAGTACGAAGTTCAGGAACCCGGCGCCGGTGACCTCGACGCGGTCGATCCCGGAAGCGGCCGCCAGCCGGGGCGCCAGCAGTTCGGCCACCACCCGGGGCGCGACGCCGGCCCCCTTGGCCACCCCGAAGGCGACGGGCGAGGCGTAGTCCCCCACTCCCCCGGGCCGGGTCCGCTCGACGACGACCCGCTCGGGCACGACCACCCCGGCGGGCAGCTCCCCGTCCTCGACGGCGCGGCGCAGGGCGCGCACGACGGAGCGGGAGAGGTCGACGGGGGTCACGTGACCAGCCTAGGGGAGAAGCCCCCACGTCACGCCAAGGGTTTCGCCATGTGAACAGCGGGCCCCGGCGGAAGGGACGGAAAGATCATCCCGCCTGGGCGGATCACCCCGCTGGGGGGTGGATCACCCCACTGAGGGACGGATCATCCCCGTTCCCTCCCCGCGGGAGCACCCTTCCGCTGCTCGCGCTGCTCTCGCTGCTCGCGCCGGTCACGTTGGTCACGGCGGTCGATGAGCCGGCGGACGACCCGCACCAGCTCCGTCGGCTCGAAGGGCTTGGCGAGGAAGGCGTCCACCCCGGCGGCGATCCCGGCCTCGACCTCGTTCTGCGTACAGGCGCTCACGATCGCCAAGGGCAGGTGCCGCGTCCTCGGATCGGCCCGCAACTGCGCGGCGGTACCGAACCCGTCCAGGCGGGGCATGACCACATCAAGAGTGATCACATCGGGCAGCACGTGGTGAACGACGTCCAGACACTCGGCACCATCGTTCGCGGTCACGACCTCGAAGCCCTCCAGCTCGAGATTGACCTTGATCAACTGCCGGATGACCTTGTTGTCGTCGACAACAAGCACCCGACCCGAGGCGCCTGACACAACTCGAGAGTAGGTCGAGCCCCGCCCCCGCGTCCGGGCTTTCGCCACTTCCACCCCCTCCGAGCGACCCGCACCCCCCTCCCCCGGAATCCGTTCCTGATCACCGTCCGGAAGCTGGTAGTGTTCAACCCGTCGCCGCAACACCAGCGACAGCGCCCCCGTAGCTCAGGGGATAGAGCAACGGCCTCCGGAGCCGTGTGCGCAGGTTCGAATCCTGCCGGGGGCACTCCGGAACAAGGCTCTGACCAGCGGAAACGCAGGTCAGAGCCTTTCTTGTTCATGCCAAAACGCACACGGTCCTATGACCGTTGCTCTTTCCGGGGGCGGGCGGCACCTCACCCGCCGTGACCGACCCCTTCGACCTCGGATCTCCGCAGGTCGGAGCTGTTTCGGCGGTCGCTCTCCGCGCTTGCCGGCCTTCAGAGACGAGCACTGTGCGGTCTGACCCTCCTTGCGTCGCCACTCCCGTGGGAACGGCCTGTGACCTGCTCTGACGCGCCTGCGGATGAGGCGAAACGTAAACGGTCTGGTGGGTTTCCGACTGGACGCCCAGTCTCGAGCGGCGGCGGTGAGGCGCAGTCGGCACCCGTCATGCTTCACGTGATGCGTCATCGGCAACGGGGACCCCGGCCTGCCCCCCGACGACATCCCCCGGAGCACCGGACGGGGTCGCTCAGCGCAGCCGCACTCACGCGTGCGCAAGGAGTGCGAGCCGTCGAGCTCAGTGGCGCCCGACCCTTGCCAGCAACATGACCACGCCGGTGATGAGGCAGGACAAACCGATGATCACCTCAGGAGACCCTGGGCGGGAATGGGTGTAAAGGACAGCGCCAGCAAGGGTGGTGGGAGCACCGATGCCTACCAAAGCGACGGCCAGGCGGAACTCGGTGACGTGGTGTCGCAACCAGGAGATAGTGCGGGTGCCGGGCATGGCAGGTCAGACCTCGGTCCGTGTCGGGCGGCGGGAGAACCACACCGCCCTGATGAGGCAGGCAACGACTGCCGCACTGAACACGAGACCCGCTGCGGTGCAGGCCGTCACCACACGCGTCGGCGCGTCCAGCATCCGCGGGACGGCATTGAGCGGGGCAAGGACATAGAGGCACAGGAGGGCCCAGGCATACGGAACCACCGCTGCCCTTGACGGCAACTTGGGCGGCGTCCATCCGGCGAGCATCGCCACGGGGAGTGGGGGCAGGAGCAGGGTCGCCGTCGCGAGGGCGATGGCGTGGAACGCCGGATTTCCGTTCATCGGTACCTCTCTGGTGCGAACGCCCACCATAGAGGGGCTTCGCGTGACACGTGCATGCCGGAGTCCGGCAGCATCGACCCTCTTGGACTGCCGTCAGAGAGCCGTCAAAAATGCGTAAGGAATGTATAAAGTAGCCGGTGGTGTGCCGGGAAGCCTGGTCGGCGAACAGGGGACAACTCTCTTCGCGAATCGGGGCTCTGCCATGGTGCTCGTCGCTGTTTTCGGTGTGGCGCTGCTGATTGCCGTGCTGCTGTCGGGGCTCGCCGCCCGTACGGTCCTTTCGACCTCCCTCCTCTTCCTGCTGAGCGGGGCCCTCGTCAGCGACGGGTTCCTGGGGCTGATCCACATCACCCCTGACAGCGAAATCGTCTCGGTCACCGCCGATCTGGCCCTCTTCGCCGTGCTGTTCACCGACGGCATGCACGTCTCCTTCCCGAAGCTGCGGCGGAACTGGAAGAACCCGGCCCGCGCGCTCGGGCTCGGCATGCCGCTCGCTATGGCCGGCATGGCCCTGATCACCCACTACCTCGTCGGCCTGGACTGGACGACCTCGTTCCTGGTCGGGGCGGTACTCGCGCCCACGGACCCGGTGTTCGCCTCCGCGATCGTGGGCCGCCGGGAGGTCCCGGCGAAGCTGCGGCAGCTGCTGAACGTCGAGAGCGGCATCAACGACGGCCTCGCGCTGCCCGTCGTGTTGATCCTCATCGCCGCCGCAGGGCCCACCTCCGGCCAGGCACACGCCTCCGTGGGCTCGATCGCCCTGGAGCTCGGCCTGGGGCTGGTCTTCGGCATCGTGCTGCCTCTGGCGGTCGCGGGGCTGGTGCGGCTGCGGCTGCTGGGGGCGGAGCCGAAGCTGCAGCCGCTGCTGCCGCTGGCCACCGGGATCATCCTCTACGGGCTGTGCCACCTCACCCACGCCAACCCCTACCTGGCCGCGTTCTCCGCCGGCGCCGTCCTGGCCTCCGTATCGCCCGAAGGGAAGACGGTCTTCGAGCCGCTCGGCGAGGCGTTGGCAGAACTGGCCAAGTTCGCCGCCCTGTTGGTGTTCGGTGCCCTGCTGACGCCGCAGCTGTTCGGAGACCTGTCGGTGGGCGGATACGTGGCGGTGGTGCTGGCGATCATGCTGATCCGCCCCGCCTCCCTGCTGGTCTCACTGCTGGGGGCACGAATCGAGCGGCGGGAGAAGCTGGTGGCCGCCTGGTTCGGACCCAAGGGTTTCGCCTCGGTCGTCTACGGGCTGCTGGTCCTGCAGGCCGGCATCCCGCAAGGCGAGGAGGCGTACACCCTGATCGCCGTCTGCATCGCCTTCTCGATCACCGCCCACTCCAGCACCGACGTACCGATCGCCCGCCTCTTCCGCGTCGACGACCTTGCCGGCATCACGAGCGAGGACCACACCGCGAAGCCGTCCGCCGTTCCCGCCCCGAGAAGTGCACCCGACCAGGAGACGCACCATGCCCGCCCGTGAACTCGCCGAGCCCTACCCCCATGTGACCACCGACGACCCAGCTGTGGACGCGGTCCGCCTGCTCGCCGAACAGAACCTGCCCGCACTCCTGGTTCTGGACAGCGAGGGAACCCCGTACGCAATCGTTCCGGGCTCCCAGCTTGTACGCCAGCTCGTACCCGAGTACGTGATGGAGGACCCGCTGCTGGCCCCAGTCATCGACGAGCGGCACGCCGAAGCGATGGCCGAAGGCCTGGCGGGCAAGACGGTCGCCGAGTGGCTGCCCCGGCGCGAGTTCAAGCCGCATTACATCGGCCCGGACGCGGGGACGATGGAGATCGCGGCCGCCATGGCCCGCACCCACGTCCCCCTGGTCGCGGTCGTCGAACGCGACGGTGACACGGGTCGGCTCATCGGGGTGGTCTCGGCGGCGTCCCTGATGCGCCACCTGCTCCAGGCGGGCGGGCACGCGTGAGCGACTGGCACAGCTGGGCCGCGATCGCCGTCTTCGCCGGCGCCTACATCCTGATCATCAGCGAATGGGTGCACCGGGTCGCCGCGGCCCTCGGCGGCGCCGCGCTGATGCTGGCCATCGGCGCCACCGATGACATCGCGGCCTTCCACTCCGATAAGACCGGTATCGACTGGAACGTCATCTTCCTGCTGCTCGGCATGATGATGATCGTCGGCGTGCTGAAGCGCACCGGCCTCTTCGAGTACCTGGCGATCTGGTCCGTGAAGAAGGCCAGAGCCCGGCCCTTCCGGGTGATGACCATGCTGATCGTCATCACCGCGGTCGCCTCGGCGCTCCTGGACAACGTCACCACCGTACTGCTGGTCGCCCCCGTCACCCTGCTGGTGTGCGACCGGCTACGGCTCCCCGCAGCTCCGTTCCTGATCGCCGAGGTCTTCGCCTCCAACGTGGGCGGCACCGCCACCCTCGTCGGCGACCCGCCCAACATCATCATCGCCAGCCGCGCCGGCCTCACCTTCAACGACTTCCTCGTCCACCTCGCCCCGCTGTGCGCCGTCCTGATAGTCGTCCTGGTCGCTCTGTGCCGGGTGATGTTCGCCAAGCACTTCGTCTACGACGAGAAGCGCGCCGCCGAGCTGATGGAACTGCGTGAACGCGAGGCGATCCGCGACCCCCGGCTGCTCGTCCAGGGTTTGGGTGTCCTCGCCCTGGTCGTCGCCGGATTCGTCCTCCACCCCGTCCTGCACTACGAACCCAGCGTCGTCGCCCTCCTCGGCGCCGGCCTGCTCGTCGCGGTCTCCAAGGTCGAGACGGGCGAGGTGCTCGGCGAAGTGGAGTGGCCCACGCTCGCGTTCTTCGCGGGCCTGTTCGTCATGGTCGGTGCCCTCATTGAGACCGGTGTCATCGGCGAACTCGCCGGCTCCCTCGCGGACGCGATCGGGGGCGCCGAACTCGGCGGCTCCATGCTCCTGCTGGGCGGTTCCGCCGTGCTCTCCGGGATAGTCGACAACATCCCCTACGTCGCCACCATGGCGCCCGTCACCAGCGAGCTGGTCACCGACATGGGCGGTGATCCCGACCACGTCATGTGGTGGGCCCTGGCCCTCGGCGCCGACCTCGGCGGCAACGCCACCGCCATCGGCGCCTCCGCCAACGTCGTCGTCCTCGGCATCGCCGAACGCAACCGGACCCCGATCACCTTCTGGCAGTTCACCAAGTACGGGCTCGTCGTCACCGCCGTCACGATCGCCGTCGCCGCCCTCTACCTGTGGCTGCGCTACTTCGCCCTCGCATGAGAGCCGGCCGTGCCGGAAAGGGAGCATGCCCGTGGCCCGTCATGACCGGCCCACCGAAGCCATATCGATCGTCTTGTGGTGGGCCGCCCTCACCCTGCTCCTGTGGTGCGGCGGACAGGTCCGACACCAGCCCGCGTCCGCCGTGACCTGCGCCGCGAGCGCGGCTCTGCTGGTCGCTCTGGGAGAGATCGGAGCGTGGCTGCGCCGACGGTGGCGTGCCCGCTCCCGGCTCCCGCGGCGGCACTGAGGGCCGTACTCAGGCCCCGGCTTCGCCCGGCCAGCCCAGCAAACGAGCGCCGATCACCGCCGTCTGGAGCGTGTAGCGATTCACAGGATCAGCCGGGTCGGCGCCGGTCAGCTTGTGGATCCGCTCCAGCCGGTAGGTCAGGGCCCGCACACTCAGCGACAGGCGGCGGGCCGCCTCGGTCGCCACGCAGCCGCTGTCGAAGTAGGCGGTGAGCGTGTCGATGAAGGGCTGGGCGCCCCCGCGGCCGTTCCGGAGAGGGCCCAGCACACTTTCCACCAGGTCGGCCATGGCCTGCCGGTCCCGGGTCAGGACCGGGTAGACCAGCAGGTCGGCGGCGTGCAGCACCGGCCCCTCCAGACCCATCCTCTCCGCCAGTTCGAGGGCGTTGAGGGCCTCCTCATACGAGTGGACGACCCCGCCGGCCCCCGGGTGCGAGCGGCCTATGGCGACCCGGCCCCCGCCGGTGGCCGCGTACGCCCGCTTCGCGAAATACGCCAGGACATCCGGCTGCTCGCCCGGCGCGACGCAGATCAGCCGCCCGTCCTTCGTGGTCAGCAGGAGTTGCCGGTTGCCGAACCGGGCCAGGACGGTCTCCTCGATCCCCCGGGCCACCGGGTAGCCGTCACCGTACGGCTCCGGGCCCTCGGCGACCGCGACCGCATGGGCCTGCGACAGCCGCAGCCCGAACCGCTCGGCCCGCTCCGCCAGCCGCCCCAGATCACTGCCGCCGTACAGCAGGTCGTCGATGAACTCCCGGCGCGCGGCCTCCTCCTGCCGCACCGCCTGGTGCTGCGCCCGCTCGTACCCCTCAGCGAAGGCGTCCACCGCCTGCTCGACAGCGGCCAGCAGCGGGCCCATGGACCCGGACGGCAACCGCGGCTGCATCTCCCGCGCCGCGCCCAGATGGTCCCGGATGAGCCCGCGCAGCGCCAGGCCCGCCTCCGCCGCCCGCGTGCCCTGCACCCTGCGGGACTCCAGCTCGGCACGGGTGAGTCGACGGCCCGTGACACAGGCGTCCAGCAGGATTTCGGCATACCCCGTCACATACTCCGCCGGTACAGCTCCATCGGTCATGGCCCTCCCCCGATCCTGACGACTCCATGACACGTCCTTGACGCGGGGACCAGGGTGACACGTGCCGAGGCGCGCGCCGCCATCGGCATCAGGGCGGCGTCAAGACTGCCGGTCACCGGCAATGCGCGGCCGGGCACGGCACGGGCAGGATCAGGTCACGGGGGAGCCGGCACGGCCCGGATGCCGAGCTGCGGAAGCAGGGGGCGGCATCCGGGCCGGTGGTGGGACCCGTCGGCGCACTCGGCTCAGGGCTGCCGGGCGGCAAGCCACACGGCGGCGACCGCAGCGAGAACGAGAGCCCCCGAGGCGAACAGCGGCAGGCCGGGGCCCGGCAACGCATACATCGCCGCCCCGGCCGCCGTCAGGACGGCGCCGAAGGCGAAGAGCGGGGTAAGCGGCCCGCTGCGGGAACGGCGAGTCATGGAATGGCTCCTGGCAGGGAGGAGGACATCGTGGCCACAGACGGAGCAGGACCGCCGTACAGCGACGCAGACCACTCGACAGGAGGAGATCCGCCTGCCCTCCATGCCCGGTGCTGATGCCAATCTCCACGCCGGACCGGAAGGCACTCGTGCCCCCACGGTAATGCCCCCGCCCCAGGCCCTGAAGGCTGCGGCCCGCCCGCTGCGCCGTGACAACGGCCAGCTGCTGCGGGCCACCGAGCGGTTCCACATCTCGCCGACCACCGCCCACCCACGGGCGTCGGGCGAGGCCGACCTGCCCAACACGCCTCCCTCGCGCCCCCGGAGCCGGCACGACCAGCTCCGGCACCGTCCGCTGTGGTTCAGCTGATGTCGAAGAGCGGGCCCGTGATCGTCAGGCCGAGGTCGTCGCCGACGTACGAGAAGAACGCGATCAGCATCAGTGCGGCACCGCCCAGGGCGGTGTCCTTCAGGAAGTGGGTCTGCTCCGTCTGCCGCGCCTGTGGGTCTTCCTCCCGCCAGAACCCGTGCATCAGGACGGCGGCAGTGAAGGCGAAGGCGGCGAGGAGAAGAGCGCCGAGGTCCGCCCAGATGCCGAGGGCGATGCTCAGTCCTCCGGCGAGGATCACCAGGCCGCTGGTGATCGTTGCCGGGACGGCGGCCGGTACGCCTCTGGAGGCGGCGTAGGCCCCCATGGCCTGGGTCTTGGTGAGGTGTGCGACTGCTGAGCCGAGGAAGATCAGCGCAAAGAGAACGCGTCCGATCAACACCAGTACGTCCATGGCGACCTCCAGGAGAAACCGTCCCCCGCGGCACCTCGATTTTCCCACCGTGTCCCCCTGGTGTCTCTACGCTGAGTGGTGCCGTCCCGGTGGCGTTCCCCCGTGCCACCGGTACGGCTCTCGTGCGTCCGGGTTCAGGCCGTGTCTTCGGCGACGCGCCCCGGCGGGGCAAGGGCAGCGGGGCGGCGGGGCGGGGATGTCGTCATCAGAAGCGAGGGCCCTCCTCGTCTGCCACGTCGCGCTGGTGGTCCCGGTCGGTGCGGTGGTTGTCCGCCTCGGTGGGCGGGCAGCAGGCGTCGCGGCCGGAGCGGCGGCGGCGCACGATCGCGGTGATCCCGGCGGCCACCAGTACGACGACAGCGGCGATCAGCCAGGGGTTTCCCAGGGCGCCGCCGATTCCGGCGAGAACGCCACCGGCGATCAGCACGGGCAGGGCGCAGCAGGCGATCATCAGCAGGGCGATGCCGAGCCCGGCTGCGGCCGTGCCGGCACCGGAGGGCTCGTTGTTACGGCCGGGGGGCCGGTGGGTGGCAGGCACGGGCGGGACTCTCCTTGCAGCTCTCAGTCCTGGCTGTCGGGGATGCGGGTGCAACAGGTCAGGGCGGTGGCGTTGTCGGCGGCCAGGGATCGGGCCAGTACGACCAGGTCGGCCACGCGCGGGTCACCGACGGAGTAGCGCAGCTTTCGCCCGTCGCGCTCGGCGGTGACATAGCCGCAGTCCACGAGGCAGGAGAGGTGGACCGAGACCCGCGGCTGGGAGATCCCGGCGCGCTCGACGCATTCGGCGGAGGTGCGCTCGCCGCGCAGGATGAACTCCAGCAGCTTGAGCCGGGTCGGGTCCGCGAGGGCGCGGAAGAACCGCGCCACCGTGTCCAGATGGGTGCAGG
Organism: Streptomyces sp. TBY4; assembly: GCF_024213195.1. Taxonomy (GTDB): domain Bacteria; phylum Actinomycetota; class Actinomycetes; order Streptomycetales; family Streptomycetaceae; genus Streptomyces. The sequence goes on along the minus strand of NZ_JANAVF010000007.1, from coordinate 281,121 downwards.
GGACCTCGTCCTCGAGGGACGTCGGTGCGGCAAGGCTCTGGGGCATACGGGCGGCCTCCACGACTGGAACTATTTGCCTATCCGAATAGTATGCTGATATCGAGCCATTCGGCAAGGCGCATAGCAGCTGGCCCGGAACCCTGGGCTCCGTACGAGGAGACCGCATCGTGAACACGGCGAAATCCGGCTTCGATCTGGCGGTCATCGGCTCCGGCTCTGCGGCGTTCGCCGCCGCCATCGCCGCCACCAATCAGGGCAAGCGCGTGGTGATGGTCGAGCGCGGCACCGCTGGTGGTACCTGCGTGAACGTGGGCTGCGTGCCGTCCAAGGCGCTGCTGGCCGCCGCCGAGGCCCGCCACGGTGCGCTGGCGGCTGGACGCTTCCCCGGCCTGACTGCGGCCGAGGTCCCGGTCGGCTTCCCGGACCTGATCGGCGGGAAGGACGCTCTGGTCGCCCAGCTGCGGGCGGAGAAGTACACCGACCTCGCCGACGGGTACGGCTGGGAGATCGTGCACGGCACCGCCGCCTTCACCGGGACCACCGATGCCCCGGCCCTGGACGTCGCCCTGAACGACGGCGGCAACAGCCGCATCGAGGCCGCGCACTACCTGATCGCGACCGGCTCGGCCCCATGGGCGCCGCCCGTGCCGGGCCTGGAGGATGCGGGCTACCTGACCTCCACCACGGCAATGGAGCTCGATGTGCTGCCGGAGTCGATGGTGGTAGTCGGGGGGAACGCGGTCGGCCTGGAGCTGGCCCAGCTCTTCGCCCGCCTCGGCACCCGCGTGAGCGTCGTCGAAGCATTGGACCGGCTCGCCCCGTTCGAGGAGCCCGAAGTCTCCGCCGCGTTCGAGGAGGTCTTCACCGGCGAGGGCATCGCCGTGCACACCGGTGCGGCCCTCGCCGCCGTCCGGCGTGACGAGCCCGGCTACACCCTCACCGTCAGCGGCGGGGCTCCCGCCGAGCTGCGGGCCGAGCAACTGCTGATCGCCACCGGTCGCCGCCCCGTCACGGCGGGGCTGAACCTTGACACGGTGGGAGTGAAGACCGGGGCGCGTGGCGAAGTCGTCGTGGACGACTACCTGCGCACCTCCAACGAGCGGATCTGGGCCGCGGGTGACGTCGCCGGAGGGCCTCAGTTCGTGTATGTGGCCGCCGCCCAGGGAAGCCTGGCCGCCGACAACGCCCTCGCCGGGGCAGGCCGCACTCTGGATTACACCGCGCTGCCCCGGGTCACTTTCACCAGCCCGGCCATCGCCGCCGTCGGCATGACCGACGCCCAGGTGGCCGAGGCCGGGATCCGCTGCGACTACCGCACTCTGCCGCTTCAGTACGTACCCCGGGCGCTGGCCAACCGCGACACTCGGGGCCTGGTCAAGCTCGTCGCCGACGCCGACACCGGGCGCGTGCTCGGCGTCCACGTGATCGCCGACGGCGCCGGGGAGATCATCACCGCCGCCACCTATGCGATCACCGCCGGGATGACCGTCGCCCAGCTCGCCCATGCCTGGGTCCCGTACCTGACCATGGCCGAAGCCCTCAAGCTCGCCGCGCAGACCTTCACGGCGGACGTCGCCAAGCTCTCCTGCTGCGCGGGCTGAGCCGACGGCAACGGAACGGAGGCGCTCGTGGAGACGAGCCGGCCCGTGGGTCGTAGGCCCGCGATGACGGTCGGGGAGCTGTCCCGCCGCACCGGCGTACCGGTCAAAGCCCTGCGCGAGTACACCGACCTCGGGCTGATCTACACTCTCGGCCGCAGCCCCTCGAATTACCGCCTGTACGACGCCGAGGCCCTGTGGTGCGTGCACTTCATCGGCGAGCTGCGCGGGCTCGGGCTGACCGTGGCCGAGATCCGCGCCCTGACCGCCGTGTGTCTGGGCGGCCCCCCAACGGGCTGGCCGGCTCGCACCTGGCCGAGCTGCTGCACCGCTCCCGGGAGCGGCTGCTGCAACGCATCGCCACCCAGCAGCAGATCCTGGACCGGATCGAGAAGTTCGAGGCCGAGCACCAGGCGGACTTGGCGGAGGGCGAACTGTGCTGGGCCGGTGATCCCCGGGGCTGTGGCCTGCGGGCTTGACCCTCACCCCGGGGGCAGACCCTACAGTCGGCGGCATCGGACCCATCCACGCATGGAAGGGATGACCCGCCGTGGACACCGACACCCAGAAGATGGCCGCCCGCTTCACCGACACGGTCAACCGCGCCCCGGGCGTGAAGCTCTGGCTGCTGCACCCGCTGCTGACCCTGCTGGCGGCCGGTGAGCCGGTCGCAGTCGACCAGCTCGCCGACCGGGCCGGCCGCACCGCGGACGAGATCCGTCAGGCGCTCGCCGACATGCCCGACACCGAGTACGACACCGACGGCCGCATCATCGGGAACGGCCTCACCCAGAACCCCACCCCGCACCGCTACGAGACCGGCGGTCGCACCCTGTACACCTGGTGCGCGCTGGACACCCTGGTCTTCCCGGCCATTATCGGCCACACCGCCCAGGTGACTTCCCCCTGCTGGGCCACCGGGGAGCCGGTCCGCCTGACCGTGACCCCGGACGGACCCACGCACGTGGAACCGGCCACGGCCGTCGTCTCCCTGGTCACCCCCGACGCTCCGGCCTCGGTCCGCGTCTCCTTCTGCAATCAGGTCCACTTCTTCACCAGCGCCGACGCCGCCAAGGACTGGCTCGCCGAGCACCCCGGCGCTCAAGTCCTGCCGGTCGCCGATGCCTTCGAGGTCGGGCGGCCAGTTGTCGAGAAGGCCCTCGCCGACGGCACCGCGACGGCCACAAATACGACAGACGGCGATTGTCAGCGGTCACGCTGCAATTCCCCACTTCCGAGTGCTTGAGCGTACGCAATTCGCCACCCTCGCGGTCACGTTTCCCCATGGGGACGGCGGTCGCGTGCGGTGACTCGAACGGCATGCGAGCGGGTCCGTCTTCAGAGCGGTTCGCAAGTGTGAGGGAAGGCCGGCCGGGGCAGCAGATCCGGGATCCGCTGCCGCTCACCCGTTCGGCCCACCGGCCGAGTTCCGTTTCGGCCCTGTTCCACACAGCGGGAGGCGTGGGGAGGAAGGGACGGGTGTACAGAGTCGGGCGCGCGGCCATGTTGCGGATCGGATGCGGGCGCGCAGGATGGCTTTCGGGGAATCCAGTCGCCAGTTGGCCCACTGCTCCGATAGGGGTCGGGGTCGTGGCCAGCAGCCGAACAACCTCGGGGAACCGACGAAGTCAGGGCGTCAGCCTGAGTCTCCACGAGTGTGGAAGGAAACCGCGCCATGCCGCAAACCGCGTCAGCGCTGCAGTACGACACCTTGTGTGTGCGCCGGTCGGGCCTGACCCGCGACCTGCCGCCCGGCACGGAAGAGCTCCAGTGGGTGGTCAACACTGCGACGTTGATCTTCGGCGAGCGCGACGCCGTGCTGGTCGACACGTTCCTCACCGTCGAACAGAATCAGCAGCTCGTCGACTGGGTGAAGACGCAAGACCGCAACCTGGCCTATGTCTACATCACGCACGGCCATGGCGACCACGGCTTCGGCGTGAAGCAGCTCATCGAGGCATTCCCCCAGGTCAAGGCGGTCTCGACCGCCGCAGCGGTAGCCAAGGCGAAGTTCGAAGGCACACCGCCCTACATCGACACCTTCTGGACCTCGCGCTTTCCGGGCCAGGTCCCGCAGCCGCAGGTCTTCCCGGAGGTCCTGGACGGCGACACGTTCACGCTCGAAGGGCACCCGCTGCGGGCGGTCGAAACCGGCTTCACCGACTGCGAGGGCAGCACCGCGCTGTGGGTGCCGGACCTGCGGCTGGTCGTGGCCGGAGACGTCGCCTACAACGGCATCCACCAGTACTTGGGTGAGACCACCACCGCGTCGCGGGAGGAATGGATGCGCGCCACTGACGCGCTCGCCGCGCTCGACCCTGCCTTCGTCGTCGCCGGCCACAAGAACCCCGATCTGCCCGACGACCCGAAGATCCTGGCCGAGACCAAGAAGTACCTGGGTGACTTCAACCGGCTGGACGCCGAGACCCAAACGGCGACCGAACTGTACGAGGCGATGCTTGCGCTGTACCCGAACCGGGCGAACCCAGGTTCGCTCTGGGGCGGGGCGAACAGGGCCAAAGCGTCAGAACGGTGACACCTTCCCCGCCTCCCAGGACACCGGGCCTCGGTGACCTTGATGCCGGCTTCCCCCGCCGAATTGAGGCAGGGGAAGCTGGTCGGCGGCCGGTGCCTCGGTGAGCGCACGTCGGCCGCCCTTCTTCAGCCCGGGCACGCACGGCTGCCTTCCGAGGGCCTCCTGCGCGCCGGCGGCGGCGGGCCGCCTACACCGAAGGTCCTCCCGCCGCGGGAGAGCGGACCCCCGGCTCCGTCTGCACGGCGCCGGGGGCGGACAGCGAGGTGAGCGAGGTGGACCGCTGGAGCCACTGCCTCACCCTCGCCGCGAGCGCGATGACGAGGACCGTCGCCAGCAGCTGGGTGAACACCACGAAGTAGACGGTGTGCTCCTGCAGCTCGCCGCGGTCGGCCGCCCATACATCCATGGCCGCGAAGAAGGTGAACTGTGCCATCCACCCCGCGATGACGCAGATCAGCAGCATCGCGTTCTTCCGGAGCAGCGCGACCAGGGCGAGAATGCCCAAGGTGGCCTCGACGCTCTTGGCCGCCCAGAGAGCAGGTTTGACATACTCGGGTCCGGCATGGACGGTGGCCTGCAGGTACTTCGCGATCTGCGGGGTCCGGTCCTTCCAGCCGGGACCCAGGCCCGGCGAGTCCGGCGCGTGAGCGGCCCACGGCCCGAGGGACGTGCGATGGTGGCGGCATGTTCGAGTCGACCAGCACGCTGCCCGGGCAGATGCGACTGATCTGGATCGGTGACGCCCAGGACGGCAGCGGGCGCCGCCAGATCTTCTCCGACACCGTCAGCCGCTGCACCTGGACCAGTCCCGCCACCTGGGACACCTCCGGTCGCCTCCTCGTGCGCAGCGCCCTGGGCCAACAGGCCCAAGCCGACCGGCCCCTCACCTCCGGTGTCATCTCCCGGAACGGGGAGGGCGGCGAAACCCTGCGCAGCGTCAGCGGCCACATTCTGCACCTCGACGGTGCCGGTGGCGTGCGCATCGACACCCCCGACGGGATGCGTGACGTCCCCCTGGTCGGCGTCTTCTTCGTCCACGACCCCGAACGCACCACCGGCCGCCGCACCGTCTCCGGGCTGATCTGATCGGCAGGGCCGCTGTGGCCGGATGGGTGACTCCTGGAGGCGTGTCGGCTCGCCGCCGCGTCGCGCACGGGTGCGCGGTGGATGTTGAGGTCATGTCTCACCACCTCAGCGGACCGAATCTGCGCTCCCCCATGGACGACGCCCGGCTCGATCTGACGGATCTCTTCGCGTTCACCTCCCCGGCGACCGCACCGTCCTGATCATGAACGTTCATCCGATCGCGCCAGCCGAGGGCGCGGCCTTCCATCCGGACGCCGTGTACCGGATCAACGTCGACACCGACGGCGACCAACAGGCCGACGTGGCGTTCAGCCTCGTCTTCTCCCCGCCCCGTGACGGAAGCCAGACCGCCACCATGTACCGGGCGACCGGTACACAGGCCCGCGCCCACGAGGCCGTCGGCTATGAGATCTTCACCGACGCGCCGGTCGGCTCCGGCCCAGAGCCGGCCGTGGTCGAAGCCGGCCCCTACCGGTTCTCCGCCGGGCCGCGCAGCGACCCGTTCTTCGCCGACCTGGACGGCATCGTCAAGGAGTTCCAGTGGACCGGCGTCGACTGGGGCGCCGACAAGAACGTCCTCGGCATCGTGCTGGAGATGCCGAACGCCGAGCTCGCCGCCGACCCGACAATCGGGGTGTGGGCGCGAGTGAGCCTGCACCAGGACGGACAGCTCAAGTCCGTCGACCGCGGCGCCCACCCGTCCCTGACCGCGTACTTCAACGCCGAGGACGCCAAGGACACCTACAACGCAGGCGAACCCGCGAAGGACTGGGACACCTACCGCGAGCCATGGACCGCGGCGCTCCAGCACTTCGGCAACTACGAGCCCCGCGCCGCCGAGCAGGCCCTGCGCACCGTTCTGCCGGACATCCTGCGCTACGACCGCGCCAGGCCCGCCGCCTACCCCAACGGCCGCACCCTGACCGACGACGTCACCTCTGCCCGCCTGTCCATGCTCTCCAACGGGAAGATCACCACCGACCATATCGCCGCGCACACCGACCTGCTGCCCGCCTTCCCCTACCTCGGCACCCCCCATCCCCTGCCGGCAGGCGGCTGACCCGATTCGTGTACGGCCCGTCGACATGGAGTGGACTGCGGGCGGGGCTGATCACTCGTCTCGGACGCCTCGGCGACCATCGCCACGATTCGGGCGATGGCCGACTCGGAAGGGTCCCGCTCGACCCGCACACGCAGGGCTCCGGTGCTGTTCGGCGCGCCGGCGAACATCTCGTCGCCCGCCTCCTTGACAACGGGCAGCGGCTCGCCAGTGATGGGGGCCTGGTCGCCCTCGCTCGCTCCATCCAGCACCCGACCGTCTGCCTACCCGTACGCCCTCTACGACCACCACGTTGCCGGACTCGTCGACCAGGCCCTCTACCAAGTCGAGGACGTGCCCTTGGGCCTGCGCGACACCCCTGACGAGACGGTGGAAGCCCTGGCCCGGCAGTAGACGGCGCCCGCCGGGCCCGATGTGAGCGATCCTGAAGACATGAACGTCGAGGTCCTGGTCGTACCGGACTGTCCCCACGCCGCGCCCGCCGCCGCCCGGGTGCGCCAAGTGCTCGCCGATCTCGGTCTGGACGGCATCGAGGTCACCACGCGCGTGATCACCGGCCAGGATCAGGCGGAGAGGACCGGCTTCACCGGTTCTCCGACCTTCCTCATCGACGGGCGCGATCCGTTCGCCGAGCCCGGCCATCCGGCGGGGCTTGCGTGCCGGGTATACCGGACACCGGACGGCCTCTGCGGTCTCCCCAGCTCAGGGCAGCTGTGGCAGGCCCTGACCGGCACCCCCGGCCAGGCCGGCGGTGACACCGGAACCGGCCCGGGACACGAAGGGAAACACGGTCCGTGAAGGACAGCGAGCAGGATCTGGCGGATGCGCAGTGGCGCCACTGGCAGGGCACCTATAGCGCCTATCCCGGCATGTACGGCGGAGGGCCCTCCGCCCCCGCGCTCCACGCCTCGGCGGTCTTCCGGGCGGCTGGGGCGAAGGACGTAGTGGAACTCGGCGCCGGCCACGGCGGCGACGCTCTCCACTTCGCCGGTGCGGGATTCACCGTCCTGGCCACCGACTTCAGTGCGACCGGCTTGGAGCAGTTGGAGAAGGCCGCCCGGGAGCAGGGCGTCGCCGAGCGGGTCACCACAGCCGTCCACGATGTGCGTCAGCCCCTCCCGCTCCCGGACGACTGTGTGGACGCGGTCTTCGCGCACATGCTGCTGTGCATGGCCCTGTCCACCCAGGAGATCCTCAGATTGGTGAACGAGGTGCGCCGGGTGCTGCGGCCGGGCGGGACGCTCGTCTACACCGTCCGGCACACCGGCGACGCCCACTACGGCACCGGCATAGCCCACGGCGACGACATCTACGAGCGCGGCGGGTTCGCCGTGCACTTCTTCCCCCGCTACCTGGTCGACGCGCTCGCCGACGGCTGGAGGCTGGAGGAGGTTCACCCCTTCGAGGAAGGCGACCTGCCCCGATGCCTGTGGCGCGTCACCCAGGTCCTGCCCCCGTCAGCACAATTCCTGTGACAACACCCCCGTGTCGCCGTGGAGCCGGAGAGGCACTACGCCGAACTCGGCTTCGACGGGGTGCGGTAGGGCTCGAGCCCTCTCAGGAGGTCGTGCTCAGAACAGTGCCAGGCCCTCGCCGCTGGTGTCGGCGGTGACTGGCCGTGACTGGGTGGGGAGGCCGTCGAGGCGGTCGGGTCCGGCCGCAGCGGCCACGTCGGGAGCGGTCTCGGCCAGCCAGGCGCCAAATCGCTCGGCGGCTTCGCGGTAGCCGACTTGCGCCAGGACACGGTGCTCGCCGGAGGGGCAGAAGTCGACGGTGACGGTGAGCAGGCAGGAACGGGGTGTGTTCTGGCTTCCCGTCCAGGACACGCGCAGCACACCGCAGGGTGTGCGGCCGCGGGAACCACGGTGGGTCGGGCGCAGGGGGCGGCAGGCGGTGTGGGCGGTCCATGCGGCGAGGTGTGGCAGGGGCAGGGTGGTGCGGGCGCGGCAGCCGGGGCAGCGGTGCCAGTGGCGCAGCCAGTCGACGGTGTGGGTGTCGAAGAGTCGTGTGTAGCGGTCGGCGACGCGGACGTCATTGCTGTACAGGTGGTCAGGGCGGTCTAGGGTGTTGCAGGACTGGCAGACCGGGCCGCGGACGTAGCCGTGTTCGTGGCAGTGGTCCAGTACGGCAGCGGGCGCGGTGCGGCAGACGGCACACGTCCACCCGGCTACCTTGCCGGAGATACCGGGCTTCCTGCTGAGCACCGAGTACAGGTGACCTTCCAACTCCCCGGTGTACGTGCGCAGTGGAGTGGTTGGGCAGTCGGGGCTGGTCGTCTGTCGGTTGTCGGCGGCTCGGGCCTGCCGGTGCGGGGAGGGCGGCCCGGGGACGGCTGAACTGGCCTGGCGGGCCTGGGCGGCTTGCAGCCACCGTGCTTCGCTGTGCTCGGCTCCGTCCAGCAGCGCGGCAGCCACCACGTCCGCGCTGTGCGGTCACGGGTCTGCTCCACGAGCATCCGCCGCCAATCGATCCCCGCCAGATGACACGACTGCCCCCCTTCGCACCGTCCCGCCCGCTCGGGACCGCCCAGCCCCCGCAGTTCTTGAGTGATGCGCCGGCGCCATCGCAGCGATGTGCCCTCGATGTGCTCCTCCTGCCGCGGCAAGTGGCGGAACGGGCCGATGCGGAGCAGGTCCTGGCGGTCCATCTCCACCGCGTTCAGTTCCGCGGCCGCCCGGCGCACCTCGGTCTCCGGAACACTCCACCGGCCGCCGGTCTTCACCGTCGCCACCACACGGCCGCCGAGAAGGACGTACCCCACCCGGGCATCGGCAGGAAAGCCGGTGAACGCTCCAGAAGCCGTCGGCACAGCACTGTCGGCCGTCAAGCCGGCCCACAGAGTGTCCGCGGCGCCCAGAGTGATCAGACCGCCCGTGCGGCCCGGGATGACAAGCTCCGGCATACCAACAGGCTAACGACTACCACCGAATAGGATGCTGACCAGGGGTGAGGAGGGATTCGATGCCCGCAGGCAATGCCCGGGTGATCGTGGTCCTGCCCGACGGCCAGGAACTTCGGGCCTCACTCTATGAACGGCGCCGCGTACCCGACGGCTGGCAGTACCGCGTCGCCATCACCATCTGGACAGCCGCAAGCAGCGGCGGCCCAGAACCCGTGGAACACACCGTGTGGCTGGACTCCGGCCACGTCCGCCCCATCGAAGGCGGCGACTACAGCAGCGTACCGACCCGGCCCGCAGCCCCTGCAGGCCGCGGAAGGGCCCGTCAGGCCTGGACGATACAGAACCTGCCCCACCGCCCCGGCGCACGCCTCATCCACATCATCGGCTGCCAGCCCGGCGCCACCCCCATCGACCTCGACCAAGCCCTCGACGCACTCCAGCAACCCCGCACCGTCCCCTGCCGCGAATGCAACGCCACATCCTCATTCACACCAGCCGACTAACGACGTGGTCGGCGATTGAGGTCGGGGCGTGCTGGACTGACGGTTCGGCTGATGGGTGATCAGGATGTCACCGACCGGGCGAGTGCCAGTTCGGTGCTGGGCTTGCGGAGCGTGGCCCGGCGGGCTGCGCGGTCGGAGACCAACCCTGCGATGGCCCGGTGGGTCTCGGCATAGGTCTCACGGCGGCCGGTATACCGCTGGAGCTGGCGCCACTTCCGGTGCTCGGCATTCGCGTGTTCCACGCAGATCCGGAGGGACGACTGGCGGCAGCGCATCTCCCGCCAGACGTACCGCTCGCCGAGCGGGGCGTCGTCCCTCGGTTTCCTCGGCGGGGCGCTGACCTGGTCAGGGAGTTCGTTGGCCAGGCCCCTGTAGCCCTCGTCGACCTCGGCCTTCACGTTGGCGTGGAGGCGGAACTGCTCGGCGATGCCCTCCGTGCGCATCGCCGTCTGGTCGTGCATGCGGCCGGGTCGGTCGGCACCGGAGAACAGGGTGCGGCCCTGGCCGTCACTGATCGTGGTGGTCTTGATGGTGTTCTGCTTGCGCTTGCCGGACACGAACGCCCGCCGTCCGAGCCGGTGTGCGGCCGGCCGGCGAACCTGGGTCTCGGTGCCGTCGATCCGTAAGACGACGCCCTCGGCGTCGGCGTACGCGAAAACGTCCGCCAGTGTGCGCAGCCGCAGACCCGGCCGGTCTGGGATGGCGCAGCCGCGCTCGGCCAGCAGCGGACGGATCTCACCGATGGCCTCGGTGAGGGTGGAGCGGCCCACCCCGTACAGCTCCGCGAGAGCGGCATGAGGCAGCTGGGTGCGCAGGTGCACGAGGGTGACCAGCACTCGGTCGGTGAACACCAGCTCCCGCCTGGGACCGGCTCCGGGCGCCCGGCGGCGCGCTCCGCCACGCCGCTCAAGCAGCGCGGACTCCTGGCGAGCCGACCAAGGCACGGCCAGCTCCTCGATCAAGACGCCGAGATGTGCACGGGAGACGCCGGTGAAGACAGGATGCGACAAGGCCGCACGGGCCCAGTTCTTGGTCACAGTCGAAGAACCCGTGCGACCGTCGCCACGTCACGCCCGACGCCCTCAATCGCCAACGACGCCGTCGGAGCGCATCAATCCAAGGGCACCCAAAGCTGCCGGGACGAGGGGCATCAGAACAGCTGTGATGCTACGTCGCTGTGTGTCATAGAGGCCTTACCGTCTGAGCCTGCGGCCCCTTTTGCCCTTGGCCGATCTCGAACTCGACCCTCTGGTTCTCTTCCAGGGTTCGGTAGCCGTCGCTCTGGATCTCGCTGTAGTGCACGAAGACGTCTGCCCCTCCGTTGTCAGGTGTGATGTATCCGAAGCCCTTCTCGGCGCTGAACGACTTCACCGTTCCTTGAACAGCCATCGACTCGCTCCTTCGCATCCGATGCCCGCTGCCTCGCTCGGCACGTCTCGCGAGCCGGGTACCGCGGACAAAACTGCGATCAGGCATTCCCTGCCAGGTTGTCATGTAATCCGCCTGAATGAGTGAGTTGCACTGCGGGAGGTGAACCGGGGTGCCTGTCCACCCGAGCACGGCTACCGCGCATCATCGCTGGCCTCCCACCACAGACCTGGACGCGCCGACATCAATCGCCGACCACGTCGTAAGCCACCCGAGTGCGCCCGGCATCCCCGAAACTGACGACGTACTCGAGACGGAACGTCCAACACGGTGCGAGACCGGGGTGCTCCAAGCCTCACCGACATCGTCCCCGGGGTCACCACCACGGCGAAGACATCGGACGCTGGCTCACCACCCAACGACGCGACTTCAGCCGGCTCAACGCCGAACAGCAGGCACGGGCTCGGCAAGCTCGGAGTGAAACCCGCCGCACGGGCACGGAAGACCACCACGAAGGCAAGTACGAAGCCCACGTCAGCCCGGGCTGCGACGGTCTTCCAGAAGGGCCTGGAGGCCTTCTCGCAGTACGTCGCGAGAGAGGGCACGACCGTAGTCGGCCGCGCGCACACCGAAACCCTCCCCGACGGCACCCAGCACCGCACCGGCGTCTGGATCGCCAACCAGAAAGCCCGCCGCGACCAACTCGACACCGCCCAGCTCCACGCGCTCGCCGAGATGGGGCTCGACTGGGCGCGGTGATACCGCAAGGTCACGGGCAGTCAGGGATCTGGGTGCGTTGTCGGGCGGCGGGGCGGGGCCGTCCGGATGAAGGGCGCGCCCGCCAGCCTCCCGGGTGGGCAGGCATGCTCGGCGTCGGGGCCGTCCGGTTCGGCCGCCGAGGGAGGAGAGGCGCGATGACACTCTGGTCCGAGTCCGGACTGGCGGAGCTTCGGGAGCTCCTGCACCGGGCGGTGGTGCACAGCGACGCCGAGGCGATGCGGACGGCCGTGGACCGGTTGTTCTCGCAGGGCCCCGAGGGACTCTCGGCCGCGGCGGAGTACGCCATCCGCTCGCCCGACTACGTCATGGAGATGCCGCAGTCCAGGGAGCGGATCCGCGGCCGCGAGGCGATGCGCCGGATGCAGGAGACCTACCCTGTCCCGCCGGCGATCACCGTGCGCCGGGTGACCGGCGCCGGCCGGGTGTGGGTGATGGAGGGCATCAACGACTACGCCGGCGACGTCTGGCACGTTGTGCTCGTCCTTGAGCTGGACGAGACAGGCCGCATCGTCCGCGACACCCGGTACTACGGGCGCCCCTTCCCGCCGGACCCGTCGCGCGCAGCGCTGGTCGACCCCCTCGAATGACACCGCCAGCCGGTCCTCGCCTTCGCCTTCGACGCTACCGGCAGGGTCTGGCAACAGGCCCGCAGGTAGTCAGCTCTCCCCCCGCGCAGGACTCGGGACGCTGTTGGTCAATTCGGGGGCCAGTTCCTCTCTGCCCCGCTGGGCGTCGGTCTGGCGGGGCGGTGCCGGGTTGCGTACGGCGACCGGGTCAGGCTGCGCAGAACGGCATGGTCCGCACGTACCCGCCGAGGTTCTCGTCGTCGGTGCCCAGGAGGGCGTCGGCGGAACCGGGCAGACACTCCACGCCTTCGATCTTGTACTGCGGGAACGTCCCGAGCACGGTAGGGGAGGCCGCGAGCGTGACCCGTACCCGGCCCGCTGCCGACACGGTCACCCGGCCCGCGTCGCTCACCGCGGAGTCGAACGGGCCGTCGTCACCGGCGTCCGACGCCGAACTCGTGATGATCCGGCCGGAGTCGGTCACCGCGATGTCGGAGATGTGCCGTGTGCCGTCTCCGGTGGGGTACGGCGTCCGGTAGGCGCGGCGTGTCACGGGGCCGAACAGCGGCTGCCCCCATGCGGCGAACGTCAGGGGCGCCGCGTACAAGGTGGCGGGACGGTCCGCGCCCGCTCCGCGGTCCGCCCACAGCGCGGCGAGTCGCCCGTTCTGGGCGACGAGCGCGAAGCTCTCGAAGTCGTCACCCTCGCCGATCGCCGGCAGCGGCGAGTAGTCGACGACCGTCGCCGTGGCGCCGGTGACCTTCAGGCGGTAGACGATGCCACGGCCGGTGAGCGCCAGATACTCCCCCGGCATACCGGGGATGGCTTCGATGGCCTCCAGGTCGACGGGTTCCGGTCCGTCCCATGTAATCGGGGAGATTCCGTCGGTGCCCTCCCTGTGGGTGATCCGGGACAGACGCGGCTGTCCGGACCGCTTGTTGTCGTGCACAACCAGCACGTCCACCCCCGCGCCGTCTGCGGTACGGCCTTCGAACGCGATGCCGCTGACACCGCTGCGGGCGTCTCCGCCGACCTTCTGCCATGCGCCGTCCGCACCGGCCGGGGCGGCGGCGAGCACCGTCAGCAGCGTGGCCGCCGCGGTGAGCCAGGCCATACGCTGCAACATCGGGAGTTCCACTGGGGTCGCTCGCCTTCTCTGTCCGACAGACGCGAGGTCACGCGCCGGCGCCAGGTTATTGATCATGGCGAGTCCGTCCCAGCGACGCTTACGCCATTCGCCGGAGCGCGAAGTCGCACTCGGCGCACGCGCTGCACAGCGGAACGCCGCAGCCCCGCCCTCCAGCGAGTTCACGGACCTGTTCCCGGTGCAAGGCAAGCCGGCCTGGTCACCGGGGCTGCTGGCACTCGTGCCGGTATCGCAGTTCGCAGAACTCTGCCCCACCGGGCCGATGCCCAGCGGGGCAGAGAGGAACTGGCCCCCGAATTGACCAACGCGTCCCGGATGATGGCGGCCCGCGTCGGGGGAGGGGGAGAGCTAGTCGTTGCTCACGCCCGGTCGAAGGCCAGCGTCGCGTTCGGGCAGTCGGCCGCGTACCGCAGCAGCGCCTCGCGCTCGGCCTGGTCCACGGCCAGCGCCCAGCGGTGCTTGGTGGCCACCCACTCACCGATGTACCGGCAGTGCACGGCCGGGATAGGCATCCAGCTCGACGGGTCCTGGTCACTCTTCTGCCTGTTGGAGCGGGCAGTGACTCCCACGAGAGTCACGTCCGACCCGAGGTCGTTGGCATACCGGCGGCGCCGCTCCGTCGTCCAGCCGTAGCCACCGGAGTCGTGAATTTCCCCAAGCGGGACGAAATGGTCGATGTCGACCCCGGCCGGGCCCTGAACGAGGACGTCGTCGTAGTAGGAGTGCCAGACGCCTCCGGTGATGGTGCAGCCGGCACCCACGGTCGGGGCCTCGATCGCCTCGGCGATCAACACATCGTTGCGCGCCGAGCAGCCGTTCTTGTCGTCGTCCTTCCAGTGAGGGTAGAGCTCGCGCTTGTAGCCGGCGCGGATCTCCTCGGCGATCGGCAGGGAGGTGATGGCCTCCGTGAGGGTGTACTCGTCGGCGTGCGCGGGAGAGACGGGAGCCAGGACCGCGAAGGCCAGGGCAGTAGCGGCGAGGCCGCGAGAAAGGTTCTTGATCACCGCCCGGTGATACCGCCCCGGCCGCCCCCGGAGCAGTCCCCGCGGAGGGGACCTCACTCCGCCGGGCGAGCGGATTCACCGCAGGAACGATGCACCTCAGCGCCGTCCGCACCACGTCCAGGAACAGCCCGCCAGGCGGGGGTTCCTCGTAGGCTTGCCGAATGAGCGAGCCCCCGAAGTCCAAGGAAGCGCGGCCCCCGGCCGGCACACGATTCGGCCGGTTCCGGGTCACCGCCCACCCGATCTCCGACACCGACGAACCTCCGGCCCCGCGCCCGGCCGCCGAGCGCACCATGGGCGTGCCCGAGCGGAAGCTGCCGGCCGAGCTGCGGTACGCGCTGGAAGTCCGCTACCGGCGGCGCGGCCAGCGCGTGCCCGTCGGCGCGGTGCTACAGCTGACCCTGCGCGAGCAGCTAATGCTCCGTCTGTACCGGTTGGCCAAGCGCCACCTGGAAAGCGGGACGCCGGTGGAGCGCGCGGAGCGCAGGGAACTCATTCAGCAGATCTTGGACCGCAGGGTCGAGAGCCGCACCGCCGCGGCCGCCATGACCGACGAGGAGCGCAAGGCAGCGCATGCTGAAGGACTCGCGGCACTACCCGAAGAACGCGCCGAGGCCGAGCGGGACCGCGCTGCCCGCCGCGAAGGCAGGAAGCGCGGCAACGGCCTGAGCGCCCCGTACTCCCTCGCCGGAATCTACGAGCGGGACGCCGGCACGTGCGCGTGGTGCCTCGGCCCGGTGGACCTCTCCCACCGTCGCCCCGACCCGCGCGCCGCCCAGCTCGACCACCTCCAAGCCCTGCAAGACGGCGGAGCAGACCACCCGGACAACATCGCCCTCGTCCACGCGTTCTGCAACAACTCCCGCAGCGCGTGCCTGGTCGTCCCGCCGGACTTCGCCCGGTACTGGCTCGCGCAGCGGGTCCAACGAGGCCGCCGCTCAGTGTCCTACTCCAGCCTCACCCAGGACCACATCAACCTGTGGGAAGACGCACGCGACTGGACACACCGCGAGGAGCCCCGCCTGTGAGATGAGTGCCCCAGACCATCGTGGCGAGTCACGGCTCGATTGGACGAAGGCCCGCGGTACCTACCCGTGCCGGTAGTGGTCCAGAACATCTCCAGCGTGATCGGCGGTGATACCGAGGGCTGTCCCGAGTTCCTCGACCTCCATCGACCGGTACGCCGTGTCGTCGGCGTGGTAGCCGACCGCCCCGGCAAGGAACTCCAGGCGCCGGGCGGCCTTGAGGGCTCCAGCGGGAGACTCGCCCGCGAGCCGGTCGAGCGCCTCGCTCCTCAGCAGCTCGCCGACCTCCGCGGGCAACGCGACGGTCGACGCCTCGACTTCCTGAATGTGCCGGTCCCAGTTGTTCACGCAGTTGTCCGCGGCCGTGCGGGCCGTCTCGTCCTCGTACTGGGAGCGGTCACCGATCCGGTCCCAGTCCAGCGGGTACTCGGTGCCGGTCCAGCCGCACGCGCAGACCGCCCGCAACAACTGCGCCCCGGGCCCGTAGAACGGCCGGCCGCTGTAGCCGGCCCAGAACGCGCTCGTGTGCCCCACCGACGAGTTCCCGTCGAAGTACACCGGCTTAGGCACGCTCCCGTCCTCCAGCAGCCTTCCCGTCGCCTCCCAGAATACGGTCGACACACGCGTCAGCGGCGGGTGTCACCGGCAACCGGGCCAGCAGTCGAAGACGTAGGCGAGCCCGTTGGAGCACTGGACGAACGCGTCGGGGCGGGACGGGTGGGAGTAGTTGGCGTTCTCCCGCCCGTCCCGCCCCGACGCGTTCGTAGGCGTGGGCAGGATCGGCGAAGGCCGCGGCCATGATCCGCCGAGCGGCCTCAGCGATGCCCCCGTCGCCGGCGGACACGGTCATCCGTCTGAACACCAGCCCCGTCCAAGGGCGCGGTCTCCGGTTCATCCAGGTATCGGCGCCCCGCGTGGAGCGCGGTACCTGCCACCAACGCGGCCGGGCATGGCAGTCGGCACGCGGGCGCGCTCGCCGTCTCGGCGATCCGGACCGGGCCCCAGCCATGCAATGGTCCGCGCTCCGAGCGGGCCGGCCGGGGGCAGGGCCTGTCCGGCGGATCGCGGCCGGGCCGATCATCCGACTGTTGGTCCATGTGGCGGGGAGGCGACGGGAGGAATACCCGTGTGGGTGACTGCGGGGCGGGTCCGGGCCGGGCCATGATCACCGGCATGAGTGCCTCCCTGATCCGCCGCGCCTGCGCCGCGGCCCTGCTCCTGACGTCCACGCTGGCCCCCGCGGTGGCCGCCGCGCCCCAACCCGGCGGCCCCGAGCCGGAGTCGGGGCGCGCGGTGCAGGCCCGCCTGCTTGGCGAGAAGATCGTTCCCCACAAGCTCGGCTTCCAGGGCACCACGGTCGGCGGCCTCTCCGGCGTCGACCGCGACCGGTGCACCGGCGAGTACGTGTTCATCAGCGACGACCGCTCCTTCCTCCAGCCCGCGCGCTTCTACACCGCGAAGCTGGACGTCGACGCCGACGGCGTGCACTCCGTCGACTTCACCGGCACCCGCCCCTTCCTCCAGCCGGACGGGGCGGTCTACCCGTCGCCCGCCCTCGGGGACGGCAAGGCCGTCGACCCGGAGGAAATCCGTGTCGACCCGCTCGACTGCCGCTACTGGTGGGGGCAGGAGGGCGACCGGCCCGCCGTAGCAGGCCCGCCGGTGATCCAGCCGTCCATCGAGATCTCCGCCCCGGACGGCACCCACCGCGGCAGCCTGCAGCTGCCGGACAACTACACGATCACGGCGGAGCGCGGACCGCGCCGGAACCAGGCCGTCGAGGCACTCACCTTCGGCGCCCGCGGCACGATGGTCACCAGCGCGGTCGAGGGCCCGCTGCTCCAGGACGGCCCCGTGCCGGACCTGACGCACGGCGCGCTCGTCCGCGTCACGCAGCAGACCCGTCGCGGTCGGGTGCTCGGACAGTTCGCCTACCCCGTCGAGAAGATCTTCGCCGAGTCCGACCCGGACAGCCCCTGGGGCCCCGACACCGGCGTACCGTCCCTCCTCGCCTTCCCGGACGACCCCGACCGCTACCTCGTCCTCGAACGCACCTGGGTCGCCGGCTCCGGATACAAAATCCGCCTGTACGACGCCACCGCGCGGGGCGCCACCGACGTACGGGCCATGGACTCCCTGGCCGGCAGGCCCGTCGTGCCCATGCGCAAGAGGCTTGTCGCGGACTTCCACACCCTCGGCCTGTCCACCGTCGACAACACCGAAGGCATGACGTGGGGCCCCGCCCTGCCGTCCGGCGAGCGGACGCTGATCTTCGTCAGCGACGACAACTTCGCCAACGACGCGGTCACCCAGATCGTCGCGCTCGCCCTCCGCTGACCGGCGGGCGAGCGCGGGGTCCGAAATTCCGCCGGGCGGGCTGAGCTGCTTCCGGACGGCAGCTCGCACCGGACAGGGATGTGGATCGTCAACCAGAAGCAGCGCCGCGACCGGCTCGACCCCTGGCAGCTCGCAGCGCTCGCCGAGCTGGGCGTGGATGTGTCGCCCATGCTTCCCCTTGTTCATTCTGAACACCGCTGAACACTCATTGTCCCCTCGCCTGGCCTGGACTGATGGCTGTTCAGCGCAGTTCCGTGGTCGCTGAACCCCTGGCCGAACCGCTGAGGTCCAGATGTCGGACCACACGGGTCGGACGCGGACAAGGGGAGCAATGCTCAAGACCTGTGGATCGGCCTCGGGTTGGCACGTGAAGGGCGTACCTTCCCGAATGATCCTGTGATGGTCATCGAGTAGGCCGACGTTCGCTGCGTCGGTCGGGAAGGCACGCCCGTGCTCACGGTAGTCAACGAAGACGGAACGACGCCACATGGCTCCCTGATTGACGAGATCGTCCGCGAGGGCGCGAGGCGGATGCTGGCCGCCGCTCTGGAAGCGGAAGTCAACTCCTACATAGCCGAGTTGGCCGATGAGCGGGACGATTCCGGCCGCCGTCTGGTCGTGCGCAACGGCTTCCACCAGCCGCGGAAGGTGACGACATCGGCCGGGGCGATCGAAGTGAAGGCCCCGCGGGTCAACGACAAGCGCGTCGACGAGACGACGGGCGAGCGCAGGCGGTTCTCCTCGGCGATCCTGCCGCCCTGGGCCCGTAAGTCCCCGAAGATCAGCGAGGTGCTGCCGCTGCTCTACTTGCACGGCCTGTCGTCCGGTGACTTCGTGCCCGCGCTGGAGCAGTTCCTCGGCTCTTCCGCCGGCCTGTCGCCCGCGACGATCACGCGGCTGACCGCGCAGTGGCAGGCCGACCACAAGGCGTTCATGGACCGCGATCTGTCCGCCACGGACTACGTCTACGTATGGGATGATGGCGTTCACCTGCGCATTCGCCTGGAGGAGGCGAAGGCCGCCGTCCTGGTCATGGTCGGCGTGCGGGCGGACGGCACCAAGGAACTGATCGCGATGACCGACGGCTACCGCGAGTCGTCCGAGGCCTGGGCGGGACTGATGCGGGACTGTGCCCGCCGGGGCATGCGGGCCCCCGTCCTGGCCGTCGGCGACGGGGCGCTCGGGTTCTGGAACGCGTTGAACGAGGTGTTCCCCGAGACCCGCCACCAGCGGTGCTGGGTCCACAAGATCGCGAACGTCCTCGACGCGCTGCCGAAGTCGGCCCAGCCCGCGGCCAAGCGCGCGATCCAGGAGATCTACAACGCCGAGGACAAGGAGCACGCGGTCAAGGCCGTCGCCGCGTTCGCCAAGCAGTACAGGGCGAAGTACCCCAAAGTCGTCAAGCGGATCACGGACGACGAGGAGGAACTGCTGGCGTTCTTCGACTTTCCCGCCGAGCACTGGATCCACCTGCGGACCACGAACCCGATCGAGTCGACCTTCGCCACCGTCCGGCTACGCACCAAGGTCACCAAGGGCGCCGGCTCCCGCGCGGCCGCCCTGGCCATGGTCTTCAAGCTCATCGAGTCAGCCCAGGAACGCTGGCGGGCCGTGAACGCACCCCACCTCGTCGCCCTGGTCCGGGCCGGCGCCCGCTTCGAACGCGGCCACCTCGTCGAACGCCCCGAGGCGGTGGCGGCATGAACCGGCCCACCAGCGGCATGTTGCACCACGTCGAGTTGTGGGTGCCGGACCTCGACCGCGCCGTCGCCTCTCTCGGCTGGCTGCTGGAGGCACTGGGCCACACCCTCTTCCAGAGCTGGAACAACGGACGCAGCTGGCGGCTCGGGCCGACCTACCTGGTCCTCGAGCAGTCCCCCGCCCTCACCGCCGACCGGCACGACCGCTGCCGGCCAGGGCTGAACCACCTGGCCTTTCACGTCGAAGACGACACCACAGTCGAACAGCTGGCCACCGACGCGACCCGGCACGGCTGGCATCTGATGTTCCCCGACCGGCATCCGCACGCAGGCGGCGCGCAGCACTATGCCGCCTACCTGGAGAACGACGACGGCTTCGAGATCGAACTCGTCGCGATCAACCCATCACAACGAAACTGAGATCAACCGATCCACAGGTCTTGACGATTACTCGGTGCGCTGGGAGATGTGTCGGTGGCCAGTTGGATTTCCCCGCCGGCGGCCACCTGACGGGGAGTCATCTGGCCGCGACTGTCGCTACAGTCAGTAACGAAGATCGGCTCATCTCCCCGGGCATCCGAGCTCGGCCAGCACTCCACTTCCGGGCCGATGGTTCCGGCCGGCGTCGCCGTGAGCGGGCCGCCGCCGGGGTGCCTCTGGGCGCCGTCGCGACAACCCGTCGGTGCCGCCGTGCGCGGCGCCCGGCACCGCGTTGCGTGGCGAGCCCACCAGTAAAGGCCGGAACCTCACAGACTATTTCCCATCCGGATGAATCTCCCGGTGTGTCGCGTCCTGGGTCCTCCAAAGTTGTGATCTCCACGGATTCCCTGGTCAGGAGCCCCAGATGAGTGTCGGAGCATCAATGTGTCCGGCAGGAACGAGAACGAGGTCAGAAATGCCCGAGCCGAGCGGCAGCGCCATCGTCCACCTGGACCCCGGGCAGTGGAAGAAGCTGAAGGACCGGAAGATTACGTTCTCTGCTGTGGCACCTGCCACGCTGGAAACCGGCCTGGCTGAGCCGGGAATGAGGCTCGTGAGCGGTGTCGGCGTGCTGGACCTGACCGGCCGCGGCCGACTCGGCTTCAAGGGCGGGTTCCGCCTGCAGGACACGGCAGGCGCATTCGTCGAAGTCACCGACCCCAGCGGGATGCTGCCCCGCGGCAGCGCCACGTGCCTTGTACGGACCAGTGCCGATGGCGGCGGCACCCGTATGGAGCTCTTCGACTACTCCTTGGATGTGACCAAGATCCATGTGTCCCCCCTCAGCGCAGCATTCGGAATCGACGAGGCGGTCGCGAAGGTGAACCCCGTGCTCGCAAAGGTCCTCACCGACCTCTTCGGTGAGGGCGCGGGCACCGCGGGTACGACGTTCGCCCAGGGCTCTGTCGACTTCGGCTTCATGGGCGCAACGCCGTAGAGACTTCGCAGCGCGCCTCGGGTGTAACTGGGTGGATCACCACGGAGGTGTCAGCCAGGTAGTTATGCGGAGGCGGCACGTCGAAATCCGCGCCGGGTCTGTCGATTTCTGTCAGCAGGCCCTGGACGCTGGGGTGAGCGTAGGCCAGCCTGGATCCACCGGACTTCTACAACCCGCGCCGCCGCCACAGCGGAGCCGCCAGCCTACGCCCATCGAGTTCGAACGCACCATCAGCGAAGCACGCGCCGAGCACCATCAGAGGGACCAAACCGCATAAGGGAGGCCTCTACCTTTCCGGGGGGATTGACATCCGAGCGCCCCCGACCCACAGACAGGGGTTCCGTCCATGAACCAGCCGCTGCGCTTCCCCGCCGTCTACTGCCCCCTGCCAACCTTGATGCACCCGGACGTGGAGGAGATCGGACGGATCTCCTGGGAGCGGTTCACGTCCAGCGGGGTGATGGCCGAGACCCCCGAGAAGCTGGAGTACCACCGCAGCCAGGATCAGCACCTGTGGATCTCGCAGGGCTACGCCAATGGGATCGCCGAGCGGGTCATCATCGTCACCCAGTTCTTCTACTGCTCGAACTGGGAGGACCATGTGTGCGATGACGCCGGTCCGCTCGCAAAGAACCCGGGCGAAGTCTCCACCCTCGCCACGCACCTGCACCGGGCCATGGAACGCCCGTACCAGGCTCCGGCCAAGGATGAGGCGTGGACTCGCGCTCACCAGGACGCGTGTCGGCGCTTCGCGGAGGAGGGTGCGACCAACGCGCAGGTCGCCCGCTTCACCACCGCGTGGCGAGCCTACTTCCTCGGTCTGATCTGCGAACTGGCCCTCAAGGCGAGGCCGGAACCCGCGAGTCTCAACGACTTCATGGTGGCCCGCCTGCAGTGCGGTCTCCTCGCGCCGTTCGCCACGCTCCTGGACTGGGCCGACGGCTACGAGGTGCCAGCCGAGGATTTCGCCTCCCCCGCGGTCCAGGCGCTCATCGAGATGACGACCATCCTCATCTGCTGGGACAACGACTTCTTCTCCCGGAACAAGGAGCATGTCAGGGACGGAAGGGTCGGCCCGGCACACAACCTGGTCGAAATCCTCGCCTACCACGAGAACGTGACGGACGATGAGGCCCTGGCGCAGGCAGTGGGCATGCGCGACCGTGTCATGGTCCGCTTCCTGGAGCTGGGCGCCCAACTGAAGGAGCATGCGGGTACCGAGGTCCAGCGCTATGTGGACGGGCTCGGCAACATGGTGCGCACGAACATCGACTGGTCCCACACCACCGCTCGCTACCTCAACCCGCGCAACCTGGCCACCTTCTCACTGCCCGACCCCGCGCACCGGTACTCGGACAAGCCGGCCAATACCACGCCGGGTCCCCTGCCCATCCCCTGCATCGCCTGGTGGTGGGACGACCTGCTCGGCTAGAACGCTCCTGAACTACGACCAAGCTCGCCAGCCAGGCCGGAGTCACCTGGAGCCGGACCGCATCCGGCGACCACCTACGGTCACCGTCCGGCTGGTGAGCATCCCCGGCCACCTCGCCGAGGCCGCCCGATGGGCGGCCGCGACCGCCGAGACCGCGTCGGCGAGCGTCGACGGCGCCGCGTCCGGCATCACCGGGTCATCGGCGAGCGCGACCAGAGCGACGGTGAAGTGGCGGCGCACGGCTTCCGCCCGCCCGGCGAACGCCCGCAGCCAGCCACGGACCGTGCCCTCGGCCAGGCCCAGGCGGGCGGCGACCTGGCGGTGGCCCATGCCCAGCGCCGCTATCTCCAGCCCGGCCCCGATCACCACGGCCGCATCCGCCCGCCGCGGCCAGAACACCTCCGCCAGCAGCACGTGCGTGACCCCGCAGCCCGAACACCGCGTACGGCGTGGCCGCAGAAACAGCCGGGCCCCCAGATCACCCCGGATCTCCCGGGGCCGGCCATGACCCCACGGCGCCAGGACCGCCCTGCACGACGGACACGTCAGCCGGCCTTCCCGCAACTGTCGTTCCACCAGCAGCACGTCCGTATCGACGATGAGCACTCCGCACCTCTCCACTTCGTGCCCACCGTGTCGTCGCACACGAAGCGAGATCAGACTGCCCAGCGAAACCAGCACCCATGTTCACCGGGAGCGTCGCGAACCCCCACCTACCTGCTCATACAGAGAGTCGTCCAACACGCGGCCACCTGGCCGGGCGGCGCCCGCCGACCTCCCGAGTCCTCTCGCGCCCCTCCGGCCCCAGGAGATCAATGCGGTCCCGGCTACCCGGTTCCGGGGGTTCCCCTCTCGGGTGAAGTCGGGGCATGTCCCGGGAAAAGCGGGTCGAGATGGCTGAAACAGCACCCTTTACATGTTTCGGGGATGGCGCCGGCCAGAAGGCGTGCCCCCACCTCTCACTCCTCGCATTACCGCAGCCCGCGGCCGATTCCACGGGCGGCAGGAGGGGTGTATTCCGCAGCGAGTTCGGTCCGGGTTGCGACCGGCCCGAATGACCGGAATCCCCTCCTCGCCGACAAGAAGGCCGCACCTGCCCTCCGTGCCGGGAATCTCCCAGGTCAGAGGCGTTTCGCGGGTGCGGGTCAACGGTCCAAGGACGTGCGGGGCGGTAAGGGTGTCGGTGGTGTGGCGGGGTTGCCCGAACGGATCAGCCGCACGAACATGACCATTCGCACCCCAGGTCGGCCCGCAGGGCGCCTGCCTCGATGCTTCTTTGCCTAAACCTGATCGAGAATTATCGATTTCTTCGGTGCCCGTCGGCGCCCCGAGAACGCAAGTGCCCCGCACCATGCCGTCTCACAGGATGGAAGCAGAGTGGAGCCAGGGGAACACACGCTCATCACGCTGTTCGAAGAGGTCGTGAACCGCTTCCCGCATCGGGTGGCGATCACGGCGGGCGATCAAGAGCTCCGCTACCGGGAACTCGACCGCCGGGCGAACGCGGTCGCCCGGCGCCTGCGGGAATCGGGAGTCACGGGCGAGGCCCCGGTGGCCCTCCTCCTCCCGCGCGGCGCCGAATTGGCCATCGGTCTGATCGGCGTCCTCAAGGCCGGCGCGGCCTATGTCCCCTTGGACCCGGACCACCCTGGGGACCGCATCGCCTGGACCCTGAAGGACACGGGCGCCTCGCACGTCGTGACCGTGCCGGGGTTCGCGGACCTGCTCGCGGGATCCGAGGTCCTCCCCGTGCCTGTCGGGGAGGACGCCGAGGCGGCGGTGTCCTCCCCGCCCGCAGGCCCACCGCGTACGGAGGACCTGGCTTACGTCATCCACACCTCCGGCTCCACGGGCCTGCCCAAGGGGGTAGAGGTCGAGCACCGCCACGTCGTCCGTCTTTTCGGCGCCACCCACCCGTGGTTCGGCTTCGACGAGCACGACGTCTGGGCGCTGTCTCACTCCATCGCCTTCGATTTCTCGGTCTGGGAGTTCTGGGGTGCGCTGCTCTTCGGTGGCAGGCTCGTCGTCGTCCCGAGGTCGGTGGCCCGTTCGCCTCGCGGCCTGCACGAACTGCTGCGGGTCCAGGGAGTGACCGTTCTCAATCAGACCGCGTCGGCCTTCGCGCGGTTGGCCGCCGCCGACGAGGAGGCCGAGCGCCCGTTGACCGCGCTGCGCGTGGTGGTGTTCGGCGGGGAACGTCTCGACGTCGGCCGGTTGCGGGGGTGGATCGCCCGCCACGGTGACGCGCGCCCCCGTCTGGTCAACATGTACGGCATCACGGAGGCCACCGTGCATGCCTCCCACCGGCCGATCACCACCGCCGACCTCGATTCGCCGGGAGTGAGTCCGATCGGCGTCCCGTTGCCGGACCTGGTCTTCCACGTGCTCGACGAGGACGGCAGGCCGGTCGCCGGCGGCGTGGCCGGGGAGCTGTATCTCTCGGGCGCCGGTGTGGCCCGGGGTTACCTGGGCCGCCCCGAGCTGACGAAGGAACGCTTCATCGAGCTTGAGGACCCGACGGGGGGCGTCTGCCGCGCCTACCGGACGGGGGACCGCGTGCGAGCCCTGCCCGACGGCGACCACGTCTACCTCGGCCGCACCGACGATCAGATGAAGATCCGGGGCCATCGGGTCGAACCCGGGGAGGTGGAGGCGGTGTTGCTCCGCGACCCCGAGGTCTCGGCAGCGGTGGTCCTCGCCCACGGCTACGGCGGGGACGACGTGCGCCTGATCGCCCACGTCGTCTCCGCCGCCGACCCGTCCGTACTCGCCCCTCGCCTGGGCGGGCTGGCCGCCGGCCTCCTGCCCGAGCACATGCGGCCCTCCGCCTACCTCGTCCGGAGCGGGCTGCCCCTCACCTCCAACGGGAAGGTGGACAAGGCCCGGCTGCCCGCGCCGACCGTTGAGCGGGCGAGTGCGCCCGTCGCCTCGCCGGTCGGGGCCCCGGCGGCGCTCACCGACGCCGAGCGGCGGATCGCACGGATCTGGCAGGCCGTGCTGGAGGTGCCCCGGGTGGGCCGGGACACCGATTTCTTCGATCTCGGCGGCACCTCGTTGTCGTTGCTCCGCATGTTCGAGCGGGTCAACTCGGAGTTCGGCACGGATCTGGACGTCACCGTGCTGATCGAGGCGGCCACCGTCGCCGAGCTCGCGCAGCGTGTCGAGGCGGCGCGGGCCGCCACTCCCCCGGCCCGTTGACCCGGAGCCCCGCCCCGCATCGCCCCGGCCATTCACTCCCCCGGAGGACACATGTCCGCACGTCCCGACCGCGCGCCCGGACCGGACTTCTCGCTCAGCCCCGAGGAACTGGCGGCCTTCCACCGCGATGGCTACGCGGGCCCCTTCACCCTCTACGAGCCGGACGAGATCAAGAAGATCTGGTCGCGCACCCGCCGGGAGCTCCTGGACCGCAGTTCCGCCGTCTACAGCGACGGCGCCGCCGTGTCCGGGGCCACCAACATCTCCAACTACGACCGCCACCTCGACCACGCCTTCCTCGCCGACCACGTCACGCGGCCCGAGATCGTCCACCGCGTGGCCTCCGTCCTCGGCCCCGACGTGCTCTGCTGGCGCACCGAGTTCTTCCCCAAGCACCCCGGGGACGAGGGCACCGACTGGCACCAGGCGGACACCTTCGCCAACGCGTCCGGAACCCCGCAGATCCAGTGGCCCGGGGGGTCCGACTTCGGCGGCACCATCACGGTCTGGTCCGCCTTCACCGAGGCGAGCGCGAAGATGGGCGCCCTCCAGTTCATCCCTGGCACCCATCGCACGATGCACTACGACGAGACCAAGCGGATGCACTACTCCCCGGATCACAACACCTCAGTCGACAAGGGCGGCATCCGGCGCGGCTTCTTCGGATACGACTACCGCGAACTCCAGATCGACCCCGACTGGAAGCCGGACGAGTCGCAAGCGGTCTCGATGGAGTTGCGGGCGGGGCAGTTCATCGTCTT
Source organism: Streptomyces sp. TBY4 (assembly GCF_024213195.1). Classification (GTDB taxonomy): domain Bacteria; phylum Actinomycetota; class Actinomycetes; order Streptomycetales; family Streptomycetaceae; genus Streptomyces. Next base: position 254,701 of record NZ_JANAVF010000007.1, on the reverse strand, counting down.
CTGGTCCACCCTGATGCACGCCTCGCACCCGCACGAGGGCAGCACCAAGGACATGCGCATGGGCTTCGCCTCCCGCTACGTGCCCACCTCCGTGCAGGTCTATCCCGACACCATCGCGATCGAGGAGTACGGCGGCCGGGTCAGCCTCGACCGCTACGGAGCCGTCCTGGTCAGCGGCGACGACGAGCACGGCCACAACCGCATCGCCGAACACACCACCCGCGACCACCCCTTCACCACCCGGCCCCCGGTCCGGGCGTGACGGCGCCCGCGTCACAGGCGGGCGCCGCCACCGGCGCGTCCTCGGGGGATGCGCTCGCCCACGCGCTGCTGGACACGGCCTCCGTTCTCCGCGCCGGCACCGGGCGGCTCCGGGTCGCGCCCACCGCCCCGGTGAGCGCCGCCCGGCTCCCGGCGCTCCAGAGCGGGGTCGATCGCCTCGCCCGCGCCCTCGGTCTTCCCGGACCGGAGCTCGTGGCCACCCCGGACGGGCTGACCGCGCCGGAGCTCGCGGTCGGCCGCCGGCTGGCCGTGGGCACCACGGGAACCGCGGGTCGCCCCGCACACGCGGGGGACGCGGCCGGACTCGATCTCGACGACCGGGGGGTGGCCGAGGCGGCGCACCGGGCGCGCACGGCCTTCCCCGGCCCGCCCGTGGTGCTGCCCGCCCGGGACGGCACACTCCTGCGGTGCTGGGCCGCCGGCCCGCCGGACGCTCCGGCCGTGGCCGTGGTCGGCGCCTGCGGGATGCCCGTCGGGCTGACGGTGAACTGGCTCGCGGCGCTCTCCTCTCGGTACCGCGTGGTCACCTGGGAGAGTCGGGGGCTGTTCGCCTCGGGCGAGTGCGCCGGGCTCGGCGGCCCGGTCGACCACTCCGTCGAAGCCCAGAGCGAGGACCTCCTGGCCGTTCTCGACGGGTTCGGCATCGACCGGGCGCACGCGCTCGGCCTGTGCGGGGGCGCGGTGGTCGCGCTGGCCGCCGCCGCCCGATCCGAGCGGATCGACTCGCTGAGCCTGTGGCACGGCGATTGGGAACTCGGCGGCGAGGCGCCCAAGACCACCCACCAGCGGGACATGGAGTCCCTGCTCGCCATGGTCGCCCGGGGCCCGAACCAGGCCGCCGCGATGCACCGGCTGCTGAGCCGTCCCTCAACCCTGGACGGGTTGCGCCCCGATCGTGCCCACTACCTCATCCACCCCTATGCGACTCCCGAACTCCTGTACCGCTACGGGCAGTTGAACGGAACCTTGATGACCACCGACTGCCGACGGCTGCTCACCACACACCAACCGGCCCTCGTCGTCACCAGCGACCGGGACACCACCGCGCACCCGGCCGGCTCCGTCTACGTCGCACGGCACCTGCCGGCCGCCGAGCTGCGCACCCTGCCGGACGGGGACCACCTCGGCGCCTTCGACGCGAAACCCGCGCTCGTCACCCTGGCGGAGGAGTTCCTGCACTCCGTGACCGACCATCCCCGGAAGGACACATGAGCGTCCACAGCGCGGCCGAGAACGGCTGCTTCACACCGGGCGAGCTCCTCGCCAGGCATCCCGCGGTGGCCGAGGTCGTGATCGTCGACGATCAGGGCACCCCCGGCGGGCACGCCCGGATCGTCCCCGACCGCGAAGCGGCCCGGACCCTGAGCCGGTCCGTCGCCCTGGAGGCGGCGAACCGGCTCGGCGACCTCGCCTGGCACGAGCCCGCCGACGTGATCCGGGTGGCCGGTCTCAACCGGGGCGAGACCGATTTCCTGTACCGGGAGATCTTCGTCGAGGGCGCCTACTTCCGGCACGGCATCACCCTGCCCCCGAGGCCCGTCGTGCTCGACGTGGGGGCGAACATCGGCATGTTCTCCCTCCGCGTCGGTCTCGCAGCACCCGGCGCCCGGGTCATCGCCGTCGAGCCGGTGGCCGAACTCGCCGCCGCTGTACGCCTCAACGCCGAACTCCACGGGCTGGACGTCACGGTGCTGCCCACCGCGCTCGGCCGGAGCCGGGGGGAGACCCCGTTCACGTTCTACCCGAACAACAGCGTGATGTCCGGGCGGTACGCGGACGTGGCGCAGGACGCGGAAGTGCTGCGCGGCTATCTGCTGACCGGCGACGACGCGGGCCCGGGGAGCGGAGACGAGGGCTCGGGCGGTGACAGTCGGTCCCGTTCCCTGAACCGGTTGGTCACCGACCGGCTGGCCGCGCACCCGCGCCGGGTGCCCGTCGCCACCCTCGGCGACGTGATCCGCGACCACAACCTCACCCGCGTAGACCTGCTGAAGATCGACGTGGAGAAGGCCGAGGCGGAAGTCCTGGCCGGCCTCGACGAGGAAGCATGGGAGCGAGTGGAGCGGGTCGTGGTGGAGGTCCACGACATGGAGGGGCGTCTGGAGGCCGTCCTGGAGCTGCTGCGGGACCGGGGGTTTCACGTCACACACGATCAGGATCCCCGACTGGCTCTGACCCCCTGCCACAACGTCTACGCCCGGCGCCCCCGGGCAACCGCCGGCCCGCCGCCGGCCCCCGTCTTCGAGGGCGGCCCCACGCTGCGCCGGCTGGAGGGGGAACTGCGCGAACTCCTCGCCCGCGAGCTGCCGTCGGCGCCGCCGCCGGGCCGCTGGACGGCGGTCCCCTGCCTCGGCCCCGCCCCCGGGGCCACATCGCCGGCCACGCCCGCATCGCCGGCCCCGGCGGCCGGGGCGCCCGAGAGGGTCGCCGTGCTCGCGCGCGTCTGGACCGACCTCTTCGGTGCGGACGCCGTACGCTCGGACGCCGACTTCTTCGACCTCGGCGGCGACTCCCTGACCGCCGTCCGGCTGCTGGCCCAAGTGGAGGACGAGCTGGGCCCGGACGCCCTCGCCCCGGATCTGCTCTTCTCCGACGGCACCTTCGCGGTGCTGGCCGCCGCCCTCGGGAACGGCGCCCCGGCCGAGGGAGCGCCGCGTCCCTGAGCGCCGTGCGGACCGGAACACCGGCCCGCACGGCTGCGCCCGCCCCCGCCCGCCGACCCGCGGCCCCCGCCAGGAGGACGCGATGAACGACCGGGCCGAGAGCCCTCCTCAGACCCGGACGGGGCGCTGGTTCCACCATCTCGCGCCCCGCCCGGCGGCCCGCATCACCCTGGTCTGCGTACCCCACGCGGGCGCCGGGACCGCCGCCTTCGGGCCGTGGGCAGACCTGCTGCCGCCCGAGGTCGAGCCGGTCGCCGTGCGGCTGCCCGGGCGGGAGAGCCGGCGGCGCGATCCGCTGCCGTCGGACTGGCCGACCCTGGCACAGGAGTTCGCCCTCGCCCTGGAGCGGCGGATCACCGGACCCTACCTGCTGTTCGGGCACAGCATGGGCGCGATGCTGGTCTACGAGAGCGCCGTGCGCGGCCTGGCCCGACCGCCCGTGCGCGTGCTGCTCTCGGGCTGCCGGGCACCCACTGTGCCCCGAGCCCTGCCGGCCATCCACGATCTGCCGACGGAGCGGTTCCGGTCCGAACTCAGCCGGCTGGCCGGCACCCCGGGGGCGGTGCTCGCGTCCCCTCGGCTGATGGCCCTTCTGGAACCGGTGCTCCGCGCCGACATCCGGCTCGCCGAGACCTGGTCGCGGCCCGCCGACACTGCCGACGCACTGCCGGTGCCCGTCACCGTCTTCGCCGGCGCGGACGATACGGTGGCGCCGCCCGCGGCGGTCGGCGCCTGGCGGGCCCTGGCCCCGCACGGATTCCGGCGCAGGCGGGTCGGGGGCGGGCATTTCTTCCCCTACGAACGGACCTCTGAGTTCCTCGGGCTGCTCGACGACGAGATCGCCTTGTGCCTCGGCACGTCACGAAGGAGTCATCGACCGTGAGGTCACCCTATTTCACCCCCGAGCACGAGGCCTTCCGCGCGGAGGTCCGGGCCTTCCTCGCCGCCGAGGTCATCCCGCACGCGGCCCGCTGGGACGTGGAGGGGAACGTTCCCCCCCACGTGTGGAAGGGCCTGGGGCAGCGCGGCTGGCTGGGCCTGACGCACCCGAGGGCCGCAGGCGGCGGAGCGCGTGACCTGTTCACGTCCGTGGTCTTCCTGGAAGAACTCGGCCGCGCCGGCTTCGGCGGGCTGCGCGCGGCCGTCTCGGTGCACGCCTACATGGCCACCCACTACCTCGCCCGGTTCGGCGGACCCGAGCTGATCCGGACCCATCTGGCCCCGGCCGTGCGCGGGGACCGGATCTCGGCACTGGCCATCACCGAGCCCGGGGCGGGCGCCGACCTCTCCGGGCTGTCCGTCACCGCCGAGCGGGTGGGCGACCGGTTGGTGGTCGACGGCGTCAAGTCGATGGTCAGCAACGGGATGACCGCCGACTTCCTCGTCGTCGCCGTGCGGACCGGGCCCGCCACCCAGGGCCCGCGAGGCGCCACCGGGCTCTCCCTTCTGGTGGTGGACACCGACCTGCCCGGAGTCCACCGGACCCCGCAGCGCACCCTCGGGTGGCGCTCGGCCGGCACCGCCGCCATCACCTTCGACGCGGTCCGCGTCCCCGCCGATCGCGTCGTCGGCCGGCTCGACCACGGCTTCTACTACCTGATGCGCGGGCTGCAACTGGAGCGTCTGGTCGCCGCCGTACTGGCCGTGGGCGGCGCAGAACACGCTCTGGACGACCTGTGCGCCTTCCTCCGGGAGCGCTCCGTCGCCGGCACGGCCCTCGCCGGACGCCAGGCGCTCGTGCACCGGATCGCGGACCTGAGCACGGACCTGGCCGCAACCCGTCAACTCGTGTACCACACCGCCTGGTTGTACGAGCACGGCGAGCTGCCCGCAGTGGAGTGCTCCATGGCCAAGCTGCGCGCCACGGAACTCGCCTGCCGGGTGGCCGACGCCTCCCTGCAGTTCCAGGGCTCGCACGGCTACTTGGAAGAATCCTCGGCGGCCCGGGTGCACCGCGACGCCCGCGCCGCCACGATCGCCGCGGGCCCCAGCGAGGTCCTGCGAGATCTCATCGGCCGGGACCGGCTGAACCGGCCCGGCGCCCCGGTCTCCACCGCGGACAAGGCATGACGGCCGACACCACGGCGGTCCTCTTCCTCGCACTCGCCCTGGTGCTGGGCGTGGCCGGGGTGTGCGGGGCCGCCGCCCGCCGGCTGGGGCAACCGGCGGTCGTGGGCGAGATCCTCGCGGGTGTGCTGCTCGGCTCGACGGTACTGTCGCAGACCTGGGGCGGGCTCGGCACCGGCCCCTACGAGCGGGCGCAGCCGCTGCTGGGGGCGCTGGCCAACGTGGGTCTGGCCTTGTTCATGTTCGTGATCGGCCACGAGCTGGACCCGGCCTTCGCCCGGCGCAGCGGCCGGACCGTGCTGTGGGTGGCGGCGGGCGCGGTCCTGTTGCCCTTGGGCGGCGGTGTGCTGGTCGCCCTTCCGTACGCCGAGGAGCACGGGCCCGCCGGTCCGCTGGGGTTCACGCTCTTCATCGGCGTCGCCCTGTCCGTCACCGCCTTCCCGGTGCTGGCCCGCATCCTCTCCGATCAGAAGCTCAACCATTCCCGGGTCGGTCGGATCGCGATGGCCGCCGCCGGGGTGAACGATCTCGTCGCCTGGTCCTGCCTGGCCGTCATCGCCGCGCTCCTCGGCACCGGCGAGGCCTGGCGCCTGGCCTTCCTGCCCGTGTACCTCGGCCTGCTGACCGGGATGGTCCGCCCTCTGATGGCCGGGGTACTGCGGCGGCGCGCGCGGGACGGCGCGGAGGCCGGAGCCACCGGAGCGGTGATGGTGACCACGGCGCTCATGGCGTCCTGCGCGGCCACGGAGTGGATGGGGGTCCACTTCGCGTTCGGGGCGTTCGCCCTCGGCGCGGTCATGCCCCGGGCGCAGGGTGGCGGAGCGGCGGCGGCCCGGCCGTCGGTGTTCGAGGACCTCGCGAACTCGGCCGGGCACCTTCTGCTGCCCGTGTACTTCGTGATCGCGGGCACCCGCGTGGACCTCACCGCCTTCCGGGCCGTCGATCTCGGCGCCCTGGCGGTGATGTCGGCCGTCGCGGTCGGGACCAAGATGGCCGGCACCCGGGTGGGGGCCGCTCTCGGGGGTCTGCCGCGACGGGAGGCCCGGATGCTCGCGGTCCTGATGAACACCCGGGGGCTGACGGAGGTGGTCATCCTCACCCTCGGTCTGAACCTGGGCTTCATCGACCGGTCGTTCTACGCGATCCTGGTGGTCGTGGCCATCCTGACCACGGTGATGACAGGGCCCCTGCTCCGCGTGCGCCGCGTCCGGCCGCCGGATCCCGTGCCCGGGTCGGCCGGTGCGCCGCCCTCCGGGGAGGGTCTCGTCGCCGGACGCGGGACCGCTACGGGGCCAGAGGCCCCCGGCGGGGCAAGAGGGGGCAAGGAGGTTGAGCGCGGCGCCCCGTGACGCCGGCCCGGCCGGCCCACGTCGCGGGGCGTCGCGCTCAACCCGGGGTGACGGCCCCCTCCTCGCCCTGGATCGACTCGTCGCGCAGACTGGTGCGGAGCATGCCCTCCCGGTGCAGGCGCTGTTCGAGCTCCAGCACCTCGACGGCGGCCTCGCGAGGACACGAGGCCGCCACTCCGATCAGGCCCCACCGCCCGGGTACCGAGGTGATCGCCCGCGCCCAACCCTGGGCGCTCCGACGCCCCACGCCGTCCTCCAACCGCTTCAGATCGGTGTCGGCGGCCGGGCGCACCACCTTCGTGGCCGCGTACACCCCGTCCGGCCGCCCGGCCCGCTCCCGGGCCTCGGCCAGCAGCGCCCGTACGTACTCCGCGCCGTTCGAGGACAGATTGAGGTCCTGCATGGCGACCACCGGAGTCGATCCGAAGCTGCCGCCCAGCCGGGCGATCGCGAAGTCGACACCGCCCTTGACGAAACCAAGGTCGCGGCCTTTACCCCGGAATGCCTCGTGCAGTCCCGCCATGCCCTCGCGCGCGGTGCGGAACTGTTCGGGCGCGATGCCGAAGCGCGCGCAGGTGCCCTCGTCCACGTAGACGCTGCCCTCCCACACACTGCCCCGGGTGATCTGCACCGTCCCGCCCTCGGCCGGCCGGCCGGCCACCACGTGCACGGAGGGCGCCAGGATGAACTCGTAGCCGGGGACCCGGTGCCGCAGGTAGTGCGTGTGGGCCTCCAGGACGTAGTCCTCCTCGGACTCCATCATCTGCCGGGCCAGTGCCTCCAGAGCCGCCTCGTCGCCCAGCGGCACCGCCGTCCTGATCCGGTCACCGGTCAACGCCTCGGCAGGCTTGAAGCAGCCCAGCTCCAGCCCGTACCGCTCCACCAGCAGGCCTGCGGCCTCCCGCACCTGGCGGTACAGCGATTCCTCATCGGCGCCCGCCCGGGAGATCGAGTACCCCGGCAGCCTCGGCAGCAACACCCCGAACTCGGCGTGGAACGGAGTAAGTTCGAACTCGACCGCGAGGAGGGACCCTGGATCGCCGGCCGGGATCCGGCCCCCGAGGGCGCGGACCGCCTCCGGGGTCGGATAGAGGGTCGTCTTGCGGTTCCACCCCTCGGCGACCTCCGGGCCGTTGGCGTCCACGCGCAGGACGTCCAGCCCCGCGGCCCGCTTGAGCCACAGCAGCAGCAGCCGTGCCTCGGTGTCCACCGCGAACAGGCGAACCACCGTCTCCGGCACGTCCCTCAGTTGCCGGATCAGCAGTTCCAGCGGACGGGCCAGGCGGTCGGGCGGCTCAGCGGCCGCCAGGGTGAGCAGGGCATGCGTGAGGTAGTAGTAGCGCGGTTCGTCGACCTCCACCGGCACCACCTCGGCGGCGGCCACCGCCTGCCGCCACGCCTCGCCCCGCCCGACCACCAAGTCGCCGGGCGCGGCCAGGTACACCGATCGGGCCTCGATGTAGGCGGAGAAGTCGTCGGGGGAGGCTCCCAGCGCGAGTTTGGCCACGTCCGCCTCGAAGCATCCCTTGAGCGTGGACGCAGTCCCCAACACGATCGCCGGCGCGGCCCCGCGCGGCACTCCGAAGGGCCGCAGCTCCTTCTCGGCGGCGACCTCGGCGGCGGCGAGGCCGATCCCGAGCAACCGTCGGGACAGCCCGTCCAACTCCCCGCGCGACAACAGCTCCGGACCGGTGCAGAACCCTTCCCATGCCAGCGTCCTGCCCTTGTGAACAACGGTCTGCGCAACCATCACACCACTCCCAGTGCCACCACGAAAAGAGATCGGTCGGACACAGTCTGTAGGGCCGGTGCCGCCATGGCCAAGGGGCGCCAAGGGTGATGGCCGGATCGTCCCACGGACGGACCCCGGTCCCCGCCTACCGGGTGGGAGGACCGAAGCCCGGCGCGCGACCCACCTGTTGCCGTCAGACTCGCAGAGACACCGGGCACGCACGGCCGGCACCGGGCGCGGGCGGGCGCGCACCCCGCGCCGTGGATCAACGGGCGGCAACCGGGGGCCCAGGTCGCGCGGAAGCCAACGGACGGGGCCGGCCCAGTTCGGGGTGCGGGGCTGCCGCCCATCGGGGGCCTGGAGCCGCGGGCCCGCGAGGCGCCGGTGCGTGACTTGCGTCGCCTATGGATGGTCTGGGGTTTGGGCGTGGTCAGGGGCTGCCAGATATTCAGGGCAGTCGGGGTTGCGGCAAGAAGCCGGGCCCCATACGGGTACGTAGACCCCGAGCGTCTTGTGCCGTCTCCGGACGGTCGCGTCTACGTGTTGCTCACAGACCGGGCACCGCAGCTCGCCTTGCGGCAACCGCAGTTTCAGCTTCCAGGACTCCGACGAGGCGAGCTCGGCGAGGAAGCTCAGCTCCCCCACTGCCTGTTGACGGTAGCCGTGTGAGGTGAACTATGGGGCGGCCGGGATGCCGGCCGCCCCTTCGCGCTTGAGAGGAACAACCATCCGCATGGGCAAGAACGTGGCGATCGTCGCCACCAAGGTCGGCAAGAAGTTCCCGATGGGCAAGCAGACCGTGCCCGCGCTATGGGATGTCTCCCTTTCCCTTCCCGCCGGCACGCTGACCGCACTCACCGGGCCCAGCGGCTCCGGCAAGAGCACGCTGCTGCATCTGATCGCGGGTCTGGAACGAGTCGACTCCGGCACCCTTGAGGTACTGGGCAACCAGGTCCACACGAGCACTCCGGCCGAGCTGTCAGCGCTGCGGCTGCGAGAGATCGGGTTCGTCAACCAGGACTTCAGCCTCCTCGCCGACCTCACCCTGATCTCCTCCTTCGCGGTCAGGCCCGGCGCGCCGCGGCGTGTCCTGACCTGCCGCTCCCGGTGCCTGCGTACGGTCCTTCGCAGGGGCTGAGCGGACAGGAGTGCCCGTGGCGGTGGTGGAGGCGTGCGACGAGTGGAGTGCTCTGCGGGAGGTAGTGGTCGGCACGGCGTTCGGGGCGATGTTCCCCGACGAGGACCGGCGCATGATCGAGGCCACCATGCCGGTCGAGCACTGGGACGAGTTCCGGCCCGGGCACCCGTTCCCGGTATGGATCACCGAAGCGGCGGAGCAGGAACTCCAGACGCTGGCGGAACTGCTGGAGTCGATGGGCTGCCGCGTCCACCGCCCGCAGCGCGTGCCCTGGGAAGGACTGGGCGGGTACTGCGCGACCATGCCCCGGGACAGCCTTCTCGTGATGGGCGACCGCGTCATCGAAGCGCCCATGGCCTGGCGCAGCCGTCAGCACGAGCTGCTCGCCTACTGGCCGTTGATCCAGAAATGGCGGCAGGCAGGCGCACGCTGGCTGCCGGCCGACGTCGACCTCGGCATGGACCTCCTCGACGCCGGACCGCGCGAACCCGGACCACGATGGGTGATCGGTGAAGGCAGGCCCGCCTGGGACGCCGCCGACTTCCTCCGCCTGGGGCCCCGCACCGTCGTGGGCCAGCTCAGCCACGTCACCAACCGCTCCGGCGTCGACCACCTGCGTGCGCGCCTCGGACCCGACATCCGCGTGCACCTGCTACAACCTGACGATCCCCACGCCATGCACATCGACGCAACCCTGTGCCCACTACGCGAGGGACTCGCCCTCTACAACCCGGACCGCATCGCCCCGGAGGCGATGCGCGGCACTCCGCTGGACGGGTGGGAACTGGTTCCCGCGCCACGGCCCGAACCGAACGCCGGACCCCCGCCGCGGTACATGACGAGCGCGTGGGTGAGCATCAACCTCCTCGTCGTCGACGACCGGCACGTCCTCGTGGAAGCCGAGGACGAGAAGCTCCAGACCCTGCTGACTTCGCTGGGCTTCACACCCCTGCCGTCCCCCTTCCGTAACGTCCAGGCCCTGGGGGGCTCTTTCCACTGCGCCACCCTCGACATCCGCCGGGACCGCCGAACATGGACGGCGTGAAGATATGCGCGCCACACACGGACATACACGCTTTAGGCGGCTTGACTGGCCGAGGATGTCCAGGCAGCACAGCAGGGCGCCTGTGCCGCCACGGGACTTGTCCGTTCACGCGGGCTCCCCGGCTCCGGAGAGCCGCTCCAGCTCGGGAAGCCCATCCTCGCAACAGGTCCCGCACACCAGACGGCAAAGTTCCGGCCGCTCCGGGATGTTGTAGGCGAGGCGCTGTCCTGCCCTGCGTGTGCGCAGGTCAAAGCCACAGCGGGCACACAGCAGTCCCATCGAACCGGCTTGCCTGACCGTCCACGTCGGCCATTCGGCGGCGAAGCAGGACAGCAGCACCGTCGCCATCCCCGATCGCCTGGGCTCGAAACAGGTGAACGTGAAGCCCGATGTCCCCGCTGGCAGCTCGTCGATCGGCTGCTGGAGCGAAGGCACCCACCGCACCAGCCTGCCAATCTCGGCGAACGGAATCCGTACCTCGCGTCCCTTGCGGTGGTACGGTTCGCGGGCCCGGCGTGGCCTGAAGGCTGTCACGGTCTCGTGCGGCACCCCCAGCAGGTTCAGGTCCTGCGACAGTTCCGCCGCGGACGCCCCCGAGTCTCCGGTGGCGTCATCGCGCCACACGGCCAGCCCGCCACCCGACAGGACACCGGAGATCCGCACGACCCCGACCACGCGACGCTGGGCAGCCCGCTCGGCTTCCGTCACCATGTGAGCCATGAGCCCGCCCCTCCACCGCCGGCGCCGCATGGGTTGTACCCGTAGGGAAGCACGACGACACCAGGCCCTGTCGGTTGCTCGGCCATCTCCGTGGAGCGGTCCCTCGCTCGCACGATGGGATGAACCCCGGGCAAAGGGTGCGTTGGGTGGAGAGTCGGCCGCTACATTCGCAGCGTTCACAGGGCTGGGGTGCCAGCCCCAAAGGCAGGAGACCGTGGAGCTGATGGCCGAAGGACCTCCGGAGCGTGTGGCCAACCGGCATCTCTCGGGGCTGATCGGAGAGGCGGGATTCTCCAACGCCGAGCTCGCACGCCGGGTCACTCAGCTTGGCCGCGAGCGCGGTCTGGATCTGAGGTACGACAAGACCTCAGTCGCCCGGTGGCTGCGTGGACAGCAGCCGCGCGGGGCCACCCCCGCCCTGATCGTGGAGGTGTTCACCCGGCGCCTGGGCCGGAGCATGTCGACCCAGGCCGTGGGCTTCGATGCGTGTGCCCCCGAGTATGCGGGCCTGGAGTTCGCAGAGACGCCGGAGCAGGCCCTCAATATTGCGAGCGGTCTGTGGCGCAGGGACGCGGGTGGCAACGCCGCGCTGAGGAAGATGGCTTTCACCCCCGCCGGGCTTGTGGTGCCAAGCAGGGACTGGCTGATCGGCCGGGCCAACGAGCCCGTAGGCCGCCCCGACCCGGCCACGCTGGCAAGACCGCACCTTCCCGTTCAGAGCAGGACTGCCGTCCCCCCACAGAGGCAGACCTGTCGGGGAGCGGGCCGACAGGTCAATGGCGGGGACATCGCGGCGCTGCGCTCGGCCGGTGAACTCTTCCACGCCCTCGACCAGACCCATGGGGGCGGGCACGCGCGGCGGGCGCTGGTGAGCTATCTGACCGATGAGGTTGAGCCGTTGCTGCGGGGCTCCTACGGCGAGGCGACGGGCAGACGGCTGTTCGCCGCCGCGGCCGATCTGACCCGCCTGGCGGGCTGGACCGCGTACGACGTAGTCGCCCACGGCCTCGCCCAGCGGTACTTCGTTCAGGCCCTGCGCTTCACGCAAGCGTCCGGCGACCGGGTGTACGGCTGTTACGTCCTGGTCACCATGAGCAGTCAGGCCGTCTACCTGGGCCACGGCCGCGAGGCCGTACAGCTGGCGCGGGTGGCCCAGCAGGGCGTCGGCGCCGGTGCCCCGCCCGTTGTCCAGGCAATGCTGCACTCCGCGGAAGCCCGCGGGCACGCGGCGTGCGGCGAAGCCAGGGCCTGCACGGCTTCGCTCGTACGGGCGGAGCGCGCGCTGAGCATGGTGCGGCCAGGGGACGAGGTGCCGCACTGGGCAAGCTTTTACGACGAGGGCCAGCTCGCGGGCGAGTTCGCGCACTGCCACCGGGATCTTCACCAGTATCGCGCCTGCGCCCAGCATGCGGAACGTTCCCTGCAACTGCGGGCCCCTGGATACGCACGAAGCCGCCTGCTGTGCCAGATGGTCCTCGCCACCGCCCGCCTCGGCCTGGGAGAAATGGACCACGCCTGCGCCCTGGCCACGCAGGCGGCGCACCAGGCGGCCGAGATGCGGTCGGTACGAGCCGTGGAATACATCCGCGCCTTCGAACGCCGCCTGGGGCCCTACCGCGACACGGCAGCGGGCCGCGCCTACCGCGACCGGGTGGCCACGCTCCTGTAAGCCCCAAGCGTCATGACCGGGCGCTCCAAGGCGAAGGCCCAGCGGCACGATGATGCAGCCGGGCATTCGCCCGTACGGCCAGAAGGTGCGCTCCACCGGCCGGGGCCCGGTCGCTGTGACCAGGTTCGCGACTCGAGGAGGATACGGTGCCGGCTTCCCGCCGGTATCCGGCGGGAAGCCGGCCCGCCCGCGTGTCCCACGGTGTGGCTTGCCTGACCGGGCCGAAGATGTGCGGCACGTTCTCCTCAGGTGACGCGCGTCCGGCGGGCGCCGAGCAATCTGCTAACGAGCTGCATGGATGTCAGCGACGGTGACCGGAAAGCCGAGCCCGGAAAGCTGCGGCGCAGGTGGGTGACGGCGGTGGTCTGGGTGAGGGAGACAGTGAGGGAGGCGACGCCAACGATCAGGCCCATGCCGAGGACGTACGGCGAAGAGGAGGACGCCCTGGGCCAGGAACCCGCTGCGGAAAGGGGAGACCACGATGGCGAGGAAGGACGCGATGGTGCAGCCGAGAGAGGGTGGAGCTCGGCGTCACCGCCGCCCCGGATGCGACGCGTATCGGGCGGTGCGGGTTTCATTCTCCGGCCGTACCACTGCGCGGCCAGCTGTCGCACGGGCGATCGTGGCGAAGGTCAGACCGGCGAGGAGCCCGAAGACCAGGTGGGCGCCGAGGCTGGAGGCGCTGAATTCGTTCCAGTCGAAGACTGGCATGCCCATGTTGGCCGACATGATCCACAGGGCGCCGAAGGTCCACCACGCCGCGCCGTAGACGAGACCGAGGACGGCGGCAGGCAAGGGGCTCCGGGCGAAGGGGCCGAGCAGCGCGCCGAACCTGACGCCCGCGAACAGCGCGATGGACAGGTGGATCAGCCAACCGGCGAAGGCGTTGGTCGTGCCGAGCAGCCCGGCCACCATCGTGATCATCGCGGTGTCCATCACGGGACGGGATACCGACATCCAGATGCCCATCCCCACGCCGCCGACCAGGCCCGCCGCGGCCCCCCAGACCGTGTGGTCCGGGATGACGGCTGTCCTCGCGTAGGCCCGCAACGCGCTGGTCATTGCATATCGCCGATTTCTGGCTCGAATTCCCTCATCCTCAAGACGACGTGAGGAGCGGGGTGGGTGCTGGTATGAAAAAGCGCTTACGTACCCGCTGGTAGATCGCCCGGCGCCGTGCGGGTCATCGCTCACACCTAGTGTAGGGGTCGGAGCCGCCGCCTTCCGGCCATACCACCAGGCGCCGGACGCAGTGCATCCGGCCGTCCGCGTGGGGCGGTGCACGCCTCGGAGGACAGGACGCGGTGGGTCAGGCGCGACAGGGTGCCTTTGGTTCGAGTGTCAATGACACCGGACACCCCCGAACCGCCAAGAGGCCCTGTCCTCACGTACCAGAACCCTGTTCGAACCCCAAATTCGGTGATCGGTATGAATGCGGATTAATCATTCAATGGGGGCCGTTCGTGTCTGACAGACCCTGGCCCGGCTTCGCAGGCCGTGCCGCTGGTATCGCTGCTGTGATCGCGGACCGGGCACATGCAGCTATGCGCGGGGTCGCTATTGTCTGGCGGGAATCGGATGCAAGGGGAGGCTTTTCATGGGACGTGGATGGGCAACGAGCAGGCCGGTCGTTCTCGCTGTTGCGGTGGTCGCGGTGATCGGTGTCGGCATGTACCTGTTTCAGCCGTGGAAGCTGTGGCAGGACGAGACCGTGCGGGAGGCCCTGCCTTCCACGGCCGCCACCGCGTCGCCCGGGCCGTCCCAGCCGAGTCCGGGTCCGACGCTCACGGCGCCTGCGGGCCCTCAGACGGTCTCTGCGGGGCAGCTGATCAGTCATGAGCACACGACGACGGGCACGGTGAAGATCGTCCGTCTTGCGGATGGTTCGCACACGCTGCGGCTGGAGAACCTCGACACCAGCAACGGCCCCGACCTGCACGTCTGGCTCACGGATGCGCCAGTGAAGGAAGGCAAGGCGGGCTGGGAGGTCTTCGATGACGGCAAGTACGTCAGTCTGGGCAAGCTCAAGGGCAACAAGGGCGACCAGAACTACGTTCTTCCCGCGGATGTTGACCTCTCGCAGTACACGAGTGTGAGCATCTGGTGCGACCGCTTCAATGTCTCCTTCGGCGCCGCGGCACTCGCGAAGGCCTGACAGCCTGACGACAAGCGGCCCGCCGACGCGAAGGAAGGGTTGTCGGGAGCGAGCCGATAGTGCCATCCGTCGCCCCCTCGCGGGCGATGGCCGCGCCGGATCGCCGCGCACAGCTCGGCCTTCGACATGACGGTCCTCAGGCCCGCAGCGCGCGTCGCAGTCGGCGTCCGAGGACCTCGACGGTGAGGCTGAGCGCCAGCGACGCCAGCAGGATGCCGGCGACGACCGGGAAGTCGAAGGCCGCAAGACGTTCGCTGAGTAGTCGGCCCAGGCCTGCGGCGCCGACGACGCCGACGATGGCGGTGTCGCGTACGCAGATCTCGAACCGGTACAGCGTGTAGGTGATGAGGTGATGGGCGGACGGGGGCCCGACGGCGAGCATGGCGGAGACCGTGCGGTGCAGGCCGGCGTTGCGCAGGGAATCGCGTGGCTGGAGGTCCATGGTCTCCCAGGCTTCGGCGACGAGCCTGCCGAGGATGCCGCCGGTGTAGACCCCCAGCGCCAGCGCGCCGGGCAGTACGCCGGGGAAGAAGGCCAGGAGGGCGACGACGGCCCACACCGTCGGTGGCACCGACCGCAGCACCAGGAGCAGCAGCCGGGCCGCCCCCCAGACGCCCCGTCGGGCCAAGGCCGCGGGGGCGCGCCGGTCGGCGCGTGGGCGGCTGGCCCAGGGGCCCACGATCAGGGTGATCGCGATGGCCACGAGCATGGCGAGGACGGCCATGCTCACCGTGTCGAGGGCGGCGTCCGCCAGTACCCGCCCACCGCCTGCGGGGAATGCGGGGGGCCAGAGGTCCGTGAGCAGTCGGCTGCTGAGATCCCGGGTGCGGGCCGCGACGATTCCGGCGGGCGAAAGGCCCACCCACCACCACGCGGCCGCGACCGCCGGCAGCATCATGGCCAGGGACCAGCGGGTCGGGCGGGACAGGCCGCGCGGCGCCCGACCTCCGTCGCGGGTGCGCTCGCGCCCGACTGACCAGTCGGCGCAGGTCACCACCGCGACGTCGCGGCGAACGCGGTGGCTCCACAGTTCGACCGCGGCCGCCAGCAGCAGCAGTGCTGCGACAAGCGTCCAGACTTCGCTCCAGTTGCGGGACTGCAGGCTCACGATCAGTTCGAATCCCAGGCCGCCCACGCCCGCGATCCCCAGCACGACCGCCGACCGCAGCGCGCACTCCAGACGGTAGAAGGAGTAGGACAGCAGCAACGGCGCTGTGCGGGGAAGAAGGGCGTAGGCCAGCGCGGAACCCCGGCGGGCGCCGAGGGTGCGCAGCGCCCGCAGCGCCGTGTCGGGCACGGCGTCGAAGGTCTCCCCGAAGACCTGGGCGCTCTGTGCGCCGAAGGGCAGGGCGAGAGCCAGGACGGCGACGAGCGGGTCGAGGCCGAAAATGCTGACGAAGAACAGCGCCCACACCAGCTCGTGGACCGAGCGAACCGTCACCAGCAGGCCGCGGAGCACAAGTCGCCCCGCACGAATGGGCCAGGGCGGCGAGCTGCCCCAGGCCACGTCGCTGAGGACCAGCCCGCCGATCAGTCCGATGGCCAGTGCTCCGGCCGTCCCGAGCAGGGCGAAGGCCAGCGTGGTGGCGGTCGCTTCGAGGACCACGCCGAGGAACTCGGCCTCGAGGGAGGGGCGCAGTGCGGTCGCCGCCAGGTCGTCGAGGAGACGCAGGCCGCCTCGGTTGACCAGCGCGCCGCCTGAGGGTGTGGCGCGGTGGACGGCCCAGGCCAGCAGACCGGTGAACGCTGCCAGCCCTGCCAGCCTGCGCAGCGTCACCCGCCGCCCGCTGGCGCCCTTCCGCTCAGCGGCGGCGTCCGGCGGTGACGGCGAGCGAACGGGTTGGAGCGTCATGCGAGTGCGTACAGATCATGCAGTGCGGTGTCGCTCACGTCGGCCACGGGAGCGTCGAGAACGATCCGGCCGTCGCGCAGACCCACCAGGCGGGCACAGTGCTCTCGGGCGAGTGACGGCTGGTGCAGGCTCACCACGAGCGTGCGCACGTGGGATGAGGTGCCGAGCAGGCCGAGGGTCCGTGCCGCGCGGACGGGATCGAGGCTGGAGACGGGCTCGTCGGCTACCACCAGTTCCGGATCCTGTACCAGAAGGCGGGCGATCGCCACCCGTTGCCGCTCGCCGCCGGAGAGGCGTTCGGTGCGCTCGTGGAGCGCCCAGCTCAGGTCGACGCGGGCGAGCGCGTCCCGCACGACGTCGAGTGACCGGGGCCAGAGCAGTGAGGCCAGGGCGCGGGGCGTACTCCACTGACCGAGCCTGCCCGCGTTGACGTTGTGCAGCACCCGGACCTGTTCGATCAGAGCGAGGTGCTGGCTCACCGTGCCGATGCGCCGCTGAAGCAGTCGAAGTCGTGCAGCCGACAGGAGCGCCGGGTTCTCGCCGAAGACCTCCACGGTGCCCTTGGTCGGCGTCAGGGACCCGTTGAGCAGTGCCAGCAGCGTGCTCTTCCCGGCGCCGCTGGTGCCGAGAACCGCCACGCGTTCCCCGGCGTGGACGGTGAGGTCGAGATCGCGAAGCGCCTCGTGCGAGCCGTAGCTGTGCCCGACCCCGCACAGCCGGAGCACGGGCGAGGCGTTCACCGCAGCAGCCCCAGGCCGCGGGCCACATCCTCGATGCGGTCGTAGGCGGAGTTCTCGGTCCGGACGAACGACTGTGCTCCGAAGAGCCCCAGAATCTGCGCGTCCTGGGAATCGCTGGCGTCGAGGTCCAGGAGCAGGTCGAGCACCTTTTGCCGGGTACCGGACCCGAAGGTCTCGTCGAGGTCCGGACGCGCCAGCCAGTGGTAGTCGGCATAGCCGGGGGTGCGCCACAACTCCGTCACTCCGCTCGGGTTGATTCCGCCGGCCGCGGCCCTCGCCTTCCACACCTGCTCGTTGACGGCCCCGACCTCGAAGCTGCCGGTGGCGACCGCCTCGATGGTGGCGTCGTGCGAACCGGAGAAGCCCGGCGCCCCTCGCAGGTCGCTCAGCTCGAGTCCCGCCTTCCGCATGAAGAACTGCGGCATGAGCCGGCCCGAGGTGGACGTCTCGCTGCCGAAGGTGAAGGTGTGCCCGGCGAGAGAGCGCAGACCGTCGATCGTGCCGAAGGGCCGCAGACCGGAGTCGGCGCCGGCGATGAAGACACTGTGGAAGTCGGCATCGATGTCACGCTGCGCGAGAGCGGTGGCACCGGGAACGCGTACGCGTGCCTGGACGCCGGTGAGCCCGCCCATCCAGGCCAGGTGGATGTCGCCGATCTCGAAGGCACGCACCACCGCGGTGTAGTCGGTGACGGGCCGGTAGGCCACCGGGAGGCCGGTGGCGTCGGCGAACCGTTCTGCGACCGCCGGGTAGAGCCGGTTGAGGAGTTCGGGGTCCTGGTCGGGGATGGCGGAGATCCCGAGCTGTCGGGCATCCGAACCACCCCTGCCCCCGCTGCCACAGGCGCTCAGCACCAGCGTCGCACCGGTGCCGAGGAGGAAGGTGCGACGGGTCAACGGGTTCCTGGGCACTGCTCTCCCTTACCGCCGGGCGGATGGCGATCGCGCGCTCGAGATCAGTTGCGGGGTGAGGATCGGTCCCGAGGGCCGGCGACCGCCCAGGCGACCACGGCCGTGGACAACAGGAAGGCCGCCGAGGTCGCGGTGCCGCCCAGGAACGGATCGGTGAAGCCGATCTGAGCGAACAGGGAAAGGGCTGCAACGAGGCCGACGGCTGCTGCCGCCCGTCCGAGGAGGGCCGTGCCGCTCCGGGCTGCCGCCAGCAGCAGTCCGCCGACCAGCATCAGCACCACCCCGCCGGCCAGGTTGTACTCGCCGAGGCTGAGCGACAGGTCGCTCGAAACCAGCCCGGGGCCACGCGAGTCGAGGGGATCCCCAGCGGAGCGCACCACGCTGTACGCGCCGACGACGACGGCGAGCGCACCCCAGATCTGTCCGAGGCGCCGGGCGGGGAGTCCGGACCGTACCGCGTCGACGGCGAACATCCGCCCGGCCGAGGAGAACAGGATGACCACATGGGCTCCGATCATCAGCCAGTAGGACCACGGCCATTCGTGGGGGGCGAAGGCGACCGACAGGCCGATGGCCAGTGACTGGGCCACGCCGAGTGCGGCGGCCACCCGTACCCAGGCACCGGTCAGGAGCATCACCGCGAGCGCGGTCTCGACGATCAGCACTGCCCAGCCGAAGACCTCGATATGGGGCAGTACGAGATGCTCCACGACCCAGCTGAACGGTGGGAGCACCGGATGGCCCACCGCGAAGGACGTGAAGTGGTAGAGCCCGCTGTCGGACTGCTCTCCGAAGTCCGGGGGACGCTTCCACTCGACGTTGTACAGCCACATCAGGCCGAGCAGAATGCGGAGAAACACCGCGGCGGCAGCCTGTGGGCGGGGGACGTCGTCGGCCGCGGGAGCGAAGAGCCAGCGGACGAGATTCTTTACCCCGGGTGCGGTCGCCATCGGTGTCTCCTTCATCTGTGGTAGACCGGTGAGTCCTGCTCAGGCACAGCGGAAGACCTCACGTCCCGAACGGGCGGCGGCGTCCTGAACGGCGAGGGTGTCGCGCACCACGCCGAAGACCTCCGACAGCGGCAGCGGGGCGTCGGCGATCCGCAGATGCGGGTTGGTGACGGCCACCGGGTGCCACCAAGCGCCGTCCGCGGTGAGAGTCGGCTCCGGCTCGAGACTCTCCAGGGAGACGTGCACTCCCTCGGTCGCGAAACCCTCCTGGGCCACCGGGCGGATGACACGGTCCCCGGGAGCGATCCCCACATCGTCGAGGCGCCGGTGCAGCGCGTCGACGCCCTGCGGGTCTTCGTCGTACAACGTGGCGGCCACCCGCACCCGGAACCCGAGGGAACGGGCCAGCGCGATGCCGTCCATGGCCTTCGACCACGAGCCGGCACCCCGCTGCCGGTCGTGCAGCTCGGGCGTGGCCGAGTCGAGGCTGATCTGCAGCACCACGTCACGGTCCAGGTTCTCCAGGGTGTCGCGGCGGGTGCCCCTTGCGAAGATCATGCCGTTCGTCAGGACGGTGCGCTCCAGGCCGGCGCCGGCGGCCACCAGGGCACCGAGCTCCGGGTGCATGAAGGGCTCGCCGCCGGTGAAGAACACCTCGCGGCCTCCCTGGGGGAGGAACTCGGCGAAGACCGCAGTGGCGACAGCGGGATCGAAGCGCCGCGCGACGGCTTTCGGAGAGGATTCGGCGCAGCAGTAGACGCAGGCGAGATTGCAGTTGAAATTGGTATAGACCCACAATCGTCGGCCCACCGGTGTCCGTGCGCCCCGACTGAAGACCGTGTCCGGACGGGTGGACGCGCCTGTCTTGCTCACCGCGAACCACCATGGGCCCTCCGCCGACTCGGCGAACTCGGTCACCACATCGTGCCCGACCAGGTCCGCCCAGGCCGGCAGGTCGGTGACCACGCTGACCTCCGCGCTGCGCACACCGAGCAGCTGCCCGGGCTCCAGACGCCTCATCGCACGGGTGATCAGCAGCAGCAGACCACTCCCACAGTCCATGTCACCGCCGTCGACGAGGGCAGCGACCTCGCCGAGGGGATTCGGTGCCCGATCAGGATCAGCCGGCTGAGTCATGTCTCCCACGGTAGCGGCGACACTGCCCGGCGTAGAGCTGATCACTCATGACGACACGGTGATGTCGTCGTCCGCTTCTGCGAACCAGTCCCCTGGGGTCTATCGTCGGAGCCATGACCGACGGCAAGGCGCGCCCCGACAACGCAGCGGCCCGCGCGACGTTCTGGGAAGAGATCCATCACGGCAAGAACGTCGACGGAGTCTCCTGGTGGCAGTCGGTCCCAGCACTCTCCCTGGGCCTCGTCGACGAGACCGGGCTCGGCCCCGACGAACCGATCATCGACGTAGGGGCCGGATGGTCGACCCTGATAGACCATCTGGTGGAACGCGGTTACCGCGACCTCTCGGCGGTCGACCTGTCGGTCACCGCCCTGCACACCGTCCGGGACCGACTCGGCCCCGCAGGCGCGGACGTCGTCCTGACCGTCGCCGACGTCCTCGACCTCCGCATGGGCCGCACCTACGCGCTGTGGCATGACCGCGCCGTCTACCACTTCCTCACCGAACCGGAAGAGCGCGCCGACTACCTGGCGTCGCTGCAACGCTCGCTGCGACCAGGCGGATGGCTCGTCGTGGCAACGTTCGGCCCGGACGGCCCGACCACGTGCAGCGGCCTGCCGATCGTTCGCTACACCCACGCCGAACTCGCCGACCAGTTCCCCGGCTTTCAGCTCGTCGACACAGCAGGAGAGGACCACCAGACCCCCTGGGGAACCTCCCAGCAATTCACCGCGGTCCTGCTGCGACGCGCAACCGATACAACCACCCCTCCGGGGTAATGGCACACTGAGGCTGATCCGTTGGAGTGGACACCCTCACAATGGATCAGCCTCAAAGTGCGGCGCACCCAAGTACGAGGACCCGGCCACGTCGTCCCGCGTCTACGCAATCAACCGGGCCGGGTTCCGGCGGCTTCTCGACGAGGCGGCGGTACGCGACACCATCCGCATCGCGGATGCCGCGCGGCTGTTCCGCTCGACCAAGGACGTCATCCAGATCCGGGAGGTTCTCCAGCAGCGCGGCCTGCACCTGCGCATCGCGACCGGCGCCTGGCCCGGCTTCGATCTCGCCGCCGACGACCGCAGACCAAGCTGTTCGTCACCATGCTCGCCGGGGTCCTGGAGTTCCAGCGCGACATGATCAGCGAGAACACCAAGGAGGGCGCCGCCGCCGCAGCGGCCTCCGGCAAGATCCTCATCCGCCCGGCCACCCTCGACGAGTACCCGGCCGCCGACATCGTGAAGGCGTACGGCGAGGGCGCCGCGGTGAAGGGGCTCGCCCGGCGGTACGGCCTGGCGCCCAAGACCATCCTGGATGCGGCCGGAGCCCGCGACATCCCGAATGACGTCGTCCCACAACTGGGCGGTGTGGCCGGGACCAGGAGCAGGCGCCCGAGCCCGAGCACCCGCATGCCATCGACGTGCCCGGCCTGTTCGCCGACCACCTTGAAGACGCCCAGGACGCCGCTGTCCACGAGGCGCTGCGCAGCGGCCGGACCATCCGCCGAGGGCAGGGCTACTCGGTGCGGGTCACCGCCCCGCTCGCGCTCCACCAGGCCGCGCTTGAGCAGTGCGCCGCCCTCGCCGATGACGGCTCCACCCCGGCAGGGCGCAAGGCGTACCGCACGCATGCCGACCGGATCGCTGCGGCGACGAAGAAGTGAAGACGATCGCATCCACGCCGATGCTGCTGGCCCGCACCCGCCACACCTCCGTCTCCCTGGCATCCAACGCGGCCATCTGCCCGCCGGGAATCAGCGGCCTCGGCTATGCCGTGTCGGGGATGAGGCCGAATTCCGTCAGCAGTTCACCGATCTCGGTGGAGTCCAGCTTGCGCAGCAGGTGCTTGCGAAGGATCTCGGGGCCTGGCAGGTGGAGTGTCTCGCCGTCCCGGAGCCGTCCGGCGGCTTCGAGCAGTCTGCGGATGTCGTAGGTGGAGTTGAACACTTCCGGGACGGCGCGTTCGATGCCGAGCAGTTGGTAGGCGGCTTCCATGCCCGTGCGTACGGAGTACTCGGTGGTGAAGATCGTGTCGCGGGTGGTCTCGGCGAACTGGCCGATGAACGCGAAGTTCACCGCTGCCCGGGGTACCACGTCCGGGCGGTCCCCGGCCCGGCGGGGCAGGAAGAAGGCGGTGACGTAGGGCATCATCACCGGCACGCACGTAGCGCCGTTCGCCGCGAGTTCCCCGATCTCGTCGGTGGGGGCGCCGAGGTGGTAGAGCCACTCCTGCGTGATCTCTTCCCCGGTGCAGTCCTGCATCGGCTTTTTCACGTAGTCGCCGGGCCGGTCGGTGAACAGCCCATAAAGCCACACGACGATCTGGTCGGCCGGCTGCTGTTTGAAGTGGGGCTGCCGGTTGACAGTCCAGCTCATAAGCCAGCTGGAATCCCGTGCCGTGACGATGCCGCCGGTAACGACCTTTCCGCTGAACGGGTCGCGTTTGGCGATCCTCTGAATCAGTCTCGGGATCCGCGAGTCGAGTGTGGTGACGGTAGCCGACTCCCATTTGCTCTCGGGGATGTTGCCGCAGAACACCTCGGGCCGGCCGAAGGACTCATCGTGGCCCGCGATCCTCCGCCAGAGGTCCCATGCCGGGGCCGGGCCCTCATCCAGGCGGGCCGCGGTGTGATGGTCACCGTCGTCCGAGTTCTCGGTGAGGGAACCGATCGTCGTGAACAGCAGGTCGTCCGCTCCGAGGTCGGTTCCGCCCGCCTCTCCGGCGGAGATCCAGTGGATGCGGGTCGCCTGCTTGCGATCCGAGGTGATGTCGAAGCTGATATCGGTGACCTCGGTGTCGAGTTGGAAGGTCACTCCCTGGCCGACCAGCCACCGGGTCAGCGGGAGCACGAGCGACTCGTACTGGTTGTACTTGGTGAACTTCAGCGTGGACAGGTCGGGAAGACCGCCCACGTGGTGGATGAAGCGGTGCAGGTACAGCTTCATCTCCAGGGCGCTGTGCCACTCTTCGAAGGCGAACATCGTGCGCCAGTACAGCCAGAAGTGGCTGTCCAGGAAGTCTCGGCCGAAGACCTCGTTGATGCGTTTGCCCTCCATCTCCCCGCGAGTGGCGAGGAAGATCTTCAAGATGTCCTTCTGCGCGCGGTCGCTGAGGGCGAACAGCCCGTCGGTGTGAGCGTCCTGGCCCTGGTTCTCGGTGACCCGCTGCAGGGAGAAGTTGGGGTCGTCCTTGTTCAGCCAGTAGAACTCATCGAGGACCGAGGCGCCCTCGATCTCGATCGAGGGGATCGACCGGAACAGGTCCCACAGACACTCCATGTGGTCTTCCATCTCGCGGCCCCCGCGGATGACGAAGCCCTTCTCCGGCTCCTTGATGCCGTCCAGCGCGCCCCCCGGAAGTTTCTGCTGTTCCAGGACGGTGATCCGGTCACCGCTCATACGTCCGTCACGGATGAGGAAGGCAGCGCCGGCAAGGGAAGCGATTCCGGAGCCCACGAACCATGCCGTTTTCCGCTCCACCCCCTCAGGCTTGCGCGGACGTGCGAATGCCTCGTAATTCCCACTGCCGTAGTGCACGGTGACCTCTTCCCTCGCGGACGCACGCGGTTCTCCTGGGGCCGGGGTGTCACGCTCTGGCTCTCTGCCGGGATGGGACGAATGGCGCCGAGACGTAACTTTTCGCCGACGAAGAGGACCGTACCGGCCCCGCCTGGCGAAGGCCGGACAACACGTCGCCGAACAGGTCGCCGACGCAGCAAGCAGCAACACCCCGTCGCCGTCATGCTCCAGGGCCTGCGGCACATCCTGCGGCCCTTGAAGAACCGGCGGATCATCTTCACCGACCCCACCGCACGGATCTTCTGCGGCATGCCGACCTCCACCATCCCTCTGCCGGTCGAGGTCGACGACCTCCGTAAAATCCTCCACGCCCAGGAAGTACCGCGGGCGGCCCTGGCGGCATTGGCCATCTTCCACGCGCTCACTTCCGGGCAACTGCGCAGCCTGAAGACCACCGATCTGCGCGACGGCCCGCTGTTCCTGCCGAACCGGACGGTCCTGCTCGCCGACCCCGTACGCACCCGCCTGGCGGCCTACCCGGACTACCGCAACCACCGGTGGCCCCGCACCGCGAACTCCCACCTATTCGTCTCCCAGACCACGGGCTGCGGCGTGGAGCCGGTCAGCCACGTCTGGATCAACGACGTGCTCGGCATGCCCACCAGCCGGCTCCGCGAGGACCGCCTCCTCCACGAGGCCGAGGCCACCGGCGGCGACCCCCGCCGCATCTGCGACCTGTTCGACCTGTCCGTCGGCGCGGCCCTGCGCTACTCCGGCACCATCGACCAGCCCGGCCTCGTCGAACACAGCCTCCGCAACGCGGGACCGCCGCCGAGGCCCCTCGCTGGCGACGTCCCGGCAGACTGACGCCGCCGGTTCGGCGGGACCGCCGTCCTTATGAGGGTTCTTGCCCCATTGGCGCAGGCAGAGCGCTATTTTCGGGGGATGACGCAGCCGACGCCGATCGACCACCCGATCTCCAAGGTCTCGTTCTTCCTCCGCCATACGTCGGCGTGGAAACGGGAGGCGCGGGAGAACGCGGAGACGGTGAAGGAGGGGCTGAGCCGTCCGGGAGTGCTGACGGACTCCGACGTCGCTCGGATCAAGCGCGTCTACACCGAGCAGCAGGAGGACCTGGCGCTGTTCGAGCTCAGTCGGCGCGCTGGGCGGCTCTGCCGAACCTGACCGGCTCGCGCCGCAGCGGCCTGGCGGAACTGGACGGCAACCTCGCCGAACTCCGCCGCATCAACGCACAGATCCTCGACATGGCGGCGCTGCTGGAACGCGCGACCCTGGAACAGCAGATGAGCGCCCCGGATGTGGAATGGGGCATCGCGGCCCTGCGCGGAGACCTGCCACGCATGTAACCGCGGCCCGGCTTGACCGTGGTCAGCCCGCACAGACGATGATGCCCGGAACGCTTCAGCGTTCCGGGCATCATGCGTGAGCGGCAGGGCTACCGGGAGAGCCTCAGGTCCCAGCCGTCGCCGGTGCGGACCAGGGCAGGGGTGTAGGTGGCGGGGGCAGGGGACCCGGCTTCTTCCCACTGTTTCAGCCAGTCGAGCAGGACGGTCAGGGACGGTGAGTCGGGGGCTTCGGCGAGGATCGTGCCGTCCTGCTGGATGACGGCGGCCGTCGTGGTGCTGTGGCCGATCGCCCACAGGTCCGGGCTGAGCCCGGCCATGGTGAGCCGGTGGTCGCCACGGGTGGCGGCGAAGGTCCGCCAGGACGGCAGGTCGATCTCCGCGCCCGCGACGGGGACGCGGCTGACCGGCTCACGCTGTCGGGTCCGGTGTTCGTGACGCTTCCGTTTCGAGGAGCCGTTTGGGGTGCATTCCGTTGGTGGCGCCGACGAAGGGCGGGTGGATGCTGTAGCCGAGCATGCGCCGGATGTCCTCGGAGACGGTCTGAGCGGTGTCGCGACTGGTGGAGAGGGTGTAGGCCTCCTGGGGACGTAGCCAGGGCTCGCAGTACTGGGCGGTGACGGCGAGTCGATCGCGGTCCGAGCGGTTGGCTCCGCCGCCGTGCCACAGCGTGCCGAGGAAGAACACGCAGGAACCTGCGGGCATGGTCGCGGGCACCCGCGGGTCGGTGTCGGTGGGGCGGCGCCCCTCGCCCCAGCGGTGGCTGCCCGGAAGGACCATGGTGGCGCCGTTGTCGCACGTGAAGGGATCGATGGCCCAGATGGTGGCCGCTGCAAGGGCTGGACGCGGACGGGGGATCGGGTAGAACGCGTCGTCGTGGTGAAGGAGCTGGCCGTCCTCGCCGGGCTGGATGTTGATCACCTGGAGCTGGGAGAGCAGGTAGTTGGGCATCAGCAGCCGGTCGAGGAGGGCCAGGACGCGCGGGTGGTCGACGAGCCGATCGCAGACGCGCGTCTTGTTGAGGACGCTGTAGAGGCGCTGGGTGCGGTGGCCTTCGAAGATGTTGCGACCGGTGCGGTCGAGCAGGGGCGCGACCTCGGCATGGATGCGTTCGCACTGGCGCCGGTCGAGCAGGCCCTCCCAGATCACGTACCCGTGCTCTTGGACGGCGGCCAGGTCTGCGTCGGTGACGGCAGGGTCGACTGCGGCGCCGCTGCTCGGGGCGGCCTTGTAACGGCGGGCCAGGTCGCCTGCGAGGTCGTCAAGGACGGTGACGGCCGGCTGCGGGTGTTCGCGGGAGGTGGCGGGCATGGTGCTCAGTCCTTTCGGTCGCGCAGGCCGACGGCCCTGCGGGTGAAGGCCCACACCTGGTCGGTGACCAGGTCGGCGGGCGGTGTCGGGGTGCGGGCCAGGGCGACGGTGGCCATCGCGTGGATGCCGCCGAGGACACCCGCAGCGGTCAGCTCGGGGTCCCGGTCGGGTTCCAGTTCGCCGGTGGCCTGACCGTGGGCGATGTTGGCCGCGCCCAGGTCGACCAGTCGGGAGAGCAGCCGGGTGTGCGCGGCGGCGACCTCGCCGTCGCCCACCGGGCCGGCGAGCATCAACGGCGCCAGCGGCTCGGCGTACAGGAAGGCGATCCAGTCGCGGACGCGCGATCGTTCGCGCGCGGCCCATGTGGGCGCGTCGTAGGTGCGCAACGCACTGGCCTGGCAGAGGCGTTGGTGGAAGTCCTCCGCCACTGCGATGAGCAGACCGCTGCGGGTGCCGAAATAGCGGTAGGGCAGGCCGACGCTGACTCCGGCCCTGTGGGCGACGGCGGCCACCTCTAGATGGCCGGTCGCGGCGAGTTCCTGGGCGGCGGCCCGCAGCAGCCCGGCACGAGCGGCCGACCCTCGGGACCTCTTGTCAGATGCCATGAGCACGATGCTAAGTTGAGTTCAACTCACTGTCTACGCCGACGGAGGGCCGCACCTGAGGCGGCCGGCTGTGCCCGGCGCCGCACCCGGCTTGCCGGGATGCCGAACGGAGCGGGGACGCGTACGCGGTGGGGGCCCGCCGACCCCATCGCGTAGGCAGGAAGGGTGTTCAGCCGATGAGGCCACCGGGTCTTGACCTGGGAAACCTCGTCGGTGTTGCAGGCCGCGGCACGCGGTGCGCGGAGGCCGAAGTCGTACGTCCGGGATGCGAGCAGAGGTTCCAGCCATTCGGCGAGGCTGGGCGTGGTGCGCAGGGCCGGGACGGCGGCGTAGGTCATGGAGGCGGAGCAGGTGTGGCCGGCCTCGACCTGGCCCCAGACGTAGAACTTCGCGGCGCGGGCGACGTGGGCGCCGGGCCGGGGCTCCTGCCACGGGGTGGCGTGCAGTCCGCTGCCGACGGCGATGCTCATCAGCTCGTGCCAGTGCGGGTGGAACTCGACCTCGTCGACGCGGTGGCCGTAACGGTCGTTGATGCGCAGAACGGGCGGGCTGTCGTTGACGAGGCGGCCCCATTCGGCGGCCTGCTCGGAGCCGGCGAGGATGCCGAGCTCGTGCAGTTCGCCGGTGGCCCAGTCGGCACCCTCGCGGCGCAGCCCCTCGACGAGTGCCGGGTCGGCGGCGGCGTCATAACCGTGGTGCGGCGGGACCTGGTTGATGACCTCATGCGTCTGCGACAACGTGTCCTCCAAGGGCGCGCAGGGTGAAAGTGATCAGGGCGGAGACGACGCCCCCCGAAGCGGCGTCACCGTCGGCGAGCGGGCCGACGAGGGCCTCGTCAATGGCTCCGACGAGTGCCGCCGCGGTCAGCTCGGGTGACTGCGGGGGCAGCTCCCCCGCCGCCACACCGGCGGCGATAGCCCGCGCGTACACGTCGCGGAACGCCCGCCGGAAGACGAGCCGTTCGGTGTCGACGGCTGGGTCGGCGGGCTCCGCGAGCAGGGCGAAGGCCCGGCGCGGGGCGTGCAGCGCGCGGGTGGCGACGACCTCCGTGGCAGCGGCCACGCGCTGCGCCGCCGTTCCGGAGATCCCGGCCTCCGCGGCGATGGCGGCGACCGAGCAGCCGGCGTAGCCCTCCCGGGACAGCAGCCGGATCGCGGCCTCCAGTACCAGCTCTTGACGTGCGTCGAGACGGGCCTGCACAGCGGGGGGTCGTCGGTAGGGCATGGGAAGAATTGAAGGATTGATTCGCTGCTTCACACCAGACCCTTCGCTGCCGTCGCGACCACGGCGCCGCCACCGGTACGGCGCACCGTTCCGCGCGGTCCGCGTCGTGGCCGCGCGGGGTGCGACACGGCCTTCATGATGACGCGCATGACAGCCAAACTGGACAACGCTGTGGGGCTCTACCTCGACGGGATCCGCGACGGCAACGCGCGCGAGGCCCTCGACCGGTACGTCGGCGACCGCTACACGCAGCACAGCACGGGCGTCGCCGACGGCAAGGAAGGCTTCCTCGCGTTCTTCGAACCGTTCCTCACACGCAACCCTGACCGGAAGATCGAGGTCGTGCGGGCGATCCAGGACGGCCCGTGCGTCTTCCTCCACGTGGAACAGACACTCGGAGGGACGACGCGGTGGGTCACTGCAGACCTGTTCGACACCGACGAGAACGACCGGATCGTCGAGCACTGGGACACGATCGCGGCCGGCGGGCGGACCAGCCCGTCGGGTCACACCCAGACGGACGGCGCCACCGAGATCACCGACCTGGGGCGGACGGAGGAGAACAAGCAGCGGGTCGCGGCGTTCATCACCGATGTGCTGCAAGGCGGACAGACCCACCGCATCGCCGAGTTCATCTCACGGAATCGCTATGTGCAGCACAACCCGGAAGTGGCCGATGGGATCGAGGGCTTCGGGGCCTTCGCCGCCGACCTGGCGGTGAAGGGGCAGTCGCTCACGTACACCAAGGTGCATCGACTCATCGGCCAGGGGAACTTCGTCGTCACCCTCAGCGAGGTCGACTGGGCGGGCACGCCCATGACGGTGTTCGACATCTTCCGACTGAAGGACGGCCTGATCGTGGAGCACTGGGACAACGCCGAGCCGATTCCCTCTCCCGCCGAGGCAGGGAACAGCGGAAAGTTCTGAGGCGAAGGCGGTGAACCTCTGATGATGCTCGCCCCCGTGTCGGCGCCCCGGCGCGCGGGTGCTGGTCGGACGCCGTCCGGTGGATCCCCCGTGGTCAGGCAACGTCGTCGGCGGTCGGCACCCCGACGGGTCCGGGCGTGGGCTGATGAGGGGGTCGGCTGGGAGCCCATCGACGCCCCCGGCCAGTGGACCTACAATACCAGCCAGCCCAACGCCACCACCGCCTCGCAGCTGTCCCAGGAGATCGACCGTGTCCTCGCCGCAACGGGAGCGTCCGAGGTCGATGTGGTGACGCACTCCATGGGTGCCCTGCCGTCCCGCTACTACACGAAGAATCTCGGCGGAGACGCGAAGGCGGACGCCTGGATCTCCCTCGGCGGGCCGAACCACGGAACGGACACCGCGTACTTCTGGGGGTGCGCCTCCTGCACCGAGATGCGCCCCGGCTCCAGTTTCCTGGGCGCCCTCAACTCCGGCGATGAGCCCCCCGGCGCCTCCCGGTACGCCACGTGATGGTGGCCCTGCGACTCCGTGATCAAGCCGGACACCAGCGTCGCGCTCTCCGGCGCGAGCAACAGCAAACCGCCTGCATCAGCCACGGCGAACTGCGCTCCGGCAGCACCGCCTACGGTCAGGTCAAGTCGTTCGTCGGCTGACCCGCCGCGGGGTGCGCCCCGCGGGGAGCGCGGCCGGCCGCCACTCCCATGCGGCCGGCCCGCCCGCGAATCCGTGGCGCGGCGCAGCCGGGTGCCGGACGTTTTGGAGCGGTGGCCGTGCCGGGATCTCGGCCGACGCACGTGTGAGCATGGCCGGTATGAGTGATCGATTCGACGGGCTGCTCGATGACGACGCGGTCGTGCTGCTGGGCCTGCTGTTGCGTGCGGGATACGTGGTCAAGGCCAGGGCGGTGCGAGACATCGCGGAGGTCGGGCTGAGCTCGGAACAGTTCGAGGTGCTGCTGCGACTCTCCCGCCACCCGGGCGGGACTGCCCGGATGAGCGTGCTGGCCGAGGAGATGACGTTCAGCTCCGGCGGCTTCACGCGTTTCGTGGACCGCATGGAGCGGGACGGTCTGCTGGCCCGTACGTCCGACCCGGAGGACCGGCGGGCCGTACGGGTGGCCGTCACCGATCTGGGCGAGGAGAAGCTGTTCGCCGCTCTGACCATGCACGCGCGCCCCGGCTGCACCTATACCTGCTGGACCCGCTCACTGCAGAGCCCGCTGCGGGTCGTGCTGCTGCGCTCCGACGAGTCCCGCTCGCGCCTGGTCCCGTACCTGGCCGAGGGAAACCGGAAGAAGACGGCGACTGCCCCCCCTCGTCGCGGTCCTGGCTGCCGACACCCGCTTCCACGACGAGCTGCCCAGGCTGTTCCCGCACTTCCCCGGCGCCCGCGACATGTTCGAAGGCGACGCCGGGGCTCGCGTCGAGCCCGCCCGCCTGAACACGGCACTGCAGATCGCCTACTTCATCGTCGGCGGGCGGGCCGCCGGACTGGCCGCGGGACCGATGACCGGCTTCGACGCGGACGGCGTGTCGAAGAAGTTCTTCCCCGACCGCGAGCACCAGGCGATGGTCGTGGTCAACATCGGCCACCCCGGCGAGAACGCCTGGTTCCCTCGCCTGCCCCGCCTGGACTACGACGACGTCGTCACCACCCTCTGACGCCGGCCTACCAGACCCCTCACTACTGACCGGATGATCGGAAGACTTCCATGCGGCCCACCTTCGCCGGAGCGACGGAGCGTACCCGGGTACCCATTCCCTGCCGTCTCAGCGACGGCTTCACCCTCACCGCCGAGGCGGTCACCTTCCACGGCCTGGCCGACGGCGCGGAGCACGTCGCGCTCGTGCTGGGGACCCCGCCGGCCACCCGGGTCCCGCTGGTGCGGTTGCACTCCGAGTGTCTGACCGGCGATGTCTTCGGCTCCGCCCGCTGCGACTGCGCCCCCAGCTGGAGGAGGCGCTCGAACGGATCTCCGCTGTCGGCGGCGTTCTGCTGTATCTGCGCCAGGAAGGGCGTGGCATCGGCCTCTACAACAAGCTCGACGCTTACGCTCTGCAGGACGGCGGCCTGGACACCTACGCCGCCAACTCCGCCCTCGGCCTGCCCGAGGACGGCCGGGACTACACCGCCGCCGCCCAGATGCTGACCGCGCTGGGCATCGACACCCTCGACCTGCTGTCCAACAACCCTGCCAAGGCACGGCAGTTGCGACGGCTGGGAATCACTGTCCGTGATCGGGTACCCACCGGCGCCTTCGTGACCGAGAGCAATGAGGCCTACCTGTGGGCCAAGGTCGAACAGACCGGCCATGACATCGCCCTGACGGGCCGGCCCGCCCGACCGGCGCGTCACATGCTCGGCAGCCGCGTCGGCGTATGAAAGGAATCCCATGAGCGTGATCGAGATCGCCCGTGTTGCCCTGGCGTCAGGAGCGACGCATGAACAGTTCATCGAGCAGAACCGTGTCCTGGAAGCCGGCTACATCGTCAAGCAGCCCGGTTTCCTCAGTCGGGAACTCGCCTCGGGCGAGGGAGGAGGGTACGTCGTCGTGGTCCACTGGCGCACCGCGGCGGACGCCGACGCCTCCATGTCACGCTTCGCCACGGACCCGAACACCCAGGGATTCATGTCGGTGATCGACGCGGCCACCATGAGCATGGACCGGTACCAGACAGTCGCCCTGGACGGAGGCTGAGCCGAAACCAACCGCGGACCGTGACGCCACTCATCCCGTGCCCGTGGTTCAGGAGCATTGGGCAGGTCAGCCCGCCGCCCGGTCGTGGGCAGTGCGATTGCGGTGGATCTCGGCCGCATGCGTCTCCGCCCAGTGCCGGATCACGGTGAAGGGCTCGATCACACTGGCCCCCAGCGGCGTCAGGCTGTACTCGGTGCGCGGCGGCACCTCGGCGTACACCTTTCGCTCCACCAGGCCGTCGCGTTCGAACGCGCGGAGGTTGGCGGTCAGGACCTTGGGAGTGATACCCGCGATCGCGTCGCGCAGTGCGGAGAACCGGTGAGTGCCTGACGCGAGCGTCAGGATGATCAACACGCTCCATTTACCGCCGAGCAAGTCGAGAGCATCGCGGCTGGGACAGTCGGGGTTGCTCAGATCGCCACAGCGTACGAGCTGGTCGACGACGCTGACCTCGATGGTTTCCATCAGGTAACTATAGCACTTTGAAGATATCCGTATCTTTCGGAAATCATGACCGCGCACGGCGGTTGTCACTGAACGTGCACCACCGGGAGGCGCGGGAGTTCCCGCCGTGCCGATGCCTCCGGGGGAAGACCCGGCCCCCGGCCTCACTCAGTCCCGATCCCCTCGCAGCAGAATCAGACAAGGAACCGGACATGTACGTCATCGCAGGAGCCACCGGCAACGTCGGATCGGCGGCCGCACGCACTCTCATCAAGGCCGGCAAGCCGGTCACCGTCATCGTCCGCTCCGAGGAGAAGGCCCGGCAGTGGCGTGAGGAGGGTGCCGAGGCCGCGGTCCTGGACCTGACCGACGCACCCGCTCTCACCAGACTGCTGACCGGAGCGGTGGGCGCCTTCCTGATGGTCCCGCCGAACTTCTCCGTCCCCGACTACCTGAAAGCGAGCCGGGAACTCATCTCCTCGCTCGCCACCGCTGTGAAGGACAGCGGAGTGGAGCACACCGTGCTCCTCTCCTCCGTCGGCGCGCAGCACGACTCCGGCACCGGCCCGATCGTCACGGTCAACTGGGGCGAGCAGGCGCTGAGGCCCGTCGGCCGGAACCTCACCTTCGTGCGGGCCGCGTACTTCCTGGAGAACTGGGCCCCCGTCCTGCCCGTCGTCCTAGAGCACGGTGTGCTGCCGACGTTCCTGGCGCCCGACACCCCGATCGACACGATCGCGACCGCCGACATCGGCGCCTTCGTCGCCGACTCCCTCCTGAACCCGGCCCAGGGCCACCGGATCAGGCACGTCGCCGGCCCCGTCCAGTACACCCCGCAGGACATCGCCTCCGCCCTGTCCGACCTCCTCGGCAAACCGGTACCACTCGCCCCCGCACCCGCCGAAGACGCAACCGCAGCCTTCACCGGGATGGGCTTCCCTCAGCAAGCCGCGGAACTCTACGCAGAGATGTACGCCGGCATCGCCAACGGCCGCGTCGCCTTCAACGACGACGCGCCCATCGAACACGGCACCACCACGCCCCAGGACGTACTCGCCCCTCTGCTGCGATCCCACTGAACTCGCGCGGGGCCTTGACCGCCGGCCGGGCCCCGCGCCAGGCATTCGTCCGGTTGCTCTTCACCGGCGCGCTCCAGCGCTTCCCCGAGTGTCGGCGGCCGGGCGCCGGTACGCCGGCCCACGACACAGGAATCGACATGCGCCGCGCTTACCGCACCCTCTACCGCCTGGGCATCGTCCCCTGGGATACGACCGGGGTACCAGCCCCACTCGTCGACATCGTCGAGGGTCACAGCACGCTGCCACCCGCTCAGGCCGTCGACCTCGGCTGCGGCACCGGCCGCCAGGCACGCTACCTCGCCGAACACGGCTGGCAGGTCACGGCCGTCGACTACACACCCGAGGCCATCTCCGCCGCCCGCCACAAGGATCCCCGCGGGCAGGTCCTGTGGCGCGTCGCCGACGCGACCGAGCCTCAAGAGGTAGACCCCGACGGCCACCTCTCCGGCGCTACGTCGCTCCTGCTCGACAACGGCTGCCTGCACGGCATCCCGGCCGTACGCCGACTGGGCTGGGCCGTCACCGTCAACATCCTGGCCGCGCCAGGAGCCGTCCTCCTCGTACGCGCCGCACCGCCCCAGCACCGAGGGGTCGGACCACGCGGGATCAGCGCGGGCGAGATCACCGCACTCCTGGGCGACCGCTGGCAGCAGGCCGAAGCGCCCGCGGCGGGCTGGTACCGCTACACCCGAACCGAGAGCACGTAGGAGCCGCCCAGTCTCGCGGGGGAAGCTTCACCAGCCCCGTCCCCCTATTACCGGACGGGAAGCCGCCGGTGAAGTGCAGGCTCCCCTACATCCACCGGCATCTGGTCGTCTTCTGCCGAGCGGCGCCACCGGCAGCGGTGCGGGTTCCACCTCTCTGGCAGCGGCCGTTCACCCGTACGGGTCGGTCCCCGGCGTGCCGCGGCCCGCCCGCTGTCTCCGACCGGTCATCGTCGGCGGTAGGTGGCGGACCGGCGCGGTCGCCACCGGACGGCTGTGACAGGGGTGGCCGCTTCCCTCTCCGTCACAGCCGTCCGCACGGCGTTGTCAACTTGGTCGGGTCGTGGGCGGCTTGTTCCGGATCGGGGTGTGGCTGTCCGCGGGGTCCGCTGTGGCTCAGCTCATCGTGGACACGCCGGTAACCGTCTTCCAGACGGTGAAGCGGGTGGTCATCTCTTCTCGATAGTTCCGGGCTGTCATCAGGTGTCGCCGGGGGCGGAAGTGCGGGGAGATGAAGCTGAACGCTCCCCGTCCTTGCGCTGACCTCGGTGCGGTCCTTGCGCAGCGTGCGCTCCAGCACGGCAATCGGCTCTGGACGACACGGGCGGGTTGAGCGCGGGCGTGCAGGCGCCTATGGCGTCGGCAGCCACAAACCCGGTCCGGACGGTGGCATACAGGAGCTGGCGTGAAGCACTGAATCAATGCTTCAATTCTTCGTATGCCCTACCGACGCCCACCCGCCGTACAGGCCCGTCTCGACGCCCGTCGCGACGAGGTGCTGGAGGCCGCAGTCCGCCTGCTGTCCCGAGAGGGGTACGCCGGATGCTCGGTCGCGGCCATCGCCGCCGAGGCGGGCATCTCCACCGGAAGCGTCTACCAGTCCTTCTCAGGGAAATCCGAACTGGCGGCCGTGCTGTTCAGGACCCTGGTCGCCCGGGAGGTCGAGGCGGTCGCCGCCGCGGCGGACCGTCCCGGCCCCGCGCCACAGCGCGTCGCCGCCGCCGTCGAGGTCTTCGCCACCCGGGCGCTGCAGGCCCCGCGCCGCGCCTTCGCCCTTCTCGCGGAGCCCGCCGACCCGGCCGTGGACACCGAACGGCTCGTCTTCCGCCGGGCGTTCCGCGACGTGTACGCGCAGGCGGTCGCCGCCGGAGTGGCTGCCAGCGAGCTGCCTCCGCAGTCACCCGACTTGACCGCAGCCGCCCTGGTCGGTGCGATCGCGGAGGCGCTCATCGGCCCGCTGGCGGACGGCGACGCGGCACCAGACGACGTCATTCCCGCTCTGATCACTTTCACCTTGCGTGCCCTGGGAGGACACGATGCCGCAGACGCATGAGGTCACCAACCAGGTTCCGCCGCACCACGGATACGACGCGGCCGCCGATCCGGCCCTGCTGGAGGCCATCGCCCGGGAGGGCGCCGAATGGGCCACCCCCGACATCCACCGCCTCGGTGTCCTCGCCGGCTCTGAACAGGCCGCCGAGTGGGGCCGGCTGGTCAACGAGAACCCACCCGTGCTGCGCACCCACGACCGCTACGGCAACCGGATCGACGAGGTGGAGTTCCACCCCCACTGGCACGACCTGATGGGCATCGCCGTCGGCAACGGTCTGCACGCCGCGCCCTGGCGGGACGACCGGCCCGGCGCGCATGTCGCGCGCGCCGCGAAGTTCTACGTATGGGGCCAGGTCGAGGCCGGCCACACCTGCCCGGTGTCCATGACCTACGCCGCTGTGCCCGCGCTGCGCGCCGCCCCGGACCTCGCCGGCTGGCTGGAGCCGCTGCTCGCCGCCCGCACGTACGACTTCGGCCTCCGGCAGCCCGACACCAAACACGGCCTGATCGCCGGCATGTCGATGACCGAGAAGCAGGGCGGCTCCGACGTCCGCGCCAACACCACGACCGCGGTCCCGGCAGGCGACGGCACCTACCGCCTCACCGGCCACAAGTGGTTCACCTCCGCCCCCATGTCAGACGTCTTCCTCACCCTCGCCCAGGCGCCCGGGGGACTGTCCTGCTTCCTGCTGCCCCGGATACTGCCGGACGGCAGCCGCAACCGGCTCCTGATCCAGCGCCTCAAGGACAAACTGGGCAACCGCTCCAACGCCTCCGCCGAGATCGAGTACGACGAGGCCTTCGGCTGGCTCGTCGGTGAGGAGGGCCGAGGGGTCTCGACCATCATCGAGATGGTCAACATGACCCGCCTCGACTGCGTCCTCGGTGCGGCGTCCGGCATGCGGCTCGGCCTCGTCCGGGCCGTCCACCACGCCACCCACCGCCACGCCTTCGGCAAGGCCCTCATCGACCAGCCGCTCATGCGCAACGTCCTGGCCGACCTCGCCCTCGAATCCGAGGCCGCGACCGCCGTCGCCCTGCGCCTCGCGGGCGCCACCGACCGCGTCGCTGCAGGCAACACCGACGAAGCCATGCTCCGCCGGCTGGGCCTCGCGGTCACCAAGTACTGGGTCTGCAAGCGCGCCCCCGCGCACGCCGCCGAGGCCCTCGAATGCCTGGGCGGCAACGGATACATCGAGGAATCCGGCATGCCCCGCCTCTACCGGGAGGCACCGCTCTCCTCCATCTGGGAGGGCTCGGGAAACGTAGCCGCCCTGGACTCGCTGCGCGCCATGGCACGGCAACCGGAAACCGTCGAGGCGTTCTTCGACGAAGTAGGTCAGGCGGCGGGTGTCAACCGGCACCTGGACGCGGCTGCCGCGGGACTCCACAAGCAGCTGGCGGACCCCGCCGAGATCGAATTCCGGGCCCGGCAGCTCACCGAGACCATGGCCCTCGTCCTCCAGGGCTCCCTCCTCCAGCGCCACGCCCCCGCAGCGGTCGCCGACGCCTTCTGCGCCTCCCGGCTCGGCGGCGAACACGGCCACGCGTTCGGCACGCTGCCGACCGGCATCGACACGGCGGCCATCCTCGATCGCGCCCGAACGGTCATCGCATGACGGACGACATCGGCCGGGTGACCGCGTTCTGGCAGGACCTCGGCCTGCCCGGCCTGATCGACGTACACACCCACTTCATGCCCGAACCGGTCATGACCAAGGTCTGGCAGTACTTCGACGCGGCCGGCCCGCTCACCGGACGCCCCTGGCCCATCACCTACCGCATGGGAGAAGCCGAAAGACTGGCCCGGATCAGGGCGTTCGGCGTCAGAGCCTTCACCGCGATGATCTACCCCCACAAGCCGGACATGGCGCACTGGCTCAACTCCTGGGCCGCCGACTTCGCCGCCCGCACACCCGACTGCCTCCACACCGCCACCTTCTACCCCGAGGACGGCGCCGCGACATACGTACAGCAGGCGGTCGAGGCGGGCGCCCGGGTATTCAAGGCCCACCTCCAAGTCGGCGACTACGACCCCAACGACCCGCTCCTCGACAGCGTCTGGGGACTGCTCCAGGACACCGGCACGCCCGTTGTCATCCACTGCGGCTCCAGCCCGGCCCCCGGCCGGCACACCGGACCGGCACCCATGGACAAGCTGCTCGAACGCCATCCCCGGCTCCGCCTGATCATCGCCCACATGGGCCATCCCGACTACACGGCTTTCCTCGACCTCGCCGCCCGCCACCCCCAGATCATGCTCGACACCACCATGACCTTCACCGACATGGCCGAACGCGACGCGCCCTTCCCCCACCACGAGCTGCCCCGCCTGCGCGACCTCCAAGACCGCATCCTGCTCGGCACCGACTACCCCAACATCCCCTACCCCTATGCCCACGCGCTGCACGCACTCACCCGGCTCGACCTCGGCGACGACTGGCTACGCGCCGTCTGCCACGACAACGCGGCCCGGACGTTCGCCGTGCACCCACCAGCGACCCGACGGCACCCGACCGGCCCCCGACCAGGGAGGTGAATGGTCGC
The DNA here is from genome assembly GCF_024213195.1 of Streptomyces sp. TBY4. Taxonomy (GTDB): domain Bacteria; phylum Actinomycetota; class Actinomycetes; order Streptomycetales; family Streptomycetaceae; genus Streptomyces. Next base: position 216,535 of record NZ_JANAVF010000007.1, on the reverse strand, counting down.
AACGGGCGTGCGGATCGGGGCCCGACCCCCGCGGCGCCGCCGCATACTTTCGACCTCTACGGCAGTCCTCCGTGGCGGCGGCCAGCACCGGCTGCAACAGGCTGTCGACGTTCATGCGGGATCATGCCTTCCCGTGACGGGAGTGGGGGCGGCGGCGCTGTCGGCTACGGGAGTAAGGCCGAGGGCGAGGAGGCCCACGGCGAAGCCGATCAGCAGGGCCACGGTGGAACCGTCGCCCCCGAGCAGGTTCGCACCGGTCCAGCCGATCTGCACCAGCTGCAGGACGGCGGCCGCCAGGAAACCCGCCCCGGCCAGCGCGATCAGCGAACGCACCCCTGAGAAGCCCGCCGCCACGGCCGCCGCGGCCAGGAGCAGCAGCACCAGAGTCCCCACGCCACCCAGCGCGACGAGCCCCCAGGGCGGGCCGTCGGCGATGGCCAGGACGGTGCTCACCGCGGCGCCGATGCCCAGGCCGGAGGCGGTCCGGCCGATCGCGGATCGTTGAGTCCGCATCGAAACGCCTCTCTCTTTCAGGATGCCGCGAGCAGCATCCGCGACAGCGTGCCGCCGTGCTGCCGCCATACGGGGCGCAGGGCGCCGTCGACGCCGTAGGCGCGTCCGGCGGCGGTGGCCAGCAGTGCCAGGTGCACGGCGTACATGAGGAAGTACGACCAGAACCACTCGTGCGGGGTGTTCAGCACGGAGAACAGGATGGCTGTCGTCTGGACCAGCCCGACCGCCGCCCAGAAGCGGGTGGCCAGGCCCACCAGCAGGAACGCACCCAGGCACGCCTCGACCGCGAAGGCGCCCCAGGCGAACACCGCGAAGTTCGGAATGATCACATGCTCGACCAGCCACGCCCACGGGGCGAAGACCTCGTTGTCGACCCCTTTCAGGGTCCAGGCGTACAGGTCCTGCGGGGGGTCGCTGTTGTTCCCGAAGTCCGGTGGGCGCTTCCAGGAAAGGTTCTGGATCCACAGCAGGCCGACCGTGACGCGGCACACGGCCAACAGCACCCGGGAGACGCGGGACGAGCCCAGCGGCTCCAGGCCGGGGGGTGGGGACCGATGGGTGACGGCCATGCTGAACGACCTCTGATCCAGCTCCAGGAACTCCAGGAGTCATCTGCCTACCTCCCATCCACTCACGCCGGTACGGGAGCGGCAAGCCGCGGGGGCCTTCTCCTACGGGCATCAGAGTCGGCACCCGGGTCTTGTGACCTCCCGGCGCGCACCCGGGCAGCAGGCCGTCGCATCGCCTAGCGTCCCGGTATGCGTGTACTTGTCACCGGAGGCGCGGGTTTCATCGGCTCGCACATCGTCACTGCGCTCGCCGCCCGCGGCCATGAACCCGTCGTCCTCGACGCACTGCTTCCCACGGCCTATACGTCCGCCCCCGTACGACCGGTCGCCGCCGTGGACTGGATCAACGCGGATGTCCGGGACGGTCAGGCGCTCGTCCGAGTACTGCACACCGTGGACGCGGTCTGTCATCAGGCGGCGCTGGTGGGCCTGGGTGAGGGCTTCACCGACGCGCCGGACTACGTGAGCTGCAACGACCTCGGCACCGCCGTACTTCTGGCGTCCATGGCGCAGGCCGGGGTCCGTGACCTGGTACTGGCGGGGTCGATGGTCGTGTACGGGGAGGGCCGCTACGACTGCCCACGGCACGGGCGGGTCAGGCCGGGGCCGCGGGCGGCCGCGGATCTCGAAGCCGGGCGTTTCGAGCCCCTATGCCCGGGCTGCGGCGGCGAACTGGTGCCCGGACTGGTCGATGAGGACGAGCCCGCCGATCCTCGCAACGTGTATGCCGCGACCAAGCGCGCCCAGGAGCATCTGTCCGCCGCATGGGCGCGGGCGAGTAACGGGCGGGCCGTGTCGTTGCGCTACCACAACGTGTACGGGCCGGGGATGCCGCGCGATACTCCGTACGCGGGTGTGGCCTCGTTCTTCCGGTCGGCGCTCGCCCGGGGCGAGGCGCCGAGGGTCTTCGAGGACGGCGGGCAGCGGCGGGACTTCGTGCACGTCCGGGACGTGGCGGCGGCGAACGTGGTGGCGCTGGAGGCGCTCGCGGGCCGTCAGCCGGGCGTCCTGGCCGTGTTCAACACCGGGAGCGGCGAACCGCACACGGTCGGGGAGATGGCGACGGCACTGGCCCTGGCGCACGGCGGCCCACGGCCGGTGGTCACGGGTGAGTACCGGTTGGGGGACGTACGGCACATCACCGCGTCCTCGCGCCGCCTGACCGGTGAGCTGGGCTGGCGGGCAGAGGTCGGCTTCGCCGAGGGGATGGCGGAGTTCGCCCGCAGCGGACTGCGCGGAGGGTGATCTCGAAATGCCACGACCAGCGCCGTGTACTCACCACCGATCGTTCACCCACCGCTGCCTTCTCCTGCGCGGCAGCTTGTGTCCGGGCGCCTTGGCTCGTGTCACCGGTACGCCCCGTTCACGTCGCGGCCGGACCGGCAGCGGGTCACGCTGGGATGGCTCGGGGATCAGACCAGGCCGACCGCGGATGAGGAGGATCGGGATGCCGACCTTGCCCTGGATCGCCACGTCGGCCGCAGCCGGCACAGCGGGGTCACTTCCGGACGAGGTGCTGGTCCTGGGTTCGCGCCTGCTCCTGCGCCGCGCACGGGACATTCCGCGCTTCATCACCGCGGCCCAGGCCATTCGACGTCAGGTCATGGCGGCCGACGGCGCTCTCGGCCTGTCCCTGCGGGCCGAGCCGTTCGCCAAGACCTTCTGGACGCTCTCGGCCTGGCGTGACCAGGAGGCGCTGGACTCGTTCGTGGAAGCCCTGCCGCACGAGCGAACCATGAGGGACTTCCACCTCCGGCTGCGCGATCCGGTGTTCGTCACGTGGACTGTGCCCCGCGGCGCGCTGCCGGTCGACTGGTCCGATGCCGTGAGCAGGATCACTGGACACGCACCCCTGTGACCCCGAAGTGACCCGAAAGCCCTGGATGTGCGGTTTGGGTGAGTACGGTGAGGGGGTGACCGACCCGGATGCGACGACGGTGGACGTCGTCTTGCCGTGCCTGGACGAAGCCCGCGCCCTGCCCTGGGTGCTGGAGCGCATCCCGCCCACCTGGCGTGCGATCGTCGTCGACAACGGCTCCGGCGACGGCTCTGGAGAGATCGCCGCCGCGCTCGGCGCCACCGTCGTGTACCAGCCGGAACGTGGCTTCGGCGCCGCCTGCCAAGCGGGGCTGCTCTCGGCGGAGGCCGAGTTCGTCTGCTTCTGCGACTGCGACGCCTCCCTGGACCCCGGACTGCTGCCCGCCTTCGTACGGGAGGTGGCAGGCGGGAAGACCGATCTGGCGCTGGGACGACGCCGACCGCAGGGGCACGGCACCTGGCCCCTTCACGCCCGGGCGGGGAACCTGGCCCTGTCCCGGATGGTGCGCCGCCGCACCGGACTGCGGCTGCATGATCTGGGGCCCATGCGCGCCGCACGGCGTGAGCCGCTGCTCGGCCTCGGCCTCACCGACCGGCGCAGCGGCTACCCCCTCCAGATGGTCGTACGCGCGGCCGACGCGGGCTGGCGCGTCAGCGAACTCGACGTCCCCTACCTTCCGCGTTCAGGGAGATCGAAGGTCACCGGAACCTGGCGCGGTACTTGGCAGGCAGTACACGACATGCGCGCGGTGCTCTCCGAGCCGCCGCTGACCGTCCCCGCAGCCGGTGGGGCGGGTGCGCGGTGACCACGATGCTCATCCTCGCCAAAGAACCAGTGCCCGGGCGGGTGAAGACCCGGCTCACTCCGCCGTACACGCCCCAGGAGGCGGCCCTCCTGGCCGAGGCGATGCTCGCCGATTCCCTGCAAGCCATGCTCGCGGCCCCGGTGCAGCGGCGTGTGCTGGTCCTCGAAGGCACGCCAGGCCCCTGGCTGCCGCCCGGCATCGAGGTCGCGCCACAGGGGCAGGGCCGACTGGACGAACGACTGGCCGCGGCCTTCGGACTCTGTACCGGTCCGGCCGTGCTGATCGGCATGGACACCCCGCACGTCACCCCGGCCATCCTCGCGCCCGCACTGGCCGAGAACGCCTGGCGGGACTGCGACGCCTGGTTCGGCCCGGCGGCCGACGGCGGCTTCTGGGCACTGGGGCTCGCCGAACCCGATCCGGCGCTCCTGCGAGGCGTGCCGATGGACGTACCCGACACCGGAACCCGGCAACGGCGGCGGCTGACCGACGCCGGTCTGACAGTGCGCGAACTGGAGGTGCTGCGCGATGTCGACACCGCCGCCGACGCACTGGCGGTGGCCGCCGAGGCCCCGCACACTCTCTTCGCCTCCACCCTGGCCTCCTTGACGCCGGCCAGGCCGCGATGACCGCCGACATCACACCGCGCCCCGGTCCGGCATGCGTACCGTTGCGGGTACGGGTACGCCGATACGCTCCTCGCTCGCCTGGACCCGACAACTCCGCACGCCCGACAAGCGAACGGTGCAGTCGCCAGGCAAGCCGCTCAAGCAGCACGGCAGCTGCCAACCCGTGATCAATCCGCCTACCGTCCGTACCGCTCTCCTGCTGGCTGCCCTGACCGCTGCCCTCGTCCTGACCGTCCGCAAGGACGGGTATCACTCCGATCCGGCCGGGCTGTCCTGGTGGTACGGGGTGTGCTGGATGTTGTTCGCGGTCGCGGTGTGGTCGCTGCGGATGGTTCCCGGCCGTCACGTCGTGCTGCTCGTCCTGGCCGGCGGCATCGCGGTGACCGCCACCGGGCTGGCCGCTCCCCCGCGCACCAGCACCGACTCCTACCGCTACGCCTGGGACGGCCGTGTCCAGACGGCCGGTATCTCCCCCTACGACCATGCGCCCGCAGCCCCGCAACTGGCCGGGCTGCGGGACGGCTGGCTCTTCCCCACCGGCAGCGCATGCCGACATCCGGACCTGGCACGCATCCCCGCTCCGGCCGGCGCCAGTCACTGCACGCGCATCAACCGGCCGCAGGTACGCACCATCTATCCACCCGTCGCCGAGGGCTACTTCCTCCTGCTCCACGCCCTGTCCCCGGAGGGGTCCCGCCACAAGCCGCTACAGATCGGCGGGGCGCTCCTCTCCGTCGGCACCACGGCCGCCCTGCTCCTGCTGCTGCGCCGGCGGGGCAATGTGCGATGGGCGGCGTACTGGGCCTGGTGCCCGGCCGTGCCCATCGAAGCGGTGAACAACGCGCACGCCGACGTCCTCGGCGTACTTCTGGCCGTCGTCGCGCTCGGAATCGTCACCCGCCACCGGATCACGGGCGGCGCCCTGCTCGGCGCGGCCGTCGCGACCAAACTGCTGCCCGCGCTGCTGCTGCCCGGCGCACTGTCCGGAGTACGGCGGGTCCGGGACGCCGCGGCCGTACTGCTCCCTGCCGCCGCGGTCGTCGCCGCCGCCTATCTGCCGTACATGCTGATCTCCAAGGGCTCGGTCTTCGGCTACCTCGGCGGCTACGTCGAGGAGGAGGGGTACGCCGGTGCCCCATCGGGTACGAACCGCTACGCCCTGCTCCAGTTGGTCCTGCCCGAATCCTGGGCTCCGCCCGCCGCAGCGGCCGGCATGCTGGCCGTCGTGTGGCACGTCCTGCGGCACGGCGATCCTGAACGCCCCTGGAGCGGCGGCCTGCTGGTCACAGGAACGGCGTTCCTGCTGCTGACGCCGGGCTACTCCTGGTACGCGCTGCTGCTCGTCGCCCTGGTCGCGCTCGACGGCCGCTGGGAGTGGCTGAGCATCGCGCTGGCGGGAGCCGCCACCTACGTCACGGGCCGGGCGTTCGGCGACCGGCACACGGTGGCAACTACCGCGTACGCGGTAGCCGCGATTGCGGTTCTCGCCGGGTGGGCGCTGCGGCGCTCCCGACGGATCCACGCCCGCGGCAAGGGGCGCCCGGCCCGGTGACTGCAGCCACCCAGAGGTTCCGGCAGCCCCCACGCACCGCCCGCCGAGGGTCGCCGGGCTGCTCCACAGCCCGGCGGGCCCGGGCAGGGCCTAGCATCGAGTCATGGCCGAGAACCACAGCGGAGACCCGACCGGTCCGGCGGACGAAGCGGCTCAGCACGGCGTCGACGCCGCGGTCCAAGCGGACCTCACCGCCCTAGCGGAGGCCTGGGCCGCGGCGATCGTCTCCAACGACGCGGCACGGATCGCGAGCTTCATGACCGACGACTGGGCCATCGTCTCGGAGTCCGGCATCGCCTCCAAGGAGGAGTTCCTGGCGTTCGTCGCCTCCGGGCAGCTGTCCCACTCGGCCATGGACCTCGTCAGCAGGCCGCGGGTCCGGGTGCACGGCGACACCGCGGTCTTCAGCGTGCGGATGACCAACACCGCCCGTTACGGGGGCCGACGGTTCGACGCCGACGAGTGGACGTCGGATGTGTTCGTGAAGCGGGACGGCCGCTGGCTGTGCCTGCTGAGCCACATCACGGCGGCGGCACCGGAGTCGGCTGCGCCGTCGTCGACGGCCCAGTGAAGCCGCCGGGGCGTACCGCCGATCACTGGGGTGGTGTGGCCTCGCCCTGCCAGAAGCTCCACTGATACCCCCAGGGGTCGGTGATCGTGAAGGTCCGCGGCCCGTACGGCTGATCTTCCGGAGCGTCCAGCTCCATGCCGGATGCGGCCCGGACCAGCTCGAAATGCGCGTCGACGTCGTCGACGTGCACGATGAGCAGGGCGTTCTTGCCTTGGCCGCTCGACTTGCCGCCGCTGACCCCGATCTTCGTCCCACCCGCATGGATGTCGGCCTCGAACGTCCGCCCCGAATCGTCGCGCCACCGGATCGCGTCGGTAAAGCCGAGGACCCGCTCCAGCCAGTCGAGAGCCGCGTCCGCGTCCGCGTACCGCAGGTAGGGGGACACCCCTTCGATCGCCATGCCGTGCTCCTCAGGGCAGCGAGCCGAGACCGTCCGAGCGGCCGGCCCGAACTGAACGGTGCTCGCCTGCCAGGCTGTCGTATGTGGCCGGCGAACGAGGCCAATGGCGGTGCCGCGTGTCGCTCACGCAGCCGAGCCAGGGTCCGGAGTCTGGATCCAGGCTCTCGCCAGTGGTGGATGCCGTCTAATGTCAGGCGGGATTCTGATGCTGCGGGAGGCATTTATGGCGCGTGGATGGATATCGAGCAGGCCGGTTGTTCTCGGCGTCGCGGTGGTTGCGGTCGCTGTGATCGGCGTGGGCATGTACCTGTTTCAGCCGTGGAAGCTGTGGCAGGACGAGACGGTGCGGGAAGCCCTGCCCTCCACAGCGGCGACCGCGTCGGCCGTGCCGACCCCGTCCGGTAAGGGTTCGGCTTCGCCGTCGGCGCCTCCAGAGCCCCGGACTGTCTCTACGGGGCAGTTGATCAGTCATGAGCACACCACGACAGGCACGGTGAAGATCGTACGCCTGGCGGACGGATCGCACACGGTGCGGCTGGAGAACCTCGACACCAGCAACGGTCCCGACCTGCACGTGTGGCTGACCGATGCTCCGGTGAAGGAAGGCAAGGCGGGCTGGGAGGTCTTCGATGACGGCAAGTACGTCAGTCTGGGCAAGCTCAAGGGCAACAAGGGCGACCAGAATTACGTCCTTCCCGCCGATGTGGACCTCTCCCAGTACACGAGCGTGAGCATCTGGTGCGACCGCTTCAACGTCTCCTTCGGCGCCGCGGCACTCGCCAAGACCTGACGGAGCGGCAGCGGCCCGCCGACGTGTGGTCGGCGGGCCGCTGGCCGCACTGCGCGGCGAGATTTCACCAAGTGCGGGTCACATGCCTGGTCAGGCGCGCTTGACGGTGAACTCGCACCAGGCGGTCCACTCGGAGACGGCGGAGCCGTCCTTGACCTTCATCCGCCAGCGGTACTCGCCGTCGGTGAGCTTGCCCTCGGGCAGCTGGAAGCCCGCGTCGTGGCTGTTGTCACTGGTCAGCTGCTTGCGCACGGCCTGCTTGCCGTTGGCGGCGTCGACTTCGAAGACGACCTTCCGGCGCGGGCCGGTCTCGGTGCCGTTCTCGACGGTGCCGGGCGGGGCCACCGACTCCAGGGTGGCGGCCAGGGTCGGCGAGCCGCTGGTGACGACCGGCTTGATGCCGCCGCCGCAGACCTGGAATCCGGCGTAGGGGCCATCCGATATCCGCGGTGCCTCGGGGGTGCGGAGCAGCCGGTCATTGGGGCCGTCGCTGCGGGCGGCTGCGGACTGGGTGTCCGGTCCGGAGACGGCGCTGGACAGGGGGGCCGCGGCGGCCCCGATCGCGAGGGCCGCGACGACGGCCAGGAGGGCCCGCCCGGAACGTGTCCGGGGTGTGTACCTCACACGCATGGTGGTGTCTCTCCTTGTCACGGGGCCGGCTACTTGACGTAGAGCGTGTGGTCGGGGCTGGGGGCCTGGATCTGGGTGCACTGGTAGGCCGTCCAGCGGTGTTCGGCGAGCAGGCGCTTGCCCTGTGCCTCGCAGCCGGCGCGGTTGTTGAGGTCCTCGTACTTGACCCAGCTGGCGGCGGTGTTGGCCTTGAGCTTGTTGGCCGACACGTATCCGGCGGCCTTGCTGCCCGCGCTGACGCCGTCGGTGCCGTCCCAGCGGTAGTGCACACCCAGCCAGACGCGGCCGACGGCGTTCTCGGTGGCCGCGGCCGAGAAGGTGGTGAACGTGCGGGTCACACCGAGGGCGTTGGGGTCTTCGGTGGTGGCCGTCCACGTCATCTGGTCGGTACCGAACCAGTCCTGCATGGCCTTCGCCCAGGCGCCGCCGAAGGTGGCGTGGCCGGAGATGTACGCGGGGAAGGCAGGGCTGAAGTGGTTGCCGTTGCGGTCCTGCGAGAGCGGCTGCCAGTTCGCGTCGCCGGCCGTGTTCGGGTTGCCGTCGCCGTCCACACGGATCGCGCTCTCGGGCCGCCACAGGTCGATCTCGGTCTGGTACTTCGCGTCCCAGGCGGTGACCGCGGCGTCCGCCATGGCGAACGCGGTGAGCGCGAACAGCTTGGCGTTGCCCGCGACGGCCAGGCCGTTCTGGCGGGAGAGGATCTGGGTGTGCTCGAAGAGCTGGCCCGGGGGCTTGTAGGTCAGGTCCAGGTCGTTGGCCCAGAACAGCGCGGCCTTGGTCTGGTCGGCCGTACGGGTCGTGGAGTTCGCGCCGCCCAGGCTCTTCACGTCATTGAACTGATCCGTGTAGGGCTGGCTCTTGAGCAGGGTGTCCATGACGGTGTGGCCTGCGGGGCCGGCCGGGCGGAACTGCGCGCCGGAGGCCATGCCGAAGGGCTTGACCTTGCCCCATTCAGGTGTGGCGCCGTTCCCGGTTCCGGTGGGACGCCAGTGTCCGGCAACCGTGCTGCCCGTGTACGGAGCGGCCGGGGCCGAGCCATCGTCCTGCCGGTTCGCGACCATCGCGGCGGCGGCCTTCTGACCGACATCGGTGCCTGCCGCGCGCTGCTCGGCGGTGACAGCGGCCGGAATGGTGGAGCGAGCCGCGGCGATCTCGTCGTCGAAGTTGTACTGCGGGTAGAGCGACTTCAAAACCTCGAAGGCAGCGTGGTCGATGGCACTGTTCACATCCGGCACAGCGCCATTGGCCGCGGTGGCCTTGACCAGGTAAGGGTCACCCAGGCATTTGGTGGCGCCCTCGGCGCAGCGCGCGGAGTTGGCCGCGTCGTAGACGGCGCCGTGCATCATGGCGCCCGCGCGGGCCAGCGGGCCCGGCGCGCCTCCTACCTGCCGGTAGGTCTCCTGCAGGACGTCGTTCCAGTAGACAACGTGGTCCTTGACCGGGTCGGCCGGAGCCTCGTACGTCACCAGGATCGAGGGTGCGTTCGCCGGCGCGTCGGCGGAAGCGAAGATCTTGTACGACTTGTAGTCGGCTTCGTCGGTGGCCCGCAGCCCGATGGTGTCCACCGTCCGGCTGGTCTGGGACCACTGCTTGACCAGCGGGGTGATGTCCTCCGACAGCCAGCGCGGCCCGCAGTCTCCGTGCCCGTGCGTCTGGGTGGAGGCGGTCACCTTGGAGCGCCAGGCGGGCTGGCTGCTCCAGCGGGTCGCCGCCGAGGCGGTACCGGTGTCCCAGATTTCCCACGAGCGGGGCTCGCAGGAGTCCGACCACGTGGCGAACAGGTTCAGCTCGGCGTTGAGAATGTCCTGCCCGGTCACCGATGAGTGACGGGGGAAGTTGATGAAGGAGCGGGCCTCGGTCTTCTGCCACTCCCGGCCGACGCTCAGCCCGATGCCGCCCGAGAAGTCGGCGGTGTCGCCGTTGCGGACGAAAGTGTCGAAGTTGGTTCCGAAGTACACCGCCGGGTCGATGGTGACCGGGAACTGGGTGTCCGCGGCGGCCAGGAAGCCCTTGTCCGCGGTGACCTTGAGGTCGAACTCCTCACCGCGGGAAACAACGTCGACGTCTACGGGAGCACGCTTGGTGCCCTCACGGCCGGATTTGTCGCGGGAGGCGTCCCACATGAAGGGCGTCGGCAGCTGGCCGACCGTCTTCCCCGTCCTGGCATCGGTGAAGGTGACCGTCTCATCCGCGCCCTGGCCGGCCTTGAGGCCCTTGGCCCGCACCGGCAGTGTGAACGAAGCGGCCTGCCCGGCCGCCGAACGGTCCTTGACCACCAGGTACTGCTCGAACCCGGTCCGGGTCGCCTCGACCACCAGGTCGGTGCCGGCGGTCACATCGCGGTACGTGGCCTTCGCGCCCTCCAGAACCGGATCGGGCAAAGAGCCCTTCCAGCCCAAGGCGACTGCCCGGTCACCACGGCCGAGCGTGACCAGGTCACCGCCCGCTTGACCGGTGCGCCCGGCCAGCTTCAGACCATGGGGGTGCGCCTTCGAGCGCACCGAACCATCAGAGTCCTTCACCAGAGAGACATCCACCGGTATCCAGGCGTCGTTCTCGCGGTAGCGGACAGGGCCGGCGAAGGACTCCACCGACATGGTCCCGTCGGGATTCGCCCACAGGGAGGTGGTCTCCGTGCGCGCCTCCACGACCTCGATCCGGCGCCCTTGCGCCTGCGCGGTCAGACGGGCAGCGGTCTCCTCACGGTCCTGGACACTGCGCACAGCGCTGCCGTCCCTGGACGCGGGCAACTCCGCAGCGCCAACTCTGGGAGCGGCTAATGCCGCGCTGCCGGCCTGGGCCAGCAGGAGCAGGGCGAGGGGAACAGCCACACCCCCGCTACGCAGGGCGTTTCGAACAGGTCTACGGGACCGGCCGACTACCTTTTTCGGTCTCTTCACGCTGTCAACTCCTAGAAAATCATGGAAAGTTGAGAACAGACGTGCGGATGCTGTCAACGAACACCAGCTGGTGTCCACGTGGATTCTCAGCGTAGGCCAGTGATCATGATGACGCCGGAACCGGGAACTCCGAGACGGTGAGAGAAGAATGACGGCTTGCCGTGCTACGTACGAGATGTGCCGACCAATGCGTCGCAGAGGGGCATGTACGGGGGCCTACGGTGCCGGGCGAGTGATGCCCAGAACCCGCCCCATCGCTCCCCTCCCGAGCCGCAATAACGCTCGTCTCGCCCTAACCCCATACCTTCCAACACGGGTCCTGTCTGACCTCCCGAAGCAGTAGCAGCGAGACCTGCCGGCCCGGATACGCCGAATGCTGGTCCGACTGGATCCCCAGCCACAAGCAGCGCTGATCAACTCCGCAGGGTCTGGGTGACACGCCCGCACGGCGGAAGCCCTGGCCCAGCAGCAGACGGCGCCCGCCCGGCGCGATGTGCGCGATCCTGAAGACATGAACGTCGAGGTTCCCGGCCGTACCGGACTGCCCCCACTCCGAGCCCGGCCGTCCGGCGGGGCTGGCGTGCCGGGTATACCGGACACCCGACGGCTTCTGCGGTCTCCCCAGCCCAGAGCAGCTGCGGCAAGCACTGACCGGCACAACCGGCCAGACCTGCAACAACACCAGAACCGGCCTGGGACACGAAGGGAAACACGGTCCATGACGGACAGCGACCACGATCTCGCGGACGCGCAGCGCCGCCACTGGCAGAGCACCTATACCGCCCATCCCGGCATGTATGGCGGAGAGCCCTCCGCGCCCGCGCTCCACGCTGCGGCGCTTTTCCGGGCTGCTGGGGCGAAGGACGTACTGGAACTCGGCGCCGGCCATGGCCGCGACGCTCTCCACTTCGCCGGTGCGGGGTTCACCGTCCGGGCCACCGACTTCAGCGCGACCGGCCTGGAGCAGCTGGAGAAGGCCGCCCGGGAGCAGGGCGTCGCCGCACGGGTCACCACAGCCGTCCACGATGTGCGCGAGGCTCTCCCGTTCCCGGACGAGTGTGTGGACGCGGTCTTCGCGCACATGCTGCTGTGCATGGCCCTGTCCACCCGGGAGATCATCAGACTGGTGAACGAGGTCCGCCGCGTGCTGCGGCCGGGCGGCATGTTCGTCTACACCGTCCGGCACACCGGCGACGCCCACTACGGCACCGGCATCGCCCGCGGCGACGACATCTACGAGCGCGGCGGGTTCGCCGTACACTTCTTCCCCCGCCACTTGGTCGACGCGCTCGCCGACGGCTGGACCCTGGAGGAGGTCCACCCCTTCGAGGAAGGCGACCTGCCCCGATGCCTGTGGCGCGTCACCCAGACCCTGCCCCCATCAGCACAATTCCTGTGACAACGCCCCCATGTCGCGACAGAGCCGGGAACGGCACTACGCCGTCCTCCTGCGCGGTCAGGGTCGGCCGCCGCGGCGTGTCCTGACCTGTCGCACCCCGTGCCTGCGTACGGTCCTTCGCAAGGGCTGAGTGGACAGGAGCGCCTGTGGCAGTGGTGGACGCGTGCGACGAATGGAGTCCTCTGCGGGAGGTGGTGGTCGGCACTGCGTACGGGGCGATGTTCCCCGACGAGGACCGCCGCATGATCGAGGCCACCATGCCGCGCGAGCACTGGGACGAGTTCCGGCCAGGCCACCCGTTCCCGGTATGGATCACCGAAGCCGCGGAGCAGGAACTCCAGGCGGTGGCAGAACTACTGGAGTCGATGGGCTGCCGCGTCCACCGCCCCAAGCGCGTGCCCTGGGAGGGACTGGGCGGGTACTGCGCGACCATGCCCCGCGACAGCCTGGTCGTGATGGGCGACCGCATCATCGAAGCCCCCATGGCCTGGCGCAGCCGCCAGCACGAGCTGCTCGCCTACTGGCCGCTGATCCAGCAGTGGCGGCAGGCAGGCGCACGCTGGCTGCCGGCCGACGTCGACCTTGGCATGGAGCTCCTCGACGCCGGACCGCGCGAACCCGGACCACGATGGGTGATCGGTGAAGGCAGGCCCGCCTGGGACGCCGCCGACTTCCTCCGCCTGGGGCCACGCACCGTCGTGGGCCAGCTCAGCCACGTCACCAACCGCTCCGGCATCGACCACCTGCGCGCGCGGCTCGGACCCGACATCCAGGTGCACCTGCTGCAGCCTGACGATCCCCACGCCATGCACATCGACGCAACCCTCTGCCCACTGCGCGAAGGACTCGCCCTCTACAACCCGGACCGCATCACCCCGGACACGATGCGCGGCACGCCGCTGGACGGGTGGGAACTGGTTCCCGCGCCACGGCCCGAACCGAACGCCGGACCCCCGCCGCGCTACATGACGAGCGCGTGGCTGAGCATCAACCTCCTCGTCGTCGACGACCAGCACGTCCTCGTGGAAGCCCAGGACGAGAAGCTCCAAACCCTGCTGACCTCACTCGGCTTCACACCCCTGCCGTCCCCCTTCCGCAACGTCCAGGCCCTGGGAGGCTCCTTCCACTGCGCCACCCTCGATATCCGCCGCGACCGCCGAACATGGACGACGTGATCACAAGCAGCGGCACACACGGGCGTACACGCCTCCCGGCGCGCTCACGAAACGTCACCAACATGGGCTCGCGTCCGCGCGGGTCCGCGGCCGGGTCGGCGGGCGACGCCCGAAGATCGCTTCCGGCCCCGAGGATCTGACCGCACTGGGGGTGGTCACGCCACCGTGATCAAGATCTGCCCAGCCCCTCGCCGAGGGGCGGCGTCTTTCAGTCCAACCGCTATTCATCCAGATCAGCCGGCCGGTCGTAGGCGCTAAGGAGCCCTTCGATGCGCTGGTTGTTGATCGACTGCCGGTCGTACAGGCATTTCGCGTAGCGGGTGAGGAGGACTTCGACGCTGTTGCCGGCGCGCTGGGCGACCTCGGCCGGGTCGGCTCCCGCGCACAGCCAGGTGGACAGGGCCGAGTGCCGCAGGTCGTAAGGGCGTTTCGCGAGCGGGGTGGACGCGAGAGCGGGAGACAGTGCCAGGGCGCGGGCCTCGCGCCAGACATAGTGGTAGGCGGTATAGCTGAGGATGCCGCCGCGTTCGCTGAAGAACAGCCGGCCGTCGTCGGCCGTGCCGAAGGTGGTGACGCTCTCACGCCACAGCGCCACGAGATGCGGCGGGAGCGGCACCACCCGCGTTTCCCCGGGCGGACGGTTCTTCAGCCCTCGCTCGTCGTGATACAGGCCGGTGTCGGTCCACCGCTTGCCTGCCTGTGGCAGGGTGCGGTGCACGATCAGCCGCCCCCAGCCGGTCCTCGGCAGACGGCAGTCCGGCAGCGCCACCGCGATTGCCTCCTCCGGGCGCAGGCCCGCGTAGTACATGCCCGCGAACAGCCCGACCAGCCGGCGGCCACGGGCACGCCGGTATCCGCCGACATAGGAGATGGCTGTCAGCAGATCCCGGGCCTGGTACGGGTTGGCGACCACGCGTGGATCCACGGAGACGGCCGGTTTGGGCACCCGCCAGCGGACCTGCGCCAGCGGGTTGCTGCCCAACTCGCCCCGCTCCATGGCATAGCCCAAGGCGTGCACCAGCACCTTGCGCTTGCGGCGCATCGTCTCCACGGCCGCCTCGCCACCGTCGAGCTTGCGGCGCAGCGACTCCAGCACGTCACGCGCCAGGATCGGATCGTGCAGGTCGACCAGCGGCCTCGACGCCTTCGCCACCCACTGCAGCACCAGCCGGTCCTCCGCCGGCGGCCCCATCTGCTGTCCCGGCCCGGGTACGACGAAAGCCCAGTGCCGCAGGGCCCGGCGCAGCAGCCGCTCGTTCGGCCGGCCGGGAAGGTCCCAGAACATCGCCAGCGTGACGGCTGTCAGCCCGTCGCTGGTCTCGTCACGGGTCTTCGCCGCCCGGCCGGGCCAGTGGGCCCGCGCATACTCGGTCGCGAACGCATACCAACTCAGCTGAGACGACCCCCGGGGCGTGTGGGCTGCCGTGCTGCCCTGGGCCATGCCCACGCGAATGGCCCGCACCAGCTCCGCGCCGAACTCCCCCGCCAGATCCGCGACAGCGCTGCCCCCATCCCATCGCCCCTCACTGTGCACCGGCACCGCGAAGTCCAGTGCCGCACCGCTGTATCGCCCGTTCGACCCCATGCCCGCCTCCTTCTGATCGGCGGGACATGACTGCCCGGCGCATTCAATCGAAGATCCCCCGGCAAGAGGGAACTCGCGTATCACCCGGTTGACGAGTGCGGATTGTCGGACGTTCGAGAGGGCTACGCCGCATCCGGAATCCCTTACCCCAATGCCATCCGCATACCCGCCCGCGACGGGAGTCGGGCACGGAATGCCGACGGCTTCCAGGTCGGCGAGGAAAACCTCGGCTGGTTCGGCCAGCTCCTGGCCCGTAACGGGGAACGCCGGCCTGATCGCATTCGCCGGCGGAGGACAGAAAACGGCCCAGTACCTCACTACGCGCCACGGCCGAGAGAAATATGGCATGCCCACCTTCGCCGCCACATGCAGCCACCACGACGCGGAAATCACGGCCGGCAGCACGAAATTCATCGGCACCGACCACGTCTTCCGCATAGAGATGGTCCGAATCGAGGCGTTCTCCGGTATGGCGTCGGACCTGTACGACCTCCTCAAAGACGGCCGCGTGGAGGAGTACCGGCATGCAGCCTACGAACTTCGCTCCATACGCACCGGCACCCATGAAGCCGAGAAATGGAACGGCCCGATCTCATTCCACCCCGACGGCACCGTCATGGCCCTGAAGATCCTGCCCGTCCGCAGAAGGCGCCCACCCCGATCGGAACCCCCGGACCCCGTGTAGCACGTGATCCCCGGTTAGCCCAACCGGGGATCACGCGCATCATTGGAAGATCCACCGCCACTCCCTGACCACCACGCCGAAAGGCCGCACCCAAGCCGAACCCGCAATTACATACGACAGCCGCCGCCCCCATTCACGACGCGGCACGGACCTCGTCACTCAGGCTGGGCGACGGGCCTTCTGCCCTCGGCCACAAGCCGGCGACTCCGCACCGACACCCGGACCGCCTCCCGGCCATCCACGGGAGGCCATGACGCATGCCCTCCACCCGCCCCGACCCCGGGGTATCGCGGGAGATCCACTGACCCCAGGCGCACGCCCGGCGCACTCGGCTGCCCGCGCGCTCCCGGCCGCCTGCTCGTTCGATTGAAGCCGGGGATGTACACCCCCTACCCTTACAGAAGCCCCGTGACCTCCGTCACGTCGCGCGAGCCAATCAACCCAGCGCAAGGTGGCCAGATCGGACATTTCATTACCGTGGGACATGCGTGGGCCGACGAGCCTGATAACCCGTCAGACAGCTCGCTGACCTGCGGAAACGTGTGAAAATCCGACGGCCTCCGGAGCCGTGTGCGCAGGTTCGAATCCTGCCGGGGGCACTTCGCAGGAAGTGCCCAAGACCCCGCCATCAGCGAGTTCGCTGAGACGGGGTCTTCGCGTATGCGCAGCCAACTGCTGCGCTGCGCGCCCGACCGGCATCGGCTGGGTGCCGCGCAGCAACAGCCGTCGACGGCCGACCAGCTGGAGCGGCTCGTCCCGTACCCGGACCCGGCGAAGGTCCGGGTGATGCTCGGCCGCACCGACTCCGCGCACGAGGAGGAGCGGGCGGCCGAACTGATCGGCACCCACCTCCAGCACCTGCTGCACCGGCCGGTGCGACGGCGGACCACCCGTCAGGACCGGGCTGCCCGGCCGCCGCTCCGCGAGTGGCGGTGACCTGCCCGCACCATGCAGCAGCTACTCCAGGACGGCCAGTGGGCGCTGGACGTCCATCTGGAGCCCGCCGTCCGCGAGGCTTCCGGCACCCGGGCCTGCGGACCCCGGAGGGCGATGTCCGGGAACTGCTGCGGATCGCGGCCCACTTCGCTGCCTCGGTGGAGCCGTCACGGTGTCCCTGAGGGGCCTGGCGCGCTACGGGGCCTCCGCGGTGCCGGGGCGGGTTCCGGTGGTCCGTACGAAGGACGTGGGGGCGGGTCTGTGGGTTTTGGGGGGTGGGGGCGGGGGGCTGGGGTGCGTACGTTGGGTGGGAGGCCACCTTGTGCCGCTGACCTGGCGCTTCGTGGCGTGCTCTGACGGTGAGGATGGGGCGGCGCGAAATGCGTGACTTGGTGGAGACGGCGCAGCGGTGGGTGGCCGAGGGGCGGGTCGGGTTCCTGGCCCGGCCCGTGACCGAGCAGGGGTTCGGGCCCCGGGATCCGGCCGGGGCGGTGCTCGTGGATGTGAAGGGCGAGTGCGTCGGGGCCCTGTACCGGGGGGTGTTCGACGCCGAGCTGGTGGCGGAGGCCGCCTCCATGGGGGGCGGGGAGACCGCCCGGGTGTGCGAGGTCTCGGTCGGGGGTGACGAGGCCGTCGAGGCGAAGCTGACCTGCGGCGGGCAGGCCGAGGTGCTGTTGCAGCCGCTGGGGGCGATTCCCGGTGAGTGGTGGGAGCTGCTCGGACAGGGGGTCGGGGTCGCGCTCGTGACCCAGTTGAACGAGCGGGCCGATCAGGCTGTGAGTGTTGTCGTGCGGGGGGCGGACCAGCCTTCCGGTGACGCCGAGCGGCGGGCCGGCGAGCTGCTGCGGACGCGGCGGCCGGGGCGGGACGCGCTGTACGCGGGGTCCGGGCTGGTGCTCGTGGAGGCGTACCCCTCGGCTCCGTACGTGGTGATCGGCGGGGGCGGGGAGCTGGCCGAGGTCATCGAGGCCCAGGCCCTGCTGCTCGGGTGGGACGTGAGCGTCGTCGTGTCCGTGGCCGAGGCCGCGAAGCTGCTGGAGGCGCGGCGGGACGCCGCCTGTCTCGCGATGCTGAGCCACGACCCGGACTTCGACGTGCCGACGCTGCGGACCGCGCTCGCGCTCGGGATCCCGTACGTCGGGGCGCTCGGCTCCCGCAAGACCACCGCGCGGCGCACCGAGGGGCTGCTCGCGGCCGGGGTGAGCGAGGAGCGGCTGCGGACGGTGCACGGGCCGATCGGCCTGGATCTGGGCGGGCAGACCCCGGCCGAGACGGCGCTGGCCATCTGCGCGGAGATCCTCGCGGTGCTCGGGGGCAGGGACGTGCGCGGGGTGCGGGACGCGGACGGGCCGCTCAAGGGCTGAGGGGGCGGTCGGTCCCGCGCGAGCGGGGCGCAGGCGGGGGCGGGCGGGGCGCGGGCGCGGGGCGCCGGGTCCGACCGGGTGAAATAGTCACCTATGCGGGAAAATGGGTTGTATGGACACGACTCTGATCTTCCTCGCGGTGGACAGAACACTGACCAACATCGCGTGGTTCCTGGTCGTCGGGCTCATCGTGGTCGGCTTCCTGCTCGGCGGCTTCCTGCTGGGCAAGCGGGTCCGGGCACACGAACCCGCACCCCCCACTCCGGAGAGCCAGCCGCACCTGCCCGACGGCGGTGCGGTGTACGAGGTGCGCGAGGAGCGGGACTACGTGGACTTCCCCGAGAGCGGTCTGCGCCCGCACGAGATGCAGGGTTACGGGAACTTCGGCTCCACCACCTCGCTCCACCCGGAAGAGGTCAGGGCCCGGCGGGAATCGGCCCACCAGCACGTCGAAGGGCCGGGCCCCCACCCGCAGCCCGGTTCTCCGCCCGACTCGGGGCGGGGAGCACACGCCTGATCCGGCGGCCGGACCTGTGACCCGCGGCCCCGTCGCGGGTCACAGGTCCGTCCGCAGGCGCAGCACCTCAGGCGGCGGGTGCCGGGTCGAGGTGTGGCGGACCTCGGCCGTCAGCGGCGGGTCCAGGGGCCGGAAGGGGACCTCGCCGAGGCCGATGGCCGTGACGGTGGCGCCCCCGGCCGCCGCCGCGGGTGCCCGGGCGGCGACCACCGCCGCCACCTCGGCCCGTAGCGCCGCCGTCAGGGGGCTCGACACCAGCGGGGTCTCGTCCCCGACGGGCAGGACCAGGACGAGGGCGAGGGGGCGGCGGGCCGTGCCCGTGTAGCCGACCACCGCCGCGTCGCGGACGTTCGTGTGGCGGAGCTTCTGCCAGGCGCGCCGGCCGGCCGGATAGGGCTGGTCCATGCGTTTGACGACCAGACCCTCGATACCGCTCGCGGGCAGGGTCTCGTACCAGGTCTCCGCCAGCTCCGGGTCCGTGGTCATGGGGACCGGCTGGAGCGGCGGGCCCAGGGGCAGGAGGAGGTCCACGAGGAGCGCGCGCCGGCGTTCGTAGGGCCGGGCGCGCAGGTCCAGCCCGGCGAGTTCGAGGACGTCGAAGGCCGCGTACGAGGCCGGCAGGGTCTGGGCCAGTACGGCGGCCCGCGCCGCGGAGGCGGCCGCCGCGCGGCGCTGCACGAGCGCGAAGTCGGTGCGGCCCGCGTGCCACACCACCACCTCCCCGTCGAGGACCGTCCCGGCGGGCAGGTGGTGCGCGGCCGCCGCGAGATCGGGGAAGGCCGCGGTGACGATCCGGCCGGAGCGGGCCTGGAGGACCACCCCGTCAACGGCGCGGTCGGTGCGGATGACGACGAGGCGGTGGCCGTCGAACTTGGGCTCGTACGCGAGACCGGGCGCGCGCGGCAGGGTCCGTACGGCGACGGCGAGCGCGACGGTGATCACGGGAATCACGGGAGCCGTCCGGCCAGGCCGGGGTCGAGGAGCGGGGCGAAGAGGTCGCCTTCGCGGGCCAGCCGGGGAGCGATGTCATCGGCCAGGAAGACCAGGTCGGAGGGGGTACGGCAGGCCCGGACCTCCGCCCAGGAGAGGGGGGCGGAGACCATGGGCAGGGCGCGGGCGCGCAGGGTGTAGGGGGCCGCCGTGGTCTTGGCGGCGGCGTTCTGGCTGTGGTCGACGAAGACCTTCCCGGGACGCAGCGCCTTGGTCATCCGGTGCACGACGAGGTCGGGGAGCTCGCGCTCGGCCTCCTGGGCGAGGGCCTTGGCGTACGCCGACACGTGCTCGGAGGGGGTCGGTACGAGGGGTACCGCCAGATGGAGGCCCTTGGAGCCGGAGGTCTTGGGGCAGGCGTGGAGGCCGTCGGCGGCGAGCCGGTCCCGGAGCCAGAGGGCGGCGGCGCAGCATTCCACGACGGTGGCGGGGGGACCCGGGTCGAGGTCCAGGATCAGGCGGTCCGCGAGGGCGGGGGCCCCGGCGGGCCACTGGGGGGTGTGGAACTCGACGACGAGGTTGGCGGCCCACATGAGGGCGGGCAGGTCGGCGACGACCACCTGTTCGGCCCGGAGGTCCTCCGAGCGGGGCACCGGGGTGGTCTTCACCCAAGCGGGGGTACCGGGCGGCGGGTTCTTGGTGAAGAAGAGCTGTCCGTCCGGGCCGTCGGGATAGCGCAGGAAGGACACCGGCCGGTCGTGGATGTGGGCGAGCAGGGGGTCCGCGACCGTGGCGTAGTAGTGGAGGACCTCGCCCTTGGTGAAACCGGTCTCCGGGTAGAGGACCTTGTCGAGGTTGCTGAGCGAAATGCGACGGCCCTCCACCAGGGTGATCGGGGTCATACGATGAGATTGCCACGAAACAGGAGGAACCGTGCGATCCATATGGAACGGGGCGATCTCCTTCGGCTTGGTCAGCATTCCGATCAAGCTCGTGAACGCCACCGAGAGCCACTCGATCTCCTTCCGCCAGATCCATGTCGGCGACGGCGGACGCGTCCGCTACCGCAAGGTCTGCGAGCTGGACGGGGAGGAGGTGCCGACCGCCGAGATCGGCAAGGGGTACGAGGAGGCGGACGGGTCGATCATTCCGATCACCGATGAGGATCTGGCGCAGCTGCCGATCGCCACCGCGAAGACGATCGAGATCGTTTCGTTCGTGCCGGCCGATCAGATCGATCCGTTGCAGATGGACGCGGCGTACTACCTCGCGGCGAGCGGGGCCACGGCGGCCAAGCCGTACACGCTGCTGCGGGAGGCGCTGAAGCGGAGCCGGAAGGTCGCGATCGCGAAGTACGCGCTGCGGGGGCGGGAACGGCTGGGCATGCTGCGGGTCGTCGACGACGTGATCGCCATGCACGGGCTGCTGTGGCCGGACGAGATCCGGGTTCCGGAGGGGGTGGCGCCCGAGGGCGAGGTGTCGGTACGGGAAGCCGAACTGGACCTGGCGGACGCGCTGATGGCGACTTTGGGGGAAGTGGAGATGGACTCGCTGCGCGACGGCTACCGGGAAGCGGTGGAGGCGATGATCGCGGCGAAGGCAGGCGGAGGGGAGCCCGGGGTCGTGCCGGCGGGGCCGGCGGAGGGGGCGGGTGGACAGGTCATCGACCTGATGGCGGCGTTGGAGAGCAGTGTGCGGGCGGCGAAGGCCTCTCGGGGCGGGGCGCCGGAGGCGGAGGGGGCTGGGGCGGAGGTTACGCCGATTCGGCGGAAGAAGGCGGTGGGGGCGGCTGCGCCGAAGGCGGTGGGCGGGAAGAAGTCGACTGCGTCGGCGGCGTCGGGTGGTGGCCGGGGTGGTGCCGCTGGTGCTGCGAAGAAGTCGACGGCTGCGGCTGCTGCCGCGAAGAAGAAGGCCGCTGCGGCGGCTGCGAAGAAGACGGCTTCGGGCAAGGCCGCGGAGGCCAAGCCGGTGCGGGCTGCCGCGAAGAAGGCGGTGACACCGCGCAAGCGGAGCTCCGCTTGAGGGGGCCGTGGGCCCTGCGGGGCGAAGTCCCCTACCCGCCCTTCCACCGTTCCCCGGGCTCCGCCCGGACCCGGTCCTCAAACGCCGGACGGGCTGAAAGGACCCCGGGGCTCCGCCCCGAACCCCGCGCCTCAGGAGCCGGACGGGGTGAAAGCACCCCGGGGCTCCGCCCCGAACCCCGCACCTCAGGCGCCGGACCGGCTGAAAGGACCCCGGGGCTCCGCCCCGGACCCCGCGCCTCAGGCGCCGGACCGGCTGAAAGGATCCCGGGGCTCCGCCCCGGACCCCGCGCCTCAAACGCCGGCGAGGCTGGGAGGGCTCCCGGGCTCCGCCCGGACCCCCTGGGGCTCCGCCCCGGACCCCGGTCCTCGAACGCCGGACGGCTGAAGGGACAGACCCCGGCCCGGCTGAAAGGGCGCCCCGGGCCTCGGGCTCCGAGGCTCGCCGGGCCGGATGGGGCTATTGCCAGGTTCTGCGGTCTCTGGCCTTGGTGAAGAGGGCTTCTATGTCCGGGAGTTTGAGGGTGGTGGGGGTGTTGGTCAGGAAGGTGGAGGTGGTGGACGGGGTGAGGATCTGGACGTCCCGGAGGGTGGGGGCGATCTCCAGGCGGGTCGCGTCCACCACCGCCAGGACCGGGGTTACCGGAGTGGAGAGGGCGCGGGTCGCGTACGTGGCCGCGCGGCGGGCTTCACGGGGGTCCGGGGTGGGGTTCGCCCGGCCCACCGTGAGGAGGAGTTCGCCGATCACTGCGCGCTGGCGGCGGCCCGGGACCGTGCGGATGCAGAAGACTCCGGGCGGGCCGATGAGCAGGTGGTCCGCGACGGGGTGGAGGGAGTGGACGGAGTGGAGGACCTTCCAGTCCTCGGAGTCGGCCAGGGCGTCCAGGACGTCGCCCATGCGCTGTCTCACCGTGAGTTCCTGGCGGAGCCGGTGCCGGGCCCGGGTGCCCGCGGTGCCGTAGGTGAGGGCGCCGAGCAGGGCCTCCCCCGGGCGGTTCGGGGCCAGGTCCTCGTCGGGCGGGAGCGACAGGCGGAGCAGGTCCTCGGCCGTGGGGACGGGTGGCGGGCCGATGGCCACGGTTCCGGTGAGGTAGGGGCGTAACGCCGTCAGGATCTCCTCCCGGCGCTCGTCCGCCAGCACGCTGATCCGGTTGGCCCGCCGGTCGTACCAGGCGACCGCGCGGCCGTCGGGCAGGTTCACGTACAGCCGGCCGCGGCCGGGCCGGCCGCTCGGCAGTACCTTCAGTCCCCTCGATGCCATGGTCCTCACCCCCGCCGTCCATGGGAGCAGCCCGGGCGCCCGGCGGCAATCCCCCGGTGGGGTCGGGACCGCGGTGCGTGCCGTGCGGCCTCCGGTGTGTAACGACTCCGCCGGGTCGTCGAGGCACGGCTGTTACAGAAGCAACGGGTTACCGCAACGGCCGGTGCATACGTTTATCCCACCTGGACAGCCCAGGGCCTGACCTGCACCGAAGGACGTTCCCGTGAACACCGTGAGCCGCAGCCGGAGCCGCAGCCCTCGCACGCTCGTCCGCGCCGCCGCCGTGGCCGTGGGTGCCGGCGCCCTGCTGGCGTTCCCCACGGCGGCCGCGCTCGCCGACGGGGCGGCGCCGGCTTCCGGTCCGCAGGGCGTCACCGCCCCGCGGACCCTGGTCAAGACCCTGTCCCTGGCCGACGGCGTCTCCACCGCCCGCGTGTACCGCGTGGCCAAGGGTGCCTACCAGGCCGATGTCCTCAACCCCGACGGTTCCACGGCCGCGACCCTGACCAGCCGCGACGGCAGCACCGGCTTCGGCGACGCCGGGGAGATGCACCTCGCGCTGCGGTCCGACGGCCGGCTCAGCTCCTGGTCCGGGGGCGGGAGCGGTGCGGCGGACTCCGGCGCCGGGAGCACCGCCGGGTACAAGACCGCGCACCGCGACGGGCAGGTCGTCCCCGTCGCCGCGGCCCCGCGCGAGGGTGCCGGGACCGTCGAGGCGCTGGGCCTGGACAACCTGGCCGACGGCCCCGGCGACGGCATGCTGCTGATCGCCGCGGGTGCCGGCTTCGCGGCGGTCGGAGCCGCCGGGCTGGGCTTCGCGATGCTGCGCCGCGGGCGGACGGAGGCGTAGGCCCCACTCCTCCCGCGGACCCCGGCTTCCCGGCCCGGGCTCACGGGCGGAAACGATGCGCCTCTGCCTACTGTGGACGGGCACAGGCGCGCGGCGGAGGAGGGTGGACGGGTGAGCGGGAACCGGGGCCGGAGCCCGGGCCGGGACCGGCGTGTCCGGGCCGGTCTGTCGGCCGGGCTGCTGGCCGCCCTGCTGCTGCCGCTGGTGAGCGCCTGCGGTGACACCGGCGGGCTGGCCGGTGCCGGGGCGACCCCGACCGCGAGCGGGCCCGTACACCTGTGGCCGGGGCGCGTGGGGGCCGTCGTACCGCCCGCCGATCCCGGGGGTGCGCCGCCCGAGTACGTGCCCGGGATCGCGCCCGTCCAGGACCAGAACGTGCACGCGATCAGCCCGGTGACCCTGGTGCAGGCGGAGCTGCGGGCCCACTCGAACCTGCGGACCGGTCCGGACGGGATGCCGCCCGAGACCGCCGCCGCGATCCTGGCGTGCGGGACGGACGGGGCCGATCCGAGGAATTGTCCGGTGCTGACGCCGTACTACCGGGACCTCACCGGCAACGGCAAGGACGAGCTGATCGTCGGCATCGAGTACCCGGAGCGGCAGATGTCCGTGCGCGTCTACACGGCGGACGCCGAGGGCCGGCTCAACCGGATCATGGCCACCACCGACACCGTCATCAGCGTCGAGCTCGCCGGCCGGGACGTGATCCTGCGCGTCCCGAGCGCCAACGCCGGCTACGAGGTGAACACCACCTGGTCCTGGGACGCGACCCAGCGCTCGATGCTGCCCGCGTGGGAGCAGATCGTCCGCGTGCCCCGCACCGGCCCGAGCCGGACCCCTGCACCTTCCCCGAGCCCCGGCTCGCCGGGGGCCGCGCGGTGAAGCCGCGGATGCCCTCGTGGACGGCGACGCTGACCTGGAAGTCGGCGTGCTTCATCGTGCTGATGTGCTGCGCGCTCGCGGCGGTGCTGGGCGTGCTCGTGCACGTGGAGGTGAGCCGGCAGACCGTCGCGACGGCCCGCGAGAAGGCCCTCGGCAAACTGACCGACGCCTCGCGCGCCTACGAGGCCGGCGAGATGCTGCCGCCGGGGTCCGGGCTGGATCCGGCCGGACTGCCGGACCGGCTGCGCGCGCTGGCCCTGACCGGGCAGCGCGGGACGCTCGTGGCGCGGCACGGGGACCGCCAGCTGATGTGGGCGGCGGCCCCGGCCGACGGCAAGGCGCTGGCCGCGGCCGTGGACTACGGGCAGAGCGCGCGGACCATCACCGGGCTGGACAACGCGATCATCGGCTCGTCGGTGCTGGCCATCGGCGGGACGCTGCTCGTGGGCGCCTTCGCCGTGACCCGGGTGACGCGGCGGCTGCACCAGACGGCGACGGTGGCCCGCCGGATCACCCAGGGCGACCTGGACGCCCGGGTCGGGGACCCGCGCACCAAGGACCCCTCGCGGCACCAGGACGAGGTGGCGACGGTGGCGGCGGCCCTGGACACGATGGCGGCCAGCCTGCAGACGAAGCTCCAGCGGGAGCAGCGGTTCACGGCGGACGTGGCGCACGAGCTGCGCACCCCGCTGACCGGTCTGCAGGCGGCTTCGGAGCTGCTGCCGGAGGGGCGGGCGACGGAGCTGGTGCAGGAGCGGGTGCGCACGATGCGGCAGCTCACGGAGGACCTGCTGGAGATCTCCCGGCTCGACTCGGGCAGTGAGGTGGTGGAGACGGACCTGCACCAGCTCGGGCGGCTCGCGCGGCGGGTGGTGCGGGCGTCGGGGACCGGTACCGAGGTGGTGGTGGTCCGGGACGCGCACGTGGAGACGGACCGGCGCCGGCTGGAACGGGTGCTGGGGAACCTGGTCGCCAATGCCCACAAGCACGGACGGCCGCCGGTGGTGGTGACGGTGGACGGGCCGGTGGTGACGGTACGGGACCACGGCGACGGCTATCCCGAGTACCTCGTG
This sequence comes from Streptomyces sp. TBY4, assembly GCF_024213195.1. Lineage (GTDB taxonomy): Bacteria > Actinomycetota > Actinomycetes > Streptomycetales > Streptomycetaceae > Streptomyces. The sequence goes on along the minus strand of NZ_JANAVF010000007.1, from coordinate 190,679 downwards.
TCCCACGGGCCCCAGCGGTTCCGCACCGGGGGCGGGAGCAAGGGGCACGGGCTGGGGCTGACGATCGCGGTGGGGCAGGCGGAGGTCATCGGGGCCCGGCTGGTGTTCCGGCAGGCGGAGCCCACCGGGGACGGGGAGGGCGGGGCGGAGGCCGTACTGACCCTGGTCGAGGCCCGGCTGCCGTGAGCTGACCCACGGCAGCCGCCTGGCGGGGCCGGGCCGGGCCGCCGTCGGGCGGGGCCCGGCCCTCACTCCCCCGGCGGGGCCGGGGTCGGGGGCGGCGGGGTCGGCTTGGTCCAGGGCCAGCGGAGCTTCGGCTTCTGGCCGCCCGGGGCGTAGACGTACTTCCATCCCTGCTGGAGGCCCAGCCGCTTGGAGTACCCCGCGGGGACCCGCTCGTAGAGCAGGACCGTGGGGGCGCCGCCGTCCGGGGCGGGGACCGGGATCTCGTACCACTTCGACGGGTGGCCGGTCGGGCCGAGGAGGATCGGGAGGATCCGGCCGTCCATCGGGCCGCCCTCGAAGGGGGTGGGTTGGCTTCTCACCCCTCCAGTCTCACAGCTGTTCGGAGGTCGCGGTTCTTCGGAGGTCACAGCTCTTCCGAGGTCACAGCTCTTCGGCGGTCACAGGAGGTGGGCCGCCTCCGAGACCACCGGGATCACCCGGCGGGCCAGCACCCCCACCGGTCCGTCCGCCGATTCGAGCGCGAGGGCGGCGCGGGCCGCGGCTGCCGTCTCCGGGTCGGTGGCGGCCGTGGCCGTGAGGAGGGCGATGAACTGGTCCACCAGCCAGTCGCGGAGCGAATCGGTCTCCGGCTGCTTGCCCTCGTCGATCCAGATCAGGGAGGCGGCCTCCACCGCCGTGATCCACGTGCGCACCATCATGCGCAGGCGCGGGCCGGGGGCCGGTACGCCGAGGTGGAAGAGGATCGCCTCGGCGGCGGCCCGGCGGATGCCGTCCACGGTGGCGGTGGTGCGGGAGGTTTCGACCACGCTGCCGCCCTGGAGGAGGGCGGAGAAACCGGCGTCGTGCTCGTCGACGAAGGCGAGGTAGCGGTCCAGGGCCCGGGAGAGCCGCTGGGTCAGGGGGCCGGCCTGGGGTTCGGCGAAGCAGAGCCGCAGGACGTCGGCGGCCGAGCGGAGGGCCGCCTCGTAGAGCTGCTGCTTCCCGCCGGGGAAGTAGCGGTAGACGAGGGGTCGCGAGACGCCGGCGGCCTCGGCCACGTCGTCGAGCGAGACCTCCTCCGGCGCCCGGTGTGCGAACAACGTCAGGGCCGCATCGAGGAGCTGGGCCCGGCGCTCCTCGACGCTCATCCTGCGGTACGCCCGTACGGCTGTCATGTCCGCAGGGTAGCCGCACCCCATGGCCCTGGGGTGAGGAGTGTTCAGGCGAGGAGGCCCGAGCTCTTCCAGAGCCTGCGGCCGGCTCCGCGCAGCACGCCGATGTCGTCCAGGAAGTCGGTGAGCCGCTTGGCTCCGGTCTGCATGACCTCCCGGCGGTGGCCGCTCGCCTTGACCTGGGCCAGCGCCTCGCGCCGGTCGAGGCCGATGTTGTCGTAGACCTGGGGGTTGACGAAGGCCTGGGAGAAGACGCGGGCGGCCTGGCCGCAGCTCACACGGGTGAGTTCCTGCTCCCAGCGCGGGGCGGTCAGCATCTGGCGGCGCAGTTCCTCGCGGGCGTAACGGACGTGGCGCGCCTCCTCGATGACGTGGATGCGGGTGACTCCGCGGACGAGGGGCTGGATGCGCTCGTCGGGGAAGGTCAGGCGCTGCATCCAGTCGAGGACCTCCTCGCCGAGGAGGGTGCAGGCGAAGGAGCCGGGGGTGGTGGAGACGGTCTTCAGGACGCGGGCGAGGTTGTGGTTGGCGCGGGAGACCGGGTACTCGGGGGCGCCGCCCGTTTTGATCATGCGGGCGAACATCATCGAGTGGCGGCACTCGTCGGCGATCTCGGTGAGCGCGTACCGGACGTGATTGCTGGTCAGGGGCTTGTCGTAGACGTGCCGGACCAGGAGCTGCATGAGGATGATCTCGAACCAGATGCCGAGCGAGCCGAGGGCCGCCGCCTCGTGGCGGGAGAGCTCGATGCGCTGCTCCTCGCCCATCTTCTTCCAGAGCGGGGTGTCGAAGAGGGAGAGCAGCTCCGGCGGCCAGTAGTACTTGCCGTCGATGGGCGGGGCGTCCCAGTCGAGTTCCTTGTCCGGGTCGAAGGAGTGCTTCGCCGAGGATTCGAGCAGTCGCTCGGCGATCTGCTCGCGGTCCTTGAGCAGGCCGAGGGCGTCGCGCAGCTCGGCTCGTTCGGTCACGGTGGTCATGGCTTCGGACACCTCTGCGTCGAGTTACCGGCGGTCACCTCTTATGAGACTGCCTGTCAGCAAGACCGTCAATCCCTCGTGCGTGACTTGTTGACCGCCCGTCTACCAACGTGTGACGCTGCCAACTGTCCGGTCCCGTACGGAAGTACGCGGTTACGTGAGACGAGGGGGCGTCAGTGTCGACGCAACGGCTCTACACCAACGATCCCGGCGAGACCGTCTGGGCGGTCCCCGCCTCCGGCAACGCCCGGTTCAGCTGGGAGTACGACGGCGGCCGCGAGCGGCTGCTGGCCCTGTACCAGAAGGGCAAGGACAAGCAGTGGGACGGCGCCAAGCGCATCGACTGGGGCATCGAGGTGGATCCGTACGATCCCCTGGGCACCCCGGACGAGGCTCTTCCGCTGCACGGCACCCGGCACTGGGCCAAGCTCACGGAGCAGGACCGGGGCGAACTGCGCCGGCACTACAGCGCATGGAACTTCAGCCAGTTCCTGCACGGCGAGCAGGGCGCGATGGTGTGCGCGGCGCGCATCGTCGAGTCGGTGCCGGACCTCGACGCGAAGTTCTACTCCGCCACCCAGACCATGGACGAGGCCCGGCACGCGGAGATCTTCGGGCGCTTCCTGCACGAGAAGATCGGGATGCTGTACCCGATCAACGACAGCCTGCAGGGACTGCTCGGCGACACCCTGCGCGACTCCCGCTGGGACATGCCCTACCTCGGCATGCAGGTGCTCATCGAGGGACTGGCGCTGGCCGCCTTCGGGATGATCCGCGACACCACGAACAAGCCGCTGCCGAAGCAGATCCTGGCCTACGTGATGCAGGACGAGGCACGGCACGTGGCCTTCGGGCGGATGGCCCTGCGCGACTACTACAAGCAGCTGTCGGACGCGGAGCTGCGCGAGCGCGAGGAGTTCGTGATCGAGGGCTGCTACCTGATGCGGGACCGGCTGCGCGGGGTGGAGGTGCTGGAGAACTTCGGCATCTCGCGCCGGGAGTCGGAGGAGCTCAGCGAGCGGTCGGAGTTCCTCGCGCTCTTCCGCAAGCTGCTGTTCAGCCGGATCGTGCCGTGCGTGAAGGACATCGGGCTGTGGGGCGAGCGGCTGCAGAAGGCGTACCTGGACATGGGCGTCTTCGAGATGGGGAACTCCAACCTGGACCTGCTGATGAGCCAGGACGAGGAGATCGCCGAGGCCCTCGACCGGGAACGGTTCGCGGCCGAGGAGGAGCTGCGGGTGGCGGAGGTGGCGGAGGCCGTCGCGGAGGGGGCGGACACCTAGGGCGGCGGCCCGGCTCGCGGACGGTGCCGGGCCTGCGGCCCTACGCCACGGGCTGCGGTGCGAACCGGGTACTCAGGGTGAACGCATGCGGAGTCGGGCCGTGTTGCCGCAGGTGGAGCAGGCGTTCCTCGGCGTCCGCGACCGTGGGGCGCTGCCCCGCCGGGACCCACCACAGGGCGGTCATGGCCTCCTTGACGTGCTCGAACCACTCCCGGCGGCGGACCATCAGCTCGCGGTGCCGGCCGGCGTACATGAAGGCCTTCAGGGCGTCGAAGTCGCGCCAGACGGACATGTTGATGATGATCCACTCGTCGTCGAAGACCCGTACCGCGGTGGCGTCACCCCCATCGTCCCCTTCGCCCACCAGCCGCCAGACGAACCCCTCCGCCGCGTCGGCGACGCCGTTGACGTGGTCGAGGCCGTCGACGAAGTCCTTCAGCTCCGGGGAATCGAGGGGGTACTTGAGCCGGGATATGTTCACCTGTGCCAGTTCGTGGGTCATTTCCTCACCGTAGGCACAGAACGGCCGCCTCCCCGAAGCCATTTCACTGGGCGGACAGCGCCGCCTCCATCACCGCCCGGGCGATCGGCGCGGCCGCGCCGTTCCCGCTGATGTCCCCGCGGACCGCCGACGCGTCCTCGACGACCACCGCGACCGCCACCGCCGGCGGCCTGCCGCCCTTCGGTCCGGCCCAGGAGATGAACCAGGCGTACGGGGTGCCCGCGTTGCCGACGCCGTGCTGGGCCGTACCGGTCTTGCCGCCGACCACGGCTCCGGGGATCGCCGCGTTGCGGCCGGTGCCGCCCTCCACCACCTTCACCATGAGCTCCTGCATCCGCATCGCGGTCAGCGGGGACATGGCCCGGCCCAGACTGCGCTGATCCGCGCGGCGGACCGGGTCCCCGTCGTCCTGGGTCGTGCGGTCCACCAGGTAGGGGGCCTTCAGCTCCCCGCCGTTGGCCACGGCCGCCGCCACCATGGCCATCTGCAGCGGGGTGGCCTTGGTGTTGAACTGCCCGATCGAGGACAGGGCCAGCTGGTCGGGGCTCATGTCGGTGTCGAAGTTCGACCGCGACACCCAGGCCGGCACCCGCAGCCCCGCGTCGTTGAAGCCGAACCGCCGCGCCGCCTCCGTCATCCCGCGCAGCCCGACCTGTACGCCGATCTTCGCCATCACCGTGTTGCACGACCACTGCACCGCGTCCGCCATGGAGGCGTCGGCGCAGCCCGTGCCCGCGTTCGGCAGCAGGGTGCTGGTGCCGGGCAGCGGGTACGGGTCCGGGGTCTCGGTCGGCGCGTCCACGTCGGTGACCACGCCCGCGTCGAGGGCGGCGGCCGCCGTCACGATCTTGAAGGTGGAGCCGGGCGGGTACGTCTCGCGCAGCGCGCGGTTGAGCATCGGCTTGGCGGGGTCCGCGTTGAGCCCCTCCCAGGCCTCCTTCACCCGCGGCCCCGTCCCGGAGAGCACCCCGGGGTCGTAGGAGGGGCTGCTGACCAGCGCGAGGATCTTGCCGGTGGACGGCTCCACGGCGGCGACCGCGCCCCGCTTGCCCGCGAGCCCGGCGTACGCGGCCAGCTGCATGTTCGCCCGGATGGTGGTGGCGGCGTTCCCGCCGCCGGGGCGGCCGCGCGAGAGCTCGTACCAGAGCGGGAAGGCGGAGAGCCCGGGGGCGGTGCCGGACAGGATCGCGTCCTCGGCGCGCTCCAGGAAGCTGGTCCCGTAGGTCTGGGAGGCGAAGCCGGTCACGGGCGCGTAGAGCGGGCCGTTCTTGTACGTGCGCTCGTAGCGCAGCAGTTGGCGGCTGTCCCGGGAGCCGGTGACGGGACGGCCGTCGACGGTGATGTCCCCGCGCGGTTCGGCGTACCGCTCGATGGCGGGGCGTTTGTTGGCCGGGTTCGCGCCGTACCCCGCGGCCTCCCAGACCTGCACCCGGGTGACGTTGACCAGCAGGGCGACGAGCAGCAGGGCGCAGAAGTACGCGCACCAGCGGATGTAGCGGATCACCCGTCGGCCTCCTCTGCCGGTCCGGGCCTGCGGGCGCTGTCGCTGAGCCGGACGAGCAGCGCGACGATGATCCAGTTGGTGACCACGGAGGAGCCGCCCTGGGCGAGGAAGGGCATGGCCATGCCGGTCAGCGGGATCAGCCCGGTGACCCCGCCGGCGATGACGAACACCTGGAGCGCGACGATCGAGGCGAGTCCGGTGGCGAGGAGCCGCCCGAAGGGGTCGCGCAGCGCCAGCCCGGTGCGGAAACCGCGGGCGACGAGCAGCCCGTAGAGGAGCAGGATCGCGGTGAGGCCGACGAGGCCGAGCTCCTCCCCCGCGGTGGCGAGGATGAAGTCCGATTTGGCGGCGAACCCGATGAGGAAGGACTGGCCGTGGCCGAGCCCGGCTCCGAGCAGTCCACCGGCCCCGAAGGCGAAGAGGGACTGGGCGAGCTGACCGGGGCCGTCGCCGCGCTCGATCGAGGCGAAAGGATTCAGCCAGTCGTCCACGCGGCTGTTCACGTGCGGCTCGAACGTTCCGACGGCGTACGCGCCCACGGCCGCGAGCAGCAGCCCGATGGCGATCCAGCCGATCCGGCCGGTGGCCGTGAACAGCATGATCACGAAGAGCCCGAAGAAGAGCAGCGAGGTCCCGAGGTCGCGCTCCAGGACGAGCACGCCGACGGAGAGCAGCCAGATGGCCAGGATCGGGCCGAGCACCCGGCCGGGCAGCAGCCTCAGCTTCCAGAAGAGGGTGCGCCCGGTGAGGGCCAGGGCGGTGCGGTTCGCCGCGAGGTAGGAGGCGAAGAAGACGGCGAGCAGGATCTTGGCGAACTCCCCCGGCTGGAAGGAGAGTCCGGCGAACCGGATCCAGATGTGCGCGCCGTTCACGGCCGGGAAGAAGACGGGCACCAGCATCAGCACGAGGGCGGTGGCGACGGACAGGTACGCGTACCTCTGCAGCACCCGGTGATCGCGCAGCAGCGCGACGGCGAGCACGAAGAGCACCACCCCCAGGGCGGACCAGCGCAGTTGCTCGCCGGCGGTGGCGTTGCCTGGGGTGGTGGCGTCGAGGCGCTGGATGAGGACGAGACCGAGGCCGTTGAGCAGGACGGCGATCGGCAGCAGCAGCGGATCGGCGTACGGGGCGAACAGGCGGACGGCCAGATGGGCGACGAGCGCGGCCACCCCGAGTCCGGCGGCGTAGTGGGAGGCGGCCGCGGGGATCTGGCCGGTGGTGGCGAGCCCGACGTAGAGGTGGCCGAGGACGGCGATCAGGACGGCGCCGAAGAGCAGCGACAGCTCGACTCCACGACGCTTGGGCGTGCGGGCGTCGGGGGGCGGTGGCGGGGCGGGTTCCGTCACCTTCGCCGTCAGAGCGGTCATACGGGGAAACGTAGCAAGGAGCCGGGCCGTATGTCCGCTTATGTCATAGTGTGCCGAAGAGTCGTCAGAACTGGTCGGAAGCGAATCAGCGGATCAGGGAATCAGCGGATCAGGAGTCTCCTCCCATGGGACCTGCGGAGTTCATCGTCCTGGCCTTTCCGGAAGAACAGCTGCGGGTCGCGGCGGTCGAGGCGGTGATGGGGCTGCGCAAGGCCGGGGTCGTCCGGCTGGTCGACGGGCTGGTGGCCACCAGGACCGCGAGCGGCGAGGTGCTGTCGGCGGAGTTCGACGAGTTCGTCGAACTCCGGGGTCTGCTCGCCCACCGGGAGGCGGCCCCGCTGATCGGGCCGGAGGACGTCAGGGAGTCGGCCGAGCTGATGGACCGCGGGAGCTGCGCCCTCCTCCTCGTCGTCGAGCACGTATGGGCCGAGGACGCCGCCATCGCCGTCCGCGCGGCGGGCGGCCGGATCGCCGGAGCGGTCCGGCTCCCGGCCGACCGGCTGGGGGCGGCCTGATGTTCATCCGCCCCATCGGCTCCGTGGTGAACCCCTCCCTTCGCCCCGCGGGCCACCCCCTGCTGCGCGGACTCCTGGCCCGCGGGGCCTACGTCTGGGACGCGTCCCAGCACCCGGTGGCGGCCCCGACCCCGCACCCTCAGGACACCCCGGGCGCGGGCACAGCTCCGGGTCCTGGCACCGCCTCAGGCCCGGATCCGCGCTCGGGCGCGGGCTCGGGTCCGGGTCCGGGCTCGGGCACGGCCCCGGCCGCTGGTCCCTCCGCCCGCCGGGAGTCCGCGGCCGCCCGTCCGGGTCCCCCCGCCGGCCGGGGCGTCCCCGGACCGGTCTCCCCCGGGGCCGAACTGACGGACCGCCTGACCCAGCTGGCCTCGCTGGCCCGCGAAGGCCTGCTCACTCCGGAGGAGTTCTCGACGGCCAAGGCCCGCCTGCTGCGGGACTGACGGCCGGGGTCCGGGTCAGCCGCCCGTGGGTGCTGCGAAGGTCTCGACCGGACCGAACTCGCCGAAGGTGACCTTGTTGCCGCCCGCCATGCCGCGCATCTCCATCCGCTGTTCGAAGCGGAGCGTGCGGCCGTGGGCGTCGATCCACTGGTCGCAGTCGAAGCCCGTGACGCCCTTCGCCTTCATCGACCGGTGCACCCGCGGATCGACCGAGGCGATCTGATCGACATCGAGGCGCCCGGTGAGGTGGTACGCGGGGATTCCGCCCAGGTCCTCCATGCCCTTCCTCGCCGAAGGTCCGGTGGCGAGCAGGAGCTTCGCGTAACCCGTGTAGCTCGCCTGGTTGTCCGGGGAGCGCGGCGCCTTGGTCCAGGCGCCGCCCGGCTTGAGGCGGTCGCGGACGTACGTGCCGTCCGCCGTCATCACGCTCTCCATCCAGACGGCCTGCGCGGCGGGGAGCGCGTCCGTGGAGCGGGTCTCCATCCGGCCCGTGAACAGGGTTTCGAAGTTGCCGCGGCCCGTGCTCGTGGCGACGTCCTTCCCGGCGAGCTGGGTGGACGCCTTCATCGTCGCCGCGTAGGGCGTCCGCGCGGCCTCCGCGAGGGCCTGCTCCGGTTCGAACGCCCCGGCAGCGGGCGCGGCGGAAGCCGGGGTGGACGCGGATGCGGATGCGGACACCGTGGCGGATGCGGATGCGGATGCTGCGGCGGACCCGGCGCTCCCGGAGTCCTGGCAGCCGGACAGAACCGTGAGGGCGACCGCGGTGGCGGCGAGGGTGAGCAGCGGGTTACGACGCGCGTCAAAGGTGATCATCGCCAGGCAGCATCCCATGCGGACGACTCCCGATCGAACAGGTTTCCGTGCCGCCGGCCCGCTCCCCCCGACCCGCCAACCGGGTGACCCCGGGCCCGGTCGGCCGCACCGTTGGGCGATTTGTCATACCGCGCGTGGCAGCATCGGCCGCCTGGAGGTGACCCCATGTCACATCGACGTCGGCGCCGGCTGCTTCGTGCCGCCTGCCTCGCCGCAGCCCTCGTCACGGCGGGCCCGCTCCCCGTCGCCCACGCCGAACCCGCCGCACCCGCGGTCCCGGAGGCCCCCGCGGTCCCGGAGGCACCGGCGGCCCCGGACACACCCACGACTCCGGGCACCCCGGGCGCCCCCGCCGAACCCGTCGGCGTCCTGCTCACCCGCCTCCAGGGCCTCTATCAGCGCGCCGAGCAGGCCGCCGAGGCCTACAACGCCGCCGAGACCGCGCTCGCGGGCCGGCAGCGCGAGGAGAGCCGGCTCAGCACCGAGCTCGGGAAGGCCCGTACCGCCGTCACCGAAGCCCAGACCACCACGGGCCGGCTGGCGCGCGAGCAGTACAAGGGGTCCCGCGGGTTCTCCCCGTACGCCCGGATGCTGTTCGCGGGGGACCCCCAGGGGGCCCTGGAGCAGCGCCGGGTCGCGGAACGCGAGGGCGCCCGGCGGGCCGCCGCGCTGGACCGGCTCACCCGGGGCGAGCGCCAGGCCGACGCCCTGGCCACAGCCGCCCGCAAGGCCCTGGACTCGGAACAGAAGCTGGCCGCCGAGACCAAGGAGCGCAAGGAGGAGGCCGCCGCGCAGCTCAGGGAGGTCGAGCGGATGCTGGCCTCGCTCACCCCCGCCCAGCTCACCGAGCTCGACGCGCGGGAGGCCCGGGACACCGCCACCGCGCAGCGGGAGCTGCTCGGTTCGGGGAAGCTGGGCAGCGGCGGCGCACCGTCGCTGCGCACCCCGACCGCGGCCGGCGGCACGGCCCTGACGTACGCGGCCGCCCAGATCGGGAAGCCGTACGTCTGGGGCGCCGAGGGGCCGGCCTCCTTCGACTGTTCGGGGCTGACCTCGCAGGCCTGGGCCCACGCCGGCCGCGAGATCCCCCGGACCAGTCAGGAGCAGTGGGCCCGGCTGCCCCGGGTGCCGCTCGACGAACTGCGCCCCGGCGACCTGGTGGTGTACTTCCCGACCGCCACCCACGTGGCCCTCTACATCGGCGACGGCAAGGTCATCCAGGCGCCGCGGCCGGGCGCGAAGGTGAAGGTCTCGCCGATCGCCGCGAATCCGCTGCTCGGCGCGGTACGGCCGGACCCCGACGGAGCTCCGCTGCGGTCCTTCACCCCGCCGCCGCTGCCCGAGGCCGCGACGGCGGGGGACGACACGGGCTACTCGGAGGCCGGGGCGCCCGAGACGTCCTAGGCGTCCTGGACGTCCGCAGCGTCCGAGGCGCCCGCGACCTCCGCGAGGTAGTCCGCCGCGTCCTCCGGGTCGTAGAAGTACGCGTCGAAGTCGGCCGGGTTGTCGAAGCCGTTGGCGAATCGATCCGCCACCGGCTGGAGCTGCCCGGCCGCGCCGATCAGGTTCAGCACGTGCTCCGGCGGGACGCCGAGCATGGCGTTGGTCCACTGGGTGACGGGCTTGCCGCTGGTGAACCAGTACTTGTCGAAGGTCGCCTTCATCCACGCCTCGTCGAACGGGTTGTCCCCGTGCATGAGGATCGACGAGAGGTAGGAGGCCGCGCACTTGGCGGCGGAGTTCGAACCCTGCCCGGTGATCGGGTCGTTGGCGACGACCACGTCCGCCACGCCCAGCACCAGCCCGCCGCCCGGCAGCCGGCCGATGGGGTTGCGGACCACGGGGGCGTACCGCCCGGCGAGCGTGGCGCCCGCGTCCGTCAGCTCCACCTTCGTCGCCCGCGCGTACTCCCAGGGAGTGAACTTCTCCATCAGATCCAGCGTCAGCGCGAGGTGGTCCGCCGGGTCCTTCACGCCGCCGAAGACGTCCAGCGGTCCGCCCGGGATCCCCTCCCAGAACAGGATGTCGGCGCGCCCGGAGGTGGTCAGGGTCGGCATCACGAACAGCTCGCCGGCGCCCGGGACCAGGTTGCAGCGCACGGCCTCCGTCTCCGGGTGCTCGGGGCGCGGACCCAGCCCGTGCACGTAGGACACGGCGAGCGCGCGCTGCGGGGCGTCGTACGGGGAGCGGGCGGCGTCCCGGGCGAACAGCGAGACCAGCTCGCCCTTGCCGGCCGCGACCAGCACCAGGTCGTACGTACGGGAGAAGAAGTCCAGGTCGGAGACGGAAGCCCCGTGGATGACCAGCTGGCCGCCGCGCTGCGCGAAGGTGTCGAGCCAGCCGGCCATCTTCACGCGCTGGTCGACGGACTGGGCGAAGCCCTTCAGCCGGCCGAGCCAGTCGACGGCGCGGCTGCTGTCGGGGGCGGAGACGGAGACGCCCAGGCCCTCGATCTTCGGCGCCTGCTGCTCCCAGAAGTTCAGCTGGAGGTTCCGCTCGTGCTGGAGCGCCGTATCGAACATGCACTGCGTGGACATGACCCGGCCGGTGCGTATCTCGTCCGCCGTCCGGTTGGACATGAGGGTGACCTCGTAGCCCTTCGCCTGGAGTCCGAGGGCGAGCTGCAGGCCGGACTGGCCGGCACCGACGACGAGTATCTTGCGCATGTGCACGTTCTCTATTCGGGAGTCGTGTCGAGGGCGTGGCCCACGAGGGTCATCAGGGATTCCAGTACCGTGACCCGGCGCCGCGCGTCCATGATCACGACGGGTACGTGCCCCGGTATGGTCAGCGCCTCCCGCACGTCCTCCGGTTCGTACGAAGGCGTGCCCTCGAAGTGGTTGACGGCCACGGCGTACGGGAGCCCGCAGCTCTCGAAGTAGTCGAGGGCGGGGAAGCAGTCGCGCAGCCGCCGCGTGTCGGCGAGGACGATCCCGCCGACGGCGCCGCGCACCAGGTCGTCCCACATGAACCAGAAGCGTTCCTGGCCGGGGGTCCCGTACACGTACAGGACGAGGTCGTCGTCGAGGGTCACGCGTCCGAAGTCCATGGCGACCGTGGTGGTGTGCTTGTCCGGGGTCGCGGACAGGTCGTCCGTCGGAGCGGCGGCCTCGGTCATCACCGCTTCGGTGCGCAGCGGCCGGATCTCGGAGACGGAACCGACGAAGGTGGTCTTGCCCACCCCGAAACCGCCCGCCACCAGCACCTTCACGGCGACGGGCGCGCGCGAGCGGTCGTACTGCCAGGGCTGTACGGGCTCGTCCGGATCCGTGTCCGGGGCCGTGTTCGGGTCCGCGTCCGTGCGCGCGGAGAAGAGGCCGGTTTCAGAGACGGCGGAGCCCACTGAGCACCCTTTCGAGCAGAGCGCGGTCGGGACGGCCGCTGCCGTGCCCGGTCCCGTAGACACGGATCCTGCCCTGGTCGGCGAGATCGCTGACCAGGACGCGGACCACGCCGAGCGGAAGCTTCAGCAGGGCGGCGATCTCGGCGATCGTCCGCATGCGGCGGCAGACCTCGACGATCGCCGGCATCTCCGGCATCCGGTCGGCCTTGCGCGGCCCGGACACCTTGGTGTCGAGGGCCGCGACGAAGGTCTCGACGTGCAGGACCTGCGTGAAGCGGGTACGGCCGCCCGTCAGGGAGTACGGGCGTACGCGGGCGGGACGGCGGTCGGCGCCGCGTATCGGCAGCCGGTCGGAGGCCGGACTCCTCACGGGGTGTTCTCCATCGACTGGCGCAGCTCACTGCGGACTTCGGGGGTCAGGACGTGGCCGGCGCGGCCCACGAACAAGGCCATGTGGTAGGCGACGACGCTCATGTCGCAGTCCGGCGTGGCGTGCACGCCGAGGAGCGAGCCGTCGCTGATGGACATGACGAACACGGAACCGTGCTCCATGGCCACCATCGTCTGCTTGACCGAGCCCCCGTCCATCAGGGCGGCCGCGCCCGTGGTGAGCGAGCCGAGGCCGGAGACGATGGTCGCGAGATCGGCGGACGCTCCGCGGGGGCCCGCGGGGCGGGCGGCGGCTGGTGTGTCGGGTGCCGCGGGATCGGAGGACAGCAGGAGGAGCCCGTCCGAGGACACGACGGCCACCGAGTTGACCCCGGGTACCTCCTCGACGAGGTCGGTCAGCAGCCACTGAAGGTTGCGGGCCTGGGTGCTCAGTCCGTACGTACTGGACGCGTTCATGTGCGTGCCTCCTGTGCGGTGTCCCCCCGGTCGGTCTGCCCCTGGTCCTGCGGCGGGCCATTGCGGGGGTCCTGCGCGAGCTCGGCCTCCACCACGCGGCGCCCGTCCAGGGCTCCCCGGTAGAACCCGCCGAGACGGCGGCGCAGCTCCTCGGCGTCCACCCGGCCCGGGGCCGGACGCGCCTCGTCCCCGCGCCCGGCGGCCACCGTACGGGGGCTCCGCTTGGGGAGCCCCTTGTCGGTGAGGACCTCCTGCGGGCCGGACTCCCCGGCGTCGTCCTGCCCGGCGGGCGCGGCGGCCTGCGGCGGTACGCGGAACACCTGCTCGGCGGGTACGTCGACGGGCGCCTCGGCGGCGGCCGGAACCCGGAACACCTGCTCGGCCGGCACCTCGACCGGCGCCTCCGCGGCGGCCGGGACCCGGAACACCTGCTCCGTGGGCGGCAGCTGCCCGGGCGGGGGCGCGAACGCCGCCGGAGCCGGCTCCGGAGCGACCCGCGCGGGCGGCTCCTCGGCGGTGGCCCGCGCGGTGTCGTGCGCGGTGCCGTGCGCCGGCTCCGGCTCGGGGAAGGAGGCGGGCTCCGGAAGGGCCTCCTCGGCCGCCGGGGCCGGGACGGGGGCCGGGGCCGCCTCGACGGCGGGCTCCGCCGGGGCCTGGCCCACCGGCTCCGCCGGGGTCTTCGGCGGCGCGGCGGCAGGGCCCCGTAGGCGCGAGGGGAGGGTGTTCTCGTTGGCCTCCGCGATCACCCCGGGCAGGTGCAGCGCGGGTGCGCCCGGTGCGCCCAGGGTGTGGACCGGGGAAGCCGGCGGGGTGGCGGGGAGCAGCGCCGCCGGTACGACGACCAGGGCCTCCGTGCCACCGTGCCCCGGGGCGCGCAGCTCCGCGCTGACCCCGTGCCGGGCCGCGAGCCGCCCGGCCACGTACAGGCCGAGGCCCAGGCCGTGCTCCGACTCGGGCTCCTCGTCGTACGCGTCGGGCGTGGCGAGCCGCTCGTTCAGCGTGGCGAGCCGGTCACCGGTGATCCCGATGCCCTCGTCGACGACGGACAGCACCACGTCGCCGGAGTCCAGCAGCCAGCCGGACACCTTGACCTTGGCGTCGGGCGGCGAGAAGGTCGTCGCGTTCTCCAGCAGCTCCGCCAGGACGTGCGAGATGTCGTCGGCGGCGTGCCCTGCGACCTGCGTGTACGAGGGCAGCACCCCGAGGTCGACGCGCTCGTAGCGCTCGATCTCGCTGACCGCCGCCCGCATGACGTCCACCAGCGGCACCGGCAGGCCCTGTCCGTGGCCGTGTTCCTGGCCGGCGAGGACGAGCAGGTTCTCGTTGTGGCGGCGCATCACGGTCGCCAGGTGGTCGAGCTTGAAGAGGGTGGAGAGGCGGTCCGGGTCCGGCTCCTGCGACTCCAGCTCCTCGATGACGGCGAGCTGGCGCTCGACGAGCCCGAGGGTGCGCAGGGACAGCGACACGGAGGTGGTCGACATGATGCGGCGGTGCTCCTCCAGCCCCGCCCGCAGCTGCGCGAGTTCCTCCTCCAGGGCCTCCCGGCCGGCCGAGAGCGCCTCGGTGCGGCCCACGAGGCGGTGCCGGTCGGCGTCGAGTCCGGCGATCCGGGTGTGCAGGGAGACCGTCTGGTCGCGTACTGCGTTGAGGTGGCGCACCACTTCGGCGAACTCGTCGTTGCGGCCCGTGAAGCGGACCGGTTCCACCGAGCCCTCCGGCGTGGCCAGCCGGGCCGCACCGCGCCGCAGGACCGACAGCGGGCGGGTGAGGGAGCGCGCGATGGCGGTGGAGATGCCGAGGGTGAGGAGGAACAGCACGCCGAGGAAGGCGACCATGACCTCCAGCGCGGTCACGTCGTCGTCGCGCAGCGCGGCGAGCGCGGTGGCGCGCTGGCCGGCGAGGGTGGCCTCGACCGAACGCATGCGGTCGACGCGGGCGGTGAGGGCCGGTCCGACGTCGCCGGGATCGAGCTTGCGGTCGGCCGTGGAAAGGGCCGGCCGGTCGGTGAGCCGCTTGAGGTAGTCGTCGGCCGTCTTGACCTCGGGTCCGGTGACGGTGGCGGTGAGGCTCTGGCGTACGTCGGGACGCGCGGCCCGCGCGAAATCGTCGAGCGCGCCCTGCTCCCGTACGCGCGCCCGCTGGGCGGCGGCGGTGAGTTCGTCCACGAAGGCGGCGCCCGGCTGCTTGTCGCCGCCGGGCACGGACAGCGCGGCGAGCAGCAGCCCGCGGGTGGCGGAGGCCTGCTCCACGGCCTGGCCGAGGGCGGCCAGCGGTCGGGCGGTGACGAGGGCGTCGGCGGCGCGCGGCGGGGTCAGTTCGGCGAGCCGGGTGCCGGGTGCGAGGAGTTCGGCGATGACCCCGGAGTAGGCCTGGTGGGCGGCGAGGGCGCTGTCCCGGCCCTGGATGGCCTCGGTGCGGACAGCCGCGACCCGGCCGAGGGCGCGGGCGAGCTCCTCGTCGGCTTCACGCTGGACCTCGGCGAGCTGGCGGTCGGTGCCCGCCGCGCGTTCCTGGACCGCGGCGGCCTGCTGGCCCCGGGCGCCGCCGGGGCGACCCTTGGCCACGTAGGCGGTGACGGCGTCGCGCTCGTCCCCGAGCAGGTGGGCGAGGGTGAGGGTCTGCCGGCTCCGGTCGGCGAGGGTGACCAGCCGCTGGGAGTCGCTGAGGTCCGCGGAGGCGGACAGGACGGCGGGCGCACCCGCCACGAGCACGGCGAGCCCGGCCACGGCGACCCCGATGACCAGCCTGCGGCGCACCCGGACGCGGCGCCCGGCGGGTGCGGCCGCGACGACCGGGCCGCCGGGGGCTCGTCGGCCGGGTGCGGTGCCGTCGGGTGCGGTGCCGTTCGCGACGGTGCCGTTCTTCCGAGGCCGCTTCTTCTGCACCGGTGCTCGCAATCCTGTTTACGTGTTTACGTGTGCTGCTCGTGCTCGTTGTCTGATGCCCGGTACGTGCTACCCGGTGCCGCGTACGCGCGTCCACCGCCGTACCGCCTCAGACCCTCGCAGTGCGTCGGGAAGAGGGCCGCACATCGCCCGCCCGGCCACACGAAGGAGTGAACAGCACGGAGGAGTTGGCGACCAACTCGGCGATCGGCTGTCAGAGCGCTGCCGTGGACGGGTGGTTGAAAGATCGATGCGGCTTTTGGCAGGATGCTCGGCCACATCGCGGAGGGCCACCCCGCAGGCCCCGGAAGTCCCTTCTCTCCCCACCCGTCGCACTTTGGTCCGGACCTTCCCCGCCCTTCCATGTCCCGTTCCGCTTCCGCGCGGCCCCGCGCGAGCAGAATGTTCACATGCGCATCGATCTCTCCTCCGCCCCCGGCAATCCGGAACGCCCCAACGAGGACTGGCTGTCGGCCGCGATCCCCGCCTCGGGCGGCGGGGTCCTGGTCGCCCTCGACGGGGTCACCCCGCCGCCGGGCGAGGTCGGATGCGCGCACGGAGTGCCGTGGTTCGCGGCCCGGCTCGGCGGCCGATTGACCGAACTGTCCGGATCGCGCCGGGACATGCCGCTCGACCGCGTCCTCGCGGAGGCCATCCGCGTCACCGCGGACGCCCACCGCGACACCTGTGACCTTTCTCACGTCCGGACGCCGCAGGCGACGGTGGTCGTGGTCCGCTGGGACGCCTCCTGCGTCGAGCACCTGGTGCTCTCGGATTCCGTACTCCTCCTCCAGGCGCCCGGCGGCGAGGTGCGCGCCGTCCTCGACGACCGGCTGGACCGGATCCCGCGCGAACGCCTGCGTACGGAGGCCTCCGCGGACGCGCTGCGCAACGCGGAGGGCGGCTTCTTCACCGCCGCCGCGGACCCGGAGGTGGCGGCCCGGGCGGTGACCGGGCGGACGCCGCGCGCGGAGGTGCGTGCGGTGGCGGTGCTCACGGACGGGGCCAGCCGGTGGACGGACACGTTCGGAGAGGGCGACTGGGCCGAATGCCTGGCCGTGCTGCGCAAGGAGGGCGCGCAGTCCCTGATCGACCGGGTCCGCACCCTGGAATCGGATCCGCTCCGGACCCACCGGCGCGGCAAGCGCCACGACGACGCGTCGGCGGCTTACGCGGAGCTCTAGGGGGCTCTGGGCTCTGGGGTCTGGCGTCTGGGGAGCTACTCCCCGCCCGCGTTCAACTGGTTCAGGAGCCGTGCCAGTTCCGCCACTTCCCCGCGGTCCCAGTCCGCGAGCTTGCGCATGTACTGCTCGCGCCGGGCGCCCCGGACCCGCAGGAAGCGCTCCCGCCCCTCCTCGGTGAGCCCGACCAGGAAGGCCCGCCCGTCCGCCGGGTCCGGCTCGCGGGCCAGCAGGCCCAGCACCTCCAGGGCCCGCAGCTGCCGGCTCATCGTGGCCTTGCCGACCCCGAAGTACGCGGCGAGCTCGGTCGCCCGCTGCCGGCCGGCGGCTTCCAGCCGTACGAGGAGCCCGTACGCGGCCGGTTCCAGTTCGGGGTGCAGCTCGCGCGCCATCTCCCCGGAGGAGGCCCGGGCCCGCCGGAGGAAGACGGACAGCTCCCGCTCCAGGGCAAGGAACTCCTGGTCGTCGGTCCCGTGCACGGCCCGCTCCTTCGCTGGTGTGTGGTCCACCAGTATTTCGCAGCGCGTACGCCGGGGGCCCGGGGCCCCGCCGGAGCGGGGAACCCCGGGCCCCCGGCCCGGACGGCAGCCGGGCGGCCGGGCGGATGCCGGCCGCCGGATCAGGCCGCGGCGGCCACCGGCACCCCGTCCACGGCCGCATCCGTCGCCGTGTCCGCCGTCGTCTCCGCCGCCGCCGGCGACAGCGCCAGCTCCAGGACCTGCCGTACGTCCGTCACCGGGTGCACCGACAGCCCGGCCAGCACCTCGGCGGGAACGTCGTCCAGGTCGGCCTCGTTCCGCTTCGGGATGATGACGGTGGTCAGCCCGGCCCGGTGCGCGGCCAGCAGCTTCTGCTTGACCCCGCCGATCGGCAGCACCCGCCCGGTGAGCGAGACCTCGCCGGTCATGGCCACGTCCGTGCGGACCTGTCGGCCCGACAGCAGGGAGGCCAGCGCCGTCGTCATGGTGATGCCCGCGCTCGGGCCGTCCTTCGGCACCGCTCCCGCCGGGAAGTGGATGTGCACGCCCCGGTCCTTCAGGTCGGCGACCGGGAGTTCGAGCTCGGCGCCGTGCGAGCGCAGGAAGCTGAGCGCGATCTGCGCCGACTCCTTCATCACGTCCCCGAGCTGGCCCGTCAGCGTGAGCCCGGCCGCGCCCGTCTCGGGATCGGCCAGCGAGGCCTCGACGAACAGGACGTCGCCGCCCGCCCCGGTCACGGCGAGGCCGGTGGCCACGCCCGGTACCGCGGTACGCCGCTCGGCCGGGTCCTGCGCGGACTCCGGTACGTGGTGCGGCCGCCCGATGAGCACCCGCAGGTCGTCCGCGCCGATCCGCAGCGGCAGCTCCCGCTCCCCCAGCTCGTGCTGGGAGGCCACCTTGCGCAGCAGCCGGGCGAGGGAACGCTCCAGGGTGCGCACGCCCGCCTCGCGGGTGTACTCCCCCGCCAGCTTGCGCAGCGCGTCCTCCTCCAGGACCACTTCCTCCGCGGCCAGGCCGGCGCGCTCCAGCTGCCGGGGCAGCAGGTGGTCCCGGGCGATGACGACCTTCTCGTCCTCGGTGTAGCCGTCGAGGCGGACCAGTTCCATGCGGTCGGCGAGGGCCTCGGGGATGGCTTCGAGCACGTTGGCGGTGGCGAGGAACACGACGTCGCTCAGGTCCAGTTCCACCTCCAGGTAGTGGTCCCGGAAGGTGTGGTTCTGGGCCGGGTCGAGGACTTCAAGCAGCGCGGCCGCCGGGTCTCCGCGGAAGTCGGAGCCGACCTTGTCGATCTCGTCGAGCAGGACGACCGGGTTCATGGACCCCGCCTCCTTGATGGCCCGTACGATCCGGCCGGGCAGCGCGCCCACGTACGTACGCCGGTGCCCGCGGATCTCGGCCTCGTCGCGGACCCCGCCGAGGGCCACGCGGACGAACTCGCGCCCCATGGCGTGGGCCACGCTCTCGCCCAGCGAGGTCTTTCCGACGCCCGGAGGGCCTACGAGCGCCAGCACGGCCCCGCCCCGGCGCCCGCCGACGACGCCCATCCCCCGCTCGGAACGGCGCTTGCGCACGGCGAGGTACTCGGTGATCCGGTCCTTCACGTCACTCAGCCCGGCGTGCTCGGCGTCCAGTACGGCCCTGGCGCCCCGGATGTCGTACGCGTCCTCCGTGCGCTCGTTCCAGGGCAGTTCGAGCACGGTGTCCAGCCAGGTGCGGATCCAGGACCCCTCCGGGGACTGGTCGCTGGAGCGCTCCAGCTTGTCGACCTCCTTGAGGGCGGCCTCCCGTACCTTCTCGGGCAGGTCGGCGGCCTCGACCCGGGCCCGGTAGTCGTCGGACTCCTCGCCGTCCTTCTCCCCGCTGAGCTCGCGCAGTTCCTTGCGCACGGCATCGAGCTGGCGCTTCAGCAGGAACTCGCGCTGCTGCTTGTCGACGCCGTCCTGGACGTCCTTGGCGATGGACTCGGCGACGTCCTGCTCGGCGAGGTGCTCGCTGAGGGCCTTGACGGCGAGCCGCAGCCGGGCGACGGGGTCGGCCGTCTCCAGCAGCTCCACCTTCTGCTCGACGCTCAGGAACGGGGAGTAGCCGGAGTTGTCCGCGAGCGCCCCGACCCCCTCGATCTGCTGCACCCGGTCCACGACCTGCCAGGCCCCGCGCTTCTTGAGCCAACTGGTGGCGAGCGCCTTGTACTCCTTGACGAGCTCGGCGACGGCCCCGGGCAGCGGATCGGGGACGCTCTCGTCCACCGTCTCCCCCTCGACCCAGAGCGCCGCCCCGGGCCCGGTCGTACCGGCCCCGATCCTTACCCGGCCCCGTCCCCGGATCAGCGCCCCGGGATCCCCGTCGGACAGCCGCCCCACCTGCTCGACGGTCCCGAGCACCCCGGTGGCGGCGTACTTCCCGTCGACCCGCGGCACGAGGAGCACCTTCGGCTTGTCCCCGGCGGCACCGGCCTGAGCAGCCTGAGCGGCCTCGACGGCACCCCGCACCTCGGCGTCGGACAGGTCCAGCGGAACGACCATCCCGGGCAGCACGACCTCGTCGTCGAGCGGCAGCACGGGCAGGGTGAGCGTTACGGACGTCGAAGCCATGATGTTCCCTCCGGCAGTGAAGTTGAGCTATGCCGACTCAATGCATGTGCGTCGCCCAATGTTCCCCAACACCCGTTCGCCGGGGGCGAACAGGGTCGGGCACATCCCCACCCAGGCGGTGACATCACTGGAAATACCCAGGTCACCGCGAGCGGGGTCGCGTTCCGGGCAGGGCTACGCTCCCCACATGTACGTAGAGGGTGAGGGCGTCGCCGAGGCCAGGGAATGGGTCATCCAGAACGCCAAGGGCAAGAAGTTCGTCTACGAGTCCGCCGCCGAGGCCTTCGGAGAGATCGCGGAGTACGGGCCGGGCGCCGCCGTGCTGACCCGGCGGGTGTACCGCGGGCTGTTCCGGACGAAGCCGATCGAGGACTGGCAGGTCGTCGAAGCCCCGTAGCTCGGACCGGTGCTCAGGCCGCGGAGATGTGGATGTCGCCCGAGGAGGTCGTCACCGCGAGGCGGGCCGCGGCGGAGGGGGTCGCGGGCAGGGTGATGTCGCGTGCGCCGGAGTCGGTGGCGACGTCGAGTGCGTACGGGGCTGCGGGGACCTTCAGCTTCGCCTCGCCCGAGCTGGTCCGCACGGCGATCGAGGCCGGGGCCGTCGTGAAGGCGAGGCGGACGTCGCCGGAGTCGGAACGGGCGTCCGCGCCCGTTCCGGACAGTTCCCCGGCCGTGATCGAGCCCGAGGACGTACGGACCTTCAGCGGGCCGGCGATCCGGTCCGCCCGGACCGGGCCGGAGGCCGTGCCGACCTCCAGCGCGCCGGCGATCCGCTCCACGCGCACCCCGCCCGAGGACGTCACGACGTCGGCGGCGGCCACCCCCGACACCGCGACGCGGCCGCTGCTGCTCTTGGCCCGGACCGTGGCGGAGGCCGGTACCTCCAGCCGGTAGTCGACGGAACAGCGGCCGGAGCAGTCGCCGGCGCTGAGGGTCAGCACTCCGCCGGAGAGCCGCTGGGCGGGCTCGGGCACGGTGTCGCCGTGGTAGTGGACGGTGCGGCCGACGACGACACCGGGGCCGGATCCGACGACCACCTCGATGGACCCGCTTCCGGAGTCCGACACCTCGACCGCGGTGACGGCCTCGGCCACCGTGGCGTCCGCGCTCGCCGTCTTCTCCGGTCCGCCGCGGGAGACGAGCGAGCCGAAGGAACAACCGGTGAGCAGCAGCCCGGCGGCGAGCGCCGTGGCGGTGAGGGTGAGGGTGGCGGTGGCCTTGGTGCCGCGCGGGCGCGTCTTCGTGGTCATGGTGTCGATCGTGCCCGCGCGGTGGCCGCGGGGGCATGGTGCATGTGCCCGGATCCGGGGTGGGGTTAACCCCCGGGGCCGGGGGCGGCCTAACTCCCCTGCACGACCGGCCGGTCCGGGGACGGCACGCCCCACTCGCTCCAGGAGCCGTCGTACACCGCGAGGTTGCCGTACCCGGCGAGTTCCGCCCCGAGCGCAAGCACACAGGCCGTCACCCCGGAACCGCAGCTGAAGTACAGCCGCTCCCGCTCACCCACCGCCGCCCCGAAAGCGGCGCGGAGCTCGGCCGCGGGACGCATCAGGCCGTCGGGGCGCTGCAGTTCGCCGAAGGGGAGGCTGACCGCACCCGGCATGTGGCCGCCACGCAGCCCCGGGCGGGGTTCGGGGGCGGTGCCGGCGAAGCGCTCGCGCGTACGGGCGTCGAGCACGGCCGCCGCAGGATCGGCCAGGGCCGCCGAGACGGTGGCGGCGTCCACCAGCAGCCCGGCGCGGGGCCGGGCCGTGAAGGAGCCGCGCGGGCCCTCGTAGCCCGGCCGGCCCTCCTCGACCGGCAGCCCGGCGGCGAGCCACGCGGGCAGCCCGCCGTCGAGGACGGCGACCCGGTCGAAGCCCATGCTGCGCAGCATCCACCAGGCGCGGGCACTGGAGTAGATCCCGGCGCCGTCGTACGCGACGACCGTGCTCGTGTCGTCGACACCGAGGGCGGACATCGCCTCGGCGAAGGCGGCGGGGCCGGGCATGGTGTGCGGGGCGGCGGCGGTGTGGTCGGACAGCACGCCGTCGAGGTCGAAGGGCCGGGCCCCCGGAATCCCCCGACTCGCATCCCGATGCGCCCCCACGGAGGCGTCGAAGACGACGAGCCCGGGTATACCGAGACGCTCCGCGAGCCAGTCACCGCCTACGAGCGGGCCGGGCGGCACGAGGTCGTGGGAACGGGCTGCGTCCATGAGGCACCTCCGAATGAATCCGACGGGCCCCGCCAAGATCGGCGCCCCGCGGCCCATCCTCTCCCCTGCACCTCCACTCCCGCGGTGCGGCCCCTGACCTCCCGCGCGGGCTGCGCCCCGCTGCTCCGAACTCCGTCCGGCGGCGCGGGGCCCGCGGGGCGGGTGCGACTGCCCGGGCCCTGCGGGCGGCTGTCCCCTACCCGCCCTTCCACCGTTCCCCGGGCGCTGCCCGGACCCCAGTCCTCAAACGCCGGACGGGCTGAAGGCGGGACCCCGGGCTCCGCCCGGACCCCCTGGGGCTCCGCCCGGACCCCCTGGGGCTCCGCCCGGACCCCCTGGGGCTCCGCCCGGACCCCCTGGGGCTCCGCCCGGA
>NZ_JANAVF010000007.1:0-167943 GCF_024213195.1 Streptomyces sp. TBY4 | reverse complement strand
CTGGGGCTCCGCCCGGACCCCCTGGGGCTCCGCCCGGACCCCCTGGGGCTCCGCCCGGACCCCCTGGGGCTCCGCCCCAGACCCCGGTCCTCAAACGCCGGACGGCTAAAAAGACCAACCCCAGCCCGGGGCCGGATGCGGGGGGACGCAGGCGGCCGGGGGGCGGGGACGGGGGCGGGGTGGGGTGTTGGCCGGGACGTAAAGCGTGATTTGTGGCGCTAGAGGGAGCCGCCGGCCTGTCGGAGTTGTGGGTAGGGCGCCTAAATCATGCAGTCCCGGCCAACACCCCACCCCGACCCCGGCACCGCCCCACCCGCAGCCAGCCCCACCCGTGCAGCCGGACCCCAGCCACAACCCAGCCCCGCCGGCGGCAGCGCCCCCGGCTACGGGCAGGCGCCCGGGCGTGCGAAGAGCGCCACCCGCGCGCCCCGCACGGCCGTCACAGAGCACAGCTCGAAGGAGGAGACCAGCGTCTGGCGTTTCACCGCCTCGGCCGGGTAGCCGTCCAGCGGCTGCCCGACCGGGTCCAGGAGGGCGATCACCCGGGTGACGCCCGGGTCCAGCAGGGCCGCCTGGATCTCCTCCGGAGTCCGCTCCACGCCCTGGAGGCTCCGCGAAGCCCCCGGACTGCGGGACAGGGCGACATCCCGCAGCGCCCCGTAGGCCTCCGGCGAGGACAGCAGCCATTCGCGCCGCCGCGACGGCAGAAACAGCACCGCGTCGCCCGGGCGCGACAGGCCACCGACCACCGCCGCCACCGCCCGCGCGTCGTCCTTGCGGCTCTCGGGCGTCCGCAGCCACGCGGACCAGAACCCGGCCGGGACGAGCAGGACCCCGACCAGCGGCCACACCCACCACCCCCGCGCCGTGGCCAGCCGCGCGCCCACCAGCAGGGCGAGGCCGGCGAGGGCGTAGAGGACGTACCGGTCCACGTACCAGGGGTGCACCAGCGAGACCGCCAGCAGCAGCCCCGGCGGCAGCAGCGCCAGGGGCAGGGCGACCCGTACGAGTTCCCGCTCGGCCCCCCGGGCCAGCAGCAGCGAGGCGGCCGCGAGGACCCCGTACGCCGCCCAGTCCTGCCAGCTCGGCCGCCCGAGCCAGCCCAGCTGCTGCTGCGCCTGCCGCGCGCTGACCAGCGCGAGCGGCAGCAGCGCGGCCACCACCGCCCCGGCGGCCAGCCGCCAGCCGCGCGAACGCCGGGCGGCGAACGCGTGCGCGGGCAGCGCCAGTACGGCGAACTCGTGCAGCCAGCACCCCAGCCCGAGCACGACGGCGTAGCCGACCCAGCGCTCGCGCAGCATCAGATACGTGGCCCAGACGACGGCCGCGGCGACGAACGCGTACGAGCGCCCCTCCTGCGCGTACATCTGCACGGGCGGCAGCAGCGCGTACGCGACCCCGGCCAGCAGCGCGACCCGCCCGGCGCGGTCGCCGTGCCGCCCGCCCGCCAGGTGGTGGGCCACCGCGGCCACGCCGGACGCGGCGAGGGCGGTGGCGGCCACCGAGGGGAGGCGGAGGGACCAGAGCCCCGGGTCGGCGCCGGTGACCAGGCTCGTCGCCGCGAAGACCGCGTGCATCAGCAGGTAGTAGAGGCCGTGGACGGCGTCCACCTGACCGAGCAGCGCCCAGAGCTCCCCGAGCGGGCGGTGCGCGACCTGCCACGTGACGGACTCGTCGCGCCACAGGGAGCCGCCGCGCGAGAGGCCCCAGAGGCCGAGTGCGACGGCGGTGAGCGGCGGCAGCCAGCGCCAGGGGGCGAAGCGGCGGATGTCGGCCTCCGAGTGCTATCCGTGCGGGTGGTGCTGACTCCATACTCGGGGTTCGAGCCGGATACCTGCGGGGGTGGGGCGTGCGAGCACGTGATGGGCGAGTGGGCCGGGCGAGGGCGGCCGCGGCGGTGGCCGTGGCGGTGGCCGCGGTGACGGCCCTGGGCGGGTGTTCCGACGACGGGGCCAAAGACGGGGCCTCCGCGACCCCGGACGCGAGCGCGAGTGCGAGCGCGAGCACCGGCACCCCGACCCCCACCAACCCTCCCTCCGGAACGGCGACGGAGGCACCGGGGACTCCCTCCCCCGGTCAGACCCCGAACCCGGGCACCAGTGTCCCCCCGGAGCCCGCGCCGAGTACCTCCGCTCCCGCACCCGCACCCAGCGCCTCGACTCCCGCCGCCGGTGAGACGCTCGTCGCGGTCACCCGCAGCGGGGGCATCGCCGGAAAGACCGCCACCTTGATCATCAAGGGTGACGGATCGTTCCTGCGGCTCAACGCCAAGGCCGAGACCGTCGATCGCGGCAAGCTCTCGGCGGCCGCCCTCACGAAACTGCGCACCGCGCTCCAGAAGGCGGACTTCCCCCGCCTGCCGCGGATCTCGATGCCCAAGCAGCCGGTCTTCGACTCCTTCACGTACGCCTTCCGGCACGGCGGCTACGAGGTCGCCGCGGACCAGACCACGCTGCCGCAGCCCCTGGAGGGGGTCCTGGGCGCCCTGCCGTCCTTCGAGCCCAGCTGAAGCCGAAGCCGAACCCTCACGGCCCCGCCGCGATCTCCCGCAGCCGCCGGTCCAGGTAGTCGCGCAGCAGGACGGCCATGTCCACGCCCTCCGGGTCCAGCACCCACTGGATCTGGAACCCGTCCATCACGGCGATGATCTCCCGGCCGACGGCCTCGCAGTCCGTGTCCGGCCGCACCTCGCCGCGCGCGACCCCCGCCCGGAGCAGGTCGACGCTGTAGCCGAGGACCCGCTCGTAGCGCTGCCGGAAGTAGGCGTGCGCGGGGTGGCCCGGGTTTCCGGACTCGCCGACCAGCGTGTTGTACATCCGTACGAGCCCGGGCCGGCGGGCGTTCTCCTCGGCGAGGGCGACCACCGCGGCGAAGTGCGCGGCGACCCGCGGGACCTCCTCCTCGGGCCCGCTGAAGAGCCGCTCCACGTCGTGCTGCTCGCTCTGCGCGAGGACGGACAGCAGCAGGTCCTCCTTGCCGCGGAAGTGGTGGAGCAGGCCGCCCTGGGTGATCCCGCAGTCGTTGGCGATCCGGGCGAGCGAGGAGGCGTGGAAGCCCCACTGCGCGAAGTGCTCGACCGCGGTGTCGAGGATCTTCTGGCGACGGGCGTCGCCCACCGCGTAGCCGCCCCGGGCGGCCGCCGCCCTGGGGGCCGCCGCCTTGGAAGCCGCCGCCTCGGGGGCCGTTCGGCCCTTGTCCTGTGCCATGCGGACCACCCTAAACCCGACTGTTTCCGGCCATCCGGAGCGAGTGATCCAGCTCACTCCGCGAAAACCTAGTGGGTACATGGTTTTCGCGCCTACGGTGAAACCGCCCGGTCGGTGACGAGGCCGACGCGGAGACGTTGGAGCCCCCATGCCGCTCACGCAGGACCCCGGAAGCACCGCACCCGCTGCCACCGGCGCCACTGACCGACCCGATCCGGCCAGGCCGGACGGCCGACCCGCCGACGCCCCCGCCAAGCTGATCTTCGGCCTGGTCGCCGCCCAGCTCGGCGTCTGCATCGCCGTCTTCACCCCGATCGTCGTGACCCTGGCCCTGCGCGTGGCCCAGATCGTCCCGGAGGCCGAGCGCGGCGCCGCCCTCGGCAAGGTGCTCTCCGTCGGAGCCCTCCTCGCCCTCGTCGGCAACCCTCTCTTCGGCGCCCTCTCCGACCGCACGACCAGCCGGTTCGGCCGCCGCCGCCCCTGGCTCGTGGGCGGCATGGCGGTGGCCGCCGTCGGGCTGACCGTCGTCGGCCTCGGCTCCAGCGTCACCGCGCTGCTCGTCGGCTGGGCCATCGCGCAGCTCGGCTGCAACGCCGCCCTGTGCATGGTCACCGCCTGCATCCCGGATCTGATCCCGGACCACCAGCGCGGCCGCGTCTCCGGCATGGTCGGCATGATGCTGTCCGTCTCGATGGTGGCGGGCAGCTTCCTCGCGCAGCTCTTCACGGACAACATGGCGCTGGCCTTCATCGTCCCGGCCGTCGTCGGCGTCCTCGGGGTGTGCGTCCTGGCCGCCGTGATGCCCGACCGGCCGGCCCGTGCCGAGTCCGTGGCCCCGTACGGCTGGCGGGAGTTCCTGCACAGCTTCTGGGTGAATCCGCGCAAGAACCCCGACTATTCGTGGAACTTCGCGAGCCGTTTCCTGGTGTTCATCGGCATCGCTTGCGTGACCAGCTACCAGGTGTACTTCCTGATGGACCGCCTCGGGGTCGCCGAGGGCGATGTCGCCGCGAAGATGTTCACGACCACCCTCGTCACCGTCGGCGGTGTCGTGGCCGGCTCCCTCGCCGGCGGCTGGCTCTCCGACGCCACCGGCCGCCGCAAGCCCTTCGTGCTCGCGTCCGCCTTCGTCATCGGGGTCGGGCTGCTGCTGATCGCCACCGCGGGCACCTTCGGGATGTTCCTCTTCGCGGTGGCCGTCTTCGGCTTCGGCGAGGGCCTCTACCTCGCGGTCGACGTGGCGCTCGCCGCCGCCGTCCTGCCCGACCCGGAGACCGCCGCCAAGGACATGGGCGTCCTCAACATCGCCAACGCCCTCCCGCAGTCCCTCGTCCCGATGCTCGCGCCGTTCGTCCTGGCCATCGGCGGAGGGGGCAACTACGGCGCCCTCTTCCTCGTCGGCGGCATCGCAGCGGCCGTCGGCGCCGCC
Source organism: Streptomyces sp. TBY4 (assembly GCF_024213195.1). Taxonomy (GTDB): domain Bacteria; phylum Actinomycetota; class Actinomycetes; order Streptomycetales; family Streptomycetaceae; genus Streptomyces. The sequence continues at coordinate 163,308 of NZ_JANAVF010000007.1, read as the reverse complement.
CTGGTCCAGCTGATCCGCTCGGTCGAGTAACGCCCCCGCCCGCACCCGCCCCCGCGACCTCCCGCGCGCCCGACCTCCTCAGGAGCCCCGCCATGACCGCCACCCCGAGCACCCCCGGCACCGCCCTCCCCTACCGCGACCCCGCCCTCCCCGTGGACCAGCGCGTCGAGGACCTGCTCTCCCGCATGACCCTGGAGGAGAAGGCCGGCCAGCTCTTCCACTCGATGCTGATGATGAACCCGGACGGCACCCCGGTCACCGAGACCGACGGCTCGATCCTCCCGTTCACCACCCCCGAGCTGATCGAGGGCCGCCACCTCACCCACTTCAACCTGCTCGGCAGCTACGGCGCCCGCGAGATGGCGCTCTGGCAGAACGCCGTCCAGGAGATGGCCGCCGGCACCCGCCTCGGCATCCCGGTGACCCTGTCCACCGACCCCCGGCACTCCTTCACCGACAACGTCGGCGCCTCCTTCAACGCCGGTGCCTTCTCCGCCTGGCCCGAGGCGATCGGCCTCGCCGCGATCGGCGACCCGGAGCTGGTGTTCGAGTTCGCCGACATCATGCGGCGCGAGTACCTCTCCGTCGGCTTCCGCGTGGCACTGCACCCGCAGATCGACCTGGCCACGGAGCCGCGCTGGGCCCGCCAGTCGGGCACCTTCGGCTCGGACGCGAAGCTGACGGGCGAGCTCGTACGGGCCTACGTGCGCGGCCTGCAGGGCGAGACCCTCGGCGCGGCCTCGGTCTCGGCGATGGTCAAGCACTTCCCCGGCGGCGGCCCGCAGAAGGACGGCGAGGACCCGCACTTCGCGCACGGCAAGGAGCAGGTCTACCCGGGCGGCCTGCGCGAGCACCACCTGGAGCCGTTCAAGGCGGCCATCGCGGCCGGCTGCTCGCAGATGATGCCGTACTACGGCCAGCCGATCGGCACCGACTGGGAGGAGGTCGGCTTCGGCTTCAACAAGGGGGTCGTCACCGGCCTGCTCCGCGAGGAGCTCGGCTTCCAGGGCATCGTCTGCACCGACTGGGGCCTGATCACGGACTCGGTGATCTTCGGCGAGGCGCACCCGGCCCGCGCCTGGGGCGTGGAGCACCTGAGCGTCGCCGAGCGGGCGGCCCTGGCGCTGGAGGCGGGCTCGGACCAGTTCGGCGGCGAGCAGTGCCCCGAGGTCGTCGTGGAGCTGGTCCGCTCGGGCCGGATCGCGGAGTCCCGGATCGACGCGTCCGTACGCCGGCTGCTGCGCGAGAAGTTCGTCCTCGGCCTCTTCGAGAACCCGTACGTGGACCCGGACGCGGCGGCCGGGACCGTCGGCCGCGCCGACTTCGCAGCGGCCGGCGCCGCGGCCCAGCGGCGCTCCCTGACGGTGCTCACCAACACCGGGGGGACCCTGCCGGTCTCCGGCCGGCCGAAGCTGTACGTCAAGGACGTGGACGAGGACGTCGCGGCGGCGTACGGGGAGATCGTGTCCGACCCGGCCGCGGCGGACCTGGCGGTGCTGCGGCTGCGCACCCCGCACGAGCCCCGCACGAACATCTTCGAGTCCTTCTTCCACTCGGGTTCGCTGGCCTTCCCCGAGCCGGAACTCACCGGGATCCTGTCCCTCCTGGACGCCGTCCCGACCCTGGTCTGCATCAATCTGGAGCGGGCCGCGGTGATCCCCGAGATCGCGGAGCGGGCGGCCGCGCTGATCGCGGACTACGGGGCGTCGGACGCGGCGCTGCTGGACGTGGCGTTCGGGCGGGCCGCCGCCGAGGGGCGCCTGCCCTTCGAGCTCCCGCGCTCGATGGCGGCCGTCGAGGCCTCCCGGCCCGACGTCCCGAACGACACCGAGAACCCGGTGTTCCCGCACGGCCACGGCCTGACCCTTTCCTGACCCTGGCGGAGCCCGGTGGGCGGGTGCGGGTGGTGTGCCCTGCGGGGCCGTCCCCTACCCGCCCTTCGCCCGTTCCCCGGGCTCCGCCCGGACCCGAAAGACCCGGGCCCGCCCCGGACACCCCGGGCTCTCCCGTTCCCCGGGCACCGCCCGGACCCGAAAGACCCGAGGGCCTACGGGTCCGGGCGGAGCCGTAGGCCCCCGGGGCTCTGCGGTTCCCCGGGCTCCGCCCGGACCCGAAAGACCCGGGCCCGCCCCGGACACCCCGGGCTCTGCCGTTCCCCGGGCTCCGCCCGGATCCGAACGGCCCGGGGCCCCGCCCCGGAGCCCCCGCCTCGAACGCCGGCGGGCTGGATCTTCCAGCCCGTCGGCGTTTCCGTGCGGGCGGCACCGGCCGAAACCAGCCCCGCCGGCGTTTGAGGCGCGGGGGTCCGGGGGCAGAGCCCCCGTGCGGCGGACCCGCGTGCGGAACCCGTCATAGCCGGAGCCGGACCTCTCCTCTACGCTGCACCCCTACCACGACGCGGGATCTTCAGGGGCGGGACATGGAACAGACGCACACCACCCACAACGGCGCCGCGGCCACCCCCGGCGCGCAGCGCCGGGTACTCGTCGTCGAGGACGACCACACCATCGCGGAGGCCATCGCGGCCCGGCTCCGCGCCGAGGGCTTCCAGGTCCAGACGGCCGCGGACGGGCCGGCGGCCGTCGCCGCGGCCGAGAGCTGGCTGCCGGAGCTGCTGGTCCTGGACGTCATGCTGCCGGGCTTCGACGGCCTGGAGGTCTGCCGCCGGGTCCAGGCCCAGCGGCCGGTGCCGGTGCTCATGCTCACCGCCCGGGACGACGAGACCGACATGCTCGTCGGGCTCGGGGTCGGCGCCGACGACTACATGACGAAGCCCTTCTCCATGCGCGAGCTGGCCGCACGGGTCCACGTACTGCTGCGGCGGGTGGAGCGGGCCACGCTGGCCGCGCACGCCCCGCGCGGGGCCACCCTGCGCCTCGGCGATCTGGAGATCGACCACGCGCAGCGCCGGGTCCGGGTGCACACCGAGGACGTGCACCTGACGCCGACGGAGTTCGACCTGCTGGTGTGCCTGGCCGGGACCCCGCGGGCGGTGCTCTCGCGGGAGCAGCTCCTCGCGGAGGTGTGGGACTGGGCCGACGCGTCCGGGACCCGTACGGTCGACAGCCACATCAAGGCGCTGCGCCGGAAGATCGGCGCCGAGCGGATCCGTACGGTCCACGGCGTCGGGTACGCCCTGGAGACCCCGGCGCAGCCGTGAGCGGCTACCGGCCGCCCGGGCAGCGGCCGCCCGGGGGGCTGCGGCCCTTCTCCCCGTTCTCGATCAAGACCAAGCTGGGCACGCTCGTGGTGGTGTCGGTCTTCATCACCACGGGCCTGCTGATGGTGGCCCTGCGCACGGCCACCGAGGTGCGCTTCATCACGGTGTTCTCGGTGATCGCCTCGATGCTGATCACCCAGTTCGTGGCGCACAGCCTGACGGCGCCGCTGGACGACATGACCACCGTGGCCCGGGCGATATCCCACGGGGACTACACGCGCCGGGTGCGCGGGGCGGGGCGCCGCGACGAGCTGGGCGACCTGGCCTCCACCATCAATCTGATGGCGGACGACCTGGAGGCGGTGGACCGGCACCGCAAGGAGCTCGTCGCCAACGTCTCGCACGAGCTGCGCACCCCGATCGCGGCCCTGCGGGCGGTACTGGAGAACGTGGTGGACGGGGTCTCCGCCGCCGATCCGGAGACCATGCGCACGGCCCTGAAGCAGACCGAGCGGCTGGGGCGGCTGGTCGAGACCCTGCTGGACCTCTCCCGCGTGGACAACGGGGTGGTGCCGCTGCGGGCCCGCCGCTTCGAGGTGTGGCCGTACCTGTCGGGGGTGCTGAAGGAATCGGGGCTGGCGGCGGCCGGCCGGCCGGGGCTGTCCTCCGGCTCGGGCGGGCACACCCGCAACGACGTCCACCTCCACCTGGACGTGTCCCCGCCGGACCTGACGGCGTACGCGGACGCCGAGCGGCTGCACCAGGTGGTGGCGAACCTGATCGACAACGCGGTCAAGCACAGCCCCCCGCACGGCCGGGTCACGGTCCAGGCCCGGGCGGGCGACGCGCCCGGGGGTCTGGTGCTCGAAGTGCGGGACGAAGGTCCCGGAATCCCGGAGGCGGAGCGCCACCGGGTCTTCGAGCGGTTCAACCGGGGCAGCGCGAGGGGCGGCGACGGCGGTACGGGGCTGGGTCTGGCCATCGCCCGCTGGGCGGTCGGCCTGCACGGGGGCGACATCGGAGTGGCCGAATCGTCACGGGGCTGCCGGATCCTTGTCACGCTTCCGGGCAGCTCGCAGGCGCCGGGTTGACGTAGGGTTCGAGTGGGAAGGACATGATCTCGGCCACACACGCCGGGGTCCGTCAGGGGTGCGAAGCCAGGGGGCCGCAACCGCGGTGCCTCCTGCCCGAACCACGCTTGTTTCCCGCCATTCCAGGTGGTGAAACCCGCCGTTCGATGTGACCTACGCGACGTAAGTCCCGCCCGGTCTGCATCTCACGGCCCGGGAGGCGTAGCCTTTATTCCCGCTGTCCATACCTTGTGAAGCGGAAGAGGGCGGTTGCCGCCGTGTCGCCACAGTCCCCCAATAACTCGAGCACCACGACCGAAGCAGGAGGGAGCGGGAAGAACCCCGCCCCAGGCTTCGGCGCCAATGAGTGGCTCGTCGACGAGATCTATCAGCAGTACCTCCAGGACCCGAACTCGGTCGACCGGGCCTGGTGGGACTTCTTCGCCGACTACAAGCCGGGGGGCGCTGTCGCTCCGGTGAAGGCGGACAAGCCCACGGACCGGCCCGCTCCCCCCGCCGCGACGACGACGGACGGCGCCTCCGCACAGGCCGCCGCCCCCGTCACCGCCACGGCTCCGCAGGCTTCCGACGCCGCCGCCACAGGGACGGCGAGCCCCGCGCCCGCCGCCGCCGTGGCCGCGGCCACGACGCCCGTGTCAGCACCTGCCCCTGTACCTGCCACCCCCTCTGGTGCCCCTGCTGTGACTGTCACCTCCCAGGCCCCGGCCGCCGCCGCACCGGCTGCCCCCGCCTCCCAGGCCCCGGCTGCGGCCGCGGCCCCCACCGCCTCCGTAGCCCCCCAGAAGGCCGCGCCCGCCACCGAGGCCCCCACGGGCCCCGACCTGGTGACGCTCCGCGGCCCGGCGGCTGCCGTGGTCAAGAACATGAACGCCTCGCTGGAAGTGCCGACGGCCACGTCCGTCCGCGCCGTCCCGGTGAAGCTGCTGTTCGACAACCGCATCGTCATCAACAACCACCTGAAGCGCGCCCGGGGCGGGAAGATCTCCTTCACCCACCTCATCGGCTACGCGATGGTGCAGGCCATCAAGGCCATGCCGTCGATGAACTACTCCTTCGCGGAGAAGGACGGCAAGCCGACGCTGGTCAAGCCGGAGCACATCAACTTCGGCCTCGCGATCGACCTGGTGAAGCCCAACGGCGACCGCCAGCTCGTCGTCGCCGGCATCAAGAAGGCCGAGACCCTCAACTTCTTCGAGTTCTGGCAGGCCTACGAGGACATCGTCCGCCGGGCCCGCATCGGCAAGCTGACGATGGACGACTTCACCGGGGTGACGGTCTCCCTCACCAACCCCGGCGGCCTGGGCACCGTCCACTCCGTGCCCCGCCTGATGCCCGGACAGTCGGTCATCATGGGCGTCGGCTCCATGGACTACCCCGCCGAGTTCCAGGGCACCTCGCAGGACACCCTGAACAAGCTGGGCATCTCCAAGGTCATGACCCTGACCTCGACCTACGACCACCGGGTCATCCAGGGCGCGGCCTCCGGCGAGTTCCTGCGCATCGTCGCGAACATGCTGCTCGGCGAGAGCGGCTTCTACGACGACGTGTTCGAGGCGCTGCGCATCCCGTACGAGCCGGTCCGCTGGCTCCGGGACATCGACGCCTCGCACGACGACGACGTCACGAAGGCCGCCCGCGTCTTCGAGCTGATCCACTCCTACCGGGTCCGCGGCCACGTCATGGCCGACACCGACCCGCTGGAGTACAAGCAGCGCAAGCACCCCGACCTCGACATCACCGAGCACGGCCTCACCCTGTGGGACCTGGAGCGCGAGTTCGCGGTCGGCGGCTTCTCCGGCAAGTCGATGATGAAGCTCCGCGACATCCTCGGCGTGCTGCGCGACTCGTACTGCCGCACCACCGGCGTCGAGTTCATGCACATCCAGGACCCGAAGCAGCGCCGCTGGATCCAGGACCGCATCGAGCGCCCGCACTCCAAGCCGGAGCGCGAGGAGCAGCTGCGGATCCTGCGCCGGCTGAACGCTGCGGAGGCCTTCGAGACCTTCCTGCAGACGAAGTACGTCGGCCAGAAGCGCTTCTCCCTGGAGGGCGGCGAGTCCGTCATCCCGCTGCTCGACGCCGTCATCGACTCGGCCGCCGAGGCCCGCCTCGAAGAGGTCGCGATCGGCATGGCCCACCGCGGCCGCCTGAACGTCCTGGCGAACATCGTCGGCAAGTCGTACGCGCAGATCTTCCGCGAGTTCGAGGGCAACCTCGACCCGAAGTCCATGCACGGCTCCGGCGACGTCAAGTACCACCTGGGCGCCGAGGGCACCTTCACGGGCCTGGACGGGGAGCAGATCAAGGTCTCGCTCGTCGCCAACCCCTCGCACCTGGAGGCGGTGGACCCGGTCCTGGAGGGCGTGGTCCGCGCCAAGCAGGACATCATCAACAAGGGCGGCACGGACTTCACGGTCCTGCCCGTCGCCCTGCACGGCGACGCGGCCTTCGCGGGCCAGGGCGTCGTCGCCGAGACGCTGAACATGTCGCAGCTGCGCGGCTACCGCACCGGCGGCACCGTGCACGTGGTCATCAACAACCAGGTCGGCTTCACCGCCGCCCCGGAGTCCTCGCGTTCCTCGATGTACGCGACCGACGTGGCCCGCATGATCGAGGCGCCGATCTTCCACGTGAACGGCGACGACCCGGAGGCCGTGGTCCGCATCGCGCGCCTGGCCTTCGAGTTCCGTCAGGCGTTCAACAAGGACGTGGTCATCGACCTCATCTGCTACCGCCGCCGCGGTCACAACGAGTCCGACAACCCGGCGTTCACGCAGCCCCTGATGTACGACCTGATCGACAAGAAGCGCTCGGTGCGCAAGCTGTACACCGAGTCCCTCATCGGTCGCGGCGACATCACCCTGGAAGAGGCCGAGCAGGCGCTCCAGGACTTCCAGGGCCAGCTGGAGAAGGTCTTCGCGGAGGTCCGCGAGGCCGCCACGCAGCCCTCGGCCGCCCCGGTGGCGCCCGCCCAGGTCGCGCAGGAGTTCCCGGTCGCCGTGAACACCGCGATCTCCCAGGAGGTCGTCAAGCGCATCGCCGAGGCCCAGGTCAACATCCCCGAGGGCCACACGGTCCACCCGCGCCTGCTGCCGCAGCTGCAGCGCCGCGCGGCGATGATCGACGACGGCACCATCGACTGGGGCATGGGCGAGACCCTGGCCTTCGGCTCGCTGCTGATGGAGGGCACCCCGGTCCGGCTGTCCGGCCAGGACTCCCGCCGCGGCACCTTCGGCCAGCGCCACGCAGTCCTGATCGACCGGGAGACGGGCGAGGACTACACCCCGCTGCTCTACCTGTCCGAGGACCAGGCCCGCTACAACGTCTACGACTCGCTGCTCTCCGAGTACGCGGCCATGGGCTTCGAGTACGGCTACTCGCTGGCCCGCCCGGACGCGCTGGTCCTCTGGGAGGCCCAGTTCGGCGACTTCGTCAACGGCGCGCAGACCGTCGTCGACGAGTTCATCTCCTCGGCCGAGCAGAAGTGGGGCCAGACGTCCGGCGTCACGCTCCTCCTCCCGCACGGGTACGAGGGCCAGGGCCCGGACCACTCCTCCGCTCGCCCGGAGCGCTTCCTGCAGATGTGCGCGCAGGACAACATGACGGTCGCGATGCCGACCCTCCCGTCGAACTACTTCCACCTCCTGCGGTGGCAGGTCCACAACCCGCACCACAAGCCGCTCATCGTCTTCACCCCGAAGTCGATGCTGCGCCTGAAGGCGGCGGCGTCGAAGGCGGAGGAGTTCACGAGCGGTTCGTTCCGCCCGGTCATCGGCGACTCCGCGGTGGACCCGAACGCCGTCCGCAAGGTGGTCTTCTGCGCGGGCAAGGTCTACTACGACCTGGAGGCCGAGCGCGAGAAGCGCGGCATCACGGACACCGCGATCATCCGCATCGAGCGCCTCTACCCCCTCCCGGGTGCGGAGCTCCAGGCGGAGATCGCCAAGTTCCCGAACGCGGCGAAGTACATCTGGGCCCAGGAGGAGCCGGCGAACCAGGGCGCGTGGCCCTTCATCGCGCTCAACCTGATCGACCACCTCGACCTGGCGGTCGGCGCGGACATCCCGGCCGGCGAGCGCCTGCGCCGCATCTCCCGCCCGCACGGCTCGTCCCCGGCGGTCGGCTCGGCCAAGCGCCACCAGGCGGAGCAGCAGCTCCTCCTGAACGAGGTCTTCGAAGCCTAGGCTTCGGATCTCCGGGAAGGCCCGGCTCCCCCAACGGGGAGCCGGGCCTTCCGGCCTTTCCAGCCCGTCCGGCGTTTGAGGAGCGGGGTCCGGGGCGGAGCCCCGGGGAACGGTGGAAGGGCGGGTAGGGGACGGCCCCGCGCAGCGGCACACCCCGCAGCCCGCGTCAGGCGGCGGCGTACGGGGCCAGGTTCGGGTGGGCCTCGCACCAGGCGGCCCGGTCCCGCTCCACCACCGCGCGGGCCACCGCATAGCGGGACCCCGGCGCGGGCACCCCGTCCATGGCCCGCTCGGCCGCGGCCATCGCCCCGACGAACACCCGCCCCCCGGCGGTGAGTTCCGGGCAGGCGTCCAGGACGGGCAGCACCGCCGCCACCTGCGCCCGCACCCGCGCGTGCTGCGCCCACGCCCCCCTGGCCCCGTAGAGCGCCGCGCGCTGCCAGTAGCCCGCCAGTCCGAGATGTGCGTACGCGCCCCTCAGGAGCCCCTCCAGCGGCCGTGGATCGGCCCGCCAGGGTGCCCAGTACCGTGCCGCGCGGTCGGCGGTGTGCAGCGGGAGCCGTTCCGCGAGGGCCGCCAGCTTCCCGTGCTGCACCTCGAACACGAGGGTCGCCGCCAGCGCGGGCGGCGGCTGCGCCCGTGCCAGGACGGAGCCGGGCGCCGCGGGCAGGGTCGCGCCGTAGGACCGGGAGGCGCCGGACAGCGGGACCATGCAGCGCAGCAGCCGCCCGGTCTCCTCGGCGCGGGCGGTGTCGTAGCGCCGCAGCAGGGTGAGCGCCCCGGACCACTGGGTGTCCCAGCGCTTGTGCCCCTTGGGGGTGAGCCGGCGGGCGGCGGGCACCGTGTACGGGGCGCGGTACGGGTCCAGGTCGTCGAGGGCGGTCCGCCCGTCGGGCAGCGCGTGCAGGGCCAGCGCCTCCGGATGGCCGGGGTCCCAGGATCCCTCGGTCAGGGCGATCGGGCCGGGCCGGTCCGGGCGCAGCAGCCCGAGGGTGGGCAGGACGAGGCGTCCGTGCGCGGGCCGCAGCGTGATCTTGAAGCCGATCCCGGCGCGCAGCGCCGCGGCGGCGGCGAGTGCCCCGAGGTGTCCGAGGTCGGCGGGCGGGCCGTGCCGGGTGCGCAGCCGGCGCAGGGTCTCCTCGGCCCAGACCCCGGTGGCCGGATAGTGCACCACCTCGCCCGCCGCACGGGGGTCGCGCCGCCCGGCCTCCTCCAGCAGGGCCCAGCGCTCGGCCGCCTCCCCGGCCCGGGCGCCGGGCAGTTCCGCGAGCTCCCGCAGCAGCCGCAGCCGCCGTGCCCGCCGTACGCCGCGCACCAGCGCGGTCCCCTCGGCGGACGGCTCGGTGGAACCGAGGGCCCTCAGCACGCCGTCGCTCGGCTCGGGGTCATCCATGCGCACCTCCCGCCCCGGACCCTCCATCCCTGCCCTGGGGAGGGGCTCCGCGAACGGCGGAAAGCGGTCAGGTCCGGGCCCGCCGGTCCGGCGGATTATCCTGACGGGACGGGGCACACCCGAACACCCGAACACCCGACCACTGCACGGAGCCCGACTTGTACTTCACCGATCGCGGCATCGAGGAGCTGGAGAAGCGGCGCGGCGAGGAGGAGGTCACCTTCGAGTGGCTCGCCGAGCAGCTGCGCACCTTCGTCGATCTGAACCCGGACTTCGAGGTCCCGGTGGAACGCCTGGCCACCTGGCTGGCCCGCCTGGACGACGAGGACGACGAGGACGAGTAGCCCGCGGCACGGCGAAGGGGCCCGACCGCGGTGCGGTCGGGCCCCTTCGTCATCGTGCCCGGGACGGGGCCGATCAGGCGCAGTGCCTGATCAGGCGGCCTTGGTCTCCCAGAAGATGCGGTCGATCTCGGCGATGAGCTCCAGCGCCTTGGCGCCGGTCGCCGGGTCGTTCGACGCCTTGGCGGCCGAGAGGGCCTTCAGGGTGTCGTTGACCAGGGTGTGGAGCTGCGGGTACTTCTCGAAGTGCGGCGGCTTGAAGTAGTCGCTCCACAGCACGGAGACGTGGTGCTTCGCGAGCTCGGCGCGCTGCTCCTTGATGGTGATGGCGCGCGCGCGGAAGTCGGCGTCGTCGTTGGCCTGGTACTTCTCCTGCACGGCCTTGACGGACTCGGCCTCGATGCGGGCCTGGGCAGGGTCGTACACGCCGCACGGAAGATCGCAGTGGGCGGAGACCTTCGCCTTGGGGGCGAAGAGGCGGGAAAGCATGGAGTTTGTCCTCCTCGTGATCGTCTTCTCAAGGGGGAGATTACTCCGTGAGAAAGACGATTTCGCGGGCGCCCCCGTGCGGTTGGGACAAAAGTCCAGGGGCGCACCCGGACCGGTGACCGAATGTACGGAAGAGTGCGGCAGCATGCGGGAGGCACGAAGAGTGGACGGGCGCGGTCGAGGGAGGTCACGGATGGCGGGGAGCACGCGCTCGCGCGGCGGGGCGCGGGAGTGGGAGTCGCCGTTGAGGCGGATCGGCACCGTGGAGGTGAGCGGCCCCTCGATGGCGCCGACCCTGGAGAACGGGGACCAGGTCCTGGTCCGCTACGGGGCACCCGTGCGGCCGGGCCACGTGGTGGTGCTGCGCCATCCGTTCCAGCAGGACCTGCTGGTCGTCAAACGGGCGGTGGAGCGGCGGCCCGGCGGCTGGTGGGTGCTGGGCGACAACCCGTTCAACGAGACGGGCGACAGCACGGACTACGGCGCGGTCCCCGACGAGCTCGTGCTGGCGACCGCGCTGGTCCGCTTCCGGCCGCGGCCCCGGCCGGAGCACGCGGCGCGGGATCAGCGCTCGCTGAGGGCGTGGCTCTCCTGGGCCGCCTCGGCGCTGCGTCCGCTGCGGGCGGACTCCTCGGCCTCCAGGCGCTTGCGGGCGCGGTAGGCGGCCACGTTGGCGCGCGTGGCGCACCGGTCGGAGCAGTAGCGCCGGGAGCGGTTGGTGGAGGTGTCGAGGTAGGCGTTGCGGCAGGGCGGGGCCTGGCAGAGGCCGAGCCGGTCCGGGCCGTGCTCGGTGAGGTGGAAGGCCAGCCCGAAGCACGCGATGGCGGCGTAGCCGGCGGAGGCGTTGGAGGGGTGGTCGGCGAGGTGGATGTGCCAGTTCGGCCCGCCGTGCTCGCCGATCGTCTCGTGCCCGGACACCTGGGGGCTGACGGGGAACTCCATGAGCAGGGAGTTCAGCAGGTCGACGGCGAGGACGTGGTCTCCGCCGTCGGCTGCCTCGAAGACGGTGCGCAGCCTGCCGCGGACGTTGCGGAAGCGGGTGACGTCGCCGTCCGTGACCCGGCGGGCCATCTGCACGCTGGTGCCGAAGAGGGCGCGGACGGCGTCCACGGAGGTCAGCGAGTCCTTGTTGCGGGCCGGCTCCTCGGTGTTGACCAGGCGCACGGCGTAGTCCGAGTAATGGGCCAGTTCCACTTGTAGTCCTTACGGCTGCGGATTAGTGTCTCGGGTAACGGCTGAGACATGTTCGAGGGTATTACGCATGGAGGATTTCGTGGCGGATACGGCGCGCTCCCACACGGCACCGCCCGACTGGCAGGCCTGGCAGGACAGCTGGGACCGGCAGCAGGAGTGGTACATGCCCGACCGCGAGGAGCGGTTCCGGGTGATGCTGGACATGCTGGAGGCCCTGGCCGGCACGGCCCCCCGGATCCTGGACCTCGCGTGCGGTACGGGAAGTATCACGGACCGCGTCTTCAAGAGGTTCCCGGAATCCACCAGTACGGGAGTCGACCTCGACCCCGCGCTGTTGACGATCGCCCGCGGCCACTTCGCCGGCGACCCCCGCGTCACCTTCGTGACCGCCGACCTCAAGTCCCCCGACTGGCACACCACCCTCCCCCACGGCTCCTACGACGCCATCCTCACGGCCACCGCCCTGCACTGGCTGCCCAGCGAGGAGCTCGCCGTCCTGTACGGGCAGCTCGCGCCCCTGCTGCGCCCCGGCGGGGTGTTCATGAACGCCGACCACATGCCCGACCCCGCCACCCCGCGGATCAACGCCGCCGAGCGCGCCCACCGGCACGCCGGCATGGACCGGGCGAAGGCGGCCGGGGCGCTGGACTGGCGCGAGTGGTGGGAGCTCGCGGCCGCCGACCCGGAGCTCGCCGAGCCCACGAAGGCCCGCTTCGAGATCTACGGGGAGCACGCCGACGGCGACACCCCGCCCGCGTCCTGGCACACGGCCACGCTGCTCGGCGCCGGCTTCGCGGAGGCCCGTACGGTCTGGCGCTCGCCCTCCGACGGGCTGGTGCTGGGCCTGAAGTAGGCCCGGGCCCGCGGCGCGGGCCGCGCATGCGTGAGGGGCGGTACGGGGATCCCGTACCGCCCCTCACGCGTGTGGCTCGGCCGTTACAGCACCTTGGAGAGGAAGGCCTTGGTGCGGTCGTGCTGGGGGTTGCCCAGGACCTCGCGGGGGTGGCCGGATTCGACGACGACGCCGCCGTCCATGAAGACGAGGTTGTCCCCGACTTCGCGGGCGAAGCCCATTTCGTGGGTGACCACGATCATGGTCATGCCGGACTCGGCGAGGTCCCGCATGACGTCCAGGACGTCACCGACGAGTTCCGGGTCGAGGGCGGAGGTCGGCTCGTCGAACAGCATCAGCTTGGGTTCCATCGCGAGCGCACGGGCGATCGCGACGCGCTGCTGCTGGCCGCCGGAGAGCTGGGTGGGGTAGTTCCCGCCCTTGTCGCCGAGTCCGACGCGGTCCAGGAGCTTGACCGCGCGGGCGCGGGCGACGGCTTTGGATTCGCCCTTGACCATGACGGGGGCTTCCATGACGTTCTCCATGGCCGTCATGTGGGGGAAGAGGTTGAAGCGCTGGAAGACCATGCCGATGTCGCGGCGCTGGGCTGCGACCTCGCTGTCCTTCAGCTCGTACAGCTTCCCGGCCTTCTCCTTGTAGCCGACGAGCTGGCCGTCGACGGAGAGGCGGCCTGCGTTGATGCGCTCGAGGTGGTTGATGCAGCGCAGGAAGGTGGACTTGCCGGAGCCGGACGGGCCGACCAGGCAGAACACCTCGCGCGGGGCGACCTCGAGGTCGATGCCCCGCAGGATGTGGGCGGGGCCGTAGGACTTGTGGACGGCCTCGGCCTTGACCATCGGCTGGGCGGTCACTTCGCCACCTCCGTACGGCGGAACATGTTCAGATTCGCCTTCAGCCGCTGGAACGGCGTCGGCGGCAGGGAGCGCAGCGAACCGCGGGCGTAGCGGCGCTCCAGGTAGTACTGGCCGACGCTGAAGACGCTGGTCAGGGCGAGGTACCAGATGGAGGCCACGAACAGCATCTCCATGATCGCCCCGGCGGTGGAGCCGATGTTCGACGAGGCCCGCAACAGCTCCGTGTACTGGACGGCGGAGACCAGCGAGGAGGTCTTCAGCATGTTGATGAACTCGTTGCCCGACGGCGGGATGATCACCCGCATGGCCTGGGGCAGGACCACCCGGCGCATCGTCTGGGTCTGGGTCATGCCCAGCGCGTGCGAGGCCTCGCTCTGGCCCTCGTCGACGGACTGGATGCCCGCGCGGACGATCTCCGCCATGTAGGCGCCCTCGTTCAGGCCGAGCCCCAGGAGGGCGACCATGAACGGGGTCATCAGCTCGACGGTTTCCTGCTTGTAGATCGGTCCCAGGTTCACGTACTGGAAGATCAGCGAGAGGTTGAACCAGACCAGGAGCTGGACGTAGACGGGGGTGCCGCGGAAGAACCAGATGTACAGCCAGGCCACCGTGTTGGTGACCGGGTTCTTCGACAGACGCATCACCGCGAAGAGGATGCCGAGGGCCAGGCCCAGGGCCATCGCGGAGACACTGATGATCACCGTGTTGCCCAGGCCGGACAGGATGGACGGGTCGAAGAGCTTGTCCCCGACCGTCGCCCAGATCACGTTGCCCTGGGAGAAGGCGTACACCAGCCAGCCCAGCAGCACGACGACCACAGCGCCGCTGATCCAGCGGCCGTAATGCCGCACCGGAATTGCCTTGATGGCCTCGTACGGGGTGCCCGAGGCGCCGGGCCCGGCCGGCGGGGTCGCCGCCGGACCCTTGTCGATCTTGTCAGTCACAATGACTGCCCTTCAGTGGAGCTCAGGAACCGGGACCGGCGGGCACGGTCGCCCGCCGGTCCGCACGGGTCACTTGCCTGCGTTGACCGTCGCCGACTGCACGGCGCTGTCCTTGACGTTCCACTTCTCCAGGACCTTGGCGTAGGAGCCGTCCTTGATGATCGCGTCGAGGGCCTGCTTCAGGGCGTCGCGGAGCTGGGTGTTCTCCTTGCTGACGCCGATGCCGAAGAGGCCGACGTCGGACTGCTGGCCCGCGACCTCGAAGTCGTTGCCGCCGCCCGAGGTCTTCGCGGCGTACGCGGCGATCGGGAAGTCGTTGAGGTCGGCCACGGCGCCGCCGGCCTTGACGCGGGTCTGGGCCTCGGCGTCGGTGTCGAAGGCCTCGATGGTGAGCTTCTTGTCACCGCACTTCTCGGCCTGGGCCTTGAAGGTGTCCTCGTACGTGGTGCCGCGCTGGACGGCGACCGTCTTGCCGCACAGGTCGTCGAGGGACTTGATGCCCTGCGGGTTGCCCTTCTTGACCAGGAGCGAGACGCCGGAGGAGAAGTAGTCGACGAAGTCGATCCCCTTGCCGATCTGCTTGCCCTCGTCGTCGAGGCCCTTCTGGCGCTTCTCGTTGTCCGTGATGGAGGACATGATCGCGTCCTGGCGGCCGGTGTAGATCGAGGTGATCAGACCGTCGAAGCTGCCCGAGGTGAACTCGAACTTCACACCGAGCTGCTTGCCGAGGGCCTCGGCGATGTCGGGGTCGACACCGACGATCTTGCCGCCCTCGGTGAACTCCATCGGCGCGTACGCCGCGTCCGTACCGACCTTGATGACACCCGCGTCCTGGATCTTCTTCGGCAGGGCGGAGAAGAGGGGGGCGCTGTTGGACTTCGTGGCGTCCCCGGACCCCTTCTTCTCGGTCTGGTCTCCACAGCCCGTGAGGATCAGGGCGCCGGCGACCGCGATCGCGCCGACCGCGGCGATCCGGGACCGGGCAGCGGTCGTACGGCGGGTGGTGCTTGCGGTCATGAGCTGGTTCCTCCGGCAGGTGGAAAGCATCGATAAGCGGTCGGGCACGCCCCATCGAGTGTCGCGACCTTGTGTGATTAGGGGCATCTTGCCATTCGGACTGAGTCATTCAGGCAGCCCGTCAGGTCAAAATCGGATAACGGCAGCCGCTTCGTACCCAACAGGACTGCGGACAAGGCCCCTCAGAGCCGCACGAACGGTCGTGACCTGCGCCTTTTGCCGCACGTTTTACGGCGCGTCTCGCCCATCGGACAGAGAGGTTTGGACTTTTCGCCAAAACCGGGACAAGGAGTTGATGATCGAGCGGGAATCGACTCGTCTGGGTGAGCGTTCTTCGGGTAGAACAGATCCTTACACCCCTCATCCGGGGCTCAGGGCGCGCGTGCGGCGCGCCCGCGCGTACGAACCTCCCCTCCGCGGAGACGGACCTAAACCCGTCGGCGCGGAGACGGACGCGGTGCCCGCCCACCCCTTAACCAGGAGTGGCCACCCTCAACGATTCAAAGACTTAAGGGGTTAAGACAGTGGCAGCGGAGATCGTCAATCCTCGCAGCGACAGCGTGACGGACAACAACCCGGATGCAGTGTTCGCGCTGCACCGGGGCGGAAAGATGGCCATCGTGGCCACCGTGCCCGTCAACGACAAGGACGACCTGTCCCTGGCGTACACGCCCGGCGTTGCGAAGGTGTGCAGCGCCATTGCCGAGCAGCCCGAGCTCGTGAACGAGTACACCTGGAAGTCCAACGTGGTCGCCGTCGTCACCGACGGTACGGCCGTGCTCGGACTCGGTGACATCGGGCCCGAGGCCTCCCTCCCCGTGATGGAGGGCAAGGCCATTCTCTTCAAGCAGTTCGGTGGGGTCGACGCGGTTCCGATCGCGCTCGCCACCAAGGACACGGACGAGATCGTCGAGACCGTGATCCGCCTCGCGCCGTCCTTCGGCGGGGTGAACCTGGAGGACATCTCGGCGCCCCGCTGCTTCGAGATCGAGCGCCGCCTCCAGGAGGCGCTGGACATCCCGATCTTCCACGACGACCAGCACGGCACGGCCATCGTGACGCTGGCCGCCATGCGCAACGCCGCGAAGCTCACCGGTCGCACCCTCGGCGACCTGCGCGCCGTGATCTCGGGCGCCGGTGCCGCCGGCATCGCGATCGCCAAGATCCTCGTGGACGCGGGCATCGGCGACGTCTGCGTCACCGACCGCAAGGGCGTCGTCTCCGCCGACCGCTCCGACCTGACGGACGTCAAGGCGGAGATCGCGGGCCTGACGAACAAGACCGGCCAGACCGGTTCCCTGGAGGACGCCCTCGTCGGCGCGGACGTCTTCATCGGCGTCTCCGGCGGTACGGTCCCCGAGGCCGCGGTGGCGACGATGGCGAAGGACTGCTTCGTCTTCGCCATGGCCAACCCGAACCCGGAGGTCCACCCCGACGTCGCGCACAAGTACGCGGCGGTCGTGGCCACGGGCCGCTCGGACTTCCCGAACCAGATCAACAACGTGCTGGCGTTCCCCGGCATCTTCGCGGGCGCCTTCAAGGTCCGGGCCTCGCGGATCACCGAGAACATGAAGATCGCGGCTGCCGACGCCATCGCCGGTGTCGTCGCCGACAGCGAGCTCACCGCCGACTACGTGATCCCGTCGCCGTTCGACGCGCGCGTCGCCGAGGCCGTCACGGCCGCGGTCGCCGCCGCCGCCAAGGCCGACGGCGTGGCCCGCCTGGTCTGATCGCTGCACCGAGCCGTACGAAGCGGGGCCCGTCCGATCGATTCGGACGGGCCCCGCTTCGCATCCAGCCCCGCCGGCGTGTGAGGCGCGGGTCCGGGCGGAGCCCGGGGAACGGTGGAAGGGCGCGGGGACGGCCCCGCAGGGCCCGGGCGCACACGGCCGACCGCCCGCCGGGCCGGGCAGGCCCTGGATCCCCGGCCTACCGACCGGTAGCCTCGCGGCCATGTTCGCTGCCTACGCTGCCCGAATCGACCGTGACCAGCCGCTGAGCGGCCTTGAGCTGGGCGACCGCCCCGCCCCGCAGGCCCGCCCAGGCTGGGTGACCGTGAACGTCAAGGCCGCCTCCCTCAACCACCACGACCTCTGGTCGCTGCGCGGGGTCGGCCTCGGGGAGGAGAAGCTCCCCATGATCCTCGGCTGCGACGCCGCCGGGATCGACCAGGACGGCAACGAGGTCGTCCTGCACTCCGTCATCGGCCAGACCGGCCACGGAGTCGGCCCCCGCGAGCCCCGCTCGATCCTGACCGAGCACTACCAGGGCACCTTCGCCGAGCAGGTCACCGTCCCCGCCTGGAACGTCCTGCGCAAGCCTGCCGAGCTCTCCTTCGAACAGGCCGCCTGCCTGCCCACGGCCTGGCTGACCGCCTACCGCATGCTCTTCACCAACGCCGGCGTCCGTCCCGGTGACTCCGTCCTGGTCCAGGGCGCGGGCGGCGGGGTCGCCACCGCCGCCATCGTCCTCGGCAAGGCGGCCGGCCTGCGGGTCTTCGCGACCAGCCGCGACGAGGCCAAGCGCAAGCGGGCGGTCGAGCTGGGCGCCGTGGAGGCCTACGAGCCCGGCGCGCGGCTCCCCCAGCGGGTCGACGCGGTCATCGAGACGGTCGGCGCCGCCACCTGGTCGCACTCGGTCAAATCGCTGCGGCCCGGCGGCACCCTCGTCATCTCGGGCGCCACGAGCGGGGACCGCCCGGCGCACGCCGAGCTGACCCGGATCTTCTTCCTGGAGCTCAAGGTGGTCGGCTCGACGATGGGCTCGAAGGACGAGCTGGAGGACCTGCTGTCCTTCTGCGCGGCGACCGGGGTCCGCCCGGTGATCGACGAGACCCTGCCGCTGGACCGGGCCCGCGAGGGCTTCGAGAAGCTGGAGTCGGGCGACGTCTTCGGGAAGATCGTCCTCACCGTCTAGCCCTCACCGCCCGGCCCCCGCTGTTGTCAATGTGGGTTGACACCCTCCCGTGCGTCAACCTACATTGACACGCATGACGGAAGCTACCGATCTGGCCGAGCGTGCCGGTGACCGTGACCCGCGCGTGGGCCTGCGTGCCGTGGCCGCCCTCCGGCGGCTGCTGGAGCAGCTGGAGGCCGTACAGGTGCGCGGAGCCCGCGCACAGGGCTGGTCCTGGCAGGAGATCGCGGCCGAGCTGGGCGTCAGCCGGCAGGCCGTTCACAAGAAGCACGGGAGGCTCTGATGTTCGAACGATTCACCCGGGAAGCCCGCTCCACCGTGACGGGCGCGGTCACCGAGGCCCAGCGGACCGGGGCGCAGCGGGTCGGGGAGGAGCACCTGCTCCTCTCCCTGCTCTCGCTCGGAGCCCTGGACCCCCTGGGCGTCGACCAGGACGCGATCACGGCGGACCTGGCGGCGGCCCGCCGCCGGGGCGGGATGTCCAGGGCGGACGAGGAGGCCCTCGCGGGCCTCGGCATCGACCTCGCCCAGATCGTCTCCCGCGTCGAGGAGACCCACGGCGAGGGCTCCCTGTCGGACCCGGCCCCCCGCGGCCGCTCCGGCCACACCCGCTTCACCCCGGGTGCCAAGAAGGTCCTGGAGCAGTCCCTGCGGATCGCCCTGGGCCGCAAGGAGCGCCACATCTCCACCCTCCACCTGCTCCTCTCCCTCCTCTCCCGCCCCGGCACGCCCGCCGAGGTCCTCGCGGACCACGGGGTCACGTACGCAAGGGCCGAGGCGGCCCTGGCGGCCTGAGGAAGCGGAACACCCCCTCCAAGTTCTTTGCTGTCGCGTACAACCATCGGCGCCTCCGGCGGGTCGTCTACGACGAAAGAACGTTTCCCTGGGGGGTTTGACCGTGAAGTTGTCCCGTATCGCGGCGGCGGTAGCCGCCACCGCTCTGGCTCCGGCCGTATTCCTCGCGTCCCCGGCCTTCGCGACCGGCCAGGAGTCGGGCACGCCGGCCACCGGCACCCCGACGGCCCCGACCGCCCCTGACCAGGGCACCGCCGACGAGTCCGGCAAGGACGAGTCCGGCAAGGAAGACCAGGCCGAGCAGGACCGCAAGACCATCCTCGCGATCATCGCCGACCCGATGGCCAGCCAGCACATGAAGGACGCCGGCCACAAGGCCATCGCCGACGGCCCGGCGGCCATGCGCAAGTTCATCGAGACCGACCAGCACGACATCCGCCTCGACGACTACCGGATCCTGATCCTGCGCCTGCTGAACGGCGCCGGCCCCGGGCTGAAGGAGGGCATCCAGCAGCTCCTCAAGAGCAACCCGAACCTGGAGCAGATGCGCCACTTCCTCGCGGTCACCCAGCACGAGCTGCGCGACGAAGACAACAAGGTCGACATCTCCCGGCTGATCAACGGCGCCGGCCCCATCCTGAAGGAGAAGGCCAAGGAGGCGCTCAAGGGGACCCCCGCCGACCGCATCGAGTTCCTGAAGACGGGCCAGCACGAGGCCCGCGACCAGGACAACCGGGTCGCGATCGCCCAGACCATCGACGGCGGCGGCCCGGAACTGGTCAAGGCGGGCCTCGCGGCGCTCAACGGCACTCCCGCCGACCGCGTCGCCTTCCTGGAGACCGGCCAGCACGAGGCCCGCGACCAGGA
Source organism: Streptomyces sp. TBY4 (assembly GCF_024213195.1). Classification (GTDB taxonomy): domain Bacteria; phylum Actinomycetota; class Actinomycetes; order Streptomycetales; family Streptomycetaceae; genus Streptomyces. The sequence continues at coordinate 143,210 of NZ_JANAVF010000007.1, read as the reverse complement.
CAACCGGGTCGCGATCGCGAAGATCATCGACGCCGGCGGCCCGGAAGTGGTCAAGGCCGGCCGCGCCGCACTGGCGGGCACCCCCGCCGACCGCGCCGAATTCCTGAAGACGGGCCAGCACGAGGCCCGCGCGAAGGACAAGAAGGCCGAGGAGGAGCAGGGCAAGGGGAACGAGGAGGAGAAGCCGGGCGAGAACAAGCCCGGCCCCGGCACGGGCTCCGGTTCCGGCTCCGGCTCCGGCTCCGGGGGCGGCGCGGGGAACACCGATGTCACCCCGCAGGGCGGCAACGGCGGCCCCCTCGCCACCACCGGCGCCGGAGACTCGGTGTGGATCGCGGGCGGTGCGGGCACCGCGCTCGTCGCCGGCGCGGGCCTGCTGCTCGCCGCCCGGATGCGCCGCGCCGGCTCGGAGCGCCGGACGGCCTAGACCGCCGAACCCCCGAGGGCGGAGGCGATGCGGGCGGCCGCCTCCGCCAGGTGGGTACGGGCCTGCGCCAGCTGATCGGCGCTGACCCCCCGGTCGCGGGCCGCGTCGCGGATGTCGTCGCGGAAGCGGTCCAGCAGCCGGTCCAGGTCGCGGGCCGGGTCCCCCGTCGCGGGCACGTCCCGCGCCCAGTCCGCGTCGGGGGCGGAAGCCGCGGCGGAGGGGGCCGACGGGGCGGAGGGGGCCGGGGGTGCCGTCGTAGAGCCGGAACCGGAGCCGGTGCCCGAGCCGCCGAGCCAGGCTCCCGCCAGGCTGCCCAGGACTCCGCCCGACTTCGCGAACTGCTCCTGCAGCTGGCCGGCGATGCGCTGGACCTCCTCGCGCGCCCGCTCCTGCGCCTCCTTGGCCTGCCGGCGCGCCTGCTGGGCCTCCTCGCGGGCCCGCCTGCTCTCGTCCTTCGCCCGGCGCGCCTGTTCCTTCCACTCGGCCTTGGCCTTGCGGAGCTCCTCCTTGGCGGCCTTCCAGCCCTCGTCCTCCACCTGCGTGGCCGACGCGCTGGCCGCGGCCCGCAGTTCGCGCCGCAGATCGCCCGCCGCACCGCTCACGTCGGCGCGGATCTCGGCGGCCAGCTCGGAGACCGAGTCGCGGATCTCCAGTTCCAGATCGGCCAGTTCGCCGCCGCGGTCGGCCAGTTCGGCCCGGCCGGCGTCGGTGATCGAGTACACCTTGCGCCCGCCTTCGGTCGCGTGCGTCACCAGGCCCTCGGTCTCCAGCTTGGCCAGGCGCGGGTACACGGTGCCCGCGGAGGGCGCGTAGAGCCCCTGGAACCGCTCCTCCAGCAGCCGGATCACCTCGTACCCGTGGCGCGGGGCCTCGTCGAGCAGCTTGAGGAGGTAGAGGCGGAGGCGGCCGTGGGCGAAGACGGGCGGCATGTCAGAGCACCTTCTTGTCGAGCGCGAGCGGGGCGGCGGCCGGCTCTTCGGCCGGGCGGCGCAGCAGCGCGATGGAGCCGGAAACGGTGGTGGCGCGCAGGGTGCCGGTGCCGGCGCCCAGGGTGCCGGTGATCCTCTTGGCGCCCATCTGGCCGGAGACGCGCAGGTCCTCGAAGGCGTTGGAGACGCCGCCGGTGGCGGTGTTGGCCTCGACCCGGGCGTCGGCCGGGTGCGGGAGGCGGATGGCCACCTGCCCGGAAACGGAGTTGAGGGAGATGTCCACGGGGCGGGGCGCGGGCCGGTCGTCCAGGGCCAGGTCGATCAGCATGTCCCCGCTGACCGAGTCGGCCCGTACGCTGCCCACGGCGCCGTCGACGACCGTCAGGCCGCCCGACACGGAGTGGAATCCGAGCTCCCCGGTCACGGACTGGGCCTCGACCCCGCCGGAGACGGTGTGCGCCTTGACCCGGCCGGACAGGCCGACGAGCGTGGTGTCGCCGGAGACCCCGTGGATGTCGGTGCCGCCGTCGATGCCGGAGACGAAGACGGTGGCGCTGACGGCGGCCAGCTGCACCCGGGTGGCGGCCGGGACGGTGAGGGTCACGGTCGCACTGCGCTCCCAGGCCTTGCGGCCGGAGTCGGAGGCGGACCAGGCCTTCCAGGGCTTGCTCTCGAACCACTGCTTGAGCCCCTGGGTGCCGTTCCAGGGGAGGTCCTCGTAGGAGACGGTGAGGGTTCCGCCCTCCTGCACCACGTACAGGGGCGGCCCGTCCACCTCGGACACCTCCAGCCGGGCCGGGCCCGCGTCGGCGTCGCCGGCGACCACATTGACCGTGCCGCCGGCCACCCGGACGCGGACCTCGGTCACCGGCTCCTCGAAGGCGAGCTTCTGCGGTTCGGCGACCGACCATACCTTCGGCGGACTCTGCGGCTCCCGCGCTGCCTCTGCCATGGTGCTGATCCTTCCTCGGGCGTACGTGCACGCAACATATCGCGTCTTCTGTCCAACACGATATATCGCGGTTTCGGGAAGTCAAGCGCGCCAGGATGATCCAAAATCATCACTTTGGGCGGTTTTGGCTTAGCGTGTGGGCATGTCGATCTCCCAGACCACGGCGGGCGGCCTCCTGCTCTGCCGCGCCGATCCCCTCGCCGCCCGACCCGCCGCGCACATCCTGCGCGAACGCCTGCTGCTGGCCCCGGCCGGCGAGTGGAGCGCGCTGGTGCCCGAGGCCAAGCCCTGGCTCGGCGGCGCGGAATCCGTGGCGGAGGTCCTGGCGGGCTGGGGCGCGGCGGTCGCACTGAGCTCCAACTGGCCGGTGCTGAGCCTGTGGTGGGAGGAGGGCCGGACCGGCTTCGTGCTCTCCTCGGGGTTCCGGAGGTCGGCGGCCTACGAGTGGGACGCGGCGGGCCGTCCGCACGGCGAGCCCGATCCCGGGGCCATGCGGACGCTGGCGGCCCGGCTCGGCCTCGACCCGGTCCTGGACCTGGAGGAACTGGAGCGCCTCACCCGCCCCGACGCCGCCGCGGACGGCGAGGCCCGGCTGCTCGGCGTCATCGCGCTGCTGGCCCGCGCGGGGCTGGCGCTGCCGGCGGGCCTGACCCCGGGCGAACCGGCCGACCGGCTGCGGGAGGCGGCCCGGGTCGCGCCGGGGGCGGAGCGGGTGGAGTGGGCGGGCTGGCGCGACACGGTGCGGGCGGAGCTCGCGGTGGTCGAGGACAGCCCCCTGGGCCCGTGGCTCCGGGGCCCCAAGGCACGCCTGGCGGGTGCGGCCCAACTGGCCGCCGGAGCCCCCCTGATGCTGTGGGCGGCCCGCCGCCGCAGCCCGGGCTGGCTGGCCGCGGGGACCGTCCTGGTGACCCACGGCGCGGCCGCCCTGGCCTACGACCGGGCCCGCCGCCGCACTTAGGCCGTCCCCCTACACCGCCAGCAGCGGGCTCGCGTTGCGGCGCAGCCAGGCCCGGTAGGGCGGAGTCTCCAGGGCCGCTTCGCGGTAGGCCGCGCGGAGGTCCTCGTACACCCCCTCGGACATCTGCGCGTGCACCCCGGGGCGGGTCGCGAGGAGGAGGCGCACGGCGAGCGGGTCGCCCGAGAGCGGCCTGATCGCCATGTCCTCGCGCGGTCCCGAAGTGGGCTGGCAGGGGGCGACGGCCTCGCCGGAGACGATCAGCGAGGCGGCCGTGTGGTAATCGGCGTGCAGCAGGGGCGGGTCGAGGCCGGCGCCCGCGAGGACCCGGCGCAGTCCGTCCCACTCGCCGTCCACCGACGGGTCCACGGTCCACCGATCGGCGGCGAGGTCCCGCAGCTCCACCACGGCCAGCGCCGCCGCCGGATGGTCCCGGGACATGGACACGAACTGCGGCTCCCGCTCCATCAGCACCCGTAGTTCCAAGCCGTCCGGCACCCGCAGCGGGCTGCCCTCGACCTCGTGCACGAAGGCCACGTCGAGCCGGCCCGAGGCCGTCATCCGCAGCAGCGCGTTGGCGGACACGTCGACCATCAGGTCGGTCTCCGTGTCGGGCAGCCGCCGGTGCAGCCGCCGGAGCCAGCCGGGCAGGGCGCGGCTGGCCGTCGAGCCGATCCTCAGCCGGGGGCCCTGGGACAGCGCCCGCGCCTCCGCGACGAGGGCGGCCATCTCGGCGAGGAGCGGGCGCGCCCGTCCGAGTACGGTGCGCCCGAAGGGAGTCGGCCGGCATCCGGTGCGCTCGCGCAGGAACAGCTCCCCGTCCAGGGCCCGTTCGATGCGCCGCAGCTGGGTCGTCAGGGAGGGCTGGCTCACGCCGAGCTGCCGGGCGGCCTTGTGCAGGCTGCCGGCGTCGGCGATGGCGCACAGGGCGCGCAGGTGCCTGACCTCAAGCTCCATGCCCCGAGGGTAGGCCGGTGCGAGCCGACCGCACCAGTAACCGGTATCCCCTCGAATCCCGCCATTCTCTTGTGAGTTGGGCTTCCGAAATCCTCCCGATAGCCCGGCGCTATCGGGGTCTGACATCATCCGCCGACCCCTCCCGCTCCCGCAGACTCCGGTACCGAACGACCCCCCACCGCACCGGATGAGCAGGAGTCCCCCACATGCGCCACTCCCGCAAGACCACCCTGTCCGCCGTCGGCCTCGGCGTCGCCGCCGTCCTCGGCGCCGTCGTCCCGGGCACCACCGCCACCGCCTCCGCCGGCGCCGGCAGCCCCGGCACGTACGCCGCGTACGAGCAGTCGAAGGAGAACCAGGCCGCCAACCGCGCCTTCTTCGAGGCGGTCCAGCGCTCGGTGGCCGAGCAGCGCGCCGCGAACCCGGGCCTGGCGGCCGTGACCGTCACCTACAACACCCGCAACGCGCCGAGCTTCCGCACGCAGATAGCCCGCTCCACGCAGATCTGGAACAGCTCGGTGACCAACGTCCGGCTGCAGGAGGTGTCCTCGGGCGGGAACTTCTCGTACCGCGAGGGCAACGACTCGCGCGGTTCCTACGCGAGCACGGACGGCCACGGCCGGGGCTACATCTTCCTGGACTACCGGCAGAACCAGCAGTACAACTCCACCCGCGTGACCTCGCACGAGACCGGTCACGTGCTCGGCCTGCCGGACCACTACTCGGGTCCGTGCAGCGAGCTGATGTCGGGCGGCGGCCCCGGCACCTCCTGCCAGAACGCCACCCCGAACGCCGCCGAGCGCTCGCGCGTCAACCAGCTGTGGGCGAACGGCCTCGTCGCGTCCGGTCTGGACGCGAAGGGCTGATCCCCGCCGGGGGCCGGTCCCGCGCCGGGACCGGTCCTCCTACCGGGCCGCCCCGCTAGCCCGCCTCGGGGCCGACGTACCGCGGGCACTCCGCGTTCCGGCAGGGACCCGCGGTCCACTCCGGAACGAAGATCCCGAGGGATTTGCGCCGTCCGACGATCGTGTCGACGGGGCTCCCGCAGGCCGGGCACGACTGCTGGTCGTGCCCGGCCCGCGGGGCGACCTTCCCGTGCGCCTGCTGGTCATGCTGTTCACCGGCCATACCTCCACGGTAGGCCGGTTTCGCCGCTTCGGCGGGTCAGCGCTTGACGGCGTACGAGGTGACGACCTGGCCGCCGCCCAGGGGCTCGACCCCGGTCAGCTCCAGGGGGCGCGACCCGAATCCGGCGCGCGACATCGGCATGCCGGTGCCGACGAAGACCGGGTACGTCTTGACGACGAAGGCGTCGATCTCGTCGATCAGCTGCCCCGCGAGGTCCGCTCCACCGCACAGCCAGATGCCGAGCCCGTCCCGCGCCTTCAGCTCGCGGACCGCTCCCACCACGTCGCCGCCGATCAGCCGCACCTCCGGGTCCGGCGACACCGTGAGCGAGCGCGAGACGACGTACTGCTCGCGCATGTGCCCGTACGGGCTGGTCACGCCCTGCTTGAGGCCGGGCTCGTACGTGCCGCGCCCCATGATCACCGTGTCGAAGTGCTTCGGCTCGGCGTCCGCGATCCCCAGCTGTGCGCGTCCCGGGGTGGAGATGGTCTCGGGGTACTCGGCCTTGAGGAAGCCGATGAACTCCGGGTCGAGGTAGCTGTAGATGAAATCGGCGTCGCCGTCCGGGGCACCGATGAACCCGTCGACCGAGGCGGCGACGAAGTACGTGAGCTTGCGCAAGCGATTCTCTTCCGTTCGACAGTGCGCCCCCAGCGAGGCACGTCGATCAAAGTACTTCAGGTGAAGTGGTATCGCAAGGGGGTCATCGTGGCCGAGGGCTCACCGCGCCCGAGGACCCACCGCGCCCGGGTACTCGCCACGCCCGAGGACTCACCGCGGCTTGCGCCACATCGGCCACATCAGCGGCCCGTCCGGCAGCCGCACCGCCTCGCCCGTGAACTCCCAGCCCAGCCGCTCGTACAGCCCCTTGCTGCGCTCGCTGCTCGCCTCCAGGTAGGCCGGTACGCCGTCGCGGTCGCAGCGCTCCAGCACCGGCCGGATCAGCTCCGTGCCCAGGCCCTCGCCCTGCCGCCCCGGGGCGACCGCGATCATCAGCAGGTACTCGTGCTCCTCCGCCACCGGGTGCACCGCCCCTGTGAGCCGGCCCACCAGCTCGCACCGCTCGTTGTCCGGGTCCGCGACGGCCCGCATCTTCGCCGGGATCTCGTCCTCGACGTGCCCGGCCTCCGGATCGGCCGCCGGGATCCGCAGCCACAGCGCCGCCGCCGAACCGTCCACCGCACAGTCGATCCGGCCCTCGGCCAGCGCCACGTCCACGAAGACGCCCAGGAACTTCCCGTGCACCGCGGCGCGGTGCTCCGGGTCCGGGAACACCCAGCTGCTCACGGGATCACTGCGGAAGGCCTCGTCGAGCAGCCGCGCCACGGCGTCCCGGTCGGACGGCCCGGCCTGACGTATCTCCAGCCCCATGGGTCACACCCTTCACATCACTCACGCGTCAACAACCGTGAGCGATCCTAGAGTTGCCCCGGGAACGCAGAAAGGCCCGTTCCGGCACCGTGCGGTGCCGGAACAGGCCTCCGGGGTCCCCCCGCGCCCCCGCGCCCCCCTCGCCCGGTCAGTTCGTACGCCGCGTCACGAACTCCGCCAGCGCCAGCATCCCGCCCGCCGCCCCGAGGTCCGGGACGGCCCGCGACAGCTGCTGCACCGCCCGCCCCATCCGGTCGGCGGCGTGCGCCTGCGCCCAGTCCCGGCCACCGGCCCGCTCCACCGCCGCGGCCGCCGCGGCCACGTCGTCCCCGGCCATGGGACCCGCGTACAGGGCTGCCAGCTCCTCGCCGGCCGCGGTGCCCGAGGTGAGGGCGGCCACGACCGGGAGGGACTTCTTGCGGGCCAGCAGATCGGCCCCGGCGGGTTTCCCGGTGTGGCCGGGGTCCCCCCAGATGCCGATCAGGTCGTCGATGAGCTGGAACGCCAGCCCGGCCTCCCGGCCGAAGGCGTCCATGGCGTCGACCTCCTCCGGGCCGGCCCCCGCGTACAGGGCGCCGAGCGCGCACGCACAGCCCAGCAGGGCTCCGGTCTTGGCCGTCGCCATGGTCAGGCACTCGTCGAGCGACACGCTGTGGCGCTGTTCGAAGGCGCAGTCCGCCTGCTGGCCCGCGCAGAGCTCGACGATGCAGGCGGCGAGCCGCGCCGAGGCCGCGGCAGAGGCCGGATGCGGGTCCTCGGCGAGCAGCCGCAGCGCGAGCGCCATCATGGCGTCGCCCGTGATGATCGCGTCCGAGATCCCGAAGACCGTCCAGGCCGTCGGCCGCCCGCGCCTGCGCACGTCCTTGTCGATGACGTCGTCGTGCAGCAGCGTGAAGTTGTGCGCCAGCTCCACGGCCACCGCCGCCCGCACGGCCTCCCCCGGCTCCCCCGCTCCCCCGGCCGCCCCGTCCCCGCGCAGGGCCTGCGCGGCGGCGAGCACCAGGGCGGGCCGGATGGCCTTGCCGGTGCTGCCCGCCGCCGGGGTGCCGTCCTCGTGCTCCCAGCCGAAGTGGTACATCGCCACGTTCCGCATCGAGCCGGGCAGGCTCCCGACGGCCCGGCGCAGTTCCGGGTTGACCGTTTCTCTTGTCCGCTCCAGCAGGACGGCGGCTTCCTGCCCCTCGCCGGTGGCGATCGCCTCGGTGGTCGACACGGTCAGCGCCAGCGCGCGATCTCGACGTTCTCCAGGACGCCGAGGGCGTCCGGCACCAGCACCGCGGCGGAGAAGTAGGTGGTGACCAGGTACGAGATGATCGCCTGCTCGCTGATCCCCATGAACCGCACCGAGGTGCTCGGCTCGATCTCGTCCGGGATTCCGGGCTGGTGGAGTCCGATCACGCCGGACTGCTCCTCGCCGGTGCGCATGCAGAGGATGGAGGTCGTCCGGGCGTCGCTGATCGGGATCTTGTTGCACGGGAAGATCGGCACCCCGCGCCAGGCCGGGACCCGGGTCCCTGCGACGTCCACCGTCTCCGGGTAGAGGCCGCGCTTGTTGCACTCGCGCCCGAAGGCGGCGATGGCCTTGGGGTGGGCGAGGAAGAGGTTGGAGTCGCGCCGCATGCTGAGCAGCTGGTCCATGTCGTCGGGGCTGGGCGCTCCGTCGTGGGGCTGGATGCGTTGGTCGTAGTCGGCGTTGTGCAGCAGGCCGAAGTCGCGGTTGTTGAGCATCTCGTGCTCCTGGCGCTCGCGCAGCGCCTCGACCGTGAGCCGCAGCTGCTGCTCGGTCTGGTTCATCGGCTGGTTGTACAGGTCGGCGACGCGGGTGTGGACGCGCAGAACCGTTTGCGCGATGGAGAGTTCGTACTCGCGCGGCCGGGCCTCGTAGTCCACGAAGGTGCCCGGGAGCACGGCCTCGCCCTGGTGGCCGGCGGAGAGGTCGATCGCGGCCTCGCCGAACGTGTTGGTGCGCTGCTCCGGCAGGGCCCGTACGGAGTCCAGGTGCGCCCGCAGCGAGTCGACCCGGTCGGCGAGGAGCTGGAAGTCCTGGCGGGAGAGGGCGAGCACGGTGCCGGCGGTGGCGGCGCGGGCGGTGTACTCCCAGATGGCCTCCTCGTCGACGAGGGCGTCCTCGCCGAAGTAGGCCCCGTCGGCGACGGTCTGCAGGACGGCGTCGTCACCGTAGGGGCCGGGGCCGATCTGGTCGATGCGCCCGTGGGCGAGCAGGAACACCCTGTCGGCGGGGCTGCCGAAGGAGGTGAGTTCCTGGCCCGGTTCGAAGTCGATCTGCTGGCAGCGGGCGGCGAGTTCGGCCAGTGCGTCGGGGTCGTCGTAGTCGCGCAGGACCGGGAGCTCTCCCAGCTCCGCCGGAATCACCTGCACCTGCGTGCCGGTCTTGACGAACTCCACGATGCCGTTGCCGACGGAGTAGCTCAGCCGCCGGTTGACCCGGTACGTGCCGCCCTGGACGGACACCCAGGGGAGCATCTTCAGGAGCCACCGCGAGGTGATCTCCTGCATCTGCGGAGCGGACTTGGTCGTGGTTGCCAAGTTCCGCGCGGCCGATGTTCCCAGACTGCGCTGCGGTGCCTGGGTCTCGGATTCGGAACCCGCCTGGACCGACATGAATTTCCCCTTCGATCACTCCATGAATCTGCGGGGGGAGCCTTTCAGCACGGACCGTGGTGGGACCATTACACAAAAGGGTGGGACTACTCCGTTCGTGGCTGGGCACGCTCATCGGTTCACCTCCCACCCCGCGAGGCACTCGGACCCCACCCGTTTCAGCCATCCCCGGTGAGGCCCCCGTTTAAATTTGCACCGTGGATGCAAGTTTTCTACGCTGAACCCATGCGGCTGACCCGATTCACCGACCTCGCCCTGCGCGTCCTGATGCGCCTGGCCGTCGCGGAGGCGGACCTCCCCACCACCCGCGACGTGGCGGCGACCATGGAGGTCCCGTACACCCACACCGCCAAAGTGGTCGCCAAGCTGCAGCATCTCGGTCTGGTCGAGGCCCGCCGCGGACGCGGCGGCGGCCTCGCCCTGACCCCCGCCGGCCGCGCCGCCTCGGTGGGCGGGGTGATCCGCGAACTGGAGGGCGCCGGCGACGTCGTGGACTGCGACGGCACCGTCCCGTGCCCGCTGCGGAGCGCGTGCGTCCTACGCGGGGCGCTGCGCCGGGCCCAGGAGGCCTTCTTCGCCTCCCTGGACCCGCTGACGGTGAACGACCTGGTCGCAGCCCCGACAGGGCCGCTCCTGCTCGGTATTTCGGGCGGATCGCCGGGGGCCGGAAGTCCCTGACGGCAAGGGCCGGATGGCCGGTTCGCACCGGCCACCGGCCCGCATAGCCTGATCTCCGCGGACACTTCGAACAGAAGTCCGCACCGTCCGGGACACCCCCGACGACCGCGGACACCCCCGCACGCCCCCGGACGGCCGCGGCCCACCTGCGCCCACAAATACGCATCTCACATTCCATTTAAGCGCTCCACCCCGACCCGAGGAGTCACCCGATGCTTTCGGAGAAGTCGACCGCGACCGTACGAGCCACCCTTCCCGCCGTGGGCGCGACCATCGGTGACATCACGGAGCTCTTCTACCGGAAGCTCTTCGCGGCCCACCCCGAGCTGATCCGCGACCTCTTCAACCGCGGCAACCAGAACGCCGGCCTCCAGAAGCAGGCCCTCGCCGGCTCCATCGCCGCCTTCGCGACCTACCTGGTCGAGCACCCCGACGCCCGCCCCGACGTGATGCTGAACCGGATAGCCCACAAGCACGCCTCCCTCGGCGTCACCCGCGAGCAGTACCCCGTCGTCCACAAGTACCTCTTCGAGGCCATCGTGGAGATCCTCGGCGAGGCCGTCACCCCCGAGGTGGCCGAGGCCTGGGACGAGGTCTACTGGCTCATGGCGAACGCCCTCATCACCATCGAGGAGCGCCTCTACGCCGAGCAGCAGGTCCTCGCCGGCGACGTCTGGCGCGCCTGGACGGTGGCCGCCCGCGTCGAGGAGACCGCCGACTGCACCACCTTCCACCTGACCCCGGCCGACGGCTCCCCGGCGCCCGGCTTCAAGCCCGGCCAGTACGTCTCCGTACAGGTCGAACTCCCCGACGGCGCCCGCCAGATCCGCCAGTACAGCCTCTCCAGCGCCCCCGGCTCCCCGGTCCGCTCGATCACCGTCAAGCGGGTCCACGGCCCGGCCGCCGACGGCCCCGACGGCGAGGTCTCCAACCACCTGCACGCCCACGTCCGCACCGGGGACGCCCTGCGCGTCTCGACCCCCTACGGCGACCTCGTCCTCCAGGACTCCACCGCCCCGGTGATCCTCGCCTCCGCCGGCATCGGCTGCACCCCGATGCTCTCGATGCTGGAACACCTCGCCGACACCGCACACACAGCCCCGGTGACCGTCCTGCACGCCGACCGCTCCCCCGCCGACCACGCCCTGCGCGCCGGCCACCGGACCCTGACCGGCAAGCTCCCCGATGCCTCGGCGCACTTCTGGTACGAGGCCGGCGCCGAAGCCGGAGACCACGAGGGCCGGCTCGACCTCGCCTCCGTCCCCGTCGCCCCGGGCACCAAGGCCTACCTCTGCGGACCGCTCCCCTTCATGCGGGCGGCGCGCGAGCAGCTGATCGCCAAGGGCGTGGCGCCCGCGGACATCGCCTACGAGGTCTTCGGCCCCGACCTGTGGCTCGCCTCGGCGTGAACCGCCGCGAGCCGTGAACCGTGCGCCGGGTGCGCGCCCTTGCGACGGAACGACCACCTCCACTACACGTTGAGTAATCACACGGCTACTCACAGCAAGAGGAGGCGGTCATGTCCGCACCCCTGTCCGCTGACCGGTTCATCGCAGCCCTGCGGGCGGAAGGCCTGACGGTCGTCGAAGTCGGCGACTGGCGCACCCGCAACCGCAACCACAAGGGCCCTTGGGGCCCGGTGCACGGCGTGATGCTCCACCACACCGTCACCCGCGGGACCGCGTACACCGTCCAGCTCTGCCGGGACGGCGATGCGGACCTCCCCGGCCCGCTCTGCCACGGCGTGATCAGCAAGGACGGCCGGGTCCACCTGGTCGGCCACGGCCGCACCAACCACGCGGGCGCGGGCGACTCCGACGTCCTGGCGGCGGTGATCGCGGAGAAGCGCCTCCCGCCCGACCAGCACGCGAACACCGACGGCAACCGCCACTTCTACGGCTTCGAGTGCGAGAACCTCGGCGACGGCGAGGACCCCTGGCCCGCCCCCCAGCTCGACGCGATGGCCCGCGCCGCGGCCGCCCTGTGCCGCGCCCACGGCTGGACGGCCCGCTCGGTCATCGGCCACCTGGAATGGCGCCCGGGCAAGATCGACCCGAAGGGCTTCACGATGGCCTCGATGCGCACCCGCGTCGAAGAACGCCTGAAGTAGGCCCCGCCGGCACTGAACCCCGCGCGGCGCGCGGCGCGCTCCGGTACCCACAATGGGCGGGTGGAACATCCAGTCGACCCCGAGCAGATCCTGCGGCCCCGGCCGCCCTCCCCCGTCCGGGAGGCCCGGGACGAGCGGTTCGCCGCGCACGGGGTGCGCCTGCTGCTCAAGCGGGACGATCTGGTCCATCCGGAGCTGCCCGGCAACAAGTGGCGCAAGCTCGCGCCGAATCTGCGGGCCGCCGTCGCGGGCGGGTACCCGGAGCTCGTGACCTTCGGCGGGGCCTACTCCAACCACCTGCGGGCCACCGCCGCGGCCGGCCGGCTGCTGGGGCTGGCGACGGTCGGGATCGTACGGGGGGACGAGCTCGCGGGGCGGCCGCTGAACGATTCGCTGGCCCGGTGCGCGGCGGACGGCATGCGGCTCCACTTCGTCACGCGGTCGGCCTACCGGGACAAGGCCGGCCTCCCCGCGCTGGCGGGCGCGGAGGGGGCCTACGTGATCCCCGAGGGCGGCAGCAACGCCCTCGCCCTGCACGGCTGCGCCGAGCTGGGCCGCGAGCTGGACGGCACCTGCGACGTGGCCGCCGTGGCCTGCGGGACCGGGGGCACGCTGGCCGGGCTGGCGGCGGGGCTCGGCGCGGGGGCGCGGGCGCTGGGGGTACCGGTGGTCGGGGGCGGGTTCCTGGAGGCGGAGATACGTTCCCTCCAGGCGGCCGCGTTCGGCGGTCCGGCGGGCGACTGGTCGCTGGCCGAGGGCTACACCCACGGGGGCTACGCCCGGGTCCCCGCCGAACTGGACGGCTTCGCGGCGGACTTCGAAGCCCGCCACGGCCTGCCGGTGGAGCGGATCTACGTGGCGAAGCTCCTCTGGGCCCTGCTCGACCTGACCCGCGCGGGCGCCTTCCCCCGGGGCACGACCCTGGCCGCCGTCATCACGGGCCGCCCCTGACCCGCCCGACGGATACGGACCGGGCCGCGGGCTGACTCGAACGCCGGCGGGGCCGGATTCGCTACGTCGACTCCTCCCGGTAGGCCGCCGCCTCCTCCAGGTCCAGGCGGCGGAGCAGGGCGCGGAGCATTTCGTCGTCGATGCGGCGGGCGTCGCGCAGGGAGACGAAGACCTCGCGTTCCGCCGCGATCATCTCCCCCGCCAGGCGGCGGTAGACGTCGTCCGCGGATTCGCCCGTCACCGCGTTGACCTCCCCCAGCCGCTCCCACACCGCGTTGCGCCGGCGCTCCAGCACCGTGCGCAGCCGGTCCGCCAGCGGGGGCGGGAGGGCGTTCGCGGGGGAGGCCAGGAGTTCCGTCAGCCGGTCCTCCGCCGCCCTCGACGCCTCGCTCTGGGCCTGCGCCTCCGCCAGGGTCTCCGCGTGGGTGTCCCTGGCCGGCAGCCGCAGCAGCCGGATCAGCGGCGGCAGGGTCAGACCCTGGACCACGAGCGTGCCGATCACCGTCGTGAAGGTGAGGAACAGGATCAGGTTCCGGTGCGGCACGCTCATCGGCACCGAGAAGGCGATCGCCAGCGAGACCACGCCCCGCATGCCCGCCCAGCCCACGATGACCGGAGCCTTCCAGGTCGTCTCCGGCTCCCGCGCGCGGATCCGCGGCGAGAGCCTCGGCAGGAACGTCGCCGGGAAGACCCACGCGAAGCGGGCCGCCACCACCACGAGGAACACGATGATCGCGTAGCCCGCCGCCGCCAGGCCCTCGTACTCCCCCAGCCCCTTCAGCACGACCGGCAGCTGGAGCCCGATCAGCGCGAAGACCACCGATTCGAGGATGAAGGCGACCATCTTCCAGACCGCCTCCTCCTGGAGCCGGGTCGCGAAGTCGACCTGCCAGTTGCGGTGCCCGAGGTACAGCGCGACCACCACGACCGCCAGCACCCCCGAAGCGTGCACCCGCTCGGCGGCCGCGTAGGCCACGAAGGGGATCAGCAGCGACAGAGTGTTCTGCAGCAGCGGCTCGCGCATCCGCTTGCGCAGGATGTGGATCGGGACCATCAGCAGCAGGCCCATCGCGACCCCGCCCACCGAGGCCAGCAGGAACTCCTGGATCCCGTCCGTCCAGCCGGCGCTGACCCCGACCGCCGCGGCCAGCGCGACCTTGAACGCGGTGATCGCGGTGGCGTCGTTGACCAGGGACTCGCCCTGGAGGATGGTCGTGATCCGGTTCGGCAGCCCGAGCTTGCGGGCGATGGCCGTCGCCGCGACCGCGTCGGGCGGGGCGACGACCGCTCCCAGCACCAGCGCCACCGGCAGCGAGAGCCCCGGCACCGCCAGGTACGCCGCGTACCCGACGACCAGGGTCGCGAAGAGCACGTACCCCACGGAGAGCAGCGCCACGGGCCGCAGGTTCGCCCGCAGGTCCAGGTACGAGCTGTCCACCGCGGCCGTGTAGAGCAGCGGTGGGAGCAGCAGCGGCAGCACGATGTGCGGGTCCAGGCCGTACTCGGGCACGCCCGGCACGTAGGCCGCGGCCAGTCCTGCGGCCACCAGCAGCAGGGGCGCGGGCACCGGGGTGCGGCGGGCCAGGCCCGCGACGACCGCACAGCCGGCGACCAGCGCCACCAGCGGCAATACCTCCATCGAAGATCACCCTCGCTTGAGTCACGTCATCCCGGGCGCCCACACCTCAGTACGCTGGCCATCATGAGCGAGTGCACGCACGTTGCCGAACTGCCGCGCCCCGAGCCGGCCCCGCTTGCCCAGACCTGCCCCGAATGTCTGGCTGACGGCAGCCATCCCGTCCAGCTCCGCCTGTGCCTGGCGTGCGGGCACGTCGGCTGCTGCGACTCCTCGCCCCACCGGCACGCCACGGCGCACCACCGCGAGACCGGACATCCGGTGATGCGCAGCTTCGAACCGGGCGAGACCTGGCGTTGGTGTTTTGTCGACGGTTCGATCGTCTGAAGCGGGGTAGGTCAACCCTCCGCCGGTTCCCCTGATTTGGGCCCGCAGACCCCTAGCCACTGTGCGTACCCATGGGCTTACCATCAGTCACTGGTCGCAGGCACGGCCTTTCGGCCAGCTGTGTGCAGCTGTGCGCAAGGGGGTGTGCACCCTCCGACAGGGGTGCCGCGACACGATCGCCCGGATCGCGATAGCGTCACGGCGAACAGAGCTCGTACCACCTTGGAGGTGAGGGTGTCCCAGATCGCAGGCGAGCCCGGGACCCAGGACTTCGTGGAAGTCCGGCTGCCCGCTGCGGGTGCCTACCTGTCGGTGCTGCGGACGGCCACGGCCGGCCTCGCGGCACGTTTGGACTTCACCCTCGACGAGATCGAGGACCTCCGCATCGCGGTGGACGAGGCCTGCGCGATCCTGCTCCAGCAGGCCGTGCCCGGCTCCGTCCTCAGCTGCGTCTTCCGGTTGGTGGACGATTCGCTGGAGGTGACCGTCTCCGCCCCGACCACCGACGGCCGGGCGCCGGAGCGCGACACGTTCGCGTGGACGGTCCTCTCGGCTCTCGCCGGGAAGGTCGAGGCCACGGTCGAGGAGAACAAGACGGTGAGCATCAGCCTCTACAAACAGCGCGGCGCGGGACCAGGCCCGGCGTGAGCGGCGGGGAGGTCCCGGTGCGGGGCGGGGATCGGCCCCGGGTAGGACACGAGGTCGACGGCGGCATTCCGGAGCAGCAGCACGCCCGGCCGCACCCGGCTGACACGGATGCGGATGACGGCTTTTTGGACTCGGCGGAGCGACGGGCGGGCCCTGTGAGCGAGAACCAGCACGACCAGACACTGCCGGTCCAGCCACCGGGGGCCGCTGCCACGGCCCCGTCGGCGGCCCCGGCCCCGGCCGCGGACCCCGCGGAAGCCCTGCGGGCTCCGGTGTTCACGGCGCCGGCGCCCCTGCCGGATCCGCGCGACCGCAGCGGTGCGCGGGCCCTCTTCATCGAGCTCCGGGCGCTGCCCGACGGCTCCCCGGAGAAGGCGGAGCTGCGCAACCGGCTCGTACGGATGCACCTGCCGCTGGTCGAGCACCTGGCCCGGCGCTTCCGCAACCGCGGCGAGCCGCTGGACGACCTGACCCAGGTCGCCACCATCGGTCTGATCAAGTCGGTGGACCGCTTCGACCCGGACCGCGGGGTCGAGTTCTCCACGTACGCCACGCCCACGGTGGTCGGCGAGATCAAGCGCCACTTCCGCGACAAGGGCTGGGCGGTACGGGTCCCCCGGCGCCTGCAGGAGCTGCGGCTCTCGCTGACCACGGCGACGGCGGAACTCTCGCAGCAGCACGGCCGCTCCCCCACGGTGCACGAGCTGGCCGAGCGGCTGGGGATCTCCGAGGAGGAGGTGCTGGAGGGCCTGGAATCGGCCAATGCCTACAGCACGCTCTCGCTGGACGTCCCGGACACCGACGACGAATCGCCGGCGGTCGCGGACACCCTGGGGTCGGAGGACGAGGCGCTGGAGGGCGTCGAGTACCGCGAGTCCCTCAAGCCGCTGCTCGAAGGGCTGCCGCCGCGGGAGAAGCGGATCCTGCTGCTGCGGTTCTTCGGCAACATGACCCAGTCGCAGATCGCGCAGGAGGTCGGCATCTCCCAGATGCACGTCTCCCGGCTGCTGGCCCGCACCCTGGCCCAGCTCCGCGAGAAGCTGCTGGTCGAGGAGTAGGAACGCAGGAGGCTCAAGAACACGGAGGCCCGTTCCCCACCGGGGAACGGGCCTCCGTACCTGCTACCGGGTACCGCTACCGGGTCTGCTCGCCCGGCCCGGCGGCGGTGCGCACCAGCGCCTCGGTCGCCGTGGGGTTCACCAGGAGTACGAGGACGGCCACCGCGGCCAGCGCCAGGAACACCGAGCCGGTCTTCAGCGCGCCGCCGCCGCTCCACAGCGTCAGGGCCACCGGCAGGGACATCACCTGGGTGATCACCGCCGGACCGCGGCTCCAGCGGCGGCCCAGGAGCAGTCCGCGCGCCGCGGTCAGCGGCAGCGCGGCGAGGACGAGCAGGGTGACCCCGCCGGTCTCGGCCTGCTGCGGGGAGTCGGGGGCGCCGGCGATGCCCACGTACAGCATGTAGACGCCGAAGCAGGCCAGGGCCAGCCCCTGCAGCGCGTTCAGTGCGGCGGCCGCGGTCAGCCGGCGCGGCAGCGGGGCGGGGACGGCGGACTCGGTGGGGGTGGGCTTCGTACTCACCCCAGCAGGGTAGCCGCGCCCCTCCCGTCCCGAAGGGGACGGCCAGTATGGGATGCGTATGAACGGGTCGGTAGGCTGGCGTCCATGCGTGCACTCCTCGTGGCCAACCCAGCAGCGACGACCACCAGTGCGCGCACGCGCGACGTCCTGACCCACGCGCTCGCCAGCGAGATGAAGCTGGAGGCGGTCACCACCGAGTACCGCGGCCACGCCCGGGACCTGGGCCGCAGGGCGGCCGAGACCGGCATGGACCTGGTGGTGGCCCTGGGCGGTGACGGCACCGTCAACGAAGTGGTCAACGGACTGCTGCACGAGGGCCCCGATCCGGACCGGCTGCCCGGACTCGCGGTGGTCCCCGGCGGCTCCACCAATGTCTTCGCCCGCGCGCTCGGCCTGCCCAACGACGCGGTCGAGGCGACCGGCGCCCTGCTGGACGCGCTGCGGGAGCGGCGCGAACGCACGGTGGGCCTCGGGCTCGCGGCCGGCACCCCGTGCACGGAGGACGAGTCGGTTCCGGCGCGCTGGTTCACCTTCTGCGCGGGCTTCGGCTTCGACGCGGGCGTCGTGGGCCGCGTCGAACAGCAGCGGGAACGGGGCAAGCGTTCGACCCATGCCCTGTACGTGCGACAGCTGATGCGCCAGTTCTGGGAAGAGCCCAACCGCCGGCACGGCACGGTGACGCTGGAACGGCCCGGTGCGGATCCGGTGACGGACCTGGTGCTGTCGATAGTGTGCAACACGTCACCCTGGACATATCTGGGCAATCGGCCGCTGTACGCCTCCCCGGAGGCGTCGTTCGATACCGCACTTGACGTATTGGCACTGAACCGTTTGTCAACTCCGGCGGTCGCTCGCTACGCGACACAGCTCCTGACCTCGACTCCTGAGCGCGGTCCGCACGGCAAGCACGCGGTGTCTCTGCACGATCTGACCGACTTCACCTTGCATTCGAAGGTGCCGCTTCCGTTCCAGATGGACGGAGACCACCTCGGTCTGCGCACCAGCGTTCGGTTCACAGGCGTACGCCGTGCACTGCGTGTGATTGTGTGAGTGGAAGGGCCGAAAGTCCTTCCACTCGAACGTTTACACGCCGGTCCACCCCTAGGAAGTAGGGCTGTGACCTAGTAGACACCGACGAATCAAAAAAAACTTTCCGGAAGGGGTTGTATCCCCGTCCGAGGTTTGCGAATCTCTACATGGCGATCGGGACAGCCCGCAGAACCCGGCACCCACACAGACCGCCAGAACCCCTCCACGAATCTCCGGCAGCCCAGGGCGAGTTTTTCCCCAAACTGGGCGGTCTCCCTTCCCTCACGAAGGGATTCGTGAAAGCGTTCACATTCACAAGCAACCTGCCCGCAATACAAGGAGATGGAGCAGCCATGGACTGGCGTCACAACGCCGTTTGCCGCGAGGAAGACCCGGAACTCTTCTTCCCCATCGGCAACACCGGTCCTGCGCTGCTGCAGATCGAGGAAGCCAAGGCCGTCTGCCGCCGTTGCCCCGTCATGGAGCAGTGCCTGCAGTGGGCGCTCGAGTCCGGTCAGGACTCCGGTGTCTGGGGCGGTCTCAGCGAGGACGAGCGCCGCGCAATGAAGCGCCGCGCCGCTCGCAATCGGGCGCGCAACGCAACCGCCTGACATCGACTTTCGAGCCTCGAGCCGCAGCGCGTAGTACCCATATAAGCGCTCAGCAACGTGCTCTTGAACCCCGTACCGAAAACCATTCGGTCCGGGGTTCAGTGCTGTCCGGGCCCGGTGCGCAGCCCAGGGCGTCACCGTCCGTGACATCACCCTGAGTCACCGGGCCGGCGCGCTACTTCTGCGGGCTCGCCGGTATGTCGAGGACGACCTTGGTGCCGCGCGGCTCGGACGCGACCATGTCGAAGGTGCCGCCGAGCTCGCCCTCCACCAGGGTCCGTACGATCTGCAGCCCGAGGTTCCCGGCCCGCTGGGGGTCGAAGCCCTCGGGCAGACCGCAGCCGTCGTCGACCACCGAGATCAGCAGCCGGGCGTCGTCGCGGCCGCTGCCCGAACGGGCCGCGGACACCTCCACGGTGCCGCCCTCCCCCTGGGTGAAGGCGTGCTCCAGGGCGTTCTGGAGGATCTCCGTCAGCACCATCGACAGCGGGGTGGCCACCTCCGCGTCCAGGATTCCGAAGCGGCCGGTGCGCCGGCAGGCGACCTTGCCCGGGGAGATCTCGGCGACCATCGCGATCACGCGGTCGGCGATCTCGTCGAACTCCACCCGCTCGTCCAGGTTCTGAGAAAGCGTCTCGTGCACGATCGCGATCGATCCGACACGGCGGACGGCTTCGTTCAGCGCCTCCCGCCCCTGCGGCGAATCCATCCGGCGGGCCTGCAGGCGCAAGAGCGCGGCCACGGTCTGGAGGTTGTTCTTGACCCGGTGGTGGATCTCCCGGATGGTCGCGTCCTTGGTGATCAATTCACGTTCGCGACGGCGCAGTTCCGTGACGTCGCGGCACAGGACGAGCGAGCCGATCCGGGTGCCCTTGGGCTTGAGCGGGATGGCCCGCAGCTGGATGACCCCGCCGCTGCCCTCGGCCTCGGTCTCGCGGGGGGCCCAGCCGCTGGCGAGCTTGACCAGGGCCTCGTCCACCGGGCCGCGGGAGGGGGCGAGTTCGGAGGTGATGGTGCCCAGGTGCTGGCCGACCAGGTCGGAGGCGAGGCCGAGCCGGTGGTAGGCGGAGAGCGCGTTCGGCGAGGCGTACGTGACCACGCCCTCGGCGTCGAGCCGGATCAGGCCGTCGCCGACCCGCGGGGAGGCGTCCATGTCGACCTGCTGGCCGGGGAACGGGAAGGCGCCCGCCGCGATCATCTGGGCCAGGTCGGAGGCGGACTGGAGGTAGGTGAGCTCCAGCCGGCTGGGTGTACGCACAGTGAGCAGGTTGGTGTTGCGCGCGATCACCCCGAGGACCCGGCCCTCGCGGCGGACGGGAATCGACTCGACGCGGACCGGCACCTCCTCGCGCCACTCCGGGTCGCCCTCGCGCACGATGCGGCCCTCGTCGAGCGCGGCGTCGAGCAGCGGGCGCCGGCCGCGCGGGACCAAGTGGCCGACCATGTCGTCCTGGTACGAGGTGGGGCCGGTGTTCGGGCGCATCTGCGCGACGGAGACGTACCGGCTGCCGTCGAGCGTGGGAACCCACAGCACGAGGTCGGCGAAGGAGAGGTCGGAGAGCAGCTGCCACTCCGAGACCAGCAGGTGGAGCCACTCCAGGTCGGTTTCACTGAGAGCGGTGTGCTGGCGTACGAGGTCGTTCATGGAGGGCACGTGGCGAGCGTACCCCGGGTACGGGCCATGACTTTCCTCAGCGTGGATACTCCGGAGTATCCAGGAGACCCCGCTTCCGCGTAGGCTTGGAGGAAGCGACGGTAACCCGGGTCGCTCCATTGGATGGACAGAACAGATTGGTCTAGTCCACAATTGCATCAAGACTTCCGCCCTCCCCGCACAGGAGGACGGATCGAGGTAACCGCGCGCTCTGCCCTGACCGCGCGTCACCTCCCACCGGCTGTCGGGCACCGCACACCCGACGGCCGTAAGTACTCCGGGCTACGGTGCCGGGCGGGCTGAGGGTCCCGCTCCGGCACCGTGGCCCAGAGGAATGTCGCAGAGGAATGCCGCGGCCGGGCCCACAGGGCCGCCGCCCCCAGCCCCTCCCGCCCCGCCCCGCGCCGTAGAGCGCCCGCCGGGCCGCCTCCCGCCACACCGCTCCGGCGCAGCGCCGTAGAGCCCCCACGCACCC
The DNA here is from genome assembly GCF_024213195.1 of Streptomyces sp. TBY4. GTDB lineage: Bacteria > Actinomycetota > Actinomycetes > Streptomycetales > Streptomycetaceae > Streptomyces. The sequence goes on along the minus strand of NZ_JANAVF010000007.1, from coordinate 122,169 downwards.
GTACCGCCGCTCCCCGAGCCCGACAGGCCGGAGCCGCGGATCCGGCCCACCATGAGTGTGTGCGAAACCCGGCGACGGGGTCTCGCCTCTGCTAGATTGGTCTATACCACATCGTCACACTCCAGATCGGCAGGCCCCGCGTGGAAGTTGTCATCGTCCCGGACGCCAAGGCAGGCGGCGAGCTCATCGCGGAGGCCATGGCCGCCCTGGTCCGCCGCAAGCCCGACGCCCTGCTCGGCGTGGCGACCGGCTCTACCCCGCTGCCCATCTACGAGGCGCTGGCCGCCAAGGTCAAGGCCGGACAGGTCGACGCCTCCAAGGCCCGCGTCTGCCAGCTCGACGAGTACGTCGGCCTGCCGGCCGGCCACCCGGAGTCCTACCGCGCCGTGGTCCTGCGCGAGGTCGTGGAGCCCCTGGGGCTGTCCGAGGCCTCCTTCATGGGCCCGGACGGCTCGGCCGAGGACATCGTGGGCGCCTGCGACGCCTACGACCGCGCCCTCGCCGCGGCCGGCGGCGTGGACCTCCAGCTCCTCGGCATCGGCACGGACGGGCACATCGGCTTCAACGAGCCCTGCTCCTCGCTGGCCTCCCGCACCCGCATCAAGACGCTGACGGAGCAGACCCGCGTGGACAACGCGCGCTTCTTCGACAACGACATAGAGCAGGTGCCCCACCACGTCATCACCCAGGGCATCGGCACCATCCTCGACGCCCGCCACCTGGTCCTGCTGGCCACCGGCGAGGGCAAGGCCGAGGCCGTCGCGCAGACCGTCGAGGGCCCCCTGTCCGCCCTCGTACCGGCTTCCGCGCTGCAGCTGCACCGGCACGCCACGGTGGTCGTGGACGAGGCCGCCGCGTCCAAGCTGAAGCTGGCGGACTACTTCCGGCACACCTACGCCAACAAGCCCGCCTGGCAGGGTCTGTAAGCCTCACCGCCGCACGCCGAAGGGCCGGGCTCCCCCGTCGGGGGGCCCGGCCCTTCGCTGTGTGCTCCGTACGCGGCGGAGCCGGGCGCCCCCGTGACGGGTGCCCGGCTCCGGTCCGCTCGCCCTGCTAGACGCCCGCGATGACCTCCGCGGCAGCGCGCCCGCAGACCCGGGCGGCGCCGTGGGTCGCGATGTGCAGCGCGCCGCGGGGCTCGGCCCGCGGCAGGCCCATCTCGACCACGATCGTCTTCGGCCGGGCCGCGACGAGCGCGTCCAGGGCCTCGGTCATCCAGCGGTGGCGGTGCGCGTCGCGGACCACCGCGACGACCGTGCGGTTCCCCGCGGCGGCCAGGATGTCGGCGGCCGTGGAGCCCTGCGGGTACACGCCCGACTCGGTGCCCGGGATCAGTGCGGACACCTCCCCGGCCACCCCCCACGGGGTCTCGTCGCCGACCGCGAAGTTCGCCACCGGGGTGAGCGTGGCGATGTACGGGGCGTTCACCGGGGCGGCGGCCTTGGGCGAACCCGTCACCACCACCGCGCGGCGGGCCGCCGCCAGTCCGATGCCGGGCGCGCTGCTCCCCTCCGGCCGCGCGCCCTGACGGACCCGGCGGGTCCACTCGGCCAGCGAGCGGACCCGGGCCGCCGCCTCCGCGAGCCGCTCCTCGGGCAGCGAGCCGTCCCGTACCGCCGCGACCAGTGCGTCGCGCAGGGCCAGGACGGTGCCCTCGTCGGCGAGCCCGCCGCCGACGCAGATGGCGTCGGCGCCGGCCGCGATGGCCAGCACCGAGCCGCGCTCGATCCCGTACGTCCCGGCGATGGCCTTCATCTCCATGCCGTCGGTGACGATGAGGCCCTCGTAGCCGAGCTCCTTGCGCAGCAGACCGGTCAGGATCTGCGGGCTGAGGGTGGCCGGGCGGGTCGGGTCCAGGGCGGGCACCAGGATGTGCGCGCTCATGACCGCCTTGGTGCCGGCCTCGATGGCGGCGCGGAACGGTACGAGCTCGCGCGCGGCCAGGGTGTCGAGGTCCACGTCGATGCGCGGCAGCGCGTGGTGCGAGTCGACGTTGGTGTCGCCGTGGCCCGGGAAGTGCTTGGTGCAGGCGGCGACGCCGGCGGCCTGGAGGCCTTCGACGTACGCCGCGGTGTGCCGGGCGGCGAGGTGGGTGTCGGCGCCGAAGGACCGTACGCCGATGACCGGGTTGTCCGGGTTGGAGTTGACGTCGGCGGACGGGGCCCAGTTGAGGTTGACCCCGCACTCGGCGAGCCAGCGGCCCAGCTCGCGGGCGACGTCGCGGGTCAGGTCCACGTCGTCCACGGCGCCGAGGGCCAGGTTGCCGGGGAAGGAGGAGCCGCCCCGGACCTCCAGGCGGGTGACGTCGCCGCCCTCCTCGTCGATGGCGACGAGGACGTCGTCCCGCTCGCCCCGCAGCTGCGCGGTCAGCGCAGCGAGCTGGTCGGGCGAGGCGATGTTGCGGCCGAAGAGGCCGACGGCGGTGAGTCCCTCGGAGACCTGGCGCAGCAGCCATGCGGGGGCGGTGGTCCCCTCGAACCCGGGCTGGAGCACCGCCAGCGCGTCCTGGGTCAAAGTATCCGTGCGGTGCGCAAGGACAGTCATGGGGCCGTTATCCCTTCACGGCGCCGGCGGTCATGCCGCCGACGGCCTTGCGCTGGAGGAAGACGAAGATGAGCAGCACCGGGACCGCGAAGAGCGAGGAAGCGGCCATGGTGGCGCCCCAGTCGTTGCCGAAGGCCGTCTGGAACTGGGTCAGCCACAGCGGCAGGGTCTGCGCGGTCTTGTCCTTGTGCAGGATCAGGACCATCGCGAACTCGTTCCAGGCCGTGATGAAGCCGAAGAGCGAGGTGGACATCAGGCCGGGCGCCAGCAGCGGGAAGATCACCTTGCGGAAGGCCTGGCCGCGGGTGCAGCCGTCGATCTGGGCGGCCTCCTCCAGGGTCACCGGGACGGCGGCGATGAAGCCGCGCAGGGTCCAGATGGTGAAGGGCAGGACCATCACGAAGTAGATCGCGGTCAGCACGGCGAGGTTGTTCAGCAGCTCGGCCTCGCGGACGATCATGTACATCGCGATGACCATGACCTCCCAGGGCGCCATCTGGGCCAGCATCACGGCGAGCACGAGGCCCTTGCGGCCCTTGAACTTCATCCGGGCGATGGCGAAGCTCGCGGCGAGGGCGACGAGCAGGGCCAGCGCGACGGCCCCGACGGTGACGATCAGGCTGTTCGTGACGTAGGTCCAGAACAGGTCGACACCGGTGGCCTTGGTGAAGTTGTCCAGCGTCGGGGTGAAGACGAAGACGGGGTCCTTGGAGAGGATCTCGCTGGACGGCTTGAGCGCCGAGGAGAACATCCAGTAGACGGGGAAGATGAAGAGGAGGGCCAGGAGCAGGGCGCCGACGTTCTTGGCGACGGCTCCGGGACGGACCGGCCGGCGGTTGCGCAGCTGTGCGGGCTTCGCGGACGGCGCGGGCTTCGGGGCGGTGGTGGTGGTCACTGCTCCTCCTCCTGCTTCAGGATCAGACGGAAGTAGAAGGACATGACGATCACGAGCATCAGGATCGTCAGGACGGAGATCGCCGCGGCCAGGCCGTAGTGGAACTGGCTCTGGCCCTCGACGTAGGCGAAGACGGGCAGGATCTCGGAGCCCCGGTCGGGACCGCCCGCCTTCATCGCGTACACCTGGGTGAAGGCCTTGAAGACCCAGATGACCTCGAGGAAGGTGGTGACGAGGAAGAAGGACTTGAGGTTCGGGAAGACGACCTTCCAGAAGGTCTGCCATCCGTTGGCGCCGTCCATCCGGGCCGCCTCGTACAGCTCGCCGCTGACGGTGGTCAGACCGGCGTACATGTTCAGGGCGACGAAGGGGATCGAGCCCCAGACCACCAGGATCGTCACGATCACGAGGGTGGCGAAGCCGGTCCCGAACCAGTTGTGCTGCTCGTAGCCGGAGAAGCCGAGCGTGCGCATCACCCAGTTCATGACGCCGAACTGCTCGTCGAACAGCCACTGGAAGACGGTCACGGAGGCGACGATCGGCATGGCCCAGGCCATCACCAGCGCCATCGACAGGACCAGGCGCATCCACTTGCCGAGCTTGTTCAGCAGGATGCCGATGAGGCTGCCGATGATCATGATCAGCGCGACGTTGGCCGCGGTGAAGGCGAAGCTTCGGACCACGACGGTCCAGAACTGCGAGTCGCCCAGCAGCTGGGTGTAGTTGTCCAGACCGGTGAACGGCGACTTCCGCTGGATGAACTCGATCTTGTCGACCTTCTGGAACGACAGGATGATGTTCTTGACCAGCGGATACAGCAGCAGGCCCGCCATGCTGAGCACGGCCGGCCCGACCAGGAGGTAGGGCCACCACCCTTCAGGGAGCGACTTTCTGCCCCTGCGAGGAGACGTGGACGTTCCCTTGGCTCCGGCGGGCGGCGGCGTCTCGGCCACCCGTACGGACTTCTGTGGTGCGTCCTGTGGAGCGGAGGTCGCCGCTCCCTGGGAGTGCACGGTCATGTCTGGCTTCCTCGCGGTTGACTGTGGCGACCCGGACCCGCTTCCCCGCTCGGAGCAGGCGGCGCTTACTTGTGTCAATGCGCGACCGGGGGCGCGGCGGGCGCTCAGGGCGCCCGCCGCACCCCCCGGTGCGATCACTACTGGTACTGCGGGTAGTGCAGGTACTTCAGGTGGTGCCCGGTACTACTGGTTGATGCGCTTCGCGATCTCGGCGTCGGCGTCCGCGCCGGCCTTGGCCGGGTCGGTGCCGTTGAGGACCTTGGTCATGAAGTCCTTGATCGGGTTCGGCTCGGTCTCGACGTTCGCCCAGCCCGCGGTCACCGGGGTGATCTTGCCGTTGGCGCCGGCCTTGGCCATGGCCTCGGCGAAGGAGCCCGCCGGCGGGGCGAAGTTCGCGCCCACCTGGTTCGGGAGCAGCGCACCCTTGGTCTCGGCGGCGTACTTGGTCATCTGGTCCTTGCCTGCGGCGAGGGCCAGCCACTCCTTGGCGAGCTCCTTGTTCTTGGAGCGCTCGGCGATCGCCAGGTTCGAGCCACCGAGGAACACGGTGCCCGGCTTGTCGGCGGTCTTGCCCGGGATCGGGAAGTAACCGAAGTCGGCTTCCTTGCCCGCGTCCTTCAGCGCCTTCTCCGCGCCGCCGGCCTCCCAGCCGAGACCGATCCAGGACGAGACGCCGCCCTTGGGAACGATGTCGGTGGACTGCTGCGGGGTCGCCTCGTCCTTGTCCTTCGGGGCGGTGGAGAAGGACTGGAGCTTCTTGTAGAAGTCGATCGCGGAGGCGGCCTGGGGGGTGGCGAGGCCGCCCTTCCACTTGGCGCCGTCCTTGACGGCGAGGTCGCCGCCCTCGTCCCAGATGAAGCCCGCGAGGACGTACCAGCTCTGGCCGGGCAGGTAGATCGGCTGCGAGGCCGGGTCGGCCGCCTTCAGCTTCTCCAGACCGGCGACCCACTCCTCGCGGGTGGTCGGCGGGGTGACGCCGGCCTTCGCGTAGGCCTTCTTGTCGTAGACGACGACGCGGTTGGCCGCGTACCACGGAGCCGAGTAGAGCTTGCCGTCGATCTCGGCCGAAGCCAGCATGCCCTTCGCCCAGGCGTCCGCGCCGAGCTTCGCCTTGTCCTTGGTCAGGTCGGCGAGGCCACCGGTGACCGCGTAACCCGCGGTCTGGGTGTTGCCGAGCTCCAGGACGTCCGGCGGGGTGTTCTCGGAGAGGGCCGTCGTGACCTTCTCCTGGATGCCCTTCCACTGCTGCGTCTCGACCTTGACCGTGACACCGGGGTGCTTGGCCGAGAACTCGGCGTTGACCGCGTCGATCCAGGCCTTCGGCGCGGAGCCGTCCATCACCCAGACGGTGATCTCCTTGGGGCCCGCCTCGGCCTTGGCCTTGCCGTCGTCACCGTTGCCGCACGCTGCGACTCCGGCCATCATGCCCACGACACTGACCGCCACGATGAGCTTGCGCTTCACGCCACCCTCCTCAGGGATGCTGCCTGCAACTTCCCTTGCCCGCCGCGGTGACTCAAAAAGCACCAAGTACTGCCCGTGGGGCCGGGATCTGATCCATATTGGTGTAGACCAGTAGCTGGAGCTTGGCCTAGACCTTTAGGGGTGTCAAGGGTCTAATGAGCGGGTGCTCGGTCCGTTATCGGACCGACACCTGGGGGAGGGAGGAGGCCCGCCCTCCCTCCCGTGTCACGATGTGACCGCACATATCGGAGGAGCCGGTGACGGCAACGAAACTGGAGTCGGGAAGGCGGGCGGCGATGGCCACCGAAGGGGCGATCACGGAGCCGGACAGCGGGGCGGCCACCCGCACGGCACGCGTGCCCAAGTACTACCGGCTCAAGCGCCACTTGCTCGATATGACCGAAACCCTTCCACCCGGCACCCCGGTGCCGCCCGAGCGCACGCTCGCGGCCGAATTCGACACCTCGCGCACCACGGTGCGCCAGGCCCTCCAGGAGCTCGTCGTCGAGGGGCGGCTGGAACGGATTCAGGGCAAAGGAACCTTCGTCGCCAAGCCGAAGGTCTCCCAGCCGCTCCAACTCTCGTCGTACACCGAGGACATGCGGGCCCAGGGGCTGGAACCCACCTCCCAGCTCCTGGACATCGGCTACGTGACCGCCGACGACACCCTCGCCGGCCTCCTCAAGATCGCCACGGGCGGCCGGGTCCTGCGCATCGAACGCCTCCGCCTGGCCAGCGGCGAGCCGATGGCCATCGAGACCACGCACCTGTCGGCCAAGCGCTTCCCCGCGCTGCGCCGTTCGCTGGTCAAGTACACCTCCCTCTACACCGCCCTCGCCGAGGTGTACGACGTGCGCCTCGCCGAAGCGGAGGAGACCATCGAGACCTCGCTGGCCACCCCGCGGGAGGCCGGACTGCTCGGCACCGACGTCGGACTGCCGATGCTGATGCTTTCCCGCCATTCGCTGGACGCCGACGGGGAGCCCGTCGAGTGGGTGCGTTCCGTGTACCGCGGCGATCGTTACAAGTTCGTCGCCCGACTCCAGCGTCCCGCCCTCTGATTCGTAGTTGACTCTCGTTCCGCTATACGGACGGGGGCTTACGCCCAGCGGGCGGTCCCCCGTAGATTCCCTGCGCTTACGCAGATGATCAACGAGGGGACGAAGGATCATGACGGAACCAGTGCCGGAAGCGGCACAGCCGACAGCAACGGGGTCGGCAGGGAACGCGGCGAGTCCGGGCACCACGCCGGACTCGCCTTCTCCATCAGGGGGCACATCGGGAATGTCCCCCAAGTCCGTGGCCGTCTGGGTGCTCGTCGGACTCGTGGGGGCCATCGGCTGGGGCGTGCTGGCGCTCTCGCGCGGCGAGGAGATCTCGGCCGCCTGGCTGCTCGCCGCCGCCCTGGGCTCGTACGCGATCGGCTACCGCTTCTACGCGCGCTTCGTCGCGCACCGCGTACTGAAGGTGGACAAGACCCGCGCCACCCCCGCCGAACGCCTTGACAACGGTGTCGACTTCCACCCGACCGACCGGCGCGTGCTCTTCGGCCACCACTTCGCCGCCATCGCCGGCGCCGGACCGCTCGTGGGTCCCGTACTCGCCTCGCAGATGGGCTACCTGCCCGGCACCATCTGGATCGTCGTGGGCGTGATCTTCGCGGGCGCCGTCCAGGACATGGTCACGCTCTTCTTCTCCACCCGGCGCAACGGCCGTTCGCTCGGCCAGATGGCCCGGGACGAGATCGGCCCGGTCGGCGGCGCCGCCGCGCTGGTCGGCGTCTTCGCCATCATGATCATCCTCCTGGCCGTGCTGGCCCTGGTGATCGTCAACGCGCTGGCGCACTCCCCGTGGGGCGTCTTCTCCATCGGCATGACCATCCCGATCGCCCTCTTCATGGGGTTCTACCTGCGCGTCCTGCGCCCGGGCCGGGTCACCGAGGTCTCCGTCCTCGGTGTCGCGCTGCTGCTGCTCGCCATCGTCGCGGGCGGCTGGGTCGCCGAGTCCTCGCTGGCGGGCACCTTCACCCTGGAGAAGGAGACGCTGGTCCTCTGGATGATCGCCTACGGCTTCGTGGCGTCCGTCCTGCCGGTGTGGATGCTGCTCGCCCCGCGCGACTACCTCTCCACCTTCATGAAGGTGGGCACCATCGGGCTGCTGGCCCTGGGCGTGGTCATCGCCATGCCGACGCTGAAGATGCCCGCGATCACCGACTTCGCCTCGCGCGGTGACGGCCCGGTCTTCGCCGGCTCGATGTTCCCGTTCGTCTTCATCACCATCGCCTGCGGAGCCCTGTCCGGCTTCCACTCCCTGGTCTCCTCGGGCACCACCCCGAAGATGATCCAGAAGGAGACGCAGGTCAGGGTCATCGGCTACGGCGCGATGCTGACCGAGTCCTTCGTCGCCGTCATGGCGATCATCACGGCCTGCATCATCGACCCGGGCCTGTACTTCGCCATCAACTCCCCCGGCGGCGTCGTCGGGGCCACCGTCGAGACGGCCTCGCAGGCCGTGACGAACTTCGGCTTCGCCATCTCCCCCGACGCCCTCGCCCGGGCAGCGGCCGAGGTGGAGGAGACCAGCCTGCTCTCCCGTACGGGTGGCGCGCCGACCTTCGCACTCGGAATGTCGGAGATCTTCTCGGCCGTGATCGGCGGCGCCTCGATGAAGGCGTTCTGGTACCACTTCGCGATCATGTTCGAGGCCCTGTTCATCCTGACGACGGTGGACGCGGGCACCCGCGTGGGCCGCTTCATGCTGCAGGACACCCTCGGCAACGTGCACAAGTCCTTCAAGGACGTCAGCTGGAAGCCGGGCGTCTGGTTCGCCAGCGCGGTCGTCGTCGGCGGCTGGGGCTACTTCCTGTGGGTCGGCGTCAAGGACCCGCTGGGCGGCATCAACCAGCTCTTCCCGCTGTTCGGCATCGCGAACCAGCTGCTCGCGGCGGTCGCCCTGTCCGTCTGCACCACCCTGCTGATCAAGTCCGGCCGGCTCAAGTGGGCCTGGGTGACGGGCGTTCCGCTCGCCTGGGACCTGGCCGTCACGCTCACCGCCAGCTACCAGAAGATCTTCTCCGACAACCCGAAGATCGGCTTCTTCGCGCAGCGGGACCTCTACCAGGACGGCATCGACGCGGGCAAGGTCCTCAAGCCCGCCAAGAACATGGACGAGATGCACACCGTGGTCACCAACGCCACGGTGGACGGGGTCCTGTCGGTGTTCTTCGCCCTGCTGATCATCATCGTGCTGGTGGACGCGGCCCGGACCTGCTTCAAGGCCATCCGCAAGCCGGAGACCGTCAAGCTCGTCGAGGTCCCGTGGACCGAGTCCAAGCTCGTCGCCCCGGCCGGGCTGATCGCCACCGCCGAGGAGCGGGCGGAACTCGCCGCCGCCGGCCTCGACTCGGGCGGGGGTCTCGTGAAGGACTCCGTGAAGGAACCGGCGTGACGCGGCTGCGCCACGTGCTGGGCCGGGCCCGGTTCTTCGTACGGGAGTTCTCGGGCGAGGCGGCCTACGACCGCTACGTCGCCCACGCCCGTACGCACGACCCGGACGCCGTGGTCCAGTCGCGCCGGGCCTTCGAACGGGCCCGTACGGACGCCCGCGAGGGCGACCCGCGCGAAGGGTTCCGCTGCTGCTGAACCGCTGCGCCGCAAGGGGCCGCCGCGTCTCCGTCCACCCGACGGGACGCGGCGGCCCCTTTTTCCCGCTCCGCTCCCGCCCTGTCGCACACTCGGTCCCATGGACATCATCATCAGGACGGCGACCGCCGCCGAATACGAAGAGCTGGGCGAGATCACCGCGCGGGCCTACCTCGACGACGGACTGCTCGACTTCGCCGAGGACGACCCCTACCTCGGCCGGCTGCGCGATGTCGCCGGCCGGGCCCCCGACGGCGAGGTGCTCGTCGCGGAGTACGAGGGCACGCTGCTCGGCGGTGTGACCTTCGCCCCTCCCGGCAGCCCGCTCTGCGATATCGCGGGCCCCGGCGAGGCGGAGTTCCGGATGCTGGCCGTCTCCCAGGCGGCGCGCGGACGCGGCGCGGGCGAGGCGCTCGTACGGGCCTGCGTGAGCCGCGCCCGGGAGCTGGAGGGCGTGAGCCACCTGGTGCTGTCGACCACGGAGAAGATGCTCGGGGCGCACCGGATCTACGACCGGCTGGGCTTCGTACGGACGCCGGAGCGGGACTGGTACCCGGTTCCGGGGCTGCCGCTGCTCACGTACCGCCTGGAGCTGTAGTCACGGACCGTCCCGGGGAGCGACACAACATGTGGGGGCTAACGCAAGCACCGGCCCCCACATGTATGCTCGTGCTCGCTGTCGTCGCAGGGGAATCCGGTGAGAATCCGGAACTGTCCCGCAACGGTATGAAATGCACCGACTCGCTCGGTGCATCCGCAAGTCCGAGGACCTGCCGACAGTGCGCCCGGCTCGACCGAACCGGGTGCAGACACGTCCGGGCCTCGCGGTTGGGCCGGTGGACGCCACGTGGCGCATGCGTACGGCCCTGCCAGGCCCGCGCGCCCCCCACGTGCGCCCCCTCGCGCCCCGCACCAACGGTGTTCCCGGAGCCGAGCGAGGGAGAGCTCCCCCCGTGACCATCGCGCCTTCCGCACCGCGCGCCGAGTCCGACCCGTCCGCCTATGAGGGTCCGGGGGCCGCGCTGCTGCGCACGCTCACCGAGCTGACCGCCGACCTGCCCGACACCGACCCCGGCCGGGTGGCCGCCGCCGCGCTGCGCGGCCGCAGCGCCGCCGCCGACGAGGCGGAGCTGCGTACGCTCGCCACCGAGGCGGCCGCCGGGCTGATCTCCGAGGACCCGGCGTACTCCCGGCTCGCCGCCCGTCTGCTGACGCTGGCCGTCCGCGACGAGGCCGCCGGCCAGGGCTCCGCCTCCTTCTCCGAGTCCGTCGCCGTCGGCCACCGCGAGGGCCTGATCGCCGACCGCACCGCCGACTTCGTCCGCCTGCACGCGAGCCGGCTCGACGCGCTGGTCGGGCACGCGCTCGCCGAGGGCGCCGACGACCGCTTCGGCTTCTTCGGCCTGCGCACCCTGCACAGCCGCTACCTGCTGCGGCACCCGATCACCCGGCAGGTCATCGAGACCCCGCAGTTCTTCATGCTGCGCGTGGCCTGCGGCCTCGCCGAGAACGAGTCCGCCCAGGCCGTCGAGGAAGTGGCCTCGCTGTACCGGCTGATGAGCCGCCTCGACTACCTGCCCTCCTCCCCCACCCTCTTCAACTCCGGCACCCGGCACCCGCAGATGTCCTCCTGCTACCTGCTGGACTCCCCGCTGGACGAGCTGGACTCGATCTACGACCGTTACCACCAGGTCGCGCGCCTCTCCAAGCACGCCGGCGGCATCGGCCTCTCGTACTCCCGGGTCCGCGCCCGCGGTTCGCTGATCCGCGGCACCAACGGCCACTCCAACGGCATCGTGCCGTTCCTGAAGACGCTGGACGCCTCCGTGGCCGCCGTGAACCAGGGCGGCCGCCGCAAGGGCGCCGCCGCGGTCTACCTGGAGACCTGGCACGCGGACATCGAGGAGTTCCTGGAGCTCCGCGACAACACCGGCGAGGACCAGCGCCGCACGCACAACCTGAACCTGGCGCACTGGGTGCCGGACGAGTTCATGCGCCGCGTGAACTCCGACGCCGACTGGTCGCTGTTCTCCCCGGCCGACGTCCCCGAGCTGGTCGACCTGTGGGGCGACGACTTCGACGCCGCCTACCGCAAGGCCGAGGAGTCTGGCCTGGCCCGCAAGACCATGCCCGCCCGCGACCTGTACGGCCGGATGATGCGCACCCTCGCTCAGACCGGCCAGGGCTGGATGACCTTCAAGGACGCCTCCAACCGCACGGCGAACCAGACCGCCGAACCGGGCACGGTCGTCCACTCCTCGAACCTCTGCACCGAGATCATCGAGGTCACCAACGACGGCGAGACCGCAGTCTGCAACCTCGGCTCGGTCAACCTCGGCGCCTTCGTCGTGAACGGTGAGATCGACTGGGAGCGCCTGGACGAGACCGTCCGCACCGCGGTCACCTTCCTCGACCGCGTCGTGGACATCAACTTCTACCCGACCGAGCAGGCCGGCCGCTCCAACGCCCGCTGGCGCCCGGTGGGCCTGGGCGCGATGGGCCTCCAGGACGTCTTCTTCCAGCTGAAGCTGCCCTTCGACTCCGCCGAGGCGAAGGCCCTGTCCACGAAGCTGTCCGAGCGCATCATGCTCGCGGCGTACGAGGCCTCCTGCGACCTGGCCGAGCGCAGCGGCCCGCTGCCCGCGTGGGAGCAGACCCGCACCGCCCGCGGGGTCCTGCACCCCGACCACTACGAGGTCGAGCTGAACTGGCCCGAGCGCTGGGACGCGCTGCGCGCCCGGGTCGCGAAGTCCGGCATGCGCAACTCGCTGCTCCTCGCCATCGCCCCCACCGCCACGATCGCCTCCATCGCGGGCGTGTACGAGTGCATCGAGCCGCAGGTCTCCAACCTGTTCAAGCGCGAGACCCTGAGCGGTGAGTTCCTCCAGGTCAACGGCTACCTGGTGCAGGAGCTCAAGCGGCTCGGCGTCTGGGACGCCCAGACCCGCGAGGCGCTGCGCGAGTCCTCCGGCTCGGTCCAGGGCTTCGGCTGGATCCCGGCGGAGGTGCGCGAGCTGTACCGCACGGCGTGGGAGATCCCGCAGCGCGGACTGATCGACATGGCGGCGGCGCGCACCCCCTTCCTCGACCAGTCGCAGTCGCTGAACCTGTTCCTGGAGACGCCCACCATCGGCAAGCTCAGCTCGATGTACGCGTACGCCTGGAAGCAGGGCCTGAAGACCACGTACTACCTGCGCTCCCGCCCCGCGACGAAGATCGCCCGCGCCGCCTCCGGCAGCACGGTCCCGGCGGCCGCCACCCCGCTCCCGCAGGCCGTCGACGCCGACGCGCTGGCCTGCTCCCTTGAAAACCCCGAGTCCTGCGAGGCCTGCCAGTAATGAGCTCCACGAACAAGAACCTGCTCGACCCGGGCTTCGAACTCACCCTCCGCCCCATGCGCTACCCGGACTTCTACGAGCGCTACCGGGACGCGATCAAGAACACCTGGACCGTGGAGGAGGTCGACCTCCACTCGGACGTCGCCGACCTCGCGAAGCTGACCCCCGCCGAGCAGCACATGGTCGGCCGGCTGGTCGCCTTCTTCGCGACGGGCGACTCGATCGTCTCGAACAACCTCGTGCTGACCCTGTACAAGCACATCAACTCCCCGGAGGCGCGCCTGTACCTGTCGCGCCAGCTCTTCGAGGAGGCCGTGCACGTCCAGTTCTACCTGACGCTGCTCGACACCTACCTGCCCGACCCGGACGACCGCGCGGCCGCCTTCGACGCGGTCGAGGAGATCCCGTCGATCCGCGAGAAGGCGCAGTTCTGCTTCCGCTGGATGGACTCGGTCGAGAAGATCGACCGCCTGGAGACGGCCGCCGACCGCCGCCGCTTCCTGCTGAACCTGATCTGCTTCGCGGCGTGCATCGAGGGCCTGTTCTTCTACGGCGCCTTCGCCTACGTCTACTGGTTCCGCTCGCGCGGCCTGCTGCACGGCCTGGCGACGGGAACCAACTGGGTGTTCCGCGACGAGACCATGCACATGAACTTCGCGTTCGAGGTCGTGGACACGGTCCGCAAGGAGGAGCCGGAGCTCTTCGACGACGCCCTCCAGCAGCAGGTCACCGACATGCTGAAGGAGGCCGTGGAGGCGGAGCTGCAGTTCGGCCGCGACCTGTGCGGTGACGGCCTGCCCGGCATGAACACCGAGTCGATGCGCGAGTACCTGGAGTGCGTCGCGGACCAGCGCCTGGTCCGCCTGGGCTTCCCGCCCGTGTACGGCTCGCAGAACCCGTTCACCTTCATGGAGCTCCAGGGCGTCCAGGAGCTGACGAACTTCTTCGAGCGCCGCCCGTCGGCCTACCAGGTCGCGGTCGAGGGCACGGTCGACCTGGACGAGGACTTCTAGGCCTCCGTCCGGCTTGCTAGCGTCCCCGCCCATGGGAAGATCCACCTGGTTCACCAGGTTCTCGGGCGGGGCCGCACTGCTTCTGGCGCAGGTGGCGATCTACGCCTTCGTCGTCAGACCGGGGATGCTCGTGCCCCGCTGGGACGTCGTCATACCGGGGGCGGCGGCGTTCCTGTGCGCCACCGCCTGGCTGGCGGGCCGGCTCCGGCCGGCCCGGTCCGCGCCGACCGCGCAGGCGGCCGCCGCGGGACCGGTTCCGGCGCCGCCCGGGCGGCTGCGGTGGCGGCGGATCGGGCTGCTCCGGCCGTTCGTCCTCGTCTGGTTCCTCTTCTCCGCCCCGGTGGTCCTCGCCGATCTGGCCCTGCAGCCCGATGCGGCCGACGCCCGCCGGATCGCGGCCCTGCAGGACGCGGGGGCCGTCGTCGACGAGGTACGCATCACGGACGTGCACGCCCTGCGGAAGACGGGCGAGTGGACGGGCCGCCGCAGTGGCTCCACCTACCCGCGGCACACCGGTGACATCACGGTCGAGGTGCCGGGGATCCACGGCACCGAGCCGCTGCGCGTCGACGGAGCCCGGCTCGGCCCCTTCGCCTCGGAGAAGGGCGACCACGTCCGGGTCCTCCACGTCCCCGGCAGGCCGGGGCTGGGCGGGTACATCGACGAGGAGTCGGACACCGCACGGCTCGGCACCGACGGATCCTCCCTGTGGGGTCCCCGCACCCCGGAGAGCGGCGCTTTCCTCCTCATGCTCCCGGTCCTCGCCCTGCTGCCCCTCCTGGGCCTCGGCCTGGTGCGGGTGTTCGCCCTGACCGGCCCCCTGCGGGTGCTGCGCGAGGACGCGCGCGCCGGCGGCGCCCTGCCCGCCGTCCGCGCCGAGGTCACCGCCGCCCTGCGCACGGACACCACCGTCCTCGGCCGGCGCGCGGGGACCCTGGGCACGAGGTCGAAGTCCTGGCTGGGCCTCACGCTCGCGGACGGCACCCGGATCGAGGCCCGCACCGGCCACGCCGATGTGGACGACTCCTTGCCCGCACTCGCCGCCGAGTTCGCCGGGCGGCCCGGCTGGCTGTGCGGCGCCGCGCGCTGGCGGCTGCTCGGCGCCGCTCAGCCCGTCGTGTTCGTCGCCGACGACGGCGAGGCGCTCTGGCTCTCGCTCGACCGCGACACCTTCGAGGCCGCGCTCGCGGACCGTGCGGTGCAGCCGGATCCCACCCGCCGGGTACGGCCCGTACCGCCGCGCACCCCCGTGGCGGCCGGCTCCCACGTGCCGTGGCTCGCCGCCCTGTTCGCGGCGTTCGCCCTGCTGCTGCCGCCCCTGCTGACCCCGTCCACCCATCCGCTGTCCTGGGTGCTGTGCTCGCTGTCGGCGTGCTCCCTCGTGGCGGCGGTGGGGCTGCTGTTCACGGGCCGCCACCGTGCCAGGGCCAGGGCGACCGGGTGGACCGTGACCTCGGACCGGGATCCGGCCCTCGGCTGACCGCGCTGCCGGGCCGCGCGGATCTGCCGGTCGAGGCGGCGCTCGCGCGCGGCCCCGTAGAGCGCGGGGCCCAGGAGGAGGGCGGCTACGGCCAGGACGACGAGGTAATCGAGGAATGTGCTCATGGGTCCACTCTCGCCAGGTCGGCCGAAACCGGACAGTGGCAGGACTGACATGAAAGAACGAATTACTGCCACACTGGGGGCATGCTGACGCCTTCCTCCCTCACCAACGTGGCCGTGGCCGTCGTGAACGGGGTCACCCCCTTCGAGATGGGCATCTTCTGCGAGGTGTTCGGGGTCGACCGCAGTGCCATGGGCCTGCCGACCTACGATTTCGCCGTCTGCGCGATGGAGGAGAACCCGATCACCGTCGGGGACGGCCACTACAGCCTCACCCTCCCCCACGGCCCCGAGCGGCTGGAGGAGGCGGACCTGATCTGCCTGCCCGCCGACCGCCAGGCCCCCGTCCGCGACTACCCGGAGCCGATGCTGGAGGCCCTGCGCCGGGGCGTGGAGCGGGGCGCGCGGGTGCTGAGCGTGTGCAGCGGTGCCTTCATGCTGGGCGCGGCCGGGCTGCTGGACGACCGGCGCTGCACCACGCACTGGATGCACGCCCCGACGCTGGCCCGGCGCTTCCCGCGGGCCCGGGTCGACCCGGACGTGCTCTACGTGGACGAGGGCCAGGTGATCACCTCGGCCGGCACCGCCTCCGGGATCGACGCGTGCCTGCACGTGGTCCGGCAGGCGCAGGGCGCCGAAGTGGCCAACACCATCGCCCGGCGGATGGTCGTACCGCCGCACCGCGACGGCGGGCAGGCGCAGTACATCCAGCGCCCGCTGCCCCGCACCTCCTGCGACACGGTGGGCGGGGTGATCGGCTGGATGGCCCGCCACCTGGAGGAGGAGATCACGGTCGAGCAGCTCGCGGAGCGGGCCCACATGTCGGCGCGGACCTTCGCCCGCCGCTTCCTCCAGGAGACCGGGACCACCCCGTACCAGTGGGTGCTGCGCCAGCGGGTCCTGCTGGCGCAGGAGCTGCTGGAGGCCACCGACGAGACGGTGGACGCGATCGCGGGCCGCTGCGGCTTCGGTACCGCGGCCGCCCTGCGCCACCACTTCCTGCGGACCCTGAACACCACCCCGAACGCCTTCCGGCGCACCTTCCGGGGCCCCTCCGCCGCCTGACGACCGGCCCTCAGGCGGACGGCGAGTTGACCGGCATGTGGGCCCGGGCTCCCCGACCTTGATCATTCTCGATAGGATTTGCCCGTTCGCACACACGACAGGGGGATCCCATGACGAACCGGAGCGACCTCGGCTGGGACTAGTGCCCCGCCGCTCCATACGGAAGGCGCCCCGCTCCTGACCCGGAGCGGGGCGCCTTCCGCGTACTTCTCGTATTTCGCGTACGGGAACGGACGGCTACGCGTTCGGGACCGTCGCGTAGCGCGGGGTGCCCTCTTCCATCTGCCGCAGGGCGTCCTTGCGGTCCCGCTTCGAGAGCCGGTCGATGTACAGCGAGCCGTACAGGTGGTCGGTCTCGTGCTGCAGGCAGCGCGCGAAGTAACCGGTGCCGCGGACCTTGATCGGGTTGCCCTGCGCGTCCTGGCCGGTCACCTCGGCGTAGTCCGGGCGGGCCAGCGAGGCGTAGGCGGTCGGGACCGACAGGCAGCCCTCGTTCGAGTCGTCCAGGATCCGGGAGGCGGCCGGCAGCTCGACGAGCTTCGGGTTGATCACCACGCCCGTGTGGCGGTTCCCGTCGTCGTCCGGGCAGTCGTAGACGAAGACCTTGGCGTCGACGCCGATCTGGTTCGCGGCGAGACCCACGCCCTCGGCGGCCTTCTGGCTGGCGAACATGTCGTCGATCAGCTGCGCCAGCTCGTCGCCGAACTCGGTGACGTCCTTGCACTCCCGGTGCAGGACCGGGTTGCCGACCACCGTGATGGGGCGGGCCGTACCGCGCTCGCGGTGGGCGAGCTCGCGCGCCTCACAGTCCTCGGTGTCGACGACGTACCCGTCGTTCACAACCTCGACCTCGACAACGTCGTTCTCCTGCTGCGCCATGTCCGCCGTACGCCTTCCGTAAGTCCACCAGTCACCGATGTGCCGGTACAGCCTACGGCCCCGGCTCAGCAGACCTCTTCGAGATCCCGCCACTCCCGGGTGTCCGGACTGTCCGCGACCCACCCGTCGAGCAGCCCGCGCACCAGCCCCGCCGGCGCCGCGATCCCGCACTCCCGCTCCGGCACCCACAGGGATCCGGACCCGGCCGTACGGTGGCCCAGCGGGCCGGGATGGCCCGGTTCGCTGTGGTCGTGCGGGTCCAGGTGCTCCCCATCCCCCTCGCCGCTCGGCATCGCGCTCTCCGAACAGGTCCGGCACAGCAGCCGCACCGAGGAGGACCAGTCCTCGGCGGCGAAGCCCGCGTCGGAGGCCAGCTGCTCCAGGGCGTTGCGGTCCGCCTCGGTGGCCGCCTCCAGGAGCACCACCCAGGTCGGCACCGGGGAGGGCGCCCACAGCTCGATCTCGTCGAAGACGGGGTACGAGGGCCCGGCCGCGGTGACGCGCTCGCCGTGCGGGACCCCGTCGTGCAGGACCACCTCGCCCCAGCGGCGCCCCGAGGAGGGCAGCGGGATCGACAGGACCTCCATGCGGGCCGGGTCCAGCCGGCGTCCCCAGACCACCTCGGCCTCGCCCTCGGGCGACAGCCGCACGGCCGCGCTCCCGAGCTCCATGCCGACGGGCTCGCCGTGAGCCTGGCCGCTCCCGCTCGCGGCGTGCGGGTCTCCGGGCACCTTGAGCCCGTACGCCTGCCAGGCCCGGCGGGCCAGCGGCCAGTCCTGGAGCGCGGTCGCGGCGATGCCGACGTTCCACCAGTCCGGGGCGCCGGTCTCCCGGTCGAGCAGGGCCACGGCGCGCAGCCCGGCGGCCCGCGCCTGCTCCCAGTCGTGGCGGAACTTGTGGAGCAGCGCCAGGTTGAACCAGGACTCGGACAGCCAGGGTTCGAGGTCCGCGGCTCTGGTCAGGAGCGCGCCCGCGTCCTCGTACCGACCGTCGCCGATCAGCGTGAACGCGCGGTCGGTGGCCTGCCGCCACGAGGCGGAGGGCCGATGCCGTACCTTCCCGAAGATCCTCACGATTCCCGCCTGCCGGACACTCTTGCTCGGGACACGCCTGCTGCGAACAATCCTGCTGCGAACACTCTCACTGGCATCCAACCATGCCCACTCGGACGGCCGCTCATTACCCATGGGTTACCCAGGCGGGACGGGTACGACTCTGGCACGTCCGCCCCGGGCGAGCACCCTGGCGAGACACTCCACGACTTCCGGCTGGTAGTCGCGCCCGGTCCCCAGCCGCAGCCGTTCCAGGGCCTCCAATGAGCCGCCCGGGTGACGGGCACCGCCGGCGAGATCGTCGTACGCGTTGACCGCGCGCACGATCCGGGCGGCGACGGGCTGGTCGCGGTACGGGTCCGCCTGCAGCTCCACCACCACCGCGACCTCGGCCGGGACCCCCGTCTGGCGGGCCACCTCCCCGCCGAGCCCGGCGATCCGGCGGGCCTCGGCCTCGGGCAGCTCGGCGGTGGCCCCGGCCGGGACCGGGTCGACGAGGGAGAGCTGCCCGATGTCGTGCATGAGGGCGGCGTACTCCAGCACCGTGAGCTCCCGCTCCGAGAGGCCCAGCTCCCGGCCCACGGCGACGCTGAGCGCGGCGACCCGGCGGGAGTGGCCGGGCCGGGTGTAGCCGGCGATCTCGGTGGCGCGGGCGAGGGAGGTGATGGTCTGGCGGTAGGTGGTGCGGATGGCGGTGATCCGGTGGAAGGACATCTGGGTCAGGAGCAGCGGCACGCTGAAGACGGGCACCGCCCACAGTCCGGCGACGGCGACCCCGAGGGCCATCACCACGCCCGTGGCGCAGATCGCGGAGCCGATGCCCAGCTGGGCGCGGAGCTCGTCGCGGAGCAGCGGGGCGAACGGCCAGCCGGTCCGGGCCCCGGCGAGGGCGGCGCCGAGGACGGCGTCGCACAGGGCCGTGAGCCCGAGGAGGAGGACCAGGAAGACCACGAGGTACGGGCCCTGGCCGACCCAGTGCTCCAGCTGCCCGGAGTTGTAGAGCGGCTGGAAGCAGACGGCGGCGAAGGTGACGGTGAGGACCCGGCGGGCCAGGTGGTCGAGGGCGGGGCCGCGGCCCCGGGCGATGTGCGGGACGATCCCGAGGAGCGCGGCGGTGACCACCACGGCGACGATCTGCAGGACCCCGTGGTGGGTGGGGGCTCCGGCGTTCTGCCCGAGCAGGGCGTACGCGAGCGCCCCCGCGGATCCGAGCGGCGCGGGCTGCTGACGGGCGGCGTCGCCGCTGTCCCGGCGGGCGAGCTCGCCGATGGTGATCAGGGTGCCGAAGGCGAGGGCGATGCCGGGCTCCATGAGGCCGTTCCACACGGTGTGCCCGAGGGCGGCCGCGGTCAGCGCGAAGGCGGCCCCGCGCACGACGCCGACGGCCCAGCCCCTCACGCCGTGGCTCCCGCCGAGGGCGCGGACGGGGGCCCCGGGACTCCCGGCGCCTCCCCGCCCGCCGCCGCGGACTCGGCGGGGGCGGGCCCGGGTACGCAGTGGCAGGGGTCCCCCGCCGGGTCCGCGGCGGCGGGCAGCCGGCTCCCGGCCCCGCGGGCCTGGGGCGCGGCTCCCGGCGGCGCGGCCTGCGCGGGCAGCCCGGTCAGCGCGGCACCGGCGGGCACGGGCTCCCGTACAGCCTCCTGAGCCCCGGCTGCGGGCACACCGGCGGCAGACGGACCGGCGACGGGCACACCGGCGGCAGGCAGACCGGCCGCGGACCCATCGGCGGCGGGCGCACCGGCCGCGCCGGACGGGATCACCTGGAGGTCGTCGTCCGAGGTCACCTTCGGATGCCAGCCCTGCCGCCCGATCGCGTCGACCAGGGCCCGCACCATGTCCGGGTCGAACTGCGCCCCGGCGCACCGCTCCAGCTCGGCCAGGGCCACGGGCACCGGCCGGGCCCGGCTGTAGGACCGGGTCGAGGTCATCGCGTCGAAGGCGTCGGCGACCGCCACGACCCGGGCGAGCACAGGGATCTGTTCCCCGGTCAGCCCGTAGGGGTAGCCGGAGCCGTCCACCCGCTCGTGGTGGTGCAGGATCGCCGCGCGGGCCTCTCCCAGGAAGCCGATGCCGCGCACCATCTCGTGTCCGTACTCGGGGTGGAGTTCGATGATCCTGCGCTCTTCGGGGGTCAGCGGTCCGTCCTTGCGCAGCAGCCGGGTCGGGACGCCGAGCTTGCCCACGTCGTGCAGGATCCCGGCGATGCGGACGACTTCGAGGCGTTCCTCGCCCATGCCGAGCTCGCGGGCGATCATCGCCGAGGCCTGCCCGACCCGCTCGCTGTGGCCGCGCGTGTAGCGGTCCTTGATGTCGACGGCCTGGACCAGCGCCCGGATGGTGGCCTGGTGGGCGGCGCGCTCGCGGTGGTACTGGGCGAAGACCCAGCAGGAGATGTACATCGGCAGCATGACGAGCAGCGCGGCCGGGAGTCCGTAGGGGCTGCGCCACATGACGGCCATCATCAGCCCGGCGAGGCCGTGCACGCAGTGCGGGGCGAGGGACCGGGTGGCGAGCCCCCGCCAGGCGGTGACGGCGGGCCTGCCTTCGGCGGCGGCCAGGATGAGGCCGTCGAGGGCGGTCAGCACCAGGCAGAAGGCGACGGCCGCGGCGGCGGCGGGGAGCATCACGTACGGGAAGTCGGCGACCCAGGCGGCGGGCCCCACGGCCCCGCCCACCGCCTCCGCGGCCCCGTCCGGGCCCGTCGGCCCGGTCCCGCCGAAGGAGCCGGTGCCCAGGGCCCGGGGCCCGCCCAGCAGTCCGTAGACCTGCCCGGCGGTCCAGGCGGCTATGGACTGCTGCGCCCCGTGCCAGAGGCGCCGCACCCAGGCGGGCCGGGCCGTCACGGTCCCGGCGAGCGCGCCGGGCAGGGCGACGAGGGCGGCGGCGGCCGGCGGCAGGAGGAACACGGCGGCCAGCACCACCGGGAAGAAGGAGCCGAGCCCGTCGGGGACCCGGTGGCCCATGAGCGGGCAGACCTTGACGAGTTCGCACCCGAGGTAGAGCACGGCGAGCAGGCCGACGGAGGGCCACGGGACGGCGGAACCGGTGAGGCCCGGGACGAAGGCCGGGGCGACGCACGCGAGGGCGGCGAGGGCGGCGCACAGGACGTAGGCGCGCGCCAACGGCGGAAGTACCCGCATGGCGCTCTCCTCCCCCTGAGCCGTGCAAGTCAGGTACGAATCAAACCAGTACCGAATGGGGAGAATAAGTGGGGCCGGGAGCGAGGTGGGCCACATTTTTGCATTGGGCCATGCGGACGCCCCCGGATTACCACCTTCGAGTGAAGGAAGTGCCCTTCCGGGGGCGGCTGTTCGAGATTGTTCAATCGGGGACTACTTCATCGGCGAACTTGGCCGATTTTCAGCTTTCAGCTCGTCGCTGATCCCGGGATCGGCTCGACGGCGACAACCGGCTCGGGAGGCGCGGCCGTAATGTCATGATCGGGCACGGCCTGCCCCGAACGGATCAGCTCGATCCGTCCCATCACCTTCGACCGCAGGTCGGTCGGTACGTCGTCCGATCCGCAGCAGCGCTTGACCAGCTTCTTCACGGCCTGTTCCAGGCCGTACTTCTCCAGACAGGGATTGCACTCGCCGAAGTGCGCCTCGAACTTCGTGCAGTCGCTGTCGGGCATCTCCTGGTCCAGGAACTCATAAAGGTGGTCCAGGACCTCGGAGCACTCCGTCTCGTGCGCATCTCCGCAGCTCATGAGCCCGAGCCTTTCAGGTCGTTCGACTCTCCCGCGCCGGCCGGGACGAGCCCGCGCTCACGGGCGTAGTCCTCAAGCATTCCACGGAGTTGACGGCGGCCACGGTGCAGTCGCGACATGACCGTACCGATGGGTGTACCCATGATGTCCGCGATCTCCTTGTACGCAAAGCCCTCTACGTCGGCAAGATAGACCGCGATGCGGAACTCCTCCGGAATGGCCTGGAGCGCTTCCTTCACATCCGAATCGGGCAGGTGATCGAGAGCCTGCGACTCGGCGGAACGCAGTCCCGTCGACATGTGCGACTCGGCTCGCGCCAGCTGCCAGTCCTCGATCTCCTCCGCCGCGCTGCGCTGGGGTTCGCGCTGCTTCTTGCGGTAGGAGTTGATGAAGGTGTTGGTCAGAATGCGGTACAGCCACGCCTTCAGGTTGGTGCCCTCGCGGAACTGGTGGAAGGACGCGTACGCCTTCGCGTACGTCTCCTGGACCAGGTCCTCGGCGTCGGCCGGATTGCGCGTCATGCGCAGGGCGGCCGAGTACATCTGGTCGAGGTAGCCGAGGGCGTCCCTCTCGAAGCGCGCGTTGCGCTCCGGGGTCGTCTCCTCCGCGTGGCCTTCGTCGGTCCCGGCGACAGGACCCACCTCCTCCGACTGCGTGGCGACTCCGAATGCGGACCCGCTCGAATCGGAGAATAGTCGACCATCCCGGTCGCCCGCCGCCCGAACCGTGCCGCGCTTGGGCGCGGGCAGCACTGTCCAGTCCAGGTCAGCGGCCTGCGGACGGTTCTGGCTGATGACCTGGGTCATGCGTTGCCTCTCCTCCGACGTCTTCCCTTACGTACCGACATCCGGGACAACAGAAGGCCGCCGCGGCACATTCCCCCGCCGGGCGCGGTTTGCGGACCGAAGTCACGCGGGAGCCGGGACAAAGGTCACACCGGAAGCCGCCCGAGCCATCCCGCCACCGCCCCGGTGATCACCTCCAGGGCCTCCTCCTGGGTGGGACCGGTCCGCTTCGGCACCGCGAAGCCGTGGTCCCCGCCCTCCACCTCCACCAGCTCGTACGAGGCTCCGCGCGCTCCCCGCTCCGGGAACTCCTCCGGCCGCCCGAAGGCGTCGCGGCCGCCCTGGACCACCAGCACCGGCAGCCCGGCGCCCAGCAGCTCCTCGGCCCGGGACCGCTCCGGCCGGCCCGGCGGGTGCAGCGGGAAGGCCAGCGCGAGCACCCCGGCCGCGCCCAGCTCCGCGGCGGTGCGGCAGGCCACCCGGGCCCCGGCGCTGCGACCGCCCGCGACGACGGGCAGACCGGGCGCGGCGAAGGCGGGCCACAGGCCGGTCCAGCCGACGTCCAGCACCTTGGGCGCGGCGGCGACCTTCTTCCCGGCGACCCGCCAGGGCTGCTCGGCCAGCGCCACGGTGATCCCCAGGGCGGGCAGGGTGGCGGCCAGGGCCTGCAGGTCCCGGGCCTCGATCCCGCCCCCGGCTCCGTGCCCCAGGGCGAGCACCAGGCGGGCCCTGCCCGCCGGGGCCGGGTACCAGGTGATGCGGGCCTCGCCCGCCGGGGTGTCGATGGTCTCGGTGGGCTCGGTGCGCGTGCTGCTCATGGACCGATCATGCCGTCAGAAGAGCGTGCCCTCCTCCGGACCCTCCAGCTCCGCCAGCAGTTCGGGGCCGTTGTTGCGGACGTTGCTGGCGGCCGTGGACACCGGATAGGCGCGCATCAGCCCGCCGGGCGGCGGGGCCAGCAGGGCCTGCAGCTCGTCGGGGTCGGTCCGCGCCGGGTCCAGCCAGGCGTCCCACCGGTCGGGGGTGAGCATCAGCGGCATCCGGGGGTGGATGTCGGCGAGCGAGCGCGGGCCCTCGGCGGGGGCGACGCCGAGCGGACCGGTCTCGGCCTCGGCGGTGATCACGGAGCAGGTCGCCCACCAGGCGAGCGGGTGCTCGTCGGGCAGGGTCCGGTCGCGCCAGAACTCGTATATCCCGGCCATGGCGAAGACGGAGCCGTCGGAGGGGAGGACGAAGTAGGGCTGCTTGCGCGCCCGCTTCTTCTTCCCCTCGACCTCCAGCTGCCGCTCGTCGTGGGCGGTGACCCACTCGTAGTAGCCGTCCGCCGGGATGATGCAGCGGCGCTGCGCGAAGGGGCGGCGGAAGGAGGGCTTCTCGGCGATCGTCTCGGACCGGGCGTTGATCATCCGGGCGGCGCCGTCGGGGTTCTGCGCCCAGGACGGGACCAGTCCCCATTTCAGGACCCTCAGCTGGCGAACCGGACGCCTGCTCGGCGCGTCTTTCAGAGGACGGTCGAGGACGACGTGGACCTCCTTCGTCGGAGCCACGTTCCAGTCGGGTGCCAGCACCTCCTCCGGCTCCCACCGCTCCACCCCGAAGACCTCGGCCAGCTCCTCCGGCCCACGACTGGCCGCATACCTTCCGCACATGGCTGCCACACTGCCATGTCGCCCCCAGCTAACGCTGGGAGGTGCCCCCTGATCGCCACGACAAGGAGTCCGCCACCTCATGAACACCAGCACCACGGCCGGCCTGTGGGACCGGCTCACCGGCATACAGGCGGCGCCCGACCAGTGGCTGGTGATCGCGACCGGGCTGGCGGCGCTCGTCGCGGTGGGCCCGCGGCCGGTGTGGCGGCTGTCGCGCAACGCCATCACCATCGCGCACGAGGGCGGCCACGGGCTGCTGGCGCTGCTGACGGGCCGCAGCCTGGACGGGATCCGGCTGCACTCGGACACCAGCGGGGTCACCGTCAGCCGCGGCAAGCCGACCGGCCTCGGCATGGTCCTCACCGCCGCCGCCGGCTACACGGCGCCCTCCCTGCTCGGTCTCGGCGGGGCGGCCCTGCTTTCGGCGCACCGGATCACCCTGCTGCTGTGGGCGGCGACCGCCCTGCTGCTGGCGGTCCTGGTGATGATCCGCAACGCGTACGGGCTGCTGACGGTGCTGCTCACCGGCGCCACCTTCGTGCTGGTCTCCTGGCTGGCCCCGGAGGAGGTGCAGGCGGTCTTCGCGTACGCCGTGGTGTGGTTCCTGCTCCTCGGCGGCGTCCGGCCGGTCTTCGAGCTGGGGGCGAAGCGCCGG
Source organism: Streptomyces sp. TBY4 (assembly GCF_024213195.1). GTDB lineage: Bacteria > Actinomycetota > Actinomycetes > Streptomycetales > Streptomycetaceae > Streptomyces. The sequence goes on along the minus strand of NZ_JANAVF010000007.1, from coordinate 96,859 downwards.
CACGGCGGAGCGCCCGACTCCGACGCGGACCAGCTCGGACGGCTCACCCATGTGCACCCGGTGGTGTGGCTGCTGCTCTTCCACGTCGTGGCACTGTGCTCGCTGATCGGCGGCGGCCGCTGGCTGCTGGCCCTCTGACCGGCGGCGGCCGCCGGCCGGCCGCCCGCCGAGCCGCGCCCCGTCCCGGCAGGTGTCCGCCCGCCGAGACTCCCCCGGCGATCAAGATCTGGGGCCATGGGAAGCCATTAAAGTGGGGGCCATGACCGAGACCCCCGCGCTCCCCGCCCTCTGGCCCGCCCCGCTCGCCGACGCAGCCGTCCAGGCCACGGTCACCGTGCCCGGGTCCAAGTCGGTCACCAACCGCGCCCTCGTCCTCGCCGCGCTCGCCTCCGAGCCGGGCTGGGTGCGCCGCCCGCTGCGTTCGCGCGACTCCCAGCTGATGTCCGACGCGCTGCGCGCGCTGGGCGTCGGCATCGAGGAGACGGTCTCCTCCAGCTCCTCCAGCTCGGCCGGCTCCGTCGGCGAGGCCTGGCGGATCATCCCGGCCGCGCTGCACGGCCCGGCCACGGTCGACGTCGGCAACGCGGGCACGGTCATGCGCTTTCTGCCGCCCGTCGCCACCCTCGCCTCCGGCGACATCCGCTTCGACGGGGACCCGCGCTCCTACGAGCGCCCCCTCGGCCAGGTCATCACGGCGCTGCGCACGCTCGGCGCCCGCATCGACGACGACGGCCGCGGGGCGCTGCCGCTGACCGTCCAGGGCGGCGGGGCCCTGGAGGGCGGGACCGTGGAGATCGACGCCACCAACTCCTCGCAGTTCGTCTCCGCACTGCTGCTCTCCGCCCCGCGCTTCAACCAGGGCGTCGAGGTCCGGCACGTGGGCACCAACCTGCCGTCCATGCCGCACATCCGGATGACGGTGGAGATGCTGCGCGCGGCGGGCGCCCAGGTCGACACCCCCGAGTCCGGCGGCGAGAAGAACGTCTGGCGGGTCGCCCCCGGCGCCCTGCTCGGCCGCGACCTGGTCGTGGAGCCGGACCTCTCCAACGCGCAGCCCTTCCTGGCGGCGGCCCTGATCACCGGCGGCACGGTCACCATCCCGGACTGGCCGCGCCGCACCACGCAGCCCGGTGACGCGCTGCGCCGGATCTTCACGGAGATGGGCGGCTCCTGCGAGCTGACGGACGCGGGCCTGGTCTTCACCGGCACCGGCAAGATCCACGGCATCGACGTGGACCTGGGCGAGGTCGGGGAGCTCACCCCGGGCATCGCGGCGGTCGCGGCGCTGGCGGACTCGGAGTCCGTGCTGCGCGGGGTCGCGCACCTGCGGCTGCACGAGACGGACCGGCTGGCGGCGCTCACCAAGGAGATCAACGGGCTCGGCGGGGATGTCACGGAGACCGCGGACGGTCTGCGGATCCGGCCGCGCGCGCTGCACGGCGGCACCTTCCACACGTACGACGACCACCGGATGGCCACGGCCGGCGCGGTGATCGGCCTGGCGGTGGAGGGCGTGCTCATCGAGAACGTGGCGACGACCGCGAAGACCCTGCCGGACTTCCCGAAGATGTGGGCGGACATGCTCGCGCGGGCCGAAGCGGCCCCGGCAGGTGTGGGAGCGTAGGGCCCGTCATGCGCAGGTACGGGAAGCACACCGACGAGGACGACATCCGCCAGCGGCCCAACCCCAAGGGCAACCGGCCGCGTACGAGCATCCGCCCCAAGCACGAGGACGCGGCCGAGGGATTCGTCCTGACCGTGGACCGCGGCCGGCTCACCTGCCTGGTCGAGGACCGTCCGGTGCACGCGATGAAGGCCCGCGAGCTGGGCCGCAAGGCGGCGGTGGTCGGGGACCGGGTCTGGATCGTCGGTGACCTGTCCGGCAAGAAGGACACCCTCGCCCGCATCGTGCGGATCGAGGAGCGCAAGTCCGTCCTGCGGCGCACCGCCGACGACGACGATCCGTACGAGCGCGTCGTCGTCGCCAATGCCGACCAGCTGGCCATCGTGACGGCGCTGGCCGATCCTGAGCCGCGCCCCCGGATGATCGACCGCTGCCTGGTGGCCGCGTACGACGCCGGGCTGGAACCGCTGCTGGTGCTCACGAAGTCCGACCTGACCTCCGCGGACAAGATCCTGGAGATCTACTCGACCTTCGGCCTGAACTACGTGGTCACCAACCGCGAGGAGCTGGCGACGGGTGACGCGGCCGACCGGGTGCGCGAGCACCTGAACGGCCGGATCACCGCCTTCGTCGGCCACTCGGGCGTCGGCAAGACCACGCTGGTGAACTCGCTGGTCGCCGAGGGCCGCCAGCGCGCGACCGGCGTGGTCAACGCGGTGACCGGCCGCGGCCGGCACACCACCACCTCGGCGCTCGCGCTGCCGCTGCCGGACGGGGACGGCTGGGTCATCGACACCCCGGGCGTACGCTCCTTCGGCCTGCACCACGTGGACCCGTCCCGGGTCATCCTGGCCTTCCCGGAGCTGGTGCCGGGGACGGAGGAGTGCCCGCGCGCGTGCAGCCACGACGAGCCGGACTGCGCGCTCGACAAGTGGGTGGAGGACGGCCACGCCGATCCGGCGCGGCTCTACTCGCTGCGCCGGCTGCTGCAGACCCGGGAGCGCCGCGAGGGCGACTGACCGGTCGGGGCTGCTGACCGGTCGGGCGACTGATCGAAGGGTGAACGACCGGCGGGGTTTGCCGTCCCCGATGTCTGGTAAATGCATAATCGCACCAAGTGACGCTCGGGCCCGCCCCGTGGACGCGTCACGTGACGCGGGGAGGCATACGCCATGGCGTGGCTGCTGGTCGTGGTCGCCGGGATCCTGGAAACGGGGTTCGCGGTCTGCCTCAAGCTGTCGCACGGCTTCACCCGGCTGTGGCCGACCATCGCCTTCGCGTGCTTCGCGCTCGGCAGCTTCGGCCTGCTGACGCTGGCCCTGAAGAAGCTGGACGTGGGCCCGGCCTACGCGGTGTGGACCGGCATCGGGGCGGCCGGTACCGCGATCTACGGGATGGTCTTCCTCGGCGATCTGGTCTCCACCCTCAAACTCGTCTCGATCACGCTGGTGATCCTCGGCGTCATCGGGCTCCAGCTCTCGGGCTCGTCCCACTGATCCCGCTGATCCCACTGAGCAGCCGGAGCAGCCCCGCCCGGCCCGGCCCCGGGGGCTCGGCCGGGGCGATCAGGTAGGACAGCGCGAGCCGTACGGCGAGCTCGCACCGCTGGGCCCCTTCCTGCGCCCCCTCCCGCACCCCTCCCCGCAGGGCTCCCTGCGCCTCGAACGCGGTACGGGCCCGCTCGCGGACCCCGCGGATCAGCTCCTCGGGCCCCAGCGCGGGCAGCCCCGGCCGAACCCCGCGGCCGGCCGGGACGGGTAAGTTGCCGTTCCAGCACCCCGTCAGCAGGGCCCGTACGAGGGGCCGCTCCCCTCCCGCGCGCACGGTCCACTCGGCGAGCGCCGCCAGCCGCTCGGCCGGGGCGCCCGGGGAGGCCAGGGCCCGGTCCACCCCGTCGAGGTACCAGGCCGCGTCGCGCCGGACCAGGGCGTGGCCCAGCCCCGTCTTGCCCGCGAACTCGTTGTAGAGGGTCTGCCGCGAGACCCCGGCGGCGGCCGCGACCTCGACCATCCGCACGGCCGGCCACGGGCGCGCCGCGAGCGCGGCTCCCGCCGCTTCGAGCAAGGACTCCCGGGCCGTCGGCACCGTCGCCTCCCCTGTGACGCCTCCGGTCGGCGTCTTGGCCAGAGTTGACGGACCGCCAGGTCCTGTCAAGGGTGCCCGTGCCGCACCGTGGACACTTGTCCCGGCGCCCCGGGGGCCTCGGTAGGGTTCTGGCATGCCCGAGTATGACGATGACCTGCGCCTTGCCCTCGAACTCGCCGACGCGGCGGACGCCGCCACGATGGAGCGGTTCCGCGCCCTCGACCTGAAGGTCGAGACCAAGCCCGACATGACCCCGGTGAGCGAGGCCGACACCGCCACCGAGGAGGTCATCCGCGCCGGGATCGCCGCCGCGCGGCCCGGCGACGCGATCCTGGGCGAGGAGTACGGCCTCAAGGGCGACGGCCCGCGCCGCTGGGTCGTGGACCCGATCGACGGTACGAAGAACTACGTGCGCGGCGTTCCGGTGTGGGCGACGCTGATCTCGCTCATGGAGGAGCAGGCCGACGGCGAGTTCCGTCCCGTCGTCGGCGTGGTGTCCGCACCGGCGCTGGGCCGCCGCTGGTGGGCGGCGCGCGGCCGGGGGGCGTACGCGGGCGGCGCGCTCGGCGAGACCACCCCGCTCGGCGTCTCCAAGGTCGCCACCCTGGGCGACGCCTCCTTCGCCTACTCCTCGCTGAGCGGCTGGGAGGAGCAGGGACGGCTGCCCGGCTTCCTGGACCTGACCCGCGCGTGCTGGCGTACGCGGGGCTACGGCGACTTCTGGCCGTACATGATGGTCGCCGAGGGCTCGCTCGACCTGTGCGCCGAGCCGGAGCTGAACCTGTGGGACATGGCGGCCCTGGCGGTCGTGGTGGAGGAGGCCGGCGGCCGCTTCACCGGCCTCGACGGGGTCGACGGCGTGCACGGCGGCAACGCCGCGGCCTCGAACGGGCTGCTGCACGCGCAGATGCTGGACCTGCTGCGCCCGCGCGGCTGACGCGTACGGGACGGGCGCGCGCCGCCGTGGCGGCGCGGCCTGCGCCCGCGGGCGCCGAAAGCGCCCCTCACGCGCCTCCTTGCTGGCATCCCGTGTGCGTGGGAATCTGAGACTCCCCCCGCTTGTGCGCTTGTGAAGGGCTTCTCTAAGTGCGGCCCTTCGGGCGCACCCACCCAAGCGGGGGGACTCACCAGGAGGTGGCTCTCTTCATGCTCGTCCGCGACGCCATGAGCACCGTGATCCTCACCCTCGGACCCACTCACACCCTGCGGCAGGCGGCCTGCCTGATGTCCGGCCGGCGCGTCGGCGCGGCCGTCGTCCTCGATCCCGAGCACAGCGGGATCGGCATCCTGACCGAGCGCGACATCCTCAACTCGATCGGCGCGGGCCACGATCCGGACCGGGAGTCCGTGGGCGCGCACACCACCAACAACGTGGTCTTCTGCACCCCCGACGCCACCGTGCAGGAAGCCGCCGAGGCGATGGCCCACGGCGGCTTCCGCCATCTGATCGTCCTGGAGCACGGCGGACCGGTGGGCATCGTGTCGGTGCGCGACGTCATCCGCTGCTGGGTGCCGGCGCGGCGCACCACCGTGCCCGCCTCCGTGTCCGCGTAGGAACGGCCGACGGGCCGGCACCCCCTCGCGGGGGAACCGGCCCGTCGGCCTGCTACGGCAAGGCGTCGATCAGGCGCGGAGGGCCTGGACCGCGGCCTCCAGACGCTTGCCGAAGTCACCGTCCGCCTGGCGGAAGTTGTTGATCGCACGCTCGACGATGTCGTCGCGGGAGACCTTGGCGATGAAGCCGGACAGGTTCTCGATCAGACGGGTCTTCTCGTCCTCCGAGTACAGGCGGTAGAGGTTGCCCGCCTGGACGAAGTCGTTGTCCTCGGAGTGCGAGGGCGCGGCGTGGTTGCCCGTGCCGCCGGTGACCGCGGAGGAGACCCACAGCGGGCGGTCGATCTGGTGCGGGCCGCCGAAGCTGTTCGGCTCGTAGTTCTTCGCACCCTTGTGGCGGCCGTCGTACAGGTAGCCGTCACGGGAGTTGGTGCGCGCCTCGGTGGCGTGCGGACGGTTCACCGGCAGGTGGTCGGCGTTGATGCCGACGCGGTAGCGGTGGGCGTCGCCGTAGCCGAAGAGACGGCCCTGGAGCATCTTGTCCGGGGACGGACCGATGCCGGGGACGAAGTGCGCCGGGCTGAAGATCGACTGCTCGACCTCGGCGAAGACGTTCTCCGGGTTGCGGTTGAGCTCCAGCTTGCCGATCTCGATCGGCGGGTAGTCCTCGTGCGGCCACACCTTGGTGAGGTCGAACGGGTTGAAGCGGTACTCGGCCGCCTCGGCCGCCGGCATGATCTGGACCTGCACGGTCCAGGACGGGAACTCGCCGCGCTCGATGGACTCGCGCAGGTCGCGCTGGTGCGAGTCGGGGTCCTCACCTGCGAGCTGGTTGGCCTCGGCCTGGGTGAGGTTCTTGATGCCCTGGTCGGTCTTGAAGTGGTACTTGACCCAGAAGACCTCGCCGGCCTCGTTGTTCCACTGGAACGTGTGCGAGCCGTAGCCGTTCATGTGGCGGTAGGTCGCCGGGATGCCGCGGTCACCGAACAGCCAGGTCACCTGGTGGGTGGACTCGGGCGACAGACCCCAGAAGTCCCAGACGTTGTCCGCCTCCTGCGAGCCCGTGTACGGGTCGCGCTTCTGGGTGTGGATGAAGTCGGGGAACTTGATGGCGTCCTTGATGAAGAACACCGGGGTGTTGTTGCCGACGAGGTCGTAGTTGCCCTCTTCGGTGTAGAACTTCAGGGCCCAGCCGCGGGGGTCGCGCACGGCGTCGGCGCTGCCGAGGTTGCCCGCGACGGTGGAGAACCGCAGGAAGGTCTCGGTCTCCTTGCCGACCTCGGACAGGAACTTCGCACGGGTCCACTGCGAGACGTCACGGGTCAGCGTGAAGGTGCCGTACGCACCGGCGCCACGGGCGTGCACCACGCGCTCCGGGATGCGCTCGCGGTTGAAGTGCGCAAGCTTCTCCAGCAGCAGCTGGTCCTGGACCAGAACGGGTCCGCCGATGCCGGCCGTCTCGCTGTTCTGGTTGTCAGCGACCGGAGCTCCGGCCTCCGTGGTGAGCGGTCCCTGCGTCACTTTGCGCCTCCTGCGTAAATTTGCTGCAAACCTGTCCTACGCCCTAACGTAACCGATCCTACGATGGACTTTGTCTAAGTCAAGTAAGCATCCAACTCAACACACGTTCGGGAGTTACACCGAATCCCCTCGCTGTTAGGCTGGCGTGTATGAGTGACCTGCTGGAACGACTTCGCGGACGCGGATGGCGCATGACCGCACAGCGGCGCGTCGTGGCCGAGGTGCTCGACGGTGACCACGTTCACCTGACGGCCGACGAGGTGCACGCGCGCGCTGTGGACAGGCTGCCGGAGATCTCCCGCGCGACCGTCTACAACACCCTGGGCGAGCTCGTCACCCTGGGCGAGGTCCTGGAAGTGTCCACGGACCGGCGCGCCAAGCGGTACGACCCGAACGCCCACCGCCCCCACCAGCACCTGGTGTGCGCCCAGTGCGGGGCGATCCGGGACGTGCACCCCTCGGGCAACCCGCTGGCCGACCTGCCGGACACGGAGCGCTTCGGCTTCACGGTGTCGGCGGTCGAGGTCACGTACCGCGGTGTCTGCCCGAACTGCGCCGGGGCCTGACAAACGCAGAAGAGGCCTGGCACTCATCGAGTCCCAGGCCTCTTCTGCGTGTCGCATACGACTGTGATATCTCAGAAATGACCGAAGGCCCGGATCCAGGGGATCCGGGCCTTCGAGCCTTCAGTAGCGGGGACAGGATTTGAACCTGCGACCTCTGGGTTATGAGCCCAGCGAGCTACCGAGCTGCTCCACCCCGCGTCGGTAAACCTGACTCTACGCGAGCACGGCGAGCAGATGCAAATCGGTTAACGGACGCTACGCGGAGAGCTCCTCCGCCAGGGCGTCGCGCAGCCGGGCCGCCCGCTCGGAGACCTCGGCCGGGCCCAGTTCCATGGCGCGCACGCACCACTTCTGCCCCTCCGTCAGGTCTCCCTGCCGGGCGGCGAGCAGCCCCAGCCGCAGCGCCGCCCGCCCGTGCCCGGCCACCGCCGCGCGGGTCCACCACAGCGCCGCCTCGGGCTCGTTGCCCTCGCGCGCCAGCAGCAGCCCCAGGTTGAAGGCGCCGTTGCGGGAGCCGGCCTCCGCCGCCTCCCGGTACCACCGCGCCGCGGCCCCCAGCTCGCCCCGAGCGGCGGCCAGCATGCCGACCCGGACCTGCGCACGCCGGTGTCCCAGCTCCGCGGCCCGCTCGTACCACTCCTCGCTCTCGGTGCGCGCGGCTCCGCCCACCGGCTCGCCCAGGGCCACCGGCTCCGGCGGCGGGGCCAGCGACTCCAGCAGCGCGGCCAGCCGGAAGGCGGCCTCGGCGCTGCCGCCGCCGGCCGCGCAGCGCAGGTGCCGTTCCGCCGCCCGCTCCTCGCCGTCGCGGACCAGCGCGATGCCGACCTGGAGCGCCGCGTCGGTGTGCCCCGCCGAGGCGGCCCGCTCGTACCACTTCAGGGCCGTGCGGTCCTCGTCCCGGCTGGCGAACAGGATCCCGAGGTTGAAGGCGGCGTCCACGCTCCCCGCCTCCGCAGCCTTCGAGAACCACGGCTCGGCGCCCTCCGCGTCACCGCCCTGCAGCAGCAGGATGGCCAGCGCGTTGGCCGCCTCGCGGTGTCCCGCGTACGCGGCGCGCCGGTACCACTGCTCGGCCGGGCCGGTCCGCTCCTGGGCGGCGCAGAGCAGCGCGAGGTTGTAGGCCCCGTTCTGGTCGCCCGCGTCCATGGCGGCCCGGTACCACTTCTCCGCCGTCTGGGTCTCGCCGCGCGCGGCGTGCAGGGCGCCGAGCGCGTTCGCCGCGTTGCCGTCGCCGTCCTGCGCGGCCCGCAGCCACCAGGTGGCCGCGTTCTCCTCGTCACCGGCGTCGCGCAGCAGGAAGCCGAGGGCGCAGGCCGCCCGCGCCTCGCCCTGCTTGGCGGAGGTCAGGTACCAGCGGCCGGCCTCCTTCAGCTCCCCGCGGGCCTCCAGCAGCGCGCCCAGGTGCAGCCCGGCGCGCCGGTGGCCGCGCGCGGCGGCCTGCCGGTACCACTGCTCGGCCTCGGCCGGGTCGCCCTTCCTCAGGTGCCGGGCCAGCCGGTACGCGGCCTCGCGGTGCCCCTGCTCCGCGGCGGCGCGGAACCAGCGCTCGACACCCTTGTCCCCGCGGTGCTCCAGCAGGTCGGCGAGGCCGTAGGCGCCCAGGGCGTGGCCGGATTCCGCCGCCTGGCGCATCCAGTACTCGGCGGCGGGCTCGTCGCCCCGCTCGCGGTAGTGGCGGCCCAGGGCGTGCGCGGCGGGGGCGGATCCGGCCACGGCGGCCACGCGCCACCAGCCCGCGGCCTCCTCGGGGTAGCCGCGCTGGTGCAGCAGGACGCCCAGGTTGTTCGCGGCCGCGCGGTCGCCCGCCCCGGTCGCCCCGCGCAGGTACGGCTCGGCTCCCGCGAGGTCGCCGCGGCGCAGCAGGAGGGCTCCGAGCACGCTCATCGCGCCCGGGTCCCCCTTGTCGGCGGCGACCCGGTGGCGGGCCTCCAGGGCGACGTCGTCGGCCGCGCCGGTCAGCGCGAAGACCGCGTCGTCGAACAGCTCGTCAACCGACACGTCTGACACGCCCGACACGTCCGGCGTGGTCGGCGCCGCGGCCGTGGTCCGTACGCCCCGCGTGGTCATCGCGGTCCGCACGTCAACGGCCTGAGCCGCCCCATCGGCCTCCGCATCCGCTTCGGAGTCCGCCCTCACAAACCGCCCTGTCTCCAGCAGAGTTGACCTGTCCCCCATAAATCCCATCGTCGCATCACCTGCTACCCGCGTACACCTGGTATGTCGCAGCCAGTGAGGTCACTACAGCGTTTTGTCGACATGCCCACAGAGAGACAAGTCAAACACGCTCACACCCCAACTCACCCACCCCAGTGACCCCGCGTCGGCGAAAAGTTCGATCGGGCATGACGAAGGCCCGGATCCATCGGATCCGGGCCTTCGTCTTCAGTAGCGGGGACAGGATTTGAACCTGCGACCTCTGGGTTATGAGCCCAGCGAGCTACCGAGCTGCTCCACCCCGCGTCGGTAAACCAACAGTAGCACGACGCGGGGTGGAACCATTACCGCTATCCGGTGGGCGTGGACGTGGGTGCGGGCGTGGACGCCGGTGTGGACGCGGGCGCCGGCGCCTTCGCCTCGGCGTCGATCGCCCGCTTCAGCGCGGCCTGCAGATCGCTCTGCGCCTTTCCGTACGCCGCCCAGTCGCCGGCCTTGAGCGCCTTGTCGGCGTCCTCGACCGCCTTCTGCGCATCGGCCAGGGCCGCCTTGACCGTCGGGTCCTGGCTGGTCGGCGGCGGGGTCGTCCCGTCGCCCGGCGGGGTGGTCCCGTCGCCCGGGGGCGTGGTCGCCGATTCGGCCCCGAACACCACGTTCAGCGCCTTCTCGAGCGTGTCCTCGAAGGCCGTCTGGTCCCCGTAGGTCACCAGGACCTTCTTCAGCAGCGGGTACTTGAGGCCGCCGCCGCGCACGTACACCGGCTCGACGTAGAGCATTCCCTTGTCGAGCGGGACCGTGAGCAGGTTGCCGTACTCCACCTGGGAATCGCCACGGCTCAGGATGTTGATCTCCTGGGCGATCTCCGGCTTGGAGTTGAATCTCGCCTGGACGAGCTTCGGGCCGTCCACCGGGTTCTGGGTGGGCAGCTTCAGCAACTGGATCTTGCCGTAGTCCGCGGTGGTGGGATCGGCGTTGACCGCCATGAAGGCGCTCAGGTTGTCCCTGCCGTTCGGCGTGAGCGTCGTGGTGAGGGAGAAGGCCTGGTTGGGGTCCTTCTGGCCCGGCATCTTCATGGAGAGGTAGTACGGCGGGACCGCCGTCCCCGCCTTGGTGGTCGGGTCGTCCGGCACCGCCCAGACCTCGCTGCCGCTGAGGAAGGTCTGCGGGTCCGTGACGTGGTAGCGGGTCAGCAGCTCACGCTGGACCTTGAAGAGGTCCTGCGGGTAGCGCAGGTGCTCCATCAGGGTCGGCGAGATCTCCTTCTTGTCCTTCACCGTGCCGGGGAAGGCCTTCATCCACGTCTTGAGGACCGGGTCCTTGGTGTCCCACTGGTACAGCTTCACCGTGCCGTCGTAGGCGTCGACGGTGGCCTTCACGGAGTTGCGGATGTAGTTGACCTGGTTCTCCTGCGCGACCACGGCGCGCTGGGAGTTGGTCAGCGAGTCCGCCGTCGTGTCCCCGAGCTGGGTGCGCGACGCGTAGGGGTAGCCGTTGGTGGTGGTGTAGGCGTCCACGATCCACTGGACCCGGCCGTCGATCACCGCCGGGTACACGGCTCCGTCGATCGTCAGCCACGGGGCGACCGCCTCGACCCGGGCCTTGGGCGTGCGGTTGTAGAGGATCTTCGACTTGTCGTCGATGGCCCCGGAGTAGAGGATCTGCGGCTCGCTGAAGGCCAGGGCGTACGCGGCGCGGTTGACCGGGTTGCCCAGGCTCACCCCGCTGTCGCCCTGGTAGGTGGTCTCCTTCTCGCCCGAGTCGTTGGCGTAGTCGAGCTCCTTCTGCGGTCCGCCGACGATCGAGTACTGCTTCGTCTGCTCGCCGTAGTAGATCCGCTGCTCGTACTTTCCGAGGTCGCCCGTGGCCGGCAGGCCGGACTCGGTGAACACCGGCTCCCCGTTCGCGGTCACCTCGGTGCCCTTGGCCGCGACCACGCCGTATCCGTGGGTGTAACGGAAGTGGTCGTTGATCCAGTTGTTCTTCGGGATGCCCGCGAGGTTGATCTCACGGAGCCCGATGACCGTGTCCTGGCCCTTGTACCGGTCGACCGCCAGCGTGGCCGGGAAACCGTAGTAGCCCTTGTTCTGCTGGAGCTGCTGGAAGGCCGGGGACACGATGTTCGGGTCGAGCAGGCGGATGCTCGCCGTGGAGTTGGCGTCCTGGCGGAGCTTCTTCTTGTCCGCCTTGGGGTCCGGCAGGCCCGGGTAGTCCGTGACCGAGGCGTCGGCGACCCCGTAGGCGTCGCGCGTCGCCTTGATGTTCTTCTGGACGTACGGGGATTCCTTGGCCTGCTCGTTCGGCTGGACCTGGAACTTCTGCACGATCGCCGGGTACAGCCCGCCGATCAGGATCGCCGAGAGCACCATCAGGCCGAAGCCGATGACCGGGAGCTGCCAGGTGCGGCGCCACAGCGTCGCGAAGAACAGCACCGCGCAGATCGCCGCGATGGCGACGAGGATGGTCTTGGCCGGCAGGTACGCGTTCGCGTCGACGTAGCGCAGGCCGGTCCAGTTGTCCGCGGCCTTGAAGTCGCTGGACTTCACGGCGAGGCCGTACCGGTCGAGCCAGTACGCGACCGCCTTGAGCGTGACGAAGAGGCCGAGCAGCACCGACAGGTGGCCGGTCGCCGCGGCGGTGGCCCGCGCACCGGGGCTGGTGACGCGCAGTCCCCCGTAGAGGTAGTGCACGACGGCGGCGGCGATCACCGAGAGCACGACGGCGGCGAAGCCGAAGCCGAGCAGGAAGCGGTACCAGGGCAGGTCGAAGGTGTAGAACGACACGTCCAGGTTGAACTGGGGGTCCTTCTGGCCGAAGGGCACCCCGTTCACGTACATCAGCCAGGTCTTCCACTGGCCGGCCGCCGAGGCGCCCGCGATCAGGCCGACCAGGGCGGAGATGCCGAGCAGCAGCCACTTCCGGTACGGCGCGACGGTCATCCGGTAGCGGTCGAGGCTCTGCTGCTCCATCGACATCGCGCTGAGCGGCGGGCGCAGCCGGTGGGCCAGCCAGATGTTCAGCCCGACGGCACCGGCCATCAGGAGACCGAAGACGGCGAAGAGGCCGACCTTGGTCCACAGGGTGGTGGTGAAGACGGAGGAGTAGTCGACGGAGCGGAACCAGAGCCAGTCGGTCCAGAAGCCGGCGAACATGATGAACGCCATGGCCAGGACGGCCAGCACGCCCAAGGTCATCAGAAGAGTCCGGGCGCGCCGGGACGGGCGGCCGACTCTCATCCGTGGCCCGGAGGGGCCTCCGCCGCGGTCCGGCATCTGGAAAGCCAAGGTGCGCACCTCGAAAGTCGCTGTGTGTAAGTGATGCTGAGATTTTTCAAAGCATGGGCCCCCGATCGTAGAGCCCACTCATGCAACTTACTGAGGCTTTAGTCAGTTCCCGGTATCCGGGGGAAAGGAGGCAGGATGTTGCCCATGTCCAACCTTTCGCCGTCCCCCGGCACCCCTATGGCGGCAAGCCCGCTGACCCGTGCCGTCCTCGAAATCGACGAGTACGCCTCCACCCTCGGCTGGGACAAGCCCGCCCGGCTCTTCGCCCTGGTCGACACGGCCAGGCTGCGCAAGGAGGCGCCGGGCGTCGCGCGCCAGCTCGGCCTCGACCAGGACGACACGGGCAAGAACCAGCTCACCCCGATCGAGCAGGACGAGGTGCCGGCCGGCACCCCGCTGGACAAGTTCCTGGGCACCATCGCCTGGCCCGACTCGATCCTCGGCTGCGCGCTGACCGTGGAGCGGCTTATGCTGCCGCCGTCCGCCGAGTCCTCCGTACCGGAGGGGCTCACCGACAAGCAGCTCGCCAAGTGGGTCGCCGGCCACCCGGAGCGCCAGGAGGTGCGGCTGACCGTGGGCGTCCTGCGCGACGGATCGCGGGAGTCGGCCGTACGACTGCGGGACAAGGACTCGGCGAACGAGGTGCTGACCGGCGCGACGCTGGTGCCGGGGCTCGCCGAGGCGCTGGCCGCGACCTTCCTCGACTAGCTCGTGGGTATCGACACGGTCAGGGCTTGGCGCACTGCGTCAGCCCGGCCGTGTCCCCCTTGCTGATCTTCTCCAGCGCCTTCACGGCGTCGTCGATGGTGGAGACCTTCACCAGCGTCAGCCCGTCGGGCACGTCGCTCGCGGCCGAGGCGCAGTTCTCGGCGGGCGTCAGGAAGTACTGGGCGCCGGCCTGGCGGGCGCCGATGGTCTTCATCTGGATGCCGCCGATCGGGCCGACCTTGCCCGTGTCGTCGATGGTGCCGGTGCCGGCGATGAACTTGCCGCCGGTCAGGTTCTCGGGCGTGAGCTTGTCGACGATGCCGAGCGCGAACATCAGACCGGCGCTGGGGCCGCCGACGTCGGCGAGCTTGATGTCGATGGTGAACGGGAAGGTGTGGTCGGTGCCGGCCCGGATGCCGACGACGGCGTGACCGTCGCCCTCCGCCTTGCCGGCGGTGATCGTGACCTTCGTCGTGCCGGTGGGCTCGCGCTGCGCCTTCTCGGCCTCGGCCGCCTCGGCGGCGGGCACGATGGTGAACTCGACCGGCTCACCGGGCTTGTGCTTGGTGACCAGCTTGGCCACGTCCTCGGGAGCGTTGACCGGGGTCCCGTCCACGGCCTTGATGACGTCCCCGGCGTGCAGCTTGCCCTCGGAGGGGCTGCCCTTGACCACGGAGGCGACGATCACGCGGGCGGTCACCGGGATGCCGAGCTGCTTGAGGGCGGCCACCTTGGCGCTCTCCTGCGACTGGCTGAACTCCTCGGCGTTCTCCTGCGTGGACTCCTGCTCCGTCTTGCCGTCCGGGTACAGGTTCTCGTGCGGGACGACGATGTTGTCGCCCGCCGCCCAGCCGTACACGGCCTCCAGCAGGTTCATGTCGTAGTCCGCGCCGGTGACGCGGACCGTCGTCATGTTCAGGTGCCCGGTGGTCGGGTACGTCTTGTGCCCCGAGATGTTCAGGACGGGCTCGCCGTGCGAGTCCCCGAGCGTGTTCACGGTCGGGCCCGGGCTCATCTCGGAGTACGGGGCCTTCATGAACACACCCACGCAGAGCAGCGCGAAGAGCATGAGGGTGGAGGCGAGCATCGTCGCAGTGCGGCGTGGCATGAATCGACAGTACGTGACGGCCCTGACGAGCGGCCCCCGGGGCCGGTCCGTACGGGGCCCGGCAACTTGTCACACGGAGTCGACGGTGTCCTTCTTCCGCTGCGCGCCGGCGTCCGCCTTCGCCGCCCCGCCGGGTCCGCTCTGGCCCATGGCCTCACGGAACCGCGCGTAGCCCGCGAGCTCGGATATGTCGCCGGCGGTGCGGTCGCGTGCCGCCCAGCTGCCCCATATCGCCGCTCCGATCGCGGCGAACAGCGGAATCAGCAACCACGCCAAAGACGCCATGGGCGTGTCTCCCTACCCCGAAGTACGTGTTGTTGGTGGCTTCAACGCTGCTGCCCGGGAGGGGGTTACGCAAATCGAGGGCGTGTTGCGCGTCCGAACGGGGCAATCAGCAGGCCCCGACCCACTCCTCGGTGCCGTCCGCGAAGGTCTGGTGCTTCCAGATCGGGACCTCGTGCTTGAGGTCGTCGATCAGCATCCGGGCGGCCTCGAAGGCCTCGCCGCGGTGCGGGCAGGACACGGCGACGATCACCGCGAGGTCGCCGACGGCCAGGTCGCCGATGCGGTGGACGGCGGCGAGCGCGCGGACCGGGTACTTCTCCACGACGCGCTCGGCGACGCGGCGCATCTCCGCCTCCGCCGAGGGGTGGCAGGAGTAGCCGAGCTGGTCGACGTCCGCCCCGCTGTCGTGGTTGCGCACCGTGCCGACGAAGAGCGTCGTGCCGCCCGTCGCATCGTCGCCGACGGCCTGGAAGACCTCGTCGATCGAGAGCGGGGTCTCACGGATTTCGAGCAGCCGGATCGGGTCCGGAGCGGCGTGCTCGCCGGGGTGGTCGAAGTGCGGTGCCATACCTTCCATCGTGCCCTAGCCGCCGACCCGGCGGAATAGCAGTTTCACCAGGGCGGCGCCGCAGCCCTTGGGAGCCTCCTACAGAAGGCCGGCCGCATTCAGCCCCGCCGGCGTTCGAGGCGCGGGGGTCCGGGGGCCGCGCCCCGAGCCCGCCGGGGTCAGATGCCCCGGCGGCGGCGCGCTGCGCGGATCGCGGCGGCGGCGCCGAGGAGCGCGACCGTCGCGCCCGCGGCACCCGCGGCCGTGGCGTCCTTGCGGCCCAGGCGGCGCCCCGCGACGGTGTGCCGGCCCGCGACCTCCTGGAGGAGCTCCGCCAGCACCTCCTCGTTGGTCCAGCGCGGCCGCCAGCCCGCCGCGTGCAGCCCGCTGACGCTGACCACCCACGGGTGCATCGTGTACGCGAGGTCCCCGGCCGGGGACGGGGTGAGGCCGATGCGGTGCAGCCGGGCCGCCGCGCCCAGGGCCACGGCCGAGGGGAGCTCCATGCGGCGGATGCCGCTCAGCTCCTCGACCTCCTCCTGTTCGAGCCAGCCCTCGCAGCCGACCGCCAGCTCTCCTTCGACCTTCTCCAGGGCCGCGTACTCCAGCGCGCTGACCAGGTCCTCGACGTGGCAGAACTGCCAGGTCGGGCGGGAGCCCGCCACGACCAGCAGCCTCGGCGACTCGAAGTAGCGGGTAAGCGCGGTGTCCGTGCCGCCGACCAGGACCGCCGGGCGGACCACGGTGACGTTCAGGCCGGGGTGCGCGCGCGGCGCCCGGCGGCCCAGCCGCTCGATCTCCAGCAGGTCGCCGACGCCGGTGGCCTCGGCGGTGGCGCGCAGCTCGGCGTCCTCGGAGAGCGGGATGTCGTTGTCCGGCAGGGCCCCGTAGACCATGGCCGAGGTGCAGAGCACGACCCGGTGCACTCCGGCCGCGGCGGCGGCGGTGAGTACGGTCTGGGTCCCCCGCACGTTGTAGGCCGTACGGGCCGCCGGGTCCGTCTCCAGGTCGAGGTCGAGGGCCAGGTGCACCACGACGTCCGTGCCGCGCAGCTTCTCCGCGATCGCGGGGTCCCGTACGTCCAGCAGGTGCCACTGGGCGTCGGCGCACTCCCCTCGCCGCTCGTCGATCGCGACGACCTGCTTGACCTCCTCGGACGCGGCCAGCCTGGCCACCAGGGCCGCTCCGACCCCCGAGGCGGCGCCGGTCACGGCGATCACGGGGCCTCGGCGCGCGGAACCGCCCGGGTTTCGCGTCCGGCGAACGCCCTGGGCGTCCTCGCCGTGCTCAGGGCGGTTTTCCGGGCCCTGCTCGTCCAAAGCGTGCGGATCTGGGGAACTCACCAGGCGTCTCCAGCGGTTGTCTTCAGTAGGGACGCGCCGTGGCGCGCACCCACCAGTCGATGTCCATCCTGCCGCAGCCCAGGAGTCGGCGGAGCACCGAGCCCGGAAGCGGGTCTGGTGTCTACGCTGGGTGGTGTTGTCGAACCCATTGCCCGCCGGCATCCGCCGGCGGCCCTACGAGCCGAGGAAACCCGTGAGCGACACCCCATTCGGATTCGGCCTTCCGCCCGAGGAGCCGGACAACGGCGACGAGGGCAAGAAGAAGGGCAACCAGGGCGGTCAGGGCGGCCCGATTCCGTTCGGGTTCGGCACGGGCCTGCCCGGCGGCGCCGGCGGCCCGGGGGACGCCGACAACCCCTTCGCCGCGATGTTCGGTTCCATGAACCCGAACGACCTCGGCGCCGCGTTCCAGCAGCTCGGCCAGATGCTGAGCTACGAGGGCGGCCCGGTCAACTGGGACATGGCCAAGGACATCGCCCGCCAGACCGTGGCCCAGGGCACCCCGGACGGGGTCAAGGACGCCAGCGTGGGCATCGCCGAGAAGTCGGCGGTCCAGGAGGCCGTGCGCCTCGCCGACCACTGGCTCGACGACGTCACCTCGCTGCCGTCGGGCGCCGCCACCGCCGTGGCGTGGAGCCGTGCCGAATGGGTCGAGGCGACCCTGCCGGTGTGGAAGGAGCTCGTGGACCCGGTCGCCGAGCGCGTCGGCGCGGCCATGGGCAGCGTCCTGCCCGAGGAGATGCAGGCCATGGCGGGCCCGCTGCTCGGCATGATGCGCTCCATGGGCGGGGCCATGTTCGGCCAGCAGATCGGGCAGGCCGTGGGCACCCTCGCGGGCGAGGTCGTGGGCTCGACCGACATCGGGCTGCCGCTGGGCCCGGCCGGCAAGGCCGCCCTGCTGCCGCTGAACATCGAGAGCTTCGGCAAGGACCTGGGCGTCTCCTCCGACGAGGTGCGGCTGTACCTGGCGCTGCGCGAGGCCGCCCACGCGCGGCTCTTCGCCCACGTGCCGTGGCTGCGCTCGCACCTCTTCGGCGCGATCGAGGGGTACGCGCGGGGCATCAAGGTCGACACCTCTAAGCTGGAGGACGTGGTCGGCCAGCTCGACCCGTCGAACCCGGAGCAGCTGCAGGAGGCCCTCCAGGGCGGCATGTTCCAGCCGCAGGACACCCCCGAGCAGAAGGCCGCGCTGGCCCGTCTGGAGACGGCGCTCGCGCTGGTCGAGGGCTGGGTGGACGCGGTCGTGCACGAGGCGGCCAAGCCCCGGCTGACCTCGGCCGACGCCATGCGCGAGACCATGCGCCGGCGGCGCGCCTCGGGCGGCCCGGCGGAGCAGACCTTCGCGACGCTGATCGGGCTGGAGCTGCGGCCGCGCCGGCTGCGGGACGCCTCGCGGCTGTGGGCCTCGCTGACCGACGCGCGCGGCGTGGACGGGCGCGACGGGCTGTGGGAGCACCCGGACATGCTGCCGACCGCCTCCGACCTGGACGACCCGGACGGGTTCGTGCACCGCGAGCAGCTGGACTTCTCCGAGATCGACAAGATGCTGGGCGAGGCCGCCCAGAAGCGCGAACAGGACGGCGACGACACCAAGTGAGCCTGCACGAAGACGCTGTCCTGGTCCTGAAGGGCTACGAGGGCCGGGACGAGGGCCAGCCCGAACTGCGCGAGGTCTACCTGGAGCACCTCGCGGCCCATCCCGACGGGGTCTACAAGCCCTGCGAGGCGGGCCACGTCACCGGCAGCGCGCTGGTGATCGACCCGGAGCACGGGCGCGTCCTGCTGACCCTGCACAAGAAGCTGGGCATGTGGCTCCAGATGGGCGGGCACTGCGAGCCGGGTGACGCCACCCTCGCCGACGTGGCCCTGCGCGAGGCCCACGAGGAGTCCGGCATCACCGCCGGGCTGACCCTGCTGCCCGGCGGCCCGGTGCGACTGGACCGGCACCCGATCCCCGCTCCGTGCAACTGGCACCTGGACGTGCAGTACGCGGTCCTGGCGCCCGCCGGGGCCCTCGAAGCGATCAGCGACGAGTCGCTGGACCTGCGCTGGTTCCCGTACGACCGGGTGGCAGAGGTGGCCGACACCTCGGTGGTGCGGCTGCTGGAGGCGACGCTCGCGCGGCTCTGAGCCCGCGGGACAACGCGGAAGGGGCGGCCCCGCCTGTGCGGGGCCGCCCCTTCCGTGCGTGCGCAGCCGGGTCGGTCAGTTCCAGGCGTTGTTCTGGTTCTGCGCGTGGGAGCCGTGCTGGCCCATGCCGAAGGCCGCGGCCGCGCCCTGCCCGATCTGGGCGTTCTGCGGCGGGAGCGCCTCGCTGGGCTGGACCAGGGCGAAACCGGTGCCGAGGAAGCTCAGCTCCCAGCCCTCGCCGGTGTTGCCGCGCCGCCGCCAGACGCCGGCGGAGTGCGTCTGGGCCTGCATCTGCACGCGCAGCGAGGTGGACCAGGCGACGATGGCGTCCGCGTCGGCGTTGACGTACTTGTCGGGCGTGACCTGCATCATCAGCGGCTGCCCGGAGGTCATCAGCGCGACCTTGCCGCGGCCGGTGATGTTGAGCTGGTACTTGCCGGAGCCGGAGATCCCGTACTGGCTGTCCACCGCGATGGCCTCGGTGTGCAGGGTGGAGTCCAGGGCCAGCACGTAGCTGCTGTCGACCGTGAGGCCGTCCTGGTCCACGTCCACGACGTGGACGTACTGCGCCAGGTTGGCGAGGTAGACGGTGCCCTGTCCGGAGCAGCGCATCAGGTCGAGGCCCTCACCGGTGCGGGCGCGGGCATTGCGCTGGGTGGTGCTCTGGTACTCGCCGTCGAAGTCGATGATCCCCTGGTAGGCGACCATCGCGCCCTTGCGGGCGAGGACGTCGTCGGAGCCGCTCAGCGAGACCCGCAGCAGCTGCGGGTTCTGGACGGCGTACCGCTCCTGGGTCTGCGCCTCGGCGTGGGCGAAAAGTGAGCTCTGCATGGTGTGTCTTCTCCCCCTCAGCCCCGGGCCCGGAGCCGGTCGGTGCTGTCCTCGCTGGGCTGTACGACGACGATGCCCTGGCCGGAGAAGGCCATCTGGTAGGCCTCCCCGCTGCCCCGGCCGATCATCGACGAGGCCTTGAAGCTGCGCTTGCCCTTGACCTTGAGGTTCGGGGACCAGGCGACGAGCGCGTCGGGGTCGACGTAGGTCTCGTCCTCGCCGCGGCCGCAGTCGACCACGATCGGCGTGCCGCGCGAGGTGATCGCGACCCAGCCGGTGCCGGAGACCGACACGTTGAACAGGCCCTGGCCGGCGAACTTGGCCATGCCCTTGACCCGCTCGACGCCCCACTGGAGGTGGGCGTCGAAGGCGAGCAGGTTGGTGCCGTTGACCGAGAGGGAGTCGTTGTTGAGGTTGATCACGACGACGTCCGCGCCGTAGTCGGCGAGGTAGAGCAGGCCGTCGCCCGTGCACTTCATGAGCGGGGCGCCCTCGCCGGTGATCCACTGCGAGGCCATCTGGCGGACGGCCGGCGGGTTGGGCTCGTACTGGACGAAGCCCTCGTAGGCGACCATCGATCCGGTGCGCGCGAAGAGGTCCTGGCCGCTCTGCATGGCGACCTTGAGCATCGCGCGGCCGTGGTTCTCCATGCGGGCCGTGACGGGGGTGGGGGCGTAGCCCGCGAGCTGCTGGTTCATTGCGTTCATGGCATTCATGTGGGGCTCCCTCAGACCTCGTACGGCTGGACGACGATGAAGTTGCCGGGGGCGCCGCGGAACTGGAGGTTCACGGTCTCCCCGCTGTGGCCGGGGTAGGCGTTGCGGCGCAGCCGGACCTGGCTGGAGATGATCACCTGGGAGGCCGCGGACCAGGCGACGATGGCGTTGCTGTCCGCGAAGGTGGTCGGGGTGACGGGCAGGACGACGGGCACGCCGTGCGTCTTGACGATCACCGTGCCGGTGCCCTGGAACTGCATGGTGAACAGGGCGCCGCCCGGGATGCCGTGGCCCTCGATGCGGCGGACCTCGTGCTGGAGCGACTCGTCGAAGGCGAGGACGTTCTCCGCGGAGACGCAGATGGCGTCGCCCTGGAGCTCGATGGCGTGCAGGTGGGCTCCGGTCTCCGCGAGGAAGACCTGGCCGCGGCCGGAGCAGCGCATCAGCTGCATCTCCTGGCCGGTGGCGTTGCCGACGACGCGGCCGGCGAAGCCCGCGCCCTTGTAGCTGAAGTCGACCTTGCCCTGGTAGAGGACCATGCTGCCCTGGCGGGCGAGGACGGCCTGGCCGCCCATGGCGAGGTCGACCCGCATGAGCTGCTGGTTCTGCGGGGTCCAGCGGGCGCCGGTCGGGGCTTCCTTGTACGGCTGGAGGGCGGCGGCGAGTCCGGCGCCGGCGGCGGGCACCGCCTGCGCGGGGGCGCCGTAGCCCTGGGGCTGCTGGCCGAAGGCCGGCTGCTGGCCGTACGGGGGCTGCTGCTGGCCGGGGACCTGGCCGTACGAGGGCTGCGGCTGCTGCCCGTACGGCGCGGGGGCCGGGGCGGGCGGCGGAACCTGCCCGTAGGGCGCGGGGGCGGGCGGGGCCAGGGGGGCGCCCGTCGGTGCGGCCATGGTGGGGGCCGCGTGCGCGGGCTGCTGGTACGGCGCGGGGGCCGGGACCTGGGCCGGGGCGGGAGCCTGGGCGGGGGCGGGAGCCTGGGGCGGCGCGCCGAAGGAGGGCGCCGGGGCCGGGGGCTGCGCCTGGACGGGGGCGCCGAAGGACGGCGCCGGGGCGGCGGCCTGCGCGGGCGGGGCGAAGCCGGGCGCACCGGCCGGGGCTGCGGCCTGCGGCGCGGGCTGCTCCTCCTCGGCGACCTCGCCGCCGAAGTTCTGGAGCAGCGCGGCGAGCCCGCCGTCGAAGCCCTGGCCGACGGCGGCGAAGCGCCATACGTCCTTGAGGTAGAAGTCGCCGATCATCAGCGCGCGCTCGGTGCTGAACTCCGAGCCCGTGAAGGAGTACCGCACGACCTCCTCACCGCCCGCCACGATGCGGATGTAGCCGGGGCCGATCTGCGACATCTGCCCGGCGCCGTCGATGGCGGCGGCGAAGGAGAGCTTGTGGATGTTGGCCGGAATGCGGTCCAGGGTCACCCGGAAGGATTCCGTGTCACCGGCCTGGGCGCCCAGCAGCTGGATGGACTCCTCCGGCGACTTCGGCTGGTTGAAGAACACGAAGTAGCGGTCGTCCGAGAGCTGTTCGTCGGCGTCGAGGCCGAAGCAGCTGATGTCGATGGCGAGCCCGGGCCCGGCGATCTGGACACCCACGTAGAGGTCCGTGCCCGCCGTCAGATCACTGATTTTGGCCTTGTGACCGCGTTGGAATTCCCTGGCCATACGTAAGACCGTCCCCCATCCCGACTGTGAATGCGTGCCGCTCAGGCTAACGGCATCCTCGGACATCCGGCCAAGTCGGTACCGACCCGGTACATATCACGAGGCGTGACCGCGCGGGGGTATAGCGGACAAATGCGGATCATTCCTCGCGAGCGGTCGGAACTTTCGGAAGGCGTTCCGCGGCGACGACTCCTTCGAGGTAACCGCGGGCCCGCTCGGTACGCGGATACGCCTCCAGCAGCTCCCAGAAACCGGGGCCGTGGCCGGGGACGAGGAGGTGCGCCAGCTCGTGCAGCAGCACGTAGTCGACGACGTACTCCGGCATCCCCTGGATGCGGTGCGAGAGCCGGATGCTGCCCTCGGCCGGGGTGCAGGAGCCCCAGCGGGTGTTCTGATTGGTGACCCAGCGGACGGTGCGGGGGCGGGCGCGGCCGCCGAAGTACTGCTCGGACAGGCGCTCGGCGCGCTCGGCGAGTTCCGCGTCCCCCAGGGTGCGCTTGCTCTCCTGCGCCGCCAGCTTGTCGAGCATGACGCCCACCCAGCGCTGCTCCTCGGCCTCGGACATCCGGGCAGGGATGAGGACGACCGTACGCTCGCCCTCGCGGTAGGCGGATACGGTCCTTCGGCGGCGTGCGCTCCGGCGGACTTCGACGGCGCGCTGCGGTGGATCGGCGGACACGCCATGACGGTACCCGCTCGCCGCGGCGGAAGTCCCGCCCCTCCCCGGGTCGGACGCGAACCGGTGCGCGCAGAGAATCCCTCCATTCATTTCATATACCCAATACCCCTCACCTGTGGACAAACTCGAGCAGTCCTTTCCCGGGGCGGGCAATCTTGCGGAAAGCGACGCGGCCAGAGGGAATGCGGCGCCTGAATCGAACCGCGAATCGAGGGAGGACCGCGATGTATCCGAAGGTGAAGCCGGCGCTGGCCCGCGCATGGCGGGATCTGCAGACCGTGCAATTCGGAGTGACGCCCGCCCACGCGGTGGTGCTCGGCCCGGTGGACACCGCGACCGGCTCGCTCCTCGAACTGATCGACGGGACGCGGGGCATGGAGCTGCTCCGGTCGGAGGGCAGGGGGATGGGACTCCCGGACGGCCGGGTCGACGAGGTGGTGCGCAGGCTCGCGGCGGCCGGGCTGCTCGACGACGCCACCGCCGGCGGCCCCCGCGCCCAGGCGGTACGGAGCCGGCCGGAGGCCCTGGAGCGGCTCGGCCCTGACCTGGGGTCGCTGTCCCTGGTCCGTCCCCGGCCGGGCGGGGACCTGCAGGGGGTCGCCGCCCGCCGGGTGATACGGGTTCAAGTGCGCGGGAGCGGCAGGGTCGGCGCGGTGATCGCCTCGGTCCTGGCGGGCGCCGGCATCGGCCGGGTCGAGGTGCTCGACGGGGGCCGCGCGCAGCCGGCGGACGTGGCTCCGGGCGGTCTGGGCCCGGGCAGTGTGGGGCGGCTGCGCGCCGAGGCCGCCCGGACGGCGGTCCGCGACGCGGCCCCGGGCCGGGGGCCGCGGGCCGGGGAGGAGGGCGGGCCCGAGCCGGGGCTGGCCCTGGTGGTGGTCGCGCCCCGGGACGGACTGCAGTCCTGGGCCCCCGATCCGGAGACGGCGGCCGACTGGGTCGGCACCGGCACCCCTCATCTGTACGCGGGGGTGCTGGAGGGCACCGGGCTGGTGGGACCGCTGGTCCTCCCGGGCTCCACGGCGTGCGCCGGCTGCATGGAGCGCGACCGGATCGACCGGGACCCGGCCTGGCCGCGCATGCTGGTCCAGTGGCGTTCCGCCCACCGCCGCCGCACCGCCGCCGCCTGCGACCTGGGCCTGTCCACCGCCGTCGCCGGCCTGGCCGCGGCCCACGCCCTGGCCTTCCTCGACGGCGGGCTCCCCGCCTCCACCGCCACCCGCTGGGAAGCCTCCCTCCCCGCCCTCCACTGGCACCCCACCCCGGTCCCCCCGCACCCCGACTGCCCGTGCGCGGCGGCGGGGGTCCCGGCGGGGCAGGAGGTGGGGGCATGAGGTGGGGCGCGAGGGGGCTGCGGAGCGGGCGCGGTGGCGGGCCGCTCCTCCAGGTTCTCGTTCAGATGGTCGTGCGGGCGTGCGGGGCACGCGAGTTGGGGCGGGCGCCGCCGGACGGGCCGGTGGATTCCCACTGGGTGCCCGGCTGGAGAGCACGGCACTCGGAGGGGGTGGGCGGGAAGGGCCATGACAGGATGCTTGTGGCCGGGAAGGCCTTCGGGGGACTCCCCCGGACCGCCGCTTGCGGCTCAGCTGTCTGGGAATTGGAGGGGCGCATGTCTGATCTTCCCCGGAAGGCGGTCACCCGTACCGTCAAGCTGGCCGCGCTGCCGCTCGGCATAGCGGGCCGGGCCACGTGGGGGCTCGGGAAGCGGATCGGCGGAAAGTCGGCGGAGCTGGTGGCGCGCGAGCTCCAGCAGCGCACCGCCGAGCAGCTGTTCCGCGTGCTGGGAGAGCTGAAGGGGGGCGCCATGAAGTTCGGCCAGGCGCTCTCGGTCTTCGAGTCCGCGCTGCCCGAGGAGGTCGCCGGGCCCTACCGGGCCGCGCTGACGAAGCTTCAGGAGGCGGCCCCGCCGCTGCCCGCGGCCACCGTGCACCAGGTGCTGTCGGAGCGGCTCGGCCCGGACTGGCGGGAGCTGTTCGAGGAGTTCGAGGACAAGCCCGCGGCGGCGGCCTCGATCGGGCAGGTGCACCGGGCGGTGTGGCACGACGGCCGCCAGGTGGCGGTCAAGGTCCAGTACCCGGGGGCCGGCGAGGCCCTGCTGTCGGACCTGAAGCAGCTGAGCCGTTTCGCGGGGCTGCTGGGGCCGCTGATCCCGGGCATGGACATCAAGCCCTTGATCAAGGAGCTGCGCGACCGGGTCTCGGAGGAGCTGGACTACGAGCTGGAGGCCGAGGCCCAGCGGACGCACGCGGACGCCTTCGACGGCGACGAGGACGTGGTCGTACCGGACGTGGTGCACCAGGGCGACCAGGTGCTGGTGACCGAGTGGATCGAGGGGACGCCGCTGTCGGAGGTGATAGCCGACGGCACGCCGGAGGAGCGCGACCGCGCCGGACAGCTGCTGGCCCGCTTCCTCTTCTCCGGCCCCGCCCGCACCGGACTGCTGCACGCCGACCCGCACCCGGGCAACTTCCGGCTGATCTCCGGGGCGGACGGCCGGACGCGGCTGGGCGTACTGGACTTCGGGACGGTCGACCGGCTGCCGGGCGGCTGGCCCAAGCCCATCGGCCGGTCGCTGCGGATGGCGCTGGACGGTGATGCCGAGGGGGTTTACGGGCACCTGCGCGCGGAGGGGTTCGTGCGCGAGTCCATAGAGCTGGAGCCCGACGCGGTGCTCGACTACCTGCGGCCGATGCTCGAACCGGCCGAGGGCGGGGAGTTCACCTTCACCCGGACCTGGCTGCGCGGCCAGGCCGGACGGATCGCCGACCCCCGCTCCCCCGCGCACCAGTTGGGCCGGCAGATCAACCTGCCGCCCTCCTACCTGCTGATCCACCGGGTGACGCTGAGCACCATCGGGGTGCTGTGCCAGCTCGGCGCCACGGTCCGGCTCCGCGAGGAACTGGACTCCTGGCTGCCGGGGTTCCTGCCCGACGAGGGCTGAGCCGGACGGCCGCGGGCGGTCCCCGGCGGGCGCTCACCACCAGGAGGAGTCGAGGCGGCCCTCGATGGCGCGGAGGTTCGCCCGCGCGCAGTCGACGCAGAAGTACTCTCTGGTCCCGTTCTCCACGGAGCAGGTCCAGGTGGGCGGGGGGCCGGCCGGGGCCTGGGCGCCGCAGCGCGCGCAGACGACGGGCGGGGCCTCGGTTCCCGGCGGGGCCGGGCGGGGAGTCGGCTGGTCCACCTCCAGACGATATCCCCGCGGGGTCCGGCGGGAGGTCCGCAACGCACCGGGGGGACCGGCCCCTTCGGGCCGGTCCCCCCGGTCTTTCTTCAGAGCCTTCTGGGGCTCACTCAGTGCATGACGGCCATGGCCAGCGCGCGCCGGGCGCGCAGCGAGACGCGCTCGGCACGACGCTGCATGCGCCGCGCGGCGACCAGGCGCACGGCGCGACGCTCGGCGTCGACCTCACGCATGCGGTCGTCCATATGGGCACGGGCCATGGCTTCTGGGATGAGTTGCATTTCGCGGGTCCTGTTCTGACGCGAGGTGATCGCGCCGGCGGTGATGAAGTCTGCGGTGGCGGAGCCGTGCGGCTGCTCGCTCGTGGTGGCGTGGGGGGACATGAGGGCCTGCTTCAGGGGGTCGTGCGTGAGGGGGCGGTCGATGGTTCCGTTGGCGGTCATGCCGCGACAACCGGGTTCTTGCGCGGACGGCCACGGGGACGCTTCCGGGCGACGACGACACCCTGGACGAAGAGCTCGCCTCCCCAGACACCCCAGGGCTCGCGGCGCTCGAGCGCACCGGCGAGGCAGGCCTCGACCAGCGGGCAGGTGCCGCAGAGGGACTTCGCGTACTCGACGTCGGCCGGGGACTCGGCGAAGAAGACCTCGGGGTCGTAGGTGCGACAGGCGACGGGGACACCGAGGTTCTCGATGGCGTCGTCGAGCGCGGTCAGCGCGGTGAGGGGAGTCAAGGTGGAGTCCTCCGGGACTGCGGGCGGGGAGAGGGTCTGGGTCTTCGGTACGGACGGGGCGTGCGCTTCGAGTTGCACGGTGGTTTCTTCCTCGTCTTGTTCGTCTAGTCGTTCCGGCCGGTCGGCCGGGGGCGGCTGGGGTACCTCGCCCCTTCGGTCCGTCGTCCCCTGTCCGGGGACAAACAGAAGGGCCGCGGATCCCGGGTGGGGTTCCGCGGCCCTGAAGGCGCCGGCCTGATCGTCAGATCAGGCTGGATCACTCCAGGGTTCGAGCCCGCGGAAGGCCCACATCAGGTGGTGCTGCTGCGTCTTCTTGGATCCGGCACCGGCTGCGGCCGCAAAGGCATAGGCGCCATGCGCCTGCGCTTCTGCTGCCAGTACTGCCACCGGTGCCTGGGTCGGTCGCTCATTGCGGTCACGGACGGCCAGCGCGCTCGGCGCGGCGGGCCGGACGGCACTGTCAGCGCAAATGGCGGACAGACCGGTGACCGGCAGACCGGTACCCGTGAGGGCAAGGAGCGTGGAGGAGCCGAGCGTGCAGGAAGCGGCAACCGAGCGATCGGTCATTTTGGTGGTGGTGATGAAGCTGGTCACTGGTCTCGCCTCCTCTCGGCGTCTCGGGGACTTCAGCCCGGAGGCCTGATCCCATGCGTATTCGGATAAGTACAGCACGGATCCGGGGCTTCGGAGAAGCCACCGTTTCCGTTGCTAAGAACCTATGGGGCTTCGCTGGGCATGTGCAAACTATTTTTCCGACGAGTTTCTACGCGTCGTCAGGATCTTTCGTCCCAGGCTCCTCACCTGCACAGATGGCCAGCACGTCAGCTCCGTACCGTTCCAGCTTGCGGGCGCCCACGCCGGAGATCATCGAGAGCTCTCCCTCCTGCGACGGGGAGGCCTCCGCGATGGCCATCAGCGTCTTGTCCGTGAAGACGCAGTAGCCGGGCATGCCCTGTTCCTTCGCCTGGACGGCGCGCCAGTCGCGCAGCCGCTCGTAGAGCCCTTCGTCCATGTCCGAAGGGCAGTCCTCGCAGCGCATCAGCTTCAGCTCGCCGGCGTCGGTCAGGGTCTTGCGGCAGACCCGGCACACGGCGGGGCCGCGGCGGCCCCGCTTGCGGGCCGCGGGATCGGCCGGACCGCCGGGCCGGCTTCCCGGCGCCAGGGAGCCCGGCCTCAGGCCGTTCAGGAAGCGGCTGGGGCGCCGGGACCCCCGGCCGCCGGGAGTCCGGGAGAGGGCCCAGGAGAGCGTCAGGTGGTGCCGGGCCCGGGTGACGCCGACGTAGAGCAGCCGGCGCTCCTCCTCGATCTGCTCGTCCGTCTTCGCATAGGTGATCGGGATCATGCCGTCGGTCAGGCCCACGAGGAACACGGCGTCCCACTCCAGGCCCTTCGCCGCGTGCAGCGAGGCGAGGGTGACGCCCTGGACGGTCGGGGCGTGCTGGGCGGCCTTGCGCTCGTCCAGCTCGGCCGTCAGGTCGGCCAGGGTCGCGGTCGGGCGGGCGCGGGCGAAGTCCTCGGCGAGGCGGACCAGCGCGGCCAGCGATTCCCACTGGTCGCGGACGGCTCCGGAACCGGCGGGCGGCTCGCTAGTCCAGCCGGTGGAGCTGAGCACGGCCCGGACCTGGGACCCGAGCCCCACGACGTCGTCGAGCAGCCGGTCGTTGCCGCCGGAGCGGGCGGCTCCGCGCAGGGCGAGGATCGCCTTCTGGACCTCGGCGCGCTCGAAGAAGCGCTCCGCTCCGCGCAGCTGGTACGGGACTCCGGCGTCGGCGAGGGCCTGCTCGTAGACCTCGGACTGGGCGTTGATGCGGTAGAGCACGGCGATCTCCCCGGCCGGGACGCCGGCCGCGACGAGGTCCCGGACCCGGTGGGCGATGCCCTCGGCCTCGGCGGGCTCGTCGGAGTACTCGGCGTAGACCGGGTCGGGGCCGGTCTCGCGCTGGGAGACCAGCTCCAGGCGGTGCTCGGCGGCGCGGCCCCTGGCCTGGGCGAGGAGCCCGTTGGCGAGGTGGACCACCTGGGGGGTGGAGCGGTAGTCGCGGACCAGCTTGACCAGGGTGGCCTGCGGGTACTTGGTGCGGAAGTTCAGCAGGTGGTCGGGGGTGGCCCCGGTGAAGGAGTAGATCGTCTGGCTGGCGTCGCCGACCACGCACAGGGAGTCGCGCTCGCCGAGCCAGAGGTCCAGCAGCCGCTGCTGGAGCGGGCTGACGTCCTGGTACTCGTCGACGACGAAGTGCTGGTACTGGGTGCGGATCTGCTCGGCGATGTCGCGGCGATCCTGCAGGATGCCGACCGTGAGGAGCAGCACGTCCTCGAAGTCGATCATGCCGCGGTCGCGCTTGAGCTGCTCGTACGTCCCGTAGATCTGGGCGATCTCGGCCAGGTCCCGGGGGGCCTCGCGGCCGGCCTTGAGGGCCGCCGAGGGGTAGTCGGCGGGGACGGTCTGGATGACCTTGGCCCATTCGATCTCGCCGGTGACGTCGCGCAGCTCGCCCCGGTCGAGGCGGATGCGGCATCGCGCGCCGGCCTCGGCGACGAACTGGATCTTGCGCTCCAGCAGCCGGGGCACGTCCCCGCCGACCGCTTTCGGCCAGAAGTACTGGAGCTGGCGCAGGGCGGCGGAGTGGAAGGTCCGCGCCTGCACCCCGCCCGCGCCCAGCTCCCGCAGGCGGCCGCGCATCTCGCCCGCGGCACGGTTGGTGAAGGTGACGGCCAGCACGCTCGCCGGCATCAGCTGGCCGGAGCGGACCCCGTAGGCGATGCGGTGGGTGATCGCCCGGGTCTTGCCCGTGCCGGCGCCCGCGAGCACGCACACCGGCCCCCGCAGGGTCGTCGCGACCTCGCGCTGCTCCGGGTCCAGGCCCAGGAGCACCGCGTCGGCCGAGTCGGCGCCGGCCGTGAAGGATGAGGAGTGCGTTGCTGATGTCACCCCGCCATGCTGCCAGGTCCCGTGGGGAGGCCGGGAAACTTGTCCACAGGCCCGCCCCGCTTGTCGTACCGACCTGACGTGCGCGCAATGCGGGGCCGGGGAATGGCAGCGGGGTCCCGTACGTTCGAGTACTCGGACCACTACTCGGACCAACGAGCCATCACAGAGGAGAGCACAGCATGCAGGACACGGGCACCGTCACGATGTACAGCACGACCTGGTGCGGCTACTGCAACCGGCTGAAGAAGCAGCTGGACCGGGAGGGCATCGCCTACACCGAGATCAACATCGAGCTCGACCCCGAGTCCGCGGCGTTCGTGGAGAAGGCGAACGGCGGCAACCAGACGGTTCCCACCGTCCTCGTGACCTCCTCCGCCGGCAGCGAGTCGGTCATGACGAACCCGAGCCTGGCCCAGGTCAAGCAGGCCCTCGCCGTCTGATGTGCTGAGCGCCACCCAGGGATGAGCCCCCGCCCCGGCGGGGGCTTCTGCCTTTGCGGAACCGGCCGACCGGCTGTGCGGAACCGGCCAACTGGGCTGTTAGCGTGACTCTTTGATCGAGTTGATCGAGCTTGCTCCAGGGGGAGGGAAAGCACGTGACTGCGACCGTGTTTCGCATCGGCGGGGATCTGGAAGTGCGCAGGCTCGGTTTCGGGGCCATGCGCCTGCCCACGGAACCGGGCCCGGAGCGTGAGGGCTCCCTCGCGGTGGCCCGGCGGGCCGTCGAGCTGGGCGTCACGCTGATCGACACCGCCTACATGTACGGCTGGGGCGCCAACGAGGAGCTGCTGGCCGAGGCCCTGCACCCCTATCCGGACGGGGTCCACGTGACCACCAAGGTCGGGATCGGCCGTACGGTCCCGGCGGGCGAGTGGACGCAGGACGCGCGGCCCGCCGCGCTGCGCGAACAGGTCGAGCGGGCACTGCGGCGGCTGCGCGTCGAGCGGATCGAGCTGCTCCAGCTGCACCGCCTCGACCCGGCGGTCCCCCTCGCCGACCAGATCGGCGCACTGCGGGAGCTGCGCGACGAGGGCAAGATCGGCCGGATCGGGCTGTCGGAGGTCACCGTCGGCGAGCTCGCCGCGGCCCGGGAGATCGTCGGCATCGCGAGCGTGCAGAACCGCTACAACCTGCTCGACCGCGCGCACGAGCCGGTGCTCGCGGCCTGTGAGGCGGCGGGTATCGCCTTCCTGCCCTGGGCCACCGTCGCCTGGGGAAAGTCCGGGGCCACCGCCGAGGTCGCCGCCGTGGCGGCCGAGGCCGGAGCCACGCCCACGCAGGTCGCGCTCGCCTGGCTGCTGGGCCACTCGCCGGTGATCGTCCCGATCCCGGGTACGGCCCGGATCGCCCACCTGGAGGAGAACCTCGCCGCCGAAGCCCTCCGGCTGACCGAGCAGCAGCGGGCCCGCCTCGACCGGCTGGGGGAGCAGGATTGAGCCAGTACAACGTGCCCGTGGGGGAAGCCGCCCTGCGCGGGCCCCGGCACCTGTTCCGCGACCCGGCCGGGCCGGCGCTCGTCGCCCAGTCGCTGATCGCCGCCTCGGGCCTGACCGACGTCTACGTCATCGCGACCGGCGGCAAGGACTCGCCCTGGCTCTCCGAGGAGATGGCCCCGGTCCCGGGCCTGCTCCAGGTGGCGTGCTGGATCTCGTTCCTCGTCTGGTTCCGCCGGGTCCGCCTCAACGCCGAGGTCATCGCCCCGGGCAGCCACCGGTACGCCCCGGGCTTCGCCCTCGGCGCGTGGATCATCCCGCTCGCCATGTGGTGGGTACCGCGCCGCATCGCCCTCGACATCCACCGGGCCGGCGGCCCGCCCCGCGACGCCTGGCTGATCAACGCCTGGTGGTGCGTGTGGCTCCTCGACGGCCCGCTCTCGGTCGCCTTCCACCTGCTGGTCCTCGACCAGACGGACTACCGCAACCCGGTCGACCAGAGCCTCAACATCCTCTGCGCGCTGCTCGCGCTCGCCGTCATCCGCCGGGTGACCGCCGCGCAGCCGGCCGGCCCGCTGCCGTACCTCAACATGACCTGACGCCGGACGTACGAAGGCCCCCGCCGCGGCGGGGGCCTTCGTACGTGCGGAGTCCGTCAGGCCGTCGCAACCGGCTTCGGGAGGGGCTTGCCGTACCAGAGCTCGACCAGGCGGGCCGCGATGGAGATGCCCGCCGGCGGGAGGACCTCGCCGGCCTCGATCGCCGTGCGCAGGTCGTCGCGGGAGAACCAGCGGGCCTC
Source organism: Streptomyces sp. TBY4 (assembly GCF_024213195.1). Classification (GTDB taxonomy): domain Bacteria; phylum Actinomycetota; class Actinomycetes; order Streptomycetales; family Streptomycetaceae; genus Streptomyces. The sequence goes on along the minus strand of NZ_JANAVF010000007.1, from coordinate 65,004 downwards.
CTGGATCTCGTCCCCGTCCACGGTGATCTCCGAGGTGGTGGCGCGCGCCGTGAAGCCCAGCATCAGGCTGTACGGGAACGGCCACGGCTGGCTGGCGACGTAGTCGACCTCGCCGACCCGGACGCCCGCCTCCTCCCAGACCTCGCGGATGACCGACTGCTCGATCGACTCGCCGGGCTCGACGAACCCCGCGAGGGTGGAGAAGCGGCCCTCCGGCCAGTGCACCTGGCGGCCCAGCAGCGCGCGGTCCTGGTCGTCCGTGACCAGCATGATCACGGCCGGGTCGGTGCGCGGGTAGTGCTCGGCCCCGCAGCCCGGGCAGCGGCGGATGTGCCCGGCCGCGGCCACCACCGTGCGCTCGCCGCAGCGGGAGCAGAAGCGGTGCATCCGCTGCCAGTTCTCCAGCGCCACCGCGTGCACCATCAGCCCGGCGTCCCGCGCGGAGAGCAGCATTCCGGCCTCGCGCAGGCCGGCCGGGCGGGCCGACTGGTCCATGCGGCCGGGCAGCGAGTCCTTCTGCAGCGCGAAGTACCGTACGCCGTCCTCGTCGGTCCCCAGGAAGTACCGGTGGGTCTCGGTGACCGGGGCCTCGAAGGCCGGGGTCATCACGATCTCGGTGCCGCCGTCGGGGGTGTCGTCGATCAGGACCTGGCCGCCCGAGACGACGAAGACACGGGTGCTGGGGTGGCTCCAGGCCGCGGCGAGCCAGGCCTCGTCGAGGCGGTGGTGCGCGGCACGGTCGATGCCGCTGGGCGCGGCCAGCGAGATCGGACGCTCGGACTCGGTACGGGTGCTCACAGGTACTTCCAACTCCCCCGGTGGTGGGACACAGGCAGGCTCAGCAGGACGGACGGGTGTGCGGTGGCAGGTGCGACGGCGGGTGCCGGTGCGGTGGCTTCGTCAAGCGGACGCCGGCTTCCAGTGGGCGGCCAGGTCGCCCCAGAGGTAGGCGGCGGTCTCCACCCCCTTGGTGAGCAGGTCGAGCTCGACCTTCTCGTTCGGCGAGTGCCAGCCGTCGGAGGGCACGGAGATGCCGAGGAAGAGGACGGGGGCGTTCAGCACGTCCTGGAGGTCGGCCGCCGGCCCCGAGCCGCCCTCGCGGGTGAAGCGAACCTTCTCGCCGAAGGCCCTGCCCATGGCCCGGACCACCGACTGCAGCGCCGGGTGGTCCAGCGGGGTCAGGCACGGTCGGGTCGGGGCGCCGAAGGTGATGGAGTGCCGGATTCCGGCCGGGACGCGCTCCGCGACCCAGGCCGTGACGGCCGTCTCGACCGCGTACGGGTCCTGCCCGGAGACCAGCCGGAACGACAGCTTCAGGTGCGCCGAAGCGGGCACGATGGTCTTGCCGCCGGGCCCCTGGTAGCCGCCGCCGATGCCGTTGACCTCGGCCGTCGGGCGGGCCCAGACGCGCTCCAGGGTGGAGTAGCCCGCCTCGCCCGAGGCCGCGTACGACTTGGCCGTACGGAGCCACTCGGCCTCGTCGAAGGGGAGCTCGGCGATCAGCGCGCGCTCCGCGTCCGTGAGCTCGGCGATGTTGTCGTAGAAGCCGGGGATCGTGACCCGCTCGTCCGCGTCGTGCAGGGCCGCCACGAGGCGGGCCGCGACGGTGGCCGGATTCGGCACGGCGCCGCCGAAGGCACCCGAGTGGATGTCCTGGTCGGGGCCGAACAGGTCGATCTCGCAGTCGGCGACGCCGCGCATGCCGGTGCAGACGGTCGGGGTGGTCTCGGACCACATGCCGGTGTCGGAGACGATCACGACATCGGCGGCGAGGCGGGCCGCCTCGCGCTCCACGAGGGCGCGGAAGTGCGGGGAGCCGGACTCCTCCTCGCCCTCGATCAGCAGCTTGAGGTGCACGGCGGGGGCGGACGCGCCGGTCTCGGCGAGGTGGGCCCGGACGCCGAGGGTGTGGAAGAAGACCTGCCCCTTGTCGTCGGCCGCGCCGCGCCCGTACATCCGGCCGTCCTTGATCACCGGCTCGAACGGTTCGGTGTGCCAGCCGTCGGCGAGGGCGGCGGGCTGCACGTCGTGGTGCCCGTAGACGAGGACGGTGGGGGCGGCGGGGTCCTCGCTCGGCCATTCGGCGAAGACCGCGGGGGCGCCGGCCGTCGGCCAGACCTCGGAGACCGGGAAGCCGGTCTCCTTGAGCTTCGCGGCCAGCCAGTCGGCGCTGCGCCGCACGTCCTGCGCGTGCTCGGGCTGGGCCGAGACGGAGGGGATGCGGAGCCATTCGGCGAGGTCGTCGAGGAAGGCCGCGCGGTGCGTGTCGATGTACGTGCGGACGACGCTGTCCGCCGGGGTGTCGCTCATGACCACGAGCCTAGCCGTCCGTTCGGCGGTCACTTTCCGTGTCCGATTTGCCTTGGAGGATCCGCTCAAGACGAGCGCGGTCGGGGAGGTTGCGGGGGCGGATGACGCGGCCGCTGCGGACGTGCAGGAACACTGCCGTGACCTGGTCGAGGGGGGTGTTCGTGGCCTCCGCCCAGGCCAGGCGGTAGACGGCCAGCTGGAGGGGGTCGGCCTCGGTGGTGCGGCCCGTCTTCCAGTCGACGATCTCGTAGCCGCCGCCTTCTCCGGGGTTGCGGTAGACGGCGTCGATCCGGCCGCGGATCACCCGGCCGGCGAGGGTGAGCTGGACCGGTACCTCCATGCGGTATGGGGTCCGGTCCGCGTACGGGCTCCGCTCGAAGGCGGCCTTGAGGGAGTCGAGGTCGGCCTCGTCGGCGATGTCCTGGTCGGAACCGTCGCCTCCCGGGGGCTGGGCTCCGGGGAGGTCCGTGAGGGGGTCGAGGACGTCGAGGTGGGGCAGCGGGAGCTCCTCGAACCGGGACTCCACCCAGGCGTGGAACCGGGTGCCCTGGCGGGCGGCGGGCTGCGGGGGCTTGGGCATGGGGCGGGCGAGGTCGCGTACGAAGCCCTGCTCGTCGGAGGCGAGGCGGAGCAGTTGGCTCGCCGAGAGCGCGGAGGGGAGTTCCACGTCGCGGACGGCTTCGCGGGCGCGGCGGAGCTCGCCCTCCAGGGCGTCGAGGTCGCGGTCCCAGGAGGCGATGGCCCTCGCGTCCTCGGGGGTGAGGGGGTCGGGGCCGGCCTCCGACCGCGGGTCGTCGCCGCCGGGCGCGGCGGGGCGCGGGCGGGGCTTGGGGCCGGCCGCGGCCCAGTCGGCGTCCTCCGGCCACAGGTCGTCGTCGGCGGGCGCGGCGGGGTGCGGGCTGGGCCTGGGGCCAGCCGCAGCCCAGTCGGCGTCCTCCGGCCACAGGTCGTCGGCGGCGGGCGCGGCGGGGCGCGGGCGGGGCCTGGGGCCGGCCGCGGCCCAGTCGGCGTCACCGGGCTCGTCCTCCGGCCACAGGTCGGCGGTGGGTGCGGACGGGTGCGGACGGGGCTCCTCCCCCGGCCAGGGGTCGGCGGCGCCGGGTGCGGGCTGCGGGGCTTCCTCTTCCCCCACCCCGCCCCTTCCCGAAACCGGGGCTGCGCCCCGGACCCCCTGCGGGGTTCCGCCTGCGGCGGCGGGCACGCCGCGGCCCGCCCCGGCCTGCGGCCGGGCGGCGTCCGCTGTCGCGGGGGCGTCGGCCGGGTCCGGCCACGGGGGTTCCTCGTCGTAAGCGGGGTCTTCGCAGTGCGGGGGCCAGAGGTAGGGGTCCTCCGGGGTGGGATGGTGCTCCGGGCGGGGCCCGGGGGTCGGGTTGGCCCCAGGCGTGGGGTGGGGCCCGTGGGACGGGTGGAGGTAGGACTCGACCAGGGTGGCGGCCTGGCGGCGGAGGGTGAGGGAGGTGGGGTCCAGGGGGAGGGGCCAGGAGTGGTCCGGGGTGGTGTCCGTGGCCAGGGACGGGTTTTCCGCGTCCGGGGCGGGGGGGTCCGCCCAGGCTTCGATTTCTCCGTGGCCCGCGGCGCAGTGGTCGTGCAGGGCGGAGAGGAAGGAGGACGGGCCGCGCCGCTTCTTCTGGGTCGGGCCCCACCAGTGGCCCGAGGCGAGGAGGAGCGTGCGGGGGCGGGTGAAGGTGACGTAGCCGAGGCGGAGTTCCTCGGTCGCCTTGTGGGACTTGAGGGCCGATTTGAAGGCGCGCAGGCCCGCCGAGGTCCATTCGGGGGTGGGCGGGAGGGTCGGCGCGTCCCCGCGCAGGGCGTACGGCAGCACCTTCGCGTACGAGGTCCAGGCCTCCGGGGCCTTCTCCTTCGGGAAGGAGCCGGAGGAGAGGTCGGGGACGACCACCACGTCCCACTCCAGGCCCTTCGACTTGTGGGCCGTCAGGACCTTGACCGTGTTCTCGCCGCCGGGCAGGGCATGGTCCAGGCCCTTCTCGTACTGGGCCGCCGTGCGCAGGAAGGCCAGGAAGGCGAGGAGGGAGGCCTCCCCGTCGAGGGAGGCGAAGCCGGCCGCCACGTCCATGAAGCTCGACAGGGTCTCGCGGCGGCGGGCCGCCAGCGCGTGCGGGGACGAGGCCAGCTCCACATCGAGGCCGGTCGTCGACAGGACCCGGTGCAGGACGTCCATCAGCGGATCGGAGAGGGAGCGGCGCAGGTCGCGGAGCTCCTGGGCCAGGTGCGCGAAGCGGACCCGGGCGGCGGCCGAGAAGGGCAGCTGGTCGGGGGCGGACTGGCCCGCGCCGTCCAGGAAGGTTTCCAGGGCGTCGGCCAGCGAGACGATCTCCGCCGGGTCCACGCCCTCCACCGCCGCCGCGAGGCGGTCCTCCTCCGAAGAGGAGGAGGAGGAGCGGGAGATCAGGGTGCGGGCGCGGCGGCCCAGCAGGGCCAGGTCGCGGGCGCCGATCCGCCAGCGCGGCCCGATGAGCAGCCGGACGAGCGCGGCATTGGCTCCCGGGTCCTGGAGGACCTCGCAGACGGCCACCAGGTCCGCGACCTCCGGGAGGTGCAGCAGGCCGGACAGGCCGACCACTTCGACGGGGACGTCCCGCTCGACCAGGGCCGCCTGGATCCGTGCGAAGTCCCCGCCCGAGCGGCACAGTACGGCGATCTCGCGCGGCTCCGTGCCCGTGCGGACCAGGTGCGCGACGGAGTCTCCGATCCAGTCGAGCTCCTGCGCGTGGGTCTCCAGCAGGGCGCACCGGACCGAGCCGTCGCGTTCCGCGCCCGGCGCGGGGCGCAGGGCCTCGACCCCCTCGTGCAGGGCGCGCAGCGGGGCGGCGAGCCCGTTGGCCAGGTCCAGGAGGCGGCCGCCGCTGCGCCGGTTCTCGCTGAGGGAGAAGCGGGTGGCGGGGCTGCCGTCGGCGTACGGGAAGTGCTCGGGGAAGTCGTCGAGGTTGGCCACGGAGGCGCCGCGCCAGCCGTAGATGGCCTGGCAGGGGTCGCCGACGGCGGTCACCGCGTGCCCGGTGCCCCCGCCGAACAGCCCGGACAGCAGGAGCCGCTGGGCGACCGAGGTGTCCTGGTACTCGTCGAGCAGGACGACGCGGAACTCCTCCCGCAGCAGGGCGCCGACCTCGGGCCGGGTGGTGGCGAGCTGCGCGGAGAGGGCTATCTGGTCGCCGAAGTCGAGGAGGTCGCGGGAGCGTTTGGCGGCGCGGTAGCGGGAGACCAGCTCGAGGAGCTCGAGGCGGCCCCGGACGGTTTCCGGGACCTTGCGGAGGTCCTCGTTGCTGAGCTTCACGTCCGCGAGGGCGGAGAGCAGCTCCGTGTCGTACGCGCGCAGCCGCTCCGGCGGTACGAGGTGCTCGGAGAGCTCCCCGTCGAGCGCGAGCAGGTCGCTGACCAGGTCGGGAACGGACTTGGTGAGGGAGGGGTAGGGGCCGGGGGCCTCGCGGAGCACCCGGGCGGCGAGCTGGAAGCGGGTGGCGTCGGCGAGCAGCCGGGCGCTGGGCTCCAGGCCGATGCGCAGGCCGTGGTCCTTGAGGAGCTGCCCGGCGAAGGCGTGGTACGTGGAGATCCGCGGCTCCCCGCCGGCGGAGTCGGCCTCGGCCGGGGAGGGGTCCGGATCGCTGATCCCGGCCCGGGCGAGGGCGGTCCGTACCCGCTCGGCGAGCTCTCCGGCGGCCTTGTTGGTGAAGGTCAGGCCGAGGACCTGCTCGGGCGCGACCGCGCCGGTGCCGACCAGCCAGACCACGCGGGCGGCCATGACCGTGGTCTTGCCGGAGCCGGCGCCGGCCACGATGACCTGAGGGGCGGGCGGGGCGGTGACGCAGGCCATCTGTTCGGGCGTGAAGGGGATCCCCAGGAGCTCCTTGAGCTGCTCGGGATCGGTGAGGGCCGGTGGGACGGACGGACGCGCGGACACGTAAAAAGGCTAGCCGCCCGCACCGACACTCCCCGCCGCGCGAGCCCCGGGCCACCGGGCCCCTGGCACGGAACCCGCGTGGCGGGCCGTCCCTGCGAGGCGGATTCCCCTACCCGCCCTTCCGCCGTTCCCCGGGCTCCGCCCGGACCCCGGTCCTCAAACGCCGGACGGGCTGGAGGGGGTCGGTCCGATGTATGCCGAAGGGCCTACTCCACCGTCTGGCGGCCCTCCGGGCGGGCGCTGCACGAGGCGCGGAAGGAGCAGTGGTCGCAGTGCTGGCCCAGGACGGGGGCGAAGCGCTCGTCGAGGACCCGGCCGGCGGCGGTGGCGAGGAGGTCGCCGACCCATGCGCCGGAGGAGCCGCCCTCCAGGGCCTGCTGCGCCTGGATCTTGGGGACGGCGTCCCCGCCCTCGCGCTGGGCGGCGCCCTGGCGCAGCTGGACGAGTTCGGCGCCGCCCGGTGCGGGGCGCAGTCCGTCGAAGACCTCGTCGACGGCGCCCTCGCGCACCGCGAGCTGGTACACGGCGAGCTGCGGGTGGCGTTCGACCTCCTTGGCGGTCGGCGCGGACTTGCCGGTCTTGAAGTCGACGACGTACGCGCGGCCCTGCGGATCCGCCTCGACCCGGTCCATGGAACCGCGGATCCGGACGGCGTACTCCCCCGCTTCCAGGGTGACGTCGAAGCCGTGCTCGGTGGCCACGGCCTCCCGGCCCCCGCGGTCGGTGGTGTGCCAGCGCAGGAAGCGTTCCAGGGCGGCGCGGGCGTTGTCCTTCTCCTGGCGGGACTTCCAGGGGGCGTCGAAGGCGAGCGAGTCCCAGACGGAGTCGAGGCGTTCCATGAGGACGGCGAGGTCGGCGGGGGTGCGGCCGGAGGCGACCTCGTCGGCGAGGACGTGGACGACGTTGCCGAAGCCCTGGGCGGCGGTGGAGGGAGCGTCGGCCTTGACCTCGCGGCCCAGGAACCACTGGAGGGAGCAGGTGTTCGCGAGCTGCTCCAGGGCGGAGCCCGACAGGGCCACGGGGTGGTCCCGGTCGCGGAGCGGGACGCTGCTGCGGGTGGGCTCGTACAGCCCCCACCAGCGCTGCGGGTGCGCGGCGGGGACCAGCGGGCGGTCCTCGTCGTCGGTGAGGACGGCGAGCCGGGCGAGGCGCCGGGCGGCGGCGTCGCGCAGGGCGGGCGAGGCGTCGGGGTCGACGGTGGTGGCGCGGAGTTCCGCGACGAGCGCGGGGACGGCGAGGGGGCGGCGGGGGCGGCCGGTGACGTCCTTGACCGGTACCCCGAGCTCGGTGAGCAGGCGGGAGGGCTGGTCGCCGTCCTCGGCGGGGGCCTTGACGGCGGTGACGACGAGGCGGTCGCGGGCGCGGGTGGCGGCGACGTAGAAGAGGCGGCGCTCCTCGGCGAGGAGCGCGCCGGGGGTGAGGGGTTCGGCGAGGCCGTCGCGGCCGATGCGGTCGGCTTCGAGGAGGGAGCCGCGGCGGCGCAGGTCGGGCCAGAGCCCTTCCTGCACGCCCGCGACGACGACGAGTCCCCACTCCAGGCCCTTGGAGCGGTGCGCGGTCATGAGGCGGACCGCTTCGCGGCGGGTGGCGCGGGGGGTGAGGGTGTCCCCGGCGATGTCCTCGGCCTCGAGCTGTTCGAGGAAGTTGAGGGCGCCGCGGCCGCCGGTACGTTCCTCCGCGCGGGCGGCGGTGTCGAAGAGCGCGCAGACGGCGTCGAGGTCGCGGTCGGCGTTGCGGCCGGCGGGGCCGCCGCGGCGGGCGGAGCGTTCCAGGCGCTGCGGCCAGGGGGTGCCGTCCCAGAGGGTCCACAGGACCTCCTCGGCGGTGCCGCCGCCGGCGAGGAGCTCGCGGGCCTTGCGCAGGAGGAGGCCGAGGCGTTGCGCTCCGCGGGCGTAGGCGGGGTCGTGGGCGACGAGCCGCTCGGGCTCTGCGAGGGCTCTGGCGAGGAGTACGTCGGAGGGCGCGGGGGTCCTGACCCCGGCGGCCCGCTCCTCGTCGCGCAGGGCGCGGCCGAGGCGGCGGAGGTCGGCGGCGTCCATCCCCCCGAGCGGCGAGGCGAGCAGCACGAGCGCGGCCTCGACCCCGATCCACCCTTCGCCTGCGGCGGGCTCGGCGGACCCATCGGCCTGCCGCCCGTCCGGCAGCGCCCCCTCCGCGGCGGCGGGCTCGTCGGCAGTGCCGTCTTCGGCGGCGGGGGCTCCGGCGCCCGTGGCGCCCGCGGAGCCGGGCAGCCCGGATCCGGCCGGGTCCTCCCCGGCGGAGTCCGTCCCGGTGGGGGTGTCATCCCCCGGGGCCGGTCCCGTGGGGAGGGCGGATTCTGCCAGGGTGCGGAGGGCTGTGAGGAGGGGGGATATGGCTGGTTCGTGGCGGAGGGGGGAGTCCGTGCCGTCGGTTTCGGCGGGGACGCCTGCTGCGATCAGGGCTCGGCGCATCTGGGGCAGGGTGCGGCCGCCCGCGCGGACCAGGACGGCCATGTCCTGCCACGGCACGCCGTCCTCCAGGTGGGCCCGGCGGAGGATGTCGGCGATGTTGTCCAGTTCCGCGCCGGCCGTGGGGTAGGTGAGGACCTCGACCCGGCCGCCCTCGCGGGTCGAGGCGAGCGCGCGGTGGGCCCGTACCGCTGCCGAGGGCAGGCGCGGCACCGGCATGCGGGTGGTCAGGTGGCGGGTGGCCGTCAGGAGTACAGCCGACGAGCGGCGGGAGGTGGTGAGGGCGTGGATCCCGGCTCCGGGGAAGGAGGTCTCGAAGTCCAGGATGTTGTTGATGTCCGCGCCGCGGAAGGCGTAGATCGACTGGTCCGGGTCGCCGAAGGCGGTCAGGTGGCGGGCGGGGCCGGCGAGGGCGCGCAGCAGGCGGAGCTGGGAGGCGTCCGTGTCCTGGTACTCGTCCACGTAGATCGCGTCGTACAGGGACGCGAGCGACGGGGTGCGTTCCGCCAGGAGGACGGCGCGGTGGAGGAGTTCCGCGTAGTCCAGGGTGCCCTGGAGGTCCAGGACGTCCAGGTACTCGGAGAGGAAGGCCGCCGCCGCCTTCCAGTCGGGCCGGCCGAGGCGGGTCGCGAAGTCGGAGAGGGCGGCCGGGCCGAGGCCCAGTTCGCGGGCGCGGGCGAGGACCGCGCGGACCTCGTCCGCGAAGCCGCGCGTGGTGAGCGCGGCCCGCAGGTCGTCCGGCCAGCGGATCGAGCGGATCCGGCGCTGGCCCTCGAGGAGGGTGCGGACCATGACGTCCTGCTCCGGGCCGGAGAGGAGCCGCAGCGGGTCCGCGAAGAGTTCGGCGTCCTGGTGGGAGCGGACCAGTCCGTAGCAGAAGGAGTGGAAGGTGGTGGCCTGCGGGGCGCGCGCGCCGCCGAGCCGCAGGGCGGTCCGGTCGCGCAGTTCGACCGCGGCCTTGCGGCTGAAGGTGAGGATCAGGATCCGGGCGGGGTCGGCGCCGGCCTCGACGCGGGCCGCGACCGCTTCCACCAGCGTGGTCGTCTTTCCGGTGCCCGGTCCGGCCAGGACGAGCAGCGGGCCGCCGGTGTGCTCAACCACCGCCCGCTGCGCTGCGTCCAGCACAGGGGGATCCACCCGCTCCGCACCGGTACGCACCAGGCGGTACGCGTCCGGGGTCCGCGTACGCCGCCGCTCGGAGCGGTGGCCGTCGGAGGAAGAGGTGTTCACGTGGGGTGCCGGTCCTGGTGGGTCTGCTGTGGTGGTGACGGCCCGGGTCGTGTCGGTGAGCGGAGCCGGAGCCGAAGAGGCAACGCTACGCCACCGCGCGCGGCGGGCGCAGTTTCCCCGGGACTCCCGTCCTCGCTGCCATCCGGTCCCACGGGTCCCCCGTACGGGGCTTCGCACGTCTCTTCGGCCACCCCTCCGGGCTGCGCATGGCCGAAGCTGTCACATGTGAGCTTCGTCCCGCGCCGTGTCCCCGTCGCCGTCCCCGTCGGAACCGTCCCAGCGCGCCCGCCGCATGTCGAGCCGTGGTTCGCCGTCGCCGGTGAGCCGCAGCGGGGTGGCCTCGGCCCGGTAGTTCTCCAGGGCCCGGCGCTCGCTGCCGGGGAGCGGGCGGCCGTCGGCGCGCACCACGCGCCACCAGGGCACGGCTCCCCCGTACAGGGCCATGGCGCGGCCCACTTGACGGGGTCCGCCCTCGCCGAGCCACTCGGCGATGTCGCCGTAGGTCATCACCCGGCCGGGCGGAATCCGCTCGGCCGCCTCCAGCACCCGTTCCGCGTACTCCGGCAGCTCTTCGCTCATTCGGCCCATGGTGCCGCACCGGACCGGCAGGGGGGTGCCGAGTGCGCGCCGCGCGCGCGGAAGCCCGTGTTCCGGACCGGCTCGCACCCTGCTGCCCCCCGCGGCCGCCGGTCCGTGCCACCATCTTCCGGGCGGTGACGCGTGATACGTGATCAAGAAGATACGGAAGTGACGGGAAGGGAGCAGGGTGTGAGTCCTCCGGACGGCGCGGCGACGAACGACGGCGCGCGCCCGGGCGAAGGCCCGGCACGCCCCGAGGAAGGCCCGGCACGGCAGGACGAAGGCCCGGCGCGCCCCGAGGAAGGCCCGGCACGCCCGGTGGAAAGCCCGGCACGCCCGGACGAGGACCCCGCACTCGGCCACTCCCCGCACGGCCACTCCCCGACGGCCGCCGACCAGGTCGAGGTCGACGAGCCGCTGCTCGCCGCCCGCGTGCACCGCCCCTCCGACCTCGTGCGCCTCCTCGTCGGGATCCTCGGCATCGCCGTCGTCCTCGGCATCGCCGCCTTCGCCCACGGCACCACCGCGGGCCTGGAGGCCGACATCAGCAACGGCACCGGGCAGGCGCCCGACGTGCTGATCAAGGTCGCCGGGCTGGTGTCGAGCATCGCCGTGCTCCTCGTCCCCGTGGCCTTCGCCATCGAGCGGCTGATCAAGCGGGACGGTCTGCGCATCGCCGACGGCGTGCTCGCCGCCGTCCTCGCGCACGGGGTCACCCTCGCCACCGACCTGTGGGTCTCCCAGGCCGCGCCCGCGACCATCCAGGACGCCCTCACCCGCCCCACCGGTATCAGCGGCTCCCTCACCGATCCGGTGCACGGCTACCTCGCGCCCGTGATCGCGTACATGACCGCCGTGGGGATGACCCGGCGGCCGCGCTGGCGGGTCGCCCTGTGGGTGGTGCTGCTGCTGGACGCCTTCGCGATGCTGGTCAGCGGCTACACCACCCCCTTCTCGATCATCCTGACCGTGCTGATCGGCTGGAGCGTCGCGTACGGAACCCTGTACGCGGTCGGCTCGCCCAACGTCCGCCCCACCGGGCAGAACCTCCTCGCCGGCCTGCGCCGGGTCGGCTTCCAGCCGGTCAGCGCCATGCGCGCCGAATCCCCGGAGGGCGGCGACAGCACCGAGGTCGGCGACCGCGGGCGGCGCTACCACGTCACCCTGGAGGACGGCCCGCCGCTCGACGTCACCGTCGTGGACCGGGAGCAGCAGGCCCAGGGGTTCTTCTACCGGGTCTGGCGCCGGCTCACACTGCGCGGGATCACCACCGGGCGCAGTCTGCAGTCCCTGCGCCAGGCGCTGGAGCAGGAGGCGCTGCTCGCGTACGCGGCCATCGCCGCCGGGGCGAACGCACCCAGGCTCATCGCCACCTCCGAGCTGGGTCCGGACGCCGTGATGCTCGTCTACGAGCACCTGGGCGGGCGGAGCCTGGACTCGCTGGCCGACGAGGAGATCACCGACGAGCTGAGCCGCAACGCGTGGCAGCAGGTACGGGCCCTGCAGTCGCGGCGGATCGCGCACCGCAGGCTCACCGGGGACGCCCTCGTGGTGGATCGTTCCGGCAGCGGCGGCGACGGAGAGGGCGCCGGCACCGTCACCCTGACCGACCTGCGCGGCGGCGAGATCGCGGCCGGCGACCTCGTGCTGCGGATGGACATCGCGCAGCTGCTCACCACCCTCGGCCTGCGGGTCGGCGCCGAGCGCTCGGTCGCCTCGGCGGTGTCGGTGCTCGGCCCGGACGCGGTGGCGGACTGCCTGCCGCTGCTCCAGCCGATCGCGCTGAGCCGCTCCACGCGGGCGACGCTGCGCAAGCTGGCGCGGGAGCGGGCGGACCGGGAGCGGGAAGCCGTACTGGAGTCCTCGCGGGCGGCGAAGGCGGCGCGCGCGGCGGACTCCGGCTCGGCCTCCGCGCGCTCCGGCGTCGACAAGGTCGTGAAGAAGGCCGAGAAGAAGGCCCTGGACGACGCGCTCGACGGGGCCCGCGAGGAGGATCTGCTGAGCCAGATCCGCCAGCAGGTGCTGCTGATCCGCCCGCAGGCGCCGGTGGAGCCGGCCCGATTGGAGCGGATCCGGCCGCGCACGCTGGTGTCGTTCATCGCCGGCGCGTTCGGCGCGTACTTCCTGGTCACCCAGATCGCGCACGTCGAGTTCGACAAGACCATCGGCGACGCGCAGTGGGGCTGGGTCGGGGTGGCGCTCGCCTTCTCGGCGCTCACCTATTTCGCGGCGGCGATGAGCCTGCTGGGCTTCGTGCCCGAGCGGGTGCCGTTCCTGCGCACCGTGGTGGCCCAGGTCGCCGGATCCTTCGTGAAGCTGGTGGCTCCGGCCGCGGTCGGCGGTGTCGCGCTGAACACCCGCTTCCTCCAGCGGGCCGGCATCCGGCCGGGGCTGGCGGTGGCCAGTGTGGGCGCCTCGCAGCTCTTCGGGCTGGCGAGCCACATCCTGCTGCTGCTGTCCTTCGGCTATCTGACGGGGACCGAGAAGACCCCCGAGATGACCCCGTCGAGGACGGTCATCGCCGGTCTGCTGACGGTGGCCGTGCTGGTGCTGGTGGTCACGGCCGTGCCCTTCCTGCGGAAGTTCGTGGCGACCCGGGTGCGGGCCCTGTTCGCGGGTGTGGTCCCGCGCATGCTGGACGTGCTCCAGCGGCCGCAGAAGCTGCTGACCGGCATCGGCGGGATGCTGCTGCTGACGGGCTGCTTCGTGATGTGCCTGGACGCCTCGATCCGCGCCTTCGGCGGCGGCGAGGCCATCAGCTACGCGAGCATCGCGGTGGTCTTCCTGGCCGGCAACGCCCTGGGCTCGGCCGCTCCGACGCCGGGCGGCATCGGGGCCGTGGAGGGCGCGCTGACGCTGGGCCTGGTGGCGGCGGGGCTGGACGGGCAGGTGGCCTTCTCGGCGGTACTGCTGTTCCGCGTGGTGACGTTCTGGCTCCCGGTGCTGCCGGGATGGATCTCCTTCAACTTCCTGACGCGCAAGGAAGCGATCTGAAGTCCGAAGGAGGAAGCGGTCCGAAGAAGGAAGCGGTCCGAAGGAGGATCAGAAGACCAGCAGCAGCGAGGCCAGCAGGCCCGCCGAGCCCACGATCTCCACGGCTCCGACCACCGGGACCTTGAGCCCGCGGCCGGGGAGTGCGGCGGCCCGCGCCAGGTAGGCGGCGAAGGGGATCGCCAGCCAGGGGCTGAGGCAGGCCGCCAGGGCGGTGGCCACCGCGTGGTAGGCCACCGAACCGCGGTAGTACGTACGGGAGTTCCGCTCCCTGATCATCGTCTTCACGTACGGGACCGTGCCCGCGAAGTACAGCAGGCAGGCGGCGGCCGGCGCCCACGGCAGCCCGCCCCCGCCCAGCCGCGCGGCCACCAGCAGCATCCCGCAGGCCGGGACCACCGCGGCCAGGCCGTTGAGCAGGGCCCGTTCGCGGCCCAGCCACGCGTACCGGGTGTTCACGGCCACGAAGGGCGCCGCCGCCGCGCCCGCGAGCAGCAGCCAGGGGTGGAGCACCGCGAGCGGGATCCCCGCGAGGGCGGTGGCCGCGCCGAGGACCAGCGCCGGGCGGACGTGCCGCCGCGCGACCTGCGGCCGCCGGGCGGCGACCCGGCGCAGGCGCAGCCACTGCTGGGCGTGGAAGACCGACGCGTAGCCGAGCAGCCAGGCCGCCAGGAGCAGGGCGTGCTGCCATCCGGGCCGCGGCGAGAGGAACGTACCGGCGAGGAACGGCACCGTGAGCATCGCCCACGCCCCGTGCTGGTCCGGGATCCAGGAGGCCTTCTTCGGCGGCACGCTCCCCAGCCTTCCGCTAATTGGTATTCGGACTCGTAATTTTCCGGCCGTGCACCGGAGTTGACCCTTTCCAGCGTGGCATCCACTCGACCTGTGAAAGACCGGAATTAGGTCATGCCCGTCCGGGACCTTTGTCATCGGATTCGCTTCCGCGCCGGGCGTAGCGTCGTCTGCGGGGCATCTTGCCCGGTCCCACGCACCGCCTTTTCTTCCGGCCTGGAGGGTCGCCTTGCACGAGCGCCACGTACGCGATGGACGCGGACACCAGGACGCCGCCGAATCGCTGATCAAGGCGGGCAGCTTCTTCCGGACCGCCGAGGTCTCGGACGACCTGCGGACCGTCCACCACACCGGCGGCCGCGCCGCGGAGGCCTTCTACCGCGACCGGTGGAGCCACGACAAGGTCGTGTACTCCACCCACGGCGTGAACTGCACCGGCTCCTGCCGGTGGAAGGTCTACGTCAAGGACGGGATCATCACCTGGGAGACCCAGTCCACCGACTACCCCTCGGTGGGCCCCGACAGTCCCGAGTACGAGCCCCGCGGCTGCCCGCGCGGCGCCTCCTTCTCCTGGTACTCCTACTCCCCCACCCGGGTCCGCTACCCGTACGTGCGCGGCACCCTGCTGGAGATGTACCGCGAGGCCAAGGCGCGCCTCGGCGACCCGGTGGAGGCCTGGGCCGACATCCAGTCCGACCCGGTCCGCCGGCGTACGTACCAGCAGGCGCGCGGCAAGGGCGGGCTGGTGCGGGCGACGTGGGAGGAGGCGACGGAGATCGTCGCCGCCGCGCACGTGCACACGATCAAGGAGCACGGCCCGGACCGGGTCGCGGGCTTCTCCCCGATCCCGGCGATGTCGATGGCCTCGCACGCGGCGGGCGCCCGCTTCCACTCGCTCATCGGCGCGCCGATGCTCTCCTTCTACGACTGGTACGCCGACCTCCCGGTCGCCTCCCCGCAGGTCTTCGGAGACCAGACCGACGTGCCCGAGTCCGGCGACTGGTGGGACGCGGCCTACCTGATGATGTGGGGCTCCAACGTCCCCGTCACCCGCACCCCCGACGCCCACTGGATGACCGAGGCCCGCTACCGCGGCCAGAAGGTCGTCGCCGTTTCCCCGGACTACGCGGACAACACGAAGTTCGCCGACGAATGGATGCACCCGCACCCCGGCACCGACGGTGCGCTGGCCCTCGCCATGGGCCATGTCATCCTCAAGGAATTCTTCGTCGAGAAGCAGACCCCCTTCTTCACGGATTACGTCCGGAAGTACACGGACCTGCCCTTCCTGGTCTCCCTCACCGAAACCGAACAGGGACTGGTTCCCGGGAAATTCGTCACCGCCGCGGATCTCGGCCAGGAGACGGAGAACGCGCAGTGGAAGACGGTCCTGATCGACGACACGACCGGTGAGGCGCTCGTCCCGAACGGCACGCTCGGCCACCGCTGGGGCAAGAACGAGAAGCCCGAGTGGAATCTCGAACTCGGCGACACCGTCCCGCGCCTGACCCTCCACGGCACCGCCGACGAGAGCGTGGAGATCACCCTCCCCCGCTTCGAGGACGACGAGCAGGGCGGCACGATCCGCCGCGGCGTGCCCGTACGGCGCCTCGCGACCGCGGACGGGGACCGGCTCGTCACCACCGTCTTCGACCTGATGCTGGCCCAGTACGGGGTCGCCCGCGAGGGCCTGCCCGGCGTGTGGCCCACCGGCTACGAGGACGCGAGCGCCCCGGGCACCCCCGGCTGGCAGGAGTCGCTGACCTCGGTCCCGGCGGCCCAGGCGGTGCGCGTGGCACGGGAGTTCGCGAAGACCGCGGAGGACTCACAGGGCCGCTGCATGATCCTGATGGGCGCCGGCACCAACCACTGGTTCCACTCCGAGACCATCTACCGCTCCTTCCTGGCGCTGCTCACCCTGACCGGATGCCAGGGCCGCAACGGCGGCGGCTGGGGCCACTACGTCGGCCAGGAGAAGTGCCGCCCCGTCACCGGCTGGGCGACGCTGGCCGCCGCCTCCGACTGGTCGCGCCCGCCGCGCCAGATGATCGGCGCCGCCTGGTTCTACCTGCACACCGACCAGTGGCGCTACGACACCCTCCCGGCCGAGGCCCTCGCCTCCCCGCTCGCCAAGGGCGCCTTCGAGGGCATGACGGGCTCGGACTGCCTGGCGGCGAGCGCCCGGATGGGCTGGATGCCCTCGTACCCGACCTTCGACCGCAACTCCCTGGAGCTGGGCGAGGCCGAGGACCCGGTCGCCGAGACGGTCCGGCAGCTGAAGAGCGGCGAGCTCGGCTTCGCCGGCGAGGACCCGGACGCCCCGCGGAACTGGCCGCGCGTGCTCAACGTGTGGCGGGCCAACCTGCTGGGCTCCAGCTCCAAGGGCAACGAGTACTTCCTCAAGCACCTCCTGGGCACCCACTCCAACCTCCCCGAGGACGGGCCGCGCTGCACGCCCAAGGACGTGACGTACCGGGAGGAGGACGTGGAGGGCAAGCTCGACCTGCTCATGTCCATGGACTTCCGGATGACGTCCACGACGCTGCTGTCCGACGTGGTGTTCCCGGCGGCCACCTGGTACGAGAAGCACGACCTGTCCTCCACGGACATGCACCCCTTCCTGCACGCCTTCACCCCGGCGGTGGACCCGCCGTGGCAGGCGAAGTCCGACTACGACGCCTATCTGGGGCTGGCGGAGCGCTTCGGCGAACTGGCCGGCTCCCACCTGGGCGTCCGCAAGGACCTGGTCGCCACCGCCCTCCAGCACGACACTCCGGGCGGCGAGATGGCCCAGCCCGGCGGGGTCGCGCTGGACTGGTCGAAGGGCGAGTGCGAGCCCGTACCCGGCCGGACCATGTACAACCTGGCGGTCGTCGAGCGGGACTACGGGGCGGTCGGCGAGAAGTTCGCCGCGCTCGGCCCGCTCGTCGACACCCTGGGCGTGACCACGAAGGCGGTCACCTTCGACGTGGCCGAGGAGGTGGCCTACCTCGGCGCGAAGAACGGCACGGTCCGCGGCGGGGCCGCCGACGGCCGCCCGCGCCTGGAGACGGCGCAGCAGGCCTGCGAAGCGATCCTCTCCCTCTCCGGCACCAGCAACGGCCGGCTCGCCACCCAGGGGTTCGAGACCCTGGAGAAGAAGGTCGGCACGCACATGGCCCACCTGGCCGCCGAGGCCGAGGGCAAGCGGATCACCTTCGCCGACACCCAGGCCCGCCCGGTCCCGGTGATCACCTCGCCGGAGTGGTCGGGCTCCGAGTCCGGCGGGCGCCGGTACACGGCCTTCACGATCAACACCGAGCACCTCAAGCCCTGGCACACCCTCACCGGACGCCAGCACTTCTTCATCGACCACGACTGGCTGCACGAGGTCGGGGAGTCCCTCCCGGTCTACAAGCCGCCGCTGAACATGCACACCCTGTACGGGGAGCCCGAGCTCGGCACCGTCGACGAGAAGGCGAAGTCGGTGGCCGTCCGCTACCTGACCCCGCACAACAAGTGGGCGATCCACAGCCAGTACCAGGACAACCTCTACATGATGACCCTGGGCCGCGGCGGCCAGACGGTGTGGATGTCCCCGCAGGACGCCGAGGCGATCGGGGTCGCGGACAACGACTGGATCGAGGCGGTCAACCGCAACGGCGTGATCACCGCCCGCGCGATCGTCTCCCACAAGATGCCGCCCGGCACGGTCTACATGAACCACGCGCAGGAGCGCACGGTCGGCGTCCCCAAGACGGAGAAGACCGGCCGCCGCGGCGGCATCCACAACTCGCTGACCCGGGTGATGCTCAAGCCCACCCACCTCATCGGCGGCTACGCCCAGCTGACCTGGGCCTTCAACTACCTCGGCCCGACCGGCAACCAGCGCGACGAGGTGACGGTCATCCGCCGCCGCGACCAGAAGGTGGAGTTCTAAACAATGCGCGTCATGGCACAGGTCGCGATGGTCATGAACCTCGACAAGTGCATCGGCTGCCACACCTGCTCGGTCACCTGCAAGC
The DNA here is from genome assembly GCF_024213195.1 of Streptomyces sp. TBY4. GTDB lineage: Bacteria > Actinomycetota > Actinomycetes > Streptomycetales > Streptomycetaceae > Streptomyces. The sequence goes on along the minus strand of NZ_JANAVF010000007.1, from coordinate 46,753 downwards.
AGGCGTGGACCAACCGGCAGGGCACCGAGTACGTCTGGTTCAACAACGTCGAAACCCTCCCCGGCCAGGGATACCCGCGCCGCTGGGAGGACCAGGAGAAGTGGAAGGGCGGCTGGGAGCGCACCCGCTCCGGCAAGCTCCGCCTCAGGGCGGGCGGCCGCCTCGCCAAGCTGGGCAAGATCTTCGCGAACCCGGACCTGCCGGAGATCGACGACTACTACCAGCCCTGGACCTACGAGTACAAGAACCTGACCGAGGCTCCGGCGGGCGACGACATGCCCACGGCCCGGCCCGTCTCCCAGGTCACCGGCGAACCCATCGACAAGATCGAGTGGGGTCCCAACTGGGACGACAACCTCGGCGGCGCGCCCACGCACGCCCCGAAGGACCCGATCGTCGAGAAGATCCGCGACGAGGTCGGCGAGAAGATCCGCTTCGAGTTCGAGCAGAGCTTCATGTTCTACCTGCCGCGCGTCTGCGAGCACTGCCTCAACCCGGCGTGCGTCTCCTCCTGCCCCTCCGGGGCGATGTACAAGCGCGAGGAGGACGGCATCGTCCTGGTCGACCAGGACCAGTGCCGCGGCTGGCGCATGTGCGTGTCCGGATGCCCGTACAAGAAGGTGTACTTCAACCACCAGACCGGCAAGGCCGAGAAGTGCACCTTCTGCTTCCCGCGCATCGAGGTCGGCATGCCGACCGTGTGCTCGGAGACCTGCGTGGGCCGCATGCGCTACATCGGCGTCATGCTCTACGACGCCGACAAGGTGACCGAGGCCGCCTCGGTCGAGGACGAGCACGACCTCTACCCCTCCCAGGTGGAGTGCTTCCTGGACCCGTCCGACCCGGCCGTGATCGCCGCCGCCCGCACGGCCGGCATCACCGACGAGTGGATCGACGCGGCGCAGCGCTCGCCCGTCTACGACCTGATCGCCACCTACCAGGTCGCCCTCCCGCTCCACCCGGAGTACCGGACCATGCCGATGGTCTGGTACGTGCCCCCGCTCTCCCCCGTCGTCGAGGCGGTCGCCGCCACCGGCAGCGACGGCGAGGACGCCGGCAACCTCTTCGGCGCCATCGACGCGATGCGCATCCCCGTCGAGTACCTCGCCGCGATCCTCACCGCGGGCGACACCGTGCCGGTGGAGGCGGTGCTGCGCCGGATGGCCGCGATGCGCGCCTACATGCGCCGGGTCAACCTGGGCGAGGAGAAGGACGAGTCGATCGCCGAGGCCGTCGGGCTGACCGGGCAGGAGATGGAGGACATGTTCCGCCTGCTGGCCATCGCCAAGATCGAGGACCGCTTCGTGATCCCGACGGCGGCCCGCGCCGACGCGGAGGCGCTGGCCGAGTCGCACCCCCTCGATGCCGTGGACCAGGGCTGCCCCGTCGGCGCACTGCCCGAGCCCCGGGTGATGCTCAACCTCGGTACCACGAGGAGGAGTTCGTGAGCAGATACGAGCTGAGCGGTGATGCGCTGGTGCGGCTGGTCGCGGGCTGCGTGCTGCAGTACCCCGGCGACTACTTCCACGACGAACTCCCGCGGCTCCGTGCGGCCCTCGCCGGGGCGCCCGCCGAACCGGCCGCACTGCTCGGCGCGTTCCTCGACGAGGCCGAGCGGCAGACCCCGGTCGAGCTGTGCTCCCAGTACACCTCGACCTTCGACACCCGCAACCGGCGCTGCCTCTACCTCACCTGGTGGATCGACGGCGACACCCGCCGGCGCGGGCTGTCCCTGGTCCGGCTGAAGCGGATCTACCGGGACTTCGGGCTGGAGTTCGCGGGCGAGGAGCTGCCCGACTTCCTGCCGGTGGCCCTGGAGTTCGCCGCCCGCCAGGAGGAGGCCGGCACCGAGCTGCTCCAGGAGCACCGGGCCGGGCTGGAGCTGCTGCGCCTCGCGCTCACCGAGTCCGGGTCCCCGTACGCCCGGGTGCTCGAAGCCGTCTGCGCGACGCTGCCCGGGCCCTCCCCCGAGACCAAGGCCGAGGCGAAGGCCCTCGCCAAGAACGGGCCGCCGCAGGAGCTGGTGGGCGCCGGCTCGGCGCTCGAACCGTTCGGGCCGGGCCTCGACATGCCCTCCGACCTGCCGCTCTCGGCGCCGACCGACCTTCCCTGGCCCACGACACCCGAAAGGATGCCCGCCTGATGGACCTCCTCCTGTGGGGCGTTCTCCCGTACGTCTCGATCGCCCTGCTGATCGCGGGCACGGTGTGGCGGGGCCGGTTCGACAAGTTCGGCTGGACCACGCACTCCTCGCAGCTGCACGAGTCGCGGCTGCTGCGCATCGGCTCGCCGCTCTTCCACTTCGGCATGCTCTTCGTGGTCCTCGGCCACGTCGTGGGTCTGCTGATCCCGAAGAGCTGGACCGACGCGGTGGGCGTCAGCGACCACGCCTACCACCTGATCGCGCTCGGCACCGGCACGCTCGCGGGCGTCGCGGCCGCCGCGGGCATCGGCATCCTCGTCTACCGGCGCTTCAAGGTCCCGGCCGTGCGCCGGGCGACGCTACGCAGCGACCACCTGATGTACTCGTTCCTGCTCGGCGCGATGGTCCTCGGACTGACGGCCACGATGCTCAACTCGGCCGGAATGATGGACGGGTACAACTACCGCGACGGCATCTCGCTGTGGTTCCGGAGCCTGTTCACCTTCAGCCCGGACTACCACCTGATGGCGGCGGCCCCGCTCGCCTTCAAGATCCACATCGTCTTCGGCTTCGTCCTGTTCGCGCTGATCCCGTACTCGCGCCTGGTGCACATGTTCTCGGTGCCGCTGAAGTACCTCTTCCGGCCGTACGTGGTCTACCGCAAGCGGGACCCGAAGCAGCTCGCCAACCGCCCGAGCAAGCGCGGCTGGGAGCGGGTCTCGTGAATCCCCGCCCGGCCGACCGCCCCGCGGGCCGCCCCGCCGCCCGCCCCGGCCAGAAGGTCGTCCGCAGCCCCCGCCACGCGGTCTCCGACCGGCCCTTCATCGTCATCTGGGAGGCCACCCGGGCCTGCCCGCTGGCCTGTCTGCACTGCCGGGCCGAGGCGCAGACCCTGCGCCACCCCGGGGAGCTCGACGGGGCGGACGCCCGCCGGGTGATGGACCAGATCGCCGCCTTCGGCAGGCCCAGCCCGCTCTTCGTGATCACCGGCGGGGACCCCTTCCAGCGCGCCGACCTCACCGACCTGGTCGCGTACGGGACCTCGCTCGGCCTGCGGGTCGCGGTCTCACCCTCGGGTACGCCGACGCTGACCCGGGAGAACCTCGTAGCGGTGCGGGAAGCGGGGGCGATCGCGCTCTCGCTCTCCCTGGACGGTTCGACGGCCGAGCGGCACGACGCCTTCCGCGGGGTGCCCGGGGTCTACGACTGGACGCTGGACGGCTGGCGGGCCGCCCGGGAGCTCGGGCTGAAGGTGCAGATCAACACCACGGTCACCCGCACCAGCCTGGAGGACCTGGCCGACATCGCGGCGCTGGTCAAGCACGAGGGCGCGATGCTCTGGTCGGGCTTCATCCTGGTCCCGACCGGGCGCGGGGAGCAGCTGGAGTCGCTGACCGCCGCCGAGATCGAGGACGTCCTGCACTTCCTCTACGACTGCGGGGCGGTGATGGCCACCAAGACCACGGAGGGCCACCACTTCCGGCGGGTGGTGCTCCAGCGCACCGTCCTGGACGCGCGCGGCGAGCGGCCCGTCCTGGGCCCGCTCTACGAGCGCCTCTCGGCCCGCGCCCGCGAGCTGGGGGTCTTCGACGGGGAGCAGCGCGCCGTGCGCCGGCCGCCCATGGACGTCTCCTCGGGCCGCGGCTTCGTCTTCATCTCGCACACGGGCGAGGTGCACCCCAGCGGCTTCCTGCCCCTCTCGGCGGGCAACGTGAAGAACCACCCGCTGACCGAGATCTACCGGGGATCGGCGCTCTTCACCAAGCTCCGCGACCCCTCGCTGCTGCGCGGCAAGTGCGGGGCGTGCGAGTTCAAGACGGTGTGCGGGGGGTCGCGCTCGCGGGCGTACGGCTTCACGCGCGACGTGCTCGAAGCGGACCCGTACTGCGCGTACGAGCCCGGCAGCTTCCCCTATCCGGAGGACCTCAGGGCTTTGGCCGAAAGCATGAGGCGCTGACCCGTTCCGGTCCCATAAGTTTCATATGGGAACATATCGACCACGGCCTCGGCCCCGGGAGAACACAATGCGTTCAGTGATCGTCATCGGTGGCGGAATCAGCGGTCTGGCCGCCGCGTGGCAGTTGCGCGGCCAGGCCGATGTGACCGTCCTGGAGAGCCACGCCAAGGTCGGCGGGAAGCTCCGGACCGGCACCATCGCCGGCATCACCGTCGACGAGGGCGCGGAGTCCCTCATGGCCCTGCGCCCGGAGGCCGTGGAACTGGCCGCCGCCGTCGGACTCGGCGAGGCCCTCTGCGATCCCGCGAAGGCCCCCACCACCATCTGGACCAACGGCGCCCTGCGCCCGCTGCCCGCCGGACACGTGATGGGCGTCCCCACCGACCCCTCCGCCCTCGTCGGCACCGGGCTGCTCTCCCCCGAGGGCGTCGCCCGCGTCGCCGCCGAGGAGACCCTCCCGGCCACCCCGCTCACCGAGGACTGCTCGGTCACCGAGTACCTGGGCGGCCGCTTCGGCCAGGAGGCCGTCGACCGGCTGATCGAACCCATGCTGGGCGGCGTCTACGCCGGCCTCGCCGAGCGGCTCTCGCTGCGCGCCGCCATGCCCCGGATCGCCGCCCTCGCGGAACAGGGCACCCCGCTCCTCCCGGCCCTGCGCCGGATGCGCGCGGCCGGCGCACCCCGCTCGGGGGCCGTCGCCGTCCAGGGCGTCGTCGGCGGCACCGGGCGCTTCCCGGCGGCCGTCGCGGAAGCCTGCGGAGCCCGCATCCTCACCGGTACGACGGCCCGCTCGCTCCAGCAGAGCACCGGCGGCCGCTGGCGCGTCCAGGCCATGACCGGCGACGGCGCGCTGACGATGGAGGCCGACGCGGTGATCCTCGCCCTGCCCGCCTTCGCGGCGGCGGAGCTGCTGCGCCCGCACTCCCCGATCGCCGAGGAGGAGCTCTCCTCGATCCCGCACGCCTCGACGGCCGTCATCACCATGGCCTTCTCCCGCGCCCAGGCCCACTTCCTCCCCCAGGGCAACGGCTTCCTGGTCCCGCCGGTCGACGGCCACACCCTGAAGGCCGCCTCCTTCCTCTCCAACAAGTGGTCCTGGCTGCACGACGCGGCCCCCGAGACCTTCGTGCTGCGCGCCTCCATCGGCCGCATCGGCGAGGACGCGCTGCTCGGCCGCCCCGACCGCCACCTGATCCGCTCGGCCATCGCCGAGCTGCACCACGCGGTGGGCCCCATGGGCGAACCCCTGGCCACCCGCGTCACCCGCTGGGACCGGGGCCTGCCCCAGTACGGGGTCGGCCACCGCGAGCGGATCGCCCGCATCCGCGAGGCCGCCGGCAAGCTCCCGGGCCTCGCCCTGTGCGGAGCGGCGTACGAGGGCGTGGGCGTGGCCGCCTGCGTCGCGACGGGGCGCGCGGCGGCGAAGCAGATCCTGGCGCAGCCGTAGGGCCTGGGGCTTCGGCCTTCGTATCGGGCGGGTATCAGCGGACGCTCGGCCGGCCATCCGATCCCTCCACAGGCCCGCGGTGCACGGAACCACGCGCTCCGCGGGCCTATCGTTCCCCTGGGAACCCGTCCAGGTACCCGTAGCCGCCGCCGAACAGGAGCCGCCCCCGTGTCCACCCCCGCCCCGCGACCCGTGCGCGTCCTGCTGGTGGAGGACGACGAGCTGATGCGCCGCTCGTTCACCGTCGCCCTGGAGCGCTACGGGTACACGGTGCGGGCCGCCGCCGACGGACTCACGGGCCTGGAGAACTTCCGCGACGAGGAGTTCGACCTGCTGATCCTCGACGTGATGCTGCCCGGTCTCGACGGGATCGGCCTGTGCCGCAAGGTCCGGGAGACCAGCCTGGTCCCGGTCCTGATGATGTCGGCCCGCGGCGACGGACTGGACATCGTCTCCGGCCTGGAGGCCGGGGCGGACGACTACGTCGTCAAACCCGTGGACACCAACGTGCTCGTGGCCCGCATCCGCTCGCTGCTGCGCCGGGCCACCTACGCCCCGGCGGCCGGAACTGCCACGGCCGAAGAGCCGGGACCCGCCGAGGGCGAACTGCTGACCTTCGGGGACCTCACCATCCACACCGGCGGCCTGGACGTCTCCATCGGCGGCACCCCGGTGGCGCTCACCCCGACCGAGCTGAAGCTGCTGCTGGAGTTCGCCGCCCACCCGGGCATCGTGCTGGAGCGGCACACCCTGCTGCGCAACGTCTGGGACTACGGCTGGGACGGCGACAGCCGGGTCGTGGACCTGTGCGTGCAGCGGCTGCGCGGCAAGCTCGGCCGGGACCGGATCGAAACGGTCCGCGGCTTCGGCTACAAGCTCAGGCGCTGACCTCCATGCCCTTCTCCGATCAGCCGCGACAGCCCCGGGTGACCCTGCGCTGGAAGATCGCCGCCCTGGCCGCGGCGACGGCTTGCCTGGTCGCGCTGGTGGTGGGCCTGCTGGTGCACGTCTGGACCAAACACGACATCCGCCACCGGGCCGAACGGCAGGCCTTCAACGCCGTGACCTCGGCCGCGGACGTCTACCGCCGCTCCGGGACCCTCCCGAGCGATGCCCGGCTCGATCCGGCCGAACTGCCCTACGCACTGCAGAGACCGACCGACGACGACGCGCACGTGTCCTACGGCGGCAACGTCCCGGGGAGCACCGAGCCGACGGTCTGGGGTGCCCAGCGGGTCGGCGGACCGGGCAGTCCGATCCTGGCCGTCCAGATCACCATCCACACCGAGTTCCGCGAGCTGTACCGGCTCGACCTGACCATGGCCGTGGCCTCGCTGATCGCCCTCGCGGTCACCACACCCCTCGCGGCCTACGGAGCCGGGGCGCTCTCCCACCGGCTGCGGCGGGTCTCCCAGACCGCGGTCCGGATCTCCCGCGGGGACCTGGACGCCCGGACCGGTCCCACCCGGGGCCGTGACGAGGTGGACGACATCGCCGCCACCGTCGACCTCATGGCCGACACCCTCGGCCGCAAACTGCGCGACGAACGCCGGTTCACCGCGGACGTGGCCCACGAGCTGCGCACCCCCGTCGGCGGCCTGCTGGCCACCGCGGACCTGCTGCCGCCCGGCGAGACGGAGGACCTGCTCCGGGCCCGGGTCCGCGATCTGCGCGGCCTCGTCGAGGACCTGCTGGAGGTCTCCCGGCTGGACGCGGGCGCCGAACTCCCCGTCCACGCCCGGGTTCCGCTCGCCGCGGTCGTCTCGGAGGCCGTGACGCGCACCGGCCTGCCCACCGAGGTGGACGCCCCGGGGCCGGCCGGGAGCGTGGAGACCGACCCGCGCCGCCTCGAGCGGATCGTCGGCAACCTCGTCGTCAACGCCCACCGGCACGGGACGGCCCCGGTGCGGGTCACCGTCGAGGACCGCACGGTCGTCGTACGCGACCACGGCCCCGGTTTCCCCGCGGACCTGCTGCGCGACGGCCCGCGCCGCTTCCAGACGGGTGCGGCCGAGCGCGGCACCGGACACGGCCTGGGCCTCACCATCGCCGTGGGCCAGGCCCGGGTGCTCGGCGCCGAACTCCGCTTCGAGAACGCCCCGGACGGCGGCGCGGTCGCGACGCTGCACCTGCCGCACTGAACCCCGACCGCCCTACCCTCAGCCCCGAGGGGGTCCGGGGCACCGCCCCGGGGAACGGGCGAAGGGCGGGTGGGGGACCTCGCCCCGCGCAGCGACGGCCCGGCCGCTACCGGACCGATACACACCGGAGCACCCCCCGATACCCGGTGCCCCGGGCCGTCGATACCTCCCCCGGACACCCTTCGGAGTGCAGCTTCCCGCGCCCGAAGAGGAGTCCCCGTGACCGCCCCCCTTGCCCCGCACCCGCACCCCGCACCGACCGGCGTCGCGGCCTCCGCCACCGGCCTCTCGAAGGTCTACGGCAGCGGTGACACCCGGGTCGTCGCCCTGGACGGGGTCGACATCTCCTTCCGCGAGGGCGAGTTCACCGCGATCATGGGCCCCTCCGGCTGCGGCAAGTCCACCCTCATGCACTGCGCGGCCGGGCTCGACTCCTTCAGCTCCGGCTCCGTCCGCATCGGCACCACCGAGCTGGGCAGCCTGAACGACGAGCAGCTCACCCGGCTGCGCCGGGACCGGATCGGCTTCGTCTTCCAGGCGTTCAACCTGCTGCCGACGCTGACCGCGCTGGAGAACATCACGCTCCCGATGACCATCGCCGGCCGCCGTCCCGACGGGCAGTGGCTGGACCACGTGGTCGCCATGACCGGGCTCTCCGACCGCCTCGGCCACCGCCCCGGCCAGCTCTCCGGCGGGCAGCAGCAGCGCGTCGCCGTGGCCCGGGCCCTGGTCTCCCGGCCGGCGATCGTCTTCGGCGACGAGCCGACCGGAAACCTCGACTCCCGTGCCGGCACCGAGGTACTCGGCTTCCTGCGCGACTCGGTGCGCGAGCTGGGGCAGACCGTGGTCATGGTCACCCACGACCCCCTCGCCGCCGGATACGCCGACCGCGTGGTCTTCCTCTCCGACGGCCGGCTGGTCGACGAGATGCTCCGGCCCACCGCGGACCGGGTCCTGGACCGGATGAAGGCGTTCGACGCCCGCTCCCGCACGAGCTGACCCCCTCCGCGCCGCGCCGCGCACCCCGCACCAGCCGTCCGCCCGCTCTCCGGGCCCGCCTCCCAGGATCCGCATCCCCATGTTCCGTACCGCCCTGCGCAACGTGCTCGCGCACAAGGCCCGCCTGCTGATGACCGTGTTCGCGGTCATGCTCGGGGTCACCTTCGTCACCGGCAGCCTCGTCTACGGCGACAGCCAGAAGCAGGCCGCCACCGACCGGGCGAGCGCCGGCTACGACCGCATCGCCCTCAACGTCTCGCCCAACACCGTGCCGGGCGGGCCGCCCGCCACCCTCGACGCCCGTACCGCGGCTGCCCTGGCCGAGCTCCCCGGGGTCGCCGCCGCCGCGGGCCGGGTCAACGGCTTCGCCGCCGTCGCCGACCGCGAGGGCCGGCTGCTGGGCAGCGGCGAGTTCCGCAAGGGCGGCAACTTCGCCCCGGGCAAGGACGGAAGGGACCCGGCCTACGCCTTCGAGGAGGGCTCCGGCCCGGTCGGCGGCCAGGCCGTCGCCCTCGACGAGGCCTCGGCCGCCCGGGGCGGCTACCGCGTCGGGGACACCGTCCGCGTCGGCACGAGCACCGGCGCCGCCTCGTACCGGCTCAGCGGGGTCTTCCGCACCGACGCCTCGAAGCTCTCCCCCGGCGGCAGCCTCGTGCTCTTCGACGAAGCCACCGCACAGCGGCAGTTCCTGGAGCCCGGCCGGTACACGGACATCGAAGTCACGGCCGCCTCCGGCACCGACGTCACGCAGCTCCTGGGCAAGGTCGAAGCGGTGATCCCCCAGGACTCCACCGCGGTCACCGGCGCCCAGCTGGCCCGGATCCAGGCGAACATGGCCTCCAGCGGCAGCGACACCATGAGCCAGATCATGGTGGGCTTCGCGGCGGTCGCCCTGTTCGTGGCCACCTTCCTGATCTCCAACACCTTCACCATGCTGGTCTCGCGGCGCACCCGGGAACTGGCCCTGATGCGGGCCGTCGGCGCCACCCGCAAGCAGGTCCGCCGGATCCTGCTGACCGAGTCCGTCCTCGTCGGCCTGATCGCCTCCGTGGCCGGCATCCTGGCCGGCACCGGGGTCGCCGCCCTGCTCCAGTGGCTCTTCTCCTCCGCCACCAGCCCGGCAGCCCCGCTGGTCCTCTCCCCCGCCACCGTGGTCATCGCCCTGGTGGTCGGCACCGTCCTGCCCGTGATCTCCGCCTGGGTGCCGGTCCGCCGGGCCATGGCCATCCCGCCCGTCGCCGCGCTCGGCGCCGCCGAACCCGCCGCGCCGGCGCGCGTCGGCTCCCTGCGCACCCGGCTCAGCACGGCCCTGCTGGCCACCGGAGCCGCCGCGACCCTGTACGGGGCCCTCTGGGGCGACAGCGACGCCCGGACCGTCATCGGCCTCGGCGCGGCCCTCACCCTGACCGGCGCGATCGGCCTCATCCCGCTCCTGTCCCGGCCGTTCACCACCCTGCTCCGCCCGCTGCTGCTCCGCTTCAGCCCGGTGCACGGAGACCTCGCCGCCCGCAACACCGTGCGCGACCCGCGGCGTACGGGCGCCACCGCCGCGGCGCTCGCCATCGCCCTCGCGCTCGCCTCGGGCCTGTCCGTCCTCGGTGCCTCCGCCACCCAGTACCTCGACGGCGCGACCACCCGTGACATCACCGGCGACTACCTGGTGCAGGCCCCCTCGGGCGGTCCGCGGATGACCCCCGCCACCGCCGAGCCCCTCAAGCAGCTGACCGGTGCCACGTACAGCCCCCTCAACCAGTCCACCGAGTACCGGATCGGCGGCGTCCGCTCCGTCCTGACCGGCGTCGACCCCACCGCCATCGGCCGCCTCCTGCGCTACGAGGTGACCGCGGGCTCCCTCGACGGCCTCGGCCGGGGCGAGGTCGCCGTCGCCGACTACAAGGCCCGGGCGAACGGCTGGAAGGTCGGCCAGACCCTCCCCCTGGAACGCCAGGACAAGCGGGGCGAGGTCACCATCGGCGCGATCTACCGGGCCGACGAGCAGAGCAAGGTGCTGCCGAGCATCACCGCACCCGACTCCCTGGTCGCCCGCTACGACGCGACCCCGCACACCGACTCGATCGTCGTGGCCACCGCGGGCGGACCCGGCCGGGCCCAGCACGCGAGCATCGTCAAGGCGCTCGGCGACAACCCCGCCCTGTCCGTCCTCGACAAGGAGGCCGTCCGGGCCGAGGACACCAGCGGCATCGGCGACCAGCTGAACATCTTCTACGCGATGCTCAGCATGGCCCTGGTGATCGCCGCCCTCGGCATCGCCAACACCCTGGCGATGTCCGTGCTCGAACGCCGCAAGGAGATCGGCACGCTCCGCGCCCTCGGCCTGGACCGCGCCGGAGTGACCCGGATGATCCGCATCGAGGCCCTCCTCGTCGGCGCCCTCGGAGCGGCCGTCGGCACGGTCATGGGCGTCTTCATGGGCTGGGCCCTCGGCAACACCCTCCAGGAGAGCGTCACCGGATACGCCCTGGTCATCCCCTGGGGACGGCTCGCCCTCGGAGTGCTCCTCGCCCTGACCGGGGCCCTGCTCGCCTCCCTCTGGCCGGCCCGCAGGGCCGCCGCCGTCGACATCCCCGCGGCGACCGCGGCGCACTGACCGACCGCCTCCCCCCCCTCTCCGCCCCCGCGCCGCCCGTCCCCCGGATGGGTCAGCGCGGGGGCGCGACCGGCCGGGCGCGTCGAGGATGAAGCCATGCCGACACACGCCCTGCGGGTCGCCGCTGCCACCGCCGTTGCCGCCGCTCTGCTCGCCACCAGTGCCTGTTCCGACGGCGCAGACCAGGAGAAGAGGGGCAAGGACGGGGCCGCGGCGGGCATCAAGAAGCCGAAGTGGGGGGACTGCCAGGCACCCACCGCGGCCGAGGGCGGCGGGCAGGTCCCCGGCAAGGACTGGCAGTGCGCCGTCCTCGACGTGCCCCTCGACTACGCCGAGCCGGAAGGGGAGACGATCCCGCTGGCCCTGATCCGGGCGAAGGCCCGCGACCGGGACAAGCGGATCGGCTCGCTCGTCTTCAACTTCGGCGGCCCCGGCGGCTCCGGCATCACCAGCCTGCCCGGCGCTGCGAAGGACTACGCCGCCCTGCGCGAGCGGTACGACCTGGTCAGCTTCGACCCGCGCGGGGTGGGCCGCAGCGCGCCCGTCCTCTGCGAGGACGACAAGCAGCTGGACGCGTACTACGCCTCCGACTCCAGCCCCTCGACGCCGGAGGAGGAGCAGCAGTTCCTCGCCACCTCCAAGAAGTACAAGGAGGCCTGCGAGGCGAAGTCCGGCAAGGTGCTGCCCCACGTCGGCACGGAGAACGCGGCCCGCGACCTGGACCGGATCCGCCAGGCCCTCGGCGACGACAAGCTGTACTACTTCGGCATCTCCTACGGCACCGAACTCGGCGGGGTCTACGCCCACCTCTTCCCCAAGAACGTCGGCCGGGCCGTCTTCGACGCCGTGGTCGACCCGACGAAGAACTCCGAGCAGGGCGCCCTCGGCCAGGCCAAGGGCTTCCAGCTCGCGCTCGGCAACTTCGCCCAGGACTGCGTGGACCGCGGCGATTCCTGCCAGCTTCAGGGCAGCACGGCCAAGGAGATCGAGGCCAACATCATCAAGCTCCAGAAGAAGCTGGCGGCCGAGCCCATCCCCGGCTCGGGCGACCGGCTGCTCACGGAGGACTCCGCGACCAACGGCATCGCCTTCGCCCTGTACTCCAAGGAGGCCTGGCCGCTGCTGGAACAGGGCCTGGACGAGGCCGAGGGTGGCCAGGGGCAGCTGCTGCTCGCCATGTCCGACGCCCTCAACGGCCGCGACCCGAAGGGCACCTACAGCAACATCGGCTCGGCCAACACGGCCATCAGCTGCGCCGACTCCAAGGACCGCTACACGCTCGCGCAGACCAAGGCGAAACTGCCCGAGTTCCGGGCCGCCTCGCCCGTCTTCGGGGACTTCCTCGGCTGGGCCATGATGGGCTGCACCGACTGGCCCGTCGCCGGCGCCTGGAACACCCCGGACGTCTCCGCCCCCGGCTCGGCGCCCATCCTGGTGATCGGCAACACCGGTGACCCGGCGACCCCGTACGAGGGCGCCCGCAAGATGGTGGAGCGGCTCGGCCCCGGCGTCGGCGTGGAGCTGACCTTCAAGGGCGAGGGCCACGGCGCCTACAACAGCGGCGACCCCTGCGTGCAGCAGGCCGTCAACTCCTACCTGCTCGACGGCAAGGCCCCCGGCGCGGGCACGGTCTGCACGGCGTCGAAGTCCCCGGCACCGACCTCGCCGGTCTAGGCCGGAACACGCCGGAGGGGCCGTACCTCGCTCGCGCGACGTACGGCCCCTCCGGGCACTGCTGGTGGGACTAGTAGACCGGCTTCTCGGGCTCGATCTGGTGGACCCAGCCGATGACGCCGCCGCCGACGTGGACCGCGTCGGCGAAGCCCGCGGACTTCAGGACCGCGAGGACTTCCGCACTGCGGACACCCGTCTTGCAGTGCAGGACGATGCGCTTGTCCTGCGGCAGGTCCTGGAGGGCGGTGCCCATCAGGAACTCGCCCTTGGGGATCAGCTTCGCGCCGGGGATCGAGACGATCTCGTACTCGTTGATCTCGCGGACGTCGATGATCTCGATCGGCTCGTCGTTGTCGATCCACTCCTTGAGCTGCTTGGGAGTGATCGTGGAGCCGAGCGCGGCCTCCTGGGCCTCCTCCGACACGACGCCGCAGAAGGCCTCGTAGTCGATGAGCTCGGTGACGGTCGCGTTCGGACCGCAGACCGCGCAGTCGGGGTCCTTGCGGACCTTGACCTGGCGGTACTGCATCTCCAGGGCGTCGTAGATCATCAGGCGGCCGACCAGCGGCTCGCCGACGCCGGTGAGGACCTTGATGGCCTCGGTGACCTGGATGGACCCGATGGACGCGCAGAGCACGCCCAGCACGCCGCCCTCGGCGCAGCTCGGGACCATGCCCGGCGGGGGCGGCTCCGGGTAGAGGCAGCGGTAGCACGGGCCGTGCTCGGACCAGAAGACCGAGGCCTGGCCGTCGAAGCGGTAGATCGAGCCCCACACGTACGGCTTGTTCAGCAGCACGCAGGCGTCGTTCACGAGGTAGCGCGTGGCGAAGTTGTCCGTGCCGTCGACGATGAGGTCGTACTGGCTGAAGATCTCCATCACGTTGTCGGCTTCGAGCCGCTCTTCGTGCAGGACCACGTTCACGTACGGGTTGATGCCCAGCACGCTGTCGCGGGCCGACTCGGCCTTGGAACGGCCGATGTCCGCCTGGCTGTGGATGATCTGGCGCTGCAGGTTCGACTCGTCGACCTCGTCGAACTCCACGATGCCCAGCGTGCCGACACCGGCCGCGGCCAGGTACATGAGGGCGGGCGAGCCGAGGCCGCCCGCGCCCACGGCCAGCACCTTGGCGTTCTTCAGGCGCTTCTGGCCGTCCATCCCCACATCGGGGATGATCAGGTGGCGGGAGTACCGACGGACCTCGTCAACGGTGAGCTCAGCAGCTGGCTCTACCAGGGGTGGCAGCGACACGGGGACTCCGTAGATGATTAAGTCTTAACGGTGGTTCTTCCCGTAACACTGCCACGCCCTCCTTCATTCCGAGACACCCGGTCCGATCCGCGAGACGATTTCGTCCCAGTACCCGGGCATCGAGGCCCACGGGTCCAGGGGAGCGGCCCCGCGGCGGTCGGTGAACCAGATGGTCCCCGCGCCCTGCCAGCGGGCGATCCGGAGCGCTTCCTCCAGGTGCGTGCGCGGTACTCCGTGCACCAGGTGGCAGAACGTCTCCGGCGGATGGTCCGCCGTCCACTCCGCCACCTGCGACCAGCGGTAGTCCGCCCAGCTCCCGGAGAAGGTGACCAGCTGGTCGGCGGCCTCCGTGTACCCCTCGCAGGGGTGCGTCCCGTGGCCGAGGACGATCCGCAGGCCCTCGCCGAGCCCCCGCAGGGTGTCCGCGACCCGGCGCACGGAGGCCAGCTCCGCCTTCCCGGCCGGGGCGTCCGCGAGGTAGAAGCCGTCGGCCCCGTACCAGTCCCGGAAGCGGTGGGCGTCCGAGACGAGTTCCCCGAACGACCGCTCCCCGCCCCGCATCGCGAGGTGCCCGAGGACCGCGCCGCCCGCGCCGCGGAGCTTCGCGGCCGCCTCGGTGCAGTGCAGGTCGGGCCGGCCGCCCGGCCCGTCCGCGACGTTGAGGACGGCCCAGTGCAGCGGCGTCCCGGGCCGGGTCAGCTCGGCCCACTCCACCGGTGCCAGCAGCGGGTGCGCGTACCCGGGGACGCCCAGGCCCGGCCGGCCCGCCTCGGTGACGGCCTGGCCGGCCGCCGGCGGGGTGGTCAGATGCGGCACGCCGCCTCCATCCAGATGTCCGCGAGGGATTCCTCCAGGTTGATCCGGGGCCGCCAGCCGAGCCGGTCGCGGGCGGTACGGACGTCCGCCTGCTGCCAGGCTCCGCAGCCGTCCGGGTAGGGGTACGGCGGCTGGGCGGCCGTCGCCGCGGCGAGCTGCTCGGCGGTGGCCTCGGAGCGCGGGGAGCCGATGGCGGCGAGCCCGGCGGGCCGGCCCGGGTGCCCGTGCGCCTGCGGGTGCTGGGCGTGCTGTCCGTGCTGCGGTACGTCGATCTCGTTCAGCGAGCCGCCGTACCCCGCGACCCGGGCCAGCACGGCGGCCGCGTCGCGCAGCCGGACCGCCCGGCCGGTGCCGATGTTGACCACGCCCTGGGCCGCCGACAGCGAGGCGGCGTGCACGGCCCGGGCCACGTCCCGTACGTCGACGAAGTCGCGCTGCACGCCGAGTCCGCTGAGCTTGAGCTCGCCGTCCCCGGACTGCATCGCCCGCCGCATGGCCTCGGCGAGCCGGCCGAGGGGGGATCCGGCGGGGGTGCCGGGGCCGACGGGAGAGAAGACCCGCAGGACGACGGCGTCCAGCCCGGAGCCGAGGACGAGCTCGGTGGCGGCCAGTTTGCTGACCCCGTACGGCCCTCCCGGTCTGGGCACGGCGTCCTCGGCCGTGGAGGAACCGGGCTGGCTGGGCCCGTACTCGGCGGCGCAGCCGAGCTGGACGAGCCGGGCGCCGCAGCCGCTGCGCCGCAGCGATTCGCAGATGGTGGCGACGGCGACGGTGTTGTGCCGGGTCAGCTCCCGGGCGCCGCCGCGGGTGGCTCCCGCGCAGTTGATGACGACGCCCGGGTGGACGGCGTCGAGGAAGCGGGTGAGCGCGCCGGGGCTGCCGGTGGCGAGGTCGAAGCGGACGTCGGCGTCGTCGCCCCGGCCGAGCGCGGTGAGCTGCACGGCGGGGTCGGCGAGCAGCCGGTCCGCGACGTAGCGCCCGAGGTATCCGTTGGCTCCGATCAGCAGCACCCTCATCGCGCGTCCCCTTGGTTGGTTGGCTGGCCGGTCATTTCCTGTTTCTCCTTGCTGGACGGGTCGAGCGGGCGGGGGGTACGGCGCTTCGGTGTCTGCTTCCGAAGGGTTCAGGGCCGCCGTGCGTGCGCGGAGGCCCGCGACAGCGCGAGGACGGCGGGTACGAGCACTCCCGCCGCGGCGGCGAACGGCGCCGCCGGGACCGGGAGCAGGGCGAGTACGAGGGCCAGGGCCGCCGCCAGGGCTCCGCGGGGGGCTCCGTGCCCGAGCAGCAGCCGGGTCAGGAGGAGCAGCACCGCGAGCGGTACGGCCACCGCCAGGGAGGTCCCGGCCAGTGCGGCCGCTCCCGCGGCGGCCGCGGCGTACAGCGCGAGCGTCCCGAGGAGCAGCGGTCTCACCCCGTCGGCGAAGTCCTCCAGGGCCCGGCTCCCGGCGAGCCTGCGCCGGGCGCGGGCCGCGAAGAAGGAGCCGGCCAGGTGTCCGGGGGCGACGGCCACGGCCAGGGCGGTTCCGAGCGGTGTGCCGTGCCGGTGGACGGCCCAGCCGAGGGCGGCTGCGGCCAGCAGGTGCACGGCGGCGGGGAACCGGCCCCCGGCGGCCCGGCCGGGCCGCCCGAGCGCGGCGACGGTGACGAGCACCGCCAGCGCACCGGCCCAGGGCAGCCCGGCGGCGGCCGCGCCGAGGGCGAGGGCCCCGGGCAGCAGCGCGTAGCCGAAGCCCCGTACCGCCTCGGCTCGGACCGGGATCCCGGCCGCCGGGGCGGGTGCGGTGCCGTTGCGGGGGGTCCGGGCGTAGAGCTCCTCCGCGAGGGAGAAGACGTCCCGGTGCCGGAACCGGGCGGCGGTGCGGTCGGTGATGCCGTGCGCCTCCAGCCCGGCGGCGATCTCCAGCGGGTCCACGGCGTGCTCGCAGAGCTCACGGTGCCGGTGGAGCAGCGCCTTGACGGGATCCCCGCCGGAGCGCGCCCTGCGCGGCGGCGGCGGATCGAGGGGAACGGCTTCGTCCAGCGGCACGGTCATGCGGAGGCCTCCGAACCGGCGGCACGCACGGCACGCACGCCGGCCACCACGACGCGGCCCGCGCCCGGGAGGGCTCCCTCGGCGGGACCGGAGTCCGTGGGGCGGGGCCGGTCCGGGGTGACGGCCGGTGCGGGGTCCGGGGGATCGGTCCCGTCCCGGGGGGCCGGCGTACCGGGGGCGGCGGAGGGGACCGGCGCGGAGGAGTCCGGGGCGGGGTGGGGGGCGGCCCAGGTCGGGGTGGCCCAGTGGCCCGGGACCCGGGCCTCCGGGGGCTGTTCGAAGGGGACTCCGGCGCCCTCGGGGCGGGCCGGGCCGCGGGCGAGCAGCCGGAGGTAGGACTCCTGGAAGGCGGCCACGTTCTGCTCGACGGTGAAGAGTTCGAGGGCCCGGGCCCGGGCGGCCGATCCGAGCCGCTGGGCCCGCTCGGGGTCCTTCAGCAGCGTGACGCAGGCTTCGGCGAGCGCGCGCGGATTGCGCGGCGGCACCACGAGCCCGGTCCCGCCGATCACCTCGACGACGGCTCCGACGTCGGTGGACACGGTGGCGCGCCCGCAGAACATCGCCTCGGCCAGGGTGATGGGGAAGCCCTCGATCACGGAGGAGAGCACCACCACCCGCCCCGATCCGTACGCGTCGGCCGGGGACGGCACCTCGGGTCCGCCGATCTCCTCGAAGGTGACCGGGTTCTCGCCGACGGCGTGCGCGTCGGCGGCCTCGTCGGGGAAGAGCTGCGCGGCGAGCGAGCGGCAGTCGGAGAGGTAACCGTGCCCGACGGCGTCGGCGCCGCGGCTCTCCGCCGGGGCCGCCGCCGCGAAGATCCGCAGCCGGGCCCGCGGTTCGGCCCTGCGCACCTCGGCGAAGGCGTGCAGCAGGCCGATCAGGTCCTTGGCGGGGTCCACCCGGCCGACCCAGACCAGCGTGTACGGGTCCCCGCACGAGGCGTCCTCGCCCACCGTGGCGAATCGGTCCGCCTCCATCCCGGGGTAGACCGTGCGCAGCCGCTCCCGCGAGGCCCCGCAGCGTTCCTGCCAGCGCCGGGCGTGCGCGTTGCCGGGGGTGAGCAGGTCGGCCTGGGAGTAGATCTCGCCGGCCAGCCGGGTGTGGAACGCCGCGAGCAGGGCCCGTACGGCCGGCCGCTCTTCCCGCGCGGAGTGCACGGAGTGCTCCAGGTAGTGGGCCCGGAGCTGGACCCCGTACTCGGTGACGAGGAGCGGTACCCCGAAGAAGCGTTTGGCCAGGAGCCCGGGGATCGCCGCGACCCCGCCCGCAGCCGCGTGGCAGACGTCGACCTCGCGCAGGTCCTCGTACCAGTCGAGGGACAACGGCCGCAGCATCCGCTCCAGTTCGTCCACGAACTCCAGCAGGTCCGCGACCTGCGCCCGCTGTACGGCCCTGCTCGCCTCGGGGGCGCGACAGGCGGACTCCACGGCCCGTACGGCCGTCTCGGAGCGCAGTGCCGCGTACAGCCCGCCCTGGTCCCAGGCGAGCCCGGCCAGCCCGTACAGCCCGTCCGCGAACCGCGCGGGGTCGGCCCCGCAGATCCCGCGGACCAGGTCCGTGAAGGCGGCGGCGAAGCGACGGCGCTCGCGGCGCCGGTAGCTGCGCCCGTCGTCGGCCGGCGCCCACAGCGGGGCGGTCAGCACCCGGGTGACGTGGGAGGGCAGCGGCACCCGGCCGCGCTCCTCCTGCTCCGCGGTGCGGCTCAGGGCGTAGAGCTCGAACTCGTGCTGGGGAAGCCCGCGCACGAGCCGGTCGCACCACAGCCTCGCTTCCCCCGTCGCATACGGATAACCACCTTCCGTGAGCAGTCCGATCCGCACGAGTGGCACCCCCGATCTCCCGTTTCAGGCGGTCTCCGTCGGTCCGGCGACCCGCCGGATACGAACTCAAGCGGATATGCCGAAGGCGCGACGGACGGTTGTCCGTCGCGCCACCGGAAGGGGTGAAGAGTCGTAACTTTCCCGTACGGTTCGCGTTCGAGCACGCTAGGAACTACTGAGAACCGGTCTGCGCACTACCGGGGAGCGGTTCTACGAGGCCCCCGCGAGCACTCCCCCGGAACGGCGCCGGCCGAGCCTGCGGGCGGCGGCCGATTCCGGGTCGGGGGACGGGACGGCGGCGAGCAGCTCCCGGGTGTAGGCGTGCGCGGGCCGGTCGTAGACCTCGTCGACGGGGCCCTCCTCCACGATCACCCCGCCCCGCATGACCGCGACCCGGTCGCTGACCTGGCGGACCACGGCGAGGTCGTGCGCGATGAAGACCAGGGCGATGCCGAGCTCCCGCTGGAGCTCGGCCAGCAGGGCGGTGACCTGCGCCTGCGTGGTCACGTCGAGGGCCGAGACGGGCTCGTCGCAGACGATCAGCCGGGGCCGGGGCGCGAGGGCCCGGGCGATGCCGACGCGCTGGCGCTGGCCTCCGCTGAACTCGTGGGGGTACCGGTCGTAGTGCGCCTCCTCCAGGCCCACCCGGAGCAGCAGTTCGCCGACCCGGGCCCGGATCGCCCCCTGGTCCCGCTCCCCCGCCGCGCGCAGCGGATCCGCGATGGACTCGCCGATCGAACGCCGCGGATAGAGCGAGGACACCGGGTCCTGGAACACCATCTGCACCCCGGGCACCACGCCCGCACTCTCCACCCCGTCCCGCCGGATCTGCCCGGAGCTGGGCTCCAGCAGCCCGACGAGCATCCGCCCGAGCGTGCTCTTCCCGCTCCCGCTCTCCCCGACGATCCCGAGCGTCTCCCCCGCCCGCACGACCACCGAAACCCCACCCACGGCCTCCACCCGCCGCTTCCCCCGCCCGAACTCCTTCCGCAACGAGAAGGCCTCGACGACGGGCACCGCATCCAGCAAATGCAGCCCCGCCGGCGTTTGAGGCGCGGGCCCGGGCAGCGCCCGTACAGCCCCCGGCCGGGGCACCCGCACCGCGTCCAGCCTCGGCACGGCCGCCAGCAGCGCAGCGGTGTACGGATCGGCCGGAGCCGACAGCACGGACTCCACCGAGCCCCGCTCGACCACCACCCCCGCCCTCATCACCAGCACCGCGTCCACGCTCTCCGCCGCCACCCCCACGTCGTGGGTGACGAGCAGCAGCCCGAGCCCCCGCTCCTCCCGCAGCCCGTGCAGCAGGTCGAGGATCTGCGCCTGGACGGTGACGTCGAGCGCCGTGGTCGGCTCGTCCGCGATCAGCAGCCGCGGCTCGCACGCCAACGCCATGGCGATCAGGGCCCGTTGCCGCATGCCCCCGCTGAACTCGTGCGGCCGCGCCCGGGAGCGGCGCGCTGCGTCGGGTATGCCCACCCGGTCGAGCACCTCGACCGCCCGCGCCCGGGCCGCACGCCGCGACACAGCGGCATGCACCCGGTACACCTCGGCGATCTGGTCGCCGATGGCGTAGTACGGGTCGAGGGAGCTCAGCGGGTCCTGGAAGACCATCGCGGCGACGGCCCCGCGCAGCGCCCGGAGCTCGGCCGGCGAGGCCGCGCCCACGTCGGTGCCGCCGACCCGGACGGTGCCGCCGAGCCGCGCCCCGGTCCCGTGGTGCAGCCCCAACAGGGCTGCTGCAACAGTGGACTTGCCGCTCCCGGACTCCCCTACGATGCCCAGCGCGCAGCCGGGCTCCAGGGTGAAGGACACCCCGTCCACGGCCCGTACGTACTCCCCCGGCCGGCCGACCGGGAAGTCGACGGTGAGGCCGCCGACCTCCACCAGCGAAGCCTGTGTCATGCCAGAACCACCCTTCGGTCCGCGACGGCGTACAGCACGTCGGCGACGACCCCCGCGAGCACCACGGCCGCGCCGATGGCGAGCACCACGCCCACCACCACGGGGAGGTCCACCACGCGTACGCCGTCGATGAGGGTCTTGCCGAGCCCGGGGATCCCGAACAGCGACTCGGTGAGCACGGCGCCGCCGATCATGGTGCCGAAGTCCACGGCGCTGAGTGCGATCACCGGGGCCACCGCGCCCCGCACGGCGTGCCGGGTGACGACGGCCCGCTCCCCCACCCCGTAGGCGCGGAAGGTGCGGATGTGGTCCTCGGCGAGGGTCTCCAGGATGGAACTGCGGCTCAGCCGGGCGTACTTGGCGCTCTCGAAGAAGCCGAGGGCCACCCAGGGCAGCAGCAGGTTCCACGCCCACTGCTCGGGGTCGTCGCCGAGCGGGACGTACGTGGGGAAGGGCAGCCACTGCAGGTAGGCGCAGACGGCCATGAGCAGCAGCAGCCCGAGGATGAAGACGGGGGTTCCGCTGGCGGCGAGGGTGAGCACGGTCAGGGCCCGCTCGGTGAGGCCGCCCCGGCGCAGCGCGGAGAGCAGTCCGGTGCCGACGCCGATCACGAGCCAGATCACCAGGGCGCCCAGCGCCAGCGACAGGGTGGCGGGGAGCCGTTCCAGCAGCAGTTCGGTGACCTGCTGGTCGTTCTGGTACGAGAATCCGAGGCAGGGCGCGTCGCAGTGCAGGACGAGCCCGGCGCCGCCGGAGTAGTCCCGGCCCGCCACCAGCCCCTGGAGGAATTTCAGGTACTGGGCGACGGTCGACTCGTTCAGCCCGAGCTGTTCGCGCACCTGGGCGATCTGCGCCGGATTGCAGCGCTCCCCGCAGGCGAGGCGGGCGGCGTCGCTGGGGACGAGGTAGAAGAGCGCGTAGATCACGACGGACAGCGCGAGCAGCACGAGCAGTGCGCCGCCGGTCCGTTTGAGCACGAAGCGGATCACGCCCTGCGCTCCTTTCTGGTGCCGACCCGCAGCCGCGAGTCCTCGCGCGGGTCGAGGGCCGTGCGGACGGCGTCGCCGAGCACGGTGAAGGCGAGCACGGTGACGAAGAGCAGCCCGGCGGGGAGCAGGACGTAGGTGGGGTCGGCGCGGAACCAGGTCTGCGCACTGGAGAGCATCTGCCCCCACGAGGGGGTGGGCGGCTTCACGCCGACGCCGAGGAAGGAGAGCGAGGCCTCGACCACCATGGCGGTGGGGACCTTGATCGCGGCGAGGGTGATGACGGGCGCGGCCAGCGAGGGCAGCAGCTCCCGGCGGGCGATCCGCAGGGTGCCGTTGCCCGAGAGCCGGGCGGCGTCCACGAAGTCCAGCTCCTTGAGGGAGAGGGTCTGGGCGCGCACCATCCGGGCGAGGCCGCCCCAGTCGAGCAGTCCGATGACGAGGATCAGCAGCAGCGGCCGCGGGAACCCGGGCGGGACGACGGCGGTGAGCGCGACGGCGATCACCAGCAGGGGAAGGGCGATCATCACGTCGGTGACCCGGCTGACGAGCTGTCCGGCGAACCGGCCGCCGAGGGCGGCGGCGAGCCCGACCGTCACCCCGACGAGGACCTGGACGACGGTGGCGCCGAGCGCGACGAGCAGGGAGATCCGGGCCCCGTAGAGCAGCCGGGTGAACAGGTCGCGGCCGGTGCCCGGTTCGACGCCGAGCCAGTGCTCGCCGGATATCCCGCCGAAGGAGCCGAGCGGGACGCCCCCGCGCGCGGAGTCGACGAGCTCGTCGTGGTAGGCGTTCGGGTCCTGGCCGGTGAGCTGGGCGAGCAGCGGTGCGGCGAGCGCGAGGAGCACGAGGAGCGCCAGGACGGCGGCGGCCGCCACGGCCGAGGGCCGTCCGCGCAGCCGCCGCCAGACCTGCCGCCCGGCGCCCGGGCCCGGGGCACTGACCCCGGGCCCGGCCGCCGAATGCGGTACGAGGAGCGTCACTTGACCGAGACCTGCGAGATGTCGAGGACGCCGGTCCAGTCGCTGATGACGACGTTCTTGACGTCCTTGCCGACGAGCCGCTTGTAGACCGGGTGGAAGAGCGGGACGTCGAGGGCCTGCTCGCCGATCTTCTTGTCGAGGGCGCCCCAGCGCTTGCCGGCGGCCGCGAGGTCGGTCAGCTTGGCGATCTCGTCGATCTCGGCGTTGACGGCCGGGTCGTTGAGCTGCGCGTGGTTGTAGTTGGTGCCGTTGGTGACGATCTGGCGGCCGTCGAAGATCGGGGCCAGGAAGGGAGCGCCGGACGGCCAGTCGGCGCCCCAGCGGGAGAGGAAGAAGCCGGGGGTGTTCTTGACGTCCCAGCGCTTCTCGTTGAAGGCGTTGTTCTCCAGTCCCTCCAGCTTGACGGTGATCCCGGCGGCGGCGAGCGCCTGCTGCACGGCGGTGGCCACCTCGGGGCTGGTCTGCCGGTTCTGGGCGTTGGAGTGGGTGAGCGTGATGGTCAGCCCGTCCTTGAAGCCCGCTTCGGCCAGCAGTTCCTTGGCCTTGGCCGGGTCTCCGGTCTTGCCGGCCGGGAAGTGGTCGTACGGGGTGAAGCCGAAGGCCTCCTGCTCGGGCAGGAAGGTGGTGGCGGGTTCGGCGAGGGCGGAGCCGCCGGCCGCGTTGATGACGCTGGTGCGGTTGATCGCGTAGGAGATGGCCTGGCGGACCTTCGGGTTGTCGAAGGGGGCGATCTTCGGGTTGAAGGCGAGGTAGTTGACGTAGCCGAAGTGCCCGGTGCCGACGCGGCCCTCCAGCTCCTTGTTGGCGCCGATCTGGGCGAGTTCCGCCGGGCCCAGGTTGGTGTCGGTGGTGATGGCGGCCGCGTCGGCGCCGGAGCTGGTGGACAGGCGCTGGTTGATGACCGCCGCGTCGAGCCCGGAGCGGACCTCGATCCGGTCCAGGTAGGCCTTGCGCTCCTCGTCGGTCTTCTCGTCCCAGTTCTCGTTGCGCTCCAGGGTGAGCTGTTCGCCGTCGTTCTCGTTCTTGACGACCTTGTACGGGCCCGAGGAGACCGGCTTCTCCTCGTACTTGACCCCGGTGTCCTTGGTCTTGGGCACGGGCGCGAACTGCGTCTGGGTGGCGAGGAAGGGGAACTCGCCCTCGGGCTTGCGGAGTTTGAAGACGATCGTCTTCGCGTCGGGGACCACGATCGAGTCGAGCCCCTTGCCGCCGTCCTTGTACGGGCCCTCGTACGATTCCCCGCCGACCAGCCAGTCGCGCAGGTACGGGGCTCCGCCCGACAGCTCGGCGGCGAAGGACCGCTCGATGCCGTACTTGATGTCGGCGGTGGTGATCGGCGAGCCGTCCTCGTACTTCAGCCCGTCCTTGAGGGTGTACGTCCACTCGGTGGCGTCGGCGTTGGGCTTGCCGAGGTCGGTGGCCAGGTCGGGCACCACCTTGGCGCCGGCCGGGCCCGCCTCGCGGTTGCGGGTGGTGAGCGTGCGGAACACGAGCGAGGGGACGTTGCCGCCGCCGGAGGTGTACAGGCGGGCCGGGTCGAAGTCGCTCTGCGGCTCGGCGTTGAGGACGGTCAGGGTGCCGCCCTTCTGCGGGGCGGACCCGGTGGCGCCCGGCTTGTCGCCGGTCGAGGCCTTGTCCGCGCCGTCCGCGGGCCCGCAGGCGGCGGCGCCCCCGGCCAGAACGACGCTGACGGCGACCGCGGCCACGCGGCGCGATATGAGGGACTGACGGAGCATGGGAAAAGGGACCTCTCGGCGTGAAGGGAGATGCGGAAAAGGCCACGCGAGGGGCAGCGGTCCACGTCGGAGCGGTCGGCGGCGTGCCGACGGCGGGGACGGGGGAACGAAAGGAGCCGCACCTGCGGGCTGGAAGCCCCGGGCGCGGCGAAATTACGCAGAAAGCGGTGAAGTCGCGCGCTCAGGGAGGCGTCAGCGACAGAAGATGTCGGCCACGCTGTGCGCGGTCACACCAAGCAGCGCCAGCTCAATGGCGGCGCTCGCGGTGGTGGTGTGCAGCTGCGACATGCGGAGAACAATGACCGAAGATCGGACGGCTTGTCAACGCGGTTGATCAACTCCCCGGATACACCCAGGGGTTGGGCTTGCACTGGATGTTGTTGATGTCGAGGGACTTCGTCTGCTGCTGCATGATCGGGGCGAGCGCGCCCGGCGTCTGGCAGCTCACGTGGCCGTGGCCGAGCCGGTGGCCGACCTCGTGGTTGATCAGCATCTGGCGGTAGGCGAACATCCGGCCCGGGCCGTACGTCGCCGAGCCCTGCGCCCAGCGGTACGCGTTGATCATCACGCGGTCGGTCGACGCGGAGTCGCAGGAGACGTTGTCGATGGTGGTGTCGAGTCCGGACTTCCTGCACCAGACGCCGGTGGTCCCGGGGCTGGCGAGGGTGATCACGAAGTCGGCCTCGCCGCCCGGCACCCGCTCGAAGGTCTTCGTACCGCCGTGGCCCCAGCTCCGGTCGTCGTTCAGCGTGCGGTGCACGGCCTCGGCGAACAGCTGCGGATCCAGGCCGAGGCCCTGTTCCACGTCCACGCGGTAGCGGACCACCTTGCCCTTGCCGGGACCCTGCGCCACGCCGGGCACGGTGTCGAAGGCGCCGGAGCCCTGCAGCTTCTCGTCGATCGGGAACTGCTGCGCCATCTTCTGGTCGTACGTGAGCTCGGGCGCGGCCTGGACCGCCGTGGAGGCGTCCGGGGTGGGCCGGTCGTCGGAGCGGGAGGCGGCGGAGTTGCCCTGTGCGGCGTGGCTGTTGCCCTCGTCGGAGGCGCGCACGGGGTTCTTGCCGCTGTCGCCGTCGGAGGCCGCCTGGCCGGCGACGACGACGGCGAGCGCGACGGTGACGGCCGCGGCGGCCATCCCGGCGTACGTACGGCCCTTGCCGCCGCGCCCGGCCGCGGGCGGCGCCGCCTCGGCGGGGGCGGCCGGCGTACGGGGCGCGGGGATCCGGCGGTGCGACCCGGTGGTGGTGAAGGCGTCCTCGCGGACCGGGACCCGGCGGTGCGACCCGGTGGCGGTGAAGGCGTCCTCGGCGAAGGCGTCGCCTGCGACCGGGGGGACCACCCGGCGGTGCGAACCCGTCGCGCTCATCGGCGAGTCGAGGGTGACCTGCGGGAAGCCGACCGCGGGGGTGCCGAAGGCCGGGGTGTCGTACACGGGGGCCCGGTGGGCCGGGGCCGGGTGGACCGGGGCCTGCTGGACCGGGGCCTCGTGGACGGGCCGGGTGCGCGGGACGCCGCGCCAGTCCCCGTAGGTCACACCAGTACTGGAATCCGCGCCCCAGGCTCCGCCGGGCTCGTGCTGTTCGGGATGGCCGCCGCGCGCGCCGGACACCGGCTCGTGGCGCGGCGGGGCCGCGTACCCGCGGGGGGCGGCGGCCGGTTCGGCCCATCCGGCCGCGGCCGGGGCTGCGGCCCGGGCGCCGGCCTGTCCGGCCGGCTGCGGATGGCCTGAGCCGGGGCCGGGAGCCTGGACCGACTCCTTGCGACTATGTCGTCCCACGTCCTCAGCCCTTGCCGTCCTCATCGGTGTTCACGGTGTGCCCCGGCTCGCCGCCGTGCCCGTCGGCGGTGGCGTCCAGGAGTTCCCGGAAGGCGGCCGCGACCACCTCGGGGTACTCCATCATCGCCACGTGCCCCGCCTCGGGCAGGGACAGCAGCCGCGAACCCCGGAAGGCCGCGGCGGCCTTGCGCGCCATACGGTACGAGACGAGCTGGTCCCGGCCACCGTAGACCAGGAGGGTGGGTGCGAGCACCCGCTGTGCCTGGCGCCACAGTCCGTGCTGCCCGCCGAGGGTGTAAGCATCGACGATGCCGCGCGAGGAGCGGGTCATCGCGTCCCAGAAGTACGGCAGCGCGAGCCGCCGTTCCATTTCCTCGACGGCCGCCTCGAACGCCTCGGGCGTCACCCGCGAGGGGTCCCCGTAGCAGAGGTCCGTCACCCCCCGGGTGCGCTGCTCGGCGCTCAGACCGCGGGTGAGCCGCTCCAGGAGCCCGGCCGCGCCGGGTACGGCGAGCAGCGCGGTCGGCACGGCCGACTTCTGCACGCGCAGTTCGGGCAGGGCCGGGGAGACCAGCGTCAGCGTGCGCACCAGGTCGGGCCGGACGGCCGCGACCCGGGTGGAGACGGCGCCGCCGAGGGAGTTCCCGAACAGGTGCACCGGTCCGCGGCCGGCGGAGTCGAGGTGGCGGATGACGGCGCGCGCCAGCCCGGTGACGGAGTAGTCCCGGTCGGCGGGCGGCGGGGACCAGCCGAAGCCGGGCAGGTCCAGGGCCTCGCCGTCGACGGAGTCGGCCAGCCGCGCCATGAGCGCGGACCAGTTCTGCGAGGATCCGCCGAGCCCGTGGACGAACAGCGCGGGCGGCAGGCCGGCCCGGACCGCCGGGCGCACCCGTACGGTCATTTCCAGCCCGGGCAGCCGGTCGGTGCGCATCCGCTCCCCGTCGGCCACGCGCACGGCGCCCAGCTGGGAGGAGGGGAGGGACTGGTCGGATGCAGGGTCGGTGGACCGTACGCCCGGCAGCTCGGTCGAAGACATGGGGGCAATGTTACGAGACGATCACGCGGCTCCTCTTGTGTTCGCCGTCACAGATGCTTGCGGAACCGCCTAGCGGGGTATCCGCGATCCTCCTAGGCTCGTAAGTGGAAAGGGGTGTTCCATGACTGTCGACCCTGCGGAACCGGACACCTTCCAGTCAGAGCTGCGCGAAGCCCTCGACGTGGAGGCCCCCGAGGCGGACGCGGCGGAGCAGAACGCGGAGTTGAATCCGATCGAGGACGATCCCCTCACCCCCGTGGGCCAGCGCGAAGCCTCCGACGGGGACGCGGCCGAGCAGACCCGGGTGGTGGCCCTGGACGAGGACGACTACCGCTGAGCCAGCGCTGACCAGCATCTCCGGTGGGTAACCGGCGGTCCGTACCGCGAGAAAAGTCGGCTTGAACCCTCCAGATTCGGTTACCGAAAAGTACGATGGCCGCGCGGCGCAAGGCGCACTGTGTTCTAGAGAAAGTGGGAGGCGGCGTGACAGCCATCGAGCAGACCGAGGCAGCGCGTCCGCGGGGCACGCGACTTCCGCGCCGGGCCCGGCGCAACCAGCTCCTGGGCGCCGCCCAGGAGGTCTTCGTGGCGCAGGGTTACCACGCCGCGGCCATGGACGACATCGCGGAGCGTGCCGGAGTCAGCAAGCCGGTGCTCTACCAGCACTTCCCCGGCAAGCTCGACCTCTACCTGGCCCTCCTGGACCAGCACTGCGAGGCCCTGCTGCTCGCCGTGCGCACCGCGCTGGCGTCGACGAACGACAACAAGATGCGCGTGGCCGCGACGATGGACGCCTACTTCGCGTACGTCGAGGACGAGGGCGGCGCGTTCCGGCTGGTCTTCGAGTCGGACCTGACCAACGAGCCCGCCGTGCGCGAACGCGTCGACCGCGTCTCGCTGCAGTGCGCCGAGGCCATCTCGGACGTCATCGCCGAGGACACCGGCCTGTCGAAGGACGAGTCGATGCTGCTGGCCGTGGGCCTGGGCGGGGTCTCGCAGGTCGTGGCCCGGTACTGGCTGTCGAGCGAGAGCCCGGTCGCCCGTGACACCGCGGTGGGGCTGCTGACCTCCCTCGCGTGGCGCGGAATCGCCGGTTTCCCGCTGCACCCGACGGAGGGCTGAGCTTTCTGACCGGCGGGTGTTCGCTGCGAGCGTTTTCGCCGCGCGGCGGACACGTCCCCTCTCCGGGCTAATGTGGACCGGGTAACGGCGCGGCTCATCGCGCGAACCGGACCGTCGGAGGGACAAGGCCGTGGAGGTCAAGATCGGCGTGCAGCACGCACCCCGGGAGATCGTGCTCGAGAGCGACCTGAGTGCCGAGGAGCTGGAGAGCATCGTCACCGCCGCCCTGTCCGGCTCGGCGCCGCTGCTGAGCCTCACGGACATCAAGGGCCGCAAGGTCCTGGTGCCGTCCGAGCGCCTGTCGTACGTCGACCTGGGCGAGCCCAGCGTGCGCAAGGTCGGCTTCGGCGCGCTCTGAGCCCAGCGCTCCGGGCAACGGCCCCAGCACCGGAAGGTGCCCAGCAGTACCGAGAACGGCCCGGTGGAGTCCTCCACCGGGCCGTTTCCGTTTCCTCCGCTTCGGGTAGGAGCGCTGTAAGGAACGCTCCCCCGTACGCCCGCCGTCCGAGAGGAACACCCATGCTGCTGATCGAGGCGCTCGGCTCCGCACTCCTGGGCCTCGCCCTGTCCGGGGCGGCCGTCCGTGTGCTCGGCCCGCGGCTGCCCGCCTCGTGGACGGTGCTGGTGAGCGGAGTGGCCGGCGCCCTCTTCGGGGCGTACCTGACCCACACCGCGCTGGGTCCCGGGCACAACACCCTGTTCGCGACCCTCACCGGCGGTGTGCTGGTCTCGGCGGTGGTCCTGTCCCTGCTGCTGCGGCCCGCCGGCCGGACTGCGAGGCCGTCCGTCCGGACTCCGTTTTCGGTTCCGACACGGGGTTAGACGGCCCCACTGAGGCGGACCCGCTGAGGGAGCCCCCACCACGACAGCGGCCCCCGCGCGGAGCTTCCGCGCGGGGGCCGTCGTACGTCCGGGGCCGTCGTACGTCCGGGGCCGTCGTACGTCCGGGGCAGGGGCTACGCAGCCAGGCCCAGGGCCGCCATGCGCTTGGTGTGCGCCTTGGTGATGCGGGTGAACATCTCGCCGACGGCGGCCAGGTCGAAGCCGGCCGCCATCCCGTCCACGCCGCCGACCAGCATGGTGGAGAGCGCGTCGCGCTCGGCGACCACGCGCTGGGCCTGCGAGAGGGCCTCGCCCATCAGGCGGCGGGCCCACAGCGCCAGCCGGCCGCCGC
Source organism: Streptomyces sp. TBY4 (assembly GCF_024213195.1). Classification (GTDB taxonomy): domain Bacteria; phylum Actinomycetota; class Actinomycetes; order Streptomycetales; family Streptomycetaceae; genus Streptomyces. The sequence goes on along the minus strand of NZ_JANAVF010000007.1, from coordinate 17,151 downwards.
AGCGCGGGTCGGCCTCGATGGCGGCGCGCACCTTCTCGACGGCGAAACCGCCGTGGCCCGTGTCGTCGAGCACGCTGACGACGAGCCCGCGGGTGTCGGTGTCGAGGTGGGTGGCCACCTCGCGGTAGAAGTCGCTGGCGATGGAGTCGCCGACGTAGGCCTTGACCAGGCCCTCCAGCCAGTCCGAGGGGGCCGTCTGGCGGTGGAAGTCGTCGACGCCCTTCGCGAAGGGCTCCATCGCGGCGGTGGCGTCCTCGTCGATCGCGGTGAGCCGGTCGCGCAGGCGCTCGAAGTGGTGGAACTCGGCGGAGGCCATCTTCGCGAGCTCGGCCTTGTCCCCGAGGGTGGGCGCGAGCTTCGCGTCCTCGGCGAGGCGTTCGAAGGCCGCGAGTTCGCCGTACGCGAGCGCCCCGAGGAGATCCACCACGGCGGCCCGGTACTGGGGCGAGGCGGAGGCCGTGGCCCAGTCCTGGGCGGCGATGCCGGCTGCCTCGGCGGGGGCGCTTTCGTCGGCGGGCGATGCGTTTTCAACGGTCGACATGCTCCGCACAATAGCTCGCCGAAAGGCACCGTGAACCACCTGCTCAGTCCACGTAAACGCGCCTACCTGGTGAATTCACCCGACACAGCTGCGCGATTCCGGGGTACAGTGGTAATGCGCCTGCCGAACACTCGGCGGGCCATCCGAATGAGGATGCCCGGTCGGTGGCCCGATCGGCTCCACCCGACCGCCCTCGGCGTGATGCGTACGCACATGCGTACCGCCTCCCACGAGGGGCCCCCTCAGCGGCATAAAGCGCCTGAGCGATGGCTCGTGGTCCCGCGCAGCTTCGTACGTACGTAGTAGTACTGCAAGCCCGGCACGGTACGACCCCCTTCGCCGCCTCGCGCCGCGTCTCACAGAAGAGGCAGCACCCTGACTACGTTCCGAGACCTCGGGATCTTTCCCGAGACGGCCGAAGCCCTTGAGGCCGTCGGCATTGTGTCCCCCTTCCCGATCCAGGAGATGACCCTCCCCGTCGCCCTTTCCGGCACGGACGTCATCGGCCAGGCCAAGACCGGTACCGGCAAGACGCTCGGTTTCGGCCTCCCCCTGCTGGAGCGCGTCGTCGTCCCCGCGGACGTCGAGGCCGGGCGTTCGACGCCCGAGCAGCTCACCGACGCCCCGCAGGCCCTCGTGGTGGTTCCGACCCGCGAGCTCTGCACCCAGGTCACCAACGACCTCCTCACCGCGGGCAAGGTCCGCAACGTCCGCGTCCTCGCCATATACGGCGGCCGCGCGTACGAGCCCCAGGTCGAGGCGCTCAAGAAGGGCGTCGACGTCATCGTCGGCACCCCGGGCCGCCTGCTCGACCTGGCCGGTCAGAAGAAGCTCGACCTCTCCAAGGTCAAGGCCCTCGTCCTGGACGAGGCCGACGAGATGCTCGACCTGGGCTTCCTGCCCGACGTCGAGAAGATCATGGGCTACCTGCCCGCGAAGCGTCAGACGATGCTGTTCTCGGCCACCATGCCGGGCGCGGTCATCGGCCTGGCCCGCCGGTACATGACCCAGCCGACGCACATCCGCGCCACCTCGCCCGACGGTGAGGGCGCGACCGTCGCCAACATCACGCAGCACGTCTTCCGTGCGCACAACATGGACAAGCCGGAGCTCGTCTCCCGCATCCTGCAGGCCGAGGGCCGCGGGCTCGCGATGATCTTCTGCCGCACCAAGCGCACCGCGGCCGACATCGCGGAGCAGCTGGAGAAGCGCGGCTTCGCGTCCGGCGCCGTCCACGGCGACCTGGGCCAGGGCGCCCGCGAGCAGGCGCTGCGCGCCTTCCGCAACGGCAAGGTCGACGTGCTGGTCTGCACCGACGTCGCCGCGCGCGGTATCGATGTCGAGGGTGTCACCCACGTCATCAACTACCAGACGCCCGAGGACGAGAAGACCTTCCTGCACCGCGTGGGCCGTACCGGCCGCGCGGGCAACAAGGGCATCGCCGTCACCCTGGTCGACTGGGACGACATCCCGCGCTGGCAGCTGATCAACAAGGCGCTGGAGCTGGACTTCCACGACCCGGTGGAGACGTACTCCACGTCCCCGCACCTGTACGAGCAGATGAACATCCCGGCCGGCACCAAGGGCGTCCTGCCGCGCGCCGAGCGCGTGCGGGCCGGCCTGAAGGCCGAGAACCTGGAGGACCTGGGCGAGACCGGCGGCCGCGGTGGCCGTGGCGGTCGCGACTCCGGACGTGACGGCGGCCGTGACCGCGGTCGCGACGGTGGACGTGACGGCGGCCGTGACGGTGGCCGCGGTGCCGCCGCCGCGGTCACCGAGGAGCGTCCGGCCCGGACCCCGCGCCAGCGCCGCCGCACCCGTGGCGGCTCGGAGCAGGGCGCCGAGGTCCTGGCCCCGGTGACCGCCGAGACCGCCCCGGTCAGCCCGGTCGCCCCGGCCGCGGCCGCGGCCGTCCAGGCTCCGGAGGCTCCGGCCGCCGACGAGGCGCGCAAGCCGCGCCGCCGCCGGACCCGGTCGGCCGCTCCGGCCGCCACCTTCGTCGCCCCCGCGGCGAAGCTGGAGCCCCTGGCCCCGTTCGTCAGGGAGCCCGAGCCGGACTTCCAGATCGCCCCGCCGTCGGAGCCGGTCCGGGAGCGCCGCGCCGGCGCCCCCCGGAGCAGCGCCCCGCGTGCCCGTGCGCCCCGCAAGGCCGCGGCCGCTCCGGTCGCCGCCGAGGTCACCCCGGTGGCCCCGGTCGTCGAGGTCGTCGCCCAGGCCGCCGTGGTCGAGGCTCCGGCCGCTCCGGCCGTCGCCGAGGAGGCTCCGGCCAAGCCGAAGCGGACGCGGACCCGCAAGGCCGCCGCTGTCGCCCCGGCCGCCGAGGCCGTCGCCGAAGCCGCCGCCCCGGTGGCGGAGGAGGCTCCGGTCAAGCCGAAGCGCACCCGGACCCGCAAGGCCGTCGCCGCCGCCCCGGAGGCCCCGGCCGCCGAGGCCGCCGCTCCGGTCGCGGAGGAGGCTCCGGCGAAGCCGAAGCGCACCCGGACCCGCAAGGCCGTCGCCAAGGCGGAGACCCCGGAGGCGTAACGCCCTTCCTTCCGATGGCCCCGGTCCCCTTTCGAGGGGGCCGGGGCCATCGGCGTTTCCCGGGGCCGGGAGTCCTCCCGTACGGGCGTACGGGCCGGTAACATCTGGCCATGAGCAAGCCGCCGACCCTCACGCTCCCGCCCGCAGCCCGTGCGCACCGCCTGGCCACGGCCCGCGGCGAGTTCGCCGTGCACGAGGCCGTGCCCGGCGGGCCGGCCCGCGGTACCGCCCTGCTGGTGCCCGGCTACACCGGCAGCAAGGAGGACTTCATCGGCCTCCTCGGGCCGCTGGCCGCCGCCGGGTACCGCGTGGTCGCCGTCGACGGCCGCGGGCAGCACGAGAGCGGCGGCCCGCGCACGCAGGCCCCGTACGCCCTGTCCGAACTGGCGCGGGACGTCCTCGCGCAGACCGCCGCCCTGGGCGCGGCCGGTCCGGTGCACCTGCTGGGGCATTCGCTGGGCGGGCTGATCGTCCGGGCGGCCGTGGTCCGCGACCCGGCCCCGTATGCCAGCCTCACGCTGCTGAGCAGCGGCCCGGGCGCGGTCTGCGCGGACCAGCAGGGCCGTACGAAGCTGCTGGTCTCGGCGCTGGAGTCGATGGGCGACAACATGCCGGGCATCTGGGCGGCCATGCGCGCCATGGACCCGCGCGACGCGCCCCCCGAGTCCCCGGAGCTCAAGGACTTCCTGCGCGCACGCTGGATCGGGACCGTCCCCGAGCAGCTGATGGTCACCGGGCGGGCGCTGATCGAGGAGCCGGACCGGATCGACGAGCTGGCCGCGGCGGCGCCGGGGCTCGCGAAACTGGTGCTGTCCGGGGAGTCGGACCCGGTGTGGCCGGTGTCGGAGATGGACGAGATGGCACGCCGGCTGGGCGCGGAGCGGGTGGTGGTTCCGGGGACGGAGCACTCGCCGAACGCCGAGGATCCGGCGGGCACGGCGGCGGCGCTGGCGGCGTTCTGGGGGCCTCTGACGTCTCCGGTACTTGTTAGTAGTTAGACAAGGAAAAAATTTCCTTAGCGTAGGGAATGTTTGCGGCTTACACTTCGTTAACCCTGTACAAGGAGAAACACTGACGAAGGGAGAAGCCCGTGCGCTTCGAGATTCTGCGCCTGGACGACGTCGACGGATCTGCCGTGGACAGCACCGTCGTGGACGCGGCCTCCGTCAACCGGATCGTGCAGCAGGCCGCCGCCGTCGGCCAGCGCATCCTGATCCGACCGGCCGAGACCGTGTCCAACTGACCGTGTCCACCTGACCGCGTCCATCTCACGACGACGCCCCCGCACCGGACCGGTGCGGGGGCGTTCGCATGCGCGGGGGGGGCGCTAGGAGGCCTCGATCACCTGGAGCACGCCGTTGATGATCTGCTGGACGGCGATCGCGGAGAGCATCATGCCCGCCAGCCGGGTCACGAGGACCACGCCGCCGTCCTTGATCACGCGGATGATGACGAGCGAGTAGCGCATCACGAGCCACAGCACCACGTGCATCGCGACGATCGCGGCCCACACCGAGAACTGGCCGGTGAACCCGTCGGCCTTCTGCACCGCCAGGATCACCGAGACGATCGCGCCGGGACCGGCGAGCAGCGGCATGCCGAGCGGGACGAGCGCGACGTTCACGTCCTTGGTCTGCTTCGGCTCGTCGGTCTTGCCGGTCAGCAGGTCGAGCGCGATGAGCAGGAGCAGCAGCCCGCCCGCGATCATCAGGGCCGGCACGGAGACGTGCAGGTAGTCGAGGATCTGCTGCCCGCAGAGACCGAAGACGGCGATGACGCCGAAGGCGACGCAGACCGCCTGCCAGGCCATGCGGCGCTGCACCTTGGCGGGGCGGCCGGAGGTCAGCGCGAGGAAGATGGGCGTGATCCCCGGAGGGTCCATAATCACAAAAAGCGTGAGAAAAAGGGATCCGAAGACGGCGAAATCGAGCACAGTGATGCCTTGCAGGTGAGGGGTGTCACGAAAAAAAGGGGGCGGTGGAGCGGGAGGGGCGGCGGCAGTGGTCAGCCGCGTACGCGTCCACCGGCGCCGGGGACCGGGAACGCCCCGGTGGCACGGCGGGTGATCTCGCCGTAGATCTCGGGGTCGGTCGTGTACTCCCCGAGGCGGCAGGTCTTGCGGCTGCCGTGGTAATCGCTGGACCCGGTGGTCAGCAGACCGAGATCGGCGGCCAGGCCGCGCAGGCGCTCGCGGGTGGCGGCGTCGTGGTCCATGTGGTCGACCTCGATGCCGTCGAGGCCGGCCGAGGCGAGGGCGGCTATCGCGCTCTCGGGCACGCAGGTGCCGCGCTTGACGGCGGCGGGGTGGGCGAAGACGGTGACCCCGCCGGCCGCCTTGACCAGGCGGATCGCGTCGAAGGGGTCGAGCTCGTGCTTCTCGGCGTACGCGCGGCCGCCGTCGGCGAGCCAGTCCGCGGTGAAGGCGTCCGACACGGTGGGCACGACGCCGAGCTCGACGAGGGCGGCGGCGATGTGCGGGCGGCCCACGGAGCCGTCACCGGCGATCCGGGCCACCTGCTCCCAGGTGACGTCCACCCCGAGGCCCTGCAGCTTGCCGATCATGGCCTGCGCGCGCGGGATGCGGTCGTCGCGTACGAGCTCCCGCTCGCGGTGGAGCTCGGGCTCCTCGGGATCGAAGAGGTACGCCAGCATGTGCATGCCGATGCCGTCGAGACGGCAGCTCAGCTCGGCGCCGGTCACCAGGGTCAGCCCCTGGGGCAGCGCGGCGACGGCCTCGCGGTATCCGGCGACGGTGTCGTGGTCGGTCAGCGCCACCACGTCGAGCCCCGCGGCGGCGGCATTGCGCACCAGCTCGGCGGGGGTGTCCGTACCGTCGGAGGCCGTGGAGTGGGCGTGCAGATCGATGCGCACAGCCGGACTCCAGGGTTCACGCGCGGACAGGGGACACTCCAGAGTACCGTCCGCATTTCCCGGCCCGGCCCCGCGTGACCGCCCGCACCACGCCTCAGCGCCGAACGGGCCCGCCCGGTCCGCCGGACGGAGTCCGGCGCAGCGCCGCGAAGCCGGGGAGGCGCCCCCGGCGCCGAGCCGCGCGAGCGGCGCGTCAAGAGGACAGAATGCGGGGGCTCAGGGCTCCGCAGGGGAGCAGTTCCACCTCGGCTCCCGCGTCGCGCAGGTCCGTCAGGACCAGCTCGTCGTACATGAGCAGGCCCGACTGTTCCGGCCAGACGATCGCCCACAGCCACAGCCCGCGCGCCTCGCCGGCGAAGACGGCCCGGTCCTCGGGGACGCCGGTGACGTGCCACAGCGGGGTCGGGCGCCCGGCGGCGACCACCTTGGCGTGCGGCGGGGCGGAGACGTTCATGTAGCGGCCCGGGTCGGGGGCGTCCAGCCCGGCGAACCGCGCGCCGAGGCCGACGCCCAGCTCCTCGGCGATCAGCAGCAGCTCGCCGATGCCGCCGAGCGGGCCGGGACCGGAGCAGGCCACGGCGGTGGCCCGGCTGCCGCTGCGGTCGTCACCGGCGGAGGCGATCCCGGTGAACAGCCACCCGACGGGCAGCGGCCAGGGCATCCAGACCGGTACCTGCGCCCGGTTCACGACCACGCCCAGGCCTTCGACGCTCGGCGGGATCACGGGCTGCAGGGGATGGACGGTGCCGTGCACCGCGCACTGCCAGGAGTCGGCGAAGAGACCGGGCGCCCTGACCCGGCCACCGCACTTCGGGCAACTCGGTTCGCCCCTCATAAGAAGCCACGCTCCTCCCCGCCGCGCGCCCCGTCAAGATGCGATCACCCGTCCGGGCGGCCGGGGGCGGCCGGGGGGCGGCCGGATGCTCAGTCCAGTGCGACTGCCGTACGCAGAGGGTCCCGCAGATCCGTGCCGCGCGCGAGCCAGCGTTCCTGCAGGGCGGCCGCTCCGTGGACCCGCTTCCAGGCCGCCTCGTTCGCCGTCATCGGCAGGAGCGGGAAGAAGGAGACGGGGTCCATCGGGTCGTCCAGGACCAGGTCCTCCACCAGTCCGCCGGGCTCGGCCACCAGCACGGAGGTGAACGGGGCCCCGTCCCAGAGGGGTTCGCCCACGTCCAGTGAGGCGCCGGGGGCCACGATGAGCCCCTCCACCTGGGGGGAGGCGGCCAGCACGGCCAGCGGCCGCAGCAGCTTGTCGGTGGGCGCGAGCCCGCCCCGTACGGTCAGGACCAGCTCCGCGCGCGGACCGCGGACCGGGTCGGCGACCACGGCCGTGGGGTCGGTCATGGGCTGGGCGGACATGCCGAGGGTCGCGTACCGCACGAGGTCCCCCTCGGTGAAGCGGAGGACTTCGAAGCGGTCGGTGCCCAGGAAGGTGACGGCGGCGCGGGCATCGGGTTCGCCGAGAGCGGCGCGCAGCCGGGCTTCCACAAGGGCCAGAATTTCTGCCATGGAGCGAGCATAGAACTCGTATCAGCCGGGTAAAGAGCGCCTCTTGACCATCCGTCGGCTGATATCGTTGACCGCTGGTCGGGGACGCTCTCAGAAGAGAAGTTTCAGTGCCCCGGCGACAGGACGTCCCTTACGGGGGACCGGCCGGAGGAGGTGGGGCTGCGGTGCATCGAAGTCGATCGCACAGTACGTGCGGTACCCCTCTCCCTTCCGCTCAGCCGACGGGCGCGCCGCGCCCTCTTTGATCCGCGCTTCTCCACACGCCGGACCGGTCGAAGAGCGAGGAAGAACTGTGTCCTCCCGCCCTGATCCTTCCGCCTGCCCTCCCGGACTGCCGACCGGGTGAGCGTGCGTCAGGAAGGACCTCCCACCCGTACGGTCCGCAGCCGTGCGCGAGAAGGAGCCTGCCATGTCGATGCTGCCCTACCTCCGTGCCGCCGTCCGTCCCGGACTGCGCAGGTCCACTCCGGCCCAGCCCGGCTACGACACCACCCGCGACCCGTCCGCGAACAGCGCGGTGGTCGACTGCGCCGTGTACCGCGACGGGCGGCGCGCCGGGGACGGGCGCGGGGCCGCCTGTCTGACGCCCCGTGAGGCGCTGCGCGCGGTGCGCGAGGACGGCGGCTTCGCCTGGATCGGGCTGCACGAGCCGACGGAGGCCGAGTTCGCCGGGATCGCCGCTGCGTTCGGGCTGCACCCGCTCGCGGTGGAGGATGCGGTGCACGCGCACCAGCGGCCGAAGCTGGAGCGCTACGACGACACCCTGTTCACCGTCTTCAAGACGATCCACTACGTCGAGCACGCCGAACTCACCGCCACCAGCGAGGTGGTGGAGACCGGCGAGGTGATGTGCTTCACCGGCCCCGACTTCGTCATCACCGTCCGGCACGGCGGCCACGGCTCCCTCAAGGGGCTGCGCCACCGCCTCCAGGACGACCCGGCGCTCCTCGCCAAGGGGCCCTCCGCGGTCCTGCACTCCCTCGCGGACCACGTGGTCGACGGGTACATCGCCGTCGCCGCGGCCGTCCAGGACGACATCGACGAGGTGGAGAGCGAGGTCTTCGCCGCCCCCGCCAAGGGCAGTGCCCGCGGCGGCGACGCGGGCCGCATCTACCAGCTCAAGCGGGAGGTGCTGGAGTTCAAGCGGGCCGTCTCCCCGCTGCTGCGCCCCATGGAGCTGCTCAGCGAACGGCCGATGCGGCTGGTGGAGCCCGACATCCAGAAGTACTTCCGGGACGTCGCCGACCACCTGGCCCGGGTGCACGAGCAGGTCGTCGGCTTCGACGAGCTGCTGAACTCCATCCTCCAGGCCAACCTGGCGCAGGCGACCGTCGCGCAGAACGAGGACATGCGCAAGATCACCTCCTGGGCGGCGATCATCGCCGTGCCGACGATGATCTGCGGGGTGTACGGGATGAACTTCGAGCACATGCCGGAGCTCCAGTGGCGCTACGGCTATCCGATGGTGATGGCCGCCATCGCCGGGACCTGCTTCACCATCCACCGGGCCCTGCGCCGCCACGGCTGGCTGTGAGCGCACTGGCTGTGAGGGTGCGCGGGGCCCTGGCTACCCTGTGCGCATGACTCTCAGCGCGCTCGATCTGGCCCTCGTCGAGGAGGCCACCAAGAAGTCCGGCCTCATCTGGGTCCGCGGCTCCGGGGCCGACCGCGGCCTGTGGCACGCCTGGGTGGACGGCGCGGCGCACGTGCTCGGCGACGGGCCCGGTGAGCAGCCGTTCCCGGGGCTGGCGGACGGGGCGGCGGCCGAGGTGACCGTGCGCAGCAAGGACAAGGGCGGCCGGCTCGTCGCGTGGACGGCGACCGTACGCGAGCTCGTGCCCGGCAGCGAGCCGTGGGAGGCCGCCGTGGCCGAACTCAAGGGCAAGCGGCTCAACGCGCCCGACTCCGCCGAGATGACCGACCGCTGGGCGCGGGAGTGCCGGCTGCTGCGCCTGGAGCCGGAGTCGGTCCGCACCGCCCTCCCCGTGGACTCGCTGGCGGCGGCTCCGCTGGACTCCCCCGCGATCACCCGGCAGCCCATCCCCGCCGGGCTGCCGAAGCTGCTGCTGAAGCGGAAGAAGAAGGCTTCCCGCTAGAGCGGACGGGGCCCGGACTCCGTTAGCCCTGCGGGTTGGCGCCCTGGCCGGAGCCCTGGGGGGCGCCCTCCTGCTCCTTGGTCGTGGGCAGTTCCGAGCCGTAGTCCACCGTCTGGTCCGGCGCGGGCGCGGTGAGCTCCACCGGTGCGCCCCATTCCGCGAGGGTCACCCGGCCGGCGCCGCCCGCGCGTTCCATGAGGAGCGGGTAGGGGGTGCCCTCCAGGGAGACCGAGAGCTTGCCGCCCTTGCCCTTGTCCGCCGAGACCTGGACGGCCCGGGTGGGGCCGACCTTGGTGTAGTCCTCGCCCTTGCTGAGCGTCCCTTCGAGCCCGAGCAGCCCGTCGAGCATGACCTGCATGTCGGTGAAGCCGCGGAACTGCTTGTAGGAGGGGTCGCCCTCGGGCACCTTGACGAACTTGTCGCCGAGCTTGCCGGCCGCCTCGGACTGGCCCCAGAAGGCGGTGCCCGCCTTGAGGTAGAGCTGCTCCCCGACCCGCAGCAGCTGGAAGGTGGTGTCGTCCTGGGACTTCACCTCGCCGGAGCCGCCGTCCGCCCCGAGCCGCATGTCCAGGGTGAAGGACTTGCCGCCGCTGACCAGCGTGCCCGAGAGGTGGACCGACTGGGCCCCGGTGACGGCCGTCCGCGCCCTGTCCTCGATCTGGTCGGCGGACAGCTTGCCGACCCCGTTCGTCCCCTCGTCGGGATCCGCCCCGCACCCCGTGCCGACGACGGCCAGGCCCGCGCAGAGGGCACTGACGAAGGCGGCCCGGCGCAGCCGCGGGGCGGGGAAGTAGGCGGTCACGGGCAGGTGTCCCTCTCGTAGCGTCGGCGAGCAGCTGGCAGCGTACCCGCCCGTACGCGGGCCTCCGCGCGGCGCCCGCGCGCAGCCCGTACGGACGCGCGTGCGCAGGCCCCGGGGGCCCCGGGCGGGCACCGGGCGGACGCCCGGGCGGGCGGGCCCACCAGGAGGTTGTGTGCGGTACGGGCTAACCTGAGGGACGGCAGTACCGGTGATCGACGGATGACGCAGCTCGTAGGAGGCGCTCGGATGGCGGCAGGCGCCCCACGGATCTTCGTCTCGCATCTGTCGGGTGTGCCCGTCTTCGACCCCAACGGCGACCAGGTGGGCCGGGTCCGCGACCTCGTCGCGATGCTCCGCGTGGGCGGCCGGCCGCCCCGGCTGCTCGGCCTGGTGGTCGAGGTCGTGAGCCGGCGCCGGATCTTCCTGCCCATGACCCGGGTGACGGGCGTCGAGTCCGGCCAGGTGATCACCACGGGCGTGGTCAACATGCGCCGCTTCGAGCAGCGTCCCACCGAGCGGCTGATCCTCGGCGAACTGCTGGACCGGCGGGTGCGCCTGGTCGCGGACGACGAGGAGGTCACCGTCCTGGACGTGGCCATCCAGCAGCTGCCGGCCCGGCGCGACTGGGAGATCGACCGGATCTTCGTACGGAAGGGCAAGTCGGGCGCGCTGCGGCGGCGCGGCGAGACCCTGACGGTCGAGTGGTCGGCGGTGACGGGCTTCTCGCTGGAGGAGCACGGGCAGGGCGCCGAGAACCTGGTCGCCACCTTCGAGCAGATGCGCCCGGCGGACGTGGCGAACGTCCTGCACCACCTGACGCCGAAGCGGCGCGCCGAGGTGGCGAGCGCGCTGGACGACGACCGGCTCGCGGACGTCATGGAGGAGCTGCCCGAGGACGAGCAGGTGGAGATCCTCGGGAAGCTGAAGGAGGAGCGCGCGGCCGACGTCCTGGAGGCGATGGACCCGGACGACGCGGCCGACCTGCTCTCGGAGCTGCCGGAGGACGACAAGGAGCGGCTGCTGACGCTGATGCGGCCGGACGACGCCGCCGATGTGCGGCGCCTGCTGTCGTACGAGGAGAACACCGCGGGCGGTCTGATGACCACGGAGCCGATCGTGCTGCGGCCCGACGCGACGGTCGCCGACGCGCTGGCCCGCGTACGGCAGTCGGACCTGTCTCCGGCGCTGGCGGCGCAGGTGTACGTGTGCCGGCCGCCGGACGAGACGCCGACGGGCAAGTACCTGGGCACGGTGCACTTCCAGCGGCTGCTGCGCGATCCGCCGTTCACCCTGGTCAGCTCGATCGTGGACACGGGCCTGGCGCCGCTGCGGCCGGACGCCTCGCTGCCGGTGGTGACCAGCTACCTGGCCGCGTACAACATGGTGGCGGTCCCGGTCGTGGACGAGAGCGGCTCGCTGCTGGGCGCGGTCACCGTGGACGACGTACTGGACCACCTGCTCCCGGACGACTGGCGGGAGACGGACTTCCACTCGGAGGCTCCCGGGGGACCCGAGGACTCCGAGCGCGCGGAAGGAGCCCTACGTGGGAACTGAGCGGGGGCGCGGCGAGCGCGAGCAGGCACGCGACCGGCGCAAGGAGCAGATCCGGGAGCGGCGCGAGCAGGCCCGGGCGCAGGCGCGCGAGTACGGGCTGGCGGAAGCGGCGGCGGAGCGGGCGGAACGTTCCTCCTTCGAGCGCGGCGAGCGGGCGAAGGCCGGCCAGTCGACCGGGTCGAGCGCGCTGTCGCGCTCGCGGACCCGGCTCGACCTGCCGCGCCCGGCCCGCAGGCGACTGCTGCCCGAGTACGACCCGGAGGCCTTCGGGCGGCTCTCGGAGCGGGTCGCGCGGTTCCTCGGCACGGGCCGGTTCATCGTCTGGATGACCGTCGTCATCATCATCTGGGTGCTGTGGAACATCTTTGCGCCCGGACACCTGCGCTTCGACCAGTACCCCTTCATCTTCCTGACCCTGATGCTGTCGCTCCAGGCCTCCTACGCGGCCCCGCTGATCCTGCTGGCGCAGAACCGGCAGGACGACCGGGACCGGGTCAACCTGGAGCAGGACCGCAAGCAGAACGAACGCTCGCTGGCCGACACCGAGTACCTGACCCGGGAGATCGCGGCCCTGCGGATGGGTCTGGGCGAGGTCGCCACGCGCGACTGGATCAGGTCCGAGTTCCAGGATCTGATCAAGGAGATGGACGAGCGGCGGCTATTCCCCGCCGAGAGTGACGAAGGCGACCGCTAGCGGGCTTTCCTGAGGCCCGCCACCGCGCCGTACCATCGGGGGCATGGCTACCGACACAAGCTCCGCCTCCGCCGCTGCCGTGCCCGAACAGGACGCGATCCTGGACGCGCTGGCGACGGTGAACGACCCCGAGATCCACCGGCCGATCACCGAGCTGGGCATGGTCAAATCGGTGGAGATCGGCGACGGCGGCGAGGTCGCCGTCACCGTGTTCCTGACCGTGTCGGGCTGCCCCATGCGCGAGACCATCACCAACCTGGTCACCGAGGCCGTCCAGAAGGTCCCCGGCGTCACCTCGGTCGCCGTCACGCTGGACGTGATGAGCGACGAGCAGCGCAAGGACCTCGCGGCGACCCTGCGCGGCGGCACCGCCGAGCGCGAGGTCCCCTTCGCCCAGCCCGGCTCGCTGACCCGCGTCTACGCGGTCGCCTCCGGCAAGGGCGGCGTCGGCAAGTCCTCGGTCACCGTGAACCTGGCGGCGGCGATGGCGGCCGACGGCCTCAAGGTCGGCGTCGTCGACGCCGACATCTACGGCCACAGCGTGCCGCGCATGCTCGGCGTGGAGGGCCGCCCCACCCAGGTCGAGAACATGATCATGCCGCCGTCGGCGCACGGCGTAAAGGTCATCTCCATCGGCATGTTCACCCCGGGCAACGCGCCCGTGGTGTGGCGCGGTCCGATGCTGCACCGGGCCCTCCAGCAGTTCCTGGCCGACGTGTTCTGGGGCGACCTGGACGTGCTGCTGCTCGACCTGCCGCCGGGCACGGGCGACATCGCGATCTCCGTGGCCCAGCTGGTGCCCAACGCCGAGATCCTCGTCGTGACCACCCCGCAGCAGGCAGCGGCCGAGGTCGCGGAGCGGGCCGGCTCGATCGCCGTGCAGACCCACCAGAAGATCGTCGGCGTCGTCGAGAACATGTCCGGGCTGCCCTGCCCGCACTGCGACGAGATGGTCGACGTGTTCGGCTCGGGCGGTGGCCAGAAGGTCGCCGACGGCCTGACCAAGACGGTCGGCGCGACGGTCCCGGTGCTGGGCTCGATCCCGATCGACGTCCGCCTGCGCGAGGGCGGCGACGACGGCACCCCGGTCGTCCTGTCCGACCCCGACTCCCCCGCCGGCGCGGCCCTGCGCGCCATCGCCGGCAAGCTCGGCGGCCGCGCCCGCGGCCTGGCCGGCATGTCGCTGGGGATCACCCCGCGCAACAAGTTCTGACGCAGCAAAAGGGGGGCCGGCGGGGGAATCCCCTCGCCGGCCCCCCTTCTGTTCGCGTCCTACTCGTACGCCGCCAGGTCCCCGATCACCGAGAAGCCGATCCCGTACGCGCTCATCCCGCGCCCGTACGCACCCAGGTGCACCCCGCTGCCGGTCGAGCCGGCCAGGACCCACCCGAACTCCGACTCGCGGTAGTGGAACGGCGTCGGCTCCCCGTCCACGGGCAGCGACAGCGTCGACCAGTCCGGCCCCGAGAGGTCGTCCGCGAGCTCCCACGCGGCCTCGGTCTGCTGGTCGAGCCAGTCGTCGCGCAGGCTGTGGTCCATCTGCCCCGGCCAGCTGTAGGCCAGCAGCCCGGAGCCGGCCAGCCAGGCCGCCGAGGAGACCGAGGTGGCCTCCAGGACGCCCGTGCCGTCGGCGGTGCGCCGCAGCGGGTTGCTCGCCACGGTGACGACCACCGCGAAGCGCTCCTTCTCCCCGGTGGCGATCTCGCCGCGGGCGGAGGGCTCGTCCCCGTGACCGGTCGAGCCGTGCTCCACGCTGCCGTCGGCCCCGGCGGCGACCTGCATCAGCCAGCGGGGGCCGGTGAAGGCCCCGTCCAGCCCGTACCAGGGGAAGTCGGCCCGCAGGTACCCCTCGGCGGCCCGGCGGGCCGCAGGGACGGGCGGGGCGGTCGCCTCCGGGGGCTGCGGAAGGTCTGCTGCTGGTGCGGGGGCTGGCGTCTGCGCCTCGGCGGGCTGCGTGCCGACGCGGCTACTGCTCGTCGTCTCCATCGATGCGGCCTCTCGTTCCGTGGGATCCGGAACGGCCCACCCCCCTCGGGCGTCCTGGGTCCGGACTCAAAGGAGGATAGCCATCCGACCGCGGTTCACCGGGCAGGCGGGCGCGCGCGTGGTCCCGGGTGGCGTCAGGTCGCGTCGGCGTCGTAGCGCGTGCGCTGCTCCTGCGCCGGGGGGACGGGCTTCTTGACCATGTCCGGTCCGGCGCCCGGCGCGGCGGCGGGGAGGGCGCCGCCGGCGGCCGCGGCCGCGTCGGGCTCCTTGCCGTTGACCGCGTCGGTGACGTCGGTGAGTTCCTTGCGGAGATCGAAGCTGCTCCGGATCTCCTTGAGGTCCTCGTTCTCGGTCAGCTGCTTGCGGATGAAGTTCTTCGGGTTCAGGTCCTCGAACTCGAAGTCCTTGAATTCCGGGCCGAGCTCGGAGCGGATGTCCTGCTTCGCACTGTCGGAGAACGCGCGGATCTTCCGGATGACGCCCGTGACGTCCTGGATGACCTTGGGCAGCTTGTCCGGGCCGAAGATGAGAATGGCGAGCACCACGATCGTGACCAGCTCGAGTGCGCCTATGTCGTTGAACACCTTGCCCCGCTCCTCGGCTCTCTTCACGTCAGGCCTGTCACACGGTACCCGGCCGGGTCCGCAGTCCCCTACACCAGGACCGGCGGATTACCGGACCCGTCCTGCTTTCATCCGCCCGTCACGAACCGTTCGCCGATCCGAGGACCACTTCCAGCGTGCGCTCCCGGCCCTCGCGCAGCACGGTGAGGGTGAGCCGGTCGCCCGGCCGGTGGGCCCGGATCTTGATCACGAGCTCGTCGCCGCCGTGCACGCGTACGCCGTCGACCTTGGTGATCACGTCGCCCGGCGCGATGCCCGCCCGGGCGCCGGGACCGCCGGCGGTGACGGTCGGCTTGCCGTCCGCGCCCTTCTTCTCCGCCACCCGGGCCCCGTCGCCGGTGTAGTCCATGTCCAGGGTGACGCCGATGACGGGATGGGTGGCGCGGCCGGTGCGGATCAGCTCCTCGGCGACGCGCTTGCCCTGGTTGACGGGGATGGCGAAGCCGAGGCCGATGCTGCCGCGCTGCTGTCCGGAGCTGTCCTTGCCGTCGCCGCCGCGGATGGCGCTGTTGATGCCGATGACCTGGGCCCTGGCGTCGAGGAGCGGGCCGCCGGAGTTGCCGGGGTTGATGGGGGCGTCCGTCTGGAGGGCGTCGACGTAGCTGACGTCGCTGCCGTCGCCCTTGTCGCCGCCGGCGGTGATGGGGCGGCCGGTGGCGCTGATGATGCCGGCGGTGACGGTGTTGGAGAGGTCGAAGGGGGCCCCGATGGCCACCACCGGGTCGCCGACCTCGACGTTCTCGGAGTTGCCGAGCGCGAGCGGCCGCAGGCCCCGTACCCCGTCGACCTTGACGACGGCCAGGTCGTACCCGGTGTCGCCGCCGACCAGCTCGGCGGGGACGCTCTCGCCGGTGCTGAAGGTGACCGTTATGGTCCGGGCCCCGTTCACCACGTGGTTGTTGGTGAGGATGTGGCCCTGCCCGTCGAGGACGAAGCCCGTGCCCGTGGAACTGCTCTCCGCGCCGTTGACGTGCAGGGTGACCACGCCGGGCAGTGCGGTGGCGGCGATCCCGGCCACGCTGTCGGGAGCCCGGCCGCGACCGGCGGGGGCCGCCTGCGGGAGTTCGAGGCGGGTGCCGGCCTGCCGTTCGGCGAGGACGCCGGCGTAGCCGCCGATGCCGCCGGCCAGCAGGGCGGTCCCGAGGCCGAGGACGATGCTCTGGCGCAGTCTCGTCCGGCGGCGGGAGCCCGCCCCGCCGTGGTCCACCGTCTGCAGCGGCCGCGCACCCCACGGGTCGTACCGCGGCTCCGGCCCCCGGTCCGGCTCCGCGCCGGGCACCGGCACGGTCCGCGGGGGCGGTACGAAGGCCTCGCGCGCGCCGGCCGGATCCGCGGGGCGGCTCCACCACTGGGGAACGACC
Organism: Streptomyces sp. TBY4; assembly: GCF_024213195.1. Classification (GTDB taxonomy): domain Bacteria; phylum Actinomycetota; class Actinomycetes; order Streptomycetales; family Streptomycetaceae; genus Streptomyces. Next base: position 591 of record NZ_JANAVF010000007.1, on the reverse strand, counting down.
TGTGCGGGAACCGGATCCGGGGCCGACTCCGGGCCCGGCTCCGCGTCCGCCTGCGCTCCTGATCCCGCCCGAGGGGGCGGTACGGAGGCCTCGTGCGCGCCGACGGGCTCCGCCGGGCGGCTCCACCACCGGGGCACGCGGGCGGGGACCGGATCCGCTGCCGGATCGGTCTGCTGACTGTCGGACATGGGCGCTCCCCGCCTACCTGTCGGTCTCCGCCGGCCGCCCGGGGCGGCGCATCTGGCGGAGATTCAACCAGGTTGCCCGTGCCGCCGGCGCCGCCCGGCCCCCAGTCCGCCTTTTCCGGATCTTGCCGGTCAGGCCCGCGTCGTCCGGCGCCGTGCCTCGGCGCCGGGCGGCGTAGGCCAGGCAAGATCCGGAAGAGACGGCCTGGCCCGGCGGCAGCCGGCCTAGGGGGTGTCCGCAAAGTCCCGCCTGCCCCGCGACGCCTGGCACGCGCTCTCGGCGCACCGGGCGAAATCCCGAGTACGTCCAGTACGCGGGCCTCCGCCCGGCACACCGAGAGCACGCGCCAGACGCCGCGGGGCCGCCCTGCGGGCGGCCGGCGGGACTTTGCGGACACCCCCTAGC
>NZ_JANAVF010000052.1 GCF_024213195.1 Streptomyces sp. TBY4 | reverse complement strand
GTGTTCCAACCCAAGGCCGACGCGGCCTGGCACCTGCACGAACTCACCCAGGACATGGACCTGGACGCCTTCGTCCTCTTCTCCTCCGCAGGCGGACTCGTCCTCGCCGCCGGCCAGGGCAACTACGCGGCAGCCAACGTCTTCCTCGACGCCCTCGCCCACCACCGCCACACCCTGGGCCTCCCGGCACTCTCCCTCGCCTTCGGCCTCTGGGACACCAGCACAGGACTCAGCGACTGGCTCACCGAAGCCGACCTCCACCGCATGCGCAGGCAAGGACTGCCCGCACTGTCGGTCGAGGAAGGCCTCGCCGCATTCACCACCGCGGTCACCACACCAGACGGACACAGCACACTTGTCCCCCTGCGCATCGATACCACCGCCCTGCGCACACGCACAGGCGAGATACCCGCACTCCTCCAAGGCCTGACCCGCGTCCCCACCAGAACCGCAGCAACCGGCAGAACCACCATCCACACAGGAACACCGACCCTGCCCACACGCCTGACCGGACTGGACCCCGACGAACAACTCCGCATCGTCCTGCACCTCATACGCGAAAAAGCCGCAACCGTACTCGGCCACACCACACCCGACGCCATCCCACCCCAACGCGCCTTCCAGGAATCCGGCTTCGACTCCCTCTCCTCCATCGAACTCCGCAACCAACTCAACCAAGAAACCGGCCTCCAACTCCCCCCCACCCTCATCTTCGACCACCCCACCCCCACCGCCCTGGC
>NZ_JANAVF010000051.1 GCF_024213195.1 Streptomyces sp. TBY4 | reverse complement strand
ACGTTGCCGAAGATGACGACGTCGGCGGAGGGGATGTCGGTGTCGTAGAAGTCGCCGCCGTGGAAGCTGATCCGGTCCAGGACTCCGCGCTGCTCGGCGAGCTCCTCCAGGGAGGCCTTCATCACCGGGCGGTCGAAGACCCCGCCGGCCAGGTGGGGGTGGGCCAGCAGGAGGGTCCCGGCGAGGTTGCCGCGGGCGCCGCCGACGTCCACGAAGGAGGTGTGGCGGCTCCAGTCGTACTTCTTGGCGAGCTCGGGGCCGATCGCACCGTTGAGGCTGTCCATCGCGGAGAGGAACTGACGCAGCCGCTCGGGGTCGCGGAAGATCTGCGCGAAGGGCACCTTGTTGGCGTCCTGGCCGTGGGCGTCACCGGTGCGGAGCATGTCGGCGAGGGACTCCCAGCCGGCGCCCATGAACTCGGTGGTCATCTTCAGGAACCCGCCGACATAGCCCTGCTGGCCGGGGATCAGGTTCCGGCCGGCGGCCGGGCTGTTGCTGTAGACGCCCTCGGCGTTGCGCTCCAGGACACCGACCGCGGCGAGCGCGTCGAGGAAGTCGGCGGTTCCGCGCTCGTGCAGACCCAGACGGGAAGTGACCTGGGCAACGGTGCCCGGCTCCTTCGCGAGCTCCTCGAACAGACCCAGCTCCAGGGCCGTCATCAGAAGCTTGCTCCGCATGAACGACCAGCCGACCAGCATGATGTCGAAGGCGTCATCGATCGGCTGGGTCTCCGGGTTGCTCATCACAAAGTCCTCTC
>NZ_JANAVF010000050.1 GCF_024213195.1 Streptomyces sp. TBY4 | reverse complement strand
AGGACGAAGGCGTCCAGGTCCATGTCCTGGGTGAGTTCGTGCAGGTGCCAGGCCGCGTCGGCCTTGGGTTGGAACACCCGGTCGATCCGCTCCGGCGTCAACGCGCCCACGAGTGCGTTGTCTCCGATGCCTGCCGTGTGGATGACTCCGCGGAGGGGGCGGTCGGTGGGGATGGTGGTGAGGAGGGTGGCGAGGGCGTCTCGGTCGCCGGCGTCGCATGCGGTGATGTCGATGGTGACGCCGGGTGTGAGGTGGGTGAGTTCGTGGGCGAGTTCGGTTGCGCCGGGTGCGTTGGGGCCTCGTCGGCTGGCGAGGAGGAGGTGGCGTATGCCGTGGTGGGTGATGAGGTGGCGGGCGATGAGTGCGCCCAGGCCGCCGGTGCCGCCGGTGATCAGGACGGTGCCGTCGTTCCGCCATACCGGTGCGTCATCGACGGTCGGGGTGGTGGTGTGGCGGGTGAGGCGGGGGTGGTGGAGTCGGCCTTGGCGTAGGGCGAGTTCGGTTTCGCCGGTGGCTGTGGCGGCGGCGAGTAGGGCTGGGGTGTGGTCTGTGTCGGTGTCGATCAGGACGAATCGTCCGGGGTTCTCGGCCTGGGCGGATCGGATCAGGCCCCAGATCGGTGCGGTGATGGGATCGATCGGATCGTCGGCTGTTACGGCGACGGCGTGTGTGGTCACGATGACCAGCCGGGAGGTGGAGGCGTTCTGGTCGGTGAGCCACCGCTGGACCTGCTCCAGTGCGGTGTGCGTGAGTGCACGGGCCCGCTCCGGAACCGAACCCGACACCGCATCCGC
>NZ_JANAVF010000049.1 GCF_024213195.1 Streptomyces sp. TBY4 | reverse complement strand
CCAGATCCCACAAACCCTCCGGCGACACCACCCCACCCGGATAACGACACCCCACCCCCACAATCGCAATCGCCTCGTCGTCCCCGAGGCTGGTGGCGGTCGGTGCGGGGGTGCGTACGGTGTGGTCGTCGCCGGTGATCTGGAGCCGGAGGTGAGTGACGAGGGCGCTGACGGTCGGATAGTCGAAGACGAGGGTCGAGGGGAGCCGCAGGCCCGTCGCCTTGTTGAGCCGGTTGCGGAGTTCGACGGCGCTGAGCGAGTCGAAGCCGAGTTCCTTGAAAGGGCGGTCGAGGCCGACGGAGTGCGAGGAGGCGTGACCGAGGGCGGAGGCGATGTCGGACCGCACGATCTCCTGGAGTTCGCGTTCCTGGTCCGTCACCGTGAGGCCGGCCAGGCGGTCCTTGAGGGACGACTCGGTGACCTGCTGCCCCGCGGTGGCGGTCCGGCGCTGCGCCGGGCCGTTCGCCAAGTCACGGAGGACGGCCGGGGTCACGTCATGCCGACGCAGAGCCGCCGTGTCCAAGTGGGTGGGGTACACGAGCGTGTCCCCGAACTCCAGCGCGGAGTCGAAGAGCGCCAGACCCCTCGCGGCGGGCATCGGGACGACCCCGGAGCCGCCGAGGCGGGCGATGGCCGCGCCGTCGAGGGTGGAACCCATGCCGTGCTCGGAATCCCAGAGTCCCCATCCCAGGGACAGTGCCGGGAGACCGCGGCCACGGCGGTGGTGGGCGAGGGCGTCGAGGAAGACGTTGGCTGCCGCGTAGTTGCTCTGACCGGCGTTCCCCGTCGCACCGACGACGGAGGAGAACAGGACGAAGGCGTCCAGGTCCATGTCCTGGGTGAGTTCGTGCAGGTGCCAGGCCGCGTCGGCCTTGGGTTGGAACAC
>NZ_JANAVF010000048.1 GCF_024213195.1 Streptomyces sp. TBY4 | reverse complement strand
CACTGGGACAGGGGCAGGGACGGGGCGTGGCGGGGGGCGGGCCCTGCGGGGGCCCGAGCAGCGGGCCGCGGCGCTCGCCGAACCCGTCCGCCGGATCGCCCAGCCGTGGCGGGAGGCGCCCGGCGTCGACTACCACCGGCTCTCCGCCGAGGAACACCGCTGGATCTTCGACGAGCTGATCGCGCCGAACTACCTGGCGAACATCACCCCGCAGGACCGGCCGGTCGTGGTGTTCCTGCTGGGGCAGCCCGGCTCCGGCAAGACCCGCATGACACCGATGCTGCGCCGTGCGCTGCGCGGGAGACCCACCCAGATCAGCGGCGGCAACTTCAAGAGCATGCATCCGGACTACCGGCAGCTGCTGAAGGAAGAGCCCCGGACCGCGGGGGAGCGGATCCGGGCGGACTACCGGGCCTGGCAGGCCAGGGCCGAGGCGTACGTACGCCAGCGCCGCGGCGACGCGGTCGTCGAAATGGCCCCCTCCAGCCCATCCGCCCTCCTGAACAGCGTCCTGCTGTACCGGCAGGCCGGCTACCGGGTGGAGCTGGTGGTCCTGGCCGTGCGCGCGGCGGACTCCCGCCAGGGCACAGCCGACCGCTACGCCCAGGTACGACGGCTCGGTGTCAACGACCGCTACACCACCAAGCGCGGGCACAACACCCACTTCGCGGTGCTCCCCGAAGCGGTCGCGGCCGTCGAGGAGATGGGAGCGGCCGACTCGGTCATCGTGCTGCGCCGCGACACCACCGTCCTGTACTCCTCTGCCGCCGAAGCCTCCGTGACACAGGTCCGTGCGCCGGGGGCCGCGGCGCTGCGCGCCGAGCATGCCCGGCCGTACACAGAGCAGGAAGCCGCCGTGTTCTGGGCCGGGCAGCGCCGGCTGCGCCTGGAGATGCCCGAATACCGGGCCGACGTGGAGGAGGTCTCCGCTTTGGCCAGGCCGCTGATGCCCGAGCGGCT
>NZ_JANAVF010000006.1 GCF_024213195.1 Streptomyces sp. TBY4 | reverse complement strand
TGTTCGTCACACAACGATCTTGGACGCCCTGTCTGCGTTCCCGAACACATCGTCAGCATTCGGAATGACTCGTCTAGGGGACGGGGGGTTAACCCCACCCCCACCCCCGCCGGCTACGGCGAGGCGAGGGTGGCGACGACGGAGATGACCACGGTGACCAGCAGCATCGCACCCAGCACGAGGCCGAGCTTGCGGTGGCCGTTCGGGGGGTTCGGTTCGAGTACGGGCGACATGCCGATCAGTCTCGCACGCCGCATTCGTCCTCGATCGTTCGGTCCCGGCCCGCGAGCACGCCGAGCGCGATCTGCGGGACGAGCAGCCCGGCCATCAGGGCGAGGGGCAGGTCCCAGCCGCCGGTGTGCTGGTAGAGGGTGCCGATGAGGAGCGGCCCGGGGATGGAGATGAGGTAGCCGGTGCTCTGGGCGAAGGCGGACAGCTTGACGACGCCGGCGGGCGACTTGGCCCGCAGTCCGATCATGGTGATGACGAGCGGGAAGGCGCAGTTGGAGACGCCGAGCAGGAGGGCCCAGGCCCACGCGCCGCCGGCGGGGGCGAAGTAGAGCCCCAGGTAGCCGACGAGGCCGAAGAGGCCGAGGCCGACGGCGATGGGGCCCTGGTTCTTCATCCGGCCCGCAAGGCCCGGGATGACGAAGGCGAGGGGGACGCCCATGACCATGGTGACGGCGAGCAGGACGCCCGCCGTGGAGGCGGAGACCCCTGCGTCGCGGAAGATCTGCGGGAGCCAGCCCATGGTGATGTACGCGCCCGTGGCCTGGAGTCCGAAGTAGCAGGCGAGGGCCCACGCGGTGCGGCTGCGCATCACGCCGGGTCCGGCGTCGGGGCGAGCGGCCGGTACGCCGGCGGCCGCGGCCTTCTCCTTGCGGGCCGCCGCGCCGATGGCCAGCCAGGGCAGGACGGCCGCCAGGGCGAGGAAGCCCCACACCAGCAGGCCGGTGCGCCAGCTGCCGCCGAGGGCCTGGGTCATCGGGACGGTGGCCGCCGCGGCGAGCGAGGTGCCGGCGGCCAGGGCCATGGAGTAGAGCCCCGTCATGGTGCCGACCCGGTCGGGGAACCAGCGCTTGACGATCACCGGCAGGAGCACGTTGGTCAGGGCTATGCCGGCCAGGGTCAGGGCGCTGGCCGCCAGGAATCCGGCGGCGTTGTTCGCGAAGGGCCGGATCAGCAGGCCCGCGGCGACGGCGGCCATGCCGGCGCAGACGACGGCGGCCGGGCCGAAGCGGCGGGAGAGCCGGGGCGCGGTGACGCCGAAGACGGCGAAGCAGAAGGCGGGGACGGAGGTGATGAGTCCGGCGACGGTGCCGCTCATGCCGAGGCCCTCGCGGGTCTCCTCGAAGAGGGCGCCGAGGCTGGTGATGGCGGGCCGCAGGTTGAGGGCGGCCAGCACGATGCCGACGAGGAGCACGGGTCCGAGCCACGCCGGCTGGGGGGTGGCGGCGGGGGCGGGAAGGGGCTGCGGGGATGCCGTGCGCACGGCCGGGGGCCGGTTCAGGGTCTGGATTTCTTCGTCGGACATTCGACCATCATAGAATCATGGGATGATTGGTTGTCCACCCCGCAGCCGTATCGTGCCCCTCACCCGCACCGCGCCCGCCCCGAGAGGAACCCCGACCGCATGCCGCTGACCTCGCCCCGGCGATCCGCGCTCGTCGACCAGGTGATCGCCCAGCTCAGGAACCAGATCACCACCGGCGAATGGCCCGTGGGCTCCCGCATCCCCACCGAGCCGGAGCTCGTGGAGCTGATGGGCGTCGCCCGCAACACGGTCCGGGAGGCCGTCCGAGCCCTCGCGCACAACGGCCTCCTCGACATCCGGCAGGGCTCGGGGACGTACGTCATCGCCACCAGCGAGCTGGCCGGGGTCATGCACCGCCGCTTCGCCGGCGCCGACCCGCGGCACATCGCGGAGCTGCGCTCGACGCTGGAGTCCTCGGCGGCCCGCCTCGCGGCGGAGCGGCGGACCGCGCGGGACCTCGTACAGCTGGACGCGCTGCTGGCGCGGCGCGAGGAGGCGTGGTCGGGCGGGGACGCGGAGCCGTTCATCGCGGCGGACGTGGCCCTGCACATGGCGGTGGTGGCGGCTTCGCACAACGAGGTGCTCATCGAGCTGTACGCGGACCTCGGCGATCTGGTGGCCGACTGGCTGCGCACCGACGTGGGGACGGAGCTCGATCCCGCCTCGCACCTGGACCACAAGCGGCTGATCGAGGCGATCCGGCGCGGGGACGGGGACGCGGCGGCCTCGGAGGCGGCCGGCTATCCGTTCGTGTGCCTCGCCAAGGAGGGGCGCCCCTCGGGGGACGCCGCCGTCACGGGGCGCGCCGTCACGGGGCTCACTGCCGCTGGTGGCTGACCCAGGCGGAGCGGACTTCCTTCCAGCAGCGGCCGGAGAGCTCCACCCGGCCGGCGGGACCGACGGCCACGGCGGCGCCGTCCCCGTCCACGTCCCACCAGCGGTCGCACTCCACGTGCAGGCGGACCAGGTCGGTCTGCGGGTAGGGGTTGTGGCAGAAGGCGACCACCTGCGAGCCGTTGATCTCGGTGTCGCAGTCGGCCCCGAAGAGCTCCCGGGCGGCGGGCTTCGCGGGCTGCACGGGGGGTTCGGCGGGGATCTGGGCCAGGTCGACCACGGCCGGCGCCTGGACGTCCGTACCGGATGCCGTACCGGGCATCGGGGCGGGCACCTCGTCCTGCGCGACGGCTCCGGGAAGCAGGAATCCGGTCAGGACCACCGAGGTGACCAGCAGGGATACCGCTCGGCTCCGCCTCGCGCGCACTCCCGTACCTCCTCCCCGCAGGAGCCGGGAAGATCCCGACGGGCCCAGTTTGCAGGCAAATGTCCTGATTTTCGACTCGGGAGGATCCGGCCCGGGGGCGGACATCTGATCGAGTCGCCCCGTACGGCCCCCACCCCGGACACCAGAACGGCGGGGGGGGGGGGGGGGCTCACCACTCGGCGAAGGAGCCGGCCGCGCCTCCCGGAAGGGAGAGCGCGGCCGCCGCCGTACGGAGGGAACGGGCGGTCAGGCACCCATCGCGTGCAGACCGCCGTCGACGTGGATGATCTCTCCGGTGGTCTTGGGGAACCAGTCCGACAGCAGGGCGACGACGCCCTTCGCGGCCGGCTCCGGGTCCGACATGTCCCAGTCCATCGGGGAACGCTGGTCCCAGATGTCCGCCAGGCCGCTGAAGCCGGGGATGGACTTCGCGGCCATCGAGCCGATCGGGCCGGCCGAGATCATGTTGCAGCGGATCTTCTCCTTGCCCAGGTCACGGGCGAGGTAGCGGCTGGTGGCCTCCAGGGCGGCCTTGGCCGGGCCCATCCAGTCGTACTGCGGCCACGCGTACTGCGCGTCGAAGGTGAGGCCGACGACCGAGGCGCCCTCGTTCTCCGGGAAGAGCGGCTTGCAGGCCATGGTCAGCGACTTCAGCGAGAACGCCGAGACGTGCATGGCGGTGGCGACCGACTCGAACGGGGTGTTCAGGAAGTTGCCGCCGAGGGCGTCCTGCGGCGCGAAGCCGATGGAGTGCACGACGCCGTCGAGGCCGCCGAGCTCCGCGCGGACGAGCTCCTCGACCCGCGCCAGGTGCTCACCGTTGGTGACGTCGAGCTCGATGACCTTGGCGGGCTTGGGCAGCTTGCGGGCGATGCGCTCGGTCAGCGTGGGCCGCGGGAACGCGGTGAGGATGACCTCGGCGCCCTGCTCCTGCGCCAGCTTGGCGACGTGGAACGCGATGGAGGACTCCATCAGCACCCCGGTGACGAGGATGCGCTTGCCGTCGAGAATTCCGCTCATGGTGATCAGTGACCCATGCCCAATCCGCCGTCAACGGGAATGACGGCACCAGTGATGTACGCGGCGTTGTCGGACGCCAGGAAGCTGACCGCGGCCGCGATCTCCTCGGGCTGCGCGTAGCGGCCCAGGGGCACCTGGCCGACGATGCCGGCCCGCTGCTCGTCCGTGAGCACCTTCGTCATGTCGGTGTCCACGAAGCCGGGGGCGACGACGTTGAAGGTGATGTTGCGGGAGCCCAGCTCACGGGCGAGGGAGCGGGCGAAGCCGACCAGCGCCGCCTTGGAGGCGGCGTAGTTGGCCTGGCCGGCCGAGCCGAGCAGGCCGACGACCGAGGAGATCAGGACGACGCGGCCCTTCTTGGCGCGGAGCATGCCGCGGTTCGCGCGCTTGACCACCCGGAAGGTGCCGGTGAGGTTGGTGTCGACGACCGAGGCGAAGTCGTCCTCGGACATGCGCATCAGCAGCGTGTCCTTGGTGATGCCGGCGTTGGCCACGAGGACCTCCACGTTGCCGTGGGCGTCCTCGATCTCCTTGTACGCCTGGTCGACCTGGTCGGAGTCCGTGATGTCGCAGCGGACCGCCAGCACGCCCAGGGCCGTGAGCTCCGCGGGGGGCTCGCCCGACCGGTACGTGATCGCGACCTTGTCCCCCGCTTCCGCGAAGGCTCGGGCGATGGCGAGGCCGATGCCCCGGTTACCTCCGGTGACGAGAACCGAGCGGCTCAACGGATCACCCTTTCGACTAGCGGTCTGAATACCAAAAACCTATAGGTCAAGTACCCCTTAAGGAGAATCCGGCTCCGACAGGGCCTGGGTACGCGGTCTGTCGAGTCCCTACAGAAAGATGTAGGCACGGAAACCCGTGGCGCGACATGATCGTGCCAGCTGCCCCAACCCCCGGGAGGACCTCCGTGCCCCATTCCATCGACGCGGCCTTCGCCGCGCTGCCCCTGCGGGCGCTCGCCGACGCGGCGCTCGCGCGGGCCCGTGCGCTGGGCGCCGATCACGCGGACTTCCGCCTGGAACGCATCCGCAGCGCCTCCTGGCGGCTGCGCGACGCCAAGCCCTCCGGCGGGTCCGACACCACGGACCTCGGCTACGCGGTCCGCGTGGTGCACGGGGGCAGCTGGGGGTTCGCCTCCGGTGTGGACCTGACCATGGACGCCGCCGCCAGGGTGGCCTCGCAGGCCGTGGCCATGGCGAAGCTCTCCGCCCAGGTGATCAAGGCGGCCGGTTCGGACGAGCGGGTCGAGCTCGCCGACGAGCCGGTGCACGCCGACAAGACCTGGATCTCCGCCTACGACGTGAACCCCTTCGAGGTGCCGGACACGGAGAAGGCCGCGCTGCTCGCCGACTTCAGCGCGCGCCTCCTGGCGGCCGACGGGGTGGCCCACGTGGACGCCTCGCTCCTCGCGGTCCAGGAGAACAAGTTCTACGCCGACACCGCGGGCACCTCCACCACCCAGCAGCGGGTGCGCGTCCACCCGCAGCTCACCGCCGTCTCCGTGAACGCCACCACGGGCGAGTTCGACTCGATGCGCACCATCGCCCCGCCGGCCGGGCGCGGCTGGGAGTACCTGACCGGCACCGGCTGGGACTGGAACGCCGAGCTGGAGGAGATCCCCGGGCTGCTCGCCGAGAAGATGCGGGCGCCGAGCGTCGAGGCCGGGCGCTACGACCTGGTGGTGGACCCCTCGAACCTGTGGCTCACCATCCACGAGTCCATCGGCCACGCCACCGAGCTGGACCGGGCGCTGGGCTACGAGGCCGCGTACGCCGGGACCTCCTTCGCCACCTTCGACCAGCTCGGCAAGCTCGCCTACGGCTCCCCGATCATGAACGTCACGGGCGACCGGACGGCCGAGCACGGGCTGGCCACCATCGGGTACGACGACGAGGGCGTCGAGGCGCAGAGCTGGGACCTGGTCAAGGACGGCACCCTGGCCGGCTACCAGACGGACCGGCGGATCGCGAAGCTGACGGGGCTGGGCCGCTCCAACGGCTGTGCCTACGCCGACTCCCCCGGGCACGTGCCCGTCCAGCGCATGGCGAACGTCTCGCTCCAGCCGGATCCGGGCGGGCTCTCCACCGAGGACCTGATCGGCGGGGTGGAGCGCGGGATCTACGTGGTCGGCGACCGCTCCTGGTCCATCGACATGCAGCGCTACAACTTCCAGTTCACCGGGCAGCGCTTCTTCCGCATCGAGAACGGCAGGCTGGCCGGGCAGCTCCGCGACGTCGCGTACCAGGCCACGACCACGGAGTTCTGGGGCTCGATGGAGAAGGTCGGCGGTCCGCAGACCTACGTCCTGGGCGGGGCCTTCAACTGCGGCAAGGCCCAGCCGGGCCAGGTCGCGGCGGTCTCGCACGGCTGCCCGTCCGCGCTGTTCCGCGACGTGAACATCTTGAACACCACGCAGGAGGCCGGACGATGACCTCGTCGAGTCGCACCACCAAGCCCCACGAGATCGTCGAGCGGGCGCTGGAGCTGTCCACCGCCGACGGCTGCGTCGTCATCGCCGACGAGGAGTCGAGCGCCAACCTGCGCTGGGCGGGCAACGCCCTGACCACCAACGGGGTCACGCGCGGCCGGACCCTCACGGTCATCGCCACCGTCGACGGCAAGGAGGGCACGGCCTCGGGGGTCGTCTCGCGCTCCGCCGTCACGGCCGCGGAGCTGGAGCCGCTGGTCCGGGCCGCCGAGGCGGCCGCGCGCGGCGCCGGGCCGGCGGAGGACGCCCGGCCGCTGGTCACCGGCACCCCGTCCTCGCCGGACTTCGCCGACTCCCCGGCCGAGACCTCCTCGGCGGTGTTCGCGGACTTCGCCCCGGCCCTCGGCGAGGCCTTCGCCCGGGCCCGGGCGGGTGGCCGCGAGCTGTACGGCTTCGCCAACCACGAGCTGGTCTCCACGTACGTGGGCACCTCTACGGGGCTGCGCCTGCGCCACGACCAGCCCAACGGCACCCTGGAGCTCAACGCGAAGTCCCCGGACAGGCTGCGCTCGGCCTGGGCGGGCCGCGCGACCCGGGACTTCAAGGACGTGGACCCGACCGCGCTGGACGCGGAGCTGGCCGTACGGCTGGGCTGGGCGGAGCGGAAGATCGACCTGCCGGCCGGGCGGTACGAGACGCTGCTGCCGCCCACGGCGGTGGCCGACCTGGTGATCTACCAGATGTGGTCGGCGGCGGCCCGGGACGCGGTGGAGGGCCGGACGGTCTTCTCCAAGCCCGGCGGCGGCACCCGGATCGGCGAGCGGCTCTCCCCGCTGCCGCTGAACCTGCGCAGCGATCCGAACGCGCCGGGCCTGGAGTCCGCGCCGTTCGTGATCGCGCACAGCTCCGGGGACGACGCCTCCGTCTTCGACAACGGCCTGCCGGTCCCGGCGACCGACTGGATCAAGGACGGTGAGCTGGCCCGGCTGACCACGACCCGGCACACCGCGGAACTGACCGGGCTGCCGGTCTCCCCGTCGTTCGGGAACCTGATCCTGGACGCCGGCGGCGAGAAGTCGCTGGAGGAGATGGTGGCCGCCACCGAGCGGGGGCTGCTGCTGACCTGCCTCTGGTACATCCGCGAGGTGGACCCGGCGACGCTGCTGCTCACCGGGCTGACCCGGGACGGCGTCTACCTGGTGGAGAACGGCCAGGTCGTGGGCGAGGTCAACAACTTCCGGTTCAACGAGTCCCCCGTGGACCTGCTGTCGCGGGCCTCGGAGGCCGGCCGGACCGAGAAGACCCTGCCGCGCGAATGGAACGACTGGTTCACCAGGACGGCGATGCCGGCTCTGCGGATCCCGGACTTCAACATGAGCTCGGTCAGCAAGGGCGTCTGATCAGCGCGGCGCCTGATCAACGCGGCGTCTGATCAACGCGGCGCCTGATCAACAAAGGGTGAGAGGTGCAGGTCTTCCCCGCCTAGACTGGCGGGGAAACCCCTCAGCTTTCTGTTTCACCTCGTTCAAGGAGACCCAGAACCGTGACGGACATCGTCGACGAACTGAAGTGGCGCGGGCTCTTCGCCCAGTCCACCGATGAAGAAGCGCTGCGCAAGGCGTTCGCGGACGGTCCCGTCACGTTCTATTGCGGCTTCGACCCGACGGCCGCCTCGCTGCACGTGGGGCACCTGGTGCAGGTCCTCACCGTGCGCCGGCTCCAGCAGGCGGGCCACCGTCCGCTGGCGCTGGTCGGCGGGGCCACGGGTCAGATCGGCGACCCGCGGCCGACCGCCGAGCGCACCCTGAACGACCCGGAGACCGTCGCGAACTGGGTGTCGCGGCTGCGCACCCAGATCGAGCCGTTCCTGTCCTTCGAGGGCGAGAACGCGGCGCTCATGGTGAACAACCTGGACTGGACGGCGGGCATGTCCGCCATCGAGTTCCTCCGGGACATCGGCAAGCACTTCCGTGTCAACAAGATGCTGACGAAGGACTCGGTCGCCAAGCGGCTGGAGTCCGACCAGGGCATCAGCTACACGGAGTTCAGCTACCAGCTGCTCCAGGGCATGGACTTCCTGGAGCTGTACCGCCGGCACGGCTGCGTGCTCCAGCAGGGCGGTTCCGACCAGTGGGGCAACCTGACGGCCGGTCTCGACCTGATCCACCGGGTGGAGCCGGACGCGCACGTCCACGCCATCGCGACCCCGCTGATGGTCAAGGCGGACGGCACCAAGTTCGGCAAGTCCGAGAGCGGCGCCGTCTGGCTCGACCCGGAGATGACCACCCCGTACGCGTTCTACCAGTTCTGGCTGAACGTGGACGACCGGGATGTCTCCACCTACATGCGCATCCTGTCCTTCCAGACCCGTGAGGAGCTGGAGGCGCTGGAGGCGCAGACCGCCGAGCGGCCACAGGCGCGTGCCGCCCAGCGGGCGCTGGCGGAGGAGCTGACCACGCTGGTGCACGGCGCCGACCAGTGCGCCGCCGTCATCGCGGCGTCCAAGGCGCTGTTCGGCCAGGGCGAGCTGGCGGAGCTGGACGAGGCCACCCTGGCCGCGGCCCTGTCCGAGCTGCCGCAGGCGAAGGTGGCCGAGCCGGGCCTGGTCGTCGACCTGCTGGCCGAGACCGGGCTGGTCGCGAGCAAGTCGGCCGCGCGCCGGACCGTCAAGGAGGGCGGCGCCTACGTGAACAACGTGAAGGTCGCCTCCGAGGACGCGGTCCCCGCCAAGGAGGACCTGCTGCACGGGCGCTGGCTGGTGCTGCGCCGCGGCAAGAAGAACCTGGCGGCGGTCGAGGTCACCGGCTAGGCAGCACCGGGAACAGCACGACGGAGGGGCCGGTCCGGACGACATTGTCCGGGCCGGCCCCTCCGTCGTGGCACGCCGTGCGGCGGGCCGGGACCTCAGGTCACGTCATCTGCTTCTTGCCGCCGCGCAGCGAGCTGTAGATCAGGTCGCCGAGACCGACCACCACGACGGCTCCGGCCAGCTGCAGCAGGTGGCGGATCCAGTCGATGCCGCGCGTTTCGTTGACGCCGATCCACGTGGCCACGGCGTTGCCGAGGACGGCCCCGACGATGCCGAAGATCGTGGTCAGCCAAAGGGGCTGGTGCTGCTTGCCCGGCAGGATCGCCCGGGCTATCAGTCCCAGTACAAAGCCGACGATGATCGCCCACAACCAACCCATGTCGAGCCTCCTCCTGGCGCGTGGTGCGCATGTGGGCCCAGTCTTGACCCGTCCGGCCTACCTCGCATTTCGGACAGCGCCATTCGGGGGACACCCCCTCTGCCCGGCTCCGGGCGGGCGGCGTACCGTGGAGGCGTCCGGGCCGGGGAGTGTCCGGCGATCGATCGGGTGGTGGGTTGTGGAGCGGACGAAGCGGAAGGATTCCGAGGTCTTCCGGATCACGGGAGCGCGGATGGGCCTCGCCGAGGACGTACGGGGGCGCCAGCGCCGGTACGTGATCTCGATGCTGATCAGAACCCTGTCGGTGGTCGCGACGATCGTCCTGTGGAACGTGCAGCGGCCCGTGGCGATCGTGACGCTCGTCGCGGGGGCGCTGCTGCCGTACATCGCGGTGGTGATCGCCAACGCGGGGCGCGAATCGACGCCCTCCCTGCCCTCGCACTTCCTTCCGTCGCCCGTGCGCCCCGCGCTGGGTGACGGAAACCTCAAGAAAAGCTCAGATCAATCATGAAGTTCCAGTGCACCGCACCGGGTCCTGCGTGACATACTGCCTACGCGCTCCGCATCCCCCGTCGGAGCGACGGACCGACGCCGGGCAGCTCCCCCCGTGGCTGCTCGGCGTCGCCATTCCGTCTTAGGGTTGAGCCGTGACTCCCCTAGACGCACCCCTGAACGACGCTTCCGGCGGCGAAACCCCCGCCGACGCGCCCACCTGCTCCGCCAAGGCCTGCCGCGAGGCGGCCGTCTGGGTCCTGGCGTGGAACAACCCGAAGCTGCACACCCCCGAGCGCCGCAAGACCTGGCTGGCGTGCGAGGAGCACCGCGAGCACCTGTCCCAGTTCCTGGGGGTCCGCGGTTTCCTCAAGGACGTGGTGAAGCTCGACGAGTGGGAAGCGCCCGAGGGCTCGCAGCGGCCGTAGCCGCTGCGAGCCCTCGGGTTCGCTCTGAGACGGAGCCGGAGCCGTCGCCATCGGCGACGGCTCGGGCGGTGGTCAGCCGCCGATCGCCGACATCGGGCGGTCGGGCTGCAGGAAGCTCGGGTCGTCGAGGCCGGAGCCGGCCTTCTTGCCCCACATCGCCACCTTCCACAGGCGGGCGATCTCCTCGTCCGGGGCGCCCGAGCGCAGGGCGGCGCGCAGGTCGGACTCCTCGGTGGCGAAGAGGCACGTACGGATCTGGCCGTCGGCCGTGAGGCGCGTACGGTCGCAGGCTCCGCAGAAGGGGCGGGTGACCGAGGCGATGACGCCGACGGTGGCCGGGCCGCCGTCGACGACCCAGCGCTCGGCCGGGGCGGAGCCGCGCTCCTCGGACCCCTCTTCGGTGAGGGTGAAGCGGGTGCGCAGGGATTCCAGGATGTCACCGGCGGTGATCATGCCGTCGCGCTTCCAGCCGTGCTGGGCGTCGAGCGGCATCTGCTCGATGAAGCGGAGCTCGTACTCGTTCTCCACGGCCCAGGCCAGCAGGTCGGGGGCCTCGTCGTCGTTGAGTCCGGGCATCAGCACCGCGTTGACCTTGACGGGGGTGAGGCCGGCGTCGCGGGCGGCGGCCATGCCCTCGATGACGTCCTTGTGGCGGTCGCGCCGGGTCAGGGTCTTGAAGACCTCGGGCCGCAGGGTGTCCAGGGAAACGTTCACCCGGTCCAGGCCGGCGACCTTGAGCGCCTGCGCGGTGCGCTTGAGGCCGATGCCGTTGGTGGTCAGCGACATCTTGGGGCGCGGCTCCAGGGCCGCGCACTGCTCGACGATCCCGACGAGGCCGGGGCGCAGGAGCGGCTCGCCGCCGGTGAAGCGGACTTCCTCGATGCCGAGCTGGGTCACCGCGATGCGGATCAGCCGGACGATCTCGTCGTCACTGAGCAGATCCGATTTGCCGAGCCACTGCAGGCCCTCCTCGGGCATGCAGTAAGTGCAGCGCAGATTGCACCGGTCGGTGAGCGAGACGCGCAGGTCAGTGGCTACGCGGCCGTAGGTGTCGAGAAGCACTGTAAGCCCCCTCCCCTGTCCGGTTTGTAGAGGTTTGCGCCGCGATGGATGAGAGTACGAGCGCTATCAACGAGCCTACGCGACGCCTGTGTCATATAGGGATGCCCGAATGAACGAGACGAGGCGTGGCCGTGTCGTAGGGAAGTACGACACGGCCACGCTGGGTGTTCGGACGATCCCGCCGAGGCGCAGGCCGTCAGTGTGCGCCGGTTCCGGTGAGCGACCGGACTTCGAGCTCGGCGAACTTCTGCGGGTCGGCCTTCTCCTTCGAGAGGACGGTTCCCAGCCACCCGAGCAGGAAGCCGAGGGGGATGGAGATGATGCCGGGGTTCTCCAGGGGGAACCAGTAGAAGTCGGCGCCCTTGAACATCGAGGTGGGCTTGCCGGAGACCACCGGCGAGAACAGCACCAGGACGACCGAGGAGACCAGGCCTCCGTAGATGGACCACAGGGCGCCCTGGGTGGTGAAGCGCTTCCAGAAGAGGCTGTAGAGGATCGTCGGCAGGTTGGCGGAGGCGGCGACCGCGAAGGCCAGGGCGACGAGGCCGGCCACGTTGAGGTCGCGGGCCAGGGCGCCGAGGCCGATGGCGACGGCTCCGATGATCACGGTGGACCAGCGGGCCGCCCGTACCTCTTCCTTCTCGGTGGCCTTGCCCTTGCGGATCACGTTCACGTAGATGTCGTGCGCGAAGGACGAGGAGGAGGCCAGCGTCAGGCCGGCGACGACCGCGAGGATGGTGGCGAAGGCCACCGCCGAGATCACGGCGAGCAGGACCGCGCCCCCGGTGGAGCCCGGACCGCCGCCGATCTCCTGGGCGAGCAGCGGGGCGGCGGTGGTGCCGGCCTTGTTGGAGGCGATGATGTCGGTCCGCTTGAGCAGGGCCGCGGCGCCGAAGCCGAGGACGATCGTCATCAGGTAGAAGGAGCCGATGATGCCGATGGCCCAGTTCACGGACTTGCGGGCGGCCTTGGCCGTGGGGACCGTGTAGAAGCGGATCAGGATGTGCGGCAGGCCGGCGGTGCCCAGGACCAGGGCGAGGCCGAGCGAGATGAAGTCCAGCTTCGAGAGCGAGTCCTTGCCGTACTTCAGGCCCGGCTCCAGGAACTTCACCCCCTGGCCGCTGTTGTCGGCGGCCTGACCCAGCAGGTCCGAGACGTTGAAGTTGAACTTGAGCAGCACCAGGAAGGTGATCAGCAGCGTGCCCGCGATCAGCAGCACGGCCTTGATCATCTGGACCCAGGTGGTGCCCTTCATCCCGCCGATGGTGACGTAGAGGATCATCAGGATGCCGACCAGCGAGACGATCACGACCTTGCCGAAGTCGCTGGTGATGCCGAGGAGCAGCGAGACGAGCACGCCGGCGCCGGCCATCTGGGCGAGCAGGTAGAAGATCGAGACCACGATGGTGGAGGTGCCGGCGGCGGTGCGTACGGGGCGCTGGCGCATCCGGTACGCGAGCACGTCGCCCATCGTGTAGCGGCCGGAGTTGCGCAGCGGCTCGGCGACCAGGAGCAGGGCCACCAGCCAGGCGACGAGGAAGCCGATCGAGTAGAGGAAGCCGTCGTAGCCGAAGAGCGCGATGGCTCCGGCGATGCCGAGGAAGGACGCGGCGGACATGTAGTCGCCGGAGATGGCCAGGCCGTTCTGGAATCCGGTGAACTGGCGGCCGCCCGCGTAGAAGTCGGCGGCGTCCTTGGTCTGGCGTCCGGCCCAGACGGTGATGGCCAGGGTGGCGACGACGAACAGCCCGAACAGGGTGATGATCAGCGGGCGGTGCTCGGAGGCGCCGGCGGCGGTGGTCGTACCCGCCGTGGCCGCCCCGGCGACCGCCACGTACAGCGGGGCGCTCATTCGCCCGCCTCCATCCTTGCCTTGATGGCCGAGGCCTTGGGGTCGAGCTTCGCCGCCGCGTGGCGCGAGTACAGCCAGGCGATGAGGAAGGTCGTCGCGAACTGGCCGAGGCCCAGGACGAGGGCGACGTTGATGTTGCCGAAGAGCTTCGTCCCCATGAAGCCGCCCGCGTAGCTGGAGAGCAGGACGTAGAGCAGGTACCAGGCGATGAACGCCACGGTGAGCGGGAAGGCGAAGGAGCGGGTGGCGCGGCGCAGTTCGGCGAACTCCGCGCTCTGCTGGACGCGTACGAACTCTTCGGCCGTGGGGGCCGCGGGGCTCGCCGGCGGCGTTCCCGCGCTGCCCGGGGGCGGCGCTGCTTCGGTGGTCACGGGGGACTCTCCTTGTGACGCGGGTGCGGTGGGGGTGACGGACAAAACAACCTCCGTGGGGGGACGGTGGTGCCGATCCCCCCTGTCAACGGCACGTCCGGCGCGTCGGGGTGGTTCAACACCTGTTTGTTTCTTTGGGAACTGATTCCTCGAACTAATGGCGCAGAGGGGAACAGAAACGCTAAGTTCGCCTGTCATGGACCCGTCCGGCGCGACCGCGCCCGGACGGATTTTTCAAAGATGATCTGGAGAACCCATGGCTCATCTGGGATCCGGCCGCCGGCGTGCCCTCGCCATACCGGTCGGCCTGGCGCTCACCGCCTCGCTCGCCTTCCTGCCCTCGGTCGCGGCCTCAGCCGCACCGGTGAGCACGACGGCGGACGCGGCCACGACCTCCGCGGCCGAGACGAACGGCCCGAAGCTGTCGTACGTGGCGAACCTGAAGACCTATGCCACGGTCAAGGCGGCGAAGAAGGCCATCGAGCGGGCCGGTGGAACGGTGGTGACGGCCTATGAGCAGATCGGGGTCGTCGTCGCACACTCCCAGAACCCCGACTTCGCCAAGCAGCTGCGCGCCAACCGCGGCCTGTTCGACTCGGTCGGCGCCACCCGCACCGCCCCCCTCCAGACGGTGCAGACCACCGACGAGGGCGCGACCCAGCACCTGAGCGCGGCCGACGCCGCCAAGGCCGCCGCGGCCGCCCAGGAGGGTCAGGAGCCGCTGGAGTCGAACCAGTGGGACCTGCGGACGATCAAGGCCGATCAGGCTCACAAGATCAACGATGGCAGCCCCGACGTCACGGTGGGCATCATCGACACGGGTGTCGACGACACTCACCCGGATCTCGCCGGGAACTTCTCCAAGGAGCAGTCGGCCAACTGCGTCGGCGGTGTCGCGGACACCACCGAGGGCGCCTGGCGCCCGTACGCGGACGGCAGCGACCACGGCACCCACGTGGCCGGCACCATCGGGGCCCCCCGCAACGGCATCGGCATCAGCGGTGTCGCACCGGGCGTCAAGATCGCCGGCATCAAGGTGAGCGAGCCCGGCACCAGCCTCTTCTACACCGAGGCGGTCGTCTGCGGCTTCATGTTCGCCGCCGAGAAGGGGATCGAGGTGACCAACAACAGCTACTACGTCGACCCCTGGCTCTACAACTGCAAGGCGGACGAGGACCAGAAGGCGCTGGTGGAGGCCATCGGTCGGGCCACCAAGTACTCCGAGCGCAAGGGCACGCTGCACGTGGCCTCCGCCGGAAACTCCAACCACGACCTGGCCGGGGACTCGATCCTCGACGACACCAGCCCGAACGACACCACCCCGGTGCCGCGCACCATCGACCCGAGCGTCTGCTTCGACCTGCCCACCCAGCTCCCGGGCGTGGTCACGGTGTCGGCGACCGGTGACAAGGGCCTGCGCTCGTACTACTCCAGCTACGGCCTCGGAGTCGTGGACGTCGCCGCCCCCGGCGGCGACAAGTGGCAGGTCCCGGCCACCCCGGACGCCAACGGCCGCGTGCTGTCGACCGTCCTGGGCGGCGGCTACGGCTACAAGCAGGGCACCTCGATGGCCGCCCCGCACGTCGCCGGTGTCGCGGCGCTCCTCAAGAGCGCCCACCCGTACGCCTCGCCCGCGATGATCCAGGCGATGCTCAAGTTCCAGGCCACCAAGGCGGACTGCCCGGCGCAGATCTACAACTCCGCGGGCGCCCTGATCGACGCCACCACCTGCGAGAGCGGCTGGGGCCAGACGGGCTACTACGGCTACGGCGTGGTCGACGCGCTGAAGGCCGTGAAGTAACCGCTCGGAACAGACGGAACGGACGGAGGGGCCGGCCCGGGGTGATGCCCCGGGCCGGCCCCTCCTGCGTCGTTCCGGCGCACTACGGCTGGATGAGCACCTTCAGCGCGCTGCGGTCGTCCATCGCCCGGTAGCCGTCCGGGACCTCGTCGAGGGTGACGGCCCGGTCGAAGACGGGCGAGGGGTCGATCGCACCGCTGAGCACGTCCGCGAGCAGCTCGGGGATGTACGCGCGGACCGGCGCGACCCCGCCGCGCAGGGTGAGGTTGCGGTCGAACATGACGCCGAGGTCGAGGCCGGTGCCGCTGCCGTGCGGGACGCCGACGTAGCCGATGGCCCCGCCGTCGCGGGCGATGTTCACGGCGGTGCGCATGGACTGCTCGGTGCCGACCGCCTCGATGACCGAGTGGGCGCCCTGGCCGCCGGTCAGCTCGCGCACGGCCGCCTCGGCGGCCTCGCCGCGCTCGGCGACCACGTCGGTGGCCCCGAAGAGCTTGGCGATGTCCGTACGGACGGCGTGCCGGCCCAGGGCGATGATCCGGTCGGCGCCGAGGCGCTTGGCCGCGAGGACCCCGCACAGGCCGACCGCGCCGTCGCCGACGACGGCGACCGTGGAGCCCTTGCGGACCCCGGCGCCCAGCGCGGCGTGGTGGCCGGTGCCCATGACGTCGGACAGCGCGAGCAGCGCGGTCAGCAGGTGGTCGTCGGAGACGGCGTCGGCGGGCAGCTTCACGAGCGTGCCGTCGGCGTGCGGGACGCGGACTGCCTCGCCCTGGCCGCCGTCGTGGCCGACCGAGCCCCAGAAGCCGCCGTGCTCGCAGGAGGTGTAGAGGCCCTCGGTGCAGTAGGCGCAGGTGCCGTCGGACCACATGAAGGGGGCGACGACGAGGTCTCCGGCGCGCAGGCCCGAGACGGCGGAGCCGGTCTCCTCGACGACGCCGAGGAACTCGTGGCCGATCCGCTGGCCCGGCTCGCGCTTGGCCTCGCCGCGGTAGGCCCACAGGTCGCTGCCGCAGATGCAGGCGCGCAGGACGCGGACGACGGCGTCCTCGGGGCGCTGGATCGCAGCGTCGGGCACCTCCTCCACGCGGATGTCGTGCGGGGCGTGGATGACGGTGGCGCGCATGGTGGTGCAGTCCTCCGGCTAGGGAACGGTGGTGCCCGGTAGGGCCTCCCTACCGTACGCCCGCTGCGGCGCGAGTGCTCCCGTGGCCAGCAGGTACTGGGCCGCGACGTAGGTGGCCATGACCCAGAAGTCGGGGCGGGGCAGCTGGGGCCACTCGGCGACCCCGGTGGCGATGAGGGTGTCGGAGAGCAGGAACAGCGCCCCGCCGAGGCCGGCCCGCCGCCCCAGGGCGCTGGAGCGGTAGGCCATGGCGGTGAGCAGCAGGCTGTACCCGGCGACCGGGATCCGCAGCTCCGCGGGCAGGTCGCTCCAGAGCAGGGTGACGGTGGACAGGAGCGCGGCGGCGTACGCGGCCCCGAGCAGGGGGCCGGTCCGGCGGCGGCCGAACAGGCTGTGTCCTTTGAAAAGCATGAGATAGCAGACGTGCCCGACGGCGAAGGAGCCCATGCCGATCAGGAAGGCGGGCTCGGCGTCGAAGAGCAGGGCCAGGTCCCCGCCCCAGCCGAACAGCAGGGCCGCGATCAGCAGGCGGGGGGCGCGGCGGGTGATGACGTAGGCGACGAGCAGCGGCATCAGCAGCGGCTTGGCGAGGAGGTGCCCGGTGTGCCAGTCCGCCAGCAGGGAGCCGAGGTCCAGGGCGGTGGCGGCCGCGAAGGCGGCGAGCAGCGCCCGGCCGGCGGGGCCGGAGCCCGCGGGGACGGCGGCGCGGGCCCAGGCGGGCGTACGGGACTGCGCGCGCTCGGTGGCGCCGGCGGCGCTCACGCGGCGTGCTCCGGGGCGGGGGCGGGGGCGGGGGCGGACGCCTCGGCGGGGGCGGCCTGCGCGGGCTGCCAGCCGGGGCCGCGGAACACGCGTCCGGCGCGCTCGCGCCAGGTGGCGGCCCCGCGGACGTCCCGGGCGATGGAGGCGTACTCGTGGGTGGCGACGCGCAGCGGGTTGTAGGTCTCGATGTTCTTGGTGAGGCCGAAGACGGGCTTGTCGGTCTCCCCGACCCAGGAACCGAACATCCGGTCCCAGACGATCAGGATGCCGCCGAAGTTGCGGTCCAGGTAGCCGCCCTGGGAGGCGTGGTGGACGCGGTGGTGGGAGGGGGAGTTGAAGACGTACTCGATCGGCCGGGGCAGCTTGTCGATGCGCTCGGTGTGGATCCAGAACTGGTAGACGAGGTTGACCGAGTAGCAGAACGCGATGGCGGCCGGATGTACGCCCAGCGCGATCATCGGGAGGTAGAACGGCCAGGAGGTGGCGCTGGTCCAGGGCTGGCGCAGGGCGGTGGTGAGGTTGAACTTGCGGCTGCTGTGGTGGACGACGTGGCAGGCCCACAGGATGCGGATGACGTGGTGGCCGCGGTGCTGCCAGTAGTAGAGGAAGTCCTGGGCGAGCAGCATCAGCGGGATGGTCCACCACAGGACGGGCACGCGCAGCGGGGTGAGCTCGTAGACCGCGGTGTAGATCGCGAGGATCGGGATCTTCCAGAGGAAGTCGAAGCCGAGGCTGCCGATCCCCATGCCGAGGCTGGTGACGGCGTCCTTGGTCTCGTACCCGGCGGCGTCCTCGTCGGGGTGGATGCGGTAGCTCACCATCTCGATGACGGTGAGCAGGACGAATGCGGGTATGGACCACAGCACGACATCGGGCAGGTTCGGCATGTCCGCACCATAGAGGCGGGTTCGGGGGCTCGGCTAGAGGTTGTTACCGATCGGTATCCATCGGTGTTACCGGCGGTTCACGAGATGCTTCCGGGTGAGGGTGTCCGGGCCAGGGGGAGGGCGTGGGGATGACGGACTCAGGGGCGGGTTTCGGGGCAGCGGCGTTAAGGACGGCCGAGGCGGTGGCGCTGGCCCTGGCGAGGTCCCGGCCGGGTCCGGCACGCCGCCTGAGGCCGGCGAAACCGGGCGACCCGGCGGTACGACGCCTCGCGCGCGAGCTGGCGGTGGCGCTGGCCGCTTCCGGCGGGTCGGGCGGCTCCGACGGGCCGGGCGGGCTCGGCGGGCTCGGCGGGCTCGGCGGGCCCGGCGGCTCCGAAGGGCCCGGCGGCTCCGGAGGGCCCGGCGGGCTCGGCAGCTCCGAAAGGCCCGGGGGCACCGGGGGCTCCGGGGGGCTCACGGAGGCCGATCGGCTGGCCGCGGTGACGGCCGTCGGGGAGGCGTTCGCCGGGCTCGGCCCGAGGGAGGCCCGGGCCCTCTTCGCCGCGGATCCCGGCACGGATTCCGCGGACGGGCCCCCGGCGGACGCCTCCCTGAGCCGTGCGGCGGCGGCCGCCTACCGGGAGCTGTTCGCCCTGTGCCGCGCGGTGGCCAGGGGCGGCCCGCAGGACCCGGCGGGCGGGAGCGGGAGCCCGGCGCGCGGGAACCCGACCGGTGGGGGCGGCGGCACGGACGGGAGCCACGGCGCGCACGGCGGGAGCACGGCCGCCGGGAGCCCGACGGGCGGGAACCCGACCGCCGGGGACCCAGTCGGCGGGAACCCGGCCGGCGACAGCAAGGCCAGCGGGAACACGGGCGGCGACAGCACGGCCAGCGGGAACACGGGCGGCGACAGCACGGCCGGCGGCAGCACGGGCGCCGGCAGTCCAGCCGGCGACAGCACAGGCGGCGGGAACCCAGCCGGCGGGAACACGGGCGGCGACAGCACAGCCGGCAGCAGCACAGGCGGCGGCAAACCAGCCGGCGACAGCACAGGCGGCGGGAACCCAGCCGGCGGGAACACGGGCGGCGACAGCACGGCCGGCGACAGCACAGGCGGCGGCAAACCAGCCGGCGACAGCACAGGCGGCGACAGCACAGCCGGCAGCAGCACGGGCGCCGGCAACCCAGCCGGCGACAGCACAGGCGGCGGCAACCCAGCCGGCGGGAACACGGGCGGCGGCAGCGCGGGCGGCGGGATTGGCCCTGTGGCCGGGCAAGAGGCGTGGTTCGAGGAGGAGTACGGGGGCCACGTGGCCCGGGCCCAGGCGCGGGTGCAGTTGTTCGGGCTGACCTTCAGTCAGGGGCGCCAGGACTGGCCACTGGACCTGGCCTACATCAGCCTCGCCGTCAGCGGCGCCCAGCTCCTCGAGGAACCCGGGCTGCAGACCCCGGTCAAGGCCGAGGCGGCCTTGAGCGCCGCGGAGCGGGTCCTGCTGCGCGGCCCGGCCGGGGCGGGCAAGAGCACCCTCGTGCAGTGGCTGGCCCTGAACGCCGCCCGGAGCAGCTTCGGACCCCAGCTGCGCGAGTGGAACGACCTGGTCCCCTTCGTCCTGCCGCTGCGCTCCTTCAACTCCCCCGCCGGACTCCCCCGCCCCGAGGACTGGCTGACCGCGACGGGCGTCCCGCTGACCGCCCCGGAGGGCTGGGTCACCCGGATCCTCTCCGCCGGGCGGGCGCTGGTCCTGGTCGACGGGGTCGACGAGGTGCCGCCGCGGCTGCGCAGCCGGACCGAGTCCTGGCTGCGGGAGCTGCTCACCGCGTACCCGGCGGCCCGCTTCGTGGTCACCACCCGCCCCTCGGCCGTACCGGAGGACTGGCTCACCGCCCAGGGCTTCTCCTCGCTCGCCCTGCTGCCGATGGAACGCGACGACGTCGGCGCCTTCATCACGCACTGGCACGACTCCGCCCGCGCGGAGGCGGACGGCGAGGGCGCCGGACCGCAGCGGGAGCGGGAGCTCCTCGACCGGTACGAGAAGGCGCTGCTGCAGGCCGTCGGCACCCGCCGGGACCTGGGCCGGCTCGCGACGAACCCGCTGATGTGCGCCCTGCTGTGCGCCCTGAACCGGGACCGCCGGATGCACCTGCCCCGGGCCCGCAAGGAGCTCTACGACGCGGCGCTGGACATGCTCCTGATCCGCCGCGACAGCGAACGGGACATCTCCGGGGTCGAGGGCGTCTACCTCAGCCGGGACGAGCAGACCCTGCTGCTCCAGCGGCTCGCCTACTGGCTGATCCGCAACGGGCAGGTGGAGGCCTCCGCCGAGGAGGCGATCGCGATGATCGCCGAATCCCTCGACGCCATGCCGCAGGTCAAGGCACAGGGCAGCGCGGAGACGGTGTTCCGGCACCTGCTGATCCGCAGCGGGCTGCTCCGGGAGCCGGTACCGGGCTCGGTGCTGTTCGTCCACCGCACCTTCCAGGACTACCTCGGAGCCAAGGCGGCGGTGGAGGCACGGGACTTCGGGGCGCTCGTCCGCAGCGCCCACGAGGACACCTGGGACAACGTGGTCCGGATGGCGGTGGGGCACGCCCGCCCCGACGAACGCGCCTCGTTGCTGCGGCAGTTGCTGCACCGCGCCGACCGGGTCGAGGCGGACCGGAGCCGGCTGGTGCTGCTCGCGGCCGCCTGCCTGGAGCACGCACCGGAGCTGGACCCGGAGGTCTGGCGCGAGGTGGAGGCCCGCACGGCCCGGCTGCTGCCGCCGCGTTCCCCGAGCCAGGCCGGGGAGCTGGCCAAGGCGGGCGAGCTGGTCCTGGAGCTGCTGCCGGAGCCGGCCGGGCTCACCGAGGACGAGGCCGCCGCGACGATCCGTACCGCGGCGCTGGTCGGCGGCGACCGGGCCCTCCAGGTGATCGCCGGGTTCCGGACCGACGACCGCTACGAGGTGGGCCGCGAACTGTCCGATGCCTGGGGGCGGTTCCCCGTGGACACCTACGCGGACACGGTGCTCGCGGACTCCCCCATGCGCACGGCCCACCTGCACGTGCGCACCGCCGGACAGCTGCGGGCCCTGGACCGGCTGCCGCACATCCAGCGGCTGCACGTCACCTGGGACGGCCCGGTGCCGCGGGAGATCTCCGGACGGCGGGACCTGGAGTCGCTGATCCTGCACCGCAACGCGCGGCTCGCCGACCTGTCCCCGCTGGCCGGGCGGACGGCCCTGCGGCATCTGGGCGTCCTGGACTGCCCGAAGGTCACCGGGATCGAGGTGGTGTCCGAACTGCGCGCCGACAGCCTCGCCTTCGGCTACCTGCGCGACGACCTCTCGCTCGCCCCGCTGGCGGGGGCGGCCGGCCTGCGCTCGCTCGTCATCGGTTTCGAACCGCAGCAGCGGCGGATCGGGGACGTGCCCGCCGCGGACACGCTGACCGCGCTGCACCTGTGGCAGGGCGCCCGCCGGATGACGCTCGACGGGATCGAGCGGTGGCCGCGGGTGGAGAAGCTGACGGTCGCCGGGAGCGGCCAGTACCGGCAGCTGGTGCGCTCGCTGCCGCTCAGGGGGCTGACCGCGCTGCAGATCCGGCACGCCGCGCCCGTATCGCCCGGGGCGCTCCTGCCGTACGAGCGCCTCGCGCGGCTCGTGCTGATCCGGTGCGCGCTGGAGGGCGGCCTGGAGGCGCTGCGCGAGCTTCCGGCGCTGCGCCGGCTGGTGCTGAGCGAATGCCTGGGGACCGTGGACCTGTCCCCGCTCGCCCCGCTGGAGGAGCTGGTCGTCGAGCTGCGCCGGGGCACGCACGTCACCGGGGCGGAGCTGATCCCGCCGGAGCGGCTCGTCCGCAGGGACTGAGCCGCTCCGGGCGGGAGCGCCCGTCACCAGACCCGGACCGAGCCCCCTCGGGCGAAGGCCGGACTGGTGGCGCCCGCCGGGACCTCGGTCAGCGGCTGCGCGATCTCCGAGACGAGGGGGCCGTGCTTGGCGGCGACCGCGTCGAGGAGGGCGAGGTCGAAGCCGTAGACCCGGGCGGCGTTGCCCCCGACCATGGCGGCGACCTCCTCGCGGGGCAGGCCCGCGTAGGCGATGCGCAGGCCCTCGCGGGAGTAGGGCGTGGTGCCCTCGTCGTGGGGGTAGTCGCTGCCCCACATGATCTTGTCGAGGCCGATCCGGTCCCGCAGCGGGACCTCGTGGGGGCGCATGAAGCTCGCTCCCACGAAGCAGTTGTCCCGCCAGACCTCGCTGGGGCCCTTGCCCATGGACTCCGCGAGGCCGGCCCCGAACTTGGCCTCGGCGGTGGCCGAGGCCGCGACCAGGCGGCCGTGGTAGTAGTCCAGCATCTCGATCACGCCGGGGAGCCAGCCGGAGCCCTGCTCCGTGAGGACCAGCTTCAGCCCGGGGTTGCGGCGGAAGGCCCCGCCGAAGATGAGGTGCCACAGGGCCCGGTGGGAGAACCAGGTGGTCTCCACCATGAAGACGGCCCGCGCCGCCGGTTCGTCGCCGAGCGGCGGCGAGGCGGAGCCTCCGTGGTGGTTGACCGGGACGTCCAGCTCGTCGCAGACGGCCCAGATCGGGTCGTAGACCTGCGAGTACAGCTCGGGAACGGTGGAGCCGGGCGGGACCCCGGGCAGCAGGATGCCGCCGGTCAGGCCCGCCTCGCGGGTGCGGCGGATCTCCTTGACCGCCGCGTCCACGTCGTTCAGCAGGATCTGGACCACGCCCGCCCGGCGGCCCGGCGCGTCCGCGCAGAAGTCCGCCAGCCACCGGTTGTGGGCCTGGAGCCCGGCCCAGCGCATCTCGTACTCGGCCGCGGTCGGCGGCTGGGCCATCAGGGAGGCCTTGGGGAAGAACGGCGGGATGGTGTTCGGGAAGAGCACCTCCGCGACGATCCCGTCGGCTTCGAGCTCGGCCAGGCGGCGCTGGGAGTTCCAGTTCTTGTCGGCCGTGTCCGCGAGGAGGTCCTCGTACGGGTTGACGTAGGTGGCGGCCCAGGCGTCGAACTCCTCGTGGTACCGCTTCTCCAGGTACGGCTTGTAGTCCAGCAGGTCGGCGCCGGCGTGGCAGTCGGCGGAGATGACCGTGTAGCGGTCCTCGGAACTCGCACTCACGGGTTCACCCCCAGGACCGGGAAGTCGTTGTCGGTGAGCCAGTGCCGGCCTACCTCGCGCGAGCGCGCCCAGGAGGCCGCGACGGCCGCCTGGTCCTCGCTCTGCCCGAGCTCGGCGGGGGTGGGGCCGATGCGGCGGGCGATGGGCGCCAGCTTCTCGGTGTCGAAGCCGAAGACCTCGGCCGCGGCCAGGCCCAGCATCCGGCGGGTCTCCTCGACGGGGATGTCGTGGAAGGTGTTCTTCAGCCAGTTCCGGGTGTTCGGCCAGGTGCCCTCGGGGTGCGGGAAGTCCGAGCCCCACAGGATGTTGTCCACTCCGATCTCGTAGCGCTGGGCCAGCTCGCGCCGCTTGGTGTTGGTGGCGCAGACGAACACCTGCCGGTCCAGGTACTCGCTCGGCGGCCGCTTCAGCTCCTCGAACGGCGAGAGCTTCTTGCCGCCGTGCGCGCCGAGGTAGAGCCGGTCCATGAACCAGAGCTGGTTCGGCAGCCACCAGCAGCCCGACTCGGCGACGCCGAACTTCAGCCCCGGGTGCCGCTCGAAGACCCCGGACCAGAGCAGGAACCACAGCGGGCGGGCCGGCCACCAGGTGACCTCGGAGACGAAGATGCCCAGGTGGTCCCCGTACTCGTGGCGCGGCGAGGATCCCGAGTGGGTGACGATCGGCATCTGGGTCTCGGCCGCCGCGGCCCACACCGGGTCGTAACGGCGGTCGTGGTAGGGGGCCTTGTCCACCCACATGGCCGGGATCATCAGGGCGCCGAGCCCGGACGCCTTGGCCCGGTATATCTCGGCGACGACCTTGTCGGGATCGCCGGTGATGGGCAGCAGGGCCACCCCGCAGTGCCGCTCGGGGTTCTCGGAGACGAACTCGGCGAGCCAGCGGTTGTGCGCCTGGGCACCCGCCATGCCGAGCTCGGGGTCCTGGTCGCCGGAGAGGCCGAGGCCCACCCCGAAGGGGGCGGCGGTCTGGCTGTCCACGGCGTCGGCGTCGGGGAAGACGACTTCGGCGGCCACGCCGTCGCCGTCGAGCTCCTTGAGCCGCTGCGTGACGTCCCAGCCGCCCTTGAGGCCCTCCTCGTGGTCGTGGAACCACTTCTCGGCGAAGGCCTCGTTGCGCACGCCCAGCTTGGTGGCCTCGGCGCGGCGGGCGTCGCGCTCGCCGAGGAACTCGTCGAACTGCGGGTGGAAGGCGCTGTCCAGGTAGGGGCGGTACTGCTCGGTGGGCAGCCCCGCGTGGCAGTCGGAGGAAATGATCAGGTACGGGTCTTCGTACGCACTCACGATTGAGGCTCCTCAGTCGAGGATGAAACTTTCCAGGTAGGCGGGGTTGGCGCGGTCGAGCATGGACTGCGACCGGGCGCGGATCTGCCGGTCGCTGTGCTCGCTGTCGGGCAGCATCCAGAAGCGGTCGGCGCGAATGCCGTCCACGACGTGGTCGGCGACGTCCTCGACCGGGGTGAAGTTCACCTCGTGGCCGGCCTGCTTCATGGCGGCCTCGTACTGGTCGAGGCTGCGGTACGGGGACTTGCGCGGGCGCTCCTTGGCGTACCGGTCGGGCCGGTTGCGGTGCGACTCCCACAGGCCGGTGCGCAGCATGTGCGGTCCGGGGAAGAGCACGGAGGCGCCGATGGCCGCGCCCTCCGCCTTGAGGTGGGCGTAGAGCGACTCGGTCAAGGTGACCACGGCCGCCTTGGTGACCGCGTAGACGGAGGCGGTGGGCAGCGGGGCGATCCCGCCGTCGCCGGAGGAGGTGTTGACGATGTGGCCGGGGGCGCCGGCCGCGATCATGCGGGGGACGAAGGCCTGGATGCCGTGGAAGACGCCCCAGACGTTGACGGAGAAGGCCCATTTCCAGTCGTTGGGCTCGTGCTCCCACATGCGGCCCTCGGCCCCGGAGCCGACGCCCGCGTTGTTGCAGAGGACGTGCACGGCGCCGAAGGTCTCGTACGCGGCGTCCGCGAGGGAGATCACGGAGTCGCGGTCGCTGACGTCGACGAGTTTGGCGAGCACCTCGGCCCCGTCGGCGGCGAGTTCGTCCGCCGCCTTGCGCAGGGCGCCCTCCTCCACGTCGGCGAGGACCACCTTCAGCCCCTCGGCGGCGAAGCGGCGGGCCATGGCGAGGCCGATGCCGCTGGCGGCTCCGGTGACGACGGCCACCTGTCCTGGTTCGAGCTGCATGTCACACACTCCCCTCGGGCGGTCCGTCGAGGATCTGCATCGGGTCGTCGTAGCGCTGGTGGATGTACGGGAGCAGGGCCTGCGCGCTGACCCGCTCGACGACCTTGCCCCGCTGGTCGGTGGTCTTCTCGCCGATGGTGAGCTCGACGAGCCGGCGTACGGGGAGATCGGCTACGGGATCGAACATCGACTCCCGCAGCACCACGTCCCCGGTGATGTGCTCCAGCTTGCGGACCTTCTCGTTGCGGGTGCAGTGCACCAGCACCGGATCGGCGTCGAAGCCCGAACCGTCCACCGCGGGGAGGAACTTGAAGTAGAAGTCGGTCTTCACGGTGGGCTCGGGCAGCGGCAGCTCGCGGTCGACCGCCCCGCGCACCTCGACGAAGGCGATCCCGTGCCGGGCGAGCGAGGCCCGGACGACCAGGCCCTCGCGCTCGACGGTGATCTCGCCGAGCTTCTTCGGCTCGCCGAAGACCTCGCGGCCGCCGATCAGGGCGCGCTCCATGCTCATCGGCATGACCAGCGGGTACCAGCCCTCGACCCCGTCGTGCTGGGCGGCGACCGCCACCGAGCCGGCGCCCAGCGGGTAGCCGGGCAGGTCCACCTTGCTGATGTTGGCCCGCACCAGGGGCCGCTCCGTGGGCTTCAGCGGCGGCGGGAGGACCGCCGCCACCACGTCCGGGTCGGTCTCCCAGACGGCCACCACACCGGTGGACCAGATGTCGGGGAGTTTGGAACTCTTCTCGCGCGAAGCGGCGATCTCGGCCTCGGTGCGCGCTCCGTACCGTACGCGTGCCATCTCTCGCACCATCCTTCGTCTGGGACGCAGTCGGTTCTGTAACACAGTTACACCGGGACCGATGAAGGGTAAAGACCCTTGCACGCACCTGATCTGACGGATCGACAGATAAGTGGGGACGATCACGATGGCCAGAACCACGCTGACGCGCGACGAGGTGCTGGACGCCGCCGCCTCCCTCGTCAAACAGCACGGCCCGGCCGCCCTCACCATGCGCAAGCTCGCCGCCGAGCTGGGCACCGCGGTGACCTCCATCTACTGGCACGTCGGCAACCGTGAATCCCTGCTCGACGCCCTCGTGGAGCGGACCGTGGAGGAGGTGGGCGCCATCCGGCCGGCCGGCCGCACCCCCGGCGACCGGATCGTCTCGGTCGCCCGGATCCTGCGCCGCGAGCTGCGCGAGCGCCCGCACCTGATCGCGATGGTCCACGAGCGGGGCCTCACCGACCGCATGTTCCTGCCCGCCCAGCAGGCCCTGGTACACGAGGTGCACGCGGCGGGCCTGCGCGGGACCCGGGCCGCGGACGCGGTGCGTGCGATCCAGTTCCAGATCATCGGCTTCGTCCTGGTCGAGCGCAATCGCGAACGCTCCCCCGCCCAGTCCCCCGCCGAGAGCGAGCTCTGGGACCCGGCCGACGCCCCGCACGACCCGCCGCTGGCCCGCGCTCTGGCCCGGCCGGTGGATCCCGAACGGCTCTTCCAGCTGACCCTGCGAGCCCTGGTACGAGCCCTGCTGGCGCCGCCGGCCCGCTAGAACGGGCTTGCCGCCGCGCGGCCCGCCGTGATGGGATCTGCTCCACGGGGGCGGCTCCCCGGCGTGCATCCTCTCCCTTTCACGGAAAGTCCGCGCGCCCTCTCTCCGCCCCCGTTTTCCGTTCGCGGAGGGAAACTGACAACCGTGCCGACCGTGCCCGTCACCCGATCCACCGAAGAGCTCATGCTGCGCCGGCTCCACACCGTCTACGTGGACCGGCCGTCGGCCGCGGCTTCGCCCGGCACCGAGGGGGTCCGCCCGCTGGAGGGCGAACTCCTGGAACGCGGCCACACCATGAGCCGGGAGCTGTACGCCGCCCTGGCCGTCCTCGCGCCGACCGACCTCGCCGAGGAGCGCTCGCGCCTGCTGGCGCTGGCCGACGGGCTCGTGGACACCGGCCGGGGGCCGCGGCCCGCCTTCCGCCGCTTCCCCTTCTCCATCCCGCACGACACCGAGGGCTGGTACACCGGCCGGGTCCGCTCCCTGCTGCGCCTGGACCCCTCCCGGCCCTGCGCCCTCTGCGCCGCGACCCGTCCGGTGCGTCCCCTCGCCCCGTGCGCCCATCTCGTCTGCGGCTCCTGCTGGGAGGGAGCCGACCACAGCGGCTGCCCCGTCTGCCGGCGCCCCGTCGACCCGGACCGGCCCTTCCTCCCCGATTCCGCGGAGGTCCCTGGTGGTGAGGGGACCGGCATCCCGCCCGGCCCGCTCCGGCTGCTGCGGCTCGGCACCGACCCCGCGGCCGACGCCGCCCGGGTGCTGACCCCGCTGCTCGCCCGGCCCGTGCCGCTGTCCCCCGAGGACCGCACCGACCTGGCCCTGCTGCTCCGGCTGGCCCCCGCCCGGCCCGACTGGCTGCCCGCGCGGATCCCCGTACCGCAGACCCTCGCGCTGGTCCTGGCCCGCCTGCTGACCGGACCCGCTCCGCGGGACGCCGTACTGCCGCTGCTCGCCGGGCGGTTGACCTGCGCCACCGACGTGCTGCGGCTGCTCGCCGCGCTGTCCGGAGGGGATCCGGAGCTGCTCGCGCCGCCTCCGTCCGGGTTCCGCTCCCCCTCCCGGCCGCTGCGCCGCGCGCTGCTCGGCGTACTCGACGCGCTGCCCGTTCCCGGGCTCGTCGAGGAGCTGCTGCGGTACCCGACCGCTTGGAAGCGGGCCGCCGAGACCCTGCACCCCTTCGAGCGGTACACCCGCCACCCGCGGGCCGCCCTGGCCTTCGCCGTGCTGCGGGGCACCGCCCCGACCGGCGCCCTGGGCACGGCCCTGCGGGAGAGCGCCGCCGCGCATCCGGACGCCGTGCGCGTCGAGGGGAACCGGCTCCGGCCCGCGAGCCGGACCGCGCGGCTGGAGCGGGCCCTGGCCGGCGGCGACCCCGGGGTCGCCGCCGCGGTGGCCGGGGAGCGCCCGGAGGAACTCGTCCTGCGGCTCGACCACCTGCTGCGCCTGCACACCGGCGACCACCTGGCCCCCGAACTGGCCCGGGAGCTGGCCCGCGGGCTCCCCTCCGTCGGCGCGGGCCCGCTGCTCGCCGCGCTCGGGGCCCTGAACGGGCGCACCCGGGACCGCACCGGCGTGCGGCGGGTGTTCTTCCCGAAGGGACCGGCCGGCCACCTCCGGACCGTGGCGGAGGACCGCCCACCGCTTCCGGGCCCGCTCGTCACGGCGGCCGCGGCCCTGCTGGAGGCGGAGGTGCTGCGCCGGTTCGCCCGCACCGAGGGGGACCCGTACGAGCTGGCCGTCCTGGACTCCGGGCTCGCGGACCTGCCCGTGCCCACCGGGGAGCGGGCCCGCACCGGGTCGCCGGCCGAGGTGCCCCGGGGCAGCCTCCTGGCGCTCCCGACGGGCGGGGCGCTGCGGCTGTTCCTGCACTGGACCGAGGCCCGGGACCAGGTGGCGCACCTGGATCTGGCGGTGGCCTTCTTCGACGCCGACTGGAAGTTCACCGGCCTGTGCGACCGCGACCGCCCGCTGCACGGGAGGTCCGGAGCCGGCGCCGTGCACGCGGGCGGCCACGGCTGGACTCCTGCACCGGTACCGGCGCGGGAGGGCGAGACCGAGTACGTGGACCTGGACCTGGCGGGGCTCGCCGCGCGCGGGGACGCGTACGCGGTGCCCCTGGTGTCCGGCTACAGCGGGGTGCCCTTCGAGGAGCTGGCCCGGGCCTTCACCGGGTTCACCGCCCGGCCGGCCCTCGCGCAGGGCCCCGACGCCTCCTCCCCTTCCCCGGACGATCCGCGCACGGCCGGCCTGCGCTTCGACCTGAGCGGCCCCGCGACGCGGGCCCGGATCCCGATGGTCGTGGACCTGGCCCGACGGCGGGCGCTGTGGACGGACCTGCGCCTGTCGCCGTCCGGGGACTTCGAGAGCACCACCCCGCGCGCCGACCGGATCGCGGCCGCGGCCTCGGACGCGTGGGCCCACTTCACCTCCGGCACCCGCGCCACCCTGTGGGACCTCGCGGTGTGGCGGGCGGCGGCCCGCACCCGGGAGGTGGCGGTCCTGCGGCGGGCCGCCGAGGGTTCGGAGGCTGCCGAGGTGTGGCTCTACCGGGCCGCGGACGACGAGGGACCGGCCACCTTCGCCGCCCGGATCCGCGCCCTGGAGCCGCCCCGGGAGCGCCGCCCCCTCGCGGACGCCGACGCGGAGGGCGCCGAACTGGCCGCCGGGAAGCGCGCGTTCCTCGCTCTGGCCTGCGCGGGCGCGGTCCCCCAGGGCGGTTCGGGCACGGCCTTGCGGCTCTGCTCCAGACCCGCCGAAGTGCCCGGGCCCTTCGCCCCGGTGACGGCCGGGGAGCTCGTGGCGGAGCTGAGCGGGGGCCGGGCGGGGCCGGGCTGAAAGGCCGTAGGGCTTCGGGTGTCGGCGCGGGCCGATATCCTCTGTGACCATGCTCGCCGACCGTACGACCGCAGAGACGATGTGGCCGACCGCGTACCCACAGGGGTACGCGGTCGTCGACGTGGAGACCACCGGGCTCGCTCGCGACGACCGGATAATCTCCGCCGCCGTCTACCGGCTCGACGCTCAGGGCAACGTCGAGGACCACTGGTACACGCTGGTCAACCCGCTCCGGGACCCCGGGCCCGTCTGGATCCACGGTCTGACCAGCGACATGCTCCAGGACGCACCGCTCTTCAAGGACATCGCCGGGGAGTTCGCGGACCGGCTCGCCGACCGCGTGCTGGTCGCGCACAACGCGATCTTCGACTGGCAGATGATCGCCCGCGAGTACGCGCGGGCCGAGGTCACCGCCCCGGTGCGGCAGCGGCTGTGCACCATCGCCCTGTCGAAGGAACTGAACCTCCCGCTGCCCAACCACAAGCTGGAGTCGCTCGCCGCGCACTTCGGCGTGGTCCAGCAGCGCGCCCACCACGCGCTCGACGACGCCCGGGTCCTCGCGGAGGCGTTCCGCCCGTCCCTGCACGCGGCCGCGCGGGACAACGTACGGCTGCCCCTGCTGGAATGCCGGCCGCTGACGGAGTGGTCGGACACCCCCGCCGCCCCGCGCGTCGGGTACCAGGCCTCCTACGGGTCCGGCGGCTCGGGGGCGGCCGGCTGGCGTCCCTCGCGCAAGCGCCCGCCGTGCCCGTACCCGAACCCGGGGCGGTGGGCGGACGGCACCCCGCTCAAGCAGGGCATGCGGATCGCGTTCTCCGGGGACACCTCGGTGGACCGGGAGCTGCTGGAGGACCGCGCGGTGGAGGCGGGCCTGCACGTCGCGACGAGCCTGTCCCGGCTCACGAGCCTGCTCGTGACGAACGACCCGGACTCCTCGACCTCCAAGACGGTGAAGGCGAAGTCCTTCGGGACCCCCGTCGTCGACGAGGCGGCCTTCACCCAGCTGCTGCGCGACGTGGCTCCGGCGGGGGACTGACCGGGGGATCTCCGGGGACGTCCGGCGGATGTCCTGGGGCCGGCCATTGGGCCGGCCGGGTGCACGCTCCGCGACTCACCCCGGTGGATCTTGTTCCGGCGGTCCGCCCTGCGCAGCATGCCGCGCATGGCACGTTGCGAAGTCTGCGGGAACGATTACGGCATGTCCTTCGAAGTCCACGCACAGGGTGCTGTGCACGTCTTCGACTGCTTCTCCTGCGCCATTCACCGCATGGCGCCGATCTGCGAGCACTGCCGGGTCCAGATCATCGGGCAGGGCGTCGAGGCCGACGGACAGTGGTTCTGCGGCGGGCACTGCGCCCGTGCGGAGGGGAAGGTGGGCATCACCGACCGCGTGTGACGTCCGTCCCGCTCTCCCCCCCTTCCGACCACCTCTTCCTCCCTCCCACGACCCCGGACGGCCACCCGGCCGCCGGGGTCCTCGCCGCTGGGGGTAACGTCGTGGGCGTGTACCGCTTTGTACTGACCCGGCAG
Source organism: Streptomyces sp. TBY4 (assembly GCF_024213195.1). GTDB lineage: Bacteria > Actinomycetota > Actinomycetes > Streptomycetales > Streptomycetaceae > Streptomyces. The sequence goes on along the minus strand of NZ_JANAVF010000006.1, from coordinate 468,647 downwards.
TGGGTGTGCCTCACCCTCATCGGCCTCGCCCTGATCCCCGCGATGATCAAGCTGGGGTTCTGGCAGTACCACCGCCACGAGCACCGGGTTGCACAGAACGAGCTGATCGACGCGAACCTGCGGGCGAAGCCGGTCCCCATGACCGAGGTCACCTCCCCCGGCCACGTGGTCCCGCGCGCCGACTACTGGCGTGCCGTGACCGCCACCGGTACGTACGACTCCGCGCACGAGGTCGTGGTGCGCATGCGCACCGACAACGACGACAAGGTCGGCTTTCACGTCCTCACCCCGCTGGTCCTGGCCGACGGCCGGGTGGTCTTGGTCAACCGGGGCTGGGTGCAGGGCGGCGACGACCCGCGCGCCTACCCGCCGGTGCCGGCCGCGCCCGCCGGCGAGGTCACGGTCACCGGGCGGCTGAAGGCCGACGAGACCAGCGGCGGCAGCGGCATCAAGGACCGCAAGGGCCTCCCCGACCGCCAGGTGATGCTGATCAACAGCACCCAGCAGGCCCAGTACCTGGGCAAGCCCGTCCTCGGCGGCTACCTGGAGCTCACCGCCCCGGCCCCGGCCGGCGGCGAGCCCGAGCCGGTCGCCGACCCCGACCACGACTCCATCGGGGCGCACATGGCGTACGCCGTGCAGTGGTGGCTGTTCGCCTCCGCGGTGCCGGTGGGCTGGATCGTGCTCGTACGGCGCGAGAAGCGCGACCGCGAGGCGGCGGCCGCCGCCGGGACCGCCTCTTCCGAGCGGGAGCCGGTCGCGACCGCGTAGCGTGTCGGGCATGGATCTTGGACTGAAGGACCGTGTCTACGTCGTCACCGGCGCCACCCGGGGCCTCGGCTACGCTTCCGCCCGCGAACTGACCGCCGACGGCGCCAAGGTGGTGCTGACCGGCCGGGACGCGGCCCGCGCCGAGGCCGCGGCCAAGGCGCTGGGCCCGAACGCGGTGGGTGTCGCCGCCGACAACTCCGACCCCGCAGCCGCCTCCCGGCTCGTCGCCGCGGCCCGGGAGCACTTCGGCCGCCTCGACGGCATCCTCATCAGCGTCGGCGGCCCGGCGCCCGGTTCGGCCGCGGACAACACCGACGAGCAGTGGGCCGCGGCCTTCGAGTCGGTCTTCCTCGGCGCGGTCCGCCTCGCGCGGGCGGCAGCCGTCGAGCTCTCCGACGGCGGGGTCATCGGCTTCGTCCTGTCGGGCTCCGTGCACGAGCCGATCCCCGGCCTCACCATCTCCAACGGCCTGCGCCCGGGCCTGGCCGGCTTCGCGAAGTCCCTCTCCGTGGAACTGGGCCCGCGCGGCATCCGGGTGGTCGGCCTGCTGCCCGCCCGCATCGACACCGACCGGGTCCGCGAGCTCGACGCCCTGTCCGGGGACGCCGATTCCGCCCGCGCCCGCAACGAGGCCGGGATTCCGCTGCGCCGGTACGGCACCCCGGAGGAGTTCGGCCGCTCGGCGGCGTTCCTGCTGTCCCCGGCGGCCTCCTACCTGACCGGCGTCATGCTCCCGGTGGACGGCGGCTCCCGGCACGGGTTCTGAGCCCCGGGGCGCGCCGTCCTCGTCGGCCCCGCCCCCTCACGTCACCCGCCGCGCCCGGCGGGGGGTGACGTGCAGGCGGGCCTCCGCCGGGAGGGCCGGAAGCGCCGCCGAGGTCCGGGCCCGCTCCAGCACCGGGCCGGCCAGCGCCGCCAGTACGTCGGCCGGCACCGCGTACGGCTCCAGTTCCAGGGCGACCCGCAGGGCCGGGGCCCCGCGCCGCCCGCGCAGGGTGACCCGGCACCGGGCCACGCCCTCCACGGCCTCCCGGACATCGGCCGCGACGGCCTCCTCCAGCGCCCGCCCGCGCAGTACGGCGAACGCGCCGTCGCCGGTGTCCACGAGCACCGCCGCGGGCCGGGCCCGCCGCAGCTGGGCGAGCAGCCACCACAACGCGAGCAGGACGCAGACCCCGAGTACGCCGAGCGCCGCCCACCAGGGCCCCGGCCAGCCCCGTCCGTGCGGCGCCAGCAGGGGGTCGTGGCGGCCCTCGAAGGGTCCGGACGCCGTCAGCAGCGAGGCCCCCGCCGCCAGCAGGAGCAGTCCGAGGAGCGCGAGCAGGACCCGGTTCACCGTCCCCAGCGTCACCGGCGGATCACCCGTACCCTCGGCCGCGGCTCGCGGGCCAGGCCCAGTTCGTCCAGGCCGACGGCCAGCACCGCGTCCAGATCGGCCCGTACGTCGTCCAGTTCGCGGAAGTGGGACACGGCCCGGACCCCGACGCGGGCCCGGCCCACCCTGACCCGCACCGACCGCACCCCGGACACCTCCATGGCCCGGTCCCGCAGCACCTGCGCGGCGGCCCTGCGTTCCAGTCCGCCCCGGACCTCCGGATTCCCGCAGGCCATCGGGAGGACGCCGCGCAGGCCCGGGGTCAGGGCGTACAGCAGCAGCACGGCCCCGGCCGCGGCCAGGACCCCGCCGCCGATCAGCACGCCCGGATCGGCCGGGGTGTGCCGCTCCAGCGCGCGGGAGAGCTCCGCCCGCCAGCGCATGCCCGGGCGGTGGGCCCGTACCGCCGCCAGGTCGTACAGGAACAGCCCCGCCACCCCGAGGACGGCGAACGCCCCCACGGCGGCCGGGAGCCGCCGGGGCGACCGGAAGCGGGCGCTCACCGGACCCGCCGGTCCCGCCCGGCGGCGGGCCGCGCGGGGCGCAGGTGCTCGACGTCCACGTCCACCTCGGGTACGGCCATCTCCGCGTACTCCTCCACGCGCAGGGCCACCTGGCGGCGTACGGCCGCGCACTGGGCGGCGAGGTCGGAGGGGTAGGGGAGCTCCAGGACCACCCGTACGCGGGCGATGTCGTGGTGCACGGTGACGGTGGCGTACGGCGGGGCCGCGCCTTCGGGAGCGGGCCTGGACAGCGCCTCCCGGGCGGCCCGGGCCGCGATCTTCGCGACGACCCGGTCGGCGATCCGGGTGGCCCCGCGCTCGGCGGCGGGGACCCGGGGCGGGGTGGGCCGGGGGGTGCTCATCGGTCGCGGTCCCGGTCGCGGTCCCGGTCCCGGTCCCGGTCGCTGCCCCTCGTGCGGAGCCGGTCCCCGTCGCCCCGGGGGCGGAAGAAGTCCCCGGGCTCCAGGTCCCCGTCGAGGATCCGGCCCACGACGAAGCCGATGGCGCCGAGCGCGGCCACCAGCAGGAAGGCCCCGAAGCCGCCGAAGTACCCGGCGAACCCCAGTGCCATGCCGGCCAGCAGACCGACGACCGCCAAGCTCATGCGGGCTCCTCTACTGCAGTCGGGACTCCGGCTCCTCGTCGTCCTCGTCCGGCAGTTTGACGTCGCTGACCGCGATGTTGACCTCGACGACCTCGAGGCCGGTCATGCGCTCCACCGCCGAGACGACGTTCTCACGGACGGCCCGGGCCACGTCCCGGATCGACACGCCGTAATCCACCACGATCTCCAGGTCGAGGGCCGTCTGCACCTCGCCGACCTCCGCCTTCACGCCGCGGCCGACGGTGGATTTGGACCCGCCGGGGACGCGGTCGCGGACGGCGCCGAAGGTGCGGGAGAGGCCGGTGCCGGTGCCCATGGCGTGGACGCCGGCCACCTCGCGGGCGGCCAGGCCGGCGATCTTCTCGACCACGCCGTCGGCGATGCTCGTGCGGCCGCGGTCGGCGGGGGGCTTGGCGGGGCCCCCTGGGGCGGATTCCGACATCTCGTATCCCTTCGCACGTGCGGGCGGGCTCCCGACCACGTTAAGCCGCGGCCCGCGTGGGCGCCGCGCGGGCTGCGCCGGGTTTCGCGCCCGGCGCGGGGCCCGGACCGACCCGGCCCGGCGGTCCGCCGCCGCGGAAGGGCGGCCCTGCGGGGCGAAGTCCCCTACCCGCCCTTCCACCGTTCCCCGGGCTCCGCCCGGACCCGGTCCTCAAGCGCCGGACGGGCTGGGAAGGGTGCCGGGCTCCGCCCGGACCCGTTCGGGGCTCCGCCCCGGACCCCGCTCCTCAAACGCCGGAGGGGCTGGATTTTCCAGCCCCTCCGGCGTTCACGTGCGGGCCGACGCCCGCCAAAATCCAGCCCCGCCGGCGTTTGAGGCGCGGGGGTCCGGGGGCTGGCCCCCGTGCCGCGGCGCCGCGGCTAGTCGGAGAGGCCGGCCAGGTCGCGGAGGCGGCGGGCTTGCGCGGCACGCTCCGCCGCCCGCTGGTCGTCGTACGCCCGGGCACCCGCGCCGCGGAGCAGCGCCTTCGTTTCGGTCACCGCGTCGCGCGGCGGGGCCAGCAGGGCGGTGGCGAGGTCCTGGACGGCCGCGTCGAGCTCGCCCGCGGGGACGACCAGGTTGGCGAGGCCGATGCGTTCCGCCTCCTCGGCGTGGACGAAGCGGCCGGTCGCGCAGATTTCGAGCGCGCGGGCATAGCCGACCGCCGAGGTCAGCGGCTGGGTGCCGCCGAGGTCGGGCACCAGCCCCAGCCCGGTCTCGCGCATGGCGAACTGCACGTCGTCCGCGACGACGCGCAGATCGCACGCGAGGGCAAGCTGGAATCCGGCACCGATCGCGTGCCCCTGAACGGCGGCGACGGAGATGATGTCGTTGCGCCGCCACCAGGTGAACGCCTCCTGGTACTCGGCGATGGTGGAGTCGAGCAGCTCCTCCGAACCGCGCGCCAGGTCGAGGAAGGACGGCTCGCTCTCGAAGCCTTCGGGGGTGAACGCCTGCCGGTCGAGCCCTGCGGAGAAGGACTGCCCTTCGCCGCGCAGCACGACGACCCGGACGGTGCCCGGCAACGACCTACCAGCCTCCGTCAACGCCCGCCAGAGCGCGGGGGATTGAGCGTTTCGTTTGGCCGGGTTGGTCAGTGTCACCGTGGCGAGCGTGTCGTCGACGGTGAGCCGTACGCCGTCCTTGTCGAGCAGAGCCATCTGTGTGCCTCCGGTGGTGTGCCGTCGTTCGGCCGCGATCTCGGCCTAAGTGACTGCACAGTAACCACCCAGCCGGCCATGGAGCCGACCGGGGGTCACCGAAGGACGGTGGAACTGGAACTGGATCTGGAACCGTGAAGCTGAATACGGAAAACCGTTGGAACCAAGGGGAACCAAATGGTCAGGCCGTAGCCGCCTTCTTGCCGCGCGTCGCGCCACCGCGACCACGCAGCGTGACTCCGGACTCGCTGAGCATCCGATGGACGAATCCGTAGGACCGGCCGGTCGATTCGGCCAGCGCCCGGATACTCGCACCGGAGTCGTACTGCTTCTTCAGGTCTGCCGCGAGCTTGTCGCGCGCGGCGCCGGTCACCCGGCTGCCCTTCTTCAGAGTTTCGGCCACCCGTGCCTCCTCATGGGAAGTGCGCTCTGGACTTCTCATGATCACCCCTCCCCGCCTTCCTGGCCACCCATTCAGCAAGGTCGGTACGGCGGCATTTCTTCAGCCGTGGACACCCGAGCAGAACGGAATCTCCTCTTCCGCCGCATGACCTCCGTCACATTTCCGCTCCCCCGGTGTGAATGGCCAGGTCAGGGGCGGGAGCGGAGAAACGGAAGGCCCCGGCGGCATCTCCTGGGAGATGCCGCCGGGGCCTTCGTCGAGCACGGATCGGTATGAGACGGTCTCACTCAGATGATGGATCACGTCTGAGCCGAATGATCCAGAACCAAAGGATCACGGAAGCGGAAGCGACTCAGGCGAGCGCCACGAGGTCCCGGTAGTCCGGGCCCCACAGGTCCTCGACACCGTCCGGGAGCAGGATGATCCGCTCCGGCTCCAGCGCCTCGACCGCGCCCTCGTCGTGCGTGACGAGGATGACGGCGCCCTTGTAGGTGCGCAGGGCGCCCAGGATCTCTTCGCGGCTGGCCGGGTCGAGGTTGTTGGTGGGCTCGTCGAGGAGCAGGACGTTGGCCGAGGAAACGACCAGCGTCGCGAGGGCCAGCCGGGTCTTCTCGCCACCGGACAGGACGCCCGCGGGCTTGTCCACGTCGTCGCCGGAGAAGAGGAAGGAGCCCAGCGTCTTGCGTACGGAGACCAGGTCCAGGTCCGGCGCCGAGGAGCGCATGTTCTCCAGGACGGAGCGCTCCGGGTCCAGGGTCTCGTGCTCCTGGGCGTAGTAGCCGAGCTTGAGGCCGTGGCCGGGGACGACGGTGCCGGTGTCGGGCTTCTCGGTGCCGGACAGCAGGCGCAGGAGGGTGGTCTTGCCGGCGCCGTTGAGGCCGAGGATGACCACGCGGGAGCCCTTGTCGATGGCCAGGTCGACGTCGGTGAAGATCTCCAGCGAGCCGTAGGACTTCGACAGGCCCTCGGCGGTCAGCGGGGTCTTTCCGCAGGGCGCCGGGTCCGGGAAGCGCAGCTTGGCGACCTTGTCGGAGGCGCGGACGGCCTCCAGGCCCGCGAGCAGGCGGTCGGCGCGCTTGGCCATGTTCTGGGCGGCGACCGTCTTGGTGGCCTTGGCGCGCATCTTGTCGGCCTGCGAGTTCAGCGCCGCGGCCTTCTTCTCGGCGTTCTGGCGCTCGCGCTTGCGGCGCTTCTCGTCGGCCTCGCGCTGCTGCTGGTAGAGCTTCCAGCCCATGTTGTAGACGTCGATCTGGGAGCGGTTGGCGTCCAGGTAGAAGACCTTGTTGACGACCGTCTCGACCAGGTCCACGTCGTGGGAGATGACGATGAAGCCGCCGCGGTAGGTCTTCAGGTAGTCGCGCAGCCACACGATCGAGTCGGCGTCGAGGTGGTTGGTCGGCTCGTCGAGGAGGAGGGTGTCGGCGTCCGAGAAGAGGATCCGGGCGAGCTCGACGCGGCGGCGCTGACCACCGGAGAGGGTGTGCAGCGGCTGGCCGAGGACGCGGTCCGGCAGGCCGAGGGCCGCGGAGATGGTCGCGGCCTCGGACTCGGCGGCGTAACCGCCCTTGGTGAGGAACTCCGTCTCCTGGCGCTCGTACTGGCGCAGGGCCTTCTCGCGGGTGGCGCCGGAGCCGGAGGAGATGCGCTCCTCGTTCGCCCGCATCTTCTTGAGCAGGACGTCGAGTCCGCGCGCGGACAGGATCCGGTCGCTGGCCAGCACGTCGAGGTCGCCGGTGCGCGGGTCCTGCGGGAGGTAGCCGACCTCGCCCGAGCGGGCGATGGTGCCGGCGGCGGGCTGGCCCTCGCCCGCGAGGCACTTGGTGAGGGTGGTCTTGCCGGCTCCGTTGCGGCCGACGAGACCGATGCGGTCGCCCTTGGCGACGCGGAAGGAAGCGTTCTCGATGAGGATGCGGGCGCCGGCGCGCAGCTCGATGCCGGTGGCGGTGATCACGGAAATACTCCAGGGCGGGTCGGGACGGCGGAAGGGGGGCAGGACGCGATGCTTCTACGCCGCTAATCCGCGAGGAGATTTGCCATGGGAGTCATTCTACCGGGGGCCCGCAACTACTTTCGGGCCCGGCCGCCCCTTGCCGGACCGCCCCGGGCCCTTCCCCCGTGTCCCCCGTTCGGCCCAGGGAACACGCCTCCGGGCCGGGGGGCGTATGAGGATGAACGGGTTGATACTCACCGCAGGGGCTGATGACACCCACCCCCGGTCAGGAATGGAGGGCGGTGCGGGATGCAGTTCGACGACAACGCCAATCTGGACACTTCCGAGGTCAAGGACGTACGCGGCAGCCGCATCCCGGGCGGGAAGGCCACGGTCGGCGGCGGCATCATCGGCATCATCGCCCTGATCATGGGCCTGCTGTTCGGGGTGGGTCCGGAGCAGCTGGGCCTGTCCGACGGAAGCCCCGAGCCCGCGGCCACCTCCTCGTCCGCCGCCCAGGTGCAGCAGAGCTGCAAGACGGGCGCGGACGCGAACTCCAAGGAGGACTGCCGGCTGGTGGCGGTGATCAACAGCACCCAGGACTTCTGGAAGCAGGAGTTCGCCAAGCGCGGCGCCCAGTACACCCCGGCTCAGACGGTGTTCTTCACCGGCAAGGTGGGCACCGCCTGCGGGGCGGCCACCTCGGCGGTCGGCCCGTTCTACTGCCCCGGTGACCGGCAGGTCTATCTGGACCTGGGCTTCTTCAACGAGCTCCGCACCAAGTTCGGCGCGAGCGGCGGCCCCTTCGCCCAGGCGTACGTGGTGGCCCACGAGTACGGCCACCACATCCAGAACCTGACCGGCACCCTGCAGAAGGCCCAGGACGGCCGGCAGGGCGCGAACAGCAATGCGGTACGGGTCGAGCTGCAGGCCGACTGCTACGCCGGGGTCTGGGCCCACAACGCGACGAAGACCCCGGACGAGTCCACCGGCAAGCCCCTGATCACGAGCCTCACCGACCAGGACATCCGGGACGGCCTGGACGCGGCGGCCGCGGTCGGCGACGACCGGATCCAGGAGAAGTTCCAGGGCCGGGTCTCCCCCGAGTCCTGGACGCACGGTTCGGCCGAGCAGCGCCAGCAGTGGTTCTACCAGGGCTACCGCACGGGCGACATGGCCCAGTGCAACACCTTCCGCTGACTGTCACCGCCGCCTGCCATGCTGTGACGTGGGTCACTGTCCATCCATGGCATGAGAGGGAGTGGTCGTCATGGCAGGCGTTCCGTCCATCTGTCCGGCACTGGTGTACACCGACGCCAAGGCCGCCATCCAGCAGCTCACCGAGGCCTTCGGCTTCACCCAGGTCGCGGCGTACGAGGGCGAGGACGGCTCGGTGGTGCACGCGGAGCTGTCCTACGGGAACGGCATGGTGATGCTCGGCAGCAAGGGCACCGGCAGCGTCTTCGACAAGTCGATGGCGACGGCCGGCCCCGCCGGGATCTACGTGGTCGTCGGCGATGTGGACGCCCACCACCGCCGGGCCGTCGAGCACGGTGTGGAGATCCTGATGGAGCCGACCGACCAGGACTACGGCTCGCGGGACTACATGGCCCGTGACGCCGAGGGCAACGTGTGGAGCTTCGGGACGTACGCGCCGCAGGTCTGAGGGACCGGCGGCGCGTACGCGCCGTTCGTACGGGGCGCTACGCGCCGCCGGTGTGCACCTGGAAGGCGGCCCGGCGCACCGCCTTGGCGAGGGCGGGATCGGGGTGGGCGGCGGCCAGCGCGACCAGCACCTGCACGGTGCGGGGGTGCCCGACCGCGCGGACCTCGTCCAGCAGCCTCGGGACCGTGGTCCGTACCGCGGAGTCGAGGTGGCGGGCGAGCAGCTCGGCCTCGCCGTGGTCGGCGATGGCGGCCGCGGTGTCCACCCAGAGCCAGGTCTGCTCCTCGGCGGTGAGCACGTCCTGCGCCTCGTCGGGGTCGATCCCGTCGTGCTCGGCGAGCCACAGCAGGGCGTAGGGGCGCAGTGCGGCCTCGCGGGAGGCCGCCCGCACCTCCGGCTCGGCGGGGGCTCCGACCACGCGCAGGGCTTCGAAGGCGAGCCCGCGCAGCAGGGCGTCCTCGCCCCGGGCCGCGTGCAGCAGCTCGGAGACCGCGTGGCCGACGGGCCGGGCGGCCAGCCAGGCCTGGTACTCGGCGCGGGCCGGGCCGGGGGTGAGCCGCGCGCAGCCGTGCAGCATGGCCGCGGCGGACTGCTCGATGTTCCCGGCCGGGCTCTGCGCGGCGACGCAGATCTGCTCCAGCTTGACCCAGACGGCCCAGCTCCCGAGCGGGGTGAGGGTGGCCCGGGCGGGGCCGAGGGTGACGGCGTCCACGGCGGCGAGCCCGCCGAGCGCCCAGCGCAGCAGCCGGGCGAGCGGCACGGGCGGGGCGCCCTCGGACGGGGTGCCGGCCGGCGCCGTGGACTCGTAGGGGACCTCGCACCGCTCGTCGCGCAGTTCGTCGACGCGCTGTCCGAGCAGGTCCAGCAGATCGGGGACGGTCACGGGACCGGCGGAGAGCTGGAGCAGGGAGAGCAGCTGGGGCATGGCCTCGACCACCTCGGCGACGGCCGCGGGGGCGATGTCGGCGGGTGCCGGGTGGACCAGTGACCAGGCGTCGAAGAGGGCGACCCAGCCGCGCAGGACGGCGGTGTCGTCCCGGTCCCAGGCGCGCAGGCGCCAGCCCGGCCGGGCGTGCCCGCCGTGCATCTCGATCAGGCCGGCGAGCCGGGCGCGGTCCCAGCCGACCCGGATCTGGCCCGGCGTCAGGCTCAGCTGGGCGGCGGCGCGTTCGGCGTCGGCGGCGGGCAGGGCGCCCGCCGGTGCGGGCCCGGCACCGTCCGCCGCGCCGAGGTGCAGCTCGGCCCAGCGGGCGAGCCGTACGGCGTCGGAGAGGGAGGCGCGGGCCCTGTTCGCGAGGTCGGCCGTGGCGGGAGTGCCCGCCGGAGGCCGCGGGGCGGTCCGGGTGCGCCGGTCGGTCACCGCCTTGCGGGCCGTGGCCACGGACCGCGGGGCGACGAGTCGGAGTCTGGAGTCGCGAGCCAACTGCTCATCAGGCTTTCGGGACGTCACGTGAGCAGTCTCGCCCGTCACTGGCCGAAAGCCCAAACGGAACCAGCCATTGCCACAAGGCCCCGGAGGGACAGAAGGGGACAATTCCCCCTCCCTGCCCCGCCCGCCCCTACTGTCTTCGGACAGCGCGCCCGACGGTCCGTCACCCGGCCGGCCACCGGCCCGTCACCGGCCCGTCACATGAAAGGGGTCAGGAAGCGGCGCAGCGCCTCTTCGTAGGCGGCCGGGTCGGCGTTCCACATCGCCCCGTGGGAGGCGTCGGGAACGGAGTGCAGGGTGACGAGGTCGGGTCGGGCAGCGGCGAGCCGGCGCGAGGGCTCCCAGGGGGCGAGGGTGTCGTCGGGGCCGTGGAAGATCAGTACGGGGACCCTCAGCGCGGCCGGATCCGACCCCGGGGCCCGCCGGTCGGCGCGCAGGCCGGCCCGGCCCTCGGCGGCCTTGACGGCGAACGGGAGCAGGGGGGCCGGGGTGCGGCGCGCGGCGGCGAGGGCGCGCAGGGTGGCGTGCCAGTCCAGGACGGGCGAGTCGAGGACCAGCCCGGAGATCCGGTCGGCCAGCGCCGAGCGTTCGAGGGCGTGCAGGGCCATCGTGGCGCCGGTCGACCAGCCGTGCAGGACCACGCGGCGGGCGCCGTAGCGCAGGGCGTAGCGGATGGCGGCGTCGAGATCGCGCCATTCGGACTCGCCGAGGTGGCCGAGGCCGTCCGGCGACTCGGGGGCGCCGAGGTCGCCCCGGTAGCCGAGGTCCAGGACGGGGAGCTTGTTGCGGTGGAGGAAGGGCATCACCACCATCGGGTGCTCGCGGGTGGCGCCGAGCCCGTGGACGGTGATCACCCAGGTGTCGCGGGCGCCGGGCAGGAACCAGGCGGGCAGTGCGCCGAGCTCCCCGGGGACGTCCACGTCGGCGTGGTCGAGGCCGAGGGCGGTGCCCGGGTCGCCCAGGTGGACCTGGGGGGTGAGGGTGACGCGGGTTCCGTGGTCGAGGCTGCCGTGGGTGACGGCGACGAGCCTGCGCACCACGGTGTCGGGGCCGTGCAGGGCATCCGGGAGGACGGGCCCGACGACGGCGTGCACCCCCGGCGCGGTGAGCCCGTAGGTGCCGGGGCGCAGGGAGGCGAGCGAGCGGGTCAGCTCGACCCGGCCGGCCGCGGTGGAGTGGACGCTGAGCCGGGGGCCGCCGGGGAGCGGACGGCCGGGCTCGGTCCGCAGGGCCGCGTCGGCGGCGTACCGGCCGGCCAGCGCGGCGGCGGTGACGGCGGCCGCGCCGGCACCGAGCAGGGTCGTGGTGACGGCCGCTGCCGTCGCTGTAGCGGTACGCACCGCTCCAGTGTCGGGGCGGACGGTTCGGCGGGCCACCGGAGGAGATCGTTCCGACCGGGGGTCCGGAGGGGCGACGGAGGGGTGACGAAAGGGTTCCGCTCGAGGTGATCTAGATCTCTTCGGGGACCCCGGACGCACCGCGGCCGCTACCGGAAGTCCCTTCCCGAAACGTGCGGACACCCCGGCGTGACATGCATTAATCGATATATCAACGCTCTTCCCGGGACGAAGGTCCCCACCGGGTGCCGGACCGGTACACCGTCCGAACCCTGTCAGTTCACCTTCCGTTCATCCAGGTTGCCTACGGTCCACGAACCACTGACGTCAAACAGAAGCCTGGGTAAATGGAGCACATAACGCTTCTCCTCGGGATCGTGATCATCACCGCTCTCGTGTTCGATTTCACGAACGGTTTTCACGACACGGCCAACGCGATGGCCACCACCATCTCGACCGGCGCCCTCAAGCCCAAGACCGCGGTGGCCATGTCCGCCGTGCTCAACCTCGTCGGCGCTTTCATGTCCGTGGAGGTCGCCAAGACGATCTCCAAGGGACTGGTCAACGAGGAAGGCATCCAGCCGGAGGTCATCTTCGCCGCCCTGGTCGGCGCGATCCTCTGGAACCTCGTCACCTGGCTGGTCGGACTGCCCTCCAGCTCCTCGCACGCCCTGATGGGCGGCCTGATCGGTGCGGCCGTGGCCTCCGCCGGCATGGGCGCCGTCAACGGCAGCGTCGTCGTCACCAAGGTCCTGATCCCCGCGATCGCCGCTCCGCTGGTCGCCGGTTTCGCCGCGTACCTGGCCACGAAGGTCACGTACAAGGTCGGCGACGGCATGGGCGAGAAGACCTCGGCCAAGGGCTACCGCGCCGGCCAGATCGCCTCCGCGGGCCTCGTCTCGCTGGCGCACGGCACCAACGACGCGCAGAAGACGATGGGCATCATCACCCTGGCGCTCGTCGCCGGCGGCGCCCTCGCCCCCGGCTCCAACCCGCCGGTCTGGGTCATCGTCTCCGCCGGTCTGGCCATCGCGATGGGCACCTACCTGGGCGGCTGGCGCATCATCCGCACCATGGGCAAGGGCCTCACCGACCTGCAGCCGCAGCAGGGCTTCGCCGCCCAGACCTCGGCCGCCAGCGTCATCCTGGCCTCCTCCTCCCTCGGCTTCTCCCTCTCCACCACCCACGCGTGCTCCGGCGCCGTCATGGGTTCGGGTCTGGGACGCAAGGGCGGCGTGGTCCGCTGGTCCACCGCCACCCGCATGTTCATCGCCTGGGGCCTGACCCTCCCGGCCGCGGCCCTGGTCGCCGCCGGTGCTGAGCTGGTCATGCGCACCGGGGACATCGGCGTCGCCGGCGTCACGGTCTTCCTGGTCGGCTCCTGCGTCGCCATCTGGCTGATCTCCCGCCGCCAGGTCGTCGACCACACCAACGTCAACGAGGTCGCCCCGGCCGGCTCCGAGGAGCCGGGTGTCGTCACCACGGCCATCGCGGCCGTCGCCGTCCCCGCGACCACGGCCGCCGCCGGCAGCACCGCCGCGGTGACGGACGAGGAACTGAAGGCCACCATCCCGGCCGCGGCGACGACCCCCGCGGCTCCGGCCGCCGCGGTCTGACCGGCCCGGTCCCGAGAACGACAGAGGATTCAGCGGTATGAAGATCGACTGGGCAGCGCTCGGCTCCGTGTTCGGGGTCAGCCTCTCCGCCACCGTCGTCCTGGTGACCCTGTTCACCCTGGGTCTGATGGGGCTCTCCAAGCACGAGGCCGCCACCGAGCAGGGCGGCGCCGCCACCCTGGCCCGCAGCGGCGCGTACGCCTGCTTCGCGCTCTGCACGGCGGCCGTGGCCTACGGGATCTACCTGATCGTCGCCTGAGGCGCCGGACACCACTCCTGTACGAAGGCTCCCCCCGGGTTCGTCCCGCGGGGAGCTTTCGCATGCCCGGAGCCCCCTCCCCCACCACCCCGGCGCAGGTCAACGGCGAGTTGACGGGCCTTCGCGCTGCGTGGTGGACTGCCCGAGCCATTACGGCGGCATGGAGAGGAAGTCCGGTGCGAATCCGGCGCGGTCCCGCCACTGTCACCGGCGCACACGGCCTTCGGCCGGTGCGGCCGGGAGCCAGGAACTCTCGCCGCCGGACACGTCGAACCAGGGCGCGGACCCTGAGTGAGGACATACCTGCCACCATGCGTGCCGATCGCGTCTTCGCGTACGGCGTCACGGCGGGCCTGATCGGCGACCGGATCCTCGGGGATCCGCGCCGGGGGCACCCCGTGGCCGCCTTCGGACGAGCCGCCGCCGCCGTCGAACGCGCCCTGTGGCGCGACGACCGCGCGCGGGGCGCCCTGCACACCCTGCTGTGCGCCGGAGGCGCCGCCGCCGTCGGCGCGCTCGGCGCCCGCGCCGTGCGCTCCCGGCCCGCCGCCGCCCGGATCGCCCTCACCGCCGCCGCCACCTGGGCCGTCGTCGGCGGCACCTCGCTGGGCCGGGAGGCCCGCGCCATCGGCGGGGCGCTCGCCGCCGGGGACGCCGAGGTGGCCCGCGAGCGGCTGCCCCACCTGTGCGGGCGCGACCCGCAGGCCCTGGACGAGCAGCAGATGGCCCGCGCGGTCGTCGAATCGGTCGCCGAGAACACCTCCGACGCCGTGGTCGGCGCCCTCGTGTGGGGCGCCGTCGCGGGCGTCCCCGGGCTGCTGGCCTTCCGCGCCGTGAACACCCTCGACGCGATGGTCGGCCACAAGTCCCCCCGCCACCTGCGCTACGGCTGGGCCTCGGCCCGGCTCGACGACGTGGCCGGCTGGCCGGGCGCCCGGCTGACGGCCCTGGCCGCCGTACTGGCCGGGCCCGACCGGCGGGGAGCCGTACGGGCCTGGCGCGCGGACGCCGCCAAGCACCCGAGCCCCAACGCCGGGCCCGTGGAGTCCTCCTTCGCCGGGGCGCTCGGCGTACGGCTGGGCGGAACCCTGGCGTACGCGGGCCGGGTCGAACACCGGGCCGTGCTCAACGGAGAGACCGGGCGGCCCGTGGAGGTCGCCGACATCGAACGGGCGGTGCGGCTGTCGCGCCAGGTGACGTGGGTGGCGCTGGGGGCCTGTGTGGCCGCCCGGACGCTGGTTTCCCGTCTGACCAGGAAGGGGCGGCGCGCATGAGCGGCGGCGCGAAGCGCGGCGGGGGTCTCCTCGTCGCCGGTACGACCTCGGACGCGGGCAAGAGCGTGGTCACGGCGGGCATCTGCCGATGGCTGGCCCGGCAGGGCGTGAAGGTGGCCCCGTTCAAGGCACAGAACATGTCGCTGAACTCCTTCGTGACGAGGGAGGGCGCCGAGATCGGCCGCGCGCAGGCCATGCAGGCCCAGGCGGCCCGCGTGGAGCCGACCGCGCTCATGAACCCGGTGCTGCTCAAGCCCGGCAGCGACCGCAGCAGCCAGGTGGTGCTGCTGGGCAAGCCGGTGGGCGAGATGAGCGCGCGCGGCTACCACGGGGGGCGTCAGGAACAGCTCCTCGGCATCGTCACGGACTGCCTGGAGCAGTTGCGGGGCACGTATGACGCCGTGATCTGCGAGGGGGCGGGCAGCCCGGCCGAGATCAACCTGCGCCGGACCGACATCGTGAACATGGGCATCGCGCGGGCCGCGCGCTTCCCGGTTGTCGTCGTCGGCGACATCGACCGGGGCGGGGTCTTCGCGTCCTTCTTCGGTACGACGGCCCTGCTGTCGGCGGAGGACCAGTCGCTGATCGCGGGCTACCTGGTCAACAAGTTCCGCGGCGACGTGACCCTGCTGGAACCGGGCATGGAGATGCTGCGGGGCCTGACCGGGCGGGCCACGTACGGCGTGCTCCCCTTCCAGCACGGGCTGGGCATCGACGAGGAGGACGGCCTCCGGGTCTCCCTGCGGGGGGCGGTACGGGAATCCGTGGTCGCCCCGCCCGTGGGCGAGGACGTGCTGCGGGTCGCGGTCTGCGCGGTGCCGCTGATGTCCAACTTCACGGACGTCGACGCGCTCGCGGCGGAGCCCGGGGTGGTCGTGCGGTTCGTGGACCGGGCCGAGGAACTGGCCGACGCCGACCTCGTCGTCGTCCCCGGCACCCGGGGCACGGTCAAGGCCCTGGCCTGGCTGCGCGAGCGGGGGCTGGCGGACGCGCTGGTGCGGCGGGCCGCCGAGGGGCGGCCGGTGCTGGGCATCTGCGGCGGGTTCCAGGTGCTGGGCGAACACATCGAGGACGAGGTCGAGTCGAAGGCCGGCTCCGTGGCGGGGCTCGGGCTGCTGCCCGTACGGGTCCGCTTCGAGCGGGAGAAGACCCTGGCGCGGCCGGTCGGTTCGGCGCTGGGCGAGGAGGTCTCCGGCTACGAGATCCACCACGGCGTGGCCGAAGTCCTGGGCGGGACGCCCTTCCTGGACGGGTGCCGGGTCGGGGCGGTGTGGGGCACGCACTGGCACGGCTCGCTGGAGTCGGACGGCTTCCGCCGGGCCTTCCTCCGCGAGGTCACCTCGGCCTCGGGGCGCCGCTTCGTCCCGGCCCCGGACACGTCCTTCTCCGCCCTGCGCGAAGATCAGCTGGACCTGCTCGGCGACCTGATCGAAGAGCACGCGGACACGGACGCCCTGCTCCGCCTCATCGAGTCCGGAGCCCCGTCGGGCCTCCCCTTCCTCCCCCCGGGCGCGCCATGACGTCCCCGTCCCTGCGGGGCCGCTCCGTCCACGTCCGCCCGCGCACGCGTATCCGTACCCACGCTCAAGAAGGGGCCACCGCATGAGCACGCCCTACCCGTTCACCGCCCTGGTCGGCCAGACCGACCTGCGCCTCGCGCTGCTGCTCAACGCCGTGAGCCCCGCGGTCGGCGGTGTCCTGGTGCGCGGGGAGAAGGGGACCGCCAAGTCCACCGCCGTCCGCGCCCTGTCCACGCTGCTCCCGCAGGTGGACGTGGTCCCGGGCTGCCGGTTCAGCTGCGCGCCCACCGCCCCGGACCCCGTCTGCCCCGACGGCCCCCACGAGCCGGGACCGGCCGCCGCGCGGCCCGCCCGGATGGTGGAGCTGCCCGTCGGCGCCTCCGAGGACCGGCTCGTCGGAGCCCTCGACATCGAACGCGCCCTGTCCGAGGGCGTGAAGGCCTTCGAGCCCGGCCTGCTGGCCGACGCGCACCGCGGGATCCTGTACGTCGACGAGGTCAACCTGCTCCACGACCACCTCATCGACCTGCTCCTCGACGCCGCCGCGATGGGCGCCTCCTACGTGGAGCGCGAGGGGGTCTCGGTCCGGCACGCGGCCCGTTTCCTGCTCGTCGGGACGATGAACCCCGAGGAGGGCGAGCTCCGCCCGCAGCTGCTCGACCGGTTCGGACTGACCGTCGAGGTCGCCGCCTCCCGGGAGCCGCTGCAGCGGGTCGAGGTGGTGCGCCGCCGGCTCGCCTACGAGGACGACCCGGCGGGCTTCGCCGGCCGCTGGTCGGGGGACGAGGAGGAGGTGCGCGCCCGGGTGGTGGCCGCGCGGGCGCTGCTCCCGCAGGTGCGCCTCGGTGACACCTCGCTGCTGCAGATCGCCGCGACCTGCGCCGGTTTCGAGGTCGACGGCATGCGCGCCGACATCGTGATGGCCCGCACCGCGACCGCGCTGGCCGCCTGGGCCGGGCGGACCGAGGTGCGCAAGGAGGACGTGCGCCAGGCCGCCCTGCTGGCGCTCCCCCACCGGCGGCGCCGCAACCCCTTCGACGCGCCCGGTCTCGACGAGGAGAAGCTGGACCGGATCCTGGACGGGTTCCCGGACGAGGAGCCCGACCCCGAGCCGGAGCCCGAGGGCCCGGGCGAGGGCCCCGAGGACGGCGGCCCGGACGGCGGCCCCGACGGAGGGGGCGGCGTACCCCCGCAGGGCTCCGGGCCGGACGCGCCCGAGGCGGAGCCGGAGCCCCCGGCCGAGCCCGAACAGCAGCCCGAGGCGCAGCCCTCCGCCCAGGAGGCCCCGGAGAACGGGACGGCGGCCGGTCCGGCCGAGCAGGCTCCCGTACGGGCCTCCGAGCCGTTCCGCACCAAGATGCTGAGCGTCCCGGGCCTCGGCGAGGGCGCCTCCGGCCGGCGTTCGCGCGCCCGCACCGCGCACGGCCGCACCACCGGGGCCCAGCGGCCCCGGGGCCAGCTGACCAAACTGCACCTGGCGGCGACCGTGCACGCCGCCGCCCCGCACCAGAAGGCGCGCGGGCGCACCGGGCGCGGGCTGGTCGTCCGCAAGGACGACCTGCGGCAGGCGACCCGCGAGGGCCGCGAGGGCAACCTAGTGCTGTTCCTCGTCGACGCCTCCGGCTCCATGGCGGCCCGGCAGCGCATGAGCGCGGTCAAGGGTGCCGTGCTGTCCCTGCTGCTCGACGCCTACCAGCGCCGGGACAAGGTCGGCCTGATCACCTTCCGCGGCTCCACGGCCGAACTCGCCCTGCCGCCCACCTCCTCCGTCGACGCCGCCGCGGCCCGGCTGGAGAAGCTGCCGACCGGCGGGCGCACCCCGCTCGCCGCCGGGCTGCTCAAGGCCCACGAGGTGCTGCGGATCGAGCGGCTGCGGGACCCGAGCCGGCGCCCGCTGCTGGTGGTCGTCACCGACGGGCGGGCCACCTCGGCCGGGGCCGTGGGCGGTGACCCGCGCGCCCTTTCGGCGCGGAGTGCCCGGCTGCTGGCGGCCGGCGGGGTCGCCTCCGTGGTCGTGGACTGCGAGTCGGGGCCGGTCCGGCTCGGGCTGGCCGGCGTACTGGCCGCCGATCTGGGCGGCCCGGCCGTCACCCTCGACGGGCTGCGGGCCGATGCGCTGGCCGGGCTCGTCAAGAACGTACGTACTCCATCCCCGACCCTCAGGAGGGCCGCGTAATGCCGCAGGGACAGCCGTCCGTCGTTCCGGACGACGGACTCACGACGCGTCAGCGCCGCAACCGCCCGCTCGTCTTCGTGCACACGGGGCCGGGCAAGGGCAAGTCGACGGCGGCCTTCGGTCTGGCGCTGCGCGCCTGGAACCAGGGCTGGCCGATCGGGGTGTTCCAGTTCGTCAAGTCGGCGAAGTGGAAGGTCGGCGAGGAGAACGCGCTGAAGGTGCTGGGCGCCTCCGGCGAGGGCGGCTCCGTCGTCTGGCACAAGATGGGCGAGGGCTGGTCCTGGGTCCAGCGCGACGCGCAGCTCGACAACGAGCAGGCGGCCAAGGAGGGCTGGGAGCAGGTCAAGCGCGATCTGGCCGCCGAGACGCACAAGCTGTACGTGCTGGACGAGTTCGCGTACCCGATGCACTGGGGCTGGATCGACGTGGACGAGGTCGTCGAGGTGCTGCGGAACCGTCCCGGCACCCAGCACGTGGTGATCACCGGGCGCAACGCCCCGGCGAAGCTCGTGGAGTTCGCGGACCTCGTCACCGAGATGACCAAGGTCAAGCACCCGATGGACGCCGGCCAGAAGGGCCAGAAGGGCATCGAGTGGTGACCTCGTTCAACGTACCGAGACTGGTCATCGCCGCGCCCTCCTCCGGCAGCGGCAAGACCACCGTCGCGACGGGGCTGATGGCGGCCTTCTCGGAGCGCGGCCTGACCGTGTCCCCGCACAAGGCCGGCCCGGACTACATCGACCCGGGCTACCACGCGCTGGCCACGGGCCGGCCCGGGCGCAACCTGGACGCCTTCATGTGCGGACCGGAGCTGGTGGCTCCGCTGTTCGCGCACGGGGCGGCCGGGGCCGACCTGGCGGTCGTCGAAGGCGTGATGGGCCTCTACGACGGGGCCGCGGGGCGGGGCGAACTGGCGTCGACGGCGCAGGTCGCGAAGCTGCTCCGGGCGCCGGTGGTGCTGGTCGTCGACGCGTCCTCGCAGTCGCGGTCGGTGGCGGCGCTGGTGCACGGCTTCGCCTCCTTCGATCCGCAGGTGCGGCTCGGCGGCGTGATCCTGAACAAGGTCGGCTCCGACCGGCACGAGGTGATGCTGCGGGAGGCCCTGGAGGAAGCCGGGATGCCGGTGCTCGGCGTCCTGCGGCGGGCTCCGCAGGTGGCGGCGCCCTCGCGGCACCTCGGACTGGTGCCGGTCGCCGAGCGGCGGCGGGATGCCCTCGACTCCGTGACGGCCCTGGCCGAACAGGTCCGCCAGGGCTGCGACCTGGAGGCCCTGATGGCCCTGGCCAGGACGGCCCCGCCGCTGGCCTGCGAGGCGTGGTCCCCGGAACTGGCTGCCGCGCAGCGGCAGAATCCAGCCTCGCCGGCGTTTGAGGCGCGGGGTCTGGGGCGGAGCCCCAGCGGCGGCGCCGCACCCGTCATCGCCGTCGCCGGTGGGGCCGCCTTCACGTTCTCCTACGCCGAGCACTCGGAGCTGCTGCGAGCCGCCGGAGCGGAGGTGGTCACCTTTGACCCCCTCCGGGACGAGGCGCTCCCCGACGGCACCACCGGCCTGGTGATCGGCGGCGGGTTCCCCGAGGTGTACGCGCCCGAGCTGTCGGCGAACGAGCCGCTGCGCAAGGCCGTCGCGGCCTTCGCCGCCGCCGGGGGCCCGGTCGCGGCCGAGTGCGCCGGGCTGCTGTACCTCGCACGCTCGCTCGACGGCAAAGAGATGTGCGGGGTGCTCGACGCCGACGCGCGGATGTCGGAGCGGCTCACGCTCGGCTACCGCGAGGCGGTCGCCGTCTCCGACAGCGTCCTCGCACCGGCCGGAACCCGGCTGCGCGGGCACGAGTTCCACCGCACGGTGATCGAGCCGGGGGCCGGCGCCGCGCCGGCGTGGGGCTTCACGCATCCGGAGCGCCGGGTCGAGGGGTTCGTAGCGGACGGCGTGCACGCCAGTTACCTGCACACGCACTGGGCGGCGGAGCCCTCCGTGGCCCTGAGGTTCGCCGAGGCCGCGGCAGCCCGTCGGTGAACCGGAGACGCCCGGGGCCGGTCGGCTCACTCCGCCAGGCCCACCACCAGCCAGATCCCCGCCACTCCGCCCACGGTGCACATCAGGGTGGACAGCGCGGGGTGCTTGTGGTGGGCCTCGGGCAGGATCTCGGCGGCGGCCAGGTACAGCAGGACGCCTCCGAAGAAGCCGAGGTAGGCCCCGAGCGGTTCCTCCGGAAGGGTGAACAGCAGAGTGGACGCGGCCCCCACGACGGGGGCCGCCGCGTCCGCGAAGAGCATGAGCAGGGCCTTGCGGCGGGCGTTCCCGTAGAGCCGGGTCAGCGTGTACGTGTTGAACCCGTCGGCGAAGTCGTGGGTGATGACGGCCAGGGCCACGGCCACGCCCATGCCCCCGCCGACCTGGAAGGCGGCGCCGAGGGCCACCCCGTCGGCGAGGCTGTGGCCGACCATGGCGGCGGCCGCCGTCAGGCCGACCTGGGGGACCCGGCCCCCGTGCTCCCCGTGCCCGTCGCCGTTCGCGCCCCCGTGGGAGGCCTGGCGGACGGCCAGGAGGCGTTCCACGCAGTGGGCGGCGAGGAAGCCGCCGACGAAGAGCAGCAGGGCGAGCGGAACCCCGAACACCTCCCTGCCGGCGGCGTGCATGGCCTCCGGGAGCAGGTCGAGGCCCACGACGCCGAGCATCAGCCCGCCGGCCAGGCCCAGCACGAGGTGGCGGCGGTCGGTGACGCGCTGCGCCGTCCATCCGCCTGCCAGGGTCATCAGGAACGCACCCAACGCCACGATCACGGCCATGTGCCCTTGCATACCGACTCCGCGCCGCCCGCGCACTTCCGCGACCGGGTGGCGGACCACGGACGGTTGACGGACCGGCGGCAGCCGGAACCCACCACCACGAGCAGCACCACGAACACGACGACGGAGAACGGATGAACCTGATGGGCGAGTACGCGACGCACCTGGTCGTCGGGGTCGGTGGCCGCGCGGGCGTGTCCGTGGCGGAGGTGTGCGCGCTGGTGGAGGAGACCCTGCGCGGCGCCGGGCTGGCGTCGGGGGCGGTGACGGCCCTGGCCACCGTGGAGGGCAAGGCCCTGGAGGCGGGGATCACGGGTGCGGCGGAACGTTTCGGCGTGCCCCTGCTGAGCTACCCCGCCGAACGCCTCGCCGAGATCCCGGTGCCGTCCCCCTCCGACGCCGCCCGCGAGGCGGCCGGCACCGCGTCGGTGGCGGAGGCCGCGGCACTCGCCGGGGGCGGGGAACTCCTCGTACCCAAGCGGCGGTCGGTGGCGGCCACCTGCGCCGTCGCCACGGCCCACACGCACGATCTGCGCCACCACGGGGACGCGGAGGTCGCGGACGGGGGCCCGGAGCTGGTCGACCTCGCGGTGAACGTACGGTCCCACACGCCGCCGCAGTGGCTGAAGGACCGGATCGCGGCTTCGCTCGACGTCCTGTCCGCGTACCCCGACGGCCGCGCCGCCCGCGCGGCCGTGGCCCTGCGGCACGGGCTGCCGGTCGAGCGGGTGCTGCTGACCGCGGGGGCCGCGGAGGCGTTCGTACTGATCGCGCGGGCGCTGGGCGCCGTACGGCCCGTGGTGGTGCATCCGCAGTTCACCGAGCCGGAGGCGGCTCTGCGCGACGCGGGCCACCGGGTGGAGCGGGTGGTGCTGCGGGCCGCGGACGGCTTCCGGCTGGACCCGGCTGCGGTCCCGGAGGACGCCGACCTCGTGGTGGTCGGGAACCCGACCAACCCGACCTCGGTGCTGCACCCGGCGCGGACCCTGGCCGCGCTGGCCCGGCCCGGGCGGATCCTGGTGGTCGACGAGGCCTTCATGGACGCGGTCCCCGGCGAACGCGAGGCGCTGGCCGGGCGGACGGACGTACCGGGCCTGGTGGTGCTGCGGAGCCTGACCAAGACCTGGGGCCTGGCCGGGCTCCGCATCGGCTACGTGCTGGCCGAGCCCGGGGTGATAGCGAAGCTGGCGGCGGCGCAGCCGCTGTGGCCGGTGTCCACGCCCGCGCTGGTGGCGGCCGAGGCCTGCGTGGCGCCCGCGGCGCTGGCCGAGGCGGAGGCCGCGGCCCGGCAGATCGCGGTGGACCGGGAGCACCTGCTCGCGGGGCTCGCGGAGTTCGAGGAGATCACGGTGGCGGGTACGGCGGCGGGGCCGTTCGTGCTGATCCGGGTGGAGGGCGCGGCACAGATCCGCACCCGGTTGCGCGCGCTGGGCTTCGCCGTGCGCCGCGGCGACACCTTCCCGGGGCTGGACCGCTCCTGGCTCCGGCTGGCGGTCCGCGACCGCGCGACGACGGGCCGCCTCCTCCAGGCCCTCGACCTGGCCCTCGCGGCGCGCTGACCGCGCGTGGAGGGGGCCGGCCGGGCGGGGCCGGCCCGCCCGCGCGCGGGCACGTTTCCGCTGATCTCACCCCAATGACGCGTTTGCCCGCGTCGCGCATGGCGGCGCCCCCACCGGTGGGCGACTATTCCCGCAGGCAGTGACCATGCGCACCACGCGACACCGGGGGTACGGGGATGAAGACGGTCGGCAGGATAGGTGCGGCCGTGGCCGGACTGGCCGTGGTGGGAGGCGCCGCCTACGGCGTGACGCAACTGGCGGGCCAGGACGGCGACGGCGCGGCGGCCGGGCAGCGGCTGGGGCCCAAGCCGGGAGCCACGGCCTCGGCCCCGCCCCCAGCCACTGCCACGGCCACTGCCCCAGCCGCCGCCCCGACTTCGGCGGTCCCCGGCGGGAAGCCGTTCACCCTCGTCGGAACCGGCGACATCATCCCGTACCCGTCGATCATCCAGCGGGCCGCCGCGGACTCCGGGGAGAGGGGCGGCTACGACTTCCGGAAGATATTCGCCGGGGTCAAACCCCTCGTCTCCGCCGCCGACCTGGCGATATGCCACCACGAGATACCGTACGGCCGGCCCGGCGGCCCCTACACCGGATACCCCCTCTTCAAGGCCCCGCACCAACTGGCCGACGCCCTCAAGGACGCCGGCTACGACAGCTGCTCCACCGCCTCGAACCACACCCTGGACGCCGGCTACGAGGGCCTCGTCCGCGTCCTCGACCACCTCGACCGCGTCGGCATCCGCCACGTCGGCTCGGCCCGCGGCGCCGAGGAGGCCCAGGCCCCGGCCCTGCTCGAGGCCGGCGGGGCCAAGGTCGCCCAACTGGACTACACGTACGGGACGAACGGCGTCCCGCTCCCCGACGGCAAGCCCTGGGCCGTGAACCTGATCGACCCGGTCCGGATCATCGCCGACGCCCGCGCCGCGCGCGCGGCCGGCGCGCACGTCGTCGTCCTCAGCGTCCACTGGGGCTCCGAGTGGCAGACGGCCCCGGACCAGCAGCAGCAGGACCTGGCCAAGGCGCTGACCGCCTCGCGCGGGGCGGACGGCCTCCCCGACATCGACCTGATCCTCGGCACCCACAACCACGTGCCGCAGCCGTACGAGAAGGTCAACGGCACCTGGGTGGTGTACGGCATGGGCGACCAGGTGGCCAGCTTCTACGAGGCGGCGAAGGCCCGCGGCAACATGTCCTCGGTCCCCCGCTTCACCTTCGCCCCGGCGGCCGCGCATCCGGGCCGCTGGGAGGTGGTGAAGGCCGAGTACCTCACCCAGTTCTCGGACATGCGGCCGCCGTTCCGCGTCGTCTGCACCTCCTGCGAGGCCGCCACCTCCTCCGCCGACAGCACGTACGCCGCCGCCGACCGCGAGGTGACGAAGGCCGTGATGTCACGCGGCGCCGGTGAGCAGGGCCTGACGCGCGCGACGGAGTAGCCCTGCGGGACGGTCCTACGAGGCCCTGCCGCGCCGGGTCACGACCAGTGCGGCGGCGCCGAAGCCGAGCAGGAGCAGGGCACCGCCCGTCACGAACGGGGTGAGCGAGCCGCCTCCGGTCTCGGCGAGGCCGGCCTGGGTCCCGGAGCCGCCCGTGGTGGCCGTCTGGGGCTTGACGTCGGGCAGCTTCGACGCGCTGGCGCTGGGGGCGGGGGCGGCGGGGGACTCGCAGCGGGCCTCGGCGAGCACGATCTCGCCGTCCACCTCGGCCACGTTCAGGTCGAGGGGGTTCACGGACACCTTGAGCCGCAGCGCGGTCGCGGCGGCCGTGGTGGAGGTGGTCCGGTCGGCGGAGAGCTCCAGGCCCACCAGGCCGACCTTGGGGACCTCCACCTTGGTGGGGCCGCCCGCCGAGAGGGTGACCTTCTTGCCCAGGACGGTCACCGTCCCCAGGACGTTGGAGCTCGCGACCGGCTTCTTGCCCGCCTCGCAGACGGCCTTGGAGCTGACCTTCTCCACCTCGATCACGGACAGCAGGGGCAGCCCCGGGACGTGCACCCGGGCCTTGGCGAGGTTCGCCTCCGCCGCGGCGCGGCCGTCGTCGACGGTGGCCTTGGAGGTGGCGACGTCGGCGCGCAGGACGCTCACCGGCGCTCCGCCCTCGACCCCGTCGAGGGTGACGGTCAGCGCCGTCTTCGCGGCGTCGGCCGGGGCGCTGACCTCGTTGAGGGTCGCGTTCAGCGGGACGTGCACGGTCTTGTTGAGCAGGCCCACGTCCAGCGTGGTGCGCAGGACCACGGCGCTGGCCTTGCCCCCGCCCGGGTGGGAGCCGGTGGAGCCGGCGGAGCCGGTGGCGAAGGCGGGCGGGGCGGCGAGCAGGGCAACCGCTCCCGTGGCGACGAGCGCGGCCACGGGCATGCGGAAGGTGTTGCTGTTCAAGGTGGTGGAACCCCCAGGGAGATGGGAGCCGTCGCGCCGCCAATGGGGGACATTGCGCGCGCCGACGGCCTCGACCCCGGAATCTTTACGCACTGAGAGTGAACGGGGGTGAACCAGGCGTGAGTTCACCCCAAAGGGTGGTTTCCAGGCATAGGTTCGATTACATACGCCTCATCCGGAACGGGAGTTCCCTCCCACCCCGGAAGTCCGGGCCACCCCGGACCGCGCACGGCATACACAACGACCACACGGCCGCCGACGTCACGCCCCGTCAACTCCCGCACCCGCCGCTCTGATTGACTGAGGCGCATGGGGAGCGGGGCATTCATCACGAAGACGCGACGGCTGGCGGCACACGAGGGGCGGTGGATGACGAGCCTCGGGCTGTGGGTCGTCCGGCGCCCGCACGGGGTCGGGGACGGGGACATCGCCGTCGGGTACGCGCGTGCTCAGGCGTCGACCTCGTACGGGCTGGCCTTCTTCTTCCTGGTCGAGACGGTCGGGGTGTCCTTCATGCTCGCCGAACACCCGGTCCCCCACCTGGTCATGCTGGTCCTCGACCTCTACACGGTGCTTCTGGTCCTGGGGCTGCACGCGGCCGCCGTCACGCGCCCGCACGTCGTCGGGCCGGGCGGACTGCGGGTGCGGCGCGGTGCTCGGCTCGACCTCCGGATACCCCTGGAAGCGATCGCTTCCGCCCGCTACGACCTCCGCTTCCCGGACGCGAACAAGGCCGAGGACGGCGTGCTCGACGTGGCCGTCGCGTCACAGACCTCGGTCACCATCGAGCTGACCCGGCCCGTCACCGCCGTGAGCCTGCTGGGGCGGCGCACGGAGGTGCGTACGGTCCGCTGCCACGCCGACGAACCGCAGGCCGCCGTCGCCGCGATCAACGGGCTGCTGCCGGTGGGCGCCTGACGGGGCCGACGCCGCCCGCCGTGTCGTCCGTAAGGCCTCAGGCCACCACCCTGCCGTTCACCACCACCCGCAGCGGTTGCGCCAGCGCCCGTACGTCGGCCCGCGGATCGGTCCCGTAGACCACGAGGTCGGCCGGCGCCCCCTCGGTCAGGCCGGGCCTGCCGAGCCACTCGCGCGCCCCCCAGGCCGTCGCCGAGAGGGCCTCCAGCGGCGGGATCCCGGCCTTGACGAGCTCGCCGACCTCGGCCGCGACCAGGCCGTGCGGGAGGGAACCCCCCGCGTCCGTGCCGACGTAGACCCCGATGCCCGCGTCGTGGGCGGCGCGGACGGTGTCGTAGCGCCGCTCGTGCAGCCTGCGCATGTGCGCCGACCAGCGCGGGAACTTGGCCTCGCCGCCCGCCGCCATCTTCGGGAAGGTCGCGATGTTCACGAGGGTCGGGACGATGGCCACCCCCCGCTCCGCGAACAGCGGGATGGTGTCCTCGGTGAGCCCCGTGGCGTGCTCGACGCAGTCGATGCCCGCCTCGACCAGGTCCCGCAGGGAGTCCTCGGCGAAACAGTGCGCGGTGACCCGCGCCCCGAGGCGGTGGGCCTCGGCGATGGCAGCCTCGACCTCGGCCCGCGGCCAGCAGGCGGTCAGGTCCCCCACCTCGCGGTCGATCCAGTCCCCGACCAGCTTGACCCAGCCGTCGCCCCGCTGCGCCTCGCGGCCCACGTACGCGACGAGGTCGGCGGGCTCGATCTCGTGGGCGAAGTTGCGGATGTAGCGGCGGGTCCGTGCGATGTGCCGGCCCGCCCGGATGATCTTCGGCAGGTCCTCGCGGTCGTCGATCCAGCGGGTGTCGGACGGGGATCCGGCATCGCGGATGAGGAGGGTGCCGGCGTCCCGGTCGGTCAGGGCCTGCCGTTCGGCGGTGTCCGCATCCACCGGTCCGTGGGCGTCGAGCCCCACGTGGCAGTGCGCGTCGACCAGCCCGGGCAGGACCCATCCGGCGACCTCGGTGACCTCGCGGGCGCCGCGCGGGCGCTCGTAGGAGATCCGGCCGCCGACCACCCAGAGCTCGTCACGGACCTCGTCGGGCCCGACCAGCACCCGGCCCTTCACGTGCAGCGTCCCCGGGCTCACGTTGTCTCCATTGACCTCGTCGCTCATGGCGGCACTCTATGTGGGGGCTCGGTAGGCTCTCCAGACCGGTCCGGAGCATTCCGGACGAACGCCCCGGACCGGGAGAACGAGCCCGGACCGAGAGAACGAAGAGAGCGGCGCCGTGAACCACCCCCTCCTGGACCTCCCGCCCCTGACCGCCGCGCGCTTCGCGTCGATCGAGCGGGGGGTGGCGGAGCTGCTCGGGACCCGGGCCGACGTGGTGATCACCCAGGGCGAGGCGCTACTGCCGCTGGAGGGGTGCATCCGCTCGGGCGCACGGCCCGGTTCGACCGCGCTGAACGTGGTGACCGGCCCCTACGGGACCACCTTCGGCAACTGGCTGCGCGACTGCGGGGCGCACGTCGTGGACCTGGAGGTCCCCTTCGACACCGCCGTGTCCGGAGCCCAGGTGGACCGGGCCCTGTCGGAGCACCCGGAGATCGACTTCGTCTCCCTGGTCCACGCGGAGGCGGCCACCGGGAACACCAACCCGGTGGCGGAGATCGGCGAGGCCGTACGGGCCCACGGGGCACTGTTCATGCTGGACGCGGTGGCCTCGGTGGGCGCGGAGCCGCTGCTGCCGGACGCGTGGGGCGTGGACCTGTGCGTGATCGGCGCGCAGAAGGCCATGGGCGGACCGGCGGGGGTCTCGGCGGTGTCGGTCTCGGACCGCGCCTGGGCCCGCTTCGCGGAGAACGCCTCGGCGCCGCGCCGCTCCTACCTCTCCCTGCTGGACTGGAAGGAGCGCTGGATCGACGGCGGCCGCACGGCGCTGCCGCACGCGCCGGCGCAGCTGGAGATGCTGGCGCTGGAGGCCTGCCTCGACCGCATCGCGGCGGAGGGCCTGCCGTCGGTGACGGCCCGCCACGCGGCCGCGGCGGCGGCGACCCGCGCGGGTGCGGTGGCGCTGGGCATCGCCCCGTACGTCGGCCTGGACGCGGCGGCGGCCCCGGTGGCCACCACCCTCCGGGTGCCGGAGGCCTCCCTGGTGGTGGCGAAGGCCCTCGCGGCGGATCCGGCGGCCCCCCTCGCGGCGGGCGGCGGCGCGCTGGCCCGGGAGATGGTCCGGGTCAACCACTACGGCACGGCGGCCTCCCGGGACACCGTCGGCGCCTGCCTGACGGCCCTGGCAGGGGCCCTGTCGCTGGACCCGGCCGGAGCCCTCGCGGCGGCGGACTCGGCCTGGTCGGCGGCCCTGCCCACCGCCTGAGCCGGAGCCGGGCCTAGCCGGGCCGGGCCGTGACAGGCCGGGCCGGGCCTTGGGCAGGTCCGGTCGGCCGGCCCGGGGCGCATCCTTACGGGGTCGGTACCGCGCACGCTCCGTCGGGCTCGCACGCCTCGCCCTCGGGGGCGGCGGGCGAGGTGACCTCGCGGCCGGCCCAGGCCTGCTCCAGCGCCTGCGCGAACACCTCGGCGGGCTGCCCGCCGGAGATCCCGTAGCGGCGGTCGAGCACGAAGAACGGCACGGCGTTGGCGCCCAGTTCGGCCGCTTCGCGCTCGTCCTCCCGCACCTCGGCGGCGTACGCGGACTCGTCGGCCAGCACCGCGCGGGCCTCCGCCTCGTCCAGTCCGGCCTCCACCGCGAGGGCGACCAGGACCTCGGGTTCGAAGACGGAGCGCTCCTCGCCGAAGTTGGCGCGGTAGGCGAGGTCGAGCAGCTCTTCCTGGCGGCCGCGGGTCGCGGCCAGGTGCAGCAGGCGGTGGATGTCGAAGGTGTTGCCGTGGTCACGGCCCTCGGTCCGGTACGTCAGCCCCTCGGAGCGGGCGCTCGCGGCGACGTGCTCCTCCATGGCGCGGGCCTCGTCGAGGGTGCGGCCGTACTTCTTGGCCAGCATCTCCAGGACGGGCGCCACCTGGCCCTTGGGGCCGTTCGGGTCGAGCTCGAAGGAGCGGTGGACCACCTCGACCTCCTCGCGGTGCGCGAAGCCGGCCAGCGCCTTGGCGAACCGGGCCTTGCCGATGTAGCACCACGGGCAGGCGATGTCGCTCCAGATCTCGACGCGCATGTTCCCTGTTCCCTCTGCTTCCCTCTGTGGATTCCCTCTACGGAATCGACTGTTCCGCCTTCAACCATCCGGGGGCCCGTCTCATTCCCCGGACGGGTCCCCCACCGCGAGCCACAGGACGCGGTGCGAGCCCGCGGTCCGGGTTCCGGCGGGTTCCGGGAGCCAGCCGTGGGTGGCGTAGAAGGCCTGGGCGCGCAGGTTGTGCTCGTAGACCTCCAGTCGGACCTTGCGGACGCCCGCCCGGCGCCAGGCGTCCAGGCAGGCGGCGTGCAGGGCCGCCCCCGTGCCCCGGCGCCAGTGCGCGGGGTCCACGTGCAGCTGGGTGAGGGTGGTCCCGCCGCCGGTGGTGCTGAAGGCCGCCACCCCGGTGAGCTCTCCGTCCCGCTCGGCGCAGAGCACCGCGCCGGCGTCCCCGGGCCGGGCGACCGCCCGGGACCAGCCCTCGCGGGTCCGCGCGAGCTCCGCCCCGCCGCTGAAGGCCTCCTCCGGGATCCGGCCCTGGTAGTAGGTGGCGCGGGCGCGGGTGTGGAGGGCTGCGATGGCGTCGAGATCGGCGGGGCGCGCGGCTCTGATCATGGAGGGGGAAACGCGCCGGGAACCCCCGCGGTTCCCGGCGCGCTCCTCCCGCGGCTCCCGTGCGTCCCGCGTGCCCGGCGGGGCTACTTCTTCAGCCACGCCTCCATCATCTTCTGCGCGACGGGAGCGGCGAGCTTGCCGCCGGCGATCTCGGAGCGGTCGGTGTCGGACCCGACGATCACCACGGCGACGGCGATCTGCTTGCCGCCCGCCTTGCCGTACGTGGTGTACCAGGCGAGCGGCGGCAGGCTGTTGTCCACGCCGCGCTGGGCGGTACCGGTCTTGGCGCCCGATTCGACACCGGGGATCTGGACGTTCCGGCCGCCGCCCTCGGTGGCGACCGTCCTCATGGCGTCCTGCAGCATCGAGGCGGTCTTACCGCTCATCACCTGCGTGGACTTCGGGTTCTTGAAGCTCTCCAGCACGTTGCCGTTGGAGTCGGTGACCTCGGAGACCTCGTGCGGGGCGACGAGCTTGCCGCCGTTCTCGATCGCGGCGCTCACCATCGCCATCTGGAGCGGGGTGGCCTGGACGTCGAACTGGCCGATACCGGTCTGCGCGACCTGGTCGACGGACATCTTCTTCGTCGGGTACTTGCTCGCGGGGTCGGTCCAGACGGGCAGCTTCTGCACCACGTTGAAGCCCAGCTTCTCCGCCATCGCCCGCATCTTGTCCTGGCCCAGCTTGTGCGCGAAGTCGGCGAAGACGTTGTTGCAGGAGAGCTTGAGCGCAGTGCGGGGGCTGACGTTGTTGCACTGCGCGTCGGTGACCTCGCTCCTGAGCTTGATCTTGGTCCCGGGGATCGTGTAGTCGCCGGGCACGGAGGTCGGCGTGTCGATGTTCGTGACCAGGCCGTTCTCGATGGCCGCCGCCAGGGTGACCAGCTTGAAGGTGGAGCCGGGCGCCTGCGGGTTGCGCAGCGCCGTGTTCACCATGGCCTTGCCGCCGTCGGCGTTGAGCGCGTCCCACGCCTTCTGCTCCGCGGTGCCCGCGCCGGAGATGCTGCCCGGGTCGAAGGACGGGTTGTTCACGATGGCCAGGATCTCGCCGGTGGCCGGGTCGATCGCCACGGCCGAGCCCTGCTTGCCCTGGAGCGCGTCCCAGCCCGCCTTCTGGACGTTCTTGTCGATCGTGGTGAGGACGTTGCCGGGGGCGGCCCGCTTGTCGGTGAGCGTGTCCATCATCGTCTTGAGCCGGTTGTCGGAGCCGTTGAGGATGTTCTTGTAGATGCCCTCCAACATGGTCGACCCGAAGGCCTGGGAGCTGTAGCCGGTGATCGGCGCGTACAGCGGTCCGTCGGTGTAGGTCCGCTTGTACCGGAAGTCCTTCCCGCCGGTGTCCTGGGAGCCGGTGATCGCCTCCCCGCCCACGATGATGTTCCCCAGCGGGTTCTCGTACTTCCCGATGAGGTTGCGCCGGTTGTTGTCGTTGTCTGCGAGGGCCTGGCCTTGGTACGCCTGCACCCAGGTGACCCGCACCAAGAGGGCCAGCACCAGAAGCAGACAGAAGACCGACGCACGCCTGATCGTCTTGTTCATCCCCCAGAAGGACGCCCCAGCCGCCCCAGCCGTTCCGCTCTGCCCCGATTGTGGCGGAGTTCTCAGCCTTTCTTCATGGGGAACCCTCCCTCGTACGCCGCGATGACCGCCTGGGTCCGGTCCCGGGAGCCGGTCTTGGCCAGCACCGCCGCCACGTGCGTCTTGACCGTCTGCGGGCCGACTCCGAGCCGCTCCCCCACCTCCTGGTTGGAGAGCCCGGTGGCCATCAGGCGCAGCACGTCGGCCTCCCGCTCCGTGAGTCGCGCGACCCAGGGCGCGGCGGCCGGAGCGGCCCCCGGCGGGGTATGGGCGGCGGCCAGGGAACGGACCGCCGCCGGGAAGAGCAGCGAGTCCCCGCGCGCCACGAGCCGCACCGCGGCAACCAGCTCGTCGGGGTCGGCCCGCTTGAGGAGGAAGCCGGAGGCTCCCGCGCGCAGCGCGTCGTACACGTAGGCGTCGTTCTCGAAGGTGGTGACCACCACGACCCGGGGCGGCCCGGCCATGGTGGCGAGGATCCGCTCGGTGGCCCGGATGCCGTCGATCTCCGGCATCCGCACGTCCATCAGCACCACGTCCGGGGCGAGCGCCCGGACCACGGCCACCGCCTCGGCTCCGGTCGCCGCCTCCCCGACGACCTCCATGTCGGGCTCGGCGTCGAGGATGACCCGCAGGGCCGTCCGGACCATCCGCTCGTCATCGGCCACGACCACCCGCAGCGGCGGCCGGGTCACCGGGCGCCCCCGCCGAGCGGGAGGACGGCCCGCAGCCGCCAGCGGCCCCCGTGCGGGCCGGCCTCGACCCGCCCGCCGAGCAGCGCGGCCCGCTCGGCGGCGCCGCGCAGCCCCCGGCCCCCGGTGGTGCGGGCCGGCGGAGCGTCCGCCGGATCGTTCGTCATGATGATCTCCAGTTCCTGATGCCCACCCGATGCGCCCCGGTCTCCCGGTTCCCCCGGTTCCCCGCGTTCCCGTACGAGGATCCGCAGATCGACCGGGCCCGTCCCGTGCCGCAGTGCGTTGCTCAGCCCCTCCTGCACGATCCGGTACGCCTCACGGGAGGCGATCGCCGGAAGCCGCCCCCAGTCGCCGGCCGGTCCCGGGTCCTGGCGGGTGGTGATCGGGGTCCCCGAGGCCCGGCTGCGGGCCAGCAGCCCGTCGAGGTCGGCCGCGAGCGTCGGGGCGGCGAGCGGTCCGGCGCCCCCGGGGCCCGCAGCGTCGCCGGCCCCGTCGCCCTCGCGCAGCAGGCCGAGCACGGCGTCCAGCTCCCCCACCGTGCGCCGGGTGGTCTCCTCGATCGCGGCCAGCGCCTCCCGGACGAAGCCGGGGTCGCTGTCGAGCACCCGGCGGGCGGCGCCCGCCTGGAGGGTGACCGCGCTCAGGGCGTGCCCGACGGCGTCGTGCAGCTCCCGGGCCAGCCGGTTGCGGACCGCCAGGTCCGCCGCGCGCTCCTCGGCGGCCGCCAGCCGGTCCGCCGCCGTCGGCCCCAGCAGCACGGGCGCCAGCCGGGCCAGCAGCGCCCCCGCCGCCGCGGCGCACAGGACGAGCCCGGCCAGCAGCCCGATCCCGAGCAGGGGGGCCAGGTACGGCTGGGCCTGTGCGTCGACCGGGCCGAGCCCGACCGGCAGCTTCCGCAGCGCGCCCACGAACGGCAGGGCGAGCAGCACCACCGCCATGGGCGGTACCGCCAGGCTCATCCCGCTGACCAGGGCGCCGACCCCCAGGTGCAGGGTCCACCAGACCGAGGCCCGCCCCCGGGCCGCCCAGCTCCGGGCCGGCCCTTCGGCCAGCCCCTCTCCCGGCACCGCGCACATGGCCCGCACCGCGGCCACCGACATCGGCCGGACCAGTCCGAACAGTCCGCTCACGGCGACGATCGGCAGGGCCAGGGCATAGGCGGCGAAGTTGAGCAGCAGCGAGGTACGTGCGTCGCTCCCGCCACCGAGGGCTCCGACCACCACCTGCGTGAGCAGGAAGTACGGCATCAGCAGGGCCCCGCCGAGTATCAGGTGCACCCACCGCAGCCGGGCCCGCGCCCCCAGCAGCCGGCTCGGGCCGGCCCTCCCCCTCGCCGTCGGCCCCACCCGCGTCACACCGTGCGGCGGGAGGCGAGGAACCGGGTGAGGACGACGGCGCCGAGTATTCCGGTGATCATCTGGCCAGCGTAGGCCAAGTGGAGTATCGCGGAAGGCTGTTCGCCATCGGGGTCCGGGCCCAGCACGGCGATCAGCAGCCACGCGCCCCAGCTCAGCGCCGCCGCCGACCCGGTCCACGCGAGGACCAGCGGCCAACGCGCCGCCCGCTGCCCGCCCCTGGCCAGCAGCAGCACCCCGGCGACGGCCACGAGGGCGCACATCGCGTGGACCGCGTTGACCACGCCCGTCTCCGCGGAGTACACCGCGATCTGATTCGCGCTCAGCCCGGCCGTGCCTCCGAACGCCCAGTACAGCTGCA
Source organism: Streptomyces sp. TBY4 (assembly GCF_024213195.1). Lineage (GTDB taxonomy): Bacteria > Actinomycetota > Actinomycetes > Streptomycetales > Streptomycetaceae > Streptomyces. The sequence continues at coordinate 434,790 of NZ_JANAVF010000006.1, read as the reverse complement.
CCGCGGCCACGGCCAGGCCCAGTACCGCCGAGGCTCCCGCCACCACCCCCGTGGACGACGGGAGCCCCTTCCCCAGCACGCCCTGCCAGAGCGTGCCCCAGCGCTCCCGCGCATAGGGCACGAACAGCCCGGCCAGAGCGAGTCCTTGAAGCATGAAGCCGATGTAGACGATGTTGAACACCCACGGGTCGAGGAAGGGCTCCTGAGCCGCCTGAGCCGCCTCGTCCGCCCCCATGCCCAGCGCCTTGACGGCGATCTGGCCCGGGAACCCAGTGAAAATCGGGATCAGCAGCCCGGTCGCGACGAAGGCCGGGACGACCAGCGGCCACGACGGCACCCGCATGCCCCACGGGCGGGTGAGCACCAGCACGAGCAGGATCACGGTGGCGTCCATGACCAGCGTGACCGCGTTCGCCACGGCGAAGAACAGCCCGTGCTCCAGGAGCACGCTGCCATCCGGTATGCCGATCCGGCTCCCGCCCAGCCAGGCGGCCTTCATCGCCAGGTACGGGACGGCGGAGGCCAGGGCCACTGCCCGCAGGATCTTGTGCCCGGTCCCCAGCGCGGGGGCCGACGGCTTCGTGTCGTACGCCGTGTCACTCTGTCGAACCGCTCGTGTGGTCATGACTCAACGGTCCCGGTTCCGCGCCCCCGCCACCTCCCCCTTGAAGGGGAACCGCCTCCCCCACCCGGGGGAGGAACCAGGCCCTCCACCGCACCGCCCCCCGGATGCCCCGCCGCTACATCCGCCGCGTCACCACCGACAGCCGGTCGCGCGCCGCGAACAGCGCCGCCCTGATGTCCCGTTCGTGCTCCGGCGTCAGCCGCGCCACCGGTACCGAGCAGCTCACCGCGTCCCGCGCCGGCGTCCGGTACGGCACCGCCACTCCGAAGCAGCGCAGTCCGAGCGTGTTCTCCTCGCGGTCCACCGCGTACCCCTGCTCCCGTACCAGTGCCAGGTCCTCGATGAGCCGGTCCCGGTCGGTGATGGTGTGCTCGGTGACGGCTTCGAGCCGGCGCGGCAGCAGTGCGCGCACCTCGTCGTCCGTGTGCGTGGCCAGCAGTGCCTTGCCGAGCGCCGTCGAGTGCACCGGCAGCCGCCGCCCGACGCGGGTGAAGGGCCGCAGGTAGTGCTGGGACTGCCGGGTCGCCAGGTAGACCACGCTCGTCCCGTCCAGGCGGGCGAGGTGGATGGTCTCCGTCGTGTCGTCGGAGAGCCGGTCCAGGGTGGGGCGCGCGGCCGCCACCACCTCGTCCCCGTCGATGTACGAGCTGCCGACGAGCAGCGCCCGTACGCCGATGCCGTACCGCGTGCCCGTCGCGTCCGTCTCCACCCACCCCAGGTTCACCAGGGTGCGCAGCAGCATGTAGAGGCTTGATTTGGGCAGGGACAGGTCGCTCTGGATGTCGGCCAGGCTGTGCAGCCCCGGCCGGGAAGCGAAGTGTTCCAGCAACAGGACCGTGCGTACCGCCGACTTGACGGCCGCCGGTGCGCCCGAGCCCCCCGACTCAGCTGTGGTGGTCATCCGCCTTCGTGCCCCTCTGTCTCTCATCTGTCTCTTGTCAACCCGGAAGACGCGGAAATAGAGTCCACGGTGGATGTGATCATTCATCCAACGGAACGGCGTTCAGAATACTGAACGCATCCGCGCGGGTCAGCGTAGATCCAGGAGGCAGTTCGCCATGGCAGCAACACCAGTCTGGAGTGTGGACCCCCGCACCGGGAAGCACCGCGAGCAGGTTGCGGTGGAGGCCACACCCCGGGAGGTGGACGAAGCCGTGCGCGCGGCCCACGCCGCCCGCGGCTCGCTGGCCGACGCCGGGAGGCGTTCCGCCTTCCTGCGCGCCGCCGCCGATCTGCTCGACGGGGCCGCCGCCCAGGTCGTCGAGGCCGCCGACGCCGAGACGGCGCTCGGCCCCGGCCGGCTCACCGGCGAGCTCGCCCGCACCACGGGCCAGTTCCGCGCCTTCGCCGACGCCGTGGACGAGGGCTCCTACCTCGACATCCGCATCGACCGCGCCGACCCCACCACCGCCCCGCCCCGCCCCGAGCTGCGCCGCTACAAGGTGCCGCTGGGCGTGGTCGCGGTCTACGCCGCCTCCAACTTCCCCCTCGCCTTCTCCGTGCCCGGCGGGGACACCGCCAGCGCGCTGGCCGCGGGCTGCCCGGTCGTGGTCAAGGCGCACCCCGACCACCCGGCCACCTCCGAGCTGTGCGCCTCGCTGCTGCGCCGGGCGGCCGTCGCCGCCGGGCTGCCCGCCGAGGTCGTCGCCGTGGTCCACGGGTTCGACGCGGGCCTGGAGCTGATCCGGCACCCGCTGGTCACCGCCGCCGGGTTCACCGGGTCCATCCGGGGCGGGCGGGCCCTGTTCGACGCCGCCGCCGCGCGGCCCGTGCCGATCCCCTTCCACGGGGAACTGGGCTCGCTGAACCCGGTCGTGGTCACCCCGGCGGCCGCCGCCGAGCGCGCCGAAGAGATCGGCGGCGGGCTGGCCGGCTCGGTCACGCTCGGCGTCGGCCAGTTCTGCGTCAAGCCGGGCCTGGTCCTCGTACCCGAGGGCGCGGACGGGGACCGGCTCGCGGGTGCGCTGACGAAGGCGCTCGGGGAGACCGGGCCCGGGGTGCTCCTCGACCACCGGATGCGGGAGAACTTCGTCGCCGGGGTCCTCGAACGCGCCGCACTCCCCGGGGTCGACGCACCCGTGGCACCCGGCGCGGGCGGCGAGCACACCGTCGGCGCGGGCTACCTGAGCGTCCCGGCGCGGACCCTGCTGGAGGGCGGGCCCTACGAGGTGCTCCTGGAGGAGTGCTTCGGCCCCGTCACCGTGCTGGCCCGGTACGCCGGCCAGGACGAGGCCTCCGCCGTGCTCGGGCGGCTCCCCGGGAACCTCACCGCGACCCTGCAGCTGTCGGCCGCCGAGGCGGACGGCGGCCCGGGTCCGGCGGCGGAGCTGATCTCCCAGGTCACGACGCTGGCGGGCCGGGTCGTGGTCAACGGCTGGCCGACCGGTGTGGCGGTGGCCCCGGCCCAGCACCACGGAGGCCCCTACCCGGCGGCGACCTCCCACTCCACCTCGGTCGGCGGCACGGCGATCGAGCGCTGGCTGCGCCCGGTGGCCTACCAGTCGGTGCCGGACGCCCTGCTCCCGGCGGAACTCCGCGAGGCCAACCCCCTGAACCTCCCGCGACGGGTCACGGGAGGCTAGGGGGGCGGCCAGGCGGGGCGGCGGCGGGGTCAGCCGCTCAGGACCCGGGCCTTCTCCGCCGCGAACTCCTCGTCGGTGAGCAGGCCCTGGGCCTTCAGCTCGGCCAGCGCGGTGAGCTGGCCGACCCTGTCCACCGCGGGAGCCGGCGCCGCGGCGGGCGGCGGTGCCTGCTGCACCTGCTGGGCCTGCCAGGCCTGCTGCTGCGCGGCCGCCTGGGCCGCCGCCTGGTCGACGAGGGCCTGCTGTTCGGCATCGGCAGCCGCCTGCTGCTGCATGCCGCGCTCGGCCTGCCTGCGCTGAACCCGGCCGGAGACCGCGGTGGCCGTACCCGCCACCACTGCGGTACGGGCCATCGCGCCCAGCAGACCGGGGCGCCCGAAACGTCGAGGCATGACCGTCCTCCCCTACTTCTCGTCCAGTGCGGCGACGGCGCGTTCCACGCTGTCCCGTGGAATGCGCTCCATGAAGAGCACCTCTCCTCCGGACCCCCGCAGCGCCGAAGCCAGCCGCGTGGCCCAGGCGTTCTCCCACACCACCACGAGCGCGGAGGAGTCCGGGGCCAGGCCCTGCGCGACGGTCTCCAGGTCCTCGTCGCTCAGCAGGTCGAACTCCTCGCCGAGGACCCGCTCGAACTGAGCGGCCACCTCGGAGTCGGCGAGCTCCACCACGGACACCGCGCCGTCCCGCTCCTTGCGGACGAACGTGAGGTCGAGGATGCGCACCACTCCGCTCTCCTGGAGCTCGCGCAGGGCGGGGGCCACGTCGCCGTTGAACCGGTTGCCGTCGAAGGCGACCACGGCGACGTCCACCGGGCCGATCGATTCGGCTGTGAGAGCTGCACCAGCAGGCATGAGCAAGACCTCTTCCATAGCGCACGAAAACACCGCAAAAAGGATCTTACTCGGCACGGCTGAGACCGCATCGCGAGGCGCATATTGCGTTGCGGTCCACCGCCCGGGGACGGCACGCTCGGCCCCATGCCCAGACCTCACGGATTCTCGTACGAACAGCGCGGCGACCAGAGCGTCGTCATCACCCATCAGGGCCGGTCCGCGGCCACCCTCCGGGGCGGGCGGGCCGCCGCCTTCCTCGCCGAGGTCGAGGCCGGTGACGCGCAGCTCGTGATGGCGCGCTGGACCGGCTCGTACAAGTTCGGCAACGAGCGGACGGCCAGGAACCACCCCCGCAACCGCGGCCGCGTCTGAGGCACGGGGGAGGCGGGAGTGAAGAACGGGGAAACCGGGTGAAAGCAAGGGAACGGCAAAGCCACCTCGGTCGTTCTCCCGGCATGACCGCTATGACCCCTGGTTCCAACCTGCCGCTCAATGCCGTCCGCGTGACGGTGGACGTGGCTGCCCCGGTGCGGCTCGACGTTTCCGCGCTGCTCCTCGCCGCCGACGGCAAGGTGCGCTCCGACGCCGACTTCATCTTCTTCAACCAGCCGTCCGGCCCTGGTGTCACCTACCGTTCGGGCGGCGGCACGGCACCGGACTCGATCACCGTGGACACCGGTGCGGTCCCGCCGGGCATCGAGCGGATCGTCATCACCGCCAGCCCCGACGCCGCGGGTCAGTCCTTCCAGGGCATCGAGCCCACCGCCACCGTGCGGGACGCCGGCAGCGGAGCGGTGATCTCCACCTTCACCCCGCCGCAGCTCGCCACGGAGACCGCCCTGGTGGTCGTCGAGGTCTACCAGCGCAGCGGCGCGTGGAAGGTGCGCGCGGTCGGCCAGGGGTACGCGAACGGCCTCGCCGGCATCGCGACCGACTTCGGGGTCTCGGTCGAGGACGAGCCGGCTCCGGCGGCCGCCGCCCCGGCCCCCGTGGCCACGCCCGCCCCGCCCGCGCCCCCGGCTCCCCCGGCGCCGCCCACGTACGCGGCCTCCCCCTGGCTCACCAGCGGCGCGCCCGGCACGACCCCGGCACCCGCCCCGGTCGCCCCCGCACCGGTCCCGACCCCCGCCCCCGGCGCCGGGAAGATCAACCTGGACAAGGGCCGGGTCAGCCTCCAGAAGAACCAGACCGTGTCCCTGGTCAAGGGCGGCCGCCCGCTGCTCTCCCAGGTCAAGATGGGCCTCGGCTGGGAGCCCGCCTTCCGCGGCCGGGACATCGACCTGGACGCCTCGGTCATCGCGTACGGCCCGCAGCGCAACCACCTCGACAGCTGCTACTTCGGCAAGCTGTCCATCCTCGGCGGCTCCATCAAGCACTCCGGTGACAACCTCACCGGCGAGGGCGCGGGCGACGACGAGGTGATCGTCGTGGACCTGGGCCGGCTGCCCGCGGACGCGACGGGCCTGGTCTTCACGGTCAACTCCTTCTCCGGCCAGAAGTTCACCGAGGTGGCCAAGGCCTACTGCCGCCTCATCGACGCCGCGACCAACGAGGAGCTGGTCCGCTTCGACCTCACCAGCGCCGAGCCGCAGACCGGCGTGATGATGGCCAAGCTGATCAAGCAGTTCTCCGGCGAATGGGAGATGACGGCCATGGGCGAGTTTGTGAAGTCGCGCACAGTGCGGGGCATGGTCAAGCCGGCCGCGCAGGCACTCTGAGCAGGTGGGCGGGCACATGGAGCGACGGACGCCCTCCGCAGGTGATCTGTTCCACCCTTAATACGGAGGTGGCTGTCAGTGCCCGCCCGTAGCCTTGGAAGCATGCACCAGACACTCCAGCCCGCGGGCCCCGCGCGCCCGTCCGCCGCCGAGGCGAACGAGGCGATCCGGCAGCTCGTCGAGAGCCGGGTGGACGGCGAGTGGCCCTCCGAGGCGTACGAGTTCCTCCTCGAAGAGTGGGCCGCGGCCAGCCGCGCCGAAGCTCAGTAGACGAAAAGCGACAGACAGAGACGACGGAAAGAGCCGCCGGGCCCGAGGGCCCGGCGGCTCTTCTCATGTCCGCCGCTCCGCGACCGGATCAGCGCCGGCGCCGCCAGGGTCCCGTGATGGCCAGCATGATGCCCGGGTCCTGGATGCTGGCGAACAGCGTCCGCCCGTCCGGCGAGAAGCAGATGCCGGCGAACTCCGAGTACTCCGGCTCCTCGGCCGTCCCCAGGTTCATCTCGTTGCGGGCCAGCGGGTACGTGCGCCCCGACTCGGTCGCGCCGAAGAGGTGCTGCAGCCCCGAGCCGTCCTCGGCGATGATCAGACCGCCGTACGGGGAGACCGTGATGTTGTCCGGGCCGTCGTAGCCGCCCTCCACCGACGGATCGGCGTTCACCCCGAGCAGGACCTGCAGTCGCACCGTGCGCCGCTTGGGGTCGTAGAACCACACCTGGCCGTCGTGGGCCGCGCCCGGGCTCTCCTCACGGGCGTAGGAGGAGACGAAGTACGCGCCGCCGTCGGCCCACCACATGCCCTCCAGCTTGCGCGCGCGGGTCACGGCCGCCTCGCCGAACTGCTTGCGCACCGCCACGGTGCGCGCGTCGCGGTCCGGGACCGGCACCCAGTCCACCCCGTAGGTGGTCCCGATCCTCGTCGCGCGCGACAGGTCGTCGACGAACAGCCCGGAGCTGTCGAAGCACTTGGCGGCCGCCAGCACACCGGCGTCGTCGGCGAGCGTACGGAGCCTGCCGCGCCCGTGGCGGAAGCCGCTCGGCGGGGTCCAGCGGAAGAGCAGCCCGTTGGGGTTGGAGGCGTCCTCGGTGAGGTAGGCGTGGCCCTGCCGGGGGTCGATGACCACGGCCTCGTGGTCGTAGCGCCCGAAGGCCTTGACCGGCTTCGGGTCCCGGTTGGCGCGGCGGTCGTGCGGGTCGACCTCGAAGACGTAGCCGTGGTCCTTGGTCATGCCGTTCTTGCCGGCGAGGTCCGAGTTCTCCTCGCAGGTCAGCCAGGTGTCCCAGGGGGTGGAGCCGCCCGCGCAGTTGGTCGACGTACCGGCGATGCCCACCCATTCGGCGACCTCGCCGCCCCGCCGGACCTCGACGACCGTGCAGCCACCCGCCGCGGCCGGGTCGTAGACGAGGCCCTCGGTGAGCGGGACGGGGTGCGTCCAGTTGGTGCGGGGGCCCTTCAGCTCGTGGTTGTTGACGAGGAGGGTGACGCCCCGGTGCCCCTCGAAGGCGGCGGTGCCGTCGTGGTTGGACGGGGTGCTCTCGCCCGAGTCGAGGGTGGTGACGCCGCTGTGCGTGATCACGCGGTACGCGAATCCGGCGGGGAGGGCCAGGATGCCGGCCGGGTCGGGCACGAGCGGGCCGTAGCCCGGGCCGCGGCCGTGGCCGTGGTCGCCCTGAGCCGCTTCCCGGTCGGCGTCCGACAGCGCGCCCTCGTCCGCGGCGAGGGCGCCGGGGGCGGTGGCGAGGGCTCCGACCGTTCCGGTGAGCGCGACTCCCGCACCCGCGAGTGCGGTGCGGGTGGTGAAATCTCTGCGGCTGAGCGGCATCGGGTCTCCAGGGGTGGGGAGGTGGTGCGCCTGTCGTGCGGTCGTCGGCGCACACGCTCCCGCCCGCACATGAACGCCGACTGAACTACCCCGGAAGACGAATCGACCCCTTGACCGCCGCGCCCGTTGGCCGACTCCCGTGCGGGAACGGCTGGTTACCGCCGCCTCACACGCCCCGGGAACGCGCCTTGAACGCGGCCTTCCGGGCCTCCTTGGCGGCCTTCTTGTCGGGGTGCAGCCGCCCCATCGCCTCCAGCACGTGGGCCGTCGCCGGGTGCTCCACCCGCCAGGCCTGGTCGAAGAACCCGGCGTGGTGGGCGGTCAGCGATTCGATCAGGAGCGGCAGCTCCGCCTCGGCCTCCTCCCCGCCGCCGGCTCCCCCGGCTCCCCCGGCCGCTGCGCCGCCCGTGGCGAGCTGCGCCGCGATCGTGTCGACCGTCAGCCAGAACACCATCTCCTCGTCCGGCGCCGGTACGTCGGTCACCCCGCGCTCGGCCAGCCAGACCCGGGCGAGGCCGCCGAGCTCCGCGTCGTCCAGGACCGACCGGACGGCGGGCTCGGCCTCGGCTCCGACCGGTGCGAGGGCCTGCTGACAGCGCAGCCGGCGCAGCGGGCCGCCCGCGTCGGCGCCGCGCGCGGCGGCGAGCAGCTCGGTGACGGCCCCGGGTACGGGGCGGCCGGCCAGCCAGTGCTCGATCTCGGCCTGGGCGGCGGCCTCGGAGTAGTGGGAGACCACGTCGAGCAGGACGTCCGCGCCCTTGCCGGCCAGCTCGCCGACGGCCGGGGCCTGGACGCCCGCCTCCAGCATGCGCGCCCGGATCCCGTACAGCCCGAGCGGGGTCAGGCGTACGAGCCCGTACCGGGAGACGTCCTCCTCGTCGGGAAGCGCGCCGGCGCCGCCCGCCGCCAGCTCCTCGTCGTCGGCCTCCGCCATCAGCGCCTCGTCGACGGGGCGGAACTCGACCAGCCCGATCGGCTCCAGCTGCCGGAACTGGTCGTCGAGGCGCATCATCGCGTCCGAGACCTGCTCCAGTACGGCGTCGGTGGGGTCGCCCATGTCGTCCGGCACCACCATCGAGGCGGCCAGCACCGGGAGCGGCACGGGTCCGTCGGCCGTGCCGCCCTCGGCGACGGCGAGCAGGTAGAGGTTGGCGAGGACCCCGTCGAGGAAGTCGGCCTCGCGGCGCGGGTTCCAGTCGAGCTGGTCGAAGTCGATCTCGCCCCCCGCGTCGAGGGCGTCGACGAGGTCGTCCAGGGCGGGCACGGCCGCGTCCGCGAGGACGGTGTCCAGGGCCGCCAGCCACAGGTCGAGCACGTCGCCGGGGGTTCCGCCGGTCACCAGTGCCAGGTCCTCGCCGGGCTCGGCGGTGCCGAACTCCCGGTCGCCCCCGGCCGCTTCCCCGGCGGCGGAGCCGTCCTCCTCCGGTTCGGTGACGTCGACGAGGCCCGTGTCCACGGCCACCCGCCAGGCCTGGCTCGCGTGGGCGGCGGAGTCCTCGTCCTCGGGGTCGAGACCCAGCAGGGCGACGGCCTCGGGCAGTTGCCCGGGGACGAGCTCGCCGCCGGTGTCCACGCGGGTGTCCGGTCCCGCCCAGCGGGCGAGGCGCACCGCGCGGGCGAACAGCGGGGCGGCCAGGGCCTCGCGGGCCAGCTCCGCGTCGGGGAGCAGCCGTACCGGCGGCAGCATGGGGTGCGAGTCTGCGGACATGGGGCGGTTCTCCTCGCGGGCACGGATCGGTCGAACACGGGTCGGGCACGGGTCGTACGGCTTCGGGTCGTACGGATTCTGGTGGTACGGCTACGGGTCGCACGGCTACGGGTGGTGCGGCTTCGGGCCCTTGGGCCACGGGCATGCGACCACGCACCGCACGGCGCCCCAGAGTAGACGCATTTCGGGCGTGCCCGGCGGCCCCTCCCCTTTGGTTCATCCCACAGTCAGCTTCCGTATTCCCTGTAGGGCTTGACAACTTTGCCGGTCACGAAGGAAATTGACGCGCGTAGATACCTGCCTCCCCCTCCACACACCGGAGTTCCCGCCCATGCGCTCCTCGCATCCCCGTTCCGCCGCCGTCGCGGCCCTCGTCGCCACCGCGCTGGCCACCGGCCTGCTCGCGGGCACCGCCGACGCGGCCGAAGGCGCCGCGTCCGCCGATCCGACACGCATCCACGACATTCAGGGCACCACCCGGATATCCCCGCTGGTCGGCAAGCAGGTCACCGATGTGGCGGGCATCGTCACGGGCGTGCGCACGTACGGTTCGCGCGGCTTCTGGATCCAGTCGGCCGAGGCCGACGCCGACACCGACGAAGCCACCAGTGAGGGCGTGTTCGTCTTCACCAGCTCGGTCCCGACCGTCGCGGTCGGCGACGCCGTCACGGTCTCCGGTCTGGTCGGCGAGTACATCCCCGGCGGCGTCTCCTCCGGCAACCAGTCGGTCACCCAGATCTCCAAGCCCGTGGTGACCGTGGTCTCCTCCGGCAACGCGCTGCCCGCGGCCGCCTCCGTGGACGCGTACTCGGTCCCCTGCGCGTACGCCCCGGAGGGCGACGCGGCCGCCGCCGGCAGCATCAACGGCCTCACCCTGGAGCCCTCCCGCTACGCCCTGGACTACTACGAGTCCCTGGAGGGCATGAACATCGCGATCGGCACCTCGCGCGTGGTCGGCGCCACCGACCCGTACGCGGCGATGTGGGTGACGGTGAAGAGCTGGGAGAACCGCGCCCAGCGCGGCGGCACGGTCTACGGCTCGTACGAGTCCCAGAACACCGGCCGCCTCCAGATCCAGCAGCTCGCGCCCCTCGCGCAGCAGCCGTTCCCGGTGGCCAACGTCGGCGACAGGCTGACCGGCACCACCGAAGGCCCGCTGGACTTCAACCAGTTCGGCGGCTACACCCTGGTGGCCCGCACCCTCGGCACGGTCGCGTCGGGCGGCATCGCCCCGGAGAAGACCCGGGCCCAGGCCTCGAACGAGCTCGCGGTGGCCACGTACAACGTCGAGAACCTCGACCCGACCGACCCGCAGGAGAAGTTCGACAACCTGGCGAAGGCGGTCGTCGAGAACCTCGCCTCCCCCGACATCCTCGCCCTGGAGGAGATCCAGGACGACAACGGCGCCAAGAACGACGGCACGGTCTCGGCCGAGGCCACCCTGACGAAGTTCACCCAGGCCATCACGGCCGCGGGCGGCCCGGCCTACCAGTGGCGGACCATCAACCCGGAGGACAAGAAGGACGGCGGCGAGCCCGGCGGCAACATCCGCCAGGTGTTCCTCTTCAACCCGGCGCGGGTCTCCTTCACCGAGCGGGCCCCGGGCGACGCCGTCACGGCGACCGGCGTGGTGAAGCAGAACGGCAAGGCCGCCCTGACCCACTCCCCCGGCCGGATCGACCCGGCGAACCCGGCGTGGGCGGACAGCCGCAAGCCGCTGGCCGGCGAGTTCGTCTTCCGCGGCAAGACGGTCTTCGTGATCGCCAACCACTTCGGTTCGAAGGGCGGCGACCAGGGCCTGACCTCCTCGATCCAGCCTCCGGTGCGCTCCTCCGAGGCCAAGCGGCTGCTGCAGGCGCAGGCCGTGAACGGCTTCGTCAAGGACATCCTGGCGGTGGAGAAGAAGGCCGCGGTCCTCGTGGTCGGCGACATCAACGACTTCGAGTTCTCGAACACGACGAAGGCGCTGGAGGACGGCGGGGCCCTGTACGCGGCGATCAAGTCGCTGCCGAGGTCGGAACGCTACTCCTACGTCTTCCAGGGCAACGCGCAGGTCCTCGACCAGATCCTGACGAGCCCGGGCATCAAGCACTTCACGTACGACAGCGTGCACATCAACGCGGAGTTCTCGGACCAGAACAGCGACCACGACCCGCAGGTCGTGCGCTTCCGCCCGTAGCGGCGGCGCCGAAGGGGCCGGGCCGCACCGCCGCCCGGCCCCTTTGGCATGCCGTCCCCTTTGGCATGATCGCGGCATGATCTTCCGTACCGCGACCCGCCAGGACCTGCCCGCCGTACTCGCCCTGCTCGCCCAGGACGAGGCCGCCGGCACGGAGAGCCCCGAGGTGCCCGAAGTCCCCGAGGTCACGGAGGCCCACGAGCGGGCCTTCGCGGCGATCGAGGCGGACCCGCGCAACGAGATGCTGGTCCTGGAGGAGGCCGGGGACCTCCTCGGCTGCCTGCAGCTGACGTACATCCCCGGTCTCGGCCAGGGCGGCCGGGAGCGGGCCCTCGTGGAGGCGGTACGGATCCGCGCGGACCGGCGCGGCGCAGGGCTCGGGGCCCGTCTGATGGAGCTGGCGGCGGACCGGGCCCGCGAGCGCGGCTGCGGCCTGATGCAGCTCACCAGCAACAAGCGGCGCACCGCCGCGCACCGCTTCTACGAGCGGCTGGGCTGGGCCCGGAGCCACGAGGGCTTCAAGCTGCCGCTGCCCTAGCCGGAAGGGACGGCCGGGCGGCGGTCGGGACCCCCGGAGCCGAGGAAGGGACCTTTGGCCCTGGCGTGACGCTCAGCACATCCCTACCCATTCGGGCGGTTCTGGTGTTGAGTGTCCCCACGCCCGATCTTGTACCGCACTCCAGCACTCCTTTGGAGGACCGCGTGTTCCCCTCCATCTCCCTCGCTCAGGAAATCGGCATCGCCGTCCTGCTCGTGGCCGCCGTCGTATGGCTGATCGGCCTCGGCCACATGCTGTGGGACAGCCGCTTCCACCACCCGGAGCCAGGCGCCTTCGAAGGCCTCTCGGTCATCCCCGCCCAGCGCGGCACCTCCGTCCACCCGATGGAGTCGGTGGAACTGACCGAGGCGGAACAGCAGGCCTTCGCCGGCCTGGTCCGCACCATCCCCCTGCACTGACCCGCGTGCGCGCAGCCCCTCCCCCGCTCGGGGCGGGAGGGGCGCACCACGCACGGCGCCCTCCCACCCCGACGGGGTGGGAGGGCGCCTGCAAGACCGGACCGGGGCCGGTCAGTTGTGGCTGTGCAGGACCTCGTTCAGGCCGCCCCAGGCCGCCTTGTACGGGCGGGCCTCGACGGCGCCGGTGACCGAGTTGCGGCGGAAGAGGATGTTGCTGGCGCCCGAGAGCTCCAGGGCCTTGACGATCTGGCCGTCCGGCAGGGTGACGCGGGTGCCCGCGGTCACGTAGAGGCCCGCCTCGACGACGCACTCGTCGCCCAGCGCGATGCCGACGCCCGCCTCGGCGCCGATCAGGGTGCGCTCGCCGATCGAGATGATCTGCTTGCCGCCGCCCGACAGGGTGCCCATGGTGGACGCGCCGCCGCCGATGTCGGAGCCGTCGCCGACCACGACGCCCGCGGAGATCCGGCCCTCGACCATGGAGGTGCCGAGGGTGCCGGCGTTGAAGTTGACGAAGCCCTCGTGCATGACGGTGGTGCCCTCGGCGAGGTGCGCGCCCAGGCGGACCCGGTCGGCGTCGGCGATGCGCACGCCCTTGGGGGCGACGTAGTCAGTCATCCGCGGGAACTTGTCGATCGAGGTGACCTGGAGGTGCAGGCCCTCGGCGCGGGCGTTCAGGCGGACCGTCTCGACCTGGTCGATCGCGACCGGGCCGAGCGAGGTCCAGGCGACGTTGGCCAGCAGGCCGAAGACGCCGTCCAGGTTCTGGCCGTGCGGCTTGACCAGGCGGTGGCTGAGCAGGTGCAGGCGCAGGTACGCGTCGTGCGCGTCCAGCGGCTTGTCCTCCAGGGAGGCGATCACGGTGCGGACCGCTACGACCTCGACGCCGCGGACCGCGTCCTGGCGGATCGCCTTGGGCGCGGTGGCCCCGAGCAGCTCCACGGCCTGCTCGGCGGTGAGGCGCTCGGTGCCGGCCGGGCCGGGCTCGGCGATCAGCTGGGGGGCGGGGAACCAGGTGTCGAGGACGGTGCCGTCGGCGGTGATGGTGGCAAGTCCGGCGGCGACGGCGCCGGTGGTACGCGTAGCAGTCATGCCCGAAACCTAACCAACGACGGCCCGCGGTCGCGAACCGGTCTCATGTGCCGGTCGTACGCGTCGCCGTGAGTTCCCTTTGGGAATGGGCTATGTCAGCATGACAACCTCGGGTCAACGGACATAAGGAGTGCCCATGGCCCAGCGCACGCACCTCGACGACGCGGACTGCTCCATCGCCCAGGCCCTCGACGTCGTGGGCGACTGGTGGACGCTGCTGATCGTGCGCGACGCCGCCCGCGGCGTGCACCGCTTCGACGAGTTCCAGCGCGAACTGGGCATGTCCCGCAAGGTCCTGGCGGAACGGCTGAAGCTGCTCGTCGAGGCGGGCGTGCTGACCCGCGAGCCCTACCAGGAGCGCCCGGTGCGCCACGCGTACCGGCTGACCCCGCGCGGCCGCGGGCTGCTGCCGGTCCTGGTCGCCCTCCAGGACTGGGGGGACACCTGGATCCTGGGAGAGGGAGAGATGACGGCGACGGCGGACGAGACCTCGCGCGAGGCGGTACGGGTCCACGCGCTGCGCGGCACCCGGCTGCCGGAGCTGGTGCTGCCGGACCGTTTCGGCGAGCTCCGCGACCCGGTGGCGGACACGCCGTTCACCGTCCTGTACTGCTTCCCGGGCGCGTTCGCCCGCTCCGAGTCCTACCCGCCCGGGTGGGCCGGGATCCCCGGGGCGCGGGGGTGCACCCTCGAATCGTGCACCTACCGGGACCAGCTCGCGGAGTTCACGGCGGCGGGCGCGACGGTGCACGGGGTGTCGACCCAGCGACCGGACGAGCAGCGGGAGTTCGCGGAGGCCGAGGGGCTCCGCTTCCCGCTCCTCTCGGACGCAGAGCTCGGACTCGTGACGGCGCTGCGGCTGCCGACGTTCCGCGCGGGGGGCATCAGCCGCCTGAAGCGCCTGACGCTGGTCGTGGACCGCGACCGGACCGTCCGCGAGGTCTTCTACCCGATCCCGGACATCGAGGCGAGCGTGGCCGCCGCCCTGGCGGCGGTCCGCACCGGCTGACCCCGGCCGCGGCCTCCGAGGCCGGCGAGGCCACCGAGGAGGCCGCCCGGGCCTACGGGGCCACCACGGCCGCCGTCAGGCGCGGAGCACCCGGCGCAGGATCTCGCAGGCGTACGCCTCCTCGTACTCCGCCCCCGTCAGCAGCACCTGCAGGCTGATCCCGTCCATCACCGCCACCAGCGCCCGGGCCGTGGCCGGGTCCGTCCGCGCGGACAGCTCCGCCGAGACGGCCTCGCACCATTCGGCCGCCACGGGGCGCAGCGCGGGGCGGCGCAGGGCAGCCAGGTAGAGCTCGTACTCCAGCTCCGCCCGCGACCGGTCGGCCCCCAGGAACTCGCCCAGCAGGGCGGCCAGGGCTCCCGCCAGGTCCGCGTCCGGATCGGCCAGCGCCGCGGAGTCCGCCACCGCGCGGGCGAAGCCCTCGTTGGCCTGCCGCAGCGCCGCGACCAGCAGGTCGTCCAGGGTCTTGAAGTGGTAGGTCGTGGAGCCGAGCGGTACGTCGGCCTCCGCCGCCACGCTGCGGTGACTGAGCCCGGCGATCCCGCGGGCCCCCACCACCCGGATCGCCGCGGCGATGATCCGCTCCCGCCGGTCCGGGTCGTAGCGTCGCACCGAGCCGGCCATCAGTGCGCCGCCCCGCCGAGGTTCAGCAGCACGACCCCGGCGATCACCAGCGCGATGCCGCCGATCTTCGCGGCCGTCGCGGCCTCCCCCATGAAGACCATGCCGATCGCGGCGATCGCGGCCGTGCCGACGCCGGCCCAGATCGCGTACGCCGTCCCGACCGACATCGACTTCAGCGTCTGCGCGAGCAGCGTGAAGGCGATGACGTACCCCACCAGCGTGATCAGCGAGGGCCACAGCTTCGTGAAGCCCTCGCTGTACTTCATGGCGGTGGTGCCGGCGACCTCGGCGGCTATGGCGGCGGCGAGCAGGAGATAGGGCATGCGTACGACCGTACACAACGATGCGTACGCCTGTACACACACAGGGGGCGTTCATCCGCACGCCCCCTTCCCCGCTTCCCGGCGGGGCGCGGTCATTTCCGCGCGGCTGCGGGACTTCCCCCGCGCCCGGGGTTACGGTGTGCGCCGCGACCGGGGACGGGAGGGGATCCGCATGACGGAGCAGTGGACCCACTGGGGCGGTGGCTGGCTGTCGCCCCCGCCGCCCCGGCCGGGCGTCATATTCCTGCGGCCGCTGAGTTCCGGCGACATACTCGGCGGCGCCTGCGCCGCCCTCGCCCGGTACGGGGTCCCGCTGGCCGGCGCCATGCTCCTCGGCCAGCTCGGCGCGCTGCTGCTGGTCGCCGGGGCCGCCCTGTCCGCCCTGGCTCTGGACGCCCGGCCCGTCGACGCCCTGGTTCCCGCGGCGGCCCTGGCCCTCCTGCTGACCTGCGCCCTGGCCTCCGCCCTGACGGGCGCCGTGCTCGGCCCGGCGCTCCTGGGCCGCCCCGCCACCGCCCGTACGCTGCTGCGCGCCGCCCGCCCCCGCTTCGCGGCCGTCCTCGGCACCCAGCTCCTGGTGCTCGGCGCTCTGGCCGGACCGGGCGCCGCCCTGCTGGCCGCCGGGCTGCCCCCGCTGGTGGCGGCGGCCACTCTGCCGGCGGCGCTCGTTCTCGGGGTCCTGTTCGCCCTGGCACCCACGGTCGCCGTCCACGAGGGGCTCGGCCCGCTGGGCGCCCTGCGCCGCTCGGCCCGCCTGGTGCGCGGGGCCTGGTGGCGCACGCTCGTCCTCACCGGGCTCACCGCCGTGCTCGCCGCCGCGGGGGCGTACGCCGTCCAGCTGCCCTTCGCCTTCGCCGGGGCGCTCAGCCTGATCCCGGCGGTGGACGGCGGCTTCGTGCACGCGCTCCTCACCGCCCTGGGCGGAATGGTCGCGCAGACGCTGCTGCTCTGCTTCCCGCAGCTCACCGCCGGCCTGCTCTACGCGGACCGGCGGCTCCGCCGCGAGGACCTGGCGGCGGAGCTCACCGGGCAGGCCCGGACCGAGGGGCTCAGTTCAGCGTGAACCAGGCCGCGCGGGACTTCTTCCACTCCGGGCGGGTGAGGTCCTTGGCCTCGGTGCCGTCCCCGTACAGGTCGGCGGAGCCGCTGTCGGTGATCAGCTGCACCCGCGCGCCCGCGGCCGACAGGTCGGGCACCGCCACGATGGCCTCCCAGCCGCCCGGGTCGGTGGTCGGCAGGTCGGCCCGCTTGACGGGGGCGTGGCCCGGTATGCCGTCCCACTGGTAGAGGGCGTACAGGTCGGAGTTGTCGTCCGCCGCCCAGGAGCCGGCCAGGATCAGGTACTGGTCCGCGGCGTTCTTGCGGATGTCGCGGATCGCGAGCCCGCCCAGGTCGAGCTCGATGCCCGCGCCGAAGACGGCCTTGGCTCCGGTGGAGAGCACCTTGTCGAAGTTGGTCACCGGCACGACCAGCGCCTTGCCACCGGGCACCGCCGGGGCCAGCGGGGCGCGGAAGCCCAGGTAGGCGGTGGTGGTGGAGCCGGGGGCGAACTCCAGGCCCTCCACGTTGAACCCGTCGATCTGCTTCGGCGCCTCGCCGGCCGCCGTACCCGCCGCGAAGCCGTAGCGGTTCCCGTTGGCCGTGTCCCAGGCCACCAGGTCGTCACGGAGCTTCTTGTACGAACGCCCGTACGCGAGCTGCGCGGTGGAGCCCGAGCCGCTCAGCGTGGTGGTGAACACCGTGTTCCGGGGCGCCTTGTATTCGCCGTCCTTGTTGTTGCCGAGCGAGCCCGTCCAGTAGATGGTGCTGCCGATCAGGGTCGCGCCCTCGATGTCCACCTCCTTGGTGACGCCGAGCTGCGCGCTGAAGTCCCAGGTCCTGACCGGGGCCGCGGAGTTGGCCCGGTCGTACAACCGCAGCACGTTGCTCTCGTCGTCGGCGACGACCGTGTAGCCGCCACCGACGTCCACGGCGGCCGAGGAGTCGGAGGCGCCGGTGAAGTAACGCGCGTCGGCCGGGTTCTGCACCGCGCCGGAGGCGGCGTAGTACAGCGTCTTGGTGGCGGTCTTGCCGCCCAGCCCCGTCACCTTGACGGTGAGGTTGGTGTAGCCGCGACCCCGCGCGGTCACGGCCAGCTGCCGCACCGCCCCGGCCCCGGTGACGCTCACGTCACCCGTCCCGGCGACCGAAGCCTTGCTGGAGGCGGAGGCGCTGACGGTCAGCGCGGACACGTCCGCCCCGCTCTGCGCCACGGTCACCTTCACCGTCGGATCACCGACCGCCCCGACGGCCCCGGAGAGCGCGGAGGCGGACAGCGAGATGGTCGGCGTTCCGTAGGTCACCGCCTGCGCGGGCAGCGTCGTGGCGGCGACGAGGAGCGCGGCGATGCCGGCCGCCCCGAGCCAGGTCTTCTTCATCGTCTTCACATGCTGCGTCTTCATCGGTGGTCTCCGCGAGTCGGGCCGAGCACGAACCATCCGGACCGGGACTTCTTCCACTCCGGGTGGTCGAGGTCCTTGGCCTCGGTGCCGTCCCCGTACAGGTCGGCGGAGCCGCTGTCGGTGATCAGCTGGACGCGGGCGCCGGGCACCCGCAGGTCGGGTACGGAGACCACGGCCTCCCAGCCGCCCGGGTCGGTGGTCGGCAGGTCGGCCCGCTTGACCGGGGCGTGGCCCGGTATGCCGTCCCACTGGTAGAGGGCGTACGGGTCGGAGTTGTCGTCCGCCGCCCAGGAGCCGGCCAGGACCAGGTACTGGTCCGCGGCGTTCTTGCGGATGTCGCGGATCGCGAGCCCGCCGAGGTCCATCTCGATCGGCTCGCCGAAGACGGGCTTGGCGGTTCCGGCGACGACCTGGTCGATGTTGGTGACGGGCACCACCAGTGCCTTGCCGCCGGGCACGGCGGGTGCCAGCGGGGCGCGGAAGCCGAGGTAGGCGGTGGTGGTGGAGCCGGGGGCGAACTCCAGGCCCTCCACGTTGAACCCGTCGATGCTCTTCGGGATCCGGCCGGCCGCGGTGCCCGCCGCGAAGCCGTAGCGGTTCCCGTTCGCCGTGTCCCAGGCGATCAGGTCCTCGCGCAGGCCCTTGTAGGCGGAGCCGAAGACGATCTCCGTGTCCGCGCCCGTTCCGGTGATCCGGGTGGTGAAGACGGTGTTGCGCTCGGCCTTGTACTTGCCGTCCTTGTTGTTGCCGAGCGAGCCCGTCCAGTAGACGGTGTCGCCGACCCGGGCGGCGGCCTCGATGTCGGCTTCCTTCTTGATGCCGAGCGCGGGGCCGAGGTCCCAGCTCTTCACGGGGGCGCCCGAGCGGAAACGGTCGTACAGACGCAGCACGTTGGTCTCGTCGTCGGCCACCAGCGCGTAGCCGCCGCCGACGTCCACGGCGGCCGAGGAGTCGGCGGAGCCCGTGAGGTAGCGGGTGGAGTGGGCGCTCGCGCCCACCCGCGCCGAAGCCGCGTAGGAGAGGGTGGCCGTGGCGGTCCTGCCGCCGCGGCCGGTCACCCGGAGCGTCAGGTCCGTGTAGCCCTGGGCCCGCGGGCGGACGGTCAGCGCGCGGTCACCGTGCCAGGTCCGGTCGATGCGGACGTCGCCGGGGGCGGCGACCGCCGGGTTGCTGGAGGAGAGGACCTCGACCTTGAGGAAGGCGGCGGGCATCCCCTCCTGCGCGACGTCCACGGTGACGGCGGGGTCGCCGATCGCGCCGACGGCCCCGGACAGGTGCCCGGCGGAGAGCGCGATGGTCGGTTCGGCGGCGGTTCCCTGCGCGGCGTGGGCCGGCGCGGCAAGGCCCGCGGCCAGCAGGGCGGCGGCCCCGGCGGCTCCCACGGCACCGAGTCGGCGTGCCTGCGAAGGTCGAACGGTCAACGGAGGTCCTCTCGTCTGCGCCGTCACGTTGTGACGGGCCGTCGAGAAGATTCGGCCACCCCGGCCAACTCCCGGTGCACACGGGCGGTCCGCCGGGAAAACAGACGACCCCCGGCACACCCGTGCCGGGGGTCGTCCGTTCACTCGGCCGTCGGACGGCCGTCGTTCTCGGACCGGGCCTCGATCAGACGTTGAACCCGAGCGCGCGGAGCTGCTCGCGGCCGTCGTCCGTGATCTTGTCCGGGCCCCACGGCGGCATCCAGACCCAGTTGATGCGCAGTTCGCTGACGATGCCGTCGGTGGCGGACTTCGCCTGGTCCTCGATGACGTCCGTCAGCGGGCAGGCCGCGGAGGTGAGCGTCATGTCGAGGGTCGCGATGTTGGCGTCGTCGATGTGGATGCCGTAGATCAGGCCCAGGTTGACGACGTCGATGCCCAGCTCGGGGTCGACCACGTCATAGAGGGCCTCGCGGACCTCTTCCTCGGTGGCCGGCTTGATGGACGCCTCGGGCGTCGCGTTCTCGGTCATGCCGTCTTCCTCTCGGCGTCGCCCAGTGCCTGGGCGGTCGCGTCCTTCCACGCCATCCAGCTCAGCAGAGCACACTTCACCCGGGCCGGGTACTTGGAGACGCCGGCGAACGCGACCGCGTCCTCCAGCACCTCCTCCATGGCCTCGTCGGGTTCGATCTTGCCCTTGGACTGCATCAGCTCCAGGAAGACTTCCTGGATCTTCCGCGCCTCGCCCAGCTCCTTGCCGACGAGCAGCTCGTTCAGTATCGACGCGCCGGCCTGGCTGATGGAGCAGCCCTGGCCCTCGTACGAGATGTCCGTAAGGGTCTCGCCGTCGTACTTCACGCGCAGGGTGATCTCGTCACCGCACGTCGGGTTGACGTGGTGCACCTCGGCGTCGCCGTCGCGCAGGCCTCGCCCGCGCGGGTGCTTGTAGTGGTCCAGGATCAGTTCCTGGTACATCGATTCCAGCTTCACTGCGCCCTCGTCGCCCTCGTCGCTTCGTCTTATCCGAAGAAGTTCCGTACGTGCTCCAGCCCGTCGATCAGTGCGTCGACGTCCGCCGGAGAGGAGTACAGATAGAAAGACGCTCGCGTCGTCGCCGGAATTCCGTACCGGAGGCAGACCGGGCGGGCGCAGTGGTGTCCCACGCGGACCGCGATGCCCTGCTCGTCCAGTACCTGGCCGACGTCGTGCGGGTGGATGTCGCCGAGCACGAAGGAGATCGCTGCGCCGCGGTCCTCGGCCGTGGTGGGGCCGATGATGCGCAGGTCCGGGACCTCCGAGAGCCGCTTGATCGCGTACTCGGTGATCGCGTGCTCGTGCGCGGCGATCTTGTCCATGCCGATCGCGGTCAGGTAGTCCACGGCCGCGCCGAGGCCGACGGCCTGGGCGATCGGGGGCGTACCGGCCTCGAACTTGTGGGGCGCCGGGGCGTAGGTGGAGGAGTGCATCGAGACGGTTTCGATCATCTCGCCGCCGCCCAGGAAGGGCGGCAGGTCCTCGAGCAGCTCCTGGCGGCCCCAGAGGACGCCGATGCCGGTCGGGCCGCACATCTTGTGGCCGGTGAAGGCCACGAAGTCGGCGCCGAGCGCCTGCACGTCGAGCGGCATGTGCGGAGCGGCCTGCGAGGCGTCGATCAGCACCAGCGCGCCGACCTCCTGCGCGCGCCGGACGATCGCCTCGGTCGGGTTGACCGTGCCCATGATGTTGGAGACCAGCGTGAAGGAGACGATCTTCGTCTTCTCCGTGATGACCTCTTCGATGTTGGACAGGTCGAGCCGGCCGTCGTCGGTGAGACCGAACCACTTCAGCTTCGCACCGGTGCGCTGCGAGAGCAGCTGCCACGGCACGATGTTGGAGTGGTGCTCCATCTCCGTGATGGCGATCTCGGTGTCGCGGTCGACCCGGTAGGGCTCGTCCGCCCAGCCGAGCATGTTCGCGACCAGGTTGAGCGACTCCGAGGCGTTCTTGGTGAAGATCACCTCGTTGCGGCTCGGCGCGTTGATGAAGGCGGCGACCTTGTCGCGGGCGCCCTCGTACAGCGCCGTGGCCTCCTCCGCCAGCACGTGCACGCCACGGTGGACGTTGGCGTTGTGCTGTTCGTAGTACTCGTTCAGCGCGTCGAGCACCTGGCGGGGCTTCTGCGAAGTCGCCGCGTTGTCCAGGTAAACGATCTTCTTCCCGTCGTGGACCACACGATCCAGAAGGGGGAAGTCCTTGCGGATCGCCTCGCCAAGCAGTTGGGACCCAGTGAGGAGGCCAGGCAGCTGTGTCACGCGGTCGCGCCACCCTTCGTGCTGTAGGACTCGTAGCCTTCGGCCTCCAGCTTGTCGGCGAGCTCGGCGCCGCCGGACTCGACGATGCGGCCCTCGGAGAAGACGTGGACGAAGTCCGGCTTGATGTAGCGGAGGATCCGCGTGTAGTGCGTGATCAGCAGGGTGCCGACCTCGCCCGTGTCGCGGACGCGGTTGACGCCCTCGGAGACCTGGCGCAGGGCGTCGACGTCGAGGCCGGAGTCGGTCTCGTCGAGGATCGCGATCTTCGGCTTCAGGAGCTCCAGCTGGAGGATCTCGTGGCGCTTCTTCTCACCGCCGGAGAAGCCCTCGTTGACGTTGCGCTCGGCGAAGGCCGGGTCCATCTGGAGCTGCTCCATCGCGGACTTGACCTCCTTCACCCAGGTGCGCAGCTTCGGCGCCTCGCCGCGGATCGCGGTGGCCGAGGTGCGCAGGAAGTTGGAGACCGAGACGCCGGGGATCTCGACCGGGTACTGCATGGCGAGGAAGACGCCGGCGCGGGCGCGCTCGTCGACGGACATCTCCAGGACGTCTTCGCCGTCGAGGGTCACGGTGCCACTGGTGATGGTGTACTTCGGGTGACCGGCGAGCGCGTACGCGAGGGTGGACTTGCCGGAGCCGTTCGGACCCATGATGGCGTGCGTCTCACCCTGCTTGATGGTGAGGTTGACGCCCTTGAGGATCTCGCGGGTGCCACTCGCCGAGTCGCCCGTCTCGACGGAGACGTGCAGGTCGTGGATTTCAAGCGTTGCCATGGATACCTCAGGACTCCTGGGTGAGGGAGACGAGCACGTCGTCCCCTTCGATCTTTACGGGGTATACGGGGACGGGGCGCGTCGCGGGCAGACCGGAAGGCTTGCCGGTGCGCAGGTCGAAGGCCGAGCCGTGCAGCCAGCACTCGATCATGCAGTCTTCGACCTCGCCCTCCGAGAGGGAGACGTTCGCGTGCGAGCAGATGTCGTTGATCGCGAACACCTCCCCCTCGGCGGAGACGATGGACACCGGCGTGCCGTCGAGTTCCACCCGCTTGGGGGTGTTCTCCTCCAGCTCGCTCAGCGCACAGGCCTTGACGTAGGTCATCAGACGGACGCCTGCAGCTCGGTCTCGATCTTCGCGAGCAGCCGCTCCTCGATGTCGGGGACACCGATCTGCTGGACCAGCTCGCCGAAGAAGCCGCGCACGACCAGGCGGCGGGCCTCGTCGGCCGGGATACCGCGGGCCTGGAGGTAGAAGAGCTGCTCGTCGTCGAAGCGACCGGTCGCGGAGGCGTGGCCGGCGCCGACGATCTCGCCGGTCTCGATCTCCAGGTTCGGCACCGAGTCGACCCGCGCGCCGTCCGTGAGGACGAGGTTGCGGTTCATCTCGTAGGTGTCGGTGCCCTCGGCGGTCTTCTCGATGAGCACGTCACCGATCCAGACGGCGTGGGCGTCCTGGCCCTGGAGCGCGCCCTTGTAGACCACGTTCGACTTGCAGTGCGGGGCCTTGTGGTCGACCAGGAGGCGGTGCTCCTGGTGCTGGCCGGCGTCCGTGAAGTACAGGCCGAAGAGCTCGGCCTCGCCACCGGGGCCCGCGTAGTTCACGCGCGGGTGGAGGCGTACGACGTCTCCGCCGAAGGTGACCACGATCGACTTGAAGGTCGCGTCGCGGCCGACCAGGGCGTTGTGCTGGGAGCAGTGGACGGCGGTGTCGTCCCAGTCCTGCACGGAGACGACGGTGAGCTTGGCGCCGTCGCCGACGAGGAAGTCGACGTTGGCGGCGCGCACGCCGTCACCGGTGTGGTCGATGACGATGACGGCCTCGGCGAAGGCCTGCACGTCGAAGACGGTGTGGCCGAAGGTGGTGCCGCCCTCGCCGTGCAGCGAGACGCGCACGGGCTCGGTGAGCACGGCCTCCTTGGGCACGGTCACGACCGTGGCCTTGGCGAAGGACGAGAACGCCTGGGCGGCGATCCGGTCCACCGGGGTGCCGGCCTTGCCGATGCGCGCGTCGCCGCGCTCCACGGACTCGATCGTGACCACGTCGGGCGCGTCGATCTGGGCCTTCATGGTGCCGTCGGCGACCGCGGTGCCGTCGTGCAGGCCCTTGAGGCGGGCGAGCGGCGTGAAGCGCCACTCCTCCTCGCGGCCGTTGGGCACGGGGAAGTCCGCCACGTCGAAGGACGGGGGTGCACTCATCCGGGTGGCGACGGTGGACTCGGCGGCCACCGCGATCGCGCCGGCGGTGGTGGAACCCGCCGGAATGTTCTGAGCCTCAGCCATGGCTGTCGTGTTGCTCTCTTCCTTAAAGAATCTGCTGCGGGACGTCTGGCGGGCCGGGACTAACCGACCGAGCCTTCCATCTGCAGCTCGATCAGCCGGTTCAGCTCCAGCGCGTACTCCATCGGCAGCTCACGGGCGATCGGCTCGACGAAGCCGCGCACGATCATCGCCATGGCCTCGAACTCCGTCAGACCGCGGCTCATCAGGTAGAAGAGCTGGTCGTCGGAGACCTTGGAGACGGTGGCCTCGTGACCCATGGACACGTCGTCCTCGCGGACGTCCACGTAGGGGTAGGTGTCCGAGCGGGAGATGGTGTCGACCAGGAGCGCGTCGCACAGCACGTTGGACTTGGAGCCGTGGGCGCCTTCGCCGATCTCGACCAGACCGCGGTACGAGGTGCGGCCGCCGCCACGGGCCACCGACTTCGAGACGATGTTGGAGGAGGTGTTCGGCGCCATGTGGACCATCTTGGAGCCGGCGTCCTGGTGCTGGCCCTCGCCCGCGAAGGCGATGGAGAGGGTCTCGCCCTTGGCGTGCTCGCCCATCAGGTAGACGGCCGGGTACTTCATGGTGACCTTGGAACCGATGTTGCCGTCGATCCACTCCATGGTCGCGCCCTCGTACGCCACGGCGCGCTTGGTGACCAGGTTGTAGACGTTGTTCGACCAGTTCTGGATGGTCGTGTAGCGGCAGCGGCCGCCCTTCTTCACGATGATCTCGACCACGGCGCTGTGCAGCGAGTCCGAGGAGTAGATCGGGGCGGTGCAGCCCTCGACGTAGTGGACGTAGGCGTCCTCGTCGACGATGATCAGCGTCCGCTCGAACTGGCCCATGTTCTCCGTGTTGATGCGGAAGTAGGCCTGGAGCGGGATGTCGACCTTGACGCCCTTGGGGACGTAGATGAACGAGCCGCCCGACCACACGGCGGTGTTCAGCGAGGCGAACTTGTTGTCGCCGACCGGGATGACCGTGCCGAAGTACTCCTGGAAGAGCTCCGGGTGCTCCTTGAGCGCGGTGTCCGTGTCGAGGAAGATGACGCCCTGCTCCTCCAGGTCCTCACGGATCTGGTGGTAGACGACCTCGGACTCGTACTGGGCCGCGACACCGGCGACGAGGCGCTGCTTCTCCGCCTCCGGGATGCCGAGCTTGTCGTACGTGTTCTTGATGTCCTCCGGCAGTTCCTCCCACGAAGCGGCCTGCTTCTCGGTGGAGCGCACGAAGTACTTGATGTTGTCGAAGTCGATGCCCGAGAGGTCGGAACCCCAGTTGGGCATGGGCTTCTTGCCGAACAGCTTGAGGCCCTTGAGGCGGAGGTTCAGCATCCACTCCGGCTCGGACTTCTTCGCCGAGATGTCGCGGACGACCTCTTCGGACAGACCCCGCTTGGCAGCCGCACCGGCCGCGTCGGAGTCGGCCCAGCCGTATTCGTAGGTGCCCAGGCCATCGAGCTCAGGGTGAGCAGTCTCCGTGGTCATGCGGGGTTCCTCCCGGCCGTACTTGCAGATACTGAAATGTCGGGTTGTGAGGCGCCTGCGGCACCGGCGCCCGTTCCACTGCGTGGAATGAACGTCGTGCACACCCCGTCGCCGTGGGCGATCGTGGCGAGACGCTGCACGTGCGTCCCGAGCAGGCGGGAGAAGACCTCGGTCTCCGCCTCGCAGAGCTGCGGGAACTGCTCGGCGACATGTGCGACCGGGCAGTGGTGCTGGCAGAGCTGTTCACCGCTGTGCGGACCGGGAGCGCTCTTCGCCGTAGCAGCGTACCCGTCCCCGGTCAACGCCCGGGCAAGGGCCTCGGTGCGCTCCGCGGGGTCGGCCGCTTCCACGGCTGCGCGGTAGGTCTCCGCCTGCGCCGTCAGCCTGGCCTTCGCGAAGGCGGCCACGGCCGCCTCGCCCTGCTCCCCGCCCCCGGCGGCCTGCGCGATCCAGCGCATGGCGTCGGCGGCGAGCGAGTCGTAGGACTGGTCGAAGGCATCACGGCCACAGGCCGTCAGCGCGAAGACCTTGGCGGGCCGCCCTCGGGTCCGCGCACCGTACACACGCTGCTCACGGGGTTCGACCACGTCGTCGGCGACGAGGGTGTCGAGGTGGCGGCGAACGGCGGCCTGGGTGAGGCCGAGGCGCTGGGCGAGGTCGGCGACGGTGGAAGGACCGTGGTCCAGGATCGACCGCGCGACCCGGTTGCGGGTTGACCGCTCCCCGGTCGCGAGTTCGCCCTGGGGGGCCTCGCTCATCCGTTCGCCGTATTTCACAACGCCATTGTTGCGTAATTAGCCTGGCTCCGACAAGCCGTGATGGAGGCCACCTCTGGTGGCCTCCATCACTAAGGGTTACCTTATTTATCTACGGAGCGTTATACGGAAGCCGACGCTCCGGCCTCGCGAAGAGCCCCTCCGGTGAACCAGTAAACGGCTCCGACCAGCAATCCCCCGCCCACGATGTTCCCCGGCACCGTGAACATCAGATTCCGGAAAAGATCACCGAACCCGGCTGAGCCATCCAGGATCGCGAGGCTGAAAACTGCCATGTTCGCCACGCAGTGCTCGAATCCGACGGCGACGAAAACAGCCACCGGCAGCCACAGGACGAAAATCTTGGCGGCATCGCCGCGGGCCCGGGTGAACATCCAGATGGCCAGGCAGACGAGCATGTTGCAGAGCACCGCGCGCCAGAACAGCTGCCCGCCGCTCAGCGCCATCTTCCCGTGCACCATCTCGGTGAGCATGGACCGCGCCGAGGCCGAGGAGGCCACGCCCGAGGCGTGCACCATGGCCCCGAAGGCGAAGGCACCGACCAGGTTCCCGGCCAGCGAGAGCGTCCAGGAGAGGATCAGGTCCCTGGGGCCGGTCCGCCCCGACAGGGCGCCGACCAGCATCACCATCACGTTGCTGGTGAAGAGCTGGGCGCCGGCGAACATCACGATGGTCAGGGCGATCGGGAAGACCGCGCCCTCCAGCAGTTTCACGGCCGGCGAGCCCTTGGCCACGAACGGCGAGATGGCCACCAGGAGCAGCACTTCACCGATGGCGATGTAAGCGCCCGCGAGCATCGCCGAGACGAAGTAGCGCGGCGGATGCCCGAGGTCATGGGCCTTGTGCTCGGCCTGCCCCGAGGTGGCTTCGACGTTCTGAGCGATGCTGTTCACCATTCGACGTTAGGTTCCGGCCGCTTCCCCGAGCGGACGATAAAGTCACGAAAGCGCAGGTCCGTGACCCTTCGGGGGCGGGACCTACGACCCCACCCCGGTCACCCCCCACGGCTCCGTAGACTCACTCCCCATGAGCAACGACCCCGCCGTGGAAATCCGCGGACTGGTGAAGCGGTACGGCCCCAAAACAGCGGTGGACGGCCTGGACCTCACCGTCCGGAGGGCCTCGGTCACCGCAGTCCTTGGTCCCAACGGCGCGGGCAAGACGACCACTGTGGAAACCTGCGAGGGCTACCGCCGCCCCGACGCCGGATCCGTCCGCGTCCTCGGCCTCGACCCCGTGGCGCAGGCCGAGGCGCTGCGCCCGCGCATCGGCGTGATGCTCCAGTCCGGCGGCGTCTACTCCGGCGCCCGCGCCGTCGAGATGCTGCGCCACATGGCCAAGCTCTACGCCGACCCCCTGGACGTCCCCACCCTGGTGGAACGGCTCGGCCTCGGCGGCTGCGGCCGCACCTCCTACCGCCGGCTCTCCGGCGGCCAGCAGCAGCGCCTGGCCCTCGCCATGGCCGTCGTCGGCCGCCCCGAGCTGGTCTTCCTGGACGAGCCGACCGCGGGCCTCGACCCGCAGGCCCGCCGCGCGACCTGGGACCTCGTACGGGAACTGCGCGCCGACGGGGTCTCCGTCGTCCTCACCACCCACCACATGGACGAGGCCGAGCAGCTCGCGGACGAGGTGGCCATCGTCGACGCGGGCCGGGTCATCGCCCACGGCACCCCCGACGCGCTGTGCCGCGGCGGCGCCGAGAACACCCTGCGCTTCACCGGCCGCCCCGCGCTCGACCTCGCCTCGCTGCTGAAGGCCCTGCCCGACGGCACCCAGGCCGCCGAGCTCCTCCCCGGCGTCTACCGGGTCACCGGCGACGTCGACCCCCAGCTGCTGGCCACCGTCGCCTCCTGGTGCGCGCAGCACGGGGTGATGCCCGACAGCCTCGCGGTCGAGCGGCACACCCTCGAAGACGTCTTTCTGGAACTGACCGGTAAGGAGCTGCGCGCATGAGCGCCGGTACGTTCACCCCGAATCCGGGGGCCGCGCCCGTGTCCCGCATGATCCTGGCGCAGACCGCGCTGGAGACGCGGATGCTGCTGCGCAACGGGGAGCAGCTGCTGCTGACGGTGATCATCCCGGCGCTGCTGCTGGTGCTGTTCTCCGCGGTCGACATCATCGATGTGGGCACGGGGAAGTCCGTGGACTTCCTCGCCCCCGGCATCCTGGCGCTGGCCGTGATGTCCACCGCCTTCACCGGCCAGGCCATCGCCACCGGCTTCGACCGGCGCTACGGGGTCCTCAAGCGGCTCGGGGCCTCCCCGCTGCCGCGCTGGGCGCTGATGGCCGCCAAGACGCTGTCCGTGCTGGTCACCGAGGTGCTCCAGATCGCGCTGCTGACGGTGATCGCCTTCGCCCTGGGCTGGTCCCCGCACGGGAACCCGCTCTCCGTGGCCCTGCTGATCCTGCTCGGCACCGCCGCCTTCTCCGGGCTCGGCCTGCTGATGGCCGGCACCCTGCGGGCGGAGGCCACGCTGGCCGCCGCCAACCTGGTCTTCCTGCTGCTCCTGGTCGGCGGCGGGGTGATCGTGCCGCTGGACAAGTTCCCCGGAGCCGTCCAGTCCGTCCTCGGCCTGCTCCCGATCTCCGCGCTCTCCGACGGGCTGCGCGAGGTGCTCCAGCACGGCGCCGCGCTGCCCTGGGGCGACGCGGCGGTCCTGGCGGCCTGGGCCGTACTCGGTCTGGGGGCCGCGGCGCGCTGGTTCCGCTGGGAGTGAATCCCTTCCCCCGAGCGTTGGCCTGGCAGGAGGATGGACGCCTCCACAGGGGAGCGCACCACAGACGCCGGGGGGCGGCATGGCGCAGCGGGAGGCCGTTCTGCGGCTGGACGAACAGTGGGCACGGATCCGGTCGGGCGCGGCGCACGCGGAGCCCGCGGAGGCCGACGCCCTGCTGGCCGAGCTGATCGGAGCCCTGCGCGAGCCGGCCCACGCCGACGCCGAGTGCGCGGCCCGGCTGGGTCTGCGCCTGGGCGACCTGGCGGCCCGCCGGTTCGCCGGCGGGGACCGGGCCGGGGCCCTGGCCGCCATCGAGGAGGGGCTGCGGTTCGCGCAGCAGGCGGCCGGGCACGCAGCCGAGTACGCCCGCTGGTACGCCCGGGGCCTGATCAACCAGGGGGTCTGGCTGGCCTGGCCCCTCAGTGACGGGGACCGGCTGCCGAAGCACCCGCTGGGCCCCGGCGCCGAGAGCGGCCCGAGCCCCATGGAGCGGGCCGCGGGCGAGCGGGCCCGGGACCTGACGCTCGGCGCGGTGGAGGTCTGGGCGGCCCTGGACCAGGAGGATCCGGTCAATCAGCGGGGCCTCGCGCAGGCGAAGGTGTTCCTCGGCGACCGGCTCGCCGAGCTGGGCCTGGCCGAGGAGTCCGTGGCCTGGGCGGTCGACGCGGAGGGCTCCTTCCGGCGGCTGCTCCTCACCGATCCCGGCGCCGAGGAGTCACTGGAGGCCGAAGAGGCCCTGGACCACATCGGCCGCCAGCTCGAACTGCGGCTGCGCTTCCTTTCCTTCACCTCCCTGGCCGGCCTGCGCACGCGCGGACTGCTGCCCGAACGGCTGCTGCCCCAGGCCGTGGTGGCCGCCCGGATCCAGGGCCTCCCGGAGGTGGAGATCGCCGCTCTGCTGGGGCTGGATCCCGACCAGGTCCACACGATGCTGGAGGTGACCCCCTGGGTCGCGGTGTGGCGCGTCGAGGTGCGCGGCGCCGACGGACTGTGGAACGTACAGCCACATCCCTGGCACAGCGGGGCGGAAGTGCGGAACAGGACAGCCGAGGACGTAGGGGCCGAATTGGTACACGGCTTCGCGGCCTCGGCCGACTACCCGGGCGCGTCGGCGCATTGGCGGATCCGCGTGTGGTGGCACGCCGAAGGCGACCCCGCCGGGGCCCGGTTCCGGCTGGTCATCGGCCCGGAGGGAGTCGGCGCCACCCCCTCGTGAAACTTTGCACAAGTGTCCGCGTACGATAAGGGCCGTGTTGACCCCCCTCTCTTATCTCGCCAGCCGCTGGACGCCGTCACCCCGGACCGTCCAGCGGGCCGCGTTCGCAGCGGTGCTCATGAGCGTCGTCATCGTCGTCACCGGCGGCGCGGTGCGGCTGACCGGATCCGGTCTCGGCTGCGACACCTGGCCCAAGTGCACCGGCGACAGCCTGATCGTGACCCAGGAGCAGGGCTTCCACGGCGCCATCGAGTTCGGCAACCGCATGCTGACGTACGTGCTCTGCGCGGCCGTTGGCTGGGCGATCACCGCCGCCCGCTGCGCCAAGCCGTGGCGCCGCTCGCTGACCCGGCTCGGCTGGCTCCAGTTCGCCATCGTGATGGGCAACGCGGTCCTCGGCGGCATCACCGTGCTGACGGGGCTCAACCCCTACAGCGTGGCCGGGCACTTCATGCTCGCCACCTCGCTGATCACCGTGACGGTGATCACCTGGCAGCGCACCCGCGAGGGTGACGGCCCGGCCCGGCCGCGCGTGCCCGCTCCGGTGCGCAAGCTCTCGTGGGCGCTGCTCGCGGCCACCGTCGTGCTGATCGCGGCGGGCACGGTGGTCACCGGCTCCGGCCCGCACGCCGGTGACAGCAGCGAGATCAAGCGGATGCCGTTCGACTGGTCGGCCACCGCCCACGTCCACGCGATCACCGCCTGGCTGGTGTGCGCGCTCGCCGTCGCGATGTGGCTGGTGCTGCGCGTGGTCGACGCCCCCCTGGACACCCGGGCGCGCGCCCGCGACCTGCTGATCGTGCTGCTCGCCCAGGGCGGCATCGGCTACGTCCAGTACTTCTCCGAGGTGCCCGAGCTCCTCGTGGCGGCCCACATGCTCGGCTCCTGCCTGGTGTGGATCTCGGTGCTCCGGGTGGCGCTGAGCCTGCGCGAGCGTCCGGCCGACCAGGCCGGGATCCCGGCCCAGGGCGACGCCCGGCTCGCCGCGGTCTAGCCCCGCCGGCCGGGTCCCGCGCGGGAGGCCCGGCCGTCAGCCCCGTTCGTCCAGCCGGTAGACGCGGCGGGCATTGCCCGCCGCGACCATCGCCGCTACCCGCTCCGCGTCCCGCCAGGACCAGGAGCCCTCGGCGACCCAGCCGCCGAGCACCCGGCCGAGCGCCTCGCGGAAGACCAGCGCGCCCACGGCGTGCAGTTCGGGCAGCTGCCGTCCGCCGCCGGAGAACATCAGCTTCCCGAACGGCGCAGCCTCCAGGCACTCCGCCAGCACGGCGGCCGCCCGCGCCCCCGTGTGCCCCAGCGCCGCACCAAGGTCGGCGTGGACGTGCGGGAAGGCCGCGGCCAGCAGCGCAGCCTGCCGGTGGTGGGGGTACCCGCCCAGGAGGACCAGCCGCGCCCCCAGCCCCCCGGTCGCCCGCAGGAACCCGGTCAGCCGCTCCGGCTCCCCCGACTCCCCTCCCGTGTGCAGCTGGAGCGGGAGCCCGCGGGACACCGCGCTCCACGCCAGGTGCCGCAGGAGTACGGGGTCCCGTACGGCCCCGCCCGCGGCCCGTCCGGCCAGCCAGCGCCCGGCCGCGCCCCGCACCTCGCCCGGGCCGGGCGGCTCGGGCGCGGCTTCGAGGGCCGCCACCCAGGCCCCGGCCCCCGGCCCGGCTCCGGCCCCGCAGGTGAAGGCCACGGCCCCGGCGGCGGCCTGGTGGACCGCCCCGGCGAGGTTGGCCAGGAAGGCGGCCACGGTCCCGGAGGTGTCCGCCGCCTGCTCGGCCAGCAGCTCCGGCCGCACCAGCTCGAAGGCCTCCGCCCCGCCCGCCAGGGCCAGTTCCTTGGGCCCGGTGAGGTCCCCGGGCACCCCGGTGTCGACGAGCCTGGTCCCGACCCCGCAGCCGCGCAGCAGCCGGCGGGCCGACTCGGCGCCGCCCAGTTCGCGCCGCCGGGCGAGGTAGCGGACGGGGGTGCAGTGCGGTTCGAGCCCGAGCAGCGGCGGGCACCAGCGGCGCACGGCGAAGCCGGCCTGGGTGTCGAAGAGGGTGGTGCCGGCGGCGGGCGGGCCGGCCGTGGGGATCAGCTGGGCCTCGAAGGTGGCGAGGCCCAGCTCCGTGCGGAGCACTCCCTGGCAGTACTGGTCCACCAGGGGCGGCGTTTCGATCATCCGGGCATCCCGTTGCGGACGTGAGGAAGGGGCTTCCACACGTCCTAACGGGTGAGCGGGGTGTGAGGTGTTGCTCGCGCTGTTGACCGAGCGGGTGACGCCCACGACACGGAAACGATCGAGCCAATGATCAGGCCAAGATCGACCGGGCCGGGCGGCCGCGTCGACCGGTCGGACCAGGCAGCTCGATCAGGCCGCCGGGTTCGCGGTTCCGCCGAGCTGCATGCCCGCCATCCGGGTCCACTCGTACGGCCCCGTCCGCACCCGCGCGGCGAACTCGCCGTCGAACTCATCGTGGAGGGTCAGCCCGGCCTTCTCGGCCGCGAGCCGCGCGGTGTCGTACGTAGGGGCCACCAGGTCGCCCCACTCGCCGTCGGTGCCGACGAGGACGATCCGGGTACCGGCCTGGCCGATGTGCGCGAGGTGGCCCTCGACGCCGCCGTGCTGCCCGGCGAACGCGCCGATCTGCTTGGCCAGCTTCGCGGCGCGGCGCTCCTGCTTCTTGTCCGCCGTGGCGGCGGTCTCCTCGGTGTCTGCCATGAGGGCATGCTACCGGCCGGTAATGAACGGAGGAAGCTTCACCGGCAAAGGATCACCGCGGAGGATCAGCGGAGGAACGGGTCCACCGCGACGGCGACGAAGAGCAGCGACACGTAGGTGATCGACCAGTGGAACAGGCGCATCTCCTTGAGCTTCGCGCCCGTCACGCCCGCCTTGGCGCGCGCGCTCAGCCCGTGCGCCTCCCAGAGCCACCAGCCGCCGGCCACCAGGGCGACCGAGGTGTAGAACCAGCCGGTGTACCCCAGCGGGGTCAGCAGCAGCGAGACCGCCACCATCACCCAGCTGTAGAGGACGATCTGCTTGGCCACGGCCTTGTTGCCCGCCACGACCGGCAGCATCGGCACGCCGACCCGCGCGTAGTCGTCCTTCACCTTCATCGACAGCGGCCAGTAGTGCGGCGGCGTCCAGAAGAAGATGACGAGGAAGAGGATGACGGCGGCCCAGGAGACCTCGTTCTTGACGGCCGACCAGCCGATGAGCACCGGCATGCAGCCGGCGATCCCGCCCCAGACGATGTTCTGCGAGGTGCGCCGCTTCAACAGCATCGTGTAGACGACGACGTAGAAGAGGAGCGCGCCGAGCGCGAGCGCCGCGGAGAGCCAGTTGATCAGCAGCCCGAAGAACAGGGTGGACCCGATCCCGAGGGTGATGCCGAAGACCAGGCACTCGCGCGGGCTGACCATGCCGGTCACCAGCGGGCGTCCGGAGGTCCGGTCCATCAACGCGTCGATGTCGCGGTCGATGTACATGTTCAGCGCGTTGGCGCCGCCCGCGGACAGGTAACCGCCGAAGCAGGTGGCGAGGACCAGCCACAGCGAGGGCACGCCCTGCTCGGCGAGGAACATCACCGGCACGGTCGTGATGAGCAGAAGCTCGATGATCCGCGGCTTGGTCAGTGCCACGAAAGCCATGGCCCGGGCCCCGAACGGCCGGTGACCGGGGCTCGTCCCGAGCACCCCCGCTGGACGGGATTCGACGGCCGTCACGCACACCCCTGACAGAGAATCCAGCAAGCTCCGACGTGAACCTTTTAAACATGAAGGTCGCGTAAAGGCTTGCGCGTACCACGCCACTCTAGACGTAGCCATTGGCTCGCCCCGCGCGGGGGTCACCCCCCGTCGCCCCGTGTTGGTCCGATCGGCGCTGAGACGTCACGCGCGGACCGCGGGTACTCGAATAGCTGCACGCTGTGGCGGGGGTAGGCTCGGAATCGCGCCGGTGCACCGTTCGTCACCGGGAACCAGACATGTGGAGAGGAGCCCTGACCCACGGTGAGCACCAAGCCGACGACCACAGAGCTCGACTGGACCGAACTGGACCAGCGTGCTGTCGACACCGCCCGGATCCTGGCCGCCGACGCGGTCCAGAAGGTCGGTAACGGCCACCCCGGTACGGCGATGAGCCTGGCCCCCGCCGCGTACACCCTCTTCCAGAAGGTGATGCGGCACGACCCGGCGGACCCGGAGTGGGTCGGCCGCGACCGTTTCGTGCTCTCCGCGGGTCACTCCTCGCTGACCCTGTACACCCAGCTCTACCTCGGTGGCTTCGGGCTGGAGCTGGACGACCTGAAGGCCTTCCGCACCTGGGGTTCGAAGACCCCGGGCCACCCGGAGTACGGCCACACCGCGGGTGTCGAGACCACCACCGGCCCGCTGGGCCAGGGCATCGCCAACGCGGTGGGCATGGCCATGGCCGCCCGCTACGAGCGCGGCCTGTTCGACCCCGAGGCCCCCACGGGCGCCTCCCCGTTCGACCACATGGTCTACGCGATCGCGGGCGACGGCTGCCTCCAGGAGGGCATCTCCCACGAGGCGTCCGCGCTGGCCGGCCACCAGAAGCTCGGCAACCTCGTGCTGCTGTGGGACGACAACCACATCTCCATCGAGGGCGACACGGAGACGGCCGTCTCCGAGGACACCCTGAAGCGCTACGAGGCGTACGGCTGGCACGTCCAGCGCGTCGCGCAGCAGGAGAACGGCGACCTCGACCCGAAGGCGCTGTTCGCCGCCCTGCAGGCCGCCAAGGCCGAGACGGAGCGCCCCTCCTTCATCGCGGCCCGCTCGATCATCGCCTGGCCGGCCCCGCACGCCCAGGGCACCGAGGCCTCGCACGGCTCGGCCCTCGGCAACGACGAGGTGGCCGCCACCAAGCGCGTGCTCGGCTTCGACCCGGAGCAGACCTTCGAGGTCTCCGACGCGGTCATCGCGCACACCCGCGCGCTGGGCGACCGGGGCCGCGAGGCCCGCGCCGCCTGGGAGAAGGAGTTCTCCGCCTGGCGCACCGCCAACCCGGAGCGCGCCGCCGAGTTCGACCGCATCAACGCGGGCGAGCTGCCCGCGGGCTGGGAGGACAAGCTCCCCGTCTTCGAGGCCGGCAAGGGCGTCGCCACCCGCGCCGCCTCGGGCAAGGTCCTCGAAGCGCTCGGCGCGGTCATCCCGGAGCTGTGGGGCGGCTCGGCCGACCTCGCCGGCTCCAACAACACCACCATCGACAAGAACTCCTCGTTCCTGCCGATCGGCAACCCGCTGCCGGAGGCCGACCCGTACGGCCGCACCATCCACTACGGCATCCGCGAGCACGCCATGGCCGCGGCCATGAACGGCATCGCCCTGCACGGCCACACCCGCATCTACGGCGGCACCTTCCTGGTGTTCTCCGACTACATGCGCAACGCCGTGCGCCTCTCCGCCCTGATGCACGTGCCGGTCACCTACGTGTGGACGCACGACTCCATCGGCCTCGGCGAGGACGGCCCGACGCACCAGCCGGTCGAGCACGTCGCCTCGCTGCGCGCCATCCCGGGCCTCAACGTGGTCCGCCCGGCCGACGCGAACGAGACCGCCGTCGCCTGGCGCGAGATCCTCAAGCGCCACACCAAGGTGTTCGGCAAGGGCGCCCCGCACGGTCTGGCGCTGACCCGCCAGGGCGTGCCGACCTACGAGCGCAACGAGGACGCCGCCAAGGGCGGGTACGTGCTCTTCGAGGCGGAAGGCGGCCCCGCGCAGGTCGTCCTCATCGGCACC
This sequence comes from Streptomyces sp. TBY4, assembly GCF_024213195.1. GTDB lineage: Bacteria > Actinomycetota > Actinomycetes > Streptomycetales > Streptomycetaceae > Streptomyces. The sequence continues at coordinate 398,978 of NZ_JANAVF010000006.1, read as the reverse complement.
GGCTCCGAGGTCCAGCTCGCCGTCGCCGCGCGCGAGGCGCTGCAGGCCGAGGGCGTCCCGGCGCGGGTCGTCTCGATGCCGTCCGTCGAGTGGTTCGAGGAGCAGTCCCAGGAGTACAAGGACAGCGTCCTGCCGCCTTCGGTCAAGGCGCGTGTCGCGGTCGAGGCCGGCATCGGCCTGACCTGGCACCGCTACGTCGGCGACGCGGGCCGGATCGTCTCGCTGGAGCACTTCGGTGCCTCGGCCGACGGTGCCGTGCTGTACCGCGAGTTCGGCCTCACCGCCGAAGCCGTGACCGCCGCCGCACGCGAGTCGCTCGCCGCCGCCGCGCGCTGACTCCCGCACCCAGACCAGTAGGAGATGCAATTCCCATGACAGACGCACTGAAGCGCCTTTCCGACGAGGGCGTGGCGATCTGGCTGGACGACCTGTCCCGCAAGCGGATCACGTCCGGCAACCTGGCCGAGCTCATCGACCAGCAGCACGTGGTGGGTGTCACCACCAACCCGGCGATCTTCCAGAAGGCGATCAGCGGCGGCGAGGGGTACGGGCAGCAGCTCGCCGACCTGGCCGCCCGCAAGGTCACCGTCGACGAGGCCATCCGCATGATCACCACGGCGGACGTCCGCGACGCCGCCGACATCCTGCGCCCGGTCTACGACTCGACCGAGGGTCAGGACGGCCGGGTCTCGATCGAGGTCGACCCGCGCCTCGCCCACAACACCGCGGCGACCATCGCCGAGGCCAAGCAGCTCGCCTGGCTGGTGGACCGTCCGAACACGCTCATCAAGATCCCGGCGACCAAGGCCGGCCTGCCGGCGATCACCGAGGTCATCGGCAAGGGCATCAGCGTCAACGTGACGCTGATCTTCTCGCTGGAGCGCTACCGCGAGGTCATGGACGCGTACCTGGCGGGTCTGGAGAAGGCGAAGGCCGCGGGCCTGGACCTCTCCAAGATCCACTCGGTCGCCTCCTTCTTCGTGTCCCGCGTGGACTCCGAGATCGACAAGCGCCTCGACGCCCTCGGCACCGACGAGGCCAAGGCCCTCAAGGGCAAGGCGGCGCTCGCGAACGCCCGTCTGGCCTACGAGGCCTACGAGGAGGTCTTCTCGACCGAGCGCTGGGCCGCCCTGGACAAGGCGCACGCCAACAAGCAGCGTCCGCTCTGGGCCTCGACCGGCGTCAAGGACCCGGCGTACAAGGACACCCTGTACGTGGTGGACCTGGTCGCCCCCGGCACCGTCAACACCATGCCGGAGGCCACCCTGGAGGCCACCGCCGACCACGGCGTGGTCGAGGGCGACACCATCCGCGGTACGTACGAGCAGTCGCGCGCCGAGCTCGCCGCGGTCGCGAAGCTGGGCATTTCGTACGACGATGTGGTGCAGCTGCTCGAAGAAGAGGGCGTCGAGAAGTTCGCGGTGTCCTGGAACGACCTGCTGAAGTCGACCGAGGCGGAGCTCCAGCGCCTCGCCCCCACGGAGGCCTGAACACTTTGTCTGTAAACGGAGCGAACCCGCTTCGTGACGCACAGGACCGGCGGCTCCCGCGCATCGCGGGGCCGTCCGGCCTGGTCATTTTCGGCGTTACGGGTGACCTGTCGCGCAAGAAGCTGATGCCTGCCGTCTACGACCTCGCCAACCGCGGCCTGCTCCCGCCGGGCTTCTCCCTGATCGGGTTCGCCCGACGCGAGTGGCAGGACGAGGACTTCGCGCAGGAGGTTCACGACGCGGTCAAGCAGCACGCGCGCACCCCTTTCCGTGAAGAGGTCTGGCAGCAGCTGGTACAGGGCTGCCGCTTCGTCCAGGGCGACTTCGACGACGACCAGGCGTTCGACACGCTGAAGTCGACGATCGAGGAGCTGGACAAGGCGCAGGGCACCGGCGGCAACTTCGCCTTCTACCTGTCCGTCCCGCCGAAGTTCTTCCCCAAGGTCGTCGCCCAGCTCAAGAAGCACGGGCTGGCGGACCAGAAGGAGGGCTCCTGGCGGCGCGCGGTCATCGAGAAGCCGTTCGGGCACGACCTGACCAGTGCGCAGGAGCTCAACCAGCTCGTGCACGACGTCTTCCCGCCCAACGAGGTCTTCCGGATCGACCACTACCTGGGCAAGGAGACCGTCCAGAACATCCTGGCGCTCCGCTTCGCCAACACGATGTTCGAGCCGATCTGGAACCGTTCCTACGTGGACCACGTGCAGATCACCATGGCCGAGGACATCGGCATCGGCGGCCGGGCCGGCTACTACGACGGCATCGGCGCGGCCCGCGACGTCATCCAGAACCACCTGCTCCAGCTGCTGGCGCTCACGGCGATGGAGGAGCCCGGCTCCTTCCACCCCAAGGCGCTGGTGGCCGAGAAGCTCAAGGTGCTGACCGCCGTGGAGCTGCCCGAGGACCTGGGCAAGCACACCGTGCGCGGCCAGTACTCGGCGGCGTGGCAGGGCGGCGAGAAGGTCGTCGGGTACCTCGAAGAGGACGGCATCGACCCCAAGTCGAAGACCGACACCTACGCGGCCATCCGCCTGGAGATCAACAACCGCCGCTGGGCGGGCGTCCCGTTCTACCTGCGGACCGGCAAGCGCCTGGGCCGCCGGGTGACCGAGATCGCGGTCGTCTTCAAGCGGGCCCCGTACCTTCCGTTCGAGTCGGGCGCGACCGAGGAGCTGGGGCAGAACGCCCTGGTCATCCGGGTCCAGCCGGACGAGGGCGTGACGGTGCGCTTCGGCTCCAAGGTTCCGGGCACCTCCATGGAGGTGCGCGACGTGACGATGGACTTCGCCTACGGCGAGTCCTTCACGGAGTCGAGCCCCGAGGCCTACGAGCGGCTGATCCTCGACGTCCTGCTGGGTGACGCGAACCTGTTCCCGCGCCACCAGGAGGTCGAGCTGTCCTGGAACATCCTCGACCCGATCGAGAAGTACTGGGACACGCACGGCAAGCCCGCGCAGTACCCGTCGGGCACCTGGGGGCCGGTCGAGGCGGACGAGATGCTCGCACGAGACGGACGGAGCTGGCGCCGGCCATGAAGATCGATCTCACGGAGACCAACTCCAGCAAGATCAACGCCTCGTTGGTGCAGGCGCGCCGGGACATCGGCACGCCTGCCATCGGGATGGTGCTCACGCTGGTGATCGTGACCGACGAGGAGAACGCGTACGACGCGCTCAAGTCGGCGAACGACGCGTCCCGCGAACACCCTTCGCGGATCGTCGTCGTCATCAAGCGGGTCAGCCGCTCGCCGCGCAGCCGCCGCGACGCCCGTCTCGACGCGGAAGTCCGCGTCGGGACGGACTCCGGCACCGGCGAAACGGTTGTCCTGCGCCTGCACGGCGAACTGGTCGACCACGCCCAGTCGGTGGTTCTCCCGCTCCTCCTCCCGGACGCGCCCGTCGTCGTCTGGTGGCCGGAAGGTGCTCCGCAGGACCTGGCGGGCGACCCCCTGGGGTCGCTCGGCCAGCGCCGGATCACGGACACCTACTCCGCCGAGGACCCGATCGAGGCGCTCGGCAGCCGCGCGGTGGCGTACGCACCCGGGGACACGGACCTGTCCTGGACCCGGATCACCCCGTGGCGCTCCATGCTGGCGGCGGCGCTCGACCAGCAGGTCCACTCGGTGACCTCGGCCACGGTCGAGGGCGAGGACGACAACCCGAGCTGCGAGCTGCTGGCCATGTGGCTCGCGGACCGGCTCCAGGTCCCCGTCAAGCGCACCTCCTCGGCGGGCCCCGGGCTCACCGCGGTGCGCCTGGAGACCAAGGACGGGGAGATCGTCCTGGACCGGGCGGACGGGGCGCTGGCCACGCTGTGCATGCCGGGGCAGCCCGACCGTGCGGTGGCGCTGAAGCGCCGCGACACGGCCGAGCTCCTGGCGGAGGAACTCCGCCGCCTGGACCCGGACAACACGTACGAGGCCTCCCTGAAGTTCGGCGTCGCCCGCCTGACCCCTCCGGCCGAGCCGGCTCCCGCACCCGCGAAGCCCGCTCCCGCCAAGGCGGAGGCCCCGGCGGCGAAGCCCGCTCCGGCCAAGCCGGCCAAGAAGGCCGCAGCGAAGTAACGGTCCGCTGCGCGGAGCCGTCCCCGCTCCGCGCAGCGGCACCACCCCGAACTACCGACAAGGCGGCAGCACATGGGTATGACGACTCCCCAGGTCGTCGTCCACCGGGACAAGGAGCTGATGGCCCAGGCCGCGGCCGCCCGGCTGATCACGAAGATCGTGGACGCACAGGCGGCCCGCGGCACCGCGTCGGTGGTCCTCACCGGCGGCCGCAACGGCAACGGCCTCCTCGCCGCACTCGCCGCGGCCCCCGCCCGGGACGCCATCGACTGGTCGCGGATCGACCTGTGGTGGGGCGACGAGCGCTACGTCCCCGCCGACGACCCCGAGCGCAACCACGTCCAGGCCCGTGAGGCCCTGCTGGACTCCGTCCCGGTGGACCCCGCGCGGGTCCACGCCATGCCCGCCTCCGACGGCCCGTACGGGGTCGACGTGGACGCGGCGGCGGCTTCCTACGCGGCGGAGCTCCTCAAGGCCTCGGGCCCGGAGGACCACGGCCCGGTCCCCCGCTTCGACGTCCTGATGCTGGGCGTGGGCCCGGACACGCACGTGGCCTCGCTGTTCCCGGAGCACCCGGCGTCCCGCGAGAGCGAGCGCACCGTCGTCGGCGTCCACGGCGCTCCCAAGCCGCCGCCGACCCGGATCTCCCTCACCCTCCCGGCGATCCGGGCGGCCCGCGAGGTCTGGCTCCTGGCGGCCGGCGAGGACAAGGCCGGGGCGGTGGCGATCGCGCTGGGCGGTGCGGGCGAGGTCCAGGCTCCGGCGGCGGCCGCGTACGGCCGGGCCCGGACCCTGTGGCTCCTCGACCGCGCGGCGGCCGCGAAGCTGCCGCCGGCGATGTACCCGCCGGCCTCGGCCTGATCCCCGTAGAACACGACAGGGCCCGCCCTCCTCCCGGAGGGCGGGCCCTGTTGCCGTTGACCGTCAGCGGCCCCGCAGCGAGCGGTACGCGGCCACGAGCGCACGGGTCGACGGGTCCAGGCCCGGTACCTCGGTGCCGTCGGTGAGCGCGGGCTCGATCCGCTTGGCCAGGACCTTCCCGAGCTCCACGCCCCACTGGTCGAAGGAGTCGATGTTCCAGACCGCGCCCTGGACGAAGACCTTGTGCTCGTAGAGCGCGATGAGCTGGCCCAGGACCGACGGGGTAAGCTCGGTCGCCAGGATGGTCGTCGTCGGGTGGTTGCCCGCGAACGTCTTGTGCGGGACCAGCGGTTCGGCGACGCCCTCCGCCCGGACCTCGTCCGCCGTCTTGCCGAAGGCCAGCGCCTGCGTCTGCGCGAAGAAGTTCGCCATGAGCAGGTCGTGCTGGGCCGCCAGCGCGGGCGACAGTTCGTCCACCGGCCGGGCGAAGCCGATGAAGTCCGCCGGGATCACCTTGGTGCCCTGGTGGATCAACTGGTAGTAGGCGTGCTGGCCGTTGGTGCCGGGCGTGCCCCACACCACCGGACCGGTCTGCCAGTCCACCGGATTGCCCTCGCGGTCCACCGACTTGCCGTTGGACTCCATGTCCAGCTGCTGCAGGTAGGCGGTGAACCGGGAGAGGTAGTGGCTGTACGGGAGCACCGCGTGCGACTGGGCGTCGAAGAAGGCCCCGTACCAGATGCCCAGCAGGCCCAGCAGCAGCGGGGCGTTCTCCTCGGCGGGCGCCGTGCGGAAGTGCTCGTCCATGGCGTGGAATCCGCCGAGCAGTTCCCGGAAGGCGTCCGGGCCGATCGCGATCATCAGGGACAGCCCGATCGCGGAGTCGAAGGAGTAGCGTCCGCCGACCCAGTCCCAGAACTCGAACATGTTGGCCGTGTCGATGCCGAAGCCGGCGACCTTCTCCTCGTTGGTGGAGAGCGCCACGAAGTGCCGTGCCACGGCCGCCTGGTCCCCGCCGACACCCGCGAGCAGCCATTCCCGCGCCGAGGTGGCGTTGGTGATGGTCTCGATCGTCGTGAAGGTCTTGGACGCGATGATGAAGAGCGTCTGCTCCGGGTCCAGGTCCCGCACCGCCTCGTGGAGGTCGGCGCCGTCCACGTTGGACACGAAGCGCAGGGTCAGGCCCCGGTCGGAGAAGGCGCGCAGCGCCTCGTACGCCATCGCCGGACCGAGGTCGGAGCCGCCGATGCCGATGTTGACGACGTTGGTGATGGGCTTGCCGGTGAAGCCGGTCCACTTCCCCGACCGGACCTGGTCGGCGAAGGCCGCCATCTTGTCGAGCACCGCGTGGACGCCGGGTACGACGTTCTCGCCGTCCACCTCGACGACCGCGTCCCTCGGGGCGCGGAGCGCGGTGTGCAGGACCGCCCGGTCCTCGGTCGTGTTGATCTTCTCGCCGCGGAACATGGCATCGCGCAGCTCCGACACCCCGGTCGCGGCGGCCAGTTCGCGCAGCAGTGCCAGCGTCTCGTCGGTCACGAGGTGCTTGGAGTAGTCGATGTGCAGGTCTCCGACCCGCAGGGTGTAGCCGGTGCCCCGGCCCGGATTCGTCTCGAACAGCTCCCGCAGATGCGTCTGCCCCAGCTCGTCCCGGTGCTTGCCCAGTGCCAGCCATTCCGGCATCCGGTTGAGCTTCGTACGGCTGTCTGCATTCATCTCGGACATCAACCCACTTCTTCCGTCCTGTCGTGCCCCGCCGTTCTCCAACCTAAGGGATAAGAAGGGGAACAACCGACACAAAGCAGCCCGGCCCGCAAGAGAGAAGACTCTTGCGGGCCGGGCCGGTCGTCACATCAGTTGTTCATCTGGCACGCGTCAGATCTCGCCGCGCAGTTTGGCGAGCGCCTCGGCGAGGATCGCCTCGCCGTCGGCGTCCGTCCGCCGCTCCCGTACGTACGCCAGGTGCGTCTTGTACGGCTCGGTGCGCGGCGGCGCGGGCGGGTTGTCCCGGTCCTGGCCGGCCGGGAACCCGCAGCGCGGGCAGTCCCAGGTATCCGGCACCTGCGCGTCGCTGGCGAAGCTCGGCTGCGTCTCGTGCCCGTTCGAGCACCAGAAGGAGATGCGCAGGCGGGGCGCGGACTCGCCGCGCTCGGCCTCACCCATCGGCCCCGCTCCGACCCGACTGCCACGGATCGCGTTGCCACTTGCCACGGTCGTAACTCCCTGCGTGATGGTGCCGCGAAACGTGAGTGGATTCCGTCGCGGGCGCCCAAGTCTACGTAAGGCAGGGCGCCCGTCCAGGAGTGGAGTTACCCATTCCAGACAAGGACGCCGGACCTCATGATAGGCCGGGGGGAGCCGACCGGACCGCCGGAATGACCAGAACGGTTCAGCTGTTGGTCTTCACGAGCAGGCCGAGCACGACGATGCACGCGAACCAGAGCAGGCCGACCACCACGGTGATGCGGTCCAGGTTGCGCTCCGCGACCGAGGAGCCGCCGACCGACGACTGCATGCCGCCGCCGAACATGTCGGAAAGGCCGCCGCCCTTGCCCTTGTGCATCAGCACGAGCAGCATCAGCAGGGCGCTGAAGACGACCAGGGCGATCTCGAACCCCATAATCACGGCTGATTCCTACTTTCGTGGCTTTACTGGCTTTCCGGCGTTCCCGCAGTGCCGATAACGAGCACGGGGGCCAGCGGCTGATTCAGCCTGCTGGCCCCCGCAAGGGTACGACGGATCCGCCCTACCGCATACTCACGATGACCGTCACTGGTCGCGGAACCGGACGATCTTCACGAACTCGTCCGCGTCCAGCGCCGCGCCGCCGATCAGGGCGCCGTCGACGTCGGGCTGGGCCATGATCGCGGCGATGTTGCCGGACTTGACCGAGCCGCCGTACTGGATGCGGACCTTGTCGGCCAGCTCCTGCGAGTACAGCTCCGCGAGGCGGACGCGGATGGCACCGCAGACCTCCTGCGCGTCCTCGGGGGTGGCGACCTCGCCGGTCCCGATCGCCCAGACGGGCTCGTACGCGATCACGATGGATTCGACCTGCTCGGCCGGGACGTCCTTGAGGCCGCCGTCGAGCTGGGCCAGCGTGTACTGGACCTGCTGGCCGGCCTTGCGGATGTCCAGGCCCTCGCCGACGCACAGGATCGGGGTGATCCCGTGCTTGTAGGCGGCCTTGACCTTGGCGTTGCAGATCTCGTCGTTCTCGCCGTGGTACTGACGGCGCTCGCTGTGGCCGACGGCCACGAACGTGCACTTCAGCTTCGACAGCATCGGGCCGGAGATCTCGCCGGTGTAGGCACCGGAGTCGTGCGCCGAGATGTCCTGGGCGCCGTACTTGATCTTCAGCTTGTCGCCGTCGACCAGGGTCTGGACCGAGCGGAGGTCGACGAAGGGCGGCAGGACCGCGACCTCGACGGCGTCGTAGTCCTTGTCGGCCAGGGCGAAGGCGAGCTTCTGGACGTGGGCGATGGCCTCGAGGTGGTTGAGGTTCATCTTCCAGTTGCCCGCCATCAGCGGGGTACGCGTGGTCATACGGGTTCAGACCTCCAGTGCGGCGAGGCCGGGGAGCGTCTTGCCCTCGAGGTACTCGAGGGAGGCGCCGCCACCGGTCGAAATGTGGCCGAAAGCGTTCTCGTCGAAGCCGAGCGTGCGCACGGCGGCGGCCGAGTCGCCACCGCCGACGACGGTGAAGGCGCTGCTGTCGACGAGGGCCTGCGCAATGGCGCGCGTGCCGCCGGCGTAGTCGGGGTGCTCGAAGACGCCCACCGGACCGTTCCAGAAGACGGTCTCGGCATCGGCGATCTTCGAGGCGTACAGCTCGCGGGTCTTGGGACCGATGTCCAGACCCTCCTGGTCGGCGGGGATCTTGTCCGCGTCGACGGTGATGAAGTCCGCGGGAGCCTTGGTCTTCAGGTCCGGGAAGTCCTTGGAGGCGAGGATGTCGACCGGGAGGACCAGCTCGACACCGTTGGCCTCGGCGCGCTGCATGTACTCCTTGACGACGTCCACCTGGTCCTTCTGGAGCAGGGAGATGCCGACCTCGTAGCCCTTGGCGTAGAGGAAGGTGTACGCCATGCCGCCGCCGATGAGGAGGCGGTCGGCCTTGCCGAGCAGCTCGTCGATGACGGCGAGCTTGTCGGAGACCTTGGCGCCGCCGAGGATGACCACGTACGGGCGCTTGACCTCGGCGGTCAGCTTCTTCAGGACGCCGACCTCGGTGGCGATGAGGTAGCCGGCCGCGTGCGGGAGGCGCGCGGGGAGGTCGAAGACCGAGGCGTGCTTGCGGTGGACAGCGCCGAAGCCGTCGCCGACGTAGATGTCGGCCAGCTCGGCGAGCTGGTCCGCGAAGGCGCCGCGCTCGGCGTCGTCCTTCGAGGTCTCACCGGCGTTGAAGCGCAGGTTCTCGATGACGGCGACCTTGCCGTCGGCGAGGGCGGCGACGGTCTCCTTGGCGGAGGCGCCGACCGTGTCGGTGGCGAACGCGACGTCCGTGCCGAGCAGCTCGCCGAGGCGGGCGGCGGCGGGCGCCAGCGAGAAGGCCGGGTCCGGGGCGCCCTTGGGGCGGCCCAGGTGCGAGGCCACAACCACGCGGGCGCCGGCCTCGGCGAGCTTCGCGATGGTGGGCTGCACGGCGCGGATGCGGCCGTCGTCGGTGATCTCGCCGTTCGAGAGCGGCACGTTCAGGTCGGCGCGTACGAAGACACGCTTGCCGGACACGCCCTCGGCGAGAAGTTCGTCGATCGTCTTCATGCTGTTTTCTACTCCTTTTCCCTGCCCGGGACTTTACCCGTGCGGGGCGAGAGGGGTACGAGGCAAGCAACAGGGCCCGTACAGCGCTTCATCGCGCTGCCCGAGCCCCGGTGCTCACATCGTGGTGCCTTGCCTTGGTGCTTAGAGCTGACCGCCGACGAACACGGTCAGGTCGACGAGGCGGTTGGAGTAGCCCCACTCGTTGTCGTACCAGCCGATGACCTTGACGCTCTTGCCCTGGACCATGGTCAGGGAGGAGTCGAAGGTGCAGGAGTACGGCCAGTTCACGATGTCGGAAGAGACGATCGCGTCCTCGGTGTAGTCCAGGATGCCCTTGAGCTGGCCCTGAGAAGCCTTCTGGAAGGCCGAGTTGACCTCGTCCTTGGTGACTTCGCGCTCCAGCTCGATGACCAGGTCGGTCACGGAACCGGTGGGGACCGGAACGCGCATCGCGATGCCGTCGAGCTTGCCCGCCAGCTCCGGGATGACCAGCGCGGTGGCCTTGGCGGCCCCCGTGGTGGTCGGGATGATGTTCTCGGCGGCCGCGCGCGCCCGGCGCAGGTCCGAGTGCGGGAAGTCCAGGATGCGCTGGTCGTTCGTGTACGCGTGGACCGTCGTCATCATGCCCTTGACGATGCCGAAGTTCTCGAGGAGGACCTTGGCCATCGGCGCCACGCAGTTGGTGGTGCAGGAGGCGTTGGAGATGACGTGGTGGTTGGCCGCGTCGTACTTGTCCTGGTTGACGCCCATCACGATCGTGATGTCCTCGTCCTTGGCCGGAGCCGAGATGAGGACCTTCTTCGCGCCGGCCGCGATGTGCTTGGCGGCGTCGGCCTTCTTCGTGAAGATGCCGGTCGACTCGATGACGATGTCGGCACCCAGCTCGCCCCAGGGGAGGTTCGCGGGGTCACGCTCGGCGAAGGTCTTGAAGGTGTTGCCGCCAACGGTGATGGTGTCGGCGGTGTGGCTGACCTCGGCCTCGAGACGACCCAGGATGGTGTCGTACTTGAGCAGGTGAACCAGGGTCGCGTTGTCCGTCAGGTCGTTGACACCGACGATCTCGATGTCCGCTCCCTGCTTCAGGAGCGCCCGGAAGTAGTTACGGCCAATTCGGCCAAAACCATTGATGCCTACGCGGATCGTCACGAACCGATCTCCTCGTTGGTGCGCCGGCCTGTCCGCCGGCGAGCTGTATGGGATGTCCCCGACCGCTTACGACCCTACCTCTCCGTGAGCTTTTGAGTGACATCGAGCAGCCTCTGACACGCCCCGAAGCCCCGCACTCCAAGACGAGTACGGGACCTCGGGGACCTTGTGCCCGGTCACTCACGGTGAGCGCGGTCGGGGTCTCTGATCAGTGGTTCAGCGAGCGCAGCGCCTTACCGACGAGTACGGCGCGGTCGGCCGCGGCTGGCACGTGCTCCAGGCCGAAGCCGAGGAGCACGGTGTCACGCGTAGTGACGGAGGCGTAGGACTTGAACAGCTCGCCCGACCGGGACCAATCGCCCGGAACATCAGGGCTTCCGGCAGGTGCGCCCTGGGCGGTCCAGACACCGAGCGAGGACTCGAAGCCCTCGACCGCCTGGTCCGCGCCGCGGACCGATACGCGGGCCTCGTCCGCGAAGACCCCGCGACCGCCCGAGCCCGGGTCGGTGATGTAGGCGAGGGAGACCTCGACGGTCTTGCCCGCGTACATGCTCAGGTCGAAGGAGACCTGCTTCCAGCCGCCGGAGGAGGCCGTGAAGGAGTTCCACTGGCCGCTGGTGCCTGCGGGAGTGCAGCCGCCCGCGTCGAGGGTGAGGTACTGGCGCAGGAACGGGTGGCCGTTGATGAAGAACCCGGCCCCGCACTCCTCCGGAACGGTGGTGGAGGTCAGGCCGCTCGCCTCGGGCAGCGTGGTCCAGTCGTTGCCGCCCGCGGTACGGGCCTCCAGGACCGCGTGGTCGTAGCCCTCCTCGGTGTTCCAGTTGAGCGCCATCTTGAGCTTCGGCTGGTCGGCCGCGGTGACCCCGGTGAGGTCGATGGTGCGGGTGAGGCGCTTCCAGTCGTCGTCCGCGTGCGTGGCCGAGGCCATGGACGCGCCGGCGTACGGGGCATACGGGTTCACGACTCCGGCGTACTGGCCCGACTGCGCGCTCTTGAACTGCGGGAACTGCGCCACGGGCAGGGTGTCGGAGGTGACCGTGTAGGAGCCCGGGCGGTCGAGCGGGTTGCCCGCGGCGTCGCCGAGCGCGCCACCGGCCCCGGTCAGGGAGCCCGCGCCGGTGAAGCCGGTGGGGCCGGTGACCCCGGCGCGGCCATAGGCACCGAGGAAGTACTGGCTGAAGTCGTTGGTCACGGCGCGGCCGACCTGGGCGTTGCCGCCCGCCAGCTCGCCGGCCTCAATCAGCTTGCCGCCCTCGTTGAGGTAGTCGCGCACCGCCAGCTGGGTGTCGCCGCCCGGGGACTTGGCCCCGGTGTAGTGGACGGCCGTACGGAAGTGGGAGAGGACTCCGAGGTGGTGCGGGGCGCCCTGGACGGCCACGTCCCAGACCGCCGCGCTCTTGCCGTTGGCCTTCAGGGCGTCCACGTAGGCCTGCGCGTGCTGCGCCGGGGCGCCCTCCTCGGCGACCACCAGCACGTCGGCGCGCGGCCGTGCGGCCACCGTGTAGGTGAAGTGCTCGCTGGAGACCTTCTTGCCGCGGTCGCGGCCGGTGAACCAGACCTCGACCTTGTCGCCGGGCTTCGCGCCCTCGACCTCGGCCCGGTACTCGTCGAACCAGTGGTTGTCCCCGCCGCCGTAGACCTCGCCGCCCTTCCAGGCCTTGAGGTCCTCGTCGTGGGTGCGGCCGCCGTTGATCCGGTAGTTGAGCTCCTTGTCCTTCAGCGCCTTGCGGGCCGTGACGGCGACCTTCTGGTCCTGGCCGCGGGCCGCGTAGGAGGTGGTGAAGGGGTCCAGGGTGAAGTCCGCGGCGGTCAGGCCCACGGAGGACTTCGGCTGGTCCGGGCGTTCGGCGCTCTCGGCCACGGAGAGCGCGAAGGGGATGTTCTTGGCGAACTCGGCCTGGATGAGCTTCTCGTCGTCCGGGAAGTTGAAGCCGGAGGCGCAGTCCTCGGGCTTCCACTGGTCGGCCGGGTCGATCGCGGAGGCCGTCTGGCAGGTGGTCATCTCCGGCGTGAACATCATGATGCCGTTGACGTTGGACGCGTGGCTGTCCGCTTCGCCGTTGGTGGTGTAGAGCTCGGAGGAGACCTGGGGGTAGTAGCCCGGGACGGCCGGGTTGTCCGGGGTGCCGGCGAGCGCCTTGTAGGCGATGTCGTCGGGGGTGGGGGTGGCCACCTGCCAGCCCACGCCGTACAGGATCAGCTCGGCGGCGGAGTGGTAGTTGATGGCGTAGTCGAAGCCGATGCGCTTCTGGAACCCGTCCAGGGCGGCGGTCTCGGGCTCGGAGCCGGGCTTGGCGCCGCGGTAGGTCTCGCTCGACTCGTTGGGCGAGGAGCCCTCGTTGTCGTAGCCCCACTTGTAGGTGAAGTTGCGGTTGAGGTCGACGCCGTCGCCCGCGGTGATCTTCCCGTCGGCGTTGTTGTCGCGCAGGTTCTTGCGCCACAGCCGCTGGCCGTCGGGGGCGAAGGTGTAGTCGTAGCCGTCGGGGTTGGCGGACAGCAGGAACCACAGCTCGGTGGAGTCCACCAGCTTGGTGATCCGGGCGTCCTTGCCGTAGTTGTCGAGGGTGTGGTGCATCAGCCGCCGGGTCATCTCGGGGGTGATCCACTCGCGGGCGTGCTGGTTCGACATGAACAGCGTGGAGGGCTTGCCGCCGTCCCTGGACCTCTTGGCGTCCTTGGTGACCTTCAGGGCGAGGATGTCCTTGCCCTGGACGGTCTTGCCGATGGAGACGACCTTGGTCAGCCCCGGGTTCTCCTGGGCGGTGCGCAGGATCTCCTCCTGGAGCCCGCCCTTGCCGCTGTACGGGCGGAAGACCCCGTCGCCGGCCGCCAGCGAGCGCGCCGCGGCCTTGGCCGGGACCTTGCGCTCGGCGAGCTTGACGCCCTGGGCCGCCAGCTCCTTGGCCTGGCCGCCGGTGAGGAAGAGCTCGACCTTGGCGGTCCCGGTCTCCGGGGCGCGCTCGGAGAGCTCGTGCGCGTCCTGGCCGGCCGCCAGGACCAGCGGGACCTGCTCCTTGGTGATGTCGGCGTCGTAGACCCGTACCTCGTCGGCCGCGGACCGGCCCCCCTCACCGGGCTGGGGCTGGGCCGCCGCGGGTAGGGCGGCCAGTGTGGTGCCGAAGACGAATGCGCTTGCGGCGAGGATCGATCTCGCGCGGTGCCTCATGTGCCCCCCTGGGCGTCGTCTGCCACGAAAGCTCCCGTCTGCCACGAAAGCTTCGGACGACAGGCTCACGACCAGCCCATGCTCATGTCAATGGGGCCTACCGAAAAGGGGCCCGCACGAGTGATCGTGCGGGCCCCTTGTGCCGTAATTGCTCAGCCGGCCATGTTGTCGGCCAGCTCCTCGCTGTCGCTGAGGTCGAGGTTCGACTCGGTGCCCGGGATCCCGAGGTCCTGGGCCCGCTTGTCGGCCATCGCCAGCAGGCGGCGGATCCGGCCCGCGACCGCGTCCTTGGTCAGCGGCGGGTCGGCGAGCGCGCCCAGCTCCTCCAGGGAGGCCTGCTTGTGCTCCATGCGCAGCCGGCCGGCGGCGGCGAGGTGCTCGGGGACCTCCTCGGCGAGGATCTCCAGGGCCCGCTGGACCCGCGCTCCGGCGGCCACCGCGGCCCGCGCCGAGCGGCGCAGGTTGGCGTCGTCGAAGTTGGCGAGGCGGTTGGCGGTGGCGCGGACCTCGCGCCGCATCCGCCGCTCCTCCCAGGCCAGCACCGAGTCGTGCGCGCCGAGCCGGGTCAGCAGGGCGCCGATGGCGTCCCCGTCCCGTACGACGACCCGGTCCACGCCGCGGACCTCGCGGGCCTTCGCGGCGATGGAGAGCCGGCGGGCGGCACCCACCAGCGCCAGGGCCGCCTCCGGACCGGGGCAGGTGACCTCCAGGGAGGAGGACCGGCCCGGCTCGGTCAGCGAGCCGTGGGCCAGGAAGGCCCCGCGCCAGGCCGCCTCGGCATCGCAGGTGGCCCCGGAGACCACCTGCGGGGGAAGACCCCGGATCGGACGGCCGCGGCCGTCCACGAGGCCGGTCTGGCGGGCGAGCTGGTCGCCGCCGGCGACCACGCGGACCACGTACCGGTTGCCCCGGCGCAGGCCGCCCGGAGCCATGATCACCAGATCCGAGGAGTGCCCGAAGATCTCCAGGATGTCCTTGCGCAGGCGGCGGGCCGCGATCCCCGCGTCCAGTTCCGCCTCGATGACGATCCGGCCGCTCACCAGGTGCAACCCGCCCGCGAACCGAAGGATCGCCGAGACCTCCGCCTTCCTGCAGCAGGTGCGGGTGACAGGCAGGCGGGCGATCTCATCCTTCACCGCGGGCGTCATCGCCATGGGCCGATCCTTCCATGCATCCGAAAAATACGGTCGTACGCGGCGGCCAGCAGCTCCGGATCATGCTTCGGAGAGCCGTCCTGCCGGGCAACCGGCGCCAGCTCGACCGCGGCACCGAACCGTTTTGCGGCATCGGCGAGGGACTCGCGATCGGGCACGGCAGCCTGATCGGCCAGCACCACGTCCAGGGCGAGTTTAGGGGCGTGTCGGGCCAAAACCTCCAAATGACGCTGCGGAGAGAAGCCCTCTGTTTCGCCGGGTTGTGGCGCGAGGTTCAGCGAGAGCACCCTCCGGGCCTTCGTCTCGATCAGCGCGTCGAGCAGTTCGGGCACCAGCAGGTGCGGAATCACCGAGGAGAACCAGGACCCCGGACCGAGCACGACCCAGTCCGCGTCGAGGACCGCCGCGACCGCTTCCGGCACCGCCGGCGGGTCGCTCGGCACCACCTGAACGGAGAGCACCTCGCCGGGGGTCAGGGCCACGGTGGCCTGCCCCCGTACGGTGTCCACGTCGTCCGGGCGGGCCGGATCGTGCCCCTTGACCAGGGCCTGGAGCTCCAGCGGGACGGCCGACATCGGCAGCACCCGGCCCTGGGCGCCGAGCAGCTTGCCGACGAGGTCCAGGGCCTGGACGGGGTCGCCGAGCTGTTCCCACAGGGCGACGATCAGTAGATTGCCGACGGCGTGCTCGTGCAGGTCGCCCTGGGACTGGAACCGGTGCTGGATCACCCGCGACCAGGTCTGGCCCCAGTCGTCGTCCCCGCACAGCGCGGCCAGCGCCTTGCGCAGGTCCCCGGGCGGCAGGACGCCGAGCTCCTCGCGCAGCCTGCCGCTGGAGCCGCCGTCGTCGGCGACGGTGACGACGGCGGTCAGCTCGCCCGTGATCCGGCGCAGGGCGGTCAGCGAGGCCGACAGGCCCATGCCGCCGCCCAGCGCCACGACCTTGGGGGCCGCCACCTCGGAGGCCTCGCCGCGGCGCAGGCCCGTACGGCCCGCGCCGCCCTCGCCCTTGCCGGTGGTGAGCCGGCGCAGGCGGCGGAGCCGCATGGTACGTCCGGTCACTCGCGCCCCATGTCCCTGTGGACGACGACGGTCTCGACTCCTTCGGAGGCGAGGCGGGCGGCGAGCTTCTCCGACATGGCGACGCTGCGGTGCTTGCCGCCGGTACAGCCGACCGCGATGGTCACGTACCGCTTGCCCTCGCGGCGGTAGCCGGTGGCGATGAGCTGGAGCAGCTCGGTGTAGCGGTCGAGGAACTCCTTGGCGCCGGGCTGGCTGAAGACGTAGCCCGACACCTCCTCGTTCAGGCCGGTGAAGGGCCGCAGCTCCGGGACCCAGTGCGGGTTGGGGATGAAGCGGCAGTCGACGACGAGGTCGGCGTCGACGGGGAGCCCGTACTTGTAGCCGAAGGACATGACGGTGGCCCGCAGCTCGGGCTCCTCGTCGCCCGCGAACTGGGCGTCCATCTTGGCGCGCAGCTCGTGCACGTTCAGGCTGGAGGTGTCGATGACGAGGTCGGCGTCGCCGCGCAGCTCGCGCAGCAGGTCGCGCTCGGCCGCGATGCCGTCGACGATGCGGCCGTCGCCCTGGAGCGGGTGCGGGCGGCGGACCGACTCGAAGCGGCGGACGAGCGCGTCGTCCGAGGACTCCAGGAAGACGATCCGCCGGGTGACCCCGCGGGCCTCCAGGTCGGCGAGGGATTCGCGCAGCGCGTCGAAGAACTGGCGGCCCCGGACGTCGACGACGACGGCGATGCGCGCCACGTTGCCCTGCGAGCGGGCGCCGAGTTCCACCATGGTGGTGATCAGCGCGGGCGGGAGGTTGTCGACGACGAACCAGCCGAGGTCCTCCAGGCACTTGGCCGCCGTACTGCGGCCGGCCCCGGACATGCCGGAGATGATCACCAGCTCGGGGATGGCCGCCTCGGCGGTCTCTCCGGGCTCCACTGTCGTGCCCGTACTCACCTGTGCTCCGTCTCGGTCGTACTCGGATGCGATGGCGTGCCCGGGATCCTGCTCGGATCCTCGGTCGTGCCGGGTTTCGCGCTCGGTCATTGCTCGGTCCCCCGATCGGATGCTGCTCCCGCGGACGCGGGGGTCTCATCCTCAATGATCTCCCCGGTCGCCGTATTGACGGCGGGACCGGCGGGAACCGCCTGGGCGAGGGCCGCGGCCACGGTCTCGGCCGTCTTGCGGCCTATGCCCGGGACCTCGCAGATCTGGTCGATTGTCGCCTGTCTCAGCTTTTTCACCGAACCGAAGTGCTTGATCAGGGCCAGCCTGCGGGTTTCGCCCAGTCCGGGGACCTCGTCGAGGGGGCCGGCCTTCAGTCGCTTGCCGCGCTTGTTGCGCTGGTACTGGATGGCGAAGCGGTGGGCTTCGTCACGGACCCGCTGGAGCAGGTACAGGCCCTCGCTGCTGCGGGGCAGCACCACCGGGTCGTCCTCCCCGGGCAGCCAGACCTCCTCCAGCCGCTTGGCGAGGCCGCACACGGCGACGTCGTCGATCCCCAGCTCCTCCAGGGCCCGCTTGGCGGCGGCCACCTGGGGCTGCCCGCCGTCGACCACGACGAGCTGCGGTGGGTACGCGAAGCGCTTGGGGCGCCCGTCGTCCTCGGCGGCGTCCGGTCCGGTTCCCCCGCCGAGGGCGTCCTCGGCATCCTCGGGCGACCACTCCCCCGTCTTCAGCTTCTCCTGGAGATAGCGGCGGAAGCGCCGGGAGACCACCTCGTGCATGGAGCGGACGTCGTCCTGCCCCTCGAAGGACTTGATCTGGAAGCGGCGGTACTCGCTCTTGCGCGCCAGCCCGTCCTCGAAGACGACCATCGAGGCCACGACGTCGTCGCCCTGCAGGTGGGAGATGTCGAAGCACTCGATGCGCAGCGGCGCGCCGTCCAGCTCCAGCGCCTCGGCGATCTCCTCCAGGGCCCGCGACCGGGTGGTGAGGTCGGCGGCGCGCTTGGTCTTGTGCAGGGCGAGGGACTGCTGGGCGTTGCGGTGGACGGTCTCCATCAGCGCCTTCTTGTCCCCGCGCTGCGGGATGCGCAGGCTCACCTGCGAACCGCGCCGCTCGGCGAGCCACTGGCTCAGCGCCGGGGTGTCCTCGGGGAGCGCGGGGACCAGCACCTCCTTGGGGACGGCCTCGCCCTTCTCCTCCCCGTACAGCTGCTGGAGGGCGTGCTCGACCAGCCCGGCGGTGTCCACGGCCTCGACCTTGTCGGTGACCCAGCCGCGCTGGCCCCTGACCCGGCCGCCGCGGACGTGGAAGATCTGCACGGCCGCCTCGAGCTCGTCCTCGGCGACCGCGAACAGGTCGGCGTCGGTGGCGTCGGCGAGCACGACCGCGTTCTTCTCCATGGCCCGGCGCAGGGCCCCTATGTCGTCGCGCAGCCGGGCTGCCTTCTCGTACTCCATCTCCTCGGCTGCCTCGTGCATCTGCTGTTCGAGGCGGGTGAGGTAGGTGCCGGTGCGGCCGGCCATGAAGTCGCAGAAGTCCTCGGCGAGTTCGCGGTGCTCCTCGGGGGTGACCCGGCCGACGCAGGGCGCGGAGCACTTGCCGATGTAGCCGAGGAGGCAGGGGCGGCCGATCTGGGCGGACCGCTTGAACACCCCGGCGGAGCAGGTCCGGACGGGGAAGACCCGGAGCATCAGGTCGACGGTCTCGCGGATGGCCCAGGCGTGCCCGTACGGGCCGAAGTAGCGCACGCCCTTCTTCTTGGGCCCGCGCATGACCTGGACCCGCGGATAGTCCTCGTTCATGGTGACGGCGAGGGAGGGGTAGCTCTTGTCGTCCCGGTACTTGACGTTGAACCGGGGGTCGTACTCCTTGATCCAGGAGTACTCGAGCTGGAGCGCCTCGACCTCGGTGGAGACCACGGTCCACTCGACGGAGGCGGCCGTGGTCACCATGGTGGCGGTACGGGGGTGCAGCCCGGCGAGGTCCTGGAAGTAGTTGGCCAGCCGCTGGCGCAGGCTCTTGGCCTTCCCGACGTAGATCACCCGGCGGTGCTCGTCGCGGAATCTGTAGACCCCCGGGGAGTCGGGGACCTGTCCCGGCTCGGGGCGGTAGCTGGAAGGGTCGGCCATGCCAGCCACCCTACTGTCGCCCGCCGACAAGCGGGCCCCGGCCCCGCGGGGTCCGGCCGCCCGGCAGGCGGCCGGACGGCCGGACCCCTCGGGTGGCTACGCCCGCACCACCCGCTGCCGCCGGGCGCGCCGCACGGCCAGCGCGCCGGCCGCGCCCAGTGCCAGAGCCACGGCTCCGGCGGTCATCGGGAGTCCGGCGAGGGCGTCCGCGGAGGACGCGGCCGATGCGGTGGCGTCCGTGGCCTTGGCCTCCGTGGGGGCGAAGCCACCGGCCTTCCCGGACTTGCCGTAGGCGGATCCCGGCAGCTTGTCCCCGTAGGCCTTCACGACCCGCGTCCGGTAGGCGGCCAGGCTCGTGCCCTGCGCGCCGACGGCCGTCACGGCGTCCTCGTCCAGGGGCAGCACCCGCTCGCCGCCGGCCACGTACCAGGCGTCGATCTGGGGCTCGCGGAACACGGTGCCGCCGGGGAGCTTCTCCGCGCCGAGCCGTGCGTAGCGGAACTCGTCGTCGCCGGTGGCGATGTTCACCACCTGCCAGCCCGCTTCGGTCCTCGCGGTCCACAGGGCGGCCTGCTGTCCGTCGGAGGAGACGGCCCTGCTGGCGAGGAACTCCAGCCGGGCCACACCCGCGCCGGGCTTCCCGGCGACGAACTCCGGTGAGAGGTAGTGCACGGGAACCGCCCCGCCCTCGATGCGGGGCTGCGCCGCGGCGAGCGTGACCTTGCCCTCGCGGGCGAAGAAGCGGGACAGGGTGGCGAGGGTGTCGGGGGCCGCCGCCGTCCGTGCGGCGTCGGCGAGGTTCTCGGCGGTGGCGGCCGGGGGCTGCGGAACGGGTGCCGCGGAGGCCTGGGCGGGGGCCAGGGCCAGGACGGCGGTCGCGGCGACGGCCGCGGCGGCGAGACGGGGATTCAGGGCGGGCCGGCCCTTCACGAGACGGCCGTTCATGAGGCCGGAAGCCATGAGGCGGGAAGCCATGAGGTCACGCCCCGATCCGGTAGAGCGAGTGGGTCCAGGAGAAGGTGCTGTTGTCCACGTACCAGGCGTGCGAGGCCCAGTTGTAGCGGTCGCTGGAGGGCCACGGGTCTCCCCAGTACACCCAGCTGTTCGCGGTGTCGTAGCCGTAGATCACGTGCATGTGGCCACCGCCGTTGGACCACTGGATGCGGGTCTCGATCGGGCGGTTGGCGTTGATCTCGGTCTGGACCGTGGAGTACTGGAGCCAGCCGTTCACGTAGGAACCGGCGTTGATGCCGGCCCAGCGCAGGCCGGTCTGCACGTTGCCCAGGGTGGCCTGGTTGTTGGGGCAGTCGTAGCCCTGCTGGCGGTTGAAGGCCGCGTTGCAGAACTGGTTCTGGCTGTAGTTGCGGCCGAACCAGGTGGCGATGGTGTTGCCACCGGCGGCCCAGCACCAGTTGGTCTTCTGCTGGGCCTGCATGGTGATGTTCAGCCGCTTGGAGGCCAGGGCCGCGGCGGTCGTGGTGGTGCCCGTGCCGGCGGCATCGGCGGCGGTGGCGGCAGCGGTGGGCAGGACGAGGAGCAGGGCGGCGGTGAAGGCGGCCAGGGTGAGCCGCCGGTTTCGGTTGCGCATCGCGTTCCTCCCGAGGTGGGGAGTGGGGGTGGAGGAGCGCGTCCGGACGCTGTGGAGGAGCATCGGGGTGTTGTCGGGAACAGGTCAACACGCTTCAATACGGCGTGACATCGCGGTGTGAACGGTGGGGCCAGAGTGTGAACGTCCGCCGTCACCCGACCTGGACCCACCGCCGCCACGGGCGCCACCCGCCGGACCGCCCGCATCGCTTCGCGTGAACGTTCACAGGAGGAGCCGCCATGCGGTCGAGCGCGAACGACACGCTCCCGGACGGCCCCCCGCCGTACAGCGCCGGCGAGCTGCCGCGGCTGCTCCGCGACGGCCCCTTCCACCTCGCGCTCCGCGCCGCCCTCGCCGCCCGCGGCCTGCCCCTGCACCGGGTGCAGCACCGGCTCGCCGCCCGCGGCATCAAGCTCGGCGTGACGAGCCTCAGCTACTGGCAGCAGGGGGCCCGGCGGCCGGCCCGCCCCGAGTCCCTGAAGGCCGTACGGGCCCTGGAGCAGATCCTGGAACTGCCCGAGGGCGCCCTGCTGCGGCTCCTGGCCGCGCCGGATCCCGCCGCCTCCGCGACGGCCCGGCCGCCGGCCCGCTCGTACCGGGCGCTGTTCAGCGTGGGCGCGGCCGTCGAGACGCTGCTGGCCGGCATGGAACTGCCCGCCGACGGCGGCCTGCACACCGTCGGCCACCACGAGCGGGTGTGGATCGGAGCCGCCGGGGAGCTGCTCGGCCGCGAATCGCAGCACGTCGTACGGGCCCACCGGGACGGGGTCGACCGGTACATCGCGGTCCACCACGGCGACCCGGGCTGTGACCCGGAGCGGATCCGGGTCCGGGCCGACGAGAACTGCCGGACCGGGCGGATCCGGCGCCACCCCGAAGCGGAGCTGGTCGTCGCCGAGCTGCTCTTCGACGCCCGGCTGCGCGCCGGGGACACCTACGTCTTCGGCTACGGCTTCGAGGACGGCACCGCCGGCCGCAGCTCCGAGTACGTGCGCGGCTTCAGCTACGCGGGCGGGCAGTACGTGCTGCAGGTCCGCTTCGACGAGGCGGCGCTGCCGGTGCGCTGCCGCCGCTTCACCCGCAGCGGGCCGGACGCCCCGCGCGGGCGGCTCGCGGACCTGGTCCCGAGCGGGCCGCACCGGGCCGTGCACCTGGTGGAGCAGGGGGTGCGGCGCGGGATCCTGGGCATCGGGTGGGACTGGGAGTGACCCCGGGCCGGGCCGGGGCCGGGGCGCCGGTCAGCCCGCGATGAGCTTGCCGCCCTCGACCTTCACCGGGACCTCCGGCAGCGGGTCGGTGGCCGGGCCGCGCACGGCCTTGCCCGTGGTCACGTCGAAGCGGCTGCCGTGGCAGGGGCAGTTGCCCTCCCCTTCGACGATCTTGTCCAGGACACAGCCGGAGTGCGTGCACTGGGCGCTGAACGCCTTGTACTGGCCCGCCTCCGCGCAGCTGACCACGAGCTTCTTCTCCCGGAACAGCTTCGCGCCGCCGACCGGCACCTCGGCCGCCGCCCCCAGCTCCACGGGCTCGGCGGGCACCGCGGGGCTGCCGTTGCCGCTGTTGGTCTCGGTGGAGCAGGCCGTGAGCGCCGCTCCGGCGCCGACGGCCCCGGCGAGCGCGGCCGCGCCCTTGAGCACGGTACGGCGGGCGGCGGACTGCGACGCGGACATGCGGTTCTCCAAGTGATGCCGGGGGTACGCCGGCGGTGCCGGGTCCACCCGACGATACCGAAGGCCGATGGGGTACCTTCCCCCGCGTGATCGTCGTCGGTGGAGAAGCCCTGATCGACCTGGTGCCCGTCGCGGAGCCGCCGGGCGCCCTGCTGCCGCGGCCGGGCGGCGGACCGTACAACACCGCGCTCGCGCTGGGCCGGCTCGGGGCACCGGTCGCCTTCTGCTCCCGGATCTCGACGGACGGCTTCGGCGCCTCGCTGCTCGGCGGGCTGGAGGCGGCCGGGGTGGACCTCTCCCTGGTCCAGCGCGGCCCGGAGCCGACGACGCTGGCGGTCCCCTCGCTGGCCCCGGACGGCTCGGCGGCGTACGGGTTCTACGTGGAGGGCACGGCCGACCGGCTGTTCCGGCTGCCGCCCGCGCTCCCCGAGGGGGTACGGGCCCTCGCGCTCGGCACCTGTTCGCTGGTGCTGGAGCCGGGGGCCGGCGCCTACGAGGCCCTGCTGATCCGGGAGTCCGGGCGCGGGCTGCTGACCCTGCTCGACCCCAACATCCGTCCGGCGCTGATCGCCGACCCGGCGGCCTACCGGGCCCGCTTCCTGTCCTGGCTGCCGTACGTCGGCGTGCTGAAGCTGTCGGAGGAGGACGCGGCGTGGCTGGGCGGCCGCCCCGCCGACTGGCTGGCTGCGGGCCCCTCCGCGGTGGTGCTCACCCGGGGGGCCGGCGGCCTGACGGTGTGGACGCGGGAGGGCGCGGAGCACTCGGTGCCCGCGCGCCGGGTCGCGGTGGTGGACACCATCGGCGCGGGCGACACCGTGAACGCGGCCCTGCTGCACCGGCTCGCGGGGAGCCCGGGCCCGGTGAACTGGCCCGAGGTGCTGTCCTACGCCGCCGCGGCGGCGGCGCTGACCTGCACCCGGGCGGGCGCGGAGCCTCCGTACGCCGCCGAGCTCAGCGCAGGGCTGCCCACGCCGTAGCGGCGGCCGCGGGCCCGCCGTGTCATGGGCGTGACGCGGCGAACCGTCCGGGCCCCCGCCCGGCGTCACACCGGGGCGGGGGCTCCTGCTGTCCTACGCCTTGCGGGCCCGCGCGGTCTTCTTCGCGGCAGCGGGGGCCGCCGCCTTCTTCGCCGCGGCCGGGGCCGCCGCCTTCTTCCGCGGCGCAGCCTTCTTCTTCGCGGGCCCGGCGGCCGGTTCGGAGGCCGCGTCGGAGATGCGGTCCGCCCCCAGGATGTCCCGCAGGAACTTGCCCGTGTGGCTCGCGCCCACCGAGGCGACCTGCTCCGGCGTGCCCTCGGCGACCACGAGGCCGCCTCCGTACCCGCCCTCGGGGCCCATGTCCACGACCCAGTCCGCGGTCTTGATGACATCGAGGTTGTGCTCGATGACGATCACCGTGTTGCCCTTGTCGACCAGCCCCGACAGCACCTTGATCAGCTTCGAGATGTCCTCGAAGTGCAGACCCGTCGTCGGCTCGTCCAGGACGTACACCGTCCGCCCCGTCGACCGCTTCTGGAGCTCCGAGGCCAGCTTCACGCGCTGCGCCTCGCCGCCCGACAGGGTCGGCGCCGACTGGCCGAGCCGCACGTACCCGAGCCCCACCTCGTTCAGCGTCTTCAGGTGCCGCGCGATCGTCGGGACCGCCTCGAAGAACTCCGAGGCCTCCTCGATCGGCATGTTCAGGACCTCGGCGATGGACTTGCCCTTGTAGTGGACCTCCAGCGTCTCCCGGTTGTACCGGTCGCCGTGGCAGACCTCGCACGGGACGTAGACGTCCGGCAGGAAGTTCATCTCGATCTTGATCGTGCCGTCGCCGGAGCAGTTCTCGCACCGGCCGCCCTTCACGTTGAAGGAGAAGCGGCCCGGCAGGTAGCCGCGCACCTTCGCCTCCATCGTCTCCGCGAAGAGCTTGCGGACGTGGTCGAAGACACCGGTGTACGTGGCCGGGTTGGACCGGGGGGTCCGGCCGATCGGCGACTGGTCCACATGCACGACCTTGTCGACGAGGTCGTCGCCGTCCACCCGCGTGTGCCGGCCCGGAACCGAACGCGCGCCGTTGAGCTCGCGGGCGAGGTGCGTGTACAGGATGTCGTTGACCAGGGTCGACTTGCCCGAGCCCGATACGCCCGTCACCGCCGTGAGCACGCCCAGCGGGAAGGACACGTCGATGTCCCGCAGGTTGTTCTCCTTGGCGCCGTGGACCGTGAGCTTGCGCGACGGGGCCACGGGACGGCGTACGTCCGGGAGCGGGATGGACCGCTTGCCGGACAGGTACTGGCCGGTGATCGACTCCGGGTTCTTCAGCAGCTCCTTCAGCGAGCCGCTGTGCACGACCTTGCCGCCGTGCTCGCCGGCGCCGGGGCCGATGTCCACGACCCAGTCGGCCACCTTGATGGTGTCCTCGTCGTGCTCGACGACGATGAGCGTGTTGCCCATGTCCCGCAGCCGTACGAGGGTTTCGATCAGGCGGTGGTTGTCCCGCTGGTGCAGGCCGATGGAGGGCTCGTCCAGCACGTACAGCACGCCCACCAGGCCGGATCCGATCTGGGTGGCGAGGCGGATGCGCTGGGCCTCGCCGCCCGAGAGGGTGCCGGCGGCGCGGTTGAGGGAGAGGTAGTCGAGGCCCACGTCGACGAGGAAGCGGAGCCGCTCGTTGACCTCCTTGAGGACCCGCTCGGCGATCTTCTTGTCGCGGGCGTCGAGCCTGAGGCGCCCGAGGAAGTCCGCGCACTCGCTGATCGACATCGCCGCGACCTGGGCGATGGACCGGTCCATCACCGTCACCGCGAGCACGATCGGCTTGAGCCGGGTGCCCTCGCAGGTGGGGCACGGCACCT
Source organism: Streptomyces sp. TBY4 (assembly GCF_024213195.1). Taxonomy (GTDB): domain Bacteria; phylum Actinomycetota; class Actinomycetes; order Streptomycetales; family Streptomycetaceae; genus Streptomyces. The sequence continues at coordinate 373,656 of NZ_JANAVF010000006.1, read as the reverse complement.
CGCGCATGTAGCCCTCGAAGCGCTCGCGGCTGGCGTCGCTCTCGGACTCGGAGTGGCGGCGCTTGACGAAGGGCACCGCGCCCTCGAAGGCCGTGGTGTAGGCCCGCTCGCGCCCGTACCGGTTGCGGTAGCGGACCTCGATCTGGGTCTTGTGGCCGTACAGCAGGGCCTTCTTCGCCCGCAGCGGCAGTCCGGCCCACGGAATGTCCGTGCGGAAGCCGAGCTCCCCTGCGAGGGCGCCGATCAGCCGCTGGAAGTAGTCCTTGGTGTGGCCGAGCGCCCACGGCGAGACCGCGCCCTCGTCCAGGGACTTGTCCTCGTCCGGGACGATCAGCTCCGGGTCCACCTCCATGCGCGTACCGATGCCGGTGCACTCGGGGCAGGCGCCGAAGGGCGAGTTGAAGGAGAAGGAGCGCGGCTCCAGCTCCTCGAAGGACAGGTCGTCGTACGGGCAGTAGAGGTGCTCGGAGTACATCCGCTCACGCTCGGGGTCGTCCTCCGCGAGGTCGACGAAGTCCAGGATCACCATGCCGCCCGAGAGCCCGAGGGCGGTCTCCACGGAGTCCGTCAGCCGGCGCTTGGCGCTGTCCTTGACGGTGAGGCGGTCGATGACCACCTCGATGGTGTGCTTCTCCTGCTTCTTCAGCGCGGGCGGTTCGGAGAGCTGGATCGTCTCCCCGTCCACCCGGGCCCGGCTGTACCCCTTGGTCTGGAGGTCGGCGAAGAGGTCCACGAACTCGCCCTTGCGCTCGCGCACCAGCGGCGAGAGCACCTGGAAGCGGCTGCCCTCGGGCAGCGCGAGCACCTTGTCGACGATCGCCTGCGGCGACTGCCGCGAGATCGGCCGGCGGCACTCGGGGCAGTGGGGCTTGCCGATGCGCGCGAAGAGCAGGCGGAGGTAGTCGTAGACCTCGGTGATGGTGCCGACGGTGGAGCGGGGGTTGCGCGAGGTGGACTTCTGGTCGATGGAGACGGCCGGGGAGAGGCCCTCGATGAAGTCGACGTCGGGCTTGTCCATCTGCCCGAGGAACTGGCGGGCGTAGGAGGAGAGCGACTCGACGTAGCGGCGCTGGCCCTCGGCGAAGATCGTGTCGAAGGCCAGGGAGGACTTGCCCGAGCCGGAGAGTCCGGTGAAGACGATGAGCGAGTCGCGCGGCAGGTCAAGAGAGACGTTCTTGAGGTTGTGCTCGCGAGCGCCACGAACGATGAGACGGTCGGTCACGCCGGTCCGCACCTTTCTTGAGAGAGCGGGGGCACGGGCCCCCGTCCCAGGATATTGGGGGGCGCCTCTGCGATGGAGTGGGAGACTGAACCCCGAGCGTATAGCACGTGCATTCGATTTTCGGCACTACGCCGACCGCTTCACCCGATCGTGTGCGGCCGGCCCGGCGACCACTAGGCTCGCCCGCATGATTGACCATGCGCATGACCTGCGATCCGTCCGTGAGGCCACGGACCGGTTGCTGACCGCGGCCGCGAAGCTGGACAACGCCGCTCTGGCCGAAGAGTCACATCTCCCCGGCTGGACGCGCGGCCACATCCTGGCCCACCTCGCCCGCAACGCCGACGCCCTGGTGAACGTCTTCGAGGGCCGCCCCATGTACGAGAGCGGCGCCGCCCGCGAGGCGGACATCGAGCGCGACTTCGGCCGGCCCCTCCTGGAACAGCTGGAGGACGTCCGGAATTCCGCCGCCCGCTGGGAGGACGTGGCCGGGCGCCCGCAGGACTGGACCCGCGTCGTGGAGCTGCGCAACGGAGTCACCGACGTCGCCGCCCGCGTCCCCTTCCGGCGCCTGATCGAGGTCGAGCTGCACCACGTCGACCTGAACATCGGCTACGAGCTGGATGACCTCCCGGACGAGTTCGCCGAGCGCGAGATCGCCTTCCTCGCCGACCGCTGGTCGGGACGCCCGGACGTCCCGCCGGTCACCCTGTGGCTCGGGCACGACGGCACCGGCCTCACCTGGCACACCGGTGGCACGGAGGGCACGCCCGTCACCCTGGGCGGCACCCGCGACGAGCTGCTCGGCTGGCTCGCCGGGCGCGGGGACCAGGGCGCGCACCTCACGCTGATCGAAGGCGGCCACCTCCCCGAGCTGCCCCCGCTCTAGCCCGGACGAGACCCTTAGGATCGGAAACATGACGTACACCGGAGAGGTCAAAGTCGGCGGTCCGGCCGACGTGCACGAGCTCGCGGACCTGATGATTTCCAAGGTCGCGGTGGGCTCGATGAACAACAACGCCTACCTGCTGCGCTGCCGGGCCACCGATGAGCAGCTGCTCATCGACGCGGCCGCCGAGGCGGGCACCCTGCTGAGCCTGATCGGGGACGACGGCATCGCTTCCGTCGTCACCACCCACCGGCACGGCGACCACTGGGGCGCCCTGGCCGAGGTCGCCGCGGCGACCGGCGCACGGACGTACGCGGGCGCCCACGACGCCGAGGGCATCCCGGTCGCCACCGACGTGCTCGTCGGGGACGGGGACACGATCACGGTCGGCCGGGTCACGCTGACCGCCCGCCACCTGGTCGGCCACACCCCCGGCTCGATCGCGCTCGTCTACGACGACCCGCACGGCCACCCGCACGTGTTCACCGGCGACTGCCTCTTCCCCGGCGGCGTCGGCAACACCCAGGGCGACCCGAAGGCCTTCGCCCGGCTCATCGACGACGTGGAGCGCCAGCTCTTCGACCGGCTGCCCGACGAGACCTGGGTCTACCCCGGCCACGGCAACGACACCACGCTCGGCGCCGAGCGCCCCCACCTGGCGGAATGGCGCGAGCGCGGCTGGTAGCGGGCGGCGGAGGAGGGGTCGGCCCGTCAACCTCGCGCCGCACCGCACCTCCTTCCGGTCATTGATGACCGAACGCACGTCCTGAGGGCGCGGGGCAGGGTAATTGCTGCAGCATGCGACAGGACCCCTCCCCCGCTCCCCCGGCCGATCCGGCCTCCGTCCCGCCCCCTTCCCCCTCGATGCTCCGGCTCGCCTCGGCCTCCCTCGTCGGCACCGCCATCGAGTTCTACGACTTCTTCGTCTACGGGACCGCTGCCGCCCTGGTGCTCGGCCCGCTCTTCTTCCCCTCCTTCTCCCCGCTCGCCGGGACCCTCGCCGCCTTCGGCACCTTCGGCGTCGGCTTCCTCGCCCGCCCCCTGGGCTCCGCCGTCTTCGGCCACATCGGCGACCGGTACGGCCGCCGCCCGGTGCTGCTCGCCTCCCTGCTGCTCACCGGCCTGGCCACGGTGGCGGTGGGCTGCGTGCCCTCGTACGCCTCCATCGGGATGGCCGCGCCGGTCCTGCTGGTCCTGCTGCGCTTCCTCCAGGGCCTCGGCCTCGGCGGGGAGTGGGGCGGCGCGGTGCTGCTGACCTCGGAGCACGCCCCCGAAGGGCGGCGCGGACTGTGGTCGAGCTTCCCGCAGATGGGTCCGGCGGTCGGGTTCCTGCTGGCCAACGGCCTGATGCTGACCCTGTCGAGCACCCTGTCCGACGGGCAGTTCGCCGCCTGGGGCTGGCGGGTGCCGTTCTGGGTGGCGGGACTGCTGGCCCTGACCGGGCTGTGGCTGCGCCGCTCGGTGGAGGAGACCCCGCAGTTCCGCGCCCTGGCCGAGACCGGCCACCGGGCGACCGCCCCGCTGGCCGAGGTGCTACGGGGCCACTGGCGGCTGCTCCTGCTGACCGGCGGGGCCCTGGCCGTGGGGTACGCCGTCTTCTACGCCGTCACCACCTGGTCCCTCGCGTACGCCACCGAGCACCTCGGCGTGCACCGCTCCACGATGCTGGCCTGCATCATGGTGGCCGTCGCCCTCAAGGGGGCCGCCACCCCGGTGGTCGCGGTGCTCGGCGACCGGTACGGCCGGCGCCCGCTGTGCCTGGCGGGCTGCGCGGCGTCCGCGCTGTGGATGTTCCCCTTCGTGGCGCTGCTGCGCACCGCGGACCCGGTGCTGATGACGGCGGGCCTGTTCGGCGCCCTGCTCGGCATGGTGACGATGTTCGCGGTGGTGGGGGCGTACCTGCCCGAGTTGTACGCCCCGCGGATCCGCTGCACGGGCGCGGCCGTCGGCTACAACCTCGGCGGGGTGCTGGGCGGCGCCCTGACCCCGATCGTGGCCACGGCGCTGGCGGGTGAGTCCGGCCCGCCGTGGGCCGTCGCCGTGTACCTGACGGCGATCGCCCTGGTCTCGCTGGCCTGCTTCGCGCTGCTGCCGGAGACCAACCCGGTGGTCGTACGGCAGCGGACGGGCCCGGACGCGGACCGCGGGAACGATGGCGGGGACTCGGACGCCGGGAAGGGTCAGCCGGCCCTGGGCACGACCTCCTTGTGACCCGGATACACATGGTCCGGAGTCACGATGCCGGTGACGGCCGCCCCGAAGAGGGTGCTGGGCTCCTGGCCCTTGTACAGGTCGTCGGTGTTCAGAACGATGACCATGGTGGCCTGCTCCTCGGGCAGGTAGACGGTCAGCGTCTCGTACCCGGGCAGTGAGCCGTTGTGGCCGATCCAGCCCTGGACGTTGAAGATGCCGAGCCCGTAGCCGTCGCCGGGGATGATGCCGATCGGCTGTGTCTTCAGCCGCTCGGCCTGGGTCGCGGGGGTCAGCAGGGTGCCGGTGGCCAGGGTCTTGGCCCAGCTGCGCAGGTCCTCCAGTGTCGAGACCATCGCCCCGGCGGCCCAGGCCCAGGACGGGTTGAAGTCGGTCGCGTCCACGATCTTCCCGCCGGGCAGGTCATTGGTGTACCCGTGCGCGTGCGGCTCGGGGAACTCCGGGCCGACGGGGAAGAGGGTGCGACTGCTCAGCCCTGCGGGCTTCACCACGTCCTGCCCTATGACCTCCTGGATCGGCCTGCCGGTGATCTTCTCCACCACCAGGCCGAGCAGGATCAGGTTGGTGTTGGAGTACTCGAACTTCGCGCCCGGCTCGAAGTTCACCGGGTGCTTGAAGGAGATGTCGAGCAGCTGCTGCGGCGTGAAGACGGAGGTGCCGTTGAGCTCCTTGGAGAACCCCGGGTCCTCGCTGTAGTTGTAGAGCCCGCTGCGCATCCCCGCCAGTTCGCGCAGGGTGATGCGGTCCCCGTTCGGGACCCCGCTGATGTACTTGCCGATGGGGTCGTCCAGGGCGATCTTGCCCTGGTCGACGAGCTGGAGGAGGGCGGTGACCGTGAAGGTCTTGGTCTCGCTGCCGATGCGGACCCCGAGATCGGGCTTCATGGGCGCGCCGGTCGCCTTGTCGGCCACGCCGAAGGACTTCACGTAGCTGCCCTTGCCGGGGGCCCACAGGCCCACGGTCACGCCTGGCACCCCGGTCTGTTCCATGACCTGGCGCACGGCCTTGTCCAGTCGGGCCGCGACGGCCGGGGTCAGCTCCGGGAACTCCCCGTCCGGGGAGGGGACCGCCGACACGGACCGCGCCGGGGCCGTGGCCCCGTACGCGGTGCCCGCGGCGACCGGGGCCAGGAGTGCGCCCGCGGCCGAGACGGCCACACAGGCCCTGCGCATACGCATCCGGGTCGCCCTCATCGCAGGGCCTCCTTGTCGTACGACGGCCAAGCAGCATCCTCAGCCTAGGCCGGAGCCACCCCGGTCGCGCGGCGACCGGGGTGGCTCGGGGTGACACGGGGGGGGCGGCCCAGGATCAGGCGTCGATGCGCTCCGGGCCGGCCGCCGCCTCGGCGGCCTCGGCCTCGGACTGCTTCTTCGAGGCGATCAGGCTGGTGATCGTGGTGATCACCAGGACGCCGCAGATGACGCCGAGGGAGACCGGGATGGAGATCTGCGGGACGTGCAGGCCCGACTCGTGCAGGGCGTGCAGCACGAGCTTGACGCCGATGAAGCCGAGGATGACGGAGAGGCCGTAGCTGAGGTGGACCAGCTTCTTGAGCAGGCCGCCGATGAGGAAGTACAGCTGGCGCAGACCCATCAGGGCAAAGGCGTTGGCGGTGAAGACGATGTACGGGTCCTGGGTGAGGCCGAAGATCGCGGGGATCGAGTCCAGGGCGAACAGCACGTCGGTGGTGCCGATGGCGAGCATGACGACCATCAGCGGGGTCAGGACGCGCTTGCCGTTGTTCTGGATGAAGAGCTTGGTGCCGTGGTAGCGGTCGGCTACGCCGAACTTCTTCTCGATGGACTTGAGGAGGCGGTTCTCCTCGAACTCCTCGTCGTCCTCGTCCTTGCGGGCTTCCTGGATCAGCTTCCAGGCGGTGTAGATGAGGAAGGCGCCGAAGATGTAGAAGACCCACGAGAAGTTGGCGATGATCGCGGCGCCGGCGGCGATGAAGATCGCGCGCAGGACGAGGGCGATGAGCACGCCGATCAGCAGCACGCGCTGCTGGAGCTGCGAGGGGACCGCGAACTTCGCCATGATCAGGACGAAGACGAAGAGGTTGTCCACGCTCAGGGACTTCTCGGTGATGAAACCGGCGAAGAACTCCTGCGAGGCCTGGCCGTGCCCGAACACCATCAGGCCGAGTCCGAAGAGCACCGCGAGGACGATCCAGACGACCGTCCAGATGCCCGCTTCCTTCATGGAAACGTCGTGCGGCTTGCGGCCGATGAAGAAATCGGCGCCGATGAGGATGCAGAGACCGAGAATGGTCAGCACCCATAGGGTCAACGAAACGTCCACGTGAACACGCCTCCGGCAGATGGCTCAGAACTTTGTCAGCGTCATCGCTGCCGGAGGTCTCTTCCACCCGGACGGCCAGGGGGCCACGGGCCGGCGCCCCGGGACCGATTGCAGTCCGTATTGACGGGCACGCCGTAGCAGGAAAGCAGGAATACTCCCCTCCGCACTCACAGGGTACCCGTCGCGGACGGATAAGGTAAAGGGGATCCCAAGAACTGGTCAGTACCCGGTCATCGAGGCGGCCGGGCGAACTGCCCCGCCGCCTCCCGGGCGCCGCTACCGCGCGCCGCCCCGGGCCGCCGCGACCCGCTGAAGTGCCTGGTCCAGGACCCGGCTGCCCTGCGGGGGCAGATCCGGCTCGAAGATCCAGGCGTGGTGGACCCAGGGGTCGGCGAGATGGTTGTCCGGTACGGGCGACAGCCGCATCAGCGAGCGCCACAGCGGGTCCAGCAGCGGCCCGTAGGCCGAGGCCTCGTCACGGTCCGCGACCATCAGGAGGTGCACGCCGACCGCCGGGCCCTCGTCCGCGAGATAGCGCAGACGGGTGACGGCGCGGTCGTCGAAGCCGTGCGGGAAGTCGTGCACGATCAGCAGCTGGTCGGAGGTGTCCACATCCGGCGGCAGGTCCTCCGGAGCTCCGGCCCGCACCGCCATCTGTACGAGGTCCACCCGGCGGGTCAGCCGCTCCAGGGTCTCGGTGACCCCCGCCGCCCCGGCCGCCGGCGCCCCGGCCAGCACTCCGGCACGCACCAGCGGGGCCAGCGAGGCCGCGCCGGCGCCGGCCGCGTCGATGACGTGGACGGCGAACCGGTCGGCGGGGTGGGCGGCCAGCATCCGCGCCGCGTGCGCGACGGCCATGTCCATGGCGGCCCGGCGCAGCCGGTCGGTGTCCATCGCCATGGCCGCCTCGGAGCCGGTGCGGCCGTTGTCGATCCACAGCCCGCGCTCCAGCGGGACCCGGACCAGCATGGGAATGCGCAGGTCGGGCCGCTCGGGCAGGTGGAGGTCGCCCAGGCGCAGGGCGAGGGGGGCCTCGGCGGGCACGGAGTGGGCCTGCCAGACCGGGCTGTCCCAGCGCGCGTACGCGGCGGGCAGCGCGGGCTCGACCACCTCGGTCTCGGCGGTGAGCTGGACCAGGTCCCGGTCGAGGACCTCCTGCGCCCGCGCGACCAGTTCCTCGCGGCGGGCCCGGGCGGTGTCCCGGGCGGCGTTCCCCGAGCCGCCGAGGCGGTGGCGGGGGTCGGACAGCGCCTCGTCGAGCTCGCGGTCCATCCGGGAGTCGGCGAACTCGACGGCGCCGCGGTAGGCGGCGACGGCGCGGGCCAGGTCCTCGAACATCCCCCAGACCTGGTTGTAGAGCCGCTCCTCCATGGACCAGCCGCTCGCGTCCCCGGCGACGGGGCGGGGCTGCTCCCCGGGCCGCGGCGGCGCGGCCGGGCGCGGCGCGGGCTCGGGCGGCTCGGTGCTGGTGCGGCGGCGCGGGTGGGCGTAGCTGATGGTGGGCGGCCCGCCGGCGGTCTCCGGGCCCGGCGCCGGCGGCATCGGCGGGGGCACGGGGGCGGAGGAGGCCGGAGCGTCCTGCGGCGCCGGGGTCGGTGCCGGGATCTGGCCCGGGGTCTGGGCCGTGGCCGGAGCCCGGAGCCCGCGCGGCACGGTCGGGGCCGGCCCGCCGGGCATGACGGCCAGGGTGATGTCCCCGGCCGGCGCCGTGCCCAGGGCGGCGGCGGCCAGTTCGGCCGCGGCCGGGGCGGGCAGTCCGGCGTCGGTCAGGAGCGCCCCGAGGCCGGCGGCGTACCCCTGGCCGACGGCGCGCACCTTCCAGGCGCCCTGGCGCCGGTACAGCTCCAGGGCCACGACGGCGGTCTCCGACTCCAGTCCGGTCAGCGTGTACCCGGCGAGCTCCGCGCCCTCCGGGTCGGCCACGGACACGTAGGAGGCGGGGACCGCGCCGAAGTGCCCCGGCCCGCCGGGCGGCAGGACCAGGACGAGGCCGACCCGGTGGACGGCCGGGACGACCGCGTCGAGGTCGACCGCTATGCGGTGCTGCCCGGAGGCCGCCCCGGGCACTTCCAGCCCCGGGAGGGTGCGGGCGCCCGGGTGGGCGACCGCCCCGGGGCCGGAGAGCCGGCCCGTGTCGTCGCCGAGGTGGGCCAGGGCGAGCACGGGTGTGCCCGCCGAGACCCTGATCTCCACCCGGCTCCGGGACAAGGGGTGGTTCTGCCCCCGGACCAGTTCGGCCGTCATCGTGCAGCCCCTCCCCCGTACCCGTTCTTCCGCCGGGCCCTCGATCGTGCCCGGTCCTGCCCTGCGGTGTTCTGCTCTACTGCTCTACTGCTTTACGGCTCTGCCGGTCCTGCTCAGCTCACAGGTGCGGCAGGATCGCCGGCATCAGGTCCTGGAAGGTACGGCCGTTGGCCGGGTTCCCGAGGGCCGTCATCTGCCAGCCGGCGCCGACGCGCGACACCTTCGCCATGATCTGAGCGGTGTACTGGCCGCCACCGTCCAGCGTGTAGCGGGCCAGCTCCTGGCCGTTGGTCTCGTCGACGATGCGGCAGAAGGCGTTCTCCACCTCCTGGAACGTCTGGCCGGTGAAGGAGTTCACCGTGAAGACGATCTGGTCGATGTGCACCGGCACGCGCTGCAGGTCGACGAGGATCGACTCGTCGTCCCCGCCCTGGCCGACGCCGCCGACGAGGTTGTCACCGGTGTGCTTGACCGAGCCGTCGTCGCTCTGCAGGTGCCGGAAGAAGACGACGTCCACGGGCTGCTTGTCGGCGAAGAGCACCGCCGACGCGTCGAGGTCGATCTCCCGGGTCCGCGAGCCGAACAGCCCCCGGCGCTTGGCCGCCTGCCAGCCGAGGCCCATCCGGACCGCGGTCAGCGTGCCTCCGTCCGCCTTCTGCAGACTGATGGCCTGACCCTTGGTCATGTTGACCGTCACGCGCTGTCCCCTCTCCATAGCCCGCCCCCGATGGGGGTGCGCAGCGTGTTCCTGCGGCTGTGCCAACCCTACTGACCGCCTCCGGGTCAGGCGAGGCCCGCTTCCTTCATCTGTCGCAGCTCCTTCTTCAGCTCGCCGACCTCGTCCCTGATCCGGGCCGCGACCTCGAACTGGAGCTCGGCCGCCGCGCCCCGCATCCGCTCGGTCATCTGCTCGATGAGTGCGGCCAGTTCGGCGGCGGGACGGTCCGTGGCCGCCACGGGGGCCTTCGCGCCCTTGGCCCCCTTGGCTCCGGCCTTGCCGCCCGCCGCCGCGGCCTGCGCCGCCTTGCCGCCGAGCGCCGGGACGGGCGCCTTGAGGGCCTTGCCGTCCTTCGTCTGCCGGTAGCCGGTCCCGAGGAGCTCCTCGGTGTCGAGCTCCTCGCGGGCGATGGTGGCCACGATGTCGTTGATCTTCTTGCGCAGCGGCTGCGGGTCGATGCCGTGGGCCGTGTTGTAGGCGACCTGCTTCTCGCGGCGCCGGTTCGTCTCGTCGATCGCCTGGGCCATCGCCGGGGTGATGCTGTCGGCGTACATGTGGACCTGGCCGGAGACGTTGCGCGCCGCGCGGCCGATGGTCTGGATCAGCGAGGTGCCCGAGCGCAGGAAGCCCTGCTTGTCGGCGTCGAGGATGGCCACCAGCGAGACCTCGGGCAGGTCGAGGCCCTCGCGGAGCAGGTTGATGCCGACCAGGACGTCGTACTCGCCGGCCCGCAGCTCGCGCAGCAGCTCGATGCGGCGCAGGGTGTCCACGTCGCTGTGCAGGTAGCGGACCTGGATGCCGAGCTCCAGGAAGTAGTCGGTGAGGTCCTCGGCCATCTTCTTGGTGAGGGTGGTGACCAGGACCCGCTCGTCCTTCTCCACCCGCTGCCGGATCTCGTGCACCAGGTCGTCGATCTGGCCCTCGGTGGGCTTGACCACGACCTCCGGGTCGATCAGACCGGTCGGGCGGATGATCTGCTCGACGAAGCCGTCGCCGCGCGAGAGCTCGTACTTGCCCGGGGTGGCGGACAGGTAGACGGTCTGGCCGATCCGCTCCTGGAACTCCTCCCACTTCAGCGGCCGGTTGTCGAGCGCGGAGGGGAGCCGGAAGCCGTGGTCGACGAGGGTCCGCTTGCGGGAGGCGTCCCCCTCGTACATCGCGCCGATCTGCGGCACGGTGACGTGCGATTCGTCGATGACGAGGAGGAAGTCCTCGGGGAAGTAGTCGATGAGGGTGTTCGGGGCGGAGCCGCGCTCGCGGTCGTCCATGTGCAGCGAGTAGTTCTCGATGCCGGAGCAGGAGCCGATCTGGCGCATCATCTCCAGGTCGTACGTGGTGCGCATGCGCAGCCGCTGCGCCTCCAGCATCTTGCCCTGCTTCTCCAGCTCCGCGAGGCGCTCGGCGAGCTCGGCCTCGATGCCGGCGATCGCCTTCTCCATCCGCTCGGGGCCGGCGACGTAGTGGCTGGCGGGGAAGACGTAGAGCTCACGGTCCTCGCTGATCACCTCGCCGGTCAGCGGGTGCAGGGTGGACAGGGCCTCGATCTCGTCCCCGAACATCTCGATGCGGACGGCCAGTTCCTCGTAGACCGGGAAGATCTCGATGGTGTCGCCGCGCACCCGGAAGGTGCCCCGGGTGAAGGCCACGTCGTTGCGGGTGTACTGGATGTCGACGAAGCGGCGCAGGAGCTGGTCCCGGTCCATCTCCTCGCCGACCTTCAGGGGGACCATCCGGTCGACGTACTCCTGCGGGGTGCCGAGACCGTAGATGCAGGACACGGAGGCGACGACGATCACGTCGCGCCGGGTGAGGAGGGAATTGGTCGCGGAGTGGCGCAGCCGCTCCACCTCCTCGTTGATCGAGGAGTCCTTCTCGATGTAGGTGTCCGACTGCGGTACGTACGCCTCGGGCTGGTAGTAGTCGTAGTACGAGACGAAGTACTCGACCGCGTTGTTCGGCAGGAGCTCGCGGAACTCGTTCGCCAGCTGGGCGGCGAGCGTCTTGTTCGGCGCCATCACCAGGGTGGGCCGCTGGAGCTTCTCGATCATCCAGGCGGTCGTCGCCGACTTGCCGGTTCCGGTCGCGCCGAGCAGCACGACATCCTTCTCACCTGCACGGATGCGCTTCTCCAGCTCGGCGATGGCCGCCGGCTGGTCGCCGCTGGGCTGGTAGGAGCTGACGACCTCGAAAGGCGCCACCGTGCGTTCGATCTTCGATACGGGCCGCATGGGTCAACCGTACGACCCCCCACTGACACTCGGCGCCCGCCCGCCCCGGAAGGAGCCGTGCGGGCCTGGTCCGTTTGTCGTAGTTCGGTGGCGGCCCGGTGATCACCAACCCCATGATCGCCGTACGCGGCCCTCCCTGAAAGTGCGTCGGAAACGCACCGCCGCCGGTGCACCGCCGCAACGAATGCCGCTCCGCGCCCGTTTGACGGCAGGAGCAGGGCCCCCGACCCGAGGAGAACGCGCATGTACGTCCGATCCGCCGCCGCGGCCACCGCCGCCTTCCTGGGACTCGCCCTCAGCGTGTGCAGTGCGGGCTCCGCCTCGGCCGCACCCGGTCCGGGCTGGCTGGCCGACCCGATCGTGTACGCCCACCGGGGGGCTTCGGCGTACGCCCCGGAGAACACCCTGGAGGCGATCGACCTGGCCATGGCGATGGGCTTCGACTGGGTGGAGAACGACGTCCAGCGCACCCGGGACGGGGAGCTCGTGGTCATCCACGACGACACCCTGACCCGGACGACCGACGTCGAGGAGGTGTTCCCCGACCGCAAGCCCTGGCGGGTGAAGGACTTCACCGCGGCGGAGATCGCCCGGCTGGACGCGGGCAGCTGGTTCGGACAGGAGTTCGCGGGCGCCCGCGTACCGACCCTGCGGGAGTACATGGACCGGGTCCAGCGCAACCGGCAGCGGCTGCTGCTGGAGATCAAGAAGCCGGAGCTGTACCCGGGGATCGAACGGCAGACCCTGGACGTGCTCGGCGAGACCGGCTGGCTCGACGAGGACCGGGTGGCCCGCAGGCTGGTGGTCCAGAGCTTCAGCGCCACTTCCGTCCGCACGGTGCACGAGCTGCGCCCCGACCTGGTCACGGCCTTCCTGGGCACCCCCGCCCTCGCCGACCTGCCGCGGTACGCCGAGTTCACCGACCGGATCAACCCCTGGCACACCACCATCGACGAGGAGTGGGTCGCCGCGGTCCACGAGCTGCTCGGCGCCCACGGCAGGGCGCTGGAAGTGGACACCTGGATCGTGGACGACGCCGAGACCGCCCGGAAGGTCCAGGACATGGGCGTGGACGGGATCATCACCGACAAGCCCGACGTCGTACGGGAGGCGGTCAGGGGCTACTGAGGCGGGGCACTGTCAGTGGGGAGCCGTACCGTGAAGGGGTGGACACTCCTGAGCCCCGCGGGCCGCACCTCGAATGGACCGTCGTCGACAGCGAGATCGGTCCGCTGCTCCTCGCCGCCACCCCGGAGGGTCTGGTCAAGGTCGAGTTCCACGCCGGACCGGACCGGGCGGGGAAGATGATCGGCGCGCTGGTCTCCCGGCTCGGCGCCGACGCCCGGCGCCCGCCGTCGGGCGAGGAGGTCCTGCTGGCCGAGCCGATACGCCAGCTGAAGGCCTACTTCGCCGGTACGCTGCGCCGCTTCGACCTGCCGCTGGACTGGCGGCTCAGCTCCGGCTTCAACCGCCAGGTCCTCCAGGAACTGGACCGCACCGTGCCCTACGGGGCGGTCGTGGGGTACGGCGAGCTGGCCGCCCGGGCCGGGGCCCCGGGCGCCGCCCAGGCCGTCGGCAACGCCATGGGCTCGAACCCGCTGCCCCTGGTGGTGGCCTGCCACCGCGTGGTGGAGAACGACGGTGGCATCGGCGGCTTCGGCGGCGGCGTGGAGACCAAGCGCCGGCTCCTCGCCCTGGAGGGGGTCCTCCCCCAGCCGCTGTTCTGAGCGGGCCGGCCGTGCTCCCGATGCTCCCCGTGCCCCCGGAAACCCCGTTCCGCCCGCCCCGCGAGGGGTGCGAAACTGCGGCGGTGACCACACCTCGCGCCGTGCCCGCAGCCCCTCCGCACCCCTGTCGGAGGTGGACCGCGTGAGCACCGCGCCCGGCACCGCCCGGCCCACCCCGAAGGTCACCGCCGCCGATCTGCCCCGGCTGCGCCGCCGCACCTCCGGGGTGCTGATCGCCGGCCAGGTGCTGGGCGGCATCGGCGTCCCCATCAGCATCGCCCTGGCCCCGGTCCTGGCCACCGAGGTCAGCGGCACGGAGTCGCTCTCCGGCTTCGCCTCGACCGCCTCCGTCATCGGCACCGCGGCCTTCTCCCTGCCGCTCGCCGCGCTGATGACCGCGCGCGGCCGCCGGCCCGGCCTGGTCCTCGCCTACGTGATCGGGGCCGCCGGGGCCGCCCTCGTCGTCCTCGCCGCCTCGGTCAAGAACTTCCCGCTGCTGATGCTCGGCATGGCCGCCTTCGGAGCCGCGTCCTCCGCCAACCTCCAGGCCCGCTTCGCCGCCGCCGACCTCGCCGAGCCCGACCACCGGGCCCGGGCGATCTCCGTCGTCGTATGGGCCTCCACCATCGGCGCCGTGCTCGGCCCCAACCTCTCCGCCCCGGCCAGCCGCAGTTTCGACGGCACCTCCATACCCCCGACGGCGGGGCCCTTCATCTGGGCCGGCGCCGTCTTCCTGCTCACCGCCGCGCTGATCGGCGTACTCCTGCGCCCGGATCCGCTGCTGACGGCCCGCGCGCTCGCCCCGTCCGAGGACCAGACCCCCGCCGGGCGTTCGCTGCGCGCCGGGTTCGCGGCCGTCAAGGCCTCCCCCCGGGCCCGGCTCGCGCTGCTCACCATCGCGGTGTCGCACACCGCCATGGTCTCGATCATGGTGATGACCCCGGTCGACCTCGGGCACCACGGAGCCGGGCTCCAGCTCATCGGGCTGGTCATCAGCGTGCACATCGCGGGCATGTTCGGCTTCTCGCCGGTGATGGGCTGGCTCGCGGACCGGATCGGCCGGCTGTCCGTGATCGGGCTCGCGGCCGGGTTGCTGTCCATCGCCGCGCTGCTCGCCGGCACGGCCGACGGGAACCACACCCAGAGCGGCGTCGGCCTCTTCCTGCTCGGCCTGGGCTGGTCCGCCGGCATGGTCTCCGGCTCGGCGCTGCTGACCGACTCGGTACCGCAGCCCGCGCGGGCCGCCGTACAGGGGCTGGGCGACCTCACCATGAACACGGCCGCCGGTATCGGCGGCGCCGCCGCCGGGCTCGTCATGTCCCAGGCGGGCTACGGCTGGCTCAACGCCGCCGCGGCGGCGCTGCTGCTGCCGATGGCGGCGCTCGCGCTGTTCACCTCGCGGCGCGGAACAGGCTCGGCTCAGTAACTGATGTGGTACGCCTTGCGGAGCGTCTCGTGGACGGTCCAGGTGGTCCGGTCCCCCTCCCGCAGGACGCATGCGGAACCGGGGCCGACCTCCAGGGTCTCCCCGCCCTCCACCTCGACGGTGGCACGGCCGCTGACCACCACGAACAGCTCGTTCGCCTCGGTGTCGGTGACCACGCCCGGGGTGATCTGCCAGATCCCGCGGATCTGCGAGCCGTCCGGCGCCTCCCACAGCACCTTGCCCGTCACGACGGGGTTCCCGGAGACGATCTGCGCGGGGTCGAGCTCGTCCACTTCCAGCTCGGAGTCGGGGAAGTCCGGGACGGAAACGGCGAAGGAAGCGGGGGCGGAGTGATCATTCGTGCTCATGCCGAGTGAGCCTAATCGGGCCGCCCGCCGCACCGGGGTGACCAGACCGTCCAGCGCGTACCCGCCCCACCCATCACCCTGTCGACCGGCAAACTCCAGCCCGCCCGGCGTTTGAGGGCACGGGCGCGCAGCGCACGTACGGGTCCGGGCGGAGCCCGGGGAACGGTGAAAGGGCGGGTAGGGGACAGCCCCGCAGGGCAGCCCACCCGCCGGCGGCCGGCCGGGCCCAGGGATCGGGTGCCGATGCCGCAGGCGGGTTCGCGCCGCGGCGGGGATCTCGCGTTTGGGGGCCCGGGGCGCGTGCCAGGGATGGGGACATGTCACAGCACACAGCATCTGCGCGCACCGCCCCGACCCCCGTCCTGTCGGAGGAGGTCCGCGAGGCCCTCGACCGCCGGCAGCCCGTCGTGGCCCTGGAGTCCACGATCCTCGCCCACGGCCTCCCCCGCCCCCGCAACCTCGAGGTGGGCCTGGAACTGGAGGAGCTGGTCCGGGCGGAGGGCGCCGTTCCGGCGACCGTCGCCGTCATCGACGGAGTCGCGTACGCCGGGCTGGACAAGGCCCGGCTGGAGCGGATCGCCGGCGGCGACGGCGTGCGCAAGCTCGGCCACCGGGACCTGGCCCCCGCCCTCGCGACGGGCGCCACGGGCGCCACGACGGTCTCGGCCACCGCCTTCCTCGCCGCGCGGGCGGGGCTGCGGGTCTTCGCCACCGGCGGGCTGGGCGGCGTACACCGGGACTGGACGCGGTCTCAGGACGAGTCGGCGGACCTCCCGCTGCTGGCGCGGACCCGGATCACCGTGGTGTGCGCGGGGGTGAAGTCGATCCTGGACGTGCCCGCGACGCTCCAGCGGCTGGAGACCCTGGGGGTGACGGTCCTCGGGTACGGGACGGATCGTTTCCCCGGGTTCTACCTGGCCGATTCCGGCGAACCGGTGGACTGGACGGTCCACCGCCCGGAGGAGGTGGCGGACGTGATGGCCGCTCAGGACCTGCTCGGCGGCGCGGAGTCGGCGCTGCTCGTGGCCAACCCGGTGGCGCGGGAGCAGCAGCTCGACCCGGAGCTGCACGACCGGGTGCTGGCCGAGGCCCTGTCGGAGTGCCGGGAGCGCGGCATCACGGGACAGGCGGTGACACCGTTCCTGCTGGGGTTCCTGGTGCGCGCGACGGGCGGCGCCTCACTGGAGGCCAACCTCGCGGCGGTACGGGGCAACGTGCGCCTCGGGGCCCGGATCGCGCGGGCCTGGACGGCCCGGCCGTGACCGGCGCACCGCCCGCTCCCGCCGGGCCGCCCGGGCCGGGGGCGTTGCTCGTCGTCGGGGACGTGGTGACGGACGTCGTGGCGGTGCACGCGGAGCCGCTGGCTCCGGGTACCGACACCCCGGCCCGGATCCGGACCCTGCCGGGCGGCGCCGGGGCCAACGCGGCCTGCTGGGCCGCCCGCGCGGGCGGCCCGGAGGTACGCCTCCTCGCGCGGGTCGGCGCCGACTCGGCCGGATGGCACGAGCGGGCACTGCTCGACGCGGGGGTGCGGCCGGAGCTGGTGGTCGATCCCGTCGAGCCGACCGGGACGGTGGTCGCGCTGGTCGGCGAGGACGCGGAGCGGACCTTCCTGACCGACAGCGGGGCCTCGCTGCGGCTCTCCCCCGCAGACTGGGAGCCCGGACTCCTGGACGGGGTCGCCCACCTCCACCTGTCGGGCTACCTGTTCTTCGCCGACCCGAGCCGGGAACTGGCCCGGGTCGCGCTACGGGCCGCGCGGGCCCGGAACGTGCCGGTGAGCGTGGATCCGGCGTCGGCCGGGTTCCTGGCCGCGCTGGGGCCGCAGCGCTTCCTGGCCGCCGCGGCGGGGGTCGGCGTACTGCTGCCGAACGAGGACGAGGCACTGCTGCTGACGGGAACTCGCGGGGCGGCCGGGGTGGCCGGGACGGCCCGGGCGGCCGCCGTCGCGCGGGCGGCGGCGGAGCTGAGCCTGCGGGTGCCGCTGGTGGTGGTCACCCGGGGCCGGGCCGGAGCCCTCGTCGCCGAGGACGGCCGGGTGACGGCCGAGGTCGCGGCGGAGAGCGCCGAGGCGGTGGATTCCACGGGCGCCGGTGACGCCTTCACCGGCGCCTTCCTCGCCGCCCGGCTGGCGGGAGCGGGCCCGGAGCGGGCCGCGGGGGCCGGCTGCCGGGCGGCCGCGCTGGCGGTGACCCGGCTGGGCGGGCGGCCGTAGGAGGGCGTCCGCGGGGAGAGCGGCCTCAGGATGCGGGTCAGGAGGTGTACTGCTGGTCGAGGGAGTCGATGACGCCCGCGGAGTCCAGGTGGTAGCGGAAGACGCGGCCCTGGTTCGGGTGGGCGACGAGCCAGTCGATGAGCTCCTGGAGCGTGATGGGTTGGCCCACGGCGCTGTCGACGAGGGGAGTGACGGCCGTGATCCTGGCGTCCTCCGCGATGTTGAGGAAGGTTTCCTTGCCGGTGGTCTCGAAGGGGGCAGCGTCCGCCCCGGGGGCGGCGCAGCCCCAGTTGCCATGCTTGATGATCAGGCTGTGGGCCCCGCCCTCGGGGGTGTAGCGGTAGACGGCGACCTCGTCGGGCGAGATCGGCATCTTGTGGTCGCAGGTGGAACCGGGCGCCGGCGGCTTCTTCGAGCCCGCAGGAGTGGCTGTCGAAGGGGCGGTCGCAGTGGCGGTGGGAGCCGGCTTCTTCGCCGTGGCCGGGGAAGAAGGGGCCGTGGCCGTCGCGGAGGCGGTGTCCGAGGGAGCCGCACTGGCGGAGGGGCTCGCGGGGGTGCCCGGCGCACCGGTCTCCTCGTCGCCGCTGCACGCCGTGAGGGCCAGGGTCCCGCACAGGGCCAGCGCGGCGAGCGCCGCCTGCGTGCGGAGCCGTCTCGCGTCCCGAACCGCCGTGCCGCGTCCGCGCATTGCCTTCTCCCTCTGCCAAGGTGCCACCGGGTGACCGCCGTCGAAGCGTGCCGTCAACGTAGCGCGCGGTTCCGGCCGCAGCGATGGCCGGAACCGATCGTCACCGTGCCGGAATCCCCCCGTTGCGGTTCCCGGACCTCCGTGACGGGGCGGGGGTACGCGGCGGCCCGCGCAGTCAGCCGGTATGCCCTCCGCGCAGGCCCGTCCAGGCCGGGTGGCGCGGATCGTCGGCCCGGACCAGGGCGTCGGCCCGGTCCGCCGGGCCGGTTTCGGCCTCGTAGCGTGCGAAGGCGGGCAGGGTCCAGCGGGCGGACTCCTCGGTGCGGCGGGCGAGGGCGCCCGGGGAGAGGCCGATGTGGACGCTGAGGTCGAAGGGGAACCAGTGGCCCAGCAGCAGCGGGCCGTGCACGATCAGCACGCCGCCGGGCGGGAGTTCGGCGTACGGGCTGCGGGTCGCCCGGTCGGTGACCGGGTCCCAGAGGTCGGGCAGCACCCGGCCGGTGCCGCCGGGGTCGGTCGGGCCGAAGACCTCCCGCCAGAGCGCGGCCGTGTCGTACCAGCCGTCGAGGTAGGAGTCCACGTCCTCGCGGCCGAACTCGAAGCGGAGGGAGGCCGGGCGCAGGAAGCCCTCGGCCGCCACCACCAGGACCGATCGCCCGCGCAGGCGCAGCGCGTCGGCGAGCTCCGCCGCGAGGACCCCGGTGCGGGCGGCGGGCGCCCCGTCGATGCCCACCCGCCGCCACCGGTCCTCGGGGGCCTCCTTGCCCTCGGCCCGGCCGTTCTCCTCTTCGGCCCGGCCGTTGTCGTCGTCGAGGTGACCGGCGAGCCGCTCGGCCATCCGCTGCCATGTGATCGCTTCCAGCTGCACCAGCCCATTGTCAGTGGTGGCCCCTAACGTTTTTCAGGAGGGATCACCGGCGCACAGGGGGCCGGTGGCCCGGCCTTGGGGAGGGGTCTGTCATGGCTCGGGAGACGACGTATCTGGAGCTGTCCCAGGAGGGCGGCGGTGCCCACAAGTTCTACGAGGTCGTCGTCGACGGCACCTCCGTCTCGGTGCGGTACGGCCGCATCGGCGCGGACGGCCAGCTGCAGAGCTCCTCCTTCCCGACCGTCGAGAAGGCGCGGGCGGCCGCCGCCAAGAAGGTCGGGGAGAAGGTCCGCAAGGGCTACGCCCCGGCGGTGCAGGGAGCCCGCGCGGCCCGGTCGGTGACGCGCCGCCAGGTGACCTCCACCCCGTCCACCGCACGCGCGGTGGCCCCGGTGCTGTGGCGGTTCCGTACGGGGTCCTCCGCCTTCGGGATCCACGTGGACGAGGACCGCTGCTGGGTCGGCAACCAGGACGGGGACGTCTACACGGTGAGCCACGACGGCGAGGTGCTCGCCCGGTACTCGCTGCCCGACGGGGTGAAGTGCCTGGTGGCGGACGAGTTCTGGATCTATGCGGGCTGTGACGACGGCACTGTGTACGACCTGTCCTCGAAGGTGCCGTTCGGGGCGTACGACATCGCCGACGACGTGGACATCTTCTGGCTCGACATCCGCGAGGGCGTGCTGAACGTGTCCGACCGCAGCGGCGGGCTGACGGTCATCGACCACGAGGACGAGTTCCAGTGGTCGCGGCGCTCGTCCGGTTCGAACGCGTGGATGGTGCGGGCGGACGAGCGGGCGGTCTACCACGGCCACAGCAAGGGGGTCACGGCCTACGCCCCGGACGGCGGGCGGGAGTTGTGGCACACGCCGACCAGCGGGTCGGTGCTGTTCGGCTGGCAGGAGGACCACGCGGTGTACGCGGGGACCGGCCGCAACACGGTGGAGCGGCTGTCGAAGGCGACGGGTGCGCTGGAGGCCTCGTACCGGTGCGACGCGGCGGTCTACTCGTGCGCGACCTCGCCGGACGGGCGGCACGTCTTCGCCGGCGACCTGGCCTCGTCCGTGTACTGCTTCGACGCCGACGGACGCCGGCTGTGGAAGCTGGGCACCGGCAGCGGGGCAGCGCTGTCCATGCAGTACCTGGACGAGCGGCTGTACTTGGTGACCACGGACGGTTCGCTGGTGTGCGTGGACGCGAGCGAGGCCGCGATCGCGGCCGCCCGCGAGGGGTCCGTGCCGACGGCGGTGGACGTGAAGTCGGCGGCCGCACTGCCCGTGTTCACCCCGGCGGCCGGCCCCGCGGCGGTGGCGACGGTTTCGGTGGCCTCGGTGCCCGCAGGCGGCGTGGTGGTGGAGTGCGTGCAGCAGGGCCAGCGGATGCGCGTCCAGGTGGTGTCGGGCGGGTTCGAGCCCTCGTGGAACGTGCAGTTCCCGCGCGGGATACGGGAGCCCGGCGCCCGGTACGTGGTGGACGGCCTGCACCCGGCCGCCGGAGGCTTCTACCGCGTGCGCGGGGAGATCCGCCGGCTCGTCTGACCCGGTGACCGGGGGTCGCGGTGCGCGGGGCCGGAGCTCATCGCGTCCGCGTGGGGCAGGCGCACGGCGTGGCTCCGGGCGGGGCCCCGGCGGGGAGGGCGAAGGGGTCACCCTCGGCGAGGGCCGCGGTGACGCAGAGCACGACCCGGTCGGTGCCGAGATTGCGGCCGAGGTGGACGTGGCGGCGGCCGGCGGGCTCCACGAAGCTGGTGCCGGTGCGATGGACCTCGACGGTTCCGTCGCTCAGGATCCGGGTCAGCGTGCCCGATTTGACGACCGCTATCAGCGGGACGCGGTGGTAGTGCCAGCCGGTGCAGCCACCGGGTTCTATCGCGACCTCTCTCACCACGAGGTCGGAGGCCACCTCCGCCTTCGGACGCCGGCCCGCCACCCTCGGGCGCCGGGCCGTAGCCTGCCGTCCAGCCATGATTCCCTCCTCCATGGACCGGCCGCGGCCCACTCGACTCACGGTAGGAGGACACCCTGAGGTCGGGGAAGGCTCTGTGAAACCGCAAGTACCCGTTCGTACAAGGTGATATAAGGCCGGAACGGCGGTATCAGTTCGGCATGAGCCTGGTCGTTTTCGAGTCGACGAAGCAGATCCACTGCGCGGAGTGCAGGCAGGGCCCCCTGCGCCGCCTCGTCCGCGAGACCGGCGTGCCCCGCTGCCTGGACTGCGCCGATCTCGGACACCTCGTCTACCTGCCGCGCGGAGACACGGCCCTCACCCGGCGGGCGCACGAGGCCAGTTCGCTGTCCGCCGTCGTGGTCCGCTTCCACCGGCGCCGCCGCCGGTACGAGCGTCTGGGCATCCTCGTCGAGGACGCCGCCCTGGCCCGCGCCGAGCGTGCCTGCCTCGCGGACGCCGAGGCGCGGGCCCGCCGCCGGGAGCGCGACCGGCTGCGCCGGGCGGCCGAGGACACCCGGTTCACGGCGGCCTTCGCCGCCGAGATCCTGCGCCTGTTCCCGGGGTGCCCCGCCGACCGGGCCCGGGCCATCGCCGCGCACGCCTCGGTGCGCGGCAGCGGCCGGGTGGGCCGCAGTGCGGCCGGCCGGGCCCTCGACCCGCCGGCCGTGTACGCGGCGGTACGGGCGGCCGTGCGGCACCTCGACACCGAGTACGACGCCCTGCTGATGGCGGGCGTGCCCCGGTTCGCCGCCCGGGCCCGGCTGGCGCCCCGGATCGACGCGATCCTGGACGGCTGGCGGGCGGCCTCCGACACTTCGGCGCAGGCTAGTTGAGCCGGAAGCGGCGGTAGAGCAGGACGCCGCCGAGCAGCATGGCTCCGCCGCCGGACAGCAGGTATCCGAGATCCTCGGCCCCGGTGTGGGCGAGCGCCGAGGGGTGGCTGCGCGGCGGCGCCGGCGGGGTGACCGGACGCACGGCGACGGGGGGCCGCACGGGCGGCTGGACGGGCTTGACGGTGACCGGGGCCGGGCCGTTGACGGAGGTGTTGCCCACGGAGGCGTTGCCGACGCCGACGACGCTCACCGAGTTGCCGCTGATGTTGAGCGGGACCTCGACGGGGAGCTGGAGGCCGTTGCCGGACAGCAGCCCCGGAGAATCCTTTCCGCGCCCGTCGGCCACCGCACCCCGGCCCTGCCCGCCGCTGCCGGCACCGTTCCCCGCACCGTTTCCGGCGCCGGGTTTCGAGGGGTGCGAGGGGTCGGAGGGCCGCGGCCCGGGATGCCCGGGCTTCCCGCCGCCCTGGTCGGCATTGACGCACCGGTTGCCGGCGGCCGGGTTGAGGAGGCCGACCACGCTCACGGTGTTCCCGCACACGTTCACCGGTGCGTGCACCGGCAGTTGGAGCAGGTTCCCCGCCAGCACCCCCGGCGAACGCTCCGCCCGGCCATCGGCCTCCGCGTCCGCGTGGGCGAAGCCGCCCACCCCCGCGACCGCCAGTCCACCTCCCGCGACCACCGCCGCGATCAAGCCATTCCGACGACTCTGACGCATCATCTGTCCTGCCTTCCGGAGGGGTTCACGGGCATCGCACCCGTACCGGAATCAACGCCGCAGACCCGTTCGGGTTATAGCGCCGGTAGGCATTTCACTCCATCGTGTACTGGGTAATCCCTACTTCATGACTCGCCCGCTGCTCCTCCTCGACGTGGACGGCCCCCTCAACCCCTTCCGGTCCCGCCTCGCGGGGCTCCGCGGATACACCAGCCACCGGATGCGTCCGAGCATCTGGCTGTCCTACCGCGCACCGGAATCCCGCAGCGCCCGCCGCGGCGTGCGGGTGCGCCTGCACCCGGCCCACGGCGCCCGGCTGCTGGCCCTGCCCTACGAACTCGCCTGGGCCACGGCCTGGACGCACGAGGCCAACACGCTCATCTCCCCGCACATCGGACTACCCGCTGATCTTCCTGTCATCGAATGGCCGGAACTCTTCACCCGCGACCCCGACGGCCTCTTCTGGAAGACGCGCCCCCTCCTGGAATGGGCGGCCGGCCGCCCCTTCGCCTGGGTCGACGACATGATCACGCCCCGGGACGTCGCCTGGGTGGCCGCCCACCACCCGGCCCCGGCCCTGCTCCTGCGCATCCACCCCCGCCACGGCCTGCGCCCGCAGGACTTCACCACCCTCGACCGCTGGGCGGCCGGGATCAGCCCAGCAGGGCCGTGACCGGATCCGGGGAGGGAGGGCGGCCCGTGGGCCACCAGTCGTCGTCACCCAGGCGGTTCTCGTACGAGTACCAGAGGCCGTCGCGGCCCAGCCGGAGCTGGCGGGACGGGCCGGTGAGCCGGTTGCGGTCGGGGCGGAACGGGCCCTGGACCGCAGCGAGCAGGGCCGGGCGGGCCCGGTCGAAGGGGCCGGCCGGTGGATCCCAGGGCTCTTCGAGGGCGAGCAGGGCGGGCAGACCGCCCTGCCTCCAGGCGGCGGCACCCCGCGCCAGGTCGGTGGTGCTGCGTCCCGTGGCGCGGGCCAGGTCCCGGTAGAGGGCGCGGGCGGCTCCGGTGAGCCCGGCGGTGGGGTGGGCGGAGGCCAGCCGGACGGCGTCCTGCCAGCGGCTGAGCCCGGCCATCGGATCCTCGGCGGTGCGCAGCAGGGCCAGGGCGCGGGCGGCTGCGTCCGCGGCGAGCTGGTCCAGGGCGAGCGGGTCCGGGGCCGCCGGGTCGGCGGGATACGCGGGCGGCATCCCGACGGCGGACGGCGCCGCCAGCGGGGCGGGCAGCGGCGGCAGGACGGTGCGGGCGAGCGCGTCGCGGGCCGGGACACCGGGGAAGTCCGGTGCCCCGTCGGGCTGTTCGCGCGCGGCGTGGGCGGCATTGCGACGGGTCAGCTCCTCCAGCAGCTCCCGCTCGCCGCGGCCGCGCAGCAGGAGCAGGACGAAGGGATCGGCGTCCAGGAGCCGGGCGGCGCGGTAGCACAGGGCCGCCGCGTGCTTGCAGGGCGGACGGGCGACGTCCGGGCAGGAGCAGCGCGGCACGAGCTCCCCCGCACCGGGCAGGACCGACTCGGAGAGGGACTCCGGGACCTCCCGCTCCAGCAGCGCGGCGAGCGCCGTCGGGTCGGCCACCACCGATTCCAGCAGCTCGCTCCACTCGGCGTCCGAGAAAGCGGGCAGGGACAGCTCGGTGCGGTACGGCCGCGGCCGGCTGCCCCGTACGTAGGCCACGATCCGGCCCGGGGTGATGGTGACGGCATCAACGTGCCCTTCGGCGGCGTAGGTCCGCCCCCGGGTCAGCCGGGCTCCGTCGCGGGCCACCGACTCCAGGGCGGACACCCAGGCCCGGCCCCACCAGCTGACGGCCTCCACCCCGGGCGGCACGGTCTCGAAGGTGCGGCGGCGGTCGTCGCGCGCGGTGATCACGCGGGCCTGCGCAGGGAGACGAGGTCGGCCAGCTCGCGGTCGGTGAGCTCGGTCAGCGCCGCCTCGCCGGAGCCGAGGACGGCGTCGGCCAGGGCCCGCTTCGCTTCCAGCATTTCGGCGATCCGGTCCTCCACGGTGCCTTCGGCGATGATGCGGTGGACCTGGACCGGCTGGGTCTGGCCGATGCGGTAGGCACGGTCGGTGGCCTGCTCCTCCACGGCCGGGTTCCACCAGCGGTCGTAGTGGATGACGTGCCCGGCGCGGGTGAGGTTGAGGCCGGTACCGGCCGCCTTGAGGGAGAGCAGGAACACGGGCACCTCGCCCGCCTGGAACCGGTCCACGAGCTCCTCGCGGCGCGGCACGGGCGTGCCCCCGTGCAGCAGTTGGTGGGAGATCCCGCGCGCCGTCAGGTGGCGTTCGATGATGCGGGCCATCGTCACGTACTGCGTGAAGACCAGCACCGAGCCGCCCTCGGCCAGGATCGTGTCGAGCAGCTCCTCGAGCAGGGCCAGCTTCCCGGAACGGTGCGCGATCCGGGGCTCCGCCTCTTTCAAGCTGTGCTCTTTCAAATACTGCGCCGGGTGATTGCAGATCTGCTTGAGCGAGGCCAGCAGCTTCATGATCATGCCGCGCCGCTCGATGCCCTCGCTCGCCCCGATCACGGCCATCGCCTCGTCGACCGCCGCCTGGTAGAGGGATGCCTGCTCGCGGGTGAGGGAGACGGGGTGGTCGGTCTCCGTCTTCGGCGGCAGTTCGGGGGCGATCCCGGGGTCGGACTTCTTGCGCCGCAGCAGGAACGGCCGGACCAGCGCGGAGAGCCGGGCCACCGCCGCCTCGTTGCCCCCGTCCTCCTCCGTCTGGTGTTCCACGGGCCGGGCGTGCCGGGCGCGGAACGCGGTGAGCGGGCCGAGCAGGCCGGGCGTGGTCCAGTCGAGGAGCGCCCACAGCTCGGAGAGGTTGTTCTCCACCGGGGTGCCGGTCAGTGCCACCCGCGCGGGCGCCGGGATCGTGCGCAGCGCCTTCGCGGTCGCCGAATGCGGGTTCTTGACGTGCTGGGCCTCGTCCGCGACGACCATGCCCCAGGGCTGTCCGGCCAGTTCGGCCGCTCCCGCACGCATGGTTCCGTACGTGGTGAGGACGAATCCCCCGGCCGACGCTCCGCTCAGCCCTTCGAGGCTGCGGCCGGCGCCGTGGTAGCGGCGCACCGGCGTCCCGGGGGCGAACTTCTCGATCTCCCGCTGCCAGTTGCCCAGCAGCGAGGCCGGGCAGACCACCAGCGTCGGCTCAGAACGGTCGCGGTGCAGGTGGAGCGCGATCAGGGTGACGGTCTTGCCCAGGCCCATGTCGTCGGCGAGGCAGCCGCCGAGGCCGAGCGAGGTCATCAGGTCCAGCCAGGCCAGACCGCGGGCCTGGTAGTCGCGCAGGGTGGCCTTGAGCCCGGCGGGCTGGGGCAGCGGGGCCAGTTCCCCGGTCAGCCGGTCCCGCAGGGCGGCCAGCGCCCCCACGGGAACCGCGGCCACCGGCTCCCCCTCGATCTCGACCTCGGCCGTCCCCGTCAGCGCGGCCGCCAGCGCGTCCACCGGGTCCAGCAGGCCCAGCTCCCGCTTGCGCGCCTTGCGCACCAGCTCCGGATCGACCCGCACCCACTGGTCGCGCAGCCGCACCACGGGCCGGTGGGCCTGCGCGAGCGCGTCCATCTCCCCCGGGGTGAGCCGGTCCCCGCCGAGCGCCAGCTCCCAGGAGAAGGCGAAGAGGTGCTCGGCGTCGAAGAACGCGGTGCCGTCGGTGGCGGAACCGGGCGCGGTGGACCGTACGACCGCGGTCGCGGTGAGCGTACGAGCCAGCTCGCGCGGCCAGTGGACCAGGACCCCGGCCTCCGCCAGCCGGGTCGCGGCCCGGCCCAGCAGGTCTTCGAGCTCGGGGTCCGAGAGGGCCAGCACATCGGGGACCGGCTGGTCCAGCAACCGCAGCAGCGGCGGCCAGACCCGGGCCGCCCGCCGCAGCGCGAGCACGGCGTCGATCCGGGCCCGGGGGCCGAAGCCGGCCGCGGCGGCGCCCGCCCAGAGCATGGCGGCGTCCGTGACCAGGGTCGGGTCGGCGAGGCTGTGCACCTGGACGACGGCGGCCCCGGCGCGGCGCGGGTCCTCGCCCGGTTCGGTCCCGCTCTCGGCCTCGTCGAAGAGGCGGAAGGAGGACAGGTCGAGGCGGAGCGAGATCCCGACTCCGGTGTCCGCGCCCGAGGCGACCTGAGCGGCCCAGTCCCGCATCCCGGGGACCTGCTGCGGCTCGCGCGCGGCGAACGGCCGGCCCGCGGCGAAGGGCGCCGCGGGGGTCCGGGGCAGGCTGTCGGCGACGGCGTCGAGGAACGCCCTGACCAGTGCCTCCGGTTCGGGGAGGTGGAGCGGGCGGCGTCCGGCGAGCGGAGTGGCGTACCCCTCGGGCGGCAGGGCGGCGGCGACCGCGCGCAGATGCCCGATGTCCTCGGCGTCCAGGGGCCCCGCCCGCCAGGCGTCGACCCCGTCGGGGGTCAGCCCGGGCAGCAGCCGGCCCCGCGCGACGAGCGACAGCGCCTGGACGGCGGCGGTCCCCCAGGCCCGGGTCGCCGGATGCGTGACGGGCCTGCGGACCGCCGCGACGAGCACGGGCAGGGCGGCGGTGACCGTCAGCGTGACGGCGGGCACGGTGCGGGTACGGACGCCCTCCCCGTGGGGACGGACCACCTGGAGCGTGCCCGGAGTGCCTTCGGCGGGCAGGGGGTCCCCGTCCGGAGCCCAGAACGCGATGCGGCTCTCCCGGGGCACGGCGGCGGGCAGAAACACGGCAGCATGCCGCGCCAGCCCGGCCCCGACCCGCCCCGCCACGTCCCCCGTCGTCACCACGACCATCCCGCCCCCCTCTCCCAGCTCCAGCAGTCCCCGCCACCACCACAACCCGACGGATCCCCTCGTGCGTCGAGTCTATGCGCGCCCACTGACAGCCCCACTGACCTGCCCGTTTCCCGGCGGGCCGAGGGCCCGGGAGCGGGGGCCGGTGGGCTGGAGCCCGTGGGCCGAGGGCCCGGTGGGCCAGGGGCCCGTGGGCCGAGGGCCCAGGGCCGGGGCCCGGGGGCTCAGGCCGGGGGCTCAGGGCCGAGGGCCCCGGTGAGCCGGTGGGCCGAGGGCCCAGGGCCGAGGCCGGGGCCGAGGGCTCAGGGCCGGGGCCGAGGGCTCAGGGCCGAGGGCCCGGGGCGGAGGGCCCGGGGCCCGGGGCCAGGTGCCGGGGTGCCGGGGCCGGGTGCCGGGGTGCCGGGGCCGGGTGCCGGGGTGCCAGGGTGCCGGGGTGCCGGGGTGCCGGAGGGGTGGGGGCCGAGGGCCCGAGGGCCCGGGGCCCGTGGGCCAGGAGCCA
Organism: Streptomyces sp. TBY4; assembly: GCF_024213195.1. Classification (GTDB taxonomy): domain Bacteria; phylum Actinomycetota; class Actinomycetes; order Streptomycetales; family Streptomycetaceae; genus Streptomyces. The sequence goes on along the minus strand of NZ_JANAVF010000006.1, from coordinate 345,807 downwards.
GGGGCCCGGTGCCGAATGCCGAGTGCCGAGTGCCGAGTGCCGAGGCCAGGGTGCCGGGGGGGCCGAGGGCCCGAGGCCCGTGGGCCGGAGCCCGTGGGCCGGAGCCCGTGGGCCAGGGGCCCGGTGCCGGGCCCACGGGGTGCCGGGGGGCAGGGGGCCGAGGGCCCGGGGCCGGTGGGCCGGAGCCCGTGGGCCAGGGGCCCGGGTGCCGGGTGCCGGGTGCCGGGTGCCCGGTGCCCGGTGCCCGGTGCCGGAGGGCCGGGGCCGGCCCGGGGGATGGTGATTCAGCGGGACCAGCGGCCGCGGTCGTGGGCGTAGCCGTGGACCGGGCGGTCCGGGGTGGCGGCGGAGACCCGCCAGGGGCGGCCGGCCTCGTCGAGGCGGAGGGTGCCGGAGCCGGTGGGGCCGCTCCAGCGGAGGTCGAGGTACCAGTCGCAATCGCAGCCGGTGCTGCTCGCCACCACCCGCAGGACCGCCGGTTCGGCGGCCGAGACCTTGAGCGGGAAGGCGGGGGCCGCGATCTTCTCCCCCGCATCGTTGCCGGCCACCGGCCGGGCCTGCGGGCGCGGGGCGTCCAGGTTGACCGCGAACGCGGCCGGGGTGAGACTTCCGCCGCAGCCCTGCGACATCTCGAACACGTTCCACCGCAGCGGGGCCCGGCGGCCGGTCACCCGTACCTCCAGGTCCTCCAGGACCACCGGGTCCGGGCCCGTGCCCAGCAGGGTGACCTCGACGATCTGCGTGCCCGCGTGGACGGCCCCGCGCCCCGCCGCCCACGCGGCCGCGTCCGCCTCCACCGGGGGCGCGGGCACCGCCGAGGGCGCCGCCGCGGCGAGGTACGCGTGATCGCAGCCCGCGGCCCATACGTGCGACCGTACGGCCGCCCGGAGCGGCACGGCCGCGGGTGAGGGCGGGGGCGGCGGCGAGGAGCCGCCCGTCGCCGCCGGCCCGGTCGAGGTCGGCGCTCCCGACGGCACGCCCGTCGGAGAGCCGCTCGCCGTCGGCGTCACCACGGGCCCGGTCGCCGTGGCTCCGCCCGCACCCGCCGTCGTGGCAACCGCTGTCGGCCCGGCCTGGGGTGCCCGGGTGCCCCCGCCCGCCCGCGGAAGCAGGCCGACGCCCACCGCGAGGGCGACGACCGCTGCCACCGCCACCCCGGCCAGCAGCAGGCGTCGGCCCGACCTGCGCGGCACCGGTGCCGGTACCGACGTAGACGGCCCCTGCACCTCCGGAACCGCGGCCACCGCCTCCGGCTCCGCCCGCTCCCGATCCCGCTCCTCCACGGCCGGCACTTCCACCACCACGCCCGACCGCCGCCGCGCATCCGCCAGCAGCCAGGCCCGGTGCAGTTCCACCGCCTCCGCCGGCGTCGCCCCGCAGGCCCGCGCGAAGCGGTCGACCACCGCGAACTCCGCGGGCAGCGCCTCGCCGCCGCAGTACCGGTGCAAGGTCGACGTGCTCGTGTGGAGGACCCGCGCGAGGGCCCCGTAGCTCCGCCCGCTCCGTTCCTTCAGTTCCCTCATCAACCGTGCGAAAGCCTGCGCCTCGGCCGATCTCCCCGTCCCGGAGTTCCGTTCCATGCCAAGCATGTTCCCGCAGCTGAGGGTACGTACGGCCGTTCCATTGTCCCGAGTTCGTCCCGAACCGCCGCCCCGGGCCCGGGACGGGGTACAGCCTTCTCCAGAAGCACCGAAGCGAACCGCACCGCACCGCCACACCTTCACGGACCTCACGGGGAGAACCGACCATGTTCCGACGCACCACCGCCCGGACCACCGCAGTCCTCGCGGCCACCGCGGCCGCCGCCACCGCCCTCGTCCTCACCGCCTCCACCACCTCCACGGCCGCCGTCACCGCGCCCGGGTTCCTGACCGGCGCCGACCTGCCCCCGCACCCCGGCTCCGCCTGGTACACCGGGAAGGTCACCAAGGGGCTGCCCGAGCACGCGCCGTTCTGCCTGGACGGCGTGCTGCCCGCCACCGGGAGCTGGCACCGCGTCTTCTCCACCGAGTTCGACACGGGCGCGGACCAGGTGTCCGTACGTACGTCCTCCAGCGCTGCGGCCGTCAAGCTCGCGGCGGCCCTGGAGCGCAAGGTGGCGGCCTGCGCCGCCGACTGGCTGCGCCGGTCTCCGGGCGGGACGGCCTCCTGGCAGGACTACGGGAAGGTCACCGTCGAGGAGGGCGCGCACGTCTACGGGGTGCACACCTCCATGCCGGAATCCGAGCCCGGCGTGCACCTGTACGGCATCGGGCGCGACGGCTCCACCGTGACGGTCGTGAAGTGGGGGCAGATGGGGAACCTGTCCCACGCACCCGTCTCCGCCTTCAAGAAGACGACCGTCAGGGCCGTGAACAAGCTCAACCCCTGACGCGCCGCACCCCCGGTGGGACCATGGAAGGGACGGGGAAGCCGGGGGTCGCGACGACATCGAGGCGGCGATGGCCATGCGCACCGGGAACGAGCCGGTGACCGCCCGCAGCGCGCTGCGGCTGCGCTTCTGGCTGAGCCTGTGGGGGCTGATCTGGTCCGGTGCCGGGGCGGCGGCGTTCTCGCTCGCCGCCCGGCCCGGGTGGGCGGCGGCCTGCGCCGCCGTCGCCGTGCTCGCGGCCGTGGACCTGGCCGTGGTGCTCCGCCACATCCACCAGGGCCCCCACTACCAGCCGGGCCGCGACATCCCCCCGTACGAGCCCCCCGACCCCTAGGGGGTGTCCCGAGCCGGGCTACGACTCGAAGCGGGCCGCCGCCAGGTAGTCCGGCTGGGGGTCCAGGGCGGCCGCGAGGCGGAAGTGCTTGCGGGCCTGGTCCGGCCGGCCGGCGCGCTCGTGGGTGCGGGCCAGCGCGAAGTGGGCGAAGGCGTTGTCCGGCTCCCGCTCCAGCACGATCTCGAACTCCAGCTCCGCCGGACGCAATTGGGCGGCGGCGAAGAAGGCCCGGGCGCGCAGCAGCCGGGCCGCCGTGTTCTCCGGATGGGCGGCTATGACCGAGTCGAGCAGCTTCACCGCACCGCGCGGGTCGCGCGCGGCCAGGAGCTGCTCCGCGGCCCGGTAGTCGATGACGTGCGTCTCGGGCGACGAGGACCGCGACGGCGGCGGGAGCTGCGGCGTGGTGTCGGACACGGTCTGTTCCTTCCCTCTGCAGCCGCGTTCAACGCCCCGCACACGGTCCGCTATTCCGCCCTGCGCGCCGCCCGCTGTTACGCCCCGCGCGCCGCCCGCGCGGTGAGCTCCTCCCACACCTTGCGCACCTGCGGCTCCAGCGCCTCCAGCGGCCCGTCGTTGTCGATCACGAGGGTGGCCACGGCCAGCCGCTGTTCCCGCGTGGCCTGCGCGGCCATCCGGGCCCGGGCCTCCGACTCCTCCATGCCCCGCAGCCCCGTGAGCCGGGCCAGCTGGGTGGCGGGGGCCGCGTCCACGACGACGACCAGGTCGTACAGCGGCGCGAGCCCGTTCTCCGCGAGCAGCGGTACGTCGTGCACCACGATCGCGTCGGGCCCCGCGGCGGCCTCCAGCTCGGCGGACCGGGCCCCGACCAGCGGGTGCACGATCCCGTTGAGGATCTTCAGCTTCGCCTGGTCCGCGAAGACGATCGACCCCAGCTTCGGCCGGTCCAGCCCGCCCTGCGGAGTCAGTACGGACTCCCCGAAGGCGGCCACCACCGCCGCGAGCCCGGGCGTACCCGGCTCCACGACCTCCCGCGCGATCCGGTCGGCGTCCACGAGGACCGCCCCGTACCCCGCCAGCAGCCGCGAGACCTCGCTCTTGCCGGCGCCGATTCCGCCTGTCAGGCCAACTTTCAACATGCCCGGCAGACTAACCCCCGCGCCCGGGGCCCCGTACAGCCCCCTGCGAGCAGGGCTGCCGGGGAGCCAGCGGGCGGGGAGACGGCGGACCGGGCGACGGCGGACGCGGCGACGGCTCCGCTCAGCCCTCGCCCTCGCGCTCCGCGAGGAAGCGCTCGAACTCGAGGCCGATCTCGTCGGCCGACGGGATCTCCGCGGGCTCCGCGATCATGTTGCCGCGGGTCTCGGCGCCGGCCGCCGCGTCGTACTGGTGCTCCAGCCCCTGCACGAGGCTGACCAGCTCCTCGTCGCCCTCCCGGATCTGCCGGTCGATCTCCGTCTGCGTGCGGTGCGCCTCGGTGCGCAGCGCGTGCGCGACCGACGGCAGGACCAGCCCGGTCGCGGCGGTGATCGCCTCCAGGGCGGTCAGCGCGGCATCGGGGTACGGGGAGCGCGCCACGTAGTGCGGTACGTGGGCGGCGACGCCCAGCACGTCGTGCCCGGCCTGACCGAGGCGGAACTCGACCAGCGACTCGGCGCTGCCGGGGACCTGGGCCTCGTCGAAGGGGCTGCGGTGCCCCGGCATGAGGTCGGTCCGGTTGCCGTGCGGGGTGATCCCGACGGGCCGGGTGTGCGGGACGCCCATGGGGATGCCGTGGAAGTTGACGGAGAGCCGCACGCCCAGGCGCTCGACGATCTGCCGGACGGCGACGGCGAAGCGCTCCCACTCCACGTCCGGCTCGGGGCCGGAGAGCAGCAGGAAGGGCGCGCCCGTGGCGTCCTGCACGAGGCGCACCTCGAGCAGGGGCTCCTCGAACTCGGTCCAGTGGTCGCGCTGGAAGGTCAGCAGCGGACGGCGCGCCCGGTAGTCCACCAGACGGTCCGCGTCGAAGCGCGCCACGACCTGGTGGGGCAGCGCGTCGAGCAGCCGCTCGACGATCTGCTCGCCGGTCTCGCCCGCGTCTATGTACCCCTCGAAGTGGTAGAGCATGACCAGCCCGGCCGAGTCCTGGGTGAGCGCCAGGTCGGCCACCGCCAGGCCCTTGGCGTCCCATTCGTACAAACCCTGTGGATCAAGCACCGCCACCACTCCTCCTCCGCCGCGTTCTCCTGGAAGAACGTCCAAGGGCCCGTGACCATTCCCCAGTTGGCGCGGTGTTCACAGAACGGGTGTGGCGGCATGGCACGCACAACGCGGTAAGGCCCGCCCCCCTGAGGGGACGGGCCTTACCGGTGAATCGTTCAGCTCAGCTCACACCGTGCTGATGCGATCTGCGATCAGCTCTGGCCGCCGGCCAGCTTCTCGCGGAGCGCGGCCAGGGCCTCGTCCGACGCCAGGGCGCCAGAGGTCTCGTCCGCACCCTCGGAGGAGTACGAACCACCCGAGATGCCCGCACCGGCGCTGCTGCTGCCACCGGCGGCCGGAGCGGCCGCACCCTCGGCAGCGGCGGCCTCGTCGGCCTCGCGGCTCTTGATGACCTGCGCCTGGTGCTGCTCGAAGCGCTGCTGCGCCTCGGCGTACTGGCCCTCCCAGGCTTCGCGCTGCTTGTCGAAGCCCTCGAGCCAGTCGTTGGTCTCGGGGTCGAAGCCCTCGGGGTAGATGTAGTTGCCCTGGTCGTCGTACGACGCGGCCATGCCGTACAGGGTCGGGTCGAACTCGACCGACGCCGGGTCGGCACCGAAGGACTCGTTGGCCTGCTTCAGGGACAGCGAGATCCGGCGACGCTCGAGGTCGATGTCGATGACCTTGACGAAGATCTCGTCGTTGACCTGGACGACCTGCTCCGGGATCTCCACGTGGCGCTCGGCCAGCTCGGAGATGTGGACCAGACCCTCGATGCCCTCGTCCACGCGGACGAACGCACCGAACGGAACCAGCTTGGTGACCTTACCCGGGACGACCTGGCCGATCTGGTGGGTCCGGGCGAACTGCTGCCACGGGTCTTCCTGCGTCGCCTTCAGCGACAGGGAGACGCGCTCGCGGTCCATGTCCACGTCGAGAACCTCGACGGTGACTTCCTGACCGACCTCGACGACCTCGGACGGGTGGTCGATGTGCTTCCAGGACAGCTCGGAGACGTGGACGAGACCGTCGACGCCACCCAGGTCCACGAAGGCACCGAAGTTGACGATCGAGGAAACGACGCCGGAGCGGACCTGACCCTTCTGCAGGGTGGTGAGGAACGTCTGGCGAACCTCGGACTGGGTCTGCTCGAGCCAGGCGCGGCGGGACAGGACCACGTTGTTGCGGTTCTTGTCCAGCTCGATGATCTTCGCCTCGAGCTCCTTGCCCACGTAGGGCTGGAGGTCGCGGACGCGACGCATCTCGACGAGGGAAGCCGGGAGGAAGCCACGGAGGCCGATGTCGAGGATGAGACCACCCTTGACGACCTCGATGACGGTACCGGTGACGATGCCGTCTTCTTCCTTGATCTTCTCGATCGTGCCCCAGGCGCGCTCGTACTGCGCACGCTTCTTGGACAGGATCAGACGGCCTTCCTTGTCCTCCTTCTGGAGAACCAGGGCCTCGATCTCGTCGCCGACCTTGACGACCTCGTTCGGGTCGACATCGTGCTTGATCGAGAGCTCGCGGCTCGGGATGACGCCTTCGGTCTTGTAACCGATGTCGAGGAGAACCTCGTCCCGGTCCACCTTCACGATGACGCCGTCGACGATGTCGCCGTCGTTGAAGTACTTGATCGTCTCGTCGATCGCGGCGAGGAACGCTGCCTCGTCACCGATGTCGTTGACCGCAACCTGCGGAGTGGTGGCGGTGGTCTCGGTGCTGCTCGTCATGTGGGTAAGGGCTCCGGTTACGGACAGAAAGTCGTAGGTACTGCTACGCCGGGAGCCCTTATCGGCATCTGCCGAAGAAGCCGGACAGCCAAGGAAGCCCCAGTTCCGCGAAACGCGGGGTGGGGGCCTCGAAAACCGAGGGGTCATCAACAGATACAAGCGCAGCCTGCTAGGTCTGAGGAGCACAGGCTCGCAGCGCAACTTGTAGCATACGGGGGCAGCCGGACAGGGTCAATGCGCGAAGGCGCACACCCCGGGCGGATCACCGCACAACCGGCACAATTAGTGGGCAGGCAGGCGCCGATGGCCCTTCCCGCCCACTTTCCGCAGACATTCGCAGACTACGACGACGGGCCCCATGAACCAAGAGGACTACGCCCCCGAAGAAGCGTACGAAGCCGGATCGGCCGTCGAAGACGATTCCGAGGCCACCCGGCGTGACGCGGGGGAAGCGGAGAGCAGCCGGGCCAGCCGGGGCTGGTGGGACCGCAACGCCGACGAGTACCAGAGCGAGCACGGGGCCTTCCTCGGCGACGACCGCTTTGTATGGGGCCCGGAGGGCCTGGACGAGGCGGAGGCCGCCCTGCTGGGCCCCGCCGCCTCCCTCAAGGGCAAGGACGTCCTGGAGATCGGCGCCGGCGCCGCCCAGTGCTCGCGCTGGCTGGCCGCCCAGGGCGCCCGCCCCGTCGCCCTCGACCTCTCCCACCGCCAGCTCCAGCACGCCCTGCGGATCGGCGATAACGTCCCCCTGGTCGAGGCCGACGCCGGACGCCTCCCCTTCCGCGACGCCTCCTTCGACCTGGCCTGCTCCGCCTACGGCGCCGTCCCCTTCGTCGCCGACCCCGTGAACGTCATGCGCGAGGTGCGCCGGGTCCTGCGGCCCGGCGGCCGCTGGGTCTTCTCCGTCACCCACCCCATCCGCTGGGCCTTCCCCGACGAGCCCGGCCCCGAGGGGCTCTCCGTCGCCGCCTCCTACTTCGACCGCACCCCCTACGTCGAGCAGGACGAGCAGGGCCGCGCCGTGTACGTGGAGCACCACCGCACCCTCGGCGACCGGGTACGGGACGTGGTCGCGGGCGGTTTCCGCCTCCTCGACCTGGTGGAACCGGAATGGCCCGCGTGGAACAGCCAGGAGTGGGGCGGCTGGTCCCCGCTGCGCGGGAACCTCATCCCCGGTACGGCGATCTTCGTGTGCGAGCGGGACTGAGCCGGTGCCGGAACAGCGCGTGATCCGTACGGCCGACCTCGACGCCCTCCCCGTACAGGAGGCCGTGCCCGCCCTGGTCTCGGCGCTCGACGCGCACGGCGCCGCCGTGCTCTGCGCCCCGCCCGGCACGGGCAAGACCACGCTGGTGCCGCTGGTGCTGGCGGGGCTGGTGGGAGGCGGACCACGGCGTCGCGTGGTGGTCGCCGAACCTCGCCGGATCGCCGCCCGCGCGGCCGCCCGGCGGATGGCCTGGCTGCTCGGCGAGCAGGTCGGCGGCTCCGTCGGCTTCACGGTGCGCGGGGAGCGGGTGGTCGGACCGTCCACCGTGGTCGAGGTGGTCACCACCGGGGTGCTGCTCCAGCGGCTCCAGCGCGACCAGGAGCTCTCCGGGGCCGACCTGGTGATGCTGGACGAGTGCCACGAGCGGCACCTCGACGCGGACACGGTCGCCGCCTTCCTCCTGGACGTACGGGAGACCCTGCGCCCCGAGCTGCGGCTCCTCGCCGCCTCGGCGACCACCGACGCGGCCGGCTGGGCACGGCTCCTGGGGAACGCGCCCGTCGTGGAGGCGGCCGGCGTCTCCCACCCGGTGGAGACCGTGTGGGCCCCGCCGGCCCGCCCGGTGCGGCCGCCGCACGGGATGCGGGTGGACCCGGCGCAGCTGACGCACGTGGCCTCGGTGGTGCGGCGGGCGCTGGCGGAACGTTCCGGCGACATCCTGTGCTTCCTGCCCGGCGTCGGTGAGATCGCCCGGGTCGCCGGGCAGCTCGGCGCCGTCGACGCGGAGGTCCTCCAGATACACGGCCGGGCTCCGGCCTCCGTCCAGGACGCGGCGCTGTCCCCCGCTGCGCACCGCCGGGTCATCCTCTCCACCGCCGTCGCGGAGTCCAGCCTGACCGTGCCCGGCGTACGGATCGTCGTGGATTCGGGGCTGGCCCGCGAACCCCGGGTCGACCACGCCCGGGGCCTGGGCGCGCTGGCCACCGTACGGGCGTCCCGCGCGGCCGGCCGCCAGCGCGCGGGCCGGGCCGGGCGTGAGGCCCCGGGCACGGTGTACCGCTGCTGGGCCGAAGCCGAGGACGGGCGGCTGCCCGCGTACCCCTCCCCCGAGATCCGGATCGCGGACCTCGCGCAGTTCGCCCTCCAGGCCGCCTGCTGGGGCGACCCGGACGCGAGCGGCCTGGCCCTGCTCGATCCACCGCCGGGCGGAGCGATGGCCGCGGCGCGGGAGGTGCTGCTCGCGGTGGGCGCGGTGTCCCCGGCGGGCCGGCCGACCCCGCGGGGGCTGCGGATGGCCCGGCTCGGCCTGCACCCCGCCTGGCCCGGGCCCTGCTCGACGGCTCCGCCGCGCTGGGCCCCCGGCGGGCGGCGGAACTGGTGGCCCTCCTCAGCGAGGAGCCGCCGCGCGAGTACGGGGACGACCTGGCCGCAGCCTGGCGCCGGGCCCGCGCGGGCGGCGACCCGTACGGCTCGCGCTGGCGCGCGGAGGCCCGCCGCCTGGAGCGCGCCGCCGCCGAGGGGAGCCCTGCGGGGCCTTCCCCCACCCCGCCCCTTCCCGAAACCGGGACTCCGCCCCGGCCCCCTTCGGGCGGCATCAGCCGAAACCCAGCCCCTCCGGCGTTTGAGGAGCGGGGTCCGGGGCGGAGCCCCAGCAGCGGCGCTGCACCCGACGACGCCGCCGCCGGGCTCGTCGCCGCACTCGCGTTCCCGGAGCGGGTCGCCAGATCCAAGGGCCAGGGCTCGTTCCTCATGGCCAGCGGCACGGCCGCCGAGCTCGGCGACGGGTCACCGCTGCGCAGCGCGCCCTGGCTGGCCGTGGCCGTCGCCGACAGGCCCCCGCACTCGGCGTCCGCCCGCGTCCGGCTCGGAGCCCTCGTCGACGAGGAGACGGCCCGAGCGGCCGCAGGCCACCTGTTCCGCGCGGGCGAAGAGGTGCACTGGGAGGACGGAGACCTCGTCGCCCGCTCCGTGGAACGGCTCGGCGCGATCGAGCTGGCCGCGCGGCCCCTGCGCGACCCCGACCGCGCCCTCGTCAGGGCCGCACTGCTCGACGGACTCCGTACAGAGGGGCTCGGCCTGCTCCGCTGGACCCCGGACGCGGAAGCGCTGCGGGCCCGGCTCGGCTTCCTGCACCGCACGCTCGGCGCGCCCTGGCCCGGGGTGGAGGACGACCTGGAGCTGCTGGAGCGCGCCTACGACTGGCTGGAGCCGGAGCTGTCGCGGGCCCGCCGCCGCGCCGACCTCGCGCGGATCGACGCCGGGCAGGCGCTGAACCGGCTGCTGCCCTGGGCGACGGGCGAGGCCGCCCGGCTCGACGAGCTGGCCCCGGAGCGGATCGAGGTGCCGAGCGGCTCCCGGATCCGCGTGGACTACGCCGCCGAGCACGGCCAGCCCGTACTCGCCGTCAAACTGCAGGAGCTGTTCGGGCTGGCCGAGACCCCCCGGGTCGCGGGGGTCCCCGTACTCGTCCACCTGCTGTCGCCCGCCGGACGGCCGGCCGCGGTCACCGCCGACCTCGCGTCCTTCTGGCAGGGCGGCTACCGCGCCGTCCGCGCCGAGCTCCGCGGCCGCTATCCCAAGCACCCGTGGCCGGAGGACCCGGCGACCGCCGAGCCCACCCGGCACACCAACGCCCGGCTCAGGCGCTGAACTGCTCCCCCTCCCGGGGGCGCCGGCTCCGCGCCTCCAGCCACAGCGCGAGCCCGAAGAGTGCGAGCCCGCCGGCGGCGAGGCCGATCGGCGCGTAGGTGTGCAGCGCGAGGACCATGGTCCGGTTCGACTTGACCAGGGCGACGGTGTGGTTGCTGTAGTCCTCGCGCATCTTCACGTGTCCCGCGAAGACGGTGAGCCTGCCGTCGGGCGCGCTGCCCGCGATGCTCCCGCCGCGCATCTCCTGCTGGATCTGCTGCTCGGCGTTGACGGGCGCACCGGTCACCGGGTCCACCCAGAACATCGCCTTGGTCGAGTACCAGAGGGAGGTGCCGGTGCTCTGCTCGAAGGTGGCCGGGTCGATGCCCTCGATCGGCATCTTCTTGGGCAGCGAGACCTTCGTCCACGGGATCGTCTGCTCGTAGTAGTAGACGTCCATGCCCTTGAACTTGCGCGGGCCCACGTAGTGGATGGGCGAGGAGCTGCGGGTCTGCTGGTCGAAGTACAGGTAGTCGCGCGGCTCGGTGAAGAACGGCCACTTGAACTCGATGCCCTCGCGCTTGACCGGGTCCCCGTCCACCGCCTCGCCCGTGGCGTGCACCGGGTCCTGGGTGTGGGCGTCGAAGATGTAGCGCTCGGGGATCTGGGAGACCATCTGCCCGTCCGGGCCCATGATGTGGGTCAGCGTGTCCCAGACCACCACGTCCTTGCCGGCACTGGCCTCGATCTCCTTCGAGGCCTCCACGTTGCCCTTGAGGGTCTGGACGATGGTGACCTTGTCGACCTTCTTGGGCTGCATGCCCGCGGTGTAGTCGAGCAGGGTCGCGTCCTTCGCCTCCAGGACCACCTCCTGGTACTGGTTCGGCGGGATCTTCGCGAGCCTGGGGTACGCGTACCAGCGCAGCATCGGTGCGAGGGCTGCGCAGAACACGGCTACGGCTAGCAGGACGAGGCTTGCTCTACGTCGCACGGCCGGGCCCTCCTCTACTTTCCGGGCGCGGCGGGCGCGGTGGTGAGCAGGGGCTTCGGTGAGGTCTTGCCTTCCGGCGCCCCCGTCGCCGTGATGGCGAACACGAGGAGCACCGCGAGGACGAGACCGCTGGCGGCGGCGACGATTGCGCGCATGCCGGGGCCTCCGGAATCTGATTGGTCGTCAGGGCGGTGGCACCGTAGCAATGCGGGTGACAGATGAGAACCGTTTGCGCGGGGGTGCGCTGACGCGCACCGGGGACCCGCCCCGCTCGGAGGGAGGGGGCGGGCGCCGGGGCGCGTCAGCGAGTCGGCGTGGGTGCGGGTGCCGGTGGCACGGTGGCGGACGGGGAGGCCTTGGGCGACGGCTTGGGCTTCGGCGGCGGGGAGACGGAAGCGGTGGGCTTCGGGGAGGGCGAAGGACTCGGGGGCGCGGTCGAGGTGGGCTTCGGGCTCGGGGTGGGGCTGGGAGTCGGCTTCGGCGAAGGCGTCGGGCTCGGCGTGGGGGTCGGCGTCGGAGTCGGGGTGGGCGTCGGCGTCGGCGTCGGAGTCGGGGTGGGCGTAGGCGTGGGAGTCGGCGACGGGGTGGGCGTCGGGGTCGGGGTGGGCGTCGGGGTGGGCGTGGGAGACGGCGTCGGCGTAGGGGTTGGCGACGGCGTCGGCGTAGGAGTCGGCGTAGGCGTCGGCTTGGGTGTCGGCGACGGCGGAGGGGTGGGCTTCGGGGTTGGGGTCGGGGTCGGGGTCGGGGTCGGGGTCGGCTTCGGGGTCACCGGGGTGCCGCCGCCTCCGGTGCCGCCGCCGCGGCCGTCCGGGACCTCGTGGGCGCCCTTCAGGTAGTACGTGAACCACGACCGCACCGTCCGCAGGTACGCGGAGGAGTGGTTGTACGACAGCACGGCCCGGTCCAGGTCCGCGTCGACCCGCAGGTCGCGCGTACCGGCGCACAGGTAGCGGCCCGCCGCGAGCGCGGCGTCGTGCACGTTGTTGGGGTCGCGGCGGCCGTCGCCGTTGGCGTCCTGGCCCCACGAGGCCCAGGTGGACGGGATGAACTGCATCGGCCCGATCGCCCGGTCGTAGCGGGTGTCCCCGTCGTAGGCCCCGTTGTCGGTGTCCGAGATGTTCGCGAAGCCGTTGCCGTCGAGCACGGGCCCCAGGATCGGCCGCAGCGTCGTACCGGCGGCGTCGACCTGCCCGCCGCGCGCCTGCCCGGACTCGACCTTGCCGATCGCCGCGAGGAGCTGCCAGCGCAGTCCGCATCCGGGGTCGGTCCGGCCGACCGCCTGCTCGGCGCCCCGGTAGGCCGCGAGCACGCTCGCCGGTATCCCCTGCGCGCCCTCGGCCCCGCCCCGGGCCACCGGTTCTTCGCGGGCCCCCGGATCCACGGCGGCCGGGACCGCGGGAGGCGCGGGCGCGGGCGCCGGAGCCGCCCCGTCCTCGGGCAGCAGCACGGCCGGCGGCTCGGGGCTCACCAGCGGTGGCAGGGCGGTGAAGTAGGAGGAGTCGCCCGCGGAGCCGCCGGGCACGGGCGCGGGCTCCGCGACCGGTGCCGCGTCGGCCCCGGCGCCTGCCGCGACCGGCCCCTGCGAGGCGGTCAGCACGGCGGCCACGACGGCGGAGACGACCACGGCGGCCGCGCCCTTGCGCGCCACCCGGCCGAACCGCGTCGGCATCCCCCATCCCGCGGACCCTCGCCCCGGTATCCGTATCCGCGTCCGAGCCGTCATGAGCCGGACCCCCCTCCCCCTCGACGTCCGCGTGACCCTACGTCAACTCGCTGGACAGGGCACGCATCCCGAGCCGGAATTCACGATTTCCTCATGCGCTGCACAGGCCGCCCATACTGGACGCACCGATCGCACCGGACGCACCGGTCGATGAGCCGAGTTCCGGGAGCAAGCTCGCATGCCGTTCACCCTCAGCCACGCGGCCGCCGTGCTTCCGGCCGTCCGGCGGTCCGGTCGGGCCCGCGGCCCCCTCGTCGCCTCGGCCCTGATCCTCGGGTCGTTCGCCCCGGACAGCTTCTACTTCGCCGACACGGTCGTCGCGGGCCTCAGGCCGTACGGCACCTTCACGCACTCCCTGCCCGGCATCCTGACCGCCGATGCGGTGCTGACCGCCGTCCTCGCGGCGTGCTGGCTGCTGCTGCGCGAGCCGCTGATCGCGCTCCTGCCGCGCCGCCGGCAGGGCAGGGTGCACGCCTTCCTCCGGGGCGAGGAGTGGCGCGGGCGCCGACTGCCCGCGCTGGCCCTCTGGTTCTACCTCTCGGCGGTCATCGGCTCCCTCACGCACGTGGTGTGGGACGCCTTCACGCACATCGACCGCTTCGGCACCCGCACCCTGCCGGAGCTGGGCGAGCCGCTCGCCTTCGGGCTGCCCCTCTACTCGTACCTGCAGTACGGGACTTCGGCGCTCTCGGCCTGCTTCCTGGTCTGGTTCACGGTGACCGCGCTGCGCCGGCTGCCGGACGGGCCGGCCCCCGCGTCCGTCCCGGTGCTCGGCCGGGCCCGGGTGGCGGGCGCGCTCGCGCTGGTCCTCGTCTGCGTGGCGGTCGGGATCACCCTGCGCGTGCTGCGCTTCTTCACCTTCTTCGACCGGATCCGCACCCCGCTCGACATCATCCCGACCGTCTGTTTCGGCGCCGGCGGCGGTCTCGCCGTGGGGCTGCTGCTGTACGGGGTCCTCGTACGCCTGCTGCACCGGCCGGTCCGTGGCCGGCGGGACGACACGGACGCGGACGCGGACGCGCGAACGCCCGTCCCCACCGCGTAGGCGGGGACGGGCGCTGCCCGGACCGGTGGTGCGGGTGCTCAGTGCGCGGCGGACTCCCAGTCGGGGCCGACGCCCACGGACACGTCCAGCGGGGCCCGCAGGTCGACGGCGGCGGCCATCTCGCGGCGCACCAGCTCCTCCACCTGCTTGCGCTCCCCCGGGGCAATCTCCAGCACGATTTCGTCGTGGACCTGGAGCAGCATCCGCGAGGTCAGCCCGGCTTCGGTGAGCGCCTTGTCCACGCGCAGCATCGCGACCTTCACGATGTCGGCGGCGGTGCCCTGGATGGGGGCGTTCAGCGCCATCCGCTCGGCGGCCTCGCGGCGCTGGCGGTTGTCGCTGTTGAGGTCCGGGAGGTAGCGGCGGCGGCCGAAGACGGTGGCCGTGTAGCCGGTGGCCCGGGCCTCCTCGACCACGCGGCCCAGGTAGTCGCGGACTCCGCCGAAGCGCTCGAAGAAGGTCTCCATCAGGCCGCGGGCCTCGCCGGGCTCGATGTTCAGCTGCTGGGCCAGGCCGAACGCGGAGAGCCCGTAGGCCAGCCCGTAGGACATGGCCTTGATCTTGCGCCGCATCTCGGCGTCGACCTCGGAGCGCTCGACGCCGAACACCTGGGAGGCGACCGTGGTGTGCAGGTCCTCGCCCGACTGGAAGGCTTCGAGCAGGCCCTCGTCCTCGGAGAGGTGGGCCATGACGCGCAGCTCGATCTGGCTGTAGTCGGCGGTCATGAGGGATTCGTAGCCCTCGCCGACGACGAAGCCGCGCCGGATGGCCCGGCCCTCGTCGGTGCGCACCGGCACGTTCTGCAGGTTGGGGTCGGTGGAGGACAGCCGGCCGGTCGCGGCGACGGTCTGGCTGAAGCTGGTGTGCACCCGGCCGTCGGCGGCGATCATCTTGACCAGGCCCTCGACGGTGACGCGCAGCTTGGCCTGCTCCCGGTGGCGCAGCATGATCACGGGGAGTTCGTGATCGGTCTGGGTGGCCAGCCAGGCGAGGGCGTCGGCGTCCGTGGTGTAGCCGGTCTTGGTCTTCTTCGTCTTCGGCAGGTCCAGCTCGCCGAAGAAGACCTCCTGGAGCTGCTTGGGCGAGCCGAGGTTGAACTCGTGGCCCACCGCGGCGTGCGCCTCCTTCACCGCCTGCTGCACGGCCCCGGCGAACTGCTGCTCCATGCCTTCCAGGTGGTCCCGGTCGACGGCGATGCCGGCGCGCTCCAGGCGGGCCAGCAGCTCGGAGGTGGGCAACTCCATGTCGTGGAGCAGCTCGGCGGCGCCCACCTCGGGCAGCTTGACCGCGAAGGCCTCGCCGAGGTCCAGGACGGCGCGGGCCTGCGCCATCAGGGCTTCGGCCTCGGCGGTGTCGTCGGCGCCGAAGGCGAGCTGCCCGTCGGCGGCGGCGGGCGCCAGCTCGCGGTGCAGGTACTCCTGGGAGAGCACGTCCAGCGCGAAGGAGCGGCGGCCCGGCTTGACCAGGTAGGCGGCGAGCGCGGTGTCCATGGTGACGCCGGCCAGGGTCCAGCCGTGCTCCGGGAAGACCCGCATGAGGCCCTTGGCGTTGTGCACCACCTTGGGCTTGGCGGCGTCGGCGGCCCAGGCGGCGAAGGCCCGGTCGTCGGCCTCGTCCAGCGCTGACGGCTCGAACCAGGCGGCCGCTCCCCCGGCCGAGGCCAGCGCGATCTCGGAGACGTTGCCGGTGCCGAGCGCCCAGCTGTCGACGGTGGAGATGCCGAGCGGGGTGTCCGCGTGGCGCTCCAGCCACGGCGCGAGCTCTCCGGCGCCGAGCACGGAGCCGTCCAGTTCCACGGCGGCGGCCGCCGGGGCCGGGGCCTGCTCCTCGGCGGCGCCCGGGTCAACGGCGAGGAGCCGCTCGCGCAGGGAGGCGTTGCGGATCTCCAGTACGTCCAGGACTCCGGTGACGGCGGTCCGGTCGTAGGGGGCGCGGGCCAGGTCGGCGGGGGTCTTGGGGAGGGCGACGTCCTTGACCATCTCGGTCAGGACCCGGTTGAGCTTCACGGCGTCCAGGTGGTCGCGGAAGTTCTGCCCGGCCTTGCCCTTGACCTCCTCGGCGCGCTCGACGAGCTCCGCGAAGGACCCGAACTGGGTGATCCACTTGGCGGCGGTCTTCTCGCCGACGCCCGGGATGCCGGGGAGGTTGTCGGACGGGTCGCCGCGCAGGGCCGCGAAGTCCGGGTACTGCTGGGGGGTGAGCCCGTACTTCTCCTCGACCTTCTCGGGGGTGAAGCGGGTCAGCTCGGAGACGCCCTTGGTCGGGTAGAGCACGGTGGTGTGCTCGGAGACGAGCTGGAAGGAGTCCCGGTCACCGGTGACGATCAGCACGTCGAAGCCGAGGGCCTCGGCCTGCGTGGCGAGCGTCGCGATCACGTCGTCGGCCTCGAAGCCGTCGACGGCGAAGCGCGGCACGCTCATCGCGTCCAGGAGCTCGCCGATCAGCTCCACCTGCCCCTTGAACTCGTCGGGGGTCTTGGAGCGGTTCGCCTTGTACTCGGGGAACTCCGCCGAGCGCCACGTCTTGCGCGACACGTCGAACGCCACCGCGAAGTGCGTGGGCGCCTCGTCGCGCAGCGTGTTCGCCAGCATCGACGCGAACCCGTAGATGGCGTTGGTCGGCTGCCCCGTCGCGGTGGTGAAGTTCTCCGCGGGGAGCGCGAAGAACGCCCGGTACGCCAGGGAGTGCCCGTCCATGAGCATCAGGCGGGGGCGGTCCGCTGCGGTCGGCTGGTCGGTCTTCTTCGATGCTGAATCTGCCACGCCCCCGATCCTAGGCCGCCGCACTGACAATTCCGGCGCCCCCCGTCACCCGGTCGGCACCCGGCCCCCGGACCCTGCCCCCACGGGACCCCGCCCGCCGCCTCCCCCGGCACCTCCCACCGGGCCCTCCCACCGGGCCTCCCGGCGCAGCCGCTGCCATCACCGCCCGTGGCCTCCGCCGCAGCTGCCGCCCCCGGCGCACCGGGCGCCTCGGCCACCCCCGGCGCACCCGTCGCAGCGGACGCCCCCGGCGCACGCGTCCCGCCCCGCGGACGCCCCGTACCGCCCTCCTCACGCCCCGGCGGCCGTGCAAGGATCGGAGATGCGGCAAACATGCTGCATTCGTACGCACGCTCGAAGAGGAGCGCCATGGCGACCAAGCCGCCCGCAGGGGACCCCGTACAGGACGCGCCGCAGGTCGCACCCCCGAAGCACGCGGCCGCCGGCCTGCCCGCGATCGGGCACACCCTGCGGATCGCGCAGGAGCAGATGGGTCTGGCCCGTACCGCCCGCACCCTCCTCAAGGTCAACCAGAAGAGCGGCTTCGACTGCCCGGGCTGTGCCTGGCCCGAGGGCGACAAGCGGCACACCGCCGAGTTCTGCGAGAACGGCGCCAAGGCCGTCGCGGAAGAGGCCACCCTGCGCCGGGTCACCCCCTCTTTCTTCGCCGAGCACCCCGTGTCCGACCTCGCCGGCCGCTCCGGCTACTGGCTGGGCCAGCAGGGCCGGATCACGCAGCCGATGCTTCTGGGGGAGGGCTCCGACCGCTACGAGGCCGTCAGCTGGGAGCGCGCCTTCGCGATCATCGCCGAGGAGCTGAAGGCCCTGGCCTCCCCCGACGAGGCCCTCTTCTACACCTCGGGCCGCACCAGCAACGAAGCCGCCTTCCTCTTCCAGCTGTTCGTCCGCGAGTTCGGCACCAACAACCTCCCCGACTGCTCGAACATGTGCCACGAGTCCTCGGGCTCCGCGCTGAACGAGACGATCGGCATCGGCAAGGGCAGCGTCTCCCTGGAGGACCTCCACCAGGCCGACCTGATCATCGTCGCCGGGCAGAACCCGGGCACCAACCACCCGCGCATGCTCGCCGCCCTGGAGAAGGCCAAGTCCGCCGGCGCGAAGATCATCTCGGTGAACCCGCTGCCCGAGGCCGGCATGGAGCGGTTCAAGAACCCGCAGACCCCCCTCGGCATGCTCAAGGGCACCGCCCTCAACGACCTGTTCCTCCAGATCCGCATCGGCGGCGACCAGGCCCTCTTCCGCCTGCTCAACAAGCTGGTCATCGAGGCCGGCGGCGCCACCGACGAGGAGTTCATCCGCGAGCACACCCACGGCTACGAGGAGTTCGCGGCCGCCGCCAAGGACACCGACTGGGACGCGACCCTCACGGCCACCGGCCTGACCCGCCCCGACATCGAACGCGCCCTGGCCATGATCCTGGCCTCGAAGCGCACCATCGTCTGCTGGGCCATGGGCCTGACCCAGCACAAGCACTCCGTCGCCACCATCCGCGAGGTCGTCAACCTGCTGCTCCTGCGCGGCAACATCGGCCGCCCCGGCGCCGGCGTCTGCCCCGTCCGCGGCCACTCCAACGTCCAGGGCGACCGCACCATGGGGATCTTCGAACGCCCCGCGCCGGCCTTCCTCGACGCGCTCGACAAGGAATTCGGCATCACCTCGCCGCGCGGGCACGGCTTCGACGTGGTCCGCTCCATCCAGGCACTGCGCGACGGCGAGGCCAAGGTGCTCTTCGCCATGGGCGGCAACTTCGTCGGCGCCACCCCCGACACCGAGGTCACCGAGGCCGCGATCCGCCGCGCCTCCCTGACCGTGCACGTCTCCACCAAGCTCAACCGCTCCCACGCGGTCACCGGCCGGCGCGCCCTGATCCTGCCCACCCTCGGCCGCACCGACAAGGACGTGCAGGCCTCCGGCAAGCAGTTCGTCACCGTCGAGGACTCCATGGGCATGGTCCACTCCTCGCGCGGCAACCTCGCCCCCGCCTCCCCGCACCTGCTCTCCGAGCCCGCGATCGTGGCCCGCATGGCCCGCGCCGTCCTCGGCGGGGCGACCAGGACCCCGTGGGAGGAGTTCGAGAAGGACTACGCCGCCGTCCGCGACCGGATCTCCCGCGTCGTCCCCGGCTTCGAGGACTTCAACGCCCGCGTCGCCCGCCCCGGCGGCTTCCAGCTGCCGCACGCCCCGCGCGACGAGCGCCGCTTCCCCACGAAGACCGGCAAGGCGAACTTCACCGCCGCGCCCGTGGAGTACCCGCACCTCCCGCCGGGGCGCCTGCTCCTGCAGACCCTGCGCAGCCACGACCAGTACAACACCACCATCTACGGCCTCGACGACCGCTACCGCGGGATCACCGGCGGCCGCCGCGTGGTCATGGTCAACCCCGAGGACGCCGCCGAACTCGGGCTCGCCGACGGCTCGTACACCGACCTCGTCGGCGAATGGCGCGACGGCGTGGAGCGGCGCGCCCCCGGTTTCCGCGTCGTGCACTACCCGACCGCCCGCGGCTGCGCCGCCGCCTACTACCCCGAGACCAACGTGCTGGTGCCCCTCGACTCCACGGCGGACACCAGCAATACCCCGGCGAGCAAGTCCGTCGTCGTGCGCTTCGAGCCGGCCTGATAGAACGACTCGAGTACAAGGTGGTTAACGAGCGTTGACGAACGGAGTCGGCCCATGGGCGAGCAGCAGCACGCGGTGAAGTTCCCGCAGGAGGTCCTCGACGAGTACTCGGCCCTGGGCATCGACCTGCCCGCGCTGTTCTCGGCGGGCGACCTCGGCAAGCGGATGGACATCCGCATCCTCGAGGCCTCCGCCGAGCGGGTCGTCGCCACCATGCCCGTCGAGGGCAACACCCAGCCCTACGGGCTCCTGCACGGCGGGGCCTCCGCCGTGCTCGCCGAGACCCTCGGCTCGGTCGGCGCGATGATGCACGGCGGCATCACCAAGGTCGCCGTCGGCGTCGACCTGAACTGCACCCACCACCGCGGCGCCCGCTCCGGCCTGGTCACCGGCGTCGCGACCCCCGTGCACCGGGGCCGCTCCACCGCCACCTACGAGGTGGTCATCACGGACGAACAGGACCGCCGGGTCTGCACCGCCCGCCTGACCTGCCTGCTGCGCGACGCGAACCCGCAACAGGACGGCAACAACTAGCCGTTGCCCTCCCAGCGGCGCCGGTCTAGCGTTCCCGCCATGGGATCCGGACCGGCGCCGCGGCGCGCCCTGGCCGCAGCCGCCACCACGGCGCTGCTGGCCGCCGCACCGCTCGGCTGCGCCGGCGACGGACCGCGCCCCCCGGCCTCCGCCACCCCCGCCCCCACGGCACCCCAGGAGCTCTGCACCCGCCTGATCACCCACTGGGCGGGCGTGATCCTCGACGCCGGGGAGGGCGAGGACGCCGTCCGCCTCGACTACCAGGCCATGGGCCTGTCCGGCGGCCAGAACGACATCCTGCGCGCCGTCCTCGCCGACGCCCGCGCCGAGCGGGACGCCAGGGGCCCGGCCGCCGCGCGCGAGCTCACCGCCCGGGAGGCGGAGCGCCGCTGCGCGGACCGCTACCGGTCGGGCGCCCCGACGGGCGGCCCCTGGCAGTGAGCGGCGGTATCGGCCCGATCGAGCCGGGAGAGGGCACGGAGGCCCACGAGGGCCCGCGCCCCGTTCCCCGTACGCCTCCGGCCGTCCGGAGGGTCCGCGAGGCCTACGAGGGCCACCGGCGGGCCGTCCTGGCCCTCGGGGCCCTGACCTGCGCGTCCGCCGTGATCGCCGCGGGAGCCGCGCTGTACGCGGCCCGGCCGCGCCCCGTCCCGTACAGCCCGCCCGCGCCCTCGCAGGTGTTCTCCCTCGCCTACGTGGGCCCGGCCGGGGAGGCGGGGCAGGAGGCAGGACGGGAGACCGGACAGGAGGCCGGGCGGACTCCCCCGGGCACAGCCTTCGCGTTCACCGTGCGTGTGCGCGCCGCGTCCGGGCCGGCCATCACCCTGGAGCGGCTGACGCAGCCCTCACGGGCCCTGGCGCTCGAGGTCGAACCACCACTTCCGGCCACGCTCGCCCCGGGCGAGGCCCGTGACCTCGCCGTACGGATTCGGGTCACAAACTGCGTGCAGGTGGCACGGAATTCCGGACTCCCTTTCCTGGAAGTAACCCTCAGTAATGGGTTTGAGAAAGAGGATCACAGCTACATCCCCGGTGACCGTTATGCGAAGGATCTCTCCACGGCCCTGACCAGGGCCTGTCCCGAAGATCGAGACGCGGGCACCCCGTCGCCGTCATGACCAAAAGGGCCCAGAGTCCTGGCGCGACAGTACTCAAACCACCCAACGGTCCTCACCTGTCTCATCATGCGGACAAGACGAACCGGCCGGATTTCCCCCTTTCCACCCGCAGAGATCCGCTATGTATTACGCCGTGGCATAACAAGAGAGTCACATCATTGGCCTCAGCCCTCCATAACGTCCTAAGACCCGCTTAGAGTCACGGCCAGTCACCGCGACCAGCCGGATTTCCTTCAGTTCGGTTCCCCGCGTTCGACACGGTGCGTCCCACGGGGGGCGCAGTGCCAGGAAAGGACTGATCGTGCGTCAGCGTTCTCTCATTGCCGTCACCGCCGCTCTCGCCGCGGGTGCCCTCACTCTCACCGCCTGTGGCTCGCGTGACGACAAGGGCGGCGACAACGCCGGCTCTGGCGACACCACGGTCGTCATCGGCGTAGACGCCCCCCTCACCGGCGACCTCTCGGCCCTCGGCCTCGGCATCAAGAACTCCGCCGACCTCGCCGCCAAGCAGGCCAACGAGAAGAAGTACGTCAAGGGCGTCACCTTCAAGATCCAGGCCCTCGACGACCAGGCCCAGGCCGCCTCCGGCCAGCAGAACGCCACCAAGCTCGTCGCCGACAAGGAGGTGCTCGGTGTCGTCGGCCCCCTGAACTCCTCCGTCTCGGAGTCCATGCAGAAGGTCTTCGACGACGCCAAGCTCGCCCAGATCTCCCCGGCCAACACCAGCCCGTCCCTCTCCCAGGGACCGAAGTGGGCCACCGGCGAGAAGGTCCGCACCTACAAGAGCTACTTCCGCACCGCCACCACGGACGCCATCCAGGGCCCGTTCGCGGCGCAGTACCTCTTCAACAAGGCGGGCAAGAAGAAGGTCTTCCTGATCGACGACAAGAAGACCTACGGTGCGGGCCTCGCCGGCACCTTCAAGGGCGAGTTCACCAAGCTCGGCGGCCAGGTCGTCGGCGAAGGCCACATCGACCCGGAGAGCAAGGACTTCTCCGCGATCGTGACCGAGGTCCGGAGCTCCGGCGCCGACGTCGTCTACTACGGCGGCGAGTACCCGGCGGCCGGCCCGCTCAGCAAGCAGATCAAGGCCTCCGGCACCAAGATCCCGCTCGTCGGCGGTGACGGCATCTACGACAAGAAGTACGTCGAGCTCGCCGGCGCCGAGTCCGCGGGCGACCTCGCCACCTCGGTCGGCGCCCCGGTCGAGAGCCTGCCCTCCGCCAAGGACTTCGTCGCCAACTACACCAAGGCCGGATACAAGGAGCCCTTCGCCGCCTACGGCGGTTACTCCTACGACTCCGCCTGGGCGATCATCGAGGCCGTCAAGGCCACCGTCGACGCCAACGGCGGCAAGCTCCCCGCCGACGCCCGCGCCAAGGTCCTCGCCGCCGTCCAGGGTGTCTCCTTCGAGGGCGTGACCGGCAAGGTCTCCTTCGACGAGTTCGGTGACGCCACCAACAAGCAGCTCACCGTCTACAAGGTCGAGGGCACCGAGTGGAAGTCCGTCGAGTCCGGCACCCTCGGCTGACACCACTGACCACCCCACCCCGTAGCCGGTAGTCCGCTCGAACGGCCGGCCACGGGAGCACCACCAACCTGCCGCGCGGGGCGCGCACAAAAAGCGCCCCGCGCGGAGTCACATCCGTCGAAAGACTCGGAGGACCTGCGGTGCACGAACTGCCGCAACAGCTGGTCAACGGCCTGCTACTGGGATCCATGTACGGGCTCGTCGCCATCGGCTACACGATGGTCTATGGCATCGTCCAGCTCATCAACTTCGCGCATGGCGAGATCTTCATGACCGGCGGGTTCGGGGCCCTCACCGTCTGGCTGATGCTCCCCGGGGGCACCACCATGTGGATAGCCCTCCCCCTCATGATCATAGGCGCGATCGTCGTCGCCACCCTGATCGCCGTCGGTGCGGAACGCTTCGCCTACCGACCCCTGCGCAACGCTCCCAGGCTCGCCCCGCTCATCACCGCCATCGGCCTCTCCATCGCCCTCCAGCAGGCGGTATGGGCCTGGTACCCCGGAGCCGAATCCTCCCTGATCTTCCCCGAGATCCCCGGCGGACCCTTCCACCTCGGCAGCGTCACCATCCAGACCGGCGACGTCTTCCTCCTGATCGCCGCCCCCATCTCCATGGCCTTCCTCGGCTTCTTCGTCAAGAAGACCCGCACCGGCCGCGGCATGCAGGCGACCGCCCAGGACCCCGACACCGCCAAGCTCATGGGCATCAACACCGACCGCATCATCACCACCGCGTTCGCGCTCGGAGCCGTCTTCGCCGCCATCGGAGCCGTCGCCTACGGCCTCAAGTACGGCGAAGTCCAGTTCAAGATGGGCTTCCTGCTCGGCCTCAAGGCCTTCACCGCAGCCGTCCTCGGCGGCATCGGCAACATCTACGGCGCCATGGTCGGCGGCCTCGTCCTCGGCCTCGCCGAAACCCTGACCACCGTCTACGTCGCCGACATCCCCGGCTTCGAGCAGCTCGGCGGCCAGTCCTGGGGTAACACCTGGGCGTTCGTACTTCTCATCCTCGTGCTCCTCTTCCGGCCGCAAGGCCTGCTGGGCCAGCGCGTGGCGGACAGGGTGTGACCTCCATGACGAACATCACCGCGGACACCGCGACCACCGTGAAGACCACCGCACCGGCCAAGGGATTCATCCCCCTCCCCGAGAAGACGGCCCGCGCCCTCGCCACCGCAGGCGGCGCACTCACCGCCGCCTCCGCGTTCCTCGCCTGGACCTGGGACGACGCCTTCCCCGGCGACCTCACCTACTACGGCTCCCCCGCGGGCCTCCAGTGGCTGGTCCTCATCGGCGGCGCCCTCACCGCCCTCTTCGGCCTCGCCTCCTACGGCACCAAGGGCCTGCGCTGGCTCATCCCCGCCGGCGCCGACGCAGCGATCAAACTCGCCGCCCTCGCCGCGTTCGCCACCACCTGGTACACCGTCGTCTCGATCGTCCTCGAACTCGGACTCCTCGTAGACCTCGAACCCGGAGCCGGCGTCGCCGCCCTCGCCAGCCTCCTCGCCGTCATCGGCGCCTTCGCGCTCCCCTTCGAGCGCCCCGCACTCGAAGGCCCCGACCCCGACGACACCGGCTACGAGAAGTTCAAGCACGAAGCCGGCAACCGCTGGACGACCTTCAAGGCCGCCTTCGCCTCCGGCCCCCTCACCCCCGCCCGCGCCCTCCCGGCCTCGGTCGAAATCCTCCTGATCGCAGCCGTCCTCGGCCTCGCGCTCACCGTCTTCACCTACGGCATCACCACCCCGTACCAGGAGCTCTTCGTCGGCTTCCTGCTCACCGCCTGCTTCGGTGCCGCAGCGCTCAACAAGGCGGGCCTCCTCGCCCGCGTCACCACTCTCACCAACCGCCACCGCAACGTCGCCCTCGTCGGCGCCTTCGCCGCCGCGGCCCTCTTCCCCCTCACCCAGACCGACGACCAGTACGCGAACCTCGGCGTCAACATCCTGATCTTCGCCACCGTCGCACTCGGCCTGAACATCGTCGTCGGCCTCACCGGCCTCCTCGACCTCGGCTACGTCGCCTTCCTCGGCGTCGGCGCCTACGCCGCGGCCCTGGTCTCCGGCTCCCCCAACTCGCCCTTCGGCGTGCACATGCCCTTCTGGGCCGCCATCCTCATCGGCGCCGCGGCGTCCATGGTCTTCGGCGTCCTCATCGGCGCACCCACCCTGCGCCTGCGCGGCGACTACCTCGCCATCGTGACGCTCGGCTTCGGTGAGATCTTCCGCATCTCCATGAACAACCTCGACGGAACCTCCGGCCCCGACATCACCAACGGCCCCAACGGCATCGCAGGCATCCCGAACGTCAACCTCTTCGGATTCGACTTCGGCGCCTCGCACACCATCCTCGGGTTCACCATCGGCCGCTTCGCGAACTACTTCCTGCTGATGCTGCTGATCACCCTCATCGTGGTCCTCGTGTTCCGCCGCAGCGCGGAATCCCGCATCGGCCGCGCCTGGGTCGCCATCCGCGAGGACGAGACCGCCGCCGAAGCCATGGGCATCAACGGCTTCCGCGTCAAGCTCATCGCCTTCGCCCTCGGCGCCACCCTCGCCGGCCTCGCCGGCGCGGTCCAGGCACACGTCCAGTACACGGTCACCCCCGACCAGTACCAGTTCGCCAACTCCGTGCCCCCGAACTCCGCGTTCCTGCTCGCCGCGGTCGTCCTCGGCGGCATGGGCACCATCGCCGGACCCCTCGTCGGCGGATCACTCCTCTTCCTGATCCCCAACAAGCTCCAGTTCCTCGGCGAATACCAGCTCCTCGTCTTCGGCTTCGCCCTCATCGTCCTGATGCGACTGCGCCCCGAAGGCCTCATCCCCAACAAGCGCAACCAACTCGAACTCCACGAGAACATGGAAGCGCCCACGGTCCTCGGCAAGGCAGGGGTCTGAACCCATGACGACCACCACCACCGACACGCCCCCCGCCACCACGGGGGAGACCGTCCTCGACGCACGCGGCGTCACGATGCGCTTCGGCGGCCTCACCGCCGTCAAGAACGTCGACCTGACCGTGCGCAGCGGCGAGATCGTCGGACTCATCGGCCCCAACGGCGCCGGCAAGACCACCTTCTTCAACTGCCTCACCGGCCTCTACATCCCCACCGAGGGTGAAGTCCGGTACAAGGACAAGGTCCTGCCGCCCAAGTCGTACAAGGTCACCGACGCCGGCGTCGCCCGTACCTTCCAGAACATCCGTCTCTTCAACAACATGACGGTCCTGGAAAACGTCCTCGTCGGACGCCACACCCGCACCAAGGTCGGCCTCTGGGCCGCCCTCCTGCGCCTCCCCAGCTTCGGCCGGGAAGAAGCGGCGAGCCGCGAGAAGGCCATGGAACTCCTCGAGTTCATCGGCCTCGCCCACAAGGCCGAACACCTCGCCCGCAACCTCCCCTACGGCGAACAGCGCAAGCTCGAAATCGCCCGCGCGCTGGCCAGCGACCCCGGCCTCATCCTCCTGGACGAGCCCACCGCCGGCATGAACCCGCAGGAGACCCGGGCCACCGAAGAACTCATCTTCGCCATCCGGGACCAGGGCATCGCCGTCCTCGTCATCGAGCACGACATGCGCTTCATCTTCAACCTCTGCGACCGCGTCGCCTGCCTCGTCCAGGGCGAAAAGCTCATCGAGGGCACCGCCGCCGAGGTCCAGGGCGACGAGCGCGTCATCGCCGCCTACCTCGGCGAACCGTTCGAAGGCGCCCCCGGCGCCGAAGAACTCGCCGAGGTCGAAGCCGCCGAAGCACACAGCGAGGCCGCACACGGCGAGGCGGCCCCGGCCGCCGAGGCGACGGACAGCACGACCAGCACGGACGGAGAAACCCGATGACCGCACTCCTGGAAGTCGAAGACCTCCGCGTCGCCTACGGCAAGATCGAGGCCGTCAAGGGCATCTCGTTCAGCGTCGACGCCGGCCAGATCGTCACCCTCATCGGCACCAACGGCGCCGGCAAGACGACGACCCTGCGCACCCTCTCGGGCCTGATCAAGCCGCGCGGCGGCCAGATCAAGTTCCAGGGCAAGTCCCTCAAGAAGATCCCCGCGCACGACATCGTCGCGCTCGGACTCGCCCACTCCCCCGAGGGGCGGCACATCTTCCCGCGCATGACCATCGAGGACAACCTCCTCCTGGGCGCCTTCCTCCGCAAGGACAAGGACGGCATCCAGAAGGACGTCCAGCGTGCCTACGACCTCTTCCCGATCCTGGGCGAGCGCCGCAAGCAGGCCGCGGGCACCCTCTCGGGCGGCGAGCAGCAGATGCTCGCCATGGGCCGCGCGCTCATGTCCCGCCCGAAGCTGCTCATGCTCGACGAGCCCTCCATGGGCCTCTCGCCGATCATGATGCAGAAGATCATGGCGACCATCGCCGAGCTCAAGTCGCAGGGCACCACCATCCTGCTGGTCGAGCAGAACGCCCAGGCGGCGCTCTCCCTGGCCGACCAGGGCCACGTGATGGAGATCGGCAAGGTCGTCCTGTCGGGCCCGGGCCGCGAGCTCCTGGTCAACGAGGACGTCCGCAAGGCGTACCTCGGCGAGGACTGATCCCCGCCCTGTCCTTACGAGTGAGGCCCGCCTCCGGATCCAGGATCCGGAGGCGGGCCTCACTGTTTGCGTACTAGGCGTGCTACTCGCCCTTGCCCGCGGCGGCCTTCTTCTCCTCGGCGTCCTCGATGACGGCCTCGGCGACCTGCTGCATGGACATCCGGCGGTCCATGGAGGTCTTCTGGATCCACCGGAAGGCGGCCGGCTCGGAGAGCCCGTACTGCGTCTGCAGGATGCTCTTCGCCCGGTCCACGAGCTTGCGCGTCTCCAGACGGAGGGAGAGGTCCGCGACCTCCTTCTCCAGCGCACGGAGCTCGGCGAAGCGCGACACCGCCATCTCGATGGCGGGGACGACATCGCTCTTGCTGAAGGGCTTCACGAGGTAAGCCATGGCGCCGGCGTCCCGCGCCCGCTCCACGAGATCCCGCTGCGAGAACGCGGTCAGCATCAGCACGGGGGCGATGGACTCCTCCGCGATCTTCTCGGCAGCGGAGATGCCATCCAGCACGGGCATCTTCACGTCGAGGATCACCAGGTCGGGCCGGTGCTCCCGGGCCAGCTCAACGGCGGTCTGCCCGTCCCCGGCCTCACCGACGACGGCGTAGCCCTCCTCTTCGAGCATCTCCTTGAGGTCGAGACGGATGAGCGCCTCGTCCTCGGCGATGACGACGCGCGTCGTCAGCGGCGGAACGTGCGACTGGTCGGCGTCGGGCGTGGGCGTCGACTCGTGCTCGGCGGTCACGGAGGGCTCCTCTTTGCGGGGCATATCAAGCTCCCCCGAGCCTACCTAGCTACGGTATGGTGGACACGCAGCGGGTCGGAGATAACCTTCGATTCACTGGGCCCCAGTAGCCCAATTGGCAGCAGGCAATGGATTCAAAACCCATACAGTGTCGGTTCGAGTCCGACCTGGGGCACTTTTCCTTCTTTTCCAAGGTCACGCATCAATCGCGTGACCTTCACTCGTTTCGGCGAAGCGTGACGAAATGTGCAAGGTGAGCGAATCGCCCCTGCCAGCGTCGATCACATGTACGACATGGCTACGCGCCTGCACACGCTGAATTTGCTCGCCGACGGGCGCAGCATGAGCTCGGTCAGCAAGGAAACCGGCGTCTCCAGAGCATCCATCCGCTCCTGGCGAGTCCGGGTCGAGCCCTTGCCACGCCAGCAACGGACCAGCCCCTGCCCGCCCCTCACCGACACAGCCTCCTACGCCTACCTGCTCGGCCTCTATCTCGGCGATGGCCACATAAGCCAGCCTGCGAGCCACCGCGCGCCAAGCCTCAGGATCACCTGCGACAACAAGTGGCCGGGCCTCATGGATGCCGCAGAAGAGGCGATGCGCCGCGTATTCCCGTTCAACCGGGTCTGCCGGGCACGGAAGGTCGGCTGCCAGGACGTCAAGGTGTACTCGAAGCACCTCCGCTGCCTGTTCCCGCAGCACGGCCCCGGCAGGAAGCACGAGCGCCGCATCATCCTCGAAGGCTGGCAACAGGCCATCGTGGACGCCCACCCGTGGGAATTCGTCCGGGGGCTGATCCATTCCGACGGGTGCCGGATCACCAACTGGACCGTCCGCAACGGCAAGCGCTACGAGTACCCCCGGTACTTCTTCACGAACAAGTCCGACGACATCCGGAAGCTCTGTACGGACACCCTCGCCAAGGTCGGCGTCCAGTGGACGATCCTGGCCCGCGGCAGCGACCCCTTCAACGTCTCCATCGCCCGCAAGGCGTCCGTCGCACTCATGGACGCCCACATCGGGCCGAAGTACTAGACCGGCAGGTCACCGCTGCCGCCCAGGTTGGCAACCATGCGGCGCAGCCCGTCGATCGTCGCCGCGTACGCCGCATCGTCCACCCCCTCCCGCATCTGCGCGTGCACCTTCGCATTGCGGTCGCGGGCGCGGATCCGGCCGGCCTCCCCCTGCTCCGTGAGGGTCAGCACGCCGTCCACCTGCGTGAGCCAGCCCCGCGCCGCGAGGTCGTCGTAGACCGCGTCGAAGTCGGTGTCCTGGTCGTCGTACGGGGTGAGCTTCTCGGTGAGGGCCGCGCGCTTCCAGTGGGCCGGGGAGGCGGACACGTGGTTGAGGGTCCACCAGTGGGGCTGGGTGAGGTTCTCCTCGGCGAGGGCGGCGCGGAGGCCGCCTATGACGAGGTTGGCGGCCTCGCGTGCCCAGTAGCCGATGGGCTGGGCGGCGAGCTGGTCCTGTGTGTACGTCGTGGTCGTCGTCATGCCGGTGAACCTACGACCTCAAGTCAGCTTGAGGTCAAGCGACTTCACTTGACCTGCGTTCCGTCGGGGAAGAGGTCCCACTTCGAAGATCGCGCCAAACCTCAGCGGCGGCCCCGCAGGCCGTCGAGCAGGGTGGCGACGTGGGCTTCGGCGTCGGTGGGGTCGAGGGGGGCGTGGGCGACGAGGAGGCGGTACCAGAACGGTCCGAAGACCAGGTCGGTGGCGTGGTCGAGGTCCGTGGCTGCGGGGAGCTCCTCGCGTGTGACTGCCCGGGTCAACAGAGTGGCAACGACTTCGCGGCGGGTGGCAACCCAGGCGCGGAAGGGGTCGGCGAAGGCGGGGTCGAGCTGGGCTTCGGCCATGAGGCCGGTGAGGGCTTTGGTGCGTACGGGGTCGCCGCCGATGCGGTAGAGGTCGGTGACGAAGGCGGTGAGGTCGCCGGTGAGGGTGCCGGTGTCGGGTTCGGGGACGCGGGTGGCGGTTTCGTGGGCGTAGGCGTCCATGACGAGGGCGGGCTTGGACTTCCACCAGCGGTAGACGGTGCTCTTGGCGACGTTGGCGCGTTTGGCGACGCCTTCGATGGTGAGGGCGCCGTAGCCGTTTTCTACGAGGAGTGCGGCGGTGGCTTCGAGGACGGAGTGGTGGGCGTCTTCGTTGCGGAGCCGGCCGCCGGTGCGGGGCGGGGTGCTCGAAGAGTTGCTCGAAGGAGTGATTGACACGGCTTCACGATAGCCCTAGCGTTTTATCGAAACGCGGCGTAGCGTTTCGATAGATGGATCGACCGAGGGGTCATCCGGGGAACACGAGGGGTGGAGTCATGGGCAGGATCGTGATCGCGCACGGGTACGGGATGAGCGCCGGGGAGCACTGGTACACGGCGACGGGTGAGGAGTTCGCCGCCGAGGGGCATGAGGTGCGGATCCCGAACTTTCCCGAGCCCTTTGCTCCGGAGGCCGGGGTGTGGCTGAAGGAGCTGGGGGCGGCGACGGAGGGCGCGCCGGCCGGGGAGACCGTGCTGGTGGGTCACAGCCTGGGCGGGGTGAATGTGCTGCGGCTGCTGCAGGAGCACGACACTGAGGCCGAGGGGGCGTTCGCGGGGGCGGTGTTCGTGGCGTCGATGTCGGGCGAGGTGGGGTACGACGCGTTGGCGCCGTTCTTCTCGCCGGAGTTCGACTGGCAGCGGATCCGCAGGGCCGCGCGGGAGTTCCGTGTGCTGCATGCGGCGGATGACCCGGTGACCGGGGAGGCTACGGGTGAGCACGTGTTGCGGTTCGTGCGGGAGCTGGGCGCCGAGGCGCGGGTGACCGCGTCGGGCGGGCACTTCCCGAGTACGGGTGAGAGCCGGTTGGTGTTGCCCGACGCGGTGCGTCTTATACGTGAGGTGCTGTAGTCGCCTGCGGGCGGTGTCAGCGGACTGCGTCGCCGATGTGGTGGACGCGGACGAGGTTGGTGGATCCGGTGACGCCGGGGGGTGAGCCGGCGGTGATGACGACGATGTCGCCGGGTACGCAGCGGCCGATGCGCAGGAGTTCTTCTTCGACCTGGGCGACCATGGCGTCGGTGGAGTCGACGTGGGGGCCGAGGAAGGTTTCGACGCCCCAGGTGAGGTTGAGCTGGGAGCGGGTGGCGGGGTCGGGGGTGAAGGCGAGGAGGGGGATGGGTGAGCGGTAGCGGGAGAGCCGGCGGACGGTGTCTCCGCTCTGGGTGAAGGCGACGAGGAACTTGGCGCCGAGGAAGTCGCCCATTTCGGCGGCGGCGCGGGCGACCGCTCCGCCTTGGGTGCGGGGCTTGTTGCGCTCGGTGAGCGGGGGGAGGCCCTTGGCGAGGATGTCTTCTTCGGCGGCTTCGACGATGCGGCCCATGGTGCGGACGGTTTCGATGGCGTATTTGCCGACGCTGGTTTCGCCGGAGAGCATGACGGCGTCGGTGCCGTCGATGACGGCGTTGGCGACGTC
Source organism: Streptomyces sp. TBY4 (assembly GCF_024213195.1). Classification (GTDB taxonomy): domain Bacteria; phylum Actinomycetota; class Actinomycetes; order Streptomycetales; family Streptomycetaceae; genus Streptomyces. The sequence continues at coordinate 314,312 of NZ_JANAVF010000006.1, read as the reverse complement.
GGAGGCTTCGGCGCGGGTGGGCCGGGAGTTCTCGATCATCGAGTCGAGCATTTGGGTGGCGACGATGACGGGCTTGGCGTTGCGCTTGGCGAGCTTGATGGCTCGCTTCTGGACGATGGGGACCTGTTCCAGGGGCATTTCGACGCCGAGGTCGCCGCGGGCGACCATGATGCCGTCGAAGGCGGCGACGATGTCGTCGATGTTCTCGACGGCCTGGGGCTTTTCGACCTTGGCGATGACGGGGAGGCGTCGGCCTTCTTCGTCCATGATGCGGTGGACGTCTTCGATGTCGCTGCCGCTGCGGACGAAGGAGAGGGCGATGACGTCGGCGCCGATGCGCAGGGCCCAGCGGAGGTCTTCGATGTCCTTTTCGGAGAGGGCGGGTACGGAGACTGCGACGCCGGGGAGGTTGAGTCCCTTGTTGTCGGAGACCATGCCGCCTTCGATGACGCGGGTGTGGACGCGGGGGCCGTCGACGGCGGTGACTTCGAGGGTGACGCGGCCGTCGTCGACGAGGATGCGTTCACCGGTGGTGACGTCGCCGGCGAGGCCCTTGTAGGTGGTGCCGCAGGTGTGGCGGTCGCCTTCGTGGTCTTCGACGGTGATGGTGAATTCGTCGCCGCGTTCAAGGAGTACGGGGCCTTCGCGGAAGCGGCCCAGGCGGATCTTCGGGCCTTGAAGGTCCGCGAGGATGCCGACGCTGCGGCCGGTTTCGTCGGCAGCCTTGCGGACGCGCTGGTAGCGGTCCTCGTGTTCGGCGTAGGTGCCGTGGCTGAGATTGAAGCGGGCGATGTCCATTCCGGCTTCGACCAGGGCTTTGATCTGGTCGTATGAGTCGGTGGCGGGGCCCAGGGTACATACGATTTTCGCTCGGCGCATGGGGTGAGCGTATGCCCCTACCAGGGAGTAGGAAATTGGTTCCGAGTGTCCACTCAACAACCTTTGAGCAAAAGCTTGTTGACAATTGTTGAATGTGCATGGGGGTGCTCTGATGAGCACCCCCGGGCATCGATTCTTCGGGGGTTTCAGAGGCGGGGAGGGGTCATCGTGAAGCGTGCGTTCACCTGTGCGTAGACGGTCTGGCGCTGGGGTTCGAGGTCGAGGGCGGGAGGGCCTGCCTCTTCGGCGGCGCTGAAGGCCATGGCGCGCATTCCGGCGCCGGCCGCGTGGAAGGGGGCGGGGGCGTTCTCGGCTCCGAGGTCGGCGAGTTCGACGAGGGCGGCGAGTTCGGCTCCGAGGGCGGCGGCGTATTCGCGGGCGCGCTGGACGGCTTCGAGTACGGCTTGGCGGCGGGCTTCGCCGTGGGCGGGCGAGGTGGGGCGCAGGGCCCACCAGGGGCCGTCGACCTGGGTGAGTTCGAGGTCGGCGAGGCGGGTGGTGAGTTCACCGAGGGTGGTGAAGTCGTTGAGTTCGGCGGTGAGGTGGACGCGTCCGTGGTAGGCGCGGATGCGTTCGCCGCGGCCGTGGCGGGTGAGTTCGGGGGTGATGGAGAAGGCGCCGGTTTCGAGTTTTTCGACGGGGTCGCCGTAGCTTTTGACGAGGTCGAGGACGGCATTGTTGCGGCGGGTGAGGTCTTCGAGGGCGGTGCGCCGGTCGGTGCCGCGGGCGCTGACGGTGATGCCGATGCGGGCGATCTCGGGGTCGACTTCGAGGGTGGCTTCGCCGCGGACTGCGACGCGGGGGACTTCGGGGGTTCCGTAGGGCTGGTGCGATGCGTCCTGGGTCATGGATTCACTCTCGCACTGCTGCTCGTACGGGGGTGGTCATCGGATCGAAACCTGGTGGGGGTGTTGCGGCTTGTTACTGCTGGGTCAGAATCTACGCGCGTTGCCTATCTGTGCACACGCACCTCACAAGGGGAGATGGCATGGCGTTCGACCGTAGGACATTTCTGGGTACTTCGGCTGCGACGGGTGCGGCTGTGGCGCTGGCGGGGGCCACGAGCACCCCGGCCGCCGCGGCCGGCGCTGCGGCCGGCGGGGCTTCGGGCAAGGGGCCGAAGACGTACGCGTTCACGGTGATGGGGACGACGGACCTGCACGGGAACGTCTTCAACTGGGACTACTTCACGGACAAGGAGTTCGACGACAAGGCGCACAACGACGTCGGTCTGGCGAAGATCTCCACGCTGGTGAAGCAGGTGCGGGCGGAGAAGGGGCGGCGCAACACGCTGCTGATCGACGCCGGGGACACCATTCAGGGGACGCAGCTTTCGTACTACTACGCGAAGGTGGATCCGATCACCGCGCGGCGCGGTCCGGTGCATCCGATGGCGCAGGCGATGAACGCGATCGGTTACGACGCGGCGGCGCTGGGGAACCACGAGTTCAATTACGGCATTCCGGTGCTGCGGAAGTTCGAGGAGCAGTGCGAGTTCCCGTTGCTGGGGGCGAACGCGCTGGATGCGAAGACGCTGCGGCCGGCGTTTCCGCCGTACAGCATGCACCGGCTGCGCACTCCGCACGGGCGGGACGTGAAGGTCGCGGTGCTGGGTCTGACGAATCCGGGGATCGCGATCTGGGACAAGGCGAACGTGCAGGGGAAGATGACGTTCCCGGGTCTTGAGGAGCAGGCCGCGAAGTACGTGCCGCGGCTGCGGTCGCTGGGCGCGGATGTGGTGATCGTGTCGGCGCATTCGGGTTCGAGCGGTACGTCGAGCTACGGGGACCAGCTGCCGCACATCGAGAACGCGGCGGGTCTGGTGGCGGAGCAGGTGCCGGGGATCGACGCGATCCTGGTGGGGCACGCGCACACGGAGATCCCGGAGTACCGGGTGCGGAACAAGGCGACGGGCAAGGACGTGGTGCTGTCCGAGCCGCTGAAGTGGGGGCAGCGGCTGACGCTGTTCGACTTCGAGCTGACGTGGGCGAAGGGCTGCTGGTCGGTGTCGAAGGTGTCGGCCCGGGTGCTGAACTCGAATACGGCGGTGGAGGACCCGGAGATAGTGGGGCTGCTGTCGGACGAGCACCGCAAGGTCGTGGCGTACGTGAACCAGGTGATCGGTACGTCGACGCAGGCGATGTCCTCGGTGGACGGCCCGGTCAAGGACGTGGCGATCATCGATCTGATCAACCACGTGCAGGCGGAGACGGTGAAGGGTGCGCTGGCGGGCACGGAGTGGGCCGCGCTGCCGGTGCTGTCGCAGGCTTCGTGCTTCTCGCGGACGGCGGCGATTCCGGCCGGGCAGGTGACGATCAGGGACGCGGCGGGTCTGTACCCGTTCGAGAACACGCTGGAGGCGCGGCTGTTGACGGGTGCGCAGGTCAAGGAGTATCTGGAGTACTCGGCGAAGTACTTCGTGCGGACGGCTCCCGGTGATGTGGTGGATCCGGCGAAGCTGACCAACGCGGAGGGGACTCCGGACTACAACTACGACGCCGTGTACGGGTTGACGTACGACATCGATGTCTCGGAGCCGGTGGGTTCGCGGATATCGGGGCTGTCCTTCCAGGGGAAGCCGGTGGATCCGGCGGCGCAGTTCGTGCTGGCGGTGAACAACTACCGGGCTTCGGGTGGCGGCAACTTCCCGCACGTGCCGCAGTCCAAGCAGCTGTGGGCGAACTCGGATGAAATACGCAACACGATCATCCAGTGGGTGAAGGCGAAGGGGACGGTGGACCCGGCGCAGTTCGCGTCCGTGGACTGGCGGCTGACCCGAGCCGGGACACCGGTCTTCTAGCAGATGGTGCTCTAAACGTTTCTCCTTACGGGTGCTCGACCAGTGGGAGCAGTTCGCCGGCGGGCTGGGGCCGGGTGTGTTCCCGCTGTTCGAGGCCGAAGGTGGTGAAGGCCGTGCGGGTGGGCTGGGGGTAGGGCTCCTTGCCCGTCAGGGTGTTCAGGATGGCGGCGCTGCGCCAGGCGGCGAGGCCGAGGTCGGGGGCTCCGACGCCGTGGGTGTGGCGTTCGCCGTTCTGGACGAAGATGCTGCCGGTGACGGCCGGGTCGGTGATCATCCGGTAGCGGTCGTCGATGCGGGGGCGGCCGGAGGAGTCCTTGCGCAGGTAGGGGTCGAGTCCGGCGAGGAGGCGGCCGAGGGGGCGTTCGCGGTAGCCGGTGGCGAGGACGACGGCGTCGGTGGTGAGGCGGGAGCGGGCGCCCTGGTCCACGTGTTCGAGGTGCAGTTCGACCTTGGTGGTGGCGACGCGGCCGGCGGTGCGGACGCTGACTCCGGGGGTGAGGACGGCGTCGGGCCAGCCTCCGTCGAGGGTGCGGCGGTAGAGCTCCTCGTGGATGGCGGCGATGGTGGCGGCGTCGATGCCCTTGTGGAGTTGCCACTGGGCGGGGACGAGGCGGTCGCGGACCGGCTCGGGGAGGGAGTGGAAGTAGCGGGTGTAGTCGGGGGTGAAGTGCTCCAGGCCGAGCTTGGAGTACTCCATGGGGGCGAAGGAGGGGGTGCGGGCGAGCCAGGTGAGGCGTTCGCGGCCGGCGGGGCGGGAGCGGAGCAGGTCGAGGAAGACCTCGGCTCCTGACTGGCCCGATCCGATGACGGTGACGTGGTCGGCTCCGAGGATGCGCTGCCGGTTGTCGAGGTACTCGGAGGAGTGGATCACCGGGACGGTGGGTGCTTCGGCGAGGGGGCGCAGCGGTTCGGGGACGTAGGGGGCGGTGCCGATGCCGAGGGCGAGGTTGCGGGTGTAGGTGCGGCCGAGGGCTTCTGCTTCTCCGTCGGCGTCGACCTGGGTGAAGTCGACTTCGAAGAGGTCGCGTTCGGGGTTCCAGCGGACGGCGTCGACCTGGTGGCCGAAGTGGAGTCCGGGCAGGCGGCCGGCGACCCAGCGGCAGTAGGCGTCGTACTCGGCGCGCTGGATGTGGAAGCTCTCCGCGAAGTAGAAGGGGAAGAGGCGCTCCTTGTGCTTGAGGTAGCTGAGGAACGACCAGGGGCTGGAAGGGTCGGCGAGGGTGACGAGGTCGGCGAGGAAGGGGACTTGGAGGGTGGCTCCGTCGATGAGGAGTCCGGGGTGCCAGCGGAAGTCGCGGCGCTGGTCGTAGAAGGCGGTGGCGAGTTCTGCAGCGCCTTGCTGGGGCAGGCCGTGGGCGAGGGCGGCGAGGGAGAGGTTGAAGGGGCCGATGCCGATTCCGACGAGGTCGTGGGGTGCATCGAGCTGGGCGGTCATCGGTGGGTGCTGCCTTCCAGGAGGTTCACGAGGGCGTCCAGGTCCCCCGCCGTGGTGTGGGGGTTGAGCAGGGTGGCCTTGAGCCACAGGCGGCCGTCGGCGGTGGCCCGGCCCAGTACGGCGGTGCCGTCGTGGAGGAGGGTGCGGCGCAGGGCGGCCAGTGCGGTGTCGTCGGCGTGGGTGGGCCGGAACAGGACGGTGCTGATGGTGGGCGCCGCGTGGAGTTCGAAGGCGGGGTGTGCTTCGAGGAGCCGGGCGAGCCGGTCCGCGTGGGCGCAGGTGCGGTCGATGAGGTGGGTGAGACCGTCCCGGCCGAGGGAGCGCAGGGTTGCGGCGATCTTGAGGGCGTCTGCGCGGCGGGTGGTGCGCAGGGAGCGGCCGAGGAGGTCGGGGAGTCCGGCTCGGGTGTCGTCGGGGGCGTTGAGGTAGTCGGCCCGGTGGGTGAGGGGGGCCAGCAGGGTGGTGTCGGGGACGGTGAGGAGTCCTGCGGCGATGGGCTGCCAGCCGAGTTTGTGCAGGTCGATGGTGATCGACCGGGCGCGTTGGAGGCCGGTGAGTTTGGGGCGGTGGCGGGGGCTGAGGTGGAGGAGGCCGCCGTAGGCGGCGTCGATGTGGAGGTCGGCGCCGTGTTCGTCGCAGAGGTCGGCGAGGGCGTCGAGGGGGTCGATGAGGCCGGCGTCGGTGGTGCCGGCGGTGGCGGTGACGAGGACGGGGCCGGTGGTGGCGGCGAGGGCCTCGGCGAGGGTGGCGGGGGTGAGGGTGCCGGTGGGGGTGGGGAGGCTGCGGGCGGGGGGCAGGCCGAGGAGCCAGGCGGCGCGCGGGACGGAGTGGTGGGCGTTGGCGCCGTGCAGGACGGTGAGGTGGGGGCCGTGGCGTTCGCGGGCGAGGAGGAGGGCGAGGTGGTTGGCTTCGGTGCCGCCGGTGGTGAGGACGGCGTCGGGGTGGGGGGTGTCGTGGAACTCCGCGGCGAGCGTGCGGGTGAGGAGGGATTCGAGGGCGGAGGCTGCGGGGGCCTGGTCCCAGGAGTCGAGGGAGGCGTTGAGGGCGCTGGCGGCGAGGTCGGCTGCGGCCGCGACGGCGAGGGGCGGGCAGTGCAGGTGGGCTGCGCAGAGGGGGTCGGCGGGATCGGCCGCGCCGGCGGTGAGGGCGTGGACGAGGGTCCGTAGGGCTTCGTGGTCGCCGTGCCCGTGCTCGGGGAACACCTCGCCCAGTGCGGCGGTGACGCGGGCGGTGACGGCCTCGGGCCCGCCGGCCGGGAGCGGTCCGCCGCGGGCCCGGGCTCCGGTGCGCAGGGCGTCGAGGACGGTGGCGAGGAGGGGTTGCAGGGCGTCGGCGCCGTGGGGTCCGCCGGCGAGCGGGGCGGTGCCGCGTCTGCCTGTGCCGGGGGGCGCTGTCATGCGGTTGTCCTCACGGGAACGGGTGGCGGCGGTGGTGCCGCTCTGCGGGGTCGGGGACCCGGGGGGTACAACGATCCGACCCGAATGGGGTAACCGCCCGGGTTTATGCGGGGTTGATTTCAAGCCGCCGGAGTGTCCGGACCCTGCGGGGCTGGGTCCCCTACCCGCCCTTCCACCGTTCCCCGGGCTCCGCCCGGACCCGTTGCCGGGGGCCAGCCCCCGGACTCCCACTCCTCGAACGCCGGAGGGGCTGACAAATCCAGCCTCGCCGGCGTTTGAGGCCGGGGGTGGGGTTAGCGGCGGGCTCGGTGGGCTCGGGTGAGGTCGTCGAGGTGGTCGGTGAGTTTGCGGTGGAGGAGGGGGGTGATGCCGGGGGCTGCCAGGGCGGCGTGGCCGGCCTGGAGGTTGGCTTCGGTGATCTCGTGGCCGGGGAGGGCCCAGCGGCCGGCGGCTTCGGCGATGGCGGGGCCGCGGCGGGCGGCGAGGGTGACGGCCTCGGCGTAGGCCAGGGGCACGTACTCCCGTACCAGGTCGGCCTGTTCGGGCTGCCAGAAGCCTTGGGCGGTGGCGGTGAAGAGGTAGTTGGACAGGGAGTCGTCGCGGAAGAGGCGTTCCCAGGCGGCGGCCTTGGCCTCGGCCGTCGGGAGGGCCGCGCGGCAGCGGGCGGCGCCTTCGCGGCCGGTGGCACTGGGGTCGGCGGCGAGGGCCGCGGCGATCTCGGCTTCGCCGGCCGCTCCGAGCACGGACAGGCGGGCGAGGATGCGCCAGCGCAGTTCGGGGTCGAGTTCGGGGCCGCCGGGGACGGTGCCTTCGGCGAGCCAGCCGGCGATGGTGGCGGGCTGGGTGGCGCTGTCGGCGAGGGTGCGGACGGCGAGGAGCCGCAGGCCGGGGTCGGAGCCGTCCTCGGTGCGCCGCAGCAGGTCGCGGGCGATGGTGGTGAGGGCGGTGAGGGCGTCGCCGCGGCGGTCGGGGGTGAGGTAGCGGTCGGCGATCTGGGCGCGGGTGAAGGTGAGGACGCCCTGGACGATCGCGAGGTCGGTTTCCTCGGGGATGTGGGCTTCGGCGGTGGCCAGGTAGTCGGAGGCGGCCAGTTCGCCGTCGCGGACCATGTCGCGCAGGGAGTTCCAGACGACGGCGCGGGTGAGCGGGTCGGGGATGCGGGAGATGCCGCGCAGGGTGGTTTCCAGCGAGGTCTCGTCGAGGCGGACCTTGGCGTAGGTGAGGTCTCCGTCGTTGAGGACGAGGAGCGCGGGGCGGGGGCCGCTCACGGAGAGGACCTCGTCGGAGGGGACGTCGAGGGCGAGGACCTCGCGCGGTTCGAGGGCGCCGTCGTGGGCGCGGTCGTAGAGGCCGGCGGCGATGTGGTGGGGCCGGCTACCGGTGCGGTCGACGGTGAGGGTCCAGCCTCCGTGGCTCTCTTCGAGGCGGGGGGTGAGGGTGTCGACGCCGGTGGTGCGCAGCCAGGTCTCGGCCCAGGTGTGGACGTCGCGGTCGGTGTGGGCGGCCAGGGAGTCGACGAAGTCGGCGAGGGAGGCGTTGGCGAACTTGTGGCGGGCGAAGTGGGTGTTGATGCCGGCCAGGAAGTCCTTCTCGCCGAGCCAGGCGACGAGTTGGCGCAGGGCGGAGGCGCCCTTGGCGTAGGAGATGCCGTCGAAGTTGAGGAGGGCGGAGGCGGTGTCGGGGACGGCGGCGGCGTCCGGGGCGACGGCGTGGGTGGAGGGGCGCTGGTCGGCGTCGTAGCCCCAGGGCTTGCGTTCCATGGCGAAGCCGGTCCAGGTCTCGGTGAAGCGGGTGGCTTCGATGAGGGTCTGGTAGCCCATGAACTCGGCGAAGGACTCGTTGAGCCAGATGTCGTCCCACCAGCTGAGGGTGACGAGGTCGCCGAACCACATGTGGGCCATCTCGTGCGCGATGGTCACGGCGCGGCGCTGGCGTTCGGCGTCGGTGACGGCGGAGCGGAAGACGTACTCGTCGCGGAAGGTGACCAGTCCCGGGTTCTCCATGGCGCCGGCGTTGAACTCGGGCACGAAGGCCTGGTCGTAGGAGTCGAAGGGGTAGGGCTCGGTGAACTTCTCGTGGAAGCGGTCGTAGCAGGCGGTGGTGAGGTCGAGGATCTCCTGTGCGTCGGCGTCGAGGTGCGGGGCGAGGGAGCGGCGGCAGTGGATGCCGAAGGGGAGGCCGGCGTGCTCGGTGCGGACGCTGTGCCAGGGGCCTGCGGCGACGGCGGCGAGGTAGGTGGAGATGACGGGGGTGGGGGCGGACGCCCAGATGCCGGCCTCGGGGGCGGAGCCGTCGCCCGAACCTCCGCCGCTGTCGCCGAGGCGTTCGCCGATGCGGGTGGTGATGCCGTTGGCGAGGACGGTCCAGTGTGCGGGGGCGGTGACGTTGAACTCGAAGACGGCCTTGAGGTCGGGCTGGTCGAAGGCCGGGAAGACGCGCTGGACGTCGTCGAGGAACATCTGGGTGTAGACGTACGTCTCCCCGTCCGCGGGGTCGGTGAAGCGGTGCAGGCCTTCGCCGGTGCGGGAGTAGCGCATGCGGGCGGCGATGCGGAGCTCGTGGGGGCCTTCGGTGAGGGCGGTGAGCGGGAGGCGGCCGTCGGTGAGGGTGGCCGGATCCAGTGGGTGCCCGTCGAGGGCGGCGGAGTGCAGATCGTCCGGTTTCAGCTCGACGAAGGTGTCGCCGGCGGCGCGGGCGGCGAACCGGATGACGGTGCGGGACTCGAAGGTCTCGTCGCCGGTGGTGAGGTCGAGGGCCACCTCGTAGTGGTGGACGTCGAGGAGCTGGGCTCGGAGCTGCGCTTCGTTGCGCGTCAGTACGGACATGGGGCCCATGCTGCCGGATGGCGGCGCCGGGCCCCAGCGGCTCTGCCTAGCCCTCTGCCTTGTCCTCTGCCTCGTCCTCTGCCTCGCCCTCGCCGGCGGCGATCGTCTCGTGGTGGCGGATGACCTCGGCGATGATGAAGTTGAGGAGCTTCTCGGCGAAGGCGGGGTCGAGCTTGGCGTTCTCGGCGAGCTGGCGCAGCCGGGCGATCTGGCTGGCCTCGCGGCCCGGGTCGGCCGGGGGCAGCTGGTGGCGGGCCTTGAGGTGGCCGACCTGCTGGGTGCACTTGAACCGCTCGGCGAGCATGTGGACCACGGCCGCGTCGATGTTGTCGATGCTGTCCCTGAGCCGGGCCAGTTCGGCGGTGACGTTCTCGTCGATGTCCCTGGTGTTCATGGTCACCGAGAATACGTGGCGAGCGCGGTCGCTTCCTCGGCCGGTCGGCCACTGAGACGGCGTGCGGCGCCATGCCCCCGGGAGCCCGCGAGGGACGGGGCGACCCGGCCCCCGGTCCCCCGCCGGACCCTACGGGCGAGGCCGGCGGGATCGGCCGTACGGGTCGGGCCGCGCGGCCGGACCGGCGGGCAAGTCCGGGCCGGGCCGAGCGCCACCACCGGACCGCCCGGGCATGTCCGGGCGACACCACCGAACCGCCCGGCCGGCCGGCGCGGCCGGACCATAGAGGCTCGGCCAGGTGGGGCCGACGGGCGCGGCCCCGGCCTCGCCGCCGGGCGAACTGCCGGACCGTACGGGCGACACAGGGGGGCGCACTCCAAGAGCCAGGCCTACGGCCGGACCGGACCGCACGGCGCACGGCCGAACCGGCGGACCCCGCCGGACGGCTCGGCCGAACCGCCGGACCACACCGAACGACACGGCCGAACCGGCGGACCCGGGCGGACGCCTCGGTCGACCCTCCGGACCGGACGGACGGCACGATCGAACCGGCGGACCACACCAAGCGACACCGCCGACCCCAGCGACCAGGCCGGACCGGCGGACCCGGCCGGGGAGCGCGGGCGGGTCGCTCGGTATGGCTGGGCGGCGGCGGACCTGGCCGGGCTGCGTCGGTGGACCGGGGCTGGTGGCGTCGTCGGGGCGGTGGGAGCGGCGGCCTGGGTGCGCGGGGGCGGCTACGCGGGGTCGGTGGGGGTGTGGGTGATCAGGTCGCCCGGCTGGCAGTGGAGGACCTCGCAGATCCGGGACAGCGTGGAGAAGCGGATGGCCTTGGCGCGTCCGTTCTTGAGCACGGACAGGTTGACGACGGTGATGCCGACCTGGGCGGCCAGTTCGGTGAGCGTCATGCCGCGCTCGGCGAGGACCCGGTCGAGGTGGATCCTGATGGAGTGGAGTTCCTCCTCGGGCATCAGATGGTCCCTTCGAGGTCCTCTCGCATGCGTACGCCCTCACGCATGATCTTCCCCATGATGACGGCCGCGAGGCCCGCCAGGATCAGCGCCTGCGGTCCGGAGACCGACACCCCGGAGCCGCCCATCGGCACCATGCTGTCGACGAGCCAGGATTGCGACCAGCCTACGACGAGGCCCGCGAGCGGTGTGCCGATCGTGACGAACCAGCCGAGGACGGTGAGCCTTCGCGCCACCTTGTCGGTGAACGGCCCCTGCGAGACGACGGCGTCGAGCAGCCGGGAGAAGAACAGCAGCGCGAGACAGGCGAACAGCATCCAGGGCAGCTGACCCCCGAGGTCGGCGGCGCGCTGCGCCGCGGAGGGGTCGTCCTGGCAGAGCCGCGCCTCGCTGCTGGACGCGTCGACGCCCGGGCCGACCGGAAGGCCGCCCTCCAGGGAGGCGTTGGCCCAGAAGCCGCTCTGCACGCAGACCGCCCCGTCGTCGACCATGTGCGTGACGGCCGTACCGATGAAGGTGAGCCCCCAGAGCATCGCCAGCGCGAAGGTCACTGAGGCCAGGATCTTGGTGAGTCGTGTGTTCACTGCGTTCCCCCGTATCGAATTTCGATATGCCTCACCCTAGGGGACCATATCGATAATCGACAAGCCTCATGGCTGCCGGCGGCGTCAGAGGGGATCAGAGGGGAAGGGTCGCCGTCACCAGCCAGCCGCCCTCGGGGGCGGGGCCCGCGGTGAGGGAGCCGCCGAGGGCTTCGGCGCGTTCGGCCATGCCGACGAGTCCGTATCCGCCGCCGCGGGCGTTCTCGGAGAGCTTCACGGGGTGGCCGCCGTCATCGGCGATCCGCACTTCCAGGCCGGCCGGAACCGTGCGCAGGCCGACCCGGACGGCGGTGGCGGTGGCGGCGTGCTTGCCGATGTTGGTGAGGGCTTCGAGGACGATGCGGTGCGCGGTGGCGGCGACGTCCGCGGGGAGCCGGGCCTCCAGGCCCTCCTCCACGTACAGGACCACGGGCGGACCGGTGGCGGCGAACCGTTCCGTCAGCTCGCGGATCTCCCGGAGGCCCGCCACGGGGGTCCGTCCCGCGGAGCCGGCCGCGCCGGTGTCCGCGGCGCCCTCGCGGAGGATCTTGACCAGGCGGCGCATGGAGCCGAGCGCCTCGTCCCCGGCGGTCTCGATGCGGCCGAAGATCTCTCCGGCGCGCTCGGCGGAGACCTTGGTGTAGCGGGCGGCGCGCGCCTCGACGACGATCCCCGTCACGTGGTGGGCGACGAGGTCATGGAGCTCGCGCGCCAGCTCCAGGCGCTCGGCACTGCGCACGGCGCGCAGCTCGCGCACGCGCTGGACCGACTGCAGGCGCAGGAGCAGGGAGTACACGGTGACCACGACGGCGAGCACGGAGAAGAGCAGGGTGAAGCGGCCCGGATCGGCGTCGCGGACGGGCGCCGCCATGGAGCCGAGGGCGAGGAGGGGGGCGAGGACGGCGGCGGTGCGGGCGGGGGCGTGCAGCAGGACCTGGGTGAGGAGGACGAGCAGGGCTATGGCTTCGCCGCCGCCCCAGACGACGAGGGGGAGGTTGCTGAAGAGGAGGGAGAGGGTGACGGTCCAGGTGACGGCGGAGGCGAACCAGGCGCGGGCCAGGAGCGGGATGCGCGGCCAGGGCGCGGCGCTGAGGCAGACGAGGATGCCCGACACCCAGACGGCGGCGTGCGGGGTGCTGGGCTGGCGGGCGAGGACGACTCCCTCGAAGGTGACGAGGGAGAGGAGGGTGACGGAGAGGAGGATGCGGATCCAGTCCGCGGCGTAGGGATGACGGCGGGCCCACGGGCCCAGGGGGCTCACGGGTGCACCCCGGCTCCGCCGGTGGCGGTACGGGGCTCCCCCGATGCTGCTCCCCCGGCCGGCCGGGCGGCTCCGCCGGGGGTGCGGTGGCCCGTCGGGGCCCAGGCGGCTCCGCCGGCGGTACGAGACCCCCTCGCGGCGACTCCCCCGGCCGGCCGGGCGGCTCCGCCGGGGTTGCGGTGGTGTGCCGGGGCTCGGCCCGGACCCGTGTCGGCCTGGGTCGGCGGGAGCGGTGTGCGCCGGCTTCCCGGGGCCCCGCCCCGGACCCCGCGCCTCAAACGCCGGCGAGGCTGAATCTGCCCGTCCGTACCGGAAAAGCAGCAGGCGCGGGCACGGCAAGCACAGCCCGGGAGGCGAATGCCCACCGTAACGCCGGCAGCCCAGCAGGCTCCTACCCGGACCCCGCGCCTCGAGCGCTGGCGAGGCTGAAGCTCGGTCACGCCGGGGTGCCTGCCAGGCCGCTTTCCCAGGCCCAGGCGGCGATTTCCACGCGGTTGCGGGCGTCCAGTTTGGCCTGGACGTTGGCCAGGTGGGTCTTGACCGTGGAGAGGGAGACGAAGAGTTCGCCGGCGATCTCGGCGTTGGTCAGCCCGCGCGCGAGGCAGCGTACGACCTCGCGTTCCCGGTCGGTCAGGGGCTCCGCGGGGCGGCGGGCGGCGGCTGCGGCGGCCGGGGTGCGGTGAGCCATTTCGCGCAGCAGCCGTACGGTGATGGCGGGCGAGACGAGGGAGTCCCCGACGGCTGCCGCCCGCACCGCTTCAACCAGCATGGCCGGGCTCGCGTCCTTGAGGAGGAAGCCGGACGCTCCGCCCTGGAGCGCCGCGTGGACGTACTCGTCGAGGTCGAAGGTGGTGACGATGACGATGCGGGGCGTGTCGCGGCCGGAGAGCCGGCGGGTGACTTCGAGCCCGTCGAGCTTGGGCATGCGGATGTCGAGGAGCAGGACGTCGGGCCGGTGCTCGGCGACGGCCGCGAGGGCCGCTTCGCCGTCGACGACGTCGGCGACCACCTCGATGTCCGGCTGGCTTTCGAGGATCATCCGGAAGCCGGTCCTGACCATCTCCTGGTCGTCCGCGATGATCACCCTGATCGCCATGCGCCGCCTGCCCCACTGTCACTGTCGCCCGTTGCCCGTGCCGTCCCGGCCGTCCCGGCCTTTCCGGCCGTCCCACCCGGTGGGATCTCTCCATGGGACCTGCGGGCGCCTCGGCCCGCAACCGCACAGCAGACCGCCGGGAGCATGCCGCAAGGCCGGAACGGCGTCGTTCCGGCCTTGCGGGACTTCGGTCGACCTTACGGACATGTGGGGCATTGCGCCTCATACTTCCGGCCACTGTCGGGCAGTGCACCGGAAGGCGGACGGCGCGGTGGAGCGGTCAGAGCGTGGCGGCCGCGCTCTTGATGGCCGCCGCGAAGGTGGAGACCTCCGTGTAGACGCCGGGGTAGTCGGGGCGGGCGCAGCCCTCGCCCCAGCTGACGATGCCGACCTGGATCCAGGCGTTCGCGTTGTCCCGGCGGAACATGGGACCGCCCGAGTCGCCCTGGCAGGTGTCGACGCCGCCCTGGTCGAATCCGGCGCAGATCTCCTCGGCGGGCACGAGCGAGCTGCCGTAGGACTCCTTGCAGGAGGCGTCGGAGACGAAGGGGACGGTGGCCTTCAGCAGGTAGCGCTGCTGGGCTCCGCCTTCCCGGGCGGCGCCCCAGCCGGCGACGGTGAAGGTGCCGTTGTCGTAGGCCTTGGTCTCGGCGATCTTGAGGGTGGGCAGGTTGATGGGCTGGGCGAGCTTGATGAGCGCCCAGTCCTTGCCGGTGCCGTTGTAGCCGGGCGCCTGGAGCACCTTGGTGGACTTGACCTTGATGGCGCTGGAGCTCTTGAGGTCGACGACTCCGGCGGTGGCGGTGATGGAGGTGTTGTTGCCGGAGCCGCTCACGCAGTGGGCGGCAGTGAGCACGATCTGCTGGGTGTAGAGGGCGCCGCCGCAGCCCATGGAGAGCCGGACCATGAAGGGGAACTCGCCCTGGGCGGCGCGGGTGCCGCCGACGACGGGCGCCGTGCCGGCGCTGGCGGTGCCGGGCTGGAGGCTGACGGCGGCGAGGGTCACCGCTGCGACGGCGACCGCGCGCTTGAGGGTGGTCTTGAGGGTGGCGAGGCTGGACACAGTCGTCACACTGCCTTTCGTGGGGGGTGGGGCCGTGCGCGTCGCTCCATGACGGGCGGGTTGGACCGCATGGGTGACGGGGACATGACACACCGGCCACGCGAGGGTCATCAAGAACGCGTTTTCGGACAACTTCCGGCCGGAGGAGCCTCATGACGCAGAACCGTCGGCGCGACAGCCCCGTCGAGCACGGATTTCCTCATCTGGAGACGGTCCGCGCGGCCGTCACCGCGCTGTTCCGGCGCCTGACCGCCGACGGGATCCGCGCCTACGGCACCCCCTTCGCCCCCGCCGACGCGGAATTCCCCGCCTCCGAGGAGCTGTACCCGGGCGCCCACCGGGTGGCCTCCGCGATGGTCCGCGCCCTGCGGCTGCCCGACGCGCGCCTGATCGTGGCCTTCCGGCCGATGGAGGAGGCGGCGACCGTGGAACTGACGGCCGGGCCCGAGTACTTCGTCGAGGTCAGCGACCGCTTCCGGGTCCACCGCCGCGATCTGGCGGCCGCCCTCGCCCACGAGGTCACGCACGTGCTGCTGCACTGGCTGGACCTGCGCTTCCCCACCACCCCCGACAACGAGATCCTCACCGACACCGCCGCCGCCTACCTCGGCGCCGGCTGGCTGCTCCTCGACGCCTACCGGGAGGACGAGCTCACGCACCAGAAGCTCGGCTACCTCACCCCGGAGGAGTTCGGCTACGTCCTCGCCCGGCGCGGCCGGTTCCTCGGCGGCGAGGACCTCTCCGCATGGTTCACCAGTCCGCGGGCCTACGAGGCGTACGTGCGCGGCCGCGCCCTGGCCGACCGGGAACTGCGCCGGGCCCCCCTCGCGGCCGCCGGCCGGCCGGAGCGGCTCCGGTACGCGGCGGCCCGCCGGGCCGGGGCCGCCGCGCCCGGGGCCCCGTACGGCTTCGAGGAGCACGCGGGCGGGCTGCGGGTGAGCTTCCCGTGCCCGGTGTGCGGACAGCGGCTGCGGCTGCCGGCCCGCCGCGGGCCGATCCTGGCGCGCTGCGGGCTGTGCCGCACGGTGCTGGACTGCGACACCTGAAGCGATACGTGACGGAGGTTCACCAACCGTCCACGAAAAGTTACTTACCGGCCAGTAGACATGCGGGCGGGTGATCTCCAGCCTGGTCACGTACATGCCACCCTGTGATCGAGGAGCGTCCCCCATGCGCAGCACCCGCACCACGGCCGCCGCAGTGACCGTCGCCGCAGCCCTCCTGGCCCTGGTCCCGGCCACCGCCTCCCAGGCGGCCCCCGCCAAGCCGGTCGGCGCCGCCGCCGTCACCGCCGTCACCGCCTCCGCCCCCGGCGGCAACGCGGCGATCCTGGGCATCGACTACGCCACCTGGCAGCGCGACGTCTCCGCCGTCATCGACGCGGCCCGCCCCGGGATCGAGCAGCGCATCGCCGCCTCGCCGGCCGGTGAGAAGCCTGCGATCGTCCTCGACATCGACAACTCCTCGCTGGAGACGGACTTCCACTGGTTCTGGACCTTCCCGACCCCCGCGATCGCCCAGGTCCGCGAGCTGACCCGGTACGCGCACGACCGCGGGGTCGCGATCTTCTTCGTCACCGCCCGCCCGGGGATCGTCTACTCCCTCACCGAGCGCAACCTCAAGGCGGTCGGCTACCCGGTCTCCGGCCTCTACGTCCGCGATCTGCCCGATCTGTTCGGCGAGGTCAGCGCCTACAAGACGGCCAAGCGCGCGGAGATCGAGGCCCGCGGCTACACGATCATCGCCAACATCGGCAACAAGCAGAGCGACCTGGTGGGCGGCCACGCCGAGCTCACCGTCAAGCTCCCCGACTACGGCGGCAAGCTCTCCTAGCCGAGCCGAGCCGAGCCGGGCTAGCCGAGCCGGGCGGCGATCGCGTTGACGGCGGCCCAGCTGAAGGCCATCGCGGGGCCGATCGTCGCTCCCGGACCGGGGTAGGTCTCCCCCATCACCGCCGCCGAGCAGTTGCCGGAGGCGTAGAGGCCCGGGATCGGGGTGGAGTCCTCGCGGAGCACCCGGCCGTCGGCGTCCGTGACGAGGCCGCCCTTGGTGCCGATGTCCCCCGGGTGCACGGGGACCGCGTAGAAGGGGCCCTTGTCGATCGGCGCCAGGTTCGGGTTGGGCAGGGTCGGGTCGCCGTAGTAGCGGTCGTAGACGCTCTCGCCGCGCCCGTAGTCCTTGTCCTTGCCCACCTCCGCGAAGGAGTTGAAGCGGCTGATCGCGGCGGGCAGGGCGGGGGCGGAGATCTGCCGGGCCAGTTCCTCCACGGTGCCGGCCTTCTTCAGGAAGCCGCTCTCCAGCCACTTCTTGGGGAAGGGCTGCCCGGGGAAGAGGCCGGCGAAGATGTACCGGGCCTTGGAGCGGGCGTCCAGGATCAGCCAGGAGGGCACGGTCGACGCCTCGGGCCGGTCGGCGGCGTACATCCGGTCCACGAACGCGTGGTAGGGCAGGGCCTCGTTGGCGTAGCGCTCCCCCGCCTCGTTGACGATGACCATGCCGGGGATGCCGCGGTCGGCGACGAGGAAGAAGGGCTTCTCCCCCGGCGGGCAGACCGACGGCGCGCCCCAGACCTTGTCGAGCAGATCGGTGGCGGCCCCCAGTTCCTCACCGAGCCTGAGGGCGTCGCCGGTCTGCCCCTCCGAGGCGTGCGTCCAGGCCGTGGACGTGGGCGCCGGCAGGTGCTTCTCGCGCAGTGCCTGGTCGTGCGAGAACCCGCCCGAGGCCAGCACCACCCCGCCCCGCGCCGCTACGGTCACTTCGCGCCCGGCGCGCAGGACCCGTACGCCCGTCACCCGGCCGGCCGGGTCCGTGACCAGGCCGGTCAGGGGCGCCGACAGCCACAGTTCGCCGCCGAGCGCGTCCAGGGAGAGCCTCATCCGGGCGACGAGCGCCTCGCCGAGGGAGAGCAGCTTGCGGCCGGTGGCCAGGGCCCTGACGGCGCGCAGGCCGACCTTGGCGGAGGTCTTCTTGCCCGCCCAGGTCCGGCTGACCATGTTCAGGAAGCGGAAGTCGTACGAGGTCATGGTCAGCCCGTACGTGGGCAGTCCGGCCCGGCGCATGGAGGCGCCGAGCGGGCCGAGCCGCTTGAAGTCGACGATGCACGGTTCGATGGAGCGGCCCTGCGCCATGCCGCCCTGGGCCTCGGGGAAGTAGTCCGAGTAGCCGGGGGTGTACATGAAGCGGATCTCGGTGCGGTCGTGGAACTCCCTGACCATGCGCGGCCCGTGCGTGAGGTACGCGTCCTTGCGCGCGGCCGGGACCCGGTCGCCGACGGTGGCGTCGAGGTAGGCGCGGGCCTTCTCGCGGGTGTCGGCGAGGCCGGCGCGGTCGAGGTGGAAGTTGCCGGGGACCCAGATCGCGCCGCCGGACAGGGCGGTGGAGCCCCCGTAGCGGTCGGTCTTCTCCACGACGAGGACGCTGAGGCCCCGCAGCCGGGCGGTGACGGCGGCAGCGAATCCGGCGGCGCCGGAGCCGACGACCACCACGTCGTAGGCGTGCTCGGTGGCGTGTTCGGTGGCGTGCTCGGCTGTCATCCGAAGGCTCCCGTCGCGTAGTCGCTGCGGTAGTAGAGGAGGGGGGAGCCGCCGTCGCGGGCGTTCAGTTCGAGGACTCGGGCCGTGACGAGGTAGTGGTCGCCCGCCTCGTGGACCTCTTCGAGGGCGCAGTCGACGGTGGCGAGGGCGCCGGTGACGCGGACGGCTCCGTGGGCGGAGAGCTCCCAGTCCACGTCCGCGAACTTGTCCTCGCCGCGGCGGCCCAGCGCCTCGCACACGGCGCGCTGCTCCTCGGCGAGGATGCTGACGCCGAACCGGCCGGCGGCCCGGACCTTGGGCCAGCTGGAGGATCCCTTGCCCACGCAGAGCAGGACCAGCGGCGGGTCGAGGGAGAGGGAGGCGAAGGACTGGCAGGCCAGCCCGGCCGGACGGCCGTCGTCCGCGACGGCCGCGACGACGGTGATGCCGGAGGCGAAGGCGCCGAGCACCTCGCGGAACAGGGCCGGGTCGACCGCGCCGGCCGCCGCGGTGGGGCCGGTCAGCCGTTCCACTGGTGGCCCCAGAAGCTGTCGGCGGTGATCTCCTTCGCGGTCCAGGTGGCGGGGTCGACAAGCAGGCCGTCCCAGCCGTACTCGACCTGGAAGCCGCCGGGGGCCTGGGCGTAGAAGGAGACCATGTGGTCGTTGGAGTGCCGGCCGAGGGTGGAGGCGATGGGGATGCCCGCCTTGTTCATGCGGTCGAGGCAGTAGCCGACGTCGTCGAGGGTCTCCAGCTCGACCATGAAGTGGACGATGCCGGGCGGCAGCGCCCCGGGGTAGAGCCCGAGGCTGTGGTGGCGGCGGTTGGGGCTGAGGAAGTGCATCCAGTAGAAGTCCTGGCCGGGCTTGCCGGTGGGGACGGCGACCGGGGGCAGCCGCATCGAGTCGCGCAGCTGGAAGCCGAGGAGGTTCTCGTAGAAGTCGAGGGTGGTCTCGGTGTCGGCGGCGGGCAGGACGACGTGGCCGAGGCCGAGGCTGCCCTCGCGGCCGCCGGTGACGAACCGGTTGCCGTAGCGGGCCGCGAGCGGGGTGTGGTCCTGGGCCTGGCCCCAGTAGATCTCCAGGGGGTTGCCGCTGGGGTCCTCGCAGTGGATGAGGCCCTGGACGCGGCGGTCGGCGAGGGTTTCGGCGTCGCCCTGCTTGACCGGGAATCCGGCGCTCTCCAGTTCGGCGGCGGCGTCTTCGAGGGCGCGGGCGCCCGCCACCTCGAAGCCGGCGGCGAGCAGCCGGTCCTGGGTGCCGGCGACGAACTGGAAGCGGTGGACGCGGTCATCGATGCGGACGTTGAGCAGGGTGTCCGTGCTGCCCGTCGCTTCGGCCATGCCGAGGATGTCGAGGACGTAGGTGCGCCAGGCGGCGAGGTCGGCGGTCTCGATGCGGAGGTATCCGAGTGCGCGGATGTCCATGGGGTGGCTCCTGAAGAAGTCAGTGGAGTCAGTCGAGTCAGTGGAGTCAGTGGAGGAAGAAGTCGGTGGCGAGGCGGTTGAACTCGTCGCGGGCCTCGGTCTGCGCCCAGTGCCCGCAGTGCGGGAAGACGTGCAGGCGGGCGTCGGGGATGCTCTTCAGCGCGAGGAAGGCGCCGTCGACCGGGTTGACGCGGTCCTCGCGGCCCCAGGTCAGCAGGACGGGACGGCTGATGCGGTGCGCTTCGCGCCAGAGCATCGCGGCCTCGGGCCACTTGGCGAAGGAGGCGCCCATGCGGGCGTTGCCGAGCCTGGCCTCGGGGTCGGTGGCCTGGGCGTAGCGCTCCTCGACGAGGGCGTCGGTGACGATCGCCGGGTCGTGGGCGAGGGTGGTGAGGAAGGTCCGCATCTGTTCGCGGGTGGGCTCGGGGGCGAGGCTGAACTCGAAGAGCCGCTTGATGCCTTCGGTGGGGTCGGCGGAGAAGAGGTTGAGGGAGATCCCGCCGGGGCCCATGAGCAGGAGCTTGTCCACGCGCTCGGGGTGGTCCAGGACCAGCCGGGTGGCGGTGCCTCCGCCGAGGGAGTTGCCGATGAAGTGGGCCCGCTCGATGCCGAGTTCGTCCATGAGGGCGATGACGGCGTTCGCGCTGAAGCCGAAGTAGTCGCGGTCGGGTTCCGGCTTGTCGGAGCGGCCGTAGCAGGGCTGGTCGACGAGCAGGGTGCGGAAGTGCTGCGCGAAGTGGGGCAGGTTGCCGCCGAAGTTGGACCAGCCGGAGGCGCCGGGCCCGCCGCCGTGCAGCATGATCACGACGGGCGCCTCGGACGGACCGGCCTCGTGGTAGTGCAGGTTCAGGGCGCCGGCCTTGGCGGTGCGGGAGGTGTTCTCGTACGTCAGTACCTGCGCGCTCACAGCATCGTGTCCTGGATGTCGAGGCCGAGTGCGCCCTGTCCGAACAGCACGAGGGCCCGCTCCGGGTCGTTGGCGGCGTGCCCGCGGCCGGTGTGGACGTCGCGCCAGGCGCGCTGGACGGGGTTGGGGCCGGTGCGCATGGCGCTGCCGCCCGCGTTCTCCATGAGGAGGTCGACGGCGGCGACGCAGCGCTCGGTGGCGAGGACCTGGTCGCGGCGGGCCCGGGTGCGCAGCGGCGTGGGGAGTTCCTCGCCGCGTTCGGCGAGGGCGTAGAGCTCGGCGATGTTGCGCTGGAGCTGGAGCCAGGAGGCGTCGATGTCGCTGGCGGCGCGGGCGATGCGGACCTGGGCGAAGGGGTCCTCGGCGACCTGCTGGCCGTAGGAGATGCGGAAGCGTTCGCGGGTCGCGGCGACGTAGTCCTCGTAGGCGCCTTCGGCGATGCCGACGATGGGGGTGGAGATGGTGGTGGTGAAGACGGAGGCGTAGGGGAGCCGGTAGAGCGGCTCGGGGTTGAGGCGGTGGCCGGGGACCTGGAGGGCGGTGACGGGGCCGAAGCTGAGGGCGCGGTGTTCGGGGACGAACACGTCCTCGACGACGATGTCGTTGGAGCCGGAGCCGCGCAGGCCGACGGTGTCCCAGACCTCGTCGATGCGGTACTGGGAGCGCGGGACCAGGAAGGTCCGCATGTCGACGGGGCGGCCCTCGGCGTCGGTGACCAGTCCGCCGAGCAGGGCCCAGTCGGTGTGGTCGCAGCCGGAGGAGAAGTGCCAGCGGCCGCTGAGGGTGAAGCCGCCGTCGACGGGGGTGACCTTGCCGGTGGGGGCGTAGGAGGAGCAGATCCGCGTGTCGCGGTCCTGGCCCCAGACCTCTTCCTGGGCGCGGGGGTCGTAGAGGGCGACGTGCCAGGGGTGGACGCCGACGACGGAGGCGACCCAGCCGGTGGAGCCGCAGGCCTTGGCGATGTCCTTGACGGCGGCGTAGAAGAGGGCGGGGTCGGCGGCGTACCCGCCGTGGGCCTTGGGCTGGAGCAGCCGGAAGAAGCCGGTGGCGGCGAGTTCCTTGATGCTCGCCTCGGGGACCTTGCGCAGGTTTTCGGCGTCTGCGCTGCGCTCGCGGAGGGCGGGGGCGAGGGCGCGGACCGCTGCGAGGACCTCTTCGTCACTCATGGTGTCCCCTTCTCAGATCAAGGATCTTCGGGTGTTCGGGATCGATGGCGAGGAACGTACGCCGGGTGCTGCGGGCGCGGAACGAGCTGTTCCCGCTGAGCGGGAAGCCGGTCCGAACTCTCAGAAACGACTACTTGAAGTATTACTGAATGAAATAGACCCCTCCGGGTGCTTCCCTCCGGCCGGGGGTGCGTGGCAGGGTCGCCCCAACGCCTCACGCAGGGGGTTTTCTCGTGCTTGACCAGTTCATGGAGCAGGTCGCGGAGACCGGGCTCGCACCGCTTTCGCTGCTGGAGAAGGCCGCGAAGGTGCTGGGCGCCTTCGAGGGTCCGCAGCCGCGGCTGTCGCTCACCGAGGTCGTGCGCCGCTCCGGAATCCCACGTTCCTCCGCCCACCGGATCCTCGACCAGCTGGTGCAGCTGCGCTGGCTGGACCGCGAGGGCCGGGACTACCGCATGGGCATGCGCATGCTGGAGCTGGGCGCGCTCGCCTCCCACCACAACCGGCTGCGCCGGGCCGCGCTGCCGCTGCTGCACGCGCTGCACGAGCAGACGGGCCGGGTGGTGCACCTGTCGGTGCTCGACGGCGCCGAGGTGGTGTGCCTGGAGCGGATCGGCGGCTCGGAGGCCACCACGGTGCCCTCGCGGGTCGGCGGCCGGATGCCCGCGTACTGCACGGCCGCCGGCAAGGCGATCCTCGCCTTCAGCGACCCCGCCGCGGTGGAGCACGTCCTCGCGCAGGGGCTGCGCCCGCGCACCGCGCGCACCCTGATCCGGCCCCTCGCGCTGCGTTCGGAGCTCGCGTCGGTCCGCGAGCGCGGGGTGGCGTACGACCGGGAGGAGAGCTTCCGGGGCATCTCCTGCGTGGCCGCCCCGCTGCGGGGCGCCGGGCGGGCGGTGGCCGCGGTGTCGGTGTCCTCCTGCCGGGGCGACCGGGAGACGGCCCGCCTCGCGCCGGCGGTACTGGCCTGCGCGCGGTCGGTGTGGCGGGAGCTGTACGGGCCGGGCCGGCCGGGGCGGGCCGCGGCCGCGCCGGCCCGGGACCTGGAGCCGGCGGTCTCGGCGCAGGCGATGGACAACATGATGGGGTGGCTGCGGTTCAGCGAGTGGATGTAGTGGGTAGTGGTACCGCAGCGCACGAGTGAACGAGTCCGGGCCCGACCCCTCGCCAGGGGGCCGGGCCCGCGGCCGTTCAGCCGTCGTGGCTTCAGCCGTCGTAGCTGATGCGGATCCGGTCGCCGAGCGGCAGGGCCTGGCAGGCCAGGACGTAGCCCTCGGCCAGGTCCTCGGGGTCCAGGACCTCGTTGCGGACCATCTTGACCTCGCCCTCCAGCACCCGGCAGCAGCAAGCACTGCAGGCGCCTTCGCGGCAGGAGTACGGGGCGGAGACGCCCGCGTCGAGCAGCGCGTCGAGCAGCGGGGTCCCGGCGGGCCAGTCCACGGTGTGCACGGCCCCCTCGAACTCCACCTCGGCGGTGGCGCCGCCGGCGTCGGCGGTGTCCTGCCCGCTCCCCGCCGGGGCGAAGACATCCCCGCTCAGCGAGAAGTACCGCTCGCGGTGGATCGCCCGCCCCGCTCCGCCCGCGGAGCGGATCGCCGCCTCGGCGGCGTCCATCAGCGGAGCGGGCCCGCACAGGTAGGTCTCGCGGCCCGCGTACGGGGCCAGGAGCGGGCCCAGCTGCGGGGTGGTGGGCAGTCCCTGGAGGGTCTCCAGCCAGTGCACGACGGTGAGCCTCCCGGGGTGTTCCTCGGCGAGCCCCCACAGCTCGTCGCGGAAGATCACCGCGCCGGGGTCGCGGTTGGCGTACACCAGGGCGACGTGGCCCGCGCCGGCCAGCAGCGCCGACTTCGCGACGGAGAGCACCGGGGTGATGCCGCTGCCCCCCGCCACGAGCAGCAGGTCCCGGTCCAGGTCAGGCGGGGTGAAGGTGCCCGCGGGGGGCAGGACCTCCAGCTCGTCGCCGATGCGCACCTCCTGGCACAGCCAGCCGGAGCCGACCCCGCCGGGGACCCGTTTGACGGTGATGCGCAGCGGGTCCCCGGCGTGCGGGGACCCGGCCAGGGAGTAGCAGCGGGCCGCGCCGCCAGGCACCCTGACGGTCAGGAACTGTCCGGGTCGGTACGGGAGTTCCGCGTCGAGTACGAGGGAGACCGCCTCGGGGGTCTCCTGGATCCGGTCCGTGACACGGACCAGCAGCCTGCTGGTGGCTCCGCCCGGGGCGGCAGCCGGGGCCGGGCTCCGCACCTCCGCGGCGCGGGACCTCGTAAGGCCTTCGGTGTCAGACATCGGCCGGCACCTCCAGGCGGCCCGCCAGGACGGCGGCCTCGATGCCCGCGCGCAGGGCCTCGCAGGAGCGGACGCGGGCGCTGGGGCGGCCGGCCGCGACCTCGGCCGCGATGCGCGGGCAGACTTCCACGGCCTCCTCGGTCCACTGGACCTGCGTGTGGGCGGGGCTGAACTTCTCGCACAGCACCTGGGTTCCGCACTCCCCGCAGGCCACGGGGGTCATCACGGGGCCCCGGCCGCGCGGCGGGCGAGGTTCTCGGCGACCTCTGCCTTCCAGGCGGCGGTGGCGCGGGCGGTGTCGATCTCGAACTCGAAGCGGCGGACCATCTCGTCCTTGACGTCGGCGGCGTCCACGTAGAACTGCTCGTACCAGCGGCGGAGCTGGTAGACGGGGCCGTCCTCCTCGGTGAGGAGGGGGTTGTCGATGCGGGTCTTGTTCTTCCAGATCTCGACGTCCTGCTCGAAGCCGACGGCGAGGCCCTCGGAGGTGAGGCGGGCGGCGTCGGCGGCCTGTTCGTCGGTCATGCCGGGGAGCTTCTTGACGATGGTGCCGTACATGAGCATGAAGCTGTTGCCGTCGATGGGGTAATGGCAGTTGATGAGGACGGATTCGAGCTCGACGCCGCCGCCGACATCGCTCCACAGCTTGTCGATCATGTACGAGGGGCCGTAGTACGAGGCGTCCGAGCGCAGGCCGCCGCCGGTGGAGAGGGTGCCGAGGTCCACGTCGCCGCGCGGGGTGGACTCCATGTACTGGGTGGCGACGTGTCCGTCGAAGACGTTCTTGAAGTAGTGCGGGAAGGCGTAGTGCACGTAGTAGAAGTGCGCCATGTCGACGACGTTGTCGACGATCTCGCGGCAGTTGGAGTTCTCGACGCGCAGGAAGTTCCAGCTCCAGTCGCTCCACTCGGGGTCGCCGAAGCCCTCGATGACGGGGATCGCGACCTCGGGCGGCGGCGGGTTGCCCTCCGGGTCGTGCCAGACGTAGAGCTGGCCGTTGCGTTCCAGGGAGGTCCAGGCGCGGGTCCGCGCGCGCGGGGGGACGCGGCGGGCGTAGGGGATGGCGGCGCAGCGGCCGTCCCCGGACCATCGCCAGTCGTGGAAGGGGCAGGCGACGGTGTCGCCCTTGACGGTGCCGTGGGCGAGGTTGCCGCCCATGTGGGGGCAGTAGGCGTTCAGGACGCTGAGCTCACCGGAGTTCTCTCCCGTCGCCGACTGTCCTTGGAATACGACGAGCTTCGTGCCGAAGGCCTCGATCTCGTGCGGGGTTCCGTCCCGGAACGTGGCGGCGAGTCCCAGGCAGTGCCAGCCCCGGGCGAAGCGGGTCGGCGTGGGGGCGGCTTCGATGACACGGGGTGCTTCGTCGACTTCGGTCTTTTCGGCCATGGGATGGCCCTCCACTTCGTTGTGGGTGTGCTGCGCGGGTTGGGGGGGGTGACTAGCGGGCTTCGGCGGCGAGTTCGACCGCGATGTCGATGAGCTGGTCCTCCTGGCCGCCGACGAGGCGGCGTTCGCCCGCGCGCAGGAGGATCTGCGCGCCGGAGACCCCGTAGCGCTCGGCCTGCCGGTAGGCGTGCTTGAGGAAGCTGGAGTAGACCCCGGCGTGGCCCATGAGCAGGGCCATGCGGTCGAGCGTGCACTCGTCCTCCATGACGGGGCGGACCACGTCCTCGGCCGCGTCGATGATCTTCAGGACGTCGATGCCGGTCCGGATGCCCATCTTCTGGCAGACGGCGGCGAAGGCCTCGACGGGCGTGTTCCCGGCGCCCGCGCCCAGGCGCCGGGTGGATCCGTCGATCTGGAGCGCGCCGGCGCGGACGGCGGCGACCGAATTGCCCACGCCCAGGCCGAGGTTCTCGTGGCCGTGGAAGCCGACCTGGGCGTCGGTGCCGAGCTCGGCGACGAGCGCCGCGACCCGGTCGGTGACCTCGTCCATGACCATGGCGCCGGCTGAGTCGACCACGTACACGCACTGGCAGCCGGCGTCGGCCATGATCCGGGCCTGCCGGGCCAGGTTCTCGGGGGTGGTGGAGTGGGCCATCATCAGGAAGCCGACGGTTTCCAGGCCCCGCTCGCGGGCGAGCCCGAAGTGCTGGACGGAGATGTCGGCCTCGGTGCAGTGGGTGGCGATCCGGCAGATCTGCCCGCCGTTGTCGTGGGCGGCGCGGATGTCGTCCTTCACGCCGAGCCCGGGGAGCATCAGGAAGGCGATCTTCGCCTGACGGGCCGTATCGGCGGCGATCTTGATGAGCTCCTGCTCGGGGGTCTTCGAGAAGCCGTAGTTGAAGGAGGACCCCCCGAGTCCGTCGCCGTGGGTGACCTCGATGACGGGGACCCCTGCTCCGTCGAGCGCGGAGACGACGGCCCGTACGTCCTCGCCCGTGAACTGGTGGCGCTTGGCGTGCGAGCCGTCGCGCAGGGAGGAGTCGGTGATCCGGATGTCGAGGGTGTCGGAGTACGTCCTCACGGCGGTCACTTCTGCATCCCCTTCGCGAACTCCTCGCCGACCTTGGTGGCGGCGGCGGTCATGATGTCGAGGTTTCCGGCGTAGGGCGGCAGGTAGTCGCCGGCGCCCTCCACCTCCAGGAAGATCGCGACCCGGGCCGTGCCGCCGTTGAGCGGGGAGGGGTCGTCGAACTGCGGCTCGGTGCGCAGCCGGTAGCCCGGTACGTACGAGGCCACGTCCTCGGCGACCTGTTTGACGGAGGCGGCGATGGCGCCCCGGTCGGCGTCGGCCGGGATCGCGCAGAAGACGGTGTCGCGCATGATGACGGGCGGATCGGCGGGGTTGAGGATGATGATGGCCTTGCCGCGGGCGGCGCCGCCGATCTCCTCGATGCCCCGGGAGGTGGTACGGGTGAACTCGTCGATGTTGGCCCGGGTGCCCGGTCCGGCCGAGACGGAGGCCACCGAGGCGACGATCTCCGCGTAGGCGACGGGGACCACGCGGGAGACGGCGTACACCATGGGGATGGTGGCCTGGCCGCCGCAGGTGATCATGTTGACGTTGGCCCGGTCGAGGTGGGCGGTGAGGTTCGCGGGCGGGACGACGGCGGGGCCGACGGCGGCGGGGGTCAGGTCGATCGCCTTGATGCCGAGTTCGGCGTAGCGCGGGGCGTTGGCCCGGTGTACGTAGGCGGAGGTGGCCTCGAAGACCAGGTCCGGCAGCTCGTCCTGGGCCAGCAGCCGGTCCACGCCCTCGTGGGAGGCCTCGACTCCGGCGCGGCGGGCGCGGGCCAGGCCCTCGCTGGCGGGGTCCACGCCGATCATCCAGCGGGGTTCTATGTGCGGGGAGCGCAGGAGCTTGTAGAGCAGGTCGGTTCCGATGTTCCCGGAGCCGACGATGGCGGCGGTCGCTTTCGGCGTGTTCGTCATGGCACCTCAGATGGATCAGATGAAGGAGAGGGACACCGGGCCGAGCCCGGTGAAGTCGGCGGTGTACGTCCGGCCGGCGGCCACGTCCACGGCGCGGGTGCAGGACCCGGGCAGGATGAGGTGGCCCTTGCGGAGCTGGACCCCGAAGCGGGCGACGGTGCGGGCCAGCCAGGCGACGGAGGCGGCCGGATCGCCGAGCACGGCGTCGCTGCGGCCGCTCGCCAGGGTGTCGGATCCGCTGGTCAGGGTGGCCTCGACGGCCTTCAGGTCGAGCTCGCGCGGGTCGCGGCCCTCGCCGATGACGTATCCGGCGGAGGAGGCGTTGTCGGCGATGGTGTCGGCGATGGAGATCCGCCAGTCGGCGATCCGGCTGTCGATGAGCTCCAGCGCCGGGACGACCCGCTCGGTGGCGGCCAGCACGTCGGCCACGGTGCAGCCCTCGCCGGGGAGGTCGGCGCCGAGCACGAAGCCGACCTCGACCTCGACGCGCGGCGCGCAGTACGCGGCGGCGGGCACCGGGGCGTCTTCGTGCAGCTCCATGGAGTGCAGCAGGTGCCCGTAGTCGGGTTCGTCGACGCCCATCATGGCCTGCATGACCGGGGACGACAGCCCGACCTTGTGCCCGGTGACGCGGTCCCCGGCGGCGAGGCGGTGGCGGATGTTGAGGAGCTGGATCTCGTAGGCGTCCTCGGTGTCGATGCCCTCGTACCGCTCGGTCAGCGGCGGTACGGGCGCCCGGCGCAGCTCCGCCCCGCGCAGGTGTGCGGCGGCCTCGCGCCGGAGGGGGTCGTTCAGCATGGGGCCTCCCGGCTGAGGTGGTGTGTGGTGCGGCAGACGGTAGGACGGGGCCGGGGGTGGGCGGGAGGTCCCGTTCCCGCTGAGCGGGAAGGGGTTCGGGCCGGGACCCATCCGGGCCCCGGCCCGCCGGGAGGCCTACGGGGGCCCGCGGCCGCGGTGGATGCCAGCAGGCTCTCCCGGTTCCTGAGCGGCGCCGACCTGCCGAGGCCCTCGCTGCTCCCGGCCCTGTACCGGCTCCTGGCCACCCGGCAGGCCGTGGACCCGGACCGGATGGCGCAGGGCTGGAACCTGCTCTGCACCGCCGCCCGGACCAAGGGGCCGCTGGTGGCGCGCGAGTACAAGGAGGAGGCCTCCCGGATCGCGCTGGAGGAGCACCGCGTGCAGACCGCACGCGACCTGGCCGCCCTGCGCGAGCAGCTCGAACGGGAGCGTGAGCACCGCGACCAGCTCGAAGGGAGCCTCGCCGACGCGTTCGCCCGGGCGGACGGCACCCAGCAGCAGGTGCAGGGGCTGGAGGAGCAGCTGGACCGGGTCGGGCACCGCCTCGGGGAGCTCGAGGACCTGGTGCGGCAGCACGAGTCCGAGCTGCGCCTCCTCCAAGGGGATGCCGAGCGCGGTGCGCAGGCCCAGCGGGAGACCAGCGCGGAGATCTCCGTGTGGCGCGGCAACGCGCCGACCCCCTGGACGGCCGACCCGCCGGAGGTGGCGCGCGCCGTTGCCGCACTCCGGGACGAGGGTGCGGACGAGCAGGCCGACCACCTGCTCGCGCTCGCGGCGAGGGACCTGCCCGTGTCGTTCCTGCCCGGGCTGTACGACGCTTTCGAGGAGACCGGACGGACCGAGCACAGGATCTATCTGGTCAAAGGGCTGAGCCGACGCCGGACGGACCTTGCGGAGATCGCCGCCTCCGGCGCGTTCCACGACCGGGAGGTGCCCGCGGCCGGGGACATCACGTGGAATCCCGCTCTCGGCTCCCCGGCGGCGCTGGTTCCGCTTCTGACCCCGCGGCCGCAGGTGGCCGGTACGGCGCTAGCGTGCCCCGTACACCGGCTGCGGCCGCTCCGATGCCGCGAGGAGCTTGGCCGCCGCCTCCCCCGCCTCCGCCGGGGTCCATCGGGCTCCGCGGTCGGCCGTGGGGCCCGGCCGCCAGCCCTCCATCACCGTGATGCGGCCGCCCTCCGCCTCGAAGACGCGGCCAGTGACCCCCTCCGAGGCGTCGGAGCCGAGCCACACCACCAGCGGGGACACGTTCTCGGGGGCCATCGCGTCGAAGGCCCCGGCTTCGGGGGCCGCCATGGTGTCCGCGAAGGTCTGTTCCGTCATCCGGGTCCGGGCCGCCGGGGCGATCGCGTTGACCTGGACCCCGTAGCGGCCCATCTCCGCCGCCGAGACCAGGGTCAGCCCCAGGATCCCGGCCTTGGCGGCGCTGTAGTTGCCCTGGCCGACGGAGCCGAGCAGCCCCGCTCCGGAGGAGGTGTTGACGACCCGCGCGGCGACCTGCCGGCCCTCCTTCGCCTCGGCCCGCCAGTAGGCCGCCGCGTGCTTCAGCGGCAGGAAGTGCCCCTTCAGGTGGACCCGCATCACGGCGTCCCAGTCGTCCTCGTCCAGGTTCACGAGCATCCGGTCGCGCAGGAACCCGGCGTTGTTGACCAGGGTGTCCAGCCGTCCGAAGGCCGAGACGGCCGTCCCGACCAGTGACGCCGCCCCTTCGGTCGTGGCGATGTCGCCGCCGTGCGCCACTGCTTCCCCGCCCCTCGCCCGGATCTCGGCGACGACCTGCGCCGCCGGGCTGTCCGGCCCGGGCAGCCCGTCCAGGCCGACCCCGAGGTCGTTGACGACGACCTTCGCGCCCTCCTCGGCGAAGGCCAGCGCGTGGGCCCGGCCCAGCCCCCGCCCGGCGCCCGTCACGATGACCACACGGCCTTCGGCAAGTCCCATGTCACTTCTCCTTGTTCGCAGTTGCCGCATCCAGAAAGGCCGGCCGTTCGCCGCCCCCGTGCACGAGCAGGCTGGCCCCGCTCACGTACCCCGCCCGGTCGGAGGCCAGGAAGACGGCCGCTTCGCCCACGTCCGAGGGCTCCGCCAGCCGCCCCAGCGGTACGGTCGCGCCGACGGCCGCGATCCCGCTCTCGTCGCCGTAGTGCAGGTGCGACAGCTCGGTCCGCACCATGCCCAGGACCAGCGAGTTGACCCGTACCTCGGGGGCCCATTCCACGGCCATGGAGCGGGCCAGGTTCTCCAGGCCCGCCTTCGCCGCCCCGTAGGCCGCCGTGCCCGGCGAGGGCCGGGTCCCGCTGACGCTGCCGATCATCACGATCGAGCCCCGGGTCTCCCGGAGCCAGGGGTACGCGGCGACCGAGGCGGTCATCGGGGCGATCAGGTTGAGTTCGACGACCCGTGCGTGGCGCTCCGCCTCGCCCTCCCCCAGCAGCCGGTACGGGGTCCCGCCGGCGTTGTTCACCAGGCAGTCGAGCCGCCCGTGGCGCGCGGCGACCGATGCGAAGAACTCCCGCACGGCCGCCGGATCGCGCAGGTCGACGGCGGTGAACGACGCCGAGCGGCCCCCCTCCGCCACCGGTTCCTCCGGCGGCCGGCGCGCGCAGACGAGGACCTCGGCCCCCGCCGCGAGGAACGACCGGGCGATCCCGGCGCCGACGCCCCGGGTTCCGCCGGTGACGACGACAACCCTCCCGTTGAGCTCCATCGGCTGCTACCTTCCTCACCTAACAAATGTTTGGTGGAAAGGTAGCTGATCCGCTCATGGGTGTCTCCACCTCAAGCCCCGACAAGGGCATCGCACTCGTCACAGTCGACTTCCCGCCCGTCAACGCACTGCCCGTGCAGGGCTGGTACGACCTGGCCGACGCCCTGCGCGCGGCCGGCCGCGACCCGGAGGTCCGCTGCGTGGTGCTGGCCGCCGAGGGCCGCGGCTTCAACGCCGGCGTCGACATCAAGGAGATGCAGCGCGATACCGGCCACGCCGCGCTCATCGGCGCCAACCGGGGCTGCTACGAGGCCTTCGCCGCCGTCTACGAGTGCGAGGTCCCGGTCGTGGCGGCCGTGAACGGCTTCTGCCTCGGCGGCGGGATCGGCCTGGTCGGCAACGCCGACGCCATCGTCGCCTCCGAGGACGCGACCTTCGGACTGCCGGAACTGGACCGGGGCGCCCTCGGGGCCGCCACCCACCTGGCCCGGCTCGTCCCGCAGCACCTCATGCGGACCCTGTACTACACCTCGCGCACCGCCACCGCCGCCGAACTGCACGCGCACGGCTCGGTGTGGAAGGTGGTCCCGCGGGAGGAACTGCGGACGGCCGCCCTGGAGCTGGCCGCCGAGATCGCGAAGAAGGACGGCTACCTCATCCGGCTCGCCAAGGCGGCCATCAACGGCATCGACCCCGTGGACGTGCGCCGCAGCTACCGCTTCGAGCAGGGCTTCACCTTCGAGGCCAACCTCAGCGGCGTGGCCGACCGGGTCCGCGACACCTTCGGCACCAGCGGAGCAAAGGCGGAATCGGCATGACCGACAAGAGCATGACCCCCGAAGAAGCGGTCGGCCGGCTGCACAGCGGGATGACCATCGGCATCGGCGGCTGGGGTTCGCGGCGCAAGCCCATGGCCCTGGTGCGGGCACTGCTCCGCTCCGGGATCACCGATCTCACCGTGATCTCGTACGGCGGCCCCGACGTCGGCCTGCTCGCCGCCGCCGGCCGGATCCGCAAGCTGGTCACCCCCTTCGTCACCCTCGACTCCATCCCCCTGGAGCCGCACTACCGGGCCGCCCGCGAGAGCGGCGCCTTCGCCCTCACCGAGCTCGACGAGGCCATGTTCATGTGGGGCCTGCACGCGGCCGCCAACCGGCTGCCCTTCCTCCCCGTCCGGGCCGGCCTCGGCTCCGACGTCATGCGCGTCAACCCCGAGCTGCGCACCGTCACCTCCCCGTACGCCGACGGGGAGGAGTTCGTGGCGGTCCCCGCCCTGCGCATGGACGCCGCGCTCGTCCACCTCAACCGCGCCGACCGGCTCGGCAACGCCCAGTACCTGGGCCCCGACCCGTACTTCGACGACCTCTTCTGCGAGGCCGCCGACGCCGCCTACGTCTCCTGCGAGCAGCTCGTGGAGACCGCCGAGCTCTCCAAGTCCGGGCC
Source organism: Streptomyces sp. TBY4 (assembly GCF_024213195.1). Classification (GTDB taxonomy): domain Bacteria; phylum Actinomycetota; class Actinomycetes; order Streptomycetales; family Streptomycetaceae; genus Streptomyces. The sequence continues at coordinate 281,993 of NZ_JANAVF010000006.1, read as the reverse complement.
TCCGCAGTCCCTGCTGGTCAGCCGCCACTCGGTCACCGGGGTCGTGGAGACCCCGAACGGCGCGCACTTCACCTCCTGCGCCCCCGACTACGGCCGCGACGAGGCCTTCCAGAAGCTGTACGCGACCACCCCCTGGCCCGAGTTCGCCGAGCGCTTCCTCTCCGGCGGCAGCGAGCACGCCTACCAGTCGGCCGTCCAGGCCTGGCACGAGGAGCAGAAGTGAGCACGACGACCGCGGTGAGCCGTTCGGAATACTGCGTGATCGCCTGCGCCGAGGCCTGGCGGGACAACGGCGAGGTGCTGGCCAGCCCGATGGGCCTGGTGCCCTCCTTCGGAGCCCGCCTCGCGAAGCGGACCTTCTCCCCCGACCTGCTGCTCACCGACGGCGAGGCCATGCTGGTCGGGCTCGACGGCTCGGCCGAGGGCTGGCTCCCGTACCGCCGGCACCTGACCATGGTCACCGGGGGCCGCCGGCACGTGATGATGGGCGCCAGCCAGATCGACCGGTTCGGCAACCAGAACATCTCCTGCATCGGGGACTGGGAGCAGCCGGCCCGACAGCTCCTCGGGGTGCGCGGCGCGCCCGTGAACACCCTGAACAATCCGGTGAGCTACTGGATCCCCAAGCACTCCACCCGGGTGTTCGTCGAGCGCGTCGACATGGTGAGCGGCGTGGGCTACGACCGCGCCGAGGCGGCCGGGGTGACCCGCTTCCACCGGCTCCCCCGCGTGGTCAGCGATCTCGGCGTCTTCGACTTCACCGGCCCGGACCACGCGATGCGGCTGGCCTCCCTGCACCCGGGCGTCACGGTGGAGCAGGTCCGGGCGGCCACCGGCTTCGAGCTGGCCGTCGCCGACGAAGTCCCGTACACCCGGGAGCCGACGGCCGAAGAGCTGCGGCTGATCCGCGAGGTCATCGACCCCAAGGGCCTGCGCGACCGCGAAGTGCGGGTCTGATCCGATGGAGACGGCATTCACGAAGCTGGTCGGGGTCGAGCATCCGATCGTGCAGACGGGCATGGGCTGGGTGGCGGGTCCGCGCCTGGTCTCGGGGGCGGCGAACGCCGGCGCGCTCGGCATCCTGGCTTCGGCGACGATGACGATGGAGCAGCTGCGGGCGGCGGTCCGCGAGGTCAAGTCCCGTACGGACGCCCCCTTCGGGGTCAATCTGCGCGCGGACGCCGGGGACGCGGCCGAGCGGGCGCAGCTGATCATCGACGAGGGCGTCCGGGTGGCCTCCTTCGCGCTCGCCCCGTCGAGGGAGCTGATCGCCCGGCTCAAGGACGCGGGCGTGGTCGTGATCCCCTCGATCGGGGCCCGCCGGCACGCCGAGAAGGTCGCGGCGTGGGGCGCGGACGCGGTGATCGTGCAGGGCGGCGAGGGCGGCGGGCACACCGGTGACGTGGCCACGACCGTGCTGCTGCCGCAGGTGGTCGACGCGGTGGACATCCCGGTGATCGCGGCGGGCGGTTTCAGCGACGGCCGCGGCCTGGTCGCGGCCCTGTCCTACGGGGCCGCCGGCATCGCGATGGGCACCCGGTTCCTGCTGACCTCCGACTCGACGGTCCCGGACGCGGTGAAGGCCGAGTACCTGAAGGCGACCGTGAAGGACGTCACCGTCACCACCGCCGTGGACGGGCTCCCGCACCGGATGCTGCGCAGCGAGCTGGTCGCCTCCCTGGAGCGGGCCGGGCGCGCGAAGGCGCTGGCCAAGGCGGTGCGGCACGCGGCCGGCTTCAAGAAGCTCTCGGGCCTGACCTGGACGGAAATGGTCCGGGACGGCCTCGCGATGAAACACGGCAAGGACCTGTCCTGGAGCCAGGTGCTGCTCGCCGCGAACACCCCCATGCTCCTCAAGGCGTCCATGGTCGAGGGCCGTACGGACCTCGGTGTCATGGCATCGGGCCAGGTCGCGGGCGTGATCGAGGATCTTCCGTCCTGTGCGGAGCTCGTCACCCGCGTCATGGCCGAGGCCCACGCCGTGCTGGACCGGCTGCAGGGCCTCACTCCCCCACATCTTCTCTCCCTCCCCCCGCACCCGCTCGGCACCCTGCCACCACCAGGGTGATTCCCCTTCTCCGTTACAGGAGTTGCCCCAGATGAGCCGTGCCCGAATCCGCCTGGCGACCGCGGTGCTCGCATCCGCCCTCGCCATCGGGACCCTGCCCGCCGCCGCGTACGCCGCGCCGGCCGACAGTGCCGCCACCTCCCGTCACCACTCCCACACCCAGTCGACGGAAACGATCCGCCAGATCCCCCTCCAGGGCGCGGTCAACGTCCGCGACCTCGGTGGCTACCGCACCTGGACCGGAGGCCGGGTCCGTCAGGGCCTGGTCTACCGCTCCGACGCACTGGGCAAGCTGACCGCCTCGGACATCACAGCCGTCGGCGGTCTGGGCCTCACGAAGGTCCTCGATTTCCGCATCCCCATGGAGGTCCAGTACGACGGGGCCGACAAGCTCCCCGCCGGGCTGGCCGCCACCGCCCGCCCGGTCAACGACAACGGCCTGTACGGGCTGCTGATCTCTGCGATAGGCAGCGGTGATCCCGTCAAGCAGGAGCAGATGCTCGGCGGCGGCCGCGCCGAGGCGTACATGCGCGACGTCTACCGCGGCTTCGTGACCAAGCCCGAGAACCGGGCGCAGTTCGCGGCCACCCTCCGCGAGATCGCCGACGGGAACCAGGGCCCTCTGCTGTACCACTGCACCTCGGGCAAGGACCGGACCGGCTGGATGAGCTACATCCTGCTGAACGCGCTGGCCGTCCCGCAGGCCACGGCCGAGCGCGACTACCTGGCCTCGAACACCTTCCGCGCGGCGTACGACGCCCAGGTGCGGGCCGGCATCAAGGCGTCCGGCCGGATGCAGAACCCCGATCTGCTGATCCCGCTCCAGGAGGTCCGCCAGGACTACCTGGACGCGGCGACCACGCAGATGGAGGCCGACTACGGCAGCCTCTACGGCTACCTCACCGAAGGCCTCGGCCTGGACCTGCGGACCCTGGCGAAGCTCCAGGTGAAGATGGTCCGCTAAGCGGCGCCGGACCCGGAAAACACCACTGCGCCGGGCGGCGCGTGCCGCCCGGCGCAGTGGTTCTCACATCAATGCTCCAGATCAGGCGGAGCGGCGGCGGCCCTGACCGGCGCCACCCACGCGGCTGCGGGCCGAAGCCGCGGCCGCACCACCGGAGGGTGCGCCTCCGGTACGACGGCCGCGCTCGCCGGAGCCGCCCGTGGAGCCGCCCTGTCCGCCCTGGCCGCGACGGGCCTGGCCGGAGCCGGAGGCCGCCGCCTGCCCTGCGGCGCCACCGCCGGTACGACGGCCGCGGCCGCCCCCGGCGGCCGGAGCCGCACCCGTGCCGGAGCCGGTGCGCGGACCGCTCGAGCGGCGGCGCGCGCCACCGCCGGAGCCGCCGCCGGCCTGGCCGGCGGAACGCTGGCGCGGCGGGGTGGCCTGCGGCACCTCCAGGACGACCGGGATGCCCGAGGGCTCCTTGGCGCCGGTGAGGCGGGCGAGCTCCTCGTCGGAGGACTTGATCTGCGCGGTGCGCGGGGAGATCCCGGCGTCCGACATCAGGCGGGTCATATCGCGCTTCTGGTCGGGCAGGACCAGGGTGACGACGCTGCCGGACTCGCCGGCGCGGGCGGTACGGCCGCCGCGGTGCAGGTAGTCCTTGTGGTCGGTCGGCGGGTCCACGTTGACGACGAGGTCGAGGTCGTCGATGTGGATGCCGCGCGCGGCGACGTTCGTCGCCACCAGCGCGGTGACCTCGCCCGTCTTGAACCAGTCGAGGGTCCGGTTGCGCTGCGGCTGCGAGCGGCCGCCGTGCAGGCCGGAGGCGCGGACGCCGTCGGCGAGGAGCTTCTTGACCATGCGGTCGACCCCGCGCTTGGTGTCGACGAACATGATCACCCGGCCGTCACGGGCGGCTATGCGCGTGGCCACGGCCTTCTTGTCGGTCTCGTCCATGACGTACAGGACGTGGTGCTCCATCGTGCTGACCGCGCCGGCGGACGGGTCGACGGAGAAGGCGACCGGGTCGGTCAGGAACATCTTGACGAGCTTGTCGACGTTCTTGTCGAGGGTCGCCGAGAACAGCATGGTCTGGCCCTCGGGCGCGACCTGCTTGAGCAGGGCGGTGACCTGCGGCATGAAGCCCATGTCGGTCATCTGGTCGGCCTCGTCGAGGACCGTGATGGCGACCTGCGAGAGGTCGGCGTCACCGCGGTCGATGAGGTCCTTCAGGCGGCCGGGGGTGGCGACGAGCACCTCGGCGCCGCGGCGCAGGGCGCCGGACTGCCGGTTGATCGACATGCCGCCGACCACGGTCGCGGTGCGCAGGTTGACGGACGTGGCGTACGGGGCCAGGGCGTCGGTGACCTGCTGCGCGAGCTCACGGGTCGGTACGAGGACCAGGGCGAGCGGCTGCTTCGGCTGGGCGCGGCGGCCCGCGGTGCGGGCGAGCAGGGCCAGGCCGAAGGCCAGCGTCTTGCCGGAGCCGGTACGGCCGCGGCCGAGCAGGTCACGGCCGACGAGGGAGTTCGGCAGGGTCGCGGCCTGGATCGGGAACGGCTCGGTGACGCCCTGGGCGGCGAGGGTCTTCAGCAGCGCCTCGGGCATGTCCATGTCCCCGAAGGAGTCCACCGGCGGCAGGGCCGGGGCCAGCGGTTCGGGCATGGTGAATTCTTGGGGCCTGGCTACGGGGGCGGACTTCTGCCGTCCCGCGCCAGCCTTCGGACGTCCCTGGGCCGCACCTCGACCCCGGGTGGGGCGGCGGCTGGGTCGTGCGGAGCTGGAGCTGGTCATGCGAGAAAGCCCTCCTGAAACCGGCAGGTACTGCAGAAAACGCTGCAATCAAATGGTGCGAAACAGCAGACAAGCCGGGGCCCGCACCTACTCGGTGCGGACCCCGGCGTGCTGACTGCCTTAGGCGGGGAGGATGTTCTCCGCCTGGGGGCCCTTCTGGCCCTGGGTGACGTCGAAGGACACGCGCTGGCCCTCGTTGAGCTCACGGAAGCCCTGGGTGGCGATGTTCGAGTAGTGGGCGAAGACGTCCGGGCCGCCACCGTCCTGCTCGATGAAGCCGAAGCCCTTTTCCGAGTTGAACCACTTCACGGTGCCAAGTGCCATTTTTGAATCTCCTGAATAGGCGGCAAAGGGCCCCATCCGGAGATTCCGGCAAAACAATAAAAGCGCCTGTCGGAGCATTCCCGTCAGGCGCACATAAAGTTCATGGGTACCACAACTGCAACGAGCTCTAAGCTAGCACACGTCGGTCGGGCAGTGTCGCCGCGAGCATGTGACCTCCGTCCTGGGTGGGTCCGGCGCGCAGCTTCCCGCCCACCTCCGCGAGGGCGCTGCGGAGCCCCGGAATGCCCATCCCGCCGGAGTCCAGGACGATCCGCTCCCCCTCCGGGGCGGTGTTGACCACGTCGAGGCGGACCTCCCCGTCCCCGGTGTAAAGATTCATCCGAACGGCGGAGCCGGGGGCGTACTTCGCCGCGTTGGTGAGCCCCTCGCGGGCTATCCGCAGCAGCAGCCGCCCGTCGGCGGCCGGGAAGGATCCCAGGCCGGGCTGGGTGTGGTGGGTGATCTCCATGCCGGTGGCCCGCATGTTCCGGGCCAGGGAGCCCAGGAAGCGGCCCACGTCGACGGGTGTGGTGTAGGCGCGACTGCCCGCGGGGTCGTTCAGCATGTCCAGCACCTCCCTGACCTCGGCCATTGCGGCCCGGGCCGATTCCTCCACGGCTCCGGCCGCCTCCCGGACCCGGGGGTCGGCCCCGGCGTCCAGCCGCAGGGCGGCGGCCTGCATCGTGAGGGCGGTGAGGCGGTGGCCGAGCCCGTCGTGGGTGCGCTGGGCCAAACGGGTGCGTTCCTGGACCACCGCCAGGTCGGCGGCCTGGTCCACGGCGGCATGGGCCTGGCGGGCCCGCTCGCGCAGCGCGGCCATGACGTGCCGGTTGCGGCGCACGGTCTCCCCGTACAGGGCGGGCACGAGGATGGAGCCGAGGACGAAGGAGGCGGGGTCGCGCCCGGCGTACCCGAGCGGCAGGAAGAGGTCGCGGGTGGTGGCGTAGACGACGCCCATCAGCAGGACCCCGACCCAGCGGTGGGACCGGCCGTACGCGGCCAGGGCGTAGGCGGCGAAGACGAGGGGGCCGCGGTCGTCGGAGATCACGGTGGCGGCGGTGGCGGCGAGGGCCGGGATCCAGGGGTGGGAGCGGCGCCAGAGCAGGCAGGCGGCCGCGAGCCAGCCGGCGGCCAGGCTCGTGGGGTAGTCGGTGACGAGGCCGAAGCGGTGGACGTCGTGGAGGTTGAGGGTGGTGAGCAGTCCGCAGAGCAGGGCGAGCCAGCTGTCGGTGCGGCGGGCGCGCACGGGGTCCGGGGCCCCGCTGCTCTCCCCGGTCAGGGTGCGCAGACCCCGTTCCAGCAGCTGTCCGGTGCGACCGGGCACGGCCTGCATGACCCCACCACCCCCCTCATCGGCACACAGATGTGCGCAGAGCATGCCAAAGCGTCCCCCCAGGTTGCCCTTCTTCCGCCGAAGGGGCATCCCGGGGGGACGCGTTCTTGGTGGCCCGGCCGGCTCCTTACAGGGAGACGCCGTGGCCGTTCAGCCAGGTGACCGGGTTGATGTCGGCGCCGTAGCTGTTGCTGGAGCGGACCTCGAAGTGGAGGTGCGGTCCGGTGGAGTTGCCGGTGTTGCCGGAGCGGCCGATCTGCTCGCCGGCGGAGACGCGCTCGCCTTCGGAGGCGGTCGCCGAGGAGAGGTGGGCGGAGAGGGAGTAGCGGCCGTCGTCGTGCTTGATGACCACGGCGTTGCCGTACGCGCCCTGCCAGCCGGAGGAGACCACGGTGCCCGCGGCAGCGGCCCGGACCGGGGTGCCGGTGGACACCGCGAAGTCGATGCCGGTGTGGTAGCCGGCGGACCAGCCGCCCGCCTGGTGGTAGCGCGCGGAGATGGTGCCGCCCGAGACGGGCAGGGCGCCGTCGGCGCTGCTGCGGGAGCTGCTCTTGGAGGAGCTCCCGGAGTCGGACTCCTCGGAGGAGCTCGACGAGCTGGAGGACTTCGGCGCGGCCGGGGTGCTGCTGCGGCCGGAGTCGGAGGAGGCACCGGAGCCGGAGCCGTACGCGAGGCGCTGGCCCGGGAAGATCACGTCCGGGTCGGACCCGATCACCGAGCGGTTCTCGGAGTAGAGGGTCTGCCAGCTGACGCCCAGTTCGGAGCCGATGGTGCCGAGGGTGTCGCCGCTGGCAACGGTGTAGCTGTTGGCGCCCTGGGACTTCGGGGCGGCCGGGGCGGCCGGGGCCTCGGCGTTCTTGTTCGCCGTGGAGGTGCCGGTGCCCTTGGCCGGGGCCTCGGGGGCCGGTCCGCCGCGCTGCAGGCCGGCGAGCTTGCCGCAGGAGGGCCAGGCGCCGGGGCCCTGGGTCGCGAGGACCTTCTCGGCGACGGCGATCTGCTGCGCCTTGGTGGCCTGGTTGGCCTGGGGGGCGTACTGCCGGCCGCCGAACTCCGCCCACGTGCTGGAGGAGAACTGCAGGCCGCCGTAGTAGCCGTTGCCGGTGTTGATGCTCCAGTCGTTGGTGGACTCGCACTGGGCCACCTTGTCCCACGTGCCGACCGACGCGGCGGACGCGGGCTGTGCCACGAGACCCACGGCGGCGGGTGCGGCGATACCGGCGACAACGAGACCGGCGAGGGTACGAGCAGACGGGAAAGACATGCGGAGTTCCTGACTTCGGGGACATTGCGGAGGCCGGTGCATCCGGTGAAGCGGTGGTGCGTTCGGCCTCGGTAACCACCGTCCGGGAGGGCGGGGGGTCCCCGAAGTCCCCGAAAGAGGACAAGCGCGGCAGCAAAAGGGGACTGGGAAGGGAGGGTTGGGCGGACTTAAGTCCCGCTATGCCGGTAATGTCCGCAATAAGACGGGGATTCAGGAGAGGTGGGTCACATGGCGATCCGCGTGATGGTGGTCGACGACCAGAGCCTCATACGGTCGGGACTGGTGACCCTGCTCGCGAGCGCGCCCGACATCGAGGTGGTCGCCGAAGCCGCCGACGGGGCCGAGGCGGTGCCGCTGGCGCGCACGCACCGGCCGGACGTGGTGCTGATGGACCTGGTCATGACGAAGGTCGACGGCATGGAGGCCACCTTGCAGCTGCTGCGGCTACCGGAGCCGCCGCGCGTGCTCGTCCTCACCGGCTACACCGCGGACGACCTGGTGCTGGACGCGCTGCGGGCCGGAGCGGCCGGGTTCCTGCTGAAGGACCTGCGCCCCGAGGAGCTCTTCGCCGGCATCCGCACGGTCGCGGCGGGCGGCAGCGCCCTGGCTCCCGGGGTGATGCGGGTGCTGCTGGAGCGTGCCGACACCCGCACCGAGGCGCCCGACCACGCGGAGCAGCTCTCCACCCTGTCCCCCGGCGAGCGGGACGTCCTCGCGCTGGTCGGCGAGGGCCGGACGAACCTTCAGATAGCGCAGGCGCTGCACCTGTCCCCGGCGAGCGTGAAGACGTACGTCTCGCGGATCCTCACGCAGCTCGACCTCTCCAACCGGACCCAGGCCGCGATCCTCGCCTACGAGGCGGGGCTGGTCCGCGCCGCGTAACCGGGCGGGGCGGGGCGGACAATGGCGGCATGACGACGACTCCCCGCTCCCGGGCCCGGTCCTTCGACACCGCCGCCGCTCTGTACGCGGCACACAGGCCCGGCTATCCGGAGGCGCTGTACGACGCGGTCGAGGAGTTGGCCGGGCGCCGGTTCGCGGGGGCGCGGGTGGCCGACGTGGGGGCGGGCACCGGGATCGGCACGGCCCCGATGCGGGCCCGCGGGGCCGAGGTGGTGGCCGTCGAGCCCGGGGACGGGATGGCGGCGGAGTTCCGCGTCCGCAACCCCGGGATCCCGATCGTGCGCGGGGACGGGAACCGGCTGCCGCTGGCCGGGGCCCGCTTCGACCTCCTGACCTTCGCGCAGTCCTGGCACTGGACGGACCCGGAACGGGCTCTCCCCGAGGCCCGCCGGGTGCTGCGGCCCGGGGGCGCGCTCGCGATCTGGTGGAACGACCTGGACGGGTCGGCGGCCTGGGTCGCGGAGCAGAGCGCGCGGATCCACGCCTTCTTCGAGGCGGGCGGCCCGGGCGGCGGGGCCGGTGCGGTCGGCGGAGGCGGGGCGGACAGCGGCTTCCGTACGCTGCCGCGCGGGCTCGGCTCCGCCTTCGCCACCCGGTCGGTGGCCTGGTCCCGGCGGATCCCGCTCGAGGCGCACCTGGCGAACCTCTCCAGCCACTCCGCGTTCCTGATGCTGGGCGGGGCCGGCACGCAGGCCTTCCTCGACGCCGAGCGGGAGCGGCTGCGCCCGCTCTTCCCGGACGGAGTGGTGGAGGAGCCGTACGTGGTGAGCGTGAGCGTGGCCGTCGTCTGACCCCGCGATCCGACGCCATCATCCGAGACGGGACCGGGGCGGAGTGGACCCGTCCGCGCCGGGGCCCTGAGGCTGCTCCCATGAGCCCTTCTCCGCTGCCCGCGCCCGTCCGCGCCTTCTTCCTCGCCAACGAGGGCCTCGCCTTCCTGCTGGAGCTGCTGGCCCTGGGCCTGCTGGCCTGGTGGGGCTGGACCCGTGACATCGGGCGGCTGGGGTCGATCGCCCTGGCAGTGGCCGCGCCGGCCGCCGCCGCCGTGCTCTGGGGGATGTTCGCCGCGCCCAAGGCCCGGTACGCCGTCCCGCTCGCCGCGCAGCTCGGGGTGAAGGCGGTGGTGTTCGGCGCCGCCGCCCTCGCGCTGCTCGCGCTCGGGCAGCGGCTGCCGTCCCTGTGGTTCACGGTGATCGTGGTGGCGAACACTGCACTGGCGACGTACTACCGCACCCGCTCCTGAAGCACCGCCGCCCGGCACTGGGAGGGGCTCCCCCAGGCGTCGCGCAGCGGGCGTGCCTTGCGCAGCCACAGCGAGAGGTCGAGTTCCTCGGTGTAGCCGACGGCTCCGTGCAGCTGGAGCGCGGTCATGGCGGCCGCGTACGCCGCCTCGCCCGCGGTCAGCTTCGCCGCGGCGATCTCCCCGGGGGCCAGGGAGAGCGCGGCCGCCCACAGCAGCGGCCGGGCGAACTCCAGGCCCACCAGGGTGTCGGCGAGCCGGTGCTTCACCGCCTGGAAGCCGCCGATGGCCGTGCCGAACTGGGTGCGCTGCTTCGCGTACTCCACCGTGCGCGCGAGGAGTGCCTCGCCGGTGCCGAGGCACTGGGCGGCGGTGAGCAGCCGGGCCCAGTCCGCGGCGTCCCGGGCCGCCGCGGTGACCGCCGGGCCGGCGGCGAGGAGTTCGCCGCCGCCGTCCGGGAGGGCGAGGCGGCGGGCGGGGTCGGTGGAGGTGCGCAGCGGTCCGGCGCCGGGGGCCAGCCGGAGCTCCCCGGACGGGGACACCGTGAAGAGGTGGGTGGCCGCGTCGGCGTCCAGGGCGTACGGGCCCCCGCCGGGCAGGGTGAGGGTGGCCGGGGTCTCCCCCGCCGCGAGCCCGGGGAGGAACCGCTTGGCCAGTGCTTCGTCGCCGAGCCGGGTGAGGAGTACGGCGGCGGCGGCCGTCTCCACCACCGGGCCCGGGACCCCGGCCCGGCCCAGCTCCACGAACCCGGTCGCCAGTTCCAGGGGCATGAGGCCCATGCCCTCGTGGGCCTCGTCGGCCGCGAGGGCGAACAGTCCGGTGGCGGCGAGCCGCGACCACAGGACCCGGCCGGGGGCGTGGTCGCCCGCGCCCCAGGCCCGTACCGCCGCCGGGACCTCCGAGGCGGCGAGCAGGGTGCGCAGGGTGCGGGCGAAGTCCGTCTGTTCCTCGGACGGCAGGAAGCGCATCAGCGGCGGCCCTTCGGGAGGCCGAGCAGCCGCTCGGCGATGATGTCGCGCTGGATCTCGTTGGTCCCCGCGTAGATGGGGCCGGCGAGGGAGAAGATCCACGGCTCGGCCCATTCCCCGTCGGCGAGTTCCGCGTCGGGGCCCAGCAGGTCGAGGGCGCTCTCGTGCAGGGCGATGTCGTACTGGGACCAGAACACCTTGTTCAGGCTGGACTCGGCGCCGATCGTCTCCCCGGCGGCGAAGCGGGAGGCGTTGGCCCAGGTGAACAGCTGGTAGGCGCGGGCTCCGACGACCGCGTCGGCGACCCGGTCCCGCAGGGCGGTGTCGGCCGGGTCCCCGTGGCTCTGCCACAGGTCGACGAGGCGGTCGGCGGCGGCGAGGAAGCGGCCGGGGGCGCGCAGGGTGAGCCCGCGCTCGTTGCCGGTGGTGGACATGGCGATCCGCCAGCCCTGTCCGGGCTCCCCGATGACGTCCGCGTCGGGGACGAAGACCTCGTCGAGGAAGAGTTCCGCGAAGGCGGGCTTGCCGTCGAGGCGGCCGATGGGCCGCACGGTGACCCCGGGGGCGCGCAGGTCGAACATCAGGTAGGTGAGGCCCTGGTGGGGTTTGGGGGTGTCGGGGTCGGTGCGGAAGATACCGAAGGCGCGGTCGGCGAAGGCGGCCCGCGAGGACCAGGTCTTCTGCCCGGTCAGCAGCCAGCCGCCTTCGGTGCGCACGGCCCGGGAGGTGAGGGAGGCGAGGTCGGAGCCGGCTTCGGGCTCGGACCAGGCCTGGGCCCAGATCACCTCGCCGCTGGCCATGGAGGGCAGGACGCGGGCGCGCTGTTCGTCCGTGGCGTGGTCGAAGAGGGTGGGGGCGAGCAGGTTGATGCCGTTCTGCGAGACCCGGCCGGGCGCGCCGGCCGCCCAGTACTCCTCCTCGAAGACCAGCCAGCGCTCGATGTCGACGCCGCGGCCGCCGTACTCCTCGGGCCAGGACACCACCGACCAGCGGGCGGAGTGCAGGAGCGCCTCCCATTCCCGGTGGGCGGCGAAGCCCTCGCGGGTCTCCAACGAGGGCAGGGGGGTGGCGGGAACGTGGGCGGCGAGCCAGTCGCGCGCCTCGGCCCGGAAGGCCTCCACGTCCGCCGAGTGGTCGAGGTCCATCAGCTGTTCGCCTCCTTCATCTTCATCGCGGCGATGTTCATGCCGCCGAGTGAGTCCGCCGCGGTCTCGGCGTTGTGGGCGTGCGCGAGGTGGTGCAGGCCGAAGACGGAGTCCATGCCGGTGTGCAGGCCCTGGAGGTCCTCGGCCTGGTTGACGGCCCGCTTGGTGAGGGCGAGTCCGAAGGAGGGCATCTCGGCGATCCGCAGGGCGAGCCGGTCGGTGGCCTCCTCCAGTTCGGCCCGCTCGACGACCCGGTTGACCATGCCGATCTCGTACGCCCGGCGGGCGGGCATCCGGTCGCCGGTGTAGAGGAACTCCTTGGCGATGCGCGGGGGCATGGCCCACGGGTGGGCGAAGTACTCGACGCCCGGGATGCCCATGCGGACGACGGGGTCGGCGAAGAAGGCGTCCTCACTGGCCACGATGAGGTCGCAGACCCAGGCGAGCATCAGCCCGCCGGCCACGCAGGCTCCGTGGACGGAGGCGATGACGGGCTTGGGCAGTTCGCGCCAGCGCCGGCACATGCCGAGGTAGACCTCGGATTCGCGGGCGAAGCGGGATTCGGCGCCGGAGCGCTGGGAGTGGTCCCACCACAGACCGGCCCGGCGTTCGAAGGGCAGGTGCGCGTCGCGCTCCGGGGTGCCGATGTCGTGGCCCGCCGAGAAGTGCTCGCCGGCCCCGGCCAGGACGACCACCTTGACCGCGGGATCGTCCGCGGCCCGGTAGAAGGCGTCGTCGAGGGCGTAGGTCATCGCGCTGTTCTGGGCGTTGCGGTACCGGGGGCGGTTCATGGTCACGTACGCGACCGGGCCGCGGCGCTCGTAGAGCACGGGGGTTTCGTCGGACATCTCTCCGGGCATCGCTGCATCCTTCCCTAACAAGTGTTTGGTAGGTTAACGTACGGCCATGAGCAGCGTCGAGGAGTTCCGCACCGAGGTTCGGAGTTGGCTACGGGCCCACCTCACCGGCGAGTTCGCCGCCCTCAAGGGCCGCGGCGGACCCGGCCGGGAGCACGAGGCCTTCGCCGAACGCCTCGCCTGGGAACGGCACATGGCGGCGCACGGCTGGACCTGCGTGGGCTGGCCCGTGGAGTACGGCGGCCGCGGCGCGAGCACCGCGCAGCAGATCGCCTTCCACGAGGAGTACGCGCTGGCCGACGCGCCCGCGCGCGTGAACCACATAGGCGAGCAGCTCCTCGGCCCCACCCTCATCGCCCACGGCACCGAGGAGCAGCGGCGCCGCTTCCTGCCGCCCATCCGGGCCGTGGAGGAGCTGTGGTGCCAGGGCTACAGCGAGCCCGACGCCGGCTCGGACCTGGCGGGCATCCGCACCCGGGCCGCCCTGGTGGACGGCGCGTGGGTGGTGGACGGCCAGAAGACCTGGACCTCCCTGGCGCACGAGGCCCAGTGGTGCTTCGTCGTCGCCCGCACCGAGCCGGGCTCCCGCCGGCACGCGGGGCTGTCCTACCTCCTGGTCCCGATGGACCAGCCCGGGGTGGAGGTCCGGCCCATCGTGCAGCTGACCGGGACCTCCGAGTTCAACGAGGTCTTCTTCGACGGGGCCCGCACCGACGCCGCCCACCTCGTCGGCGCGCCCGGCGAGGGCTGGGCCGTCGCCATGGCCACCCTGGGCTTCGAGCGCGGCGTCTCCACCCTCGGCCAGCAGGTCGGCTTCCGCCGCGAACTCGAAGACCTGGCCGCGCTGGCGAAGCGCAACGGGGCGATGGCCGATCCGCTGATCCGCGACCGGCTCGTCCGGGCCTGGATCGGGCTGGAGACCATGCGCGCCTCCGCACTGCGGCCCGGGGTCGCCCCGTCCACGGCCAAGCTGTACTGGGCCCGCTGGCACCGCGATCTCGGCGAGCTCGCCATGGACGTCTGCGGAGCCGCCTCGCTCCTCGCGGCCGGGGCGCACGGGGATCCGTACGACCTCGACGACTGGCAGCGGCTCTTCCTCTTCTCCCGCGCCGACACGATCTACGCGGGCTCCGACGAGATCCAGCGCACCATCGTCGCCGAGCGCATCCTCGGCCTTCCCAAGGAGGTACGCGCGTGAACCCGACCGGCAACGCACCCGAGTACGTGGCCGGGCACGGCCTGCTGACCGGACGGACCGCCGTGATCACCGCGGCCGCCGGGGCCGGGATCGGCGGGGCCACCGCCCGCCGGTTCCTGGAGGAGGGCGCCCGGGTCCTCATCGGCGACGCGCACGCCCGCCGCCTCAAGGAGAGCGAGGAGGCGCTGGCCGCGGAGTTCGGCGCGGACCGGGTCGCCTCCCTGCCCTGCGACGTCACCGACGAGGAGCAGGTGGGCGCCTTCTTCGCGCTCGCCGAACGGCTCCACGGTCGCCTCGACCTCGTCGTCAACAACGCCGGGCTCGGCGGCACGGCGAACCTCGTCGACATGACCGACGAGCAGTGGTCCCGCGTCCTCGACGTCACCCTGAACGGCACCTTCCGCTGCACCCGCGCCGCGATGCGGGCGATGCAGGCCTCCGGAACGGGCGGGGTGATCGTCAACAACGCCTCCGTCATCGGCTGGCGCGCCCAGACCGGGCAGGCCCACTACGCCGCCGCCAAGGCCGGGGTGATGGCGCTGACCCGCTGCGCGGCGCTGGAGGCCGCGGAGTTCGGCGTACGCATCAACGCGGTCGCGCCGAGCCTGGCCATGCACCCGCACCTGGTGAAGGTCACCAGCGAGGAGCTGCTCACCGAACTCACCGCCCGCGAGGCCTTCGGCCGGTACGCCGAACCCTGGGAGGTGGCCAACGTCATCGTCTTCCTGGCCAGCGGCTACTCGTCGTACATGACGGGCGAGACCGTGTCGGTCAGCAGTCAGCACGCGTAGGCCCAGAATGGCCCCGTGCCAACGAACAAGAAGAAGCCCCAGGTGACCGCGTCGCCCGAGCGCCGCCGCGAACTCCTCGACACCGCCGCCGAGGTGTTCGCCGCGCAGGGCTACAACGCCACCACCGTCCGCAAGATCGCCGACGCCGCCGGCATGCTCGCCGGCAGCCTCTACTACCACTTCGATTCCAAGGAATCGATGCTCGACGAGATCCTCTCCGCCTTCCTGACCGAGCTGTGGGACGGCTACGACACCGTGCTCGCCGCCGGTCTCGGGCCCAGGGAGACCATCGAGGCCCTCGTCACCGAATCGTTCCGGGAGATCGACCGGCACCGCGCCGCGGTCGCCATCTACCAGAAGGAGTCCCGGACCCTGTCGGTCCAGCCCCGCTTCCACTACCTCTCCGACTCGCAGGTCAAGTTCGAGAAGGCGTGGCTCGGGACGCTGGAGCGCGGGGTCGCGGACGGGGTCTTCCGCGCCGACCTGGACATCCGCCTCACCTACCGCTTCGTGCGCGACACGGTGTGGGTGGCGGCGTCCTGGTACCGGCCGGGCGGCCAGCACAGCCCGGAGGAGATCGCCCGCCAGTACCTGTCGATGGTCCTGGACGGGATCGCCACACGCACGTAATCCCGTACATCCCCGGCACCTGCCCGATGCCTGGATATCCCTGAGGAGTTCCGATGCCCGAGGCCTACATAGTCGAAGCGGTCCGCACCCCCGTGGGGCGGCGCAAGGGGGGCCTGTCCGAGGTCCACCCCGCAGACCTGGGGGCGCACGTCCTCAAAGCCCTCGTCGAACGGTCCGGGATCGACCCGTCGGCCGTGGAGGACGTGGTCTTCGGCTGCCTCGACACGGTGGGGCCGCAGGCCGGCGACATCGCCCGGACGGCCTGGCTGGCGGCCGGACTCCCCGAGGAGGTCCCGGGCGTCACCATCGACCGCCAGTGCGGCTCCTCGCAGCAGGCCGTGCACTTCGCGGCGCAGGGCGTCATGTCCGGCACCCAGGACCTGGTGGTCGCGGGCGGCACCCAGAACATGTCGATGATCCCGATCGCCTTCGCCTCGCGGCAGGCGGCGGAGCCGCTGGGCTTCACCGAGGGCCCCTACCTGGGCTCGGCCGGGTGGCGGGCCCGGTACGGGGACTCCCCCGTCAACCAGTTCTACGGGGCCCAGCTGATCGCCGAGAAGTGGGGCATCTCCCGCCTCGACATGGAGGAGTTCGCCCTGCGCTCCCACCAGCGGGCGCTGCGCGCGATCGACGAGGGCCGCTTCGAGCGCGAGATCGTCCCGTACGGCGAGGTGTCGGTGGACGAGGGCCCGCGCCGCGACACCACCCTGGAGAAGATGGCCGGCCTGAAGCCGGTCATGGAGGGCGGCACGATCACGGCGGCCGTCTCCTCCCAGGTCTCGGACGGCGCGGCGGCGATGCTCCTGGCCTCGGAGCGGGCGGTACGGGAACACGGGCTGCGCCCGCGGGCCCGCATCCACCACCTGTCGGTCCGCGGCGAGGACCCGATCCGCATGCTGTCGGCGCCGATCCCGGCGACGGCGTACGCCCTGAAGAAGACGGGCATGTCCCTCGCCGACATCGACCTGGTCGAGATCAACGAGGCGTTCGCGCCGGTGGCCCTGGCCTGGCTGAAGGAGACGGGCGCGGACCCGGAGCGGGTCAACGTCAACGGCGGCGCGATCGCCCTGGGCCACCCCCTGGGCGCGACCGGCGTCAAGCTGATGACGACCCTGCTGCACGAACTGGAGCGCACGGGCGGCCGCTTCGGCCTCCAGACCATGTGCGAGGGCGGCGGCCAGGCCAACGTCACCATCATCGAGCGCCTCTGACCCGCGGCGGGTCCGGCTCCCCGGGGCGGTGCCCCGGGGAGCCGTTCTCGCCGTCCGCCTTTACGGCCTGCCGACCGGCCCATGGTGTTTCCTGGGCCCAGTCGAGAAAAGTTCGGAGGCCCCCATGGGCGACACGGCCCACGAGCGGGCAGCAGTCAAGCGGCGCCCCTTCTGGAAGGAGCTGCCGCTGCTCGTCGCCGTCGCCCTGGTGGTGGCGTTCCTGATCAAGACCTTCCTGTTCCAGGCGTTCTCGATCCCTTCCCTCTCGATGCAGAACACCCTCCAGCGCGGGGACCGGGTCCTGGTCGACAAGCTCACGCCCTGGTTCGGCGCCGAGCCGGAGCGCGGCGAGGTCGTCGTCTTCCACGACCCGAGCGACTGGCTGGACGGCGAGCCCGTCCCGGAGCGCAACGCCGTCCAGAACTTCTTCTCCACCATCGGCCTGATGCCTTCGGCCGACGAGAAGGACCTGATCAAGCGGGTCATCGCGGTCGGCGGCGACACGGTGGAATGCCGCGGGACCGGACCGGTCGAGGTCAACGGCAAGGCCCTGGACGAGCCGTACATCTTCCCCGGGAACACCCCCTGCGGCGACAAGCCGTTCGGCCCGGTGACCGTGCCCAAGGGGAAGCTCTGGGTCATGGGCGACCACCGCCAGAAGTCCTCCGACTCCCGCTACCACATGGACGACCCGAAGACCCACGGCTTCGTACCGGTCGATGAGGTCGTCGGCCGCGCCGTCGTCGTCGCCTGGCCCCTCACCCGCTGGTCGACCCTGCCGGTCCCGGACACCTTCGGGCAGCCGGGAATCAGCGGTGGAACTCCCTGACCACCTCGATGCGGCCCACGATGTGCGTGCTTGACGTTGAGGCGGGCGGCCGCGGCGCCGGCCGGCGGTTTCAGGGGGCCGGGCGGTGGGAGAGGCGGGTCAGGGAGACCGTTTGGGTCAGGGCGAGGGCTCCGGTCAGGGCCTGCCAGAGCAGCGGGTCGGGGGCGTCCAGGACCCGGGCGCCGGACAGGGCGATCGCCACCGCGCCGAGCGCGAGCACGATGCGGTGGACGAAGCCGGCGTCGGTGCCGTGCGGCAGTCCGGAGACGAGGGCGACCAGGGCGAGCAGGATCGGCAGCCAGTGCGGCTGGGAGCCGCGCAGGAGCAGGGCGGCGGCGAACTCCGCTGCGAGGGCTAGGGAGTTGCGCGCCAGGGCCCCCGGGACCGATATCGACATGCGCACATCATGCCGGGGATATTCGCGTGCGCGTCATGCGGGGTTGCTCCTAGGATCCGGAACAAGGGCTGGGTCGTAGCACAGAGGTAGTGCGCCTACACAGCATGGAGGAGGACGCCGGTTCGAATCCGGCCGCCCAGCCCCCTCTACTTCGCGGCCGTCGCCGCCACCCACGCCCCCGCCGCCTCGATCGCCGCCCGCGCGGCGGGGAGCGGCATGCCGAGGAAGCCGTGGAAGACGCCGGGGACCAGGTGGATCCCGCAGTCGACTCCCGCCCCGCCGAGCCGGCGCCCGTACGCCAGGCCCTCGTCCCGCAGGACGTCGCAGTCGGCCAGGACCAGCAGGGTGCGGGGCTGCCCCGAGAGGTCGGGGGCCCGGAGCGGGGAGACGTGGGGGTGGGCCGGGTCTCCGCCGTACTGGTCCCAGTACCAGGCCATGTGGGCCGCGGTGTGGAAGTGGCCCTCCGCGAACTCGGCCACGGAGGGGTGTTCCATCGAGGCGTCCAGCGCCGGGTAGAACAGCAGCTGCCCGGCGATCAGCCCCGGGGCCCGCAGGGCCGTCACCGCCGCGAGGTTGCCTCCGCTGGAGTCCCCGGCGACGACCAGCCGCGCGGGGTCGCAGCCCAGTCCGGCCGCCCGCGCCCGGGCCCACAGCAGCACCGTCAGCGCATCGTCGGGCGCCGCCGGCCACGGGTGTTCGGGGGCGAGGCGGTACTCCGCGGAGACCACCACCGCCCCCGAGGCCAGGGCCAGGTCCCGGCACAGCGCGTCGTGGGTGTCCAGGCCGCACATCACCCAGCCCCCGCCGTGGAGGAACACCGTGAGGGGCCGGCCCTCGGCACCCGGCGCCGGGTCGTAGATGCGGACGGGGACCCCGTCGGCGACCGCGTCCCGGACCGAGGCCACCTCCGGGCCCCTGCGCGGGGCTGCGGACGCCACCGCCCGCAGGGCCGCCGCGTCCCCCGGGCCGGGGAAGACGGCCGCCAGCGCGTCGCACAGCCCGCGGGCCGCCGGGGAGAGCCGGTCGGTCCCGCTCATCGCGCCGTCATCCCGCCGTCGACGGTGAACTCCGCGCCCGTGATGTACGAGGAGCCGTCGGAGCAGAGGAAGAGGACCAGTTCCCCGACCTCCTCCGGCCGGCCGATCCGCCCCAGCGGCAGGTGCGACCAGTCCCGCCCCGCGACGGCCTCGCTGACCATCGGGGTGTCGATCGCCCCCGGATGCACGGAGTTGATCCTGATCCGGTCCCCCGCCAGGTCCAGGGCCGCCGACTTCGTCAGCCCGCGCAGGGCGAACTTGCTCGATCCGTACGCCGCGTGGCCCGGGATGCCGACCAGTCCGGCCGTGGAGGAGACGTTGACGATGGAGCCCCCTCCTCCGGCGCGCAGCACCGGGGCCACCGCCTGGATGCCGAGGAACGGCCCGAGCAGGTTGACCCGGAGCAGGGCTTCGAAGTCTTCGAGGCCCTGGCGCTCGACGTGGGCCGTGCGCCACAGCGCCGCGTTGTTGACCAGGGCGGAGACCGTGCCGAAGGCGCGTACGGCCTCGCGCACCACCTCCGCCCAGCTGTCGGCGTCGGCCACGTCGTGGCGTACGTAGAGCCCCTGGTCGCCGAGCGAGGCGGCGACCGCGCGGCCCTCCTCCTCCCGGATGTCGGTGACCACGACCCGCGCTCCGGCCTCGGCGCAGAGCCGGGCCTCAGCCTCGCCCTGGCCGCGTCCGGCGCCGGTGATGACGACGACCTTGCCGTCGAGACGGACGCTCACTGGTCAGCCCTCCAGGGCGCGGAAGTGCGGGATGACCGTCTCGCCCCACTGGCGGATGGTCTCCATGCAGGCCTCCTGCGGAACGGTGCCCATCTGGATCAGGCACATGACCTCGTCGACGCCGATCTCGCGCAGCTGCTCGACGTAGGCGATGGCGGTCTGGGCGTTGCCGTAGGCATGCTCGGCGTTGTAGGTGCCGGTGTCTATGGGGCGGGCCGGAATGTTCGCGTCGTGGAGCTTGGCGACCAGCTCCTCGCGGCCCTTCGCCAGCGCGGCCACGTGCTCCTCGGCGGTCTCGTCCTCGGACCAGCCGGTGGGCTCGGGGGCGTTGCCGTACCAGTGGGCGATGGACTCGGCGAAGAAGCGCTGGCCGCGGGTGCCCAGGCGCAGGGCGCGTTCGGCGTCGTCGAGGACGATGGTGGGGCAGAGCGCGGAGAGGTGGTCGTTGACCTCGGTGGAGACGAAGCGGTCGCCGCTGCGGGTGGCGATGGCCTCGTCGTAGACCTTGCGCATGGTGCGGACGTCGTCGGCTCCGGCGAAGCCCATCACGAGGGCTCCGATGCCCAGTTCGGCGGCGAGCTTGAGGGTGTCGTGCTTGGAGCAGGCCATGAAGAGCGGCGGGTGCGGGTCCTGGACCGGCCGGGGCAGGATCGCGCCGGGGCCGATGTCGATGGAGCCGTGCCATTCGAACTTCTCCTCGCGCCACGCGGAGGAGAAGATCCGCAGCGCCTCTTCCATCTGCGGGTAGGTGTCCTCGGGGCGGACCCCGTACATGGACATCTCCTGGCGGGTGGCCCCGCGGCCGGCGCCGATGTCCACGCGGCCGCCGGAGAGCACGTCGAGCATGGCGGCGCGTTCGGCGACGCGCACGGGGTGCTGGTAGCCGAAGGGCATGGTGACGACGCCGTGGCCGATGCGGATCTTCTCGGTCCGGGCGGCGACCCAGGTCAGGAAGATCTCGGAGGCGCTCATGTGGGCGTACTGGGTGAGGGCGTGGTGTTCCACGGCCCAGATCCGGTCGAAGCCCATCTCCTCGGCGAACACGGCCTGTTCGACGCAGTCGTGGATGACCTGGCGCTCGCGTTCGGGCGTCGGGTCGACGAGCTGCGCCTCGAAGATCATCGAGAACTTCACGGTACCTCCGTTATTTCGAATAGGAATACTTCTAGCAGGCATACCCCTCCGGGGGAAGGGGCGCCGCGAAGACCGGTCGTAGACTGCGCTGCGTGACCAACGAGGCGGCAGAAGAGACGAACGGGCGCACGCTCCCCGCGACCAGCTGGGCGGTGCTCGGGCTGCTCTCCTTCGGGGAGGAGCTCTCCGGCTACGACCTCAAGAAGTGGTCGGACTGGTCACTGCGCTTCTTCTACTGGAGCCCGTCCTTCAGTCAGATCTACAGCGAGCTCAAGCGGCTGGAGAAGGCCGGCTACGCCTCTTCGCGGATGGTCGCCCAGGAGACCGGCTCCCGCGACAAGCGGGTGTACCGGATCACGGACGAGGGCATGACGGCCGTACGGCGCTGGGCGCGCGAGGCGCCCGTCGACCCGCCGGTGCTCAAGCACGGGCCGATGCTGCGGCTGTGGCTCGGCCACCTGCTGGAGCCGGAGCAGATGCGCGAAGTCCTCGTACAGCACCAGGAGTTCGCGGAGAAGATGCGGCGGCGCGCGGTGGCCGACGCGGACGGGGCCCGGGAAGAGGCCTCGTGGGCCTACCCGACCCTCACCCTCAAGTGGGCGGAGCGGTACTACGCCTCCGAGCGGGACCTCGCGGCCGCCATGCTCGACGACATCGCGGAGCTGGAGAAGGCGCGCGGGTCGGCCTCCGCCCCGGCTCCGGGCGAGCCCGGCAACCGCCCGTAGGTGCGCCGGAAGTAGAGCAGCGGCGCGCCCTCGCGGTGGGCCGTCAGGGCGGTGACCCGGCCCAGGGCGATGGCGTGGTCGCCGCCGTCCAGGACGGCCTCCAGATCGCACTCGACGGTGGCGAGGACCCCCTCCAGCAGGGGGGCGCCGTTGGAGCCGGCCCGCCAGGGGACTCCGGCGAACTTGTCGCCCCCGGTGACGGCGAAGCCGCGGCACAGCTCCTGCTGGTCGGCGGCGAGGATGTTGACCGCGAAGGCTCCGGCCGCCTGGATCCGGGGCCAGGTGGTGGACGTGCGCGCCGGGCAGAAGCAGACCAGCGGCGGATCCAGGGACACGGACGAGAAGGACTGGACGGCCATCCCGACGGGACGGCCGTCGGCTCCGCGCGCCGTGATGACGGCGACGCCGGTGCAGAAGCTGGACAGGACCGACTTCATGTCGGACGAGGCTGCCTCGCTCATGAGAACCCTCCCTGATTATTTCTACTAGGTATATGCCTAACCGAAACACCTGTGATTGGATACCGCCCACGCTCGCTCGTCAAGTAGGGAGGGTCCCCGATGCCACCGCCCCCGCCTCAGCCGCCCGCCACGCTCGCCCGGCTCCCCGAGTACGCCGCCGCCGCGTACGGGGAACTCGAGGCGCTCGCCGACGGGGAGGTCCGCTGGACCTTCGCCCGCCTCGCCGCCGAGATCTCCGCCGCCGCCCGCGCCGCCATCGCCCACGGCATCCGCCCCGGCGACCGGGTCGCGGTCTGGGCCCCCAACAGCCGCCACTGGATCACCGCCGCCCTCGGCGCGGTCGGCGCCGGAGCGGTCCTCGTGCCGGTCAACACCCGCTACAAGCCCGCCGAGGCCGCCGACATCATCCGGCGCAGCGGGGCCCGCGTGCTGCTCACCGAGCGCGGGTTCCTCGGTACCGACTACGTCCGTGACCTGCACGCCTCCGGCGAGGACCTCGGGGCGCTCGCCTCGACGGTGATCCTGCGCGACGGGCGCGAGGAGGGCACGGGCACCGGCCCCGACGCGCCGCCCGGCACCGTCTCCTGGGAGGCGTACCTGCGCGCCGGCGAGGCCGTCCCCGACGCCGAGCGGGCCGCGCGCGCGGCCGCCGTGCGCCCCGGGGACCTCAGCGACATCCTCTACACCTCGGGCACCACCGGACGGTCCAAGGGGGTCATGACCACACACGGCCAGACCCTCCGGCTCTACGCCTCCTGGTCCGGCCTGGTCACCCTGCGCCCCGGCGACCGGTACCTGCTGGTCAACCCCTTCTTCCACACCTTCGGCTACAAGGCCGGGGTGCTCGCCTGCCTGCTGCGCGGGGTCACCATGCTCCCCGAAGCCGTCTACGACACCGACCGCATCCTGCACCGCATGGCCGCCGAGCGCGTCACCTGTCTGATGGGCCCGCCGACGGTCTTCCACGGCCTGATCCGCCACCCGGCGCGGGCCGCGCACGACCTGTCCGCGCTGCGCCTGGCCGGCACCGGAGCCGCCTCGGTGCCCACCTCCCTCGTCGAGGAGATCCGCACCGAACTGGGGGCGCCCGACGTGTTCACCGCGTACGGGCTCACCGAGTCCGGCGGGGTCGTGTCCGTCTGCCCCACCGACGCCGACGCCCGGACCCTCGCGCACACCGTCGGCCTGCCGCTGCCGGACACCGAGGTACGGATCTGCGACCCGCTCGGCGCCGTGCTGCCCGCCGGGGAGCCGGGCGAGGTGCAGGTCCGCGGCTACCACGTCACCCCGGGCTACCTGGACGACCCGGCGAGCACCGCCGAAGCCGTGCTGCCCGGCGGCTGGCTGCGCACCGGGGACATCGGCGTGCTCGACGGACGCGGCTACCTCTCCATCACCGACCGGCTGAAGGACATGTACGTGGTCGGCGGCTTCAACGCCTATCCGGCCGAGGTGGAGAACGTGCTGCTGACCCACCCGGCCATCACCGACGCGGCGGTCGTCGGCGCCCCCGACGAGCGGCTCGGCGAGGTCGGGGTGGCCTACGTCGTCACCACCGGGCCGGTCACCCCGGAGGAGCTGACCGCCTGGACCCGGGAACGGCTGGCCAACTTCAAGGTGCCGAGGCGCTTCACCGTGCTGCCGGAGCTCCCGCGCAACGCGGGCGGCAAGCTGCTGAAGACGGAGCTGCGCCGCACGGCGCGAGGGGAGTCGGCGTGAGGACGCTGGAGCTGACCCGGGAGCAGGAGGAACTCCGGGACGCGGTACGGGCGGTCCTGGACCGCCACCCCGGCCACGCGGCCTGGGCTCCGCTGACGGCCCAGATCGGCGCGGCCGCGCTGGCGGTCCCCGAGGAGTACGGCGGACTCGGCTGCGGGCCGGCCGAAGTCGGGGTGGTGATGGCGGAGTTGGGGCGGGCGCTGAGCCCCGTACCGTACCTGGGCTCGGCGGTGCTGACCGTGGCGGCCCTGCTGGCGTCCGGTGACCGGGAGGCCTGCGCGAAGCACCTGCCGCAGCTGGCGGAGGGCACGGTCGTCGGCGCCCTGGCCTGGGCGGAGGCTCCGGACGGACCGTCGGGCGGGGGCTGGGAGGCCGGCGACCTGTCGGCCCGGGCCGAACCCGGGCCCGTGGGGCCCGACTGGCTGCTCACGGGCACCAAGCGGTACGTCCTGGCGGGCCCGGCCGAGCCGTCCCTGCTGCTGGCGTTCGCCCGGATGGATGGCGGCCTCGACGCACCCCTCGGGCTGTTCGAACTCCTCGCCCCTCCCGCGGCCTTCACCGTACGGTCCACCATGGACCTCACCCGCCCCCTCGCGGAGCTGACCCTGGACCGGACCCCGGCCCGGCTGCTCTCGGCCGACGGCACCGGGGTGCTCGCCCGGGTCCGGGACCTGGCCTGCACGGCGCTCGCCGCCGAACAGGTGGGAGCGGCGGCGCGGGCACTGGAGGCGACGGTCCGGTACGCGAAGGAGCGGGTGCAGTTCGGGCGGCCCATCGGCTCCTTCCAGGCGGTGAAGCACCGGCTCGCCGATCTGCACACCGCGGTGGAGGGCGCCCGCTCGCTGGCCCTCGCGGCGGCCGCCTCCGATGCGGCCCCGGAGCAGGCGGCCGCCGCCAAGTCGGCCTGCTCGGAGGCCGGTGCGTACGTGGCGGGCGAGATGATCCAGCTGCACGGCGGCATCGGCATCACCTGGGAGCACGAGGCGCACGCGTACTTCAAGCGGGCCCACGGCTCGGCCCAGCTCTTCGGCTCCCCCGCCGTGCACCGCGAACGGCTGGCGGCCGGGCTGGGGTTCCTCCCGGCCTGACGGCCCGCGAACCGGCGGGCGCTCCCGTACCCTCGGGCCCATGACGGGCAGTGCGATAGACCTCCGGAAGATCGAAGAGACCGCCCCGGCGCTGGTGAGCCTGTACAAGAGCGCCGGGACCTCGCTGCGCACCCACGGCCTGGAGGGCGGACGGGCCGCGGTGTACCTGGTCCTCGACTACTCGGGCTCGATGCGCCCGTACTACAACGACGGCAGCGTGCAGGCCCTCGCCGACGTGGTGCTGGGGCTCTCCGCGCATTTCGATGACGACGCCCGCGTGCCGGTCGTGTTCTTCTCCACCGAGGTCGACGCGGTCGAGGAGATCTCCCTGGCCGGTCACGAGGGGCGGGTCACCGCGATCGCTGCGGGCCTCGGGCACATGGGCAAGACGGTCTACCACGCGGCGATGGACGCGGTGATCGACCACTACCTGGACTCGGGGTCCGCCCTCCCCGCGCTCGTGGTCTTCCAGACCGACGGCGGCCCGATCAACAAGCTCGCCGCCGAGAAGTACCTGTGCAAGGCGGCCCGGCTGCCGCTCTTCTGGCAGTTCATCGGCTTCGGCAACACGCGCAGCACACAGTTCGACTTCCTGCGACGGCTGGACGAACTGCCCGTCCCGGACAAGCGGGTGGTGGACAACGCCGGCTACTTCCACGCCGGCCCCGACCCCAGGACGGTCCCGGACGCCCAGCTCTACGACCGCCTGGTCGGCGAGTTCCCGGCATGGCTGGCCGCCGCCCGGGCGGCGGGAATCGTGCGCGCCTGACCGGCGGGCATCGCCGCCCCGCGCTTTGATGGACGTATGACGACGAACAACTGGGCCGTATTCGAAAAGGCGGAACCGGACTTCGCGGCGGCCGTCAAGGCCCGCTTCGCACAGTTCCCGCACCACGTCCTCGCGACCCTGCGCAAGGACGGCTCCCCCCGCGCGACCGGACTCAATGTCGACATCCGCGGCGGTGAGCTGTGGCTCGGCATGATGCCGGGTTCCATGAAGGGGAAGGACCTGCGGCGCGATCCCCGCTTCGCCCTGCACACCAACCCGGGCGCGGGCGAGACCATGCCCGACGGGGACGTACGGATCTCCGGGCGGGCGGTGGAGATCGTGGAGCAGCCCGAGCTCCACCGGTACGCGGAGGAGGCCGAGGAGAACGACACCCCGCACCCCTTCGACCTGTTCCGCGCCGATCTGACGGAGGTGGTCCACGTCGGGGTCGAGGGAGACGACCTGGTGGTCCGCTCGTGGACCCCGGAGCAGGGGCTGCGCACCCTGCGCCGGGGCAACGACGACGAGCCGGCCCGCGAGGAGCCGGCGGCGGGCTGAGCTAGACCCCGGCCGGGGCCTTCGCCGGGACCACCGCGGGCGCCTTGGCGGGCGCCTTGGCCGGAACCTTTGCGGGCGCCTTGGCCGGGGACTTCGCGGGAGCCTTCTTGGCCTTGCCCGGGGCCTTCGGCACCTTCGGAGCCTTCACCGGGGTCTGGGCGCCGACGTCCAGCCAGCTCCGGTCGATGTTGAGCGTCACGTCCCCGTACGTGGCGTCGTGGTCCCCCCGGAACTGGTGGGCCCGGCGGCCCCCCGTCCACTGGACCGTACCGGCGGGCAGCCCCAGGTCGGCGTCGGTGACCGAGGCCGCGCCGTTCCAGCGGGCCACCCACAGCACGTCGGGCATGGCCTCCGGGGCCTGGGCGTAGTGGGCGCTCAGCGCCTTGGCCCCGGAGCTCGCCGAGACGTAGGCCCCGGACGCGTAGCCCAGTTCGCGCAGCCGGACCGTCCAGGCCGTGAGGTAGGCGACGACCGGGGCGTCCCAGGTGGCCCGGTCCGAGTAGTTCTCCAGGTCGTTGTAGAGGACCGTGCCCTCGGCCATGCCCAGAGCCGCGGCCGCGTGGGCCGCGCCCTCGGCTTCGGCCCGGCCCTGCTCGTTGGCCTCCGAGGGGTCGGTGGAGAGTCCGGTGGAAGAGCTGTTCCAGGGCTGGGGGCCGACCCAGATCGGCATGAGGTGCCAGCCCGCCGCGGCCTGCCGGCTCACCCATCCGGCGGTGAGCTGCGGCTGGGCGCAGGCGCGGGCGCGGCCGCCGATGTAGACGCCGACGGCGCCGAAGGGCGAGTCGGCCCGCCAGGCGTCCATGGTGCGCTGGGTGGGGGCCGTGCAGGCGTCGAACCCCTCGCCGGTGAAGGGTGCCTGGACGGTGGTACGGGGACCCGGGCCGGGGGCGCCGACCGGGTCGACGGGGCCCGGGCCGGGGGCGGCCGGGGGTGTGAGGGCGCGGGCCCGGGTGAGGACCGAGCGGACGGCCTCGGGGGTGGACCCGTAGGAGACGGTGGCCATCAGTCCGGCGCGGCGCAGGGCGTAGCGGATCTCGTTGCTGTCGCCCCGGACCTTGGGCAGGGGGTCGCCCCCGTCGCCTCCGACGGTGGGGATGTCGGCGCGCGGCGGGGCTCCGTGGAGCGGCTCCAGGTGCAGGGTGTCGGAGCGGCGTGCGGCGGCGCGGGCGGCTCCGCATTCGCTCTGGGTGCCGGCGTGCCCGAGGTAGAGGGCGGGCCGGTCGAGGCGCAGGCAGGCGTCGGGGTTCCGCTCGAGGTCGACGATCCGCCAGTCGGCGGGGACGGTGAGGCGCAGCCCGCGGTAGTCCACGGTCCGGTCGTCCGCGGCCGGGGCTCCGAGGGGGACGGGGGCCAGCAGCGCGGCGCCCAGCAGGCAGCTCAACAGCGTGTGGGAGGGGAGCATGTGACCCACTGTTACCAGAACGCCCGCACCATCCCGCAGAGACACGAGACCCCGCCCCCACCTGTTGACGGGACGGCCGCACGACACGGCCCCGGGCGGGGCTCGATGTGACGCGCGGCAGCGTCCGCCGGTGGGGCCGGATCTTCCGGGTGTCGGCCTGCACATGCAGGCTGACGCCGGCCGAATTCCAGCCCCTCCGGCGTTTGAGGAGCGGGGGTCCGGGGGCTGGCCCCCGGCGACGGCGCCGCGCGCGACCGGGGGCAGCCGCCGGGCAATCGGGGCTACTCCGCCTGCTCCTGGAAGGCCGGCAGGGCGAAGATCCGTTCCTTCCCCGTCTCCTCCATCAGCTCGACGAGCGGCAGCACCAGCTCCCACAGGTCCTGCTTGTCGACCTCGCGCACGAGCCCGTCGAGCTCTCCGTCGCCCAGCCCGGCCGCGGCGTCCGCCACCACCTTGCGCGCCTCCTCGGGCAGGACGCCGACCAGCGGCAGGAAGGCTCCCCACAGTGCGGTCGCCACGACGGCCCGTACCACTCCGGCCAGCACGAGCGGGTCCCGCAGGGACTCCAGCCGGGCCACCGCGAGCCGGTCCTCCTCGCCGAGCAGCGCCACGAGCGGGAGCAGCGACTCCCACAGACCCTGCGCATGCGTCACCCGTACGAGCGAGTCGAGCGCGGCCGCGTCCAGGCGGGCGGTGAGCTCGGCGATCCGCAGCCGCTGGTCGCCGCCGACCATCGCGGCGACTCCGAGGGCCTCCTCCCACAGCCCCTCGGCGGCAGCGGCCCGTACGACCGCGCCGAGCCGCTCGTCGCCCATGAGCTCCAGGATCCGGGGCAGCCGCTCGGGCAGGTCCACGTAGAAGCCGGCGCGCAGCACCGACACGTCGTCGACCTGGTCGAGGATCCGGCTGAGCACCTGGTCCCGCATGTGGCCGACGAACCGGCCCATGGTGAGGTGGTCGCGGCTCTCGGCGAGGGTGGTGGCGATGCGTACGACCAGCCCCTCGTCGAGCCGGTCCACGATCCCGGAGATCCTCCGGGGGTCGAGGTGCCCGCAGGCCTCTGCGGTGAAGGAGACCGGCAGCTTCTCGATGATGGCGGCGGCCCGGCCCGCCTCCAGCCGGCCGGCCACGCCGGCGGCCAGCCGGGGGCCGAGCGCCTTCTGCGAGATCGCGGCCGCCACCCCGGCCGGCACCAGCTTGGTCGCGGCGGCGATCCGGTCGAGCATGTCGGGCGCGCCGTCGTTCAGCACGCCGCTGACCTGCTCGCGGAACGCCCGTACGTCCTCGTCGGGCAGCCCGCGCAGGAAGCCGAGCTCCCCGGGGTCGGCGCCCACCAGCCGGGCGATCTTCTCCACTTCGGCGCGGCTCACCGGAACAGCACCTTGCGCACGGCCCCGCGGGCGAGGGCGGGGACCAGCCCCAGCGCCTCCTCTGCGGCCTGGTTCAGCCCCTCGGCCTGCCGCGCCCGCTCCGCCCGGAGCGCCTCGGCGAGCCGTACGAGCTCCCCGGCATCCAGCTCCGCGAAGGAGGCGGGCGGCCGGGCGCCCCCCAACTCCCCGCCCAAACGGCCCATTTCCTCATCTGTACGCACGGGACGACCTCCCACACCAGAGACGACACGACGGCTCGCGTCGAGCGTGGGCCCGAATTGACTATTAGTCAATACTCGCGGGTAGGTCCGCGGCGCGCTCCAGCACCTCCAGGACGGTGTCGCGGAAGAGGGTGGCCTTGTAGCCGGTCTGCGACAGCGGGCGACAGCGGGCCAGCACCGTCGCGGCCGCGTCCGCGAGGAGCCCGGGGGTGGCCTTCCGGCCGATCAGGGCGGCCTCCACCTCCAGCAGCCGCAGCGGAACACGCGCCACCCCGCCCGCCGCGACGGCGGCGTGCGTGACGGTGACGCCGTCCCCGTCCAGCGCGAGCCGGGCGGTGGCCTCGACCAGGGGCCATTCGCCCTGCGCCCGGCTGGTGGCCCGGTGGCAGGCGGCGCGTTCGCCCGGCAGGGGCGGCGGCAGCAGCACCGCGGTCAGGATGCGGTCCGGGGCCAGCAGGTGGTCGGCCCGGTGGAGCCCGTCCCCGTCCCCGTCCCCGTACAACGCGGCCACCGTGCGCGGCGATTCGCCGTGGACCTCGGCTCCGGCGTCGTAGGTGAGCAGGGCCATCGCGAGGGTCGACGGGTGCGGGGCGACGCAGGGGCCGTCGCCGCTGACCACGCCGAAGTGGTGGTCGCCCTCGCGCGCGGGGCAGCCGGAGCCGCCCTTCTGGAGGCAGCTGAAGTGCGGATTGCGGTAGTACCAGCAGCGGTTGCGCTGGAGCAGGTTGCCGCCCAGGGTGCCGGCGGCGCGGATCTGCGGGGTCGCCGCCGTCCCGGCGGACACCGCCAGGGCGGGCCAGCCGGAGCGCACCTGCGGATCGGTGGCCAGCTCGGCGAGCGTGGTCAGGGCGCCGATCCGCAGCCCGCCGCCGGGCAGCGGGGTGCAGCCGCGCAGCCCGGCCGCGCCGTCGAGGTCGGTGAACGGGCCCGGGGCGATGCCGGAGCGCTGCCGGGCGGTGGTGTCGGTGCCGCCGGCGCGCAGCTCCCCGCCGCGGGCGAGGACGGCGGCCGAGAGGTCGGTGAGGGCGGGCTCGGTGCTCATGTGGCCAGTCCTTCCAGGAGCCGGTCGGGGCGGATGGGCATGTCGTACGGGCGCCGGCCGGTGGCGTCGTGGACCGCATTGGCCAGGGCGGCCGCGGTGGGCAGGGTGGCGATCTCGCCGAGGCCGACCCCGCCGCCGGGGACGTGCTCGAAGCCCTCCTGATGGAAGTGGACGGTGATCTCCGGGGTGTCCGCGATACCGGGGATCCGGTAGTCCTCCAGGTTGTCGGTCAGCACCCGTCCGGTGGCCGGGTCGGTGCGCCGCTCCTCGAACAGGGCGTAGCCGACGCCCTGGATGACGGCGCCCTCGCACTGGCTCCGGGCGAGGCGCTCCTCGTGGATGCGGCCCGCGGCGATGCCGCTCCACACCCGCAGCGGGCGGATCCGGCCGAGCCGGGTGTCCACCTCCACCTCGGCGACCTGCACCGATCCGGTGAAGCCGCGGCCGATCGCCACGCCGCCGGCGGTCAGGTTGAAGGGGGTGACATAGCCCCTGCGGTCGCGGGTGCGCCGGCCGGTGACCCGTACGCCGTTCGCCCCGTCCAGCCGGGTGCCCAGATCCCCGTCACCGTCACCGGCGCCGAGCGCCGCGCGCAGCCGGGCGGCGGCGTCCGCGCCGGCGGGCACGATCGACGGCGTGGTGCGGCTGCCGCCGGAGGTGGGGCCGTGCGCGGTGTCGCTGTGTCCGACCTCGGCTCGCACCCGCTCCAGCGGCACGCCGAGCCCTTCGGCGACGGCCCGGCGCAGTACGGTGCGCGAGCCCGTACCCATGTCCTGCACGGCGCAGCGGGCGACCACGATCCCGTCCTCGACGGTGAGTTCGACCTCGGTGACGGGGTCGAGGAAGTACAGCCAGTTGGCCGCCGCGACGCCCACGCCGCGGCGGAACCGCCCGGTGCCGCCGCGGGTGCCCGACCAGGCCGGGAGGGCCGCGGCCAGGTCGTACAGGGCGTGCCGTTTGGGGTTGCCGTCCCAGCGGCGGCGCAGGGCGATCGGATCCTCCCCCAGCCGGTGGGCCATCTCGTCGACGGCCTGTTCCAGGGCCCAGCACATCGTGGGTCCGCCGGGGCCCCGGAAGGGCGCGCCCGGGGGCCGGTGGGTGACGGTGTCGAAGTCGCGCAGCCGGCGCGGGGCCTTGCCGTACATGAACCGGGCCAGCGCCGCCACGGTGCCGCCCACCGAGACCCCGCCGTCGCTGTCCGCGTCCATGGCCAGGGCGCTCAGCCCGCCCGCGGAGTCCGCGGCCATCGCCAGCCGGATCCGGCTGCCGGGCCGGTACCCGCCGTCGGTGAGCTCCTCGTCCCGGTCCAGCACCACCCGCACGGGGGCGCCGTGCAGCCGGGCCAGCTCCACCGCGGCGACGACGTCCGAGGTCAGCCCCATCTTGCAGCCGAAGCCGCCGCCCACATGGACGGCCCGGGCCACCACCCGTTCGAGGGGCACGCCGAACCGCTCGGCGGCCTGTACGGCCACCTCCCTGACCGACTGCGTGGACACCTCCAGGTGCAGGGTGCCCTCGTCCCACCGGGCCAGGCAGGCGTGCGGTTCGAGCGGGGTGTGGGTCTGCGCGGCGGTCGTGAACAGCCCCTCGACCACCCGCTCGGGGCTGCTGCGCCGTGCCTCGGTGATGCGGCGCACGGCCGTGGCGGGCCGCTTGCTCATGGCGGAGGGCCCCCGCCGGTTCCCGCGCCAGCGGGCGGGCGTCAGCTGCGGGGCCTCCCCCGACCCGGGCGCCAGCTTCCGCGCCGCCTTGTCCCCGTAGACCACCGGTCCCTCGCCGGCCCGGGACCGGCCCGTGTCGAGGGCGGCCGGCAGCACCTCGTACTCCACCCGGACCCGCTCGGCGGCCGCCCGTGCGGAGGCCCGGTCCGCCGCGGCGACCGCCGCCACCGGCTGCCCGACGTACCGCACCACGCCGTCGGGCGGCAGCAGCGGCACCAGCGGCAGATCCCCGGCCTCCAGGGAGCGTACGTACGCGTGCGCGTGCGGCGAGCGGACGATCACCCCCTCCAGCAGCCCCTCGGGCCGGTGATCGGTGGTGTACCGGGCGGACCCGTCGACCTTCTCCGGAGCCTCGGTGCGCGGCGGTGCCGGCGCCTCCCCCTCGTAGTCGCCCGCGCAGGCGGCGGCCACGGCCCGGAAGATCCCCTCGTACGCCCCGCACCGGCACAGGTGCCCGGCCAGCGCCTCCGCGATCTCCTCCCGCCCCGGCCTCCTCCGGCCGTGCGCGGCCCGCCACCGCTCGAAGAACGCGGCCGCCCCGACCACGAACCCGGGGGTGCAGTACCCGCACTGGAGGGCGTCCTCACCGGCGAAGGCACGCCCGACCGGGTGACCGGCCAGCCCCTCCACCGTCGTCACCCGCCGCCCGCCGAGCCGCACCGCCGGCGTCAGGCACGCCACCCGCGGCTCACCGTCGACCTGGATCGTGCACGCCCCGCACACCCCGCCGGCGCACACCAGCTTGGTCCCGGTCAGCCCCAGCTGCTCCCGCACCACCTCCACGGCGGCCGGATCACCGTCCACGTCCACCGCACACGGAACGCCATTGACCTCGAACTCCACGGGACGCACTCCTCAGCCGGGGACCGACGACCCCCACACCACCCGGGCTCGCCTCCCCCCTTGATAACCCGCCCCCACCCACCCCGCAGCCCGGCACACCCGGTCCGCCGCCCGCCCGGGGTCCCGGCCGGAACCGTGGCTACGAGGCGGCCGGCGCGGCGGAGGCCGCCGGGGCCGGGGTCTTCGACTCCGGGGTCGCCGGGGTCACGGTGAAGATCTGCCTGCCGTCCTCCACACACGGTTCGACCACGGCCTCGGTCCCCGGCTCGGCGCCACCGCCCCTGACTCCCACACAGCCCTGCTCGTTGACCCGTATGCGGTAGCCGCTCGCCTTCGCCGCCCGCGCGGGCTCGAAGCGGAAGTGGCTGGCGAGATCGCACTTGTCCCACGGCTCCAGCAGTTCGGCGCCCGCCCCCTGGCCGCGCAGCCGGAGGCACCCGGGCCCCATCTCGGGCCGGTACCACTGGATGCGGTACGTACCCGCGCCGGCGTCCACCAGGGTCGTGCGCTGCGGAGCGGTCCCGTCGCACGGACGCTGTACGGCCACCAGGGAGTCGTAGCGGTGGTCCCGCACGACGCCGTCGCTCAGGCAGAGTCCCGGTGCCAGGGCCGGTTGGATCCACACGGCGCTGCCGACGGGCAGCTGCGTCGCAGGGGGTTCCCGCAGGGCCGCCTTCGCCGCGTCGCCGGACCCGCCCCCCGGCCAGGCACCGAGCCCCGCGGCCACGGCCGCTGCCGCCAGCACCCCGGCGGTCCCCGATGCCAGCAGGACCCGTCGGCGACGACGCCCGCCGGGCCGGGCGGGCGGCCCGTCCGGCGGCGGGGCCTCCTCCCCCGCCGCCTCCCCGTCGGGAGGACCGGTGTGCGGCAGCGCCGCGATGCGGCTCCAGGCCCTGAGCCACTCATCGGCCCGCGCGCCGTCGCCGCAGGCCCGTACGAAGTCGGCCAGGAGTTCGGGGCGCGGAAGCTTCTTGCCCGCCAGTACATCGGCGAGCGTGCTGCGGGCCAGCACCCCGCCCTGGCTTGCGGCGCGGTGTTCGAGCTGCCGGTAGGTCAGTCCGGAACGGCTCTTCAGCTCCCGGAGCAGCGCGATGAACGCGGTGGCGTCGTCGGCTCTTTCCGGTTCCAGGTCGTCGGTGGTGTCCATGGTGCCCATGGTTTCCAGCCCGGGGCCCGCCAGCTACGCCAGAACTCGCCATCTTCCAGGCCCAGTTGCTCACCTCAAACCTCCTGACCAGCCCGGACATCCGTCCGGTGTCCGGGACACGGAGATCGCTGGACACCACTTCCCGGCCCGGCCGATGGTCGGTCGGCGGGCAACCGGCCCCGGCCCCGCCCCACTCCCATCCGATCCGACTCGTGAGGCCATGCCATGACAACGCCCCCTCCGATACCCCCGGCAGCCGTCCCCGTCCCGGGCCGCCGCCGCACGCTCAAGGCGACGGCCGTCCTGGCCCTGACGGCCGGCCTGACCTTCGGCGAGCTCACCATGGCGGGGCCGGCGCAGGCCGCCGCGCTCGGCGACCGCATCGCCTCGCAGGCCCTCGGCCAGTACACCAGCGACAACGCCGAGGTGCGCAAGCGCAGGTACGAGGGCGCGGCCAACGGAATCAACGCCAAGAACAACTGCAACTTCTACACCGGCTTCTGGACCGACCCCCGCAACCGCCGTTTCGACGGTACGAACGCCCCGCGCACCGGCACCAACGGTGCCACCTGCGGCAAGAGCAAGGGCTACGTCAACATCGGCGACACCAGGACCTGGACCACCGTGAACTGGAAGTCCCGCGCCTGGTGCTCCGACTTCGCGAAGTACGCGTGGTACTGGGGCGGCGCCAAGGTGACCGGCCTCAACGCCGCGGCGGCCTCCTTCCGCGACTACGGCCGCGCCAACGGCACCTGGCACACCCGCGCCCAGGTGGAGGCCAACACGTACGTGCCCAAGAAGGGCGACGCCGTCAGCTACGACTGGAACGGCGACGGCGTGATCGACCACGTCGGCGTGCTGACCGCCTACAGCACCAGGTACAAGGCCTACTTCTCGGTGGAGGGAAACTCCAGCGAGAAACTCAACTACAAGAACACCAAGCAGTCGGCGGTCTCCCGCTACGTGGTCGGCTACACCTCCCCCAAGCCCCTCTGACGGCTCCCGGACACCCAGGAGGCGCCATGAGCGACACCGGATGGACCGGAACGGGAGCAACCGCGCCTCGGGCCGAGTAGCCCGCCCCGAAACGCCACAACGCCCGCCACCCCTGGTCGGGGACGTGGCGGGCGTTGTGTCAAGTGCCGTACTTCGTTGTACGGACCGTATGAGGGGTCCCGGCCGGGGCCGGGGGTACCGCGAGACCTCGGGAGGAGGGTCAGACGGTGATCGAGCGGTCCGTCGGCTTGACCGGGTACGGGAGGGCGCTGGTGCCGGTCAGGAAGCGGTCCACACCGCGGGCGGCCGAGCGGCCTTCCGCGATGGCCCAGACGATCAGCGACTGGCCGCGGCCGGCGTCGCCGGCGACGAAGACGCCGTCGACGTTGGTCGCGTAGGAGGCGTCGCGCTCGATGTTGCCGCGGGCGTCCATCGCCAGGCCGAACTGCTGGACCAGGCCGTTCTCCTGGTCGGTGCCGGTGAAGCCCATCGCCAGGGTGACCAGCTGCGCGGGGAGGACGCGCTCGGTGCCGGGCTTCTGGACGAGCTTGCCGTCCTCGAAGGCGACCTCGACCAGGTGGAGGGCCTGGACGTTGCCGTCCTCGTCACCCTCGAAGTGGGTGGTGGAGACGGAGTAGATCCGCTCGCCGCCCTCCTCGTGAGCAGAGGTGACCTTGTACAGCATGGGGAAGGTCGGCCAGGGCTGGCCGGCCGGCCGGTCCTCGGACGGGCGCGGCATGATCTCCAGCTGCGTGACCGAGGCCGCGCCCTGGCGGTGGGCGGTGCCCACGCAGTCCGCGCCGGTGTCGCCGCCGCCGATGACGACCACGTGCTTGCCCTCGGCCGTGATGGGGGGCGCCATGAAGTCGCCCTCCTGCACCTTGTTCGCGAGGGGGAGGTACTCCATCGCGAAGTGGATGCCCTTGAGGTCGCGGCCCGGGACCGGGAGGTCGCGGGAGACGGTGGCGCCCGCCGCGATGACGACCGCGTCGAACCGCTTGCGCAGGTCGGTGGCGGTGATGTCGCGGCCGACCTCGACGCCGGTACGGAACTTGGTGCCCTCCGCGCGCATCTGCTCGATGCGGCGGTTGATGTGCACCTTCTCCATCTTGAACTCGGGGATGCCGTAGCGCAGCAGCCCGCCGATGCGGTCGGCGCGCTCGTACACGACCACGGTGTGGCCGGCCCGGGTCAGCTGCTGGGCCGCGGCGAGACCCGCCGGGCCGGAGCCGATGACCGCGGCCGTCTTGCCCGACAGGCGCTCGGGCGCCTGCGGGGTGACGTCGCCGTTGTCCCACGCCTTGTCGATGATCGAGACTTCGACGTTCTTGATGGTGACGGCCGGCTGGTTGATGCCGAGCACGCACGCCGACTCGCAGGGAGCGGGGCACAGGCGGCCCGTGAACTCCGGGAAGTTGTTCGTGGCGTGCAGGCGCTCGGAGGCGGCGGTCCAGTCCTCGCGGTACGCGAAGTCGTTCCACTCGGGGATCAGGTTCCCGAGCGGGCAGCCGTTGTGGCAGAACGGGATGCCGCAGTCCATGCAGCGGCCGGCCTGCTTGCTGATGATCGGGAGCAGCGACCCCGGAACGTAGACCTCGTTCCAGTCCTTGAGGCGCTCGGCCACGGGACGGGAGCAGGCGGTCTCGCGGGGGGTGGTGAGGAAGCCCTTCGGGTCAGCCATTGGTCGCCGCCTCCATCATCTTCTCGGTGGTCTCGGACTCGGAGAGTCCGGCCAGCTCGGCGGCGTCCTTGGCGGCGAGCACTGCCTTGTACGTGGTCGGGATGATCTTGCTGAAGCGGGCCGCCGAGGCGGTCCAGTCAGCCAGGAGCTTCGCGGCCACGGTGGAGCCGGTCTCCTCCTCGTGGCGGCGCACCACATCGTGCAGCCACTCGGCATCCGCGTCGGAGAGGGCCTCGACCGCGCCCGTGTTGCCGACGTTGACGTTGTCCGGGTTCAGGTCGACGACGTACGCGACGCCGCCCGACATGCCCGCCGCGAAGTTGCGGCCGGTCTCGCCGAGGACGACCGCGGTGCCGCCGGTCATGTACTCGCAGCCGTGGTCGCCCACGCCCTCCGAGACGACCAGGGCGCCGGAGTTGCGGACGCAGAAGCGCTCGCCGGTGCGGCCGCGCAGGAACAGCTCGCCGCCGGTGGCGCCGTAGCCGATCGTGTTGCCCGCGATGGTCGAGTACTCGGCCAGGTGGTCGGCGCCGCGGTCGGGACGGACCACGACGCGGCCGCCGGAGAGGCCCTTGCCGACGTAGTCGTTGGCGTCGCCCTCCAGGCGCAGGGTCACACCCTTCGGCAGGAAGGCGCCGAAGGACTGGCCGGCGGAGCCGGTGAAGGTCAGGTCGATGGTGTTGTCGGGCAGGCCCGCGCCACCGAACTTCTTCGTGACCTCGTGGCCGAGCATGGTGCCGACCGTGCGGTTGATGTTGCGGATCGCGACCTGGGCGCGGACCGGCTGAGCGGTCTCGGCCGAGTC
This sequence comes from Streptomyces sp. TBY4, assembly GCF_024213195.1. GTDB lineage: Bacteria > Actinomycetota > Actinomycetes > Streptomycetales > Streptomycetaceae > Streptomyces. The sequence goes on along the minus strand of NZ_JANAVF010000006.1, from coordinate 244,654 downwards.
GGCGTTCAGCGCGTCCGCGGCGAGGCGGATGAGCTCGTTGTCGAGCGCCTTCTCCAGGCCGTGGTCCTGCTCGATCAGGGCGTGGCGGACCGCGCCCTCGGGCAGCTCCGGCACGTAGAAGAGCGGCTCCAGGTCGAGACCCTGCGCCTTCCAGTGCGTGACGGCCTTGCTGGTGTCGAGGAGCTCGGCGTGGCCCACGGCCTCCTCGATCGTGCGGAAGCCCAGCTCGGCGAGGAGCTCGCGCACCTCCTCCGCGATGAACTCGAAGAAGTTGACGACGAACTCGGGCTTGCCGGAGAAACGGTCGCGCAGGACCGGGTTCTGGGTGGCGATGCCGACCGGGCAGGTGTCCAGGTGGCAGACGCGCATCATGACGCAGCCGGAGACGACGAGCGGCGCGGTCGCGAAACCGAACTCCTCGGCGCCGAGCAGCGCGGCAATGACGACGTCGCGGCCGGTCTTGAGCTGGCCGTCCGTCTGGACCACGATGCGGTCGCGCAGCCCGTTGAGCAGCAGGGTCTGCTGGGTCTCGGCGAGGCCGAGCTCCCAGGGACCGCCCGCGTGCTTCAGCGAGGTGAGCGGGGAGGCGCCCGTACCGCCGTCGTGGCCGGAGATGAGGACGACGTCCGCGTGGGCCTTGGAGACACCGGCCGCGACCGTACCCACGCCGACCTCGGAGACCAGCTTCACGTGGATGCGGGCGACCGGGTTGGCGTTCTTGAGGTCGTGGATCAGCTGAGCCAGGTCCTCGATGGAGTAGATGTCGTGGTGCGGCGGCGGGGAGATCAGACCGACACCCGGGGTGGAGTGACGGGTCTTGGCGACCCACGGGTAGACCTTGTGGCCGGGCAGCTGGCCGCCCTCGCCGGGCTTGGCACCCTGCGCCATCTTGATCTGGATGTCGTCCGCGTTGACCAGGTACTCGCTCGTGACACCGAAGCGGCCGGAGGCGACCTGCTTGATGGAGGAGCGGCGCGCCGGGTCGTACAGGCGGTCCGGGTCCTCGCCGCCCTCACCGGTGTTGGACTTGGCGCCCAGCTGGTTCATGGCGATGGCGAGGGTCTCGTGCGCCTCCTTGGAGATGGAGCCGTACGACATGGCGCCGGTGGAGAAGCGCTTGACGATGTCGGCGACCGACTCGACCTCGTCGATGGAGATCGAGGGCCGGTCCTCCGTCTTGAAGCCGAACAGGCCGCGGAGCGTCATCAGGCGCTCGGACTGCTCGTTCACCCGGTCCGTGTACTGCTTGAAGATGTCGTACCGGCGGTTGCGCGTGGCGTGCTGGAGGCGGAAGACCGTGTCCGGGTCGAACAGGTGCGGCTCGCCCTCGCGGCGCCACTGGTACTCGCCGCCGATCTCCAGCGCGCGGTGCGTGGCCGCGATGCCGGAGGCCGGGTACGCCTTGGCGTGGCGCGCGGCCACCTCCTTGGCGATGACGTCCAGGCCGGCGCCGCCGATCTTCGTGGCGGTGCCCTCGAAGTACGCCGCGACGAACTCCTCGTTCAGGCCGACGGCCTCGAAGACCTGCGCGCCGCGGTAGGAGGCGACGGTGGAGATGCCCATCTTGGACATGACCTTCAGGACGCCCTTGCCGAGCGCGTAGATCAGGTTCTTGATGGCCTGCTCCGGCTCCAGGCCGGACAGGAAGGTACCGGCGCTCAGCAGGTCCTCGACGGACTCCATGGCGAGGTACGGGTTGACCGCGGCGGCGCCGTAGCCGATGAGCAGCGCGACGTGGTGGACCTCGCGGACATCGCCGGCCTCGACCAGCAGACCCACCTGGGTGCGCTGCTTGGTGGCGATGAGGTGGTGGTGCACGGCGGAGGTGAGCAGCAGCGAGGGGATCGGCGCGTGCTCGGCGTCGGAGTGACGGTCCGAGAGGACGATCAGGTGCGCGCCGTTCTCGATGGCCGCGTCGACCTCGCCGCGGATCTCCGCCAGGCGGGCGGCCAGGGCCTCGCCGCCGCCGGAGACCCGGTACAGGCCCGAGAGGGTGGCGGCCTTCATGCCCGGCATGTCGCCGTCGGCGTTGACGTGGATGAGCTTGGCCAGCTCGTCGTTGTCGATCACCGGGAACGGCAGCGTGACGCTGCGGCAGGACGCGGCGGTCGGCTCCAGCAGGTTGCCCTGCGGGCCGAGCGAGGACAGCAGCGAGGTGACGAGCTCCTCGCGGATGGCGTCCAGCGGCGGGTTGGTGACCTGCGCGAAGAGCTGGGTGAAGTAGTCGAAGAGCAGCCGGGGGCGCTCGGACAGGGCCGCGATCGGGGAGTCCGTACCCATGGAGCCGAGCGGCTCGCCGGCGGTACGGGCCATCGGCGCGAGGATGACGCGGAGCTCTTCCTCGGTGTAGCCGAAGGTCTGCTGGCGGCGGGTGACCGAGGCGTGGGTGTGCACGATGTGCTCACGCTCGGGCAGGTCCGTCAGCTCGATCTCGCCCGTCTCCAGCCATTCGGCGTACGGGTGCTCGGCGGCCAGCGCGTCCTTGATCTCGTCGTCTTCGATGATCCGCTTCTGGGCGGTGTCGACGAGGAACATCTTGCCGGGCTGCAGGCGGCCCTTCTTGACGACCTTGGCCGGGTCGATGTCCAGGACGCCGACCTCGGAGGAGAGCACGACGAAGTCGTCGTCGGTGACCCAGTAGCGGCCGGGGCGCAGACCGTTGCGGTCGAGGACCGCGCCGACCTGGGTGCCGTCGGTGAAGGTGACGCAGGCGGGGCCGTCCCACGGCTCCATCTGCGTGGAGTGGTACTTGTAGAACGCGCGGCGGGCCGGCGACATGGAGGTGTGGTTCTCCCACGCCTCCGGGATCATCATCAGCACGCTGTGCGGCAGGGACCGGCCGCCGAGGTGGAGCAGCTCCAGGACCTCGTCGAAGGAGGCCGAGTCGGAGGCGTCCGGGGTGCAGATCGGGAAGATGCGCTCGAGGGCGCCCTCGCCGAAGAGGCCGGAGGCCAGCTGGGACTCGCGGGCCCGCATCCAGTTCCGGTTGCCCTTGACCGTGTTGATCTCGCCGTTGTGCGCGACGAAGCGGTACGGGTGGGCCAGCGGCCACGACGGGAAGGTGTTCGTCGAGAACCGGGAGTGGACCAGGGCGATCGCGGACGCGAAGCGGCGGTCGGAGAGGTCCGGGAAGAAGGGCTCCAGCTGGCCGGTGGTCAGCATGCCCTTGTAGACGATGGTGCGGGCGGAGAGCGACGGGAAGTAGACCCCGGTCTCGCGCTCGGCGCGCTTGCGCAGCACGAAGGCCTTGCGGTCCAGCTCGATGCCCGAGGTCCCGTTGCTGACGAACAGCTGCGAGAAGGCCGGCATGGTGGCGCGGGCGCCGTTGCCGAGCAGGTCGGGGGTGACCGGGACCTCGCGCCAGCCGAGGACCGTGAGGTTCTCCTCGGCGGCGATGGCCTCGATCTGCTCCACGGCGACGGCCTGTGCGGTGCCGTCGGCGGGGAGGAAGGCGATGCCGACGGCGTACGCGCCGGCCTCGGGGAGGTCGAAACCGGCCACCTCGCGCAGGAACGCGTCCGGGACCTGGGAGAGGATGCCGGCGCCGTCGCCCGAGTCGGGCTCGGAGCCGGTGGCGCCTCGGTGCTCGAGGTTCCGCAATACGGTCAGCGCCTGCTCGACCAGCGTGTGGCTGGCCTCGCCGGTGAGGTTGGCCACAAAGCCGACGCCGCAGGCGTCGTGCTCGTTGCGCGGGTCGTACATGCCCTGCTGGGCGGGGCGACCGTCCATGGGCGACCAGGCGGTGTTGCTGAGGCCGGTCGCGGAGTGCGTGGATGCGGAACGCATCGGCTCTCCCGTCGTCGTCGTGGCATATGTGCATAGCCGAGGGACGACGTTGGCCCTCTGCGAAATTTCGTGCAGATTACATGATGACGACAATCCCGAGAAGCGGATATGTCATTCCAGCATGCGGACACTGCACGGAGCAGACAAGAGGGGACTTTCGCAGGTGTCCTGCCATCGGGACACGGGACGAAGGTCCCGGCACGGGGCGGGCCTCATTGCCCGGCGCCCAGGGTCTGATGCCCGGCGGATACGGAATCGAAACCGCCGAGTAACTGACTACTTATGTTGCGTACTGCATAGTGTCTCACTCCCTGCCGGGTCAGCCTACGGCTCCACCGATCCAGGTTCCCAGGATGTACGTCACACCCGCGGCCGCGCCACCCAGAACCAGCTGACGCAGCCCGCTGTACCACCAGGACCGGGCCGTGACCCGGGAGACGACCGCGCCGCAGGCGAAGAGGCCCAGCAGCGCCAGCAGGACCGCGGGCCACAGGGTGACCGCACCGAGCAGGTACGGCAGCAGCGGGATCAGCGCGCCGAGCGCGAACGACCCGAAGGAGGAGACGGCCGCGACCATCGGCGAGGGCAGGTCGTCCGGGTCGATGCCGAGCTCCTCGCGGGCGTGGATCTCCAGCGCCTGCTCCGGGTCGCGGGAGAGCTGCATGGCCACCTCGCGGGCCAGCGCCGGCTCGACGCCGCGCGATACGTACAGCTCGGCCAGCTCCTCCATCTCGTCGATGGGGTGCTTGCGCAACTGCTGGCGCTCTATGTCCAGTTCGGCGAGGACGAGCTCGCGCTGCGAGGCGACCGAGGTGTACTCGCCGGCCGCCATGGAGAAGGCGCCGGCGGCGAGGCCGGCCAGGCCGGTGACCACGATGACGTGCGGGGCGACGGCGCCGCCGGCCACACCGGTCATCAGCGCGAGGTTGGAGACCAGTCCGTCCATCGCGCCGAAGACCGCCGGGCGCAGCCATCCGCCGTTGACGTCACGGTGGGTGTGGTTGTCGCGGTGGGCGGTGTGAAGCGGCGCTTCGATATCGATGATGGACATACCGGCTATCTCCCCTTTTGTACGAGCGGGTGCACAGAGCTGTGCCATGGACGACGCGCGGACACCCACTCCCCCGGAACACCTCGAAACTACGCACGATTTCCGCCCCCCGCCAGCAAGGAAGGCCGTACTTACCTGGGGTTTTGCGGATCGGCGACCGGGTGACGGGGGCCTTCGGCGGGTGTTTCGCGACGAGCGACAAACCACATGCCATGGCACAAATCCCCCAAGGGCTCAATATGAGTCCCATCCAAGTGGGAGAGGCGCGCCATGGAGCTGATGAAGCAGATTGCATGCAATCCGCAGGTCCTCCTCGAACGGGCCCGGGGCGCTCTTCTCGGACTCGCGGTCGGTGACGCGCTGGGCGCCCCCGCGGAGAACATGAAGCCCTCGGAGATCCGGGCGAAATGGGGCCGGATCGAGGGCTTCGTCTCGGACGACCCGGCGGGCACGGACGACACGGAGTACGCGATCTTCTCGGGCCTGCTGCTGGCCCGCCACGGGTCGGCGCTGACCGTCGCCCACGTCGAACGGGCCTGGCATCACTGGATCGCGGACCTCGACGAGGGCCCCTTCCGCGGCGCGGGCTTCTCCGAACGCGGCACCCTGGAGAACCTGCGCCGGGGCCTGGCGGCCCCCATCTCCGCCCAGCACCGGCACGCCTGGTCGGACGGACTGGCCATGCGGGCGGCCCCCTTCGGCGTCTTCGCGGCGGGCCGCCCGGCCGAAGCCGCCCGGCTGGTCGCCATCGACGGCTGCGTCAGCCACGACGGCGAGGGCATCTACGGCGGCCAGGCCGTCGCGGCCGGAGTCGCGGCGGGGATGGCCGGGGGCTCGGCCGCCTCCGTCATCTCGGCCGCCCTCTCCGTCATCCCGTCCGACTCCTGGACGGCCCGCTCCCTGCGCCGGGCGGTGACGGCCGCCCCGCGCGGCGAGCGGGCGGTCCGCTCGGCGGTGGTCATCGGCGGCTACCCCTGGACGGACCTGGCCCCGGAGGCGGTCGGCCTCGCCTTCGGCGCGTTCGCCGCGTGCGGGGGCGACTTCCCCTCCTCCGTCCTCATGGCGGTCAACATGGGCCGCGACGCGGACACCACGGCCGCCGTGGCGGGCGCCCTCGCCGGAGCGATGTCCGGCGCCCCCGCCATCCCGGCCGCCTGGTCCTCGGCGATCGGCCCGGTCCGCGGCAGCTGCCTCCCCTCGATGCGCGGCTACCACGTCCTGGACATCGCGGACCTCCTCACCCCGGAAACCGAGACCACCCGATGACCCTGACCCCGACCGACCCCGCCGCGACGGACCGGCCCCAGCAGCCGGACACCCCGGAACCCGCCCACCGGAACGGACCGACCCCTCAGGCGGACGCCCCGGCCGAGCGGGACCCGGGGCACGCCGCCGAGCCCGCGACCGCGTTCGGGGCCACCGGCGCACCAGTGCCCGAGCTCCTCCGCACCCCGGTACGGGGCCGCGCCGCCCCGGCTACCGCGCAGGCGGCGCCCCGGGCCGCGCACGGCCCGTCCTCCACCGCCTCCGCCGACCCAGTCCCGGAGCGCCTCGCGGGTGACCCGGTCCGGGGTCCCGGGGGCCTGCCCCCGATTTCGGGAAGGGGCGGGCACGAGGAGAGTCCCCCCGCCCCGGAGCCGCCCGCCGGGGCCGGTACCGCGGGCTGCCCGCAGGCCCGTACCGCTCCGGCGGAGGCCACCGCCCGGGCGCTCGCCGCCGCGCCGTGCCCGGCACCGGCGGGGGCACCGGCTGCGGCCGGCCCGCAGGATGCGCAGCCCCGTACCGGGACGGCGACGGCCATCGCCGAGCCCGCGCCCACCCCCGCCCAGCCCCCGGCAGGGCCCCGCCGGATCGAGGGGCTGCTCCTCGGGCTCGCCGCCGGCGACGCCGCCGGGTGGCCCGCGGCCCGGCACCGGGCCAGCCGGATGCCCGAGTGGACCCGCCGCCTCACCCGGGAGCTCGACACCTTCGCCGAGCAGAACGCCACCACCACCCTCCCCGTCCCCATCGCCCTCAACCAGCCCCCGGAACCCCTGCGGCTGGGCCCGAGCGACGACGCCGAGTGGGCCGCCTTCGCCGCCGAGTCCGTCCTCACCGCCGCCGGCGTGCTGCTCAGCGACCTCTCCCGGTCCCGCCGCATGCGCGCCGCCATCGACCTCGCCTGGAACGCCCTGGCCAGCGAGGTCGCCGCGGCAGCGGAACGCGCGCCCGAGGTCGAGTCCGCGGTCCTCCCCCTCCGCGCCCGGATCTCCGTCCGCGCCGGCCTCGGCAACCTCGCCGCCGGCCTGCGCCCGCCCGCCACCGGCCACGACAACCCGCACTACTTCGACGACGCCGCCTGCGTCCGCGCCTGCGTCCTCGCCGTCGTGCACCCCGGGGACCCCGACGCCGCCGCGGACCTCGCCGAGTTCGACGCCCGCTACACCCAGGACGGCGACGGGGTCCACGGCGCCCGCGCCATGGCCGCCGCCATCGCCACCGCCCTGGCCTCCACCGGGACCTGTACGGCCGCGGACACCGACGCCGCCGTCGATGCCGCCCTCGCCCAGCTCCCCGAGTCCACCGAGATCGGCCGCAACGCCCGGCACGCCGTCAAACTGGCCCGCGCCGAGCGGACCGGCGGAGCCTTCGCGATCGTCCCGCTCCTGGAGCACCAGATCGTCGACCACGTCTACAGCTACGGCATCGCCGCCGCCGAGACCGTCCCCGTGGCCCTCGCCCTCGCCACCGCCGCCCGCGGCCGCGTGGGCGAGGCGGTCCCCGCCGCCGCCTGCCTGTCGCGCGTCGCGGACTCCGCCCCCGCCCTCGCCGGCGCGCTGACCGGCGCCCTCGGCGGCGGCGACTCGCTCCCCGCCGCCTGGCGCGAAGCCTGCCGCACCCTCTCCGGCTGCGCCCTCCCCCGCCTCGCGGGCACGGACCTCGTCGAACTGGCCGCGCTGCTCACCCGTACGGAACTCACCTCGCCCAAGCCCCAAGGAAAGCCCCGCACATGACGACGCTGACCCCCACGCCCACCACCCCCACCACCCACCTCACCTGCCCCACCCTGGAGGACCGGATCACCGGAGCCCTCGTCGGCGCGGCCGTCGGCGACGCACTGGGCGGCCCGGTGGAGGGCTGGACCCCCGAACAGATCGTGGAGCGGCACGGCGGCCGGGTGCGCGGCATCGTCGGCCCCTGGCACGAGGACTGGCGCACGGCCCGCCCGATCGCCCCGTACCACAAGGGCGACGGCCACGTCACCGACGACACCCTGATGACGCACGCGCTGGTACGGGTCTACGAGGCCGTACGGGACCACCTGGACGCGTACGCGATCGCCGAGCACCTGGTCCCGGACCTGATGACGACCCCCCGCTGGATCCCGGAACTGGAGGCGGACGCCCTCCCCCTCCAGCGGATCTTCCTCGCCGAGAAGTGGATCGTGACCCGGCTGCACTACGCGCACGCGGACCCGCGGGAGGCGGGCAACGGAAACATCGTCAACTGCGGCGCGGCGATGTACATGGCGCCGGTCGGCCTCGTCAACGCGGGCAACCCGGCCGGGGCGTACGCGGAGGCGCTGGACGTCACGGGCGCGCACCAGTCCTCGTACGGGCGGGAGGCGGCGGGCGTGTTCGCGGCGGCGGTCGCGGCGGCCTGCCTGCCGGGGGCGACGGCGGCCTCGGTCGTCGACACCGCCCTCTCCCTGGCCAAGGACGGCACCCGCGCGGCCATCGAGGCCGTCTGCGAAGTCGCCGCCGGCCACCGGGACTTCGAGCCGGCGCTGGCCCCGCTCCGGGCGGCGGTCGCCCCGTACGACTCGGTCGGCCCGGACTACCGCAACCCCTCCCTGGGCGCACGGCGCCCCTCCCGCCTGCACTCCATCGAGGAACTCCCCATCGCCCTGGGCATGTTGCTCGTCTCGGACGGCTGCTACGAGGCCTCCGTGCTCGGCGCGGTCAACTACGGCCGGGACTGCGACTCCATCGCCACCATGGCCGGTGCGATCGCGGGCGCCCTGTCGGGCGGGGCGGCGGTCCCGGCCGCCTGGGCCGACCGGGTGGCGGAGGCCAGCCGCCTGGACCTCCACACCCCGGCGTCGACCCTGGCCACGGTCACCCGCGAGATCTTCACCCGCGACCGGGCCCGCCACCAGGCCCACGCAGCCGCCTTCACCACCCTGACCCCCCGATGACCCCCACCTGCCCGCCGCCACCGCACCGGACCACGAGTCCGGCCCCGACGACGGCCCCGCCCCCGCTCGAGGATTCCCCCACCCCACCCCTTCCCGAAACCAGGGGCGAGCCGGCCCCGGCCACCGGATCGGGGCCCGATGGGGCCGTCCGGCTGACCTGGGTGCAGCCCGAGGATCTGGTCGGGCACGAGTTCCGGCAGGCCGCGGAGGACGGCCGCGGGGAGGCCGCGGAGCCGCTGCTGCGCGTGTGGCTCGCGGCGGGCGGGCACCTCGCGCCCACCCGGGCGGGCGCCTCCCCCACCCCGGCCCCGCCGGAGCTCCGCGCCCTGGCCACCGACCTCCTGACGGCCCTCGCGGCCCTCACCGCCCCCACGGGCGCCCACCCGGGGTCCAGGGGCCTGCCCCTGGTTCCGGGAAGGGGCGGGGCGGGGGAACTCTCCCCCGCCCCGGCCGAAGCCGGGCCCGGCTCCCGGCCGAGGTGGGGGCACGGCTCCGCAAGCCCGGCCCCCACCGAAGCCGGCGCCGGAGGCGGCCCCGCCCTGCGCCGCAGGCTGGAGGCCGCCTGGCTCGGCCGCGCCGTCGGCTGCGTCCTCGGCAAGCCCGTCGAGAAGCTGCCCCTGCACGGGATCCGGGCCCTGGCGCGGGCCGCCGGGAACTGGCCGCTCGACGGCTGGTTCACCGAGCGCGGCGTACCGCCGCAGGTGCTCGCCGCCCACCCCTGGAACCGCCGCTCCGCCCCCACCTCCCTCGCCGAGAACATCGACGGGACCCCCGAGGACGACGACCTCAACTACCCCCTCCTCGGCCTGCTCCTCCTCCAGCGCCACGGCAAGAACTTCACCACCGCCGACGTGGGCCGGCTCTGGCTCGACGAGCTCCCGGCCGGCCGTACGTTCACGGCCGAGCGGGTCGCGTACCGCAATCTCCTCCAGGGTCTGGAGCCCCCGGCCACCGCCACCCACCACAACCCCTTCCGCGAGTGGATCGGCGCCCTCATCCGCGCCGACGTCCACGGCTGGACCAACCCGGGCGCCCCGGCCGCCGCCGCGGCCCAGGCGCACCGGGACGCCGCCCTCACCCACACCGGCAACGGCGTCCACGCCGCCGGCTTCGTCGCGGCCGCCACCGCCGCCGCGGCCACCGGCCGGGCCGACGTGCACACCGCGCTCCGGGCCGGGCTGGCCGTCGTACCGGCCCGTTCCCGGCTCGCCGAGGCCGTCCGCTTCGGGATCCGGGCCGCCGCCTCGGAGCCCGACTTCGATACCGTCGTCGACCTGCTCCACGCCCGCTACGGCCACTACCACTGGGTCCATGCCGTCCCCAACACCGCGGTGATCGCCGCCGCCCTCACCCACGCCGACGGGGACTTCACCCGCTCCGTCTGCCGCGCCGTGTCGGGCGGCTGGGACACCGACTCCAACGGTGCCACCGCCGGCGCCCTCGCCGGGCTGGTCGCCGGCTCCCCGGAGGCGATCCCGCACCGCTGGACCGCCCCGCTGAAGAACCGCCTCGCCACCAGCGTCCCCGGTTTCGACGGCATCGGCTTCGACACCCTCGCCCACCTCACCGCACAGGAGGCAGCCCGCTCATGACGGCCATCGCCGTGCTCGGCAGTACCAACATGGACCTCGTGGCCTACGTGGCCAAGGCGCCCCGCCTCGGGGAGACCGTCACCGGCCGCGCCTTCCGCACCGTGCCCGGCGGCAAGGGCGCCAACCAGGCCGTCGCCGCCGCCCGTTCGGGCGCGGAGGTGGTGATGATCGGCGCGGTCGGGGCCGACGAGTTCGGCGTACGGCTGCGTTCCGCACTCGCCGGCTCCGGGGTCGGGACGGCGGCCCTGCGCACCGTCGAGGGCGCCAGCGGCACCGCGCACATCACCGTGGACGACGAGGGCGGCAACAGCATCATCGTCATCCCGGGCGCCAACGCCCGCGTCACCGCCCTGGAACCGGGCGACGACGCCCGCATCGGGGCCGCCGACTCCCTGCTCCTGCAGCTCGAACTGCCCCTGGAGGCCGTGCTGGCCGGCGCCCTCGCGGCCCGCGCCCACGGTGTCCGGACCATCCTCACCCCGGCCCCCGCCCAGCCGCTGCCGCCCGAACTCCTGGCCGCGACCGATCTGCTGGTGCCCAACGAGCACGAGGCCGCCGCCCTCACCGGCCTCACCGACGTCCACCAGGCCGCGGCGGCGCTGCTCCAGGACGTGCCGGAGGTGGTCGTCACCCTCGGCGCCGCCGGGGTCCTGTACGCCGCCCGCGACCGCGAGCCCCTGACCGTGCCCGCGCCGCGCGTACGGGCCGTGGACACCACCGCCGCCGGGGACACCTTCGTCGGGGCGCTCGCCGTGGCCCTGGGCGAGGGCCGGCCGATGCGCGAAGCCCTCGCCTGGGCCTCGTGCGCCGCCGCCCTGTCCGTGCAGCGTCCCGGAGCCCAGGACTCGATGCCGACCCGCGCCGAGACCGACGCCTTCGCCCACTCCGGAGCCACCTCGTGACCCCCACCGGCACCGCCCCGCCCCTGCAAGGACTCCGCGTCCTCGACCTCGCCACCCTTTTCGCCGGTCCCCTCGCCGCCACCCTCCTCGGCGACTTCGGCGCCGAGGTCGTCAAGGTGGAGCACCCGACCCGCCCCGACCCCTCCCGCGGCCACGGCCCCGCCAAGGACGGCATCGGCCTCTGGTGGAAGCTGCTCGGCCGCAACAAGCGGACGATGACCCTCGATCTCTCCACCCCCGGCGGCCGGGACACCCTGCTGCGGCTGGCCGCCACCGCCGACGTCGTGATCGAGAACTTCCGCCCCGGGACGCTGGAGCGCTGGGGCCTGGGCTGGCCCGAGCTGTCCGCCGCCAACCCGCGGCTGGTCCTGACCCGCGTGACGGCCTTCGGCCAGGAGGGCCCGTACTCCCACCGCCCCGGCTTCGGCACCCTCGCGGAGGCGATGAGCGGCTTCGCCGCAATCACCGGGGAGCCGGAGGGGCCGCCGACCCTGCCGCCCTTCGGGCTCGCGGACTCGATCGCCGCGCTGACCACCGCGTACGCCGTGATGGCGGCGCTCGCCGGCCGCGACCGCACCGGGCACGGGCAGGTGGTGGACCTGGCGATCATCGAGCCGATCCTGACGGTCCTCGGGCCGCACCCGCTCTGGTACGACCAGCTCGGCTACGTCCAGCCGCGCACCGGCAACCGCTCCACCAACAACGCGCCCCGCAACACCTACCGCAGCCTGGACGGCCGCTGGCTGGCGGTCTCCACCTCCGCCCAGTCCATCGCCGAGCGCGTGATGCGGCTGGTGGGCCGGCCGGAGCTGATCTCCGAGCCGTGGTTCGCCTCGGGTTCCGGACGGGCCGCTCACGCGGACGTGCTCGACGAGGCGGTCGGCGGCTGGATCGCCCGCCACAAGGCGGACGAGGTGACGGCCGCCTTCGAGGAGGCCGAGGCCGCGGTGGCGCTGGTCCACGACGTACGGGACGTCATGGCCGATCCGCAGTACGCGGCCCTGGACACGATCACCGAGGTCGAGGACCCGGAGCTGGGCCCGATCCGCATGCAGAACGTCCTCTTCCGGCTCTCGGAGACCCCGGGCTCCATCCGCTGGGCGGGCCGCCCGCACGGCGCGGACACCGACGCCGTCCTCGCCGAGATCGGCCTCTCCCCGGCCGAGATCACCGCTCTCCGCACGGAAGGCGCCCTGTGATCCTGACCTGGCTCTACGTACCCGGCGACCGGCCGGAGGTGGTGTCCAAGGCCCTGCACGCCGGGGCCGACGCCGTCATCGTGGACCTGGAGGACGCGGTGTCGGCCTCCCGCAAGGAGTACGCCCGCCACGCCACCGCCGACCTGCTCGGCGACCGCCACCCGGTGCCGGTCCACGTCCGCGTCAACGCCCTGGAATCGCCCTGGGGCGGCGCCGACCTCAGCGCCCTCGGCGGGCTGCACGGCCTGGCCGGGCTGCGCCTGCCCAAGATCTCCTCGCCCGAGCAGATCACCGCCACCGCCGACCGCACCGCCGGGACGGTGGCCCTGTACGCCCTGCTGGAATCGGCGATCGGCGTGGAACGGGCCTACGAGATCGCCCGCGCGCACCCCGCCCTGCGCGGCCTGTCCCTGGGCGAGGCCGACCTGCGGGCCGACCTGGGCGTCACCTCGGAGTCCGGCCTGGACTGGCCGCGCTCCCGGGTGGTCGTCGCGGCCCGCGCGGCCGGGCTCGCGCCGCCGGCCCAGTCGGTGTTCCCCGACATCCGGGACCTGGAGGCGCTGGCGGCCTCCTGCGCCCGGGGCCGGGCCCTCGGCTTCCTGGGCCGCGCGGCGATCCACCCGCGCCAGCTCCCGGTGATCGAGCGGGCCTACCTGCCCGGCCCGGCGGAGGTCAGCGCCGCCGCGGAGATCGTGGCCGCGGCCCGCCGCACCCCGGGCGCGGTGGCCCTCCCCGACGGCCGCTTCGTCGACCCGGCGATGCTGGCCGGCGCCGAACGGATCATGACCCTGTCCCGCCGGGACGCACCGGTACCCTCCTGATCAACGAAGCGCTGGCGCGCTGAGTCGGGGGTGTTCCGATGGCAGTACTGAACGTGCACGAGAGGATCCTGCAGGCGGACGGGGAGCGGGTCGGCGGACTGGTCGACTCGCTGGCCTCCGGGGCCGAAGACCGGCTCTGGCCGTACGCGAGCTGGCCGGCGATGCGGCTCGACCCGTCTCTTTCGGCCGGAGCGAGGGGCGGCCACGGGCCGATCCGGTACACCGTGTCGGCCTACGAGCCGGGGGTGCGCGCCCGCTTCGAGTTCACCGGCCCGCGCGGTTTCGACGGCTACCACGAGTTCACCGTCCACCCGCTGGAGGACGGGGAGCGCACGCTGCTGCGCCACACCCTCGCGATGACCGTGCACGGTCCGGCGCGGGTCAGCTGGCCGCTGGTGTTCCGGTGGCTGCACGACGCGCTCGCCGAGGACGCCCTGGACCGCGCGGAGCTGGCCTGCTCCGGTACGGTCGCGCGGCCCGCGCGCTGGAGTCCGTACGTCCACCTGCTGCGCGGGGTGATCACGCGGCTGCCGCGCCGGTGAACGCGGAACGGGAGGGGCGCCGCGCGGTGTGCGCGGCGCCCCTCCCGTTCGACCGTTGCTCCGGTCAGAGCTTCTTGGCCCCGGGGGCCTCGGCTTCGGCCTTTTCCTTGTCCTTGCCGTCGGCGTCCTTGCCTTCGGCAGCCGCCTCGGTGTCGGCCTTGTCCGCGGCTTCGCCCGTGGGCTCGCCCTTGGCCCCGGCCTTCGCCTCGTCGGCAGCCTTTGCCTTCACCTCGGCCTTGGCCTTGTCGTCGGCCTTGGCCTCGCCGGCCGGGGTGTCCCCGTCCTCGGCGCCGGCCACGGCGTCAGCGCCCGGCTCGACGACCTCCTCGCGGCCCGGCCGCAGCTTCGCCGACAGGACCAGGTAGACCACGGCGAGCACGAAGACGACGATCGCGGTCCAGACGTTGAGCCGCAGGCCGAGGATGTGGTGGGCCTCGTCGACCCGCATGTACTCGATCCAGCCGCGCCCCGCGCAGTACGCGGCGACGTACAGCGCGAACGCCCGCCCGTGTCCGAGCTTGAAGCGGCGGTCGGCCCAGATCACCAGCAGGGCGACACCGATGCACCAGAGGGACTCGTAGAGGAAGGTCGGGTGGTAGGTCCCGGCGACCCGGTTCGGGCCGTCGGTGATCTCCACCGCCCACGGCAGGTCGGTGGCGCGGCCGTACAGCTCCTGGTTGAACCAGTTGCCCCAGCGTCCGCAGGCCTGGGCCAGCGCGATGCCGGGGGCCAGGGCGTCGGCCCAGGCCGGCAGCGGGATGCCGCGCCGGCGACAGCCGATCCAGGCACCGACCGCGCCCAGCGCGATGGCGCCCCAGATGCCGAGGCCGCCCTCCCAGATCTTGAAGGCGTCGACCCAGTCGCGGCCCTCGCCGAAGTAGAGCTGGTAGTCGGTGATCACGTGGTAGAGGCGACCGCCGACCAGGCCGAACGGCACGGCCCACACGGCGATGTCCGCGACCGTGCCCGGCTTACCGCCGCGCGCGACCCAGCGCTTGTTGCCGAGCCAGACGGCGACGAAGACGCCGATGATGATGCAGAACGCGTAGCCGCGCAGCGGGATCGGTCCGAGATGGAGCACGCCCGTCGACGGACTGGGAATGAAGGCAAGGTTCATGGCAAGACCCGACGCTACCTTGCCGGACGGTGGTGACCGCAACCCGCCCGGCAAGCTGCTGCCGAATCGAGACGGCCGTCAGTGCCCCATGGGCATCCCTGCATGCTCCCCGGAGGCGTCGGCGGAGCCCGGAGCGCCGCTGGAAGACCGCCCCGCCGAGCGTGCCGACGGGGCCGCGGAGGCGCCCGCGGAGGAGGCCGAAGGCGTGGCCGACCGGCCGGAGGAGGCCTTCCCCGAGCCCTGCGCGGAGGCCGACGGCGAGGCCGAGCCCTTGGCCGACGGCGACCCGGACGCCGACGGGGAGGCCTTCGCGGCGCCGGGGCCGCTCTTGCCGGCCGCCTCCACCGTCTCCTTCAGCTTCTGCGGGGTCAGCGGGTTGGCCTGGTCCCCGAAGATGTCCTTGCCGTCGAGCAGCACGGTCGGGGTCCCGCGGAACTTGCCGGTGCGGAAGGCGTCCTGCGACTTGTTCACCCAGCTGTCGTGCGTACCGTCCTCGACGCAGGTGCGGAAGGCGGGGGTGTCCAGTCCGTCGACCTTCCCGGCGAGCTCCAGCAGCTTGGCGTTCTTGCCGTAGGCGTCGTCGGTCTCCTCCGGCTGGTTGTCGAAGAGCACGTCGTGGTACGGGGCGAACTTCCCGGCGTCCTGGGCGCAGGCCGCCGCGTTGGCGCTCTTGAGCGAGCCGCTGCCGCCCATGTTCCCGTCGATGAGGGTGACGAGGTGGTACTCGACCTTGAGGAGGCCCTTGGCCTCGAGCTCGTGGATCGTGTCCCGGTAGTTGGTCTCGAAGGCCTTGCAGGCGGGGCAGCGGAAGTCCTCCCACACGGTCAGCGTGGAGGGGGCCTCGCCCTTGCCGGTCTGGATGGCGAGCGCGTCCTTGCCGGTGGCCCCGGACGGGGCGACCAGCGGGCCGCCCTTGGCGGAGGATCCGCCCTTGCCGGCGTTGGCCGCGATCAGGCCGACGACGGCCGCCAGTCCGAGCACGCCGACCACCGCCGCCGAGACGACGAGGGTGCGCCTGCGCTTGTCCCTCGCCTTCTGCTTCTCGCGCTCCAGCTGGAGTCGCTCGCGGGCCGATCGTTTGGTCGCATCGCGGTTCGCACCGTCGTTCATGTCGCTCACGTTCGGCCAAACGAAGCAGGGAGGCACTCTCGTGCCTCCCTGCCCCCACTTCCACCCGATCGGGCTACAGAACCCGTTCAGGGGTCCGGCTGCCCGATCGAACGCGCCGCCCGTTCAGCTCCGGCGCACGCCCGTCAGCTCCGGCGCACGCCCGCGGCGAGCTCGCCCGCCAGTGCCTTCACGGCGGCCAGCCCTGCGGGCAGGTCCGGCGCGTCGAGCAGCAGCTTCACGAAGGCCGAGCCGACGATGACCCCGTCGGCGAAGCCCGCGACCTCCTTGGCCTGGGCGGCGTTGGAGACGCCCAGTCCCACGCAGACCGGCAGGTCGCTGGTGGCGCGGGTGCGGCGGACCAGGTCGGCCGCCTGGTTGCCGACCGACTCGCGGGTGCCGGTGACGCCCATCAGGGACGCGGCGTAGACGAAGCCGGAGCCGGCCGCGGTGATGGTGGCGAGGCGTTCGTCCTTGCTGCTGGGAGCCACGACGAAGACGGTCGCCAGACCGTGCTTGGCCGCGTGCTCGCGCCACAGCGCGGACTCCTGGACCGGCAGGTCGGGCAGGATGCAGCCCGCGCCGCCGGCCTCGGCGAGCTCCGCGGTGAACCGCTCGACGCCGTAGCGGTCGATGGGGTTCCAGTACGTCATGACGAGGATCGGGGCGCCGGTCGCCTCGTGCGCCTCGCGGACGGTGCGCAGGGTGTCCGCGATCTTGACCCCGCCGCGCAGGGCGATGTCGTCGGCGGTCTGGATGATGGCGCCGTCCAGGACCGGGTCGCTGTGCGGGAGGCCGATCTCGACCACGTCCGCGCCGCCGGCGATGACGGCCTTGACGGCCTCGATGGCACCGTCCACGGTCGGGAAGCCGGCCGGGAGGTAGGCGACGAGGGCCGCGCGGTCCTCGGACTTCGCCTTGGCGAGGGTGGCCGAGAGGAGTTCGATGTTGCCGCTCACTTGGTCTCCCCCTCGGTGCTGCCGGTGGTCTCGGCGTCGTACAGGTTGAAGTAGCGGGCGGCGGTGTCCATGTCCTTGTCGCCGCGGCCGGACAGGTTGACGACGAGCAGCCCGTCCTTGCCGAGCTCCTTGCCGAGGTCCAGGGCGCCCGCGAGGGCGTGCGCCGACTCGATGGCCGGGATGATGCCCTCGGTGCGCGAGAGCAGCCGCAGGGCCTGCATCGCCTGGTCGTCGGTGACCGCGCGGTACTCGGCCCGGCCGGCGTCCTTGAGGTACGAGTGCTCCGGGCCGATGCCCGGGTAGTCCAGACCGGCCGAGATGGAGTACGGCTCGGTGATCTGGCCCTCCTCGTCCTGCAGGACGTAGGAGCGCGATCCGTGCAGGATGCCGGGCTCGCCCGCGGTCAGCGTGGCCGCGTGCTCGCCGGTCTCCACGCCGTGCCCGGCGGGCTCGAAGCCGACCAGGCGGACGTCGGTGTCCGGGATGAAGGCGTGGAACAGGCCGATCGCGTTCGATCCGCCGCCCACGCACGCCGCGACTGCGTCGGGCAGGCGGCCGGCGCGCTCCAGGATCTGGCGGCGGGCCTCGACGCCGATGACGCGGTGGAAGTCGCGGACCATCGCCGGGAAGGGGTGGGGTCCGGCGACCGTGCCGAAGAGGTAGTGGGTGCGGTCCACGTTGGCGACCCAGTCGCGGAACGCCTCGTTGATGGCGTCCTTCAGGGTCCGCGAACCGGACTTCACCGCGATGACCTCGGCGCCCAGCATCCGCATCCGGGCCACGTTCAGGGCCTGGCGCTGGGTGTCGATCTCACCCATGTAGATGGTGCACTCGAGGCCGAACAGGGCGCAGGCGGTGGCGGTGGCCACGCCGTGCTGGCCGGCGCCGGTCTCGGCGATGACGCGGGTCTTGCCCATGCGCTTGGTGAGCAGCGCCTGGCCCAGCACGTTGTTGATCTTGTGCGAGCCGGTGTGGTTCAGGTCCTCGCGCTTGAGGAAGATCCGCGCCCCGCCCGCGTGCTCGGCGAACCGGGGCACCTCGGTGAGGGAGCTGGGGCGGCCGGTGTAGTTGACCATCAGGTCGTCGAGCTCGGCCGCGAAGGCCGGGTCGCCCTTGGCCTTCTCGTACTCGACGGCGACCTCGTCCACGGCGGCGACGAGCGCCTCCGGGATGAACTTGCCGCCGAAGTCGCCGAAGTAGCCCTCGGCGTTCGGGATGTGACCCTCGGGGTCCGGGATGAAGAAACTGCTGGCGCTGGACATGCCCAGGTACTCCTACGGATGCGACGCGGATGTCTTCACCGTATTGCGCCGTCCGCCCCGGACGCGCACACCCCGCTGGGGCATGCCGTACGACGGTGCGGAGCGGTCCGCCCCGGAGCCGGCGGCTCGGGGTGGCGGACCGTGGAGGGGGACGCCGAAGCAGGCGGTGTACGACGTACACCGCGTGCGGCGGTCCTCGTTACGACGCGGCTCCGGGGCGCCATCGCATGCCGTTGACCTGACCGGGCTCGGAGCCGATCACGTACCGGACCCGCCGCCCGCGCACGCGCCGGGCCGGGGCGCGGCAGCCGCGAGGGCGGCAGCCGCGCGCCAGGGGCGCGTGCGCCGTCGGCACACCGGCCAGGCCGGAGCCCGGTCGGGTGCGGACGGAGGGGCGGTTTCGGGCCATGGGGACGGGTCAGCTCCGCCCGTGGCGCAGGGCGGGGTGGGCGCCGGCGGCGACGAGGTCGGCCACGGCCGCCTTCGGGTCGCGGCCGGTCACCAGGGACTCCCCGACGAGGACGGCGTCCGCGCCCTCGTTCGCGTAGGCGATCAGGTCGTGCGGCCCGCGGATGCCGGACTCGGCAACCTTGACGATGTGGGCCGGGATCTCGCCGACGATCCGCTCGAAGGTGGAGCGGTCGACCTTGAGGTCCTTCAGGTTGCGGGCGTTGACGCCGATGATCTTGGCGCCCGCCGCGACCGCACGCTCGATCTCCTCCTCGTCGTGGACCTCGACGAGCGGGGTGAGGCCGATGGACTCGGCCCGCTCGATGAGGGAGACGAGGGCCTCCTGCTCCAGGGCCGCGACGATCAGCAGCACGAGGTCGGCGCCGTAGGCGCGGGCCTCCCACAGCTGGTACGCCGTGACGATGAAGTCCTTGCGCAGGATCGGGATGTCCACGCGGGCGCGGACGGCCTCCAGGTCGGCCAGCGAGCCACCGAAACGACGCTGCTCGGTGAGGACGGAAATGACCGCCGCACCGCCCGCTTCGTAGTCGGCGGCGAGCCCGGCCGGATCGGCGATGGCGGCCAGCGCACCCTTGGAGGGGCTGGAACGCTTGACCTCGCAGATCACCTTGACGCTGTCGCCGCGCAGGGCAGCGACGCCGTCCTTGGCCTGGGGCGCCTTGGCGGCACGCTCCTTGAGCTCGTCGAGGCTGACGCGAGCCTGCCGTTCGGCAAGGTCTTCGCGGACCCCTTCGATGATCTCGTCGAGCACACTCACGCGAGCGGCCCCCTTCCGGGTCGATGACGGTCGGCCGCCTTGCAGACACGTACAACTGCAAGGTCAGCAGTTCAAATGGTATCCGCAGGACGCCTTGCCCTCCGCACGCGGTTGACGGCGTCCCATTAAGTGGACATCCGGAATCGTTGCTTCTGCCGGGCCTCAGGGGGCCAGGAAGGAGCCCATGGGCAGGTTCCGGACAACGGAGAAGACGACGGCCACCACGCCCAGCGCCCACCAGTACAACGGCCGTACGACGAGCTTCGGGGACGCCACCCCCCGATAGGCCCGAACCAGCCACAGGACCATGAAACCGGCGAAGAAGAAGTAGCCGGCGACCGCCATGGCATTTGCCCCGATAGCTGTCACGAGATCGCCATGGGCGAACGCGTGGGCGCTGCGCAGCCCTCCGCAGCCGGGGCACAGGACCCCCGTCAGCCGGAACAGCGGGCAGACCGGATAGTGGCCCGGCTCGTTCGGATCCACGGTCCCCACGTACGCGAGGGCCGCGGCGGCCGCACCCAGCACGAGCGCCGGACGCGCCAGCCGGCCGGCCCGGGATACGGGCGCGGGCGCGGGAGGCGGCGCGAGGTCGGTCGTTCCAGAGGAGGCGTCCACCCGCTGATTCTCTCCGCTCATGACAAAAGGCGCAGCCCGACAGGGCCGCGCCTTTCGAAAACCCGCGTGTGCGCTACCGCCCGGTCAGACCTTCGCGGCGACGCGGTTCGCGGCGATGACCTCGGACAGGTCCTTGTGCGCGGCCTTCGGCGCGCCCATGCCCGCGGCCTTCATCGCCATGCCCACGACACCGCCGATGACGACGACGACGAGGCCCGCGTAGAAGCCCAGCGGGTTCGCCAGGACCATGAAGGCGCCGGAGATGCAGAAACCGATGACTGCGATGATGACACCGGTCCAGGCGGCCGGGGTGTGTCCGTGGCTAGTGCCCGCCATGAGTTGCTCCTCGTACTCGGGTGTGCTCTGTCGCACGCCGCACATGCTGTGTCGAACGCTCGATGGTCATTGTCCCGCACCGGCGGACGGCCTCGTTCACGGGGTCGGATCGGGACCCGTCGGGTCCTCGCCCCGGTCCAGGGCCTTCCACAGGTCCTCGGGCCGGTCCGGGTCCACCACGGCCGCCTTGCGGGGGCGCGGGCTGCCGTCGCGCTCGTAGCGCCCGCCCATCGCGGGCCAGGCGCGCCCGAAGCGCAGCGCGAGCAGTCCCGCCAGCAGGATCAGCGCCCCGCCGGCCGCCGTCACGTAGGGCCATGCCGTATGGGTCAGGCCGGCCACCTGGGCCGCCGTGTCGGCCGTCGTACGGGCCGCCTCCGCGTCCAGTGCGCTGCGCCCGTCGGCGTTGGCCAGGGCGGCCAGGGCCGCACCCAGGCCGCTCAGCGCGAGCAGCGCCGAGACCAGCAGCCGGCTCCGGCCGCGGACGGCGAAGACGGCGACCAGGGCGGCGAGCCCCACGATGGCCAGGGCGGCGGGCAGGCCGGTGACGGCCCGCCCGTCGGCGGTCACCGGCAGCGAGCCGCCGCCGACGGCGGCGACGCCCCGGGCCCAGACGCGGCCGGAGGCGAGCAGGACGACGGTGGCGCCGAGCGCGCCGAGCAGCAGGGCGACGGCCACGCTGCGGCGGCCGCCGCGGCCCGAGGGGGCCCCGGTCTCGGCGGCATCGGCGTGTTCGGTTCGGGGCGGGGGTACGGCACTCACGTACCCCACTATCCCCTACGGGCTCAGGCGCCGTGGAGGCGGTTCGCCGCCGCGACCGCGCGGAGCACCGCGGCGGCCTTGTTGCGGCACTCCGCGTCCTCCAGCTCGGGCACCGAGTCGGCGACGACACCCGCGCCTGCCTGCACGTACGCCTTCCCGTCGCGCAGCAGCGCGGTGCGGATCGCGATGGCGGTGTCGGAGTCCCCGGCGAAGTCGAGGTAGCCGACGCAGCCGCCGTACAGCCCGCGGCGGGTGGGCTCCAGCTCCTCGATGATCTGCATGGCGCGCGGCTTGGGCGCCCCGGACAGGGTGCCCGCCGGGAAGCAGGCGGTGAGCACGTCGAAGGCGGTCCTGCCCTCGGCGACCCGCCCGGTGACGGTGGAGACGATGTGCATGACGTGCGAGTACCGCTCGATGCTCATGAAGTCGACGACCTCCACCGAACCCGGCTCGCAGACCCGGCCGAGGTCGTTGCGGCCGAGGTCGACGAGCATGAGGTGCTCGGCGCGCTCCTTGGGGTCGGCCAGCAGCTCGTCGGCGAGCTCGTTGTCCTGCTGCGGGGTGGCGCCCCGGTGCCGGGTGCCGGCGATCGGGTGGACCATGGCCCGCCCGTCCTCGACCTTGACCAGCGCCTCGGGGCTGGACCCGACGACGTCGAAGCCGTTCTCGAAGCGGAAGAGGTACATGTACGGGGAGGGGTTGGTGGCCCGCAGGACCCGGTACACGTCGAGCGCGGAGGCGCTGCACGGGGTCTCGAACCGCTGCGAGGGCACCACCTGGAAGGCCTCGCCGGCCCGGATCCGCTCCTTCACGTCCTCCACGGCGGCCTGGTACTTCTCGCCGCCCCACAGGGCCGAGTACTCCGGCAGCTCGGAGTCGGGCAGCGGCATCGGCTGGTACGGGGCGGGCCGCGCGAGGTCGGCCTCCATGGCGTCGAGGCGGGCCACCGCGTCCGCGTACGCCTCGTCCACGCCCGCCGCGAGGTCGTTGTGGTTGATGGCGTTGGCGATGAGCTGGACGGTTCCGTCCCAGTGGTCCAGGACCGCCAGGTCGGAGGTGAGCAGCATGGTCAGCTCGGGGAGCTCGAGGTCGTCCCGGGTGTGCTCGCCGATGCGCTCCAGGCGGCGCACGATGTCGTAGCCGAGGTAGCCGACCATGCCGCCGGTGAAGGGCGGCATGCCGGACGCCAGGTCCCGGGGGGTGTGCAGGGCCTCCACGGTCCGGCGCAGGGCCTCCAGCGGGTCGCCGGAGGTCGGGACGCCGACGGGCGGGGTGCCGATCCAGTGGGCCTGACCGTCCCGGACCGTGAGGGTGGAGGCGCTGCGGACGCCGACGAAGGAGTAGCGCGACCAGGAGCGGCCGTTCTCGGCGGACTCCAGGAGGAACGTCCCGGGGCGTTCTGCGGCCAGCTTGCGGTAGAGCCCGACGGGCGTGTCCCCGTCCGCCAGCAGCTTGCGGCTGACGGGGATGACGCGGCGGTCGGCCGCGAGCTTGCGGAACGTCTCAAGATCCATGGCGTGGGACCTTACTTGTGATCGGCTTCGGCTATTCGGCTTCGGCGGTGGGGCCGGAGGGACCGGCCAGGGGGAGGACGTCGGCATCGAAACACGTCCGGGCACCGGTGTGGCAGGCCGCGCCGACCTGGTCCACCTTGACGAGCACGGTGTCGGCGTCGCAGTCGAGCGCGACGGACTTCACGTGCTGGAAGTGGCCGGAAGTGTCCCCCTTCACCCAGTACTCCTGACGGCTGCGCGACCAGTACGTGCAACGGCCGGTGGTCAGGGTGCGGTGCAGGGCCTCGTCGTCCATCCAGCCGAGCATGAGCACCTCACCGGTGTCGTACTGCTGGGCGATGGCCGGGACCAGACCGTCCGCGGAGCGCTTGAGGCGGGCGGCGATGGCGGGATCGAGGGAGGACGTACTCATGGGGCCATTGTGCCGGGCCCGGGGGACGATCAAGGATCCCTGTCCGCCTGATGGGCAGGCACGGGGCGGGTTCCAGCCGTAGGCTGGCCCGCATGTCTACCCATGCGAAGCGTGAACGACTGCTGCTGGCCGACCTGTTGGAGTCCGCCGGCCCGGAGGCGCCGACGCTGTGCGACGGCTGGCGGACGCGGGAGCTCGCCGCGCACGTGGTGGTCCGGGAGCGTCGCCCGGACGCGGCGGGCGGACTGCTGCTGAACGTGCTGAAGGCCCGCCTGGACAAGGCGATGGAGGAGTACACGGCCAAGCCGTACGAGGAACTCATCCAGTTGATCCGCACGGGCCCGCCGAAGATGTCCGTCTACTCCCTGAAGCAGATCGACGAGGCGGCGAACGCGGTGGAGTTCTACGTCCACGCGGAGGACGTCCGGCGCGCCCAGCCGGACTGGTCCCCGCGGGTGCTGGACCCGGTCTTCTCCGACTCCCTCTGGTCCCGCCTGGAAAGGCTCGCCCGCCTCACGGGCCGCCGCTCCCCCGTGGGCCTGGTCCTGCGCCGCCCGAACGGCCAGACGGCGGTGGCCCACAAGGGGGCGCCGGTGGTGACGGTCACGGGCGAGCCGGGTGAGCTGACGCTCTTCTGCTTCGGCCGCCAGGACGCTGCCGCGGTGGAACTGGACGGCCCGAAGGAGGCGGTCGCCAAGCTCACGGTGACCCAGCTCGGCATTTGAATTTTTTTTGCGCCGCTCGCGCGGCTCGGCCCTGGCGGGCCTCCCCGGCTTCGCGCCGCTGCGCCGGACTCCGTCCGGCGGTGGCTGGTCGGCGCGGGCGCCACTGCCGTCTGGCGTGGGTGCCGGTGGGCGGGTGCGGCTGGCTCGGCCCTGCGGGGGCTGGGTCCCCTACCCGCCCTTCGCCCGTTCCCCGGGGCTCCGCCCCGGACCCGTTGCCGCGTGCGGCGCCGTTGCCGGGGGCCGGCCCCCGGACCCCCGCTCCTCAAACGCCGGAGGGGCTGGTCTTGGCTGCGGCGCCGGCCACATCCAGCCTCGCCGGCGTTTGAGGCGCGGGGTCTGGGGCGGAGCCCCAGGGGGGTCCGGGCGGAGCCCGGGGAACGGTGGAAGGGCGGGTCGGGGACGGCCCCGCAGGGTCAGGCCAGGGCGAGTTCCGCTCGGCGGACCGCGGGGGCCGAGGTGCCGACTATCGCTCCGGCCATGCTCACCGCTCCGCCCGCCAGGAACACCGGGGTGACCCCCCACAGGTCGGCGGCGAGGCCGAAGACGGGATAGGCCAGCGGGGCCAGGCCGACCGCCGTGAAGGCCATGACCGAGCTGACCCGGCCCAGGTACGAGGGATCCGTGGCGGTCTGGATGAGGGCGATGGCCAGGCCGCCGCAGATCCCGCAGACGAGCCCCGTCAGCACCGCCAGCCCCACGGCCACCGGCAGGCTCGGCGCCAGGACCAGCCCGCCGATGCCGGCCGAGCCGACGATGAGGGTGAGGTTCTGGATGGCCCCGGCCCGGGGGAACTTCGGGATCAGGGTGAGCAGCAGCGCGCTCGACGCCGCGCCCAGACCCATCCCGCCGATGATCCAGCCGACCCCGCCGGGCCCCCACCCGCGCTCCTCGGAGACGAGGATCAGCCCCAGGGTCAGCGGCGCGGAGGTGCCCAGCTGGCTCAGCGCCCCGGACAGGACGAGGGGCCCGATCAGCCCGTGCCGCCGGATGTAGCCGAGTCCGGAGCGGAGCTGCCGCCAGGGGCTCTCCCCCGAGGGGGAGGCCGCGGCCGGAGCCGGCAGCGGGGCGATCCGTACCGCCATCAGCAGCACCAGCGAGACCCCGAACAGCGCCGCCGCCACCGCGAAGGCCGACGCCGGCCCGCCGAGCCCCATCGCCAGCCCCGCCACCGGCGGCCCGGCGGTGTGCCCGACGCGTTCGGCGAGGCTGCGCAGCCCCTGGACCCGTACCAGCTGCCCGGGGCCGGCGATCCTCGGCGGCAGCGCGCCGACGGCCGGCATGAACAGCGCGTCCACGATGCCGAAGACCAGGGCGACGAGGACGAGGACCCACAGGCCCGGGGAGCCGAGGGCGAGGACGAGCGCCAGGGCCAGGACGACGGCGCACCGCACCGCGTCGGAGGAGATCACCACCAGCCGGGGTCCGAAGCGGTCGGCGATCACCCCGCCGCCCAGCATGAGGAGCGCCCTCGGTATCGCGCCGACCGCCATGACCAGGCCGACCTCGGCCGGTCCGGCCGCCTGGGCGGCCGCCCAGCCGAGGGCGAGGAAGTAGACCCCGTCCCCGACGAGCGAAGCCCCGTAGGCGGCCAGCCAGCGCAGGACGTTGCCGTCCCGCCACACGTTCGCGTTCACTGCGGGCCCCCCACGGGCGAAGCAGGCCTCAGCGGACCGGGTGGCCCGCTTCCCTCAGCGCGTCCTTGACCTGGCCGATGCGCAGGTCGCCGAAGTGGAACACGGACGCCGCGAGCACCGCGTCGGCGCCCGCCGCGATCGCCGGCGGGAAGTGCGCGAGCCTGCCCGCGCCGCCCGAGGCGATCACCGGGACCGTGACGTGCTTGCGCACGGCCGCGATCATCTCGGTGTCGTAGCCGTCCTTGGTACCGTCGGCGTCCATCGAGTTCAACAGGATTTCCCCGGCGCCCAGCTCGGCCGCCCGGTGTGCCCACTCGACGGCGTCGATGCCGGCGCTCTGCCGGCCGCCGTGGGTGGTCACCTCGAAGGAGCCGGAGGTGGTGCGGCGCGCGTCGACGGACAGGACCAATACCTGCCGGCCGAAGCGTTCCGCGATCTCCTGGATGAGTTCGGGGCGGGCGATGGCGGCGGTGTTCACGCCGACCTTGTCGGCGCCGGCCCGCAGCAGCTTGTCCACGTCGTCGGCGGTGCGGACGCCGCCGCCCACGGTCAGCGGGATGAAGACCTGTTCGGCGGTGCGGCGCACCACGTCGTAGGTCGTCTCCCGGTTGCCGGAGGAGGCGGTGATGTCGAGGAAGGTCAGCTCGTCGGCGCCTTCGGCGTCGTAGAGCTTGGCCATCTCGACGGGGTCGCCGGCGTCGCGCAGGTTCTGGAAATTGACTCCCTTGACCACGCGGCCGTTGTCCACGTCCAGGCAGGGGATCACCCGTACGGCGAGGGTCATTCCGCGCCTCCCCCGACGGGGCCGAAGGCCTCGACCTCGACCTCGACGACCATGCTCGGGTCGACGAACCCGTTGACGATGAGGAGCGTCGAGGCGGGGCGGACCTTGTCGAAGAGCTCGCTGTGGGCGCGGCCGACCTCGTCCACGTCACGGGCGTGCGTGAGGTACATGCGGGTGCGGACCACGTGCTCGGGGCCGAGCCCGGCCTGCTCCAGGGCGGCGAAGGCCACGCTGAAGGCCTTCATCGTCTGGTCGTACGGGCCGCCCGCGTCGGCCCCGGTGCAGCCGGAGACCAGGACGAGGCCATTGGGGAGCTGCACGGCGCGGGAGTAGCCGAGGACGTCCTCGTAGGGGCCGCCGGAGGAGATGCGGCGGACGGCGGAGTTGTTCTCAGAACTCATGCGGAGACCACCTTCAGGGCTTCTTCGAGCGTGAACGCCTTGGCGTACAGGGCCTTGCCTACGATGGCGCCCTCGACGCCGGCCCCGACGAGCCCGGCCAGTGCGCGCAGGTCGTCGAGGGAGGAGATGCCGCCGGAGGCGACGACGGGCCGGTCGGTGGCGGCGCAGACGTTGGTCAGCAGCTCCAGGTTGGGGCCGGTGAGGGTGCCGTCCTTGCCGATGTCGGTGACGACGTACCGGGCGCAGCCTTCGGAGTCCAGGCGCGCGAGGGTCTCGTAGAGGTCCCCGCCCTCGCTGGTCCAGCCGCGGCCCTTGAGGGTGGTGCCGCGCACGTCGAGGCCGACAGCGATCTTGTCGCCGTGCTCGGCGATGGCCTTGGCGGCCCACTCGGGGGTCTCCAGGGCGGCGGTGCCGAGGTTGACGCGGGTGCAGCCGGTGGCGAGGGCCGCGGCGAGCGTGGCGTCGTCGCGGATGCCGCCGGACAGCTCGACCTTGATGTCCATGGCGCCGGTGATCTCCGCGACGAGCGCGCGGTTGTCACCGGTGCCGAAGGCGGCGTCGAGGTCGACCAGGTGCAGCCATTCGGCGCCGGCGGACTGCCAGGCCAGGGCGGCCTGGAGCGGGGAGCCGTAGGAGGTCTCGCTGCCGGACACGCCGTGCACGAGCCGGACGGCCTGGCCGTCGCGGACGTCGACGGCGGGGAGCAGTTCGAGCTTCTTCGACGTCGTCATCAGAGGGTCTCGATCCAGTTGGTGAGGAGCTGGGCGCCGGCGTCCCCGGACTTCTCGGGGTGGAACTGGGTGGCCCACAGGGCCCCGTTCTCCACCGCCGCGACGAACCGCTCGCCGTGCGTGGCCCAGGTGACCTTGGGGGCCTTGATCAGCGGGTTGGTGACTTCCAGCGACCAGTCGTGGGCCGCGTAGGAGTGCACGAAGTAGAAGCGGGCGTCCTCGTCGAGGCCGGCGAAGGCCTGGCTGTCGGCCGGGGCGTCCACGGTGTTCCAGCCCATGTGGGGGACGATCGGGGCCTGGAGCGGGCCGACCGTGCCGGGCCACTCGTCGAGGCCTTCGGTCTCCACGCCGTGCTCGATGCCGCGCTCGAAGAGGATCTGCATGCCGACGCAGATGCCCATGACCGGGCGGCCGCCGGAGAGCCGGCGGCCGATGATCCAGTCGCCGCGCGCGTCCTTGAGCCCCTGCATGCAGGCGGAGAAGGCTCCGACGCCGGGGACGAGGAGTCCGTCGGCGTCCATGGCCTTGTCGTAGTCGCGGGTGATCTCCACGTCCGCGCCGGCGCGCGCGAGGGCGCGCTCGGCGGAGCGGACGTTGCCGAAGCCGTAGTCGAAGACCACGACCTTCTTGGTGGGGGCCAAGGTGCTCACTCCCAAATTCCCTGGATCCGCAGCACTCCGGCGACCAGGCACATCACGGAGGCGAGGCCGAGCAGGACGACGACGGAGGTGGAGATGTCCTGTTTCTTGAAGGAATACGCGCCACCGGCCAGGAAGAGGCCGAGGAAGATCAGGATCGTGTTGAGCCCGTTCACGCTAGAGGGCGCCCTTCGTGGAGGGCAGGATCCCGGCGGCGCGCGGGTCGAACTCGGCGGCGTAGCGCAGGGCCCGGGCGAGCGCCTTGAACTGGCACTCCACGATGTGGTGGGCGTTGCGGCCGTACGGCACGTGGATGTGCAGGGCGATCTGGGCCTGCGCGACGAAGGACTCGAAGATGTGCCGGGTCATCGTCGTGTCGTACGTGCCGATCATCGGCGCCATGTTCTCGGGCTCGGTGTGCACGAGGTACGGGCGGCCCGACAGGTCGACGGTCACCTGCGCGAGGGACTCGTCGAGCGGCACGGTGCAGTTGCCGAAGCGGTAGATGCCGACCTTGTCGCCGAGGGCCTGCTTGAAGGCGGCGCCGAGCGCGAGGGCGCTGTCCTCGATGGTGTGGTGGCTGTCGATGTGCAGGTCGCCCTCGGTCTTGACCGTGAGGTCGAAGAGGCCGTGGCGGCCGAGCTGGTCGAGCATGTGGTCGTAGAAGCCCACGCCCGTCGAGACGTCGACCTTGCCGGTGCCGTCGAGGTTTATCTCGACGAGGACCGAGGTCTCCTTCGTGGTCCGTTCGACCCGTCCGATGCGGCTCATGCGTGCTGCTCCTTCTTCAGTGCGCGAACCGCTTCCAGGAACGCGTCGTTCTCGGCCGGGGTGCCCGCGGTGACCCGCAGCCATCCCGGTACGCCGTTGTCCCGGACCAGGACACCCTGGTCGAGGATCTTCTGCCAGGCGGTGTGGGAGTTCTCGAACCGGCCGAACTGTACGAAGTTCGAGTCGGAGTCGGTGACCTCGTAGCCGATCCCCCGCAGCTCGGTGACCAGGCGGTCGCGCTCGGCCTTGAGCTGCTCGACGTAGCCGAGCAGGGTGTCGGTGAATTCCAGGGCGGCCAGCGCGGTCGCCTGGGTGACGGCCGACAGGTGGTACGGCAGGCGTACGAGCTGTACGGCGTCGACCACGGCCGGGTGCGCGGCCAGGTAGCCCAGGCGCAGGCCGGCCGCGCCGAAGGCCTTGGACATGGTCCGGGAGACCACCAGGTTCGGGCGGCCCTCGATCAGCGGCAGCAGCGAGTCCCGGTGGCTGAACTCCACGTAGGCCTCGTCCACGATGACGAGGGACGGCTTGGCCGCCTGCGCCGCCTCGTAGAGGGCCAGGACCGTCTCCGCCCCGACCGCGGTGCCCGTGGGGTTGTTGGGGGAGGTGATGAAGACGACGTCGGGGGCGTGCTCGGCGATCGCCTGCTCGGCCGTCTCCACGTCGATGGTGAAGTCCTCGTTGCGCGGCCCCGAGATCCAGTCGGTGCCGGTGCCGCGCGCGATCAGCGCGTGCATCGAGTACGAGGGCTCGAAGCCGATCGCGGTGCGGCCGGGCCCGCCGAAGGTCTGCAGCAGCTGCTGGAGGACCTCGTTGGAGCCGTTGGCGGCCCAGACGTTCTCCTGCGCGACCGGGTGCTTGCCGGTCCGGGTGAGGTAGGCGGCCAGCTCGGTGCGCAGTTCGACGGCGTCCCGGTCGGGGTACCGGTTGAGGGTGCGGGCGGCCTCGGCCACGCGCTCGGCGATGCGGGCGACGAGCGGCTCGGGCAGCCCGTACGGGTTCTCGTTGGTGTTGAGCTGGACGGGCACGTCCAGCTGCGGGGCGCCGTACGGGGTCTTGCCGCGGAGCTCGTCCCGGATGGGGAGGTCGTCGATACCGATGACGGCCTCGGCGCCGGTGCCGGTGCCGGTTTCGTCGGTGATGTCGTTGGTGCTGGTCATGCCTGGGGAACCTTCCACCCGAAACGTGCCTTGAGAGCCGCGCCGTGCGCGGGCAGGTCCTCGGCCTCGGCCAGGGTCACCACGTGGTGGGTGACCTCGGCGAGGGCGTCGCGCGTGTAGTCGACGATGTGGATGCCGCGCAGGAAGGACTGCACGGACAGGCCCGAGGAGTGGCAGGCGCAGCCGCCGGTGGGCAGCACGTGGTTGGAGCCGGCGCAGTAGTCGCCGAGCGAGACCGGGGACCACGGGCCGACGAAGATCGCGCCGGCATTGCGCACGCGGGCGGCCCAGGCGGCCGCGTCGGCGGTCTGGATCTCCAGGTGCTCGGCGCCGTACGCGTCGACGACCTTGAGCCCGTCCTCCAGGCTGTCGACCAGCACGATCGCGGACTGGCGGCCGGCCAGGGCGGGCTTGATCCGGTCCTCGATGTGCTTGGTGGCCGCGACCTGCGGCTCCAGCTCCTTCTCGACGGCGGCCGCGAGCTCCGCGGAGTCCGTGACGAGGACGGCGGCGGCCAGCGGGTCGTGCTCCGCCTGGCTGATCAGGTCGGCGGCGACGTGCACCGGGTCGGCCGTGGAGTCCGCGAGGACCGCGATCTCGGTCGGGCCGGCCTCGGTGTCGATGCCGATCTTTCCGGTGAAGTAGCGCTTGGCGGCGGCGACCCAGATGTTGCCGGGGCCGGTCACCATGTTCGCCGGGGCGCACTCATCGGTGCCGTACGCGAACATCGCGACGGCCTGGGCGCCGCCGGCCGCGTACACCTCGTCCACGCCGAGCAGCGCGCACGCGGCGAGGATCGTCGGGTGCGGCAGGCCCCCGAATTCCTTCTGCGGCGGGGACGCCAGCGCGATGGACTCCACGCCCGCTTCCTGGGCCGGGACCACGTTCATGACGACGGAGGACGGGTACACCGAGCGGCCGCCCGGGGCGTACAGCCCCACGCGCTCCACCGGAACCCACTTCTCGGTCACGGTGCCGCCGGGGACCACCTGGGTGACGTGCTCGGAGCGGCGCTGGTTCCGGTGCACGATCCGGGCGCGCCGGATCGACTCCTCCAGGGCGGCGCGGACGGCCGGGTCGAGCTGCTCCAGAGCGGCCGTCAGGGCCTCCGTGGGCACCTTGACCTGCTGGAGCTCCACCCCGTCGAACTTCTGCGCGTACTCGATCAGCGCCGCCGTCCCACGATGGTGGACGTCCTCGCAGATGGGCCGCACCTTCTCCAGGGCGGCTTCCACGTCGAACTCGGCACGGGGCAGCAGATCGCGCAGGGCGCCACCCTCGGGGAGGGTGTTGCCGCGCAGGTCGATACGAGAGATCACCCGGCAATTCTCTCAGACCGCCTCGCGCCACCGTTCGTCCGTATCACTGGCTGATACAGGCCACGGACGTTTCCCGATGTCACAGCGGCCCCCTAGCGTGCGGGTAGGCGCGGTGCGGTCCGCGCCGACGAGCGGAGGGGGGCCGCCATGGCCGAAGCACGCCCGGACGGGGCACCGGCCGATCTCACCGGCCCCGAACGGCTCATGTGGGACGCGTACCGGACCGGCAGCGTCTGCGATCTGAGCACGCGCACCGCCGAGCGGGACGATCCGCACGCCGACCGGGTCTGGGGCCCCGAGCGCAGCGTGCGCGCGGACGTGGTGGCCCTGCTGCTGCTCCACGGGCCGGGCCCGGTGCCGGGCCGGGTGGCCTCCCTGAAGCTGCGCGGCGTCCGGATCACCGGCCGCCTCGACCTCTCCGGGGGCACGGTCACCCCGTACGTGGAGCTCCAGTCCTGCCGCTTCGACGGCGAGGTGCAGCTCTCCGAGACCCGCTTCGGCACGCTGCGCCTGGTCAACTGCGCGATACCCCGGCTGGAGGCGGCCCGCCTGCAGACCGAGGGCGACCTGCACCTGCCGCGCTGCCGGGTGGCGCGCGGGATCCGGCTGACCGACGCGCAGATCGGCACCGACCTGCTGATCAGCGAGGCGGTGCTGCAGCGCGACAACAAGGGGCGGGCCCTGGCCGCCGACGGGATGTCGGTCGCGCAGGACTTCCAGGCCGAGCTGCTCCGGGCCTACGGGGAGGTGAGCCTGCGCGGCGCCAAGGTCGGCGTGTCGATGAGCCTGCGCGGGGCCCGCCTGAGCAATCCGGCCGGGAAGCGGGCGCTGAACGCCCCGCAGCTCACCGTCGAGCGCACGCTCTACCTGACCTCCATCGCCCTGGACTACACCTCGGGCGACTCCGGTTCCGCCACGCCGCCCTACGGGCAGGGCTACACCCCGCTGCGGGGCGAGCCCGCGCAGCACTTCGAGTGCCGGGGCGGCCTGCGGCTGGACGACGGCCGCTTCGGGGACGCCGTGGACTTCTACGGGGCCCGGTTCACCCTCACGGAGGAGCAGGAGGTCTCGCTGCGCCGCATCCACACCCCGGAGCTGCGGTTCGTCGGCGAGCGGCCGGAGCGGGGGCGGGTGGTGCTGTCGGGCTCGCAGGTGGTCAAGCTGGTGGACACCGCCGGCAGCTGGCCGGGGCGCCCGGGCCGGCTGGCCATCGAGGGTTTCGCCTACGAGAACCTCGCGCCCCGGGGCCTCTTCCCGCCGGCGCTGCGGCTGGAGTGGGTCGAGGCGGCCACCCCCGAGTACTCCCCGGAACCGTACGAGCGGCTCGCCGCGGTCCTGCGGGCCTCCGGGGAGGACGCGGACGCCCGCGAGGTGCTGCTGGCCAAACAGCGGCGCCGGCGGGCGACGCTGCCGCCGGCGCTGCGCGCGTGGGGGTACCTCCAGGACTGGACGGTGGTCTACGGCTACCGGCCGGGCCGGGCGGCGCTGTGGATGGCCGTGCTGTGGGCGGCCGGGGCCGTGCTCTTCACGGCCCACGGCGAGCCGCCGCCGATCAAGGCGGACGAGCACCCCGACTGGGACGCGGCACTGTTCGCCCTGGACCTGCTGCTGCCGGTGATCGACCTCGGCCTTCAGGACCAGTGGATCCTGAAGGCCGGCTGGCAGTGGGGCGGGGCCGCGCTGATCATCCTGGGCTGGATCCTGGCCACGACGGTCGCGGCGGGAGCCTCCCGCGTCCTGAGGCGGGGGTGACCGCTCCCGGGCCGCGGCCACTACCCTGTGCCTCGTGACCACCGTTCGCCTGCCCCTCTTCCCGCTGAACTCGGTGCTGTTCCCGGGACTCGTCCTCCCGCTGAACGTCTTCGAGGAGCGTTATCGCGCCATGATGCGCGAGCTGCTGAAGGCGGGAGAGGACGAGCCCCGCCGTTTCGCGGTCGTCGCGATCCGCGACGGCCGGGAGGTCGCTCCGACCGCGCCCGGCCTGCCCGACCAGACGGCCGTGCCCGAGCGCGGCCCCGCCGCCGGTTTCGGCGCGGACCCGGTCCAGGCCTTCCACCGGGTGGGCTGCATCGCGGACGCGGCCTCGATCCGGGAGCGGGAGGACGGCAGCTTCGAGGTGATGGCGACCGGCACCGTCCGGGTCCGGCTGCTGTCGGTCGACGCGTCCGGCCCGTTCCTCGTCGCGGAGCTGGAGGAACTCCCGGAGGACACCGGCGAGGGCGCGGGCGCACTGGCGGAGGGCGTGCTGCGGGCGTTCCGCACGTACCAGAAGCGGCTGGCGGGGGCCCGCGAACGGTCCCTGACCGGCATGGACCTCCCCGACGAGCCGTCGGTGGTCTCGTACCTGGTCGCGGCCGCCGCGGTGCTGGACATCCCGGCGAAGCAGCGCCTGCTCCAGGCCCCGGACACCGCGACCCGCCTCGCGGAGGAGCTGAAGCTGCTGCGCACCGAGACGGCCGTCATCCGCCACCTCCCCTCGCTCCCGGCCGTGGACCTCACCCGCGCCCCGACGAGCCCGAACTGAGAGGGGCCCCATGGCGAAGAAGAAGCCGGCGGGCACTCCGGCGATCGTGGCGCTGACGGCCGTCGGCGCGGAATTCACGGTGCACGCCTACGAGCACGACCCGGCCCATCCCTCGTACGGCGAGGAGGCGGCCGAGGCCCTCGGGGTCTCCCCCGCGCAGGTCTTCAAGACGCTGCTGGCCGACGTGGACGGTTCGCTGGTGGTCGCGGTGGTCCCGGTCTCCGGGAGCCTCGACCTGAAGGCCCTGGCCTCGGCGGTGGGCGGCAAGCGGGCCGCGATGGCCGATCCGGCGCTGGCGGAGCGCACCACGGGCTACGTCCTGGGCGGCATCTCCCCGCTGGGGCAGCGCAAACGGCTGCCCACGGTCCTGGACGCCTCGGCGTCCGGCTTCCCCGCCATCTGCGTCTCGGCGGGCCGCCGCGGCCTGGAGGTCGAGCTGGCCCCGGCCACCCTGACCACCCTGACCTCGGCCACCGTGGCCCCGATCGCCCGGCCCTGACGCCGGACAAATTCAGCCTCGCCGGCGTTTGAGGCGCGGGGGTCCGGGGGCGGAGCCCCCGAGGGGGTCCGGGGCACAGCCCCGGGGAACGGTGGAAGGGCGGGTAGGGGACCTCGCCCCGCGCAGCGGCAAGGGTCGCCGCAGGGGCCCCGCCCCGCGCAGCGGCAAGGGTCGCCGCAGGGGCCCCGCCCCGCGCAGCGGCACACCCCGACCGGCCGGGGCTACGGGCGCGGGGGCTCCGTACCGGCCGAGTCCGCGGAGGGGGCGGCATCCACCGGGGCCTGGTAGTACGCGGACGGCCACACCGCGAGCTCCGGCTCGGGGTCCCGCCGACCCCACAGCGCCGTCAGCGCCAGGTGCACGAGGACCGCGGCCATCGGCCACCCGAGCAGCGCCCCGTGCGCGAGCAACTGCAGCGGGGCCTCGAAGGGCACGCCCTTCCCCGCCTTCCGCGCGGCCGCCACCAGGTCGGAGGACGGCCCCAGCCACAGACCGACCCGCCACCCCACCAGCGCGGCGAAGACCGACCCGACCGCGAGCCCGACCACCTGCGCCGCACCCCCGCCCCGCCGCCACAGGAAAACGGCCACCGCGCTCAGCATGCCGAATCCGACGGACAGCAGCAGGAAGGTGCCGTCCGCCCCGATCCGCGCCTCGCTCTCGGTGTCCCGGAGGAACACCGCCTCGCCGTTGGAGACGTACTGCACGCGCGGCGCGAGCCAGACCCACAGCAGCCCGAGGAGTACGCCGGCGATGCCGGTCACGAGGGCGATGGCGGCCCCGTCCCGGACGTCGGCCGGGGAGAAGGCGGGCTCGGACGCGGGCGCGGCCGGAGCCGAAGGCGCCTCGGACGGCGGCTGGTCGGGCTTGTCATAGGGGGTCACGGCTTCGGTCACCTCCACATCGTGCCAGAAGTGCGTGAGGCGGCCACCTGCCCCCGGCGGGGCGTCAGCGGACGGCTGCCCGCCGGTAGGCCCAGGTCGCGACGGCGAGGGACAGCACCCCCACCCCCGCGCACACGCCGAGGTCGAGGAGGACCGCCGCCCAGTCGGGGTGCGGCTCGAAGGTCCGGGCGAAGGCCTCCACGCCGTACGTGGACGGCAGCAGGTCCCGCGCCCAGACGATGACCTCCGGCATCCGCTCGGGCGGCAGCACGCCCAGCAGCAAGGCCGCGGACATGCCGAGCTGTCCGGCGAGGGTGGCCAGCTCCTGCCGGGGGGCGAGCAGGCCCAGGGCCGCTCCGAGCCCGGCGAGGGCGGCGCCGGCCAACGGCACCACGGCGGCCAGGATCCACAGTCCGCCCATCGGCAGCCCGAACAGCACGCTGCCGAAGACGGCCGTGACGAGCGTGCCGGGCAGCGTGAAGGAGGCGTAGGCGGCGGCCGCGCCCAGCACCACGGAGGCGGGCGGCACCGGCAGGGTGGCGTAGTGGTCGAGCCCGCCGCTGGCCCGGAGCTGGCCGAAGTACTGCGCGAGCAGGTTCAGCGCGACGAAGGCGACGACCAGCACGGAGGAGCCGGCGACGACGGCCCGCGCCTCGGAGCCCCCGTCGACCACGCCCCGCATCAGGATCATGATCCCGACGGACTGGAAGGTGGCCACGAACAGCAGCGGGATCCGGGAGACCCGGGCGCGGGACAGCTGGGCCCGGTAGACGGCGGCCAGCGCCGGGAAGAACCGGGCGCGGGGTGCCAGTACGCCCACAGCCGTGTGCGCGGCCGTGGCGGCAGCGGTGGTGACGGTGGCGCTCACGCCTTCACCAGTCCCTTCGAGGTGCGTCCGCCCAGGGCGAGGTACACGTCCTCCAGGCTCGGGGTGGCCAGCGTGAAGTCGTCGAGGGCGGCGAAGGCCGGGCCGCCGGTCACGGCGGCGACCGCCGCCCGCGCCTCGTCGGGTCCCAGGCGCAGCACCCAGCGCCGCCCGGATTCGGTGGCGGCCCCGGCGAGCGCGGCGACCTCCGGGAGCTCCAGCGGCGGCGCGGTCCGCCAGACGAGTTCGAGCCGGACCTCGCCGGAGACCCGGGCCTTGAGCCCGGCCGGGGTGTCGCAGGCGATGACCCGGCCCTGGTCGATGACGGCGACCCGGTCGAGGACGGTCTCGGCCTCGATGACGTTGTGGGTGACCAGCAGCACGGTGGCCCCGGTCTCGGCGCGGCGGCGGTCGACGGCGGCCCAGACGGCCCGCCGGGCCACCGGGTCCATGCCGGTGGTGGGCTCGTCGAGCACCAGGACGGGCCGCTCCCCCACCAGCGCGGCGGCGAAGCAGGCGAGGCGCCGCTGCCCGCCGGACAGCTTCTTCAGGGGGCGTCCGGCGAGCGGGGTCAGGCCGAGCTCCTCCAGGACGGAGTCGCGGGCGGCGCGGGCCTCGCGCAGGCCGAGGCCACGCAGCCGGCCGGTGGTCTCGGCGGCCAGGGAGACCGTGAGCTCGTCGAGGGCGGTGGATTCCTGCCCGAGGTAGGAGAGCAGCCGGGCCGACCGGTCGGGGTGGCGCACGAGGTCGTGGCCGAGCAGGGTCACCGAGCCGGAGTCGGGCCGCAGCAGGCCGGTGAGCTGGCGGACCAGGGTGGATTTGCCGGCGCCGTTGGGGCCGAGCAGTCCGAAGATCTCGCCGCGCCGCACGTCCAGGGAGATCCCGTCGGTGGCACGGGTCTCGGGCAGGGCCGGGGCCCCGCGCCGTCCTCGGACCGCGGGATACGTCTTGACCAGGTCACGTACCGCGCAGACCACGTCCGGGGCCGTTCCCGCGGCCCCTGCCGTGTCCGTATCCGCCTGTGCTGTCCCCGTACTCACGAGGGAGCAGCCTACGGGGTTGCGGCCCCTACTCGGCTGCCGGGGCCGTCTGGGCCACCGCGACGGGGGCCACGGCGGGGGTCGCGGGAGCTCCGGGGGCCGGAGCGGGGCCGGGGGCGGGACCGGCCGCCGGGCCGGCGCCGGCCACGTGTTCCGCGGCCGCCCGTACGTCGATCTCGCGCCAGAAGCCGGCCCTGATGGCGTAGCGGTCGTGCTCGTCGATCTGGTCGTCCTTGTGCGCGAGGAGTCCGAAGCGGGCGGCGTAGCGCAGCAGCTCCCCGTCGATCCGGTGCGGGATCCGCGGGTACATGGTGGCGAGCTTCTGCAGGTGCACGGTTTCCGGGAGCCGCTCCATCCAGCGCCGGGCGAAGACCTGGCCGACCTCGAAGGGGTCGCCGCCGACGGTGGTGATGTCCTCCTCGCGGTCCGCCCAGCGCTGTTCGGCGGAGGTGAGCTGGGCGAGGGTGGGCAGCGAGGCGGTCTCGGCGGGCTCTCCGAGCGGCCCGGCGCGGTCGATCCACCCCTTGTCGGAGGACCAGCGCAGGGCGCTGCCCGCCGGGGCCGCGCCGAGGGCCTGGCCGGGCCCGGGGACGGGTGCGGTGGTGCCGGGGGCCCGCAGGGCGCCCGCGAGGTCCTTCGGGGTCGGGACGGTCCTGCCGCCCGCGGTGGTGGCCGCCGCGGTGGCGGATACGCCGCCCTCCTCGGGCTCCACGGGGGCCGCGGGCCGGGTTCCGCCGCCGTTGCCGTTGCCGCGGGCGGCCTCGGCGAGGGCGGCCTCGGGCAGCGGCGCGGAGAGGATGGCGGCGATCTCGGGGCGCGGGGCGGGTGCCGGGGCGCAGAGTCCGGTGAGGTCGCGGGCGCGGACGGCGCGGGTGATCCAGGTGCGGTCCAGGACGCGGCGTTCGTCGGCTTCGGCGACGAGGTCCTCGGACTGGTTGTAGTCCCCGTCGGCGGCCTGGACGGCCCACAGGTGGACGGCGACCCCGTGTTCCTTGGCGGACATCAGGCCGGGCAGCAGGTCGCCGTCGCCGGTGACGAGCACGACGTCCGAGCAGGCCCGGTTGCGGGCGAGCTCGGTGAGCTCGGCGTGCATGGCCGCGTCGACGCCCTTCTGGGCCCAGCGGCCGTCGCTGCGGGTCAGGGCGCCCAGGCGGACGGTGACGCGGGGCATGACGCGCAGCCGCCGGTGCTCGGGCTGGGGCACCCGGTCGGGTGCGCCGTCGAACCAGTAGATCCGCAGGAGCGGCTGCTCGGTGTCGGCTTCGGCGCGCTCGCGCAGGCCCTGGATGAGCGCCGCATGGTCGACGGTGATCCGGGAGCGGGAGGGCTCTCCTGCGAGGAGGCTCGCGGCGGCGCCCAGCAGATAGCCGGCGTCCACCAGGACGACGCAGCGGTCCACGCGTACCACCCTCTTCCCTGGGGGTCCTCTTGGTCTTTCGCGGTTTCCCCGAGTCTGCCCGACGGCAACGGCCTTGACGGCCGGAACTCGATCATCGGCGTGGCGTATCTCCCGGAGTCCCCCGGCCGGAGCCCCGACTACGCGCGGTAATGATCCAAAATGCGCCGTTTACGGCCCTGTGTGAGGGTGAAGGCGGCCCTGGCCCCTACACCCCCCACGGAGGCATCCCATGGCCAAGAACAAGAACCGCCAGCAGCCCGCCAAGTCCCAGGACCGCTCGGCTTCGCAGGATCCGGCGAAGAGCTCGATGGAATCCTCGCCCGCGTCCGCCACCCCGGCGGCCCCGAGTCCGCTGCAGATGGCCGGCAAGAAGCGGGAAAAGAAGTTCGGCCACAACTGACGACTCGACTGCCCGCGCACGTGGAAAGGCCCGCCCCCGTCGACAGGGGCGGGCCTTCCCGCGCACGAGCAAGCGGCGGGCGGTCCGTCAGTGGTACAGCACGGCGCCGAAGTAGGCGGACTTGTAGTCCTGCGGCCGCTTGGTGAGGTCGGACAGGCCGAAGTCGGTCGAACCGGTGCCGCCGATGACGCCGGTGGCGCTGATCGGGAGTTTCCAGGCCCGTCCGGTGTAGGCGTCCTCGCCGTATCCGCCCACGTACAGCTCGGGACGGCCGTTCCTGTCACTGTCGATCAGGGCGACGTCGCTGCCGAAGTGGTCTTCTCGCTCGGCGGTGTTCGGGATGCCGGTGGAGTTCTGGGTCAGGGCCTTGGCCCCGGTGCCCGTGATGCCGGTCGGGCCGCCGCGCAGGACGGTGATCGCTCCGGTGTCCTTCTGTGCGTCGGTGGCGCCGTCTTCCGTCATCGCGCCGATGACGATGTCGGCGTAGCCGTCGCCGTTGGTGTCGCCGACGGTCACCGTGCGGCCCCAGGCGTCGAAACTCTCGTCCGCACCGGGGACGCCGTCCTTGCCTTGGACGAGGACCTGCGGCTTGAGGGTTTCGTGCACGCCCTTGGGGCCGCCGTACGTGACGTGGACCTGGCCGTAGAGCTGCCTGCCGCTGACCAGGTCGAGGTATCCGTCCTTGTTGATGTCGCCGAACTCGAAGGGGGCGTCTTCGCCTCCGGTGGCGAATTTGCTCCCGGTGGGCAGCAGTGCTCCGGTGGGGGAGGTGGTCAGCAGCGTGGCGGCGGCCTGGCCGTTGTCGTTGTAGAAGTCTCTGACCACGATGTCGGAGCGGCCGTCGCCGGTCATGTCAGCGATGGCGAGTGCCCGGGGTCGGAACCCGTCCTTGGCGAGGGTGTCACGGAACGTGCCCTTGTAGGCGGGCTTGCCGGTGCGGTCGAAGGGGCCGAACATGGCCACGATGCCGGTCTTCGTGGGTTCCGAGCCGGGGACGGAGTTGTCGACGGCCACCACGGCGTCGAGCTTGCCGTCGCCGTTGAGGTCACCGATCTTCAGATCCCGGACCCTGGTGCGGGGGCTGAGGACCGAGCCCGGGTTGAGGACGGCCGATCCGGCGAAGCCGGGTTCCTTTCCCCCGAAGAACACCTTCGTGCTGCTGACCGAGTTGTCGTAGCTGACCAGGTCGTCGTAGCCGTCCCGGTCCAGGTCCCCGTGATCCTTCGCGTTGGTGAACCACAAGTCGCGGGGCCTCGGCATGTGGGGGCTGGCGGGGTCGAGGACGACGGCTTGGTCGTTGCGGAACCCCGCGGCGGATCCGTAGAGGATGGCCAGCGCGCCCGCATTCGCTTTGCCGCGGACTTCGGTGTTCGGGGCGGTGATGAGCAGATCGGGGTAGCCGTCGCCGTTGAAGTCGGCTTGGGCCCGCGGCTTGGCCGGTGTGGTGGCGGCTCCGGCAGTGGCCGGTGCGAGGCCGATGGCGGCGAGAGCCGTGATGCCGGTGACGGCGAAGGTGATGGTGGAGCGCATGCGCAAGATTCCCCCCTGGTGATGAAGCGAGACGAGCAGTCCCTCCCACGGGTGATCACATCATGCGTGCCCGGCGGCGAAACACCCGGCCCGGCGCTTCCCCCGCGGAAGCGCCGCGCCCGCCGGCTACCCGGCCAGGCAGGACGGCCCGAGCAGCACCTTCAGGTCGCCGAAGAGCGCCGGGTCCGGCTTGACCCGGTGCTTGTCGAGCCGGAGCACGGTGGTGGTGCGCGGCCCCTGGAGCTTGATCCGGACCTCGCTGTTGCCCTGGTGGTGGCGGAGGATCTCGCCGAGCCGGGTCACCATCGGCGGGGTGACCTTGACGGTCGGGATGGTGAGGACGACGGGGGCGTTGGTGCCGGCGTTGGAGAGGTCGGGGACCATCATCTCCATGGCGACCAGCCGGGGGACGTCCTCGCGCTTGTCCAGGCGGCCCTTGACGAAGACGACGGTGTCCTCGACCAGCTGCGTGGAGACGAGCTGGTAGGTCGCCGGGAAGAACATGCATTCGATGGAGCCGGCCAGGTCCTCGACGGTGGCGATGGCCCAGGCGTTGCCCTGCTTGGTCATCTTGCGCTGGAGGCCCGAGATGATGCCGCCGATGGTGACGACGGCCCCGTCGGAGTGCTCGCCGCCGGTGAGCTGGGAGATGCCCGCGTCGGTCTTGTCGGAGAGGACGTGCTCCAGGCCGAAGAGCGGGTGGTCGGAGACGTAGAGCCCGAGCATCTCGCGCTCCTGGGCGAGCAGGTAGGACTTCTCCCACTCGACGTCGGAGAACTCCACGTCGAGGCCGAAGCCGGGCTCGTCGCCCGCGTCCTCGTCGCCCATTCCGCCGAAGAGGTCGAACTGCCCCTCGGCCTCCTTGCGCTTGACGGCGACCACGTTGTCGATCATCGGTTCGTGGTGGGCGACCAGGCCCTTGCGGGTGTGGCCCATCTCGTCGAAGGCGCCGGCCTTGATCAGGGACTCGACGGTGCGCTTGTTGCAGACGACGGCCTCGACCTTGTCCAGGAAGTCCGGGAAGGTGGAGTACTTCCCCTTGGCCTTCCTGGTCTTGATGATCGACTCGACGACGTTCTGGCCGACGTTGCGCACGGCGGTGAGGCCGAAGAGGATCACGTCGTCGCCCTGGGCGGCGAAGTTCGCCTCCGACTCGTTCACGTTCGGCGGGAGCACCTTGATGCCCATGCGGCGGCACTCGTTCAGGTAGATCGCGGACTTGTCCTTGTCGTCCTTGACCGAGGTGAGCAGGCCCGCCATGTACTCGGCCGGGAAATTGGCCTTGAGGTAGGCGGTCCAGTAGGAGACCAGGCCGTACGCGGCCGAGTGGGCCTTGTTGAAGGCGTAGCCGGCGAAGGGGACCAGGACGTCCCAGAGCGCCTTGATGGCCTGGTCGCTGAAGCCCTTCTCCTTGGCGCCCGCCTCGAAGATGACGAAGTTCTTCGCCAGTTCCTCGGGCTTCTTCTTGCCCATCACGCGGCGCAGGATGTCGGCCTCGCCGAGGGAGTACCCGGCGATGATCTGGGCGGCCTTCTGCACCTGCTCCTGGTACACGATGAGGCCGTAGGTGACGCCGAGGATCTCCCTGAGCGGCTCCTCCAGCTCCGGGTGGATCGGGGTGATCTCCTGCTGCTTGTTCTTGCGCAGGGCGTAGTTCGTGTGCGAGTTCATGCCCATCGGGCCCGGCCGGTACAGGGCCGAGACGGCGGAGATGTCCTCGAAGTTGTCGGGCTTCATCAGGC
This sequence comes from Streptomyces sp. TBY4, assembly GCF_024213195.1. GTDB lineage: Bacteria > Actinomycetota > Actinomycetes > Streptomycetales > Streptomycetaceae > Streptomyces. The sequence goes on along the minus strand of NZ_JANAVF010000006.1, from coordinate 202,226 downwards.
GCAGCAGGGAGCGCATGGGCCCGCCGTCGAACTGGAAGACGCCGAGCGTGTCACCGCGGCCGAGCAGTTCGAAGGTCTTGGGGTCGTCGAGCGGCAGGCCGAGGAGGTCGAGGTCGATCCCCTTGTTGGCCTTCACCATCTTGACGGCGTCGTCCATGATCGTGAGGTTGCGCAGGCCGAGGAAGTCCATCTTGATCAGGCCGAGCGACTCGCACTGGGGGTAGTCCCACTGCGTGATGGTCACGCCGTCCGTGTGCCGCACCCAGATCGGCGCGTGGTCGACGATCGGCTCGCTGGACATGATCACGCCGGCGGCGTGCACGCCCATCTGGCGGACCAGGCCCTCGACGCCGCGGGCGGTGTCGATGACCTTCTTGACGTCTGGCTCGTTCTCGTACATCGCGCGGATCTCGCCGGCCTCGCCGTAGCGCGGGTGCGAGGGGTCGGTGATGCCGTTGAGGTCGATGCCCTTGCCGAGGACGTCGGCGGGCATGGCCTTGGTGAGCCGGTCGCCCATGGCGTACGGGTAGCCGAGGACGCGGGCCGAGTCCTTGATGGCGTTCTTCGCCTTGATCTTTCCGTACGTGCCGATCATGGCGACCTTGTCGTCGCCGTACTTCTCGGTCACGTACCGGATCACTTCGACGCGCCTGCGCTCGTCGAAGTCGATGTCGACATCGGGCATGGAGACGCGCTCGGGGTTGAGGAACCGCTCGAAGATCAGGCCGTGGGTGATCGGGTCGAGGTCGGTGATGCCCATGGCGTACGCGACGATCGAGCCGGCGGCGGAGCCTCGGCCGGGGCCCACCGCGATGCCCTGGTTCTTGGCCCACATGATGAAGTCGGCGACGACGAGGAAGTAGCCGGGGAACCCCATCTGGATGATGACGTCGAGCTCGTACTCGGCCTGGCGCTGGCGGTCCTCAGGGACGCCTCCGGGGTAGCGGCGGGCCATGCCGCGCCGCACCTCCTCGCGGAACCAGGTGATCTCCGTGTAGCCCTCTTCGGGGATCTCGAACTTCGGCATGAGGTTCTTGGCCTCGAACATGCCGGTGGTGTCGATCTGCTCGGCCACCAGGAGGGTGTTGGCGCAGCCCTCCTGCCAGGCGTCCGAGGAGTCGACCGCGTACATCTCGTCCGTGGACTTCAGGTAGTAGCCGGTGCCGTCGAAGCGGAAGCGGTCCGGGTCCGAGAGGTTCTTGCCGGTCTGGATGCAGAGCAGGGCGTCGTGGGCGCCGGCCTCGTGGGCGTACGTGTAGTGCGAGTCGTTCGTCACCAGCGGCGGGATGCCGAGCTTCTTGCCGATCTCCAGCAGACCGTCGCGGACCCGGCGCTCGATCTCGATGCCGTGGTCCATCAGCTCCAGGAAGTAGCGCCCCTCGCCGAAGATGTCCTTGTAGTCGGAGGCGGCCTGCACGGCCTCGTCGAACTGGCCGAGGCGCAGCCTGGTCTGCACCTCGCCGGAGGGGCAGCCGGTGGAGGCGATCAGCCCCTCCGACCACTGGGAGATCGTCTCCTTGTCCATGCGCGGCCACTTGGTCAGCCAGCCCTCGGCGTACGCGTCGGAGGACAGCCGGAAGAGGTTGTGCAGCCCGGTGGAGTTCGCCGCCCAGATCGTCTTGTGGGTGTAACCACCGGAACCGGACACGTCGTCGCGCTTCTGGTGGGGCTGGCCCCACTGGATGCGCCGCTTGTTGCGCCGGGACTCCGGGGCCACGTACGCCTCGATGCCGATGATCGGCGTCACACCGGCCTTCTTCGCGGTGTGGAAGAAGTCATACGCCCCGTGCAGGTTGCCGTGGTCGGACATGGCGATGTGCGTCATGCCCATCTCGTTGCACGCGTTGAACATGTCCTTCAGCCGCGCGGCACCGTCCAGCAGGGAGTACTGGGTGTGGACGTGCAGGTGCGTGAACGGCGTCTTGGTCACGGTGGGGGCCTCCGGGCGGGAGAGAGGGGGCGGCAGCTATGAATCCTACGTGGCCCCGGTGACAGAAGACGGGCACCGACGGGTACCTTCGTCCGTTGCAGACCCAAGGACAACTGTCCGAAATGCGATCCACCCCGTACCACCAGGAGGCACCCCCCATGGCGGTTCCCGAGCCGACCGACGAGCAGCGCGCCGAGCAGATACTCGACGTGTTCGGCACCGCCTTCGGCGAGCTGATCACCGCCGACCCCGCGGCCTTCCGGGTCAAGTTCCGCAAGATGGCGGCCTCGGCCTTCGCCTTCTACCGGGGCACCGCCTGCCTGTTCTACGCCGACCTGGAGCACGAGCGGCACGGCGGCCCCTACCTGGACGAGCGCACCGGCCGGGTGTGGATCCACGGCGATCTGCACGCCGAGAACTTCGGCACCTACATGAACGCCAACGGCCGGCTGGTCTTCAACGTCAACGACTTCGACGAGGCCTACGTGGGCCCCTTCACCTGGGACCTGAAGCGGTTCTCCGCCTCGGTCGCCCTGCTCGGCTAGACCAAGGCGCTCAGCGACGACCAGATCAGCGAGCTGGTACGGATCTACGCGGCCGCCTACCGGGAGCGCATCCACGCGCTGGCCACGGGCGCCAAGCACGAGGAGGTCCCCGCCTTCACCCTGGACACCGCCGAGGGCCCGCTGCTGGAGGCCCTGCGCGCCGCCCGCCGCCGCACCCGCTTCTCGCTCCTCGACTCGATGACCGAGATCCGCGAGTTCGAGCGCCGCTTCTCCCCCGGCCCCGGCACCATCGAGCTGGACGCGGCCACCCGGTACAAGGTGCTCGCCGCCTTCGACGGGTACCTGGAGACACTTCCCGACGAGTCCCTGGTCCGCCCGGACTCCTACCGGGTCAAGGACGTGGTCGGCCGGCGGGGCATCGGGATCGGCTCGGCGGGCCTGCCCTCGTACAACATCCTGCTGGAGGGGCACAGCGACGCCCTGGAGAACGACGTCGTGATCTACCTCAAGCAGGCGCAGACCCCGGCCGTGTCCCGGCACGTCACCGACCGGTCGGTGCGCGAGTACTTCCGGCACGAGGGGCACCGCACCGTGATCTCCCAGCGGGCCCTGCAGGCGCACGCCGACCCGTGGCTCGGCTGGACGGAGCTGGACGGGGCCGGGCAGCTGGTCGCGGAGGTCTCCCCGTACGCAGTGGACCTGGACTGGTCGGACCTGGACGACCCGGAGGAGATCGCGGCCGTGGTCGCGGACCTGGGCCGGGCCACGGCGACCATGCACGGCGCGGCGGACGAGCAGGAGAGCGGCCACACGCTGGTCCCGTTCTCCACCGAGCGGGCCATCGACGCGGCCATCGCCGCCGACGAGGAGGGCTTCGCGGAGCTGCTGGTGGACTTCGCCCACGCCTACGGCGCCCGGGCCCGAGCCGACCACCAGATCTTCGTGGACCTCTTCCGCAACGGCCGGATCCTCCCCTAGTCCGGGACCTAGGGCCCGCCCCCACAGGGACGCATGGCACACTCGCGACGATGGACATATCCGGGGTGGGTCTCCGAGGGCTGCGGGCCGCGCTGTTCAGCGCGGTCGTCGTGCTGCTCTCGACCGGCTCCCACGTCCTGCTCTCCCGGGTACCGCTGCCTCCCGCCCTGGTGGCGGGGGCCTTCGCCGCGGTGTTCGCGATCGCCTTCGCCCTGGCCGGACGCGAGCGAGGCCTTGGTCACATCGCCGGGCTGCTGGTCCCCCTGGAACTGGCCGCCGACACCGTCCTGACCTCCGGCCAGCACCTCTGCTACGGCCCCGCGGGCGGCCCCGTCTCGGGTCCGCTGCGCGCCATGGGCCTGGCCGACTTCTGCGGGGGCGGTCCGGTGGGCGGGGCGCTGGCCGAGGTGGGCGGGCCCGCCGAGCAGGCCGCGGTGCTGGCGGCACCCGGTCCGTGGGCGCCCTGGCTGCTGCTGGGGGCGCACGTATCGGTCGGACTGCTCGCCTCGCTGTGGCTGCACCGCGGGGAGCGGGCGCTCGGCCGGCTGCTGAGCGCGGCCTCCGCCTGCGCCTTCCGTCCGCTGCGGATGGCCGCGGCCCGTGCGGCGCGGGCCCTGGCTCCCGTACGGCTCTCGCCGCCGGCGTCGCTGCGGAGCACGGTGGCCCGTACCCGCTTCCCCGCGCACTCCGTGGGCCGGCGGGGACCTCCTCGCGCACACGGCGCGTTCGTCAGCGCCTGACGTACGAGGACAGTCCCCCCATTCCAGCCGGCTCCACCGCGGAGCCACACCCCACGGAGAGAACGATGAGCGCACGCAACAGCCAGGCGAACAAGGCGGCGGCCCGCGAGCGGCTGCGCCTGGAGCGCGAGCAGCAGGCCAAGAAGGCCAAGGTCCGCCGGCAGGTGTTCGTGGCGGGCGGCGTCGTGGCCGCCCTCGCCCTGGCCGGCGGCGTCGGCTACGCCGTCGTCCAGGCCAACCAGCCGAGCGCCTGGGACAAGGCCGCCGACGCCCCCCTGGTCGCGCCGAAGAACACCTCGGGCGAGAACAACACGACGGTGGTCGTCGGCAAGGCCGACGCGAAGAAGACCCTGGAGCTGTACGAGGACGCGCGCTGCCCGGTCTGCGCGAGCTTCGAGCAGGCGGTCGGCCCGCAGATCAAGACGGACCTCGACGCCGGCAAGTACAAGATCCAGTACATCGGCGCCACCTTCCTCGACAAGGGCTTCCCCGGCAGCGGCTCGAAGAACGCCCTGAGCGCGCTGGGCGCGGCGCTCAACGTCAGCTCCGAGGCCTTCCTCGAGTACAAGACGGCCCTCTACTCCGCGGCCAACCACCCGGAGGAGAAGGACGACAAGTTCGCCAAGGACGCCTACCTGCTGACGGTCGCGGACCAGGTCCCGGCCCTCAAGGGGAACGCCGAGTTCAAGAAGGCGGTCGAGGAGGGCACCTACGACCGGTGGGCGCTGGAGATGTCCAAGGCCTTCGACAAGAGCGGTGCCACGGGCACCCCGACGCTGAAGATGGACGGCAAGAAGATCGACCCGCTGCCGCAGACGCCCGAGGCGTTCACGGCGGCGATCGACAAGGCCATCGCGGGCTGACCCCTCTCCTCCCCTCGCAGCACCCCGACGGACGGGCGAACTCCCAGAGTTCGCCCGTCCGTTGCTTTTCCGGGGCTGGTCCGGATCCCATACCCGTCGGTAATATGATCATCCGTGACCAGTCAACTCTCCCCTTCCGCACCGGAATCGGCGCCTGCGCCGACTCCCCGCCGCCGTACGGTCGTCCTGGCCGCGGCGGCCACGGCGGCACTCGTCCCGATCGCCGCGCTGGGCGCCGAAGCCGCCCACGCCGCCACGGGCACCACCGACGCACCCTCCTTCCTGCACGGCGTCGCCTCGGGCGACCCGCTCCCCGACGGGGTCCTGCTGTGGACCCGCGTCACCCCGACCGCCGCGGCCGTACCGGGCTCCGGCGCGGGTCCGGCCGTCGCGGTGGGCTGGGAGGTCGCCGAGGACAAGGCCTTCTCCCGGATCGTCGCGAGCGGCACCGTCACCGCGAGCGCGGCCTCCGACCACACCGTCAAGGCCGATGTACGGGGCCTGCGGCCGCAGACGGCGTACTGGTACCGGTTCACCGCCGGCGCCACCGTCTCCCCGGCCGGGCGCACCCGTACCGCCCCCGCAGACTCGGCCGCGCCCGCCGGGGTCCGCTTCGGCGTGGTCTCCTGCGCCAACTGGGAGTCCGGCTACTTCTCCGCGTACCGCCACCTGGCCGCGCGGGCCGACCTGGACGCCGTACTGCACCTGGGCGACTACATCTACGAGTACCAGAGCGGCGGCTACCCCGAGGCGAAGTACGTCGTACGGCAGCACGAGCCGCTGCACGAGATCCTCACCCTGGCCGACTACCGCACCCGGCACGGGAAGTACAAGACCGACCCCGATCTGCAGGCCCTGCACCAGGCCCACCCGGTCATCGCGATCTGGGACGACCACGAGATAGCCAACGACACGTGGTCCGGCGGCGCCGAGAACCACGATCCCGCCACCGAGGGCTCCTTCGCGGCCCGCGCGGCCGCCGCCCGGCAGGCGTACTTCGAGTGGATGCCGGTCCGCACCTCCACTGAGGGCACCGTCTACCGCCGGCTGCGCTTCGGCACCCTCGCCGACCTGCACCTGCTGGACCTGCGCACCTTCCGCTCGCAGCAGGCGGGCACCGGCAGCGGCGCGGTGGACGACCCGGAGCGCACCCTGACCGGGCGGGCCCAGCTGGACTGGCTGAAGGCCGGGCTGGCCGGCTCGCAGGCCACCTGGAAGCTGGTGGGCACCTCGGTGATGATCTCCCCGGTGGCCTTCGGCTCGCTGCCGGCGCACCTGCTGGCGCCCCTGACCGAGCTGCTCGGCCTGCCCGCGGGCGGCCTCGCGGTCAACGTGGACCAGTGGGACGGGTACACGGACGACCGCCGGGAGCTGCTGGGGCACCTGACGGACCGTTCCGTCCGCAACACCGTCTTCCTGACCGGTGACATCCACATGGCCTGGGCGAACGAGGTCCCGGTGACGGCGGCCACCTACCCGTGGTCGCGGTCGGCGGGCGTGGAGTTCGTGGTGACGTCGGTGACCTCCGACAACATCGACGACCTGCTGCATGTGCCGGCCGACACGGCCTCCCTGGTCGCCGAGACGGCGATCAAGGCCGCCAACCGGCACGTGAAGTGGCTGGACATGGACGCCCACGGCTACGGCGTGCTGGACGTGACGGCCGAGCGTTCCCAGATGGACTACTACGTCGTCTCGGACAAGCGGCGCCAGGACGCCACGGCCGCCTGGGCGCGCTCGTACCGGACGCTGAACGGGACCCAGAAGGTGGAACGGGTGACCCAGCCGGTGCGCTGACACTCCGTCGGATTTCCTGTCGAGAGGGGCACTTGGCGTAGACCAGGTGCCCCTTCGGCATCAGAAGCAACAAATCTTTTACGTAGAGCACTTGACCTGTTTATGACATGCGCACGTAAGATTCCCGCCAGCTGAGGAGATCCCTCCGCTCGACCCCCCACTCGCGAGGAGCACACGTGCGCGCTCTTGCCCGCATATCCCCCCTTCTTCGCCGCCGCCTGATGGGTACCGCCGTACTCGCCGGGACCCTGGCCTTCACCCCGCTCGCCGCCCCCACGACGGTCGCGGCCGCCGGAACCGGCGCGGAGGTGTGCGCCGAGGACGCCTCCGGCGCCGCGGCCAACGCCCGCGTGGCACGCCCGAAGGACCAGCACGCGGCCGAGCCCAACGAGGTCACCGAGGCCCAGTCCAAGGCCATGGACGCCGACCTCAAGGCGAAGCTGGACAAGATCTCGAAGGAGCCGCGCAGCCTGCGCGTCGCCGAGGCCGCCACGACCATCCCGGTGTACTTCCACGTCATCCACTCCGGCACCACCGGAAAGCTGACGGCCACCGACATCAGCAAGCAGCTGGCGGTCCTCAACGCGGCCTACGCCGGCCAGGGCACCGGAAACGTCGACAGCGGCTACCAGTTCACCCTCGCGGGCACCGACTACACGGACAACGCGAGCTGGTACAACCTGGCTTCCGGCTCCACCGCCGAGAAGAACATGAAGAACACCCTGCGCAAGGGCGGGGCGAACGCCCTCAACTTCTACACCGCCAACCTCTCCGGCGGGCTGCTGGGCTGGGCCACCTTCCCCAGCTCCTACGCCTCCCAGCCGAAGATGGACGGCGTCGTCGTCCTGGACACCTCGCTGCCGGGCGGCTCCGCCGCCAACTACAACGAGGGCGACACCGCGACCCACGAGGTCGGCCACTGGATGGGCCTTTACCACACCTTCCAGGGCGGCTGCAATGGCGCCGGCGACTCCGTCTCGGACACCCCGGCCGAGAAGAGCGCGGCCTTCGAGTGCCCGACCGGCCGGGACACCTGCGCCAGCAAGGCGGGGGTCGACCCGATCCACAACTTCATGGACTACACGTACGACTCCTGCATGTACCAGTTCACCGCGGGCCAGGTGACCCGCATGAAGAGCATGTGGACGGCGTACCGCGCCTGATCGCCGGCATCACGACGATGGGGCCCCGCGAGCGGGGCCCCATCCGTGCGTCGCCTACAGGCTGTCGAGGAAGGCGAGGGCGACCGCCCAGGCCTGCTCCGCCGCCTCGGCGTCGTAGTCGTCCAGCCCCGGGTCGGTGAACAGGTGCCCGGCCCCCGGATAGCCGTGGACCTCCACGTCCGCCCCGGCCTTGCGCATCCGCAGGTACCAGGCCGTCAGCCAGTCGTGCGGCTCGAAGGGGTCCGGGTCGGCGATGTGCAGCTGCACCGGCAGCTCGTCGACGTAGGCCCCCTCCTCCAGGTCGGCCGTCCCGTGCAGGAGCAGCAGCCCGCGCGCCTTCTCGTCGGCCAGCGCCAGGTGCTGGGCGATCGAGCCGCCGAAGGAGAAGCCGGCGTAGACCAGGCCCTGGTCGGAATAGGGGGCCGAGGCCAGGACCGCCCGCTTCAGCAGCTCGTCACGGCCGATCTCGTCCCGGTGGGCCATGCCCTCCTCGACGGTCTCGAAGGTGCGTCCCTCGAAGAGGTCCGGCACCTGGACCTGGTGCCCGGCCGCGCGCAGCCGGTCGGCCGCCTCCCGCACGGCGGGCCGCAGCCCGTAGGTCGAATGGAAAAGCATGATGTTCATGCCCCCATCGTGCCAGTTTCGACGGACCCCCTCCGGTTACGTTGGCCTGCATGGACACGGACTCCCTCCTCCGCCCGGTCGCGGCCGTCGCCGGCACCCTGGCCGTCACCCTGTTCGCGGGCTGGCTGCTGGACCGGCTGCTCCGCCGCGCCGACGCCCGGCACAGCGAGACCCCGCTGTGGGGACTGCTGCGCCGCTGCCGCCCTCCGTTCCTCCTGGTCATGGCCGCCTCCCTGCTCCAGGCCGTGCGCCGGCGCGCGGACGGCCCCGGGCACGTGCTGACCCTGATCCTGATCGCCGCCGCCGCGTGGCTGCTGATCCGCATCACGACGGCGGTCGTGGACTCCACGTACGCCCGCTACGCCGCCGACGCCTCCGACCAGGCCAGGGTCCGCCGGGTCCGCACCCAGGTCACGCTGATCCAGCGGGTGGTCACGGCGGTGGTGATCGTGGTGGCCCTCAGTGCGATGCTCCTGACGTTCCCCGAGATGCGCACGGTCGGCACCTCGATGCTGGCCTCGGCGGGCGTGCTCGGCATCGTGGCGGGCATCGCGGCACAGGCCGCCCTGGGCAACCTCTTCGCCGGCCTGCAGATCGCCTTCGGCGACACCGTCCGGATCGGCGACACGGTGGTGGTGGACAAGGAGTGGGGCACGGTGGAGGAGATCACCCTCACCTACCTCACCGTCCGCACCTGGGACGAGCGCCGCATCACGATGCCGGTCGCGTACTTCACGAGCAAGCCCTACGAGAACTGGTCGCGCGGTGGCGCGCAGATGACGGGCACCGTGTTCTGGCACCTGGACCACAGCGCCCCCGTGGACCTGATGCGCGAGGAGCTCCAGCGGATCCTGGAGGACATCCCCGAATGGGACGGCCGCACCGGCTCCCTGGCCGTCACCGACACCACCCCGCACACCATCCAGGTCCGCGCGGTGGTCACCGCCAAGGACGGCGACGCCGTCTGGACCGTCCGCTGCGCAGTCCGCGAACGCCTGATCACCTGGCTCACCACGAACCACCCCTACGCCCTCCCCCACATCGCCACAACGGAGGCAGCACTCCCACCGCAACCAAACTCCAGCCCGTCCGGCGTTTGAGGACCGGGGTCTGGGGCGGAGCCCCAGAAGGGGTCCGGGCGCAGCCCGGGGAACGGAGGAAGGGCGGGTAGGGGACTCCGCCCCGCAGGGCCCACCCCCGCACGCCCCCTCAGCCCGCCGGGGCCGCGAAGGCCAGCCGGAACAGCGCGCCCCCACCCGGGGCGGCTTCGGCCGTCAACTCCGCCTCGTGCGCCCGCGCAATCTGCCGAGCCATCGCCAACCCCAACCCCGACCCCGGCAGCGCCCTCGCCGCCCCCGCCCGGTAGAACCGGTCGAAGACGTACGGCAGATCCTCCTCCGAGATCCCCGGCCCGTGATCCCGTACGGTCACATCCACCCCACCGTCCCCCCGCACCACCACCGCCACCTCCACTTCAGCCCCCGCCCCCACCCCCGCCGGGCTGAACTTCGCCGCGTTGTCGAGCAGATTCCCCAGCAGCCGACTCAACCGCGCCGGCACCCCCGCCACCACCACGGCCTCCTCCGACGACGGCCCCCGCACCCGGAAGGCCACCCCCGGCCAGTGCGCCCGCGCGGCCCCCACGCAGTACTCCACCAGCGGAGCCAGCCGGACCTGTTCGACCAGCAGCTGCGGCTCCTCGTCCCGGGCCAGCTCGATGAGGTCGTTGACCAGCCCCGTCACCTCCCGCAGCTGCCGCCCGAGCGCCAGCGAGGCCCGTTCCCGCTGCTGCACCGTCAGCCGGTCCCCCCGCGCGAGCAGTTCCGCGTTCGTGCGCAGCGCCGTCAGCGGGGTGCGGAGCTCGTGCGAGGCGTCGGCGACGAGCCGCCGCTGCGCGGTGACGGACTGTTCGAGCTCCCCGAGCATGGTGTTGAAGCTCCCCGCCAGCCGGGTGATCTCGTCCTCGCGCCCGCGGGGACCGGGAGCGGGCAGCTCGATCCGGTGTCTCGGATCCCGGGTGGCGGCGATCCGCTCGGCGGTGGCGGTGAGCCGGGTGACCGGTGCCAGCCCGGTCCGCGCGACCCAGTGGCCGAGCAGCGCGGCCGTCACCACCCCCACCGCCGCCGTCAGCGCCAGCCACCACGCGGCCTGCGCGATGCCGTCCTGCACGGTGTCCGCCCGCAGCGCGACCTGGAGGGCCCGGCCCTTGCCGTAGTCGGTGGTCAGCATCCGCGCCGGATGCCCGGCGTGCTCGATGGCGGTGTAGTACGGGGCCCGCGTGCCGGCGGCCACCTCCCGCGCGGCCGGGTCCACCGGGAGGAGGTAGGGCGCCTTGGGGTCGCGCCCCGGATCCGCGGGCACCACCTCGGCGCAGGCGGGCGCCGCCCGGAACCGGCACTCCCCGGACAGGGTGCCGGGTCCGGAGTCCGGGTTGCGCTGGGCGGCGAGGCGGGCGGACTGGGTCAGGCTGAGGTCGAGCTGCCGGTACAGAGCCCCGCGCACGACGAGGAAGGCCGCCGCGCACACGCCGAGCGCGACGAGGGCCACCGCCGCCGTGACGGCGAGCGCCAGCCGGGTCCGCAGCGGGCGCCTGCGCCTCCACCGTGCGCCGAGCCGACGCCCGCTCACGCGGTGTCCAGCCGGTATCCGACCCCGTGCACGGTGTGCACCAGCCGGGGCTCGCCGCCCGCCTCCAGCTTGCGGCGCAGGTAGCCGACGTAGACGGCCAGGGAGTTGGAGTCGGGCCCGAAGTCCCGGCCCCACACCAGTTCCAGCACCAGCTCGCGCGGCAGCACCTGCCCGGGGTGGCGCAGCAGCAGTTCGAGCAGCGCCGACTCGGTGCGGCTGAACTCCAGCGGCCGTTCCCCGCGCCGCCCGGTGCGGGTGGCGGGGTCGAGGACGAGGTCCCCGTAGCCGAGCAGCGCCCGTCCCCCGGCCGGGTCGTCGGGGGCGGCCCGCCGCAGGAGGGCCCGTACCCGGGCCACGAGCTCGTCGAGCGCGAAGGGCTTGACCAGGTAGTCGTCGGCGCCCGCCTCCAGCCCGTCGACCCGGTCGCTCACCGCGTCCAGGGCGGTGAGGACGAGGACGGGCGTCCGGTCCCCCACCGCGCGCAGCCGCCGGCAGACCGCGAGCCCGTCCAGCACCGGCATCATCACGTCGAGCACCACCGCGTCCGGCTCCCACAGCGCCACCTCGGACAGCGCGGCCAGCCCGTCGGCCGCCCCGCGCACCTCGTACCCCTCGACGGCAAGCCCGTCCTCGACGGCGACCCGCACCTCGGGCTCGTCGTCCACCACCAGAATCCGCTGCATACGACAAAGTCTCCCAAATATGACTTAGCGTCGTAGTTGGCCCCGTCGGCCAACGACGACGCTAAATTCCTGGCCCGTGGGCCAGGCGGTCCGGCTCCACCGCCACTGCCGAGCGCATCACCGCAGGCGAGTAGCCGGACAGCAGCTCATGCCAGGGTGACGTCCATACCACCCTCGGCGAGGGCCTCAAGGACTGCGGTGAACAGGTCGTAGGGCTGGCCTTCCGGTGTCAGGGTCTGGGAAAGGTGCTCGCGTGCGACCGCGGCGTCTCGCCAGAGCAGGGTGGCGGGGGCGGTGTAGCCGAAGGTGCCGCGCAGGCAGTCGTCCAGGGCGGCGAGACACCCGCCGAAGTAGCCACCCGGCCCGTTGACCGCCTCGCCGAGCGCCAGGTAGAGGGCTGGTTCGTCGGTGATGTGCTGGCCATCGAGTTCGTAGGCGTGACCGGCTGGCCGGTCGTGGTGGGATTGGCTGCAGGCCCGCTCTCGGACGAGGTCATGCCAGGCCCCGCGGCGGCGGGTATCAAGGCCGGCCCAAGCATTCACGGCGTCCGGCGGCCCAGCAAGCCACCGTTCCCAGATGGGCCGGGCGTATTCGGGAACGGGCGTGAAGCGGCCTCTTTCGAGCTCCAGGTCGATCAGGTCCGCCCCGCGGGAGGAGGGGCGCCAGTCGCTGACCGTGGCCCAGAGCAGCCGATCAGTAAGCAGGTCACCTTGGCTGTCCCGTATCTCCAGAGCGGCTTCCTCCAGATCCAGCGCCCGCCGGGTGCCCTTCATCAGTGCCACCCTCAGCTGATCGCTCTGGGCGAGCCCCCGCAGGACAAGGGAGGGCTGCAGCTGCTCGGGCGACAGGATGCGGGCGAATTCTCGGCATGATCCCAGCCAGCGGTGCCCGTCGTGCAGGCGAACGCGGCCTCTGTGCCCCTCGGGTGGACCTTCGTAGTCGTCCAGGCCGGTGAGCAGCAGACTGTCCGTCCCGGGGACCTGCCCCGAACTCTCCGCGTCCTCCAGCAGCCAGGCGTCGAGTGCCTCGTCATCCGGCACGAGCCACACCCGGCTGCCGACCCAAGCGGGTCCGCCGGATTCCTCCGGAACCCAGCCGAACAGCTCGTACGTCCCGCGCGGGGATTCTCCGAACAGTCCCTTCGCCTCGGCGCAGACGCCCCAGACGTGGCCGTCCTCCGTCCGGGTCAGCGTGTACCGCGCGAACCCGAGCTTGTTCTCGTCTCCATGCACAGCGGGAATCATGCCCCGCCCGCGTTCCGACGGCGAAGCCGGGATGTTCTGCCGGCCGCAGACTCGCGGCCTTCCCTGGCCAGCGACGCGAATGCTCGGTGTCACTCGGTACGACTCGATGTCATCCGGAGGCAGTCGGCTCAACGCCATGGGGCAAAACAAGATCGTCAAGGGGTGCAGAGGTGCGACCAGGGGTGGGGTCCAGGATCTCGCGGCTCGCCCAGACCCGGGAGGGCCCGCACAGGGATTCCCCCGAAGTCATCGCAGGTAGAGGCGGGCGTCGTCACTCCGCATGCCAACTAGAACGCGCATCGAGGCCAACTACAACGCTAAAACTAGAGCGCTAAGTCTCACCAAAGTACGAGATGGTCCCCCGAGCCGATCTCACGTGTCGAAAACCTGTTCACTCTTTCTTGTTCGCGATGACAGACTCCCGCCCCGTGAAGATCAACATCCTGCGCGGCTCCTGGATTGTCGGAGCCCTGGCGCTGCTGTGTTCAGCGCTGTTCGCCCTGCCGGCGTCCGCCGACGCCTACCCCGACTGCGCAACCGACCGGCTCTGCCTCTACACCGGCCAGAAGGGTTCGATGGCCGCCGGAGAGACGAAGCCCCGCGCCTACGAGCACCAGAACCCGCAGTCCTACTCCGGCGAGTTCAGCGACAAGACCAAGTCGGTGTTCAACAACACCGGCTACTGGGCCTGCCTCTACGGGGAGACCGGCTGGGGCTCGGCCGTCGCGGCCGTGAAGCCGGGGGGCACGGCGGACATCTCCGCGCAGAGCTCTGTGGAGGAACTCAAGAACATGGCGGCCGTGGGCGTCAGCTCCCACAAGCTGGCCCCCAGCAGGGGGCTCTGCTTCACGGGCTACGAGCGCTGCCCGGACAACCAGCTGTGCCTGTTCAAGGAGACCGCCGGCCGCGGCGCGTGGATCGCCTTCACCGCGAGCACCGACGCGTACGCCACGGAATGGGACCGCGCGGCCATGTCCGTCATGAACCGCACCACCAAGCACGCCTGCCTCTACAGCAACATCGGTCAGACCGGCAGCTGGAACTCGGTCACCAACGGCGTCCACAAGGCCTACGCCGTCCTCAGCGGTGACAGCACCAGCCTGGTACAGCCGTACCTGGGCGACGTCCAATCCCACAAGCTCGCCTCGAACTCGGACTGCACCTCATGACCAACACCTTCCGCCGCGCCCCGCGCGGACTGATCGCCTCCGCCGCCGCCCTGAGCGCGATGCTCCTGCTCGCCACGTCGAGCCCCTCGGGGGCCGCGGGAACCGCCGTCGAAAGCCCCACCGGGTGGACGAAGCAGCCGGACAGCAAGGAACTGGCCGGCGGCGCCGAACACTTCCGCTTCATCGAGGACGTCGCGACCCCGGGCCACCCGACCAGGCGCGAGCTGAACGTGCTGCGCCTCGACCCGGCCAAGGGGGCCCTGCGGATCGAGAGCACGGTCGGCGCCTCGATCAGCGGCAGGGAGAGCGTCCGGGACCAGCTGAAGGCGGGCTTCTTCAAGGATCACCCGCCGCTCGCCGGGATCAACGGCTCCTACTTCCTCCCCGAGCCGAAGTCCGGTGTTCCGGGCTCCGAGGAAACCCTGGCCTTCCTGGGTGTCTCGGCCCGGGACGGGGTCCTCAACTCGATCAGCTGTGTGAGGCCCCTGCGCAACTCCGCGGGCGGGTTCGTCAAGGACGACAAGAACAAGCTGGTGCCGGACTACGGAAACCAGGCCGTCGTCCTTCAGTACGGGGTTCCCTACATCGCACGCCTGAAGGCCTCCGTCACCCTGTCGTACCTCGACAAGGACAAGAAGGAGGTCCTGGGCCGCACCCTCACCGTCGGGGGTGTCAACCGGGATCCCGGCCGCGCGCCCTGCGCTTACGACAAGGCGACGCTGAACAGCCAGGAGGAGACCCTCGCCCCCGTGGCGAAGCCGGCCTACACGACCGCCAACGAGATCGTCCTGTTCCACGACGGCTACGACGTGAAGACACCGAAGCCGAATCTCGACACGACGCCCGCGATCAACGAGGACGACGCCCAGGGCATCGAGGTCTCGGTCGGAGCCGACGGCACGATGGACCCGCCGACGACGGGCCGCGGCGGCCTGTCCGTGAAGTCCGGCGGTTACGTCCTCCAGGCCATCGGCCAAGGCGCGACGGACCTCACCGCGTTCGTCAACGACGCGACCGCGCAGGGCTACACGCTCAAGGTCACCCAGCAGGTCGAGGACATGGACCACACCAAGCAGGTCGACAGCACGACCGTCCAGCGGTCGGTGGACCTGGACGAGTCGGTCGACATCGTCAGCGGCATCCACCGGCTGCTGCAGGACGGGGAGACCTCCAAGATCCTCCCGTCCTGCGCCCGACTGATCGTATCCGCGAGCACCCTGCCGGGCGAGGGAGCGAGCACCCTGCCGGATGAGGTGGAGCAGGAGGAAGACCCCACCGTCAAGGAAAGCGACGCCTGCCTGGACGCCCGGACCGTACTGGGCGTCGACGCCCAAGGCCGCACCGTGCTCGCGACGCTCACCGGCCCTCGGGACGCGGCGGCCGGGAACCCCGACGGCGACTTCATGGCGAACGTCGCCAAAATGCTCAAGGACAACTTCGAGGTGATCGACGCCATCAACTTCGACGGCGGCGGCTCCACCACGATGATCGTCGGCGGTGTCCGCCAGACGGGCCGGACCGACTCGGTCAACCACTCACCCGACGGTGAGCGTCCCATCGCCGACTCCGTCTACGCGGGCAACGGCGGCATCGCCGTCAAGTAGCAGTCAGCACGCAGCAAACGCACGAGGCCCCGGGGTGACGACACCCCGGGGCCTCGTCGTGCTCCGGCGCCTCGTCGCACTCCGCGCCGGCGACCGCCCTCTTAGAACCTTCTTAGGGCGCAGCGGGAGTCTGCGTCCATGACCTCCTCACCCTCACCCACCTCCTCACGCCGGCCCCCGCACCCGCCGCTCTCCGTCGTGATCGGCGCGGGCGGCACCGGCGGCCACATCTATCCCGGGCTCGCGCTGGCGGAGGCGCTGCGTGCCGCCCTCCCGGACGCGCTGGTCTCCTTCATCGGCACCGAACGCGGTCTGGAGACCGAGCTGATCCCGGCCGCGGGCTACCGCCTGCACACCGTGGACATGATCCCCTTCGACCCGGCGCTGGGCGCCAAGCGCTATCTCCTCCCCGCCGCGCTGCTGCGCTCCGCCGGGCAGGCCCGGTCCGTGATCCGGGCGCAGGGCGCGCACGTGGCCGTCGGGATGGGCGGCTATCCGAGCGCGCCCGCCGTGCTCGGGGCCCGGCTGGCGGGACTGCCGGCGGTCATCCACGAGTCCAACGCGGTACCGGGCCGCGCCAACCAGTTCGCGGCCCGCCTCACCCCGCACATGGCGGTGGCCTTCGACCGCAGCCGGGAGCACCTGGCGGGCGGGGCCCGGGCGCTGACCACCGGGATGCCGATCTCCGCCGCCCTGTCGGGCCTCGCCGAACTGCCGGGCCCCGAGCGTACGGCCCTGCGCGCGCGGGCCCGGCGGGAGCTCGGGGTGCCGGACGGGCGGCGGCTGGTGGTGTTCAACGGCGGCAGCCTGGGCGCCGTACGCCTGACCGCGGCCGCGGCCGGGCTGGCGGCGGCCTGGCAGGCGCGGGAGGACGTACAGCTGCTGATCAAGACGGGGCCGGCGGCGCACGCGGACACGGTGGCGGAGCTGTCCGCCTCGGGCGGGCGGCGGATCGCGCGGGCCGTGCCGTACCTGGACCGGATGGACCTGGTCTACGCCGCCGCCGACCTGGTCGTGTGCCGGGCGGGCTCGGCGACGGTGGCGGAGCTCGCGGCGACCGGGGTCCCCGCGGTGCTGGTCCCCTACCCGTACGCCCCGGGCGACCACCAGACCCACAACGCGCGGGTGCTGTCCGACGCGGGTGCCGGCCTGCTGCTGGCGGACGCCGAGGCCACGGCCGGCCGCCTCGCGGACCTGCTCGCCCCGCTCCTGGCCGACCCGGCGCGGCTGGCGGCGATGGCCGGCGCGGCCGACCCGGGCCCGCACGCACGGGCCGCCGAACTGCTGGCCTCGCAGGTCCTGCGGATCGCCGGATTCCCCTCCCTCTCCCCCACTCCCACCCCCATTCCCCTGGAGCTCGTATGACCACGCCCACGCCCCTTCACGCTCCCGCCGACTGGAGCGGCCGGACCGTCCTCGTCACGGGCGCCGAGGGGTTCATCGGCTCCACCCTCATCGACCTGCTGGTCGCACGGGGCGCGAAGGTGCGCGCCTTCGTGCACTACAAGCCGTACGCGGAGAAGGGCCACCTGGCCCGGTACCTGGCCGACCCCGGCGGCCCGGTGGAGATGTGGGCCGGCGACGTCCGCGACGCGGGCCGGGTCAGCGACGCGGTGGCCGGCTGCGACACCGTCTTCCACCTGGCGGCGCTGATCGGGATCCCGTACAGCTACGACTCGCCCGGCGCGTACGTCCAGACCAACGTCACCGGCACCGAGAACATGGCGGAGGCCTGCCGCCGCCACGGCGTGCGCCGCCTGGTCCACACCTCCACCAGCGAGGTCTACGGGACGGCCCTGACGGCCCCGATCTCCGAGAGCCACCCGCTCCAGCCGCAGTCCCCGTACTCCGCTTCGAAGATCGGCGCCGACATGATGGCGCTCTCCTTCCACCACGCCTTCGAACTGCCGGTGACGGTGGTCCGGCCGTTCAACACCTACGGCCCCCGCCAGTCGGCCCGCGCGGTCATCCCCACCATCCTCGCCCAGCTCCACTCGGGCGCCCGGGAGGTCCGCCTGGGCTCCCTGACCCCCACCCGGGACTTCACCTACGTGACCGACACCGCGGCCGGCTTCCTCGCGGTCGCGGAGTGCGACCGGGCCCTGGGCGAGGTGGTCAACCTCGGCGCCGGCGAGGAGATCTCCATCGGCGACCTGGCCCGGGCCCTGATCACGGCGTCGGGCCGGGACGCGGAGGTGGTCGTCGACCCGGCCCGGCTGCGCCCCTCGGGCAGCGAGGTCCAGCGCCTGCTGTCGGACAACAGCCGGGCCCGGGAGTGGGCGGGCTGGAAGCCCGAGGTCTCCCTCCAGGAGGGCCTGACCCGCACCTCGGAGTGGATAGCCGCCCACCTCCACCTCTTCGCCCCGGACCGCTACCAGGTATAGGCCCGCCCGGCCTCCGTCGGCCCGCGTTCTACGGATTGCGCAGACTGCGGACGTCCAGATGCCGCAGCACCCGGTCGACGATCTCCGGATCGGCGCCGGGTTCGCTGCGTGCGGACAGCACCTCGTGCCGGGCGGCGGACATCATCTCCTTCTGGATGCGCTGCACGTCGCGGATCCGCTCCACCCGCTTCGCGTACGCCTCCCGCCGCTCCTCGTCGACCATGTCCGGGCTGATCCTGGCGCCCACGTCGTACGCCCGGCGGTAGAGCATCTCCACCAGGTCCTCGGGCAGGTCCTCCACCTCCTCGATCTCCTTCAGCCGCCGCTTCGCGGCCTTGGCGGCGCGGATCGCCAGCCCGCGGGCGATCTCCGCCTCGGCGTCCGAGTCGGCCTCCACCCCGAGCCGGCGGACCAGCCACGGCAGGGTCAGCCCCTGGACCACCAGGGTGGTCATGATCACGGCGAAGGCGATGAAGACGATCTCCTGCCGGGCCGGGAAGGGTTCCCCCGCGTCCGTCTCGTACGGCAGGGCGAGCGCGAGCGCCACCGAGGCCACGCCCCGCATGCCCGCCCACCACATCACCACGGACTCCCGCCAGCTCAGCGGGATCTCCTCGTCGTAGTCGCGCCGCGAGTGGAGCCGTTTCGCGAGCCAGCCGGCCGGCAGCAGCCACACCAGCCGGACGCCGACCACCACCGCGACCACGGCCGCCGCCCACCCGACCATCTCCCCGGCCCGGCCGCTGGCCGCCCCGAAGACGTTGTGCAGCTCCAGCCCGATGAGCCCGAAGGCGACACCGGTGACCAGCATGTCGACGACCTCCCAGAACGTGTGGCCGGCGAGCCGGCCCAGCACGTCGTCGGCGTCGTTCGCGTACTCGGCCAGGAACAGCGCCGTGGTCAGCACGGCCAGCACACCGGAACCGCGGAACTCCTCGGCCACCACGTAGGCCACGAACGGCACGAGCAGCGTCAGCCCGATCTGGAGCGTGGCATCGCCGAGCCGCCCCATGAGCCGGTTGGCGGCCCAGCCGAGCCCGAGCCCCACCGCGACGGCCACGACGGCCGACAGCACGAACTCCCCGAGCGCCCCGGGCCACGAGAAGGTACCGCTCACGGCGGCGGCGACGGCCACGTGGTAGAGCACGATGGCGGTGACGTCGTTGAAGAGCCCCTCGCCCTCCAGGATCGACACCATGCGCCGCGGCAGCCCGAGCGACCCGGCCACGGCGGTGGCGGCGACGGGGTCGGGCGGGGCCACGAGCGCACCGAGCGCGACGGCGGCGGCGATCGGGAGCCCCGGTACGACGGCGTTCGCGACGGCGGCGACCGCCACGGTGGTCACGAAGACGAGGGCGACGGCCAGCAGCAGGATGGGCCGTACGTTGGCGGCGAACTGCCGCCAGGAGGTCCGCTGCACGGAGGCGTACAGCAGCGGGGGCAGCACGAGCGGCAGGATGTACTCGGGCGGGATGTCGACATTGGGCACCACGGGCACCAGCGCCAGCACGACGCCGCCGAGCGTCATCAGCACTGGCGCGGGCAGCCCCAGCCGGTCCCCGAGCGGCACCGTCACCACGGCCCCGAGCAACAGCACGAACAACAGCAGAAGCTGATCCACTCCCACACCCTGCCAGGGCGCTGCGCTCGGCGAGGCGGTTGAGGACGCGTGCCGCGCCGTGTCCTGGGGCTCCGCCCCAGACCCCGCGCCTCAAACGCCGGCGGGGCTGGAATTGCCCTCCGGGCAGTCCAGCCCCGCCGGCGTTTGAGGCGATCTTTTCAGCCCGTCCGACGTTTGAGGACCGGGTCAGGGCAGAGCCCTGGGAACGGTGGAAGGGCGGGTAGGGGACGGCCCCGCAGGGCTGCGCACCCCCGCCGGGCTACGGCAGAGCGCGCCTCATCGACCGGTGCGGAATACCCGCGTCCTCGAACTCCGGCCCGTAGGCCTCGTACCCGAGCCGCTCGTAGAACCCCATCGCATGGGTCTGCGCACCGAGGTCGACGGCCGAAAGGCCCAGCCGACCCGCCTCCGCCTCGATCGCCCGCACCAGCGCCACCCCGACCCCGAGCCCCCGCGCGGACTTGGTGACGGCCAGCCTCCCGAGCGAGCCGACCTCCGGGGAGCCCGTCTTGCCCAGGGCCCGCGGCCCGTACAGCAGCCGGCCGGTGCCCAGCGGCACCCCGTCCGGCCCCTCGGCCAGCACGTGCACCGCGATCTCGTCGTACGCGTCGTACTCGATCGACTCCGGCACCGACTGCTCGACCACGAAGACCTCGGTCCGCACGGCGAAGCAGGCCTTCAGGTCCGCCTCCGTGGCGACGACCCGTACGGTGACGCCGCCCGCGGTCACTCGCTCTCCTTGCGGATCACGTCCAGCGCGTTCTGCAGGTCCGCCGGGTAGGTGCTCTCGAACTCCACCCACTGCCCGTCCGACGGGTGCTCGAACCCGAGCCGCACCGCGTGCAGCCACTGCCGGGTGAGCCCGAGCCGCTTGGCGACGGTCGGGTCGGCGCCGTAGGTCAGGTCGCCGACGCAGGGGTGCTTGTGGGCCGCCATGTGCACGCGGATCTGGTGCGTGCGCCCGGTCTCCAGCTTGATGTCCAGCAGCGACGCGGCGCGGAAGGCCTCGATCAGGTCGTAGTGGGTGACGGAGGGCTTGCCCTCCTGGGTCACGGCCCACTTGTAGTCGGCGCTGGGGTGCCGCCCGATCGGCGCGTCGATCGTGCCGCTCATCGGGTCCGGGTGGCCCTGCACCAGCGCGTGGTAGCGCTTGTCGACGATCCGCTCGCGGAACTGGTTCTTCAGCGAGGTGTACGCGCGCTCCGACTTCGCGACGGCCATCAGGCCGGAGGTGCCGACGTCGAGCCGGTGCACGATGCCCTGGCGCTCGGAGGCGCCGGAGGTGGAGATGCGGTACCCGGCGGCGGCGAGGCCGCCGATGACGGTGGTGCCGGTCCAGCCGGGGCTGGGGTGCGCGGCGACGCCGACCGGCTTCATGATGACGACGATGTCGTCGTCGTCATGGACGATCTCCATGCCGGGGACGGGCTCGGCGACGACCTCGACCTTCCGGGGCGGCTCGGGCATCTCGACTTCGAGCCAGGCGCCGCCGTGCACGCGCTCGGACTTCCCGACGACACTGCCGTCGACCAGCACCTTTCCCGCAGCCGCGAGTTCGGCCGCCTTCGTCCGGGAAAAACCGAACATACGGGCGATGGCGGCGTCGACGCGCTCGCCCTCGAGGCCATCGGGAACGGGCAGGGTGCGGATCTCGGGAATCGTACTCACCCGTCGAGTATGCAGGACTCGGCCGAAGACCATTCCCGCGATCAGCCCGCGGACCGCCCGCCCACTCAGTCCATTCAGTCCTTGTGGACGGTGCCGTCCGGGTCCAGGCCCTTGAACGACAGCAGGACGATCAGGATCCCGCCGCACACGATCGCCGAGTCCGCGAGGTTGAAGACGGCGAAGTGGGCGGGTGCGATGAAGTCGACGACCGCTCCGCGGAAGACGCCCGGCGAGCGGAAGATCCGGTCGGTGAGGTTGCCCAGCGCCCCGCCGAGCAGCAGGCCCAGCGCGATCGCCCAGGGCAGGCTGTACAGCTTCCGCGCGAGCCGCACGATCACCACGATGACGGTGGCGGCGATGCAGGTGAAGATGATCGTGAAGGCCTCGCCGAAGCCGAAGGCGGCCCCGGGGTTGCGGATCGCGTCGAACTTCAGCAGGTCGCCGATGACCTGGATCGACGGCTGGTGCTCCAGCTTCGCGACGACCAGCATCTTGCTGCCCAGGTCGACCAGGTAGGCGAGGAGGGCCACCACGAGCAGCGCGACGATCCGCCGATGCCCCCTGGGCGCGGCGGAGTCGGGCTGGGTGCCGTCTTCCCCGGTCTCCGGCGTACCGATGATGCGCTCCGCCTCTGCCACGTGAGTCCCTCGAACTAGCTCGAACCAGGTTGTCGAACGGTACTGCGCCGACCGACCCGCCAGGTTCTGGACCCTGACGAGACACGAGAGTACGTCAGGGCACCCCGGGCCGCACCGCCCCGGCCGTCACACCCCGGGCCGGACCGGCGGAGCCTGCCGACCCGGCCCCCGGGCCCTCAGGCGCCCGTCCGGCGCCCTCCGGGGGCCCACCCTGCCCGCACCACCCGTTCCCGGCTCAGTGCCGCCGCTCCTGCTTCTGCTTGCAGTCCACGCACAGCGTGGCCCGGGGGAAGGCCTGCATCCGCGCCTTGCCGATGGGCTGGCCGCAGTTCTCGCACAGGCCGTACGTGCCCGACTCCAGCCGTTCCAGCGCGCGCTCGGTCTGCTCCAGCATCGAGTTGGCGTTCGCGGCGAGGGCGAGCTCGGACTCCCGGGTGATGTTCTTGGTTCCGGTATCGGCCTGGTCGTCGCCGGCGCCGTCGCCGGAGTCCCTCATCAGTCCGGAGATGGCCTCGTCGGAGGCCTGGAGCTCGGCGCGCAGCCGCAGCACCTCGCTCTCCAGCTCGGCCCGCGCGTCGGCGACCTCCGCCGGGGTCCAGGGGTCCTCTCCGGGCCGTACGGCGAGCTCTCCGGGCGCCAGGCCCTCGGTGCCCCGCGCCTTCGGCAGCCCGCTGGTCGCGGCGGCGGCCGTCTTCCTGGCCGTGCCGGTGCTCTTCTTGGCAACCACTTTCCGGGCTCCCGTCTCGTGCGCGGCCTGCGCCGCCCCCTCGGCCCCGGCCGTCTTGGCCGTGGCCTTCTTCGCGGCCGTCTTCCTGACGGCGGCCGCCGCCTTTTTCGCACCGGCGGCCTTCGTTCCGGTCTCCGCCTTCGCCGTGGCGCCCGTCCTCGTCGTGGCCGCCTTCGCGGCAGCCGCCTTCGTCGTGACAGCCGCCTTCTTCGCGGCAGCCGGCTTCTCCGCAGCCTTCGCGACAGCCTTCTTGGCAGTACTCCCGGCGGTCTTCTTCGCCACCATGGCCGCGGCCCCTTCACATACTGTGATCATTGCTCGCGAATCGTGCCGGAACGATAAATCGACTCCGGCCCCGCGGCAACGGGGCACGCGTCCATCGAGGTCAACCTGCATCCGTTGTGCCCAGCGGTGAGCCCGATAATCCGCCCCACCCGCCCCCTCCGCACCCCGGAGCGCCCCGTCGGCCCATTCGGGTCAGCCCGAGCCCCGGTCCGCGCCCCGCCCGGACCCCCGCGCCACGCCCCGTAAACCGGTCTGCCGACGCGCCCCCCGGCCCGTACACTGGGCCCAGCGAAAGGCATGGATGGGGACGAGTAGCGTCGGACGCAGCCAGGAGCGACCCGGGGACGGTGAGAGCCCGGGGGCGAGCGCGATGTGAAGGATCACCCCGGAGCCGCCGGAAGAAAGCCCGCCGGGATTCCCGTAGGGCGAGTAGAACCGGCTCGCACCCCAATGAGGGGGCCCTCGGACCGCAGGTCCGGAGGCCAAGGAGGGTGGTACCGCGGGAGCGGCTGGTCCTTGGAGACAAGGACGGGCTCTCGTCCCTCCGGACGGAAGTGACACCCCGCCGGAGGAAGAGTTCAGCCTCATGACCACACCGCCGCAGTACCGCCCGGTACCCGCCCAGGTCGACCTGCCTGCCCTCGAGCACGCGGTCCTCGACTTCTGGCGCGAGAGCAAGACCTTCGCCAAGACCCTGGAGCAGTCCGAGGGACGCCCCGAGTGGGTCTTCTACGAGGGCCCGCCCACCGCGAACGGCATGCCCGGCGCGCACCACATCGAGGCCCGCGTCTTCAAGGACGTCTTCCCCCGCTTCCGCACCATGCGCGGCTACCACGTGGCCCGCAAGGCCGGCTGGGACTGCCACGGCCTGCCCGTCGAGCTCGCCGTCGAGAAGGAGCTGGGCTTCAACGGCAAGAAGGACATCGAGGCGTACGGCATCGCCGAGTTCAACGCCAAGTGCCGCGAGTCGGTGACCCGCCACACCGACGCGTTCACCGAGCTCACGAACCGTATGGGCTACTGGGTCGACCTCGACGACGCCTACCGCACCATGGACCCCGAGTACGTCGAGTCCGTGTGGTGGTCGCTGAAGGAGATCTTCAACAAGGGCCTGCTCACCCAGGACCACCGCGTCGCCCCCTGGTGCCCCCGCTGCGGCACCGGCCTCTCGGACCACGAGCTGGCCCAGGGCTACGAGACGGTCGTCGACCCCTCGGTCTACGTCCGCTTCCCGCTGACCTCCGGCCCCCTCGCGGGCCAGGCGGCGCTCCTCGTCTGGACGACGACCCCCTGGACCCTGGTCTCCAACACCGCCGTGGCCGCGCACCCGGACGTCACGTACGTGGTCGCGACCAACGGTGAGGAGAAGCTGGTCGTCGCCCAGCCCCTCCTGGAGAAGTCCCTCGGCGAGGGCTGGGAGGCCACCGGCGAGTCCTTCACCGGCAAGGAGATGGAGCGCTGGACCTACCAGCGCCCCTTCGACCTGGTCGAGTTCCCGGAGCCCGCCCACTACGTCGTGAACGCCGAGTACGTCACGACCGAGGACGGCACCGGTCTGGTCCACCAGTCCCCCGCCTTCGGCGCCGACGACCTCGCGGTCTGCCGCGCGTACGGCCTGCCCGTCGTGAACCCGGTCCGCCCCGACGGCACCTTCGAGGAGGAGGTCCCGCTCGTCGGCGGGGTCTTCTTCAAGAAGGCCGACGAGAAGCTCACCGCCGACCTCGACGCGCGCGGCCTGCTCTTCAAGCACATCGCCTACGAGCACAGCTACCCGCACTGCTGGCGCTGCCACACCGCGCTGCTCTACTACGCGCAGCCGTCCTGGTACGTCCGCACCACCGCCGTCAAGGACGCGATGCTGCGGGAGAACGAGAAGACCAACTGGTTCCCGGACTCCGTCAAGCAGGGCCGCTTCGGCGACTGGCTGAACAACAACATCGACTGGGCGCTCTCCCGCAACCGCTACTGGGGCACCCCGCTGCCCATCTGGCGCTGCGAGGAGAACCACCTCACCTGCGTCGGCTCGCTCGCGGAGCTGAGCGACCTGACGGGCACGGACCAGTCGAACCTGGACCCGCACCGCCCCTACATCGACGAGGTCACCTTCCCCTGCACGGCGGAGGGCTGCACGCTCACCTCGGTCCGCGTGCCGGAGGTCATCGACGCCTGGTACGACTCGGGTTCGATGCCGTTCGCGCAGTGGGGCTACCCGCACAAGAACAAGGAGATCTTCGAGAAGCGCTACCCGGCGCAGTTCATCTCGGAGGCCATCGACCAGACCCGCGGGTGGTTCTACACCCTGATGGCGGTCGGCACCCTCGTCTTCGACAAGTCCTCCTACGAGAACGTGGTCTGCCTGGGCCACATCCTCGCCGAGGACGGCCGCAAGATGTCCAAGCACCTGGGCAACACCCTCGAACCGATCCAGCTGATGGACACGCACGGCGCGGACGCCGTCCGCTGGTTCATGGCCGCCGGCGGCTCCCCGTGGGCGGCGCGCCGCGTCGGCCACGGCACCATCCAGGAGGTCGTCCGCAAGACGCTCCTCACGTACTGGAACACGGTCGCCTTCCAGGCCCTGTACGCCCGCACCTCGAACTGGGCCCCGTCGGCCTCCGACCCGGCGCCCGCGGACCGCACGGTCCTCGACCGCTGGCTGCTCTCGGAGCTCCACAGCCTGACCACCGAGGTCACGGAGGCGATGGAGGCGTACGACACCCAGCGCGCCGGCAAGCTCCTCTCGGCCTTCGTCGACGACCTCTCCAACTGGTACGTCCGCCGCTCCCGCCGCCGCTTCTGGCAGGGCGACGCCGCCGCGCTGCGCACCCTGCACGAGGTGGTGGAGACGGTCACCCGCCTCCTCGCCCCCCTCACCCCCTTCATCACGGAGCGGGTCTGGCAGGACATGGTCGTCCCGGTCACCCCGGACGCCCCGGAGTCGGTGCACCTGACCACGTGGCCGGTCCCGGACTCCTCGGCGATCGACCCGGAGCTGTCCCGGCAGATGCTGCTGGTACGCCGCCTCGTGGAGCTGGGCCGCGCGACGCGGGCGGAGTCGGGCGTGAAGACCCGCCAGCCCCTGTCCCGGGCCCTGGTCGCCGTATCGGGCTTCGAGACCCTCTCCCCCGAGCTGCACTCGCAGATCACGGAGGAGCTGAACGTCTCCTCGCTGGCCTCCCTCTCGGAGGTGGGCGGCTCCCTGGTCGACACGACGGCCAAGGCGAACTTCCGTGCGCTGGGCAAGCGCTTCGGCAAGGGCGTGCAGGACGTGGCGAAGGCGGTGGCCGCGGCCGATGCGGCGGCGCTGTCCCTGGCCCTGCGCTCGGGCGAGGCCTCGGTGGAGGTGAACGGCGAGACCGTCACCCTCACCCCGGAGGAGGTCATCATCACGGAGACCCCGCGCGAGGGCTGGTCGGTGGCGTCCGACTCCGGCGCGACGGTCGCCCTGGACCTGGAGATCACTCCGGAGCTGCGGCTCGCGGGCCTGGCCCGTGACGCGATCCGCCTGATCCAGGAGGCCCGGAAGAACTCCGGCCTCGACGTGGCCGACCGCATCGCCCTGCGCTGGTCCACGTCGGACCCGGAGCTGGCGAAGGCCCTGACCGACCACGCGACCCTGATCGCGGACGAGGTCCTGGCCACGGACTACGCCTCCGGCGAGGCCGACGCGTCGTACGGCGACCCGTTCGAGGACGAGCCCCTGGGCCTGACCTTCCGCCTCCGCAAGGCATAGCTCCTCCGACCTGTGGCCCGGCGCCCCTCCTGGGGGGTACCGGGCCACAGCCGTTTCCTGTCCCCGCCGGCGTTTGAGGCGCGGGGTCCGGGGCGGAGCCCCGGGGAACGGGCGAAGGGCGGGTAGGGGACGGCCCCGCAGGGCTCCCCCGCCCGGCCCGCGGGGGCCCCGTACCGCCCGGGGTACGGAAACGGGCCGGGCCCGGTGCCCCCGAGGGGGAACCGGGCCCGGCCCGAACCGTCTGCCGACGGCTACCGCTTAGTTGTCGTCCTCGTCGATCAGGAAGCCCCGCATGGGAGACGGCGCCTGCTGCATCGGCTGCGGCCCAGCCGGCCGCACCGGAGCCATCGGCTGCGTCATCGCCGGGGACATCTGCTGCTGACCGCCACCGTAGGAGGGCGCCATCGGGGACGGGCCACCCATCGGCGAGGGACCGCCGCCCATGGACGGACCGCCCATGGAGTGCATCGCACCGGCCGGAGCCATCGACGGGGTCGGCGACGGCGGCAGCGCGGGACCGGCGGGGTTCCGCGGCGGAGCCAGCGAGTCGTCGGCCTGCGTCTCCAGCTGGCGCAGCTGCGACTCCAGGTAGGACTTCAGACGGGTGCGGTACTCACGCTCGAAGCCCCGCAGGTCCTCGACCTTGCGCTCCAGCGTGGCGCGGGCGGACTCCAGGGAGCCCATCGCGACGCGGTGCTTCTCCTGCGCGTCCCGCTCCAGCGCGTCGGCCTTGGCGCGGGCGTCCCGCTCCAGGCCCTCGGCGCGCGACCGGGCTTCGCCGACGATCTTGTTGGCCTCCGAGCGGGCCTCCGCGATCGCCTGGTCGGCGGTCTGCTGCGCGAGCGACAGGACGCGGGCGGCGCTGTCGCCACCGGGACCCTGCTGGGGGAGCTGCTGCGGCTGCTGGTGCATCTGCTGGCCCATGGGCTGCATCTGCTGCCCCATCGGCTGCATCTGCTGCCCCATCGGCTGGCCCATCTGCTGGCCGAGCGGGTTCTGGCCACCCATGGACTGCTGCATGGGGTTGCCCATCGGACCCGGACCCTGCTGGCCCATGCCCTGCGGCATGCCGGGCTGACCCATCTGCTGCTGCCCACCCATGGTGTGCTGCTGCATGGGGCCGCCCATCGGGCCGGGACCCTGCGGACCGCCGTGCCCGCCGGGGCCGGCCGGAAGCTGGGGCGGACCACCCTGGAGCTGCGGCTGACCCATGGGGGGCTGCTGCTGCGGGGGGCCGGATATGGCCGCGGGCACGGGGGCTCCGGGGCCACGCTGGTCCTGGGGCTCGGGCTTGCGCATGCCCTGCTGCTGGTTCTGCGCGGCGGCACGCGTGGCGGCCGCCAGCTTGGCGCGCAGGTCCTCGTTCTCGCGCAGCAGGCGCGTCAGTTCGGACTCGACCTCGTCGAGGAAGGCGTCGACCTCGTCCTCGTCATAGCCCTCTCGCAGGCGGACGGTCGTGAACTGCTTGTTCCGCACGTCCTCGGGAGTCAGCGGCATGTCTTCTTCACCTCTACGTAGTCGTCGGCAGTCGGCAGGACCGTATCGGGACTGTCCCCGCACCTGCGGGGGAGCTCATCGTTCACACGCTTCTCGCAGCGGTGCTCACGAAACTGATGAGGATGTAAACGATGATCATCAGAACGAAGAAGGACAGGTCGAGTGCCACGCCCCCGAGACGCAACGGCGGGATGAGCCGCCGAAGGAGCTTGAGCGGTGGATCGGTGACAGTGTAGGTGGCCTCCAGAACGACCACCATCGCCTTGCCGGGTGTCCATGAACGTGCGAACTGGAACACGTAGTCCATGACCAGTCGGAAGATCAGCACGATGAGGAAGCACATCAGCGCGATGTAGACCACTTGCAGTGCGACGCCCATCTAGCGCTTCCCTCTCCCCTGCTTCCGCCCTGTACCCGGTCCCGTATCTGACGGATCGGTCTAGCTTTGGTTGAAGAACCCGCCCTCCGCGATGCGGGCCTTGTCCTCCGCCGTGACATCGACGTTAGCAGGAGACAGCAGGAACACCTTCTGTGTCACGCGTTCAATGCTGCCGTGCAGACCGAAGACGAGGCCTGCGGCGAAGTCGACCAGACGCTTCGCGTCCGTGTCGTCCATCTCCGTGAGATTCATGATCACCGGAGTGCCCTCACGGAAGTGTTCCCCGATGGTACGGGCCTCGTTGTAGGTCCGGGGGTGCAGCGTCGTGATGCGGTACGGCTCCCGCTCGGAGACGACCTTGGGCATGATCACGGGGGCGTTCTTCTCCAGATTCGAGCGTTCGGGTGTGATGGACGCCACGGGGGCGATTCGCGCGGGACGTCCGTTTTCAACCGGCATTGGGAGGGGTTCTCTTGGTGCCGGAGGCTGGGCAACTCGCACCGGTTCGTCCGATACGGGCGATTGATGCGAAACGGGTGGCTGTCGGCGGTCCCGCTCTCGCGGCCGCTCGGGCTCCGGCTCGGGTTCGAACTCGTCGTCGGGGTCGTACCCCGGGTTGTCGTACCGGTCGTCCTCCACGAGGCCGAGGTAGACCGCCATCTTGCGCATCGCGCCGGCCATTCTCTGAGTCCTCCGCTCTGTGGTGGATCGCCCTGTCGCAGGTGTCTCGCCGTGTCACGAATGTCACCAACTGCCCGCGATCCACGTGGCCTGTCCGCTCATCAGCGGAAATGACCATATTTTCTGCTGTGGTCCGACTTTCTTCGCGACGTTACCCGAGCCGGGGTCTCGCGCCGAGTACCGCAGTGCCGACGCGTACATGTGTCGCACCGGCCGCAACGGCCTGTTCCAGGTCTGCGCTCATCCCGGCCGACACCATCGTGGCAGCCGGATGGTCCGCGCGCAGGCGGGATGACAATTCCACCAGCCGCTCGAAGGCCGCCTGTTCGCGTCCCGCGTACCGCCCGGCCAGCGGAGCGACCGTCATGAGGCCGTCGATGCGCAGTCCGGGAGCCGCGGCCACGAGGTCCGCCAGCTCGGCGAGCTGCTCGGGCGCCGCACCGCCGCGGGCCCCCCGTTCGCCCGACTCGGCGTCGAGGGCGATCTGCACCAGGCAGCCCAGTTCCCGTCCGGCGCCTTCCGCGGCCGCCGAGAGGGCGGTGACGAGCTTCGGGCGGTCGACGGACTGCACGAGGTGCGCGTATCCCGCCACCGAACGGACTTTGTTCGTCTGCAACTGGCCGACGAAGTGCCAGGTGAGGGGCAGATCCGCACAGGCTGCGGCCTTGGGGGCCGCATCCTGGTCCCGGTTTTCCGCCACGTGACGGACACCCAGGTCCGCCAGCAGTCGTACGTCGCTCGCCGGGTAGGTCTTGGTGACCACGATGAGGGTCACCTCTTCCCGCTTGCGGCCGGCGGCCGCGCAGGCGGCCCCGATCCGCTCCTCCACCCGCGCGAGGTTCTCGGCGAGCTCGGACTTACGATCCGTCATTCTTCAGTCCAACCAGACATATCCGGCAAGCCGCCCGGTCATCCGGTCGCGGCGGTACGAGAAGTGGTCCCGCGACTCCAGTGTGCAGACCGGGGACCGGCCGAGGTCGGCCACCCCCGCCTCCGCGAGCTGGGCGTGCACTCCTGCCACCACGTCGACGGCCGGTGTTCCCCAGCTCGTCTCGGCGTAAGCGGCCGGCACCACCTCGGCGACGGCCGCCCGCATCTCGGCGGGAACCTCGTAGCAGCGTCCGCACACCGCCGGTCCGGTACGGGCCACCATCCGCGCGGGGTCGGCCCCGAGCGCGACCATCGCCTCGACGGCGGCCCCCACGACTCCGGCGACCAGTCCGGGCCGCCCGGCGTGGGCGGCTCCCGCGACGCCGGCGACGGGGTCGGCCAGCAGGACGGGGGTGCAGTCGGCGGTGAGGACGGCGAGGGCGAGCCCCCGACGGGCGGTCACCACCGCGTCCACAGCGGGGACCTGCTGGTCAGGGCCCCACGGGCCGTCGACCACCGCCACCTCGCGGCCGTGCACCTGGTTCATCCAGACCACCCGGTCCGGCGCGATGCCCAGCGCCTTCGCCGCGAGGGCCCGGTTCGCACGAACGGCGGCCGGGTCGTCTCCGACCGCGCCGCCGAGATTGAGCTCCTCGTACGGAACGGCGCTCACCCCGCCCCACCGGTCGGTGAAGGCGAAGTGGGCGCCGCTCTCGCTGTGCTGCTCCAGGGTCACTTCAAGAAGTCCGGGACGTCCAGCTCCTCGGCCGGGCTGTCCTGGTACGGCCGGGCCGTCGGGACCTGCGGGGCCGGAGCCTCGGCGACCGGGACCGGCTCGCTGCGGACCGGCTCCTCGCGCGGGGTGACCGAGCCGAGTCCGCCGAAGGCCGGGCGGGCCGGCTCGGCGGCACGGACCGGAGCCGGGGCCGGCTCCTCGCGCTTGGTGGAGGCCGCGCCGATGACGTTGTCACGGCGGGCCGGGGGCTGTCCGCCGTCGAACCCGGCCGCGATGACGGTGACCCGCACCTCGTCGCCGAGCGCGTCGTCGATGACGGCACCGAAGATGATGTTCGCCTCGGGGTGCGCGGCCTCGCTCACCAGCTGCGCGGCCTCGTTGATCTCGAAGAGACCGAGGTCCGAGCCACCGGAGATGGAGAGCAGCACGCCGCGGGCTCCGTCGATGGACGCCTCCAGCAGCGGCGAGGAGATCGCCATCTCGGCCGCGGCCACCGCGCGGTCGTCGCCGCGGGCCGAGCCGATGCCCATCAGGGCCGAGCCCGCCTCGGACATCACGGACTTGACGTCCGCGAAGTCGAGGTTGATCAGACCCGGGGTGGTGATGAGGTCGGTGATGCCCTGGACGCCGGACAGCAGGACCTGGTCCGCCGACTTGAAGGCGTCGAGCACGCTGACCTGGCGGTCCGAGATGGACAGCAGGCGGTCGTTGGGGATGACGATGAGGGTGTCGACCTGCTCGCGGAGCTGGGCGATGCCGTCCTCGGCCTGGTTCGCGCGGCGCCGGCCCTCGAAGGTGAACGGCCGGGTGACCACACCGATCGTCAGGGCGCCCAGCGAGCGCGCGATGTTGGCGACGACGGGTGCGCCGCCCGTTCCGGTGCCGCCGCCTTCGCCGGCGGTGACGAAGACCATGTCGGCCCCCTTGAGGACCTCCTCGATCTCCTCGCGGTGGTCCTCTGCCGCCTTGCGGCCGACATCCGGGTTGGCGCCTGCGCCAAGACCCCGCGTGAGTTCCCGGCCGACGTCGAGCTTGACGTCGGCGTCGCTCATCAACAGCGCCTGGGCGTCTGTGTTGATGGCGATGAACTCGACGCCCTTGAGACCGACCTCGATCATTCGGTTGATGGCATTGACACCACCGCCGCCGACACCGATGACCTTGATGACTGCGAGGTAGTTCTGCGGTGCTGCCACGTCGAAGGCCTCTCGCCTCGAGTTACGTGTCGTTCGCCTCGCGGGCCTGCGGTGCGACGACTGATGCCGAAATTGGGACGGTCCGTACACGCCGACCCGAACCCTAACCCTGAAGTTTAGGGTTATGAGTGTGTCTGTTCCTTGGACTCTTCCGAACAGGACACTAAGTCGACAAGTAGCGCGTGTTCAACGAACACGCCGAACCTCCCGTTTTTCTTTTCACCCTATGTGATCACCCGTATCGGTGGCCAACCAGGGTGCGACGCTGTTCGACCGGACGTCAACTACCGGACACCGCCGGGGCGGTGGGGACGCTCACGTCGAATCGGTCAGCCTTGGGCGAGGCCTTCAGGAGTGCGGTCAGTGCCCGGCCCTTCGCCTCGCCCTGTTCGCCGCTCCCCCAGACCACCGTTCGGCCGCCGGTCAACTCCAGTACCACCGAGTCGTAGGACCGGACCTTGACCTGCACGGTCTCCTTGCGGACGGGTTCCGGAAGGACTCCGGCGATCCCGACGGCCTCGCGCAGCAGCCGTTCCTCGTCGAAACGGCGGCCGCTCGGAGACTGCTGGGCGCTCAGGTCGAGGAGCGGAACGCCTTCCGGTGCTTGTCCGACCGTGTCGAATCGCACACCGGAACCGTCCACTTCCACGAACTGCGCGTCCTTCCTGATGAGCAGAACGGGTTTGCGTTCCGTCACCTTCAACCCGATTCCGTGCGGCCAGGCCCGCACCACATCGACCGAATCGATACGGGGCAGGCGGCCGCGGAGCCGGGCTTCGATCTCGTCGGTGTCCACGGACACCAGGGGTGCGCCGACCGGAACGGCCGCCGCCGCCAGCACCTGGTCCCGGGTCAGGACCTCGGTGCCGGCCGCGGTGACCTTCTCGACCCGGAGCCAGGAGGAGCCGTAGAGCACCCAGGTGCAGCCGGCGGCCAGCAGCAGGGCGAGGACCGTGCAGGCCACCACGAGGGGACCCCGGCGCAGTCCTCCCGGGAGCCGCCCGCCGGGGCGCGGCCCGCGGGGTCCCCCCGGGCCGGATCCCCCGGGCGGCTTCGGCGGCTTGGGGGCCTTCGGGGTCCCCAGCCGCCGGAGGGGGCCGGAGCCCTTCCCGGCGGCTCCCGGACCGCCACGGCGCGCGGTGCTCGCTCCGGCCACTCCTGTGCCTCCTGCGTCGGTGCTTCCCGCGTCAGCGGGCTCTGTTGGCTGCGATCGCCTCGTACACCATGCCGACGAGGAGCTCGTCCGCGTCCCGGCGGCCGAACTCGGCGGCGGCGCGGGACATCTCGTACAGCCGGTGCGGGTCGGCGAGCACCGGGAGGACCTGGCTCTGCACCCACTGGGGCGTCAGTTCCGCGTCGTCCACGAGCAGGCCGCCGCCGGCCTTGACCACCGGCTGGGCGTTGAGCCGCTGTTCGCCGTTGCCGATCGGCAGCGGGACGTAGGCGGCGGGCAGCCCGACGGCGGACAGTTCGGCGACGGTCATCGCGCCCGCGCGGCAGAGCATCATGTCGGCCGCGGCGTACGCGAGATCCATCCGGTCCAGGTACGGTACCGGCACATACGGCGGCATCCCGGGCATGTTGTCGACACGCGGCAGTTCGTTCTTCGGGCCGACCGCGTGCAGGATCTGGACCCCGGAGCGCTGGAGGGTCGGCGCGATCTGCTCGATCGTCTCGTTGAGGCGGCGGGCGCCCTGCGAACCGCCGGAGACCAGCAGCGTCGGCAGGTTGGGGTCCAGGCCGAAGGCGGCGCGCGCCTCCGGGCGGACCAGGGCCCGGTCGAGGGTGGAGATGGAGCGGCGCAGCGGGATGCCCACGTAGCGGGCGCCGCGCAGTTTGCTGTCGGGGGTGGAGACCGCGACGGCGAACGCGTACCGGGAGCCGATCTTGTTGGCCAGTCCGGGCCGGGCGTTGGCCTCGTGGACGATGATCGGCACCCCGAGGCGCTTGGCCGCGAGGTAGCCGGGCAGGGCCACGTAGCCGCCGAATCCGACGACGCAGTCGGCCTTGGTGCGGATCAGGATCTCCTCCGCGGCCTTGATGGTGCCGCGCAGCCGTCCCGGGACGGTGATCAGCTCGGGCGTGGGCCTGCGGGGCAGCGGGACGGCCGGGATCAGTCCCAGCTCGTAGCCGCGCTCGGGCACCAGGCGGGTTTCGAGTCCGCGTTCCGTGCCGAGGGCGGTGATGCCCACGGAAGGGTCCTGCCTGCGCAGGGCGTCCGCGAGGGCGAGCGCCGGCTCGATGTGGCCGGCGGTCCCCCCACCGGCGAGTACGACATGCACGGAAAATCACCGCTCTCCGGACGGACGCTTCTTGACGCGCCGTCCCATCGACTTCCATCTCTGCCCGGTCCGCGTCCGGCCGTTCTTGGGCCTCCGCATCGCGAGCGCCGCCCGTGCCGCCGGCTCCTCCCGCGCGAAGGCGATGAGCAGTCCGACCGCGAACATGGTCGGCAGCAAGGCTGACCCGCCGTAGGAGAACAGCGGGAGCGGAACCCCGGCGATCGGCAGCAGGCCGAGCACCGCCCCGATGTTGATCACGGCCTGCGCCGTGATCCAGGTGGTCACGCCTCCCGCGGCAAACCGTACGAAGGGGTCCTCCGTGCGTCCGGCCACGCGGATACCCGCATAGCCTAGGGCCGCGAACAGGGCGAGCACCGACAGCGTCCCCGCCAGCCCCAGTTCCTCGCCGGTGATGGCGAAGATGAAGTCGGTGTGGGCCTCCGGCAGTTGCCCCCATTTTTCCACACTGGCACCCAGTCCGGAACCGAACCATCCGCCTGAGGCGAGGGCGTAGATTCCGTGGACGGCCTGCCAGCACAGGCCGTTCTCGGGCAGTTCGGTCACTCCGATGCACTGGAGCCGGTCCATGCGGTGCGGGCTGGTCTTGATGAGCAGCGCCACGAGCACGCCCGCAAGGGCCAGGACCGTCGCGAACATCCGCGTCGGGGCCCCGGCCAGCCACAGCAGGCCGAACAGGATGGCGCCGAGGATCATCGCGGTGCCCATGTCCCCGCCCAGCATGATGAGCCCGAGCAGCAGGAAGGTGACCGGGACCAGCGGCACCAGCAGGTGCTTCCACTGGCTCAGCAGGTCCTTGTCGCCCTTGCGCGCCAGCAGGTCGGCGCCCCAGAGGATGAGGGCCAGTTTGCCGAACTCACTGGGCTGCAGCATGAACGGACCGCCAAGGGAGATCCAATTCTGGTTGCCGTTGATCGACACTCCTATCCCGGGGACCTGGACCAGGACCATCAGGAAGAGCGTGCCGGTGAGCACCGGATAGGACAGGGCCCGGTGGAGCTTGACGGGCATCCGGGAGGCGATCAGGAGCAGTCCGGTGCCGATCGCGGCCGCCAGGAACTGCTTCTTGAAGAAGTACGCGTCGCCCAGGCCGAGCTGGAGCGCCTTGATCATGGAGGCCGAGTAGACCATCACCAGGCCGAGCACGGTGATGAGCAGCGAGCTGCCGAAGATCAGGTAATACGCCGTGAGGGGCCGGTCCCAGGCCCGGCGCAACTGCCGGTGCGTACGCCGCAGCCGGGTCAGCGGCCCGCCGCCGGCGGGCCGCCGCGGACGTG
Organism: Streptomyces sp. TBY4; assembly: GCF_024213195.1. Lineage (GTDB taxonomy): Bacteria > Actinomycetota > Actinomycetes > Streptomycetales > Streptomycetaceae > Streptomyces. The sequence continues at coordinate 166,305 of NZ_JANAVF010000006.1, read as the reverse complement.
CGGCGGGGCGACCTCTGCCGCCCAGCACCCCCCGGCCGGCCCTGGGCGCCCTGGGGGCACCGGGTTTGGCGCTCTTGTCGGTGGACGGCCGCCGCCCCGGCAGCACTTGCTTGGCCGGCATCTGTGATCTTCCCCTCCAACTCGTACGAGGCGAGCAGCCGGTCGGCCGGAGGGAACCTGCCCCGGGTCGGGCCGGACCTAGGCCCGCTCGGCGGCCAGTTCGCGCACCGCGTCGGCGAACGCATCCCCACGCTTGCCGTAGTTCGCGAACATGTCCATCGAGGCACAGGCCGGTGCCAGCAGGACCGTGTCGCCGGGCTCCGCGAGCCGGGCCGCTTCCCGGACCGCCGCGAGCATCGCCCCAGTGTCGGTCCGTGCGAGGTCCACGACCGGGACCTCCGGGGCGTGTCGCGCCAGTGCCTCGGCGATCAGGGCCCGGTCGGCGCCGATCAGGACGGCGCCCCGCAGCCGCTTCCCGGCCTTCTGCACGAGCTCGTCGAAGGTCGCGCCCTTGGCGAGGCCGCCGGCGATCCAGACCACCGGCTCGAAGGCCGCCAGGGAGGCTTCCGCGGCGTGGGTGTTGGTGGCCTTGGAGTCGTCGACGTAGGTGACCCCGCCCACCTCGTCCACGTGGCTGACCCGGTGGGCGTCCGGCCGGAAGTCGCGCAGTCCGTCGCGGACGGCGCGCGGCTCCACGCCGAAGGCGCGGGCCAGGGCCGCGGCCGCGAGGGCGTTGGCGATGTTGTGCGGGGCCGGCGGGTTGACGTCCGCGACCTCGGCGAGTTCCTGGGCGTTCTTCTGCCGGTTCGCCACGAAGGCCCGGTCGACGAGGATGCCGTCGACGACGCCGAACATGGAGGGGCCGGGGGCGCCGAGGGTGAAGCCGATGGCCCGGCAGCCCTCTTCGACGTCGGCCTCGACGACCAGGTCCTCGGTGGCCCTGTCCGCGGCGTTGTAGACGCACGCGACCGTGTTGCCCTCGTAGATCCGGCCCTTGTCGGCGGCGTACGCCTCCATCGAGCCGTGCCAGTCGAGGTGGTCCGGGGCCAGGTTCAGGACGGCCGCGGAGTGGGGGCGCACCGAGGGCGCCCAGTGCAGCTGGTAGCTGGAGAGCTCGACGGCGAGTACGTCGTACTGCTCCTCGCCGAGCACCACGTCGATGATCGGGGTGCCGATGTTCCCGACGGCGGCCGTCCTGAGACCGGCCGCCTTCAGGATCGAGGCGAGCATCTGGGTGGTGGTGGTCTTGCCGTTGGTCCCGGTGATCGCCAGCCACGGGGCCGGTTCCCTGCGGGGCTCGCCGGAACGGGCGGCGCGCAGGTCCTCCGCAACCTCGCGCAGCAGCCAGGCGATCTCGACGTCGCCGACCACGTCCACGCCGGCCGCGGCGGCTGCCGCGAACAGCGGGCTGTCGGGCTTCCAGCCGGGCGAGGTGACGACCAGGCCGGTCCCCTCCGGCAGGGTCTGGGCGTCGCCCAGGCGTACGGAGATGCCCGCCGCCTCCAGCTCCGCGGCCCGTGTGCGGTGGCCCTCGCTGTCGCCCCCGTCCACGACAGTGACGAGCGCACCCAGCCCGGCCAGGGCGCGCGCGGCGCTGATGCCGCTCACGCCGAGGCCGGCGACGGTGATGTTCTTGCCGTGCCAGGCGGTCACTTGTCGGCTGCCCATCCCGCGTAGAAGACTCCCAGGCCCACGATCACGCACATGCCCTGGATGATCCAGAACCGGACGACGACGAGGACCTCCGACCACCCCTTGAGTTCGAAGTGGTGCTGCAGCGGTGCCATCCGGAAGACGCGCTTGCCGGTCAGCTTGAAGGAGCCGACCTGGATGACGACCGACATGGTGATCAGGACGAAGAGGCCGCCGAGGAGCGCCATCAGGAACTCGGTGCGGGAGCAGATCGCGAGGCCGGCGAGCGCGCCGCCGAGGGCCAGCGAACCGGTGTCGCCCATGAAGATCTTGGCCGGCGAGGTGTTCCACCACAGGAAGCCGAAGCAGGCGCCCATCAGGGCGGCGGCGACGACCGCGAGGTCCAGTGGGTCGCGCACCTCGAAACAGGCGGCCGGGTTGGTCAGGGTCTGCGCGTTGGCGCAGGACTCCTGGTACTGCCAGACGCCGATGAAGGTGTAGGCGCCGAAGACCATCACGGCGGCGCCGGTGGCCAGGCCGTCCAGACCGTCGGTCAGGTTCACGCCGTTGGACATCGCCAGGATCATGAACAGGGCCCAGACCACGAACAGCACGGGGCCGATCGACCAGCCGAAGTCCGTGACGAACGACAGCTTGGTGGAGGCCGGCGCCAGTCCGCGCGCGTCCTTGAACTGCAGCGCGAGCACCGCGAAGGCGATGCCGACGATCAGCTGGCCGGCCATCTTGGCCTTGGCCCGCAGACCGAGCGAACGCTGCTTGACGATCTTGATGTAGTCGTCGAGGAAGCCGACCAGGCCCATGCCCGCCATCAGCAGGAGGACGAGCAGGCCCGAGAAGGTCGGCTGGCTTCCGGTGATCACCTTGGTGAGGGCGTACGCGATCAGCGTGGCCAGGATGAAGGAGATGCCGCCCATGGTGGGCGTGCCCTTCTTCCCGGCGTGACCGCGCGGCCCGTCGTCCCGGATGAACTGGCCGTAGCCCTTGCGGGCCAGACCCTTGATCAGCAGCGGGGTGCCGATGAGCGTGAGGAAGAGTCCGATGACTCCGGAGAACAGGATCTGCCTCATCGGCCGGCGACCTCGCCGTCGAGCAGGGCCTGCGCCACCCGCTCCAGGCCGGCTGACCTGGAAGCCTTCACCAGCACGACGTCTCCCGGGCGCAGCTCACTGCGCAACAGGTCGACCGCCGCCTGCGCGTCGGACACGAGCACCGACTCCTCACCCCACGAACCCTCGTTATATGCGCCCAGTTGCAGCCAGGAGGCTTCCCTGCCCCCGACCGCGACCAGCTTGCTCACGTTGAGCCGGACGACAAGCCGTCCGACCGCGTCGTGCTCGGCGAGCGCGTCGTCCCCGAGCTCGGCCATCGGGCCGAGCACCGCCCACGTGCGGCCCCCGTTCGCCTTGCCGGCACCGCCCATCGCGGCGAGTGCGCGCAGTGCGGCCCGCATGGACTCGGGGTTTGCGTTGTAGGCGTCGTTGACGATCGTCACGCCGTCCGCCCGCTCGGTGACCTCCATCCGCCACCGGGACAGGCTGCCCGCTCCGGAGAGCGCGGTGGCGATCTCCTGTGCTGACATGCCCAGTACGTGGGCGACGGCGGCCGCGGCGAGCGCGTTCGACACGTGGTGCTCACCGTACAGCCGCAAGGTCACGTCGCTGCACCCGGTCGGTGTTCGCAATGTGAACGAAGGCTGTCCCCTGTCCGTCATCCGGACCTCGGTGGCCCGGATGTCGGCGTCCTCGGCCTCGCCGAACAGCACCGTACGGGCCTTCGTGCGCCCGGCCATTGCACGTACCAGCAGGTCATCGGCGTTGAGGACGGCGATGCCGCCCTCCGCCTCGGACGGCAGGGCCTCGACGAGCTCGCCCTTGGCCTGCGCGATCTGCTCCCGGCCGCCGAACTCCCCGATGTGCGCGGTGCCGACGTTGAGGACCAGGCCGATCCGCGGGGGCGTCAGTCCGGTGAGGTAGGCGATGTGGCCGATGCCGCGGGCGCCCATCTCCAGGACCAGGTGCTGCGTCTCCTCGGTGACCCGCAGCGTCGTGATCGGCAGGCCGATCTCGTTGTTGAGGTTTCCGGGGGTCCACACGGTCGGCGCGTGGTGCTGCAGGACCTGGGCGATCAGGTCCTTGGTGGAGGTCTTGCCGGCGGAGCCGGTGAGGGCCACGACGTCGGTGCCCAGCCGTTCGACGACGGCGCGGGCGAGCGCGCCGAGGGCGGCCACCACGTCGGGGACGACGATGGCCGGGACGCCGACGGGACGGGTCGCGAGAACGGCCACGGCCCCGGCGGCCAGGGCGCGTTCGGCGTAGTCGTGGCCGTCGACCCGCTCCCCGACGAAGGCGGCGAACAGGCTGCCGGCCTCGACCTCGCGGGAGTCGTAGACCACGGGACCGGTGACCAGGACGGACCGGTCCGGTATGTCGTGGGGCTGCCCGCCGGTGATCTCGGCGATCTCGGCGAGGGAAAGGGCGATCACTGGTTCACCTCGGCCTGTCGGGGACGCTGGCGTGCTTGGGTCTCGATGGCCGCGCGCAGGACCGCCCGGTCGTCGAAGGGGCGGACGACACCCGCGGTGTCCTGGCCCTGCTCGTGGCCCTTGCCGGCCACCAGCACGGTGTCCCCCGGCTCGGCGCGCGCGACGGCCGCGGCGATGGCCGCCGCCCGGTCGGCGTCGACGAGCACGGCGCCGCGCTCGGCGGGCGGCACGGACACGGCCCCGCGGAACATCGCGGCGAGGATCGCCAGCGGGTCCTCGGAGCGCGGGTTGTCGGAGGTCAGTACGGCCGTGTCGGCGAACCGCGCGGCCGCCGCGCCCATCGGGGCCCGCTTGGTGGTGTCGCGGTCGCCGCCGCAGCCCAGTACGACGTGCAGCTTGCCGGTGGTGACCTCGCGCAGGGCCCGCAGGACCGATTCGACGGCGTCCGTCTTGTGCGCGTAGTCCACGACGGCCAGGTACGGCTGTCCCGCGTCGACCCGCTCCAGCCGGCCGGGAACCCCGGGGACCGCGGCAACGCCGTCGGCGGCGGTCTGCGGGTCGAGGCCGGCCACGGCGAGGGTGACGACGGCGGCCACGGTGTTGGCGACGTTGAACGGGCCGGGCAGCGGGGCCGTGGCCCGGATCCGCTCGCCCGCGGGGCCCACCAGGGTCAGCGTGGAGTCCATGTGGCGCGAGACCACGTCCTCGGCCCGCCAGTCGGCGGCCGGGTCGCCCGCGGCGGAGAAGGTGACGACCGGGATCGGCGACTCCTTGGCGAGCCGGCGGCCGTACTCGTCGTCGATGTTGATCACGCCGACGCGGGCCCGGCGCCCGGCGAAGAGCTGCGCCTTCGCCTGGAAGTAGTCCTCCATGTCGGAGTGGAACTCCATGTGCTCCGGGCTCAGGTTGTTGAAGACGGCCACGTCGAAGACGCATCCGTCGACCCGGCCGAGCACCAGGGCGTGGCTGGACACCTCCATGGCCACGGCCTCGACGCCGCGTTCGCGCATGACCGCGAAGAGCGCCTGGAGGTCGGTGGCCTCGGGGGTGGTGCGCTCGGACTTGATGGCCTCGTCCCCGATGCGCATCTCGACGGTGCCGATGAGCCCCGTCCGGCGTCCGGCTCCGCGCAGACCGCCCTCGACGAGGTACGCCGTGGTGGTCTTCCCGGAGGTGCCGGTGATGCCGATCTGGAGCAGGGCCTCGCCCGGCCAGTTGTAGACGGCGCCGGCCAGCTCTCCCATCCGGCCGCGCGGGTCGGCGACGGCGAGGACCGGGAGTCCGGTGGCCGCGGCGCGCTCCGCGCCGGCCGGGTCGGTCAGCACGGCGGCGGCGCCGAGGGCGGCCGCCTGGGCGGCGAAGTCCGCGCCGTGCAGTTTGGCGCCGGGCAGGGCCGCGTAGAGGTCTCCGGGGCGCACGGCACGGGAGTCGTGCGTGATGCCGGTGATCCGCGTCAGCGCACTGGGGGCGCCGGGAACTTCCACTCCCAGCAGCTCCGCCAGCTCACCGAGGGGGGTCGGGCGGACGGACAGGGGGCGTGGCGCTCCCGGCGGCGCTGCCGGTGCGTCGTTCTGGGTGGTTCTGGGCTGATCAGCGTGGGGCACGGCGGTGAGCGTACCGGGCCCGGCGGGCCGCTCGCGAAGCGAGGGCCCGGCCTCGGGGGCGGCGGACGCGTGGTTCCCGGATTCGGGGGTGATCGTTGTCACTGATGGTGCCTCACGCTTTTCTGGGGCGGGCCGGCCGGGTCGGGGTCACTGGCCCGGCTGCGGGCTCGGCCGGGGGCCGGGCTGCGCGCCGGGTTCGTAGGTGACCGGAAGTCCGGCGGGGGCGGTTCCGGTGGGGGCGATCTGGAGGGTCTTGAGGGCGAACTCCATGACCTTCTTGTAGATGGGCCCGCAGATCTGGCCACCGAAGTAACTGCCCTTGGTGGGGTTCTGGATGGCGCAGTACACGGTGATGCGGGGGTTGTCCGCGGGTGCGAATCCCGCGAACGAGGCGGTGTAGCCCTTGTAGCGGCCGGTGACCGGATCCACCCGGTTGGAGGTGCCGGTCTTGCCGCCGACCCGGTAGCCGGGGATGCGGGCCTTGGTGCCGGTGCCCTCCTGGTCGTCGACCACCGACTCCAGCATTTCCGCGAGGGTCTTGGCGGTCTCCTTGCTGACCACGCGGTTCTTCGCGGGCGCCGGGGCCGGGGTGAAGCGGCCGTCGGGGCCCTTGGTGCCGCGGACCAGGGTGGGGGCGATGCGGACCCCGCCGTTGGCGATGGTCGAGTACACGGAGGCCGCCTGCATGGCGTTGAGGGACAGGCCCTGGCCGAAGGGGATCGTGTACTGCTGGGAAGTGGACCACTTCTCGGGCGGGGCGAGGATGCCGCGGGACTCACCGGGGTAGTTCAGGCCGGTGGGCCGGCCGATGCCGAACTTGTCCAGGTACGAGTGCAGGACCTTGTTGGCCTCGGGCTGCGTCGGGCCGAGCTGGCCGGTGGCCAGGATGGTGCCGATGTTGGAGGACTTGGCCAGGACCCCGTTGAGGGTCAGGTACCAGGTCGGGTGGTCGATGTCGTCCTTGAAGAGCCGGTCGCCGCGGTGCAGCCGGTTGGGGACCTCGACGTGGGTGTCGGGCTGGGCCTTCTTCTCCTCCAGGACGGCCGCCATCGACATCACCTTGGCGGTGGAGCCGGGTTCGTACACGTCCTGGAGCGCGGCGTTGCCCATGGCGGCGGAGGTGGCCTTGGAGAGGTCGTTGGGGTCGAAGCCGGGGGCGTTGGCCATCGCGAGGACCTCACCGGTGGTGGTGTCCTGGACGATGACGTACCCGCGGTCGGCCTCCGACTTGGCGACCTGCTCGGTGATCGCGCTCTGCGCGGCCCACTGGATGTCGCGGTCGATCGTCAGCTCGATGTCCTCGCCGGGCACGGCGGGCTTCTCGCTGGACCCGGCGGTCGGCACGCGGCGGCCGCCCGACTGGGCGTACCTGAGCTCCCCGTCCTTGCCGGCCAGCTTCTTGTCGAGGGAGGACTCCAGACCGCCGCCGCCCTTGCCCTCGGCGTTGACGTAACCCAGTATCCCGGCGGCGAGGTCGCCGTTCGGGTACACGCGCTTGCTGCTGGGCTCGTTGAACACGCCGGCCAGGACGTTGGCGCCGGGGCCGCTGTTCCTCTTGTCCGCGGTCGCCTTCTCGGCGAAGACCTTCTTGAGGTCCTTGATCTGGTTCCAGACCTGGGGGGTCTGGCGGCGCGCGAGGACCACGTAGCGGGTGTTCTTCGTCTGCAGGCGCTCGGTGAGCTCCTTGGCGTCCTTGCCGAGGATCGGGGCGAGGAGGGCCGCGGCCTGCTCGGGGGCGTCGGGGGCCTTGCTCTCCTGCACGGTGAACATGTGCGGGTCCGCGGTGATGTCGTACGCGTCCACGCTGGTGGCCAGCGCCACGCCCTTGCGGTCGGTGATCTCCCCGCGCTCGGCGGCCAGGGTGTAGCTGGCGAAGCGGTTCTCCGAGGCCTTGGCGGAGTACGCGGACGCGTCGACGGCCTGCACCTGGAGCAGCCGTACGACGAACACCAGCATCACCACCGTCAGCCCCACGCTGACCAGCCGCAGCCGGGGCTTGGGCGAGCCGAGCCGGATCGTGTGCGGCTTCCTCGCGGGGGCGGGGCGGCGGGTCGCGGGCCTGGCCCCGCCCGGCCGGGCCGTGGCCCGCCCCCGTTCCCCGGCGGGCCGGGGCCGCCCGGGCCCGGGCACCCGCCGCCGCGGCGGCTCCTGCGGGCTCATGCGGCGACCCCCGGGGCTCCGCCCCGGACCCCGCTCCTCGAACGCCGGAGGGGCTGGATCAGCCGAAATCCAGCCTCGCCGGCGTTTGAGGCGCGGGGGTCCGGGGGCTGGCCCCCGGCAACGGGTCCGGGGCGGAGCTCCGGGGAACGGTGGAAGGGCGGGTAGGGGACCGCCCCCGCAGGGGTACGCGTCACGACGTCACCGTCCAGGGGTCTGGGAGGGCTGGGGAGCGCCGCCCGAAGGCGCGCCGGAGGGGGCCGGGGCAGCGGCCGCACCCGAGGGAGCCGGGGAACCGGCCGGAGCCGGGGAGCCGGCCGGGCTCGGGAGGGCCGCACCCGGGGAGGGCGCAACCGCCGGGGCGGACGCGGGCGGAGCCGGCGGCGCCGGGGGCGGCGGCTCCGCGGCAGGCGAGGCGGCCCCCGCGACCTTGCCGTCGGGCCCGATGAAGACCGGGCTGCCCCCGGGCACCAGACCCAGCTCGTGCGCCCGCCGCTGCAGGGCATCGGGCGCCGAGTACCCGTCCACGTCCCGCTGCAGCGCCTGCTCCTCGTCCGTGAGGGCGGTGGTCTCCCGCTTCAGCTTGCTCAGCTGGAAGGAGCCCTGGTTCAGCGCCGAGTTCAGCAGCAGCAGGCTGATCAGCCCGCCGCCGAGCAGCGCCACGACCAGCAGGACGAACGGGGTCCGCGCCGCCTGTCCGGCGACCGGCCCCCCCAGTACCCGCCCCAGGCGTTTCACAGCCGCGCCTCCCGGATGCGCTCCACTCCGCGGCAGCGGGCCGGCGCCGCGCGCCGGTTCTGCGCGATCTCCTCCTCGGTCGGCAGCTCCGCACCGCGCGTCAGCAGCTTCAGCTTCGGCTGGTACTTCTCCGGTACGACCGGCAGCCCGGGCGGGGCCGTCGAGGCCGCGCCGGCGGCGAAGACCTGCTTGACGAGGCGGTCCTCCAGCGAGTGGTACGAGAGCACCGCGATCCGGCCGCCGACCGCGATCCGGTCCACGGCGGCCGGGATGGCGCGCTCCAGCCCCGACAGCTCGCCGTTGACCTCGATGCGCAGCGCCTGGAAGGTGCGCTTGGCCGGGTTGCCGCCGGTCCGCTTCGCCGCCTGCGGCAGGGAGTCCCGGATCAGTTCGACGAGACGCGCGCTGTTGGTGAAGGGCTCCTTCTCCCGTTCGCGCACGACCGCGGACACGATCCGCTTGGCCTGCTTCTCCTCGCCGTACTGGCGCAGGATCCGGACGAGCTCGCCGGGCGCGTAGGTGTTGAGCACCTCGGCCGCGCTGATGCCCGTCGTCTGGTCCATCCGCATGTCGAGCGGGGCGTCCTGCGCGTAGGCGAAGCCGCGGTCGGCCTCGTCCAGCTGCATGGAGGAGACGCCGAGGTCGAAGAGGATGCCCTGCACGGTGGGGATGCGCAGGCCGTCGAGCACCTCGGCCAGGTCGGCGTAGATGGCGTGGACGAGGGTGACCCGGTCCCCGAAGGGCGCGAGGCGCTCCCCGGAGAGGCGCAGGGCTTCCTTGTCGCGGTCCAGGCCGATCAGGTGGGCCTCGGGGAACCGGGTGAGCAGGGCCTCGCTGTGGCCGCCGAGGCCGAGGGTGCAGTCGACGACGACGGCCCCGGGCCTCTCCAGTGCCGGGGCCAACAGGTCCAGGCACCGCTGGAGCATCACCGGGACGTGTCGGGACTCGCTAGTCAAAGCGCCCTCTCAGATAACGGCGCGGCAGGCATACGCCGCGCCGCGCACGCGGAGTGTTACCAAAGGGCCGGGCGGCCGGTCAGGGCCGGGCTCCGGCCGGTTCGCGTCACTTTAGTGCAACGGTCGCCGCGGTCAACGAACCGCCCCGCGCGCCGTGCGCCCCGCTGCGACCGAAGCCGCAAAAGCCCCGAATCACCCGGACGGCCGTGCGCTCCTCACCCCTGTGGGTTAGCTCACAACAGGATCAGGTGACCTTCTTTGTCCACCCTCACTCGATGCTCAGACGCCCTGTGACCACTAACGTCGTATCCATGACGACTTCCGCATCCCTGCCCGCCGAGTCCGACCACCTGACCCGCGAGGGCTCCGCCACCACCGACAGGCTCGTGGAACTGAACCGCGCCTACGCAGCGAAGTTCACCGACCCCGGCATGGACGCCCGCCCGGTCCTCCAGGTGGCCGTCGTGGCCTGTATGGACGCCCGCCTCGACCTGCACGCCGCCCTCGGCCTGGAGCTGGGCGACTGCCACACGATCCGCAACGCCGGCGGGGTGGTCACCGACGACACCATCCGCTCCCTCACCATCAGCCAGCGGGCGCTCGGCACCCGCACGGTGATACTCATCCACCACACCGGCTGCGGTCTCGAAAGCCTGACCGAGGACTTCCGGCACGAGCTGGAGGACGAGGTCGGCCAGCGCCCCGCCTGGGCCGTCGAGGCCTTCCGCGACGTGGACCAGGACGTCCGCCAGTCCATGCAGCGGGTCCGCACGAACCCCTTCCTCCCCCACAAGGACGATGTGCGAGGCTTCGTCTTCGACGTGCACACCGGGCTCCTGCGGGAGATCGATCCCACCTCTTGAGTGACACCAGGGCCAAGCGCCGTCAAGAATGCGGGGAGACGTCACCCGGAAGAACCCTTCCGGGCCGGTGATCGCGTTTCGACGTTCTTGATTGCTCGCGGTTTCTGAGGTGTTTCGGGGTGGGCCGGTCATGCGCCATGGGGCGCCGGCCCTGGGAAAGGGTCGAGGAGAACCAGGTGACCACGTATGACGACCGAGCGAGCCTCGCGGATCTGACCAGCACGGCGCAGCAGGTACGGGAATCGATCGAAAGCGTGATCGAAGGCAAGCCGGAGGTGGTCCGGCTCGCGCTGACCGTCCTGCTCGCCGAGGGCCACCTGCTGATCGAGGACGTGCCCGGCGTCGGCAAGACGATGCTGGCCAAGGCCCTCGCCAAGTCCATCGACTGCTCGGTCCAGCGGATCCAGTTCACCCCGGACCTGCTGCCCTCGGACATCACCGGCGTGAGCATCTACGACCAGCAGCGCCGGGAGTTCGAGTTCAAGCCGGGCGCGATCTTCGCGCAGATCGTCATCGGCGACGAGATCAACCGCGCCTCCCCCAAGACCCAGTCCGCGCTGCTGGAGTCGATGGAGGAGCGCCAGGTCACCATCGACGGCACCACCTACACGCTGCCGAGCCCCTTCATGGTGGTCGCCACCCAGAACCCGGTGGAGATGGAGGGCACCTACCCGCTCCCCGAGGCCCAGCGCGACCGCTTCATGGCCCGGGTCTCGGTGGGCTACCCCAGCCCCGACGCCGAGCTGCGGATGCTCGACGTGCACGGCGGGCTCTCCCCGCTCGACGACCTGACGTCCGTCGCGCACGCCCACGACATCGTCAAGCTCATCGAAGCGGTCCGCGAGGTGTACGTGGCCGCCCCCGTGCGGCGCTACGTCGTCGACCTGGTCTCCGCCACCCGCGGCCACCCGGACCTGCGCCTGGGCGCCTCGCCCCGCGCCACCCTGCACCTGCTGCGGGCCGTGAAGGCCTCCGCCGCCCTGGCCGGGCGGGACTACGTCCTGCCCGACGACGTCCAGGCCCTGGCCGGACCGGTGCTCGCGCACCGGCTGCTGCCCACCGCGCAGGCCCAGCTGAGCCGGCGCACCGCCGAGCAGGTCGTCGCCGACATCCTCCAGCGCACGCCCGTACCGGCCGCCCCCTCGCACGGCGAGATCCCGCCCGGCGCGGGCATCCGGGGCTTCTGATGAGCGCCGGCGCCCCGCACGACGCGGGCGGCCGGGGACCGCAGACCGCCGGGAGCGCCGCCGGGCTGCGCGCCTCGCTGTCCGGGCTGACCACCCGGGGCCGGTCCTTCCTGGCCGCCGGGATCGCCGCCGGGCTGTGCGCGTACGTCCTCGGCCAGTCCGAGCTGCTCCGGGTCGGACTGCTGCTCGCCGTGCTGCCGCTGCTCTGCGTCCTGGCCCTGCACCGCACCCGCCACCGGGTCTCCGGCAACCGGAGGCTGACCCCGATGCGGGTGCCCGCCGGCTCCGAGGCCCGGGTGCAGCTGCGGCTCGACAACACCTCCCGGATGCCGACCGGCCTGCTGATGCTCCAGGACCGGGTGCCGTACGTGCTGGGGCCGCGGCCGCGCTTCGTGCTGGACCGGGTGGAGCCGGGCGGCCGCCGCGAGGTGTCCTACCGGGTCCGCTCCGACCTGCGCGGGCGCTACCCGCTGGGCCCCCTCCAGCTGCGGCTCACCGACCCCTTCGGGCTGGTCGAGCTGACCCGCTCCTTCTCCGCCTACGACACCCTCACCGTGATCCCGCGCACCGAGGCCCTGCCCCTGGTGCGCTTCACCGGTGAGTCATCCGGCTACGGCGACGGCAGCCGCCGCTCGCTGGCCCTGGCGGGCGAGGACGACGTGATCCCGCGCGGCTACCGGCGCGGCGACGACCTGCGCCGCGTGCACTGGCGCTCCACCGCCCGCTACGGCGAGCTGATGGTGCGCCGCGAGGAGCAGCCGCAGCGCAGCCGGGCCACCGTGCTGCTGGACACCCGGCGCCTGGCCTACGAGGGCGCCGGCCCCGACTCGGCCTTCGAATGGGCCGTCTCCGCCGCCGCCTCGGCCCTGGTGCACCTCCTGGAGCAGGGCTTCTCGGTGCGGCTGCTGACCGACACCGGGGACTGCGTGCCCCGCGAGGGCGGCGGCTTCACCGCCGGCGGCCAGGAGTCCGCGGAGGCGGCGGGGCTGATGATGGACACGCTCGCGGTGGTCGGCCACTCCGACGGCGCGGGCCTCTCGCGGGCCTGCGACGCGGTGCGCAGCAACGGCGCCGGCAGTGGTTTCGGCGGAGCGGGCGGTGACGGGCTCCTCATCGCCTTCTTCGGAGACCTGGACGACGTACAGACGGGACTGGCGGCGAAGATGTGCCGGCGCGGCGGGGGCGCCGTGGCGTTCGTCCTGGACTCCGCGGAGTGGTCGGGCCGGCCCCAGGGGCTGGCTTCGGTGATGTCGCAGGGGCTGCCTCCGCTGGAGGAGCGCCTGGCCGGGCTGCGCGACGCGGGCTGGACGGCGCTGGCCGCCCCGCCCGGGACGCCCTTCGGGGAACTGTGGCGGCAGGCGGGGAACGCACCGATCGGAACGGCGGGCGGTTCGGGTTCGGCGGGGGGCTGGGGATGAGCGGACGGGCGAGACTGACGGTCTTCGCGGCTCTGGCGACGCTGTTCACCGCCTGGTCGCTGAACCCGCTGGTGGAATCGGGCAGCTGGCTGCCGCAGGCGGCGGCGCTGCTGGCGCTGCAGAGCGCGGTGGGCGCGGGGGCACGGCGGGTGCCGCTGGCCCGGACGCTGACCGTGGCGGCGCAGCTCCTCGTGTCCCTGCTGGCGCTGATGCTGCTGTTCGGCGGGAAGATGCAGTCCGCCGCCGGCGACGGGCTGTTCGACTATCTCGTGACGGACTTCGGCGCGCTGTTCCGCCAGGGCGTGCAGGACGTGAACGAGTTCTCGATGCCGGCCCCGCTGACGGACGGGATCCGGCTGCTGCTGGTCTCCGGCGTGCTGCTGATCGGGCTGCTGGTGGACCTGCTGGCGGTGACCGTACGCACGGCCGCCGCGGCCGGGCTCCCGCTGCTCGCGCTGTACTCGGTGGCGGCGGGCCTGTCGGGCGCGGCCGCCGGCTCCGGCGGATCCTCCTGGGTCTCCTTCCTGCTGGCCGGCTGCGGCTACCTGCTCCTCCTCCTGGCCGAGGGCCGCGACCGGCTCGCCCAGTGGGGCCGGGTCTTCGGCGCGGCCCCTCGGGGCCAGGTGGCGGCCGGGTACGCGGGCGGCGGGCAGGCGGTGGCCCCGGTGCGCACCGGGCGGCGGATCGGCGCGGTCGCGCTGGGTCTGGCCCTGGTGGTACCGGCGGTGCTGCCCTCGCTGGGCAGCGGAGTCCTGGGCAACGGCGGCGGAGCCGGCGAGGGCGAGGGCAACGGCCTCGGCCCCTCGATCCAGGCGGTCAACCCGCTGGTCTCCCTGCAGAGCAGCCTGAACACCCAGGACAACCGGGTGGTGCTGCGGTACCGCACGAACAGCCCGCAGCTCAGCGAGCAGTACCTGCGGATCCTCGCGCTGGACGAGTTCAACGGCATCAAGTGGGAGGCGTCGGGGCGGGCCCTGACGGACGTCCCGAAGCGGATGCCGAACCCGCCCGGGGTGAGCGACAGCGTCCTGAACGGCGCGACCGAGGTGGAGACCTTCATCTCCTCGGCGCAGACGTACGCGCAGCGCTACCTGCCGATGCCGTACCCGGCGACGGGCGTGGACATCCCCGGGAAGTGGCGGTTCGAGCCGGCCGGGCGGACCCTCGTCGGGGACCAGCTGGGCAAGGACCGGTTCCAGAACGCCCAGGGGGTGCAGTACTCCGTGCGGAGCCTGCTGCTGAACCCGACGGCGGAGCAGCTGCGCAAGGCGCCCGCGCCGAATCCGGAGATCGCGGCCGAGTACACGAAGGTGCCGGACAACCTGCCGCCGGTCGTCGCCCAGACGGCCCGCGAGGTGACCAACGGCGCGAAGGACGACTACACGGCGGCGGTCAAGCTCCAGGAGTACTTCGCGGTGAGCGGCGGGTTCCGCTACGACACCAAGGTCTCCTCCGGTACGGGTTCGCAGGCCATCGCCAAGTTCCTCGCCGACAAGGAGGGCTTCTGCGTCCACTTCGCCTTCTCGATGGCCTCCATGGCGCGCACGCTCGGGATCCCGGCGCGGGTCGCGGTCGGCTTCACGCCCGGGGTGAAGCAGGCCGACGGGATCGTCAACGTCTCCATGCGGGACGCGCACGCCTGGCCCGAGCTGTACTTCGAGGGCGTGGGCTGGACCCGCTTCGAGCCGACGCCCCGGTCGGGCATCACCGTCCCGGACTACAGCCGGCCCGCCACCCCGCAGACCCAGCCGAGCGCGCCCACGGCGGCCCCCTCCGCGAGTGCGGCGCAGCCCTCGGCCGGGCCCTCGACGGCGGACGACTGCCCGCCGGAACTGAAGAGGCTGGGCGAGTGCGGTCCGGCCGCGGGGCAGCAGAGCACGGGCGCGGGCGGCGACGGCACCTCGGCTGCGGCGGTGCTCGCCTGGACGGCCGCCGGCATCCTGCTCCTCTCCCTCCCCTTGCTCCCGTTCCTGTGGCGCGGGCGGCTGCGGGCGCGGCGGCTCGGCTCCGGGCGGGTGCTGGCCGCCTGGCGGGAACTGCGCGACGCGGCGTGGGACGTCGGGATCGTCCCGGACGAGGCGCTGTCGCCGCGGGGGGCGGCGGACCGGGTGGTGTCCCTGGGCGGGCTCGATGCGGGGGCGGCCGATGCCGTACGCCGGGTCGCGGGCGCGGTGGAGCGGGAGCTATACGCTCCGCCGGGCGCGGAGCCGTCCTACGGGGAGCTGGCCCAGGACGTCCTCCTGGCCCGGGCGGGGCTGCTCTCCGGGGTGTCCCGCGGGGCGCGGCTGCGTGCGCTGCTCTTCCCCCGCTCGGCGGCCCGGGTCGCCTGGGCGGCCTCGGCCCGGTGGTCGGCCCTGACCGACCGCGTGGCTGCCGCCACGGCCCGCCTCCGTACCCGCATCCCGCTGCGCGGCCGCGGCTGACGGCGGGGCCGGGCCCTGCGGGGCACTCGCAGCCGGGGCCGCGCACCGGATCCGGGCCCGGAACGGGGAAAGGGCCGAGGCCGGGGCTCGATCCCCCCGAGCCCCGGCCTCAGCCGTGTTCCCACCCCGTCGGCCAGAGAGACCCGATCCGCACCTGCCGCCCCGTGTCGGCGGTGCGAGCCGGGTCCCTGTCCGTTGCCCCCAGTCTGGCGTGCCAGCAACCCGCACCCCATCCGCGCAGATACTCATTTCCGCGACTAGGTACGGATACTCACCCGCCCCACCAGTTCTACGCGGCCCCGCCACCCCCGCGGCACCGCCGATCGGGGGTCACCCCCGACAGACAGCCACCGTCAGCGGTTCCCGCTCACCCGCCCCCGCAGCAGCAGCGACAACGCCGAGTGCACGTCGTCGAGCGACCGCTCGCTCTGGAACGACTGCCAGTCCAGCGCCGCGACCAGCACCATCCCCACCAGCGCCGCAGCCGTCAGCGGCACGTCGATCTCCGCGCTGAGCTCCCCCCGTTCCACACCTTCCCGCAGCACCGTCTCGACGACGGCGACCGCCTCCCGCCGGACGACCATCAGCGTGGACTGCCAGGTCCGGTTGGTGCGCCACAGCTCGGCGACGTAGAGCTGGGTGAAGGCGGGGTACCGGTCGATGAAGACCAGTCCGGCCCGGATCATCTCGTCGAGCGCCTCGACCCTGGTCCCGCCACTGGCCTCGGTGGATTCCGCGGCCGTCCGCAGGGAGGCGGTCAGGAGTCCGACCCCGTGCCGCAGCAGCTCCTCGAAGAGGTCGTTCTTGCTGGCGAAGTTGTAGTAGACGGTGCCCTTCGCCACGCCCGCCCGTTCCGCGATCTCCTCGACCGTGGTCGCGGAGAACCCCTGCTCCGCTATGAGGGTGACGGCTGCTTCGTAGAGCTTCTGCCGTGTGGCCTGGCGGCGTCCGCCGCCCGTGGCCGTACCGGTGCTGCTGCTGTCCATGGCGCTGATTGTCACAGGTCAACTTGTCCCATCGGGCTACAGGCTCAGTTCCGGGCGCAGCCGGTCCATCGTCCACACCTGCTTGCCGCGGGCGGCGAGCGCGGTGAGGGCGAGAGCCCCCGCCGTGAAGGCGGTGAGGACGGCGAAGCCCTGCCAGACCGGGGCGAGATCGCCGCCGGTGATGAGCCGGCGCAGGCTCTCGACCACGTACGACATCGGCAGGTAGGGGTGGATGGCGTTGAAGAAGCCGGGGCTGGTCTGGACGGGGTAGGTGCCGCCCGCGGAGGTCAGCTGGAGCATCAGGACGGCCAGGACCAGGATCCGTCCGGCGGCGCCGAACTTGGCGTTGAGCCACTGGACGATCGCGGCGAAGCAGGCGGTGACCAGCATCAGGAAGCCGACGGTGAGGGCCGGCCGGGCCATCTGCAGGCCGAGTCCCCAGTGCAGTACGGACATCAGTGCGCCCACCTGCGCGGCGCCGATCCCCACCACGGGCAGCCAGCCCGCGAAGGCGATCCGCCAGGGCGAGGCTCCGGCGGCGAGCGCGCGCCGGTTCAGCGGTGCGATCAGCATGTAGGCGACCATCGCGCCGACCCAGAGGGAGAGCGGGATGAAGTACGGGGCGAAGCCGGTGCCGTAGTTGGGCGCCTTGTGCAGGGACTGGTTGGCGAGCCGGACCGGGTCGGCCATGACCTCGGTGCGGGCTTCGCGCTGCTGCTGGTCGTAGGCCGGGATCTGTCCGGCGCCGTCGTGCAGGCCGCCGGCGAGTTCGCCGTTGCCGTCGACGAGCTTGACGAGGCCGCCGTCGAGGTCGTGCGCGCCGGCGCCGAGCTTGCCGACGCCCGCACCGAGTTCGCCGGAGCCCTGGGTGGCCGAGCCGATGCCGGTGTGCAGCCGGACCATGCCGTCGGCGACCTTGTGGGCGCCGTCGTTGAGGGCGTTCACCTGGGTGACCGCCCCTTCGAGGTCCGCGGAGAGGCCCGGGGCCTTCGTGACGAGGAGGCGGGCTTCGCGCTCCAGGTCGGTGAGCTGCTGGCGGAGGGTGGCGAGGTCGCCGTTCGCGTTCTTGAGCAGGGTGTCCACGTCACCGGCGAGCTCGGCGGCTTCGGCGGCGTCCTCCTTGAGCCGCTTCAGCTGCGGGCAGGTTTCGGGGAGCGGCTGGGCGCCGGTGGTGCAGGTCTTCGCGTAGACCTCGGCGGCGCCGGTGGAGACGCGCTGGGTGACGGTGGCGGCCGCCGGGGCCGCCTTGGCGAAGGCTTCGAGGTGCTTGTTGACGACCTTGGCGGTGTCGGCGACGAGTTCGGCGCTGTCCGCGAGGCTCTTGGGGTCCTTGAGGAAGGGGCGGGCCTTGTCGGCGACGCCGCCGACCACGTCGGCGAGCCGCTGGGTGCCGGCCGCGATGTCCTTCGTCCCCGTCTCCAGCTGTCCGGCGGCGCCGTTCAGCTTCTTCAGGCCGCCGGTGAGCTCGCCGTTCTTCTCCTTCGCCGTGTCCAGGCCGTCGGCCAGGTCCTTGGCGCCCTTCTGGGCCTTGCCCGCCCCGTCCGTGAGCTTGTCGGCTCCGTCGGCGGCCTGGGCGGTCTTGTCGTGGAGGTCGGAGAAGTTGACGAAGATCTTGTCGAGGAAGCCGCGGGAGGCGTTGGTGGACGCCGCCGAGCGGACCTCGGCGAAGACGGTGCGCGAGATCGAGCCGACGATGTAGTTGTTCGCGTCGTTGGTGCGGACCTGGAGGGCTCCGGTGGCGGGGTCGGCTCCGGAACTGGAGGCGATCTTCTCGCTGAAGTCGGTGGGCATGGTGAGGGAGAGGTAGTAGGTGCCGTTCTCCAGCCCCTTGGCGGCCTCCTTCTCGCTCACCTCGCGCCAGTCGAAGGTCTTGCTGTCGTGCAGCTTGCGGGTGATCTCGCCGCCGGCGTCGATCTGCTTGCCGTCGACGGTGGCGCCCTTGTCGGAGTTGACGAGGGCGACCGGCACCTTGTCGAGGCGGCTGTAGGGGTCCCAGAAGGACCACAGGTACAGGGCTCCGTAGAGCAGCGGCAGCAGGAGCAGCGCGACGAGGGCGGCCCGGGGCAGCTTCCCCCGCCCGAACCGCTTCAGCTCAAGCGCGGCCAGCTTCGGCGAGCGCATCGTCGTCCCCCTTCGTGTCGGGCGTGTGGTGCGGGTCGGGCTCGGCGGTCGGGCCGGGCTCGGCCGGTTCGGCGGTCGTGTCGGGCTCGGCGGCCGCGGCGCCCTCGGAGTCCTGCGGGGTGGCGGTCCGCGTGCCCCAGGTGATCTTGGAGTCCAGGGGCCGGGGTACGACCGCTGCGCCCGCGGCAGATCCCCCGGCCGGAGCGGCGGCGGGCTCGGCGGCCGGTTCCGCGGCCGGTTCCGCGGCGGGCTCCGCCGCCGGGCCGGTGCGCAGGACCGTCGCGTCGGCCGGGGCTTCGCTGCACACCGCGAGGACGGTGGTCCCGCGGGCCGCGAGGGAGCGCAGCAGGTCCCAGGCCTCGGCGCGTTCGGCGTCCGAGAGCTTGAGGTCCAGGTCGTCCAGGGCCAGCAGGCGCGGCGAGCCGAGCAGCGCCATGGCCACCGACAGCCGTACGGACTCCAGCCGTTCCAGGTCCCGTACGGAGGTGCGCGGACCCTTCGGCAGGGTGCCGAGGTCGAGTCCGGCGGCGGCCAGCGCGGCGTCGATGCGGGCCGCGGCGGAGGCGCGCCGCTCGCCGCGCGGGCGGAGCAGGGCGCGCACGGGGCCGTCGTAGCGGCGCTGGAGCAGGGCGCCCTCGCGCAGCTGCTCGGCGACGGTGAGGGCCTGATCGAGGTCGTTGACCCCGGGTACCGGGCCGAGGGCGGCGATGCGGCGGACCGCGGCCATCTTCTTCGGCAGCCGGTGGCGGCCGATCTCGGCGTGGCCCTCGGTGGCCTTCATCCGGCCGGTGAGGGCGAGGAGCAGGCAGGTCCGCCCGCTGCCGGAGGGGCCTTCGACCGCGATGAGCGAGCCGGGCGCCGCGTCGATCCCGATCCCCCGGAACACCCAGCCGCGCGGGCCCTTGACTCCGAAGTCCTCGGCTCTGACGGCCGCGCCGTGCGGGCTGTCCACGCCCTCCCCCT
Organism: Streptomyces sp. TBY4; assembly: GCF_024213195.1. Lineage (GTDB taxonomy): Bacteria > Actinomycetota > Actinomycetes > Streptomycetales > Streptomycetaceae > Streptomyces. Next base: position 146,754 of record NZ_JANAVF010000006.1, on the reverse strand, counting down.
CCTTTTGAACTGACCGGTCAGTTCAAAAACTAGCATCCCCTGCGGCATCCGCTGCGCACCGGGCGGCAGTTGCCCGGCCAAGGCCCCGGGACCGGGGGCGAAACCGCAGGTCAGCGCGATTGTCAGTGGGGGCCGTCACGATGGGGGACGTAAGAACAGCACGCAGGAACGGCACGCAGGTACAGCCCGCAGGAACAGCGCAACTCGTAGGAGCTCCACCAGGCAGCGCGCAGCGCACGCAACGACAGGAGGTTCGTCATGGCCACACCGTCCCCGTCCCCTGTCCACCCCGTCCCCCGGAAGTCGGCGGCACCCCCCGCCGCCCTCGATCTGCTCGCCAAGGCCCACGAGGGCCTGGCCGAAGCCGCCCGGCTGACCCGGCCCAACGAGCGGTACGCCACCGCCCATCTCGCCGCGCTGCGCACCGCAGCGGCCGTGCTCGCCGCGCGCGGGCGGCCCGAACCGGTGCACCCCCGGCGCAGGCCGCGGATCCGCAGCGCGTGGGAGGTGCTCCCGGAGATAGCGCCCGAACTGACCGAGTGGAGCGCGCTCTTCGCCTCCGGCGCGGCACGCCGGGCGCGGGCGGAGGCCGGCATAGCGGGAGCGGCCACCGGCCGGGACGCGGACGATCTGGTGCGTGCCGTCGCGATGTTCCTGCGCCTGGTGGAGCGGATGCTCTCGCTCCGTCCGCTGACGCCGACCGGCTCGGCCCAGAGCCTGCCGCTGCCTCGTACGGAGCGTCCGGACGCGGGATGACCTGCCCGGCAGCGCGAGGCAATAGGGTGGGCAGCGACCGCTCACCAACGCGCCGAGGAGCCATCAGCCGTGTCGGACACTTCCCGCCCCCGCGCCTCTCTCCGCACCGCCGTGGTGTGGGAGGTCCTCAAGGAGGCGCTCGACCGCCGGGTGAAGGCGACCGGGCGGGACGTGCTGGACGTGGTGGACACGGGTGGCGGTACGGGCAAGTTCGCCGTGCCGGTGGCCCGCCTCGGCCACCGGGTCACCGTGGTCGACCCGAGCCCCAACGCCCTGTTCGGGCTGGAGCGCCGGGTCGCCGAGGCCGGCGTGGCCGATCTGGTCCGCGGGGTGCAGGGCGACGCGCAGGGTCTGCTCGATGTCGTCGAGCGCGATTCCTACGACGTGGTGATCTGCCACGGCGTGCTGGAGTACGTGGACGACCCGGCCGAGGGCGTGGCCAACGCGGTGGCCGCCCTGCGCCCCGGCGGCGTCCTCAGCCTGCTCGGCGCCGGGCTCGGCGGGGCCGTCCTGGCCCGCGCCCTGGCCGGGCACTTCACGGAGGCCCGTACGGCCCTGACCGACCCGGCCGGCCGCTGGGGCGCGGGCGATCCGGTACCGCGCCGCTTCACGGCCGAGCAGCTCTCCGCCCTGGTCTCCGACGCCGGTCTGGCCGTGGGCGCGGTGCACGGGGTCCGGATCTTCGCCGACCTCGTCCCGGGCGTCCTGGTCGACACCGAGCCGGGCGCCGTCGAGGCCCTGATGCGACTGGAGGAGGCCGCCGCCGAGCTTCCCGCGTTCCACGCGGTCGCCACGCAGCTGCACGTCCTGGGCGAGAAGCCCGCCTGATCTGCGGAGCTTGCGGGAACGCGGTGCGCCACTCACCCTCCGAACCGGCGTCGTGACCCGTATGATCGGGGTCAGCGCCCGGCATGCCGAGCGGACCTCTGGGGAATAACGCCCTCAGTGGGCCGTTCATGACGGCGCTGAGCATTCCCCAAGCGGTACTTTTTACGGGCAGTGTTTTTTTAGAACGTGGCGTAGAGGGCGGGTATCACGGGGGCGATTCCCCGCCTATCCTGAAGGGGACCCCTGGTCGCTACCCCCCGCGACCGACGGATGAGGAGGACTCCCGTGCCGCTCTCGGAGCACGAGCAGCGAATGCTCGAGCAGATGGAGCGAGCGCTGTACGCCGAAGATCCCAAATTCGCTACAGCGCTTGAGGGAAGCGGACTGCGCACGTACACCCGGCGACGGGTCTACCAGGCAGTCGCAGGCATTGTGGTGGGTATCGCGCTCCTCATGACCGGTGTGATCGTGCCGAACGTACTGTGGATCAGCGTGGTGGGATTCCTCGTCATGCTGGGCTGTACGGTGCTCGTGGTCACCGGTTGGCGCAAGGCACCCAAGCCTGGTGAGCAGCCCGTCTCCGGTAGTGCAGCCGGTTCGCCCCAAGGGCAGAACCGGCAGCGTCGGTCGATGATGACCCGTATCGAGGAACGGTGGCAGCGCCGCCGTGACGAACAGGGGCAGTAGGCCCCGCTGACAGACTCGGGTGAGGGGACGGCCGCCGGAAGGCGGCCGTCCCCTCACCGTTTTCCCGCGGCCTGCGTTCCCGCGGCCTGTCGCCATCGCCGCTTCCGCGCCGGATCGCGGCTTCTGGGACATGATGATCAGATGAGTGTGCTCCCCCTGGTCTTCACCAGCGGCTGGGCCAGTGGGATCAACGCATACGCCGTGGTCCTCCTGCTCGGCATCTTCGGCCGGGCCGGCCTGACCGACGAGGTCCCCGCGTCCCTGCAGCGCACCGACGTGCTCGCCGTCGCCGCCGTCCTCTTCCTCTGCGAGGCGGTCGCCGACAAGATCCCGTTCGTGGACTCCCTCTGGGACACCGTCCACACCGTGATCCGCCCGGTGTCCGGAGCGGTGGTCGGCGCACTGCTGGCCGGGCAGAGCGGCTCGCTGTCAGACATCGCCGCCGGCGCGGTCGGCGGCTCCACCGCCCTGGCCAGCCATTTCGTCAAAGCCGGCACGCGCATGGCGATCAACACCTCGCCCGAGCCGTTCAGCAACGTCATCATGAGCACCGCCGAGGACCTCGGCGTGGGCGGCATCGTCACCTTCGCCATGTTCAATCCGGAGGCCGCCGCGATCATCTGCGCCGTCCTGCTGATCATCGGACTCGCCCTGCTGATCTACCTCTGGGCCAGGATCCGCCGCTTCCTGCGCCGCCGCGCCCAGCGCCGCGAGGAAAAGAGGCTCGCCGCAGAGGTCTCCCGGGTCGCTCGATAGGCTCAGCGGCATGGCACGAATTGCGGTGATCGGCGCCGGGATGGGCGCGATGGCGACGGCGGCACGGCTGGCCGTGGCCGGACATCAGGTGACGGTGTACGAGCGCGGGGCGACCTACGGCGGGGCCGTCGGCCGGTACGCCCGCGACGGCTTCGTCTTCGACACCGGCCCCGGGCTGGTGCACCTGCCCGCCGTCTACCGCGACCTGTTCGTCAAGACCGGCAAGCGCCCCCTGGAGGAGTGCGCCGAGCTGGTCCAGATCGACCCCGCCGTCCGCTACCTCCTCCCGGACGGCCGTACGGTCACCTTCCCGGGCGGCTCGCACGGCGGCGCCGCCGCCGCGGTCGACGCGGCCTTCGGGCCCGGCTCCGGGGACCGCTGGAGCGCGGTCCTGGGCCGTGCCCGGGACGCCTGGGACGCCACCCGCCGGCCGCTCCTGGAAGAGCCGCTGAAGCAGGACCGGTCGGCCCTGGGCCGCGATCCGTACCCCGCGCTGCGCGGGAGCGGACTGCTGCGCCGCCGGCCGCCCACCCTGGCCGAGGTCGCGGCCCGCGAGCTCGGCGGCAACGGCTTCGACGAGCTGCTCACCGCGCGCGTACGGGCGTACGGGGTCGATCCGGCGACCGCGCCCGCCTCGGCGGCGGTGCTCCCCTACATGGAGCAGACCTTCGGCAGCTGGTACGTGCGCGGCGGGGTCCGGGAGCTGGCCACCGCCGTGTACGAACGGTGCCTGGAGCGGAAGGTCGTCTTCGAGTTCGGCGTGGCGGTGCGGGAGGTCCTCGTGCAGGGCGGGCGGGCAGCCGGGCTGCGCCTGGCCGACGGCACCGAGGTGACGGCCGACCACGTGGTCTGCGCGGCCGACCCCCAGCTCGTGAAGATGCCGCCCGCGTTCGACGCCGCGCCCGCCCCTACGGAGCCCGCACACTGGTACACCCTGTTCGCCGCGCTGCGCGGGGACCGCGAGGACGGGGCCGCGCACCGCACGCTGGCAGGCCCCGTCACCGTGCTGCGCCCCGACGACCCCGCCACCCGGCCGGACGCCGAGCACGAGGCGGTCACCGTGCACGCCGTGGTGACGGCGGGGGCAGCGGCCGCTCCGTCCGCCGAGGACCTGCTGGCGGCGGCCGCCCGCGTCGTCCCCGGGCTGCGGGAGCGGCTGCTGTGGCACGAGCTGCGCACCCCGGCCGACGTCGAGGCGGCCACCGGCGCGGCGCAGGGCCGCGTGCCCGCGCCCTCACTGGCCGGAGCCGGGGGCCGGCTGCTGCACCCCGCCAACACCACGGCCGTGCCCGGGCTGTACCTGGCCGGCGGCTGGGCGCACCCGGGCGGCGGACTGGCGCACGCCGGGATGACGGGGGCCCTGGTGGCCGGGCTCATCGTGGAGGGCGCGGACTTCCGCGGCTCCCGCTAGTAGCGGTACTGCTCGTACTCCCCCGTGCCCTGGTACGGGTACGGGTTCGGGTACGGCTGCTGCTGCGGCTCCTCCACCGGGTAGGGCTGGGTGGCATCGCGCTGCTGCGGGACCCAGACCCCGCCGGGCGGGGTGTCCAAGGAGTACTGCTCCTGCTGCCCGGTCGCGTACGGGTCCGGGGCGTAGCCGCCGTACGGGGCCGGGTAGCCGTAGGGCTGCTGCGGGGCGACGGCTCCGCCGGTGCCGATGTACGGATCCGAGTACGCGGCGTAGACCTGCTGCTCGCCGGGGGCCGGATAGCCGGTCGTGTAGTCGTAGCCGCCCTGGCCCTGCGGGTCGTAGTACGCCGCGTACTGGTGGGCGTCCTGCTCGGCCGGGGCGAACGGAGAGGCGAAGGCGGCGGTCTCGCCGGGGGCCGCGTACGAACCGGCGGCCGGCTGCGCGGGGTGGAACCCGGGAGCCGGTGCGTGCACGCCGCCCCCGGTGAACGCGCCGGAATCCTCGGCGGAGTCGTCCTCGGAGTCCGCGTCCCCGGCCGGGTCGGGCCCGTACTCCAGGGCCGTGACCTCCAGGGCCGGCTCGGGACGCGGTGCGCCCCCGGCCCGGCGGCGCCGGCTCTGGGCGGGCTCGGGCGCGGGGGCCTTGCCCCGGCGCAGCGACCAGCCGGACACGAAGCCCTTGCGGAAGGAGAGGGTCACCAGCGTCTGGCCGATCGCGAAGGCGACGGCGCCGGCCCCGATGACGAGCACCGACGGCAGCACGACACCGGCGACCACGCCGACGAAGCCGGCGAAGGCGAGCAGGCGCCAGCGCAGCCGGGCCTTGTACTGCATCAGGACCTCGGCAAGCAGCCACAGCGCGACGAAACCGAACGCGATGTAGAGGACCGTCATTCCCATGCGGGGCCCCTCTCGGTACGGCCGCCCGCCCGGGAACGGGGGCCGGCCGATCAGGCCCGCTGGTGCAGGCCCAAGTTCTCGTAGATCTCCAGCGTCGCCGTGGAATTGTTCAGCGTGATGAAGTGCAGCCCCGGGACACCCTCGGACAGCAGCCGCGCGCAGAACTCCGTGGCGAACTCGATGCCAATGGAGCGTACAGCGGCTGCGTCGTCCTTGACCGCGAGCATGCGCTCTTTCACAGCCGCAGGGAAGATCGCGTTGCTGAGTTGCGGGAGCCGGTCGAGCTGCTTGATGTTCACAACAGGCATGACCTCGGGGATGATCGGGGTCTCGCAGCCCGCCTTCGCCACGCTGTCGCGCATCCGGAGGTAGTGCTCCGGATCGAAGAACATCTGTGTGATCGCATAGTCGGCGCCCGCGCGGCACTTGTCCACGAAGTGACGGATGTCCGTGTCCCAGTCCGTGGAGCGGGGGTGCATCTCGGGGAAGGCCGCGACGCCGACGCAGAAGTCGCCGGACTCCTTGACCAGCCGGACCAGGTCGGCCGCGTAGTGCACGCCCTCCGGGTGCGGCACCCACTCGCCCATGGGGTTGCCCGGCGGGTCTCCGCGCACGACGAGCATGTTCCGGATGCCCGCGTCGGCGAACTGCCCGATGACGTTGCGCAGCTCGGCGATCGAGTGGTCGACGGCGGTGAGGTGCGCGACCGGGGTCAGCGTGGTGTCCGAGGCGATCTGCTCGGTGGCCCGGACGGTGCCGCCGCGGGTGGAGCCGCCGGCCCCGTAGGTGACGGAGACGAAGCTCGGCGCCACCGCCTCGACCCGGCGCAGCGCGTTCCAGAGGTTGCGCTCGCCCTTCTCCGTCTTGGGGGCCCAGAACTCGAAGGAGTACGAGCGCCCGGACGCGATGAGGTCTCGGACCGTGTGCGCACGGTCCGACCAGGTGGAAGAGGTACCAAAGGCCATACGGGGAGGTTAGACGCGGGTCGGGGTCCACCGAAGCGTTGTCCACGGATTGGACTCAAAAATGAGACGCGGGGTGCTTCGCGCGGCGGGCGGCCCTGCCCGAGTCGGCTAGCCGAGCCGGGCCCGGACCCGCTTGGCGAGGTCGGCGGCGGCGGCGCCGGGGTCGGAGGCCTCGGTGAGGGCCCGTACGACCACGACGCGGGAGGCGCCGGCGTCCAGGACCTCGTCCAGATTGCCCGCGTCGATCCCGCCGATGGCGAACCACGGCCGGTCCTGGGCGAGCGAGGCAGCGTGCCGGACGAGGCCGAGGCCGGGGGCGAACCGGCCGGGCTTGGTGGGGGTGGGCCAGCAGGGGCCGGTGCAGAAGTAGTCCACGCCGGGCTCGGCGGCGGCCGCGTCGACCTCCGCCTCGGAGTGGCAGGAGCGGCCGATGAGGACCGTCTGCCCCAGGATGGCGCGGGCTGCGGGCACCGGGATGTCGCCCTGCCCGAGGTGCAGCACGTCCGAGCCGATCGCGTGCGCGACGTCGGCCCGGTCGTTGACGGCGAGCAGCTTCCCGTGGCGGCGGGCCGCTTCGGCGAAGACCTGGAGGTGCTCCAGCTCCTCGCCGGCCTCCATGCCCTTGTCGCGGAGCTGGACGATGTCCACGCCACCGGCGAGCACGGCGTCCAGGAACTCGGGGAGGTCGCCCTGCCGCTTGCGGGCGTCCGTGCACAGGTAGAGCCGGGCGTCGGACAGCTGGGCGGCGATGGCGGACATGGGTACCCCCGGGTGGTGTGTCGTACGTACGTACGCGGTGTGCGGACCCGGCCGGGGTCCGCACACCGCGCTTGTGCTTGCTGTTGCTGTTCAGGTCAGATGGCGAGCGCCTGAGCGCGGCGCTTCACCTCCGTGCCGCGATTCTCGCTCAGCGCCTGCACGGGGGTGCCGGGCAGGGTCTCGTCGGCGGTGAAGAGCCACTCCAGGATCTCCGCGTCGGTGAAGCGGTCGTCGCGGAGCACGGTCAGCAGACCGACCAGGCCCTTGACGATCTTGTCTCCGTCGATGAAGGCGGCGGGGACCTGGAGGGAGCGGTTCTCGCCGCGGCGCACCGCGAGCAGCTGACCCTCCTTGACCAGCTGGCGAACCTTGGTCACTTCGATGTCGAGCATCTCCGCGATGTCGGGGAGGTACAGCCAGGCGGGAACAAGGGCATCGATCTTTGCGTCAATCTCGGTCACGAGCACAAGCCTGCCACCTCGAACTCCCCGCCGGTACCCGAGCGACCCCGTCCGGGGTCCGGAGGGGCCACGACACAGCCCCCAAGCCGGGCCGGAGCCGACCCGAATTTCGGGGGGGGCCGAGCCGGGACAAGGCCCGGGGCGAGGCCTGGGTGGCCCCGGCGCCGGTCTGCGCGCCCGCCCCCGCCCGGTCAGCGGAGGGTGGACTTCAGGGCGACCCCCGGGTCGGAGACCTTCGCCGGGTCCACCAGGGCCCCCGACTCGATGAGGCGCCGCCCCTGGGCGAGGTCCCGCGGGCGCCCCACCGCGAGCACCGCCACCAGCCGGCCCTCCCGCAGCCAGCACGCCGACCAGGTGTCGGCCCCCGGGTCCCCGCGCCACACCATCGCGTCCGCCCCGCCGTGGTGCCCCGCGTACTGCACGAAGCGGCCGAACTGCTCCGACCAGAAGTACGGGACCGGGTCGTAGACCTGCTCCCCGGAGCCCCCGGCCAGGATGTCCGCCGCCACCACCCGCGGCCCCTGGAGCGCGTTGTCCCAGTGGTGCACCAGCAGGCGGGACCCGTAGCGCCCCGACGGGAACGAGGCGCAGTCCCCCACGGCGTACACCCCGGGCACCGAGGTCCGCAGCCACTCGTCGGCGACCACCGCCCCGTCCGCCCCGAGCTCCACGCCGGAGCCCGCCAGCCATCCGGTGGCCGGCCGCGCGCCGATGCCGACGACCACCGCACCGGCCGGCAGCGCCCGCCCGTCGGCCAGCAGGACCCGGCCCGGCTCCACGGAGGCCACCCGCGCGCCCGTCAGCAGCTCGGCGCCGGCCTGGGCGTACCAGGCGCCCATCGGTTCGGCGACCTCCGCGGGCAGCGCGCCCGCCAGTACCCGGTCGGCCGCCTCGACCACCGTCACCGCGCAGCCCGCCTCGCGCGCGGCGGTGGCGAATTCCGCGCCGATCCACCCGGCCCCGACCACCACCACGGCGGAGCCGGCCGCCAGGACGGGCCGCAGCCGGGCCGCGTCGTCGAGGGTGCGCAGCAGGTGGACGCCGGGGACGCCCTCCGCGCCGGGCAGGGTCAGCGGGAGGGCTCCGGTCGCCAGCACGAGGACCTCGTACGGGACCGGTCCGGCCTCGGTGTCCACCTCCCGGTCGGCGGCCCGCAGCCCGGTGACCTCGACCCCGAGCCGGAGCTCGATGCGGAGCTCCTCGAAGTCGACGTCGAAGGCCGAGTCCTCGGCCTTGCCGAGGAGCACCGCCTTGGACAGCGGGGGCCGGTCGTAGGGCTGGTGGGGTTCGGCCCCCAGCAGGGTGACCGGCCCGGTCCAGCCCTGTTCCCGTAGGGCGACCGCGGTCTGGACCCCGGCCATCCCGGCGCCGACGATCACCACGCCGCGCCGATCGCCGTCGGCCTGCCGCGTCTGCTGCTCCGCCTGCTCTTGCCTCTGCTCGCTCACGCGGCCCAGCCTAATCAACTGACGGTCCGTCAGGAATAGCGGGCGGGCACCGACCGGAAACCCGCCGCGGCCCGGCCGCGGCGGCCCACCGGGGAGGCCGCCTTACCGCCCGTCGGCCTCGGCGTTACTCTGACTCCGAACCTATCGCGGGAGTCCGGGCGCACCGGGCTGAGAGGGAGGCTGGCCGGCCTCCGACCGTACGAACCTGATCCGGGTCATGCCGGCGAAGGGAGGGGCTGGACGCCCATGCATTCATCCAGGAACGGCCGGAGTCCCGGCTACGACGTCCTCGTCATCGGGGGCGGCATCATCGGCCTGGTCACCGCCTGGCGGGCGGCCCGCCGCGGGCTGCGCACCGCGCTGGCCGATCCGGCCCCCGGCGGCGGCGCCGCGCAGGTCGCGGCCGGCATGCTGGCCGCCGTCACCGAGCTGCACTACGGCGAGGAGACCCTGCTCGGGCTCAACCTCGCCTCCGCCGCCCGCTACCCCGAGTTCGCCGACGAGCTCGCCGAAGCCAGCGGCGGCATGGACATCGGCTACCGCGCCTGCGGCACCCTCGCCGTCGCCCTCGACGCCGACGACCGGCTGCACCTGCGCGAACTGCACGCCCTCCAGCGCCGCTGCGGACTGGAGTCCGAGTGGCTGACCGGCCGCGAGTGCCGACGCCTGGAACCGATGCTGGCCCCGGGCGTACGCGGCGGCCTGCGCGTGGACGGCGACCACCAGGTCGACCCCCGCCGCCTCGCGGCCGCCCTGCTGGCCGCCTGCGAACGGGCCGGGGTCGCCCTGCACCGGGCCGGCGCGGCCCGCCTGCTGACCACCGCCGACCGGGCCTGCGGCGCGGTCCTCGACGACGCGGACGGTTCGGAGCTGCGCGCCGACCAGGTGGTGCTGGCCGCGGGCTCGCTCAGCGGCCGGCTGGACGGCGTACCGCCCGAGGCCGTGGCCCCCGTACGCCCGGTGAAGGGTCAGGTGCTGCGGCTCGCGGTGCCGCCCGCGTACGCCCCGTTCCTGTCCCGGACCGTACGGGCCGTGGTGCGCGGCAGCCACGTCTACCTCGTGCCCCGCGAGAACGGCGAACTCGTCGTCGGCGCCACCAGCGAGGAACTCGGCTGGGACACCACCGTCACCGCGGGCGGGGTCTACGAACTCCTGCGCGACGCCCACGAGCTGGTGCCCGGGATCACCGAACTCCCCCTGGTGGAGACCCTGGCCGGGCTGCGTCCCGGCTCGCCGGACAACGCCCCCCTCCTCGGCCCGACCGAACTCCCGGGCCTGCACCTGGCCACCGGCCACTACCGCAACGGCGTCCTGCTCACTCCCCTCACGGGGGACGTGATGGCGGACCTGCTGACCACCGGCGAACTGCCGGAGATCGCCCGCCCCTTCACCCCGCGCCGTTTCGCCGCCACGCCCGCCCTCACGGCCACCCCCACCTCCGCCCTCGCGCGACAGGAGTCGTTCGCATGACCATCTCCGTCTCCGTCAACGGCGAGCCGCGCGAGATCGCGGACGGGACCATGCTCGCCGCCGTCGTCGCCACCCTCACCGAGGCCACCAGGGGAGTCGCGGCCGCCCTCAACGAGACCGTGGTGCCGCGCGGCCAGTGGCCCTACACCTCCGTGACCGACGGCGACCGCGTCGAGGTCCTCACCGCAGTCCAGGGAGGCTGAACACATGGTGGAACACATGGCGGACGACCTCTTCACCCTCGCCGGCCGGACCTTCTCCTCGCGCCTGATCATGGGCACCGGCGGGGCCCCGAGCCTGGACATCCTGGAACGGGCGCTCGTCGCGTCCGGCACGGAACTCACCACGGTTGCCATGCGGCGCCTCGACCCGACGGTCCAGGGCTCGGTCCTGTCCGTCCTGAACCGCCTCGGCATCGCGGTCCTCCCCAACACCGCGGGCTGCTTCACGGCGGGCGAGGCCGTCCTGACGGCGCGCCTCGCCCGGGAGGCCCTCGGCACGGACTGGATCAAGCTGGAGGTCGTCGCGGACGAACGCACCCTCCTCCCGGACGGGGTCGAACTGCTCGACGCGGCCGAAACCCTGGTCGACGAGGGCTTCACCGTCCTCCCCTACACGAACGACGACCCGGTCCTCGCCCGCAAACTGGAGGACGTGGGCTGCGCGGCGATCATGCCGCTCGGCTCCCCCATCGGCTCCGGCATGGGCATCCGCAACCCGCACAACTTCGAGCTGATCACCGAACGCGCCGGTGTCCCCGTCATCCTGGACGCCGGCGCCGGAACGGCCTCGGACGTGGCCCTGGCCATGGAACTGGGCTGCGCGGCCGTCATGCTCGCCTCCGCGGTCACCCGGGCCCAGCTCCCCGTCCTGATGGCCGCGGCCATGCGCGACGCGGTCACGGCAGGCCGCCTGGCCCACCGCGCGGGCCGCATCCCCCAACGCCGCTTCGCAGAAGCCTCCTCCCCAACAGAAGGCCGAGCCACCCTGGACCCGGAACGCCCGGCGTTCTGAGGGGGCGGCGGTACGGGTTCCCGTGCGAGCGGGGCCCTCGCACCCCACCCCGAGCCGGTGGCTGCCCACCGATGCCGGGCCGCGACCGAACCGCCCAGCCCGGCGGGACCAGGGAAGAACCGGTGTCCGGGCCGGCCGGGAGCGTCGAAGGGTTGGGGTTTCCCGGCAGCCTCATCGTCCTTCCGCGTCGGCCCGGCCTGTCAAGGGCGCTCACTGCGTTCGCGTCGCTTCGCGACGGCCTTCGGCCGCCCTTGACAGACCGACCCGCCACGGAAAAACGAAGGCAGCCGGAAAACCCCAAAAGAACGGGCGGGCCAGAGAGGCAGGGACGGGCCCAGCAGGGAGGCGCAACCAAACTCCGCAAGGCCCGCCCCGAGCCCAGGCACCCCACGAACCGCCAGTGCTGGCGACGGGCGCATCAGATCGCTACACACACCCCCCGGCTCAGCGACTGACCGCCGTCACAACCCCTCTCTTCCCACCCGGTTCCGCTGTACTGGTCCCGTTCCGGCCCCGCACCGAGCGGCGGCGGGTGGGCAGCCATCGGCCAGGGGTGGAGCGCGAGGGGGCGAGGGCCCCGCTCGCACGGGAACCCGTACCGCCGCCCCACGTCACAGCTGCGCTGCAACCCCCCGGCGGCCGGGGCGGGGGTCCGTCGCGCCCTCGTAGAATCTCCGGGTGGATACGACCCTGGATGATCCCCTCGTCGGGCAGACGCTCGACGGCCGCTACCGCGTGGATGCCCGCATCGCGGCCGGCGGCATGGCCACGGTCTACCGGGCCGTCGACACCCGCCTGGACCGGGTGCTCGCGCTCAAGGTGATGCATCCGGCGCTCGCCGCCGATCCCGGCTTCGTCGACCGGTTCATCCGGGAGGCCAAGTCCGTGGCCCGGCTCGCCCATCCCAACGTGGTCGCCGTCTTCGACCAGGGCACGCACGGGCCGTACACGTACCTCGCCATGGAGTACGTCTCCGGCTGCACGCTGCGCGACGTGCTCCGCGAGCGCGGTGCGCTCCAGCCCCGGGCCGCCCTCGACATCCTCGAGCCGGTGCTCGCCGCCCTCGGCGCCGCGCACCGCGCAGGTTTCGTGCACCGGGACATGAAGCCCGAGAACGTGCTGATCGGCGACGACGGCCGGGTCAAGGTGGCCGACTTCGGGCTGGTCCGGTCCGTGGACTCCGTGACCAACACCACCGGGTCCGTCCTCGGTACCGTCTCCTACCTCGCCCCCGAGCAGATCGAGAACGGCGTCACCGACACCCGGGTGGACGTCTACGCCTGCGGCGTCGTCTTCTACGAGATGCTCACCGGCTCCAAGCCGCACACCGGGGACAACCCCGCCCAGGTGCTCTACCAGCACCTCAACGAGGACGTACCGCCCCCGTCGGCCGCCGTCCCCGGGCTGCCCGCCGTGCTGGACGAGCTCGTCGCCCAGGCCACCGCGCGCAACCCCGATCTGCGGCCGTACGACGCTGCCGCGCTCCTCGGGCTGGCCATGGACGCCCGCGCGCAGCTGGCCGACTCCGACCTGGACGCCGTACCGCCGCAGGCCCGGGCCACGGAGCGGACCGCCGCCGAGGACCGTACGGGCGTGATCCCGCGCCCGGTCACCACGCACGCCTCGCATGCCGAGCCCGTGTCCCACACCTCCCGGCTCGCGGCTCCGCCCCTGCCGCCCGCGCCGGCGCCGGCCGCCTCGCGGATCCGGCGCCCCGGACCGCTGCTCGTCGTACTCGGTGTCCTGCTCTTCCTCGGCCTCGGCACGGGGGTCTGGTACATCAGCTCCGGCCAATTCACGAAGGTCCCGAACCTGCTCGGCAAGACCGAGGCGGAGGCCAAGTCGCAGCTGTCGGCGGCCGGGCTCGGGGTGAAGCGGATCGACCGGAAGTTCAGCGCGGCCTTCGACAAGGGGACCGTGATGAACACCGATCCCGCCGGCGGCAAGCGCATCCGCGGCAACGGCGCGGTGACGCTCACCATCTCGCGCGGGCCCGAGGTCGTCATGGTGCCCGACCTCAAGGGCAAGCCCCTGGAGGCCGCGAAGGCCGAGCTAACCTCGGCCGGCCTGACGCCGGGGGCGGTCACACAGGCCTTCAGCCAGGACGTCGCGCAGGGCTCGGTGATCAGCACGGACCCGGTGGGCGGCCAGAAGCGGTCCCTCGACACCCCGGTGGCGATGGTGGTCAGCAAGGGCCGTCCGGTGCCGGTCCCGCGCGTCACGGGCGTCTCCCTCGACCAGGCCCGTTCCACGCTGGAGGACCTCGGTCTGAAGGTGGAGACGGCCCCCGAGGAGGTCAATTCCCCCTCCCCCGCCGGTACGGTCGCCAACCAGTCGATCGGCGCCGGCAGCCAGGCCGCCACGGGTGACACGGTCACCCTGACCGTGTCCAAGGGGCCCCGCCAGATCCCGGTCCCGGACGTCACCGGTCAGGAGGCCGACGCGGCCCGCAAGACCCTGGAGGGCCTGGGCTTCAAGGTCAAGATCGACAAGCCCTTCATCTCCTTCAGTAACACCGTCGACTCCCAGTCGGTCCCCGCGGGCCAGAACGCCGCCGAGGGCAGCACCATCACCATCAGGACCAAGGGGCTGTAACAGCACGCCATGAACAACAACTCAACGAGCCGCAATCCAGTCGGCGGGCACGTGCCCGTCGCGGGCGGGCTCGCCTCGGTCGGGCTGACGTACGCCCGCGAGATGCGCGCCGAGGCCGTGCAGGTATTCGTCGCCAATCCGCGCGGCTGGGCCACCCCGGCCGGCAATCCCGCCCAGGACGAGCTGTTCCGCGAGGCCTGCTCGGCCGAGGGGATACCGGCGTACGTCCACGCGCCGTACCTGATCAACTTCGGCTCGCACACCGAGGCGACCGTGGAGAAGTCCGTGGAATCGCTGCGGCACTCACTGCGCCGGGCCCGCGCGATCGGCGCCCTCGGGGTGGTCGTGCACACCGGCTCGGCGACCGGCGGGCGGCCGCGCGAAGCGGCGTACGCGCAGGTCAGGGAGCACATGCTGCCACTGCTGGACGAGCTGACGCACGAGGACGACCCCTTCCTGCTGCTGGAGTCCACGGCCGGGCAGGGCTCCTCGCTGTGCTCGACCGCCGAGGAGTTCGGCCCGTACTTCGACGCCCTCGACCGCCACCCGATGCTCGGGATCTGCCTCGACACCTGCCACATCTTCGCGGCCGGGCACGATCTGGCGGAGCCGGGCGGGACGAAGCAGACGCTGGACCTGCTGGTGGACACGGTGGGCGAGGGCCGGCTGAAGCTGGTGCACGCCAACGACTCCAAGGAGGGCGTGGGCGCCCACAAGGACCGGCACGCGCAGATCGGGCAGGGCCACATCGGCCGGGACGCCTTCGCCGAGCTGTTCACGCACCCGGCGATGGAGGGCGTACCGCTGATCATCGAGACGCCGGGCGGCAAGGAAGGGCACGCGGCGGACGTGGCGCTCCTGAAGGAGCTGCGCGGGCTCGGCTGATCCCCGATCCGATGATCTGTTGAGGAATACCCCTGGGGGGTATACGGTTCTGTCATATCGACCGACAGAGCCGCTATCCGGCGTTCCTCGCCAGGGGGTTGTCATGGAACACGCGCACGAGCAGCAGCACGAGCACGAGCAGCACCAGGGACACCACGCGCACCACCACGCCACCCCCGGCGGAAAGGTCACCTGGGCCACCGCCGCGCGGGCCACGCTCCACTGCCTCACCGGGTGCGCCATCGGCGAGGTGCTCGGCATGGTCATCGGCACCGCGCTCGGCTGGGGGAACGCCCCGACGATGGTCCTCGCGATCGCCCTCGCGTTCTTCTTCGGCTACGCGTTCACTCTGCGGGCGGTCCGCTCCGCCGGCCTGGACTTCCGTACGGCCATTCGGGTGGCGTTGGCGGCGGACACCCTGTCGATCACCGTGATGGAAGTGATCGACAACGGGGTGCTCCTGCTCTGGCCCGGAGCCATGGACGCGATGCTGTCGGACGCGCTGTTCTGGACGGCGCTCGGGATCGCGTTCGCGGTGGCCTTCGCCGTCACCACGCCGGTCAACAAGTGGATGATCGGCCGCGGCAAGGGCCACGCGGTGGTCCACCAGTACCACCACTGAGCCACCGAACGGATGAACGGATGAGCTACAGCTCGGGGCCGTCCCCCGGCTCCTCCTGGTACGAGTAGCGCTGCTCGCGCCAGGGGTCGCCGATGTTGTGGTAGCCGCGCTCCTCCCAGAAGCCGCGGCGGTCGGCGGTCATGTACTCGATGCCGCGGACCCACTTGGGGCCCTTCCAGGCGTAGAGGTGCGGCACGACCAGCCGGAGCGGAAAACCGTGCTCGGCGGTGAGCAGTTCACCACCCTGATGAGTGGCGAAGACGGTCCGCTCGGAGGCGAAGTCCGCGAGGCGCATGTTGGAGCTGAAGCCGTACTCGGCCCACACCATCACGTGCGTGACCTGCGGGGACGGCGGGGCCAGGGTGAGGATCTCACGGGCGAGCACGCCGCCCCATTCGGCACCGGTCATGCTGAACTTCGTCACGCAGTGCAGGTCCGCCTCGACGGACTCGAACGGCAGGGCCGCGAACTCCTCGTGGTTCCAGCAGTGCTTCTCACCGTCGGCCGTCGCGCCGAAGACGCGGAACTCCCAGCGCTCGGGCTTGAACTTGGGTACCGGCCCGTAATGGGTGACCGGCCAGCCTCGCTGCAACCGCTGGCCCGGGGGGAGCTCCAGTTGTTCTGATCCCGGAGATTCCCGGCTTTCCGGCTGACCCATGTCTCCATGGTGACAGACTTGGCGGGGTGGTCATGACCAGCTTCGCCCGGATTCGGGCAAGTCACGGTAACTCCCACTAAGGAGGCACTTACTGGACGGCCTCCTGCGGCGGTGCAAGGATGCGCGCACCTGCCCCGTCACATTGCTGACATTGCTTGGAAGGAGCCTCTGCGATGCAGGGCGACCCCGAGGTCCTCGAGTTTCTCAACGAGCAGCTGACCGGCGAACTTACGGCCATCAACCAGTACTGGCTCCACTACCGGATCCAGGACAACAAGGGCTGGACCAAGCTCGCCAAGTACACGCGTGAAGAGTCCATCGATGAGATGAAGCACGCGGACAAGATCACCGAGCGCATCCTGATGCTCGACGGTCTGCCGAACTACCAGCGCCTCTTCCACGTCCGCGTCGGCCAGACGCTGACCGAGATGTTCCAGGCCGACCGGCAGGTCGAGGTCGAGGCGATCGACCGCCTCAAGCGCGGCATCGAGGTCATGCGCGGCAAGGGTGACGTCACCTCGGCGCGCCTCTTCGAGGAGATCCTGGAGGACGAGGAGCACCACATCGACTACCTCGACACCCAGCTGGAGCTCATCGAGTCCATCGGCGAGGCGCTCTACATCTCGCAGCTCATCGAGCAGCCGAGCTAGTACGTCGAGCCGGTCCGTACGGAGCGCGTCCTACGCGGCTTCGGCGAGCTCTGTGCCGGCCGACGCCAGTGCCGGTACCAGCGGGTCGGCCGCGAGCACGGCGGCGGCGTCGCCCTTCTCCAGCAGTTCACGGCGCGGGCAGGCCCCGCGGCCGAGGAGACCCTGGATGGTCCGCACGCAGGAACCGCAGTCGGTGCCGGCCTTCGTGGCCGAGGCGATCTGGCGGGGCGTGCAGGCTCCGGCCTCCGCGTGGTCCTTGACCTGCTTGTCGGTGACCCCGAAACAAGAGCAGACGTACACGCGGTTCACCTCCCAGGAAGGAATGGTTCGGCCAGCCATCCCCTATTCGGTGAGGCTTACCTAACCATACCCAAACTTAGGGTTCCCTAAAAGAGCCGGTAACGACGATGGGGCGCGGATCACATTCGATCCGCGCCCCATCGTCATGAGGTGCTCACAGCGAGCTTCCGCCTACTGGTCGCGGTACATCTCTGCGACCAGGAACGCCAGGTCCAGGGACTGGCTGCGGTTGAGGCGCGGGTCGCAGGCCGTCTCGTAGCGCTGGTGCAGGTCGTCGACGAAGATCTCGTCGCCGCCGCCCACGCACTCGGTGACATCGTCACCGGTGAGCTCGACGTGGATGCCGCCCGGGTGGGTGCCGAGGCCCTTGTGGACCTCGAAGAAGCCCTTGACCTCGTCGAGCACGTCGTCGAAACGGCGCGTCTTGTGGCCGGAGGCCGCCTCGAAGGTGTTGCCGTGCATCGGGTCGGTGACCCAGGCGACGGTCGCGCCGGAGGCGGTGACCTTCTCGACGAGCTCGGGGAGCTTGTCGCGGACCTTGTCGGCGCCCATGCGGACGACGAAGGTCAGCCGGCCCGGCTCGCGCTCGGGGTCGAGCCGGTCGATGTAGGTCAGCGCCTCGTCCACCGAGGTGGTGGGGCCGAGCTTGATGCCGATCGGGTTGGCGATCTGCGAGCAGAACTCGATGTGCGCGTGGTCGAGCTGGCGGGTGCGCTCACCGATCCAGACCATGTGGCCCGAGGTGTCGTACAGGCGGCCCGTGCGGGAGTCCGTACGGGTGAGGGCGCCCTCGTAGTCGAGGAGCAGCGCCTCGTGGGAGGCGTAGAACTCGACGGCCTTGAACTCCGCCGGGTCGGTGCCGCAGGCCTTCATGAAGTTCAGGGCGTTGTCGATCTCCCGCGCGAGCTGCTCGTAGCGCTGCCCGGACGGGGAGTTCTTCACGAAGTCCTGGTTCCAGGCGTGCACCTGGCGCAGGTCGGCGTAGCCACCGGTGGTGAAGGCGCGCACCAGGTTCAGCGTCGAGGCCGACGCGTGGTACATGCGCTTCAGCCGCTCGGGGTCCGGGATCCGGGCCTCTTCGGTGAAGGCGAAGCCGTTGACGGAGTCGCCGCGGTAGGTCGGCAGGGTGATGCCGTCGCGGGTCTCGGTGTCCTTGGAGCGCGGCTTGGAGTACTGGCCCGCGATGCGGCCGACCTTGACCACCGGCACGGAGGCCGCGTAGGTCAGGACGGCACTCATCTGGAGCAGCGTCTTCAGCTTGGCGCGGATGTGGTCGGCGGAGACGGCATCGAAGGCCTCGGCGCAGTCGCCACCCTGCAGCAGGAACGCCTCGCCCTTGGCGACGGCTCCCAGACGGGCGCGCAGCTGGTCGCATTCGCCCGCGAAAACGAGGGGGGGATACGACTCGAGGTCCGCGACGACAGCGCGCAGGGCCTCGGCATCGGGGTACGAAGGCTGCTGCGCCGCGGGAAGGTCTCGCCAGGTCGCCTTGGAGGCGGGGGCTTGGGTTTCAGCGTTCACGGTCACCCCACACACATTACGGCGTCACACCTCGCCTCCCGGTCGAGGACCACTACGTGAGACGGATGTCTCTCACTGTGTTACTCACCCGTTTACCTGACTCCGCCCCACGGGTGGGCTAGGGTTCGGAGCATGTACGCGCACTCGAACCAGAACTGGTGGTGGACCGCTCCCGGCGGCCCACTCCTCGTGCGTACCTGAAGACACGAGCGATACGAAGGCCGCCCCGAGGGGCGGCCTTCCGCATTCTGTGAGTCAACACAGACGCGGGAACCCCGGGCCGTCCCACCCTCCGACACCGGACAGGACGCCCATCCCATGCACCCGCACCAGCAGCCCCAGCCTCACCCGCACCTGAGCCGTCTGCTCGACGACACCTGCCCGCCCTTCGCGCTGCTGCGCCGCCGCACGCCCGGCCGCGACCACGACACCGTCGAGGTGCTGATCGGCCCGGTCCACGAGGCGGAGCACCTGGCCGACCTGCCCGTCCGCGAGCTGCCCACCCTCGCCCTCGTCCCCTTCCGGCAGATCCGGGAGCGCGGGTTCGACGTACGCGACGACGGCACGCCGCTGAGCGTGCTGGTCGCCGAGGAGGCGTACGAGATCCCGCTCGCCGAGGCGCTGGCCGCGCTGCCGGCCCACGGGGTACGGGTCGACGACGGCGGCTTCGACATCCCCGACGAGGAGTACGCGGAGACCGTCCGGCGGGTCATCGAGGACGAGATCGGCCGGGGCGAGGGCGCGAACTTCGTCATCCGGCGCACCTACCGGGGCCGGATCGAGGGCTTCGGCCGCGCCGACGCCCTCGCGCTGTTCCGGCGGCTGCTGGAGGGCGAGCGGGGGGCCTACTGGACGTACGTGGTCCACACCGGGGAGCGCACCCTCGTCGGGGCCAGCCCCGAGGTGCACGTGCGGATGTCCGGCGGCACGGTCGTGATGAACCCGATCAGCGGTACGTACCGCCATCCGGCCGGCGGGCCTACGGCCGACTCGCTCCTCGCCTTCCTCGGGGACCGCAAGGAGACCGAGGAACTGTCCATGGTGGTGGACGAGGAGCTCAAGATGATGTGCACCGTCGGGGACATGGGCGGGGTGGTCGTCGGCCCCCGCCTCAAGGAGATGGCGCACCTCGCGCACACCGAGTACGAGCTGCGCGGACGCTCCTCGCTGGACGTCCGCGAGGTCCTGAAGGAGACGATGTTCGCGGCGACGGTGACCGGATCGCCGGTGCAGAACGCCTGCCGGGTCATCGAGCGGTACGAGGCGGGCGGCCGCGGCTACTACGCGGGAGCCCTGGCGCTGCTGGGCGTGGACTCCTCGGGCGCGCAGACCCTCGACTCCCCCATCCTCATCCGGACGGCGGACATCGCGCCCGACGGCGCGCTGCGGGTGCCCGTAGGGGCCACCCTCGTACGCCACTCCGACCCGGCGGGCGAGGTGGCGGAGACGCACGCGAAGGCGGCCGGGGTGCTGGCGGCGCTGGGCGTCCGCCCGGCGGCGGTGCGGCCCTCCTTCACCGGGGCCCGGCTGGCCGACGACCCCCGGGTCCAGGCAGCCCTGGCGGCCCGCCGCGAGGACCTGGCGCCGTTCTGGCTGCGGATGCAGGAGCGGCCGGCGCGGGTGACGGGCCACGCGCTGGTGGTGGACGGGGAGGACACCTTCACCTCGATGCTGCGGCACGTGCTGCGGGTGACCGGGCTGGAGGTGACC
Organism: Streptomyces sp. TBY4; assembly: GCF_024213195.1. Taxonomy (GTDB): domain Bacteria; phylum Actinomycetota; class Actinomycetes; order Streptomycetales; family Streptomycetaceae; genus Streptomyces. Next base: position 126,359 of record NZ_JANAVF010000006.1, on the reverse strand, counting down.
GTACGCCGCTACGACGACCCGGGGCTGCGGGCCGCCGCCCTGGCCTGGGACGGGCCGATCGTGCTCGGCCCCGGGCCGGGCGACCCGGGGGACTTCGGCGACCCGAAGATCCGGACGATGCGCGAGCTGACGGCGGAGCTCCTGGCCTCGCACCGGGGCGGGCTGCTCGGGGTCTGCCTCAGCCACCAGCTGCTCGCCGCCGAGCTGGGGCTCCCGCTGGTCCGCAAGGCGGAGCCGGCGCAGGGGGCGCAGACGCGGATCCCGCTGTTCGGGGCGGAGGAGGTCGTCGGCTTCTACAACACGTACGCAGCGCACTGCTCCGCGGAGCGGGAGCGGTCCCTGGCCCTGCGGGGCGTCGAGGTCTCCCGTGACCCCGTGACGGGTGAGGTGCACGCCCTGCGCTCCGCCTCCGGCGGGTTCGCGGGGGTCCAGTTCCACCCGGAGTCGGTGCTGACCCTCCGCGGGGCGGAAATCGTCCGCGAGCTGATCGCCGGGGTCCGGGCCGCCGCCCCGGCGTAGCCGCTGCGCGGGGCCGTCCCCTACCCGCCCTTCCACCGTTCCCCGGGCGCTGCCCGGACCCGGTCCTCAAACGCCGGACGGGCTGGAAAACCAGCCCGTCCGCGTCAGGCGGGGCTCAGCGTGTTCTCCGAGCGGCGGCCCGCCGTGTAGTCCGCGACGTTGGCGACGGTGGTGTCGATGATCTGGCCCACCGCGTCGTGCGTGTAGTACGCCTGGTGGGAGGTGACCACCACGTTCGGGAAGGTGATCAGCCGGGCGAGGGTGTCGTCCTCGACCGCCACCAGGGACTTGTCCAGGAAGAAGACGCCGGCCTCCGCCTCGTACACGTCCAGGCCCACGCCGGTGAACCGCCCCGCCCGCAGCTCCGAGACCAGCGCCTCCGTGTTCACCAGCCCGCCGCGGCTGGAGTTCACCAGGATGGCGTCGTCCTTCATCATCCGCAGCGCGTCGGCGCCGATGATGTGGTGCGTGGACTCCAGCAGCGGAACGTGCAGGCTGATCAGGTCCGAGGACGTGAACAGCTCGTCCTTGTCCACGTACTTCATGCCCAGTTCCACGCAGGCCGGGTTCTGCGCCACGTCCCAGCCCAGCAGGTTCATCCCGAAGCCGTGCGCGATCCGGGTGAACGCCTCGCCGATCTTGCCGGTGCCGAGGACGCCGACCGTCCGGCCGCGCATGTCGCGGCCCATCAGTCCGTTCAGCCGGAAGTCGAAGTCCCGGGTCCGGTTCGAGGCCCGGACGATCCGCCGGTTCACCGCCATGGCCAGGGTCCACGCGAACTCGGCCACCGAGTACGGGGAGTAGTACGACACCCGGCTGACCGTCAGGCCGAGCTGCCGTGCGACGTCCAGGTCGATGTTGTTGAAGCCGGTGGAGCGCTGGGCGATCATCTTCGTCCCGCCCGCCGCCAGGGTCCGCAGCACCCGCCCGCTCAGGTCGGCGTTGACGCTGGAGGACACGATCTCGTACCCGGCCGCGATGGGGGCGGTGTCCTCGCTCAGGAAGACGTCCAGGCAGCGCACCTCGTGCTGCCCCGCGAATGCCTTCTCGATGAGCGGCTTCTCGTCCGCCGTCACCCCGAATGCCAGGATTTCCACGTTCGCTCCCGTACTGCGCCAAAGAATCGGACCATGGGTCGTTTGTCACCTTACGACCCAAGGTCCGCACCCGCGCCTGCGGCTCAGCCGAAGAACACTCCGGCCTCCTTGTAGAGCGCCGGGTCCACCGTCTTCAGCTTCGCCGTGGCCTCGGCGATCGGCACCCGCACGATGTCCGTCCCCTTCAGCGCGACCATCTTCCCGAAGTCCCCGTCGCGCACCGCGTCGATCGCGTGCAGGCCGAAGCGGGTGGCCAGCCACCGGTCGAAGGCGCTGGGGGTGCCGCCCCGCTGGATGTGCCCGAGCACGGTCGTACGGGCCTCCTTGCCGGTCCGTGCCTCGATCTCCTTGGCCAGCCACTCACCGACACCGGACAGCCGGACGTGCCCGAAGGAGTCCTTCGTCGCGTCCTTCAGCACCATGTCGCCGTCCTTGGGCATCGCGCCCTCGGCGACGCACACGATCGGCGCGTAGCTCGCCTTGAAGCGGGAGGTCACCCACTCGCACACCTGGTCCACGTCGAAGCGCTGCTCGGGAATGAGGATGACGTTGGCGCCGCCCGCGAGTCCCGAGTGCAGGGCGATCCAGCCGGCGTGCCGGCCCATCACCTCGACGACCAGGACCCGCATGTGCGATTCGGCGGTGGTGTGCAGCCGGTCGATGGCCTCGGTGGCGATCCCGACGGCGGTGTCGAAGCCGAAGGTGTAGTCGGTGGCCGACAGATCGTTGTCGATGGTCTTCGGGACCCCGACGCAGGGGATGCCGTACTCCTCGTAGAGCTTCGCGGCCACGCCCAGGGTGTCCTCGCCGCCGATCGCGACGAGGGCGTCGACCTCGTACTTGGCGAGGTTCTCCTTGATCTGGCGGACGCCGTCGTCCAGCTTGAACGGGTTGGTGCGCGAGGAGCCGAGGATGGTTCCGCCGCGCGGCAGGATGCCCCGGACGGCGGGGATGTCGAGGGGGACGGTGCGGCCTTCGACCGCGCCGCGCCAGCCGTCCTTGAAACCGATGAACTCGTAGGCGTACTCCTGGACGCCCTTGCGCACGACACTGCGGATCACCGCGTTGAGCCCGGGGCAGTCGCCGCCGCCCGTCAGCACTCCGACCTTCATGGCCTTCATGGAATTTTCCCTTCGCCACAGGGCCCGCTGAGGCCGCGGGGCCCGCATGACGGTCACGCTAGTGGTGACTCAGGTCACAGCAAGATGCCGGGAAGGGTCAATTCCGGGGGAATTGCGGGGCGTTGCATCCACCCGTTCACTCGTACGAGGGGCCCCTACGAGGCCCTGCCCGCCCCGCGCCGCCCGCTTCACACGTCTCACGCGCCTCACGCGTCGTCGAGGCCCCGCTCTATCGCGTACCGGACGAGCTCCACCCGGTTGTGCAACTGGAGCTTGCCCAGGGTGTTCTGCACGTGGTTCTGCACGGTGCGGTGGGAGATGACCAGCCGTTCCGCGATCTGCTTGTACGAGAGCCCCTTGGCCACCAGCCGCAGCACCTCGGTCTCCCGGTCGGTGAGCTGCGGGGCCTTCGGCTCGTCGGAGGCGGCCGGCGCCGGGTCGGTAGCGAGGCGCCGGTACTCGCCGAGGACCAGGCCGGCCAGGCCCGGGGTGAAGACGGGGTCCCCGGCCGCCGTGCGGCGCACGGCGTCGATGAGCTCCTGGGCGCCCGCGGACTTCAGCAGGTAGCCGGTGGCGCCGGACTTCACCGCTTCCAGGACGTCGGCGTGCTCGCCGCTCGCCGAGAGGACGAGGACCCGCAGCGCCGGGTTGGCGCCGACCAGCTCCTTGCAGACCTGGACCCCGGGCATGCCGGGGAGGTTGAGGTCGAGGACCAGGACGTGCGGGGCCGCCGCGCGGGCCCGCCGTACCGCCTCGGGCCCGTCGCCCGCGGTGGCCACCAGGTCGAAGCCGGCGGCGGCCAGGTCGCGGGCGACCGCGTCCCGCCACATCGGATGGTCGTCGACGACCATGACCTTGATGCCGCTCGGGTCGTTCCACTCGCTCGACTGGTTCACTGGGTGCTCCCCCTCGGTACTTTCAGTTCCACTTCGGTGCCCTGCCCCGGGACGGACACCAGCTCGGCGCTGCCGCCGAGGTCGCGGAGCCGGCCCCGGATGGACAGGGCCACTCCCATCCGGCCCTCGCCCTCGGCCTGGTCGAGCCGGCCGGCCGGGATGCCCGGGCCGTCGTCGCGGACGGTCACGATCACCTCGTCGCCCCAGTCCTCGACCAGGATCCAGGCGCTGGCCCCCTCGCCGGCGTGCTTGCGCACGTTGTCGAGGGCGGCTCCGACCGCCGCAGCCAGCTCCCTGGCCGCGGCCACCGGCAGCGGCACCGGGGTTCCCGGCTCGGCGAAGCTCACCCGCGAGCCGGCGTACGGGGCGAGGAGGGCGCACAGATCGAGCTCGCCCTCCTCCTCGCCCGGCTCCTCGACCTCGAAGGCGGCGACGATCGCGCCGAGCGCCTCGTCGCGGGAGATCCGGGACGGGCGCGCGAGCCCGCTGGAGACCAGGGTGCGCAGCGCCACCTCCTGCTCCCCCGCCATCCGGCCCAGCTCGGCGGCCTCCCCGCCCAGTTCGGTGCCGCGCCGCTGGACCATGGCGAGGACCTGGAGGACCCCGTCGTGGATGTCGCGGGCGAGGCGTTCGCGCTCGCGGGTGGCGGCCTCGATCTCCAGGGCGCGGGCCAGGGTGGCCTCACTGGCCCGGGCCACCTCGACGACGTAGCCGATGGCGATGGAGGCCACCCAGACCAGGAGCACGTTGTGCAGGGCGTCCCGGGTGGGGTCCCCGCCGTGGATGACGATGTTGGCGACGGCGACGAAGGTGGAGGCGAAACAGGCCCATCGCCAGCCGCCCTTGAGGGCGAAGGCGAGGACGGAGCCCGCCGTCCAGATGGAGGGGAGCGTGGGGCCGCCGTCGGCGATCCGCTGCTGGCTGTCCGCGAGCGGGGTGAGCAGGATGCCGACGCAGGCCACGGTGAGGTCGGCGCACAGGAACCGCTTGGTGCAGCTGGCGGCGTTGGCCACCTTGGGGAGGGTCAGCAGGGTCCAGCCGGCCAGGAAGGCGAGGTAGGAGGCTGCGACCCAGGGGCGGCCGAACCGCTGGTAGGCGGACGCGAACAGCAGGGCCGCGTAGACCATGGTGAGCAGCCGGTAGGCCGTCAGGGCACGCCACAGCGGCTGCTCGACCGACATGCGCACGACGCGCTCGCGCTTCGCCATCTCCCCCACCCCGTACGGGCGGTCCCGCCCGTGTGCCGCTACTTGCTGTCGGTGTCCTTGTCGGCCTTGTCGGCCTCTGCCTTTTCCGCCTTCTCCGCCTTCTCGCTCCGGGAGGCGGCCTTCTCCGCGTCAGCGATCTGGCGCTTGGCGGCCGTCGCGTAGATGTCGACGTACTCCTGGCCGGAGAGCTTCATGATCTCGTACATGACCTCGTCGGTCACCGAGCGGAGGATGAAGCGGTCCCCGTCCATGCCGTGGTAACGGCTGAAGTCCAGCGGCTTGCCGATCCGGATGCCCGGGCGCATCAGCTTGGGCACCACCTTGCCGGGCGGCTGGATCTTCTCCGTGTCGATCATCGCCACGGGGATCACCGGCGCACCGGTGGCCAGCGCGACCCGGGCCAGACCGCCCGGCTTTCCGCGGTATAGCCGGCCGTCGGGTGAACGCGTCCCCTCGGGGTAAATACCGAACAGCTCTCCGCGCTCGATGACGTCGATGCCGCTCTTGATGGCGGCCTCGCCGGCCCCGCGCGCACCCGAACGGTCCACCGGGAGCTGGCCGACGCCCTTGAAGAAGGCGGCCGTCAGCCTGCCCTTGACGCCCGGGGAGGTGAAGTACTCCGCCTTCGCGATGAAGGTCACCTTCCGGTCCAGCACGGCCGGGAGGAAGAAGGAGTCGGAGAAGGACAGGTGGTTGCTCGCGAGGATCGCCGGCCCCTCTGCGGGAATGTTCTCGAGGCCCTCCACCCACGGCCTGAAGGCGAGCTTCAGAGAACCGCCGATGGAGAACTTCATTGCGCCGTAGATCAACTCGAAAGCCTTCCTGTGTCTGTCGAACAGACCATATCCCGTGGTAGCGCCCGGAGCCGTCCGACGACCCTGGTCGGTACCACCCCCGTCGCGTACGGTGAAGTCACACAGCGCTACGCACCCCCCGCCCCCCTCTAAGGAGACCCTGGTGCCCGTCCTCCCTGGAGCCGAGCCGTTCCGCCACGAGGGCGGAAAGGTCGGCGTCCTCCTCTGCCACGGCTTCACCGGTTCCCCCCAGTCGATGCGGCCCTGGGCCGACCATCTGGCCGCGCAGGGACTGACGGTGTCGCTGCCCCTGCTCCCCGGGCACGGGACGCGCTGGCAGGACATGCAGCTCACCGGCTGGCAGGACTGGTACGCCGAGGTGGACCGCGCGCTGCGGGAGCTGCAGGGCAGCTGCGAGCAGGTGTTCGTCTTCGGGCTGTCGATGGGCGGCGCGCTGACGCTGCGGCTCGCGGCGAAGCACGGGGACAGCATCAGCGGGATCGTCCTCGTCAACCCGGTCAACAAGATCCACGACCCGCTGGCCGTAGCCCTGCCGGTGGTCAAGCACTTCGTCCGGTCGACGCCGGGCATCGCGAGCGACATCGCCAAGCCCGGGGCGGACGAGGTCGGCTACGACCGGGTCCCGACCCGGGCCGCGCACTCGCTGCGGAAGTTCCTGCAGATGCTGGACACCGAACTGCCGCAGGTGACGCAGCCGCTGCTGCTGCTGCACAGCCCGCAGGACCACGTGGTGCGGCCCGCGGACTCGGCGCGGATCCTGGCGCGGGTGTCCTCCACGGACGTCACCGAGACGCTGCTGGAACAGAGTTACCACGTCGCGACGTTGGACCATGACGCGGAGAAGATCTTCGCGGACAGCTTCGCGTTCGTCGGACGGCTGTCGGAGAGCTTGGGCAGGGAGGGGGCGGCCAGCGGTGGCTGAGCACGAGGAGTCCTCCGGGGGTGTCCCCCCGCTGGACGAGGAAGCGGCGTGGGCGGCGATCGTGGCCGGCTACGGGCAGGAGCCGGCGGATCCGCCGGGCGCGAGACCGTTCCGGCCGATCGAGAACCTCCTCCTGCCGGAGGAGGACGTGAAACCGGCGCCCGACCCGGCGGGCCCCGCCTCCCCGGCCGCCCCGGCCTCCCCGGAACCGCCTGCGGCGGCGGCGCTGGGCAGCTCGGTGGTGTTCGCCCCGGGCGTGGGCGGCATCGGCGGCGCGGGCCCCCGGGACCACTCCCTGGCCGAGCCCGACGACTCCCCCGAGGCCGCGAAGGACGAGGGGCACTTCGTACCCCCGGAGCCAGAGCTGCCGGAGGCGGACACGACGTCGAAGTTCGCCTGGCTGGCGGTGGTGGGCGGGCCGGTCCTGCTGCTCCTGGCGGTGCTGTTCCAGTGGGACATGACCTGGTGGCTGACGACGCTGGGCGTCGGCGGCTTCCTGGGCGGCTTCGCGACGCTGGTCGCCCGGATGTCCACGGACGAGGACGAGGACGACGACCCCGGCCGGGGCGCGGTCGTCTGATTTTTCACGCGGAGCTCGCACCGCTGCGCGGGCTTCGCCCCGCTGCGCCGGACTCCGTCCGGCGGTGGCCGGTCGGCGCTCCCGTCCCGGCACGGGCCCGGTGGGCGGGTGCGGCTGGGCTGCCCTGCGGGGCTGGGTCCCCTACCCGCCCTTCCACCGTTCCCCGGGCCCTGCCCGGACCCGCCAAGACCCTGGGGCTCCGCCCCAGACCCCGCGCCTCAAACGCCGGCGAGGCTGGATCGTTCAGCCCCTCCGGCGTTTGAGGAGCGGGGGTCCGGGGGCTGGCCCCCGGAACGGCGCCGCACCCGGCAAGGGTCCGGGCGCAGCCCGGGGAACGGGCGAAGGGCGGGTAGGGGACCCAGCCCCGCAGGGCCCAACCAGCCGCACCCGCCCACCGGCACCCACAACAAGGCCGGCGGCGCGTCAAGAAGGAGCTGCGGGCAGGCGGAGGGTGGCCAGGACCGGGAGGTGGTCCGTGGCGCGGGCCAGGTCTTCGGGGGTGACGCCGGGGAGGCCCTCGGGGACGCCGCAGGCGAGGACCTGTGTCCCCGGGGTGGCGAAGACCGCGTCGATCCGCCGCGGGACAGCAGATCGCACCCACGTGTGCTCACCGCCCCACGGCGCCACCGCCCGGCAGTCCTGCAGGGCCCCGGCCAGCCGGCGGAAGGCGGGCCCCGAGGGGCCCTCGTTGATGTCCCCGGCCGCGATCGCGTAGGGCACGTCCATCCGGGCCAGCCGGTCGAGGAGCAGCTCCGCCTGGGCGAGCCGTTCGGGGCCGTCCAGCGACAGGTGCGCGCTGAGCACGCCGACCCGGACCCCGCCGAGCCGTACGACGGCCGTGGCGAAACCCCGCCGGTGGCGGCCCGGTGTGAGCGGCAGCAGTATGTCCTCGGTCCGCTCCACGAAGGCCCGTAGGGAACACAGGAGCAGGGGTCCCGCCGCCGTCGCGCCGCCCGACAGGACCACCAGGTCGCACTTGGCGGCCAGCCGCGCCGCGTGCTTGCGCCACCGGAAGAACCGCGGCGCCTCCTGGACGCACACCAGGTCGGGCGCACACGCGCGGATCACCCGCGCCAGTGCGTCCTCGTCGTCGTGCAGCGAGCGGACGTTGTAGGAGAGCACCCGGATCACGGCGGAACCATCGGCTTCGGTACGGGAGTTCGGCGGCTCGGTGAGGTCCATACCCGGCAACATAACGAGACTGCCCGCCGCACCCCAGGGGGCGCGGCGGGCAGTCCGCGGATACGAGGCGCCGTGGCGCGGGCCTCAGCCCTGTCGGGCCAGGTCCGCCGCGCCGACCAGGCCGGCCTTGCCGCCCAGCTGCGCCGCGAGCACCTGCGCGTGCGGGCGCCAGGCGCCGCCGATCAGCCAGCGCTTGAAGGACTTGCGGATCGGGTCCAGGACCAGGTCGCCCTCGTCCGAGACGCCGCCGCCGACGATGAACGCCGACGGGTCGAAGAGCGAGGCCAGGTCCGCGAGGCCGGCGCCCGCCCAACGGGCCAGTTCACGGAAGGAATCGATGGCCACCAGGTCGCCGGCGCGGGCCGCCTCGCTGATGTGCTTGCCCTCGATGCCCTCGGGGGTGCCGTCGCCGAGCGCGAGGAGAGCCTTCGCGTTCTCGGGGGTGGCGTTGGCGCGCTGCTTGGCGTACCGGACGAGCGCGCGCCCGGAGGCGTACTGCTCCCAGCATCCCTGGCTGCCGCAGCCGCACAGCAGACCGTCCGGGACCACCCGGATGTGACCGAACTCGGCGGCCACGCCGAAGCGTCCGCGCCGGAGCTTGTTGCCGATGATGATGCCGCCGCCCAGGCCCGTGCCGAGCGTGATGCAGATGACGTCGTCGTGGCCCTGGCCGGCGCCGAAGCGGTACTCGCCCCAGGCCGCGCAGTTGGCGTCGTTCTCGACGACCACGGGCAGGCCGATGCGCTGCTCGACCTTGTCCTTGAGCGGCTCGTGCCGCCAGTTGATGTTCGGCGCGAAGAGTACGGTCGCGCGCTTGTCGTCGACGTATCCGGCGGCGCCGATGCCGACCGCGTCGATGGTGTGGCTGGCGCTGACCTCGGACACGGCGGCGCAGATCGCGTCCGTCACTCCGTCCGCGGTCGGCGGCGTGGGCACCTTGTACGTCTCAAGGATGGTGCCGTCTTCGTCGACCACGCCGGCCGCGATCTTCGTGCCGCCGATGTCGACGCCGATGGTGAGTCCCATTAGTCCCTCGGTTTCCGGTCAAACCCCGCCGCTGTCAACCGTACCCGAGGGAGGAGGGGGTTCAGTCGAGATCGATCCGCTCGGTCGGGCCGCCGTCGCCCTCGTCACGGGGGTCCTTCGCGTTCCCGGAGGCGTTCCCGGACGCGCTCCCGTCGGTCCCGTCGCCCCGCCCGGGGGCCGTTTCACCGCGCGTCCAGCGGCGCTCGTGGCCCTCGACCGCGGAACGGTAGGCGGCGAGCAGCTCCGAGCCGGCCGCCGCGAGGTGCTCGAAGACCTCGGGGTTGCGCTCGACCACGGGTTTGGCGGCGCTCTTCGCCTGGTTGACGAACTGCCGTACGGCGCCCTGCGCGGCGACGCCGAACAGCGGGTTGTCGAGCGCGGAGACCTTGTCGGACACCTTCCCGGCGACGGCCTCGAAGAGCTTGAACAGCTCCTCGGCCGCGGTACCGGTCCCGGCGCCCGCGGAGGAGCCCTGCTCGGACCTGCGGCGCTCCCGCTCGGCGGCGAGGTCCTCGGCGCACGCCTCGGCCCAGGCGTCGTCCCCGGCGGAAGCATCGGTGGGGCGGTCGGTGGCCTCGCTCATGGCGGACTCTCCTGCGGCGGCTGCTGGGCGTGCGGAACGGACTCCTGCTCCCTCCGACGTTACCCGAACGGCGGTACGCCCCCCAGGCCCCCGGGGCCGTCTGCTACGGCTCGGCTACGCCTCGTCCCCGCTCCGGGGCCACAGGCCCGGGTCCGGGGTGAAGCGGATGCGGAGCTCGTCGTCGGCGAGGGCGGCGCCGGAGACCGTGCAGCGGCGCAGCGCGGCGGGCAGGGGCACGATCCTGCGGTACGGGCCCACCGTGAGCAGCAGCTCGTCGCCGCGCCGGACCAGGCCGAGCTCCCGCTTCTCCGCGCGGGGCAGCGGGACCTTCCACAGCAGCACCCCGTCCTCGGCGATCCGGTCCTCGACGGCCCAGACGGGCCGCGGCACGGTCGCCGGGGCGGGGGCCGGAGCCAGCTCCGCCAGCTCCTCGGGTCCGTGCGGGTCCCGGCCCAGGTGGGGTACGGGGAGCACCGGGAGGCTCTCGTCCCCGGCCCACTGGGCGGCGTACTTCTCCTGCTGCGCGGCGAGCCCCGACAGCCACGGGTCGGCGGACCCGGCGGGCAGCATCCGGTTGGCGACGAGCGCCGAGACGGGCAGCCGGTGCAGGGCGAGCCCGAGCCTGCCCAGGCGCAGCGCGGCGTCGGCGGCGGGGCCGGGCTCGGCGACGAGCCGTACGGAGGTGGTGGGGGCCTCCAGGACGTCCTGGACGGCCGCCAGGTCCTCGTCCCAGCGGGCGGCGGCCTCGTACAGCCACTGCGCGGGCATCGGGACCCCGGCGAGCTGGGCCAGTACGGGGCGCAGGGCGCGGGCCGCCTGGCGCTCCGCGGGGAGCAGCCGGGCGAGGTAGCGGCGGAGCTGGGCGGGGAGGGCGAGGGTGGTGATCGCCTGGTGCAGCGGCGGGAGGTCCACCACCACGAGATCGGTGCCGGGCTCCTGCGCGGCCCGCCGCAGGGCGCGGAGCAGCGCGAACTGCTCGGCGCCGGGCAGTTCGGTGATCTCGTCGGTGTGCAGCGGGCGTGCGCCGAGCATCCCGAGCAGGGCGGAGCCGCGCTCCTGGAGCGAGAGCAGCTCCGTGCGGAACTCCTCGCCGGAGTCGACGCGGGACACGCGGAGGCTGCCCTGGGGGGTGACCGGGGGGTCGGTGGGGTCTGCGGTGAGGAGGAGCACGCGGTGGCCCTGCCGTGCGGCGGCGAGCGCGGTGGCGGCCGCGACGGTGCTGCGTCCGGCGCCGCCGGGGCCGGTGACGAGAAGGGTGTGCATGCTGCTCCTAGCTCCGCGTGTGCCCGGCCCCGCCTCCCGGCGAGCCCGACCCTGGCCCCGCCAGCCTGCCACGCCACGAAACCCCACCCGGGCCCTGGCCCCCGGCCCCCCGCTGCGACCGTTGCCGCTGCGCGGGCGGAGTCCCCTACCCGCCCTTCCACCGTTCCCCGGGCGCTGCCCGGACCCGCCAAGCCCCTGGGGCTCCGCCCCAGACCCCGCTCCTCAAACGCCGGCGAGGCTGGATGCACCCAGCCCCTCCGGCGTTTGAGGAGCGGGGGTCCGGGGGCAGCGCCCCCGGCAAGGGGCCCGGGCGCAGCCCGGGGAACGGGCGAAGGGCGGGTAGGGGACCCAGCCCCGCAGGGCACACCCAGCCGCACCCGCCCACCGGCACCCACAACAGGCGGCCGTGGCCGCACCGCCGACCCGCCACCGCCGGACGGAGTCCGGCGCAGCGGAGCGAAGCCCGCGCAGCGGTGCGAGCTCCGCGTTAAGAAGGGTTGGCGCCGGGGTGGCTTTCCACGCGCTTCTTCAGGCCTGCCAGGGCGCGGTCGATGATGACCTTCTCCGCCTTGCGCTTGATCATTCCGAGCATCGGGATCTTGACGTCCACCGTCAGGGAGTAGGTGACCTCGGTGCGGGCGCCCCCGGCGACCGGCGCCAGCTGGTAGGACCCGTCGAGCTGCCGCAGCATCTGGGACTTGTCCAGCGTCCAGCTGACCGTGTTCTCCGCCGGCCAGGTGTACGCCAGCGTGTGGTCGTCCTTGATCGCGCCGGCGTCCAGCAGCAGCCGGACGAGCGCGGCCCGGCCGGAGTCGTCCTTGGCCAGTACCTCGGCCTCCTTCACCTCGCCGGTCCATTCCGGGTAGCGGGCGAAGTCGGCGATCACGGCCATGACGTCGGCCGGGGACGCCTCGATCGTGATGCTCGAGCTGGTGTGTTCCGCCATCGCGGTCGCTCCTCCGGGGGGAGTTCGAGGAAGTGTGCGGACGGCCGGGGCCGCCGCGTGAAGGCTATCGCGCGTCACGTCGTGACCGGTCACCACTCCAGGGCCCACGGCCTCCCCGTGGCGGCGAAGTGCCCGACGTTCACGCACTCGGTGGCGCCGATCCGCATCCGCCGGGCGAGCGGCTGGTGGACGTGGCCGAAGAGGGCGTACCGGGGCCGCACCTTGCGGATCGCGGCGAGCAGCGCCCCGCTGCCCCGTTCGAAGCGCCGCGCCACGGTGTCGTAGCAGAGTTCCGGCACCTCCGGCGGGATGTGGGAGCAGAGCACGTCGACCTCGCCCAGCGCCTCCACCTTGGCCGCGTACTCCTCCTCGGGCACCTCGTAGGGCGTGCGCATCGGGGAGGGCAGTCCGCCGCCGACGAAGCCGAAGACCCGGCCGCCGATCTCGGCCCGCTGTCCGTCGAGCACGGTCAGGCCGGGGCCCGCGTACTCGGGCCAGAGGCCGGGGATGTCCACGTTGCCGTAGGTGGCGTACGTGGGCTTCGGGAAGGCGGCGAACATTTCGGCGTACTGGCGCCGGACCGCGCCCTCGACCAGCCGGTCCCGGTCCAGTCCGGCCCAGAGGCCGCGGGCGAACTCGCGGGCCTCCTCGAAGCGGCGCGCGGTGCGCAGCTCCACGATGTGATCGGCGTTCTCGACGCCGAAGAGGTCGGGGAAGATGCCGCGCGAGTGGTCGGCGTAGTCGAGGAAGAGGACGAGGTCGCCGAGGCAGATCAGCGCGTCGGCGCCTTCCCCGGCCCGCGCCAGGGCCTCGGTGTTGCCGTGGACGTCGCTGACGACGTGGACCCGTGTCCGGTTCTGCGTACCACCCATAGAGCCACCCATGCCGCCACCCTAGGCGCGCCGGGCCACCGCGGGGAGGGAATCGGCTCAGGCGGCCGGACCTGCGGTTACTTCCGAGTCGCAAACCGGGTCGACTAATGTCGGCAGGACACGGCCGCGACATGTGACGCAGGGAACATCTGGCCGGTTCCCTCTATCCGGAACCCCCTACCGATGGGTAACGTCCGGTCGGTCCACATGGTGGCGATGGCGCCCAGAGGAGCAGCAGTCTTGCGCGAGTTCAGCCTTCCGGCCCTGTACGAGGTCCCGTCGGACGGGAACCTGACGGATCTCATCCGCCGCAACGCCGCGCAGCATCCCGACACCGCCGTCATGGCCCGCAAGGTCGGCGGCGCGTGGCAGGACGTCACCGCGACGGAGTTCCTCGCCGAGGTCCGCACCGCGGCGAAGGGCCTGATCGCGGCCGGCATCAAGCCCGGCGACCGGGTCGCCCTGATCTCCCGCACCCGCTACGAGTGGGTGCTGATCGACTTCGCGATCTGGAGCGCGGGCGCCGTTACCGTCCCCGTGTACGAGACCAGCTCCCCCGAGCAGATCCAGTGGATCCTCGGCGACTCCGGCGCCGTCGCCGTCGTCGTGGAGTCCGCCGGGCACGCCGCGTCCGTGGCGGCCCTGCGCGACCGGCTGCCGGAGCTGCGCGAGGTCTGGGAGATCGAGCAGGGCGCCCTGGAGACGCTGAAGGCGGCCGGCGCCGGGATCTCGGACGCCGAGGTCGACGAGCGCAGCGCGCTCGCGGGCGCCGACGACCCGGCCACCATCGTCTACACCTCCGGCACCACCGGCCGACCCAAGGGCTGCGTGCTGACCCACCGCAGCTTCTTCGCCGAGTGCGGGAACATCGTGGCCCGGCTGCGTCCGCTGTTCCGGACCGGCGAGTGCTCCGTGCTGCTGTTCCTGCCGGCCGCGCACGTCTTCGGCCGCCTGGTGGAGGTGGCGGCCGTGCTGGCGCCGATCCGGCTGGGCTGCGTACCGGACATCAAGAACCTCACCGACGAGCTGCAGTCCTTCCGGCCGACGCTGATCCTCGGCGTGCCGCGCGTCTTCGAGAAGGTCTACAACTCGGCCCGCGCCAAGGCGCAGGCCGACGGCAAGGGCAAGATCTTCGACGCGGCGGCCGAGACCGCGATCGCGTACAGCCGCGCGCTGGACCTGCCGGGCGGCCCGTCCTTCGGCCTCAAGCTCAAGCACAAGCTCTTCTCCAAGCTGGTCTACAGCAAGCTCCACACGGTCCTCGGCGGGCGCGGCGAGTACGCGATCTCCGGCGGGGCGCCGCTGGGCGAGCGCCTCGGCCACTTCTTCCGCGGCATCGGCTTCACCGTGCTGGAGGGCTACGGCCTGACCGAGTCCTGCGCGGCCACGGCCTTCAACCCGTGGGACAAGACGAAGATCGGTACGGTCGGCCAGCCGCTCCCGGGCTCCGTGGTGCGCATCGCCGACGACGGCGAGGTGCTGCTGCACGGCGAGCACATCTTCAAGGAGTACTGGAACAACCCGACGGCCACCGCCGACGCACTGACCGACGGCTGGTTCCACACCGGCGACGTCGGCACCCTCGACGAGGACGGCTACCTGGCGATCACCGGGCGCAAGAAGGAGCTCATCGTCACGGCGGGCGGCAAGAACGTGGCGCCCGCGGTGATCGAGGACCGGATCCGGGCGCACGCGCTGGTCGCGGAGTGCATGGTGGTCGGCGACGCGCGGCCGTTCGTGGCCGCGCTGGTCACCATCGACGAGGAGTTCCTCGGCCGGTGGGCCGCGGAGCACGGCAAGCCGGCCGGTTCGACGGCGGCCCAGCTGCGCGAGGACGCGGACCTCGTCGCCGCCGTCCAGAAGGCCGTGGACGACGGCAACGCGGCGGTTTCCAAGGCGGAATCGGTGCGGAAATTCCGCATTCTGCCCTCCCAGTTCACGGAGGAGTCCGGGCACATCACGCCTTCGCTGAAGCTGAAGCGGAATGTGGTGGCGAAGGACTTCGCGGACGAGATCGAAGCCCTCTACCGGGGCTAGTGGTCCGGTTCGTCAGCGAGGGTCCTCGGCGAGGACCCTCGCCATGTTCCGTTCTGCGAGCGCGGTGACGGTCACGAAGGGGTTCACGCCGAGCGACCCGGGGATCAGCGAGCTGTCGGTGACGTAGAGGCCCTGGTAGCCCTTCACCCGGCCGAAGTCGTCGGTCGCGTCCCCGAGGACGCAGCCGCCCAGCGGGTGGTAGGTGAAGTTGTCGGCGAAGTTCTTGTTGTCGCCGAACAGGTCGTAGCGGTAGATCGTGAAGTTGGCCCGGTTGATCCGGTCGAAGAGGCGCTTGGCGGCCTGGACGGACGGGGTGTTCTGGTCCCGGGTCCACTGGAGCTTCGCCGAGTCGCTGGCGGCGTCGTAGGTGAAGTGCCCGCGCTCCGGGTTCTTGGTGATGGCCAGGTACATCGAGATCCAGTGCTCGAAGCCCATCGGGAGCGGGGCGATCTCGGCGAAGACCGGGTTCGAGGCGTTGTCCCAGTCGTCGATGCCGAGGGCCGGCATGGTGGCCTGGTTGGCGCCGACGGTGTCCCACAGGTGGTTGGCCCGGGCGGTCATGACGTTGCCGTTGTGGCCCCAGCCGAGGCCCACCTTGTCGTTCAGGGCGGGCAGGGTGCCGGTCTCGCGGGCGCGCAGCAGGATCTCGGTGGTGCCGAGGCTGCCGGCGCCGAGGAAGAGCTGCTTGCAGCCCAGTTCGCGGACCTGGGTGACGCGGCCGGTGAGGTCGCTGGTCTGCACGGTCAGCACGTACCCGCCGGCCGGGTCCTGCCGTACGCCGACCACGCGCTGCATGGTCTCGATGGTGACGTTCCCCGTCCCCAGGGCGGCGGCCAGGTAGGTCTTGTCCACGCTCTTCTTGCCGTGGTTGTTGCCGTAGATGACCTCGCCCGCGAGGGCGGACCGGGTGGCGGTGCCGGCGGCCTCGCGCTTCATGTACTCGAAGTCGTAGACGTTGGGGACGAAGGTGGTCCGCAGGCCGGTCTTCTGGGCGTGCTTGCGGGAGATGCGGGCGAAGCGGTACCACTCCGTGGACTCGAACCAGGCCGGGTCGATGTCGTTGACCCCGAGCATGGCGCGGGCCCGGGGGTAGTAGGTGCCGTACATCTCGTCGGCGTCCACGCGGGGCATGACCTCGGTGAAGTACGAGCGCCTCGGCGTGGGCGCCATGCCGCCGTTGACGAGGGAGCCGCCGCCGACGCCGCGGCCCACGTACACCGACATGTCCCCGTAGTTCACGCGGTCCAGGACGCCGGGGTACGGGTCGATGTTGCGGTTGACCACGTCCAGCCAGAGGAACTGGGCGAGCGGGGCCTCGGTGCGGTTGCGGAACCACATCGAGCGCTGGTCGGGGGCGGAGGTGGCCGGGAAGATCTTCCCGTCGGCGCCCGGGGTGTCCCAGAGCCGGCCCATCTCCAGGACGACGGTCCGCACCCCGGCCTGCCCGAGGCGGAGCGCGGCGACGGCGGATCCGTAGCCGGAGCCGACGACGATGGCCGGGGCGTACGTCGAGGCCGCGGGCTCGGAGGCGGCTGCGGACTGCAGGCCTATGCGGGTGAAGCCGAGGGCGGCCGCGGTCGAGAGGGCGCCCAGCCCGAGAACGTGACGACGCGTCAGGTTTGGTGTCATGGGCGCATCATGAGTGGATTCCACCCAACCGGCCATAACCCGCACTGACACGCTTCTGAGTAACAGTCAGACATGGCTCGACCGTAGGCGGGCCGCGCCCCGGCCCGAGCGGTTTGATCGACTCTGCCCGCGATGGGGCCCCCGGGGGCGATAATCCCCCCTCCGTACGGAAAGGGGATGCTGCTTGCGCTCTACGCGAGCGGGTTACAGCAGCTCGCGCAGCCGCTCCGCCAGCAGGTCCCAGCGCCACTTCTCCTCGACCCAGGCACGGCCGCGCCCGCCCATGCGCGCGCGCAGGGCCGGGTCCCGGAGCAGGGCGAGGACGCGTTCCGCGGTCTCGGCCGGGGCGCCGCCGGGGACCACCCAGCCCGTCTCCCCGTCCAGTACGGCGTCCGGGGCGCCGCCGGAGTCGCCGGCGATCACCGGCAGGCCGGTGGCGGAGGCCTCCAGGTAGACGATGCCGAGACCCTCCACGTCGAGCCCGCCGCGCCGGGTCCGGCAGGGCATCGCGAAGACGTCTCCGGCCCCGTAGTGGGCGGGCAGTTCGGACCACGGGACCGCGCCCGTGAACACGACGGAATCCGCGACCCCGGTCCGGGCGGCCAGGGCCTTCAGGTCGGCCTCGTAGGGGCCGCCGCCCACGATGAGCAGGACGGCGTCCGGGAGCGCCGCCAGGATCCGCGGCATCGCCTCGATCAGCGTGTCCTGGCCCTTGCGGGGGACGAGGCGCGAGACGCAGACGACCACCGGCCGGTCCGTCAGACCGAGCCCCGCCCGGACCTCCGCGCCGCCCGACCCCGGGTGGAAGGTCTTCTCGTCCACGCCCGGCGGGAGCTGCGTCATCCGTGCCGCCGCCCGGTCCGTCAGGGCGGAGGCGATCCGCGAACGCGTGTACTCCCCCAGATAGGTCAGGGTGTCCGTGCCCTCGCCGATCCGCCGCAGCAGCCCGCGCGCGACCGGCAGCTGCGCCCAGCCGGCCTCGTGCCCGTGCGTGGTCGCCACGATCCGGCGCGCCCCCGCCCGGCGCAGCGCGGGCCCCATCAGCCCCAGCGGGGCCGCCGCGCCGAACCACACCGACGAGCAGCCGTGTTCGCGCAGCAGGCCCACGGCCCGGCGGGTGACCCTGGGGGTCGGCAGCAGCATCGTCGTCCGGTCGCGGACCACCTGGAAGGGCTGCTCCGCGTCGAAGGCGGCGGTGGCGGCCCTGCCCTCGGCCGAGTGCTTCCAGGTGGAGGCGTAGACCACGACCTTGTCGGGGTCGAGGCGCAGCGCCATGTTGTGCAGGAAGGCCTGGATGCCTCCTGGCCGCGGCGGGAAGTCGTTGGTCACGATCAGCGTCTTGTCCATCGCCTGCCGACCCTACCGGAGGCGACCCGAGGTGACCTGCGGCGCGATGCGCAAGATCCAGCCCCTCCGGCGTTTGAGGAGCGGGGGTCCGGGGGCCGGCCCCCGGCAACGGCGCGGGCTAGCGGAACTCCCCGGTCAGAGACTGCTGCCAGGCGCGGGTCAGGGCCGCGGGGTCCGTGCCGAGGGACTTCTGCAGGGCCGTCGGGAGGGACTCCCGGCCCGCGCTCTCGTAGAGGGAGACCAGTGCCGGCTCCCCCCAGCGCCGGGCGATGAGCCGGCAGGCCAGCCAGGAGCCCTCGTAGGCCCGCGCCAAAGCGTCCGCGTCCCCGCCGAAGGCGAAGGCCCCGGGCTCCGGGAGGCTCGCCGGCAGCTCCCCCCTCCGCACCGCGCGGGCGAGGGAGGGCGCGGCTTCGGCCGGGGTGCGGCCGCTGTCGCGGTAGGCGGCCCAGTCCGCGAAGCCCTCGGAGAGCCAGAGCGGGGTCCGGGAGGTGGTCGCCGCCCGGGTGGCCACGTGGGTGGTCTCGTGGGTCAGGATCACCTGGCGGCCCTCCGCCGTGAGCTGCCCGTACCCCTCGGGGTTCACCACGACCCGGTCCGCGGGGGCGGGCCCCGCCCCGGTCCGCCCGGTGGTGACGGCGCCGAGCCCCCGGTACTCCTCGGCGGGCCGCCCCAGCAGCGCCGCCATCGCGTCGAGCGAGCCGGGCACCAGCACCACCACCCGGCCCGCCCACGGCCGCGGCCAGGCCGCGCTCGCCGCGGGCACCGCCTTGTCGGCCTCGGCGGCGATCTCGGAGAGGGGGCCGGAGCCCTGGCCCGCGCCGCCGAGCACCAGGGCGTGCGCCCCGCGCTCCACGGACACCGGGCCCTGGTCCCACAGCTGCGGCAGGGCTCCGGGGGCAGGCCGGTCGGCGGTCACCGCCCAGGAGCCGCCGTCACGGGTGAGCTCCACCTCGCGGGCGGAGCCGGCGGGGGCGGTGTCGTAGCCGGTGAGCCGGTAGCGCAGCTCGGCGCGCGCGAGGGCCCGTACGCCGTCCACCCGGACCGTCGAGACCTCGTACGACCATCCCTCCAGCGGGATCGCCGCGAGGGCCGCGGGCGGGGCCGCCGACCAGTCGGCGACGGCCCGCCGCACGTCCCGCTCGACGGGGTCCGCCGAAGCCGAGGGGGCCCCGGAACCGGAACCCGAGGGGGAACCGGAACCGGAACCGCATCCGGCGAGCGGCACGCACAGCAGCAACAGGCAGAGCAGCACCGGCGACAGCACGCGCGGGCGCCGCCGAGGGGTACAGCGCGGGGTACGGCCCAGGACCGGGAACATCACCCGATCGTACGCAGCGCAGCCCTCAGGGCCGGGTCACCGAGGACACGGGCATCATCCCGACGGGGTCGTACCGCACCCGCGCCCCCGGGTACGGGGCGTGCACCACCTGGCCGTTGCCGACGTACATGCCGACGTGGCTGGCGTCCGAGCGGTACGTCACCAGGTCCCCCGGCCGCGCCTCCGACAGCGACACCCGCCGCCCGGCGTGCCGCTGCGCCTGCGAGGTGCGCGGCAGGGCCACGCCCGCCTGCCGGTACGACCACACCATCAGCCCGGAGCAGTCGAAGCCGGAGGGGCCGGTGGATCCCCACACGTAGGGCCGCCCCACGGCGGACCGGGCCGCCATCACGGCGGTCATGGCGCGCCCGGAGGCGGGCCCGGAGGCCGCGATGTCGGGGAGGTCGGGCAGTCCGTCGGGGCGGCCGGCGGAGCGCGAGGCCCGGTCGAACTCGGCGCGCTCCTGCGTGGGCATCTCGTTCAGCAGCCGGCGGGCGGCTGCGAGCTTGGCGGTGACGGCGCGCTTCTCCTTCGCCACGTCGGCGCGCAGGGCGTCGAGTTCGGCGAGCTTGCGGGAGGCCTCCCGGCGTTCCTGGCCGAGCCGGCGCTGCTCGGAGCGCAGTTCGTCGAGCTGGCGGGCCTGCCGGCCGGAGAGCCGGTCGAGGGCGGCGGCCTTGGCGAGGTAGTCGTCGGGGTCTTCGGAGAGCATCAGCTCGACGGCGGGGTCGATGCCGCCGGCCCGGTACTGGGCTCCGGCGTAGGCGCCGAGCACCCCGCGCATGGTGTTGATGCGGTCCTGTCCGCGGGCCACCGCGTCCTGGATCCGGTCGACTTCGCTGCGGAGCCGGCCGGCCCGCTCGCCTGCCTGGTTGAAGCGTTCGGTGGCCTGTTCGGCCTCTTCGAAGAGCCGGTCGACCTGGGCGCGGGTGCCCGCGGAGGGCTCCTGCGGGAGGCCGGGGGCCGCACCGGCGGGTGCGCCCGACATGGCGACCGCCGCTCCCGCCGCGGCGGCGGTGAGGACGGTGACCTTGGTGTTCCGGTCGAGGGCGCTGGGCCCGGACCGGCGATGGGACGCCACGTGAAACCGCTCCCTCCTGCTGAGCGGGACCCGGGTCCGCCCTCCGTGGACGGCCGTGTGCCGGGGTTCCGCGCTGGCAGACAGTAGCCGCGCGGAAGGGCACCGGCCAACGACCTCCGGCGGGCACGCACAGTGACGCCCCGTCGGAGACGCAGGTCACCGGCGGGGCGTGTGGTCGGAGCGGGGCTTCGTAATTCGCCCGGATGGGCGGTGTACGGCGCGTCCGGACGGACCCTGTGTGCAGGAGGGGGCGTCAGCCGACGCGCACGCCGAACTGGAACGGCATGTTGTCGATCGATTCGTACTTGACGCCGCTGCGCGGGTTCGAGGCGTGCAGCACCGTGTTGCCGCCCGCGTACAGGCCGACGTGGTGCAGGTCGCCGTAGAAGAACACCAGGTCACCGGGCTGGAGCTGGCTCCTGCCGATCCGGGTGCCGTCGTTGATCTGCGTGAAGGTGGTGCGCGATATCGACACGTTCGCCTGCTTGTACGCCCACTGGGTCAGGCCCGAGCAGTCGAACGAGTTGGGGCCTTCGTGCCCGGATATGTACGCGCTGCCGATCTTGGTCTTGGCGGCCGCGAGGGCGGCGCCGGCCCGGCCGGAGGGCTTCGCGTTGCCGAGGTCGGGGACGCGCTCGCCGGCGCCGCGGCTGGCGCGGCCCTCCTCGTCCTTGATCTGCTGCCGCTCCTGGGCGGTCAGGGTGTTCAGCAGCGCCTGGGCCTCGGCGAGCTTGTCCGAGGAGGCCTTCTTCTTCTCGCCGAGCTCCTTGCGGGTGGCGTCGAGGTCGGTGAGCTTGCCGGCGGCCTCCTGGCGCTGCTGCGCGAGGGTGCGCTGCTTGGCCTGGATCTTCTGGACGCTTTCGACCTGCTGACCGCTCAGCTGCTCCAGCGTGGAGGCCTTGTCGAGGTAGTTGTCCGGGTCGGCCGAGAGGAAGAGCGCGAGGGACTGGTCGATGCCGCCGCTGCGGTACTGGGCGCTGGCCATCGAACCGAGCGTGCCGCGCAGCGCGTTGAGCTCCTCCTGGCCGCGGGCGACCTGGTCCTGGAGCTGCCCGATCTCGGTCTCGAGCTTGTCCTGGCGCTCCTTGGCCCCGTTGAACTTCTCGGTGGCCTGCTCCGCCTCTTCGTAGAGGGCGTCGACCTTCGCCTTGACCTCGTCCTTGTTCGGCTTGGCGGGGGCGGCGTTGGCGGCCTGCCCCGAGAGGACCACGGCGGCCGCCGCGGTGACGCCGAGCACGGTGGTGCGCATGCGGGTCGGCTGCTTGGGTCGACGGTGGGACGCCACGAAGGCGAGCTCCTTCTTCCTAGAGCCGCCGAAGGGAACGCGAGGCTCGGCGACACCTTCGCTGCCACCCCGAATGAGTGAACTACCGCACGAAGGTTTGACTGACCCTAGTGACCCTTCTGTGATCAGTTCAAATCCTGTCGGCAAAAAACTCGCCGTCCGACCAGGTTCTTTACCTACAGTGCACGCTCTGTGCCGACGACTTGACGGTACGTTCCTGCGGGGCCCTGCCAATTCCGGCATTGGGCCCAGCAGTTACGAAACGCGCGAAAGCCGCTTCAGCAACAAGGCGGACGCCACCGGCCGCGCCCCGGCCTTGGCGACCCCGTCGGCGACCTCCCGGTCGGTGGAGACCACGACCACCGGACGGCCCGCCGGTTCGGCGCGCACCAGCTGGCGGATCAGCTCGTCCGCCGTCACCCCGGCCTTGGAGAACAGCACCCGCACCCCGCGCGGCGGCGCGAGCAGCACGGGGGCCGCCAGCTCGGCCCCGTCGAAGACACAGGTCATCTCGGCGCCCGTCTGCGCGGCGAGCATCGACAGCCCGCCCAGCAGCCGCAGCCGCTGCTTCTCCAGCGGCATCGTGGGGTAGCCGGTCTTGGTGACGTTGTAGCCGTCGACCACCAGATGGGCCTGGGGCAGTGCCAGCAACTGGTCCAGCAGCGCCGGGTCGGTCTCCGACAGGGCGCGCGCCGCGATGTCCTTCGGGGTCATCCGGCCCGGCTCCACCGCCTCCACCGTGTCGGCGGGCCGTGTGGAGACCGGCGGCAGCGCGAGCTCCCGGCGCAGTCCCGCGGCCGCGTCCAGCACGGTGTCCAGCAGGAGGCGCAGCCGCATGTCCTCGATGCTGCGCCCCTCGCGGGTGGCCCGGCGCGAGGTCTCCAGCGCCGATTCCACCTCCGCGAGGCGGGACTTGAGCCGCCGGGTCTCGCTCTCGGCGGTGGTCACCTGGGAGGCCGCCTCGGCGCGGATGCCGTCGACCTCCGCGTTGATCTTGCGCAGGGCCGCGTCGCCCCGCTTCACGTCGCTGAGGGCGCTGCGCAGCTTGCGCTGAAGCGATTCCGCTTCCTTGCGCGCCGCTTCCAGCTCGGCCCGCACCTGGTCGACACCCGTGCGCTGCAGTTCCCGTACGTGGGCCAGCTCCTCGCGGAGCCGCTCCATCTCGCGGCGGGCCTCCTCGTCGACCCGCTCGGCGTCGGCGCGCTGCGCCTCCTCGCCGGCCGCGGCGACCAGCTTGACCCAGCCGGCCGGCCGCAGCACGTACGCCGCGGCCGCCACGTCCAGCGGATCGGCGGCGGCGGGCGGGGCGCCCGACTCCAGGGCGGCGGCCAGCCCGGCCTGCGCCTCGCGGAGCTTCTCGGCGACCCGGCCCCGGAAGACCGGGTCGCTCTCCACGGCCGTGGCCATGGCGTTGCCCGCGAACTTGGCGCGCCGGGTCGGGGTGAAACGGGCGTACTGGCGCAGCTGCGCCGGGAGGTCCGCGACCGTCAGCCCGCCGAAGGCGTCGGAGACGAGTGCGACGACCCGGCGCCGCACGCCTTCCGGCAGCGGGCGGTCGAGCACCTCCGCGGCGTCGCCGGCCGCGTCGGCCGGCTCAGCGCCGCTTGCTGGCTCCACAATCCGTCACCCCTACCGTCATTCACCTGCGGGCGGGGCTCCTTCAGGAGTCCGCGCCCGGCCTGTCCACGAGCTCGATCTGGTCCACCGCGTTGCACCAGCGGCAGCGCACCGACTCGATGGTCTCATTGACCACCTCGCGCTCCTCGACCTTGGGCTCCCCGGCGAGGTCCAGGTGGAGGTACTCCACGACCTTCGACGAACGGGTGACGTCGAAACGCGTGAGGTTGCCGCACAGGGTGCAGCGCCACCGGGTGGTGTCGGTCGGCAGGGGAACCGTCATCAGGCCGCTCTCTCCTTCTGTTCTTCTATCGCATGCGTGGCATGAGTGCCGCGCGCGGCGCGTGCGCGCGTGCGCGTGCACAGCTCGTAACCCTACGGCCTGCCGCACCCGCCGGCGGGCCCGGCTGGGTCATGCTCGTTCGCATGATCGTAAGGTGGCAGGCCGTACGCGAGGCCGCCCGGGGCCCGGTGGTCACCCACGCGCTGATCGCCGGCTGCTGCGTGGTGTTCGTGCTGAGCCCGGCGTCGGGACTCAACCCCGTCTACGGGACGGGCGACCAGCTCATGACCACGGGCACGGCGTACTTCCGGCGCTGGGGCGTGGTCCCGGACGAGCTGTTCACCGGCTCGGGCCGGGCGCTGCTCACTCCGTTGACGGCGCTGTTCGTGCACGGCAGCTGGCTGCACCTGCTGGGCAACATGCTCTTCCTCTACGTCTTCGGGGCGATGACGGAGCAGCGCATGGGCCGGGCCGGTTTCCTCTGCTTCTACGTCTGCACGGGCTACCTGGCCCTGGCGGCGTACGCGGCGGCCCACGCCTCCTCGGACCAGACCCTGGTCGGGGCCTCCGGCGCGATCTCCGCGGTCCTGGGCGCCTTCCTGTACCTGTTCCCCCGGGCCCGCGTGACGAGCCTGTTCCCGTTCCTCTTCTTCCTGCCCCTGCGGTTCCCCGCGTGGATCGTGCTGCTGTTCTGGTTCGGCCTGCAGTGGCTGGCGGCCCACCGCGCGGCGAGCGGCCCCGGAGTCGCCTACCTGGCCCACGTGGTGGGCTTCTCGGCGGGCTTCCTCTACGCGTGGGCCCGCTACCGGCGTGGGACTAGAGTGAGGCGACCAGTGACCGCCGTCGAGGGAGACAGCCAACCGTGATCACCGCGATCGTGCTCATCAAGACCAGCGTGGACCGGATCCCCGAGATCGCCGAGGCGATCGCCGCACTGGACAGCGTCAGCGAGGTCTACTCGGTCACGGGTACCTACGACCTCATCGCGCTGGTCCGGGTGGCCCGGCACGAGAACCTGGCCGACATCATCCCCGGCCGCATCAGCAAGATCCCGGGCGTCGAGGCGACGGACACGCACGTGGCGTTCCGCACGTACTCCCAGCACGACCTGGAAGCGGCGTTCGCGATCGGTCTCGACGCGTAGCTTCAGAGCACGGGCAGTGCCTCGCCCGCCCGGGCGGGGCGGCCCTCTTCCTGCCGGAAGAGATAGCCGCGCAGGTAGTCCCCGAGGCCGTGGTCCATGTACGCCACGTAGGCGCGGGCCCCGGCGGCGGCGTCGTTCATCCAGTCGGACGGCCGGGTCACCCAGTCACCCCACCCCGCGCCCACAGCCCACTCGCGCACCTGGCCACGCTCCCGCCACCAGTCCCGGAGCCGTTCCGGTGTCCAGTACAGGTCCCCGTCGTGGCCGTACCCGTTGCAGGCCTCCTCGGAAGCGGCCGCGCGGAGGTCCGCGACCTCTCCCGGATCACGGGGCTGGCGGTACACGAACTCCTGGCCGTAGACGTCGTCGTACAGGACCAGGTCGGGCGCGAGCTGCCGACCGGTCAGGCAGGTGTCGGTCATCGCCCCGTAGAACGGGCCCGGCACGTTGAGCCGGTTGCGCTCCTCCCAGAGGCCGTCCCAGCGGGCTCCCGCATAAGGGGAGTCGGCGGGCAGCGCCGCGAGGGCGGGCAGCGGATCCCAGTAGGTCATTCCCCGCAGCCTGTCAGACGGCCGGGACGCAGCGGCCCTCTTCGGTGCGGTACTGCCACTTGGCGCCGTCCGCGACGAGCTCCTTGACGGCGCGGACGAAGCGGTCGACGTGCTCGTCGGGGGTGCCGGCGCCGAAGCTGACGCGGATCGCGTTGAGCGAGCGCTCGCCCGGGGCCGCCTCCGGGGCTCCGCACTCGCCCTGGGCCTGCGGCTCGCTGCCGAGCAGGGTGCGGACCAGCGGGTGGGCGCAGAAGAGGCCGTCGCGGACGCCGATGCCGTACTCGGCGGAGAGCGCGGCCGCGAAGTGCGAGCTGTTCCAGCCGTCCACCACGAAGGAGATGACGCCGACCCGCGGGGCGTCGTCGCCGAAGAGGGACAGGACGCGGACGGCAGGGACCTCGGCGAGGCCGGCCCGGACCTTTTCGATGAGGCGCTGCTCGCGGGCGACGAGGTTCTCGAAGCCGGCCTCCTTCAGCGCCTTGCAGGCGGAGGCGATGGAGTAGACGCCGATGACGTTCGGGGAGCCGGCCTCGTGGCGGGCGGCGGTGGTGTGCCACTCGACGTCCACGCCGCCGTCCTCCCGGCGGGCCACCTTGCGCGAGGCCCCGCCGCCGGCGAGGTACGGGTCCGCTTCCTGCAGCCAGTCCGCGCGGCCGGCGAGCACGCCCGAGCCGAAGGGTGCGTAGAGCTTGTGGCCGGAGAAGGCGACCCAGTCCACGTCGAGGTCCTGGACCGAGACGGGGTGGTGCGGGGCCAGCTGGGCGGCGTCGAGGACGATGCGGGCGCCGTGGGCGTGCGCGGCGGCGGCGAGTTCCCGGACGGGCCACAGCTCGCCGGTGACGTTGGAGGCGCCGGTGACGCAGACGAGCGCGGGGCCGTAAGGGTCGCGGTCGGCGAGGGCCCGCTCCAGGGTGGCGACGGCCTCGTCCGGGGTGCGGGGGGCGTTGAGGTAGGTGACCTGCGCGTTCGTCCACGGGAGCAGCGAGGCGTGGTGCTCGGTCTCGAAGACGAAGACCTGGCAGTCGGCCGGGATGACGGCGGCGAGCAGGTTGAGGGAGTCGGTGGTGGACCGGGTGAAGATCACCTGGTCGGAGGGCCGGCAGTCGAGGAACTCGGCGACCGTGACCCGGCTCTGCTCGAACAGGTCGGTGGAGAGCTGCGAGAGGTACCCGGCGCCGCGGTGGACGCTGCCGTAGTACGGGGCGTACGCGGCCACGTCGTCCCAGACCCGCTGCAGCGCGGGGGCGCTGGCCGCGTAGTCGAGGGCGGCGTAGGTGACCTCGCCGCCGGTGACGAGCGGGACGGTGACGTCACGGCCGAGGACCGGCAGCGGCTCGGCGCAGGCGGGGTCCTCGGTGGCGGAGGTGACGGCGGCGGCGTTCAGGGTCGCGGACATGGCGGTATCTCCCGGCAGGCAGGTGTGAATGGCTTCGGTGTGCCCGTACGCGGATACGGCGCTGCGGCCGTTCGGGGTACGGGAATGCCCCGGAGTGTTCGGATCGGCTCGGCGTACGCAGACGTGCTGCGGGTACGCGGAAACGACCCTGTTCCGAGGGGTGAAGAAGGGGCGGAGTCGCCCTATCGCATTCGCTTGCTCACGGAAACGCTCCTCGAGAGACCAGGACCCCTGGTGTTCGAGGGATCCGCGCTTGCCGTAGACCTCACTGCCTACGACCTGGTCATCACCCGGGGCACCCCGCCACGGAAGGAGGGTTGCCGGACAGCAAGCCGGGGCCTAAACGCTGTCACTCGTGACCTGAGGAGCATCCTGCCACACGATCTTCCGAATGCAAGACCCCGGTCCACATGGCGGACCGGGGTCAGTGCTGGATCTTGGCCGGATCCCGTCGGACGGAGCCGATCAGGCGTTGCTCGCCGCCGACCAGCGGGCCAGCGCCGCCCGGGCCGCGCCCGAGTCCACCGACTCCGCGGCCCGTACGACACCGGCGGCGAGCTGCTCCTCCAGGCTGCCCGTACCCGGGTCCAGGGCGACCAGGGCCGCGGCCGAGTTCAGCAGCACCGCATCGCGGACCGGGCCGGTCTCGCCGGCCAGCAGGCGGCGGGCCACGTCCGCGTTGTACGAGGCGTCCGCGCCGGCCAGCGCGGAGACGTCCACCAGCGGGATGCCGATGTCGCGCGGGTCGAAGCTCTGCTCCCGGACCTCGCCGCCCCGGACCCACCAGACCCGCGAGGTCGCGGTGGTGGTGAGCTCGTCGAGCCCGTCGTCACCGCGGAAGACCAGCGCCGAGGAGCCCCGCTCCGCGAGCACGCCCGCGACGATCGGGGCCACCCGCGCGTCGGCCACACCGGTGGCCTGGGCCCGGACCCGCGCCGGGTTGGTGAGCGGGCCGAGGAAGTTGAAGGTGGTGCGGATGCCGAGTTCCCGGCGGGCCGCCGCCACGTGCCGCAGCGCGGGGTGGAACTTGACCGCGAAGCAGAAGGTGATGCCGGCTTCCTCGGCCACCTCCACGACCCGTGCGGGGGTGAGGTCCAGGTTGACGCCGAGCTTCTCCAGGACGTCCGAGGAGCCGCTCGCGGAGGATGCGGCCCGGTTGCCGTGCTTGACGACCTTGGCACCCGTACCGGCCACCACGATGGCCGACATCGTGGAGATGTTCACCGTCTTGGCCCCGTCGCCGCCGGTGCCGACGATGTCCACCGTCCGGCCCGGCACCTCGATCAGGTTGGCGTGTTCGTACATGGCGCGGACCAGGCCGTTGATCTCGGCCACGGTCTCCCCTTTGGCCCGCAGCGCGACGGCGAAGCCGGCGATCTGGGCGTCGGTGGCCTCCCCGCGCATGATCCGGTCCATGGCCCAGGCCGTGTCGTCGGCGCTGAGGTCCCGGCCGGTCAGCAGGGCGTCCAGAAGGCCCGGCCAGCCGCGGGCCGCCACGCTGTCGCCGCCTGCCGGGGTCACCAGGTTCATGGTCCGCTCCTGCTGCTCGTCGAGGATTCCACGTCGAATGGGAAGGGGTTCAGCCTATCCAGCCCCGGGGACGGCAAAGAGCCCCGTCCAGACACTGGACGGGGCTCTCGCCGTGGCGACACCAGGACTGACCGAAATCAGTCCCTCAAGCAGTCATGCGTCGTGCGTGGTGCGTCGTGCGTACTACGTGAACCATGAAGCGTGTGAAGCCGTGATGCGGGAGATCAGTGGTGGCCGTGGCCGTTCTGGATCTCCTTGTACTCCTCGACCGTGGGCTTGGGGATCTGGTTGTCCTCCCCGTAGTAGCCCTTGCTGAGCTTGGCGCGGAGCTTCTCGAGCAGCTTCACCTTGCGCTCGACACCGTTCTCGTCGACCGTGGGGCCGATCTCGACGGGCTTGTACTGCTCGTACGAGGTGAGCGTGTGCAGCTTGCCCTGCGAGAGCGGCTCGTGGACCTCGACGAACTCACCGTGCGGCAGGCGCTTGATGATGCCGGTCTCGCGACCGTGCAGCACCTTGTCCCGGTCCCGGCGCTGGAGGCCGAGGCAGATCCGCTTGGTGATGATGAACGCGATGACCGGGCCCACGAAGAACCCGATGCGGGCGAACCACGTGATCGAGTTGATCGACAGGTGGAAGTACTGCGCGAACATGTCGTTTCCACCGGCGATCAGCAGGATGACGTACCACGTCAGCCATGCCACACCGAAGCCCGTGCGCGTCGGGGCGTTGCGCGGGCGGTCCAGGATGTGGTGCTCGCGCTTGTCCCCGGTGACCCAGGACTCGATGAACGGGTAGACCGCGATCGTGGCCAGGACCAGCGGGAAGATCATGAACGGGATGAAGACGCCCAGGGCCAGGGTGTGGCCCCACAGGTTGATCTCCCAGCCCGGCATGGCGCGGATCAGGCCCTCGGAGAAGCCCATGTACCAGTCGGGCTGCGCACCGGTGGACACGTGGTCCGGACGGTACGGGCCCAGCGCCCAGATCGGGTTGATCGAGGCGATGCCCGCGATGGCCGCGATGACACCGAAGACCAGGAAGAAGAAGCCTCCGGCCTTGGCCATGTAGACCGGGAGCAGCGGCATGCCGACGACGTTCTTCTCGGTCTTGCCGGGGCCCGCGAACTGGGTGTGCTTGTGGTAGAAGACCAGGATCAGGTGGGCCACCAGCAGGCCCATCATGATGCCGGGCAGCAGCAGGATGTGCACCGAGTAGAGCCGGCCCACGAAGTCGCCGCCGGGGAACTCCCCGCCGAAGAAGAAGAACGACATGTACGTGCCCACGATCGGCACGGACAGCATCGCGCCTTCCATGAAGCGGACACCGGTGCCCGAGAGCAGGTCGTCCGGCAGGGAGTAACCGGTGAAACCGGTGAACATGCCGAGGACCAGCAGCAGGAAGCCGAAGACCCAGTTGACCTCACGCGGCTTGCGGAACGCGCCGGTGAAGAACACGCGCATCATGTGCACGAGCATCGCCGCGATGAAGATCAGCGCCGACCAGTGGTGGATCTGCCGGATGAGCAGACCGCCGCGGACGTCGAAGCTGATTTCCAGGGTGGACTTGAAGGCCTCCGACATCTGCACACCCTGCATGGGGATGTACGAGCCGTCGTAGTGCACTTCGTTCATGCTCGGGTGGAAGAACAGCGTCAGGTACACACCCGTGAGGATGAGGATGATGAAGCTGTAGAGGCAGATCTCGCCCAGCATGAAGGACCAGTGGTCCGGGAAGATCTTGCGCATGTTGGCCTTGGCGAGGCTGTAGATGCCCAGCCGGCCGTCGGCCCAGTCGGCTACGCGCTCGCCGGCCGGAGCCTTGCGCTCTTTGGTTTGAGTGGCAGTGCTCATCCGCGCTCCCAGAAAGAGGGACCGACGGGCTCTTCGAAGTCGCCGAGCGCCTCGAGGAAACCTTCGTCATTGACGCCGATCCGCAGCTGCGGGAGCGCGTGACCAGCCGGGCCGAAGATGACTCGGGCGCCGTCGGAGAGGTCGAAGGTGGACTGGTGGCACGGGCAGAGCACGTGGTGCGACTGCTGCTCGTACAGGCTGATCGGGCAGCCGACGTGGGTGCAGATCTTGGAGTAGGCCACGATCCCGTCGTGGGACCACTCCAGTTCCTTCTTGTCCTTGATGTTCTCCGGCTGGATACGGACGATCATCAGGGCGGCCTTGGCGATCTGCACCTGGAAGTCGTGCGCGTCCTCCTCCAGGCCTTCCGGCATGGCGAAGGTGAGCGAACCGACGACGATGTCCTCGGGGCGCAGCGGCTCCATCGTGTTCTGGTTGATGAGCATCTTGCCCTTCGCCCAGATGGTCTTGCGCAGCTTGTCCTCGGGCAGCGGGCCCAGGTCGCGCAGGATCACGACGGCGGAGAGCGGCAGCAGGGCCAGCGCACCGAACATCGTGTTGCGGATGAGCGGGCGGCGGCCGATGGCCGACTCGCGCGCGCCGTCCGCGAAGTCCTGCAGGACCTGCGCCTTGACCTCCGGCGGGGCCGCGATCTCGTGGCGCTCGGCGGCGACCTCCACGTCGGACATCAGGGTGCGGGCCCAGTGGACCGCGCCCGCGCCGATGCAGAAGAGGGCCGCGCCGAGGCTCACGCCCAGGGCGAAGTTGAGAGCGCTCACCTTCCCGATGGGGAAGATGTAGACGATCTTGTCGACCGGCAGGATCACGAACGAGGCGATGAAGGCGATCGTCGCCAGCATCGACAGCGTGAACAGCAGGGCCACCGTGCGCTCGGACCGCTTCGCGGCCCGCTCGTCGATGTCCTGGATCCGCGGCCGGTGAACCGGCAGGCCGGGGTCGGCGAACGGGTCGTCCGCCACTGTCACGGCACCGTGGTGCGTGTCGCCCTGCTCGCTCGGCAGGTGCTTCTCTTCGGGAATGTCTTGGCTACTCATGACTTCTTGGCCTTAGCGGTGTGGGCCGCGACCCAGACGGCGACAGCGATCAGCGCACCCAGTCCGAAGATCCAGCCGAAGAGACCCTCGGAGACGGGGCCGAGGCCACCGAGCTTGAGGCCACCGGGGTTGGTCGACTTCTCGCCGTTGACGTGCTGGAGGTACGCGATGATGTCCTTCTTCTGCTTCTCCGGCATGGTGCTGTCGGGGAAGGAGGGCATGTTCTGCGGGCCGGTGAGCATGGCCTCGTAGACGTGCTTCGGCTCGACACCCTCAAGGTTGGGGGCGTACTTGCCGTTCGTCAGTGCGCCGCCCTCACCGGTGAAGTTGTGGCACTGCGCGCAGTTGTTGCGGAACAGCTCGCCACCCTTCGCGATGTCGGCACCCGCCGGGTCGTACTGCTTCTCGGTCGGCGTGATCGGGCCGGCTCCGAGGGAGGCGATGTACGCGGCGAGCTGGTCGGCCTGCGCCTGGGTGTAGATGACGGGCTTCTTCGGCACCTGGGCGCCGGGCTGCTGGGCGGGCATCCGGCCCGTCATGACCTGGAAGTCGACGGCAGCGGAGCCGACGCCTACCAGGCTGGGGCCGTCAGAGGAACCCTGACCGCCGGTCCCGTGGCAGCTTGCGCAGCCGACGGCGTAGAGCTTCTGGCCCTCCTCGATGGCGAGGGACTGGACGGTTTCGTCGGCCTTCGCATTGCCCGCGGGCGCGAAGGCGCTGTACAGCCCCCCGGTAACCGCCAGCGCGAAGAGTAGAACGACGACCGCCGCCAGCGGATGGCGTCGTCGTGCGGAGAGCTTTTTCACGGATTACCCCGGTGTCAGGATCTTCTGCGTCGGTGTGTCTGGATGGAGTGCCGGGCCCTGCCCGGCGACGTGTTCGCTACTTGATCAGGTAGATCGTCGCGAAGAGGCCGATCCAGACGACATCGACGAAGTGCCAGTAGTAGGACACGACGATGGCCGACGTGGCCTGTTCGTGGGTGAACCTCTTGGCCGCGTACGTCCGGCCGAGGACCAGCAGGAAGGCGATGAGACCGCCCGTCACGTGCAGACCGTGGAAGCCGGTGGTCAGGTAGAAGACCGAGCCGTACGGACCGGACGAGAGGCTCATGCCCTCGTGCTTGACCAGCTCGGTGTACTCGAACACCTGGCCGCCAATGAAGATCGCACCCATGACGAACGTGATGATGAACCACGTCCTGAGCTTCTTCACGTCACCGCGCTCGGCGGCGAATACGCCGAGCTGGCAGGTGAGCGAGGAAAGCACCAGGATCGTCGTGTTCGTCGCCGAGAAGGGCAGATTCAAGGCCGAAGCCTGTTCTGTCCAGTACTCGGCGCCTGTCACGGATCGCAGGGTGAAGTACATCGCGAAGAGGGCCGCGAAGAACATCAGCTCGGAACTCAACCAGATGATGGTTCCCACGCTGACGAGGTTCGGCCTGTTGACCGTCGGGTGCGCGTGCCCGGTATCTACTGTCGTTGCTGTCGCCACGACCGACATTATGTCGGTCCCTTATCCCGCCCTCACCCCGGGGGGTGCCGTTCGGAGTGTCAGGGGCGTGTGCAAGGCCCGAACGGCCCATCAGATCGCCCTGCGGACGCCCGCCGGCCGTCCCCCGGGCGAGGCTGTGCGAACCGATGTTGACACCGGGTCGGACGGAGTAGCATCCCGCGCAACATCAACGTGATTCACGGGACACGTGGAGGAACGAAATGCGGGCGACTGCGCGGGTTCTGGTCTACAGCGACGACGCGGGCACCCGGGAGCAGGTGCGGCTGGCGGCCGGGCGCAGGCCGGCCACGGACCTGCCGCCGGTGGAGTTCCTGGAGTGCGCGACGCTGCCGGCCGTCCTGAAGGAGCTGGACGCGGGCGGCATCGACGTGTGCGTACTGGACGGCGAGGCGGTCCCGGCCGGGGGCATGGGGGTGTGCCGGCAGATCAAGGACGAGATCTTCCAGTGCCCGCCCGTCCTGCTCCTGATGGGCCGTCCGCAGGACGCCTGGCTGGCCACCTGGAGCCGCGCGGACGCCGCGGTCACCCTTCCGGTCGATCCGGTGGACTTCGCGCAGGCCCTGGCGGGTCTGCTGCGCGCGCGGATCTCCCCGGCGGCCTAGCTCTCCCGGGGGCGCAGCGGGGCCTGTGTGCCCCGCACAGCGCCTTACCGGCGCATACCGGGGCACGGGCGCCCGTACGCTCCGTACGGGCACCCGTGCCCCGGCTGTGGCCTCTCCCGGCTCTCCGGGCTCTCAGGCCCCTCCCGGCTCTCCGGGCGCTCCTGGCCCGGTGGTTACACCTGCGGGCGCAGGCGGGCCTGGTCGACGGGGCTGCGGCCCTCCTGGGTGCCCTTGAGGAGGGCGCTGCCCTCGCGCCAGTCCTTCCAGTCCATGTTCCAGTCGCCGAAGCCGTTGCCGAAGATGTCCATGTCGTCGCCGATGCTGTTGATGACCTGGACGATGTCGCCTTCGGTGATGTTCTCGTAGAACCAGGCGGCGTTGCCGGTGCTCATGCCGGTGCAGCCGTGGCTGACGTTGGCGTAGCCGTGGGAGCCGACGGACCACGGCGCGGCGTGGACGTATTCACCGCTCCAGGTGACGCGGGTCGCGTAGTAGACGGGCAGGTTGTAGTACTCGCTGCCGCCGATGCCCACGGTGTCTCCGCGCATCCGGACGTAGTACTGCTTGCCGAGGACCACCTTGACGCCGTTGCGGGTGGAGAACCCGGGCTTGCCGGTGGTGATCGGGATGGAATTGATCACTTCTCCGTTGCGCTTGAACGTCATCCAGTGCGAGGAGGCGTCCGTGGTGACCTCGACCCGGTCCCCGATCTCCAGCTTCAGCGGCTTGGAGGCGGCTCCGTGCAGGTCGTCGGAGATCTTGACGCCCTCCAGGTTGCTCCGGACGGACACGGTGGTGTTTGCGGGCCAGTAGTCCTTGGGCCGGTAGTGGAGGTTCTTGTCGTCCACCCAGTGCCAGGCGCCCACGGCCTCCGGCGGGGCGTCGACGATCAGGCCGCGCTCGATGACGGCGCGGGCGGCCTTGTCCTTCACGGGTTCGTTGAGCTCGGCCGTGAGGGGCTGTCCGACGCCGTACTTGCCCTCGTCCGGGCCGAATTCGACCTTGAGGACCTTCTGCGCCGGGGTGGTGTCGAAGGTGAGCGTGCGCTGCCCGGGGGCGCCCCGTTCGTCCTCGGTGCTCACGAGGACGGTGTAGCGGACGCCCGCGGCCATCGGGACGGTGCTGTGCCAGCGGTCGCCGGTGGCGGACAACTCGCCCGCCAGGCGGCGTCCGTGGGTGTCCACGGCGCTCACGTCGGTGATCCGGCCGTCGCCGCTCTTGGCGGTGACCTCCAGGGGCCGGTCCGGATCGACCGGGCGGCTGCCGGAGGCCTGGTTGAGGGCGACTTGGTCGCCCGCGTCGTAGGGGCGGGCGGACAGCGGGTTGTCGTCGCCCGACCCGCATGCGGTGGCGCCGGCCCCGAGGGACGCGACCAGCAGGGAGCAGCCGATGACCGTCCAAAGACGCGGTGACTTGTTCATGGAGCCAACGCTATGAAGGTATGACAATTACGGCGCGCGGGGTGACTGCAAACGAGGGGCCCGGACTCCTCCATTGGAGGTGTCCGGGCCCCTGGTCTCATGCAGGTGCGGCTACTGGTTCTGGTTCTCGCCGCGGTAGTACTCGTACACCCAGCCCCACAGACCCACGAGGATCAGCGGCGCCGAGAAGTACATCAGCCACCAGCCGAAGATGACGCCGCTGAAGGCGAAGGCGCCACCGATGGCCAGCGAGAGCGGCTGCCAGCTGTGCGGGGAGAAGAACCCCAGCTCGCCCGCCTCGTCGGCGACGTCGGCCTCCAGGTTGTCCTGGGCCATCTCGTCCACGCGCGCGGCCGTGAAGGCCAGGTAGTAGCCGATCATGGCGCTCAGGCCGAAGGCCAGTGCGAGAGCGGTGGTGCCGACCGGCTCCTTCGACCAGACGCCGTACACGACGGTCATGATCAGGATGAAGGCGGCGAGCCACAGGAACATCCTGCCCTGGATCTTCACTTGCCGGCCTCCTTGCCACCAGCGACGGCCTTGGCGGCCACGGAGTGGTCCTCAAGGTGGTCGAGGGCCGCGATCTCGGGGTGGTGCAGATCGAACGCCGGGGATTCGGACCGGATCCTCGGCAGGGTGAGGAAGTTGTGCCGCGGCGGCGGGCAGGACGTCGCCCATTCGAGCGAACGGCCGTAGCCCCACGGGTCGTCGACCTCGATCTTCTTGCCGTACTTCGCCGTCTTCCAGACGTTGTACATGAACGGCAGCATCGACAGGCCCAGCACGAACGAGCTGATCGTCGAGATCGTGTTCAGCAGCGTGAAGCCGTCCGCCGCGAGGTAGTCCGCGTAACGACGCGGCATGCCCTCGGCGCCCAGCCAGTGCTGCACCAGGAAGGTGCCGTGGAAGCCGATGAACAGCGTCCAGAAGGTGATCTTGCCGAGGCGCTCGTCCAGCATCTTGCCCGTGAACTTCGGCCACCAGAAGTGGAAGCCGGCGAACATCGCGAAGACCACGGTGCCGAAGACGACGTAGTGGAAGTGCGCGACGACGAAGTACGAGTCGGAGACGTGGAAGTCCATCGGGGGCGAGGCCAGGATGACGCCGGTCAGACCACCGAAGGTGAAGGTGACCAGGAAGCCGATCGTCCAGAGCATCGGGGTCTCGAAGGACAGCGAGCCCTTCCACATGGTGCCGATCCAGTTGAAGAACTTCACACCGGTCGGAACCGCGATGAGGAACGTCATGAAGGAGAAGAACGGCAGCAGCACACCGCCGGTGACGTACATGTGGTGCGCCCACACGGTCACCGAAAGGCCGGCGATCGAGATCGTCGCGGCGATCAGACCGATGTAACCGAACATCGGCTTGCGCGAGAAGACCGGGATGATTTCGGAAACGATTCCGAAGAACGGCAGCGCGATGATGTACACCTCTGGGTGTCCGAAGAACCAGAAGAGGTGTTGCCACAGCAAGGCGCCGCCATTGGCCGCGTCGAAGATGTGCGAACCGAACTTCCTGTCGGCCTCCAGCGCGAAGAGCGCGGCGGCCAGCACCGGGAAGGCGAGCAGGACCAGAACACCGGTCAGCAGCACGTTCCAGGTGAAGATCGGCATGCGGAACATCGTCATGCCGGGCGCGCGCATGCAGATGATCGTGGTGATGAAGTTGACCGAACCGAGGATCGTGCCGAAGCCGGAGAAGGCCAGACCCATGATCCACATGTCGGCGCCGATGCCCGGCGAGCGGACGGCGTCCGACAGCGGGGAGTAGGCGAACCAGCCGAAGTCGGCGGCACCCGAGGGGGTGATGAAGCCGGCCACCGCGATGGTCGAACCGAAGAGGTACAGCCAGTACGCGAACATGTTCAGCCGCGGGAACGCCACGTCGGGCGCGCCGATCTGGAGCGGCATGATCCAGTTCGCGAAGCCCGCGAACAGCGGGGTGGCGAACATCAGCAGCATGATCGTGCCATGCATGGTGAACGCCTGGTTGAACTGCTCGTTCGACATGATCTGCGTACCCGGACGGGCCAGCTCGGCGCGCATGAAGAGCGCCAGCAGGCCGCCGATGAGGAAGAACACGAACGACGTGAGCAGGTACATCGTGCCGATGGTCTTGTGGTCGGTGGTGGTGAGCCACTTCACGACCACGTTGCCCGGCTGCTTGCTCCGTACCGGCAACTCGTTCTCGTACGAGTCGGCCTCGGCACCCTGAGGCTGGTTGAGGATGCTCACAGTTTGTTCACCTCAGCATTGCGGGCCGGGTCGGTCTGCTGGATACCGGCCGGGAGGAAGCCGGTCTGGCCCTTCTCCGCAAGCTCCTTCAGGTGCGCCTTGTACGCCTCCGGGGAGACGACCTTGACGTTGAAGAGCATGCGGGAGTGGTCGACACCGCAGAGCTCGGCGCACTTGCCCATGAAGACGCCCTCTTCGGTCGGGGTGACCTCGAAGACGTTGGTGTGCCCCGGGATGACGTCCTGCTTGAACAGGAAGGGGACCACCCAGAAGGAGTGGATGACGTCGTTGGACGACAGGATGAAGCGGACCTTCTCGCCCTTCGGCAGCCAGAGCGTCGGGCCCGGGTTGCCGGTCTCCGCGTTCCGGTCGCTCGGGACGCCCTTGGTGTAGACGCCTTCGGCGCCCGCGGGGAAGTCCTTGGTGTAGCGGTCCGGCAGGGAGGCGAGCTCCTTGGGAACCTCGCCGGCCTTCGGGGTCGCCGCATCGCCGTCGACGTTCTCGATGTAGTTGAAGCCCCAGCTCCACTGGAAGCCGATCACGTTGATCGTGTGCGCCGGCTTGGCGGAGAGGGAGAGCAGCTTCGACTCGTCGCGCGCGGTGAAGTAGAACAGCACCGAGACGATGATGAGCGGGACCACGGTGTACAGCGCCTCGATCGGCATGTTGTACCGGGTCTGCGGGGGAACCTCGACCTTGGTCCGGCTACGCCGGTGGAAGATGACGCTCCACATGATCAGGCCCCACACGAGGATGCCGGTGATCAGAGCGGCGGCCCAGGACCCCTGCCACAGGGAGAGGATGCGAGGCGCCTCCTCAGTGACCGGGGTGGGCAATCCGAGGCGGGGGAAGTCTTTCCATGTTGGCGAGCAACCAGTGGCGGTCGCCAGGACCGCGCCTGCAGCCAGCACCTGCAGCGGCTTCCGCCGCATCGGGCGCCGCGGCGAGCGGTCGGAGCCGTAGGGACTCACGTAGCGCCTTCCCGAGAGTCTCGGCCCGCGCGGCCGGCCGCGGCCGCATTCGGGTCGGTCGCCGGCCCTGACGCAGGCAGGGGTTTGGATGTTTATGCGGACCAAACCCTACTGGACGCTATTTGGGGTCGCGCGGGGAGGGTGCCCAACGCGCCGTTACTGACCCCGAAGGGATGGATCCGCCGTACGGGGGACGGCCCAACGGGCCCCGAATGGCGGGGTCCCGGCGGCATCTGACGGTCCCTGACCTCGGCGGGTCGCGGCCCCGGCGTGGCGTCGGCGTGGCGGCCGGTTAGCGTGACCGGATGCCGTACTTCGACACCGCGTCCGCCGCCCCGCTGCACCCCGTGGCCCGGCAGGCGCTCCAGGCCTCCCTTGACGAGGGCTGGGCCGACCCGGCCCGGCTGTACCGCGAAGGCCGCCGGGCGCGGATGCTGCTGGACGCGGCGCGGGAGGCGGCGGCGGAGGCGGTGGGCTGTCGCCCCGACGAGCTCGTGTTCACTCCTTCGGGGACGCACGCGGTTCACTCGGGCATGGCCGGGGTCCTGGCGGGGCGTCGGCGCGTCGGCGGGCATCTGGTCGTATCAGCGGTGGAACACAGCTCCGTGCTCCACGCGGCGGAGCTCCACGCGGCGGGCGGCGGGCGGGTCGAGGAGGTCCCGGTGGACCGGTTCGGCCGGGTCTCCGCCTCCTCCTACGGGGAACTCGTCGGCCCCGCCACGGCGCTGGCCTGCCTCCAGTCGGCCAACCACGAGGTCGGAACCGTCCAGCCCGTGGCGGAGGTCGCCGAGGTGTGCGCCGCCGCCGGGGTCCCGCTGCTGGTGGACGCCGCGCAGTCGCTGGGCTGGGGGCCGGTCCCCGGGAACTGGTCCGTGCTGTGCGCGAGCGCCCACAAATGGGGCGGCCCGGCGGGAGTCGGCCTGCTGGCGGTCCGCAAGGGAGTGCGGTTCTCCCCCCAAGGCCCCGCCGACGAAAGGGAGTCGGGGCGCTCCCCCGGCTTCGTCAACCTCCCCGCGGCGGTGGCCGCGGCGGCCTCCCTGCGGGCGGTGCGCGCCGAGGCGGACGCGGAGGCGGCCCGCCTGCGGATCCTGGTGGACCGGCTGCGGCGGCGGGTGGCCCGCCTGGTGCCGGACGTCGAGGTGGTGGGCCACCCCGACCTTCGGCTCCCGCACCTGGTCACCTTCTCCTGCCTGTACGTGGACGGGGAGACCCTGCTCCACGGGCTGGACCGGGCGGGGTACTCCGTTTCGTCCGGCTCCTCGTGCACCAGCTCGACGCTGACGCCGTCCCATGTCCTGCGGGCCATGGGGGTGCTGTCGGAGGGGAACGTACGGGTGTCCCTGCCGGGCGGCACGACCGCGGCGGAGGTCAACGGGTTCCTGGAGGTGCTGCCGGGGCTGGTGGCGGGGGTGCGTGAGCGGCTCGGCGTGGTGGAGGCGGGGCCGGCCGCGGATCCGGAGGCGGAATCCCTGGAGCTGGACGCGCTCGGGCTGCGGTGTCCGCAGCCGGTGATCGAGCTGGCGCGGGCGATCGGGCGGGTTCCGGTGGGCGGCACGGTGACCGTCCTGTCGGACGACGAGGTCGCGCGGCTGGACATCCCGGCGTGGTGTGCGATGCGGGGGCAGACCTACGTGGGCGAAGCCCCGCGCCCCCTCGGTACTGCGTACACGGTCCGCCGGGCGGTCTGACCCGGGCCGGGAGGCGGGGCGGGGCGGCCCTGCGGGGCTGTCCCCTGCCCGCCCTTCCACCGTTCCCCGGGGCGCCGCCCCGGACCCCGCGCCTCAAACGCCGGCGAGGCTGGATTCATCCAGCCCGCCCGGCGTTCGAGGGCGCGGGCGCGAGGGGCTACGCCGGGAGGTGGGACTGGACTTCTGCCGCGGCCTCGTCGCCGTAGGCCTTCGTGAAGCGCTCCATGAAGTGGGCGCGGGCCAGGGTGTACTCCTGCGTGCCGAGGGTCTCGATGACGAGCGTGGCCAGCATGCAGCCGACCTGTGCGGCCCGCTCCAGGCCGACGCCCCAGCCGAGGCCTGTCAGGAAGCCTGCGCGGAACGCGTCGCCGACGCCGGTCGGGTCGACCTTCGCGGTCTCCTCCGGGCAGCCGACCACGATCGGGTCGTGGCCGACCCGCTCGATGCGGACGCCGTTCGAGCCGAGCGTGGTGACCCGGGTGCCGACCTTCGCCAGGATCTCCGCGTCGGTCCAG
This sequence comes from Streptomyces sp. TBY4, assembly GCF_024213195.1. Classification (GTDB taxonomy): domain Bacteria; phylum Actinomycetota; class Actinomycetes; order Streptomycetales; family Streptomycetaceae; genus Streptomyces. The sequence goes on along the minus strand of NZ_JANAVF010000006.1, from coordinate 86,257 downwards.
CCGGACTTCGCCTCGATGAGGCCCTTCTCGTACTCGTTGGAGAAGAGGTACGTCGCACCCTCCATCAGGGTGCGGATGTTGTCGCCGTCCATCCGGGCGATCTGCTGCGAGAAGTCCGCCGCGAAGGGGATCTCCCGCGTCCGGCACTCCTCCGTGTGGCGCAGCATCGCCTCGGGGTCGTCCGCGCCGATCAGGACGAGGTCCAGGCCGCCGACCCGGTCCGCGACCGACTTCAGCTCGATCAGGCGGGCCTCGCTCATCGCGCCCGTGTAGAAGGAGCCGATCTGGTTGTGGTCGGCGTCCGTGGTGCAGACGAAGCGCGCGGTGTGCAGGACCTCGGAGATCCGCACGGACTGGGTGTCGACGCCGTGGCGGTCGAGCCAGGCGCGGTACTCGTCGAAGTCGGAGCCGGCCGCGCCGACGAGGATCGGCCGGGCGCCGAGCTGCCCCATGCCGAAGCAGATGTTCGGGCCGACGCCGCCGCGCCGCACGTCGAGGTTGTCGACGAGGAAGGAGAGGGAGACCGTGTGCAGCTGGTCCGCGACCAACTGGTCGGCGAAGCGGCCGGGGAAGGTCATGAGGTGGTCGGTGGCGATGGAGCCGGTGACTGCGATACGCACGGCGTGGACGCTCCTGCAGGGGAGGGCAAGGGGACATTCAAAACTACCCGGTCGGCGAGCCCCTGCCGATCGGCAGAAACTACCCCGTAGTAGCTCTTTCCTCCCTCGCCGCGGCGTGCCTACCGTGCCCCATGACCTACACCTATGGCTTCGGGCACGTCCGGCCCTCCGAGAACACGGCGGGCACCGAGTTCGATCAGCTGCTGGGCGACTGCGCCCGGATGGCCCCGCACTGGCCGGTTCCCGCCGGTCCGCGTCCGGATCGGGTGGCTCCCTCGCAGATCAGCGGGATCCGGGTCCCGGCGGCCTCGGCCCGCCTCATCGCCGCCACGGCGGTCTACGGCTACTAGGCCGTCCCGGCCCGGGCCGGCCTGGGCCGGCCTCCGCGGAACCGGATCGGCGTCTGTTCCGTCACACCCGCATCACCCCCTGCGGGACGGGCAAAGGAGCGATGCGGTGACCAGCGAACCATCCGATGCACCCGAGGCATCCGAGACTTCCGAGACGCCCGGAGCGCTCGGCACCCCCGGCACGTCGTCCGGGGCACGGCGGCGGCCGGTCTGGGTCGTCGGCTCGATCGCGGCCGCCGTCCTGCTCACGGGCGGCGGCACCGCGTACTGGGCGTCGACCGCCCACGGCGAGGGGCGTACGGGGGACAGCGCGGCCTCCGCGCCCCGCACGGCGCCCACTCCGCCCGGGCCCGGGATCGCCCCCGGCGAGCCCGACCCGTCCGGCGGCGGGATCACCTACGCCGCGGACGTCCCGCTCCCGGACGGCCCGGCCACCGCGCCGGCCTTCACGGCGAGCGGCGAGGTGACCTCCGCCGAGGTGGCGCGGCTCGCGACGGCGCTGGGGATCTCCGGCGCGCCCCGGCTCGCCGGGGAGACCTGGCAGGCCGGGGAGACGGCGGACGGCTCCGGGCCCCGGCTCACGGTGAACCTCAAGGCTCCCGGGACCTGGAACTTCTCCCGCTTCCAGGTCGGCGGGACCGGTACCGGCGGCACCGGGGACAACTGCGTCCGGGGCAAGGACACCTGCGGCCCGGCCACCCTCCCCCAGGACCTGGGCCAGGAGCAGGGCGGCGCCGCCGCCGGTGGCACGCCGGTCTCCGAGGCGGCCGCCAAGGCCGCCGCCGCGCCCGTGCTGGCCGCCGTGGGGCAGGGCGGGGCGAAGCTCGACGCCCGGATCGCGCAGGGCTCCGTACGCGTGGTGACGGCCGACCCGGTGGTCGGCGGGCTGCCCACGCAGGGCTGGGCCACCCGGATCGGTGTCGGGGCGGACTCCCTCGTGGTGTCGGGCAGCGGCGAGCTGAAGGTTCCGGTGCGGGCCGCCGAGCAGCCGGTGATCGGGGCGGTCGACGCGCTGGCCCGGCTGAACGACAGGTCCCGGGGCTCCGGCGCCCCCGACCCGGGCCCGAGCGGCTGCGCCACGAGCGTCCCGCTGGCCCCGGACACCCCGGTCGGCGCCACGGACACGCTGCCGTGCAACCCGGAGCCGCGCCCGATGAAGCCGTCGCGGACGGAGTCGGTGCGGGGCGCCGTGCTCGGGCTGGCCCCGGGCACGGTCGACGGGGTCCGCGGCCTGGTGCCGGCCTGGCTGTTCGAGGTGGCGGGCAAGGGCGGCGGCCCGGGCCACACGGTGGCCCAGCCGGCGGCCCCGACCGGGGAGACTCCCCCGGCCGATCCGCCCGCCCCGGCCGACCCGCCCGTGAAGGGGCAGACCGTGCCCGGGTTCTCGTACTCCTCCGCCGACCGGACGCTGACCGTGAACTTCTGGGGCGGAGTGTGCAGCACGTACGCCCTGGAGATCCGGGAGCAGCCGCAGACGGTGATGGTGCGGATCACGGACACCCCGAACAGCCCGGGGCACGCCTGCATCATGATCGCGCAGGAGATGACGGTGACGGGCACGCTCCAGCAGCCGCTGGGCGACCGCAAGGTGATCGACGCGACCACCGGCAAGGCGATCCCCCGCCAGTAGCTCCAGGACGCGCCGGGGGGCGCCAGGACGCACGAGAGGGGCCCGTCCGCGGACATCCGCGGGCGGGCCCCTCTCGTGCGTCCTGGCGGGCCCGGCCGGTGGGCCGGGGGGCCGGGCTAGTTGAAGGAGTCGCCGCAGGCGCAGGAGCCCGTGGCGTTCGGGTTGTCGATGGTGAAGCCCTGCTTCTCGATGGTGTCGACGAAGTCGATGGACGCACCGTGCAGGTACGGGGAGCTCATCCGGTCGGTGACGACCTTCACACCGTCGAAGTCCTTCACGACGTCGCCGTCGAGGGAGCGCTCGTCGAAGAAGAGCTGGTAGCGCAGGCCCGAGCAGCCACCGGGCTGGACGGCGACGCGGAGCGCCAGGTCATCGCGACCCTCCTGCTCGAGCAGGGTCCTGACCTTCTCGGCGGCGGCGTCGGACAGGAGGATGCCGTCGCTCACGGTGGTCTTTTCGTCCTGTACGGACATCTGCATTCACTCCCGAAGTGGGCGGCTCCCCGCCGGGAGCGGGGAAACGTCGGACTCTTGCCGTCGGTGGCAACGAGCGGGACCGCGGATTCATTCCGGGACCCGACGCGTGTTTCAGAAATTCCATGCTCGCACACCCCCGCGCGGGGGTGGCTCCCCGCGCGGTACTCGCGCACCCGCGACGGGCCCGCGAATTCGTCACATCGACACTATCGGCATCGTCAAAGTGACGTGAAGCAGTTATGATAGATAGCGTCAAATAGACGAGAAGTCGAAGCGCAGGCTTCAGAGTGGCTTCAGAAGTCCCTTGTCGCAGAACAGAAAGGGTGCGTGTCGTGACCACCGCCCAGCCTTTGGACAACCAGCCTTTGGACGTCCAGCCGACGCCCCTTGCCTTGCTGCTGCTCGGCCGCGAAGCCGACCCCAAGAGCGAGCGCGGGGTGGAGTGCCCCGGCGACCTGCCCTCGCCGTCGGACCCGGACCTGGTGGCGCGCGCCCGCGCCGCCAAGGAGAAGCTCGGGGACAAGGTCTTCATCCTCGGCCACCACTACCAGCGTGACGAGGTCATCGAGTTCGCCGACGTCACCGGTGACTCCTTCAAGCTCGCCAAGGACGCGGCCGCGAAGCCGGAGGCCGAGTACATCGTCTTCTGCGGCGTCCACTTCATGGCCGAGTCCGCGGACATCCTCACCTCGGACGACCAGAAGGTGGTCCTGCCGGACCTGGCCGCGGGCTGCTCGATGGCCGACATGGCCACCGCCGAGCAGGTCGCGGAGTGCTGGGACGTGCTGACCGAGGCCGGCATCGCCGGTGAGACGGTCCCCGTCTCGTACATGAACTCCTCGGCCGACATCAAGGCCTTCACGGGCAAGCACGGCGGCACGATCTGCACCTCGTCCAACGCGAAGAAGGCCCTGGAGTGGGCGTTCGAGCAGGGCGAGAAGATCCTCTTCCTGCCGGACCAGCACCTGGGCCGCAACACCGCCGTCCGCGACATGGGCATGTCCCTCGACGACTGCGTGCTGTACAACCCGCACAAGCCGAACGGCGGCCTGACCGTCGAGCAGCTGCGGAACGCCAAGATGATCCTGTGGCGCGGCCACTGCTCGGTGCACGGCCGTTTCTCGGTCGACTCGGTCAACGACGTGCGCGCCCGGATCCCCGGCGTGAACGTCCTGGTCCACCCGGAGTGCAAGCACGAGGTCGTGGCGGCGGCGGACTACGTCGGCTCCACCGAGTACATCATCAAGGCGCTGGAGGCGGCCCCGGCCGGCTCCAAGTGGGCCATCGGCACCGAGCTGAACCTCGTACAGCGCCTGGCGAACCGTTTCGCCGCGGAGGACAAGGAGGTCGTCTTCCTCGACAAGACGGTCTGCTTCTGCTCGACCATGAACCGCATCGACCTCCCGCACCTGGTGTGGACCCTGGAGTCCCTGGCCGAGGGCAACCTCGTCAACCAGATCCAGGTCGACAAGGAGACCGAGAGCTTCGCGAAGCTCGCCCTGGAGCGGATGCTCGCGCTTCCGTAGCCCGGCGACGACAGCCCGGCGACGACCGAAGGGCCGCCCCCTCCTGCGGGGGACGGCCCTTCGTCGTGTGCGCTCGTACGGAACCTCAGACCTTGACCGGGCTCTCGTCCTCCGCGGAGGCGGACGGGGCCGGGACCACGGTCAGGCGGGCCGTCTTCTTCGCGCGGCGGCGCTCCTTGCGGAGCTCCAGCATCGTGTAGAGGGTCGGCACCAGGAGCAGGGTCAGCACGGTGGAGCTGATCAGGCCGCCGATGACGACCACCGCGAGCGGCTGCGAGATGAAGCCGCCCTCGCCGGTGACGCCGAGCGCCATCGGGAGCAGCGCGAAGATCGTCGCCAGTGCCGTCATCAGGATCGGGCGGAGCCGGTGGCGGCCGCCCTCGACGACCGCCTCGATGACGCCGTAGCCCTGGGCCCGGTACTGGTTGACCAAGTCGATCAGGACGATCGCGTTGGTCACCACGATGCCGATGAGCATCAGCATGCCGATCAGCGCCGGGACGCCGAGCGGGGTGCCGGTGACCAGGAGCAGGCCCAGCGCGCCGGTCGCGGCGAAGGGGACGGAGACCAGCAGGATCAGCGGCTGGACCAGCGAGCGGAAGGTCGCGACCAGCAGCATGAACACGATCGCGATGGCCGCGAGCATGGCCAGGCCCAGCTGGCCGAAGGCCTCGCTCTGGTCCTCTCCGACGCCTCCGATGGAGGCCGTGGCGCCCTCGGGCAGCTTCAGGGCCTTGATCTTCGACTGCAGGGTGGAGCTGACGGCGCCGGTGTTGTCGCCGATCGGCTTCGCGCTGATGGTCGCGGCGCGGGCGCCGTCGATCCGGGTCATCGCGACGGGGCCGGGGACCTCCTTGACCTCGGCGATGTCGCCGAGCTTCACGGGGCCGACGGGCAGCGCCTGCAGCTGGGCCAGGGTGGTGGCCGGCTGTGCGGACCTGATGACGATGTCCCGCTCGGTGTCGTCCAGTACGGCCTTGCCCGCCGGGTTGCCGCGTACGGCCTGGCCGACGATGGCGCCGAGCGCCGCCTGGTTCAGACCGAGCTCCGCGGCCTTGGGGGTGGCGGTGACGGAGATCCGGGGCACGGACTGCGACAGGTCGCTCTGGACGTCGGTGACGTCGCCGATCTTCGCCACCTCGGCGCGGACCAGCTCCGCGGCCTGGGCGAGGACGGCCCCGTCACCGGCCTTGACGACGACGCTGACGTTCTGGCTGCCGAAGCCGTCGCCGGCCGCGATGGTGGTCTCACCGATGCCGTCGAGCCCCTTCAGGGCGGTCTCGATGTGCTTCTTGGCGGACTCGGTCTTGTCCGAGCTCTCCAGCGTGATCTGGTACGAGGCCTGGTTGGAGCCCGTACCGCCGCCGAAGGCGGCCAGGAAGCCGGAGGAGCCGACGGTGACCTGGTAGTCCTTGACCCCGTCGGTCTCCGACAGGACCTTCTCGACCTTGCGGCTCGCCTCGTCGGAGGCCGCCAGCGAGGTGCCGGGCGGCAACTGCTGCTTGATGCTGAGGACTTCCTGCTCGCCCTGGTCGAAGAAGTTCGTCTTGAGCAGCGGGGTCATGCCCAGCGTCACGACGAACACCACGACGGCGACGGCCAGGGTGGCGATCCGGCGGCGGGTGACCAGGTCCAGCGCCCGTACGTAGAACCGCTGGAGCTTGCTGCGGGACTCCTTCTCCTCGGCCTCGCGGCGGGCCTTCTCGATGCTCGCGGCGTCCCCCTCGCTGACGCCCTTCGGCGCGCGCAGGAACCAGTACGAGAGCACCGGCACGACCGTCAGGGAGACGAGCAGCGAGGCCAGCAGGGCCGCGGTGACGGTGATGGAGAACGGGCCGAAGAACTGGCCGACCATGCCCCCGACGAAGGCGATCGGCAGGAAGACGGCGACGGTGGTGAGGGTGGAGGAGGTGACCGCGCCGGCCACCTCCTTGACCGCGGTGATGATGGCGCCGCGGCGCTCCTCGCCGTAGCCGAGGTGGCGCTTGATGTTCTCCAGGACCACGATCGAGTCGTCGACGACCCGGCCGATGGCGATGGTGAGCGCGCCCAGCGTCAGCATGTTGAGGGAGAGGTCGCGGGTCCACAGCACGATCAGCGCGAGGACGACGGACAGCGGGATGGAGACCGCGGTGACCAGCGTCGAGCGCAGCGAGCCGAGGAAGACCAGGATCACGACGACCGCGAAGACCAGGCCGAGCAGGCCCTCGGTGGTCAGGCCCGAGATGGACTTGGCCACGGCCGGGCCCTGGTCGCTGACCACGGCCAGGTCGGCACCGGAGCCGAGGGTGGTGCGGAGCTCGGGCAGCTTGTCCTTGACCGCGTCCGAGATGGCGACGGCGCTGCCGTCCTTGTCCATGGTGAGGGCCAGCGCGAGGCTGGGCTTGCCGTTGGTGCGGGTCAGGGAGTCGGCCTTGGCCGGCTCCTGCTTGACGCCCGCGACGTCACCGAGGCGGACGACGGGCTTGCCCGGTCCGGCGGTGAGGCGCAGGTCCTCCAGCTGGGCGAGCGAGGTGAAGCCCGAACCGACGCGCACGGTGCGGTTCTTGCCCGCCTCGTCGAAGGAGCCGGCGGGGACGGTGGCGCCGCCCGCCTGCAGGCCCTGGGCCAGGGTCGCGCCGTCGATGCCGGCGGCGGCGAGCTTGGCGTCGTCGGGGGTGACAGTGACCTGGAGGTCCTGGACGCCGTCGACGGTGACCTGGCCGACGCCCGCGATGTCCTCCAGCGCGGGGACCACGGACTTGTTCAGCTGGTCGGCCAGCGCCTGCTGGTCCTTGTCGGAGGTGACGGCGAGGACCACGGTCGGGATGTCGTCGGTGGAACCGGCGATCACCTGCGGGTCCACCTCGGCGGGGAGCCGTACGCGGGCCCGGTTGACGGCCTGCTGGACGTCGGCGACGAGCTGCTTGGTGCCCTCGTCGCCGTAGTCGAAGGTCGCCATGATCAGGGCGTTGCCCTCGCTGGCGGTGGAGGTGATGCCGGTGATGCCGTCGACGCCCTTGAGCATGGCTTCGATCGGCTCGACGACCTGCTTCTCCACCACGTCGGGCGAGGCGCCCTGGTACGGCGCGAGCACGGACACCATCGGCAGGTCGATGGAGGGCAGCAGCTGCTGCTTGAGCTGCGGAATGGCTATGGCGCCGAAGAGGAGCGCGACGAGCGACACGAGGCCGATCAGTGCCCTCTGGGCGAGGCTGAAGCGGGACAGCCGGAACATGGCTATGGGGATCTCTCTGCAAGGACGCGGCGAGGTCTGCGCGGCATGACGGGGCCGTGCCTTCGGGCACGCGCGGGCTCCCCCAGCCTCTCGTGCGCACGGGCACGCCCACGTCGCCCCCAGGTCTCGTCCTTATGCGGGGCATACCGCACCCGCAGTAGGCGGGCCTACTCCGAACTGCTGCGGCCTACTCGGCTCTCGGCCGGACCAGTCCCGATTCGTAGGCAATGACCACCAATTGCGCCCTGTCGCGGGCGCCGAGCTTGGACATGGCCCGGTTCACGTGGGTCTTGACGGTGAGCGGGCTGACCTCCAGCCGGCGGGCGATCTCGTCGTTCGACAGACCCGCCGCCACGAGGACGAGGACCTCGCGCTCGCGTCCGGTCAGCGCGGCCAGGCGCGTCACGTGGGCGGCGCTCTCGGCGGGGGCGGTGGCCTCGTCGCCGCCGCCCTGCGCGAGGAAGGTGGCGATGAGCCCCTTGGTGGCGGCCGGGGAGAGCAGTGCGTCCCCGGCGGCCGCGACGCGGATGGCGTTGAGCAGCTCCTCGGGCTCGGCCCCCTTGCCGAGGAACCCGGAGGCGCCCGCCCGCAGGGCCGCCGCCACGTACTCGTCCACCTCGAAGGTCGTCAGCATCACCACGCGGACGTCGGCCAGTTCGGGGTCGGCGCTGATCAGCCGGGTGGCGGCGAGGCCGTCGGTGCCGGGCATCCGGATGTCCATGAGCACCACGTCGGGCCGGGCCGCGCGCGCCAGTTCGAAGGCCTGCGCCCCGTCGGAGGCCTCCCCGACGACACACATGTCGGCCTCGGAGTCGACGAGCACCTTGAACGCGCTGCGCAGCAGGGCCTGGTCGTCGGCGAGGAGCACCCGGATGGGCGTCGGGGCCTGGTTCGGGGTCGTTTCCACGCCCCGACCCTACGTCGTCCCGCGCGGCGGGACCGGATCCGGGAGGGGGGCCGCCCAGGCCGTCTCTTCCGGATCTTGCCGGTCAGGCCCGCGTCGTCCGGTGCCGTGCCTCGGCGCGCTGCAGGGGCTCCCGCGTACTGGACGTACTCGGGTGCCCCTGCAGCGCGGCGAGGTGCGGTGCCGGACGACGCGGGCCAGGCAAGATCCGGAAGAGACGGCCTAGCCCAGGGCCAGTACGAGCAGGGCCGTCGTCGCCGAGACCTCGGCCAGGGCTCCGAACACGTCGCCGGTGACCCCGTCGAAGCGGCGCACGCAGCGGCGGAGCAGGGCCTCCGCCGTCAGCAGGGCGGCCAGGACCGCCGCGGTGTGCTGCGCGGCGGCGGGCAGGCCCAGCGGCAGCGCCGCGGCGGCGGCCAGGACCACCACGAGCCCGGCGACCGCGGCGGCCGCCCCGCGCGGGACCGCTCCGGCGACCGCCGCGCCCAGTCCCTCGGGGCGGGCCGGGGGGATCCCGTCGCGCGAGGCCAGGGTCATGGCGAGCCGGGCGGTGACGGCCGCGACGACGGCGGCCAGGGCGCCCCGGATCCAGCTGTCGGCGTAGACGTCCGCCAGCGCCGCGACCTGGACCAGCAGGCCGAACACCAGCACCACCACCCCGAAGGGCCCGATGTCGGACTGCTTCATGATGCGCAGCGCGGCGTCGGCCGGCTTGGCGCTGCCCAGTCCGTCCGCCGTGTCGGCGAGGCCGTCCAGGTGCAGGGCCCGGGTCAGGGCCGCCGGGACGGCGACGGTGACGGCCGCGGAGAGCAGCGGACCGGCGCCGCACACCAGCAGGAGCACCCCGGGCACGGCCGCGAGGAGCCCCACGACGAGCCCGGCGAGCGGGGCGCAGACCATGCCCGTGCGGGCGGCGGGGCGGTCCCAGCGGGTGATGCGGGTGGGCAGCACGGTGAGGGTGCCGAAGGCGAAGCGGACCCCGTCGAGCAGCGAGGCCCGGTCCGGGGGCGGGGTCAGGGGCGGGCCTTCGTACGAATCTGTCATCGGCGCGAACGCTACCCGCTCGACCGGACCGGTAAGTTACCCATAACACCCCAAATCGGGAGGTGGTGGCATGGGTCACTGGTGGTATCGCAACATTGTGGAGCCGGGGAAGCTCCCGCTGCTCCTCGCGCTGGTCTCCTTCGTCCTGTCCTTCCTGGTCACCCGCATGATCACCCGCATGATCCGGGCGGGCCGGGGGCCCTTCAAGAACGTCACCCCGGGCGGGCTCCACATCCACCACGTGGTCCCCGGCGTGATCCTCGTGATCATCGGCGGCTTCGGCGCGATCGGCAGCGCCCGGCACAGCTTCGGGGCGGGCCTGTCGGCCGTGATCTTCGGGCTGGGCGCGGGGCTGGTGCTGGACGAGTTCGCGCTGATCCTGCACCTGGACGACGTCTACTGGAGCGAGCAGGGCCGCAAGAGCGTGGAGATCGTGGTCCTGACGGCGGCGATCGTGGCGCTGGTGCTGGGCGGCTTCCTGCCCTTCGGGGTCAACGACCTCACCGAGGACGAGCGGCACAACCGCGGACTGGTCGCCATGAACACGGCCACCAACTTCTTCCTCGCCCTGATCGCCCTGTGGAAGGGCAAGGCGCGCACCGCGTTCTTCGGCGTGGTCATCCCCTTCGTGGCGCTCATCGGGGCGATCCGGCTGGCCCGGCCCGCTTCCCCGTACGCCAAGAAGTTCTACGCGAACCGCCCGAAGGCCCGCGCCAAGGCCGGGCTGCGGGCCTTCCACCACGACCGCCGGTGGGCCTCGCCGCGGCGCAGGTTCGAGAACTTCATCGGCGGGACCCCGGACGGGGAGGGACGGCCCGCCGCGAAGGACCCGGACTGACGGCTCGGCCGCCAGCCCGGGGTCAGCCCGGGATCAGCCCGTCGTCGCTCAGCATCGCCCGCACCTCGTCCAGGGAGGCGTCGGGGGCGGGCAGGATCAGCTCGGACGGCTCCAGCGCCTCGTCGGGGAGCGGCTCGCCGAGCCGCCGCACGGCGTCGAGCAGCTCGCCCAGCGTGCGCCGGAACCCCTCCTCGTCGCCGCTCTCCATCTCCGCGAGCAGCTCGTCGTCCAGCTTGTTGAGCTCGGTGAAGTGGCTGTCCGCCAGCTTCACCTGACCTTCCCCCATGATGCGGACAATCATGACGGGCCCCGTCCTACTGCTTGTCGAACCGGTGCTGGGTCTGCGGCTGCTGGCCGGCGCCGGGGGCGCCGCCCTCGATGGCCTGCTGCTGGGCGGAGGGGCCGCCCGCCAGCTCGGCCTTCATCCGCTGGAGCTCCAGCTCCACGTCCGTCCCGCCGGAGAGGCGGTCCAGCTCGGCCTGGATGTCGTCCTTGGAGCCGAGGCCGCTCTGGTCGTCGAGGGCGCCGGAGGCGAGTAGCTCGTCGATCGCGCCGGCGCGGGCCTGGAGCTGCGCCGTCTTGTCCTCGGCCCGCTGGATGGCGAGGCCGACGTCGCTCATCTCCTCGGAGATGCCGGAGAAGGACTCGGCGATCCGCGTCTGCGCCTGGGCCGCCGTGTACGTGGCCTTGATGGTCTCCTTCTTCGTGCGGAAGGCGTCCACCTTGGCCTGGAGCCGCTGCGCGGCCAGCGTCAGCTTCTCCTCCTCGCCCTGGAGGGTCTGGTGCTGCACCTCCAGGTCGCTGACCTGCTGCTGCAGCGAGGCGCGGCGGGACAGGGCCTCGCGGGCCAGGTCCTCGCGGCCCAGCGCCAGCGCCTTGCGGCCCTGGTCCTCCAGCTTGCTGGACTGGCCCTGGAGCTGGTTGAGCTGCAGCTCCAGGCGCTTGCGGGAGGTCGCCACGTCGGCGACGCCGCGGCGCACCTTCTGGAGCAGCTCCAGCTGCTTCTGGTACGAGTAGTCGAGGGTCTCGCGCGGGTCCTCGGCCCGGTCCAGGGCCTTGTTCGCCTTCGCGCGGAAGATCATCCCCATACGCTTCATGACACCGCTCATGGGCTTCGCGCGCCCCCTTCTAGACGGACTGTGCTCCAGGTCACCAACAAGACCCACAGTACGGGCCCTGCCTCTATTACCGCACTGTTCGAGCGGGGATGCGCTCCTCCTCCAGGACGACTGCGCTTCCGCCGTGTCAGGCGTAAGGAGTAGGTGCTTCCCTCAGGAAGGACGCCCGCCGTTGCCGGATCGTTCCCCTCCGGGATGGGGCGCGTGCCCACAACCACGTACCCTTGGGTTTTGTGTTTGGTAGCCGATCCTCCAAGGAAGAGAAGGACGCCGCCACCGACAAGGTGAGCGCCGACCTCTCGCAGTCCCGTGACCCTCAGGCCCCGAAGGGCCGCCCGACGCCGAAGCGTGCTGTGGCCCAGTCGCAGCGCAAGGCCGTGGTGGCCTCGACCGGCAATCGCAAGGAGGATGCCAAGCGGGCTCGTGAGCGCCGCCGGGTCGAGATGACCAAGCAGCGCGAGGCCCTCGCCAATGGCGACGAGCGTTACCTGCCCAACCGCGACAAGGGTCCCGTGCGCCGCTACGTGCGCGACTTCGTGGACTCCCGCTTCTCCGTCGCCGAGATGTTCCTGCCGCTGGCCGTGATCATCCTGGTGCTGAGCATGGTGCGGGTGCCGTCCATCCAGAACATCGCGCTCCTGCTGTGGCTCGGCGTGATCGCGCTGATCATCGTCGACTCCATCGGCATGTTCATCCGCCTGCGCAAGGCCCTGAACCAGCGCTTCCCGAACGAGCCCAAGCGCGGCGCCGTCGCGTACGGCCTGATGCGCACCCTCCAGATGCGCCGGCTCCGTCTGCCGAAGCCGCAGGTCAAGCGCGGGGAACGGCCCTGAGCCGAGGAACGCCCGGAGCGTTCGGCGGGGGTGGCTTCGCGGACGGGGCCCGGTTGTGGCTGGAAGGCCTCGGCGGGCTCCGCAACGCGGTGCGCCAGGAGCTCGTCGGCCGTCAGGTCGACGAGCAGATCGCGCACCGCTTCCCCGTGGGGCAGCGGCTGCGCGTCCTCGACGTCGGCATGGGCCAGGGCACGCAGGCGCTGCGCCTGGCCCGCGCCGGGCACATGGTGACCGGGCTGGAGCAGGACCCGGACATGCTGGCCGTCGCCCGTGAGGTGCTGGCCGCCGAGCCCCCCGGGATCCGCGACCGCGTCCGCCTCATGGAGGGCGACGGCCGGGAGACCGGAGCGCACTTCCTGCCGGGCAGCTTCGACGTCGTGCTCTGCCACGGCGTCCTGATGTACGTGCCCGAGCCGGACGCCATGCTCGCCGGGCTCGCCCGGATGCTGGCCCCCGGCGGACTGCTGTCCCTGCTGGTGCGCAACGGCGACGCCCTCGCCATGCGGCCCGGCCTGCACGGCGACTGGACGGCCGCGCTGGCTGCCTTCGACGGCGTCGACTACACGAACCGGCTGGGCCTGGACGTGCGCGCCGACCGGCTGGCCACGCTGACCGCGACCCTGTCGGGGATCGGCGCCCCGCTGCAGACCTGGTACGGGGTGCGCGTCTTCACCGACGGCACCGAGGCCGGCGACAAGCTCCCCGCCGACGCGGAACTGGAGCGGCTGCTCGCCGCCGAGGACCGCGCCGGGCGGACCGACCCGTACCGCGGGGTCGCCGCGCTGCTGCACCTGTGCGGCGTACGGGGCTGAGGGCGCGGGCCGTGGACACAGCGGAGCCCGGACCCCCCTGAGGGGGTCCGGGCTCTCGCGTACCCGGGCAGCGCCGGTCAGAGTTCAGCGGCCTCGCGCAGGCTCATCGTGTAGAGCTGGACCCCGTTGTCGTCGGACAGCTTCACCTGTTCGGTACCGCCCTCCAGCAGGTCCTTCCAGTACTCGCCGATCCAGGATTCGGCGTCCCCCTGCGTGGTGAACTCCTCCGGCACCACCGACGGGCTCGTCTCACTGCCGTCGGCCGTCTCGAACCGCCACGTCCACGCCATGTCCGCCTCCGTTGCTCGTCCGCTTCTCACACGCTTCTCGCCTTGAGTGTGCCCGCAGACTAACCGGGCGCGCAGCAGTCCCGGCGACGCGGGAGGATCATCCTGTGGAACTCACTCTGCTCGGCACCGGCACACCCGAAGGACTGCCCCGCCCCGGCTGTCCCTGCGCCGCGTGCGCGCTCTCCGTGGGGCCCCGGGCGCGCGCCGCCACCTCCGTGCTCGTGGACGGGGCGCTGCTGCTGGACCTGACCCCCGGGGCGGTGCTCGCCGGCGCCCGGGCGGGGCATTCGCTGGCCGCCGTACGGCAGGTCCTGCTGACCCATCCGCACGACGGCCCCGCCGTCGAGCTGCCGCCGGGGCTGCCGGCGGCCGGGCGGGTGCCGGACGGGCGGGAGCTCGCGGTGATCTCCGGGCACCGGGTGCGGGCCGTGCCGATGGACGCGCCGGGCACCGGCTACGAGGTGACCGGGCCGGACGGTGCCCGGATGCTGTACCTGCCGCCGGGCGGGGCCCCGGCCGGGACCTCGGGCACCAGTGGGCGGCGCCCGTACGACGTGGTCCTCGCGGACGTGCTCGGCCGGCCGGAGGCGCTGGCGCGGCTGCGGGCCAGCGGCGCGGTGGGGCCGGCGACCGACGTGATCGCGGTCCACCTGGACCACGACACCCCGCCGGGGGCCGAACTGGAGCGCCGGTGCGCGGCCGCGGGCACGCGGACGGTGGCGGACGGGACCACGGTGGCGGCCGGGGAGTACCGGCCGGCGCCCGAGGTGCCGCGGCGGACCCTGGTCCTGGGCGGGGCCCGGTCGGGCAAGTCGTACGAGGCCGAGCGCAGGCTCGCCGGCTACCCGGAGGTCGTCTACGTGGCCACCGGCGGTACGCGCGAGGGCGACCCGGAGTGGGCCGCGCGGATCGGGCTCCACCGCGAGCGCAGGGCGGCGTCCTGGCGGACGGTGGAGACCTGCGATCTGGTGCCGCTGCTGGAGCAGACCGGGCCGGCGCTGCTCATCGACTGCCTGGCGCTGTGGCTGACGGACGCGATGGACCGGGCCGGCGCCTGGGACGACTCCGTCTGGGCGGAAGGGGGGAGCAAGGAGCTGGCCGCGCGCGTCGGTGAACTGGTGGCGGCGGTCCGGGCCACCCGCCGGCAGGTGGTGCTGGTCAGCAACGAGGTCGGCTCCGGGGTCGTTCCCGCGACGGCGGCGGGGCGGCGGTTCCGGGACGAGCTGGGGCGGCTGAACGCGGGGGTCGCCGGGGAGTGCGAGCACGTCCTCCTGGTGGTGGCGGGGCAGGCACTGGCCCTGAAGCAGTAGCCGTGCGGGGCGCGGCACCCGGGCCCTCGAACGGGGTCGCGGCCCGTCGGCGCGCCGCACGCGGCCCGGCCCGGCGACGGCAACGCCCCGGGGTGTGAGGACCGTTCGGGCCCCGCAGGGCTCCGCTGTACCCTCTGGCAGATGACCACGCTGAATCTCGACGACTTCTCCGATCTGATCGAGCGCCCCGACGGGGGCGTCCGGCGTGACGCCGAGGAACGCCGTGAACGGCTGGCCGTGCCGGTCGGGGCGCTGGGGCGGCTCGACGAACTCGCCGAGTGGCTCGCCGCCGCGCAGGGCCGGGTGCCGGTCAGGCCGATCGAGCGGCCGCGCGTCGTGCTGTTCGCCGCCGACCACGGGGTGGCCTCCGAGGGGGTCTCCGTCCGTCCCGCCGGCAGCGCCCACGAGCTGGTGCGGGCCGTCCTCGACGGCCGGAGCCCGGTGTCGGTGCTGGCCGGGCGGCTCGGGGCCTCCGTACGGATCGTGGACGCCGGCTTGGCGTGCGATCCGGAGCTGCTGCCGGAGGAGATCACCCGGCACCGGATCCGCGCCGGCAGCGGGCGGATCGACGTGGAGGACGCGCTCACCGCCGAGGAGGCCTCCGACGCGCTGCGGCTCGGGATGCGGATCGCCGACGAGGAGGCCGACTCCGGCACCGACCTGGTCGTCCTCGGCGACCTGAGCGTCGGCGGGACCACGGTCGCCGCGACCCTGGTCGCCGCCCTGTGCGGTACCGACGCCTCCGTGGTCACCGGCCGCGGCGGCATGCCGATCGACGATCTGACCTGGATGCGCAAGTGCGCGGCGATCCGCGACGCGCTGCGACGCGCCCGGCCCGTCCTCGGGGATCAGGTCGCGCTGCTCGCCACCGTCGGCGGCGCCGACGTCGCGGCGATCACCGGCTTCCTGCTCCAGTGCGCGGTGCGCCGCACCCCCGTGATCCTCGACGGGGTCGTCTCGGCGGCCTGCGGGCTGGTGGCCCAGCGGGCCGCCTTCCGCGCCCCGGACTGGTGGCTGGCCGGGCAGGCCAGCGGGGAGCCCGGCCAGGCAAAGGCCCTGGACCGGATGGCGCTCAACCCCGTGCTCGACCACGGCGTCACTGTGGGAGAAGGAACCGGGGCGCTGCTGGCTCTCCCCCTCGTCCAGGCGGCCGCCGCACTCGCGGCGGAACTCCCCGAACGGGCGGCCGAGCCCACCGAGTGAGTCACCGGAGCCCGCGGCCTTGACCAGGCCGCGGCCTCCGGGAGTCCAGCACGGACCGCGATGCCCCATATCATCGCTTTTTATGGGAGAGGTCCGTTTGACCAGCGCAGAGTCCGATCGGAAGACCGACCGAGGAACCGGTGGGGATCCGAACGGCAGAAACAACCCGGGGGGCGGGCGGGGGAACCCGCAAGGAAGCCAGCAAGGAAACACCCAGGGCAGCACACAGGGCAGCACGCCGGGAACCGCGTCCGCCGGTCAGGGGAACACCCGGGAGACCGGCCGGGGCAGCGTCCGCTCGCGGCGCAGCGCCACCTTCGCGGTCTGGTACTTGCGCGCCGTCACCTTCGTCAACCTGCTCAGCGCGGTGTGGTTCTCGCTCGGCCAGGACCTGCGCCGGCACAGCACCGCCGATTTCTACACTCCGTACCTGCTCACGGCGGGCTTCGCCTCCGCGGCGTTCTCGCTGCTGCTCACCGTCACCATGGGCCGCCGCAAGCGCGCGGCCTGGATCCTGAACCTCGTGCTCAGCGGGCTGCTCCTGGCGGCCTTCGCGATGGCGGCCGTCGCCTCCTTCACCCCGTGCTCCGGGGGCTCGTACGAGTTCTGCTACCCGGAGTTCCGCGTCCACCCGCAGAACTGGGTGGCCTTCGGGCTGACCGCGCTCTTCTTCGGCGCCCTGCTGCTGGGCCGCCGGGAGTTCTACGCCAAGGGCGACCGCTCCAACCCGCTGCTGGCCAGTCTGGTCGCCTCCGTCGGCCTGCTGGTGACCTCGCTGGTCGCCGCCCTGGTCGTCGGCGCGACCAACACCGACCCGGACGCCGCCGACGCCACCTTCCTGGCCCGCTGGCGGTACGGCGTGATGCGGCTGGTCACCCTGGCCCCCGACGACAAGGCGTACAACGCGATCACCACGCCGGGCTGGGTGGACGTCGCGATCAACGTGATGTCGACGCTGCTGCTGCTCGCCGTGCTGTTCGCGGCCTTCCGCTCGCGCCGCGCCGTGGACCCGATCACCGAGGAGGACGAGGAGAAGCTGCGGCTGCTGCTCGCCCGGCACGGAAACCGGGACTCGCTGGGCTACTTCGCGCTGCGCCGCGAGAAGTCCGTCATCTGGTCCCCCACCGGCAAGGCGGCGGTCACCTACCGCGTCGTCGGCGGGGTCTCGCTGGCCTCCGGCGACCCGATCGGCGACCCCGAGGCCTGGCCCGGCGCCATCGACCCGTGGCTGGCCGAGGCCCGCGAGCACGGCTGGGTGCCCGCCGTGATGGGCGCGAGCGAGGAGGCCGGGCAGATCTACGCCCGGCACGGACTGGACGCGCTGGAGCTGGGCGACGAGGCCATCGTCGAGACCGACGAGTTCACCCTGGAGGGCCGGGCCATGCGCACCGTCCGCCAGGCGTACAACCGCGTCAAGCGGGCCGGGTACACCGTCCGCATCCGCCGCCACGCCGACATCCCGGCCGAGGAGATGGACGTCCTCCTGCTGCGCGCCGACGACTGGCGCGACGGCGCGACCGAGCGCGGCTTCTCCATGGCACTGGGCCGGCTGGGCGATCCCGACGACGGCCAGTGCGTGATGCTGGAGTGCTTCGACGGCGAGGGCGAGCTGCGCGCCGTGCTGTCCTTCGTGCCCTGGGGACCCAAGGGGCTGTCGCTGGACCTGATGCGCCGTGACCGGGATTCCGAGAACGGTCTGATGGAGTTCATGGTCATCGAACTCCTGGAGCGGTCAAAGGAGATCGGGGTCACGCAGGTCTCCCTCAACTTCGCGATGTTCCGGTCCGTCTTCGAGCGCGGGTCGAAGCTCGGCGCCGGTCCGGTGCTGCGTCTGTGGCGCTCGCTGCTGAGCTTCTTCTCGCGCTGGTGGCAGATCGAGTCCCTCTACCGGGCCAACGCCAAATACCGGCCGATCTGGGAACCGCGGTTCATGCTCTTCGAGAAGAGCTCGGACCTGCTGCGGATCGGCATCGCTGCGGGCCGGGCCGAGGGCTTCCTGGAAGCACCCGGGCTGCCGAAGTGGATGCACCGCAGACATCTGGAGAGCAAGCGTTGACCACCTCCTCACTGCGGCGGTTCGCCGACCGCGAGTGGGGGCCCCTGTACCGGACGGTCCGGGACGCGCTCGTCCGCGACAAGTGGCGGGCCGTCCCGATGACCCTCGGCGCGGTCTGCCTGACCGCCGTCTTCCAGATCGTCCAGCAGACGTCATGGGGCTTCCAGCCTGTCCAGAACCTCGGGTCGGTCAAAGCCGTCGACCCGCTCTGGCTGGCCCTGCTGCGGACCCCGCTGTCGCTGTTCGTGCCGGCGCTGGACCTGCCGGTGTGGGGGGCGCTCGCGCAGATCCTGCTCGTCTTCGGGATCGCGGAGATCTGCGTTGGCTGGTGGCGCACGCTGGTCATCGGCTACGTGGCCACCCTGGCCGGGACCACGTACGCGCGGATCGGGCTCTCGCTCGGCCCCGACCACCCCTTCGGCCTGCCCGCGACGGACCGGATCGTCAACGACACCGGGCCCTCGGCGGCGGTGGTCGGGCTCGCCGTCTACGTCTGCTGGCGGTACCGGGCCTACCTGACCGGCTCCCTCGTGGTCCTGGTGATGATCGGCGAACTGCTCTTCAAGGACAACCTGGCGGGCAAAGAACACCTGGCCGCCATCGCCTCGGTGATGGTGATCTGCCTGGTCCGCGCCCTGTGGGGCCCGGAGCGCTCCCGCGCCCCGCTGGGGCGGCCGGCGGCCGCTGCCCCTCCCCCGCCGCCGCCCGGGACGCCTCCCGTGCCACCGCCCCGGGTCTGACCGGGCGCGCGGGGCCGTACCGTATCGGGGTGACGACACACCTCGGGCCGCTCGCTCCGACGCGGCAGTGGATGCGGGACCATCCGCTGGCCACCGACGCCCTCCTGGCGCTCGGGGCGCTCGTCGCCATGGTCGTCGGGTCCTTCGCCGACCCGCACGGGGAGCACGGGCCGACCTTCGGCACCCGCACCCCCGAGCCGTTCTCGCTGGTCCTCATCGTGCTCGGCGCGGGCGCCCTGGTGCTGCGGCGCCGGCGGCCCCGCGCGGTGCTGGCCGTGACCATCGGGCTCTCGCTGCTGGAGCTGACCACCGGGGAGCCGCGGGCGCCCGTCGCCATGTGCACGGTGATCGCCCTGTACACGGTGGCCTCCCGCACCGACCGGCCCACCACCTGGAAGCTCGGCCTGATCACCATGGCCGGGCTGACGGGCGTGGCCATGCTGGCCGGGCCGCTGCCCTGGTACGCGCAGGAGAACCTGGGCATCTTCGCCTGGACCGGCATGGCCGCGGCCGCCGGGGACGCGGTGCGCAGCCGGCGGGCCTTCATCGACGCCATCCAGGAGCGGGCCGAGCGCGCCGAGCGGACCCGCGAGGAGGAGGCCCGCAGGCGGGTCGCCGAGGAGCGGCTGCGGATCGCCCGGGACCTGCACGACGTGGTGGCCCACCACATCGCCCTGGTCAACGTGCAGGCGGGCGTGGCCGCGCACGTCATGGACAAGCGCCCGGACCAGGCCAAGGAGGCGCTGGCGCACGTACGGGACGCCAGCCGCTCGGCCCTGAACGAGCTGCGGGCGACCGTCGGGCTGCTGCGCCAGTCCGGCGACCCGGAGGCGCCGACCGAACCGGCGCCCGGGCTGGCCGTCCTCGACGACCTCGTGGGCACCTTCCGCAACGCCGGGCTCCCGGTGAAGGTGATGGTCCAGCTGGGCCCGGCGGCCGCGGTCCCGCTGCCCGCCGCCGTGGACCTCGCGGCCTACCGGGTGATCCAGGAGGCGCTGACCAACGTCCGCAAGCACGCCGGTCCCGGAGCCGGCGCCGAGGTCAGCGTGGTGCGGGTGGGCGGCTCGGTGGAGGTGACCGTGCTGGACGACGGCGGCTCCGCGGCGGACCCCTCGCCGGAACCCCGCGACCCCGGCGGCGGGCACGGCCTGCTCGGCATGCGCGAGCGGGCCGTGGCCCTGGGCGGCTCCTGCTTCGCCGGACCCCGCTTCGGGGGCGGCTACCGGGTGCACGCCATCCTTCCGGTGGGCTGAGGGGCGGACGGGCCGGCGGCCGGGCTTCAGCAGGCCTTCCGCCAGGCGCCGAGGTCGTACTTCTTCTCCAGCGAGCTGAGCTTCAGCGCGGTCGTAGCGGCGCAGAACCGGCCGGCCGGGAGCTCGTACTCCACGTGGAAGACCGCCTTGCCCGCCAGGATGAACGGGGTCAGCCGGGCGCACTCGTCGTACTGCGCGCACTGTTCGTTGACCGCGAAGTCGAAGTCCCCCACCAGCTCGGGGATCTGGTCCAGGTCGTTCTTCAGCCCGACCGACAGGCCCCGGTCGTGGGCGAGCCGCACGATCAGCCGGTTGTAGTTCAGCTGGTCCCCGGCGGTGAGCGGGAAGCCGGACTTGTTGCGGTAGGCGTCCATGTTGTCCGGCTCCACTGCGTCGAAGCCCTTGTCGCGGCACATGTCGAACCGCTTGGCCATCAGCGGTTCCAGTTCCGCGAGCCGCCGGATGTCGAGCCAGCGCTCGCCCTCCCAGCCGTTGCCCTCCCCGATCATCGACCGCGGGAAGGCCGCGGCGTCCGGCCGGAAGTCCTCCCAGGCGCCGGTGGAGAGGTAGCAGATGGTCCGGCGGCCGGCCGCCTTCAGCCCGGCGACCTGCTCCTTGGTGGTGGTGAACCCGTCGATGTCGTAGACCGCCGCCTTCACCGAGGTGTCCAGCTTCCCGGTGATCTGCCACTGCCAGCTGACCCCGGGGGCCGGCTGCCAGCGCTCCCCGGGCGCCGGGGCGGGCGAGAAGTCCTCCGGCTGCTCCTCGTCGTCGTCCGGGGCCGAGGTGCAGGCCGCGAGCAGCAGCACGGCGACGGCGCCGAGGAACAGCAGGCGGCGGCCTGCGGACGGGCGTCTCATCCGGCGGCCTCCAGGGCGTACGGCAGGGTCCCCCACGGGTGCGCGCCGGTCCCCGGGACCGCGCAGTGCACCCCGGCCCCCCGCTGGGCCGCCAGCCGCTCGGCGAGTGCGGCGGCCGGGGCGCCCGGCGGGACGGCGTAGACGAGGTGGCAGAACCGGTGGGCGGGATGGTCCGCGGTCCACGGGGGCGCGGCGGCCGCGTCCCGGTAGGCGTCCCAGGGCCCCTCGAAGGTGACGAGCAGGTCGGCGAGTTCGGCGTAGTCCGGGTGCGGGTGCACTCCGTGGTTGAGGACGACGGTACGGGCCCCGGCGGCCCGCGCCGCGACGACGAGCCGCCGGTAGTGCGCCAGGCACTCCGGGCCGGCCGCCGCCTGGTCCAGGAAGGTCCCGTCGACGGCGTACCAGTCGCGGTGGCGCAGCAGGTCCTGGACCACGGCGGCGTGCGGGCGGCGCCCGTAGTCGGTGTCGGCGTACCCGAGGACGGGCACCCCGGCCTCGCGCAGCCGCGCCGACACGGCGGCGAACCGCTCGTCGGGGGCCTCGCCCGGCCCGCTGGCGGGGTTGAGCACCACGGAGTGCAGTCGGCCCGGGGAGCAGATGAGCCGCTCCCAGTACTCGGGGCGGTCGGCGGGGTGCTCGTAGAGGGGCACCAGGAGCATGGGGTCCTTCTTCTCGTACGGGTACGGGTACGGGGTCACGTGCATCGGGGGTGTACGGGGTCTGCCGCCGGGCCTCAGCGGTGGGCCGTGGCGCGGCCGAGCAGCAGGCAGACGAGGGTGCCCAGCGCGAGCGCCGCGGCTCCGGCGACGGCCAGCTGCACGGCGCGCGGGTGGCCGAGGCCCAGGAGCAGGGCCAGGCTCTGCGCGACGGCGGCCGAGGCGCAGACCACCGCGGCGGGCCGGACCGCCCCGAAGGACTGCAGGAGCAGCCCGGTCCACATCACGGCGCCGAGCAGCAGCAGGGTGGCGACCCGGACCCCGGTCAGGCCGGGCGCGCCGGGCCAGAGCAGGGTTCCGGTGATGCCGAGGGCCAGCAGCACCGCCAGGTACACGGCGAGGCACCGGGCCAGGGCGGAGAGCATCCGCAGCCGGAACTGCCGGGGCGAGCGGGCGGCGCGCAGCCCGGCGAGGCTGCCGCTGCGGAACCGGTGGAGCAGCCATTCGGCGGGGCCCATGCTGAGGGTGAGCGCCACCGCCGAGGGGGCGGCGACCGCCTCGGCGGGGCCGCCGGCGAGCACCTCCCCGAGGGCGGCGTACAGCACGAGCAGACCGGTGCCGAGGCCGAACACCCCGTAGGGGACGGAGTCCGCCAGCCGGGGCCCGCGCGGCCCGTACTCCTCCTCGGCGCCGCGCAGCATCTGCCAGCGCACCGGGCCGCGTTCGCCCGGCCGGTGCTGCGTCCAGCCGCGGACGCGGAGCACGAGGGCCCGTACGCCGTCGGCCAGCGGCAGTTCCCGTACGGCCAGCGCGCAGGCGGCCAGGAGGGAGACCGCCAGCAGGAACACCCGGACGGGGACGGGCAGTTCCAGGGCGAGGGAGAGCAGCGCCCCGGCGGCCATCGGTGCGAGCGCGGCCAGGAGCAGCCGCTCCCGCCCGAGGACGAGCAGGACGGTGGCGGCCCCGACGTACAGGGCCTGACCGGCGGCGAAGGCGTAGGAGAAGGGGGGCCCGCCGGGTACCGCGAGCGCGGCGGCGGTGCCCAGGAGGGCCCCCGCGGGGGCTCCGGCGAGCAGGGTCCGCCCGGCGGCGGCCCGGTCGCCGAGGCCGAGCCAGGAGTAGGCGCGGTGGGACAGGGTCTGGTCCCAGACCCAGCCGATGAGGGCCCCGGCGAGCAGGGTGAGCGTCCCGGCGGGCAGCCCCAGCCGGTCCTGCGGCCCCTCCAGGAGGGGGGCGCCCAGCAGGTAGGCGAGGCCGGGCAGGGCGAAGATCAGCCCGCGCAGGAGGCAGGCGGTGAGGGGGACCTTCCAGGGGTCGGGGACCCGGTCGGGCTCCGGGAAGGAGCGGGGCACCCGGGCGTAGAGCTCCTCGGCGAGGCCGAAGGAGTCCTGGCGCCCGTAGGCGAGGCGGATGTGCTCGTCAGTCATCCCGTCGGATTCCAGGACGGCGGCGATCTCGTCGGGGTGGACGGCGGCGGCGATGAACCCGTCGAGGCGTTCGGCGAGTTCGTCCATCGGGTCGGGGGCCGGCCCGTCACGCCCGTCTTGTCCGTCGCGTCCTTCATGTCCTTCGCGGCGCGGCCGGGGGATGCCGGGCAGGGCGTCGGCGGCGGCCGCGGCGGGCGCCGTGCCGCGGCCGGCGGCCGCTGCGTGGCCGACGGGCACCCAGGCCCCGTCCGGGCCGGGCGGCTTGAGCCAGAGCGATCCGCTCACCACAGGCTCCCGTCGGCGGCGAGTTCCTTGTACCAGGGGTCGGCGAGGCGCTGGGTCCACTCGTCGCCCACGTGGACGGGCAGGACGGGCTGGCCGGCGAGCTCGCGGTAGATATGGCGGAAGCCGTCCACGGACTGGTGGAGGGTGAACTTCTCCACCACCCGCTTGCGGGACATCCGGCCCAGTTCCGCGCGGCGTTCGTCGTCGCGGAGCAGGGCGAGGGTGGCGCGGGCCATGGTCTCGGGCTCGCGCGGCGGGACGACGAGGCCGGTGTCGCCGACGGCCTCGCGGACCCCGCCCACGTCGGTGGAGACGGTGGTGCGGCCGCAGGACATGGCCTCGATGATGGAGAAGGGGAAGCCCTCGCTGATGGAGGAGAGCATCACGACGGAGCCGGCCCCGTAGGCCCGGGCCACGTCGTCGATGCGGCCCTCGTAGGTGATCCCGTCGCTCACGCCCAGTTCGGCGGCGAGCTTCTCCAGCTTGAGCTTGTAGTCCTCGCAGCCGGCCGGGACCGGGCCGAAGAGCCGCAGCCGCAGGGCGGGGAGCTCCTCGCGCATGAAGGCGTAGGCCCGCACGAGGGTTTCGAGGTCCTTGATGGGGTCGATGCGGCCGCACCAGCTGAGGGTGGGGACCTCCGGCTCGGGGCCGGCCTCGGGGAAGGCGTGCGGGTCGACGCCGTTGTAGACGGTGCGGATCCGCTCGGCGTCGGCTCCCCCGCGCTCCTCCCAGCGACGGTTGTACTGGTTGCACGGGGTGATCAGGTCGGCCTGGCGGTAGCCCTCGGTGTTGAGCTCGCGGTAGAAGCCGAGCATGAGCGCCTTGACGGGCCAGCGCTGTTCGGCGCTGCGGTAGCCGAGGTAGCGCTCGCGGAGGTAGATGCCGTGCTCGGTGAGGAGGAAGGGCACCTGGTCGAGGTACTTGGCGGCGAGCGCCGGGAGGGTGGCCAGTCCGCTGCTGACGGCGTGCGCGAC
Source organism: Streptomyces sp. TBY4 (assembly GCF_024213195.1). Lineage (GTDB taxonomy): Bacteria > Actinomycetota > Actinomycetes > Streptomycetales > Streptomycetaceae > Streptomyces. Next base: position 61,835 of record NZ_JANAVF010000006.1, on the reverse strand, counting down.
GCTGTCGGGCGGGATCCGCACGGACAGCGGGCGCAGGGCGTGTTCCAGCAGGTCGGTGGCGGTGAGCGCGTCGTGGATGGTGGGCTCGGCGGCGGCGGTGGCCAGGCCGGGGCGGGTCCAGACGGTCATCAGCAGCCGCAGCACCGATTCGGAGCGCAGGGCCGCGGCGAGCCGCCCGGAGCGGGCCAGCAGGGCCAGCTCGCGCAGGGAGGCGGAGAATCCGCCGCGCGCGGGGTCGAGCAGGGAGAGCAGGAAGGTCTCGTAGGTCTCGGCGAAGCGGCGTTTGGCCTTGCCCCGCAGGCCGGAGCGGAGTCTGCGGGCCGGCGGAGCGCCCCAGAGGGGGACGCTGGTGTGGCGGTAGACGTTGCGCGGCAGTTCCCAGGTGACCGGCTCGCGTCCGGAGCCGGTCAGGGCTATGACGTTGAAGTCGACCTCCGGCATGCCGCGGACCAGTTGGTCGCACCATGTGCTGACGCCCCCGTGGACGTGCGGGTAGGTGCCTTCGGTGAGCATGGTGACATGGCGCCCATGGCTCATGCGGTGTGTCCCCCCAAGGACGGAAAAGGGGCCGGCGCCCGTGGTTGGCGGAGCGCCGGCGCTAGGTGGTACGCGTGGCTGTCTTGTGACGTGCGTGCCCGGCAGGTGCGCTCGCGGCACCTGGAACGTCAGGGCAGGTGGAGCGTCAGGGCAGGTTCAGCGTGACGGCGCTCTGGAGCAGTTCGGGAGCCGTCCACGTGGAGCGGGTGCCGGCGTAGGCGGTGCCGAACTCCGCTGTGCCGAGCAGGAGCTGCTTCCTGGTGCCGGTGGGAGCGGTGACCGGGGCCACGACTCCGGAGGGCGCCTTGACGGTGACGACCTTGCCGATGCGGTAGGCGGTGACCTGGTTGGCGGCGACCGCCGCGTTCCAGGCGGCGCGGCGCTGGAGCTCCACGCCGGTGTCCTTCATGCTCTGGTTCACGATCGGCGCGGAGGGCGCGTAGAGGGTGCGGTAGGTGTCGAGCACCTGGTTCAGCACCGGGTAGAGCGTGCGGTCCTCGGCGAGGTTGGACTGGTGGACGTAGTGCGGGCGCGGGTCGTTGTTCAGGACGTGCCGCAGGGCGGTCCTGGCCTCGGCCGGGACGATGTAGTCCAGGTAGCCCGTCTGGGCGTCGAGGGGGTCCGGCAGGCAGGTGGAGGTGCCGGGGTTGTCCTCGCAGATGCCGCTGCCGCCGTCGGCCCGGCTGGTGTAGATCCAGTTGTACTCGTCGGCCATCTCGGCGTTGGTGCCCGTGTTGTAGTACACGTTCATCGGGTGCCGGGGGACGGTCAGCGCGGCGCCGACCGCCCGCTGGTCGGGCTCGCGGGAGTTGTCGCTGCCCGCCCATTTCACGCCGTTGTCGGCGAGCGCGCCGGCCAGGTTGGGGTTGTCCTGGGCCTGCTGCGGGTTGGTCTTCAGGCCCGAGTGCTCACCGGTGACGAGCTCGGTCCGGTCGGTGGCGATGCCCTTGGAGGCCGCCCAGTTGTTGTTGTCGCGGATCTGCGCCGAGATCTCGGCGCGGCTCATCCAGTTGACGGCGCCCTGGGCGTTCTTCGTGCAGGTCCACGGGACGGTGGTGGTGTCCTGGACGCAGCCGAGGAAGGGGTGGGTGAAGGTGTGGTTCATCCACCGGTACTTCGCCCGGTCGGCGACGAGCTGCGCGGTCAGGGCGTCGACGCCGCCGTGCTCGGCCTTCCACTCCTCGCCGGCGCCGCCGTTGAAGAGCATGTCGAGCTTGAAGTTCTTGGAGGTCTGCCACTGCGCCGCGTACACGGCGTCCGCGGCCGTCATCCGGATCGTGGACTCCTGGCCCTCGCCGCCGGGGCAGGCGTAGTCGCCCGGGGTGCAGTTCAGGTCCTTGTTCCAGCGGGCGTCGGGGGCGAAGACGTCGTCGACGTGGACCGCGAAGTAGTTGCGCTCCTGGCCGAGGTGGACCCCCTGGGTGACCCACTCGACGATGCCCCTGGCCAGCAGCCGGAACTGCCGCTGGTGCTGGTTGTAGCCGAAGGTGACGACCAGCTCGCTGCGCCCGTCGTGGGTGTACTCGCCCACGAGCGAGGCCCGCCCGGAGCCGACCGGGGCGTCGAGGTAACTGGTGTATCCCGGGCGCGGCTTGGCCATGAACCCGTAGCTCTCGGGGATCAGCGGCGAGTTGTCCTCGAACTCCACCTGCCCCCCGAGGTAGCCGAAGGGGCCCGCCTTGCCGGCGGCGGTGACGGCGGCCGGAGTGCCGTCGAGGGTGCCGCTGTAGCCGCCGTTGTCGGTGTACTCCAGGCCTACGCCCGGGTGCGCCCAGGTGTAGGCGTCGACCTGGCGGATCCCGTACGCCGTCTCGTACGCGGTGAGCGCGGCCATTTCGGCCGAGCCCTCCCCGAACGGGCTCTCGTTCGGCAGCACCACGCCCTGGAACTTGGCGCGCGGCCGGCCGTCGACCGTGTCGGCGAGGAACGCCGCGTTGACGACCGGGCGGCTCCCGCTGCCCAGGTCGATCCGGGTGTACGGAACTCCCGTGTCGCGGAGCTCCGCCGTGATCGCCTCGACCGAGCTCCCGCCGTCGTCGACGACGAGCACCCGCAGGTCGATCCGCGGCGTCACCGCGGCGTGCGCGGTGACAGCGGGTACCGCGACGGATGCTATGGCGGCCGCGAGGCAGACGGCGGCGAGCCTGTTCATCCGGTTCTTGTGGACCATTTCGGCCTTTCCCCCCGCAGATCCTCGCCTTCGGCCCGTGGCGTTGGGCCGGACCGGGGAGGCTTCTGTGGAAATGATGCAAAGGAACCCCGCGTCCCCTTGCGAGAGTGGTCCGAGTGTTTCGGACCTCGTCAGGTCGGAGGGGCAAACGTGGAACAGAGGCCACAGATGGGTGAACCTGACGACCTCGTGCTCGAACAACTTGCCAAACCTTCGAGTGGCGTGCGGACGAGTACGTGCGCGTAGGCTCGTTTCCGGCGGCCATCGGGCCCGAATACGATCGCTACGGACGGCCGTCCACCCACTCGGCCCACACCACCAAAACGGAAGCGAGAATTCACCACCGTGACTGCTCTGACTCTCAGCACTGCCGGACCGGCGACGCTGCGCGCCGACGCCCTCGTCGTCGGCGTGGCGAAGGGCCCCAAGGGCCCCGTCGTCGCCGCGGGCGCCGAGGCCGTGGACAAGGCGTACGACGGCAAGCTCGCCGCCGTGCTCGACGCGCTCGGTGCCTCGGGCGCCGAAGGCGAGACCACCAAGCTGCCGGCGCCGGACGGCCTCAAGGTCCCGCTCGTGCTGGCGGTCGGACTGGGCGCCCTTCCCGACGCGGACGAGTCCTACGACGAGGAGGCGCTGCGCCGCGCCGCCGGCGCCGCCGCCCGTGCCCTGCACGGCACCAAGAAGGCCGCCTTCGCGCTGCCGCTCGACGACGCCTCCGCCGTCACGGCCGTGGCCGAGGGCGCGCTGCTGGGCGCGTACGCCTTCACCGCCTACCAGGGCGGCGAGAAGAAGGCCTCGGGCAAGAACGGCGGCCCGAAGCAGCCGCTCGCCGAGATCGCCCTGCTCGGCGCCAAGCCGCGCGACAAGGAGCACAAGGCCGCGGCCGAGCGCGCCACGATCGTCGCGACCGAGATCAACATCGCCCGTGACCTCGTCAACACCCCGCCGAACGACCTCACCCCCGAGGCCTTCGCCGCGGTCGCCGGCGCGGCCGCGAAGGAGAACGGCATCAAGGTCCAGGTCCTGGACGAGAAGGCCCTGGTCAAGGGCGGCTACGGCGGCATCATGGGTGTCGGCAAGGGCTCCGAGAACCCGCCGCGCCTGGTGAAGCTCTCCTACACCCACGCCAAGGCGGAGAAGACCCTCGCCTTCGTCGGCAAGGGCATCACCTACGACTCCGGCGGCATCTCCCTGAAGCCGGCCGGCCACAACGAGACGATGAAGTGCGACATGGCCGGCGCGGCTGCCGTCTTCGCCTCCGTGGTCGCGGCCGCCAAGCTCGGCCTCCAGGTCAACGTCACCGGCTGGCTCGCGCTCGCCGAGAACATGCCCTCCGGCTCGGCCACCAAGCCCGGCGACGTGCTGCGCATGTACAGCGGCAAGACGGTCGAGGTGCTCAACACGGACGCCGAGGGCCGCCTGGTCCTGGGCGACGCGCTGACCAAGGCCTCCGAGGAGAACCCGGACGCGATCGTCGACGTGGCGACCCTGACCGGCGCCATGGTGATGGCCCTGGGCGACCGCACCTTCGGCATCATGGCCAACGACGACGCCTTCCGGACCTCGATCCACGAGATCGCCGAGGAGGTCGGCGAGGCCTCCTGGCCGATGCCGCTCCCCGAGGACCTGCGCAAGTCCATGGACTCCCCCACCGCCGACATCGCCAACATGGGTGTCCGGATGGGCGGCGGCCTGGTGGCCGGCCTCTTCCTGCAGGAGTTCGTCGGCGAGGGCATCACCTGGGCCCACCTCGACATCGCGGGCCCCGCCTTCCACGAGGGCGCCCCGTTCGGCTACACCCCCAAGGGCGGCACCGGCTCCGCCGTCCGGACCCTGGTCCGGCTGGCCGAGCGCACCGCCACGGGCGACCTGGGCTGACACCCGGAGTCCCGGCTCCACACGGGCCCCGGTCATGATCAGATTTTCTGATCGCGGCCGGGGCCCGTTCGCTGCCAACGAAATCCGTAGGTTTCTACGCCGCAGTAACCCCCGGTTCGGGCAGAACGACCTGACTGAGGGCAGGCCCGGCGTCCCGCGTTCCGCCGACAAATGCGAAGATGGGTTCTCGGCAGGACAGGGCCCCCACCACAGGGCCGAAGAAAAAGCGGCCGTATACCAGCCGCCGCCCGGTCACAGAGGACCGGTGCTCGGCGCACATGCATGGAGGACGTGACGTGGCGAACGACGCCAGCACCGTTTTCGACCTAGTGATCCTCGGTGGCGGCAGTGGCGGTTACGCCGCGGCACTGCGCGCATCCCAGCTGGGTCTGGACGTTGCCCTGATCGAGAAGAACAAGCTCGGCGGCACCTGCCTGCACAACGGCTGCATCCCCACGAAGGCTCTGCTGCACGCGGGCGAGATCGCGGACCAGGCCCGCGAGGCCGCCCAGTTCGGTGTCAAGGCCACCTTCGAGGGCATCGACATCGCGGGTGTGCACAAGTACAAGGACGACATCATCGCGGGCCTGTACAAGGGCCTGCAGGGTCTGGTCGCCTCGCGCAAGCTGACCTACATCGAGGGTGAGGGCCGCCTCTCCTCGCCGACTTCCGTCGACGTGAACGGCCAGCGCATCCAGGGCCGCCACGTGCTCCTGGCGACCGGCTCCGTGCCGCGCTCGCTGCCGGGCCTGAACATCGACGGCAACCGCATCATCTCCTCGGACCACGCGCTGGTCCTGGACCGCGTGCCCGAGTCCGCCATCGTCCTGGGCGGCGGCGTCATCGGCGTCGAGTTCGCCTCGGCGTGGAAGTCCTTCGGCACCGACGTCACCATCATCGAGGGCCTCAAGCACCTCGTGCCGGTCGAGGACGAGAACAGCTCCAAGCTGCTGGAGCGCGCGTTCCGCAAGCGGGGCATCAAGTTCAACCTCGGCACCTTCTTCGACAAGGCCGAGTACACCGAGAACGGCGTGCGGGTCACCCTGGCCGACGGCAAGACCTTCGAGGCGGAGGTGCTGCTGGTCGCGATCGGCCGCGGCCCCGTCTCCCAGGGTCTGGGCTACGAGGAGCAGGGCGTCGCGATGGACCGCGGCTACGTCGTGGTCGACGAGTACATGCAGACCAACGTGCCGACCATCTCGGCCGTCGGCGACCTCGCCCCGACCCTCCAGCTCGCGCACGTCGGCTTCGCCGAGGGCATCCTGGTGGCGGAGCGTCTGGCCGGCCTCAAGGCCGTCCCGATCGACTACGACGGTGTGCCGCGCGTCACGTACTGCCACCCCGAGGTCGCCTCCGTCGGCATCACCGAGGCCAAGGCCAAGGAGATCTACGGCGCGGACAAGGTCGTGGCCCTCAAGTACAACCTGGCGGGCAACGGCAGGAGCAAGATCCTGAAGACCGCGGGCGAGATCAAGCTCGTCCAGGTCAAGGACGGTGCCGTGGTCGGCGTCCACATGGTCGGTGACCGGATGGGCGAGCAGGTCGGCGAGGCCCAGCTGATCTACAACTGGGAAGCCCTGCCGGCCGAGGTCGCGCAGCTCATCCACGCGCACCCGACGCAGAACGAGGCGATGGGCGAGGCTCACCTGGCACTCGCCGGCAAGCCGCTGCACGCACACGACTAATTCGTCACTGGGCGCGACGACCACTTCCGCACTTTCCGTTAGGAGCAACTGAAACCATGTCGGTTTCCGTAACCCTTCCGGCGCTCGGTGAGAGCGTCACTGAGGGCACTGTCACCCGTTGGCTGAAGGCCGAGGGCGAGCGCGTCGAGGCCGACGAGCCGCTGCTCGAGGTCTCGACCGACAAGGTCGACACCGAGATCCCGTCCCCCGTGTCGGGCATCCTGGCCTCCATCAAGGTCGCCGAGGACGAGACCGTCGAGGTCGGCGCCGAGCTGGCCGTCATCGACGACGGTTCGGGCGCGCCGGCTCCGGCCGCCGCTCCGGCCGCCGAGGCCCCGGCCGCTCCGGCTCCGGTCGTGGAGGCCCCCGCGGCCCCCGCCCCGGTCGCCGAGGCCCCGGCCGCTGCCGCTCCGGCTCCGGCCGCCGCCGGTACCGATGTCGTGCTCCCCGCGCTGGGCGAGTCCGTCACCGAGGGCACCGTCACCCGCTGGCTGAAGCAGGTCGGCGAGTCGGTCGAGGCCGACGAGCCGCTGCTGGAGGTCTCGACCGACAAGGTCGACACCGAGATCCCCGCCCCGGTCGCCGGCGTCCTGCTGGAGATCCTGGTCGCCGAGGACGAGAACGCCGAGGTCGGCGCGCGTCTGGCCGTCATCGGCGCGGCGGGCGCGGCTCCCGCGGCCGCTCCGGCCGCCGCCGCCCCGGCTCCGGTCGCCGCTCCGGCTCCCGTGGCCGCTCCGGCCCCGGTTGCCGCCCCGGCCCCCGTGGCCGCCCCGGTTGCCGCTCCGGCTCCCGTGGCCGCTCCGGCTCCGGTCGCCGCCCCGGCTCCGGTCGCTCCGGTCGCCCCCGCCGCCCCGGTCTCCGCCGGTGACGAGGGTGCCTACGTGACCCCGCTGGTGCGCAAGCTCGCCACGGAGTCCGGCGTCAACCTGTCCGCGGTCTCGGGCACCGGTGTCGGTGGCCGCATCCGCAAGCAGGACGTCCTGGCCGCCGCCGAGGCCGCCAAGGCCGCCGCTGCCGCTCCGGCTGCTGCCGCTCCGGCCGCCAAGGCTCCGGCCGCCGCGGTCTCCGAGCTGCGTGGCCAGACCGTCAAGATGACCCGCATGCGCAAGGTCATCGGCGACAACATGATGAAGGCCCTGCACTCGCAGGCGCAGCTCAGCTCCGTGGTCGAGGTGGACATCACCAAGATCATGAAGCTGCGCGAGAAGGCCAAGGCCGGCTTCCTCGCCCGCGAGGGCGTCAAGCTGTCCCCGATGCCGTTCTTCGTCAAGGCCGCGGCCCAGGCGCTGAAGGCCCACGCGGTCGTCAACGCCCGGATCAACGAGGACGAGGGCACCATCACCTACTTCGACTCGGAGAACATCGGCATCGCCGTGGACTCCGAGAAGGGCCTGATGACCCCGGTCATCAAGGGTGCCGGTGACCTCAACCTGGCGGGCATCTCCAAGGCCACCGCCGACCTGGCCTCCAAGGTCCGCGGCAACAAGATCACGCCGGACGAGCTGTCGGGCGCGACCTTCACCATCAGCAACACCGGCTCGCGCGGTGCGCTGTTCGACACGGTCATCGTGCCCCCGAACCAGGTCGCCATCCTGGGCATCGGCGCGACGGTCAAGCGCCCGGTGGTCATCGAGACCGCCGAGGGCACGAACATCGGCATCCGCGACATGACGTACCTGACCCTGTCCTACGACCACCGCCTGGTGGACGGCGCGGACGCGGCCCGGTACCTCTCGGCCGTCAAGGCGATCCTCGAGGCCGGCGAGTTCGAGGTCGAGCTCGGCCTGTAGGAACCCTCGCGGAGCACCGTCTGCCGCGTCACGGCGCCCCCGTCCGGGATCTTCCCCGGGCGGGGGCGCCGTCGTCGTCCTAGCCTGAAGACATGGCACGCGCACCCGTGAAGGATCTCGTGGTGGTGTTGCCGGGGATCATGGGCAGCCGGCTCGCGGATGCCGATGGACGACCGGTGTGGGACGTGTCGGGCGGCGCCCTGTGGGCGGCCGTCCGCACCCTCGGCGGTTCCCTGAAGCGGCTCAGCCTCCCGAAGGATCTCGGGGACGGCCATCCCGGGGACGGGGTCGCCGCCACGGGCGTGCTGCCCAGCCTGCACGCCATCCCGGGGATCTGGCACCCGGTGGACGGCTACACCGCGCTGCTGGACTGGCTGGAGCGGGCCTTCACCCTGTCCCCTCCCACCCCTGGGACACCCGGCAACCTCGTGGCCTTCCCGTACGACTGGCGCCTGTCGTGCCGCTACAACGCCGGGCTGCTGAAGGACCGTACCGAGCGGGAACTGACCCGGTGGCGGGCCTCCGCCCCCGACCGCCAGGACGCCCGGGTGGTCTTCGTCTGCCACTCCATGGGCGGCCTCGTGGCCCGGTACTACACCGAATGCCTCGGCGGCCACGAGATCACCCGCCGCGTGATCACCCTGGGAACCCCGCACCGGGGCTCCGTGGCGGCCCTCGCCCACCTGGCGAACGGCCTGCGCAAGGGATGGGGCCCGTTCGGCCTGGACCTCAGCGCCTTCGCCCGCAGCCTGCCGTCGCTGCACCAGCTGGTGCCCGACTACGCCTGCGTGAAGGGGCCCGGCGGGACACTCGCGTACGTCCGTGACCTGCCGGGGCTCCCGGGGGTGGACCCGGCGCTGCTCGCGGACGCAGGCGCCTTCCACGAGGGTCTGCGCCGGGCCGCCGATCGCCCCGTCCCCACCACGCTGGACGCCGTGGCCGGCGTCCTCCAGCGGACCGCCACCACCGCCGAGTACACGGGTGGCAGGCTGGTCCCGCTGTGGGACATCCGCGACGAGGACGAGGGCGGCGACGGTACGGTCCCCCGCCTCTCGGCCCGGCCCGCGAACGCCTCGCGCAGCGGCTACGGCGTGGGCGAGTCCCACACCTCCTGCGAACAGCACGGCTCCCTGCAGAACAACACGGGCGTACGCGAGGTCCTGTGGCGCCTGCTGGGCCAGGAGCCGGTGTTCCACCGGGGCCCCGGCGGGGACGGCCCCGTACCGCTCGGGGTGCTGGCGCCCCCGCTGCTGGAGCCGGGCGAGCCGTACGAGGTGACGGTCGCGGTCCCCCCGGAGACCCCCCGCCACGACGAGCAGCTGATCACCGCGGACCTCTGCCCGGACGAGGGCGGGCCCGCGTCTTCGCGCTCCCTGCGCAACCTCGGCGACGGCCGGTACACCGCCGCCTTCCCCGCCCCGGATCCGGGCGGCTACCGGCTGGCGGTGTGGACGGCCGGGCATCCGGAGGCGCCGGTGACGGCGCTGACGCTGGTGTGTGGGAACGGTGGGTGAACGGCGCGGCCGGCGGATCCGGGGGACGGTGCTCGGCGTCGTGGTCGAGAACTACCAAAGCGACCGGTTCCCGACCCTGGAGGGGGCAACCGCCCAGATGGAGAACCTGTGCGAACTGCTGGAGCCGTTCGGGTACAGGAAGAAGGTGCTGAGGAGCCCGACCCGCGACGAGCTCCGGCAGGCCCTGGCGAGCTGGAGCCTGCAGTGGGCCGCCACGGGCAACCACGGTCCGGCGGTGGTCCTGTGGTCCGGGCACGCCGTGCTCCAGAGCCGGGAACTGCGGCTGATCGTGTACGACACCCAGGACGTGGCGGACCTGGAGGAGACGTACTCGCCGGGCTTCCTGACCAGCACGGTGCTGCGTACCGGAGCCGACCAGGTCCTCATGCTCATCGACACCTGCTACGCGGGGGCGGGCGTTCCCGATGTCATGAACCGGTGGCTGTACAAGCTGAACGAGGACAGCCTTCCTCCCGGCCGGTCCGCGTGGATCGGGGCGATCGCGTGCTGTCACCCGGAGAAGACCGCCGAGGACTCCGGAATCCTGCTGGACACCGCCACCCGGTTGCTCGGCAAGGGACCGCGGGCGGGGAAGTACCAGCACGCGTTCAGCGCCCGCAACCGCCACATCACCGGGCAGAACCTCCTGGAGGGCATCAAGGAGCAGTGGCCGCAGGACACGGGCCAGGTCGCGCGGGTGAACACCGCCGGCTTCCCCCAGGCCATGTTCGCCAATCCCCGCCGGCCGACCGCCGCGCACGCGGAACCCCAGCTGGTCGAACACCTGGTGAGGGCGGCGCGGGGGGCCGACCGGGTCGACGAGGGATGGTTCTTCAGCGGCCGCCACCGGCTGCTCGGGGAGATCACGCAGTGGCTGGAGCGCCGCAAGCCCGGGCTGTTCCTGGTGACGGGGAGCGCGGGCAGCGGAAAGTCCGCCGTGCTGGGCCGGATCTGGACCCTGTCGGAACCGAAGCACCGCGCCGACATCCTGGCCCACCGCGCACTCGTACGCGGCGATCCGGACCCGGGACCGGACTCGGTGGACGCCTCGTTCCATCTGCGCGGCCTCACCGTCCAGCAGCTCGCCCGGGCGATCGCCCGCGCGCTGAAACTTCCTCCTCCCCTGACCCCCGCCGCGCTGATCGCCGATGTGGAGAGCGGGTGGCCCGGCCCGGACCACCCGCTGGTTCTGCTCCTGGACGGACTGGACGAGGCCGCGCCCGACCAGATCCCCCGCATCGTGAAGGAGCTGCTCGCCCCGCTGAGCCGCCTGGCGTGCGTCGTGCTCGGCTCTCGGGACCGGCCGTTCAGCCACCGGGCCGAGCCCGGGGAGGCACTCGACCGGACGGTCAGCCGACTGCTGAACACCCGGGCCCACGCGTCCGTCCTGGACGAGGAGGCCGACACCGCCGACGACATCACGCGGTACAGCCGGCAGAGGCTGATCGCCGCGGGCCTGCCCGAGGAGGACGCCTCGACGGCCGCGCAGGTCATCGCCGTACGGGCCTGCGCCGGCGGCGGCGGCGGTTTCCTGTTCGCCAGCATGGCGGTCAGATCCGTGATCAGACGTGTGGGCGGGTCGCTCAGGGAGGACTGGAACCAGGTCATTCCCGAGTCCATCGGCGCGGCCTTCGCCGATGACGTGCGCAGCGGTCCGAAGCGGGAGCGCGACGGGACGCCCCTTCCGTACGCGGCCGAGGACCTCCTGACGGCCCTGGCCTGGAGCTCGGGGAACGGCATGCCGGCCCAGGGGGTCTGGGAGGCCGCCGCCACCTCGCTGAGCGTGGAGGGGGTCCGGTACGACCCCGCGGACGTGGACTGGCTGCTGAACGCCTACGGGCGCTACGTCGTGGAGGACGGGGACGGGGCCCAGGCCGTCTACCGGCTCTACCACCACGAACTCGTCAACCACCTGCGCCGCGTGTCCGAGTCCTACCTGCCGGAGGATCCCCCGTACCGCGTCGCCCGCGCCCTGGTCGACCTCCTGCGCGCGCAGACCGCCGACGCCGCGAGGATCGGGAGCGCGAATCCGTACCTGCGCAGGACACTGGCCGAGCACGTGGTCATGGCGGGGGTCAAGGGGATCGAGCTGGTCCGCGAGCTCTTCGACCTGGATCCGGACCTGTTCCTCTCGGATCTGGCGGAATCGCTGTCCGAGGTCGCCTTCGCGCAGTCCGCGGACCGGCCGGACCAGGCGGTCCCGCTCGCCAGGGAGGGCGCCGCGCTCTTCCGGATCCTCGCCAAGCGGGATCCGGACACCTACGTGCCCTACCACGCCCAGTCGCTCATGCTGCTGGGCCACCTCCAGGCGGAGTCCGGAAACGCGGAGGCCGCACTCACCAGCGTCACCAAGGCCATAGGCCTGTTCCGGACGCTCGCCGCCCGGAACCCGGCCGCCCGCCGCCCGGACCTGGCCCTGTGCCTCAACGCCCTCACCGACGTCCACGCGCGGCACGGGGACCGGCACGGTGCGCTCAAGGCCATGACCGAGGCCAGCACCCTCTACCGGCTCGTCGCGCGGGAGAACCCCGCCGCCTACCTTCCGGACCTCGCCCGGACCCTCCTCGACCTGTCGGTCCTGCAGAACGGGGTCGGGGACCGGGCCCGTGCGCTCGCCAGCGTCTGCGAAGCCGTCGGCATCTACCGGGCCTTGGCACAGGACAACCCCACCACCCACTTCGGCAACCTCTCGGACGCCCTGGAACTGCTCTCCGGCCTGGTCTCCGCCCGGCAGGCCGTCACCGTCCACACCGAGCTGGAGCGGGCGCTCGCCGAGCACCCGGACGTGGTCCGCCGGCTCGCCCTGCGGCGCGCGGAGCTGCTCCTCGCCTTCCTGGACCGCGACCTCGGCATACGCGTCCTCGTCGCCCTCGCCGATCCGCCCGGACGCCCGGAGGTGGCCGATACGGCGGTCCAGGCCCGGCGACTGCTGCGCGCCCAGCGCCGGACCGACGAGGCCAGTGCCGTGCAGGTCGACGCCGTGTGGCGCGCGGTCGCCGGTACCGATCCGCCCGACTGGCTCGGGATCCCGGACGCCGCGGTGGACCTCGCGGCCGGCTGGGTCGCATGCCCCACCTGGGCCGAAGCGCGCACCTTCTGGGAGGAGCACGCCGAGTTGCTGTGCTCCGCCGAGGTCACCACGGCCCTCGAGGAGATCGCCCTGGTCGACAGGTCCGCCACGGCACGCCTCCACAGGCCCGCCGCAGCCCTCCTCCGCGTCGCCCGGGAGTCGGCCTCCAGGGATCCCGACACCGCCTTCTTCCCGTACCTCACGCGCGAATGCGTGGAGACCTGGAAGGCGCTCCCGACCTGGGAGGAGTCCCACAACTACCTTGCGGCGCATGCCGAGTTCCTGCTGAGCGACCGGGCCGTCGACCTCCTCGAGTCCGACCTCAAGGGCCGCCGGCAGGCCGAGCACTTCGCGCTGGCCGTCCTGGCGCGCGCCGACGGGATCGATGCGGCGTACCAGTACGTCATGGACCGCGGCGCGCTGCGCAGCCGGTGCCAGCGGCTCCTGGCCACGCCGGAGGAGCCGGCTCCCGTGATCCTCCTCGCCATCGGCTTCCTGGAGTTCACGGTCCACCGCGAGGCGTTCACGGGCCAGGCCCACGGGCGCCTCGCGCTCGCGCTCGCGAACGGGAGGTTGCTCGACGACCCGTGGCACCCCCATGAAGTCACCGAAAGGGAAAGGGCCATTGAGGAGATCAGGTCCGTCAACGAGCGCCACCCGGGGCACGGCGAGGTCCTGTGCACCCTCATCCGGAGCATTCGCGCCGCGTCCGGCCCCCGGCCCTTGTAACCAGCCTCACCCGGGGCCACCGCCGGGAACGCAGCTCACCGGGCCGACACCGCCGTATTGTCTACGCATCGACCCGTGCGATCCCCACAGGAGATGAAGCCCCGATGATCACCCCACCCGTCGTGCACTCGCTGCGCGAGCAGATCCGCGAGCACATCGTGGAGGGGATCGTCAGCGGACGCTGGAAGCCCGGCGAGCGGATCGTGGAGCGCCGGATCGCGGTGGAGCTGGAGGTCAGCCAGACCCCCGTGCGCGAGGCCCTGCGCGAGCTGGAGACGCTGCGGCTGATCGAGTCGGCGCCGAACAAGGGCGTGCGCGTACGGAACCTGTCCGCGGCGGACCTGGAGGAGATCTATCCGGTCCGGGCGGGCCTGGAGCAGATCGCGGCCGAGCTGGCCGCGCCCCGGCTGGCGGCCGACTGCACGGCCCTGGAGCCGCACGTGGCGGCCCTGTGGGAGGCCGACCGCAGCGCGGACGGCACGGCCCAGGTGCGGCACACGGTGGGCTTCCACCGGGAGATGGTGCGGGCGGCCGGGAACAGCGTGCTGCTGCACACCTGGGAGTCCCTGGGCATCGAGGTCTTCACGGCCCTGTCCATCCGGTGGCTGGGAACCGTCCAGAAGTCCTACGCCGAAGAGCACGAAGCCCTGGTGGACGCCTTCCGCAACCAGGACCCGGAGATCGGCCTGCTCGTGAAGCGGCACGTCCTGGGGTGCGCGCCCCGGGCTTGATCTCGCCCCTCGAGACGCGCTCCATCGCCCGTTTCGCCCCGATTTACCCGGCACCGGGTGCCCGTTTTCATGGCACCCGGTGCCGACTTTTGTCGTATCGACGTTTCTTTGTCACTTTTATTTGATCGATCATCGATCAGCGCCTTACAGTCATCCGCGGACCCCACCCGGGTCCAACGACCCTGTCCTGCCCGTCAGGGATTTCTTCACCACCTCTCCTTTGTCCGGAAGGCGGCGCACACCGATGTCCGACCCCGTAGGAAAGCTTCCGAGCGAGCTCGACCAGCTCCCGGACCGCGACACCGAGGAGACCGCCGAATGGGCGGCCTCCCTCGACGCAGTCGCCAAGGCCGCCGGTACGCGCCGCGCCGAATACCTGCTCCGTCGCACCCTTCAGCACGCCGAGGCCGCCGGCCTCGCGCTGCCGAAGCTGCTCGAGACGGACTACGTCAACACCATCCCCACCGCCGCGGAGCCGGAGTTCCCCGGTGACGAGGCGATGGAAGCCCGCATCACCGCGTGGAACCGCTGGAACGCGGCCGCCATGGTGACCCGCGGCTCCAAGTACGGCGTCGGCGGCCACATCGCCACCTTCGCCTCCGCCGCGTGGCTGTACGAGACCGGCTTCCAGCACTTCTTCCGCGGGAAGGAGGCCGACGGATCGGGCGACCAGCTCTACATCCAGGGCCACGCCTCCCCCGGCATCTACGCCCGCGCCTTCCTCGACGGGCGCGTCTCCGAGCAGCAGCTCGACAACTTCCGCCAGGAGGCCGGCGGCAACGGCCTGCCGTCCTACCCGCACCCGCGGCGCCTGCCGTGGCTGTGGGAGTTCCCGACGGTGTCCATGGGCCTCGGCCCGCTCTCCGCGATCTACCAGGCGCGCTTCAACCGCTACCTGCAGAACCGGAGCATCAAGGACACCGCCAACTCGCACGTCTGGGCCTTCCTGGGCGACGGCGAGATGGACGAGCCCGAGTCGACCGCCGCCCTGGCCCTCGCCTCCCGCGAGCAGCTCGACAACCTGACCTTCGTCATCAACTGCAACCTGCAGCGCCTCGACGGTCCGGTCCGCGCCAACTTCCGCGTGGTCCAGGAGCTGGAAGCCCAGTTCCGCGGCGCCGGCTGGAACGTCATCAAGTCGCTGTGGGGCTCCGCCTGGGACGAGCTGTTCCAGCTCGACACCACGGGCGCCCTGGTACGCCGCCTGCGCGAGGTACCCGACGCGCAGTTCCAGACGTACGCGACCCGCGACGTGGCCTACATCCGCCAGCACTTCTTCGGCGCCAACGCCGAGCTCGTGCAGCTGGCCGGCGTGCTCTCCGACGCGAAGATCGCCGAGTGCTTCCACAGCTCCCGCGGCGGCCACGAGCCCCGCAAGGTCTACGCCGCGTACAAGGCCGCGCTGGAGCACAAGGGTGCGCCGACGGTCATCCTCGCGCAGACCGTCAAGGGCTACACGCTGGGCGCCGGGTTCGAGTCGAAGAACGCGAACCACCAGATGAAGAAGCTGACGATCGACGAGTTCAAGGACATGCGTGACCTCCTTGGCCTCCCGATCCCGGACAGCGCCTTCGCCGACGGCCAGGTCCCGTACGGCCACCCGGGCGCGAACAGCCCCGAGGTCCAGTACCTGAACGAGCGCCGCGCGGCGCTCGGCGGCCCGGCCCCGGCCCGCAAGGTCAAGCACGTGGCCCTGCCGGCCCCGGCGGACCGTTCCTTCGCCCCGCTGCTCAAGGGCTCCGGCAAGCAGGAGATGGCCACCACCATGGCCTTCGTCCGGCTCGTCAAGGACCTGATGCGGGACAAGGAGACCGGCAAGCGCTGGGTTCCGATCGTCCCCGACGAGGCCCGCACCTTCGGTATGGAGTCCCTCTTCCCGTCGGCCGGCATCTACTCGCCGCTGGGCCAGACGTACGAGCCGGTCGACCGCGACCAGCTCATGTACTACAAGGAAGCCAAGGACGGCCAGATCCTCAACGAGGGGATCACCGAGGCCGGCGCCATGGCCGACTTCATCGCCGCCTGCACGTCGTACGCGACGCACGGCGAGCCGATGATCCCGTTCTACATCTTCTACTCGATGTTCGGCTGGCAGCGCACCGCCGACCAGATGTGGCAGCTCGCCGACCAGCTCGGCAAGGGCTTCATCGTCGGCGCCACCGCCGGCCGCACCACCCTGACCGGTGAGGGCCTGCAGCACGCGGACGGCCACTCGCACCTGATCGCGTCCACGAACCCGGCGTCGCTCAACTACGACCCGGCCTTCGCGTACGAGATCGCGGTGATCGTCAAGGACGGTCTGCGCCGGATGTACGGCGAGAAGCCGGAAGACGTCTTCTACTACCTGACGGTCTACAACGAGCCGAAGCCGCAGCCGGCCATGCCCGAGGGCGTGGAAGAGGGCATCCTGCGCGGTCTCTACCGCTTCAACACGGCGGCGGACCTGGCGGAGGCGGCCCCGGCCGCCGACGCCCCGAAGATCCAGCTGATGGCCTCCGGTACGGCCATCCACTGGGCCCTCGACGCGCAGAAGCTGCTCGCCGCCGACTGGAACGTGGCCGCCGACGTCTGGTCCGCCACCTCCTGGGGCGAGCTGCGCCGCGACGCGCTGGAGTGCGACGAGGCGCTGCTGCGAGGAGAGATGCGCACCCCGTTCGTCACCCGCGCCCTGGAGGGCGTCACCAGCCCGGTGCTCGCCGTCTCCGACTGGATGCGTCAGGTCCCGGACCAGATCAGCCAGTGGGTCGAGCAGGACTACACCTCGCTGGGCACGGACGGCTTCGGCCTCTCCGACACCCGCGAGGGCGCCCGCCGCCACTTCGGTGTCGACGCGCAGTCCATCGTGGTGGCCGCGCTGGCCCAGCTCGCCCGCCGCGGCGAGGTACCGGCGTCCTCCATCAAGGAGGCCCGGGAGCGCTACGGCCTGTAGGCCCTGGCGGCCCGGCCGGCCGGCACGCTGAACGACCGCAAGGCGGTCCGCCCCTCCGGGAGCGGACCGCCTTCCGCGTTCCCCGGGTCCGGCTCCACGGCTCCGGCCGGTCCGGGGATGCGGCCGTGCGGGGGGCTTGGACCGGCCTTTCGCGGCACGCGCGGTGGCGGCGAGGGGGCGTACCCGTGATGCTTGAGCGGTGATGGACGAGACGGAGTTCTGGGAGATGGTCGACCGTACCCGCGAGGCCGCCGAGGGCGACCCCGAGGAACACGCCGAGCTGCTCGTGGAGCGGCTGGCGCAGCTCGACCCGGATTCCGTCCTGGACTTCGCCCGGCACTTCGAGTCCCGCTACAACCGGGCGTACACCTGGGACCTGTGGGGCGCGGCGTGGGTGCTGCTCGACGGGGCCAGCGACGACGCGTTCGACTACTTCCGGTGCTGGCTGATCGGGCAGGGCCGGGAGGTCTTCGAGGGCGGGGTGCACGATCCGGACCAGCTCGCGGAGCTCCTCGACGAGTTCGACGAGGAGATCGACGGGGACGGCGAGGAGCTGGGGTACGCGGCGGACGAGGCGTACGAGCAGCTGACCGGGGCCGTCGCGCCGGATCTCGGGATCCCGCTGCAGGCGGCGGAGCCGGAGGGCGCTGCGCTGGACTTCGAGAACGAAGCCGTGCTCGCGGAGCGCTTCCCCCGGCTGTGGGACCGCTTCAGGGGCTGACGCCCCGGCGGGTACGTCAGTAGTGCGTGCCGCCGTCGATGCGGATCTCCGTACCGGTGATGAAGGCGCCGTCCTCGGAGCCCAGCATGGCGACGACGCCGGCGACCGTCTGAGGGCCGGCGAAGCCCTGGCCGAGGGCCGGGGCGAGCTTCGCGAACAGGCTCCAGTCGGTGTCCTCGGGCAGGCCGGGGCCGGTGCCGGTGGTCATGCCGCTCTCGATGGAGCCGGGCGCGACGGAGACGAAGCGCAGGCCCTGCTTGCTGTACTCGGCGGCGAGCGCGTGGGTCATCGACTGGATGCCGCCCTTGCTGGCCGCGTAGGCGGACATGTAGGGGTGCGCGAAGGACGCCGAGGTGGAGCTGAAGTTGACGACGACCGGCTGGTCGCCCGCCAGCAGCGCCGGGAGCGACTCGCGGATGACCAGGAACGTACCGGTCAGGTTCACCGCGATGATCTTGTTCCAGAACTCGAGCGTGGTCTGGTGGGTGTGCGCGGAGCGCAGGATGCCCGCGGCGTTGACTAGTACGTCGATCCCGGTGAGGGTGTCGACCGCGGCGGCCACGCCCGCCTTGACGGCGGCCTCGTCGGATATGTCAAGGACCGCGGTGGTGAGGCGGTCGGCGTGCCCGTCGGCGGCGGCCCGGTCGGCCGTCACCTTCAGGCCGGCCTCGTTGACGTCCACTGTGTGGACGCGGCCACCCTCGGAAAGGATGCGGTGGACGGTGGCCTGGCCGATGCCGGAGCCGCCGCCGGTGATGAGGACGCGACGTCCTTCGTAACGGTTCATGAGGGGGAGCGTACTCCCGCGATGACACGTTTTGCCACCCTGTCAAAACATGCATTTACCGCTCTCCCCCAAGGTATCCTTCCCCGGTGAGATCCCCTCGTCCGTACTCTCCCCAGACCGGCACCGGAGCCCAGTCGCTGAACGAGCGCCGCAAGGCGGCCACCCAGCTGGACATCGCCCGCGCCGCCTGCGAACTCTTCGCCGAGCACGGCCCCGACGGCACCACCGCCGAGGACATCGCCCACCGCGCGGGCGTGGCGCTGCGCACGTTCTACCGCTACTTCCGCAACAAGCAGGAGGCCGTCGCCCCCCTGCTCGCGGGCGGCGGCGACGCCTGGCGCGCCCTGCTCGCCGAGGAGGACCCCGGCACCCCCCTCACCGAGGCCCTGGAGCGCGCCGTCACCCGCTCCCTCACCGAGCCCCAGGCGCTCGACGAGGGCCTGGAGGTCACCCGCGGCCTGCTGCGCGCCGCCACGACGGACGAGGCCCTGCGGGCCGTCTGGTACCGGGTCAACCAGGACTCCGAGGAGCGCCTGGTCCCGGTCGTCGCCCGGCTCGCCGGCCCGGACGCCGAACCCCTCGCCGTACGCCTCCTCGCGGCGGCCGCCACGGACGCGATCCGCATCGCCCTGGAACTCTGGTCCACCACGGACACCCCGCCCTCGGGCCCCGGCTCCCCCGCAGAACTGGCCATCCGCTGCCTCCGCGACCTCACGGGCGCCATGCCCTTGATGCGCTGAGCCCCCGGCGCCGGCCAGTCACGAGAACACGCAGAAGCCCCGCCCCCTCTCGGAGAGGGGGCGGGGCTTCGTGGATCAGCGCGTGATCAGTGCATCAGCACGGCACGGCTTAGAGGTCGAAGTAGAGCTCGAACTCGTGCGGGTGCGGGCGCTGGGCGATCGGGGCGATCTCGTGCGTGCGCTTGTAGTCGATCCAGGTCTCGATCAGGTCGGGGGTGAAGACACCGCCGGCCAGGAGGTACTCGTGGTCCTCCTCCAGGGCCTTGAGGACGTCCTCGAGGCTGGTCGGGACCTGCGGGACGCTCGCGTGCTCGTCGGGGGAGAGCTCGTAGAGGTCCTTGTCGATCGGCTCCATCGGCTCGATCTTGTTCTTGACACCGTCGAGGCCCGCGAGGAGCAGGGCCGCGAACGCCAGGTACGGGTTCGAGGACGGGTCCGGGGCGCGGAACTCGACGCGCTTGGCCTTCGGGTTCGAGCCCGTGATCGGGATGCGCATCGCGGCGGAGCGGTTGCGCTGCGAGTACACCATGTTGACCGGCGCCTCGAAGCCCGGGACCAGGCGGTGGTAGGAGTTCACCGTCGGGTTGGTGAAGGCCAGCAGCGACGGGGCGTGCTTGAGGATGCCGCCGATGTAGTAGCGGGCGGTGTCCGACAGGCCCGCGTAGCCGGCCTCGTCGTAGAACAGCGGGTCGCCGTTGGCCCACAGCGACTGGTGCACGTGCATGCCCGAGCCGTTGTCACCGAAGATCGGCTTCGGCATGAAGGTCGCGGTCTTGCCGTTCTTCCAGGCGACGTTCTTCACGATGTACTTGAAGAGCATCAGGTCGTCGGCCGCGGCGAGCAGCGTGTTGAACTTGTAGTTGATCTCGGCCTGGCCACCGGTGCCGACCTCGTGGTGCTGGCGCTCGACCTGGAGGCCCTGGGCGTCCAGCTCGAGGGAGATCTCGGCGCGCAGGTCGGCGAAGTGGTCGACCGGGGCTACGGGGAAGTAACCACCCTTGTAGCGGACCTTGTAACCACGGTTGTTCTCCTCGGAGCCCGTGTTCCAGGCGCCGGCCTCGGAGTCGATGTGGTAGAAGCTCTCGTTCGCGGAGGTCGCGAAGCGCACGCTGTCGAACACGTAGAACTCGGCCTCGGGGCCGAAGTACGCGGTGTCGGCGATGCCGGTGGAGGCGAGGTACGCCTCGGCCTTCTTCGCGACGTTGCGCGGGTCGCGGCTGTAGGCCTCGCCCGTGATCGGGTCGTGGATGAAGAAGTTGATGTTGAGCGTCTTGTCCTTGCGGAACGGGTCCAGACGCGCGGTGGAGATGTCGGCACGCAGCGCCATGTCGGACTCGTGGATCGCCTGGAAGCCGCGGATCGAGGAGCCGTCGAAGGCCAGCTCCTCGTTCGGGTCGAACGCCCGCCCCGGAATGGTGAAGTGCTGCATCACACCAGGCAGGTCGCAGAAGCGGACGTCAACGAACTTGACGTCGTTCTCCTTGATGTACTGCGTCACTTCGTCGGCGTTCTTGAACATCCAACTCCTCCTACTCCCGGCCCCGGGGCAGGGGCGGGCTTTATAGCTAGTGGTGCGTCAGTGCGGTGCCGCACGCTGACCCGACCATAAGCAGACGGGGTTTCTCAAGCATGACCCATTTGTTTCGCACAAGTTAACCAGGGTCCCGCCGGAACGGCGTCAGGCGGCACAGGTACCGTGTTGGCGTGGACAAGAGGCAAGCAATCGGATCCTGGCTCTCCGGCCCCCGCGAGGCCGCGGAGGAGATGGGTGCCGACTTCGGGTACCCCGGCAAACAGCTCGGCCTGCCGCAGCACGGGCCCGGCTCGGTGGCCCGTTTCGGCCGCCGGCTCGGCGCCGTGGCCATCGACTGGATGGCCTGCCAGCTGATCGCGTACGGCCTGATCACGGGCCGTGACTGGAACGGCTCCGGCAACTGGACCCTGGCGGTCTTCGTCGCCCTGGTGATCCTGACGGTCGGCACCGTCGGCTTTACCCCCGGGAAGCGGATCCTGGGCCTCCGGGTCGTCTCACAGGACGGCGGGGCGCTCGGATTCGGCCGTACGGTGGTCCGTACCGCCCTGCTCGCCCTGCTGATCCCGGCCCTCGTCTGGGACCGCGACGGCCGCGGACTGCACGACCGCCTCAGCCGCGCCGTGCAGGTCAGGATCTAGCGAGACCGAAACAGAGGGGCGCCCCGGGCCGTCGGCCCGGGGCGCCCCTCTGTGTTGTATACGAAAAGCGGATCAGCGCATCTTTCCGCCGCGCGGCATGCGCATCCCCTTGGGCATCGGGCCCTTCGGGATCGGCATGTTGCTCAGCAAGTCGCCCATGGCCCGCAGCTTGTCGTTGACCTGGGTGATCTGAGGCCCGGAGAGCACACGGGGCAGCTTCATCAGGGTCGTACGGACCTTCTTGAGCGGCACCTCGCCCTCACCCTTGCCCACGATGAAGTCGTGGACCGGGATGTCGGGCATGATCCGGGCCAGCTTCTTCTTCTCGTTCGCGAGCATCGGCTTCACCCGGTTCGGGTTGCCCTCGGCGATCAGGACCACGCCGGCCTTGCCCACGGCACGGTGGACGATGTCCTGCTGCTTGCTCATCGCGACGGCGGGGGTGGTGGTCCAGCCCCTGCCCACGTTGTCCAGTACGGCCGCGGCCGCGCCCGGCTGTCCCTCCATCTGCCCGAAGGCGGCCGTCTCGGCCCGCCGCCCGAAGATGATCGCCATCGCCAGGAACGCCACCAGGAAGCCCAGGATGCCCAGGTAGACCGGGTGGTCGATCAGGAAGCCGATCGCAAGAAAGACACCAAAGGTGACGATTCCCACGCCCGCGACGATCAGACCGACCTTCGGGTCGGCCTTGCGCGTCATCTTGTACGTCAGGGCGATCTGCTTCAGTCGCCCGGGGTTCGCAGCAGTCTCTGCGTTTGACTTCCTCGCCATGCAGCGAAGTTTACGTGGCCTTCTCGGTCCGGGTCGCCGCGGCCTCGAGTACGTGCTCGGTTTCGACCCGGTCCCTGGCCCTGCGGCGGTCTTCGAGGACGGCCGTCCAGGCGTTCCGGCGGGCGCCGCTCATGAGCAGCGACTCCAGGCCGCGGACGGCGTCGGTGAAGGACGGGATGGCGATGGCGCGTACGGGCGCGGCCTGCATGGTGTCGACCCTTTCACGGAGCTCACGTCAGCGTGTGTGCGGTGCGTAGAACTATCGTCACCGATTGGTGTTACCAGGGCGTGACCCCCCGGTCAAACAGTGATGAAACCTTGATGCGGCCCGCTAGGACCCTCCTCGAGGGAGAGCCTAGGGGCCGCATCGATGCGGTGTTACCCACAGGTAAGACTTTGTGCGCGAGTTCACATACCTCCCGCATCACACGCCTCAGACGGTCGCGCGCTTCTCCATCGCCTGCTGGTAGAGACGGCCGGCGCGGTACGAGGAACGGACCAGCGGGCCGGACATGACCCCGGAGAAGCCGATCTCCTCGGCCTCCTGCGCCAGCTCCACGAACTCGGCCGGCTTCACCCAGCGCTCGACGGGGTGGTGGCGCGGCGAGGGCCGCAGGTACTGGGTGATGGTGATGAGCTCGCAGCCCGCCTCGTGGAGGTCCTTCAGCGCCTGGCTGACCTCCTCGCGCTCCTCGCCCATGCCCAGGATCAGGTTGGACTTGGTGACGAGGCCGTAGGCGCGGGCCCGGGTGATGACGTCCATCGACCGCTCGTAGCGGAAGCCGGGGCGGATGCGCTTGAAGATGCGCGGCACCGTCTCGATGTTGTGGGCGAAGACCTCGGGGCGGGAGGCGAAGACCTCCTCCAGCAGCTCCGGGACCGCGTTGAAGTCCGGGGCGAGCAGCTCGACCTTGGTGTGGCCGCTCTCGCGGCCGGCCGTCTGCTGGTGGATCTGGCGCACGGTCTCCGCGTAGAGCCAGGCTCCGCCGTCCGCCAGGTCGTCGCGCGCGACGCCCGTGATGGTGGCGTAGTTCAGGTCCATGGTGACCACGGACTCGCCGACGCGGCGGGGCTCGTCGCGGTCCAGCGCCTCGGGCTTGCCCGTGTCGATCTGGCAGAAGTCGCAGCGCCGGGTGCACTGGTCGCCACCGATGAGGAAGGTGGCCTCGCGGTCCTCCCAGCATTCGTAGATGTTCGGACAGCCGGCTTCCTGGCACACCGTGTGCAGTCCTTCGCCCTTCACCAGGGCCTGCATCTTGGTGTACTCGGGACCCATCTTGGCCCGCGTCTTGATCCACTCGGGCTTGCGCTCGATGGGCGTCTGGGCGTTACGGACCTCTAGGCGCAGCATCTTGCGTCCGTCGGGTGCGACTGCGGACACGACCGGCTCCCTGTGACTTCGATTCTTCGGCGCCCACCAGGGTACGCCCGTAATTTCATACGCTCTTACGTCGGCCAACCCGTGGGCTGCCCGACCCATTCCCCCGGGCTCAGCCGGCGGCCGGCTCTATCTCCCGGGGCCGCAGCTCCGCCTGCTCCAGTACGTCCTTCAGGTGCCGTTCGATCACCGGAAGCACCTCGGCGATGGTGATCTCGCGGCCCAGCTCGTAGGAGAGCGAGGTCACACCGGCGTCCCGGATCCCGCAGGGGACGATCCGGTCGAACCAGGTGTTGTCGGGGTTCACGTTGATCGCGAACCCGTGCATCGTGACGCCCTTGGCGACCCGGATGCCGATGGCGGCGAGCTTGCGGTCCTCGCGGCGCTGGCCGGCGTTGGACGGGGCGTACTCGGGGCCGTTCAGCCGGGGGTCGAACTCCTCGTCGTGCAGCCTCGGGTCGAAGTCCAGCGAGAGGCCGCCGATCTTCGGGCGCTCCTCCACCGGGTCTCCCAGCACCCAGACCCCGCTGCGCCCCTCGACGCGGGTGGTCTCCAGGCCGAACTCGGCGGCCGTGCGGATCAGTGCGTCCTCCAGGCGGCGGACGTGGGCGACCACGTCCACGGGGCGGGGCAGCTTCATGATCGGGTAGCCGACCAGCTGGCCCGGGCCGTGCCAGGTGATCTTTCCGCCGCGGTCCACGTCCACGACGGGCGTGCCGTCGAGCGGACGCTCGTTGTCGGCGGTGCGCCGGCCGGCCGTGTAGACGGGCTGGTGCTCCAGCAGCAGGCAGGTGTCCTCGATCTCGTCCGCGAAGCGGGCCGCGTGCACCCGGCGCTGCTCTTCCCAGGCCACCGTGTACTCCACGGCCTCCGGGCCGAAGCCCATGCGGACAAACCCAAGCTCAGCCACCGCGGCGCCTCCTCGTTGAACCTGCCGACGAACTTGCTGTGTGCACCTATCGCACCAGGCAAGGGTACGGCGGCCCCGGCCGGCCCCGTCAGCCGCCCGTACCGGACGGGCCGGAAGGCCCGGGATCCTGGGGTCCGGGGAGCTGTTTCGGCCGCCGGCGGCCCTTCGGCGGCCGGTCCGGGTCCTCGTCCGCCCGGGGCAGCCGGCGGTGCCCCTCGGTGTGGTCGTTCACCCAGCCGCAGACCCCGCAGGCGTAGCGCCCGTCGAGACCGGCGATGTACGTCCCGCACCGCCGGCACTCCGCCTCGGTGAGCTCGGGCGCGGCCAGCTCGGGCACCTTCGGCGGGGCCGTGGACTCTGCGTGGCTGCCGTCGCCGTCGGGGCGCTCGCAGCTGCCGGGGGGAGCTTCCCCGGTGGGCCGGCGGGTCATGGGGCGCAGCGTACGCGGGTGGAGGGGGTCCGTCCGTAAAGAGACCCACCGGTTCTGCACACGATCGGATGAATGTGGGACAGAGAGGGCGGTGCGGGCGAGGTTCGCCGCTACATTCACGCCGTTCACAGGGCCGGGACTCCGGTCCGTCACGTCAGGAGACCGTGGAGCCGATGACGGAACGACCTGCCCAGCGTGTCCCCAACCGGCAGCTCTCGGCACTGATCGCCGAGGCCGGGTTCTCCAACGCCGGGCTCGCCCGCCGTGTCGACCAGCTCGGTCTGGAGCACGGTCTCGATCTGCGGTACGACAAGACCTCCGTGACCCGCTGGCTGCGCGGGCAGCAGCCCCGCGGGACCACCCCGGCGCTGATCGCGGAGGTGTTCACCCGGCGCCTCGGGCGGCGGCTCTCGGCGCAGGACCTGGGGCTGGACGCGTGCGCCCCCGTGTACGCCGGGCTGGAGTTCGCGGCCACCCCGGAGGAGGCCGTCGACATCGCGAGCGGCCTGTGGCGCAAGGACTCCGGCTCGCACGCCGAGCTGCGCAAGATCGCCTTCACCCCCGCCGGGCTGGTGGTGCCCAGCCGGGACTGGCTGATCGGCCGGGCCGACGAGCGGGTCGGCCGGGGCGCGGAGCAGGCCGCGGCGCGCGTTCCCGAACAGGGCCGCCCCGAGCTGGGCCGACCGGAGCTGGGCCGTGCGGATCTCGGCCGTCCCGAGCAGGGCCGCCCCGAGCAGGGCCGGCTGCTGACCGGGCGGACCTCGGTGCCCCGGCAGCGGCAGATCGACCGCGGGCCCGGGCAGCGGGTGACCGGCGGTGACATCGCGGCGCTCAGATCGGTGGGCGAGCTTTTCCGCACCCTGGACCACGCCTACGGCGGCGGCCATGCCCGCCAGGCCCTGGTGCGGTACCTGGAGCACGAGGCCGAGCCGATGCTGCGCGGCACCTACGGGGAGACCACCGGACGCCGGCTCTTCGCCGCCGCTGCCGATCTGACCCGGCTCGCGGGCTGGACCTCGTACGACATCGCCGCGCACGGGCTCGCCCAGCGGTACTTCGTCCAGGCGCTGCGGCTGGCCCAGGCCGCCGGGGACCGGCCGTACGGGGCGTACGTGCTGATCACCATGAGCCGCCAGGCGGTCTACCTCGGCCACGGCCGGGAGGCGGTGCAGCTGGCCCGGGTGGCCCAGCAGGGCGTGGGCTCGGGGCCGCCGCCGGTGGTGCAGGCGCTGCTGCACTCGGCGGAGGCGCGCGGGCACGCGGTGCTCGGCGAGGTGCGGGCGTCGACGGCCTCGCTGGTGCGCGCCGAGCGGGCGCTGGGCGCGGCCCGGCCGGGGGACGACGTACCGCACTGGGCCCGCGACTACGACGAGGCGCAGCTCGCGGACGAGTTCGGGCACTGCCACCGGGACCTGCAGCAGTACCGGGCCTCGGCGCAGCACGCCGAGCGGTCCCTGCAGCTGCGGGCGCCCTCGTACGCGCGCTCGCGGCTGTTCTGCCGGGTGGTGCTGGCGACTGCGCGGCTGGGGCTGGGCGAGCTGGACCAGGCGTGCGCGCTGGGCGCGGAGGCGGCGCAGCAGGCGATGGAGATGCGGTCGGTGCGGGCGGTGGAGTACGTACGGGACTTCGAGCGGCGGCTCGAGCCGTACCGGGACGCGTCGGCGGTGCGGGGGTACCGGGAGCGGGTGGCCGCCTTGTCCTGACCCTGCGGGTCGGCTGGGGCTGCGCCCCGGAGCCGGGGGGGTGGTTGCGGTGTCGCAGCCCTGCGCGGGCCGGCTGCCGGGGCGCCGCCCCGGACCCCGCGCCTCAAACGCCGGCGGGGCTGATTTCTGCCCTGCGGGCAGATCAGCCCCGCCGGTGCGGGTGGGTGACCCGTCAGGCCGCTACCGGGAGGGCGGCTTCCGGGGCGGTCGGGACGGGGATGCCGAAGTCGCGGAGGACGGCGGCGGTGGCGCGGCGGGAGGAGCGCAGGGCTCCCTCGACGGTGTTGGTGTCCCGGTGGTCTCCGCAGACGTAGAGCCCGGCCAGGACCCTGACGGGGCGCCGGGTGTCCTGCGGCGGCGGCATGGCGGGGACGGCCTCCGGGGTGTGGTGGACGGCGAGCAGCTCCCAGTCCCGGGTGGCGGTCTCGTAGAGCCGGGCCAGTCGCGAGGCGACCGTACGGGTGGGTGGTGGCGGGCCGAGCACGGTGGTGGTGACCAGGCTGCGGCCGACGGGTGCGCGCGTCGGGTCGACCGCGCTCATCACGGCGGTGTGGGCGACGGGCCAGTCCGGGTCCCCGTCCAGGAGCAGCGAGCCGTCCCACGGGAGCGGGGTGCCGGTGGCGTGGTGGATCACGGTCACCTGGTGGAAGGCGGGCACGCGCAGGCCCGGGAGCAGTGCGGCGGCGGCCCTGGCGCCGGTGGCCAGGATCGCGGAGCGGCAGCTGAACTCGCCGTGTTCCTCGGTGGTGACCAGGTTGGTGGCCACGGAGCGGACCCGGACCCCGGTGCGCACGGTGCCGGGCGGCAGCCCCGCGGCGAGCAGTCCGGGCAGGGTGGCGGCGCCGCCCTCGGGTACGGCGAGGCGGCCGCGCGCGAAGGTGCGCAGGGCCAGGTCGGCGACGCGGCTGGAGGTGGTGAGTCCGGGGTCGCGCAGGAGGGCGGCGAGGAGCGGGCGCAGCGTCGTACCGAGGCTCCTGGAGCTCAGGGCGGCGTGCGCGGTGCGCTCGGGGCGGGCCAGGAGGCGTTCCTCGGGCAGGGCGGCGAGGCGGGCGAGTGCCGCGCCGATCCGGGCCTGTTCGAGGGAGCCGCTGGTCAGGGCCCGGGCGGGGGTGAGGGCGCCGGCGCGCAGCGTTCTGCCGTCGCTCTGGACGAGGGCGCCGGGCGCGAAGGGCTTGAGGACCAGGCCTTCCAGGCCCGGGGTGCGGGCCGGTTCGGTGGCGGCGGTGTTGAGGAGCTGGCCGATCCGGTCGAGCCGGAAGCCGTCGACGGTCTCGGTGGCCATCCGGCCGCCGGGGTCGTCGGCGCCCTCCAGAACGATGACCGTGACCCCGGCCGCGATCAGGTGGTGCGCTGCCGCGAGTCCGGAGACTCCGGCTCCTACGATGACCACGTCCGCATGGTGTGCGTGTGCGTGCGAGCTGTTGAGCACGTGCCCCTCCCCGAGGTCGGCCCGGCTGTGTGGGGATCCTCCTTCCCCCAACGGGGTCGAGCGGAACCCGAGTTGGGCGGACCATTACGGGTGATGCGGTCAACTCCGGTCGCACGACGGTCGCATTCGGCTCACAGGCGGTCGCATGTGTGCGCCGGGGCGCTCCCCCTGGAGCCCCGGGGTGTTTCAGGCCGGAGGCCGCGGGGCTTTCAGGCCGGAGGCCGCAGGGCTTTCAGGCCGAATGGCGCAGGGCTTTCAGGCCTCCAGCGCGGCCCTGATCGACTCCTCGATCCCCGGGTGGCGGAAGACGAAGCCGGACTCCAGCAGCCGGGCGGGACGCACCCGCTGGCTGCCCAGCACGTCCTGGGCGAACTCCCCGAGCACCACGCGCATGACCGGCGCGGGTACGGCGAACACCGCCGGGCGGTGCAGGACCCGGCTCATCGCGGCGGTGACCTCGCGGTTGGTGAGGGGCTCGGGGGCGGTCAGGTTCACCGGCCCGGCCAGGGACGGGGTGTCGATGATGTGGCGCAGGGCGGCGATCTCGTCGTGCATCGAGATGTACGACCAGTACTGGCGGCCGTTGCCGAGGCGGCCGCCGATGCCCGCCTTGAAGATCGGGAACAGCTTCCCCCAGGCCCCGCCCTCGGCGGCGACGACCAGTCCGGTACGGGCGAACGCGGTCCGGACCCCGGCGGCCCGGGCGGGCGCGGCGGCGGCCTCCCAGTCGACGCACACCTCGGAGAGGAACCCCTCCCCCGCCGGGGCGTCCTCGTCGACCATCCGGTCGCCCGTGTCGCCGTAGTACCCGACGGCGGTGCCGCAGACGAGGACCCCCGGCGGCTCCTCCATGGCGGCGACGGCCGCGGCGACGGCGGCCGTGCCCTTGACCCGGCTGTCGCGGATCTCCCGCTTGTAGGCGGCCGTCCAGCGGTGGTCCCCGACCCCGGCCCCGGCCAGGTGCACGACGGCTCCGCACCCGGCGAGCCCGGCGGGGTCCACGTACCCGCGCGCCGGGTCCCACCGCGCCTCCCCGGGCCCGGCCGGCTCCCGCCGCACGAAGCGGACGAGCTCGTGCCCGTCGGCCTCCAGTGACCGCCCGAGGGCGCTGCCGATGAGCCCGGTCGCACCGGTGACTGCGATACGCATGGCCCCATCTTGGCAGCGCGGCCCCCCTCCCGGGCCCGGCGACGGCCCGACGGCGCGGGCGGGCCGGGCACCGCTGGGCGCGGGGCCTCCCGGACGCCACCCCTGCCGCCCGACGTACGGGGGATATCCAGCCCCTCCGGCGTTTGAGGAGCGGGGGCCGGGGCGGAGGCCCGGGGGTCAGGTGGCTGTGCCCAGCCAGGTGCCTACCGCGTAGGTGACCGCCATGGCCAGCGCGCCGCCGGCGACGTTGCGCAGGATCGCCCGGACGGGAGGCGCCCCGCCCAGCCTCGCGCTGAGCACCCCGCACAGGGTCAGGGAGAGCAGCACCGCCACCACGGTCACCGGGACCCGCTCCGACGCGCCCGGCAGGACGATCGCCAGCAGCGGCAGCAGCGCCCCGACCGTGAACGCCACCAGACTCGCCGCCGCCGCGTGCCAGGGGTTGGCCAGCTCGTCGGGGTTGATGCCCAGCTCCACCCGCGCGTGCGCCCGCAGCGCGTCCCGTTCCGTCAGCTGCTCCGCCGCCTCCCGCGCCACCGGCTCGCTCAGCCCCCTGCCCACCAGCAGCCCCGTCAGCTCCTCCAGCTCCTCCTCCGGGTACTCCGCCAGCTCCCGCCGCTCCAGGTCCAGCGCGGCCCTCTCCGAGTCCCGCTGGGAGCTGACCGACACGTACTCCCCCGCCGCCATCGACAGCGCGCCCGCCAGCAGTCCGGCGACGCCCGCCGCCAGGATCGCCGTGCGCGAGGTCGTGGCCCCGGCGACGCCGACGACCAGGCCCGCCGTGGAGATGATCCCGTCGTTCGCGCCGAGCACCCCCGCGCGCAGCCAGTTCAGCCGGGTGCTGATCTCCGCGCTCTGCCCGTGGTCCGCGTGCGCCGGCCCCTGCGCACCGCTGTCGGTTTCCGTCACGCCACCACTGTCGCGGCCGCCGCCGTTAGGAGCCACCCGGCGTGCGCGCCTCCGGTGCCGGGATCAGGGTGGAGGGGTGAGACGCCGACGCGAGGAACCGGGCTGGCTGGGCGGGGCGCCGCCGCCGCGCTGGGCCCGCCTCGCGCCCGCGGTGGCCCTCGTGGTGCTGGTGCTCGTCCAGCGCATCACCCCGGGCGACGTCGAGCTGGGCTACTTCCTGGCCGGGCTCCCCCCGGTGGCCGCCTTCGCCTACGGGGCCGCCGGGACGGCCGTCTTCGCCGCGGTGGTGCTGGTCCTCGTCGGCCTGCCCTCGCTCGGGATCGCCCACGCCAGGGGCTCCGACCTCGCGACCGTCGCGGTGATCGGGCTGCTCAGCGTGGTGGTCGCCTGGGTCCGGAAACGCCGCGACGCCCAGCTGGTGAGCGTGCGCACCGTCGCGGAGGCGGCGCAGCTCGCGGTCCTGCCGCCGGTCCCCGAACGGGTCGGCTCGGTCGGCTGCTCGGGCCTCTACCGGGCCGCCCAGCAGGGCACCCTGGTCGGCGGCGACCTGTACGACGTACGGGTCGGCCCCTACGGCGTGCGCGCGCTGGTCGGTGACGTCCAGGGCCACGGACTGGCCGCCGTCGGCACCGTGGCCTCGCTGCTCGGCGCCTTCCGGGAGGGGGTGCTGGACGACGCGGAGCTCACGACGGTGGCGGCCCGGCTCGACCGGCGGCTGCTCGCGGACTCTGCGGCCGAGTCGGTGGCGCACGCGGAGCTCTTCGCGACGGCGGTGCTGCTGGAGTTCCCGCCCGGGCTGGACCTCGTACGGATCGTGTCGTGCGGGCATCCCCCGCCCCTGCTGCTACGGGGTTTCACGGTCTCGGAAGTAGACGTGGACCCGGGACCTCCCCTGGGCCTGGGCCTGGCCGGCCCCACCCCGGCGGCTCCGGCCGAGCTCCGGCTCGCCCCCGGGGACCGGCTCGTGATGTACACGGACGGGGTGACGGAGGCCCGCGACGCGGCGGGGAACTTCTACCCGCTGGCCGCGCGCGTGCCCGTCCTGGCGACGGACCCCGCGGGACTGGCCCCGGCGGTGTGGCGGGACCTGAGGTCCTTCACCGGGGGCGGGCCGCGCGACGACGTGGCCCTGCTGGTCCTGTCCCTGTCCGCGGACCGGGCCGACAACGGACCCGGCCCCGGCAGCGCCCCTGGCAGCCGATGACCACGCCGTATTGATCACATGACCAAACGATGACAGGCACCCATTTGGGCAAGTTTCCGTGTTTTGCTCGGGTCTTCCAACCCTTCCAACCCCCTCCCAGCCCTTCGAGCACGGAATCCGAGGCCCCTTCGATGCGCGCACCGTACAAGCACAACCAGCGGATCTCCGCGGTCATCGCGGCGGCCGGAGCCGTCGCCCTGATCAACGGCTCGATCGTGCTCGGCCTCGCCGTGCACGATGCGGCCGCGGCACCTGATGCGGCGCGGCACCAGCAGATCGAGGCCCCCGCCCAGGTGGGCCCCGCCCCGGTCCCCGCACCCGGGACCGGGGACTGAGGCCCGCCCGCCTACCCGGCGTCGCGGATGAAGGAGCGGACCATCTTGCAGGTGACGTTCGACGGCCGGCGGATGCCCGTCCGGACGGCCATCGTGCGGATCTTGCGGTTGGTGGCGCGCTGGGCGTCGTAGGTGCCCGAGTCGAGGAGCGATATCGCCAGCCGCATCGCCTTCAGCCGCCGGTTGTGGCTCTCGTACCACTCGCGGGGCAGCCCGGCCGGCAGCGGCTTCTTCTTGACGGGTCCGATGGTGTGCAGGGTCATGGCAGTGGCCATCTACAGCCTCCCAAAGGCAAGTTGGCGTCCTGTCCTTCTCCTTGAATTTTACCGGCGACCACTGACAAAGGACCTGGCCGGAGGCCCCCTGGCTAAGCTTCCGGGCATGGAGATCTGGATCAATCCCGCCTGCTCGAAGTGCCGTAGCGCCCTGACCCTGCTGGACGCGGAGGGCGCCGAGTACACCGTCCGCCGCTACCTGGAGGACGTGCCCTCCGAGGCCGAGATCCGCGAGGTGCTGGGACGGCTGGGCCTGGAGCCCTGGGACATCACCCGCACCTCGGACCCCCTGGCCAAGGAGACCGGCGTACGGGAGCTGCCGCGCGAGGAGACCGAAGAGGCCCGCGGGGCCTGGATCAGCCATCTGGCGGCGCACCCGAAGCTGATCCAGCGCCCGATCATCACCGCCGAGGACGGCACGGCGGTGGTGGCCCGCTCGGAGGAGGCCGTCCGCGAAGCCCTCTCCCGCACCTCCGGCCCGACGGCCTAGCCGAGGCCGGCGAAGCCCGCGTCCACGAACTCCACGACGCGCCCGATCTGCTGGGTCCGGGACGTGCCGGCCTTCGGGTTGTGGGCGTAGACGAGCCGGCGGCCGGCCTGCTCGGTGGCGAACACCCCGGTCGACCAGCCGGGGCCGGAGCCCGTCTTGCCCCAGACCGTGGCGCCGGCCGCCTCGTGGCGCATCAGGCCGCCCGCGCCGAAGCAGGCCCGCGGCGACAGGCAGGTGTTCATGGGGGCGTTGGGCACGTCCGGGACCTCGTACAGGTGCCGCTGCTGTGCGGGCGGCAGCAGCCTGCCGCCCAGCAGCGCGGCCGTGAAGCGGTCCAGGTCGGCCGCGGTGGAGTCCAGGCCGCCCTCCGCCCAGAACCGGGCCATCCGCGGATCCGCCGACATGCGGGTCCGGTGCAGTCCCAGGGGGCGCAGGATGCGGCGCCGCAGCTCCTCCTCGTAGCTCCGGCCGGACATCCGCTCCACGAGCAGGCCCGCGACGAAGCTGTTCGTCCCGTTGTACTGCTGGGCCGTGCCGGGGGCGGGTATGCGGCCGGGGCGGGCGGCCGCGTCCTTCGCGAAGGTCTCCAGCACCACGGTGCGCGGATCGGAGGAGTCGCTGGCGACCATCGGCAGGTCGGCGGTGTGGTCCAGGAGCTGCCGCACGGTCACTTCGGCGTAGGCACCGGGTATCAGGCCGGGAAGGTAGCGGCGCACGGGCGCATCGATCTCCATCCGGTGCTCCGCGACGAGCCGCAGCACCAGGACGTTCGTGAACAGCTTGGTGACGCTGCCGATCGGGATCTCCGCGTCCGCGGCGACCGGCCCGCCGGTCCCCGTCCACGGCGTGTGCAGCCCCTCGCCGGACAGCCGGGCCAGGGCCCCCGTCGAGACCGCGTCGGGCAGCGAGGCCAGCAGGGCCCGCAGCGCGGCGGGGTCGTGGTCGGCCCCCCGCCGGTCGTGCACCGCGGCCGCGGCGGAGTCCGCAGACCCGCCGGACCCGCCGGGCGCGGCCAGCGCGGCCGGGGCGCCCGCACCCACGACGAGGGCCGCCAGGGCGATGCCGGTGACGGCGATCCGGCGGAAGGTGCGGGGGCGTGCGTTCATCGGTGGCTCCTGGAGAAGGCGGCACGGTGGCGGCTCGGTGGGGTCTGACACCAACACTCCGCCGTCCACCGCGCGTTGCCCATCGGTGATCACCCCGACCGGACCCCGAGACCACCCTCAGGGGACTTGTGCGACCAGCCCCGAGACCCGCCGGCCGGCTCCGACCCTCAGGATCCTCATCCGGCGGAGCCCGCGGGGCGGGCGGCCTTTGCCAGGGCGGCGCGGACGGTCGCCGCGTCGGCGACGGCGCCCGGGTCCTCGGCGAGGCCGCCCGGACCGGCCGGGTTCTCGGCGTAGGGGAGGACGTACACCGGCGTGTCGCGCTGGAAGCGCCAGCTCTCGGCGAGCTCCCCCGCATCGACCGCGTCGTAGCCGAGCAGGTCGAGGAGGCGGGTGGCGGACGCGCGGGCGGCCGGGTCCTCGCCGGCGATCGGCAGGGCCGAGCGGTCCGGGGAGCCGGCCGGGCGGGCGAGGGCGAGCAGGTGCTTGAAGTAGATGTTGTTGAAGGCCTTGACGACCCGCGACCCGGACAGGTGTTCCTGGACGAGCCCGCTGGTGGTGGCCTGCTCCGCCTCCAGGGCGGGGAAGACCCCGTCCCGCTGGGGGTAGTAGTTGAGCGTGTCGAGCACGACCTTGCCCGCCAGGGCCTCGGCGGGCAGGTCGCGGTAGTTCCCGAGCGGGATGGTGGCCACGACCCAGTCCCCGGCGGCCGCCGCCTCGGCCGGGGTGGCCGCCCGGGCCCGCGGGCCGAGCTCGGCGACCAGGGTATCCAGCGTCTCGGGTCCCCTGGAGTTGCTGAGGACCACGTCCAGCCCCGCGTCCACGGCGAGCCGCGCGAGGGTGCTTCCGATGTTGCCGCTTCCGATGAGTCCAAGAGTTGCCATGCGGGGTTCAAGTCGCCCGCGATCCGCGGTATTCCAGCGCCGCGCCATCCGGGGCGGGGGCCCGTGGGACCCCACCGCCCGGACCCTTCACCCCGGCCCCATCCCGCGCCTCGTAGGGTGGGGGGCGGCACAAAGGGGACGTACCGCACCAAAGGATCCATCGTGAACGAGCAGCAGCATCCGTGGCCCACCACGCCCGGCGAGCCGCCCGCGCCGCCCGTGCCGTCGGCAGCCCCGCCGGCGGCACCGCCGGCATCGCCGGACCTCCCGGCGCCTCCGCTCCCCCGGCTCCCCCCGCCCCGGCGCGGCGCCGACTGGATGTTCGGCGGGGTGTACGGCACCGTCCTCGCGTCCGGGCTGCTCGCCGCGCTCGACCAGAAGGGCGGGGAGTACACCCCGTTCTACGACGCCAGCTGGGTGCTCGTCACCGCCGCCACGGCCGGGCTCGCGCACGGGTACGCGCACCACATGAGCACCCATCAGCCCGGCTCCGCCGGACACCGGTGGCGGATCCTCGGGCGGGCGCTGTGGAACGAGTGGCCCATGATCGCGGCCACCCTGCCCACGGTCCTGCTCCTGCTCGTCGCCGGACTCGCCGACTGGGACTCGCACGGGGTCACGGCGATCGGGCTCGGCGTGAACACGGCGCTGCTGTTCGCCTGGGGCGCCTTCGTGGCCCTCCGGGTCGGCTACAAGCTCGGCTCGGCCCTGCTCATCGGCGTCGCCGACGCCACCATCGGGCTGGCCATCATCGTGGCGAACGCGGTCATCAAGTAGCGGGGGCCGGCGCTGCCCGACGCCGGCCCCGGCCCCGGCCCCCGGGCCTCACTCCGGCAGCTGCTCCTCGGCCTCCGCGAGGATCTCCGTCAGGCGGGCGCCGAACTCCGCGTCCCGTACGTCCGGCACCCCGGTGCGGGCCGAGGCGAGGAGGGCGTCCAGGGCGCGCCCGTAGGCGCCCGGGACGTTGCCCCACTCCGGCAGGCCGAAGACGCCGGCGGTGCCGCGCAGCTCCAGGCCCACTCCGGCGGCCGCGCGCGGGGAGCTGAGGCTGAGCACGGCGGTGCTGGCCGCGCCGGAGGTGTGGCGCAGGGCCAGCTGGACCACGTCGGCGGGGCCGCGGGTGGCGCTGACCCCGGTGACGTCGCCGAGGACCGGGATGAGTACGGACAGGGCGTGCGGGCCCACGTCCCACAGCCCGCCCTTGGCCTTGCGCCAGGGCGAGTCGGCGTAGGCGCTGGGCTCGCCGTCGGGCGGGAAGACCGCGCCGAGCCAGTGCGCGGCGGCGGTGAACCAGCCCGTGCGCTCCGCCTGCTCCTCGACCCAGCCGGCGGTCGGCTCGGCGAAGCGCAGGGTGAGGAAGACGACGGAGGCGACCCGGTGCTCGGCGACGGCGGCGGCGACCGCGCGGGCGTCGGCCGGGGTCGTGGCGACGGGCTTGTCGAGCAGCAGATGGCAGCCGGCGGCGGCCGCGCGCACGGCGAGCGGGGCCTGTACGTCGGGCGGGAGGGCGAAGGCCACGGCGTCGCAGTCGGCGAACAGCGCGTCGGGGTCTTCGTACACCTTCACCCCGTACTCGCGCGCCAGTTCGGCGGCGGCTTCGGGGCGCCGGCCCCAGATTCCGGCGAACTCGGAACCGGGATGCGCGGCGAGGGCGGGGGCGTGCGTGCGGCGGGCCCAGGGGCCGGTGCCCAGCAGCCCGACCCGGGGGCGGGGCCCGGAAGCGGCCTCGGCGGCGGCATCTCCGGCGGACGTCAAATCGTACGAAATGCTCACGTGCCCAGTCTGCCCCACCCGGACGGGCCTCCCGACCCCAACCCTCTCGACCGCGCCCACCTGCGGCGTAAACCTCGGTAACACGGGGTTCACACACGGGCAACGGAAGAGAAATCGCGAGCGGGCACTCTGCGGTCTACACCGCAGAACGAATGTCGCAGTACGCGAGCCACAGGGACGTGAACCGCCGTACGCGATCCGCAGGACGCAGCGCAGCACCCGCAGGGTCTGCGCCGGAGCGACGCACCGAAGGATGGGGCCCGTGAGCTACAAGGCTGAGTACATCTGGATCGACGGAACCGAGCCGACGGCGAAGCTGCGTTCCAAGACCAAGATCCTGGCGGACGGCGACGCGCTGCCGATCTGGGGCTTCGACGGATCGAGCACCAACCAGGCCGAGGGCCACGCCTCCGACCGCGTGCTGCAGCCGGTCTTCTCCTGCCCGGACCCGATCCGCGGCGGCGACAACGTCCTCGTCCTGTGCGAGGTCCTGAACATCGACATGACCCCGCACGAGTCGAACACCCGCGCGCTGCTGCGTCCGATCGCCGAGAAGTTCGCCGCGCAGGCGCCGATCTACGGCATCGAGCAGGAGTACACCTTCTTCGACGGCACCCGCCCGCTCGGCTTCCCGGTCAACGGCTTCCCGGCCGCGCAGGGCGGCTACTACTGCGGCGTCGGCTCGGACGAGATCTTCGGCCGCGACATCGTCGAGAAGCACCTGGACCACTGCCTCGCGGCGGGCCTCGCCATCTCCGGCATCAACGCCGAGGTCATGCCCGGCCAGTGGGAGTTCCAGGTCGGCCCCGTCGGCCCGCTGGAGGTCTCCGACCAGCTGTGGATCGCGCGCTGGCTGCTGTACCGCACCGCCGAGGACTTCAACGTCTCCGCGACGCTGAACCCGAAGCCGGTCAAGGGTGACTGGAACGGCGCGGGCGCGCACACCAACTTCTCCACGAAGGCGATGCGCGAGGACTACCGCGCGATCATCTGCGCGGCGGAGTCGCTGGGCGAGGGCAGCAAGCCGCTGGACCACGTCAAGAACTACGGCGCGGGCATCGACGAGCGTCTGACGGGCCTGCACGAGACCGCCCCGTGGAACGAGTACAGCTACGGCGTCTCGGACCGCGGCGCCTCCGTCCGCATCCCGTGGCAGGTCGAGAAGGACGGCAAGGGCTACATCGAGGACCGCCGCCCGAACGCGAACGTGGACCCGTACGTGGTGACCCGCCTCATCACGGACACCTGCTGCACGGCCCTGGAGAAGGACGGCCTGGTCTGACCCCGGCCCCTCTCCCCTGAACACCCGAAGCCCGCCGAGCCCCCGTGGCCAGGCGGGCTTCGGCCCGTCCCGGGGACCGCCACCGGAGAGGGCGACTACCAGGTGGAACACCGGGCGGGCTCCCCCAAGCTGCACTTCCAGACGCACGTCGGCGTCGCGGACGAGGTCGTGGAGCTGATGATGCTCTGGGCCCGCCGGGAAGAGGACTGGGACCGCGGCTTCCGCTGGGAGCGGCTCGACCTACCGGGGTAGAAAGCTTCGGTGGGGCTGGGACGTTTCCGCCCGACATGCGATACGCGTGACGGAAGCCGAGCGGCGCAGGCCACTGGGCGGGTGATGGTTTGTCGGGATTGTGACGGGCCGTTCATAGTGCGTTCGCGGAATATGGGATTCCGCTCCATCAGGTGAGACGGGGTGTGCCCGGACGGCCCCGCGTCTGCTTGAATGGGGCCATGGCCAGCTACTCGCACCCCTCGACCGGTCGCAGCGACCTCGAGCCGTTCTGGCCTTCCCGTCAGGATCACGATTTCGACCGGGTGTGTTGCCGCGCGAAGAACGCGCCGGCCCTCTAAAGCCTCCGGGACCTCAACCGACCTCCCCCAGGCCTTCGGTCTGCGCGGTACGACACAAGACGAGCCACTTCCGCACGTCTCCTGCCGACCACTCCGCGTGAAAGAGCTGACCACTCATGGCGAACACCCGTTCCTTCGCTTCTGCCGCCTCCGCTGCGACCTCTCCCCTGACCTACCCGAGCTTCCCGCCCAGTCCGCGCCACCGCCTGCGGGCCGTGGACCGCGACGAGGTGGCCCGCGTCGTGGACTTCCTCCCGCCCGGCGCCACCTGGCTGCCCGCTCCCCAGCACACCCTGCCCAGCCTCCCCGGCCAGCCGCCGATGGTCGGCTACCTGGTGCTCGTACCGGCCGACCAGCAGCCGCCGATCGCCTTCTCCCCGCAGTCCGTTCCCGCCGCCCCGGCCCCCGCCGCGGCCGCACCGGCCGGCGACGCGCTGGTCCGCATCGACCCCGCGCAGCGCACCGCCGAGGTGGACGGCGAGGTCCTGGACCTGACGTACCTGGAGTTCGAGCTGCTGGCCCACCTGGTCGCGCACCCGCACCGGGTGCACAGCCGCGACCAGCTGGTGACCACCGTCTGGGGCTACGGCCACGTCGGCGACGGCCGCACGGTCGACGTCCACGTCGCGCGGCTGCGCCGCAAGCTGGGCGCCGCCCACCGCGGTGCGATCCAGACCGTGCGCCGGGTCGGGTACAAGTACGCCCCCTGAGCGGACCGGAGCGGGGCGGCCGGCCCGTACTGACGAGGGGGAGTACGGGCCGGCCAACGCAGCCGCGACAAAGGGGAGTTATTCGAACATCCGCGCTGATCAGGCCCGGCCCCTGCCGTAGGCTTTTCCTTCGTGATCATCGGAACCGGCAGCGTACTTGCCCCACTTGAGCCCCATGACCCCCGCGAGACCGCCGGCTACCGGCTGATCGCCCGGATCGGCGAGGGCGGCATGGGCACCGTCTACCTCTCGCACACGCGCGGCGGGCAGCCGGTCGCGCTCAAGCTGATCCGCCGGGAGTTCGGGCAGGACCCGGACTTCCGCGGCCGGTTCGAGCAGGAGGTGCGGGCCGCGCGCCGGGTGCAGGGCTACCACCTCGTACCGGTCCTCGACCACGACACCACGGGCCCCCTCCCCTGGCTGGCCTCCGAGTTCGTACCGGGGCTGTCGCTGCACGACGCCCTCAGTGCCTACGGACCGCTGCCACTGGCCGCCGTCTTCCAGCTGATCGGCTGCACGGCGCGGGCCCTCGGCTCCATCCACGCCGCCGGGGTCGTGCACCGCGACCTCAAGCCCGCCAACCTGCTGCTCGGCGCGGCCGGGCCGTACGTCATCGACTTCGGGATCGCCCGGGCCGCCGACGGTACGCAGCTCACCCGCACCGGTGGGGTCATCGGCACTCCGCAGTACATGTCCCCCGAACACGCGCTGGGCGCCGAGACCACCACCGCGAGCGACCTGTTCGCGGTCGGGCTCATCGCGGCGGTCGCCGCCACCGGGCGGCATCCGTACGGGGAGGGCGGGGCCACGGCCATCGGCGTGCGGATCGCCAACACCGACCGGCTGCCCCCGGACCTGAACGGCTACCCGGCCGAGCTGCGGCCGCTGCTGGAGCGCTGCCTGACGCCGGATCCGGCGGAGCGGATCGGTACGGACGAACTCGCCGCGATGTGCGAACTGTTCGCCGGGCAGCCACTGAACGACTTCGACGGCTGGCTCCCGGAGCCGCTCGGGCTGGAGATCGCCCGGCGGGTGCGGGCCGCGGAGAATCCGCCGGCGCCGACGGTCCTCGACTCGGGCGGGGCCGGAGGCGCGGGCGCGGGCGCGGCAGCAGGCGCGGGCGCGGCAGCGGCAGCGGCAGCGGCCGCCGGCGGGTTCGGCCCGGCCGGTACGGGTGCGGGCACCGGGGTGTCCGGCGCCTTCGCCGGGGTGCACGACGCGGACACGGCGTTCGCGCCGCCCCGGCCCGCCGGACCGCCCCGGCCGAGTGCGGCGACGCCGGCACCTCCGGCTCCGGCTCCGGCTCCGAAGGGGTTCCGTGGCGGGCTCGTCGCCGCCTCCCTCGTCGTGGCCGTCCTCGCGGGAGCCGGCACGGTCTGGCTGCTGGACGAGGACGGCTCCGGGGACGACGCGAAGGCACCCGCCGCCCGGCAGGAGAACCCGGCCGCTTCCGTGTCCGGATCACCGGACCCGGCCCCTGCCTCCTCCGCCTCCTCCGCGCCGAAGACCTCCCCCTCCGCCTCCGCCCCGCCGAAGGCCGCGTACACGGTGGTCTTCCAGGACAAGCCCCTGACCCTGCGCGCCCCCTCCTCCAGCACCGGAACCCACGTCGACCTGGACGCTCCGAAGGTCGTTCCGAACGGAAGGATCGGCGAGGACAAGGAGATGGAGCTCACCTACCACGACTGGAGCGACGCGGGCCTGGTCTTCCTGACGGCCACGGGCAAGAGCCCGGGCAGTACGCCGGAGGAGTGCAAGGACGCCGTCGGCACCAACGCCCTGACCTCCAAGCTGACGAAGGACCAGCTCCACGAGGGCAAGGAGCTCACGAAGGGCACCGTGCTGTGCACGGTCACCAGCGACGGGAACCTGGCGATGCTGCGCATCACCGAGGTCGTGCCCAACAAGGGGAACTTCCGCCCTGCCCCCGACTACGTCACGGCAGTCACCCTCTGGAAGACCGGCTGACGCCGTGGGCCCGGGCCTCCCCAGGAGGAGGCCCGGGCCCACGGACGGTGTTCCAGGTTCTAGACCTCGGCGCCGGCCTCGGTCCCGGCCTCGGCCCCGGCCCGGCGCCTCGACGCGACGAAGCCCAGCACCAGGTCACCCGCGAGGAACACCAGCAGGCTGATGCCCAGCATCGGGACGAACCAGCCCACGACGGCCGTCGCCGCGGCCAGCGGCAGCAGCAGCGTCACCGGCAGCTTCCGCCACGCCCCGCGCGGCTGGGGGCGGCCGACGGAGAGCGTGCGCTCCTTGGTCGGGCGGCGCAGCCACCACATGCGGTAGCCCCAGATGACCATGGACATCACCAGGACCGCCAGCACGGCCAGGGCCAGCTGGTTGGCGAGCCCGAAGGTCAGGCCCATGTGCAGGTCGATGCCGAAGCGGGTCAGCTGCGCGAGCAGCGGGTGGTCGGCGAAGCGGAGCACGTCGATGACCCGGCCGTCGGAGGGGTCCACGGAGACCGCGTCCAGGTGCACCGGCACCTGCTTGTCCTGCTCCTTGATGACGTACCCCTTGCCCTGGGCGGGCAGGGTGATCCGAAGCGACTCGGTGATCCCGGCGGACCGGGCCGCCGCCACCGCTCCGTCGATGCCGATGACATCGACGGCGGCGGGCACGGGCTCGTGCTCGCCGCCGGCCGCGCCGTGCCCGGCGTGCTCGCCGCCGCCGGCGTCGGAGGCCGGGGCGCCGGGGAGCTTGGCGGCCACGGCCGGGGTGCCCCCGCCGAGGCTGTCCTTGAGCTCCCCGATGTTCTCGCCCGCGTACCGCGACCAGGTCAGGCCGGTGATGGAGAGGCCGACGAGGCCGACCACGATCCAGACGCCGGCGGAGCCGTGCCAGGACAGGGTCTTGCGGCGGCCGGTCGCCTTGCGGTCGGGCACGACGAGCGCGGCCTTACGGGCCCGCTTGCGGCCGATCCACAGCGCGAGCCCGCCGAGCGCGACCACCCACAGCCAGCTCGCGGCGAGCTCGCTGTAGTTCCGGCCGAACTCCCCCAGGTGGAGGCTGGCGTGGAACTCGCTCAGCCAGGCCCGCAGGGGCAGCGCGTCCCCGACGGTGGTGAGCTGCCCGCGGACCTCGGCCGTATACGGATCGACGAACACGGTGAGGGTCTCGCCCTCGGCGAGTCCCGGGCTCTCCATGATCACCCGGGTGGTGGCGTCCGCCTCCGGCGCGGGCCAGACGGCCGTCACCTTGCCCTGGGGCGCGGCGTTCGCCGCCGCGGCGACCTGGGCGCTGAGCGGCTGCGCGCTCGCGCCGACGCGCTCGACGGTCAGCTGGTCGGCGTAGAGGATCTTCTCGGCCTGCCAGGAGCCGGCGTAGAGCAGCCCGGTGGTGGCGGCGACCAGCAGGAGCGGGGCGATCAGCACCCCGGCGTAGAAGTGCAGGCGCAGGAGCAGCGGCCGCAGGGCGGCCCAGGTGCCGGGCTTGCGGGGCGGCGCGTGTTCGGCCGCGGGGGTTTCGGGTGCGGCGGTTTCGCGTACGGGGGTTCCGGGTGCGGCGGGGTCCGCTGCGCGGAGTTCCCCGACCTCGTCGAGAGACATGGGTGTCCTAGGTGTTGGCGAAGACATGGGTGAGCGGCCCCAGGTCTCGCCACCTCGCCCGGAGCGGGGAGGTGCGCCGTTCGGTCAGGCGCGGGCAGGACGGCCGGGGGCCGTGAGGCGGATCCGTCCGCGCGCGGGCGGCCCGCGCCGCTCGGCGGTGTGCGCGTGCACGGCTCCGCGCAGGGTGCGCGGCCGCCGGAACCCTGCCGGCCGGAACGCACGCGCCGGCGGTACGAGGCGTACGCGCGTCCGGAGCAGGGCGAGCACCCGGGAGAGCGGCCGGGCGGCGAGCAGCGCCCCGGCCGCGAGGGCGGTGGCGAGCCGGAAGACCGCCGCTTCGCCCCAGGCGAGCCAGAGCGCGCAGAACAGCCCGGCGAGGACGTGCGCGGCGATCATGCCGAGCCCGTCGTGGGCGTGGCCGGCCGCCATGTCGCCCATCCCCGCCATGCCCGGCATGTCGGCCATGCCCTGCATGGACTCCGTGGCGCCCGTGGAGGCCGTGGAGTGCGCGGAGTGCGTGCCGCCCGTGCCGTGCATGCCGGTATCCGCGCCCGCACCCATGCCCATGCCCATGCCCGCCGAATGGCCGCTCCCGGCCGACGCGGAGAAGACGAGGTGCAGCACCGCCTGTACGGCGAGCAGCGCGCCGGTGATGGGGAACGGTCCGCGGCGGCGGCCGGCGGCGAGCCAGGCGAGGCCGCCGGTCAGTGCGAATGCCGACAGAAGGCCCCATGCGGGAAGGTCCGTACCGGACATGTACGAATGCCCCACCGCACCCAGTGCGACGGCCACCGCCGCGAAGAGCGCGGCCCGCGTGGCGCGCATCGGCGCGGGGCTGTGTGACATGACCTGGGCATATTGCCACGACCCCCCGCCTCGCCGGACGGCACCCCCGTGGCCGATCATGGTCCGATGAACCCCCTGTCGTCGACGGTGCCGCTGAGCGCGGTGTACACGGGCGCGGTCCAGCTCGGGGCGTACGCCCTGGAGCGGCTGGATCCGGCGGCGCGGGACCGGCTGCTGCGCCGCTGCTCCACCAACCCCGACAACCTGGACGCCGCCCGCTGGGAGACCCTGGCGGCCAGCGCCTTCCTCGTCGAGGAGCCGATGCCGCTGCCGTACGCGCTCCTGCTGGTGGCCGTCCTCGGGTACGCCGAGTACGCCCGCGGGGCCTGGTGGACGGCGGCCGCGTTCCTGTTCGGGCACGTCACGGCCACCCTGCTGGTGTACGGGGTGCTCCGCCGGACGGCCGGCCCCGGGACCCGGCGGGCGGTGGACGTGGGCACCAGCTACGGGTTCAACACCGTGCTCGGCGCGCTGACCTCGGCGCTCCCGCGCGGGCCGGTGCGCACCACCGCCCGGGCCGGGCTGCTGGCGCTCGCCGTCCGGCCGGTGCTGCGGCGGGAGCGGACCTTCACCGACGCGGGGCACCTGGTGGCCCTGGGGCTCGGCATCGGGGTCTCGCTGGCCACCGATTACCTGGCCGATCACCTGGCCGATTACCGATCCGGAGCGAAATCTCCGAAAATCATATGGATGACACGCGTCACCCAGCGCGCTTCGTCCTGAGCCACGTTTCTCTGATCACGTTGGAGCCGCCACGATGACCGTCACCCCCGCCAAGACCGTCGCCAACCTCCGGGACCTCGGCGGCACCCCGCTCGCCGGGGGCCGCAGCGTCCGCCCGGGTCTGGTGCTGCGCTCCGGCCAGCTGGACCGGCTCGACCT
The DNA here is from genome assembly GCF_024213195.1 of Streptomyces sp. TBY4. Lineage (GTDB taxonomy): Bacteria > Actinomycetota > Actinomycetes > Streptomycetales > Streptomycetaceae > Streptomyces. The sequence continues at coordinate 17,793 of NZ_JANAVF010000006.1, read as the reverse complement.
CGAAGTCGACCAGGCGGTGGCCGCGCTGGGCATCCGTACCGTCATCGACTTCCGCACCGGAGTCGAGCGCGGCGAGCACCCCGACCGGATGCCGGCCGGCGCCCGGCTGCTCATAGCCGACGCCCTGGCCGACAAGATGACGGCCGACAGCACGGGCGACGGCGGCCCCGGGAAGATACCCGCCGCCCAGCTCAAGGACATCCTGTCCGACCCGGTGGTGGCGGAGGAGCACCTCGGCGGCGGCAAGGTGCAGGCCCTGTTCACCAGCCTCTACCGCTCCCTGGTCAGCTCCGCCTCCGCGCAGTCCGCGTACCGGCTGCTGCTCACCGAACTCGCCGACCCGCAGTCCGGGCCGCTGCTCTTCCACTGCACGGCGGGCAAGGACCGTACGGGCTGGGGCGCGACCGTGGTCCTGGCGCTGCTCGGCGCCGACGACGAGACGCTGATGGAGGAGTACCTGTCGGTCAACCCGGCGGTGCGGATCGCCTTCGCCCCGATGATCGAGGGCTTCACTGCGGCCGGCGGCGACCCGGACATCGCGCTGGCGCTGATCGGCGTCTTCCCCTCCTACCTGGAGGCCGCCCTCGACGAGGTGAACACGCGCTACGGCTCGATGGAGAAGTACGTGCGCGAGGGACTCGGCATCTCCGACGACACGGTCGAGGCCCTGCGCGCCCGCCTCGTCCTCTGATCCCTGGTCAGGATCGGCCTGCTTCAAGCTCGTACGGGTGAACACGGGGTGCTTTCGGCGCGCACGGTCCTCGCGAAGACGTCAAGGTGACCGGAGAACGCTGGTACCGCATCAGGGGATCGGACGAGGGTGGCCGATGGCGCGTAGGGAAGGGCAGGGGAAGCGGCCGCTGCGCACGCCGGCCGAACCGTTCACCGTGCCGGCACCCCTAGGCGCGCGTATCCGCGGGCGCCTCCGTCTGTCCGTCCGCGATGCCGAGGTCTTGCGGATGGTCGGCGGGCATCTCGGCCGGCATGCCCGCGCCGACCTGGCCGAGCGTGTCCGCATCGGCAGGGTGCCGGCGAAGGAGAACCGGCGGGCGGATCGCAAGCGTGAGCTGACGCAGATGTCATCGTCCCGGTGGGCCGGGGCGATGACTCGCCTGTCGGAGGATCAGTACCAGCTTTCCCTGCGGTGCCTGTTCGATGAACGGACCTCGCTGCGGCGGGCCATCGCGAAGATCAGCAAGCGCCTGACCGTCCCCTGTGGCCAGCGGGCCGGTGGCGTTCGTGGATACCCGAGCCAGGCCGAGCGGGCACAGAAGCAGCGTCGGTGGCAGGTTCTCAGCGCGCGCCTCGCCCAGGCGGATCGGCGGATCGAGGCCGGGCATCCGGCCATCGTGGCCGGAAGCCGGAAGCTGGCGAAGACCCGGCACAACCTCACCTCCGCGCGGCTCACGGAGATCGAGTGGCTTGAACGGCGGAACGCGCGGCGCATGTTCCTGACCGCCGATGGGGAGTCCGGGGCCCGGTACGGGAACTACACGATCACCGTGGACCCGGATGGCGGCACGGTCACCATGGTCCTGCCCGAGCCGCTCAGGCACCTGGCCAACGCACCCCGGGGCCGCTACCGGCTCGACTGCACCGCCAGTTTCCATCATCGCCAGGGCGAGTGGTTGGACCGGGTCACGGCCAACCGTTCCGTCCGCTACGACATCGTGTGCGACCCGGAGCGCGGGCGTTGGTACCTCGACGCCTCCTGGGCCATGCCGGAAACAAGGCTCCCGACCCCCGCCGAGCTGGCCGCGACCGGCGCCCGACTGCTGGCCGTGGACCTGCTGCGCCGGTTTCGCCATCGAGGACCTCGGCTTCGCCGACGCCCGCGCCGCCGGCCGGGAAACGATGGGGCGTGGCAAGCGCGGCAAGGCGTTCCGCCGTACCGTCGCGGGCCTGCCCACCGCGCGCTTCCGCAACCGGCTGGCCGGCATGGCCCACCACGCGGGCCTCGTCGTCATCGCCGTCGACCCCGCTTACACCAGCCGCTGGGGCGCCCAGCACTGGAAGCCCCCGCTCCAGCAACAATCCAGGACCGCGACCGTCACCGGCCACCACGCGGCGGCCGCGGCGATCGGCAGGCGCGCCCTCGGACACGGGATCCGGCGTCGGCCAGGTGTGACCGCACACGACCGGAGGATCGTCGCGCGGAGAGCTACCGGCCAGACCGTCACCGTACCGAGGGCGCGAGGGACCGCGAGCCCGCCGAGGACCACGGGCACACCCGACCTGGGTGGCAAGACCTGCCGGGACCGAAGCGACCAGCTCGCGCTGTTCCCCGTCTCCCAAGACCGTTCGGGGAGACAACCGGCCAGGCCGGTTTACGGCGTTATCGGCGACAGAGACCGGCATCGCCAGGAACGGTGACCATCCGACCATTCGCTCGTTCTGCTGAACGTGACTGCGCCGGATACCGCCACCCGCCCCCTCTCCCCCGATGTCGAGCAGGCCGAGGCCGCCATCGTCGAGCACTATCCCCGGCTGGTCCGGCTGGCCTACCTGGTGCTGCCGCCCGCGCTCGGGCGCAACCGGCGGGTGCTGACCGCCCACTCGCTGGCCCAGCGCGCCCTGCCGCGCGGGCGGCGGGACGGGGCGGCCGCCGCGCAGGCGGCGGTGCAGGGCGGGGTTCCGGGCCAGCGGGGCGGGGCGGGCGCCGAGTCCGGGTACGCGTACGTACGGCTGCGCGTGCTGCGGTCGGCCCTGGAGGCCGGGATCCCGCTGACGTTCCGCGCGCTGCCCCGGCGGGCTCAACTGCCGCCGGCGCTCCCCCAGGTGTGGGGGCTGCGGCTGTTCCCGCGCTCGGGCGGGGCCGAGGAGCTGGCCCTCGACCAGTGGCTGGCCACCCTCGACGGGCCCGGGCGGGCGGCGTGCGTCCTGCGGGCGCTGGAGCGGCTGCCCGAGCCCGAGGTGCTGCGGGTGCTGACCGAGGCGGGGGTGGCCAACCCGGCCGCCGCCGTCGCCGAGTCCGGGGACCCGTCGACCGACGAGCTGTTCGCCTCCCCCGAGTTCGACCCCTGCGTGCTCCAGGCCCGGCCCACCGACCTGCTGCGCCGCCGGCGGCTGGTGCGGGCCGGGATCGCCGCCGGGATCGCCCTCGCCGTGTGCGGGGTGCTGCTCTCGCTGCCCGGCGGCGGGTGGGGGGCCGACGGGGCCGCCGCCCCGCTCTACGCGAAGAACGCGGCGGCGGAGCAGGCCCTGGACCCCGGGCAGTTGCTCCGGGTCGCGCCCACGGTGTGGAGCACGTCCTCCCGTACCGACTACTCCGGCTGGCCCGCGCGCGGCAACCGCGTCGACGATTCCGCACTGCTGCGGCGGGCGCTGGCCGTCTGGGCCCGGCCGGGCCGGTCGGTGGTGGTCTCGGCCACCCCCGGCACCCCGTCGGGGCCGCCGATGGGGCCCCCGCAGCTGCTGTTCGCCGGGACCGTCGACCAGGCCGTCGTGGTCCTGCTGTACGACGGCCTGCGCGTGGCCCGGTACGCCGAACCGCTCTCGGGCACCGACATCGCCGCCCTCGACTTCGCCCGGACCGACGGCGCCTCGGCGGACACGGCGGCGGCCCTGGTGCTGAGCCGGGTCGACGGCAACGTCCGCTATCTGACGGCGCCTTGGGTGACGGCCGCCACGCGGCGGGACCTGCTGAAGCCGGCGGAGGCGCCGACCGGGCTCGAGCTGAGCCCGGAGGGGGTCACCCCGCCGGTGCCGAGCCCCGCCCCGGACGGCAGTTGTACGAGCTGGAGCGCACTGGCGGTGACCGGCGACGGCGCGACCCGGCTGATCACGGACCTGGGCGAGCTGACCCCGGCCCGGCTGACCTCGGGGGCGCCGGGCGCCGAGCGGAACGTGACGGAGGGCGCGGAGCTGGGCGACTGGTCGCGGATCGCGTGCCTGCTGCCTTCGGTGCGCTCGCACGGGGTGCGCACGGTCAACGCGTGGACGTACGCGAAGCAGCCGCTGCCGGAGGGCGACGGCACGGCGACCTGGCTGTGCACCCGGGCGGAGACCTGGCAGGGCACCGCGGACCGGGTGCAGGCGCAGTTCCTGGCCCCGGGCGCGCCGTTGGCGGCGCAGGCGGCGAAGGCGGAGGGTTCGCCGGCGTGCGGGCCGCGGGAGCCGCGGGTGCTGGCCGGGGTTCTGTGGAAGTCGAAGGCGGGGCAGTGGTACGTACTCGCCGCGGGAAGCGCGCAGTTCGCCTCGCTGACCGTGGGCGGCGGGCAGGTGAGCGGGGTCGCGGTCGGCAACCGGCTGGCGGTGAAGGCTCCGGCGGGGGCGCAGGTGGAACTGACGGGCAAGCTGACGGACGGTTCGAAGGCGGGCGTGCTGCGCTGACGCCCGGCTCGGTCGGGCGGCCCCGGTGGCACAGGAGGGCCGGTCCCCCTGCCAAGGGACGGCCCCCCTGCCAAGGGACCGACTCCCCCGGCAAGGAGGACCGGCCCTCCCGCCCGGTGGTCGGACCCCTGCCAGGGGACCGGCTCCGATGGATGCCCCCCGCCACCCATCGGAGCCGGTTGGACCGGGCCCGGGTCAGGGGCCCGGGTCAGGGGCCCGGGTCAGGGGCCCGGGGGTGCGGGGTGGCTCAGCAGGGGCTGAGCCAGTAGACCCAGCCCCAGGGCGCCTGTCCGTCCTCGCTGTAGCCGCCCGGGGAGATCCACCCGATGGTCTGGTCGCTCCGGTAGAACTTCGCGCGGAGCGCGGCCCGCTGGTTGTTGATCCAGGAGCCGGTCCCGGACCAGGGGATGTAGTTGAGCGTGTTGCACGTGAAGAGGGTCTTCTTGTCGCCCTGGAACCACGTGGACTCGAAGGCGCAGACGTAGGTGTAGGCGCAGTACTCGGACGCGGCCGCCGCCGATGCGATCTTGGGGGCGCCCACCTCCCGGGCGTACTTCTCCCCCGGCAGGGTCAGCAGGATCTCCGCCCCCTTGTCCAAGGTGATCTTGTTGACTGCGACCTGCTTCCCCTTCTCCTTGCCGAGGTAGGAGTCGACGCGCTTCTGGAGGCTCTTGGCCTGGCCGGCGTCGAGCCCCGCGGCGCGCGCCTGGGCGGCGAACTCGGGCCGGGCGGCGTCCGGCGCCGAGGCGGCGCCGGCCACGCCCGGCGCGGCGAACAGGGTGAGCGCCGTCATCGCCAGGGCCACGGCGGCCTTCGCGGGTGCGGCCGACAGGAAGGTGCTGCGCGGTGCCATGAGACCTATCCCCTCTGAAATCGGTGGTTCATCTGCGAATTCCACGTTTCAGCTGATTCCGGAGTCACGGGGATTCCGGCATTCAGATGGTTCGGTCGTGCAGGGGAAATCCTGGGGTTGTACCGCGGGCCCGGTCTTGTAGATGTGCGACACGAAAAGGAGCGGTCAAGTCCGCTTCAAAGGATGGCTGACGAGGCACTTTCGACGCACCCGCCACACAGGCACCATGCGTCACCGAAGATCATCCGAAGGAGGACACCCGTGCCCGCAACCCCAGTCCCGGATTCCAGCCACGCATTCCTTCCGGGAAACGACCTGAAAGGGCTTGTGTGTGGATATTCCAGCTATGCCTACAGCGCCGGAACGCGTCGCGGACGCATTCTGCTGCCCAATACCGTGGCCACCGTGAATTTCGGATTCGGTGCACCCGTGCGCACCCGGGGGATGGCCGGGGAGCGCACCTACAGCGAGAGCCCCTCCCGGGTGGACCTCCCGGCGACGGTGGCGGTGCGCGCCGACCACGAGGGCGACGTGCGCGGGGTGGTCGTCCGGATGCGGCCCATGGGCGCCTACCGGCTGTTCGGCGTCCCGATGTCGGAGTGGCACCAGACCGACCTCGACCCCTCGGACCTGCTGCCGCGCGGTCTGCGCCACCTGCCGCGCATGCTGGAGGAGGCCGACGCGCTGGCGCGCGCCGCGATCCTCGACGCGGAGCTGCCCCGGCTGATGGCGGGACACCGGGGTGCGCAGGCCGTACGGATCGCGCCGGAGATCATGCTGGCGTGGCACGAACTGCACCGCACCCAGGGGCGGATCCGGATCGGGCGGCTCGCGGCCCAGCTGCTGTGGAGCCGGCGTCATCTGGAGCGGCGGTTCCGCGAGCAGATCGGGCACCCGCCGGGCGCCATCGCCCGGGTGCTGCGGCTGACGCACGCCTTCCGGCTCCAGCTGCGGGGCGTACCACTGGCGAAGGTGGCGGTGCTCGCGGGATTCCACGACCAGGCGCACTTCAGCCACGCCGTGAAGGACGCCACCGGCCTGACCCCGGGGCGGCTCCCGCTCGGAGGCGCCGGTCCCATCAACTGGCAGGCGGAGCCCATCCCGGCGGCGGGGGCGGGCCCGGAGGCCGGGGGCGCCGGATAGACGGACAGGGGTGGGCGGTGTGGCGCCACAAGTGTCCGCAGAGGGGTTTCCCTCGCTCTTACCCGTCAGTACATTGACGCCATGTCTAATACGCCGCCCGCGTCGTCCGCGTCGCCCGCCCCCGTGGCGTCGGAGCACATCGATCTGAAGGCCCGCGACGTGTCCTTCTCCTGGGAGGACACCCCGCTCCACTGGCTGCCCGGCGACCCCTTCGCCAACCACACCATCAACGTGCTGCACCTGCTGCTCCCGGCGGGCGAGCGCTGGTTCGTGCACGTCTACAAGCAGGTGCTCCCGTACATCACGGACGAGCGGCTGCGCGAGGACGTCGTCGGGTTCATCGGCCAGGAGGCCATGCACGCGAGCGCGCACGACGACGTGCTCCCCCACCTCAAGCGGCTGGGCCTGGACCCGACGCCCTACACGGCGCAGATCGACTGGCTCTTCGAGAAGCTGCTCGGCGACCGGACCCTGCCGCCCGGCGCGCCCCGCAAGTGGTGGCTGATGGAGCGCGTGGCGATGATCGCCGCGATCGAGCACTACACGGCCTTCCTCGGCAACTGGATCCTCAACGCCGAAGAGCTGGACCGGCGCGGCGCGGACCCGATGATGCTGGACCTGCTGCGCTGGCACGGCGCGGAGGAGGTCGAGCACCGGTCGGTGGCCTTCGACCTGTTCATGCACCTGGACGGCACCTACCGCCGCCGGGCCCGCACCTGGGCGACGGCCTTCACGGCCCTGGTCTTCCTGTGGCAGCGCGGATCGCGCTACTTCATGGAGCACGACGCCTCGCTCCCGCCCGGCTCCAAGGCCTCGGTGGGCCAGTTCTACCGCTCGGGCCGCAAGGGGACCCTGCCGGCCACGGGCGCCATGCTGAGGTCGATACCGAGGTACCTCTCGCGCTCGTACCACCCCTCGCAGGAGGGCTCCACGGCGCAGGCCGTCGCCTACCTGGCCTCCTCCCCCGGAGCCAACGGCGGCTTCCACGGCACCGACGGAGGTGTCCGCCCGTGAAGCGCGTCCTCACGGTGACCGCGTTCGCGGGCGCCGCCTGGCTGGCGAAGCGCGCGATCGGCCGGCGCATCGACTCCGGATCGCCGCTCTGGCCGCTGCCCGCGCTGGAGACCCCGGTCTCGGGGTACTCGTCGCGCCGGTGGATCCCGGCGCTGATCGTCTCGCGCACGGAGCCCGCGGACGGGGTGCTGGCCCTGACGCTGGAATCTCCGGAGTTCCCGGAGTGGGACCCGGGCGCGCACCTGGACGCGCGGCTCCCGTCGGGGCTGGTCCGCCAGTACTCGCTGTGCGGCGACCCCGCCGACCGGGGCCGCTACACGATCGCGGTCCGGCTCGTGGAGGACGGCCGCGGCGGCTCGCGCGAGGCGCACGCCCAGCTGCTGGAGGGCGCGGAGCTCCCGGTCCGCCCGCCCCGCAACCGCTTCCCGCTGGTCCCGTCCCGGTCCTACGTGTTCGTCGCGGGCGGGATCGGCATCACCCCGGTCCTGCCGATGCTCCGGGCGGCCACGGAGGCGGGCGCGGAGTGGACCCTGCTCTACGGGGGCCGCTCGCGGGCCTCGATGCCCTTCCTCGCCGAACTCGCCCCGTACGGGGACCGGGTCACGGTCGTCCCCGAGGACGAGGCGGGCCTCCCCGACCTGAACGCGCTCGGTGCGCTGGGCCCGGACACGGCGGTCTACTGCTGCGGCCCGGCCCCGCTGATGGCGGCGGCCCTGGCGGCCGCGCCGGAGGGCACCCCGGTGCACCTGGAGCGGTTCGCCCCGGCGGCCTCGGGCGGGGATGCGCAGCCCTTCACGGTCGAACTGCGCCGCTCGGGGCGGGTCGTGGAGGTGGCGGCGACGGAATCCGCCCTGGCCGCCGTGCGCCGGGAGCTCCCGGGTACGCCGTACTCCTGCGAGCAGGGCTTCTGCGGGACCTGCCAACACCGGGTGCTGGCGGGGGAGATCGACCACCGCGACACCCTCCTCACGGACGGCGAACGCGAGGACTCCATGCTCCTGTGCGTCTCCCGCGCGGCCTCGGACCACCTGGTCCTGGACCTGTAGGGGGCCCTTACGGGGCTGCGCAGTAGGGTGTCCGCATGACAACCGGGGTGCGGCGCAGGATGGGTGTCGAGGAGCGGCGGCAGCAGCTGATCGGGGTGGCGCTGGAGCTGTTCAGCCACCGGTCGCCCGACGATGTGTCCATCGACGAGATCGCCGCCGCCGCGGGGATATCGCGGCCGCTCGTCTACCACTACTTCCCCGGGAAGCTGAGCCTCTACGAGGCTGCGCTGCGGCGGGCGGCCGACGAGCTCGCGCTGCGGTTCGTGGAGCCCCGGGAGGGGCCGCTCGGGGCTCGGCTGCTCCGGGTCATGGGGCGGTTCTTCGCCTTCGTCGACGACCACGGGCCCGGCTTCTCCGCGCTGATGCGGGGCGGCCCGGCGGTCGGCAGCAGCCGGGCCAACGCGATGATCGACGAGGTGCGCCAGGCCGCGTACGAGCAGATCCTCGCGCACCTGGGCATCGACCGGCAGGCTCCGCCCGCCCGGCTGGAGCTCGTGGTGCGCTCGTGGGTGTCGCTGGCCGAGTCGACGGCGCTGATCTGGCTGGACGGCCGGCGGATCCCGCGCGCCGAGCTGGAGCTGCAGCTGGTGCACGATTTCGCAGCGCTGGCCGCGGTGAGCGCCGCCTACGACGCGGAGATGGCGGGGATCCTCGTACGGATCCTCGCGGACGAGCCGGCGGACGGGCCGTTCGGGGAGCTGGTGGGGCGGCTGGTGGCCCTGGTACCCCCGGGGGCCGGCCCCTCGGAACCCGGCACCTCGGCCCCCGGCACCTCAGCCTCCAGCCCCTCGGAACCCGGCCCCTCGGCCCCCGGTCCCTCGGAACCCGGTCCCTCGGTGCCCGGTCCGCGTTGATCGACCGTCCTTGATCGAATGGCGCGCAATAATGCCCGCGTGATCATTGAAGACGAGATCGTGTTCCGGCAGGCCGAGGAGAAGGACGCCGGCACCCTGGTGGCGCTGTACGACCAGGCCGCCCGCTGGATGGCCGCGCACGGGATCGAGCAGTGGAAGCCCGGGGACAAGGACGCCGCGCACTTCCGGGCGATCATGCGCGAGGGCGAGGTGTGGCTCGCCTCGGACGCCGACGGGCACGCCGTCGGCGCGTACGAGTTGTGGTGGTCCGACGAGGAGGCCTGGGGCATCCAGCCTCCCGTGGCCGGCTACGTGCACCGGCTCATGGTCGAACGCGAGGCCGCGCCCGCCGGGGCCGGCCGGCGGCTGCTCGAACACTCCGAGCGGCGCATCGCCAGGACCGGCCGCGAACGGGCGCGGCTGGACTGCGTCTCCACCAACCCCCGGCTGCTCGCGTACTACCAGTCCGCGGGCTACCGGGTGGTCGGTGAGTTCCCCAACAAGGAGGGCAAGGACGGGCGGGTGTACGGGGTGATCCTGCTGGAGAAGCGGCTGGATCAGCTCACCTTGGTCACCCCTCGCTGACCCGCCCTTCCCCGCTCACCCCCGCTTGAAGACCGCCGCCGTGCGGGCCGGGACGGTGAACTCCCCCTTCGCCCGGTCGTAGGCCGCCCGCCGGACCACCGGGTCCGCACCCGAGGCCTGGACCGGGTGCAGGGCGTGGGCCGTGCCCGCGAGGCCCGGGACCCGCTGGGTCTGCGCGGTGGGGCCGGCGTTGAGGACCACCACCAGGTCGCCCAGGGTCATCGTGATCACGCCCGGGGTCTCCTCGGGCCCCGAGAGGGGGAAGGCCAGCTCCGCCTGGACCGCCTCGGTGGTGGTGAGGGCGAAGGCCGGTTCCGTCGTACGGATCCTCAGCAGGTCCCGGTAGGCGGAGGCGGCGCCGTCGATCTCCGTGCAGCCAGGTGCGGGCGCGGTCAGCAAGGGCTTCGCGTAGGGCCACTTCGCGCGGTTGTCGGCCGCCGGGGGCAGGCCGCGGCCGAAGCCGTTGCCGTCCTCGCAGTCCCAGTGGATGGCGTTGAACCAGTCCCCGCTGTCGTAGGAGTTGCGGTCCAGGGACTTGGAGCGGAGCAGGTCCGTGCCCGCCTGGGAGAGGGCCGGGCCCTGCGAGAGGGCGGCGACAGACATCGCCAGGACCTGGGCGCGGGACCGGTCGGCCGCCGAGGTGCCCTCGGGGAGCTTGAAGGCCAGGGCGTCGTAGAGCGTCTCGTTGTCGTGGGCGTCGACGTACGCGAGCGCATCGCCGGGGGCTGCCGCGTACCCGGCCGGGGCCCCGTTGTAGTCCACCTCGGAGCCCTTGACGGCGCGGCCGGTGGAGTCCGTGAAGGTGTAGGCGGCGAGGTTGCCGGTGAGCCCGACCTTGATCAGGTCCTGGTCGTGGAGGAGCCGGACGCGCTGCTGCTCCGGGGTGCCGTTCGCCGGGGAGGCGTTGGGGGCGGTGAACAGGCCGGAGGCGAAGCCCTGGACGCGCGGGTCCTCGTCGAAGGGGCCGCCGCCGCGGACCGCGTCGCGGGCGCGGTCGGAGAAGGTGGCGATTCCGGTGCCGGCCATGTTCTGCTGCGTGGCCTGCACGAAGCGGGCGTCGTTCGCGACCTCGCCGAAGTTCCAGCCCTCCCCGTAGAGGACGATCTTCTTCCCGTCGACCCCGTCCTTCTCGGGCGTCAGCGCGTCGAGGGCGGCGCGGACGGCCAGGATGTTGGCCTTGGGGTGGTGGCCCATCAGGTCGAAGCGGAAGCCGTCGACCTTGTACTGCCTGGCCCAGGTGACCACCGAGTCCACGACGAGGCGGCCCATCATGGCGTTCTCGGGGGCGGTGTTGGCGCAGCAGGTGGAGGTGGCGACGGAGCCGTCGGCCAGCAGCCGCTGGTAGTAGCCGGGGACGATGCGGTCGAGCACCGACTTGTCGGACTGTCCTGCGGCCACGGTGTGGTTGTAGACCACGTCCATGACGGTGCGCAGGCCGGCGCCGTTCAGGGACTGCACCATGCGGCGGAACTCCACCGTGCGGGCGGTGCCGTTCGGGTCGCTGGCGTACGAGCCCTCGGGGACCGTGTAGTGCAGCGGGTCGTAGCCCCAGTTGTACGCGTCCTTCGCGGCCGCGGCCGCCACGCAGGCCTGCTGCTCCTCGGAGTCGGGGGCGTAGACCTTCAGGTCGCAGGCGGGCTCGGTGCGGTCCGCGGGCTTCTCGGGGATGGTGCCGATGTCGAAGGCGGGCAGGAGGTGGACGTACGAGGTCCCGGCGGCGGCCAGGTCGCGCAGGTGGCGCATGCCCGCCGAGGCGGTGTCCGTGAAGGCCAGGTACTGGCCGGGGTGGGTGCTGGTGCGGTCGGCGACCGAGAAGTCGCGGATGTGCAGCTCCTGGATCTGCGCCGAGGTGAAGGGGACGGACGCGGGCTTCTTCAGCTCGCGCCAGCCGGGCGGGGCGAGCTTCGGATCGGCGAGGTCCACGGCCAGGCTGTGCGCGGAGTCGGTGGTCAGGGCGGTGGAGTACGGGTCGGTGACCAGGTTGCGGACCACCTGGCCGGTGCTCGGGGCCCAGACGGTGACGGCGAAGCGGTAGCGCTTGCCGGTCCAGTCGCGGTCACCGCGCACCGACCAGACGCCGGTGGCGTCGTCGCGGCGCATCGGGACGGTGCGGCCGTCGAGTTCGAGGCTCACCTGCTGGGCGGTCGGGGCCCACACGGAGAGGGTGGGGCGGCCGTCCTTGAAGACCGGGCCGAGCGCCGCCTTCTGCGCGCCGGTCGCGTACAGGTCGTCGAGGACCCCGGCGAGCTGGACTCCGGTGGCGGCGAGGACGGCGCCGTTCGCGGCGCGGGCACTGGCGACGAGCTGGCCGCGCAGGGCTTCGCGGACGCGGTCCCGGTCGCGCGGGTCGATCGAGTAGGCGGCGTAGGCGGCCAGGTGCGGGTACTTCTGCTTCTGGGCGGCGGTCAGCTCGGCCCTGTTCATGCGCAGCCACTGCGCCCGGCCGGTCAGGGTGCCGTTCTCGGCCTTGACGGCGCCCTCGCGGGAGGCGAGGAGCTGGAGGGAGGCGGCGGCTGCCGGGGCGTTCCAGGCGACGGTGTCGCGGTCGATCCAGACGGCCTGGGCCTTGGTGAGGTCCAGGGCGGCGGCGCTGCCGGCGGGCTGCGGGAGGAGGTACTTCTCCTTGCCGCCCAGCATCCACACCTCGTGCCCGTTGCTCTTCAGGTCGAGGGACTGGTCGGACGGGAGGTCCTTCTCGTCGCCCTTGTGGAGGATGTAGCTGAGGCTGGTGGCTCCGGCGGCGAGGGGGACCTCGTAGACGGCGCCGTAGGAGTCGGTGCGGACGGGGAGCAGCGGCTTGGACCAGTCGGTGGGCGTCGCCGCTCCGGTCCAGACGTGCAGGCCCCAGCCCTCGTAGGCGCCGTCGGGGCGCTGGTAGTGCAGGACGGCCTTGGACGTGTCCTGCGGCGGGTAGGCGGGGCGTTCGGTGCGGACGGGCTCCTTGCCCTGCTCCAGCCAGATCTCCCCGGTCTTCGTCACGTCGATGGTGCGGTCGGCGCCGACGTCCTTCGTGCCGTCCTTGTCGATGACGAGGTAGCCGACGCTGCTCGCGCCGGGCTTGAGGCGCACGTACGCGAAGGCGCCGTAGGCGTCGCGGCCGGTGAAGTCGTGGCCGGCGGGCCAGGGGGTGGCCTCGCCCTCGGCGATGTCGCCCCAGGCGTAGAGGCGCCAGTTCGTGTAGTCGCCGTCGGGGCGGTTGTAGTGGACGATCGCGTAGTCGCGCTGGGTGGCGGTGGGGACCTCGGCGGGCGGGGTCTGCCCCGTGGTGGACGCGGCGAGGGCGGACGCGGTGCGGCCGGCGGAGTCGACGACCACGGCCTTGTAGCGCAGCGGGGTGCCGGCCGGGGTGGCCGGGTCGATGAACTGGGTGACCTTGTACGGGGCGTGGTCGGCGGAGCCGAGGACCTGCCACTTCTCGGTGCCGGTCTGGGCGGCGAAGACGACCCGGCCCAGGGGGTCGCCGGAGACCTCGGCCGAGAGCTCGACGGTGCCGGTGGCGCCGGGGGCCGGGGCCTTGAGGGTGAGGGCGGGCCTGGCGGTGGGCTTGGCGGCCGGGGTGGTGGCCTGGAGGACCACGGAGCCGAGGGCCGGGAGGGTGACGGTCAGCTTGCCGGCCGCGGAGGAGCGGATCAGCGTGGCCGTGCCGCCGTAGAGGGCGACGTACTGGACGCCGGCCGGGGCGTCGAGGTCGATGGTGCGGGGCGCGGTGGCGTTGTTGGCCGCGACCAGGTATTCGGTGCGCGTGCGGGTGTCGGTGCGGGCGAAGGCGTAGGCCGAACCGTCGGAGAAACGTTCGCTCTGAACGCCGTCCCGGAGGGCCGGGTGCTCCTTCGTCAGCTTCGCGAGAGCACTGATCTGCTTGTAGAGCGGGTGCTCCGGATCGTAAGCATCGCTCGCATGCGTGCGCACCGTTCCGAGCTGGTCGTCGTCCAGGTAGTCGGCCGCCTTGGAGGCGAAGAGGGGCTGGCGGGCGTCCTTGTCCCCGCCCGCGCCGGTGAAGCCCTGCTCGTCACCGGAGTAGATCACCGGGTTGCCCCGGGAGAGGAACATCAGCTCGTTGGCCAGCCGGTACCGGTCCAGCAGCTCCTGCTCCCCCGCCCCCGGCCGGTCCTGCTTCAGGAAGGTCCCGAAGCGGCCCATGTCGTGGTTGCCGAGGAAGGTGACCTGCTCGTAGGCGTTCGCCTTGTCGGTGGTGTACCGGTAGTCGTCGCCGAAGACGGAGGCCAGCCGCCCGGCGTCCGCGCCCTGGGCGGCGTACGAGCGGATCGCCTCCTGGAGCGGGAAGTCGAGGGTGGCGTCCAGCCGGCCCCGGGTCACGTACGGGGAGGTGATCGCGGTGTCGGCGGAGTAGACCTCGCCGAACATGAAGAAGTCCTTGCGGCCCTTCCTGGCCGCGTACGCGTCGAGGGCGGTGGCCCACTGGGTCCAGAAGCCGGTGTTGACGTGCTTGACCGTGTCGATGCGGAAGCCGTCGACGTCGAACTCCTCGACCCACTTCTCGTAGATCTTCTCCATCCCCTCCACGACCTCGGGACGCTCGGTCCACAGGTCGTCGAGGCCGAAGAAGTCGCCCTGGTCGGAGGATTCGCCGGCGAAGGTGGAGTCGCCCCGGTTGTGGTACATCGTCGGGTCGTTGAGCCAGGCCGGGACCTTCAGGTTCTTCTTCGCCTCGGGGACGAAGGGGGTGCGGGGGAAGGAGTCGCCGTCGGTCTTGGGGAATTTCCCGCCCACATAGTCGGAGTCCTCAAACGCTTCCCCGTCCTTGGTCAGGTACGGGAAGGCGCCCTTCGACAGGTACCCGTAGGACGCCTCCCGGTAGTCGACGACGTCGGCGGTGTGGTTGGTGATGACGTCGAAGAAGACCTTCATCCCCTTCTTGTGCGCCTTGTCGATCAGCCGCTCCAGATCGGCGTTGGTCCCGAAGTGCGGGTCGACCTGGGTGAAGTCGGTGATCCAGTACCCGTGGTACCCGGCCGAGACGTCCTTGCCCGTCCCCTGGACCGGCTGGTTCTTGAAGATCGGCGCCATCCAGATGGCGGTGGTGCCGAGCCCCTTGATGTAGTCCAGCCGGTCGGTGATCCCCTTGAGGTCCCCGCCCTGGTAGAAGCCCTTGTCGGTCGGGTCCAGCCCGGTCTCCAGCCGGGAACCGGTCAGGCCGCCCCGGTCGTTGCGCGGGTCGCCGTTCGCGAACCGGTCCGGGAGCACGAAGTAGAACTGCTCCCGGGTCAGGTCGTGCCGCGCGGACTCGGCCGCCAGTTTGGCGTCCGAGGGCGGGGCCGGTGGCGCCTTGGCGGCGACCGCCGCGGCGGCGGGCAGGGCGGGCAGGAGCGTCACGGCCAGGGTGGCGGCGAGCACTCCCGCGGCGCCGGCGAGGGCGGGGCGTATCAAGGCTGATCTCCTCGGGTGCGGGACAGGGGGTGGGGCGGGAGGGTCAGTTGCGCCAGGTGTCGGTCAGCGTGACCTTGCCGTTGGCGGGGACCGTGGCGGAGCGGTTGGCTCCGCTCTCCCAGGTGACGTTCCCGGCGGCGTCCTTGCGGACGTACTTGTACGCGAAGACCGTGCCGGGCGGGAGCGCGACGTCGAGCTTCCAGACGGGGTAGGCGGCCGGGTCGAGCTTGAGGGCGCTGCCGGTGTTCCAGCTGCCGAGCTCGGCGCGGTCACCGGTGACGTAGATGTTCTGGCCGACGACGGTGGTGGCGTTGACGGCGAAGGAGGCACCGGCTGCAGCAGTGGGGGTGACTGTCGGGGTCGGGCTCGGCGTGGAGCCGGTGCCGCAGCCGCGGGCGCCGACGTGCAGGGCGACGGCCGTCCCGGCGCCGAGGGTGGCGGTGAACCGGCCCCCGGAGTCCACGGTCACGGTGCGGCCGCTCTGCACGTCGCAGTAGTCCCCGCCCGCGAGGGAGGTCTGGAAGGTCCGGGTCAGGGCCGAGCCCTCGTGGTTGATCGCCACGTAGGCCTTGGCCCCGCGGCCGAAGGCGATCTGGTCGCCGCCGTTGTCCCACCAGTCGGTGACGGCCTGGCCGCGCGCGGAGTTGCGGAAGCCGACCATGGAGGAGATCTCCCGCCAGGAGTGCTGGCACTTCCATCCGTCGGCGTAACAGGCGTTCACGGTACCGCCGTTGGGCGGTCCGGCATCCCGGTCGGTCCACTCGTAGCCGGAGTGCACGTCGGGCGACCCGTAGGGCCAGGCCAGCATGAAGACGCTCGCAAGCGTGTAGGCGGACCCGTCCTTGTAGCTGAGGGTGTCACCGCCGCGCTCGGTGTCGTGGTTGTCGACGAAGACACCGGCCTGCCCGGAGGGCATGTACCCCCACGCCTCCCCGAAGTTCTTCAGGTAGGCGAGGTTCTCGTTCTGGAAGACCCGCTTGAGGTCCCGCGCGTACCGGAACTCCTGGACGTCACCGCTGCCGAGGTACTCGCTCGGCGAGACGGCCTCCCCCGCCCCGTGGATGGCTTCCAGCTTCCAGTAGGCGTTCGGGTTCGTCATCCGCGACTTGATGTTGGCGAGGTCGGCGGCGGGCATGTGCTTGGCGGCATCGATCCGGAAGCCGTCAACGCCCAGCGACAGCAGGTCATTGAGGTACCCGGCGATGCGCCCCCGCACATACTCCTCACTCGTGTCCAAATCAGCGAGCTGCACGAGCTCGCAGTTCTGAACGTTCCCGCGGTCCCCGTAGTTCGATATCGAGACCCGGCAGTCGTCCATGTCACCACCGGAGTAAATACCCGGGTAGTTGTACTTCGTGTACGAACTCCCGCCCGTCCCCACCCCGTCCCCGGCCGCCATGTGGTTGATGACGGAGTCGGCGACGACCTTCACGCCGGCGGCGTGACAGGCGTCGACCATGGACTTGAAGGCGGTACGGTCACCCAGCCGCCCGGCGATCTTGTAGCTGACGGGCTGGTACGAGGTCCACCACTGGCTCCCCTGGATGTGCTCCTGCGGGGGCGACACCTGGACGTAGCCGTAGCCGGCGGGCCCGAGGCTCTCCGCGCAGGCCTTCGCAACGGATTCGAACCGCCACTCGAACATGACGGCGGTGACGCCCTTCTCACCCGGGGCAGCAGCCACGGCGTCCGGCGCGGCCCCCCCGACAACGGCGAGGGCGGCCACAGCGGTGACGGCAGACACGGAGAGCAGCGCGGCGGCGGCTCTGACGGCGCGGGCAGGCGTTGGCATGGGGTGTTCCTCCTGGCGGAGAGGCGCAGGACCGGGTGGGGACCGGTCACGGCCGAGTCGGGGATTGCAGCGACCGTAGGTGCCAGGGGGAGGCTCTGCAAGACCTTGCGCAAGAGATTGCAGAATTGTTTCCGACCCGAGTCGGGACAGGGGCCGGTCCACAAGTACGGAACGACGAAGTCGCAGTCGGGGCCCGGACCACCGACTACGGGCACCCCCGGCGGGCGGCGATCGGCACACCACTGCCGATCACGCACCCGGCTCAGAAGCAGGCCCTCACCGACCTGCCGGCCCGGCTGGAGTGATCGACTCGCGCAGGCTGTCGATGCGGAGATCCAGGTCTGCGTGGTACTGAATGCGCGGCCTGTCGCCAGCACCTACTGACCACACCGCGGCCAGCTGCGAGGGGCCCCCGGTCGTCCTCAACGGCTTCCCAGCCCAAGACGGCCAGCAGTCGCCAAGCCGAGCGAGAGTGCGTAGCGATCTGATGCGCCCACCGACTCTGAGGTAGTGGTCGCCGTCCTGACGCTCGTGGTGGCGGTCGAAGGTCACGGGAAGGGTGTCCAGACGCCCGGCCCTGGATGCTGTGCTCGCCCCGCGCGTCTGTTCCGGCTGAGGTCACGGTCCTGCCGGGGCGGTGTGTGGATGACCACCGGCCGGAGGGGGCTGCGCACACGCGACCGGGCCGCTCCTCCCCACTCCTCCCCCCGGCCGTTCCCCGGGGGGATCCCGGAAGTCTTGTGGCGTTTCGGGGTGGGTCGGTCGGTCAAGGGTGGCCGAAGGCCA
>NZ_JANAVF010000047.1 GCF_024213195.1 Streptomyces sp. TBY4 | reverse complement strand
AGCGCAGGGCGGGGGCGGAGACGCTGACGGCCCACGCCCCCGCTCCGGCCGCTCCGGCGGCGATGGCGGACCAGGGGCCGGCGGCTGCGGCTGCCACCGCGAGGGCGGCGGGCGCGTACTGGATGAACTGTGCTCGGGTCGGCCCCATGATCCTGCACTCCTTACGGCTGGGTGTAGAAGGTGGCTTCGGCCATGTCGACGGGGGAGGTGTCCACCGCGTCCGCGATGCCCCCGTGGTCGTTCTCGGTGGTGGTCTTGGCGTCGTCGGCGGCCGCGGCCGCGCTGTCGGCGGCGGCCGTGTACTCGCCGGCCGCTTCCTTCGCGCCGGTCATGGTGACGGCGGCGTCCGCGAACTCGGCGGTGGTCGCGTCGTCGACGGCGAGCGCCTTCATCGTTTCGGCGGCGTCCTGCATCTGCTCGGCCGTCTCGTCGACCTCGGCGGCGAGCTTGGTGACGGTCTCGCCGTGGGCGTGGACCTGGTGGGTGAGCCAGGCGAGCTTGGCGCGCAGCGCCACGTAGGTCGCGGCGTCCTTGAGGGATTCGGTGACAGACATGCGGCTCTCCTCTATCGGGCGTTGTAGAAGTCGCGTTCGGCGGGCTTGGTCAGCGGGGAGTCGGCGACCGCGCGGAAGATGCCGCCGTGGCGGACCTCGGCGTTCGCCGAGGCCATCCGGCACGCCTCCTCGCCGCCGTCGAGCTGGTCGTGGAGCTTCTTGGCGGCCGCCGCCTGGAGGTCGAGCTGCTCCTTGAGGAACTCGCACTTGGCGATCAGGTTCGCGCCGACGCCCTTCTCGGTGATCTCGGCGATCAGGGCGTCGCAGTCCGCGGCGAGCTCGGTGGACTCGTCCACGAGCTCCAGGGAGGTCTCGGAGGTGGACTGGCACAGGGTGGCGGCGCCTTCGGCGAGGTCGATGACCTGGGTGAGGTTGATGACCTCGCCGCTGCTGTAGGTGCGGGACTTCCCGGCGGCCGTGGTGACGT
>NZ_JANAVF010000046.1 GCF_024213195.1 Streptomyces sp. TBY4 | reverse complement strand
CTAGACGAGTCATTCCGAATGCTGACGATGTGTTCGGGAACGCAGACAGGGCGTCCAAGATCGTTGTGTGACGAACAACCTAGACGCCCTGCTGACCGCACTCTACGTGAAGATCGACGACGAGATCGGAGGCACCCGGTGGCTGGGCCGACCGCCGAGGTTGACGGATTCCGAGCTGGTCACCCTCGCTGTCGCGCAGGCACTGCTGGGCTTCACCTCGGAGTCGAGGTGGCTGCGGTTCGTCGACTCCCGCCTGGGCTCGATGTTCCCGTACGTGCCCAAGCAGCCGGGCTGGAACAAGCGGCTGCGGGCCGCGTTGCCGCTGGTCAAGAAGGCGATACGGCTGCTGGCCGTCGACACGGACTTCTGGTTCGACCCGCACTGGATCGTCGACTCCACCCCGGTGGAATGCGGACGCTCGCGTCCGACCGTGAAGCGGTCGGACATGGCCGGCTGGGCCGGATACGGGTACTGCGCCAGCCACAGCCGGTTCTTCTGGGGGCTTCGCCTCTTCCTGGTCTGCACCCCGGCCGGGATGCCGATCCTGTGGGCCCTGGCGAGCCCGAAGATCGACGAGCGGGAGGTACTGACCGCGATGCTCGACCGCGAACCGAAGACGGTCACGGACCGGCCGGGTCTGCTGGTGATCTCGGACAAGGGCTTCGCCTCGAAGGAGTTCGAGGCCGATCTGGCCTTGCGGGGCGCCGAGTTGCTGCGGCCGTCGTTCAAGCGCGAGAAGAAGCGCAAGGGCGAGAGCCTCCTGAAGTCGGTACGGCAGCTGATCGAGTCGGTCAACGACACCCTCAAAGGTCAGCTCGACCTGGAACAGCACGGAGGCCGGACCTTCGAGGGCGTCGCCGTCCGCGTCGCCCAGCGCGTCCTCGCGATGGCCGCCGCGATCTGGCACAACCACAAGACCCGCCAGCCCGTCACACGATCACTGGTCGCCTACGACCACTGATCATTCGGAATGACTCATCTAG
>NZ_JANAVF010000045.1 GCF_024213195.1 Streptomyces sp. TBY4 | reverse complement strand
AGGCCGACCGGCCGACCCCGCGCGACCGTCCTTGACCCGGCAATCGACCAGCTCGTACAGCTGTGCCCAGCCTGAAATTTCGAGGAGGCGGGTAGGGGTGCGCGCGGGTCGAGTCACACGGGGCGCTGGGAGCAGTTCCGGACTTGAGGGGGCGAGCGTCATGTTCCGTGCTGAACACGCCGAGTGGGGACGACTCCAGTCGTACTTACCCGATCTGGGCTGCGGCCGATCGTGGGGCGACGTCTACAAGGTGAAGCCGTCACGGCTCACGTGCGGAGGCTGCGGCTGGCCGATGCACGCCCGCCTGTCACCGCGCCGGGTGGAACACTTCGCGCACCAGCCCGGTGCACCGGACGACTGCCCGGCCGCGGAAAATGAGTCGCCCGATCACCTGTACCTGAAGTGGGTCCTGCTGACTGCGGCACAGGAGGCCGGTGCGGTTGCGGCCGACGAGGTGTCTGGGCCGGAGGGGGCCTGGCGGGCGGATGTGCTGGCGAGTGATCCGGGCGGCCGGTGGCGCTTCGCCCTGGAGGCGCAGTTGTCCGCGATCACGTCCGACGACATCCGGGGCCGCTCGGAGCGGATGCGCGTAGACGGGGTGCCTTCGGTGTGGTTCTGCTACCGGCGGGCGGCCTGGCTGGGTGTGGTGCCCTCGGTGCGCCTGGGCGAGGTCGATGACACGTGCGTCGTGGTGGAGGGGCTGGCCCGGTTCGCCGGCGGGGAGTGGGTCAAGGCCGACCCGATGCCGCTGGCCGACTTCCTCCGCCGGGTCTTCGACCGGCAGATGGTGGCGTACAGCCCGGAGCGCCGGGCCGAGGGCCTCGTGCTCGACCTGCTGTGGGTCGACGGAGAGTGCCTGCGTGCGGAGGCCGACTACCAAGAATCGGTGGAGTCGGCGCGCAAGCGCGCGGAGGCAGAACGCCGACGCGAGGAAGCAGAACTCCGACGCGCGGAGGAAGAACACCAACGTGAGGAGGAAGAGCGTCTGCTCGTCGACTCCCGGCAACGCCACGAGGACGTCCTGCTGGAGGAGCGGCTTGCCGAGGAGGAGGAATGGGCGGGCCCGTCGTGGCAGCTGAGTGACGCGGAGGAACGCCGCCTGCGGCTCCAGCAGGTCACCCGG
>NZ_JANAVF010000044.1 GCF_024213195.1 Streptomyces sp. TBY4 | reverse complement strand
ACCCGGAAGCTAAGCCTTTCAGCGCCGATGGTACTGCAGGGGGGACCCTGTGGGAGAGTAGGACGCCGCCGAACAATTTTTCAAAGGACCCCTGGTCCAGCGTTCAACGCTGGAGCAGGGGTCTTTTTTGTTTTCCAGAGCTTTACGCCGAAGCGCGGCCATGGGTTGGTTGCGCGAGAATGACTAGCGGTACCCCGAAGACAGGAGTCACACCCATGTCCAACTCTCCCGACGATCGTCCGGAGCGCGAGCCTCGGCGCAACGACGGCGGTGACAGGGGCGGCTACCGCGGGGGCCGTGACGACCGTGGCGGCGACCGTCCGCCGTTCCGTCGCGACGACCGTGGCGACCGCCCCTCCGGCGGTGGCTTCCGCCGTGACGACCGCGGCGGCCGTCCGGCCGGCGGTGGCGACCGTCCCTCGTACCAGCGTCGCGATGACCGTCCCTCCGGTGGCGGCGACCGTCCTTCCGGCGGTGGCTTCCGTCGCGATGACCGTGGCGGCCGTCCGGCCGGCGGTGGCGACCGTCCGTCCTACCCCCGTCGTGACGACCGGGGTGGCGACCGTCCCTCCGGTGGCGGTTTCCGTGGGAACGACCGGGGTGAGCGTCCCTCCGGTGGCGGCTTCCGCCGTGACGACCGCGGCGAGCGTCCCTCGTACCCGCGTCGCGATGACGACCGTGGTGGGTTCCGCGGTGGCCGTGATGACCGTGGTGGCGACCGTCCGTCCTTCCCGCGTCGTGATGACCGGGGTGGGGACCGTCCCTCGTACCCGCGTCGCGACGACCGTCCCTCCGGTGGCGGCTTCCGCGGGAACGACCGCGGCGACCGTCCGTCCTACCCGCGTCGTGACGACCGTCCCTCCGGTGGCGAGCGTCCTTCGTACCCGCGTCGCGATGACGACCGTGGTGGGTTCCGTGGCGGTCGTGATGACCGTGGTGGCGACCGTCCGTCCTTCCCGCGTCGTGACGACCGTGGTGGGGACCGTCCCTCGTACCCCCGCCGTGACGACCGCCCCTCCGGTGGCGACCGTCCCTCGTACCCGCGTCGTGATGACCGTCCCTCCGGTGGCGGTTTCCGTGGGAACGACCGGGGTGAGCGTCCCTCCGGTGGCGGCTTCCGCCGTGACGA
>NZ_JANAVF010000005.1:410541-557077 GCF_024213195.1 Streptomyces sp. TBY4 | reverse complement strand
CCCCCGGTCCCCCCGCGGCGGCGGGGCTGGGGTGGGGTCCCGGGCGGCGCCCGGACCCCTCCTGGGGCTCCGCCCCAGACCCCGCGCCTCAAACGCCGGCGGGGCTGAAGTTGCCCCGCGGGGCTGATGAGTCAGAGCGTGGCGAGTTCTGCGGTGACCGCCTGGGCTTCTGCGGGGGTGGTGGCGCGGTCGATGCGGATGGTGTCGCAGCCCACCCAGGTGGCGGCTTCGCGGAGGGCCTGGGCCATGGGGCGGGCGGCCTTCGGGGTGGTGAGGGAGAGCTGGCGGGCCACCAGGGTGGTGCCCTCGCGGGCCGGGTCCACGCGGCCCTGGAGCCGGCCTCCGGCCAGCAGGGGCATCGCGAAGTAGCCGTGGATCCGCCGGGGCTTGGGCACGTAGGCCTCCAGGCGGTGGGTGAAGCCGAAGATCCGCTCCGTGCGCGGGCGCTCCCAGACCAGGGAGTCGAAGGGGGAGAGGAGCGTCGTGCGGTGGCGGCCGCGGGGGACGGACGCCAGGGCCGACGGGTCCGCCCAGGCCGGCTTGTCCCAGCCCTCCACCTCCACCGGGACCAGGCCGGAGTCCTCGACCACCGCGTCGAAGTCGGGGCCCTTGAGGCGGTGGTAGTCCGCGATGTCGGAGCGGGTGCCCACGCCCAGGGACTGTCCGGCGAGGGCCACCAGGCGGCGCTTGCACTCGCGGTCGTCCAGCTCGTCGTGGAGCAGGGCGGTGGGGACCGCGCGCCCGGGGAGGTCGTAGACCCGCTTCCAGCCGCGCCGCTCGGTGCAGACCACCTCGCCGATGTCGAGGAGCCACTCCACCGCGATCTTCGTCTCGGACCATTCGAACCATTCGCCGCCGTTCTTGGCCCCGCCCAGTTCCGTGGAGGTCAGGGGGCCCTCGGCCGCGAGGCGCTCCAGGACGGTCTTCGTCGAGCGGTTCTTGTCCTCCAGGACGTGCCAGCGGTGGCCGCGCGCCTTGTTGGCCCGGCGGCGGAAGGCGAAGTGCGGCCATTCCTCGATCGGCAGGATGCAGGCCGCGTGCGACCAGTACTCGAAGGCGTGGTGGTCCGACCAGTACGCCGCCTCAACGTCGGAGCGGCCGACCGCGCCGAGGCGCGCGTACGGGACGAGCTCGTGGGAGCGGGCCAGGACGGAGATGGTGTCGAGCTGGACGGCGCCCAGGTGGCGCAGGACGCCGCGGACACCGCCGCGCCGGTCGGGGGCCCCGAGGAAGCCCTGCGCGCGCAGCGCGATGCGGCGGGCTTCGTCGGCGGACAGGGACACGGCCGGGTGCGGCCGGGGCGTGGCGGTCGTCATGACCGCACCCTAGACCCGGCCACTGACAGGCGAGGGAAGGTACGGGAGACGGGAGGGCAGGCCCAGGTCGGAGGGGAGCAGGCCGCCGGTCCAGCAGTCCCGCAGGGTCCCGCGGTGTTCCATGGCCGCGCGCTGGAGCCCCTCGACGGTGAAGCCGGCCTTCTCGGCCACCGCGCGGGAGGCGTCGTTGCCGACGCCGGCCCGCCAGATCATCCGTACGCAGCCGGCCTCGGTGAAGGCCCAGTGCAGGACGGCGGGCAGGGCCTCCGAGAGGTAGCCGCGGCGGCGGTGTGCGGGGACCGCCCAGTAGCCGATCTCGTGGGCGTGGGCGCCGTGCGGGGCCACCCCGATGGTGGCGACGAGCGGGCCGTCGGCGCCGAGGCGGACCGCGAAGTTGTACTCGGTGTCCTCGCGCCACGCGACCGGGACCTTGGCCACGTAGGCCTCCGCGTCCGTGTACTGGTACGGGACGGGGACGGGGATCCAGCGCTGGATCGCAGGGTCCTGGCACGCCGCGTGGACCTCCTCGGTGTCCGAGGGGAGGTGCGGGCGCAGGACGAGCCGCCGGGTGGTCAGCGTGGTCGGTTCCATGGTGGAGATTCTGCTGTGGGAGGACGGCCGCGGCGAAGGGGTTTCCGGAAGAGTGACCGCCCATACCGGCACCTTCGGTGCCCCTCGCACGTTCTCATTTCCGGGCAGTCCAGCCCCGCGGCAGTGCGGACCTCCCGACGCGACCGCGTCCTCGCTTACGATGGCCGTTGCGGTGGGGCCCACCCTCCGTGCCCGTGCACGAAAACAGTGCCAGGCCCGACCGGCAAGGAGACAAACCTCGGTGTCCGTCTTCAACAAGCTCATGCGTGCAGGCGAAGGCAAGATCCTCAAAAAACTGCACCGCATCGCGGACCAGGTCAACTCCATCGAAGAGGACTTTGTCAACCTCTCCGACGCCGACTTGCGTGCGCTCACGGACGAGTACAAGCAGCGCTTCCAGGACGGCGAGAGCCTGGACGACCTGCTGCCCGAGGCCTTCGCGACGGTCCGCGAGGCCGCGAAGCGCGTCCTCGGCCAGCGCCACTACGACGTCCAGATCATGGGCGGCGCCGCGCTGCACCTCGGCTACGTCGCCGAGATGAAGACCGGTGAGGGCAAGACCCTCGTCGGCACGCTCCCCGCGTACCTGAACGCGCTGTCCGGCAAGGGCGTCCACCTGATCACGGTGAACGACTACCTGGCCGAGCGCGACTCCGAGATGATGGGCCGCGTCCACAAGTTCCTGGGCCTGTCCATCGGGTGCATCCTCGCGAACATGTCGCCGGCGCAGCGCCGCGAGCAGTACGCGAGCGACATCACGTACGGCACGAACAACGAGTTCGGCTTCGACTACCTCCGCGACAACATGGCGTGGTCGCAGGACGAGCTCGTCCAGCGCGGCCACAACTTCGCCGTGGTCGACGAGGTCGACTCGATCCTCGTCGACGAGGCCCGTACCCCGCTGATCATCTCGGGCCCGGCCGACCAGGCCACCAAGTGGTACGCGGACTTCGCGAAGCTGGTCACGCGCCTGACCAAGGGCGAGCCCGGCCAGCCCCTCAAGGGCATCGAGGAGACCGGCGACTACGAGGTCGACGAGAAGAAGCGCACCGTCGGCATCCACGAGGCCGGTGTCGCGAAGGTCGAGGACTGGCTCGGCATCGAGAACCTCTACGAGTCGGTGAACACCCCGCTCGTCGGTTACCTGAACAACGCCATCAAGGCGAAGGAACTGTTCAAGGCCGACAAGGACTACGTCGTCATCGACGGCGAGGTCATGATCGTCGACGAGCACACCGGCCGCATCCTCGCCGGCCGCCGCTACAACGAGGGCATGCACCAGGCGATCGAGGCGAAGGAAGGGGTGGACATCAAGGACGAGAACCAGACCCTCGCCACGATCACCCTGCAGAACTTCTTCCGCCTGTACGGGAAGCTGTCGGGCATGACCGGTACGGCCATGACCGAGGCCGCCGAGTTCCACCAGATCTACAAGCTCGGTGTCGTCCCGATCCCGACCAACCGCGACATGGTCCGCAAGGACCAGGCGGACCTGATCTACCGCACCGAGGTCGCGAAGTTCGCCGCCGTCGTCGACGACATCGCGGAGAAGCACGAGAAGGGCCAGCCGATCCTGGTCGGCACCACCTCGGTCGAGAAGTCCGAGTACCTCTCGCAGCAGCTCTCCAAGCGGGGCATCCCGCACGAGGTGCTGAACGCCAAGCAGCACGAGCGCGAGGCCTCGATCGTCGCCCAGGCCGGCCGCCGCGGCGCCGTCACGGTCGCCACGAACATGGCCGGCCGCGGTACCGACATCAAGCTCGGCGGCAACCCGGACGACCTCGCCGAGGCCGAGCTGCGCCAGCGCGGCCTGGACCCGGAGGAGCACATCGAGGAGTGGGCGCACGCCCTTCCCGAGGCGCTCACGCGGGCCGAGGCGGCCGTGAAGGCGGAGTTCGAGGAGGTCAAGGAGCTCGGCGGGCTGTACGTGCTGGGCACCGAGCGCCACGAGTCCCGCCGCATCGACAACCAGCTGCGCGGCCGCTCCGGCCGACAGGGCGACCCGGGCGAGTCCCGCTTCTACCTGTCGCTCGGCGACGACCTGATGCGCCTGTTCAAGGCGCAGATGGTCGAGCGCGTCATGTCGATGGCGAACGTGCCGGACGACGTGCCGATCGAGAACAAGATGGTCACGCGGGCCATCGCCTCGGCCCAGTCGCAGGTGGAGACCCAGAACTTCGAGACGCGCAAGAACGTCCTGAAGTACGACGAGGTCCTCAACAACCAGCGCACGGTGATCTACAAGGAGCGCCGCCGCGTCCTGGAGGGCGAGGACCTCCAGGACCAGATCCGTCACATGATGGACGACACGATCGACGCGTACATCAACGCCGAGACGGTCGAGGGGTTCGCCGAGGAGTGGGACCTGGACCGGCTGTGGAGCGCCTTCCGGCAGCTCTACCCGATCAAGGTCACGGTGGACGAGCTGGAGGACGCCGCGGGCGACCGCGCGGGCATCACCGCCGAGTTCATCGCGGAGTCCGTCAAGGACGACATCCACGAGCAGTACGAGGCCCGCGAGGCGACGCTCGGCTCCGAGATCATGCGCGAGCTGGAGCGGCGCGTGGTGCTGTCGGTGCTGGACCGCAAGTGGCGCGAGCACCTGTACGAGATGGACTACCTGCAGGAGGGCATCGGCCTGCGGGCGATGGCCCAGAAGGACCCGCTGGTCGAGTACCAGCGCGAGGGCTTCGACATGTTCAACGCCATGCAGGAGGGCATCAAGGAGGAGTCCGTCGGCTACCTGTTCAACCTGGAGGTCCAGGTCGAGCAGCAGGTCGAGGAGGTCCTGGTGTCGGACGCCGGTGCGTCCTCCGGTCCGTCGCTGACCAAGCCGGAGATCCGGGCGAAGGGTCTGGACGCCCCGCAGCGGCCGGACCGGCTGCACTTCTCCGCGCCTACCGTGGACGGCGAGGGCGGCGTCATCGAGGGCGACTTCGACTCGGACTCCGGTGACGACTCCGGGATGACGCGCGCGGAGCGCCGTAAGGCGGCGAAGGCCTCGGGCGGCCGCCGCCGCAAGAAGTAACCCGGGCAAACCCGCCCGCCGATCGCGGGACCACCGCCGGGGCCGGACACCACGCTGTGCGTGGGGTCCGGCCCCGGCGGCGTTGTACGGGGGTGCGGCGCGGCGCGTTCACGGGCGGGGGCCGTGGAGTTCCACGGCGGCGCAGCGCCAGCGCAGGTCGGGGCCCTGTTCCAGGCGGAAGGCCAGCGCGGTGAGGCGGTCGCCCGTGGCGATGCGGGCGAAGGCCTCGATGACCCCCGGGCCGGGGGTGAAGCGGCCGCACCCGTGCAGCACGGGGCTGAGCCGGCGGGGGTCGTACGGGTGCTCGTGCGGGGGGTCGGCGGGGGCGAGGGTGATCAGCTGGTCGTAGGCCGGGCCGATGGTGTGGCCGATCAGGGAGTGCACGGGGCGGCGACCGCTGAGGACGGCGAGCAGCCGCTCGGCGAACCAGTCGTGGGGGCCCCGGCGGCGGACCCCGGCGGACGGCCTGCGGCGGCCGGGGCCGGTGTTCGCGGGCCTCGCGAAGCCGCGGCGGCCGGGCCCGGTGCCGGCACCGGCGCTGCCGACCGTACGGGGGCTGCCGCTCCCGGTCCCGCTGCCGCCCCCGGCCGCGGTGGGTGCGGGGCTCGTGGGCTCGGTGGTGCGGGGTGTGGTGAGGGGCATCGCGGCCGTCCCTGGGGTCGGGCCCGGATCAGTACCGGGCGGTAACTTGATAGGGGACTTCTACGGGGCTGCGAACACGCTCCGCAACGGCCCCGCGGGGCGGCCCCGCGCCCGCCCCGCCTTCACCTATCCGGGTCGCTCCCCGGCCGCGCCCGGGCCCCGCCCGGGTCCCGCGGGGAGCGAGGTGGACGCGGCACGGCCCCGCCGTCGCACCCCGAAGGGGGACGCCGGCGGTCACGGACGGAGTCCGGCCCCGGTACGGGCCGACGCACCCCACGGTTGCCAGCCGGTCGTATCCTGGGGGCGTTTCCGACTACCGAAAGCAGCCGGCCATGCGCGTGTACGTCCCCCTGACTCTCCCCGGGCTCGCCGAGGCGCACCAGGCGGGTGAGCTGGGCCCCGCTCCGCTGCGGGCGTACGCCGTCACGCCCGGACTGCGCGAGTGGTACGTGTCGGACGACATCGAGGAGCTGGAGTACGCCGCCCTGACCAGGGCCGCCGCCGCCTCGCTGCGGATGATCGCCGAGGACGGGGCCGCGCCCCGCAAGCGGGTCGTGGTGGCCGTCGACGTGGACGACAAGGCCGCCACCGCCACCCCCGGCGTCGACGAGGCCACGCTCGGCCAGGTGGCGCTGGCCGGGGCCGTCCGGCTCTCGGTGGCGGCCGCGGTGCACGTGGACGCGGAAGAGGCCCTGGAGGACGTGAGCGCCGCCGTGTCGGCCGTCGCGGCCGCGGACGGGGGCGACGAGGACGCGCGCTTCACCGTCGACGGCGCCGAGGACCACGAGCTGCTGTGGTTCGGGGTCCAGGAGATTCCGGGGCTGCTGAAGTGACCGCGGCCCCGCACATCGTCTGGGACTGGAACGGCACGCTGCTCCACGACATCGACGCCGTGATAGCCGCCACCAACGCCTCCTTCGGCGAGCTCGGCCTCGCGCCGATCACCCTGGAGCGGTACCGCGAGCTGTACGTCGTACCGGTGCCCAAGTTCTACGAGCGGCTCATGGGCCGGCTGCCCACGGACGCCGAGTGGCTGGTCATGGACGAGGCCTTCCACCGGCACTACTGGGTGGCCGCCGAGGAGGCCGGCCTCGCCGAGGGGGCCCGCGAGCTCCTGCGGGACTGGCAGGAGGACGGGCTCACCCAGTCGCTGCTGTCCCTCGCGCCCCACGACAGGCTCGTGCCGCTCGTTCGGGCGCACGGGATCGACGGGCACTTCCTGCGCGTCGACGGGCGGACCGGGCCCTCCCACACCACCAAGGCGGGACACCTCGTACGTCACTTGGCGGCCCTGGACGGGACGGGCGTGACCGCCGCCCGTACGGTGCTCATCGGGGATGCCGTGGACGACGCGCTGGCCGCCGCGCACGTGGGCGCGCGGGCCGTCCTCTATACGGGCGGTTCGCACAGCCGGGGCAGTCTGGAATCAGCCGGTGTCCCCGTCGTGGACAGCCTGGCGGAGGCCGTACGCACTGCTCGCGAGCTGGCCGGATAGCGACTGGCGCATGAGCGGAGAGCGACCGTGCGCCGGCCCGGCACGTCCGGCCGGGCCGGTCCCTGTCCAGAGTGTCAAAGTTACCCCCCCTCTTTTGTACACATACAGCTCATGACGAGCCGGGGGTGGAGCGAGATAGCCTGGTACCCGTGATCAGCGCGATAGTCCTCGGAGGCACTGAAGCCTCCGCACCGCGCCCGGCGCACCTCGGTGCCCGGGCCGTCGCTGATCCCCGCCCCCGGGACGTCCTGCCGATCATGGCCGATTTCCTCCCGGTGGGTTCTCTCGACGGCATAGCGTCGATTCCGGACGGACATCGAAACCCCGCCTCGCGGTGCTATGCCATTCCTTCCTTCACCTACGTCACGCAATGGCGCGCGACAGGAGCCAGAGGACATGCAGACCAAGCTGGACGAAGCAAAGGCCGAGCTGCTCGCGCGGGCGGCACGGGTAGCTGAGAACAGCCCGGCCGGGGGGCTACTTCCGACTGGGTCCGAGCAGGGAGGGCGTCCCGACCGGGACACGACCCTCTCCTACCTCCAGCGCTACTACCTGCACACCGCCCCGGAGGACCTCCTCGACCGGGACCCGGTCGACGTGTTCGGGGCCGCGCTCTCGCACTACCGGCTCGCGGAGAACCGCCCCCAGGGCACCGCGAACGTGCGCGTGCACACCCCCACGGTGGAGGAGAACGGCTGGACCTCCAGCCACTCCGTCGTCGAGGTGGTCACCGACGACATGCCGTTCCTCGTGGACTCCGTGACGAACGAGCTGTCCCGCCAGGGCCGCGGCATCCACGTCGTGATCCACCCGCAGGTCGTCGTCCGCCGCGACGTCACCGGCAAGCTGATCGAGATCCTCGGCCCCGACTGCGACGCCCACGGTCCCCGCACCGCGCGCCCCCACGACTCCCTCGTCGAGTCCTGGATCCACGTCGAGATCGACCGCGAGACCGACCGGGCCGACCTCAAGCAGATCACCGTCGATCTGCTGCGCGTCCTGTCCGACGTGCGCGAGTCCGTCGAGGACTGGGAGAAGATGCGCGACGCGGCCCTGCGCATCGCGCAGGAGCTGCCCGAGGAGCACACCGCCCCGGACCTGCGCGAGTACGAGCTCGAAGAGGCCCGCGAGCTGCTGCGCTGGCTCGCCGACGACCACTTCACCTTCCTCGGCTACCGCGAGTACAACCTCGTCGACGGGGACTCCCTGGCCGCCGTGCCCGGCACCGGCCTCGGCATCCTGCGCTCCGACCCGGTGCACCACGGCCAGGACGAGGCGCACCCCGTCTCCCCGTCCTTCAACCGGCTGCCGGCCGACGCCCGCGCCAAGGCCCGCGAGCACCGCCTGCTGGTGCTGACCAAGGCCAACAGTCGCTCCACCGTGCACCGCCCCTCGTACCTCGACTACGTGGGCGTGAAGAAGTTCGACGCCGAGGGCAACGTCGTCGGCGAGCGCCGCTTCCTCGGCCTTTTCTCCTCCGCCGCGTACACCGAGTCGGTGCGCCGGGTCCCGGTCATCCGCCGCAAGGTCGCCGAGGTCCTCGAAGGCGCCGGCTTCGCGCCGTCCAGCCACGACGGCCGCGACCTGCTCCAGATCCTGGAGACCTACCCGCGCGACGAGCTGTTCCAGACCCCGGTCGACCAGCTCCAGGCCATCGCCACCTCCGTGCTGTACCTCCAGGAGCGCCGCCGGCTGCGGCTGTACCTGCGCCAGGACGAGTACGGGCGCTACTACTCCGCGCTCGTCTACCTGCCGCGCGACCGCTTCACCACCGGCGTCCGGCTGCGCCTGATGGACATCCTGAAGGAGGAGCTCGGCGGCATCAGCGTCGACTTCACCGCCTGGAACACCGAGTCGATCCTCTCCCGCATCCACTTCGTCGTCCGCGTCCCGCAGGGCACCGAGCTGCCCGTGCTGACCGACGCCGACGTCGAGCGCCTCGAGGGCCGGCTGGTCGAGGCCGCCCGTTCCTGGGCCGACGGCTTCGGCGAGGCGCTCGTGGCCGAGCTGGGCGAGGAGCGCGCCGCCGAGCTGCTGCGCAAGTACGCGAACTCCTTCCCCGAGGGCTACAAGGCCGACCACTCGCCGCGCTCGGCCGTGGCGGACCTGTGCCACCTGGAGCGGCTGTCCGCGAGCGACCGCGAGTTCGCGCTGTCGCTGTACGAGCCGGTCGGCGCGGGCCCCGGCGAACGCCGGTTCAAGATCTACCGCACGGGCGAGCAGGTCTCCCTCTCCGCGGTCCTGCCGGTCCTGCAGCGCCTGGGCGTCGAGGTCACCGACGAGCGGCCGTACGAGCTGCGCTGCACCGACCGCACCAACGCGTGGATCTACGACTTCGGTCTGCGGATGCCGCTGCAGAGCGGCAACGGGGACGGCGCCGGGAGCTCCCACTACCTCGGCGACGACGCCCGCGAGCGGTTCCAGGACGCCTTCTCGGCGGTCTGGCAGGGCGACGCCGAGAACGACAACTTCAACACCCTGGTGCTGGGCGCCGGGCTCACCTGGCGGCAGGCCGTGGTGCTGCGCGCGTACGCCAAGTACCTGCGCCAGGCCGGTGCCACCTTCAGCCAGGACTACATGGAGGACACCCTCCGCAACAACGTCCACACCACCCGGCTGCTGGTCTCCCTCTTCGAGGCCCGGATGTCGCCCGGCCGCCAGTCCGCCGGCACCGAGCTCGTCGACGCGATGCTGGAGGAGCTGGACGGGGCCCTGGACCAGGTCGCCTCGCTGGACGAGGACCGGATCCTGCGGTCCTTCCTCACCCTCATCAAGGCGACGCTGCGCACCAACTTCTTCCAGCTCGACGCCTCGGGCGAGCAGCACTCCTACGTGTCGATGAAGTTCGACCCGCAGGCCATCCCCGACCTGCCGGCGCCTCGTCCGGCCTTCGAGATCTGGGTCTATTCCCCGCGCGTCGAGGGCGTCCACCTGCGCTTCGGCAAGGTCGCCCGCGGCGGCCTGCGCTGGTCCGACCGCCGCGAGGACTTCCGTACGGAGATCCTCGGCCTGGTCAAGGCGCAGATGGTCAAGAACACCGTCATCGTGCCCGTCGGCGCCAAGGGCGGCTTCGTCGCCAAGAACCTCCCCGACCCGTCGGTGGACCGGGACGCCTGGCTCGCCGAGGGCATCGCCTCGTACAAGATCTTCATCTCGGCGCTGCTCGACATCACCGACAACATGGTCGGCGGCGAGGTCGTGCGGCCCAAGGGCGTGGTCCGCCACGACGAGGACGACACCTACCTCGTCGTCGCCGCCGACAAGGGCACCGCGACCTTCTCCGACATCGCCAACGGGGTCGCCGAGTCCTACGGGTTCTGGCTGGGCGACGCCTTCGCCTCCGGCGGCTCGGCCGGCTACGACCACAAGGGCATGGGCATCACCGCCCGCGGCGCCTGGGAGTCCGTCAAGCGGCACTTCCGCGAGCTCGGGCACGACACCCAGACGCAGGACTTCACGGTCGTCGGCGTCGGCGACATGTCCGGCGACGTCTTCGGCAACGGCATGCTGCTCTCCGAGCACATCCGCCTGGTGGCGGCCTTCGACCACCGGCACATCTTCATCGACCCGACCCCGGACGCGGCGGTCTCCTACGCCGAGCGCCGGCGCCTGTTCGAGCTGCCGCGCTCCTCGTGGGCGGACTACGACAGCTCCCTGCTGTCCGCCGGCGGCGGGATCCACCCGCGCAGCGCGAAGGCCATCCCGGTCAACGCGCAGGTCCGCGCGGCCCTCGGGATCGAGGCGGGCGTCTCCAAGATGACCCCCGCCGAGCTGATGCAGGCCATCCTCAAGGCCCCCGTGGACCTGCTGTGGAACGGCGGCATCGGTACGTACGTCAAGGCCACGGCCGAGACGCACGCGGACGTCGGCGACAAGGCCAACGACCCCATCCGCGTCAACGGCTCCGACGTGTGCGCCAAGGTCATCGGCGAGGGCGGCAACCTGGGCCTGACCCAGCTCGGCCGCATCGAGTTCGCGCGCAGCGGCGCCGGCGGCGAGGGCGGCAAGGTCAACACCGACGCCATCGACAACAGCGCGGGCGTGGACACCTCCGACCACGAGGTGAACATCAAGATCCTGCTGAACTCGGTTGTCGCCGACGGGGACCTGACCGTCAAGCAGCGCAACAAGTTCCTCGCCGAGATGACCGACGAGGTCGGCCGGCTGGTGCTGCGCAACAACTACGCGCAGAACACGGCCCTGGCCAACGGCGCCGCCCAGGCCCCCAGCCTGCTCCACGCCCAGCAGCGCTTCATGCGCCGCCTGGGCCGTGACGGCCTGCTGGACCGGGCCCTGGAGTTCCTGCCCAACGACCGGCAGATCCGCGAGCTGCTGAACAACGGCAAGGGCCTGACCCAGCCGGAGCTGGCCGTCCTGTTCGCCTACACCAAGATCACGGTGGCGGACGAGCTCATCCACACCGAGCTGCCGGACGACCCGTACCTCGCCCGCCTGCTGCACGCCTACTTCCCGGCCGCGCTGCTGGCGAAGTTCCCCGAGCAGGTCGACGGGCACGCGCTGCGCCGGGAGATCATCACCACGGTGCTGGTCAACGACACCGTCAACAGCGGTGGCTCGACCTTCCTGCACCGCCTGCGCGAGGAGACCGGGGCCTCCCTGGAGGAGATCGTCCGGGCGCAGCTCGCGGCCCGCGAGATCTTCGGCCTGGCCGGCGTGTGGGACGCCGTCGAGGACCTCGACAACGAGGTCGCCGCCGACGTCCAGACCCGGATCCGGCTGCACTCGCGGCGGCTGGTCGAGCGCGGTACGCGCTGGCTGCTCAACAACAGGCCGCAGCCGCTGCAGATCACCGAGACCATCGAGTTCTTCGCCGAGCGGGTGGAGCGGGTCTGGTCGGACCTGCCGAAGCTGGTGCGCGGCGCGGACCTGGAGTGGTACGAGGCGGTCATGGCCGAGCTGATCGGCGAGGGCGTGCCGGAGGAGCTGGCGGCGAAGGTGGCCGGCTTCTCGTCCGCCTTCCCGACGCTGGACATCGTCGCGATCTCGGACCGTACGGGTGTCGAGCCGCTGGCCGTCGCCGAGGTGTACTACGACCTCGCCGACCGGCTGGAGATCACCCAGCTGATGGACCGGATCATCGACCTGCCGCGGGCCGACCGCTGGCAGTCGATGGCCCGCGCGTCCATCCGCGAGGACCTGTTCTCGGCGCATGCGGCGCTGACCGCGGACGTGCTGGCGGTCGGGAACGGGGCCTCGACTCCCGAGGAGCGCTTCAAGGCGTGGGAGGAGAGGAACGCGGCGATCATCGGGCGTGCGCGGACGACTCTGGACGAGATCCAGGGCTCGGACGACTTCGACCTGGCGAACCTGTCGGTGGCCATGCGGACGATGCGCTCGCTCTTGAGGGCGCACGCGTAGCCCTGCGGGGCTTGCGCGGGAACGGGCCGGGCCCGGGACCCTTTTGGGGTTCCGGGCCCGGCCCGTTCGTGTTCCGGCCCGTCGTGGGCGGGTGCGGGGCCGTTGCCGGGGGCGCTGCCCCCGGACCCCCGCTCCTCAAACGCCGGAGGGGCTGGATGTGGCCTGGCGGCGCTGGATCGGCCCGGCTGGATTGTCAGCGGTTGTTGGTGAATTCCTCGTACGCGTCGCAGACCTCTTCCGAGGGGCCGTCCATGCGCAGGACGCCCGATTCGAGCCAGATCGCGCGGTCGCAGGTTTCGCGGACCGTGCCGATGCCGTGGCTGACGAGGAAGACGGTGCCGGCCCGTTCGCGGAGTTCCTCGATGCGGGCCTGGCTGCGGCGCTGGAAGGCGGCGTCGCCGGTGGCCAGGGCCTCGTCGATCATCAGGACGTCGTGGTCCTTGGCGGCGGCGATGGAGAAGCGCAGCCGGGCGCCCATGCCGGAGGAGTAGGTGCGCATGGGCAGGGAGATGAAGTCGCCCTTCTCGTTGATGCCGGAGAAGTCGACGATCTCCTGGTACCGCTCGCGGATCTGCTGCTTGGACATCCCCATGGCGAGGCCGCCGAGGACCACGTTGCGCTCGCCGGTCAGGTCGTTCATCAGCGCGGCGTTCACGCCGAGCAGCGAGGGCTGGCCGTGCGAGAAGATCCGGCCGCGCGCGACCGGCTGGAGGCCGGCGATGGCGGACAGCAGGGTGGACTTGCCGGAGCCGTTGGTGCCGATCAGGCCGATGGCCTCGCCCTTGTACGCGGTGAAGCTGACGCCCTTGACGGCGTGCACCTCGCGGATGCCGGGGGCGGGCTTGCGGGAGAACATCCGGCTCAGGGCCGCGGTGGCCCCGCCCTTGCGGCCGCCCGAGCCCTGCACCTTGTAGATGACGTGGACCTCGTCGGCGATGACGGTCGGGATCCGGGTGGTTGCGGTGTCAGCCACGGCCGTACTCCTCCTCTGCCTTCCAGAAGAAAACGAATCCGCCGACGCCGACCACCACGGCCCAGCCCAGCGCGACCAGCCAGACGTGCGGCGGGAGCTGGCTCGCCTTGTAGGTGTCGATGAGCGCGAAGCGCATCAGGTCGATGAAGACGGCGGCGGGGTTGAGCTTGAGGGCCATCGTGACCCAGTGCGGCAGGTGGTCGGTCCTGAGCATCTGGTCGATCGACCACATGACGCCCGAGGCGTACATCCAGGTCCGCAGGACGAACGGCATCAGCT
This sequence comes from Streptomyces sp. TBY4, assembly GCF_024213195.1. Classification (GTDB taxonomy): domain Bacteria; phylum Actinomycetota; class Actinomycetes; order Streptomycetales; family Streptomycetaceae; genus Streptomyces. Next base: position 543,374 of record NZ_JANAVF010000005.1, on the reverse strand, counting down.
GGCTGACGTCCGGGCTCTTCGCCCCGATCCGGGCCATGATCATGGCGCAGCCGGCGCAGAAGGCGGCCATCAGGAAGAGCGTGGGGAAGACCAGCAGCCAGTTCAGGGTCGGGGTCTGGCCGAAGACGAACAGCAGGATGATCAGCGCGCCCATGGTGACCATCAGCTGCTGGAAGAGCTGGACGACCGTGGACAGCGGGAGCGAGGCGCGCGGGAAGTGCAGGGCGCGCACCAGGCCCAGGTTGCCCTGGACGGAGCGGGTGGCTGCGTTGATGCAGCTGCCGATGAAGTCCCAGACGAAGACGCCGGTGATCAGGAACGGCAGGTAGTTCGGCACGTTGTGACTGGCGTGCATGACCAGGCCGAAGATGAAGTAGTAGACGGCCGCGTTGAGCAGCGGCGTCACCAGGTGCCAGACCTGGCCGAGGCTCGCCTCGCTGTACTGGGCCTGCATCCGGGCGGTGGCGTACGCGGTCACGAAGTGACGCCGGCCCCAGAGCTGCGCGAGGTAGCGGGGGAGGGTGGGGCGGGCGCCGCTGAGGGTCAGGTCGTGGGCGGCCGCCAGTTCGGCGATGGGGTCCGGGGCCTTGGCGCTGCCCTGGGGCTTCGCCGGAGCGGGGGCCGGTGGCGCGGTGGTCACTGTCACGGGGGTCGCTTTCGACGGGGTCGGGGCGTCGGCTGGCGATGGGACGGGTCCGTATCGTCGCTACGTCGAGGTTAGGTCGTGCGACGTCGGAACGCAACCGTATCGTCGTCGCGGGTTATGCTCTGCTTATGACGCCTGAGCCTGCCGCCACCCCCGCCGCCACCGCCCGTAGAGCCCCCGCCGGGGCCGCCGTTCTCCGTGAGGACGTGACCGAGGCGATCCGGGCGGCCGTCGTCGAGGAGCTGGCCACCGTCGGGTTCGCGCGGATGTCGATCGAGGGCATCGCGCGGCGGGCGGGCGTGGGGAAGACGGCCGTGTACCGCCGGTGGAAGTCCAAGCTGCACCTGGTGCTGGACCTGGTGGGCGCCTTCGCCGTGGACGGCCTGCCGGTGCCGTCGACGGGGTCGCTCTACGGGGACGTACGGGCGCTGCTGGAGGTGATGTCACACGTGCTGCGGCATCCCGTGGCCTCTGCGGTCATCCCCGACCTGCTCGTGGAGGCGGCGCGGAATCCGGAGATCGCGGATGCGGTGCGGGGGGCGCTGCTGGAGGGGCAGCGGCGGATGGCGGAGGGGATCATCTCCGAGGCGGTGGCGCGGGGGGAGCTGCCGGTGGGGGTGGATGTGGGGAAGGCGCTCGATCTGGCGATCGGGCCGCTGTACTGGCGGCAGGTGGTCGTACGGGACTCCGTCCCGGGGGGATACCTGGACGACCTCGCGCGGTCGGTGGTCGCCGGGCTGACGGCCGGGACTGCCTGACCCGTCCGGGTCCCGGTCCGCTGCGCGGGGCGAAGTCCCCGCAGCGACCTTCGCCGCTGCGCGGGGCAAGGTCCCCTACCCGCCCTTCGCCCGTTCCCCGGGGCGGAGCCCCGGACCCCCCTCTGGGGCTCCGCCCCAGACCCCGGTCCTCAAACGCCGGACGGCTGGATCTACGGCCAGCGGCCTGTGGTCAGGTGGGCCAGGGTGGGTTCCGGGGTGGCGGAGGGGGCCGCGGGGGCGGGGCGGCGGTCTTCCAGGGGGGTGATGGGGGACGTGGGCTGGCTCAGGAAGACGCGGCGGACCACGCGCTCCGCCGCCTGCCCGTCGTCGTGCGTGCAGAACCGGCTCCGGAAGGACGCGCGGAGCTGCGCCGAGCGGGAGCCCTGCCAGTGGCCGGTGGAGAAGATGTCCACCAGCTCGTCCTCGGTGCGGGCGATCGCCCCCGGGGGGAAGGCCCGGAGGTCGAAGTAGGTGCCGCGGGAGGCCTCGTACGCCTCCCAGTCGTCCGCGTGGATCACGATCGGGCGGTCCAGGGACGCGTAGTCGAACATCAGGGACGAGTAGTCGGTCACCAGCGCGTCCGAGGCCAGGCAGAGTTCCTCGACGGAGGGGTGGGAGGAGACGTCGAGGAGGCGGGGGTGCGGCTCGGGTGAGGGGGAGCCGGCGTAGGTGAGGTGGGTGCGGGTCAGGATCGTGTAGCGGGGGCCCAGGTCGCGCAGGATGCGGTCGAAGTCCGGCGGGGCGGGGCGGCTGCGGCGGTAGTCGCGGTGGGTCGGCGCGTACAGGATCGCGGTGGAGCCCGGCGGGATGCCGAGGCGTTCGCGCAGTTCCAGGACGTCGGCCTGGGTGGCCCGGTGGAACACGTCGTTGCGGGGGTAGCCGTATTCGAGCGTGGTGTAGGAGGACGGGACGGCCTTCTCCCAGACGAGCGTCGAGTGGCGGTTGGAGGAGAGCAGGTAGTCCCACTGGTCCGCGCCGCGCAGCAGGCCCGCGAAGTCCGTCGTGGGGGTGGCGGCCGGCCGGTCCTGGAGGTCGAGGCCGACCCGCTTGAGCGGGGTGCCGTGCTGCGTCTGGACGAGGATCTGCCCGGGCCGCTTGACCAGCGCACGGTCGAAGTTGACGTTCGTGACGAGGTACGTGGCGCGGGCCAGGGCGGTCCAGTACGCCGCCGAGCCCGGGCGGAGCGGGGTGGTGCCGCGGGGCAGGGTCGAGGCGTGCGCCGGGTCGCAGATCCAGGCCGTCCGCATGCGCGGGGCGAGTTCGCGCAGCTTGGCCTCGATGGCCGCCGGGTTGCAGGCGTAACCCCCGTGCCAGTACGCGGAGAAGACCGCCAGCTCCGGGCGGAGCGGGAGCAGCCGCTGGGCGCGGTAGTGCAGGCGCAGGGCGGTCTCGCGCAGGCCCCGGCCCAGGGTGATCCCGGCGCGGCCCGCCGCGAGCGAGGCCGAGCGGAGCACGGACAGGACGCGGTACGCGCGCCGCGTGCCGAGCCGCATCAGGAGGTGGCGGGTGCGGTCCGTGCGGCTCAGGGACAGCGGCCGGGGGCCCGGCACCCGGTAGCGGCGCAGCAGGGCCGAGGCGCGGGCGAAGAACTCGGCCCGGGCGGCGCGCGGGAGCCGGCGCGGGTCGGCGTACAGGGCGCAGAAGTGCTCGGCCATCCGCCGGTGCACCGCGGGCCGCCAGCGCTCCAGCTCGGGGCGGGTGGCGAGGTAGCCGAAGACGCGGTCGTACTGGTCGAAGACGTCGAGGTGGCGGCGGGTGGACGTGGTCAGGATCGAGCCCGTGCGGCGCTGGCGGTAGTGCACGCAGACCCGGTCGAGGACGGCGACCGACTCCGCCGCCAGGAGCGCCGGGTAGGTCCAGGGGGTGTCCTCGTAGAAGCCGGGCGGGAAGGAGAGGCCCTCGCGCTCCACGTACTCGCGGCGGTAGGCCTTGTTCCACACCACCATCAGCATGCCGAGGAGGGCGGGGCGGTCGGCGAGGCGGAAGCTGGCCGGGCCCTCCTCGGAGAGGCGGTGGGAGAGGCTGTTGCGGACCAGTTCGCCGGTCCAGTAGGTGCGCGCGTAGTCGTAGACCAGGACGTCCGGGGAGCCGGTGGCCTTCAGCCGGTCGGTGATGGCCTGCAGGGCGCCGGGGGCGAGGGTGTCGTCCCCGTCGAGGAAGAGCACGTAGTCGCCGGTGGCCCGGGCCAGGCCCGCGTTGCGGGCGGGGCCCAGGCCCAGGTTGTGCGCCAGGTGCACGGCGGTGACCCGGGGGTCGCGGGCCGCGCAGTCGTCGATGATCGAGCCGCAGGCGTCCGGGGAGGCGTCGTCGACCACGATCAGTTCGAGATCCGGGTACGACTGGGTCAGGACCGAGTCCAGACTCTCCTGGAGGTAGGCCTGGACCTTGTACGCGGGCACGATGACGCTGAACCGGGGCACGGCACATCCAGGGGTCGGCGCGGGCATATGGCCCAGGAACCCCCGGCGTGGTGATCGGGTTACGCAGGGTGTGGCATTCGGGTTACGGAGCGTCAACTCGGCACGTCAACACCATGATCAGGAGCCCCGTTACTTGATCGCTCCCGCCATCACCCCCGAGACGAACTGCCGCTGGAAGGCGAAGAAGACGACGAGCGGCACCACCATCGACAGGAACGCCCCGGGCGCCAGCACGTCGATGTTGTTCCCGAACTGCCGCACCTGCTGCTGGAGCGCGACCGTGACCGGCGGGTGCGCCGAGTCGGCGAAGACCAGGGCGACCAGCATGTCGTTCCACACCCACAGGAACTGGAAGATGCAGAGCGAGGCGATCGCCGGACCGCCCAGCGGCAGCACCACCCGGGTGAACAGCCGCAGTTCGCCCGCCCCGTCGAGCCGGGCCGCCTCCAGCAGCTCGCGCGGGATCTCCGCGAAGAAGTTGCGCAGCAGGAACACCGCGAAGGGCAGCCCGAAGGCGGTGTGGAAGAGCACCACCCCGGCGGTCGTCTCGAACAGGCCGACGGAGCCGAAGAGTTCGGAGACCGGGATCAGGGCCACCTGGACGGGTACGACGAGCAGTGCGACCACGACCAGGAACAGCCAGTCGCGGCCCGGGAACTCCAGCCAGGCGAAGGCGTATCCGGCGAACGCCCCCAGCGCCAGGACGAGCAGGGTCGCCGGGACGGCGATGGCCGCCGTGTCGACCAGCGAGCCCGTCACGGTCTCGTTGGCCAGCAGCCGCTCGTAGTTGCCGGCCGTCAGCCGGGAGGGCGCCGTCAGCGCCTGCCACCAGCCGCCGTCGTTCAGCGCGGTGGGGGAGAGGAAGGAGGAGACCAGCAGCCCGAGCGTGGGCAGCAGCCAGAACAGGCCCGCCAGGACCAGGAAGACGCGCAGCGCCCCGCCGGCCGCCCGGGTGGCGAGGGACCGCACGGCGGGGGAGGGCGTACGGGGAGCCGTGCGCGGCGGTGTGCTCATCGGCGGGCCTCCCGGCGCATCCGGCGGATGTTGTAGGCCATGACCGGAGCCACCAGCACCAGCAGCAGCACCGCGATGGCGCTGCCCAGCCCCGGGTCGGCGTCGGTGCCGAAGGAGGTCCGGTACAGCTGGAGCGCCAGGACGTTGGCGTCGTCCTGCACCGCGCCCGGCGCGATCACGAAGACCAGGTCGAAGACCTTCATCACGTTGATCACGAGGGTCACCAGCACCACCGCCAGGACGGGCGCCAGCAGCGGCACCGTGATCCGCCGCAGCACCTGCCACTCGCCCGCCCCGTCCACCCGCGCCGCCTCCAGCAGCTCCCGCGGTACGGCGGCCAGCCCGGCCCCGATCAGCACCATCGCGAACCCGGCCCACATCCACACGTAGGCCCCGATCACCGCCGGGGTCACCAGGGTCGGGCCGAGCCACTCGACGCCCCCGTACGCCTCCCGGAAGTTCGAGGCGGGCAGCCGCAGCAGTGCGCCGTCGGCCGCGGCGGACAGGGTGAAGGTGCCGTCGGCCCGGGTCCGCGCCGAGTCGACCACCCGGCCGTCCTTGACCGCCTCGACGCGCAGCCCCGACAGCGCGGACTCGGTGGCGTCGACCGTGTTCGTCGTACCGCCCCCGCCCCGGGTGAAGTCCTGCCAGGCGGTGCCGGTGACCTTCCCGGGCTCGGTGGCGGCCGGCCGGGCCGTACGCGTGCCCGGGGGGAGTGCCTCGGGGGCGATGCCGACCAGCGGGAGCGGCGCGGGCACGCCCGCCCGTACCGGATCGCGGGTCACGTACGCGCCCCCGTCGGCCGGGACCAGCGGCGAGTCCCGGCCGGGGCGGGCCTTGGGGAAGGCGGAGGACTCGGCGAAGGTGTCGTGGACGCCGACCCAGACGGCGTTGGCCACGCCCCGGTCGGGGTCGGCGTCGTAGACGAGCCGGAAGATGATGCCCGCCGCGAGCATGGAGATGGCCATCGGCATGAAGACGATCAGCTTGAAGGCCGTTCCCCAGCGCACCCGTTCGGTCAGCACGGCGAAGAGCAGCCCGAGCGCGGTGGCGGTGACCGGGGCCAGCACCACCCAGATCGCCGTGTTCCCCAGCGCGGTGCGGATCGTGTCGTCGCGCAGGATCTCCCCGTAGTTGCCGGCGCCCACGAACTCCCCGCCGGAGCGGTCGAAGAAGCTGCGGTAGAGCGAGTAGCCGATGGGGTGCACGACGAGCGCGCCGAGCAGGACGAGGGAGGGGAGCAGGAAGGCCGCGGCGGTCAGGCGTCGGCGCCGGGTCTCCCTGCTCTTCGAGGGGTGGGAGCGGGGTCCGGTGGTGGGGGGCACGCGGTCAGTTCCCGTAGGCCTTGGCCGCGTCCGCCTCCAGCCTCGCCTGCGTCCCCGCCACGTCGGCCGGGTTCGCCAGGAAGTCCTGGAGCGCCTTCCACTCGCCCGCGCCCGGGGTCCCGCCGAAGGCCGCCGGAGCCTGGTCCGACATGTCGAAGCGGAAGTTGTCGCCCGCCGCGATCAGGGCCTCGGCGATGCCGCGCTGGATGTCGTTGGGGTACTCGTCCGGTGCCAGCGCCTTGTTCGGGGAGAGGAAACCGCCCTCACGGGCGTGGATCCGCGCCGAGTCCACCGAGGCCAGGTACGTCAGCAGCGCCTGCGCGCCCTTCGAGTCCTTCAGTGCGACCGCCACGTCCCCGCCCGAGACCACCGGCGCCTTCTCGCCGACCGCCGGGAAGGGGAAGACCAGCGCGTCCTTGCCCACCTCGGCCTCGGTCTGCGCGATGTTCACCGCCACGAAGTCGCCCTCGAAGACCATCGCGGCCGCCGGCCGGTCGCCGCCGGTGAAGGTCTGCGTCACCGACTTCGGGAACTCGGTCGCCAGCGCCCCGCTCTGGCCGCCCGCCAGGAAGTCCTTGCGGCCGAACAGCTCGGCGAGCGAGGTCAGCGCCTGCTTGACGCTGTCGTCCGTCCACTTGATCTCGTGCTTCGCCAGCTGGTCGTACTTCTCCGGACCCGCCTGCGAGAGGTAGACGTTCTCGAACCAGTCGGTCAGGGTCCAGCCGTCGGCCCCGGCCACCGACACCGCCGGGGTGCCGGACGCGGACAGGGTGTCGGCCGCCGTGAGGAGCTCCTTCCAGGTCGCCGGGGGCCGTACCCCCGCCGCCTCGAAGGCCTTCGCGTTGTACCAGATCAGCGACTTGTTGGCGGCCTTGTAGTAGACGCCGTACTGGGTGCCGTCGACCGCGCCCAGCTTCTGCCAGCCGGGCGAGTAGTTGTTGTTGAGCTGGGCCTGCGCGTCGGCGCCCACCGGCTGCGCCCACTTGTTCTTGACCGCCGCGACCAGCGCGCCGACCTGCGGCAGCAGTGCCACGTCCGGCGGGGAGCCGCCGGCGATCTTCGAGCCGAGGAAGGTGACGATCGGGTCCTGCGCCGGGACGAAGGTGACCGTGGCGCCCGTCCGCCGCTCGAACTCCTTCAGCACCTTGACGAAGTTCGCCTGCTCCGCGCCCGTCCAGACGGCGGCGACCTCCAGCTTCTCCCCGTCGAGACGCGGTAACGCGACGAACGGCCCGCCGGGGGTTTCGGAGCCCTCCGTGGCTTCCGTGCCCTTCGCGGGCTCCTTGCCGTCGCCGCCGCAGGCGCTGAGCGCGAGCGCGCCGGCCACGGCCAGCGCGGCCCACGTGTGACGCGTACGAAGGGAAGTCGTGCGGCTCGTTCCGTGCTTGCGCATGGCGGTGCCCCCGATGCCTCGCTGGCGGTGGTGTGTCCCGTGCCACAAGGTCTACGCCGCCCCGCGCACCCCCGCAATACCGCCTCGCGGCGTACGGGGGTGAGCGGAGGGTGGCCCGGGGGGTCCCTCGGGAGCTGCTCGGGGGGCCGGTCAGGGGCTGGGCCGGGGCCCGCTCAGGGGGCCGGCGGGAACAGCACCGGGACCGCCGACACCAGGTGCGAGGCCCGGTCCAGGGCGCTGGCCAGCAGCGCCAGGTCGGTCGGGCCGTTGCCCAGCTCGCGGACCGGGCGACGGGCGGGCGGATCGCCCATCCGCTCCCACTCCACCGGCACCACCGTCGGCCGCAGCGTCGCCGTCCGGGGGATCCGGCCGGTGACCCGGCCGCCCTGGAAGGGAACGCTCCGCCCGTCGGCGTACCGGAGCACGCCCCGGCCGGGGCCCGGCTGGTCGGGGGCGTCGAGCTCCACGCGCAGGGTCGCGAGCCGGGCCAGCTCGGTGTCGGCCGTCCGGTCCGGGCGGGCGCTGGTGGCCACCAGGTGCACCCCGAGCCGGGCCCCCTCGCGGGCCACCGCCTCCAGCGCGCGGACCACCGAACCGGCGGCGGGCCGGCCCGTACTGCCCAGGCCCGGCGCGACCAGCGCGTCGAAGTCGTCCACCAGCACGACGAGGCGGGGCAGCGGGCTGGGCCCGGCCGCCGGATCGGTACGGGTGGCCGAGGAGCGCAGCCGCAGGGTGCCGGAACGCTGGGGTTCGAGATCGCCGCGCAGCTCGCCGGCGGTGGGCTGGCGGGGGGAGACCATCCGGTCGGAGACCTCGCGCACGGCGTGCCACTCGGAGAACGGCACCCCTTCCAGGAGCTCGGCCCGCCGCTTGAGCTCGGCCCCCAGCGCCTGCGCGAACTCCCGCATCCGCAGCGGGTCCGAGGCGATCAGGTGCGCCGAGACGTGCGGCAGCTCCGTACAGGGCAGCAGGCCGTCGCCGCGCTCGCCGCCGGCCCCGTCGAGCAGGACCAGGCCGAGCCGGTCGGGCCGGGCGGCGGCCGACAGGGAGGCCGCCACGGAGCGCAGCAGTTCCGTACGTCCGCTGCCGGCGGGCCCCTCGATCAGCAGGTGCGGCCCGTCGGTGACCAGTTCGGCGCCCACCGGCCCGCGCCGGCCGGTGCCGAGGACTATCTCCGCGAGCCCGCCGACGCGCTGACCCTGATCGGTCGAGGCGGCCCAACGGGCCATCAGGGAGGCCGGGGTGGCCCGTGCCAGTCCCAACTCGTCGAGCAGCCGGGAGGTCTGGGGCAGGTTGGCGGCGGCGGGCCGGTAACCGCCCTCCACGACGGGGGAGTCGACCTTCAGCGGGGCCAGGGCGCGGGCGAACCGCTCCGCCCAGGCCGCCGACACGGCGTCCGCCGTGGCCGTCGCGCCGGACCCGGCCGGTTTGCCGCCCGCGACCGCGAAGGTCCGTACGGTCGTGGCCACATCACCGCTGAGCAGGGCGGCCGTCGAACAGTCCCGGAAGGCGGGGTTGGCCGCGCAGGCCGCCTCGTAGGTCTCGGTGACGGGCGAGGCGGGGGTCGCGGCCGGCGCCTCGGCCAGGGCCAGCACGTGGATCCCGGCGGCCGGCCCGTGCGAGGCCAGCCGGCTGGTGATGTCCCGCAGCGCCCCGGGACCGGGGTCCCCGTCGAGGACCAGGAGGGTGTACGGGCCCCGGTAGGCGTACGAGGCCTCGCGCACCGCGTCCGGGCCGGCGGCGGCCCAGTGGGTGCCGAGCGGGCCGTCGTCCAGCCGCCGGGTCAGCTCCCCGGCGCGGGCGGCCGCCTGATCGCGGTCGTACGCGAGCAGCAGCCGGCAGTCCTGCCCGTGCGCGGGGCGTACGTGGGGCAGCCAGCCGAGCCAGCCCCAGTCGCGGCGGCGTTCGGCGAGCGGGCGGGCCCGGTCGGTGGAGATCAGCACGACCTCCAGGCGCTGGCCGGGGGCGTGCAGGGCCGCGAGCCGCGCGATGACGGAACGGGCCACACCGGTCAGCCGGGACCGCGGTCCCGCGATGCCGAGCGCGCCGGTCTCGCGGAGCGCGACCTCGCTGCCCGCGCCGAGCGTGACCTCCAGCCCGTCCGGCCCGGCCCACAGCCGCGGGGCCGGCCCCAGGGCGGTGAGCAGCAGGGATGCGGGATCGTCGGCGCCGGGCCGCGCTGCGACGGCGGCCGCGGCCCCCGCGACCACCTCCACCTCGGCGGCCTCCGCCCCCCGCACCCACTTCCGGGCCCAGGCCCCGATCCCGCGCCGCCCGCGCCGGGGCTCGGCGCCCGCGGCCCCGGAGCCCTCCCAGCCCTCCGCACCGTGATGCTCGACCCCGGTCCACTGCGCAGCCGGCCCGCCGTACGGATCAGGCCGCGCCGACCCGGCGGCCGAGGCCCCGGGGGCGGGCGCACCGTACGGCCCGGAGCCGGGGTGACCGGTGGCCGCGGGTCCGGAGGCGGCACCGGCGGACCCGGACCGGTGGCCGGATCCGGGGGCGTGGCCGGACCCGGAGTCATAGCCGGACCGGGAGTCATAGCCGTGGCCGGACCCGGACCCGGACCCGGCGTCGGTGCCCGCCCCGGGGCGGGAGCCGGGGCCGGAGCCGGGGCGGGACCCCGGCTCCGGCCGGGCGATCCGGCCGGAGCTGAGCGGGTCGGTGCCGCCGTCCTGGCCGGCTCCGCCGTACGGCCAGGGGGTCGCGGAGCCGGGAGCCTCCCAGCCGCCTCCGACGGGCTGCTCGGCGGGGTCGCCGTCCCAGGCCGCCGCGGGCGCGTACCCGGGCCGGCCGGGGTCGGGGGCGGAGCCCCCGTTTCGGGAAGGGGCGGGGTGGGGGATCTGCGCCTGCGCCCCCCGGCCCCCCGCATCGGGCCACACCCCGCCGGGCAGGGCTCCGCCGGGAGCGCCGCCCCCGGGCTGCGACCCCGCCACCGCGCCGGGCACGGCATGCGCGCCGGCCCCGGGCCCGCCGTGCAGGGCTCCGCCGGGCAGGGCTCCGCCGGGAGCGCCGCCGTCGGGGTGCGACCCCGCCACCGCGCCGGGCACGGCGTGCGCGCCGGCCCCGGGCCGGGCTGCGTCGGGCCACGCCCCACCAGGAGCGCCGCCGCCGGGCCGGCCGGCATCGGCCCGCTCCCCGTCAGGGGTGCCGCCCCCGGGGTGGCCCGGGAGGGCGAGGGAGAGGTGGCCCTCCAGGTCGGGAGTGAGGGGGAGCGGGGAGGGCACCGGGCCCACGGCCAGCCGGAGCGTGGATTCGCCGACCCGCAGCAGCGCCCCCGGCGCCAGCGCCACCCGTTCCGCGCCGACCACCGCGCCGTCGAGCGTCGTACCGTTCGTCGACCCGAGGTCGGCGACGGCCACCCGCCCGTCGGGGAGCACCGTCACGGTGCAGTGCAGCCGGGACACGTCCGGGTCGTCGAGCGGTACGTCCGCGTCGGCCGAGCGTCCGATCCGGATCGCCCCGGGGTGCAGCAGGTGCACCCCGCCGGCGTCCGGCCCGGCCACGACGTGCAGCTGCGGCCCGTCGCCGAGGGCGGTCGCGGCCGCGGTCCCGTCCGTCCGGACGTCGGGGCCGGGCACGTTCAGCGACAGCACCGCCCCGTCCACGAGCGGCGGCTCGCCGAGCGCACACCGCGCCGGGTCCAGGCGCTCCGTACCGGCGTACAGCACGACCGTGCCACCGGTGTCGGGTCCGCCTACGGTCGCCGCGAGCCCGGAGGCCACCGCGGACAGGGCGGTGCCGGCGGGCGCGGTGACGAGTACGTCACAGCTCGCCGGCGCGCCTCCTCCGCCGGTCCCCCCGCCGGAGGCGGTCGCGGTGGCGGTCTGGTGGCCGCTGCGCGACCCCGACCCAAGGACGGTCAGCCGGATCTGCATCGCCGTCAGCGGTCCCTTCTGCGCGGTGCGCGGTGTGTGCGCCCGGCAGGGACCGCCGAGACGGACCACCCGTGCCCGTTCGCACGCGTGCCCGTCCGTCCGCCCCCACCCGGCACGGACGCGTCGTCCGGTCAGGTCTGCCCGGAAGGCGGGGCTCCCGTCCCGGCCGTTCCGTACGGGTGCATCCTCGCACCTGTCGCCCTCAACACGCCCGTCACCCACCGGTAAGTGATCTTGATCGGTCGCGGACCGGCACCGGACCTGCAAGCGGGCCGATCGGAATGCGACACGAAGGCCGGGAAAATCGCCCCCGGCATACGCCGCAAACATCACCCTTCGCGCATATGTGCGGCAACCAACCTCCCTCACCCCGCGTCTTCCCTCGGGACAAGCCCTAGAGTGGGCCGGAAAACCATTTCGCAGATCAGGCGTGGACCGGGCGGGAACCAGCACGGACCACTCGCCGGAATCGATGACAGCAGGGAGCGCGCGACGTGCGGCCAGTCGGCAGCAAGTACCTGCTCGAGGAGCCGCTCGGGCGCGGCGCCACGGGCACCGTCTGGCGCGCCCGCCAGCGTGAGGCGGCCGGTGCGGAGGCGGCGGTGGCCGGCCACCCCGGCGAGACCGTGGCCATCAAGGTCCTCAAGGAGGAGCTGGCCCAGGACCCGGACATCGTCATGCGCTTCCTGCGCGAGCGCTCGGTCCTGCTGCGCCTGACCCACCCCAACATCGTCCGCACCCGCGACCTCGTCGTCGAGGGCGATCTCCTCGCCCTGGTCATGGACCTCATCGACGGTCCGGACCTGCACAAGTACCTGCGCGAGAACGGCCCCTTCAGCCCGGTCGCCGCGAGCCTGCTGACCGCCCAGATCGCGGACGCGCTGGCCGCCAGCCACGCCGACGGCGTGGTCCACCGCGACCTGAAGCCCGCCAACGTTCTGGTCGACGAGCGCGACGGCCAGATGAAGCCGATGCTCACCGACTTCGGCATCGCGCGCCTCGCCGACTCCCCGGGCCTGACGCGCACGCACGAGTTCGTCGGCACCCCGGCCTACGTGGCCCCCGAGTCCGCCGAGGGCCGCCCGCAGACCTCGGCCGTGGACATCTACGGCGCCGGCATCCTGCTCTACGAACTCCTCACCGGCCGGCCGCCCTTCGCCGGCGGCACCGCGCTGGAGGTCCTGCACCGCCACCTCAGCGAGGAGCCGCAGCGCCCGCCGAACGTGCCCGAGCCGCTGTGGACGGTCATCGAGCGCTGCATGCGCAAGGAGCCCTACGAGCGCCCCAGCGCGGAGACCCTGGCGCGCGGCCTGCGCGTGGTCGCCTCCGGCATCGGCGTGCACTCCACGTCCGCCGAGGTCGAGGCCGCCCTCGGCGTCGGCGCGCTCCTCGCGCCCGACCCCTCGCCCGCGCCGGTGCCCGAGACCCCGGGCGCCGCGGACCCGACGCAGATGCTGCCCGGCGCGGCCGGTGTCGGTGCCTCCCCGATGGGGGCCTACGACCCCAACGCCATGACCAGCGTGATGCCGCCGGTCGGCGCGGCCGACGCCACGTCGGTGCTCCCGGCCGCGGGGGCGCCCGGCGCTGCCGACCCGACCTCCGTGATGCCGCCCGTGCAGCGGCCGGACCAGCCGCACCCGTGGCAGTCGCAGATGCAGGCGGCCCGCGACCGCAACGAGCAGACGCAGATCCAGTACCTCGACCCGAGCGAGGACCCGCTGCGCCGCCGGCCGCAGCGCCAGGCTCCGCCCCCGCAGCAGCAGTACCAGCAGCCGCAGCGGCCCCAGCAGCAGCGACCGCAGCAGCCCCCGCAGCAGCAGCCGTACCGGCAGGCCCCGCCACCGCAGCAGTACCAGCAGCCTCAGCAGTACCCGCAGCAGCAGTACGCGCCGCCGCCCCCGCCGCAGCACTACCAGCCGCAGCAGCAGCACCCTCAGCAGTACCAGCAGCCTCAGCAGCAGCCCCAGTACCGCCAGCCCCAGCCGCCGCCCCAGCAGCAGCCCCCGCAGGGTCCGCCGCCGGGCCGCCAGCCGGAGCGGCGGGAGCCCCGCGAGCCGCGGCGCAGCGCGAACCCGGTGAAGATCCCGGGCCTGGGCTGTCTCAAGGGCTGCCTGGTGATGATCCTGGTGTTCTTCGTCGCGGGCTGGCTGGTGTGGGAGCTGACCCCGCTCCAGGAGTGGATCGGCACCGGCCGCGGCTGGTGGGACCAGGTGTGGACCTGGGGCTCGGACGCCGTGGACTGGGTCACCACGATCGGCGACAGCGCGGGCGGAGGCACGGGCAGCTGACCCTCCGAGCGGTACCGGCACAATCCGCCTGAACCGGGCCTTGTACCGGTGACTTCGTGGATTTGTCGACTTCCAGGACGTGATTTCGCCCGCAGAAGTGAAGGTCGCCGCGATCCGTGGACTACAACCCCCACCCGGCCGCGTAGCTTTGGCACGTACGCCAGCCGCTGAGGGAGCAGTTGTGGCACGGAAGATCGGCAGCCGGTACACCGCGCACCAGATCCTGGGACGCGGCAGCGCGGGCACGGTGTGGCTCGGCGAGGGGCCCGACGGCCCCGTCGCCGTCAAACTGCTGCGCGAGGACCTCGCGTCCGACCAGGAACTCGTCGGACGGTTCGTCCAGGAGCGCAGCGCGCTCCTGGGCCTGGAGCACCCGCACGTGGTCTGCGTCCGCGACCTCGTCGTGGACGGCAACGACCTCGCCCTCGTCATGGACCTCGTCCGCGGTACGGACCTGCGCACGCGCCTCGACCGGGAGCGGCGGCTCGCCCCCGAGGCGGCCGTCGCCATCGTCGCGGACGTGGCCGACGCGCTGGCCGCGGCGCACGCGGCGGGGGTCGTGCACCGGGACGTGAAGCCGGAGAACGTCCTCCTCGACATGCAGGGCCCGCTCGGCCCCGGCGGCGCGCACCCCGCGCTGCTCACCGACTTCGGCGTGGCCAAGCTCATCGACTCCCCCCGCCGGGCCACCGGCGGACGGGCCTCGGCCCCCACCACCCGGATCATCGGCACGCCCGACTACCTGGCGCCGGAGATCGTGGAGGGGCTGCCGCCGCGCGCGGCGGTGGACATCTACGCCCTGGCCACCGTGCTGTACGAACTCCTCGCCGGTTTCACGCCGTTCGGCGGCGGACACCCCGGGGCGGTGCTGCGGCGCCACGTGACGGAAACCGTCGTCCCGCTCCCCGGCATCCCGGACGAGCTGTGGCAGCTGATGGTCCAGTGCCTGGCCAAGGCCCCCGCCTCGCGGCTGCGGGCCTCCGAGCTCTCCCTGCGGCTGCGGGACCTGCTGCCGCTGCTGGCGGGGATGCCGCCGCTGGACGTGGACGAGCCCGACGAGCCGGAGCAGGCGGAGTTCACGGAACCGGAGGCGGCCGCGGATCCGGTGCGGCGGCGGGGTGTGGTTCCTCTGGTGCCCGGCTCTTCCACGGACTCCAACCGGGACACCCACACCTCAATGCGGGTGCCGGGGCCGGACGAGCTGGCGGGGGGAGCCCTGGGCACGGCCCGGGTGCCGCGGCCCGCCGGGGGGCACCGGCCCGGCTCTGCCCGGCACCGGGCGGAGACCGTCCGCAAGCGGAGGCTGGCGCTGTCGGCTGCCGCCGTCGCCCTGGCCGCCGCTGTCGGTGTCGGCGGCTGGCTGGCCGTCTCCTCCGACTCGGCGCCGCCCCAGGACAACAAACAGTCGGGCTCGACGACCCCGTAGCCCCGGGGGTCCGGGGGCTGGCCCCCGGGGAACGGTGGAAGGGCGGGTAGGGGACCTCGCCCCGCAGGGCTCCCCGGCCGCGGCCCCGCACGGGGCTCCCATGCCAAGGCCGTCCTACGGGGCTCCGGGGGTCCGGGGCTAGGCCCCGGTGAGTTCCGGGTGCCAGCGGCGGGCCACCGCCGGGTGGGCCCGGACCCAGCCCTTCAGCTCGTTGCGGCCGTACTCCGCGTGCAGCGGGTTCGACGCGTCGTGCGCTATCCCCGGCGCCGCGTCCAGGTAGTCGCCCGGGACCGTCTCGATGACGGAGTCCAGGCGCGGGTTGTAGAAGAACGGCACCGAGAACCGCTCCACACCCCCCGCCGGACTCACCACGCGGTGGTCCGTCGCCGTCAGGTACCCCTCCGTCGCGATCTCCAGCAGCTCGCCCAGGTTGACCACGAAGGCCCCCGGCAGCGGGGGCACGTCCAGGAAGGCCCCGTCCCGGACCACCTGGAGCCCTCCCACCGAGTCCTGGAGGAGCAGGGTGAGGAACCCGTAGTCCTTGTGGGCCCCGACCCCCTGGTCGGTGCCCGTGGGGGCGGATCCCGGGTAGCGGATCAGCTTCGTGTGCAGGTGGGGCCGGTCCGCGAAGGCCGCGTCGAAGAAGTCCACCGGGGCGCCGATCGAGGCGAGCAGCTCCTGGAGCAGGCGGTGGGCCACCGCCGCCAGCCGGGACTGCCACTCCAGCACCGCCTCCCGCAGTTCCGGAAGCGCCTCGGGCCACTGGTTCGGGCCTTCCAGCCACAGGTACGCCGGGTCGTCCGGTCCCACCTCCGGGGCTTCCCGCTCCGCGCCCACGTCGAGCTGGTCGCGCCAGTCGGAGGCGCCCCCGGTGAGCTCGTGCCCGATGCGGGTGTAGCCCCGGAAGTGCGGGGAGTTGAGATTGCTCACGGCCAGCCGGTCCGCCTCCGGGAGGGCGAAGAACGCCCTGGTCAGCTCCAGGATGCGGGCGGTCTCGGCGGCGCTGATCCCGTGTCCGGTGAGGTGCAGGAAGCCGCTGTCCCGGGCGGCGGCGTGCAGCTGCTTGCGGAAGGAATCGCGCAGGGCCGGATCATCGGCCTGGGAGAGGTCCAGGACCGGGAGGGAGGGCGAAGCAGGGGAAGACGGGTGCGCGGACGGCATGACGGCTCCGTTTCGGATGTCACGGGGCCCTGTCCCCAGGGGTGGCGGGGGCCGCGGCCGGGGGAGGGCCGCCGGCTGGGTTGGCGCCGGGACCGCGAGGCCGCGTACAGGACCAAGTCGGATCGGGGTGGATCAGGCTTGGGGGTGGTCCGGCGGCAGACAGCTCGTCGTCGTGACACGCATGTGGTCCACATGGCGGCGCTTGACGAGGAGGACGGTCATACCGGCAGCGTACGCCCGTACGACCCCTCATTAGTACGGGTGATTCGGCCTGCCCGGAGAGCGGCCCCCGGGGACCGGCTACGCTGGACCCGTGGCAGTCGTCGATGTTTCCGAAGAGCTGAAGTCCCTCTCCTCGACCATGGGGTCGATCGAGGCCGTCCTGGACCTCGACAAGCTGAGGGCAGAAATCGCCGTGCTCGAGGAGCAGGCCGCCGCGCCGTCCCTGTGGGACGACCCGGAGGCCGCTCAGAAGATCACGAGCAAGCTTTCGCACCTCCAGGCGGAGGTCCGCAAGACCGAGACCCTGCGCGGGCGCATCGACGACCTCGCGGTGCTGTTCGACCTCGCCCAGGAGATGGACGACGCGGACACCCTCGCCGAGGCGGAGACCGAGCTGGTCTCCGTGCGCAAGGCACTGGACGAGATGGAGGTCCGCACCCTGCTCTCCGGCGAGTACGCCGAGCGCGAGGCGCTGGTCAACATCCGTGCCGAGGCCGGCGGCGTGGACGCCTCCGACTTCGCCGAGCGCCTGCAGCGCATGTACCTGCGCTGGGCCGAGCGCCACGGCTACCCGACCGAGATCTACGAGACCTCGTACGCGGAAGAGGCCGGCATCAAGTCGACCACCTTCGTGGTCAAGGCCCCGTACGCCTACGGCACCCTCTCCGTCGAGCAGGGCACCCACCGCCTCGTCCGGATCTCGCCCTTCGACAACCAGGGCCGCCGCCAGACCTCCTTCGCGGGCGTCGAGGTGCTGCCGGTCGTCGAGACCAGCGACCACGTGGAGATCGACGAGGCCGAGCTGCGCGTTGACGTGTACCGCGCCTCGGGCCCCGGTGGCCAGGGCGTCAACACGACCGACTCCGCGGTGCGCATCACGCACCTGCCGACCGGCATCGTGGTGTCCTGCCAGAACGAGCGCTCGCAGATCCAGAACAAGGCCTCCGCGATGAACGTCCTCCAGGCCAAGCTGCTCGAGCGGCGCCGCCAGGAGGAGAAGGACAAGATGGACGCCCTCAAGGACGGCGGAAGCTCCTGGGGCAACCAGATGCGCTCCTACGTCCTGCACCCGTACCAGATGGTCAAGGACCTCCGGACGGAGTTCGAGGTCGGCAACCCGCAGGCGGTGCTCGACGGCGAGATCGACGGCTTCCTGGAGGCCGGGATCCGCTGGCGCAAGCAGCAGGAGCAGACCGCGTAAGCACGCAGCTGCATCGGAAGGGCCCGGACGCCGTCGAGGTGTCCGGGCCCTTCCGTCATTGCGTCTGATCGGGACGTGGCGGCTGAGGAACCGCGCCGTTTGCGACTATGGCGACTACGCCGTCTGCTGGGCCACCAGTGCCAGCGCGGCCACCAGGATCACCAGCAGCGCGACGAGCGCCACCGGGTTCAGACCGCCAGAGAAGGGGCCCTCCTGCTGGAGGCGCTCCCGGTTCGCCCGGCACACCGGGCAGCGGCCCTGGCTGACGGGTGCGGCGCAGTTCGCGCACACGAGCCGGTCATATGTCATGCGCTCCTCCTTTCGTCCCCTCGGTTACAACGGTCGCGGGAACCGGTCCGTTCCCCTTCCCACTGTGCCAGCTTCGGTGACATTCGGCGCGGCCCCTCCGGGCAATCGCGGTCGGGCACCTCTCGGACCAGGGGATATATCGGGCAACTCCGGACGCCGGGTCCACACCTCGCGCCTGTTCGCGTATGGTCACGCACACCTACTCCCGGCGACCGTGGTGCACCCGTGATCCGATTCGACAACGTCTCCAAGTCCTACCCGAAGCAGAGCCGCCCCGCACTCAGAGATGTCTCCCTGGACATCGCGAAGGGCGAGTTCGTCTTCCTGGTCGGCTCCTCCGGCTCCGGCAAGTCCACCTTCATGCGGCTCATCCTGCGCGAGGAGCGGGCGAGCCACGGCCAGGTGCACGTCCTGGGCAAGGACCTCGCCAAGCTCTCCAACTGGAAGGTTCCGCAGATGCGGCGCCAGCTGGGGACCGTCTTCCAGGACTTCCGCCTGCTGCCCAACAAGTCGGTGGCCGACAACGTGGCCTTCGCCCAGGAGGTCATCGGCAGACCGCGGGGCGAGATCAAGAAGGCCGTTCCCCAGGTCCTCGAGCTCGTCGGCCTAGGCGGCAAGGAGGACCGGATGCCCGGCGAGCTCTCCGGCGGTGAGCAGCAGCGCGTGGCCATTGCCCGTGCCTTCGTCAACCGGCCGGCGCTGCTGATCGCGGACGAGCCCACCGGCAACCTGGACCCCCAGACCTCCGTCGGCATCATGAAGCTGCTGGACCGGATCAACCGGACCGGCACCACCGTGATCATGGCGACCCACGACCAGCAGATCGTCGACCAGATGCGCAAGCGCGTCATCGAACTCGAGCAGGGCCGTCTCGTCCGCGACCAGTCGCGCGGCGTCTACGGCTACCAGCACTGAAAGGCTCCTGAGACGCGATGCGCGCCCAGTTCGTCATGTCGGAGATCGGGGTCGGTCTCCGCCGCAATCTGACCATGACCTTCGCGGTCATCATCTCCGTGTCCCTGTCGCTGGCCCTGTTCGGCGGTTCCCTGCTCATGCGCGACCAGGTGAGCAAGATGAAGGGGTACTGGTACGACAAGGTCAACGTCTCCATCTACCTCTGCAACAAGAACGACGCCGAGGCGACCAACGGGGCCTCCTGCTCCAAGGGGGCGGTGACCCCGGAGCAGAAGCAGGCCCTGGAGGCCGAGCTCAAGGGCATGGACCTCGTCGAGGCCGTCTCCTACGAGTCCTCCGACGAGGCCTTCAAGCACTACAAGGAGCAGTTCGGGCACACCGCCCTGGCCGCGTCCATCACCCCGGACCAGATGCCCGAGTCCTTCCGGGTGAAGCTCAAGCAGCCGGAGAAGTACAAGGTCATCACGACCTCCTTCTCCGGGCGCGACGGCGTCCAGTCGGTCGAGGACCAGCGCACCGTGCTGGACAACCTCTTCAGACTCCTCGGCTACCTCAACATCGCCGCCCTCGGCATCATGCTGATCATGCTGGTGGTGGCGCTGCTGCTGATCGTCAACACGGTGCGCGTCTCGGCCTTCAGCCGTCGGCGCGAAACCGGGATCATGCGCCTGGTGGGCGCCTCCAGCTTCTACATCCAGGTGCCGTTCATCATGGAGGCCGCCTTCGCCGGCCTCATCGGCGCGCTCCTCGCCTGCGGAATGCTCGGCGCGGGCCAGTACTTCGTGATCGACCACGGCGCCGCGCTGCGCGACAAGATGGAGCTCATCAACTTCATCGGCTGGGACTCGGTCCTGACCAAGCTGCCGCTCGTCCTGGTCATCGGCGTGCTGATGCCCTCGCTGGCCGCGTTCATCGCGTTGCGCAAGTACCTGAAGGTGTGACGAGCGCCCCGCGAGCGGTACGGCCAACCACCCGTACCGCCGCGGGCCTTGTCCTAGACTCGGCGCCATGCTGGGCTTGCCGAGTATTCCCGACTTCTGTATCCGGCCCCGCGACGTGCGTCGCGGGGCCGTTCTGACGTTGGTCCTCCTTGCCGCCGTGGGTGCCGGCGCGGGCACCGGGAGCGGGGACTCCGACTCCGGTGCCTTCGCGGGCGCCTCCGGGCTGGTGGCGCGTGCGGAGCCCGCCGCGCCCGGGCCGCAGGAGCAGCCGCGGCTGCCGGTGCCGGCGCAGGCGCGCCGGGAGGCGGCCACCGCCGACCGGGAAGCGGTGGCCCGCGCGGTCGCCGAGGCCGTCGCCGAGGGCAAGTCCGCAAAGTCGGCGGCCCAGGACGTGGTCAGCCGCAGCGGGGACCGCTGGGGCGTGGTGTACGACCAGGGGGAGTACGAGGCCTTCGCCGACGACCTGGACGGCCGCTGGACGGGCGTCGGCCTGTGGGCCGGGCGGCTGCGCGACGGCCGCATCGAGGTGGACCGGGTCCAGCCCGGGAGCCCCGCGGCGCGGGCCGGGATGCGGGCCGGGGACCGGCTGCTGAGCATCGACGGGCAGGGCGTGACCGGACTCAGGGTGGCCGAGGTGGTGGCCCTGCTCCGAGGCGAGGCCGGTACCCCGGTGGAGCTGAAGCTGACCCGCGGCGGGGCCGATCTGACGGAGACCGTGCGGCGCGAGGAGCTGCGCAGCGAGTCCGTGACGGTACGGGAACTGCCCGGCGGGATCACGGTCATCAAGGTCGCCTCCTTCACCCGGGGTTCCGGCGACCGGGTCCGCGCGGCGGTCCGGGCCGCACCGGCCGGCGGCGGGGTCATGCTCGACCTGCGCGGGAACACCGGAGGCCTGGTCACCGAGGCGGTGACGGCCGCCTCCGCCTTCCTGGACGGCGGGCTGGTGGCGACGTACGACGTGCGCGGCGCGCAGCGCGCCCTCTACGCGAGCCCGGGCGGCGACACGGCCCGGCCGCTGGTGGCGCTGATCGACGGCGGCACGATGAGCGCGGCGGAGCTGGTGACCGGAGCCCTCCAGGACCGCGGCCGCGCGGTGGCGGTCGGCACCCGCACCTTCGGCAAGGGTTCGGTGCAGATGCCGACGGAGCTGCCGGACGGGTCGGTGGCGGAGCTGACGGTGGGCACGTACCGCACTCCGGCGGGCCGCAGCCTGGACGGCACCGGCATCACCCCGGACCTGGCGGCGGCTGACCGGGTCGAGGAGCGGGCCCGCACGGTATTGGGTGGCATCGGAGTGGGTCCGTAGTGCGAAAATGACCGCACTATGGCTAAGGAAACAGGGCGCAAGCTGATCGCCCAGAACAAGAAGGCGCGGCACGACTACACGATCATCGACACCTACGAGTGCGGCCTCGTGCTCACGGGTACCGAGGTCAAGTCCCTGCGCCAGGGCCGTGCCTCGCTGGTGGACGGCTTCGTGTCGGTGGAGAGCGGCGAGGCCTGGCTCTACAACGTGCACGTGCCGGAGTACAGCCAGGGCACCTGGACCAACCACAGCGCGCGGCGCAAGCGCAAGCTCCTCCTGCACCGCGAGGAGATCGACAAGCTGGAGTCGAAGACGGGGGAGACGGGCAACACGATCGTGCCGCTCGCCCTGTACTTCAAGGACGGCCGGGCGAAGATCGAGATCGCGCTGGCGAAGGGCAAGAAGGAGTACGACAAGCGGCAGGCGCTGCGCGAGAAGCAGGACGCGCGCGAGACGAACCGCGTGATCTCGGCCGTGAAGCGCAAGGAGCGCGGCCAGCTTTAATCTCCTGGCACGCGGTGGTCCACTTCGCGTACCATGGCGTCAGCACCACGCGCTTGCGAGTGGTGCCGGTCGGGCAGGACGCATGGAGAGCACCTGCCGGATCTCATAACTGAACAGCGTGAAACATGGGGATGATCGGTTTCGACATCGGCTGTCGATGTAGGGGAAGCGAGCCGAGGAAGCGGCAATGATCTCGTTAACCATATGTCGCAAACAATAATCGCCAACTCCAAGAGCGATAACTCCCGCTTCACCCTCGCTGCCTAATAACAGTGAGCTGAAGCCTCTGTGAGGAGCGTCAGCCCGGAAGTGGTCCCGGTCCGGATCCTGGCGTCAATTAGGGATCTAAACCTCTAACTCCGGTCACGGGGGATAGAGGGAAATCAAACAGTGACTGAGCCCGTCGGAGACTTGTCCGTGTGATCTCCGGGGCCGAGAAAAGCGCAGCGGAATGCGCTCGGAGAAGCCCTACTTCTGCACCGTTGGACGCGGGTTCGATTCCCGCCATCTCCACAAACCCCATGTTGGGCAAAGGCCCCGCGGCCATCAGGCTGCGGGGCCTTTGTCGTGTGCTGTCAGTAGTGGTGGTCGGACAGGTCATCCTTCAGCGGCTCGGGTCAGGTCTCCCGGTGGCCGCGGGCGCGCCCTCGCGGTCGCGGGTGACCGCTTCCATCAGGCGCTTCGCGTTCTCCGGGGAGCCGAGCAGGTGGATGGTTTCCTGCCAGGAGTCGTAGTCGTCGGCGGCCATGAGGACGGCGTCGCCGCTCTTCGAGGTGATGCGTACCCGCGTGTGATCGGTGTTGACCAACTCGATGAGGTGGAAGAAGGCCGCCCTGGCTTCGCCGGCACTCATGGACATGAGGCACGCCCCTTTCGGTGCTACCTGTTTACCGCACCTGACCGGTACCGAAAACGCGTACCGTTCTCGCGCTGCCCAGGAGGAGGGCCAGTAGGGCTGCTGCTGCCGGGAGGGCGTACGGGGTGGTGGGGCCCCAGTGGTCGATTGCGGCGCCGGCCGTTGCGGAGCCTGCGGCGATGCCCGTGAAGATCGCGGTGACGGCCAGGGTCATGCCCTCGTTGAGGCGGCCCGGCGGGGTCA
The DNA here is from genome assembly GCF_024213195.1 of Streptomyces sp. TBY4. GTDB lineage: Bacteria > Actinomycetota > Actinomycetes > Streptomycetales > Streptomycetaceae > Streptomyces. The sequence continues at coordinate 520,568 of NZ_JANAVF010000005.1, read as the reverse complement.
CGGCGTGGATCCGGGACATCGCGGTGACCATGACCGGGGCCGTGGCCATGCCGGCCAGCAGCAGGGCCAGGGCCAGGGGGAGCAGCGAGCCGGTGGCCGCCGCCGCCCAGGGCAGGGCCATGGCGAGGGCCAGGAGGCCGAGGCAGGCGGGGAGCGTGCGCGGGCGCAGGGTGCCGTAGAGCAGGCCGGCGGCGCAGGAACCGGCCGCCTGGAGGGCGAGGACCGGGCCCGAGAGCGCGCCGAGTCCGTGGGAGCCGAGGTGGGCGATGGAGGTGATCTCCATGGAGCCGAACATCGCGCCGAGGACGAGGAAGAGCGGCAGCAGTGCTCCCAGGGCGCGGAGCGGGGAGGGTCCCCGGACCGCGGGCGCCGGCGGGGGCTCGGTGGCGCGGTGGGCGGTGAAGACCAGCATCCCGGTGAGGAGGAGCACGGCCCCGGCGAGGGTGCCCGCCTCCGGGAAGACGGCGGTGCAGAGGAAGGCGGCGGCCACCGGCCCCAGCATGAAGGCCAGTTCGTCCGCGGCCTGCTCGAAGGAGATCGCGGTGTGCCGGGCGGCCGGATCGTCCCGCAGCAGGTGGGTCCAGCGGGCGCGGGACATGCCGCCGATGTTGGGGGTGGTCGCAGTGGCGGCGTAGGAGGCGAAGAGGGTCCACGCGGGGGCGCCGGTGCGGACGCACACGACGAGCGAGAGCGAGCCGAGGACCGCGATCAGGGTGGCGGGCACGGCGATCCGGGCCTGCCCGTGCCGGTCCACCAGCCGGGCCGTCCAGGGCGCCACGAGGGCGGTGGCGGCCAGACCGGCCGCGACGACCGCTCCGGCGAGGGCGTACGAGCCGCGCTGCCCGGCGATCATCATGACGGCGCTGACCCCGAACATGCCCGTGGGGAGCCGGGCGATGAGGTTCCCGGCGGTGAACCCGCGGGTGCCGGGGATCACGAAGAGCCGGCGGTACGGGCCGGGGGCGCGATGTGGCTGCGCCGCGCGGGAGGGGTGGGAGGCGCGCTCCTGCTGCGCCGGGGCGGCGGTGAGCACCAGGGTGGTGCCGGTGACGGCCATCAGGGGACCGGGCGTCCCGGACCGGCCGGGTGTCCTGGGCCGGCCGGGCGGGCAGGGCCGCGCGGGGGTGGCAGCCGGGCCGGACCGTGCCGGGGTGGCAGCCGGGCCGGAAAGTGTGGTGGGTGCGGGCGCGAGTGTGGCACCCGGCCCGGGCGCTTCGGCAGGTGTGGGCATGGGATCCACCTTCCGGCGCGACGACGCCCGCGGTCCAACACCTGTTCGGGGGGCATTCACCGCTCTGCGTTGTTAGTCTCCGCGAGTGATGCCCCGAGACGTGGAACCCCGACTGCTGCGCGCCTTCCTCGCCGTCGCCGAGGAGCTGCACTTCACCCGGGCCGCCGCCCGGCTCTACGTGGCGCAGCAGGCCCTCAGCCGGGACGTGCGGCGGCTCGAACAGGCCCTGGGCGCGCCCCTGTTCGTCCGCACCACCCGCGCCGTGGAGCTGACCCCGGACGGGGAGCGGCTGCTGCCCCTGGCCCGGGGCGTGCTGCGGGCGCACGAGGAGCTGGCGGCAGCCTTCGCCGCCGGCGCGCCCCGGCCGCTGCTCGTGGACCTCAACACCGACGGCCCCGGCACCGCCCGCAGCGTCCTGGACCGGGCCCGCGAACTCGCCCCCGACTGCGAGCTGATGGCCCGCTTCGAGTCCGGGCTCACCCACGCCGCCGCCGAGATCGCGGCGGGCCGCCTCGACGTCTCCTTCGGGTACGCCGACGGCCTCGCCCCGGCGCTGCGGGCCCGCCTCGCGCGGACGCCCGTACGGTACGAGCCGCTCGCGGTGCTGCTGCCCGAGGGGCACGCGCTGGCCGCGCTGGACTCCGTACCGCTGGAGGCGCTGCGCGGCGAGACGGTGTACACCGGGGCCGGGAATCCGCGGACCGTGGAGTGGACCGGGCTGGCGCGCGAGCTGTTCGCCGGCCGGGGCATCGCCTCCGCGCCGCCCGCGCCGGTGGCGGTGGGCAAGGAGGAGTTCCGCCGGGTCATGGCCAAGACGGGCTGTCCCGTCCTCGCGACGGTGGGCTTCGTCGACATGCCCGGCTGCGTCAAGCGCCCGCTGACCGCCCCGGTGCCGCTGTCGCCGCTCTCCATGGTCTGGCGGAAGGGATCGAGCCATCCCGGGATCGACGCGCTGCGCCGCGCCGCCGCGGAGCTCGGGGCCGGGCAGGGCTGGCTGGAGGTGCCCCCGGACAGCTGGCTGCCCGCGCTCACACCGGGACCGGACGGCGGGTGAGTGCAAGGTTTCCCGCCGGTCATCCGGCGGGGACCGGGGCTGAAACGAGCCCTTCCTACGGTCGTCACCACGGACGGGACGCGACGAGCGCGACGTGATCGCAGCAGCTGTGGAGGCGTGTGATGACCAGTACGACCGCACCGCGCAAGGGTGGCCGCTGGATCGAGCGGTGGGATCCCGAGGACGAGACCTTCTGGCGGGAGACGGGCGAGAAGACCGCCCGCCGCAACCTGATCTACTCCGTGCTCTCCGAGCACATCGGGTTCTCGATCTGGTCCCTGTGGTCCGTGATGGTGCTCTTCATGGGCCCGCAGTACGGGATCGACCCCGCCGGGAAGTTCGCCCTCATCGCCACCGCCACCTGCGTGGGCGCCGTGGTCCGCGTGCCCTACACCTTCGCCGTGGCCCGCTTCGGCGGCCGCAACTGGACGGTCTTCAGCGCCCTGCTGCTGCTCGCGCCGACGGTCGCCGCCTGGCTGGTGATGGAGCCCGGGACCTCGTACACCACCTTCCTGCTGGTGGCCGCGCTGACCGGGGTCGGCGGCGGGAACTTCGCCTCGTCGATGACGAACATCAACGCCTTCTTCCCGCTGCGCAAGAAGGGCTGGGCGCTGGGCCTCAACGCGGGCGGCGGCAACATCGGCGTCCCCGTCGTCCAGCTCGCCGCCCTGCTGGTCATCGGTACGGCCGGAGCCGGCCACCCGCGGCTGCTGCTCGGCGCCTACATCCCTCTCATCGTGATCGCGGCGGTGCTCGCCGCGGTGCGGATGGACAACCTGGCGCCCGTGCGCAACGACACCGGGGCCGTACGGGAGGCGGTCCGCGACGGCCACACCTGGATCATGGCCTTCCTGTACATCGGCACCTTCGGCTCCTTCATCGGCTACAGCTTCGCCTTCGGCCTGGTGCTCCAGACGCAGTTCGGCCGCACCCCGCTCCAGGCGGCCTCGCTCACCTTCATCGGACCGCTGCTCGGCTCGCTGATCCGGCCGGTCGGCGGTGCCCTCGCGGACCGCTTCGGCGGCGCGCGGATCACCCTCGGCACCTTCGTGGTGATGGCGGCGGCGACCGGAGTGGTGATCCTGGCCTCGGTACGGGAATCCCTGCCGGTGTTCCTGGTCGGCTTCGTGGGGCTGTTCGTCCTCAGCGGGCTCGGCAACGGCTCCACCTACAAGATGATCCCCGGCATCTTCCAGGCGAAGGCGCTGGCCCGCGGGATGAGCGGCGAGGAGGCGGCCGCGTACGGGCGGCGGCTGTCCGGCGCCTCCATGGGAATCATCGGCGCGGTCGGCGCGCTCGGCGGGCTCGCCATCAACCTGGTCTTCCGGGAGGCCTTCCTGAGCTCCGGCTCGGGCACGGCGGCCTTCGTGACCTTCCTCGGCTTCTACGCGGTGTGCTGCGCCGTCACCTGGGCGGTATACCTTCGCCGGCCCGCCCAGGTGATGATCCCCACGGCCGGGGCGGAGACGAAGCCGCAGCTCACCTCGGTGTAACGGCGGTCACCCCGCCGGTTAACGGCCCCGAAATACGCGTGAACCGAGCCTGATACGCCCCCAGGGCAGGCTCGGTCCACGCGAACCTCACGAGTGCGTGTGAACGCGACGCCGGACCCGACACCGGACCCGACCACTGCGCGAGGCAGGTCACCATGCACGACATCCACACCGGTCCGCCGCCGGCCGGCCCGCTCGCCGGATTCACCGTCGGGGTCACCGCCGCCCGGCGGGCCGACGAGCTCATCGCCCTGCTGCGCCGCCGCGGGGCCACCGTGCTGCACGCGCCCGCCCTGCGGATCGTGCCGCTCGCGGACGACGCCGAACTGCTCTCCGCGACCAAGGAGCTGATCGCCTCGGCCCCCGACGTGGTGGTGGCGACCACCGCCATCGGCTTCCGCGGCTGGATCGAGGCCGCCGACGGGTGGGGGCTCGGCGAGGAACTGCTCGGGCGGCTGCGGGAGACCGAACTGCTGGCGCGCGGACCGAAGGTGAAGGGTGCGATCCGGGCCGCCGGGCTCGTGGAGACCTGGTCCCCGCGCTCGGAATCGCTCGCCGAGGTACTGGACCGGCTGCTCGCGGCCGGGGTGGCCGGCCGGCGCATCGCCCTGCAGCTGCACGGGGAGCCGCTGCCCGGGTTCATCGAGGCCCTGCGGGCGGGCGGGGCCGAGGTGGTCGGCGTACCCGTCTACCGGTGGATGGCGCCCGAGGACCTCGGGCCGCTGGACCGGCTGATCGACGCGGTGGCCGTGGGCGGGGTGGACGCGGTGAGCTTCACCTCCGCCCCGGCGGCGGCCTCGCTGCTCTCACGCGCCGCGGAGCGGGGCGTACGGGAACCCGTGCTGGAGGCCCTGACCGGCGGATCGGTGCTCTCCGCCTGCGTGGGACCGGTGACGGCCCTGCCGCTGCAGGCGGAGGGCGTGCCCACGGTGCAGCCCGAGCGGTTCCGGCTCGGACCCCTCGTCCAGCTCCTGTGCCAGGAGCTCCCGGGCCGGGCCCGCGTCCTGCCGGTGGCCGGCCACCGCCTGGAACTGCGCGGCCACGCGGTCCTCGTCGACGCCGAGCTGCGCCCCGTACCGCCGGCCGGCATGGCCCTGCTCAGGGCCCTGTCCCGGCGCCCGGGCTGGGTCGTGGCCCGCTCCGAACTCCTGCGCACCCTCCCGGGCGCGGGCCGCGACGAGCACGCGGTGGAAACGGCGATGGCCCGCCTGCGCGTGGCCCTGGGCGCGCCGAACCTCATCCAGACCGTCGTCAAGCGCGGCTACCGGCTGTCGCTGGACGCGGGGGAGTGCGCGGACTGAGGGGGCCGGGCCCGGGGCCGGGTCCGGGGGCTGGGCGGCCGGCCCGTGATCCGTTAGCGTGCACGGATGATCATTGACGGGGTGGAGATGAGGGGCCTGCGGCTGGAAGACGCCGCGGGCAGGGCCGAGACGCTGGTGCGCAACAGGGAGTACATGGCGCCCTACGAGCCCTGGCGGGACGAGGACTTCTACACCGAGGCCGGGCAGCGGGCCCGGATCGAAGGGCTCCTCGCGGAGCAGGAGGGCGGCCGGGCGCGGACCTTCGTGCTGGTGGCCGACGACGGCGTGCAGGTCGGCGTGATGAACCTCCAGAACATCGTGCGCGGGCCGATGCTCAGCGCCTCCGTCGGCTACTGGATCGACCAGGCCTGGACCGGCCGGGGCCTGGCCACCGCCGGGCTGCACGAGCTCTGCCGGATCGCCCGCGACGAGGAGCGGCTGCACCGGGTCGAGGCGGGTACCAGGGTGGACAACCTGCCCTCCCAGCGGGTGCTGGAGAAGGCGGGCTTCGAGCCGTACGGGCTCGCGCCCCGCTTCCTGCACGTCGGCGGCGACTGGCAGGACCACCGCCTCTTCCAGCTGCTGCTGAACGACGAGCCGCCCGCCCCCTAGCCTCCCGGACCGCAGGCGGGCACTCTGGGGGCACGCCCCGAGCGGGAGGCGGTGACGGGCATGTGGTTCGACTCCGGGCGGGTCTGCCTGGACCTGGTGGCGACTTCCGGTCCCCACGCGAGCACTGAGGGCATCCGGGACGGCGACGGGCTGCGGCTGTGGCTGACCGGAGCCGGGCTGGTGCCCGACCGGACCCCGCTCACCCGGGTCGGGGACGACTGGGTGGAAGCCTTCCGGGTGCTGCGCGCCGATGTCGGGAGCCTCGTACGGGCCGAGCTGGCCGGAGCCGCGCCGCCCGGGGACGCACTGGCCCGGGTCAACGCGGCGGCCGCCGGTCCACCCCCGGGACTGTGTGCAGTGCAGGACCAAGAAGGTCACCTCGTACGGGAGTTGTGCGGCGGCGTCGAATGCGCCGGGCTGCTCGCCGCCGTGGCCCGGGACGCCGTCGAACTGCTCACCGACCCGGGCGAGCGGGAACTGCTGCGGGCCTGCGCGGGCGACGGCTGCGCCCGGGTCTACCTCGACACCTCGCGCGGCCACCGCCGCCGCTGGTGCTCCAGCGAGCTCTGCGGAAACCGCGAGCGGGTGGCCCGGCACCGGCGGCGCGTCCTCGCATCCCGCCCGGGCTGACCCTGCCGGCGGGCGTCGCGGGGCGTGATCTTCGTCCTGATCCGCGAGCCGTCCCGGAAGGGGCGTGCGCGGGCGGGCCCCTTCGCGTACGGTTGACGGCTGCCCATGCACGTCAGAAAGGGGCCTTGGTGGCCGCGCAGAATGCCGCTGTCGACAGCACGGCGGATTCCGTCCGCGATCGGGAGATCGCGGTCGAGCAGACGCATCTCGATCACGTGTACCGACGCCTTGAGGAGAAGATCCACGAGGCGGAGTTCCTGATGAACGATGCCGCCAAGCGTGGCCAGGTCGGCACGCCGGGCGCCCTCGCGGAGCGGGACGCGCAGGTGTTCCGCGCCGGGATCCACCTCAACCGTCTCAACAACGAGTTCGAGGACTTCCTGTTCGGCCGCATCGACCTGGTCCTCGGCAAGGACGGGGAGCGGGGCCCGGACGGCGCCTTCACCTCCGTCGAGCCCGCCGACGACGCGATCCGCACCGACCTCACGGCCGACATCGCCGAGACGCTCCACATCGGCCGCATCGGGGTCCTCGACTCCGACTACGCGCCGCTCGTCATCGACTGGCGCGCCCCCGCGGCCGCGCCGTTCTACCGCTCCACCCCCAAGGAGCCCGGCCGCGTCGTGCGCCGCCGCGTCATCCGCTCCAAGGGCCGCAAGGTGCTCGGCGTCGAGGACGACCTGATGCGCCCCGAGGTGACCGCCTTCCTCGGCGGGAACGAGCTGCCCGTCATCGGCGACGGAGCCCTGATGGCCGCCCTCGGGCGGGCCCGCACCCACTCGATGCGCGACATCGTCTCCTCCATCCAGGCCGAGCAGGACCTCGTCATCCGGGCGCCCGCCGCCTCGGTCGCCGAGGTCGCGGGCGGCCCCGGCACCGGCAAGACCGCCGTCGCCCTGCACCGCGCCGCCTACCTGCTCTACCAGGACCGCCGGCGCTACTCCGGCGGCATCCTGATCGTCTCCCCGACCCCGCTGCTGGTCGCCTACACCGAGGGCGTCCTGCCCTCCCTCGGCGAGGAGGGCCAGGTCGCCATCCGGGCGCTCGGCTCGCTCGTCGACGGCGCCGAGGCCACCACGTACGACGACCCGGCCACCGCACGCATCAAGGGCTCGTCCCGGATGCTGAAGGTTATGCGCAAGGTCGTACGGGGAGCCCTGGAGCTCGGCGGTCCCGGCGGGGCGCCCGCCCCCGACCGGCTGCGCGTGGTGGCCTTCGGCCGCCGCCAGGAGCTGGAGGCCGGCGACCTCGACCGGATCCGGCAGAACGTCCTGTCCGGCACCGCCCCGGTCAACCTGCTGCGCCCGCGCGCCCGCAAGCTGCTGCTGGACGCGCTGTACTCGAAGTCCGGCGGGTCCGGCCGGCACAGCGACCCGGAGCTCGCGGCCGAGCTGCGCTCCGCCTTCGACGAGGACATCTCGACGGAGGACGCGTTCATCGACTTCCTGAACGCCTGGTGGCCCGAGCTGACCCCGCGCGGGGTGCTGGCCTCCATGGCGGACGAGCGGCGCCTGGCGCGCTGGTCGCGCCGGGACCTGAACCCGCGCGAGACCCGCCAGGTGGCGCGCTCCCTGCGCCGGGTCGGCCCGGACGGCAAGGGCGCCCTGTCGGTGCACGACGTGGCGCTGCTGGACGAGCTCCAGCAGCTGCTGGGCGCGCCCGCGCGGCCCAAGAAGAAGCGGCAGATGGACCCGCTGGACCAGCTGAGCGGTCTGGAGGAGCTGATGCCGGGCCGCGAGGAGACCCAGTGGGAGCGGGCCGAGCGGATCGCTGCGGAGCGCACCGAGTACGCGCACGTCATCGTCGACGAGGCGCAGGACCTGACGCCGATGCAGTGGCGGATGGTCGGCCGCCGCGGCCGGGGCGGCACGTGGACGGTGGTCGGCGACCCGGCGCAGTCCTCGTGGACCGATCCCGAGGAGGCGGCCGCCGCGCGCGACGAGGCGCTGGGCACGCGGCCGCGGCGCAAGTTCACCCTGACGGTGAACTACCGCAACCCGGCCGAGGTCGCCGAGGTCGCCTCGCGGGTGCTGAAGCTGGCGGCGCCGGGCACGGAGCCGCCGACGGCCGTGCGTTCCACGGGCCTGCGGCCGCGCTTCACGGCGGTGCCCGACGCAGGGGACCTGCGCTCCACCGTCGTGGAGGAGACCCGGCGGCTGCTGGAGCAGGTGGACGGCACGGTCGGCGTGGTCGTGGCCATGGACCGGCGCGCGGAGGCCGCGGGCTGGCTCGTGGACCTGGGGGAGCGGGCGGTGGCCCTGGGCAGCCTGGAGGCGAAGGGCCTGGAGTACGACGCCACCGTGGTGGTCTCCCCGGCGGAGATCGCGGACGAGTCCCCGGCGGGCCTGCGGGTGCTCTACGTGGCCCTGACCCGTGCCACGCAGCAGCTGACGGTCATCTCCACCGACCGGGACGCCCCGGACGCCGAGGGGGTCGCGGCGCTGCTGCAGCCGTAGGCGGGTGGCGGGACCGGCCGTAGGGCCGGTTGGTCGGCGGCCAAGGGCGTGGTCCAGCAACCGGTCGCCGGTGGGGGGATCACTTCCGGCGAACCTTTGTTAGCCTGGGTTACGGCACCGACTCGATCCAAGCCCCCGGGCCCAACCTTAGTCGCCTAGAGCGACCACTTGCCGCGAGGCGAGCATGGCGGGTCGGTGTCATAGACGTAGGAAGAACCAGGTCCGCGTCCTCCACTCAGTGGGGGGCGCGGACCTTTTTTGTATGGGCCACCCATTCCCCAGCCGTCTATTATCTCGTATGGTGGAAGAGTTCTTCCGAAATTTGTAGCTGGTTACCTTGTACCGGCTGGTAGGTGGGACGATCGGACAACAGGTCCTGCCGCACCTGCCATGTTTCGGCCGGAGCAGTGCTGGGCCCTGTGTACAGAAGAACCAGGGACAGAAGAGGAACTCGGCCATGGCAACGGCGCCCAGCGTCTCGTACTCGATGACGGTCCGCCTGGAAGTGCCCGCGAGCGGAACCGCGGTCTCCCAGCTCACCACCGCCGTGGAGTCCTCCGGTGGCTCGGTCACCGGCCTCGACGTGACCGCATCCGGCCACGAAAAGCTCCGCATCGACGTCACCATCGCCGCGACCTCCACGGCGCACGCCGACGAGATCGTCGAGAAGCTGCGGGGGATCGAGGGCGTCAGCCTCGGCAAGGTCTCCGACCGCACCTTCCTGATGCACCTCGGCGGCAAGATCGAGATGTCGTCCAAGCACCCCATCCGCAACCGCGACGACCTCTCGATGATCTACACCCCGGGCGTGGCCCGCGTGTGCATGGCGATCGCCGAGAACCCCGAGGACGCGCGGCGCCTGACCATCAAGCGCAACACCGTCGCAGTCGTGACGGACGGCTCCGCCGTACTGGGCCTGGGCAACATCGGCCCGATGGCCGCCATGCCGGTCATGGAGGGCAAGGCGGCCCTCTTCAAGCGCTTCGCCGACATCGACGCCTGGCCGATCTGCCTGGACACCCAGGATTCCGACGAGATCGTGGCCGCCGTCAAGGCGATCGCCCCCGGCTTCGCGGGCATCAACCTGGAGGACATCTCCGCGCCGCGCTGCTTCGAGATCGAGGCCCGGCTGCGCGAGGCCCTCGACATCCCCGTCTTCCACGACGACCAGCACGGCACCGCCATCGTGGTCCTCGCCGCCCTCACCAACGCACTGCGCGTGGTGGGCAAGGCAGTTGGCGACGTCAAGGTGGTCATGTCGGGCGCCGGCGCGGCCGGTACCGCCATCCTCAAGCTGCTCCTCGCGGCCGGGGTCAAGAACGCCGTCAGCGCCGACATCCACGGTGTCGTCCACGCGGACCGCCCCGACCTCGTCGACGCGGCCGCGGACTCCCCGCTGCGCTGGATCGCCGACAACACCAACCCCGAGGGGTACACGGGCACCCTGAAGGAGGCCGTGGTCGGCGCCGACGTGTTCATCGGCGTCTCGGCCCCCAACGTCCTCTCCGGTGAAGACGTGGCCGCCATGGCGGAAGGTGCGATCGTGTTCGCGCTCGCGAACCCGGACCCGGAGGTGGACCCGGCGATCGCCCGCCAGACCGCCGCCGTCGTGGCCACCGGCCGTTCCGACTTCCCGAACCAGATCAACAACGTGCTGGTCTTCCCGGGCGTCTTCCGCGGCCTGCTGGACGCCCAGTCCCGCACCGTGAACACCGACATGATGCTGGCCGCCGCGAGCGCCCTGGCCGACGTGGTCGGCGAGGACGAGCTGAACGCGAACTACATCATCCCGTCGGTCTTCAACGACAAGGTCGCGGGCGCGGTCGCCGGGGCCGTCCGCAAGGCCGCCTCCACGGCTGTGACGGCGCCCACCTCCCCCTGATCCCCGGCGCGTCGCGGGATGCGGGCCCCCCGGGCCGCCCATAGGGTTGCGGGGATGCCCGCGTGGCCCGCGGTCCGCTTCCGAGGACGTCGTCCGGAGACCCTTCCGGTCGCCTTCCGACGCGGACGGAGCGTCACCGCGGCGTGACTGTGGCGCTTTTCGTGTGACCCCGGCGGGTGCCGGATTGGCTTTCCCGCCGGTGGTGGGGGCAGGATGCGTAACCGGGCGAGAGGGTCTGACGTCAGACCCGGGTCCGGGGACTGTCCTAGGGCCCTGGCAGCATCGGCTTCGATCTCACGCCTCTAAGGCACGTTGAACACGGGAGTACAACATGAACCGCAGTGAGCTGGTGGCCGCTCTGTCCGAGCGCGCCGAGGTGACCCGCAAGGACGCCGACGCCGTTCTGGCCGCGCTCGCCGAGACCGTCGGCGAGATTGTCGCCAAGGGCGACGAGAAGGTCACCATCCCCGGCTTCCTGACCTTCGAGCGCACCCACCGTGCCGCTCGCACCGCGCGCAACCCGCAGACCGGCGACCCCATCCAGATCCCGGCCGGCTTCAGCGTGAAGGTCTCCGCGGGCTCCAAGCTCAAGGAAGCCGCCAAGGGCAAGTAGTCCGCCCTTGTGCCGGGGGCCGTACAGGCCCCCGGGACGGCAGTAGTACGTAGTACGAGAGAGGCGGCCACCCGGCACCGGGTGGCCGCCTCTCTGCGCTCCCGGCGACCCGAGTGGCCCCCGGGAGCCGGAACGCCCCCACAGGCCCTGTACGGGGCCCGTGGGGGCGTTCTGGGAGGTTCTGGGCGGATCTACGCCCGGTCAGACGAGGTCGCCGCCCGGGAGCTCGACCTTGGCGCCCAGTTCCACGAGCTTCTCCATGAAGTTCTCGTAGCCCCGGTTGATCAGGTCGATGCCGTGCACCCGCGAGGTGCCCTCGGCGGCGAGCGCCGCGATCAGGTACGAGAACCCGCCGCGCAGGTCGGGGATGACCAGGTCGGCGCCCTGGAGCTTGGTGGGCCCCGAGACGACGGCCGAGTGCAGGAAGTTGCGCTGGCCGAAGCGGCAGGCGCTGCCGCCCAGGCACTCGCGGTAGAGCTGGATGTGCGCGCCCATCTGGTTGAGCGCGGAGGTGAAGCCCAGGCGGGACTCGTAGACCGTCTCGTGGACGATCGACAGGCCCGCGGCCTGGGTCAGCGCCACGACCAGCGGCTGCTGCCAGTCGGTCTGGAAGCCGGGGTGGACGTCCGTCTCCAGCGCGATGGCGTTGAGCGGGCCGCCCGGGTGCCAGAAGCGGATGCCGTCGTCGTCGATCTCGAACGCCCCGCCGACCCGGCGGAAGGTGTTCAGGAAGGTCATCATCGAACGCTGCTGCGCGCCGCGCACGTAGATGTTGCCGCCGGTCGCCAGCGCCGCGGACGCCCAGGAGGCGGCCTCCAGCCGGTCCGGGAGCGCCTTGTGGTTGTAGCCGCCGAGGCGGTCGACACCGGTGATCCGGATGGTCCGGTCGGTGTCCATGGAGATGATGGCGCCCATCTTCTGCAGTACGCAGATGAGGTCCTCGATCTCCGGCTCGACGGCGGCGTTGCTGAGCTCGGTGACGCCCTCGGCCAGGACGGCCGTCAGCAGCACCTGCTCGGTCGAGCCGACCGACGGGTAGGGCAGGCGGATCTTGCAGCCGCGCAGCCGCTGCGGGGCCTCCAGGTACTGGCCGCCCTCGCGCTTCTCGATGGTCGCGCCGAACTGGCGGAGCACCTCGAAGTGGAAGTCGATCGGCCGGCCGCCGATGTCGCAGCCGCCGAGGCCCGGGATGAAGGCGTGGCCGAGGCGGTGCAGCAGCGGACCGCAGAAGAGGATCGGGATGCGCGAGGAGCCCGCGTGCGCGTCGATGTCGGCGACGTTGGCGCTCTCGACGTGGGAGGGATCGAGCACCAGCTCGCCCGGCTCGTCGCCCGGGCGGACGGTCACCCCGTGCAGCTGGAGCAGCCCGCGCACGACCCGGACGTCCCGAATGTCGGGGACGTTGCGCAGCCGGCTGGGCTCACTGCCGAGCAGGGCCGCGACCATCGCCTTGGGTACGAGGTTCTTCGCGCCGCGGACACGGATCTCGCCCTCGAGCGGAGTTCCGCCGTGGACAAGCAGTACATCGTCACTGATGCCGGTCATGAATCTCGCGTTCCGGAGAGGGGTGGGCAGGGGGCCAGTGAAAAGGGTAAGGGGCATGACCCCCCTGTTCGTAAGGCTGACAGGGCCGTAGGACTGTCATGAATTCGGCACAACACCCTGGGTGCCCGCCAGGTGGCGGAGCGTCTCCTTCCGGTGAGGGGGCGGTGGGGGTTCGATGGGGGTCCGGTGGGGGGCCGGTGCGGTCCGGCCGGGGGTGGGCCGGGGTCCGGCCGGGAGCGGGCCACGGTCCTGGTGGGAGCGGGCCACGGTCCGGGCCGGGGTGTGCCGGCGGGCCCCGCGCGCCCCGTGCTGCCGCCGTGCGCCCTGGGCCGCGTACGTTCCGGACGCGCCGCCCACTCCCCCTCGGGGGCGAATGTGCGAGATCATGGCGCCATGACCGAGGTGTCCTCCCTCACAGGGCGGCTGCTCGTGGCCACCCCCGCCCTCGCGGACCCGAATTTCGACCGCGCGGTGGTGCTGCTGCTCGACCACGACGAGCAGGGCTCGCTCGGCGTCGTCCTCAACCGCCCCACCCCGGTGGGCGTCGGGGACGTCCTGCTGCCCTGGGCTCCGCTGGCCAAGGACCCCGGAGTGGTCTTCCAGGGGGGCCCGGTGGCCCTGGACTCCGCGCTGGGGCTCGCGGTCATCCCGGGCGAGGAGGGGCCGCTCGGCTGGCGCCGGGTGCACGGGGCGATCGGCCTGGTGGACCTGGAGGCACCGCCCGAACTCCTCGCGGCGGCCCTCGGGGCCCTGCGCATCTTCGCCGGGTACTCGGGCTGGGGCCCGGGGCAGCTGGAGGAGGAACTGGGCGTGGGCGCCTGGTACGTGGTCGACTCCGAGCCGGGCGACGTCTCCTACCCGGACCCCGAGCGGCTGTGGCGCGCCGTGCTGCGGCGCCAGCGCAGCGAGCTGGCCATGGTGGCCACGTACGCGGACGACCCGTCGCTGAACTGAGCCGGGGGCGGGGGGCCCGGTGTGGGATCCCTCGCGCGCGAGGGACTCGGTACCCTGGCAGTCATGAGCACTCTTGAGCCCGATCGCGGGACTGGTACGGGGACCCTCGTAGAGCCGACGCCGCAGGTGTCCCACGGCGACGGCGACCACGAGCGCTTCGCCCACTACGTCCAGAAGGACAAGATCATGGAGAGCGCGCTCGGGGGCACCCCCGTCGTCGCGCTCTGCGGCAAGGTCTGGGTGCCGGGCCGGGACCCGAAGAAGTACCCGGTCTGCCCCATGTGCAAGGAGATCTACGAGTCCATGGGCCCCGGCGGGGACAAGGACAAGGGCGGCAAGGACGGGAAGTAGTCCTCCGGCCCTCCTGAAGCGGGACGAAGGCCCCCGGTGTGCGGTTTTGCGCACCGGGGGCCTTTTCCGTGCCCCCGGAGCGGGCTAGGGTCGGCCGCGACGAGCACGGTGCGGAACGGGCGTTGCGTACTGTGCAACAGGCTGGCTGCTGTGAAGGGCTGACGCATGGACCTGATCCCCGTACCCCAGGTCGCGGTTCCGGACGGGGACGGCCGCCGCCTCGTCCTGGGGCCCGAGCCGGTGCTGGACGCCGGGCCGGGCACCGAGGGGGTCGCCCGCTGGCTGCGCCGGGAGCTGGGGTCCGCCACCGGCTGGAGCCTGCCGCCGGCCGCGCCCGGCGCGCGCGCCGACGTACGGCTGCGGATCGACCCCGAAGGGGCCGGCGGACCCGGGCCGGAGTCGTACGCGCTCACCGTCGGCGCAGAGGGCGCGGAGCTGACCGGCGCGAGCCCGGCCGGGCTGTTCTGGGCCGCGCAGACGCTGCGGCAGCTCCTGGGTCCGGACGCCTACCGGAAGGCGCCCCTGCCCGGCCGGACCTGGAGCCTGCCGTACATCGGGATCGCCGACGGCCCGCGCTTCGGCTGGCGCGGGCTGATGCTCGACGTGGCCCGGCACTTCATGCCCAAGGACGGGGTGCTGCGGTACATCGACCTGCTCGCCGCCCACAAGCTCAACGTGCTGCACCTGCACCTGACGGACGACCAGGGCTGGCGGGTCGAGATCAAGCGCTACCCGAAGCTGACCGGGGTCGGCGGGTGGCGGGCCCGCAGCCGGTGGGGCCACCGGTCCTCCCCGCTGTGGAACGAGACCCCGCACGGCGGCTTCTACACCCAGGACGACATCCGCGAGATCGTCGCGTACGCCGCGGAGCGGCACGTGCGGGTGGTGCCGGAGATCGACGTACCGGGGCACTCGCAGGCCGCGATCGCCGCGTACCCGGAGCTCGGGAACACGGACGTGGTGGACACGGCGGCGCTGGAGGTTTGGGACGACTGGGGCATCAACGAGAACGTGCTCGCGCCCACCGAGGCCGTCCTGCGGTTCTACGAGGGGGTCTTCGAGGAGCTGCTGGAGCTGTTCCCGGCGGAGGTCTCCCCCTTCGTCCACGTGGGCGGGGACGAGTGCCCCAAGACGCAGTGGAAGGCCTCCGGGGTCGCGCAGGCGCGGATCTCGGAGCTGGGGGTGGACGGGGAGGACGGTCTGCAGTCCTGGTTCATCCGGCACTTCGACGGCTGGCTCGCCGCGCGCGGCCGCCGGCTCATCGGCTGGGACGAGATCTTGGAGGGCGGACTGGCCCCGGGAGCGGCCGTGTCCTCCTGGCGCGGCTACGCGGGCGGCATCGCCGCCGCCGAGGCCGGCCACGACGTGGTGATGTGCCCCGAGCAGCAGGTGTACCTGGACCACCGTCAGGCGGGCGGCGGGGACGAGCCGATGCCCATCGGGTACGTACGAACATTGGAGGATGTGTACCGGTTCGAGCCGGTACCGCCGAAGTTGTCGGAGGAGGCCGCCGCCCACGTGCTGGGCGCGCAGGCCAACCTGTGGACCGAGGTGATGGAGGACCAGAGCCGCGTCGACTACCAGGCGTTCCCGCGCCTGGCGGCCTTCGCCGAGGTGGTGTGGTCCCGGCTGCCGGTGCCGGAGGAGCGGGACCACGCGGAGTTCGAGGCGCGGATGGCGGTGCACTACCGGCGCCTGGACGCCCTCGGCGTCGGCTACCGGCCCCCGGGCGGCCCGCTGCCGTGGCAGCGCCGGCCCGGGGTGCTCGGACGCCCGATCGAGGGAGCGCCCCCGAACGTGTGACGAGCCCCTCCGGGGGGCTCGAGCGGGCCCTGCGCGGGGCGTTCCCGGGGTGGTGCGCCGGTGGTGCGCGGGTGGTGGACCCTCGCGTCGGGTGCTCCGGAAGATGTGCCAGAGTTGCCACGTCCCGGCGGTGAGCACGTACCGTACGGCGGACAGGCGTGAGCGCCGGGACCGGGACATCGGGAAGGGGCAGCTGGGTTGACCACGCACGCACCGCACGCACCGCAGGCACGGGACTCGTCCCAGGGGCCCCGCAGCGACCCGCGGGCGGGGAACGCGGCGCAGTCCGTGACGCTGCCGGCCTCGCTCGACGAGGCCGTGGCGGCGCTCGCGGCCATGCCCGCCGCCGTCCCCGTGGCGGGCGGCACCGACCTCATGGCCGCCGTCAACGCGGGACTCCTGCGCCCCGCCGCCCTCGTGGGCCTCGGCCGGATCAACGAGATCCGCGGCTGGCAGTACCAGGACGGCCACGCGCTGCTCGGCGCGGGCCTCACGCACGCGCGCATGGGCCGGCCCGACTTCGCCGCCCTGATCCCGGCCCTGGCCGCCGCCGCACGCGCCGCGGGCCCGCCGCAGATCCGCAACGCCGGCACGCTGGGCGGCAACATCGCCACGGCCGCCCCGACGGGTGACGCGCTGCCCGTGCTGGCCGCGCTGGAGGCCGTGCTCGTCATCGTCGGGCCCGGCGGGTCCCGGCGCGAGATCCCGGTCTCGCACCTGCTCGCCGGCCGGGAGATGCTCAGCCCCGGAGAGCTGATCGGTTTCGTGCGGGTGCCGCTGCTGCACGCCCCGCAGGTGTTCCTCAAGGCCACGGGCCGTACCGGGCCGGGGCGCGCGGTGGCGTCCGTGGGACTCGTACTGGACCCCGCGCGCCGGGGCGTGCGCTGTGCGATCGGCGCGGTCGCGCCGATGCCGCTGCGGCCGCTGGAAGCCGAGCAGTGGGTTGCTTCGTTGATCGACTGGGACGGGGACCGCAGTCTGGCCCCCGAGGCGCTCGAGGCCTTCGGCGAGTACGTCGCGGCGGCGTGCGTGCCCGACCAGGGGGAGCCGGTGGCTCCCGCAGTACTGCATTTGCGGCGGACGGTGGCCGTGCTGGCACGGAGGGCCCTGGGGAGGGCGCTGAGCTCATGAGTGAGAACGAGAACACGGGTGCGGCGGGTCCTGCGGGATCCGCGGGACCCCACTGGGGCTGGGAGCCGGTGCCGCACGGCGGCGAGTTCGACTCCGACGCGACGGCCTTCGTGAAACTGCCGCAGGACATGCTGGACGCGCTCGGCACCGGGGAGCCCCTCGCGGCCCCCGGGCACGGCTACGTGCCGCCGCCGATGATCGTGCCGCTGGGCACGGCCAGTACGGATCCGTCGGCCACGGGTACCTGGTCGATGCCGGTGCAGTGGCCCGAGGCGGGTTCGGCGGCTCCGGTGGACGCGGGTGCGGGGTCTGCCGGTACGGGGTCTGCGGGTGCCGCGGTGCGGGCGCCGATCCCGGCTTCGGTGCCGATCCCGGCCGCGGTGGCCGCGGCGTTCGCGGATCCGGCGGCGGAGCAGGTGGCCGAGCCCGCCGCGGACGCTTTCGGGGAGCCCTTCGGCGACTCCTACGCGGAGCCCTACGCGGAGCCCTTCGCGGGGAGCCGGGGCTCCGGGCACGAGCCGGGGGCCACCGCCGAGTGGCAGTTCCCCGAGGCGGCGGCGAGCGACGTGTGGACCCCGGGCGGCGCCGGCGACACCGGCAGCTTCGGGCAGCTCGCGGCCGCGGCCGACTGGAGCCAGGCCCCCGCGACGCTGCCGGGCGGGGCCGCGGCCCCGTGGGCGACGCATCCGGACTTCGAGGGTGCGCGCGGGTACGTGGCGCAGCAGCCGGGCGGGGACGGGGCGGGTTCCGACCCGCTGGGCTCCGACGCGCTGGGCCCCGATCCGCTGGGCTCCGGGGTGCTTCCCGGGGCTTCCGCACCGGCCGGCGCAACCTTCGGCTCGGCCCTGGGGCGCGGACCGCGCGTGCTGGGCGGCCCGGGGGTCGGCACCCCGCTGGACGGGGAGCCGGGCTACCCGGCCCCGCACGACATCGAAGCCGCCCACGGCCCGGCGCAGCTCCCCGACTCGGGGGAGCGCCAGCACCCGGGGACCGAGGGCGAAGTCCGGGGTGAGGACGGAGCCGGGGTCGAGGGGGAGGCCGGAGCCGCGGTCGTCGAGGCGGAGCAAGGGGTCGGCGCGGGCGCGCCGGGCTCGGGCGGAGCCGGGGACCGGGGTGCGAGCGGGGAGCAGGACGCAGCCGGAGCCGGGGCCGGGGAGGCGGAGCCGGGTGACGGCGGAGCCGTGCCGGCCGACGGCGGAGCCGGGGCCGCGCCCGCGCCGGGTACGGAGGACGCCGACCTGGCTGTCGGGACGGCTCGGGCGGAGACGGCCGAGGGGATTCCGGGTGAGGGGGAGACGTACGAAGAAGGGGCCGCCGACGGAGCGGACGCCACGGCCGTCGCGCAGCACGAGCACCCGTCTGCCTCCTACGTCCTGCGCGTCAACGGGGCCGACCGCCCCGTCACCGGCGCGTGGATCGGCGAGTCCCTCCTCTACGTGCTGCGCGAGCGCCTCGGCCTCGCCGGCGCCAAGGACGGCTGCTCGCAGGGCGAATGCGGCGCCTGCGCCGTGCAGGTCGACGGCCGGCTCGTCGCCTCCTGCCTCGTCCCGGCCGCCACCGCGGCGGGCAGCGAGGTCCGGACCGTGGAAGGCCTCGCCACCGACGGGGAACTGTCCGACGTACAAGAGGCGTTGTGCAGGTCGGGTGCGGTGCAGTGCGGGTTCTGCGTGCCCGGCATGGCCATGACCATCCACGACCTGCTGGAAGGCAACCACGCCCCCAGCGAGCTGGAGACCCGCCGGGCCCTGTGCGGCAACCTCTGCCGCTGCTCCGGGTACTCGGGCGTCATCGAGGCCGTGCGCGAGGTCGTGGCCGAGCGCGGGTCGGCGGCGGAAGCGGCCGCCGCCGCCTCGGCCGAGGCCCGCATCCCGCACCAGGCCGCGCCGGGCGAGGGCGGCTTCCACGGGATGCAGGGCAACCAGGGCACCTACGGCCAGGGGAACCACGGCCACCAGGGCAACCACGAGGGAGGCACGGCGTGAGCGCCCACGACGCGGCTACGGTCCCGGTGACGGTCGGCACACCGGCCCCCGAGGGTGCGGAGCCGTCGGAAACGGCGGTCCCGCGCGGCATCGGCGCGTCCGTCCCGGCCGCCGACACCCGCGCCAAGACCGAGGGCACCTTCCCCTACGCCGCCGACCTGTGGGCCGAGGGCCTCCTCTGGGCCGCCGTGCTGCGCTCCCCGCACGCCCACGCCCGCATCCTCTCCATCGACACCTCCGCCGCCGCCGAGATGCCCGGCGTGCGGGCCGTCGTCACCCACGCCGACGTTCCCGGCGCCACCACGCACGGCCGCCGCATCGCCGACCGGCCCGTCTTCGCGCACGACGTGGTCCGCCACCACGGCGAGCCCATCGCCGCCGTCGCCGCCGACCACCCGGACACCGCACGCCTCGCGGCCGCCGCGATCGCCGTCGAGTACGAGCTCCTCGACCCGGTCACCGACCCCGAACAGGCCTTCGGCGCCCCCGACCTGCACCCCGACGGCAACCTGATCCGGCACATCCCGCTGCGCTACGGCGACCCCGAAGCCACCGGCGAGGTCGTCGTCGAGGGCCTCTACCGCATCGGCCGCCAGGACCCCGCCCCCATCGGCGCCGAAGCCGGGCTGGCCGTGCCGCGCCCCGACGGCGGCGTGGAGATCTACACCGCCTCCACCGACCCGCACACCGACCGCGACCTGGCCGCCGCCTGCTTCGGGCTGGAACCGGACCGCGTACGGGTCGTGGTCACCGGGGTCCCGGGCGCGACCGCCGACCGCGAGGACGCCGCCTTCCAGCTCCCCCTCGGCCTGCTCGCCCTGCGCACCGGCTGCCCGGTCAAACTGGCCGCCACCCGCGAGGAGTCCTTCCTCGGCCACGCCCACCGCCACCCGACGCTGCTGCGCTACCGCCACCACGCGGACGCCGACGGGCGGCTGGTCAAGGTCGAGGCCCAGATCCTGATGGACGCCGGCGCCTACGCCGACGCCTCCTCGGAATCCCTGGCCGCGGCGGTGGCCTTCGCCTGCGGCCCGTACGTGGTGCCGCACGCCTTCGTCGAAGGCTGGGCGGTCCGTACGAACAACCCCCCGTCGGGCCACGTGCGCGGCGAAGGCGCCCTGCAGGTCTGCGCGGCCTACGAGGGCCAGATGGACAAGCTGGCGGCCGCCCTCGGCATCGACGGCGCCGAGCTGCGGCTGCGCAACGTCCTGGCCACCGGCGACCTGCTGCCGACCGGCCAGACCGTCACCTGCCCCGCCCCCGTGGCCGAACTCCTGCGCGCCGTCCGGGACTACGAGCTGCCCGCCCTCCCCAAGGACACCCCGGAGGAGGAGTGGCTGCTCCCCGGCGGCCTGGAGGGCGCGGGCGAGCCGGGCGCGGTGCGGCGCGGGGTCGGGTACGGGGTCGGCATGGTCCACATGCTCGGCGCCGAGGGCACCGACGAGGTGTCCACGGCCACGGTGAAGATCGTCGGCGGTGCCGCGACGGTCATCTGCGCCGCCGTCGACACCGGCCAGGGCTTCTCCACGCTCGCGCGTCAGATCGTCCAGGAGACCCTGGGCGTCGACGAGGTGGTCATGGCCCCGGTCGACACCGACCAGCCGCCGGCCGGACCCTCCGCCCACGGCCGCCACACCTGGGTCTCGGGCGGCGCGGTCGAACGCGCAGCGAAGATGGTCCGTACGCAGCTGCTGCAGCCGATGGCCCACAAGCTCGGCATGTCCACCGAACTCCTCCAGATCGCGGACGGCCGGATCACCTCGTACGACGGGGCCTTCTCCACGACGGTCGCGGAAGCGATGGAGGGCAAGGAACTCTGGGCCACGGCCCAGTGCCGCCCGCACCCGACGGAGCCGCTGGACGGCGACGGCCAGGGCGACGCCTTCGTCGGCCTCGCCTTCTGCGCGATCCGCGCGGTGGTCGACGTGGACATCGAGCTCGGCTCGGTCCGCGTCGTGGAACTCGCGGTCGCCCAGGACGTCGGCCGGATCCTCAACCCCCGCCAGCTGGAGGCCCGTATCGAAGCGGGCGTCGTGCAGGGCGTCGGGGCGGCCCTGACGGAGAACCTCCGCACGGCCGCGGGCCTGATCCGCCACCCGGACCTGACGGGCTACGCCCTGCCCACCTCCCTGGACGCCCCGGCGGTCCGCATCGTCAAACTCGTCGAGGAACGCGACGTGGTGGCCCCCTTCGGCGCGAAGCCCGCGAGCGCGGTCCCCGTGGTCACGGCCCCGGCGGCGATCGCCTCCGCGGTCCGCGCGGCCACGGGCCGCCCGGTCAACAGGCTCCCGATCAGGCCGTCGGCGGCGGTGGCGGCACCGGTTGCGGCGGGGGCGGCGCCCAACTCGTGACCTCGTCAACCTGATTGCACCTGCAACGCGGGACTTGGGCCTGTCGGACTCTGTCGATAGAGTGTTTGCGGACACTGGCGACGTGCGTGTGCGAATGCGGCTGCCGCGCGAAGCGGGTGCGAACGGGGACGACGGGGAGTCGGGGAGGCCATCGTGGCAGTGGACTATGGGCCGGGCGTGTTCGGAGTGGACTTCGGTGTGGGCGTGGCCTCGCCGGCGGCTCTGGGCGCGCTGCAGATCGAGTACGAATCGCTGACGGACTACAAGAAGCGGGTCGACGGTCTGCTGGAGAAGCTGGACGGCTCCCCGGCGAGCGACAAGAAACTGGCGGACGGCACCCTCCCGCAGAACTCCCTCGGCGAGGGCTTCGCGGAGGCCACACGGCTGTTCACGGCCTACTCGAACGTGCACGCGCAGTTGCTCGCGCTGTCGAAGGGGCTGGCGGAGCAGATCGAGGGGCTGGGGATCGCGATCCAGACCGCGGGCCGGGGCTTCGGGGGCGTGGACGAGGACACGAAGCGGCGGATGCTGGCGATCAGCAAGCAGGCCGACGCGAACTACGTCCCGGAACGGGACCCGTTGGCGCCGCCGCCGCCGCACAGTTCGGCTCCGCAGGGGGCTGGGCCGGGACTTAGCCAGGGGGAGGGCGTCTGATGGCGACGAACTTCGAGAGTCACACGCACCAGGAGCTGCTGGCCATGCTGGCCTCGGCCAACGCGGAGACGCTCAAGGCGCGTGGCGCCCAGCTGACGGACGCCGCGGCGGCCATCAAGGAGATCGGCGAAAGCCTCAAGGACCACCGGGTGACCGGCTGGGAAGGCGAATCGCACACGGCCTTCCAGGACTGGGTCAGCCGCACGGGCAATGCGACGCTGCGCCTGAGCGAGTACAGCGCCGAGGGCGGCAAGCAGCTGACGCAGGCCAGCCAGGTCGTCATCGAGGTCAAAGCCAACATGCCGAAGTACGACGCGGGGGCCGCGGCCAACTTGGAGGCCTCCCGCGAGTACCGCAACGACCCGGACGCGCAGCAGATCGGACAGCAGGCGCACTCGAAGCTGAGCGGTGACCGGCAGCAGGCGATCCAGCAGATGACGAAGCTGGCGCAGGGGTATGAGGCTTCGGCGACGGGGATGGAGATGGCGGAGATTCCGACGTTTCCGCCGCCTCCGGATGTGTTTGTTCCCCAGGTCAGGGATGGCGGGCAGCAAATGGAGCGCTCCGGAGGGGTTGCTCCGGGGGCAGTTGGAGGGGTCGCTCCGGGAGCAGTTGGAGGGGTCGCTCCGGGAGTAATTGGGGCGGGTGGCTCGTCGCAGGCACCGTCACCAGTGGGTCCGAGTGGTCCGCCGAGTGACTCTGGTTCTACGCCCGGCCCACAGCCGTCTCCGGGATCCGTTCCGGGCCCTCCGGACCGCAACATTGGCACCGGTCTCGATAACGTCGGCCCAGCACCGAGTACGACCCTCCCGCCGGTCCCGGCAGTGCCTGGAGGCCCGGGTCCGGTTGGGCCCGGTGGCGGTCCGGGGGTTCCCCCTGGTGGGTTCGTCCCGCCCCTGACACTGCCGCCCGGCAGTGGTGCAACGAAGCCGATCGGCGGAGTCGGCCCTGGTGGCTTTGGCCCCGGTGGGACCATTCCTGGCCCCGGCGGGGTGAGTGGGAAGGGCGGCGGACTGGGCGGTGTCGCAGGGCTGCCCCCTCGCGACAGCGGGATCACGGGTGGCCGGCCTGTGACGCCCGGTGGGCCGGGCGCGAGCATTCCCCGTGGCACGGTCATCGGTGCTGAGGGTGCGGCCGGTCGCGGCATGGGCATGGGGGGCGGCATGGGCATGGGTGGTGGCGGAGCGCACGGTGGTCTCGGCAACCCCATCGCCGGTCGCCGTCTCGCCACCGAACCTGGCGGCGTTTTCGGTGCGGGGCAGTCGGGAGTTGGGGGTCGCTCCATCGCGGGTGGTCAGCCGTTCACCCAGGGCGGTTCCGGACTGGTTCGCGGTGGATCGGGTGCTGGTCCCGTAGGCGGTCCCATGGGCCACGGCGGTGCTGGTGCGCAGGCTCCGGGCCGGCGAGGTGATGGTCGGCAGGGTGAGCGCCCTGACTACCTGGCTGAGGACGAAGAGACGTGGCGGGGCGATGGTCGTGTCGTTCCGCCGGTGATCGACTGAGTGGAGCGGACCTTGCACGGGATGCGTAAGGCGACGGCGGCCTTGGCTGGCTTCTTGCTGGCCGGGATCGCTGCGACCCCAGCTCATGCGGAGACCATTCGGTCCCAGCAGTGGCACCTCACCTCAATGAAGGCCGATGAGATCTGGAAGACGGCGACGGGCAAGGGGGTCACTGTCGCTGTAATCGACACGGGTGTCGGTCGCATCCCTGAGCTGGAAGGCCAGGTTCTCCCGGGGAAGGACCTCGCTACGGAAAACGATGGGGACGAACGCACCGATTACGGGAAGCACGGAACCACCATGGCTGCGTTGATCGCAGCAACAGGTAAACACCCGAGTGGTGATGGGTCGTTCGGGCTTGCACCAGGAGCCAAGATCCTTCCGATCCGCGTTCCGCATGAGTCCCGCGAAACGGCTCCTTCTTGGACCGAGGCGATCCGATACGCGGCGGACTCGGATGCCAAGATCATTAACGTCTCGCTTGGCATGTCTAAGGAAGACCCGGCACGGCTCGATGCCGTTAGGTACGCCCTCTCCAAGGGGAAGCTGATCTTTGCTTCCGTGGGCAATGAGGGCGACGCAGGAAACAGAGTCCTCTACCCGGCTGCAACGCCAGGCGTGGTGGGCGTTGGTGCCATCGACAAAAACGGGAAAGCAACCGCAGAGTCACAGCACGGGCCTCAAGTCGACTTGACCGCTCCGGGCGCCGACATCGTTACGGCTTGCGCCAGCGAAACCCAACTGTGCAAGAACCACGGCACAAGTGACGCCACCGCCCTCGCCTCCGCCTCCGCCGCGCTGATCTGGTCCGCCCACCCCGACTGGACCAACAACCAGGTGCTCCGAGTCATGATGAACACCGCTGGCAAGCCCATTGACGGCGCCGAGCGGAGTGACTTCCTGGGCTACGGCACCGTCCGCCCCCGCATCGCGGTGCCCAACCCCGGCGACCCCGGTCCCGCGGACGTCTACCCGATCCCCGACCTCGCCGCAGCCGGCGGCGGGACGGGGACGAAGGCCCCCTCGGCGTCCTCCTCCGCTGCTCCCTCCGGCCAGGCGGCCCCCGCCCCCGCCCCCCAGGCCGAGGCGAAGGCGGAAGGCAGTGGCAGCCTGCCCTGGCTGGCCCTCGGGCTCGGTGCCTGTGTGGTCATCGGTGGGGCCGTTGCCGCCGTGGCCCTGCGGCGCCGGAGTCGCTGAACCGTGAGTCACCGAGCCTGACCAGGAGGGAAGGCCACGCCATGTCGTTCGACGAGGAATGGTCCGCCGCACGGAGCGCCGCGGCCGCCGATGTCTCCACGCGGCTCAACAGTGTTCCGGCCGCGCCCGGCCCCGGCGGCGGCAGTGCCGATCTGGAGCTGAACCAGGACCACATCGGTGAGGTCGGCTCCGAGGCCCACAAGCTCCACACCCGGCTCTCCACCGACGGGAAGCACGCCGCCGCCTCCACCTCCGAGGCGGCCGGCGCGCTCACGCGCGAGGGCTTCGCGAGCGGCGCGGCCCTGCTCAAGGTCAACACCCGCTGGGAGAGCCAGCTCAAGACCCTGGTCGCCGCCTGCGCGAACATCTCCAACGGTCTGAACTACTCCCTCTCCTCGCACAGCAAGGAAGAGCAGCAGCTGCACGCCGATTTCACGGCCTCCAAGATCGACCAGCTCCTCAAGTAGTGAAGGCGGCGGACCGGTGCTGACGTACGAGAACGTGGTGAACGCGCCCCTGGGCCCGCTCCAGACCGCGATCACCGACTGGGCCGCGATGGTCAAGAAGCTGGACGAGCTGGCGGAGTCGGCGCGCAGCGGGATGAAGGCCAAGTCGGACAGGGCTCAGTGGAGCGGGGTCACCGCGGGCGTGGCCCGCCCGTTCGTCGACAAGACGGCCAAGGAGTTCGACGACGCGGCCCGGCAGGCCAAGGGCATCCACCTCCTGCTCACCGACGGCCACGCCACCCTCAAGGCGGTCCAGGAGCAGATCGAGAAGCTGGTCGCGGACGCCCCGGCCGCCGGTTTTCGGATAGACGAGAGCGGGAGGGTCTCCGCCATCCCGCTCGCCGACCCGCAGGAACGTTTCGCGGCCCAGCACGACCCGGACTATCAGGAGACCCTCCGCAGGAACCGGGGCCTGTGGCAGGACCGGGTCAACCGGGCCGTCGAGGACGCCCAGGACGCGGACGACTCCCTCGTGCGCGCGCTCCAGGCCAACGTCGCGGACGACAACGACTTCACCGCACCGAAGTACGCCACGCTCGACGCCGAACAAGCTGACCGCGCAGCAGCGTTGATGAGGAAGGTCACGGGTGACGGGGGCACGGCCCGCAATCCCGAGGCGCTGCGCGAGTTGGAGGACCTGCTCGACGACAATCGCGAGGACCCGGAGTTCGCGACGGGCTTCTACCGGACGATCGGCGCCGAGGGCACGCTCGACATGTACGCCACCATGTCCCTGGACGCCACGAGCCTCGGCGTCGCCGGCAGGGACCGCGCCCTCATGGTCGCGAACATCCAGAGCGACATGGGCGCGATGCTCGGCCTGGCCACGCACAAGGACGTGCCGAACCACCTCGACGCCGCGTGGACGGCCCAGCTGATGAAGGCCGGCCGCAAGGAGATGCAGGTCACCGGCGGTGTGACGACGATCTACGGCTATCAGGCGCTCGGTGCGCTGATCCGCGAGGGCGCGTACGACAAGGAGTTCCTGACCGCGGTCGGCCGCGACATGGTCGCCATGGACCGCAAGGATCCGAAGGCGTGGGAGTACCACACCCCGTACGGCCTCGACTCGGTCCTCAACCAGGGCGAGGGCGGCGGCCGGGGCTTCTACCCGCTGACGGGCCTGATGGAGGCGCTGGGCAACAACCCGGACGCGGCGACCGCGTTCTTCAACGAGCCGGTCCGCGAGGACTCGAACGGCGACGGCATCGTCACCAAGGACGACAAGCCGGTCGGCGGACAGCACGGCAAGGACCAGGGCGTGGTCGACTACATGCTCGACAAGAAGCCGTACGCGGACGGCTTCGACATGGCGAGGGCCGGCGACCCGCACGCGGCGCAGGAGGCGCTCGGTGGCGCCCTGGAAGCGGCCGTGTCGGGCCGCGCGGCGGGCGACGAGGATGCGAAGCCCGTGCCGCACACCGGCCCGATGACGGACGTCATGGAACGGGTCGTCGCGAAGATCAGCGACAATCCGGAGCTCGTGGCCAAGCCGACCTCCGACGAGCCGACCGCGCTGGGCGGCCTGTCCGGCAGCTTCGGACGCATGGCCGCCGAGTACATGCCCGACCTGCAGGCAACCGCCGCGAACAGTACGCAGGAGATCAAGACCTTCGGCGAGCAGGCCGACTTCAAGAAGTCCGACATGGCGCGGTTCTTGGGGGTGGTGGCTCAGGATCCCGAAGCGTACGGAGTGATCACCACCGCTCAGCAGACCCACACGACGGCCTTGGTCAGCGAGGTCATCGCGCACCGCGCCGACCATTCGCAGCTGGACACCGCGATCGCCAATGCCGTCAATCCGGGTGGTCAGATCGCGGGCATGCTTTCCGAGGCCAGGGCGCAGGGTACTTATGGAACTGCCGCCCATGCGAACGAAGAGTATGTGAAGGGCGTCGAGGACAGCGCCAAGTGGGTCAACCGCGGTATCACCATGGCGGGCGGGAAATACCTGGAGTTGGTCCCGCTGGCAGGCGACGTCGTCGAATGGCTCCAGGAGGACATCACCGAGGCCGTCGTCGACAGCGCGAAGGAAGACGTGGCGGAGAAGACGGGAAAGACCGAGAAGGGGGTCATGGCCAACTACGCGGATGCGGAGGCGGCGGCCGGCAAGGCGGCGGCGGCTGCCGTCGCGAATGCGGCCAGGGGCTCGGACATGACGGCCACGGACATCGACGACCTCAAGCTGGGTGCGTCGAGGGAGACCGGGACCGCGCATTCGACGGGCCGGAATCTCATGGCCTCCGGCAAGGCGGGTTCCTGATATGGCGCTCAAGCCGTTCCCCGGCTTCGCCGCGAGCGCGATCACCGCGGTCCTGGTCCTGGTCCTGTCCGCATGCTCAGGCCGGACAGGACCGGGCGCGGCACCGCTGCCGGACCGTGTCTGCTGGGGTGTGGGCGCCTTCGCGGGCAAGGACGTGGCCCGGACGGCCGGCAACGGAAACAAGGTCCGTGACGATTCGCCGGCCGTGTTCGCTCTGCCCCAGAACGACAAGGGGACCTCGTGTCACCTCTATGTCGATGGGGACACCCGTTTCAGCGCCCGTGCCTCGCGGATTTCGGTGGAGCAGAACTTCCATTGGTTCAGCTGGGAGAAGGAGAATCCCGACAGGATCACGATCGGAAGCGGTGGGATCGTCTGGGACAGCGGCGCGGCGATTTCCTTCACGTGCAACAGCCCCGAGGGCGCCTTCAAGGTGGAGCTGGTCCTTACCAGCGGCTCCGGGGTGGGCAAGCCGGAGGATCCGCGAGCCTATTTCACCGAGATGATGGAGCCGTTCCACCAGTTCGCCACGAAGCAGTTGCGCTGCGCCGCGTAACGGGTACCGGCCGGATGGCTGCGAGGAGACGGCGAAGACCGCTCAGGGGAGCGCCTTCCCCTGAGCGGCCTTCGGTCCGGAAGCCGTGACCGGAATCGAACCGGCGTAACTCGCTTTGCAGGTTTGTCCACGTCAGGCAGCGCATGATTCGGGCGCGTTCGAGGACGTTCAATCCCGTACGCGTCCAGAGATCACCACAGCTGCGTGAACGGCTTCGGACGGCCGGGTACGGGGATGAACGAGACGGGAACTGAGACGCGCCGGCTCATGCCTTAGGGGGCGGCAGACTTCCGGATGGGTTGGCGAGCGCTTTGTTCTGAAGCAAGCGGGAACCTTCCTGCCCCGTAGGACTCGCAGATCTGCATGCGGTCGAGGCCTTCAGGCACAGCCACTCACGTGGCCGCTGGTCACGGCTAATGCCGCTCCGGATGTGGGCAGCAGACTGCGCTGAAACCGTGGATTAAAGGGCCTTCCCGTGTGCGATAACAATCTGCTCTGAAGTGAATCGAATTAGAGGGATTTCTTTGGAGAGTTCGGCGTCGTGGGCGAAGGGCGCATATCTGGGAAGCGCGCCGTCTTTTGCGTGCACTAGAGAATTTCTCACCTTGTAGATGCGCTTTGCGAGAGCTTTCTTTATTTCATTACTGTCGGTCGCCTGGAGGTCCACTCTTCCTGCGTCGGCAAATGGGACCCCGGTGGTCTTGTAGTGCGCTACGAGCGTTCCGTCCCATGCGTTCAGATCCGAGATGAGCCGGTCAATGTCGATGAACTTTGCGAGGACGAGTTCGAGAGCGCGCTGCTCATTGACTCCACCCTCCTCCCTTACTTGCTTCTGTGCCGAATTGACGGTCTTGATTATCGATTGAATATCTTTTGCGCGGCGGACCGAGAAGGATGGATCTGTGATGCCTTTCCTTACCTGTTCAATCAAGTCGTCATTGAATACTTTCTCGAAGAAATGTTCGGCGATGTGGTAGTAGGACAGGTATTCAAGGAGGGGGATTTCTGCCGCAACGCCCATGAGGTAGTGGTGGATTAGATCAGTGTTGTAGGACTGGCGTGGAGCGTCGAGCTCCAGCTCCTTCATTCGGCGAACTCTTTGGATCCTCGGCGGACCAAAGGTGGAATCGCTTCCAAGGCGTGCTGCCGCGTCAAGGTTGTATGCGGCATGGAATAGAAATCCGTTGGCGAGGGTGTCGAAATCGACTCTCGGCTTGCTCGCGTCGATCTGCAGTGTGGTGGTCATGACGAGTTCCGCGATCAAGTCGAGCAGGCCATCGATGGGCTCAAGGTTTCTGTATTTTGGGTTGTTTCGTACCATGCGAGTACGCCTTTTGATGCCATTCCAGCGCGGCGTCTTCAGTACTTCGCTATTCTGTGCCAGCGAGCAAAGCAGGTGCGCGATAAAAACTGAAGATGGCTTTCCTACCTTGTAGGAGACTCCTTCTTCGCCCTGTTCCCCAATTTGCCGTTCTCCGAAGATTCCGTCAAAGAATCCGTGATCGTTGAGCGGGATGACCGTAAATTCGGCCTTGTCTGTCCAGTGGACTGCGCTTGTGCTGACTGAGATGCATTCTCGTAGGGTCTTGGCTATCTCGTCGATCTCGCTTGTCTTGATGCGGTCTATTGTGCGACCAGCGATAGTCAAGCCATCTTTTATGACGATGCCGTCGTCAGTTCCTTCGGCGTCCGGGAAGAGCAGCCGAACGCCGACGAGGAGGGATTCTTTATCCACCGTGAATGAAGTAGGTGATGTAGCCATCAAGGACCTCCAGCTCGGATTAGATGAGTGGGCGTCATCTTCTCAGTTTGGGCAGATGGAGGTGGGTGAAAGGCGTGAAATGGTCAGAGGTTTGTTGTCCGCGTGTGGTCGGCGTAGGTTCCAGCGATGTAGGGATCCTCGGGTGTCTGCCCGGTTCTGTAGGCGGGCTTGAGGCAGTGGTTCGGCCCGTCGCCGAGAGTGCGTGGCACTCTTGGCGGCGAGCCATCACACAGACGGGAGAGCAAGTGTCGGAGGTCAGTCCGCGGGGGACCTACCTGGTCATCTCGGAAGCACTGCGTAAAAGGGTCGAAGAGGGCGTCATCGTTGACGTGCTCCCATCCGAGGCCGATCTCGTCCGCGAGCACGGCGTTTCCAGGAACACGATTCGACGAGCTCTTAAGGTCCTCGAAGCTGAGGGGACCCTAGAGTCGGCGCCCGGGATCGGGTGGCGCGTTGCGCGAGGCGGCGACCGGCGATCCCTTGCGGAGCGGATGACTGATCTGATCGCAGAAGAACCGCTCGCGATCGGAGATGCGTACCCGTCCGAGGCGAAGCTCTGCGAGCGCTTCGGCGTATCCCGCACGGCGGTGCGCCGTGCCCTTGCTCAGATGGAGGGGACTGGCTTGCTCGACACTGTCCACGGCAAGGGGCGCACCGTACGTGACCTCCCCACTCAGACCGGCCGGCCGTAGCCTTGGCCGTCATGGGACTGACTACGTGGGCGTACTCGCTCTCCGAATTGCTGCTGTCTGATCCGCTGCCGCGCCGATGGGTGCACTCGCTCGGGGTCGCCGAGCGCGCTCGCTCCCTGGGACCGATCCTCAGCGCCGATGCGGAGCTGCTGGAAGCAGCTGCGGTGCTGCACGACATCGGCTACTCGCCGAGCCTCGCCACCACCGGCTTCCACCCGCTGGACGGGGCCCGGTTCCTCCGCGACCAGGAGGGCGCGGACGAACGGGTTGTCCGCCTCGTGGCCCATCACTCCTGCGCCCTCCTGGAGGCCGAGGAGCGAGGGCTCCGGCACGAGCTGGAGAGCGAGTTCGAGCTGGAACGCCCCGACCTCGTGGACGCGCTCCTGTTCTGCGACATGACGACTACGCCGGACGGGCTCCACACCACGCCGACGCGACGGCTGGCCGAGATCGTGGAGCGGTACGGGCCGGACACGATCGTTGGCCGCTTCATCCAGCGGGCGGCACCGGAGATCCACGCAGCCGCGGAGCGTGTGGAATCCCGTATGGCCAAGGCGGCCACCGGAGATCAGCCGATGTAGGGCGCACTCCGCGAGTCGTCCAGACCGTGCTGGATGCGCAGCCTCATGGACGGGTGGATATCTAGGTCGTCGAGGTCCGCCGGATCCATCCAGCGGACCTCTTTCGACTCGCTACTCGTCCGAAGCGAACCGCCGGTCGGGTGGGCGCGGAAGCAGATCGAGAACTGCTGCCGCACTTCCCCATCGTCGTACGCGAGCACGTGCTGAGGGTCGGTGTAGAGGCCCGAGATACTGTCGATCTCGACCGTGATCCCCGTTTCCTCCTCCACCTCCCGTACGACCGTGTCGCCGATGCTCTCGCCGATGTCGTGGCCACCTCCGGGAAGCGCCCACAGGTCGTTGTCGGTCTTGTGGATGATGAGCAGCCGTCCGGCATCGTCACGGACGACCGCGGTGACCGAGGGGACCACGGAGTTGGCGGCCGGCGCGTTGGGGTCGCGGAAGTAGTCGATTCGGCTCATGCGTGTGGACCTCCGAAGTCGACGGGAGACGCGATGGGCCTGGCCGACTCCCAGACCCGTTCGATGCTCTCAGCGTACGCATCGAACAGTTCACCCCCTGGCACCCGCTGGATGTGCAGGACTGGGGCCATGTACGCGCCGACCCCGTACAGGTGGCCGTTGGTCAGCATCTCGTCGTCAGCCCGGTAGATCGAGTTGTAGAGGGTCGTGGCGTGCAGCCTGAACTCCACCCCCGGGAGTCCGAAGAGGGGCCCGTAGTTGACGAGGGCATTCCGAACCTTGCTGGCCATGGCGGGTCCGATGCCCTCATCTGCACCGCGCACCGCGACGGCCGGGCTCTCCGGTTCGCCGAGCATGAAGCGGATGGAGACGCCGGCCGCTGACTTCTCCTTCACGACCTGGTGGAATGCGGAGTCCTCGGTGAGCCAGAAGCCGGAGTAGACGAGCACGTCGAAGTGCTCCTTCGCCTTCGCGTAGAGCTGTGGCCACAAGCGGTTCGGTACGACGGAGCGGTGCGGATACAGCTTGATCAGCTCTGCGTTTCCCGCCTCTGTCACCTCGGCAGATGTCCGTTCCTCCGGCCAGAGGTAGGACATCTCGCACTGAAGCAGTGAGGCGGCGGCGTACTGGAAGCGCCGGTAGGGCTTGCGCTTCGGATCGCCGATCCAGCGCTCCACCGTTTTCGCCGACACCCCTAAGCGCGCCCCAACTTGATCGAGCGTCAGGCCGCTCTCGATGATCGCGCCGCGCAGTCGTTCGTTGGCCATGCCGTGCTCTCCCCCCTGGGACGACTTGGTGCGACTTCACCGTAGCGAAGTCGTCCACAAGTCGTACATGTGCGGGGTCGATCGTCTTCGCCGCTGAGGCCAATCTGGAAGCAGATCGAGCGAGGGACTCGCAGAACCCCAAAAAAGCCGAAGGGCTTGACGGAGCGAATCCTTCTCTGCAAGATGAGGAACACGTAATACATGTTCCTCATGGAACGCCCGGAGGAAAGCCCCGCGGGGTGAGTACGAAGGCCGCGTCCGTTGCTTGAGAACTGAAGAGCGTGCCGACCCAGCCACATGCGCAGGTGTGGTCGATGGGTGCAGGCCACCACCCCGACCGCCCATGTCGGGCCAGGTGCCTGCCCGGATCCGCCTTCTCGGCGGATCCGGCATTGCGTGATCGGAGGGCTTCGCCCTCCGTGTTGCTCCGATGGTCGTAGGTCAGGTTCGACTCCTGGCCGGAGCGCGGGCCCCGTGTGCTGGGGCTCTGTGTGCAACTCCACCCCGGGGCGGTCGCCTCTCACCACGGACCGAGACTGCCCCGGATCCCTTCGCTCGGCAGGAGAGATCCACATGCGTACGTACATCG
The DNA here is from genome assembly GCF_024213195.1 of Streptomyces sp. TBY4. Classification (GTDB taxonomy): domain Bacteria; phylum Actinomycetota; class Actinomycetes; order Streptomycetales; family Streptomycetaceae; genus Streptomyces. The sequence continues at coordinate 487,649 of NZ_JANAVF010000005.1, read as the reverse complement.
GCGGCCAGGAGGCCGTTAGCGTCAATGAGTTCATCGAGCTGGCTCTTGGTACCCCGCTGGAGCTGTGGCTCGGCGTGGAGGGTGAGAGCGTCGAGGAGCGTGCGGCCCGTCTGGATGCGACGACGTGTCCCGGGTCGCCGCCCGGGTGATCGAGGCCAGCGCCCCGGAGCTGTTCAGCGTCGTCCCGCTCATCCGGCCGGCGGCCCGCCGCCGGGCCCGCTCCCGCAAGGGGGCCGCGGCATGAGCGCGAACCTTCGTCGGTCCCTGGATCAGTACCTGATCTGGGCCGGTTCGCTGGCGGTGCTGGTGGCCGTACCGGGTGCCGTCGCGCTGCATGAAGCTTGGCTGCTGGCAGGTGCGGGGGCTGGCTGGTGCGTCCAGCACGTCGGCTGGGCCCGGCGCCGCCGCGCGATTGGCGGTGCGGCATGAACCGCACCGCCAAGGGCTTGCTGGTCGCCGCTCTCGTCGGCGTGGTCGCGATGGCCTTCCGGGTCTCGTGGAACGCTCAGCGGGACGTGGCGCGGACGGTCGGCGCGGACGGCACGGCCGCCCTGCTCTACCCGTTCGTGGTCGACGGCCTGATGGCCCTGGCCCTGGTCGCCACCCTCGTACTCACCGGCAAGGACAAGACGTTCGCCCTGCGGGTGCTGGCCGGGTACACGGTCGCCTCGCTGGTCCTCAACTACGTGCACGGCCTGGTCCCCGAGCTGCACGGCGGTGGACGTGTGCAGTTGGCCGACTGGGACCCCGCCAACTGGGTCCTCGTGCTGCTGGCGACCTCGCTTCCGGTCGGGTCCATCTTCTTCGGCTCCGACCTCGTAGCGAAGGTCCTGCACCACCGACCGGCCCGGATCGCAGATCAGGATGAATCAGATCAGCCCACCGCAAATCGGTTGGGGTCTGACCTGCCCAAGTCGACCCTCGCAGCCCCGGCTGAGGTGCCCGAACTCCCCGCCATTGAGTCGGCTGACCTCGTGCCGGTCGAGCTGCCGCAGTCGGCCCCGGTCCTGGCGGTCGCCGCGGTGCAGCACGCCCCGCGTCGGGCGACCGGTCGGGTGCCGGAGTCGGCCCGCACGCCTCGACCGACCCGCACCCCGAACGAACTTCTCGGCGAGGCCCGGTCGGCTACCGCCGACTGGCCGGACGCCGAGCTGACGGCGGAGGCGATCCGCAAAGCGGTCCGCACCTCGTCGGCCAACGGCCGCACCCTGCGGGACACCCTCAAGGCCGAGCGCGCCGACCAGGCGACCGCGGCCGGGGCGGTGGCCGGATGAGCCTGACGTTCGCCCGCTGCTTCGACCCGACCGGGGCCGTCCACGGGATACCCACCTTCCCTTGGCGCCTGGCCCCCGATGGCCTTGCAACCCGCCGCCAGCTCCGCGCCCTCGGGCTCCGCCCCGGCGGACAGGACATCGTCGGACAGGTCTTACGTCCGCGGTTTCGGCGCGGCCCGTTGACCGCGTTCTTGTACCGCGTCGACCGTGCGAAACCGGTCCGGCCGATGACGCCGGCCAAGACGGCCGCGCTGGCCAAGGCCAACACCGCCCGTCGTACCTGCCCCGAATGCCGGCGCGACGCGGGATACGTCATCCCCGCTCAGCTCGGCATGTGCATCCCCTGCGCCTACCCCGAAGGAGCCGCTCCGTGACCAGCACGACCGTATGGCCCGCCGGCGTCATCGCCCGCTACCTGACCAAGGCCGCCGAGATCACCGGCGACCACGAGGCCACCGTCGACATCAGCCAGGACCGCGACCGGACCACGGCGACCTGCCGGGGCTGCGAGCGGGACATCTCCGTCTGCCTCAACTACATGACCGAGGGCGCCAAGCGCGACGCCCAGAAGCACGCCGAGACCTGCCGCGCCATCCCCCGCCCCACCGCCTGAGCCCACTCGAAGGAGTCGAACCATCGTGACCGAGACCACCCCGTTCCCGCACCACGACGACCCGGACGAGCACACGGCCAAGGTGATGCCCTTCCCCAAGAAGACCCCCGGACCCGACGCCCCCGGCGTGGGCGAGGTCCGGCCCGGTGAGTGGCAGGCCGAACTCCCCGACACCGACGACGAGACCAGCGACATCACCGACGGCGCCCCGGTCGACCCGCCCCGGCAGGTGTACCCGCCGTCGGTCGCGGAGTGGATGCAGGCCCACGACAAGACCCGTCAGCCGGTCCTGCCCGACTGGGTCAAGCTCCCCAACCAGCGGACCGCCGTCCGACGCTGGGCCGTCCGCCACTACTCCACCCTCGTCGGGTACCACGCACTCCGACTCCCGGTGGTCTACACGCCGAAGATCCTGGCCTACGCCCCCCGCGGGGCCTGGCGCTGGTCGGCCGCGGCCGGCCGGTGGGTGTTCGACGCCGAGGGCAAGAACCTGCGCCTCGCCGCCGTCCGGGCCGAGGACGCGGGGGAGTACCTGAGCCTGTCCCGGCAGCGCAACGACCGCGTACGCCTTCGCGGCATCGTCGCCGCGGTCGCCGGGTTCGTCGGCCTGGCCGCCGCCCTGACCGTCTACGTCATGGCCCCGTCATGGATGCTGATGCTGTCCATTGCCGCGCTGACCACCACGCTCGGCGTGGTCGGGGCCCCGGCGGACAAGCCGCTCATCGACCGGGCGAAGGTCACCTTCCGCAAGCGGCGCCTGTCCTCCGACATCATCACCCGCGCCTTCGCTGCCGCCGGCCTGACCGTCAAGGATCAGGGGATCGCCTTCCCCCGCCCGATCGGCCGTGACGGGGACGGGTGGCGGGTCGTGGTCGACCTGCCCTACGGCAAGACGTTCGAGGACGCGCTGAAGAAGCATGTGCCGCTCGCCTCGGGCATCGACATCTCACCCACCCAGCTCTTCCTCGACCGCGACGAGACCAGTGCCCGCCGGGTGTCGATGTGGATCGCCGACCGCGACCCGCTCGCCGTCCCCGCCGGCCGCACCCCGCTGCTCGGTGCGACGAGGGTGGACTTCTGGAAGCCGTTCCCGTGGGGCGTGGACGAGCGCGGCAACCCGGTCATGGCCAGCATGCTGTGGCTGTCCCTCCTGGTCGGCGCCGTCCCCCGCCAGGGCAAGACGTTCTCCGCCCGCTCCATCGTCCTGGCCGCGGCCCTGGATCCGTACGTGCGGATCATCCTGTTCGACGGGAAGGCCTCGCCGGACTGGAGGTCGTTCTCCAAGGTCGCGCACCGGATCGGGTTCGGCATCGTGCCCCGCAACGGCTTCGACCCCGTAGAGCACCTCATCAACGCCCTGATGGAGCTGAAGGCCGACGTCGAGGATCGCTACCACCGCCTGTCCGAACTGCCCCTGCACATCTGCCCCGAGGGCAAGCTCACCCCGGAACTCTCCCGGGACAAGAAGATGAACATGCCCCTCACCCTCGTGGTCCTGGACGAGGTGCAGGAGTACCTGCAACACCCCGCCCACGGCAAGACGATCCTTGACCTGCTGGTCTACCTCGCCCGGGTCGCGCCGGCCGTCGGGGTCTCGGTCATGAACTCCACCCAGAAGCCCGACGACCAGGCCTGCCCCTCCGTCCTGCGTGACCAGCACCAGGCCCGGTTCTCCCTGCGGGTCGGCTCCTGGCAGGTGTCCGACGTCGTTCTCGGCGCCGGCTCGTACTCCGAGGGCCTGGACGCCTCCCGCCTCCTGAAGTCCCACAAGGGCGTCGGCCTCCTCAAGGGCATGAGCGACGACTCGGGGATCGTGCGCACCTACCTCGCCGACGGCCGCGACGCCGACAGCATCCTCGTCCGTGCCCGCGCCCTGCGCGAGGAGGAAGGAACCCTGACCGGCGACGCGATCGGCGAGGTCCCCGCTCCCCGCAGTGCGGACGCGATCCTGGACGACATCGCCACCGTGCTGGGCCGCTCCGAGGACAAGGTGTGGTCGGAGGTCATCGTTGACCGCCTCGCCGAACTCGACCCCGGCAGCTACGGGCCGTGGGCCGAGCTGGAGGGCCGCGCGAAGGCCGACCAGCTCGGCACCGTCCTCAAGCCGTTCGGCATCAAGACCGACCAGGTGTGGGGCAAGACGGACACCGGCAAGGGCGCCAACCGGCGCGGCATCGAGCGTCAGCACATCGTCGACGCCATCACCAAGCGTGACAAGAACCGGGCCGCGAAGTAGCCCGAGAGGCCGCTAGGTCTAGCAACCCACGTCGCTAGACCTAGCAACCTCGCTAGCGACCCACACCGCACCTGATCAGGTTGCTAGCGTCTAGCGGCCCACCTGCGAAAACCCCGAAAACCCGCCCAGGAGGGCCCCAATGAGCCTTGCCCTGCTCGCTAGCGCCTGCCTACTCGTCGTCACCCTCGGTTATGGCGTCAGGTGCTGGCTGTCCCCGTTCGGCACCTGCCGCAAGTGCGACGGCGTCGGCCAGCTCCTCAAGACCGACCGCAAGGGACGACCCAAGCGCGGCAAGGTCTGCCGCCGCTGCCACGGCCACGGCATACGCGTCCGCGTCGGCCGCCGCCTCCACAACCGCGCCGCCCGCATCCACCGCGCCGGCACCCGCTAACCCCAAGGGAGCACCGTCATGGCCCGCGAGAAGTACGCGCTCACCGACAAGGACCCGCACAGCCTCGGCGAACTCGCCCGCGTCGTCTACCTCGGCGCCAAGGCCGTCCGGCGCCAGCAGCGCGGCAAGTCCACCAAGCGGATCGAGAACGAGATCGACCGCATCCGCGAGGTCGCCCAGGCCCGCGAGGACGCCCGCGCCAAGCGCCGCAAGTAGCCCCTCCTCCAACCCCGAGCAAGGAGGCCTCCTATGGCCGTCACCATCACCCTCGTCGCCCTCTTCGGGCTCCTCCTCGCACTGCTCCTGCGCTCCAAGACCCTCGGCGTCGGCTCCGCCTTCGTCGCCGTGATGTTCGGCTTCTACCTCGCCTCCACCGGAGCCGCCCCCGCCGTCACCGAGATCGTCACCTCCGTCATCAACGCCATACCCGACCTGTAGGAGGCACCCCTTGAACCACCACGACCCGACCCGCTGGGAGACCGCCGAGATTCACCGGCCGGTCCCCATGGCCCCGGCGCCGCTGGTCGTCGTCCAGCAGCCGCACCCGCTGCCGGACGTCCAGACGATCCAGCTCCCGGACGGCCGGATCATCACCGGCTACGCCATCGCCCCCACGAAGGCCCCCGAGCCCGCCGCGGAGCGGCCGGCCATCAACCCGCTCGCCGTCAACATCGCCCTCGGCGGCATCGGCTTCGCCGCGGCCTGCGGCGGACTGATGCTCCTGACCACCTTCATCGCCGCCGTCGCCGCGCTGATCCAGCAGCTCGTCATCCTGGCCGCCGTCATCTTCGGCGGATGGATCGCCACCCAGGTCCTCGGCAACAACCACGGCCGCACTGGCGGAACGGTAGTCAACATCCGCCGGGCCGTCATCAAGCGCAACCACTTCCACAACTGAAGGAGCCCTCCATGAGCCACAGCCCCACCCTCGCCGCGACCCAGCACCCCACCCTGCACACCCAGGTTGACGGGGCCCGGTACCGGCCCGAACGCCTCACGGTGATCTCGGTTCTGTCCCACATCCGCAGCGCCCGTAAGAGCCCGCAGAACGTGGACGCGGTGAACGTCTACGCCTTCACCAGCCGCGACGGCATCCCGCTGCACGTGGTCTACATCCACCACACCCCGGGCCGCTGGCACGGAGTGAAGGACGTCATCGACGTCTACGAGATCCCCACCGCCGCGCTTACCGACCTGTAGCTGTGCCCGGGGCGGTCGCCTCTCACCACAAGACCGCGACCGCCCCGGCTTCTCCGTCCCTTCGCAGAAACAGGAGACCCCAAGCATGACTCAGACCACCCCCATCCTGCGAGCACACCAGCGCCCGGCCCTGCTGGACCTGTTCTGCTGTGCCGGCGGCGCCGCCATGGGCTACCACCGCGCCGGATTCGATGTGACCGGCGTCGACATCATCGACCGATCGGCCCGATACCCGTTCGCCTTCCAGCAGGGCGATGCCCTCGCGGTCCTCGCAGCGCTGATCGAGTCCGGGGAAATCGGCGCGTACTCGTTCATCCACGCCTCCCCGCCCTGCCAGGACGGATGCGCGCTGACCATCGGCACCAACCGGGCCATGGGCTGGGGCCGCACCCACGTCCAGCTCATCCCCGAACTTCGGGCCCTGCTCGACACCACAGGGCTCCCGTACATGATCGAGCAGCCCAACGGCAAAGCCCCCGTCCGCCGCGACATCACCCTGTGCGGCGAACAGTTCGCTCTCGGAGTGCTCCGCCACCGCAACTTCGAGCTGGGCGGCTGGACCACATCTCAGCCCGTCCACCCCAAGCACCGTGGCCGGGTACGCGGCTGGCGGCACGGACAGTACTTCGACGGACCGTACGTCGCCGCGTACGGCTCCGGCGGCGGGAAGGCCACCGTCACCGAGATGCAGGCCGCGATGGGGATCGACTGGACCGACGTCCGGGAGGAACTGACCGAAGCCATTCCCCCGGCCTACTCCCAGTGGCTCGGCCGTGTCTTCCTCACCCGTACCCTCGCCGGGGCGGTAGCCGCATGAGCGCGTCCACGATGGTGCTCCCGCTGCGGCGCCCGAACGGTATGCGTGTACTGGATCTGTGCTGCGGCGCCGGCGGCCTCTCGATGGGCTACTACCTTGCCGGATTCGACGTCACCGGCATCGACATCCACCCCATGCCGAACTACCCCTTCGCCTTCCACCAGGCCGACGCCCTCGAATACCTCGACCGGATCATCACCACGGGCGAGGTCGAGGAGTACGAGCTGATCCACGCGTCGTGGCCGTGTCAGAACAAGGCCCGGGTCACCGCCTGGCGCGGCAGCCGCGACGACCATCCCGACCTGATCACCCCCGGCAAGAGGCTCATGCAGGCCTCCGGACGGCCGTGGGCCCTGGAGAACGTCCCTGAGGCCGCCTGGGACGGCACCCTCCGTGCCGACTACCTCCTGTGCGGGACGCAGTTCGGCCTGAACGTCCGCCGCCACCGCGCCTTCGAAACCTCCTGGGCCGGTGGTGGCGACCTCCTGCCCCCTTGCTGGCACCACAAGGGCCTCTTGGCCTTCCAGCACAAGGGCGAGCGCGCGTACGCGGACGCCATGGGCTGCACCTGGATGAACAAGACCGAAGCCCGCCAGGCCGTACCCCCCGCCTACACCGAATGGATCGCCGACCAGTACCTCACCCACGAGGCGGAGGCAGCCGCATGAGGAACACCACCGGACACCTGCGAACCGCCCTCTGGCTCGCCGGGGTCGGTCTGCCGGTCCTGCCGCTCCGGGAGGGGAAGGAGCCGTTCGGGAACTGCCCGGGCTGCACCCGTTCGGCGTGCGGGGACCGGCCCCACATGAAGGCCGCGGGCCCCTGCCAGTGCCCGGCCCCCTGCCACGCCTGGGCAGCCGCCACAACCGACCCCGACGTCATCACCGGCCCGGCCTGGGCCCGCGCCTGGCGCCAGGCCGGGGCCGTCGCCTACCACCCCGGTGGCGGCGGTCTGACCGTGGTGGACTTGGACGACGCCGAAGCCGTCGCCTGGGCCCGCCAGACCCTGCCCGCCACCACGGTCGTCCCGACGACGCGGGGCGAGCACTGGATCTACCGGGGCACCATGCCGTCGAAGAACGGGGTCCGCCCCGGGGCCGACGTGAAGTCCACGATGTCCTACGTCCGCTGGCGCGGCCCCGGCGCCGGAACGATGGCCGTGCTGCCGGACGCCGTGCGCTCGCTCGTCGTGAAGGAACCCACCGTCCAGCAGACCCGCCCCGTCATCGTGGCGGTGCCGGCCGGGGGTGGGCAGTGCCCGCACCGCTCGCCCGCCTACCTGGAGCGCGGCATCGCCATGGCCGAGCAGTGCATCACCGCGGCGACCGCCACCATCCACAAGACCGTGTACCGGACGTTCCTCACCGTGCTGTCGGCCCATGGCAGGTGCGGCTGCCTGACCGAGGCCCACACCGCGCGGCTGTTCACCGCCGCGCAGGGCAAGGGCGAATCCGTCCGGCACTGCGAGGACGCCTGGACCAACGCCCGCACCGCATTGGGGATGTGACCGTGCCCGAGGACGAGAAGACCCCGGCCCGGCAGATCATCACGGACTACGCGCAGCAGCATTTCCGGTACTTCCGCACCACCGAAGGCACCGTGTACGCGCAGAAGAACGGCCACCCCGTCGCCCGGCCGATCCGCTCCCAGGGCACGACCGGCAGCCACCGGCAGGAACTCATGGTTGGCCTCTACAACGACGGGATCGGCTCCTTCAACGGCACCGCCCTCAAGGAGGCGTTGGACTTGATCGAAGCACTCGCCCTCAGCCAGGAGGTCCAGGCCACCCACATCCGGGTCGCCCCGGGATTCGACGGTGCGACCTGGCTGGACCTGGGACGCGACGACGGGCAGTCCGTCCGTATCCACCCCACCGGCTGGGACATCCGCGTCCCCGACCCGCGTGAGGTGTGCTGGCGGCGCACCCAGCTCACTGGCGAACTGCCCCTTCCCGAGGGGGACACCGACGGGAAGGGCATCGACGCTCTGCTGCGGCTGTGCAACTTCGCCGGGGCGGAGAGCGAGTGCCTGGCCGTCGCCTGGGTGATCGGCTGCCTGGAGCCGTCCGTACCCGTCCCCGCCCCGTTCCTCACCGGCCCCCAGGGCGCGGGGAAGTCCACTGCGGCTCGCATGCTGATGCGGATCGTTGAGGGCATGACCGGGGACCTTCGGCGCGCGCCGAAGGACGAGGAGAACCTGATCACGGCCGTGGCCGCCGGATGGATCACGGCCCTGGACAACCTCTCGCACCTGCCGCCTGACCTGTCCGATCTGATGTGCTGCATCGTGACCGGTGCCGAGAGCATCAAGCGGGCGCTGTTCAGCGACGGCGACGTCTACCGCTCCCGCTACCGCCGGCCGCTCCTGCTGACCGGCATCGACGTGGGCGTCATCCGCCCCGACCTCGCCGAACGCCTTCTCCCCCTGCGCTTGGTGCGGCCTCGGGTGCGGCGGACCGAGGCGGAGCTGTGGGCGGAGTACGCGCAGGTTCTGCCGGTCATCCTCGGTTCCCTCCTGGACCTGACCGTCAAGGTCCGGGCCGCCGAGGCCGACATCCCCGCCGACCTGCGCATGGCCGACTTTGCCCACCTGTGCGCGCAGCTCGACGCCGCGAGCGGCTTCGGGGCCCTGAACGCCTACCGGGCGGGCCTGGACGAACTCAACGACGACGTGATCGAGGGCGACCTCATGGCACAGACCGTCCTCAAGCACGCTGCCGGCGCCGAGCCGGGCGAGGAGGTCCGGATGACGTCGGCGGAGTGGCTGCACACCGTCACCCAGCTCTACGCGGGCGAGGACTTCCGGCCCCTTCCCAAGGGGTGGCCCACCACCGGCAAGGTCTTCTCCGACCGCCTCAAACGGCTCCAACCGACCCTCGCCGCCCGCGGCGTCCTCGTCGACTGGGGACGCACCAAAGCCGCCCGCTACATCGCGATGACCCGACCGGCCGCCGAGCCGCCGGGCCAGCAGCAAGAGGCGTTCTGACCCGCGCCCCGAAGTCGCACCCGTACGAGCAAGAGGAGCACGCCCCGCCGGGCGGGGGTGCTCCTCTTGCCTGTCCGGCGGCTTGCCGCCCCTGCAAGGGTCGCGCCGCGAAGCGGCCCCTTCTTCCTCTTGAGCAGAGCGCACCACAACAGAAACCACCCCCTCTTTTTCCTAAGAGAAGAGATGCTGCGTCACCCGCGTCACCAGAGGCCCCAAAACGGCCTGTGATCTGCGAATACACGGGTGACGCAGACGGCCAACGGCTGCGTCATCCTGCGTCACCTGCGTCACCTCCTCTGACACCCAATGACGCGAGGTGACGCAGCCGGTGACACACAGCCGCCCACTGCGTCACCCCAAAACCGCAGGTCAGATGCCGAAATGACGCAGATGACGCGATGACGCAGAAATCCCGGCCTCGGACACCACGCCACGACCCCCGCCAAGGAGCGTGCTCATGCACGACGTTCATGTCGCCGCGACCCACTCCGCAGATCCAACGCTCGTTCTGCTGACTGTCGAAGAGGCAGCCCGCCGACTCTCCGTCGGCCGGACCACGTGCTTTCACCTCATCGCCTCCGGACAGCTGGAGTCCGTGCCCATCGGCCGGCTTCGCCGAGTGCCGGCGGAAGCCGTGACCGACTTCCTCGCACGGCTCCGTGAAGCGCACCGTCCTACCTCCACCGCTGCCTGAAGGGCTGCCCATGACAGAGAACAAGCGGACCCGCCAGCCCAACGGCCGCAGCTCCATCTATTTCGGGAAGGACGGAAAGTGGCACGGCCGCGTCACGGTCGGCGTGCGCGACGACGGCTCACCTGACCGGCGCCACGTCGAGCGCAAGACCCGTGCCGAGGTCACGGCCGCCGTACGGGAGCTGGAGAAGGACCGGGAGGCCAAGACCGTGCGCAAGCCGGGCAAGGCCATGACCGTCAAGGCCTGGCTGACGCACTGGATCGAGAACGTCGCGCCCCTCGTGGTCAACGACAACACGATGGTTGGGTACGGCGTGGCCGTGCGGAAGCACCTCATCCCCGGACTTGGAGCGCACCGTCTCGACAGGCTCAAGCCCGAGCACATCGAGATCTTCTACGCGAAGATGCAGGCCAACGGCAGCAAGCCCGCGACCGCTCACCAGGTGCACCGCACCTTCCGCACCGCGCTCAACGAGGCAGTGCGCCGCGGCCACCTCGGGAAGAACCCGGTCCAGTTGGCCAAGGCGCCGAAGACCGGCGACTACGAGGCGGAGCCCTACACAGTAAAAGAGGTGCAGCGGCTCCTTGAGGCCTCCGGCCGGCAGCGGAATTCGGCGCGCTGGGCCGTCGCGCTCGCCCTCGGGCTGCGTCAGGGGGAGGTGCTTGCCCTGAAGTGGGTGGACGTGGACCTTGAGGGTGGATTCCTCGTGGTCCGCCGGAGTCGCCACCGGCCTCAGTACGCGCACGGGTGCAGCGACCCCTGCGGTCGAAAGGCCGGGTACTGCCCGGAGAGGCGGCGCAGCAACCCGGAGACCTCCGTCACCAAGTCGCGTGCCGGCCGTCGCGCGGTAGGTCTCCCGGAGCAGCTCGTCGACCTGCTGCGAGCCCACCGCAAGGTCCAGGATGAGGAGCGGCGGGCCGTTGGGAAGCGCTGGGTAGAAGGGGACTGGGTGTTCCCCGACGAGCACGGGCGCAGCCCTTCGCACCGGAGGGACTGGGCCGAGTGGAAGGCACTGCTCGTGGAAGCGAAGGTTCGCGACGGGCGCCTGCACGACGCGAGGCACACAGCCGCCACGGTGCTGCTCATCCTCGGTGTCCCCGAGCGGGCCGTCATGGGCCTCATGGGGTGGTCGACCACGGCCATGGCCGCGCGGTATCAGCACATGGTCGACGCGGTGCGGAGCGACGTCGCGCGGCAGGTCGACGGGCTGATCTGGAAGGCCGCGGCGGACCGGACGGACGAGGGCGACGACGGTGCAGCTGGCGTGCTCGTACCGGCCAAGTGAGACGGGAACTGAGACGAACAGCCAAATGGGCGGCACCCCGTGTGGGGGCCGCCCATTCGTTTTGGCTGGTCGGGCCATCAGAAGCCGTGACCGGAATCGAACCGGCGTAACTCGCTTTGCAGGCGAGTCCCTCAACCACTCGGGCACACGGCTGGGTGGTGGTGATGGGTATGACCGTACGAGGGTGCCCGAGGGGTGGGGAAGGGGTAGGGCGGCTGTGCAATGCGACTGCCATGCCGCGTTCACAGTCCGGGGTGCGGAGCGGGACCCCGACGGCCCGGGCTCGCAGCTCCCGGCCGGTCGTGGCCAAGCAGTCCCCGGCCCCACCCCTGTCGGCGCAGCCCGCGCACACGGAACTCTCTGTCGGATATCTGTGCCGATGAGTTCGTGGGGGCGAAGCCGGCGCAGGCCGGCCGGCCGGGACGTGGGCAAGCCGTCGGGGCGCCGGCAGGCCTAGGACCAGGGGCCGAGGTGGGATACGCCGAAAGGACAGGGTCGCTACAGGGGTACGCACCTTACGCTGGGGCGATGAGCGCCCACCCGCAGCGAGCCGCCGCACCCACCGGACCGATACCCGACCACCCGAAGGGCGGGATCCTCGGGCCCGCGTACCGGACGCTCAGCATCGGGATCATCTCCGTCATCTTTCTGATCGCGTTCGAGGCGACCGCGGTCGGGACGGCCATGCCGGTGGCCGCCCGGGAGCTGGACGGGATCGGGCTGTACGCCTTCGGCTTCTCCGCCTACTTCACCACCAGCCTCTTCGGGATGGTGCTCTCCGGGCAGTGGGCCGACCGGCAGGGGCCGCTGCGGCCGCTGACCGTGGGGATCGGGTCCTTCGCCGCCGGGCTGGTGTGTTCCGGGACCGCCGGGGCGATGTGGATGTTCGTGCTCGGGCGGGCCGTGCAGGGGTTCGGGGGCGGGCTGGTCATCGTCGCGCTCTACGTGGTGGTGAGCCGGGCCTACGAGGAGCGGCTGCGGCCCGCGATCATGGCGGCCTTCGCCGCGAGCTGGGTCGTGCCCTCGATCGTGGGACCGCTGGCCGCGGGAACCGTCACCGAGCACCTCGGATGGCGCTGGGTCTTCCTCGGGATACCCGCGCTGGTCTTCGTACCGCTGGCCGTGGCGCTGCCCGCGATCCGGCGGACCGCCTCGGGGCCGGTGGACCCCGGGGCTCCGCCCGTGGCGTTCGACCGGCGGCGGATCAAGCTGGCGCTGGGGATCTCGGCCGGCGCCGGGCTGCTGCAGTACGCCGCGCAGGCTGCGTCCAATCCAGGCGCGCGGTGGCTGTCGCTGCTGCCGGGGCTCGCGGGGGCGGCGCTGCTGGTGCCCGCCGTGCTGGGGCTGCTGCCGCGCGGGACCTACCGGGCGCGGCGCGGGCTGCCGTCGGTGGTGCTGCTGCGGGGCGTGGCGGCGGGGTCGTTCATCGCGGCGGAGAGCTTCGTACCGCTGATGCTGGTCACCCAGCGGGGGCTGAGCCCGACGCTGGCCGGGTTCTCGCTCGCGCTGGGCGGGGTGACGTGGGCCGCGGGTTCCTGGGTGCAGTCGCAGGGGCGGCTGGCACCGTACCGGGAGCGGCTGATGGTGCTGGGCATGATCATGGTCGCCGCGTCCATCGCCGGGGTGCCGGCGGTGCTCGTGGAGCGGGTGCCGGTGTGGACCCTGGCGCTGGTGTGGGCGGTGGGGTGCCTGGGGATGGGGCTCGTCATCGGCTCCACGAGCGTGCTGCTGCTGAAGCTGTCGGCGCCGGAGGAAGCGGGCGCGAACTCCGCCTCGCTGCAGATCTCGGACGCGCTGGCGAACGTGGTGCTGCTCGCTGCGGGCGGTGCGGCGTTCGCTGCGCTGGGCGGGGGAGCGGTGGGTGCGGCGCACTCCGCGGCGGAGGGTGCCGGTGCTTCGCACCCCGGTGCCTTCCTGGTGGTGTTCCTGCCGATGGCCTGCGTGGCGCTGGTGGGGGCATGGGTCGCCACCCGGCTGGACCTCGTCCCGGGAGCCTGGCGGGGGCCCGGCCGGACCGGGCGGGGGCCCGGCCGGACCGGGCCGACGGCGGGGGAGGGCGGCGGAGCGGTGGCCGCGGCCGGGGCAGGAACGGGAGCGGGAACCGGAGCGGGGGCCGGGGCGGAGGACACCGTAAAGGCTTGACCGGACTGCCGGACTGCCGGACTGCCGGACTGCCGGACTGCCGGACTGCCGGACTGCCGGACTGCCAGGTCGCTGGGCCCTCGGTCCGCCGGACCCCTGGGCCGTTGGGCCTTCGGGCTGCCGGACCCCCGGACCGCCCGGCTGCCGGACCGCCGGGCCGCTGGGCCTTCGGACCGCCGGGCCGCCAGGCCGCCGGACCCCCGGACCGCCAGGCCGCTGGGCCCTCGCACCGCCGGACCCTCGCACCGCCGGACCGCCGGACCGCCGGACCGCCGGACCGCCGGACCGCCGGACCGCCGGGCCGCCGGGCCGCCGGGCCGCCGGGCCTTCGGACCCCGGGCCGCCGGGCCTTCGGACCCCGGGCCGCCGGGCCGCTGGGCCTTCGGACCGCCGGACCCACGGGCCGCCAGGCCGCGGGGCCCTCGGCCCCTGGCCTCCGGACCGTCAGGCTGCCGAGCCCCGGCGTCTTCGGGTCCTGCATCGGTGGGGATGGGATGCAGCCCGGGCAATTGCGGGAAGCCCGGCGGGGCCCGCATGAAGGTCAGGGCCGCGCCGCCCGGTGCCGTGACTCCGCCGCGTCGGGGACTCGGTGGTCCGCGCGAGCGGTGGTGGCCTTGGCCGCGGTCTGCGCGGCTGCCGCCGCCTCCAGCAGGGGCCAGCCGTCGACCTCCGCCGGCTGCCGTGACTCCGGGTCCCAGCCCTGGGCCAGGGCCGCGTCGAGCAGGGCCCGTACGGCGCCCGGCTCGTGCAGATTGAGGTCCGCGCCCCGGACGAGGCCCACGTCCCCGGAGCCGAAGGGGGCCCCGCCCGGGACGTAACGGCCCGGCCCGGCGGCGAAGACGATGCGCAGCGCTCCGCCGGCGCCGGCGGGCTGCGGGTACAGGGTGAGTGTCTGGCGGCAGTCCACGGGCCGGCCCGTGTCGTCCTTGCGGTGGCCGTGGCGCACCGTCCACGCGTACGCGCGCCCGTCGGCGAGCAGTCGGCGGGTTTTCCTCGGGCTGCGGGGCACGGACCCGAGGGTACGGGCCCTGCGAAAACGGGGCGCAGCCGCCGGGGCGGCGGCCGTAGCATCCGGGGATGAACGAGCTGATCATCGGGCTGCCCGAGCAGGAGCTGGCGGAGTTGGCCGATCTCGCCGATGCCACGGGGCAGAGCGTCGAGGACGCCGCGCTGGCGGCCGTACGGGCCTGGGTGCGCGGGGAGCGCGAGCGCGCCGGGAGCGAGGCCGCGCGACTCGCCGGCCGGCACGCGGGGCTGCTGCGGAGGCTCGGGGAATGAGCACCGGACAGCACACGGGGCAGGCAGGGCAGGCAGAGCAGGCAGGGGGCAGCGGGCGGGGCGTCAGGTACCTGACCCTCGCGGAGGTGCTCGGGCTCGCGCGGTATGCCTGTCTCGCTCAGGAGCAGTCCGTCGAGCTGCGGGCCCCCGGACTGCTGGAGTCCGCGGTGCACCGGCCGCGGGCGCGGATGTTCGGGGCCTCGGCCTACGAGGACACCTACGAGCAGGCTGCGGCCCTGCTGCACGGGATCGCGACGAACCACCCCCTCGTCGACGGGAACAAGCGCACGGCCTGGCTCGCCGCCGCCACCTTCCTCGCCCTCAACGGGGTCGATCTCGGCGACGCCGACCAGGACTCCGCGTACGACCTGGTCATCGACGTCGCGGCGGGGAACGAGGCGGACATCGGGCGGATCGCGGAGCGGCTGCGCGCGCTGGACCCGCGAATGTGACGCTCGCCGCACGCGCCGAGGTCACGGGCCTGTCCCTCCGCGGGGGGCGGGCCCGGGCCGGTAAGGTGGCCCGGTTGTCCTACGTACGACTGCCCGTACCGCCGGCCGTACCCGTACCGATGCCCGGATCGCACGCCCGGACCGGATCGGATGCGCCGCCGAGAGCCCGAACCGGAGACCGTGACTACTACCGCCTCCCACCACCTCTCACCCGCCTTCCCCGGCCGCGCGCCGTGGGGTACCGCCAGCGCCCTGCGAGCTTGGCAGCAGGGTGCGCTGGACCGGTACCTGGAGACCCAGCCGCGCGACTTCCTCGCCGTCGCCACCCCCGGCGCCGGCAAGACCACCTTCGCGCTGACCCTCGCGTCCTGGCTGCTGCACCACCACGTGGTGCAGCAGGTGACCGTCGTCGCGCCCACCGAGCACCTGAAGAAGCAGTGGGCGGAAGCCGCCGCCCGGATAGGGATCCGGCTGGACCCGGACTACTCCGCCGGCCCGCTCAGCAAGGAGTACCACGGGGTCGCCGTCACGTACGCGGGTGTGGGCGTGCGCCCGATGCTGCACCGCAACCGGTGCGAGCAGCGCAAGACCCTTGTCATTCTTGATGAGATTCACCATGCCGGTGACTCCAAGTCGTGGGGCGAGGCCTGCCTCGAGGCCTTCGACCCGGCGACCCGGCGGCTCGCCCTCACCGGTACGCCCTTCCGGTCCGATACGAATCCCATTCCCTTCGTGGCTTATGAGGAGGGGAACGACGGGATCCGGCGGTCCTCCGCCGACTACACGTACGGCTACGGGAACGCGCTCGGCGACGGGGTCGTGCGGCCCGTCATCTTCCTCTCCTACAGCGGCAACATGCGCTGGCGCACCAAGGCGGGCGACGAGATCGCCGCGCGCCTCGGCGAGCCGATGACCAAGGACGCCATCTCGCAGGCCTGGCGCACGGCGCTCGACGCGCGCGGCGACTGGATGCCGAACGTGCTGCGCGCCGCCGACCAGCGGCTGACCGAGGTCAGGAAGGGCATCCCGGACGCGGGCGGGCTGGTCATCGCCGCCGACCAGGATTCCGCGCGCGCCTACGCCAAGCTGATCCGGGAGATCACGGGGACCAAGGCCACCGTCGTCCTGTCCGACGACACGGGCGCCTCGAAGCGGATCGACGAGTTCGCCGCGAGCAACGACCGGTGGATGGTCGCCGTCCGCATGGTGTCCGAGGGCGTCGACGTGCCGCGGCTGGCGGTGGGCGTCTACGCCACCACCATCTCGACCCCGCTGTTCTTCGCGCAGGCCGTCGGGCGCTTCGTGCGCTCGCGCCGGCGCGGCGAGACGGCCTCGGTGTTCCTGCCGACCATCCCCTACCTGCTCGGCTTCGCCAACGAGATGGAGGTCGAGCGCGACCACGTCCTCGACAAGCCGAAGAAGCAGGGCGAGGAGGACCCGTACGCCGACTCCGAGAAGGAGATGGAGGAGGCGAACAAGCAGGAGGACGAGGACACCGGCGACGAGGAGCAGATGTCCTTCGAGGCTCTGGAGTCCGACGCCGTCTTCGACCGGGTGCTGTACGACGGCGCCGAGTTCGGCATGCAGGCGCACCCGGGCAGCGAGGAGGAGCAGGACTACCTCGGCATCCCCGGGCTGCTGGAGCCCGACCAGGTGCAGATGCTGCTCCAGAAGCGGCAGTCGCGGCAGATCGCGCACAGCAAGCGCAAGCCGGACTCGGAGGCCGACCTGCTGGAGCTGCCCGCCGACCGGCGGCCGGTGGTCTCCCACAAGGAGCTGCTGGAGCTGCGGAAGTCGCTCAACACGATGGTGGGCGCCTACGTCCACCAGAGCGGCAAACCGCACGGGGTCCTGCACACCGAACTGCGCCGCGTGTGCGGCGGACCGCCGAGCGCGGAGGCCACGGCGGGACAGCTGCGCGAGCGGATCAAGAAGGTCCAGGAGTGGGCCACCCGGATGCGGTGATTTCCTACGGAATGCGGAGCGCGGGGCGCGCGGAGATTCGTACGGTCCACGCCCCGCCGGGGCCTCGTGGCGGGGGCGCCGGATCCGTGGTGGGAGGCCCTGCGGGGGCGTTCGGGGCAGAGGTGGGGGAGCGCGTCGCGGCCGGGGGCCGTAGGTCACGAATTGACAGCGATGCGCGTTTTCAACCGGCATAAAACGGCAGTAGGCGCCCGGATTCTGGACGAGCCCTTCCGCTGAGCGGACCCGCTCGCTAGTGTCCCCGCATCGAACGCCCCGTGGCAGCGCCGCTGCGGGAGCGCAGCCGGTGCCATGGCCGCTACCGGCGGCCTCTCCGTGCGTCGCCGAGGGACCGGCGGCGCGCTCCCCAGAGAGTCACCGCCGCCCACCGAAAGAGGGAGAGGCGTCGTGACCGCGGAAACCTCCCAGACTCTCGACCGAGGACTCCGAGTTCTCAAACTGCTCGCCGACACCGACCACGGTCTGACCGTCACCGAGCTCTCCAACCGCCTCGGTGTGAACCGCACCGTGGTCTACCGCCTCCTGGCCACCCTCGAACAGCACGCCCTGGTCCGCCGCGACCTCGGCGGCCGCGCCCGCGTCGGGCTCGGCGTGCTGCGCCTGGGCCGCCAGGTGCACCCGCTGGTGCGCGAGGCGGCACTGCCGGCGCTGCGCTCCCTCGCCGAGGACATAGGCGCCACCGCGCACCTGACCCTCGTGGACGGAACCGAAGCGCTCGCCGTCGCGGTCGTCGAACCGACCTGGACCGACTACCACGTGGCTTACCGCCCCGGCTTCCGCCATCCGCTGGACCGCGGGGCGGCCGGCCGGGCCATCCTGGCCGCCCGTCAGGGCACGCTCATCGAGCCCGGGTACACGCTTACCCACGGGGAGCTCGAAGCGGGCGCCAGCGGCGCCGCCGCGCCCCTCGTGGGCATCACCGGGCTGGAGGGCAGCGTGGGCGTCGTCATGCTGGCCGACGCCGTGCCCGAGCGGGTCGGCCCGCGCGTGGTGGACGCCGCCCGAGAGGTGGCCGACGCGCTGCGCTGAGCAGCGCAGCACGACATCGAGCAGGACACCGAGCCGCGCCCCCGACCGCCGGGGGCGCGGCTCGACCCGTTCGGGGGCACCCGCGCTAGATTGGCCCGGTGCTCTCTCGCCTCACACGTCTGCCGCGTCCCGCCGCCCTCGCCGTCTGCGCCGTGCCCGTGCTCGCGCTGTTCGCCGTCGCGGCCCTCGCCCCGCTGCCCTTCGTGATCGCGCAGCCGGGCCTCACGGCCGACGTGCTCGGCTCCCGTGACGGCAAGCAGGTCATCAGCATCACCGGAGCCCCCACCCGCGAGACCACCGGCCAGCTGCGGATGACCACCATCCAGGCCACCGGCCCCTCCACCTCCGTCACTCTCCCCGAGCTGGTCGGCGACTGGTTCGACACCACCCGGGCGGTCATGCCCAGGGAGTCGGTGTACCCGTCGGGCGGAAGCGACAAGGAGATCGAGAAGCACAACCTGGAGGAGATGACCAAGTCGCAGTCGACGGCCTCCGCGGCCGCCCTGGGCTTCCTCCACAAGGACCCGAAGGACGTGAAGGTCGAGCTGAACCTCGCCGACGTCGGCGGTCCGAGCGCCGGACTGCTCTTCTCCCTCGGCATCGTCGACAAGCTCGACGGGAACGGCAGCGGCGGCGACCTCACCGGCGGCAGCACCATCGCCGGTACGGGCACCATCACCGCGGACGGCGAGGTCGGCGCGGTCGGCGGGGTGGCCCTGAAGACTCAGGCCGCGCGGCGCGACGGCGCGAGCGTGTTCCTCGTACCGGCGGCGGAGTGCTCGGACGCCAAGTCCGAACTCCCCGAGGGGCTGCGGCTGGTCCCCGTCACCTCGCTGACGGATGCGGTCAGCGCGCTGCGGGCTCTGCAGAAGGGCGAGCAGGCTCCGTCCTGCTGAGCAGGGGGGCCGCAGGGGCCGCCTCCATGGTGCGCCAGGACGGGAACACCAGCGGGGAGAGCGTGGCGAGGAAGTAGATCCCGCCGAACACCAGCAGCGCCTGCGTCACCCCGAAGCCGTCGACCAGCAGGCCGGCGGCCAGCCCGCCCAGCGGCATCGCCAGCTCGCAGCCGGCCGTGGTCACGCCCGCGACCCGGCTGCGCAGGGCGTCGGGGACCTTCTCCATCATCACGGTCGTCAGGATCGGGTTGAGCACGCCCGCGCCCAGCCCGGACAGCGCCATCGTCACCGCGAGCGGCAGCGGGGTGTCGGTGAAGGCGGCGACCACGTACCGCGGGGCCCCGCACAGCAGGAAGGCCGCGGCGAAGACGGCCCTACGGGGGAACCGCTCGCCCCAGGCTCCGTAGAGCAGGGCCCCCAGCAGCGCGAACCCGCCGAAGAGGGCGATCATCAGGCCGAGCGCGGTGGGCCCGCCGAGGACCTCGCTGCCGTGTACGGGAAGCAGGACCGAGGACCAGCCCTGGTCGATGCCGTTGGTCATCATCACCATCACCGTGATGCCCAGGAGCAGCCGCTCCCGGGTCAGGAACCGCCAGCCCTCGGCGAGTTCGGTCCGGTAGCCGGTCAACGACACCTTCGCGGCGTCACGCTGCGGCTCGGCTGCCGGTACCCCGCGCAGGAACGCGGTGACCAGCAGCGCGGAGGCGCCGAAGGTGGCCGCGTCGAGGAGCAGGACGGACTCGGCGCCGATCGTGCCGACCAGTACGCCGGCCAGCACTGCCCCGATCATGCGGGCTCCGCGCGAGACGGCGTCGTAGAGGCTGGCGGCACGGGCGACGGTGGTGCCGGCGTGCTCGGCGAGGTGGGGGAGGAGGACGTAGCGCGCGGTCAGTCCGGGCGTGTGCACGAGGCCGCCGACGGCCATCAGCGCGCACAGCATCCAGAATTCCAGCAGCCCGGCGTAGTGCAGCAGCGGGATGGCTCCCACGGACAGTGCGCAGATCAGGTCGGAGACGGCGGAGACCCGGCGGCGGCCGATCCGGTCGATGACCGGGCCCCCGACGAGGGCGGCCACCACGACGGGCAGGGTCGCGCAGAAGGCGACGATCCCGGCCCGGCCGGCGCTGCCCGTGGTCTGGAGCACGAACCAGGGCACGCCGATGAGGGTCAGCGAACTCCCGGCTATGGAAATGGTGTTGGCGAGCAGGACGGCGATGAAAGGGCGACGGCTCACACGAGGCCCCCGTGCGGGCGGGAGATCCGGGTGTTGCGGACGATGCGCGCCTGCAGGTGGGCGGGCTGGATTAGGCGGATCCCGGCGCTGATCAGGGCCTCGCCGACCCGGTTGCGCAGGGCGGAGGCGGGGTGGCGGCACAGGTGCGGCGCGGCCTCGCGGGCACGGCGCCAGGCGGCGGCCTCGGCGGTGCGGGTGGCGTGGGTGTCGGCGTGGATTTCGGCATGGCTGAAGGCGTGCACGGCAGGACTCCTTCTGCGAAAGGAAACGAAGGAAACGAAGGAAGGGGTGATGTGGGCTACTGGGCGCGCCGGGGGAAGGCGTGCGTGTGGAAACGGACCGTCTCCGTGCCTTCGGTGGGCGGCAGATCGCGGTAGCTGTTGACCAATTCGTGCATCTTGTGGACCAGTTCGAGGCTCTGCTCGGCGGTCAGCTGGAGCGCGAAGTCGCTGAGGTCGGAGGCCCGGCGCCACTCCACGGGCCAGCTGGGGGCGTCGCTCATCCAGGTGGCCAGCTCCTGGGCGTGGATCTTCGCGATCTCGGTCAGGAAGACCTCCGCGGCGCCGCGCGTGGTGGGGTCGGTGTCGTAGATCAGCGACTCGTCGAACGAGGTGCCGTCCTGAGAGGGCCGCCACCAGCGCTCACGGCCCTTGCCGTGCTCGGGGGCGTCCTCGACGAACCCGTACGCGGCGAGCTGGCGCAGGTGGTAGCTGGTGGCCCCGCTCGATTCCCCGAGCCGCTCCGCGAGTTGCGAGGCGGTGGCCGGCCCGTGCAGGCGCAGGTCGCCCAGCAGGCGGATGCGCAGCGGGTGGGCCAGGCCGCGCAGGGAGTGAGCGTCGAGCTGCCGGAGCTTCGGCTGGGCCGGCTGCTGGGGGTCGGGGTTCTCGGGCATGCCTCAACAGTAGAGTTGCAAAGGACTCTGTGCAAGGGTTTCTTTGCAACTACTTCTTTGCATCCATTTCTTTGGAACTCGTCCCGGAGTCGGCCCGGAGTCCGCCCGGAGTCGGCCCGGACTCGGCCCGGACTCGGCCGGACCTCAGCCCTCCTTGATGAACCCCTCCGCCACCAGCCATTCCTTCGCCACCCCGTGCGGATCCCGCCCCTCCACGTCCACCAGCGCGTTGAGCCGCTGCGCCGTCTCCGTCGTCAGCCGCTTCGACAGGGGGTCCAGGAGGCCGGCGATCTCCGGGTACTTCTCCAGGGTCTTCGCGTGCAGCTCCGGCGCCGCGTTGTAGTTGGGGAAGAAGTGCCGGTCGTCCACGAGGGTGTCCAGGTCCATGGCCTTGATCCGGCCGTCCGTGGTGAAGGCCTCGCCCAGCAGGCAGGAATCGGACTTGGAGACCTGCGTGTAGATGATCCCGGCGTCCATCTTCATGACGTTGCCCGCCGGGATGTTCATCCCGTACGCCTTCTCCATCCCCGGCAGCCCGTCCTCCCGCGAGGCGAACTCGTTCTCCACGCAGACCGTCACCGCCGAGGGGTCGCGCCGCGACAGCTCCGCCACGTCCGACATGGTCTTCAGCCCGTACTTGGCGTTGTTCTTCTTGCTGATGGCCAGCGTGTACGTGTTGTTGAGCGTGGACGGCGGCAGCCAGGCCACGCCGTTCTTCACGTCCGCGTCCCGCACCGCCTCCCACTGCGCGTACGGGTCGGTGATCGGCTTGTCGTTGCCGAGGTAGGTGATCCATGCCGTGCCCGTGTACTCGTACATCGCGTCCGCGTCGCCCTGGATGACCGCCTCGCGGGCGCTGATCGACCCGGGCAGGTTGGTGCGGTCCAGCACCTCCGCGCCGGCCGCCTTGAAGATCAGGCCGATCATCTGGCCGAGCACGATGTTCTCGCTGAAGTTCTTCGAGGTGACCGTGAGCGAGGCGCCCTTGAGGGGCTGCCCCTGGCCGACCGAGCCCGGTACGACGTCGTCCACCATCGGGGACCCGCTCTTGAGCCCGCAGCCGGAGAGCGCGAGCAGGGGCAGCAGGGCCGCGCAGGCCGCAGTCGTCCTCACGCCGAACCTGCCCATCTACGCCTCCAGCCCGCGCGGGGTCAGGACCGTCTCGGCCAGTGAGGCCAGCCAGTCCACGAACAGGGCCAGCACCACCGTCAGCACCGAGCCCAGCACCAGGACGGGCATCCGCTGGGTCTGGATCCCGGAGGTGATGAGGTCGCCGAGGCCCCCGCCGCCGCCGAAGGTGGCCAGGGTCGCGGTGCCGACGTTGAGGACGAGGGCCGTCCGTACGCCCGCCAGGATCAGCGGGACGGCCAGTGGCAGTTCCACCTTCATCAGGGTCCCCAGCGAGGACATCCCGATCCCGCGCGAGGCCTCCACCAGCTGCGGGTCGATCCCGCGCAGCCCCGCGACGGTGTTGGACAGCACGGGCAGGACGGCGTAGGCGACCATGCCGATGATCGCCGTCGAGGGGCCGATGCCGAGCCAGATCACCAGCAGCGCCAGCAGGCCGATGGCCGGGGTGGCCTGGCCGATGTTGGCGACGGCGGTGACCAGCGGGGCGGCCCGGCGCAGGCCGCGGCGGGTGAGGGCGATGCCGAGCGGGATCGCGATGACCAGCACCCAGAAGGTGGAGATCGCGGTGAGCCGGACGTGCTGCCACAGCCTCAGCTCGACGTTGCCGTCCTTGAGGGAGTTCTCGGCGATCGTGTCCAGGGTGGCGTTGGTGATCCACAGGTACGTGGCCAGCAGCACCAGCGCCAGCACGATCGGCAGGGTCACCAGCCGGGCCCAGGTGAGCCGGCGCCCGGGGCGGGGCGGCGCGGTGGAGGCCATGACCTCCTCGCCGGGCTCGGGCTCCCCGGGGTCCCGGAAGACGTGTCCCTTGAGCTCGTGCTCGCCGGGCGGGCGTTCGGGGGAGACCGGGTTGCGCGGGCTCATGAGCCCTCCGAGCCGTCCCGGAGCCCCTCCAGGTCCCGCTCGACGCGGTGGTGGCGCAGCTCCTCCAGGTCGTGGGCGTGCTCGGCGGCCGTCAGCCGGTCGGCCTCCAGCATCTCGTGCACGGAGTTCATCAGGGTCTCCATGTCCACGACCCCGATGTACTCGCCGCGCCGCCCGGTGACGGCCACCCGGCCGCCGCTGTCGGTGAGCACGGCCTCCAGGGCGTCGTGCAGGGTCGCGTCCCGGGTCACCGTGTCGTGCACGAGCTGGCCGGCCCGGGCCAGGGAGCCCTTGGCGCGCATCAGGTCGCCGCGGCGCAGCCATTTGTACGGGCGGCCGCGCCGGTCCAGCATCAACAGCTCGTTGCCCTGGCCGGCGCGCAGGGTGCTGAAGATCTGCTGGAGCGGGTCGTCCACGGACACGGTCGGGAACTCGGCGATCTCCACGTCCCGCACCCGGGTGAGGTTGAGCCGTTTGAGGGCCGCCCCGGCGCCGACGAACCCGGAGACGAAGTCGTCGGCGGGGTTGGTGAGGATCGCCTCGGGGGTGTCGAACTGGGCGATGTGCGAGCGCTCGCGCAGGACGGCGATCCGGTCGCCCAGCTTGATGGCCTCGTCGAAGTCGTGGGTGACGAAGACGATCGTCTTGTGCAGCTCGTGCTGGAGCCGGATCAGCTCGTCCTGGAGGTGGTCGCGGGTGATGGGGTCGACGGCGCCGAAGGGCTCGTCCATCAGCAGGACGGGCGGGTCGGCGGCGAGCGCCCGGGCCACGCCCACGCGCTGCTGCTGGCCGCCGGAGAGCTGGCGGGGGTAGCGGCCGTGGAACTCGCGCGGGTCCAGGCCGACCAGGTCGAGCATCTCCTCCACCCGGTCCTTGACGCGGGACTTGGACCAGCCGGTCATCTTCGGGACGAGGGCGATGTTCTCGGCGACCGTCATGTGCGGGAAGAGCCCGGAGGACTGGATCGCGTACCCGATCTTGCGGCGCAGTTTGACCGGATCCATGTCGGTGACGTCCTCGTCGCCGATGCGGATCCGGCCGGAGCTGGGCTCGATCAGCCGGTTGATCATCTTGAGGGTGGTGGACTTCCCGCAGCCGGAGGGGCCCACGAAGACCACCAGCTCGCCCGCCTTGATCTCCATCGAGACGTCGTCGACGGAGGGGTTGGGGTTGCCGGGGTAGCGCTTGGTGAGGTTCTCCAGCTGGATGGGGGCGCCGGAGGTGACGGCCGGCTGCGGGCTCGTCGTCGGCGCGGACGTCGGCTCAGACACGGATTCCCCTCGGGATGGTGAGACGGCCGAGCAGGACGTACGCGGCGTCGAAGAGCAGGGCGAGGACGACGACCCCGAGCGTCCCGGCCAGGACCTGGTTGATGGCGTTGGCGCTGCCGAGCGAGGCGATCCCGCGGAAGATCTCGTTGCCCAGGCCGGGCCCGGAGGCGTAGGCGGCGATGGCCGCGATGCCCATCAGCATCTGCGTGGAGACCCGGATGCCGGTCAGGATCGGCGGCCAGGCGAGCGGCAGCTCCACCTTCAGCAGCTGGGCGGTGCGCGACATCCCGATGCCCCGGGCGGCGTCGACCAGGGCCGGGTCCACCCCGCGCAGTCCCACGATGGAGTTGCGGACGATGGGCAGCAGCCCGTACAGCGTCAGGGCGATCACGGTCGGCGCGACGCCGAGGCCGACGATCGGGATCAGCAGGCCGATCATGGCGAGGGAGGGGACGGTCAGCACCGTGGAGGTGGAGGTGACCGCGAGGTTCCCGGCCCAGCCGCTGCGGTAGGTGAGGACGCCGATGGCGACGCCGAGGGCGGTCGCGATCACCATGCACTGGAAGACGGCGCTGGCGTGCTGGAAGGCGTCGGTGAGGAGCTGCTGGTGGCGGTTGGACAGGTAGGACCAGAAGCTCATGCCGCGTCACCTCATCCGTCGTCAGTCGTCTTCGGCCGCCTGTTCGACCAGGGGGATGATCCGCAAGGGTACGGGGTTTTCCATCACAATCGCCGTCGAAGCACGAACAATCCCATCAAACGCGACAACCCGGTCGATCACCCGCTGGAGATCGGCGTTGGACCGGGCCACGAGCCGGCACAGCATGTCCCCGTGCCCGGTCGTCGTGTGCAGCTCCAGCACCTCCGGCACCCCGTCCAAGTGGGCCCGTACGTCCGCCCCTTGGCCCTGCTTGATCTCCAGCGTGGCGAAGGCCGTCACCGGGTACCCCAGGGCCGCCGGATCCACCTGGGGACCGAACCCCCGGATGACTCCGTTCGACTGAAGCCGGTCCAGCCGGGCCTGCGCGGTACCGCGCGCCACGCCGAGCCGGCGCGAGACCTCCAGGACCCCGATCCGGGGCTCCCGGGCGAGCAGGACGATGAGCCGGCCGTCGAGTTCGTCGATTCCCATGGGTGCCTCCGGGGCGGTCGGTCGGTGGTCATAGTGCACAGATATTCCAGCCATGGTGGGCTGAGACTGGTCAGTCTGTACAGCAGAAATGGAAACTATTGCGCAGCTTGTGGAACGGCGGGACTCTGCCGTCATGACTGAGACCCAGCCGCTCGACGCCGCACCCGCCACCGCCGCCAAGGCCGATCCCTTCCCGGTCAAGGGCATGGACGCGGTCGTCTTCGCCGTAGGCAACGCCAAGCAGGCCGCGCACTACTACTCGACCGCCTTCGGCATGAAGCTCGTCGCCTACTCCGGACCGGAGAACGGCACCCGCGAGACGGCCAGCTACGTCCTGACCAACGGCGCCGCGCGGTTCGTCCTCACCTCGGTCATCAAGGCCTCCACCGACCGGGGCCGCTTCCTCGCCGAGCACGTCGCCGACCACGGCGACGGCGTCGTCGACCTCGCGATCGAGGTCCCGGACGTGAAGGCGGCCTACGCCTACGCCGTCGAGCACGGTGCGCGCGGCCTGGACGAGCCGTACGAGCTGACCGACGAGCACGGCACGGTGCGGCTGGCGGCCATCGCCACCTACGGCCAGACCCGGCACACCCTGGTCGAGCGCGGCGACTACACCGGCCCCTACCTGCCCGGCTTCGTCTCCGTCGCCCCGATGGTCGAGCCCCCGGCCAAGCGCACCTTCCAGGCCATCGACCACTGCGTGGGCAACGTCGAGCTCGGCCGGATGAACGAGTGGGTCGCCTTCTACAACAAGGTCATGGGCTTCACGAACATGAAGGAGTTCGTGGGCGACGACATCGCGACCGAGTACTCGGCGCTGATGTCGAAGGTCGTCGCGGACGGCACCCTCAAGGTGAAGTTCCCGATCAACGAGCCGGCGATCGCGAAGAAGAAGTCGCAGATCGACGAGTACCTGGAGTTCTACGGCGGCGCCGGCGTCCAGCACATCGCGCTCGCGACCAACGACATCGTCCGGACGGTACGGGCCATGCGGGCGGCCGGCGTGGAGTTCCTGAACACCCCGGACTCCTACTACGACACCCTCGGCGAGTGGGCGGGCGAGACCCGGGTCCCCGTCGAGACCCTGCGCGAGCTGAAGATCCTGGTCGACCGCGACGAGGACGGCTACCTGCTGCAGATCTTCACCAAGCCGGTCCAGGACCGCCCGACCGTCTTCTTCGAGATGATCGAGCGCCACGGGTCGATGGGCTTCGGCAAGGGCAACTTCAAGGCCCTGTTCGAGGCGATCGAGCGGGAGCAGGAGAAGCGGGGCAACCTCTAGCGGGTTGCGGGAACCGGGGTGGGGGCCCTGCGGGCCCGCTCCCGGGGCTCCGCCCCGGACCCCGCGCCTCAAACGCCGGCGTTTGAGGCGCGGGTCCGCGCAGCGGTGCCCTGTCCCGGCTCAGCGGCCCGACGGGGACGGCTTCGGCTTCGGCTTCGGGGAAGGCTTCGCCTTCGGGAGTTCGGGGGCCACCCACGGCTTGGTGGGCTGCATGTTCTCCGGGCCGCCCGCCGGGGGCTTGCCGATCGCCGCCAGGGCCTCCTTCGCCAGCGGCGCCCGCACCGGCGAGAACCGCGGATTCGTCCGCAGGGCCTCCTCCAGGTGCCGCCGCGCCGCCGCGTCATCGCCGAGGCCCCGCTCGATCAGCCCCCGGTGGTACGCGAAGTCCGCGAGCCGCACACCCTGCTCCGTGGCCTTCTTCGCGTACTCCAGCGCCGCCACGTCATCGCCCGACTTGTGCAGCGCCCACCCCAGCGCGTCCGCGACCTGCACGCTCTTGTGCCGCGACCACTCCGCCGTCAGGCGGCGCACCGCCGCCGTCGGGTCGCCGTGGTCCGCCTCGAACCGGCCCAGCAGGACCTCCTCGTTCACCCCGGTCCGGGCGGCCTGCGCCGGGAGCCCGTCGTACACCGCCTTCGCCTCGTCGCCCCGGCCCAGGGACTCCAGCAGCTCGCCCAGTTCCAGCGCCAGCGCCGGCACCGCGGCCCGCCCCAGCGCCAGCCGGTAGTCCCGTACCGCCTCCCCGCCCCGGCCCAGCGCCGCCAGCACCCGCGCCCGCCCGCCCAGCGCGCCCGCCTGGCCCGGATCGGTGCGCAGCGCCGCCTCGTACTGCTTCAGCGCCTCCGTGTGGTCGCCGCGCTCCCACGCCAGCTCCCCGAGCCGGAACAGCACGTACCCCTTCTCCGCCGGGGCCTTCGCCGCGCCGCCCGCGTGCTCCATGGACATCGCCGCGTCCTCGCGCCAGCCCCGGTCGCGGTACACCTGGGAGGCCTTCATGAAGGCCGCCAGCCCCGGCCGCAGCTCCACCAGGCGCTCCATCGCGGCCTGCGCCGCCTTGTACTCCCCGAGGCCGGTGTACGCGTCCACGAGCACCGGGTACGCCGTCCACCGCTTCGGCTCCTGCGCCCGTACGAGCTCGCCCCACTTCTTCCCGGTCCCGAAGTCCCGCCGGGCGTTGGCCAGCGTGCCCATGCCCGTCATCGCGTCGAAGTTGCCCTTCTCGGCAGGGCGCAGCTCCAGCGAGCGCTTCAGGGCGCCCTCCGCCTTCGGGTACCAGGCCGGATCGGCCGTCCGGCGCGCCTGCTCCAGGTACGCCGATCCCAGCACCGCCCACGAGCCCTCGTCGTCCCGGTGCTCCGCGACCCACTTCTCCCGGTCCGCGACCAGCGCCACCAGGTCCACCGCCGCCACCGGCGCACCCATGCCGACCGCCGCCCGGGCCCGCTCGCTGGGCCCCGGCGGGCGCGCGTCGTCGCCCGTGCGGGCCGGCCGGATCAGCAGGGCCCCGGCGATCAGGACCACCAGGGCCGCCGCCGCCACGAGCGTCTTGCGGCCGGTGAAGGTCACGGGCGGGGCAGCCTGCTGGTGCCTCTCCTGCCTCTCCAGGGAGGCGGATGCGTCGCGCAAAGGGTCCATGAAGTCACTGTGCGTCAATATGAAGAGCCCGCCGAGGTGTCCGAAGGGCGTCGCGGCCGTGTTCACACCGATGGCCCCGGCTGCCACGCTGGCCCCATGGATGACGACATGGGCGACGACGTTTCAAGCGAGCTCCGCACGCTGCTCCTGGAAGGCCTCCCGCCCGAGGCCCTGCTGACGGACCCCCAGGTGACCGCCTCCTACGCCACCGACATGGCGAGCTTCTGCGCCGCCGGCACCCCGGCCGCGGTGGTCCTGCCCCGGACCGTCGAACAGGTCCAGCACGTCCTGCGCACCGCCCACGCGCTGCGCGTCCCCGTCGTCCCGCAGGGTGCCCGCACGGGCCTGTCGGGCGCGGCCAACGCCTCCGACGGCTGCATCGTGCTGTCCCTCGTCAAGATGGACCGGATCCTGGAGATCGACACCGTCGACCGGATCGCCGTCGTCGAACCGGGCGTCGTCAACGCCGTCCTCTCGCGCGCCGTCGCCGAGCGCGGCCTCCACTACCCGCCGGACCCCTCCAGCTGGGAGCAGTGCACCATCGGCGGGAACATCGGCACCGCCGCCGGCGGTCTGTGCTGCGTCAAGTACGGGGTCACCGCCGAGTACGTCCTCGGCCTCGACGTGGTCCTCGCCGACGGCCGGCTCCTGCGGACCGGCCGCCGCACCGCCAAGGGCGTCGCGGGGTACGACCTCACCCGCCTGTTCGTCGGCTCCGAGGGCAGCCTCGGCGTCGTCGTCCGGGCCGTCCTCGCCCTGCGCCCGGCCCCGCCCCGCCAACTCGCGCTGGCCGCCGAGTTCCCCTCCGCCGCGGCCGCCTGCGCAGCCGTCTGCGCCGTCATGGAGGCCGGTCTGACGCCCTCGCTGCTCGAACTGATGGACCGTACGACCGTCCGCGCCGTCAACGCGCTCGGGAAGATGGGGCTTCCGGAGACCACCGAGGCCCTGCTGCTCGCCGCCTTCGACACCCCGCACGCCCCCGAGGACCTGGCCGCGGTGGGGGAGCTGTGCACCGCCGCCGGGGCGAGTGCCGTCGTACCGGCCGAGGACGCGGCGGAGTCCGAACTGCTGCTCCAGGCCCGGCGGATGGCCCTGCCCGCCCTGGAGGCCCTGCGACCCGCGACGATGATCGACGACGTGTGCGTACCGCGCACCCGGCTCGCCGAGATGCTGGACGGGACCGCCGCCATCGCCCGTACGCACGACCTGCTCATCGGGGTCTGCGCGCACGCCGGCGACGGCAACACCCACCCCATCGTCTGCTTCGACCCCGCCGACGAGGACGAGGCGCGGCGGGCCCGCGCCTCCTTCGAGGAGATCATGGCGCTGGGGCTCGAACTGGGCGGGACCATCACGGGGGAGCACGGGGTCGGCGTCCTGAAGAAGGAGTGGCTCGCCCGCGAACTCGGCCCGGTGGGGCTGGAGATGCAGCGCGCCGTCAAACAGGCCTTCGACCCGGAGGGACTGCTCAACCCGGGCAAGCTCTTCTGAGTCACAGGCCCCCCTCGGTCACAGGTCCCCCCTCCGTCACAGGTCCCCCTCGGCCGACTCGTCCGACGGCCACGGGTCGCGCATCCACAGCTCGTCGGCCGGCGTCGGGGCGAGCAGCTCGGCTAGGGCCTCGTCCAGGCCGAGCCGGTCGGCCTCGGTGCCGGGCGGCACGATCCGCAGGGTCCGCTCCAGCCAGGCCGACACCGACACGGCGGGGGCCTCCAGCAGGGCGTCGCCGTCGGGCGAGCTGAGCGCCATGCACAGGACGGCCTGCTGGCCGACCTTCGTGGGCCAGATCCGCACGTCGCCGTGGCCGCACGGGCGGAACACCCCCTCGACCAGCAGCTCGCGGGCGAAGGTCCAGTTGACCGGGGTGCTGGAGCCGGTGTGGAAGGTGATGTGCACGGCGTACGGGTCGTCCGTCAGGTACAGCAGCCGCGCGGGGACGGGGACGCTGCGCTCGGGGGACAGGACCAGCTTGAGTTCCAGCTCGCGCTCGACGACGGGGTGGTGCATGGCGGCCTCACTTCGGTACGGGGTGCGGTGCGTGTTCGGGTGCGTGTTCGTTCGGGCGGTGCGCGGGGCCTTCGAGCGGCCCGCACCCGGAGAGAGCGCCGAAGTGCCGGGGTATGACGCGACTTCGCCGGACACGTCGAGGATTGGCCGAAATCAATCGGCTGACCGAAATCATGCGTACGGGACGGTGATCGCCTGTGTTCGCCGGCGTTCGTCCGCGTTCCCCCGAACGCTTGGATTCTCCCGTTACCGGACCTGTCGGGGGGCGGTTCTTGGCTATGGTCCACCCCTGCAAGAAGCCTCAAGCCACGATCGGAGTTGGGGACATTGACGGCCTCCCCTGGTGACGGCGAGCACGCGGCCCGCGAGGGCTATTACCCCGATCCGTCCATCCCCGGGTACGTCAGGTTCTGGAACGGCCTGAACTGGGTTCCCGGTACGAGCCGCCCGGCGGCCCCTGCCGACGAGACGGGTCCGGTGTTCCTCGACCAGACGGGCGCGCACGAGGCCCTGCGCACCCCGGAACGCCACCCGGTGCCCCGCCCCGCCCCGACCCCGGCCCGGATCCCGTCCCCCGCGCCGTGGCCGGAGCCGGCCGCTGCCGGGTCGGAGACCCCTTGGCGTGAGCCGGCCGCCGCCGGGTCGCAGCCCCCTTGGCGTGAGTCGGCCGCAGCCGGGTCGGAGACCTCTCCGCGTGCGCAGCCGGGGTCCTGGCCGGAGCCCACTGGCTCCGCGGCGTCCCCGGGCGGGAGCCCGGCCCTGGCCCCCGCGCCGTGGCCGGAGCCGGCCGCCGCCGGGTCGGAGGCCCCTGGGGGGGAGTCTGCCGCTGCCGGGGTGGGGGCCTCTTCGCGTGCGCAGCCGGGGTCCTGGCCGGAGCCCACTGGCTCCGCGGCGTCCCCGGGCGGGAGCCCGGCTCCGGCCCCCGCGCCGTGGCCGGAGCCGGCCGCTGCGGGGCAGGGGAGCGTTCCGGGTGCGCAGCCGGGGCCCTGGGCGGAGCCGGCGGAAGCCGGGTCGGAGACCCCTTCGCGGAGGCAGTCGGAGTCTGCGGCTGCCGGAGCGGGGGGCTCTTCGGGTGCGCAGCCGGGGGCCTGGCCCGAGCCCGCCGCTTCCCGGGCGGAGCCCGCTCCGCCGTCGGAGGTCGAGTCCTGGGCGGAGTCCGTCTCCCGGGCGGAGGTCGAGTCCTGCGCCGAGCCCGCTTCGGCGGCGGAGGCCGGGGCCGAGCCCGCCGGCTGGCAGGTGGATCCGCTCCAGCAGTCCGGGTTCGGCGGGCCGCGCGACCGCCGGGTGTCCTGGGGCCACGAGGAGGGCCCCGCCGCCCGGCCCGCCGGGATCTCCCTGGCCCGCACGCCGGTCCCGGCCCCTACGGCCCACCCGGCCGCGGCCCCGGAGCCGATGCAGGCCCAACACCAGGCCCAGTCCCGTCCGCAGGATCGGGATCAGCGCCCGGCCCAGGATCAGCACCAGGCTCGGCCCGGGCCGCAGGCCCAGGACCAGCGTCTGGTCCTGGGCGAGCAGCAGGGGCAGGGCCAGGGTCAGCACCAGGATCAGCGTCTGGTCCGGGGCGAGCAGCAGGCGCAGGGCCAGGGTCAGGATCAGCATCTGGTCCAGGACCGGCATCAGGCCCAACACCTGGCCCAGGGCCAGCACCAGGCCCAGGCCCAGCCGCAGGCCCAGGCTCAACACCGGGCCCAACGCCAGGCCCAGCCGCAAGCCCAGCCCCCGGCGCACCGCTCGGCGCAGGCGCAGGCGCAGGCGGCCCCCGGGGCTGCCGGTCTGCCCGCGCAGGCGTCAGGTTCCGCAGCCCCCGGAGGGACCCGTTCCGCAGCCCCCGGCGGGTCCCGGGGGATCGGGATCCTGTCGGCGCCCTCCCCGGTCGGCGCGGCCGCGGCCGCGGCTTCGGCCCGGGCGGCCGCCGGGCAGGCCACCGCGCGGCCCGCCGCCCCGGCGGACCCGGACGCGGAGCCGGGGGAGCGCCCCGCCCCGGGCCGGACGACGGTTCCGGCGGCGGCAGAGCTCCCGCAGCGTCCCGAGGGGACCGGCCGCGCGGTGTTCGAGCGGATGGCGGAGCGGGCCGTGCGCCCCGCCGGGCTCGTGCGCCGCGCGACGGCCCGGCTGCTGGACTCCTTCGTGTACGCCGCCGTCGCGACCGGGGTGGCCCTGCCCCTCGTGCCGGCGACGACCGCGCACCTCCAGGCCAAGGTCGACGCCGCCCGGGCGGCCGGCCGGACCACCACCGTGTGGCTGCTCGACGGGACCACCGCGGGCTCGCTGGGCCTCGTACTGGGAGCCGTCCTCCTCTTCGGCGTCTTCTACGAGGCCCTGCCCACCGCCCGCTGGGGCCGCACCCCGGGCAAGAAGCTGCTCGGCGTACGGGTCCTGGCCACCGCCACGCTGCGCCCGCCCGGCTTCGGCGCCGCGCTGCGCCGCTGGCTGGTGTACGCCCTCCTGGGCCTCCCCGGGGCCCTGTGGGCCCTCGCGGACCGCAGACGCCGCCGGACCCTCCACGACCGCGCCGCACGCACGTACGTGGCCCGCTAGGCCGGCCCCCGCCCCCCGGTTCCCCCGAATGGACGCGTCCCCGTTGCGGGCCGCTCCGGGCCGGGTTCGACTCGGGCCATGAGCACCGACCAGCCGCCGCCGGGCCAGCCGCCCGAGGACGACCCGTTCCTCAAGAAGCCCCAGGAACCGACGCCTCCGCCGTCGGGTGGTTCGCCGTACGGCTCGCCGCCCGCAGGTGCCGGCGGAGGCTTCCCGCCGCCTCCCCCGCCCGGAGGCGGAGGGGGCTTTCCGCCCCCGCCCCCGCCCGGGGGAGGCGGCTACCCGCCCCCGCCGCCCCCGTACGGCGGTGGCCCCGGCGGTGGCGACCCGTACGGCGGTGGCGGCGGCTACGGCATGCCCGACCCGCTCGCCGGGATGCCGCCGCTCGCCGACTTCGGCAAGCGGCTCGCCGCCCGCGTCATCGACCTGCTGATCGTCGCCGTGCCGCTGTTCGTCCTCCAGCTCCTGACCGGTGACCGCAACCGCTACACGGTGGAGACGAACAAGGGCGAGGACGTCACCGAGGTCATCACCAAGTCCTACAGCGGCACCGGCCTGGTCATGACGCTGATCTCGATCGTCGCCTACGTCGGCTACGACTGGTGGTTCGTCAAGAAGAACGGCCAGACCCTCGGCAAGAAGTGGATGGGCCTGCGCGTCGCGATGCTCAACGACGGCAGCGTCCCGCAGTCCAATGCCGCGCTCTCCCGCGCCGCCGTGCTCTGGCTGCCGACGCTGATCTGCTGCTTCTGCCTGTGGCCGATCGCGCTCATCATCTCCATGCTCGTCGACAAGCCCTACAAGCAGGGCCTGCACGACAAGGTGGGCAAGACCGTGGTGGTCCAAGCCACTTAGGAGTACGAGAAGCACCCGGAAGCACCCGGTCCGGTACGCGCGGGCGGTCTCCCCACGGGGGAGGCCGCCCGCGCCGCGCTGTGCGCGGGCCGGGTCAGTGGTGCACGGGGTGCTCGGCCGCGGCCGGGGCGGGGGCCGGGGCGCCCGCCGGCACGCCCTGCGGCACGGCGGCGGGGCCCGCCGGGTACGGGGAGGCGGTGGTGGTCCTCGTACGGGTCGCCGCGTGCCGCCCGCGCCGCCGGGGCAGCGGGACGGTGAGGGCGACGAGGACCCCGAGGGCGAGGGCGGCGGCGGAGATGACCGCGACGCCGAGTCCCGTACGCGTCTGCGAGAGCAGCAGCATGGCGATCGTCGAGACGATGACGGTGGCGGACCCGTAGGCGAGCTGTGCGGCAGTCGGACGCGGCATGGCGATATCCGTCCTCGAAGCGGGAGGGGGAGCCGGCTCGGCCAGGTCTGGCGCCGAGTGACTCTACGACGGTGGATGCCCGAGCGGAACTGCCGGTAAGCACGACCTCACCCACGCGACCGGAAGCAGCGGAGCACGGGGGGCGCACGGGGGGCACCCCTGGGGTCGGGGGGGCGGTGAGGGGCGTGCGGGGCCGGTGGGGTTCGATGGGCCGAGGCCGGGTGTCGAGGCCGGGTGTCGAGGCCCCGCGTCGAGGCCCCGCGTCGAGGTCCGGCGTCGAGACCCGGTGTCGAGGTCCGGTGTCGAGGTCCCGGGACGTCCGTTGAGGGACCGGAAGCGTCGTTCGTCCGATATGGCCGTCAAACGTCCGGATACCGGAACTCGGTGACCGCATAGTGCAGTTGTAAGGAACAAGTCAAGGTCTGTCTTTTCTTGCGAGTCTCCGGTCAAATGTCGTCACTTGAGACGCGCGCCGCACGGAACCCCCCACTCCTTCGGAGAAGTTCCGCACCACTGGGCGGCCGCGGGAGGGGAACGACATCAAGTGACCAGCAATTCGGCCAGAAGAAGAGCACTGCGCGCGACCGCAGTCGGTGTGACCCTGGCGGCGACGGCGGCCACCGGCGCCGCTTTCACGATGGCTCAGGCAGACCCGGGTGCGAAGGTGTCTGCCGCGGAGCGTCAGGACCCGACCGCTCCTTCCAAGGAGAAGGTCGACCACGACCTCGAGGGCCCGTTCAGCAAGCAGCAGGAGCAGGCCCGCAAGGCCGCCCTGGAGCAGGTGCTGAGCGGCAAGAAGGACGTCGAGCAGCGGGGCGCCTCCAAGGTCGTCAAGCTCGACGAGAAGAAGTACGTCGAGCTCGGCCGCGAGAAGACCGACAAGATCTTCACGATCCTCGTCGAGTTCGGCGACCAGGTGGACAAGACCACCATGTTCGACCCGGACGGCCCCGGCCCCAAGCCGCCGGCGCCCAAGTACGGCGGCGACGCCGGCCCGCTGCACAACCAGATCGCCCAGCCCGACCGCTCGACGAACAACAGCACGGCCTGGCGCAAGGACTTCAACCGCGCGTACTTCCAGGACCTGTACTTCGGTACCGGCGCCGGCAAGCACTCGCTGAAGACCTACTACGAGAAGACCTCCTCGGGCCGCTACTCGGTCGACGGCGACGTGTCCGACTGGGTCAAGGTCCCGTACAACGAGGCCCGTTACGGCTCGAACTACTGCGGCCAGTCCAACTGCGCCAACGTCTGGGACACGGTCAAGGACGGCGTGACCGCCTGGGCCGAGGGCCAGAAGAAGGCCGGGAAGACCGACGCCCAGATCAAGGCGCAGCTGGCCCAGTACGACCTCTGGGACCGCTACGACTTCGACGGCGACGGCAACTTCAACGAGCCCGACGGCTACATCGACCACTTCCAGATCGTCCACGCGGGCGAGGACGAGTCGGCCGGCGGCGGCGTGCAGGGCCCGGGCGCACTGTGGGCGCACCGCTGGTACGCCTACGGCACCGAGGCGGGCAAGACCGGCCCGGCGAACAACAAGGCCGGCGGCACCCAGATCGGCAGCACCGGCATCTGGGTCGGCGACTACACGATGCAGCCCGAGAACGGCGGCCTCGGCGTCTTCGCGCACGAGTACGGCCACGACCTGGGTC
Source organism: Streptomyces sp. TBY4 (assembly GCF_024213195.1). Classification (GTDB taxonomy): domain Bacteria; phylum Actinomycetota; class Actinomycetes; order Streptomycetales; family Streptomycetaceae; genus Streptomyces. Next base: position 451,463 of record NZ_JANAVF010000005.1, on the reverse strand, counting down.
TGCCCGACCTCTACGACACCTCCGGTGGCGGCGAGAACTCGGTCGGCTTCTGGTCCCTGATGTCGGCCGGCTCCTGGCTCGGCACCGGCAAGGACTCCATAGGCGACCTCCCGGGCGACATGACGGCCTGGGACAAGCTCCAGCTGGGCTGGCTGAACTACGACAGGGCCAAGGCCGCGACGAAGTCCACCCACAAGCTGGGTGTGTCGGCGTACAACACCAAGGACAAGCAGGCGCTCGTCGTCGAGCTGCCGAAGAAGAAGGTCACCACCGAGATCGTCGCTCCCGCCGAGGGTTCCTCGCAGTGGTGGAGCAACATGGGTGACGACCTCAAGAACACCCTCACCCGCTCGGTCGACCTGACCGGCAAGTCCTCCGCGGCCCTGTCGCTCAAGGGCTGGTGGGACATCGAGGCGGAGTACGACTTCCTGTACACGGAGGTCTCCACCGACGGCGGCGCCACCTGGACCGCGCTGGCCGGCACCGCCGACGGCGTGGCCATCCCGGTCGACGCCTCCAACAGCCCGTCGCTCACCGGCGTCTCGGGCGGCTGGAAGAACCTGAACTACTCGCTGAACAACTACGCGGGCAAGAAGGTCGACCTCCGCTTCCGCTACCAGACGGACGGCGGCGCGGGCGGCAAGGGCTTCACGGGCGACGCGCTCAGCATCACGGCGGACGGCTCCACGCTGTTCACCGACGGTGCCGAGAACGGCGACAACGGCTGGACCGGCAAGGGCTTCTCCCGCGTCGGCGCCGGCTTCACCAAGGAGTACGCCCAGTACTACCTGGCCGAGAACCGCCGCTACGTCTCGTACGACAAGACCCTCAAGGTCGGTCCGTACAACTTCGGCTTCGCCAACACCAAGCCGAACTGGGTCGAGCACTACGCCTACCAGGACGGTCTCCTGATCTGGCAGTGGGACACCTCCCAGAAGGACAACAACACCAGCCAGCACCCCGGCGCCGGTCTGATCCTCCCGATCGACGCCAACGCCAAGCCGATGAAGTGGTCGGACGGCACCCTGCTGCGCAACAAGATCCAGCCGTACGACGCCGCCTTCAGCGCCTACAAGACGGATGCGATCACCCTGCACAAGAACGGCCAGGAGCTCTTCCTGAAGCCGAAGCCCGCCCAGCTGGTCTTCGACGACCACAAGGGCAAGTACTACTACGACGAGAACCCGACCGGTTCGGTGAAGACCACTGACACCAACACCAAGATCAAGATCGTGAAGGAGACCTACGACGGTCTCGTCATGACGGTCGAGGTCGGTCCCTCCGTCAAGTAATTCGGTAAAACCGCAGGTCAAAACATGATCGGCCGTCGCCCTCTAGCGGGCGGCGGCCGATCGCGTTTAGATGCGTGGGCTGAGTTTCTTATTGACGGGGGAGATGAAGACATGCCCGGTGGAGGTTTCGTCCGATTGCCAGGCGGCAGCGTGGTCGTCGCGCTCACGCTGCCCAGACCGCCCCTGGAAGGCGCCGTCGCCGGCACTTCCGAGGGCGGAAACGTCCGCGTGCTGGTGCACGCGGTGAACCGGGCCCGCGCCCTGACCAGGCTGCGGAACCTCGGAATGCGCGCCGTCTACCTGCGCGGCAACGCCCAGCCGCCCACCCCGGACGAGATCACCGCCGTCCTGCACCACCCCGACGGCCTGCTGTGGCGCTGCGCGCCCGACCGGGCAGCCGAGCTGTGGCACCCGATCAGGGCCCTGCTGGGGTGACCACGGGGGTCCCGCTCAGCTCCACCCCGGCCTCGCGGAGCTCGGCCAGGGCGCGGGTGGTGGTGTGCGGGGCCACTCCGGCCGTCAGGTCCAGCAGCACGTGGGTACGGAACCCCGCGCGGGCCGCGTCCAGGGCGGTGGCCTTCACGCAGTGGTCGGTGGCGATGCCGACCACGTCGACCTCGGTGACCTGCCGGTCGCTGAGCCACCGGGCGAGCCCGACGCCGTTCTCGTCGGCGCCCTCGAAGCCGCTGTAGGCGGCCTCGTACGCGCCCTTGTCGAAGACGGCCGCGACGGCCCCCGAGGCGACGGCCGGGGCGAAATTGGGGTGGAACCCCACCCCCTCGGTCCCGGCGACGCAGTGCACCGGCCAGGAGGTCTCGTAGTCCGGCTGGGCCGGGGGGTGCGCGAAGTGGGACCCGGGGTCGACGTGGTGGTCGCGGGTGGCCACGACGTGCCGGTAGCCGGCGGTGGCCTGGCCGATGAGCTCGGTGATGGCGGCGGCGACGTCGGCCCCGCCGGTGACCGCGAGGCTGCCGCCCTCGCAGAAGTCGTTCTGGACGTCGACGACGATCAGTGCGCGGTGCATGTCCGGTGCCCTTCGGTTGGGTGTTCCTGTGCTGCGGAGCGGTCCTGGTGCGGCGGCGGGAGCCCTGCGGGGCCTTTCCCCCACCCCGCCCCTTCCCGAAACTGGGGCTCCGCCCCAGACCCCCTACGGGCGCTGCGCGCCCGCGCCCCATCCAGCCCGTCCGGCGTTTGAGGACCGGGTCTGGGCGGAGCCCAGGGAACGGTGGAAGGGCGGGTAGGGGACAAGCCCCGCAGGGCCCGCACCCGCCCCTCCCAGGGGGCTACGCGTACTCGGTCGGGATCACGGCCTCTCCCCGCGAGAGCTGCGTCGCGGAGAGCGGGAGCCCCGCCAGGGCCTCGCGGTGGCGGTCGCGGGCCGCCTCCAGGGACTCGCGGGCCACCACCTCACCCCCCTTGACCAGCTCCACGAGCAGCTGCCGGTCCGCCAGCGCGGACGGCACCGGCCCGGTTCCCAGGACCTCCGCCTCCGCGACCCCCTCGGCGTCGACCCGCCGCGCCGCCCACTTGCGCCCCCCGACGGAGGTCTTGCCCCCGGAGGACTTCTTCGCCACCGAGACCAGCGGTGCCTTCGGATCGGCCGAGGCGGCCCGCGCCACCAGCTTGTAGACCATCGAGCACGTCGGGTGCCCGCTGCCCGTCACCAGCTGGGTGCCGACCCCGTACGCGTCCACCGGGGCGGCCGCCAGCGAGGCGATCGCGTACTCGTCGAGGTCGGAGGTCACCACGATCTTCGTCCCCGTGGCCCCCAGCTCGTCGAGCTGCTGCCGCACCCGGTGCGCGACCAGCAGCAGGTCCCCGGAGTCGATGCGGACGGCGCCGAGGCCCGTCCCGGCGACCTCGACGGCCGTCCTGACCGCCTCCGCCACGTCGTAGGTGTCCACGAGCAGGGTGGTGCCGCTGCCCAGCGAGGCGACCTGGGCGGTGAAGGCGTCCCGCTCGTCGTCGTGCAGCAGGGTGAAGGCGTGCGCGCTGGTGCCGACCGTCGGGATCCCGTACCGGAATCCGGCCGCCAGGTCCGAGGTGGAGGTGAAGCCGCCGACGTACGCGGCGCGCGCCGAGGCGACGGCGGCCAGCTCGTGCGTGCGCCGGGCGCCCATCTCGATCAGCGGCCGGCCGCCGGCGGCCGAGGCCATCCGGGAGGCGGCCGCGGCGATCGCGGAGTCGTGGTTGAGGATCGACAGGATCACGGTCTCCAGCAGCACGCACTCGGCGAAGCTGCCCTCGACGCGCAGGACCGGGGAGCCGGGGAAGTAGACCTCGCCCTCCGGGTAGCCCCAGATGTCCCCGGAGAAGCGGTACGAGGCGAGCCAGTCGAGGGTGCGGGCGTCGACGACGTTCCGCTCGCGCAGGAACTCCAGTACGGCGCCGTCGAAGCGGAAGTTCTCCACCGCGTCGAGCACCCGGCCGGTGCCCGCGATCACCCCGTAGCGGCGTCCCTCGGGCAGCCGCCGGGTGAAGACCTCGAAGACGGAGCGGCGGTCGGCCGTGCCGTTGGCCAGCGCGGCCTGCAGCATCGTGAGCTCGTAATGGTCCGTGAAGAGCGCTGTCGACGGCACGTCCACCGGCAGGCCCAGGTCCGCAGGGTTCATGCGACGGATGCTAGCGCACATCTCGTCAAAGTGACGAGATGTAGGGACCCGTTTGTGCGACGGGCCCCTGTCAGTGGCAGCATGGGACAAGTGAGTGTTGCTCCTGTTGAGATCGAACGCACCGAATCGGCCGAAGAGACCTTCGCGGTCCCGGAACCCGACGTCCCGTGGGTGACCCTGGTGCACAACGACCCGGTCAACCTCATGAGCTACGTGACGTACGTGTTCCAGGCGTACTTCGGCTATTCCAAGGACAAGGCGAACAAGCTGATGATGGACGTCCACCACAAGGGCCGGGCGGTCGTCTCCAGCGGCAGCCGCGAGGAGATGGAACGGGACGTGCAGGCCATGCACGGCTACGGCCTCTGGGCGACCATGTCCCAGGACCGCAACTGATGGGCGGCGTGTTCGAGCCCCTGAAGGCCGGCGGGGCCGCCATCGCGCTGGACGAGATCGAGATCTCGATCCTGCGCTCCCTGGCCGTGCAGCTGCTGGAGCTCATCGGCCCCGGAGAGCCCGAGCCCGACCCGGACGCCGACCCGCTGGCCGCGCTCTTCGCCGCCTCCGACGGCCCGACCGAGCCCCCGTCGGACCCCGCCCTGGCCCGGCTCTTCCCCGACGCCTACGGCGGCCCGGGGACCCCGGCCGACGCCGACGCGGAGGAGCTGCGGGCCCACTCGGCCGAGTTCCGCCGCTTCACCGAGAACGACCTGCGCACCCGCAAGCGGGAGGACGCGCTGGCTGTCGTGCGCAGCCTGGACGGGCTCACCCCGGCCGGCGACGGGGCGGCCGTCCTGGAGGTCGCCGGAGAACTGCGGCTGCGCTGGCTGGGCGCCCTGAACGACCTGCGGCTCACCATCGCGGCCCGCCTCGACATCACGGAGGACGACGAGAGCGCGGTGCTGTTCCGGCTGCCGGACGACGATCCGCGCAAGCCGATGGTGATGGCGTACCTCTGGCTCGGCGGCCTCCAGGAGACCCTCGTCGAGACGCTCGCGGACACTCTCTGAGGACTTCTCGAGGACCCTCTGAAGATCCTCAAGTAGGTCCGCCGTTCGCTCAGCGGACGCTCAAATCCGGATAACGATCAGATCACCACGATGTGGTGATCTGATCCATTTCAGGGCCTATGTCCTGATTTTTTTATGCCCTGCGTCACAATTTCTGCCCTCCTGCACCCGTAAGCGCGTGATAAATCTTGCGCGGCCGCCGACGGGGCGCCACCCATGTCCCCCGGCCTGCTTGAACCGGCTGACCGCCGGCGTGCAACTCCATCCGTATCCGGGGGGATCGAGGACCCGATCCGCTGCCAGTCATGGCGCGGGTCGGCGTGGAGAAAGGCGCACCAAGACATGACCTCCGTACAGGTCGACGAGCAGCAGCACGACACCACCGAGGGCGACGGCTACCACCGCGCACTCGGCGCCCGCCAGATCCAGATGATCGCGATCGGCGGCGCCATCGGCACCGGCCTCTTCCTGGGCGCCGGCAAGGCCATCTCCAAGGCCGGTCCCAGCCTGATCCTGGCCTACGCCATCGCGGGCCTGGTCATCTTCTTCATCATGCGGGCCCTGGGCGAACTGCTCATGTACCGCCCGGTGTCCGGCTCCTTCTCGGACTACGCCCGTGAATTCCTCGGCCCGTTCTGGGGATACGTGACCGGCTGGACCTACTGGCTCTTCTGGGTGGTCACCGGCATCACCGAAGTCACCGCCGCCGCCCAGTACATGTCGTACTGGACCCATGACAGCTTCCCGCAATGGGCGTACGCGCTGATCTTCACGGTCATCCTCTACGGCGCCAACCTGATCTCCGTGAAGCTCTTCGGCGAGCTGGAGTTCTGGTTCTCCATGGTCAAGGTCACCGCCATCGTCGGCATGATCCTGATCTGCGCCGGCATCCTCACCATCGGCTTCTCCGACGCCGCGGACACCGCCACCGTCTCCAACCTGTGGAACGACGGCGGCTTCTTCCCCAAGGGCATCGGCGGCACGCTGATGACCCTGCAGATCGTGATGTTCGCCTTCCTCGCCGTCGAGCTGGTCGGCGTCACCGCCGGCGAGTCCAAGGACCCCGAGAAGACCCTGCCCAAGGCCATCAACACCGTGCCGTGGCGCATCGCCGTCTTCTACGTCGGCGCGCTCATCATGATCCTGTCGGTCGTCCCGTGGCACGAGTTCCAGCCCGGCGTCAGCCCCTTCGTCGCCGCCTTCGAGAAGATGGGCCTCGGCGTCGGTGCCGCGATCGTCAACTTCGTCGTCCTGACCGCGGCCCTGTCCTCCTGCAACTCGGGCATGTACTCCACCGGCCGCATGCTGCGCGACCTCGCCCTCAACGGCCAGGGCCCGAAGTTCTTCACCCGGCTCACCAAGAACGGCACCCCCCTGATCGGCACCACCTTCTCGGCGGCGCTGATGCTGGTGGGCGTCTGGATCAACTACGTCGCCCCGGGCAAGGCCTTCGACTACGTCGTCTCCTTCGCCACCATCTCCGGCATGTGGGCCTGGATCATGATCCTGGTCTGCCAGATCCGCTACCGCGCAGCCTCCGACCGCGGCGACCTCCCCAAGTCCCCGTTCCGCGCCCCCGGCGCCCCGTACACGAGCTATTTCGCCCTGGCCTTCATCGGCATGGTGATCGTGATGATGGGCGTCGACAAGGACGCCCGGGTCTCGCTCTACTGCGCCCCGCTGTGGGGTCTGCTGCTGGGCGTCTCCTACCTGGTGATGAAGTCCCGCGACCCGCGCGGCGCCGCCTTCACCAAGGCCTCGTAGGGCCTCCTCGAACCGTGGGTCCCGGCCGCCTGCTACGGCCGGGAACCGCGCGGCTTTCCGGCGCGATCCCGTGCGCACAGCGGGCCGTGTCCATCATTCGGGCCCGCCCATACCAGTCCTCGGTACGGGCGGGCCCGTCTGCTTATCCTGTCGCTCATGCTGACCATCACCCAGGACCTGTACGACCGGATCGTCGCGCACGCCCGTCAGGACCACCCCGACGAGGCCTGCGGCGTGGTGGCCGGCCCGGCGGGCACGGACCGCCCGGAGCGGTTCGTGCCGATGCTGAACGCGGCCCGCTCGCCCACGTTCTACGAGTTCGACTCCAAGGACCTGCTGAAGCTCTACCGCGAACTGGACGACCGCGACGAGGAGCCCGTCGTCGTCTACCACTCGCACACCGCCACCGAGGCCTACCCCTCGCGCACGGACGTGACGTACGCGAACGAGCCCGGCGCGCACTACGTACTGGTCTCCACGGCGGACAAGGACGGCCTCGGGGAGTTCCAGTTCCGGTCGTACCGGATCGTCGAAGGCGTGATCACGGAGGAAGAAGTGCAGGTCGTAGCGGCCTACTGAGGATCAGGAACCGGCCCGATTCTCACGATGTGAGCGATATCCGTCCACGATGCGGAATCACACTCCAAACCAGGGGTCGGGAATCGTTAACATGACCGCATGGTTTCCCACGACGTGAGCATCGAGACGCCCGGCAGGCTGCTGCTTGTGGCGCGGCTGCACGTCGACCTGTGCCGCCTCGCCAGCGCCATCTGTACTGCCGCCTGAGCCCCACGGCGGCCCCCTCGCGGGGCCGCGCGCTCACGCCCGCTCCGCTTCGCCCGCCTTCCCTTCACCATCCTGACTGGAGCCTGCCATGGCCATCGAGGTCCGCATCCCCACCATCCTCCGCACCTACACCAACGGCGAGAAGGCCGTCACGGGCGCGGGTGCGACGCTCTCCGAGCTGTTCTCCGACCTGGAGACCCGCCACAAGGGCATCCAGGAGCGCATCATCGACGAGGCCAAGGGCGGCGAGCTGCGCCGCTTCGTCAACGTCTACCTCAACGACGAGGACGTCCGCTTCCTCGACGGCATCTCCACCGCCCTCAAGGACGGCGACAACGTCACCATCCTCCCGGCCGTAGCCGGCGGATCGAAGTAATGCGCTACGACTCCCCCCTGGCCGCGGTCGGCAACACGCCGCTGGTACGCCTGCCCCGGCTCTCGCCCTCGGACGACGTCCGCATCTGGGCGAAGCTGGAGGACCGCAACCCGACCGGCTCGATCAAGGACCGCCCCGCGCTCCACATGGTCGAGCAGGCCGAGAAGGACGGCCGGCTGTACCCCGGCTGCACGATCCTGGAGCCCACCTCGGGCAACACGGGCATCTCCCTCGCCATGGCCGCGAAGCTCAAGGGCTACAAGATCGTGTGCGTCATGCCGGAGAACACCTCCCAGGAACGGCGCGACCTCCTGGCCATGTGGGGAGCCGAGATCATCCCGTCGCCGGCGGCGGGCGGCTCGAACACGGCCGTCCGCGTCGCGAAGGAACTGGCCGAGCAGAACCCCACCTGGGTGATGCTCTACCAGTACGGCAACCCCGACAACGCGGGCGCCCACTACGCCACCACGGGCCCGGAGATCCTCGCGGACCTCCCCTCCATCACCCACTTCGTGGCGGGCCTGGGCACCACGGGCACGCTGATGGGCGTGGGCCGCTACCTGCGCGAACACGTCCCCGGAGTCAAGATCGTCGCAGCGGAACCGCGCTACGACGACCTCGTCTACGGCCTGCGCAACCTCGACGAGGGCTTCGTCCCCGAGCTGTACGACCCCTCGGTCCTGACGACCCGCTTCTCGGTGGGCTCGGCGGACGCGGTCACCCGCACCCGGGAGCTCCTCCAGCAGGAGGGCATCTTCGCGGGCGTCTCCACGGGCGCGGCCCTGCACGCGGCGATCGGCGTGGGCCGCAAGGCGGTGGCGGCGGGCGAATCGGCCGACATCGTCTTCGTCGTGGCCGACGGCGGCTGGAAGTACCTGTCGACGGGCGTCTACACGGCAGCCACCACGGAAGAAGCCATCGAAGTCCTCCAGGGCCAACTCTGGGCGTAGCCCGAACCGGTCCCCGGACCCGCTCCTCAAACGCCGGAGGGGCTGTGTGCGGCGCCGTTGCCGGGGACCAGTCCCCGGACCCCTGCGCCTCAAACGCCGGCGAGGCTGGATTTGGCCGGCCTCGGCCTGCACGTGAACGCCGGACGTCCGGACAACCCAGCCGTCCGGCGCTTGAGGACTGGGGTCCGGGCAAAGCCCGGGGAACGGTGGAAGGGCGGGTAGGGGACTTCGCCCCGCAGGGCCCACCCAGCCGCACCCGCCCACCGGGCCAGTGCCGGGACGGCAGTGGCGGCAGCGCCGACCGGCCACCGCCGGACGGAGTCCGGCGCAGCGGCGCGAAGCCGGTAAGGCCCCCCCCAGGGGCCGCACCGCGCGAGCGGCGCGTCAAGAAGGCGCCAGCAGTGCGGCCAGCACCCCCGCGTGACTCTCCCCCGGATCCTTGACGGCAGTCAGCAGCGTGACCGTCCCGCCCGCGGCAGCGACCCGCAGCCGCGCCAACTCCGCCACCGCCTCCTCCGAGCGAAGCTCCACCGCGTACCGCTCCCGGAACTCCGCCACGGACCCGCCCCCGTGGAACCACTTCCGCAGCTCCCCCGAAGGGGCAACGGCCTTGGCCCACTCGTCGACCCCCGCCGCCTCCTTCGACAGCCCCCGCGGCCACAGCCGGTCCACGAGCACGCGGACCCCGTCCAGCCCCGGCTCGGGGGGATCGTAGACCCGCTTCAGCCGGACGCCCCGTGCCCCCCGAGTCCCCCGAGCCCCTTCACCTCGTCCCACACCGCCGGATCCACCGTCCCCAGCCGCCGCGCCCTCGCGAACTCCCATACCGACACCTCCACCACCCGGTCCGCCTCCAGGAACCCGCCCCGGGCCCCGACCACCCCCGGCGGCAGCGGGATCACCCCGGCGCGCCGGTCGTCGTACTTCCCGGTGATCCGCGCGATCCGCGCCCGGTGGCCCCGTACGCCCAGCACCAGCACGGGCCGCCCGTCCTCCAGGGACCACAGCTCGCCGGCCTCCGGCCGCGGCAGCGGTCCCGGTCCGTGGGGCGGGTCCGGGGCCCGGCGGACCCGCCGCGCCCGCCGGGGGAGGAGCACCAGCAGGATCACGATCACCACCGCGGCGACCGCAGGCCACCAGGACGTGTCCATACTCCGACCGTAGTCCTGCCCGCCGCCCCCGGCACGGCAGCGGCATGCCCTCCCCACGGCAACCCACGGCAACCCGGGGCCGCCCCGTCGCTCCCCCGGGTGACAGCTCAGGTGATTCGCCCCACAACGGCCCGCCGCGGAGGAGCGACCGGACGTTTCGCGCCTTACGCTCGACCCACGCACGGCCCGCATTCCGTCCACGGACCGTCCACGGAGGTTCACGCTCCATGAAGCTCACCGTCGTCGGCTGTTCGGGCTCGTTCCCGTCCGCGGAATCGGCCTGTTCGAGCTACCTCGTCGAGGCCGACGGCTTCCGGCTGCTCCTCGACATGGGCAACGGCTCCCTCGGGGAGCTCCAGCGGCACATCGGGCTCTACGATCTCGACGCGATCTTCCTCAGCCACCTGCACGCCGATCACTGCATCGACATGTGCGCGTACTTCGTCGCCCGCTTCTACCGCCACGAGGGCGGCCGCTGCGGCACCATCCCCGTCTACGGCCCCGAGGGCACCGAGAAGCGGCTGTCCACCGCCTACGAGGACGTGCCCGACGAGCGTTCCATGAGCGAGGTCTTCGACTTCCGGACCCTGAAGTCCGGCACCTTCGAGATCGGCCCGTTCCAGGTCCGCACCGAGAAGGTCTGCCACCCGGTCGAGTCCTATGGGATCCGCGTCGAGCACGGCGGCCGCGCGCTGACGTACTCCGGCGACACCGGCGTCTGCCCCGAGCTGGGGCTGCTCACCGAGGACACCGACCTGTTCCTGTGCGAGGCCTCCTTCACGCACGGCAAGGAGGACATCCCGGACCTCCACCTCAACGGCCGCGAGGCCGGCGAGTTCGCCCGCGCGGGCCGCGCCGGCCGCCTCGTCCTGACCCACATCCCGCCGTGGACGGACGCCGAACGCAACCTGGCGGACGCCCGCGCGGTCTACGACGGCCCGGTGGAGCTCGCGTACACCGGCGCGGTGTACGAGGTCTGACCCTTCTGGCGGCCCTGCCCGTACGCGAAAGCCCCCGCCCTCCCTTCCGGGAGAGCGGGGGCTTCGTGCGTACCCGCGTGCGGTACGTACCTGCTTACTTGGCCTCGGCCTTGGCCAGCTCGGCGAGCTCCTCGTCGGACTCGCGGCCCGGCGTCGGGAGGTTCCACTTGGTGATGGCGAAGCGGAAGATGAAGTAGTAGACGACCGCGAAGCAGAGGCCGACGCCGACCAGGCCCCACGGGTTGTTCGCGATGCCGAGGTTCAGGACGAAGTCGACCGCGCCGGCCGAGAAGCCGAAGCCGTCACGCATGCCCAGGGCCCAGGTCAGCGCCAGGGAGACACCGGTCAGGACCGCGTGGATCGCGTAGAGGACCGGGGCGATGAACATGAAGGTGAACTCGATGGGCTCGGTCACGCCGGTCACGAAGGCGGTGAGCGCGAGGGAGAACATCATGCCGCCGACGACCTTGCGGCGCTCGGGGCGCGCGCAGTGGACGATCGCGAGGCAGGCGGCCGGGAGGGCGAACATCATGATCGGGAAGAAGCCGGTCATGAACTGTCCGGCGGTCGGGTCACCGGCGAGGAAGCGGCCGATGTCACCGTGGACGGCACCGGTCGGGGTGTCGAAGGAGCCGGCCTGGAACCACGGGAAGGAGTTCAGCAGGTGGTGCATGCCGATCGGGATCAGCGCACGGTTGGCGACACCGAAGATGCCCGCGCCGACGGCGCCGGAGCCGGTCAGCCACTCACCGAAGTTGTGCAGACCCGAGCCGAGGACCGGCCAGATGAGACCGAAGACGATGCCGGTGACCAGACCCGCGAAGGCGGAGAGGATCGGAACCAGGCGGCGGCCGCCGAAGAAGCCCGCCCAGTCCGGCAGCTTGGTCCGGTAGAACTTCTGGTAGAGCAGGGCCGCGATGACACCCATCACGACACCGCCGAGGACACCGGCGTTGACCGGGGCGTCCACCATGACGATCTTGTCGCCGACGACCGTGGCCTTCTGCGGCAGGTTGCTGTCGGTGAAGGTGGCGAGCACCTTCTGGAAGACCAGGTAACCGGTGACGGCCGCGAGGGCGGTCGAACCGTCCGACTTCTTGGCGAAGCCGATCGCGATGCCGACGGCGAACAGCAGCGCCATGTTGTCGAGGATCGCGCCACCACCGGCGGCCATGTAACCGGCGATCTTGAGGACGAACGTCGGGAAGACGTCCTTGTCGCCGAGCATGTCGCCCGCGCCCAGGCGGAGCAGGAGCGCGCCGGCAGGCAGCACCGCAACGGGGAGCATGAGGCTCCGGCCGATGCGCTGCATGACGGCCATCACGCCAGCGCCCTTCTTCTTTTCCGCAGCGGTGGCTGTGGACATGGTCTTCCTCCAGTGGACAAGGCTCTGCCAGGACGTGGAACACGGGGGGTTGGCAGCGTCTCGGAACGGGGGACCGCGGGGCCGAAAGGCCTACGTGGTCTACACCACTCAGTGGTGTAGACCAGTTGTAGCACGGTGAGGTCCGCGTAAGGAACCCACCAATTCCGTGGTGGAAGACACACCGGGGCATACACGGCAAAGGCCCCCGGACCCTGTGGATCCGGAGGCCTTCGTCTCGTATATGTGGGCCCTGACCAGGGCTTATGGCATCAAGCGGGAGGGTCGTGCGCGCCCCGGGGCGGGGCCCTGCGGCGGCCCCGGGCGGGACGGCCGGCCGCGGCCGGGCGGGGCTTCGGGCCCCCTCCGGCCCGCGGCTCGCGCGGGCCGGAAGTCCCGGGGCGGGGGCCGGGGCAGGGGGAAGGCGGGGCTCAGGCCTTCGTGTTCTCCGCCTGCATCGCCGCGATCTCCTCGTCCGACTCCCGGCCGGGCGTCTTGATGTCCCACTTGGTGATCGCGAAGCGGAAGATGCCGTAGTAGACGACCGCGAAGCAGAGGCCGATCGGAATGATCGCCCAGGGCTTCGTCGCCAGGCTCCAGTTGATGAGGTAGTCGATCAGGCCGGCCGAGAAGCTGAAGCCGTCCTTGACCCCGAAGGCCCACGTCACCGCCATCGACACGCCCGTCAGCACCGCGTGCACCGCGTACAGCGCCGGCGCCAGGAAGAGGAACGAGTACTCCAGCGGCTCGGTGATGCCGGTGACGAACGAGGTCAGGCCGACCGAGAGCATCAGGCCGCCGACCTCCTTGCGCCGGGCCGGCTTCGCACAGTGCGTGATGGCCAGCGCCGCCGCGGGCAGCGCGAACATCATGATCGGGAAGAAGCCGGTGAGGAACTGGCCGGCGTTCGGGTCGCCCGCGAGGAACATCGGGATGTCACCGTGGACCGTCTGCCCGTCCGGCTTGGTGTAGCTGCCGAACTGGAACCACACCGGCACGTTCAGGAACTGGTGCAGGCCGATCACCAGCAGCGCGCGGTTCGCGACGCCGAAGATGCCCGCGCCCAGCGATCCCAGGCCCACCAGCCAGTCCGAGAAGCTCTCCAGCGCATTGCCGATCGGCGGCCAGATCCACAGGCAGAGCACGGCGAAGACGATCGCGACGAGGGTCATGATGATCGGGACCAGGCGGCGGCCGTTGAAGAAGCCGAGCCAGTCGACCAGCTTCACGCGGTGGTAGCGCTGCCAGAACCAGGAGGCCAGCAGGCCCATGACGATGCCGCCGAACACCCCTGGGTTCTGGTACGTGTACTCGGTGAGGGCGTCCCCGGCCCCCAGGCAGGCCCCCTTGATGTCCTTGGTCCCCTCGGGGCAGGACTTGGGGAAGGCGTGCAGCACGCTCCGGTAGACGAGGAAGCCGACCACCGCCGCGAGGGCCGTCGAGCCGTCCGCCTTCTTGGCCATGCCGATCGCGACGCCGATGCAGAAGAGCAGCGGCAGGCCGATGTCGGCGCTGAGCAGGGCGCCGCCCGCGGCGGCCATGATCTTGGCGACGTTCGTCCAGCCCAGACCGTCCTTGCCGAACACGTCGTCCTGGCCGAACCGGTTCAGGATGCCCGCCGCCGGCAGGACGGCGATCGGCAGCTGGAGGCTGCGGCCCATCTTCTGCAGCCCTTGGAACAAGCCGTTCCACCACTTCGGCTGTGGCACTGCTGCGGCGCTGCTCGCGCTCATCCGCGTCCTCCCTGACCGGCCCGTTTTTGGCAGTCGCGACACTTGCGGCACACTGGTGTAGACCACTTGTGTTGCGGTCGCATTTCACCCGCCTTGAGGGCAGGCTGATGCTGATCATCATCATTCGGCAGATACCGGGCATGTGCCCGCGTAGCTGGTCCAAACGTGGGCTACCGTGACGAAGCGGACCGCCCTGTTGGGGCGGTCGGATGTCAGTCGGACTCGTTCTTCGTAGAACTCAGGGAGAAACACATGGCCACCAAGGCTGAGAAGATCGTCGCCGGGCTCGGCGGCATCGAGAACATCGAAGAGGTCGAGGGCTGCATCACCCGCCTGCGCACCGAGGTCATCGACCCGAGCAAGGTCGACGAGGCCGCGCTGAAGGCCGCCGGCGCCCACGGCGTCGTCAAGATGGGCACCGCGATCCAGGTCGTCATCGGCACCGACGCCGACCCCATCGCCGCCGACATCGAAGACATGATGTGAGCTGAGCCCACCGGCTCGCACGCGCCCCCGCGCGCACCCGTACGTACGACAGGACCCCGCCCGGACGCACCCGGACGGGGTCTTCTCGTTCCTCCGCACCGGCTAGGCTCGGTGCCATGTCTCGCATCGACGGCCGTACGCCCGAACAGCTCCGCCCGGTCACCATCGAACGCGGATGGAGCAAGCACGCAGAGGGCTCCGTCCTCGTCTCCTTCGGGGACACCAAGGTCTTCTGCACCGCCTCCTTCAGCGAAGGCGTCCCGCGCTGGCGCAAGGGCAGCGGCGAAGGCTGGGTCACCTCCGAGTACTCGATGCTGCCCCGCGCCACGAACACCCGCGGCGACCGCGAATCCGTACGCGGCAAGATCGGCGGCCGCACTCACGAGATCTCCCGCCTGATCGGCCGCTCGCTGCGCGCCGTCATCGACTACAAGGCCCTCGGCGAGAACACCATCGTCCTGGACTGCGACGTCCTCCAGGCCGACGGCGGCACCCGCACCGCGGCCATCACCGGCGCCTACGTGGCCCTGGCCGACGCCATCTCCTGGGGCCAGGGCAAGAAGCTCATCAAGGCCGGCCGCAAGCCCCTCACCGGCACCGTCGCCGCCGTCAGCGTCGGCATCGTCGACGGGGTCCCGCTCCTCGACCTCTGCTACGAGGAGGACGTGCGCGCCGAGACCGACATGAACGTGGTCTGCACCGGCGACGGCCGCTTTGTCGAGGTCCAGGGCACGGCCGAGGGCGAGCCCTTCGACCGCAAGGAACTCAACGCCCTCCTCGACCTGGCCTCCGGCGGCTGCGCCGACCTGGAAGCCCTCCAGCTCGGCGCCCTGGAGCTCACGCTCTAGAGCTCGCGGCAACCGCGCGGCCCGTCCGCGCGTCTGTGTGGATACGGGTGCACGGCGTCGAAGCCGTGCGCCCGTCCACGTACCTGCACGTCCACATCCTCCTGGGGGCCGAAGTGAAGCCGAAGTACCGCCTCGCGGCCGTTGCCCTGACGGCAGCGCTCGCCATACCCGCGATCACCTCCTGCGACGCCATCTCGACGGCGATGGACTGCGCGAGCACGGCGGTCGCCATCACGGACGGCGCCAACGACCTCCAGCAGGCGGTCTCCCAGGCCGGGAACAGCCCGCAGGACGCCCAGAACGCGCTCAACGCGATCGAGGCCAACCTCAAGAAGATCGGCGACCAGACCGACAACGCCGACCTGAGCAAGGCCATCTCCTCGATGAACACGGCCGTCCAGAACGTCCGCACCTCCATCGAAAGCGGCACCACCGCCCCGGACATCACCCCGGTCGCGGACGCGGCGAAGGAGATCTCGAAGGTCTGCTCCCCGGGCTGACCCCGGCCGGGGCCCCGGCGCGGCCCGGGATAATGACCCCATGACCTCGACGCCGACTCCGCCCAGCTCTGCCAGCCGCCTGATCCTCGCCACGCGCAACGCGGGCAAGGTCACGGAACTCCGCGCCATCCTGTCCGCCGCCGGCCTGCCGCACGAGCTGGTCGGCGCGGACGCGTACCCGGAGATCCCGGACGTCAAGGAGACCGGCGTCACCTTCGCCGAGAACGCCCTCCTCAAGGCCCACGCCCTGGCGCAGGCCACGGGCCTGCCGGCGGTCGCGGACGACTCGGGCCTCTGCGTGGACGTACTGAACGGCGCCCCGGGCATCTTCTCGGCCCGCTGGGCCGGCTCCCACGGCGACGACGCCGCGAACCTGGCCCTGCTCCTGGCGCAGCTCGGCGACATCGACGACGAACACCGCGGCGCCCACTTCTTCTGCGCGGCCGCCCTCGCCCTCCCCGACGGCACGGAACGCGTGGTCGAAGGCCGCCTCCTGGGCACCCTCCGCCACACCCCGTCGGGCACGGGCGGCTTCGGCTACGACCCGATCCTCCAGCCCCTCGGCGAGTCCCGCACCTGCGCGGAACTCACCCCGGCAGAAAAGAACGCCATCTCCCACCGAGGCCAGGCCTTCCGAGCCCTGGTCCCGGCGGTCCGCGAACTGCTGGGCTGACGCCCGCAGGAATGCCGACGGCCCCGGTCCCTGCTGCTGGACCGGGGCCGTCGCTTCCGATGTGCGGCTGGAGGGACTCGAACCCTCAAGGGATTTCTCCCACAACTACCTAAAAGTTGCGCGTAGGCCAATTCCGCCACAACCGCCCTAAACCGGGTAAATTCGGACATCGGCCCGGTTCGGCTTCGTCAGTCTACGGCCGTCCGGCTCGGCTGTGCGACTGACTTGTGTCGGCGATTTCCACACCACGTGTCCGTCAGCGCATGGCAATTGGGGCACAGGAGTCGAAGGTTCTCCCGTCGGTCATCGCTCCAGTCGCCGTTGATGTGATCGACCTCCAGCGTCATCGGGCGTCCGTGCCACTCGGGCGGTGTGCCGCACCTTTCGCAGCATTCCTCGACTCCCACCTCCCGAAGGGCGCGGCGGAGCAGATGTGTGCGGGTGCGCTGCCTCCGCTCGTGCTTGACGAGGATCTCCTCGGCCGGTTTCACCGGCGTGGGGCCAGGCTTGCCGCGCTGATGGGCCTGGCCGAGGAAATGCTCGGTCGAGAGGTCCTCCTCCCGTATCCACCGGTGCAGATTCCTGCGCTGGGTGCCGCTGTCGGGCAGCCCCAGGCGCCTTAGTGTCTCGGCCAATGAGTGGGACGCTTCGACCGCGTGGCGCAGATCGGCACCATCCGGGCGCGATGCCCTCGTGCGGCCGCGCCGGCTCCGCGTGAGGTGCGAGACGTCGACCCCGTGCTGGGCGAACCGCCGCCGCAGGTGGCGTTCGAGCTCCGGGTACGGCTTGGCGACGAGACGGGCGATGACCTCCTCCATCGAAGTGCAGCCCGCAGCTGCCGCGGCCAGTGATTCATGGGTGTGCCGCACCAGGGCGCTCACGCGGCCGCTCCGTGTCGCCGCTTGCCGCGGCCACGGTATGTGTCGGTCGTGGAGTGGCAGTTGGGACACAGGAGGCGGAGGTTGGCCGCCTGGTTGTTTCGCCAATCGCCGTCGAGGTGGTCGACCTCCAGAGGGAGCGGTTCCCCCTGCCAGATCGGTTCGATGCCGCACATCGCACAGCGTTCGGGGATGCCCAGCTCGGCGAGTGCTCCCCTGAGCTGCTCGCCCTGGCGTCGGCGGATGCGGGGGTCCTGCTGCTTTACGAGGATCGCCTCCGGCGTCCGCCGGCTCTTGGGGCGGCCTGCGGGGGAGGGGAGCCTGAAATGCGAGGTGTCTATGCAGAAGGCCTTCACCCGGCGGCTGATGTGCGTGTGGTGGCCGCCTACGACGTCCAGGCCGAGGTGCCTCAGGACCTCGCACATGTTCGTCGAGGACGCGACCGCCTCCTCCAGGATCTCCTTCGTCCACTTGAGGGCTCCCTCCCGCTCGAAGTGGGAGACGTCCACGCCCAGCTTCCGCATGCGGTCGAGCAGGTATCGCCGCGACCCGCCCTTCGGGTCCACCCCCAGCTTCGTCAGCGCCTCGGTCAGTGTCCGTGACCCGTCCGCCGCCTCCGCGAGGCGTTCCCTCGTGTACGGGCTGATCGGCATCCGCGTCCCCTCCGTCCCGGCCGCGCGTGCGGCCCTCGTACGGAGTAACGGACCGATGGTCGGACAGTTGCGGCCGGATTCGTCCGGCAAGCAGAGCGGCCCGCACCGGGTGGGTGCGGGCCGCTGTGCGAGGAGAGGGGTGGGGTCAGATGCCCAGGTCCTTGATGATCTTGGCTACGTGGCCCGTGGCCTTGACGTTGTAGAGGGCGCGTTCGACCTTGCCCTCCTCGTCGACGATCACCGTGGAGCGGATGACCCCGGTGACGGTCTTGCCGTAGAGCTTCTTCTCGCCGAAGGCCCCGTACGCCGTCAGGACCTCCTTCGAGGGGTCGCCGACCAGGGTGACCTTCAGGTGCTCCTGCTCGCGGAACTTCGCCAGCTTCTCCGGCTTGTCGGGCGAGACGCCGATGACGTCGTAGCCGGCCGTGGCCAGGACCGCCAGGTTGTCCGTGAAGTCGCAGGCCTGCTTCGTGCAGCCCGGCGTCAGCGCGGCCGGGTAGAAGTACACGATGACCTTGCGGCCCTTGTGGTCGGCGAGCGAGATCTCGTTGCCGTCCGCGTCGGGCAGGGTGAAGGCGGGGGCGATGTCGCCCGGCTCAAGTCGCTCGCTCATTCTCAACAGTCTCCTCGGGAGGGGATCGGTACGGTGTCGAGACTAAGCTGCTGACAGACTGTTCATGGTGGGCTACGCCCGCCGTGGGACCGACCACGACGACGGAGGCAGCGCGGTGCCGGAAGCCAGGACCCCCGCACAGATCGAGGCGGACATCGTCCGCCGCCGCGAGCAGCTCGCCGAGGCGCTCGACGAGATCGGGGTGCGCATGCACCCCAAGACGATCGTCGGGGACGCCAAGGCGAAGGTGGTCGGCAACATCGACCACGTCGTCGGCCGCGCGGTGGCGACGGTGAACCGCCTCGTCACCGACGCCCGCGACGGGCTGCGCCACGACGACGGCGCTCCGCGCGTCGAGCGGATCGTGCCGGTGGCGCTGCTCGCGGCCGGAGTCGTGGGCCTGCTGGTGATGTCGGCGCGGCGCAAGCGCTGATGACCCTGCGGGGTGCGGGGCGGGTGCGGGCGGGTAGGTTCGGGGCGTGAGCGAGAACACCACCACCCACGACAAGCTGCCCATCCGGATGCTCCACGACCGCGTGCTCGTGAAATCCGATTCGCCGGAGGGTGAGCGCCGCTCGGGCGGCGGCATCCTGATCCCGGCGACGGCCGCGGTGGGCAAGCGGCTGGCCTGGGCCGAGGTGGTTGCGGTCGGGCAGAACGTACGGACGGTCGAGCCGGGGGACCGGGTCCTGTACGACCCCGAGGAGCGGGCCGAGGTGGAGGTGCGCGGGGCGACGTACCTGCTGATGCGGGAGCGGGACCTGCACGCCGTGGCCGCCGAGCGGCTGGGGTCGGAAGACTCCACGGGGCTTTACCTCTAGCCCTGAGTGGTCTGAGGAAGGGCCGGTGACCATCGTCACCGGCCCTTTTCGTTCAGTTTTGCTACGGTGGTGGGGAACCCCCGACGAGACGCGCCGTACCGGGTCGCCCTTGGCCAGTGGCCAGTGGCTGCATGACAAGACGACGCACCCCGTTCCGCTCTCGTTCCGGAGGTGCCTGTCATGGCCTGGGTTCTGCTTCTTCTCGCCGGTCTGCTCGAAGTCGGCTGGTCGATCGGCATGAAGTTCACCGAAGGGTTCACGCGGCTGTGGCCGAGCGTGTTCACGGGCGCCGGCATCGTGGCGAGCATGGTGCTGCTGTCGTACGCCGCCAAGACCCTGCCGATCGGTACGGCCTACGGCGTCTGGGTCGGCATCGGCGCGGCCGGGGCGGCGGTGCTCGGCATGGCGGTGCTGGGGGAGCCCGTCACCGCCGCCCGGATCTTCTTCATCTGTCTGCTGCTGGTCGCCGTGGTGGGGCTGAAGGCGACCTCCGGTCACTGAGTCAGTGAGCCGGTTACTCCAGTAGGTCCGCCGGTGGGCGGAGGCCTTCTGTGGTGCCGCCGCCCTGGGCGCCGCCCGTCGTGGCGCCGTTCGTGGTGCCGGCGTCGGTCTGGCCGCCGGTGGTGTCGCCTCCGGTGGTGTCGCCCCCCGTGGTCTGGCCGCCGTCCGTGCGGCCGCCGGTGGTCTGGCCGCCGTCCGTGCGGCCTCCCGTGGTCTGGCCCCCGTTCGTCTGCCCGGTGGTCGGCGGGGTCCGGGTCGGGCGGCCGGGCCGTCCGGTGGGGCGGTCGCCCGGGGTTTCCTGTGGGGACTCGTCCGGGCTCGGGTCCGCGGGCGGGGGCTGCGGCGGCCGGTTGGCGCCCGGCATGAGCTCCAGATCGAAGTCCACGGGGTCGCTGTCCGCCAGGGCCGTCTTCGTGTACTGGGCCCAGATCCGGGCCGGGTAGCCGCCACCGCTGATGCGGGCCTCGCCCAGGGCCCCGTAGAGGGATTCCAGGGACCCGGTGTCCGGGTCCTGGCCCATCATCGAGACGACCGTGACCAGGTCCGGGGTGTACGCCGCGAACCAGGCCGAGCGGTCCAGTTCGCCGGTCCCCGTCTTGCCGGCGGCCGGGTGGCCGGCGGCCAGGGCGGCCGTACCGGTGCCGTTGTCCACGACGCTGACCAGCATGGACGTGGTGGTGTCGGCGGCCTCGCGACTGATGGCCTGGGCCGGATCGCGCGCCGGGAGCGGGACGGAGTCCCCCTCCTTGGTGATCTTCTCGACGAAGGTGTGCGGGATGCGGCGGCCGTGGGCGGCGAGGGTGGCGTAGGCCTGGGTCATGTCCAGGACGCTGGCCTGCATGGTGCCCAGGGCCATGGCCGGTCCCGGGTCGAAGTTCGGGGTGTCCTCGGGGATGCCGAGGGCGATGGCGGTCTGCTTGACCTTGTCGGTGCCGACGTCGACGACCATCTGGGCGAAGACGGTGTTGACGGAGAGGTCGGTGGCGGTGTTGACGGTGATGTTGCCGTAGCTGACCTGCCCCTCGTTCTCGGGCATGTAGGGGATGCGGGTGCCGACCACGCGCCGCTTGTTGTCGCCGTTGTAGATCGTGTACGGGGTGATCGTGCGGCCGTCCTGGGTGCGGGAGTCGTTCTGCACGGCGGAGGCGAAGACGAACGGCTTGAAGGTGGAGGCCACTTGGTAGTCGTGCCGGGTGGCGTTGTTGACGAACTGCTTGGTGTAGTCGATGCCGCCGTACAGGGCGACGACCTTGCCGGTGGCCGGGTCGATGGAGACGGCTCCGGTGCGTACGACGCGGTCCGCCTTGCGCTTGTCGGGTTCGAGCTCGCTGACCACCTTGTCGTCGACGGCGTCGACCATGGCGGTCTGGCGGGCCTTGTCGATGGTGGTGGTGATGCGGTAGCCGCCCTCGGCGAGGGTCTTGTCGTCGAGGATCTTGTTCTCGACGATGTAGTCCTTGATGGCTTCGACCAGGTAGCCGCGCTGTCCGGACAGGCCCGCGGCCGGGCGCACCTTGCCGGGCTCGGGGAACTGGGTGGCCGCGCGTTCGGCGGGCGTCATCCAGCCCTTCTTGACCATGCCGTCGAGCACGTAGTTCCAGCGGGCGAGGGCGCGGCCGCGGCCCTGGGGGTGGGCGACGACGTCGAAGGCGCTGGGGGAGTTGAGGAGGGTGGCGAGGTAGGCGCCCTCGGCGGCGTTGAGTTTGCCGACGTCCTTGCCGTAGTAGGCCTGGGCGGCGGCCTGGATGCCGTAGGCGTTGCGGCCGAAGTAGCTGGTGTTCAGGTACCCCTCGAGGATGTAGTTCTTCGACTTCTCACGACCGAGCTTGATCGCGATGAAGAACTCCTTCACCTTCCGCTTGATCGTCTGCTCCTGGCCCAGGTAGTAGTTCTTGACGTACTGCTGGGTGATCGTGGAGCCGGACTGGGTGCCCTTGCCGGTCGCGGTGTTCCAGGCCGCGCGCAGCATCGCCGCGGGGTCCACCGCCCGTTCGGAGTAGAAGTCGCGGTCCTCGGCGGCCAGTACGGTCTGCTGCACCGTCAGGGGGACCTGGGAGAGCGGTACGTTGACGCGGTTGACCTCGCCGTCACGGGCGAGCTGGGTGCCGTCGGTGTAGAGGTAGACGTTGGACTGCGCGGTGGCGGCCGCGTTGGCGGGCGGGATGTGGACCAGCAGGTAGCCGGCCACGAGGGCGCCGCAGAGCAGCAGGGCGCCGAGCAGGAACGCGCCCAGCACCATGCGCCAGGTCGGGAGGAGCCGGCGCCAGCCGGTGCGCTTGCGCTTGGCCTTCTTCGCCGCCTTCGCCCGCTGTCTCTCCGCCCGCTTGGCCTCCTTGGGGTTCCGGGGCGGCTCGGGCGTTGCGGGGGGCGGGTCGGCGCCCGGTGCCTGCTGTCCTTCGGGGGTGTCGGGATCGCGAGGCGTCCAGCCGGGCGGTGGTGACGGGTCGCTCATCTCCGGGACTCCTCGGCGCCGTACGAAATATCCACATCTGTACCTCATGCTGTCTACCCGATGGCCGCCGCTTCCGCTCCGGACGGGCGTAATTCGTTCGCGTGGATCGCCCCTCCGCACTAAGCTCGCGCGCTTTGGCCGACAGAGCTTTGGGCGACAGAGGTTTGGCCGACAGAGGAACGACGCAGCGACGACCGGGGAAACGGAGGGGACGGGGTGCGCCAGTCGGTGAGGGGACGAGCCGGGCTCTACGGGGCGGTCGCCGCCGGGGGCTTCCGCAGGTACGCCACCTACGGGACGGCCACCGCGGCCGGGGTGTTCACCAACACCGTCTTCGGTTTCATCCTGGCCTACACGTACATCGCGCTCTGGGACGAGCGGCCCGGGCTCGGAGGCTACGACCAGTCCGAGGCCCTCACCTTCATGTGGGTCAGTCAGGCGCTGCTCGCCGCCGGGGCGCTGATCGGCGGCGGCTTCCAGGAGGAGTTCCAGGAACGCGTCCGTACGGGTGATATCGCCGTCGATCTGTACCGTCCGGCCGATCTCCAGTTGTGGTGGCTCGCGGGTGATCTGGGCCGGGCGGCGTTTCAACTCCTGGGCCGCGGCGTAGTACCGCTGGTGATCGGCGGGCTCGCCTTCCAGCTGGCGCTGCCCACCGCGCCGCTGCGCTGGCTGCTCTTCCTGGTCTCCGTGTTCCTCGGGCTGGTGGTGAGCTTCGCGCTGCGCTACCTGCTGGGGCTGGCGGCCTTCTGGCTGATGGACGGAGCCGGGATCAACATGATGGCGACGGTCGTCTCCATCTTCTTCTCCGGGATGCTGCTGCCGCTGACCGTGTTCCCGGGCGGCTTCGGGGAGTTCGTCCGCGTGCTGCCCTGGGCGGCGATGCTCCAGGTGCCGGTGGACGTGCTGCTGGGCGGGGGCGGAGGGGGCGCTCGTACGGCCGGGTGGCTGGGCTTCCAGGCCGCGTGGGCGGTGGTGCTGCTCGGGCTGGGCCGGCTGCTGCAGGCGGCCGCGACGCGGAAGGTGGTGGTCCAGGGTGGCTGAGCGGGTGGCGGAGGGCAGGGAAGGAGCGGCTGTCCTGGCCGGCAGGGGGGCCGAGCTCCTGGTCCCGCAGCGCAGCCGGGTCCTGGAAGGGCTGCGCGGCTACGGGCTGATCGCCGCGATGTGGATCCGGTCGACGATGACGTACCGCACCTCCTTCTTCCTCTCGACCTTCGGCAACGCGGCCATCACGCTCCTCGACTTCGTCGCGATCATGATCATGTTCTCGCACGTGGACGAGCTGGGCGGCTTCACCCTGCCCGAGATCGCCCTGCTGTACGGGTCCTGTTCGGCCTCCCTGGGCCTGGCCGACCTGCTGCTCGGCAACACCGACCGGATCGGCACCCGGATCCGCGACGGCTCCCTCGACACCATGCTGGTCCGCCCGGTCCCGGTGCTCGCCCAGGTGGCGGCCGACCGCTTCGCGCTGCGCCGGCTGGGGCGGATCGTGCAGGGGCTCGCGGTGCTGGGGTGGGCGGTCTCGGAGCTGGACCAGGTGCACTGGACGGTCGGGAAGGTGCTGATGGTGCCCGTGATGATCACCGCCGGGGCGGCGATCTTCGGCGCGGTGATGGTGGCCGGGGCGTCCTTCCAGTTCCTCGCCGGGGACGCCGCGGAGGTGCAGAACAGCTTCACCTACGGCGGCTGCACCATGCTCCAGTACCCGCCGACCGTCTTCGCGAAGGACCTGCTGCGCGGGGTGACCTTCATCGTGCCGCTCGCCTTCGTCAACTGGCTGCCCGCCCTGTACGTGCTGGGCCGGCCCGATCCGCTGGGGCTGCCGGGGTGGGTGGCGTACGCGAGCCCGCTCGTGGCCTTCGTGGTGTTCCTCCCCGCGTCGCTGGCCTGGCGCGCGGGGGTCCGTTCGTACCGCAGTACGGGGAGCTGAGCCGGCATGGGTGATGCGCTGATTTCACTGGACGAGGTCGAGAAGGTCTTCGACGTACGGCGCCGGGTGGGCCTGGTGCGCCGGGAGAAACGCCGGGTCAGGGCCGTGGACGGGATCAGCTTCGAGGTGGCCCGTGGCGAGATGGTCGGCTACATCGGGCCCAACGGCGCCGGCAAGTCGACCACCATCAAGATGCTGACCGGCATCCTCACCCCGAGCGGCGGCCGGCTGCGGGTCGCCGGCATCGACCCGGCGCGGGAGCGGATGCGCCTCGCGCACCGGATCGGCGTGGTGTTCGGGCAGCGCACGACGCTGTGGTGGGACCTTCCGCTGAAGGACTCCTACGCGCTGATGCGGCGGATGTACCGGATCCCGCCGGCGCGGTTCGCGGAGAACATGGAGCGCTGCGTGGACCGGCTCGACCTCGCCGAGCTGCTCGACGTACCCGTCCGGCAGCTGTCGCTGGGGCAGCGGATGCGAGGGGACATCGCGGCGGCGCTGCTGCACGACCCGGACGTGCTGTACCTGGACGAGCCGACGATCGGGCTGGACGTGGTCAGCAAGGCGAGCGTACGGGGCTTCCTGCGGCAGCTGAACGAGGAGCTCGGCACCACGGT
Source organism: Streptomyces sp. TBY4 (assembly GCF_024213195.1). Taxonomy (GTDB): domain Bacteria; phylum Actinomycetota; class Actinomycetes; order Streptomycetales; family Streptomycetaceae; genus Streptomyces. Next base: position 426,474 of record NZ_JANAVF010000005.1, on the reverse strand, counting down.
GCTACTGACCACGCACGACCTCCAGGACATCGAGCAGCTGTGCGAGCGGGTGATGGTGATCGACCACGGACGGCTGGTGTACGACGGCTCCCTGGGCGGACTGCACACGGCGGGCGGCGCGGACGGCGCGGCGGCGAGCGAGCGGACGCTGGTGGTGGACCTGGAGCGGGAGCTCCCGCCGATCGAGGTGGCGGGGGCGCGGGTGGTGAAGGTGGAGGGCGCCCGGCAGTGGCTGGCGTTCCCGGCGCGCGCCTCGGCGGCTCCGCTGGTGGCGGCGGTGGCGGCGGAGTATCCGCTGCTGGACCTGTCGGTGCGGGAGCCGGACATCGAGGACGTGATCGCGCGGATGTACGCGGGTCGGGGGTAGGGGGCGGGGGCGGATGGGCACGGCTTGGCGGGGATAAATCAGGGACAACCCTGAGCCGGAGGGGGGTTCGGGCCGTACCGCTCTCCGGGGTGACTGCATAGGCTGGTCCGCATGAGTGATGAGCGGTCCGAGAAGTCGGAGTCCGAGGAGTCGCAGAAGTCGCTGTCCGGGAAGTCGTTGCCCGAGAAGGCGCCGCAGGCAAGCCCACTGCCGGAGCTGCGGGCTTCGGACGCCGACCGGGAGCGGGTGGTGGACCGGCTGCGGGACGCCGTCGCCGAGGGCCGGCTCGACATGGACGAGTTCGAGGAGCGGCTGGACGCGGCCTACCGCTCCCGTACGTACGCGGAGCTCGAACCGCTGACGCGGGATCTGCCCGCGCCCGGCGCGACGGCCCCGATCGCGGCCGCCCCGGTCGGGCTGACCAAGGCGGAGGTGCCGGCGGGGTCGGAGGCTTCCTGGCCGGCCCGGATCGTGGGCGGCGGAGGGCCGGCGGGCGGTCCGGCCGTGGCCGTGGCGGTCATGTCGGGCTTCCAGCGCAAGGGCAACTGGACCGTGCCCGCCCGGTTCCACGCGGTGGCGTTCTGGGGCGGCGGTGACATCGACCTGCGCGAGGCGAACTTCGCGGAGCGGGAGGTGGTGATCAACTGCGTCGCCATCATGGGCGGCATCCAGATCACCGTGCCGCCGGGCGTCGAGGTCGACGTACGCGGCATCGGCGTGATGGGCGGCTTCGACCAGCGCGACAGCCCCGGCCCCGTGGAGCCGGGGGCTCCGCGGGTGGTCGTGACGGGCCTGGCCTTCTGGGGCGGGGTCGAGGTGAAGGTGAAACCGCCGAAGCAGCGGGCGGTCGCGAAGCAGAAGCCGCGCAAGGAGCTGTAGGGGAGCTGTCGGGGAGCTCACAGAAGGGGGACGGGTACGGCGCGCCGGGAACTCCCCGGACGCCCCGGGAGTCGGATGCTATGCGGACGAAACCGTCGCCCGGGGGAAGGCAGGAGCACGTGGAGCAGGGCAAGACGACGGCCGGTGCCGCGACTGCGGCCGTGGCCGCGGCACGGGGCGGCTTCGTGTTCAGCGAGGCGGACGAGGAGCGCCGGCGCGGCGTCCGCCGGATGAAGCGGACCGCGACCGGCCTGCTGGTCCTGGTCGCGCTGGTCTACGTAGCGGCGAAGTGGGCGGAGCACGCGGGCGCGGGCGGCTGGGCCGGGTACGTCGCGGCCGGGGCCGAGGCGGGCATGGTCGGTGCGCTCGCCGACTGGTTCGCCGTCACCGCCCTGTTCCGGCGGCCGCTCGGCCTGCCCATCCCGCACACCGCGATCATCCCGACGAAGAAGGACCAGCTCGGGGTCTCGCTCGGCGAGTTCGTCGGGGAGAACTTCCTCTCCGCCGACGTGGTGCGCACGAGACTCCACGCCCTCGGCATCGGCGGCCGGCTCGGCGCCTGGCTGGCCGAGCCCGCGCACGCCGACCGGGTCACGGCGGAGCTGGCCACGGCCCTGCGCGGGGCGCTGACGGTGCTGCGCGACTCCGACGTACAGGCCGTCGTGGGCGAGGCGATCACCCGGCGGGCCGAGAGCGCGGAGATCGCGCCGGGCATCGGCAAGACCCTCCAGAAGGTCGTCGCGGACGGCGGCCACCGCCGGGTCGTGGACCTGGTGTGCGCGCGGGCGTACGACTGGCTGGTCACGCACGCCGATTCGGTGGAGGCGGCGGTCCAGGGCGGGGCGCCGGGCTGGACCCCGAGGTTCGTGGACCGCAAGATCGGCGACCGCGTCTACAAGGAACTGCTCCGCTTCGTCCAGGAGATGCGGGACATGCCGGAGCACCCGGCGCGCGGGGCGGTGGACCGCTTCCTCGCGGACTTCGCCGCGGACCTCCAGTCGGACACGGAGACGCGGGCGCGGGTCGAGCGCCTGAAGGCGGAGATCCTGCAGCGCGAGGAGATCCAGGACGTGATCGCCTCCACCTGGACGGCGGTCCGCTCGATGATCATCTCGGCGGCGGAGGACGAGCGGAGCGCGCTGCGCCTGCGGGTCCGTTCCTCCCTGATGTCCCTGGGCGCCAGGCTGGCGACGGACGGCCGCCTCCAGGACAAGGTCGAGGGCTGGATCGAGGGAGCGGTGGTGTACGTGGTCACCACCTACCGTGCGGAGATCACCTCCCTCATCACGGACACGGTGGCGGGCTGGGACGCGGAACACACCTCGCGCAAGATCGAGGCCCACATCGGCCGCGACCTCCAGTTCATCCGCATCAACGGCACGGTGGTCGGCGCCCTGGCGGGACTCTTGATCTACACCTTGTCGCGGGCGTTCGGGGCGTAGGGGCGTAGCGGGGGCCGGCACGCTGGCCGCGGGGACGGGCGGGCCCTGACCCGCTTCCCGGCTTTCAGCCGGGTCCACCCAGGACCAGGGCTCTGCTACGAGGCCCCGCCCCGGGCCGTCCCCGGGGCGGGACCCTCCCCGTCGGTCCGGGCCCGTCCGGGCCCCAGGCGGGCAATCGACCGGGACGTCAGCCCCGGTCGGCGACCGCCCAGGAGGCGGCGGCCACGACACCCGCGGCGCCGATGACCGCCGGCCAGGCGCCGACCTTCTTCGCCAGCGGGTGCGCACCGGCGAACCCGGCGAGGTACAGCGCCCCGAGCCCGGCCGCCGCGGGGACGCCGCCGCGCTTGTGCCACTCCCGCCCGGCCACGATGCCCGCGGCGCCGAGCACGACGCCGCCGAGCGGCCGCTTCCTGGTCCACCGTGCGACGGCGTAGCCCCCGACCAGACCGGCGGCCGCCACTGCTGAGCTCGGTACCCGTGCCATGCTGTCCAACTCCCTCACCTCATCGGTTCATCGGTTCATACGCGCACACCTATTCGCCCCGAGGCTAACTCGACTGCTTGACCACCCGCCGGGCCCCCACCGCGCCCAGGACGAGCACGGCGCCGCCGATCACGGGATCCGGCACCGCGTCCCGCACACCGCGCGGCAGCACCGCCACCACGCCCAACACGAGCAGGAACGCGAGCCCGCACCTGCCGACGGCCCGAAGCAATCTGTCCACGCGCTGCTCAACGCGGGCGCCGGGCCGCCCGACACGGACCGCGTCGAGGGGATTTGTCGCACACTCGCCGGATCCGCGCGATGTCTGCCCAGGGAACCGGATGGGCATAAATTCAATCTCCCACCCAAAGGGGCAAACCACCTCACCCCCTCCAGCCCACCCCACCCCATCCACCTCACCCCACATCAGGAGCCAGGACATCGTGATCTGCTACGGACAGGCCGTCCTCGACCTCGCGGACGAACTGGTCGACGCCTACGCCGACGTCTTCTCCGCCCCGCCGTGGAACGAAGACGAAGAAACCATTCGCCAGTTCGCTGCCCGCCTCCCGGCCGACGCCCGGCGCCGCGGTTTCCGTACGGCCCTGGCCCAGTCCGCCGCCGGCATCGACGGCTTCGCCACGGGCTGGATCACCCCCGCGGCTTTCCCGAAGAACCGCGCCTACGCCCAGGTCGCGGCGCAACTGGGCCCGGCCCGGGTGAAGGAACTCCTGACCGGAGCCCTGGAGATAGACGAACTCGCCGTACGCCCCTACGCGCGCGGCCGCGGCACCGGCCGGGCCCTCCTCACCGAGATCACCACCGACGCCCCGGACCGCCGGGCATGGCTGCTGACCTCCCGCCTGGCCAAGGAGACGGTGGCCACGTACCGCCGCCTGGGCTGGCACGAGGTCACCCCCCTGCCCGGCACGGAGACGGGCGTCATCGTCTTCCTCTCCCCGGACCACCCCCACCGCACGCCATAACCCCACCCACGGCACCCCACGGCAGAAACGTCCCCGCACCCCCTCCCCACCCACGCGAAACGGCCAACCAGACCCCCTGCCCCGCCCCACACCGCGCACTGAACCCCGCCCGACCCCTCGACCACACCGATGGCCGCGCCCGCACCTGTGCGCGCGGCCGTGACTGTGACCGCACCCGTGCCCGCACCTGCGCGCGCCCGCGCCCACCCCCGTGCCTGCACCTATGTGTGTGCCTGTACCCGTGGCCCGACCTGTGCCTGCGCCCGCACCTGTGCGCGTGGCCGGACCTGTGCCTGCGCCCGCACCTGTGCGCCTGCCCGTGGTCGGACCCGTGCCCACCCCCAGTGCCTGCACCTATGGGCGTTCCTGTACCCGTGGCCCGACCTGTGCCTGCGCCCGCACCTGTACGTCTGCCCGTGGCCGCAACCGTGCCTGCACATGTACGCGTGCCTGTGCCCGAGGCCCGACCCGTGCCTGTGTCATGGCCGTGCCTGGGCCTCCGCCTGCGCTTATGCCCGCATCCACATCTGTGCCCGCCTGCACCCGTAGTTGTGTGCGTGCCTGTGCCTGTGCCTGTGCCTGTGGCCCGAGGCCCGAGGCCCGAGGCCCGAGGCCCGACCCGTGCCTGTGTCATGGCCGTGCCTGGGCCTCCGCCTGCGCTTATGCCCGCATCCACATCTGTGCCCGCCTGCACCCGTAGTTGTGTGCGTGCCCGTGCCTGTGGCCACACCCGCACCCGCGCCCATACCTGTGCCCGAGGCCCGACCCGTGGCCACATCTGGGCCCGCAGTCGCGGCTTTGCCCGCATCCGCATCTGTGCCCGTACCTACGTCGTGCCCGCGCCTTTCCAGTCTCCGGACCCGTGCCCTGGCCCGAGCCCGGCCCCCTGGCTCCGCTCCACCCTGACCGTCAGGCTGTCCGGCCTGGCCCCGTCCAGCCGGGCCAGGCCCGTCTGCCTACCCCTGCCCCCTGGCTCTGCTCGTGCCCTGCCCAGGGCGGACGAGCCGAGTCCGGCCCACACAGCCGGGCTCAGGCCCGCCACGGCCCGCCCTGGCCAGGCCCGGAGCCATCCCGCGCGAGACGCTCCGCTCCCTCCAGCCGCGGTAGCCGCCCGCTCGGGCGAACAGAGCGCGGCAGCCAAGTCATCGCCGACCACCCCCCCCGCTCACCCCGGGCACATGCGACGGCCCGCCGACCACACCTCCCGCACACCGGAGACCACTCCACATCACCCCAACCGGGACGCGTCCACGCTCCCCTGGCGGGGCATACCGCGCCCATGAACCCCACCAAGCACACCCCTCACTCCCCGCAGCCGACGCACACCAGCCACCCCCCGAACCCGCCCCACCCCCCGAACCCGCCGCACCCCACCATCCGCCGGCAGCTCAACCTCGCCACCCGCCACCAACTCACCACCACCGCCGGCATCCCATCCGGCACGATCACCTCCCGCACCCGCCCCGGCGGCCCCTGGCAGCGCCTGTTGCCCCGGGTCTACCTCCTCCAGACCGGCCCCCCGGACCACCGCCAGCGCGCCCTCGCCGCCGTCCTCTACGCCGCCGATCCCGGCTCCGACCCGCTCTCCGGCGACACCGCCGCCCTCACCGGCGGCGCGGCCCTCGCCCTCCTCGGCATCCGCGAAGCCCCGTACACCCCCGCCGACGTCCTGATCCGCGCCCCGCGCAAGCTCGCCGGGTCCCCGGACGTACGCCCGTACCCCACCTCCCGCTGGCCCCGCACCATCACCGTCTCCGGCATCCCGAGCACCCGCCCGGTCCGCGCGGCAGCGGATTTCGCGGCCCGGACCGACCTGCCGGCGGACCGGATCCGCTCGGTCCTGGCCCAGGTCGTCCAGTCCGGCTGGTGCCACCCGAAGGACCTGCACACCGAACTCCGCGCCGCCCGCCTCCTCACCCGCCCCGCGATCCGCGCGGCAGCGGCGGAACTCCTCGCCGGCGTCCGCTCGGTCGCCGAGGCCCAGGCCCGCGACGTCCTCTCGGCCACGGACCTCCCGACCCCCCTGTGGAACGCTCGCCTCCACACCCCGGACGGCGTCTTCCTGGCGAGCCCGGACGCCTACTGGCCCGACGAGGGCGTGGCCCTGGAGATCGACTCGGCGGAGTACCGCTACACCCGCGACTCCTGGCACGCCACCCTCCACCGCCGCCTCCGCCTGGAGTCCCACGGCATCCTCGTGGTCAGCGCCACCCCGTCGATGATCCGGGACACCCCGTCCGAAGTCATCGCAGCCCTCCGCACCCTCCTCACCCTGACCACAACCCGCCCCACCCCACCCACAGCCCTGGCCCGCGGCCACCAGCAGCTGGTGTTGCCGGGGTGGGGGCGTGCTCCGTCGTTCGAGGCGCAATGATCTGAAACCGCCCGCTGGATCCGTGGGACGATTGCTCTGGCGGGTTCAGTGCGGCAGAGGATCTTCAGTGCGTGGCGCGCGTGGGAATGCAGCGATTTCGGCTTCCAGTGATGCGGTCTCCGGCCGCATGCGGAGGCAGGCGAGCCGGGACACCGCGCCGGAGATGCTCGTGCGGCGATTGCTCCATGCGTCCGGTGTGCGCTATCGGTTGCAGGTGAAGGTGCCCGGCATGCCGCGGCGAACGATGGACATCGCGTTCCCCGGGCGTCGTATCGCCGTGTTCATCGACGGTTGCTTCTGGCACGGCTGTCCGCAACATGCCACCAGTCCCAAAGCGAACTCGGACTGGTGGCGGGTCAAGCTCGAGCGGAACCGGGCCAGGGACCTCGAGACCACGGCCCATCTGGAGGACGAGGGGTGGCTCGTTCTGCGGTTCTGGGAGCACGAGCTGCCGGACGCCGTGGCTGCCCGGGTTGTCGCCGCTGTGCGCGGAAGTCGGTGAACTTTCCCTGTAGATCAGGCTGTTGATCCGTGGCAGGTGCCGTACGCCCTGCCTGAGGTGCACCAGCACGGGGTTGTCGGGGTGGGGGGCCAGGGGGTGGCTTTGCCTCGGGCGGCCAGGGTGGTGGCGTATTCCGCCAGGAGGGACGGGGAGGACGGGGAGGTCTTCTCCGAGGCGGCGAAGGCTTCGTAGGAGGGGACGCTGGCCGTGACGATGCCCAGGTTCGTGGTGCCCGAGGCGGTCAGGGTGCGGAGGGCGGCTTCGACCTGGGCCAGGTGGGCGTCGTGGGAGGGGTACTCCGTGGACAGGGTGGGGTACGACGTGAGGAGTTCTGCCAGTTCGCGGGCCGGCCAGTGGAGGATGGCCACCGGGAAGGGCCGGGAGAGGGCGGCGCGGCGGTCGCCCAGTTCGGCGCGGAGGCGGGCGATCTCGGCGCGGAGTTCGGCGGGGTCGTCGGAGCCGAGGGCCCAGATGCGCTTGGGGTCGTGGAGTTCGTCCAGCGGGATCGGGCCGATGTGGCGGGTGTCCGCGACCATGTCCCAGTCGTCATGGGGGAGTCCGAGGAGACGGCGTACGCGGTGGCGGCCCGTGAGGAGCGCGGTCGTGGCCGGGGTGAGGGGGGTGTTGTCGGGGGCCAGGAGGGTGGCCGCCTCGGTGAAGCACTCGTGGGAGGCTTCGAGTTCGTCGTGGGTTTCGAGGGCCTCGGCGATGACCTCCCAGGGGGCGGGGTCCGAGGGGGCGGCCGCGCGGATGCCCTGGATGAGGGCGCGGGCCTCGGGCTCGTGGCCGTACTCCCAGAGGTTGGCCGCCTGGAGGGCCTTGATGAGGGACGGGTCGTCCGTCGTGTCGGCGGCCAGGAGTTGGTCGTAGAGGGCGCTCGCCCGTTCGCGTTCGTCGGCCAGTTCGAGGTGGGCCGCGGCCTGGAGGAGCAACGGCTCCTGGTCCTCGGGGTAGCGGGTCGCCGTGCGGATGAGGCGCTCGGCTTCGGCGATGTGCTCGGCAGGCGTGTCGGGGCGCATGGTTTGCAGCGTACTGCCGCTGGTCAGTTGAGGGGGGAGGTCTTAGGGTGCCGCCCGTGCGAGATCGCGTGCGGGTCGTGGTGCAGGGGAAGGGCCGGCGCAGGTGGCATGCGCGCCGGGCCGGTCTCGCGGGGGCGCTCTGGGTGGCGGGTGAACTGGCCGTCACGGTGGGCGTGGTGGTGATGTTGCTGGTGGTGCACCAGGTGTGGTGGACCAACCGGCAGGCGCTGCGCGCCGCGCACGAGGTGGTCCGGGAGCTGGAGGAGGAAGGTGGAGGGTGGGCCGCCGCCGTTCCCGAGGAGGTGGGGGAGGGGGAGCCGTCCGGTGAGGAGCCCGTGGGGGAGTCCAGCGGGTCGGGTGGATCTGGGTCGTCGGGGAATTCAGGGCCGCCGCGCACCGTCAAACCGTCGCCGCCGCGGGCGTCCGCGTACGGCGTGCTGCGCATTCCGCGTCTCGGTGTCGCCGTGCCCGTCGCGCAGGGTGTGGACAAGCGGTCCGTCCTGGACAAGGGGTACGCCGGTCACTACGCGGGAACCGCGCAGCCCGGGGCCGAGGGGAACTTCGCGCTCGCCGGACACCGCAACACGCACGGGGAGCCCTTCCGTTACATCAACCGGCTCAGGGCCGGGGACGAGTTGATCGTGGACGTGCGGGGGAAGCGGTACGTGTACCTGGTCGGGCAGACGCTGGCGGAGACGACCGAGCGCGACACCGGGGTGATCGCGCCTGTCCCGCGCAGCATCGTCTCTCCGGGGGCCGGTTACAGCGAGCCCGGCGCGTACATCACGCTGACCACCTGCACGCCCGAGTACAGCTCCAAGTACCGGCTCGTGGTGTGGGGGACCTTGAAGCGGTGACCTGCGGGGCGTGCTGATGCCCTGACGTGCTGGCGCGCGGTGGGACCGTAGTGTGGGGCGGTGCGTCAGAAATGGGTGAAACGTCCGCAGTTGCTGTGGCTTGCCGTGCCGTTCGTCCTGTTCGTCGGAGTGCTGCCGTTCGTGAACCGGGTAGAGCCGGCGTGGGGCGGCGTACCGTTCCTGCTCCTCTGGTTCGCCGGGGCGACGCTCCTGACCCCGCTCGCCGTCTGGCTGACCTGGCGCGGTGATCACAAGTGACCGCGGCAGCCGTCGCGACCACCGTCTTCGCCGTGTTCATGGTGGCGACCGTCGCGCTCGGACTGCTCGCCGTGCGCGGGCGCGGCGGGGGCGGCGGCGGGCTCGCCGAGTGGTCGGTGGGCGGGCGCTCGCTCGGCACCGTGTTCATCTGGGTGTTGATGGCGGGCGAGGGGTACACGAGCTTCAGCTATCTCGGGGCGGCCGGCTGGGGCTACAACTACGGAGCCCCCGTGATGTACGTGGTCGCGTACATGTCCTGCGGCTACGCGGTCGGTTACGTCGTCGGGCCCATGCTGTGGGACTACGCGCGCCGCCACGGGCTCGTCGGCATCACCGACATGGTGAGCCACCGGTACGGGCGCCCCTGGCTCGGCGCCGCGGTCGCGGTGCTCGCGACCGTCTTCCTGCTCCCCTACATCCAGCTCCAGATCACCGGAATGGGCGTGGTGGTCACGACGGTGACCTACGGGGCGGTCTCCCTGGAATGGGCCTACTTCATCGCCTTCGCCGTCACCACCGGCTTCGTCGTCGTCAGCGGGCTGCGCGGCAGCGCGTGGGTGTCCGTACTCAAGGACGTGCTGGTCATCGGCACCCTCGGGTTCCTCGCCGTCTACGTTCCCCTGCACTACTTCGGCGGCTACGGAGAACTCTTCGAGCGACTCGCGGCCGAACGCCCGCAGTGGCTGACCCTTCCGGGCGCAGGGAGCGGCGAGGGCGGCCGGGGCGAGCTGGGGGCGGGGTGGTTCGCCTCCACCACCGTGCTGAACGCGCTGACCGTCGTCATCTTCCCGACCACGGTCGCGGGGTACCTGGGCGCGCGCAACGCCGACGCGCTGCGCCGCAATGCCATCCTGCTGCCCGCCTACAACGTGCTGCTCTTCGTGCCGATGCTGCTGGGCATGGCGGCGCTGTTCGTCGTACCGGGGCTGACGGGCGCGGAGTCCAACCTCGCGCTGTTCAAGCTGGTCGTGGACTCCCTGCCGGCTTGGGCGGTGGGGGTGATCGGGGTGGCGGCGGCCCTGTCGTCGATCGTGCCGATGGCGGTGTTCATGCTGGTCATCGGCACGATGTGGGGGCGCAGCGTGCTCTCGCTGCTGCCGCGCTGGAGCTCGGGCGAGCGGCAGAAGCTCGCCTCGCAGGTGGTCGTGGTGGCGGCCGGGACGATCGCGCTGGTGATGACGTACGCGGCACCGAACACGCTGGTCAGGCTCTCGCTCGTGTCCTACGAGGGCATGGCGCAACTGGTGCCGATGCTGCTGCTGGGTCTGGTGTGGCGCAGGCTCACCACGGTGGCTGCGGTGTGCGGGCTGGCGGCGGGGGTCGCGGTGGTCTGCGGGCTGGTCTTCACGGGCAACGACCCGGTGGGGGGCGTGAATGCGGGCATGGTCGCCCTCGCGGTGAACCTGGCGGTCGCGCTGACGGTGACCTGGCTCGGCCCGCGGGAGCGGGCGGGGGCGGGGGCGGGGAAGGGGATGAGGCCGGGGCCGGACCTCCGGCCGGACGAGGAGGTTCTGGCGCGGGATCCGCTGCCCGGAACTCGTGGAGATGACGGGGATCAAAACGAGGCCCCGTCCGTTGTCAGTGCACGCGGTTAGTATCGATCGCAAGTACGAGTACGGGTACGAGTGCGAGGGGGGTGGTTCGTATGGCAGTGGTTCGTATCGCAGAGCACAGCGGGCCGCGCCCCGTGCGGTTCACGGCGCCGGCCGCGCGCCTGGTGGCCCTGCTGGCCTCGCTCCTACTGCTCGGAGGGCTCCTCGGGCTGTTCGCCGGGGAGGGTGGGCTCGGCGCGGTCGTGGTGGTCCTCGCGACGACCTTCGCCGTGGGTGCCTCGGCCCTGGCCGCCCGGCTGGTCCGGCCGGTGCCGCCGCACCGAATACGTACCGCGATCCGTGATCGCGAGCAGCGCACGGCGTTCCTGCCGCAGCGCGATCCCGACGCTTCGGGCCGGTCACGGCCCAGGGCGCCCGGCCGTCTCCTTCCGACGGCCGCGTAGGGGCGCGCAGCTCCTTCCTCCCGATCACTTCTGATCGCCTCACCTTGCCGCCCCTCGCGGGTCGTCACGCCGAAACGCATCCCTTTCGACGTTCGACGAGTCCCCTCGGAGGGCCCACGTGTCCGTTTTCATCGATCTTGTTGCTGCGCTGGGCCGGCTCCTGGAGCCGGTGCTGGCCGAGTCCGCGACCGCTGCCGCGATCGTGCTGTTCACCGTGCTCGTGCGGCTCGCGCTGCATCCGCTGAGCCGGGCCGCCTTCCGCGGGGCGACCCCGGCGGCGGGCTGCCTGCCGGTGCTGCTCCAGCTGCCGGTGTTCTTCCTGATGTACCGCGCGTTCTCCTCGGCGGAGATCGGCGGGGCCGCCAACGAGCTGCTCGGCCACCGGCTGTTCGCCGCGCCGCTCGGGGGCCGGTGGAGCGAGGCGCTCGGGGACGGCGGCCTCTTCGGTGCGTCGGGGCTGGTGTTCCTCGGCCTGTTCGCGGTCGTCGCGGTGGTGGCCGCGTGGAGCGCGGTGCGCGGGCGCAAGGCCGCTGCGGCTGCGGCTGCCGCTGCCGCTGCGGCAGCGGTGGCGCCGGTGCTGGCTTCCGGCGGGGCGAAGGCCGGTAGGGCCAAGGCTGCCGGGGGGAAGGGCTCGGGCAAGGGCTCGGGCGCCGGTGGAGTCGGTGGAGTCGGTGGGGCCGGCATGGCCGGCGGGGTGACCGCCGAGCAGCAGGAGCTCATGCGGAAGCTGGGCGGCGTCCTGCCCCTGCTGTCCTTCGGGACGCTGATCACGGCTGCCGTGGTGCCGCTGGCGGCCGGGTTGTACCTGGTCACCACCACCGCGTGGTCGGTCGCCGAGCGCATCTGGCTCCAGTACCGCAAGGACCGCGCGGAGCGTGCCGGGGTGGCGGTCAGCGGAGCTGAGCGTTCCGCCATGTGAACAGGGTCTTGCGGATGAGGCCAACATCTTGGAGGATCGACCAATCCTCCGATGGCCGCAACCCATCGTCCGGCCCGGGGCATGCCCATGGGCCGACCACCCTCGACCACGGGAGAATGCCCATGAAGCTGCTGCGTGTAGGACCCGTCGGGTCGGAGCGCCCCGCGCTGCTCGACCAGGACGGGACCCTGCGGGACCTGTCCGGCCTGATCACGGATGTGGACGGCGCGCTGCTCGCCGACGACTCCGTGCTGTCCCGGGTACGGGACGCGGCCGGGTCCGGTGAGCTCCCGGTGCTCGACGCCGAGGGTCTGCGGATCGGGTCCGCGGTCGGCCGCATAGGCAAGGTCGTGGGCATCGGCCTGAACTACCACGGGCACGCGGCCGAGGTGGGCGCCGAGGCGCCGGCCGAGCCGATCGTGTTCCTGAAGGCCCCGGACACCGTGGTCGGCCCCGACGACACCGTGCTGATCCCGCGCACCAGCGTCAAGACCGACTGGGAGGCCGAGCTCGGCGTCGTCATCGGTGCCACCGCCCGCTACCTGGCCTCCCCCGAGGAGGGCCTCGCGCACGTCGGCGGGTACGTGCTGGTCAACGACGTGACCGAGCGCGCTTTCCAGAACGAGCGCGGCGGCACCTGGGACAAGGGCAAGAACTGCGAGACCTTCACCCCGCTCGGCCCCTGGCTGGTCACCGCGGACGAGATCCCGGACCCGCAGGTGCTGGACGTCAAGCTGTGGGTCAACGGTGAGCTCAAGCAGGACGGCAACACGTCCGACCAGATCTTCCCGGTCGGCGAGGTCGTTCGCTACGTCAGCCAGTTCATGACCCTGTACCCGGGCGACGTCATCGTCACCGGCACCCCGGGCGGTGTGGCCGCGGGCCAGCCGGAGCCGAAGCCGTTCCTGCGGGCGGGCGACGTCGTCGAGGTGGAGATCGACGGGCTCGGCCGTCAGCGCCAGGAGTTCAAGGACGCCTAGTCACGTAGCCGCGTAGGCGCGTAGTCGCGTAGTCGCGTAGCTCAAGAGAAGGGGCGGCGCCGTTGGAAGACGGCGCCGCCCCTTCCCCGTTCTTCCCGGCTCCCGTGGCTCACAGGTCCACCGACACCCCGTCCCTCGACGACCTGCGGGCCGCCTCCAGTACGTCCAGGCAGTGCGCCGCCTCCAGGGCTGTGACCGGGGCCGGGCCGCCGTCGCGCAGGGCCGCCGCCACGGCCGCGTAGTACGCCGGGTAGTCGCCCGGTGTCGTGCGCACCGGCGCGCCCCCGCCCGTCAGCGGCGATTCGCCGGAGCCGAGCCGGCCCCACAGGTGCTCGGGCTCCTCGCCCCAGGTCCGGTCGGGGTCGCCGGGGCGCAGGCCCTCGCGCAGGGCCCCCTCCTGGGGGTCCAGTCCGTACTTGACGTAGCCCGCGCGGGAGCCCAGTACGCGGAAGCGCGGGCCCAGCTGGGCCGTGGTGGCGCTGACGTACAGGTGGGAGCGGACCCCGCTCGCGTGGGTGAGGGCGATGAAGGTGTCGTCGTCGGCCTCGGCGCCCGGGCGGCGCACGTCGGTCTCCGCGTAGACCCGTACGGCGGGTCCGAACAGCACCAGTGCCTGGTCCACCACGTGGCTGCCGAGGTCGTACAGCAGTCCGCCGATCTCCTCGGGGGCACCGGACTCGCGCCAGCCGCCCTTGAGTTGCGGGCGCCAGCGCTCGAAGCGGGACTCGAAGCGCTGGATCTCGCCCAGCTCGCCGTCGGCGAGGAGGCGGCGCAGGGTGAGGAAGTCGTTGTCCCAGCGGCGGTTCTGGAACACCGACAGGAAGGTCCCGGTGCGCTCGGCGAGCGCGGCCAGCTCGCGGGCTTCCGCGGCGGTGGCGGCGAGCGGCTTGTCCACGACCACCGGGATGCCGGCCGCGAGGGCGGCCGTGGCGAGCGGGACGTGCGTCTTGTTCGGGGAGGCGACGACGATGAGGTCGGGGGCGGGGCTCTGGGCGAGCAGCTCGCCGGCGGTGGCGGCGATCCGGACGTCCGGGTAGGCCTCGCGGGCCTGGGCGGCGCGGCCCGGGTCGGAGGTGACGACGGTGTCCAGGACCAGGCCCTCGGTCGCGGAGACGAGTGGGGCGTGGAAGACGGAACCGGCCAGGCCGTAGCCGACGAGTCCGACGCGGAGAGGTGCGGGGGCGGGGGTGGGGGTGGGGGCGGCGTTCATGGGATCTACTTTGACAACACTGTTGCGTAAGTGCAAGGAGGGTGGACAATGGCCAGGTGGACAGGGGTAGCGGTAGCGGGAGCAGGGGCGACACGGGCGGCGGCAGCGGCGTGAATCTGCCGGTGCTGCGCGGGCACAACGACGCGCTCGTACTGGACCTCCTGCGCGGAGCCGGCCCCGCCGGGCTCGGCCGCGGTGACCTCGCGAACCGTACGGGGCTCACCCCGCAGGCGGTCAGCAAGATCGCGGCGCGGCTCCGGGAGGACGGCCTGGTGGCCGACGCCGGGCGCGAGGCGTCCACGGGCGGCAAACCGCGGACCCTGCTGAGGCTGGTCCCGGAGGCGCGGTACGCGGTCGGGGTGCACCTGGACCGGGACGAGCTCACGGCGGTACGGGTCGACCTGGCGGGGCGCGTCGTCGCCGACGGGCGCGGCCCGCTGGACTTCGGAGCCGGTCCGGAAGCGGTGGTGGAGGAGGCGGTACGGGCGGTCGCGCGGGTGGGCGGCGACCGGCCGCTCCTGGGCGTCGGCGTGGCCGCGCCGGGGCCGCTGGACGGGCGGACCGGGGTGCTGGGGCGGGTGACGGGGTTCCCGGAATGGGAGGGGTTCCCGTTGCGGGAGGTGCTGGAGGGACGGTTGGGGGTTCCCGTCCGGGTGGACAAGGACACCAACGCGGGCGTCGCGGCGGGGGCCGGCTTCGGGGTGGCGGCCTTCGGGGAGGCCGTGGCGTACGTCCACGTCGGCACCGGACTCGGAGCGGGGCTCCGGCTGGCCGGCGCCGGCGAGGTCTACCGCGGGCGGCGCTCGGCGGCGGGGGAGTTCGGACACCAGGTGCTGCGGCTGGACGGGCCGGCCTGCCGGTGCGGGGGGCGCGGCTGCGCGGAGGTGCTGTGCCTGGACGCGGTGGCGGGGGGCCGGCTGGAGGAAGCGGCACGGATCGTGGGGGAGGCGGCGGCGAACCTGGTCGCGCTGCTGGATGTGGACCGGGTGCTGCTCGGGGGGCGGGTGGTGGCGGCTGCGCCGGGCGTGTTCCTGGAGGGGGTGCGGGGTGTGGTGGGGGCGCGGTCCTTCGTGGGGGGTGCGGTGAGGGTGGAACTCGCGGAGGTGGGTGTGGCGGAGGGGGCGGCGGAACTGGCCCTCGGGCCCCTCTTCGGCCGCGGCGGCTGAGGGGCCCTGGCTCTGGCTCCGGCCCCGGCCTCGGCCCTGGCCCTGGCTCCGGCCTCGGCTCCGGCCCTGGCCCTGGCCCTGGCTCCGGCCTCGGCTCCGGCCCTGGCCCTGGCCCTGGCTCCGGCCTCGGCTCCGGCCCCGGTCCTGGCTCCGGCCCCGGCCCAGTCGCAGCCCTTGGCCCCGGCCCCGGCCCTGGCCTTCGGGCTTTCGCCGGCGGCGAGTCGTGGCTCGTGAGTGCTGCGGCGCCGCCTGCCTCCGCCCGAGGTGTGGCTGAGGGTCGGGGGCCCTGCGGGGCTGTCCCCTACCCGCCCTTCGCCCGTTCCCCGGGCTCTGCCCGGACCCGGTCCTCAAGCGCCGGACGGGCTGGGATGGGGGCGGGCTGTGCCTGGCGGTGGCCCCTGGGGCTCCGCCCCAGACCCCGGTCCTCAAGCGCCGGACGGCTGGAAGGGTGCTCGGGCTCTGCCCGGACCTTCGGGCTGCGCCCGGAGCCC
>NZ_JANAVF010000005.1:0-410441 GCF_024213195.1 Streptomyces sp. TBY4 | reverse complement strand
CCCGGGGCTCCCGCCCCCGGGGCTCCCGCCCCCGGGGCTCCCGCCCCCGGGGCTCCCGCCCCCGGGGCTCCCGCCCCCGGGGCTCCCGCCCCGCCCCGCGCAGCCTCCGCCTCCTGTCCGCCAAACGGGGGTAAATCGGGATAACTTGGGCGTGGTGCTGGGCAGCCGGGCGGGCGGGCGTGGGAGGGTGCGGGCAGGGCCGGGGTGATTGTCGGGTTGTGTGGCAATCGCAATCGCAATCGCAATCGCGGGGCGGTCCGTGTGAGTGTTGTTCCGGCGTCGGCGAGTAGGGGTTCTTCATGCGACTGCGCAAAGCCCTTGCCCTGGCAGCCGTGTTCGTGGCCACGGCCGGCGTCGGCACCGCTTCCGCCGACATCGGTACCGGCGGCGGAGCCCGGCCCGCGCCCGCGCTGCCCTCGCGGGTGGAGGCCAGCTGCGGGGACGGGAAGAGCACGCAGTTCCCGATCGGGGCCCGTATCCGCGGTGGGCCCGCGGTGTACCGGACCGGCGGTGAGGCGCAGACCTGGTACCTCGACCTCACCAACACCACCACCGCCCAGTGCACGGCCATCCACCCCGTCGTCGTCTTCACCGATCAGGCCCGCGCCCTGCGACCCGCCCATTTCCGGATGGAGTTCGATGCGCCGGGGCACGCGCTTCCCGTCAGCCTCGAGCGCACCGACCGGGACGAGATCGTCGCCGTCTTCGACGGCGGTGACGCGTTCTCCGGCTTCACCATCGGCCCCGGCGGTTCCGTGACCGTCACCGTCCGGCTCGCCTTCGCCCCCGGCGCCCCGCGCGGCGAAGTCGTCGCCGACGCCGCGCTGGTGCAGCGCAAGGGCGACGACGGCGACTGGATCGGCGAGGCGGGCGGCTACCGGTTCGAGGTCCAGGGCCCGGACACGGAGACCGGCGAGGCCGGAGCCCTGGCCGACACCGGCACCGGCCGCACCCCGGCGGCCTGGGTGTACGGGGCCGGCGCCGCGGCCGCCCTGGCCGGCGGCGGCGGACTCCTGCTCGGGGCCCGCCGGCTGCGCAAGGAGCCCGGCACGCAGTCCGCGTAGAGGCGGTCCACGTAGAGTCCGAGCGTGGAAGAACCTACCGCCTACGCGCACCACCACCAGCCCGGCCTGCCCGTCCGCTCCGGCATCCCCGAGCACGGCCGCATCCCCAAGTACTACGCCGTCAAGGCCCGCATCGCCGGGCTGCTCGACGAGCTCGGCGAGGGCGGACTCCTCCCCACCGAGCGGGACCTCGCCGAGCAGTACGAGGTCTCCCGCGAGACCGTCCGCCAGGCCCTGCGCGAGCTGCTGCTGGAGGGCCGGCTGCGCCGCTCGGGCCGGGGTACCGTCGCCGCCGGGCCGAAGCTCGAACAGCCCCTGTCGCTGGCGAGTTACACCGAGGGCGTACGCCGCCAGGGGCGCACCCCGGGGCGTCATCTCATCGGACTCGAACGCTTCCCCTGCCCCGCCTCCGTGGCCCCCGGCATCGGCGCCGAGCCCGGGGAGCCGGTGTGGCACCTGGAGCGGGTGCTGCTCGCCGACGAGGAGCGGGTCGGACTGGAGAGCACGTACGTCCGGGTCGCCCGCGCACCCCGCCTCGACGTCGATTTCCAGCCGGACTCCTCCTTCTACGGGTACCTCCACGACAGCCTCGGCATCTCCTTCGGCGACGCCGACGAGAAGCTGGAAACGGTCCTCGCCACCCCCCGCGAGGCCCTGCTGATCGGCACCCCGCCCGCGCTCCCGATGCTGCTCATCCACCGCTTCTCCCGGGACCAGGACGGCAGGCCGCTGGAGCGCGTGCGTTCTCTCTACCGTGGTGACCGGTTCAGCTTCACGACCCACCTCCAGCCCGAATAGTCCAGACCGAAGGCATAAATAACATCTGAAAGAGGACGAAGTCGCATCACGGAAAGGTAACGGGTCTAGTCCAAGCGTTGGAGGCTGTTCACCGGAGCGTCGCCCGCGGGATCCTCGCGGGTCACGCTCCGCCGCCACCTTGGAGCACGTGAGAGTCATAGTCGTCGGAGGCGGCGTGGTAGGCACCATGCACGCCTGGCAAGCAGTGGAACGCGGCCACGAGGTCGTCCAGATCGAGCGAGAAGCGGAGGCCCGCGGCGCGTCATTGCGCAATTTCGGCCAGATCTGGGTCAGCGGACGGGCCGGGGGCGAGGAGCTCGACACCGCCCTGCGGGCCCGCGAGCTCTGGGAGGCGATCGGTGAGCGGGTGCCCGGCCTGGGCTTCCGCGCCATCGGCTCCCTGACCCCGGTCCGCAACTCCCGCGAGCACGCCGTCGCCGAGGCCGCCGTGGCCCGCCCCGACGCCGCCGCCCGCGGCTACAAGCTGGTCACCGCCGAGGAGGCCAGGGCGATCAACCCCGCCCTGCGCGGTGCCTTCGAGGCAGCCCTGTGGTGCGAGCGGGACGCGGCCGTGGAGCCGCGCACCGCCCAGCTCCACCTGCGCGAAGCCCTCAGGGCCTCCGGCCGCTACACCTTCCTCCCCGGACGGGAAGTGCGCGAGGTCGTGGGGCACGGAGCCGTCCGCGACGACCACGGCGACGTCCACCGGGGCGACGCCGTCGTCCTGGCCACCGGCGCCTGGCTCTCCGGCCTGGTCCGCGAACTGGTCCCCGACCTGCCCGTGCGCCGCGTACGGCTGCAGATGATGCAGACCGCCCCGCTCGGCGAGGCCCTGACGACCTCGGTCGCCGACGCCGACAGCTTCCGCTACTACCCCGCCTACAAGAGCGAAGCCCTCGACGAGCTCAACGCCGAGCAGGCCCAGGCGCCGATCGCCGCCGCGCACAAGATGCAGCTCCTGATGGTGCAGCGGCAGGACGGCGGACTGACCATCGGCGACACCCACGAGTACGAGCACCCCTTCGCGTTCGACACCCTCGAAGACCCGTACGCGCACCTCACCGAGGTCGTCGAGTCCTTCCTGGGCCGCCCGCTGCCGCAGATCCGCCGCCGCTGGGCGGGCGTGTACGCGCAGTGCACCGACACCACCCGTGTCGTCCACCGCCAGCAGGTGGCCGACGGCGTCTGGCTGGTGACCGGTCCCGGCGGCAGGGGCATGACCTGCTCGCCCGCCATAGCCGAAACCACCGCGAACGAACTGGGCTGGTAAGAGACATGACCGACACGACCGTCAACCCCACGCACCGGCTGATCGTCCTCGACATGGCCGGCACCACCGTCGCCGACGGCGGCCTCGTCGAGCGCGCCTTCGGGCGGGCCGCCGAGCGCCTCGGCGTCGAGCCGGGCAGCGCCGACCACGCCACCAAGCTCCAGTACGTCCGCGACACCATGGGCGAGTCGAAGATCTCCGTCTTCCGGCACCTCTTCGGCACCGAGGAGCTCGCCCAGCGCGCCAACTCCGCCTTCGAGCAGGCCTACGGGGAACTCGTGGACGGCGGCCTCATCGCCCCGCTCCCCGGCGCCCGCGAGGCCATCGAGAAGCTCCGCGCCGACGGCCGCACCGTGGTCCTGACCACCGGCTTCGCCCGCGTCACCCAGGACGCCATCCTCGACGCCCTCGGCTGGCAGGGCCTGGCCGACCTCACCCTGTGCCCCGCCGACGCGGGCGGCCGCGGCCGGCCGTACCCGGACATGGTGCTGGCCGCCTTTCTGCGCACCGGCGCCGTGGCCGACGTACGCGACACCGTGGTCGCCGGCGACACGGCGTACGACATGCTCAGCGGTGTCCGCTCCGGTGCCGGGATCGTGGCGGGCGTCCTCACCGGTGCCCACGACCGCGCCGCCCTGACGGAGCACGGCGCCACCCACGTCCTGGGCTCCGTCGCCGAACTGCCCGCACTGCTCGCAGAAGTCGCGGAGCCCGGCGCGTGAGCGGCATCCGCTTCGACTCCGTCTCGGTCGCCTACGGCGGCAACACCGTCCTGGACTCCCTCGACCTGACCGTCGAGCCCGGTGAGGTGATGGCGCTGCTCGGCCCCTCCGGCTCCGGCAAGACCACGGCCCTGCGCGCGGTGGCCGGCTTCGTCCGGCCCGCCGCGGGCCGGATCCTGATCGGCGGCCGGGACGTGACCGCGCTCCCGCCGCACAAGCGCGGCATCGGCATGGTCGTCCAGCAGTACGCGCTCTTCCCGCACATGCGCGTCGCGGACAACGTCGCCTTCGGCCTGCGCGCGCAGAAGGCGCCCAAGGCGGAGATCCCCGGCCGCGTCGCCGAGGCGCTGGAGATGACCGGGATGGCGGCCTACGCCAAGCGCTACCCCCGCGAGCTCTCCGGCGGGCAGCAGCAGCGCGTGGCCATCGCCCGGGCCCTCGCGATCCGCCCCGGGGTCCTCCTCCTGGACGAGCCGCTGTCCGCGCTCGACGCGCAGCTGCGCTCCGGGATGCTCGCCGAACTGGCCCGGCTGCACCGCGAACTCCCCGACGTGTCCATCCTCTACGTCACCCACGACCAGGTCGAGGCGCTGACCCTGGCCGACCGGATCGCCGTCATGGACCGGGCCCGCCTGCAGGACTGCGGCACCCCGCAGCAGCTGTACCGGGCCCCGCGCACCGAGTTCACCGCCTCCTTCGTCGGCAACGCCAACCTGCTGCCCGTCACCGTCGCCGACGGCGGTGCGCTCTTCGCGGGCCACCCCCTCGCCCTCGACCCCGGCCGCGCGGCCGTCGGCGCCACCGCCACCCTGTGCGTCCGCCCGCACCTGCTCGGCCTCGGCGCCGGCCCCAACGCGCTGAGCGGGACCATCACCGAGGTGCAGTGGCGCGGTTCGACCCACCGGCTCTACGTGGACATCGAGGGCCACCGGGTCAAGGCGGACCTGCCCGAACTGCGCGAAACCCCGGCGCTGGGCGACCACGTCACCCTGCACTTCGAGCCCCGCGACGCGGTGCTGCTGGCCGCAGGGGTGTCCGATGGCTGAGGCCGCCGCCCCGCACACGACGCCGGGACTGGCGACGGACACCGAGCCCGCGGTCATACCCCACCAGCCCGTACGGAGCCCTGCCCCCGGCACGCCCGAAAGCCCGGCCGGAGCCCCCGACGGCTTCGCGGGGAAGGCCGCACGTGCGCCCCGTAGCGTTCCCGGCTGGCTGTGGACGGTCCCGCCCGTCGCCGTGCTCGCGGCCGTCTTCCTCTACCCGCTCGCGCTGGTCGTCCAGCAGTCCTTCAGCCCCGAGAGCGGGGGCGGCGCCTTCGACGCCTACGCCTCGGTCTTCGCCTCCCACTCCTTCCGCGAGGCCCTCGGCACCACGGTCTGGCTGGCCGTCGGCGCCACCGTCGGCTGCCTGGTCCTCGGCTTCGCGCTCGCGCTGGTCATCGCCTTCGTCCCGTTCCCCGGGGCCCGCGCCGTGGCCAAGTTCATCGATGTCTTCCTCTCCTTCCCCTCCTTCCTCATCACCCTCGCCCTCCTCTTCGTCTACGGCACCGTCGGCATGGCCAACGGCCTGTGGACCGACACCTTCGGCGTCGCGGAAGGGCCCTTCCACTTCCTCACCACCCCGTGGGGCGTGCTCCTCGCGGAGATCACCTACTTCACGCCCTTCGTGATGCGCCCGCTGCTCGCCGCCTTCTCCCAGCTGGACACCGCCCAGCTGGAGGTGGCCTCCTCGCTCGGCGCGAAGCCCGGCCGGATCATCCGGCGGGTGATCCTCCCCGAGTCCCTCCCGGCCCTCGCGGCCGGCGGCAGCCTCGTCCTGGTCATGTGCCTCAACGAGTTCGGGATCGTCCTGTTCACCGGAGCCAAGGACGTCACCACGCTCCCGATGCTCATCTACGGCAAGGCGATCCTCGAATCCGACTACGCCGCCGCCTGCGTGGTCGCCGTCGTCAACATCGTGATCTCCGTCGGCCTGTTCGGCCTCTACCGGGTGGTGAGCAAGCGTGCTGGTGCATAGCAAGAGCGGCCGCTGGGCCGCCTGGAGCCTCTTCGGAGTCCTCTTCCTGCCCCTCTTCGCCCTGCCGCTGCTCGTCGTGGTGGCCGCGTCCTTCTCCACGCACTGGTCAGGGGCCTTCCCCTCCGGCCCCACCACCGGGAACTACGCCGCGGCCGTCCGGGGCGAATCCCTCCAGGCGCTGACCACCTCGCTGCTGACCGCCCTGGCCGCCAGCCTGATCGCGCTCACCGTCGGCACCTGGGCCGCGCTCGCCGCCGCCGGGCTGCGGGGGCGCGGAAAGAGCTCTCTGGACGCGCTGTTCATGCTGCCCGTCGCCGTGCCGTCCGTGGTCGTCGGCCTCGCCGTGCTCGTCGCCTTCAGCAAGCCGCCGCTGCTCCTCAACGGCACCAGCTCGATCGTGATCCTGGCGCACACCATTCTTGTCACGGCGTTCGCCTACCAGTCGGTTTCGGCTGCCATCGTGCGTCTCGACCCCGCGTACGAACAGGCGGCGGCCTCCCTGGGCGCCCGCCCCGCGTACGTCCTGTGGCGGGTCAAGCTGCCCCTCCTGCTCCCGTCGCTCACCGCGGCCGCCGGGCTCTGCTTCGCCCTGTCCATGGGCGAGCTGAGCGCCACGATGATGCTCTACCCGCCGGACTGGATGCCCCTCCCGGTCCGGATCTTCACCGCCACCGACCGCGGTTCGCTCTTCAGCGGCTCCGCCGTCGCCGTGGTCCTCATGGCCACCACCCTGCTGGTCCTGCTGGCCGTCTCCCGCGTCCGCACCAGGGCCTCGTACCGCTAGCCCAGCGGCTGGACCCACTGCCACACCCCACCGCCGGAACACTGCCGCACCCCGCTGATTCCCCTGCTGACTCCCTTTCCCCGTAAGGAAGTTCCATGCCCAGCAACAGACTCCTCCGTGTCACCGCCGCCGTCACCGGCAGCCTCGCCCTCGCCGCCGGCCTCACCGCCTGCGGTGGTTCCTCCTCCGCCTCCGACTCCAAGGGCGGCGGCGAGAAGGTCGTCACCGTCTACAGCGCCGACGGCCTCAAGAGCGACAAGGGCGACGGCTGGTACGACAAGGTCTTCGCCGACTTCACGAAGAAGACCGGCATCGAGGTCAAGTACGTGGAGGGCGGCTCGGGGGAGATGGTGCAGCGCGCCGTCCGCGAGAAGACCAACACGCAGGCCGACGTACTGATCACGCTGCCCCCGTTCATCCAGCAGGCCGACGGCAAGGGCCTCCTCCAGGCCTACACCCCGCAGGGCGCCGACAAGGTCAGCGGGGCGAACAAGTCCTCCGCGGGCAAGTGGACCTCGGTCGTCAACAACTACTTCGGCTTCATCTACAACAAGAAGGAGCTGGCGACCGCCCCCAAGACCTGGGAAGAGCTGCTGGACCCCAAGTTCAAGGGCAAGCTCCAGTACTCCACCCCGGGCGTCGCGGGCGACGGCACCGCCGTGCTCATCAAGGCGATGCACGACTTCGGCGGCAAGGAGCCGGGATGCGAGTACCTGAAGAAGCTCCAGGCCAACAACGTCGGCCCGTCCTCCTCCACCAGCAAGCTCGCGCCGAAGACCGACAAGGGCGAGCTGCTCGTCGCCAACGGCGACGTCCAGATGAACTTCGCGCAGTCCAAGTCCATGCCGAACCTCGGCATCTGGTTCCCCGCCCGGGAGGGCGGCAAGCCCACCACCTTCTCCCTCCCGTACGCGGCCGGCCTCGTCGACAAGGCCCCGCACACCGAGAACGGCAAGAAGCTCCTCGACTACCTGCTCAGCGAGGACGCCCAGAAGCTGGTCAGCGGCGTCGGCGGCGGCTTCCCCGCCCGTACGGACGTCAAGCCCACCGATGCCAACGCCGTCGAGCTCACCAAGCTCATGACCGGGGTCGAGCTCTTCGAGCCCGACTGGGCCGACATCGACAAGAACCTCACCGGGTACGTAGACGCGTGGAAGTCGGCCACCGGAAGCTGACTGGTCGCCTCCCCGTCACCCACGACCGGGAGAGTGACGCACAGATAACGGGTCTGGACCGAGTCTCGCCCCCGGTCCGGACCCGCCGTACGCTCGCTCGCGTTGCCGCACGACCGTACGCCCGCACCACCGCATGCCCCGTACGTCCCCTGCGCCTTCCCCACGATTACTCCCGGAGGAGTACGTGCCCACTGTCCTGTCCGGACGGACCCTCGCCGTGGCGGCCACCGCCACCGCCCTGCTCGCCACCGGTATCGGCGCCCACGCCGCCACCGCCGACGAAGCGGCCGCCGCTGCCGCCGTGAACAAGGTGCTCGTCATCGGCCTGGACGGCGCGGTCCTGGACCGCGTCAAGGCCGCCAACGCCCCGCACCTGAACGGCCTGATGGCCCAGGGCCTGACCGCCCGCAGCACCCTGTACGCGAACCCGATGGGCGCCACCTCCTCGGGCCCCGGCTGGTCCACGATCGCCACCGGCGTCTGGCCCGACAAGCACGGGGTGAAGGACAACTCCTTCACCGGCAAGAACTACACGGCCTACCCGGACTTCCTGACCCGCATCGAGAACGCCAACCCGGCGCTCAACACCTACGCGGCCGCCGACTGGGAGCCCATCACCTCCACCGACCAGAACGGCCCGATCTTCTCGGCCAAGGTCGACAAGCGCCTCTCCCTCAAGGGTGACCGCGACGGCTACCGCAACGAGGACCCGAAGATCGCCGCCGCGGCCGCCGCCGAGCTCCGCGACCAGAACCCGGACGCCGCCTTCGTCTACCTCGGCGAGATCGACGCGGCCGGCCACTCCTACGGCGCCGCCAGCCAGCAGTACCTGGACACCGTCGCCCGCGTCGACGTCCTGGTCGGCCAGCTCCTCACCGCCGTCCAGAACCGCCCGACCTACGCCCAGGAGAACTGGAAGGTCCTGGTCACCACCGACCACGGCCACACCAACTCCGGCGGCCACGGCGGCTCCACCATCCAGGAGCGCGGCACCTTCGTCATCGCCAAGGGCGCCGGCATCCCGGCCGGTTCCGTGCGCAACGACGTGAAGCTCGTCGACGTCGCGGCCACCGCCCTCGCCCAGGTCGGGGTCAACCCCGGCTCCGCGATCGACGGCATCTCCGTGGACGCCCCCGACGACGGCGACGCCTTCGACACCCTGCGCCCGAACCTCCAGGCCCGCGTGGACGAGACCGGCATCCCGGCCGGCACCAAGGGCTTCACCCACACCCCGCCGGCCGGCTGGTCGGTGGACAACTCCAAGATGGGCACGGGCGGCGTCACCGAGTGGGCCGGATGGGCCTTCGCGACCGACGAGTTCTGGAGCCAGGCGCAGCGCGACCAGTGGCGAGAGCTGAACGTCCGCTCCCGTGACGTGTTCGCCGTGGCCGACTCCGACGAGTGGGACGACAAGAGCCACACCGGCTCCTACGACTCCACCCTCATCACCCCCAAGTGGGCGGTCACGGGCGGGACCACGAAGAACCTGACCTTCCAGACCCACTACCGCCAGGAGGCCGGCCAGACCGCCCAGGTCCTGGTCTCCTACAACGGCGGCACCCCGGCGGTCGTCAAGAGCTACACCGCCGACGCCGTCGCCCGCTCCGAGTCGATCGCGCTCCAGGTCCCGGCCGGCGCCACCGACGTCCAGGTCCGCTTCCGCTACACCGGCAGCAACAACTGGTACTGGACCGTGGACAACGTCAAGCTCGGCTGACGGCTTTTCGGGCGGTACGGGACCTTCGCGGCGGCCCTCGGCGGGCCTTCGCGGGGTCCCGTTCCGCCATGCGGTCCGGGCCGTGGACGCCCCACGCGTCCGCGGTCCGGCCCGGATAAGGTGGTAGAGACCAGAGGTCACAGAGGTCAGACGCCACCGAGAGCGGAGAACAGTCCAGTGGCAGAGCGCAAGCCGATCGAATCCTGGCTCACCGACATGGACGGGGTCCTCATTCACGAAGGAACCCCGATCCCCGGCGCCGACGCCTTCATCAACCGGCTGCGCGAGTCCGGCAAGCCCTTCCTCGTGCTGACCAACAACTCCATCTACACCCCGCGCGACCTCCAGGCCCGCCTGAGCCGCATGGGCCTGGAAGTCCCGGTGGAGAACATCTGGACCTCGGCGCTGGCCACCGCGAAGTTCCTCGACGACCAGCGTCCGGGCGGCACCGCGTACGTCATCGGCGAGGCCGGCCTGACCACCGCCCTGCACGACATCGGCTACATCCTGACCGACCACGAGCCGGACTACGTGGTCCTGGGTGAGACCCGCACGTACAGCTTCGAGGCCATGACCAAGGCGGTCCGCCTGATCAACGCGGGCGCCCGCTTCATCTGCACCAACCCGGACGAGACCGGCCCCTCCACCGAGGGCCCGCTGCCCGCCACGGGCGCCGTCGCCGCGCTGATCACCAAGGCGACCGGCAAGAAGCCGTACTTCGCCGGCAAGCCCAACCCGCTGATGATGCGCACCGGCCTGAACGCCATCGGCGCGCACTCCGAGACCAGCGCGATGATCGGCGACCGGATGGACACCGACATCCTGGCCGGGCTGGAGGCGGGCATGCAGACCTTCCTCGTCCTGACGGGCCTCACCTCCGTCGCGGACACCGAGAAGTTCCCCTTCCGGCCGACCAAGACGGTCAAGTCCATCGCCGATCTGGTCGAACTGGTTTAGCGCGTACGGCTGACACGTACGGGCCAAGAGGGCGCCGCTCCGGATGCGGAGCGGCGCGCCGCGCGTGAATCTCCTTGTTGAGGAGGTTCACCATGCGCAGTGATGTGCTCGCTCTCCGTGTCACCGGGATGGCCGTCGCCCTGACGGCCCTGTCCGCCGTGACCGCCCCCTTCGCCTTCGCGGAGGAATGGAACCGCGACCGCGGCAGCGTCTCGGCCGACCCCAGCCCTGCGGAGCCGGGGGCGCAGGTCAAGCTGCGCGTCCGCGGCTGCGAGGAGGACTGGGCCGTGGCCCAGTCCGTGGTCTTCGTCTCCGAGGTCCGCCTGTCCACCGGCCGCGACGACCGCCGCACCCTGTGGGGCGACGCGATGATCCGCTCCTGGGCCGAGCCAGGCCGCCATGACATCAAGATCAAGTGCGGCGGCCGCGGCGGTGAACGCGAGTGGGGCACGATCGAGATCGAACGCCGCCGCGAGCACCGCCCCAACCCCCACCACACACCCGTCTGGCCGGTCCACGCGGGCGGCGGGGGCATGTCCGAGGAAATCGCCGCGAAATCGAAGGCGGCGTCCGCGGCGGATGCTGCCAAGGCCGCCGACTCCGCGCAGCTCGCCGCGGCGGCGAAGAAGAGCCACGAGAGCGAGGGCCCGGGCCTGCCGCACACGGTGATCGGCGCCGTGCTCGCGGCGGCCGCCACCCTCGCGGTCGCCGGCCGGGCGCTGACCCTGCGCCGCCGCCGCAGCGGCGGGTGACCGGGATGATCGGGTGATCGGGTGAGTGCCGAGCAGCGGAGCTCCGGCGGCTCCCGGCTGCTGACCTTCGCGGCCTGGTCGGTGCTGGTCCTCGGCCTGTGGCTGTGGGGCAAGGAGATCACCGGTGTGGCGATACCCCTGCCCGGCAGGGCCGGGGGACCGGCCGCGCCGGGCCTGCCCGCGGCACACGCCCCGCTGGGGCCGGCCGCGCCCGCGCGGGTCGACGTACCGTCCCTCGGTGTCCAGGCCCCGGTGATCGTCCGGGACCTCGACGCGCAGGGGGCGATCGAGCCGCCCCCGTACGAGAACCCGGGCACGGTCGGCTGGTGGCGCGGCGGCGCCCAGCCGGGCACGGCCGGGACGGCGCTGCTGGTCGGGCACGTGGACACGCGGTCGAAGCCGGCCGTGTTCTACGGCCTGAGCTCGGCGAAGACGGGCGACAAGGTGCGGGTGGTGCGGGCCGACGGCTCGGTGGCGGAGTTCACGATCGAGGACGTACGGGTCCACGAGCGCGCGGACTTCGACCCCGCGAAGGTGTACGGCCCCAAGGTCCGCGGCCGGGCCGAACTGCGGCTGGTCACCTGCGGCGGCACCTACGACAAGGTGGCCAAGGAGTACTCGGCGAACGTGGTCGTGTCGGCGTATCTGACGGGCGCCGGAGTCCGCCCCGGAACGGCGGCCTGAACCCGGCCGGCCCGGGCGTGTGCGCGGGAACGAAGAAGCCCCTCGCAGTTCTCACTGCGAGGGGCTTCTTTGCGTCTGTGCGCCGCCAGGGACTCGAACCCCGGACCCGCTGATTAAGAGTCAGCTGCTCTAACCAACTGAGCTAGCGGCGCTTGGTGACAGGGAAAACTCTACCGCACCGCTGCGGGTGCTCGTGACAAGCCGCGCGCGTTCTGTCCGATTAACCCATGTTTGGGGGTTTTGTCGTGCACGATATGTCTGGGCCAGGCCGAATCTGATGCCCCGACAGATCCGGTCCCGGCCGACCAGCGACGAGCAGGGGAGTGGACGGAACCGCATGACGATGCAGCCTCCGACGCATGTGCACGAAATGACGCCCACGGCCGAGGCGAACCCGCCGATGCCGCTGCCCTCCTTCGAGGAGTACGAACCCGCCGGCGACTGCCCGTGCCAGGGCTGCGCCCAGCGCCGCCGCACGCTCGCACGCGCCCGGGCCATACCGCTGCGCGACGGCGGACACCCCGCCGCGCGCGGAGCCCGCCGGGCCCTGGTGCTCGCCACCGCCGCGGGGGTGGTCCTCGGCGGCGGGGGAGCGTCCGTGGCCGCGGCCACCCCGGGCCCCGGCGGCCGGGTCGCCGCGGACGACCCCGGCACCCCGCAGGGCGGCCGGGCCCCGCTGCACGGGCCCAAGGGGGCGAAGGGCGGCAAGGGCGGCGCCACCGCGAAGCCCGCCGGGCTGCCCGGAGCGCCCTCGGCGGTGCGGCGGACCGACCGGGCGACGATCATCAACCGGGCGAAGCTGTGGCTGGACGCGCAGGTCCCGTACAGCATGGAGCAGTACTGGTCGGACGGGTACCGGCAGGACTGCTCCGGCTTCGTCTCGATGGCGTGGAACCTCGGCACCAACGAATGGACCGGCAGCCTCGACAAGTTCGCCACCCGGATCACGAAGGACGAGCTGCTCCCCGGAGACATGCTGCTCTTCCACAACCCGGCCGACCCCAACAAGGGCTCGCACGTCGTGCTCTTCGGCGGGTGGGTGGACGAGACGCGCACGCACTACGTCGCCTACGAGCAGACGCGGCCGATCACGCGGAAGCAGGCCACCCCGTACGGCTACTGGAACAACGCCGTGAAGTACGTCCCGTACCGCTTCAACGGGGTGGTGGGCGGAGTCGTTCCCGAGCCCCCGGTCACCGGCGAGCCGCCCGCGCCGGGCGGAACGGGGGGCGTCTCGGCCACCTTCCCCGGTGCGTCGAAGTTCGGGCCGGGCGCGGACAACGCCTACGTGGCCCAGCTCGGCCGGATGCTCTCCGACCGCGGCGGCCTGCGCTTCTACCCCAAGGGCGTCGGCACGAAGTGGACCGACGCCGACCGGCAGGCGACCGAGGCCTTCCAGCGCGCCCAGGGCTGGACGGGCGCGGACGCCGACGGCATCCCGGGCGCGCACACCTGGCGGCTGCTCGCCCAGCGCCAGGGCAAGGACATCCCGCCGACCACCGGCGGCGCCCCCGGCCCGGCGGGCAAGCCCGCCTTCCCCGGGGCGTCCTTCTTCCGGCCGGGCGCGTCCCACCCGTCCATCACCGCCCTCGGCCGCCAGCTGGTCAAGAAGGGCTACGGCAAGCACTACCGGTCCGGACCGGGCCCCCGCTGGGGCGAGGCCGACCGCCGCAACGTCGAGGCGTTCCAGCGAGCCCAGGGCTGGCGCGGCGCCGAGGCCGACGGCTACCCGGGCCCGGAAACCTGGCGCCGGCTGTTCGCATGACGGAGGCAACGATGTACCCCACGCGCACGACATCGACCACAGGCACCTTCGAGATCCCCCCGCACCCCACCCCCCGCCCGGCCACGGTCGCGGGGGCCCACCCCGAGCCCGCCCCGGCCGCCGCCGGGTGGGAGGCGTCGGGGGCCGCCCCCGACCAGGGCGCCCAGCCGTCGCCCGCCCACCCCTCGGCGACACCGGACCACACCGAGCCCTACGGGGCTCCGCCCGCGCCGTCCGCAGCCTCGACGCCGGGCCCCGGGCAGGCGGGCGCCGGGGCCGACCAGGAGCAGACCCCGCACGCGGAGCCCACGCGGGTCACGCCGGACTGGACCCCGGCCGGGGCCGCGCCTGCGCCGGCCGGGCCCGACCGGGCCGCGCCGGTGGCGGCGGCAGCCACGCCGACCGCCGCCGGGGCCGGCGCCGAGCCCACCCCGGCCGAGGCGGGGCGGGTTCCCGCCGGGACCACCGCCGAGTGGGCTGCGCCCGAGCGGACCGTGCCCGACCGGGCCGCGCCAGTGGCGGCGGCAGCCGCGCCGACTGCAGCCGGGACCGCCGCCGAGCGGGCCGAGCCCGCGCCGGCCGCGGCGGGGTGGGTCCCCGCCGGAACCGACACGGAGCGGGCCGTCCCCGAGCGGGCCGTCCTCGAGCGGGGCGAGCCGGCGCTGGCTGTAGCCATGCCGGTCGGCGCAGGGCTGGCCGGGGCGAGGGCCGCTGCCGATGGGGACGTGCACCTGTCGGCCGGGCCCGACCGGGCCGGGCCGGTGCCGGTCGGCGCCGTGCCGACCGCCGCCGGGGCCGAGCGGGACGCGCATTGGTCGGCCGTGCCCGACCGGGGTGAGCAGGCCCTGGCCGCAGCTGTGCCGGTTGGTGCCGGGACGGCAGGGGCCGGAGCCAACGCCGAGCGGGACGCACACCTGTTGGTCGTGGCCGACCGGGGTGAGCAGGCCCTGGCCGCAGCTGTGCCGGTTGGCGCCGGGTTGGCCGGGGACGTTGCCGACGGGGGCGTACACCTGTCGGTCGCGCCCGACCGGGCTGAGCCGGTGCCGGCCGGAGCCGTGCGGGTCGGCGCCGGGACGGCAGAGGCCGTTGCCGAGCGGGACGCACACCTGTTGGCCGTGCCCGAGCCGGTCGGGGCCGGGTGGACCGGGTTCTCCGAGGCGGCGGGGGCAGAGGTTTCCTCCGTGTCGGCGGCACCGCCCGCGGCGGCCGGGACCGGGTGGTGGGCCGGGCCGATCGGCTGGGCGCCGGCGGCCGAGCCGGCCGGCCCCGTGCGCGAGGAAGCCGGGTCGGCCGGTCCCGTGCGCGGGGAAGCCGGGTCGGCCGGTCCCGTGCGCGGGGAAGTCCGGGCGGCGGGTCCCGCGCGTGATGGAGTCGCGGCCGCGGTGCCGGCCGGCGGCGGTCGGGACGCGGACGGGCTCGTCGCCGTGGGTGCGGTGGCGCAGGCCGGGCGGGGCGGGGAGGGTGCGCGCAGCGACGTACCGGCGGCGCGGGCGCAGGCCGAGCCGCCCGTGGAGACGCTCCGGCTGCGGACCCCCGGCGCGGAAACCGCCCGGCCGCACCCGCAGGACGAGGTCTGGCCCCCGGCCGCCCCGCGCGGCCCCCGGCACGCGGGTCCGCCCGCCGCCTGGGACCTGCCCGGACAGGGCGGTTCGTCCCCCGAGCAGGGCCGCGCCCCGCAGCACGCGGTCCCGGCGCCCGCGCCGGAGGCCGGGTCCGCGGATCCGGCCCCCGTACGGGACCTGCCCGAGCAGGAAGAGGCAGCCCGGGAGCTGACCTGGTCCGTCCCCGCGCCGGCACCCGGCGGCATCGTGCCCGGGCCCGGCATCGCCGACGGCGCCGAGGTCGCCGAGGTCGTGGCCCGGGCCGTGGCGCGGATCGGGGAGGACGACACGCAGGACCTGCCCCGGGTCGCCCCGGCACGCGGGGTCGCGGTGACGGAGGTGCCGGTGCACCTGCCGTTCCGGGGCGCCGCCCAGCCGCAGCCGAAGCGGCAGCAGACGCAGGAGCAGCCGAAGCCCAAGGCGGAGCCCCGCCCGAAGCCCCGCTCCGCCCCCGGCCGCCGCGTCCCCCGGGGCGACGACCGGCTGCACGAGCACCACGGCCCGGTGCTGCCCGGCTGGATCGCGGTGACCGTCGGCGGCATCGCCCTCGCCGGCTGCGCGGTCGTGCTCTGGCGGGCCGGGGCCGTCCCCGACTCCCTCGCGGCGGCGTTCGGCGCGGAGCCCCGCCCGTACCGGGGACTGCAGGCACGGTTCTGGCCGCCGCTCGCCTTCCTCGGGGTGGTGACCCTCCTCGCCCTCGGCGGTCTGGGCCGGGGCCGGGCCGGCCACGCCTGGGTGCTCACCCTCTTCGGCCGCTACCGCGGCACGGTCCGACGTACCGGCCTGACCTGGATCAGCCCCCTCCTGCTGCGCCGCCGGGTCGACGTCCGGCTGCGCCACTGGCGCAGCGACCCGATGCCCGCCGTGGACTCGGGCGGCCTCGCCCTCCAGGTCGTCGTCCAGGTGGTCTGGCAGGTCAAGGACACCGCCCGGGCGACCCTGGCCGTGGAGGACCACGTCGACTACCTCGCCGAGCAGGTGGAATCGGCGATGGCCCGGGTCCTGTCCCAGCTCCCCGCCGACGCCTTCCACGAGGACGCCCCGACCCTGCGCGACGCCGAAGCCGTCGGTGACGCGCTGACCAGGATGCTGGCGGCCGAGACCGAGGCGGTCGGGGTGGAGGTGTTCTCGGCGCAGCCGACCCGGATCGAGTACGCCCCGGAGGTCGCGGACGCCATGCGCCGCCGCCGGGTCGCGGCGATCGACGCCAAGCACCGGGACACCGTGCTGACTTCGGTGGTCGACGCGGTGGACGACACGGTCCACCGGCTCACCTCGCGGGGGATCGTGGAGCTCGACGACTACGAGCGCAAGGCCCTCGTGAAGGACCTGACCGTCGCCTTCTACACGGGCCGCTCGGAGTAGCCCTCACCGGCCGGGGCCGGTCCGACGGGAGAACGGGTGGAATCCGGGTGGACCGGACCATCCGTTCTTCCATTGGTCTGGACAGGGACAACTCCCGTCAATACTGTGGGACTTGGTCTAGACCTAAAGCAGAGCTCGCGAACGGGCCGTGCCGCCGAAACCGGTACGGCCCATCCCCGCGCGTGCGCACGCTCTCTCCGGACATCCCCCCCCACGTTCAAGGAGCCCCAGCCTCATGCGTTCCTTCCGCATGCCCAGAACCAAGCGGGCCGCCGCCACGGCCACCGCCACCACCGTCGGCCTCGGAGTCGTCGCCGCCCTCGCGCTCGTCACGGCCCCCACGGCCAGCAGCCACGGGTACACCGACACCCCGATCAGCCGCCAGAAGCTCTGTGCCAACAAGACCGTTTCCGACTGCGGTCCCATCCAGTGGGAGCCGCAGAGCGTCGAGGGCTTCAAGGGCTTCCCGGCGGCCGGTCCCGCCGACGGCCGCATATGTGCGGGCGGCAACACGCAGTTCGCCCAGCTCGACGACCCGCGCGGCGGCGCCTGGCCGGCCACCCCGGTGACCAGCGGGCAGAGCTACTCCTTCCGCTGGCAGTTCACCGCGAACCACTCCGCCACCGACTTCCGGTACTACGTCACCAAGAACGGCTGGGACTCCACCAAGCCGCTCACCCGCGCCGCCCTCGACCCGCAGCCCTTCCTCACGGTCGCCTACAACGGCGCCCGCCCCGCCATGACCACCGTCCACCAGGGCACCATGCCGAGCGGCAAGACCGGCCGGCACATGATCCTCGCCGTGTGGACCGTCAACGACACCCCGATGGCCTTCTACTCCTGCTCCGACGTCCAGTTCTGACCGTCGCGGCCCGCCACGGCGTTCATTTCTGACGGGACGTCAGCTATTCTCCGGCGGCATGCGGACGACGACACCCGAAACCGTCGCGGAGCTCATCGCGAGCCAATGGGGCGACCACCGGCCCGGTCTGAAGTACGCCGACGGCGTCCTCAGCCACCACCGGACCGCCCGGGAGGCCGCGGCGCGCGCCGCGCTCCTCGTCGACCTGCTGCCGCCGGGGGCGGAGCCGCACATCGGGGTGCTGCTCGACAACACCCCCGAGTTCCCGTTCTGGCTCGGCGCGGCGGCCCTCGCCGGGGCCGCCGTCGCCGGGATCAACCCCACCCGGCGCGGTCCCGAGCTGGCCCGCGACATCCTGCACACCGACTGCCGGATCCTGGTGACCGAGCGGACCCACCTCCCGCTCCTGCGCGGCCTCGACCTGCCCGGCGTACGCCTCCTGGTCACGGACACGGAGGAGTACGCGGCCCTGCTCGCCCCGTACGCCGGCGCGAAGCCCGGCGACGCCGTCCTGGGAACGGGCCCCGGCCCGGCCTCCCGGCTGCTCCTCTACTTCACCTCCGGCTCCACCGGAGCCCCCAAGGCCGCCATCTGCACCCAGGGCCGCCTGGCCGGTGCCGGAGCCTCGCTCGCACGGCACTTTTCGGTCACCCCGGACGACGTCCACTACGTCTGCATGCCCCTCTTCCACGGCAACGCCGTCATCGCCGACTGGCTCCCCGCCCTCGTCGGCGGGGCCGCCGTGGCCCTGCGCCGCCGCTTCTCGGCCTCCGCGTTCCTGGACGACGTACGGGCCTACGAGGCGACGTACTTCACCTACGTCGGCCGTGCGGTGCAGTACCTCCTCGCCACCCCGCCCCGCCCGGACGACCGTACGCACACCCTGCGGCTCGGCTTCGGCACCGAGGCGGGCGCGGTCGACGCGGCGCGCTTCGCCGAGCGCTTCGGGGTCCGCCTCGTCGAGGGGTACGGGGCCACCGAGGGCGGCGCCTCCGTGCAGCGCACCCCCGACACCCCGCCGGGCTCCCTGGGCCGCGCGGGCGCCGGCGACGACCTGGCCGTCATCGACCCGGAGACGGGCACCGAGTGCCCGCCGGCCGTCCTCGACGCGCGCGGACGGCTCCTCAACGGCTCCGAGGCCATCGGCGAGCTGGTCAACAAGGGCCGCAGCCTCTTCGAGGGCTACTGGCGCAACCCCGACGCGGAGGCCGCCCGCACCCGCGACGGCTGGTACTGGACCGGGGACCTCTTCTTCCGCGACCCCGACGGCTTCCTCTACTTCGCAGGCCGCACCGACGACCGGCTGCGCGTGGACAGCGAGAACCTGGCCGCCGCGGTGATCGAGAACATCCTGGCCCGCTGGGCGCGGGCGGCCGCGGTGGCCGTGTACGCCGTACCGGACGAGGTGGCGGGCGACCAGGTGATGGCCGCCGTGGCCCTGCGCGAGGGGGCCGTCTTCTCCCCGCAGGGGTTCGCGGCCTTCCTCGCCGCCCAGCCCGACCTCGGCACGAAGATGGCCCCGCGCTACGTACGCGTCGTCCCCGCCATGCCGACCACCGCGACCAACAAGGTCCACCGGGTCGCCCTGCGCTCCGAAGGCTTCCGGACCACCGACCCGGTCTGGTGGCGGCCGCCGGGCGAGGACGCGTACCGGAGACTGGACGCGGAGGCGCTGGCCGGGCTCCTGGCGGCCTACGAGGCCCAGGGGCGGGCCGATCTGCTGGGGCGGTGAGGGCGGTTTCGCGCCGCCTCCGGAGGCGGTTTTGAGCACTCCGGAGGAGCAGGTAGTATTTTCTCTGTCAGCAGGCGCCGCTAGCTCAGTTGGTTAGAGCAGCTGACTCTTAATCAGCGGGTCCGGGGTTCGAGTCCCTGGCGGCGCACCTGTCCTTCGGGCGGTTTCCGGTTCACCGGGAACCGCCCGAAGTGTTTTCCGGGCTCCCCACCTCTGCTGAGTCAGAGGGCGAGCGACAGCAGCAGCGGCGCGGCCTTGCGGTTCAGCACGTCGGCCGCGGCCCGCAGCCGGTGGGCGTGCTCCACGGGCAGCGACAGGGCCAGGCAGCCCACCGAGGCTCCCGCGGTGATCGGGACGGCCGCGCAGACCGTGCCCACCGCGTATTCCTGCAGGTCGAGCGTGGGCACCGTGGCCGGCTGGCTGTCCAGCTTCGAGAAGAGGATCCGCTCGTTCACGATGGTCTTCGAGGTCAGCCGGGCGATCTTGTGCCGGGACAGGTGGTCGCGGCGGCCGTCCAGGTCGAGCTGGGTCAGCAGGCACTTGCCGACCGCGCTGGCGTGCGCCGCCGAGCGGAAGTCGACCCACTCGTGGACCTTGGGCGTGCGCGGGCTGTCCGCGAACTGGGTGATCCGGACCTCGCCGTCCACGTACCGGCTGATGTAGACCGCGGCGCCGACGGAGTCGCGCAGCCGGTCCAGGGTGTCCTGGAGCTTGTCCTGCAGCGCCTGCTGGCGGTCGACGCCGGAGCCGAGGAGGACGAGTGAGTCCCCTATGGCGTAGGCGCCGTCGGACACCTGCAGTACGTACCCCTCTCGGCGCAGCATGAGGAGCATGGGGGCGAGATGGACCGCGGGCAGGCCGGTCTCACGCGCGATCTGTACGTCGGTCACGCCGCCGGTATGGCGGGCGACCGTTTCGAGTACGCGCAGGGCGTACTGCACCGAGTGGAACGGCGCGGTCGGCTCGGGCTTCAGCGCCACGGTTTCCCCCTAGCAGGTTGTTACCGCTTGCTCTCACACGATAGCCATCAAGAGGCCCGTGTGGAGCGCCTGTTGGTGAGATTGATGGCTCAATCACATCGCTCTGCCTGGATCTACTCCACTGGCATATGCCAAGGTCATGGGTGGTGTCCGAGAGTGCCGGGAATGCCCGGACCGGCCGCGCGGTTCGGGTTCCCGTAAGGACGGGACGGACGGGCGGACGGAGCGGGAGAGACGATGAGCGAGCTCAGTGACGCGAGGGGTACCGGGCAGGGGATCGACGGATCCGGAACCCGCGACGGTGCCGGCGGCGGCGACCACGACGGGATCCGCGGGACGGCCCGGGGCCGGGCGCCGGTGCCGCTCTCGGTGCTCGACCTCGTCACCGTGGGCGCCGGCAGCACCGCCCACGCCTCCCTGCGCACCAGCGCCGCCATCGCCCGGCTCGCCGAGTCGCGCGGCTACCACCGCCACTGGGTCGCCGAACACCACTCGATGCCCGGGGTCGCCAGCTCCTCCCCGGCGGTGATCCTGGCCCACCTCGCCGCCCACACCTCCCGGATCCGGCTCGGCTCCGGCGGGGTCATGCTGCCCAACCACGCCCCGCTCGCCGTCGCCGAGCAGTTCGGCACCCTGGAGGCCCTGGCCCCGGGCCGGATCGACCTCGGCCTCGGCCGGGCCCCCGGCACCGACGGGAACACGGCCGCCGCCCTGCGCGGGCCCGGGCGCCGCGACGAGGCCGTGGACGAGTTCCCCCGGCAGCTCGCGGAGCTGATCCGCTTCCTCGACGACGACTTCCCCGACGGGCACCCGTACGCCCGCGTGCACGCGGTGCCGGGACCCGTCCAGGGGCCCGCCGGGCGGCCGCCGGTGTGGCTGCTCGGCTCCTCCGGCTTCAGCGCCCGCCTCGCCGGCGGACTCGGGCTGCCCTTCGCCTACGCCCACCACTTCTCCCCGGCCGGAACCCTGCCCGCCCTCGACCTCTACCGGCAGTCCTTCCGCCCCTCGGCCGTCCTGGACGCCCCGTACGCAGTCATCGGAGTCGCGGCCCTCGCCGCCGACACGGCCGCGGAGGCCCGCGCGCAGGTGCTGACCGGCGCGCTGTCCATGCTCCGGCTGCGCAGCGGGCGCCCCGGGCTCGTCCCGACGCCCGAGGAGGCGGCGGCGTACCCGTACACCCCGCTGGAGCGGGAGTTCGTGGACGACCGGCTCGCGAGCGTGGTCCACGGCACCCCCGACGAGGTCACGGCGGGCCTTTACGACCTGGCGAAGCGGACGGGCGCGGACGAG
This sequence comes from Streptomyces sp. TBY4, assembly GCF_024213195.1. Lineage (GTDB taxonomy): Bacteria > Actinomycetota > Actinomycetes > Streptomycetales > Streptomycetaceae > Streptomyces. Next base: position 388,904 of record NZ_JANAVF010000005.1, on the reverse strand, counting down.
CTGATGCTGACCGCCAACGCCCACTCCGGGGAGGCCCGCCTCCGCTCGTACGCCCTGGTCGCGGACGCGTACGGCATGCCGGACCTCGGCGCCTGAGCCGGCCGCGCCCGGAGCCCGCTACAGCCCGGGGATCCCGGCCCGCCGCATGTGCAGCTCGGAGCGTACGAGTTCGAGGAGCCGGCCGGTCCAGTTGCGGCCCCGGCCGGCGTTCTCTCCCCAGAAGGCTGAGTCGATGTCCTGGTAGACCAAGGTGGCATCGCCCGTCGCCAGCAGGATCTCGGCCAGCTCGGGATGCTGGTCGTACTTGGCGCGCAGCAGGCCGGTCATGACGGCGGTCCGGGCGTGCTCCCAGCCCTCGCGGCCCAGCGTGCCGGGCGCAGCGGGAGTCCCCGGCGGAGCGATCGACAGGGACCAGTAGGCGTCGGCGACAGAGGGGTGGACGATCCCGCCGACCGTGATCGGGGCGGGGTACTCGTTGCGGAGGCCGACCCGGCCGGGATCGGTCAGGGGCTCGCTCCGGAACGAGTGGGCGAGGTGGACCGCGGGAGCGTACGGGACCTCGGGGCCGTCAGCCGGAACACGCGTCCGCTGCTGCTCCTTCCAGCGGGCCCGCTGCTCGAAGTACGCGATGGCGCTGTCGTACGCCTCCTGCGTGACGGGCGGGTCGATCGGCAGGTACGTCCGGCCGCCGGGACCCGCCACCAGGACCCGCAGCGGCCAGTCCTTGCTGTCCATGTCGCCCAGCGTGTAGCGGCGCTGCGTTTCCGGTACGGCCAGGAATGCGGTCCGGGCCGCGGCCCGGTTCTCCTCCGTCCGGTCGGCGAGGAAGGCATCGACGGCGGCCAGGCAGCGGCCCGTGGAGTCGGGTCGCTTGTTCAGCTGGTCGATGCTGTCGCGGACTTCGGCGACCAGCAGATCGGGGGTGAGCTGGTTCCGGGGCTCACTGAACTTCCAGCTTGCCAGCCCGTGTACGGCCGCCTCGGCGCCGTCCGGGAGGGCGGTGGCCACCCAGCCGGTCCGGATCTTCTCCTCGAACTCCTCGAGGGTGACCAGTCCCCAGCAGTCGATGAGCCCGTCGGCGTAGATGAAGAGCTCGGTCAGGAAGTAGCGACCGTTGCGGATGAAGATGGGCCGCCAGGTGCCCGGGATGCGGACGCCGTCCACGACGCGATGGGTGATGCGGTTGCCGATCATCCGGTGATTCTGCCGCCGGCGCGGACCCGTTCGGAAGGGTTCACGGGTGTACAGCGGGCCCTGACCGGCTCACACGACCTGACATCCGGAGTTTGGCTGGTTTGTTGCCGAAACCTTGCCGGAGCATGAATGAAGTCAGCCTTAAATCGCTCGTCACCACGGGTGGCGGGCGATTTTTGGTGGGGTCCCACGTCGCTGACGTGGGGTTCTGGGTCGCGAGTGGTCTAGTCCTTCTTTGGTCCAAACCATTGACTCGGGGGTGGAGTGATCGCTATCACTACTCCCACCTGAAGTCTTGCCTTCCCCTCCCACTTCCCCGGAGGCAGTTCATGCACATCCGTAAATCCCTCATCGCGGCCGCCGCCACGGCCGCGCTGGCCGGCGGGACGCTGGCCGCCTTCGCGGGACTCACCACCGCCTCGGCCGCCGAAGCCGGTACCACCGCGGCGGCCGGCAACGTCCGCATCGCCTACTACGACCAGTGGAGCGTGTACGGGAACGCCTTCTACCCGAAGCACCTCGACACCCGTGGCATAGCGAGCAAGTTGGACGTCATCAACTACTCGTTCGGCAACATCCACCCGACCAACCTCACCTGTTTCGAGGCGAACAAGGCGGCGGGCGACGACAACAACCCCAACGCCGGTGACGGTGCGGGCGACTCGTACGCCGACTACCAGAAGTCCTTCAGCGCGGCCGACAGCGTCAGCGGCGTCGCGGACAAGTGGGACCAGCCGATCGTCGGCGTGTTCAACCAGTTCAAGCAGCTCAAGGCGAAGTACCCGAACCTGAAGATCAACATCTCGCTCGGCGGCTGGACCTACTCGAAGTACTTCAGCGACGCGGCCAAGACCGACGCTTCCCGCAAGAAGCTCGTCTCCTCCTGCATCGACCAGTACATCAAGGGCAACCTGCCCGTCGAGGGCGGCTACGGCGGCGCGGGCAGCGCGGCCGGCATCTTCGACGGCATCGACATCGACTGGGAGTACCCGGGCTCGTCCGGCGGCCACCTCGGCAACCACTACGCCCCCGAGGACAAGCAGAACTTCACGCTCCTGCTCAAGGAGTTCCGCGAGCAGCTCGACGCCCACGGCGCGGCCAACGGCGGCAAGAAGTACCTGCTGACCTCCGCCCTCCCGGCCGGCCAGGACAAGATCAAGTACATCGAGACGGACAAGATCGGCGCGTACCTCGACTACGCGAACATCATGACGTACGACATGCACGGCGCCTGGGACTCGGACGGCCCGACGTACCACCAGTCCCCGCTGCTGCCCTCGTCCGCCGACCCGACCGACGCGATCGCTCCGGGCACCGAGAAGTACAGCATCAAGAACGCCATCGACTCCTGGATCGACGGCAACTCGGCCTACGGCATCACCGGCGGCTTCCCCGCCAACAAGCTGGTCCTGGGCTACGAGTTCTACTACCGCGGCTGGAAGGGCGTGCAGCCCGGCACCACCAACGGCCTCGCCCAGCCCGCCTCCCAGGCCTCCGGCGCCCGTCCGACCAGCCAGCAGGCCGGCATCGCGCTCTACAAGGAGCTCGGCGGCATCGTCGACAACCCGGCGACCACCTTCTGGGACGACCAGGCCAAGGCCTCGTACTTCTACAAGGACGGCGAGTTCTTCACCGGCCTCAACCAGAAGTCCATCCAGGCCCGGGTCGACTACGGCAAGCAGCGCGGCCTGGCCGGCGCGATGATGTACTCCCTGCTCGGCCTGGACGCCAACGCGACCCTGCTGAACCAGATCTCGGACGCCCTCGGCGGTGCCACCCAGCCGCCGACCACCCCGCCGACCACGCCTCCCACCACCCCGCCCACGACGCCTCCGACCACGCCGCCGACCACGCCTCCGACGACGCCGCCCACCTCGGGCTGCCCGGCTCCGGCCTACGTCCACGGCACCGTCTACAACGGTGGCAACGAGGTCTCGTACAACGGCCGCAAGTACAAGGCCCAGTGGTGGACGCAGAACGAGGTGCCCGGCACCACCGGTGAATGGGGTGTCTGGAAGGACCTCGGCGCCTGCTGATCCCCCCACCCCGCGCCGAGCGCCGACAGCCCCCGCACCCCTCTCCCAGGGTGCGGGGGCTGTCGTGTCAGCACAGGGCGCGATCGATGAGGGTGCGCACCGCGTCCTCCTGGCGGGCCGCGACCCGCGGGTCCGCGGAGCGGCTGTGTGCGGAGACGGTGACGGTGCGCAGCCCGTCCGTGGTCGTCGCCGCCTGGACTTCGTATCCGAAGCCGTTGCCGCCGTGCCCGAGGTATCCGCCACCGCAGGACAGAGGTGTGAAGAACAGGCCCGGGCCGTCCCGCGTGCCCTCCGGGTGACCGCTGTCCGGCCCCACCGGAACGGTGTCGCGCAGGGCGGCCATCTCGGCGGGGGCCAGCAGTTGTCCGCCGGCCAGTGCGGAGAGGAACCGGTTGAGGTCGCGGGCGGAACCGGTCATCGAGCCGTCGGCCCCGCTGTCGAAGGGGCGGTAGGGGAGCGTCGTGTCGACCAGGGGGCCGTTCGCGGTGAACTGCTGGTAGTTGGAGGAGTGCGGGCCGGGGAGGAAGGGCCACGTCCCGGGGGTCGCGGTCCGCCGGAGGCCGAGGGGGCGCAGGATGCGCTCGTGGACCTGCTGGTCCCAGGTGCGGCCGGTGACCTTCTCGATGATCATGCCGGCCAGTACGTAGTTCGTGTTGGAGTACGCCCAGCGGGTGCCTGCCGGGAAGTCGGGCTCGTGGCGCAGAGCCAGCTCCACCAGCTGCTCGGGCCGATAGGCGCGCCAGCGGTTGTCGAAGTAGGCCCGGGCGGTGGGCTCGGGGAAGACGTCGGAGATGTACTCGGGCAGTCCGCTGGTGTGCCGCAGCAGATCGCGGAGGGTGATGGCCCGGCCGTCGTGTCCGGCGCCGGATACGACCCCGGGCAGCAGCTGCTCCACCGTCTGGTCGAGGGAGATCCGCTTCTCGCCCACCAGTTGCAGTACGACGGTGGCGACGAACGTCTTGGTGGTACTGCCCAGCCGCAGGTGGCCGTCCTCCGGAACCGGCCGCCGCGTGACCAGGTCCGCCACCCCGGAGCGGGCCGTGACGGTCCCGCCCGGGGCGTCCAGCCGGACCGCGACCCCGGTGACCCCGGTGTCCCGCAGCGCGTCGGCATCGCGTTGCAGGGACCAGCCGGTGTCGGAGGGACGCGGGGCGGCCGAGGCCGCGACGGATGGGAGGGAGGACAGGGTCAGCGCCAGCAGCGCGGTCGGTAACCAGAAGCGACGGAAGATCATGAACCGACGCTACGAACGGCCGGGGAGGGGCGGCCATCCGGCGTGCGCCCCGTGCGAACGGGTGCCAGCCGGATGGACATCCGGGTTGCCGGATTCCCCGTACCGGAGCGTGTGGTGGTCGCTACGCTCGGCAACGAGTGGATCCGCACGCGTTCACATGGGGGGACCGCCCATGGTCAACATCCGCGCTCTCGATCCCAGCGCCTCGCCGCTGGATTACTACGCCTACGAGCTGTGCCGCCTACGGGAAGCGGCCGGGCTGAAGCAGCAGCAGCTGGGCGACATCATCTACTGCACGGGCTCGCTGATCGGCATGATCGAGAACAGGAAACGGGTGCCGACCCGGGACTTCTCCGAGCGGCTCGACGCTGCGCTGGGCACGGACGGGCACTTCTCCCGCCTGGTGGGTCTGGTCCTACGCAGCCAGCTGCCGCACTGGTTCCAGGCGTACGCGGAGATGGAGGCGAGGGCGGCATTCATCTCCACGTATCAGGCTCAGTTGGTCTACGGGCTCTTGCAGACACCCCGATACGCACGCGCCGTACTGGCCACGGGTCTACCGGATGACCTGGACGATCTGGTCGCAGCCCGCCTGGAACGCCAGAGGCTCCTGGACCGGGTCCGTCCGCCCATGGCGTGGGTAGTGCTGGATGAAGCCGCCCTCTACCGGCCGATCGGCGGCCGGGACGTCATGAGGGAGCAGCTCGATCATCTCTTGAGCTTCCGGGGTAGGCGCTGGGTCAGGATTCAGGTCCTGCCGTTCTCGGCCGGTGAACACGCAAGTCTTATCGGCTCGTTCACCGCGATGAGGTTCGACGGTGATCCGGACATCGTCTACTCGGAGGACCTCATTTCCGGGCGCATGACCGCCAACCCAGACACGGTGAAGGAAGCCGCGCTTCGTTACGCTCACCTGCAGGCCGCTGCTCTCTCAGTGGAGGAATCGGCGGCATTGATCATCCGCGTAATGGAGGAACGCTATGGGCACCAGCCGAAACCTGACCAACGCGGCGTGGCGTAAGTCGAGCTACAGCGGCAACACCGGCGGCGAGTGCGTCGAGTGTGCCCCCCTCGGCACCGTCGCCTGGCGCAAGGCTTCGTACAGCGGGACCACCGGAGGCGAGTGCGTCGAGATCGCCGCCCAGCCCTGCCGGGTCGCCGTCCGCGACTCCAAGCGGCCCGACGGCCCCGCCTTCACCATCGCGCCGGAGGCCTTCGGCGCCTTCGTGCGGAGTCTCTGACTCAGATCTCCGGGTGCGGGGCGGGCCCCTCCGGCTGCCCGGGGTTCGTACCTGCACCCGCGGCGGCAGCCAGCTGTCGGCCGATGATGTCGGCGATGACCTCCGGGGCCACCGCGCGGGAGTAGAGCCAGCCCTGGCCGGTGTCGCAGCCGACGCGCCGCAGGCGGGCCGCCTGGCCGGCGGTCTCCACGCATTCGGCGGTGACCGTCAGGCCCAGCCGGTGTGCGAGCTGGACCAGGGCTTCGACGATGGTCTCGTCGGCCGGGTTCGGGTGGGAGCCCTCCTCGTAGCGGAAGCCGCGGACGAAGGAGCCGTCCAGTTTGAGGACGGAGACGGGCAGGCGGCTGAGGTAGGCGAGGTTCGAGTAGCCGGTGCCGAAGTCGTCGATGGCGATCCGCACCCCCATGTCGCTCAGGGCCTGGAGGGCCTGGAGCGGGCGGCCCGCCGAGCCCATGACGGCGGACTCCGTCAGTTCGAGCTGGAGGAGCTGGGGTGCGAGGCCGGTCTCGGCCAGGATCTCGGCGACGTCGCCGACGAGGTCGGAGTCCCAGACCTGGCGTACGGCCACGTTGACGGAGACGAAGACGGGGGAGTCGCTGGGCTGCTCGATCTGCCAGCGCCGGGCCTGCCGGCAGGCGGTCCGCAGCACCCAGCGGCCCAACTGGACGATGGATCCGTCCTCTTCGGCAATTCCGATGAACCGATTCGGCGTCAGCGTGCCGAACTGCGGGTGGTTCCAGCGGACCAGGGCCTCCACCCCGCGCACCGCCCCGCTCTCCAGGTCCACCAGCGGCTGGTACTCCACCGTGAACTCGCCGCGCTCCACGGCCGGGCGGAGCGTGGAGGACAGGGCCTGGCGGGTCATGCGGTGGGCGTTGCGCTCCGGGTCGAAGAGGGTCCAGCGGGCCTTGCCGTCCGCCTTGGCCCAGTAGAGCGTCGTGTCCGCGGCTTGCATCAGGCCGGTCGCCGAGGTGCCGGCCGCCGCCCGCTCCACCACCCCGATGGACGCGGAGACCGCCAGCCGCTGACCGGCCAGGTCGAAGGGCTCCTGTACGGCGGCCAGGACGCTGCGCGCCAGGTCCGCGAGCTGCTCGGTGCCGGTGGACTCCTCGACCAGCAGGGCGAACTCGTCGCCGCCGAGCCGGGCCACCAGGTGGCCGCCGGTGCGCCCGTAGCCGGACTGGTCGGCGCACTGGGTGAGCCGCTGGGCGACGGCGGTCAGCAGCCGGTCGCCGACCCGGTGGCCCAGGGTGTCGTTGACGGCCTTGAACCCGTCGAGGTCCAGGTAGCACAGCCCGATCCGGCCCGTGCCGCTCTGCCCGTACGAGGAGGCCTCCAGGGCGGCGGAGAGCCGCTCGAAGAACAGGGCCCGGTTGGGCAGCCGGGTCACAGGATCGTGCATCTCGAGGTGGCGCAGCCGGGCCTGGAGGTCGCGGCGGTCGCTGATGTCGGCGACGGAGAGCAGGACGTCACCGGCGTCGGTGCCGGGGACCGGGCCGAGGGTGATCTCGGTCCACAGGGAGTGCCCGTCGGGGTGCTTGAGGCGGCGGGTGCAGCGGAGCCGGGCCTGCCGGCCGCGCAGCACCTCCTGGTAGGCGTGCCAGGTCCGGGCCTCGGAGGCCAGGTCCACCAGGTCGGCGGCGGACTGCCCGGCGAGCAGGTGCGGCTCGGAGCCGAGGAGGGCGGCGAGGGCGTGGTTGGCTCCGGCGATGTGGCCGGTGCGGTCGACGACGGCCATGGGGAGGTGGGCCGCGTTGAAGGCGGCCCGGTAGTCGGCCTGGTGGTCGGCGCGGTGGTCCGCGCGCTCCGGGGTTGCCGTCGCCGCCGACGTCGCTGGGTGACGCTGCGTCATGGCCGGTCGGATGCTGTCGGCCGCCGAACCGGTTCCATCTGGGGTTCCGCTCACCGTTGGCTCCCGCAGTGCGTGTGAGTGTCCGTGCAGGAAAGTGTGCCGATCATAGAGGCTCCCGGACGGCCCTATCCAGCGGCGACGCCGTGCGGGACGCGGGAGTTCGGCGTGATGACGGATCGTCGCCCTGACGGCGAATGACCGTTTCTGCGCGGCTGTGAGCATGCGACGCCCACCGCTGACCCGACCTGATCGGTCGTGACTTTCCGTAGGCACGTGTGCGAAACCCGGCGTCACTGGCTTGCCCTAGTGCTCACTCGTGTGGGGCAGCGGAACAGGGCATTAATAAGACAATCGCCTCAAGGTGGATGAACAGGTACTAATCCACCACCGGAGGTCGATGTGCCGCGACAGCAGACACCCGGGGGAGTGGACCGCTCCCGCATGCGAACCACGGCGGCGGCGCTCACTTCCCTGACGGCGCTCGCCGCCATGTCGCTCGTCGCGGGCCCCGCGGTCGCCGATCCCGGAGCCGGACCCTGCGCGCTGACCCGTACCGCGGCCCACCACTCCCTGGGCCTGGACAGCTGGAACGGCGCCTACCCCAAGCCCGAGCGCACCCTGAACGCGGTCATGGTCTTCCTCTCCTTCCCCGACCACCGCACCACCCTCACCACCGAGCAGCTCACCGCCGACTACTTCCCGGCGACCAGCGAGTTCTTCGAGCGGGCCTCCTACGGCCGCTTCCGGCTGGTCCCGCACCCGCAGAAGCAGTGGATCCAGATGCCGAAGCCGTCCGCCGCCTACGGGATACAGCGCGACTGGGCCCCGGCCGACCGGGCCGCCTACCTCCGCGACGCGGTGGCCGGCGCCGATCCGTCGGTGGACTTCAGCCGGTACGACGTCGTCTACTTCGTCGCCGACCCGGACGCGCCGGGCGTGGACTCCGACGCCACCAAGGTCGTCAACTTCGAGCAGCCGATCCGGGCCGACGGCGCCGACCTGCGCCGCATCGTCACGGTCTTCGAGAAGCACCCGCCGGACCGCAACGTGCTGGCCCACGAGACCGGGCACGTCTTCGACCTGCCCGACCTCTACCACCGGCCCTCCGACGGCAAGGGCGACTGGGACACGTACGTCGGGGACTGGGACGTCATGGGCAGCCAGTTCGGCATGGCCCCGGACCTCTTCGCCTGGCAGAAGTGGAAGCTCGGCTGGCTGGACGCCTCCCAGGTGGACTGCGTGGGAACCGGCTCCTCCCTGCACACCCTCCAGCCGCTGTCCGAGGCCCCGCGCCCGGGCGGCACGGGCGGCACCCGCCTCGCGGTGGTCCGTACGGGGCCCGGCAGCGCGATCGCCATCGAGGCGCGGGGCTCCGCCGGCAACGACGGGGACACCTGCACCGAGGGGGTCCTCGTCTACCGGGTCCGCAACGAGGCGGCCTCCGGCGGCGGGCCGATCGAGGTCGTGGACGCGCACCCCGACACCGAGGCCTGCTGGGACCGCTCCGTGTACCCGCCGCTGGCGGACGCCCCGCTGGAGGTGGGGGAGACCTTCACCGTCCCCGGCGAGGGCATCACCGTGGAGGTGGCGGACCGCACGCAGTCGGGCGCGTACACGGTGAAGATCACGCGGTAGCGGATCCGGCGGGCGGGCCGGAAGGGCTGTGGAAGTCCGCCGCGTGGTCCACCGCCCATGCGCGGAAGGGCCGGGCCGGGGCGCCGGTGATGCGCTCCACTTCACCGGTGACCGGCTCCGGATCGGCGAGCAGCCGCGCCTGGCCCGGCAGTACGGCCGCCACCAGCTCCGCCGGGTAGCCCGAGGCCCTCATCTGCTCGGCGGCCTCGTCCAGGGTGATCTCCTCGAACCGCACCGGTCGCCCGATCGCCTCCCCGATGAGGGCCGCCTGCTGTTCCTGGGTGACCAGTTCGGGCCCGGTGATCAGGGGGCGGGCGCCGAGCAGGGCGTCGGTCGTCAGCGCCCGGACGGCGACCGCGGCGATGTCCGCCTCGTGGATCAGCGGACGGGCCAGCGCCGCCAGCGGCGCCCGCACCGCACCGGTGGTGCGGACCTCCTCCGCCCAGCCCAGCGTGTTGCTCGCGAACCCGGTGGGCCGCAGCGCCGTCCACTCCAGCCCCGAGGCCTCGACCAGCCGCTCCAGCTCCGTGTGGAACACGGTGATCGCCTCGCCCGGCTCCTCCTGCTCGTTCCCCACCCCGGCGGACGACAGGTACACCACCCGCCGGGCGTGCTTCGCGATCGCGTCGATCACGTCCGACGCGCCCTCGGGGCTCAGGAAGGGCCACACCAGGAAGACCGCGTCGACGCCCTCCAGAGCCGCGCCCAGCGACGCGGGATCACCGAGATCGCCGCGCACGGCCCGCACGCCCTCCGGGAAGTCCGACTCCCCGCGCACGAGCGCCCGTACGGGCACGCCCGCCGCGTGCAGTTGGGCGACGACCGAGCCGCCGACCTTCCCGGTCGCGCCGGTCACCAGAATCGTGGGCTGTGTCATCGGAATCTCCCCGTCTCACCGTCTCGCCGTTCGATGACACGACTCTCGTACGTCAACCAAGGTTGAGGTCAAGGCTGGATCCCGGACACGAAAAAGGCCCCCACTTGTGTGGGGGCCTTTCTCCGTCTGTGCGCCGCCAGGGACTCGAACCCCGGACCCGCTGATTAAGAGTCAGCTGCTCTAACCAACTGAGCTAGCGGCGCTTGGTGACGAGGAAGACATTAGCACCCCGACCGGCGATCGGAAAAATCGATATCCGCAGCTCGGGTGGCACGGACGAACGCCCACAGCAGAGCCTCCGGCCCGGGGAGCCACGGCAGCCGGGTGTCGGGGGCCACGAGCCACCGCGAGGGTCCCCCGTCGGCGGTCAGCGGGGGCACGGTGACGGCGTCGCCGGGGCCGTGGCAGAGCGGGGCGGGCACGGGGGTGCTCCACTCCTCCCAGGCCAGCAGGGCCGGCAGCCGGTGGGCGGTGCCGGGGGCCGCGAAGAGCAGGGTCCGCCCGCGGTGCACGGCGGCCGGCCCGGAGCCGGGGCCCTCGGCCCAGAGCAGGTCGAGCATCCGGCGGCCGAGGACGAGGGGGACGTTGACGACGTCGAAGGCGGTCCCGCAGGGCAGCACGGCGGGCGCGGTGGGCCGGGCCTGCCAGGCCGCCAGCGTGCCGGCGGGCCGGGCGGAGGCCGAGGCCAGCCAGGCGGCGCCGGCCGGGGTGACGTGGGTCGCGGAAGCGGTCGTCGTCCGCGGGTCGAGCGCGGGGCAGCCGGTCATCGTCGTCATATGCCCAGGTCTACCCGGGGTAGCGGACCGATCTCCGGGAGTTACGGGAAACCGGGACAGGGTGGGTGGGACTGGGGTATGTTGCGCCCCGCATATGCCAGGGTCGCGTAGACCGGAGGGTGCGGCCGGGCGTGTCCTCAGGCGCCCTCGGGGGCGGTTCCGCGCAGCAGGGACTCGCCGAACTCGATCATCTTGCGGGCGTAGTCCTCGGTCCACTCCGCCTGCTCCGCGATCGCCGCCGCCGGCAGCCGGTCGAACCGCCGGGGATCCGCGAGCTGCGCCGCCGCCACCGCCTGGAACTCCACCGCCCGCTCCTGCGCGGCGCGGAAGGCCAGGGTCAGCTCCGTCGCCCGGGCCAGCAGCTCCCGGGGGTCCTCGATCGACTCGAGGTCGAAGAAGTGCTCCGGGTCCGTGACGGTCTCCGACGGCTCGAAGAGCAACTGCGCGGGCCGCAGCCTCCGCGCGGTCCGCTCGGGCTCTGCCATGCGTGTCCTCCTGCTGGACGTGGGGGAAGCTTCCGTGCCGGAAAGCTCTCTGGCCACCGTCCATTGTCCAGCTTCGCGCAAGGGCGCCCGAGGGTCCCGGTGCGTGGGCTAGAACGTACGTATGGCCAAAGGTGTGCACGAGGAGCTGGACCGGCTCTGTGACGAGGGCATCGAGCAGGTGATCGGCTGGCGCCGTCATCTGCACCGCAATCCGGAGCTGCCCAACCGTGAGGCCGCCACCGCGCGGCTGGTGGCGCGGGAGCTCGCCGGGTTCGGGCTGGACGAGGTGCGGACCGGCATCGCCGGGCACGGGGTGGTCGGGGTGCTGCGCGGCGGCCTGCCCGGGGACCGGGTGGCGGCGCTGCGGGCCGACATCGACGCACTGCCCGTCCCCGACCGCTGCGGGGCGAAGTTCGCCGCCACCGGCGGGGCCTCGCACGCCTGCGGCCACGACTGCCACACCGCGATGCTCCTCGGAGCGGCGCGCGCACTGGCCGACGTACGGGTACGGGAACGGCTGCCCGGAACCGTGCTGTTCGTGTTCCAGCCCGCCGAGGAGGGCCCGCCCGTCGACGAGGAGGGCGGGGCGCGGCTGATGGTGGCCGAGGGGGCCTTCGCCGATCCCGTCCCCACCATGGCCTTCGGTATGCACGTCACCCCGCACCCCAAGGGCTGGGTGGGCTACAAGTCCGGCCCGATGTACGGGGCCTCCTGCCTGGTCCGCGTCACCGTCACCGGCCGCCAGGCCCACGCCTCGTCGCCCTGGTACGGGGTCGACCCGATGCCCGCGGTCGGGGCGCTGCTGACCGGGATCGGCCAGCTCTACCGCCAGGTCTCGGCGTTCTCCCCGGTGACGGTCTCCATCGGCCACATCGAGGACGTCGGCCGGTACAACGTCATCGGCGAAACGGTCACTCTCTGGGGCACGATCCGCTGCGCCGAGGAGCGGGACATGCCCGAGGTCAAAGCCCGGCTGACCGCGCTGGCCGAGCACACGGCCGGGGCCTACGGGGCCTCCGCGACCGTAGAACTGCTCCAGGACGTGCCCGCGGTGCGCAACGACCCGGCCTGGGTCGAGGCCGCGCTGCCCACCCTGCGCCGGGTCGCGGGCGCGGACCGGGTGGTGGAGGTCGGCGGGACGCTCGGCTACGACGACGTATCCGAGTTCATCACCCGCTTCGGCGGGCTGTACGTGATGCTCGGCGTCCAGGACACCGCCCTGGACCCGGCGAGCGGCGAACCGGTGCCCGTCCCCGGCGGCCGGGGCCTGGTGGGCAACCACCACCCCGCCTTCTACGCCGACGACGCCGCCCTGATCACGGGCGTACGGCTGCACGCGCACGCCGCGTACGACCACCTGAGCGGGGCGCTCCTCGCGCGCTGACCGGGGCCCGTCACGGGTCGGCCGGGCCCGTCACACGCTGACCGGGCCCGTCAGGCGCAGACCGGCGTCCTCGCGAGGGCCGCGAGCTCGTCCAGTACGGCCGCCAGCTCGTCCGTGACGCCCTCCGGGGCCCGGAAGGCCCCCGTCGCGACCAGCCCGGCGATCCCCGGGACGGCCACCGAGGCCCCGGTGGGCACCATGCCGACGGCCTGCAGCACCGGGCGCAGCATCCGGCCGGCCGGGGCGCCGCCGGAGCCGCCGTCGCTGTAGGAGAGCAGCCCGGCGGGCTTGCCCTGCCATTCGCGGTAGAGGAAGTCGACGGCGTTCTTGAAGGGGGCGGTGAAACCGCCGTTGTACATCGGCAGCACGAAGAGGAAGGCGTCGGCGGAGTCGACCAGGGCGCTCCATGCGCGGGTGTGGGGGTGGGCGTAGATCCCGGTGGAGGCGTACTCCGGCTCGTCCAGGAAGGGCAGGGCGATCTCGGCGAGATCGACGGGGGTGACCTCGAAGCGCCCCTGCTCGTCGGCCTGGGCCGCGGCCCAGCGGGCCAGAGGGCGGGCGGCGGAGGTGGGGCGGACGGAGGCGGAGATGACGTGCAGGCGGATCGGGCGGGGGTTCATGGCGGGCTCCTCGCGTCCGGGACAGTTTTGTTGACGTGTCACCTATGAGAGCGCAGGGATGGGTGACGTGTCAACCAGATAGGTGACGTGTCACGTACCGGTCTAGACTTCGACCATGACCGCGAACGAGAGTGAGAGCGCGCCGCGCTGGCTCAGCGAGCCCGAACAGCAGGCCTGGTACGCCTGGCGGCGGATGTTCCCGCTGGTCAACGCCGATATCGCGCGGGATCTGACCCAGGACAGCGGGCTCTCCGAAGCCGACTACGACGTGCTGTCCGTCCTCGGCTCCACCGACGGCCACCGCATGCGCATCAGCGCCCTCGCCGTCCTCATGCAGTGGTCCCGCAGCCGGCTCTCCCACCAGCTCACCCGGATGGAGCAGCGCGGAATCGTCCGCCGCGAAGAGGTGCCCGACGACGGGCGCGGCGCCGAGGTGGTGCTCACCGAGCAGGGCGTCACCACGATCATGACGGCCGCCCCGCTCCACGTGGAATCGGTGCGCCGCCACCTCATCGACATCCTGACCCCGGATCAGCTGCGCACCTTCGCGGAGGTGGGCGAGCTGCTCCGCACCCGCCTCGGCGTGGAGCGCAAGACCCGCTGAGCCGGGCTGCCGAGAGACGGCCTAGGGCCGCCAGACCACCCGGTGTTCGGCCAGGTGGGCCAGGACCGAGTGGTTGGCCTCCCAGCCGTCGGGGAACTTCATCGTCACGCCCAGCTGCACCGGGTCCGAGGACGGGTGGGCGTCCAGGAGCTCCGCTATCCCCGCCCGGGCCACCACCACGCAGGCGTGCCGGTGCCGGGAGGCGAGGACGCACAGCCGGCCCGTCTCCAGGTGGAAGGCGGTCGCGTCGGGGCGGCCCGACAGGGGGTGCAGGACCACCGTGAGGTCGTACTCGCGGCCCTGGAGCCGGTTGGCCGTGTCCACGGTGACCCCCGTGACCCCGAGCGCGGACAGCGCCGAGCGGACCGCCGCCGCCTGGTCCCGGTGCGCGGTGCCCACCGCGATCCGGTCCGCCGTCAGCGGGGACGGGCCGCCCGCCTGCTCGTCCTCCGTCACCGCACCCCGGTCCAGCGCCCGGCGCACCACCAGGGCCACCGCCCGCACCGCCTCCGGGTCGGTGCGCGGGGTGTGCCGGGCCGGCAGTTCGAGGAGCCCCCACCCCGACTCGGCGGCCTCGTCCAGCACCCGGTCGGGGCCCGAGCCGTCGCCCGCGACCCCGTAGGACATCCGCCGCTCGCCCGGGCCCGTACCGCTGCGGAACCGCGTGTACGGGTAGAAGGCGCGGGAGACCAGCGGCGCGGCCGAAGCCGGCAGCCGCCAGGACACGGGCAGCCGGTGCTGCGGCAGGTCCGGGTTGTGCGCGAGGAGGGTGGACACCGCCGAGGCCGAAGGATCGTAGGACAGGCCCGCCCACTGCTCGGCGCCGACCACGCTGAACGGGTCCAGCTGCCCCGGGTCGCCCACGAACAGCGCCCGGTCGAACAGCCCGGCCACCGCCAGCAGCGCGTCCGACCGCATCTGGTACGCCTCGTCCACGATGGCGTGCTCCCAGGGCTCCACGTCCTTGACCCACGCCCACTTGGCCGCCGTCGAGATGGTGATGGGCAGCCCCGCGAGATCCCCCGGCTTCGCCGACAGCACCACCGAGTCCAGCTCGCGCAGGGCCGGATCGTAGGCGTCGCCCTCGCTGCTGTGCAGCCGGCCCACCTTCAGCTCCGGCTCCTTCGCGTGCAGCCGCAGCACCAGGTCGTCGACCTGGGCGTTCGTCTGCGCGACCACCATCAGCCGGCGGCCCGCAGCCGCCAGGTCCCGGGCCGCCCGCACCACCAGGGTGGACTTCCCGGCCCCGGGCGGGGAATCGACGACCACGCCCCGGGCCCCGCCGTGCAGGGTGTCGCGCAGGATGGCGTCGGTGGCCCGGCCGGCGGCCGCGCCCGGATCGAAAGCGGTGCTTGCGGTGCTCACAGCAGGTCCTCGGCGGTCACGGGGTCGGGCAGCGGCAGCGCGGGGGCGCCACCGGTCAGGTGCGCGGGCGGACCGCCGTGGGTCCACGGCGTCTGCTCGGGGTCCGGCAGCTTCGGGCCGCCGCGCGCATCGTGCTCGAACAGCGTCCAGCACACCCGGTCGCCCTTCTCCGGCACCGAGCCCGGCTCCGGGTCCTTGCCGCGGCCCATCTTGTCGAGGACGCGCAGCACGAGCCGGCCGTCCTCCTCCCGGCGCACGAACTGCGCGCTCTGCGGGCGCCCGTCGAGGGAGCGGTACACCTTGGGGCCAGTACCGCCCTCGCCGTCCTCCGTGAGCTGCGGCCGGTCCTCCGTGGCCACCCACACCAGCGGGCGCGGGCTCGGCCGCTTCGACTCCGTCCACTCCATGACCACTTCGGTGACCTCGCCGGCGAAGGCCTCGCCGGAGAGCCGCCGCCCCGCCATCACCAGCGGGTCGTCCAGCGCCTCCTGGGCGTCGAGCCGCACCTGCTCGGTCTCCCGCGCCGCGAGCTTGCGCGCGGCCGTCACCGCGTCGTCGCGGCGCGGCTGCGGGCCCTCGCCCGCCCGGACCCGGTCCCGGTGGCCGGTGTACGACCAGCGGTCACCGGTCCAGCGGTCCTCGGCCCGCTGTCCGACGGGCAGTTCGCGGAGCAGGTCCAGCGCGTGCCACACCGCCCACCAGGTGCTCTGCATCTGGTCCACGACCAGCCGGCGGACCGCCCGCTCGGCGAACCGCGGACCGTCACCGTCCCTGGGCTCGGTCATGCGCGCCGCGTCGAACTTCGCGATCGCCGGGGCCAGCAGCTTGTTGTCGAAGGCCGGATCGGTGGCCGGACCGGCCGGAGGGAGCAGCAACTGGCCGTGCTCGTCCCGGCCGAGCTCGGCCCGCAGCGCCAGCTCGGCGCCGGAGGCCCCCTCGGGCGGGTCGATCCACGCCAGCAGCGCCTGCAGGTGCTGGTCCTCCAGATTGCTCTGCCCGGTCGCCCAGTGCCGCGACAGCAGGTCCGTGGCCGACAGCAGCAGCGAGGACCCCGGTACCCGAGAGCGCTCGGCGAAGTGGGTGAACCAGCGGCCCAGCAGCGGGACCTGCGCGGGCGCCGGATACGGGTTCTCGGGGTCCTCCTCGGCGGTCCGCCGGAACCGCATGGACCGCCCCAGCAGCCGGACGTACTCGATGCCCGCGCGGCTCGGCACGATCAGCTGCGGCGCGTCCAGGCAGAGCTCGGCCTCCACCTTGACCCGCTTGCCCGTCTCCGGGTCGGTCTCGGTGCGCTCCACCGGCTCGACGGCGTCCGCGTACCCGTCGATGTACGGCACCAGGTTCCGGGCGAGCTCGGCCAGGAACTCCCAGCGCATGTCCCGGTCGCGCGGCTGCGGCACGACCAGGATCCGCGGGTCCTGCGGATCGGTGCCGAACATCGCACCCAGCGGTGCCCCGGCCTCACCCGCCGTCGTCAGCGGTACGAAGACCAGCGGCTGCTCGCCGAGATGCCGGTGCCGTACGGTCGCCAGCGGCTGGGCCCGCCCGGCGCGGACGGCCTCCAGCCGGGCCAGGGTGTTCAGCAGGGACATTCGACGGCCTCCGGGCGGATGCGGGCAGGAGCTTGCTCCAGTGCCTCGGCGCGCAGCCGGGCGGCGTACCGCAGCGCGGCCGCGGTGGGGTCCTCGAAGGCCAGGTCGGCGGCGGGGGCAGCGCCGTCGGGGTGTCCGGCCGCTGCCGCGAGGGCCGCCTCGACCGTGGTCAGCCCGCCCAGCTCGCCCCGTACGGAGCGGCCGAGCGCGGTCACCTCGCCGGCCGCGCGCGCCCGGTCCCGGCAGTGGAAGGCCAGCTCGCAGGCGGCCAGGCACTCGGGGGCGTAGGCGGCGGACACGGCCGAGACGGCCTCGGTCAGCTCCTCGGCGGAGCACGCCGGATCGAAGGTGAGGCCTTCGGGCAGGGCCCCGGCCAGCTCCTCGACCCGGGTGAGTCGCTCCAGCTGGCGCCGGGTCACCGAGCGCTCGCGGCGGATGTCGACCGGGGCGGCGGTGGGCAGGTTGGAGAAGTCCTTGGGGCAGACGAGCAGCACGGTGTGCCCGACCTCGGCGCCGGCCACCTTCGCCGCGGTCGCCTCCAGGGCCAGGACGTAGACGGCGGCCTGGCGGGCGGCGGCGCCCACCTTCGCGGCGTCGGCCGAGCCGTCGATCATCGGGAAGGACTTGATCTCCACCACGGTCCAGCGCCCGTCGGGGTGCACGACGACGGCGTCCGGCTCGAGGTAGGCGGGGGTGCCGGCCACCTCCAGCGCGAGCATGGGGTGGTCGAGCAGGGTCCAGGCCCCGGCGGCGGTCGCCTCGCGCAGGGCGAGCGCGGTGCGGGCGGCGCGGCCCTGGGGGCCGGCGGCGGTGAGGTCGGGGGTGAGGGCGTCCGGCCCGGGCGCGGCGGACGTGCCGCCGGATCCCGCCGCGCCTCCCGGCCCCGCGCCGAGGTGCTCGTACACCAGCCGCAGGAGCTCGGCCCCGCCGTCTCCCTTGACCTTGGCCTCGAAGGAGTTGCCGCGCACGATGGCGAACTGCGACTGCCCGAAGGGCGCGGGGGAGCCGAGGGCCGCCGCGAGGCCCGTCTTGTCCACGCCGGCGCCGTCGAGCAGGGCGCGTCTGCCGCAGCCGGGGTTGGCGGCGAGGGCCGCCAGCGCGCGGGCGTCGAGCGGGCGCGGCGCGACGGCGGGGCCGCGCAGGTCAGCGAGCCGTTGCCGCAGCGTCCTCGGGGGAGTCTGGGGCGTCGTCGGCTGACCGCTGGACAGGTAGGAGCTCACCCGCGGAAGTCTCCCATCCGCCACTGACAATCGTGGACTTACCGCGGAAACCGGCTGTTCGGGTGGCTTGCGGGGAGGAAGCGGCGGGTGCGGAGACCCGTTCGGGCCCCGCGATCCGGTCGGGCCCGGTGATCCCGCCTGGCCCGGTGATCCCGGCGGGCAGGGCGCGGGCCGCGAGGTAGCCGGCCCCCATCACGGCGGCCCCGGCGACGGCGTCGAGGAAGTAGTGGTTGGCCGTGCCCATGACCACGACGGTGGTGACGGCGGGATACGCGGCCCCGAGCGTCCGGACCAGCGGCCGCCGCGCGCAGCACCACAGCAGGACCCCGCACCACAGGGCCCAGCCCACGTGCAGGCTGGGCATGGCCGCGAACTGGTTGGTGAAGGAGCCGAGCCCGCGCGGCGCGCTGGCCTCCGCGCCCCACCAGCCGTAGGCGCTGTAGTGGGCCATCGTGTCGGTGAACCCGTAGGAGGCGTCGAGCAGCCGGGGCGGGCAGGTGGGCACGAGGGCGAAGCCGACGAGTCCGAGGAGGGTGGAGGCCATCAGCCAGGTGCGGGCGAAACGATACTGCTGGGGGCGGCTCCGGTAGAGCCAGACCAGCACCGCGGGGGTGACGAGGTAGTGCAGCGAGGCGTAGACGAAGTCGGCGGGTATGCCGAGGACCGCTTGGCCGGTGAAGAGCCGGTTGAGCGGCCGCTCCAGATCGAGGGCCAGGAGCTCTTCCACGCGCAGGATCGCGAGCCCGTGCTCCACCGCCAGCCCGACGTCACCCCGGGCCAGGAGTCTGCCGCCCGAGTACGCCCCGTAGACGAGTCCCAGGAGCAGCAGTTCTGCCCACCATCGCGGAGGCTGCCGCCTATTAGTCATACGGCGTATGACGTGCGTGAAGACTCAAGGGTTGCGTGGCGTTCACCTGATGGATGATGGAGCGGCGACGGAAACCCCGCAAAGCCGTGCGAATGGTCGGGGCCGTCGATGCTGATGCTCCGCCCATCTCGCCCCCTCGACCGGGAGAACTCATATGGCCCCCCGCATCCTCTTGGCCCGCCACGGCCAGACGGCGTGGTCCCAGCTCGGCAAGCACACCGGGCGCACGGACGTGCCCCTGCTGGAGGAGGGGAAGCGCGGCGCGAAGCTGCTCGGCGAGCGCCTCGCCCGCGACCCGTGGGCGAGCCTGCGCGGCCTGGAGGTGCGCACCAGCCCCCTGGTCCGGGCGAGCGAGAGCTGCGACCTCGCCGGCTTCGGCATCCAGGCCGAGCCGTGGGACACGCTGATGGAGTGGGACTACGGCGACTACGAGGGCATGACCCCGGCCGAGATCCAGGCGATCCGGCCCGGCTGGCTGATCTGGCGCGACGGGGTCCCGGGCGGCGAGTCCGTCGCCGAGGTCTCGGCCCGCGCGGACGAGGTCGTCACCTGGGCCCGCTCGGCCGAACGCGACGTCCTCGTCTTCGCGCACGGCCACATCCTGCGCACCCTGGCCGCCCGCTGGCTCGGCTTCGAGGCCTCCTTCGGCGCCCGCATCCGCCTGGACCCGACCTCCCTGTCGGTCCTCGGCTGGGCGTACGGGGCCCCCGCGCTGGAACGCTGGAACGACACGGGGCACCTGGACGCGTAGCCGGCGGCGCCGCACGTGCGGCTGACGCCGGCCAAATCCAGCCCCTCCGGCGTTTGAGGAGCGGGGTCCGGGGCGGAGCCCCGGGGGCTCGGGCGCAGCGCGCCCCGCCCTCCCCGGCCGCCCCCCCCGGAGGGTCAGGCCGAGGCGTGCCTGGCGAGGAACGAGCCCACGCGCGGGGAGCGCTGGTGCGGAACCAGCGTGCGGGCCGTCGCCGCCAGCATCGACTGGATCCGGGTCGACTGGACCTCGCCCAGCAGCTCCAGCACCCGCCCGCCCGCCCAGGCGGCCTCGTCGGGGGCGCCCGCGTGGGCCAGGTTGTCGGCCAGCTCCGCCGTGTAGAGGGCGACGTTGCGGGCGAAGTGCGGATCCTGGAGGTCCGCCGCCCGGCGTGCGTGCCGGGCGGCCCGGGCGTGCTCCCCGAGCGCGGCCCAGCAGCGGGACTCCAGGGATTCGAGCTCGGCCTCGCCGAAGAAGGACATCCACTCGGGGTCCGCCCCCGCCTCACCGCGCGAGAACTCCGTGTGCGCCCGGGTCAGCGCCTCCTCGCAGGCCTTGCGGTCAGACAGCCCCGCCCAGCCGCCGGCCTCCCGCAGGGCGAGCAGCGACAGCAGCCGCGGGGAACCGAGCGCGCGGGCTGCGCGGCGGCCCGCCTGGGCGGCCCGTACCGATTCGCGGGGGCGCCCGCAGTCCCGGGCGAGGAAGGCCATGTTGCTGAAGGCGTGCGCCTCCAGACCGGAGTCCCCGGAGACCCGGGCCGTGGCGAGCGCCTCCGCGTAGTGCGAGCGGGCGTCGTCGAACCGGCCCGAGTCGTGCGCGAGCCACCCCACCGAGATGGCCAGCTCGCCCGCGCCCGCGTGCAGCCGGTCCTCGGTGGACTGCCGGGTCGCCCCGGCGTCGAGCAGCGCGTAGGCGGTGCGCAGGGGTTCCGCGGCCCGCCGGTACAGGGCGTCGGCGCCGTGCCGGTCGTCCAGCAGCCGGATCTGGCGTACGGCGTCCTCGACGGCGGCCGCCTCGGACTCGCCGGCGCGGGAGGGGAGCCGGCGGGTGTCGCCGAGCAGGGTGAGGCTGAGGGTCGCGGCCGCCACGGTGGCGGAACCCCCCGCCATGAACGCGCGACGCAGCACGTCGCTCTCCTTGGAACGCGAAGGGGCGGGGGAGCCGGTGGGGTGGGGGCGCGGGCCGAAGGAGCCGAAGGGCGCTGCCTGTTCGCGCTGCGCCAGCCGGCCCCGTACCGTCTCGCGGGGGGAGAATCCCAGGTCGGCGAGGGTGCGGCCGGGGAACATGTGGAGGAAGACCCGCTCGTAGGCGTAGTTGGGGCAGCGGATCTCGCCGGACTCGACCCGGCCGATGTAGCGGGCGTCGCAGGAAACCGTTTCTCCGATTTCCTTGGCCGCCCTGCGCACCAGCGCGGCGAACTCGGCCGGGGAATGCTGACCGCGCAGCCGCCGGAAGGGGGTGTTGGGTGAGTGGGGGGACGCCGCCATGGACGTGGCCTCTCTGGGGCAAGGGATCGCGCTGCCGGTGACTGTGGGGCTGTGGGTGATGCCTGTGTGACCGTGCTGCCCGGCGGGCATGAACGTACCGCCAGCGGCGGAGGGTTGACCCGGTGTTTGGCTACAAAACGGATATCTCACCCGCGATCCGCCATGAACTGCCATCCTTTGCAGCGTCTTGCCACCGAACCTGTTGACGTTCCCGTGCGTTGAACCCATGCGGAGTGGGAGGAAGCCCGCGGGCTTCCCCGACCGCTCCCGCGAGGCTCGTACGCGGATCGAGGAGGGGTTCCCTTGGTGGAGGGCGGCATGGAGAGCACGGACACGAACACCGCGCCCGAGCCCGGAGCGCCCCTGACGGCGGGAGCTCCCTTCGCGGCCGCCGGGGCCTCCCTCGGTCTGGGCGCCCCGGACCTGGTCACCGTGCCCACCCGGCAGGGCCTGGAGGCCGTCGACATCATCCAGCGGGCCGCCGGCCAGGCCAGCCGCGCGGGCGGCGTCGGCCCGGTCCTGCACGACGGCTCGGGCAGCACCCTCGGCTTCCTCGTCCCGCCCGGGACCGCCGACCGGTGGGACCTCCCGGGCAGCGCCTGTACGCACACCAACGGGCGCGGCATGTGCTTCGGCGACACCTCGCCCACCGCGGGCGACACCGGCTGGCTGCTGCCGCCGGAGGCCGTCGGGCCGGTCACCGACCCCGAGGTGCTGCGGGCGGCGCTCGGCGAGGCGGCCCGCCTGATCGAGGCCGCGGACAACTGCCGCTAGGTGCTGTCGGGCCCTGACCAGCCATAATGAGGGTGTGGCGAGCAAGGGCAAGGGCAAGAGCACCGACAAGGGCAGTGACAAGCGGCGCGGGCGCGAGACCGCCGAGGCACCGGCCGGGCAGGTGGACGGCGGCCACGCCGCGCTGGAGCCCGACCGGGAGCGTGCGCGCGCCTGGACCCTGCTGATCGACGGAGCCCCGCAGTCCCACGTGGACCTGGACGACCCCGGACACCTGGACTTCTCCTACCAGCGCCGGATCGGCCATCTGATCGACCTCTTCGCCCCCGCCCGCCAGCCCCTGAACGTGCTGCACCTCGGCGGCGGCGCCTTCACCCTCGCGCGCTACACGGCCGCCTCCCGCCCCCGCTCGACGCAGCAGATCGTCGAGATCGACGCCGGGCTCGTGGCCTTCGTACGGGAACACCTGCCGCTGGACCCGCAGGCGCGGGTCCGGGTCCGCGCGGTCGACGCCCGGGCCGGGCTGGCGAAGGTCCCGGACGGCTGGGCCGACCTGGTGATCGCCGACGTGTTCAGCGGGGCCCGCACCCCGGCGCACCTGACGAGCGCCGAGTTCCTGGACGACGTACGCCGGGCCCTGGCGCCGGGCGGCTGGTACGTGGCGAACCTCGCGGACGGTCCGCCGCTCTCCCACCTGCGGGGCCAGATCGCCACGGCCGCGTCCCGGTTCGCGGAACTGGCGCTGGCCGCCGACCCCGTGGTGTGGCGGGGGAAACGCTTCGGCAACGCCGTGCTGGTGGCCGCCGACCGGGAGTTGCCCGTCGCGGAGTTCACCCGCCGGGTGGCGAGCGACCCGCACCCCGGACGGGTCGAACACGGCCGCGCCCTCACCGACTTCGCGGGCGGCGCCGTCCCGGTCTCGGACGCCTCGGCGGTGGCCTCGCCGGAGCCCCCGCCGTCGGTTTTCCGCTGACGTCGGGCGAGGTGGAATGCCCAGGTGGGCACGGGAGTTGATCGCGGCATGACTCAGAAGCCCGCGGCTCCCCGCGCCCTGTCCGACGAAGAACTCTCCGCGCTGCTGGGCACCCAGCAGTTCGGGACCCTCGCCACCAACAAGAGCAGCGGCCATCCGCATCTGACGACCATGCTCTACAGCTGGGACGCCGAAGCGCGGATCGTGCGGTTCTCCACGACCGCGGACCGCATCAAGGTCAAGCAGCTCCGGCGGGACCCGCGGGTGGCCGTGCACGTTCCGGGCGGCGACATATGGTCCTTCGCCGTGGCCGAGGGCGAGGCAGAGGTCTCCGGCATCACGACCGCGCCCGGGGACGAGGTCGGGCGGGAGCTGCTCGCGATGGTGCCGGAGGCCGCGAGGCCGCAGGGCCGCGAGGCCGAGGACGCGTTCCTGGAGCAGCTGGTCTCCGAGCGCCGCGTGGTCATCCGGCTGAAGGTGTCCCGCCTGTACGGGACGGCCCTCGACATCAACGGCTAGTGCGGTCACGGCACTAGGAGGTCACAGCACTAGGAGGCCGCCAGCTCCCGCAGCCGGCGCTTGTCCGGCTTGCCGCGGTCCGTCAGCGGGAGCTCCGGCAGCCAGAACACCGCCGCCGGCCGCTGCCCCGGCGCCAGCTCCGCCGCGACCAGCGCGCACGCCTCGGCGGCCACCGCGTCCGTCGGGGCGTGCCCGGGGGCCGCGACCAGGAAGGCGCACACCGCCTCCCCGGTGAGCGGGTCCGTCCGCCCCACGACGGCCGCCCGGGCCACGGCGGGGTGCCGGGTCAGGGCCGTCTCGATCGGGCCGCAGTAGATGTTCGCCCCGTGCACCATCACCACGTCCTTGACCCGGTCGTCGAGGTACAGGTACCCCTCGGCGTCGAGGTGCCCGACGTCCCCGGTGCACAGCCAGCCGTCGCGCAGCACCTCGGCGGTCAGGGCGGGCTGGTTGCGGTAGCCGGCCATCACCATCGGGGACCGCACCCACACCTCCCCGGTGGCCCCCGGCGCGGAGCCCCGTACCTCGACCTGCACCCCGGGCGCCGGACGGCCGACGGAGCCGAGCAGGTGGGGGCGGCCGGCGGCGGCAGCGTCGTGGTCGGCCGGGGAGAGCCTGGTGAGCACCCCGGCCTCGTTCATCCCGTAGCCCTGGGTCCAGCGCACCTCCGGACCCCACCGGGTCAGCGCCCGGCGCAGCCGCTCCGGGTGGACGGGGGAGTCGCCGTAGGAGACCCGTACCAGGCCGGGTACGCCGTCGGCGGTCTCCGGGTCGTCGAGCAGCCGGTACAGCATCGAGGGCGTCAGGTACGTGGCCGCGGGCCCGAGCCGCCGGCAGGCCTCGGCGAACTCCCGGGTGCCGAAGGGGTGCAGGATCTCGGAGCGGCCGCCGGTCCGCAGCTGCTCCAGGCACCGGCCGCCGGAGCGCTGGGAGAGCGAATCGGTCGACACGAAGGTGAGCGGGGCGGAGGCGGGGGCGTCGGTGCGGGTGGCCGTACGGGCCGCCATCGCGGCGAAGGTCGAGGCCACCCCCTTCGGCCGGCCCGTCGTACCGCCCGTGTAGGTCACCCGGGCCACGTCCTCGTCGCGCGCCGCCACCGCGACGGGCAGGGCCTCCCGGGCCGAGGCCGACTCCAGCAGTGCGGCCAGGGCGATGCGGGGCGCCGGGCCCGGCGGCACCGGGGTGTCGTGGACGATCAGGGCGGGCTCGCAGTCCCGTAGGAGGTGGTCGAGCCCGTGGGTCGCGGGGCCGACGCACACATGCGTCAGGCGGGCCCCCAGCACGTGCGCGGCGAGCCGGACGAGCAGGGTCCGGGGCGGATTGCCCGCCGAGACGACGGCCAGCCCGGAGCCGCGCCGGACGCCCAGTTCGCCCAGGGCGCCCGCCAGCCGGTACGTCCAGGCCAGCACCTCGGACTGGGTGAGGACCCAGGATCCGGACCCGAAGGCGGGCCGGTCCGCGTACCGCTCGCAGGCGTCGATCAGGTCGGTCACGTACCGCGCGCCGGTGCTCATGGCGCCACGGTATCCGGCGGTCCCCATCCGGAGGACGGGCCCTGCTCGGAGGACGGGCCCTACGGGTCGACGAGCTCCACCAGCGGCGGGTGGTCGTGCCAGGTGCAGAACACCGACACCTCGCGGCCGTCACGGGTGAAGGTGACGCGGATCCAGGACGGCTGCTTCCAGACCTGCATCCGCCAGCCGGCCAGCGGGGTCGCCGACACCAGCTCGGCGGAGGTGGCGCCGAGGTCGAAGACGACCCGGCCCCCCGAGACGCTGTACGCCTTCACGTTCCCGGCCGGGGGGACCTGCCGCTGTGGCCGGGGGGTGGGCGGTGCGGAGGACTTGGCGGAGGGAGAGGGGGAGGACGGCGTCGGGGACGCCGACGCCGGGGAGGACGGCGTCGCCGAGGGCGAGGGCTCCGGAGGCTGCGCCCGGTGCGTGGAGGAGGAGAGGGGCTGCGCGGCCAGCGGCACCGCGAGCGGCGGATCGTAGGCCGTGCCCGACATGACCGTGTGCACGCCCCACCACGACAGCGTCACCGCCGCCCCGGTGGCCAGCAGCCACGCCCCGGCGTGGCCGACCGTTCTGCCGACAAGTCCTCTTCGCATCGGGGGACATCCTGCACCACCTGTCCCAGACCTGGCCCGCCACCCCTCCGCATCCCCCGAATGGGCTACGGTGCGGGCCATGGCTAGTGTGCTCGTGGTCGAGGACGACCAGTTCGTACGTTCCGCCCTCATCCGGCACCTGACCGAGGCCTCGCACACCGTGCGCAGCGTCGGCACCGCTCTGGAGGCGCTGCGCGAGGTCGCCCACCACCGCTTCGACGTGGTCATCCTCGACCTCGGACTGCCCGACCTGGACGGGTCCGAGGCGCTCAAGATGCTGCGCGGGATCACCGACGTGCCCGTCATCATCGCGACCGCCCGCGACGACGAGGCGGAGATCGTCCGGCTGCTCAACGACGGCGCCGACGACTACCTGACCAAACCTTTCTCCGTGGAACACCTCTCCGCCCGGATGGCCGCCGTCCTGCGCCGCGCCCGCTCCTCCGCGGGAGCCGAGCCGCCCTCCCGCGTCCTGCGCGTCGGCGGCCTCGCCATCGACCCGCTGCGCCGGCAGGCCGAGCTGGACGGGGCGGTACTGGACCTCACGCGGCGGGAGTTCGACCTGCTGGCCTTCCTCGCCGGACGGCCCGGCGTGGTCGTGGCCCGCCGGGAGCTGCTCGCCGAGGTCTGGCAGCAGTCGTACGGCGACGACCAGACCATCGACGTCCACCTGTCGTGGCTGCGCCGCAAGCTCGGCGAGACCGCCGCCAGCCCGCGCTACCTGCACACGCTGCGGGGGGTCGGGGTCAAGCTGGAGCCGCCGGCGTGAGGTGGGCCCTGGTCAAGGTCTGCCTCGCGGTCACCGTGATGGTGGTCGTGGCCTTCGCCGTGCCCCTCGGGCTGGTCGTCCAGGAGATGGCCAGCGACCGGGCGTTCTCCAACGCCGAGCGGCAGGCCGCCACCATCGGGCCGACGCTGTCCATCACCACCGACCCGGTGCAGCTGCGCAAGGCCGTGGAGTCCACGCAGATGGGCGCCGACCGGCGGATGGCCGTACACGTGCCGGCCGTCGGGGACAGCCCGCGCGTGGACATCGGCGACGGCTGGGCCGGCGAGCGCGCCGTCTCCGAGGTCCGGCGCATCGGGCGGGCCGCGACGGCCCCGGTCGCGGGCGGCGGCTTCGCGCTGCTCCAGCCCGTGGCGCTCGGCTCCGGGGACATCGCCGTCGTGGAGATCCTCGTACCGGAGAGCGAGGTCAGCAATGGCGTCGCCACCGCCTGGGTGGTGCTGGCGGGCGTCGGACTCGCCCTGGTCGTGGGCTCGGTGGCGGTCGCGGACCGGCTCGGCGCCCGCCTGGTGCGACCGGCCGAGCGGCTCGCGGACGCGGCGCACCGGCTGGGCGAGGGGCGGCTCGGAGCGCGGGTCCCGGAGGAGGGTCCGAAGGAACTCCGCTCGGCGGCCGTCGCCTTCAACTCGATGGCGGACCAGGTCGTGGAACTCCTGGCCAACGAGCGGGAGCTGGCCGCCGACCTCTCGCACCGGCTGCGGACCCCGCTGACGGTGCTGCGCCTCAACGCGGCCTCGCTCGGCGACGGCCCGGCCGCGGAGCAGACCCGGGCGGCCGTGGAGCAACTGGAACGGGAGGTCGACACGATCATCCGTACCGCCCGCGAGCAGCGCCCGGCCGGCGCGCAGGGGCCCGGGGCCGGCTGCGACGCCTCCGAGGTGATCCGCGACCGGATGGGGTTCTGGTCGGCGCTGGCGGAGGACGAGGGCCGCGAGGTGCGGCTCGCCGGGGTCGACCGTACGGTACGGATCCCCGTGGCCCGGCCGGAGCTGGCCGCGGCGCTGGACGCCATGCTGGGCAACGTGTTCCGGCACACCCCCGAGGGCACCCCCTTCGCGGTGGACGTCCACGACGCGGGGGACGCGGTCATCGTGCTCGTCTCGGACGCGGGCGGCGGCATCGCCGATCCGGACGCGGCCCTGCGGCGCGGCAACGACGGCGGCCGCGACGGGTCCACGGGCCTGGGGCTGGACATCGTCCGGCGGGTCGCGGAATCGACGGGCGGGGACGTGCGGCTGGGGCGTTCGGTGCTCGGCGGCACCGAGGTGCGGGTGTGGATCGCGCTGGACGGGCGGGCGCGGGGGGAGTCGGCCCGGACCGGACGGGGCCGGCGCAAGCGGCGCGGGCACGCGGCGGGGCGACCGGCGTAACCCTGGGGGCGGCGGGGGCGCGCCGCGTGTCCGGTATGTCCCCCTGTCGGTACGGTCCGCGCCATGGACACCCTCATCTTCGGCGGCCTCCTCGCCACGCTGATCGCGATGTACCGGGGCGCCCCGCGGTTCGTCGTGCTCGGCGCCTGGTGGCTCATGCTCCTCGCCGTGATCCTGCTGATGGCGCACCACATCACCAGCGGCCTCGCCCTCACCTTGAGCTACTGACCGTGGCCGCGATGTCCAGCCTCCTCCCGGAGGCACAGCCGGAGGGCGGCCTGCTGGGCCGGGTGCAGTTCTGGTTCGCGTGCTTCTTCGCCATCGGCTGGACGGGGGTGGTGTGCGGCGGGCTGTTCTACCAGTTCGGCCTGTGGGAGTACCCCTGCCCGCTCTGCATCGTGCAGCGGATGTTCATGCTGCTGGCGGCGATGGGCGCGGCCCACATCATCCGGACCGCGCTGTCCTACGGGGCGGTGACCGGACGCGACTACATGATGGGCTGGGGCCTGTCCCTGGTCGCCGTGATCGCAGGCTCGTTCGCCTCGTGGCGGCAGACGATGCTGCACATCCTGCCGGGCGACAAGGGGTACGGGAGCGAGGTGTTCGGCCTGCACCTCTACGTCTGGGCGTGGATCCTCTTCCAGGCCTCGGTCGTCGCCGTGGGCATCGTCCTGGCCTTCGCCCACGCCACCGCGGACCGCTCGGTCCCGGCGCAGGACCCGGGCCCGTACCGCACGGTGGGGACGGTCGCGCTGTGGTTCCTGGGGCTGGTGATCGCCGTGAACGTCGTGGCCGTCTTCCTGGAGGAGGGCTTCCACTGGTTCCTGCCGGACGACCCGACGCGCTACCAGTTCTTCTACGACGTGGGGATCCTGTGACCCGGCGGATCCGCATCCGTGGTGGTGTCCGTACCCCCTGCGCGAACCGGACGGCGTAGCCCCCGCCCGGACGGAGGCGGAGATGTTGCCGCCCCCCGTAACCGCGCCCAGGGTGGCCGTGAGGAAAGGAGCCGCGCATGAGAGTCATGCTCAGGGCCCACTTCGACACGGCGGCTACGAACGAGGGCATCAAGAGCGGCGCCCTTCCGGCGGCCATCAAGAAGCTCATGGACACGGTGAAGCCGGAGGCCGCCTACTTCGGCCTCCACGAGGGCGTCCGGTCCTGCTGGCTGGTCTTCGACCTCCAGGACAGCTCCCAGATGCCGTCCCTGATGGAGGACCTGTTCCTGCAGTTCAACGCCGAGCTGGAGGTCGGCCCGGTGATGAACGCCGAGGACCTGGCGAAGGGTCTGGCGGCGATGAAGTCCTCGCCGGGCTGAGCCGCGGCTCGGGATCCGGCGCCGGGTCCGGCGCGGGGTCCGCTCCGGGCCGCGGCCCGAGCACCCGGTCGGCGGCCGCCCACGCCAGCGCCGCGGAGGCGGCCGCGGCCGCGCACGACACGGCGAAGGCCGCCCGGTACCCGTAGGCCGCGGCGAGCGGACCGGAGGCGGCAGCGGCCAGCGCCTGCCCGATGATCAGACCGCTGCCGGCCAGGGTCATGGCCTCGCCCATCCGCCGCGCGGGACCGGCCCGTTCCACGAGGCCGAACAGCGCGATCAGGTGCGGTGCGACCGCCAGTCCGATCCCGGCGACGGCGAAGGCCGCGCCCCACAGCCCGCCGACGGCGAGCAGCGGCAGCGTCAGCAGCGCCTGGGCGGCGATGGTCCGGCGCAGCCGGACGGTCAGGTCGGCCTTCCCGGGCCGGGCCACGGTCACGAAGCCGGCCACCGAGCTGGTCACCGCCATGGCGGCCCACACGAGCCCGGCGGCCCCGGGGGAACCGACCGCCACGGCGAGCGCGTTGACCCCGGTGTTGGCCCCGCTCCACGCGGCGCCCTGCAGGACGGCCACGAGGAACAGCAGCGCGAGCCCCGGAGACCACAGCCGTACGCCGTCCCGCGCGGCGGCGCCCGCTCCCGTCGGCCCCGGCGCCGTGGGATGCACGGCGAAGAGCGTTCCGAACACCAGCCCCAGGGCGGCCGCGAGGAGCAGCGCCGACGCGGGGTGCACGGTCACCGCGAGGATCCCGGCCAGCGCGGGCCCCACCATGAAGCCGACCTCGTCGAGGGTGGTGTCGAAGGAGAGCGCGGACCCGACCAGGGCCTTGTCCTCTCCGGCCAGCCGCGCCCACCGGGCCCGGGCCAGCGGTCCGACCTGGGCCGTCGTGAGTCCGGCGGCGACGGCGAGCGCGATGCGGGCGGCGAGCGGCAGTCCGCCGAGGACGGCGGCGACGAGGGCGAGGAGCACGGCGGCGTTCGCGGCGCAGGCGGCCAGCAGGACGGGCCGGTGGCCGCGCCGGTCGGCGAGCCGGCCGATGACCGGGCCGCCGAGGGCCTGCCCGAGCCAGAGGGCGGCGGCCATGGTCCCGGCGTCGCCGATGCCGTCGCGCTCGTTGATCAGCAGCAGCGTCCCGATGGGGCAGAGCGCGGCGGGGAGGCGGGCGAGGAACCCGTGGACGGGCAGGGCCGGGCCGCCGAGGGCGAGCACGCTGCGGAAGCCGGCGGGGGCGGGCGCGGGTGTGGGCATGGGTGCGGGCATGGACAACCTCCAGCCGCACGCCGACCCTCCCGTTTCTCCGGCGCGCGCCGTTGCCCGTTGGGCTGGACGCTAACGCCGGAGCGGCCGGTTGGGAAGGGCCCCGGGAAGGGCTAGGGGGTGTCGTCGCCCGAGGTCAGCCGCTGGGCCTGGGTGCGGCCGACCTCGGCGGTGCGGTGCAGGTAGTCGGCGATGACGGCCAGTTCGGAGTCGGAGTAGCCCGCCAGAACGGCGCCGAAGGCCCGGCCCGGGGTCTCCCAGGCGGCGCCGATCCGGTCGCGGGCGGCGGGGGAGAGGGCGACGAGGGAGCGGCGGCGGTCGTTCGGGTCGGCGTGCCGCTCGACGATGCCGGCCTTGACCAGGCGGTCCACGAGGCGGGTGGCGGAGCCGGAGGTCAGGCCGGTGAGGCGGGCGATGCCACCGGTGCTGACCGGGCCGGGCTCCATGCCGAGGAGGGCGACGCACTGCATGTCGGTGGGGTGCAGGCCGACGTGGTCGGCCATGGCCTGGTTGAAGAGCGAGTAGTCGGCGTGGTGCCGCCGGCTCTCGGTGACGATGCGCGCGAGCAGCTCGGCGCGGGTCCAGTCCTCACTCGAACGGGCGTAATCCGTTGACATCGGCTTCTCCGGGGTCCAAATTTATCTGTGTAACGCAGAGATTGCGCCACGCAGAATCTGCGTCACGTATTCAGTCTAGGACAGGGCGAACGGGAACCCGAGCGGAATCGTCGGCGATCGTGCGTGCTAGCGTCCGCCGATTGATCGATCTCCCTGGGGGGCACATGAGAAGGCTTTTGGGTGCTGGTGTCGCGGTTGCGCTGCTGGTCACCGGTGGTATCGCGGGTGCGGGCACGGCCGTGGCGGCCGGGGATCCGACGTTCTACTTCAGTCCTGTCGAGGACAAGGTCCTGATGCCGGGCGAGGGCTGGGCCCAGTTGTCCCCGTCGGGCACCGGCGGCCAGAACACAGGGGAGCCGGACGGTACGTACGTCTATGTGGTGAGCAAGAAGCCGCTGACGGATGCCGGCTGGTCCGGCGGCGGGCTCCCTGCCGGTCTGAAGGTGGACTCGCACGAGGGCTGCACGGCGAAGGCCGGGGTGGCCGGGGTGTACTTGTGCGACCTCGACGGAGGCTGGAGCAACCCGGCGCCGTGGATCTCGGCGACGAGTGGCGCGGCGGACGGCACGACGGCCTACTACGGGCTCGTCTACGTGCCGCGCGGTGCCAGCATCACTGCGGGCATCAAGGAGGCGCAGACCGCGGGCTCCAAGGCCATCGGTCCGCGCCGGGCGCACGCCACCGTCACGGCGAAGACCAAGGCGCACGTCGCGCAGAACACCATCAAGCTGTCGACGCCGACGCTGCCGGCCGGCGGCACGGTGAAGCACACGGTGAAGCTGCACGCGGTCGACAAGGGCAAACTGCAACTGGGCCTGACCGCGGCAGCGGGCTTCCGCTGGTGGGACCAGGGCGAGCTGAAGATCAGCGTCGTGGACTCCGGTGCAGCCGGTGCCAGCGGTGCCGAGTGCTCCCACTCGACCGGCGAGATCGGCTACGGCGGCGTCTGGTGCGACATCGCGAAGCCCGGTGACTACACCCTCACCTACACGCTGAAGGCCGAGGCGAAAGCGCCTGCGTGGAAGCTGACCACCACCGCGGTCTACGAGGTGTACGCCTACGGCACGGGCAACCCGGAGAAGACTTCGGACTTCGCGGTCGCCGGCTCGATACCGGTGACCGAGCGGTACCGGCTCGTGGGCCGTGACGCCGAGGGCGGTCTGTGGGACCACAAGGGCACCGGCAAGGTTGCCGAGCCGTTCACCCCTGTCGACCCGGTCGGCGGCAGCTTCGACTGGAACCAGTACACCGCGCTGACCCGGCTGGGGCCGGTGACGATCCAGAGCACCGGGCCGGGTGCGGTGGGCCGTGACAAGGCCGGGGTGCTGTGGTTCCACCCGATGTCGGGTGACGGTGGCATCTACAAGGACCGGATACGGGTCGGGTCGGGGTGGAACACCTACAACACCCTGGTGAGTGTCTCCGATCTGACCGGTGACAAGAAGGCGGATCTGCTGGCGCGGGACGCGGTGGGCGGTCTGTGGCTGTACGCGGGGACGGGTGTGGACGCGAAGCCGTTCGCGACCAAGGTGCAGGTCGGCCGTGGCTGGGGGGTGTACGACCAGCTGGCGGGCGGTGTCGATCTGACCGCCGACGGCAAGGCCGACCTGGTGGCCCGGGACAAGGCGGGCCGGCTGTGGCTGTACGAGGGCACCGGGGTGGCGGCGAAGCCGTTCGCGCTCAAGAAGCAGGTGGGCACCGGCTGGCAGATCTACAACTCGATCGTGGCTCCGGGCGACCTGACGTCCGACGGCAAGGCCGACCTGGTGGCCCGGGACAAGTCCGGCAACCTGTGGCTGTACCAGGGCAACGGCGTCCCCGCCAAGCCGTACATCCCGCGGGTGAAGGTCTCTGTCCTCGGCACCGGCTTCGACAAGTACAACCTGCTGTTCTGAGAAACGCGGAAGGCCCCGGTCCGCTTTCGCGGACCGGGGCCTTCTCGTCAGGGTGAGTGACGGGACTTGAACCCGCGGCCACCTGGACCACAACCAGGTGCTCTACCAACTGAGCTACACCCACCATGTCCGGTCGGAAAACCGACCGGCCGAAGAAAAGGGTACAGGGTCCGGGAGGGTGCTCGCTCCCCCCTTTCCCCGCACCCCTCTCCGGTGGCCGCTAGGCCCCAGGAACGACGTGCTTGGCGGCGATGGTGCGCGCCGTGTCCGAGTCCGGACCGGGCTGCGGCACGAAGACGGCCTCCCGGTAGTAGCGCAGCTCGGCGATGGACTCCTTGATGTCCGCGAGCGCCCGGTGGTTGCCGTTCTTCGGGGGGCTGTTGAAGTAGGCGCGCGGGTACCAGCGCCGCGCCAGCTCCTTGATCGAGGACACGTCCACGATCCGGTAGTGCAGGTACCCCTCCAGTGCGGCCATGTCGCGCAGCAGGAAGCCGCGGTCGGTGCCGACCGTGTTTCCGCAGAGCGGGGCCTTGCGGGGTTCCTTCACGTGTTCCCGTACGTAGGCCAGGACCTGGGCCTCCGCGTCCGCGAGGGTGGTCCCGCCGGCCAGCTCGTCGAGCAGGCCGGACGCCGTGTGCATCTCGCGCACCACGTCGGGCATGGTTTCCAGGGCCGCGTCCGGCGGGCGGATCACAATGTCCACGCCTTCGCCGAGCACGTTGAGCTCCGAGTCGGTGACCAGTGCGGCCACCTCGATAAGTGCGTCGTCCGTCAACGAGAGCCCGGTCATCTCGCAGTCGATCCACACCATGCGATCGTTCATGCGCCCCACCTTATGCGGAAGGTCCCCCGCACCGGTGACCACCGAGGTGACCACTGGTGCGGGGGACCTTCCCGGGACCTCGTTACGCGTGCTCGCGCAGCACCCGGCCCGGGGCGTACAGCTCCGTCACCGTGGGACCGGCCGCGGCCAGCGCCGCCGCCGCGCGCTGCGGCTGCGGAGTGCGCTGGTGCGGGACCGGCGACTCCGACAGCTGAGCCACCTGGACCACGTCGGCCTGCGGGCGGCGGGCCCGGTAGGCGGAGCGGTAGGCGGCCGGGGAGGACCCCAGCTGGCGTCGGAAGTGCCCGCGCAGCGCGACCGGCGAGCGGAACCCGCAGCGCCCGGCGACCTCGTCGACCGAGTAGTCGGAGGTCTCCAGCAGCCGCTGCGCCTGGAGCACCCGCTGGGTGATCAGCCACTGCAGCGGCGCACTGCCGGTGAGCGAGCGGAACCGCCGGTCGAAGGTGCGCCTGCTCATGTAGGCGCGCGCCGCCAGCGTCTCCACGTCGAACTGCTCGTGGAGGTGCTCCAGAGCCCAGGCGACGACCTCGGCCAGCGGGTCGGCGCCGATCTCCTCCGGCAGCGACCGGTCGAGGTAGCGCTCCTGGCCACCCGTGCGGCGCGGCGGGACGACGAGCCTGCGGGCCAGTGCCCCGGCCGCCTCGCTGCCGTGGTCCGTGCGCACGATGTGCAGGCACAGGTCGATTCCGGCCGCGGTGCCCGCGGACGTGAGCACGTCGCCGTCGTCGACGAACAGCTCGCGCGGATCGACGTGGACGGACGGGTAGCGCTTGGCCAGCGTCGGCGCGTACATCCAGTGCGTCGTCGCGGGCCGGCCGTCCAGCAGACCGGCGGCGGCGAGCACGAAGGCCCCCGTGCACAGTCCGACGATCCGGGCCCCCTCCTCGTGCGCCAGACGCAGCGCGTCGAGCGCCTCCGGCGGCGGCGGCGAGGTGATGGAACGCCACGCGGGAACGACGACCGTGCCTGCCCGGGCGATCGCCTCCAACCCGTATGGCGCGGTCAGTTCGAGTCCGCCGGTGGTCCGCAGAGGACCGTCCTCACCGGCACACACGAGCAGTCGGTAGCGTGGAACTCCCGCGTCCTGCCGGTCAATGCCGAACACGGAAAGTGGAATGGAGCTCTCGAAGATCGGTCCGCCGCTGAAGAGCAGCACCGCGACGATCTCCCTGCGGCGACGCCCCGCGAGCTTCCTGCCGTCAACGACGACGGCGGTGGAATCCTGGCTCATGGCGCTAAGCCCCCCTTGGGTGTCGCGACTCCTTGGTCTGGTCGCACCTGCACGTATCCCCTCGGCCTTGCACGTGGCTCCCCCGCCGTAAATACATGATCGAATCTACTGCGTCCCGTGGTGTCGGCGTGACAAGTTCAGCACGCAGCGCTATGTCGACTTGGCAACTTGGCGAAAAGCATTCGATCAGGAAGCGTTCCACTCCGCTACCCGGGTGGAAAGCGCACTGTCCGGCCATGGCCAGTACTCGTAGGGTCAAAGTCCCCTTGTGGCGCCGTAGTCGCTGATGGTGAGGGGGTCGGGGGGACATTCCGGCAAGGGGGGTGACCTGCCGGGAAGTTGGCTGAAAACATGCGGGTGTGGATGTGCGAATCGGTCAGTCGTGAGGGGACATCCCGCCGGAAACCTGACATCCGCGCTGGGTCGCGGCCCCGGCGCGCGAGTGCCGGCCCCGGTGCGCGGGCGTCAATCGGTCCTCCGCGAGGACCCGGGCGGCATTCCGCTCCGTCTGTTCGGAGTGGCGCAGCAGCACCCGGCAGGCCGCCGTGACGGCCGCCAGGCCGAGCGTGGCGACGGCGGCCCCGCCGAAGGAGGTCCCGTAGACGACGAGGACCACGGGGACGAGCAGGCAGCTGAAAGCCGCCCAGCGCACCACGTCACCCGCGGAGTCCTCGTGGGGGTGCCGGGCGGGCTGCACGGACGAGTGAAGGGGAGGGGGAGAGATGTGGACGGACTGCGTCGGCTGAGCGGGCGACTGAGCGGGCTGGACGGGGTGAACCGGATGACCGGGCACGGCGTGCTCCCTGCGGGCTCTTCCTGGACGGTCGGACTCGTGTCCAACGGCGTGCGGCTCGGCTCGGTCACTGCGCGCACGGGTGGCACCCACCCGATGGGGTGCTCCTGGTCACTGGCTGTAGGGGGCAGCGGACATTGCCAAGGAGGCGTGGCTGCGGCATGCTCCCTTGGACGCTCTCCAAGGGCGGCATGACCTGTGCAGCACAGGAGTGTCGCCGTACCCTGGTGGGTATGGGCTTGGGAAGATGCTTCCCGGACAGAGCTCGGTCACACTGAGTTGTCGTTTTCTGGAATCGTCCCGCTTGAATCGTCGCTTCCGCCTACTGGCGCCCCGTCCCCTTGTCCCTTCCCCTGAGGACCTCTTCGCCGAGACACCCATGGCCGGTCACGAATTCTCCGAACCCGCGGACCGCAAGCGCAAACGCCTCGCCGACCCCGAATCGGCCGACCTGCGCGCGGTGGAACAACCACGTCATCCCTGCGACCCGGCCTTCCGGCACGGGGTCGTGGTGGGCTTCGACGGATCCACGTCCAGTGAGCGCGCCCTCGCGTACGCGATCGGCATGGCCCGCCGCTCGGGCTCCGGTCTGATCATCGTCCATGTCGCGAACCGGCTGCCCACCACCGTGTGGGCGGGATGCGAGCCGCCGGTCTTCGTGGACGTGCCGGACCACCGCACCGAGGTGCTGGGGCTGGAGCTGGCCTGCGCGGACTACCTGTCCGAGGTTCCGTGGATCCTCGTCGAGCGCGGCGGGGACATCTGCCACGAGCTGGAGGAGGTCGGCCGGGAGTACTCGGCGGACGCCATCGTGGTCGGCTCCACGCACGGGATCGTCGGCCGGATCTTCGGCTCGGTGGCGGGCCGGCTGGCCAAGCGGGCGCAGCGACCGGTTGTTGTCATCCCGTAACCGACTGTATGTCGATTGTGCGGTTGTGCACCCCCATGTAAGGGGTAGATAAAGGCTGCTGGGACGCAGCAAACAACTGCAGATCGAAGGGAGCCCGCCGTGGACAATGGTGTCTCTGCGGGAAGCACGGCCTCGACTTCGACCCTCGGGCACATCGCCCTGGGTCTCACCCTTCTCGCATTCGGTATCGGCAACACCGGCGTCATCGACGGTGTGACCGCGGCCAACTCCGTGTCGCTCGCGATGTACCTCGGCGGACTCGCCCTGTTCGTCCTCGGAGTCCTGGAGTACCGCGGCGGCAACGGCTTCAACGGCACGGCCTTCGCGGGCATCGGCACCTTCTGGTTCATCTGGGCCAGTGGGGCCGACGGAAAGGTTTCGGCAGACGCGGCCGGGATGTTCCTCGTGCTGTTCGCCATGCTGGGACTGACCCTCACCGCCGCGGCCTCGGGCGGACTGTTCGGTCAGGGCGTGTACGGCCTGTTCACCCTCTCCCTGCTGCTCCTGGCGATAGGCAGCTTCGCCGACAGCGGCGGGCTGGCCAAGGCGGGCGGCTGGGTGGCGGCGCTCTGCGGACTCCTGGCCTGGTACGGGGCCACCGCGGCGCTGGCGAGCTGGCCGATGGCCCTCGGAAAGGGCTCGCGCGGCGCGGTCGCCGCGAGCTGAGGGCAGGGCCCGAACGCACGAAACGGCCCGAGCACACGAAAAGGCCCCCGGGGGATCCCCGGGGGCCTTCTCGTGCGCGAGACCCGCTCGACTACTCGACCGTGACCGACTTCGCCAGGTTGCGCGGCTTGTCGATGTCCCGGCCCATGGCCAGGGCGGTGTGGTACGCCAGCAGCTGCAGCGGGATGCCCATCAGGATCGGGTCCAGCTCGTCCTCGTTCTTGGGCACGAGGATCGTGTGGTCGGCCTTCTCCTGCTTGGTGTGGGCGACCGCCAGGATCCGGCCGCTGCGGGCCTTGATCTCCTCCAGCGCCGCACGGTTCTTCTCCAGCAGGTCGTCGTCCGGGACGATCGCGACCGTCGGCAGCGAGGGCTCGATCAGGGCGAGCGGACCGTGCTTGAGCTCGGAGGCCGGGTAGGCCTCGGCGTGGATGTAGGAGATCTCCTTGAGCTTCAGGGAGGCCTCCAGGGCCACCGGGTAGCCCCGGACGCGGCCGATGAACATCATCGACTTGGCCTCGGCGTACTCCGCGGCCAGCTTCTTGATGTCCTCCTCGCCGTCCAGGATCTCCTGGATCTGCGCGGGCAGCTTGCGCAGGCCGTCGATGATCCGCTTGCCGTCGGTGACGGACAGGTCGCGGATGCGGCCCAGGTGCACGGCGAGCAGCGCGAAGGCCACGACCGTGTTGGTGAAGCACTTGGTGGAGACGACGCAGACCTCGGGTCCGGCGTGCACGTACACGCCGCCGTCGGCGGCGCGGGCGATCGCGGAGCCGACCACGTTGACCACGCCGAGGACGCGGGCGCCCTTGCGCTTGAGCTCCTGCACCGCCGCGAGCACGTCGTACGTCTCACCGGACTGGGAGACCGCGATGTAGAGGGTGTCGGGGTCCACGACCGGGTTGCGGTAGCGGAACTCCGAGGCCGGCTCGGCGTCGGCGGGGATGCGGGCCAGGCTCTCGATGAGGCCCGCGCCGATCAGACCGGCGTGGTACGAGGTGCCGCAGCCCAGGATCTTGACCCGGCGGATGCCGCGCGCCTCGCGCGGGTCCAGGTTCAGGCCGCCCAGGTGGACGGTGTTGAAGCGGTCGTCGATCCGGCCGCGCAGGACGCGGTCGACCGCGTCGGCCTGCTCGGAGATCTCCTTGTGCATGTACGTGTCGTGGCCGCCCATGTCGTAGGAGGCGGCCTCCCACTCCACGGTCTCGGGCGTGGCGGTGGTCGTCGTACCGGAGGTGGTGTAGGTCCGGAAGTCGTCGGCCTTCAGGGTCGCCATCTCGCCGTCGTCGAGGGTGACGATCTGACGGGTGTGGGCGACGAGCGCGGCGATGTCCGAGGCGACGAACATCTCCTTCTCGCCGATGCCGAGGACGACCGGGGAGCCGTTGCGGGCCACGACGATGCGGTCGGAGAAGTCGGCGTGCATGACGGCGATGCCGTAGGTGCCCTCGACGACCTTGAGAGCCTCGCGGACCTTCTCCTCCAGGGTGTCGGCCTGGGCGCGGGCGATGAGGTGGACGAGCACCTCGGTGTCGGTCTCCGAGAGGAAGACGACCCCGTCGGCCTCGAGCTTGGCGCGCAGCTCCGAGGCGTTGTCGACGATGCCGTTGTGGACGACGGCGACCTTGTTGTCGGCGTCCAGGTGCGGGTGGGAGTTGATGTCGCTCGGGGCGCCGTGGGTGGCCCAGCGGGTGTGGGCGATGCCGGTGGTGCCGGCGAAGCGCTTGGGTACCCGGGACTCCAGCTCGCGTACGCGGCCCTTGGCCTTGACGACCTTCAGGGCCGCGGCCTTCGGGCTGTTGACGACGATGCCCGCGGAGTCGTAGCCGCGGTACTCCAGTCGCTGCAGGCCCTCCAGCAGCAGCGGTGCCACGTCACGCTTGCCGATGTAACCCACGATTCCGCACATAAGGTCTTTCCCCTCCTGAAGTTCGGTTGTTCTTGCCGCTGTCCGGATCCCCGGCAGGTGGTGCCCGCTGCGGGCAGCTCAGCCGTAGACGATGCGGCGCAGTTGCCGGAGCGAGAGCTCCGGCGGTGCCACGGCGCGGTGCGGCAGCTCGGCCGCGATCCGCTCGAAGATGTCCGCGTTGACCGCGCCCCCGGACTGGAGCTCACGGTGGCGCCGGCGGACGAACTCCTCGGTGCTCTCGTCGAAGTACGCGAGTACGTCGAGCACCACTCGGGCGGCTTCGCCCCGCTGGAGCGAGGTGCTGCGCACCAAGTGGTCGACGAGGTCGTCGTGCGACGGGCGGCGGTCGGGCATCCGTTGATATTGGCGGCACGAGCCGCAGAACGCAAAAATCCTGCCCGATATCGGGCAGGATCATGCTGGTCTGGACCAGAGGAGGGGTGAATTCCGGTCTTTGGCGGTCAGAAACGACCCAAAATTGCCGCTTTCGCCGTGGTGAACTCCTCGGCCGTGAGGATCCCCGCCTGATGCAGCTCCCCCAGCTCGCGCAGCCGGCGCAGCAGGGCGTCGTGGTCCTCCGCCGGGGCGGGAGCGGGGGACGGGGCGGCGACGGGAGGAAGGGCCGGGGCGGGGGGCGCGGCGAGGGCGGGGCCGGGCTCCGGCACGGGCTCCTGCGCGGGGGCCGCCGGGTGCGGCATGCGGACCGCGACGGCGGCCGCGACCAGCGCCATCAGGGGGTCCTTCTTGAAGCCGAACAGTTCCACCGTGTGCGGGTCGTACTTCGGGGCCGAGCTCTGCGTGGCGCCGGCCAGAGCGAAGCGGATCCACCCGTTCTCCAGCCCCCGGGACGGGGCCCATTCCACCGACCGCAGGTCCGCGACCCTGAACTCCCGGGCCCCGCCGGACCGTTTCGCCTCCTCGGTCGTCCAGTTCCACTCCAGGCAGACCCGGTCCCCGTCGAAGGCCACCGTCCCGTCGCCCGCGCCGACCGTGATCGGCACGGCGGGACCCGGCAGCAGGTAGGAGTCGGTGGGCCCGGGGTCCACCTGGTCCAGCAGCAGGGCGTTGCGGACCTCGTCCACGAAGTACTCCGCCACCCCGCCGCGGTCGGGCTCCACCGTCAGCCGGTACGGGTCGGAGGCTTCCGGCAGCCGTCCGCCCGTCACCTGCAGGAGGGGGTCGGCGCCGTCACGCAGCCGCAGGCGCAGCCGGCCCGCCTTGCGCCCCGGTTCGTACGAGACCCCGGCCAGCGCGCGCAGCGGGACGAGCACCTCGCCCAGCGTCTGGCGCAGCAGCCCCACCCCCTTGTCGCGGCCGGGCACGATGCGCACCGCGTCCCCGTCGAAGGTCCATGTGCCGTCCTTCTGGATGATTTCCGCCATCCTGGGATTCTTGCATCGGCCCCACGGGCCCGGTTGGCCTATACCTATGCGCATGAGAGTCCCGCGACGCGTCCTCGCCGCCCTCCTCGTCCTCGCCGCCGTCCCCGCGGCCGCCTCCTGCAGCAGCGCCGCGCGGGGGGACGACGCCCGCCCCAGCGATGATCCGCCCGCCGCGCTCGCGCCCTACGAACGGCTCCTGCCGGCCCCCGTCTCCGCCCGGGCCGGGGGCCCGGGGTACACCTTCGGCCCGGGCACGGTCATCCGTACCGGCCTGACCGACGACGAGGAGGTCCGCAGGGTCGGCGAACTCCTCGCGGAGCAGCTGCGCGGCCCCAGCGGGCTGCCGCTGCCCGTGGTGGACGGCACGGAGGGCGACGGGATCCGGCTGCGGATCGACGGGGAGGCCGGGGGGACGGGGGAGGAGGCCTACCGGCTGGAGTCCGGGCCCGGCGGGGTGACCCTCACCGCGCGCACGCCCGCGGGCCTCTTCCACGCCGGCCAGACGCTGCGCCAGCTCCTGCCGGTCTCCGGCCCGGGCACGGTCCCGGGCGGCACGGTCACGGACGCGCCGCGCTTCGCGTACCGGGGCGCGATGGTGGACGTGGCCCGGCACTTCTTCCCGGTGGAGCAGGTCAAGAGGTACGTCGACCAGCTCGCGCAGTACAAGGTCAACACCCTGCACCTGCACCTGACCGACGACCAGGGCTGGCGCCTCGCGATCGACTCCTGGCCGAGGCTGGCGGAGTACGGGGGCGCGAGCGAGGTCGGCGGCGGCCCCGGCGGGCACTGGACGAAGGACGAGTACCGGGACCTGGTGGCGTACGCCGCGGAGCGGTACGTGGACGTGGTCCCGGAGATCGACATGCCCGGCCACGTGAACGCCGCGCAGGCCTCCTACGCCGAGCTGAACTGCGACGGCAAGGCGCGCGAGCGCTACACCGGGATCAAGGTCGGCTTCAGTTCGCTGTGCGTGGGCCAGGAGCGGACCTACGAGTTCATCGACCAGGTGCTGGGGGAGCTCGCGGAG
Organism: Streptomyces sp. TBY4; assembly: GCF_024213195.1. Classification (GTDB taxonomy): domain Bacteria; phylum Actinomycetota; class Actinomycetes; order Streptomycetales; family Streptomycetaceae; genus Streptomyces. The sequence goes on along the minus strand of NZ_JANAVF010000005.1, from coordinate 347,348 downwards.
CTGACCCCCGGCAAGTACCTGCACATCGGCGGCGACGAGGCCCACTCCACGCCCGCGGCGGACTACGCCGCCTTCATGGACCGGGCCCAGGCGGTGGTCGCGAAGCACGGCAAGACGGTGGTGGCCTGGCACCAGCTCGCGACGGCCCGGCCGGCCCCGGGGGCGGTGCTCCAGTACTGGGGCCACGACCGCACGGCGGCCGCCGAGAAGGCGGCGGTGACCGCGGCGGCCAAGGCCGGCAGCCCGGTGATCCTGTCCCCGGCGGACCGGCTCTACCTGGACATGAAGTACGACAAGGAGACGAAGCCGGGACTGGCCTGGGCCGGGTACGTGCCGGTCCGCCGGGCCTACGACTGGGACCCGGGGACCTACCTGACGGGCCTCCCGGAATCCGCCGTCCTCGGGGTGGAGGCCCCGCTGTGGACGGAGACCATCGCGACCCGGGGGGACTGGGAGCTGATGGCCTTCCCGCGCGTACTGGGCCTGGCGGAGCTGGGCTGGTCCCCGGCCACCGCCCGCGACTGGACCTCGTACAGCCGGCGGCTGGCCGCCCAGGCCCCCCGCCTGGACGCCCAGGACGTCACCTACCACCGGGCGCCGGACGTGCCCTGGCAGTAGGCGGCGGCGCGGACCCGGCGGGGGGCGGCTAGAGCGCCGCCGTCGGGTCCTCGTCGGGGGCCCGGCCCGCGTAGGCCTCCGCGAGGAGCTCCTCCTCGCTCGCGCCGAGGCGCCAGTAGCCGGTGAAGCGGACCGAGCGGCGGTCCACGCCGCAGTCCTGGACGAAGTGCCTGCGGACCGCGCGGATCGTCGCGGACTCGCCCGCGATCCAGGCGTACGGGGCTCCGGCGGCGGGCCGCTCCGCCGCCCGGAGGACCTCCAGCACCCGGTCGGTGCGCTCCGCTCCGGTGCCCGGCTCCCGTACGACCCAGGTGACGTCCGCGCCGTCGGGCGCCCGCAGGTACAGCCGGTCGTCCTCGTGCGGGACCTCGAACCAGGCCCGGACCGGGGTGCCCGCGGGCAGCCGGTCCAGGATCGCGGCGGCCGCGGGGAGGGCGGTCTCGTCCGCGTACAGCAGGAACGCGTCGGTGCCGGCGGGCGGCTGGAACCGTACGGACTTGTTCTCCGCGACGGCCGGGCCGATCGCCATGATCCGGCGGCCGGTCACCGCGCGGCCGGCCCAGGCCGAGGCGGGGGAGGAGGAGCCGTGCAGGACGAAGTCGATGTCCACCTCGTCCACGCCCGCGGCGGTCCGGCGCTGCTCGCGGACCGTGTACGAGCGCATCACCGGGCGCTCCTCGTCCGGCATCCCGCGCCAGTCCCCGAACCAGGTGTCCTCGCCCGTGGACGGCAGCACCGTGTGCTCCCGGCCGGCCGGCGGCAGGAAGAGGGAGAGGCTCTGGTCGCAGCCGCCCGAGCGGAAGCCCGCGAGGTCGGCGCCGCCGAAGGTGATCCGCAGGAAGGAGTGGCCGAGGCGGCGGGTGCGGAGCACTTCGAGCTCGAAGAACCGGAAGTGGGGGATCTCGGCCGGGGTTTCGGGCGCGGCTTCGGTGTCGGTGCCGGAGGTCATGCGGAGGGTCCCCCCTGGGATCGGTGAACGGCTGGGCGGTGCGGGGTGATGCAGAAGGCCCCGGCGCCTGGGTGAGGCGCCGGGGCCGGACGGTCAGGGACCCGGGGTCAGCTGACCTTCTTGGCGTTCTGGATGGCCTTCGCGAGGTCTTCCAGGATCTGCGCGCACTTCTCGTACGAGTAGACGGGCTCGGTGGTGCGCGGGGTGACCTGGCCGGCCTTGGCGGCGGGGAGCGCGGCCCAGGTGGGCTTCTCCTTCGCCAGCTGCTCCGGCTGGAGGGCGCTGCTGCGGTTGTCGAGCAGGATCAGGTCGGCCGGGTACTTGCCGGCGTTCTCCCAGCTGAGGCTCTCGAAGAAGGTGCTGCCGTCGTCGAGCTTGTCCGGGGTGACGAACTCGACGCCGAGCTGCTGGAAGTAGGCCAGGTCGGCCGAGGTCTTCGGCGTGGAGATGTAGAACTTGTCCGCGTCGCCGGAGGCGGTGAGCACCTTGATGCCGGGGTTGGCCTTGACCGCTTCGCGGACCTTGGCGGAGGCGGCCTCGAAGCGGGCCTTGCCGTCGACGGCCTTCTTGGAGTTCAGGTCGGCGCCCAGGGACTTGGCGAGCTCCGCGGTGCGGGCCAGGGCCTTGTCCATGGTGACGTCCTCGCCGCCGGCGCGGATCGCGGCGGCCGGGGCCACCTTCAGGATCTTGTCCTTGGACTCCTCGGGCACGTACCAGTACGTGGTGTCCCAGGTGTTGGTCACCAGCAGGTCGGGCTGGAGGGAGGCGTACTTCTCGACGTTGAACTCGCCCCAGACGTTGCCGAGGATCTCGACCTTGGAGATGTCCATCGAGCCGGCCTGCACGTCGGCCTTGCCGTCGGCGGTCTTCGTCGGGCCGAACACGCCCTTGACGTTGACCCCGTAGTCGTAGAGCGCGGCCGCGGTGCCGGTGAAGGCGACGATGTTCTTCGGCTTGGACTTGGTGGTGACGTCCTGGCCCAGGTCGTCCTTGAAGCTCCAGGCGCCCGAGGCGGAGCCCGTGCCCTTGTCGCCCGAACCGTCCTTCGCGGAGTCGCCGCCACCGCAGGCGGTGAGCGCGGCCACCAGGCCGAGGGCGCCGCCTGCCGCGATGAGCCCGCGGCGGGTGAGGAGGGAGGAGCGGGACTTGGGCATGGCGGTGTCCACTTTCGTGCGTACTGCGTGGCTCGGGCGTTCGAAGGGAAGGTTAGCCTAACCTTGGCTGAAAACGATAAGAGGCCCTCCTCGCGGAGGGCCCCGAACCGTACGGCCGACGGCGCGGCTGGGCGCGGCTAGGCGGAAACCCCCAGCTCACGGGCGATCAGCATGCGCTGCACCTCGCTCGTGCCCTCGCCGATCTCGAGGATCTTCGAGTCGCGCCACATCCGGGCCACCGGGTACTCGTTCATGAACCCGTAGCCGCCGTGGATCTGCGTGGCGTCGCGCGCGTTGTCCACCGCCACCGTCGAGGAGTACAGCTTCGCGATGGCCGCCTCCTTCTTGAACGGCTCCCCGGCCACGAGCCGCGAGGCCGCGTCGCGCCAGCCGATCCGGGCCATGTGGGCGCGCATCTCCATGTCGGCCAGCTTGAACTGGATGGCCTGGTTGTCGCCGATCGCCTTGCCGAAGGCGTGCCGCTCCTTCGCGTACTTCACCGACTCGTCCACGCAGCCCTGCGCCAGGCCCGTCGCGAGCGCCGAGATCGCGATCCGGCCCTCGTCGAGGATCCGCAGGAACTGGGCGTAGCCGCGGCCCTCTTCGCCGACCAGGTTGGCGAGGGGGACCCGTACGCCGTCGAAGGACAGCTCGCGGGTGTCCGAGGAGTTCCACCCCACCTTGGAGTAGGGGGCGGCCACGGTGAAGCCCGGGGTGCCGGACGGGACGATGATCGAGGAGATCTCCGGGCGGCCGGAGCCAGAGGAATCGGACACAGTGCGGCCCGTCACGGCGGTGACGGTGACCAGACCGGTGATGTCCGTACCGGAGTTGGTGATGAAGCACTTGGAACCGTTGATCACCCACTCGTCGCCGTCGCGGACGGCGGTCGTACGGGTGCCGCCCGCGTCGGAGCCCGCGCCCGGCTCGGTCAGGCCGAAGGCGCCGAGGATCTCGCCGGAGCACATCTTCGGCAGCCACTGCTGCTTCTGCTCCTCGGAGCCGAAGAGGTAGAGGGGCATCGCGCCGAGGGAGACGCCGGCCTCCAGGGTGATGGCGACCGAGGAGTCGACGCGGGCCAGCTCCTCCAGGGCGATGCCGAGGGCGAGGTAGTCGCCGCCCATGCCGCCGTACTCCTCGGGGAAGGGCAGGCCGAACAGGCCCATGCGGCCCATCTCGCGGACGATCTCGTACGGGAACTCGTGCCGCTCGTACAGATCGCCGATCTTGGGCGCCACCACATCGTGCGCGAACGCCTCTACGGTGCGGCGGAGTTCCTCGTGCTCGGGGGTGAGCCGGTGGTCGAGGGCCATGGTCTTCGTTACTCCTTGTGGGAGAGGGCGCGGACGGTACGGGAAGGGCTGGGACGTCCCAGCTGCTCGGCCATCCACACGCTCGTGGCGGTGAGGGCGGCCAGATCGACCCCGGTCTCGATGCCGAGGCCGTCGAGCATCCAGACGAGGTCCTCGGTCGCGAGATTGCCGGTGGCGCTCTTGGCGTACGGGCATCCGCCGAGGCCGCCCGCGGACGCGTCGACGGTGGTCACGCCGTGCTGGAGCGCGGCGAGGGTGTTGGACAGGGCCTGGCCGTAGGTGTCGTGGAAGTGCACGCCGAGCCGGTCGGTGCCCACGCCCTCCTCGTTGAGCTCGGAGAGCAGGTTCTGCACGTGACCCGGGGTGGCGACGCCGATGGTGTCGCCGAGGCTCAGCTCGTCACAGCCGAGGTCCAGGAGGGCCTTGGCCACGCCGACCACCTGGTGGACCGGGACCGGACCCTCCCAGGGGTCGCCGAAGCACATGGAGAGGTAGCCGCGGACGTGCACCTTGTGGTCCTTGGCCCGGGCCACGACGGGCTCGAACATCGCGAGGGACCCGGCGACCGTGCGGTTGAGGTTGCGGGAGGCGAAGGTCTCGGTGGCCGAACCGAACACGGCGATCCGGGTGGCCCCGAGCGCGAGCGCGCGGTCCAGGCCGCGCTCGTTGGGGACGAGGACCGGGAGGGCGGCCGGTACGTCGGCGAGGAGGGGGAACAGCTCCTCGGCGTCGGCCAGCTGGGGGACCCACTGGGGGTGAACGAAGCTCGTGGCCTCGATGGTGGTCAGTCCGGCGGCGGCCAGCCGGTGCACGAACTCGGCCTTGACGTGGGTCGGGACGGTCGTCTTCTCGTTCTGCAGCCCGTCGCGGGCACCCACCTCGTGGATCCGGACCCGGGCCGGGAGGCCCTCGTCCGCGAAGCTCATCGGAAGTCCGTTCATGCGGCCGTCTCCTCCTCGTCCGGGGTGACCACGGCCAGGACCTGGTCCATGGCGACCGTGGTGCCGGGGGTGACGTCGAGCTCGGTGACGGTGCCGGCGTGCGGGGCGGAGATGACGTGCTCCATCTTCATGGCCTCGACGACGAGCAGGCTCTGCCCGGCGGTGACCTTCTCGCCGACGGTCACCTTGACCACCGTGACGGTGCCGGGCATCGGGGCGGCGAGGGTGTCGGCGCCTGCGTGGGCGGTGCCGCGGGCTGCGACGGGGTCGTGGCTCTGGACGTGCCAGCTGTCCGCGTCGCGGCCCAGCCAGGTCCCCTCCGGGGAGGCGGCGTAGGCGAAGCGGTGGGTGACGCCGTCGAGTTCGACCGTGAGGTGGTCGGGGGTGCGGTGCACGATCCGGCCCCGGGCCGGGGAGCCATCCGCGTCGCCGAGGAGGAGTTCCGTGTGCGGGCCGGTGGTGCTGGGGCTCTGCCCCAGACCCCGCGCCTCGAACGCCGGCGAGGCTGAACTCGGCCGGGTGCGGACCGCTACGGGCTCCTGGCCGGGGAGGCGGAAGTGGTGGACCGTCCAGGCGGGGGTGCCGCCGAGGCGCCAGCCGTTGGCGGAGTCGAACGGGTCGGTCCAGCCCCCGGCAGGGTTTCGGGAAGGGGCGGGGTGGGGGACAGAGAGCAGCGCCGCGGCCGCGTAGACCTCGTCCGGCACCCCCTCGGGGAGGAGCGCGGACAGGTCCCGCTCGACCAGCCCCGTGTCCAGGTCCCCGGACACTACGTCCGGGTGGGCCAGCAGGCGGCGCAGGAACCCCGCATTGGTCTGCACGCCCAGGATCACGGTGTCCGCGAGGGCGCCGCGGAGTACGCGGAGCGCCGCCGCCCGGTCGGGCCCGTAGGCGATGACCTTCGACAGCATCGGGTCGTACGTGGATCCGGTGTCGACGCCCGCCGTCAGCCCCGAGTCCGTACGGACGGATCCGCCGGACGGCTCCGACAGGGCCAGCACCATGCCGCCGGACGGCAGGAACCCCCGCGCCGGATCCTCCGCGCAGACGCGGGCTTCGATCGCGTGCCCGGTCAGCCGGACCTCCGACTGGCCGAAGCCCAGCTCCGCGCCGGCCGCGACCCGGAGCTGCTGCTCCACCAGGTCCAGTCCGGTGACGAGTTCGGTCACCGGGTGCTCCACCTGGAGGCGGGTGTTCATCTCCATGAAGAAGTACGAGGAGGGGTCCCCGCCCGGGACGATGAACTCCACCGTCCCCGCGCCGACGTAGCCGCAGGACCGCGCCGCCTCCACCGCCGCCGCGCCCATCGAGGCCCGCAGTTCCGGCGTCAGCAGGACCGACGGCGCCTCCTCGATCACCTTCTGGTGGCGCCGCTGGAGGGAGCACTCGCGCTCCCCGAGGTGGACCACGTTCCCGTGCGCGTCGGCCAGTACCTGGATCTCGATGTGCCGGGGCCGGTCCACCCAGCGCTCCACGAGCAGGGTGTCGTCGCCGAAGGAGGACTTCGCCTCGCGCCGGGCCGCCGCGATCTCCTCGCCGAGCAGCGCGGAGTCCCGTACGAGCCGCATGCCCTTGCCGCCGCCGCCCGCCGAGGGCTTCAGCAGGACCGGCATGCCGATCTGCTCGGCGGCGGCGACCAGTTCGGCGTCGGACAGGCCGCTGCCCGAGGAGCCGGGGACCACGGGGACGCCCGCGGCGCGGACGGTCTCCTTGGCGCGGATCTTGTCGCCCATCAGGGAGATCGCGGAGGCCGGCGGCCCGATGAAGGCCAGGCCGGCGTCCGCGCAGGCGGCCGCGAAGGCGGCGTTCTCGGCGAGGAAGCCGTAGCCGGGGTGGACGGCTTCGGCTCCCGTGCGGCGTGCCGCGTCGAGGAGCCGCTCCACCGAGAGGTAGCTCTCGGCGGCCGCCGCCGGGCCGATGCGGACGGCCGTGTCGGCCTCCCGTACGTGGCGGGCGTCCGCGTCGGCGTCGCTGAAGACGGCCACGGAACGGATGCCGAGCTCCCGCAGCGTGCGGATGACGCGGACCGCGATCTCGCCCCGGTTCGCGACCAGAACAGTGCTGAACATCAGTGAGGTCCTCACGTCACATACGGAAGATGCCGAAGCCCGAGTCGCCCAGCGGGGCGTTCGCGCACGCGGTCAGGGCCAGTCCCAGCACCTGCCGGGTCTCCATGGGGTCGATGACCCCGTCGTCCCACAGCCGCGCCGTGGCGTAGTAGGCGTTGCCCTGTTCCTCGTACTGGGCCCGGACCGGGGCCTTGAAGGCCTCCTCGTCCTCGGCCGGCCACTCCTGGCCCGCGCCCTCGATCTGGTCGCGCTTGACCGTGGCCAGGACGGAGGCCGCCTGCTCGCCGCCCATCACGGAGATCTTGGCGTTGGGCCACATCCACAGGAAGCGGGGCGAGTACGCCCGCCCGCACATGGAGTAGTTGCCCGCGCCGTACGAGCCGCCGACCACCACCGTGAGCTTGGGGACCCGGGTGCAGGCCACGGCCGTCACCATCTTGGCGCCGTGCTTGGCGATGCCGCCCGCCTCGTAGTCCCGGCCGACCATGAAGCCGGAGATGTTCTGGAGGAAGAGGAGGGGGATGCCGCGCTGGTCGCACAGCTCGATGAAGTGCGCGCCCTTCTGCGCCGACTCGGAGAACAGGATGCCGTTGTTGGCGACGATCCCGACCGGGTGCCCGTGGATCCGGGCGAAGCCGGTGACCAGGGTCTGCCCGAACTCCGCCTTGAACTCCTGGAAGCGGGAGCCGTCCGTGATCCGGGCGATGATCTCGCGGGCGTCGTAGGGGGTGCGGGAGTCGACCGGCACCGCGCCGTACAGCCCGTACGGGTCCACCTTGGGCTCCTCGGGAGCCTCGACCGACCAGGGCAGGGCCCCGCGCTCGGGCAGGGTCGCCACGATGTTCCGTACGATCCGCAGCGCGTGGGCGTCGTCCTCCGCGAGGTGGTCGGTGACCCCGGAGGTCCGGGAGTGGACCTCGCCGCCGCCCAGCTCCTCGGCCGTGACCACCTCGCCGGTGGCGGCCTTCACCAGCGGCGGGCCGCCGAGGAAGATCGTGCCCTGGCCGCGGACGATGACGGCCTCGTCGCTCATGGCCGGTACGTACGCGCCGCCGGCCGTGCAGGAGCCGAGGACGGCGGCGATCTGCGGGATCCCGGCCCCGGACATGCGGGCCTGGTTGTAGAAGATGCGGCCGAAGTGGTCCCGGTCGGGGAAGACCTCGTCCTGCATGGGGAGGAAGGCGCCGCCCGAGTCCACCAGGTAGAGGCAGGGGAGACGATTCTCCAGGGCCACTTCCTGGGCGCGCAGGTGCTTCTTCACGGTCATCGGGTAGTACGTGCCGCCCTTGACGGTGGCGTCGTTCGCGACGATCACGCACTCGCGGCCGCTGACCCGGCCGATGCCGGCGATCACACCGGCGGCCGGGGCCGAGCCCCCGTACATGCCCTCGGCGGCCAGCGGGGCCAGCTCCAGGAAGGGGGACCCGGGGTCGAGGAGGGTGTCCACGCGGTCCCGCGGCAGCAGCTTCCCGCGGGCGGTGTGGCGGGCGCGGGCCTTCTCCCCGCCGCCCAGCCGGGCCGCCTCCAGCCGGGCCCGCAGGCCCTCGGAGAGCTCGCGGTGGGCGGCCTCGTTGGCCCGCCAGGCGTCGGACGCCGGATCGGCGGCGCTCGTCAGCACTGGTGCCTGCTGCATCGGTCGAGCTCCCTTGCTCGGTGCGCTCTGGTTCACTCGGTTAATGAGCGTTAACGCATGTGGGACTTAGGTTAACGACCGCTAACGGCCCTGTCTAGAATGGATTCCCATGAGCACCAGAGCGGCCGCCCCGACCCGGCGCGAACAGATCCTCGGCGAGGCTGCGCGCCTCTTCGCCGAGCGCGGTTTCCACGGCGTGGGCGTGGACGAGATAGGGGCCGCCGTGGGCATCAGCGGCCCCGGTCTGTACCGGCACTTCGCGGGCAAGGACGCGATGCTCGCCGAGCTGCTCGTCGGCATCAGCGAACGGCTGCTCACGGGCGGCCGCCGCCGGGTGGAGGAGGCGGCGGGTGACCCGTCCGGCGTACTGGCCTCCCTCATCGACGGCCACATCGACTTCGCGCTCGACGACCGGGCACTGATCACCCTCCACGACCGGGAGCTGGACCGGCTGCGCGAGGCCGACCGCAAGCTCGTGCGGCAGCTCCAGCGCAAGTACGTCGAGCTGTGGGTCGACGTCGTACGGGAACTGCACCCCGAGGTGGGCGAGGCGGAGGTACGCGTCTCCGTGCACGCGGTCTTCGGCCTGTTGAACTCCACCCCGCACCTGGCGGCGCTCGGCCGGGACGCCACGGAAGCGCTGCTGCGGCGGCTCGCGAACGGGGCCTTCGGGGCGCTGTCGGGATGACCGGCCGCGTCCGCAGGTCGGGATGGACGGGACGGCTCCGGGTGCTCGGCGGCAGAATGGGCCGCATGCCGAAGCCGATGGAGACGCCTGTGCCCAGTCGAGCCGAACTCATCGACCACCTGGTCCGGACGCGGATCGCGGGGGATGTCGCCACTCCGCGTGACAACAACCTCTCCCACTACCGCAAGCTCGCCAACGGTGACCGGCACTACTGGCTGGGCCTGGAGCTCGGCGACCGCTGGACGGACGAGCAGGACGTGCTCGCCGTGATGGCCGAGCGCTGCGGTGTCGTGGACGACCCCGCGCACCGCGTCGGCCAGGACACCATCGACCCGGAGCTCACCGTGTCCGCGCTGGACCGGATGGCGGCGCGGCTGCGGAAGGCCGCGCTGGACCGGCAGAGCGTGCTGCTGGCGACGGGGCACCCGGGCGGGCTGCTGGACGTGCACCGGGCCACGGCCGATGCGCTGCGGGCGGCGGGCTGCGAGATCGTGGTGATCCCGGCGGGGCTCGTCGCCGACGAGGGGTCGGTGTGGCAGTTCGCGGACGTCGCGGTGCTGGAGCGGGGCGCCACGCTGTGGCACACCCACTCCCCGGCGCCGATGGCGGCCATCCTGGACGCGCTGGCGGCCCAGGGCCGCCCTCAGCCCGATCTGGTCGTCGCCGACCACGGCTGGGCGGGGTGTGCGGCGCAGCGGGGGCTGGATGCGGTGGGCTACGCCGACTGCAACGACCCGGCCCTCTTCCTGGCCGAGGCCGAAGGCACCCTCCAGGTGGCGGTCCCCCTGGACGACCACGTCCGCGACCCCCGCTTCTACGACCCGATGGTCGCCTACCTCCTGGCGGCGGCGGGCCTCCTGTAGCCGCCTCAAACGCCGGCGGGGCTGGGTTGTGGCTGGGGTCCGTTTGCGGGTGGGGCGGGCTGCGGGTGGGGCGGTGCCGGGGTCGGGGTGGGGTGTTGGCCGGGACTGCATGATTTAGGCGCCCTACGTACAACTCCGACATGGCGGCGGCTCCCTCTGGCGCCACAAATCACGCTTTACGTCCCGGCCAACACCCCACCCCGCCCCCGTCCCCGCCCCGGCCGCCTGCGCCCCCCGCATCCGGCCCCGGCTTGTCTTTTCAGCCGTCCGGCGTTTGAGGACCGGGGTCTGGGGCGGAGCCCCAGGGGGTCCGGGCGGAGCCCGGGACTCTCCTGGCTGGTCCGGGTGCAGCCCAGCGGCATGGCGGGCCCCGCCAGGTCCGGGCGTAGCCCGGGGGTCCTGTTTTCAGCCCGTCCGGCGTTTGAGGGCCGGGGTCCGGGCGGAGCCCGGGGAACGGTGGAAGGGCGGGTAGGGGACTTTGCCCCGCAGGGCCCGCTCACCCGCCCACCGGGCCCGTGCCGGGACGGCAGTGGCGGCAGCGCCGGCCGGGCACCGCCGGACGGAGTCCGGCGCAGCGGCGCGACGCCGGTAAGGCCCGCCAGGGCCGCACCGCGCGAGCGGCGCGTTAAGAAGGAGAAGGAGTAGGCGTCGGGTCCAAGTAGACGCGGCGGATCGCCGGGAAGCGGTCCCGGAGCTGGGCTTCGGCCGTTTCGCAGGCTTCCTCCACCTGCCGCGCCGAAGCCAGGTCGTGGAAGTCGACCTTCGCCGCGATCAGGACTTCGGCCGGGCCCTGCACGATCGTGGTCAGCTCCAGCACGGCTTCGATGTGGAGCACGGACAGCAGCTCCTCCCGGACCTCCGCCCGCATCGCCTCCGGCAGCGGCCGCCCGATCAGGTACTGCGCGTTCGAGCGCCCGAGCTCCCACGCCACCCACACCAGCAGCAGCCCGATGAGGAGCGAGGCCACCCCGTCGTAGACGCCCGAACCGGTGAGCTGCGCCCCGAGCAGGCCGCCCGCGGCCAGGGCCAGGCCGATCAGGGCGGCCACGTTCTCCAGGAGGACGGCCTTCACCGCCGTGTCCGGGGTGTGTTTCACGTACAGCCCCAGGGGGGCCCGCATCCGGGCGGCCTCGCCCTTGACCTGCCGCCAGGCGACCAGGAGGGAGTAGCCCTCCAGGACGGCGGCCACGGCCAGGATGATGTAGGAGACGGTGGGATTGCCGGGTTCCTCGCCGTGGACCAGGGTGTGGATGCCGTCGTAGACGGCGAAGACCGCGCCGCCGATGAAGGTGGCGATCGAGGCCAGCAGTGCCCAGATGTACCGCTCCGGCCCGTAGCCCAGGGGGTGCGCCTCGTCCGCCGGTTTCGCGCTCCGCTTCAGGGCGGCGAGGAGCATCACCTCGGTGACGGTGTCGGCCACCGAGTGCGCCGCCTCGGAGAGCATCGCGCTCGATCCGCTGATGACCCCGCCGACCGCCTTGGCCGCCGCGATGCCTAGGTTCGTGACCACGGCGACGACGACCGTGCCTACGCTTTCGTCTTCCTTCTCACCGCTGCTGGACATGGTGTGACGTTACGTCGGACGGCCGTACTACGCGCGCGGGACGCGCACCACGCCCTCCTGGATGACCGTCACGGCGAGTCGGCCGTCCTGGGTCCAGATCCGGGCCTGACCGAGGCCCCGGCCGGCGGACGCCGAGGGCGACTCCTGGTCGTACAGCAGCCATTCGTCGGCGCGGAACGGCCGGTGGAACCACATCGCGTGGTCGAGGGATGCGCCGACCACGTCGCCCACCGCCCAGCCGCCCTTTCCGTGCGCGAGCAGCACGGAGTCGAGCAGGGTCATGTCCGAGACGTAGGTGGCCAGGCAGGTGTGCAGGAGCGCGTCGTCGCTCTCCAGCTTGCCGGCGGTGCGGAACCACACCTGCGTGCGCGGTTCGACCGGTTCGCCGACGCTGCCCCAGGGCGGGACCGTCGCGTACCGCAGGTCGACCGCGCCGCGCGCCTCGATGAGCCGTTCCACGGTGCCCGGGTTGCGGAAGATCTCCCGGTAGGCGGGGAGCGATTCGGCCGCCGTCGGGAGGGTCTCCGGATCGGGGGCGTCGGGCATCGCGGCCTGGTGGTCGAGGCCCTCCTCGTACGTCTGGAAGGACGCCGAGAGGTGGAAGATCGGCTGGCCGTGCTGGACGGCGACGACGCGGCGCGTGGTGAAGGAGCGCCCGTCGCGGATCCGGTCCACCGAGTACACGATGGGCGCGCCCGGATCACCGGCGCGCAGGAAGTACGAGTGGAGCGAGTGCGCGGTGCGGTCCGCGGGGACGGTCCGGCCCGCCGCCACCAGGGCCTGGGCCGCGACCTGGCCGCCGAAGACCCGCGGTACCAGCGCGGAACGGCTGGTACCGCGGAAGATGTTCTCCTCGATCTGCTCGAGGTCGAGCAGATCGAGGAGCGTCGTCAGTGCCTCGTTCATGGGGGAAGGGTAGGACCCTTACAGGCCCATCGACTTGGCGATGATGGACTTCATGACCTCGCTGGTGCCGCCGTAGATGCGGTTCACGCGGTTGTCGGCGTACAGGCGGGCGATCGGGTACTCGTTCATGTAGCCGTAGCCGCCGTGCAGCTGGAGGCACTTGTCGATGACGCGGTGCGCGACCTCGGTGCAGAACAGCTTCGCGGAGGCGGCCTCGGCGGCGGTGAGCTCACCGGCGTCCAGGGCCTCCAGGGCGCGGTCGGCGACGGCCTCGGCGGCGTCCACCTCGGCCTGGCAGGCGGCCAGTTCGAACTTGGTGTTCTGGAAGTGCGCGACCGGCTTGCCGAAGACGGTGCGGTCGGTCACGTACTGCTGGGCGAAGCGGACGGCGGCCTTGGACTGTGCGTACGCGCCGAAGGCGATGCCCCAGCGCTCGGACGGCAGGTTGGCGCCGAGGTAGTAGAAGCCCTTGTTCTCCTCGCCGAGCAGGTCCTCGACCGGGACCTTCACGTCGACGAACGCCAGCTCGGCGGTGTCGGAGGTGCGCAGGCCGAGCTTGTCGAGCTTGCGGCCGATGGAGTAGCCCTCGGACTTGGTGTCCACGGCGAAGAGGGAGATGCCGAAGCGGCGGTCGTCCTCGCTGGGGGCGGAGGTGCGGGCGCAGACGATCACGCGGTCGGCGTGCACGCCGCCGGTGATGAAGGTCTTGGAGCCGTTGAGGACGTAGTGCGTGCCGTCCTCGGAGAGCTTGGCGGTGGTCTTCATGCCCGCGACGTCGGAGCCGGTGCCCGGCTCGGTCATCGCCAGGGCCCACATCTCCTCGCCGGAGACGAACTTCGGCAGGAAGCGCTTCTTCTGCTCGTCGCTCGCCAGCATCTTGATGTAGGGGAGGGCGAGCAGCACGTGCACGCCGGAGCCGCCGAAGTTGACGCCCGCGCGGGAGGTCTCCTCGTAGAGGACGGCCTCGAACTTGTGGGTGTCCAGGCCGGCGCCGCCGAACTCCTCGGGGACGTTGATCCCGAAGATGCCCAGCTCGCCGAGCTTGTAGTAGAACTCGCGCGGGGCCTGGCCGGCCGCGAACCACTCGTCGTAGACCGGGACGACCTCGGCCTCGATGAAGGCGCGGATGGTCTCGCGGAACGCCTCGTGGTCCTCGTTGAAAACGGTACGGCGCACGGCCGGCTCCCTTCGGTCGCGGCGGTCCGCCGCTTTCATAGCTAAGCGCTTGCTCATAGCTAAGTTACCCGGCGGTCACTCCGGCTGTCCAGGGCGGAGCGGTGTGACCCGGGCCCTTTCCGCGACCCGGTGCCGCGCAGCGGCCCCCGGCGATGTGGCCAATGGCGACTGGCCGGATACCCCCTTCTGCCGCCACCGTCCCCGCGGCTTGACTCGTGCCTCCAGGTCGCGGGCCCCGGGCCCCGTCCCCGAAAGAACAGGAACCGGCATGATCAGGAGACTGTTGAGCCTCACGGCTGCCCTCGCCGCCACCGTGGTGCTCGGCGCGGGCACGGCCGGCGCCGCGCAGCGGCAGCAGGCGGAGGCGCCCCGGCAGGAGAAGCGCGTGCACAACGCGATGCAGATCGCCTTCGACCCCGCCCGCCCCGACTCCTTCTGCACCATCGGGGCCGTCGGCAACGACGACTACGGGCGGAAGATCGCGATCTCGGCCGGGCACTGCATCTCCGGCCCCGCCTACGCCGACCGCGAGATCCGCGAGGACATCATCCCGGTCTACCACCGGCAGGACATCGCCTGGGGGCCCATCGGGTACGTCCGCTGGTTCAAGGACCCGGAGGGGTCCAGCACCGGACACCTGGCCAAGGACTACATGGTCATCGAGCTGGTGGCGGGCGTGACGCTCTCCTCCCAGGGGCCGCACCTGAAGCAGACCGGTGTGATGGAGGTGCCCGGCGGGATACCCAGCCCCAACGCGCTCACCCCGCCGCTGAACAACGAGCGGCTGATCGGCGCCGCCTGGTTCAACAACAACGAGCTGGTCGTCTCCGGCCAGCTCGGCGTCTGGTACGGCCGGATCACCAACAACGACCGGGGCGTCTACCAGGCCCACCCCCAGCACAAGGCCGGCGACTCCGGCGGCCCCACGATCTGGCACGTACCGGGATCGGCGTACCCGTCGCAGGCCAACGGGGGCCGGGCCGAGGGCCCCTGGGCGGGCATCACCAAGGCGATCATCCTCGGCTTCCCCATGTACGCGTACACGAGCTCGGCGAACATCATGGCCGACCTCCGCACCCGCGACGCGGCGGACCCCGCCGACGTCTACGGAGCGGGCTTCGAGGTGACCGCCAACCCGTGACGGGTCCCGGCCGGCCCGCCGACACCCCCTAGGACAGCAGGCGCAGGGCGAACCAGAGCTCCATCCGGGTGTCCGGGTCGTCCAGGTCGGCGTCGCCCAGCAGGGCGGCGGCGCGGGCGATGCGCTGGCGGACGGTGTTGCGGTGGATGCCGAGGGCGGCCGCGCTGCGGTCCCAGCTGCCGTGGTGGGCCAGCCAGCTGCGCAGGGTGTCCCGGAGCGCGGGGGAGAGGGGGCCGAGCAGGGACTCGGCGTGGGCCCGGGCCTCGGCCGCGCCGACCAGGCCGGCGAGGCCGGGCTCCGTGTGGCGGGCCAGCGGGGTACGGGCCGCCTCGGCGCGTTCCAGGGCCCGCCCGGCCTGCGCGTCGGCGCCGGGCAGGCCCTCGGGCGCGGCCGGGGCACTGACCCCGAGCCGCCACCCGGCCTGCGGCTCGGGCTCCCGGTCGGTCAGCAGGCGTACGGGGTCCTCGCGCGGGTCCAGCAGTACGGTGCCCAGCGCGGCCGCCAGGGCCCGCGGGTCGCCGCCGCCGCGGGCGTGGACGGCGTACCAGGGCCCGGAGCCCAGCGCCCCGGCCGGATCCCCGCCGAGCAGCAGCCGGGTCAGGGCGGCTTCCGCCCCGGCCGGGCGGTGCGCGGTGAGCAGGGTCAGCAGGACGGCCGCCACCGAGGCGACGGTGTGGTCCCCGGGAGCCCGCGAGGGGGTCGCCAGCGCGAGCACCGGCCCCCCGCCGAGGCCGTGCACCGAGAGCTGGACCCCGTCGTGCACCCCCGTGGCGGTGGCGGCCGCCCCGGGCCCCACCCGGGGGGCCAGTCCGGCCAGCGCCTCCAGCACCCCGGGCGCGGGGAGGGCCCCGGCGAAGACCCCGGGGACGGCGCCGGCCCCCGCCGCCGGCGGCTCCGGCGGGGTGGCGGGGAGCAGCCCGGCCCAGCCGCCCAGGGTCGCCGCCAGGCGGCGCAGGACCGCCGGGACCGGGTCCGGGCGGGCGG
Organism: Streptomyces sp. TBY4; assembly: GCF_024213195.1. Classification (GTDB taxonomy): domain Bacteria; phylum Actinomycetota; class Actinomycetes; order Streptomycetales; family Streptomycetaceae; genus Streptomyces. The sequence goes on along the minus strand of NZ_JANAVF010000005.1, from coordinate 331,352 downwards.
CGGCCGCCGCCAGGGACTGCTGGGCCTCGGTCACCCGGCGGAGCTCGGCGGTCCGGGCCCGGGCCATCAGCCGCCAGACGCTCCGGCCGACCGCCGTGAAGGGGGTTCCGGGCGGCACCTCGACCAGGGGCAGCCCGTACCGGTCGCAGGCCTCGACGAGGGACCGCGGCACGGTCTCGTGCACCGGGGTCACCCCGAAGCCGAGGGCGCCGGCCCCGGCCCGGACCAGCCCGGCCACGTACGGCCCGGCATCGGTGCGGCCCGGCCCGGGGCCCGCGAGGCCCGCCTCAGGGAGGCCCGCCCCCGCGAGGCCCGCCCCCGCCGGGCCGGATTCCGCCAGGCCCGCCCCCGCCGTGAGGAGGAGCTCGCCGCCCAGGAGGTACGGGGACGGGTCCGCCATCTCGGAGGCGTGCACCCCGTGCAGCTCGGCCTCGGCGGGTCCGGCCAGGTGGCGCAGCCCCAGCTCGTGGTCGGCGAGCAGCCGGGCCAGCGCCACCGGCGGGGTGGGAGGGGCTTCCATGGATGGATACTCCGTACATAGAGGGAGGGCGGGATGGATGAAACGTACACTTCGCTGCCCCGGGATGTCCGTTTACGCTCGAAGGACCGCACCGCAACCTCCCCGGAAGGCCCCCCCATGAGCACGCAGCCGCGCGGCCCCGTCGACTCCTCCCGCATCCCGCGCTACGCGGGCCCCGCGACCTTCGCCCGGCTGCCCCGCCTGGACGAGGTCGGCGGCAAGGCCGACGTGGCCGTCGTCGGCGTGCCGTTCGACTCCGGAGTCTCGTACCGCCCCGGCGCCCGCTTCGGCGGCAACGCCATCCGTGAGGCCTCCCGCCTGCTGCGCCCGTACAACCCGGCGCAGGACGCCTCCCCGTTCGCCCTCGCGCAGGTCGCCGACGCCGGCGACATCGCGGCGAACCCCTTCAACATCAACGAGGCCGTCGACACGATCGAGGCTGCGGCCGACGAGCTGATCGCGGGCGGCTCCCGCCTGATGACCCTCGGCGGCGACCACACCATCGCGCTGCCCCTGCTCCGCTCGGTGGCGAAGAAGCACGGCCCGGTCGCGCTGCTCCACTTCGACGCCCACCTGGACACCTGGGACACGTACTTCGGCGCCGAGTACACGCACGGCACCCCGTTCCGCCGCGCGGTGGAGGAGGGCATCCTCGACACCGAGGCGCTCTCCCACGTCGGCACCCGCGGCCCGCTGTACGGCAAGCAGGACCTGGACGACGACGCCAAGATGGGCTTCGGCATCGTCACCTCGGCCGACGTCTACCGGCGCGGCGCCGACGAGGTCGCGGACCAGCTCCGCCAGCGCATCGGCGACCGCCCGCTGTACATCTCCATCGACATCGACGTGCTGGACCCGGCGCACGCGCCCGGCACCGGCACCCCGGAGGCGGGCGGCATGACCTCCCGCGAGCTCCTGGAGATCATCCGCGGACTCTCCTCCTGCAACCTGGTCTCGGCGGACGTCGTCGAGGTCGCCCCGGCGTACGATCACGCGGAGATCACCTCGGTCGCGGCCTCGCACACCGCGTACGAGCTGACCACGATCATGAGCCGTCAGATCAGTGCGGCGAAGGCGAAGGGCAACTAAGAGCGTGACGCACGACCACGACCTGGTACTCCGTCCCACCGAAGCCCAGAAGGCGGCCGCACTCGCGCCGCCACCCGGGCGCACGGGCGGGGACCTGGTCGTGGAGACGCTGTGCTCGCTCGGCGCGACCACTGTCTTCGGCCTGCCCGGCCAGCACGCGCTCGGCCTCTTCGACGCCGTCGGCCGCTCGGACCTGCGCCTCGTCGGCCTGCGTACGGAAAACAACGCCGGGTTCGCCGCCGACGCGTACGGCCGGACGACCGGAGAGGCGGCCCCCCTCCTGCTGTCCACGGGCCCGGGCGCGCTCATGGCGCTCCCGGCCCTGGCCGAGGCGGCTGCGGCCTCCGCGCCCGTCCTGGCGATCGCCTCGCAGGTCCCGACCCCGGGCCTGGGCGGCGGCCGGCGCGGCCACCTGCACGAGCTGCGCGACCAGGCGGCCTCCTTCCGGGACGTGGTCAAGTCCGTGCACACCGCCCGGACCCCCTCCCAGATCCCGTCCGTGATCGCCGAGGCCTGGGAATCGGCGCTGACCGCCCCGCACGGCCCGGTCTGGGTGGAGATCCCCGAGGACGTGCTGCGCGCCGAAACCCTCCTCCCGCAGGTCACGGGCATGGACGCGACCCCGCACGAGCTGGCCCCCCGTCCGGAGCTGACCGCGCTGGCCGCGCACTGGCTGGAGAACGCCGAACGCCCGGTGATCATCGCGGGCGGCGGGGTGATCCGCTCGGACGCGGCCGGCAAGCTGAAGCAGCTCGCGGAACGCCTGAACGCCCCCGTCGTCACCACCTTCGGCGGCAAGGGGGCCTTCCCCTGGACCCACCCGCTGTCCCTCCAGTCCTGGCTGGAGGACCGCCACATGACGGACTTCCTGGAGGACGCCGACGTCCTCCTCGTCGTCGGCTCCGGCCTGGGCGAGCTGTCCTCGAACTACCACACGTTCTTCCCGGAGGGCCGGGTCGTCCAGATCGAGGCGGACCTCGGCAAGCTGGAGTCCAACCACGCCGGCCTCGGCATCCACGCGGACGCCCGCCTCGCCCTGCAGGCCCTCCTCGAAACGGTGGCCGAGCGGCCCGACCCGCAGGCCCCCGAGCGCGTGGCCCTGCTCCTCGCCGACATCGCGGCCCGCCTCGCCGCCCAGGACCTGACCCTGGAGCAGCAGCTCCTGACCTCGATCCGGCAGGCCCTTCCCCCGCGCTCCCCGTCCTTCTGGGACATGACGATCCTGTCCTACTGGGCCTGGTCGGCCTTCGACCCCAAGCACCCCAACACCATGCACTCGGCGCAGGGCGCGGGCGGCCTCGGCTACGCCTTCCCGGCGGCCCTCGGCGCGGCCGTGGCGGAGCCGGACACCCCGGTCCTCGCGGTCTCCGGCGACGGCGGCGCGATGTACTCGATCGCCGACCTGGCCACCGCCCGCCAGCACGACCTGGACGTCACCTGGCTGATCGTGGACGACGGTGGCTACGGCATCCTGCGCGAGTACGGCTGCGAGACGGGCACGGCCCTGACCCGCCCCGACTTCGCCGCCCTGGCGGCCTCCTTCGGCGTACCGGCGACCACCACCACCCCGGAGGGCCTCCGCGAGGACCTGACCAAGGCCCTCAGGACGCCGGGTCCTTCGGTGGTTGTTCTCCCGGCCGCCTTGCGGATGTTCGCCCCGACACACCTGTAGGCCGTTCCGTGGGCGGATGAGGATTTCCGCCCGGCCGGCGGCCGCCGCGCTCGTGTCCCTCCTGCTCCTCCTGCCCCTGGCGTCGTGCACCCCGGGCTCCGGAGAGCCCGCCGCGCACCCGTGTGGGCTCGGCGCCGACTCGCGGGAGGACGCACTGGTGCGGGAGGTCCTGGCGCGGGAGTCGTACGAAACGCAGGTGCTCGACTCCACGAGTGCCCTGGCGAAGACGATGGAACAGGCACTGCCGTCGATCGGCCCGAAGAAGACCTCCTTCGGCGCCAACGCCTGCGCGTACAAGCGGATCGTGGACCTCGACATCGCCCACATGGTCCTCGTGGCCGGATGGGTCCTGCGGGGCTCCGAGGGCCGGCCGTACTTCGACGACGTGGCCTACGAGCTGAACGGTGTGCGCGGCCTGACGAACATCGGCGTGTCGGAGTTCGGCCTGACGACCGCAAGCCGGTCGAACCTGCTCATCCCGTGCGACCTGCCCGGCAAACTCGCGGCGCGCTCGCGGAAGGTCTGGCTGGAGGCGGAGCTGCGGTACACCTTCAGTCCCCGACGGCTGGAGCTGGACCAGGCGGCCAAGGACAGCCGCATGACCCTCACCTATCTGCTGGCCCGCCGGGTCACTGACGCCCTCGGCTGCGAGAACCAGCCCCTCGCCAAGCCCCCCGTGGTGGAGCCGCTCCCCGCCCCCGCCCGGGCGGACGCCCCGTAGGCCCAGTACCGCGCGCGGGATGCGGGCAACCCAGTTCGAATTGTTGCGGCGGGATGAAATCCGCCGGTCGGAGCGTTGGCGCTTCCGGCAGGGCAGGACGAACGGGGAGGCAGTACGTGGCTACGGCGACGGCGGGAACGGCGGCGGAAAGCAAACAGGGGTGGGGGAGGCGGCTCGCCGCCTACACCTGGCGGTACAAGGCCAACGTGCTGCTGGCCCTCGGGTCCTCGCTCGGCGGCATGGCCGTCATGGCGCTCGTACCGCTCGTCACCAAGGTGATCCTCGACGACGTCATCGGCGACCACAGCAAGCCCATGACGCCCTGGGCCCTGATGCTCATAGGCGCCGCCGTCCTCGTGTACGTGCTGACCTACATCCGCAGGTACTACGGCGGCCGGCTCGCCCTCGACGTGCAGCACGACCTGCGCACCGACATGTACGACACCATCGCCCGGCTCGACGGCCGCCGCCAGGACGAGCTGTCCACCGGGCAGGTCGTGGGGCGGGCGACCACCGACCTCCAGCTGATCCAAGGGCTGCTCTTCATGCTGCCCATGACCATCGGCAACTTCCTGCTCTTCGGGATATCCCTCGGGATCATGCTGTGGCTCTCGCCGCTGCTGACCCTCGTCGCGCTGCTCATGGCCCCGGCCCTCTGGTTCATCGCCAAGCGCAGCCGCAAGAAGCTCTTCCCCGCCACCTGGTACGCCCAGAGCCAGGCCGCCGCCGTCGCCACCGTCGTCGACGGGGCCGTCACCGGCGTCCGCGTCGTCAAGGGCTTCGGCCAGGAGGAGCAGGAGACCGGCAAGCTCCGCGACGCCGGCCGCCGGCTGTTCGCCGGACGGATGCGCGGCATCCGGATGAACTCCCGCTACACCCCGGCGCTGCAGGCCGTACCGGCCCTCGCCCAGGTCGCCATGCTGGCCCTCGGCGGCTGGATGGCCACCAAGGGGCAGGTCACCATCGGCACCTTCGTCGCCTTCTCCACCTACCTCGCCCAGCTCGTCGGCCCCGTCCGCATGCTCGCCATGGTCCTCACCGTCGGCCAGCAGGCCCGCGCCGGCGCGGAGCGGGTCTTCGAGCTCATCGACACCGAGCCGGTGATCCAGGAGGGGACGCGGGAGCTCCCCGCGGACGCGCCCGCCACCGTCGAGTTCGACGACGTGCGGTTCGGGTACGACCCCGAGCGGCCCGTGCTCGACGGGTTCGGCCTGTCGATCGCCGAAGGGGAGACCGTCGCCCTCGTCGGTTCCTCCGGCAGCGGCAAGTCCACCGTTTCGCTGCTGCTGCCGCGCTTCTACGACCCCGACCGGGGCGCCGTCCGCGTCGGCGGCCACGACGTCCGCGAGCTGACCTACGACTCCCTGCGCGACGCCATCGGGCTCGTGCCCGAGGACTCCTTCCTCTTCTCCGACAGCATCCGCGCCAACATCGCCTACGGACACCCCGGCGCCACCGAGGACCAGATCCGCGCCGCCGCCCGCGCCGCCCAGGCCGAAGGGTTCATCGAGGCGCTCCCCGCCGGGTACGACACCACGGTCGGCGAGCAGGGCCTGACCCTCTCCGGCGGCCAGCGCCAGCGCATCGCGCTCGCCCGCGCCATCCTCACCGACCCCCGCCTGCTGCTCCTCGACGACGCCACCTCCGCCGTCGACGCCCGCGTCGAGCACGAGATCCACGAGGCGCTGCGGGCCGTCATGGCCGGCCGCACCACCCTGCTCATCGCCCACCGCCGCTCCACCCTCGCGCTCGCCGACCGGATCGCCGTACTGGACCACGGGCGGCTCTCCGACGTCGGTACGCACGAGGAGCTGGAGCGCCGCTCCGCCCTGTACCGGCGGCTGCTCACCGACCCGGACGCGCTGGGCGCCGGCTCCCCGCGGACGCCCGAGGCCCCGCTGATGGAGGAGTTCGAGCGCGACATCGAGCGGAGCATCGAGCTCGAGGCCGAGATCGACTCCGAGCCCGTCAACGCCAAGCGCCGGGTGGCCGGCGGGATCACCCCCGAGCTCTGGCAGCGCCAGGAGGAGGCGGAGGAGAAGACCACCGCCCCCACCGGGATGCCCGCCACCCCCGAACTGCTCGCGCAGGTGGCCGCGCTGCCGCCCGCCGACGACACCCCCGACGTGGACGAGACCCGCGCCGCGTCCGCCGAGGACAGCTACAACCTGGGCCGCCTGCTGCGCGGCTTCTGGGCCCCGCTCGCGATATCCCTCGGCCTCGTCGCCCTCGACGCCGGCTCCGGGCTGCTCCTGCCCATCCTGATCCGGCACGGCATCGACCAGGGCGTCGAAGCCGCCGCCCTCGGCGCCGTCTGGGCGGCTTCCCTCCTCGCCCTCGGCGTGGTCATGGCCCAGTGGGCCGCGCAGTTCGCCGAGACCCGGATGACCGGCCGCACCGGCGAGCGCGTGCTCTACGCCCTGCGCGTCAAGATCTTCGCCCAGCTCCAGCGCCTCGGCCTCGACTACTACGAGCGCGAGCTGACCGGCAAGATCATGACCCGGATGACCACCGACGTGGACGCCCTGTCCAGCTTCCTGCAGACCGGGCTCGTCACCGCCGTCGTCTCCGTCCTCACCTTCTTCGGCATCCTGGTCGCCCTCCTCGTCCTCGACGTGGAGCTGGCGCTGATCGTCTTCGCCACCCTGCCCGTGCTGATCATCGGCACCGTCTTCTTCCGCCGGAAGTCCGTCGCCGCCTACGAGCTCGCCCGCGACCGGGTCGGACTGGTCAACGCCGACCTCCAGGAGTCCGTGGCCGGTCTGCGCATCGTCCAGGCCTTCCGCCGCCAGCGCGCCGGCGCCGTCCGGTTCGCCGAGCGCAGCGACTCGTACCGCGAGGCCCGGGTCCGCGGCCAGTGGCTGATCTCCGTCTACTTCCCCTTCGTCCAGCTGCTGTCCTCCGGAGCGGCCGCCGCCGTGCTGATCGTCGGCGCGGGCCGGGTGGAGGCGGGCACCCTCACCACCGGTGCGCTGGTCGCGTACCTGCTCTACATCGACCTGTTCTTCGCCCCCGTCCAGCAGCTCTCGCAGGTCTTCGACGGCTACCAGCAGGCCACCGTCTCCCTCGGCCGGATCCAGGGCCTGCTGCGCGAACCCACCAGCACCCCCCGCCCCGCGGACCCCCGCCCGGTCCCCGAACTGCGCGGCGAGATCGCCTTCGAGGGGGTCCACTTCGCGTACGGCACGGCCGAGGAGCGCGGGGAGAAGGAACCGGCGCTCACCGGGATCAGCCTGCGCATCCCCGCCGGGCAGACCGTCGCCTTCGTCGGCGAGACCGGGGCCGGCAAGTCCACCCTGGTCAAGATGGTGGCCCGGTTCTACGATCCGACCGCCGGCCGGGTCACCGCCGACGGGGTGGACCTGCGCGAGCTGGACCTGACGGGCTACCGCCACCGCCTCGGCGTCGTCCCCCAGGAGCCCTACCTCTTCCCGGGGACGGTCCGCGACGCCATCGCCTACGGGCGGCCCCAGGCGAGCGACTCCGAGGTGGAGGCCGCCGCCCACGCGGTCGGCGCCCACGCCATGATCGCCACCCTGGACGGCGGCTACCTGCACGCCGTCACCGAGCGCGGCCGCAACCTCTCCGCGGGCCAGCGCCAGCTGATCGCACTGGCCCGCGCCGAGCTCGTCGACCCCGACGTGCTGCTCCTCGACGAGGCCACCGCCGCCCTCGACCTGGCCACCGAGGCCCTGGTCAACCAGGCCACCGACCGGCTCGCGGGCAAGCGCACCACCCTGGTCGTGGCGCACCGGCTGACCACGGCCGCGCGCGCCGACCGGGTCGTGGTCATGGACCGCGGCCGGGTCGCGGAGGACGGCACCCACGCCGAACTCCTGGCCCGCGGCGGCCGGTACGCCGAGCTGTGGCGGACCTTCGCGGGCGAGGACGAGCCGGCCGCGGCGGCGTAGGGCCGATCCACCTGCCCGCTGATCCGCAGGCCGGCCGTCCGGTGGATCAGTGGGCAGGGGCCCTGCGGGCGTGCAGGACGTGGCCCTCCAGGGGCAGGGGGCTGCTGGTGCACAGCTGGAGGCCGGCGTCGGCGAGCAGGCCGACGTAGTCGCGGGCGTGCCGTTCGCGGCCGCCCACGTTGCACGCCATGTGGAGGTCCCAGGCCGTGGCCAGCGAGGGCGAGCCGTCGGCGGGCAGGAGGCGCTCGACGATCAGGAGGTCGGCCTCCTCCGACATCGCGCGGGCGCAGTGGCGCAGGATCTCGCGGCAGCGGTCGTCGTCCCAGTCGTGCAGGACGCGGGAGAGGACGTACACGTCGCCTCCCGTGGGCGTGTCCGCGAAATCGCCCGCCCGGTAGTCGCAGCGGTCCCCGCAGCCCGCGGCGTCGAGGGTGCGGCGGGCGGCCTCCACGGCGTGGGGACGCTCCAGGAGGACGCCGCGCAGCGCGGGGTGCGCGGCGAGGATCCGGGCGAGGAGTTCGCCGTTCCCACCGGCGATGTCGACGACGGTACGGGGGGAACCGGCCGCGGCGGCGGCCGTGATGGCGGGGTGGGCGGGCAGGGGCCCGAACATGCGCGAGCCGGCGGCCATGGAGCGGTCGAAGAGGTCGGCGAGCTCCGGATCGCGGGCGAAGTGGTCGAAGTGGTTCTCGCCGAAGAGGTGGTCGAAGGCGGGCTGCCCGGTGCGCACGGTGTGGTCGAGCGCGGCGAAGGACTCGTAGAAGGGACCCCCGTACATCAGGGCCAGCGGGCGCATGGAGCCCGGGGAGTCGGCGCGCAGCAGGCCGCCGAGCGCGGTGAGGCGGAAGCCCTCCCGGTCCTGGGCCACGACGTCGAGCATCGCGAGGTAGCGCAGGAGCGTGGCCAGACCGCGGGGATGGGTTCCGGTCCGCCCGGCGAGCTCGGTGGCGGTGGTCGCGGCGGCCGGGTCCATGGCGTCGGGCAGGCCGAGGCGGGCGAAGGCGGCGAGGGCCTGCGTGGTCCACGCGCCGGTGAGCAGGCGCAGCAGTCTTTCGGCATCCGGGGCCGCCGCGGGGGCGGACGCGGGGGCCGGTACGGGGGCCGGTACGGGGTTGCCGAGGTGCTCGGCGAGGACCTCGCGGTGGTCACCGGGCGCGTACAGCTCCAGACGCCGGTAGTCGCACGGGGAGGCCTCGGGGGCGGTGAAGTAGAAGACGGTGCCGTCCTCGTGCTGGTTGTAGCCGCCGCCGTCGGGGGCGGCCCCGTGCCGGGCGAGGACCGCGCGCAGCCCGCGCAGGACCAGCGGGTCCGGGCGCAGGATCTCGAAGGCCAGGTGCGCTTCGTGCCCGCGGGCCCGCTCGTACGCGGCGATCCCCTCCAGGTCCGATCCGGCCGGCGCGGCCAGGGCGAACACCTCGACGGCCCGGCGTTCCCCCGCCGGACCGGGGACGTGGGGCCGCAGGATCCTGACGTCGAGCTCGGCCGCGTCGCGCCGGTGCCGCCGGGCGAGGCGGTCCCGTACGACCACGCTGGGGTGGGAGGCGGTGTCCACGTCCAGCCCGCAGTCGGCGAACAGGGCCCGCAGGCCCGGGAGATCCGGCGGGAAGAGCAGCAGCCCGGTGTGGGCGAACCGGCAGCGGGCGGCCAGCGCCCGCAGTTCCGGGCCGTGCAGGCCGGGCAGCAGGAGGGGCAGCAGGCTCTCGCTGTCGTGCTCCCGGACGAAGGCGGCCGCCGCGCGCAGGCGCGCCGTGTCGTCGAGGGGCGCGGTGGTGTCGGGGGGCGGCGCGGTGCCGTCGAGCAGCATCGTTTCGGCTGGGAGCAGTGCGCCGGTGGAATGCGCCGGCGCACCGGGCAGCATCGTTTCAGCGGGGAGGGTCGTCATCGCGGAATGTCCTCGGGGAGGCGAAGGGGATGGGGAGAGGGGATGGTGAGGGGGCCGGTGAAAGGGGAGCCGGGGCCGGCGGTCAGACGCCGACGTAGTTCTCGGCGAACCAGTCCTGGTGGCTGCGGGACGTGCGCAGGGACTCCAGCCGGGCGCGCCGCAGGGAGCCGTGGAACGGCCCGTCGGGGGTCGCGTGGAGCAGCCGGGTCATCCAGGCGGTGAACTCCTGTGCGCGCCAGATGTGCGCCAGGCACTGGGCGGAGTAGCGGTCCAGAGCCCCGCTGTCGCCGCGGGTGAGGACTTCGGTCAGGGCCCCGGCCAGGAGCTCCGCCTCCAGGACCGCGAGGTTCGCGCCCTTCGCGGCGGCCGGGGCGGTCAGGCTCGCGGCGTCGCCGGCGAGGAGCAGCGAGCCGTGCCGCAGCGGTTCGACGACGTCGCACTCCAGGTCGACGGTCCCGCGCTCCAGGATCGGGCCCTCGGTCAGCGGTCCGTGCCGCTCCGCGCCCATCCGCAGCGCGAGTTCCGCCCAGATCCGCTCCTCGGACCAGGCGTCGGGCCGCATGCCGCGCGGGCACTGGAGGTAGTACCGGGTGATCTGCGGGCCGCGCGCCATGTGCCCGGCGAAACCGCGTCCGTGGAGGGCGTACCCGACGGCGTCGAGGCTGGGCGGAGCCTCGGCCAGCAGTCCGAGCCAGCTCACGCCGTGGTCGTGGTGGTGGCGGACCGCCCCGGCCGGCAGTGACCGACGGGCCGCGCCCCACCGCCCGTCGCAGCCGGCGACGAACCGCCCGTCCCAGCGGCCGGGCCGTCCGTCCTCCTCGCGCGTGGTCACGTACGGCCGTTCGCCCTCCGCGTCCAGGACGCCGAGCGCTTCGGTCTCCCAGCGGATCCGTCCCCCCGCGCCGAGGAAGTGCGCGACGAGATCCGTGACCAGGTTCTGCTGGGGATATACGGTGTGCTGCCCGCCGTTTCCGAGGTTTTTGTAATCGAGCCGGAAGCGGAGCTCCTCGGTGCGGAATTCGCAGGACCCGTGTAACTGGCCGCGGGATTTCAGGCCTTCGGCGAGTCCGTGCCGTTCGAGGATCCGCACCGTGTTCGGTACGAGGAATCCGGCCCGGGCCCGGCTCTCGACGCGGGCCCGGGAGGAACGCTCCAGGATCACGCAGTCGACCCCCGTGGCCTGCAGAAGGATGCCCAGGACCAGGCCGGCGGGCCCGGCCCCGAGGATGACCACATCGGCCGATTCCCGTGCCGCCCGCCCATTCAGAGTCTTCGTCATAGAGCGGGAATCATAATCAGGGAAAAGAGCCAAGATGATCAAGCGTCATCCGAATGGAGCAATGTGCTGGGAATCGGAATGGCGTGCGGGAATCAGAGCTCGCCGAAGAGCAGGTTCCCCGGTGCGTCCTCCTCGGTTCCGGTGTAGTACTCCCGTACCGCGCCGAGGAGTTCGTCCACCGACAGGAAGCCGTCGTGGTCGGCGTCGATCCGGGCGAAGAGGGTCTCGGTGTCCTCGGGGCTCAGCTCCGTGTCGAAGGCGAGCTGGGCCGCGTGGAACTCCTCCGGGCTGATCCGCCCGTCGCCGTCGGTGTCGGCGATCGTCAGGATCGCCCGCATCATCGGGCGGAAGGAGCGGTCGTAGGTGGGCCCGCCCTGGGCGTACAGCCGGGTCATGCCCGTCCTGTACTCCTCGGTGGTGACCTTGCCGTCCCGGTCCAGGTCCAGCTCGGTGAACAGGTCCTGCCAGAAGTCGACGAGCCCGCCCATCACCGCGGTCCCCTTGGGGGAGTCCGCCGGCTCGCTGAGGGCCGACAGCAGGCGGGAGCCGAGACCGATGATGTCGTGCTCGTCGATCACCTGGTCCCCGTTGGAGTCCAGGTGGGCGAAGGCGCGGTCCAGCTTGCGGTCGAGCAGGTCGTTCGTCATGTCGGCTGCCTTTCACGGCTACGGTGCGGTGTCTCGTGCTCACCTAGAGTAATCTCCTGTCTGATCATGAACTCCCGTGATCCCGCTGGGAAGTTGTGGATGCACTCTTACGAGGTATGGGGATGGGCGGCGGTCCCGCTCGGGGCTTCCACGGGGCCCTGGCGCTCGCCGCCGGCAACGGCCTGATCGTCAACGCGCCGCCCACCGCCCCGGTCCGGCCGCGGGCAACCTTTCCGGGCTGCCCTGCGTCGTACGAACGTGCGCACGTTGTACGTACGACCGATGGGGGACAGGGTGCTGAAGGCGCGGAACCCGCGCAGGCGATGGGCCGCCTGCGCCGGGGTGATCACCATGACGCTGTGGCTGGCGGCGGCCGGGCTGCTGGTGGCGCAGCCGGCGCAGGCGGCCGGCGGATGCGCCGGGAGCCTGGTGCGGACGCTGCCGTTCTCCACGGGGGAGGTGCGCGTCTACAAGACCCGCGACCGGGCCTGCGCGATGGCGGTCGCCCGCGCGCCCGGCCAGCGGCGGGCGATGTCGGTGAGCATTCAGCCGCGCGGCGGATACCCGGTGCGCGATGCGGGGCAATTCACCCGCTATGCCGGACCTGTCACCGTCCATGCGATCAACCGCTGTGTGTATGTAAAGGGGAGTGTGGGGGCCGGATCCGTGGATTCCGGCTGGATCCTTTGCTGATGGAGCGGCCCAACTAGGTCTGTTCAGCCGCGTGTTCCCCCGGCTAGGTTCACGGCGACCGATGTGAACTCATGGGGAGTGCGAATGCGCAAGAAGCTCGGATGGCTGCTGTCGCTCGCGGTGCTGATCGGCACCGCGGGTGCGGCCGGCACCACGGCACAAGCGGCCACCGCCGCAGAACCGTCCGCCGTCACGGATGCCACCGCCACGGATGCCAGGGCCGCCACGGAAGACATCAAGGACCGGATCCTGGCGATCCCCGGGATGAGCCTGATCGAGGAGAAGCCGTACCCCGGGTACCGCTTCTTCGTACTGAACTACGAGCAGCCGGTCGACCACCGCGCGCCGTGGAAGGGCACCTTCAAGCAGCGCATCACCCTGCTGCACAAGGACGTCACACGGCCCACGGTGTTCTTCACCTCCGGCTACAACGTCAACACCAACCCGCGCCGCAGCGAGCCGACGACCATAGTCGACGGCAACCAGGTGTCGCTGGAGTACCGTTTCTTCACCCCGTCCCGCCCCGACCCGGCCAACTGGGCGAACCTGGACATCTGGCAGGCCGCCAGTGACCAGCACCGCGTCTTCACCGCCCTGAAGAAGATCTACAAGAAGAACTGGCTGGCCACGGGCGGCAGCAAGGGCGGCATGACGGCCACCTACTTCGAGCGCTTCTACCCGCGCGACATGGACGGCGTCGTCGCGTACGTCGCCCCCAACGACGTGGTGAACAAGGAGGACTCGGCCTACGACCGGTTCTTCGCCAAGGTCGGCACCAAGGAGTGCCGCGACCGGCTGAACGCGGTGCAGCGCGAGGCCCTCGTGCGCCGCGAGCCGCTGGAGGCCAAGTACGCGGCCGCCGCCGCCGAGAACGGCTGGACCTTCACCACCGTCGGCAACCTCGACAAGGCCTACGAGGCCGTGGTGCTCGACTACGTGTGGGCCTTCTGGCAGTACAGCCTGCTCGCCGACTGCGCCTCCATCCCGGCCGCCGCCACCGCGACCGACCAGGAGATCTGGGACACGATCGACGCGATCTCCGGCTTCTCGGCCTACTCCGACCAGGGCCTGCAGACGTACACCCCGTACTACTACCAGGCGGGCACCCAGCTCGGTTCCCCCGACATCAAGCAGCCCCACCTGGGCAACCTGAGCCGCTACGGCTACCAGCCGCCGCGCAACTTCGTGCCCCGCGACATCCCGATGACCTTCCAGCCCGGGGCCATGCGGGACGTGGACACCTGGGTCAAGCACCACGCGAACCAGATGCTCTTCATCAACGGGCAGAACGACCCGTGGGGTGCCGAACCGTTCCACCTCGGCTACGGGGCCCGCGACAGCTACGTGATGATCGCTCCGGGTGCCAACCACGGGGCCAACGTCTCCAAGCTCACCGAAGCGGAGAAGGCGCTGGCCACCGAGAAGATCCTGCAGTGGGCCGGAGTGGCCCCGGCCGCCTCGCCCACGGGTGCGGCGAAGGCCGCGCCGCTGGCGAAGCCGGACGCGCAGCTCGACCAGCGCGACATCGAGCGCGAGCCGATGCTGCGCCCGTAGCAGCAGGCGTACGGGGCTACCCGTACGCCAGCCCGTGGCCCAGCGGGTAGCGGCCCGGCACCGGGACCGGCAGGCGTCCTGTGGGGCGTACGGTCCCGGTGAGCACCCGGGCCGCAGCCCGCAGCTCCACGTCCGTCCAGGTGTACGTGGCCAGTTCGGCCGCGCAGGCCGGCAGCCGGGCCGGGTCGTAGGGGTTGCGGACCGCCACCAGGACCACCGGCACCCCGGTGGCCAGCAGTTCGGTGACCAGCTCGCGCTGCGGGCTCGCGCCCTCGGGGACGTTGTACGTGCACACGAGCACGGCGGCGTTGCCGGGGGCGGCCGCCACCGCGCGGGCCGGGGGCAGGGCCGTGGCCCGGCAGCCCAGCGCGGACAGCTCCCGGGCAAGTACCGCGGTAGGGGGCCCCGTCGTACCCGTGGGGGAGACCGGGTCGGTCCCGGTGACCAGGAGCAGCGGCCGGTCCGCCGGATCCAGCGGCAGCAGGTTCACCGGATTGGCCAGCAGGGTCGTCGTGCGGTCCGCGATCTCCCCGGCGGCCGCCAGGTGCGCGGGGATGCCGACGGCGGCGTCCACGGCGTCGGCGGCCCGGGCCGCTTCCACCACCCGCACCGCCGGATCGAACAGGCCGCGTCGGGCCTTCAGTTCCAGGATCCGCAGCACCGACTCCTCGATCCGGGCCCGGGTCAGCTCGCCCGACTCCACGGCCGCCAGCACGCTGCGGACGGCCAGCCCCAGGTCCGGCGGGTTCAGCAGCTGGTCGCAGCCCGCCTTCAGGGCCAGCACCGGGACCCGGTCGTCCCCGTACTTCTGGCGGACCCCGGCCATGTCGAGGGCGTCGGTGACCACCACCCCCCGGAAGCCCAGGCGTTCGCGCAGGATCCCGGTGACGATGGGCCGCGAGAGGGTCGCCGGATCCCCCGAGGGGTCGAGCGCGGGGAAGACGATGTGCGCCGTCATCACCACGTCCACGCCCGCCTCCACGGCCGCCCGGAACGGCGGCTCGTCCAGCTCCTCCCACCGCGCGCGGGTGTGGGTCATCAGCGGCAGCCCGACGTGGCTGTCGGTCGCGGTGTCCCCGTGCCCCGGGAAGTGCTTCACCGTGGCGGCCACCCCGGCGCCCTGGTAGCCGCGGACCTGGGCGGCGACCAGGGCCGCCACGGCGTGCGGGTCGGAGCCGAAGGACCGTACGCCGATGACCGGGTTGGCGGGGTCGACGTTCACGTCGGCCACCGGGGCGTAGTTGTGCCGGATGCCCATGGCCGCCAGCTCCGTGCCCGCGATGCGCGCGGCCCGGCGGGCCTCGGCGGTGGAACCGCCGGTCCCCAGGGCCAGGGCTCCCAGCGCCATGGCCCCCGGGAGCAGGGTCGCGGGCCGGCCCACACGGGCCACGGCCCCGTGCTCCTGGTCGATGGAGAGCAGCAGGGGGACGCCCGCGCCGGAGTCCGCGGCCGCCCGCTGGAGCCCGGCCGACAGTTCGGCGATCTGGCGCGGGGAGCGGGTGTTGTGCGCCCAGCCGAAGTAGACGATCCCGCCGAGGTGGTAGCGGGCCACCAGCTCGGCGGGGGTGCGCACCCCGAACAGCTGCTGGTTCTGCGCGGCGTCCTCGGGGTCGGGCCCGGTCGCGGCGTGCCCGTAGACCCGCGACACGAAGAGCTGCCCGACCAGTTCGGCCAGGCTCATCCGCGCCATCGTCTCGCGCGGCGCCGCCGCCGGTCCGCGGGAGCGGCCCGGCGCGCGGTCGCCCGGCAGGGAGTCGTCCGGGACCGGGCCGCCGGGTTCCCCGTCGGGGCCCACCGCCGCGGAGGCGACCCCCGCGGCGGTGACGGCGGCCACGGCGGCCACGGTGAGCAGGGTCCGGCGGGAGGCGTGGATCGGCACGCGCCGGACGCTACTGCGGGGCGGGGCCTGCGGTGCGGGGGACACTCGCGGAGTCCCCCGGACGGGGGGCGACCCGGGGCCAGTGCTCGCGCAGGGTCCGTACGGCCTCGGTGATCGCCGGCCGGCGGGCCGCCCCGGTCCGCCACAGGGCGTACAACCGGCGTACGGGGCCCGGCTCCAGCGGTACGGCCACCGCGCCGGGCGGCAGCGTCCCGGTGCCCAGCCGCGGTACGACGGCCACCCCGAGCCCGGCGGCGACCAGCGCGACGATGGTGTGGTTCTCCTCGGCGACGTGCGTGATGTCGGGCTCGAACCCGGCCGTGCGCAGGGTCCGTACCAGCCAGTCGTGGCAGACCCGGCCGGGCGGCTGGCAGACCCAGCGCTGCGCGCCCAGGTCGGAGCGGTGGATGACCTCGCGGGAGGTGAAGGGGTGCCCGGCCGGCACCACGAGGTCGCAGCGGTCGTCCCCGATCACCGCCTGCTCCACGCCCTCGGGGGCGGGCAGCGGGGCGATGTCCCAGTCGTGGGTCACGGCGAGGTCGGTGACCCCGCGCGAGACCAGGTCCATCGACAGGTGCGGGTTGATCTCCGTGAGCCGTACCTCCAGGGACGGGTGACGGTGCGCCAGGTCCGCGAGGACCCCGGGGAGCAGGCCGCGGGCGGCCGAGGCGAAGGCGGCGACCCGCAGGCGGCCCACGGGCTGTCCGCGGGACTCCTCGAGGGCGGTCTCGGCCTGCTCCGAGATGTCCATCAGCTGCTGGGCCGTCGCGGCCAGCAGCTTGGCCTCCTCGGTGAGGGCGACCCCGCGGCCGTGGCGCTCCAGCAGGGTGGTGCGGGTCTCCCGCTCCAGCTTGGCGATCTGCTGGGAGACGGCGGACGGGGTGTACCCGAGGGCGGCCGCGGCGGCGCCCACCGAGCCGTGGACGGAGACGGCGTGCAGGGCGCGGAGCCGGGAGAGGTCGAGCATGCCAGGCAGCTTAGGGCGGGGGCCGCGGGTTCGGATGAAGCAACGCTACATCCGACCCTGAAGAAATCCGCGCTGGTGCTAAATGGTTGAGGAGTCGATGCTCGGAGCATGCGACCCATTCACACCGCCCTGGCGGTTCTCGTAGCCGCGGTCTGGGGTTTCAACTTCGTCGTCATCGAGTTCGGGCTCGGATCCTTCCCTCCGCTGCTGCTGTCCGCCCTGCGCTTCCTGGTCGCGGCCCTGCCTGCGGTGTTCTTCGTCGGGAAGCCCAAGGTGGCGTGGAAGTGGATCATCGCCGTCGGCGTGGTCCTCGGCATCGCGAAGTTCGGGCTGCTGTTCACCGGGATGGCCAACGGGATGCCGGCCGGGCTCTCCTCGCTGGTCCTCCAGGCGCAGGCGGTGTTCACCGCCGTGTTCGCGGCCGTGGTGCTCAGGGAGCGGCCGGGCCTGCTGCGGATCGCGGGCATGACCGTGGCCTTCGCGGGCATCGCCGTGGCCGCCGTGGACGAGGGCGCCTCCGGGCCGGTGCTGGGCTTCACGATGGTGATCGCGGCGGCGGCGTGCTGGGGCGTCTCCAACGTGCTGACCCGCAAGGCGTCCCCGCCCGACGCGCTGAACTTCATGGTGTGGGTGAGCGTGGTGCCGGTGCTGCCGCTGCTGGGCCTGTCGCTGCTGATCGAGGGCCCCGAGCGGGACCTCGCGGCGCTGCGCGGGCTCGACTGGAGCGGGGTCGGGGTCATCGTCTACCTCGCCTGGATCACCACGGTGTTCGGCTTCGGGGCGTGGGGGTTCCTGCTGCGCACCTACCCCGCTTCCTCGGTGGCCCCCTTCTCGCTGCTGGTACCGGTCTTCGGGATGAGCTCGGCGGCGCTGGTGCTGGGCGAGGAGGTGAGCGGGCTGCGCTGGGTGGCGGCCGTCCTGCTGGTGGGCGGGGTGGCGGTGACCTTGCTGGTCCCCTCGAAGCCCCGGCCGGCGGTGGCGGAGGCAGGCACGGCGGCCGGTCCCGGCCCCGAGGCGGCAGCCGGTCCCGGCCCTGAGGCGGCCGTCGGTCCCGGCCCCGCGCCCGAGCCCGCGGCGGTTCCGCTTCCGGCGGCGGGGGGCCGCTAGGAGCCGTCCGCCGCGGACCCCGGCAGCCCGGGCCGCTTGCTCGCGGCGCGGACTGCCGGCAGGTCAGACGCCGTTGAAGGGCTCCTTCGCCAGCAGGTATCCGGCGTGGAGCCGGTTGCGGGCGCCGATGCTCTTCATGATGTTTGCAATGTGGCGTTGACAATTGCGCAAAGAAATACCGACCACATGGGCTATTCTGTTGTCCGATTCGCCCTGAATGAGTAGCGAAACGATGGTCTGCTGAATGTCGGAGGTAATCGCGGCACGTGCCGGACGGTCGTTTTCCGAGGTGAATTTCTCGGCGGCGCTCCAGGCCCGCTCGAAGGCCTCCGAAAGGAATGAGACAAGGTGGCTGTTTCTCGATATCGCCGCCCCGTGCGATCCGTCCGAGAGCGGGATGATCGCCACTTGCTTGTCGAAGATGATGCAGCGCGGAAAGCCGCCGGCGAGCGTGCACACTTCCGCGCCGAGCGGTGTCACCCGCCCCACGAAGGACGCCGTCGCCGGGCTGAACCGGGCCGTGTGCTGGTAGAGGGTCCGCATGCGCACCCCGCGCCCCAGCAGTCGCTCGGTCCGCTCCAGGCTCTCGGAGAGCACCTCCTCGTCCCGGGCGCCGCCGGGCTGGGAGGTGAGGACCTCGGTGCGGCTGCTGTCCGCGAGTCCGGCGATGAGTTTGCGCACGTCGCCCAGGCCCGGCACCACCTCCAGCGAGGTGTCGTCCTGCAGGTGTGCGGTCTGCAAGGTCAACTCATCTAATTCTCCGCGTAGTTGATCGATGACGGTCTGCGTCTCGTTGAGGCTGTGCTGGGCCGGGTGGAGGACCTTGATGCGCGCGTGCTCCACGGGGTACGGGGTGTAGATGCCCGTCACCGGGCATTCGCCGAGCAGCCCCAGACCGTCGAGCGCGTCCGCGGCCTCCCGCACCTCATCGGTGCTCATGTCCAGAGCCAGGGCGGCTGTTTCGCGCGTTGTACCGGGTGTTCGGGTGACGAACCGGTAGAGACGGTCCCCTGCGTGGGTGAGCCGGGGCACTGTAAAAGGATGGACTTGTCTGATTGAGTTCAATTCATCCCCCTGTCATGTTTTCGCCAGCGGCAACATGATCCCAGAAAGGGATGGCTCCGGATGTCGTCGAACGGACAGGATGATGCCGAAGCTGATCCGGACCGCAAGACATCTTGAGGGGCAGGCAAGCATGCCACGTATAGCGAGTTTCCTCATCGCCATTGCGGCAACTTTCGCGGTGACCGTCTTCCTCGCCCCGTCGACGAGTGGTGCGGCGAACGACGCCGCCGCCACTGGTCCGGGTCAGGTAGTCAACGATCTCGGCTGGGGATGAGATGCCTCGTAGTAAGTCGTACAACACGTACTCCAACCTGCAACGCCCCGAGTTCCGCAAGCGCGTCGACGAGCTCCTGCTGAAGTTCGAGCGGGACTTCTACGAGCGCAGCGCGGGCGCCGACGGGATGCTCGACAAGGACAAGTTCGACCTCGAGCTGTACAAGCGGCACAACGTCGAGACGATGATCCGGATCGGCCTCAAGCGTGCCGTCGACCCGCTCATCGCCAACTACTGGGCCACCCGGGACCCGCAGCTCTGCAAGGAGTGGGGCCTGTACGGCGCGGAAGAGGGCCGCCACGACCGCATGTTCGCCGGCGACCTGCACAAGGTCGGCATGACGGACGAGGAGATCTACGCGATCCGTCCGACCTTCGCCACCGAGCTGCTCAACGGCTACTTCTACTACACGATGGCCACCGAGGGTCCGCTGGCCGCGATGATCAGCGGGTTCTACCTGGAGTACATCGCGGGCAAGACCCAGCCCGACTGGCTGGACATCATGGAGCAGCACGTCGGCGCCGACAAGACCAAGGGCGCCCGCGCCCACCTGGCCCTCGACGAGGACGACGACCACGTCGACATGGTCTGGAACCTGATCATGCGCATCATCAAGGACGAGGCCGACGAGGAGCGTTTCGTCGAGCACCTCATCAAGATCAACTCGCTGTTCGTCTCCTACTTCGTCGAGGTCTACGCGGCCACCGTGCTCGGTGCCGGCGCGGACGCCTCGCTGCTGACCCAGGCCGCACCGGCCGCCGCCGTACAGACCAACCTGCAGACGAAGGCCACCGCTTCGGTCTGACGACCGACCGGCGCACACCTGCCGGCGGGGCCCCGAACGGCCGCAGTGCCGTAGGGCCGCAGGGCCGACACCCCCGCAGTCCGGCGATCCCGGGCATTGCGTACCAGATGTGCCGCGCCGCCCCACAGGGGCAGCGCCGCGATGTCCGGGGTCCGGCTGCTCCACCCGTCTACTCACCAAGGAAGACGATGCACTATTCGTGGCCGCGCGAACTGTCCGAACAGGACATGCGCGAAATGATCGAACTGATGGACGCCGTCGCGGTCAAGGAGATGACCCTCGGCTTCTACGAACCCGTGGGACTGGAGAAGGGCCTGCCCCTGATGCGGGCCTTCGAGGCCGACCTGAAGAAGGGCGCCGTCGACCTCCTCCACGTCCGCACCGACGAGGGCCGCATCGTCGGCATGGTGACGCTCGCCCGGGCCCCGCTGCCCGCCCGGCGCCACATCGTCGAGATGCGCCGCTGCGTCGTGGCCCCCGACTACCGCGGGCAGTTCCTGCTCGAAGGCTGGGCCGAGGCCCTGCGCAAGGTCGGCGAGATGGGCTGCGACGTCATCACCCTCGAAGTCCGCGACGACGGCCCCTCCGTGCTCTGGCAGCGCCTGGGCTTCCGCGAGTACGGCCGGCTGCCCGACTACGCCCGCGCCGACGGCCGCCCCGTCACCGGCTTCTACATGCACGCCCGGCTCGCCGACATCACCGCCCACTTCGAGGCCACCGGCACCTGGCTGCACGAGGTCGAGTCCGACCGCGTCGCGGTCGCGGGCTGACCATCTGACCCCGCTCTGATCCCCGTACCCGAAGGCCGTACGCGCCCCACGCCCGAGGTACGTCCCGCGCACCCGCCTCCGCGCCCCTCCTGACCGCCGCGCCGCCCCCCGGGCCGCGCAGGCCCCCGCACCGAGCACGCCGTACGCCGCCCCGGGCCGATCCGCCCGTGCGCCACGGCCCCTCGCGGCCGACCGGCCGGTGCGCAGCTTCCCCCTCCCGCCACCGCCCGCCGGGGCGCACACCGACGTGCGCCGGACGGGCTCCGGGACCACGCCGCTCCACACCACTCCACCGAAGGGCACAGCCATGTCCAAGATCGCCGTCCTGACCAACGACCTCCAGTACGAACTGGTCGAGAAGAACCCGGAGCGCGTCGCCGCCGTCGAGGCCGCGACCCCGCACTTCACCGGCTTCCTCGACGAGATGCGCAGCCGCGGCCACCACATCTTCCACCTGCAGCTGGTCAACGACCCGGACGACCCGAACGCCGAGCGCTACGACGGCTACCTCCCGGTCCAGCGCGGCACCCACGGCGCCGACATCATCGAGGCCTTCCTCGCCCCCGAGGACGTGGTCATGGAGAAGAGCAAGGACTCGGGCTTCTACGAGACCGACCTGCACGAGCGGCTCCAGGCCCTCGGCGTGGACACCGTGCTGATCACCGGCATGCAGACGCAGATATGCGTCCAGACCACCGCCGCCGACGCCTTCTTCCGCGGCTACAACATCTGGGTCCCCTCCGACTGCGTCGTCTCGGCCCGCCTCGACGACAAGCAGCGCGCCCTGGACTGGCTGGAGGGCTACTGCGCCACGGTGACCGACTCCGCCGAGGTCATCCGCGTCCTCGACGCCGAGGGCGGACTGCCCCGCAAGAACATCAAGACCCCGTGACCACGCCCCTCCCCGCACCTCCCCGTTCCAGGAAGGAACCGGCATGACCACGAGCGTGGATCCCACCGAATTCATCGTCCTCGACCACGGCACCGGCGCGAAGCTCAGCCAGGACCTGCTCCAGGTGATCGCCTCGACCCTCGGCGACGTCTACAGCGGCATCATGGAGGACAGCGCGATCCTCAAGATCGAGGGCGACCGCATCGCGATGACCACCGACTCCTTCGTGGTCGACCCGCCGTTCTTCGGCAACGGGGACATCGGGAAGATCGCGGTCTGCGGCACCGTCAACGACCTGGCCGTGGCCGGCGCCCGGCCCAAGTACCTCACCCTCGGGATGATCCTGGAGACCGGGCTCCCCATCGCCAAGCTGGTCCGGGCCCTGGAATCGATCCGCGACACCGCCCGCGAGGCCGGCGTACAGATCGTCGGCGGCGACACCAAGGTGGTCCGCAAGGGCGAGGCCGACCAGATCTACCTGAACACCGCGGGCGTCGGGGTCTTCGAGCGCGAGCCGCTCACCATGACCGACGTGCGCCCCGGCGACAAGGTGATCCTCAGCGGCCCCATCGGCAACCACACGGTGCACCTGCTCTCCATCCGCGAGGGACTCGGCTTCGAGCAGCGCGTGGACAGCGACTGCGCCCCGCTCAACAACCTCATCGACGGCGTCCTGTCGAATGTGCCGGCCGGAGCCGTCCGCTCGATGCGCGACGTCACCCGCGGCGGCCTCACCGCCGTGCTCCACGAGTACGCGGGCAAGCTCGGCCGCACCATCCGCGTCACCGAGGCCGACCTGCCGATCCAGCACGAGACGGCCATGGCCGCCGACATGCTCGGCATCAACCCGCTGCACTGCGCCAACGAGGGCTGCCTCGCGGTCTTCGTGGACCCGGCCGCCGAGGCCGACGTACTGGCGGCCCTGCGCTCCCAGCCCTACGGCAAGGACGCGGTGACCATCGGCGAGATCTCCGAGGACACCGAGGGCCTGGTGCTGCTGCGCGACGCGGACGGCCGCGAGACCCAGCTGGAGGAACTCCTCGGCGCCGAACTCCCCCGGCTCTGCTGAGAAGGGGACCGAGGAGACCGCCATGAGCAGCACCGAGCAGCAGACCGTCAGCGAGCGGCCCGACGGGAGCGTCGCGTCCGACGAGTGGCGCATCCGCGTCACCGGCGTGGTCCAGGGCGTCGGCTACCGGCCGTTCGTCTACAAGCTGGCCCGTGAACTCGGCCTCTCCGGCTGGGTTCGCAACGACCCCGAAGGCGTGCTGGTGGAGGCGTCCGGACCGGTCGCCGCCCTGGAGGAGTTCGCGGCGGGCCTCAGCGGCCGCGCCCCCGAACTCGCCCGGGTGGACGAGGTCCGGCCGACCCGGGGACTGGACCGCGGCACCGTGCCCGCGGGCCCGTTCACCATCGTGCACAGCGAGCACACCGGAGCCCGGTCCGCGCTGCTCCCGGCGGACACCCACGTATGCGGCGACTGCCAGGCGGAACTTCGCGACCCGAAGGACCGCCGGCACCGCTACCCCTTCATCAACTGCACCAACTGCGGGCCCCGGTACTCCATCATCCAGGACCTGCCGTACGACCGTCCGATGACCACCATGGCCACCTTCACCATGTGCGCGGACTGCAAGGACGAGTACGAGGACCCGATGGACCGGCGCTACCACGCGCAGCCCAACGCGTGCCCGGACTGCGGCCCCCGGCTGCTGCTCCGGGACCGCGAGGGGAACACGGCCGAAGGGGACGAGGCCCTCCTCACGGCCGCCCGGGTCCTGGCCGACGGCGGGATCGCGGCTATGAAGAGCGTCGGCGGCTTCCACCTCGTGGTGGACGCCACCAACGCGCAGGCCGTGGCGCTGCTGCGCAGCCGCAAGCGCCGCGACACCAAGCCGTTCGCGGTGATGGTCCGAGACCTCGCCACCGCGCAGGGCCTGGTGGAGCTCTCCGAAGCGGAGATCGACGTCCTGCGCTCCCCGGCCCGGCCCATCCTGCTGGCCCGAAAGCGCGCGGGCTCCCTCCCGGAGTCCGTGGCCCCGCGCAACCCCAACCTCGGAATCATGCTGCCCTCGGCACCCCACCACCACCTGCTGCTGGACGAGCCCGGCCTCGAAGCGCTCGTCGCCACCAGCGGCAACATCTCCGGCTACCCCATCGCCTACCGCAACGAAGAGGCCCTGGAGCAGCTCTTCGAGATCGCGGACGTGATCCTCTACCACGACCGCGACATCGAGATCCGGGTCGACGACTCGGTGGTCCGCCTCTCCGACCACCCCGAACTCGACGAACCGCTCCTCCAGTTCATCCGCCGGGCCCGCGGCTACGCCCCCTACCCGGTGGACGTCGGCCGCGAGCTGGCCCCCGTGGTCGCCCTCGGCGCGGAACTGAAGACCACCGTCGCCCTCACCAACGGCTCCCAGGTCTTCCTCAGCCAGCACATCGGCGACCTCAAGAACGACGAGACCTTCGCCGCGCACCACCGCACCGCCCGGCACCTGGCGCAGCTGTACGCGCTCAAGCCGGAGGTCACGGCCCACGACATGCACCCGCAGTTCCGCTCCACCCGGGCCGCCCTGGACGACGACGGCACGGGCCCGGCGCTGCCCACCGTGGAAGTCCAGCACCACCACGCCCACATGGCCTCCTGCATGGCGGAGAACCACGTGAGCGGCACCACCCTCGGCGTGATCTTCGACGGCTTCGGCTACGGAGAGGACGGCACGGTCTGGGGCGGGGAGTTCCTGCTCGGGGACTACGCCGCCTACCGCCGGGTCGGCCGGATGCGCGGCCTGCCGCTGATCGGCGGGGACCAGGCCGTACGCGAACCCATCCGCACTGGGTACGCACTCGCCCTGGACGCCTTCGGCGGGGACGCGGACCGCGCCCTGGAGGGCTTCCCCGCCCTCGCCGCCCTCGACGGACAGCGCCGGGAGGTCTTCGCGAGGATGGCGGCCCGGGGGATCAACTCCCCGCCCACCTCCAGCATGGGCCGGCTCTTCGACGGGGCCGCCGCCCTCGCCGGGGTCTGCGCCAGGGCCGAGTACGAGGCCCAGGGCCCGATCGAGCTGGAGGGGCTGCTCGACCGGGACGCCACCCCCGAGCCGCAGGCCTCGTACCGCTTCGGGTCCTACGCGGCGGACGGACTGACCGAGGTGGACCCGCGGCCCGTGATCCGGGCCATGGCCGCCGACATCGCCGCCGGACTGCCCGCCGAGCGGATCAGCCGCCGCTTCCACACGGCCGTCGTCGAGATGGTCCGCGAGCGCTGCAAGGCCCTGCGGGAGGAGACCGGCGTCAACCAGGTCGCCCTCTCCGGAGGCGTGTTCCTCAACGAGTTCCTGCTGCTCAACTGTCTGACCGGGCTGACCGCCGACGGTTTCGACACCCATGTCCACCGGCTCGTCCCGACCAACGACGGGGGAATCGCCCTCGGTCAGGTCATGGTCGCCGACGCCCGCTCACACACGAGGAAGTGACGACGTGACCACCCTCACGCCGGACGAGATGTACACCTTCGTCGAGGCGCGCGAATCGGGCGCCCGGACCTACGCCAACGCCTTCGGCAAGCTCCTCGCCGAAGGCCACGGAGCACGGATCCGCGACGGGCACGGCCGGGAGTACCTGGACTGCCTCGCCGCGGCGGGCACCCTCGCCCTGGGGCACAACCACCCGGAGGTCCTGGCCGCGGTGGGGGAGTACCTCACCTCCGGTCAGGTCCAGCAGGCACTGGACCTGACCACCCCGGCCAAGTACGAGTACCTGCACGGGCTGTACGCGCGGCTGCCCGGCACCATGGCGGACACCTTCAAGACGCAGTTCTGCGGACCGGCGGGCACCGACGCCACCGAAGCCGCCATCAAGCTCTTCAAGACCGCCACCGGCCGCCGGACGGTGCTCTCCTTCCACGGGGCCTACCACGGGATGACGGCCGGCGCCCTCGCCCTCACCGGCAACCTCGGCGCCAAGCAGTCCGTGCCCTCCCTCATGCCGGACGTCCACCACCTGCCCTACCCCTACGACTACCGCTGCCCCTTCGGCATCGGCGGCGAGGCGGGCATCCGGGCCGGCCTGACGTACATCGAGCGGCTGCTCACCGACCCGGAGAGCGGCATCACCACACCGGCCGCGATCTTCGTCGAAGCCGTCCAGGGCGAGGGCGGGGTGATCCCGGCGCCGGCCGCCTGGCTGCGCGGGCTGCGGGAGATCACCGCCCGGCTGGACATCCCGCTGGTCCTGGACGAGATCCAGGCCGGCTTCGGACGCACCGGCACCATGTGGGCCTTCGAGGAGTCCGGGATCGAGCCGGACGCCGTCCTCGTCTCCAAGGCGGCCGGCGGAGGCTTCCCGCTGTCGCTGCTGCTCTACCACGGCAAGTACGACTCCTGGACGCCCGGAGCCCACGCGGGCACCTTCCGGGGCAACCAGATCGCCCTGGTCGCGGGACTCGCCGCCATGCGGGTCACCGAGTCCGAGGGACTGATCGAGAAGGCCGCCGCCAAGGGCGGGCTGATCGCCACCCTGCTCGGCCGGCTGGCCGCCGGGCACCCCGAGATCGGCCAGGTCCGCGGCCGGGGGCTGATGTGGGGCATCGAGATCGTGGACCCCGCGGGCCCGGCCGACGCCCTCGGCTCCCTGCCCGCGGACGGGGCCCGGGCCAAGCGGATCAAGCGCGCCTGCCTGGACCACGGGCTGCTGCTGGAGAGCGGCGGCCGGCACGGCGCCGTGCTCCGGCTGCTCCCGCCACTGGTGATCACCGACGAGGAGATCCACGAGATGGCGGCGGCCCTGGAGAAAGCTCTGATCGACTGCGCCTGACAGAGCACGGATCCATGAAGAGTTAAGGACAGAGAACATGGCCACGGGAACGAACAACAGCGGTGAGTGGCGGGTCGACTTCGACGCGGAGGTCGTCTTCAGCAACGGCGGCGCCCTGCAGATGCAGGGGTTCCGCCTGGACATCCCCGGTGACGACATCACCGACGGGGACCTGGGCGAACTGATCGTCCGCCACCTCGGACTGCTGATGGTCGGCAGTACGAAGATCACCCGCCGGGAGCTGCTCCAGGAGCCGCACAAGGG
Source organism: Streptomyces sp. TBY4 (assembly GCF_024213195.1). Lineage (GTDB taxonomy): Bacteria > Actinomycetota > Actinomycetes > Streptomycetales > Streptomycetaceae > Streptomyces. The sequence goes on along the minus strand of NZ_JANAVF010000005.1, from coordinate 304,543 downwards.
CTCCCGCAACACCGGTGCCGAAGGTTCGGGCCGCACCACGACGGACCTGACCGGCCCCGCCACCCGGGCCGCCTGGCCGACGGGCCCGGGCGGTACCGCACCGGACCTGGCCGGTCTGGTGGACCTTCCCGTGGTCCTGGTCCGGCTCCTCGGAGCCGGGCGGCCGGTCGCCGACCGGCTGGCGCTGGCGCCCTTCGACCTCGCGGGGCACGCCGTCGTCGTACAGACAGGCCGCGCGTCCGGCCCGTACCTCACCGAGGACGCGGTCGAGCTGCTCGCCGGGCAGGGCGCGCTCCTCGTCGCCACTGACAGCCGCGAGGGCAACGGGCCGGTGGCGGGGGCGCTCGCCGCCGCGGGCCTGCCCGCCCTCACGGGCCTGACCGGCCTGGACGCCCTCCCGGCGACGGGGGTCCGGCTGCACGCCGTGCCCTTCCCCGGGCGGGACACCGCACTGATCAGGGTCTACGGAGTAACAGATGACCAGCATTGACCAAGTGGGCCTCCCGGCGGCCGGTGCGGCGCCGGGGGCCACCCCCGCCCCCGCACCGGCCCGGCGCCCCCGCAGGGAACTGGCCGCCGCCACCGTCGGCTCGGTCGTCGAGGCCTACGACTGGACCATCTACGGCATCCTCGCCCCCTACTTCGCCGAGGCGCTGTTCCCCGGCACCTCGCCCACCGCCAGACTCATCGCCGCCTACCTCGGCTTCGCCCTCGGCTTCCTGGTCCGCCCGCTGGGCAGCGTGCTCATCGGCCGCCTCACCGACACCCGCGGCCGGCGCTACGGACTGACCCTCACCGTCGGCCTGATCGCCGCCGGCTCCCTCTTCCTGGCCCTGGTACCCGGCTACGCTTCCATCGGCCTGGCGGCTCCGCTCCTGGTCGTCGGGGCCCGGCTCGTGCAGGGCCTGTCGGTCGGGGCGGAGAACCCGAGCGTGGCCGCGTATGTCACCGAGACCGCACCGGCCGGACGCCGCTACTTCTACAGCGCCGTCTCCTACGGGGGCGTGGTGCTGGGCAGCGCGCTCTCCTTCATCGTGATGAACGTCCTGCTCGGGGTGTTCGGGGAGAGCGGGGTCGAGGACGGCGCCTGGCGCTACGGCTTCGCCTTCGGCGGCCTGCTCGGCCTGACCGCCCTGTGGATCCGGCGCGGCGCGGCGGAGAGCACCGTCTTCACCGCCACCGCCACCGCCACCGCCACCGCTACCGCCACCGCGGTCAAGGCGCCAAGCCCCTGGCCGGTGCTCCGGGCCCATCTGGGGCGGCTCGCCGTGGTGTTCGCCATCACCTCCGGGGCCACCACCGCCTTCTACTTCGTCACCGTCGACTTCCCCTCGTACGCCGAGAGCGCCGGAGCCGCCACCAAGGAGGAGACCTCCGCCGCCCTGCTCCTCGGCATGGTGGCGCTGCTCGCGGCCATGCTCGGCGGCGGCAAGGCCGCCGACCGCATCGGCGCCCTGCCCGTGCTGCGCCTCGGCTTCGCCGGGCTCGCCCTGGGCAGCGTGCCGCTGCTCCTGGCCATGAACGCCGGGCGGGTCCCCGTCACCGTGGTCACCGTGGTCCTGCTCTTCCTGCTGGGCCTCCCGCTCGCGGTGAGCAACGTCTTCGCGGGGCAGCTGTTCCCGCCCGCCGTGCGCGCCGTCGCCGTCGGGCTGCCCACCGCGGCCGCGATCAGCCTCTTCGGCGGCACGTTCCCGATGCTCGCGGAACTCCTGAGGTCGGCCGGCCTGGGCGCCTGGCTGCCGTGGTGGCCCGCGCTGACCGCCGCGGCGGCGCTGGCCGCCTCGTGGGCCGTACGGGAACACCCCGTGTCCGTAACCCCTCATGCCCGATAAGGACTTCACCCACATGACTGCACTGCTCGAAGGTCTCGATGCGCTGATGCCGGCCCTGGAGGCCGACTACCGCGAGCTGCACACCCACCCCGAACTCGCCTTCCAGGAGAAGCGGACGGCGGCCCTCGTCGCCGAGCGGCTGGCCGCCCAGGGCGGCTGGGAGATCACCACCGGCGTCGGCCGCACCGGCGTGGTCGCGGTCCTGGCCAACGGCGAGGGACCGGTGGTCATGCTGCGCGCCGACATGGACGCGCTGCCCGTGAAGGAGGCCACCGGGCTGCCCTACGCCAGCACGGTGGTGGCCACCGACGACGCGGGCACCGAGGTCCCGGTGATGCACGCCTGCGGCCACGACCTGCACGTGGCCGCGCTCATCGGGTCCTGCGCCCTGTTCGCCCGTAACCGGGAGGCCTGGCGGGGCACCGTCGTCGCCGTCTTCCAGCCGGGGGAGGAGAGCGGCTACGGAGCCCGCGAGATGGTCGAGGACGGGCTCTTCGAGCGCTTCCCGCGCCCCGAGGTGATCCTCGGCTCGCACGTGGGACCCGGCCCGGTCGGCCTCGTCGCGACCCTGCCCGGCGTGGTCATGGGCGCCACCGACTCGATCACCGTCAAGCTCTTCGGGCGCGGCGGCCACGGCTCCAAGCCCGAGGCGGCCGTCGACCCCGTGGTGATGGCGGCCTCGCTCGTGCTGCGGCTCCAGACCGTGGTCTCCCGCGAGATCGCCGCCCAGGAGCCGGTGGTGGTCACCGTCGGCAAACTGCACGCCGGCACCACCGCCGCGGTCATACCCGACACCGCCGAGCTCGGCATCAACGTGCGCACCAGCTCCGCGCCGGTGCGCGAGAAGGTCCTCGCGGCCGTCGAACGCCTCGCCCGTGCCGAATCCGCGGCGGGCGGCGCGACCGCCGACCCGGAGATCACCTCCGTCTACCACCTGCCCATGACCGTGAACGACACCGCGGCCGCCGAGCGGGTGGCCGAGGCCCACCGCGAGCACTTCGGGGCCGGGGCCGTCATGACCATGGGCCCCACCACCGCCAGCGAGGACTTCGGGCTCCTCGCGACCGCCGCCCAAGTCCCCTCGGTGTACTGGTTCTACGGCGGCCTCGACCCGCAGGCCTTCGGCGAGGCCTTCGCCGCCGGCAAGCTGGAGGAGCTCCCGCAGAACCACTCCTCCACCTTCGCGCCCGTCGCCGGACCCGCGCTCTCCGTCGGCGTCCGCACGATGGCGACGGCAGCGCTTCCCTGGCTCGCCGCGGGCTCCCCGGCCGGCACCGACGCGGGCGAGGGGGGCGAGGCGGCATGAGCGCCGACCGGCCGCACATCATCGTCCTGCACCGCTGGCGGGACACCCACGCCCACTACGCCGACTACATCGACCACTCCGCCGCCCACGTCACCTACGTCAGCACCGGGCTCGGCCGCGCCTCGTTACCCGGGGCCGCCGCCGCGGTCACCACGGTCGCACTGACCGACGATCTGCCCGCCGTGCGCGCCGCCGTCACCGGGCTCGTGGCCCGCTTCGGCGCCCCGGCGCGGCTCATCGCCCTCAACGAGGGGGACCTGGACACGGCCGCGCTGATCCGCGAGGAGTTCGCGATCCCCGGCCAGCACACCGCCGAACTGGCCGTGTTCCGCGACAAGCTGACCATGTGCCGCACGGCCGAGGCCGCCGGGCTGCCGGTGCCCGCCTTCGCCCCCGCGCCCGACCCGGCCGCCGTACTGGCCTTCGGGGGGGCCCACGGATGGCCGCTGGTCGTCAAACCGCACCGCGGCACCGCCAGCCGGGGCGTCGTCCGGATCGACTCCGCGGCCGAACTGGCCGCGCTGACCGGGCCGGACGGCGACCTGGCCGCGGCCCTGGCCGCCGAACCCCACCTCGTCCAGAGCTACGTGGACGGGCCGATCCTGCACATCGACGGCCTGTGGGAGGGCGGTTCGCTCGGCAGCTGGACCGTCTCGCGCTACGTCGGCGGCACCTGCGCCGATTTCACCCAGGGCACCTGGCTCGGCTCCGTCGAGGAGGACGACCCCGCACTGCTGGAGGCGGTCGAGGCCTTCGCCGCCGCCGTCGGCCCCGCCCTCGGCGGCTCCCGGCCCTGGGTGTTCCACCTGGAGGCCTTCGTCACCCCCGCGCCGGGCGGCGGGCCCGCGCTGGTCTTCCTGGAGTGCGGGGCCCGGGTGGGCGGCGGAGAGATCCCCTTCACCTGGCGCGACGTCCACGGAGTCGACCTGATGGCCGCCGCCGTGGACATCCAGCTCGGCCTGACCCCGGTGCTGCCGCCGCTCAAGACCGGCGGGGTCGGCGGCTACCTGCTGCTCCCGCTGCCCGTGCCCGCCCCCTGCCGGGTCGAAGCGGCCGGCTGGCTGCGGGAACCCGCGCCGGACCGGCTCCCGTACGCCGTCAAGCACACCCCGGTCGGCGCCACCGCCCCGGCGATCAGCGGCTACGAGCACGTCGGGACCCGCTTCCGCTTCCGCGGCGCCAGCACCCGGGAGGTCGAGGCGGCCATCACCGAGTCCGCGAACTCCTTCCGGCTGACCTGCGTACCGGTCGGAGCCCCGCCGGCCGCCGACGGCTGAACCGTCCCCCACCTCACTTCCCGTACCCCCTGTTCTCCGGGGCGGACCAGCACCAACGCCCCGTACCGGAAAGGAATCCACCGTGGTCTCCATGACCTCCGAACGCCAGCGCGTCATCCTCGTAGGCAGCCGCATCCAGCAGTACCGGGAATACGCCCTGGCCTCCCTCGCCCAGCACTACGAGGTGACCCTCGTCGCGCCAGAGGCCCCCACCTGGCAGGCCCGTTACGTGGAGACCCACCGGATCGCCGACACCACGGACGCCGCCAAGCTCTACGCCCCGGTCGCCGACCTGCGCGGCGAGGTCGCCCATGCCGCGATCGTCACCTGGGACGAGTGGTCCCTCGTCGCCGTGTCCTCGGTCGCCAAGAAGCTCGGCATGCGGGCCATGGACCCGGCCGCCGCCAAGATCTGCCGCGACAAGTACGCCACCCGCCAGGCCCTCGAAGCAGCCGGCATGGCCGCCGTCCGCTACGTCCCGGCCACCACCGAGGACGAGGCCGTCGCCGCCGCCGAGTCCATCGGCTTCCCCGTCGTCGTCAAGCCCCGCACCCTCGGCGGCAGCTTCGGCGTGATGATGGCCCGCGACGTGGACGGCCTGCGCCGGGCCTTCCGGCTCGCCTCCACCAGCCGGCTGCGCGGCGCCGGCACCACCGCCTCGGTCCTGATCGAGGAGTTCATCGAGGGCCCCGAACTCAGCGTGGACAGCGTCGTCGTGGACGGCGTGGCCACCCCGGTCTGCGTGGCCCGCAAGCGCCTCGGCGCCCACCCGTACTTCGAGGAGGTCGGGCACCTGGTCACCGACTGGCGCCACGAGCCGTGGGCCGGCGCCGTCACCCGGCTCGTCCAGGACTCGCACCGCGCGGCCGGAGTCGACTACGGAGTCACCCACACCGAACTGCGCATCGCCGCGGACGGCCCCCGCCTCATCGAGCTCAACGGCCGCCTCGGCGGCGACCTCATCCCGCACCTCAACAAGCTCGCCACCGGTGTGGACCTGCCGCTGGCCGCCGCCCGGATCGCCTTCGAGGAGACCCCGGACATCACCCCGACCCGCGCCCTCAGCGCCGAGGTCCGCTTCCTCTACCCGGCCTACGACGGCGCCGTCGACCGCGTCGTCCTGCCCGCCCCCGGGGAGGTGGAGGACCTCGCCGAGGCCGTCGCCCTGGTCGAGCCCGGCGACGAGCTGCTGCTCCCGCCCCGCGGCCTGACCCCCCGCTCCGCCGCCCTCATCGCCGTCAGCGGGACCCCGGTCGGCACCCGCAGCGCCCTGGACCGCGCCGAGGCGCTCTCCCGTACGGAGGTCTCCGGAGTCGCCGCGCACCGGCTCGGCGCCCGCGTCGAGAACGCCGTGACCCGCCGCTTCTTCGACCACGAGCGCACCGCGGCCCGCCAGACCGTCTCCGGAGTCCGGGGCGTGGAGTGGTTCCGGTACGGAGCCGGCGGCGGCGAGGGGCTCAACCGCCCCGTCTTCCTCAGCGAGGCCGACGTCACGGGCCTGGAGAACGACCTGAACGGCCTCTTCGAGCTCCTCAAGGCGGTGCCCGCCCGGCTCTTCGGCGGCGACCTGCGCGCCTTCGCCACCGCCGTCGGCATGTCGCCCACCCAGGCCGACCTGGTCCTGCGCGGCTCCGTGGACGAGCTCGCCCCGCTCTCCCGCGCCGACCTGTACCGCGAGACCGGCGGCTTCCGCGTCATGGAACTCAACACGGGCTCCTCGCTGGGCGGCTGGCAGATGGGCGAGTTCGCCCGCGCCCTGATCCAGGACGCCGACTTCGCCGAGTTCGCCGCCGCCGAGGGGCTGGTCTACCCCGACCCGCTCGCCCGCATCACCGAGGTGCTGCGCCGCCAGGCCCCCTCCCTCGCAGGCGTCGAGCGGCCGTACCTGGCGATCACCGACTGGCCCGAGGGCTTCGAGAAGTCCAAGTGCTGGATGGAGTTCGTCGTACCGGCCTTCGAACGGCTCGGCTTCGAGACCGTCGTCTGCCACCTGGGCGACTTCGCGTACGAGGACGGGAACGTCCTCCACCAGGGCCGCAAGGTCGACGTGGTCTACCGGATGTTCCTGCCCGGCGAAATGCCCGACGAGCCCCGCACCTACGACCTCGTCAACCCGCTGCTCGACGCCGTCGAGGCCGGCACGGTCGAGCTGTTCGCCCCGCTCGACTGCGAGCTGTACGGCAACAAGGGCAGCCTCGCGATGCTCAGCGACGAGCGCAACCGCGGCGTCTTCACCGAGGCCGAGCGCGAGCTGATCGACCGGATCCTGCCCTGGACCCGCTTCGTCCGAGACGAGAAGGTCACCTTCGGCGGCGAGAAGATCGACCTGCTGCCCTACGCCATCGCCAACAAGGACCACCTGGTCCTCAAGCCCACCCTGCTCTACGGCGGCGTCGGCGTCACCCCCGGCTGGACCACCGACCAGAAGGAATGGGTCTCCAGGCTCCGCCAGGCCGTCGACGGCCCCTACGTCCTCCAGCACCGCCTGCTCCCCACCACCGAGCGGTTCCTCTCCGAGGACGGCGAGACCTGCGAGGACATGGCCGTCGCCTACGGAACGCTGATGGTCGACGGACGCTACGCCGGCACCCTGGCCCGCGGGGTCACCGACCCGGCCGTGGGCATCGTGAGCATGCTCCGCGGCGCCCAGATCGGCTGCGCCTTCCACGTGGACCCGGCCGCCGAGGGAGTGGACGCGAAGTGACCGACATCGGGAGCGGGGCCGCCGGGCCGGTGGAGGAGACGGCGGCCGCACCCGCGGCCGCCGCCGCCCCCGCCACGCTCTGGCGGGACCCGGAGTTCCTCAAGTTCTGGTCCGGGGAGGCGATCTCACAGGTCGGGGCCCAGGTCACGACGCTGGCGCTGCCGCTCACCGCGGTGCTGACGCTCGACGCCAGCTCCTCCCAGGTGGGCTTCGTCAACGCGGCCTCCTACGCCCCGTTCCTGATGGTCACCCTCCTGGTCGGCGTCTGGGTCGACCGGGTGCGGCGCAGGCCCCTGATGATCATGGCCAATGTGGGGCGCGCCCTGCTGGTCAGCGCGGTGCCGCTGCTGGCCGTGCTCGACCTGCTCCGGATCGAGCACGTGTACGTCGCCGCGCTGCTCGTGGGCACCCTCACGGTGGTCTTCGACGTCTCCTACCAGTCGTACCTCCCGACCCTGGTCGGCAAGGAACACCTGGTGGAGGGCAACAGCAAGCTCCAGGGCACCAGTTCGCTGGCCCAGATCGGCGGACCCGGCCTGGCCGGTCTGCTCATCGGCTGGGTCACCGCCCCCTACGCGCTGCTGATCAACGGGGCCTCGTACCTCGTCTCCGTGATCACGCTGCTCGCGGTACGGCGCGTGGAGCCGGAGCCGGTGCCCCAGCAGGAGCGGACCGGGATCCGGACCAGCATCGCCGAGGGCATCCGGATCATCTGGGACAGCGCCCACCTGCGGGCCTGCGCCCTCCAGTCGGGGCTGTACAACCTGTGCTGGATGTCCCTCCAGACGGTGTTCGTGCTCTACGCGGCCCGCACGCTCGGCATCTCGCCCGGCGGCATCGGCCTGCTGCTGGGCACCGGGGCGGTCGGCTCGCTGGTCGGCTCGATGCTCGCGCAGTGGCTCAAGCGGAGGATCGGACTCGGCCGCGCCATCCTGGCGGCCCTGCTGCTGTGCTGCCTGGCCCCCGCGGCCATTCCGGCGGCCCCGGCCGACGGCGGGGTGCTCTCGCTGGCCCTGTTCGTCGCCGCCTTCGGCCTGATCGGGGCCGGCGGCACCATGGCCAACATCCACATCATCAGCCTGCGCCAGTCCATGACCCCGGACCAGCTGCTCGGCCGGATGAACGCCGGGTACCGCTTCGTCTCCTGGGGGACGCTCCCGCTCGGCGCCCTGCTGGGCGGCTGGCTCGGCGACCTGATCGGGCTGCGCGAAACGCTGTTCGTCACGGCCGGGCTGTTCCTGACCGCCGTCCTGGTGGTCCTCAACTCGCCGGTGTGGCGCCTGAAGGAGTTCCCGCCCCAGCTCGTCGTGCAGCCGCGGAAGGTGGACGCAAGGTGACCCCGCTCAAGGCGACCCCGCACCAGGTGACCCCCGTACAGCAACCGCAGGCCATCGGGAGCCTGCTCGCCCGCCGCACCGGCTGGGGCCGCTCCGACGCGGTGAGCCGGATCCTGGCGGCGGCCGCCGCCCCCGGGGTGCTCTCCATGGCCGGCGGGATCCCGGCCCCCGACAGCTTCCCCGTGGCCCGGCTCGCCGAGGCCACCGACCGGCTGTTCGCCGGGTCGGCCGTACGAGCACTCCAGTACGCCCCCACGGACGGCATCGGCCCGATGCGCGAGGTGATCGCGGCCCGGGCGAGCGCGACGGGGGCCGCCGTCGGCCCCGACCGGGTGATGGTCACCGCCGGCAGCCAGCAGGGCCTGGACCTCGTCGCCCGGACCATCGTCGACGAGGGCGACGAGGTGGCCCTGGACGACCCGAGCTACCTGGGCGCCGTCCAGGTCTTCCGGCGGGCCGGCGCCCGGCTGCTGCCGGTGCCCGGCGACGCCGAGGGGATGCGCACCGACGTCCTGGAGCAGCGCCTCCTCGCCGGGGCCCGCCCCAAGCTGGTCTACGTCGTACCGCACTTCCACAACCCCACCGGAGCCGTGCTCTCCGAGGAGCGGCGCCGCCATCTGGCCGCGCTGGCCGAGCGGTTCGGCTTCCTCGTCGTCGAGGACGACCCGTACGGGGACCTGGCCTTCGAGGGGGGCCGGCTGCCGTCCACCGACGTCCACAGCGGGCGGGTGGTCCGGCTGATGAGCCTCTCCAAGACGGTCTGCCCGGGCCTGCGGGTGGCCGGCCTGGTCGCCCCGGCCGAGCTGATCGGGGAGCTGGTCGCCGCCAAGCAGTGCGGGGACCTGCAGACCAACACCTTCGGCCAGTACCTCCTCGCCGACCTGCTCGGGGACCCGGAGTTCCTGCCGGCCCACCTGGCGGGCCTGCGCACCCTGTACGGCGGCCGGGCCCGCGCGATGGAGACGCTGCTGCGCGAACGGCTGCCCTGGCTGGACTTCGAACGGCCGCGCGGCGGGCTCTTCTTCTGGTGCCGGCTGACCGACCCCCGGGTGAGCTCGGACGCGCTGTACGCGCACGCGCTGGCGCAGGGCGTGGCCGTCGTGCCCGGCACTCCCTTCTGCATCGAGGAGGACGGCTCGCGGGTCCTGCGGCTGTCCTTCGCCTCCCTGGACGGCGAGCAGCGCCAGGAGGGCGTCGCCCGGCTCTCCGTGGCCTGGGAGAAGGCCTTCGCCGACGGACCCGCCGGGCCCGTCCACCCCCTTCCGACACACATCTGAGGAGCAAGCCCGTGACAACGACGTCGCCCGCACCCGTGACCGCCGAATCCCTGGTGGCCCGGCTGTTCCAGGTGATCGACACCCGCTCGTGGGACCGGCTCGGCGAGGTCTTCGCGCCGGACGCCGTGTACGAACGGCCGGGCTACCCGGCGCTGGAGGGGCTCGACCGGATCCGCCGCTTCTACGAGCACGAGCGGATCATCACCTCGGGAGCCCACGAGGTGAGCCAGGTGACCGGCAGCCTGGCCGCGGCCGCCTGCTGGGGGCGCTTCCAGGGCGCCGACAAGGACGGCAAGACCCTCGACGAGGCCTTCGCCGACACCTATCTGGTCCGCGACGGCAGGATCGAGCGCCGCAAGACCTTCTTCTACCGCCCGGCGATCTGACCGGGGGCCGGGTCCGACCGAGGGTCGGGTCCGACCGGGGGCCGGGTCCGGACATCGCCGCGGGCCGGTTCCGACCGCCGGGGGGCGGTCCGGACCCGGCCCGGGTGTTTCGTCCGAACGGGTGAAGCGCTACGTGAAGAACCCGGCTACTTCTTGCCGCCGCCGAGGATCTGGCCCAGCAGGTCGCCGAGGCCGCCGCCGGCCGCCGGAGCCCCCGGGGCCGCGCCCGCCCCGCCCGGCACCGCTCCCGGGGACGGGATCGGGGACTCGGCGCCCGCCGCAGTCGGCGCCCCGGCCCCGGCCTTGCCCGCCGCGCGCTTGGCGAAGACCGCCAGCAGCACCGGGATCAGCATCTCGATGACCCGGGCGACGGTGGGCGCGGGGATGCCGGTCTTCTTGGAGACCGCGTTGGCCACGGGCTTGCTCACCTTGGCCAGCACCCCGGCCATCATCCCGCCGCTGAGCATGCCGCCCAGGCCGCCGCCGAGGGTGGCCACGCCTTCCAGCGGGGCCTGGGTGACCTCGGCGAAGGCCTGGCGGACCTCGTTGCCGTCGTCGTCATCGGCGTCGGCCTTCTGCTGGAGGTCGCCGGTCATCGCCCCGACCGTGGCCGCGACGGTGTCCCGGGCGCCGTTCGTGTCGGTGCCGAGGAGGCCGGCGATCTCGGTCAGCTTGTCGTCGCCGAGTTCGGTCAGCACGTCGTCCTGGAAGGAAGATTCGCTCATGCCTGAAACGCTACTTCTGTGGTGATTCACCGGCACCTCGGATGGCGCCGGAACCGCCTTTGGGTAATGGAAAGGTAAAGTTCCGGATCCGCGTGCAACCACGGGCGGGGGTCGAGGGTCGTACGTTGCGTCGGAACTTCCGGGGGGGATCCGGGGGGATCGGGAAGTCCGACGAGGGAGGGGTAACCGTGAGGGGGTCCGGCCGCGAGGCCGGACCCCTCTCTGGTCTCCGGCCGCCCACTTGTCCACAGGCCCGACGGGCCGTCGGACCCGCGCTGTAGCTTCGGGCCATGACGATGAACGCGCCCGTGGCACCGGCGGTGGTCGAGGGTGTGCTGGAGCGCATCACCTACGCCAACGAGGAGAGCGGGTACACGGTCGCCCGGGTCGACACCGGCCGGGGCGCGGGCGACCTGCTCACGGTGGTCGGGTCCCTCCTCGGGGCTCAGCCGGGCGAATCGCTGCGCATGGAGGGCCGCTGGGGCTCGCACGCCCAGTACGGCCGGCAGTTCACCGTGGAGAACTACACGACGCTGCTGCCCGCGACCATCCAGGGCATCCGGCGCTATCTCGGCTCCGGCCTGATCAAGGGGATCGGCCCGAAGATCGCCGACCGGATCGTGGAGCACTTCGGCCTCGACACCCTCGACGTCATCGAGGAGCAGCCGAAGCGGCTGATCGAGGTGCCGGGGCTCGGCCCCAAGCGCACCAAGCTGATCGGTGCGGCCTGGGAGGAGCAGAAGGCCATCAAGGAGGTCATGGTCTTCCTCCAGGGGGTCGGCGTCTCCACCTCCATCGCGGTCCGCATCTACAAGAAGTACGCCGACGCCTCCATCTCCGTGGTCAGGAACCAGCCGTACCGGCTCGCCGCCGACGTCTGGGGCATCGGCTTCCTCACCGCCGACCGCATCGCCCAGGCCGTCGGCATCCCGCACGACAGTCCGGAGCGGGTCAAGGCCGGGCTCCAGTACGCCCTGTCCCAGTCCGCCGACCAGGGGCACTGCTTCCTGCCCGAGGACCGGCTCATCGCCGACGGGGTCAAGCTGCTCCAGGTGGACACCGGACTGGTCATCGACTGCCTGGCCGAACTCGCGGCCGATCCGGAAGGGGTCGTACGGGAGTCCGTGCCGGACCCGCAGGGCGGCCCGGACCCCCTCACCGCCGTGTACCTGGTGCCCTTCCACCGCGCCGAGCTGTCCCTCGCCGGTCAGGTGCGCCGGCTCCTGAACGCGGACGAGGACCGGCTGCCCGCCTTCCGGGACGTGGACTGGGACAAGGCCCTGGGCTGGCTCGCCGCCCGGACCGGAGCCAAGCTGGCCCCCGCGCAGCGGGACGCGGTCCGCCTCGCCCTCACCCGCAGGGTCGCGGTCCTCACCGGCGGGCCGGGCTGCGGCAAGTCCTTCACCGTCCGCTCGATCGTGGAGCTGGCCCGGGCCAAGAAGGCCAAGGTGGTCCTCGCCGCCCCCACCGGCCGGGCCGCGAAGCGGCTGGCGGAGCTCACCGGGGCCGAGGCCTCCACCGTGCACCGGCTCCTGGAACTGAAACCCGGCGGGGACGCGGCGTACGACCGGGAGCGGCCGCTCGACGCGGACCTGGTCGTCGTGGACGAGGCCTCGATGCTCGACCTGCTGCTGGCGAACAAGCTGGTCAAGGCCGTGGCACCCGGTGCACACCTGCTGCTGGTCGGGGACGTGGACCAGCTGCCCTCGGTCGGGGCGGGCGAGGTGCTGCGCGATCTGCTCGCCGAGGGCGGGCCGGTCCCGGCCGTCCGGCTGACCACCATCTTCCGCCAGGCCCAGCAGTCCGGGGTGGTCACCAACGCCCACCGGATCAACACCGGCCTGCCGCCCATCACCGACGGGCTGCCCGACTTCTTCCTCTTCCCCGAGGAGGACACCGAGGAGGCCGGAAGGCTCGCGGTCGACGTCGCCGCCCGTCGCATTCCGGCCAGATTCGGCCTCGACCCGAGGCGGGACATCCAGGTCCTCGCCCCCATGCACCGCGGACCGGCCGGCGCCGGGAACCTCAACGCGCTGCTCCAGCAGGCCGTCACCCCGGCCCGGCCGGGCCTGCCCGAGAAGCGGTTCGGCGGCCGGGTCTTCCGGGTCGGCGACAAGGTCACCCAGATTCGCAACAACTACGACAAGGGGGCGAACGGGGTCTTCAACGGCACGGTCGGCGTGGTCACCGGCCTTGACCTGGAGGAACAGCGGCTGACCGTGCGCACGGACGAAGACGAGGAAGTGGCCTACGAGTTCGCCGAGCTCGACGAGCTGGCGCACGCGTACGCCGTCACCATCCACCGCTCCCAGGGGAGCGAATATCCGGCGGTGGTGATCCCCGTCACGACCGGCGCTTGGATGATGCTCCAGCGGAACCTTCTGTATACGGCCGTCACCCGGGCAAAGAAACTGGTCGTCCTGGTCGGGTCCCGCAAAGCCCTGGCACAGGCGGTGCGTACCGTTTCCGCAGGCAGGAGGTACACGGCCGTAGCACCCAGGCTGTCCGGCCGTATACCGGTGGGAAACATCACCTAGATGATCGATCATCTGGGGTTCCTACAACGGTGGCGGAGGGGGCAGGATGTGCACGCTGGCGGCACTGAGTGCCGTCAAAAACACCAAAGCTCGACCCCGAGTGCACTCACCTGCGCCAAATGGGGGAAGGTAGAGGCAGTCAGGGCACCTCGAAGAAGAGGCACTACGTCGGTGAGGGATGACGTGAGCGACAACTCTGTAGTACTGCGGTACGCGGACGGTGAATACACCTACCCGGTGGTCGAGAGCACCGTCGGTGACCAGGGCTTCGACATCTCGAAGCTCAGGGCTCAGACCGGGCTGGTCACCCTGGACAGCGGCTACGGAAACACCGCCGCCTATAAGTCCGCCATTACTTACCTCGACGGTGAGCAGGGCATCCTGCGCTACCGCGGTTACCCGATCGAGCAGCTGGCGGAGCGCTCGACCTTCATCGAGGTCGCCTACCTGCTGATCAACGGGGAGCTGCCGACCGTCGACCAGCTCGCGTCGTTCCGCAACGAGATCACCCAGCACACGCTGCTGCACGAGGACGTCAAGCGCTTCTACGACGGCTTCCCGCGCGACGCGCACCCGATGGCGATGCTGTCCTCCGTGGTCAGCGCGCTGTCGACGTTCTACCAGGACAGCCACAACCCGTTCGACGAGAAGCAGCGCAACCTCTCGACGATCCGGCTGCTGGCCAAGCTCCCGACGATCGCGGCCTACGCGTACAAGAAGTCGGTCGGCCACCCGGTGGTCTACCCGCGCAACGACCTCGGCTACGTCGAGAACTTCCTGCGCATGACCTTCTCCGTGCCGGCCCAGGAGTACGACCTGGACCCGGTCGTGGTCGCCGCGCTCGACAAGCTGCTGATCCTGCATGCGGACCACGAGCAGAACTGCTCGACCTCCACCGTGCGTCTGGTCGGCTCCTCGCAGGCGAACATGTTCGCCTCGATCTCCGCCGGCATCTCGGCCCTGTGGGGTCCGCTGCACGGTGGCGCCAACCAGTCGGTTCTGGAGATGCTCGAGGGCATCAAGAACGACGGCGGCGACGTCGACGCCTTCATCCGCAAGGTGAAGAACAAGGAGGACGGCGTCCGCCTGATGGGCTTCGGGCACCGCGTCTACAAGAGCTTCGACCCCCGGGCGAAGATCATCAAGGCGGCGGCGCACGATGTCCTCTCGGCGCTCGGCAAGGACGACGAGCTCCTCGACATCGCCCTGAAGCTGGAAGAGCACGCGCTGGCCGACGAGTACTTCGTCGAGCGCAACCTCTACCCGAACGTCGACTTCTACACCGGCCTGATCTACCGGGCCATGGGCTTCCCGACCGAGATGTTCACCGTGCTCTTCGCGATCGGCCGCCTGCCCGGCTGGATCGCCCAGTGGCACGAGATGATCAAGGAGCCCGGCTCCCGCATCGGCCGCCCGCGCCAGATCTACACCGGCGAGGTCCTGCGCGACTTCGTCCCGGTCGAGTCCCGCTGACCCGAGGGTCGAGCCGCAGGACCCGCAGGACTCGCAGTACAGGAAAAGCGCCCCGCCATCGATCCCCCCACGGGTCGAAGGTCGGGGCGCTTTCCCTTACCCCGGAACGGATTCCCCCCACGGGACCCGGACCGGGTGTCTGTGTGCCGGAAGAACGTGTAGTCGTCCCAACACGTTTTCGGCATCGCCCCATTAGACCTGTGGCCCCGCCCGAAGGTTACGTTGGGGTCGCTGTGATCTGCGTCTCGCGTGAAGGGTGTGTGCGCGAGACGTGAAGGGTGATCACTAGCGGAAGGAGCGCAGCCGCAGGCTGTTGGTGACCACGAAGACCGAGGAGAAGGCCATCGCGGCCCCCGCGATCATCGGGTTGAGCAGTCCGGCGGCGGCCAGCGGCAGCGCCGCGACGTTGTAGCCGAAGGCCCAGAACAGGTTGCCCTTGATGGTGGCCAGGGTCCGGCGCGAGAGCCGGATCGCGTCCGCCGCGACCCGCAAGTCGCCCCGTACGAGGGTCAGATCGCTCGCCTCGATCGCCGCGTCGGTGCCGGTGCCCATGGCCAGGCCCAGGTCGGCCTGGGCCAGCGCGGCCGCGTCGTTGATCCCGTCGCCGACCATGGCGACCGTACGGCCCTCGGCCTGCAGCCGGCGTACGACGTCCACCTTGTCCTGGGGGAGGACCTCGGCGATGACCTCCTCGATGCCCACCGAGCGGGCCACCGTCTGCGCGACGGCCTTGTTGTCGCCGGTCAGCAGGACCGGGGTCAGACCCAGGGCCCGCAGCCGGGACACGGCCTCGGCGCTGGTTTCCTTGACCGCGTCGGCCACGGTCAGCACCCCGCGGGCCTCCCCGTCCCAGGCGACCAGGACGGCGGTGGAGCCCTCCGCCTCGGCGGCGGCCTTGACCTCGGCGAGGGCGGCGGGCAGCGCGATCGACCAGTCCGCGAGCAGCTGTTCGCGGCCCACCAGGACGGCGTGTCCGTCGACCATGCCCTGGACCCCGAGTCCGCCGTGGTTCTCGAAGCCCTCGGGGACCGACAGGCCGCCCGGGAGCTCCGCGGCGCCCGCCGCGACGGCCCGGGCGATCGGGTGCTCGGAGGCGTGCTCCAGGGAGCCGGCCAGGCGCAGCAGTTCGACGGGGTCGACGCCCTCGGCGGGGTGGGTGGCGGCCAGGGTCATCCGGCCGGTGGTGACGGTGCCGGTCTTGTCCAGGACGACGGTGTCCACGCGACGGGTGGACTCCAGCACCTCGGGCCCCTTGATCAGGATGCCGAGCTGCGCGCCCCGGCCGGTGCCGACCATCAGCGCGGTCGGGGTGGCCAGGCCCAGGGCGCACGGGCAGGCGATGATCAGGACGGCCACGGCGGCGGTGAAGGCGGCCGTCGGGTTGTCGGTGGCCAGCAGCCAGGCGACCCAGGTCCCGAGGGCCAGGACGAGCACGATCGGGACGAAGATCCCGGAGATCCGGTCGGCGAGGCGCTGCACCTCGGCCTTGCCGTTCTGGGCGTCCTCGACCAGCCTGGCCATCCGGGCGAGCTGGGTGTCCGAGCCGACGCGGGTGGCCTCGACGACGAGGCGGCCGGAGGTGTTGACGGTGGCTCCGGTGACGGGGTCGCCCACGGTGACCTCGACCGGGACCGATTCGCCGGTCAGCATGGCGGCGTCCACGGCGGAGCTGCCCTCGACGACCGTGCCGTCGGTGGCGATCTTCTCGCCGGGCCGGACGAGGAACCGGTCGCCCACCGCGAGCGCGCTCACGGGGATGCGCACCTCGGTCCCGCCGCGCAGGACCGCCACGTCCTTGGCGCCGAGCCGCATCAGGGCCTTGAGGGCCGCGCCGGCCTTCCGCTTCGAGCGGGCTTCCAGGTAGCGGCCGAGCAGGATGAAGCTGACGACTCCGGCCGCCACCTCCAGGTAGATCGCCGAGGAGCCGTCGGTGCGGGAGACGGTGAGGTCGAAGCCGTGCCGCATGCCGGGCATTCCGGCGTGGCCGAAGAACAGGGCCCACAGCGACCAGGCGAAGGCGGCCCCGGTGCCCACCGAGACCAGGGTGTCCATGGTGGCGGCGCCGTGCCGGGCGTTGGTCCAGGCGGCCTTGTGGAAGGGGAGCGCGCCCCAGACGACGACGGGGGCGGCGAGGGTCAGCGAGAGCCACTGCCAGTTGTCGAACTGGAGGGCCGGGACCATCGCGAGCAGGACGACGGGCAGCGAGAGCGTCACGGAGACCAGGAGGCGCTGGCGCAGAGCGGCCAGTTCGGGGTCGCGCGCCTCGTCGGGGGCCTGTGCCGCGTCGACCGGTTCGGCCGGCTCGGGCGCCGGCGGCGGGGGCTCCTCGGCGGTGTAGCCGGTCTTGACGACCGTCGCGATGAGGTCGGCGACCTGCACGTCGGCGCCGTAGGAGACCTTGGCCTTCTCGGTGGCGTAGTTCACCGAGGCGGTGACCCCGTCCATCCGGTTCAGCTTCTTCTCGATGCGGGCCGCGCAGGAGGCGCAGGTCATCCCGCCGATGGTCAGCTCGACCTCGGTGGTCGCTATGGGTCCGTCGTGCACTGTGCTGCTGCTCATGATCCGGGCTCCAGGGGGAGGGCCGGGCCGTACGGAACCAGTATGAGCTGGCCGGTACGGCCCGGCGGGGCTGTGCCGATTGAGAAGAGGAGGTGCTCAGGCCTGGCCGGCGAGCTCGTAGCCGGCCTCGTCGACGGCGGCGCGTACGTCGGCCTCGTCGAGCGGGGCGGCCGAGACCACGGTGACCTCGCCGGTCGCGGCGACGGCCTTGACCGAGCTGACGCCCGCCAGGGCGGCGAGCTCGGCGGTCACGGCGCCCTCGCAGTGCCCGCAGGTCATGCCGGTCACCCGGTAGACGGTGGTGGTCTGGGTGTCCGTGTCGGCGCTCATGTCGTTCTCCTCTTCAGGGGTGGTTCCGGGCGGCCGGGGAGCGGCGGATCGCCCGCGGATCGCTCGCGGAGGGTCCACCGTTCATCCCGACACTTCGAGACTATACCCCTAGGGGGTATCAATGCGAGCATCGGGAGAGATCTTTTGCGGTGGACAATCCGCCCTGACCGTATGTAAATGGCACCTATGGAGCACACGGGGATCACACTCATCCTGATCATGTCGATCGCGGTGCTCGCGCCCCTTCTCGCGTACGGGGTCTCGCGCTGGCTCCCCGTCCCGCTGGTGATCTTCGAGATCGTCCTGGGTGTTCTGGTCGGGCCCGACGTCCTCGGCTGGGCCCGGTCGACCGAGGTCGTCGACGTGCTCAGCGAGCTCGGCCTCGCGATGCTGATCTTCCTGGCCGGCTACGAGATCCAGTTCGCCCAGGTCAAGGGCGACACCCTGAAGCGGTCGGTGTGGGCCTGGGTGGCCGCCCTCGCGCTCGGGCTCGGACTCGGACTGCTGCTGTCGGGCGGCGGGTTCGACAAGGGCGTCTACATCGGCACCGCGCTCACCAGTACCGCCCTCGGGACGATCCTGCCGGTCCTGCGGGACTCGGGGGACCTCCAGAGCCGTTTCGGCTCGGTGATGATGGCGATGGGCGCGGTCGGCGAGTTCGGACCGATCATCGCGATGGCCCTGCTGCTCAGCGGGCGGGCGCCGGGGCAGTCGGCGGCGCTGCTGATCGGCTTCGCGGTGCTCACGGCGGCCGCGGTGTTCTGGGCGATGCGGCCGAAGCCGCCGTGGTTCGCCGCCGTCATCTCCAAGACCCTGCACAGCAGCGGGCAGTTCGCGGTGCGCCTGGTGATGCTGATCCTCGTCGCGTTCCTGGCGCTGTCCGAGGTGCTCGGCCTCGACGTGCTCCTCGGCGCCTTCGCCGCCGGGCTGATCACCCGGCTCGTGCTGCACGGGGCCGCCCCGGAGAGCAGCGAGATCGTGCTGTCGAAGGTGGAGGCCATGGGCTTCGGCTTCCTGGTGCCGCTCTTCTTTGTGGTCACCGGGATCGAATTCGACCTGGACGCCCTGCTCGGGGGCGGCCGGGTGCTCCTGCTGCTGCCGGTGTTCCTGCTGCTCTTCCTCGTGGTGCGCGGGCTCCCGATGTGGCTGCTGGCCCCCCGGGACCTCGGGCGCCGGGACCGCTCGGCGCTGGTGCTGTTCGGCTCCACGGCGCTGCCGCTGGTGGTGGCGATCACCACCCTGGGCGTGCAGGAGGGGAAGCTGGGATCGGGGGAGGCGGCGGCGCTGGTCGGGGCCGGGATGGTCTCCGTACTGGTCTTCCCGCTGGTGGGGCTGCGGTTGCGGGCGGGGTCGGGCTCGGGGCCGGGTGACGGGTCCGCCGCCGGCTCCCGTCCCGGCGGGCCGGGGTCCGGGGGCGTCGGGGAGATGGTCAGCGAGGAGGAAGCGTGGTGAACATCGGGTCCAGGTAGCGGAACAGGACGGTCTTCAGCTCCGCGACGTACGCGGCCCGTTCCGCGCCCTCGCTGGCGAGGATCAGCTCGAGCGAGGTCTTGACGATCCCGAGCACCATGTGGGCCACATGGGTGAGCTCGGCATCCGTGGCGGGAGCGCCGGGCTCGCCCGGGGTGACGCAGGCGCGGAGCACCCCCTCGACGCGGGTCAGCATGCCGACGTGCAGCTCGTCGTGCTCCTGGGCGATGCCGGGGATGCCGGCGCCGTGCATGAGCGCCCAGAAGGCCGGGTTCTCGCAGTTGAAGGCGATGACCGGATCCAGGACGGCGTCGAGCAGCTCGGGCAGCGGCCGGTCCAGGTTCTCGGGGAGGAAGGCCTGGCCGTGCGCCTCGTGGGCGCGCTGGAGGAGCTGTCCGCCCAGCTCGACGGCGATGGCCTCCTTGTTCGGGAAGAACTGGTAGAGCGTGCCCGGGGAGACGCCGGCCTCGCGGGCGATGGCGTTGGTGCTGGCCGCCGCGTAACCCGTGCGGCAGAACACCCCGGCGGCCGCCGAGAGGAGCTGGGCGATCCGGCGCTCGCCGCGCGCCTGGCGGCGGCGGGGGGCGGCTTCGGCGGGGGTTTCCGGGGTCGCCGCGGTCGCCGCGGGGGTCGCCTCCGGGCTCGCCTCGGCGGTCGTTCCGCCCGCTTTGTCCGTGCTCCTGGTCCGAGAGGTCTCCCGCATGTCCAATCCCTTGCTTCCGGTTGCTTCCCGTGGGTGATTGACAAACGCGAGAGGTCGCTCGCATTCTTGAGAAACGCGAGCGACTGCTCGTGTTTGCCAGTCTAAGTGGCCTGGCAATCACGGTGAAGGGGACACCGAGACATGTCCGAAGTCAAGAAACCGCCGTCGCCTGGGGAGGGCGGCCGGTGGACCGGGTTCGTCACCACACGGCCGAGGCTGTCGCTGCTGCTCGCCCTCGTGGTCACGGCCCTGGCCGTCTTCGCCGGCGGAGGCGTCGCCGACCGCCTGGGAAGCGGCGGCTGGGAGGATCCCGCCGCCGGTTCCACCTACGCCACCAAGGCCCTGGAGCGCGAGTTCCCCGGCTCCCAGCCCAATCTGCTGCTGCTCGTCGAAGCCGGGGCCGCCGTCGGGCCGTCCGGGGTGGACGACCCCGCCGTCGCCGCCGAGGCCGAGCGGCTGACGGCGCGGCTCGCCGCCGAGCCGGGGGTGACCGGCGTGGGCTCGTACTGGCGGACCGGGCTGCCCACCCTGCGCTCCGAGGACGGCCGGCAGGCCCTGATCGCCGCCCGGGTGCCGGGCGACGAGAAGACGGCCAATGCCCTCCTGGACCGGATCGTCCCGAGCTACCGCGGCGAGCACGGACCGGTGAAGGTGTCCCTCGGCGGCCCGGCCGCCGTCCAGCGCGAGGTGACCTCCACCATCCAGGAGGACCTGCTCACCGCCGAGCTGATCGCCCTGCCCGTGACGCTCGTCCTGCTCGTCCTCGTCTTCGGCAGCGCCGTCGCGGCCCTGCTGCCCCTCGGTGTCGGCATCGTCGCCATCATCGGAACCAATGCCGTGCTGCGCGGGCTCACCGAGTTCACCGACGTCTCCGTCTTCGCGCAGAACCTGACCACCGCCCTCGGGCTCGGCCTTGCCGTCGACTACGCCCTGTTCATCGTGCGGAGGTTCCGCGAGGAGCTGGCCGCCGGACGCGACCCGGTCGCGGCCGTCCGGGTCACCCTGCGCACCGCCGGGCGGACGGTCCTCTTCTCGGCGCTGACCGTGGCCGTCGCCCTCTCGGCCATGCTCTTCTTCCCGATGTACTTCCTGCGCTCCTTCGCCTACGCCGGAGTCGCGGTGGTCCTGCTCGCGGCGGCGGCCGCGCTCACCCTGCTGCCCGCGGCGCTCGTGCTGCTGGGGGAGCGGGTCAACTCCTTCGACCTGCGCCGGCTGTGGCGCCGCAGCGCCCGGCAGGCCGGCAAGGAAGCGGCTCCGGCCGGGGGCGGGCGGGGCTGGGCCCGGCTGACCGACCTGGTGATGCGCCGCGCCCCGGTGTTCGCCGTGGCCACCACGGCCGGGCTGCTCCTCCTCGGACTGCCCTTCCTCGGCGTGAAGTTCGGCACCGTGGACGACCGGCAGCTGCCGGCCACTGCCGCATCGCACGTGGTGCAGCAGCACATCCGCGAAGGCTTCCCGGGCAGCCCCGGCGGCGCGCTGACCGTACTGACCGAGAGGGCCTCCGGGGCCGCGGACCTCGACGCCTACAAGCGGCGGATCGAAGCCCTGCCCGGAGTGCTGGGAGTGGAAGGGCCGGTGAGTTCGGCCGGCGGCACCGGGTACGCGTACTTCTCGGTGCTCACCGAGGGCGAGGAAGTGGGAGAGGGGGCCCAGGAGCTGGTGGGCCTGGTCAGGGCGGTGGACGCGCCCTTCGACACCGCCGTCACCGGACAGGCCGCGGTGCTCGTCGACGCCCGTGACGCCATAGCCGAGAAACTGCCCCTGGCCCTGGCCGTGGTGGTGCTGGCCACCCTGCTCCTGGTCTTCCTGCTCACCGGAAGCCTGCTGATACCCGTCCAGGCCGTGCTGCTCAACGCGCTGAGCCTGACCGCGATGTTCGGGGCGGTGGTGTGGGTGTTCCAGGAAGGCCACCTCTCCGGACTGCTCTCCTTCACCTCCACCGGAGACATCGAGACCACCCTGCCCGTGCTGATGTTCTGCATCGCCTTCGGACTCTCCATGGACTACGGGGTGTTCCTCATATCCCGGATCAAGGAGGAGTACGACCGGACCGGGGACCACGAGGGCGCCGTGCGCGCCGGGCTGACCCGCACCGGCGGACTGATCACCGCGGCGGCCGTGATCCTGGCGGTGGTGATGGTCGCCATCGGCAGCTCGCGGGTGACCAACACCAAGATGCTGGGCCTCGGGATCGCCCTGGCCGTCCTGATGGACGCGATGGTCGTGCGGAGCCTGCTGGTACCGGCGGTGATGAAGCTGACCGGGAAGGCCACCTGGTGGGCGCCGGCACCACTGCGCCGACTGCACGAGCGCATCGGGCTCAGCGAGGGGGAGCCGGCCCCGCAGGCCGCCGAGCGGCCCGAGTCCGAGCCCGAGTCCGAGCCGGTGCCGGTGGGGAGCCGCTAGGCGGACGGGGCCCGGGAGGGTCCCGTCCCCGGGACGGACGCCGCGTCAGTCCTCGCGGCGTCCGCGGTTGCCGGGCCTCCGCGCCACCCAGGCGCGGACGGTGTCGGCGTACCAGTAGGGCTTCCCGCCCTCCACATGGTCGGGCGGGGGCAGCAGCCCGTGCTTGCGGTAGGAGCGCACCGTGTCCGGCTGGACCCGGATGTGAGCGGCGATCTCCTTGTACGACCACAGCTGTCGGTCGCTCATCCTCGACACCTCCTTGTCCACGCCGCGGGGCCGGCCGGGAGGCCGTCGGGGGAGCCGGCGCGTGGACACTGACGATCACTCAGGTTGTGCCCGGGGAACGACGCGGAGTGAGGTCAGGGGAGGGCCTGTGGTCCGCCTGTGACGGAAGACCCGCGTAACGCGGACATGCGTGACGCCCCGACGACCCCCGTGACACAGGTGGCACACGGGGTGTCCCTGCGGTACCGCTTCACATGGGGAGGGAGAACAGCCGTACCGGTCCCGGGGGCCAGACCGCGTCATCGTGCAGGGGCGTCACCATGGTGCGCAGCGGCATGGACACCAAGCGGTCTCCGGGTTGTTCGACGAGGACCTGCTCGTCGAGCGCGTGCCAGCCGAGCCGCTCGTACAGCGGTACGAGCGGGGGGCGGCAGAACAGGAGGGCGTGCCGGGGGCCCGTCGTGCGTGCGTGGTCGAGCGCCGCCGCGAGGACGAGCCGCGCGAGTCCGCGACCCCGTACATCGGGTGCGACGGCCACCCCTCCGACGCCCACCACTTCCGTCCGGGCGGCGCCGATCCCGACGGGCAGCCGTAGCAGGCCCGCGTGTGCCAGCAGCCGGCCGTCGTACTCGACGCCGAAGTGCTCCTCCTTGGGCAGCCAGGTCAAGCCGACCGCCCCCACCCCGAAGGGATCGGCGCCGCCGCCGAGGATCTCGTCCTGCTCCGCCTTGGTGTACTGGGGGAGCCGCGTCGGGGCCGGGACCGCGGAGGGAGGTATCTCAGGTGTCTGGGACATCCCCCCATGATGGCCCCGGCGTTCGGATACCGGCCCGGGCGCGTCCGGGCGGGTGGCCGGATCAGCTGTAGAGGGCCGGGCGCTCCGTCAGCTCCACCACGGTGCGTACGCCGGTGCGGGCCGCCGTGAGGCCCGCCTCGGAGACGGCCGCCGCCGCGTAGCCGTCCCACGCGTCGGGACCGTCCACCCGGCCCCGCGCGGCCGCGGCGACCCAGCGGCGGAGCTGGCGGTCGTAGGCATCGGCGAAGCGGACCGTGAAGTCCT
Organism: Streptomyces sp. TBY4; assembly: GCF_024213195.1. Classification (GTDB taxonomy): domain Bacteria; phylum Actinomycetota; class Actinomycetes; order Streptomycetales; family Streptomycetaceae; genus Streptomyces. The sequence continues at coordinate 280,936 of NZ_JANAVF010000005.1, read as the reverse complement.
GGTCGATCTCCCCGCCCCACCGGCCCGCCGACTGGACGACCATCGCGTGGCCGTCGCCGATCCGCGCGGTCCCGGACTCGCCGACCGCCTCGCACTGCACCTGGTAGCCGAAACCGCAGTTGACGAAGATCTCCACGTCGACCACGGCTCCGCCGGAGGTCTCCATGAGGACGAACCGGGGGTCGCGCAGTCCATCACCGGCGGCCGAGGCGGGCGTCGGGGAGAGCACGGTCACCGCGGTGATCTCCTGGCCCAGCAGCCAGCGGGCCGCGTCCACCTCGTGCACCACCGAATCGGTGATGAGCATGTCGCTGGTGAAGAAGGACGGCGAGGCGGCGTTGCGGTGCCGGCAGTGCAGGAACAGCGGCCGCCCGATCCCGCCCGCGTCGAGCAGCTCCTTGAGCCGCGCGTACTCGGCGTCGTAGCGCCGCATGAAGCCGACCTGGACGAGCCGGCGGCCCAGCCGCGCCTCCTCCTCCATGATCCGCAGGGCGCCCGCCGGCTCGGGGGTCAGCGGCTTCTCGCACAGCACCGGCAGCCCCCGCCGCAGCGCGTGCAGGATCGCTTCCTCATGGGCGGGCCCGGGCGAGGCGATCAGTACGGCGTCCACCCCGGGCGCCGCTATCGCGGCCGCCGGATCGGTGTGCGCGCCCGCCCCCTCCAGAGCGGCCGCGACCTCTTTGACCCGGTCCCCGTCCGGGTCGGCCACGGCCACCACCCGGGCCCCGCCGACCGTGCTGCCGAAGCGGCGGACGTGGTCGGAGCCCATCTTCCCGGTACCGATGACGGCGATGCCGAGCGTGCTGGTCATGTTCTGTCTCCTCCAGGAGGGTTCGTACGGCCGGGGTCGGGCCGGATGATCCGGTTCAGCGGGCGCCGCAGGAGCGCAGGTGGGCGCGGGTGCGGCGGGCGATCGGCAGCGGCCGGTCGGGCGGACACGGGTACATGTCCTGCTCCACGATGGCGAACAGGTCCACGCCGAGCCGCTCGGCGGCCGCCAGCACCGGTTCCAGCGCGGGCACCCCGGCCGGCGGCTCGCACATCACCCCGCGGGCCACGGCCGGCCCGAAGGGCACCTGGTCCCGAACGACTTCGGCGAGGATCCGCGGATCGACCTGCTTGAGGTGGAGGTAGCCGATCCGCTCGCCGAACTCCTCGACGGCCCGCACGCTGTCCCCGCCGCAGTACGCGTAGTGCCCGGTGTCCAGGCAGAGCGAGACCAGCGCGGGATCGGTGGCGTCCAGGAAGCGCGCCACGTTCCCGGGGGTGTCGATGTGCGTGTCCGCGTGCGGGTGGACGACGATCCGCAGTCCGTACTCGTCCTGGACCCGCTTCCCCAGCCGCTCGGTCTGCGCGGTCAGTTGGCGCCAGCCCTCCGGAGTGAGGGTGCGGTCCTCCAGCATCTCGCCGGTCTTGTCGTCCCGCCAGAAGGACGGGATCACGACGAGGTGCGCAGCGCCCATGGCCCGGGTCAGCTCCGCGATCCGCGACACGTGCTCCCAGGTCTCCTCCCACACGGCGGGCCCGTGATGGAGTCCGGTGAAGACGGTCCCCGCGGACACCCGCAGTCCGCGCGCCCCGACCTCGTCGGCGAGCCGGACGGGATCGGTGGGGAGGTAGCCGTAGGGACCGAGCTCGATCCACTCGTACCCGGCCTCGGCGACCTCGTCGAGGAACCGTTCCCACGGTGTCTGCAGGGGATCGTCGGGGAACCAGACCCCCCAGGAGTCCGGAGCCGAACCGACGCGGATACGGGTCAACGCGGGTGGTGAGGACGTCATACGGCCACCTTAGGGTGCGAGGCTCTTGGGTGCGGGGAGCACTCGGTCGGGAGGAATGGTGTGGTGATGGCTGCGGATCCGTTGGCGTTCGACCTGATCACGATGGGGCGGATCGGGGTGGATCTCTACCCCCTGAAGACGGGTGTACCGCTCGCGGAGGCGGACACCTTCGGGAAGTTCCTGGGGGGTTCGCCGGCCAATGTCGCCGTCGCGGCCGCCCGGCTGGGCCGCCGGACGGCGGTGATCACCCGGACCGGCGCGGACCCCTTCGGCGCGTATCTCCGTTCGGAGCTGCGGGGGTTCGGGGTGGACGACCGGTGGGCCGGGGAGGTCGCGGCCTACCCGACGCCGGTGACCTTCTGCGAGATCTTCCCGCCGGACGACTTCCCGCTGTACTTCTACCGCTACCCGAAGGCGCCCGACCTGGAGATCGCCGCCGACGAGCTCGACCTCGACGCGGTGCGTGCGGCGCGGGTGTTCTGGATGACGGGTACGGGGCTCAGCGCGGAGCCGAGCCGCACGGCCACGCTGGCCGCGCTGGAGGCGCGCTCGAAGTCCGGGATCACGGTCTTCGACCTGGACTGGCGTCCGATGCTGTGGCCCTCCGGGGGCGGGGACGCCGGGCCGGCGGAGTGGTACCGCCGGGGGCTGTCCCTCGCCACCGTGGCCGTGGGCAACGCCGAGGAGTGCGCGATCGCCACCGGCGAGACCGAGCCGTACGCGGCCGCGCGGGCGCTGCTCGCGGCCGGGGTGGAGCTGGCGGTGGTCAAGCGCGGCCCGGCGGGGGTCCTGGCCGTCCACCGCGACGGGACGGTGGCGGAGCTCCCCCCGGTACCGGTGACGGTCGTCAACGGGCTCGGCGCGGGGGACGCCTTCGGCGGGGCGCTGTGCCACGGGCTGCTCGCGGGGTGGGAGTTGGAGCGGGTGATCGGCTACGCCAACGCGGCCGGGGCGATCGTGGCCTCACGGCTGGCGTGCTCGACGGCGATGCCGTTCGCGGAGGAAGTGGAGGAGGTGCTCGGTCGTGCCGGTGGTGTCTGAGTGGGCGATGGACTGGACGAGGCTGCTGGTCCTAGACCTCTCCCCAGGGGAGGCGTACGCGCACGAGTGCGGGGAGTCGGAGTGGATCGTCCTCCCCCTCGCCGGGGCGTGCGAGGTCCGCTGCGCGGAGCCGTCCCCCACCCCGCCCCTCCCCGAAACCGGGGGCACGACCCCCGGCCCCCCACCCCGGGACTCCGCCCCGGACCCCGCGCCTCAAACGCCGGCGGGGCTGAAAATGCCCTACGGGCAATCCAGCCCCGACGCAGGCCAAAATCCAGCCCCTCCGGCGTTTGAGGAGCGGGGTCCGGGGCAGCGCCCCGGGAGCGGACCGCAGGTCTTCCTACTGCGGGGGCGACGCGGGGTGTTCGACGGTCCCACCGACTTCGCCTACCTGCCCCGGGACGGGCACGCCGAAGTCATGTCCCGCGAGGGCGGCCGCTTCGCGCTCGTCGGGGCCCGCTGCGAGCGGCGCCTCCCCGCCCGGTACGGGCCCGCCGACGGGGTCCCCGTAGAGCTCCGCGGAAGCGGACAGTGCTCCCGGCAGGTCAACAACTTCGGCGCCGCCGGGGTCTTCGACTGCGACCGCCTCATCGCCGTGGAGGTGCTCACCCCCGGCGGCAACTGGTCCTCGTACCCGCCCCACAAGCACGACGAGCACCACCCCGGCACGGAATCGAGGCTCGAGGAGATCTACTACTTCGAGATCGCCCCGCACGGGGACACACCCGGCCTCGGCTATCAGCGTGTCAGCCCCTCCCCGGCGGGGAAGACCGACATCCTCACCGAGGTGAGGACCGGTGACGCGGTCCTGATCCCGGACGGCTGGCACGGCCCCTCCATCGCCGCGCCCGGCCACGACATGTACTACCTCAACGTCATGGCGGGACCCGGCGAGACCCGGGAGTGGCTCATCCGGGACCACCCCGACCACGGCTGGATCCGCTCCACCTGGACCGAAGACGACATCGACCCCCGGCTCCCCTTCCACCGGGACCGGGCGGAGGACCCCGCATGACGCCGAAGCAGGAGAAGCAGGATCAGAAGCAGACGCCGACGCAGACCGTCCGCCTCACCGTCGCCCAGGCCCTCGTCCGCTTCCTCGCCCGGCAGTACACCGAGCGCGACGACCGGCGCCACAGGCTGATCGCCGCCACCTGGGGGATCTTCGGGCACGGGAACGTCGCCGGCATCGGTCAGGCCCTGCTGGAGAGCGGCCGGGGCGAGATGCCCTTCCTCCAGGGCCGCAACGAGCAGGCCATGGTGCACGCCGCCGTCGGGTACGCCCGGCAGAGCGGGCGGCTGTCCGCGCACGCCGTCACCACCTCCATCGGCCCCGGCGCCACCAACCTCGTCACCGGGGCTGCCCTCGCCACCATCAACCGGATCCCGGTGCTCCTGCTGCCCGGGGACGCCTTCGCGACCCGGCCCGCCGACCCCGTGCTCCAGCAGCTGGAGGTCCCCCATGCGGGTGATGTCTCCGTCAATGACACCCTGCGGCCGGTGTCCCGGTACTTCGACCGCATCACCCGTCCCGAGGCCCTGATCCCCGCCGCGCTGCAGGCCGTACGGGTCCTCACCGACCCGGTGAGCACCGGGGCCGTCACCCTCGCGCTGCCCCAGGACGTCCAGGCCGAGGCGTACGACTGGCCGGAGGAGTTCTTCGCCGAGCGGGTGTGGGGCGTACGCCGGCCCCGCCCCGACCGGACCGAGCTCGCGGCGGCCGCCCGGGCGGTACGGGGCTCCGCGCGGCCGCTGATCATCGCCGGCGGCGGGATCCGGCACAGCGCGGCGGGGGCGGCCCTGGCGGAGTTCGCCGCGGCCACCGGCATCCCGGTCGCCTCCACCCAGGCGGGCAAGGGGGCCCTGCCGTGGGACCACCCCGCCGACGTGGGCGGGATCGGGCACACCGGCACGGCCACCGCCGACGCGCTGGCCCGCGAAGCCGATCTGGTGATCGCCGCCGGGACCAGGCTCACCGATTTCACCACCGCGTCCGCGACGCTCTTCCAGCACCCCGGCGTGCGGTTCCTCGGGCTCAACCTCGACCCGTACGACGCCCACAAGCTCGCCGCCCGGCCCCTGGTCTGCGATGCGCGGGCGGGGCTGGAGGAACTCCGGGCCGAGGTCGCCGGGTACCGGGTGGACCCCTCGTACGAGGCGGCGTACAAAGAAGGGAAGAGGGCGTGGGAGCGGCTGGTCGACGGGGCCTGCGCGGCTCCCGACGAGGACTCCGTCCCGACGCAGGCACAGGTGCTGGGTCTGCTGGACGGCCTCGTCGACGGTGACGACATCCTGATCAATGCCGCCGGTTCGCTCCCCGGGGACCTGCACAAGCTCTGGCGGGCCCGCTCCGCGGACCAGTACCACGTCGAATACGGGTACTCCTGCATGGGCTACGAGATCCCCGCCGCGATCGGCACCGCGCTGGCCGCCCCCGGCCGGCCGGTGTGGGCGCTGGTCGGCGACGGCACGTACCTGATGAACCCGACCGAGATCGTCACCGCCGTGCAGGAGGGGATCCCGGTCCGGCTGGTGATCCTCGACAACCACGGCTACGCCTCGATCGGCGGCCTCTCGGAGGCGGTGGGCGCCGAGGGGTTCGGTACCGCCTACCGCTTCCGGGCGGTGGACGGTTCGTACACCGGTGCGCCGCTGCCGCTGGACCTGGCGGCCAACGCGGCCTCCCTCGGGATGGCCGTCATACGCGCCCACACCGTGGGTGACCTGCGGAAAGCCCTCGCGCAGGCGCGGGCGGCGGACCGTCCCACATGTGTCTACGCGCAGACCCGAACACCCGACACTGTGTCGGGCCCGCCCCCCGCACAGGCGTGGTGGGATGTCCCTGTGGCCGAGACCGCGACCCGTGCGTCGGCGGCCCAGGCCCGCGAAGAGTACGACCGGCAAGCCGCGCAGCGACGTCGCCATCTGTGAAGGAGTCAGTCATGAAGACCGTCAACCACTGGATCGGTGGCAAGACCGTCGAGGGCGCGTCGGGCAACTACGGCCCGGTCACCGACCCGGCCACCGGCGAGGTCACCACCCAGGTCGCCCTCGCGTCCGCCGACGAGGTCGACGCGGCGGTAAAGGTCGCCAAGGAGGCGTTCCTGTCCTGGGGGCAGTCCTCGCTGGCCGCCCGCACCAAGGTGCTGTTCGCCTACCGCGCCCTGCTGGACGCCAACCGCGACGCGATCGCCGAGCTGATCGTCGCCGAGCACGGCAAGGTGCACTCCGACGCGCTGGGCGAGGTCGCCCGCGGCCTGGAGATCGTCGAGCTGGCCTGCGGGATCACCGTGCAGCTCAAGGGCGAGCTGTCCACCTCCGTCTCCACCGCCGTGGACGTCTCCTCGATCCGCCAGCCCATCGGCGTGGTCGCGGGCATCACCCCGTTCAACTTCCCGGCGATGGTGCCGATGTGGATGTTCCCGCTGGCCGTGGCCTGCGGCAACACCTTCATCCTCAAGCCGAGCGAGAAGGACCCCTCGGCCTCCACGCTGCTGGCGCAGCTCGCGAGCCAGGCCGGTCTGCCGGCGGGCGTGCTGAACGTGGTCCACGGTGACAAGGTCGCCGTCGACGCGCTCCTCGCGCACCCCGACATCGCGGCCGTGTCCTTCGTCGGCTCGACCCCGATCGCCCGCCACATCCACACCACCGCCTCCGCCAACGGCAAGCGCGTCCAGGCCCTGGGCGGCGCCAAGAACCACATGCTGGTGCTGCCGGACGCCGACCTCGACGCCGCCGCCGACGCCGCGGTCTCGGCCGCCTACGGTTCGGCCGGCGAGCGCTGCATGGCCATCTCGGCCGTCGTGGCCGTCGGCTCCATCGGCGACACGCTCGTGGAGAAGATCCGCGAGCGCGCCGAGAAGATCAAGATCGGCCCCGGCAACGACCCGACCTCCGAGATGGGCCCGCTGATCACCGCCGCCCACCGCGACAAGGTCGCCTCGTACGTGACGGGCGCGGCCGCGCAGGGCGCCGACGTGGTCCTCGACGGCACCGGCTACACGGTGGAGGGCAACGAGAACGGCCACTGGATCGGCCTCTCGCTCCTGGACAACGTCAAGACCGACTCCGACGCCTACCGCGACGAGATCTTCGGCCCGGTGCTGTGCGTGCTGCGCGTGGACACCTACGAGGAGGGCGTGGCGCTCATGAACGCCTCGCCGTTCGGCAACGGCACCGCCATCTTCACCCGTGACGGCGGCGCGGCCCGCCGCTTCCAGCTGGAGATCGAGGCGGGCATGGTCGGCGTCAACGTGCCGATCCCGGTGCCGGTGGGCTACCACTCCTTCGGCGGCTGGAAGGACTCGCTCTTCGGCGACCACCACATCTACGGCAACGACGGCATCCACTTCTACACCCGGGGCAAGGTCGTCACGACCCGCTGGCCCGACCCGTCGGACGCCCCGGCCGGCGTGGACCTCGGCTTCCCGCGGAACCACTGACCGACTCGCAGGACTGCTCGCCCCCCGCAACCCTCACCGCGGGGGGCGAGCCCGTTTCAGCCCTCGCGGATCAGGCGGGGCGAGCCGTCGTGCGCGGCCGCGTCCCGGGCGAGCAGGGCCCCGGCGCCCTGGCCGACGTACTGGTACGGCAGCCCGAGCGCCCCGTCCAGCGCCTCCACGAGCGCGGCCAGGTCCCGGCGGTGCGCCGCGAGCTCCAGTTCGGGGCCGGTGTCCTGGGCGGTCGCGGCGTCCTCGCGGAGGGTCACGCCGACGACGAGGAGGCCCTCGCGGCGCAGCTGCTGGGCGAGGTTGTGGTCGGACGGGGTGAAGAAGGCGGAGACGAAGTCCTGGCCGGCCCCCGGCAGGAGGTACGCGATCCCCTGCGGGGCCCGCCGGGTGTCCGCGACCACGTCCACGGTGACCGGGTCCGGACCGCCGTCGTCGAGCGGGAGCGTGAGCCGGATCCAGCCGTCCCCCGGCAGGTACACGGCGGTGCCGGTGCCGAGCGTCCGCTCGACGAGGGTCAGCAGCCCGATCCCGGCGGCGGCGGGATCCGCCGACGGGGCTGCGGGAACGGTTTCGTGCGCCGGCCGGACGGGCCCCGCTTCGACGTGCTGTCGTGCCATGTGTGGTGCCTCCCGGCGCCTGCCCCTGACCGGTGATGGCCGGATGCCATCACCTGGGGACACCCTTGCCGATCATCGGGCTTCAGCCAAGTCCGGTGCCGGTTCCGGCCGTTCGGCGGCGGCCCGGCGGCGCCGGCGCAGCACCCGGGCGGCGATGGCGGCGCCGGCCAGCACCAGGAGGGCGCCGAGCGCGGGCCACGGCACGGCGAGGAACTCACGGGTGGAGGAGGAGACGAGGTCGGGGTAGTCCGCGGCGCCGGCGGTGATGTCGACGGTGACCCAGTCCGACTGCGGTGCGTCCGCCCAGTCCTCGGTCAGCTCGATCCGCTGGCCGGGCAGCAGGACGAGCTTCAGCTCGCGGGCCGGCCGGTCGAGCACCCGGCGGCCGAACAGGCCCTCGGCGGAGACCGTCACCTTCGGCTCGACGACCACGTTGCCCCGGTTGACCAGGGAGTACGTGATCCTGGCGCGGGCGTCCTTGACCCAGGGCAGCAGCGGCGCCGCCCGGCTGACCTTCACGTCCTCCACGCTCAGCCCCGGGGTCACCGGCCCCGGAACGCGGAAGTACAGCCGGGCGCCGACCTGGCGCTTCACCCCGACCTGGACCTTGCCCTCCTGCTGGATGCCCTCCACCTCGGTGTTGAGGGCGACGATCCCGCCCACGTGGTCACCGGGCGTCGCGTCCGCGGGGACCTTCACGGAGAACGGGAAGTCCTTGCGGCCCTTGGGCGGCACGGTGACGGTGTTCCGTGCCTCGGGCGGCAGCACGACCCACGTGCCCACGTCCTTGGGCTTCGTCTCCACCGGCAGCAGCGCGAAGCCGCCGCCCACCGGGGTGTTGACGGCGTCGGTGGCGAAGATCTGGAACGTCAGCTCCTTGTCGGAGGAGTTCACGATCGTCGCGCTGTCGCTGATGGTGGTGCCGGCCTCGCCCTGGTAGAAGAAGTACGCGCGGTCGGTCATCGCCGCACCGGCCGGGGGTGTCGGGAAGACGCCCCAGGTGCCGTTGTCCGCGGCTGTCGCGGGCAGGGCCGGGAGCAGCAGGGCGGCGAGGCCGAGGAGCAGGCCGAGGAGGAGGGTGCGGGTGCGCATGGGCGGTTCTCCAGTCGGGCCGGACGGGGGTGGGGAGGCTCGTTGGTGCGCGGAAGGGTGGTGCGGCGCCGGAGCGCCGCACCACCCGGGTGGAGCGGGGTCGTACGGGTCAGGCGATCGAGAAGGTGACGACCGACTGGTAGGTGTCCGCGAACATGAACGGCGGGAGCTGGATCATTCCGGCTCCGCCGATCTCGAACTCGCCACCGGTGAGCTCGTCACCGCCCGCGGCCGCCGAGGCGACCTTCAGCGGGACGTCGGAGATCGCGCCGGGCGAACCCGCGGTGCAGGCGCTCGGGCTGGCCGGGTTGGTCACCTTGCAGGTCGGCTGGATGCCGATCTGCGCGGTGGCCATGGAGTGGCCGGTCACCGAGTTGAGGAACGGCGTACGGGTGGCCGAGACGTCCCAGCCGAGGGTCCCGCCGCGGAAGTCCTGGACGGCCATCGCGGTGAACTGGCCGACGACCGACTGGGACTTGCCGTTGATGGTGACCTTGCCGAAGTCGACGGCGGGGTTGCCGGCCTGCGGGCCGATGGCCAGCGGGCCGGGCAGGACCTCCACGTCGACCGGGTTCTGCACGCCCGGCTGCGGGACGATGAAGATGTAGTCCTTGTACGGCTCGATCGCCCCGTTGATCCGGATCTTGTCGGCGGGCTCGTTGACCGTGATGGTGCAGGTCGCGACGCCGGCCGCGTTGGCCGTGCCGGAACCGCTGTCGGTCGTGGGCGCACCGTTCTTGAGCGCGGAGCAGGTGACCGGACCCGCCGGGAAGTTGGCGCCCGTGACGACGACTTCCTGGCCCGCCTTGCCGCTGTTGGGCGTCAGCTTGGTGGTGATCGGGTCCTTGGGCAGCGCCTCCACGGCCACCGAGCCGAGCGAGGCGCTCGGGCGCGGGTTCGGGGTGCACGTGGTGGTGAAGACCGAGCCCATGAGGCTCGCGTCGGTCACCGCCAGGTCCAGGGCCACGTGAACGGTGGTGCCCTCGCTGCCGTCCGGGATCGTGATGGTGCCGGAGAAGGCCGAGGGGTCGAGGGGCACGTTGGGCTTGACGTCGACCGTCTCGGGCGGGCTGACCACCGTCTGGGTGCTCGCCCCGACCTTGAGGGTGATCTTGGAGACGTTGGTGGTCGTCACCGCGAAGCCCGGGATGACCGGGCTCGGGCCCGGATCGATGGTGATCGGGACCACGTCACCCGCCTTGGCGCCGTCGGGCAGCGTGATCGTGTAGGGCTGGGTGCCCGAAGCACCCGGCTGGGGCGCGGGCGCGACGCAGTCCATCGGGACGGGCGTCGTCTTGGTCGCGGCCTGCGCGGTGCCCGACAGACCCACCATGGTGCCCGTCAGGGCCAGGGACAGAGCGCCCGCCCCGGCCAGAACTCTTCGTCGAAACGTTGTACTCACTGGGTCGCGACTCCTTCGTCATACGAACCCTCCCCCCACCCGCTGTGTGGGGGAGGTCGAGCCGGTGCGGTGGCCGACATTGACGCGTCGCGGGATTGAGAAGTCAATGACTTGCTTTCGCCCGAAGCACACAGAAATTGATGTGCCATCAGGCCGGGTGGAGCGGAGGGGCGGATGCCGGGGCGGGGAGCCGCCGCCCCGGCGGAGGGTCCCGTACGGCTACCCGCCGGTCGGGACCTGCAGCAACAGGTTCGGCGTCCCGGCCGGCAGGGCGGTGATCCGGTCCCGCGCGGAGTCCCGTACGAGGGTCTCCGCGACCTGGGCGGGCGTCTGACGGAGGCCGCCGGCCGCCAGGCCCCGCGCGAGCACCAGCGCGGCGGCGCCCGCCACGTGCGGGGCCGCCATCGAGGTGCCGGAGGCGCGGGCGGTGGCCGTGGCGGAGCCCTTCCAGGCGGAGGTGACGGCCACGCCGGGGGCGGACAGGTCCACGCAGGCGCCGTAGTTGGAGAAGGCGGGCCGCCGGTCCAGAGCGTCCGTCGCGCCCACGGTGAGTGCCTGCGGGACGGAGGAGGGGGAGCCGGTGCAGGCGTTCTCGCCGGAGTTGCCCGCCGCCACGGCGAAGGTGATCCCGGTCGCGATCGCCCGTGTCACCGCCCGGTTGAGGGCGAAGCTGTGGCCGCCGCCCAGGCTCATGTTGGCCACGGCCGGGACGGTCGGCGTCTTGAGGGCGTCCTTCACCATCCAGTCGATGCCCCGGGTGATCGCCGACAGGGTCGCGTCCCCGCGGCAGTCCGCCACCTTCACGGCGACGAGCGAAACCCCCTTGGCCACCCCGTAGGTGGCCCCGCCCACGGTCCCCGCCACGTGCGTGCCGTGGCCGTTGCAGTCCGTGGCCCCTTCCATGAACACCGCGTTGGCGCCCCAGCGGGCCCGGCCGCCGAACTCCTGGTGCAGGGTGTTGATCCCGGTGTCCACGATGTACGCGGTGACCCCCTCGCCCCTGGCCGGGTACGTGTACGAGCCGTCGAGCGGCAACTCGCCCTGGTCGAGCCGGTCCAGGGACCAGGGCGCGGGGGTCTGGACGACGGGGGTCTGGACGGCGGGTGTCTGGACGGCGGGTGTCTGGGCGACGGGGGTCTGGACGAGGGGCGTGTCGCTGATCCGGAAGACCGCGTCGGGCTCCACGGAGGCCACCCGGGGATCGGCGGCGAGTTCGGCGGCGCGGGCGGCGGTGGTGCGGACGGCGAAACCGCTCAGGGCGGTGTCGTAGACCTCCCCGACGCGGTCGCCGGCGGCCTCGGCCTCGGCGGCGAGGGCGCGGGTGACCGCGGCCGCGGAGGCGCGGGTGGTGCCGTCCCTGAGGACGACTACGTAGGGGGCGTCGGGGGTGGCGGCAGCGGCGGGGGCGGCGTACGGCGGCAGGGCGGTGGCCGCCGCCAGCAGGGCGGCGGCCGGGAGCAGCGCGGTGAATGCGGTCATGCCGCCGATGCTCGGCGAGGCACGGGCCGGCCGCGCGGAGGGTGCGCCGACTGGCCCCACGACACGCCGCCCCGGGGGGCGCCGGGCGTCCCTCAGGGGAGGGGCCGCCCGAGCATCCTGAAGACACCCTCGTCGCGGGCGCCGGCCGCCCGGTACGTGGCCAGCGCGGCCTCGTTGTCCGTGTCGACGCCCACCCACAGCCCGTAGCAGCCGCGCGCCCCGGCCTCGGCGGCGAGCGCCTCGGTCAGGGCCCGGCCGATGCCGCGCCGGCGGTGGGCCTCGTCCACGGAGAGCTCGTAGAGGCACATCTCGGTGCCCTTGTCGGGATGGGTCATCTCGATCCCGGAGACCATGCCGGCGGGCACGCCGTCCACGTACGCGATCAGCATCACGTGCCCGGCGGCGGAGAGGAACCGCTCCGCCCAGTCCGCACGGACGGGCCCGTCGAAGAGCCCCTCCGCGGCCTGGAGTTCACCAACGGTACGGGCGGGGAGGATGTCCATGGCGGAGACGATATCGCCGCCGGCCGAGGTGATGCAGCGGGTCGGGGTGGGGCGGGGCGAGCTGGTGGTGAGCCGGTGGGGACAATGGCCGGATGAGCGACGGGGAGCACGGTTTCGACACGGAGTGGCGCGCGGCGCCGGAGCCCCTGCGGAGGGCGCTCGGGCTCGCCTACGAGGCGCTCGCGGCCGGCGGCCTCGCGGTGGGAGCGGTCCTCACGGACGCCGGCGGTAAGCCGGTCGCCGAAGGGCGCAACGAGGCGTACGAGCACGGCCCGGGCACCGGACCGCTGCGCGGGACGCCGCTGGCCCACGCCGAGATGAACGCGCTGGCGGCCGCCCGCACGGGCTGGGACCTGACCACGGCGACGCTGTGGAGCACCCAGGAGCCGTGCTCGATGTGCGCGGCAGCAGCCGGGTTCACCGGCGTGGGGCAGGTCCGGTACCTCGCCCCGGACCCGTGGGCGCTGTCCAGCGGCAACGGCGCCGGCTCCGCTGCCGACCCGGGCAGCCCGCACTGGCTGCTGGTGGCCAACACCATGTTCCTGCGCAGCGTGGCCGTGGCCTCGGACGGCCCCGGAGAACCGCGGATCCTGACCCACCACCGGGCCGTCGAACCCGAGACCACCGCCTTCCACGACAGCCTGCCGCCGGGCCTGCCGACGGCCGCCTCACCGGAGGACTGGCTGCGCCCCCACTGGGCCCGGCTCGCGGAACTCTCGACGGCCCGGGAGCTGCGCACGCACCGCTGAGGCCGCGGGACGGTACCGGATCAGGGGGCCGTGCCCGGATCAGCGGGTCGTGGCCGACACCTGCCGGACGGGGGCGCCGTCCCGCGTGCCCGCCCCGGGGGAGGGGGTGCCGTCGGTCCAGGCGTAGACCTCCTTGCCGCGCACCGTGACCTGGTACTGGTGGGCGCCGCGGCACTCGGGCCGCTCCTCGGCCCCGGTGCCGGCCGGCCACCACTGGGCCCGCAGCGTCGTCCCCGCATGCCTGCTCGGCTTGCCCGCCGGGCACTGCGGCCCGTCCAGCGGGGTCGCGCCCAGCGTGAAGCGGAGCAGCCGCGCCTCGCCGTCGGTGCGCGCCATTATTCGCACGTCGGTCGCGTCCTTCGGCACCCAGCGCGGCAGCGCCCACGCAGCCTCCCCGCGGGCCGCCCTTCCGTTCCCGCGCGCCGTCTCCCCCCGGGGCGCCTCCCCGCCCGCCGGGGCGTCGGCGGCCGTGGCGAAGCGCCTGCCCTTCTCCTTGAACACCCGGTCGTTGATCGTGTCGGTCAGGGGGTTGGGCGGGAGGTTGGGCAGGGCGATGGCGGCGGTGGCGAGGACTCCCACGGTGGCGGCGGCGATGACGAGAGGACGGCGGTTCATGTCCACGAGTATTCGCGGCGCCGGCCGTAGTCCGCGTCCCTCCCGAGGCTGAACCGGATCTCTGCCGGAAGGGTGACATCGGCTCATACCTGAGTCCCGGTCCGTCCCTCCTGCGGCGGACCGGATCCCACCCGGGACGGAGCCGGACCCCTGCGCGCGCCACCCCGACACCCTTGCGGACACCCCTCGTTAGAGGACGCGTGCCCCGCTGCCCAGCCCCCGCCGCCCCCCTCCCCGGACCCGCCCCCACCCGGACCGCAGCCCGCGCGTCCGCCCTCGTCTCCGGCGCGCTGGCCGCCGTACTGGCCCTCGCACCCACGGCGTTCGCGGCAGTCGCGAGGGGGCAGGTCCCGGGGGCTCCGGGGGTTCCGGAGAACAAGCCGCAGGTGCTGAGCGGCTGGACGCAGCCGGGCGCGGCCAGCCAGAGCGCGTGGACCGCCGCGCGCGAGGACCGGGGCGAGTGGGAGCCGTACGGCTTCGACTGGTCCACGGACTACTGCACCACGTCCCCGGACAACCCCTTCGGCTTCCCGTTCCGCATGGCCTGCGCCCGCCACGACTTCGGCTACCGCAACTACAAGGCGGCGGGGGAGTTCCGGGCGGCCAAGCCCCGGCTGGACGACATGTTCCACTCCGACCTGAAGCGGGTCTGCGCGCGCTACACGGGCCCCCGCAAGGTCTCCTGCGAGAGCACCGCATGGACCTACTACCGAGCCGTCAAGGCCTTCAAGTAGCCCTCGGGCATCGCTCCGGACTTACGTCGCCGCTACGGGCGCCGGGTTAGGGTGCCGCTCACCTGCGAAAAAGCCCTCCGCGGGGGAGGGCTTCGGGGTGGGACGGGAAGAGTGCCCCCGGCAGGACTCGAACCTGCGGCCAAGTGCTTAGAAGGCACCTGCTCTATCCACTGAGCTACGGGGGCCGGAAGGTGGCCGTGGTGGCCTGGAGCCCCTTGACGGGGGTGGGGCTGTGGTCCGTGCCGGGTCAAGGATAGGGCTCCGGTTGCCTTGTCCCGGTTGCTTCACTCGCGTGCCACGATGTGGAGGTTCGGTGAAGCGGTCCCGATAATCGCAGGCAGGTGCGATTCTCGCACCGCTTTTGCGCCGTGGCGCCCTGGGTGTTGTGCACTCGTTATGCCTGCGCCCCACTCGTCCGCTGTGTCCGTGATGTGCCGCTGGAGTAGCGCTCGGCGCGCAGAGGACGTATAAGCTTCAAAAATGCTCCTAAATTGGGCATTCTTCGCATGTGGTGACCTTGGATGTTCGGCCTCAGCTGCTCGATGCCCTGTCCGCCCTGCGCGACCGGGTCGCGTCCGTGCGTCTGCCGCTGCCCCTGCCCGGCGCCCCTCGCGCCCGCCAGACCAGAGCCGAGCTGCTCGCGCAGCTCGACGACTACCTCGTACCCCGGCTGAAGGCGCCGGAGGCGCCGCTGCTCGCCGTCGTCGGCGGGTCCACCGGGGCCGGTAAGTCCACCCTCGTCAACTCCCTCGTGGGGCGGCAGGTGAGCGAGGCCGGGGTGCTCCGGCCCACGACGCGCACCCCCGTCCTCGTCTGCCATCCGGATGACCACCACTGGTTCGCCGGAGTGCGGGTGCTGCCCGATCTGATGCGGGTCTGGGCCCCCCAGGACGAGGAAGACACCCCCGCGTCCGCCCGGAAGCCCCACCGGCCGGGCGGCAAGCAGGGGCACGGGTACCCGTCCGCCACCCGCGAGGTGCGGATCGAGACCGTCTCGACCCTGCCCCGCGGTCTCGCCATCCTCGACGCCCCCGACATCGACTCCCTCGTGGTCGACAACCGGACGCTCGCCGCCCAGCTCATCTGCGCCGCGGACGTCTGGGTGATGGTCACCACCGCCTCGCGGTACGCCGACGCCGTGCCCTGGCACCTCCTGCGCACCGCCAAGCAGTACAAGGCCACCCTCGTCACCGTCCTCGACCGGGTCCCGCACCAGGTGCTCGCCGAGGTCTCCCGGCAGTACGGGGCCCTGCTCACACGGGCCGGACTGGGCGAGGTGCCCCGGTTCACGGTGCCCGAACTGCCCGAATCGGCCGGCGGGGGCGGGCTGCTGCCCGCCAGCGCCGTGGCCCCCCTGTTCGCCTGGCTCGCGCACCACGCGCAGGACCCGGCCGCCCGCCAGTACGCTGTCGGGCGCACCGCCCTCGGCGCGCTCGACTCCCTCGGGCGCCGGATGCCGGAGCTCGCCTCGGCCGTCGCGGCCCAGCACGCCGCCGCCGTACGGCTGACCTTCGCCGTGGAGGACGCCTACAAGCGGGAGGGCAAGCGGGTCCGGGGCCGCCTGGACCGGGGCGCCGTACTCGCCGGGGACGCGCTGACCCGCTGGCGCGGCTACCCGCTCGACACCAGCGCCGACGAACTCCTCGACTCCCTCGCGGAATCCCTCGCGGCGCTGCTCCAGTGCGCCGTCGCCGCCGCCGACGAGCGCATCGCGGAGGCCTGGCGGCGCGAGCCCGCCGCCGGCGCCGTGTCCCTGCCCGCCCCCGACCGGGAGGCGGCGGAACGTATCGGCATGGCCGTACGCCGCTGGCGGCGCGTGCTGGAGGAACTCGCCGAGGAAGAGGTCGCGGGGCTGGACAAGCAGCCCTCGCCCGACCCCGACGGGGTCGCCGCCCTCCTGGTCGCGGCCCTCCTCGGCGGCAAGCGGGCCCGCCCGGCCGGGGAGAAGCTCGCCGAGCGGATCGGCGTACAGGCCGCCGTACGCCTGCGCGACCGGGGCGGCGAGCTCGTCGCCGAGCACCTCGACCAGGTGCTGCGCGCCGAACGCGACCGCCGCCTCGCCCCGATCGAAGCGCTCGAAGTGAGTCCCGAACCCCAGGCCGAACTGATCGCCGCGCTGTCCGTACTGCAGAAGGAGAGGTGACGCGGTGACCGCCCTGACCGACCGGACCGACGACCGCTGGGACGACGGACTGATCGCCCGCTCGCGCCCCCGGGCCAGCGAGGACGACTGGCCGGGCAGCGGTGGCGAGGAGGGCGACGAAGCACTCGTACGGGCGGTTTCCGGCGCCGGGAGCGACGGCGGCAAGTCCCCCGCGCCTCCGCTCAGCCCCGAGGCGCAGGCCCTGCGCGTCCGCCTCGACGCACTGCGCCAGCTCATCGGGCTGTCCCGGACCAGGATCCTCGACGGAAAGACCCTCGCCGAAGCCGGACGCGTCCTCGACGAGGCGGCCGCGCGCCGCGGGCTGTCGGCGCAGCACACCGTCGTCGCCATCGCCGGGGCCACCGGAAGCGGCAAGTCCACTCTCTTCAACTCACTCGCCGGAGTGCAGATCTCCGAGACCGGACTGCGCAGGCCGACGACCGCCGCACCCATCGCGTGCAGCTGGTCCGACGGCGCCGCGGGACTGCTGGACCGCCTCGAGATCCCCGGACGGCTGCGCCGCCGCCCCCGGGAGACCTCTGAGGCCGAGGTGCTGCGCGGCATGGTCCTCGTCGACCTGCCCGACCTGGACTCGGCCGTCGGATCCCACCGCGACCACGTCGACCGGGTGCTGGCGCTGGTCGACGCGGTGGTGTGGGTGGTGGACCCGGAGAAGTACGCGGACGCCGTCCTGCACGAGCGGTACCTGCGCCCGCTGGCCGGGCACGCCGAGGTGACCTTCGTCGTACTGAACCAGGTGGACCGGCTGCCCGGGGACTCCGCCGATCTCGTCCTGGACGACCTGCGCAGGCTCCTCGACGACGACGGGATCGCCCTCGGCGAACACGGTGAGCCGGGGGCCACCGTCATCGGACTTTCCGCCCTTACGGGTGAAGGCGTCGGGGAACTGCGCGAGATGCTCGGACAGTTCACCCAGGAGAAGGGCGCCGCGACCCGCCGCATCTCCGCCGATGTCGACCGGGCCGCGGCCCGCCTGCGACCGCTCTACGTGGCCGACGGCCACACCGGGCCGGAGATCGGGGAGACCGCGCGCGCCGAGTTCGAGGACCGGCTCGCCGAGGCCGTCGGGGCCTACGCGGCCGGGCTCGCCGCCGAGCGGGCCTGGCGGCGCAACGCGGGAAAGGCCTGCGGCACCCCGTGGCTGCGCTTGTGGCGGTGGTACGAGGGCCGGCGTGCCCCGCGCTCGCTGGGCGGGCTGGCCGCCCTGGCGGCCATGGGGCGTTCCACCATGGCCCCCGAGCCGCCGGTCGAGGAGGAGGTGACGGCCCGCCAGCGGGTGGAACAGGCCGTACGGACCGTCGCCGACGAGGCGGTCCGCGGCCTGCCCGACCCCTGGGCGCAGGCCGTACGGGAGACCGCGGTCCGCGGCGCCGAAGGGCTCCCCCAGGCCCTGGACGAGATCGCGGTGACCCTCGGGCCGGCGGTCACGGTGCCGAGCGCCCGCCCGCCGCGGCCCTCGTGGTGGCCGGCGGCGGTGCTGGCGCAGGCGGCCATGACCCTGCTCCAGATCTACGGCGGACTGTGGCTGGTCGGGCAGATCGCCGGGGTCCTGCCGCCGGACCTGATGCCGCCGGTCCTGCTGATGGTCGCCGGCATCATCGGCGGACCGCTCGTGGAGTGGGCCTGCTCGATCGGGGCCCGGGGTCCGGCCCGGCGCTACGGGCAGGACGCGGAGCGGCGGCTGCGCCAGGCGGCGGCCGGCTGCGGGAGGGCCCGGGTGCTGGAGCCGGTGGCGGCGGAGCTGCTGCGCTACCGGGAGGTGCGCGAGCAGTACGCGACGGTGGCGAAGTTGTCCACAAGCCGTCAGTAGTCCACAGCCGCCGACGGGTTCCCGCGGCCGGGGCCAGCATGGTCGTACCCCGCGCGGATGGTCCGGACGGGTACGGAATGCGGGTCGGGGCGGCGCGTGGCCGAGCGCGCCGCCGGGCCCGGGGAGGACGGCCGGGATGAACGACACCCAGGTGACGCTGGTGGGCTACGTGGCCACGCAGATCGACTACAAGGACACGCCGAGCGGTCCGGCGGCCCGGTTCCGCTTCGCGGTCACACCGAGGTACTACGACCGGAAGAAGGAGACCTGGGCGGACGCGCCCACCAGCTTCTACACCGTGTGGGCCCGGCGCGGCCTCGCCGTGAACCTCGCCGGATCCGTTTCCGTCGGCGAACCGCTGGTGGTCCACGGAAGGCTGCGGGTGCGGGAGGACCCGCCCGACGGGGAGGGCAACCGGTGGTTCTCGGCCAACATCGACGCCACCGCCATCGGGCACGACCTGAACCGCGGCACGGCGGCCTTCCGGCGGGTCGTCAGGACGGACGTACCGCTGATGGGTCCTCAGAAGGCGGCGGTGGTCTGAGTGTTCGAGGAGGCTAGGATTCCCCGGTACTCACGGGCACCTGGGCCTTCGGCCCGAAGGGGAAGACTGTGTCGATTGCCGTTCCCGCACCCTCCGCTCCTGCCACCGCCACGGACGTCGCTCCTGACGCCGCTCCTCTCCGCGCTCCTGGCCGTGCTCCTGCCGTCGCGCCGCTGCCCCCTGCCGCGCAGGCCGGCGGCGCACCGGCGGGGCGCGCCACGGTCGCGGCGGCCATACGGGGCTCCGTGCGGCGGCCGATCGCGGTGGCCCTGCTGGCCGCCGCACTGGCGGGGGCTCCGGGTGCGGTGGCGGCCGCCGACGCCGGCCCGGCCGCACCCCGGACGCCGGAGGGAGCCAGCGCCGTCCTGGACGGGCTGAAGACCTTCGGGCAGGCCGTCCTGCGCGGCACGGACGGAACCGTGCGGCAGATCCCGGCCGGGCTGTACGAGATGCGGGTCGACGGCGGCGGCATGCTCCAGACCTACGGGGTCGGCGTCGCGGGCGACGCGCAGCCCCAGGCCCGGTTCACGGAGATCGGATGGAACGGCACGCCGCTCGCCGGGAACGGCGAGGCGGGCCGGATCCGCTGGGTACTGGAGCACTCCTACCCCCAGCGCAACGATCTGGCCGGGCTCGCCAAGGCGGCCGGGGCCGCGGCGCTCACCGCGGAGAGCGCCGCGGCCGGGACCCAGGTGGCCATCTGGCGGCTGGCCGAGGGCGTGCGGGTCGAGGCCGTCGACCCGGAGGCGGAGAAGCTGGCCGACTACCTCCAGCGGGAGGCGCGCCGGCTGCCCGAACCGCCGGCGTCGCTCGCGGTGGATCCCGGTGAGGTGTCGGGGCCGCTCGGCACCCGGATCGGGCCGGTCACCGTGCGGACGGGTGCGCAGAGCGTGAGCGTGACCCCGGACGCGGCGGCCGTGGCCATGGGCGTGCGGGTGGTGGACGCGCAGGGCGTGCCGGTCACCACCGCGGTCAACGGGGGGAAGCTGTACTTCGAGGTGCCGGAGGGGACCCCGGACGGCAGCGCCGAGGTCACCCTCCGCGGGTCCACCCGCGTGCCGGTCGGCCGGGTCTTCACCAGCGGGATCCCGACGCAGGTCCAGATCGTGGCCGGCTCCAGCGAGTCCGCAGCCGTGGCCACGGCGACGGCGACGTGGCCGAAGCTCCCCGTCGCCGAGCCGGCGGACGGGGCGGCGGCGGGCGGGGAGCTGACGGCGATGGGCGCGCTGTCGGCGTCCGCCCCGGCAGTGGATCCGGACACCTCGGAGGAGCGGCTGGCCGCCAGCGGCAGCTCGGCGGCCACCCCGGTGATCGCCTCCCTGGCGGTGGGCCTGGTCGTCCTGGGCGGCCTGGTCGTCCTGCTCCTGCGCAAGCGCCCCCTGGAGGACGGCCCCGCCCCGGACCGTTCGACGGACCCGGAGTAGGCGCGGCCGCCCTCCCCGGGCCCGGCCCGGGCGGTGCCTGGTTCGGATCCGGAGGTTCGGGTAGGGGCAGAGGATGTCTGATCAAGAGCTGACCTGGCGGGGTGCGGTCGCGCGAGGGGACCGGTGGCTGTTCGACGTGGTGGCCCGGCGGCACTGGCCCGGGGCCGACCGGGTGCTGCCGCGGCTCGGCCGGGCCGCGAACCACGGGCTGCTGTGGGGCGGGGCCGCCGCGGGGATCGCCGTCCTCGGTTCGGCCGGGGCGCGCAAGGCTGCCGTGCGCGGGGTCGCGTCGCTGGCGCTGGCCTCCGCGACCATCAACACCGTCGGCAAGTGGTCCGTGCGCAGGACCCGGCCGGTCCTGGACGGGGTGCCCGTCGGGCGGCAGCTCAGCACCCAGCCGCGTACGACCTCCTTCCCCTCGGGGCACTCCGCTTCCGCCTTCGCCTTCACCGCCGGAGTGGCGCTGGAGTCCCCGCTCTGGGGCGCCGCGCTGGCCCCGGTCGCCGTGTCCGTCGCCTTCTCCCGCGTGTACACCGGGGTCCACTACCCCTCGGACGTGCTCGCGGGGGCGGCCCTGGGGGTGGCGGCCGGATTCGTCGTGCGCCGCCTCACCCGGGACGCCGTGGAGGCCCGCATCGCGCCGGGCGACGAGCGGCCGGCCGAGGGGGTGCCCGCGCTGCCCGACGGGGCCGGGCTCACGGTGGTGGTCAACACCGGGTCCGGTACGGCGGCCACGGCGGGGCTCGAGGTACTGCGGGAGCGGCTGCCGAAGGCCGAGCTCATCGAGTGCGAGGGCCCGCGGCTCACCGCCGAGCTGGCCTCGGCCGCCGAGCGGGCCACCGTCCTCGGCGTGTGCGGCGGCGACGGCACGGTCAACGCGGCGGCCACCGCCGCGCTGCGCGCCGGGATCCCGCTGGCGGTGTTCCCCGGCGGCACGCTCAACCACTTCGCGCTCGACCTCGGCCTCGCCGGCGCGGAGGACACCTGCCGGGCCGTGGCGTCCGGCCACGCGGTGCTCATCGGCGTCGGCCGGTTCACCCCGGGGCCCGGCCCGGACCCCGAGGACACCAGGGCCGGGTACTTCCTGAACAACTTCAGCATCGGCGCCTACCCGGAGCTGCTCGGCCACCGGCTCCGCTGGGCCCCCAGGATCGGCGGCGGCCCCGCCGCCCTGCTGGCGGCGTACCGGGTGCTGCGCGCCGAGCGCCCCGTCCGGCTCAGGCTCGCCGGGAAGCCGCGCAGCGTCTGGCTGCTCTTCGCGGGCAACGGCACCTACCAGGGCACGGGCCCGGCGCCCCGCTACCGCAAGAGCCTCGGCGAGGGCCTGCTCGACGTACGCCTGGTCCACGGGGGCGGCCGCCCCGGCCCCCGACTGCTCGCCGCCGCCCTCGCGGGCCCGCTGACCCGTTCCCCGGTCCACGTCGCCACCCGGCTGCGCAGCCTGCGCGTGGGCGACATCCCGGCCGGCACCCCGCTCGCTTACGACGGCGAGTACGCCCGTGCCCCGGCGGCCCTCGTCCTGGACGAGCTCCCCGACGCCCTCACGGTGTACCGCCCCCGCTGAGCCGCCTCCGGCAGCCTCGTCAGGGCGCGGACTCGGGCTCGGGCGGGCGCGCGGGCGCGGGCCGTGACGGTGCGGGTCCGGGGGCGGGGGCGGGTGCGGGTGCCACCGCCACCCCAGGCGCGTCCACGCCCAGATCCGTCCGCATCACGCTCCGCATGCGCTCCCAGCGGTCGCCGAGCCCGATGAGCTCGGCGTGGATCTCCTCGAAGGATCCATCCGGATCGGGATCACCTTCGTCCAGTCGCAGCGTCCGGCGGTAGGTCTCCGACAGGGCCCGGTTCATCACGTCCAGCTCTACGAGCACCACCCGTGAAGCAATCATCTGAGCCTCGGCGAAGGCGGCGTGGAGTGCGTGACGGGCCTCCTCCAGCGCGGCCCGCTCGTCGCTGGTGACCTGCGCCTTGTGGACGAGCCAGAGGAAGTACATGAGGACGACCCGGTAGCGCGTGTATGCGGCGTTCGTCGCCGCGTAGCTCTCCCGGCGCCGGTTCAGCTCGGCCAGCTCCTGCTCCCGGAGCCACCCGATCTGCGCGACCCGCTGCTCCCGCTCGAACTGCGCCGCCTGCACCCGCGCAACCATCCGCTGCGAAAGCACCGTCGCCAGCAAGGTCCCGGCCACACCGACCACGGCCGCGCCGAGCGCGATCAGTCCGCTGTCCATACGTCCCCCCACCTCGGCCGCAGCCCCCCGGCCGCACCCTCGTCGGTGGCATCCTGCCGTGCGGCACAAGGCCTCGGGGCGGTTTCACCGACCCCGGTCGGGTGGCTTCGGGGCCGAACGGGTTTCCCCCCGGGGATGGACGTCAGGCAAGATGGGGTGTATCTGCCCACCCATCGATCTGCCGGACGGTTTCTCTTGGCTGAGTTCATCTACACCATGCGCAAGACGCGCAAGGCGCACGGCGACAAGGTGATTCTTGATGACGTCACCCTGAACTTCCTGCCCGGCGCGAAGATCGGTGTGGTCGGCCCGAACGGTGCCGGTAAGTCCACCGTCCTCAAGATCATGGCGGGGCTGGAGCAGCCTTCCAACGGCGAGGCCTACCTGTCTCCCGGCTTCACCGTCGGCATCCTCATGCAGGAGCCCAAGCTCGACGAGTCGAAGACGGTCCTGGAGAACGTCCAGGACGGCGCGGCCGACATCATGGCCAAGCTGAAGCGCTTCAACGAGGTCGCCGAGGAAATGGCGACCGACTACACCGACGCGCTGCTCGACGAGATGGGCAAGCTCCAGGAAGTCCTGGACCACGCCAACGCCTGGGACCTCGACGCCCAGCTCGAGCAGGCCATGGACGCCCTGGGCTGCCCGCCCGGCGACTGGCCCGTCACCAACCTCTCCGGTGGCGAGAAGCGCCGCGTCGCGCTCTGCAAGCTGCTGATCGAGGCTCCGGACCTGCTCCTCCTCGACGAGCCCACCAACCACCTCGACGCCGAGTCGGTGAACTGGCTGGAGCAGCACCTTTCGCAGTACAAGGGTGCCGTCGTGGCCGTGACCCACGACCGGTACTTCCTGAACAACGTCGCCGAGTGGATCCTCGAGCTCGACCGCGGCCGCGCCCACCCGTACGAGGGCAACTACTCCACCTACCTGGAGAAGAAGGCCACGCGTCTCAAGGTCGAGGGCCGCAAGGACGAGAAGCGCCAGAAGCGCCTCAAGGAAGAGCTCGAATGGGTGCGGTCCAACGCCAAGGGGCGTCAGACCAAGTCCAAGGCCCGCCTCGCCCGCTACGAGGAGATGGCCGCCGAGGCGGACAAGATGCGGAAGCTGGACTTCGAGGAGATCCAGATCCCGCCGGGCCCGCGTCTGGGCTCGATCGTGGTCGAGGTCAACAACCTCAACAAGGCGTTCGGTGACAAGGTCCTGGTCGACGACCTGTCCTTCACGCTGCCGCGCAACGGCATCGTCGGCATCATCGGCCCGAACGGCGCCGGCAAGACCACGCTCTTCAAGATGCTCCTGGGTCTGGAGGCGCCGGACTCCGGCTCCGTCAAGATCGGCGAGACCGTGAAGATCTCGTACGTCGACCAGAGCCGCGCCAACATCGACCCCAAGAAGTCCCTCTGGGCCGTCGTGTCGGACGAGCTGGACTACATCAACGTCGGCCAGGTCGAGATGCCGTCGCGCGCGTACGTCAGCGCCTTCGGCTTCAAGGGTCCGGACCAGCAGAAGGCCGCCGGCATCCTCTCCGGTGGTGAGCGCAACCGCCTGAACCTGGCGCTGACGCTCAAGGAGGGCGGCAACCTGCTGCTCCTCGACGAGCCCACCAACGACCTCGACGTCGAGACCCTGTCCTCGCTCGAGAACGCGCTCCTGGAGTTCCCGGGTGCGGCCGTGGTCATCTCCCACGACCGCTGGTTCCTGGACCGGGTGGCCACGCACATCCTCGCGTACGAGGGTGACTCCAAGTGGTACTGGTTCGAGGGCAACTTCGAGTCGTACGAGAAGAACAAGGTCGAGCGGCTCGGCGCGGACGCGACCCGTCCGCACCGCGCCACCTACAAGAAGCTCACCCGAGGCTGAGGGCCGAGGACACGGGCCATGGCCAGACACCACTACCGATGCCCCCTCCGCTGGGCGGACATGGATGCCTTCGGGCACGTCAACAACGTCGTCTTCCTCCGCTATCTGGAGGAGGCGCGGATCGACTTCATGTTCCGCCTCGCGCCGGGGGAGGGCAGTGAGTCCTTCACGGGCGGTTCCGTCGTGGCCCGTCACGAGATCGACTACAAGCTGCCCCTCGTGCACCGCCACGAGCCGGTGCTCATCGAGTCCTGGGTGACCCGGATAGGCGCCGCGTCCCTGACCATCCGCTACGAGGTCAAGGACGAGGCGACCGAGGACGCGCCCGAGACGGTGTACGTGCGCGCCGAGACCGTGGTCGTGCCCTACAACCTCGCCGAGGGGCGGCCCCGCCGCATCACGGCCGAGGAGCGGCTCTTCCTCCAGGAGTACCTGGACGAGCCGAAGGCGCAGCCGAAGACCGGTGCTCCCGCCGGGGGCATCGCGGCATGAACCAGCAGCTGCACTTTGCCGACTCCGGGGAGGCGGCGGACCTCGCCGCCTTCCTGGGCCGGCTGGTGCACTACGACCGCGCCGCCGCCGTCCGCCTGCAGGCGCAGGCCGGCGGCGGTGCGCTCGCCGTCTTCGGGCGGCCGCCGTCCTTCGACGTCCTGGCCGTCCGCACGGTGCGGCTCGCGGCGCCCCTCTCCGCTCCGCTCGACCTGACCGTCTCGGCCGGGGAGCTGCTGGAGTCCGTGGACGAGGGCGAGGGGGCGCGGGCCGGCGCCGTCGTCCCGGCGGCCGTCACCGGACCGCCCTGGGCGGGCCTGCTGCCGCCCCGCGGCGGCTGGACCCCGGTGGCCGGGCTGCCCGGTCCCGAAGCCATGGCCGAGGCCCTGGCGGCCGCCGTCGCCGAGTTCCGGGCCCGCGACGAGGCCCTGCCCCCGCAGCACCGGACCCGCTCCGAGCGCGACCGCATCGGCCGCGAGATCTGGTCCCGCACGCTGGGGGACACCGAACTTCCGCTGCGCGCCGTGCACGCCGCGCAGTCCCTGGGCTTCCTGCGGCCGGTACGGTCCACCGTGCCCGCCGCCCCCACCCCGCCGGGCGCCCCCGAGCCGGTGGCTCTGTTCGCCTCCGGCGGCTGGCTGCGGCTGCGCACCCCGTACGGGTCCGTGGCCCTGCGCCGCCCCGGCGGCCTCGGCACCCTGCTCGTCCGGCCGGTCTAGCCGGAGCCCGGCAGCCCGTACCGTACGGGACCCCCGCGCGGGATCCCGTACGGGTCAGCCCGCGGTGTTGATCATCGACGCGGCGGCGTACGTCAGGTACCGCCACAGCTGCGCTTCGTGCTCGGGCGCGAGGGCCAGCTCGTCCACCGCCACCCGCATGTGGGCCAGCCACGCGTCGTGTGCGGCGGCGTCCACCTGGAACGGCGCGTGCCGCATGCGCAGGCGCGGGTGGCCGCGGTTCTCGCTGTAGGTGTTCGGGCCGCCCCAGTACTGCATCAGGAACAGCGCGAACCGCTCCTCGGCCGGACCGAGGTCCCCCTCCGGGTACATCGGACGCAGCAGCGGGTCCTCCGCGACCCCCTGGTAGAAGCGGTGGACCAGACGGCGGAAGGTGTCCTCGCCGCCCACCAGTTCGTAGAAGGTCTGCTCCTGGACCGTGCCCCGCGGAATCTCATTCACCCGACCATCGTCTCAGACGCCCGGACGGAGGACCCAGGTCCTAGGACCACCTCCCGGAGCGGAGCGCGGTCGCACGCCGGCGTTCCGCGCAGGACAGTGGAGACATGGGCGCACACGCCGAGGTCCGCGACGTGCGGGAGACCGCGCACGCCGCCCAGGTACGGGAACTGACCGCCGCCGGGGCGCTGGAGGATCCGCGCTGGCGGGCGGCCTTCACCGCCGTGCCCCGGCACGTGTTCGTGCCGTACTACTACACCGGCCGCGGCGCCGGCCACGAGCGGCTCTGGGGCGAGGACCCCGACCCCCGGCAGCGGACCCGCTGGCTGCGCGGGGTCTACACCGACGCCCCGCTCGCCACCCGGCTGCGCGACGGCGAACTGGTCTCCTCCAGCAGCCAGCCCTCGCTGATGGCGAAGATGCTGGAGGCCCTGGACGTGCGCGACGGGGACAACGTGCTCGAGATCGGCGCGGGCACCGGCTACAACGCCGCCCTGCTGTGCCACCGCCTCGGCGACGGGCTGGTCACCACCGTGGACCTGGACGAGGAGATCACCGAGTCCGCGCGCGCCCACCTGGCCCGGCTCGGCTACCACCCGGCGGTCGTCACCGGCGACGGGGCGCGCGGCTGCCCCGCCCGCGCCCCCTTTGACCGGATCCTGGTGACCTGCACGATCCCGCTGATCCCGCCCGCCTGGCTGGGCCAGTGCCGGCCCGGGGCCCGGATCCTGGCCCCGCTGTCGACCGGGCTGATCGCGCTCACGGTGCGGGACGCCGGGTTCGCCGAGGGCCGCTTCCTGCACACCTCGGCCTACTTCGTGCCGCTGCGCGGGGCCACGGCCGCGCCGCCGGGCACGTACGGGACGCCGCAGGGGCTCCCGTACGAGCTCGTGGAGAACGAGCGCTTCCAGTTCATGCTGGTGCTCACCTCGGGCGCCCTGCACCCGCGGGAGGCGCTGGACCTGTGGCGGCGCGAGGACCGGCCGGCGCGCGAGCGCTTCGGGGTGACGGTCGGCCCCGAGGGGCAGTGGTCCTGGCTCGACGACCCGCAGGGGCCGTACGTGTGGCCCCTCGGGGAGGCCGGGGCGTAGCCGTCGGCCGAGGTCATAGGTCGGCTGTCGACATATGTCGGCCACCGAGCTATGGTGCGGGTGTGAACGATCAAGCTCTACGCGAGCCGACCCTGCTGATCCTCACGGCGATCGCCGATGCCCCGCGGCACGGCTATGCGATCGCCCAGGAGGTCGAGAAGATTTCCGAAGGCCGCACGAAGATGCGCACCGGAACGCTCTACGGGGCCCTGGAACGGCTCCTGGAACAAGAACTCATCGCCGTCCACGAGGAAGAGGTGGTCGACGGACGCAGGCGGCGCAGCTACGCGCTCGCCCCGCGCGGGCGGGAGACCCTGGCCGCCGAGGCGGCCCGGCTCGCGCGCACCGCGCAGGAGGCGACCCGGCGGCTGGGGCTCGGCGGGGCGAGCGCCTCCCTCGGCGCCTCCTTCCGCGCGTCCTTCCACGCCTCCTTCCGCGTCGGCGCCGTGGTGGTGGGCTCGTGACCACACTGCTGAGGCTGTATCCCACCGCCTACCGGCGGGAGTTCGGCGACGAGATCGCCTACGCGTACCGGGAGGCCACGCGGGGGGCGGGGGTGCCCGCCCGGGTACGGGAGGGCGCCGACGTGGCCGGACACGCCCTGCGCATGCGGCTCGGCCTGGGCTCCGCGGGACGGCCCGGCCGACTCCTGGCGGCGCTGGCGCCGTTCGCCCTGGTCGCCGTCGGGGCGAGCGCGGCGGCCTGGGTCGGATTGATGCGCTACGCCCTGCGCCACGCCCTCTTCGACGGGGCGCCGAACCAGGTCGGCCCGACTCTCGTGGCGCTGGTGGCGGGATACGTCGTCATGCTGGTCGGCGTGTTCCTCGCACTGGCCGGCCGCTGGTCGGCGGGCAGTTGGACCGTGCTGGGGGGAGTGGTCGTGGAGATCGCCGCCCTCGCGGTCCGGATGGGCAGCAGTGGCATCGGGATGTCGGTGCTCTTCCTGGGCCTGACCGTGGTCCTGGCCCTGGTGGCGGTGGCGTGCCCGCCGGACCTGCGGCCGGTCCCGCGGATCCGCACGCGGGCCGGAGCGGCCGCCGTGATGGCGTGGACGCTGGTTCTGGTGGGTGCGTTGCTGATGGTTCCGCTGTCGTACCCGTTCACCCAGCTGCGCTTCGTCGTGCCGGTGGCCGCCGGACTGCTGCTGGCCGGACGCCCGGCGTTCGCCCGGCTGCGCACCGCACCGGCCGTCCTGCTCGCGGGACTGCCGTTCCTGTACTTCGGCGCCGCGCCCGGGACCCTGTCCCTGCTCGCGCTCGCCGTCCTGCTGGTCCTGCTGCTGGTCACCGCGGTGGTGGTGAGCGTGCGGCGCAGGCGGGACGCGCGGGACCCGCTGGTCGGCGGCTAGGACGCCGAGGCCGGCTGACGGCAGCGCACACGAAGAAGGCCCCCGGTCACCCCGGGGGCCTTCTTCGTACGGGAGGAACCTCAGCCGCGCCGGACGGTGATCGTCGTCCAGGCGCCGACGTGCACGCGGTCCCCGTCGGCGAGCGGAACCGGCACGTAGGGCTGGATCGATTCCTCGCCGCCGTTGATCGTGGTGCCGTTGGTGGAGTTCTGGTCCACCACGGCCCAGCTGCCGTCCGGCTGCTGGACGAGCACCGCGTGCTGGTGCGAGACGCCCGGGTCCTCCGGGGGCACCGACAGGTCGATGTCGGGGGACTCGCCCGTCGAGGCCCGGCGGCGGCCGATGGTGATCTGGCCGCCGGCGAGCGGGAGGTGCTGCTCGGGGGAGTACGCGGGCAGGTCGAGCCCGGCCGCCTCGGGGCCGCTGCGCTGCATCATCGCCATGAAGTACGAGCGGTCCGGACCGATGGTCGCGGTCCAGGCCCCGCCGCCCTGGGGCTGGTAGGGCTGCTGCTGGTACGGCGGGTGGGCCTGCGGAGCCTGGTGGGGCTGCTGCTGGTGCTGGGGCGGCTGCGGCGGCTGGTACTGCCCGGTCCGGGAGGGCTGCTGCTGCTGGTACGGCGGCGGCGGAGGGGGCTGGTGCGCCTGCGGCTGCTGCGGCTGCTGGTGCTGCTGGTGCTGCGGGGGCGGCGGCTGCTGCTGGTACGGGGGCTGCTGGAAGTCCTGGCGCGCCGGAGGCGGCAGCATCCAGTCGTCCTCGCGCTGCAGCGGCTCGGCCGGGCGGTTGACCCGCGAGGGCCGCGAGCCCTGGTAGTCGAAGTGGTCCTGGGAGTACGTCGGCGGGGCCGCCGCGGGCATGCCCGGCGGCGGGGGCATCTCGTGGGAGGGCGGTGCGTACGAGGTCGCCGTACGGGTCAGGAAGTTGTACCGGCACTCCTCGCAGAACGGGGCCATGGCCTCGCGCGGGGTCCGGCACTGCGGGCAGAGCTCGGCCTGTGTGGTCGGCTCGCCGGCCTGGGGGTAGCCGTAGCCGTAGGAGGGCGCCCCGGGGGTGCCCGTAGGGGCAGCCATGCGGTGGCCGCAGACCTCGCACCAGTCGTCGGAGGCGGACTGGTGCCCGTTCGGGCAGGTCGGCATCGCGGCGCTTCCTCCTTCTTCCTGCGTCAACGAGGCAGGTTCTTCTTCTTCGCGTCTGATCAGGTCACGATCAGAGCGTCAAGCTCTACGTCAAGATTTTCGCACTCGAACGGTTTGAGTGGAACGCGTTTCTAGTGTCATCTCGTCCGCGTCGGCGACCCTTGCCTTCAGCCGCACAGTACCCGCCGCCGCGTCGACGACATCCACCACCTTCGCGAGCAGCTTGGCGGTGTCGGCGTTGCCCGAGGCGCTCGCCAGCTGCACGGCCCGGCCCAGCTTGGCCGTGGCTCCGCCGACGTCCCCCAGTTTGCGCGCCTCCAGGCCCTGCTGGATGGCCTGCGCGAGCTCCGCCTGGCCGGTGTAGTGGGCCACCTGGGGGTTGATGGCGGTGGACGCGGCGAGATCGTCCGTCCAGACGGCCCGGACCAGGCCCTGGGCCAGCACCGAGGGGTCCTCGCCGGGGGCCCCGGGCATCACGAGGGCGGCGCGGGCGGCGAGCATCTCCTGGCCGACGGAGGCGCCCGGGACCCGTACGCACACGTGGTACTCGCGGGACTCGTCGCCCCAGGAACCCGTCGGATAGTCCCCGGCGCGCGGGGACGCCTCCGTGCGGCGGCCGGTCAGGTCCTGCACGGCGGGAGCGACCTGCTTGACGTAGAGGACCTCCGCGCCCACCGGGGTCCACAGGCGCAGTGAGACGTCCGCCACTTCCTTGCCCATGACCTTCTCCATCATGTGCGTGAAGTCGTCGGTCAGCCGGGCCGGATCGGCCACGATGTCGGCCGTGCCGAGCAGCGCGCTCGCGATGCCGGTGACCTCCTTGACCTCCCAGTCGGTCCCCACGCCGCGGGCGTCACAGGTGAAACGGCCCGCGCAGGCGTCGAGCGTGGCGCGGAGCACGGCCGGGTCCTCGTGCTCGTTGCGGCCGTCGGTGAGCAGGATCCCGTGCCGGATCGCCGCGGTGGAGCCGCGCAGCAGGCCGTCGGCGAGGCGCAGCCAGGTGCCGATGGCGGTGCCGCCGCCGGAGGAGAGGCCGCGCAGGGCCTCCTTGGCCTGGGCTCGGGTGGTCGCGTCGGCGATGGCGAGGAGGCCCCTGCGGGGGAAGACCTCCCTGGCCACGTGCGTACCGGCGATCACGGCGAAGGCGGTGCCGTCGCGGAGGGTGTCGACGGCGGCGGCGGTCGCCTCGCGGGCGCCGCGCATCTTGTCGGGCGGGTACTCCATGGAGCCGGAGCAGTCGACCATGATCACCACGGCGGCGCCGCCGGGGGTGACGGCCGTGCGGGTGGCCGTGGCCCCGCCGGTGGAGGTGACCGTGACGATGGCGTGGACGTCACGGGCCCCCTCGGCGAGGAACTCGTTCTGGTACACCTCCACGCTGAAGCGCGGGGCGCTCGGCTTGGCGAAGTTCGCCATCGGTCGCTACTCCTCGGGGAGGGGGGTCAGTCCGTGGTCTGAGGGGCGTCGGGGCTTGCCGGGCCTGCCGGGTTTGCCTGGCTGGTCGGTGGTGTCGCCGTGAAGGGGACGACGGCCACGGTGACGTTGTCGTGCCCGCCGCCGTCGAGGGCGTGCCCCACCAGGACCTGCGCGCTGTGCAGGGGCCGGACGGCGGCGTCGTACGGGAGGACCTGCGCCATGTCGCGCGCGGACTCGGCGTAGTTCCACAGTCCGTCCGTGCAGACCACGACCACGCCGTCGTGGTCGGGCTTGAAGGTGGCCGTGTGCGGTTCCAGGTCGTAGGCGTCGGCCCCGAGCCAGCCGGTGATGGCGTGCGCGCGGACGTCGGCGTAGGCCTCGGCCTCGCCCATCAGACCCGCCGCGACCATCTGGGCGGCCCAGGAGTCGTCCTCGGTGAGGCGGCGGGGGAGCGCGGCGCGGTCGTCGGGGACCCAGTAGGCGCGGCTGTCGCCGACCCAGCCGATGGTCAGCAGCCCGCGGCTGACGACGGCGCCGACCAGGGTGCAGGCGGGGGCGTTCTGCGCGCCGGGCACCTCCGGGGCGAGGGCGTTCACCGCGGCGGCGGCGGCCAGGATCGCCCCGTGCATGGCCTCCTGGGGGTGGGCGCCGCGGGGCAGGGCGTCGAGCAGCGCCTCGTTGGCGGCTCCGGCGGCGGCCGCGGAGGCCTCGTCGGGGCGGCTGGCGGAGGAGACGCCGTCGCAGACGATGGCCACGGTGGCGGCGGAGCCGTCGGGCAGCGCGGTGGCCGCGACGGCGAAGGAGTCCTCGTTGCGGTGATGGCGCAGCCCGCGGTCACTGACGGCGGCGACGCTCCCCAGCTCCTCCTCCTGGTGGTCCCGCTCCCGCGGCTGCGCGTGCCCGCAGTTCTCGCAGTACCCGTCGGTGTCCACCCGCCCGGCCCGACAGGCCACGCAGACCTTCCCCCCGAGATCCCCCTGCGGGGCCGCCACGGGGTAGGCGGCGTCGTGCCCGGGGGTGTACCCCTGCGGGGCGGGGCTGCCGTAGGGGTCGCTGCCCCCCTGGCCGGAGCCGTTCCCTGACACCCCGGCGGCGTACGGGGCTTCGGCCCCGGGGCTCTGGCCCTGCCCGGCGGGGTCGCGGTACGGGGCTTCGCCCTCGGGGGTGTGGCCCTGCCCGGCGGGGTTGCCGTAGGGGGCTTCGCCCTCCGGGCCGGTGGCCTGCGGGGCGGTGGCGCCCTGGGCGGGGTCGTGCCCGGGGGGCGTGGCGCCGGCCCCGGGGTAGTGGCCCTGCCCGGCGGGGTGGTCGTAGGGGGCGGGCTGGGCGTCGGGGCCCGGGGTGCCGTAGCCGTCGTACGGGGCTGCGCCCTGGGCGTTCGCGGCGTAGGGGGTGGGGTCGGCCGGGTGCGGTGCGGGGTACGGGCTTCCGGGGTCGGACCAGCCGGTGGGGCCCGACACCAGGGTGGGGGCGGCGGTGGAGACGCTGCCCCCACCCGGCGCGGCCTCGCCGGCGTAGCCGCCGGAGTACCGGGGCGCGAGCGCCTCGTCGGGCGACGGGCGCCCGCGCGTGGCCGGGAAGCCGCCCGCGGGGGCGGCCCGACCGGCGGAAGCCGTCGCCGGGGCGACCGGATCCCCCGCTGCGGGGGCAGGAACGGCCGGTGCCGCCGCGCCCCGGGCCGGGGAGGCTGGGGCCGCAGGCATCCCGGGTGCCGGGTCCACCGGCGCGGCCGGATCCCCCGCGCCCGGACCGGCCGCGGCCGGGAAGCCGAGCCCAGCCGGCCCCACGGGGCCCGCGTGCGCCGCGCCGCCTGCCGGGCCGAACGGTGCCGCGCCCGCCGGTGGGGTGGTGACGGCGTGGCCGCAGGAGCCGCAGAAGCGGTCATCCTCCTCCAGCGGTTCCGCGCAGCTGGGGCAGCCCGACAGCCGATGCATCGACATCACTCACACCCACGTCCGGGGACGGAAACGGTTTGCCCGCTCCACCAGTTCGATCCTCTCCTCGCCCCGCTGCGCCAGCCGTGCCAGCACGCGGAACGAGCGCTCCAGGCCGAAGCGCAGCCCCCGCTCGTCCAGTTGGCAGCCGAGCAGCGAGGTAGTGCCGGGGTCGGAACCCCGGCTGCCCGACAGTACCCAGTCCAGCGCCGAGCCCAGAACTTCCGCCCTGAGCCGCTCGTGGCGCACCGAGTCCAGGCCGAACCGCCCCAGCGCCTCCACCTGCGCCGCGGCCGCCGTCAGATCGGGCAGCAGCGCCTCCTGCGGCGACCGGTCGCGCAGGCGTGCCCGTACGGCCGCCACCCGCGCGGCGGTGTGGTGGATCGACACCTCCGGTACGGATTCCAGCGTGCGCACGGCTCCGTCCCGGTCCCCGGTGGCCAGCTGCACCCGGGCCAGCCCGAAGGCCGCGCCGACGAACCCGGGGTCGGTGGCCCACACCAGGCGGTAGTACTCGGCGGCGTTGTCCAGCTGCCCCAGCACCTCCGCGCACAGCCCCAGCGCCAGCTTCGGCGCCGGCTCGCCAGGGAAGGCGTCGTAGACGGCGTCGAAGGACAGGGCGGCCGTCTCGTCCTCCCCGACGGCCAGCGAGGAGATGCCCCGGGCCCACACCACGCGCCAGTCGTCCGGGTGCTTCGCCTCCAGCCCGGTCAGCGCCTCGGCGACGAGCGGCGCGTCGGCCCCGCCCAGTTCGAGCCTGGCCCGCAGCTCCCGCAGCCGCAGCTCCGCGGATTCGGCCGGAGCCGAGCCCAGCGCGGCCAGCAGGTCGGCCGGTGCGGAGGCCATCAGGCCGGCCAGGAAGCCGGCGTTCGGGTCCCCGGCGTCGACCAGCGGCACGGGCAGCGCCAGCGCGGCCTCGCGGGTGTCCAGCGTGGACAGCTCCGGCCGCCGCGAGGCGGTGATCCCGACGGGGGCCGCCGGCGCGGCCGCCGGTGCCCGGCGCGGGGCCGGCACGCCGGGACCGGCGGCCCGGTGCGTCGCGGTGGTGACCAGCCCGGTCGTGCCGTACCCCGTGATCGGCGCAGCGGGCGGGGTGGATGACGTGGGGGGAGCGGGCGGCGCCGCCGGTGAGGCCTCCGGGGCCGCGGGAGCCGGCGCCGGAACCGGAGTCCGCCCCGCCCGCCACCGCTTCACGGACCGCTCGCCCAGCCGGGACACGTGCCCGCCCGACCTGTCGTCGGTGAACAGCCGGTCGTCCGGCACCCGCAGCTCCGGCCCGAAGAGGGTGGAGACCTGCGGCCTCGGCCGGCCCGTCTGGAGCGCGACGACCTCGCGCAGCACTCCCGTCAGCTGGTCCGCCATCTCCTGCGCGGACGCGAACCGCCGTCCCGGATCCGGGTCGGTGGCCCGTACCAGCAGCCGGTAGAAGGACTCGTACCGCCCGAACACCTCGATGTGCTCCGGGTCCGGCAGCGAGTCCACGAACACGTTCGTGTAGCCCTGGAAGTCGAAGGTGAGCACGGCCAGCGTGCGCGCCACCGTGTACAGGTCGGAGGCGACCGAGGGGCCGAGCTCCGCGACCTCCGGCGCCTGGTAGCCGACGGTGCCGTAGATGGCCGACTCCTCGTCGTCCATCCGCCGGACCGCGCCCATGTCGATCAGCTTGAGCTGGTCGGCCTGCTGGATGGCGTTGTCGACCTTGAAGTCGCAGTAGAGGAGGTTGCGGCTGTGCAGGTGGCCGAGCGCCTCCAGCGCCTCGATGCCGTAGGCGCAGGCCTGTTCCACGGGGAGCGGATCGCGCCGTCCGTCCGGCCGCCGCCGCTCGTTGGCGATCTCCTTGAGGGATTTGCCGCCGACGTACTCCATGACGATGTACCCGTCCAGCGAACCGGTCCGCTGGTCCAGGTGCTCCACGAAGTTGTAGATCCGGACGATGTTGGAGTGCTCGATCTCCGCGAGGAAGCGCCGCTCCGAGATCGCGGCCGCCATCGCGTCCTGGTCACCGGTGTCCAGCAGGCCCTTGAGCACCACCCACCGGTCCGACACGGCCCGGTCCACTGCGAGGTACACCCAGCCCAGCCCGCCGTGCGCGAGGCAGCCCGCGACCTCGTACTGGCCGTGGACGAGGTCGCCCGCGCGCAGCTTGGGGACGAAGGAGTACGGGTGCCCGCACTTGGTACAGAAACCTTCCGTCCGTCCCGGCCGCTCCCCGCGGGCCCGCCCCACGGGCGCCCCGCAGTCCGACCGGGAGCAGAACCGCTTGCGCTCAGGGACCTCCGGGTTCTCCAGCACCGCCGCCGAAGGATCCGGACGGGGCACCTCCGGTACGTTGACCAGCCCGGCCCCCAGCCGGCTGCGGCCCGACACCGAGGCGGCCGAACCCGAACTGCGCACCGAGACCGACCGGGTGGACGCGGCTCCGGAGAGCGCGCGCGAGAGCCGGCCCGACACGGAACGCCGGGACGAAGACGAACGAGAGGACCGCGAAGCGCGCGAGGAGGAGGACGAGGAAGAGGACCGTCCCGATCCGTGCGAGCCCTGCGAGTCCCCGTGGCGGGCCGCGCTCGTCATCGCCGTCGGCACCGACACCAGCTCCTCGGCGCCCGCCGCGACCGCTCCGGCCGGGGCCAGCCCGCAGGTGCCGCAGTAGACCTCGCCGCCGCCCATGTCCTCGTACGTCCCCGGGCAGCCGGGGCGCATGCACGCCGTTCCGATCAGACTCACGCGTCCCCCTCCCTCGGCCCGTCGGGCCACTCGTGCACCGGCCGGTGCCCCTGCTGGTCCTGCTGGTCCTGCTGCGGCGGTGAGGGCAGTGCCTCCGCCGCCGCCCACTGGTAGCGCAGCACCGCCTGCTCGGCGGCCCGCAGATCGCAGGGCGCGCTCCACAGCATCCGCCGGGCGGTGTCGTACCGCTCCATCAGCAGCGGATCCTCCGCCAGGCCCAGCCGGGCCACCTTCGCCCTGTAGGCGTCGAGCCGGCCGCGCAGCTCCGCCCGTACGGCCAGCGGAGCCGTCACCGCGGTCAACGATTCGCGGGCCCGCAGCAGTTCCTCCGCGGCCCGCTCCTCCAGCGACTCCAGCAGCGGCGACAGCCGGTGCCACTGGGCCCGGCGCCGGTACTCGGCCGCCGCCGAGAGCTCCTCCTGCAGCGCCGTCGGCGGGCCGCTCACCGCGGGCACCTCGGACGCCGCGATCTTCGCCAGCACCTCGCCGCGGGCCACCCGGGCCTCCGCCAGGGTCCGGTCGGCCCGCGAGAGCAGGTCCCGCAGCCCGATCAGCCGCTGCTCGGCGTCCTGCCGGACCGCCAGCACCGCCTCGACCTCCCGGCGTACGTCCTCCAGCGCGAGCGCGGCCCGGTCGTAGCGCCCGGTGTCCGGACGGCCGCCGCCCGGCGCGGAGCTCCCGGCGACCGGGAACCAGAACGCCAGCGGGTCCTCGATCACCCGGGCCCGCAGGTCCGCCAGCTCGGCCGTGATGGCCTCCAGGTCGTCCCCCGAGGGGTGTTCCCCCGGCCGGACCCCCACCGAGTGGGCGAGGGCGCGGGTGCGGTGCAGTTCGGCGGAGAGGAGGTCGATCCGGGCGGGCAGCGCCGACCAGACGGAGTCCGCGGCGACCACCACGTCCAGGGAGCTCGCGTACAGCTCGTTCATGCGGGACACCAGCTCGGCGAGGGAGAACCGCTCGGCGAGCGGGGCCCCCTCCACGGCGGCGCCGGAGATCAGCACCCCGGGCCCGCGCAGCCGGTCCGTGAGCTCGACCAGGTCCTCGCGGCTGGGCCAGCGGCGCCGCTCGCGGATCTGCCGGGCGGCGTCCAGCGCCCCGCTGTAGGCGTCGAAGTACCGCCACAGCCGGGTGATGGCCGCGTCGGCCCCGGCCCACCGCTCCTTGGTGACCCCGGTCAGCCCGGCGCCCTCCAGGAGCCGCCGCCCGGAGTGGTCCTGGAGGGCGAGCAGCGAGGTCTCCACGGCCTCGTGCTCCGCGCCCAGCCGGGCCAGCGCCCGGTCCACGCCGTCCCGGTCCATCACCGCCGGCTGCGCTCCCGGAGGCTGCGGCCCCCAGGGCCGCTCCCCGGCAGGATGTGCCCCCGCAGGATGTGCCTCCACCGATTCCGCCTCCGGTCTCGTGACATCGGGCTCAGAATCCGCCACCGGCCTCAGTCCCGGTACTTGGGAGCGGGCGGGCCGCCCACGCCGGGCAGTACGGGCTCCAGATGGTGCTTGTAGGCCGCCATCCAGGGGCTGGCGGCACCGCCCGCGCGGTAGTCCTCCAGCACCTTGTTGACCCGGCGCACCAGGTCCCCGGCGTCCTTGTTCATGGCCACCCCGTAGAACTCCTTGGTGAACGGGGAGCCGACCAGCCTGACCGAGGGGTCCTGGGCGGCCTGGCCGGCGGCCAGGGCGTTGTCGGTGATGATGCCGTCCACCTCGCCCAGCTGCAGCCGGACCAGGCAGTCGAGCTGGTTGGGCACGCTGACCGGGACGGCGCCGTAGGACTGGGCGGCCAGCGCCGCCTCCGCCGTGGAACCGGCGGCCGTGCAGATGCGGCGGCCCTTCAGCGAGGCGTCGTAGCCGGTGATCGTGGAGTCCTTGGGGGCCAGCACCTGCTGCCCGGCCTCGAAGTAGGCCGTCGAGAAGGCGACTTCCTCCAGCCGCTTGCAGTTGACGGTCATCGTGCGCACGACGATGTCGACGGTGCCGTCCTTGAGCGCGGGAATGCGCTGGCTGGTGGGGATGGCCCGGTAGATGACCTTGCCGTCCGTGCCGAATATGTCCTTCGCTATGGCCTGGACCAGGGCGATGTCGAAGCCGTCGAGCTCTCCGGCCGGATTGCGGTAGCCCCATTTGAAGCTGTTCTGGTCCACGCCCGCGACGAGGTGGCCCGCGGCGCGGATCCGCTGGATGGCGGAGCCGTCCAGCCCGTTGGGGCGCAGGCTCGCCTCGGGGTTCTCGCAGGTGTCCCCGGGGGCCAGCGGAGCGACGACCGCCCGGGCCGGCTCGCGCACCGGTGAGGAGGCCCCCGGGCCGCCCGGGGCCGCCTGGGCCAGCGGCAGCAGCACGGCGGCCGCCGTCAGCGCGCAGGCCGCGGCCATCGCGCCGACCCCGCCCCAGCCGCGCAGCCGGCCGGTGAACCGGCCCGGGCCACGGGGCGCCCTGCCCTCGGAGGCACCCTCCGGAGAGATCTCCGGGCCGAACTCCGGGTCCCCCTCGGAGCCCTCGCCCGCGCGCTTCAGCCGTCCCGGCATCGCTCTCACCTGTACTCCGAAAGCCTGCGCCCGATGCCGAGCAGGGCGGCCACCGCGCCGACGACCGCCAGGGCCGCCGTACCTGTCACCAAACCGTCGAGCGCGCCGAGCCCGTCCCGCGCCGCCCGGGTGAACTCACGCTGTTCGTGGAGCACGGCCTCCTCCAGCGAGGCGTCCACCGTGTCGAAGGCCGTCCCCGTGGGGTCCTTGTGGTCCGCGTCCCCGATGACCTGCCCGACGGCGCCCTGGTAGTCGCCCTTCAGGTCGGTCTCCCGGGCCGTCGCGTGCCGTTCCTTCCACTGCTTCACGCCTTCCGCTGCGCGGGAGACGGGATCGCGGCCGGCCGTGTCGTCGGCCAGCTTCGCCGCCGTCGCCAGGCCCGCGTCCAGGTTCTTCATGTCGTTCGCGTAGTCCACGTCGTACTTGTCGGACTTCTTGTCCTCGGCCAGTACGGCGCCCCGCGAGACCAGGGTCAGGTTCTCGTTGGCCCGCGCCTGCAGCGAGGCGATCCGCGCGTCGTTGAGCACCTTCAGCGACTCCTGCCCGTCCGTGCGGGCCTCGCTCAGCCCCGACCGGGCGACCATGTGCCCGGCGGCCAGCCACAGCAGCAGCACCAGCGAGGCGGCGGTCGCGGCGACGAGTCCGTGGTTGAAGACGCGGTTCGTCCGCCGGTAGTTGCGCCGCTGGGCCCAGGCCAGGGCGGCGAGGGCGAGCGCGCCCGCCCCGAGCGAGGTCAGGGGCAGGGCGCGGGCCTCGTCGTAGTCGGTGTAGAGCCGGCCGGTCTCCGCCTCGTAGAGGCGCTGCGCGGCGGGCAGCAGCTGGGTGCTCATCTGCTCGTTCGCGTACCGGAGATAGGCGCCGCCGAGCGGCAGGCCCTGCTTGTTGGTGGCCCGGGCCTGCTCGATGAGGCCGGTGTAGCGGGGGAGCTGCTCGCTCAGCAGGGTGATCTGCTTGCGGGAGTCCTCGCCGGCCGTGGTGTTGGCGGCCGCGTTCACCAGCAGCCGGGAGGCGTTGGCGATGTCCTTCTCGTACCGGCTGCGGACCTCGCGGGGCTCCTGCCCGCCCGCGAGGAACCCGCTGGAGGAGGCGGTGTCGGCGTCGGCGAGGGAGCGGTAGATGCTCGCCGCGTCGGCGCTCAGCGGCTGGCTGCGGCCCACGACGTCGTCGGCCGCGCGGACCCGGCCGGAGATCTCCCAGACGGCCACCGCGCCGAGCAGCAGGACCAGGGCGGCCAGGGCCGCGCCGACGATCCGCAGCCGGCCGGGCTCGGTGGTGGCGGCCGCGCGCAGCTGCTCCACGCCCTCGGCCCAGGCGGTGCCCCGCCGGGGCAGCGCGTCGGGCGGCGGCGCCGGCGGCCCGGAGGGCGCCGGGACGCCGCCGGGCGCGGGCGCGCGTGATGTGATGGCCACCCTGACCTCCCCCTCGGTCCTTCGTGCTTCGCAGCAGTATGGCCCTAGTGGTGGTCCTCCACAGCACCCGGTCCGGGATCAGGCACGATCCGCCCCGATCCGTCCCCGCTCCGGCCCGGCCGGTCCCCCCGTCCGCTCCACCCCTTCACCGTCAATACGGCCCGGGGGCCGCCATGGTTCCGGATCCGGAGCGGTTCATCCGAAATGGGCGCGCAGCTTCCCGTAGGCCTCGGGTCCCGCGTCCAGTGCGTCCAGGCCCAGCAGGCCGGCGCCCAGGACCGGCGGGGCCGTCACCACCGACACCCGGGCATGCGGGGCCCGTTCGGCGAGCAGGGCCTCCACCCGGCCGTTCAACTGGGGGTGGCGGGCGGCCAGTACGCTGCCGCCCAGCAGGACGGGCGCCTCCTCGGCCAGCAGCCCGAGCCGCTCCAGCGCCACCGAGGCCAGGGCCACGACCTCCTCGGCCTGCCGCTCGATCAGGGCCGCGGCGACCGGATCGCCGGCCGCGGCCACCGCGAACAGCACCGGCACCAGCTCGTGCATCCGTACGGGCTCGACGATGCCCAGGTGCAGCGCCTCGATCAGCGCGTGCATGGAATCCCGCGCGAAGTGCCGCGGCAGGGCCGCCGCGAGCTCGGTGGGACCGCCGCGCCCGTCCTCGGCGCGCGCCGCCCACCACATGGCCTCGGCGGCAAGGCCCCCGCCGCCGCCCCAGTCGCCGGAGATCTGCCCGAGGGCCGGGAACCGGGCGGTGCGCCCGTCGGGCAGCATGCCCACGCAGTTGATGCCCGCTCCGCACACCACCGCGACCCCGCGCGGGCCCCCGGCGTCCTCGCCGAGTCCGGCCCGCAGGATCGCGAAGGTGTCGTTGCGGACCTCGGTGGCCGTGCCCCAGCCGCGCGCGTCGATGGCCTGCGCGAGCAGGGCCTCCTCCACCGGGAGGTCCGCGTTGGCCAGACAGGCCGAGACCTGGACCGCGTACGGGGCTCCGGCCGCGGGCCCCGGCAGCCCGGCGGCCGCGGCCGCCTCGGCGACGGCCCGCCCGAGGACGTCCACCGCCGCCTCGACCCCGACGCGCGGGGGCTGGAAGCCGCCCGCGCGCCCGGTCCCGAGGACCGTGCCGTCCGCGGCGATCAGCGCCGCGTCCGTCTTGCTGTTGCCCGCGTCCACGGCGAGCACCGCCGCGGTCGAGGGCGGGGGAACGGGCCGGCTCACGCCCATGCCAGGTGCTCCTTGTTGTGCGCGAGGAGCCGGTCGGTCAGCCCCTCCGCGAGGTCGAACTGGCCCACCAGGGGGTGCGCCAGCAGCGCCTTGAAGACCCGCTCGCGGCCGCCCCGCAGCGCCGCGTCCAGCGCGAGGTCCTCGTACGCCGTCACGTGGGAGATCAGCCCCGCGTACAGCGGGTCCAGCCGGGGCACGGCCAGCGGCGAGGGCCCGGAGCGGTCCACCCGTGCCTGCACCTCGATGACGGCGTCGTCCGGGAGGAAGGGCAGGGTGCCGTTGTTCAGCGTGTTGACCACCTGTACGGCGCTCCCGCCGTCGCCGAGCAGGGCCGCGGCCAGGTCCACGGCGGCCTCCGAGTAGAAGGCGCCGCCCCGCTTGGCGAGCAGTTCCGGCTTCTCGTCCAGCGCGGGATCCCCGTACAGGCCGAGCAGTTCCTTCTCCATCGCGGCGACCTCGGCGGCCCGCGAGGGCTTGGTGCCGAGCTCCCGGACCACCTCGTCGTGCGCGTAGAAGTAGCGCAGGTAGTACGAGGGCACCACGCCGAGCCGGTCCAGCACCGCGCGGGGCAGGCGCAGGTCGTCGGCGATGGCCCCGCCGTGCGCGGCGAGCAGCTGCGGCAGCAGGTTCTCGCCCTCCGGGCCGCCCTTGCGCACCCCCAGCTCCCAGGTGAGGTGGTTGAGGCCCACGTGGTCGAGGTGGATGTCGGCGGGGGTCAGGTCCAGCATGGCCGCGAACCTGCGCTGGAAGCCGATGGCCACGTTGCACAGACCGACGGCCTTGTGCCCGGCCTGGAGCAGGGCGCGGGTGACGATCCCGACCGGGTTGGTGAAGTCGATGATCCACGCGTCCGGGTTGGAGCGCCGGACCCGCTCGGCGATGTCGAGGACCACCGGGACCGTGCGCAGCGCCTTGGCGAGACCGCCGGCTCCGGTGGTCTCCTGGCCGACGCAGCCGCACTCCAGCGGCCAGGTCTCGTCCTGGAGCCGGGCCGCCTGCCCGCCGATGCGCAGCTGGAGCAGGACCGCGTCCGCGTCCGCGACGCCCGCGTCGAGGTCGGAGGTGGTGGTGATCAGGCCGGGGTGCCCCTGCTTGGCGAAGATCCGCCGGGCCAGGCCGCCGATCAGCTCCAGCCGCTCGGCGGCCGGGTCGATCAGCACCAGTTCGCTGATGGGCAGGGTGTCGCGGAGCCGGGCGAACCCGTCGATCAGCTCGGGGGTGTAGGTGGAACCGCCGCCCACCACTGCGAGTTTCATGATCACTAGCCTTTCACGCCGGTCAGGGTGACGCCTTCGACGAACGCCTTCTGGGCGAAGAAGAAGAGGACGATCACCGGGGCCATGACCAGCACGGTCGCTGCCATGGTCAGGTTCCAGTTGGTGTGGTGCGCGCCCTTGAAGGACTCCAGCCCGTAACTGAGGGTCCAGGCGGCCGGGTTGTCGGAGGCGTAGATCTGCGGGCCGAAGTAGTCGTTCCAGGCGTAGAAGAACTGGAACAGCGCCACGGCCGCGATCCCGGGCTTCGCCATCGGCAGGACGACCCGCAGCAGGGTGCGCAGCTCGCCGCAGCCGTCGACCTTCGCCGCGTCCAGGTACTCGTCGGGGATGGTCAGCAGGAACTGGCGCAGCAGGAAGATGGAGAAGGCGTCGCCGAAGGCCATCGGGATGATCAGCGGCCACAGGGTGCCGGAGAGGTCCAGCTGCTTGGCCCAGAAGAGGTACATCGGGATGACGACCACCTGGGGCGGCAGCATCATCATGGCGATGACCAGCATCAGCGACAGCCGCCGGCCGCGGAAGCGGAACTTGGCGAGCGCGTAGGCGACGGGCAGCGAGGAGACCACGCTCAGCAGGGTGCCGAGGCCCGCGTACATCAGGGTGTTGCGCCACCAGGTCAGGAAGCCGGGGGTGTCCCACACCTTCGCGTAGTTGCCCCACTCCCAGGTGCGCGGCCACAGGTCGCGGGTCAGCGCCTGCTGGTCGCTCATCACCGAGGTCAGGAAGAGGAAGACGAAGGGCAGTACGAAGAAGAGCGCCGCCGCGACGCCGAGGGAGTGCACGGCGATCCAGTTCAGGGCGGCCGCGCGGCGCGCGGTGCGCACGGCCCGCGCGGATTCGGGGGCGCCGGGCGGGGCGGGGGGCGCGGCGCGCCCGGTGCCCCGGGTGATGGTCTGGCTCATGATCCTCAGTCACCTGCCTCGATCAGCCCGCCGCGCCGCCGCATCAGCAGCGCGGTGAAGGCCATGGAGAGGGCGAACAGCACCAGGGCGACCGCGCAGGCGGTGCCGTAGTCGAAGCGCTGGAAGCCGACGTTGTAGATGACCTGGGGGAGGGTCAGGGTGGACTTCTCGGGGTAGCCGGGCTCGAACTGCTGGCCCGAGCCGCCGATCACGCCGGAGGCCACCTTCCCGGCCACGAGGGGCTGGGTGT
Organism: Streptomyces sp. TBY4; assembly: GCF_024213195.1. Taxonomy (GTDB): domain Bacteria; phylum Actinomycetota; class Actinomycetes; order Streptomycetales; family Streptomycetaceae; genus Streptomyces. The sequence continues at coordinate 237,558 of NZ_JANAVF010000005.1, read as the reverse complement.
AGTACTGCATCGCCCCGATGACCCCGGTGACCACCGCGAACAGGATGATCGGCGAGATGTTCGGCAGGGTGATGTGGCGGAACCGCGCCAGCGGCCCGGCTCCGTCCAGCTCGGCGGCCTCGTACTGCTCGCGCGGTACGTCGAGCAGCGCGGCCATGAAGATGACCATCAGGTCGCCGATCCCCCAGACCGCGAGCGCGGTCAGCGCGGGCTTGGACCAGGAGGCGTCCGTGAACCAGCCCGGCGCGGGCAGTCCGACCGATTCCAGCAGGATGTTGACCGGTCCGGTGCCGGGGTTGAGCAGGAAGACGAAGGCCAGCGTGGCCGCCACCGGCGGGGCCAGGTAGGGCAGGTAGAACAGGGTGCGGAAGACGCCCGTGCCCATCTTGATCTTCGTGATGAGCAGGCCGATGCCGAGACCGAAGGCGACCCGGCAGGCGACCATGATCACGACCAGCCACAGGGTGTTGCGCATGGCCGGCCAGAACATCGGCAGGTCGGAGAAGACGTAGGTCCAGTTGTCCAGCCCGTTGAAGACGGGCGGGCGGAAGCCGTCGTACTTGGTGAAGGAGAAGTAGACGGTGGAGGCGAGCGGGTAGGCGAAGAAGACGCCGAACCCGATCAGCCAGGGCGACATGAAGGCCGCCGTGCGCAGGGAGGACCTGCGGCGCCTCGTGCGCAGTTCGGGGGAGAGGGTGCCGGCCATCGGGCTACTTCGCCTTCGCGATGTCCGTGTCGATCTGCTGGTCGGTCTTGGCGAGACCGGCCGGGATGTCCGCGACGTCGCCCTTCTCGACCGCGTACGCGAAGTCCGTGAAGGTCAGCTGGTAGGTGCCGCCGTCCACCTGGGCGGGGGTGGTGGTCGACTTCGGGTGCTTGGCGATGTCGATGAACGTCTTGAACTCCGGGCTCACCTGGAGCTTCGGGGACTCCAGGGCGGCCAGCGTGGAAGGCACGTTGTGGATGGAGTTGGCGAACTCCACGACGGCGTCGGTGTCGGTCGTCATGTACTTCGCCAGCTCCCAGGCGGCGTTCTGCTTCTTGCTGCCGGAGGCGATGCCCATGATCGTGCCGGAGAGGTAGCCCTTGCCGTAGTCGGCGGCCTGCTCGTCCGGGACGGGCATCGGCGCGGTCCCGATCTCGAACTTCACCCCGGCTTCCTTCGCCATGTTCGCGCGCCACTCGCCGTCGATCTGCATGGCGACCAGGCCCAGGTGGAAGGGGTGCTCGGCGCTCCACTCGTCACCGAAGGTGGTGCGGAACTTCTCCAGCTTCTCGTACCCGCCGAGCTTGGCGACCAGGTCCTTCTGTGCGGTCAGCATCTTCGCGAAGGCGGGGTCCTTGGCCAGGTTGGACTTGCCGTCGGCGTCGAAGTACGTCGGGCTCCACAGGGCGGCGAGGCGCTGCGGGGAGGTCTCGTAGCCGTGGAAGGTGGGCATGATGCCGAGCTGCTCGTACGAATCGCCCTTGGCCTTGGTCAGCTTCTGCGCGACGGCCACGAACTCGCTCCAGGTCTTGGGCGGTTCGGTGATCCCGGCGGCGGCGAAGGCGGTCTTGTTGTAGACGAGGCCGTACGCGTCGTTCAGCAGCGGCAGCGTGCACTGGTTGCCGTTGAACTGGGTGTACTGGAGCAGGGTCTTGGGGAAGACCTTCTCCTTCTCGATCCCGGACTTCTTCAGGAAGGGGTTCAGGTCCGTGAAGGCGCCGGTGTTGCAGAACTTGCCGACGCTGTCGGTGGTGAAGGAGGCGACCACGTCGGGGGCCTTGTCGCCGCCGGCGCGCAGCGCCTGGTTGATCTTGTCGTCCGTCATGTTGCCCGTGACGTTGACCTTGATGTTCGGGTGCGCCTTCTGGAACCGGGCGATGTTCTCCTCGATGGCCTTCGCCTCGCTGGGGGCGGACCAGCCGTGCCAGAAGTTGAGGGTGACTTCCTTCTTCGGGTCGTCGGCGGCCGTGTTGGAGGCGGAGCCCGTACACGCGGTGGCGAGCACGGATATCGCGGCGACGGCGGTGGCGGCGGCGGTCAGGCGGTTGATTCTGGGCATGACGGAGTCACTCTCTGCGCGGGGGGACTTCCTGGAGGGGTGAGGGAGGAGCGGTACGGGCTCACGCGGGGGAGGTACGGGGCGGGGCAGGTGGTACGGGTGTGCTGTGCGGGGCTGCGTGCGCCGGGGCTCGTGCAGGGGCGAATCGGTGCGGGATCGTGCGGGTGGTGCGGGTGGTGCGGGTGGTGCGGGTCGTGCCGGTGGTGCGGTTCAGCGGCGGGAGGTGTCGAAGACCTCGTCGCGGGTGGCGGCGAGGGCGCTTTCCAGCGCCCCGCGCAGTACGGGCCGTTCGCGGACCTCGCCGGTCACCAGCCGGGGCCGGGACGGTGCGAGGTCTGCGAGCTCGGCTTCGAGGAGTTCGCGCAGCGGTTCCCCGCCCGCGATGGTCAGCGCACCGGAGAGGATCACGATCTCCGGGTCCAGTACGGCGACCAGCGAGGCGAGTCCGGTGGCGAGGGCGGTGGCGTACTCCCGCAGGAGCTCCAGGTGGGGCCCCTCGGGTGCGGCGGCGGCCTGGGCCAGCAGCGCGGCCGCCGCTTCGACCATGGCCCCGGACTCGGCCCCGTGCACGGCACCGTGCACCGAACCGGCCCCGGCCGCGGCGGCCGGCGGCGCCTCGACGCCGAGCCGGGCCGCCATCGCGGGCAGCACCTGCGCGCCGGCCAGCTCCTGGTAGCCGCCGGAGTTGACCTCGGTGACCCGGCGGACCAGCGGGTGCCCGGCGACCGGCAGGAAGCCGATCTCCCCGGCGCCGCCGGTCCAGCCGCGGTGCAGCCGGCCGCCGAGCACGAGGGCGGCCCCGAGGCCCTCCTCGTTCCACAGCAGGACGAAGTCCTCGTGCCCGCGAGCGGCACCGAGCCGCTGCTCGGCGACGGCGGCGAGGTTCACGTCGTTCTCGTACTCGACCGGCATCGGCAGGGCCGCGGCGAGCTCTTCGAGGAGCGTGGGGGAGTGCCAGCCCTCCAGGTGGTCGGCGTAGCGCAGCACCCCGGTGCGGGGGTCGAAGGAGCCGGGGGTCGCGATGACCACCCGGTGGATGTCGGCGAGGTGCAGCCCGGCGTCCTTGACGGCCTCGCCGAGGGCGCGGGTGACCTGGGCGACCGGCCCGGTGCCCTCGGCGTGGGGCAGCTCGTGGCTGCCGACCACCTCGCCGGCCAGGTCGGCGACGGAGGCGAGGACCCGGCCCGGGGTGACGTCGAGTCCGGCGACGTGGGCGGCCGTGGCGTTGACGGCGTAGAGCTGCGCGTTCGGGCCGGGGCGGCCGGTGGCGGTGCCGGTGGCGACGACGAGCCCGGCGGCCTCCAGGCGGGCCAGGAGCTGGGAGGCGGTGGGCTTCGAGAGGCCGGTGAGGTGCCCGATCCGGGTCCGGGACAGGGGGCCGTGCGTCAGCAGGAGCTCGAGCGCGGCCCGGTCGTTCAGGGCGCGCAACAGGCTGGGCGTACCGGGGGTGGCGGGCATGGGGTGACTTCTCTCTCACCGGGGTGAACTGTTAGGTAAGTTTCCTATTGGTGGGTCGCTCGTGTCAATGGCACTGCGTACACCGCTGGGTACACCACTGCCCCCGCAGGTCGGACCTACGGGGGCAGTGGCGTTCGTACGTGTCGTACGTGTCGTACGGGCGTGAGCGGCCCTACTTCGTGATGCGCGGTCCGGACACCGCACCGCCCGCGGCCGGCGGCGGGATCTCCGCGGTGGCCATGGACTGCGGGGAGGCCGGGTTCGCCAGGGCCGACGGCGGGGCGACCGAGGCCGAGGGGTCGGCCGGGGCCGCCTCCTCCTCGGGCAGCGGCAGGCCCCCGACGATCCCGATGCCCGCGGCGTCGAAGGCGTCCTTGATCCGCCAGCGCAGCTCGCGCTCCACGGCGAACTGCTGGCCCGGCATCGTCTTCGCCGACACCGACACCGACATGGAGGCCAGCAGCACCTCGTCCAGGCCCAGCACCTCCACCGGACCCCACAGCCGCTCGTCCCACGGGGACTCCTTGGCCATGGTGTCGGCGATCTCCTTGATCACTTCGCGGATGCGGGAGAGGCTCTCGGTGGGCTTGACCTGCACCGAGACGTTCGCCGTGGCCCAGCCCTGGCTGAGGTTGCCGATCCGCTTGATCTCGCCGTTGCGGACGTACCAGATCTCGCCGTTGTCGCCGCGCAGCTTGGTGACGCGCAGCCCCACCTCGACGACCTCGCCCGAGGCCACCCCGGCGTCGATCTTGTCACCGACGCCGTACTGGTCCTCGAGGATCATGAACACGCCGGACAGGAAGTCCGTGACCAGGTTCCGGGCGCCGAAACCGATCGCCACACCGGCCACACCGGCACTCGCCAGCAGCGGCCCCAGGTTTATGTCGAGCGCGCCGAGCACCATCAGGGCCGCCGTGCCGAGGATCAGGAACGAGGCCACCGAGCGCAGCACCGAGCCGATGGCCTCGGACCGCTGGCGGCGCCGCTCGGCGTTGACCAGCAGCCCGCTCAGGGCCGTGCCCTCGACGGCGTCGGCGCCGCGGTTCATCCGGGTGATCAGCTTGGTCAGCGATTTGCGGACCACCGAACGCAGGGCGAAGGCGGCGACCAGGATGAGGAGGATCCGCAGGCCCAGGGCCAGCCATCCGGCCCAGTTCTCCTCGATGAAACTGGCCGCGTTCGTGACGCTCTCGTGGGTTTCTCTGATCGTTTCGGACGCGTCCGGGTTGTCGGCTGCGAGCGGGAGCAGTGCGGCAGGCCAGGGCACGGCGGGAACCTCCAGATGTAGCGTCCTGCCCGCGGTAGGGGTGGGGCGAGCAGACCATCCACCCTAACGGGGCACTTGCCCGGACTTGTTGCCTTGTTCGAGGGAGAGACCAGACTCACGCGGGGATGAAGCCGCTGTGGTCGAAAACACCTCGGACCCGTTACGGGTGCGTGGTGGCGCTTCGACCAGCCGTAAGGGGAGACTGGAAAACAGATCGTCCCGGCGCGAGCCACGCGCCGCCGGCGTTATAGGAGGCAGTCCGTGCCGCACGTCCTGGTCCTCAACGCGTCGTACGAGCCCCTCGGCGTCGTACCGCTCCGTCGCGCGCTCGTCCTCGTCCTGGAGAACAAAGCCGTCTCCCTGGAAGAATCCGGCGCCTTTCTGCACAGCGCGACAAGGGCCGTCCCCGCGCCCAGCGTGGTTCGGCTCAAGCGCTTCGTGCGGGTCCCCTACCGGGGGCCCGTTCCACTCACCCGCCGCGCGCTCTTCGCCCGCGACGGCGGGCGCTGCATGTACTGCGGGGCCGTCGCCACCAGCGTCGACCACGTCGTCCCGCGGAGCCGGGGCGGTCAGCACGCCTGGGACAACGTCGTCGCCGCGTGCCGCCGCTGCAACCACGTCAAGGCCGACCGGCACCTCGTCGACCTCGGCTGGCGGCTGCGGCACCAGCCGGCTCCGCCGTCGGGGCTGGCCTGGCGGATCATCGGGACGGGGCACCGGGATCCGTGCTGGATGCCGTACCTCCAGCCGTACGGGGCGGAGGACGCCCTGGACCGCATCGGCCTCCCGGCCCCCGCGACGGCGGCGGTCGCCTCGTAGCGGGCCCGCGCCCGTGCCCGTGCCGCTGCGCGGCAAACTCAGCCCGCCCGGCGTTTGAGGGCACGGGCGCGGAGCGCACGTACGGGTCCGGGCGGAGCCCGGGGAACGGGGGAAGGGTGGGTAGGGGACGGCCCCGCAGGGTTCCCGGCGTCGCTACGGGGCCAGGGCGAAGGCTTCCGCGTTCAGGAGGCTGCAGCCGTAGCGGGTGGCCCGGGTCTCGCAGGTGACGCGGAGGAAGCGGGCCGGCCCGGCCGCCGGATCGAGGCGGACGGAGTCGACCCCGCCGCGGGACTCGACCGTCGCGGACGGATGCCAGACGACCCCGTCGGGCGAAGATTCGACGCGGAAGCGCGACGGGTACGCCTCCTGCCACCGCAGCCGCAGCAGCCCGACCCGCGCCGGAGCCGCCAGCTCCGCCTGCCACCACGCCCCGTCCACCGCGGGCGAGGACCACCGCGTGGCCGGGGAATCGTCCAGCGCCCCCGCCGCGGGGAAGTCCGGGGTCTCGTCGGCCGAGGACGAGGCCGCCGCGGTGCGCAGCAGATCCGGCCCGGCCGTGCGCGGATGGGCGCGGACCTGCAGCGTGTGCGTCTCGGTGCCGAAGGTGACCGGGACCGCGTAGGTGCCCGGGGCGGTGCCCGCCGCCACCGTGACCTCCACCGGCACGGCCGCCGTCGTACCGCGCGCGGCCGCGGCCGTCTCCGGCAGGCGTACGGAGATCCCCGGCGGCGGGGTCGCCGACAGGGGGCCGCGGACCTCGCCGGGACGCAGCGCGGACAGCTCCGCCGGGATCCGCTGCGCGGCCCCGCCGATCTCCGCGTCCACGCTCCGCGCCAGCTCGAAGCGGGCCTCCGGGCCGTCCGCGGTCCACGGGACCACGCCGTGCACGGCCGGAGCCGGCCCCGACCAGACGAGCCGGACCGCGTCGGCCCGCAGCCCGCCCACGTCGGCCTGGGTCCAGCCCGAGGCCGCCGCTTCCGCGACCTTGCGCCAGCCCTCTCCCGGTACGTGGGCCTCGATCGCGGCGCCCCGGCTGCCGGGCGGCAGCGGGTCGGTCATCACGGTCACCACCGACACCGGCCGGGTGTCCGACAGCTGGACCGTCCAGGCGTCGGCCTGCCGGGTCACCGTGCCGGACCGGCGGGCCGCGCCGGTCCAGGCGTCGGCCTCGGCGGCGGCCCGTGCGAGGAAGGGGTCGAGCACGGCCTTGTCGACCCGGGCGGCATCCGCCCCGGACAGCGCCGCGCGGGCGGCGGTGAGCGCCTGCGAGGCCTGCCAGGCCGCGGCCCCGTCCCCGCGGGCCTGCGCCTGGAGGACGTCGAGGGCCAGTTCGCCGGCGGCTCCGTAGCGCGCGAGCCGCGAGAGCCAGGGCCCTGCCTCCCCGGCGAGCGCGGGCAGCCGCTCCGGGGCCTCGCGCAGCACGCGGAAGGCGGCGCGCAGCCGGTCGCCCGCCGCCGGGTCGCCGGAGCTGCGGGCCCGCCAGAACTCCTCCATCAGGGGGACCAGGTAGGCGGACTCGGGCTGGGCGAGGCCGGAGGAGGCGTTGTTCCCGGCCAGCGCGGCCAGTGCTTCCCGGGCCCTGGGGTCGGGTCCGGCGAGCGAGGAGACGGCCGCCGCCCAGGAGTCGGCGGCCCGGTAGCCGCGCGGGTTCCAGGTGAAGTCCGCCGCGGTGAACAGCGGGATGCGCGACAGGGTGCCCTGGGGCATGGCGTTGGCCAGCACGGCCGCCGAGCCGCCCGCGACCACCGGGTCGCGTCCCGCGTAGGGGCCGAGGAAGATCCGGCCCGGTTCCCAGTCGTTGACGGGGTAGTTGTCCATGGTGACCAGCGGGTGCTGCCCGAGGGCCGAGCGCGCCCCGGTCAGTTCCGGACCGGTGATCGTGCGCGGCACCACGCCGACCCCCGTCCAGGCGACCTCCACCCGGTCGTCCAGGGCCTCGGCCAGCGCGCTCCGGTAGGGCGTCGGGCCCTCCTGGTAGTACTCCGTCGGCAGCAGCGACAGGGCGGGCGCCCCCGGGTAGCGCCGGGCCAGGTGTGCGGCCAGCTCGCCCGCCACCTCCGCGTGCGCCTTCGCGGCGGCCGCCGGGCCCTTGCCGTACCGCTCCCGGTCGGCCCGGCAGCCCCACTCGGTGTAGCTGACGTCCTGGAACTGCACCTGGAACGCGCGGAACCCGAGGTCCCACATGGCGTCCAGCTTGCGGGCGAGCGCCGCCCGGTCCGCCGAGGAGGCCAGGCACATCGACTGCCCGGGGGCCACGGCCCAGGCGAGCACCACCTGGTTGGCGCGGGCCCGGTCGGCCAGTTCCCGCAGCTCGGCCGCCTGCGCCGCCGGGTAGTCGCGGCGCCATTCCGTGGTCCGGTACGGGTCGTCACCGGGCGCGAGGAGCAGCCGGTTCAGCTTGGTGGCGCCCATGAACTCCACCTGCGCGAGCCGCTGGGCGGCCGTCCAGGGAGTCCCGTAGAACCCCTCCGTGATGCCGCGCACGGGCGCGGACGGCCAGTCCCGTACGAGGACTCCGGGGACCTTCCCGCCGCCCGTGGCGAGCAGCTGACGCAGGGTCTGCGCCGCGTGGAACAATCCGTCGTCCCCGGTGCCGGCCAGCGCGACCGTGTCCCGCCCCCCGTCGCGGCCCACCGCGAGCCGGTAGCCGCCGGCCGGCAGGTCGCCGGCCGCGTCCGCGCCCAGGGCCCGCAGGGCCCGCTCTGCTTCCGGTCCCTGGAGCCGTACGACGGGTCCGGCGCCGGGCAGTTGTTCCCCTTCGGCCCGCTCGTGCAGGGTCCGTACGCCCGCCCCGCGCAGGGCGTCGCGCACCACCCGGGCGGCGTACGGGTCCACGCCCGCGGGCAGCACGAGCACGGCCTCGGCGCCCAGCGGGACCGCGCGCGCCGGATCGGCGGCCATCGACTGCGGCCGCGGCCACACGGCGGGCCCCCCGGAGGCGGCGGCCCCCGGATCGGCGCCGGGGCCGAGCACGGGCGCGGTCGCGGGTACGGGCGCCGGGTCGCGCAGCGCCGCGGGAACGGCGCCGGTCGCGGGCGCCGGGGGAGCATCCGGGCCGGTGGGAGCGTCCAGGGCGGCGGGGCCGTCCGGCACGGTCGGGGCGGCGAAGGCGGCGGGGGGACCCACCACGGCCGAACCGCTCAGCAGTGCGCCGATGACGGCGACCGCCGCGGCCGTTGCCGTGGCCCGCTTGCCGGCTCTGGTCTGCACGGAGCCACCCCGTCCCGAGTCGTCCCCCGCTCGTACGAATGAGCCAGACCCCACCATCCGTACGGCAGGGGTGTCAACGCCCGCGGGTGATCTGACCTGGATCGGGCAGGAATGCGGTGCGGCCGACTGGGTATGGCTGGGGTGTTCTCCCGGCCGCGCGCCGGAGGGTGTTCCCGACGTTCCCGCACGCCAGGGCCGGTGGCTCCGGACGCGTGGTGATCGGCACGGAACTCCGCAACACCTCCCGTGCGCGGCGCGCATGCAGGCACGTCTGTGCGAATTCGCCGTCCGCACAGGAGAATTTCCGCTGTCGGTGGTGCGCGGACGGCGTACGGACCGACACAGTGGGAGCCATCCACGGGTCCTGACCGACCCTCACGCACGAAGGAGTGCCTGCCGGTGAACACCAAGACCGCGAAGACCAGCACCGCCACCACCGCCATATCCGACCGGAAACGGCGTCCGCCGCTCGCCCACCTGCCGGCGCAGTCCGGACCCGACGAACGGACCCTCACCAGCGAGCCGTCGCTCGCCGACGCCGCGCACGCGCCGCTGACCAGTGAGCCCCCGCTCGCCTGCGAGGCCCCGCTGACCAGCGAGCCGACCACCCATGCCGCGGCGGCCGCCGCGGGTGACTAGACGACAAGGAACCTGATGGACGACCTCGCCCGGCTCGCGGCCCTGTACGGAGTCGCCACCACCTACCAGCCCGCCGAGGACGTCACCCTCCGGGTCCCGGAGGCCACCGTCGCCGCCGTCCTGCGGCAGCTGGGGGTGAACACGGACACCCCGGAGTCCGTACGGGCGGACCTGGCCGCGGCCGAACACGACGCGGTGCACCGGCTGCTGCCGCGCGTGCTGGTGTGGTGGTCCGGCTCCCGGCCGCCGGTGGAGCTGGGCGCGCTCCCGCCCGGGACCCGGACCGTGCTGGAGGCAGAGGGGGACGGGGGCGGGGCGTCGGAGGGCGCGGAGCCGGCGGCGGCCTGGAACGCGGCCGGTGCGGGGGAGCCGCCGCTCGGCGTGCACCGGATCCGCGCCGAGGCGCCGGACGGCCGCACCGCCACCGCCACCCTGATCGTGGCCCCCGACCGGGCCCCGGCGGCCCCGGAACGCACCCACGGGCTGCTCGTCCAGCTCTACTCGCTGCTCTCCGAACGCTCCTGGGGCATGGGCGACCTGGGCGACCTGGCGGAGCTGGCGCGCTGGGCGGGCCGCGTGCACGGAGCCGGCTTCGTCCAGGTCAACCCGCTGCACGCGAGCGTGCCCGGCACCCCGAGCGACCCCTCCCCGTACCGGCCGTCCTCGCGCCGCTTCCCCGACCCGGTGCACCTGCGGATCGAGGACGTCCCCGAGTACGCCGACTGCCCGGACCGGGCCGCCCTCGCGGAACTGGCCGACCGGGGGGCGGAGTTGCGGCGCGGAGTCCTGGAGAAGGGTGCGCTGATCGACCGGGACGCCGTCTGGGCCCTCAAGCGGGCCGCCCTGGAGCTGCTGTACACCGTGCCGCGGAGCCCCGAACGGGAGGCGGCCTACGCGGAGTTCCGCGCCGAGCAGGGGGCGGAGCTGGACCGGCACGCCGCCTGGTGCGCCGCGCACGCCGGGGAGGACCCGGAGTCCCGGGCCGACTTCCACCGCTGGCTGGTCTGGCTGACGGACGCCCAGCTCGCCGGGGCCCAGCGGGCCGCGAAGGAGGCCGGGATGGCGGTCGGCATCGTGCACGACCTGGCCGTCGGGGTGCATCCGGAGGGTTCGGACGCCACCGGAGCCCCCTTCGGAGCCCCGCACTACGCCCGGGCCGTTTCCGTCGGCGCCCCGCCGGACGCCTTCAACGCGCGCGGCCAGGACTGGGGGCTGCCCCCGTGGCGGCCCGACCGGCTGGCGGCCACCGGGTACGCGCCGCTGCGGTCCCTGCTGCGGGGGGTGTTCCGGTACGCGGGCGCCCTGCGCATCGACCACGTCATGGGACTGTTCCGGCTCTGGTGGATCCCGGAGGGGACCCCGCCCGCCGAAGGCGCGTACGTCGCGTACGACGGGGAGGCGATGCTCGCCCTGCTGGTCCTGGAGGCGCACCGGGCCGGGGCCCTGGTCATCGGCGAGGACCTCGGCACCGTGCAGCCGGGGGTCCGTCAGGCGCTGGCCCGGCGCGGGGTGCTGGGCACCTCGGTGCTGTGGTTCGAGCGGGACTGGGGCGGCGACGGGGAGCCGCTGGCGCCGGAGCGCTGGCGGGCCGACTGCCTGGCCACCGTGACCACCCACGACCTGCCGCCCACGGCCGCCAAACTGGCCGGCTCCCACGTGGAACTGCGCGACCGGCTCGGCCTGCTGACCCGCCCGGCCGAGCGGGAGCGGGCCGAGGACGAGGCCGACACCGCGCGCTGGATGGACGTACTGGAGGACCTCGGGCTCGACACCAAGGGCGAGGAGGCCGCCGTACGGTCCCTGTACGGGTTCCTGCTGCGCACCCCGGCCCGGCTGGTCGGGGTCTGGCTGCCCGACGCGGTGGGGGACCGGCGGCCGCAGAACCTGCCCGGCACCTGGGACCAGTACCCCAACTGGCGGCTCCCCGTCGCCGACCCGGACGGGCGACCGCTGACCCTGGAGGCGCTGGCCGCCTCGCCGCGGGCGAACGCCCTGCTGGAGGCGGTGCGGGGGGCGGTGGAGACCCGTACGGCACCCCCGGGCGCGCGCGGCGTTTAGGTGTTCGCTACGTTTGCACCGTGGACAAGAAGAACGCTCTGCGCGCCGGCGCCGTCACGGCCGGAACGACGCTGATGATGCTGCTGATGACGTCTCCCGCCCTCGCGCTCACCCGTGACGACGGCGACGACCCGGGTCCGGGCCTGAGCGTCGGCGAGACGCTCGGCCTCTACGTGGCCGCGCCGATCGTGCTGTTCCTGGTCATCGCCGGTCTGGTGATGGTCCTCGACAAGTCGCGCAAGACGCAGAACTAAGCCTGACCGAAGGCTCGAATTCCGGGGCGCCGGTGGTCCGTAAGGACCCCCGGCGCCTCGTCGTACCCGGATCCGCTACGGGACCCCCGCCATCACCTTGCGCAGCAGCGCGGTGAGCGTTGCGACCTCCGTCGCGTCCAGCCCGGTCAGCGCCTCGCGCTGCACCTCCAGACCCGCCTCGACCGCCTCGTCGATGAGGGCGAGGCCCCGGTCGGTGATGGTCACCCGCAGTCCCCGCCGGTCGTCCGGATCGGGGTTGCGGCACAGCAGCCCGGCCTTCTCCAGTTTGTCCAGCCGTCCCGTCATCCCGCCCGTGGTGAGCATCAGCGTGGCCGAGAGCTGGCGGGGCGAGAGGGTGTACGGGGTTCCGCTTCTGCGCAGCGTGGCCACCACGTCGAACTCCCCGCGCCCGATCCCGTAGCGGCCGTAGGTCTTCTCCATGGCATCGCCCATGGCTTTGGAGATCCGGTAGATCCGGCCGAAGACGGCCATGGGCGTGGTGTCCAGATCGGGTCGCACCGCGAACCACTGCTCGGCGATCGCGTCGACGGCGTCGACGGGGTCCTTGTCGGTCATGGGCGCAGTATCCGGCTTCCGCTTGTTCGTTGGCAAGAAAGTTGCTTGCAGGAAAGTAGCTTAGTGCTAAGCTACTTCCAAGTGAGCTACCCGCTCGAGCCACTCGTCCTGCCGGAGGAGCACCCGCCGTGAAGCGCATCGCCACCCTCGCCCTGACCGCCCTGGCCCCCATCTCCTGGGGCTCCACCTACGCCGTGGCCTCCGAGCTGCTGCCGCCCGACCGGCCGCTGTTCACCGGCGTGATGCGCGCCCTGCCCGCCGGACTGCTGCTCACCGCCCTCGCCCGCAAGCTGCCCACGGGGCAGTGGTGGTGGAAGGCCGCCGTCCTCGGCGGACTCAACATCGGCGCCTTCTTCCCGCTCCTGTTCCTCTCCGCCTACCGCCTGCCCGGCGGGGTCGCGGCCGTCCTGGGCTCCGCGGGGCCGCTCTTCGTCGTGGGGCTCGCCGCCCTCCTGCTGGGCGAGCGGGCCCGGCTGCGGACCGTGCTCGCCGCCGTCGTGGCGGCCTTCGGCGTCAGCATGGTGGTGCTGACCGCGCAGGCGCAGCTCGACCTGGTCGGGGTGGTGGCCGGCGTGGTCTCCTCCGCCTCGATGGCCGCGGGCACCGTCATGACCAAGCGGTGGGGGCGCCCGGAGGGTGTCGGCCCGCTGGCCATGACCGGCTGGCAGCTCACCGCGGGCGGCCTGATCATCCTTCCGATCGCCGCACTGGTGGAGGGTGCGCCGCCGGCGCTCGACGGCAAGGCCTTCCTCGGCTACGGCTACATGATGCTGATCAACACCGGCATCGCGTACCTGCTCTGGTTCCGCGGCATCGGACAGCTCGGCGCCACCTCCGTCACCCTCCTCGGTCCGCTCTCGCCGCTCAGCGCCGCCGTCATCGGCTGGGCCGCCCTGGGGCAGGCGCTCTCCCCGGTGCAGGTGCTGGGCATGGCGATCGCCTTCGGTGCCACCGTCGCCGGGCAGCTTGCGGCGGGCAGGGCGGACGCGCCCCGCCCCAAGGCCGAACCGTTCAGTTCTACTGAAGAAACCGATCGAAATGTTTCGATGGACCTGACGGGTGCCTCGGTGCGACGGTAGACCAACGAACCAAACGCACCGACACTCCGAAACTCCGAGGGGGAGACACACCGTGGCCGTCATGGACCGAGTCCGCACCGTTCAGCAGGAAGCAGCGCCCGGCAGGGCGAAGAAGGGGGCCGCCGGTCTCGGCGTCCTCCTCGCCCTGCTCGCGACGGTGGTCTGGTCCGGCAGCTTCGTCGCCACCCGCGGCATGGCCGACAGCATCCCGCCCGTCCAGGCCGTCTTCTGGCGCTGGGTGATCGCCACCCTGGCCGTCGCCCCCTTCGCCGCCCGGCAGGCCTGGCAGCAGCGGGCCCTGATCCGCGAGCACTTCGGCTACATCGCCCTGGCCACCCTCTTCGGCGTCACCCTCTACAACACCCTCGTCCACCAGGCCGGCCTGACCACCTCCGCCTCCAACATGGGCATGATCATGGCGGCCTCGCCGGTCATCATGGCCCTGTACGCCCGGCTCGGCGGCGAACGGCTCGGCGCCCGGCGCACCTTCGGCCTGGCCCTGGCCGCCCTCGGCGTGCTCCTCCTGGTCGGCAAGGGATCGATCCGCTTCGACTTCGCCGCGGGCGACCTGTGGATGTTCGCAGCCGCCCTGTCCTTCGCCACGTACAGCGCCCTCCTCAAGCGCAAGCCCGCCGAACTGGGCGGACTCGCCTTCCTCCTCACCACCTTCGTCCTCGGCGCGCTGATGCTCGCCCCCGCCTACGCCGTCTCCGTCGGAGTCCAGGGCGGCTTCCAGGTCACCCCCTCCACCACCGGCATGCTCCTGTACGTCGGCGTCTTCTCCTCCGCCGTCGCCTTCTTCGCCTGGAACAAGGCCGTCTCGATGATCGGCGCCGCCCGCGCCGGAGTCGTCTACTACCTCCAGCCCGTCTGCGTCGCCGGTCTCGGCCTGCTGATCCTCGGCGAGACCACCGGCCCGACCCAGCTCCTGTGCATGGCGCTGATCCTGGGCGGCGTGGGTCTGGGTGCCCGGCGGTAGGTTCGGTCCCATGATCGAGTGGGACATCAAGAAGCTGCGGATCCTGCGGACCCTCTCCGAGCAGGGGACCGTGACCGCGACGGCCGAGGCGCTGCACATGACGCCCTCGGCCGTCTCGCAGCAGCTGACCAACCTGGCCAGGGCGCTGGGGGTCCCGCTGCTGGAGGCCCAGGGCCGCCGGGTCCGGCTCACCGACGCCGCCCACCTCGTACTGCGGCACGCGGAGGCCGTGTTCGCGCAGCTCGAGCGGGCCGACGCGGAGCTCACCGGATACCTCGCGGGGGAGGCGGGGGAGGTGCGGATCGGCGCCTTCTCCACCGCCGTACCGGTCCTCGTGGTCCCGGCGGTCGCCGCCCTGAGGCGTTCGCACCCCGGGGTGGAGGTCCGCGTACGGGAGACCGAGGCGGCCGAGTCCTACGAGCTACTGTCCGCCGGGGTCGTGGACCTGGCGCTGTCCTTGGCGGCCCACGCCCCGACCGCCCGCGATCCCCGTTTCACCCGCCGGACCCTGCTGGAGGACCCCCTCGACGTGGCCCTGCCCCCGGACCACGCGCTGGCCGGTGCCGCGGAGCTGCGGCTCGCGGACCTGTCCGGGGATCCGTGGATCTACGGCGGCTCCGGGCCCTGGTCGGAGATCACCCGCAATGCGTGCGAGGCGGCCGGGTTCGTGCCCGAGCAGGCGCACTCGGCCTCCGGCTGGACCGCGATCCTGGCCATGGTGGAGGCCGGGATGGGGGTCGCCCTGGTTCCCCGCATGGTGGCGAGCCGTGCCGCGGGCGTCGCCGTACGCGGGCTGCCCCACGACCGGCCGACCCGGCACGTCATCGCCGCCCTGCGGCGGGGCTCGGAGTCGGCCCCTGCGGTGGCCCATGTCCTGGCGGCCCTACGGGCCGTCGCCGACGGCCGCCCGTAGCCGCGCGGCGGGGTGCCGCTGCGCGGGCCGAAGTCCCCTACCCGCCCTTCGCCCGTTCCCCGGGCGCTGCCCGGACCCGTACGTGCGCTCCGCGCCCGTGCCCTCAAACGCCGGGCGGGCTGAGTTTGCCGCGCAGCGGCAAAATTCAGCCCCGCCGGCGTTTGAGGCGCGGGGTCTGGGGCGGAGCCCCAGGGAACGGGCGAAGGGCGGGTAGGGGACAGCCCCGCAGGGCACGGGCCCGGGGCCGGGAGGGGCCGGAGGGTCCGGCACCGCCCGGCCCCGGGCTGCGGTCAGACCTGGGCTGCGGCAGCCGCGTCCGCCGCCTGGGCGCGCAGGGCGCGCTCCACGCCCGCGCGGGACTCCGAGACCAGGCGGCGCAGGGCCGCGTTCGGCTCGGCCGAGGAGAGCCAGGCGTCCGTCGCCGCGAGGGTCTCCGCGGAGACCTGGAGGGACGGGTAGAGCCCCACCGCGATCTGCTGGGCGATCTCGTGGCTCCGGGTCTCCCAGACCTCCTTGACCGCCGCGAAGTACTTCTCCGTGTACGGGGCGAGGAGCTCGCGCTGGTCGGTCTGGACGAAGCCCCCGATCACCGCCTCCTGCACCGCGTTCGGGAGCGACTCGCCCTCGACGACCGAGGCCCAGGCCGCGGCCTTGGCCTCCGCCGTGGGAACCGCCGCGCGGGCGGTCGCCGCGTGCCGCTCGCCCGCCGCCGTCCTGTCCCGCTCCAGCTCGGCCGCGACGGCCGGCTCCCCGGCCGCGCCGGTGGCGACCAGGCGCTCCAGGAACGCCCAGCGCAGCTCGGTGTCCACCGCCAGGCCCTTGACCTCCGCCGAGCCGTCCAGCAGCGCCGCCAGGTAGGTCAGCTGCTCCTCGGTGCGGGCCGTCGCCGCGAAGGCACGGGCCCACGCCAGCTGGTGGTCGCTGCCCGGCTCGGCCGCGCGCAGGTGCTCCAGCGTGGCCTCCGTCCAGATCGCCAGGCCCTGGTCGCGCCACGCCGGGTCGGCGTACAGCTCCACGGCCAGCTTGACCTGGCGGTGCAGCGACTGGACGACGCCGATGTCCGACTCCTTGCCGATGCCCGACAGGACGAGGGCGAGGTAGTCGCGGGTGGCCAGTTCGCCGTCGCGGGTCATGTCCCAGGCCGAAGCCCAGCACAGCGCGCGCGGCAGCGACTCGGTGAAGTCGCCCAGGTGCGCGGTGACGTTCGCGAGGGACACCTCGTCGAGGCGGACCTTGGCGTACGACAGGTCGTCGTCGTTGAGCAGGACCACCGCCGGACGGGTCCGGCCGATCAGCTCCGGCACGGCGGTCAGACCGCCGTCGATGTCCAGCTCGATCCGGTCCGTGCGGACCAGCTTGCCGGCGGTCAGGTCGTACAGGCCGACCGCGATGCGGTGCGGGCGCAGGACCGGCTCGCCCTTGGCGCCGGCGGGCAGCGCCGGGGCCTCCTGGCGGACGGCGAAGGCGGTGATCGCACCGTTCTCGTCCGTCTCGATCTCGGGGCGCAGGACGTTGATGCCGGCCGTCTCCAGCCACGCCTTCGACCAGGCGGTCAGGTCGCGGCCGGAGGTCTCCTCCAGCGCGCCCAGCAGGTCCGACAGGCGGGTGTTCCCGAAGGCGTGCGCCTTGAAGTACGCCTGCACGCCCTTGAAGAAGGCGTCCTGGCCGACGTAGGCCACGAGCTGCTTGAGCACCGAGGCGCCCTTGGCGTACGTGATGCCGTCGAAGTTGACCAGGACGTCGTCCAGGTCACGGATGTCGGCCATGATCGGGTGCGTGGAGGGCAGCTGGTCCTGCCGGTACGCCCAGGTCTTCATCGAGTTGGCGAAGGAGGTCCAGGCGTGCGGCCACTTCGAGCCCTCCGCGTACGCCTGGCAGGCGATGGAGGTGTAGGTGGCGAACGACTCGTTCAGCCACAGGTCGTTCCACCACTCCATGGTGACGAGGTCGCCGAACCACATGTGGGCGAGCTCGTGGAGGATGGTCTCGGCGCGCGTCTCGTACGCCGCGTCCGTCACCTTCGAGCGGAAGACGTACTGGTCGCGGATGGTGACCGCGCCCGCGTTCTCCATCGCGCCCGCGTTGAACTCCGGCACGAAGAGCTGGTCGTACTTGGCGAAGGGGTAGTCGTACGCGAACTTCTCCTGGAACCAGGTGAAGCCCTGACGGGTCACGTCGAAGATCTCGTCGGCGTCGAGGAACTCGGCGAGCGAGGGACGGCAGTAGATGCCGAGCGGGACGGACTGCCCGTCCGCGCCCTCGTAGGAGCTGTGCACCGCGTGGTACGGGCCGACGATCAGGGCCGTGATGTACGTGGAGATGCGCGGGGTGGGCTCGAAGCGCCAGACGTTGTCGGCGGGAACCTCCGGCGTCGGGGAGTTCGAGATGACCGTCCAGCCCGCCGGGGCCGTCACGGTGAACCGGAACGTCGCCTTCAGGTCGGGCTGCTCGAAGCTCGCGAACACGCGGCGCGCGTCCGGGACCTCGAACTGGGTGTACAGGTACGCCTGCTCGTCGACCGGGTCGACGAAGCGGTGCAGACCCTCGCCGGTGTTGGTGTAGGCGCAGTCGGCGACGACGCGGAGCTCGTTGGCCCCGGCGGCGAGGTGCGCCAGCGCGATCCGGGAATCCCGGAAGACGGCGGCCACGTCGAGCGACTTGCCGTTGAGGACGACCTCGTGCACGGCCGGGGCGACCAGGTCGATGAAGGTCTCGGCGCCGGCCTCTGAGGACTGGAAGCGCACGGTGGTCACGGAGGGGTACGTGCCGCCCTCCTGCGCGCCGCTGAGATCGAGTTCGATCTCGTACGAGTCGACACTGAGCAGCTTTGCCCGCTGCTGAGCCTCTTCACGGGTCAGATTCGTGCCTGGCACGCGGTCATCTCCTTCGATGGTGACGTTCCGGCCCATCCTTCCACGCGGGCCGCGCCACCGCGCCGGAGTCATCCACGGGCGAAACGCGGGCGCAACGCCGGCTGGGAACGCGACGTCCGATTTCCGCCAGCCCCGGCCGGTCCGCCGGCAGCACCCTGGACCCCATGACCACACACACCGTGCTCGCCATCGCCCCTCCCGTCCTCGCCGGCCTGCGCACCCTCGACGACGCCGGGCGGCCCTGCGCCCCGTACGAGGACCGGGAGGGCGGCGCCCCGCTGCGCTGCTGCCTGCGCCGCAGCGTCCCCGGCGACCGGATCGCCCTCGTCGCGTACGCGCCGCTGCGCCGCTGGGCCGCCGAGACGGGCGCCGACCCGGGGGCCTACGACGAGCAGGGCCCGGTGTTCATCCACGCCGCCGACTGCGGCGGACCGGACCCGGACCCCGGCCTGCCCTTCGCCCACCCGGGCGCCCTGCGCACGGCCCGCCGCTACGACGCCGCGGGCCACATCCTCGGCGGGCGGGTGCTCGACCTCGCCGGGGACCCCGAGGAGGTGGTCGAGCGGGCGCTGACCGAGGCCTTCGAGGACCCGCGCACCGCGCTCGTCCACGTCCGCGCGGCCGAGTTCGGCTGCTACCTCTTCGAGGTCCGCCGGCCCTGAGGCCCGCGGGGAACGCCGGAGGGCGGCACCGTCACGGTGCCGCCCTCCGGTCGTGCCTGCGCGCGGGATCAGCCGCGCAGCTCCTCGGCGACCAGCTCCGCGATCTGCACCGCGTTCAGCGCGGCGCCCTTGCGGAGGTTGTCGTTCGAGAGGAACAGCGCGAGGCCGTTCTCGGTGGTCTCGTCGACGCGGATGCGGCCCACGTACGAGGCGTCCTTGCCGGCGGCCTGGAGCGGGGTCGGGATCTCCGAGAGCACGACGCCCGGGGCGTCCTTCAGCAGCTCGTAGGCGCGCTCGACGCTCAGCGGGCGGTCGAAGCGGACGTTGACCTGGAGGGAGTGGCCGGAGAAGACCGGGACGCGCACGCAGGTGCCCGAGACCTTGAGCTCCGGGATCTCCAGGATCTTGCGGGACTCGTTGCGGAGCTTCTGCTCCTCGTCGGTCTCGAAGGAGCCGTCCTCGACGATCGAGCCCGCGAGCGGGATCACGTTGTAGGCGATCGGGCGCTTGTAGACGGCGGGCTCGGGGAACTCCACGGCGTCGCCGTCGAAGGTCAGCTGGTCGGCGGCCTCGGAGACGGCGCAGGCCTGGCCCTTGAGCTCGGCGACGCCCGCCAGGCCCGAGCCGGACACGGCCTGGTAGGTGGTGGCGATCAGCGCGGTCAGACCGGCCTCGTCGTGCAGCGGGCGCAGCACGGGCATCGCGGCCATCGTGGTGCAGTTCGGGTTCGCGATGATGCCCTTGGGGCGGTTCTTGATCGCGTGCGGGTTGACCTCGGAGACGACGAGCGGGACCTCGGGGTCGCGGCGCCAGGCGGAGGAGTTGTCGATCACGACGGCGCCCTGCGAGGCGACCTTCTCGGCGAGGGCCTTGGAGGTGGCGCCGCCCGCGGAGAAGAGCACGATGTCCAGGCCGGAGTAGTCGGCCGTGGAGGCGTCCTCGATGGTGATCTCCCGGCCCTCCCACTCGAGGGTGGAGCCGGCCGAACGGGCCGAGGCGAACAGCCGCAGCTCGTCCACCGGGAACTTGCGCTCGGCCAGGATGCCGCGCATGACTCCGCCGACCTGTCCGGTGGCTCCGACGATTCCGACCCTCACGGTGACTCCTCTTGTTCCGTACGACGCGGGCGCGCGTGAAGCCATCATGCGTTCGACCCCACGAGCCTTGTCCAATCCATTGTCCGAGGAGCGGACGGTGTTCTCCGTGTGAACCCCCGTGACAACTCCGTGGCGGGAGTGTTGCACCGCTGCTCACGGGCCGTTTTGCCTGTTCGAAGCCGGTTACGGTCCGGTCTGTCGTGTCCGTCATCCGGACGCGGAATCCGCACTTCGAACTCGGGGAGAATTACCGTGCGTGCCATCCGCCACCGCCGCCGGTCCATACCGGCGCTCGCCGCCCTCGCGGCCGCCGCCGTCGCCGCGCCCGTCCTGCTCGCCGCCGCACCGGCCTCCGCCCACCCGCGCGAGGGCCGGCTGGCCAAGGAGCTGGTGGAGGAGGTCACCGCCCGCGGGGCCTACCGCCACCTGGCGAAGTTCCAGCAGATCGCCGACGCCAACGGCGGCAACCGCGCCGCCGGCACGCCCGGCCACGCGGCCTCCGCCGCCTACGTCCACGACACGCTGAAGAAGGCCGGGTACCAGGTCTCGTACCAGGACTTCGACATCTACGAGGCGCAGACCAGGACGGAGCGCACCACCGTCCTCGGCGGCGCGGGGGGCGGGGCTCCCCGGGAGCTGGCCACCGCCGCCTTCACCTTCACCAAGTCCACCCCGGCCGGCGGCCTGACCGCCCCGCTCGCCCTCGCCCGGGTCGACGAGACCCCGGGCTGCGACGCCGCCGACTACCCGGCGGGCGCCTTCACCGGGAAGATCGCCCTGGTCAAGCGCGGGGCCTGCACCTTCGTGGAGAAGCAGCGGGCCGCCGCCGCGGCGGGCGCGACCGGCGTGATCGTCTACAACCACAGCGGCACCACCCCGGTCCGCGGCACCTTCTCCTCGCCCGCCGAGGGGATCATCCCGAGCGCCGGGATCACCCTCGCCGACGGCGAGGCGCTGACCGCGGCCGCCGCGCAGGGCGAGGTGAGCGTGCGCCTGGAGCTGGACCAGGAGCACGTGAAGAAGACCACCCGCAACGTGGTCGCCGAGACCAGGGGCGGCCGCTCCGACCGCGTCGTCACGGTCGGCGCCCACTTGGACTCGGTCCCCGAGGGCCCGGGCATCAACGACAACGGCTCGGGCTCGGCCGGCCTGCTGGAGGTGGCCCTCAAGCTCGCCGAGGAGGGCGCCAACAAGAAGGGCAAGGGCAAGCAGACCGCGAACAAGGTCCGCTTCGCCTGGTGGTCGGCGGAGGAGCTCGGCCTGCTGGGCTCCGAGCACTACGTGGCGCAGCTGTCCGAGCAGCAGAAGAAGGACATCGCCCTCTACCTGAACTTCGACATGATCGCCTCGCCGAACCCGGCGCAGTTCGTCTACGACGGCGACGACTCGGACCGGACGGGCGAGGGTGCCGGGCCGGCCGGCTCCGCGCAGATCGAGGCGCTGATCAACGGCTTCCTCGACAAGAAGGGCAAGCCGCACGAGGGCAGTGACTTCGACGGCCGCTCCGACTACGGCCCGTTCATCGCGAACGGCATCCCGGCCGGCGGCACCTTCACCGGAGCCGAGGGCATCAAGACGCCGGAGCAGGCCGCGCGGTACGGCGGCACGGCCGGGGCCCCGTACGACCCGAACTACCACGGGGCGGGCGACGACCTGAAGAACATCGACCTGAAGGCCTTCGACACCAACCTGGACGTGATCGCCCACGCGGTCGGCACGTACGCCCAGGACCTGAGCTCGCTCGGGAAGTAGTCCCGCACCCGGGGGAGGGGACCGGGGGAGGGAACCAGGGGGAACACAGGCGGGGGCGGTGCTCGTGACGAGCACCGCCCCCGCTGTTTCAGGCCGCTACCGGGTTACGGCAGGACCTTCTCGATCTGCACGCTGCCGGTGCCGGCGGCGGTGCCGCGGGCGTTGAGCAGCTTGACCTCGCCGAAGAGCTGACGGCCCTCCGTGGTGCCGCTGTTGGCGAGCACGTTCGCGGAGACGGTCGCCGAGGCGCCGTTGGCGAGGTTGACCGCGGCGGCATCGTCGACCTGGACGGCGCCCAGGGCGGCCGAGTAGAAGACGTCGCGGTAGTCGTACGTGGTGGAGCCGGACGGGACCGCGTAGCCGAACACCTCGATGGTGTAGGTGCCCGCGGCCGGGTTGACCAGGCTCACGGCCTCCTCGGAGTCGCCGTCGGCGGAGGAGCCGACCTTGACGCCGTCCTTGTACACGTCCAGGTCGAGGTCGGCGGCGGTGTCGGAGACCTTGCCGATCGCGATGTCGAGGCGGGAGACGCCCTCGCCGATCGTGACCTCGGTGGTGTGGGTCTCACCGTTGGCGATGGTCGGCTTGGCGACCTTCGCGGAGCCGAGCGAGCCGCCCTGGAGCTTGCCGCCGGAGATGGCGGCCCCGTCGTTCTTCACGGTCCACTGGACCGGCGCCGGGGTGCCCTGCTTGACCTCGGGCAGGACCTTGACCGCGGGGTCGAAGGCCGCGCCGAGCACGGAGACGTCCAGCTTGAACGGGTTGTCGAGCAGCGGCGAGGTACGGCGCGACTCGACCTCGATCTCCCAGACGCCCGGCTGCGGGTTCGGGTACGAACGCAGGTCGGGGCGGCACAGGTTGGCCGGGTTGTCGTAGTTCGGGTAGCACTGGGTCGTCGCGCTGTCCTCGACGCCCACGCCGTACGGGTGGATCGAGATGAAGCGCGTCTGGCTGCCCGCCGCGAGTCCGCCGAGGGCGACCTCGAGGGACTTGGCGCCCGCCGGGACGTTCACGAAGTACGACTTGTGGCTGTTGCGCTGCACGGAGGAGGTGTCCGAGTAGCTGAACGAGGGCTTCGCCAGCGGGGTCGAGACGACGACCGTGGAGAGGATCTGCTTGTCGATGCCCTCGGTGAAGGGGTCGTCGAGCTGCAGGATGCCGCTGTGGACGCCACCCGTCTTGGCCTTGGCCTCGACCTTGATGGTGACCGGCTTGTTCAGCGGCAGGGTGACGTAGCCGTAGTCGCTGAGGACCTTGAAGGTGCCGTCGTTGTTGCGCCAGCTGAGCTTGTGCGGGGTGCCGTACTTGACGCCCGTGGTGCGGGTGACGACGACGTCGTAGACCTTCTTCTTGCCGGCCTTCAGGCCGCCCTCGCGGTCGTAGATGCCGGTGCCGAAGCCCGGGGTCTTCAGGAACTGGTCGATCGCGGTGTCGACCGGGGCCTTGACGGTGAAGTCGTTGGCCTTGGCGCCGCGCTGGATGGACTCCCACGCGCCGGGGACGTTGATCATGCCGGCGCCCTGGGCGTGCGCCGGGACGTCGTCGATCTTCTTCGCGCTGCTGGTGAGCGCGATGCGCAGGTTCGCCGGGGTGAGGGCGATCTTCTGCTGCTTGGCGGCCGAGATCAGCAGGGCGCTGGCGCCCGCCGCCTGCGGCGAGGACATCGAGGTGCCCTGGAGCATCGCGTAGCCGGCCGGCAGGGTGTAGCCGGCCTCCTTCACCGGTGCGCCCGGGATCCAGGTCTGCGCGGTGTTGATGGCGGCACCGGGAGCCGTGATGGTCGGCGTGAAGCCGCCGTCCTCACGCGGACCGCGGGAGGAGAAGGGGAACATGTTGTACTTCTTGGCCACGCCGGAGCCGTAGTTGGCCGCCCAGGTCTCCTTGGAGACCGCCGCACCCACGGAGACGACCTTGTCCGCGAGACCGGGGTCGCCGATGGTGTTGATGCCGGGGCCCTCGTTGCCCGCCGAGATGATGAGCTGGACACCGTAGGTGTCGATGAGGTTCTTGTAGAGCTCGGAGCGCGCGTTGTTGCCGTCGTTCAGGGCCGGCAGGCCGCCGATCGACATGTTGACGATGTCCACGCCGCGGTTGACGACGAGGTCGATCATGCCCTCGGTCAGCGCGATGTTGGTGCAGCCGCCGGACCAGGTGCAGGCGCGCGAGGAGACGAGCTTGGCGCCGGGAGCCTGGCCGTTCATCGCCCCGCCGAACAGGCCGTTGGCGGCGGTGATGCCCGCGACGTGCGTGCCGTGCGTGCCCTCGATGATGCCGACGTTGACGAAGTCGGCCTTCTTGCCGACCCAGTCACCGCCCAGCGGGTCCATCGGGACGTCCTTGCGGATCTCGATCACGAACGGGATGCGCTCGGCGACCTCGGTCGCCGGGTTGTCCGTGCCGAAGTAGCCGATCTGGTAGCCGTCCTTGTACGGCTTCATCGGCTCGTTGTTCGTGAAGTCGTTGTCCTGGTCGGTGTCGACGCGGACGGTCCCGGCGACCGGGTCGTAGAGCAGGCCGAACCGGTCGGTGGTGTCCCCGTCCCGGTTGACGTCGCCCTTCATGTCGCCGTTGGCGGTGATCGACTCCGTGAAGCGGCTCCACTGGAACGAGCCCTCCGGGGCCTTCCAGCTGCCGCCGCCCGCGGTGAAGGTGCCACCGGTGACCGGGGTGATCTGCGCGCGCCAGGTGGCGTCGGCGTCGGTGATCGGGTCGGTCGCGGTGACCCAGTCGACGATCTTGCGCTCGCCGGTGGTGGTCTTCTGGAGCGCCGGGTGGCCGAGGTCGACGCCCGAGTCCATGATGCCGATGGTCACTCCGCGGCCGTCGGCCTGCGGGTTCTTCTTGAGGAAGTCCAGCGTGCCGGTCTCGAAGACCGGGTTGTACGGGTTCTTCGCCGGGGTGTTCTTGTCCGGCGCCGGGTAGGTCTCGGGGGCGGTCCGCTTCACCGTCCCCGTCTCGCGGTCCGCGTCCGGACGGGGGTCCGGGAGCTGGATCTCGTGCCGCAGGTCGATGCCGTGCACGGAGGTCAGCTTGGCGGCCGCCTTCAGCGCGGCCTCGGCCTTGTCGGTCGGCAGGGTGGCGCGCACGTAGCCGAGCTTGTCGTACGTCTGGCCCACCGAGGCGCCCTGGACGTCGTCGAGCTGCTTGGCCACCTGCTGGGTCTCACCGGGGGCCGTCGCGACCATGACCGTGACGGTCTTCTCGCCCTTGGCCTTGGCTTCCTGGAGCAGTTCGGCGTCGGCCGATCCGAGCTTCTCGTCGGCCGACTTCACCGCGGGGCTGGGCGCGGGGGTGTTCGTGCCGGTCGCCGCGAAGACGGGCATGGCGCCGGTGGCCGCGAGGGCGGCCACCAGGCCGGCCGCGGCCGCGACGCGCGCGACGCGTCGGGTCGCGGGTATGGCGCCGTCTTTGGAACGAGCGGGGGAGTCGAGGGTCATCAGCATCCCTGGCTAAGTGAAAGGTACGGTCCGGATTTCGGTGCCGGATGACCGGTCAGCCTCGCGTAAGTGACAGCTCTTTGGGGAGAGTTGTCACGGACCGATACCTACCCTGGCGGACTCCCGCCAGCGCGCCCCGTACGCCAGAAGGCCCGTACCGGACCGAACCGGTACGAACCTTCTGGGTTGAAGATGGATTTGTAGACTTCCCGACCGCGCGTCAGGGGAGCGGCCCGCCCCCGTCCCGGATCGGGTGTGACAACTTCCGACCCTTCAGCGCTCGCGCGTGCGCGCGTAGTGGCGGGAGGCCTTCGCCCGGTTTCCGCAGGCCGACATCGAGCACCAGCGCCGGGTGCCGTTGCGCGAGGTGTCGTGGAAGCGCAGCACGCAGGTCTCCGAGGCGCACTTGCGGATCCGGGCGGGGTCGGAGCCCAGCAGCTCCAGGTAGTCGCGGGCGGCCGTCCAGGCCGGGCCCCAGGTCGGGTCGTCGAACTCGGTCCGCTCCCCGGGGCCTTCGGCGGTCAGGGTCGCCCGGATCCGGCCGTGCTCCAGAACGGCGTCGACCAGCTCGCGGGCGCTGTCGTCGGCCGGGTCCGCGACGGCGCGGGCCAGTGCCTCGCGGGCGGTGAGCAGGTGGACCAGGGTCGCGGCGTCGGCGCGGAAGCGGCCGGCCAGTCCGGTGCTCTCCAGCCAGAGCGCGAGCCCTTCGACGCGGGTGAGTCCGAAGGCCCCCGCGAAGAGGTCGAGGGGCTCGCCGTCCTGGACCCAGCGGGTGTTGATCAGGTCCAGGGCCACCGGTTCCCCGGTCAGGGGCCGTGGGTCCGTCGTCGTCATGTCCGCCTCCTCGTGGCTCTAACCCTTCAAGAGTACGTGACCGGTTGACTCCCTCGGTTCTAACCTCTAATCTTGATTTAGAAGGTTAGAAATTCTGAGGAAGGAACCGTTGTGACGACCGTCATCAGCAAGCTGCGCACCGGCCACGTGGGCCTCAACGTCACGGATCTCGCCCGGTCGCTCGTCTTCTACCGGGACGGCCTCGGCTTCGAGCTGCTCGGCGAGGGCGCGGAGGAGGGCCGGCGCTTCGCCTTCCTCGGCCAGGACGGCGAGCTCGTGCTCGCCCTGTGGCAGCAGGCCGAGGGGGCCTACGCACCCGGCGCGGCCGGACTGCACCACCTCGCGCTCTCCGCGGACGCCATCGAGGAGGTCAGGGCGTACGAGGAGCGGCTGCGCGCTCTGGGCGTCGACTTCGCCTATGAAGGGGTCGTCCCCCACGGCGAAGGGGCGGCCTCCGGCGGGATCTTCTTCCACGACCCGGACGGGACCCGTCTGGAGATCTCCGTGCCGAGCGGCGCCGAAGGCGCCGAGGCTCCCACTGCCGGGGCTCCGACCTGCGGGTTCTTCTAATGTCCGGGTACCACTGGGGCTCGCTGGCCGTCCAGGAGCGGGTCGGTGTCCGGGAGCACGCCGTGCACGTGGGGCAGTCCATCACCCCGTACATCAAGGACGTGGCCGCGGCCTTCCTGGGGCTGCAGCCGCACCTGGTCGTCGGCGCGGCCGACTCCGGGGGCCTGCTCTGGGCCTCACTGCTGACCGGCGCCCCCGGTTTCGTACGGGCCACCGGGCCGGACCGGATCGCGGTCAAAGGAGGGGTCCCCGAGGGGGATCCGCTCGCCGGGGCGCTGGCCACCGCCGGCACCCGGGTCGGGACCATCTCCCTCGACCCGCGCACCCGGCGCCGGATGCGGCTGGGCGGAACCCTGGAGGTCACCCCCGGCGGGTTCGCGCTGGCGGCCGAACGGGTCTTCGCCAACTGCCCCAAGTACCTCCAGAAGCGGCAGCCTGTCCAGCTCGCCGCCGAAGGAGCCGGTGTCGTGCGGCGCGGGGACGCGCTCACCCCCGACCAGGAACGGGCCGTCCGCGCCGCCGACACCTTCTTCGTCGCCACCTCCGCGGGGGCGGACGGGGTCGACGCGAGCCACCGGGGCGGCATGCCGGGCTTCGTCGAGGTGCTCTCCCCGACCGAACTGGCCTGGCCGGACTACGCGGGCAACGCCATGTTCCTGACCCTGGGGAACCTGCTCGTGGACCCCCGGGCCGGGCTGCTGTTCCCGGACTGGGAGACCGGGGCGCTGCTCCAGCTCAGCGGCCGGGCGGAGCCCGAGTTCGGGGCGGGCGGACAGCGGCGGGTCCGCTTCCGGATCGGGTCGGTGGTGGAGAGCGTGCACCCGGGGCGGCTGCTGTGGAGCACCCCGGAGTACTCGCCTGCGAATCCGGCGCTGCCCGCGCCGCCTTGGCAGCCTGCGCCGTAGGTCCCTCACCTGGGCAGGACGACGAGGTAGGCGGCGGGCTCGCGGTCGGCGGACGCCGTCAGGGCGGTCCGTACGACCGCCGCCTGCTGCTCGGGCCAGTCGCGGAGCTTGCGCGGGGTGATGTGCAGGACGGTCACCCCGCACCGCTCCAGGGTCTCCCGCTTGCGGACCGACTCCGACCACTGCTCGTCCTCGCCCTGGCGCGGGGCCCGGGTGTCGATCTCGACGGCCACCGCCTGCTCCGGCCAGTACGCGTCGACCCCGCCCAGGTGCGGGCCGCCGGGCAGCCTCAGGTCCACGTTCCAGACGGGCTCGGGGAGCTCGAAGCCCCGTACGAGCTGGTAGAGCCGGTCCTCGGCGATGGCGCGGCCCTCGGCGAGCAGTGATTCGACGGCGTCCACCACGTGCGGGCGGTTCAGCAGCCGGGCCACCGTCAGCTCCCGCACCACGGCCGCCGGTTCGCAGTGCCCGCCGCGGACGGCCTCGCTGAGCAGGCGGCGGACGGTACCGGCGTCGGAGAGCTGGGCGACGGCGTCGGCGACGGCGCGGGCCACGGGGGCGACGGGCAGCCCGGTGATCTCCAGCGGCCGGGGCGGGGTGTGCGTGCGGACGATGCGGACCTGTCCGGCGGAGCGCAGCCGGCGGGTGTTCGGGACGAGCACGTCGATCTGCGGGAGGCCGAGCAGGGCGGGGGCGGAGGAGAACCGGTACAGGGCGAGGGCGGCCAGCCCCGTGATCATGACCTCGTCCCCGCGGCGCCCGGCGTAGAGGAGCGCCGCGTGCAGCCGCTCCTCGCTCGTCGCGGGACCGGAGTGGAGCAGGAACACCCCCGGCAGGATCTGCTGCCAGGACCGCTCGGCGGCATCGGAGGCGGTGACCCCGTGCTCGCGGAGCTGGGCCAGCGACAGCACGCGGGGGCGGTTGTCGGTGAGGTGGGCGAGGGGGAGGGGTGCGTTGTGGTTCATGACGCTGGGATTCCCTCAGGCCATGGCCTTGCTAACCCCTGTTACACATCCGTCGGCAAATCGGGACAAGCCGGGGCTAAAGTACGGGCGTTCGAATGCCGATGGAGTGCGCCGGTGCCCGCACGCAAACGCCGGCGGGCTGGAAAATCCAGCCTCGCCGGCGTTTGAGGCGCGGGGTCCGGGGCGGAGCCCCGGGGAACGGTGGAAGGGCGGGTAGGGGAAGGCCCCGCAGGGTCAGCCCGCCGCCACGTCGCAGGCCTGCGCGCGCAGCGCACGGGCCAGGTCGTCCCGGGACTCCAGCACCAGGCGGCGCAGCGCCGGAGCCGCATCCGCATGCGCCGCCAGCCACGCATCAGTCGCGTCCACCGTCGCCTGCGAATCCTGCAGGGACGGGTACAGCCCCCGCACCACGTCCATGCCGATCTGGATCGACCGGTCGGCCCAGATCCGCTCGATCACGGCGAAGTAGGGCTCCGCGTAGGGCGCGAGCAACCCCCGCTGCGAAGACTGCTGCATCCCCGCGATCGTCGCCTCGACCAGCGCGTTCGACAGCGCGTCCGACTCCACCACCGCGGCCCACGCCTGGTCCTTGACCGCCGCCGACGGCCGCGCCGCCATGCACCGGACCTGGTGCCGCTTGCCCGACGCCGTGTCGTCCCGGGCGAGTTCGGCCGCGAGGACCTCCTCGCCGATCGCCCCGTGCGCGGCCAGCGGCAGCAGGAAGTCCCAGCGCAGCTCCTGGTCCACCTCCAGCCCGTCGATCCGCGCCGTTCCCTCCAGCAGACCCAGCAGCAGCTGGAAGTCGCCCTCGGTCGCCGCGCCCGACGCGAAGAAGCGGGCCCAGGTCAGCTGGTGCTCCGAACCGGGCTCCGCGAACCGCAGTTCCTGCAGCGCGCACGCCGCCAGCACCTTGCCGCCCTGCTCCCGCCAGTCGGGCGCCGCGTAGCGGGTGACCGCGGTCAGCGCCTGCGCGTGCAGCATCTGGAGCACGCCGACGTCCGTCTCCCGGCCCGCGTGGGCCAGGACGAGCGAGACGAAGTCCCGGGCCGGCATCAGCCCGTCGCGCGTCAGGTTCCACAGCGCGGACCAGCACAGCGCGCGGCTCAGCGGGTCCGTCACCGAACCCAGGTGCGAGCGCAGCGTGGCCAGCGAGGCCTCGTCGAAGCGGATCTTGCAGTACGTCAGGTCCTCGTCGTTGACGAGCACCAGCGCCGGCTTCTCCTGCCCGGTCAGCTCGGAGACGACCGTCCGCACCCCCGCGACGTCCGCCTCGGCGCGCGCGTACCGCACCAGCGCCCCGTCCGGGTCCAGCCGGTACAGGCCCACAGCGACCCGGTGCGGGCGGAGCTCGTCGCCGTCCTGGACCACCGCCAGCTCGGTCACCCGGCCGCCCGCGTCACAGGTCACCACCGGGGTCAGTGCGTTGACGCCGGCCGTCTGCAGCCAGGCCCGCGACCATTCGGCCATGTCCCGCCCGGAGACCTCCCCGAGCACCGACAGCAGGTCGTCCAGGGTGGTGTTCCCGTAGGCGTTCGCCTTGAAGTAGCGGCGCGCGCCCTCCAGGAAGGCGTCCCGGCCCACGTACGCCACGAGCTGCTTGAGCACCGCCGCGCCCTTGGCGTACGTGATGCCGTCGAAGTTCAGCTTCGCGTCCTCCAGGTCACGGATGTCGGCCGTGATCGGGTGCGTGGACGGCAGCTGGTCGGCCCGGTAGGCCCATGCCTTGCGGCTGTTGGCGAAGGTGACCCAGGCCTGGTCGAAGCGGGTGGCCTCGACCAGCGCGAAGGAGCCCATGAAGTCCGCGAAGGACTCCTTCAGCCACAGGTCGTCCCACCACTTCATGGTGACGAGGTCGCCGAACCACATGTGCGCCATCTCGTGCAGGATCGTGTTCGCGCGCCGCTCGTACGAGGCCTGCGTGACCTTCCCGCGGAAGATGTACTCCTCCCGGAAGGTCACCATCCCCGGGTTCTCCATCGCGCCCAGGTTGTACTCCGGCACGAAGGCCTGGTCGTACTTCCCGAAGGGGTACGGGTAGTCGAAGATCTCGTGGAACAGGTCGAAGCCCTGCTTCGTGACGAGGAACACCTCGTCGGCGTCGAAGTGCTTCGCCAGCCCCTTGCGGCAGATCGCGCCGAGCGGGATCGTCAGGTCCCCGCGCGTGTAGGAGTCCGTGACGTAGTGGTACGGCCCCGCGACCACGCAGGTGATGTACGTGGAGATCGGCGCGGTCTCGGCGAACCGCCGGGTCTGCCCCTCGCGGGACTCCTCGGCTCCGTTGCTCCAGACCTGCCAGCCCTCGGGCGCGGTCACCTCGAAGCGGTAGGGGGCCTTGAGGTCGGGCTGCTCGAAGTTGGCGTACACCCGCCGGGCGTCGGCCGGCTCGTACTGGGTGTAGAGGTAGACCTCGCCGTCCTCCGGATCCACGAAGCGGTGCATGCCCTCGCCGGTCCGGCTGTACGCGCAGTCGGCGTCGACCACGAGCACGTTCTCGGAGGCCAGCCCGTCCAGGGCGATCCGCGCGCCGTCGAAGACGACGGCCGGGTCCAGCTCGCGCCCGTTGAGGGTCACGCTGTTCACCCGGGGCGCGATGAGGTCCGCGAAGCTCGCGGCTCCCGGAGCGGCGGCGCGGAAGCGGACGGTGGTCACCGAGCGGAAGGTCCTGGGGCCCTCGGCCGGTTCGGCCTCGTCCACCGCGGACCTCAAGTCGAGGACCACCTCGTACCCGTCGACGGACAGCAGCTCGGCCCGCTCGCGGGCCTCGTCACGGGACAGATTCTCTCCGGGCACGTGCACTCCTTCGTGCGTGATCGCGATACCTGACAGAATCCTCCCACGGGGGAATGCGTGTGCGGTCGGAGCGGTTGGGCAGGGAGGAACGTTCCGATCTGAGGAGAGACATGGCTGACACCCAGGTGCGCGAGAAGACCGCTGTCGACTTCTGGTTCGACCCGCTCTGCCCCTGGGCCTGGATGACGTCCCGCTGGATGCTGGAGGTCGAGAAGGTCCGTGACGTCGAGGTCCGCTGGCACGTGATGAGCCTCGCCGTCCTGAACGAGAACAAGCTCGACGAACTGCCCGAGGTCTACCGCGAACTGCTCGGCCCCAAGGGCTGGGCCCCCGTGCGCGTGGTCGTCGCCGCCCAGCAGAAGTTCGGCGACGAGATCACCGGCAAGCTCTACACCGCGCTGGGCACCCGCTTCCACAACGAGGGCCAGGGCCCGACCCGCGAGGCGATAGCCGAGGCGCTGAACGAGGTGGGCCTGCCCGCCGAGCTGATCCACTACGCCGACTCCGACGAGTACGACGAGGTCCTGCGCGACTCCCACAACGACGGCATCAACCGGGTCGGCCAGGAGGTCGGCACCCCCGTCATCTCCGTGCCCGGCGCCGACGGCGAGGAAGTCGCCTTCTTCGGTCCGGTCGTCACCCCCGCCCCGCGCGGCGAGGCCGCGGCCCGCCTCTGGGACGGCACCCTGCTCGTCGCCTCCACCCCGGGCTTCTACGAGATCAAGCGCACCCGCACCCAGGGTCCGATCTTCGACTAGTCCGCCCTGGTTCGAGTAGCAAGGGTCCTGTTCCTCCCTTAGCGTCCCCCTATGGGTACCAGTCCGGCACAGGAGGAACCGATCGGCCGCCGCGGCGGCCGGGCGGAGCCCGCGATACCGAACGACAACGCCGCGCACGCCAGCCTGCCCGCACGCCCCCGAGACCGGGTGCTGCGGGCAGCTTGCGTAGCGGTGCCCCCGCTGTGGACGGCCCTCGGGGTCCGCCAGGCCGCCGGCACCCTGCGCCACTACCTCCGGGGCACGGGCCGCCCGTACCGGGTCGACGCGCGGGCGCTGCTCGCGGTGCCCGCCGTACGGGTGGACGTGGACCGGCGCCTGGCCGAGTGGCGGGAGGCCGCGCGGTCGCTCGGCGAGCCCGGCGCGTACGCGGCGGACAGCGGCTGGCGCGGGGTGCTGATCACCCGGCGCGGCAGCGAGGGCGGCAGCGCGGACTGGTGGCTGGCGCTGCGCGGAGCCCAGTACCGGATCAGCGGGACGGTACGGGTCCACGAGGACGGCTCCGTGGTGAGCGACTACCGCTTCCAGGTGCACAAGAGCTGGAACTTCGACCGCGGGGAGTCGGAGTTCGGCGTCCCCTTCACCCCGTTCGCGCGGCTCCACGAGACCGGTCTGGCGCGGGAGTTCACGGTGGTCGGCGAGGTGGACGGCCTGGTGGACGCAGAAGACCCCCGCGAGTCACGTCCTCGCGGGGGCCTTCTGGTGGACACGCCCGCAAGTGAAGGTTGAGAAGACGATCACGAGGCGGACGGGCTGGGGTGGCGCCGATCAGCCCTTGGCGGGGATCAGCAGCGGGGTGTTCGCCTTGGCGTCGGCGTAGCGCTTGGCCACGTCCTGCCAGTTGACGACGTTCCACATCGCCTCGATGAAGTCCACCTTCTGGTTCTTGTACTGAAGGTAGAAGGCGTGCTCCCAGGCGTCGAACACGAGGACCGGGGTGCTGGCCACGCCGACGTTGCCCTGGTGGTCGTAGATCTGCTCGACGATCAGGCGGCCGCTGACGGGCTCGTACGCGAGCACGCCCCAGCCGGAGCCCTGGGTCGCGGAGGACGCGAAGGTCAGCTGCTTCTTGAACTTCGCGAAGGAGCCGAAGGACTCGGTGATCGCGTCGGCCAGGTCGCCCAGGCCGTCGGCCGAGGTGGGCTCGCCGCCGCCCTCGCCCGTCTTCGGGCTGGCCATGTTGTGCCAGTAGATGCTGTGCAGGATGTGGCCGGAGAGGTGGAACGCGAGGTTCTTCTCCAGGCCGTTCAGCGCGCCCCAGTTCTCCTTGTCGCGCGCCTCCTCCAGCTGCTCCAGCGTGTTGTTCGCGCCCGTGACGTAGGCCGCGTGGTGCTTGTCGTGGTGCAGCTCGATGATCTGCGGGTTGATCACCGGCTCGAGAGCCGCGTAGTCGTAAGGAAGCTCAGGAAGCGTGTAGATGGCCATGCGTGTTATCCGGTCCCCTCAGCGTGCCAACTGCTTATTGCAATCAATGCGCAACTGCACGCTAGCAGTATCTATTCCTCGATTCTCATAAGGGTCACCTCACTTGTGGGGACCTCCGGAACGCCGGAAGCCGGGCCCATGCGATCGCATGAGCCCGGCTTCCGGGGCCGCCGTCCGGCGGGTGCTACGCGGCTTCGCGCGCCGCCGCCCGGCGCTGGATGACGTACCCGGTGGCGGCCAGCGCCAGCGTCAGTCCGCCGGTGAAGAAGAGCTGGATCCGGGTGTCGTCGCCCATGGCCATCAGGACCAGAACCCCGGTCAGTCCGGCCACCGCGACCCAGGTCAGATAGGGGAAGCCCCACATCTTCACGACCAGCTTCTCGGGGGCCTCGCGCTCCATCCGGCGGCGCAGCACGAACTGCGAGACGGCGATGAAGCCCCAGACGACGAGGATGACGCCGCCGACCATGTTCAGCAGCCAGGCGAAGAGGGTGTCCGGGTACCAGTAGGACAGCAGCACGGTGACGAAGCCGAAGCCGGAGGAGGCGAGCACCGCGCGGCGCGGGACCCGGCCGGAGAGCTTGCCCAGGGCCTTGGGGCCCTGGCCGCGGGAGACCAGGGAGTAGGCCATGCGGGAGGAGCCGTAGATGTTCGCGTTCATCGCGGACAGCAGGGCGATCAGGATGACCACGTTCATGACCTGGCCGGCGTGCGGGATGCCCAGGTGGTCCAGGGTGGCCGCGTAGGGGCCGTCGGCGGTGACCGACGGGTCGTTCCACGGCAGCAGCGTGACGATGACCAGCATCGAGCCGACGTAGACGATCGCGATCCGCCACATGGTGGTCTTCACGGCCTTGGCCACGCCCCGGACCGGGTTGTCGGACTCGGCGGCCGCGATGGTCACCGTCTCCAGCCCGCCGTACGCGACCACGGAGGCGAGCAGGCCGACCAGCAGTCCGTCCACGCCGTTGGGCAGGAAGCCCCCGTCGTGCAGCAGGTTGGCGGTGCCGGGGGAGCCGGTGCCGGGCAGCAGGCCCATGACGGCCAGCACGCCCAGGCCCAGGAAGAGGGCGATGGCGCCGATCTTCAGGGCGGAGAACCAGAACTCGAACTCGCCGAAGTTGGAGACGGCGGCGAGGTTGGAGCCGCAGAACATCGCCATGAAGACCAGCACCCACATCCACGAGGGGGTGCCGGGGAACCAGCCGGTCATGATGTGCGCCGCGCCGATCGCCTCGATGGCCACGCCGACGCACAGCAGGGTCCAGAACATCCAGCCGGCGGTGAAACCGGCCCATGGGCCGATGGCCCGCTCCGCGTGCACCGAGAAGGAACCGGAGGCGGGGTTCGCGGCGGACATCTCGCCGAGCATCCGCATCACGAACATCACGAGCAGCCCGGAAGCGGCGTACGCGAGCACGATCGAGGGACCGGCGGCCGCGATGCCGGCGCCGGAGCCGACGAAGAGGCCCGCGCCGATGACCCCGCCGAGGGCGATCATCGAAAGGTGGCGCTGCTTGAGTCCGTTGCCGAGGGGCGATCCGGATTCGGCCGGGTGCGCGGCCCGTTGCTCGGGCGGGGTCAGGGTGCTCTGGCTCATGGGGGAGATGCCTGTCCGGTGTGCGGTGGGACGGGGTGAGGTGTCCCAGTCTGCCGACCGTCCGTTTATCGGACACTTACTGTCCATCATCCGGACACCGGTTTCACCGGCCGTGATCGTGCCGCCGCGCAACCGGGACGGGCCCGGGGCGAAAGCCCCGGGCCCGTCCCGCGAAAGCCGCCCGTGTCAGGGCCGGACGGCCCGCTTCGCCCGGAGCTCCCGGATCCACGCCACCAGCAGCACTGCGGCCGCGGCCCCCGCGGACCACAGCAGCTGCGGCCGCGCCGAGTCGTCGAACAGCATCAGGACCAGCACCGTGGCCATCCCGATCAGCGCCGCCCACGTCGCGTACGGGAACAGCCACATCGGCAGGGTCAGCCGCTCCGGCATGTCCCGCTCGATCTTCGCGCGCAGCTTCAGCTGCGAGACCGCGATCAGGGCCCAGACGAAGAGGAGCACCGCGCCGACCGCGTTGAGCATGTAGAGGAAGATCGTGTCCGGCCACAGGAGGTTGAGCACCACGGAGAAGAAGCCGAAGGCCACCGACGCGAAGACCGCCCGGCGCGGCACCCCGCCGTCCGACACCTTCAGCAGGGCCTGCGGGGCCTCGCCCCGCTCCGCCAGCGAGAACACCATGCGCGAGGACCCGTAGAGGTTCGCGTTGAGGGCCGACAGCAGGGCCACGAAGATCACGACGTCCATGATCTGGCCGGCGTGCGCGATGCCGATGGAGTCGAGGACGGCCACGTACGGGCTCTGGCCCGGCGTCAGCGAGTTCCACGGCAGCAGGGTCACGATGACCAGCATCGAGCCGACGTAGAAGAAGAGGATGCGCCACACGGCGCTGCGCACCGCGCGGGACACGGACCGGGCCGGGTCGTCCGACTCGGCGGCCGCGATGGTGACGACCTCCAGGCCGCCGAAGGCGAAGACCACGGCCAGCATGCCGGCGACCACACCGCTCGCGCCGTTGGGGAAGAAGCCGCCCTGGCCGGTCAGGTTGGCCATGCCGACCGGGTCGGTGTCGGGGAGGAAGCCGAAGACCGCCAGCGTGCCCAGGATCAGGAACAGGACGATCGCGCCGACCTTCAGGGCCGCGAACCAGAACTCGAACTCGCCGAAGTTCCGCACGGCGGCCAGGTTGCTCACGGTGAAGACCACCATGAACACGAGCACCCAGACCCACTGGTCCACCGAGGGAAGCCAGCCGTTCGCGATCTTCGCCGCGGCAGTGGCCTCCACGGCCAGCACCACGACCAGCAGGAACCAGTACAGCCAGCCGGCCGAGAAACCGGCCCAGCGGCCGAGCGCCTTCTCCGCGTAGACGGAGAAGGAGCCGGAGGCGGGCATCGCCGCCGACATCTCGCCGAGCGCCCGCATCACCAGCATCGCGAGGATGCCCGCGAGCAGGTACGAGCAGATGATCGCGGGACCGGCGATGGTGATGCCGGCGCCGGAGCCGACGAACAGCCCGGCGCCGATCACGCCGCCGAGCCCCAGCATGGTCAGGTGGCGCTGTTTGAGGCTGTGGCTCAGGGGCTCGGGTGGGAGCTCGTCCGTGGTGCCGGGAGGGGCGGACGGGAGGTCGCGCATGAGGGGGCTCGTACTCTCTGAGGCCTGGGCGGCGGTGGGGGCTCCGCGACAGTTGGAGGGACCCTACAGTCTCTCCGGAGAGCGCCCATCCGCGCAAAACGGACGTGTCAGCCGTCATCGCCCGTGATGCGGATCACTCCAACTCGGGCGCTGGACGGGGTCTTTGTGCACTCCCCACCAAACCGGGGAGTACGGCTTTGTTCCGGGCGACCCTGATGGGACCCCGGGCCCGGGACTAACGTCGGTGATCGTTCCTGCCGCCCCCACCTCCCGTGGAGTCCCCGATGAGCACTGCTTCCGTCTCCTTCCGGCCCGGCGCCGTCCTCGCCGACCTGCTGCCCGCGAGCCGTGTCCGCGATATCGCGCTCGTGGCGGGAGGCGCCGCGCTCACCGGTCTGGCCGCGCAGATCTCCGTGCACGTCGACGGCCTGGCCGCCCCGATCACGGGGCAGACCTTCGCCGCGCTGCTCGTGGGTACCGCGCTGGGCGCCGGCCGCGGCTTCCTGTCGCTGGCCCTCTACACCCTGGTCGGCATGGCCGGCGTGCCGTGGTTCGCGGGCGGCGCCTCCGGCGCGGGCGGCGCGACCTTCGGGTACGTCCTCGGCATGCTGCTGGCCTCCACCCTCGTCGGCGCCCTCGCGCGGCGCGGCGCCGACCGCTCGGTGCTGCGTACGGCGGGCGCGATGGTGCTGGGCTCCGCGGTCATCTACGCCGTCGGCGTCCCCTACCTCGCGCTGTCCACCGGGATGTCCCTCGGCGCGGCCGTCGCGGGCGGCCTGACCCCGTTCCTGATCGGCGACGCGCTCAAGGCGGCGCTGGCGATGGGCCTGCTGCCGGCCGCCTGGAAGCTGCTCGGCCGCGCGTGAGCGCCCGTACTCCACACGGAAGCCCCGGACCGCGACTGGCGGGCCGGGGCTTCCGTCGTGGGGGGGGGGCTACGCGGAGGCCTTCAGGGCGGCCTTGCGGCGGAGGTCCCGTACGACGCCGATCGCGATCACCACGGCCGCGACCAGCAGCGACAGCAGGACGATCTCGCGGTTGTCCTTGTCGTAGACCATGTAGCCGAGGACGAAGGTGATCATCGCGGCGGTGGCCCAGGTCAGGTACGGGAAGAACCACATCTTCACCGTCACCTTCTCCGGGGCCTCGCTCATGAGGATCCCGCGCATGCGCAGCTGGGTCAGGCAGATGACCAGCCATACGAACAGGGCGATCGCACCCGAGGCGTTCAGCAGGAAGCTGAAGACGGTGTCCTTGAAGGCGTAGTTGAAGTAGACGGCGAGGAAGCCGAAGACGACCGAGCCGAGGATGGCGGCCGTCGGCACGCCCTTCTTGTTCACCTTGGCGAAGGCCTTCGGGGCATCGCCGCGCTCACCCAGCGAGAAGGCCATGCGGGAGGCGGTGTACAGGCCGGAGTTCAGGCAGGACAGCACGGCCGTCAGGACGATCACGTTCATGATCTGGCCGGCGTGGGCGATGCCGATCGAGTCCAGGGCGGCGACGTACGAGCCCTTCTCGGTGATCGACTTGTCGTTCCACGGCAGCAGGGTGAGCACGATGAAGATCGAGCCCAGGTAGAAGACGCCGATGCGCCAGATCACCGAGTTGGTGGCCTTGGTGACCGCGCGGCGCGGGTCCTCGGACTCGCCTGCGGCCAGCGTGACGATCTCGCTGCCCATGAAGGAGAAGACGACCATCAGCACACCGGTGAGGACCGAGCCCCAGCCGTTCGGCATGAAGCCGCCCGTGTCGGTGAGGTGGGCGAAGCCCGCACCCGGGTTGTCCGAGCCCGGCAGCACGCCGAAGACGGCCAGCATGCCGATGATCACGAAGGCGCCGATGGCGACCACCTTGATGCCGGCGAACCAGAACTCGAACTCGCCGTACGAGGCGACCGAGCCGAGGTTGGTGACCGTCAGCACGGCCATCACGATCAGCGCCCAGGCCCACTGCGGGACGGCCGGGATCCAGCTTTCGAGGATGACGGCGCCGGCGGTGGCCTCCACGGCCAGGACGACGACCCAGAAGAACCAGTACAGCCAGCCGATGGAGAAGCCCGCCCAGCGGCCGAGCGCCCGGTCGGCGTAGGCGGAGAAGGATCCGGAGTTCGGGCTGGCGGCTGCCATCTCGCCCAGCATCCGCATCACGAAGACGACCATCGCGCCGACCAGCGCGTAGGACAGCAGGATGGCGGGACCGGTCTTGGCGATGCCGCCGCCGGAGCCGACGAAGAGCCCGGCGCCGATGACGCCGCCGATGGCGATCATGGACAGGTGGCGGTTCTTGAGACCGGCCTTCAGGCCGTCGGAGGGCTGGCCGTCACCGGGGTTACCGGTGGGGGAGCCTTCCTTCTGAAGGGTCGTCGTGGAACTCATGCACGGATCCTTAGGTTCTCGGGTGGCGAGCCCCGGCATTCAAACCCGAGATGAACGCAGGGCGGAAGACCCCAGTCCGGATCGTTGCGCAGGGGCGAACGTCCCGGACCTTGGTCCTGCGGTGTCTCATCTGCGTTCTTTGGGTTTACTTGAGCTTTAGAAGTGACTTACGCGACACCCCGCGGCGGGTCCCCGGCCCGGCTCGTGCCACACTCGGACCATGCGCGTGTACCTCGGATCCGACCATGCCGGCTTTGAGCTCAAGAACCACCTGGTGGACTGGCTCAAGAACAACGGCCACGAGCCCGTCGACTGCGGGCCCCACATCTACGACGCGGTGGACGACTACCCGCCGTTCTGCCTCCGCGCCGCGGAGAAGACCGCCGCGGACGCCGGCTCCCTCGGCATCGTGATCGGCGGCTCCGGCAACGGCGAGCAGATCGCCGCGAACAAGGTCAAGGGCATCCGCGCCATCCTCGCGTGGAGCGTCCAGACCGCCGAGCTCGGCCGCGAGCACAACAACGCCAACGTCATCTCCGTCGGCGGCCGCATGCACACCCAGGACGAGGTCGTCAGCTTCATCGACGCCTTCCTGAAGACCCCGTACTCCGACGAGGAGCGCCACACCCGCCGCATCGACATGCTCTCCGCCTACGAGGCCACCGGCGAGCTCCCCCCGATCCCGGCGCACCACCCGCAGGGCTGATCCCGCTTCCGGCCGCGGCGCCCTCGGGGGCGGCGCGGCCGGTTTTTCTTTTCCGGCCCCGCTCAGCCGCTCAGCCCGCTTCTCCGAGGAGTACCGCCGTGCCCGAGGGGCATACGATCCACCGCCTCGCCGCCGACCACACCGAGCGCTTCGCCGCCCGGCCGGTCCGCG
Organism: Streptomyces sp. TBY4; assembly: GCF_024213195.1. Classification (GTDB taxonomy): domain Bacteria; phylum Actinomycetota; class Actinomycetes; order Streptomycetales; family Streptomycetaceae; genus Streptomyces. The sequence goes on along the minus strand of NZ_JANAVF010000005.1, from coordinate 197,727 downwards.
TGAGCAGCCCGCAGGGCCGGTTCGCCGAGAGCGCCGCCCTGCTCGACGGCCGCGAGCTGGAATCCGCCGAGGCGCACGGCAAGCACCTGTTCCTCGAACTCGGTGACGCCTGGATCCACATCCACCTCGGCCTCTTCGGGAAGCTCGGCTTCGGCCCCGCCCCGGCCCCGCCCGCCGCCGAAACGGTCCGGCTCCGGCTGCTGAACGAGGACCACTACGCCGACCTGCGCGGCCCCACCGCGTGCGCGCTCATCGGCGAGGGCGAGAAGAAGGCGATACACGACCGGCTCGGCCCGGACCCGCTGCGCCCCTCCGACGGCCCCGACCGCGCCTGGTCCCGGATCTCCCGCTCCCGCACCACCGTGGCCGCCCTGCTCATGGACCAGAAGATCGTCTCGGGCGTGGGCAACGTCTACCGCGCCGAGGTCCTCTTCCGGCACGGCATCGACCCGTACCGCCTCGGCAAGGACCTCACCCGGAGCGAGTGGGACGCGATCTGGGCCGACCTGGTCCTCCTCATGCGTGAGGGCGTGCGCAACAACCGCATCGACACCGTCCGCGACGAGCACCTGCCCGAGGCCATGGGCCGCCCGCCGAGGGTGGACGACCACGGCGGCGAGGTGTACGTCTACCGCAGGGCGAACATGCCCTGCCACATCTGCGGGGGCGAGATCCGCACCGCCGGTCTCGCCGCCCGCAACCTCTTCTGGTGCCCGGGGTGCCAGAGCCGCTAGGGGGTGTCCGCCTAGAAGCCGTGCGGCAGCCAGGGGGCCACGTCGCCGGCGAAGGCGCGTGAGGCGGGGGCCAGCGCTCCCGGCCGCACCTCGCGGACCAGGCCGGCCGCCGCCAGCGCGTTCAGGGTGACCCCGCCCAGATAGGCCGAGCCCAGCTCCCGCACGGTCAGCTCCAGGTCGGCCGGGTCCTCCGTACGGGTACAGACCGCCGCCCCGTCCGCGCCGGCGGTCAGCCGCCAGCGCCCCGTGTTCCACGGGCAGAAGGCGTCCTCGACCCCCAGCACCACGTCCAGCGGAGCCCCGTAGGCCCGCGCGGCCAGCGCCGCCGGCAGGTCCACCAGCCGTACGTGCATCGAGTCGCGCAGCCGCACCTGCGACCGGCGGAGATCGGTGAGCAGGTGCAGCAGCGCGTCGTCCGCCGGCCGCTTGGGGGCGCTCACCGTCCAGGTCAGGTCGATGGAGAACACGTACCGCCACAGGGCCGCGTACGCCGCCGGGTCGAGCGCGTCGAGGTCCTGCACGTCCACCCGGCCGTCCGAGCCGGTCAGGTCCCACACGGGCTTGACCCGGTAGCGGGCGTACCCGACCACCTCGCCGTCCGCCCGCTCCGCGACCACGCACTTCAGCGGCGACGCGCCCTCCCGGTCCGACTCCGGGTCGAGCAGCGCCTGCAGCTCCCAGCCCGGCTGCCGGGCCGGCATCCCGGGACGGCCCGCGAGCAGCGCCGCGTAGACCCGCTCGCAGTCGGCCAGGGCCTTGCGCGGATCGACCAGCCGCAGCCGTACGTCGTCGGTGCCCGGCGGCACGGTCAGCCGTACGCGGGTCTTGTCGATCTCCACGGACATCGAGTACGCGGCGGTGCCGTAGCCGAAGCGCCCGTAGATCGCCGGATCGGAGGCCGTCAGCACGGCGATCGGTTCACCACCCGCTCGGACGTCGTCCAATTGGTGGCGCATCAGGGAGGCGAGCACGCCGCGCCTGCGATGGGTGGGGGAGACGCCGACCATCGTGACCCCGGCCGCCGGGACGAGGGCCCCGCCCGGCACGGAGAGCCGGAAGGAGAAGGCCCCGGCCGAGCCCACGCAGGTCCCGCCGTCCCACACGCCGAGGGAGCGCTCCGGCTCGGTCAGCGAGCGGTACAGCTCCCGCTCCTCGGGGGATTCGGGCACTCCGCCGAACGCCAGTTCAAGCTGGTCGTACCAGACATCCCACTCATCCGACTGCAATACGCGCGTCTCAAGAGCCATACGGCCATCCCTATCAGGGCAATCCGTCCCGGGTCGATCTCTTTTCGGTTGCCGATGGACCCATCTCAGGGGGTACCCCTGCGCGCGCACAGCCAGGATGGATAGGGTCCCGAAGCAATGGCCGGAGCACGCGTGGAGTCCCTCCTGGCCCGGTCCCGCATGACGTGGCACCGGGCGCGCACCGCCCTGCGCAAATCCGCCGTCGACTACTTCCGCGGCGACGCCTCCGACTGGCTGGCCTTCGGCGGCCTGCTCCTGACCATCCCGGCCATCGCCTGCGGCACGCTGATGCTGCCGGTGTGGTTCTCACCGGCCGCACTCGTCCTCCCCATCGTCGCCGGCGGGTTGTTGCTGCGCCCCGCCAGCCTGCTCGCCCTCTACGCCGCCTCCGCGGCCGCGCTCATCGTCGAAGCCCTCGTCCTCGGCCCCTACACCCAGGGCCCGGCACGGGTCACCCCCGGCACCGTCCTCGTCGTCGCCGCCTGCGGATTCTTCGGCCTGGTCATCGCCCAGTTCCGCAGCCGCGTGGGCGTGCCCTGGCGGCGCGGCGGCACCATGCTCTTCGACCTGCGCGAACGCATCCGGGTCCAGAGCAAGCTGCCCGCGCTGCCGCGCGGCTGGCACCGGGAGATGGCCCTGCGCCCGGCCGGCGGCCAGTCCTTCTCCGGCGACTTCGTCGTCGCCGCCCGCACCAACGGCGGCCGCACCCTGGAGATCGTCCTCACCGACGTCTCCGGCAAGGGCATGGAAGCGGGCTCCCGGGCCCTCCTCCTCTCCGGCGCCTTCGGCGGCCTCCTGGGAGCCCTCCCGCCCCAGGACTTCCTCCCCGCCGCGAACGGCTACCTCCTCCGCCAGGACTGGGACGAGGGCTTCGCCACCTCCATCCACCTCGTCCTGGACCTGGAGACCGGCGACTACGAACTCCTCTCCGCCGGCCACCTGCCCGCCCTCCAGCTCTCCGCCGGCACCGGCCGCTGGCAGGAGAAGACCGGCGAGGGCCCCCTCCTCGGGGTCTACGACGGCGCCGAATTCACCCCGGCCCGGGGCAACCTCCGCCCCGGCGACGTCCTGATGCTCTTCACCGACGGCCTCGTCGAAACGGCCGACCGCGACATCAGCGAGGGCATCGACCGCCTCACGGGCGAGGCCGACCGCTACGTAGCCGCCGGCTGGGAGGGCGCGACCTGGCACCTGATCGAAAAGGTGGCCAAGGACGTCAACGACGACCGAGCCCTCCTCCTGATCCGCCGCGCACCGTTCTAGCCGCGCCGCTCACCTTCTTGACGCGCAGCTCGCCCCGCTTCGCGGCTTCGCCCCGCTGCGCCGGACTCCGTCCGGCGGTGGCGGGTCGGCGCGGGCGCCACTGCCGTCCGGCGTGGGTGCCGGTGGGCGGGTGCGGCTGGTTGGGCCCTGCGGGGCTGGGTCCCCTACCCGCCCTTCGCCCGTTCCCCGGGCTGCGCCCGGACCCTTGCCGGGTGCGGCGCCGTTCCGGGGGCCAGCCCCCGCACCCCCGCGCCTCAAACGCCGGCGAGGCTGAGGGTGCCGGAGGGGCTGGGTGTGCCCGAGGGCCCTGTGGGTCGTCCAGCCCGCGGGGGTGCGCTGCGCGCACGTTCAGGCTGACGCCGGCCAATTCCAGCCCCGCCGGGGTTCGAGGCGCGGGGTCCGGGGCCCTTCAGCCGTCCGGCGCTTGAGGACCGGGGTCCGGGCAGAGCCCGGGGAACGGTGGAAGGGCGGGTAGGGGACTTCGCCCCGCAGGGCCGACCCGGCGGCACACCCGCCACTTCGAGGCCCACCCGATGGTCGGGTTTACCCCACCAAGGGTCCGCCAGCTCCCGCCATGGTCCCGACCCCACCGCCCTCCGTAGCGTCGAAGACACGATCACCACCGAGTGGTCGACCGACACGAAAGGCGGCACCCCATGAGGCTCCGACGCAGCAAGCGCCAGACCGAGCAGCGGCCGGAGCACACCGGGGGACCGGGACAGCCAGGCGGCCCCGGGCAGGCCGGGCACCCCGGGCAGGCCGGGTACCCCGGGCAGGCCGGGCACCCGGACCAGGCCGGCCAGGCCCACGCCACCCCCGCCGTCGAGCTCCGCTCGGTCCGCCGCCAGTACGGCCGCGGCGCAACCACCGTCCACGCCCTCCGCGGCATAGACCTCACCCTCCCCCGAGGCAGCTTCACGGCAGTGATGGGCCCCTCCGGCTCCGGAAAGTCCACGTTCCTCCAGTGCGCCGCCGGCCTGGACCTCCCCACCGAGGGCTCCGTCCGCCTCGGCGGCACCGAGATCACCGGCATGAACGAGAACGAGCTCACCGAACTCCGCCGCAGCCGCCTCGGCTTCGTCTTCCAGGCCTTCAACCTCCTCCCCTCCCTCACCGTCGAGCAGAACGTCCTGCTCCCCATGCGCCTGGCCGGCGGCCGCAGCGGTACCGCCTCCCAGGGCCGGGCCCGCGCCGCCGACCTGCTCGCCCGGGTCGGCCTGGAGGGCAAGGGCGGCCGCCGCCCCGCCGAACTCTCCGGCGGCCAGCAGCAGCGCGTCGCGATCGCCCGCGCCCTGGTCACCCGCCCGGACGTGGTCTTCGCCGACGAGCCCACCGGCGCCCTCGACACCACCACCGCCACCGAGGTCCTCTGCCTGCTCCGCAGCGCGGTGGACACCCTCGGCGCCACGGTCGTGATGGTCACCCACGACCCGGCGGCGGCCGCCCACGCCGACCAGGTGCTCTTCCTGGCCGACGGCCTCATCGCCGACCGCCTCCCGCGCAGCTCCGCCGCCGTGATCGCCGCCCGCATGACCTCGCTCACCACACCCGCCACCACGCCCACCACGCACCCGAACTACGCCGGGGCGGCCGCCTGATGGCACTGCGCCTGCGCCCCCGTTCCAACGGCCTGGCCCGCGCCGTGCTCCGGTTCCGGCCCGCCGCCTTCGCCGGCACCTTCGTCGCTCTGTTCCTGGCCGTCGCCATCGTCTCCGCCTGCGGGATCCTGCTGGAGACCGGCGCCCGCGCGAGCACCCCGCCGACGCGGTACGCCGCAGCTCCCGTCGTCGTCGCCGCCGATCAGCAGGCCCGCCTGCGGATGGGCAGCGGCGACGGCGCCTACGAGGTCACCGCGCCGCTCCCGGACCGGGCGCGGGTGGACGCCGCCCTGCTGGAGCGACTGGCTCCGCTGGGGCGGGCGGTGCCCGACGTGGTGTTCCCGGTACGGGACGGAGCGGGCCGCACGCTCGACGCCTCGGGCTGGGGCTCCACCGCCTTCAGCCCTACGGAGCTCCGCTCGGGCCGCGCCCCGGCCGGCCCGGGCGAAGTCGTCCTGGGCGGGGCCGACGGCCCGGACCGGGTCACGCTCGACACCCCGGCCGGGGCCCGGGAGTTCCGCGTCGTGGGCCACGCAGACCGCGCCGGAGCCTGGTTCACCGACACTGAGGCGCGCACCCTGTCCGGCCACCCCGACGGGCTCGACGCCATCGTGCTGTTCGGGGCCGACGCGCAGCAGGCCCGGGCGGCCGTCGACGGCCGCGCCCAGGTGCTGACCGGGGACGCCCGCGCCCTCGACGCGCGGCTCACCGGGGCCAAGGAGGTGCTGACCGGCCTGGGCGGCTCCTTCGGCGGTATCGCCACGCTCGTCGCCGTCTTCACCGCGGCGGGCACCGTCGCCCTCTCCGTGGGGCAGCGCTCCCGCGAGTTCGCCCTGCTGCGCGCCGTCGGAGCCACCCCTCGCCAGATCCGCCGTACGGTCGCCACCGAAGCCCTGCTCGTCGCACCGCTCGCGGGCGCGCTGGGCTGCGTACCCGGCATCGTCCTTGCGTCCTGGTGGTTCGGCCAGCTCAAGGCGAAGGGCGCCGTCCCGGCCGGAGTCGACCTGGCCGTCTCCTGGATCCCCCTGGTCAGCGCGGTCGGCCTCGCACTGGCCGCCGCCCTGATCGCCGGCTGGGCCGCATCCCGCCGCCCCGCCCGCATCCGCCCCGGCCTGGCCCTGGCATCGGCCGCCGTGGAACGACTCCGCCCCGGGTGGATCCGTACGCCCCTCGGCCTCGCCGCCCTGGCCGGCGGCGCCGCCTGCGCGACCCTGGCCGCCACGAGCAGCGGTCCGGACGCCGCCAACGCCGCCCTCGGCGTCGTCATGCTCTTCATGCTCGCCGTCGCCCTGCTGGGCCCGCTGATCGCCCGCGCATGTGCCTCCCTCCTCGGACTCCCGCTCCGCGCGGCCGGCGCCCCCGGCGCCCTGGCCGCCGCCAACTCCCGTACGAACGCCCGCCGCCTGGCCTCCGCCATCACCCCGATCGTGCTCGCCATGGCCTTCTCCTCGACCCTGGTCTTCCTCCACACCAGCGAGGACCGTGCGGTACGCCAGCAACAGCAGTCCGGCCTCCTGGCCGACCACGTCATCCCCCTCACCGCCGACGGCACCTCCGTCGACCGGGCCGTCGCGGGCGGGGCCGTCGCCCTCACCCGTACCTCCGTCCTGGCCGTCGTCGGCTCCGGCGGCGACCGGAGCTTCCACACGGCCTCCGCGCAGGGCGTCACCGGGGACCTCGGAAACCTGGCCGCGGTCCAGGACCTGGGCGTCCGTTCGGGAGACCTCTCCCGGCTCGCCGCCCCCGGGACGGTCGCCATCGACCGCACTCTGGCCGAGGCCACGCACACCGGGACCGGAGACCGGATCGCCCTGCGGATGCCCGACGGAACCCCCGTCACCCCCGAGATCGTCGCCGTCTACACCCGCGGCCTCGGACTCGGCGAAGTCACCCTCCCCGCCGCCGACCTGGCGGGCCGGACCACCGCGGGCCGCCCCACGGAACTCCTGGTCCGCGGCCCGGCCCCCGAAGGCCTCGGCCCGGTGCTGTCCGCCGCACCCTCCGGCCCGGCCTCCGTTCCTAGCCCGACCGAGGTCCGGGTGTTTCAGCCGTCCGGCGTTTGAGGACCGGGGTCTGGGGCGGAGCCCCAGGGGGTCCGGGCGCAGCCCGGCACCCCTCCCAGCCCCGCCGGCGCCTGAGGCGCGGGTCCGGGCAGCGCCCGGGGAACGGTGGAAGGGCGGGTAGGGGACCAGCCCCGCAGGGCTCCCACGCCCCGGCGGGGCGCACCGGCCCGGACCGGCCACTCACCCCCGATTGGCCGGTCCACCCCGCCCCGGCGACGCCTACCGTGCCCCCATGGACCGCACCCTCGCCGCCGACCTGGCCCGCCTCCCCGAGCTCCTCGACGCCACCCGCGACGCCGCCGCCGCGACCCTCGCAGCCCTGGACGCACGTCCCGTCGTACCAGGAGCACCACCGGAAGGGGCAGCGGCAGCGACACCACCCCTCCCCGAGCGAGGCATCGGCACCGAAGCCGCCCTGGCAGCCTTCACGGACCGCTGGGCCCCGCGCCTGTCGGCCTCCGCCGGCCCCCGCTACCTCGGCTTCGTCACCGGCGGCGCCACCCCCGCCGCCCTCGCGGGCGACTGGCTCACCGCGGCCCACGACCAGAACTCCAACTCCTCCCTGGACGGCGGCGGCCAGGACCTCGAACGCGAAACCGTCACCTGGCTCCGCGAGCTCTTCCACCTCTCCGCCGCCCACACCGGCACCTTCGTCAGCGGCGCCACCCTCTCCAACACCACCGGCCTGGCCATCGCCCGCGAATGGCTCGGCGAACGCCTCGGCGTCTCCCCGGCCGAGGACGGCGCGGCCGCGCTCGGTCCGGTCCGCGTCCTGTCCGGCGCCCCGCACTCCTCCATCGCCAAGGCCCTGTCCGTCCTCGGACTCGGCCGTGCCGCGCTGGTCCCCGTACCGACCCTGCCCGGCCGCGAGGCCGTGGACCCGGCCGCCCTGGACCGCGCCCTCGCCGACGCGCCCGGCCGGCCCGCCGTGGTCGTCGCCAACGCCGGCACCGTCAACACCGTGGACTTCGACGACCTGCGCGCGATCGCCGCCCTCCGCGAACGCCACGACTTCTGGCTGCACACGGACGCCGCCTTCGGCGCGTTCGCCGCCCTCTCGCCGGCCCACGCCCACCTCACCGCCGGCCTCGACGCCTCCGACTCGATCTGCGTCGACCTGCACAAGTGGCTCAACGTCCCCTACGACAGCGCCGTCCAGTTCACCCGCCGCCGCGACCTCCAGGCCCGCGTGTTCCAGAACGCCGCCGCCTACCTCGGCCCCCTCGGCGAGAACCCCGACCTCGTCCACCTCACCCCGGAGAACTCCCACCGGCTGCGCGCCCTCGCCGCCTGGTTCACCCTCCGCGCCTACGGCCGCGAGGGCCACCGCGAGATCGTGGAACGGGACATCGCCTGCGCCCGTTCCCTGGGCGAATCCCTCACCGGGGACCCGTACTTCACCCTCCTCGCCCCCGTCCGCCTGAACGTCGTCTGCTTCACCCTCTCCCAAACCCCCACCGCAGCCCGCCTCACGGCCCTGCGCGAGGCGGCCGGCCCGGAGGTGTTCGTCACCCCCACGACCTACGCGGGAACCCCCGCCCTGCGCGCCGCGTTCTCCAACTGGCGCACCACGCAAGCAGACGTACGCCGGATCGCGCAGGCACTCCACACGGCGGCGAAGGAGCTCGGATGACCAACGGCCCGCTCACCCTCATCGAGGTCGAGGCCCTCGCCCGCACCGCGCACGAGGGCCAGACCGACAAGGCCGGACGGCCGTACGCGGAACACCTCGCCGCCGTCGCCGAGGGCGTCCGCGCCCGCGGCGGCACCGCCGAACAGCAGGCGGCGGCCTGGCTGCACGACGCGATCGAGGACGAGGCCCTCACCCCGGCATGGCTGGAATCGGCCGAACTCCCGCAACCCGTCAAGGACATGGTCCTGGCGGTCACCAAACGCCCCGGCGAACCGGTCGAGGCGTACACGGCCCGCATCCTCGCCACCCCCGGCGCCCTCCTGGTCAAGGAAGCCGACCTGGCCCACAATGCGGACCCCGCCCGCCTCGCGGTCCTCGACGCCCCCACCCGCGACCGCCTGTCCGTGAAGTACGCCTATGTCCGCTCCCTCCTCGGCCTCACCGCGCCCTGACGCAAAAGCACCACCGTCTCTTCGTCACGAGGCGGATAGCCGGGGCGCGTTGGTGGGAGGATGGAGCACGTGGGGGCGCGCACGGCCGCGCCCCGGGCCGACCAGGGGACGACCGAAGGTGTGATCAGAAGTGGCCATTTCGCTGTCAGTAGTGGTTCTGTTGGCGATCATCCTCGTGGTGCTCGTCCGCAGCGGCAACCTCAAGGCCGGCCCCGCGATCGTCGCGGTCCTCTTCGGCTTCTTCCTCGCGTCCAGCTCCATCGCCCCGGACGTCAACCGCTTCCTGAACTCCCTCGCGGACACCATCGCGGGCATCAAACTCTGACCCGCAACCACGGTCGCCCCGCGCCTCCCCCGAAGCCCCCCGCCAGCCCGGTCGAACCCCCGGGAACGACGAAGGGCCAGATCGAGGAAACATCCTCTGACCTGGCCCTTTGCGTCTCTGAGCGGGTGACGGGAATCGAACCCGCGTAGCTAGTTTGGAAGGCTCACCACTGGTGGTTCGGCCGGGGGTCTTCGGGTCCCGCGAGGAACCGTCTGACCTGCAACAACGTACCAGCGCTACCGTCCCCACGCGACCGCTGTTGACCGCTGGATACCGCGATTGGCCGCTCTTTATCCCGCGTTATCCCGCGCCATCCTGCGCGGCTCACCCGCATGGCCTACGTCGTGTACGTCGGCACGGACAGGTCTGCGAGCAGCGCGGCGAGGGCGTCGTCCTCCGCCGTCCCGGTCGTGCTGGCGGGGGTGAGCCCCAGCTCCCGCAGGACGCCGAGCAGCCGCCCGGAGAGCTGGACCACCGCGTAGACCTCCCCGCCCGCCGCCGCACCGTCCAGGGCGCGGCCCAGGGTGCGCGCCAGGGCTTCGACGGCCGCCCACCGGGGGTCGGGGCGTTCCCCGGCGCGAGAGGCCCGTAGAGCGTCCGTGATCCCGCGCTCGACCCGTCCGCCGTGGCGGGGGACTCCCGATTCGCTGGCTCCCCGGTTGGTAAGCGCTCGCTTAGTAGTCGCCATGGGAAAGATTGTGGCTGGTCAGGAGCGATTGGGCGCGTTTTCGGGCTACCCCCCTCCATTACCCGGGGAGAGAGAACAGGGGGCGCGGGGTGTCCCGGCGGGTCCGTTTCCTAAAAAAACCGGGCCCCGTGCTCGGTGTTCAATGTCGGCGCAGCGAGTACGGGGCCCGGGTGTTCGTGAAGCGCGCCGTGCGGCTGAGACCCGAGCATCGTAGGGGAGCGGTCCGGTAGAACCAGCGGCAGGCGAAGCACCACACGAGCCCGTTCTCCGGGTCCTCGGTGCTGGCCTGGCCGCACTGCGGGCAGGGCTCCACGGCGTACCTCCCTCGGCTATGCGCTCGGGTCGAAGTCTCCCGCACGCACACCGGCCACGAAGGCGGCCCACTTCTCCGGGGTGGTCTCCACGACGACTCCCGGTGCGGCGCTCTCGCGCAGCGCCACGACGCCGGGGACGTTCTGCGCGACCTCCAGGCAGTTGTTCACCCTGGCGTCACGGCAGGCGACCGCGCTGACGAACTCGTAAGCGGGACTCTCGGGCATCGGTTCTTCCCTTCGCCGGCTCATCCCGGGGAAGCGGTCCCCGGACCGTCGATCTCTCACTCTCCCGCCCCCGAGCGGAGCGGGAGACATCAGGCCCGGCCAGTGGTCGGGCCTCGCTCGCCCTACCTCGTGTGCCGGGTGACGAGCGCGAAGGAGGTCATGAGGCGTCGGAAGCCCATGTGCCCGGTCGCCCCCGCGTGCCGCAGCGCCCACGTGTCGGTGTCGGCCGCCGTGGGCAACCCGCCGGACTCTTGACCGCAGTCCAGGCACTGGGCCTCGAAGGTGACGTCACTGTCGGGGTGGGCCGTGATCGTGTGATCCACGAACCTGTACCGGGCCCGGGCGGTCACTGGAGCGCCCCGGCGGACATTCGCTCGCCCCGGCTCTCGGCGACCCGCAGCGCGTCACCGAGGCACTCGGTGAGCCGTGCCGTGACGAACCGGAGTTCGGTCGGCGGGGCATCCGGGTTGGCCAGCAGCGCGAGGGAGTGCTCCAGCACCTCCGCCGCCGTATCGAGCTGCACCTCCTCCAGGTCGTCGGCCAGCCTGGACAGGAAGCTGTCCGGCCCCGCCGTGCTCAGGAAACAGAGCTTGCCCTCGCCCGTCGTCCAGGGCAGTCGCCGCAGTGTGGATCCCGCATCCTCGGGGTCATTCGTGGGTGTCCCGTTGGTCGCCATGCGAAGCACCGTAGGGATGTGAGCCCGTACGCAGCCTGCGTGTTTCTCGGAGTTTCTCGTCCTGCGCCGTGTGCTTCTCGGAGTTGCTCACGGGCGGTTGAACGTGGACCGTGCCCGGAGGATCAGCCGGTGCGCGGCGGGTCCGTAGACCGCCGTCTCCTCCAGGAGCTCCCACGTGCGCACGTAGTGCGCGACGTCGTCCGGAGCGTCGAGCCACAGCTCCGCGTTCCAGGTGTCGGCGATCACGAGCCCGTCGTCCATGATCCAGAACCCGTGCTTGGGCGAGACCTTCATACGGACCCCGAACGGGATGATCCCGAGCCTCACCGTGTCCAGCCCTATCAGACCGGACAGCCGGTCGAGCTGAGCGACCATGGCGTCCGGCGAGCACCGGAGGGTGTGCAGCGCCGCTTCCCAGACGACGGCCCGGAACAGGTGCCCGGGCTCGTACAGCGCCTCTTGCCGCTTCATGCGGGCCCGCACGCCGTCCTCGATGTCACGGGTGACACCGAGCCGGTCAGAGACGTCCGTGAGGATGCTCCGGGCGTAGTCGGCGGTCTGGAACACACCGGGGACGATCCCGGGCTCGAAGAGCCGGACGTGTTCGGCCTCCCGCTCCTGCGCCGCGTTGAGTTCCTGAACGGCACGGTGCCCGCCCGCGAGCTGGCGGCGCCAACTCCGGTAGCGGCTCTCCAACCCGCGCAGCCTGCCCCGCAGCTCCGCCGCCGCATCCGGCTGGCCGGTCTGTTCGGCCCAGGTACCGAGGTCCTCGGCGGTGGCCGTCTGCCTGCCCGTCTCCAGCTTGGAGACCTTGGAGGGAGGCCAGCCGCACAGCGCGGCCAGCTCCCGGCCGGTGAGCCCGGCCTCGGTTCGCAGCTCGCGCAGCCGCGCGCCGAGGGACTCTCGGGCCTGTTGGAAATCAGTGCTCACGTCCGGGCGAGCACCTGCTCCACGAAGACGTCACGGCGGACCGCGTGATGCCACGCCGCGTCGCGCACCTGGCAGTACCGGACGAGGGTGGCCGGGTCCTCCACCAGCTCTGCACCGAGGTACTCGTCCCGGTCGTCGAAGTGGAGCCGAAGGGCTCGGCGGGAGTCGAAGAGCCAGAAGTCCTCGGCGGGCAGGCCGAGCCGGTCGGCGTCGGCCCGCCAGAGGTTCCGAATGTCCTCACCCGCCGCGATGCTGCCGACGGCGGTCGCCAGCAAGAACCGTTGCCCCTCGGTGGGCACGTCATCCATCAGCCGGACCCGTTCGATGCGCTTGCCCTCGGCGACCTGGGTCCGAATGTTCGCGTACCAGGGCGTGCCGGTATCGGTCTCGACACTCTCGCCCCGCAGGAACCGGCGGTATTTCTCCCCGGCCCGGTCGGACGCGTAGCCGCGCCGCGTCTCCAGCCGCCATGCCGTGTGTCGGAACTCCCGGAAGTAGTCCCCGAACGTCTCGTCGGCGATGAACTGCACCACGTACGTTCTCCTACGCCTTGGGAGCGAACCGGATCAGCAGATCGCGGGGAACGATGACGAAGGCCTCGTTGTCGGCCACGTCCTTGAGCTGGGCGACGTCGGCGGCCTCGGTGACCGCGATGCCCTGTACGAGGATCTCACCGGTGTCCAGGTCCTCGTACAGGGTCGGGCACTTGCCCTCCTCCGACGTCGTACCGAGCATCTTCAGCCGTCGTGCCATGGCCGTACCCCTCTCAGACCGCACCGGTTGGATCCCCAACGTGCTGCGCACCGTAGCCGTTTGATGCGCTCCGCAGTAGACGACCGCCAGCCGATTCCTTCGCGCGGGTGGTCCGCCGGCTCACTGGGAATTCCGGACGTCGCGAGGACGGCCAGCTCCCGGGATGCTTGAAGCAGCCGGATCAGGTGGAAGGCGAAGTCGAACTCTTCGCGCCCGGCCGAGTGCTCGATCTCGGCAACAAGAGCGTTCAGAGCATGGGCCTTGCGGGTCAGCTTGTCAGGACGGTGGTTCTTCACGGGGCCTGCCTTCGGTGGTTGCTCCGGTAGATGCCTGGATCGGCAGGACTGCGCTTGACGTCGTCCGTTCGCCATTGGGCGGCCCACCCCGGATCGATGAAGACGCCGGGACCGCTTCCCCGCCCCGACCCAGACAGTTCGGCGGGAACAATGGAAGGGTGATCGGCCTGCTGTTCGGGGTCACCGCCACCTTCGACGGCCAGGTCGATGACGTGATCAGTGCGCTGATCGCCGATCAGCCGACCGATTTCATCGGTGTTCGGATCACACGTTGAATCAGGTGATTCGGCTGTGATTTCGCGTTGATGGAACGGATGATTCGGCGCCTCGCTCGGCAGCTCCAGGACCGTGTACGTGTTCCGGAAGTTCACGGGTAGCCGGGCGATGTCCTCCGGCCTCGGGAGCGGAAGTACGGGCATGCCTGCCACCTCCGGGGTGCAGGCCCCCTTGGCCTGGTTGCAGCGTCGGCACGCGGTGACTACGCCATTGCCGTCTGAGTCGGCGGGCACGTTCGGGTCCACGTGATCCACGGTCGGCATGAGCTGCGCGGCCTCGGGGAACTTCGCCGCACCCAGCTTGCTGTTCAACGGGCCCGACCAGCAGTACCGGCAATACAGTCCGTCTCGCTTGAAGACGAGTTTTCGGAGCTGGGCGTCATTCAGGTCTCTGTTCTTGGCGTCCCGGAGTGCCTTCTCCTTCCGGGAGGGGTTCCGCTTCAAGAACTCGTGGACGTAGAACTCCCAGCCCTCACCCCAGCCCGAGGGGATGCACGGGCACTCGTCGCCCCGGCGGTGGAGCTTTGCGGGCCGACCGAGCGCGGACTCGCAGAGGATCTCCGGCAGCTTGGCGCGGTCCGCCGGTGAGTGTTCGGCCAGGGCCGTGGCGACCATGCCTGTCGTTAGATACCCGTTCGCCTGGTGAGCCGCCGAGGTGGTCGAGAGGCAGACGAAGGCATCCCGAAGCGCGACTATCTTGGCGGCCTTGCCCATGGCCAAGTAAGCCCAGATGGGATCGGCGGAATGCCGGTCATCGAAGAGAGCGAACGGCACGCGTCCTCACCCCAATCCGCCGCGTGCGGGCACCGTCTGTGCCGTGAGGTAGGCCTCCAGGTCCGAGACCCGGAAGCGGACGTGCTTCCCGACCTTGACCACCGGAACGGCCCGCTGGGCCCGCAGCCGGCGCACCATCCGCTCACCGGTGCCGAGGTAGTCGGCGGCCTCGGTGATGCTCAGCAGCGGGTCAGGGTTCTTGCTCACGGGCTCGGCTGCCCGAGACGTGGGGAAGGCGCTCATGTCGGTTCGGGGGCGCGTTGCACCGCCGCCCGGGATCGGGAGATCACGGGGGAGTGGCAAGGGGCACGGCGCGAGCGCTGCGGTGAACGCGCCCCGTCCTCCTCCGGCTATGCGAGAGGTCAGACAGAGCGCCCGGCGCCAGCCCCGAGCAGCGGCGGCGCGGCGGTCTGGACCGACCGGACCAGGGCGCGGCGCCACGGCGGTGCGGATATCCCCAGGTGGACCGGGCGCGCGGCGGTGTGGGCGGGCGCAGTCTCCTCGCCCAGGGCCCCGGCGAGCAGGGGGCGCGGCGGGCAGGCGGGCGACGTTGTGCGGGCGGTCCTTGCCATGGCCAGGAGCACCGCGCACACGTTCACCGGAAGCCCGGTCCGCTCGGCGAGCGACTGGGCGTCGCCCTCCCACGTCAGGACGTCCGTCAACTGCCGCATGGTGAGGCGACCCAAGGACAGTCCATGAGCGCGAGCGGCTGCCGACATGTTCCGGTGGAGGACCGCCCGGCCGCGCAGCTCAAGCGCCGGACCGATCTCGGCGAGCTGGCGCTCCATTCGGCTGGTCATGGCTGCCCATGACCGAGCGGCCGCGCTCGCTTCCGGACGGGTGAGAGCAGCGACCGCAGGAGTCGAGTAGGCGGCGGCCATCGTGGCTACGACTTGGGCGGCCGCGTGGGCCCTGTCCACGAAGGTGGCGTAGGCGTCGAGAGCCGGAAACGCGACAGCGCCGAACGGGGCCCGGTCGGGCTCTCCGTTCAGCGCTGCGGCGATCTTGGCCATGGGCACAGTGTCAGGGCCCCTGCCGGGTCCCGCCAGTCGAGCGCGGGCGCATGGGGGGCGGAACGGTCAGTTCGCGGCCTCCTTGGGTGCCCGCCGGGGCGGGACGACCTTGCTCGGCTCGGGCTTCGGTTCGGGCTGTGTGGCCGGGACTGCCTTCGACAGTCCCAGGGTCACGCCGAAGCCGCCCATGAGGTTCCGGCGCCGCTCCTCGCTCGTTCGCTCATAGC
The DNA here is from genome assembly GCF_024213195.1 of Streptomyces sp. TBY4. GTDB lineage: Bacteria > Actinomycetota > Actinomycetes > Streptomycetales > Streptomycetaceae > Streptomyces. Next base: position 182,241 of record NZ_JANAVF010000005.1, on the reverse strand, counting down.
GCGCGGCGGCGGCGTCCGTGCGGTGGTTCAGGTGGCGCTTCACGTCGGTCCGGGTGGCTCCTTGGTCGTACATGAACATGGCCGACGCCGAGCGCAGGTCCTGCCACCGCAGGTCCGGGCGGTCGATCGTCCGGCGGGCCCGGGCGAAGAACGTGGAGCGGTGCGAACTGGCCAGCACGTTGCCGTGCGTGGTGGAGAAGACGAGGGCGTCGGGGTCCTCCTCCGTGTACAGGTCCATGTGTGCGGCCAGGATGGTGGCCAACTCCTCCGGGATGGCCTTCCAGCGGTCGGTGGCCGCCGTCTTGGGCGTGTCGATGTGGTGGCCCTTGCGCCCGTGGACCCTGCCCACGGCACGCGCGACGTGCACGAGCCGCCTGTCCAGGTCCACGTCACGGCGGCGCAGCGCGAACACCTGGCCCGCTCGAAGCGCGGTGAAGACCGCGAACCACACCGCCGCCCGGTAGCGCTCCGGGTAGTTCTGCGCGATGGCAGTGACCTCCCCGGCCGAGACGGGAGCGCGCTCTGTCGGGGTGACCTGCCCGGCGCCCCGGATCTTGCACGGGTTCTCCTTGATCAGGCCATCCGTCACGGCAGCCTCCATGACCGCGTGCAAGGTCCGGTAGACCCGCGCCGCGACCTCCTCGCCCGCGTTCGGCTTCGCCTCCGGCACGGGCTGTCGGGGGCTTCCCGCTTCCGCCCAGGCGGTGAGGAGCTGCGGGCTGAGTCGGCCCGAGGCCTTGACCGCGCGGCCGGTCTGCTGGGCCCACCACCGGGCCGGGTGCTCGCGCGGCTTCACGGCCTGGGCCTTCGCCACCGCGCTCGCCTTCGCCGCCCGCCGCATGGCGGCGTACCAGAGCCGGACCGTGGCCGGGTCGATCTGCCGCAGCGTCATCCCGCCCAGCTCCACGCTTCCGCCCGGCTCCGCCGCGCTCGCCAGCTTGGGGAAGATCCAGCGCTTCGCTTCGTCCCGGTTGAGTTCGCGGGTCGAGTCCTTCGTGATCTTCGGGTTCGCCTCGAGCCACAGAGCCACGTACGTGGTCAGCATGCGGTCGCCCTTGCCGTGGTCGAACCACTCGTCGCGGTCGATCGCGGCCAGGTGCTGGCGGTTCCAGGACTGGGCCTCGGCCTTCGTGGCGAAGGTGACGGGGGCGTAGTGGCGCTCCCCGGTGGCGGGGTGCAGGTAACTGGCCCGGTACCGGCCGGACTTCTGCTTTTCGGCCGAGCCGCTCCCGGAGGAGCGGACCCGCTTGCGCGGGCGGCCGGTCTTCGGGGTGGAAGCGCCGGCTGAGGAGTTGGCCGAGGAGTTGGCCGAGGAGTTGGGGGACGTGGGGGTGGACACGGGGTGCGCGCCTTTCGGGGTCCGGGCATGATCCCCAGCCGTTCCCCGAGTGGCGAGTTCCTCGCGCGCTATCCCGCGTTATCCCGCGCATGGCGGTACGGGAACGGAAAGAGCCGGTCCCCGAATCGAACGGGTACCGGCTCTGACCTGGTGTTTCTTCCTTGGAGCGGGTGACGGGAATCGAACCCGCGTAGCTAGTTTGGAAGACTAGTGCTCTACCATTGAGCTACACCCGCAGTACGTGCGTCGCAGGTCCGGGGACCGCGGCACGAACAGCATCCTAGCGGGTTCCGGCGGGGGATCGCACACCGCATTTCGCGCCCGCGTGGTGCTCGCGTCGAAACTCCGCGCGGCGGAGGGTCTTCAGGCATGTACCCTACGTGTCGCACCGACGGGGTGTGGCGCAGCTTGGTAGCGCGTCCGCTTTGGGAGCGGAAGGTCGTCGGTTCGAATCCGGCCACCCCGACCAGCAGGAGGACCGCGCGATCCCCCTCCGGGGAGCGCGTCGATGATCGCGTTGTGGGCTGATTGCCGCTTGCGGCTACTATGCAAGCTGCGTGCCCGTGTGTCTGATGTACCGGGCCCGATCCGCTGAGACCCGCTAGACCGCGGCGATGAGCAGAGACCCCCAGCAGTCAGCCACAAGGAGACCGAACCGTGAAGAGCGCCGTGGAGACCCTGAACCCGACTCGGGTTCGGCTCACTGTTGAGGTGCCCTTCGAGGAGCTCAAGGACAGCCTCGACGCGGCCTACAAGAAGATCAACCAGCAGGTCACGGTGAAGGGCTTCCGCAAGGGCAAGATCCCGGCCCGCGTCATCGACCAGCGCTTCGGCCGCGGTGCGGTGCTGGAGGAGGCCGTCAACGACGCCCTCCCGAAGTTCTACACCGAGGCCGTCAACGAGGCCGAGGTGAACCCGCTCGGCCAGCCCGACGTGGACATCACCGAGCTGAAGGACGGCGAGCTGCTGGCCTTCACCGCCGAGGTCGACATCCGCCCCGCGATCGAGATCCCGGACTACTCCGGCATCGAGGTCACCGTGGACGCCGTCGAGGTCTCGGACGAGGACGTCGAGAAGTCCGTCGAGCAGCTGCGCGGCCGCTTCGCGTCCACCAAGGACGTCGAGCGCGCGGCCGAGGACGGCGACGTCGTCACCATCGACCTCGAGGCCAAGGTCGACGGCGAGGTGCTGGAGGACGGTGTCGCCCAGGACGTCTCCTACACCATCGGCTCGGGCGAGCTCCTCGAAGGCATCGACGAGGCCGTCAAGGGCCTGGAGGCCGGTGGCGAGGCCACCTTCACCTCCCAGCTGAAGGGCGGCTCCGCCGAGGGCAAGGACGCCGAGGTCACCGTCAAGGTCACCAAGGTCCAGGCCCGTGAGCTGCCGGAGCTGGACGACGAGTTCGCCGGCATGGCGAGCGAGTTCGACACCCTCGACGAGCTGAAGGCCGACAGCCGCAAGCGCCTCGAGAACATGAAGCAGTACGACCAGGCCACGCAGGCCCAGGAGCGCGTCCTGGAGAAGCTGCTGGAGCTCGTCGAGGTCCCGATCCCCGAGAAGCTCCTCGCGGACGAGGTCCAGACCCGCAAGCACAACCTGGAGCACCACCAGCTCGGCCAGATGGGTCTCACCATCGAGAAGTACCTGGAGATCCAGGGCAAGACGGTCGAGGAGTTCGACGCCGAGACCGCCGAGCAGGCGATCAAGGGCATCAAGACCCAGTTCGTCCTCGACGAGCTGGTCAACAAGGAGAAGCTGAACGTGAACCAGGAGGAGCTCACCGAGCACCTCATGCGTCGCGCCGCCTCCTCCGGCATGTCCCCCGACCAGTTCGCCCAGGCCGTCGTCGAGGGTGGCCAGGTTCCGATGCTCGTCGGCGAGGTCGCCCGCGGCAAGGCCCTCGCGGCCGTCGTCGAGGCCGCCAAGGTCACCGACACCAACGGTGAGGTCGTCGACCTCTCCGACGACGAGGACGAGCTCGAGCAGGCCGCCGAGACCGTCGAGAACGTCGTCGAGGCCGACGGCGAGATCGCTGCCGACGAGGCCAAGTAACACCCGCCGGCACTCGGGGTCACCCCCGCTGAGCTGCACCTGAGCATGGCCCGGAGGGCCCGTACGCCATCGCGTCCGGGCCCTTCGGCGTCCCCGCCGCAGACCCTCGCCGAGACCCTCAGCGAGGGGCCCGTGACCTTGCGCTCCGAGCGAACAGTTCGGGAAGCGGGATGGCGTTGTCCCAGCTGCGCGTTAGGGTCCATGAATACGAGGGCACGGGAGTACCCGACGCCGGCGGACATCGTCCGCGCGGCAGGTCCGCGCCCCAGAACGAGACGCTGAGACGGCACATGGCCGTCGGAGACGAGCAGGTGGATACGTGACGAATCTGAAGCCTTACGCCGCGGGTGAGCCGTCCATCGGTGGCGGCCTCGGCGACCATGTCTACAACCGGCTGCTCGGCGAGCGCATCATCTTCCTCGGCCAGCAGGTCGACGACGACATCGCCAACAAGATCACCGCGCAGCTCCTCCTCCTGGCCGCCGAGCCGGAGAAGGACATCTACCTGTACATCAACAGCCCCGGTGGCTCGGTGACGGCGGGCATGGCGGTCTACGACACCATGCAGTACATCCCGAACGACGTGGTCACCATCGGTATGGGCATGGCGGCCTCCATGGGCCAGTTCCTGCTCACCGGCGGTACCCCGGGCAAGCGCTTCGCCCTCCCGAACACCGACATCCTGATGCACCAGGGCTCCGCCGGCATCGGCGGCACCGCCTCGGACATCAAGATCCAGGCCCAGTACCTGCTGCGCACCAAGCAGCGCATGGCTGAGATCACCGCGCACCACTCCGGCCAGACCGTGGAGACGATCATCCGCGACGGCGACCGCGACCGCTGGTACACGGCGCAGGAGGCCAAGGACTACGGCCTCATCGACGAGATCATCTCCGCCGCGTCGCTGGTCCCGGGCGGCGGCGGCACCGGGGCCTGATCCCGGCCCCGGCCCGGCGTACGGGAATCCCGTACGGGAGCTCGTACGCCGCCCCGCACCAGGCAAGCCTCAGCCCGCAGAACGCCACCAGGATGGTGAACACCCAGATGCACATGAACAACCTTTCTCCCGCGAGCGGCCTCTACACCGGCGCGCCGGTGGACAACCGCTACGTCGTGCCCCGCTTCGTGGAGCGCACCTCGCAGGGCGTGCGCGAGTACGACCCGTACGCGAAGCTCTTCGAGGAGCGCATCATCTTCCTCGGCGTGCAGATCGACGACGCCTCCGCCAACGACGTCATGGCGCAGCTGCTGTGCCTGGAGTCGATGGACCCGGACCGCGACATCTACCTGTACATCAACAGCCCCGGCGGCTCCTTCACCGCGCTGACGGCGATCTACGACACGATGCAGTTCGTGAAGCCGGACATCTCGACGGTCTGCATGGGCCAGGCGGCCTCCGCCGCCGCGGTCCTGCTCGCCGCCGGTGCGCCCGGCAAGCGCATGGCGCTGCCGAACGCCCGCGTGCTGATCCACCAGCCCTCGGGCGGTACCGGTCGCGAGCAGCTCTCCGACCTGGAGATCGCGGCCAACGAGATCCTGCGCATGCGCGACCAGCTGGAGACCATGCTGGCCACGCACTCCTCGACCCCGATCGAGAAGATCCGCGACGACATCGAGCGCGACAAGATCCTCACGGCCCAGGACGCGCTGGCGTACGGCCTGATCGACCAGGTCGTGGCGACCCGTAAGACTTCGAACTGATCCTTGCCGCCAGTTGGCGCGGGCACATCGCCGGATTGGGCGATGTGAACCACGTCAAGGGGGCCCCGCACGGGGCCCCCGGCAAGGTACCGTCGGATATGAGGCACCAGGAGCGCTGAACCAGGCGTCTCCCAGGCGAAGGGGAAGCACCTCGTGGCACGCATCGGTGACGGCGGCGACCTGCTCAAGTGCTCGTTCTGCGGAAAGAGCCAGAAGCAGGTGAAGAAGCTCATCGCGGGACCCGGTGTGTACATCTGCGACGAGTGCATCGACCTCTGCAACGAGATCATCGAAGAGGAGCTCGCCGAGACTTCCGAGGTCAGGTGGGAGGAACTCCCCAAGCCTCGTGAGATCTACGAGTTCCTGGAGAGCTACGTCGTCGGCCAGGAGCCGGCGAAGAAGGCGCTCTCCGTCGCGGTGTACAACCACTACAAGCGCGTCCAGGCCGGCGAGAACGGCGGCGGGACGGGCCGCGACGACGCGATCGAACTCGCGAAGTCCAACATCCTGCTGCTGGGCCCCACGGGCTCCGGCAAGACGCTCCTCGCGCAGACGCTGGCCCGCATGCTCAACGTCCCGTTCGCCATCGCGGACGCGACGGCGCTGACGGAGGCCGGGTACGTCGGCGAGGACGTCGAGAACATCCTGCTCAAGCTGATCCAGGCGGCCGACTACGACGTCAAGAAGGCCGAGACCGGGATCATCTACATCGACGAGATCGACAAGGTCGCCCGCAAGAGCGAGAACCCGTCGATCACGCGCGACGTGAGCGGCGAGGGCGTGCAGCAGGCCCTCCTGAAGATCCTGGAGGGCACCACCGCCTCCGTGCCGCCGCAGGGCGGCCGCAAGCACCCGCACCAGGAGTTCATCCAGATCGACACGACGAACGTGCTGTTCATCGTGGGCGGCGCCTTCTCCGGTCTGGAGCGGATCATCGAATCCCGCGCCGGCGCCAAGGGCATCGGCTTCGGGGCGACCATCCGCTCGAAGCGCGAGATCGAGGCGAGCAACCAGTTCCAGGAGGTCATGCCGGAGGACCTGGTGAAGTTCGGGATGATCCCCGAGTTCATCGGCCGTCTGCCCGTCATCACCTCGGTGCACAACCTGGACCGCGAGGCCCTGCTCCAGATCCTCATCGAGCCGCGCAATGCGCTGGTCAAGCAGTACCAGCGACTGTTCGAACTCGACGGCGTCGAGCTGGACTTCGAGCGCGAGGCCCTCGAGGCCATCGCCGACCAGGCGATCCTCCGCCAGACCGGCGCGCGCGGCCTGCGCGCCATCATGGAAGAGGTCCTGATGTCGGTGATGTACGAGGTCCCGTCCCGCAAGGACGTGGCCCGCGTGGTCATCACCCCGGACGTGGTCCGCTCCAACGTCAACCCGACGCTGGTCCCGCGGATCGTCCCGAAGGACCAGGGCCCGCACGAGAAGTCGGCGTAGTACGCCGGGAGACACGCAGAAGGGGCGCCCCGACCGGGGCGCCCCTTCTGCGTGTGTGGCGGCGTCGTCCGCTCCCGCTACTTCTTCACGCGGGCGGCGTTGTAGACCTTCGCGGTGAGCTCCGCGGTCTGGTCCAGGGTGTAGCCCGGCTTGCCGGCCATGATCGACGCGACATCGGTGGCGCCGACCATGGCCAGGGTGCTGTAGTCACCCCACAGGCAGATCGGAATGATGAACTCCTTCGGCCCCTTCTCCGTGGTGCTCGTGGAGACGAACTTCATCTCCTGGCACTTCATCACGGCGCCCTTGAAGCCCGCCGGGGTCTTCTCCTGGGGGCTTCCGACCAACTCCACCTTCGTGGACCCGTCCTTGCCGGCGTTGAGCTTGGCCATGGCGAAGTACGCGTCCACGGTCTTCTCCGGGTCGGCGAGCTCGCCGTAGAACCCCTTGAAGCTCAGGCCCTTGCCGGTCAGCGGGTTCTTCGGGTCACCGGCCTGGTAGTTCATGGCCACCTGGGTGGGGTTCTTGATGCCCGCCGCTTCGACTTCCTTCTTGTCCTTGTCGCTGAAGTCGGTGTCCTTGTGCTTCGGGTCCTTCTTGAAGTCGTCCACCGTCTCCGGGGCCACCAGCTTGTAGCCCTTGGTGTCCGCGGAGATCGAGGCCGAGCCGCCGCCGCCCGCGGTGAAGTACCAGCCGGCGCCGCCGATCACGGCCACCGCCAGGACCACCGCGATGATCACGCCCGCCTTCGACTTCTTCGGGGGCTCCGGCTGGAAGCCGCCGCCGTACGGAGGCTGCTGCGGGTAGCCGCCGCCGTACGGGGGCTGCTGCTGCGGGTAGCCCTGCTGCGGGACGCCCTGGGGGGCCTGCTGCGGGTAGCCGTATCCGGGCTGCGGGCCGGGCTGCTGCCGGCCGTAGGGGCCGGGCTGCTGGCCGTACGGGCCGGGTTGCTGGCCGTAGGGCCCCGGCTGCTGCGGCTGCTGGCCTCCGTACGGCCCCGGCTGGTTGTAGCTCATCCCGCGTCCCCCCATGAGGTTGTTTATGCGTCCCACACATCCTGGCGGAAGCCGGAGGCGCTCAGGGCGCCAGGTCCTGGGAAAGCCGGTTTCATGACTGGACTGTTACCGCTCTAAACTGTGCCCCGTGACCGAGAACACGCAGACACCCAGCAGCCCCTACTCCGAACTGCCGACTTCGTACGCGCCGGCCGACGTAGAGGGGAAGCTCTACGAGCGCTGGGTAGAGCGTGGGTACTTCACGGCGGACCCGGCGAGCGAGAAGCCCGCGTACACCATCGTCATCCCGCCGCCGAACGTCACCGGTTCCCTGCACCTGGGGCACGCCTTCCAGCACACGCTGATGGACGCCCTGACCCGCCGCAAGCGCATGCAGGGCTACGAGTCCCTGTGGCTGCCCGGCATGGACCACGCCGGCATCGCCACCCAGAACAAGGTTGAGCAGCAGCTCGCCGAGGAGGGCAAGTCCCGCCACGACCTGGGCCGCGAGGAGTTCGTCGAGCGGGTCTGGCAGTGGAAGGAAGAGTACGGCGGCAAGATCCTCGGCCAGATGCGCCGCCTCGGCGACGGCGTCGACTGGTCCCGCGAGCGCTTCACCATGGACGAGGGCCTGTCCAAGGCCGTCCAGACGATCTTCAAGAAGCTCTACGAAGACGAGCTGATCTACCGCGCCGAGCGCATCATCAACTGGTGCCCCCGCTGTCTGACGGCCATCTCCGACATCGAGGTGGAGTACCAGGAGGACGCGGGCGAGCTCGTCTCCATCAAGTACGGCGAGGGCGAGGACACCCTCGTCGTCGCGACCACGCGCGCCGAGACGATGCTCGGTGACACGGCCATCGCCGTCCACCCGGACGACGAGCGCTACAAGCACCTGATCGGCAAGCTCATCAAGCTGCCGCTCACCGACCGCTCCATCCCGGTCGTCGCGGACACCCACGTCGACCCCGAGTTCGGCACCGGCTGCGTCAAGGTGACCCCGGCGCACGACCCGAACGACTTCGCCATCGGGCAGCGCCACGGCCTGCCCAACATGACGATCATGGACGAGCGCGGTGTCATCACCGTCCACGGCCCCTTCCTCGGCCTGGACCGCTTCGAAGCCCGCTCCGCGGTCGTCGGCGCCCTGCGCGAGCAGGGTCGGATCGTCGCCGAGAAGCGTCCGTACATGCACTCCGTCGGGCACTGCTCGCGCTGCTCCACCACCGTCGAGCCGCGCCTGTCCCTCCAGTGGTGGGTCAAGGTCGAGACGCTGGCCAAGGCCGCCGGCGACGCCGTCCGCGACGGCCGGGTCTCGATCCACCCCGAGGAGATGTCGAAGCGCTACTTCGACTGGGTCGACAACCTCAACGACTGGTGCATCTCGCGCCAGCTGTGGTGGGGCCACCGCATCCCGATCTGGTACGGCCCGGCCGGCGAGGTCGTCTGCGTCGGACCCGACGACGAGGCGCCGACCGGCGAGGGCTGGGTCCAGGACACCGACGTCCTCGACACCTGGTTCTCCTCCGGCCTGTGGCCCTTCTCGACCCTGGGCTGGCCGGAGCAGACCCCGGACCTGGAGAAGTTCTACTCCACGGACGTCCTGCTGACCGGCCACGACATCATCTTCTTCTGGGTCGCCCGGATGATGATGTTCGGCCTGTACGCCATGGACGGCGAGGCGCCCTTCAAGACGATCGCGCTGACCGGCCTGGTCCGCGACGAGCGCGGCAAGAAGATGTCGAAGTCCGCGGGCAACGTCGTCGACCCGCTGGACTGGATGGACAAGTACGGCTCCGACGCCGTCCGCTTCACCCTGGCCAAGGGCGCCAACCCCGGCACCGACGTCCCGATCGGCGAGGACTGGGTCCAGGCCTCCAGCAAGTTCGCCAACAAGATCTGGAACGCCACGCGCTTCGCGCTGATGAACGGCGCCACCATCGAGGGCGAGCTCCCGCCGGTCGAGGAGCTGTCGGCGACCGACCGCTGGATCCTGTCGCGCCTGAACAAGACGGTCGCGCAGGTCGACGCCTTCTACGACGACTTCCAGTTCTCGAAGCTCAGCGAGGCCCTCTACCACTTCGCGTGGGACGAGGTCTTCGACTGGTACGTCGAGCTGTCGAAGACGACCTTCTTCGCGGGTGGCGAGCCGGCCAAGGCCTCCGCACGCGTCCTGGGCGAGGTCCTCGACGTCATGCTGCGGCTGCTGCACCCGGTGGTCCCCTTCGTCACCGAGACCCTGTGGACCACGCTGACCGGCGGCGAGTCCCTGGTGATCGCCGAATGGCCCAAGGACAGCGGCTTCCGCGACGCGGCCGCCGAGGCCGAGATCGAGGGCGTCCAGAGCCTGGTCCGCGAGGTCCGCCGGTTCCGCAAGGAGCAGGGCCTCGACGACAAGCAGAAGGTCCCGGCCCGCCTGGACCTCTCCGCGACCACGCTGGCCGCCCACGAGGCCGCCATCCGCCAGGTGCTGCGCCTGCAGCCGGAGGGCGAGGCCTTCAGCGCCACCGCGACCCTGCCGGTCGGCGGCGCCACCGTCGCGCTCGACCTCTCGGGCACCATCGACGTCGAGGCGGAGCGCAAGCGGCTGAGCAAGGACCTGGCCGCCGCCGAGAAGGAGAAGCAGCAGGCCGAGGCGAAGCTCGGGAACGAGGCCTTCATCGCGAAGGCCCCCGACAACGTCGTGGACAAGATCAAGGGCCGCCTCGCCAAGGCCGAGGCCGACATCGAGCGGCTGAAGACCCAGCTGGACACGCTGCCGGCCGCCTGACCGGGCCCGTAGGACACAAGCGAAGGCCCCCACGCCGTCGGTCGACGTGGGGGCCTTCGCGGTATCTGTTCCCCGGAGGGGACCCGGCATCACAGCAGCCGGGTGCCGAATTCCGTCAGGATGAGCACCGCGACCACGCCGTAGGCGGCCAGCGGCACCAGCCAGTGGGGGATCGCCCGCAGCGGGGAGCCGGCCGGGGCCAGGTGGCGGGTGACGTACCAGAACAGCGGGATCATCACCGCCCAGACGACCATGCACCACGGGCACAGGGCCCCGATCACGTACAGGCACTGGCTGATCAGCCACACCGTGAAGGCGAACCCGGCCGCGATCCCGGCCCACAGCCCGCGCCACAGCCACCGGGGGAGCAGCGCCCCGGCGACCAGGGCCGCGCCCAGTCCGGCGAGGGCCGCGAAGCCGGCGATGCCGAGCAGCATGTTGGGGAAGCCGAGCAGGTTGCCCTGCCAGGTGGTCATCACGTCGCCGCAGCTCAGCACCGCGTTGACGTTGCAGCCCGGGGTGAAGAGCGGGTCCTCCAGCGTGCGGATGCGGTCGTAGGTGAGCACGCCGGAGGCCAGCGTGCCGACCAGGCCGCCGATCAGCAGGAGCAGGGCGATGCCCCGCGGGGTGGTCGGTCCCGGACGGGTGGTCGTTCCCCGGAAGGTGGTCATTCTCCCGACGCTACGAGCGTCCCCGCGGCCCGGGTAGAGCGGAAGGCCACCCGGGCGGGAGGACCTCCGGCCTGTCCGAAGTGCCCTAAATCACGCGTTCTTCCGTCCGGGCGGCCCGGATCCGGAGGTGCCGAGCACGGATGATGGAGGGCATGCACGTCAAGCCCGCCCCCTCGGCGCCCTGCCGGCTCGTGGCCCTCGGCCGCCGGCTCGCGCAGGGCTGGGCCGGTTCGCCGCGGGCGATGGACCTGCTCGCGGCCCTCAGCTGCCTGGGTCTGATGGCGATCGACCTGCCGGGCCTGGCGGCCGCCGACAATTCCCTGAGCGGCCCCGCCGCGGCCGTCGTCCTGACGCTCGGCTGTTCCACCCTGCTGGTGCGGCGCCGGATGCCCTGGATCGCGTACCTCGCCGCGCTGCTCTTCATCGGCTGGCTGCACGAGCTCACGCTGATCCAGTTCGCGCTGTACTCGGTGGGCCGCTTCCGCGGGCGCCGGGCCGGCGTCCTCGCCACCCTCGGCTACCTGGTCTTCTCGGTCGTCCTGTTCTGCTGGGTGCCGGGCTGGCCGCTGGCCCGGGCCGAGACCCTCAGCTCCTTCCTCAGCCTGGTGGTGCCCATCGGGGTGCTCGCCTCGGCCGTGGGCGTCGCCGCCTACCGCCACGACCTCGTGCGCGAGCTCGCCGCCCGGCGCGCCGAGTCCGCCGTCCTGCAGGCCGTCCAGCAGGAGCGGACCTCCGTCGCCCGCGACGTCCACGACTTCGTCGGGCGGGAGCTGACCCTGCTGACGGTCCGCTCCGAGGTGCTGTCGATGCGCTCGCGCGAGACGGCGTACGCGAAGGACTTCGAAGAGCTCGCCGACACCGCCCGCCGGGCCCACCTGGTGCTCAACGAGATCATCGTGCAGCGCGGGGAGCGGGCGGCCACCCCGGGAGTCGAAGGGCTGGCGGCGCTCGCGGAGGAGAGCGGGCGCGCGGGTTCGCCCGTACGCCTCGCCCTGGATCCGGCCGTGCACGGGCTGTCGCCGCTGCGCCAGGCAGCGGTCTACCGCGTGGTGCAGGAATGCCTGACCAACGCGGCCAAGCACGCGCACGGCGAGACCATCGAGGTGTCCATCGCGGCGGACGGGCCGCAGCTGAACATCGCCGTGCGCAACGGGCTGGCGCGGCGCACCCCGGGCAGGGCCCCCGTCTCGGCGGGCTCGGGCACGGCGAGCATGTCCGAGCGCGTGCGGAGCCTGGGCGGAACCCTGACGGCGACGCGCACGGAGGACGCGTACGAGGTCTTCGCGACCCTCCCGAAGGGCTGAGCCCCCGGACGCCCGGGCGGCCTTAGGCCCGCGCCGGTGCCAGCAGGCTGCTGAGCGCGTCCATGTCCTCCACGCAGCGGCCCGAGCCCAGGGCCACGCAGTCCAGCGGGTCGTCCGCGACGAAGACGGGTATCCCCGTCGAGGAGGCCATCCGCAGGTCCAGGCCGGGCAGCAGCGCGCCGCCGCCGGTCAGGACGATGCCGTGCTCCATGACGTCGCCGGACAGCTCGGGCGGGCACTCCTCCAGGGTGGTGCGGACCGCGGAGATGATCGCCTCGACCGGCTCGTCCAGGGCGGCCCGCACGTCGCGCGCGTCGAGCCGGAGCGTCTGGGGCATGCCGCCGACCTTCTCGCGGCCCCGCACGGTGAAGGTGGCGGTCTCCAGCTCCGGCCGGTCCGGCACCGGCCAGGCCGAGCCGATGGCGATCTTGACGTCCTCGGCGGTGCGGTCGCCGATCAGCAGGGAGTGCTCCTTGCGGACGTGGTCGGTGATGGCGGCGTCCATCCGGTCGCCGGCGACCCGCAGCGACTGCGAGGTGACGATGCCGCCGAGCGAGATGACCGCGACCTCGGAGGTGCCGCCGCCGATGTCGACGACCATCGAGCCGCGCGGCTCGGACACCGGCAGCCCGGCGCCGATCGCCGCGGCCATCGGTTCCTCGATCAGGTGCACGGCCCTGGCCCCGGCCCGGGTGGAGGCGTGGATGATGGCCCGCCGCTCCACCTGGGTGACCCCGGACGGTACGCAGATCACCATGCGGGTGCGGACCCGGCGGCCGGGGACGGCCTTGCGGACGAAGTGCCGGATCATCTCCTCGGCGGCCTCGTAGTCGCAGATCACACCGTCCTTGAGGGGGCGGATCGCGGTGATGGAGCCGGGGGTGCGGCCGATGGTCTCCTTGGCCTCGGTCCCCACGGCCAGCGCGGTGGTGGTGCCCGCCTTGACGGCCACCACGGACGGCTCATTGAGGACGATGCCGTGCCCCCGTGCGTAGACGAGGGTGTTGGCGGTTCCCAGGTCTATCCCTATGTCGCGGCTGGAAGCCGTCTTGTTGGGCCCCGCCCGTTCACTGCGTGCCTGCGGCATTTGTTCCCCAATCTCCTGCCCGCAAGGCTTGCATAACGATCAGGTCGCTCCGCCGGCCGAAGGTCCCGACACGACCGGGCCGAAAGTCCTTCCGCCCCTCGTCCGTAGACTGGGTCCCGTGAGTGAGCAGCAGCCCGAGAGCCACGATGACAGCTTCGACGCGTTCGACCAGATCGTGGCGGAAGAGTCCGACCGCGACCCCGACCTGGCGGTGATCGAGGCGGGCAGCCGCACCCTGCGCACGCAGGCCGGTCCGCCCCAGGGCGACCCGGTACCCCAGGAGCCCGCCGATCCCGAGGTGGCCAAGGCGCTGCGGGAGGTGGAGCAGGAGCTGGCCGGCCGCTGGGGCGAGACCAAGCTGGAGCCGTCCGTCACGCGGATCGCCGCGCTGATGGACGTCCTGGGCGAGCCGCAGCGCGCGTACCCCTCGATCCACGTCACCGGCACCAACGGCAAGACGAGCACCTCGCGCATGATCGAGGCGCTGCTGAACGCCTTCGAGCTGCGCACCGGGCGCTACACCAGCCCGCACGTGCAGTCGATCACCGAGCGGATCAGCCTGGACGGGGCGCCGATCGACGCACAGCGCTTCGTCGAGACGTACCACGACATCAAGCCGTACGTGGACATGGTGGACGCGGCCGAGGAGATCCGGCTGTCGTTCTTCGAGGTCCTCACCGGCATGGCCTACGCGGCCTTCGCGGACGCGCCCGTGGACGCGGCCGTGATCGAGGTCGGCATGGGTGGCACCTGGGACGCGACCAACGTCATCGACGGCGCCGTCGCCGTGGTCACCCCGATCAGCCTGGACCACACGGACCGGCTCGGCTCCACCACCGGCGAGATCGCGCAGGAGAAGGGCGGCATCATCAAGCAGGGCGCCACCGTGATCCTGGCCCAGCAGCCGGTGGACGCGGCGCAGGTGCTGCTGAAGAAGGCCGTGGAGGTCGACGCGACCGTGGCCCGCGCGGGCATGGAGTTCGGCGTCGTCACCCGCGAGGTCGCGGTGGGCGGGCAGCAGCTGACGCTGCGCGGGCTGGGCGGCGAGTACGACGGCATCTTCCTGCCGCTGTACGGCGCCCACATGGCGCACAACGCGGCGGTGGCGCTGGCGGCGGTCGAGGCCTTCTTCGGGATCGGCGCCGACCACGCGCGGGCGCTGGACGTGGAGACCGTGCGCAAGGCCTTCGCCTCGGTGACCTCCCCCGGCCGGATGGAGGTCGTGCGGCGCAGCCCGACGGTGGTCCTGGACGCCGCGCACAACCCCGCCGGGGCACAGGTCACCGCGGAGGCCGTGACCGAGGCCTTCGGCTTCAGCCGGCTGGTCGGGGTCGTGGGCGCGAGCGACGGCAAGGACGTGCGCGGGGTCTTCGAGGCCTTCGAGCCGATCTTCGCGGAGGTCGTGGTCACGGAGAACTCCAGCCACCGGGCGATCTCCGCCGACGAACTGGCGGCCATCGCCGTCGAGGTCTTCGGCGCGGACCGGGTGCAGGTGGAGCCGCGGCTGGACGACGCCATCGAGGCGGCGATCACGCTGGCGGAGGAAGAGGCGGAGTACGGAGGGGCCGGGGTCCTGGTGACCGGGTCCGTCATCACGGTGGGCGAGGCCCGCATGCTGCTGAAGAGGGGCTGAGGGATGCGCACCTTGTGTGCTTCGACGCTGATCGCCGAGTTCTTCGTGATCGGCTTCGCCGGGCTGGTCGCGATGAAGGGCGATCTGAGCCAGGTCACCGTCTGGACGGTCTGCGGGATCGCGATGCTGGTGTCGGTCCTGCTGTGCGGGATGCTCTCGCGTCCCGGGGCCGTGCAGATCGGCTGGGCCCTGCAGATCGGGCTCGTGCTGAGCGGCTTCGTCGTCCCGATGATGTTCATCCTGGGCGTGGTGTTCGCCGGTCTGTGGTGGTGCTCGATCCACTACGGCCGCCGCATCGACGTGATCAAGGCCCAGTGGGCCGCCCAGGCGGAGGCCCAGGCCGCCGCCCCGACCGAGGCCTAGGCCGCAGCCCGCCCGAGGCCCCGTACGGCGGGGCCCCGGGCCCCTGTAGCCTCGTCGGACCGCACCCGTATGCCGCAAGGAGTTACCCACATGACCCAGCGCACGCTCGTCCTCCTCAAGCCCGACGCCGTCCGTCGCGGCCTGATCGGCGAGATCGTCGGCCGCATCGAGCGGAAGGCCGGCTGGACCATTCCCGCACTGGAGCTGCGCTCGCTGGACCAGGAGACCCTGGAGGCGCACTACGGCGAGCACAAGGGCAAGGTCTTCTACGAGCCCCTCATGGGCTTCATGGCGAGCGGCCCGGTCGTGGCCCTGGTCGTCGAAGGGGAGCGCGTGATCGAGGGTGTCCGCCAGTTGGCCGGACCCACTGACCCGATCGCCGCCGCGCCCGGCTCCATCCGGGGTGACTTCGGTACCGTCACCCGGGAGAACCTGATCCACGCCTCGGACTCCGAGGAGTCCGCGGAGCGGGAGCTGAAGCTGTTCTTCCCGGCGCTGTGATCACTCTTTTCTGACGCAACATCAGCCGAATAGCGCTCATGACCTGGGGCGACCGAAGTAATTTCGGTCGCCCTCCGGTATTACCGGGCATATTCGGGAACGCATGGACAGGACACGACGTCACCACTAAGGGGGCGGGTATCCGTTCCGGCGGGCTTGCCGGAGTCCCGTCGCGCGATGTCCGTACTTGCGGCACTACGATGGGGCCTCCACCCACACACCCACCTCGCCGACCTGACAGCAGCCGCTATCAACTGGAAGGCCAGACGCTCCTCATGGGGAACAAGGGGAACAACATGTCGTTCATCGGCCGTGACATGGCGATCGACCTCGGGACCGCCAACACGCTGGTGTACGTGAGGGGCCGGGGAATCGTCCTGAACGAGCCGTCCGTGGTCGCCATCAACACGAACACCGGTGGCATCCTGGCGGTCGGCTCCGAAGCCAAGAAGATGATCGGGCGCACGCCCGGCAACATCGTCGCCGTGCGGCCCCTCAAGGACGGCGTCATCGCCGACTTCGAGATCACCGAGCGGATGCTCCGGTACTTCATCCTCAAGATCCACAAGCGCCGCTACCTGGCCCGCCCGCGCGTCGTGGTCTGCGTACCCTCCGGCATCACGGGAGTGGAGCGCCGCGCCGTCATCGAGGCGTCCACGCAGGCCGGTGCCCGCCAGGTGCACATCATCGAGGAGCCGATGGCCGCCGCCATCGGCGCGGGCCTGCCCGTCCACGAGGCCACCGGCAACATGGTCGTGGACATCGGCGGCGGCACCACCGAGGTGGCCGTCATCTCCCTCGGCGGAATCGTCACGGCACAGTCCATCCGGGTGGCCGGCGACGAGCTCGACAACGCGATCATCCAGCACATCAAGAAGGAGTACTCGCTCCTCCTCGGTGAGCGCACCGCCGAGCAGATCAAGATCACCATCGGTTCGGCCTACGACCTCGACAAGGACGAGCACACCGAGATCCGCGGCCGCGACCTGGTCTCGGGCCTGCCCAAGACCGTCGTGATCTCGGCCGCCGAGGTGCGCAAGGCGATCGAGGAGCCGGTCAACGCCATCGTCGACGCCGTCAAGACCACCCTCGACAAGTGCCCGCCGGAGCTCTCCGGCGACATCATGGACCGGGGCATCGTGCTGACCGGAGGCGGCGCCCTGCTGCGCGGCCTCGACGAGCGGCTGCGCCGCGAGACGGGCATGCCGATCCACATCGCCGAGGACCCGCTCGACTCCGTCGCGCTCGGATCCGGCAAGTGCGTGGAGGAGTTCGAGGCGCTCCAGCAGGTGCTGGACGCCCAGCCGCGGCGCTGACCCGGCCCGCCGCGCGGCGGTGGAACTCCAATGATCCGCCGTACGGGTGCTACCGGGCCCGTACGGCGGATCGTTGATATACAGGCAAGGTCCGGTGCGAGCCCCGGCTCCACCGGAGCGGCCAGACCGTCTCTGACGACCTGGCGCATGGGTATCTATGAGGAAGGCACGGCCGCCGCACGTGAGGGACACACGAGAAAGCCGGCTGCTCCTGGTGCTTCTGATCGCCATCGCGTTCGCTTTGATCACGGTGGACATCAGGACGGGCGAGGAGTCTCCGGTCGACGGTGCCCGACAGGCCGCCGCAGCGGTCTTCGGGCCGGTCGAGAAGGGCGTGGCGAAGGGGGTCGACCCGGTCGCCAACGCCATAGGGGCGGTACGGGACTCCGGCGAGCGGCACAACCGCATCGCGGCGCTGGAGCGCGAGAACGCGGCGCTCAAGGCCAAGCTGGGCAGCGACGACCAGACCCGCAGCCGGATCCGCGAGCTCGACGAGATGCTCAAGCGGGCGGGCGCGGGCCAGTACGGGATCAAGGGCGCCGAGGTCATCGCCATAGGAGCGGCCCAGGGCTTCTCCTGGACCGTCACCATCGACGCGGGCAGCAAGGACGGCATCGAGCGCGACATGACCGTCCTCAACGGGGACGGTCTCGTCGGCCGCGTCGCCACCGTCGGCCCCGACACCGCCACCGTGGTCCTCGCCAACGACCCCGACTTCACCGTCGGCACCCGCCTGGAGAAGACCGGCGAACTCGGCTTCGCCACCGGTCAGGGCGACCGGGAGCTCTCCGTGCAGATGCTCAACGGCAAGGCCAAGATCAGCACCGGCGACCGGCTCGTCACCTTCGGCTCGCGCGGCAACAAGCCCTTCGTGCCCGGCGTCCCGATCGGCGAGGTCATCAAGGTGGACCCCGCGCGCGGGGACCTGACCCGGACCGTGTGGGTGCGCCCCTTCGTGGGCTTCTCCCGCCTGGACATCGTCGGCGTCGTGGTCATGCCGCCGCGCGAGGACCCGCGCGACGCGGTCCTGCCGCCCAAGCCCGAGGCGCCCAAGCCCACCCCGACGGTCACCGTCACGGTCACCCCGTCGCCGTCCGCGTCCGCGTCCGGCAAGCCGGCCGAGGACTAGGAGCCGATCATCATGCGCTTCAACCGGATCCTGCTCTCGGGCACCCTCGTCGTGGTCGCCCTGGTCGTCCAGGTCTCCATCCTGGGCCGCCTCCAACTCCCCGGAGCCGTCCCCGACCTGGTCCTGCTCACGGTCGTCGCCCTCGCACTCGTGTACGGGTGCGTCAGCGGCGCCCTCATCGGCTTCGCGGCCGGCCTCCTCACCGACCTGGCCCCGCCCGCCGACCACGCCGCCGGCCGCTACGCGCTCGTGCTGTGCGTCATCGGCTACGTGGCGGGCCTGGTTCGCCCCGACACCGGGCGGTTCCGCTCCGCCTGGGGCCCCATGCTCACCGTGGTCGGCGCCGCCTTCGTCTCCACCCTGCTCTACGCGGGCGTCGGCGCCCTGGTCGGCGACACCGCAGCCCGCCACGTGGGGCTGACCGGACTGCTGTTCACCGCCGTCCTCTACGACCTGCTGCTCGCCCCCTTCACCGTGCCGTTCATCATGGCCCTGGCCCGCCGCGCGGAGAACGACCCGATGGCCGTCGAGGCCAACGGCGGCCCGCCCGCGGGCAAGGACATCGCCTCCGGCTGGCTGGCCGGCGGCACCGGGCTGCGGATCGGCAGCCAGCGCGGCGGCCTGCGGATGAAGACGGCCCGCAGCCGGGCCAACCGGGCCGGCCGGATAAAGGGCGTCAAGGGAATCAAGGGTGTGAAGAGCGTCAAGAAGCTGTGAGGGAGGAGTCCACGTGACCAACATTCCGGAGACCGGCCGTACCTCCCGGGTGCAGATCCGGCTCGTGATCATCCAGGTCCTCGTCTGCTCGATGTTCCTCACCCTCGGCGGCCGCCTCTGGTACCTCCAGATCCGCAACGGCGCGGAGTACTACCACGAGGCGAAGAGCAACCACGTCCAGCGGGTCGTCCAGCCCGCCGTGCGCGGGACCATCCTCGACGCCCGGGGCGTCGCGCTCGCCGACAACGAGACCCGTCTGGTCGTCTCCACCAGCCGCACGGCGCTGATGAAGATGAAGGACCGCGGCAAGGGCGTCATGACCCGGCTCGCCGGGGTACTGGACATGACCCCCAAGGAGGTCATGGAGAAGGTCCGCCTCTGCGACTCCCAGACCCCCGCGCCCTGCTGGAACGGCTCCCCGTACCAGCCGATCCCCATCACCCTCGACGCCACCACGCAGCAGGCGCTGCAGCTGCGCGAGCGCCCCGAGGAGTTCCCCGGGATCACCGCCGAGCCCGTCGCCGTCCGCCGCTACCCGGCCCCCGGCGGGGCCCGCACCTCCCAGGTGCTCGGCTACCTCTCGCCGGTCACCGACGAGGAGATCCAGAAGGCCAAGGACACCGACTCGCCGCACCTGCGCTCCGACCAGGTCGGCCGCTCCGGGATCGAGCGCACGTACGACAAGTACCTGCGCGGCAAGGCGATGGTGACCTCCTACGAGGTGGACAACCTCGGCCGGGTCATGCACCAGACCGAGTCCGACCCGGGAGTGCCCGGATCCACCCTCGTCACCAGCATCGACGCCCGGGTCCAGTCCGTGGCCGAGTACGAGCTCCAGCAGGCCATGAAGACGGTCCGCCAGGAGACCGACAAGATCACCGGCCGCAAGTACGAGGCCGATTCGGGCGCCGTGGTCGTGATGGAGACCAAGACCGGCCGGGTCGTCGCGATGGCCTCCCAGCCCGACTACGACCCCAACGCCTGGGTCGGCGGCATCGCCGCCAAGGACTACGCCGCCCTCACCAACGAGAAGTCCAACTACCCGCTGCTCAACCGGGCCATCCAGGGCCAGGCCCCGGCCGGCTCCATCTTCAAGGTGGTGTCGGCGAGCGCGGCCGTCCGCGCCGGGTACCCCTTCGACGAGAAGTACAACTGCAGCGCCTCGTACAGCATGGGCAACCGGAGCTTCGCGAACTTCGAGTCCAAGGGCCACGGCCCCATCACCCTCGGCGAGGCCCTCAAGTTCTCCTGCAACACCGTCTTCTACGCCCTCGGGCACAAGGAGTGGCAGCGCGACGGCGGCCTGAAGCCCAAGAACGCCCACGACTGGTTCTACCGCACCGCCCGCGAGTTCGGCCTCGGCTCCGAGACCGGGATCGACCTGCCGAACGAGGTCTCCGGCCGCATCCCCGACCGGGGCTGGAAGAAGAGCTTCTGGGCGGCCAACAAGGACTCCTGGTGCAAGCAGGGCAAGAAGGGCGGCACCTACGTCGAGCAGATCGCCTTCGAGAGCTGCCTGGAGGGCAACCAGCTCAAGGCGTTCGACAGCATCAACTTCGCCATCGGCCAGGGCGACGTCCTCGTCACCCCCATCCAGATGGCCACCGCCTACGCCGCCATCAGCAACGGCGGCACCCTCTTCGACCCCACCGTCGGCAGGGCCGTGATCAGCGCCGACGGCAAGCACGTCGAGATGATCAAGCCCAGGCCGCACGGCCGGCTGCCGATCGACGCCAAGACCGTCAAGGACCTCGACAAGGGCCTGCGGATGGTCGTCGAGCCCGGCGGCACCGCCGCCTGGCGCTTCGGCGGCTGGCCGCTGGACAAGATCCCGATGCGCGCCAAGACCGGCACCGCCCAGGTCTACGGCAAGCAGACCACCTCGTGGCTGGCGACCTACACCGACGACTTCACCATCGTCATGACCATCTCCCAGGGCGGCACCGGCTCCGGAGCCTCCGGCCCCGCCGTCCGCAACATCTACAACGCCATCTACGGCCTCGACATGGCGGGCAACCAGGACGTGAAGAAGGCGCTCCTGCTGGGACCGGAGAAGAACCTGCCCAGGATCCGCCCCGACGGCGGCATCGATTCCCCCGAGATCCGGCCGTACGTCCCGCCGTCCCCGGAAGAACTGGCACCGCCGCTCGCCGGCCCGCCCGCCCAGCGCCCCGCGCAGCACGACTGAGTACCGAGGACCGAGGACCGACATGCAGACCGCCAACAAATTCTCCGTAGCCCGGTACGCGCCGGAGCAGCGGGGGGCGATGGCCAAACTCACCGCCCGCGACTCCGTGGTGCGCCGGCTCGACTGGCCGATACTCCTCTCCGCGCTCGCCCTCTCCCTCATCGGCGCCCTGCTGGTGTGGTCGGCGACCCGGAACCGGACCTCGCTGAACAACGGGGACCCGTACTACTTCCTCTTCCGGCACGCCCTCAACACCGGCATCGGCCTCGTGCTGATGATCGGCACCATCTGGCTCGGCCACCGCACCCTGCGCGGCGCCGTGCCGGTCCTCTACGGGCTCTCCCTCGTGCTGATCATCGCCGTGCTCACCCCGCTCGGCGCCACCATCAACGGCGCCCATGCCTGGATCGTGGTCGGCGGCGGCTTCTCGCTGCAGCCCTCCGAGTTCGTGAAGATCACGATCATCCTGGTGATGGCGATGCTGCTGGCCACCCGCGTCGACGCGGGCGACCTCGCCCATCCCGACCACCGCACCGTCGTCAAGGCGCTCTGCCTGGCCGCCGCCCCGATGGGCATCATCATGCTGATGCCCGACCTCGGCTCCGTCATGGTCATGGTCGTCATCGTGCTCGGCGTCCTGCTCGCCTCCGGCGCCTCCAACCGGTGGGTGCTGGGCCTGCTCGGCTCGGGCGTCGGCGGGGCCGTCCTGATCTGGCAGCTCGGCATCCTCGACGAGTACCAGATCAACCGCTTCGCGGCCTTCGCCAACCCCGAGCTCGACCCGGCCGGCGTCGGCTACAACACCAACCAGGCGCGCATCGCCATCGGCTCCGGCGGCCTGACCGGCTCCGGGCTCTTCAAGGGCTCGCAGACCACCGGCCAGTTCGTGCCGGAGCAGCAGACCGACTTCGTCTTCACCGTGGCGGGGGAGGAGCTGGGCTTCGTCGGAGCCGGGCTGATCCTGGTGCTCCTCGGGGTCATCCTGTGGCGCGCCTGCGTGATCGCCCGCGAGACGACCGAGCTGTACGGCACGATCGTGTGCGCCGGGATCATCGCCTGGTTCGCCTTCCAGTCCTTCGAGAACATCGGCATGACCCTCGGGATCATGCCCGTGGCCGGGCTCCCGCTGCCGTTCGTCTCCTACGGAGGATCCTCGATGTTCGCCGTGTGGGTGGCCATCGGGCTGCTCCAGTCGATCAGGGTGCAGCGGCCGATGTCGGCCTGACCGACGGCGTCCTGCCCGACGGCGTCCCGCCCGGAGTCGGCCTGATCCGTCGGTTCCCGGGCAGGTTTTGCGCCGCACCCGCCGTTTTCCTTCCCGCCGCGTTCCGTTCAGGACTACGTTCGATCCATGGCGGACACGAAGCGCGAGATCGAGCGCAAATTCGAGTTCAGGACCACCAAGGCCGGGCGGCGCGGCGTACCCGATCTGACGGGCACGGCCGCCATCGCGGCCGTCACCGACCAGGGCACGGCCGAGCTCGACGCCGTCTACTACGACACCCCCGACCAGCGGCTCGCCGCCGACGGGCTCACCCTGCGCCGCCGCACCGGCGGCAAGGACGCCGGCTGGCACCTCAAACTGCCCGTCGCCCCCGGGGTGCGCGACGAGATCACCGCCCCCCTCGGCGACACCGTCCCGGACGCGCTGAGCGCGCTGCTGCGCTCCCGGGTCCGCGACACCCCGCTGGAACCGCAGGTCAGGCTCCTGTCCTCGCGCAAGGTCAGCCACCTCCTCGACGCCGACGGCGGCCTCCTCGCGGAGCTGTCCACCGACGCCGTACGGGCCGAGCGCGCGGACGCCACCGCCGCCTGGACCGAGGTGGAGGTCGAGCTCGCCGACGGCGCCGACCCGGCGCTGCTCGACGCCGTCGAGAAGGCCTTCCGCAAGGCCGGACTCCGGGTCAGCGACGCCCCCTCCAAGCTCGCCCGGGCGCTGACCGAGACCGGCGGGGAACCCCCGGCCCGGACGGCCGGCGCCGACGCCGGCCTTGCCGGGGACACGGTGGGCGCGCACGTGCTCGCGTACCTGCGCGAACAGCGCGACGTGCTCGTCGCCCAGGACCCCGCCGTCCGCCGGGGCCTGCCCGACTCCGTCCACCAGATGAGGATCGCCACCCGGCGGCTGCGCAGCGCCTTCAAGACCTACCGCCGGATCCTGGACCCCGCCGAGACCGGCCCGATCGGCGAGGAGCTGCGCCGGCTCGCCGCCGAGCTCGGCGTCGACCGCGACCAGGAAGTACTGCTGGAGCGGATTCAGACCCGGATCGACGAGCTCCCGCGCACCCTCGTCCTGGGCCCGGTCCGCGGCCGCCTCAAGATCTGGAACGTCGCCCGCCGCACCGGTGCCCGCCGCGCGGCCCTGGCCGCCCTCGACAGCAGGCGCCACGTGGCCCTGCTGAACTCCCTCGACGCCCTGCTCGCCGACCCGCCGCTGCTGAAGGCCGCCGCCCGGCCCGCCGCGTCGGCCCTGCCCGCAGCGGTCCTCGCGGACTACGAACGCCTCGCCGGCCGGATCGCCGCCGCACTGTCCATGGACCCGGGCGAGGGCCGCGACCTGGCCCTGCACGAGGCCCGCAAGGCCGCGAAGCGCGCCCGGTACGCGGCCGAGGCGGCGGCCCCGGCCCTCGGCAAACCCGCGCGCCGGCTGGCCCGGGCGCTGAAGGAGGTCCAGAACCTGCTCGGCGACCACCAGGACGGGGTCGTCGCCCGGGAGGCCCTGCGCGCCATCGCGGTCCAGGCCTCGGGAGCGGGGGAGTCGGCCTTCACCTGGGGCGTGCTCTACGCCCGCGAGGAGGCCCTGGCCGACCGCCGCGAGCGGGAGCTGCCGCAGGTGTGGGCGGCGGCCGCGGGCCCGGCGGCGGCGGTGCGCGGCTGATCGTGCGGCCGGGTGCTCCGGGGATCCTGCGGGCGGGGGCTCCGGGGATCTTGCGGGCGGGGGTGCTCCGGGCCCCGGGGTACGCTTGAGAGTCGCCCCCTGCCCGCTTCACGAAAGTCGCGTGATGACCGAGTCGGTCTTCCCTCAGCTTGAGGCCCTGCTTCCGCACGTCCAGAAGCCGATCCAGTACGTCGGCGGTGAGCTCAACTCCACGGTCAAGCCGTGGGAGAGCGCCGACGTCCGCTGGGCGCTGATGTACCCGGACGCGTACGAGGTCGGACTCCCCAACCAGGGCGTCATGATCCTGTACGAGGTGCTGAACGAGCGCGAGGGCGTGCTCGCGGAGCGCACGTACAGCGTGTGGCCGGACCTCGAAGAACTGATGCGCGAGCACAAGGTGCCGCAGTTCACCGTCGACTCCCACCGTCCGGTCGGGGCCTTCGACGTTTTCGGGCTCTCCTTCTCCACCGAGCTCGGCTACACCAACATGCTGACGGCGCTGGACCTCGCGGGCATCCCGCTCGAGGCGAAGAACCGTACGGTCGACCACCCCATCGTGCTCGCGGGCGGCCACGCGGCCTTCAACCCGGAGCCGATCGCCGAGTTCATCGACTGCGCGATCATCGGCGACGGCGAGCAGGCCGTCCTCGACATGACCGAGATCATCCGCACGTGGAAGGCCGAAGGCCGCCCGGGCGGACGCGAAGAGGTGCTCCTGCGCCTCGCGAAGACCGGCGGCGTCTACGTGCCGGGCTTCTACGACGTCGAGTACCTGCCGGACGGCCGCATCGGCCGCGTCGTCCCGAACCGCTCCGGCGTGCCGTGGCGCGTGTCCAAGCACACCGTCATGGACCTCGACGAGTGGCCCTACCCCAAGCAGCCCCTGGTCCCGCTCGCCGAGACCGTCCACGAGCGCATGTCCGTGGAGATCTTCCGCGGCTGCACCCGCGGCTGCCGTTTCTGCCAGGCCGGCATGATCACGCGCCCCGTGCGGGAGCGAAGCATCACCGGCATCGGCGAAATGGTGGAGCGCGGCCTCAAGGCGACGGGCTTCGAAGAGGTCGGCCTCCTGTCCCTCTCCTCGGCGGACCACACCGAGATCGCGGACATCGCCAAGGGCCTGGCCGACCGCTACACGGACGAGAAGGTGGGCCTGTCCCTCCCCTCGACCCGCGTGGACGCCTTCAACGTGGACCTGGCCAACGAGCTGACCCGCAACGGCCGCCGCTCCGGTCTGACCTTCGCCCCCGAGGGCGGCTCCGAGCGCATGCGCAAGGTCATCAACAAGATGGTCTCGGAAGAGGACCTGATCCGTACCGTCGCCACCGCGTACGGCAACGGCTGGCGCCAGGTGAAGCTGTACTTCATGGTCGGCCTGCCGACCGAGACCGACGAGGACGTGCTGCAGATCGGCGACATGGCGGTCAACGTCATCGCCAAGGGCCGCGAGGTCTCCGGCCAGAACGACATCCGCTGCACCGTCTCCATCGGCGGCTTCGTCCCCAAGCCCCACACCCCCTTCCAGTGGGCCCCGCAGCTGTCGGCCGAGGAGACGGACGCCCGCCTCGGCAAGCTCCGCGACAAGCTCCGCGGCGACAAGAAGTACGGCCGCTCCATCGGCTTCCGCTACCACGACGGCAAGCCGGGCATCGTCGAGGGCCTGCTCTCGCGCGGTGACCGCCGCATCGGCGACGTCATCCGCGCCGTCTACGAGTCGGGCGGCCGCTTCGACGGCTGGCGCGAGCACTTCTCGTACGACCGCTGGATGCAGGCGGCGGAGCGGACCCTCCCCGCCTACGGCGTCGACGTGGCCTGGTACACCACCCGCGAGCGCACCTACGAGGAGGTCCTCCCCTGGGACCACCTCGACTCCGGCCTGGACAAGGACTGGCTCTGGGAGGACTGGCAGGACGCCCTCGACGAGACCGAGGTCGAGGACTGCCGCTGGACCCCGTGCTTCGACTGCGGCGTCTGCCCGCAGATGGACACCAGCATCCAGATCGGCCCGACGGGCAAGAAGCTGCTGCCGCTGTCGGTCGTGAAGTAGCGCGTCCGCACCCCGTCCGTGCGACGACGGCCCGTACCACCCCGCGCAGGGGCGGTACGGGCCGTCGTCACATCCGGGACCCGTGGGGTGCAACCCGCAACGGCAGGGGCTCTTACGGAGTCCTTACCTGCATGGAACTGGAAAAGGCGCGCGCACCCGGGGGCGAAGGCTGCCTCGTCGGAGTCGTACGGATCCCCGTGAAGATCGTGGCGGTGCTGATCGTCCTGCCCGTACGGGTGGTCTGGGACCTGCTGACCGCCTTCGCGCGGATGCTCCACCGGACCGTCCTCGGGCCGCTGGGGCACGGGTTGCGCAGGCTGTACGAGCTGCTCCTGCTCCCGGTGCTGCGGGGGACCGGGTGGCTGATCGGGGCCCTGTTCAAGCTGATCTTCTACTGGCCCTGGGCAGGCCTGTGGCGGTACGTCCTGCTCCCGGTGGGGCGGGCCGCGTACGCACATCTGCTGAGGCCGACGGGCGCGGGGCTCTGGCGATACCTCCTGGTCCCGCTCTGGGAGTACGGGCTGCTGCCCGCCGGGCGGGGCACCGCCTGGCTGCTCGTGTCCGCACTCCGGTACCTGCTCGTCCTGCCGGGAGGCGCGCTCTACGGGTACGTTCTCACTCCCGTCGGGCACGGACTGCGGTGGCTGGGCCGGGGCCTCGCGGCCGGCGCGGTCTGGCTGGCCAAGGCGCTGTTCGTCTGGCCGTGGGGTGCGCTGTGGCGGTACGCCGTCCGGCCCGGGGCGGTCGGGGTGTGGCGGTACCTGCTCGCTCCGCTCGGGCGCGGGGTGTGGGCGTACCTGCTCGTACCGCTCGGGCTGGTGCTCCTCGCGGCCTGGCACCTCGCGGGGCGGCTGAGCCGGGCGCTGGGGCGGGGGCTGGTGTGGCTGTGGCGGTGGGCCGTGGTGCGGCCCGCCGGATGGCTGCGCCGGCACGTGGTCACCCCGGCCGGGAACGCGCTGCGCGCCGGGTGGGCCGTCGGCCGGCACGGCGTCCGCGCGGTGCACCGGCAGGCGATCGCTCCCGTCGGGCGTGCCGTCGCCGAGGTGTGGCGGGCCGTCCGGCTCTCGGTGCGGGAAGCGCGGGCCGACGTACGGCGGGCGCTGTTCGGGGGGCCGCCCCGGGAACCGGCGAGGTCACAGGCGCGTACTCTGGGTAGTAACACAGCCGTAGGCGACGCGCCCGGCCCCGAGGTCTCCCTGAACAAGCAGGGGTGAACCCGGCGGCCATCCGGCGCCGCCCGCAGGCCCCACAGACCTCAGGGCGACGCGCGAGCCGCGGAGCCCCGCACAAGGAGATGAACCACTGGGCAAGCGACAGCCCGAAGGCCCGCCTCCCGCACCGGTGGTGCAGCGCATCCGACTGCGCTACACCAAGCGCGGCCGCCTCCGGTTCACCAGCCACCGGGACTTCCAGCGCGCCTTCGAGCGGGCCCTGCGCCGCTCCGAGGTGCCCATGGCGTACTCGGCCGGCTTCACCCCGCACCCGCGCGTCTCGTACGCGAACGCCGCCCCGACCGGGACCGGCAGCGAGGCCGAATACCTGGAGATCGCCCTCGCCGAGCCCCGCGACCCCGCGGTGCTGCGCGAGCTGCTCGACGAGTCGATGCCCGTCGGCCTCGACATCATCGACGCCGTCGAGGCGCACACCTCCGGTCTCGCCGACCGGCTGACGGCCTCCGTGTGGGAGCTGCGCCTGGACGGCGTGGAGCCCGGGGACGCCGAGAAGGCCGTCGAGAGCTTCCTCGCGGCCGAGGCCGTAGAGGTCCAGCGCCGCACCAAGAACGGCATGCGGACCTTCGACACGCGCGGCGCCGTGGTCAGTCTGGAAGTGGTTCCCGTTTCGGCGACCACTGAGGCTGATAGGTCCCTGGACAATGCTTGTGCGATACTGCGGCTGGTTGTTCGGCATTTGACACCTGCCGTGCGACCCGACGACGTCCTGTCCGGTCTCCGAGCTGTGGCCGACCTAACGCCGCCGGTCCCCGCTGCGGTGACCAGGCTGGCGCAGGGGCTCTTCGACGAGGAGTCCGGCACGGTGACCGACCCGCTCGCGCCCGACCGCGAGGCTGTCACGACCGCCCCACCCACGGCGGCAGTGACCGCCGACGCGAAGGCGCCGGAAGGTCCCGCCGCGTAAGGATCGTCGTCGTCGCGCAGCCCTGGGACTCGGGAGCCACCTGGGTCGGGCCGCGCACAGACCTGAAGACTTCCGCCAGGCCGTACGGATCACACGTACGGAACCGGCGGCCATTGAACTGAGCTCCCGTGTGGCGAACGCGCCCCGGAGGCCGGTTCCGCGCCCATGGCGCGGAGTCGTGCCGGACCGGAAGTCAGCCGCGGCGCCCGGGAGCGTGACGGGAGAAACCCCGCATGCTCAACAACGAAAACGACAACACCGCCAACGGCTCCGCCGCCGACAGTGGCAGCCCGAGCGACAACCTGCCGCCGCGCAGGCGCCGGCGTGCCGCTTCCCGGCCGGCCGGCCCGCCCGGCGGCGCCGTAGCCGCCGCCGAGGCCGCTCCCGCGCCCGTCGTGGCCGAGGCTCCCGCCGAGGAGGCCGCCCCGGCCGCCGCCCCGGCCCGTACCCGCCGCCGCGCGACCCGCGCCGTGGCCGCTCCCGAGGCGACTGCCGCCGAGGTCGTGGTCGAGGCCCCGGTCGTCGAGGCCCCAGCCGCTCCCGTCGCCGAGGAGGCGGCCGCTCCGGCGCCGCGTGCCCGTCGCCGTGCGACCCGCGCCGTGACCGCGCCGGAGGCGCCCGTCGCCGAAGCCGTGGTCGAGGCCGTCGCGCCGGTCGTCGAGGAGCCTGCCGCTCCCGCCCCGCGTGCCCGTCGCCGTGCGACCCGCGCCGTGACCGCTCCCGAGGCGTCCGTCGCCGAGGCCGTGGTCGAGGCCGCCGCTCCCGTCGCCGAGGTCGTCGAGGAGCCCGCTGCTCCCGCTCCGCGTGCCCGTCGCCGTGCGACCCGCGCCGTGGCCGCCCCTGAGGCGACTGCCGCCGAGGTCGTGGTCGAGGCCCCGGCCGCCCCGGCTCCTGCTGCTCCCGTTGCCGAGGTCGTCGAGGAGGCGGCCGCTCCGGCGCCGCGTGCCCGTCGCCGTGCGACCCGCGCCGTGACCGCCCCCGAGGCGCCCGCTGCCGAAGCGGTCGTGGCCGAGGCTCCCGTCGCCGCCGCGGGCCGGACCGTCACCGTCGCCGACGCCGTGGACTCCCCGAAGCGCGGCGGCCGCCGCCGCGCCACCCGTTCCACCACCGCTCCGGCCGCTGCCGCGCAGCCGGTTGCTCCCGTCGCCGCGCAGCCGGTGGCGCCCGCCGCCGAAGCGCCGGCCCGCGGCCGCCGTGCCGGGCGTCCCGCCGTCGCCGTGTTCCAGGCCCCGGTGTTCGCCGAGCCGATGTTCCAGACCCCGGAGACCGCCGCCATGATGGCCGCGGCCGCCGCTGCCGCCGCCCCGGTCGAGGAGATCGAGGAGGAGGAGCTCGACCTCGTCGAGGAGACCGAGGCCGAGGTCGTCGTGACCCCCGCCCCGCAGCCGGCCGGCCGTCGCCGCCGCCGTGGCCGCGGAGCCGCCGCCGAGACCGCCGCGCCCGTGGCCCAGGCTCCGGCCGCCGCCGCGCCGTCCGGCCCGGTCTCGCTGGCCGACGTAGAGCTGGCCGAGTCCGCCGACGAGGCCGAGGGTGAGCTCGAGGGCTCCGCCGAGGAGGACTTCGACGAGTCGGGCGAGCGTCCGTCGCGCCGTCGCCGCCGCGGTGGCCGTCGCCGCCGTCGCGGTGAGGCCGCCGACCTCGACGAGTCCGCCGAGGAAGAGGCCGAGTCCGAGTCCGCCGAGGAGGCCGACGAGGAAGAGGCCGAAGAGGACGAGGACAACGGGGCCCTGGGCTCCAGCTCCAGCCGTCGTCGCCGGCGTCGCCGCCGTCGCAGCGGTGACGGCGGTACGGACGCCGACGCGGCCGAGGACGACGGTGTGCGCACGGTCGTCAAGGTCCGCGAGCCGCGCCCGGCGCGCGAGCGCGCGGAGTCCCTCTCGGGCTCCACCTCCTCCGACGAGGTCCAGTCCATCAAGGGCTCGACCCGCCTGGAGGCCAAGAAGCAGCGCCGCCGCGAAGGCCGCGAGCAGGGCCGCCGCCGCGTCCCGATCATCACCGAGGCCGAGTTCCTGGCCCGCCGCGAGGCCGTCGAGCGCGTCATGGTCGTCCGCCAGTCCGGCGAGCGCACCCAGATCGGCGTCCTCGAGGACAACGTGCTCGTCGAGCACTACGTCAACAAGGAAGAAGCCACCTCGTACGTCGGCAACGTCTACCTGGGCAAGGTCCAGAACGTGCTGCCGTCCATGGAGGCCGCCTTCATCGACATCGGCAAGGGCCGCAACGCCGTCCTGTACGCCGGTGAGGTCAACTTCGAGGCGCTCGGCATGGCCAACGGGCCGCGCCGCATCGAGTCCGCCCTCAAGTCCGGCCAGTCGGTCCTGGTGCAGGTCACCAAGGACCCGATCGGCCACAAGGGCGCCCGCCTGACCTCGCAGGTCTCGCTGCCCGGCCGCTACCTGGTCTACGTGCCCGAGGGCTCGATGACCGGCATCAGCCGCAAGCTGCCCGACACCGAGCGCGCGCGCCTGAAGACCATCCTCAAGAAGATCGTTCCCGAGGACGCGGGCGTCATCGTGCGCACCGCCGCCGAGGGTGCGAGCGAGGACGAGCTGCGTCGCGACGTCGAGCGCCTGCAGGCGCAGTGGGAGGACATCCAGAAGAAGTCGAAGCAGCTCACGACCTCTTCGCCGAGCCTCCTGTACGGCGAGCCGGACATGACCGTCCGCGTCGTGCGCGACATCTTCAACGAGGACTTCTCGAAGGTCATCGTCAGCGGTGACAGCGCCTGGGAGACCATCCACGGCTACGTGAACCACGTGGCCCCGGACCTGGCCGACCGGCTGTCGCGCTGGACCTCCGAGGTGGACGTCTTCGCGACGTACCGGATCGACGAGCAGCTCGCCAAGGCGCTCGACCGCAAGGTGTGGCTGCCCTCGGGCGGTTCCCTCGTGATCGACAAGACCGAGGCGATGATCGTCATCGACGTCAACACCGGCAAGTTCACCGGTCAGGGCGGCAACCTCGAGGAGACCGTCACCAGGAACAACCTGGAGGCGGCCGAGGAGATCGTGCGCCAGCTGCGGCTGCGCGACCTCGGCGGCATCGTGGTCATCGACTTCATCGACATGGTCCTGGAGTCCAACCGCGACCTGGTCCTGCGGCGCATGCTGGAGTGCCTGGGCCGCGACCGCACCAAGCACCAGGTCGCCGAGGTGACCTCGCTGGGTCTGGTCCAGATGACCCGCAAGCGGGTGGGCCAGGGTCTGCTGGAGTCCTTCTCCGAGACCTGCGTCCACTGCAACGGCCGCGGTGTCATCGTCCACATGGAGACCCCGACCGCGATCGGCGGCGGTGGCAACGGCAAGCGCTCCAAGCGCCGCGGTGGCCAGGGCGCCGGGCACGAGCACGACCACGAGATCGAGGCCGTGGAGACCGCCGAGGGCGATGTCTACGAGGTCGAGACCGAGGCGGAGCTGGCCGCGGAGGTGGCCGCCCCCGTGGCGCTGCGCGAGCCCTCCTTCGTCGCCGACGAGGAGCTCTACAGCAGCCCGGCCGAGGCCGAGGCCGCTGCCGGAGTGAGCGGACGCCGCAACCGCCGCCGCGCCACCCGCAAGGCGACCGCTCCGGCGGGCGCCCCGCGCGGTGCGGTCGCGGACCGCGCCCCGGTGGCTGCGGCTCCCGCGGCCCCGGTGGCCGAACCGGAGCCGGTGGTCGAGGCCGAGGTGGAGGTCGTCGAGGCCGTGGAGCCCGAGGTCGTCGTCGAGGCCGTCGTCGCGGAGCCGGTCGTGGAGGAGGCCCCCAAGGGCCGCACCCGCCGCCGTGCCACCCGCAAGGCGACCGCGCCGGCGCCGGAGACGGTGGCCGAGGCCCCCGTGGCCGCGCCGGAGCCGGAGCCCGTGGTCGAGCCCGAGGCCGAGGTCGTCGTAGAGGCCGAGCCGGTCGTCGTGGAGACCCCGGCCGAGCCGGTGGCCGAGCCCGTCGAGGCCGCGCCGGCCCGTCCGCGCCGCCGTGCCACCCGTAAGGCCACCGCACCGGCCGGTTCCCCGGCGGGCGCGGAGGCGGCCGTACTGGTCGTCGAGACGCCCGTCGAGACGCCGGTCGAGGCTCCGGCCGAGCCCGTCGCGGAGGAGGCCGCCCCGGCGGCTCCCGCCAAGAAGGCGGTCCGCAAGACGGCCGCCAAGAAGACGGCCACGACCGCGGCCAAGAAGGCTCCGGCCAAGAAGGCGGCGGCCGTGAAGAAGACCGCGGCCAAGAAGACGACGACCGCCAAGACGGCCGCGAAGAAGACGGCCACGAAGCGGGCGACGAAGAAGACCGCGGCGGCAGAGCAGCAGACCCTGCCCTCCGTCTCGGCTCCGACGGAAGCCTGACCTGGCGGTTCCGCTTGATCAGCCCCGCCCCGGCACTTCTGGTGCCGGGGCGGGGCTCTTCCGTTTGCGTGATCATTCCGTTATTTGCTACATCGTCAGATGTCGGACTTCGCCTCTTGTTTGCAATAGGTGAACAAGGGAACGTGTTCCCACGCTGTTCAGCGGCTTGTCATGGGGGGGGCCTTTGACGAGTGGGGGGATTGCGCGACCTGCGCGGGTATGACCGCGCCCTGAGGTCGCTCTGTTTGCACGTCTTCACGCTCTGATACTCCGTCCTGGTTTTCGGCGGCCGCCTCGGCACCCTGAAAATCGACGAAGACGGAACGCTTACGTGAACACAACACCCTTCGCGCCACGCGGCGCGATCAGGCGGTATGCCGCCAGGGGGTCACTGGTCCTGTCGGCCACGGCCCTCGCTTTCACCCTGACGGTGGGCTCCGCCCCCTTCGCCGGTCCGGCGGTGGCGGCTACCGGCCGGGGCCGAGTCGGACTTCAACGGCGACGGCATCCGGGACACGGCGATCGCCGATCCGGGCGCGACCGTCAACGGTGTGACCAAGACCGGAATCGTGCACATCGTGTACGGCGGCGGCAAAGGGGTCCTGGAGCTGACCCAGGAGGCCGCGAAGGGCGGCACGTCCGAGGCGGGCGACCAGTTCGGCCACGCGCTGGCCGTCTACGACGCCGACCTCGACGGATGCAGCGACCTGGCGATCGGTTCCCCGTACGAGGACAACGGCACCGTCGTGGACGTCGGGCGGGTGCTCGTGGTCTACGGTTCCGCCACCGGTCTCGGCGCGGGCAAGGCCACGGCCAACTACCACCAGGGTGCCGCTCCGCTGACCGGAGCCACCTCCGAGCCGCAGGACTTGATGGGTTACTCCCTCGCGGCCGGAAAGTCCTCGACCGGTGTGCCCTTCCTCGCCGTAGGGGTTCCGGGCGAGGACCGCGGCGCGGCGATCGATGCGGGCAGCGTCATCTACTTCTCCGGTGCGACCACCGTGACCTCCGCCGGCATCGACCAGGACGACGCGAAGGCGGGAGAGGTCCCGGACACCGCGGAGTCCTACGACCGCTTCGGCACCTCGCTCGCGGCCACTCCCACGCACCTCGCCGTCGGCGCCCCCGGTGAGTCCGAGGGCACCCTCGCGGACGCCGGGTCGGTGACGATCTTCAGCCACACGCTGGTCTCCGGCGTGCCGAAGCCGCTGAGCGTGATCACGCAGAACACGCCGAACGTCGGCAATGCCAGCCAGGCCGGCGACGGGTTCGCCACGTCGCTCGCCGCCGTGCCCCACCGTGAGGCGGGCGCGACCAGCACCACGGAGTCGCTCCTGGTGGTCGGCATCCCCGGTGAGGACCTGGGCACGATCACCGATGCCGGCGCCGTGCAGGTGTTCCGCCTCGACGCGGCCGGTGCCTACACGCAGACCGGCTGGATCGACCAGAACTCCACGAACGTGCTGAGCGTGAGCGAGCCGGGTGACCACTTCGGTCAGCGCGTCGCCGCCGTCAACACCGCGGTGAACGACGTCAGTACGCCCACCGAGACCCGCATGGCGATCGGAGTCCCCGGAGAGGACGGCTCCAACGGCGTCGCCGACCGCGGTCAGGTGCAGATCATGCCCCTCATCGGCTCCCCGGGCACCAGCGACGTGCTGATCGCCCCGGGCGCCGGAATGCCCTTGGACGAGCCCCGCATGTACGTCGGCCTGAGCATCGCCGCCGGCCCCGCAGGCTTCTACGTCGGCGCCCCCTACGGCTCCGCCGCAGCCCGCGCCGTCTACCTCTACCCGCACAACGTCACCTCGTCCGGGGCGCCCACCCAGACCTTCAAGCCCGGCGAGGGCAGCATCCCGGCCGACGCCGTCACCTTCGGAACGGCGGTCCGATGATGCCGAACCAGACATCCGGCCTCAGCAGCACCGTCCTGCGGCGGGCCGTGCTGGCCGCCGTCACGGCCGCGGCCGTGGCCGTCACCGGACTCGGCCTGGAATCCGCCGTCACCCCGGAGACCCGGGCCCCCGAGCCGGTCGCCGCGGGCACTCCGGTGCAGACCGAGTCGGAGGCCCTGGCGGCCGCCCGCAAGAGCGGCAAGCAGGTCGAGGTGCTCGGCATGCGCACGGAGACCCGTGCGATCCTCGCCGCGCCCGACGGCACGTTCACGGCCCGCGAGTACACCGAGCCGGTCCATGCCATCAAGGGAGGTGCCTGGGTCGACGTCGACAAGAACCTGGTCCGGCGCCCGGACGGCTCCGTCGCCCCCAAGGCGACCACGGTGGGCCTCGTCTTCTCGGGCGGCGAGGCCGGCAAGCCCTTCGTCACCCTGCGCCGCGGCACCCACGAGATGGCGCTGACCTGGCCCTACGGCAAGCTGAGCGCGCCCGTCCTCGACGGTGACACCGCGACCTACACCGACGCCCTGCCCGGCGTCGACCTCAAGGTCAGGGCGGAGTCGAACGGCTTCGGCCACCTGCTGGTCGTCAAGACCAGGGAGGCCGCCGCGGACCCGCGCCTGAAGCGCCTCGACATGGGCCTGAGCACCAAGGGGGTCACGTACAAGAAGGACGCGACGGGAGCGCTCAACGCCGAGGACAGCACGGTCGGCGGCACGGTCTTCCAGTCGGGCCGGGCCACCATGTGGGACTCGGCCTCGGTCGTGGAAGAGGCGGCCCGCAAGAAGGGCCCGAAGGCCGTCGCGGACTCCCTCGCGTCGGCGCGCGCCGATGCCCCCGCGGCGAAGTCCGCGGCCCAGGCACCCGCGGCACCCCAGCCGGCCCTGTCGGGCCCCGGTGGCGGCGGCAAGGCCGCGGCCATGGGCGTCGAGCTGTCCAAGGACAAGCTGACCCTGGTCCCGGACCAGAACCTGCTGACGGACGGCGCCACCGTCTTCCCGGTCGTCATCGACCCCATCAACCGCACGCTCTACCGCTCCACCTGGACGGCGGTGATGTCGGGCAAGCCCACCGTGGGCGAGCACGAGTACTCCGGCAGCGCGGGCGTGGGCAAGTGCCCGACGAACTACAGCGCCAAGTCGTGCGACGGCGTCGGCGTGCGCCGCGTGATGTACCAGATGCCGCTGTCCTTCTACAAGGGCAAGCAGATCCTCGGCGCCACCTTCAGTGCCCGCGTGGAGCACGTGTACTGGGCCGACGCGAAGGCGGAACCGATCCAGCTCTACCGGGTCGGCAACAAGGACTCCCGCGTGGTCGCGGGCAGCAACTGGAGCAACTCCGCAAGCGTCTGGTCGACGCACCTGGGAACGGTCAACGAGAAGATCCAGCCCACCAGCTGCGGCTCCCAGGCCAACCTCCACTTCAAGTCGGCCGCGAACGGCGCGCTCGCCAACGACATCCGCTCCGCTCTGAACAACGACTGGGACTCGATGATCCTGGGTCTGAAGGCCCAGGACGAGAGTGACTTCCCCGGCTGGAAGCGGGTCTGCGGCAACGCCTACCTGTCCATGGACTACAACAACCTGCCCGGCAAGATCCAGGCCGCGCAGATGAGCTCCAACCCCGGTGGCGCGTGCGTGGTCGGGGCGGGACGCCCGGTCGTGGACTCCGCGCCCCGACTGGAGGCGATAGCCAACGACAAGGACCACGCCGGCGGCCAGACCGACCAGGTCGCCGTCCGCTTCACGGTGAGGTACATCGAGGGCGGCGTCGGCAAGGAGTACCAATACACCACGCCGTTCAAGGCACCCACGTCCACGACCCGGTTCAGCCACGACGCGAGGACAACCCTCCCCGAGGGCATCACCACCTGGAGCGTCGCCACGTACGACGGTGACGGCTGGGGGCCGGAGAGCGGCTTCTGCGAGTTCGTCATCGACAAGACGTCTCCGGGGGCGCCGAACGTGGGGTCCGCGCAGTACCCGTCCGACAGCACCTACCACGACGGCGTGGGCGTTCCGGGCTCCTTCACCTTCTCCCCGAACCCGAACGACAACGTGCCCGACACGGACGTGGTCGAGTACCGGTACACCTTCACCGGCGAGTCCGAAAGGAAGGTGTCCAACACCACCGCGGGTGGACCGGCCACGGTGAGCTGGACCCCGACC
Source organism: Streptomyces sp. TBY4 (assembly GCF_024213195.1). Lineage (GTDB taxonomy): Bacteria > Actinomycetota > Actinomycetes > Streptomycetales > Streptomycetaceae > Streptomyces. The sequence continues at coordinate 145,601 of NZ_JANAVF010000005.1, read as the reverse complement.
GGGCCGGGCCCGCGCTGGGTCGACGTCCAGGCGTACGACCGTGCCGGACGCGCGAGCGCCCGCGCGCGCTACAACTTCTACGTGTCGGCGGGCGCTCCCGTCGCCGCGCAGTGGAACCTCTCGGACAAGCAGGGCAACGTGGCCAAGGACGAGGAGGACAAGTTCCCCGCTTCCTACGGTTCGGGCGTCCTCCTCGGAGTCGACGGCCCGGGTGGCAAGGTCGAGCCAGCCGCCCGCTTCGACGGGACGGCCAACGCCTACGCGGAGGCGAACAGCTCCGTCCTCGACACCGCGAAGAGCTTCAGCGTCAGCGCCTGGGTCAAGCCGTCCAACCTCGGCCGGAGCCTGACGGCGGTCAGCCAGGACGGCGTCGGCGTGCCCGGCTTCGTCCTCGGCTACGACGCGGTCGCCAAGACCTGGCAGTTCACCACCCCCTCCTCCGACGTCGAGGCGCTCGGCGAGTGGAAGGCCCTGGCCACCGGGGTCACCCCGGTCAAGGACCAGTGGGTCCTGCTGACCGGCGTCTACGACAGCAGCACCGGCAAGCAGCAGCTGTACGTCGGCACCGAGCTGAAGGGCGAGGTCCAGCGCCGCGCCCCGTGGAGCTCCTTCGGCCCGTTCCAGATCGGCCGTCAGCTTGCCAAGACCGGCTACGAGAACGCCTTCGAGGGCGACCTGGCCAAGGTCCGCGTGTTCGACCGGATCCTCGCACCGGGCCAGCTCTCCGAGTTGATCAAGATCAAGCCGGAGCGCAAGGGCTACTGGCAGCTCAACGCGGCCCAGTCGGGCGTCTCTCCGGAGATCGCGGGCGGCCAGGGGCTGACCCTGGCGGGCAACGCGGCCGTCTACGTCCAGGACCCCGACCCCTTCAGTGAAGCCCCTCCGGCCATGGTCGGAACGGGTCACCTGAACCTCGACGGCAACGGGGACTACGTCTCGGCGGCTACGGCGCCCGTCACCGGAGCCACGAGCTTCACGCTCTCGGCGAGGGTGCAGCTGAGCGTGAAGGATTCCCCCACGTCGCAGACGGTCTTCTCGCTGCCCGGCAAGAACGCGAACCGGGTGCAGGTCCGCTACCAGGCGACCAGCAAGCGCTGGGAGCTGGTGGTGGCGGGCGCGGACACGACGACCGCCACGAAGAAGGTCCTCTCCGACGACCAGTCCCTGCCGGACAACAACCCCGCCGGCCAGCACCTTGCCGTGGTCTACGACGCCTTCGCGAGCCAGATCAAGCTCTACGTGGAGGGCCAGCTCGCGGCCTCGGCGAGCGGCACGGACAACACCCTGTGGGCCGCCACCGGCGGGCTCCAGGTGGGCCGTTCGTCCCTCGGCAGCCCCGAGTACTTCGCCGGCTCCATCGACGAGGTCCGCGCGTACAACGGCGCCGTGGACGGCCAGGGCGTCATCCAGCTCGCGAACGTCGCCGAGCTGACGGACCGCTGACCCCTGTCAGTTCCCCTTCCGACAGGCCTGCCCGCCCCACCGGGCGCGGGCAGGCCTGTCGGCCCACGCACCACCACGCACCACCTTCCCGCTCTCTCTGTGGAGTTCACTGATGTCTCTACGCGGCCGATTGCTCAATCGGCGCATCTCACGACGGGCGCTGAGCTCCGTCGTCATAGGTTTGAGCCTGGCTCTGTCAGCCTCCTCGGTCCAGGCCCTGGAGGCCGCCCCCGGAGGCACCAAGAAGCCCGGCGTCCAGGACTTCGGGGACCCCGTCAAGGGAACCAAGGGCAAGTCCAAGCCCCGTCCCGCGAACCAGACCGCCAAGTCGGCGGTCCAGAAGCTGGACAAGCCGGTCTGGCCGGTCGGCGGCACCGCCGAGGTCGCCGTCCCGGCGACCGGGTCCGCCGCCCCGGCCGCCCAGGTGAAGGTCGGCGGGCTGCCCGTCACCGTCACGACCCCGCAGGAGGCCGCGCCGAAGGCGCCGGCCACCTCCTTCCGCTCCGCGGCGGTCGGCGGGGCGAAGAGCCCCGGCAAGGTCCAGGTCGACGTCCTCGCGCCGGAGCGCGCCACCGCGCTCGGCGCCGGCGCCCTGCTGCGGGTCCAGCGCGCCGACGGCGCCGGGGACAGCGGCCGGGTCCGGCTGAACGTCGACTACTCGGCGTTCGCCGACGGCTTCGGCGGCGGCTACGGCTCCCGCCTGACCCTGGTCGAGCTGCCGGCCTGTGCGGCGGTCGCGCAGCCGGGTACCGCGGCCTGCCCCGAACTCCCCAAGCCCCTGAAGACGGTCAACAACGCCAAGACCAAGACCGTCTCGGCCGATGTGACCGCTCCGGCGCGCGCGGCGGGCATGTCCACGATGGCGGCCGGCCCGTCCTCGGGCGGTTCGATGGTGGCCCTCGCCGCCGGAGACTCGTCCTCGCAGGGCAACTACGCGGCCACCCCGCTCGCCCCGTCGGCGAAGTGGAACGTCTCGAACTCCTCGGGCGGCTTCTCCTGGTCGTACCCGCTGCGCACGCCTCCCGTCCCCGGCGGGCTCGTCCCGACGGTCGGCCTCGGCTACTCCTCGCAGTCCGCGGACGGCCGCACCTCGGACACCAACAACCAGGGCTCCTGGCTGGGCGAGGGCTTCTCGTACGAGTCGGGCTACGTCACGCGCAACTACAAGCCCTGCGCGAAGGACGGCCAGACCGGCTCTGCGGAGCAGTGCTGGGCCTTCGACAACGCCACCGTGATGCTCAACGGCTCGGCCACCGAGCTCGTCAAGGACGACACCGACGGCAAGTGGCGGTTCGCGTCCGACGACGGCTCCAAGGTCGAGCAGCTCACCGGCGCCGTGAACGGCGACAACAACGGTGAGCACTGGAAGATCACCACGACCGACGGCACCGAGTACTACTTCGGCAAGAACCGTCTGCCGGGCTGGGCCACCGGAAACGAGGTGACCGACTCCGTCTGGACCGCCCCCGTCTTCGGCAACAACACGGGCGAGCCCTGCTACAACGCCACCTTCGCGAACGCCTCCTGCCAGCAGGCCTGGCGCTGGAACCTGGACTACGTCAAGGACGCCCAGGGCAACGTCATGTCGTACTTCTACGGCAAGGAGACGAACCACTACGCCCTGAACGGCAAGACCGACGTCAACGGCACCCCGTACACGGCCGGCGGCTGGCTCAAGCGCATCGACTACGGTCAGCGCGAGGCCACCGTCTACTCCGCCAAGGCCCCGGCCCGCGTCGTGTTCACGACGCAGGAGCGCTGCCTGCCGACGGAGACCTTCAAGTGCCTCCCGGCCGACTTCAAGACGGCGAACGCCGCCCACTGGCCGGACGTGCCGATGGACCGGTACTGCGCGCCGAGCACCAAGTGCGGTTCGAGCCAGGTCGCTGCGTCCTTCTGGACCCGCCAGCGGCTGACCGGCGTCACCACGCAGATTCGCAAGGACGCCACCGCCTACGACGACGTCGAGGCCTGGACGTTCACGCACCTGTTCACCGACAACGGCGACCAGTCCAAGACCCTGTGGCTGAACAAGATCGACCACGAGGGCCGCAGGGGCGGCACCGCCAAGGTCCCCTCGGTCGAACTCTTCGGCACCCAGCTGAAGAACCGCGTGGACAGCACGGACGAGAGCATCGCCGCCTTCCACCGCTTCCGCCTCGCCACCGTACTGAGCGAGACCGGCGCCCAGCTGGACGTCACCTACTCCCCGGAGGAGTGCACCAAGGCCGCCCTGCCCAAGCCGGGCGAGTCCACCAAGCGCTGCTATCCGGTCGTCTGGTCCCCGCCCGGGTTCCTCGACCCGATCACCGACTGGTTCCACAAGTACGTCGTCACGCAGGTCATCGAGACCGACCGGACCGGCGGAGCCCCCGACTCGGTCACCTACTACGACTACCAGGGTCCGGCGGCGTGGCGTAAGGCCGAGCCCGACGGCATGACCGAGGACAAGTACCTCACCTGGGGCGGCTGGCAGGGCTACGGCAAGGTCAAGGTCACCAACGGCGGCGAGACCGGCCCGAAGACCCGGATCGACTACACGTACCTCCAGGGCATGGACGGCGACAAGGACTCCGCGGGCGGCACCCGCAGCGTCCAGGTCACCGACTCCGAGGGCGGCACGTAGACCGACCACAAGGAGTTCACCGGCCACGAGCTGGAAACCGCGACCTACGACGGCGACAAGCTGATCTCCAAGGTCATCAAGACCCCGATGCGGCACTACACCGCGACGGACACCAACACCTGGGGCACGAGCCACGCCTCCTTCACCAAGACCGTCAAGACGCGCGGCTACTCGGTGACCGAGGGCGGTGACGGCCGGCGCGAGACCGAGTCGAACACCACGCACGACGTGACGAACGGCACCGGCCGCGTACTGAAGTCGGAGGACCTGGGCGACCTGTCGACCCCGGCCGACGACACCTGCACCCGTACCACCTACGCGGACAACGCGGCGGCCAACATCCTCGGCGCGGCCTCGCGGGTCGAGACCGTCTCCGTCAACTGCGCCGCGACTCCCGACTACAAGACGCAGGTCCTTTCCGACCAGCGCACCTCGTACGACGGCCTCGCGCTCGGAGCCGCGCCCACCGTGGGCAAGGCGACGAAGACCGAGCGGATGACCTCCCACAACGGGACCACCGCCGCCTACCAGGTCACCGGTACGACGGCCTACGACACCTTCGGCCGGCCGACCAGCCAGATCGACGCCTCGGGCGCCGAGTCCAAGACGGCGTACACCGACGCCAACGGCCTCATCTCCCAGGTGAAGACGACCAACGCCCTCGGTCACGTCACCACGACGGACTACGACCCCGCCTGGGGCCAGTCCATCGGCCAGACCGACCCGAACGGCAAGCGCAGCGATCTCGCACTGGACCCCCTCGGCCGTCTGACCTCGGTCTGGCTCCCGGACCGCTCGAAGAGCGCCGCCCAGACGCCGAGCATCAAGTACGGCTACAACTTCCGCCTCGACAAGCCGGTCTCGGTCAAGACCGAGAAGATCGAGATCGACGGCACGTACGGCGCCGAGTACCAGCTGTACGACAGCCTCCTCCGCCCCCGCCAGAAGCAGACCGAAGGTCCGAGCGGCACCCGCATGGTGGCCGACACCTTCTACACGCCGACGGGCAAGGTGGCGAAGTCCCACGCGACGTACAACGCGGCAGGGGCGGCCTCGGACGAACTGCTGATCGTGCGCAACGGCGACGTCGGCGCCCAGCAGTCGTACGAGTACGACGGTCTGGGCCGCACCACGGCGGAGATCTTCTCGGTGTCGGGCGGCGAGCAGTGGCGTACGACGTACGTCCACGGCGGCGACCGCACCCACATCGACCCGCCGGTCGGCGGAACGCCGACGACGACCCTGGTCAACGCCCAGGGCCAGACGACCGAGGTGCGCCACTACAAGGGCGCCTCCCCGGTGCCGAACGGCCCGACGTCGGGCTACGACACGACGGCGTACGCGTACACGCCGTCGGGCAAGCTCAAGCAGGTCACGGACCCCGCCAACAACACGTGGTCCTACAAGTACGACCAGCTCGGCCGTTCCATCGAGGCCGTGGACCCGGACTCGGGCAAGCGCACGTCGACGTACGACGAGGTCGACCGCCCCGTCTCCACCACGGACGCCCGCGGCAAGACGATCTCGACTGTCTACGACAAGCTGGGCCGCACGCTGACGACGTGGGACGGACCGGCCACTACCGGAACCAAGCTCACCGAGCAGCGCTACGACAAGGCCGGCTGGCTCGGCAAGGGCTACGCCTCGCTGCGCTACATCAACGCGACGGAGTACTTCGGTTCGGTCGTCCAGACGATGGACGAGTTCTACCAGCCGCTGAAGACGGCCTACACGGTCCCCGCCTCCTCGGGGACGGGCCTGACCGGCACGTACGTCTTCACCAGCGCCTACAACCGTGACGGCACCAAGCAGAGCGACGGGCTCCCGGCAGCGGGCGGCCTCGACGCCGAAGTGCTCGCGTACGGCTACGACGACGTCCAGCGCCTGAAGAGCATGACGGGCACCACGTCGTACGTCACGAATGCGATCTGGTCCGGCCGCACCCTGCTCCAGCAGCTGGAGCTGAACAACGGCGGCAAGAAGGTCTGGCAGACCTTCCAGTACGAGACCGGCACCGACCGCCTGATGCAGTCGAAGCTGGACGTGTACGGCTCCACCACCGGTCCGGCCAAGGAGTCGAACTACTCCTACGACCAGATCGGCAACGTCAAGTCCATCGCGGACACCGCGGGCGCCGGCACACCGGACCTGCAGTGCTTCGGGTACGACTACCAGAACCGCATGACGGAGTCCTGGACCCCGACGACCACCAAGGCCGCGGCCGCCGCGTCCGGCACGGTCGGCAGCCAGGTCCCGGTCTCGGGCTCGGGCCCGGCGGCGTGCAACACCGCTCCCGGCGCTTCCGCGCTGGGCGGCCCGGCGCCGTACTGGAACTCGTACACCTTCGACAAGGTCGGAAACCGCCTCACCGAGACGGCGCACGACACCGGCCTGAACGCCACGAAGGACGTCAAGCGCACCTTCACCTACAAGGCGGGGACCCACCAGGTCCAGAAGGTCGTGGAGAACACCCCGACCGGTGACCGCCAGTACACGTACGGCTACGACGCGGCGGGCAACACGACCACCCGCACCATCGGGGGCAACACCCAGACCCTGGAGTACGACTCCTCGGGCAACCCGGTGAAGAACAGCCAGCCGGACGACGTCACCACCCCGGCCAAGAACGAGGCGTCGGAGACGACGTTCCTCTACGGCGCCGACGGTGGGCGCATCCAGCGCAAGGACGCCACCGGCACCACGGTGTACCTCCCGGGCATGGAGCTCCGCCTCGACGCGGGCACCTCCACGGCGAAGGCGACGCGCTACTACGCCTTCGCGGGCCAGAGCGTCGCGATCCGCACCCCGGACAAGAAGCTGTCCTTCCTGGCTTCGGACCACCACGGCACGGCCGAACTCTCGGTCGACGCGACGACGGGTGCCGTCACCCAGCGCCGCATGGACCCGTACGGCAACAGCCGCGGCACGCCGCAGGGCACCTGGAAGGGCGAGAAGGGCTTCGTCGGCGGCACGATCGACGCGTCCACGGGCCTCACGACCATCGGAGCCCGTGAGTACGACCCGTTCCTGGGGAAGTTCATCACCCCGGACCCGGTCGTCGACACGAACGACGCGCAGCAGCTGAACGCCTACGCCTACGCCCACAACCGTCCGGTCTCGGCGAGCGACCCGACGGGTCTGTACGACCCGGACGAGCGGGCGTTCTGCTCGAAGAACCCGTCGAGCTGCGGCGGCGGCCCGACCTACACCCCTCCGGCCAGCCAGGACGAGGAGGACTACAACAACGCCACCGACGACTACAACAACGCCAACAAGGAACTGAACGGCGCCAAGAACAAGGTCAAGAACGCCGTCAAGCAGATCACCAAGATCCTCATGGACGAACTTGGTGTGACGGCGGCCCTGGACTGCTTCTCCAGCGGCGACCTGGGCGCATGCGGCGAAACCGCACTGAACATCGCAGGCAGCTTCGCGGGAGGCCTGGCCGGCAAGGTCCTGGCCAAGTACGGCGCTCCGTGGAAGTGGGAAAAGGCAGCACAACTCGTCAAGCGCCTCGCAGGCCTCGCGGGCGACCTGATCGACGGCGCCAAGGCCTGGTGGAACTCCTCGGAAAAGGTCGGCAAGGCCAAGAGCGCCCTGGCAGCGGCCAAGGCCCGCTTCTCGGGCGGAGGCTGCCACAGCTTCCTGCCCGGTACTGAAGTACTGCTGGACGACGGGTCGACTCGGAAGATCGAGGACGTCAAGGTCGGCGATCGGATCACCACTACGGACCCGTCAACCGGCGAGACCGTGACGCGGGAAGTGGCCGGCACCATCGTCACTCAGGACGACAAGAACTTTGTCGACCTGACGATAGCCACCGAGTCCGGTGAGGCATCACTCGTTTCGACTGTCACCCATCCCTTCTGGGTGGAGGTGGAACAGCGATTCGTCGAAGCCGGTGATCTCAAGCCCGGGATGCGTCTGCGCACCCCGACCGGCTCCACGGTCGAGCTGTTGGGCACGCGATTCTTCAACGAGCTTCGCCAGACGCACGACCTCACCATTGAAGACATCCACGCGTACTATGTGCTCGCAGGCGCCACGCCTGTTCTTGTTCACAACACGGACGTAGAGGCGTGCCAGCTCCCGCTTTTCGTGTTGCGAGATGGGGAAGTGGCTTCACCGGGGCAGATGGCGGCGAGTGCTGGCGGACCGACCGCTCGAAAGGGTGTACCCACCTCAATTCGGGACGAGATGATCGCTAAAGCCCAGGAAGCCGGGGACGGTGTTCTGCAGTGCTGGCGCTGTGGAATGAAAACCACGAACCGCGACAACGTGCAAATCGGCCACGTCAACGTTCCCAAGAGTAAGGGGGGGAACTTGGAGAGAGAGAATCTCTGCATTGAGGGAGCTGCATGCAACAGCAGTGCGCAGAATCGGGGAGCTCCCTCTCCTGGTAAGTCGTGTGTCGAGAGAGGTGGATGCGGTGCCGGATACCAAAGATTCGATTGACCGTAGCGATTTCATGGGACTGCCGCTGAGAGTAGAGGCGAAAGGCGGGGCTTTCGCCGACGAAATCGTTGCCGTCACACGGATGAGCGATGGTCGCTATCTTGTCAGGCTGTCCCCTGGTTTTGTTCGGGGTGTTGCGGCCGGGGATGTGATTGACTATGACGAAGCCTCGAAAAGCGCGAACGTCATCGAGAGGGGCGGAAATATCGCCGTCCAGGTCTTCCATCGAGGGATTGCCGAAGAGATCATTGCGACTCTCAAGAGGAATACGGTGGAGGTTGGCGGAAGGGTTGATGGAGAGCTGTCCTCGCTCGTAGTTCTCACATTCCCACTCGACATCGGATTTCCGGCAATCGAGTCAGTTCTCGCCCGGCTCCCTGAAGCTGGGATCGAATGGGATTATGGGAATGTGTTCGATGCGCAGGGTGAGCCGCTTTCGTGGTGGAAGTAGTGGCCAGTTGCCATAGCGACTGAAGTGCGGCGCTCGCGGCATGGTGAGCGGGGCCCCGCTGGGTGCTGCCCGGCGGGGTCTCCGCGTAGTCAAGGCGCGACGGCCCGGTTTGACCCTCCAGACCGGGGCCCGTAACCTAGGTCGCTGGCGTGTCTATGTGCACGCCAATCCACTGAGCACCTCACCTCCCGTACCGCCGCCTCGCGGCTGGAGCGGGGGAGGCCGGTCTGCGGGTTCCCGCGGGGCCGGCTGGCTTCAGGGGTTTCCGAACTCGAGCGAGAGAGAGATCCGCGTGTACGCCATCGTGCGCAGCGGTGGTCGCCAGCACAAGGTTGCTGTCGGCGACATCGTTGAAGTTGACAAGATTTCCACCGGCAAGGTCGGCGACACGGTCGAGCTCTCGACCCTGCTCGTGGTCGACGGCGACGCCGTGACCAGCGACCCGTGGGTCCTGGCCGGCATCAAGGTCCAGGCCGAGATCGTGGACCACCACAAGGGTGCCAAGATCGACATCCTTCGGTACAAGAACAAGACCGGCTACCGCCGTCGCCAGGGTCACCGCCAGCAGTACACGGCGATCAAGGTCACCGGTATCCCCGCGGCTGCGAAGTAAGAGGGACTGAGACATGGCACACAAGAAGGGCGCATCGTCCACCCGGAACGGGCGCGATTCCAATGCTCAGCGGCTCGGCGTGAAGCGCTTCGGCGGTCAGGTCGTTTCCGCTGGTGAGATCCTCGTCCGCCAGCGCGGCACCCACTTCCACCCGGGTTCGGGTGTGGGCCGTGGCGGCGACGACACGCTGTTCGCGCTGCAGGCCGGTTCGGTCGAGTTCGGCACGCACCGTGGCCGCAAGGTCGTCAACATCGTTCCGGCCGCCTGATTCAGCTCCTGCTGATCTGAAGCGTTCGTAACACCCCGAGGGCGGATCTCAGCTCTTCCCGGCGTCAGCCGGGAAGAGAGGTCCGCCCTCGGCGCGTTGTCACATAGACACGTTTAATGGGTAGCAAGGCCTACCCACCCGGGCTTTCCGGGTAATCCCGCTGTATCTGGAGGAACAACCATGACCACCTTCGTGGACCGCGTCGAGCTGCACGTCGCCGCGGGTAACGGGGGCCACGGCTGCGCCTCCGTTCACCGGGAGAAGTTCAAGCCGCTGGGCGGCCCCGACGGCGGCAACGGCGGCCGTGGCGGCGACGTCATCCTGGTGGTGGAGCAGGCGGTCACCACCCTGCTGGACTACCACCACAGCCCCCACCGCAAGGCCACCAACGGCAAGCCCGGCGAGGGCGGCAACCGCTCCGGCAAGGACGGCCAGGACATGGTCCTGCCCGTGCCGGACGGCACCGTCGTCCTCGACAAGGAGGGCAACGTCCTCGCCGACCTCGTCGGCCAGGGCACCACCTACGTGGCCGCCGAGGGCGGCCGCGGCGGCCTCGGCAACGCGGCGCTCTCCTCCGCCCGCCGCAAGGCGCCCGGCTTCGCGCTCCTCGGCGTACCCGGCACCGGCGGCGACGTCATCCTGGAGCTCAAGACCGTCGCCGACGTGGCGCTGGTCGGCTTCCCGAGCGCCGGCAAGTCCTCGCTGATCTCGGTGCTCTCCGCCGCCAAGCCGAAGATCGCCGACTACCCCTTCACCACCCTGGTCCCGAACCTCGGCGTGGTTACCGCCGGCTCGACGGTCTACACGATCGCCGACGTCCCGGGCCTCATCCCCGGCGCCAGCCAGGGCAAGGGCCTCGGCCTGGAGTTCCTGCGCCACGTCGAGCGCTGCTCGATCCTCGTGCACGTCCTGGACACCGCCACCCTGGAGTCCGACCGCGACCCGCTCGCCGACCTCGACGCCATCGAGGAGGAGCTGAAGCTCTACGGGGGAGGCCTGGAGAACCGCCCGCGCCTCGTCGTCCTCAACAAGGTCGACATCCCCGACGGCAAGGACCTCGCCGACATGGTCCGCCCGGACCTGGAGGCCCGCGGCTACAAGGTCTTCGAGGTCTCCGCGGTCTCCCGCACGGGTCTCAAGGAGCTGTCCTTCTTCCTCGCCGAGGTCATCGCGAAGTTCCGCGCCCGCAAGCCGAAGCAGGAGGCGACCCGCGTCGTCATCCGTCCGAAGGCCGTGGACGACTCCGGTTTCACCATCGCCTACGACGAGGCGGAGGACGTGTACCGCGTGCGCGGCGAGAAGCCGGAGCGCTGGGTCCGCCAGACCGACTTCAACATCGACGAGGCCGTCGGCTACCTCGCCGACCGCCTCAACCGCCTCGGCGTCGAGGACGCGCTGCGCAAGGCCGGTGCCAAGGCGGGTGACGGCGTCGCCATCGGTTCCGACGACAACGCGGTCGTCTTCGACTGGGAGCCGACCATGATGGCCGGCGCCGAGATGCTGGGCCGCCGCGGCGAGGACCACCGCCTGGAGGCCCCGCGTCCGGCGACCACGCGCCGCAAGGAGAAGGAAGCCGAGCGGGACACCGCGCAGCGGGAGTACGACGAGTTCCGTCCCTTCTGACCGGACCGTGAACGTGCGCACGTGAGCGTGCAGCAGGCATGACCGAGGGCGACGGCCGGGACACCGGCCGTCGCCCTCGGTCGGTTCCGGTCGCTCGGTGCGGAGCCAGTCACGGACGCGCGTCACAGGCACGTCACAAGGTTCCGTTTACCACCCGTTCGAGTGACCCGTAATAAGGTCACGTTTACCCCGGTGGCCTAGGATCCACGAGTGACGAGCATCCATTCCCCCACAGTGGCCATCGTCGTGATCGCCTACAACGATGCCGAGCTCGTCGGCCAGGCCGTTTCCTCGGCCCTGGCCCAGGGTCCGGTCGTCGCCGAGGTCATCGCGGTCAACGATGCGTCCTCCGACGGCACCGCCGAGGTGCTGGACGAGCTGGCGGCCCGCCATCCCCGAGTGAAGGTCGTGCACCGCACGGAGAACAGCGGCGGCTGCGGCACGCCCCGCAACGACGGCATCGCGGCCGCGACCGCCCCGTACGTCATGTTCCTGGACAGCGACGACGTCCTGCCCGGCGGTGCGGTCGACGCCCTGGTGCGCGCGGCCGGGGAGCACCGGTCGCCGGTCACCGTCGGCTCCTGCGTCCGCCGCGAGCTGCCCGAGAGCCGGGACGTGCCCTGGGTGCCCGGCCTGTACACGCCGGGCGAGGTCATCGAACGCCCGTCGGACCGGCCGGAGCTGGTCCGCGACACGCTCTGCGTCAACAAGCTGTACGAGCGGGCCTTCCTGGACATGTACGGGATCCGCTTCCCGGACGGCCGGTTCATCTACGAGGACTTCGTGTTCACCGCCCGCGTGCTGGCGGCCCGCCCCCGCATCGCGGTGATCGGCGACCTCGTCTACGTGTGGCACGTGCGCCGCAACGCCGCCCAGGTCTCCATCTCCCTGGACCGCAAGGACGTCGGCAACTGGAGTGCGCGCGTGGGGGCCCACCGGGTGGCCTCCCGGCTCATGAACGCCTCCTCGGCCGAGCTGGGCCGGGCCTGCCAGGTCAAGTTCCTGGAGTACGACCTGCGCATGTACCTGCGCGAGCTCGGCCAGGACCCCGACTACCGGACCGCCTGGTGGACGCTGACCCGTGACTACGTCGCCGGGTTCTCCGACGCCGACATCGAGGCCGCGGGGGCGCACGCCCGCTGGATCGTCCGCGTGCTGCGCGCCACCGAGGTGCCGCCCGAGCCCGCCGACCTGCTGCGGCTGACCCGCTTCGCCGCGGACCCGCCCCGCCTGCTGCCCCCGTACGCGACCGGCGCCTCGGGGGCGCCGGTCTGGAGCGACACGCTGCCGGTGGAGCTGGACGGTCTGGACAAGCTGCCGACGGCGGAACTGCCCGTCACCATCGACGCCGAACCCAACGGCTGCTACGGGCTCCGGGTCCGGGTGCACGACCTGTACGGACGCCTGGCCGCGGCCGGCCCGCGCACGGTCCAGCTGCGCTTCCAGCCCCGGGGCGACCTGGGGGAGCCGCTGGTCGCCGAACCGGTGGAGCTGGTCCCCGCCGCGGACGGCGCCGGGTGGACGGCGGAGCTGCCCTTCCGGCTCACCACGCTGGCGAGCCTCGGCCGGGGCGAGGGCCGGCGGGGCCTGCAGGCGTGGGACGTGAAAATGCACGTGGAGTGCGCCGACGGGAGCTCCGTGCTCACCTCCCCGCGCCCCCTGCGGCGCCTGCTCCACCGGCGGGTGCTGCCCAGCAGCCGGTACGGTGTGCTGTTGGCGCAGCCGTACCGCACCACCGGGGGATCCCTGGCGCTGCGGCTCGCGCCCGGTGCCGCCGGTGTCATGAGCCTGGCCCGCCACCGGTTCCACCGGACGCGCATACTGCGCGGCTAGGACGGGACCGGGCCGGTGCGGGACCGGCCGGAGCGGAACCGGGCCGGACGGTCCGGCGTCGGACGAGACGTACGAAATTGATTTGGGGAGACACGCATGACGTTTCTGATCACTGGCGGGGCCGGATACATCGGGTCGCACGTCGTCCGCGCGATGCTGCTCGCGGGTGAGGAGGTCGTGGTTCTGGACGACCTCTCCACCGGAAACGCCGCCCGTGTCCCGGAGGGCGTCCCGCTCGTGGTCGGTTCCGTGCTCGACCGGACGTTCCTGGACGAGACCTTCGCCCGCCACGAGATCACCGGCGTGGTCCACCTGGCCGGCAAGAAGCAGGTCGGCGAGTCCGTGGACAAGCCGCTGCACTACTACGAGGAGAACGTGGGCGGCCTCACGGTCCTGCTCCAGGCCGTGGCCGCCGCGGGCGTGCGCAACTTCCTCTTCTCCTCCTCCGCCTCCGTGTACGGGATGCCGGACGTGGACCTCGTCACCGAGGAAACCCCGTGCCTGCCGCTGAGCCCGTACGGCGAGACGAAGCTCGCCGGCGAGTGGCTGGTCCGGGCCGCGGGCAAGGCCCACGGCATCTCCACCGCTTGCCTCCGCTACTTCAACGTGGCGGGCGCGGCGACCCCCGAGCTGGCCGACACCGGGGTCTTCAACCTGGTCCCGATGATCTTCGAGCGCTTCGACAAGGGCGAGGGCGCCCGGATCTTCGGTGACGACTACGCGACCGCGGACGGCACCTGCATCCGCGACTACATCCACGTCGCCGACCTCGCCGAGGCCCACGTGGTGGCCGCCCGCAAGCTCGTCGAATGGGGCGCGCAGGGCGAGTACAAGGACCTCACCGTCAACATCGGCCGCGGCGAGGGCGTTTCCGTCCGCGAGATGGTCGAGCTGGTCAACGAGGTCACCGGGCACACCGATGCCGCCTACGCGGCCGTGGTCTCCCCGCGCCGCCCCGGCGACCCGGCGAAGGTCGTCGCCTCCGCCGACCGGATCGCGGCGGAGCTGGGCTGGAAGGCCCGCCACGACGTGCGCGAGATGATCACCTCGGCCTGGCAGGGCTGGGAGGCCCACCGCAAGGCCTGATCCGCCGCCAGAGCGCAAGAAGCCGCCCGCCCCGGAATCGACCGGGGCGGGCGGCTTCGTACGTGCCTGCGTGCGTGTGCGTACGGAACGGCGGGTGGCGGATCAGCGCTCCAGGAAGGAGAACAGCTCCTCCCACCGGTCGGTGATCTCGGTGCTGGAGTACCGCTGCACATTGCGGAAGGCGGCGTCGCCGAGCCGGTCGCGCAGATCCCGGCCGGCCATCAGCCGGTCGAGGTGCCCGGCCAGCTCCATCGTGTTGCCCAGCCGGGCCAGCAGCCCGTCCTCGCCGTGCGTCACGATCTCCCGGACACCCGGCGCGCAGTCGAAGGCGGCCACCGGCAGGCCCGCGGCCATCGCCTCCAGCAGCGTGATCGGGAACCCCTCGGCGCGCGAGGCCTGGGCGAAGACGGAGGCCCCGTTCAGCGCGCCCAGCACGTCGCCGGTGCTGCCCATCCACTCCACGGAGTCCTCCAGGCCGAGCCCGGCGGCGTGCGCCCGCAGGGTCGCCTCCTCCAGGCCGGCCCCGTAGATCCGCAGGACCCAGTCGGGGTGGTGTGGGGAGGCGTCGGCCCATGCGTCGAGCAGCAGGTCCACGCCCTTCTCGAAGGCCAGGCGGCCGACGCTCGCCACCACCTTCTCGGTGCGCGGGGCGGGGGAGGCGGGCATGAACGGCAGCGGGTTCGGCATGCTGGAGACGTTCTCCATGCCCGCGCGGATCCAGAGGTCCGCGTCCTCGGGGGTCAGCACGAGCAGGCGGTCGACCTCCCGGTAGTACCGGCGGACCCGCTGGCCCCGGGTGGACTTGTTGCTCGCCTCGAAGGACTCGTGGCTCATCCCGATGACCGTGCACCCCTTGGTGTCGGCGAGGGCCACCCACTCCATCGCCCAGACCTGGGTGACGATCACCACGGCGCCGGGGCGGGCCGCGCGCAGCAGCTCGCCCAGCCGGTCTGCCTTGGCCCGCATCTTCGCCCGGCGGGCCGCCTGGCGGCGCCGTTCGGGCGCGTTGAGCCGGCCCTTGATGCCGCGCAGTCTGCGGGCCGCCGGGGGATGGGCGTCGTAGAGCGTGGTCACCGCGTAGGGGAGGTCCGCCGGGAGCTGCTGGCGGATCTCCTCGGCTACGGGGGCGATGCCGATGACGTGGACCTGGTGTCCGCGGTCGCTGAACAACCGGGCCATCTGGTGCGACCAGGTGGTCACACCGCCGAGCTCGTCCACGCTGTTGGAGACGATGAAGACGTCACGGCCGCCCGGGGTGGCGGTCTGCTGGCTCACTTGCCGCTCCTGGTGAAGAACTTCTCGACGATCTGCCGGGCCGCGTCCCCGCGGTCGTACTCGCCGAACTCGGCGAGGAAGCGCTGGCGCGCCTCGGCGTACTTGGCGTCCGCCTCGTCGAAGGCGGCGAGGGCCTGGAGCAGTTCGTCCGAGGTGGCGACCACCGGTCCCGGGGCCTTCTCCTTGAGGTCGAAGTAGGTGCCGCGGATGTCGTTCGCGTACTTCTCGTAGTCGTAAGCGAAGAACAGCATCGGCCGGTCCAGGACCGCGTAGTCGAACATCACGGACGAGTAGTCGGTGATCAGCCCGTCGGCGAGCGCCAGCAGGGGAGTGATGTCGTGGTGCTTGGACACGTCGATGACCCTGCCCGCGACCGACGGCGGCAGCGTGACGCTGTTGAGGTAGTGGGTGCGCACCAGCAGCGTGAAGCGGTCGCCGAGCCGCTCGGCGAACTCCTCGACGTCGAAGGGGAATTCGAAGCCCTCCACCGTGCCGTCCGCGTTCGCCCGGAAGGTCGGCGCGTAGAGCAGCACCTTCTTCTCCGGGTCGATCCCGAACTCGCCGGCCAGGGCCCCGCGGACCCGCTCGCCGCTGTTCGCCTCGGAGCGGTGGGCCGCGACCAGGGCGTCGTTGCGCGGGTAGCCGGTGCGCAGCAGCACCTCGTCACGCAGCCGGAAGCCCTTGGCGAGGGTGCGGGCGTCGTGCTCGGAGCGGATCAGGAAGTGGTCGAAGCGGTCGACGGCCGCCTGGAAGCGCGCCTGGCCCGCACGGTCCTGAGCCTTGGTGCGGGGCTCGTGGAAGCCCATCCGCTTCAGTGCCGAGCCGTGCCAGGTCTGGATGTACGTGGTCCCCGGGCGCTTGGTCAGCGCCAGCGGGAAGCCCTGGTTGTCGATCCAGTACTCGGCCTGCGCCAGCGCCCGCAGGTAGGCCCAGCTCCAGCGCCGCACCAGGGTGGCCTCCTTGGGGAAGCCGGTGGGCTTGCCGCCCGCGTAGGACCAGATCGCCTCGAACTGCACGCCGGAGCGCACCAGTTCCTCGTAGATCGCCTTCGGGCTGTCGCTGTACTGCTTGCCCATGTGGCTCTCGAAGACGATGGTGCCCTTCTTGACGGGCAGCTTCGAGAAGACCTCGTGGTAGACCTTGACCTTCTGCTCGCCCGAGCCGATGTTGCGGCGGGCCCGCAGGGCCCTGCGCAGGCTCCGCTTGACCACGCCGGCGGCCCTGCCGTGCATCGCGCTGTTGATCAGCGTCTGGGTGCGCACGGCGGCGGCGCCCTCGGCGGTCAGGACGTAGGAGAGGTTGCCCTTCTTGGTCATCTCCGGCTCGAAGCGGTCGGAGACCAGCCGGGTCAGCCTCGGGCGCACGCGCAGCCGGGCCGCCTTCTCCAGGTCGACCCCGCCGACGGAGACGCGGGTGGTGAGCCGGTCGCCGCCGGCCGTCAACTTCAGGCGTACGTCCCACACCGCGTCGACGATGCCGAAGGGGCGCACGGTGTCGCGGATGTCGGCCGTGGCCTTCCACTCGATCGTGTCCCCCGCGTGGCGCACGGTTGCCACCGGGAAGCTGAAGGAGCGGACGCCGATCTGCCGGCGGGCCCGGAACTCCAGCGTGGCCTTCAGCTCCGCATCGGGGCGGATCCGGCCCAGCGGGTTCACGACGGCACCCGCCAGGGTGACCGTGCCGCGGCCGTCGTCCTCGTACGAGGTGAGGCGGTTGCCCAGCGTGAGGGAGGGGAGCGGGGCACCGGCGTAGCCCTGGTCGGTGACGTCCAGTATCCGGCGGGCCTCGTCCGCGTCGGGGCCGTCGATGTGCTGCCCGCACCAGTAGACGCGCCCGTCGCGCTCGGCGAGCGGGGAGGTCAGCCGGCCCTTGTTGGTCATGGCGTCGGCGGCGGGCAGGAGGTTGTCCCAGTCCTCCTTGCCGAGCAGGTAGGCGCAGATGGCCTGGAGGTTGCTGACGTTGTCGTACGCCGCCGGGTCGATGCCGGCCAGGTAGCCGTTGGCGAGCCGGGCGAACTCCTGGCGGTAGGCGTCGTCGAGCAGGGGCAGGTCCCGCAGGTGGAGCACCAGGTCGTGCTTGAGGAACTTGGCGTCCTTCGCGGACTTGATCTCCGTGTGGCCCTTGGCCGCCAGCAGTTCGTCCACGCGGCGGTGGATCTCCATCCGGTGGACGAAGTTCCCGATCTCGTGGCGCCGGTTGCTGATCGACTTCGCCGAGGCCTTCTCGATCACGTTCCAGTAGTAGACGTGGTTCGGGATGAGGGTGATGCGGCGGGCGGCGACGTAGGCCTGCGCGGAGAAGAGCAGGTCCTCGTAGTGGATGCCGACCGGGAACTCCAGGCCCTGCTCCAGCAGGAACGCGCGCCGGTAGCACTTGTTCGTGGAGAGGGTGTCGTAGACCAGCAGGTCCGGGTACTCGGTGATCGACTCCAGCGTGCGGGTGCGCGCGTAGATCCACGGGTACCACTCGGTGGTCTTGCCCCAGCGGTTGTCCAGGTGGACGCGGACGCACATGCCCGAGACCAGGTCGGACCCGGTCCGCTCGGCGGCGTCCAGCATGTTGCGGCAGGCGTTGCGTTCCAGCACGTCGTCGCTGTCCAGGAACATGACGTACTCGCCGGTGGCCTGCTGGATGCCGTGATTGCGGGGGGCTCCGCAGCCCCCGCTGTTCTCCGGCAGCCGGAAGGCGCGCACCCTCCCCGGATGCGCGGTTTCGAGCTCCTGGGCGACCTCGTAGGACCCGTCCTTGCTGCAGTCGTCGACGATCACGACCTCGACCCCGTGCAGGGTCTGGTCCAAAACCGACTGGACGGCTGCCGGGAGACGCTCTGCGTCGTTGTAGACGATGACGACCACGGAGACGTCAGGCACGTGCACCTCGATCCCTCTGTTTCATTCCGCTTATCCCGTCAAAGCTACCGTGTGCCGCGCTCTCACCCAGCAGGGCTGCCACCGCCGTGCATACTTCTAAGGAAGAGGTGAGTGGCTGGTCCGGTCGCCGTAAATCACCCGTTCGGACCGCAGGAAGTGTTCATGAAGCTGTCTGTCGTAGTCCCTTGCTACAACGAGGAAGCTGTCATCGACAGCTTCGACACGGAGATTCGCAAGGTCCTGGACGCCCTCCCCGTCGAGTACGAGGTGTGTTACGTCGACGACGGCAGCCGCGACGGAACCCTCGGCAAACTCCGCAAGATCGCGGCCCAGCACACCGACCGCACCCGCTACGTCTCCTTCAGCCGCAACTTCGGCAAGGAGGCCGGCATGCTCGCCGGCCTGCGCGAGGCCACCGGTGACGCCGTGGTCATCATGGACGCGGACCTCCAGCACCCGCCGGAGCTCATCGCCACCATGCTCGACTACTACCGGCAGGGCCACGACCAGATCATCGCCCGCCGCACCCGCGAAGGGGACAAGAAGCTCCGCACGGCGCTGAGCCGCCTCTACTACCGGGGCATCAACCGCTGGATCGACGTGGAGCTCACCGACGGAGTCGGCGACTTCCGCTTGCTGTCCCGTCCGGCCGTCGACGCGCTGCTGTCGCTGCCCGAGTACAACCGCTTCTCCAAGGGCCTCTTCTCCTGGATCGGCTTCGACACGGTCCACTTCGACTACCGCAACGCGCAGCGCGAGGCCGGCGAGACGAAGTGGAAGTTCGGCGCCCTGCTGAACTACGGCATGGACGGGCTCATCTCCTTCAACAACCGGCCGCTGCGCATCGGCATCTGGTCCGGCGTGTCGCTGGTCGCCCTGACCGTGCTCTACGCGGTGTGGATCGCCGTCATGGCGATGACCAACGGGGTGGACTCCCCGGGATACGTCACGATCGTCGCGCTCATCGCGGGCCTGGGCGGCGTACAGATGATCATGCTGGGCCTGATCGGCGAGTACATCGGCCGCATCTACTACGAGACCAAGCGCCGGCCGCACTTCCTGGTGAAGGAGGCGCACGGCGCCGACCGGACGACCCCGTCCGCGGACGCCCGGGACGCCATGCTGCCCGGACCCCACGCGGTGATCGCGGAGCGAAGCAACTGATGCCTTCCACGACGAACGAGCGCCCGGCCCCGGACCGCCGCGCCCAGCTCGCCCAGATCATCCGCTTCGGACTGGTGGGAGGGGTCAACACCGGCACCTTCTACGCCATCTACCTGCTCCTGCATCCCCTGATGCCGTACTTCGCCGCCTACTCCATCGCCTTCGTGCTGGCGATGGTCGGCTCGTTCTTCATGAACACCTACTTCACCTACCGCACCCGGCCGACCTGGAAGAAGTTCCTGCTCTTCCCGCTGACCAACGTCACGAACTACGTGATCCAGTCCGCGGGCCTCTACGCCCTGGTCACCTGGGCGGGCATGAACACCCAGATCGCGCCGCTGGTCGCGGCCGTGGTGGCCATCCCGTTCACCTACGTCCTCTCGCGCAAGATCCTCATCCCGGGGACGGGCGACAAGGCTGCGGAAGAGGAGCGGACCCACACCGCGTCCACGGTCTGAAACCCCCGGGCGGCTCCGCCCGGACACCCCGTAGATTGAACGGGCAGGTTCGTCGGTTCGCCGGTTCGTGTTCGTGTTCGGCGAGGGTCAAGGGTCAGGGGACAGAAGTGTCAGCGGCTAGGCAGGGTGTACTCGACGCGCGCAGGATCGTGGTCAAGGTCGGCTCCTCCTCCCTGACCACGGCGGCCGGCGGACTGGACGCCGACCGGGTGGACGCCCTGGTCGACGTACTGGCCAAGGCGCGCAGCGGCGGCGAGAAGGAGATCGTCCTGGTCTCCAGCGGAGCCATCGCCGCCGGACTCTCCCCTCTGGGCCTGCGCCGCCGCCCCACCGACCTGGCCCGCCAGCAGGCCGCCGCGAGCGTTGGCCAGGGCCTGCTCGTCGCCCGCTACACGGCCTCCTTCGCCCGGTACGGCGTACGCGTCGGCCAGGTGCTGCTGACCACCGACGACACCAGCCGGCGCGCGCACTACCGCAACGCCTACCGGACCCTGGACCAGCTCCTGGCCATGGGGGCGCTGCCCGTCGTCAACGAGAACGACACCGTCGCCACCGACGAGATCCGCTTCGGCGACAACGACCGCCTCGCGGCACTCGTGGCCCACCTGGTCCGCGCCGACCTCCTCGTCCTGCTCTCCGACGTGGACGGCCTCTACGACGGGGACCCGTCCCAGCCCGGCACCAGCCGCATCGACGAGGTGCGCGGTCCCGAGGACATCGCCCACGTCACCATCGGCAGCGTCGGCAAGGCGGGCGTCGGCACCGGCGGCATGGCCACCAAGGTCGAAGCGGCGCGCATCGCCGCGGCCGCCGGCATCCCGGTCGTCCTCACCTCCGCCAGCCAGGCCGCGGACGCCCTGGCCGGGCGGGCGACCGGCACCCTCTTCCACTCCACCGGACGCCGCTCGACGGACCGGCTGCTCTGGCTCCAGCACGCCTCGGCCCCGCAGGGACACCTCGTCCTGGACGACGGCGCCGTCCGCGCGGTGACCGAGCGCGGCAGTTCGCTGCTGCCCGCGGGGATCGCCGCGGTCGAGGGCGACTTCGTCGCCGGGGACCCCGTCGAACTGCGCGCGGCCGACGGCCGGGCGGTGGCGCGCGGCCTCGTCAACTTCGACGCCAAGGAGCTCCCGCAGCTCCTCGGCCGCTCCACGCGCGAGCTCGCGCGGGAACTCGGACCCGAGTACGAGCGCGAGGTCGTCCACCGCGACGATCTGGTCCTGCTGCAGGGCTGAGGTTCGGTAAAACCGCCGCGCGGTGAGCCGAGGACTGGTCAACTGTGAGGGGCGGACACGCGTAGCGCAGACAAGGAGGCGGCTGGTGAGACGAGCGCTGACCAGCGTCGGCACCGGGGACGGGGACGGTGACATCGGCGGGAGCGGGCAGGACCAGGACGCCTCCCGGCTCTGGCACATCACCCTGAGCGTCTCCGGGAAGCCCGCGCCGCTGTGCGACGTACGCCGCGGACTGGAGCAGCTCGCCCACGACCACCCGTTCCTGCTGACCAGCCGCTACGCCGACGACCACGCGGAGATCCGCTACTGGGAGGAGGCCCGCGACCTCCACGACGCGGCGGCCGTCGCCCTGCGGCTCTGGGGCGAGCACCGCTCCTCGGCGAAGCTCCCGCCCTGGGAGATCGTCGGCCTGGAGGTCATCGACCGCGCCACCTACCACCAGCGCGTCGCCGAAGGCTACGGCCCACCCCCGGCCCACCCCATGGGCGTGCACCCTTATTAGACGCGCCCCTCGCACCGCTGCGCGGGCTTCGTGCCGCTGCGCCGGACTCCGTCCGGCGGTGGCGGGTCGGCGCGGGCGCCACTGCCGTCTGGTGCGGGTGCCGGTGGGCGGGTGCGGCTGGGTGGGCCCTGCGGGGGCGGGGTTCCCCTACCCGCCCTTCGCCCGTTCCCCGGGGCTCCGCCCCGGACCCGCACGTGCACGCACACGTCAGCCGAACTCAGCCTCGCCGGCGTTTGAGGCGCGGGTCCGGGCGGAGCCCGGGGAACGGTGGAAGGGCGGGTAGGGGACCCAGCCCCGCAGGGCCGACCCAGCCGCACCCGCCCCACCTCCGACGGTGTCGGCCGATGCCGCGTCTCGGGGGGTGGAACCCCATCGGGGCCGGGCCCCGCGGGGATTACCCTGGGCCGCATGACCTCGCTCGATGCCACGCCCTCGCCCGTGATCGCCACCGCGCAAGCGGCCCGCACCGCCGCCGCGGCCATCGCGCCACTCCCGCGCTCCGCCAAGGACAAGGCCCTGCTGGCCATCGCGGACGCGCTGGAGGCCCGTACGGCCGAGATCGTCGAGGCCAACGCCGTCGATACGGCGAAGGCGGCCGCCGCCGGGACCAGCGAGACCGTCATCGACCGCCTCACCCTCACCCCCGACCGCATCGCGGCCATCGCCTCCGACGTGCGCGACGTCGCGGCCCTGCCCGACCCCGTCGGCGAGGTCGTCCGCGGCTCCACCCTCCCCAACGGCATCGACCTCCGCCAGATCCGCGTCCCGCTCGGCGTCGTCGGCATCATCTACGAGGCCCGCCCCAACGTCACCGTCGACGCCGCCGCCCTCTGCCTGAAGTCGGGCAACGCCGTCCTGCTGCGCGGCTCCTCCTCGGCCTACGCCTCCAACACCGCCCTCGTCGCGATCCTGCGGGACGCCGTCACCGAGGCCGGCCTCCCCGCCGACGCCATCCAGCTGGTCCCGGGCGAGTCCCGCGACTCCGTCCGCGAGCTGATGCGCGCCCGCGGCCTCGTCGACGTCCTCATCCCGCGCGGCGGCGCCTCGCTCATCAAGACGGTCGTCGAGGAGTCCATCGTCCCGGTCATCGAGACCGGTACCGGCAACTGCCACGTCTACGTGGACGCCCAGGCCGACCTGGCCATGGCCGTGGAGATCCTCGTCAACTCCAAGGCCCAGCGCCCCTCCGTCTGCAACTCCGCGGAGACCCTGCTCGTCCACCGGGACATCGCCGACGCCTTCCTCCCCCTGGCCCTGGACGCCCTCGCCGACGCCGGCGTGACCGTCCACGGCGACGAGCGGGTGCTCGCGTACGCGGAGGACTCCAAGGTCACCGCCCTGGCCGCAACCGACGAGGACTGGGCCGCCGAGTACCTCTCGTACGACATCGCCGCCGGGGTCGTGGACTCCCTCGACGAGGCCGTCGCCCACATCCGCCGCTGGACCTCCGGCCACACCGAGGCGATCGTCACCACCTCGCAGGCCGCAGCCCGCCTCTTCACCCAGCTGGTCGACTCGACCACGGTTGCCGTGAACGCCTCCACCCGGTTCACGGACGGTGGTCAGTTCGGCTTCGGCGCGGAGATCGGCATCTCCACGCAGAAGCTGCACGCCCGGGGCCCGATGGGGCTTCCGGAGCTCACCTCGACCAAGTACATCGTCACCGGCGACGGTCACGTACGGTAGTCGACCCCTGAACGCGGTGTGGCCGGATTTCGGCGTACGCCCTGCCCAAAGGTGTCCCTCAGGTCTACGCTGGTCTCGTGCCGGACGACGTGGGGGGCAAACCGTTCCCGGACGACGGGGAGCCCGACGACGACCGCGGAGGCGCGGACAAGGACTTCGCCTCCGTGGTGTTCGACGAGGACTTCGTCCGGAACGCCGAGATCCGTGAACCGAGCGCCGCAGAGCGCCAGCGGGCCGGCGACCGGGCGCGCGCCGAGGCGGCCGAGGCCGCCCGCGCCGCCTTCGCCGGCGGCTGGACGGGCGACGAGGAGTACGACGCGTACGCCTACGGCGGCGCCGACGGCTACTCCTCCGATGACCCGGGCTGGGACCACGGCCACGGAGCCGGCGCCGCGGAAGGCCCGTACGGGGCCTACGGCGGCAGCCTGCGCCCCTACCGCGGCCGCTCGCCGTGGCTGCGCCCGGTGGCCTGGGTGCTCGCCTTCGTGATGGGACTCGGCATGATCGCGCTCGCCTTCAGCGCCGTGTACCGCAGCGCGGCCAGCGACGCGGAACCCGCTCCGGCACCTGCCAGTACACCGATGGGTGAAGTCACGGGCGCCGGAGCGTTTATGGAGCGCGTCAGCCGCCAACCCTGAAGGTACGACCCCGCTCCCCATCGCCGGAGCCGGGGGCTTCTCTGGAGCGGGGACAGCGGGGAGAAGCGATGGCCATGCCAGGAGATCCGCCGAACGGCACCCCCGAGGGTGCCGGTGGGGCCGACGACGAGTTCCGGTCCGACGAGTACCGGTCGGTGGTGTTCGACGAGGACTTCGTCCGGGCTGCCCGGCTCCAGGAGTACTCGGCACAGGAGCGCATGGGCGAGCACGCCCGCGCCGTACGGAGCCGCTCGATCTGGTCGGGCGGCGGAGGCCATCCGGGATCCCGGGGCCCCGGCGGCGGATCGGCCCGGCAGGGCCGGATCATCGTGCTGTGCATCGCCCTGGCACTCGCCGGCGCCGTCTACATGGGGCTGCGCAACCCCTACGTGCCGCCCCCCGGGGACCCGGCCGGGGCCATGAGCAGCACCGTCGTTCCGCTCGCCCCCTCCGAGCCCGTGCCGGGCGGCCGGCCCGCCGACCTGTACGCGCAGGGTCCGGCGGCGCAGTACCGCATCGGGGCGGCCGGGATCAGCCTTCCCGCCGTGCGCCGTACCCGTCACTTCAGCGAGGAGCAGGTGCAGACCGCGCTGACCATCGCCAAGGACTACCTGGTGCAGTCCTCGCTGGACCCCGACGTGCTGTCCGGGGAGGCCACCCGGCCGGTGCGCGTCCTGCTCGACCCCGACCAGCTGACGCAGTTCGACCAGAGCATGCTCGCGCCCGCCGGCAACGGGCGGCACGCCGTCACCGGCTGGCTGGTCCGCTTCGACCCGGCGACCGCGGTCGTCGCCGACACCCGGGTCCGGGTCAGCGGGGTGCTCGCCGCCACGGAGACCGCTCCGAACGCGCTGGAGGTGACCTCCGACCACACCTTCGTCTACGCCGTGCGCCCGGCCACCGGGCAGCCGGCCGCGGCGGACGGGGCCTCGCTCTTCACCGTCCGCCGGGAGCTGCGGCTGCGCTTCGACCGCGACGACCTCACGGCCCGGCGGACCGAGCTCGTCTCGGCCTACGTGATGGCGGGCCCGCAGGCATGCTCCGCCGACCCGGCCGGAGGCTTCCGCCCGCTGACGGCCGGTGCCGGGCCGGCCACCACCGGCCCGGCCGCGACCGACCCGTACGCCAGCGGCACTCCGCGCCGCACGGCCGGGCTCTGCGGGGTGCTCGCGCCGGCGCCCACCCCGGGGCAGGGCGTCAGCCCTGCTCCGTAGCTCCGCCCTTTCCGCCGTCCTCGCTGCTGCCGCCGGTGCCCGGGGCTCCGCCCGTGCCCGACCCGGTACCCGACCCCGCGCCCGTGAACCGGTCCCGCAGTTTGCCGCCCAGGTCCGCCGTACCGCCCGCGATGTCGCCGACCAGCTTCATCAGCGGGTCCTTGCTCGTGCGCACCGAGTCGGCGTAGTGCGCGGCCGACTGCCGGAAGGAGTCGGTCACCGAGGTGTCCTTGTCCTCCTCGCGCCGCGGGTAGTGGCCGTCCATGATCCGCTGGTGGTCCCGGCTCTGGGACCACTTCTTCAGCTCGGCCGCCCGCACCGTGGTGAAGGGGTGCGTGCGGGGCAGCATGTTGAGGATCTTCAGTACGGAGTCGCGCAGATCGCCCCCCTGCTCGTACTCCTCGGCCTGGGCGAGGAACGCGTCGACATTCATCTCGTGGAGGTGGTTGCCGCCCGCGAGCTTCATCAGGCCGCGCATCGAGGCGTGCACGTCCTGTCCCACCAGCAGTCCCGCCCGGTCCGCCGACAGCTCCGACTTGCGGAACCACTCGCGCAGCGCCGTCACGATCCCCATGATCGCCACATTGCCCAGCGGGATCCACGAGACCTTGAGCGCCAGGTTCGTCAGGAACAGCAGGATCGTGCGGTACACGGAGTGCCCCGACAGGGCGTGGCCCACCTCGTGGCCCACCACCGCCCGCATCTCCTCCTCGTCGAGCAGCTCGACGAGGCCCGTGGTGACGACGATGATCGGCTCGTCCAGCCCGATGCACATGGCATTGGGCTTCGGGTCCTGCTGCACGTACATCTGCGGGACCTTTTCCAGGTCCAGGATGTAGCAGGCGTCCAGCAGCATCGCGTGCAGGTGCGGGAACTGCGTCTCGCCCACCCGGACGGAGTCCGAGAGGAAGAGCAGCCGCAGGCTGCGCTCCGGGAGCAGCCCGCTCAGGGCCTTGAAGACCGTGTCGAAGCCGGTCAGTTTGCGCAGGGCCACGAGCGCGGACCGGTCCGCCGGATGCTCGTACGCCCGTGAGGAAATACCGGGGAACCTCTTGCGGTCCCGTGCCGGTGCCTTCTCGAATCCCGTCCCTGTCATAGCGCCCTCCCCGTGGATGTGTGCGGCCGCCCGCCCGTCTATCCTCTCCAACGCCTGAGTCGGCGTGAGCGTGCCCCAGGCCCCCGCATACGATGTGAGCGAAGTCTCCGCCCGCTCCCCGACTCGATAGGTACCTGCCTGATGAGCCTCGCCTCCACCGCCCACAACCTGGTCGTCCTCGCCTCGGAGGAGGCCGAGAAGCACGGCGGCAACCACGACAGCCTGAACCCGTACCTGACCGGTGGCGCCGCTTTCGTCATCCTCATGCTGATGCTGTGGGTCACCACGCGCCTGAACCGGGACCGCTGAACCCCCGACGGCCGGGACGCCGGGTACGACGAGTACGCGGCGTACGCGTCCGCAGGCGGGTCCCTGCCGCGTCACCGGGCCAGTAGGCTCTGCGCTCATGGGAGAGCAGGAAATGCCGACCGGCCCGGTCAAGCGCAGGCTCGGCGTGATGGGCGGGACATTCGACCCGATCCACCACGGACACCTCGTGGCCGCCAGTGAGGTGGCCGCGCTGTTCCACCTCGACGAGGTGATGTTCGTACCGACCGGCGAACCGTGGCAGAAGTCGCAGCGGGCCGTGTCGTCCGCCGAGGACCGGTATCTGATGACGGTCATCGCGACCGCCTCGAACCCGCAGTTCTCGGTGAGCCGCATCGACATCGACCGCGGCGGCCCGACTTACACGATCGATACCCTGAGGGACCTGAGCGCCCTCAACGACGACGCCGACCTCTTCTTCATCACCGGCGCCGACGCCCTCGCGCAGATCCTGACCTGGCGCAACGCCGAGGAGCTCTTCGCCCTCGCGCACTTCATCGGCGTCACCCGGCCGGGCCACGTGCTCACCGACGACGGCCTGCCCGAGGGAGGCGTCTCCCTCGTCGAGGTCCCGGCGCTGGCCATTTCGTCCACGGACTGTCGTGCCCGCGTGGCCAAGGGGGATCCTGTCTGGTACCTCGTGCCCGACGGCGTGGTCCGCTACATCGACAAGCGTGAGCTGTACCGGGGAGCCTGAGCTTCCGGAGAGAGGGGCCCCGCGGTGAACGACCGACACGAGCCGTACGACCCGTATGCCGGCCAGGAGCAGCAGCTCGTCGGCTACGACGTCTACGGGCGGCCGGTGTACGGCCAGGTGCCCGCGCAGCCCGCCGCCGCCGACCCGGCGCCCCCCTACGAGCAGCAGCAGTACGAGCAGGGCTACGGCTACGACTACCAGGGGTACGGCGGACAGCAGCCCCAGCAGCCGCAGGCCCCGCAGTACTACCCGCAGCAGCCCCAGCAGCATTACCCCCAGGCCCCGCAAGCCCCCCAGTACGGGTACGAGACCCAGGCCGGGCAGCAGTACGACACCCAGGCCACCCAGCAGTGGATCCCGCAGCAGGCCGCCGCCGAGGCCCCGGCGCAGGCGCCGCCGCGGGCCCCCGCGCCCGAGCCGGCGTTCCGTCCCGCCGCCGCCCAGGTCCCGGAGCCCCGCCGGGCCGACGGGCCGGGCGCGCAGGGACAGGGGGAGGGGCAGGGCTCGGGGGGGCCTTCGTACCGCACCGAGCAGTTCTCCTTCATCGACCAGCCGGACGAGGACTCCGAGGACGTCATCGACTGGCTCGCCTTCACCGAGAGCCGCACCGAGCGCCGCGAAGAGGCCCGCCGGCGCGGCCGCAACCGCGTGGTGGCACTGATCGTCGTGCTGGCCGTCTTCGTCGTCGCTGGCCTCGGCTACCTCTGGTACGCGGGCAAACTGCCCTTCCTGGAGGGCCCCGGCAAGGCGTCGAACGGCGCGTCCGCCACCGGCCCGCAGAAGCGCGACATGATCGTCGTGCACCTGCACAACACCAAGAAGGGCGGCACCTCCACGGCGCTGCTCGTCGACAACGTGACCACGAAGCAGGGCGCCACCGTCCTGGTGCCCAACACGCTGAACGTCACCAGGGACGACGGCACCACCTCCGCCCTGGGCAAGGCCGTCCAGGACGGAGGTCTGGGCGTACGGGAATCCCTCGACTCGGTCTTCGGCACCCGCATCGGCGGCACCTGGCGGCTGGACACCCCCTTCCTGGAAAACTTCGTGGAGCTGGTCGGCGGCATCGAGATCGACACCGACGTGGCCGTCCCGGCGGACGACGCGGCGAAGGCGCCCGCCGTCGGCCAGGGCGCGAAGCAGAGCCTCAGCGGTGCCATGGCCGTCGCGTACGCCACGTACCAGGCGCAGGGCGAGCCGGAGGCCAAGCAGCTGGACCGCTTCGGCCGGGTCCTGCTGGGCCTGCTGCGCAAGGTGCCCGGCGACCCGAAGTCGGCGGCGATGACCGTGGAGACCACCGGGCAGATCCTGGACCCGGCGCTGAACGCGCAGACGCTCGGCGCGCTGCTGTCCAAGCTCGGCGAGCACGCCAAGGTGGGCGCGTACCGCACCGACGTGCTCGGGGTGAAGCCGGACGGCGGACTCACGGACGAGGCCAACACCAAGGTGGTCAAGGAGGTCCTCGGCGGCGCCGTCACGGAGGCCCAGCCCGGAGCCCTGCCCCGGGTCGGCCTGAAGGACGCGACCGGCGACGACAAGACGAACACGGCGGCGAAGGCGGCCCTGCTCAACGGCGGCTACACCCTGGTGGACGGCGGCAAGGCCGACAAGACCGCCCCCGCGTCGCAGATCACGTACCAGGACGACGCGCAGCGGGACAAGGCGCTCGAAGTGGCGAAGACCCTGGGACTGCCCGAGACGGCCGTGAAGAAGGCCGAGAACGCGGTGAACGCGGACGTCGTGGTGACCCTGGGCAAGGATTACAAGGCGTCCTGAGGCCTCGGGGGCCTACTGCGGCCGCGCCCGTCGGGTGCGGCCGCAGCCGCGCGGCACGCTGCGCGCGGGCGGCATCGGCGGTACATGAGACCCTTGTAAGGATCTGCCCGCCAACCCGAAAGCATGGCCAGTGACCGCCACGGACCGCTCCATCGAGCTCATCACCGCCGCCGCCCAGGCCGCGGCCGACCGGCTCGCGCACGACATCATCGCGTACGACGTCAGCGACGTGCTGTCGATCACCGACGCCTTCCTGCTCGCCTCGGCCCCCAACGACCGCCAGGTCAAGTCGATCGTCGACGAGATCGAGGAGAAGCTCCTGAAGGAGCTGGGCGCCAAGCCGGTGCGCCGCGAGGGCGACCGCGACGCCCGCTGGATCCTGCTCGACTACATCGACATCGTCGTCCACGTGCAGCACAGCGAGGAGCGCGTCTTCTACGCGCTGGAGCGCCTGTGGAAGGACTGCCCCGAGATCGACCTCCCCGAGGACGCCAAGCTCACCAAGGGCAAGGCCGAGGAGCACGCCGCGCTGCGCGCCGCGCAGGGCGACGACGAACTGGACGGTGATCTGTTCTGAGCACGACCAACGACGGCACGACCACGACCGGCAGGACCGGCCGCAAGATCGTCCTGTGGCGGCACGGCCAGACCTCGTGGAACCTGGAGCGCCGGTTCCAGGGCTCCACGGACATCGAGCTGACCGAGGCCGGCGTGGCGCAGGCGCGCCGTGCGGCCCGGCTGCTCGCCTCGCTGAAGCCCGACGCGATCGTCGCCTCGGACCTGCGGCGCGCCGCTGCCACGGCCGCCGAGCTGGCGTCCGTCACCGGGCTGGCGGTCACGCACGACGAGGCGCTGCGCGAGACGTACGCCGGCGAATGGCAGGGCCTCACGCACGACGAGATCCTCGACAAGTACGGCGAGCAGTACGCGGCGTGGAAGCGCGGCGAGCCGGTCCGCCGCGGTGGCGGCGAGCTGGAGACCGAGGTCGCCGACCGGGCCGCGCCGGTGGTGCTGGAGCACGCCGACCGGCTGCCCTCCGGCGGCACGCTCGTGGTGGTCAGCCACGGCGGCACCATCCGTACGACGATCGGGCGCCTGCTGGGCCTGGACTCGTACTACTGGGAGGGTCTGGGCGGGCTCTCCAACTGCTGCTGGTCCGTGCTGGGCGAGGGCGCGCGCGGCTGGCGGCTGATGGAACACAACGCCGGCACGCTGCCCGAGCCGGTGCTCGGCGACGACGACTGAGCCCCCTCGGAGCCCATCTCGGAGCGGCTCCCACCCGGATTTCACTTTCCGGCTGGTCACAGGCTAGAGTTCTTCTTGTTCGCAGCGCAGAACACCGGAAACGGGGGGAGCGTCGCGGAGAGCGGGGCTATAGCTCAGTTGGTAGAGCGCCTGCATGGCATGCAGGAGGTCTGGAGTTCAATTCTCCATAGCTCCACAATCAAGATCCCGTCCCCAACAGGGGGCGGGATCTTTGCTTTTGTCCACACCTGCCCGAGCGGGCACCGGCATGGCAGAATCGGACGGCCGGAGGGGGACGACGACGGCCCGACGCGGGAGGGAGTCGCTGACGGATGGGTGCACACCGGCGGCGGTGCGACTGGTGCAACAACGGCACGCCGATCGTGCGGGACATGGAGCCGGTCAACCCCGACTACCAGTACTGGTGCGAGGAGTGCGCGCGGGCGCTGGTCATAAAAGGCGACCCGATCGAGACGTACCGCGAGCTGGAGGGCGAGCCGATCTACGGGCGGCTGCTCGACGAGCACTGCACGCTGAAGCGGTTCTACCAGTTCGCCCGTGCGTGACGAATCGCCACGAAACGGACATGATCCGGGGCTCGTGGAAACCGATTTTTGGACCAGGGCCATCACCGTGTAATGTTTGGGACGTCGCCAAGGGGAACCGGAAACGGGCCAGGAAGCGGCAGGCAAGACAAGGGGCTATAGCTCAGTTGGTAGAGCGCCTGCATGGCATGCAGGAGGTCTGGAGTTCAATTCTCCATAGCTCCACAGTGAAGAAGCGGGCCACCGGAAACGGTGGCCCGCTTCTCGTTGTGCGGACGCCGTGTCCGTCGCGGACGCCGCGTCCGCCGGCCGGAAGGGCAGAGCACCCCTGGGGGCCGCTGCGGTACCCTGACGCCATGCGTGCCGTACGCCTTCTGCTTACCGAGCCGCGCTGAACAGTCCCGACCCCACGAAGCGGTCGGCCCCGGCGCGGCGCCCCCTCCTGTGCGAGGGGTTTTTTCGTTTGGGCAGCAGAGACGGCAGAGACGATCGATGGAGCTTCAGAAATCATGAGCGAGACGAACACCCCGGCCCCCGAGGCGGCCGAGGCGCACCGTTACACGGCTGCCATGGCCGCCGACATCGAGGCACGCTGGCAGGACGTATGGGACGCGCAGGGCACCTACGAGGCCCCGAACCCGACCGGTGACCTGGCCGGCGACGCCTCGGTCGTGGCGCGCCCCAAGAAGTTCATCATGGACATGTTCCCGTACCCCTCGGGCGCGGGCCTGCACGTCGGGCACCCGCTCGGCTACATCGCCACCGACGTCTTCGCCCGTCACCAGCGGATGACCGGCCACAACGTCCTGCACACCCTGGGCTTCGACGCCTTCGGCCTGCCGGCCGAGCAGTACGCCGTGCAGACCGGCACGCACCCGCGCGTGTCGACCGAGGCGAACATCGAGAACATGAAGGTCCAGCTGCGCCGGCTGGGTCTGGGCCACGACAAGCGCCGCTCCTTCGCGACGATCGACCCGGACTACTACAAGTGGACCCAGTGGATCTTCCTGCAGATCTACAACTCCTGGTACGACGCGGACGCCGCCAAGGCCCGCCCCATCGCCGAGCTGGTCGCCGCCTTCGAGGACGGCTCCCGTGAGCTGCCCGGCGGCGGCTCCTGGGCCGCGCTGAGCGCCGCCGAGCGGGCCGACGTCCTGAACGGGCACCGGCTGGCGTACGCCTCGGACGCGCCCGTCAACTGGTGCCCCGGGCTGGGCACCGTACTGGCCAACGAGGAAGTCACCGCCGACGGCCGGTCCGAGCGCGGCAACTTCCCCGTCTTCAAGTCCAGGCTGAGCCAGTGGAACATGCGGATCACGGCCTACGCCGACCGCCTGATCGACGACCTGGACGCGCTGGACTGGCCCGAGGCCATCAAGCTGCAGCAGCGCAACTGGATCGGCCGCAGCGAGGGCGCCCGCGTGGACTTCGCGGTCGGCGACGGCGATGCCATCACCGTCTTCACCACCCGCCCCGACACGCTGTTCGGCGCCACCTACATGGTGCTGGCCCCCGAGCACGACCTGGTCTCGAAGATCGTCCCGGCGGAGTGGCCCGAGGGCACCCACCAGCTGTGGACCGGCGGCAACGCCACCCCCGCCGAGGCCGTGGACTCGTACCGCAAGCAGGCCGCCGCGAAGTCGGACGTCGAGCGCCAGGCCGAGGCCAAGGACAAGACCGGCGTCTTCACCGGCGCCTACGCGACCAACCCGGTCAGCGGCGACCTGGTCCCGGTCTTCATCGCGGACTACGTGCTGATGGGCTACGGCACCGGCGCGATCATGGCCGTCCCGGCGCACGACGGCCGTGACTTCGAGTTCGCGCGCGCCTTCGAGCTGCCGATGCGCTGCGTCGTCCAGCCCACGGACGAGCGCGACGCCGACCCGCTGGAGTGGGAGGCCGCCTTCACCTCGTACGACGGGACGATCGTCAACTCCACGGGCGAGGGCATCTCGCTGGACGGGCTGGGCGTGGTCGAGGCCAAGGCCGTGATCACCGACTGGCTGGCCGGGGAGGGCATCGGCGAGGGGACCGTCAACTTCCGTCTGCGCGACTGGCTGTTCAGCCGCCAGCGCTACTGGGGCGAGCCCTTCCCGATCGTCTACGACGAGGACGGCGTGGCCCACCCGCTGCCCGAGTCGATGCTGCCGCTGGAGCTGCCGGAGGTCGAGGACTACTCGCCGCGCACGTTCGAGCCCGACGACGCGGCCTCCCAGCCGGAGACCCCGCTGTCGCGCAACCAGGCGTGGGTCAACGTCGAGCTGGACCTGGGCGACGGTCGCGGGGTGCGGTCCTTCCGCCGCGAGACCAACACCATGCCGAACTGGGCCGGCTCCTGCTGGTACGAGCTGCGCTACCTGGACCCGAACAACGACTCGGCCCTGGTCGACCCGGAGATCGAGCAGTACTGGATGGGCCCGCGCGAGGGCCAGCCGCACGGCGGCGTCGACCTGTACGTGGGCGGCGCCGAGCACGCGGTGCTGCACCTGCTGTACGCGCGCTTCTGGTCCAAGGTGCTGTTCGACCTGGGGCACGTCTCCTCGGTGGAGCCGTTCCACAAGCTGTTCAACCAGGGCATGATCCAGGCGTACGCGTACACCGACTCGCGCGGTGTGTACGTCCCGGCGGCCGAGGTCGAGGAGCGGGACGGCGGCTACTTCTACCAGGGCCAGCCGGTCAAGCGTGAGCACGGCAAGATGGGCAAGTCCCTGAAGAACGCCGTCACGCCGGACGAGATCTGCGAGGAGTACGGCGCGGACACCCTGCGCCTGTACGAGATGGCGATGGGCCCCCTGGACGTCTCGCGTCCCTGGGACACCCGTGCCGTGGTCGGCCAGTACCGGCTGCTGCAGCGCATGTGGCGCAACGTGGTGGACGAGGAGACGGGCGCCGTGACGGTCGTCGACGCGGAGCCGGACGAGGCCACCCTGCGCGCGCTGCACAAGGCGATCGACGGGGTCGGCGGCGACATGGCCGGCCTGCGGTTCAACACCGCCATCGCGAAGATCACCGAGCTGAACAACGCCCTGACGAAGGCGGGCCGGCCGCTGGAGCGCTCGGTCGCGGAGCGGCTGGTGCTGCTGGTGGCCCCGCTGGCCCCGCACATCGCCGAGGAGCTGTGGCAGCGCCTGGGCCACGCCGAGTCGGTCGTCCACCAGGACTTCCCGGTCGCGGACCCGGCGTACGTCGTGGACGAGAGCGTCACGTGCGTCGTCCAGATCAAGGGCAAGGTCAAGGCCCGCCTGGAGGTGTCTCCGGCGATCTCGGACGCCGAGCTGGAGCAGCTGGCGCTGGGCGACGAGGCGGTCGTGGCGGCGCTGGGCGGGGCGGAGATCCGCAAGGTGATCGTGCGCGCGCCGAAGTTGGTGAACATCGTCGTCTGACGATTGTCGTCCGGCGTCGGACGACTGTCGTCCGACGGTCTAGGGGTATTCCCGTACGGGCAGGTTGGGGGTTCGATTGGAACCCGCGGCCTGCCCGTGGCGTTTACGGTGGAAGGGACGTAATCGGCTGGGGAAGGGACCCTCATGGAGGCGGCTTTTATCATCGTGGCCCTGGTGCTGCTGTTCGCCTTCCTGGGGCTCGGTGTCTACGTGACGACGAAGGTGGTCAAGGGCGTCGCGCGCGGCGTGGACCGGACCATCACCCAGGCCCGCCGCACGGTGGAGGACACCACCCTGAAGGCCCGCAGCTTCGGCCAGGTCGGTGTCCAGGGCGCGCTGGCCACGCTGCGGCTGGACCTGCGGAACTCGATGCGGGCGACGCAGCAGGCGCTGTACCAAGGGGTCCAGGTGGACGCCTCGCTGCAGGAGTCGATCGGGCTGTTCGAGCGGCTGAGCGCGCACGGGCACGAACTCGACGACGAACTGAAGCGTCTGGAGGCGGAGCCCGACCGGCAGCGGATCACGGCGGTCCTGCCGGACCTGCGGGAGCGCACGGCGCAGATCACGCAGGCGTCGGACTCGCTGCGCTGGGCGGCGCGCGACCGCGCCCGGCGGTTCGCGGAGGACGACCTGTCGCACCTGTCGGCCCAGATCGACGTCGAGTCGAGCGCCCTGCGGGACTGGTCCCGCCCCCAGACCGATGACCTGTCCTGGTCGGCTCCGACGGCTCCCACGGCTCCTTCGCCGTCCGCGGCCCCCGCACAGCCCGAGTGGACCGCCCCCCAGCCCGCGGCCCTCTCCGAGCCCGCCCCGGCCCCCCAGTACCCCTGGCAGAAGACCCGCCGCCCGGAGGCGACGACCTGAGCCGGTCCTTTCAGCCGTCCGGCGCTTGAGGACCGGAGCCCGGGGAACGGGCGAAGGGCGGGTAGGGGACTTCGCCTCGCAGGGCCGCACCCCCGCCGCCGGAGCCGGGCGGCACCCCCACCACGAGCCGCGGCCGGAGGGCAACGGTGGACCCGGGCTGCCGGAACACCCCCGCTGCCGGTAACCTCCGCCTCATGTCCCGCCATGTCGCGATCGTCACGGATTCCACGGCCTACCTGCCCCAACCGGCCATGGCGCGGCACGGAATCATCTCCGTCCCGCTGACCGTGGTCCTCGGCGACGAGGCCCTGGAGGAGGGCACCGAGATCTCGGCCAGGAGCCTCGCCCTGGCCCTGCAGAAGCGCCGCCCGGTCACCACGTCCCGCCCCAGCCCCGAGGACTTCGTCCGGGCCTACCGGACAGCCGTGGAGGCCGGTGCGACCGGCATCGTCAGCCTGCACCTGTCGGCGGAGTTCTCCGGCACCTACGATGCCGCCGTGCTCGCCGCGAAGACCGCCACGGTGCCCGTCCGCGTCGTCGACACCGGCATGGTCGCCATGGCCCTGGGCTTCTGCGCCCTGGCCGCGGCCGAGGTGGCCGAGGCCGGGGGGTCCCTCGACGAAGCCGTGGCCGCCGCCGAGAAGCGGGCCGCCGGCATGTCCGCGTACTTCTACGTCGACACCCTCGACTACCTGCGCCGCGGCGGCCGCATCGGGGCCGCGCAGGCCCTGCTCGGCTCGGCGCTCGCGGTCAAGCCGCTGCTGACGCTGGACGGCGGGCGGATCGAGATGCTGGAGAAGGTGCGGACGGCCTCCAAGGCCATCGCCCGCCTGGAGGAGCTCGCCGTCGAGCGCGCGGCGTCGGGGCCCGTCGACGTGGCCGTGCACCACCTCGCGGCCCCGGAACGCGCGGAGAAGCTCGCGCAGAGGCTTCGGGAGAGGATCCCCGGGCTGGTCGAGCTGCACGTCAGTGAGGTGGGTGCGGTGATCGGCGCGCACACGGGGCCGGGGCTGCTGGCGGCGGTGGTCTCCCCGCGCTGATCACTGGATCGGGTGAGGGAGATATCCACAACGGGCGGGCCGTCCACCGGAATTGAGGCTTCCGAACGGGGGTCGCGGCTCGGCCCTACCGTCGTGGCATGACTCTTCGCACGCGTACTTCAGGTCCCGCCGGCGCCACCAGTGGCCCCGGCCGTCCCCGCCTCTCCGACAGCCGCCTGCGGCATCGCCGCGGACAGCGGTCCGGCCGCCCCGATCCCGCGGTGGCGCGGCGCCGGGCGGAGGCCCTGCTCGGGGCGGGCCGCCCGCCGGGTGCTGCGCCACCGGGGGCAGGGCCCGGCCCCGGGTCCGGGTCCGAGGGTGTGCCCGTGGGTGCGGTGGGGCCGGAGGTGCCGGTGAGGTCCGAGCCGGTGGGCCGGGCCGGGGAGCCTGCCGCCGGGGCGGCGGTGCCGCCCGGGGGTGGGGAGGGGCCCGGCGGGGGCTTGCGGTGGCTCGCGGTGCGGGAGCGGCTGCCGCTGTGGCTGCAGACCCGCTGCGGGGTGGAGCCGCGCACGGTGGCCGCCGTCTCGGTGGTGCTCGTCGTCGCCGTCGGGTTCGCCGCACAGCAGTTCGGGGCGGCCCGGCCCCGGCCGGTGACCGCACCGGCCGTGGTGGCCCCCGCGGCGGCCGCCCTGTCGGCCCCGCCGGTGGTGCGGGCGGGGCCGGGTGCCGGTCCCATCCTGGTGGACGTCAGCGGCAAGGTCCGTGCCCCGGGAGTGCGCAGGCTGCCACCCGGATCGCGCGTCGAGGACGCCTTGGCCGCCGCCGGGGGAGTGCGGCCCGGGACGGACACCGCCGGGCTGAACCGGGCCCGCGTCCTGATGGACGGCGAACAGGTCCTGGTGGGGGCTCCGGTGCCGCCCCCGCCGACGGGGCGGGCAGGCCCCGCCTCCGGCCCGCTGAGCCTCGCCACGGCCACCGCCGAGCAGCTGGACGGGCTGCCGGGGGTGGGGCCGGTGCTCGCGCAGCACATCGTGGACTTCCGCACGGCACGCGGCGGCTTCCGCTCCGTGGAGGAGCTCCGCCAGGTCAACGGGATCGGCGAGCGCCGGTTCGCCGACCTCCGCGAACTGGTGCGGCCGTGAGCCGGCACGACGGCCCGGGGCGGGAGCGGGCCGGACCGGGGCCGGCCGGGCGGGGTACGGGGGAGGAGAGTTCCGTCCGGCGGGAGCAGGGGGCGGGGGAGGCGGGGCCCCTGGACCTGCGGTTGGTGGGGCCGGCGCTCGCTGTGTGGGGGGCCGCCGCCGTGTGCCTCGGAGTGCCCGTCGGGCGCAGTGCCGCGGTGGCGGGGCTGGGGGTGGGCGCGGCCGGGCTGCTGATGGTGGTGGGCCGGAGGCGCTCCGTGCCCTTGCGGGCGGCGCTGGCGGGGGTCCTGCTGTGCGCGGCCGCGGGAGCCGGGGTGGCGGGGCTCCAGCGGGCCGAGGCGCGGGCCGGGCCGGTCCCGGAGCTGGCCCGGGAGCATGCCCGGGTCCTGGTGGACCTCACCGTGGGCTCCGATCCGAGGACGGCCCGGAGCGGGAGCGGGCCGCCGGTGGTGGTGCTCGACGCGGTGGTGACCCGGGTGACCGGGCCCGACGGTGCCCGGACCCGGGTGTCGAGCCCGGTGCGGGTGCTCGCGGGGCATCCGGGTTGGGCCGGGCTGCAGCCCTCGACACGGGTCGCGGTGGTGGCCCGGCTGGCCCCGGCGCGGGACGGGGAGCGGGCCGTCGCCCTGCTCCGGCCGGCCGGGGACACCCCGCCCCGGGTGACCGGCGGTCCGGACACCGTGCAGCGGATCGCCGGGCGGCTGCGGGCCGGGCTGCGCGAGGTCACCGACGGGCTGGCCCCGGACGCCAGGGCCCTGCTGCCCGGGCTGGTGGTCGGGGACACCTCCCGGGTGGAGCCCGACCTGCACGACGCCTTCCGGGCCACCGATCTGCTGCACCTGCTGGCCGTCTCCGGCTCCAACCTGACCGTGGTGCTCTTCCTGCTCATCGGGGCCCCGGCCCGGGCGCAGCGGGCCGAGCGGGGCGGGCTGGCGCCGCGCCTGGGGCTCTCGCTGCGGGCCACGGCCCTGTGCGGAGCGGCGCTGACCCTGGCCTTCGTGGTGGTGTGCCGGCCGGAGCCCAGCGTGCTGCGGGCGGCGGCCTGCGGCTCGGTCACCCTGCTGGCCATCGCCACGGGCCGGCGCAGATCCCTGATCCCGGCGCTGGCCGCCGCCGTCCTGCTGCTGGTGCTCTACGACCCCTGGCTGGCCCGCAGCTACGGCTTCCTCCTCTCCGTCCTGGCCACCGGGGCCCTGCTGACGCTGGCTCCCCGGTGGAGCCAGGCCCTGCGGCGGCGCGGGATGCGGCCCCGCCCGGCCGAGGCGCTGGCGGCCGCGGCGGCGGCCCAGGCGGTGTGCGCGCCGGTCGTCGCGGTGCTGTCGGCCCGGGTGAGCCTGGTGGCCGTGCCCTGCAACCTGCTGGCCGAGCTGGCGGCGGGGCCGGCGACGGTCCTGGGGTTCGCCGCGCTGGCGGCGGCCCCGGTGTGCCGGCCCGTGGCCGAGGCGCTCGCCTGGTGCGCGGGCGTGCCCGCCGGGTGGATCGCGGCCGTGGCCCGGGGCGGGGCGGCACTGCCCGGGGCGGAGCTGGGCTGGCCCGGCGGGGTGGGCGGAGGGTTGCTGCTCGCCGCGGCCACCTGTGCGGCGGTGCTGCTCGGCAGACGGGTCGGCCGTGGGCGATGGCTCGCCTCCGCCCTGGCCGTGGTGCTGC
Organism: Streptomyces sp. TBY4; assembly: GCF_024213195.1. Lineage (GTDB taxonomy): Bacteria > Actinomycetota > Actinomycetes > Streptomycetales > Streptomycetaceae > Streptomyces. Next base: position 106,459 of record NZ_JANAVF010000005.1, on the reverse strand, counting down.
TCCTCGCCGTGCTGAGGCCGCCACTGGTCACTCGTACGGTAAGAGGCTGGCCGCCGCCCGACTGGATCTACACCCAGTGCGCGGTGGGCCAGGGGGACGCCGCCGTCCTGGCGGCCGGCCCGGGTACGGCCGTGGTGGTGGACGCGGGCCCGGAGCCGGGGCCGGTGGACGCCTGCCTGAAGGAGCTGGGCGTGAGCCGGGTGCCGCTGGTCCTGCTCACCCACTTCCACGCCGACCACGTGGGCGGGCTGGCGGGGGTGCTCAGGGGCCGGTCGGTGGGTGTGGTGCAAGTCACCGGCATGGAAGAACCGCCGGGACAGGCCGCGTTCGTACGGCGGACGGCGGCGGCCGCCGGGGTCCCCCTCGTCCGTGCCGTGGAGGGGGAGCGGCGCCGGGCAGGGCCGCTGGAGTGGCAGGTGCTGTGGCCGCCCGGGGACGCCTTCCCCGAGGGCCCCAACGATGCGAGCGTGGCCCTGCTGGTGCGCGGCGCGGGTCTGACCCTCCTCCTGCTGGGAGACCTCGAACCGGGCTCCCAGCAGGCCCTGCTGAGGAACCATCCGGAACTGGGGCCGGTCGATGTCCTCAAGGTCGCCCACCACGGCAGCGCCCACCAGGATCCCGGACTGCACGAGCGGATCCGGCCGCGCCTGGCGATCGTCCCGGTGGGCGCCGGGAACAGGTACGGGCACCCCGCGCCGGGTACGCTCGCCCGGCTGCGGGAGCTGGGCACGGCAGTGCTGCGCACGGACGAGGACGGCTCGGTCGCCGTCACCGGCAGCGGCCCGCGGCTGCGGGCGTTCCCGGCCATCCGGCGACGGGTCGGGCCAGCGGTCCGGTACGGGCATACCAGGAGTGACCACTCCGTTTGCCCGCAACCCGACAGCATGATCGAATGCGTTCTCGCCAGAACGGTCCAAGCCCACACAGCACGGGGGTGCACACACCATGTTCAGTCGCAGACGGGGGATGGAGACGGCGGGAAGCGCCAGTCCCCAGACATCCGCGACACTGACGCTTCCTCATACCGCGCGGCTGCTCAGCTGCCGGGTGCTCGACACGGTCCACCAGCCGGTCCGGCAGGCCGCGTTCGAGGTGACCGACCCGATCGGCCGGCGGATCGTCAGCGGGGAGACCGATCCGTACGGCGGGTTCACGGCGGCGGTGCCGGCGGGCGAGTACCGGCTGACCGTCACGGCCGAGGGGTACGCGCCCTTCCACGGGGCGACGCTGGTGGGGGACCCGGCGCAGCCCGGCACCGGGGAGATCGTCCTGGACTCGGTGGACCCGCCGCGGCTGCCGCAGCCGGGGCACTGGGAGCTCGACCCGGGGCATTCCTCGATCGGGTTCTCGGTACGGCACATCGGCTTCGCCCGGATCAACGGCCGGTTCAACACCTTCGCCGGCGCGGTGCGGATAGCCGACCGCATGGAGGACTCCTCCATGCGCGTGATCATCGACGCGGCGAGCATCGACACCGGGCTGCGGATGCGGGACGACCACCTGCGTTCCGCGGACTTCCTGGACGCGGCCCGCCACCCGACGGTGGAGTTCTACAGCGAGCGGTTCATCCACCGCAGCGGCAGCCTCTGGTCCGTGGCCGGGGCCCTCACCCTCCACGGGGTCAGCCGGTCCGTCACCCTGGACACCCAGTACCTGGGTCTGGGCACGGGCCTGGAGGGCGAGCCGAGGGCGGCCTGCCGGGCGACGGCCGAACTGAACCGCGGGGACTTCGCGCTGAACTGGCAGTCCGTGCTGGCGCAGGGGATCGCGGCGATCGGTTCGAACGTGGAAGTGACCCTGGACATGCAGGTCGTGCACAAGGCCTGACCCGGTGCGGGCCGGCGGGGCCGGTGGTGCGGGGCCGGTGGCTACGGGGCTTCGAGCCAGCCCTCGTACTCGGCGGCGAGCTCGTCCAGGGTGGTGGCGTCCAGCCCCTCGCGGGGGTCCTCGACGACCACCAGCCACTGGGCGTCCTCGGCATCGTCCTCACCGGCGAGGGCGTCGCGGACCAGCTGAGGTTCCTCCGGGAGGCCGAAGCGGTCGACCACCTCCCGCGCCACCTCCTCGGCGGCGTCGCGGTCGGGCAGGACCAGTACATGTCGCACGTTCACCCGGACATTCTGTCAGTGCGGCGTGGGATGCTGGAGGCGATGGCCACCAGGAAGAATTCCACCGACGATCCGCTCGCCCCGATCACCCTCGCGGTGGGGCAGGAGGACCTGCTGCTCGACCGCGCCGTGCGGGAGATCGTGACGGCGGCGCGCGCCGCCGACGCCGACACGGACGTGCGTGACCTCGCCTCCGAACAGCTCCAGCCCGGCACCCTGGCCGAGTTGACCAGCCCCTCGCTCTTCTCGGAGCGCAAGGTGCTCGTGGTGCGCAACGCGCAGGACCTCTCGGCCGACACGGTCAAGGAGGTCAAGGCCTACCTCGCCGCGCCGTTCGAGGAGATCGCCCTCGTCCTCCTGCACGCGGGCGGCGTCAAGGGCAAGGGTCTGCTGGACGCCGCGCGCAAGGCGGGTGCCCGCGAGATCGCCTGCCCGAAGATGACGAAGCCGGCGGACCGGCTGGCGTTCGTACGGGGGGAGTTCCGGACGCTGGGCCGTTCGGCCACGCCCGAGGCCTGCCAGACGCTGGTCGATGCGATCGGCAGCGATCTGCGGGAGCTGGCGAGCGCGGCGGCGCAGCTGTGCGCGGACGTCGAGGGCACCATCGACGAGGCCGTGGTCGGCCGCTACTACACCGGCCGGGCCGAGGCTTCGAGCTTCACGGTGGCCGACCGGGCGGTGGAGGGGCGGGCTGCGGAGGCTCTGGAGGCCCTGCGCTGGTCCCTGTCCACCGGGGTGGCTCCGGTGCTGATCACCAGCGCGCTGGCGCAGGCGGTACGGGCGATCGGGAAGCTGGCCTCGGCGCCGAGGGGGGCGCGGCCCGGGGACCTCGCGCGGGATCTTGGCATGCCGCCGTGGAAGATCGACCGGGTCCGGCAGCAGATGCGGGGGTGGTCTGCGGACGGGGTGGCGGACGCGTTGCGGGCGGTGGCGGCGGCGGATGCGGGGGTCAAGGGCGGGGGCGATGATCCGGAGTACGCGCTGGAGAAGGCCGTTGTCGCGGTTGCCCGCGCGGCGAGGCCTCGGCGGGGCTAGGCCTCGGCGGGGCTAGGTCCCGGCGGGCCGCGCTTTCCCCTCCGGGGCTGTGCTGTCCCGGTTGTGGGGCGCGGCTGCGGGTGGGCTGCCCTGCGGGGCGAAGTCCCCTACCCGCCCTTCCACCGTTCCCCGGGCGCTGCCCGGACCCCGGTCCTCAAGCGCCGGACGGGCTGAAAGCAGGGGTACCGGGCTGCGCCCGGACCCCCTGGGGCTCCGCCCCAGACCCCGCGCCTCAAACGCCGGCGGGGCTGGAAGGTCCCAGACCCTGGTCCTCAAGCGCCGGACGGCTGAAAGTGCCCCGGGGGGTTGAAATGGGCCCGGACATGCCGGAGGCCCCGGCTGCTGCCCTGGGGAAGGGTGGCGGTCGGGGCCTTCGGTTATTGCTCTGGGTGCACCGCACTCGCGTGGCGAACGCTTCGTGTGCGGTGCGGGGTGCCGGTCGGGAGCGGGAGAGAGGGCCCGCTGGGTCCCGGCCCGGCGATCACATCAGGAGCTCAGCCCTGGAGGGAGGCAACCTTGGACGCCAGCGCCGACTTCTTGTTGGCGGCGGCGTTCTTGTGGATGACACCCTTCGAGACGGCCTTGTCGAGCGCGCGGGAAGCGGCGCGGGAAGCCACGGTGGCCTTCTCGACGTCACCGGCGACGACGGCCTCACGGGCCTTGCGGATGGCGGTCTTCAGCGAGGACTTGACGGCCTTGTTGCGAAGGCGAGCCTTCTCGTTCGTCTTGTTGCGCTTGACCTGGGACTTGATGTTCGCCACGAAAGAGCCTTTGCAGGTTCAGAGATTTGATCTTCGGATTGCGTCCCGTAGAGCTAGAGGGCACACGAGACACAGCTGCTCAGGCTACCAGGTGGCTTCCGACCGGCCCAAACCGAGCGCAGTCTTCGGTTCATGGGACGATGGGAGTCTGCGTACAGATCCGACTTCGCGCAGACCGACGCCCACACTTCGTTCCGACTGCGACCCGAGAATCAGGACACTGCGTGCCCGCGATCCCCAGCCACGTGCCCGAGCCGAGCCGTACCGACCCGGCGCTGATCCGCAATTTCTGCATCATCGCGCACATCGACCACGGCAAGTCGACCCTTGCCGACCGGATGCTCCAGCTCACCGGTGTGGTGGACTCGCGGCAGATGCGCGCCCAGTACCTCGACCGCATGGACATCGAGCGTGAGCGCGGCATCACGATCAAGTCCCAGGCCGTGCGACTGCCGTGGGCGCCGACCACGGGCGAGGACCTGGGGAAGACCCACGTCCTCAACATGATCGACACCCCCGGGCACGTCGACTTCACCTACGAGGTCTCGCGCTCCCTCGCCGCCTGTGAGGGCACGGTGCTCCTGGTGGACGCCGCCCAGGGCATCGAGGCGCAGACCCTCGCCAACCTGTACCTGGCGATGGAGAAGGACCTGGCGATCGTCCCGGTCCTGAACAAGATCGACCTGCCGGCCGCCCAGCCGGAGAAGTTCGCCGAGGAGCTCGCGAACCTGGTCGGCTGCCAGCCCGAGGACGTCCTGCGCGTCTCGGCGAAGACCGGTCTCGGCGTGGACGCGCTGCTCGACAAGATCGTCGCCACGGTCCCGGCCCCGGTCGGACCCAAGGACGCCCCCGCCCGCGCCATGATCTTCGACTCGGTCTACGACTCGTACCGCGGTGTCGTCACCTACGTGCGTGTGGTCGACGGCCAGCTCAACAAGCGCGAGCGCATCCGGATGATGTCGACCGGCGCCACGCACGAGCTGCTGGAGATCGGCGTCTCCTCCCCGGAGATGACCCCGGCCGACGGCATCGGCGTCGGCGAGGTGGGCTACATCATCACCGGCGTGAAGGACGTCCGTCAGTCCAAGGTCGGTGACACCATCACCAGCCTGAGCAACGGCGCGACCGAGGCCCTCGGCGGCTACAAGGACCCGAAGCCGATGGTCTTCTCGGGCCTGTACCCGCTCGACGGCTCGGACTACCCCGACCTGCGCGAGGCCCTGGACAAGCTCCAGCTCAACGACGCCGCGCTGGTCTACGAGCCGGAGACCTCGGCGGCGCTCGGCTTCGGCTTCCGCGTCGGCTTCCTCGGCCTGCTCCACCTGGACGTGGTGCGCGAGCGCCTGGAGCGCGAGTTCGGCCTCGACCTGATCGCCACCGCGCCGAACGTGGTCTACCGCGTCGTCCTGGAGGACGGCAAGGAGGTCACCGTCACCAACCCGAGCGAGTTCCCCGAGGGCAAGATCAGGGACGTGTTCGAGCCGGTCGTACGGGCCACCCTGCTCGCGCCCTCCGAGTTCATCGGCGCGATCATGGAGCTCTGCCAGCAGCGCCGCGGCACGCTCCTCGGGATGGACTACCTCTCCGAGGACCGCGTCGAGATCCGCTACACGCTCCCGCTCGCGGAGATCGTCTTCGACTTCTTCGACCAGCTGAAGTCCAAGACCCGCGGGTACGCCTCCCTGGACTACGAGCCCACCGGCGAGCAGGCCTCCGGCCTGGTCAAGGTCGACATCCTGCTGCACGGCGACAAGGTCGACGCCTTCTCCGCCGTCTGCCACAAGGACGCCGCCTACGCCTACGGCGTGCGCCTGGTCGCCAAGCTGCGCGAGCTCATCCCGCGGCAGGCCTTCGAGATCCCGATCCAGGCCGCCGTCGGCTCCCGCGTCATCGCCCGCGAGACCATCCGCGCCATCCGCAAGGACGTCCTCGCCAAGTGCTACGGCGGTGACATCTCTCGCAAGCGGAAGCTGCTGGAGAAGCAGAAGGAGGGCAAGAAGCGCATGAAGATGGTCGGCTCCGTGGAGGTTCCGCAGGAGGCCTTCATCGCCGTCCTCTCCAGCGACGAGTCCGGTGGCAAGAAGAAGTAGCCGCGGCTGCGGCCGTCGGATGTGAGGCAGGCCCCCGTGCTCCGGCGCGGGGGCCTGTTTCGTTATGAATCGGCGCCCCGGGGCCTCTTACGCGCCAGGCGGAGGGCCCCTAGTCTGATCAATGCTCGTTGGTTACTCGCCAGTTTTTTGGCCTCGGATACAGCCAAGCCCTGACTCAGCCACACCCACCCTGACCCACCACTCAGTCAGTCCGCCCCTGTGATGAACAGGCCCTGCCGACGTGGTCCGGAGGATGTCCGTGAGCGACACACAGTCCTTGATCGAGAACCGTCCGCCCAGCGTGGCGACCCTCTTCGTTGAGCGCGTCGCGGCGACGCCCGATGCCGAGGCCTACCGGTACCCCGTGCCCGCGGCCGGGGGGCAGGGCCCCGACGACTGGAAATCGCTCAGCTGGGGCCAGGCGGGCGAGCGGGTCTTCGCCATCGCCGCGGGGCTGCTCGACCTCGGCATCCAGACGGAGCACCGGGTCGCCATCGCCTCCAACACCCGGGTCGAGTGGATCCTGGCCGACCTCGGTGCCATGTGCGCCGGCGGCGCGGTCACCACCGTCTACCCCAGCACCAACGCGGACGAGTCGGCGTTCATCCTCGCGGACTCCGAGAGCCGGGTGCTCATCGCCGAGGACGCGGGCCAGCTGGCGAAGGTGCGCGAGCGCCGCGCCGACCTGCCGAACCTCGCCCACGTCGTGGTCCTGGAGGCCGCCGACGCCGTCGCCGCCGAGGGCGACCCCGAGGGCTGGGTGCTCTCCCTCGCCGACCTGGAGGCGCGCGGCAGGGAGTACCTCGCCAAGCACCCCGAGGCGGTCAAGGAGAAGATCGCGACGATCACCTCCGACCAGCTCGCCACCCTCATCTACACGTCCGGTACGACCGGCCGTCCCAAGGGCGTCCGGCTGCCCCACGACAACTGGTCGTACATGGGCAAGGCCATCGTCGCCACCGGCCTGCTCGGCAAGGACGACGTCTCCTACCTCTGGCTCCCGCTGGCCCACGTCTTCGGCAAGTGCCTGATCTCCGGGCAGATCGAGGCCGGCCACGTGACGGCCGTCGACGGGCGCATCGACAAGATCATCGAGAACCTGCCGATCGTGCAGCCGACCTACATGGCTTCCGTCCCGCGCATCTTCGAGAAGGTCTACAACGGCGTGGCCGCCAAGGCCCGGGCCGGCGGCGGAGCCAAGTACAAGATCTTCCAGTGGGCGGCCGGCGTGGCCCGCGAGTACGCCAAGGTCACCCAGGACAACTTCCGCCGCACCGGCCGGGCGAGCGCCCCCTTCGGGCTCAACACCCAGCACAAGATCGCGGACGCCCTCGTCTACTCCAAGCTCCGCGACGCCTTCGGCGGCAACCTGCGCGCAGCCATCTCCGGAGCCTCCGCCCTCGCCCCCGACATCGGCTACTTCTTCGCCGGCGCCGGGATCCACATCCTGGAGGGCTACGGGCTCACCGAGTCCAGCGCCGCCTCCTTCGTCAACCCCGGCGAGGCCTACCGCACCGGCACCGTCGGCAAGCCGCTCCCCGGCACCGAGGTCCGCATCGCCGACGACGGCGAGGTGCTGCTGCGCGGCCCCGGCATCATGCAGGGCTACCACCAGCAGCCCGAGAAGACCGCCGAGGTGCTGGAGGCCGACGGCTGGCTGCACACGGGCGACATCGGCGAGCTCTCCGCGGACGGCTACCTGCGCATCACCGACCGCAAGAAGGACCTGATCAAGACCTCGGGCGGCAAGTACGTCGCCCCGGCGGAGATCGAGGGCCAGTTCAAGGCGCTCTGCCCCTACGTCTCCAGCATCGTGGTCCACGGAGCCGACCGGAACTTCTGCTCCGCCCTCATCGCCCTCGACGAGCCCTCGATCCTGGTCTGGGCCGCGGAGAACGGCCTGGAGGGCAAGACGTACTCCCAGGTCCTCGCCGCCCCCGAGACGAACCGGCTCATCGAGACCTACGTCCAGACCCTCAACGAGGGCCTCCAGCGCTGGCAGACGGTCAAGAAGTTCCGCCTCCTGCCGCGCGACCTCGACGTGGAGCACGGCGACCTCACCCCGAGCCTCAAGCTGAAGCGGCCGGTCGTCGAGCGCGAGTTCAAGCACCTCATCGACGAGATGTACGAGGGTTCCCGGGAGGCGTGACGACGGGCGCGCCGCGCGCCCGTAAACGACCTTGGGGCAGTGCGGGACAATGGGCCCATGCCTTCCGCACTGCCCGACGGTGAACCCATGCCCGAAGACGGCTCGCTGCCGCTCCACGCCCTGGCGGGAGCCGGGGAGCGGCCGCTCGGGTTCTACCTGCACGTTCCGTACTGCGCCACCCGCTGCGGGTACTGCGACTTCAACACCTACACGGCCACCGAGCTGCGGGGCACCGGCGGCGTGCTCGCCTCCCGCGAGAACTACGCCGACACCCTGATCGACGAGATCAGGCTGGCGCGGAAGGTGCTGGGCGACGATCCCAGGGCCGTACGGACCGTCTTCGTGGGCGGCGGCACGCCGACCCTGCTGCCCGCCGGCGACCTCGTACGGATGCTCGCGGCGATCCGCGAGGAATTCGGGCTGGCCGAGGACGCCGAGGTCACCACCGAGGCCAATCCGGAGTCGGTGAACCCGGAGTACCTCGCGGAGCTGCGCGCGGGAGGCTTCAACCGGATCTCCTTCGGCATGCAGAGCGCCAGGCAGCACGTCCTGAAGGTGCTGGACCGCACGCACACCCCCGGGCGGCCGGAGGCGTGCGTCGCGGAGGCGCGGGCGGCGGGCTTCGAGCACGTGAACCTGGACCTGATCTACGGGACGCCCGGGGAGTCCGACGAGGACTGGCGGGCCTCGCTGTCGGCGGCCCTGGGGGCCGGGCCCGACCACATCAGCGCGTACGCACTGATCGTGGAGGAGGGCACCCAGCTCGCGCGGCGGATCCGGCGGGGCGAGGTCCCGATGACGGACGACGACGTCCACGCGGACCGGTACCTGATCCTCGACGCGGTGATGGCCGAGGCGGGGTACTCCTGGTACGAGGTCTCGAACTGGGCCGCCTCCGAGGCCGGGCGGTGCCTGCACAACGAGCTGTACTGGCGCGGGGCCGACTGGTGGGGCGCCGGACCCGGAGCCCACTCGCACGTGGGCGGGGTGCGGTGGTGGAACGTGAAGCATCCCGGCGCCTACGCGGCGGCCTTGGCCGAAGGTCGGTCGCCCGGGGCGGGGCGGGAGCTCTTGTCCTCGGAGGACCGGCGGGTGGAGCGGATCCTGCTTGAGCTGCGGCTGGTGGACGGGGTTCCGCTGTCGCTGCTGGCCCCTGCGGGGCTTGCCGCGGCCGGGCGGGCCCTGGCGGACGGGCTCCTCGAAGCGGGCCCGTACGCGGACGGCAGGGCCGTCCTGACCCTGCGCGGGCGGCTCCTGGCCGACGCGGTGGTCCGCGACCTGGTCGACTGACCCCGTCCGGGGTGGGGGCTGCCCTGCGGGGCGAGGTCCCCTACCCGCCCTTCGCCCGTTCCCCGGGGCTCCGCCCCGGACCCCGGTCCTCAAACGCCGGACGGGCTGAAAATGCCGCTGCGCGGCATCATCCAGCCTCGCCGGCGTTTGAGGCGCGGGGTCTGGGGCGGAGCCCCAGGGGGGTCCGGGCTCAGCCCGGGGAACGGTGGAAGGGCGGGTAGGGGACAGCCCCGCAGGGTTACGCCGTCACGTGGTCGATCAGGTGCTCCACCGCGCCCAGGAGGGTCGGCTCCAGGTCCTTGTACGAGGTCACGCGCGACAGGATGTGCTGCCAGGCGGCCCCGGTGTTCTCCGGCCAGCCCAGGGCGCGGCAGATGCCCGTCTTCCAGTCCTGGCCCGGCGGGATCACCGGCCAGGCGGGGATGCCGAGGGCGGACGGCTTCACCGCCTGCCAGACGTCCACGTAGGGGTGGCCCACGATCAGGACGTGCGGGGAGGTTACGGAGGCCGCGATGCGGGACTCCTTCGTGCCCGGGAGCAGGTGGTCCACCAGGATGCCGAGGCGGGCGTCGGCCGCGGGGGCGAAGTCCGCGACCACCGACGGGAGGTCGTCGATGCCCTCCAGGTACTCCACGACCACGCCCTCGATCCGCAGGTCGTCGCCCCAGACCCGTTCGACGAGTTCGGCGTCGTGGCGGCCCTCCACGTAGATCCGGCCCGCCCGGGCCACCCGGGCCCGCGCCCCGGGGACGGCGAGGGAGCCGGAGGCGGTACGGGCCGGGGCGGCGGGGCCCCGGGGCGGGCGGGTCAGGGTCACCACCGCGCCGTCCAGGAGGAAGCCGCGGGGTTCGAGGGGGAAGACGCGGCGCTTGCCGAAACGGTCCTCCAGGGTGACCGTGCCCGCCTCGCAGGCCACCACCGCGCCGCAGAAGTCCGTACCCGCCACCTCGACCACCAGATCGGCATCGGCCGGCACCTCGGGGACGGGCTTGGCACGCTTCCACTGCGGGGTCAGGTCGGGGGAGTACTCGCGCATCCGGCCGAGGGTAGGAGAGCGGGCCGCCTCAGGTGCCCGACACGCCGGAACGGGCCGCCAGTGTGTCGCGTTGGGCACGCACGAAGGCCGCGTCGACCACCGCTCCGTGACCCGGCACGTACAGAGCGTCGTCCCCGCCCAGGGAGAGGAGCCGGTCCAGGGCCGCCGGCCACTGCCGGGGCACCGCGTCCGGGCCCGCCTGCGGCTCGCCCGATTCCTCGACCAGGTCGCCGCAGAAGACCACCTCGCGGGTGCCGGGCACGAAGGCGGCCAGGTCGTGCCGGGTGTGGCCCGGGCCCACGTTCGCCAGCAGCACCTGCACCCCGCCCAGGTCGAGTGTCCACTCGCCCGACACCAGGTGCCGGGGGACCACCAGGAGGTCCGCCGCCTCGGCGGCCTCGGCCTCCGCCAGGCCGTGCCGGACTGCGTCGGCCCGCAGCTCGTCCCGGCTCGTGGAGAGCAGGGCGTCCAGCCCGACCGGACCGTAGACCTCCGCCCCCGCGAAGGCCGCACCGCCCAGTACGTGGTCGAAATGTCCGTGTGTGAATGCGAGATGAGTCACGCGCCGGCCCGCCAGCCGCTCCGCCTCGGCCCGCACCAGCGCGCCTTCCCGCAGGGAGGAACCGGGGTCGATCAGAAGGGCCGAATCCTCGCCCACCACCAGTCCCACGGTGCAGTCCCACACCGGCAGGCGCTTGCGGCCGGCCCGTTCGGTGAGCCGTTCCCAGCCCGCCTCTTCCCAACGCACGTCCATACCGCGACGCTACCTTGGCGGGCCGCCCTTGCTAGGGGCGTACCACCCCGCCGTACACTGACCGGGGGATCTCTGGCACTCGAACGCTCAGAGTGCCAGCGAAGAGCGCCAGCGAAGAGGCTCGACCACGAGTCTCGGTGACCGACGGAAACGATGGAGGTGTGCGCGATGCTCAGCGAACGCAGACTCGAAGTGCTGCGCGCCATCGTCCAGGACTACGTCGGGACGGAGGAGCCGGTCGGCTCCAAGGCGCTCACCGAGCGGCACCGGCTCGGCGTCTCGCCCGCCACCGTGCGCAACGACATGGCCGTGCTGGAGGACGAGGGCTACATCGCCCAGCCCCACACCAGCGCCGGCCGGATCCCCACCGACAAGGGCTACCGCCTCTTCGTCGACAAGCTGGCGGGGGTCAAACCGCTGTCGACGCCCGAGCGCCGGGCCATCCAGAACTTCCTCGACGGGGCCGTGGACCTCGACGACGTCGTCGGCCGTACGGTGCGGCTGCTCGCGCAGCTCACCCGGCAGGTCGCCGTCGTCCAGTACCCGTCGCTGACCCGGTCCACCGTCCGGCACGTGGAACTGCTCTCGCTGGCCCCGGCCCGCCTGATGCTCGTCCTCATCACGGACACCGGCCGGGTCGAGCAGCGGCTCGTCGACTGCCAGACCCCCTTCGCGGACACCTCGCTCGCGGACCTGCGGGCGCGCCTCAACAGCCGTGTCGTCGGCCGCCGGTTCACCGACGTGCCGCCGCTGGTGAAGGACCTTCCGGAGTCCTTCGAGACCGAGGACCGGGTGACGGTGCGTGCCGTCCTCGACACCCTCCTCGAAACGCTGGTCGAGGAGGCGGAGGAGCGGCTGATGATCGGCGGCACCGCCAACCTCACCCGCTTCGGACACGATTTTCCCCTGACGATCAGGCCGGTGCTCGAAGCGCTGGAGGAGCAGGTCGTGCTCCTCAAGCTGCTCGGCGAGGCCAATGAGTCGGGAATGGCCGTAAAGATCGGGCACGAGAACGCCTACGAGGGACTGAACTCCACGTCCGTCGTCTCGGTCGGCTACGGTTCGGGCGGCGAAGCAGTCGCCAAACTCGGCGTGGTCGGACCGACCCGCATGGACTACCCCGGAACGATGGGAGCGGTACGCGCAGTGGCACGTTACGTCGGACAGATCCTGGCGGAGTCGTAAGTGGCCACGGACTACTACGCCGTTCTCGGCGTGCGCCGCGACGCATCGCAGGACGAGATCAAGAAGGCATTCCGGCGGCTCGCGCGCGAGCTGCACCCGGATGTGAACCCCGATCCCAAGACGCAAGAGCGTTTCAAGGAGATCAACGCCGCCTACGAGGTCCTCTCGGACCCGCAGAAGAAGCAGGTCTTCGACCTCGGCGGCGACCCGCTGTCCTCCTCGGGCGGCGGCGGGGCCGGCGGCTTCGGCGCGGGCGGCTTCGGCAACTTCTCCGACATCATGGACGCCTTCTTCGGCCAGTCCTCGCAGCGCGGACCGCGCTCGCGGACCCGCCGCGGCCAGGACGCCATGATCCGCCTCGACCTGGAACTGGACGAGGCGGCCTTCGGCACGACCAAGGACATCCAGGTCGACACGGCCGTCGTCTGCACCACCTGCTCCGGTGAGGGCGCCGCCCCCGGCACCTCGGCGCAGACGTGCGACATGTGCCGCGGCCGCGGTGAGGTCTCGCAGGTCACCCGGTCCTTCCTGGGCCAGGTCATGACCTCGCGCCCCTGCCCGCAGTGCCAGGGCTTCGGCACCGTGGTCCCGACCCCGTGCCCCGAGTGCGCGGGCGACGGCCGGGTCCGCTCCCGCCGCAGCCTCACGGTCAAGATCCCGGCGGGCGTCGAGAACGGCACCCGGATCCAGCTCGCGGGCGAGGGCGAGGTCGGCCCCGGCGGCGGCCCCGCAGGCGACCTGTACGTGGAGATCCACGAGCTGCCGCACCCGACCTTCCAGCGGCGCGGGGACGACCTGCACTGCACGGTCACCATCCCGATGACCGCGGCGGCCCTGGGCACCAAGTGCCCGCTGGAGACGCTGGACGGCCTCGAGGAGATCGACATCCGTCCGGGCACCCAGTCCGGCCAGGCGATCCCGCTGCACGGCCGGGGCGTCACGCACCTGCGCGGCGGCGGCCGCGGCGACCTGATCGTCCACGTCGAGGTCACCACCCCCGGCAAGCTGGACGCCCAGCAGGAGGAGCTGCTGCGCCAGCTCGCGAAGCTGCGCGGCGAGGAGCGCCCGACCGGGCAGTTCGCGCCGGGCCAGCAGGGCCTGTTCAGCCGCCTGAAGGACGCCTTCAACGGGCGCTGAGCGAGGCATTCGACGGGCGCTGAGCACCGTACGAGAACACCGGCGAGCCCGGTCCGGGGACGACCCCGGGCCGGGCTCGCGGCATGCGGGGCGGCGGGGCGGCAGCGGTATTCGGGCACCCCGGTGAAGGGACTATGCCAGGCGAATGCCGTGATTCGGCCCCGTGAGCGGGACATGGCACGATGCAGCTCATGTCCTCCGCACCGAACGGTCTCTTCGCGTACCCGCCGATCGTGCAGGCGCCCATGGCGGGTGGCGCGTCCTGCCCGCCGCTCGCGGCCGCCGTGTGCGAAGCGGGCGGACTGGGCTTCCTCGCCGGCGGCTACAAGACCGCCGACGGCATGTACCAGGAGATCAAGCGGCTGCGCGCGCTCACCCGCCGCCCCTTCGGCGTCAACCTCTTCCTGCCGCAGTCCTCCCACGCGGACCCGGCCGCCCTAGAGGTCTACCGCGGACACCTGGCCAACGAGGCCGCCTGGTACGGGATCTCCCTCGCGGACGAGGACATCATCGGCACCAGCGACGACGGCTACGACGCCAAACTGGCCATTCTCATCGAAGACCCGGTACCCGTGGTCTCCTTCACCTTCGGCCTGCCTTCGCCCGCCGCCTTCACCTGCCTGCGCAAGGTCGGTACGTACACGATCGCCACCGTCACCTCCGTAGAGGAGGCCCGCGCCGCCCAGGCGGCCGGCGCCGACGCCGTCTGCGTCCAGGGCGTGGAGGCGGGCGGCCACCAGGGCACCCACCGCGACGACCCGCAGGGCGACGGCACCGCCGGAGTCGGCCTGCTCGCGCTCGTCGCGCAGGTGCGCGAAGCGGTGGCCCTCCCGATCATCGCGGCGGGCGGCCTGATGCGCGGATCGCAGATCGCCGCGCTGCTCGCCGCCGGAGCGGAGGCCGCGCAGCTCGGCACGGCCTTCCTGGCCTGCCCGGAGTCCGGCGCGCACCCCCTGCACAAGAAGGCGCTGACCGACCCGCTGTTCGTCCGCACCGAGCTGACCCGGGCCTTCTCGGGACGGCCGGCCCGCGGACTGGTCAACCGGTTCATGCGCGAGCACGGCCCGTACGCCCCGGCCGCGTACCCGCAGGTCCACCACCTGACCGCGCCGCTGCGCAAGGCCGCCGCCGCGGCCGGGGACCCGCAGGGCATGGCGCTGTGGGCGGGCCAGGGGCACCGGCTGGCGAGGGCGCTGCCCGCGGGGGAACTGGTGGAGGTGCTCGCGGCGGAACTCGGCGCGGCACAGAACGCGTTGAAGGCAATGCAGATGAGGAGTGCGTCATGACCGCCCCGGTGTTCGTGGTCGAAAAGGTGCCCGCGGGGCCGCAGTTCGTCCTGGACGGCCCCGAGGGCCGCCACGCGGTCTCCGTGAAGCGGCTGGCCCCCGGCGAGGCCCTCGTGCTGACCGACGGCCGGGGCGGCTGGGCCGAGGCCGTCGTGACGGCCGCCGAGGGCAAGGACCGCCTCGTGGTCTCCGTGTCCGGGGTCTTCGAGGAGGCGGAACCGGACGTCCGGATCACCGTGGTCCAGGCCCTGCCCAAGGGCGACCGGGGCGAGGTCGCCGTCGAGACCATGACGGAGACCGGCGTCGACGCGATCGTGCCCTGGCAGGCCTCGCGCTGCATCACCCAGTGGCGGGGCGACCGGGGTGCCAAGTCCCTTGCGAAGTGGCGGGCCACAGCCCGGGAGTCCGGCAAGCAGTCCCGCCGGGTCCGCTTCCCCGAGGTCGCGGAGGCGCTGTCCACCAAGCAGGTCGCGGCGCTGCTCGCGGAGGCCGACCTCGCGGTGGTCCTGCACGAGGACCGGGACGCCCCCTCGGGCGCGCTGGCCACCGCGGAACTGCCCGCCGCCGGCTCCATCGTCCTGGTCGTCGGCCCCGAGGGCGGGGTCTCCCCGGACGAGCTCGCCGCCTTCGCCGCGGCCGGGGCGCACCCGTACCGGCTGGGCCGCTCGGTCCTGCGCACCTCGACGGCGGGCACGGCCGCCGCGGCGGTCCTGCTCGCGCGGACGGGCCGCTGGTCCTGAGGGCGGGCCGCCGGCGGTGAGGGCGGGCCGGTGGGCGTGACCGGTCCGGCACGCGGCGGTGGATACGATGCCGGAACCGATCACCCGTCACGAAGGGCTCAGCACATGGCCGGGGAACCGCAGGCCGACTGCCTGTTCTGCAAGATCGTTGCGGGGAAGATCCCCGCCACGGTCGTCCGGGAGACGGACACGACCGTCGCCTTCCGCGACATCAACCCGCAGGCGCCCACCCACGTCCTCGTCATCCCGAAGGCGCACTACCCCGACGCCGCCTCCCTCGCGGCCGCGGAGCCCGCCGTCGCCGCCGAGGTCCTGACCGAGGCCGGCCGCGTCGCGGTCGACGAGGGGCTCGCCGACCACGCCTACCGGCTCGTCTTCAACACCGGCGCCAGGGCCGGCCAGGTCGTCTTCCATGCCCACGCGCACGTCCTCGGCGGCCGTGGCTTCGAATGGCCCCCGGGATAAACCGTGTCCGTACGAGAGTTCGTGGTCCTGGGCACCGCCAGCCAGGTGCCCACCCGCCACCGCAACCACAACGGCTACCTGCTGCGCTGGGACGGCGAGGGCATCCTCTTCGATCCCGGCGAGGGCACCCAGCGCCAGATGCTCCGGGCCGGGGTGGCCGCGCACGACATCAACCGGATCTGCGTCACCCACTTCCACGGTGACCACAGCCTCGGCCTCGCCGGGGTCATCCAGCGGATCAACCTCGACCGGGTCCCGCACCCCGTCACCGCCCACTACCCGGCCTCCGGGCAGAAGTTCTTCGACCGGCTGCGGTACGCCACCGCCTACCGCGAGACCGTGCAGCTCGCCGAGGAGCCGGTCGCCGAGGACGGGATCCTGGCGCGCGGGGAGGCGTACACCCTGGACGCCGTACGGCTCTCGCACCCCGTGGAGTCCTTCGGCTACCGGGTCACCGAGCCCGACGGGCGCCGGATACGGCCCGAACTGCTCGCGCTCCACGGGATCAAGGGGCCGGACGTGGGCCGGATCCAGCGCGAGGGCAGTCTCGGCGGGGTCACCCTGGAGGACGTCAGCGAGGCGCGCGCCGGGCAGCGGTTCGCCTTCGTGATGGACACCCGGCTCTGCGAGGGCGTCGAGGAGCTCGCGGCGGGCTGCGACATGCTGGTGATCGAGTCGACCTTCCTCGACGAGGACGTCCAGCTGGCCACCGACCACGGACACCTCACCGCCGGGCAGGCCGCGCGGGTGGCGCGGGACGGGGGCGTGCGGCACCTCGTGCTGACGCACTTCTCGCAGCGGTACGGGGATCCGTCGGAGTTCGAACGGCAGGCCCGTGCGGCCGGCTTCGAGGGGGAGCTCACGATCGCTGCCGATCTCGTACGGGTTCCCGTGCCGAAGCGGGCCGGGTAGGCGCGCTTGTCCGCACCGGGCTGTGCGGATGCGCCGGCCGCGCAGCCGGGCCCGACGGCCCCGTAGCCCCCGGGGCGAAGCCCCCGCTGCGTCCCTGGCCGCTGCGCGGGGCGGAGATCCCCTACCCGCCCTTCGCCCGTTCCCCGGGCTCCGCCCGGACCCCTCCCGGGGCTCCGCCCCGGACCCCGGTCCTCAAGCGCCGGACGGCTGGAAAGACCCGGGGCTCCGCCCCGGACCCCGCGCCTCAAACGCCGGCGAGGCTGGATTTGGCCGCCTCCGGCGAAACCCAGCCCCTCCGGCGTTTGAGGAGCGGGGGTCCGGGGGCTGGCCCCCGGGGAACGGTGGAAGGGCGGGTAGGGGACGGCCGCCCGCAGGGCAGGACGGGCCGCCCGGCCGCGGCCTAGACGCCGGTGCGGACCCGTCTGCGGTCGCGGTTGCGGCGGGTGGCTGCCGGGGAGAGCAGAAGGGCCCGGAGCGGGGGTAGGCGTAGAGGGCGGAGTCGGGGGAGTTCCACGACCTCCAGTTCCTGCGCGCCGACCCGCGGGACCGAACCGGCCGGGGTGCCGGCTCCGGCGGCGAGCACGGCTGCCGGGGCCCCGCCGCGGCGGCGGACCGACCCGGGGGTCAGCGGGCGACCGCCCACGTGCAGGGCGACCCCGGCCATCGGCCCGGCCACCGCCAGCAGCAGGATCCCGAGGGCCAGGCCCATGCCGGGGAAGTCCAGGGCCTCGGCGAGCAGGCTCCCGGTGACGGGCCCGCAGGCCACGCCGAGCGAGGACGCGGAACCGACCAGCACGGCCCAGCGCCCGCGCGGGTCGAGCGCGGCGGCCAGGCCGATGGCGTAGGAGAGCACGATGGGGTAGACCGCGTTCCAGAGGATCTCCCCGGCCGCGAAGGAGCCGAGGTCCCGGGCCTGCGAGGCGAGCACCACGCAGCAGGCGATGACCACCGTGCCCACGCCCACCGGGACCGCCCGGCCGAGCCGGGCCCCGAGCACGGAGGCGGCGGTGACCCCGAGCAGCCCGGCTCCGAGCGCGGCCGCGAAGACGATCCCGAGGGTGACCTCGGACAGGCCCGCCTGCTGCGCGCCGATGCGGCCGCTGACGCCCCACAGGGCGTTCTGGGCCAGCGACCACAGCATCAGTGCCCCGGCGAGCACCGCCCCGGCGCGCGGGTACGGGAGCCGCCCGGAGGCCCGTACCGCCGTGCCGGCGCCCTCCGGACGGCCCGTACGGTCGGCCCCGGCGAGGCGTCCCGTCGCCGGCCAGCACACCAGCGCGACCAGGGCGATCGCCGCGAAGGGCAGCCCGTGCCCGCCGCCGAGCCGGGGCAGGGTCAGGTACAGGGCCCCCGCCGTGGCCGACACCGACAGCAGCCCCAGCGCCGAGGTCCGGTGCGGGTCGCGCTGCGCCGCGATGCCGGAGGCGGCCACCGCGGTGGCCGTGCCCGAGCCGAAGCCGCCGAGGACGGCGCCGGCGATGACGAGGGGGAGCTGCGCGGTGGCGGCCGCCGTGCCGTACCCGAGGACGGCGAGCAGCAGTCCGAGCCGGGCCAGCGGGCGCGGGCCGGTGCGCGGGATGCGGGAGGCGAGGGTGAAGCCGGCGGCGGCCGAGCCGAGGAGCAGGACCGAGCCGATCAGACCGGCCTGCGCGGGGCTCAGCGGGAGGTGCGCGTCGAGCCGGCCGACGACGGTCGGCAGCAGGTACGGGGCGACGTAACCGGAGGTGAAGAGCGCGACGAGCGGCCAGGCGGCGGGCGGCGCGGGGGTGCGGTCGGGCACGGGGTGTTCCAGGTGGTGCAGGTGGAGCGTGAGATTCCGCAAGACCGCGGGGCTCATATCTATCAAGCGGCCCGATCCTCCGAGAAGGGCGTTCAGGCGGTGATCTGCGTCACACTGTATTCCGGGCCCGCCCGGGAGGGAGGGCCTGACGGCGGACGTGGGTTGAGCCCCAGTGAAGGCCCATTGGAGAAACGACCCGCCAAGATTCATCACACGAGCCGAACCGAGCCGAACCGAACCGAACGGGGAGTACATCGTGACCAGTCGCAGCAGCCGGGACAGCCTCGACTCCGCCGTGGACCCGCTCGGTCCGCTGCGCGATCCCCAAGAACCCGGCTGCGACGTCTTCCTGACGGGCACGGTCTTCCTCGACATCATCTTCACCGGCCTCGACTCGGCCCCCGTCCGCGGCACGGAGTCCTGGGCCCGCGGCATGGGTTCCAGCCCCGGCGGGGTCGCCAACATGGCCACCGCCCTGGCCCGGCTCGGCCTGCGCACCTCCCTGGCCGCCGCCTTCGGCGACGACCACTACGGGGAGTACTGCTGGGACGCCCTCGAACAGGGCGAGGGCATCGACCTCTCGATGTCACGGACCGTTCCCGGCTGGCACAGCCCCGTCACCGTCTCGATGGCCTACGAGGGCGAGCGCACGATGGTCTCCCACGGCCACGAGGCCCCGCTCCCGGCGGACCCCGGCCCGTTCCCCCGGTGCCCTCCCCGCGCCCGCGCGGCCGTGGCCTCGCTCGGCCCGGGCGGCGGCGAGGCCTGGGTCGCCGAGGCGGCCCGGCGCGGGGCCCGGGTTTTCGCCGACGTCGGCTGGGACGACAGCGGGCGGTGGGACCTGGGGGCGCTGGCCGACCTGGAGCACTGCGAGGCCTTCCTCCCCAACGCCGGGGAGGCGATGGCCTACACGCGCACCGACTGCCCGCGGGCGGCGGCCCGGGCGCTGGCCGAGAAGGTGCCGATCGCGGTGGTCACGATGGGCTCCGAGGGCTCGTACGCGGTGGACGGGCGGACCGGGGAGACGGCGGAGGTCCCCGCGATCGCGGTCGACGCCCTGGATCCGACCGGCGCGGGCGATGTCTACGTGGCGGGCTTCCTCACCGGCACCCTCGCCGGGTGGCCCCTCGCGGACCGGCTCGCCTTCGCGGGCCTGACCGCCGCCCTGTCGGTGCAGGAGTTCGGCGGCTCCCTGTCGGCCCCCGGCTGGCCGGAGGTGGCCCACTGGTGGCGCACCGCCCCGGAGGCCCTGCGCGGCCGGTACGGCTTCCTGGACGACCTCGTCCCCCGCTCCGCGGCCCCGGCCAGCCGCCGCCGCGCGGTCCCGACGATCGGCTTCCGCCAGTCGGCGTAGGGACCCGTGGCCGAAGGGGTGGCGGAAAACCCCTCGGGGATGACGGAGCGGCGACGTAGGCTTGGAAGTCCGGTGGCCGTCGATCGGCGCGGCCCCTCAGTGGGAGGTATGCGCAGGCCACAGTGCCGGCCCATGACTCAGACACCGACAGCCCAGACCCCCGCGCCGGGGCAGGCGCGCGCTCACTTCACCGTACCGGCCACCCACCCGATGGTGTCGGTCCTCGGCTCGGGCGACGCCCTGCTGCGCGTGATCGAGAAGGCCTTCCCGAGGGCCGACATCCATGTTCGGGGAAATCAGGTCAGCGCGATCGGCGCAGCGGCGGAAGTCGCACTGATCCAGCGCCTGTTCGACGAGATGATGCTGGTGCTCCGCACCGGGCAGCCGATGACGGAGGACGCAGTGGAACGCTCGATCGCCATGCTCAAGTCGAGCGGCAACGGCCAGGGCCCGGACGAGACGCCCGCCGAGGTGCTCACGCAGAACATCCTCTCCAGCCGCGGCCGCACCATCCGCCCCAAGACGCTCAACCAGAAGCGGTACGTCGACGCGATCGACAAGCACACCATCGTCTTCGGCATCGGCCCCGCCGGTACCGGCAAGACCTACCTCGCCATGGCCAAGGCGGTCCAGGCCCTGCAGTCCAAGCAGGTCAGCCGGATCATCCTGACCCGCCCGGCGGTGGAGGCCGGCGAGCGCCTCGGCTTCCTCCCCGGCACCCTCTTCGACAAGATCGACCCGTACCTGCGGCCGCTCTACGACGCCCTGCACGACATGATCGACCCCGATTCGATCCCGCGGCTGATGGCCGCGGGGACGATCGAGGTGGCGCCGCTGGCGTACATGCGCGGCAGGACGCTCAACGAGGCGTTCGTCGTCCTCGACGAGGCGCAGAACACGACGCCCGAGCAGATGAAGATGTTCCTGACCCGCCTCGGCTTCGACTCGAAGATCGTCGTCACCGGTGACGTGACCCAGGTCGACCTGCCCGGCGGCGCCAAGAGCGGACTGCGGCAGGTGCAGGACATCCTCGAAGGAGTTCCGGACATCGCCTTCTCGCGGCTCACGTCCGAGGATGTGGTCCGGCACAAGCTGGTCGGCCGTATCGTCGATGCGTACGAGAAGTACGACGACAGCCAGGACGCGAAGCAGTCGCGGAACGGCTTCCAGCGGAAGTAGAAATCAGCGCACCATGTCGATCGACGTCAACAACGAGTCCGGAACCGAGGTCGACGAGCGGGCGATCCTCGACATCGCCCGCTACGCGCTCACCCGGATGCGGATCCACCCGCTCTCGGAGCTCTCGGTCATCGTCGTGGACGAGGACGCGATGGAGCAGCTCCACATCCAGTGGATGGACCTGCCCGGACCCACCGACGTCATGTCCTTCCCGATGGACGAGCTGCGCCCGCCGTCGAAGGACGACGAGGAGCCCCCGCAGGGGCTCCTCGGTGACATCGTGCTCTGCCCCGAGGTCGCCAAGAAGCAGGGCGAGGACGCGCCGACGAAGCACTCCATGGACGAGGAGCTCCAGCTCCTGACCGTCCACGGAGTGCTGCACCTGCTCGGGTACGACCACGAGGAGCCGGACGAGAAGGCCGAGATGTTCGGCCTCCAGGCGGCCATCGTCGACGGCTGGCGCGCCGAGAACGGCGTGACCGGCCCGTCCCCGGCGCCGACCGTCTCATGACCGGTGATCTCCAGCTGATCATCATGGCCGTCCTGCTGGTCGTGGTGGCCTGGTTCGCCGCGTGCGCCGAGTCCGGGATCGCCCGGATCTCGGCCTTCCGCGCCGAGCAGGCCGTACGGGAGGGCCGGCGCGGCAGCGCGAAGCTGGCCCAGGTCGCCGGTGACCCCACCCGGTACGTCAATGTCGCGCTGCTGGTCCGCGTCACCTGCGAGATGGCGGCGGGCGTGCTCGTCACGTACGTCTGCCTCGACGAGTTCGGGGAGAACTGGACCGCGCTCCTCGTGGCCATCGCCGTGATGGTGCTCGTGTCCTACGTGGCCGTCGGGGTCTCCCCGCGCACCATCGGCCGGCAGCACCCGCTGAACACGGCGACCGCGGCCTCCTACGTCCTCGTACCGCTCGCCCGGATCATGGGGCCGATCCCGCAGCTGCTGATCCTCCTCGGCAACGCGCTCACGCCCGGGAAGGGCTTCCGCAAGGGTCCCTTCGCCTCCGAGGCGGAGCTGCGCGCGATGGTGGACCTGGCGGAGAAGGAATCGCTGATC
Organism: Streptomyces sp. TBY4; assembly: GCF_024213195.1. Taxonomy (GTDB): domain Bacteria; phylum Actinomycetota; class Actinomycetes; order Streptomycetales; family Streptomycetaceae; genus Streptomyces. The sequence continues at coordinate 84,142 of NZ_JANAVF010000005.1, read as the reverse complement.
GAGGACGACGAGCGCCGCATGGTGCACCAGGTCTTCGAGCTCGGCGACACGCTCGTGCGCGAGGTCATGGTGCCGCGCACCGACCTGGTCTGCATCGAGCGGTACAAGACGGTCCGTCAGGCGACCACGCTCGCGCTGCGGTCCGGCTTCTCGCGGATCCCGGTGACCGGGGAGAACGAGGACGACATCGTCGGCATCGTGTACCTGAAGGACCTGGTCCGCAAGACGCACATCAGCCGGGACGCGGAGAGCGACCTCGTCTCCACGGCGATAAGGCCCGCGGTGTTCGTGCCGGACACCAAGAACGCGGGCGACCTGCTGCGCGAGATGCAGTCGGCCCGCAACCACGTGGCGGTCGTCATCGACGAGTACGGCGGCACCGCCGGCATCGTCACCATCGAGGACATCCTCGAGGAGATCGTCGGTGAGATCACCGACGAGTACGACCGGGAACTCCCCCCGGTGGAGGACCTGGGCGGGGACCGCTACCGGGTCACCGCGCGGCTGGACATCACCGACCTCGGCGAACTGTTCAAGGTGGACTCCTTCGACGACGAGGACGTGGAGACGGTCGGCGGACTGCTCGCCAAGGCGCTGGGCCGGGTCCCGATCGCCGGCGCCTCGGCGGTGGTGGACCTGCCGGACGGGCGGCCGCTGCGGCTGACGGCGGAGTCCCCGGCGGGACGCCGGAACAAGATCGTGACCGTACTGGTGGAGCCGGTGGCCCCGGCGGAGGAGCCGGAGGGGGAGACGCGGTGACGCCGGCCCAGCTGCGGGAGTTCTGCCTGGGGTTCAACGCGGCCGTGGAGGAGTTCCCCTTCACTCCGGAGACCTCGGTGTTCAAGGTGCTGGGGAAGATGTTCGCGCTGAGCGCGCTGGACGCCGAACCGCTGAAGGTCAACCTCAAGTGCGACCCGGAGCAGGCGGTGCGGCTGCGGGCGGAGCACGAGGCGGTCGTGCCGGGCTGGCACATGAACAAGCGGCACTGGAACACGGTGACCGCGGGCGGGCCGGGGGCGCTTCCCGACGCGCTGGTCCGGGAGCTGGTCGAGGACTCGTACGACCTGGTGGTCGCGGGCCTGCCGAGGGCGGAGCGGCTGCGGCTCGACCGGGCGTAGCGGCGGTGGCGGCGCGGGGGCCGGGCCTCGGGCGTCCCCCCCCGGCGTTCCTCGTCGTGGAATCCGCCAGGGGCCGAAGGCCATCGATCACGGGACCTTCGGGGCCGTGGTTCCGCTTACGCAGCGCTTAGTTTTATCCCTGCGCCACCAAGATCCCGGGGGGACACCGGGGGTGGAGGGGAGAGCGCGTCAGCGGGGTCGTCGTGCGGCCCCGCCGACGCGCTCCATATGCTTCGGGCCATGACCGACAGCACCGGGATCGATCCCGAAGACACCAAGATCATCACGTTGGCGCGCAGCGCCCGGGCCCGCAACGGCGTGCCCGAGGGGGCGGCGGTCCGGGACGAGACCGGCCGTACGTACGTCGCCGGAACCGTGGCGCTGGACTCCCTGAAGCTGAGCGCGCTCCAGACGGCCGTCGCGATGGCCGTGGCCAGTGGCGCCCAGTCCCTGGAGGCTGCGGCCGTAGTCAGCGCCGCTGAGGCCCCCGCCGACGCCGACCGCGCGGCGGTCCGGGACCTCGGCGGCCCGGACACCCCGGTCCTCCTGGCGGGCCCGGACGGCACCCTGAAGTCGACCACTCCGGCCGGAGCGTAGCCCTGCCGGGGGCGGTCGGCACTGCTCCGTGCGGCGACCGACGGGCGGCTGCAGAAGCCGGGCCCTGCCGGCGGGCGCTCGTCCCCCACCCGCCCTTCCTCCGTTCCCCGGGCGCTGCCCGGACCCCGGTCCTCAAACGCCGGACGGGCTGAAGGACCGGGGGCTCAGCCCCCGAGGGGCGCCCCGGCCGAACCCGTCGGGTGGGGTCAGGCCGGGGTGGCCCCCGCGTCGGCGGAACGGCGGCGGATGACCATGGCCATCAGGGCGGCCATCGCGCACAGGGCGCCCGAGGCGTACCAGACGGGGTCGTACGAGCCGAAGGCGTCGCGGGCCAGGCCGCCGAGGAAGGCCACCGCCGCCGCGCCGATCTGGTGCGAGGCCAGGACCCAGCCGAAGACGATGGCGCCGTCCTCCCCGTAGTGCTCGCGGCAGAGCGCGATCGTCGGTGGGACCGTCGCGACCCAGTCCAGGCCGTAGAAGACGATGAAGAACACCATCGGCAGGTGCACGGCAGGGGCCAGCAGCATCGGGAGGAAGAGCAGCGAGATCCCGCGCAGGGCGTAGTACACGGCGAGCAGGCGGCGCGATTCGAAGCGGTCCGTCAGCCAGCCGGAGAAGATCGTGCCGATCACGTCGAACACGCCGATCACGGCGAGCAGTCCGGCCGCCGCCGTCACCGGCATGCCGTGGTCGTGGGCCGACGGCACGAAGTGGGTCTTCACCAGCCCGTTCGTCGAGGCCCCGCAGATCGCGAAGGTGCCCGCCAGCAGCCAGAAGGGGCCGGTCCGGGCCGCCTTGCCCAGGACGCCCAGGGCCCGGCGGGCGGCGCCGGGGACGGGTGCGGGCTTGGCCGTGTACGGGCCCCCGTACGGGGTGGTCCCGATGTCCGCGGGATGGTCGCGCAGCAGCAGCCAGACGAAGGGCACGACGGCCAGGGCCGCCAGCGAGACGGTGACCGCCGCCGGGCGCCAGCCGTGGTGCTCGACCAGCCAGGCCAGCAGCGGCAGGAAGACCAGCTGGCCGGAGGCCCCGGCGGCGGTCAGGATGCCGGTGACCAGCCCGCGCCGGGCGGTGAACCAGCGGTTGGTCACCGTCGCGGCGAAGGCCAGGGCCATCGAGCCGCTGCCCAGCCCGACCAGGACGCCCCAGTAGAGGATCAGCTGCCAGGAGGCGGTCATCCACACCGTGGCCACCGAGCCGGCGGCTATGACGGTCAGCGCGAGCGCGACGACCCTGCGGATGCCGAAGCGGTCCATCAGCGCGGCGGCGAACGGCGCGGTGATCCCGTACAGCGCGAGGTTCACGGAGACGGCGAGGCCGATCGTGCCCCGCGACCAGCCGAACTCCCCGTGCAGCGGCTCGATGAGCAGACCGGGGAGCGAGGCGAAGGCGGCGGCGCCGATGATCGTCACGAAGGCGACGGCCGCGACGAACCAGGCGCGGTGGATGCGGTGGACGCGGTGGGGTGCGCCGGCCGTGGAGTCGGTGCCGGCGGCCGGGCCGGAGGCGGGCGTCGGTGCGGGGGAGGACTCGGGGGAGGGGCCGGGCCCCGGGGCTGTCTGCGTCACGCCGATAGTTTCCGGCCGCCGGGGTCCCGTACGACAGTGGCCTGACCGACACCCTTCGATATGATCGGGCCATGGAGCCCCGCGTGCACCGTGTCGTCGTACTCGCCCTCGCCGGGCTGCTGCCCTTCGAGCTCGGGATCCCGCACCGGATCTTCGGGCGGGCGAAGGACGCCGCCGGGCGGCCGCTCTACGAGATCCTCACCTGCGGGCTCACCCCCGGCCGGGTGCCCACGGACGCCGACTTCGACATCCACGTCGAGCACGGCCCCGCGCTGCTGGCCACGGCCGACACGGTGGTGGTCCCCGCCTCCTACGAGCTGGGACCGGTCCACGAAGAGGGCCGGCTCCCCGCCGAACTGGCCGCCGCCCTCGCGCACATCAGGCCCGGCACCCGGCTCGTCTCGATCTGCACGGGCGGCTACGTGCTGGCCGCCGCCGGATTCCTCGACGGCCGCCGGGCCACCACCCACTGGTCCTCCGCCGAGCACTTCCAGCGGACCTTCCCGGCCGTACTGGTCGACCCGGGCGTCCTCTACACCGACGACGGGGACGTGCTCACCTCCGCCGGAGTCGCCGCCGGGATCGACCTGTGCCTGCACATCGTGCGCCGCGACCACGGAGCGGCCGTCGCCAACGACGTGGCCCGGCGCACCGTCGTACCGCCGCACCGCGACGGCGGGCAGGCGCAGTTCATCGAGCGCCCGGTGCCGCAGCCGCAGCGGTCGGCCACCACCGCTGCCCGCGCCTGGGTACTGGACCGGCTCCACGAACCGCTGAGGCTGACCGACTTGGCCCAGCAGGAATCGATGTCGGTACGGACCTTCACGCGCAGGTTCCGCGAGGAATCGGGGCTCAGCCCGGGCGAATGGATCGTGGGGCAGCGGGTGGAACGGGCCCGGGCCCTGCTCGAGCAGACCGACCTGCCGATGGAACTCGTGGCCCGGGAAGCGGGCTTCGGCACCGCGCAGTCCCTGCGCAAGCACGTCCAGGCGGCGCTCGGCGTGAGCCCGACGGCCTACCGGCGGACCTTCAGGGCGGCCGCACCGGATGTGGCACCGGATGTCGCATCGGATACCGCGCCGGATGCCGCACCGGATGTCACCCTGACATCTCCTGATGGGACATCAGTTCCTGCCGGGTCCGTGCATTGACTTATCCCCCCGCCCGCTCGTGAATGGCCCCCTGGCGGGGTACGGGATCCCAGGGGGCGGTCAGTGCGGACCACATCGGCGCGGACAACGGCGCGGACGGCGCGGACATCCGCGCGGCACAGAGGATGGTCGGCGGCCGTCGGGATGGCGGTACTGGCCGCGGCGACCGGCGGTGCGCTCGGCGCGCCCGCCGCGGCCGAGGGGGAGGCGCCTCCCGGGCAGGTCGAGTTCCCCACGCACTGCCTGCCGCCCCAGGAAGCCGGGCTGCGGCCGGCCGACGGACCCACCACCGCCCGGGTCACCGTGGACGACGCCGCGCCCCGCGTGGGCGACACCGTCACCGTCACCTACCAGGTGGCCCGGACCCCGGCGGTGAACCCGCTCTCGGTCGCCCTGCCCGCCGACGTCCTGACCCCGACCGGGCGGATCGTCCTCGGGGGAGCGCAGCAGGGTGAGGTCACGGTCGTCGGAGCCCGGCGCAACGACCCCGTCGAGGCGGGTGCGGTGCTGCCCGTCGTGACGATGACCGGAACCTTCACCGTCACCGCTCCCGGGGAGATCACCCTGGCCCCGGGCGGCTACACCCTGCACACCGGTCACCTGCTCCCGCTGGACACCGTGTGCGCGGTCGCCGGGGGCGGGGTGCCGGGGGCGGATCCGTCGGCGGAGCCGTCCGTGTCGGCGTCTGCTTCGGCATCCGCTTCGGCGTCTGCGGTGCCGTCGCCGTCCGTGGCGCCCCCTTCTCCTTCCCCTTCCCCGTCGTCCCCGGCCGCGCGGCCCCTGCCGGTGCCCGTGGCGACGCCGTCCCCCGGAGCCCCGGTCGCGCAGCGGATCATCGCGAGCCCGCTGCCGACGGCCAACCTGCGCTCCGTCGCGCTCGGCACGGCGGCGGGGGCCCCCGGCGCCGTGGTCTCGGTCACCGGAGCCGGCTTCGTCCCCGGCGCGCAGGTCACCGTGGCGGGCCGGGCGGGTACGGCGGAGACCGCCGACCGGGTCACCGCCCAGGCCGACGAGCTGGGCGTGGTCCTCGCCGAGCTGCCGGTCACGGACCGGGCGACCACCGCCGTCGTGGCCTACGAGGGCGCCGCCTGGACTCCCGAACGGGGCTCCGGCCCGGCCGCGTACACGGTGATCACCGTGCCCGGGCCGGCCGGCCGCCAGACGGTGACGGCGGTCGTGGCGCCGGGCGAGCTCGGCATGACCCAGGAGGGCGACGCCGTGACCCTGGCCACGGTCCCGTACGCGGTCGGTGGCGCGGCGGCCGGCCGGATCGGCACGGTCACCGTCACGGACGCCCGCGGCGGGCCGGCCGGGTGGTCCCTGATCGGCAAGGTCACCGATTTCACGGGCTCCGGCGGGGTCCGCATCCCGGGGGCCTCCCTGAGCTGGACCCCGACGTGCGCGGCCGCACCCGGCAGCCCCAGCGCGTGTACGCCGGGCAGCGCGGGCACGGTCGGACCGGAGGGTGCGGTGCTGGCCTCCACGGGTGACGCCGAGCTGGTCGGGGGCACCTTCACCGTGGACGCGGGCGTCACCCTCCAGGTGCCCCCGTACACCGCGCCGGGTGCGTACACGGCGGTGCTGACCCTGACGTTGTCGTGACCCGGCCCGGACCCTCCGGCCCTGCGCCGCTGCGCGGGGCGGAGTCCCCTACCCGCCCTTCGCCCGTTCCCCGGGCTCTGCCCGGACCCCCTGGGGCTCCGCCCCAGACCCCGCGCCTCAAACGCCGGCGGGGCTGGATTTGGCCGGCGCCGCAGCCAAGATCAGCCCCTCCGGCGTTTGAGGAGCGGGGGTCCGGGGGCTGGCCCCCGGGTCCGGCGCCGCGCGTGGCAGCGGGTCCGGGGCGGAGCCCCGGGGAACGGGGGAAGGGCGGGGCGGGGAGACGAGCTGCCCGGGCACAGCCACCGGCACGGCCGCTGCGGCTCCTCATCGCGTTCGCGGTCGCCGCCGTGCTGGCGGGGATCGGGCTGCTCGGCGCAGCCGGGACGGCTGCCGCCGCCGACAACGGGCAGTGGTCCGTGCTGCCCGCCGCCAACACGCTCGGGCAGCGCCCGTACTTCTACCTCGCCGCCGCGCCCGGCCAGGCCGTCACCGACTCCGTCACCATCGCCAACCGCACCGACCGCCCCCGCACCTTCCGCCTCTACGCCGCCGACGCCTACAACACCGCCCGCGACGGCGGCTTCGCCCTGCGCGGGCCCGAGGAGCCGCGCACCGCCACGGGGGCCTGGACGGCGCTGGCGCGGGAGCGGGTCACCGTCCCGGCGAAGACGGCGGTCGACGTCGGCTTCACCCTCACCGTCCCGGACCGGGCCGAGCCTGGGGACCATCCCGGAGCCGTCGTCGCCCTGGAGGACCGGCCGGCCGACACCGCGGTCCGGGGGATAGGCGTGCAGCAGGCCGTCGCGGCCCGCCTCTACCTCCGGGTCACCGGCCCCACCGCCCCGGCCCTGGCCGTCGAGGACCTCCGTACCGACCGGCGGGGCGGCTCCGGCGCGGAGGTCTCGTACACGCTCCACAACCTCGGCAACGTCACCCTGCGCCCCCGCGCCACCCTGACCGCCTCCGGGGCCCTCGGCCGGGGGCTGCTCTCCCGCCCCCTGCCCGGGCTGCCCGCCGAGCTGCTGCCCGGTCAGCGGGTCCGGCTCACCGCGCGCTGGGCGGACCCGCCCGCCCTGGAATGGGCCGAGGTCGCGGTGGTGGCACGCGCCGACGGCGCGGCCGCCCGGGCCACCGCCGGACACGCCGCGCATCCCGCTCTGAACGGCCTGCTCGCGGCCGGTCTGGCCCTCGTGGCGGCGGCCTGGTCGGCGCTGGGAGCCGCATCGGGGAGAATGGCCCGTATGAGCGATCGTTCCCCCGAGACCACCAGCCCGCACCGTGCGGGCTTCGCATGCTTCGTCGGCCGTCCCAACGCGGGGAAGTCGACCCTGACCAACGCGCTCGTGGGTACCAAGGTCGCGATCACCTCCAACCGGCCGCAGACCACCCGCCACACCGTCCGCGGCATCGTGCACCGCCCCGACGCCCAGCTCGTCCTGGTCGACACGCCCGGCCTCCACAAGCCGCGCACGCTGCTCGGCGAGCGGCTGAACGACGTCGTGCGCGCGACCTGGTCCGAGGTCGACGTGATCGGCTTCTGCCTGCCCGCCGACCAGAAGCTCGGCCCCGGTGACAAGTTCATCGTCAAGGAGCTCGCGGGGATCAAGAAGACCCCCAAGATCGCCATCATCACCAAGACCGACCTCGTCGAGTCCAAGGTGGTGGGCGAGCAGCTCCTCGCGGTCCACCAGCTCGCCGAGGAGCTCGGCTTCGAGTGGGCCGAGATCGTCCCCGTCTCGGCGGTCGGCGACAACCAGGTCCAGCTGCTGGCGGACCTGATCGCGCCGATGCTGCCGAAGAGCCCGCCGCTGTACCCGGAGGGCGACCTCACCGACGAGCCCGAGATGGTGATGGTCGCGGAGCTGATCCGCGAGGCCGCGCTGGAAGGCGTACGGGACGAGCTCCCGCACTCCATCGCCGTGGTCGTCGAGGAGATGATCCCCCGGGAGAACCGCCCGGCGGACCGTCCCCTGCTGGACATCCACGCCAACCTGTTCATCGAGCGCCCGAGCCAGAAGGGCATCATCATCGGCCCGAAGGGCGCCCGCCTGAAGGAGGTCGGGATGAAGTCGCGCAAGCACATCGAGGCGCTGCTCGGCACCCCGGTCTTCCTCGACCTGCACGTGAAGGTCGCCAAGGACTGGCAGCGCGACCCCAAGCAGCTGCGCAAGCTCGGCTTCTGACCTTTCGGGCGGCGAGCCCCTTTCGGGCGACGAGCCCTTTCAGGCGGCGCGCCGCCGCACCTTCACCGCATTGTCCGTACGGGTCCCGGGCCGGCCGTCAGGCTGGTCCTGGACCCGTACGTGTTCCTCCGCCAGCAGCACCTCCCAGGCGCCGGGCTCCAGTGCCAGCTGGGCGAGGACCTCGTCCGGGGTCGGGAAGTCCACCTCGGGCCGGTCCTCCTGCCAGGACGGCCAGCCCGCGTGGCCGACGACGAGCAGCACCCCGCCGGGGGCCACGGCCGCGGCGGCCCGGCGCAGGATCCGCGCGCGGGGGAACTCCCCGAAGGTGTGCAGGAAGCACGCGGAGACCAGGTCGTACGCGCCCGCCGGGAAGGACTCCGCGAGGTCGTGCCGCTCCCAGGCGGTGCGGTCGGCGACCCCGGCCTCGGCGGCGTGGGCCGCGGCCCGCTCCAGGGCGACCCCGGAGATGTCCGTCCCGGTGACGTGCCAGCCCTGCCGCGCGAGCCACACCGCGTCACCGCCCTCTCCGCAGCCGAGGTCCAGGGCCCGGCCGGGCGTGAGCGGGGCGGCCTCCCGGGCGAGCACCGCGTTGGCGTCGCCGCTCCAGATCCGCTCGCTCTCGCGGTAGCGGGAGTCCCAGAACTCCTCGCCCGCGAAGCCCGCGAACTCGGTCCCGGGGGTGTGCTGGTCGGGCGCGTGCGCCATGGCGGCCTCTTTCCGTTCGGTACGGGGACGTGTACGGGTACGGGTGCCCGCGTCTCCGATGCTCCGTCGGGGTCCGCGCCGCGGCCAAGCTTCCTTGCTGTTCCCGCAAGACAACGGGCTCAGAATTGCGCGGGACGCCCGTGCCGGGTCACGGCTGCCGACCGGTCACAGCGGCCGGTCCGCGATCAGGGCCGTGCCCACCCGGCGGAAGCCGAGCCGGGCGTAGAGGCGGGCCACGTCCTCGTCGCCCGCCGACAGGAAGACCGTGCGGGCTCCGCGGGCCAGCGCGTCGGAGACCAGGGCCGCCGTCACCGCGAGGGCCAGGCCCTGGCGGCGGGCCGAGGGGAGGGTGCCGACGCCGACCACCTCGGCGACGTCGCCGACCGGGACGTACTGGCCGGAGCACAGGACCACGCCGTCGCGCACGGCCGCGGCCAGGGCGGTGCGGCCCGACGCGATCATCCCCGCGACCCGGACCCGGCGGCCCTCCGAGGCCGGCTCCTGCTCCGCGAGCGCGAGTTCCGCCGGGCCCGCCCCGCCCACCGCCGTGCCGGGAGCGGCGAAGGCCAGCGCCGGCACCGTCACCGCCTGGCGCAGCAGCGGGTCGGCCGCGCCGAGTACGCGTACGTCCGGATGCGCGGGGAGCCGTACCGCCGCGGGGTCGAGGACCATCAGCGGATGCGCGTGGACGCTCAGCCCGGCGGCCTCCGCGGCGGCCCGCAGCGAGGGGGTGGTTTCGGCCACCCACTCGAAGGCCTCGGGGACCCGCAGCTCCCGCTGCCGGGCGAGCACCCGCTCGACGTCGGCCACCGGGATGCCCCCGGCCGGGGCGGCGCCGAGCGCGGGCCGCGCGTAGTACGGCCACCCGTCGCCCTCCTGCACGAACAGGGTGAGCGAGCCGAAGTCCTCGGCCCGCGCCCCGCCCGCCCTGGGCGCGGTGTCGTAGTAGCGCTCAAGCTCGGGCAGGAGGTCGGAACTCGTGATCATCCGGCCATCCAAGCAAGAGCGCGGCGATCAGGCACCTTCTTTCAGGCACCTTCCTTCAGGACCCGGGAGATCAGGGTGCGCTGCGCGTCCGACAGGTTCGGGTCCTGGCATTGCACCGTGCGCCCGTCCACCGTGATCCGGTACGAGAAACCGTCCCGGACCCGGTCCGCCGGATCCCCGGCCGGGGCGGGCCGCAGGGCCAGCTGTGCCAGCGCCTGCCACTCGGCCTCGTCGGGCAGGCCCGACGTGTCCACCTCGCCCCGCCGCTCGATGCCCGCGAAGCCGCCCGTCCGCACCACCTGAATCCGCATGACCGCCCTTCTACCCCAACCCGACCACCGACCACGCCTTCTGCAGCGCCTGGTGTTCCGCGCCTCCGTCGCCGTACCGGGTGACGGCCGCGGCGGTCGTCAGGGCGGCGAAGCGGGCGAAGTCCGCCCGCGGGCCCAGCTCCCCGCCGGTCAGGGTGTCGTACCAGATCCGTCCGGCCCGCTCCCAGGCCTTGCCGCCGAGCTCGGTGGCCACGAGGTAGAAGGCGTGGTTGGGGATGCCGGAGTTGATGTGCACCCCGCCGTTGTCGCGGGAGGTGCGGACGTAGTCGTCCATCGTCGCGGGCTGCGGGTCCTTGCCGAGCTCGTCGTCCTCGTAGGCCGTCCCGGGCGCCTTCATCGACCGCAGGGCGAAGCCGCTGTCCACGGAGGGGCCGAGGAGTCCGGCGCCGATCAGCCAGTCGGCGTCCTCGGCGCTCTGGTCCAGCGAGTACTGCTTGATGAGGGAGCCGAAGACATCGGACATGGACTCGTTGAGCGCGCCGGACTGGCCGTAGTACTCCAGGTCGGCGGTGTGCTGGGTGACCCCGTGGGTCAGCTCGTGCCCGATGACGTCCACGGACACGGTGAAATCGAGGAAGAGGTCGCCGTCGCCGTCGCCGAAGACCATCTGGCTGCCGTCCCAGAAGGCGTTGTTGTACAGCCGGTCGTAGTGGACGCTGGCGTTCAGCGGCAGGCCGGCATCGTCGATGGAGTGGCGGCCGAAGCCCTTGAGGAAGAGCTCGAAGGTGGCCCCGAGCCCGGCGTAGGCACGGTTGACGCTGGCGTCCTGACCGGCGTCCTCGCCCTCGCCGCGGACCTTCTTCCCGGGCAGCCGGGTCTGGTGCTGTGCGTCGTAGATGGTCCGCCCGGGCGTCTCGGACGGCGCTTCCCCGCCGGGCGGGAGCACCGCCATCAGCCGCCGGACCCGGTGGGAGGCGTCCAGCTCGAGGGTCCGCCGCGCGGCGGCGGCCCGCGCGGGGTCCGCGGACCGGGCGATCTTGTCCAGCAGGTGCGGCGGCACCACGGTGCAGAAGACGGGACGAGGGGGCGTGAGGAAGGCATCCATGCCCGGCAATGTGGCAGTGGGTCATCGAGTTGTCACTAGGTGCAACCATGATTCATTCGGTTGTGTCACATGTCCGTAGCGGAGGCGACGGGACTTGCGTTACGGCGCATCACTGGCTGTGCTGCGTCGCCCGCGTCCGGCCGTCCCGCGGGTGCGGGACGGCGGGGGCCGATGACGGGGCCCCGCTTCGCCACAGCATCTGCGCGCGTGCGCGGATGTTGCGGGAGCCGTTGCGGTCCGCGTGATCAACGAATCCGCAGGACCGGCACGCGAAGCGGGCCTGGGAGGTCCGGTTCGCCTTGTCGATGTGGCCGCACTCGGAGCAGGTGCGGGAGGTGTTCGCCGGATCGACGTACACGACCGGCACGCCTGCCCGGCGGGCCTTGTAGGTGATGAACGCGCCGAGCTGGGCGAAGGCCCAGCTGTGCACCATGGCCCGTTGGGGCTTCTTCAGCCGTACCCGTTCGCGGATGCCGGTCAGGTCCTCCAGACCGATTCCGCGCCCGGTGCGTTCAGCCTCGGCCACGATGTGTTTGGCGATCTTGTGATTGACGTCCCGGGTCCGCCGGGCTTCCTTGCGGCGCCTGCGCTGGATGCGGCGCCTGGCGGATTTGGTTCCCTTGCGTTGAAGTTTGGTGCGCAGGTCCCGGTCACGTTTCCGTAGCCGGTTGAGCTGCCGCCCGACCATGATCTCGCCGTCCGAGGTCGTCGCGATGTTGACGATCCCGAGGTCCACGCCGAGGAAGTCCACCGGATCGGCGTTCAGCTCCGCCTCGGGAACTTCGCACGTCGCGAGCAGGAACCAGACCCCGTCGCGCTGCAGCAAGTCGGACTCGCCCCGTCGGTGGGCTGCCAGTAGGGCGAGCTGTTCGGCACCGGCCGTGATGCGCACGGCCTTGAGGCGCCCGCTCGTCGTCCAGATCGAGATCGTGCCGGCTTCGACCTGCCAGGACAGCATGCGGTCGTCATAGGGCTGGGCTGCGTCGGACCGGAAGGACAGCGGCTTGCCTCCGGCCGGGCGGTGTCGTTGTGAAAGCGGTCCGCCTGTCCTTCGGATCCGCAGTCTCGCCTGCAGGGCCGTACAGGCATCGGCCGCCTTCTTGATCGAGTGCTGTGCGGCCTGCGCGCCCAGCCCCCAGCGCGCCTTCACCTCGCCGTAGGTGTGCCTGCGCAGGTCGAAGTTGCTGTACGCCTCGTGGGTGAAGGCCATGCCGGCCGCCCATGAGGCGGCCTCGTTGCAGGCCCGGAGGGTCGCTGCGAGCGCCGACGCCTGTGTGGGCGTCGGCAGCAGCTTGACCTGCACCACCAGCTTCATGGCTGGTGAACGTAGCCAACCGTGAGGCCGGTCGAGTGGGATCGAGTGTGCGTCACCATGGTTGGTGATGATGTGATCGTACGTACGAATTGCGTGCTTATTGAGGGATCGGCCTGACCTGATGCTCCGAAAAGAGGCTTAGCTCACAAAGGGTGCAAAACGGACCTGCGGGTCTTGCATACTGAAACAGCCCCCGCAATACGGGGCGGCTCGGTTAGGCTCGGCCCATCATGCGTTTCGGGCTGCTCCTCCTTAGCTGCCGCGGCGAGGGCCTGTAGTCGTAGGCCGACCCCCTCCCCGCGGAGTTTGGTGTTGCGGTTTTTACGACCGCCGTCGGCCGTCCCAGCGAACTACACGCGGACACGCGAGGAGCCCAACGCCATGAGCCAGCAGCCTTTTGTCGGTCGCCCCACGCCCATCACCAACGCGACCCACGCCCAGAAGCCCTCCGGGATGCCGATCCACAAGTACGGCTCGTACGAGCAGGTGGAGATCCCGGACCGCACCTGGCCCGAAGCCCGCGTCACCAAGGCGCCCCGCTGGCTGTCCACGGACCTGCGCGACGGCAACCAGTCGCTGATCGACCCGATGACCCCCGCCCGCAAGCGCGAGATGTTCGACCTGCTGGTGCGCATGGGCTACAAGGAGATCGAGGTCGGCTTCCCGTCCTCCGGCGAGACCGACTTCAACTTCGTGCGCTCCATCATCGAAGAGGGCGCGATCCCGGACGACGTCACCATCTCCGTACTGACCCAGGCCCGCGAGGACCTGATCGAGCGGACCGTCGAGTCGCTGATCGGCGCCAAGCGCGCCACCGTGCACCTGTACAACGCGACCGCGCCCACCTTCCGCCGGGTCGTCTTCCGCGGCTCCAAGGAGCAGATCAAGCAGATCGCCGTCGACGGCACCCGCCTGGTCATGGAGTACGCCGACAAGCTGCTGGGCACCGACACCGTCTTCGGCTACCAGTACAGCCCGGAGATCTTCACCGACACCGAGCTGGACTTCGCCCTGGAGGTCTGCGAGGCCGTCTGCGACGTGTGGCAGCCGTCCGAGGGCCGCGAGATCATCCTGAACCTGCCCGCCACCGTGGAGCGCTCGACGCCGTCCACGCACGCGGACCGCTTCGAGTGGATGGCCCGCAACCTGACCCGCCGCGAGCACATCTGCATCTCCGTGCACCCGCACAACGACCGCGGCACCGCCGTCGCCGCCGCCGAGCTGGCCCTGATGGCCGGCGCCGACCGCATCGAGGGCTGCCTGTTCGGCCAGGGCGAGCGCACCGGCAACGTCGACCTGATCACGCTGGGCATGAACCTGTTCTCCCAGGGCATCGACCCGCAGATCGACTTCTCGCAGATCGACGAGATCCGTCGCACCAGCGAGTACTGCAACCAGATGGAAGTCCACCCGCGCCACCCCTACGCGGGCGACCTCGTCTACACCGCCTTCTCCGGCTCCCACCAGGACGCCATCAAGAAGGGCTTCGACGCCATGGAGGCCGACGCGGCCGCCCAGGGCAAGACGGTGGACGACATCGAGTGGGCGGTCCCGTACCTGCCGATCGACCCGAAGGACGTCGGCCGCTCCTACGAGGCGGTCATCCGGGTCAACTCGCAGTCCGGCAAGGGCGGCATCGCGTACGTCCTGAAGAACGACCACAAGCTGGACCTGCCGCGCCGCATGCAGATCGAGTTCTCGCGGATCATCCAGGCCAAGACCGACTCCGAGGGCGGCGAGGTCACCCCGAAGGCGATCTGGGACGTCTTCCAGGACGAGTACCTGCCCAACCCCGAGAACCCGTGGGGCCGCATCCAGCTGCGCTCCGGTTCGACCGCCACCGACAAGGACGGCACCGACACGCTGACCGTCGAGGCGGTCGTGGACGGCGTCGAGTCCGTGCTGAACGGCACCGGCAACGGCCCGATCTCCGCCTTCTTCGACGCGCTGGCCGCCATCGGCATCGATGCCCGCCTGCTGGACTACACCGAGCACACGATGAGCGAGGGCGCCTCCGCCGTCGCCGCCTCGTACATCGAGTGCGCGATCGACGGCCGTGTCCTGTGGGGCATCGGCATCGACGCGAACACCACCCGCGCCTCCCTGAAGGCGGTCATCTCCGCCGTCAACCGCGCGGGCCGCTGAACCCTTCCGCGCCGGAACCCCGTCCCTCCCTTGCGGAGGGGCGGGGTTCCGCCATTTCCGGGGACCTCGGCTTCCGGGGGTCTCAGCGGGCCAGGTAGCCGCCGTCCACCGGCAGGACGACGCCCGTCACGAACGAGGCCGCGTCCGAGGCGAGGAAGGCGATGACGCGGGCCACCTCCTCCGGTTCGCCGAGCCGGCCCATCGGGTGGGCCGCCGCGATCTCCTCCAGGTACTCCGGCCCGCCCGGCTCGTCCGTCAGCGCCAGCACCCGCTCCGTACGGATGGTCCCGGGGGCCACGGCGTTGACCCGGATCCCGTGCGCGGCCCATTCCACCGCGAGGTGTTTGGTCAGCCCCGAGGCCACGAACTTCGCCGGGCCGTACGCGGCCTGGCGCGCCTGCCCGGCCACCCCCGAGATCGAGGACACGCAGACCAGCGCCCCGCCGGGCCGCGGCTGCGCCGTCATGGCCTCGATGGCGTACTTGCAGGTCAGGAACATGCCCCGGCCGTCGATGGCCATGACCCGGTCCCAGTCCTCCGGGCTGGTCTCCCGTACATCCGAAAGAGGGAGCACCCCGGCGTTCGCCACGGCGACGTCGAGCCGCCCGTACGCGCCGACCGCGGCCTCCACCATGGCGCGGTTGGCCCCCGGATCGGACACGTCACCGGTCACCGCGGTGATCTCGTGGCCCTCGCCGGCCAGCTGGGCGGCGAGAGCCCGCAGGCCGGGGCCGTTGACGTCGGACGCGGTCACCCGGGCGCCGGAGCGGGCCAGCAGCAGGGCCGTGGCCCGGCCGATGCCGCTCGCGGCTCCGGTGACCAGGCAGGACTTCTCGTTCATGCGGCAGAGGGTAGGGGCGCGGAGCAGGGGCGCAGATCGGCCAAGTACGGGGGCCGGGCGATGTTGTCCTGTCACACGACTGACGCATCCTCACCGATGTGGCTAACATCACGCCAACCCGGCGATGTTGCCGGAAGGTTACGGAGGTGCGACGTGCTGCCAGTTCGGGGTGGGGACGGCCGGAAGCTGACGGTCTGGGGTATCCGCACCACCTGGAGCACCGTGGGGGACGGGGAGTTCTTCTGCCCCGACTGCGGTGGCGACCGCAACTACCGCCGGCGCACCGGGCGTCGCCGGTTCACCGTCCTCGGCGTGCCGGTGCTGCCCCGCGGGCAGGCGGGCCCCGTCGTCGAGTGCCAGGGCTGCCGCGAGCACTTCGGCACCGAGGTCCTGGACCACCTCACCACCACCCGCTTCTCCGCGCTGCTGCGCGACGCCGTGCACACCGTGACCCTGGCCGTGCTGGCCGCCGGCGGGACGGCCTCGCGCAGCGCGCTGGAGGCCGCGGTGGCCGCCGTACGGTCCGCCGGGTTCCAGGACTGCACCGAGGAGCAGCTGGAGTCCCTCGTGGAGGGGCTGGCCGCCGAGGAGGGCCGGCTCGGGCTCTACGACGGCCCCGACTGCTACGGCGCCGCGCTCTCGATCGAGCTGCACGAGGCCCTGGAGCCGCTGGCCCCGCACCTGGCCGGCCCGGGCCGCGAATCGATCCTGCTGCAGGGCGCGCGCGTCGCGCTGGCGGACGGCCCGTACATCCCCGCGGAGCGCGAGGTCCTGGCGACCGTGGGTGCGGCGCTGCGGATCGACACGGACGAGGTCGCCCGGCTGCTGTCGGCGGTCCGGGCGCCGTAGGGACGTAGGCGCCGTAGGCCCGTAGGGGACCCGGACTGGTCTCCTACGGGCCTACGCGCCGTCCCCGCAGGTCCCGGAAGGCCGGGGCGGGCCGGCGCCGTGCCTGCCGCCGTGACGGCTGCTGTGGCGGCCGGCTCGGGGGCCCTGGTGGTTTCGGACGCGGCCGCGTCTCAAGGTGTGGGCGAAACCGGCACATTCTGAGGTAACGATCGGGCCTCATGCCCCCGTTTCGGAGATCCTTCCGCGTGCTGTGAACCGCGGAGGCGTCCCATCCGTACGGGGTGTTTCCACCAGGTGGACGGACGGAACGGGGCCTTCTGGTTTGCGTCGCCGAACGCCCCGTGGAGCGTTAACCCGCACGTCATCGGCCATGGCCTTCGCGTTCGCGCAGCGGGAAGCCGCCGTTCCGTGAATCGTTGGCCATAGTCGACGCCGGGGGTCTCCACCACTGGAGAAACCTCCAGAGCCCTGGGGCCCCCGGGTCTACATTTTGTAGAAGCCGACGATATCTGTGAGCGGCCCCACAGGCGTTCAATTCCGGTCACACGAGGAGACGCCGGCGGTAACACCGCGGAGCTTCGATTCACGTGGACGCAAGGGCCGCCCTGACGGATCAACGGGTTAACGACCCACTTCGGCAGGGACAACCCGCTTCCCCCGCTTCCCCCCCGCTTCCTTCAGCTTCCTCTCAGTTACCTACCTCATTGAAGGGCAAGGCAGAGATGGCACGTGTCGCCGCACCGCTTTCCGCCACCGGAAAGCAGAGCACGCACCCGGTCGACGAGGTGCTCCCCCTCCCCAAGCTTGCGCTGTACGGCTTCCAGCACGTACTCGCGTTCTACGCCGGTGCGGTGATCGTTCCGATCATCGTCGGTGGCGCCCTCGGGCTCTCCGCCGAGCAGCTGGTCTACCTGATCAATGCCGACCTCCTCACCTGCGGTATCGCCTCGATCATCCAGGCGTGGGGCATCGGCAGGATCGGTGCGCGGCTGCCCCTGATCCAGGGCGTCACCTTCACCGCGGTGTCCCCGATGATCGCCATAGGTCTCGGAGCGGGCGGCGGGACGGCGGGCCTCCTCGTCATCTACGGCGCGGTCATCACGGCCGGTATCGCCACCTTCGCCTTCGCCTGGCTGCCCCCCAAGGCCTTCGGCATGATCATGCGGCTCTTCCCGCCGGTCGTCACCGGCACGGTGATCACCGTCCTCGGCATCGTGCTGATCCCGGTCGGACTGAACGACGCCGCGGGCGGCCTCGGCAGCCCCGACTTCGGTGACCCGAAGCACTTCGCCTACGCCGGCGGCACGATGCTCTTCATCCTCATCCTGATGAAGCTCGGCAAGCCCTTCCTCAACAGCATCTCGATCCTGCTCGGCCTGGTCGGCGGCACCGCCGTCGCCTTCCTGCTCGGCGACGCCAAGTTCGGCAACGTGAGCGACTCGGACTGGATCGGCATCACCACGCCGTTCTACTACGGCGCCCCGAAGTTCGAGTGGTTCCCGATCGTGCTGATGCTCATCGTCATGCTGATCACCATGGTCGAGACCACCGGTGACACCTACGCCGTCGGCGACATCGTCGGCAAGGACATCGACAGCGAGACCGTGGCCCGCGCCCTGCGTGCCGACGGTGCCGCGACCGCCCTCGGCGGTGTCCTGAACTCCTTCCCGTACGTGGCCTTCGCGGAGAACGTCGGCCTGGTCCGCATGACCAAGGTCAAGAGCCGCTTCGTCGTGGTCGCCGCGGGTGTGTTCATGATCGTGCTCGGTCTGCTCCCCAAGGCCGCCGCGGTGGTCGCCGCCGTTCCGCACGGAGTGCTCGGCGGCGCCGCGACCGTGATGTTCGCGATGGTCGCCCTGGCGGGCATCCAGACCCTGGCCAAGGTCGACCTCAAGGAGGAGAAGAACGCGCTCATCGTGGGCGTCTCCCTGGCCTTCGCGCTGCTCCCCGCCACCGTCCCGGTCCTCTTCAAGGAGCACATGGACGCGGATCTCTCCTCGCTCCTCAACAGCGGTGTGACGCTCGGTGCCACGGCCGCCATCGTCCTGAACCTGATCTTCAACGGTCTGGGCAAGGGCGACGCGCACAGCGCCCCGCAGGCCGACGCTCCGAAGCCCGACGCGTCGAAGGACGTCGCCGCCGCGGACGACGAGCCCACGGCAGCCATTCCGGCCCAGTCGGGCGAGGGCGAGCCCGCCCCGGCACCGACCGCCTGATCCTCCCAAGGGGTGTCCCCCGCCGGGCCTCGTGCCCGGCGGGGGACGCTGCCGTTCGCGGGTCCCTCCTGTCGGTGGGGTACAGGACAATGGGCTCCATGAGTCTGTTCCGCGACGACGGCATCGTGCTGCGCACCCAGAAGCTGGGTGAGGCGGACCGCATCATCACGCTCCTGACCCGTGGCCACGGCCGGGTCCGGGCCGTCGCCCGCGGCGTCCGGCGCACCAAGTCCAAGTTCGGCGCCGGGCTGGAACCTTTCTCCCACGCCGACGTGCAGTTCTTCTCGCGCGGCGGCGAACTGATCGGCCGCAGCCTGCCGCTCTGCACGCAGACCCAGATCATCGCTCCGTACGGCAACGGCATCGTCACCGACTACGCCCGCTACACCGCCGGCACCGCGATGCTGGAGACCGCCGAGCGGTTCACCGACCACGAGGGTGAGCCCGCCGTGCAGCAGTACCTGCTGCTCGTCGGCGCCCTGCGCACCCTCTCGCGCGGCGAGCACGCACCGAACCTCATCCTCGACGCCTTCCTGCTGCGCTCCCTCGCCGTCAACGGCTACGCGCCCAGCTTCGACGACTGCGCGAAGTGCGGGATCCACGGCCCCAACCGGCACTTCTCCGTCGCCGCGGGCGGGGTCATATGCGGCGACTGCCGCGTTCCCGGCAGCGTCGTACCCTCGTCGGAGGCCATCGCCCTGCTCAGCGCGCTGCTGACGGGCGACTGGGGGCATGCCGACGCGTGCGAGGCGCGCCACGTGCGGGAGGGCAGCGGGCTGGTCTCCGCCTACTTGCACTGGCATCTGGAGCGCGGGCTACGCTCCCTTCGATACGTCGAGAAATAGGAGCTGGGCACATGGCACGACGCGGGATTCTGGGGCGCTCTCGCCGCGAGTACAAGGTTCCCGAGCCGCACCCGTCCGGTGAGCGTCCGCCGAAGATCCCCGGCGAGCTCGTGCCGAACCACGTCGCGATCGTCATGGACGGCAACGGCCGCTGGGCCAAGGAGCGCGGGCTGCCGCGCACCGAGGGCCACAAGGTGGGCGAGGGCGTTGTGCTCGACGTGCTCAAGGGCTGCCTGGAGATGGGCGTCAAGAACCTCTCCCTGTACGCCTTCTCGACGGAGAACTGGAAGCGCTCGCCCGACGAGGTGCGCTTCCTCATGAACTTCAACCGCGACGTCATCCGGCGCCGCCGCGACGAGATGAACGAGCTGGGCATCCGCATCCGCTGGACCGGCCGCATGCCGAAGATGTGGAAGTCGGTCGTCCAGGAGCTCCAGGTCGCGCAGGAGCAGACCGTCGACAACGACGCGATGACCCTGTACTTCTGCGTCAACTACGGCGGCCGCGCCGAGATCGCGGACGCGGCGCAGGCGATCGCCCGCGACGTCGCCGCCGGCAAGCTGGACCCCTCGAAGGTCAACGAGAAGACCTTCGCGAAGTACATGTACTACCCGGACATGCCGGACGTGGACCTGTTCCTGCGCCCGAGCGGCGAGCAGCGCACGTCCAACTACCTGATCTGGCAGAGCGCGTACGCCGAGATGGTCTTCCAGGACACCTTGTGGCCCGACTTCGACCGCCGCGACCTGTGGGCGGCCTGCTACGAGTACGCCCAGCGCGACCGCCGCTTCGGCGGCGCCGTCCCGAACCAGCCCGAGAGCTCCGCCTGAGCTGGCACTAGGATCCCCGCTCATGGACGACACGAGCGGGGATCAGCTGTACCGGATACACGAGTCGGCATCGGCGGGACGGGCGGTCGAGCTCCGCTACACGCCGACCATCGCCGACATGGCAGAGGGCCTGCGGGCACGCGGCCGGTCGAAGGTGGGCCGCCGCCAGCGCCTGCCGTTCTTCCTCGTCGGCCTGGTGGGGCCCGGGTACGCCGTAGTCCTCATCGCGCAGAACGGCGAGTCGGGCGGGTCCGCCGTGGGGCTGACCGCGGTGGGCCTCCTCGGCTGGGCCTTCGCGCTGTTCGGCCACCGGCTCATGGCCTGGTCGACCCGCGGACTGCTGGCGGCGGCGGGGGAGTGCCGGGCGTTCGTCGACGGCGAGGGCGTCACCGTCGAGTCGGCTCAGGGCTCCACCCACCTGCGCTGGAGCGCGCTGGCGGGCTACGCGGAGACCCCCGCGACCTTCATGGTCTTCACCGGCGACAAGCAGATCATCGGCGGGGCGCTGCTCCCCAAGAGGGGCCTCGCGGGCCCCGGGCAGCAGGACGTGCTGCGGGCGATCCTCGACCGGAACCTGAAGCGGCTCTAGGAGGCGGCCGCCGCGCAGTCCGCGCAGGTGCCGAAGATCTCCACCGTGTGGGCGACGTTCACGAAGCCGTGTTCCGCCGCGATGGCCTCCGCCCACTTCTCCACGGCCGGGCCCTCCACCTCCACGGCCTTGCCGCACTTGCGGCAGACCAGGTGGTGGTGGTGGTCCCCGGTGGAGCAGCGCCGGTAGACGGACTCGCCGTCGCTGGTGCGCAGTACGTCGACCTCGCCGGCGTCCGCGAGGGACTGCAGCGTGCGGTAGACGGTGGTCAGGCCCACGGAGTCCCCGCGGTGCTTGAGCATGTCGTGGAGTTCCTGGGCACTGCGGAACTCGTCCACCTCGTCCAGCGCCGCCGCCACGGCGGCCCGCTGCCGGGTGGATCGTCCTCGTACTGGCGCGGTGTTCATCTCGCCAGGCGCAGTCGCCACCGGTTCCTCCTCGTCTCGGGTGCGGCCCATTGTGCCAGGCGGCCGACGGCCCGAGGTCTTCAGATCTTCACGTCGTCCCGCGTGCAGACTTCTTCGGCGGCGCGGGCGGCCCTGGCCCGGCGCCGGGCCAGGGGAGTGGAGAGCGCCGTCATCACCATGAAGACGGCGATCGCGAGCAGCACGATCGTGGCGCCGGAAGGTGCGTCCATGTAGTACGTGGAGGCCGTACCGGCCAGGGAGACCACCAGGGCGATCACCATGGCCAGCGACAGCGTCGCGGTGAACCCGCGGGTGACGCGCTGGGCGGCCGCGACCGGGATCACCATCATGGCGCTGACCAGCAGCAGGCCCACGATGCGCATCGCCACCGTGACGGTGACGGCGGCCGTGACGGCGATCAGCAGGTTGAGGAAGCGCACCGGCAGGCCGGTGACCCGGGCGAACTCCTCGTCCTGGCAGACGGCGAAGAGCTGCCTGCGCAGGCCGATGGTGACGGCCAGGACGAAGGCGGCGAGGATCGCCATCGCGGTGACGTCCTCGGAGGCGACCGTGGTGATCGAGCCGAACATGGCGCTGACCAGGTTGGTCGTGGAGCCGCCCGGAGCCATGTTGATGATCATGACGCCGCCGGCGAGGCCGCCGTAGAAGAGCATCGCGAGCGCGACGTCGCCGCTGGTCTTGCCGCGGGAGCGGATGAGCTCCATGCCGATGGCGCCGATGACCGCGACGAGGGTGGCCATCCACACCGGGCTGGTGTTGAGCAGGAAGCCGAGGGCGACACCGGTCATGGCCACGTGGCCGAGGCCGTCGCCCATGACCGCCTGGCGCCGCTGGACGAGGTACGTGCCGATCGCGGGCGCCGTGATGCCCACCAGGCCGGCGGCGATCAGCGCCCGCTGCATGAAGGCGTAGTTCAGGAGGTCCATCAGCTCAGCAGTCCCGTCCGGAGGGGCTCGGCGTCGTGCGCCGCGTGGGGGTGTACGTGGTCGTGGCCGGGCAGCGCGTGCTGGCCCAGGGCCTCCGGGGGCGGGCCGTCGTGGGTGACGCAGCCGTCGCGCAGGACGACGGCGCGGTCGATGAGCGGCTCCAGCGGGCCCAGCTCGTGCAGGACCAGCAGCACGGTGGTGCCGGCGGCGACCTGGCTGCGCAGGGCGCTCGCGAGGACCTCCTGATTGGCCAGGTCCACGCCGGCCATCGGCTCGTCCATGATCAGCAGCTCGGGTTCGCCGGCGAGCGCGCGGGCGATGAGCACCCGCTGGTGCTGGCCGCCGGAGAGGGCGTTGACGGAGGCGTCGGCGTAGGAGCCCATGTCGACCAGGTCCAGCGCGCGCTCCACGGCGGCCTTGTCGGCCTTGCGCAGGAACCCGAAGCGGGTCCGGGCGAGCCGGCCGGCGGAGACGACCTCGCGGACGGTGGCGGGGACCCCGCTGGCGGCGGTGGTGCGCTGGGGCACGTAGCCGATGCGCGACCAGTCGCGGAACCGCTTGAACTCGGAGCCGAAGAGGGACAGGGCGCCGCCGCTCAGCGGGACCTGTCCGACCACGGCGCGGACGGCCGTGGACTTGCCGGAGCCGTTGCCGCCGAGCAGGGCGACGACCTCACCTTTGCGGACGGTGAGGTCGATGCCGCGCAGCACGGGGCGCGAGCCGAGCGAGGCCGTGGCCCCGCGCAGGGATATGACGGGCTGGTCCAGGGCCTGAGTGGGCTTGGACTCCATGGCTCGCGCCTCCGATGCCGCTACTGCTGTCGCCATTACTTGCTGCCGAGTGCCTTCTGGAGGTTCTTCAGGTTGGCCCGCATGACCTCGAAGTAGTCAGCGCCCTGGGACTTGTCCGTGATTCCCTCCAGGGGATCCAGGACGTCGGTCTTCAGGCCGGTGTCCGCCGCGAGGGTCTTGGCCGTCTTGTCGCTGGCCAGGGTCTCGAAGAACACCGTCGAGACATTGTCCTGCTTCGCGAGGGTCTGCAGCTCCTTCATCCGGGCCGGGCTCGGCTCGGACTCGGGGTCGACGCCGGAGATGCCCTCCTGGTCGAGGCCGTAGCGCTCGGCGAGGTAGCCGAAGGCGGAGTGGGTGGTGATGAAGGTCTTGGAGGCCGTGTTCTTCAGGCCGTCCTTGAACTCGGTGTCCAGGGCGCCCAGCTTGGCGACGAGCTCGTCGGTGTTCTTCTTGTAGTCCGCCGCGTGGTCGGGGTCGGACTTCTCCAGGGCCGCGCCGACGCCCTTGGCGATCTCCGCGTACTTGACCGGGTCGAGCCAGACGTGCGGGTCCTCGCCGGCTTCGCCGTGGTTGTGGCCGTCGCCCTCGGCGTGCTCGGCGGCGTGCTCGTCGCCGTCGGTGTGCTCGTGGCCCTCTTCGCCGTGCGCGGCGGCGCCGTGCACCTCCAGCTTGGTGAGGGTGGCGGCGTCGATGACGTTCTTCACGCCGGACTGGGCGACGGCCTTGTCGACGGCGGGCTGCAGCGTCTTGAGGTAGAGGACGACATCGGCCTCGCCGAGCTGCGCGGTCTGCTTCGGGGTGATCTCCAGGTCGTGCGGCTCGACCCCGGGCTTGGTGAGGCTGTCGACCTTCACGTGGTCCTTGCCGATCTGCTCGGCGAGGAACTGCATCGGATAGAACGACGCCATCACGTCGAGCTTGCCGTCCTTGCCGTCCTCGGCTCCGGCGGCTCCGGCCGTGCCCGAGCAGGCGGTGAGGGCCGTGGCGGCGAGAGCGACGGTTGCGGCGAGGGCGGCGGTGGGTATGAGGCGTCGTCGTACGTTCATGACATCCATTTTCATCAAAGATGGAAACGATTGTCAAAAACCCTGGTGGGAGGGGTGCGGAGGGCCTCCGGAGGGGGGTCCCGATTTGAAAGGGGGGGTGCGGGCGCCGGTAACCTTGGGGCTTCGCCGTTCGTCCTCGTAAATGAAGAGAGCACCGTGGCCGCCGACAAGATCGAAACCATCGTCAGCCTGAGCAAGCGCCGTGGCTTCGTTTTCCCGTGCAGTGAGATCTACGGCGGAACCAAGGCCGCCTGGGACTACGGCCCGCTCGGTGTCGAGCTCAAGGAGAACATCAAGCGCCAGTGGTGGAAGGCGATGGTCACCGGACGTGAGGACATCGTCGGCCTCGACTCGTCCGTGATCCTGGCCCCCGAGGTCTGGGTGGCCTCCGGTCACGTCGGCACCTTCTCGGACCCGCTGACGGAGTGCACCTCCTGTCACAAGCGCCACCGTGCCGACCACCTGGAAGAGGCGTACGAGGCCAAGCACGGCCGCATGCCCGCCAACGGTCTCGCCGACATCAACTGCCCCAACTGCGGCGTGAAGGGCCAGTTCACCGAGCCCAAGCAGTTCTCCGGCATGCTGGAGACCCACCTCGGCCCGACCCAGGACACCGGCTCCAAGGCGTACCTGCGGCCCGAGACCGCTCAGGGCATCTTCACCAACTTCGCCGTGACGATGACCGCCGCGCGCAAGAAGCCGCCGTTCGGCATCGCGCAGATGGGCAAGTCCTTCCGCAACGAGATCACCCCCGGCAACTTCATCTTCCGCACCCGCGAGTTCGAGCAGATGGAGATGGAGTTCTTCGTCAAGCCGGGCGAGGACGAGCAGTGGCAGGAGTACTGGATGCAGGAGCGGTGGAACTGGTACCGCGACCTCGGCATCCGCGAGGAGAACATCCGCTGGTACGACCACCCGAAGGAGAAGCTGTCCCACTACTCGAAGCGCACCGCCGACATCGAGTACCGCTTCAACTTCGGTGGCAATGAGTTCTCCGAGCTCGAAGGCGTCGCCAACCGCACCGACTTCGACCTCAAGGCCCACTCCGCCGCCTCCGGTCAGGACCTCGTGTACTTCGACCAGGAGACCAAGGAGCGCTACACCCCGTACGTCATCGAGCCGGCGGCCGGCGTCAACCGCGCCATGCTCGCCTTCATGCTCGACGCGTACAACGAGGACGAGGCCCCCAACGCCAAGGGCGTCATGGAGAAGCGCACCGTGATGCGCCTCGACCCGCGCCTGGCGCCGGTCAAGGTCGCCGTCCTGCCGCTGTCCCGCAACGCGCAGCTGACGCCGAAGGCCAAGGGCCTCGCCGCCGACCTGCGCAAGCACTGGAACATCGAGTTCGACGACGCCGGCGCCATCGGCCGCCGCTACCGCCGCCAGGACGAGATCGGCACGCCGTTCTGTGTCACCGTCGACTTCGACACCCTCGACGACAACGCGGTCACCGTGCGCGAGCGCGACACCATGAAGCAGGAGCGCGTCTCCCTGGACCAGATCCAGAGCTACCTCGGCAGCCGCCTGCTCGGCTGCTAGGTTCCGCCGCAGATACGCTGGTGGCCCGGTGCGCGTCCCTCGCGCACCGGGCCACCTGTGTTTTCGCGGTCCGGCTACGCGGCCGCCGGGGCCGCGGCGGCCCCGGCCTCGCCCTCGGCCCGGGTGCGCTTCGAGAACCGGACGGTCCACACGATCAGCGAGATCAGGAAGCCGTAGATCAGGACGGGGCTGAGCCAGACCATCGTGCCGACGCTCAGCGTGTACGCCAGCACCAGCCGCAGCGAGGCCTCGACCAGGTACGCGACGCCCCAGACGGTGGTCATCCGCCGCATCGCCGCCCGGAAGTCGGGGTACTGCCAGAGCCCGTTGAAGTACGCCACGCCCTCCTTGGTCCGATCAGCGTGACGAGCGCGGTGATCACCAGGAAGACCAGGGTGACCACGGCGAACTCGTCGACCTTGCGGCGCCAGGCGAGGTGGACGAGGGAGTCGACCACCGGCCAGCCGCCGCTGACCAGCAGCGCGCCGAACTCGCTCCAGCCCCGGTCGGTGAGCATGTTGTACGTGAGAACGGGCGCAACCACGTTGAACCCGATCGTCAGGATCCAGCCGATGGCGGCGGCGGCCCCGGACCTCGCCGGCGGCCCGGCAGGCGCTGCCGGTTCTTGCTGAGCGGACAAGGCTCCCCCTGGAACGGCCTGATGGTGTGCGGTAGGGGGAACCTAGGAACACGGCGGCCGCACGGCAAGGACCCGCCGCCCAAAATGATGATCAAGCCGTCCGGACCGGATGCTTCCGGGCGTCAGGGGCGCAGGCCCCGTATGACCAGGGCGGTGACCGCCTCGAACTCGGCGGTGATGGTCGGCCCCCGCCAGTCCGCCGCGTACTGCGGATCGTGGAAGCGGCCGGTGGCGTCGAACACCGCGCGCGCGGCGGCCGGTACGTCGGGAGCGCTGAGCGAGCCGGCCTCGACCCCCTCGCCGATGATCCGGGAGAGCTGCTCGATCAGCTCGGTCAGGTGCCGCTCCACCACACCGCTGTTCTCGTCGAGCAGCACGATGTACGTCGCGAACAGCTCCGGGTCGTCGCCCGCCTTGTGGCGCTTGGCCTCGAAGAGCGCTTCGAGCCACGACTCCAGCTTGGAGGGGGCGGGCTCGGCCGGCGCCGAGGCGATCTCCTCCAGCATGACCACGCTCTTGGCGAGCCACCGGTCCGTGACGGCCTCGCGCAGCGCCGCCTTCGACGGGAAGTGCCGGTACACGCTGCCGTGGCTGACGCCCAGGGCCCGGGCCACGTCCACCACGGTCGCCTTGGTCGGGCCGAAGCGGCGCAGGACCTCCTCGGTGGTTTCGAGGATGCGCTCGGGGGTGAGGGGCTCGGCTGCTGCGGGTGGCATGGGTACGACCGTACAGCCGGATCAGTGCTCGCTGTCCAGGTGGGCCATCTGCGCTGCCGGGTAGCGATCCCCGGCGGCCGCACCGGCCGGCACCGCGTCCTCGATGGCGGCGAGGTCGGCGGGGGTCAGCTCCACCTGGAGGGAGCCCAGCGCCTCACCGAGCCGCTCGCGGCTGCGGGCGCCGACCAGCGGCACGATGTCCTCGCCCCGGGAGAGCACCCAGGCGATGGCCGTCTGGGCGACGCTGACGCCCTTCTCGTCGGCGACCTTGCGCAGGGCGTCGACCAGGTCGAGGTTCCGGTCGAGGTTGTCGCCCTGGAAGCGCGGGCTCATCCCGCGGAAGTCGCCCGGGGCCAGCTCCCGGTCACGGGTGAAGTGGCCGCTGATCAGGCCGCGCGACAGCACTCCGTACGCCGTGACGCCTATGCCGAGCTCGCGGGCGGTCGGCAGGATCTCCTCCTCGATCCCGCGCGAGATCAGGGAGTACTCGATCTGGAGGTCGGAGATCGGTGCCACGGCGGCGGCCCGGCGCAGGGTGTCCGCGCCGACCTCGGAGAGGCCGATGTGCCGGACGTGCCCGGCCGTGACCGCCTCGGCGATGGCCCCGACGGTCTCCTCGATCGGCACGTCGGGGTCCACGCGGGCGATGCGGTAGACGTCGATGTGGTCCCGGCCGAGCCGCTGGAGCGAATAGGCCAGGAAGTTCTTCACGGCCTCCGGCCGCCCGTCGTACCCGGTGAAGCCGCCCTCGACCGTGCGCAGGGCGCCGAACTTCACGCTGGTCAGCGCCTTCTCACGGGCCGCGGCGGGGGCGGTGCGCAGGGCTTCGTTGATGAGGAGCTCGTTGTGCCCCATGCCGTAGAAGTCGCCCGTGTCGAGCAGGGTGACCCCGGCGTCGAGGGCGGCGTGGATGGTGGCGAGGGACTCCGCCCGGTCGGCTTCGCCGTAGAGGGCGGACATCCCCATGCAGCCCAGCCCGAGGGGGAAGACCCCGGGTCCGGTGCTGCCGAGGGTGCGGTGCGGGGTCGGGAGGTGGGCCGGGGTGCTCTGGTTCGTGGTCATGGAACGAGAATGGCATGACGGATGACAGATTTCAATATCTGTCACTCGTACGTGCGAGGAAGCCCCGTCCGCACGGCGGACGGGGCCGGGTGAGGGGTGCGGCGGCGCTGGGGGCGGCCCGTCAGGCGGCCGCGCGTAGGACCAGGGCGGCCACGGCTATCAGGGCGAGGGCGGCCGCGGGGGCGAAGTTGTAGTCCTTCGCGCGCAGGTGGGCGACGATCGCGCCGAGGAAGTAGAGGGTGACGCCGACGGCGGCGGCGATGCCGAGGGGGGCCACCCACAGGCCCGCGACCAGGCCGATCGCGCCGGCCGCCTTGAGGGAGGCCAGTCGGGGGAGCCAGGAATCCGGCACGCCGACGTTGGCCATGCTCTCGGTGATCGAGGGGTTGCGCAGGAACGTGAAGGTCGCGGACGCGGCAAGGACGAGGGCGAGCAGCCCGGCGACGACGGCATAGGCGGTGAACATGGCTGACTCCAACGATCGGCGATTTAGAATCATTGAATACCATCAACGATCGGCAGTGCGCAATCATTTCCCGGTTGTTACGATGTGGACATGACGGCGATTCAGGACTCCCCGCATCCGCCGCAGCGGCTGGGCATGCTGCTGGCCTGGCACGGATCGATCACCCAGACCCGCATGAAGAAGGCGCTCAGCGCCGCCGGGCTCACCCCGCGCCACGCGATGACCCTGACGCACCTGGACGGCGGACCCATCGGCCAGCGCGCGCTGGCCGAGCGGCTCGAGGTGGACCCGAGCGTGCTCGTCGGGATCCTCAACGACCTGGAGGGCGGCGGGCTCGTCGAGCGGCGCCGGGACCCGGCCGACCGCCGCCGCCACAACGTGGCCATCACCGACGCGGGCACCGCCGCCCTCGCGAAGACGAACGCGGCCCTCGACGCGGTGGAACTCGGACTGTTCGCCCACCTCTCGGAGCGGGACCGGGAAGCGCTGCGGAGCCTGCTGGACCGGATCGACTCGCACGCCGAGGACTTCGCCTGCGACGAGTAGGCGGGCAGGCAAGGGGTCGGCCGGTATAGCCGCCCCGGCTCAGTGCCGCGGTGCGGTGCCCGTGCGCTCCGGGCCGGAGCGCGGTTCCAGGGCGCGGGCCGTGCGCAGGGCCGTCTCCCGGGCCCAGCCGCCGCTGGTGGCGTAGCCGACGCACAGGACGAGCAGCCCGCACACCGTGATGATCCACCAGGCGGGCCGGGCCGCGGCCACGAAGGCGGCCGCGGATCCGGATCCGCCCGCCATCCCGATCCCGCCCGCCATCCCGGCGGCCAGGACCGAGCCGACGACGGCCACGCCCAGCGCCCCGCCGGTCTGCCGGCTGGTGGAGGCCACCGCCGCGGCCACGCCGGCCTGGGCGCGGGGCATCCCGGAGACGGCGGTGTTGGTGATCGGCGCGTTCACCAGGCCGAACCCGATGCCGAAGAGCACGTACCCGCAGAACAGCATCGGCGTCGAGCTCTCGGCCGAGAACGCGGCGAACAGCAGCCCGCTCGCCCCCATGGTCACGCCCGCGACCAGCAGCGGCAGCCGCGGTCCCCGGGTGGCGACCAGTCGCCCCGACACGGGGGCGCAGAGGAAGGCGAAGGCCGCCATCGGCAGCATGTACAGGCCGGCGTCCAGGGCATCGAGGCCCCGTACGTCCTGGAGGTACAGGGTGTTCAGGAACAGGAAGCCGGACAGCGCGGCGAAGGCGCTGACCGCGATCACCGTGGCCCCGCTGAAGGGGGCGCTGCGGAAGAACCGCGGGTCGATCAGGGGCTCCGCGCGCCGTGACTCGTAGGCCAGCAGCCCGGCCAGGGACAGGACGGCGACGAGTGCGCAGCCCAGGATCAGCGGGGAGGTCGCTCCGGCGGCGGGGGCCTCGATGATCCCGAACGTGACCGAGCCGAGCAGCCCCATGACCAGCAGCTGTCCGACCGGGTCGGGGCGGCGCGGGTGGTCGGCCCGGGACTCCGGGATGTAGCGCAGGGTCAGGACGAGGGCGAGGATGCCGACGGGCAGGTTGATCCAGAAGATCGACCGCCAGCCGACCGAGTCCACGAGCAGGCCGCCGATCAGCGGGCCCGCGGCCATGGAGATGCCGACGACCGCGCCCCAGACGCCGATGGCCCGGGCGCGCTCGCGCGGTTCGGTGAAGGTGTTCGTGATGATCGACATGGCGACCGGGTTGAGCATGGAGCCGCCGACGGCCTGGATCATCCGGAAGGCGATCAGCCAGCCCAGGCTCGGCGCGAGCGAGCAGAGCACCGAGCCGGCGGTGAAGAGCACGACGCCGAGGGTGAAGACCTTGCGGCGGCCGATCCGGTCCGCGGTGGAGCCCGCCAGCATCAGCAGCGAGGCCAGGACCAGCGTGTACGCGTCGATCGTCCACTGCATGCCGGCCACGGAGGCGTCCAGATCGCGGCGCATGGAGGGGAGGGCGACGTTCAGGACGGTGTTGTCGAGACTGACGATGAGCAGGCTCATGCAGCAGATCGTCAGGATCAGCAGGCGGCGCCGCTGGGTCAGCTCGTCCATGATGCCGATAGTACGCCTAACTAACGACATGCGATCAACGGCGCGGCTGAGCCACAATGGTGGGATGACCACGCTCCCCCCGCCTCTCGCGATCGGCCCGCACACCGTGCAGCCCCCGGTGGTGCTCGCGCCGATGGCCGGCATCACCAATGCCCCGTTCCGTACCCTGTGCCGCGAGTTCTCGGGCGGCAAGGGGCTGTTCGTGAGCGAGATGATCACGACCCGGGCCCTGGTCGAGCGCAACGAGAAGACCATGCAGCTGATCCACTTCGACGAGACCGAGAAGCCCCGGTCGATCCAGCTGTACGGAGTCGACCCCGCGACGGTCGGCAAGGCGGTCCGCATGATCGTCGAAGAGGACCGCGCCGACCACATCGACCTCAACTTCGGCTGCCCGGTGCCCAAGGTCACCCGCAAGGGCGGCGGCTCGGCCCTCCCGTACAAGCGCAACCTGCTGCGCGCGATCCTGCGCGAGGCCGTCGCGGGCGCCGGCGACCTGCCGGTGACCATGAAGATGCGCAAGGGCATCAACGACGACCACCTCACCTACCTCGACGCCGGCCGGATCGCCGTCGAGGAGGGCGTCACCGCCATAGCCCTGCACGGCCGCACCACCGCCCAGCACTACGGCGGCACCGCCGACTGGGAGGCCATCGCACGGCTCAAGGAGCACGTCCCGGAGATCCCGGTGCTCGGCAACGGCGACATCTGGTGCGCCGAGGACGCGCTGCGGATGGTCCGCGAGACCGGCTGCGACGGCGTGGTCGTGGGACGCGGCTGCCTGGGGCGGCCGTGGCTGTTCAACGACCTGGTCGCGGCCTTCGAGGGGCGTCCGGAGGACTTCCACAAGCCGACCCTGCGCGAGGTCGCGCGCACGATGCTGCGCCACGCCGAGCTGCTGGGGGAGTGGATCGGCGACGAGGCGCGCGGGGTGATCGACTTCCGTAAGCACGTGGCCTGGTACACCAAGGGCTTCTCGGTCGGCTCGGAGATGCGGCAGAAGCTCGCCGTGACCTCCTCCCTGGCCGAGCTGGACGCTCATCTGAGCGAGCTGGATCTGGATCAGCCCTGGCCCGACAGCGCGGACGGTCCTCGGGGCCGTACGTCCGGAAACAACCGGGTTGTCCTGCCCGAGGGCTGGTTGAACGATCCGTACGACTGCGCGGGCGTGAGCGAGGACGCGGAACTGGACACGTCCGGCGGCTGAGAAACAGGTGGCAAAACGTGCCGCCGACGGCGTGACATACGCCACGCATGGGTGAGGTTTCGCTCAGATGAGCGCGATGGTCACGGGTAAGACTTTCAAAGGGTGGCACTGGGTGCCACCCTTTGTTCGTTCAACTCTTGAACGCAAATGTATCGATGATCGCTCATCCGAGCGGAAACAAGCCTCAGTGGGCACCTCACCCTTCGGGACCTGAAGGGTCTTCGTAGGTTTTGGCTACTCACCAGTTACATTGGATCTGCTGGCAGTCGGCTGGTTACGGCCACATGACCGCCAAGTGGACGTACCCATAAGCCTTCGATCTGGGTATGTTCCTGGCCGTCAGGGCAGCCACCGAGCCTCGAGGAGTCGAGACCCGTGTCGGAAAACAAAGATCAGAAGTTCGTCTACGACTTCACGGAGGGCAACCGCGACCTCAAGGACCTTCTCGGCGGCAAGGGTGCCAACCTCGCCGAGATGACCAACCTGGGTCTGCCGGTCCCTCCCGGCTTCACCATCACCACCGAGGCCTGCAAGGTCTACCTCGACAGCGGCGAGGCCCCGGCCGAGCTGCGCGAAGAGGTCAGCGCGCACCTCGCCGCCCTCGAGGCGAAGATGGGCAAGAAGCTCGGCCAGTCGGACGACCCGCTGCTGGTCTCCGTGCGTTCCGGCGCCAAGTTCTCGATGCCGGGCATGATGGACACGGTCCTCAACATCGGCCTCTCCGACGACTCCGTCACCGGCCTCGCCGCCCAGGCGGGCAACGAGCGCTTCGCGTGGGACTCGTACCGCCGCCTGATCCAGATGTTCGGCAAGACCGTCCTCGGCGTGGACGGCGAGCTGTTCGAAGAGGCCCTCGACGAGGCCAAGGCCGCCAAGAACGTCACGGTCGACACCGACCTCGACGCCGCCGACCTCAAGAAGCTGGTCGCCGGCTTCAAGAAGATCGTCGCCAAGCAGGCCGGCCGCGAGTTCCCGCAGGACGCCCGCGAGCAGCTCGACCTCGCCGTCGAAGCGGTCTTCAACTCCTGGAACACCGACCGCGCCAAGCTCTACCGCCGCCAGGAGCGCATCCCGAGCGACCTGGGCACCGCGGTCAACATCTGCTCCATGGTCTTCGGCAACCTCGGCCCCGACTCGGGCACCGGCGTCGCCTTCACCCGCGACCCGGCCACCGGCCACGCGGGCGTCTACGGCGACTACCTGCAGAACGCCCAGGGCGAGGACGTGGTCGCGGGCATCCGCAACACCGTGCCGCTCGCGGACCTGGAGACCATCGACAAGGTCTCGTACGACCAGCTCATGACGATCATGACGACGCTGGAGACCCACTACAAGGATCTCTGCGACATCGAGTTCACCATCGAGCGCGGCCAGCTGTGGATGCTCCAGACCCGCGTCGGCAAGCGCACCGCCGGCGCCGCCTTCCGCATCGCCACCCAGCTCGTGGACCAGGGCCTCATCGACGAGGCCGAGGCCCTCCAGCGCGTCAACGGCGCCCAGCTCGCGCAGCTGATGTTCCCGCGCTTCGACGAGGGTGCCAGCACGACCCTGCTCGGCCGCGGCATCGCCGCCTCCCCGGGCGCGGCCGTCGGCAAGGCCGTCTTCGACTCCTACACGGCCGTCAAGTGGTCCCGCTCCGGCGAGAAGGTCATCCTGATCCGCCGCGAGACCAACCCCGACGACCTGGACGGCATGATCGCCTCCGAGGGGATCCTGACCTCGCGCGGCGGCAAGACCTCGCACGCCGCCGTCGTCGCCCGCGGCATGGGCAAGACCTGCGTCTGCGGCGCCGAGGACCTGGAGGTCGACACCAAGCGCCGCCGCATGACGGTCGGCGGAACGGTCGTCGAAGAGGGCGACGTCGTCTCCATCGACGGCTCCACCGGCAAGGTCTACCTCGGTGAGGTACCCGTCGTACCGTCCCCGGTCGTCGAGTACTTCGAGGGCCGCATGCACGCCGGCGCCGACGACGCCGACGAGCTCGTCGCCGCCGTGCACCGGATCATGGCCTACGCCGACCGCGTCCGCCGCCTGCGCGTACGGGCCAACGCCGACAACGCCGAGGACGCGCTGCGCGCCCGCCGCTTCGGCGCCCAGGGCATCGGCCTGTGCCGCACCGAGCACATGTTCCTCGGTGAGCGCCGCGAACTCGTGGAGCGACTGATCCTCGCCGACACCGACGACGAGCGCGAGGAGGCACTCAGTGCCCTCCTGCCGCTCCAGAAGAAGGACTTCGTCGAGCTGTTCGAGGCCATGGACGGGCTGCCCGTCACCGTGCGCCTGCTCGACCCGCCGCTGCACGAGTTCCTGCCCGACATCACCGAGCTCTCGGTGCGCGTCGCCCTCGCCGAGTCCCGCAAGGACGCCAACGAGAACGACCTGCGCCTGCTCCAGGCGGTGCACAAGCTGCACGAGCAGAACCCGATGCTGGGTCTGCGCGGAGTCCGCCTCGGCCTGGTCATCCCCGGCCTGTTCAAGATGCAGGTCCGGGCGATCGCCGAGGCCGCGGCCGAGCGCAAGAACGCCAAGGGCGACCCGCGCGCCGAGATCATGGTCCCGCTGGTCGGCACCGTCCAGGAGCTGGAGATCGTCCGCGAGGAGGCCGACGCGGTCATCGCCGAGGTCGAGGCCGCCACCGGCACCGACCTGCGGCTGACCATCGGCACCATGATCGAGCTGCCCCGCGCCGCCCTCACCGCCGGCCAGATCGCCGAGGCCGCGCAGTTCTTCTCCTTCGGCACGAACGACCTGACCCAGACCGTGTGGGGCTTCTCCCGCGACGACGTCGAGGCCAGCTTCTTCACCGCCTACCTGGAGAAGGGCATCTTCGGGGTCTCGCCCTTCGAGACCATCGACCGCGACGGCGTCGGTGCGCTGGTCCGCAGCGCCGTGGAGGCCGGCCGGGCCACCCGCCCCGACCTCAAGCTCGGCGTCTGCGGAGAGCACGGCGGCGACCCCGAGTCCGTCCACTTCTTCCACGAGGTCGGCCTGGACTACGTCTCCTGCTCGCCGTTCCGGATTCCGGTCGCGCGCCTGGAGGCCGGCCGCGCCGCCGCCGACGCGAAGGGCAGCGACAGCCGCTGACCCCGCCGCGGCCCCGATGACGGGGCCCCCTCGACCGCGCCTGCCCCCGGGTTCCCTGACGTCCGGTGGCAGGCGCGTCTATTTTCGGGGGGCTCTCGGGGGTTCTCCGGCGTCCCCGGCCACGTGGTTCCCCGGTCTTCCCGGGGCCCAGTATTGGTTCAATGTTGTTCCAGATGCCTTAACGGCAACAGGCGGCGGACGGATCCCCACCCGTCCACCGCCTGTCGCCTATCCGCCGGACACGTCGGCGCTTCCCGGTGCGACCGACCGCCAGGCCCCGCAAAGCCCCCCACGGCCTTCGCGGAGCGTTTCGGTCGCGCCGGAGTGTGCCCGGCGGAGTACAGGATTTCGGTTGTCACACCTTCGCCGAAAGGGGTTTCAACTGTGGCTGAAAGGCCATGGTGACCACGTGTGACGGCGTGCATACTCGAGGGGCGGGGGGATTGCGGTTGCACAGGTGGGGGTTCGGGTGCTGCGTATCCATTTCACGGGAGTGGACCTCGCACGCGTAAGGATGGCAGGGCGTCCGGATGCGTTGTGGGAAACCATCTTGAGTTTTCACCGTTTACGGGACCGGCGCGATACCCGGCTCTTCGGCGATTGGCGTGCGGAAACACGCACCAGGCTGAATGGTGAAACGCGACTTCTCGGCGCGCTGATACCGAGCCGCGGGTATTTCCCCGATTTCCTGACCCCCGCGGAGGGGCAGTACGGGTGGGACGTGGGCCTCGACGCACTGCGCGGGATCCGCCCCGAGCGGCTGCGGCGCGAGCTCGCGCTGGTCGGCCGGAGCGTCGAGGCGGGCTCCGGCATGGCCGCGGCCTTCGGGATGCCGGTGGCGGCCGGCGGGGGCCCGTACCGGGGCTCAGAGCCCCCGGTCCCGCGGCGGCTGCGGGACTTCATGGAGGGGGACACCGCGCACCTGCCCCGGCTGCTGGGGGAGCTGCGCGGGTACCACCGGGCGGCCGTGGAGCCGTACTGGAGCCACATCCAGGCCCAGATCGAGGCGGAGCGGGCCGCGCGGGGGCGGGCCCTGCTCGACGGGGGCGCGGACGAGCTGCTGGCCTCGCTGCCGCCGATGCTGCGGTGGCGGGCCCCGGTGCTGGAGTGCGACTACCCCGTGGACCGGGACGTACGGCTCCGGGGGCGCGGGCTCCTGCTCCAGCCCTCCTTCTTCTGCCGCCGCACGGCGGTGACCCTGCACGATCCGGAGCTGCCGCCCGTACTGGTGTATCCGGCGGCGGCCGAGCCCTCCTCGGCGCAGGCCGGCGGCGAGGCGGCCCGGCCGGCGGAGGAGCGGCGCCGGCACCGCCAGCACACCCTGGGCAAGCTCGTCGGGCACACCCGGTCGGTGGTGCTCCAGGCGATCGGGGACGGGGCCACCACGAGCGAGCTGGCACGGCGGGCCGGGGTGTCGCTGGCCTCCGCGAGCCAGCACGCGGGGGTGATGCGGGAGGCCGGGCTGGTCACCACGCTGCGGCGGGGCAACGCCGTGCTGCACACGGTGACGCCGCTTGGAGCTGCGCTGCTCAAGGGTGGGGCCGTGGTGTCGTGACACGGCCGCGCCCCGGCGGGTTCGAGACCCGCCGGGGCGCGGTTGGTGGTGCCGTGCGGCGCCGTTGCCGGGGGCTCTGCCCCCGGACCCCCGCGCCTCAAACGCCGGCGGGGCTGGATGTGGCCCGGCGCGGCTGGATGTGGAGCAGTGGTCAGGTGCGGAACGGGCCCGTGACCTCGTACGTGATGCCGCCCGTGGAGCTGCCGCTCGTGCCGCGCTGGCTGCTGAAGTAGAGGCGGTTGCCGGCGGGGGAGAAGGCCGGGCCGGTGATCTCCGAGGAGGACTGGCCGGTGATGCGGAGGAAGGGGGCGACCACGTCGTCCGGGGTGATCACGCAGATCTCCATGTTGCCGCCGTCCTCGGCCACGTACAGGTCGCCGTACGAGGAGCCGGTGACGTTGTCCACGCCCGTCAGCGGGGCCGCGCCGCCGGGCACGAGGGAGTCGTCGTAGGCCAGCTCGTAGGTGCTGTTCGTGAGGTTGAGCTGCCAGACGCGGTTGTCGCCCTTGGTCGTGAACCACACCGTGTCGTTGGCGTAGTGGCAGCCCTCGCCGCCGTTGAACTTCTTCGAGCCCGAGACCTGGCTGCGCGTCGCGGTCGGCGAGCCGTCCGGGTCGGGGACGTTGGCCCAGGTGAAGGAGCCGGAGGTGGCGGTGCCGGCCTTGAGGACCTGGAGGGTGCCGGAGGAGAGGTTGCCCCAGGTGGTGGGGATGAAGCGGTAGAAGCAGCCGCTGCTCTCGTCCTCGGTCAGGTAGATGACCTGGCGCACCGGGTCGGCGGCGGCCGCCTCGTGCTTGAAGCGGCCCATCGCGGGGCGCTGCACGGCCGCGTTCACGCCGTAGGGGTCGGTCTCGTAGACGTAGCCGAGGCTGACCTCCTCGCAGGACAGCCAGGTGTTCCACGGGGTCTTGCCGCCCGCGCAGTTCTGGCGGGTGTTGGAGAGGATCCGGTAGGCGCCGGTGACCGTGCCCGAGGAGTTGAACTTCACCGCGCTCGCCCCGCCGGAGGGGTTGATCTCCGAGTTCGACACGTAGATCCAGCCCGTGCCGTCGGCGAAACAGGCGCCGCCGTCCGGGGCGCTGTGCCAGGTGTACGAGGTGCCCGAGACCGTCTGGCCGGAGCGGGCTATCACCCGGCTGCTGAAGCCGGCGGGCAGCATGATGCCGTTGGCGTCGGCGGCGCCGAGCGCCCCGTAGGGACCGGCGCCGGGCTGGGCGGGGGCCGCGTAGGCCGCGCCGTGCATCAGCGTGCCGCCGAAGGCGGCGGCGGAGGAGCCGATGACGGCCCCGCGAAGGAAGGTACGACGTTCCACGGTCACTCCTGTGGAGGAGGGGCTCCGCGCCCGGTCGGGCGGGAGTCACGCACGCGTGCAGGAACTTAGAAGCGTCGAGTTGACGTGACGTCAATTCCATATGACGCGGGAGCGACCGGCGCGAGGTCAATCCTCCTGAGGGGGATATTCCGAAATCCCCGTGCCGCGGAAGGGGAGCGGGGCGGCCCCATAGGGGACTTTCTGCCCTGGGGAGGAGCCGGGTGCGGGAGCATGGTGGAGTGATGAGCCACTTCTCCGAAGACGCAGCGGACACGGCGGACGCAACGGACACGGCGGGCGCAGCGGGCGCAGCCGGCACCGCCGACATCACCGGCCGCGCCGACCTCGACGTCGTCCTGCGTCGCTTCTACACGGCGGCCTTCGCCGATCCGCGGATCGGGCCCTTCTTCACGGAGATCGCCGGTACCGACCTCGACGTGCACCTGCCCCGGATCACCGACTTCTGGGAGCGGGCCCTCTTCCGCAGCGCCGACTACCGGCGCAACGCCTTCGCCCCGCACGCGGCCCTCCAGTCGGCCCGCGCGATGACCGCCGAGGACTTCGGCCGCTGGGTGCAGCTGTGGCGGGCCACGATCGACGGACTGCACCGGGGGCCGAACGCGGAGCGGGCCAAGGCGGTGGGCGAGCGGATCGCGCTGACCATGCTCAAGCGGCTGGCCGGGGACGGCCCGGAGCTGCTGCGCGGCGAGGGCACGGTGGGCTTCGTACCGCTGGCGGCCCTGGAGCTGCGCTCGATGACGGCCTGACCTGCGGTTTCGTAGGACGTCGAAGAAATCTGAAAAAACTCCGCCGGGAGCGATGAGTTCCCCGGGGACCCGCGGTCTACCTCTCGAAAGCAACGGAACGCAACCACACGCGCCGAGAGAAGAGAGACCGCGATGTCCTCCACCATGATCTTCGTCAACCTGCCGGTCAAGGACCTCGAGGCCACCAA
Source organism: Streptomyces sp. TBY4 (assembly GCF_024213195.1). Classification (GTDB taxonomy): domain Bacteria; phylum Actinomycetota; class Actinomycetes; order Streptomycetales; family Streptomycetaceae; genus Streptomyces. The sequence goes on along the minus strand of NZ_JANAVF010000005.1, from coordinate 45,433 downwards.
GACCTTCTGGGGGAAGCTCGGCTACTCCTTCAACGCCCAGTTCACCGACGAGAGCACCGCTTCGATGCCCATCACCGACACCATCGTCGCGATGTTCCTGGCCGAGGAGCGCTTCAAGTCCTTCACCCACAAGGCCATCGCCGACACCGCCACCAGCACCTCGGTGCTGCTGTGTCTGAGCGCCGAGAGCCGCGCCAAGGTGGACGAGACCGTGGACACGGCCCTGGCGGCGGGTGCCACCGAGCCGCGCGACGCCCAGGACTACGGCACCATGTACGGCCGCGCCTTCGAGGACCTCGACGGGCACACCTGGGAGATCATGTGGATGGACCCGTCGATGATCCAGGGCTGAGCCTCAGGCGGAGGTCGCGGCGGTCCGCACCGGGTAGGTCCGGACCGCCACCTCCTCGTCGTCCAGGCAGTGCCCCGACTCCAGGTCGAAGCGCTGCTTGAGCAGCGGCGACGCCACGAAGGGCCGCCCGCCGGCCGAGCCGATCAGCCCGCGCGAGAGCACCTGCGCCCCGGTGAAGGGGTCCCGGTTGCCGATGGCGTACGGGCGTCCCGAGCGGTCGACGAACACGGCGGCCTGGCTCCCGTCGGGCAGCAGCGCCGCCACCCCGCGCCCGGGGATCAGCGCCGAGAGCTCGCACACGGTGAGCCAGCCCTCGGCCACCTGCAGTTCCACGGTCATCGGGTGCCTCCCAGGGGTTCCAGGGTGAGGACGGTCAGGTCGGGCTTGACCTGGCCGCGTTCGGGGACGAACTTCACGCTCGGGTCGGGTGCGCCCGGGGCGTTGACGAAGGACACGAACCGGCGCAGCCGCTCCGGGTCGTCCAGGGTCTCGGCCCATTCGTCGCGGTAGTGCGCCACGTGGTCGGCCATCAGGGACTCCAGCTCGGCGCACAGTCCGAGCGAGTCGTGCACGATCACGTCCCGCAGGTGGTCGAGGCCGCCCTCCAGCCGGTCCAGCCAGGTGGAGGTCCGCTCCAGCCGGTCGGCGGTGCGGATGTAGAACATCAGGAACCGGTCGATGAGCCGGACCAGTTCGGCGTCGGACAGGTCCTGCGCGAGGAGGTCGGCGTGGCGCGGGGTGGCCCCGCCGTTGCCGCCGACGTAGAGGTTCCAGCCGCTCGCCGTGGCGATGATCCCGAAGTCCTTGCTCTGCGCCTCCGCGCACTCGCGGGCGCAGCCGGAGACCGCCGACTTGAGCTTGTGCGGGGCGCGCAGGCCCCGGTAGCGCAGCTCCAGGTCGATGGCCATCCGCACCGAGTCCTGGACCCCGTAGCGGCACCAGGTCTGGCCCACGCAGGACTTCACCGTCCGCAGGGCCTTTCCGTACGCGTGCCCGGACTCGAATCCGGCCTCGACGAGCCGGGCCCAGATGCGGGGGAGCTGGTCGATGGCGGCGCCGAAGAGGTCGATGCGCTGCCCGCCGGTGATCTTCGTGTAGAGGCCGAAGTCGCGGGCCACCTCGCCGATCACGATGAGCTTGTCGGGGGTGATCTCGCCGCCGGGGATGCGCGGGACGACCGAGTACGAGCCGTTGCGCTGCATGTTGGCGAGGAAGTGGTCGTTGGTGTCCTGGAGGGCGGCCTGCTCCCCGTCCAGGACGTAGCCGCTCGCGCCGAGGGTGGGGGCGAGCGAGGCGATGATCGAACCGACGGTGGGCTTGCAGACCTCGCAGCCCTCGCCGCCGCGGGCCTCCTCGCGGCCGTGGCTGTCGAGGAGCTTCTCGTACGAGGTCACGCGCAGGGTGCGGACGATCTCGTAGAGCTCGGCGCGGGTGTAGGAGAAGCAGTCGCAGAGACCTTTGTCGGCGGCCGGCGGCATCAGCTGGCCGATCACCTTGAGGCAGCTGCCGCAGCCGGTGCCCGCCTTGGTGCACTTCTTGACCTCGGGCACCGTCGTGTGGGCGGTGATGGCCTTCTTGGTGACGTTGTGGCAGGAGCAGATCACCGCGCCGTCCGGGAGCGAGGCCGGGCCCAGCGCGACGGGCGCACCGGCACCGGCTGGCAGCACCAGCTGCTCGGGGGTGACGGGCGGTACCGAGCCGGTGAGCGGGCGCAGCAGGCCGTAGGAGTCGGCGTCGCCGACGAGGACTCCGCCGAGCAGGACGCCTTCGGCGGAGACGACCACCTTCTTGTAGACACCGGAGCGGGAGTCGGAGTAGACGACGTCGAGGCTGCCCTCGGTCGCGCCGTGGGCGTCGCCGAAGGAGGCCACGTCCACGCCGAGGAGCTTGAGCTTGGTGGAGAGGTCGGCGCCGGTGAACTCCTTCTCGCGGCCCAGCAGGTCGGCCGCGGCCGTCTCCGCCATCTCGTACCCGGGGGCGACCAGGCCGTAGACCCGGCCGTCGGAGGCGAGCGCGCACTCGCCGATGGCGTAGACGTGCGGGTCGGAGGTGCGGCAGCGGGCGTCGACGGAGATGCCTCCGCGTTCGCCGACGGCGAGGCCGCTCTCGCGGGCCAGCTGGTCGCGGGGGCGGACCCCGGCGGAGAAGACGACCAGGTCGGTGTCGACCGTGGAGCCGTCGGACAGCTTCATGCCGCTGACCGCGCCGTCCGGGCCGGTGAGGACCGCCTGGGTGCCGACGCCCGTGTGGACGGTGAGCCCCATGTCCTCGATGGTGCGCAGCAGGGCGGCGCCGCCGCCCTCGTCGACCTGGACGGGCATCAGGCGGGGAGCGAACTCCACGATGCGGGTGGTGAGCCCGAGGCCCTGGAGGGCGCCGGCGGCCTCCAGCCCGAGCAGTCCGCCGCCGACCACGGCGCCGGTGGTCCGGGTCTTCGCGTACTCCTCGATCGCGAGGAGGTCCTCGATGGTGCGGTAGACGAAGCAGCCCGGGGCGTCCTTGCCGGGGACCGGCGGGACGAAGGGGTAGCTGCCGGTCGCGAGCACGAGCACGTCGTACGGGAACACCCGCCCCGAGCGGGAGGTGACGGTGCGGGCGTCGCGGTCGATGCTCTCGGCGGGGTCGTCGAGGTGCAGGGAGATCCCGTGCTCCGCCATGAAGGAGGCGGGGGTGAGGGAGAGGTCCTCGGGGGTGCTGCCGGAGAAGTACGAGGTCAGGTGCACGCGGTCGTAGGCGGGGCGGGGCTCCTCGCAGAGCACGGTGATCCGGTGCGTGGCGGTGGCGCCGAGTTCGGCGAGCGCCTCCAGGTAGCGCTGGCCGACCATGCCGTGGCCGATGAGCAGGATCGAGGGGGCGGGGGCCTGGGGGGTGGCCGGGGCGGGGGTGGGCGTGGCTTCGGCCATGATCAGGAGCCTCCGTCGTCGGTGAGCAGGTGGTGCAGGTCGGTCGGACCGTGCTGGTCGGTGAGGGGGGCGCCGTCCTCCCAGCTGCGGGCGAGGGCGCCCACGCTGGAGAGTTCGCCGAGCAGGACCCCGCCGACGAGGCGGTCGCCCCGGACGACGACCTTGCGGTAGGTGCGGCGGGTGGCGTCGGTGAGCCGGACCACGTCGTCGCCGGGGCGCGGGGTGGTCTCGCCGAAGGCGGCGAGGTCGAGGGGCCGGTCGCCGCCGGCGGTGAGGGTGAGGCGGGTCAGGGCGCGGGTCCCGTTGTAGGCGGGGTCCGCGGTGAGTCCCCGGCCGGTTCCGAGCAGGACTCCGGCGAGGGCCTCGGCCTGCTCCAGGGCGGGCCCGGCCAGGCCGTAGACCCGGCCGGCGTGCTCGGCGCAGTCGCCGATGGCGTGGATGCGGGGGTCGCTGGTGCGGAGTTCGTCGTCGACGAGGACGCCCTTGCCGACGTCGAGGCCGGCGGCCAGGGCGAGGCCCGTGCGGGGGCGGACTCCGCAGGCGAGGACGACGATGTCGGCGTCGAGGCGGTAGCCGTCGGCGAGCTCGACCCCGGTGACCCTGCGAGGCGTTCCGGGGCTCCGCCCCGGACCCCGCTCCTCAAACGCCGGAGGGGCTGGATTTCGGCTGATGCCGCCGGCAGGGTGCGGGGTCGTCGACAGGCCGCGGACCCTGCATTCCGTGTGGATCTCGATGCCCATGCCGGTCAGGTGGGTGTGCAGGATCTCGGAGGCTTCCGCGTCGAGCTGGCGTTCCATCAGGCGTTCGCCCTGCTGGGCGAGGACGACCTGGGCGCCCCGCTCGGCCAGGGCGCGGGCCGCCGAGACGCCGAGGAGGCCGCCGCCGATCACCACCGCGCGCACGCCGGGACGTACGGCCGCCGACAGGGCCAGGCAGTCGTCCATGGTGCGGAACGCGTGGACCCCGGCGGGGAGATCGCGGCCCTCCGGTTCGAAGAGGCCGCGCAGGGGAGGGAGGACCGGGTTCGACCCGGTGGCCAGGACGAGGGTGCCGTACCGCTCGACCGAGCCGTCGTCGCAGTGCACGACCTGCTCCGCCCGGTCGATCCGTACCGCCCGCACGCCCCGGCGCAGCGCCGGTCCGGGGGCCGGCAGGGCCGTCACCTCCGGTGCGTACCGGCCGGCCAGGACCTCCGCGAGGAGGACCCGGTTGTAGGGGGCGTGCGCCTCCTCGCCGAGGACGCGTACGTCCCCGCCCAGCCGGGCGGCGAGCCGCAGGCCGGCGAGGCCGCCGCCGATCACCACCACGCGTTGCTGTTCCGAGGTCATGACACGAGAGTGCGCGGCCGCTGTTTCCCCACGGCATCGCCCTTGTTTCCCTGACGGAACGCCGACCTCAGCGAGCGGGTTAACTGCCCGTGAGGCGTTCCTCAAGGCCGCCTTAAGGATCACCGGGAGGGCCGGGGAGCCCGCCGGACCCCCCTTAGCGTGGCCGTATGCGAGAGCGGGACATGGCGGTTCGGGTCAAGGGCGGGATGCTCGGCGGGGCGGGGGCCGTCGCGCTGCTGTGGGCCGCGCAGGTGCGGCCCTCCGCCCGGCTCGACGCGCTGTTCGCCACCGCCGCGCACCTGTCCGGGCTGCTCGCCGGGTACGGGGTGCTCGTCCTGCTGTTCCTCATGGCCCGGGTCCCCGCCGTCGAGCACGGGGTGGGCGCGGCCCGGCTCGCCCGCTGGCACGCGCTGGGCGGCCGCCACGTCCTGCTGCTCTGCTTCGGGCACGCGGCCTTCGCGCTCTGCGGCTACGCCGTGCACGGGGGGATCGACGTGCTGTCGGCCGTCCGGGGGCTGCTCGGGTACCCGGCGCTGGCCGCCGCGGCGGCCGGGACCGTGCTGCTGGCCGCCGTCGGCATCAGCTCCGCGCGCTCCGTACGCCGCCGGGTCAGTCACGAAACCTGGCGGGGGATCCACCTCCTGGTGTACCTCGCCGCCGCGCTCGCCTTCGGGCACCAGCTCGCCGGGCCCGACCTGGGGCCCGTCGTATGGTTCTGGGCCCTCGCCCACGCCGTGGTCGCCGTCCTGCTGGTCTGGTACCGGGCCGTGGTCCCCGTACGGCAGGCCCTGCGGCACGCGCTGCGGGTCGCCGAGGTCCGGGTGGAGGGGCCCGGGGTGGTTTCCGTTCTGGTGTACGGGGAGCACCTCGCGGAATTGCGCGCCGAGCCGGGGCAGTTCCTGCGCTGGCGGTTCCTGCAGCGCAGGCTGTGGCACACCGCGCTGCCCTTCTCGCTGTCCGCGCCGGTCCGCGGGAACACCCTGCGGATCACCGTGAAGGCGCTGGGGGGCCACTCCCGCCGGATCCGGCGGCTGCGCCCCGGCACCCGGGTGCTGGCCACCGGGCCCTTCGGGGCGCTCACCGCGGCGCGGCGGACCCGGACCAAGGTGCTGCTGATCGCCGGCGGGGTCGGAATCACCCCGATGCGGGCGCTGTTCGAGACGCTGCCCGGCGGGCCCGGTGACATCACCCTGCTCTACCGGGCGGGCGCCGAGGAACAGCTCGTCCTGCGCTCCGAACTGGAGGCCATCGCCGCCGAACGGCAGGCCGGGCTGCGCTACCTGCTCGGGCCGTCGGGCGCGGCCTTCGATCCGCTGGCCCCGCAGGCGCTGGCGGCGCTGGTTCCGGGGCTGGCGGAGCACGACGTGTTCCTGTGCGGGCCGCCGGGGATGGCGGACGCCACGATGGCCGCGCTGGTGCGGGCCGGGGTGCCGGTGGGGCGGATCCATGCGGAGTGCTTTGGGTTCTGAGCCCACGCCCGATTTCCCTTCCGCCCCTGCACCCTCACCCGAGAGGTCGCCGCTCCGTGCGTCACCCGTTGCACGTCACCCTGCCCGTGTCCCTGGCCGCTGCGCGGGCGGAGTCCCCTACCCGCCCTTCCACCGTTCCCCGGGGCTCCGCCCCGGACCCCGCTCCTCAAACGCCGGAGGGGCTAGGTTTGGCGGGGCTGGGTTTGGCGTCGGCGGGGCCGGGTTTGGCACGGCATCGTAGGCCTCGGGCCTCGCCTGCCAGGGCGGTGCTGGTGGCGTGGGGGTCCGTGCCGGCGGGGAGGCGGCTCGCGGGTGGGCTCGGGCTGGTCAGTGTGGTGGTCGCCAGTGTGTTGACCGTGGTGGTGGAGCCGGCGGCTCCCGTCGCCCCGGATCGGGTTCCTGGCGGGCGAAGCTCAACCTTTGCGCAAGTTTCCGGGGATTGATGGCCGATGCAGCCATCTGCTCCATAGGGTCGGGGCGTGCCTGAGATATCGACCACCATGATCATCGTGCTGTGCGTGGCCGCCGCCGCGGCCGGCTGGATCGACGCCGTCGTGGGCGGCGGCGGCCTGCTCCTCCTGCCCGCGCTGCTGCTCGGCCTGCCGAACGCCCACCCCGCCACCGTCCTCGGTACCAACAAGGCCGTGGCCATCGTCGGCACCTCGGGCGCGGCCGTCTCGTACCTGCGCAAGACCCCGGTGGACGTGAAGCTCGCCGTCCGCATCGGCCTGGCCGCGCTCGCCGGCTCGATGGGCGGAGCCGCCCTCGCCGGCGGCATCAGCAAGGACGCGCTGCGCCCGCTGATCATGGCGGTCCTGGTGGTCGTCGCGGCGTTCGTCCTCTTCCGCCCCGCCTTCGGCACCGCGCCCGGGGCCGCGCCTGTCAGCCGTCGGAGGGTGCTGCTGACCATCGCCCTCGCCGGCCTCGGCATCGGCTTCTACGACGGGCTCATCGGCCCCGGCACCGGCACCTTCCTGGTCCTGGCGCTGACGGCCCTGCTCCACCTCGACCTGGTGACGGCCTCCGCCACCGCGAAGATCGTCAACGTGTGCACCAACGCCGGGGCGCTCGCCATGTTCGCCTACCAGGGCATGGTGCTGTGGCAACTGGCGGCCCTGATGGCCGTGTTCAACCTGGCCGGCGCCATGATCGGCGCCCGGATGGCACTGAAGAAGGGCAGCGGATTCGTCCGCGGGGTCCTCCTGACGGTCGTCGGGGCCCTGGTGGTCAAGCTGGGCCTCGAACAGTGGGGCTGACCTGCGGAGGGCCGGCCGCAAGGGGGATAAAGTCTGCGTCGTGCCCCACCTCGAGATATCCGACCTGATCACCGTCACCGATCCGCTCAGCGGGGCGCGACTGCCGGTGCGCCGGGGTGATGTGGTCCGCCGCCTCGACGAGGCCGGGGACCCGCGTGCGGCCCGGATCGTCGCAGGGCTGCCGGTCGGCCCCGACGACGTCCTCGACCCGCTCGCCGTGGACCGGCTGATGATCGGCGTCCACACCGAGCTGCAGCGGCTCAGCGAGGAGCTGCGCGTCGGGGAACGGCTGGTGGACGTACTGGACCCGCTGTTCGAGGCCATCCGCGAGATCGCCGGCCGCCGCGGCCGGTTCCGCCTGGTCGACATCGGGTCCGGGCTCGGCTACCTCGTCCGCTGGCTGGCGTCCACCGGCGCCCTCGGCCCGAACGTCGAGCTGATCGGCGTCGACCTCGACGCCGCCCTCGTCGCCGAGGCCGACCGGCTGGCCCGCGCCGAGGGGCTCGACTGCCGGTTCGTCCACGGCAATGCCTTCGACCTGCCGGAGGTCGCCACCGTCTACGTCTCCACCGGCGTGCTGCACCACTTCCGCGGCCCCGCCCTCGCGGCGTTCTTCGAGGCCCAGGCCGACTCCCAGGCGCTCGCCTTCTGCCACTTCGACATCGCCGCCACCCGGCTGGCACCCGTGGGCGCCTGGATGTTCCACCGCGCCCGCATGCGCCATCCGCTCGGCCGCCACGACGGGGTCGTCTCCGCCCGGCGCGCCCACTCCGACGAAACCCTGCTGCGCGCCGCGACCGTACCGGGCATCCGGCCGCTGCTCTACGAGCCCCGGGGCCTGGCCAACCCCTTCTGCACCACCCTGCGCCCGGTCCTCGGCATCCGCCCCTACCTGGAGGACCCGCTGCGCCAGGCCCTCGGACGATCCTCCCGCCGGCTCGTGGGCGCGGAGCACCTGACGCGCGGCCGACCGCCGGGGCACGATGCCGAGTCCTGGGCGGCGGCCGCCGCCGGGGCCGCGCGGTGAACCCGGTCCTGCCGCTCGCCGTCCTCGGGCTCGTCGACGCGGCGTTCAGCGGCTTCCGCGCCTACGCCGGCCGGGACGCCCGGATCCGCAAGCACCGTGCCGTCGTCCGCGCGGCCCTGCGCGGACTGGCCGTCGGCTCCGTCCTGCTGCTGGCCCCCGCCCTCACGGCCGGCGCCGTCCTGCTGCTCGCCGAGGACCCGGACCGGGCGTACGGGGCCCTGGCCGAAGGCGGCACCGGCTTCCTCGTCCCGCTCGGGGCCTACGCCCTCGCCGTCGGGCTCTCGCTCGCCTCCTACTTCACCCTGCCGTACCGGGCCAGCACCCTCGCCATGGTCGTCGGGCTCGGCCCGCTGACCCTGGCCCGGCCGCTGGTCGTGGCCGCCGCCTGCGCCGGCGCGCTCGTCGCCGGGGGCGGCTGGACCTCGCTCCTGGTCGGAGCCGTGGCGGGCGCCGCGGTCCTGTGCGTGGAGCCGTACGTCCACCGCCGCTGGTACGCGCCGGCGTTCTAGTGCTGTGACCGGAAGGGTTTGCCGGGTCGCAGCACTGGCCCGTAAAAATGGGCCCATGAACAGGGAGGCCGGACCCGCGGAACCCACCGGAGCCGACGCAGCCGACGACCCCGCCGAGCTCGCCCGCACCCTCGACGCCATCGGCCCGCGCCTGCGCGCCCTGCGCCGCGGGCGCGGCCTCACCCTGGAGGCGCTCGCGCGGACCACCGGGATCTCCGTGAGCACGCTCTCCCGTCTGGAGTCCGGTAAACGGCGCCCGACGCTCGAACTGCTCATCCCGCTCGCGCGGGCCCACCGCGTGGCCCTGGACCAGCTCGTGGCCGCCCCGGCCACCGGTGACGCACGCGTCCACCTGAAGCCCCGCCACCGGGACGGGAGCGTCCTCGTCCCCCTGACGACGTACCCGGGCCGGGTCCAGGTCTTCAAGCAGGTGCTCGCGTACCGGGAGCCGAGGCTGGTCACCCACGCCGGCTACGAATGGCTCTACGTGCTCGCCGGCGAGCTCCACCTCGTCATCGGCGAGCGGAGCCTCACCCTGCGCCCCGGGGAGGTCGCCGAGTTCGACACGGGCGAGCCCCACTGGTTCGGCCCCGCCGAGGGCGAGGTGGTGGAGATCCTGCACCTGTTCGGACCCCACGGCGAGCAGGCCGTCGTCCGCACCACCGGCCGGACGGCCTAGTACGTGCCCGTCAGGTGGGCGAAGACGACCACGTTGCCCTGGTAGCCGGTGCGCGGGGAGAAGCCCCCGCCGCAGGTGATGACGCGGAGCTCGGCGCGCGGTGCGGACCCGTACACGCGGGAGTCGGGGAAGGCCTTGGCGTCGTAGACCTCCACCGCGTGGACGGTGAACATGGCCGTACGTCCATCAGCGCGGGCGATCTCGATCAGGGCGCCCCGGCGCAGCGCGCCGAGGTGGTAGAAGACGGCCGGCCCGGTGGCGTCGTCCACGTGCCCGGCGACTACGGCGGTGCCCGTGGCCCCCGGGGTGGTGCCCTCGCGGTACCAGCCCGCCAGGTCCCGGCGGGCGGGCGGCGGCACTTCGAGACTGCCGTCGGCCTGCAGCCCGAGCCCGGTGAGCGGGGCGTCCACCCGGATGGAGGGGATCCGGATCCGGGTGGGCGGGGAACCGGGGAGCGCGGCGATGGCCCCGGGGAACCGGGCCTGTGCGCTCAGTGCCTCACCGGGGGAGGGCAGCGGCGGCCGGACGGGCTCGCCGGAGCCGCTGCCGATGAGCCAGACGCCGACGCAGGCGGCGAGCGCGACGAGCCCGCCGGCGCGGGCGCGGGCGCGGCGTGCCTCTGCCTCCATGCGGCCCCCTCGGCTTGGTGACGTGTGATGTGCGACGTGAACCTGGTGACTGGCCGTCGCCCGGCCCCGCGAACGGGGGGACCTCGCGGGGCGGGCGACGGGGGACGGTACCGGTCGGACCGCGGCCGGAGCCGCGGTGGGCGTCCGTCAGTTCCGCGTGCCGCTCGCCCGGCGACGCAGGAACCAGGTACCGCCGACGGCGGTTGCGGCCAGCACTGCCGCTCCCGCCGCGATCTTGACGGGGTCGGTGGTGGTGGTCGTGCCACCGCCCACCCCGGTGCGCACGTGGCCCTGGGGGGCGCGGTCGTGCTCGGTGACGATCAGGTCGCCGGTGGCGAACTTGCCGTTCGCGCAGGTGGCTCCGATCGCGTGGGTGCCGGGGTGGGCTCCGCGGGAGACCTGGAACTGCCCCACGACCACCTCCTTGTGGGTGCCGGGGGTCAGGGTGAAGCGGCCGCCCCCGACGGTGGTGGCGTCGCCCTCGGCACGACTTCCGGGACCGCAGGCCTTGGTGTTCACGGTGACGGTGGTCCCGGGGGCGGCCGACTTGGGCCAGACCTCCAGCGGGGCGAAGTCGCCGGCCACGAAACCCGTCATGCCGAAGCCCGCCATGCCCAGGTCCGCGGCGGCGACCGCGCCGGCCACCGGGCCGGTGAACGCGACGGCGGTCAGCGCGGTGGCGGTGAGCACGTGGGCGGTGCGTCGGCGCATGGGGGCTCCTGTGGACACGGGGTCGTGTCTCCGAGGTAACCCGGGAGCGGGGGCGGGCGCCTGCTGATGTGGTGTCAGATTGGCGGTGGAGGGTGGGATTGACGGCCTGTTCTCGCAGGTGGGGTGAGGTGCGGGGGCATTTGTGGGGCCCCACCCCGTCCGGGTGACGTGGCCTCGCGGGTGCGGGTCGCCGCTGCGCGGAGCCTGTCCCCGCCCCGCCCTTTCTCCGTTTCCCGGGGCTCCGCCCCGGACCCCGCGCCTCAAACGCCGGCGGGGCTGGATTGGTCAGGCCGGAGGCAGGGTGACGGTGGCCGAGGCCCCGGTGGGGGCGGGGTTGGTGAGGGTGATCCGGGCGCCGATGACCTGGGCCTGGCCCAGGGCGATGGTCAGGCCCAGGCCGGTGCCCTGGCCGCGTTCCGCCGCGCCCGTCAGGAACCGCTGCGGGCCGTCCCGCAGCAGGGTCCGGGGGAAGCCCGGCCCGTGGTCCCGGACGGTGACCGTGTTGCCGGCCACCGTCACGGTGATCGGGTCCCGGCCGTGCCTGCGGGCGTTGGCCAGCAGGTTGGTCAGGATCCGCTCCAGCCGCCGGGCATCCGTGCGGACGCGGACCGTGCCGTTGCCGTCGTCGGCGGCGGCGGCGCCCAGGACCCGGGCCTCCACCCCCGAGCGCCGGGTGATCGCCACCACCAGCGGCCCCAGCGGGTGGGCGTCCAGCTGGGCGACCTCCCGGTCCCCGTCCAGCCGGGCCACCTCCAGGAGGTCCTCCGTCAGGGTGCGCAGGGCCGCGACCCGGTCGCGCACCAGCTCCGTGGGCCGCCCCGGCGGGAGCAGTTCGGCGGCGGTGTGCAGACCGGTCAGCGGGGTCCGCAGTTCGTGCGCCACGTCCGCAGTGAACCGCTGCTCCGCCACCAGCCGCCGCTGCAGGCTCGCCGCCATCGTGTCGACCGCCGCGGACAGCTCGGCCACCTCGTCCCGCGTCCCCGGCACGCCCGACGGGCCGATCCGCGCGTCCAGTTCGCCCGTGCTGATCCGCCGGGCCGTCTCGGCCGCCGACCGCAGGTCCTTGCTCAGCCGGCTGGCCAGCGCCGCCCCGCCGATCGCCGCGAGGGTGACGACGATCACGCCGAAGGCCATCAGCTTCTGGTCCAGTTCCCACAGTTCGGCCCGCTCCTCCACCAGCGGCTGGCGTACGGAGAGCACTTGGTCGCCGCCGACCGGCCGGGCGGCCCACACCGCCGGGTGGCGGCCGTGCAGGTCCAGGTAGGTGGTGCGCTGCCCGGAGAGGGCGGCCTGCCGCAGGGGCTCCGGCAGGCTCGGGCAGTCGAGGCGGGCGTCGGCCTCCCCGACCTTGTCGAAGTCGAGCTGGCCCGTGAGCTCGTACACCTGCCGCACCCGGACGAGCTGCGCGAGGGCGCTCTTGCGCGCCGCGTCGGCCACCTGGTCCGCGCGGGCCTCGTGGATGAGGACGCCGATGGTGAGGGCGACGAGCGAGCAGCCGGCCGCGAGCAGGACGGCGATCTTCCAGCGCAGCCCGAGGGTGTGCGGGAGGCGGCGGCAGCGGAGCAGGAAGCGCTTCACCTGGCCGCCCGGTGGGTGGGGGCGGAGGATGCGGGGCCGGACGGCGGCGGGGCCGGGCAGGTGCCGGAGCCCGGGGCGGGGATGGCGTTGCCGAACTTGTGCTCGTCGCTGAGGACGCTCATCCGCTGGCCGTCCCAGTGGAAGCGGATGTCGTGCGCGGAGCCGTCGTCGTCGGTGGTGCGGACCAGCAGGTCGGTGCCGACGGTTTCGGCGCGCAGGCGCCGGCCGCTGGTGGACAGGATGGGAACGACCGTCCTGCCGACCGCGGTGTAGACGCTCAGCACCGACCGCCCGGTCGGGGTGTCGACGGCGACGATCAGCTCGGGCTTCCCGTCGCCCGTCAGGTCCGCGAACCGGGCCGGGCGGACCCCGGCCTTGCCCGGCTCCTCGATGGTCTTCCCGTCGCCGAAGCGTTTCATCCCCTTGTCCGCGCGGAGCACGGCCATCACGTCGATCTTCTCGATCCCCTCCGGCCCGACGGGCGGAGCGCCCTCGAGCGGCTTCGGCGGCGGCACCCGGCCGGCCACCGGCGTGCCGCCGGAGCTCGGGGAGTCGGTCCAGGTGGGCCACAGCGGCTTCGGCTGGGGCTGGGAGGACACGGGCGGCGCGACCTCGCCGGGCCCGAGGCCGCCGGGTGCGGCGCAGCCGCCGAGGCCGATGCAGAGCAGGGCGGCGGCGAGGCTGCGGAGTGTCGGTCGAGTCATGGGAGGCGGAACCGTCGGGTGGTGGGGGAGGGCGGCGGGCGGCGAGGCAGACTGACGGTAGGCGGCGTCGGTCACGGGGACCGGGCGGTCGTGTAACAGCGGTGCGTACGCGGGCTCCTGCGGCCGAAGTCGGGACTTTCGGCCCCGGCCGACGGTCGGTGTCCCACGGCCGGTGTCCCACGGTCGGTGCCCCACGGCCGGGTGGACCGTGGTCGCCGGGAGTCCGCTCAGCAGCAGATCAGTCTGAATCGAGGGAGGGCCGCATGACATCGGCCGATCGGCCGGAAGGCCAGGGCGAAGGAACGATTCCGCAGCGGGAGGGGCGGGAGGAGCGGGAGGAGCTCCCGTTCTTCGTCTACGGGACCCTGCGCCCCGGCGAGGTCAACCACGACCTGTTCCTGCGCGGCCGCACGGCCGCCGAAGAGCCCGCCCGCCTCCCGGACGCGGCCCTGTACGAGGGCCCCGGATACCCGTACGCCGTGGACCGCCCCGGCTCCGCCATAGCCGGGGAGCTGATCACCCCGGCCCCCGGGGCCTACGCGGAACTCCTCGCGGCGCTCGACCTGCTCGAGGAGTACGCGGGCCCGGGACACCCCGCCAACATCTACGACCGCACCGCCCGCGAGGCCCTGCGCCCCGACGGCACCCCGGTCCGCGCCTGGGTCTACCTGGCGGCCCCGCCCCTGGCCCACCGCCTCGCCCGCTCCGGCACCCCCATCCCGGGCGGCGACTGGCTGCGCCGCTAGGGCGTGTCCTTCGGATCGGGGCGGGCCTCCGGGCGCGCGCGGTGCGCGAGGAGGAGCAGTGCGGTCGGGACGAGGCCGAGGGGGAAGCCGGAGGGTTCGAGGATCCAGCCGCAGAGGAGGACCCACGCCGCCAGGGTCCAGCCCAGGTAGCGCGGGATCTCCTGGCCGGCCGCGGGACAGCCGCGTGGACGACGCGATCCGTGACGCGGTGCGCGAGTTGGTGCTGGACGTGGGATACGCCGCGCTGACCGTGGACGCCGTGGCCGCCCGAGCGCGCGTGGGCAAAGCGGCCATCTACCGCCGCCACGCCTCGCGCGGCGAGCTGGTCTTCTCCGCGCTCGTGCACGGGCGGGAACCGCGGCCGCTGCCGGACACCGGATCGCTGACCGGAGACCTCGCCGCCCTCGCGCAGCTGATCCTGGGGATCTTCTCCGACCCGGTGGTCGCCGCCGCGACCCCCGGCCTGCTCGCGGACCTGAAGCAGCAGCCGGACATCGCCGCGCGCTTCCAGGAAACCTTCATCGCCGGCGAGCGGGTGCAGGTGGCGGACCTGCTCGAACGGGCCTTCGCGCGGGGCGAACTGGCCGTGCGGGCAGACCCCGCGCTGGTTCACGCCGCAGTGCTCGGGACCGCCTTCGCCTGGGTGTTCCTCCTGGCCCAGCCGCCGACTCCGGCCCTCGTGCCGCGCATCGCCGCGGTGGCGGTGGCGGCCGCCCGCGGAGAAGGCGCATGACGATCACCGATGAGGCCGGGCGGAACGGGCGCGACGCCCCTGGCCGGGCCGGACAGCGGAACGCCGCTGGGACCTAGAGGCCTTCCGCGCCGCGGTTGCGCAGGCGCTGGCCGTACTGCTGGAGGACCCACAACTCCTCCTGGACCGCCGCCAGCTGCTCCGGCGCGCCCTGGTGGCCGAGGCGGGCCAGGGTGCCCTGGATCTCCTGGACCCGGCGGTCGACCGCGCGGAGCCTGACCTGGACCAGCTGGACCCCGGCGTAGACCTCGTCCACGTTCTTCGCGTGGATGGCCTCGACGACGAGTTCGGTGACCAGCGCGCGCACGGTGTCGTTCGGCGCGGCGTCCCGGACCCGGGTCACGTAGTCCTCGGTGCCGAGCGAAGCGCCGCCGGCGTCCAGGATGGCCTGGCGGACCGCCGCGTACGGCGGGGCGGTGAACTCGTCCATCCCGTACGCGTCGAAGGCGGGGGAGACCAGGGCGGGGCGCTGGAGCGCCAGCTTGAGCAGCTCGCGCTCGGTACGGGCGGCGGGGCTGCGCAGGTTCAGCGCGGGACCCGAGGGGGTGGCGGCCGGCGCCGGGATGTCCTCGTACGCGTGGTCGGCCTGCCCCCGGCGCTGCTGCTGGGGCTGGTTGCCGCGCTCCCGGGCCCAGCGGTCGAGCTGGGCGATCCGCTTGACCACGAACTGCTCGTCGCGCATGCCCAGCATGCCCGCGAGCTGCACCGCCGACTCGTGCTGGATCGCGACGTTCTTGATCTTCTTGATGACCGGGGCGGCTTCCTCCAGCGCGGCCGCCCGCCCCGCCGGGTTCTCCAGGTTGTGCCGGGCCACGATGTGCTTCAGCGCGAACTCGAACAGCGGGGTGCGCGCCTCGACGAGGTCCGCCACGGCCGCGTCGCCCTTGGCCAGCCGCAGGTCGCAGGGGTCCATGCCGCCGGGGGCGATGGTGATGGAGGTCTCCGCGGCGAACTTCTGGTCGTCCTCGAAGGCCCGCAGCGCGGCCTTCTGCCCGGCCGCGTCCCCGTCGAAGGTGAAGATCACCTCGGCGGTCGCGTTGTCCATGAGCAGCCGGCGCAGGATCTTGATGTGGTCGCCGCCGAAGGCGGTGCCGCAGGTGGCGATCGCGGTGGTGACCCCGGCCATGTGGCAGGCCATGACATCGGTGTAGCCCTCGACCACCACGGCCCGGGAGGTCTTGGCGATCTCCTTCTTGGCCAGGTCGATGCCGTACAGCACCTGGGACTTCTTGTAGATCGCCGTCTCGGGGGTGTTCAGGTACTTGGGGCCGTTGTCGTCCTCGCGCAGCTTGCGCGCGCCGAAGCCGACGACCTCGCCGCTGATGTCGCGGATGGGCCACATCAGCCGGCCGCGGAAGCGGTCGATGGGCTTTCCGCTGCGGCTGTCCTGGGCCAGGCCCGAGGTGATGAGCTCCTTGTCGCTGAAGCCCTTGCCGCGAAGGAAGCGCGTCAGGTGGTCCCAGCCGGCCGGGCTGTAGCCGACGCTGAAGTGCTGGGCGGCGGCCTGGTCGAAGCCGCGCTCGGCCAGGAACTTGCGGCCGATCTCGGCTTCGGCGCTGCCGAGCTGGTCCATGTAGAACGCGGCCGCGGCCTTGTGCGCCTCGACCAGCCGGATGCGCTCGCCGCGCCCGCTGGTGCCGGCGGTGTAGCCGCCCTCTTCGTACCGCAGGGTGATGCCGGCCAGGCCGGCGAGCCGCTCCACCGCCTCCGAGAAGGAGAGGTGGTCGATCTTCATGACGAAGTCGAGGGTGTCCCCGCCCGCCTGGCAGCCGAAGCAGTGGTAGAAGCCCTTGCTGGGGCTGACCTGGAAGGACGGGGACTTCTCGTCGTGGAAGGGGCAGAGGCCCTTGAGGTTGCCGCCGCCGGCGTTGCGCAGCTGGAGGTACTCCGAGACCACGGCGTCGATCGGGACCGCGTCCCGTACCGCCTTCACGTCGTCGTCGTTGATCCGTCCTGCCACGCGTGAAGTCTACGGCCGGGCGGAGACAATCCCGTCAGACCCCCTCCGCCGGAACCAGGACCGAAAGCGGA
Source organism: Streptomyces sp. TBY4 (assembly GCF_024213195.1). Taxonomy (GTDB): domain Bacteria; phylum Actinomycetota; class Actinomycetes; order Streptomycetales; family Streptomycetaceae; genus Streptomyces. The sequence continues at coordinate 28,760 of NZ_JANAVF010000005.1, read as the reverse complement.
ATCGACGGATCCGACAGCTTCTCCCGGTCCACCGGCGCCTTCGACCTGATCAGGGCCTGGATGTCCTCGGTCACGTCCCACACGTTCACGTTCATCCCGGCCAGCACCCGGCCGTCCGAGAGCCAGAAGGCGATGAACTCCCGCTTGCCCGCGTCCCCGCGGATCAGCACCTGGTCGTAGCCGCCCGCCGGGGCGTACCCCGAGTACTCCAGGCCCACGTCGTACTGGTCGGAGAAGAAGTACGGAACCCGGTCGTACGAGACCTCCTGCCCCAGCATCGCCCGCGCGGCGGCCGGCCCCCCGTTGAGCGCGTTCGCCCAGTGCTCCACCCGCAGCCGGGCCCCCAGCACCGGGTGGTGCGCGGCTGCCACGTCCCCGACCGCGAACACGTCCGGGTCCGAGGTGCGCAGCGAGGCGTCCACGGCGATCCCGCCCCCGTGCTCCCGGTCCACCAGGGCCAGGCCCGAGGTCTCCGCCAGCGCGGTCCGCGGGGCGGCCCCGATCGCCGCGAGGACGGCGTGCGCCGGGTGCTCCTCCCCGTCGTCCGTACGGGCCGCCAGCACCATGCCGTCGTGCCCGACGATCTCCGTCAGGTGGGAGCCGAAGTGGAAGCGGACCCCGTGCTCGGTGTGCAGGTCGGCGAAGAGCCGGCCGACCTCCGGGCCGAGCACCGCGTGCAGCGGGGTCGGCGCCGGCTCGATCACGGTGACCTCGGCCCCGTAGCCGCGGGCCGCCGCGGCGACCTCCAGGCCGATCCAGCCGGCCCCCGCGATCAGCAGGTGCCCGTTGTCCCGGCCGAGGCCCGCCAGGGCCTTGCGCAGCCGCTCCGCGTGCGAGAGCCGGCGCAGGTGGTGCACCCCGACGAGTTCGGTGCCGGGGATGTCGAGCCGGCGCGGTTCGGCGCCGGTGGCGAGCAGCAGCCTGTCGTAGGGCAGCGCCGTGCCGTCGCCGAGGACCACCTTCTTGGCCTCCCGGTCGAGGTGGACCGCGGGCTGGCCGAGGTGCAGCTCGATGTCGGAGGCCGCGTACCAGGACGGCTCGTGCACGAAGACGCTGTCGCGCTCCTCCTTGCCCGCCAGGTAGCCCTTGGAGAGCGGGGGGCGCTCGTAGGGATGCTCGCGCTCGTCGCCGATCAGGATCACCCGCCCCGTGAACCCCTCGGACCTCAGCGTCTCGGCCGCCTTAGCCCCGGCCAGCCCTGCGCCGACGATGACGAACGTCCGGTGTGCGTCGACCACCTGATGCCTCCTCATAACCTCTGCGCCACATGCGACCACATGCGAGCGTCCCGCACCCAGCGTGCCGCGTGAAGGGGGAGTGGCCCGATCGGCTCACCCTTCGGCGCGTCGCGTGCGCTGGGTGAGGCGGGCGTGCAGGGAGCGCGCGGAGGCGTCCGTGAGGGCCGCGATCTGGTCCACGACCGCCCGCTTCCTGGCCCGGTCGTCCGGAGCCGCGTCGAAGATCGCACGGAACTGCGGGTCCAGTCCCTCGGGCGCGCGGGCACTGACGGCCTCCGCGAGTTCGGCCAGGACGATGCGCTGATCGGCTCGGATCCGCTCCTGCTCGTCGCGCTGCATGACGTACAGGTCGGCCACCGCCTTCAGCACCGCGCACTCGTTGCGCGCCTCGCGCGGCACCACCAGCTCCGCCGCGTACCGGGTCAGCCGGCCCGTCCCGTACGCCTGCCGGGTGGCGCCCTCGGCGGCCAGGCAGAACCGCCCGATCAGCTGGCTGGTCGCGTCCTTCAGCCGGGCCTGCGCCACGGCCGAGCCGTCGTACCCGTGCGGCCACCACTCCTGCTCCATCAAACGGTCCAGCGCCTCGCGCAGCTCCTCCGGCTCGGTGTCGGAGGGCACGTACCGGCCGATGGCCACCCGCCAGATCTCGGTGCGCTCGGGCTCGGCGAAGAGCAGGTTCGGGTCGAGGTGCCCGGCGTGCAGGCCGTCCTCGAAGTCGTGGACGGAGTACGCCACGTCGTCCGACCAGTCCATCACCTGCGCCTCGAAGCACTTGCGGTCCGCGGGCGCACCGCGGCGCAGCCAGGCGAAGACCGGCAGGTCGTCCTCGTAGGCCCCGAACTTCACCGAGCCCGGGTCGGTGGGGTGGTCCCCGCGCGCCCAGGGGTACTTGGTGGCGGCGTCCAGGCAGGCCCGGGTGAGGTTGAGCCCGACGCTGACCAGCTCCCCGCTCGCCGGATCGGGGACGAACCGCTTCGGCTCCAGCCGGGTCAGCAGCCGCAGCGACTGGGCGTTGCCCTCGAAGCCGCCGCAGTCCTTGGCGAACTCGTTGAGCGCCTCCTCGCCGTTGTGGCCGAAGGGCGGGTGCCCCATGTCGTGGGACAGGCAGGCGGCTTCGACCAGATCGGGATCGCAGCCGAGCGCGGCACCGAGCTCGCGGCCGACCTGGGCGCACTCGAGGGAGTGCGTCAGCCGCGTACGGGGACTCGCGTCCCAGTCGTACGAACGCGTCCCCGGAGTCACCACCTGGGTCTTCCCGGCGAGCCGGCGCAGGGCGGCGGAGTGCAGCACGCGGGCCCGGTCGCGCTGGAAGGCGGTCCGCCCGGGCCGCTTGTCGGGCTCGGTGGCCCAGCGCTCCGTGTCGGCGGGATCGTACGGCTCGCCGGGCAGGTCGAGGGCGGGTCGGACAGGTGCGGTGGTGCCTTCCATGCCTTCCATGGTCAAACGGTAACCGCACGAACCGACAAGACGAGTCAAGAGGAGCAATCCGAGCGTTTGGGACCCGACCCGGCCGTTACGCGGTGGCCAGTTCGAGCGGCTGCTCCCGCGACTGCTCCCGTCCTACGGGTCCTGCGAGCGCGGCCAGGGCTTCGTCGTAGCGCTGGAGCACCAGCCGGGCCAGGGCGGGGTGGGCCCCCAGCGGTGCGGCCGCCGGCCCCGGCGCGGCTGCGGCGCTCGCGGTGGCGAAGCGGCCCGGGGCGGTGAAGTAGGAGGCGACCGCGACCCGGTGGAGGCCCCGCGCGGCCAGGGCCCGCACGGCGCCGGGCACGGAGGGCGCGGTGCCCGAGGCGTAGGCGGGCATCACGGGCACCCCGCCGAGCCGTTCCGAGAGCAGGTCGGCGGTGGCCCGCACGTCGGCGGCGGAGTCGGGGTCGCGGGACCCGGCGGCGGCCAGCACCACCGCCGACCCGGCGCTCCAGCCGGCCTCCACGAGCCGCTCGTACAGGGCCTCGACGAGCAGCGGATGCGGGCCCAGCGGGGCGGCGACCCGGGTCCGCAGGTGCCCGGCGCGGGCGGCGGCGGCCGGCAGGTCCCGCTTGACGTGGGTGCCGCGGCCGAGCAGCAGCGGCACCAGGACGGCGGCTCCGGAGGCCCGCTCGAGGGTGTGCTCCAGCAGCGGGTGGTTCAGCTCGATGTGGCCGAGCCGGACGTCGAGGCGGGGGCGGAGCTCGCGGACCCGTTCGAGCAGGGCTTCGACGGTGTGGAGGGCGCGCGGATCGCGGCTGCCGTGGGCCACGGCGACGAGGGCGGGCTGCTGCATGGGAGGACTCCTGCGTGGTGTCGGGGGCGCAGACCGCTGAGCTGCGTACCGAGCTGGGCGGTGATCCGGGTCAGCAGCTCCGCCGTGGTCGCGGGCGGCAGGGGCAACGGCAAGGGGAGGGGCGGGGGCGGGAATTCGGGAGGGTGCGCCGGCTCCGTCATGAACCGATCCTGCGGGCGGCAGGTTGCCGATGCGTTGCGCCGGGATGACGGGTGTTTTCCGCCTGCTCACAGGGGGGTGGACGGCGGGGGTGGGATCGGGGCGTGCGGGGTGCCGGCGGCGCGGGGACGGGGCCAGAGGCGCGGGCCGGGGGCGGGGTTCGGGGACGGGGCCGGGGACGGCGTGCCGGGCGGGTGTGAGACGGTCGCGGGAAACAGGGGTGCGGGGACAGTCGCGGTGACGGGTGGGCGGTGCGGGGATGCGCGGGGGAGCCGTGAACGGGTTCGTGAGCCGGGCGGCCCGCGGCTGCGCGTGGCTGTCCGGCGGTGCGGCCGCCGTCGCCTGCGTGCTGTCGCTCGGTGCGTGGGGCTCCGGCGACCTGCTCGGCCGGATCGCCCTCTGGGGCTGGACCGCCGCCGGCGCCGCCGTCCTGAGCACGGCCCTGGCGGCCTGGGCGCAGCGTGAGGCCGGTCCGGCGCGGTCCGGCGCGGGGGTGTCCGGGCCGGGCGCGCGCGGCGCGGAGTGGCTCGGGCCCGGGGGGTCCGGCCCGAAGTCCGGGGGCCGGTCGGGTGTGACCACCCGCCCCGGGGCGTTCGGCGTGCGGGCGCGTGAGGTGACGGTCTGGCTGCTCATCGCCCTGGCGTCCGCGACCCTCCTCGTGGCCTCCTTCCAGCAGCACCACCGGGAGCCGGAACCCGAACTGCGGCGCGCCGGCGCGGTGGTGGCGGCGGCCGTGGTGGCGCACGCACCCTCGGGAGTGCAGGCCCACACCAGCGAGGGCCGGGTGCTGGGGTGGACCTCCCGGCTCGAACTGACCGTCCCGGGAAGCGCGGAGCCGGTCCGGGCGTCGGCCTACACCTACGCGGAGCCGAAGGCGGGGGACCGCGTACTGCTCCTCCACGCACCCTCGCAACCCGCCCTGGAGGGCCGGGTGGACGAGCGCAAGGACCTGCGGTCCGTGGCCGGTCCGGGGTCCTGGGAACCGTTCCCGCAGGTGGACGAGGCCCGCAAGGCGGTCCTGCTGGCCACGCTGCTGATGCTGTTCGTGCTGGGGGCCGGGCTGGCCGCCACGGCGGTGATGGACCCGGAGGAGTTGCGCGCCCTCCCGCGCTCCGGGCGCGCGCGGCTCTGCTGGACCGCCGCGCTGCTGCTCGCCCTCGCCCTGCACCTCCCCGCCCTGTACGGGCACCCGCACCCGGTGGCGGGCGCGCCGGCGTGGATCTCCTGCCTGCTTCCGGCGCTGGGGCGGGGAGCGGCGTACGCCGTGGTGAGGGGCCTGTCCTGAGCTGCCGGCCCTCCACGGCGGGCAACCGCCCGGACCGCACACGCGTCCGTAGACGACGGGACACCGGCATGACATCCGCAGCACCGACAAGGGGATCGCATTGAGGCGCGCAGGGCTACGAGGTCGGCTACGAGTTCTGCCGGGGGCGGCGCGGGAGCGGCTGAAGGCCGTCCGGATCGGGGTGCCCCGGACCGTACGGGCCCGGCGGCGGGCCGTCCAGGTGGTGATGGCGGGCTGCGTGCTGGCCCTGCTGCCCTCGGCGTGGACGCACGCGTCCGCCGGGCCCCGGCTGCGGACCACCGCGGACGCGCCCGCCGCCGAGGTGGCGATGGTGTTCGGCGCCGGGCTGCTGTGGAACGGCCGCCCGACCCCGTACCTCCGCGACCGGCTGGACGCCGCCGTCGAGCTCTACCGCGCGGGAAGGATCAAGGTCGTCCTGGTCACCGGCGACAACAGCCGCACCGAGTACGACGAGCCCGACGCGATGCGCACGTATCTGACGGAACACGGAGTGCCGGACGGCCGGATCGTCAGCGACTACGCGGGCTTCGACTCGTGGGACTCCTGCGTCCGGGCCAAGGAGGTCTTCGGCGTGCACCGGGCGGTGCTGATCAGCCAGGGCTTCCACATCCGCCGGGCGGTCGCGCTGTGCAGGGCCGCGGGGGTGGACTCGTACGGGGTCGGGGTGGACGACGTACACGACGCGACCTGGTACTACGGCGGGGCCCGCGAGGTCTTCGCGGCGGGCAAGGCGGCCCTGGACGCGGCCTTCCGCCCGGATCCGCGGTTCCTGGGACCGAAGGAAGAGGGGGTGTCGCGGGCCCTGGCCTCTCTGGCAGACTGACGCCGCGATCGGCGTATGCCGATTAGTCATATAGCGATCAGTCGTATGCGTCAGGACGAGGGTGTGGAACCGTGGCTGTTGTGGATCTGAGCGGCAAGGTCGTCGTCATCACCGGTGGGGCCCGCGGCCTCGGAGCGGCGGCTGCCCAGGCCGTCGTGGACGGCGGCGGCAAGGTGCTGATCACCGATGTCCTGGAGGCCGAGGGCGCCGAGACCGCGGCCAAGCTCGGCGACGCCGCGCGCTTCCTGCGCCACGACGTGACCAGCGAATCCGACTGGGACGCGGCCTTCGCCTTCGCCCTCGCCGAGTTCGGCCGCATCGACGGCCTGGTCAACAACGCGGGCATCGCCTCCGGCGCGTTCCTGGAGCACGAGAGCGTCGAGCACTTCCGCAAGGTCGTCGAGATCAACTTGGTCGGCACCTTCATAGGCATCAAGGCCGCGATCCCGCTGATGCGGGAGAACGGCGGCGGCTCCATCGTCAACATCTCCTCCGCCGCCGGCCTCACCGGCCTCGCCCTGACCGCCGGCTACGGAGCCTCCAAGTGGGGCGTGCGCGGACTGTCGAAGATCGGCGCGGTGGAGCTCGCGGAATCCCGGATCCGGGTCAACTCCGTCCACCCCGGCATGACCCTCACCCCGATGACGGCCCCGGTCGGCATCCAGGCGGGCGAGGGCAACTACCCCGGCACCCCCCTCGGCCGCGTCGGCCTCCCCGAGGAGATCGCCGCCGCCGTAGCCTTCCTCCTCTCGGACGCCGCGGGCTACATGACGGGCGCCGAGCTCGCGGTCGACGGCGGCTGGACGGCCGGCCTCACGGTGAAGTACCTGACGGGGCAGTGACCGGGCCGCAGCCGGGTCGCCGCCGGGCCTCACCGGGGCCGGCCGGGGGCGCTGAGGTGGAGCACGCCGAGTTGTAACGCGCGGCGGCGGCCCGCGTAACACCGCCGACGCACGCTGGACCGTATGCACACCTCGGACTCCGTCACCGCCACGCACTGTCCGTACTGCGCGCTGCAGTGCGGCATGAACCTCCGCCCCGAGCCGGGCGGGGCCGGCGTGGTCGTGGAGGAGCGGGGGGACTTCCCCGTGAACCGGGGCGCGCTGTGCGGCAAGGGCCGCACCGCCCCCGCCGTGCTCTCCTCCCGGGTGCGCCTCACCGAGCCGCTCGTCCGCACCCACGCCGGGCGGCTGGAGCCGGCCACCTGGGAGGAGGCCCTGGACGCCGTCGCCGAGGGCCTCGCCCGCACGCGGCGGTCGTACGGGGCGGACGCGGTCGGGGTGTTCGGCGGCGGCGGGCTGACCAACGAGAAGGCGTACGCCCTCGGGAAGTTCGCCCGCATCGCGCTCGGGACCTCGCAGATCGACTACAACGGCCGGTTCTGCATGTCCTCGGCCGCCGCCGCGCACCAGCGGGCCTTCGGGCTCGACCGGGGGCTGCCCTTCCCGCTGGAGGACATCCCCCGGACCGGCTGCGTCATCCTCGTCGGCTCCAACCCCGCCGACACCATGCCGCCCGCCCTGCGCTTCTTCCGGGAACTCCGGGAGAACGGCGGCACGCTGATCGTGGTGGACCCGCGCCGCACGCGCACCGCCGAACAGGCCGACCTGCACCTGGCCCCGCGCCCCGGCACCGACCTGGCCCTGGCGCTCGGCCTGCTGCACCTCGTCGTCGCCGGCGGCCACACGGACGAGGAGTTCATCGCCGGGCGCACCAGCGGCTGGGAGGAGGCCCGCGCGGCCGCGATGGCGCACTGGCCGGAGCTGGTGGAGCGCATCACGGGCGTGCCGGTGCCGAAGCTCCGCGAGGCGGTGGCGATGTTCTGCGCTCCCGACTCCGCGATGGTCCTCACCGCGCGCGGCCCCGAGCAGCAGTCCAAGGGCACCGACACCGTCGGGGCCTGGATCAACCTCTGCCTCGCCACCGGCCGGGCCGGCCGCCCGCTCTCCGGCTACGGCTGCCTCACCGGCCAGGGCAACGGCCAGGGCGGCCGCGAACACGGCCAGAAGGCCGACCAGCTCCCCGGCTACCGCAAACTGACCGACCCGGCGGCCCGGGCCCACGTCGCCGGGGTCTGGGGGATCGACCCCGACAGCCTCCCGGGCCCGGGCCGCAGTGCGTACGAACTCCTCGACGCGCTCGGCTCGGACGTCAAGGCCCTGCTCCTGATGGGCTCCAACCCGGTGGTCTCGGCCCCGCGCGCCGCCCACATCGAGGAACGCATCCGCTCCCTGGACTTCCTGGCCGTCGCCGACGTGGTCCTCTCCGAGACGGCGGCCCTGGCCGACGTGGTGCTCCCGGTCACCCAGTGGGCGGAGGAGACCGGCACCACCACCAACCTGGAGGGCCGCGTCCTGCTCCGCCGCCGGGCCCTCACCCCGCCGCCGGGGGTCCGCTCCGACCTGGAGGTCCTGCAAGGCCTCGCCGCCCGCCTCGGCGTGCCGAAGGCCTTCCCGACCGAACCCGAGGTGGTCTTCGAGGAGTTGCGCCGCGCCTCGGCGGGCGGCCCGGCGGACTACTCGGGCATCACCTACGCCCGCATCGAAGCGGAACAGGGCGTCTTCTGGCCCTGCCCCGCGGCCCCCGGGCCCGCCGCCGGACCCGAAGCCGGACCCGAAGCCGGACCCGCCGCGGAGCCCCACCCCGGCACCCCGCGCCTCTTCCTGGACCGCTTCGCCACCGAGGACGGCCGGGCCCGCTTCGTGCCCGTCTCCCACCGGGACGCCGCCGAGGTCCCCGACTCCGAGTACCCGCTCCTGCTCACCACCGGCCGGGTCGTCGCCCAGTACCAGTCGGGCGCGCAGACCCGCCGGGTGGACGAGCTCAACGAAGCCGCCCCCGGCCCCTTCGTGGAACTCCACCCCCGCCTCGCGGCCCGCATCGGCGCGGTCGACGGAGCCCCCCTCGCGGTCACCTCCCGCCGCGGCCGCGCGGTCGCCCCGGCCCGCGTCACGGACACCATCCGTGCGGACACCGTCTTCATGCCCTTCCACTGGCCGGGCGAGGGCCGCGCCAACTCCCTGACCAACCCGGCGCTGGACCCGGTCTCCCGCATGCCGGAGTTCAAGGTCTGCGCGGTCCGGGTGGAACCGGCCTAGCCGGCGGCGAAGGTCGGCTCGAGCGCTCGCAGCAGGCGGTTCGTGCAGGACTCGGCGGAGCCGGGGATCCCCGGGTACTCCGCGTGGAACGTGTCCCAGTCCGTCCGCGCGAGCTCCTCGAAGTGCGCTGGGGCGGGCGACTCCTGCCCGAACTCCCCGGAGAGCCGGAACACGTCCGCCAGCAGCGGGTACGGCAGCGCGCAGGCCTCCGCCAGCAGGACCGCGTCGTAGAGGTCCTTGCCCTGCGGGTACAGGTCCCCGGCCAGCCACAACAGCTTCCAGGCGAGGGACAGTTCCCGGGTGGCCCCCAGCAGCGGCACCCCCGCCACCAACACGGGCTCGGGCCGGGCCGGCAGGGGCTCGTTGAAGACGAAGTCCAGCTGGACCTGACCGCCCCGCATCCCCGGTGCGGACCAGGGCAGGACAAGCCTGCGCCCCGGAACGCGCTCGTACGTCCAGATGTACTCGGAGACCGCCTCCGACGCCGGCATCACCAGGCCGCTGTACGGGGCCAGCCGCTCGGCCCCGGCCGCGATCGCGTCCAGCATCCGCCCGGTACGGTCCTCCTCGATCATCCAGTCCGCGGGGACCACGACGAAGTCCAGGTCGTGCGGTTCCCGCGCGGTCTTCCCGAACCACTGGGACATCAGCATGCTGCCGCGCAGCACCAGCGACCCGGCGTCGCCCGAGGCCCCGACCGCGCCCAACGCCACGTCCATCGCCGCCCGTCGGGCCGACCGCCAGGCTGCTCGCTCCGCCGGCTCCGGGATCACCGGGTCCAGTGCCCGGTACGCCTCGGTGAAGTGCTTGAGGGCGGGATCGAAGGCCACCGCGCTCGAATCGCCCCGGTCGCCCGTCCTCAGGGTCCGGGGCCGCTGGTCCCTCCGTCGCCACCGCTCCGCCTCCGGCTCCGCGGGGTCGTCCGGTCCGCCCGGAATCGACGGCTTCCACTCCTGGCCGCTCATGATGGCGTCCCCTCCTCGATCCACCCGTCGTCCACCGACAGGTCACTGTCGTACAGCACGAACTCCCGCTCCTCCGAGCGGATTTCGTACCCGGCCCCGGCCAGCGCCGCGACCAGCGCGTCGCACGCCGCCGTCGCCCCCTCCGCCGTACCCCGCCACCGCTGGGTCACGAAACGTTCCTGCCCGGCTCCCGGCAGGACCCGGCGGGCGTTCCACGACACGTGCGCGCCGTGCGGGACCACGAGGGACTCCAGGGCGGCCCGGTCCCAGTCGGCCGGGAGCCGCAGCTTGAGGTGGTGCTCGAAGTAGCCGCCGCCCGGCCCCGGGGGCTCCGCGGTCCACGGGACGGTCTCCACCTTGACCCGGACCGGGTCGAAGCCGGCCGCGCGCAGCCGGGGCAGCAGGACCTCGTGCCCGTCCCGGCCGGGCAGCGTCAGCATCGGCTGCGAGGGCATCCGGCCCCGGGCCAGCACGATGTGGGTCACCTTCAACTCCCGCTCCGCCGCCCAGGATTCGAGCCGCGCCAGCTCCGCCGGATCCGGGCAGCGCACGGTGACGTGGGTTTCGTACGCAGACATGACGTCGATCCTCTCGGACATGCGTCCGATCCGCATCGGGGTTCTGGTCCGGGGGTAACGATGGGTTACGCACCGGACCCAGAAAGTGGTCGCACGCCCCTCGTGGCAGCGATGTGTCGTACCCCACACTGAGGTGCGGTGCACCCGTCCTCGGAGCCCTGTGGAGGTCGCCCCCGTGCAGACCCAGAGCCTGACCGTCACCGTCAGCCCGCCCGCCGGAGTGCCCGCGGCCGAAGAGCCCGAGCCCGAGGCAGAGGCCGACGCCATGCACGAGGAGGAGGCCGAGGAGGCCGAAGAGCCCGAGGAGTTGGAGGGCCCGGAGCTGCTGGAGAAGGTGCCCGCGCCGCGCAAGCGCGCCGCCGAGGGCACCGGCGGAGCGGGACCGTCCGCCGACCTCTTCCGGCAGTACCTGCGCGAGATAGGCAGGATCCCGCTGCTCACCGCCGTCGAGGAGGTCGAGCTCGCGCGGCGCGTGGAGGCGGGCCTGTTCGCGGAGGAGAAGCTCGGCAGCGGAGCCCCGCTCGACCTGCAGCTCACGCTCGACCTCGACAAGCTGGTCGTCATGGGCCGCATGGCCAAACGCCGCCTCATCGAGTCGAACCTGCGGCTCGTCGTCTCCGTGGCCAAGCGCTACGTCGGCCGCGGACTCACCATGCTCGACCTGGTCCAGGAGGGGAACCTCGGACTGATCCGCGCCGTGGAGAAGTTCGACTACGCCCGCGGCTACAAGTTCTCCACCTACGCCACTTGGTGGATCCGCCAGGCCATGTCCCGGGCGCTGGCCGACCAGGCCCGCACCATCCGGGTCCCCGTCCACGTCGTCGAACTGATCAACCGCGTCGTGCGCGTCCAGCGCCGCATGCTCCAGGAGCGGGGGTACAAACCCACCGCCGAGGAGGTCGCCGTCCACCTGGAGCTGACCCCCGAGCGGGTCCTGGAGGTGCTGCGCCTCGCGCAGGAGCCGGTCTCGCTGCACGCACCCGTGGGCGAGGAGGACGATGTCGCGCTCGGCGACCTCATCGAGGACGGGGACGCCGCCTCGCCGGTGGAATCGGCCGCGTTCTTCCTGCTCCGCGAACACCTGGAAGCGGTGCTCTCGACCCTCGGGGAGCGGGAGCGCAAGGTCGTCCAGCTCCGCTACGGGCTCGCCGACGGGCGGCCGCGCACCCTGGAGGAGATCGGGCGGATCTTCGGGGTGACCCGGGAGCGGATCCGCCAGATCGAGTCCAAGACCCTCAGCAAACTGCGCGACCACGCCTTCGCGGACCAGCTGCGCGGCTATCTGGACTGAGTACGGAAAGAACCGAGTACGGGAAAAGGGGCGCCCTCATGGGCGCCCCTCCCGGTACCGGATACCGGCCGCGCTAGTCGACCTCGGCCACCGCCTGCGCGAACTGCGCCGCGTACAGCCGCGCGTACGCGCCGCCCGAGAGCAGCAGCTGCTCGTGCGTGCCCTGTTCCACGATCGAGCCGCTCTCCATCACCAGGATCAGGTCGGCGTCGCGGATCGTGGACAGCCGGTGCGCGATCACGAAGGACGTACGGCCGTGCGCGAGGCGGGCCATCGCCTTCTGGATCAGCACCTCGGTACGGGTGTCCACCGAGCTCGTCGCCTCGTCGAGCACCAGGATCACCGGGTCGGACAGGAACGCCCGCGCGATGGTGACCAGCTGCTTCTCGCCCGCGCTGACGCCGGCTCCCTCGTCGTCCAGCACCGTGTCGTACCCCTCGGGCAGGGTGCGGATGAACCGGTCGGCGTGGGCCGCCCGCGCGGCCTCCTCGACCTCGGCGCGCGTGACCTCGCGGGTGGCCCCGTAGGCGATGTTCTCCGCGATGGTGCCGCCGAACAGCCAGGTGTCCTGGAGCACCATGCCGATCCCGGCGCGCAGCTCCTCGCGGGTCATCTTCGCGATGTCCACGCCGTCGAGGGCGATCTCCCCGCCGGTGACCTCGTAGAACCGCATCAGCAGGTTGACCAGCGTGGTCTTGCCGGCGCCGGTCGGGCCGACGATCGCGACCGTGTTGCCGGGGTCGACCGTCAGCGAGAGGTTCTCGATCAGCGGCTTGTCCGGCTCGTAGCGGAAGGCGACCTTGTCGAAGGTGACCTGCCCGCGCAGGGTTTCCGGACGCTCCGGAACCTCCGCGTCCGGCTCCTGCTCCGGCGCGTCCAGCAGCTCGTAGACCCGCTCCGCGGAGGCGACGCCGGACTGCACCAGGTTCGCCATGGAGGCGACCTGCGTGAGCGGCATCGAGAACTGGCGCGTGTACTGGATGAAGGCCTGGACGTCACCGATCGACAGGGTGCCCGAGGCCACCCGCAGACCGCCGACGACCGCGACGAGCACGTAGTTGATGTTCGAGATGAACAGCATCACCGGCTGCATGATCCCGCTGACCAGCTGCGCCTTGAAGGAGGCCTTGTACAGGGCCTCGTTCTGCTCGGCGAACAGGGCCGCGGACTCCTTCTGCCGGCCGAAGACCTTGACCAGCGTGTGGCCCGAGTACATCTCCTCGACGTGCGCGTTCAGGGCGCCCGTGGACTTCCACTGCGCCACGAACTGCGGCTGCGACTTCTTGCCGATCTTCGCGGCGACGTACGCGGACACCGGGATGGTCACCAGCGCGACCAGCGCCAGCAGCGGCGAGATCCAGAACATCATCGCCAGCACGCCGACGATCGTCAGGAGCGAGTTGAGCAGCTGACCCATCGTCTGCTGGATCGTCTGCCCGATGTTGTCGATGTCGTTCGTGGCCCGGCTGAGCACCTCGCCGCGCTTCTGCTGGTCGAAGTACGACAGCGGCAGCCGCGACAGCTTCGCCTGCAGCTCCTCGCGCAGCCGGTACACGGTGCCGTTCATGATGTGGTTCGACAGCCGGGTGGCGACGAGCATCAGCAGACCGGCGACCGTGAAGACGGCCAGCGCCCACAGCGCCACCGCCCCCACCGCGCCGAAGTCGATGCTCTTGCCCGGGGTGAAGTCGGTGCCGGACAGCATGTCCGCCATCCCGCCCTGGCCCCTGGCGCGCATCTGCTCCAGCGCCTGCGCCTTGGTGAGGCGCGGATCCATGTCCCGGCCGACGATCCCCGCGAACACGAGGTCGGTGGCCTCACCGAGGATCTTCGGCCCGGTCACCGACGCGGCGACGCTGCCGACGACCGCGAGGATCATGCCCCACAGCTTGGCCCGGTCGCGTGCCAGCGCGCTCAGCAGCCGCTTGCCCGAGCCCTTGAAGTCCATGGACCGCGTCACCGGCGGCCCCATCATCCGTCCTCCGGGCCCGCTCATGCGGCCTCCGCCTCCGTCAGCTGGGAGAGCACGATCTCCCGGTAGGTCTCATTGCCGGCCATCAGCTCGTGGTGGCGCCCCTCGCCCACCACCTGCCCCTCGTCGAGGACGATGATCCGGTCCGCGTCGCGGATCGTGGAGACCCGCTGGGCGACGATGACCACGGTCGCCTCCTCGGTCTCGCGGGCGAGCGCGGAGCGCAGCGCCGCGTCCGTGGCGTAGTCCAGGGCCGAGAAGGAGTCGTCGAAGAGGTAGATCTCCGGGCGCTGTACGAGCGTGCGCGCGATCGCGAGCCGCTGGCGCTGGCCGCCGGAGACGTTGGTCCCGCCCTGGGTGATCGGAGCGTCGAGCCCGCCCTCCAGCTCGGAGACGAATCCCTTGGCCTGCGCGACCTCCAGCGCGTGCCACAGTTCCTCGTCGGTGGCGTCGGGGCGCCCGTAGCGCAGGTTGCTGGCGACCGTCCCGGAGAAGAGGTACGGCTTCTGCGGCACCATGCCGACCGTCCTGGCGAGCAGCTCCGGGTCGAGGCGGCGCACGTCCTCGCCGTCCACCAGCACGTCGCCGCCGGTCGCGTCGAAGAGCCGGGGGATCAGCCCCAGCAACGTGGACTTGCCGCTGCCGGTGGAGCCGATCACCGCGGTGGTCTCGCCGGGCCGGGCCACGAGGTCCACCCCGCGCAGCACGGGGACCTCGGCGCCCGGGTAGCGGAAGTCGGCGCCGCGCAGTTCCAGGCGGCCGCGGCTGTGCAGCTCGCGGACCGGGTCGGTGGGCGGGATCACGCTGGATTCGGTGTCCAGGACCTCCTGGACGCGCTCGGCGCAGACCTCGGCGCGCGGCACCATCATGAACATGAAGGTGGCCATCATCACGGACATGACGATCTGCATCAGGTAGGCGAGGAAGGCCGTCAGCTGGCCGATCTCCATCCCGCCGGCGTCGATGCGCATCGCACCGAACCAGACGACGGCGACGCTGGAGATGTTCACGACCACGATCACCGTCGGGAACATCAGCGCGAGCAGCTTGCCGGCCGCCAGCGAGACGCCGGTGAGGTCGGCGTTGGCCTCGCGGAAGCGCTCCTTCTCGTAGTCGTCGCGGATGAAGGCGCGGATCACCCGGTTGCCGGTGATCTGCTCGCGCAGGACCCGGTTGACCGTGTCCAGACGGGTCTGCATCTGCCGGAACAGCGGGCGGGTCTTCAGCACGATCGCGCCGACCGACAGACCGAGGACGGGGACCACGGCGAGCAGGACGCCCGAGAGCTTCACGTCGAGCGAGAGCGCCATGAAGATGCCGCCGACGCACATGATCGGCGCGGAGACCATCAGGGTGAAGGTCATCAGCACGAGCATCTGGATCTGCTGCACGTCGTTCGTCGTACGGGTGATCAGCGACGGGGCGCCGAAGTGGCCGAGCTCACGCGCGGAGAAGCTCTGCACGCGGTCGAAGACGCCGGCCCGGACGTCCCGGCCGAAGGCGGCGGCGGTACGGGCCCCGTAGTAGACGGCGCCGACGTTGCAGACGAGCTGGATCAGCGAGACGCCGAGCATCAGTGCGCCGAAACGCAGGATGTAGCCCGTGTCGCCGTGCACGACACCGTTGTCAATGATGTCCGCGTTCAGCGTGGGCAGGTAGAGGCTCGCGCTGGTCTGCAGCAGCTGCAGCAGGACCAGCACGGCGATCGGTTTCCGGTACGGACCCAGATGGGTCCGCAGAAGTCGTATGAGCACGCGCAGGCTCCGGTCGGCATGATCGAGGGGTTCACACCATCTTCTGCCAACGGGAGGCCGGAACCCACCGGATTTCGTAAAGCCCGGTCAAAAGGAGTAGAACGCCGGAGCTGCCGGGCCTAGGCCGCGCAGGACCCCCTAGCCGCGGAACGCCCCCGGGTGGATCTGGTCCCGGGTCGCGACGTACTGCTGGCGCACGCCCTGCCAGGCCGGGTACTCCTCGTCCGGCTCGAACAGCTGCGCCGCGGGCGCCGGCCACACCGGCGGGGTGTTCGAGGCCGGGCCGCCCTGCGCCAGGCCCAGCGCCCACGCGGCCTGCCGGGCCGCGCCCAGGGCCGCGTAGTCCGCCGGCGCCGGTACGAGGACCTGCGTGCCGAACAGCCCCGGCGCGAAGGCCTGTACGGCCGGCAGCTCGGCGGCGGCTCCGAGCAGGAACACCCGGCGGATCTCCACGCCGCGGGTGCGCAGCACGTCGAGCGCGTCCACCAGTCCGCACAGCATGCCCTCGAAGGCGGCCCGCGCGAGGTGCTCCGGCTTCATGGAGTCCCGGCGCAGCCCCGACAGGGTCCCGGCGGCGTGCGGCAGGTTGGGCGTCCGCTCACCCTCCAGGTACGGCAGGAGTACGAGTCCGTGCGCGCCCGGGGTCGACTTCAGCGCGAGCTCGCTCAGCCCCTCCAGATCGGTGCCCAGCAGTTCGGCGGTGCCGCGCAGGGCCCGTACGGCGTTCAGCGTGTTCACCACCGGCAGGTGCAGCCCGGTGGCGTCCGCGAGGGAGGTGATCAGCCCGCCCGGCTCCGACAGCGCCTCGTGGTGCACCGCCATCACCGATCCGGACGCGCCCAGCGAGACCACGGCGTCGCCCGGGCCCATGCCCAGTCCGAGCGCGGCCGCCATGGTCTCCCCGGTGCCGGCGGAGATCAGCAGCCCCTCGGGCGTGGTCCCGGCGGCTTCGGCCGGCCCGAGCACCTCGGGGAGCAGCGCCCGGTGCCCGAGCGCGAGCTCGACCAGGTCGGGGCGGTAGGCGCCGGCGGCCGCCGACCAGTAGCCGGTGCCGGAGGCGCCGCCCCGGTCGGTGGTCCGCCGCGCCGGGCGGCCCAGCAGCTGCCACACCAGCCAGTCGTGCGGGGACATCAGCACGGCCACCCGCCGGGCCGCCTCGGGCTCGGTACGGGCCAGCCAGGCGAGCTTCGCGACGGGCTGCGCCGCGTGGGGGACGGAGCCGACGGCCTCGGCCCAGGCCTGCCGTCCGCCGAGGGACTCGATCAGCTC
This sequence comes from Streptomyces sp. TBY4, assembly GCF_024213195.1. Classification (GTDB taxonomy): domain Bacteria; phylum Actinomycetota; class Actinomycetes; order Streptomycetales; family Streptomycetaceae; genus Streptomyces. Next base: position 12,047 of record NZ_JANAVF010000005.1, on the reverse strand, counting down.
GGCGGCGGCGGCCTGACCGCGCTTGTCGTTGCCGATCAGGGCGGGACGGACGAGGCCGCCCTGCGCGTCCAGCGGCAGCAGCCCGTGCTGCTGCGCGGAGACCCCGATGGCCTGCACCCCTTCGAGGAGCCCGCCGCCGGCGGCCTCGCCGAGCGAGAGCAGCCAGGCCTGCGGATCGGTCTCGTGCGGCACGGCTTCGCCGGTGGGCTGCGGATGAGGGGCGTACCCCTGGCGCAGCACGGCGCCCGTCTCGGTGTCACAGACGACGATGCGTGTGAACGTGGAAGAGCTGTCCAGCCCGGCGACTATCCCCATGCGGAGAATTCTGCCGCACGCGGGGGCGGACTCGACCGCCCCGGAGCGCGCGGGACCCGGGTGCAGGGCCCCGAGCGAGGCCCGGGGCGGCCCGCTCCGGGCCGTCCCGCTCCGGTCAGGTGTTGCTGGTGCCCCAGTCGTCCTCGCCCGCCGCGCCATTGCCGGCGACCCGCGCCCGCAGGCCCCGTACCCGCCCCGCGAGGGCGTCCGGCACCGCGTCGCCCACCTTGTCGCTCACGGCGGCGTATGCCTTGCCGGCGAACTCCCGACCCGTCTGACCAGCGCTCTCGGCGGCGTTTCGGACCGCGGGGTTCTGCGCGAACTGTCGCGCGGACTTCTTCAACTGTTCATACCGCTCGCGTCCGGCCCGGGTCCCGAGCACGTACCCGAGGGCCAGCCCGACCGCGAACGTGACCTTGTACCGCATGCCTGCCACCCTTCGTCGTGTGGTGCCCGGCCCGCTGGCGATACCGATTGGCGGAGCACCCCCCTGCTTGCGCTAATCTATGACTCGCAACGGGCGCTCGCCCCCCGGCCAAGGCCGGAGGTGGGCTGTTCGGTGCAACGCAGCAATCCCCTGTAGCTCAATTGGCAGAGCAGCCGACTGTTAATCGGCAGGTTACTGGTTCGAGTCCAGTCGGGGGAGCGCGGTCCCCTGTAGCTCAATTGGCAGAGCAGCCGACTGTTAATCGGCAGGTTACTGGTTCGAGTCCAGTCGGGGGAGCAAGAAGGAACGAGGACCCCAGGTGGGTCCTTTTTCTTTTTTCTGCCCTCCGCACGCAACCGGACAGCGCCCGGCGCGGTCTCTCTGGGCAGGCGAAGCCGATCATGCGAGGCATCCGAGGCAGGAGATCGTATGAGCGGCTATGCTGCGGCAGACGGCGCGCACACATGTACGCGCCACGCCGTGAAGGGGCGGTAGCTCAGCCGGTTAGAGCAGCGGACTCATAATCCGTCGGCCGTGGGTTCGAGTCCCACCCGCCCCACTGCGAGCCGCAGGTGCAGAAACGATCGCACCTGCGGCTTTGGCGTTTCTTCGGGTGGGTGGGGTCGTCAGGGGGCCTCCGTTTCGTCTGCCAGGTGGCGGAGGACGTCCTTCAGGTCGCCCCGGCGGGCGAAGGCCGTGCGCTGGCGGTGGGCGCCCGAGCCGTCGCGGAGGAGGCCGGCCAGGGTCGTGGCGGCGTGGTCGAGGTCGCCGGAGGCGGCCAGTTCGGGGGCCACCAGGTCGAGCAGGGCCTCCGCGAGGTCCGCCGCCGGGAGTTCCACCCCCGTGTACGGGTCCAGGCCGAAGCCCTCCAGGCCGTCGTGGGCCGCCCGCCAGCGCGCGAGGCGCAGTACGTCCTCCCGTACGGGCGGGTCCGGACGCTGCTCGGCGATCTCGCGCAGGGCCGTCGCGACGAGGGCGCGGGCCAGTTCCGCCTGGAGGATGGCCGAGTCGATGTCCGGGGACATGTCGGGGGCCCGCAGTTCGAGCGTCGGCCAGTTCCCCGAGGGCCGGAGGTCCCAGTAGACCATCTTGGTGTCGAGGGCCGCCCCGGAGCCGAGCAGGGTCTGCACGGAGCGCCGGAAGTGGGCCGTCGAGGTGTGGTGCGGAGGCAGGCCGGCCGAGGGCCAGCCCGCCCAGGCCATCGCCCGCCAGCTGGCGTGGCCGGTGTCGCGGCCGCCCCAGAAGGGGGAGTTGGCCGCCAGGGCGATCAGCGTGGGCAGCCAGGGCCGGACCCGGTTGGAGACGGCCACCGCCGTGTCCACGTCGAGGGTGCCGATGTGGATGTGCCGGCCGCAGCTGACGAGGGTGTCGGTGAGCGCGCCGAAGCGCCGGGCCTGCTCGCGCTGGCGCGGCTCGTCGTCGGTCAGGTGGAGCGGGCCCTCCACGGCCACCACCGGCGAGGGCGCGGCCAGCAGCCGGCAGCCGTGGGCCCGGGCGGCCCGCGCGAGGGTGCGGCGCAGGCCGGCGAGCTCGCTGCGCAGCGTCGCCGCCGAGTCGGCGACGGGGGTGGAGATCTCCACCTGGTAGCGGGTGCCTTCGGCGTGCAGTTCGTGGGGGAGTCCCGCGGCGGTGGACAGGACGAGCGGGGCGGCCGGGACCACCCGCAGGGTGCGGGCGTCGACGAGGAGGAACTCCTCCTCGACCCCCAGGGTGAGGGGGAAGACCGGATCGGCCGGAACGGCCGCGCGCGGCGCCTCCGTCTTCGTGGTGCCGGGGCTCTTGGTGCCGGTGCTCGTGGTGCTGGTGCCAGGTTCGATCACTGCGCCTCCCTGGACATACGAGTCTTTTCATCATGAGCTGAACTCCAGGCGAGGAGCGCACGTCTATTCGGTCAAATGTCCGGTGATAGTGGCGAGTTAGCGGCAAGGAATATGCGATTGCGGGGCCCCGGTTCCGGGTGGGGTGAATGGTGCGCGTGCGGGAAAGGGGAGTTACTCCGGGCGGGGGCCGAAGGGAGTTCGAAGGGGGGCGGCGAGTGGGGTTCGAGTCAGGTTCGAGTGGGATCCGAGCGGGCTCCGCCGGGTGGCGGCTTAACATCCGTTGTGACTCGTACGACCGCTCCGCCCCAGTCCACCCGCCCCCGACGCCGCATCGTGGCCGACCTCACCCCGCTCAGAACCTCCCCGGACTTCCGGCGGCTGTGGTGCGGCGGGATCATCTCCTGGCTGGGCCAGGCGATGACCGCCCTGGCCATCTCGCTCCAGGTCTACGAGATCACCGGTTCCAGCTTCTCGGTCGGACTCGTCGGGCTCTGCGCGCTCGTCCCGCTGGTCACCTTCGGGCTCTACGGCGGGGCCATCGCCGACACCGTCGACCGCCGCAAGCTCGGCCTCGTCAGCGCGCTCGGCCTGACCGCCCTGGCCTTCGCCCTCGCCGGCGCCGCGCTCCTGGACTACCACCGCGTCTGGCTGCTCTACTCCGTCGTCGCGCTCCAGTCCCTCTGCGGGGCCCTCAACGGCCCCGCCCGGTCCGCGATGATCCCGCGGCTGCTGCCCGCGGAGCAGCTGCCCGCCGCCAATGCGCTGAACTCCGTGCTCATGACCTTCGGGATGACCGCCGGCCCGGCGCTGGGCGGGGTCATCGTCGGCTGGTGGGGCTACCAGGCCGCGTACCTGATCGACGCCGTCACCTTCGGCGCCGCCCTCTACGCGGTGTGGCGGCTGCCGCCCATGAAGCCCGAGGGGGCGGCCGGGCGCACCGGGCGGGCCTCCGTCCTCGACGGCCTGCGCTTCCTGGGGACCCGGCCGAACGTCCGGATGACCTTCTTCTCCGACCTGGCCGCCATGGTGCTGGCCCAGCCGAAGGCGCTGTTCCCGGCCGTGGCCGTGGTCTGGTACGGCGGCGACGCCAGGACGGTCGGGCTGCTCGTCGCCGCTCCCGCCGTCGGGGCGCTGCTCGGGGGGCTGTTCTCCGGCTGGCAGGGGCGGATCCGGCGGCACGGGGTGGCGATCCTGCTCTCCGTCGCCGCGTGGGGGCTGGCCATCGCCGTCTTCGGGCTGACCCGCGACCTCTGGCTCGGGCTGCTCTTCCTGGCCCTGGCGGGGTGCGCCGACAGCATCTCGGGGGTGTTCCGCACCACCATGCTCCAGGCTGCGACCCCGGACGGGATGCGGGGCCGCCTGCAGGGAGTCTTCATCGTGGTCGTCGCCGGCGGGCCCCGCCTCGGGGACTTCCTCGCCGGGACCGCCGCCGAACTCACCTCCCCGACCGTCGCGATCACGGGAGGCGGGCTCGGCTGTGTACTCGTCGTGGCGCTGCTGGCCGCGCGGTGGCGGGGGTTCGCCCGCTACGACGCGCGCACGCCGCAGGCCTGAGAGGCGCGGGCGGGCGCCCGCCTCAGGCGTCCACCGGCTCCCGGGTGCGGTCGCCGCCCTGCTCGCCGGTGTTGGCGGTGCCGGAGGGCTCGAACAGGAGGATCGCCGTCTCCCCGTCGGCCTGCGGGCAGTGCTCCACCCCGCGCGGGACCACGTAGATCTCGCCGGGGTTCAGCACGACGTCCCCGGTGCGCAGACGGAGCGTCAGGGTGCCGCTGACGACGAGGAAGAGCTCGTCGGTGTCCTCGTGGGTGTGCCAGACGAACTCGCCCTGGATCTTCGCGATCTTGACCTCGTAGTCGTTGATCCGGGCGATCCGGCGCGGGGCCCACTGCTCGGTGAAACCGGCCAGTTTCTCCGCGATGTTCACCACGCGCCCCGTGCCCGCCGTGCCCGTGGGTTGACCGTTCTCGTACGTGCCCTCGTGTGTCGTCATGCGGGCAGACTGCCGGGGCGGGCGCCGACCGGTCTTGTACGTTCCTGACATGGCCGCATTACGTCCGCACAGCTCGGTCTCCGCCTGGCAGCCGCCGGTGCCGGGCATAGCCGAGGTGTTCCACGCCCGGTTCACCGATCACGCCTACCCCGCGCACGTCCACGACACGTGGACGCTGATGATCCTCGACGGCGGCCGCGTCGACTTCGGGCTCGACCGTGAACGGCACGGCGTGGGCGGCTCGGACACGGTGGCCCTGCTGCCGCCCGGGGTGGTGCACGACGGGCGGACCGTCACCGAGGCGGGCTTCCGCAAGCGCGTGCTGTACCTCGACGCGTCCGTGCTCCCGGAGTCGCTGACCGGGGCCGCCGTCGATGCGCCGCTGCTGCTCGACGCAGCCCTGCGGGACCGGGTACACGGACTGCACCGCGCGCTGGGAGCCGGGGAGTTGCCGGCCGGCGCGGTCGAGCGGCTGGAGGCGCAGTCGCGGCTCGCCTTCGTCCAGGAGCGGCTGCGCACGTGGCTGGAGGGGCGCCGGCACGTGGTCCCGTACGGGGCTCCGGGCCCGGATACGGCCGTACGACTGCGCGAGCTCCTCGATGCGCGGGTCCTCGGCGGGATCACCTTGGAGGAGGCTTCCGCGCTTCTGGGGCACGCCCATCCCACCCACCTGATCCGCAGCTTCCGGAAGGCGTTCGGGCTCCCTCCGCACGCCTACCTCACTGGGCTGCGGGTCGCGAGGGCGCGGCGGCTGCTGCTGGCGGGGATGCGGCCGGCCGAGGCGGCGGTGGCGGCGGGGTTCTACGACCAGGCGCACCTGGCACGGCACTTCGGGCGGCACGTGGGGATCAGTCCGGGGCGGTTCGCCCGATCCGGCCGGGTGTGAAGGGAAGTTGGCGGGTTCGTTGCCATCGCGTTGCCGGGGCTTCCGTTCTCTTTCGATTAGCCATATGACAGTTCGGAAGTCATTTCGTCTCGCCCCAGGAGGAAGGCCTTCATGCGCCTTCGTACGCTCGTCACCACCGCCGTGGCCACCGCCGCGCTCGCCGGAGCCCTCGTCCCGCAGGCCCAGGCCCGGGACCTCCCGGTGCCCGGGGGGCCGAAGGGGGAGCGTTCCTGCTCGCCGTACCTCTCGGTCGCCGGATACTCGGACTCCCTCGACAAGACCCTCCTCGACGGAAAGCTGGTCGGCGGGCTCTCCGGGCTCGCGGTGGACCGGGACGGCACGCTCGCCGCGATCTCCGACAAGTCGGCGCTGTACAAGCTGAACGTGGGCCGCGGTGACACCCCGACCGCGACGGCCGCCGCGCGGCTGCCGCTGACCGACGGCGCGGGGAAGGCCGTCGACTCCGAGGGGATCGTCGTCGACCGCGACGGTACGTACCTGGTGACGGACGAGACCGCCCCGGCGATCCGGCGCTACTCCCGCACCGGCGAGGTGCTGGGCTCGCTGCCCGTCCCGGACGGGTTCAAGCTCGCGCCCGAGGGCCGGGCCACCGTCAACCAGACCTTCGAATCCCTGACCCTGCTGCCCGGCGGGCACACCCTCGTCGCCGGAGTCGAGGGCGTGCTGGCCGGCGACGGGAAGGATGCGCAGGGGCGGACGCTCCAGCGGATCCAGACCTGGGAACGCCGGGGCCGGGGCGGCGAGTTCGTGCTGGGGCGGCAGTACGCGTACCCGGTGGACGCCGGACACGGGCTGGTGGAGCTCGCGCCGACGCGCGACGGCCGGCTGATCGTGCTGGAGCGCGGCTTCACGCAGCAGTTCAAGATCACGGTGCGGCTGTACGTCGCCGACCCCCTCGGCGCCACGGACACCTCGAAGGTGGCGGCGCTGGCCGAGGGGGAGGGGCTGCGGACCGCGCGCAAGACCCCGATCGGGGACCTCGACGGCTGCCCGACGCTGGGCGCGCCCTCCAGGCTGCCGCAGAACCACCCGCTGGTCGACAACGTCGAGGGCATGGTGGTGACAGATGACGACGGGCGCGGCGGCCACGGGCGGGTGCGGCTGCTGCTGGTCAGCGACGACAACGAGTTCCCGCAGCAGATCACCCGGCTGTACCGGGTGGACGTGAAGCTGCCTGCGCGGAGTTGGGGGCGCTAGCGGGGCCCCTCCTTCGCGGGGGAGACGATGCCGCGGGCGATGCCCAGGGCGACCAAGTCCTGGGGGCGGACGCGCAGCTGGTCCGCCGTCGCCGGGGCCGACTCCGCGGGGCGCTTGAGGATGGCCGCCGCCAGCTCGGGGGCGATCACCGAGAAGTAGCTGTCCGGCGTGACCCAGGTGTGGCCCGGCGCCGCAAGGGCCAGGGCGCCGCCGGAGCCGCCCTCGCCGATCAGGAGGGTGGTGACGGGGACCGCGGCGGAGGCGAGCGCCGCGAAGGCGTCGGCGATGGCGGCGCCCGCGCCCGCGTGCTCGGCGGCGGCGTCGTTGGCCGCGCCCGGGGTGTCCACGAGGGTGAGCACCGGGATGCCGAGCCGGTCCGCGAGCCGGATGACGCGGGCCGCCGTACGGTACCCGGCCGGGCGGGTGGCGGTGCCGCACTGGGCGGCGTAGGCCACGGCCCGGCCCTCGCGGAGCCCGAACCCGCACAGCATCCCGGGGTCGGTGCCGCCCGCCCGGTCGCCGGAGAGGTGGAGTCGGAGCTCGAAGTAGGAGTCCAGGTACTGCTCCGCGCGCGGCCGGCCGGGGTGACGGGCCTGCAGGACGGCGTCCCATCCCGTGGGCGGCAGCGCTACGTCGGCCAGCGCGGCCGGGGGTTCCACGGGATCGGCGGAGCGGGGCGCGGCGAGCACCCGGAGCCAGGCCGCCAGGGTGGTGGGCAGCTGCGCGGCGGGGACGAGGGCGTCCACGTGCCCGGCGGCGTACTGCCCCTCGGCGGTGTAGGCGGCCGGATCCGCGTCCGGCGGGCGCACCCGGGACCCGGCGAACCCGACCTGCGCCCCCGGCAGCGCGAGGATCACGTCGGCCCCCGCTCCGAGGGTGGCCCAGCCGCCGCCGGTGGTGGGGTCGCGCAGGACGGCGATCTGCGGGAGGCCGGCGGCGCGGGTGAGGGCGGACTGACGGGCCACGCGCTGCAGTTGGGTCAGCGCGAGCATGCCCTCCTGCATGCGGGAGCCGCCGGTGGCGATGAGGGAGACCAGGGGGAGGCGGTGGGTGCGGGCGTGGGTGTAGGCCGCCTCCAGGCGGTCGCCGGTGCGGTGGCCGAGGGACCCGCCGAGGAAGCCGAACTCGAAGGAGATCACGGTGGCTTCGTGGCCGCCGATGCGGGCGGTGCCGGTGACGACGGACTCGGCCTCGCCGGTCCGCTGCGCGGCGCGGGCGCGGGAGTCGTCGTAGCCGGCCCAGCCGAGGGGGCCGTCGGGGGCGGAGTCCCCGGGCGGGGTGGGGAGTTCGGTGAAGGTGCCGGGGTCGGTGGCGGAGGCGATGGCGGCGCGGGCCGAGGGGCGGGTCGTCACGCCGACACCCTACGGGGAGGGGGCTGCGGGGGCTCGCGCGGTGCGGGTGGCTGGGCCCTGCGGTTCGAAGTCCCCTACCCGCCCTTCCACCGTTCCCCGGGCGCTGCCCGGACCCCGGTCCTCAAACGCCGGACGGGCTGGGAGGGGGTACCGGGCTGCGCCTGGACCCCCTGGGGCTCCGCCCGGGGGTGCGGGGGCCGGCCCCCGGAACGGCGCCGCACCCGCCCCCCGGGGTCAAAGGGGGGCTTCCCAGGTCAGGGTGGTGCCCCTGGTGCCTGATTCTGTGCGGCCGTCGTCGGAGACGGTGAGGCGGACGCGGGAGGGGACGGCGTCGACCTCGACGTCGATGGAGGTGACCTCCGCGCGGCGGTGCGCCGCGGCCAGCGCCCCGCGCAGGGCGGAGAGGAGGTCGCCCGCGACGGGCTCCGAGAGCAGCGCGTCCACCGTCCCGGCGAAGTGCACCGACGGCTGGAAGCCGAGCAGGACCGCCGCGCCGCCCGTCTCGCGCAGGACCCGCCCCCGGAAGGTGGTCGGGGCGTCCGTCGGCGGCTGCTGGAGGGAGAAGATGGCCGTGCGGACCTCCTGGATGGTGGAGTCGAGCTCGTCCACCGCCCGGCTCAGTTCCTCGCCGACCGTGTCCCCGGAGGGCGCCTTGGAGGAGCGCCGCCGGGTGCTCTCCAGCATCATCTCCGTCGCGAACAGCCGCTGGACGACCAGGTCGTGGAGGTCGCGGGCGATCCGGTCCCGGTCCTCGTAGACGGCCAGCTGCTCGCGGTCGTGCTGCGCGTCCGCCAGGACCAGGGCCAGTGCCGCCTGGGAGGCGAACTGCGAGGCCAGGAGCCGGTCGACCGCGTCGTAGGCCGGGCCGCCGCGGACGCGGGGCAGGGCGAGGGTTCCGATGAGCTGGCCGCCGCTCTGGAGGGGCAGCATCATGCTGGGTCCGAAGCGCTCCCGTACGTGGGTGGTCATCCGGGGGTCGGTCGCCGAGTCCTCTATGAAGACCGGCTCGCCGCCCAGGAGTTGTTCCAGGACCGCCGAGCCCGGGGCGATGGCGGTGCCCACCAGGTCGCCGGGGTCCCCGTGCGTGGAGGCGGCCACGATCTCCATGCCGCCCTCGGGGGTCGGCTGGAGGACGACCCCGGCCGCGGCGTCTGCCAGCAGCCGGGCCCGTTCGGCCACGCACATCAGGGCGTCGGCGGCCGGCCGGCCCGCCAGCAGGGTGGTGGTCACGGCGGCGGCGCCCTCGATCCAGCGCTCCCGGCGGCGCGCGGTCTCGTACAGCCGGGCGTTGCCGATCGCTATCCCCGCCTGTGAGGCGAGGACGCGCAGCAGGGCGAGGTCCTCGTCCGTGAAGGGGCCGCCGCCCTGCTTGTCGGTGAGGTAGAGGTTGCCGAAGACCTCGGTGTGGACCCGGATCGCGACCCCGAGGAACCCCTTCATCGGGGGGTGCCCCGGCGGGAAGCCCGCGGCGCGGGGGTCCTCGTTCAGGTCCTCGAGGACGAGCGGGCGCGGATCGGCGATCAGGGCGCCGAGCAGGCCGGAGCGGCCGTCCGGCAGGTGGGGGATCGCGGCCTTCTCGTCCTCGGTCAGGCCGGAGGTGAACAGCCCGGTCAGCCGGACGCGCTCGGGGTCGACGACCCCGAGCGCTCCGTACCGTGCCCCGCACAGATCCGTCGCCGAATCGACGATGTGCTGGAGGGTGGTCCGCAGTTCCAGTTCGGAGCCGACGTTGAGGACCGCCTCCAGGAGGACGGGCAGGCTGGCGACCTGGCGGGCGGTGATGCCCTGCCCGTCTCCGGGAGCCGGTGGGGGCGACTCGGCGTGCGTCATTCGGCCAGGGGGTTCAGAACCATGGGGGCGATCTTCCCTTCGAGCATCATGCCGAGGCCCAGTACCGCGCATACGTCAGGCCGTTCGGCGATGGCCACGGGCATCCCGGTGGCGTCGCGGAGCATCTGGTCCAGGCCCGGCAGCAAGGCGCTGCCACCCACCATCATGATCCCTCGGTCGGTCAGGTCGGCCACCAGGTCCGGCGGGCAGTCGCGCAGCACCTTGCCGATGCCGTCGAGCACAGCGGTCAGCGGGGTGTGGATGGCGTCCCGGACGGCGGCGGTGTCCACGTGGACGGAGCGGGCGAGGCCGGTGGCCACGTCGCGGCCGTGGATGAGGGTGGAGGCCGGGCCGTCCGCGGTGATGCCGTTGCCGTGCAGGGCCAGTTGGAGCGGGCGGACGGCCTGGCTGGGCAGCATCAGCTCGTGCGCGTGGCGCAGGTGCTGGACGACGGCGTGGTCGATGGCCTCGCCGCCCACCGGGATCCGCTGCGCGGTGACGATCGAGCCGAGGGAGAGGACGGCGACCTGTGTGGCGGCCGCCCCGCACACCATGATCATCGTCGCGGTCGGCTGCTCCACGGGCAGTCCGCAGCCGACGGCCGCCGCGATCAGGGTGTCGACGAGTTCGACGCGCCGGGCTCCGAGTCCGACCATCGTCTCCACCGCCGCCCGCTGGGCGAGCGGGTCGGCGTCGTGCGGGGTGCAGGCGGCGGCCCGCAGCCGGGGCTTGCGGCGCAGGGCGCGCCGCAGCTTCTCGCCGAGGAGGTGGCGCAGCATGCGCTGGGCCATCTCGATGTCGACGACGGTGCCGCCGGAGACGGGGCGGACGACGCGGATGTAGTCGGGCGTGCGGCCGGTCATCCGTTCGGCGAAGGTGCCGACGGCGATGAGCGCACCGGTCCGCGTGTTCACGGCGGCGACGCTGGGCTCGTCCACGACCAGGCCGAGGCCCTTGACGTAGACGCGGGTCCTGGCCGCTCCGAGGTCGACGGCCACGTGGCAGCGGCGCAACTGCTCAAGACTGACGGTCACGGCAGATCCTCCCGAGAGCGCTGACGCAAGAAGACCGGCGGGTGCCGGTCACACTTCGTATCTTCTCGGGTGAATTACCCGTATTGCCCGATTTGATGCTCCGGGTGGGGGGTGTCCTGAGATACGGAAGGGTCACGAGGGGTGCCGGTGAGTGCTGCACGGGGGTGGAATTCTGCGACGCCAGGCGCGACCATGCCCGCACCGATCGTGCTACTCGTGCGTAACAAGGTAAAGGGGACTCGATGCTGACGGTCCGCCAGCGACTGCTTGCCCTGCTGACGCTCTGCCTGACCCTGCTCGCGGCGCCCGCGCTCCCGGCCCAGGCCCAGGCCCCGGCTTCCGGCGCTGCCTCCGGCGCGTCGTCCGCCAAGGCGCTCGTGCGGGATCCGGTGGTCTTCGTCCACGGCTACAACGCCGACCCGGGCGTCTGGGGCTCCCTGCGCGAGGACCTGCGCGCCGACGGCTACGCCGACTCCGAGCTCTTCTCCTTCGGCTACGACACCCACCAGTCGGTCAACGAGGTCCTCTCCGGACGGCTCGCCGCCTACGTGGCCGAGGTCCGCCGGCAGACCGGCGCCGCCCGGGTGGACCTCGTCGCGCACTCCTTCGGCTCGCTGGTCACCCGCTGGTACGTGAAGTTCGGCGGCGGCGGCCCGTACGTCGACCAGTGGGTCTCCCTCGCCGGCCCCAACCGCGGCACCTCCACCGCCTGGGCCTGCGCCCTGTGGGACCAGGCCTGCCGCGACATGACCCCGGGCTCCTACGTGGTGAAGAACCTGAACTCCGGCGACGAGACCCCCGGCGCGGTGCGGTACGCCACCTTCTGGTCGAACTGCGACGAGGTCATCAACCCCGACGACAGCGTGCCGCTCACCGGGGCGGTGAACACCCCCGTCGGCTGTCTCAAGCACAACGACCTGCTCGGGGACGATCCCACCTCGGCGGGCGTACGGGCCTTCCTGCGCTCCTAGGGGGTGTCCGCAAAGTCCCGCCTGCCCCGCGGCGCCTGGCACGCGCTCTCGGCGCACCGGGCGAAATCCCGAGTACGTCCAGTACGCGGGCTTCCGCCCGGCACACCGAGAGCACGCGCCAGACGCCGCGGGGCCGCCCTGCGGGCGGCCGGCGGGACGTTGCGGACACCCCCTAGCGGTACAGGGACACCGGGCGTGCGGAGC
>NZ_JANAVF010000043.1 GCF_024213195.1 Streptomyces sp. TBY4 | reverse complement strand
GAGCGTCCCCGTCGGGCGGGTGTGTCCTCGTTCGGGATCAGTGGCACCAACGCCCACGTCATCATCGAGGAACCCGAGATGACTGAGCGGGAAGCAGACGGGGTACCGGTCGCTGGTTGGGGTGTGGTGGCGTGGGTGGTCAGTGCCCGCACTTCCCGGGCGCTGGCGGGGCAGGCTGCCCGGCTCAGCGACCACCTGTCAGGTGCGGGTGAGGGTGCGGATGTGTGGGATGTGGCGTTCTCGCTGGCGGGCCGGTCCCGGTTCGAGGAACGTGCCGTCATCCTCGCCACCACCCGCGAAGACCTCCTCCAGAGTTTGAACGCACTGGCAGGTGGGGCAGCCGACGCGAGGACGGTGACCGGCTCGGCGACGAGCGGCGAGACGGCTTTCGTCTTCTCCGGCCAGGGCGCCCAGCGCCCCGGCATGGGCCGCGACCTCTACGACCGTTTCCCCGTCTTCGCCAAGGCGCTGGACGAGGTCTGCGCCGCGGTCGATCCCCACCTGGGACGCTCCCTGCGCGAGATCATGTGGGACACCGACAGCCCGGCCATCCACGACACCCAGTACACCCAGCCCGCACTGTTCGCGTTCGAGACGGCGGCCTACCGGCTGCTGGTCTCGCTCGGCGCGCGCCCCGGGTGGCTGGCAGGTCACTCGGTCGGTGAGATCACCGCCGCGCACATCGCCGGCGTGTTCACCCTTCACGATGCCGCCCGTCTGGTCACCGCCCGCGGCCGCCTCATGCAGGCCCTCCCCACCGGCGGCGCGATGCTCGCCGTCCAGGCCCCCGAAGACCGCCTCACCCCCCTGATCACCGGCCTCGAAGACCGGATCGGGATCGCCGCGGTCAACAGCCCCACCTCCACCGTCCTGTCCGGCGACAGCGACACCCTCGCCCGCATCGAGTCCGAACTCGCCACCGCGCAGATCAAGTCCACCCGGCTCAAGGTCAGCCACGCCTTCCACTCACCCCTCATGGAACCCATGCTGGAGGACCTCGTCTCGGTCCTGGCCGAACTGGACTTCAAGGAAGCACGTTTCCCGTACGAGTCGAACCTGGGGCCCAGCTGGTCGTGGAGCTCTCCCGAGTACTGGGTGGAGCACGCCCGCAGGGCGGTCCTCTTCGAACCGCTGGTCGCACGGCTGGCGGCGGCGGGAGCCGGCGTCTTCGTCGAGGTGGGCCCCAGCCCGACACTGTCAGGGATGATGCTGGAGTGCCTGGGGGAGTTGGGCGCAGCGGTCGTACCGATGTCCCGTAAGGGCATGCCGGAGCCCGACGGCCTGCTGCGCGCCGTGGCCGAAGCGCACGTCGTGGGTGTGGAGCTGGACTGGACGACCCTCACCGGCACGCGTACCCGCGTCGACCTGCCCACCTACGCCTTCGAACACGAGCGGTACTGGCTGGAGTTGGTCGAGGGCCGGGCGGATGTGGCATCG
>NZ_JANAVF010000042.1 GCF_024213195.1 Streptomyces sp. TBY4 | reverse complement strand
TTCGGCTCTGGCGATGATCACGTGACGTTGTCTGTTCAGCGTGCCCTGGCGTGATCGGCTGCGTGGAGCCGCGAGGATGACCGGCGTGCATATCTCCGGGTATTGAATTGTTGTTGCCCCATCTTCGAGCGGTCAGCGTCGACCGCATAGAGTCCGATGGGTTGTCTGTGACGCTCTTTGTGCGGTCGTCCGCGCAGGTCGCGGGGTGTTCGGGGTGCGGGGCGCGTTCGTCCCGGGGTCACGGGCGGTACCAGCGGACGCTGGCCGACGCACCGTCGGCCGGGCGTAGGACGAGAGTCGTGGTGACGGTTCGCCGTTTCAAGTGCGGCAATCCTGCGTGCGCGCTGTCGACGTTCAGCGAGCAAGTCCCCGGCCTGACATCACCGTTCGCGAGGCGGACACCGGTACTCACCAACGCCTTGGTGGCCATTGCGCTCGCGCTGGCCGGCCGGGCCGGTGCGCGACTGGCCACGGCGCTGGGCATGCCGTGCGGCCGGGACCTGCTCATCAAGATGATCCGCGCGCAGCCAGCACCCGAGGTCCCGGCGGTGACGGTACTGGGAGTCGACGACTTCGCGATTCGCCGCCGTCACACCTACAACACCATCCTGATCGACATGGCCACGCACCGGCCGATCGACGTCTTGCCGGATCGCGAGGCCGCCACCCTGGCCTCTTGGCTGGTCAAGCACCCAGGCGTCGAGATCGTATGCCGTGATCGCGGAGGCGCCTATGCCGAGGGCGCTCGCACCGGCGCGCCGGACGCCATACAGGTGGCAGATCGCTTTCATTTATGGCAAAACCTATGTGAAGCAGTCGGTAAGGCCGTGAACTCCCACTACCACTGCCTCCGTGTCCAGAGCGAGCCGGCCACACCTGAACCGGACCCAGTCCCGGAACCCGTGCCGGCGACTCTCCTCGCGCAGGAGGCTGTGCTGCCACTACGCCCGGAACGGCGACTGGTCATCCGAACCCGCGAGCGTTTCGAGGCGGTGCAGAGCCGCTTGGCAGCTGGCATGTCACGGGCGGCGGTCGGCCGTGAGCTGAACCTGGACCAGCAGACGGTCCGCCGGTTCGCTGACGCCACCACGCTGGCGGAACTGCTGGTGAAGTGCGAGAACCGCGTGACGAAGCTTGATAGTTACCGCGAACAGGTCCACGGGCTGTGGAACTCCGGCGTCACCAACGCCACGGTGATCACCGAGCGGATCAGGCCGCTGGGGTTCAACGGCAGCGTGCAGATCGTGCGCCGCTACCTGCGCGAATACCGAGTTGCCGGAACCAGCCGCAGCCGTCCCGACCCGGTCCGAAGGCGGCCGGCCCCGTCAGGCCCGGTGATTCCCAAGCCCCGGAAGATCAGCCGATGGATCCTCAGCCACCCCGACCACCTGGACGACGACGAGACCCTGGAGATCAAAGACCTCCTCACACGGTGCGAGCACCTGCACCGCCTGGACGGTCACGTGCGCTCCTTCGCCGCCATCATGACCGGCCGACGCGGCGCCGAGATCACCGACTGGATCGAACGCGTCGAGGGCGACGACCTGCCCACACTCCACACCTTCGCTAGCGGACTACGCCGCGACCTGGCCGCGGTCACCAACGGCCTGAGCCTGGAACACAACTCCGGTGCCGTGGAGGGAGCAGTCACACGAGCGAAGGCCCTCAAACGCCAGTGCTACGGGAGAGCCAACTTCGATCTCCTCAGGCTCCGAATACTCCTGACACCCTGACCCGTCACGTGATCATCGCCAGAGCC
>NZ_JANAVF010000004.1 GCF_024213195.1 Streptomyces sp. TBY4 | reverse complement strand
GCACACCGAGAGCACGCGCCAGACGCCGCGGGGCCGCCCTGCGGGCGGCCGGCGGGACTTTGCGGACACCCCCTAGCGGTACAGGGACACCGGGCGTGCGGAGCCGGTCGGGCGGGAGGGTGCCGGGGAGGCCGCGAGGGGGCTGACCGGGCGGAGCGTCGGGATGGTGCCCGGCTTCGGCAGCCGGTTCTCCCGGACCACCGCGTCGGCCACCGGTACGACGGGTCCCGTGCGCGCGGCCGGGGCCTCGCCGCGGGCATTGGGCTCGACCGCTTCCATGGGCAGCGAGCCGCCCAGCGCGATGGCGGCGAGCGACACCGCTCCGGCAGCCACGAACGCGAAGCGGCGCCGCTGCCGGCCCACCTCGTGTATCCGGAAGCCCTGCTGCTGCGGTGCGGCGGCGGCCGCGGGCGGAGCGAAGCCGAAGGACCCGAAGGGGTCGGAGCCCGCCGACGAACCGAACGGGCCGGAGGGCCCTGTTGGACCCTCGGGTCCGCCGCCCGGCAGCCCCTGCAGCCGTGCCAGCAGCCCGGCCGACAGCGGAGGCGGCGCGCTCTCCACGAACATGGTCTTCAGGCGCCGCTGCGCATCGGCCTCGGCCTTGCACTTGGCACACGTCGCCAGGTGCGCCAGTACCCGCTCGCGCGCGTCATGGCTCAACTCCCCGTCCACGAGGGCGGCGAGCCGGTCGCCCAGGTGGTGCTCGGCAGGAGAAGGGGAGGGACTGATCCCGCTCACTCGGCTCCGCCCTCTCCCCCGGTACCGGGGGCGCCCACCGCCACGCCGGCCATCGCGCGCTGCTCCGCACGGGCCTCGGGGGACCGGTGCTTGAGCGCCTTGCGCAGGTGGGAGCGGCCCCGGTGGATACGGCTGCGCACGGTGCCGAGCTTCACGCCGAGGGTCGCGGCGATCTCCTCGTAGGACAGGCCCTCGATGTCGCAGAGCACGACGGCCGCGCGGAACTCGGGCGCGAGGGTGTCCAGCGCCTGCTGCACGTCCGCGTCGAAGTGCGTGTCGTGGAGCACCTGCTGCGGGGACGGCTCACGGCTCGGCAGCCGCTCGGCGGCGTCGTCGGCGAGGGCGTCGAAGCGGATCCGCTGCTTGCGGCGGACCATGTCGAGGAAGAGGTTCGTGGTGATCCGGTGCAGCCAGCCCTCGAAGGTGCCGGGCGTGTACGTGGACAGCGAGCGGAAGACGCGGACGAAGACTTCCTGCGTCAGGTCCTCGGCGTCGTGCTGGTTGCCCGTCAGCCTGTAGGCGAGACGGTAGACCCGCGCACTGTGCGTGCTGACGATCTCCTCCCACGAGGGAGGGGTCCACGCCTGGGAGCCCGCATCGGCGGCGAAGGTCGCGGTGGTTGCGGTGTCTACGGTGCGGAAACGGTCAGCAATGTTGGTCACGGATTTCGGCTCACCGGCCGACCAGAAGAGGCGTCGGAGGACACCCCCACGATCCACAGGCGCAGCCGCACCTCCCCTGTCGGCTCTGGTGGTGTCCAGCGGAGTCCCTACCATAGCCACCCCTCCCGTCAGCTCTGGATAAGCGTTTTTGCAGTAACTTTGCACGGGCGCCGGGCCCCAGGCCGCTCTTGCGTCTCTACTGCTCTCAACGCCCGGTCCCATCTGCGGGTTCCCGACTCCAGCGGATACAGTCACCGTTGCGCCAACTATGGGGACAGGAGAGGGTCATTACCGGCAACCGGCAGACGAGCTGGGCGTTCGCCGACGCGTTTGTCGCCGAGGACGACGCTCTGCGATGGGCCCGCGACCGGTCCAGGGAAGCGGGGCTGCGCTCCGTCTCCCCCGGCACCGGGGCCGCGCTGCGCCTGCTCGCCGCCACCGCGGACGCGAAGGCCGTCGCCGAGATCGGCACCGGGACCGGCGTGTCCGGCATCCACCTCCTGCACGGAATGCGCGCCGACGGGGTCCTGACCACGGTGGATCCCGAAGCGGACCGGCAGGCCTTCGCCCGCCAGGCCTTCCGCGCCGCCGGCTTCGCGGGCAACCGCGCCCGCTTCATCCCGGGCCGCGCCCTGGACGTACTGCCCCGGCTGGCCGACGGCGGATACGACCTCGTCTTCTGCGACGGCGACCCCTCCGAGTCCCTCGACTACCTCGCTGAATCGTTGCGCCTGCTCCGCCCCGGCGGCCTCGTCTGCTTCGAGGGGGTCTTCTCGGACGGCCGTACGGTCGACTCCGCGGCCCAGCCGGTGGAGGTGCTCCGGGTCCGCGAGCTGCTGCGCAGCGTCCGCGAGAGCCCCGCCCTGGAGGCCGCTCTGCTCCCGGTGGGCGACGGCCTGCTCTGCGCGGTCCGGCGCTGAGCCGTCGGGCCGCTGTTCGCCGGCGGGCCGGCGGCTCGGGGCCGGCCGGTCAGCGCAGCAGCGCGAAGGTCAGCGCGGCCGTACCGCCCAGGGCGGTGCCGGCGAGGAGCTGAGCCGGGGTGTGCGCCTTCAGGACCAGCCGGGACCATCCCACGGCCGCGGCGAGCAGCACCGCGGGGAGCACCGCCGGGCCGAAGGCCAGGAGCAGGACCATCACCGTGCCGCCGGCCACCGACATGTGGATGGATATCTGCCAGCCGACCGTCACCAGCAGCGAGCAGACGAGGCCCACCAGCATCGCGACGACGAGCGCGAACACGTCGGCCGGGGCGCCGAGCACCCGCAGCAGGGTGATCCCCGCGAGGACCGAGACCAGGCTCAGCCCCATCGGGACCACCCGCTGGCGCCGGACCCGGATGTGCTGGTCGGTCAGCGCCCCGCGCCGTACCCCGAGCAGGATGATCCCGATCGGGACCACCCCGCAGAACAGGGCGCCGAGCAGGCCCCAGCCGAGACCGGACCACGACCCGGTGCTGTGCCAGCCGACCAGCAGGAGCTGGGCCACCACCAGGTTCGCCGGAGCCAGGGCCTCCGTGAGGACCCTGGCCGCCTTCTGGCGGGGCGTGCAGTCGGCGAAGGCCGGTGGAGCGGGCGGGGAGAAGGTCACGGCGGGGCTCCGGCGGTCACGGCCACGGCCACGGTTTCGGCGGGGGCCGCGGCGCCGCCCCCGGGACACAACACTGCCCCGGCCGCTTGGCGCGGCCGGGGCAGTGCAGAGAATGCAGCGAAAGTACGGTCAGCATCCCCGGGGGGTCAGCCGACGACCTTCTTCAGGGCGTCACCCAGGGCGTCCGCCTCGTCCGGAGTCAGCTCGACGACGAGCCGACCGCCGCCCTCGAGCGGTACGCGCATGACGATGCCCCGCCCCTCCTTGGTGACCTCGAGCGGGCCGTCGCCCGTCCGCGGCTTCATGGCCGCCATGCTCGTTCCCCTTCCTGAAACCAGTTCATCGTCAGCCGACGGCCCCATTCAGGCGCCTAGTACCCGGCATCGAACACATTGCTTCCAGGCCATTATCCCGCATGTCAGGACCCGATGACCAACATCGGCCGGGAACGCTTGTGCAACGCGCTTGACCAAAACCACTCATTTCGGGGACTCGCCTGCGATACTTCGCCGCCGCGCCACGAGTCCGCCCTTCCGTTTATTTGACGCACATCACATGTGCGTCCCCGGTCCGGTCCGCCATGCTGACCTTTGCACCGGCCGGTACCGGCCGGTAGCCAGCCCGCGACGAAGGGGGACCCCCGCCATGGCCGACAGCGTGCTCTACGAAGTGACCGACGGACTCGCCACCATCACCATCAACCGTCCCGAGGCCATGAACGCCATGAACACCGAGGCCAAGATCGCCCTGCGCGACGCGGCCCGGGCGGCGGCCGCGGACCCGGCGGTACGGGCGGTCCTGCTCACCGCCGCCGGCAACCGGGCGTTCTGCGTGGGCCAGGACCTCAAGGAGCACGTCGGGTTCCTCGCGGCCGACCGCGAGCACGGCTCCTCGCTGACCATGAACACCGTCGCGGAGCACTACAACCCGATCGTCCGGGCGCTGACGGAGATGCCGAAGCCGGTGGTCGCGGGCGTGAACGGGGTCGCGGCGGGCGCGGGCTTCGGCTTCGCCCTGGCGGCCGACTTCCGCGTGGTCGCGGACACCGCCTCCTTCAACACCTCCTTCGCGGGGGTCGCCCTGACGGCCGACTCCGGCGTTTCCTGGACGCTGCCCCGCCTGATCGGTGGCTCGCGCGCCTCCGACCTGCTGCTCTTCCCCCGGTCCGTGAAGGCCCAGGAGGCGCTGGAACTCGGCATCGCGAACCGTGTGGTCCCCTCGGAGGAGCTGGCGGCGCAGGCCCTGGCCGTGGCCCGGCGGCTGGCGGAGGGCCCGACGGTCGCCTACGCGGCGCTGAAGGAGTCCCTGGCGTACGGGGCCTCCCGCTCCCTCTCCGACGCCCTGGACCGCGAGGACGTCCTCCAGGCCCGCGCCGGAGCCTCCGAGGACCACGGCATCGCCGTCGAAGCCTTCCTCGCGAAGCAGGCTCCGCGGTACCTGGGCCGCTAACGGCTCCGCCGGGGGGGCGGGCACCGCTGCGCGGTCGCGGGCAGCCGCTGCGCGGGGCGGAGTCCCCTACCCGCCCTTCGCCCGTTCCCCGGGCTGCGCCCGGACCCCTCCTGGGGCTCCGCCCCAGACCCCGCGCCTCAAACGCCGGCGGGGCTGGAATTGCCCTGCGGGCCGGGACCGGCCGGACCCGGCCGGGTCAGGTCAGGTCAGGTCGCGGGCCACGCAGTGCGACAGGTGGTCGTTGACCAGGCCGCAGGCTTGCATCAGGGCGTAGGCCGTCGTCGGGCCCACGAAGCGGATCCCCGCCTTCTTCAGGGCCTTGGCCAGGGCCGTGGACTCCGGGGTCACCGCCGGGATCTCGGTGGTGCTCTTCGGGGCCCGCCCCGGCGCCGGCGCGTGGGACCAGATCAGGGCGTCCAGTTCGCCCGGCTCCCACCCGGCCAGGGTCTTCGCGTTGGCGAGGGTCGCCTCGATCTTGGCCCGGTTGCGGATGATCCCCTCGTCGGCGAGGAGCCGTTCCGCGTCCGCCGCCCCGAACTCCGCCACCTCGGCGATCCGGAAACCCGCGAAGGCCGTACGGAACCCCTCCCGCCGGCGCAGGATCGTCAGCCAGGACAGCCCGGACTGGAAGGCCTCCAGGCACAGCCGCTCGTAGAGCGCGTCGTCGCCGTGGACCGGGCGGCCCCACTCCGTGTCGTGGTACGCGATGTAGTCCTCGGTGGCCAGCCCCCAGGGGCACCGCAGCCCCCCGTCGGGGCCGGCGACCACCCCGCTCACTGCTCGGCGGCCTTGGTGAGGTCCACGGCGGCATCGGCGGGCGCGGCCGCACCGGCAGCCGCCGCCGTCAGCTCGGCGATCCGCGCGTCGCGCTCCGCCAGCTCCGCCGCCAGCCGCTCCAGTACGTCGTCCACGTCGGACATCCGGTAGCCGCGCGGGGCCACGGGCAGCCGCAGCTCGTCGATGTCCGCCCGTACGACGGGCCGGTTCTCCGGCAGGGCGTCGGACAGCCGGTCGGGCTCGGCCTCCGGCAGCACGGCCTCGGACCCCCCGCCGGCCACCGCGAGGGTGACTCCCGCGACGACCACGACCAGCGCGATGAGCAAGAACGCGAACACGATCAACTCCCCTGAGAAGACTCCGGCCACCAGGTTAAGGTCGCAGGCGAGGCGCGAGGGTCGCCGAAGGAGGAAAGAGCGGGATGCTGCGACTGGGCGGGCGCGAGTTCGACGACCACGAGCCGGTGATCATGGCCATCGTGAACCGGACCCCTGACTCCTTCTACGACCAGGGAGCGACCTTCCGCGACGAGCCGGCCCTGGACCGGGTCGAGCAGGCGGTGGCCGAGGGCGCCGCGATCATCGACATCGGCGGGGTGAAGGCCGGTCCCGGCGAGCACGTGGACGCGGCGGAGGAGGCCCGGCGCACGGTGGGCTTCGTCGCCGAGGTCCGCCGCCGCCATCCCGACGTGGTGATCAGCGTCGACACCTGGCGGCACGAGGTCGGCGAGGCGGTCTGCGAGGCCGGGGCCGATCTGCTGAACGACGCGTGGGGCGGGGTGGACCCGAAGCTCGCGGAGGTCGCCGCGCGCTACGGCGCGGGCATCGTCTGCACCCACGCCGGCGGGGCCGAGCCGCGGACCCGGCCGCACCGGACGGCGTACGAGGACGTGATGGAGGACATCCTGCGCGTCACGGTCGGCCTGGCCGAGCGCGCGGCGGCGCTGGGCGTCCCCCGCGAGTCGATCATGATCGACCCGGGCCACGATTTCGGGAAGAACACCCGCCACTCCCTGGAGGCCACCCGCCGCCTCGCGGAGATGACGGAGACGGGCTGGCCGGTCCTGGTCTCCCTGTCCAACAAGGACTTCGTCGGCGAGACCCTCGACAAGCCGGTCAAGGAACGCCTCTTGGGCACCCTGGCCACGACGGCCGTCTCGGCCTGGCTCGGCGCCCAGGTCTACCGCGTCCACGAGGTGGCGGAGACCAGGCAGATCCTGGACATGGTCCGCTCCATCCAGGGCCACCGGCCCCCGGCGGTCGCCCGCCGGGGGCTGGCATAGCGGTCAGAGGCTCCTACCTAGCGACTTCCTTCGTCACGAGGGCGATCGCCTCGTCCACGTCGTCGGTGACGTGG
Source organism: Streptomyces sp. TBY4 (assembly GCF_024213195.1). Classification (GTDB taxonomy): domain Bacteria; phylum Actinomycetota; class Actinomycetes; order Streptomycetales; family Streptomycetaceae; genus Streptomyces. Next base: position 566,435 of record NZ_JANAVF010000004.1, on the reverse strand, counting down.
AAGAGGTAGAGGTCCTTCTCCGAGGCCTTGCCCTGGGCGATGACCGTGTTCTTCAGCCAGTCGATGAGCCCGCTCCAGTACGCCGTGCCGAACAGCACGATCGGGAAGCGGGTGATCTTCTGCGTCTGGACCAGGGTCAGGGCCTCGAAGAGCTCGTCGAGGGTGCCGAGTCCGCCCGGCAGGACCACGAAGCCCTGGCTGTACTTCACGAACATCGTCTTGCGGACGAAGAAGTAGCGGAAGTTCAGCCCGAGGTCGACGTGCTGGTTGAGCCCCTGCTCGAAGGGGAGCTCGATGCCCAGGCCCACCGAGATGCCGTTGGCCTCCCGCGCGCCCTTGTTGGCCGCCTCCATCGCGCCCGGGCCACCGCCCGTGATCACCGCGAACCCGGCCTCCACGAGCGCGCCGCCGATCCGCACGCCCGCCTCGTACTCCGGCGAGCCCGCCGGAGTCCGGGCGGAGCCGAACACGCTGATCGCCGGCGGCAGCTCCGCCAGCGTGCCGAAGCCCTCGATGAACTCCGACTGGATGCGCAGGACCCGCCACGGATCGGTGTGCACCCACTCGGAGGGCCCGGCCGAATCCAGCAGCCGCTGGTCCGTCGTACTGCCGGCCTGCACCTGGCCCCGCCTCCTCAGCACCGGCCCGAGCTGCTGCTCCTCGGGCCGACGACGAGCGGACCCTTCAGGGTTGCCCATGATGTGCTCCCTCCTGCTGATCGTTGGATCAGGTTAGGCGCACAAAGGTGACGAGAAGGGGAATTCAGGAGGTCAGCCAAGCTCGGAGTCGTTCCTCGCAGTGGAGGATGGCCTTCGTTTCCACGCGTTCGTCGGCCTTGTGGGCCAGGAGGGCGTCGCCCGGGCCGTAGTTGACCGCCGGGACGCCGAGGGCGCTGAAGCGGGAGACGTCCGTCCAGCCGAACTTCGGCATGGCGTGTCCGCCGACGGCCTCCATGAAGGCCGCGGCGGCCGGGTGGGAGAGGCCGGGGAGGGCGCCGGGCGAGAGGTCGTCGATGACGAACTCGTCGATGTCGCAGTCGGCGAAGACCTCGCGGACGTGGGCGATCGCCTCGTCGGTGGTCCGGTCGGGGGCGAAGCGGAAGTTGACCGTGACCGTGCAGGCGTGCGGGATGACGTTGTTGGCGACGCCGCCGTCGATGCGGACCGCGTTGAGGCCCTCGCGGTACTCCAGGCCGTCGATCACGGGCTTGCGGGGCTCGTACGCCGCCAGCTTGGCCAGGATCGGGCTCGCCGCGTGGATGGCGTTGGAGCCCATCCAGCTGCGCGCGGAGTGGGCGCGCTCGCCGGCGGTGCGGAGCAGGACGCGCAGGGTGCCCTGGCAGCCGCCCTCGACCTCGGCGTTGGAGGGTTCGAGGAGGACGGCGAAGTCGCCGGTCAGCCAGTCGGGGTGGGCTTCGGCGACCTTGCCGAGGCCGTTGAGGTCGGCCGCGACCTCTTCCTGGTCGTAGAAGACGAAGGTGAGGTCCCGGTTGGGTTCGGGGACCGTGGCGGCGATGCGCAGCTGTACGGCGACGCCCGACTTCATGTCGGTGGTGCCGCAGCCCCACAGGACGTCGTTCTCGTCGAGGCGGGAGGGCACGTTGTCGGCGATCGGCACGGTGTCGAGGTGCCCGGCGAGTACGACGCGTTCGGCGCGGCCCAGGTGCGTGCGCGCGACCACGTTGTTGCCGAAGCGGTCCACGGTCAGGTGCGGCAGGGCGCGCAAGGCGTGTTCCACGAGGTCGGCGAGTACCTTCTCGTCGCCGCTCACGGAGGGGATGTCGACGAGCCGGGCGGTCAGCTCGGCGGCGTCCAGGGTGAGGTCCAGCTCGGATTCGGACATGGAGCTGACCCTAACGCCCCGGGCTGCGGCGAAGCCTTGTCCGTCCGGCCGATGGACGCGTCATGTGGCTCAAGTACGGTGGGCGGCGTGCCGCAGACCGATCCCCCCCGCCCCCGCCGCCGCCGTCGCCCGCTCCGCTGGGCCGCGGGCTTCCTGGTGCTGGTGGCGGTCGCCGGGTACTTCGTCGTGCAGCGCGCGTCGAACGACAACGGCGGCGTGCCCTACTGCACGGCTTCGGCCGACGGGAAGAGCGGCCCGAAGGGCTCCGGCCAGTTCGACGAGATCTCCCCCGAGCAGGCCTCGAACGCGGCGACGATAGCCGCCGTGGGGGTCGCCAAGGGGATGCCCGACCGGGCCGTGACCATCGCGCTGGCGACCGCCATGCAGGAGTCGGCCCTGCGCAACCTCGACCACGGCGACCGCGATTCGCTGGGCCTGTTCCAGCAGCGGCCCTCGCAGGGCTGGGGCACCCCGGAGCAGATCATGGACCCGGTGTACTCGGCCGGGATCTTCTACGACCGGCTGGCCGAGATCAAGGGGTACTCGCGGCTCCCGCTGACGGTGGCGGCGCAGAAGGTGCAGCTGAGCGGTTTCCCCCAGGCCTACGCGAAGCACGAGCCGGAGGCCACCGTGCTGACCGGGGCCTTCACCGGCACCGGCCACCTGACCTGCACCGGGCCGGCGCCCGCCCGGGCCGGCGATCCGGCGAAGGTCCGGGCGGAGCTGACCCGGCTGCTCGGCAAGAACCCCCTCTACACGCTGCCCGCCGCCGCGGGCGCCCCGGCCTCCGGGAAGGGCTCCGGGAGCGCCCCCGAGTCCGAGGTGACCCTGGTGGCGAAGCCCGGCGGCGGGGATCCGGCGGCGCGGACCGGCCAGGTGCTCGCGCAGTGGGCGGTGGCCGGCTCCCGTGAGCTGGGGATCACGCGGGTCTCGTACGACGGCCGGTCCTGGGTCGCGGGCAAGGACGGCGACCGGTGGCAGGAGCGGGGCGCGGCGGGTGCGGGTGCCGGTGCCGGGAACTCCGCGGGGGATCCCGGGGCCGCCGGTCCGGGCCAGGTACGGATCTTCGTGCGCGGCTGAGTCCCGCTGGACGGGCGTGCGAGGCGTCCCCCGTCCGGGGGTGACCCGTACGGCGGACACGGGGCTCCGGGCGGGCGTACAACCGCAGGTGGGGGCGGGTTCCGGGCGCTCTTCCCGGAAGCCGATTAAACGATCCGTTACTGATCCTTTACCCACCGGCTCCGCAACTCGCGCCCCCCTCCGGGCGGTTGTCACGGCGTACTCAGCCGCTACCGCTTAGGAGCAACATGTCCCTCCCCCTGACCCGCCGGATCGCCCGTGCCGCGCTGCTCCTGGCAGCCGGGGCAGCGCCCGTGGTCGGTGCGGCCGGCGCGGCCAGCGCCGCGGGCCTGGAGTCCGTGCCGAAGCTGGACGCGGTCACCGCGCCGGACGCGACGGTCGACGCCGCGGGTGACACCGTGACCGGTGCCGTCCCCGCCTCCACCCTGCCGGCGCCTGCCCCCACCGACGAGGTGACCGGCGCGGCCGGCAGCCTGCTGGCGGGGCTCCCGCTCGCGGGTGGCGGCCTGCCCGGCGGTGGCCTGCCCGGCGGGCTGCCCGGCCTCGGCTAGGCGCTGCCGCGCACAGAAGACGCCGAGGGGCCCGGGAGCACGAACTCCCGGGCCCCTCGGGCCGTCTGCACGTTCACGTGGAGGCTGGATTACCCCAGCCGCTTGACCGCCGCCGCGACGCGTTCGTCCGTGGCCGTGAAGGCGACGCGGACGAAGTGCGCGCCCGCCACTCCGTAGAAGTCGCCCGGTGCGACCAGGATGCCCAGGTCGGCCAGGTGGGCGACCGTGTCCCAGCAGGGCTCGTCCCGGGTCACCCACAGGTACAGGCTGGCCTCGCTGTGCTCGACGCGGAAGCCGTGCGCCTCCAGGGCCGTGCGCAGCGCCGCGCGGCGGGCCGCGTAGCGCACCCGCTGCTCCTCGACGTGCGCGTCGTCGCCCAGGGCCGCGACGGTGGCCGCCTGCACCGGGGCCGGGGTCATCATGCCGCCGTGCTTGCGGATCTGGAGCAGCTCGCCCAGGACCTCGGCGTCACCGGCGACGAAGGCCGCCCGGTAGCCGGCCAGGTTGGACCGCTTGGAGAGCGAGTGGACGGCGACGATGCCCTCGTACGAGCCGCCGCAGACCTCGTCGTGCAGGACGGAGACGGGCTCGGCCTCCCAGCCCAGTTCCAGGTAGCACTCGTCGCTGAAGAGCAGGATCCCGTGCTCGCGCGCCCAGGCCACGATCCGTACGAGCTCCTCCTTGGGGAGGACCTTGCCGGTGGGGTTGGACGGGGAGTTGAGCCACAGCAGCTTCACGCGGGCCGGGTCGAGATCGGTGGTGGGGTCGTCGTAGACCACCGGCTCGGCGCCGCACAGCCGCGCGCCGACCTCGTACGTCGGGTAGGCCAGCCGGGGGTACGCCACCTGGTCGCCGGCGCCCAGGCCCAGCTGGGTGGGCAGCCAGGCCACCAGTTCCTTGGAGCCGACGACCGGCAGGACGTTGCCGTGCCCGGCGGCGCTCGCGCCGAGGCGGCCGCGCACCCAGCCGGTGATCGCGTCGCGCAGGGCGGGGGTGCCCCACACGGTGGGGTAGCCCGGGGAGTCCGCGGCCTCGATCAGGGCCCGCTGGATCAGCTCCGGCACCGGGTCGACGGGGGTGCCGACGGAGAGGTCGACGATCCCGTCCGGGTGGGCCGCCGCCGTCGCCTTGTAGGGCTCCAGCTTGTCCCAGGGGAAGACGGGGAGACGGGCTGAGACTGCGGCCACGTTGCGCGCTCGCTTTCCGGTGTCGCGTGTTGCGTGTTGCGTTGTTCAGGGTCCAGTCGAAACACCTCGGTCCCGTGCGGCTGCGAGCCGTACGGGACCGAGGGACGCGCGTGGGGCGGTACCCGACCGTCAGTGGCTCGGGTTGATGTCCGCCGGAAGCGCTGCGATGAAGGGGTGGTCGCGCTCGATCAGGCCGAGCTTGGAAGCACCACCGGGCGAACCGAGCTCGTCGAAGAACTCGACGTTCGCCTTGTAGTAGTCCTTCCACTCCTCCGGGGTGTCGTCCTCGTAGAAGATGGCCTCGACCGGGCAGACCGGCTCACACGCACCACAGTCGACGCACTCGTCCGGGTGGATGTACAAGGACCGCTGGCCCTCGTAGATGCAGTCGACGGGGCACTCTTCGATGCATGCCTTGTCCTTGACGTCGACACAAGGCTCCGCGATGACGTAGGTCACGCTCTCGTTCCTCCTCATAAGGGCTTTCCATATCGCGCGGGAGCGCGGCGTCGTCGATGCCCGCCTCTAGTATCTCCGTTCCCGGGCACGATCCGAACAGGAGGGGCGTAGAGAGCTGTGGAAATCACTGCCGGTGGACGGCTGGAGATCCGGATCACACCGGCTGACGTGGGTAAACGTGTCTCTGTGCGACGGGTGGAGCACGGCTCTGCCGGGACCCCCTCGTTCACGGACACCGTAGGGGTTCTCACATCCTGGAACGCGGGTGTGGTGACGATCACACGAAAGACCGGCGAGTCCGTCCGCATCGCGGAATCCTCGCTGGTCGCGGGCAAGGTGGTACCGGCCGCGCCGGCCCGCCGCAGGGGGCCCGCGGCCTCCTTCGAGGAGCTCGCGCGGGTCTGCGCACGGGCCTGGGTGCCGCTGGAGAGCGAGCCGCTGGGCGAGTGGACGCTGCGCGCGGCCGGCGGATTCACCCGCCGGGCCAACTCCGTCCTGCCGCTCGGCGATCCCGGGGCTCCGCTGGACGATGCACTCGCGCGGGTGACCTCCTGGTACGCGGACAGGGGCCTTCCGGCCTACGTCCAGACCGCCACGGGCGCCGCGGGCACGCAGGAGCTGCTGTGCGCGGAGCTGGAGGACCGGGGCTGGGTCCGCGAGGTGTCGGCGGAGATCCAGGTCGGCGGGCTGGCGGCGGTGGCGGACCTGGACGTGGACGATGCCGTGGTCGCGGGCGTACGGCTGACCCGTACCCCGGACGAGGACTGGCTCTCCCGCTACGGGCGGGTCAAGGACCCGGAGACCGCCCGCCGGGTGCTGACGGCGGGGCCCTCGGTGTGGTTCGCGGCGGTGCCCGGCCAGGCGATCGGGCGGCTCGTGGTGGACGGCCGGTGGGCCGGGTTCGCGGCCGTCGAGGTGGACCCCGCGCACCGGCGCCGCGGCCTCGCCACGGCGGTGATGGCGGCGCTGGCGCGGCGCGCGCTGGAGGAGGGCGCCTCGGCGGCCTGGCTCCAGGTGGAGAGCGAGAACACCGGGGCGCGGGCGCTGTACGCGGGGATGGGCTTCGGGATCCACCACGCCTACCACCACTACCGCCGGGCGGACCGGTGACCTCGCCCTGGCGGGAGCAGTTCGCCGCCGAGGCGCGGGCGGAGCGGCCCGACCTGGCCGTGCTGTGCCTGCTGCTGGCGGCGGAGGGGGACCCGGAGCTCGACGAACGGGCCATGGACTGGGCGCAGATCGAGCTGGACCGGCTGGCGGGGATGCTGCCGTACGGGCTGCGGGGCGCCCGCGCGTGGGCTTCGGCGGTGTCCGAACTGCTGGGCGGGCGGCTGGGGTTCCACGGCACCCCGGCCGACTACGAACGGCTCTCGTCCTCGCTGCTGCACGAGGTGCTGCGGCGGCGCCGGGGGCTGCCGATCCTGCTGTCCGTGGTCTGGCTGGAGGTGGCCCGGCGGGCCGGGGCGCCGGTGTACGGGCTGGCCTTGCCGGGGCACTTCGTGGTGGGCTTCGGGGATCCGGAGGAGGGCGTGGTCGTCGACCCCTTCGCGGGGGGCGCCTCGCTCGGCGCGGGTCCTGCGGAGCTGGCGGAGGGGCCCCGGGTCGCCGCGCGGACGCTGGACATCGTGCTGCGGATCCTGAACAACATCCGGGTGTGGGCCTCGTCGCGGCCCGAGCACTCGGGGGTGGCGCTGTGGGCGCTGGACCTGGCGCTGCTGCTGCCCTCGCATCCGGCGGCGCTGCGGTACGAGCGGGCGAAGCTGATGGTGGAGCGGGGGGACTTCGTGGCCGGGGCGGCGGAGATGGACGCCTACGCGGTGGTCGTGGACGTGATCGATCCGCCTGCGGCGGGGCGGATCCGGGCGGAGGCGATGGCGGCGCGGGCCTTGCTGAACTAGCCCGCCTGCTTCTTTTCGCTGCGCGGGGCGAAGTCCCCGCGGGACCCTTTGCCGCTGCGCGGGGCGAAGTCCCTGCGGGACCCTTGCCGCTGCGCGGGGCTGTCCCCTACCCGCCCTTCGCCCGTTCCCCGGGCGCTGCCCGGACCCCGGTCCTCAAACGCCGGACGGGCTGGGGGTACCGGGCTGCGCCCGGACCCCTTTCGGGGCTCCGCCCCGGCCCCCGGTCCTCAAACGCCGGACGGCTGGAGAGGCGTCGGCCGGGCTGAAAATGCCGAAGCCCCTGCCCCGTTCGGGGAGGGGCTTCGGGGTGGGTGGGGTCAGCTCGGGTTGGTGTCGATGACCGCGGTGCGTTCGGCGGCGTTCTTGCCGCGGAGGGCCTTGCCGAGGACTCCGGCGACGTCCTGCGGGGTGACCGCGGTCTTCTCGCCGGTGCCGCGCATGATCAGGACACCGTCGAAGGTGTTCCCGTAGGCCGTCTTGAGGGCCTCCAGGTCGTACTTCTCGACCAGGTGGCCGTCCACGGCCTGCATGCTCAGGATCTTCGGCAGGGACTTGGGGCCCAGCGGGATGGACTTGGTGCCCGCCTTGACGAGGACCGGGGCCGACATCGCGGGCTCGGCGAACTCCTTCATCGCCCGGTCCAGTTCGTCCTGGCCGACGACCGGGTCCTTGGTGGCGACCGGCAGTTCGGGGGGCGCGGCCTGGCCCTTGGCGACCATCTCGCGGAAGGCCTTGTTCACCAGCTCGACGGATCCGTCCACATCGAGTGTGGAACCGGCCTTGCCGGGGACGGCGACGGCCTTGCCGGTGTCGAAGGTGATGGTGCCCTCGGTGGCGGAGCCGGCGGTTCCGGCCAGCTCCTGGAGGGCGACCCGCAGCTTCTCCTCGTCGGTGGGCATGACCGCCTCGGCCTCGCGCACGCTGCCGAACAGGGAGCCGATGACCGTGACCGGGTTGTAGTCGCTGCCCGCCGCGTTGCGGACGGTGGTCTGGCTGTCCAGGCTCAGGCCGGCCTTCTCGGGCTTCAGCTCGACCGGCTTGCCGCCGACCAGGAGCTGGAGCGGGGCGACGGCACGGTTGCCGAAGGAGGTCTGGAGCTTGGCGACGGCCTCGTCGCGGCTGCCGCTGATGTCGACGCCGAGCACGGTGGTGCCCTTGGGGACGTCGGAGTGGTTGAGGAGCAGGCCGGCTCCGTAGGCCACGCCGACCAGCCCGAAGAGGGCTCCCCCGACGAGGACCAGCTTGTTGCGGCCCTTCTTGGCGGGGCGCGCCGGGGCCGGCGCGGGAGCCTGCGCCCTGGCCTTGCCGGCGGGCGCCGGGGTGGGCACGGGCGCGGGCTGCGGGTGTCCGGCGGAGTTCAGCTCGGGGCCGGGCCAGCTCGGCTCCTGCGCCCTTCCCACCGGTACGGAGCCCAGCGCGGGCCCGCCGGTCGGCCCGTCCGGGGCGGCACCGGGGCCGAACCAGGCGGGGGCGCGCAGGGCCTGGGTGGCGGGATCGTCACCGGGCCCGGAGCCGTACGCGGCTCCGGCGCCGGCCGGCGGGGGCACGGGCGGGCCGGCCGGTCCGGGTCCCTGCGCGGGGCCCGCGGGGGCGCCCGTACGGGGAGCGCCGGGGCCGGCGGGCGCCGCGGGGTACCCGGTGCCCACACCGGGGCCTCCGGGGACACCGGGGCCCATCGGCGCGCCCGGGCGCGGCCCTGCCGAGCCCGGGGCGAAGCCCTGCTGCGCGGCGGGCCCGTCGAAGCGCGGGCCACCGGCCTGAGCCGGGGCGGAACCGCCACCGGGGGCACCGGGGCCACCGGGGCCACCGGGGCGGGAGCCGATCGGCACACCGGAGCCGGGACCCATCGGCGCACCCGGGCCGGAGCCCATCGGCGCACCGGGACCGGAACCCATGGGCGCACCGGAGCCGGGACCCATCGGCGCACCGGGACCGGGACCCATCGGCGCACCGGGACCGGGACCCATCGGCGCACCGGAGCCCGAGCCCATCGGCGCACCCGGGCCGGGGCCCATGGGTGCGCCCGGGCGCGGGCCCGCCGGGCCCTGGGCGAAGTCCTGCCGCGGGGGGCCGTCGACGCGCGGGCCGCCGGCCTGGGTCGGGGCCGGGCCGCGTGCCGGGGCCGGGGTCTGGGCCGGGGCCGGTGTCTGAGCCTGCGCGGGGGCGGCTGCGGAAGGCGCCTTGCGCGGTGCGAACCAGTTGCTGGCGGTGCCCTCGCCCTGACCGGGCTCGGGTGCGGCCGCCGGGGCGGCGGGCTCCGGCTCGGGCGCCGCTTCGGCTTCGGGCATGGTCTGGCGTACGACCACGGGCGGAATCGGCCGCGAACCCGGGATGTTGATCCGGATCCGGGTCGTCAGCTGGGTCTCCGTCTTCGGCCCGTCGGAATCGGGTGTGGACGGCTTCGCGGGCGGTGCGGTCACTGAACTCTCCTCCGGGATGGTCGCCGCGCCCGGACCGGGGGGCACCGTCTTGGACGGGTACTGGCCTGATCCGTACGGCGCCGCACCCGAGGGGTAGGCGGCTGTGCCGCGCCCGTTGGGCCCGGCGGACGGACTGTCAGTTTCTCGGCTCAAGGCAGGTTCTCCCGATCGGCTCCGCCGCCCGTCATAGCGTGCGCGGGCAGCTCGGCGGCCGGTCCACCATACTGGCCACCGCCCGCGCGCACCCGGCCGCCGGGAACGAAGGATTCCCCTTGACCTCCCGTACGCCCCCTCCGCGCACCCGCCGAGCGCCTGCCGCCCGGCCGCGGCCGGTCCGCGAACGCACCGGCCGGGCCGCTCGTCAAGGCGTCGGGCGCGGCCGACGCCGCGTCACCCGGCCTTGCCGGCGGCCGAAAGCGGCCTGTCCCCCGGAATGCTCATCGTGGCGCACATCACAGCGAGCACCACTCCGCCCAAAAGGTAGACGTACATGCTGATTCCGGACGAACCGAGGAGGAAGTCCCCCTCGGGCCGGGGCACGCTGAGCATCACGTAGGCGAGGAACCAGCCGCCCGTGGCCGCTCCCACCCCGATGCCGGTGCCCAGGGCGATCCTGGCCCCGAGGAACAGGCCGAGGAGGGCGAGGAGGGCGAGCACCAGACCGCCCGGGAACCACAGGTCGACGACGAGCCAGCCGGCCGCGCCGGTGAGCAGCCCGGCCACCAACAGGCCCAGCAGGGCGGCGATCCGCCCCCCGTTCCACATTCCGACCGCTCCGGTCATGCCCGGACCCCCGCGAAGAGGTCGCGCTCGCGCTCGCCCGCGGGGACGCCCGCCACGCCCTCGGCCAACTCGTAGTACTCGTGGGTGAACAGCGGCTGCGCCAGGTCGTTGGAGAGCGCGAAGAAGGGGCCGTCCACCGCGATCTGGGTGGCGTGGGCGCGCATCGCCGCGGTCTTGGCGGCCACGAACGCCTGCTCGGCGGCCTCGTCCCCGCCGATCTCGGCGGTGATCCGCTCGTCGGCGACCACGCCGGGCACGTCGTCCGGGGCGGCCGGCGCCGGGAAGGGCACCTCGCTCCCGGCCTCGCGCAGCCGGGCGAAGCCCTCCTCGACGACCGTGCGCGGGACGCGGTTCCAGTAGAGCTTCTGGATGGCGTGCGCCGACCCGAGGTCCCTGCGGTACGTGGGCTCCGCGGCCAGTTCGGCGGCGCGGGTGGCGACGCGGTGGGCCTGGATGTGGTCGGGGTGGCCGTAGCCGCCGTTCGGGTCGTAGGTGACGAGGACCTGGGGGCGCAGTTCGCGGATCACCTCTACGAGGTACCCCGCCGCCTCGTCCACGTCCGCGGACCAGAAGGCGCCGGGCCGGCGGTTCTGTTCGGCGCCCATCATCCCGGAGTCCCGGAAGCGGCCGGGGCCGCCGAGGAACCGGTGGTCGAAGACGCCCAGTTCCTTCATGGCCTCGGCGAGCTCGCCGATGCGGTGGGTGCCGAGGGTGTCGTCGCGGTCGGACGTCAGGTGGGCGAGGCCGGGCGGGATGACCTCACCCTCCTCGCCGAGGGTGCAGGTCACCAACGCGACATGGACGCCCTCGGCCGCGTACTTGGCCATGGTGACGCCGTTGTTGATCGACTCGTCGTCCGGGTGCGCGTGCACGAGGAGGAGCCGACGGGCGGGAAGACCGTTCATGGGGTCACCCTACGAGGAAAGCGGTGAACGGACGCTTCTGCCGCCCTGAACCCCACGCGGCGTCCCCGTAGCCCGGAAACGCGGCGCGGCCTAGAACTTGAGGCCGCTGATCATGCTCGCCACGTTGTTGGTCAGCTGGGAGAGCGTCGGAGCCACGGTCGAGCTCGCCAGGTAGAAGCCGAGCAGTACACAGACCACTGCGTGACCCGCCTTCAGGCCCGAACGGCGGACCAGCAGGAAGACGACGACTGCCAGCAGCACCACGGCCGAGATCGATAGTGCCACGGCGTTTCACCTCCACGTCGAGCGGACATCGGGTTCGCGTACTCGCAACTCGGTGCTCGGCAGAGTCATACCCACCGTGCGCTACGGATCATAACTATCCGTACCGCCACATCGATCGATTCCGGCAGCACGAGGGGCGCACGCCGCGCACGTCCGGGGTCACAGGAGTGCCGGCCGGGGAAGCTGTACGCCTCCCCGGCCGGCTGTCGGCACCCGCACGGCCGCACGGATCCAGGCTGCCCGGCCCAGATCTCGGGACAGAAACGGTCAAGTTGCCTCCACGTAAACCGAGTTGTGGGGAAACCGGTGCCGTTCACAGCTGTGGCGAGAAATGAGCGGTCCCGGGGACCTCCGGCTCACTCCTTGGTCGGCGATCCCGAAGGCGGACCAGGCTGCGGTCCGGGCGGAGGGGCGGCCCGCTCGGATGCGAAGTGGCAGGCCGAGGGGTGGGCCGTCGGGCCGCCCGGGAGGAAGGCGGGGATCTCCAGGAGCGGGACCTCCGACGCGCAGCGGGCCTGGGCCTTCCAGCAGCGGGTGCGGAAGCGGCAGCCCGAGGGCGGGTTGGCCGGGGAGGGGACGTCGCCGGAGAGGATGATCCGCTCGCGGCCCGCGCGGGCCTCCGGATCGGGGACCGGGACGGCGGAGAGCAGCGCCTGCGTGTACGGGTGGGTGGGGTGGTCGTAGATCTGCTCGTCGGTGCCGATCTCGACGATCCGCCCCAGGTACATGACGCCGACCCGGTCGGAGATGTGCCGGACGATCGAGAGGTCGTGGGCGATGAACACGTAGGAGAGGTTGAACTCGTCCTGGAGGCGCTCCAGGAGGTTGACCACCTGGGCCTGGACGGAGACGTCGAGCGCGGAGACCGGCTCGTCGGCGACGATGATCTCGGGCTGGAGGGCGAGGCCGCGGGCGATGCCGATGCGCTGTCGCTGGCCGCCGGAGAACTGGTGCGGGTACCGGTTGATGTACTCCGGGTTGAGGCCGACCACGTCCAGGAGCTCCTGGACCTTGCGGCGCCGGTCCCCCTTGGGGGCGACCTCGGGGTGGATCTCGTAGGGCTCGCCGATGATGTCGCCGACGGTCATGCGCGGGTTCAGGGAGGTGTACGGGTCCTGGAACACCATCTGGATGTTGCGGCGCACGGACTTGAGGGCCTTGGCGGAGAGCTTGGCGAGGTCCTCGCCCTTGTACGTGATCGCGCCCGAGGTCGGGCGTTCGAGGTTGACCAGCATCTTGGCGACGGTGGACTTGCCGCAGCCCGACTCCCCGACGATGCCGAGGGTTTCGCCGGCCCGCAGGTCGAAGGAGACCCCGTCGACGGCCTTCACGGCGCCGACCTGCTTCTTGAAGAGGATGCCCTGGGTCAGCGGGTAGTGCTTGACCAGGTCCTCCACCACGAGGATCGACTCAGCCACCGAGGCACTCCTTCCAGAAGAAGCACGCGCTGGCGCGGTCCGGTCCGACCTCGGCCAGCGGCGGTACCTCGGTGCGGCAGACCGCCTGGGCCATCGGGCAGCGCGGGTTGAAGGCGCAGCCGGGCGGGATGGCGAGCAGGTTGGGCGGCAGGCCCTTGATGGCGTAGAGCTCCTGGCCCTTCTGGTCCAGGCGCGGGATGGAGTCCAGCAGGCCGCGGGTGTACGGGTGCGCGGGGCTGCGGTAGATCTCGTGGACGGGGGCCGCCTCGACGATCCGGCCGGCGTACATGACGGCGATCTTGTCGGCCACGTCGGCGACGACGCCGAGGTCGTGGGTGATCAGGATCAGGCCCATGTTGAGCTCGCGCTGGAGCTCCGCGAGCAGGTCCATGACCTGGGCCTGGACGGTGACGTCCAGGGCCGTGGTCGGCTCGTCGGCGATGATGAGCGAGGGTTCGAGCGCCATCGCCATGGCGATCATGATGCGCTGGCGCATGCCGCCGGAGAACTGGTGCGGGTAGTCCCCCACCCGCTCGCGGGCCGCCGGGATCTTCACCCGGTCCATCAGTTCGACGGCCTTGGCCCGGGCGTCCTTGCGGGACATGCCGCGGTGGACCTCGTACATCTCGCCGAGCTGCGCGCCGACGCTCAGGACCGGGTTGAGGGAGGACAGGGCGTCCTGGAAGATCATGGCCATCTCGGCGCCGCGGACCTTCCTGCGCTCCTCCTCCTTCATCTTCAGCAGGTCCTTGCCCTTGAAGAGGATCTCGCCGCCCGCGATGCGGCCCGGGGGCATGTCGAGGATGCCCATGACGGCCTGGGCGGTGACCGACTTGCCGGAGCCGGACTCGCCGAGGACGGCGAGGGTCTCGCCCTCGGCCACGGAGTAGTTGACCCCGTTGACGGCTTTGGCGACTCCGTCCCGCGTCTTGAATTCCACGTGCAGATCGCGCACTTCGAGCAGCATGTGCGGGGCTCCTCAGCGCAGCTTGGGGTCGAGGGCGTCGCGCACCGCGTCGCCGAGCATGATGAACGCGAGCACGGTGATGCTGAGCGCGCCCGCCGGGTAGAGCAGCATGTGCGGGGCGTTGCGGATCTGGGAGGCGGCGTTGGAGATGTCGATGCCCCAGGAGACGGTCGGCGGGCGCAGGCCCACGCCGAGGAAGGACAGGGTGGCTTCCAGGGCGATGTAGGTGCCGAGCGCGATGGTGGCGACGACGATGACCGGGGCGATGGCGTTGGGTGCCACGTGCCTCAGCAGCATCCGGCCGTTGCCGGCGCCGAGCGCCCGCGCGGCCTGGACGTAGTCGTTCTGTTTGGCGGTGATGACCGAGCCGCGGGCGATGCGGGCCAGCTGGGGCCAGCCCAGCAGCACGATGAAGCCGACCACGGGCCAGACGGTGGTGCTGGTGACCACGGACAGGAAGACCAGGCCGCCGAGGACGACCGGGATGCCGAAGAAGATGTCGGCGACCCGGGAGAGCAGCGCGTCGCCCCAGCCACCGAAGAACCCGGCGAGCCCGCCGAGCGCGGAGCCGAGGAGGGCCGCGCCGAGGGTGGCGCAGATGCCCACGGTGATGGAGGCGCGGGCCCCGTAGACGGTGCGGGTGTACACGTCGCAGCCCTGGGTGTCGTAGCCGAAGGGGTGGCCCGGGGCGGAGCCCTGCTGCGATTTGGACAGGTCGCACTGGAGCGGGTCGCCGCTGGCGATGAGCTGGGGCCAGATGGAGATGACCACGAGGAAGAGGATGAGGAGGGTGGAGACGAGGAAGACGGGGTTGCGGCGCAGCTGGTGCCAGGCGTCGGACCAGAGGGAGCGGGCCTTCTCCTGGGGGCCGGCGGGGGCTCCCCCGAGCTCCTTCTCCAGACTCTCGCCCTCCTCCAGGGCGAGGTCCATGGCCCCGCCCTGGCCGGTGGGGGCGATGGATTCGTGGGGGCCCGGGCTCAGCGGATCGTAGGCGGGGCGCTCGGGATCGGGCTCAGGCATAACGGATCCTCGGGTCCAGGACCGCGTAGAGCAGGTCGACGAGCAGGTTCGCCAGCAGGAAGACGATGACGAGGATGGTCACGAAGCCGACCACCGTCGGGGAGTTGTTGCGCAGGATGCCCTGGTAGAGCTGGTAGCCGACCCCGTGGATGTTGAAGATCCGCTCGGTGACGATGGCTCCGCCCATCAGGGCGCCGATGTCGGTGCCGATGAAGGTGACCACGGGGATCAGCGAGTTGCGCAGCAGGTGGCGGGTGATGACCCGGCGCCGGGGCAGGCCCTTGGCGACGGCGGTGCGGACGTAGTCGGCCTTGACGTTCTCGGCGATGGAGGTCCGGGTCAGCCGGGTGACGTAGGCGAGGGAGACCAGGGCGAGCACGATGCCGGGCAGGATCAGCTCGTTGAAGGGGGCGTCCGGGGAGACGGTGGGCCGGACCCAGCCCCATTTGACGCCGAAGAGGTACTGGAGCAGGTAGCCCGTCACGAAGGTGGGCACCGAGATCACCACGAGGGTGAGGACCAGCAGGCCGGTGTCGATGGACTTGCCGCGCTTGAGGCCGCTGATCACGCCGAGGGTGATGCCGACGACGATCTCGATGGCGATCGCGACGATGGTCAGGCGCAGGGTCACCGGGAAGGCCGAGGCCATGAGCTCGGTGACCTTCTGGCCGTTGAAGGCGGTGCCGAAGTCGCCCTGGAAGATCTGGCCCATGTAGTGGAGGTACTGCTTCCACAGGGGCTGGTCGAGGTAGAGGTCCTTGCGGATGCGCGCGGCGGTGGCGGGGTCGGGGGCCTTGTCGCCGAAGAGGGCGGCGACCGGGTCCCCGAGCGCGTACACCATGAAGAAGATCAGGAACGTGCTGCCGATGAACACGGGGATCATCTGGAGCAGTCGCCGGATCACATAACGTCCCATGGACTGCTCCAGGTTCGATCCGCGAGAGGGGTCAGCTGACCTTGATCTGGTCGTACACCGGGACGCTGAACTGGTTGAGCGTCACGTCCGAGATGCGCTCCGAGTGGCCGGCGCTGCCGTTCTGGTACCAGAGCGGGATCGAGGGCATCTGGGCGGCGAGGATCTTCTCCGACTCCTGGAACTTGGCCGTCGCCTTGGCGGCGTCGCTCTCCCGGTTGGCCTCGTCGACGAGCTTGTCGAACTCCGGGTTGCTGAACTTGCCGTAGTTGGAGGAGGCGCCGGTGTAGTACAGGGGCTCCAGGAAGTTCTGGATCAGCGGGTAGTCGGCCTGCCAGCCGGAGCGGAAGGGGCCGGTCAGCTTGAAGGCGCTCTGCTGGTTCCGGAAGTCGGCGAAGGTGCCGACGGGGTTGACGGTGCAGACCGGTCCCTCGCCCAGCGTGTTGTTGACGCTGTTGCAGACGGCGTCCATCCAGTCGCGGTGCGAGCCGGTGTCCACGTTGGACGTCAGGGTGACCTTGCCGCCGGGGAGGCCGCCGGCCTCCTGGATGAGCTTCTTGGCCTCGGTGGGGTTGAAGGAGCAGGCGTCGCCGCAGGCGGTGGCGGAGAAGCCGCCCTTGTCGCCGAGGGCCGGTGAGGTCCAGTCCTTGGCCGGGGTGCGGGTCTCGTGGAAGATCTGCTTGGTGATCTCGTCGCGGTTGATCGCCATGGAGATGCCGCGGCGGACCTTCTCCATGCCCTCCTTGCTCCACTGCGGGTCGTACAGCGGGAAGGTGAGGGTCTGGATGATCAGCGCCGGCTGGTTGATGTAGCGGTCGCCGAGGTCGTTGGCGACGTTCTTCAGCTGCTGCGCCGGGATGTCGTCGACCAGGTCGAGGTTGCCGGAGATCAGGTCGGTGTAGGCGGTGTTGTTGTCGGTGTAGACCTTCAGGTCCACTCCGCCGTTGACCGCCTTGTCCTCGCCCGGGTAGCCGTCCCACTTGCGCAGCTTCATGCCGGTGCCCTTGGTGTACGAGTCCACCGTGTACGGGCCGTTGCCGACGGGCTTCTTCAGCCAGGCCTCGTGGTCGGTGAAGAAGGCCTTGGGCAGGGGGGAGAACGCCTGGTAGCCGAGGGTTTCGGGCCAGGTGGAGAACTTCTCCTTGAGGGCGACCGTGAAGGTCTTGGGGTCCTTGACGACCAGGCCGGACATGGTCTTGGACTTGGGATCGCCCTTCTCGGGGTGGACGTCCGCGTAGCCGACGATGTCGGAGAAGAACGGCGAGTTGTTCTGCTTCTTGGTGACGTCCGCGCCGTAGTTCCAGGCGTCCACGAAGGACTGGGCGGTGACGGGCTCGTCGTTGCTGAACTTCCAGCCGTCCTTCAGCGTGATCGTGAAGTTCTGGCTGTCGGTGGTCTCGATCTTCTCGGCGAGGAAGTTCTTCGCCTCGCCGGTCTTGGGGTCGTACCGCTTGAGCCCCCGGAAGATCATGTCGAGGACCTTGCCGCCCTGGACCTCATTGGTGTTGGCGGGCTCCAGCGGGTTCTGCGGGTCTCCCCACGAGGAGCTGACGATTCCCGCTTCGCCGCCTCCGCCGCTGTCGCTTCCGCCGCCGCAGGCGGTCGCCGCGAGGGCGACGGCCGCCGCACATGCGGCCCACTTGGCGTGGGTGGCTCCGCGCATGGAGTGCCTCCTACTGGATCCCAAGACTCACTTAGGGCCCAATGTCACCCTATGTGGGGTCCCGCACACTCCTCGTTGGACCGATTGCACCCTCGCGCCCCCCGCCTGTCACCCCTGCGAGTGCACCGCGGGGGCGTGCGGGCGCGGGGTCAGAGCGCCAGCTCCCAGGTGTGCACCGTGTGGTACGCGGTCATGCCGTGCGCCTCGTACAGCGCGAGCGCCCCGGTGGTGTTGCCCGTGTCCACGCCGAGGCCGACCACGGCCCGGCCGCGGGCCGCGTAGGCGGCGAAGCCGTGGCGCAGGAGGAAGGCTCCGACGCCCCGGCCGCGGGCCTCCGCGCGGACGCCGAGGTGGCTGAACCAGCCCATGCTGGTGCGGTCGTCCCGGGTGAGCAGGACCCCTACGTCGCCCAGTGCGGGCAGGGCTGCGATCCACACCAGCGACCAGTCCAGGGCGCGGCCGTCGATGTGGTCGAGCCACGGCTCGTACGGGCGCTCCACGTGCCCGAAGTGGTCCGCGAAGGTCTCCTCGATCAGGGCGTGGGCGCGCCGGCGCTCGCTCTCGCCGCCGTCGCAGGGGCGCAGGGTGAGCCCGGCGGGCGGTACCGGGGCCGCGTCGGCCGGGCCCAGGGGGCGGGTCATCACCTGGTAGCGGCGCACCGTGCGGTAGCCGCGGCCGGGCAGCAGGCCGGGGTCGAGGGTGCGTCCGCCGCTCGGCGCGAGCCACAGGAAGGGGCGGGGGGCTCCGGCGGCGAGTTCGCGGGCCCTGGCCTCCACCAGGTCCAGCAGCCGGGCCGCGGCCGCGGCGCGCCCCGGCAGGACCCGGAAGTGGCAGTCGGTGCGGCCGGGGCCGGAGTCGGCCCACACCAGGGCGTAGCCGAGGAGCCGGCCGTTCTCGAAGGCGAGGAAGGAGTCGGCCTCCAAGTCCACGTCGGGGTGGTGCAGATCGGCCTCGACGGCGCCGAGGTCGGTCTCCGGGCGGCCGGTCTCGATCCGGTCGATGGCGTTGAGGAGTCCGCAGATGTCCCCGGCGTCGGAGGGCCCGGCGGGCCGGATGGTCAGCATGCGGGCCATCAGATCACGGCGGCGGTCGGGGCGGCGTCAGACGGGGGGCAGCGGGCAGCAGGTGGCCCGGGGAACGACGGAGCGCCCGCCGCCGGAGAGGATCCGGTGACGGGCGCCCTGTGGTGTCGCGTCGGGGGTCAGACGGCCAGGACGGCCTTCTCCTCCGCGAAGTGGCAGGCCGACTCGTGCGCGGCCAGCGACTTGACGCCCTTGAACCGCTCCGGAATGGCGAGCAGCGGCTCCTCCGTGGAGCACTTCTCCTCGACCTTCCAGCAGCGGGTGCGGAAGCGGCAGCCCGACGGCGGGTTGGCCGGCGAGGGGACGTCACCGGTGAGGATGATCCGCTCGCGGCCCTCGCGGGCGGCCGGGTCCGGCACCGGCACCGCGGAGAGCAGCGCCTGGGTGTACGGGTGGGTCGGGTGCTCGTAGATCTGCTCGTCGGTGCCGATCTCGGCCATCTTGCCGAGGTACATGACGCCGACGCGGTCCGAGATGTGCCGGACGATCGACAGGTCGTGCGCGATGAAGATGTAGGAGAGGTTGAACTCCTCCTGCAGCTTCTCCATCAGGTTGATGACCTGGGCCTGCACCGACACGTCGAGCGCGGAGACCGGCTCGTCGCAGATGATGATCTCCGGGTTGAGCGCGAGGCCGCGGGCGATGCCGATGCGCTGGCGCTGGCCGCCGGAGAACTGGTGCGGGTACCGGTTGATGTACTCCGGGTTGAGGCCGACGACGTCGAGGAGTTCCTGCACCTTGCGGCGCCGGTCGCCCTTGGGGGCCACCTCGGGGTGGATGTCGTAGGTCTCGCCGATGATGTCGCCGACCGTCATGCGCGGGTTCAGCGAGGTGTACGGGTCCTGGAACACCATCTGGATGTTGCGGCGGACGGCCTTCAGGGCGCGGCCGGACAGCTTGGTGATGTCCTGGCCCTTGTAGAAGACCTCGCCGGCGGTGGCGCGCTCCAGGTTCATCAGCAGCTTGGCGACGGTGGACTTGCCACAGCCGGACTCGCCGACGATGCCCAGGGTCTCGCCCTGGTACAGGTCGAAGGAGATCCCGTCGACGGCCTTGACGGCGCCGACCTGCTTCTTGAAGAGGATGCCCTGGGTCAGCGGGAAGTGCTTGACCAGGTTGCGGACCTGGAGGATCGGCTCGCGCGCGGGGGCGTTGGTGAGCTCAGCCATGGAGCTGCTCCTTCCAGAAGTGGCAGGCGCTGTGACGGCCGGCCAGTTCGGTGCCGTCCTGCTCGGTGACGGGCTGCAGGGCGGGGATCTCGGACCGGCAGATGTCCTGCGCGGCGACGCAGCGCGGGCTGAACGAGCAGCCCGACGGCAGGCGCAGCAGGTTCGGCGGCAGGCCCTTGATCGCGAAGAGCTCCTGGCCCTTCTGGTCCAGGCGCGGGATCGAGTCCAGCAGACCGCGGGTGTACGGGTGCGCCGGGCGCTTGTAGATCTCGTGGACCGGGGCGGTCTCGACGATCCGGCCGGCGTACATGACGGCGATCTTGTCCGCGACGTCGGCGACCACGCCGAGGTCGTGGGTGATCAGGATCAGGCCCATGTTGAGCTCGCGCTGCAGCTCCGCGAGCAGGTCCATCACCTGGGCCTGGACGGTGACGTCCAGGGCCGTGGTCGGCTCGTCCGCGATGATCAGGTCGGGCTCCAGCGCGATCGCCATGGCGATCATGATGCGCTGGCGCATACCGCCGGAGAAGTGGTGCGGGTAGTCGTCGACCCGCTCCTTCGCCGCCGGGATCTTGACCTTGTCCATCAGCTCGATGGCCTTGAGCCGCGCGTCCTTCTTCGACATGCCCTCGTGGACGCGGAACATCTCGCCCAGCTGGTAGCCGACGCTCAGGACCGGGTTCAGGGAGGACAGGGCGTCCTGGAAGATCATGGCGATCTTCCGGCCGCGCAGCTTGCGCCGCTCCTCGAAGGACATCTTGAGCATGTCCTGGCCGCGGAAGAGGATCTCGCCCTGCGGGATCTTGCCGGGGGGCATGTCGAGGATGCCCATGATGGCCTGCGCCGTCACGGACTTGCCGGAGCCGGACTCGCCGAGGACGGCGAGGGTCTCGCCGGCGCTCACCGAGTAGTTGACGCCGTTGACTGCCTTGGCCACACCGTCGCGGGTGTGGAACTCGACGTGCAGGTCGCGCACTTCGAGGAGCGGCGTCTGCGGGTCCCCGTCACGCGGGGAGGGAACGCTGGAGGTGTTGTCCATGGTGATCACTTACGCCCTCCTCAGCGCAGCTTCGGGTCGAGGGCGTTGCGGACCGCTTCGCCGAGCATGATGAAGGCGAGGACGGTGATGCTGAGCATGATCGAGGGGTACAGCAGGATGTGCTGGGCCACTCGGATCTGCGCCGCGCCCGCGGAGATGTCCACGCCCCACGAGATGGTCGGGGCCGCGAGGCCCAGACCCAGGTAGGACAGGGTGGCCTCCGCCGCGATGTAGCCGCCGAGCGCGATCGTGGCGACCACGATCACCGGGGCCATGGCGTTCGGCAGGATGTGCCGGAACAGGATCCGGCCGGTGCCGGCGCCCAGTGCCTTGGCGGCGTGCACGTAGTCGGCCTGCTTCACGGTGATCACCGCGCCGCGCATGACGCGGTTGATCTGCGTCCAGCCGAGGAAGGCCAGGGCGAAGACGACCGTCCACACCGTGCGGTCGGTGAAGGCCTGGAGGACGACCATCGCGCCGAGCAGGAACGGGATGCCGAAGAAGATGTCGGTGATGCGCGACATGACCGCGTCCACGACGCCGCCGAAGTAGCCGGCGATCATGCCGGTGATGCCACCGAGGACGGTGACGATGGCGGTCACGCAGACGGCCACGATGACCGAGGCGCGGGTGCCGTAGATGAGGCGCGCGTAGACGCTGCGTCCCTGGCCGTCCCAGCCGAGCCACTCGGGCGAACCGACCTTGGCCAGCTCCGGCTTGCCGAGGAAGTGGTTGACCAGGTCGCCCTTGGTGGGGTCGATGCTGGTGAACCAGCTCGGGAAGGCGGCGATCACGAGGAGTATGAAGATCAGCGCCGAGGAGACGATGAAGTACGGGTTGCGGCGCAGGTCGGCCCAGGCGTCGCCCCAGAGGCTGCGGGCCTTCTCGGCCTTCGCCGGCTCCACGGGGGCGCCGGGCGTCGCCGAGGTCTCGGCCGCCACGATGTCGGTCTTGGTCAGATCAGGCATACCGGATCCTCGGGTCCATGACCGCGTAGAGGAGGTCGACGAGCAGGCTGGCTATGAGGTAGACGACGACCAGGACGGTGACGACACCGACCACGGTCAGGCCCTCGCGGCGGACGACCGATTCGTAGATCAGACCACCGACGCCCTTGACGTTGAAGATGCCCTCGGTGACGACGGCGCCGCCCATCAGGGCGCCGATGTCGGTGCCGAGGAAGGTGACGACGGGGATCATCGAGTTGCGCATGAGGTGCACACCGATGACGCGCTTCTTGGGCAGGCCCTTGGCGACGGCGGTGCGGACGTAGTCGGCGCGCAGGTTCTCGGCCATCGAGGTGCGGGTCAGGCGCGCCACGTAGGCGAGGGAGAGCGAACCCAGCACGATGGCCGGGGCGATCAGCTCGCTCCACGTCTCCTGGGTGCTGACGTTCGGCGCGATCCAGCCGAGCTGGAAGGCGAACACCGACTTGACGATGAAGCCGAGGACGAACACCGGCATCGAGATGATCAGCAGGGTGAGGATCAGGATCAGGTTGTCCACCAGCTTGCCGGCCTTGAGGCCGGCGAGGATCCCGAGGGTCAGGCCCAGGACGATCTCGATCGCGAACGCCAGGAAGGCGAGTCGCAGCGTGACCGGGAAGGCGGAACCGATGACTTCGGTGATCTCACGTCCGCTGCGGATCTGGGACCCGAAGTCGAAGTGGAACAGGATGCCGGTGATGTAGTTCCAGTACTGCTGCCAGATCGGCAGGTCCAGACCGTGCTCGTGGCGCAGGGCGGCGAGCGTTGCCGGGTCGGCACCCTTGTCCCCGAACAGTCCGGCCACGGGGTCGCCGGGCAAGCTGTAGACCATAAAGAAGATGAGCAGGGTCGTCCCGAAGAAGACCGGGATCATCTGGAGCAGTCGTCGTGCGACATAGCGCCCCATCATGCCTCCGTAGAAGATGCGGCAGGCGCAGCCGGACGGGCCCTTTCGCCACGCACGCGCGTGACGGGATCGTCACTGCGTCGCGAAAGGGCCCCCCGGGCGCTGCATGTAGTCCCGGATGCGGGCCGGCTCCCCGCCGGCCCGCATCCGTCGAAAGGAATTACGCGGTAGGACTTACTTCTTGACCTCGACCAGCTCGAGGATCGGGTCGCCGTCCTGGGCGTACTTCACGTTCTGGACCTTCTCCGAGTAGCCCGCGTTGACCTTGTAGTACCAGAGCGGGATCGACGGCATGTAGTTGATGAGTTCCTTCTCGATGGCCTGGTAGGCCTTCACGGACTCATCGAGGCTCGGGGCGGTGTCCGCCGCGGCGATCTTCGCGTCGAGCTCGGGGCTGCTGAAGCCACCCTGGTTGCCACTCGCGCCCGTACGGAACAGGTCGCTGATGAAGTTGGCGTTCACCGGGTAGTCGAGGACCCAGCCGGAGCGGTAGATCGACTTGACCTGCTTGGACTTGCGGGCCTGGAGGTCGGCCTGGAAGTCCGGCTTGGCGTCACCGGTGCACTTGACGCCCGTGGCCTGGGTGATGCTGCCGCAGACGGCCTCGACCCATTCCTTGTGACCGCCATCCGAGTTGAACTGGATGAAGATCTCGTTGTTCGGGACGCCGCCGCCCTCGGCGATGAGGGCCTTGGCCTTCGCCGGGTCGAACTTGGTGACGTCACCGGAGCCGGTCGGCGTGTAGCCGAGGACGCCCTTGGCGACCCAGCCGGTCGCCGGCTCACGGGTGCCCTGGAGCACGGTCTTGGTGATGGTGTCGCGGTCGATCGCCATCGACAGGCCCTGGATGACCTTCGGGTTGACCTTCGCCGGGGTCTTCCACTGGTCGGCGTAGTACGCGATGGCCAGCGTCTGGATGGCGGAGTAGGCCTGGTCCACGGCGCGGTCGCCGAGGTCGGCGCGGTACACCGGGAGGTCCTTCGGACCGACCTGGCGCAGGACGTCGACGTTGCCCGACTTCAGGTCCTCGTAGGCGGTCTCGACGGTGGTGTAGTTCTTGAGGATCACACCGCCGTTCTTCGCCTTGTTGTCGCCCTTGTAGTCGTCGTAGCGGGCCAGCTCGATCTGCTTCTTGTGCTCCCACGACTTGAACTTGTACGGGCCGTTGCCGACCGGCTTCTCACCGGCGGCCGCGGGGTCCGCGTAGAACGAGGCGGGCAGCGGGGAGAAGACCTCGTAGCCGAGCTTGTACGCGAAGTACGGCACCGCGTTGGCGAGCTCGATGGTGAAGGTGTTCTCGTCGACGATCTTCAGACCCTCGAGCGCGTCGGCAGTGGGCTTGGCGCCCTCTTCCTCGGGGTGAAGAGCCGCAAAGCCCTTGATGTCACCGAACCAGGACGCGTTGCCCTGCTTGTTGGTGATGTTCGCGGCCCAGTTCCACGCCTTGACGTAGGACTCGGCGGTCACCTTGGTGCCGTCGTGGAAGGTCCAGCCCGGCTTGAGCTTGACGGTCCAGAGCTTGCTGTCCGTGCTGGTGACCGACTCGGCGTTGACGTTGACGATCTTGCCGTCGGCGTCGTAGTCGACGAGCTGGGAGAACAGACCCGACATCGCGATCGAGCCGTTGGACTCCATCGTGTCGGCCGGGTGCAGGAGCTTCTCGGGCTCGCCCACCTCGATCGAGTAGATGCCGTTCGGGTCAACCTCACCCTTGGCGCCGGCCTTCTCGCCACCGCCGCCACAGGCAGTCGCTGCCAGGGCGACGACAATCGCGCCCGCTACCCACTTGGCGCTCTTGGCACCGCGCATGGGTTTCCTCCTCATGAGTCCACTGTCTGATGTGAAGGACACAGGTGCGTTTCGCCGACACCCCTGACGGCGATAGGACCGGTGTCCCGAGTGTGCTCGTGAGTCGACGCTCCCCACAGCGTGTGACCCATTGACCCGAGCTCAATGGAGCCATCCTCAGGGACGCCCTGACCGTAAACCACACTTAAGTGGTCTCGTTTTCACAACATCGCACTACGGCTAAAACCCGAAATCCGGACAAACGGATAGGAGACAGACATGAACGAAACGGACGGTTAGCTCTTCTTCCGGAGTGTCACGGTCGGTATGCGGACACCGGACCGAAATAATCCGCTTGACAAAAGCGAACAGCCCCTGTCGTCACGGAGACCGTGACGGCAGGGGCTGTTCACATGAGCCGCCGACGGCGAGGACCCAAGTGTGATCTGGGTCCTACCCGGCGACGTGCCCGACTACTTGCCGGACTTGGCGCGCGACGCGGTGCGCGAGCGCTCCTTCTGGTCCAGGACGACCTTGCGGATGCGGACGGCCTCCGGGGTCACCTCGACGCATTCGTCGTCGCGGCAGAACTCCAGGGACTGCTCCAGGGAGAGCTTGCGCGGGGGCACCACGTTCTCGGTGTTGTCCGCGGAAGCCGCACGCATGTTGGTGAGCTTCTTCTCCTTGGTGATGTTCACGTCCATGTCGTCGGAGCGCGAGTTCTCGCCGACGATCATGCCCTCGTACACCTCGGTGCCGGGCTCGGTGAACAGGACGCCGCGCTCCTGCAGGTTGATCATCGCGAACGGCGTGACCGCACCGGAGCGGTCGGCGACCAGCGAACCGTTGTTACGGGTCACCAGCGGGCCGAACCACGGCTCGTGGCCCTCGTGGATCGAGTGGGCGATGCCCGTACCGCGGGTGTTCGTCAGGAACTCCGTACGGAAGCCGATGAGACCGCGCGAGGGAACGACGAACTCCATGCGGACCCAGCCGGAGCCGTGGTTCGACATGTTGTCCATGCGGCCCTTGCGGACGCCCATGAGCTGCGTGACCGCGCCCATGTGCTCCTCGGGGACGTCGACCGTCATGCGCTCGACCGGCTCGTGCACCTTGCCGTCGACGAGCTGCGTGACCACCTGCGGCTTGCCGATGGTCAGTTCGAAGCCCTCGCGGCGCATCTGCTCGACCAGGATGGCGAGCGCGAGCTCACCACGGCCCTGGACCTCCCAGGCGTCGGGACGCTCGGTGTCGAGGACGCGGAGCGAGACGTTACCGATCAGCTCGCGGTCCAGACGGTCCTTGACCTGGCGGGCGGTGACCTTGCGGTCCTTGACCGCGGACTTGGCGTCCGCGCCCTTGCCGCTGCCGCCGCGGCCGACCATCGGGGAGGTGTTCGTACCGATGGTCATGGAGATCGCCGGCTCGTCGACCGAGATCAGCGGGAGCGCGATCGGGTTCTCCGGGTCGGCCAGGGTCTCGCCGATCATGATCTCCGGGAAACCGGCGACCGCGCAGATGTCACCCGGGCCGGCCACCTCGGCCGGCTTGCGGGTGAGGGCCTCGGTCATCATCAGCTCGGTGATGCGGACGTTGGAGATGGTGCCGTCACGCTTGATCCACGCGACGGTCTGGCCCTTGCGGAGCTCGCCCTGCTCGACGCGCACCAGCGCGATGCGGCCGAGGAAGTTGTCGGCGTCCAGGTTGGTGACGTGGGCCTGGAGCGGCGCCTCATCGTCGTACACCGGGGCCGGCACGTGGGCCAGGATGGTGGAGAAGAAGGGCTCCAGGCTGTCGCTGTCCGCGGGGACGGTGCCGTCCTCCGGCTTGGTCAGCGAGGCCACGCCGTCACGGCCGCAGGCGTAGACGATCGGGAACTCGATCTGCTCCTCGGTCGCGTCCAGGTCCAGGAACAGGTCGTACGTGTCGTTGACGACCTCGTCGATCCGGGAGTCCGGGCGGTCCGTCTTGTTGATGCAGAGGATGACCGGCATGTTCGCCTGCAGGGCCTTGCGCAGGACGAAGCGGGTCTGGGGCAGGGGACCCTCAGAGGCGTCCACCAGCAGGACGACGGCGTCCACCATCGACAGACCGCGCTCGACCTCACCACCGAAGTCGGCGTGGCCGGGGGTGTCGATGATGTTGATCGTGATCGGGGCCGACCCGTCCTTCGGGTGGTACTTCACCGCCGTGTTCTTGGCGAGGATCGTGATGCCCTTCTCACGCTCCAGGTCGTTCGAGTCCATCATGCGGTCGTCGAGGTGCTGGTGGGCGGCGAAGGCACCGGCCTGCTTGAGCATGGCATCGACGATGGTCGTCTTGCCATGGTCGACGTGGGCGACGATGGCGACGTTACGGATGTCGTGGCGCGTGGGCACTTCGGCGCTTCTCCCGGGATCGTGGATGGCGACGCGTACGGTCCGGCACGCGCGCCTCGACCGGGCGGAAAACCTGCCACGGCCTTACCCCATCGTACGTCGGCTGGCGGGAACCGCCTGCCGGGGGGTCTGTCAAGAGGCCGGACGACTGAGCGCGGCCGGGTCCTGGGTGGGGGAACACAGCCGTAGGTAAAGCCTGAAAACACGCGGGTCAACGGGTATCCACGACCTTGCCCGCCGGGGATCCGGCGGGCAAGGGACTTGAGTCACATCTGAGCTTGAGACCTTCGAATCAACCCCCGATGCACCTGTTCGTCATCACTTCTTCGCGTTCTTCTCCTTGGCCGCGGCCGGCTTCTTCCAGCCGATGTCCTGGTAGCGCGGGGCGCCGAGGCCGAAGGCGCCCGCATTGGTGAGGCCCGGCTTCACGGCCACCAGCTCGGGGCGCTGGTACAGCGGGATGGACCCGGCCGTCGCCCAGATCCGGGCGTCGGCCTTGCGCATCAGGTCGCGGGAGGCCGCCTCGTCCAGCTCTCCGAGCGCCTGGTCGAAGAGCTGGTCGATGTGGTCGGTGCCGACCCGGGTGTAGTTCTGTTCGACCATGAGCGAGCCGTCGGCGGCCGGCTCCGGCTTGGCGAAGATGGGCCGGGCGTCGGTGGCCGGGTAGGCGGTCGCGGGCCAGGAGTAGAGGGCCAGGTCGTACTGGCCCGAGGCGATGTGGTCCCTGAAGAAGCTCTCGTCGGCCACCTTGGTCAGCTCGGTCTGCACGCCGACCTTCTGCAGCATCTGCGCGATCCGCTCGCCGACCGTGCGCAGCGCCTCCGAACCGGGACCGGCCGGCAGGACGAAGCGCAGGGTGAGCGGCTTGCCGTCCTTGGCGAGCATGCTGCCGGAGGTGCGTACGGCCTGCTTGGCCGGGGCCGGGGCGGTGCTCGCCTGCGCCGCGTCCGCCGGTTCGGCGGCGGCTTCGGCGTCCAGGGCCGGGCTGCGCTTGCCGTCGTCCACGGCTTCGGCCTGGGCGTCGGCCTGGGCGTCGGCCTGGGCGAGCAGGTGCTGCTCCTGGAGGGCCGTGAACGGGGCCGGGGCGAGCACCGGGGAGGGGCGGCGGCCTTGGTCCGGCCCGTTCTCCGCGAAGGCGTCGGCGTCGACGATCTCCCCGTCGGGGGCGGGGTGGCCGTACCGGCCGTCGCCGTTGCGCTGGTCGTCCTGGCCGACGATGTAGAGGCCGTCGTTCCCGGTGCCCGGGCCCGCGGCCGGGGCGGCGGCCGGGACGGCGGGCGTCTTGGAGTCGTCCGTCTCCTTGGCCGCCTCCCCGCCCGCCTTCGCACCCGCCGGCTCGGTGAGCTTGCCGCCGCGGCGCCAGCCGGCGTCCGCGAGCAGGGCCTGCGAGGCCTGGGTGTCCTGGCCGCCGAGGGCGTCGCTGTTGTCGGCGTACGCCTGCTGCCCGGCCAGCGCGAGGTGGCTGCCCACCGGCTTCGCGGGCAGGCCCAGCGGCTTCAGGACCAGGTCGGCGAGGGCCTGGCGGTCCAGGGCGCGGGCCACGGCGCGGCGTACCCGTTCGTCGGCGAGCGGGCCGCTCGCGCCGTTCATGGCGAGCTGGGTGTAGGCGGGCTCCAGGGACTTGCGGACGGTGAAGCCGCGCAGGGCGCTCTGCTCCTCGGCGTACCGCTTCACCGCTTCCGCGTGCTTCTTGCGGGTCTCCTGGGCCTCGACGGCCTTGTCCTCGTCCAGTCCGAAGGCGAGCGCCCAGGAGAGGGTGGCCTGCGCGGGCGTCACCGAGGCGGCCGGGCCGTGGGCCCCGTCGGCCTTGGCGGCCGCGCGGCGGGCCAGGGCGATCCGGTCGGCCCCGGTGCGGTCGATCTCCGCCAGGTCGAGCTTGCCGGCGGCGAGCGCGGCGGGGCGCTGGGAGCGGGGCACCGCGGTGAGGACCAGGGTGTCGAGCTTGGCGGGGCTGCCCCACCAGCGCGGGTTGCGGGTCAGGGAGGCCGTACCGGTCTTCTTGTCGATGGCGCCCAGTCCGAAGGGGCCCGCGGTGACCTTCAGGGCGCCCCGGGCTCCCTCGTTGAAGCTCTCCGGGGTGCCGGTGACCTGCTTGGGGTAAAGGGGGCTGAAGAGGGAGCGCCAGTCGGCGTACGGCCTGACGAAGGTGACCTTGACCTCCAGGTCCGTCTTGCCGCGCTCGATCTTCTCGATCCGGTCGTAGCCGGCATTGCGCGCCGTCCAGTACGCGGAGTCCTTGCCGTTCAGGGCCCGCCACTGGGCGACGAAGTCGGCGGCGCCGATCTCCCGGCCGTCGCTCCAGACCGCCTGCTGGTTGAGCTTGTACAGGACGACCTGCTTGGGCTCGCGCTCGACGACCTCGGCCTTCTCCAGGTAATCGGGGTTGGCCACCGGCCGTCCCTTGCCGTCCAGCACGAACAGCTGGGGCAGGACCGCCCCGGCGATCCGGTTGGTGGTGGCGTCCGCATCGGCCTGGAAGGCGTTGAGGGTGGCCGGCATGGTGTCCACGGCCCACCGCAGCACCCCGCCGTCGCGGACCTTGTCGCGGGTGGTGGCCGCGATGTCCTGCCCGGCGGCGGCCGGGCCGCCCTCGTCCTCACCCGCGCCGCAGCCCGCGAGCAGCGGCAGTGCAAGAACTCCCGAGGTCAGGAGCGCCAAGGACCTGCGCCTTCTCTGGGACATGGGTGGTACCTCCGGGGCGGGGCGTGGGGGGAGCCGTGAAAGGGGGTGCTGATCAGGTTCTGATCACGTTCGGCGGTATATGGAGCTGATCACACTGGGTGCCGAAACCCACTGAAATCGACACCCCGCCGCACCCACCGCAGCCGACCCCCGCCACGCCGCGAACCCCACCCGTGCGGACCAATCCGGCTTGCCTTCCGGGCGGGCGTTCCCCCGTAGGAGGGATGAAAATGGGGGCAGGGAGGGGCGCACAGTTCGCGCCTGCGCGCCCGCAATCGCTGCACGTCCCTTCACAACCGGGGACGGAAGGCGCGACACTCGCAGGCGCACATGAGCGCTGCCACCGCACCACCACCGCACTCAGCGGAAGTGAGGGCAAATCATGTCCCTGCAAGACGACTTGACGGCCGTACGGCGCAACCTGAACGAGCTGGTCCGCTCAGTGGAGCAGCTGGAGCGGGACGTCCGGAACACGGCCCGCCAGGCGCCGGCCGCCTCCCGGGCTCCCGGCGAGGGCCCGATGGTCGGCGTCCCGGACACCCCGTACGACAGCGCGCTGTGGACGGACGCCGACGACGAGGGCCTCGGCGCCCGCGACCGCCGCGCCCCCTGACCTACGCTCCGCGCACACCCCACCGGATCCGGTCACCCGCAGCGACGGGGGCCGGATCCGGGGGGCCACCCCTCATCACTCCACCCGGAGTCCCTCTTGGCCACAGGCACCCAACCATCCCCACAGCGGCCCGGCGGCGTCCACGACGCCTCGCGGGCCGCGATCGCGGCCCGGCACCTGCGGACCGACCGGTGGTGGCTCTCCCCCGCCGGCACCGCGGCCGGGCTGCTCGCCTTCATCGTCTACTCGACGTGGCGGGCCTTCGCCAACGCCGACTACTACGCCGCGCCGTACGTGTCCCCCTTCTACTCCCCGTGCCTCGCGGAGAACTGCGTCCCGATGAAGGACGGGCCGAACCTCGACCTCTTCGGCAGCTGGTGGGGCCTGTCCCCCGCGCTGCTGATCCTGGTCTTCCCGCTCGGCTTCCGGCTGACCTGCTACTACTACCGCAAGGCCTACTACCGGGGCTTCTGGGCCTCGCCGCCCGCCTGCGCGGTCGCCGAGCCGCACGCCTCGTACAGCGGTGAGACCCGCTTCCCGCTGATCTTCCAGAACATGCACCGGTACTTCTTCTACGCGGCGCTGCCGGTGGCGGCCATCCTCACGTACGACACCGTGCTGACCTTCCGCGACGAGCACTACGCATGGGGCCACATGGGCCTCGGGACGCTGCTGTTCGTCGTGAACATCGGGCTGATCTGGGCGTACACGCTGTCCTGCCACTCCTGCCGGCACATCATGGGCGGCCGCCTCAAGCACTTCTCCAAGCACCCGGTGCGCTACCGCCTGTGGGGCTGGATCAGCCGCCTCAACACCCGTCACATGCAGCTGGCGTGGGCCTCGCTGATCAGCGTGGCCCTGTGCGACTTCTACGTGTACCTGCTGGCCAGCGGCGCCTTCACCGACCCGAGGATCTTCTAGTGACCCAAGTGGAACGGCAGCAGTGGGACGTGGTCGTGGTCGGCGCGGGCGGCGCCGGGCTGCGGGCCGCGATCGAGGCGCGCGAGCGGGGCGCCCGTACGGCCGTGATCTGCAAATCCCTCTTCGGCAAGGCCCACACCGTGATGGCGGAGGGCGGCATTGCCGCCTCCATGGGCAACGTCAACGAGGGCGACAACTGGCAGGTGCACTTCCGCGACACGATGCGCGGCGGCAAGTTCCTGAACCAGTGGCGGATGGCGGAGCTGCACGCCAAGGAGGCCCCGGACCGGGTCTGGGAGCTGGAGACCTGGGGCGCGCTCTTCGACCGCACGCCCGACGGGAAGATCTCGCAGCGCAACTTCGGCGGGCACGAGTACCCGCGGCTCGCACACGTGGGCGACCGGACCGGGCTGGAGCTGATCCGCACCCTCCAGCAGAAGATCGTCCAGCTCCAGCAGGAGGACTTCAAGGAGTACGGGGACTACGAGGCCCGGCTCAAGGTCTTCCAGGAGTGCACGGTGACCCGGGTGCTCAAGGACGGCGAGCGGGTCTCCGGGACCTTCTGCTACGAGCGGGAGACCGGGCGGTTCTTCGTCCTGGAGGCCCCCGCGGTGGTGCTGGCCACGGGCGGGATCGGGAAGTCCTTCAAGACCACGTCCAACTCGTGGGAGTACACCGGCGACGGGCACGCGCTGGCGCTGCTCGCGGGGGCCCCGCTGCTGAACATGGAGTTCGTGCAGTTCCACCCGACCGGCATGGTCTGGCCGCCCTCGGTGAAGGGGATCCTCGTCACCGAGTCGGTGCGCGGCGACGGCGGGGTGCTGCGCAACAGCGAGGGCAAGCGGTTCATGTTCGACTACATCCCGGACGTGTTCAAGGAGAAGTACGCGCAGTCCGAGGAGGAGGGCGACCGCTGGTACGAGGACCCGGACCACAACCGGCGCCCGCCCGAGCTGCTCCCCCGCGACGAGGTGGCCCGCGCCATCAACTCCGAGGTCAAGGCCGGGCGCGGATCCCCGCACGGCGGGGTCTTCCTCGACGTGTCCACCCGGATGCCCGCCGAGAAGATCAAGCGGCGGCTCCCGTCGATGTACCACCAGTTCAAGGAGCTGGCGGACGTGGACATCACCGCCGAGGCGATGGAGGTCGGCCCGACCTGCCACTACGTGATGGGCGGCATCGCGGTCGAGTCCGACACGGCCGCCACCCTCGGGGTGCCGGGGCTGTTCGCCTCCGGTGAGGTCGCGGGCGGGATGCACGGCTCGAACCGGCTCGGCGGGAACTCCCTCTCCGACCTGCTGGTCTTCGGCCGCCGGGCCGGGCTGCACGCCGCCGAGTACGCGGCGCGGGACGCCCCGGCGGTCGGCGGGCGGCCCGAGGTGTCCCAGGCGCAGATCGACGCGGCGGCCGCGGAGGCGCTGGCCCCGTTCCACGCCGCCGAGGGCGCGGAGAACCCGTACACCCTGCACCAGGAGCTGCAGACGGCCATGAACGACCTCGTGGGGATCATCCGCCGCGAGGGCGAGATGGCCGAGGCCCTGGAGAAGCTCGCGGGCCTGCGCGTACGGGCCGCACGGGCCGGGGTCGAGGGGCACCGGCAGTTCAACCCGGGCTGGCACCTGGCCCTGGACCTGCGCAACATGCTGCTGGTCAGCGAATGCGTGGCCCGCGCGGCCCTGGAGCGCACCGAGAGCCGGGGCGGGCACACCCGCGAGGACTGCCCGGCGATGGAGCGGTCCTGGCGGCCGGTGAACCTGCTGTGCCGGCCCGTCGACCCTGCCCCTTCGGACCCCGCCGCGGACCGGATCGAGCTGACCCGGGTGCGCACCGATCCCATCCGGCCCGACCTGCTCGCGCTCTTCGAGAAGGAAGAGCTGGTCAAGTACCTCGCCGAGGAGGAGCTGTACGGATGAGTACCTACGATGCCTCGTTCCGGATCTGGCGGGGCGACGCGGAGGGCGGTGAGCTGCGCGACTTCACCGTGGAGGTGCACGACGGCGAGGTCGTCCTGGACATCGTCCACCGGCTGCAGGCCACCCAGGCGTCCGACCTGGCGGTGCGGTGGAACTGCAAGGCGGGCAAGTGCGGTTCGTGCAGCGCGGAGGTCAACGGGCGGCCGCGGCTGATGTGCATGACGCGCATGTCGACCTTCTCCCGCGAGGAGACCATCACCGTGACCCCGCTGCGGGCCTTCCCGGTCGTCCGCGACCTGGTGACGGACGTGTCCTTCAACTACCAGAAGGCGCGCGAGGTGCCCGCCTTCGTGCCGCCCGCCGGAGTGGCTCCGGGCGAGTACCGGATGCAGCAGATCGACGTGGAGCGCTCGCAGGAGTTCCGCAAGTGCATCGAGTGCTTCCTGTGCCAGGACACCTGCCACGTGGTGCGTGACCACGAGGAGAACAAGGGGGCCTTCGCCGGCCCGCGCTTCCTGATGCGGGTGGCGGAGCTGGACATGCACCCGCTGGACGCGGCGGCGGAGGCCGGGCTGGACCGCAAGCGCACGGCGCAGGAGGAGCACGGGCTCGGCTACTGCAACATCACCAAGTGCTGCACGGAGGTCTGCCCCGAGGGGATCAAGATCACCGACAACGCCCTGATCCCGCTGAAGGAGCGGGCCGTGGACCGCAAGTACGACCCGCTGGTGTGGCTGGGGAGCAAGATCCGTCGCCGTTCCGGGCAGTAGCCGCCCCCAGTTGTTCACTTGGCAGTACAGAATGCCCCCTGTATCAACGTCATTGACGTGATGTCAGGGGGCTTTCGCGGTGCGGGTGGGGGATCAGCTGGCGGGGCGGTACCGCCTCGAACAGCGGCTCGGCAAGGGCGGCTTCGGCGAGGTGTGGCGGGCGCACGACACGGCCCTGGACCGGTCCGTCGCCGTGAAGGTGCTCCTGGAGACGGCCATGGCCGAGGAAGCGGTCGCCCGCTTCCGGCGCGAGGCCACCATCGGGGCGCGGCTGCAGCATCCCGGGATCACCGTCGTGCACGACGTGGGCCAGGAGGAGGGGCAGCTCTTCATCGTGATGGAGCTGCTGGCGGGCGAGGACCTGCGCACCACCCTGTCCCGGGTGCCGGGCGGGCTGCCGGTGCCGCAGGCGCTGGAGCTGGCCGCCCAGGCCGCGGAGGCGCTGGCCGCGGCGCACGAACGCTCGGTGATCCACCGGGACTTGAAGCCGGCCAACCTCTTCCTGCTGCCCGCCGGGCGGCTCAAGATCTGCGACTTCGGCATCGCGCACTCCTCGGACGCCACCGCCGGCTGGACGGTCACCGGCCGGATCTTCGGCAGCCCGCCGTACATGGCCCCCGAGCAGTGGCGGGGCGAGCGGGTGGACGCCCGGTGCGATCTGTACGCGCTGGGGTGCGTGCTGTACGCGCTGCTGAGCGGGGAGCCGCCCTTCGGGGAGGCGGAGGTCCCCTACGTGCTGATGCGCCGGCACATCGAGGATCCGCCGATCCCGCTCCGGGAGGCGGGCGCGCCGGTTCCTCCGGAGGTGGAGCGGTTGGTGCGGCAGCTCCTGGAGAAGACCCCGGCGGACCGGCCGGAGTCGGCGGAGGCGGTGGCCGCGCAGCTGCGGGCGCTGCTGGCGGTGCCCCTGGCCGGGGGTGGGACGCGGGAGGGTGCTGCCGGCCGCGGCGGGACGGGCGGGGCCGGCACGGGAGCCGCCGGCATACCGGCTGCCGGAGACGGGGACGGGAGCGGGGTCGGGAGCGGGGCTGCCGGTGGGTACGCGCCTGGCGGTGGGTACGAGCCCGGTGGCGTGTTCGGGCCCGCCTCCGGGGACGGGGCGGGGACGGTTCCCGGGGGCGGGCCGGGCGGCGGGGCGGGATCCGGGGGCGTGCCCGGTGGGGTGCGGGACTTCGTGCGGGACTTGCTGCTGGAGGCCGAGGACGAGCTCCACGCCCTGCCCCCCGGGCACGAGGCCCGGATCGAGGTGCTGGCCGGGGCCGCCGGCGCCGCCGCCCGGTTCGACGCGGGGCTGGCGGGGCGGTTGCTCCGCGACGCCGAGGTCGCGGCGTGGCACGGCGGAGGAGGCGACGGGGCACGGACCGCCCGGCTGCTGACCGGGCTGGCCAGGGACACCTCCGCGCACGCCCCGGCGCGGGCCCGGCGGCTGCTGACCGACGCGCAGCAGGCGCTGTTCACGGTGTTCGGATCCAACCGGGCGGGCCCGCTGCGCGCGGTGGCGGAGGAGCTCGCGAAGGTGGCCCCCGAGCAGGCCGCCGGCATCGCCGCGCACCACTTCGCGGACAGCCCGGCGGACAACCGGCTCCGCGCCCGCATCGAGACGGCCGCCCGGGCGGCCGATCCCGCCGAGGCGGAGCTGCAGTTGGCGCTGATCCAGGACGCCGGGCTGCGCGGGGCCGCCACCTACGACATGGTGCTGGCCGTCGCCCCGCACGATCTCCCGGCGGCCATGCGGCTCAGCGAGCGCATCGGCTCCGCCGGGGGCCGGCTGCTGGCCCTGTGCCAGGTCGCGCGGGACCTGGCCGGGGCCGGGGACGCGGCCGGCGGGGCCCGGGCGCTGGAGCAGGCGGAGGAGGAACTGCCCCGGTTCCTGGAGGAGCGGGCGGCCTGGCTGCGCGAGGAGTCCGGGCACCAGGCCGAGCAGGGCCGGTTCGCAGCGGCGGAGCGGCTGCGGAACCAGGCCGCCGGGCTGCTGCGCGGCCGGCCGCAGGAGGCCGCCGACGAGAAGGCCGACCACGCCCTGTCCTCGCTGTCCTCGGCGCGGTCCCTCGTCGAGCGGGGGGCGCTGCCGCCGCTGGCCCCGGCGGCGGCGCGGGAGCGCGCGGGCCGGGCACGCGACCTGTCCGATCCGGTGGAGCGTGCTCGCGAGCTGGCCCGCATCGCGCGGGAGTGCGTTGCGGCGGACCGGACGCCCTGGACGGCGGAGGCCGCGGCCGATGCCGGGAGCCCGCCGCCGCCCGGGACGGCGGTGCTGGGCGGCCCGGAGCCCGCTGTCCGCACGGGCACCGGGGTGCCGGCCGGGGGCCGCGCCTGGTACACGGGCGCCCGCCCGGACGCCCTGTACGCGGCCGGTGCCCACGTGGTGTGGCGGTCGGGGCCCGAGGTGGGCTGCGTACGGGCCGACACGGGCACGACCCGCTGGACGGCCTGCGCCGACGAGGGTGCGGCCGCGCCGCCGCTGCCGGGGGCCGGGCGGGTGCTGGTGTCCTGCGCGGCGGACGCCGCCACGGTCTACGTCGAGGTGCGGCGCGACGGCGAACCGGGGGCGCGGCTGCTGGCGCGGGAGCCTCGGGACGGGCGGGTGCGCTGGTGGCAGGACGTGCCCGAGTCCGGGCCGATGCGCAGCGCCGGGCCGTTGCTGGTGCACGGCGCGCCGGGGGACCTCACCGTGCTGCGTGCGTCGACGGGCGAGGTCCTGTGGCGGCACGCCCTTCCCGTCCCCGGGATGCGCGTGGCCTCCGCGGTGGGCGACTGCCTGCTCCTCGCGGACGGCATGCGGCTCCAGGCCCTGGACCTGCCGACCGGCCGGGAGCTGTGGAGGGAGGACTCCGACGCCACGTACGCGGTCCACATCCCGCGGCCGACCGGCCGCGGGAGCATCGTCCACCTCCACCTCGGGACCCACCTGCTGGCCCTGGAGCAGGAATCGGGCCGGATGATGTGGCAGGTCCCGGTGGGCCTCGCGACGGAGCGGCTGCTGATCGAAGGCGGCACGGTGTACGTGGCGGCGCACCACGAGGGCTGGGACCAGGTCCTCGCGTTCGACGAGCGGACGGGTGCGGCGCGCTGGCGGCGGGAGGTGGCGCGGTGCGGCGAGGAGGGGTGCGGGCTCGAACTGCTGGGGCTGCGCCCCGGCGGCCTGTACGTCCAGGTCCCGCACGGCAACCGCCGGGGGCTGCTGGCCCGCTCGGCGGAGCCCTTCGTGGCGGTCCTGGACCCGTCCTCGGGCAAGCCCCGCCGCCGCTGGAACCACCCGCCCCTGGCGGCCGCCGACACCGTTCTGGTCGGCGACCACCTGGTCCTCTCCCGCCCGGACCTCACGGCGTACGCCCTGCCGTGAGGTCCGGGCCGGCTTCGGGATCCGGGCCGGGTCCCGGGGGAACGGACGCAGGGCGGGTTCCAGGTGCGGGGCCACGGAACCGCCCATACCCTCCCAAATGTGACTCCGCCGAGAAGCAGGACGAAGAGACGTCAGGGACGCACCACCGCCGGGATACCCGTCCGGACCGGCCTCGCCCTCGCCGCCGCGCTGCTCGCGCTGACCGGCTGGGGCACCGCCGACGCCCCGTCGGCCCGGGCCGACGAGCCCGTCACCCTGTCGCAGCAGGGGCAGATCACCGACCGGGTGGGCGCCCTCGGCGACCGCAGGCCCGAGGTCACGGCCGCGCTGGACAAGCTGTACGCCGACCGGAAGGTCCAGCTGTTCGTCGCGTACGTGCGCGACTTCTCCGACCGCTCCGCGCAGAGCTGGGCCGACGCCACCGCCCAGAAGAACGGCCTCGGCCAGAACGACGTCCTGCTGGCCATTGCCACCGGAGCCCGGCAGTACGCCTATTCGGCCGATGCCGACTCCGGATTCACCAAGGAGCAGCTCGCGGCGGTCGCGCAGACCGCCATCGAGCCGGCCCTCCGGCAGAACGACTGGGCCGGCGCCGCGATCGGCGCGGCCAACGGCTACGACGCGGTCCTGGGCGGACAGCCCGTGCCGGTACCGGCCGTCGTCCCCGGTGAGGCCGACCCGGGTGGCGCCACGGCCGGCGGCGAGAGCGGCGCCGGGGACTTCGTCCTCCCGGTGGTCGCGGTCGGCGCGGCCGGCGCCCTCGGGGCGTACGCGTACACCCGCCGCAAGCGCAGGCAGGCGGGCGGCGGCAGCGGATCGAAGACCACCGGCTGGTCCGGGCCGGGCCCCGCCCCGCTCGCCCTGCCCGAGCTGGACGCCAAGGCCAAGGCCCTGCTCGTGGAGACCGACGACGCGATCCGCACCAGCACCGAGGAACTCGGCTTCGCCACCGCCCAGTTCGGCGAGGAGGCGGTGGCGTCCTTCACGCAGGCGGTGGAGTTCGGGAAGGGCGAGCTGACGGCCGCCTTCCGGCTGCGCCAGCAGCTCGACGACGCGTACCCGGAGGACGACGCCACCCGCCGCCGGATGCTCGACGAGATCGTAGCCCGCTGTACGGAGGCGAGCCGGCGGCTGGACGCCGAGTCGGAGGACTTCGACCGGCTGCGGGACCTGGAGAAGAACGCCCCGCAGGCGCTCGCGACCGTGGAGGCCCACTTCCGCGCCCTGACGGGCCGGACCACCACGGCGGAGGCGACCCTCACGGCGCTCGGCCGCCAGTACGCGGACTCGGCGGCGGCGCCGGTGGCCTCCAACGCCGAACAGGCCAAGGACCGGCTGCTGTTCGCGACGACCAGCCTCGGCGAGGCGCGGGCCGCGATCGACTCCGGTGACAACGGCAAGGCCGCCGTGCACGTCCGGGCCGCCGAGGGCGCCGTGGACCAGGCGGCCACCCTCGTCGACGCGGTGGAGCGGCGCGCGCAGGAGCTGGCGGAGGCCGCCGGGAAACTACCCGGCGCGCTGAACGAGACGGACACCGACCTCGCCGACGCGCGCGGGCTGCTGACCGGCACCGCCGAGGGCACCTCGACCGCCGATCTGCGCGGCCGGATCAGCCGGGCGGAGGCCGTACTGGCCGACGTACGCCAGGAGCAGGAGGCCGGCCGGTACGACCCGCTGGACGCGCTGCGCCGGGTGGAGGAGGCGGACACGGCCCTCGACGAGGCGCTGGCCGGGGCCCGCGAGCGGGAGTCGGGGCGGCAGCGGGCCGCGGCCCTGCTCGACCAGGCCCTGCTCACGGCCCGGAGCGCGATCGGCGCGGCCACCGACTACATCACCACCAGCCGGGGCGCGATCGGCAGCCAGGCCCGCACCCGGCTGGCGGAGGCCCAGCGCCACCTGGAGCGGTCCACGTCCCTGGCGGGCTCGGACCCGGCGGGCGCGCTCGCCGAGGCGCAGCAGGCGGACTCGCTGGCGCGCCAGGCGCAGCAGCTGGCCGAACAGGACGTACGGGGCTACCAGAACCCGTACGGCGGTGGCGGCCGGCAGCAGGGCGGCGGCATGGGCGGCGCGGTGCTCGGCGGGATCATCCTCGGCGAGATCCTGGGCGGCGGCCGCGGCGGGGGCGGCTTCGGAGGCGGCTTCGGCGGAGGCGGCGGGGGCGGCTTCGGGGGCGGCGGCGGACGCGGTCCCGGCTCCTTCGGCGGCGGCGGCACGCGCGGCCGCATGGGCGGCGGCGGCCGCTTCTGAACCACGGCACCCCTCCTCACTCCACGTCACACACCCCACCTCCCCAAGGAGACACCGCACATGAGCAAGCAGAGCATCCTCGGCCGCGTCACCCAGCTCGCCAAGGCCAACATCAACTCCCTGCTGGACCAGGCGGAGGACCCGCAGAAGATGCTGGACCAGCTCATCCGCGACTACACGAACAACATCTCCGAGGCGGAGCAGGCCGTCGCCACCACCATCGGCAATCTGCGGATGCTGGAGGCGGACCACAAGGAGGACGTGGACGCGGCCGAGGAGTGGGGCGGCAAGGCCCTCGCGGCGAGCAAGAAGGCCGACGAGCTGCGCGCGGCCGGATCGGCCGCCGACGCCGACAAGTTCGACAACCTCGCGAAGGTCGCGCTCGGCCGCCAGATGCAGTCGGAGAAGGAGGCGAAGACGGCCGCGCCGACGATCGCCGCCCAGACCGAGGTGGTCGACAAGCTGAAGGCCGGCCTGGACTCGATGAAGACCAAGCTGACGGAGCTGATGGCGAAGCGCGACGAGCTGGTCTCGCGGGCCAAGACCGCGCAGGCCCAGAACACGATGATGGACGCGGTCAAGAACATCGACGTGCTGGACCCGACCAGCGACATCAACCGCTTCGAGGAGAAGGTCCGCCGCGAGGAGGCCATGGCCCTCGGCAAGCAGGAGCTGGCCGCCTCCTCGCTGGACGCGCAGTTCGAGTCCCTGGACGACCTCGGCAAGACCTCGGAGATCGAGGCCCGGCTGGCCGCCCTGAAGGCCGGCCAGGCGGCCTGACGGTCCGGCACGGCATCGCGGGCCGCC
Organism: Streptomyces sp. TBY4; assembly: GCF_024213195.1. Classification (GTDB taxonomy): domain Bacteria; phylum Actinomycetota; class Actinomycetes; order Streptomycetales; family Streptomycetaceae; genus Streptomyces. The sequence goes on along the minus strand of NZ_JANAVF010000004.1, from coordinate 526,402 downwards.
CTCCGGGGCGGCCCGCGCCCGGTTCTCACCAGGGGCTGCGGACCCTGACCCCGAGGGCCCGGACCTGCGCGCGGCCCTGTTCGGGAAGCCTCAGCACCAGGTCCTCGCCGACGACCCCGTCCCGCCGCCAGATCCCGTAGAGGCTCTCCAGCGCGGCCTCGGCGACCTCCGGGTCCCGGTCCACGGCGGCGCCCATCAAGGATTCGACGACGGGCCTGGTGCGGAGCGTGCCGACCGCCCGCGCGATCCCGGCCCGTTGCTCCGCCGGGACCTCCGGGTCGGCGAGCGAGCGCAGGACGGCCTCCGTGGCGCGGGCGTCCTCGCAGGGCAGCACACAGGTCGCGTAGACGAGCTGGGTGGCCAGCAGGATCAGGAACAGGTGCGGGGCGATCAGGAGCAGCGGCAGCGCCGGGACCAGCGCAAGCACCACCATCCAGCCGCCCCGGATGCGCAGGGGGCCGCCGCTCGGCGGCTCGTGCCGGCGGCCGGCCAGCGGGAGGACCGCGGCCATGGTCGCGACCGTCAGCAGCGGCACCGCGACCAGCACCACCCGCATGCCCAGCGAGAACACCCCGTCGGTGAGCCCTTCCGTGGCGCCCAGCACCGCCGCCAGGGCACCCACGCCGGCGACAGCGGTCACGACGTACCGCCACAGCGCGGTCCAGAGCCACTTGCCCGTGCTCATCCGTACATGCTCAGCAGTTGCTCCGCCGACAGTTCCGTCACCGATTCCGCCACCGCGCCCGGGAGCGGGAGTTCGAACCAGACCGTCTTGCCCCGGTGGGTGCGGCGGGTGCCCCAGCCCGCGGAGAGCAGGCCGACCAGCTGGAGCCCGCGGCCGCCCTCGTCGGTGTCCCGCGCCCGGCGCCGGCGGGGCTGGACCAGGTTGGCGTCCCAGACCTCGCAGACGAGGGTCCGGTCCAGCAGGAGGCGCAGCCTGATCTCGCCCTCGCCGTACCGCAGGGCGTTCGTGACGAGCTCGCTCACCAGGAGTTCCGTGGTGTCGAGCAGTCCCTCCAGGCCCCACGCGGGCAGCTTCGCCCGGGCCAGTTCGCGGGCCCGGCCCACCGAGCGGGCCTCGCGCGGGAGCTGCCAGTCGCCGACCGCGTCCACCGGGAGGCCCTGGACCCGGGCCATCAGCAGCGCGATGTCGTCCTCGCCGTGCCGGGTGTCCAGCGTGTTCAGGACGTGGTCGCAGACCTCCTCCAGGGGGCGCGCCGGGTCGGCCAGCGCGTCCCGCAGGCCCCGTAGGCCCTCCTCCAGCGGGTGGGTCCGGGATTCGACCAGCCCGTCGGTGTAGAGCGCGAGGAGCGCGCCTTCGGGGAGCTCGACCTCGACCTCCTCGAAGGGTTCGCCGCCCACGCCCAGCGGCATCCCCGTGGGGATCTCCAGCAGCAGTCCGGGGCGCGGCTCGGCGCCCTCCTCCACCGGCTCCACCAGGACCGGCGGCATGTGGCCGGCGTTGGCGATGGTGCAGCGCCGGGTGACCGGGTCGTAGACGGCGTAGACGCAGGTCGCGAGGTAGACCTCGGAGCGGTCGGCGTCCCGCGAGAGCGCGGCCCGGGAGGCCTGCTGGGAGCCGCCGGGGGCGCCGAGGCCCCGGGCGATCTCGTCCAGCGCGGTCAGCACCTCGGCCGGTTCCAGGTCGAGCAGCGCGAGGGTCCGTACGGCGGTGCGCAGTTCACCCATGGCCACGGCGGCCCGCAGTCCGCGGCCCATGACGTCGCCGACGACCAGGGCCGTACGGTGCCCCGGCAGCTCGATGACGTCGAACCAGTCGCCGCCGACCTCGGTGGCGGCGTTGCCCGGCAGGTAGCGGCAGGCGATGTCGAGTCCGGCGGCCTCCGGGTCGCCGGGGGGCAGCAGGCTGCGCTGGAGGATCAGCGCGCGCTCGTGCTCGCGCCGGTAGAGCCGGGCGTTGTCGATGCAGACCGCGGCGCGCGCGGCGAGCTCCACCGCGACGGCCCGGTCGCGTTCGCCGAAGGGCTCGCTGCCCTTGGTGCGGGAGAACTGCGCGAGCCCGACCACGGTGTCGTGGGCGACCAGCGGGACGACGAGCGTGGACTGTACGAGCTCCCCCGACTCGGAGCCGCCGCCCTCCACCAGCCGGGGCCGCGCCGTGCGCAGGGCGAAGGCCCCCGGCGAGCCGGCCGGGTACCGGTGCACCTCCCCTACGGAGACCAGCGCGCCCGGACCCGACAGCGGCGCGTCGGACACGGCCGAGGAGAAGGCGACGCGCCGCAGCGGCGCCGAGGGCGCGCGGCCCGGCCCGTGGCCGGGGAGGCTGGGCACGCCCGGGCCCTGCGGGCGGGCCGGGCGGTCGTCGTCGCCGAGCAGCAGCCCCTGGTAGAGGTCCACGGCGGCCAGGTCGCAGAAGCCGGGGACGGTGACGTCGAGGAGCTCGCGGGCGGTGGTCTCCAGGTCGAGGGAGTTGCCGATGCGGTGTCCGGCCTCGTTGAGCAGGGCCAGGTTGCGCCGGACCCCGGCGGCCTCGCGGGCGGCGAGGTGGCGGCGGGTCACGTCGATGCCGATGCCGGCGACCCCGATGGGGCGGCCGGTGCCGCCGTGGACCCGGTAGAGGTTGATGGACCAGTGGCGGTTGTCCCGGCTGCCGGGGGCGGCGCCGGTGATCTGGAGGTCGTTGACGGAGTCGCCGGTTTCCAGACACCTGCGCAGTGCGTCGGCCATCCGGTCGGCCTCGTGCGCGGGCAGGTAGTCGTGGACGGTGCGGCCGCGGTGCTCCTCGGCGGCGCCGCCGAAGACGGTCGCGAAGCGGCGGTTGGCTCGCTGCACGGTGAGGTCGGTGCCGAAGAGCAGGAAGCCGAAGGGAGATTGGCCGAATATCGCCTGCGAGGCGGCCAGATCGGATTCGATCCGGCGCAGGGCGCGTACGTCGACCACGACGCAGAGCGCAGCCCGCTCGGCGGTTTCGGTCTGGGTCGGCATCACATAGATCTCAGCCACCCCGTGCGCACCATCGCCGCCGGGGATCCGGAAGGGGATCAGGCCGGTCCATTCCTTGCCGTCGAGAATCTCGGCGACCCGGCGGTGCGCGCCGGCGCGCAGCTCCGGGGGCATGAAGGCGTCGACGGGGTCACGGCCGACGGCCTCGGCCGCGGTCAGCCCGAAGAGTTCCTCGGCGCGCAGACTCCACTGGTCGATCAGCCCGTCGGGTCCGATCGAGAAGGAAGCGACCTTTATGTAGTCATATATCGAGCCAGGCGGGCTGCTGTGCCACAGGGAGTCGCGCCAGGTCTCCCCCGACGCTCCCCCGGGCACACGGGCCTGATGTGCCTGTACAGGTATCTCGCTCACGCGACCGTCCCCTCCAGCTCACCGCAACCGGACCGGCCATGACCGAAGTATTCAGCACCACGGCGCTCTACGACACGGCCTTCGCGATCACAAAAAGATCCCGTTGTTTTCCAGCCAAGCCCTGTGATCGTCGACTGCCCCTCACCTTGTTACTCACCAGGAAGAGCCAATTCGAACCACACGGTCTTGCCCGACTTCCCGTGCCGGGTCCCCCAGCGCTGTGCCGAGACGGCCACCAGGTGGAGTCCGCGACCCCCCTCGTCGTCGGGCTGGGCGACCCGTTCGCGGGGTGGATCCGGAAGCGGATCCGAAACCTCCACGAGAAGCGCCGGACCCGACGGGGCGTCGGCGGCGGCTGGATTGCGCCGTACGAGACGGACCCCGATGGGACCGGAGGCGTACCGCAGGGAATTGGTGACCAGCTCGCTGACCAGCAGCACGGTGACGTCGCCGACGGCGTCGAGACCCCATTCGCGGAGGGTGCCGCGCACCGCGTGGCGGGCGGTGCGGACGGCACCCGGTTCGGCGGGAAAGGCCCATTCGGCGCATTCACCGTCTGTGTCGATCACGCCGATCACTTCCCGGGCCGGCTGGCGACCCCAGTCCGGTTCGACAGGGACAGAACCACGGGGGACAAGTACGAGATAGGGATTAATAGCGACATACCCGATATTCGCGGCGTCGTACCACTCGGTCCCCCACGGACCGGCGCACTGTGGCGCAGACGGCCTAGCGCGTGCGCGTCACGCGCCCCCGCTGAGCCGGCGGCCCGCCTCGGCGACGGCCGGGCGGTCCTGGTCGAGCCAGTCCACCGAGTCCAGCTCCCCGGGACCCAGCCAGCGCAGCTCGTCGTGGTCCTCCAGCGGGAGCGGATCACCCGAGAGCAGCCGGGCCGTCCACACGTGCAGCACCAGGCCGGGCTTCAGCGGCCACTCCCCCGGGATCCGCTCCAGCGCCTCGGTCTCCACCCCGAGCTCCTCGCGCAGCTCGCGCACGAGCGCCTCGGGCACGGACTCGCCGGGCTCGGCCTTCCCGCCCGGCAGCTCCCAGCGCCCGGCCAGCTCCGGGGGCGCGCTCCGGCGGGCGGCCAGCAGGCGCCCCTCATGACAAAGGGCTCCGCCCACGACCACTCGTACAGTCATGGGCGGAGCCTATGGCAGCGGCGGTGGCGGGTGCGTCGCCGCCCCCGCTGCTCAGTTCCTCGTTCCGGTCCGGCCGGCGGTGCTGTCCTGGCCGAGCCGCTCGATCCAGTAGAGCTGTTTGTGCCCTCTGCTCTCGAGGCTGTCGGCGACCTTCTGGGCCTCGGCCCGGGTGGAGTACCGGCCCACCCGGTAGCGGTTGCCGTTGTCGTCCTCACGTATGACCAGCCACGGGAGCAGGGCACCGCTGTCGTTCATCGCGTTTCACCCTCCGCCGACGTACCTGCCCGGGAAACCGCATTGCGCATATGCCCGAGCCTACGCCCGACCTTTACTCAGCGGATACGGTTTTTCACGAAGAGGTACCTCGCAGGCGTACGCATCCGGCCATGCGTACGAGCGGGCCGTGCGCGCCGGTTCAGAGCCCGCGCACGGTCGGCAGCGGCAGGATCACCGGGCCCCCGGGGCCCGTCGTGCGGCAGACGTCCCCGCAGGTCGCGTCGAGGGAACAACAGAGCGAGCAGATCGCGCCGGAGACGACGGGGCAGTCGGCGATGTCCGGGAGCTCGTACGCGGACTCGCAGACGGAGCAGAGGTGGGTGGCGGTGACGTCCGAGACGGCCACGTCCGGGCCGTTGACCGTGTTCGGCCTGGCCAGGTAGTACTTCCCCTTCGTCGCCCAGGCGATCAACGGGCAGAGGACGAGCGCGAGTCCGGCCGCGATGAAGGTGGAGAAGGCCTCGGCGTATGTCCCGAAAAGGCCGAAGAAGGCGAGGATCGAAACGGTGGAGGCGATCACCATCGCACCGAAACCGGCCGGGTTGACCGAGTAGAGGTAGGCCCGCTTGAACTCGATGTACGGCGGGCTGAGCCCGAGCCGCTTGTTGATCACGAGATCGGCGGCGACGGCGACGATCCAGGCGATGCCGACGTTGGAGTAGAAGCCCAGCAGCTTGCCGAGCATCGCGAACATGTTGAGCTCCATCAGCGTCAGCGCGATGCCGAGGTTGAGGAAGATGTACCAGACGCGGCCGGGGTGGCGGTGGGTGACCCGGGAGAAGAAGTTCGACCAGGACAGCGAGCCGCTGTAGGCGTTGGTGACGTTGATCTTGATCTGGGACACGATGACGAACACGGCGGCCACGGGCAGCGCGAGGCCGCCGAGCCAGGGGCGCAGCGCCTCCAGCTGCGGGGCGATCGGCTCCAGCGCGTGGGTCTTGCCGACGGCCTCCAGGGCGACGAAGGCGAGGAAGGCCCCGCCGAGCTGCTTGGCGGCGCCGATGATCACCCAGCCGGGGCCTGCGGCGAGCACGGCGAGGTTCCAGCGGCGGCGGTTGGCCGGAGTCTTGGCCGGCATGAACCGCAGGTAGTCGGCCTGCTCCCCGATCTGCGCGATGAGCGAGAGCGCGATGCCGGTGCCGAAGCCGAAGCCGATCCAGGAGAAGCCGGAGCCGGCCCCCTCCGTCCCGCCGAAGTGCGCGAAGGCACCCCAGGCGTCGGGGGCCTCGAAGGCGAGCACGAGGAAGGGCAGGACCAGCCCGATCAGCCAGATCGGCTGGGTCCAGGCCTGCACCTTGGCCAGGGCGCCCATCCCCTTGAAGACGATCGGGATGACGATGAGCGTGGTGACCAGGTACCCGATCTCCAGCGGCAGTCCGACGGCCTGGTGCATGGCCTGGGCCATGATCGAGCCTTCGAGCGCGAAGAAGATGAAGGTGAAGGAGGCGTAGATGAGGGAGGTCAGGGTGGAGCCGAAGTACCCGAAGCCCGCGCCCCGGGTGACCAGGTCCATGTCCAGGCCGTACGTGGCACACGCGCGGGCGATCGGGATGCCGGTCACGAAGATGACGGCGGCGGCCGCCAGGATCGCGGCTGCCCCGCTGGTGAAGCCGTAGGCGAAGACGATGGAGGCGCCGATGGCGAAGTCGGCGAGGTAGGCGATGCCGCCGAGGGCGGTGCCGGCGACGGTGCCGGGGCTCCAGCGGCGGAAGGAGTGGGGCGCGTACCTGAGCGAGTAGTCCTCGCGGCTCTCGTCGGCTGCGAGCTTGGCGTACTCCCTGCGGGGTGGCTGCGCCGCGGGGGCGGGGGCGACGGTGTCGGTCATACCGCCGGACGGTAGGCCCGCCACGTGACGGCCCGTCACCCATGGGCATTGCCCGGGGGTTACACCCCCGGGCCCCCCGTCACAGGGGGGTTACACCCCCCGCGACCCCCTGTCCGCGTTCCGGTGCGGCACCGTTGCCGGGGGCCGGCCCCCGGACCCCCGCTCCTCAAACGCCGGAGGGGCTGAGGTCGGCCGGCCAACGCCGGAGGGGCTGGGGTTGGGCGGGGCGGCCCGTACCTGGACGCCGGCAGGCAGCGCGCCCGCACGTGGGGCGGGACGCCGGCCAAAATCCAGCCCCTCCGGCGTTTGAGGAGCGGGGGGTCGGGGGCTGGCCCCCGCAACGGCGCGGCACGCGGGTACGGGCCCGGACCCGGCCGGGAGCGCGGCACCGCGCAGGGAGCTGCGGGAGGTTCGGGGTCACCTCACCGGTAGGTGGTAGGCGAGGCGGTAGCGGTCGGCCGGGATGACCACGTCTGCCGTTTCCACTGCGCGGCCGGACGCGAAGTAGGTGCGGCCGATCACCAGGACCACATGGCCCGGCACACCGCCGAGCTGCATGTTCTCCTCCGCCAGGCCCGGCCGCGCGCCGACCTCCTCGACCACGTTGTCCACGACCACGTCGATCGCGGCCATCCGGTCGACCACCCCGGAACCGCCCAGCGGGCCTTCCTCCGGCAGCATCACCGGGCTCCGGCCGGTCACCGAGAGCGGCTCCCAGGAGGTCGACAGCATCATCGCCTCGCCCGCGTCGCGGAAGACGTACCGCGTCCGCATCACCCGCTCGCCCGGCTCGATGCCGAGCCGTTTCGCGATGTCCGCCGGGGCGGCGGCCTGTTCGCTGCTGGAGTCCCAGGTGCCGCGGGCGCCCGCCTCCGCCTGCTCCTGCCGGAAGGGGGTCGAGGCCCCGCCGGTGCGGTAGCCGGAGCGGGCGACGCGCCGCGGGACGGGTTGTTCGCGTACGTACGTGCCGGATCCGGACCGGCCCTCGACCAGGCCCTCCGCCATGAGGACCTTGCGCGCCTCCAGGGCCACCGTGTCGGAGACCCCGTACTCCTCACGGATCCGGGCCTGCGAAGGGAGCCGGGCGTGCGGAGGCAGGGACCCATCGACGATCTTCCGTCGCAGATCCCCGGCGACGCGCAGATAGGCCGGCTGCTCGCCGAAAGTCACAGGCCACTCCCATCAGGTTGACAGACAGCTACACCCTGGCAACCGACGGTTGTACATCGCAAGCAAGGGCCAGAGTTTCACCCGAAGTGATGAAGGCAGGTCACTCAAACCCACGCGTCCCACGCGTTACGCGGACTCCCGGGAAGGACGCCGCGAGGGGGCGGTCGAGCCGCCGCCCCCGGCCCCTTCGCGCCACTCGGGCACCCGCGCCGACAGCCCGTACGCCCCGCGCAGTGCCTTCTCGACCTCGACCGGCAGCGCGGCGTCCGCCCGGCCCCACGCGTCCAGGAACTCCTTCGCGCTCTTCGCCCGCCCGGCCCGCCGCCACTCGCTCCGCGCGACGTCCAGCCGCTCCCGCTGCACCCCGGCCGGGCCGGCCAGTTCCGGCCGCCCCATCGCCGTGTCGAGCAGCTGCGACTCGGCGCCCAGCGCCCGGTCCATCTCCGAGGCCCAGGACATGTACCAGGGCAGCCGGTCCTCCACCTCCCCGTCGGGCACCTCGCCCAGGACCGTGTCCACCCTGTTCATCACGCGCAGGAAGGCGACCTGTTCGGCCGTCAGCGTGCCGGCGTCCTTGCGCAGGCTGCCGCGGTGCTCCCGGTCCGCGGTGCCGATCACGCACACGATCCGCCGGTCCCCGTCGCTCCAGCTGCCGCGCGAGGGGGCGAAGTAGTAGAGCTCCGCGTACGCCGGCACGGCCCAGGTGTCCATCGCGTAGGCGTGCTGCGCGGTCCAGCAGTCCTTCTCGGCCGTGCTCCTCATCTGCTCCGCCCCGGGGAACTCCGGCTCGCTCACGGAGGCCGCGGAGGTGACCTCCGCGTCGTGGACCTCGGTGCAGTCGACCCGGTACACGAGGGGCGCCTCGGCGAGCAGGTCTCCGCCGGCCACGTTGAAGCAGTGCCCGAGGCGCAGTTCGGAGGGGTCGACGGGGGTGCCCGCCACGTCCTCGCGGAGCTGCGCCGCCCGTCGGGAACCGCTCCGCTCCTCGAACACGTCCGCGACCCGTCCGAGCACGGGAACCACGAGGGCGGCGACGAGGACCATCACGAGCGAGACCGCCAGCCCCCAGACGACGAGCAGCTTGGCGGTCGGGGGCGGCGGCGGAGTCGGCGGCGGGCTCGGCGGCGGGGGCTGTGTGCTCACGGGGCTCCAGGAAGCGGGCGAACGTATGCGCGAAGGGTACGCAGCGGGGGCGGCCGTCGAAACGGCCGCCCCCGCCGGGTTCATCGCGTCATCGCGTCATCGTCGCGCCTGGGTCAGAACTGGAGTGCCCAGGAGTCGATCTTGCCGGTGTCGATGTTCGCGTTGTCGTTGACCCGGAGCTTCCACACTCCGTTGGCCACCTCGGAGGAGGCGTTGACCGTGACGGTCTTGATGATGTTGTCCGCGCTGCCGCCGGTGCGGTTGTGCAGGTTGTACAGGGTGCCGTCGGGGGCGACGAGGTCGACCTTCAGGTCACCGATGTAGGTGTGCTTGATGTCGACCGAGACGCTCAGCGCGGCCGGGGCGTTGCCGGAGATCCCGCTGACGGTGAGCGGCGAGTCGACGGTGGAGTTGTCGGCGATCGCGTAGTCGGCGGTGTTCTCGAAGCGGGTGCCCGGGTTCGGCGGGGTGGTGCCGGTGCCGACGCGCAGGAGGCGGTTCGGGGAGCCGGTGCCGGGGCTGGTCACCACGTTCGGGGTGGCGGCGGCGACGAGGCCCGCGGAGATCTGGGCCGGGGTGCTGCCCGGGTTGTCCGCGAGGTAGAGGGCGGCTGCGCCCGCGACGTGCGGGGAGGCCATCGAGGTGCCGGAGATGGTGTTGGTGGCGGTGTCGCCCGTGCCCCACGTGGAGGTGATCGAGGAGCCCGGGGCGAAGAGGTCGAGGACGGTGCCGAAGTTGGAGTAGCTGGCCTTGGCGTCCGTGTTGGTGGTGGCGCCGACCGTGATCGCCTCGGTGACGCGCGCCGGGGACTTGGTGGAGGCGTTGGCCGTCTCGTTGCCCGCCGCGACGGCGTAGGTGATGCCGCTGGCTATGGAGTTGCGCACGGCGGTGTCGAGCGCGGAGTCCGCGCCGCCGCCGAGCGACATGTTCGCCACGGCCGGCTTGACGGCGTTCTGGGTGACCCAGTCGATGCCCGCGACGACCTGGGCGGTCGTGCCCGAGCCCTGGTTGTTGAGGACGCGGACGCCGACGATCTTCGCCTTCTTGGCCACGCCGTACGCGCCGCCCGCGACGGTGCCGGCGACGTGGGTGCCGTGGCCGTGGCCGTCCTGGGCGGTGTTGTCGTTGTCGATGGCGTCGTAGCCGTCGGAGGCGCGGCCGCCGAAGTCCTGGTGGGTCTTACGGACACCCGTGTCGATGATGTACGCCGTGACGCCCTCACCGGCCTTGTCCGGGTACGTGTAGCTCTGGTTCAGCGGGAGGGCCGCCTGGTCGATCCGGTCCAGGCCCCAGGAGGGCGGGTTGGGCTGGGTGGCGTCGACGGTGAACACCCGGTTCTGCACGACCGACTTGACCGCGGGGTCGGCGGCGAGCTTCCTGGCCTGCGCCTCGGAGACCTCGATGGAGTAGCCGTTGAGGGCGGCGCTGTAGGTCCGGTCGATCCTCGCGCCGTAGCGCTTGGCGACGGCCTTTCCGCTGTCCGCGGTGGAGCGGGCGGCGGAGTCGTTCAGGGTCACGATGTAGCTGCCGGAGATGGTGCCCTCCGCGCCGGCGTTCTCGATGACGCCCTGCGGGGCGAGCGGGGCCGCCGAGGCGGGTAAGGCGAGGGCGGCACCGAGGGCGAGGGCCAGGGTGGCGGTCGCTCCGATGCCGGTGATCTTCCGGCGGGTGTGACGCGTCGCGGACATGTGAGGGGTCCTCCTCATAGGTGGTGCGCTGCGGGGGGTGCGCGGCCGTCGGACCGGTCGTCAGGGCATGGCTTTTAGCCATGAACATGACAAGCAATTCGGCCCAACGATGCGCCGCTGACGAAAGGTTGGCCCACGGAGTCGCTCCACCACAAGAGGACAACGAACGCGTAACATCCGTGCCATACCTCAGCCATGAACGAGCAAAGGCTCACCGCACATGACGCACGCACTACCCGGCTACGTCTGCGCCGACGACGGCACCCGCGCCGACGCCCGGACGGCTCCCTGGTGCTGCCCCGTCTGCAGCGGCCCCTGGGACCTCGACTTCGCCCCCGACCCGGCCGCCGCGCTGGATCCCGCGGCCGGCCCCGACTCGCTCTGGCGCTACGGCTCCGCACTGCCGCTCACCGGGGCCTTCTCCGTGACGCTGGCCGAGGGGAACACCCCGCTGGTGCCGCTGGGCGAACGGGTGCACGCCAAGCTCGACTTCCTGATGCCCACCCTGTCGTTCAAGGACCGCGGCGCGGTGATGCTCACGGAGCTCGCGCGCCGGCTGGGGCCCCGGCGGGTGGTGGCGGACAGCAGCGGCAACGCCGGTACGGCCTTCGCGGCCTACTGCGCCCGGGCCGGGCTGCCGTGCGAGGTGTTCGTCCCGGAGGGCACCTCGCCGAAGAAGACGGAGCAGATGCGCGCGCACGGCGCGACCGTGACGGTGGTGCCGGGCGGACGCGAGGCGACGGCGGTGGCGGCGCGCGAAGCGGCCGACCTGCCGGGGGTGTTCTACGCCAGCCACGTCTTCAACCCGTACTTCCTGCACGGCACCAAGACCTACGTCTACGAGATCTGGGAGGCCATGGGCGGCCACCTGCCCGAGGTGGTCGTCGTCCCGGTCGGCAACGGCACGCTGCTGCTCGGGGCCGCGCTGGCGGTGGAGGAGCTGGCCCGCCGCGGGGTCCGCCCGCCGACGCTGATCGCCGTCCAGTCGGCGGCCGTCGCCCCGCTGGCCTCCGCCTTCCACGCGGGCGCCGAGGACGCCGAAGCCGTCCCGCAGCTCCCCACCCTGGCCGAGGGGATCGCGATCCCGGCTCCGCCGCGGGCCCGCCAGATCCTGGCCGCCGTCCGCAAGTCCGGCGGGACCTTCCTGACCGTCACCGACGAGCAGATCCGCGCGGCCCAGCTCGACCTGGCCCGGCGCGGGCTCTTCGTGGAACCCACGGCCGCCGCCTGCTGGGCCGCGGTCGGGCCCGCCGCACCCGACGCCCCGCTCCAGGGCCGCACCGCGGTCGTCCCGCTCTGCGGCGCGGGCGCCAAGACGGGTCTGGCGGCGCCGGCGGGCTGACCGGGGGCTTCCCCGGGCGGCCCGCCCGGGGCCCGACCGGAGTGTCCCGGTCCGTGGGACCCCCCGATGGGTGTGGGGGCCAACGACATAGGCTCCGCGTCATGCCCACCTCAACGGCCCGAGTCTGGTTCGCCCTCGCCCTCGTGTACGTCGTCTGGGGTTCGACCTACCTCGGCATCCGGATCGTCGTCGAGACCATGCCCCCGTTCCTCTCCGCCGGGGCCCGCTTCCTCACCGCCGGACTGCTCCTGGCCGGGCTCGTCGCCTGGCGGGACGGCCCGGCCGCCCTCAGGGCCACCCGCGCCCAGGTGCGCTCCGCCGTCGTGGTCGGGCTGCTGCTGGTCCTCGGCGGCAACGGCTTCGTCGTCCTCGGGGAGACCTCGGTGCCCTCCGGGCTCGCCGCCCTCCTGGTGGCCGCCGTACCCATGTGGCTGGTCCTGCTGCGCGCCGGCTCCGGCGACCGCCCCTCCCCCCGCACCCTGGCCGGGGTGCTGCTGGGGCTCGGCGGGCTCGCCGTCCTGGCCGGCCCGGGGTTCGGCGGCGAGATCGCGCTCGGCGGGGTGCTCCTGGTGCTGGCCGGCTCGGTGTGCTGGTCGCTCGGCTCCTTCTCGGCGGCGAAGCTGACCCTGCCCCCGAACCCCTTCACCGGCAGCGCGTACCAGATGCTCGTGGGCGGGGCCGGCGGGATCGTGGTCGGGCTGTGCCGCGGCGAGCAGCACGGGCTGGACCCCGGCTCGTACTCCACCGCGTCCTGGGTGGCGCTGGGCTACCTCGTGCTGTTCGGCTCGCTCGTCGGTTTCACCGCGTACGTCTGGCTGCTGCGGGCGGCCCCGCTCTCGCTGGTGGCCACCTACGCCTACGTGAATCCGGTCGTGGCCGTCGCCCTCGGGTGGCTCATCCTCGACGAGGCCCTGACCTGGCCGATCCTGCTCGGCGGCGCGATCGTCGTGGCGGCGGTGTGCGTGATCGTGAGCACCGAGCGCCCCGGCTGACGCGTCCCGGACCGGGAGCCCCGGACCGCGGGCTTCAGCCCGCCTGCTTCGCCGCCCGCTCGTAGAGGGCCTTCGCCCGGTCGTCGAACAGGGCGGCCGTGGAGTCCACGTCCGTGTCCCCGCCGCTCAGCACCCCGATGAGCTGCCCCGGCCGTCCCGGCCCGCCGCGGTCGGCGATCCACGGGCTGCCGCTCGTCCCGGTCCAGAAGCCCGAGCACTGGATGTAGAGCATGGCGGGGTCGTCCTCGTCGTGCCGGCTCTGCGTCGTACAGGCGACGGGCTTGTTCTCGGGGTTGTGCTCGGATTCCGGGTAGCCGACGACGGTCACCTCCCGCTCGTAGCCGGAGGTCCAGACGGGCTTCGGGGCCTCCCCGCTTCCGACGACCTCCTGCAGGCTGCGCCCGTCCGCGTCCGGCTCGACGCTGAGGAAGGCGAAGTCGGCGGTGTCCTCGCCCCACTTCGTCCAGCGCTCGTCGACCTGGACGGAGCTCACCTTCCACACCCCGAGCGGCTGCTTTCCGGCGCCCTCCCCGGAGAAGGCGGGGGCGAAGGCGAGCTCGCCGATGGCCAGCCCGTCGTGCGCGGCCTCGCCCGGCCGCCCGTCCTCGCCGGCCGGGGCCACGCAGTGCGCGGCGGTCGCGACGACGTTGCCCTGCGGGCTGTCGACGACGCTGGCCGTGCACCAGTGCTCGCCGCCCGCCATGAGGACGCCGACGGTGGGGAACGCGAGCGCGGCCCGGTTCTCGTAGCCGCCGGAGTCCCTGGCGAACACCACGGCGAGCAGCGCGGCGACCCCCACGAGGGCGGCCGTCGCGGCGATCCCCTTGAGCCCGGGGCTCACTGCGGGGCGGCGCTGCTCGCGCCGCCGCTCGGGGCCGGCCGGGGCTTCGGGGTGGGTGCGGACATCACCTTGCTGATCCACTCCAGTGCGCCCTCCCTCATCCCGCGTACGTACGACTTCCCGTTGTGCTCACCATCCTGGATCACCTGCAGCTTGGTGTGCACGGGACCCTTGCCGTACTCCTTCATGAACTGCTCGGCCTTTTCGCGGCCGGTTTCCGCGGTGCCGATCTGGAAGTTCACGTAGACGTCGGGGCCGCCCGAGGCGATCAGCTTCGCGGCGAGCTTCTCGGGGTTGTTCTCGTCCATGGCCTGCTGGTTCCCCTTCCACAGCGGGGAATCGGGGGCGGTGTCGACCCCGCTCGCGATGGCCGCCTTGAAGCGGTCGGGGTGCTTCAGGACGTGCTTGAGGGCGCCGAACCCGCCCGACGAGGAGCCCATGAAGCCCCACCCGTCGCGGGAGGTGAAGGTCCGGAAATTGGCCTTCGCGAAATCCGGGACGTCTTCGGCCATCCAGGTGCCCATCTTGGGCTGTCCCGGGATGTCCGAGCCGTCGAAGTGGTGCTTGGTGTCGGCGTTGATCACCGGCATGACCAGGACGAAGGGCAGGCTCTTCCCGGTCTTCACCCCGTCGCTCACGGCCTGCTGGAGGCCGAGGCCGGGGCCCGTCCCCCAGTAGTTCGTGGGGTAGCCGCGGCCGCCGGGCAGGGAGATCAGGACCGGGAAGGCGCTGTCGGCGTAGGCCGGGTCGTCGTACTCCTTCGGCACCCACACCCAGACGTCGCCCGTGAATCCGGACTTCTGGCCCGTCAGGGTGGTCTTGGCGATCTGCGTGCCGTCGGGCAGCCGGGAGGTCCGGACGAACTCGGCCTTCGGCCCGGTCGGCATGCGGACGCCGGTCCCCTGGTCGGAGGCGGCGGCCGCCGCGGCCGGGGGCTTCCCGAAGGAGACGGGATCGCCTATGTCCGAGAAGAGGCCGTAGTGGTACGCGGCCGCGCCGCCGCCCGCCAGGAGGGTGAGCCCGAGTCCCCCGCTGATCAGGATCAGGCGCAGGCGACGCCGCGCGGGGCGGCGGTCCCCGGCCGGGGCGGCGGCTTCGGCGGTGGCAGGGGCGTCCCCGGTGGAGGCGGCCCTGTCACCCTGCAGGTCTTGGTGCACGGATCGTTCCCGTTCCTTCTCCGGCGCCCGGCGGGGGCGCTGGTTGGACCGATTGGTCCCCCCTCACATCCATAACAGAGGTATGAACGACCGGATGGGTTGCCTGGGACCGGCGGACGTGGCGAGGACCACGCGGGTCAGCCCGCCGCGGGCTTCGGGCCCTTCAGCACCTTGCTGATCCATTCCAGCGAGCCCTCCTTCATGCCGCGCACGTAGTGCCAGCCGTTGTGCTCGCCGTTCTGGATGTCCCGGATGGTCGTCTTGACCGGGCCCTTGCCGTACTTCTGCTGGAACTGCAGCATGCGGTCCTTGCCGCTCTCCTTGGTGCCGACCTGGAAGTTGATGTAGACCTCCGGACCGCCCTTGTCGATCAGCTTCTGGGCGAGCTTCTCGGGGTTGTTCGCGTCCATCTCCGCCTGGTGGCCCTTCCAGAGCGGGGAGTCCGGGACGATCTCGCCGCCGCTGGCGATCACGGCCTTGAACCGGTCCGGGTGCTGGAGGACCTGCTTCATGCCGACGAAGGCCCCGGAGGAGGAGCCCATGAAGGCCCAGCCGTCGCGGGACTTGTACGTACGGAAATTGGCGCGGGTGAAGTCCGGGACGTCCTCGGCGATCCAGGTGCCCATCTTGGGCTGACCGGGGATGTCCGAGCCGTCGTAGTAGTACTTCGTGTCGGGGTTGAGCACCGGCATGACCACGATGAACGGCAGGCTGGTGCCGGCCTGGACGCCCTCGCTGATGGCCTTCTGGAGGCCGAGGCTGCGGTCGGACCAGTAGTTGGCCGGGAATCCGTTGCCGCCGGGGAGCGCGATGAGCACCGGGAAGCCGCTCTTGGCGTACTTCGCCTCGCCGTACTCCTTCGGCGTCCACACCCAGACGTCGCCCTCGAAGCCGGACTTCGCGCCCTTGAGCCGGGTCTTGGCGATGATCGTGCCGTCGTCGAGCTTGGTGGTCTGCTTGAACTCGGAGGCCGGGCCGGCCGGCAGCTGTACGTCCGGGTCCCCGGCCGGCGCGGACGGGCTCGCGGGGACCTGGCCCGGGTTGCCCCGCGCCGCGCCCTGGTCGCCCGCGGGCGGGGTGCCGCCGAAGCTCACCGAGGAGCCGTTGCCGGAGAACCAGTCCAGCTTCCAGGCGGCGAAGCCGCCGCCGGCGAGGAGGAGCACGAAGGCGAGGGCCGCGCTGGTCCACAGCACGCGGCGGGAGCGGGTCCGGCGGGAGGGCCGCGGGGGCTCGGGTATGTGCGGGGGGACGTACGGCTGGTCCTGCTGGTCCTGCCGGTAGGGCTGGTGGGACTGATCCTGCTGGTAGGACTGGTAGGGCTGGTCCTGCCGGTACGGCGGGGGCGGCTGGTACGGCGGGTGGGACTGGTACGGCTGGTCATCGGGCCGCGGACGCTGCGGGTCCTGGTGCACGAACTTCGCTCCGAACGGTCATGACTGCCCCCCGGTGGGACAGAAGGGACTGGGCTCCCCCTAGTCCTGATGTGTCTTTCCCCCGGAAAGTTCCAAATCAGCGCAAAATCATGATCTCAGCCGCGCAGGTAGGCCAGGACGGCAAGGACCCGGCGGTGGGACTCCTGCGCCGGCGGCAGGTCGAGCTTCATCAGGATGTTCCCGATGTGCTTGCCCACCGCCGCCTCCGAGACGGTGAGCCGGCGCGAGACCTCGGCGTTGGAGTGGCCCTCGGCGACCAGGGCCAGGACCTCCCGCTCGCGGGCCGTCAGCCGCTCCAGGGGGTCGCGCCGGCGGCTGATGAGCCGTCGCACCACCTCGGGGTCGACCACGGTCCCGCCGGCCGCCACCCGGGCGACGGCGTCGCGGAACTCCTCCACCTGCCCGACGCGGTCCTTGAGCAGGTACCCGACGGCCGTCCCGTCGCCGGAGTCGAGCAGCTCGGCGGCGTACGAGCGCTGCACGTACTGGGAGAGGACCAGGACGGGCAGCTCGGGCCGGACCTCGCGCAGCCGCACGGCCGCCCGCAGTCCCTCGTCGGTGTGGTCCGGGGGCATCCGCACGTCGGTGACGACGATGTCCGGCCGGTGCTCGGCGACGGCGGCTTCGAGGGCGGCGGCGTCGCCGACGGCCGCCACCGTGCGGTGGCCGAAGCGGGCGAGCAGGCCGACGAGGCCCTCGCGGAGCAGGACGGAGTCCTCGGCGAGGACCACGCGCAGACCCGTCGGGGGGCCTGCCGGGTCTACAGGGCTTTCGGTGCCTTCGGGGACTTCGGTGCCTTCGGAACGCAAGGGATCTCCACACGCAGCAGGGTCGGACCTCCGGGAGGACTGGTCAGGGTCAGTCTGCCGTCCACGACGGACACCCGGTCGGCGAGCCCCGTCAGCCCGCTCCCCCGCCCGGCGTCGGCGCCGCCGATGCCG
Source organism: Streptomyces sp. TBY4 (assembly GCF_024213195.1). Lineage (GTDB taxonomy): Bacteria > Actinomycetota > Actinomycetes > Streptomycetales > Streptomycetaceae > Streptomyces. The sequence goes on along the minus strand of NZ_JANAVF010000004.1, from coordinate 509,137 downwards.
TCGTCGGCCACCTCCACCGTGAGGCGGGTCCCGTCGTGCCGGCCGGTGACGGTGATCCGGTCCGCGCCGCTGTGCCGGGCCGCGTTGGCCAGGGCCTCGCTGACGAAGAAGTACCCGGCGGACTCGGCCTGTTCGGACAGCCGGCCGGGGAGGTCGAAGTCGGTGTCGACCGGGATCGGCGAGCGGTCGGCGATGTCGGCGACGGCGTCGGGCAGGCCCCGGTCGGTCAGCACCTGGGGGTGGATGCCGTGGACGAGCTCGCGCAGCGAGGTCAGCGCCGCCCCGGCCTCGGCGTGCGCGGTGGCGAGCTGGGCGGCGAGCGGGCTGCCGGGCGGGGCGTCGAGCCGGGCGAGGCCCAGCGTCATGGACAGCGCGACGAGCCGCTGCTGCGCACCGTCGTGCAAGTCCCTTTCGATGCGGCGCCGTTCGGCGTCGAAGGCGGCCGCCAGCCGGGCCCGGGAGCTGGTCAGCTCGGTGACCCTGACGGCCAGGTCGACCGGTCCGGGGCCGAGCATCAGCCGGGCCAGGGCAGCGCGGGCGGCCGCCGCCGCGCCGAGCCCGTAGAGGAGGAGCGGGAGGAGCAGCAGGCCGGCGGCAGCGCACAGCAGGGCCTCGGGGTAGCCGGTGATGCCGTGGATCTTGAGGGGGTTGACCTGTTCCCCGTCGAGGGCGAGCAGGACCGGGGTCGCAAGGAGGTCGGCCGGCACGAGGAGCGCAGTGCCGACGGCGAGCAGCTCCAGCGGCCACAGGAGGGTGGCGGTGAGCACCGCGTACGCCAGTTCCCGCCAGGTCGCCTGCTCTCGGAAGCGGGTGCCGGCCCATGCCGCGAGCCCCGTACGGTCCGGATCGCGGTGCGGGTCGGCCAGCGGCGCGGACCCGGGCGCGTACAGCCGCAGCCGGCGGCGCTCCACCGCCGCGAACGGTACGCCGGCCAGCGCGAGCGCGGCGAGCAGCGGGAGCCCGACCAGGACGACGGCGAGCACCGTCCCGGACACGGCGAGCAGGGTCAGCACGATGAAGGCGAAGGCGCCGGTGATGCCGCCGGTGAGCAGGTAGCCGGCGGCGCGCCAGGGCCGGGCGGAGCGCAGGTAGCGGCCCGGGGTGGGGAGGGGGAGGGAGCGCGGCATGGGCTCCACGGTAGGCGGCGGGCGCGGGCGGCGCGGTAGGGCTGGCCCTACCCCCGGGAGTCGCCCCTGCCCCGCTGACCGGGGGCCGCGCGGCCGGTTGGCTGGGAACCATGCTGAAGATCGCGTTGAAGTCGCTGCGGCGGCGCTGGATGACACAGGTGGGAACGTTCGTCGCCGTGGCCCTGGGGGTCGCGCTGATGACGGTCATGGGGCTGGGGCTCGCCGCCTCGGCGGCGCTGCCGGCCGGGGCCGAGGTGGTGGCCCTCAACTCCATGCTGGGCACCGCGGGCGGGGTGAGCTCGTTCGTGGCGGCCTTCGTCGTGGCGTCGACCTTCTCGTACGCCGTGGCCGCGCGGCGGCGCGAGCTGGGGCTGCTGCGGCTGGCCGGGTCGACGCCGGGGCAGCTGCGGCGGCTGGTGATGACGGAGGCGGCGGCCGTCGGGCTGGCCGGGTCGGCGGCCGGGATCCTCCTGGGCCGGGAGGGTGCGCCGCTGATGGCCCGCTGGACGGTGACGCAGGGGCTGGCGCCCGCCGGGTACGCGATCGGGGACCAGAGCTGGCCGCTGCACACGGCGTTCTGGACGGGCGTGCTGGTCGCGCTGTCGGGTGCGTACGCCGCGTCCCGGCGGGCGGGCCGGGTCGCTCCGCTGGAGGCGCTGCGCGAGGACGTGACCGACGAGCGGCCCATGACTCCGGGGCGCTGGGTGGCCGGGGGCGGACTGCTGCTGTGCGCGGTCGCCCTCGTGGGGTGGCAGCTCGGGTCGGACCCGGGCGCACTGCTCAAGCGCAAGACGTACACCGTGCAGCCGATGCTGCTGATCTCCGCGTGCGGGCTGCTGGCGCCGGTGCTCGTACGGCCGGTGCTGCGGCTGCTGATGTGGGTTCCGGTCCGGCTGACCTCCTACGCGGGCCGGCTGGTGCGGGCGAACGCCTCCGCCGGGATCCGCCGGACGGCCGCGGTGGCGGCCCCGGTGCTGGTGATGGTGGCGCTGACCGGATCGCTGCTGGGCTCGGCCTCCACCCTGAAGGAGGCGAAGACGGTGGAGTCGCGTGCCCGGACCGGGGCGGACTACGTACTGACCGGCGGGCGGGCGGCGGGCTCCGCGGAGCTCGCTGAGGGGGTCGCCGCGATCCCGGGGGCGAGCGCCCTCGCGGTGGCCGACACCCGGCTGACGGTGCTGGAGGAGGGGTTCGTGAAGGTGCCGACGGAGGCCTTCGGGGTCGACCCGGCGGCGCTGGCGGCGGTCTCGCGGCTCCCGGTGGCGGCGGGCTCGGTGGCGGACCTGGACGACGACGGGATCATCGTCACGGAGGAGTGGTGGCAGCACCGGGTCGGCGACCGGGTACCGCTGTGGCTGGCGGACGGCACCGCCGTCCGGCTGCGGATCGTGGCCGTGATGCGGACGGGCACCGGCGACAACGGGGCCTACGTCACCCCGCGCAACGCGCCCGGTGCGAAGGTCTCGCGGATCGAGGTCCGGGCTCCCGCGTCCGCGGCCGCCGCGGTCCGCGAGGAGGCGGCCCGGTACGGGGCCACGGCCCTCACCAAGGAGGAGTGGGTGACGGCGACGCACCCGCGCACGAACCGCTTCACGGTGCTCGGCTTCGTCCTGGTCCTGGGCATCGCCCTGCTCTACACGGCGATCGCGCTGGCCAACACCCTGCTGATGGCCACCTCCGACCGGGCCGGCGACCTGCGCCTGCTGCGGCTGGCGGGAGCCACCCGCGGCCAGGTGCTCGCCGTGACGGCGGCCGAATCCCTGCTCGCGGTCACGGTCGGCGCCCTCCTCGGGACGGCGGTCACCGCGGTCAACCTGGCGGCCATGCGCGCGGCCCTCGCGGTCCTCGGCGTGGACTCGCCGGTGGTCGTCCCCTGGGCGGCGATGGGTGCGGTCGCCGGTGTCTGCGCCGTGCTCTCGGCCCTGTGCACCCTGCTCCCCACGGCCCGCGCCCTGCGCCGCCGGACGGGACGGCGCAGGGCGCGGGGCGGGCTGGGCGCCCAGGGGTAGGAGGGGTGGTGCCGGGTCAGTCCAGGGTCGGGGCCTGGCGCAGGATCTCGACCTCCAGGCGCTGGAGCGCGGGGCTCGAGGAGATGCCCAGGTCCTCGGCCATCCGCCGCTGGTGGATCCGCAGCACCGACAGCGCGTCGGCCTGCCGCCCGGCCCGGTACAGGGCCAGGCTGAAGAGTTCACAGCCGTACTCGCGGAGCGGGTGGGCCTGGGTGAAGCCCGCGAGTTCCGAGACGGCCACCTCGTGGGCGCCGACGGCGATCAGTGCAGCGCAGCGGCCCTCGACCACCGAGAGCCGCAGTTCTTCCAGGCGTACGACCTCGGGCGACACGTGGGTGGCGTCGGAGACTTCCGCGTACGCCCCGCCCCGCCACAGGGCGAGCCCGGCCTCGAACTCGTCGAGGGCCTTCTGCGGGTCGCACCGGTCCAGGGCCTGCCAGCCTGCGGTCGCGCAGGTGCCGAACCGGTGGGCGTCCACGTCGACGACACCGTTGTCGAGTAAGTACCCACGGCCCCGGGTGCGCAGCACCTTCGCGGGCTTGCGCGGTGCGCGGTCCGGCTCCAGCACCCGGCGCAGGTTGGCGATGTAGGCGTGCAGCGAGGAGATCGCCGACTGCGGCGGCTGGCCGTCCCAGAGCGCTTCCACGAGCACGTCGACCGAGACGGGCTGGCCCACCTGGCTGACCAGCAGGGTGAGGGCCGCGCGCTGCTTCGTGGCCCCGAGGTCCACGTGCCGTCCGCCGATGGTCGCCTCGATCGGGCCCAGCACCCGGAACTCCACCTTGGCCGGCGGTGCGTCCCGGGCCTCCTCCGGATCCTCCTGCGCCCACCGGACTCCGCCGTGCGGCCGCGGTGCGGGGGGCCGGGGCGCGACGGCGTGCGCACCGGCCCGTTCGCGGGCCATCTCGAAGACGGCGGCGGGGGGCGGGGACTGGAGGTCGAGCTCCAGCGCCATGGTGAAGTACATCTTCAGCGTCTCGTTCGCCTGCCGGAGTTCCCGTACTTCCCGTTCCAGCTCGGCGACGCTCCGTGTTCCCCTGCTGCTGCCTCCCAAACGCTGTCCGACGACATTGTCCTGACCACGCCTACCGCCGCCCCTGAGGTCCGCGGTCAACTCACCGAAATCAATTTCTTCGTTCACTGCCTCTGTACTCATCAAGCTCCCCCGAAAGATGCGTACGTCCCGGCCTCGGCCGGATGACGAGAGTCGCCACCTCTGCACCAGGAAGGATCCAGCATGGCGATCAAGAATGACAACCCCCGTAAAAAATCTGGTGAGTTGAACATCAGCCAGCCGGATGACATATGCCCGGGGCCCGTCACTGATCACGCTCGGAGCGCCGGGCCGGGGGCCATTCCGCTTCCCCTCCGACCGGCGCTCCGCATTAGGGCCGCCGACTACCGCGCGAAGATCAACGTGGTCGGCGAAGGCGTGCCCTGGAAGGTGATTTCACCGAAGCCCGCCTTGGTGAGCCAGGCGTGGTAATCGGCCCGGCTCCAGGTTCCCCCGTGCCTGCTCTTGAGCAGCATTTCCGAGGCGAAGGTCAGCGCGAAGGCGGGGCCGCTGCGGTCGTCCTCGACGATGTAGTCGGAGACGACCAGCGTGCCGCCCGGTTTCAGGGCACTGCGCGCCTTGGCGAAGATCGCGATGTTGTCCTCCGGCCCTTCCTGGTGGGCGATGTTGGAGTACATCACGATGTCGTGCGCGGAGTCGCCGAAGCCGGTGGTGTGGAAGTCCCCGTCGACGTAGCGGACGCGGTCACCCACGCCCCGCTCGGTGAGAAGCCGGCGGGCGATCGAGTTGATCGGCTCCCAGTCGAGCTGGGTCGAGCGCGCCTCGGGATTCAGTTCCAGCCAGATGCCCGAGCAGATGCCCGAGCCGCCGCCGATGTCGAGGATCGAGATCTCCCCGGCCCCGGCCAGGCGCAGCGTCTCTGCGGCGATCTTCGCGACGGGCACCGACTGGGCGGCGATGGCCTGGACCAGCTGTTCCCAGTGCGGGTTGTCGGCCACCTCCACCACGGCGTCCGTCAGCGGGCCGCCCGCGCGGACGACCTCGGGCAGCACCGAAAGGCTGCCCATGTGGCCCATCTTGAGCCGGGCGAACCCGCTGAGGGATTCGGCGCGGCCCTCCACCAGGAAGGCGGAGGCCTCGGCCGTGTTGCGGTAGCCCTCCGCGTCCACCTCGACGAGGCCGATGCCGACCAGGCCGTCGAGGAGGGCCCGGGCGCCCCGCTCGGAGATCCCGGCGCGGCCGGCCAGCCCGGCGGGCGAGGTCGCGCCCTCCTCCAGGTGCGTGAACAGGGAATGGGTCGCCGCCGTACCGAGGATTCCGGTCGCCCAGTACCCGGTGATGAGCCGCATGATCCGATCGGACGTCGGCCGGCCGTTGCTCATGCGGTCCCCACCATGCTTCCCGAGAGCTGACGCGGCACCGACCGGGCGGCCGGGTGCGCTCCGACGGGCCGCGGGGCGGCCGGAACCCAGCTCCCCAGGACCATTTCCGCGGTGATTCCCGGACCGAATCCGGCGATCACGCCGGTGGAGCCCGCCTGCAGGCGCTCGGCTTCCTCGAACTGCCGGCGAAGGGCGTCGAACACGACCGCGCTGGCGATGTTCCCGTATTCGGTCAGCGTGGACCAGCTGTGGCGGAAGACCGTGCGGTCCACGTGGAGGAATTTGGCGAGATCGTCCAGGATGCGCGGGCCTCCGGCGTGGATGATGTAGAAATCCAGACCGCCGATGTCCCAGCCGTGCCGCGAGGCCAGGTCGCCCAGGACCGGAGCGATCGGCTCCATCGTTCCGGGGACCCGGCGGTCGAGCTGGAAGTGGAATCCGGTGTCCCGGACGGAGTACGAGATCCAGTCCTCGGTGTTCGGAATGAGGTAGGAGGCGTTGCGCTCCAGCAGCACGCCCGCGCCACCGCTGCCCCGCACCACCGCGGCCGCGACCGCGTCACCGAACAGCCCGTCCGACAGCAGCGAGCCGACGTCGTCGGCCGTGGGCTGGTAGCACAGCGAGCACAGCTCGCAGGAGACGATCAGGACGTTGCTCTCGGGGTGCGCCACGCAGAAGTCGTGAGCGCGGTTGATCGCCGCACCACCCGCGGCGCAGCCGAGCTGCGCGATGGGGAGCTGCCGCGTGTCGTAGCGGAACCCCATCTCGTTGATCAGCCACGCGGTGAGCGAGGGCATCATGAACCCGGTGCACGAGACGTAGATGATCGCGTCGATGTCCGTCGCCACCAGACCCGCGTTCTCCAGGGCCTTTTCTATGACTTCCGGGCACCGCTTCTTCGATTCCAGCTCGTAGATGCGATTGCGCTCCCGGAAACCGGGGTGGCTCAGCGTCTTTTCGATCGGCTGGACCAGGTGCCGCTTCCGCACCCCCGTGTTCTCAATCAGTCGAAGGGCCAGCGGAAGCTGCGGCTTTCCCGCGTGCGCCTCCCTGGCGAATGCCAGAGTGTCTTCCATCGTGATGATGTGTTCCGGCACGCTCACCGAAGGCTTGCAGAGAATGGGCATACCCTCAACATCGCGCAGGGCGCTTGCTACTGGCTTGGCGGTGACTTGCGTTCCCCGAAACCCCTTTAGCCCAGACCATTCACCCGCGCCTTTAGCCTGGCCATTTCACCGGGAGGACGGTCCCGGACCGGAGTGGACCGGCTCCGGCACGCTGGCCGGAACTCGCCGTCACGGGGTCTCCGGACGCCAGGAAGCGCCGGCCAGCTCCTGGTCCACGAGGGCCGGCGCGGCGCCGGTGTAGCCCTCCGGATCCAGCAGCCAGACGATCTGGGCGTCCGTCAGGTGCCGTTTCACCTTGGGCAGGGCGCCCAGGATCTCGGCGAGCGAGCCTGCCGTGCGCTCCGCCTCGGCCGAGGCCCGGGCGAGCAGCTCCTTCGCCTCGGCCTTGCCCAGGCGCGGCGCCAGGACGGCGGACATCCTCTCCGACACCACTTGGCTCCCCGTCAATGTCAGGTTCTCCCGCATCCGTTCGGGCCGTACGACCAGCCCCTCGGCCAGTTCCACGGCGGTGTGCGCCGCCCCGCCGGCCAGCCGCAGGCACTCGCGCAGCAGCTGCCACTCGGCGTGCCACACCCCGGCCGAACGCTCGTCCTCACAGACCAGACACTGCGTCACCCCCGCTGCCAGGAGCGGCACTTGGAGCGCGGCACTGCGGATCAGGGTGGCGAGGACGGGGTTGCGTTTGTGCGGCATCGCCGAGGACGCGCCGCGCCCCTCCACCGCGGGCTCGGAGACCTCTCCGACCTCGGTCCGGGTCAGTGACTGCACGTCCACGGCGATCTTGCCGAGGGCGCCCGTGACGAACGCCAGGGCGGCGGCGAGATCGGCCATCGGGGTGCGCAGCGCGTGCCACGGCAGCGGCGGGCGGGCCAGTCCGGTCTCGGCGGCGTAGGCGTCCAGGAGCCGGTCCGCGTAATCGTGTCCGCGGTCCGACCCGGGCGGGGCGAACTCCAGGTACCCGGCGAGGGTGCCGGCGGCCCCGCCGAGCGATACGGGCAGTCCTCCGTCGAGTACGGCGGCCACCCGGTCCCGGGCGTCGAGCAGGAGCCTGCGCCAGCCGGCCGCCTTCAGGCCGAAGGTGGTGGGTACGGCGTGCAGGGCGAGGGTGCGGCCCGCCATGGCGGTGTCCCGGTGCCGGGCGGCGAGGACCGCCAGGGCTTCGGCGGCCCGGTCCAGGTCCGCGCGGATCAGCCGCAGCGTGCGGTCGGCGACCAGCATGGCACCGGTGTCGAAGACGTCCTGGCTGGTGGAGCCGTGGTGGACGAACTCGGCGGCTTCCGGTGATGCGGCGGCGACCAGCCGGGTGAGCTCCCGGACCAGCCCGACCACCGGGTTCGCGGTCTCCCGCGCGAGCACCGCGAGGGCGCGCACGTCGAGGTCCTCGGCCCGGGCCGCCCGGGTGATGGCGGCGGCCGCCCCGGCGGGCACGCTGCCGGTCCTGGCCTGGGCGCGGGCGAGGGCCGCCTCGGCGTCGAGCACGGCCTGCAGCCAGGCCAGGTCGGAGGTGGCGGCCTCGGCGGGCGTGCCGGCCCGGACCGGGGACAGCAGCCCGGCGTCGGGGCCGTACCCGGCCGGCGCCGTGGCGCCCCGGTGGTGGTCGGTCGTCATGCGTTCACCTCGACGGGGTCGGTGGGAGAGTGCCGGCACCGTCCGGGCGGACCGGCGTGGGCGGGGGTCAGCGCGAGCACGGCGCAGGCGATGGCGTCCGCGTCGCCGAGCGTCTGGGAGTTGACCCCGGGGCGACTGCCGGCGGCCGTCACCCAGTGCACGGCCTCGGTGGGCACGCCGTAGGCGAACCGGCGCGGGTGGGCCCGGCCGGCGGCGTCGAGGAGCCGGTAGGGGCGCTCGGTGACGGCCCGGCCGCCCGCCGGTGCATCCGGTCGATGGCCCGCGGGGTGAGCAGCCGCGGCTCGTGGCGCTCGTAGGGGCCCTTCTGGTTCTCGCCGCGCGCGTGGTACGGCACTCCGCGCCGGGACCCGGCGAAGATCCTCGGCTCCCGGCCCGAGGGCAGGTAGCGCAGCGCCTCCCCCTCGCGGGCGAAGGTGCCGCCGCGGCCCCCGGTGAGCAGCGCGAGCACGTCGAAGCAGTTCAGCCCGAGGCCCCGGACGAAGACCGTCTCACCCGGCGCCACCACGGACAGGTCCACGTCCGCGGGGTTGGCGGGCGCGATGTACGTCAGCCCGTGCGCGGCGGCGGCCCGCGCGAGCGCGCTCTCGACCCGGGTGGGCCGGGCCGGCACGTGGCCCAGGGAGAGGACGACGGCGTCCAGGCCGGTGAGCCGGGTGCCGTCGGCCAGCTCCAGGGTCTGCGGACCTCCGTACCCGGCCTCGTCGGTCAGGGCCACGGCCCGGGTGCGGTGCTCGACGATGGTGACGTGCCCGGGCGCGGCCGCGGCCACCGCGCGGAAGGCGTCCTCGAGGTAGGCGCCGTAGAACGCGCGGGTGGGGTAGTCGTCCGGCCCCAGCCGGCGCGCCTCCTCCAGGGTCGCAGCGGGGAAGCGGTCACGCGCCCCGGGCCCTTCGGCGGTGCGGGCGAGACCGGCCGCCCACTCGTACAGGCTGGGGCCCTCCTCCACGGGGCCGTCCATCAGGACGCTGTGGTCGGTGTAGACGGTGACCTGCGAGGCCACCGTGTTCATCAGCAGCTCGCGGGGCTGCTCGGTGCGCCACACCCGTCCGGGGCCCGGCGCGTGCGGCTCCACGACGTGCACGGTCACCGCTCGGTGGGACGGGGATTTACGCTCGCCGGCACAGAGCCGCTCCAGGACCGCGAAACCGCGCGGCCCCGCGCCGACAAGGGAGACCGTAAGCACCAGCACTCCTCACCACACAGGTTCACGGGACGGCGCGGCAGCAGTCGGTTCCTGCCGCCGCGCCGGGGAGGGGTCAGCGGCCGCGCGCGTGGGTGCGCAGCTCGGTCCGCAGGACGTTCACGACCCGCTCGACCTGCGCCCCGCTCAGCTCGGCGTGCATCGGAATGGCCAGGTTGCGCCGGAAGAGGTCGGCCGAGACCGGGCACTTGCGCTTGGACTGGTACACCGGCTGCACGTGGGTCGCCCAAGTGCCGTGCCCGCAGCCGATGTCCTGGGCGCGCAGCGCGGCGGCGAGTCCGGCGCGGTCGACGCGCGGGTCCAGGGTGACCATGTAGGACTGCCAGGCGTGGGTGCGGTCCGCGGGCACGTGCGGGAGCGTCACGAGCTCCTCCTGCGCGAGGAGTTCGCCGTACAGGGAGGCGATCTCGCTCCGGCGGAGCAGGAGTTCGTCGATCCGGTCCATCTGCACGCGCAGGATCGCGGCGGCGATGTCGGACATCTTGTAGTTGTAGCCGATGTCGGTGAACTCGGGGATCGGCAGTCCGACGATCCGCGACTGATCGAAGATGCTGCCGATACCGAAGGAGGACCGCAGCCGCGCGTCCTGCCCGATCACGGGATCGGCGGAGAGCAGCGCGCCGCCCTCGCCGCTGCTGGCCCCCTTGCGTCCGTGGAAGGAGAGGCAGGCCACCGGTGCCAGCGTGCCGGCCTGGCGGCCCTGGTAGGTGGCGCCGACCGAGCAGGCGGCGTCCTCGACCACGAACAGTCCGTGGCGGTCCGCGATCGCGTTCAGCTCGGCGTAGTCGGCGGGCAGGCCGACCGTGTCCACCGCGATGATGCCGACGGTGCGCGGCCCGATCAGGCTCTCCACCGCCTGCGGGTCCACGGTGCCGGTGTCGGCGCGCACGTCGGCGAAGACGGGGACGGCGTCGACGTAGCGCACCGCGTGGGCGGGGGCCGGGAAGGTGTAGTCGGCGACGATCACCTCGTCGCCGGGCTCGACACCGAGGGCGAGCACCGCCAGGTGGAGCGCGGCGCCGCAGTTGCTGAGCGAGACGGCGTCACCGACCCCGTAGCGCTCGACGAGCTGGGCCTCCAGCGCCTTGCCCTGGGGGCCCTGGCCGGCCGGCCAGCCCGAGGAGAACACCTCGGCGACGGCGGCCAGTTCCTTCTCTCCCAGACTCGCGTGAACGAGGGGAATCCTGTCCATGGTGGGCACCTCTCGTCAGGCCGTGCGGTCGGTCGCGGACCGGAGCTCGGGAAGGGCGGGCGGTTCGAAGCGCAGTGGCGTGATCTGGTGGACGTCATTGCGCTCGCGCATCGCCCGGATGGCCTCGATGTCCACCGAGGGGCCGGAGGAGAGGATCTCGATGATCTCCTCGAAATAGGTCTCGTGATGGGGCGAGGGGTAGCTCTGGAAGAGCATGCGCGCCGGCTTGTCGGAGGCGTTGCGGAATGCGTGCGGGGTGTTCGGGGGGACGAACATGCAGGCGCCGGCGGTGGCGCGTACGGCCTTGTCCCCCGCGGTGGATTCCCAGGTGCTCCAGCTGTCCGTCGTGCGTTCGGCGGGCTCGAACGCCAGGAGTTCCAGCTCCCCTTCCAGGACGTAGAAGAACTCCTGGGAATGGGCGTGCGTGTGCGCGCCGACGTCGAAGCCCGGCGGCACGATCACTTCGAAGACCGAGAGGGAAGAGCCGTCCGCCGCGGTGACCTTGAAGGTCACGTCCTGGGCCTTGGTGACCAGTTTTCGCCCCTGGCCTGGGGGGACAATTAGCCCGCTCATGTGATTGGTTTCCTCGTAGTCGGTGCGAATTCCCGCTCAAGGGAGAGGGGCCCGGCGGCCCGGGGCACCGGGGGCCGACGGGGCCGCGCCGCACGCCTGACGCCGGACGGGCGGTCGGGCGGGAGGGCGGACGGGCGCGGGCGCGGCGCGAAGAAATCGAGAAGGAAGAGCCCGACCCGCCTGGCGGCTTCATGCCGCCCCTCTTCAAATGGGTTGCACGAAGAGAATCACCGAGTCGCGACGGATCCGTCAAGCACCCCCTTTCGCCCGCCTAGAATTCCCCAAGTCGAATCGAAATATTCGCGAGAGGACAGGGGCGGGCAGGGGTTGACGGGGGTCCGCACTCCGCATTACAGCCGATACTCGGCGTCTCCGGCCAACCCGTGACTTGGCCGCGACTGTTCTCCGGATTGGTATCGGCTTGCGCCAAGACGACACCAATCCGGTCCGCAGTCCCCGGCAAGTCATTTGGCCGAAGATGACCGTCGCAGTTCGGAAAGCCCGAAATCCTGCGGCCTGAATTCACGAGGAGATCGTCTTGTTGAAACTTCCCGCGGAACCGGACCGGGCTGCGCCGCAGGCCTCCACCGGGAGCGCCGGCGTGGACCACGACGCCGGTGACGCGCTCCTCGCCCGGGTCTCGGTCGTCATCGACGAGCTCCTGGAGGCCGAGGCCGCGCACTGGGGAGCCGTGGACGCCCGCGTGGCGGTGCCGGTCGAGGCGGTCCGGGACATGGTCAGGGCGGGCGGGAAGCGGCTGCGCCCGGCCTTCTGCGTGAGCGGTTACCTGGCCGCCGGCGGTACGGCGGACAGCGAGCGCACGGACACGGTCGTCGCGGCGGCCGCCGCGCTGGAACTCCTGCACGTGTTCGCCCTCATCCACGACGACATCATGGACAACTCCGACACCCGGCGCGGGACTCCCACCGTGCACGCCAAGCACGCCGCCCGCCACGCGGAGCGGGGCTGGGCGGGCGAGCACCGCCGGTTCGGGGAGGGCATCGGCATCCTCGCGGGGGACCTGGCGCTCAGCTACGCCAACCGGCTCGCCGGCGGGCTGTCCGGCCCGGCCCTGCGCATCTGGAACGACCTGGTCACCGAGGTGATCATCGGCCAGCAGCTGGACATCGCCCTCGCCGCCGAGCTGAAGGCCGACCCGGCCCTGTCCCGCTGGGTCGCCGTCTGCAAGTCCGGCCGCTACACCATCCACCGGCCCCTCTCCCTCGGGGCGGCCATCGCCGGGCGGCCCGGGCTCCAGGGCGCCTTCGAGGAGTACGGGGTCGCGGCCGGCGAGGCCTTCCAGCTCCGCGACGACCTGCTCGACGCCTTCGGCGACGGGGTGGCGACCGGCAAGCCGGCCGGACTGGACCTCGTGGAGCACAAGATGACCCTGCTGCTGGCCCTCGCGGCCACCCAGGACGAGCGGGTGGCCCGGCTGGTCGAGGACGGCCGCAGCGGCGGCTGGGACCCGGCCGAGCTGCGCGACGCGCTGTCCGCCTCCGGTGTCCGCCGGGAGGTCGAGGAGCAGATCGACCAGCTCGTCGCGACGGCCTGCGCGGCGCTCGACGACGCCCCGCTGGCGGGCGACTGGCACAAGCGCCTGGTCAGGATGGCCGAGCAGGTGGCCTACCGCGACCGCTGAGCCGGCCGCACTCGGCGCGAAGGGCCTCCCGGCGGGCGCCGGGAGGCCCTTCGCGCGTGCGGAGCTGTCACTTGCCGCCGAGTGCGGGCTCCAGGTCGGGGGTCTCCACCCGGGGCTCGGGGTCGTCCTCCCGCAGGAACAGTTTGCTGGGCCACCACATCCAGCGGCCCACGTCCAGGGTCAGCGCCGTGACCAGCACCGAGCGGACGATCATGGTGTCCAGCAGGACGCCGAAGGCCACCGCGAAGCCCAGCTCGGCGGCGAAGACCAGCGGCAGCGAGGCCATCGCCGCGAAGGTGCCGGCCAGCACCAGGCCCGCCGAGGTGATCACGCCACCGGTGGTGGACAGGCCCAGCAGCGCGCCGCGCCGGGTGCCGTGCTCCATCGACACCTCGCGCACGCGGGTGACGAGGAAGATGTTGTAGTCGATGCCGAGCGCGACCAGGAAGACGAACGTCAGGAGCGGGAAGGAGGCCTCCGCGCCCGCGAAGCCGAAGACGTGGTTGAAGACCAGGCTGCTGACGCCGATGGCCGCACCGAAGGACAGCACCACCGTGGCCATGAGCAGTACCGGCGCCACGACCGACCGCAGCAGCACCATGAGGATCAGCAGCACCACGACCAGCACGATCGGGATGATCACCTTGGAGTCGCGGGCGGCGGCCGTCTGCGTGTCGAGCATGACCGCCGAGCTGCCGCCGACCTGGGCGTCGGCGCCCTCGACCGCGTGGACCGCGTCCCGGGCCTTCTTGACGGTCTCCATCGCGGCCGTGCCGCTGGGGTCGTGGTCGAGCTCCGCGAGCATGACGGCCTCGCCGTCCTTGGCCGTCGGGGCCGTGACCTCGGCGATGCCGGGGACGGTGAGCAGCGCGCTGCGCACCTGCACGCCCCTGTCGGCCTTGCTCACGACGAACAGGGGGTCGCCGGATCCGGCCGGGAAGTGCTCCGAGCGGATCTGCTCGCCGACGGCCATCTGCGGGGTGTTGGTGAACTGGTCCTTGTTGGCGAGGCCGTCGGCCTTCAGGCCGAGCACGCCCAGCGCCATGACGGCGAGCGCGAGCGCGGTGCCGATCCAGACGAGCCGCGGCCGGCCGGAGACGGCGGTGCCGACCTTGGCCCAGATGCCGCTCTCGGCGGTGGCGGGCGCACCGTGAACGGGCTTCACCGGCCAGAAGATCCAGCGGCCGCAGGCCACGAGCAGGGCCGGCATGAGGGTGACCATGGCGAGCAGGCCGACGAGGACGCCGACGGCGCAGGCCGGGCCGAGGCCCTGGGTGGAGTTGAGGGTGGCCAGCATCAGCAGCATCAGGCTGACCGCGACGGTCGCGGCGCTGGCGATGATCGCGGGGCTGGAGCGGTAGAGGGCCTCCGCCATCGCGTCGTGCCGGTCCTCGTGGCGCAACAGTTCTTCCCGGTAGCGGGAGATGAGCAGGAGCGCGTAGTCCGTGGCGGCGCCGAAGACCAGGACGGTCAGGATGAAGCTGGTCTGCTTGTTGACGACCAGGCCGGCGTTCTTCGCGAGGACGTAGATCACCGCCTCCGAGGTGACCAGGGCGACGCCCACGGTCAGCAGCGGAAGGAGCGGCAGCAGCGGGCTGCGGTACGTCAGGAGCAGGATCGCGACCACCACGAGCGCGGTGATCGTCGTCAGGGCCCCTCCCCCGCTGAACGCCTTGATCGAGTCGGCCGCGTAGCCGGACGGTCCGGCGACGTGGAAGCCGAGACCGTCGGCGTTCTTCTTGCCGACCTCGGTCATCGCGTCGACGACCGTGCCGATGCCCTCCCAGCCCGACTGGTCCTTCTTGACCTGGACCACGGTCTGGATGGCCTTGCCGTCGTCGGACTTCACCGGGCCCTGGGCCGGTCCGACGATGTTCTGGATGCCCTTGAAGGCCTCGGCGTCCGCCTTGGCCTTGGCCATGTCGGCGTCGGTGACGCCCGCGGACCGGTCGTAGATCACCACCGCGGGGATGGTGTCGGCGTTCATGAACTTCTCGGCCCGCTCCACGACCGCGGTCGATTCCGCGTTACCGGGAAGCCATGCAGAGTTGTCGTTCTCTTCGACGTCACCGAGCTTTCCGGCCAGCATGAGGGCCGGTACGAGCAGGGCCGCCCAGAGTGCGATGACGACCCATTTTCCCAGCCTTCCACTGGGCAGGGCCGCTATCTTGCGCATCATGTCAATTTCCTCGGTCTTCCGTCGAAGGGCAAAGAGCGCGCTGGTGCTTCTGAGTCGTTAACGGTCAAGAGGCTAGGGCACGTTGATCCCGCACGAAGGGAGGAGGAGGTCCGGGACCTCCTCCTCCATTTCGTACTTTCAGCGGCCGAGGTGACGCTGAGTGGGCGATTCCTCATAGCGCACCGCGAACGGTCCGTACCAATCCCTCAATTCGCTCCCTGAAGCACGGATTCCATGTGCCGGATTCGGGAGCGGACATGACCGAAAGCGAGGAGTACGGGCGCATCCGTCAAGATGGGAAAGCTGTACGGGAACGGGCGCGGGCCGACCATGTCGGGCGGGCCGCCGTAGCCGCCGTCCGCGTTCTGGCGGGCCAGCAGCCAGGACAGCGCGCCCCCGACGGGCCGGTGATCGGTCCCGTAGCACAGCGTGATGAGCCCGTACGCGGTACTGATGTCGTCGCTGGGGTCGCCCGGCTGCATTCCCCAGCCGCCGTCCTCGTTCTGCGTCTCCAGGACGGTGCGCTCGATCCGTTCTGCCATGCGGGCCACGTGGTGGTCCCGCGGGTCCGCGGTGCACGCGGCGAGGCGGGCACGGAAGATCGTGTGCAGCCGGCTGCGGCTCCAGCCGGGTTCGAAACCGCCGTCCTCCAGCTGGCTCCCGACGAGGAAGGCGAGGGCGCGTTCCCGGGCCGGCAGCGTGCCGGGGTGCGCGGCGAGCCCGCAGACGGCCGCGGCCGTCATGCACGGTTCGGAGGAGGCCCCGGCGACGTACGTGGGGAAGCCGCCGTCGGCGCCCTGGACCGCCAGCAGCCCCGCCACCCCGCGCTGCACGGAGTCCCCGTAGGCGATCGGGTCGACGGCCTGGAGGAACTCCAGGGCGCACGAGGTGTCGTCCACGTCGTTCTGCGCCACGATCTCCGACATCGACCAGCCGTCGGTGAGCGTCGCGCCCCGGGAGAGCGAGGCGGGCGCAGCCCCGCCCTGGTGCCGGGCGAGCATCCCCGCCATCCGGCGCAGCAGTTCCGTCGGGGCGCCCGCCGCCACGAGGGCCGTTCCGGCGGTGGAGGTGCACCAGTTGTGCATCTCCAGAACGAACGGGAAGCCGCCGTCGGCGCGTTGGTGGCGCAGCAGCGTCTCCAGGCCGCGGCGGACGGTCTCCTCGTTCCCGGGGAATCCGGCGAGCCCGTGCAGCACCAGCAGGTGCATCAGGGCGTACCCCTCCCACACCGTCGTCGCGGGCTCGGTGGCGGCCAGGGTCTCCAGCGCGGCGGCGGTGACCTCGTTCTCCACCCCCGCGGCGGCGGCGAGGATCAGGGTGACGGAGGCCTGCTGCACGGCCGCCCAGGAGTGCAGCGGGTCGGAGGGCACCTCGTCGGCGACCGCGGCCAGGACCTCGGGCGGCAGCGGGCAGCCGAGCACCGACAGCACCGCGCACACCATCATGCGGCGGCGGGCGGAGATGAACCCCGGGGCGTCGCCGAGGACGCCCTCCGTCAGCTGGGCGACGAGCCCGGTGTCACCGGCGGAGCCCAGGCCGGTGGCCCGCCCGACGGCGAGCGTCGCGAGGACGCGTTCGAGCTGGTCGGGGGCGTCCTGGTGGGCGCGGAGGAACCCGAGCAGGCGCTCCCGGGCCGGAGAGTCCCCGCCGGCGCCGGTGCGCGTCATCAGCGACAGGGCGAGCGCCGATTCCAGGACCCGGCTCCGGCACTCCTCGCGCAGGGCGCCGTCGGCGTCGACCCGGCCGGCGACGTGGGCGATCAGCCGGTCCGTGGCCTCACGAACCCGATCCGGGTCGACTTCGGCGGGCCACGGCATCCGGGCCGCGTACTCCAGATCCGCCAGGTACACGGAGTGCTCCTTCCTGAGGTGCCGGGAGCGCGGTCAGCGGACGCTCTGCGCGAACTGGAAGAACTTGTACGGGTCGTACTTGGCCTTGACCGTGCGCAGCCGCTGGTAGTTCTCGGCGTAGTACGAGCGCTCCCAGTCGGGCAGCCGGGCGTCGATGAAGTTCTGGTAGGTCTCGCCGTTCGAGTAGGGGTCGATGGCGGCGAAGCCCGCGTCGACCCACCGGTTCGCCGAGGCCTTGGCCTCGTCGGACGGGGTGGTGGCGTTCGCGGTGAGGAAGCTGACCGAGAAGAGGGAGTCGCGGTGCACGTACGCGGTGGCTGTGCGCGCCACCGCGTTGGCCTGCCCGCCGAGGGCGGAGATCTGCAGCTGGCGCATCTGGCCGGGCATCCGGTCGCCCTCGAAGACCTCCAGGGCCTTGGCCCAGCCCTCGCGCGGCATCGTCTGCCGGAACAGACGGCTGCGCCAGGCGCCGAACGCGGCGCGCGGTACCTTGCCGCCCGGGCTGGTGTCGTCGCGGTGGCACTCCTCCACGGTGAGCTCGGCGCAGCGGTAGAGCTGCATCATCACGTTCTTGTACGGCGCGGTGAACTTCTGCTTGTACACCGGGGGCACGCCGACGATCGAGAGGAGGCGGGCGATCTCCTCGTCGAAGGCGGGACCGGTGTCCACGGAGCCGAGGAAGATCGACGCGGTGGGGACGGTGCCGGCGGCGGCGTCCGTGAGCGTGACGTTCATGCCGCTGCCGATCGAGTGCGGCGCGTCGACCAGCCACTTCGCCCAGCCGTCGAGCATCTCCAGCGCCTGGGCGTAGGGCCAGACGATATTGACGGCCGCCACGTTGGTGAGGGGCGAGGGGGTGACGTCGTAGTGGGTCACGATGCCGAAGTTGCCGCCGCCACCGCCGCGCAGGGCCCAGAAGAGGTCCCGGTGCCGCTCCGCCGAGGCGGTCACGATGCGGCCGTCGGCGAGGACGACCTGCGCCGAGGTGATCTTGTCCGAGGCCATGCCGATGTGGCGGGTGAACAGGCCCATGCCGCCGCCCTGGAAGAACCCGCCCGCGGCGACGGTCGGGCAGTAGCCGCCGGATATGCCGAACCCGGCCGGGGCGAGGGTGTTCGCGATGTCGACGAGCTGCGCGCCGGTGCCGATCCGCGCGGTGCCGTTGCCGGCCCCGAGGGTGACCTCGTTGAGCCCGGACACGTCGACGACGAGGCCCTGGGTCGTCGAGTAGCCGGCGGCGCTGTGGCCGCCGCTGCGCGCGGCGACCTCGATGCCGTTGTGCTGGGCGAAGGTCAGGCACTTCGCCACGTCGGAGGGGGTCTTGCAGTAGGCGACGGCGCGCGGGTTCACGGCGTCGAACTGGATCTGGAAGAGCTGCTTCGCGCGCTGGTAGTCCGCGTCGGACGGCAGGACCAGGTGTCCGGTGAGGCGCTCGTCCAGCCGGCCCCAGCGGATGCCGGACCGGGTCCGCGCGCCCACCGAAGCGGAGGCGGAAGCGGGGAAGACGGCGGCCGCGCCGGTCGCGGCGAGGGCTGCTCCACCGGCGCCGACAAGGAACTTCCTACGATTGATCATCTGCTGTCTGCCTCTTCTGCCCAGGAATCTTGCGTGCCGGATGGATGGGTTACGGGGCCCTGCTACGGGGCCCTGCTTTGGGGCCTTGCTACGGGGCCTTGCTACGGGGCCTTCTGCTCCAGGACCTGCGCGAGCGCCGCGGTCAGGGCCGCTGCCGGGTCCTGCTCGCCGCCGGTGCTGCGCCAGGCGACGTGGTTGTCGGGCCGGACCAGCACGGCGCCGTCGGCGGCCGTCTGCCGCACGGCCTCCCACGCACCGTCGGCGTCGGCGTACTCGGCGCCTTCGCCGATGGCCGCGGTGGCGACCGGCACCGAGAAGGTCTCCGACGCCCGGGCGGCCGCCTCGGACCAGGCCGTCCCCTCGGGGCCGGTGATCAGGACGAAGCCGGTACGGGTACCGGTCAGGTCGTGCGTGGACAGGCGGCGGCCGTCCCGCTCGATCCAGGCGTGCGGCAGCCGGTGGCCCGGGCGGGTGGTGGGCTCGTACACGTCGCCGAGCGCCGCGCGGGCCGGCGGGCGGCTGCCGTCGGGGACGACCGCGCCCGCCTCGTAGGCGAAGCCGATCTCCACGTCGTGGGCCTGGCACTCGCCGCGGTGGGTCGCGAAGACCTCCGCGGCCCGCTGCCGCTGGGCGGCGCCGACCGGGGTCGGGGCGAAGTAGCCGAAGAACACCGGGGTACGGCGCTCCGCCGGGATGTGCCGGCCGAGGCCGACGGCCCCGTCGATGACGACCTGGTGGTGGGAGGCCGCGGACATGGCCCAGCCCAGGTTGAACTGGCCGACGGGCCTGCGCTCCGCCTCGTAGGTGTCGAGCAGGCTGTCGGGGGCGTGGCCGGCGACGACCGCCGCCAGCTTCCAGGCGAGGTTGTGCGCGTCCTGGATGCCGGTGTTCAGGCCGAGTCCGACGGCGGGCGGCTGGCGGTGCGCGGCGTCACCGGCGAGGAAGATCCGTCCGTAGCGGTAGTGCTCGGCGAGCACCGCCTCCACGGTCCAGCTCGTCACGTCGTGCAGGGTCACCTCGAGCTCGGGCAGGCCCAGGACCTCGCGGATGCGGGCGGTGACCGCCTGCGGGTCCCTGCGGTCCACGCCGGCGAGGTGGAGGTGCAGGCCCCACTCCTCGCAGTTCTTCCCCCAAGTCGGGCCCATCTCGATGAGGGCGCTGGAGAGGTCCTGGTGGTAGGGGTTGAGGAACCAGGTGATGAGCGAGCCCTCGTTCCACACCTCCGACAGGTCGGCGGAGAAGTAGACCGTCGTGGCGTCGAACAGGGAGGGCAGGCCCTGCATGTTCACGCCGAGGGCCGCGCCGACCGTATGGCCGCCGTCGGCCGCGATGGCGTACTGGGCGACGACCGTGGTGATCTCGCCGGTCGCCAGGTCGCGGACCTCGGCGGTGACGCGGTCGCCCTCCTCGAAGATCAAGGTCAGCTCGTGGCCGAACAGGACGCGCCCGGGATTGCGGCGCTCGGCGTGCTCGCGCAGGATCGGCTCCAGCCGGACCTGCGGCAGCTTCGCCGACAGGACGGGCCCGTGCGCCGCGTACGTCGCGCCGAGCTCGCCGCCGCCGAAGCCGTCCATCTCGTGGATCAGCCGCTTGTCCAGCGGGCCCTGGCCGGTCAGCGTGGTCTGGTAGCGGACCTTGCCGAACTTCTCCAGCGGGGCGCCCTGTTCGAGCACCTCCGCGTCCAGACCGTGCTGGCGGAAGACCTCCATCGTGCGCTGGTTGATGTAGTGCGCCTTCGGCAGCCGCGAGGTGTCCGCGCGGCGCTCCACCAGCACGTGGCCGACCCCGTGGTCGGACAGGAAGGCGGAGGCCGACAGCCCGGTACCGCCCCCGCCCACGATCAGGACCGGAACTTCGATGGTTCCCATGTTCGTCTTCGTCCTTCCAGGAAATGACGGCCCGAAATCGAGCAATGCGCAGTGGGGCGAGGGTGGTTACACCGGGTTTTCCAGCGACCCGTCTTCCAATTGCATGAGGTCGAGCACTCCGGGCTGCCACCGGTAATAGGACTGGAGCTTGTAGTACTCGCCGTCGGGCTGGGAGGCGACGGCGTACACGAACCTGGTGGCGGGATCCGCCGCCAGCACGTGCTGCACGAACCGCTCGACCTTCGGGTCGAGCTGCACGGGGAGCGAGGCCGGGTCACCGGTGGCCACGGCGAAGCAGATCCGCTCGACCTTCGGAGAGTCCCAGCTCAGGGTCACGTAGATGCCGAAGGCCTGCCGGCCTAGTTCGAGCATCTGCTCGCTCGGCTCCGCCTGGTCGACCTCGCGGAGCATCGAGCGCACGGCGTCCGGTGCGAAGCCGCCCGTGGGGGGTTCGCCGAAGTACACGTTGACGGTCCGGTGCCGGTAGTCGATGCCGAGCAGGCCGGCCGTGTCGCCCATTCCGTACCGGTCGAAGAATTCGATGCTCTTGCCGAGGCTCGGCGGCATCGACGGAATTCCGGCGAGCTTCGCAACGGCCTGGAGGTCGTTCCGGGGAAAGACCAGCCAGATCTTCTTGAATCCGCCGACGACCCCGAAGTCGATTCCGTAGCTGTCGACCGGGCAGTTGTCCCGGATGTCCGAGAGCAGGGAGCCGACGGGGTGGTCCGTCCGCGGGGTCAGACCGCGTTCGACGGCGAGCGCGTACGGGTCCACCTCCAGCGGGGTCGTGAAGCGGCAGTCGAGCTCGCCCTCGTGCTTCTGGCCGGTCCCGAGCCGGAAGGCGACCACGGCCTGCGCGAGGGCGTCGCCGTACATGTCCAGGATGGGCAGGATCTCGTCCCGCACGCACTCCACGTCCAGCAGGCCGGCCGCTTCCTCGATGGCCGCGTAGAGACTCTGCACCGGGCCTTCTTCGATGCCCCCGGCCGCCTCACTCATGGCGGTCATCATCTTGACGCTTCATGTGGACAAGACTCGGACACCGATCTTGCCCGCCACTGTGCAGCGACTTGAGGCCGACTTGGAGGTTCTCCTCCAGCCGGCGGGACAGTTCCACCCGGCGCGTCTTCATCGTGGCCGTACGGGGCAGTTCGGCCAGCGGGATCTGGATCGGGTCGGCCAGCTGGGGATGGGCGGCGACGGCCGCGCGCCAGCGGTCCCGGTCGAGCGGCTCGTCCCCGCGGGTGCAGACGATCGGGACCCCCCTGGAGTCCGGGCCCAGGACGACGACGAGCTCGACCAGCTCCTCCAGCCTGTCCAGGACGAGGTCCTCGATCTCCAGGCTGCTGCCCACGCCGGGGATCATGTCGATCTCCCGGTCGAGCATGTGCAGGCAGCCGAACCTGCTGCGGTAGCCGACGTCACCGGTGCGCCACCAGCCGTCGTGCACGTTGGCTTCGTAGCGCTCCTGCTCGCCGTGGTAGGTCTTGGCGATGCCGTCCCAGCGGGCGTCGATCAGCCCGGGGTTCTGCGCGGAGGGCCGCTTGCCGTTCTGGCTCACCAGCCGCACCCGCGCGCTGCCCGGCAGCGGGTAGCCCACGCAGCGCCCGTCCATCCGGTGCGCGGACCAGCGGTAGTACGGGCGGCCGACGGCGGGGCCGACCTCGCTCTGCCCGTAGATCTGGAAGAACTGCGCCCTGCGCGCGGAGGCCCCGAGGAGCCGGCGGACCGTCCTCGGGTGGATCGCGTCGAAGGTGCTGCTGAAGTACTTCACCGAGGCGAAGGGCCTGCGGGGATCGTCGGCCAGGTTCTCCCACGCCAGGAAGGAGTTGGGGAGCGCCTCGATCAGCCCGGGCCGGTGCTTCAGGAAGAACTCGGCGACGTCCTCGGGGGCGCCGTGGTTGACCAGCAGCACCGGCATGCCCTTGGCGAGGCACAGGGCCATCGCCGCGAACATCCGGGAGTGGCCGAAGGCGATGTGGATCGCGACCGTCTCGCGCCTGCCCATCAGGGCCAGCAGCACCAGCTGCGGCCGCAGCCGGGCGCGCATCGTGCGCGGGGTGTGCACCACCAGCTTGGGGATCCCGGTGGTGCCGGAGGTGTGCGTGATCATCGCGGGCTCGTCCAGGCCCTGGAGCACGGGGCGCACCCCCGGGGAGCCGGCGAGCTCGGCCAGCGAGACCGCTCCGGGGGCGGCCCCGCCCACGCTGATCACGCCCCGGGTGAGCTCGGCGAGCGGCAGATCCGCCAGCGCCTCCAGCTTCGGGCCGTCGGTGAGCAGGTGCGGCCGGTCGAGCCGCTCCAGCAGGGTGGCGAGGGTCGGGCCGTCCAGCGTGTGCGACAGCATGACCGGGACCGCGCCCGTCCGCGCCACAGCGGTGGCGAGCAGCCAGACGTCGAAGTTGGCCGCCTTGTGGACCACCACGTGCTGGCCGGCCTTCACTCCGGCGGCCGAGATCCGGCCGGCGAGGTCCTCCACGTGCCCGGCGAGCTCGGTCACCGTCAGGTGCCGGCCCGCCGCGGGCAGCACGTCGAGGTCGTGGTCGAGGGTCAGCGGCGGTGAGCCGCCCTTGACCGCCGCCCGTTCCGGCACGGAGCCGAGATAGAGACCCTGCTTGTGGATGGAATTCCGCCTCATGAGACCTCCGTCCAGACCCGCGTCGCTCCTGGTGCTCGCTGGACAACGGCGGTCTGCATCACGACACTTCGGAGCTCCAGCATCCGCCGGGGGACTTGGGCGGAACTGACCCCCGAGTTGGGGTCCGCTTGGCCCCGGCGGGGCGGCCGGGTGACCGGGCGGCCTGGTGACCGGGCGCGGCCGGTCAGGATCCGGTCGCGCCCGGTCGTGATCCGGTCAGGACCCGGTGAGGTGCTCCGGGCGGACCGGGGTCTTGTTCAGCTCCAGCCCGGTCGCCGCCCGGATCGCCGCGAGGACGGCCGGGGTGGAGGACAGGGTCGGGGCCTCGCCGATGCCCCGTACCCCGTACGGGGAGTGCGGGTCGCCCATTTCGAGGTAGTCGACCGGGAGCGTCGGCGTGTCGAGGATGGTCGGGAGCAGGTAGTCCGTGAAGGAGGGGTTCCTCACCTTCGCGGTCTTCGGGTCCACGATGATCTCCTCCATGATCGCGACGCCCAGGCCCTGGACGGTGCCGCCCTGGATCTGGCCGACCACGGACAGCGGGTTGAGCGCCTTGCCCACGTCCTGGGCGGTGGCGAGCTCCACGACCTTGACGAGGCCGAGCTCGGTGTCCACCTCGACGACCGCGCGGTGCGCGGCGAAGGAGTACTGGACGTGGCCGTTGCCCTGGCCGGTGACCAGGTCGAAGGCCTCGGTGGGGCGGTGGCGCCACTCGGCCTCGATCTCCACGACCTCGTCCTCCAGGACGTCCACGAGGGCGGCGAGCACCTCGCCCCCGCCGGTGACCACCTTCCCGTCCTCCAGGAGGAGGCCGGTTTCGGCCCATCCCGCGTGCTCGGCGCCGAACTTGCGGCGGCCGAGCTCCAGGACCCGCGCCCGGACGAGCCCGCAGGAGTTCTTGATGGATCCGCCGGTCATGTACGTCTGACGGCCCGCCGAGGTGGAACCGGCCGAGCCCACCTGGGTGTCGGCCGGGTGGATGGTGACCTGCTGGACCCCGAGCTCGGTACGGGCGATCTGCGCGTGGATGGTGATGCCGCCCTGGCCGACCTCCGCCATGGCCGTGTGGACCAGGGCGACGGCCTCGCCGTTGATGACCTCCAGGCGGACCTTGGCGGTGGAGTAGTCGTCGAAGCCCTCGGAGAAGCCGACGTTCTTGATGCCGACCGCGTAGCCGACGCCCCGGACGACGCCCTCCCCGTGCGTGGTGTTCGACAGCCCGCCCGGCAGTGCGCGCACGTCGGCCGCGCCGTCGGCGCTCTCCCACTGGCGCTCGGGCGGCAGCGGACGCGCCTTGACCCGGCGCAGCAGCTCGGCGACCGGTGCCGCTCCCTCGACGACCTGGCCGGTGGGCATGACCGTGCCCTGCTCCATGGCGTTGAGCTGCCGGAACTCCACCGGGTCCATGCCCAGCTTCGCCGCGAGCCGGTCCATCTGGGCCTCGTACGCGAAGCAGGCCTGGACGGCGCCGAAGCCGCGCATCGCCCCGCACGGCGGGTTGTTCGTGTAGAGGCCGACCGCCTCGATCTCCACGTCGTCGATGACGTACGGGCCGACCGAGAGCGAGGCCGCGTTTCCGACGACCGAGGCCGTGGAGGAGGCGTAGGCCCCGCCGTCGAGCACGATCCTGCACTTCATGTGCGTGAGCTTGCCGTCCCGGGTGGCGCCGTGCTCGTAGTGGAGCTTCGCCGGGTGGCGGTGCACGTGCCCGAAGAAGGACTCGAAGCGGTTGTAGACCATCTTCACCGGCTTGCCCGTGCGCAGCGCGAGCACGCTGGCGAGGATCTGCATCGAGATGTCCTCGCGGCCGCCGAAGGCGCCGCCGACGCCGGCCATCGTCATGCGGACCTTCTCCTCGGGCAGCCCGAGGACCGGGGCGATCTGCTTGAGGTCCGAGTGCAGCCACTGGGTGGCCACGTAGAGGTCCACTCCCCCGTCCTCGCAGGGCACCGCGAGCCCGGACTCGGGGCCGAGGAAGGCCTGGTCCTGCATGCCGAAGGTGTACTCGCCGGTGACGACGACGTCGGCGCGCTCGCGGGCCGCCGCCACGTCTCCGCGGACGATCGGCTGGCGGTGCACGATGTTCGGGTGCGGCACGTGACCGGCGTGGTGGTCCTCGCGGTTCTCGTGGACGAGTACCGCGTCGGGAGCGAGGGCCGAGGCCTCGTCGGTGACGAGGGGCAGCTCCCGGTACTCGATCTTGATCTTGGCGGCGGCCCGGCGGGCCGTCTCCGGGTGGTCGGCGGCCACCAGGGCCACCGGCTCGCCGTGGTGGCGTACCTTGCCGTGCGCGAGGACCGGAGTGTCCTGGAACTCCATCCCGTAGTACTTCACCGGGGTCGGCAGGTCCTCGTAGGTCAGGACCGCGTGGACCCCGGGCAGGGTCAGGGCCTCGGAGACGTCGATGGAGAGGATCTCGGCGTGGGCGACGGTGCTGCGGAGCGTCTGGCCCCAGAGCATGTCCTCGTGCCACATGTCCGAGGAGTACGCGAACTCGCCGGTCACCTTCAGGGTGCCGTCGGGGCGCAGCGTCGACTCGCCGATGCCGCCCCTGGTCCGGGCCCCCTGGGTGACCTCGGTGGGAATGCCGGTGGTGGTGCCAGCCATGATCAGACCACGCCTTCCTGGAGTTCTTGCTGTTCCCGGCGGGCAGCGGCCAGGCGGACCGCGTCCAGGATCTTCTCGTAACCCGTGCAGCGGCAGAGATTGCCGGACAGGGCCTCGCGGATGTCCGCGTCGGAGGGCTCGGCGACCCGCTCCAGGAGCTCGTCGGCGGCGACCAGCAGACCCGGGGTGCAGAAACCGCACTGGACGGCCCCTGAGTCGACGAACGCCTGCTGGACGACGGAGAGTTGACTTCCCTCACCGTCGGCGCCGTCACCCTCGTTCCCGCCCACGACCAAGCGCATGTCGCGACCCCCGTGCGCGACACGCTGCTCGGCGTGGGCGGCCAGTCCCTCGACCGTCACCACGTCCCGGCCCTCGGTCTGACCGGCCGCGACGAGACAGGAACAGACCGGCACGCCGTCGAGACGGACGGTGCAGGAACCGCATTCGCCCTGCTCGCAGGCGTTCTTGGAGCCGGGCAGGCCCAGCCGCTCCCGCAGCAGGTAGAGAAGGGACTCGCCCTCCCAGACGTCATCCGCTTCCCTCTGACGGCCGTTGACCCTGAGGTTCACGCGCATGTCACGCAACTCCTTCCGCGCCGCGGTCCGTTCCGCGGCGGTACGACTCCCAGGTCCAGCCCAGCGCGCGGCGGGCCATGATGCCCACGGCGTGCTTGCGGTAGCTCGCGGTGCCGCGGACGTCGTCGATCGGGTTCGCGGCCCCGGAGCAGAGCTCCGCGAACCGCCCGGCGACCGACGGGGTGAGCGTGCGCCCGTTGTCCCAGAAGCCGCCCTCCTCCAGCGCGGAGTTCAGGAACTCCTCGGCCGCCTCGGCCCGGACCGGCGTCGGCGCCGCCGAGCCGATGCCGGTGCGCACCGTCCTGGTGGCCGGGTGCAGGGCGAGCCCGAAGGCGCAGACGGCGATCACCATGGCGTTGCGCGTGCCCACCTTGGAGTACTGCTGGGGACCGTCCGCCTTGTTGACGTGGACGGCCCGGATCAGCTCGTCGGGGGCCAGCGCGTTGCGCTTCACCCCGGTGTAGAACGCGTCGATCGGGATCAGCCGGGAGCCCCGTACGGACTCCACCTCCACCTGGGCGCCGGCCGCGAGCAGCGCCGGGTGCGCGTCGCCGGCCGGTGAGGCGGTGCCGAGGTTGCCGCCCACGCTGCCGCGGTTGCGGATCTGCGGCGAGGCCACGGTGTGCGCGGCGAGCGCGAGACCGGGAAGCTCCCGGCGGAGCTCCTCCATGATCCGCGCGTACGGGACGGAGGCGCCCAGCCGGACCACGTCCCCGTCCGCCTCCCACGCGCGCAGTTCCCTGATGCGGTTCAGGTCCAGCAGGTGTCCGGGACGCCGGTGGTCGAAGTTGATCTCGACCATCACGTCCGTTCCGCCCGCGATCGGCACGGCCGCGGGGTGGGCGGCCTTCGCGGCGAGCGCCTCCCCCCAGTCGGCGGGGCGAAGAAATTCCATGAGCGGCTCTCCTCGTTCGCATGTGGCCGGAAGTCGTCGGCCGCATGCGCAGAAGTACACCGCGCGCCCCGCGGGGCGAGGCAGTCACCGATCGCTCAGAACGTCCATCCCGGATGGCTGTGGACGAGCGTGCTTTCCTCCGTCAGCACCTCGGTGAGCTGCGACGATTCCCCTCCCTCGGACTCCGGACCGTGCGAAAGTAGCGATCATGCGGCTACGTGAACTCCTGGACGACACCGAGCTGGGACTGCTCCTGCTCGTGGGCCACGACGAGGACCCCTCGGGCGGAACACCGGTCGGAACACCGGGCGGGACCCCGCCCGCAGGCCCGCGCGAAAGCCCGCTCGACCGCACCATTTCCGCCGTCGCGACCAACGACCTGGCCGACCCCGGCCGCTTCCTCACCGGCGGCGAACTCGTGCTCACGGGGCTCGCCTGGTGGCGCGGCGACGGGGACGCCGAATCGTTCGTCCGCGTCCTGCACCGGGCGGGCGTGACGGCCCTCGCGGCCGGGGAGGTCGAGCACGGACTGGTCCCGCACGACCTCGTGCGCGCCTGCCGGCGGCACGGGCTGCCGCTGATCGCCGTACGTCCGGAAACCTCGTTCGCGGCGGTCACCGAGCACGTCCTGCGCCGGCTGCGCCGCCGGGACCCCGGCAGCCCCGGCCGCCTCGCCGGCCTGGCCGCGCTGGTCGAACGCCACCGGCGACTCCTCACCGACCGGGCCGCCCCGGACTCCGTACTGGAACTCCTGCGGCACACCCTCGGGCTCGACGTGCGCGTCCTGTCCGCGACCGGACGCCAGATCGCCGGAGCCCGGCCGGCGCTGCACGCCAGGACGGCGGCGGCACTGGCCGCCCGCCACCTGGCCGCCCGCCGCGCCCGGGAGACGGCCCCCCACCACGTCACGGTCGGCGCCCGCCGCTACTCCCTCGTACCGGTGCCCGCGCCCGCGCCGCTACCCGTACGGGGCCCCGGGCCCGCCCCCGACGCCGCCGAACTGGGCGACTGGCTGCTCGCCGTGGAGGCCGACACCTCGCTCTGGGCGGCCGCCGACCGGGAACTCCTCGACCGCACCGTCGAACTGGTCGCCGACGCCCGCTCCGCCCACGAGCAGGCGAAGACGGCCCGCAACGACCTGGCCGACCGGTCCCTCGCCCTGCTGCACAGCAGCGTCCCGGCCGAGGAGATCCCGGTCCGGCTGCGCAGCACCGCGCAGGCCGTGCTCAGCGGGGTCGGGTACTGGCCGCGCTGCCAGTTCGTGGTCGCCGCGGGCGAGTGGCACGGAGGCCGCCCCGTGCCCGCCGCGGCCCTGCGCGTCCTCCTGGAGGAGGCCCTGGTGCAGGAGGACGGCCCGGTGCCGGTCTCCTCCGAGGACATCGCCGCCACCGTCGACGGGGACCGGGCCGTCCTCCTCGTCCTGGTCCCCGATCCCCGGGAGGGACACCCCGGCCCGGCCTCCGGTCCCACCCCGGCCCCCGGCCCGGCCTCCGCCCCGGCCCTCGGTCCGGCCCCAACCCCGGCCCCCGGTCCCACCCCAGCTCTCGGTCCGGACCCGGCCCTCGAGCCGGCCCTCGACCACGCCGCGCTGGAACGCCGGCTGTCCGCGGCGCTCACCCGCTGGCTCGGCCCCGCGGACAGCGTCTCCGTCGGCGTCAGCAGCCCGGTGGCGGAGCCGGGCAACGCCCGCCGCGCGCTGGAGCAGGCCCACAACGCCCTGCGGATCGCCCGCTCCGCCCCCGGGCGGGTGACGGTCCGCGGCCCCGAGGACCTCACCTCTCACATCCTGACCCTGCTCCCCCTCATCCCGGCCGAAGCCCGCCGGGCCTTCGCCGCCCGGCTCCTGGGCCCCCTGCGCGAGCACGACGCCCGCCACCGGACCGAGCTCCTGGCCACCCTGGAGGCCTTCCTCGACTGCGACGCCTCCTGGACCGCCTGCGCCGCCCGCCTCCACCTCCACGTGAACTCCCTGCGCCAGCGCATCGCCCGCGTCGAACAGCTCACGCACCGCGACCTGTCCCGGCTGGAGACCAGGCTGGACTTCCTGGCCGCCCTGAAATCGGGCTGACGGGCCGGGCGTTCGCGGCCGGCCCGTCAGCCGGTCAGCCCGTCAGCCGGTCAGAGCCGCTTCGCGCTGCGCAGGGTCGCCGCGTAGTAGCCGTTGCCGTCCAGGCGGGAGGTGCCGCCCTTGTCGCCGATGGTCGGGCCGTTGGCCTCTTCACGGCTGGAGATGAAGATCTGGTGGCCGTCGGTGTCGGTGCCGAGGAAGATGCCCGTGTGGTCCAGCCGCTCCCCGGTGCGTCCGTCCAGCTTGAAGAACAGCACGTCGCCGGGCTGCAGGACGTCGATGGAGGTGGGCCGGGCATCGGCGCCGACCCCCTTGAGCGGGATGACGTCCACGCCGGCCTTGGAGCGGGCCATGCCGTTCGCGGTGCGCGGCAGGCCGTCACCGGTGGCATTGTCCGCGGCCATCAGCGGGAAGCGGGCCCGATAGCCGAAGACGGTCCGGATGAAGCCGGAGCAGTCCATCGACCGGGAGCGCATCGCCTCGGGCTTCGCCGTGGTCCCGTTGCGGAAGGTGTACGGGATGCCCAGGTAGTCGTAGAAGTCCGACTCCTCCAGGCGGTAGTCGTTGCCGACCGAGCCGTTGGGGTTGATCGGGCCGAAGTTCGCGTCACCGGCGTACGACACGCCCTCCGCGTCCTTCTTGACCGGCGCCTGGTCCCCGTACTGGAAGGCGATGGCGAACAGGTCGTCCTCCTCACTGGCCTGGTACTTCTTGAACCACTCCTGGAACCACTGCTCCTTCTCGGCCCCGGCCCGCCAGGTCTCCGGCATCAGCCGCACCCAGTTCTCGGTGACCACCCGGGTCTTGGTGGTGGCCGGCTCGGCGAAGGTACGGCTGGGGCCGGTGAGGGTGGCGGTGCGGGCGCCGTCCGTGAAGGTCGCGAGGATCCCGCCCTTGCCGTCGCGCAGCACGGAACGCTCGGGGTTCTTCAGCCGCTCCCACTTCTGGGCGCCCTCGTCGGCCCCCTTCGCCGAGCCAGCGGCGGGGGCGTCGACGAGCGACTGGATCGCGGGCGCCTTGGCCTGCTCCTCCTGGCGCAGCTCGATGGTGAAGTAGACGCTGCCGGCCAGCAGTGCGATCACGGTGGCCGCGTGCAGGACGGGACGTGTGCGGCGCTTTGACGTGGCGGTCATCGGTTGCTCCGGGCGGGGTCGGTCGGGCGGGCGAAAGGACGGGCGGAGGCGGAGGGCCGGGCCGGGGTCACGCGTGCGGCATGACGCCGAGCAGGATGCCGGCGGTCAGTACGACGTACGTCATGAGCGTCGCGGAGCCGGTGGCCAGCAGCGTGGCCCCCTTGGGCTGGCGGACCAGCTGGTAGGCGATCAGGCCGGGCACGATGAAGCCGAGGGTCTGGTTCGCGTACAGCAGCGGGAACTTCATCTGCAGCAGGATCACCACGCCGCCCTGGAGCAGCACGCCGATGAGCACGACGGTCGCGAACAGGCGCTTGCCGTAGAGGATCACGTAGCGCTGCGCGACGAGCGTGAGCGCGTACGTCAGGACGGTGACGCCGAGGACGATCGCGGCGCGCTGGAGGTCCTCGATGAGGGTGAGGGCCAGCCAGCCCGGGGTGATCATGCCGCCGGGCGACAGGTTCGTCGTCAGGTAGCAGACGAGGGAGAACAGCAGGCCCAGGGCGATGCCGATCGCGGCGATCTCGGGGGTGAGGACGGCGGGGATCAACGGGGTTCTCCTGGGTTAGACCACTGCGGGGGCTGCGGGCGCTGCGGGTTCTCGGGGTCGGGTCGCCGGGGCGGCGGCGGGAGCTGCGGCTGCTGCTGCAGGGGCAGGGGCTGGTGCTGCAGGGGCAGGGGCTGGTGCTGCAGGGGCACCGGCTGCGGCTGCTGCAGTTGCGGCCAGGCCGCGGACGTCAGCTCCGGACGGTGCTGGTGCTGCTGCGGCTGCTGCTGCGCCGCGGGCGGGAACTGCCCGTACGACGGGTCGTACTGCTGGGGCTGCTGCGGAAGCTGCTGGTGCGGGTACTGCTGGTTCAGGTACTGCTGGTTCAGGTACTGCTGCTCCTGGTACTGCTGGTTCTGGTACTGCTGCTGCCCGTAGGGCTGGTGCGCGTAGGGCTGGCCCCCGCCGCGCGGGATCGGGATGTACGGAGTGCGCATCCGGCGCTCCTCCTCGGCCGCGGGCAGGTTCGCGTACGGGTCGAGGTGCTTGACGTAGAGCGCCATGGTCTGGTCGTGCCGTACGTGCTGGGCCGGCGAGCCAGGCGTGGACGGGGGCGCCTCGCCGTCCTCCTCGAAGGAGGGCAGCTCGGCGAGGTGCTCCAGCAGGATCTCGCCCTGGCCGTGGATGTTGCCGATGGCCACGAGCGAGGACTCCTGGCCGAGGTGGCCGAGGAGCTCGTGCATGAACTCCTCGCCGTCGCGGTCGCCGCCGAGGTCGACGGCGCGGCCGCGCCATTCGGCGGGGATCGCGTCGATGGCGCTCTTCGTCGGGTGGCCGATGACGAACACCTTGTCGGGCTGCAGGTCGGGGACGATCTGGCCCATCTGGCCGTTGCGCTCGACCCGGTCGGGGCGGCAGTTGATGACCACGTTCAGCGGGCGGCTGATCGCACCGAGGTCGAGGAGCTGGTTGATGTTCATCAGCGTGGACTCGGGGTCGTTCGCCGCGAACACGTTGGCGAACCGCAGCCGCTTCTCGCCGGGGCCGACGTAGCGCTCGACGGAGAGCACGCCCGGGTCCGGCGGGGCGTCGTACATGCCCTGGAGCGCGGTCTCCCGGTCGATGCCGAGGAGCTCGGCCACGACGAGCGCGATGGCCACGTTCTCCTTGAAGGTGAACCAGCTGAAGCCGCGCAGCTCCTCGTCGCTGACGATCTCGGGGTCGGCGTAGATGAGCCGGCAGTCGCGCGCGTCGGCCTCCTCCTGGAGGACGTGGAAGCGGTCCTTCTCGGCGGTGACGCAGATGCCGCCGTGCGGCATGGAGCGGGACAGCGAGCGGCCGATGTCGTCGAGGGTCGGGCCCATCTCGGCGACGTGGTCCTCACGGACGTTGCACAGCACGCCGATGGTGGACTGGATCAGCTTTTCCTGGTTGAGCTCCTGGAGCGGGGGCATGACGGCCATGCACTCCATGACCAGCGCGTCGGGCTTGTAGGCCGCCGCGCGGCGCACGATGCCGATCTGCTCGACGACGTTGGCGATGCCGAACTTGCGGTAGACCGGCTCCTCGGTGGCGTCGGGGTGGATGAAGCGGGCCGCGGTGCCGGTGGTCTTGGCGACCGTGACCAGCCCGCCGCCCCGCAGGGCGCCCGCGACCAGCCGGGTGATGGAGCTCTTGCCGCGGATGCCGTTGACCAGCACCCGGGTGGGTATTTCTTCCAGGTTGGCGAAGTGGCGCCGCTGCTCGATGACGCCGGCTATCAGCATCACCACGCAGCACACGACCAGCACGCTGAAGAGAAAGAGCACGGGGTCAGTTCCTTCCGGCCTTGGCAGCCTGGCCGGACCGGCCGGCGGTGCCGCTCGCTTCCCGCTTGCGCAGCTCCTGGAGCTGTTGCCTGATGACTTCCAGGCTGCGGGTGACGGCGCCGACCTCGTCGTGGTGGCGCGGGTAGAGGACGGTACGGCGGTCGCCGTCCGCCAGGGCTTCGGCGCGCGCCGCGAGTTCGCGCAGGGCCCGGATCACCACGATGTGGAGCCAGCCGAGGCAGACCAGGGCGGCGGTGAGGCCGAGCAGGCCGGCCAGGACCGTCCGGTTCTGCAGGTTGTACTCGGGGATGGCCAGGCCCTTGGCGGGCTGCCAGCTGACCACGGTCCAGGTCAGCGGCTTCGCGGCGCCGCCGCCCACCATCGGTATCGCGGCGGCGATGGTGACGTCGTCGTTGCTGCCGCGCAGCAGGACGCTGCTGGGGCGCGGCCCCTTGCCGACCTTCTGGTTGGCGCCTGCGGCCAGCGCCCGGATGCTCTCGTTGGGCAGCTGCTGGAAGGCCAGGTAGCCGTTGTTGCCGGCGATGACGCGCTGCTTCTCGTCGATGACCCGGATCTCGCCCAGGCCGGGCCGCTTGAGCAGCGAGTTGAGGAAGTCGATGCGCAGCTCGCCGACGACGGAGGCGCCCTTGAGGCCGGGGGCCGCGGCGAACTCGATGATGACCGGAGAGTTGCCGGACTCGACCAGCACCACGGGCTCGTCGACGGGGACCTTGCCGTTCGGGCGCCGGGGCGGGGCCCCGACCTTGGCCATGACGGTCCCGTCCTCCTGGAGCACGTACAGGGACTCGTAGCGCTGGTGCTGGGTGAGCGTGCGCTCCAGGATTCCGGTGATCTCGGCGGGGGTGGTGGCCGGGCCGATCAGCGAGCCCACGGAGGTGAGGTCGGCGTGCCCCTCGTTGAGGGCGCGGCGGACCCGGTCGGCCATGGTGTCGGTGCGCTCGCGCTGGTCGTGTACGAGGGTCTGCGGGACGGGGACGGACTCACCGGCCCGGTTGAGCAGCAGCACCAGGGGCGCGGACCACAGCAGCAGCAGCGCGCCGCAGGTGGCGAGCAGGGCGCGGGCGCCGATCCGGCCGCGGCCGCGGCCGGGGCGGTGGGCCTTCTGGGCCTCGGCGGGCTCGCCCCTCAGCTGGCGGCGCAGCCGCTCCAGGGCGGTGCCGATGCGGGCGGCCTCGCCGTACTTGGGACGGTTGACCGGACGGTTGAGGTCTCCGCGGCTGAGCCGGCGGCTCTCCAGGAAGAGCTGGAGCAGCGGCTTCTGCACGGTGCCGATGAGCAGGGAGACCGCGAGGAGGCCGATGACGAGCAGGACGGCCGCGGCGGCGATGCCGAAGAAGGAGTCGACGACGGCGGTGCTGTCCTCGGTGACGTTGACGAGGGAGATCACGGTCAGTCCGAGGGCGGTGGCGGGGGTGCCCTTGCCCGCCTCGGGGCCGGTCAGGCTCGCGTAGCCGACGACGGTCCGCTCACCGTCGGCGGAGGGACCGAGGAGGCTGCCGCTGACGCCGCGGAAGCCGCCCGAGCCCGGCTCCTTGGTGGTGAGCGGGTTGACTTTGGTCTTCCGCGCGGCGATCTTGGCGTACTTCTTGAGCTGGTTGCGGGCCCGCTCGGTCTCTTCCTTGACGTCGTCCGACTGGATCTGCTCGTCGTTGGCGAGTCCGTCGCTGCTGAGCACGTGCCCGGCGGAGTCGGTGACCGCGATGGCCCGGAACTTGCCGAGGCTGACGCCGGGGAACCGCAGGCTGCTGGAGGCGACGAGCAGCTTCTGGGGCTGGCCGGGCCAGGACAGTACGGCGAAGGTGAGCAGGCGGGTCTCGCCGTTCTCCAGGCGCACCATGCGCGGGACGAGGCCGTTCGCCTCGGCGAGCTTGGTGTGGTCGATGGCGGTCAGCGGCACGTTCTCGCCGCGCTGGGCCTCCAGTCGTCCCGACTTGACCTCGATGACGGCCGTGCCGCGCCACTTCTGGTAGACGTTGCCGAGCTTGTCGAGCACCGTGTCGGCGGAGACCGGGCTGCCCGCGTTGAAGAGGGTGGCGGTACGGGAGATGTCGGTGATCGACTCGTCCAGGGAGGCCCGCATCGCGATGGCGCCGTCCTCCGCGAAGTACTGCTGGGAGGTGCGGACCGCCTCGGGAACGGACTCGTTGGCCACCTTCCCGAGGTGGAAGGCGGTGAGCGCGGCAAGGGCGAGCAGCAGCGCGGACAGCGCGGCGATGGGCGGCCGGATGCCGCCCAGCAGCGACATGTCAGCCCGGCGGCGGGCCTTCTGCCGCCGCTTCGTGCGCGACGCGGACAACGGGACTCCTGAGAATGTGGGTGCAGGTGCAGGTGCGGGTGCGGGTGCGGGTGGGTGCCGGTGGTTCACCGGCTGCTCGTCAGCGGCTCGTCAGGGGCTCCAGTCCGTCCTTGCCGCCGCCCCGGTTGAGCAGGGTGCCCTGGGTCCGCTCGTACGCGAGCTCGTAGCGGGCACGCCGCTCGGGCGTCACCGCGCTGCCGTTCTTCAGAGCGGTGGTGAGGTCGATCAGCCGGTGGTCCTTGACCTGTCCGGTGTCGGGCACCTTGACCGCGGGGTCGGCCACCTCCAGGTCCGGCGGCAGCTCCACGAAGGTGGGCACGTAGCGCGCCTGGACGTCCCACTTGCCGTTCTTCTCCGCGAACTCGAACCAGCCGATCACGCCCTCCTCGGACAGTCCGCTGGGCACCTCGTGCCGGGCGACCTGGTTGCCGAGCCCGTACGCGACCCAGATGTCGCCGACCTTCTCCATGGGCTGGACGACGTGCGCGTGGTGGCCGATGACCAGGTTGATGCCGGTCCTCTCGGAGATCTTCTTGGCGAGGCTCAGCTGGAGCGAGTTCGGGGCGGGCTGGTGCTCCTTGCCCCAGTGGATGCTGAGGATGACGACCTCGGCGCCGGCCGCCCGGGCCGCCTTCTCGGCGGCCGAGATGGCGTCCAGCGAGGTCTTGTTCACCAGCCAGGGCTTGTCCGCGGGCACCTGACGACCGTTGAACCCGCCGGCGAAGGAGATCTGCGCGACCTTGACGCCCTTGACGTCCATGATCAGCGGCGTCGTGCCCTCCTTCTCGTCGCGGGCGGAGCCGGTGTGCTTGAGACCCGCCTTGTCGAGGGTGTCCAGGGTGTCCTTGACGCCGCCCTCGCCGTGGTCGAGCGCGTGGTTCGACGCGGTCGAGCAGGTGTCGTACCCGATGTCCTTGAGGGTCGTGGCGATCTGCGGCGGCACGAGGAAGTCGGGGAAGCTCAGGAACGGCCCCTCCGGCTTGCCCAGCACCGGCTCCATGTGGCAGATCGCCAGGTCGGCCTTGCTGATGACCGGCTTCACCGAGGCCATGATCGGGCCGAAGTCCATGCCGCCCTTGCCCGCGGCCTTGCCGTCCTGCTCGGCCTGGGCGGTCAGCTCGGGGTGGATGAGTACGTCACCGGCCGCGGCCACGGTGAAGGAACGTCCCTTGGCTCCCGCCGCCAGACGGCCCCCGGCATCACCACCGGACCCGTCTCCGAGGAGTCCACAACCGGTGAGGGCGGTGGACAGGAACAGGGTGAGCGCTCCGGTTCGGAGCGTGACGAGAGAGGCGGATATCTTCACTCGGTCTATCTTTATCCGACCATGACTCCGTTCCTCGCGAAACGTATAACGATTAAGGCAACTCTCTGCGCGGTGCTGGCCGTGACGGCGATCGTGGCGTATTTCACGCTGTCGTCAAGGGAACCTGCACGCGAAATGCAGGTGAATTCCCGCCCCTCGGCGAGCCCGGAGGCCGACCTGGAAAAGCGGATCACAGGTTTCACCCAGGGGTTCGGCGAGCGCGGAGGCTACCGGGTCCCCACCGCGGACGAGCGCCGGGCCGTCACCCAGGGCGTCGCCCTGCTGCTGGACGGCGACCAGGACGGGGCGCACAGGCGCCTGGCCGAGGTCGACTTCGCCGTGCAGTCGTTCACGGACTCCGCGAGCGGTCGCCACTTCGCCGAAGTCGCCGACCAGGCGGGCGGTCCGGGCCCCGGGAACCGGGGTTGGGGCCGGGTGTACGTGGACCTCGACGCCCGGCCGAGCTGGAGCGTGCAGGTCCCGCACCCCATCGCCGACCAGGAGACCGAGCGGCTCGGAGCACGGGTGCTGCGGGGGGCGCCGGGCGGGGTGATGGTGCTGGCCGGAGCCCACCGGACGGCCGGCGAGGGGGACTCCGCGGATGTGGCGCACCGCACCGACTCGGTGTTCCACGAGGTGGTCGAGGAGCTGATGCAGCGCCGCCTGCCGGGGATCCAGTTGCACGGATTCGCAAATGAATCTTTCCCCGAATTCGACGCCGTGATCTCCACGGGGGCCGGGGACCGGGCATTGTCCGAGGCCAAGGCCCTGTCGACCGCGCTGACCGGGGAAGGGCTGGAGGTTTGCCGGGCGTACGTACGGAAATGCAAACTGGCCGGAACCTCGAACGAGCAGGGCCAAGTGGCGGCCGACGGGAATTTCCGATTTCTCCATATTGAGCTGGCCCGGGCGATAAGGACGGATAACGACCGCCTCAACGACGTGACCGACGCAATAGCGGTCCTCACCACCCGCTGGTCCCGGCCCTGACCGGACACATGATCGATTCGGGCGCCACCTCGGATCAGCGGGTGGACCCCTCTCGTGGCGGCCGCAATCGCTAGGGTTGCCCCATGACCGCGCTGCCCGACTGGATGCGCCCGCCGCGCGCGGAAGGCTGGTTCGCGGAGGACCTCGACCGCCTCCCCGAGGCGCCCCGCCACACCGAGCTGATCGACGGAGCCCTCGTCTTCATGCTGTGGCCCCAGCGGTGGTGGCACGACCACCTCGTCACCATGCTCACGGTCGCGCTGATGGAGCTGGTGCCCGCCGGCACCAGGGTCGGCCGCGAGATGACCATCAGACTCGACCCGCGCAACCGCCCCGAGCCCGACCTCCTGCTGACCACGGCCGCCTACGACGACGACCGCACCTGGTTCGAGCCCGAGGAAGTCCGACTCGTCATCGAGGTCGTCTCCCCCGAGTCCGCCCACCGCGACCGCACCGTAAAGCTCCGCAAGTACGCGGAGGCCGGCATCCCGCACTACTGGTGCATCGAGGACGGGGACGGGGCGCCCGTCGTCCACGTCTACGAACTCGACGAACCCACCGGCGCCTACGCCCCCGCCGGGATCTTCCGGGGCACCCTCCAGCGCCCGGTCCCCTTCGCCATCACCCTGGACCTCGACAGCCTCACCCCGCCGCGCAGCGGCTGAAGAGCGCACGCAGGCACGCGGAAGGGGCCGGACTCGGCAGAGTCCGGCCCCTTCCGTCGGGTCGACTACACGTTGAAGCGGAACGTTCAGCACAGAGCTCCGACCTGCGAAAACGCGGTTTCTGGAGCCCTCATCCAGCACCGATCCAGCACGGTGCGCGTTCATCCAGCACATCCAGCACACGCGACCGCAGCATCCAGATCTCGCGCCGCCCTCAGGCCGCCACTCGCCTAACTTATGCCGGGTATGGAGGCGCGGTGTCCGGCAGCAAGCCCTCGACCTTCACGTCAGGGTGCTTGAGGCTCCACGCACGGTTGAACCACACCATCACCCGCTCGCGAAGATCTTCCAGCTCCCCAGTGAGCCGATCAAGGTGTTCCACGCTTACGGCCTTGATCCTGAAGCCGCTCGGCTCAACACTGAAGGGCTTGCTGTTCATGGCGCTGAGCACGCCGTCGAGCTCCCCCCACGGCCCGTGAACGTAGGCGTTGCGGTGATCCATGCCAGCCTTCACATCCAAGACGATCCCCTCCAGCGCCGTCCGCATGGAGGGACTGAGGTAACTGGCAACCTTCGCGTACTTCAGGGCGAGCTTCGACAGGCCGCCTATCGTCTCACCCTTCAGCTTGGCTGCCTCGGCTGCGTCGGCGGCCAGCAGTGCCCCGGTTATCTCAACCGTCATCTCGACCGTTGCGGCCGTATAGACCATGCGCCCCAGGGCGGCGTGAACCTGGGCAAGATCCTCGTCAGACATGCGCTCGTCACTCATGCGGCGGATTCTGCCACCGCCATCAGGCCGCGGGGCCGTAACCCGAAGGGTCCTCGGGGGCCGCCGGGCGCATGGCCTTCTGCATGATGTCGCGGCACCGGTCCCACGCCTCGGGAACCAGGTGACCGTAGATGTCGACCGTGGTCTTGATCGACTTGTGGCCGAGCCAGCGGCTCACCTCGTGGATCGGAACGCCGTTCGCCAGGGCGGTCGAGGCGAAGAAGTGCCGAAGGCTGTGAGGGGTGTACTTCGGGCTGCCATCTGCGTTGACGAGACCAGCGGCCTTGAGCGCCTTCCGCCAGTGGTACCCGTACGTCGAGGCCGTGGGCATGACCCCCTTGCCCCGCTCGCGAGGGGCGAAGAAGACCTCAACGACCTTCTTCTTGCCGCTCTTGGCCTCGAACGCCAAGGGGATCGGGCTCCACAGCGCTATGTGCTCGTCGATCTCGTCCCCGATGAAGAGAGGCATGGGGATGTCTCGGTACTCCCCTTCCTCCCTGTGCTTGAGCGGGACCAGGCGGGTACGGGCGTCGCCTCTGTTCGCCTTCGAGCTGACCTGCCAGCGGACCCGTATGAAGTCGCGGCGCCGGCATCCGACGTGGAAGGCCAGGGCTTCGCTTATTCGCAGGCCGAGGCCCGCCTGAAGTGAGATCGTCAGCTTGTACTGGGGAGAGATGTGCTGGTGGATGAGGTTGACCTCGTCCAGCGTCGGGATCTCGTCCTCGTCGACCGCAACGTTGGTCGGCTTGATGTCGACGTCCCTGGCGGGGTCGTCCTGGATCAGCTTTTCCTCCTTGGCCGACCAGAAGATGTGCTTGACCATCTTCATGCGGTCGAACACCGTGCTCTCGGCGAGCACCTTCAGGATCGCCACCTTGAAGTGCTCGATGTCACGCTTCGTGATCGAGGACAGCGACTTTCGCCCAAGGTGCGGCAGGAGGTGGTTGTCGAGGAACCCCTCGTAGTTCGAGATCGTCGAGTCAGCGACCGTTCGGCGCCCAAGCCAGTCTTCGGCGTAGGCCCGAAGGCTGATCTTCCCGGCGTCCGGGTCGATGTAGACACCCTGGTCCTTGTCGGCCTCCATCTTGGTGCCGTGAGCTTCAGCTTTCGTCTTCGAGGGGAACGTCTCCTCGCGCTGCCGACCGGTACGCCCTCCCGGCTCGCGGTACCGAACCGTCCACTCATGCCGGCAGCGGACCGCCTCACACGGGTAGTTCTTGTTCCGCTTGTCGGTCTTGCATCTCTGGAAAACGGTAGCCATGTGGCCCCCCTTGCTTGCTGGGGCAGGGCTGTGCCCGTCTACCCGTAGTTGTCATCGAGGTAGGCGACGATGTCGCGCTCGCGGAACCGCAGGAGGCGACCGACCTTCTGCGGCCGAAGCCCCCACGCCCGGTACTTGTTCTTCACGGTGATCTCGCTGACCTTGAGCCAGGAGGCCACCTCTTCCGGCGTCAGCAGCCGGTTGCTTCCGCCCTGCATCAGCGCCAGGTCACCCGGGTCGCCGTATGCACGGCCCGCCACGCGGTCTCAGCGGAAGCGAGAGCCTGCTTGTGACAGTCCTGGAGGTGCTGGATGCGTGCCGGCACGAGGTCCAGGTCCTCCAGGCCGAGCAGCTTCGCGGCCCGTCCGAGCACCTCCGCCGGTTCGACCGCCGGGGGCTGCTGGGCGGGGCGCGAGTACACCCGACTGTCCTGTCCGCTGACGCCGATGACCCAGCCCCAGCCGTTCTTCAGCGCCTTCTCCGTGGGCTTCAAGCGGCGGCTCCGAAGTAGTCCGCGCGGGAGAGTGACGTCAGGTGGTACATGCCGTGCTCGCATTCGTAGTAGCGGTTCTCGAAGGCGACCCCGCGACCGGTGCCTCGCCGTTCGGCGACGCTGCGCCGCTTGGCCTGCGCCTTGCCGAGGGCTCGCTCGGCAGCTCGCGGATCGGGGTAGGCCCGCTTCGAGCCGCAGGGGCAGGCCCTGAAGTCGATGGTTCTGGTGGTCATCTCGTTCTCCTGGTCCTATTTGCGGAACCCGTTGCAGGGGCAGGTCGGTATCTGACAGGCCCCCCGGGCGGCGGAGGCCGCCGAGTGAGTGAAAGGGGCGTGGCCGCACTCGTCGTGCTGGCAGTAGCCCTTCCACTTCTTGCCGTCATGGTTGGCGAGCATCGCGCCGGGGCTGTGGAGCGGAACGATGCGCCCGGTGCCGCCGAAGGCCATCTTGGAGGCGAAGCTCTTGGCCTCGGCCTCGT
Source organism: Streptomyces sp. TBY4 (assembly GCF_024213195.1). Lineage (GTDB taxonomy): Bacteria > Actinomycetota > Actinomycetes > Streptomycetales > Streptomycetaceae > Streptomyces. Next base: position 468,275 of record NZ_JANAVF010000004.1, on the reverse strand, counting down.
TGCCGAAGGGGGCGAAGTTGAGGCCGCGGTGGCCATCGCTCCACGTGTGGACGAGAGCCACCCAGTCGCGCATTTGGAGGATGGATCCGACCTCTTTGATCAAGGCCTTGGCCATCTGATCGGCGTTGTCGAAGCCGGGGTCCTCCAGGACGGCCTTCACCGCGTCGACTTCCTCGCGGCGGGCGGTGATCCTCACGGGCGCCCTGCCGGGGCGAGGAGCCGCTCCAGGCGGCCCAGGACTTCGGGCAGGGCGCCGGCGGATGCGCCAGAGCGGATGTCGGCCACGACGCCGCGCAGCTCGGCCTTCAGCTTTGGCATTGTCACCGGGCCGGTGAGGTCCGCGACGAGTTCCGCCGTGCCCGGGGTGGGGTCGACGACCTCGACAGGGAACCTGAACCAGTCGCCGTCCAAGGTCCAGGCGTAGCCGATGACTTGCCAGCCGCCGCCTCGGGCCTTGAAGCCCACATCGCCGTCGGCGTCACGGACCTCGGTGCCGACCGGAAGCTCGTCAAGGACGGCGGGGGTGTTGATGGGGTTAGTGGTCACTGCGCTCCCCTCCTTCTGAGAGCACACTATTGCAATAACCCCATCAGTTCAACTCTTACATTCGCTCCGAGAAGAGCTGGAGCTTGTGGCCGAGGGCGTAGGCCGAGCGGTCGTTGACGAGAACCTCGTCGAAGGGCCAGCCTGCAAGGGCGCTCTCGCTGGAGTGGTCCGCGGTCGCTATCAGCCTCTGGCCGGGCCGCACGATGTTCACCACCACACCGCCTCGCCGGACGATCTCTGCGGCTTCGTTGGGGAATCGGACATCGGTGATGACCGTCGGACCCCACCCCGCCGCGTCGTGGAAGAGGGCATCGACCCAGACGTTCTCGCCGAGAACGCTCCTGCCGGCCTCGGTACCGCACCGTTGGAGGTAGGCCCGTATTTCAGGGTGGGCAGACTTGGTGTAGCTCCAGCCGAATCGGTCCACCTCGTCGGCGAGTGGGAAGCTGCCGTTGATCTCGTCATCCACGGTCCACGGGTTGACTGCGTAGAGGAAGTCCTTGACCTTGTCTGCGAAGGCGCGGCGCTGCCAGCCGTTCGCCACAAGGGCTTTGGCCGCGGTGTCCTTGCCGGAACCGGCAGCACCGGCCAACCCGATCAGGCTGACAGGACGCGGCGGCTCGCCGAGGAGCTCCAGGTCGGACTCTGCCAGCACGGAGACCCAGTTCTGTCGGTTGGGCTCCGCGTCGGGGTTCTCGTCCACGTGAAGACGAAAGACCTGGCGGCGCGGACCGTCCCAGGCTGCGGTTTTCACCTGGGGATCAGCAACGAGGTAGCCCTCGCGGGTGACAGTGTGGCCTCGCGTGTCGCGGCCGGTGGCGCGGACCCGCTGACCGGACTTCAGCTTGATCTTCATCTTCATTCTCAGATTTCCCTGCTGTCGATGAGGCGGTAGAGACCTGGCGCTCGAACACAGCCACGGCAGACGTCGCAGTCACAGTGGTGGAGACAGAGCGAACAGCCGGGCTCGTCGCAGTACGGATCGGGCCCATGCCAGGTGTGCAAGGGGTCAGGCTCCGGACATCCCCATGCGGCACAGGACGAGTCCCGCGACCACGTTGGGTACACGATGTGCTCGCGCTGGCCGAGGAACCCATGGACGACTTGTTCGCCAGGACAGTCGTCTCGTGAGCGGTCCGCGCTGCCCTGAGTCAGGAAGGCCGCCCGGCATCGGGTGCACTGGAGGCGACCCTCGGGGCGCAGCCGGAGGAGATGCTTCACTGGGCATCCTGCGCGGGCCGACCGTAGAGGCGGCCACACGAGTCCACACCCCACGTGTGGCCGGGGTCCAGCCACAGGTCGAGGGCGGCGTCGATGTCTGATCCGCAGCTAGAGCAGGAGAACTCCCCGCTCGGGACGGCGTACAGGCGGCCACGGCCGCACGGACCGCACCAGACGTAGTCCACCCCGGGCTTCACGCGGAGACCTGCCGCCGACCGACGTGCAGTGCGAGGGCCTGCTTGGCCGCGGTGACCGCCCAGTCGAATCCGTAGTGGCCCCAGCAGGCGTCTATCTCTTCCCAGGTGGACATGCTGGCGCCCTGGTCGTCGGCGCGCAGCCAGTCGACGGCCTCTTCGACGATGTAGCCGTACACGTCTCCCTCGGCCCATGCCTGGTACTCGGCGCGCTCGGCGTCGAGGTACGCCTCGGGCAGCATGCCGAGGTCTTCAGCGTCCTCGCGCATCAGGTACCAGAGGGATACGGGTCCTCGTGCCGGCCGGGACTCGATGACGATCGCGTTGTGGAAGATCCGGGCCCAGCGAGTGAAGGTGTCGATGCCCTTCCACCGGTTCCAGCTCACGCGCTCCCAGGCTTCGGCCAGGGGGCCGCCGTCCTTGTCGACAGGGGCGTACTGGCCGAGGTGGGTGTCGATGGTGATCACGTGCGCCAGGTGGTCGAAGTCCTCGCGCGGGTTGCGGGCGTCCTCGTCGGGGACCAGGCGGACGCGGAAGCGGCCGTCGTTGGTGGTGGTGATGGTCTCAGTCATGGTTCTCCGTACGGGTCAGAGGGTCGGGGCGGGGAAGTGGATGTCGCAGGACGTCCGGCGGCACAGCCGGCCGAGGGCGGTGATGAACTGCCGGTGGGCCTCGAAGGCTTCGGTCAGCCAGTCGTCGCCCTCGACGAAGTCGGGCCGCTTCTCGGCCCACCGGGCGCGGACCTTGGCGACGTCGGGTATCTCGTAGAACTCGCTGGCGCCGTGCTGGCGGATCAGGTCGATCCAGGAGGCTCGGACTCGGTCGTATCCGCGTCGGGAGTGGTCGTATCCGGAGGCAGGGTCGATGTCCTCGATCGCGACGCCGGAGGCGATGCAGATGCCGGCGCGGGCGTCAGCCATGGAGGTGAGCCGGTCCGCCTCGCAGACGGGGCAGTCGAGGGGGCTGCGGGCGTAGTGCATGAGCAGGAGGTTCGCGCGCATGGTCTCTTCCTCGGGTGGTCAGGCGGCGAGCACGTGAACGGGCTCGGCAGGGGTGAGGGTGGGGGTGTAGATGTCGGCGAGGTACCGGCGGAGGTGGTCCTCCCAGTGCCGAGAGAGGAGGCTGCCGATGACGACGGCGCTCATCGGTGGGGCAACGACGTCGCCGATCTGCTGCGTGCAGCTCGACCGGGAGCCGGTCCACGGGTAGCCAGGGCGGAAGCCCACCAGGAGGGCGGCCTCGTCGAGGCTGAATGTCCGGTCCTTGTCGTGCTCCCAGTACCAGCCGCGGATTTTGCTGGTGATGCCGGTCGCGGGTTTGTCCGCCGACCAGCAGTTCCCGCCCGCCGTCTTGCGGACGCCTCTGGTGTTGACGCGGATACCTTCGGGCCAGCCGAGCGCCTGGGCGGCGGCGGTGGCCGGCATGGGCGCCTTGGGCGTGAGAGCGTCCATGTCGACGTAAGCGTGGCGGGCCGCCATGAGGAAGACGCGCTTGCGCCGGGAGGCGAGGCCGTAGTCCACGGCGTCAAGGACGCGGTACTCCGCGCTGCACCAGTCCGCCGACCACAGTTCTTCGCGCAGTCCGTCGAGGATGAGCTCGGGCAGGGCCGAGCTCTGTTCCATGGCCAGCCAGCGGAGGTTGTCCCACTGGGCGGTGAGGGTGAGCGCCCAGATCAGCACCTCGGCGACGAGGCCGATTCGCTCGTCCGTCATGTCGGCGATCGGGGCGCGGACCTCGTCCAGGGTGAGCAAGGGGCCGGTGAACCCCGCGTAGCCGTCCCAGTCGGGGTTGTTGCAGATGAGGCAGATGTCCTCCACCTCGCAGGCGCCGCAGTCTGCGCTGTCGTGCCAGTGTCCGAAGGTGGCCTCGAACGCCGCCGTGAAGATGTCGAGCAGCAGTTCCTGATTGCGGGGGTCGAGTCCGGCGCGCTTGCCGGCCGGTGACCAGCACTGGCAGGGCGCGGAGACGATCAGTCCGCGTACCCAGCGCAGCGCCGGGTGCTTCGGGTTGAGGGAGCGGACGTCGGCGGTGATGCGTCGGAACCCTGCCGCGCAGGCTGTTGCTGAAGCGCCCTTGTGCATCTCGACGCCCACGATGTCGAGCTCGTGTTGCAGCACGTCCCGTACGCCGACGTCCCAGCCTCCCGGTCCCGCGAAGAGGTTGACGACTCGGTCGGGGTCCCCGGGCTTCGGGGGGTAGAGCCAGTGGGCGGGCCAGGGCGCGGCGATCTCCGCGAGTTCTTCCGGTGTCTTGCCGGAGAGATCCAGGTCGTCGGGGACGCCGAGCGCTCCGGCGGTGTCGAGGCGGGTCAGGGACATCAGGCCACGTCCACGACGTTGACAGATGAGCGGAGGGTGATCACGGCGTTCCCTCGGCGTAGGCGGCTATCCGGGCGTGGAGGTCGGTGATCTTCGTGTCGGCCTTGCGCAGCTCGTCGCAGACCTGTCCGCGGTGCGCCTCGGCGTTGCGGAGGTGGGCTTCGAGCTCCAGGCGCTCGCTGATCCGACGCCAGTGCGGGTACTCCGCCTCAAACCGGTCGGCGGCTTCATCAACCATCTGGCCGAGGCGTCGGGCTGCGGACGTGTCCCAACCGACCTCCTTTTCGACCTGGTTGGTGTACTCCCAGCGGTGCAGGGCGTTGTCCCATCGCCAGCGCCCCAGCCTGCTGACCTGCTCGTCAAGGGACCGGATACGCCGTGCGCCGACGCGGTAGTACCGCCCCCGGATCTTCAGGAAGCCGGGCTGCTCCTCGTCGGTCGAGGAGCTGATGGCCAGGCGGGAATAGACGACATGCTTCCGCGTGCCTCCCCAGTTCTCCTCCGCCGTCTTGGCCGGTAGGGCCGTGACGTTGAGGTCTCCCTCGGGGAACGTGAACGTCGCGTGGTGGTTCATGGAGGTCTCCATCGGTCAGGCGGGGATGCTGTAGGGCAGGCCGGCACGGAGGGCGGCTTCAAGTTCCTTGGCCGCGCGCTTGAACTGGCCGAGGGCTTCCATCGCGAGGGCCCAGTCGCCCGTGGGGAGGTCGCGGATGTCGTCCATCCACGTCAGGCAGGCGTGCGGGCTGAGGTAGTGGAGCAGGGTGCCGTCCGTGCCGACGACGACTACTTCGGCGGGGTCGAACCAGGCCGTATCGAGGTCGAGGAGGTGCCCGCAGTGATCGCAGAGGAAGAGGCCGGAGGGCTGGGCCCCGTAGGGGCCGATGCCGCAGTCGCGGCAGGTCATCGAGCTCATAGGTATCCCTTGGAGGGCGCCCGCCCCGTGTCCTTCGACGGGCGGGGCGGGCGCGGACTTGATGTGTGGGGTCAGAGGTCGAGCTGAGCGATGAGCTCGGTGACGAGCTGCTGCTCGTAGAGGGTCAGAGGGGGGCGCGCGGCCTTCGGCTCGTCCTTGAACCAGGCGGCCGGCCAGATGACGGTGGGGAGCGCGAGAATCAGCGCTTCGGCAGCGTCGGCCAGGTTCAGCCCGGCAACGTGCTCGTCTTCCCAGGACCAGGTACGGCCCGGCTCGGGCTCCTGGCGCATCGTGGCGATGGCCTCGTCCAGCTCGGTGACGAGGTGCTTGACCCGGTCGTTCAGCGGGATGTTCGTCGTCATCGGTACGCGTTGGCGATCTCGATGACTTCCTTCGACTGGATCTCCTCGAAGACGGGGCCCAGCTCGTACCACTTGTTCTCGTTCTCGTTGAGCCAGTCGCGCAGGCCGTCCTCGTCGAAGAGTTCACCGTCCTCGTCGACGAACTCCTCCGGTACGTCGAGGTCGATCTCGATCTCCCCGTGGGTGATGGTCTCGACGGGGAACTTCACGGTCATCTTCATCAGGGCGTCCTTCAGGTACAGGCCGATGCGGCAGAAAGCACAGGTCAGGTCTTCGTCGAGGAGCTCGGGAATGGCTCTGCACTCGACACAGGGTTCGGTGTTCATCGCGGGCTGAAGACGTAGATGCCGCCGTACGCGGGCTCGGCGTGAAGGCCGCTGGAGAAGAGCTCCTCGGCGGCGCGGTCCCAGTCGATCGAGTTCCACGGCCAGCGCGTCATGCGCTCCGTGTCCTCGGAAGACTTCTCCTCGGCCCACTCCTGGGCGTAGTGCCCCTCGGACTCGTGGAAGCCGCGGTACTCCTCGCGGAAGCGGTCGAGCCAGTGGGCGTTGTCGACGTCGTCGCCCCACTCGGCGACCCAGGCTGAGAACGGGCCGAGCTCGTCGTGCGTGAGGCCCTGAAGGGCCTCGGCGATCTCGGCGGCGTGCGCTGGGGAGCACTCCCCCTCAAGGGCGCCGTGGAACTCGTCGTGGTCCGTGACCCACAGCTCTTCGTGGTCCGTTGATCCACCATGAAGATCTTCGGGGGTGACAAGGTCTCCCGTGTCGGCGTCGTACCAATCCCCGGTCAGATAACCGGAGTTGTAGCAGGCCAGGCAGCAAATCCAGACGCGCGGCTGGACGGTCATGGACAGGGTTGAGGCGGTCATGTGGTCCTCGCTGTCAAAGGGGGCCGCCGGGCCAGTCGCCCGGCCCGGCGGAGAGTGTTCAGCTCTGGGTGGCGCGGCCGTGGACGTAGCCGCTGAGGGTTCGCACGCCCTTGATGGCGTAGTGGGCGACGAACACCGACGCCACGAACAGCACGATGTTGGGGTTCTTCTCGCCCAGCAGGGTCCAGACGGCGCTGGCGAGGATGACGGGCAAGAGGGCGTCGAAGATCTGTTTCATGGGACTCCTTGTGCGCGATGCGGGCTGGCATCGTCAGGCGGGGCAAACCAGCGCCCCGCGACCCCCTTTCGGAGGTTTCGCCTGGTGATCGCTTAGCGGTCGGAGTCTTCGAGGACGGGCCACAGCTCCCGTGTGCGGTAGGCCCCGCTCGACTTGTGCAGGTCGTCCAGGGCGCCCTGGAGGTCACGGACGCACGGGTCGCACAGGAACCGCCGGCCATTCGGAGAGCGCGTGTACGGGCCTCGGCGGCCAGTCGCGGGGCCGCACAGCTCGCAGAGCCCTCCGCCCTGGACGTGCTGGAAGACGACGGCCTTGCGGCCGTTGTGCGGGCTGGTGCTCTCGACGTAGGCGTGACCCTCGCGGGCGGCGGCCTCGAACGCCTGGCGGTAGCCGTAGTCGTGCCAGGTGCCGCCGTGCCTCCAGGCCCCGCACGAGCCGTCGTGGTCCTCGGGCTGTCCGTATCCGCAGTCGCAGATGTAGAGGTCGTAGGGCCAGGTCACGTGGCCCTCCCCTGCAAGGTCTTCTTGGTGGGCCTCCCGACCAGCACGGTCGCGAAGTTGGCCATGACGACCATGGCCACGTGTTCAAGGTCCGGACCGCCGTCCGGCACGGGCGCTCCGAGCATCCGCAAGGTGGACAGGCAGCGGGCCACGAGACCGGCCATGTCGTTCGTGTCGACGAGCTGCGCGCAGAGGTCGCAGGCTCGCCACCGACCATCGTTCAGGAGGGGGGCCACCACTCCCTCGTTACTCATCAGGGCGACGCGGGCCCGGTCCTGGGGGACGTAGAGCCACCGGGCGCCGGGCAGGCCGCAGAAGTCACACTCGACCATCGCTCCGCCTCAGGCCGTCAGGGCGAGCTGAGACGTCTCGCCCTTGTAGTGGGAGTCGCCTTCGTCGTCGCTCTCGGCGTGGCACTCCAGCCACAATTCGGCAGCACGGAACTGGTCGTGGGCCTTGAGGAAGTCCGCGAGGCGCTCGACCTCCCCGCAGTTCAGGTGCTCGGCGATACCGGACGCCAGCATGCCGTCGTCAAGGAGGTCCACCAGGTCGTCCGCTGCGGTCCGCAGTGCGTAGAGCTCGTCTTCCAGGGCGCCGACGATGTCGGCCGCGATGGTCAGCGCGACAACCGTGCTGTCACGGTGGGTACGCATGACACCCCAGGGATTCAGGAGGCGACGGAGCCTGGACGGGGCGGCCGGCATGCCCTTGCGGTTCATGAAGGGCAGGGTGAGGCGCTTGAAGGCACGCATGTGTGTCACTCCGGTGGTGGTGGGGTCGTCTACAGGCAAAGCAGGGGCGGGGTGATGAGGGAGAGCTCGGGCTTGACCTCCTGAACGGAAATGCCATGGGGCTCCCAGAACCCGCAGTCGGGATCGCCTTCGCACAGGCAGTCACGGCGGGAGGTCTCAACGAGGGCCTCGGCGCCGAAGCGGGCAAAGCTCAGGGCGTCGTCCCGGTCGTCGAACCGGGTCTCCTCGCGGTGGTCGTAGGTGACGACGTATCGGTCCTTGCCGGTCCGCCGGATCTCCCAGAGTCCGAGAAGGTCGGCGACCTCGTTCCAGACACGGACCTCGTACGGGCGGGTGGTAGTGCGCATGTGTCCTCGCATTCGGATGGAGAGCCACCCCTCCCCGGGAGGGGAGGCGCAGGGAGGGGTGGCGGTTCAGGGGAGGGGTCAGGCCGGCATGAGGGCGAGCTGCCCCGAGATCTCGTTGCGCAGGAAGTCACGACCCAGCGCGAGGAAGTGCTCACCGCGGCCGTAGTCGTAGGCGTCTCGCACGCCGTCCCAGTCGGCATGGCCGTCCGAGTCCCGGTACTCCAGGTCCCACAGGCAGTCGGAGGCGTGCTCGACGATGCCCTGGTGGTCGGTCTCGGAGTCGTACGGGTAGTGCAGCTTCACGTCCTCCAGGGCCTCGTCGAGGTTCCCCTCGAAGACCTGGCGGCGCTGGTCGTAGTAATCGTCCTCGTCGAGGAACGGATGGTCGTCCTTGACGAACTGGGCCAAGGCGACGGCCGCACGGAAGGCGGCGGTGTACGCACGGGTGCCGTGGCAGTCGCCCTCGCACTCGTCTCCGAGGCAGAAGTCGACGTCAGGGACACAGCCCGGCCGGCATTCCGCCGTGTGCGTGCCGGGGCAGTCCTCGGGGCAGCCGCCCTCGTAGACCTGGACGAAGAGTTGGGCGTAGTCCCAGGCGCTCGTACCGCGCCCGCAGTCATGCACCTGCTCGTCGGAGACCACGGTGTCCGTGCGTCCCTCGTCGGCCGCCGTGCGGATCAGGTCGCGGGCCACCTCGAAGTTCGACTTATCGCCGATCCAGCCGAAGCGGTCGTCGTGCCACGTGAACATCTCCACGTGGGTCGGGGTGTCCTCATTGGCGTACTTCCCCGTGTACCAGGAAGGCCAGGAGCGATGCGCGTCGTCGAGTCGCGCGGCGTACTCGGCCAGCACGTCTGCGGTTGGGATATCGAGAGTGCGGTACATGGTCCTCGTGATCCGGTCAGGACGGGCGCCCCTTCCTGCCTCAAGTGCGGAAGGAGCACCCATCTAGTTACACTCTTACATTGACGCGTCAGATCACGTCGGATTCTTCGAGCTCCACACCCTCGACGCGAATGTCGGAGTAGGCCCAGACGAACCCCGGCAGGTTCGGCGCGTCAGCGTCCACCGCAGCGCGAACAGCGGCCTCGATCACGTCGCGCCCATCCCGACTCCGGAGCCCTTCGTACGTGATGGTGATGGTGACGTCGGCGCGGTACTCGTCAACGATCGGGGCGAGCTTCAGGGCTTCGAGGATCTCATTGGCTGCATCCCTGGAGATCTCGTCAGCCTGATGGGAGGCAAGGAGCTGATCGCGCACACTGCCGCGGAACTGGCCGGCCTCACGATCGGCTTCCTGGTAGAGCCCCTCCCATCGCCCAGCCTCACCCTTGTAGTGATCGCGCAGTCCGATCAGCTCCGCGAGCTCCAGGCCGTGATCGGTGGTCAGGTCGTTGATCACCTCGCGAAGGAGCTCGAACGCGTCCGAGGCATCCCGCAGCTCCCTGCGGGTGCCGTCCAGCTCGTAGGCGATGGCGAAGTTGCGCTCGCTCAGGTTGCAGGCCATCTCGAAGAAGGAGAGGTCGCCAAGGGGGTGATCCTTGCAGAGGTTCACAGTCATGTTTCTCCAATCGCAGGCCGAGCGGTGCCCGGCTCCGTACCGCAGCGCGAACTGCACTGCGATCTCAGCCGCACTACTTAGTTACACTCTTTCAATCAGTGCGGCCTCAGCGCCTCCCGGTGGCTTCGCACCTACGCCCAAGGCGTCCGGGAGGCCCGGCCCGTAGGGCCGGATGTTCAATTCGAGTGATTTGGGTGAGGCTCACTCGACGCCTCGTTCACCATCCACCGTTCTGCCGTCCACATTCCGCGTGCCTCACTTTCGAAGCGCGCGGTCCGCGCGCCTCACTTTCGAGGTTCGCGGTCCGTTTCCGGCCGTCCGATGGACGGTGAGCCCTGACTCGCCTAGTCACGTTCCTGCCGACCACCTTGACTGACCCCCTGCACACCGAACCGCAGGGCATCCCACGGCGCGGCACAGCGAGTTACGCCAGACAAGGAGGCGTCCGACTACTACCGGCTGGATGACCGGTACGGACAGCGTTCTCTACACCTAAGCGGCTGTACCCGACGGGGTTCTCGATGCCGTCCGCTTTCGCGCCCATCAGCGGCAGGATGCCCTGCCTCCGGGTACGTCAGCTTCAGGGCCGTGGTCGCCCATCCTTCACCCCCGACGCCTGCCTCTCGGCGGTATCGGGACGGTGGTCGTACTGTCCGCTCAGCGGCATGTAGGCCAGCAGGCGGGGAGTGTGTGTGCCGTTCCGGCCGGGCCGGTCTGGCGTTGGCTCCGACCCTAGTGGGCCTCGACCTGGTTTCGCAACTCTTACATTCGCTTGGCTGCGATCCGCCGTTCCGTTCCCTCGGCGGCGCCGCTCATGCGGCCCGTTCTCGGCTTCCCGGTCTGGCGTTGGGTCCGAACCTAGTGGATCGGAACCCGGTTTCGCAACTCTTGCATTCGCTTCGAGTGCCTGCCTCCACCCCATCCGGCCTGCCGTGTGGCTGGCGTTCCGTGGTGGCGACATGGAGAACACTACGGACCGAGTGACACTCTTGCAAATCCACACTCAAAGTCGCAGGTCAGAAGGGGTTTCGACCCTGCCCGTAAGGCCCCTGAGTGGCGCTGTGAGGCCCGTTCTCGGCCTGTTCCTGCCCTCCCTCAGGCCCTGCCCGCCGTGCCCTGAGTCGGGCGCCTGTCCGCCTTGGGGGGTGCGGGGGGTGAGTGCCTGCACGACGCGCGGAGGGTAGCGCACGGGCCGTCAGCAGCCGGAGGCGGGAGCAGGGCAGGGGTGGGGGGTGACCCCCGGTATACGCGCACGCGGACCGCCACGTCTTAGCAGCTCGGATTTTGCCACGGTTCCAAGGTCGTCAGACCGTCGGTGCCTCGTCTTGGCGAAGCTGCGCGTCGAAGGTCATCCGCCCAAACTCGTGGCAGTTCGCACATAGGTGCTCGCACTTCGCGTCCGGCGGCGCCGGCACTCCATCCGGGCGGACCGGGATGCCGACGCGAAGGCCGTGGGGGAGCCGCAGTGGACGAAGACCCGGCCAGGTTCCCGGAACGTGCCAGGCTTGGGCCATCCAGTCCAGTTGCGTGATCATAGCGACCAACGGGTCCGTGGGGTCCGTCTCTGGCGGGCGATGCTCCCACATCATCAGGACGCTGTCGGCGGCCGGCCAAGGCCGGGCGCCGCCCGTCTCTCGGTCGCACCACATGATGTGCCCACGGTCTAGGACGGTTACGAACCGCGGCCACAGCTCTGGGGGTCTCCCCCGCGTCCACTCCGTGACTCGTTCAGCGATGGTGCTCAACTTGAGCTTGCTGCGGAACGCAAACACCCCGCCCTGGGTCGGGAAGTAGGGAAGGGGCGAGCCAGCCTCGCGGAACTCGAAGTGGTCCTCACCGACACGTCGGCGGAACGCTCCCTGGGCTCTGCTCACCTCGGCCAGCGCACTCTTTAGCTCCTTACCGTCAAGCGTGCTCTTCACCTCAACGGTGCAGTGGACGGCGCGAGGGTCGATGTAGAGGCGACCATTCCTCAAGACCCTGTGAGGCTGCACTTCTCTGGAGGCGAAGGCGATGTCCGGCATCCCGTAGCCCTTGTCGGACTCCTCGTCCGCGATGCTGGGCCGGTGGAGGAGCACGGCCTCTGGGAAGTGCTGCGCGAGAGCCTCACGCAGTGCGAACTCCCGGTCGTAGCCAATGTCGTCAGGGTGGTGGTGTGTCGCGCTACTCGCGAACTCTTCCTGGAGGGCGACCACATTGGAGAGGACCTGTCGAAGCCTGTGCAGTGCGGCGTGTGCCACGCAGTCGCGACACCCGTCGTTGGCGGAGGCTGCCGTAACAACATCACCCGCAGGGCCCACCGCAGCTCGGCCTTCGGGCTGGTAGTCACTCGCCATGATCGGAGGCTAACAAGGGCGGGCTCCGCGGGGCGGGTGTTTCCCTGAAGAGCTCGGCACGCCAAGGCCCGGCCGCACGCGAGACCATGCAGCCGGGCCGGGCTCTACTGAATTGCCTGGACTTGGCCGAGGTACCGGTACCCCGATCGAACCGAGCAGCCAAGTCGGTCTGCCAATGTCGGAGCGGTGACCTTCTCGCCGCTGACCTTCATCGCGGCGATGGTGTTCTGCACCACGGCGAGTGGGACGGCCTTCCGCCGCACTGTCTGACGGCGCGGCTTCGGCGCTGTGGCGGCAGGCTCCGCCAGCTCCTCGGCGATCTCGTCGACCAGGTCGGCGGCGTCGGCGGCCAGCTCGTCTATGATCTCTGCCAGTTCGTCGTACCCGTTGGCGACGCCGTGACTCTTCGAGACGAGCTGGCGGCCTGCCAGGTCGAGCGCCTCCGCCAGTTCGCCCGCCAGATAGGCAGCCGTCTCTTCGACTTCCCGTACGCGGTCCCAGGCCGCCAGCTCCTCGGCCGGCATGGCTGCCATGTGCAGCATGTGTGCCACAACGAGCGGCGGCACCGAGGAAACAACTGCCACCAGCAGGGCCGAGGTCGTCATGTACCCACGGTCGATCAGGTGTGCCACGACCTGAGCTGACAGCGCCAGTGCCAGCGCGACCCCGGCGCCGATGGTGGCAGTGACGCGGCCCGGCGCCTTGGCAAGGTGGCGCTGGGTGGCAATGACGGCGGCGCACGCGGCGTAGGCGGAGACGCAGACCGGCATGAGCCAGGTGACCCAGCCGTGCCACCCCGCGATCTCTGCCATCCGGATCTCGCCCGGTACGGACATAACGAGGGCCGCCACTAGGACGAGGGGCCTGCCGCCGACGAAGACGGCCTTGGCGTACCAGGGCATCTGCATGTTGGTCATCACTTCGTCCCTCACGCAGCCATCGCGGCGCGGCAGCGCTCGCGTCCCTGGCGGGCGGTGGCCAGGTCATCGACCTGCGGTTCCGGCTCGACCTGCTCAGTCCCCGCCAGAAGCGCGGCGGCCCGGTCGAGCTCGGCCTTGCAGGTAGCGCACACGTCGCCGTGGCGGCCGAGCGGGAAGGGCGCTCGGCAGACCTCGCAGCGGTCGCGGGTGTCCGGCAACGGCTTGGGCTTCGGTGCCGACCGGTCCGGCATCTGGTTCTTCAGGCGGTAGGACACCAGTGCGAAGGCGGAGTCGACGTGCTCGGGAAGGCGGGCAATCAGCGCTGCGGTGATCTTCGCGGCGTTGTGGCCTTCGGCCAGCCAGGCGGCGGCGAGCGGGGCCAGGCGCAGGACCTCGGCGGTGCTCAGCTTGAGGCGGGGCTCGATCCCGCCGAGGTGGGCAAGCGCAGCGGCTGCCCGGCCCGCCTCGGCGTCAGCCGGGGCTTGGCCGTTGGTTGCGTCGGAGACTTCTTCCTCCTCCTCGACGCTGACCTTGTCGGCCCGCTTCGGCGCCGGATCAAGGAGGAGGTTCTTTCCCCGGTTCTTTATCCCCTTGGGGAGATCGCCGACGCTCCGAGCGCTCGGCTCACCGGCCGCCGGGATGCGGTCCATCGGCAGATCAGAGATGTGGGACTGGGTGCCCCAGAGCCCTGTTTCCGGGTCCTGGCCGCGCTCGCGCCGCAGGTAGCCCGCGGACTCCAGGGCGGTAAAGGCCTTCGCGACAGCGCGCCGGCCTTCCTCGACCTGGTCAGTGATGGTGTCGATGGTGGCTCGTGTTCCGTCAGGCAGGGACAGGAGCGTGACGAGCAGGCCGCGGGCCGTCAGGGACAGGTCGCGGTGCCGCGCTGCGGCGTTGGGCACGACCACGAAGGCGCTGGTGTGCCGGTTACGATGCACTCGCATCTAGAGGTCTCTTCTCTAGGTGAAGACCCCGGCCCGGTGTTACAGCACCGACCGGGGTCGTTTACGTTCTGTGCTCCGCACCGTATGACAGAGTGTGACTCAATTGCAAGAGTTGATGACACGCGGGCCTCGTGCGCCGATTGAAAGAGTGTGACAGTCGTCACGAGTTGATCGCTTCCAGAACGGGCGTCGGCCTCCGTATATATGAGTAGAGGGACAAGCCTCCTGGGGCTTCCCTCTGAGGGCGCCTCCGGCGCCCACCTCTCGAAGCCTCCTTCGCCGCTGCCCCCTGTCGGGGGCTACCTGCCGCAGCTCCTCTTCGCCGCTGCGCCAGACCCGACGTAGGAGGCTCATGTCCTGGACTACGTCCGACCGAAGGCTTCGCCTGCCGCCGAACTGGCCGCAACTCCGGAGCCGAGTCCTGGCCAGGGACGGCCATCGCTGCACAGCCAGAGATCAATACGGCGTGCGCTGTGCCGACCTCGCCACTGACGTAGACCACGTCCAGCCCGGTGATGACCATCGCGAGGCCAACTTGCAATCACTCTGCGGGTGGCATCACCGGGTCAAGTCCTCCCGAGAGGGAGCCGCCGCGAAGGCGGCCAGCCGCAGGCGCCATGACCGCAAGTTCCGCAGGACCGAAACCCACCCGGGCCTGCTGTGACCGCGCAGAGCTCCAGGCCGTGAGCCCGTCGAGCCGCGCCGGCCCCCGAGAACCCCTCCCCTCGGGGGCCCACGACTTCTCCGGAGGTGAGCGAGATCCCCGGCCCCGTACCCAACCGCGAGTCAGACCTTGCTCGCCCCCGCGAGCGCAAGGGCAGCGACGTCCAGCCGGTAACCCGAGGACTCGCCCGCCCCGCCAAGCCTCCGAACGCGGATCGCGACTGGCATCCGATCGCACGACGCCTGTGGGACTCCCTGAAGCAGTCCGGGCAGGCCGACTTCTATCAGGCGAGCGACTGGGCCCTGGCCTACTCCCTGTGCGAAGACCTGTCGTACTACAAGAATGCCGGCAAACGGTCCGGCCAGATGCTCCAGACCATCTACAGCGCCTTCGAGCGCCTCCTCGTCGCCGAGGGCGACCGGCGCCGCGTGCGTATCGAACTGCACGAGCCGGAGCCTGAAGTGCAATCCGCGGCAGTGCTCGCCATCGCCGACTACAAGAAGGATCTCGGACTCGCCGAGTGAGGTCATGCCCACGCCGGGCGGGCCGACTACCGAGGGGAGGTGAGTCCTATCCCAGCCCTCACAGCAGAAGAGATCGACGCTCTCGACCCGAGCTTCCTCGGCCCCACCTGGCAGCAGGAACCGGATGGTTCCTGGAAGCTTCCGGAGCACACCCTCGGGTGGCAGATCGCAGGTTGGTGCGCCGAGTTCCTCAAGGCTGAAGACGGCGGGCCCTGGCGCTTCACGCGCGAGCAGCTCCGCTTCGTCTTGTGGTGGTATGCCGTCGACCAGACCGGCCGCTTCGTCTACCGCAAGGGAGTCCTTCAGCGCCTTAAGGGTTGGGGCTTACGGCAAGGACCCGCTCCTCGCGGTGATCAGCCTCGTTGAGTTCGTCGGCCCGAGCCGCTTCTCGTACTGGAGCCCTGGCGGGCAGCCGGTCGGCGTCCCTCACCCGCAGGCATGGGTGCAGATCGCCGCCGTGTCGCGCGACCAGACCCGCAACACCATGACCCTGATGCCGAGCCTCATGAGCGACAAGCTCATCGAGACATACGGCATTAAGGCCGGGGCCGAGCTGATCCGCGCGAACGGCGGCCGGCAACGGCTCGAAGCGGTCACGAGCTCGTTCCGAGCCCTCGAAGGCGGCCGGGTCACCTTCACCGTGCTGAACGAAACCCACCACTGGGTGACGGGCAACAACGGCGACCGCATGTACGAGACGATCGACGGCAACGCCACGAAGAAGGACAGCCGTTACCTCGCGATCACCAACGCATTCCTCCCTGGTGAGGACAGCGTTGCCGAGAAGATGCGCGAGGCCTTCGAGAAGATCCTCGACGGCCGCGCCGCAGACATCGGCGTCATGTACGACTCGATCGAGGCCCACCCTGCGACTCCGCTGACCCCCGAGGCGATCCGGATCGTGCTGCCGAAGATCCGCGGCGACGCTGTCTGGCTCCGGGTCGAGACGATCCTTCAGTCGATCCTCGACACGACGATCGCGCCCAGCCGCTCGCGGCGCATGTGGCTGAACCAGATCGTCGCGAGCGAGGACGCCCTGTTCGGCCCCGCCGAGTGGGATGTCCTACGCGACGACTCGAAGGTGCTTCAGCCCGGCGACGAGATCGTCATGGGCTTCGATGGCGGCCTCCGCGACGATTCAACTTGCCTGGTAGCACTGCGCGTCAGCGACATGTACGCGACGGTGCTCGGCCTCTGGGAAAAGCCCGACGGGCCACGTGGCGATGACTGGACCGTTCCCCGCGCCCAGGTGGACAGCGCCGTACACGACGCCTTCCGCGCCTTCGACGTGAAGGGCTTCTACGCCGACGTGGCACTGTGGGAAAGCTTCATCAGCGAGTGGTCCGACGCCTACGGCGAAGGCCTGGCTGTGAAGGCCCCCGGTAAGGATTCGATCGGCTGGGACATGCGAGCGTCACTGAAGGCGTCGACCATGGCGCACGAGCGACTGATGCGCAGCATCTTCGACCGCAAGCTCGTTCACGACGGTGACCGCAAGCTCCGCCGGCACGCACTCAATGCGCGGCGCCGGACGAACAACTACGGTATCTCGTTCGGCAAGGAAGGCCGTGAGAGCCCGAAGAAGGTCGACGCCTACGCCGCCCTCATGCTCGCGCACGAGGCCTTGGTCGACCTGCGCGCCCGAGGCAAGAAGATCCGCAAGCGGACCGGCCGCGGATTTTTCCTTTGATTCATTTGCAATAGTGTAACTAAGGTGGTGATCGCGTGGTCACAGCGACGTCCACCACCGCACTTGCCCGGCAGCTCCTTGGCATCCTTCATCGGGATGGCGAGCGGTTGCGGCATATCGACGACTACCTGCACGGTCGGCACGCGGACCCGTACATGCCGCCCCAGGCAGACGACGAGTACAGGCTCCTCGCTCGGCGCGCAGTGTCGAACTGGATGCCCCTGCTGGTCTCCACCCCCGCGCAGGCCCTCTACGTGGACGGTCATCGGCCGGGCACGGGAACCTCCGACTCGACCGAGCCGGACTCCGCCACCCCGGAATGGGAGCACTGGCAGAGGTCCCGGCTCGACGCCCGCCAGGCCGCCGTCTACCGGGGCGCCTTGACGTACGGGCACAGTTTCACCGTGACGGAGCGACGCCGTTCCGGCGCCGTCATGACGAAGGGCCTGTCCGCTCTCAAGACGTCCGCCCTGTACGAGGACCCGGCCAACGACCACACTCCGCACGCGGCGCTGACCGTGACGAGCTGGCCGCAGGACGACCAGCCGGGTACAGCCCGGATGTGGGATGCCAGGCGGGAGTACGCGGTCACCTTCCGGTCGCTGAGCGACGAGAAGTCGGTGCGCGTCCAGGGTGGCCTTCTCCATGGTTCTTCGGAGTGCCCGGTCACGCGCTTCGCCGCGTGGGTCGATCTGGAGGGCAGGACCCTTGGCGTCATCGAGCCGATGATCTGCGTCCAGGACCGCATCAACCAGACCGTTTTCGATCTTCTGCTCGCGCAGTCCTACGGCAGCACGAAGGTCAGGACCGTCACGGGCATGGCCCCACCGATCCAGCGCGATCCGGAGACCGGTGAGCCTGTGCTTGACGCCCAGGGCAACCCCATCCCCGTGCGGATCAACCACAACAGCCGCCGCTTCCTCTTCGCAGAGGACCCCGACGTCAAGTTCGGCTCCTTGGACGAAACGCCGCTCGGGGGCTTCATCGACTCCATCGACATGAGTATCCGCCACCTCAGTGCCCTCGCCCAGGTGCCCCCGCAGACAATCCTGGGGCAGATCGCCAACCTGTCCGCCGAGGCCCTCCAGGCCGCGGAAGTGTCCCTCAGCCGGATGATCTCCGAGGTCCGCACGGGCTTCGGCGAGTCCTGGGAGAGGGTCTTCAGGCTCGCGGCCGAACTAGCCGGCAATGCGTCCTCCGCTGAGGACTTCCGCGGTGAGGTCGTCTGGCGCGACATGGAGTCGCGCAGCCTCGGGCAGTCGGCAGACGCCCTCGGCAAGCTCCGTACACAGCTCGGCATCCCCGAGCGCGGCCTGTGGCGCAGGGTCCCCGGCGTCACCCAGACCGAGCTGGAGGACTGGGAGCAGATGCGCGAAGACGACGACTCGGTGGCCCAGCTCGCGGGCGCGCTCACCCGCGCGACCCCCGAAGCGGTGCCGACCGAGGAGGTGGCGGCGTGACCGGCCCGGCACGCCAGACCGAGACCGACGAGGCCTCGGCCGCCTTCCATGTCGCGCTGACACAGATCGGCGCGCAGACGACCGCCGAGGCCCTCACCCTGTGGGCGAACGTGCCGACCACGCTGCGGGCCGAGACGGCGGGAGGGTGGCTGCGGCAGGCAATCACCCTCGTCATGAGCCGCAGACGTCAGGCCCGCGATCTGGCGCGGGCGTACTTCCGGCTGGCCAGAGCGCTTCAGACCGGTACCACGGTGGCCGACCCGTACCACCCCGAGCCGTCCTACGTGACGCTCGGCGACCTGCGCCGTGAGTTCGCCGCCCTGGCCGGCACCACCGCTCCTCCCTCGTCGCAGGGTGGAGGTGAGGCCGCGACCGGCGAGTCCGGGGAAGTCTCGCCCCCGCCCGTGGCGGAGGAGTTCGACGAAGAGCCGGACGCTCCAGCGGGAGGCGGCGTCGAGGAGGGCCAGGAGCCCGACGACGACACCGACGACTGGGAGCAGGTCCTCGTCGAAGAGCTTGAGGGGCTGCGCGCGGAGGAAGAGCGCGTGGAGCGGGAGGCCGAGGACGAGCTCCGGACGGTCCTGGAGGCCCTCGGAACCCGGAACCTGGACAGACGTCTCGCTGACGTCGACAGCCTTCAACCCGCGAGGGACGCAGACGCGGCTCGCGCCGCAGCGCATCGCCAGGCCGGAGCCCAGCAGGCCGCCGCCTCCGCTCGGGTCGCCATGAACGGCGCCCGCTCCTCGACCTGGACCCACATGCGCCGAGACCGACGCTCCCTCGGGTACGTCCGCCTCTCCCGCAGCGGTACCCCTTGCGGCTGGTGCGCGATGCTCATCAGCCGGGGCCCGGTCTACAAGAGCCGGGCCTCCGCCACGTTCGGCGACGGCGACCGCTACCACGACAACTGCCACTGCTACGCGATGCCGATCTGGAGCTGGGGCCAGTACGAGTCGAGCGAGCTGACCGCGCTGTCGCGGCAGTACGAGTCCCTGTGGCCGAAGGTCACCAAGGGCCACACCGGCAAGGACGCGGTCAGCGTCTGGCGCCGCTTCATCCGTCAACAGCAGAGAACCTCCGCCCAGCAGGCGCGGACCGCGACCACCACCCCGGAGGCGTAACGCCATGTCCGAAGAGAACCCCGCTCCGGCCGAGGACGCCGAACCTGACGAAGAGCAGCCCCCGGCGGTGCCGGCTGAACAGGCGGACCCCGAGGGTGAAGGGGCGCTGCCGGAGTGGGCACGCAAGGAGCTGACGAAGGTGCGCGGCGAAGCCGCGAACTACCGGACCCGCCTGCGGGACGCCGAGACGAAGCTCAGCCAGGCAACGAGCCCCGAGCAGGTCGAGGCCGCGCTCGCCGAACTCAAGTCGCAGAATGCCGAGTTGGAGCGCTCCATCCTGCGGACCTCCGTCGCGCGGCGCTACGAACTCCCCGCCGACCTCGCGGACGCACTCCGCGGTGACGACGAGAAGGCGCTCGAAGCACACGCGAAGGTGCTGGCGAAGTACGTGCCGGCCGCGCTGCCTCCGTCGCTTGGCGGCGGACTTACCCCCGACGACGGGGGCGAAGGCGAGATGGACCCGCGCAAGCTGGCACGCCTCTCTCGCCGCATCTAGCACTCTTGAAGAAACGTTCCTTCTAAACCCCCGTGCCGAACTGGCCCGGGGGTTTTTTATGCCCGGGAGTTAGCACCACTTTGCCTACAGTCCAGCACCAGGTAGTAAAGCCGCAGAAGCTCGTCAACACTGCGGTCGGAATGCTTGAGCAGGAGCTCATCATTCCAAATCTGTTCACCAAGCAGGGCGTTGACCAGTTCAAGGGCGCCGAGAACGACACCATCTCCATGAAGGTCGAGGGAATTCTTCCCTTCCACGACTATGCGTGGCGAAACGACCGCTCCTCGCCGATCCAGTTCGACGAGTACAGCGAGCGGACCATCGCCGTGTCCTTCGGCGGCAACGTGTACTCGGCCGTCAAGCTGACCGACGAGCAGTACGACTTCGACATCGACGGCTGGGCCAAGCTGCTCCGCCCGCAGTCGAAGGCCGTCGCGCGAGGTCTCCAGCGACGGGCTATCAAGCTCCTCACCAGCCAGAACTACAACGTGACCATCGGGAACGTGGGGCGGAACTTGCGCTCCGCGCTGATCGAGGCTCGCCGAGTTCTGAACGCCTTCCACGCTCCGCGCGAAGGCCGCTACCTGCTGGTTGGCACGGAATTCGAGTCCGCTCTCCTCAACGACCCGGCGCTGAACTTGGCACAGAACGTGGGTGACTCCGAAGCCGAGAGCGCGCTGCGCACCGCCTCGATCGGTGAGCGCTTCGGTTTCCGCATCGTCGTCGACCAGACGATCCCTGCGGACAGTGCCTACGCCTTCGCGAAGTCCGGTTTCATCTTCCTCTCCGGCGCCCCGAGTGTTCCCCAGTCGGTTCCGTACGGTGCGACCACGAGTTTCGAATCCATCGCCCTGCGCTGGGTCCGCGACTACGACTCGCTCTACATGCAGGACCGCAGCGTCGTGAACACCTACGCCGGATTCCGCTCGGTACCCGACATCCTCGTGGGCTGGGACGCGGCCAAGGAGAAGGAAGTGATCTCCACCCAGGAGCACTTCGTGCGCGGCATCAAGCTGACCCTCGACGGCAAGAGCGACTACCCGGAAGCGGGCTCCGAGCTCGCCACCATCACAGGTGTCACCTCCGCCCGGGTCTTCACTCCGACCGGTCCGGCGGCAGAGAACGACCCCGCCAACGCCTGATCCGACCGGCGGCCGTGTGCACCTGATCTGAGGTTCGCACGGCCGCCGCGCCCTTCACGGAAGGAGCCGATTTGGCGTACGCCACCCTGGCCGATCTCACAGCCCGCCTGGACTGGGACCTCGACGACGACGAACAGCGCATCGCGGCCGGCGCCCTGGAGGATGCCTCTGAGCTCGCTGCGGCCTACGGCCGTGACTGGCCCGACGATCGCGCACCCCGACTCGTACGGACGCTCGTCCTCAAGGCGGCGTCGCGGTACATGAACAACCCGAACGGCTATACCCAGTCGCGCGCGGGCGACGAGACCCTCGCCTGGTCCGACATCGGCCGCGACGCGGGCACCGTCTTCTTCACCCACGAGGAGAAGCGCCTCCTGGAGGGACTGGCCGGTACCCGCCCCGGCCTCACCAGCGTGGTTGTCAGCTCCTGGGATTCACGCATCCGGGTCACGGACGGCGGGCGGGTTCCGGTCGACTACGGCGGTGACCGCTTCCCCCTGTACGGCGACTCGGTGAGCCCCTGGTGAGCGTGCAGCGTCGTCGCGGCCAGCCCGCACGCATCTGGAAGACGACCACGATCACCGACAGCCGCGGAAACGAAGTCGTGGTCGCGGACGCGGACGGCCCTCATCAGGTGCGGGTCGCCGCCATCCCGCAGCGCTCCGCCCGAGCCGAGGTGCCCGGCCAGCAGCAGATCAACGTGGTGCGGCTCATCGTCGACCCGCACCTCGACGACGTCACCCTCTGGTCCCGCGTGGAGTACGCCGGCCGCCAGTGGGACATCGTCTCCCCTCCCGCCTACCACCACGGCGACCGCCGCACCCGGCACTGGAGCATCGACATCCGGGAGCGGCCCTGATGGCCAAGGTCTACAAGAGCGTGGGCGGCCGGCAGCTGACCAAGATCCTGGCCCTCAACGAAGCCGTTCAGGCCGAGCTCGACGTCCGAACGTTCGAGATCGCCGTCCGGGCGGAGGAGCTGCTTGTCCAACACCGTGCCGACGGCCACGCCCAGATCGACATCGACGAGGGCAAGGTGGACCGCTTCGTCGTGCTGTCCGACGAGCGCGGCCAGAAGGCCGCTCTCAGCATCGAGTACGGCCGCCAGGCCAGCGTCGTCGTCCGCAAGGACAAGGACGGCAACGACTACTTCGACGTGGTCCCGCCCATGGACGGCCTCTACATCCTGGCCACGGCCGCGCACCTGCAAAAGAAGCGGAAGGGCAAGGTGAAGGTCGACTAGTGGCCGGCATCCCCCCGACCATCAAGGCCCTGGCTGAGCTCAGCCCGGTTGAGGACCTCCTCCTAGCCGTGCTCCGCCAGGGCCTTCCCGGTATCCGCGTCCAGTCCCTGATCAACCGAAGCCAGCAGTTCCCGCTCGTCCTGGTCCGCCGCGACCCGAGCTTCGGCGCGTGGGACGGCGACACACGCTTCACCGATTCCGCCCGGGTCGTCGTCAATACCTTCGCCGAGGACCCCGACGGCGACCAGGACGCCGCGATCCTGTCCGAGGCCGTGCGCGTCGTCCTGCGCGACGCCTGGCTCAACAACATCGTCGTGCCGGGTCGCGGCCACCTGACCCGCGTCGAGATGAACTCCGCCGGGCGCCGCGCCTCGGACTGGGCCACGGCCACCGGCCCCGTTCAGTACGCCGACCTCCCCACCGGAGTGTGGCGATACGAGTCGATCTTCGACATCACGATCCGGAAGCCGCGCGCCCGCCCCTTCCCCCTCTGACCACCCCCGGCACCAGCCCGGCCCGCTCCCCGGCAGGCCGGGCTTTCGCGTGCGCCCGCAAGAAGGATCCGCTCTTTGCCCATCAACGACCTGGCGACCCTTGTCGTCGGCACCGGCAACTACCTCACCGCCCCGGTGGGAACGCCGATGCCGGACAACCTGCTCACGCCCACCTCTCCGTGGTCTGCCGTCGGCCACACCTCCCTTGAAGACCTCTTCGGTCTGACCTCCGAGGGCGGCGAGGCCACCACCATCGGCACTCTCCAGAACAAGTCCCTCAGGACCAAGTACAGCCAGCGCACGGAGCAGATGACCTTCACGCTCCAGCAGTTCGACACCCCGGCGCTGAAGCTGTACTTCGGCGCCAACGCGCCGATCCTGCTGGACGGCTCCGTCGGCGTGCCGGCCGAACCGGTACCCACACAGGCCGCGTTCCTCGCCGTGTTCGTCGATGGCGAGAACCACTTCGCCTTCTACGCCCCCAAGTCTGAGATCTACCGGGCCGACGACATGTCCATCGCGGACACGGAGTCGCTGGCCGGTCTCCCGCTCGGCGTGAAGCCCATGGTCCACGGAAGCAACTCGTGGACGTACGCCGTGACCCCGCTCGGCGGAACCATCGCCACGGGCGCCACCGCAGGCGCCCCGGGCAGCTTCACGCCCTCCGGAGCCACCGCCCCGGCCAAGTTCGCGGCGCTGACCGGCATCACCGCCTCGCCCGCGACTGCCTGGACGACCGGCCAGCACGTCGTGCTCGGCGACGGCTCCAAGGCGAAGTGGACCGGTACGGCCTGGGCCGCCGGCATCGCCTGATCCCTCTTCCTCAGCTCCAGCACACCCCCTACCCCGGAGGTCCCTCCCCCATGGCTTCGTACTCCCTCGACGACATCCGCAACGCCGCAGAGGCCCGATACGGCTCCACCGACATCGACCTCGGCGCCGAGACCGTCCGCCTGCTCAACCCGCTTCGCCTTCCGAAGGAGCGCCGCGACCAGCTCGCCAAGCTCCAGGACCGCATGAGCGCCGAGGACGCTGACCAGGAGCTCCTGCTCTCCGAGGCCATCCGCCTCGTCGCTGAGCGCCCGGCGAGCGCGGACGCCCTCCTGGAGGCCGTGTCGGGTGACCTCGCGCTCTTGGCTGAGATCTTCGACGCCTACGGTCGGAGCACCCAGCTGGGGGAAGCCTCGGCCTCTGCCGCCTGATCGACGACTACGGGGAGGGCCTCTATCCAGACCTGCGGCTGCACTACGGCGTTGACCTCGCCGACGTCATCGCGGGCCGAGGGCCCTCCCCCGCTCTCGTCCTTCTTCTCGCGCGGAGGCTTCCCGACACCTCCCTCACGGTCGCGCTCGCCGCAGGCGGACGGGAGTTCCTCGGCTGGGGCCAGGACCGCCACCTGGTGGCCGATCTCTTCGACGCACTCAACGCCAACACGAGGGCGACCGGCCAGTGGGCGAAGGGCAAGGCCCCCAAGCTCCCCGAATACCCGCGCCCCAAGGCGACCACACCACAGCCCCAGCAGCGACCGGCGGTCACCGTCGCCCAGCTCTACGCCCAGTTCCAAGGGAGGTGACCGATGCCCGCAGGGCAGGTGATCGGCCGCGTGGCCATCAAGGTCCTCCCCGACACCGACGGCTTCCGTCGCCAGGCCGAGCGGCAGCTCGAACGCATCGAGCAGCAGCTCGACAAGCTCAAGGTCGGCACGAAGATCGACATGTCCGGAGCCTCGAAGGCGTTTATCGAGGAACTCCGGAAGATCAACTCGCGGAACCGGCAGTCCGACGCACGCAAGATCCGCTTCTACACCACGATCTCCACCGACGGTATGGCGACAGCCGTGCGGAACGCAGCACGCGAACTCCAGCACCGCGCCAACTCCCAGAAGATCGACTTCAAGGTCAACGACCTGAAGGCGACGGGGAAGGTCGAGCTTGACCTCGACCAGCAGTCGGCGGACCGCGTCAAGCGCAAGCTGAACGACTGGGCGAGCGACGTCTCGCCCCTGAAGGTCATGGTCGAGCTGGACATCGCCAACGGTGCCGGCGCTGCGGTCTCAGCTCGGCTCCAGGTGCTGACCCGCCCGCGCACGGTTCCCATCCTTCCCGAGCTGGACAACGGGGCGGTGGCCCGCGTCGGCACTGCGCTGGCCGCGCTCAGCGGCGCCCGGGTGATCAACTCGATCTTCGAGAAGCTCGGCAACACGCTGAAGAACCTCGACAGGAACGTTCCGATCATCGGGTCGCTCGCGGTCGCGATATCCGGCCTTGCCGCCTGGGGCCTCTCCGCGGCCTCGAACCTGGCCGCCCTGTCCGCGTCGCTCGCCCAGATCGGTTATGCCGGCCTGCTCCTGCCGGGCCTGCTCGGCGGCATGGCGGTCGGCCTGGGTGTAACGATCGCCGCCTTCAAGGACTTCAACAAGGTCATCCCAGAGGTCAAGAGCGCCCTCTCCGGCCTCCAGGACACGATCAGCTCGAACTTCTGGGCCCAGGCCGAGCAGCCCATCCGTGGCATGGTCGACGACCTGCTTCCGCGGTTCCGGACGGGCGTCGCCGACACTGCCACCGCGCTGGGAGGCTTCTTCGGAAGCCTCGCCACGAACCTCGGCACCTCGCTCTCTCCGGCCCTGGACCAGATGTTCCGGGACCTGTCCCAGTCCATCGCCAACGCGACCCAGGGCACGGACACCTTCGCGTCGATCATCGCCACCCTTGGCAAGGTCGGCACCTCGTACCTCCCTCAGCTGGCCAACTGGTTCGTCTCCATCTCGGAGAAGTTCGACGGCTTCCTCCAGAGGAAGGGCGAGAACGGGCTCAAGGCGGAGATCGACCAGGGCATCCAGTCCCTCAAGGACCTCGGGTCGGTCCTCTACAACACAGGCGGCATCCTCGCCGGAATCGCCCGCGCGGCCGAGGCGGCTGGCGGCTCCTCGCTCGGGATGCTCGCCGGAACCCTGGAGCGTATCCACAGCACTGTGGACAGCCCGGCGTTCCAAGAGGGCCTGACCGGCGTCTTCCGCGCTGCCCACGAGGCGATGAGTCAGATCGCCACGATCTCCGGACCGGCGGTCAAGAACTTCTTCGCAGAGTTCGCCCAGCTCGCGGAAACGATCCTGCCGCAGGTCGGCGGGATCATCGGCACGGCACTGGACGCCATCGCCTCGGCGCTCGCCCAGCCAGCTGTCACCGACGGCATCCGTGCGATGTTCAACGGCATAGGCTCTGCCGTCGCCGACCTCGCGCCGGCCATGGCCCCCGTCGGCCAGGCGCTCGGCGCCCTGATGCAGGTCGTCGGGGCCTTCGCCGCGATGCTCGGCCCGCTGGTCGCCGCAGTGATCACCCCGCTGGCCATGGCGTTCACCGCCCTCGCTCCCGCGATCATCCCGATCGTCAACCTGCTGGGCACACTGCTGACTGCGGCCGTTCAAGCCGTCGCCCCGCTGGTCGTCCAGCTCGCCGAAGGGCTCCAGCCGATTATCTCGGCCATGGCCGAGGGCCTGGCCCCGATCATCCCCGTCGTCTCGGCCGCCCTCCAGACCGTCGCTGCCGCGCTGAGCCCGCTGATCGAGGTAGCCCTCCAGCTCCTCGAAGCGGTGATCAAGCCGCTGATCCCGGTAGTCAACGAGATCGTCGCGGCGGTCCTGCCACCCCTCGCCGATGCCCTGGCGAGGGTTGCCGAGGCAGTCACGCCTCTTCTTGAGGTTCTGACCGAAGTCGTCGACTTCCTGATGCCGATCCTGGGCCCGGCCATTGTCTTCATCGCAGAGTTGCTGGGCGACGCCCTGACCCAGGCGATCAACGGCGTGGCGATGGTCTTCGAAGGCGCCATACAGATGATCAAAGGCGTCTGGGACATCTTCGCCGGCATCTTCACGGGCGACTGGGAACGCGTCTGGACCGGCATCAAGTCCTTCGCGTCCGGCATCTGGGACTGGATCAAGGGCGCCTTCCTGATCCTCATCAACATCGGGATCCTCGGCGTCGGGAAGAAGATCCTCGGCCTCTTCAAGGGCCTGTGGGACAACTCCTGGTCCGGCATCAAGTCCATCAGTTCGTCCATCTGGAACGGGATCAAGGACAGGTGGAACGGATTCCTCGACCTCCTTGGCTCGCTCGGCCGATCCGCGATGTCCGGACTGCGAACCCTCTGGGACGACGCCTGGAACGCGATCAAGAGCAAGGCGTCTTCCATTTGGGATGGGGTCAAGGGCCTGTGGAACTCCTTCCTCGACACCCTCAAGTCCCTTGGCAGCTCCGCCATGTCAGGCCTGAAGTCCATGTGGGACGACGCCTGGAACGGCATCAAGACCCTCTACTCCCGAGCCTGGGACGGCATCAAGGACGCCGTCAAGGACGGCATGCTGATCGTCGTACGCACGGTCGGCGAGCTCCCGGGCAAGGCCCAGTCCGTGCTAAGCGGGATCCAATCGGCCCTGATCGACGCGGGCAAGAAGCTGATCAGCGGCCTGATCGACGGCATCAAGTCCATGTTCGGCTCGGTCAAGGACACCCTCGGCAGCCTGACCAACAAGTTCAAGGACTGGAAGGGCCCCCCGAAGAAGGACAAGATCCTTCTCTACGAGGCGGGTCAGATCATCATCAAGGGCCTGATCAAGGGCTTGGAGTCCCAGTACGGCAAGGTGAGGGACTCCCTCCAGAACCTCACCGCACGGATCCCCAAGGACGCTTCTCAGGGACTGCGCGAGCGCATCTCCCGCGACCGCACCCAGCTCCTGAAGCTGGCCGCCCAGTGGGAGGCCGGTTCGAAGCGGCTGGAGGCGGCACGCGACAAGCTCGTCCAACTCCGCAAGGAGGCACAGGACTACGCGGGTCGCGTCGTTGACCGGATCGTCGACACCGGCGACGTCACCAAAACGAAGGACGGCTCCTTCGCCGGGATCGTCACCAAGCTGAAGCAGGCCGTCGACCAGGCGAAGCGGTTCGCCAAAGCCCTTGCAGTACTCAAGGCCAAGGGACTGTCCCAAACGGCGATCGACCAGATCGCCACGGCTGGCCCGGAAGCCGGGCTTACCGCAGCCGAGTCGATCGCTGCGGCCGGCAAGGACGGCATCGACAAGATCAATGCCCTTCAGGCCGAGCTCGCCAAGTACGCGAAGCAGGCCGGGAAGACCGCCTCTGACGCCATGTACGCCAACGGAGTCGCGGTCGCCGAAGGCATCGTCAAGGGACTGGAGGTAAAGCAGAAGGACATCGAAAAGCAGATGCTGAAGATCGCAGACGCCATGGTCGAAGCGATCAAGAAGGCCCTCGGCATCCACTCCCGCAGCGGGGTCTTCGCCACGCTGGGCGGAAACATCGGCCAGAGCCTGGCCCAAGGCATCACGGACGAGCGGCCTCGTGTTGCTCGCGCGGTCGACGACCTGGTGGACACGACGACGGTCGCACGCCCGAGCACAGTACGCGGCCTGTCCGCCGCCGTAGGCCGGGCAATGGCGGCGGCACCCGCGAACGGCGGGACAACGAAGATCCTCAACTACTACGCGGCACCCGGCAACAGCCTCTCCTCGCAAGAGGACCTCTTCGCCGCGGCTGGCCGAGCTCGGATGGTGGGCTGGTGACGCTGGTACTGGAGAACGACGTCGACACCCTGCGGCTGGACGAGGGTGAACAGACGGGCCACGGGATACAGGCCCTGGCCGGCATGACCGGCCTGGGCCTGCCCCCGGTCGCCGCTCAGTGGCTGGAGGGTGCCGGAGACGGAGCCCGCTACCGGGGTCAACGCGTCCTTCCCAGAGAGGTGGACCTCCCCCTCGACATCGCCGGCCGCGACCGGGCGCACCTTCAACAGCTCGTCTCGCGGCTGGCCCGCATGCTGTCCGGCCCATGCCGCATGGTCTTCATCGACGAGGACGGCGTGCGATGGTCCACCCTCGTCGTCCGCGTCGGTGGCGGCGACTACCCGTATACCGGCGGCCTGGACGTACAGACCACCGTCACCCTGCGCGCCCCCGATCCGTACCTCCACTCCTCCGTCATCTCGACGGAGCGGATTGGCATGCAATCGGGGCAGCCGTTCCTGTCGAGCCTGGCTGCCCTTCCTGTCGCCTCCAGTCAGGCCATCGGCGAGATCAGCGTGGACAACCCCGGCGATGTGGACGCCTATCCGACGTGGGAAATCGTCGGGCCGGGCAAGGACCTCACCCTCACGTCGCCCCGTGGCGAAATCCTTCGTTGGACGGGCACCCTCGCTGCGGGCGAACGGCTGATCATCGACACCCGGGCGGCGACCGTCAAGGACGCCAAGGGCGCGAACAGGTACACGCTGCTGGACACGGCACCCCGCTTCTGGACGCTACCGCCCGGCATCTCCACGGCCGGGGTCAGCCTCCTCGACACCACCACGGCATCCCGCATCACCTGCTCCTGGCGTCCCCGAATATGGATGGTGATCTGACCTGAACCTGTCCGACCTGACCGTGGAAGTCAGACGCGCCGACCTGACCCGCGTCGGGCTGATCCGCCCCGAGGACCTGACCCTCACCCTGGAGATCGCCCACAACAACATCGGGTCCTGGTCCCTCACCCTTCCCACGGAGCACGAGCTAGCCGACGTGCTGCTGACCCCCGGTTCGGGCCTGATCTTCACCGGCCCCACCGACGTCCTGGCATCCGGTCCCATGACGGCCTACGAGCACGCTGCCACCCCTGAGGACCGACGCGGTTCGATCGCCTTCAGCGGCGTTACCGACAGCCTGATCCTCTCCGACATGTTGGCTTGGCCCGAGCCCGCCAATCCCGATGTCTCCAAGCAGAAGCTCGGACACGACACCCGCACCGGGCCCGCAGAAAGCCTGATGCACGCGTACGTCGCCGCCAACATCGGCCCGAGTGCCCCACCGGCAAGACGGCGACCGTCGCTGGCCATGGGCATTGACCTCGCTCGCGGAAGCACCATCACGAAGTCCGCTCGGTTTCCCACCCTCGGCGAGCTTCTATCCGAGATCGCCGCCCCGGCCGGCCTCGCCTTTCGTATCGTGCAGCGCGGGTCACAGCTCGTGTTCGAGACCGCAGCAACGGCGGACCGTACCCGCGAAGTCCGCCTGGACGTTGCGGCAGGCACCCTTGCCGGCCAGCGGGTGGCGGTCACCACACCTGGAGCCACACGGGTCATCGTGGCTGGCCAGGGTGAGCAGGAAGCCCGGACCCTCCTGCCCATTGAGGATGCGACCTCCATCGCCGCCGAAGCAGCCTGGGGCCGACGCATCGAGCGCTTCGTCGACCAGCGCAATACGAACGACGTCGCCGAGCTCACCCAGGCCGGCAAGGAGGTACTCGCGGAGTCCGGGTTCACCGGCACCGCCGTGCAGGCCGTCCCCGTCGAGGACTCGTCGATGGAGATGGGAATTGACTGGGGGCTTGGCGACCGCGTCACCGTGATCGCAGGCGGACGAGAGCTGACCGCGCCCGTCACGGGCATGATCATCAAAGCGGGAGACAGCGGTTTCCAGGCCGGAGCCCTCCTCGGCGACCCCGTCCCCCTGGACCCCAACGCGGCTGCCACCCGGCAGGCCCAGACCGCAGACTCCCGGATCTCCTCCCTGGAACGTACGGCAGAGCCCGTACCGCCGGGCCCCCGCGAGCTCACCCCTGAAGCCTTCACCCAAGCCACACCGCCGCCCGACTATCCGAACGGCGCGTCCGTCCTCTACCTCACCGCCGCCGACGCAACCTCCGGCGCCTGGGACTTCGGCGGGAAGTACGGCTTCCTCCGAACCATCCGGGCCACCAACGGAGACGCCGCACAGACCTGGAGCCGCGTACACGCCGCGACCACGACTCACGAGGAATGGCACCGAGGCGGCAACAAGTCCAGCGGCTGGAGCGCCTGGCGGCAGGGCGCCTTCGACACGATCCTTCCACCTGCGGGCGTGACTCAAGCCGCGCTGCCCAGTACCTATCCCGCAGGAGTCTCCACCCTCACCATGAACTCCGACCAAGCCGCAGCAGGAAGCTGGGAGTTCGGCGCAGGGGGACGGTTCGGCGTGCTCCGCACCATCCGTCCGTCCGGAAGCACCTTCGCCTCCCAGCAGTGGCTACGCCTCAGCCCGACCACCGTTGAGGAGTGGCTTCGCTCAGGTGCCGACAGCGGTGGATGGACCCCTTGGCGCAAGGTCACTTTCGAGGCGGCGAGCACCCCGGCGTAACACGGCCTGCCCCCCTTCTGCCTCCCCCACCACTAAGGACAACCAGACCCTTTGGCCATCACCTCGTACCCCTTCGACGGTCAGGCAGTGTCCGAATCCCAGTTCGGTCTGCTGTTCCGCGAGTTCTCGGATTCCGGAATCGCAGCCTCGGCTTCCGCCTCCAACTTCTTCGCGAGTGCCGACGGCACCGCGATGACCGTCAAGGTGACGGGCGGCTTCGCGGTCGTCCGCGGACATGCCGTCCTCTCGACCGCGACCGAGACCCTGGCCATCGCGGCCCCCGGGGCCGCTGCCCGCACTGATCGCATCGTCCTTCGCCTCGACCCCGCCGCCAACTCCATCACTCTCGCCGTCCTTCAGGGCACGGTCGGTGCGGCGGCCCCCGCGCTCACACAGACGGACACGGGCATCTATGAGCTGCCGCTCGCCACCGTGGCCGTCGGTTCATCCGTCACAACGATCACCGCAGCAGCCATCTCCCCCGACCGCAGATTCGTCGGTGGCTCCGTTGGCGTCTGGACCACCTCTACCCGCCCGGCGTCGCCTCGCCTCGGCAAGGTCGGTCTCAACACCAGCACCGATTCCTTCGAGTTCTGGACCGGATCCGCCTGGACCTCGCTGATCCCACCGATCTCCTGGTCCAGCCTGACCGGCAAGCCCTCCACCTTCACCCCGAGCACCCACGGGCACAAGTGGGGCGACATCAGCGACGCTCCGGCAACCCTTCCGCCCGGACCCCACACCCACCCCTGGAACGAGGTCACAGGCAAGCCGAGCACCTTCCCACCGGAAAGCCACGCGCACTCCTGGTCGTCCGTCACGAGTAAGCCGAGCACCTTCCCGCCGGCAAGCCACGGGCACGACTGGGACGAGGTCACGGGAAAGCCAAACTCGTTCCCGCCCTCGTCACATCAGCACGAATGGGCGTCGGTCTCCGGCAAGCCGACCACGTTCCCCCCAGCCGGGCACTCCCATGGGTGGAACGACATCTCCGGCAAGCCCGGCCAGTTCCCGCCGACAGATCACTGGCATGGTCAGTACCTCGACTCCGGGGGCACGATCTCCTGGGCCAACGGCTCCAAGCAGCCACACAACAACTCGGCCAGCGGGTCCGGCACTTGGTACGCAGTATGGGTCGAGGGCGACGGCACGTTCTGCCGGAACACCAGCTCCATCCGCTACAAGGAGAACGTCCGGGACATCCGCATCCGACCTGAGGACGTCCTCGCGCTGCGGCCACGGATCTACGACCGAAAGCCCACCGAGGACAAGCCCGACGCCCGAAAGGACGAGTACGGCCTGATCGCCGAGGAAGTGGCGCAGACCCTCCCTGAGATCGTCACGTACAACGAGGAGGGCCAGATCGACGCCCTCCGGTACGACCTGCTCGGCGTCGCCCTGCTCCCCGTCGTGCAGGACCAGTCACGGCGCATCACCGACCTGGAAAGGCGGCTCGCCTCCCTCGAAGGCCGGTTCGCGGAGGCCCCGTGACCACAGCCCTCGCCCCCACCGCCCAGGCAGCCCTGATCTCGGCGGCCGGCGCGGTGCTGGTGGCCCTGGTCGGCGTCCTGGTCGAACTCGTCCGCCGCCAAGGCGCAGCGCTCGCAGAGGTACGCGACCACGCCCAAGAGGCCCGCGAGCAAGTTTCCAACGACCACACAACGAACCTCCGCGACGACGTCGACCGCGTCATCCGGGGCCTCGACCGAGTCCTCGACGGCCAGGAACACCACGCCGAAGAGCTCTCATCCCTCCGGCGCGAGATCGCCCACGAACGTGTCGAACGCCTGGCCGTCGCCGAGCGCCTCGACCGGCACCTCACCGAACCCAACTGACCCGCACTGCACCCAGGCCCCCTCCGGAACTCCGGACGGGGCCTTCGTCATGACCAAGGAGTTCTTCCTGAGCATCAACATCGTCTCCCGTTCGGCCTGGGGCGCAAAGCCGTGGAACGGCACCCCGGACACCGTGCCGCTGAGTGAGCGCACCGAATACTTCGTCCACTACGACGGCGGCGACCCCGTCAGCCGGACTGGCAGCTCGGTTCCGCAGGCAATCGAGCGGACCCACCGCGCCCAGGGCTGGTCGGGCATCGGCTACAACTTCGCCATCGACCAGAACGGCGTGATCTACGAGGGTCGCGGCTGGACCCTCCAGGGCGCCCACTGCCCTGACCACAACCGCTCCGGTATCGGCGTACAGATCGCCATCGGCGGCGATCAGGCCCCCTCGGAGGCGGCCCTGCGATCTGCTCGCGCCCTGTACAACGAGGCATGCCGGCGCACCGGCCGGAGCCTCGCGAAGAAGGGCCACAAGGACGGATTCGCGACCGAGTGCCCCGGGCCCCGCCTTTACTCCTGGGTGAAGGCGGGCATGCCCGTCAGCGGTACTGGCATCGACAACGGGGACACGCCGTTCCCGGGCCGCGGCGCCTTCGTCCTGGGGAAGACCCACCCGGCGGTGACGGCCCTCGGCAAGCGCCTCGTGGCCCACGGCTTCGGCCGTTTCTACAAGGAGGGTCCGGGGCCGCGCTTCACGGAGGCCGACCGGTCCGCGACCGCAGCGTTCCAGCGCGCACAGGGCTGGAGCGGGTCCGACACGGACGGATACCCGGGGCCGACCACCTGGTCCCGCCTGATGGCTCCGGCAGGCCGCTGATGAGCAAGATGCTGATGCCCGGCTCGAAGCCGCCCAGCCTCGTAAGCCTGCTGCCCGTTCGATACCGCACACGCGCCGGGGCGATTCTGGCCGTGATCGGTGTCGCAGTGAGCGTCGCGGCCATCGTGTACGCGGACAGCCCCGAGGTGGCGGTCATCGTCCAGATCATGACCGCCCTTGGCGTCGTGGCCCCGTCCGAGAGCGACGACACCGAGTGACAGACACAGCCCCCACCAGTCAACGCTGGTGGGGGCCTTCCCTTGTTTCCCTACGCCTTGCCCGCAGCCTTCGCGGCTTCGATTTCCTCTAGGGTCACGACCTTGCGTGCTCGTCGGCCCTTGGGCTCCGCGCGTGCAGCAGTCCGCGGTGCCGGCCGAGACTGCGGCTCGTCGACCGGCCCCGGGGACTCGCCCGGTTGGCCGAGTACCTCCTCGAAGGGTGCGGCATCGTCGCTGCAACGGACGGTGACGCCCGAGCGGCCGCTACCCGGCTCCGTAATGGTGTAACTAGCGACCGGGACGCCGACCCTCCGGCAGACGTCGCAAACTTCTACCTCGATCAGCACAACCCTTACGTCTCCTCGTTCGTCTTGACTCGTCCAACTATTACATGCCACTGTAGAGCCGTGCCTGCTGCCGCAACAATGGCCATGCACTCTTGAGAGGACCATCAAACCAGGGAAGGGTGGACACATGGGCCGTGCGAGCAAAGTCAAGAACCACGACGAGGCAAAGCGCTGGCTCGCTGAGGGCAAGTCGTACGCCTGGATGGTGCAGAAGTACCAGGAGAAGTACGAGACTGAGACCACGCCCAGCTATTGGGCCGTCTACAAGAACCGTGCTGGTCTCCCACTTCGGATCGCCCGCGACAATGACCTCATCCCCTGGAAGGTAGAACAGCCTCATCGCTGGGCCTACGACCTTGTGATGCTCCGTTTTGAGGCCCGGCGCCGCGCCGTCGAGCAGGGCGACACAAACCTAAAGCCTCTCTCGGATTACGACGAGACTCGACTTTCGTCCTGGAAACGGGGTCTCGCAGAGGCCAACGCGGTGGTCTATTACGACCCCACGACGGAGGACGGATTCTTTCTGGTCCCTCGGGAAGAATCCGACACCGACATCGTGCGCGCGATTCGCCCCGGAGATCCCGCAAAGCCTCGCAGTACGGATAAGTGAGATCCACCAATAGCAGCGTGAGCCACCCCCAAGATTGATCGGGGGTGGCTCACTGCTTTTCGCCCAGGTTGGCCGCGGAGGCGCCTCAGGGCGCCGCTGCGATCCGGCTGAGCACTTCGCCTGCCATGAGTGTTGCGGCGACCAGCCCGCTCACGTCCTCAGGCATCTCCTGCGCCGGAATCCACAGCAGGAGCGATCCCTGAATGGTCTGATCCCACATCACGGGAACAGCGACGGAGTCCCAGCCGCTCATGCATTCCTGCCGCCCGACGGCGAAGCCGGAGTCGAGGATGTCCTTGAGCGACTCGACAAGCACATCGTTGTCGCGGATGACGCCCGGGCCGACGCCTTCGGGCACCTGCTCGGCGAGCACCTTCTCCTGGAAGGGTGCCGGCATGTGCGCGAGGATTACCCGCCCGCTCGCCCCCGTGCGGAGGGAGCGACTGTACTTGACCAGCTCGAACGGATCGATCCCGATCGACTTCGGATCGAAGTCCCCGATCGCGTAGTCCGTACAGATGCGCCTGGTTCCGACGACCGCGTAGTAGGCAACCAACCCGCCCGTCGACCGCTGGAGCTTGTCGAGGACGGCGTGCGTCATCTCCTCATCGGGCGTCTGCGCAAGCGCCTGCATCGAAAGCAGGAACGCGCCAGGACCAAGGCGATAGAGCTGGCGCCCATTCTCCTTCACCTGGGCAAAAGTTCCGTCGGCGAGCCCGTCCTGTAGCACTCGATAAACGGTTGCTCTGTCGAGACCCGTCACCTTGGAAATAGCCGCAGGTCCGTGACAATCCCCGTCGAGGTCAGCAAATGCTCGCTGAACTAGAAATACCCGCTTGCCGTGTGCCGTGCCCTTGGCCGTGGTCATTGCTTCCCCTGAACAAAACGCAGCGCCGCCTCCCTGGGCGGCGCCGCGAATACCTGTGGTCTCAAGTCTGCGCCTGTGCGAAGTGCAGACTTAGAGATCGATGTTACTGCCGAGTTTGCTTGATCATTACCTTGCCCGTCGTCAGTCTGGCCTCAAGATCCATGTGCGCCCTCGCTGCCTCATCACTGTTGTAGCAGGTGCCTACGACAGGGCGCAGATCTCCGCGCGCCGTGGCCGCGAACAGGGCGGCCATCGAGTCGCGCAGGGCGTAGCGCACGCCGTAAAGGTTCGGCAGCCAGAATCCCGATACGGACTGCGACTTCTGCATGAGGTCCGTGATGGATGGTGAACGCCGCTCCCCCGACACGCATCCATAGACGGCCATGCGACCACGAGGGGCGAGAGCAGCGAGAGTTGAGTCGAAAACCTCGCCCCCCGTCATCTCCAGCGCACACGACACGGGGCCCTCATTGGCTTCGATGATGCGAGCCGTGAGGCTCTCCGTCCAGGACGAGTCCAGGACGACGTCGGCGCCCAGAGCGCGAACCAGCTCGACCTTTGCCGGGCCTCCCGCCAGGGCGACGACTCGGGCACCTGCAAGTTTCGCGAGCTGCACAGCGAGGGACCCGACACCACCGGCCGCGGCCGGCACCAGGACCGAATCCCCCTTGGTGATCCTGATCACGGAATGCAGCAGATGCCACGCGGACTGTCCCTGGAGGGTCAGAGCCACAGCCTGCTCGTCGCTGACCTCATCCGGAACATCCCAGGTCAGGAGGCGGCGCACGAGGGCCTTCTCGGCATAGCCGCCGCCCTGGCAAAGGGCGACCACGCGGCGGCCGTCGGCCAGCGTCCCCATGACTTCGTTGCCGGGGATGATCGGGTACTCAACCTGCGCCAGATAGTCACCCTGCCGCACATGAACGTCGGCGTAGTTGACGCCAGACCGCGACACGGTCACCACGTGGTGGCCTGCGATGGGCCTCGGATCCGGGACCTCCAGCTCTCGGAGCACCTCCGGTCCGCCGGCCTGAGACATCACAATCGCGCGCATGTTGATCCTTTGCTGGGTTAGCTGTATCGACCACCTTATGTGCGCCCCAGAAGGATTCGTCTCGTCATTTCACGTGGCGAAACGAGTCGACGCCGATTCTCGTTTCACGTGATGAAACGAGACCGCGCTCATTTCACACGGCGAAATGAAAGGCTGTTTCAATTCCTAGAAAGCGTCCTAAATCACTCGGGCCGGAACCTCAGAGTCCAGTACGGTTTGCAAGGGTTGACCAAAGGGTCACCCTGCGGGCAGGATCTAGGCTCGCACGAACGTTCGACAGTCCGGCGCGGGGAAGCGCCGGCACGGGGAAAGGGGCCGTCGGATGATGCATGACCAGGGGGCGGTCTCCATGTGTGAAGCCGAGCCGATCAGGCGGGCCGAAGTCCTGTACCTGCCAGGCGTCGCCCTGCACGTCGCCGAGGACCAGTCGGACTGCCACATCACGGTCAGCCCCAACCATGCCCCGGACCACCTGCGCCGCATCCTCAAGGTCGCCGAGCAGCGCGGCCTTGGACTCCTTGACCAGGACGAATGCGAGCCGACCTTGCTTGCGGACGACTCCGTGCGCCTCTACCTACAGACTGCCGCCTAGCCACTTGGAGCCCGATTTGCCCCTGACCCTGACCGCCCTTCCGGCCCCTGCTGTCCCTCGTGACGGATGGGGGCGCCCTCTCGTCGTACCCAAGAGCGGCGGGACTCCGAAGCCGTTGACGAGGACGACCACGTACATCGACTGCATTGAGGACAAGTCGGCCCTAACCGCCTGGAAGGGTCGCATGACCCTCGTTGGCGCATCACGCGAGCCCGCCCTTGTGGCACGAGTGAAAGAGTTGGACCCTGGCAGCCGGGAAGGCAAAGCCGCGCTGGACGAGCTCACCGAGCGGGCTGTGAGCCTCGCCGGAGCGAACAGGAAGCGTGAGCACGGCACCCATCTGCACACGCTCTCCGAGGCCGTAGACCGCGGGGAGCCCCTGCCCCTTGGCGCGTCGGACCGCGACCTGGCCGACATGGCGGCGTACAAGATGGCGACTGTCGGCTTCGACACGGTGGCCATCGAACAGTTCGTCGTCGTGGACGAACTCGGCGTAGGTGGCACCTTCGATCGCCTCCTGCACTACTCGGGCCCAGGTCCTGACGGCCGCCCGTTCGAGGGCCTGCTGATCGGCGACCTGAAGACCGGATCGGTGCAGTATGGCGGCCTCAAAATGGCCAGCCAGCTCGCCGTCTACGCCCATGGTGAGCGCTACGACCACACGCGCTTTCCGGTGGACGGGCGCGACAAGAAGGCCCTGGCGGCATGGCGAAAGACGGTGGTGCCGGCCGAGGAGGCTGCGGCTGCGTACACCGAAGCGCCTGGCGTATCTCAGGACTGGGGCGTGATCATCCACCTGCCTGCCGGGGAGGCGAGGTGCACCCTGTACTGGGCAGACCTGCGGGTCGGCTGGGAGGCGGCGCTCCTGGCCCGCGACATCCGCCGCATGCGATCCACCCGGGGGGCACTCGCCGAGTTCGGCAGCTCAGCCCGGCGAATCGTTTGATAGAGTGTAACTACGCACCGGGGGAGGTCCCCGGACCGCGTGAAGGGAGCAGCGATGCCCGAAGAGGGTCAGTCGATCATCATCAAAGTCCCATATGGGGCAGGCGCCTCAGAGGTTACCTTCGGCGGCACCGAGAACAGCCTCCGCGAAAGGCTCTGCCTCTTCTTCGGGCTAGATTGCAAGAGTGTAACCACCCTTTCTCTTCACGAGATTCTGGTGGAGGTCGGCCAGCTCGCCAGAGGCTCGGAGCTCATCGCGTCCGACCTGGGCGCGCATGTCGTCCCGCAGGCCTCCCCGCTACCGACTTCAGCACCGCAGGCGGCCCCCACGGGTAGCCCGTCCGCAGCCATCCTGGAGCAGATCGCCGCATGCCGAACGGCTGATGAGCTGCGGCGCCTCTGGGCAACGAACCAAGCCGCCTTCAGCGATTCGCCCGTCATGGACGCCTGGAAGGCGCGCGGCCGAGCACTCCAGGCGTCGTGATGGGTCGCCGCCTTCTCGGCGCGGCTGTCGCCGTCGTCCTCGCCGCCGGGCCGCTGAAGCCCCGCCTCCCCCACACCCCGTACCCCGTTCACCGAAAGAGTGGAGATCAGCACTAGTGACCCTGAACCTCAAGAGCATCCCGACGCAGGCCGGCGGTTGGTTCAAGCCGAAGGAAGTGGCCGACTCCGTCGCCATCCTCGTCGAGGTCTCGGCGTGGGAGCGACAGCGCCCCACCCCCAACGGCCCCAAGGACAGCGCACTTTGTGACGTATCCGTCTTCCGGACCCCGGAGCAGCTCTCTGCGCTGACACCCGAGGTCTCGAAGGGGATGCGAATCGAGCAGACCGTCCTGGCCCGCGATCTGGAGACGATGGTCGACAGCGCCGTCCTCGTCACCGTCGCCCAGGTGCCGCCCACGAAGCCCGGCGCGCACCCCGCGTGGGTGTGGCGGCAGGTCAACGATCCGGCGATCCGGGCCCAGGTCATCGCCTACGCCGAGCAGCGCGACAAGGCCGTCGAGGCCGCGGTGACCGCAGCGCCCACCTTCGACTGACGCATCGGCCAGCAGGAGGGGGCGGCCTCGCCGTCGCCCCCTCCCCCTTCACGATTGGAGCCGACCGAGTGCTCACCCCTGGACGGTCCCTGACCCTCCATGCCGAAGCGGGCCGCGAACTCCCCCGCATTGCCGCGTTCGAGGCCCTCTACAACCTCGGCTGCCGCCCACGCCAGGGCGAGGTCATCATGATCGCGGGCCGATCCGGCACCCAGAAGTCGGGCCTGGCCCTCTTCTGGGTCGCCCAGATGAACTTGCCGACCCTGTACTTCTCGGCGGACATGTCCGCCTTCACCGCCTCCTCACGCCTGGCGAGCATGGCGACGGGCGACACGACCGAGATGGTCGAGGCGGGCATGGCGGCAGGCGGCCGGCACCGCGAGGAGTACCTAACCGCCCTTGCGGGCTCACGCATCACGTTCTCGTTCGGTAGCCCGATCACCTGGAAGAACGTCGATGAGGAGCTGGAGGCGTACATCGAACTCTGGGACGCCTATCCGGAAGTCCTGGTGTTCGACAACTTGATGGACTTCGAGAACGCGGAGTCGGACTACACGGAGCAGATGGCCGTGATGTCGGGCCTGACGGAGCTGGCTCGCGCTACTGGCGCGACGGTGATTGTCCTGCACCACGCCTCCGACAAGTCGTGGGAGGCCAAGAGCGACCCATGGGCGCCACCGTCGCGTGATCAAGTCAAGGGCGGATTGTCCGAGAAACCGGAGCTGTCACTCTCCGTCGCACTGGACCCGTCCAGCCTCGAATACCGGATCGCCGTGATCAAGCAACGCATGGGGCCCTCCGATCCGACAGCACGCCGGTACGCCACCCTGCGCTGCCACCCGGACATCACCCGGTTCTCCGCGCTCGCACCACGTCAGTGGTCCCCTCTCGACGCCCTGAAACAGTGAGGAATGTAAGAGTTGACTGACGTAGCAGCGCGAAACCGCCGGAACCGGCGGCGAGGAGCCGACTGGGAGTCCGAGCTTCGAGATCGCCTTCGGGAAGCAGGCTTCGACATCGAGCGCCTCCGCCTCACCGGCAAGGACGACGAAGGCGATCACATCGTCCGGCGGCCTGGCGGGCGCCCTCTCATCATCGAGGCGAAGAACGCCACCTTCAAGCCCAGCGTGTTCGTACGTGAGGCCCAGCGCGAGCGGGACAACTACGCCCGCCATCGTGGACTGGCCCCAGCAGACGTTGATGCGGTGGCCATCGTCCGCCGCCGTGGGGCGAGTTGGCGGGAGGCCTACGTACTCACGACGGTTGCCGAGTATTTCGGCCTCCCGGGCGAGGCCGACCGATGAGGCAGTTCGAGGAGGTGGCCGAGCATCGTCGTCTCGCCCGTGAGCTTGCCGACCTGCTGGGTGAGCCGGAGCCGGATGGCCTCGACGACCTGGGGTGGGACAGGCACGCCGCCCACTT
This sequence comes from Streptomyces sp. TBY4, assembly GCF_024213195.1. GTDB lineage: Bacteria > Actinomycetota > Actinomycetes > Streptomycetales > Streptomycetaceae > Streptomyces. Next base: position 427,513 of record NZ_JANAVF010000004.1, on the reverse strand, counting down.
CCGTGGACGGAGGGTCGCATGAGACTCCGCGACATCGGCCGGCATGACGACGGAGATCAGCCGAGGCCCGACCTGGTGGCCGTCTTGGAGCACTACGGGGTCTCGATGACCCGAACCGGCATGGTCGCGTGCCCCTTGCACGAGGACCGCACCCCCTCGTGCTCGGTGGACGAGAACAAGGGCCTGTGGAAGTGCCATAGCTGCGGCCAGGGCGGCGATTCATACACGTTGATCATGCAGAAGGAGAGCACCAGCTTTGTCGGAGCGCGAACCCTTGCGGCCTCTCTCGGCCTCCCAGCGGACGATGCTGGAGGAGGCGACGAGCACCTATCAGGCAGCTCTTACGGCGGACGCCGCCCGGTACCTGGCCGATCGAGGGATCGGCGAGGAGGAGGTGGATACGTACCGGCTTGGCGTCGTCACTGACCCCCTGCCCGGCCACGGCCGCTACCGCGGAATGCTAGCCATCCCCTACCTCGCCCACGACGGGCACACCGTGACCATCCGCTTCCGGTGCTTGGAGGAGCACGACCACCGGGCCCTGGGGCACGGCAAGTACAACACGATGCCCGGCGACCCTCCGAGGATCTACGGCGTCGACTCCATCCACCAGGCCGGGGAGGAGATCCACCTCGGCGAAGGCGAACTCGACCGGATCATCCTCCGGAAGATCGGCTGGCACTCCGCAGGTGCTCCCGGCGTCGAGATGTTCTTCGGCCGGCACCGCCGCATGCTCGCGGGCTTCTCCCGCGTCTGGGTGTGGTCCGACCCGGACGATGCCGGCGCCCGCCTCACCGCCAAGGTCACCCGGTCTCTGCGCTCCGCTGCGGGCGTCCGACTACACGTTGGCGACGTGACCGAGACCTACAAGGCCGGAGGCGCCCAAGCCCTATACGACCTGCTCGCAGAGGAGAAGGCCAAGTGACCGAGAAGACCACCGTGAAGCGACAGCCCCGCAGGCTAGACCCGACCGCCGCAGTGCTGGCCGAGGTGAGGGCCGAGCGCAAGGTGCTCCCCGACGAGGGCCGCCCACTGGGCGGAGGGCTCCGGCCCGACCGCGCCCGACTGCACTACCGCCGGGAAGCCGATCGCTGGGCCGAAATCGCCTTCGCCCGCTCACTGGCCGACCACCCCGGTTGGGACGCCGAGCTCCTGGCCGCACTCAATACAGCCATCGCCTCAGCGGACACGGTGACCGCCCGCTCCGGACTTATCCAGGTGGCCGCACTGGCAACGGCCGCCGTCGAACAGCTCGACCAGGAACCCGCATGAAGAGCCCTTTGCCGGGACGCCCCGGCCCCCGCCTGCTTGCGATCTGGGAAGCCCTGGAAGGCCGCGAGCGCGAAGCCTTCGAGCGACACCTCCTCCAGGACACGGCGGCCGAGGAACTCGTCGGGATTCTCCACCGACACGGGCACCCGGTCTCCGCTTCAACCATCCGTACCTACCGGCGCCTCTTGCGCCAGGAAGGGGCGACCCCCCTTGAGCGACACCCTGCTTGATGAACTCCTCTCCAAGCCCGTAGGCCCCTCTCTCCCGGCCCGCCAGGTCGACCCCGAACGGGACTTCACCCGACGGATCGAGCTGGCCGGAGACGCGGCGGAGGTCACGGTGCGTGGCCCTCAGGGCATCGACCCCGAATCGACGGCGGCCGACGTACTTCGCGCACACCAGCTCGACCCAGCCGAATGGGAGGTCACGGCATTCCGGTCGTCTGAGTGGACGATGCCGGGCGGCGAGACCGGCGTCTCCGCACGCTTCAACTTCGGTCGGCGCAAGAGCAGCGTGGCCGAACGGCCCAGCCTCGACGAGCTGCTCGCGGTCTTCGACAACTACACCCCGCCCGTACGCTTGGCCGAGCGCGCCGAGGGTGAGTGGAGCTACGTCATCGCCCTTGGCGACATGCAGTTCGGCAAGGCCGACGGCGATGGCCCGGAAGGCACCCTCCGCCGGTCGATGGAGTGCATCGACCGAGCTGCCGTGCTGCTCTCCGAGTACCGCAAGCGCTTTACCATCGACCACGTACACCTCGCCTGGCTCGGCGATCACGTCGAAGGTTTCGTGTCCCAGGGGGGCGCGAACGTGTGGAGGACCCCGCTCACCCTGACCGAGCAGATCCGCCTTACTCGCCGCCTGATGGCCTACGCCATCGTGAAGCTTGCACCCCTCGTCTCCCGCCTCACGGTCGTGGCCGTACCCGGCAATCACGGTGAGGCCGTACGGCCAGGCGGCAAGGGCGTGACCCGGTATGACGACTCCCACGACACAGAGGCCCTGATCTCCGTCAGTGAGGCCCTGGCGCTCGCTGGCCGAGACTTCGCCCACGTCGAGATCTACGTGCCGGACTCGGACGAACTCACGGTCGTCGTGGACTGCTCGGGCACCGTGGTGGCACACGCCCACGGTCATCAGTGGCGTGCCGGCCGTCACTTCGAATGGTGGAAGGGCCAGTCCTTCAACAAGGCGTCCGCCATGCACACGGCTGATCTGCTCCTGGCTGGACATCTCCACCACGAACTGATCGACACCGACGGCCCCCGGACGTTCGTCCAGGTGCCGGCCATGGAGTCCGAGTCGACGTGGTGGCGCCACCGCACCGGCACGGTCGGGGCACCCGGCCTGACGGTCATGGTGACCAAGGATGGCCAGGTGCCGGTCAAGGAGGTGGTCCGATGAGCCTGAGTCTCGCCGATCTCGAATCAGCCGAAGCCCCTACAGCAGTCGACTGGTCCGTGCTTGCCGAGCCGCAGGTCGACAGCGTGGCCAAGGCCGTGGCCCGCGGCTTCGCTCGCGACTACGGACTGACCCTGGAGTACGACGACGCCTTCCAAGAGGCCGTCCTCGTCTGCGCCGAGCGGTCTCCCGACGTTCGACGCCTCCTCTCCGAGTCCGGCCCCGGCCTGCTTCATCGCTGGCTGTCGCAGCGCCTCCGGGACCGCTGGCTCACCGAGGCCCGGCACCGCGTCGGCCACACCTCGTACGAGGCCGCCCAGCAAGCGGCCGGGAGGGCCGAGCGGTGAGCGGCTACGACCGGCGGCTCGTTGAGCACCTCCTGCCGGCCGTCTGGGACGTAGAGGCTGCGTACGGCATCCGAAACCTCCAGGCACCCGACGCGGACATGCCCAAGGGCACTGTTGATAAGAAGGCCGCGGGAATCCTGTTCGCCCACCTCGCCGACATTCGGCATGCGTGGATGACAGCGCCGCTCTCGCTCGGCGAGCGCCAGGCCCTGATCCTTCGCTACGGCGCGGACATCCATGATGACGAGGCTGGCGCCCTCCAAGGCGTGACCGGAAGAGCAGCGCGGTACCGGTGCGAGCGAGGGGTGGGGAAGCTGGCAGCCTGGCTGAACGGCCATGAATATGTGGACGGCTACGACGAAGTGTCGGAGGGCGCGGCCTAAGCCGGGCAGGACGTCGATCAGCCCCATTCGGCCAACCCTGGGGCCCGCGAACGGCTGATCGACTTCTCACGCCTCCCCCTCTACCTGCATAGAGTCACCGTTGAAGTCCCGGCAAGTTTGGGCAAGTTCCTCGTCTTCCAGTGAAGGCGAGGGCAAGCTCTGGCATGGGAAGCGTCACCGGCGACGGAGGAGGACATCATGGCCCTGCGCATGCTCGGTAAGGACCCGAACAGCCCTGACGGCAACTCGCCCACGATCTACTTGGACGAGGAGACGGACAGGTACCTCGTCCAGGGGTACAACGTTGTGGACGAAGAGCGACTCAAGCAGCTGAAGCTCCCTCCGCACGAGGGGGCGGTCGAGATCCCCCGCTATATGGTGCAGTTCTTCCTGGAAGCCGACAGGGAGGTCGGCCCCAAGGGCGCCGAGCCGGAGGAGGAGAAGGGTGTCGAGTCCCCCGACGTTTAAGGACCTGTTCGGCGGCACCCAGCGGACGGCCGTTCACCTGGAGAGCCGGGACGCGTACAGCAAGACGCACTCGACTTTCGTCGACTGGAAGGCCGGCAGGCCGATCGATCCGGCCGAGCGGTGGTCAGCCTGGCACTCCATCGTCTCGGAAGCGGTCTCGCGAGGCGTCGTAGTACGTCGAGCCCGCATCGTGTCGATGCCCGCGAGTGAGTACATCCGCTTTGAGCATGAGGTCACGGAGGGGCTGAACATCGCCGCAGGCGAGCAGGTTGGTTGGCTTCCTCGTCGGGAGGCTTCCGACCTGCTTGTGCCGGCGAACGACTTCTGGCTGTTCGATTCCGGGCTGGTGTACCTGAACCACTTCGATGGGGAAGGCGAGCCCACAGAGCCCGAGATCACCGAAGATCCGGAGCTCGCAAAGCTCTGTGAGGATGCCTTCGAGTCCGTCTGGAGCAGGGCGATCCCGCACGCCGAGTTCCGAATCCGCTGAGCACCACATAGGAACGTCACCAATATGGAACCGGCATCTTCGAGCGCGCAGGAAGCGCGCAAGGCGCTCGGGAAGAGGCTCGCAGAAGTCCGGGTAGCGGCCGGGCTGACCAAACGAGCCCTTTCAGAGAGGCTGGGGTGGCACGAGTCGAAGGCATCGCGTTTCGAGAGCGCCACACGGGCGCCCTCGGAGCGCGATCTTCGTGATTGGTGCGCCGCGTGCGGTGTTGAGGAGGAAGCAGAGAACCTCGTCCGGACTGCTCGCCGCATCGAAGGCATGTATATCCAGTGGCAGCAGTTGGAAGGTAACGGGCTAAAGCAGGCCCAGCAATCAGCCCTTCCCCTCTGGGACAGAACCCAGCAGTTTCGGTTCTACTCTCCGTGGCTGATCCCCGGCCCTGTGCAGACAGCGTCCTACATCAAGGCCTTGCTTACCTCCATCCGCGACCGTCGCAACACGACCGACGACGTTGATGCGGCTGTTGAGGTTCGCCTTGAGAAGCAGAAGATCGTATATACGCAGCGCACATTCGCCATCCTGTTGGAGGAAAGTGCCCTCTACAACCGCATGGGCGGAACGGACGTGATGGTGGGCCAACTCGGCTATCTGCTGAGCGTCATGGCCCTGCCGAGAGTGGTCATCGGAATCATCCCCCGTGACGTCGAGCGCTCGCTCATGCCGGTCGAGGGATTCTTCATGTTCGATGACCGCACGGTCAAGGTCGAGCTGGTTTCGGCCCACCTCACCGTGGAGCAGGAGCATGAACTCCGCATGTACGCACAGACTTTCGCCGAACTCTACGAGATGGCTGTCTTCGGCTCGGCTGCGCGAGAAATAATCACCACCGCTATCGAATCGTTCCACTGATCGGCTGGCAAGCTCAGGCAAGTTCGTCTCGTGTGCGGCAAGTTACGGCACGTTCTCCTAACGGCTGGCAAGTGCGGGCAACTTCCTGGCGCTCCGATCGGCTCCATCTCTAGCTTTGTGCCACGGCTCCTGAACTTGCCCAGAGGAGGCAGGGATGGCTTTGGCAAGTACCGGCAAGGAAATCGAAACGGCGGAGGTCGAGCGGCTCTCCGTTGATGTCGAGAGCATCTCCTTACGCACTGAAGCAGTGCTCTCCATGAAGTTGCACTCGTCGACCCGCGGGGACATCGACGCCGTCACGCCGGCCATCGTCCAGCACATGAACGTCTTGCTGGGCGAAGACCTGGGGGCGGCTGAGGACGTCGAGGTACAGAAGCTCGCCCGCAAGGGCCGCGCCCTGATGGAGCACCAGGAGCGGCCGAACGAGAACACGCCGACTTTTGGCGCCTGGCTCTACCTTCGCGACGTAGCCCTCCTCACGCGACAGCTGCTCTGGATCTACATCGAGCGCAACGGGCTGGGTGCGCCATGAGCGTCGAGGAAGACCAGATCCTCCGCGAGCTCCACAGCTACCTCCAGGCCCACCCGTCCGAGGAGACGGCGATCATGCCGGTGTACGACGCGGCCCTGGATCACTCACGGCGCCGGACGTGCACCCATGATCAGCGCTGCCCCCTCGTGATGACTGCGGCCGTCATCGTCGACGAGTGGGGGCGCGTCCTCTGCTTGCGCCACGGGGGCGACTACGCCCTCGCGGAGGCCGAGCCCGAGGATCAGGATGACTCCCTGCGTGACGCCGCACTCCGCCTGCTGGCAGAGGAGGCCGGCATCCGGGACGTGTGGACCGAGCCCGGCAGGGAGAGCCCCTTCCTGGTCGACGTGACGCCCGCAGGCCGGCACCCTTACGGCCCTCGTCTCCGCGTCGGCATCCGCTACCTGTTCCGCGCGCACTCCGGCGCCGTGTTCCCCTCGATGCTCGAAACGGGTGCGGTGGCCTGGGTGCCCTTCGATGAGGTCGGCATACCGGCCCTCCGCGGCCGCCTCGAAGGGCTCCTGATCGGCTCCCGATGAGCTCGCGAAATCAGCAAGTCGCCTACGTCGTCGCCTACCTGGCCATCGGGGGCGTCCTCCTGTTCGCCATCTGGCGGAGCTAATGCCCGAGCGCAGGATTCATGGGCCGCAGGCCAGGCCGACTCCTCCGGTCGGAACCGTCGCGTATCCGAGCACGCTGCCGAGCGATGTCCGCGTAGGCGACTTCCTGTACCTCAACGGCAGCTTCCAGCGGGTCCAGGACATGAGGACCGCCAGCACCTCGGGTCACCGCATCTTGCACTTCGCCGGACGGGCACCGCTGATCATGCGCAAGGCCCTGACCGTCTACCGGCCTCTCACCCCGCGCTGATCACCGCACGCCCGCAGCACCACTTTCCTCACCTCAAGCCGCAAGGAGCTTCGCCATGCGCTTTCGCAAGGTCCACGGGGCAGGCAACGACTTCGTACTGCTCACCGACCTCTCGCCGGCTGTCGACCGGGAATGGCCGAAGGAAGCCGCACGCCTCTGCGCCCGACGTACCGGGGTCGGTGCAGACGGGCTCGTCATCAGCAGCCTGGTCAGTGATGAGCCGGCCGTCCTGGAAGTCGACTGCTTCAACGCGGACGGCTCCGTAGCCACTATGTGCGGCAACGCCCTCCGGTGCTCCGCCTGGGCCGCGCAGCAGGACCACGGATACAAGGAGATGCGTCTTCGCATGGCCGGGGTCATGCACGAGGCGAGCGTCACGGGCGACTCCGTGTGGGTCACCGCCGAGGTCGGCATGATCGACCCGCGCCGCGTGCAAGCCGTGATCAACGGCAAGCCGACCTGGTTCGACAGCGTGCACACCGGCACCGAGCACGTCGTCGCCATTGTGGACGACGTGGACGCGGTCGACGCGGCACTGATCGGACGACTCGTACGCCACCACAAGGCCCTCGCACCGCTGGGGACGAACGTCAACTTCGTCCAGCCCTTCGGCAACCAGGAGCTGAAGATCCGGACGTACGAGCGTGGCGTCGAAGAGGAAACCCTGTCCTGCGGCAGCGGAGCCGTCGCCGCCGTCGTCGCCGCCAGGATGCGCGGGCTCGTCGGCCCTCGCCCCGTCACGGTCCACAACCGTGCCGGCGAGCCGCTCACGGTCCGCTCCCACAACAACCGACCCGAGCAGACGCAGTGGGTCGGAGGCCCGGTCACCAACACCTTCGAAGGAGTACTCGCATGACTCTCTTCCTCACGTCTAGCTCGGAAGCCGCCGTGCAGGAGGCCACCGCGGCCCTTCATGAGTGGCAGCGCGACCACCAGGGGCTCAGGGTCGCCCTGGTCTACGGCCCGGTGTCGGCCGAGGACCGGCTCTACCACTCGAAGTGCCCCGTGGACCAGCGATCCGTGACCGCGCTCGCCGGGGCGTTGGACGAGATCGGCGCTGCCTGGCAGGAGCTGAACCCGTGCGAGGTCGACTTCATCCTGGAGCTGTCCACGTACGACGTCGCGCTCTCCAACCTCCACGGGCCCTACGGTGAAGACGGCCGCCTGCAAGGCCTGCTCGACTACATGCGCGTGCCGTACTGCGGCAGCGGGGTCGGAGCGTCGGCCGTGGCCGCCGACAAGATCATGTGCAAGCGGGTCATGCTGACCCTCGGTGTCCCCACGCCGGGTTGGTGGGTGTGGTCGGACGGTGGCGCGACCCAGTGGAACGGGCGGCCCGTCATGGTCAAACCGCCCTTCGGAGGGTCGAGCGTCGGCATGAGCCTGGTCCGCGAGCAGGCGGACCTCGCCATGGCCCTGGAAGAGGCGGCCGGCGAGGAAGGCAGCAACATCCTCGTCGAGGAGTACATGACCGGTGTACCGATGACCGTCGGCATGCTGGAACTGCCCGGCGGCAACGTGGTCGTGTTCCCCCCGCTGGCCACCGAGGCGACCGACGCGGAGTTCTACGACGCCGACACCAAGCTCGATGTGGACTCGAAGGGCGGCGTGGCAGTCAGGGCCGCCGAGCTGACACCCGAGGTGCTCGACAAGATCAACGAACACGCCACCGCGCTCTGGAGCGGCCTTGGGCTCCGCGGCTCCGCTCGCGTGGACTTCATCCTCACCGAGGCCGGCGACCCGTACGTGCTGGAGGTCAACAGCACTCCGGGCATGTCCCGAGAGAGCAACTTCGTGGTCGGCGCCGCGATGGTTGGGCTCACACACACCGACGTTGTACTGGCGCTCCTACACGAGGCCCTGACCCGCCAGCCGTACGATGTCCCCCTGCCCTCTCCCGCGTTCTCCGGCAGCACGGCGACTCGGGAGGCTGCCGTCTCCCCGTAGGAGCCCTGCCGTTGTGCCGCGCGTCCACGATGTCCCCCTGTGCCGACAGCTCATCACTCCCGCCGAATGGGCGCACCATGGGGGATGGGCACTCGGGGACAGGATCGAATGGTCCAACCGTGCGTGCGGCCTGGCATCACTGAGGGCCATCCTGCTCGCCTATGGGCAGGATGCGCCCACCGTCACGGAACTCCTGAAGCTCGCGGTCAAGCACGAGGTACTCACCCCGCGTGGAGCGCTCCACGCGGGGATTGCGAGCCTGGCTGACGACCTTGGAGTGCAGTCCGTCGCTGAACCCGTCCCCGTCGAGGGGCTGCTTGCCCGGATGGATTCCGCACCGCTCATTGTCTCCGTGACCGAGCAGCTTCCCGAAGACGGGAGGTCTGGCGGCCACCTGATCATCCTTCGCGGTTACGAAGATGGTCCCGATCCGCAGATCCTCTTCCGTGACCCGTCGGCTTGGGGGCAAACGCACGATCGAGTTCCGCTTAGTCGCCTGGCCGCTTCCTATACGGGTCGCGCCATCACCTTCGCCCCCCTCGTGCACAACGGAGAGTCCTGATGACCGAGATCGAGACCGGGGGCGTGCGACGCATCGCCGTACTGGGCGAGATGCTGGAGCTGGGTGACGAGGCCGTGGAGGCCCACCGTGAGGTAGGCCGTATGGCAGCGGAATACGGCGTTGACCTGGTTGTAGCGGTCGGAGGCGAGATGGCTCAGCAGCTCGCCCTTGCCGCCGGAGCGGCCGGCGTGCCGGACGTGGCGATGGTCGCCGACAACGCGACCGCCGCGGCCTTCGTCGATTCCGTCCTCCAGCCGGGGGACATCGTTCTGACGAAGGCGTCAAGGGGTGGGATGCTCTGGCAGGTCGCCCAGGCACTGACAGGACAGCCCGTCACGGGAATCTCAGGCCACTAGGCTCGCGGAATGGACGACGAATCCCTGTCGGAGTGGGCGGAGCGCCGGGACGCGAAGATCGGTCGGCTGCGGGCCGTCTCGATCTCCTCTGGCGACAACCCCCATGGCTCGCACGTGAACCCTGCTGCGCCGAGGGCTATCGAGCGGTGGAACGGTCACGCCTGGGAGCCTCACGGGTTCGCACTCAACCTGACCGAGGCAAAACTCATCCTGTACCCGGAGGCGAACGCCCCGACAGCTGCCGCGCGCGCCCCTGCGGACCAGCCGCTAGCCCCCGGCAAGGGCCGACACCGAAAGCCGTAAGCACCCTGGAGCCCCTGCTCATCCCTCGTCCGAGAGGAGAGAGCCGGGGCTCTTCTGCTCGCCCCAAGGGTCCTTTCACCATCCAGCACCGATCCAGCACGGTGCGGGTGACGAGGGGTGGTGAGGGGTGATGAGGTGTCAGATTATCCAGCACCTATCCAGCACGGTGAAAAGCTAGGGGCCCACCCCCGGAGGAGTGGACCCCTTCTGACCTGCATGTTTGCCAGATCAGCCACGTGATGCTATGTGACGCGTCACACGTTGAAGCGGAACTCCACCACGTCGCCGTCCTGCATGACGTAGTCCTTGCCCTCCATGCGGGCCTTGCCCTTGGCGCGGGCCTCGGCGACCGAGCCGCAGGCGACCAGGTCCTCGAAGGAGATGATCTCCGCCTTGATGAAGCCGCGCTGGAAGTCCGTGTGGATCACGCCGGCGGCCTCGGGGGCGGTGGCGCCCTTCTTGATCGTCCAGGCGCGGGTTTCCTTCGGGCCGGCCGTCAGGTAGGTCTGCAGGCCCAGGGTGTCGAAGCCGACGCGGCCGAGGGTGGCCATGCCGGGCTCCTCCTGGCCGACCGACTGGAGGAGCTCGAGCGCCTCCTCGTCGTCGAGCTCGATGAGCTCCGCCTCCAGCTTGGCGTTCAGGAAGATCGCCTCGGCCGGGGCCACCAGCGCGCTCTGCTCGGCCTTGAATGCCTCGTCCGTCAGCTCGTCCTCGTCCACGTTGAAGACGTAGAGGAACGGCTTGACCGTGAGGAGGTGCAGCTCGTGCAGGAGGTCGCCCTGCTCCGTGCCCTTGGCGATGCCCTGGGAGAAGAGGGTGTCGCCCGCTTCGAGGATCTTCTGGGCCTTCTCGACGGCCGCCAGGACCGCGACCTTCTCCTTCTGGAGGCGGGACTCCTTCGTCAGGCGCGGCACCGCCTTCTCGATGGACTGGAGGTCCGCGAGGATCAGCTCGGTGTTGATGGTCTCGATGTCGTCCTTCGGCGAGACCTTGCCGTCGACGTGGACGACGTTCTCGTCCTTGAAGGCGCGGATGACCTGGCAGATCGCGTCCGACTCGCGGATGTTCGCGAGGAACTTGTTGCCGAGGCCCTCGCCCTCCGACGCGCCGCGCACGATGCCGGCGATGTCGACGAAGTCGACCGTGGCCGGGAGGAGCTTCTGCGAGCCGAAGATGCCGGCCAGGACGCCGAGGCGGGCGTCCGGAACGCCGACGACGCCGACGTTCGGCTCGATCGTGGCGAACGGGTAGTTGGCCGCCAGCACGTCGTTCTTGGTCAGGGCGTTGAACAGGGTCGACTTGCCGACATTCGGCAGGCCGACGATTCCGATCGTGAGCGACACGTTGGCGACTTCCCGTAGCTGGAGGGGGCGGCGGCCCGGAGTGGGCCAAGGAGCAGTTTACTTTCCGATGAGGGCGCCCCGATGTACGCGTGTCCGGGCACGGGATCGGCGGCCTCCCCGCCTAGTTTTGGGGGGTGGAGCGATACAAGGCGCGTACGGTACGTCACCCAGCGGAGCGGGCCCCCGGGCAGCCCCCGGTACGCAGGCTGCCGCGGCCCCGGCTGACCGGGCTCGGCGGCGGGCTCTTCGCCTGCGCCGCGATGTTCCTGGTCGGCGGCCTCGACTGGCTGCTGTTCGACGCCTCGCTCTTCGTCTACGGCCTGTTCTTCCTGCCCGTCGCGGCCGCCACCGCCCTGTGGGTGCGGCCCGCCGACCTGATCACCGCGCCGATCAGCGTCCCCATCGCCTTCGCCGCCGGAGCGTGGCCCGTGTCGGGCGGCTCCGGCGGCTTCGCGGGCGAGGTGATGGCGCTGGTGTCCGTGCTGTCCCTGCACGCCGGCTGGCTGTACGCCGGCACGCTGGTGGCCGCGCTGATCGCGGTGGTGCGCAAGGCCGTCCTGATCGGCCGCCGGCGGATGCCCCGCCGCGTCGCCTGAGCGGCGGCCGCTCCGCTACTGGGCCGCCGCCCGCGCGGCCATCGCCGCGCCCACGATGCCCGCGTTGTTCTGCAGCTCCGCCGGCACGATCCGGGCCCGTACGCCCTGGATCAGCGGCAGGAACTTCTCCGGCTTGCGGCTCACGCCTCCGCCGATGATGAACAGGTCCGGGGAGAAGAGCATCTCCACGTGCGCCAGGTACTTCCCCAGCCGGTGCGCCCAGCGCTCCCAGGTCAGGTCCCCGTCGTCCTTCGCCTTCACCGAGGCCCGCGTCTCCGCGTCGTGCCCCTTCAGCTCCAGGTGGCCGAGCTCGGTGTTGGGCACCAGCCGCCCGTCCGTGAACAGCGCGCTGCCGATCCCGGTGCCCAGCGTGAGCAGGAGGACGGTGCCGCCGACCCCGCGCCCCGCCCCGTAGGCCATCTCCGCGACGCCGGCCGCGTCCGCGTCGTTCAGTACCGTCACCGGACGGCCCTCCAGGCGCGAGGAGAGCAGCGCCGCGGTGTCCACACCGACCCATGCCTTGTCCATGTTGGCCGCCGACCGGGTCACCCCGCCGGTGACCACCCCGGGGAAGGTCACCCCCACGGGGCCGTCCCAGTCGAAGTGGCGCACCACCTCGACGACGCCGCCCGCCACCCCGTCGGGGGTGGCCGGCCGCGGTGTCAGCACCTTGTGGCGCTCCTGCGCCAGGCCGCCACGGTCCAGGTCCACGGGAGCGCCCTTGATCCCGGAACCGCCGATGTCCACGCCGAAGATCTCCATGGACTCCACCGTAGAGAAGGACCCGCCGGAGCGCCCTGCCGTGGAGGGGTCTGCTTCGGTCCTACTTCACGAGCTCCGCCGCCTCCGCGCGCAGGTCGCGGCGGAGTTCCTTGGGCAGGGAGAAGACGATGGACTCCTCGGCCGTCTTGACGATCTCCACGTCCCCGTAGCCGCGCGCGGCCAGCCACTCGAGGACCTCGTCGACCAGCACCTCCGGCACCGAGGCGCCCGAGGTCAGGCCGACGGTGGTGACGCCCTCCAGCCAGGCCTCGTCGATCTCGGTCGCGAAGTCCACGAGGTACGAGGCCCCGGCGCCCGCGTCGAGGGCGACCTCGACGAGGCGGATCGAGTTCGAGGAGTTCTTGGAGCCGACGACGATGACCAGGTCGCAGTCCTTGCCCATGACCTTGACCGCCTCCTGGCGGTTCGAGGTGGCGTAGCAGATGTCGTCGCTCGGCGGCGAGACGAGCAGCGGGAACTTGGTCTTCAGGGCGTCGACGGTCTCCATCGTCTCGTCGACGGAGAGGGTGGTCTGCGAGAGCCAGACGACCTTCGACTCGTCGCGGACGGTGACCTTCTCCACGTCGTGCGGGCCGTCCACGATGGTGATGTGGTCCGGGGCCTCGCCGGAGGTGCCGATGACCTCCTCGTGGCCCTCGTGGCCGATGAGGAGGATGTCGAAGTCCTCGTTCGCGTAGCGGATCGCTTCCTTGTGCACCTTGGTGACCAGCGGGCAGGTGGCGTCGATCGTCGCGAGCTTGCCGCGGGCCGCCTCCTCGTGCACCACGGGGGCCACGCCGTGCGCGGAGAACATCACGATGGAGCCCTCGGGGACCTCCTCCGTCCGCTCGACGAAGATCGCGCCCTTGTTCTCCAGGGTCTTCACGACGTACTTGTTGTGCACGATCTCGTGCCGCACGTAGACCGGCGCACCGTACTGTTCGAGGGCCTTCTCGACGGCGATCACGGCACGGTCCACGCCCGCGCAGTAGCCGCGCGGGGCGGCGAGCAGGACGCGGCGGGATGCGGTAGCGGGGGCGTCAGCAGTCATGGGCTCCATCGTACGGGGGTGTCCAGCAGGCCGCGGGTCCCCCGTTCGGCACAAACTGGGGCGAACGTCCGCACCGGCCACACTTCCGGAGGAAAGATGGCGTCCGCGCCCGGCACCCCGCCCGGCCCGCCCGGCACCACGCCCGGCACCTCGTTGCGCCGCAGTCTCGGATTCCGGGACCTGGTGGTCTACGGGCTGCTCTTCATCGCCCCCATGGCCCCGGTCGGAGTCTTCGGCACCCTCGACGCCAAATCGCACGGGGCCGTCGCCCTCGTCTACCTCGTCGCGACGGTGGCGATGGCCTTCACGGCCTTCTCCTACGCGCAGATGGTGCGGGTGGCCCCGCAGGCCGGCTCCGTCTTCACGTACGCCCGCAAGGGCCTCGGCGAGGGCCCCGGGCTGATCGCCGGCTGGATGGCGATGCTCGACTACCTGCTGATCCCGGCGGTCGCGTACCTGTTCTCCGGGATCGCCATGAACGCCCTGGTCCCGGAGGTCTCCCGGTGGGTGTGGACGGCTCTGGCGGTGGTCGTGACCACCCTGCTGAACCTGTGGGGCGTACGGGCCGCCGCGCGCGTGGGCTTCGCCGTGCTGGCCATGGAGATCGCGGTCCTGCTGGTGTTCCTGGTCTCGGCGGTGACCGTCCTGGCCCGGGGCGCCGAGCACCGCGGCTGGCTCTCCCCCTTCACGGGCGACGGCTCGCTCGGCGGCTTCTCGACGGCCGCCGTGCTCGGCGCGGTCTCCGTCGCGGTCCTGTCCTACCTGGGCTTCGACGCCATCGCCTCCTTCGCCGAGGAGGTGACCGGCGGCAGCGCGAAGGTGGCGCGGGCGGTGCTGTTCTGCCTGGCGCTGACCGGGGTGCTGTTCGTCGCCCAGACCTACCTGGCGGCCCTGCTCTCCCCCCTCTCGGCGGCGGAGCTGGCGGCCGAACCGGGGAAGCAGGGCGCGGCCTTCTACACGACGGTCGAGGCCTCCGTGGGGATGTGGCTGCACGACCTGGTCGCCATCAGCAAGGCGATCGGGGCGGCCTTCGCGGCGCTGGCGGGGCAGGCGGCGGCGGGCCGGCTGATCTTCGCGATGGCCCGCGAGGGGCGGCTGCCCCGGGCGCTCGCGCACACCTCGCACGGGACCCCGCGCCCGGCCCTGCTGGTGGCGGCTACGGTCACGCTGATCGCCGCGGTGTGGGCGGCCCGGCGCGACGACGGGCTGGACCACCTGGTCTCGGTGGTGGACATCGGGGCGCTGGTGGCGTTCACGCTGCTGCACGCCTCGGTCGTCGGCTGGTTCGTGGTCAAGCGGCGCGAGGGGGCCCCGAACTGGTTCAAGCACCTGGTGATCCCGGTCCTGGGCGCCGCTGTGACCGTCGCGGTGATCGTCGAGGCCTCGTGGACCGCGCAACTGGTGGGGGCGGTGTGGCTGCTGGTGGGCCTGGGCGTGCTGGTGGCCCAGCGCGGGCGACGCGCGCCGGACGAAGGCTCCCGGCCCGACGCCGGTGTCGGTTCTGGCCGTTAGCCTGCGTACATGGGTCTGAATTCGTCGGCTGACGCGCCGCTGCCGGTCGGTCAGGTCTCCCGGCTCATCGGGGGCTGGATCGACCGGCTCGGCCAGGTGTGGGTGGAAGGGCAGATCACGCAGCTCTCGCGGCGGCCGGGGGCGGGGGTGGTCTTCCTGACGCTGCGCGATCCCTCGCACGACATCTCCCTGGGCGTGACCTGCTTCCGGCAGGTCTTCGACGAGGTCGCGGACTCCGTGACGGAGGGCGCGCGCGTCGTCGTGCTCGCCAAGCCGGAGTGGTACGCCCCGCGCGGGCAGCTGTCCCTGCGGGCCACCGAAATACGGCCGGTCGGCATCGGCGAGCTGCTCGCCCGGCTGGAGAAGCTCAAGCGCTCCCTCGCCTCCGAGGGGCTCTTCGCGCTGGACCGCAAGAAGCCGCTGCCGTTCCTGCCGCAGCTGATCGGGCTGGTGGTGGGGCGGGCCTCGGCGGCCGAGCGCGACGTCCTGGAGAACGCGCGGCGCAGGTGGCCGGCGGTCCGCTTCGAGGTCCGCAACGTCGCCGTCCAGGGGGTGCACGCGGTGCCCCAGGTGGTCCAGGCGGTCAAGGAGCTGGACTCCCTGCCCGAGGTGGACGTGATCATCGTGGCCCGCGGCGGCGGCAGCGTGGAGGACCTGCTGCCCTTCTCCGACGAGGAGGTCGTACGGACCGTCGCGGCGGCCCGTACCCCCGTGGTCTCGGCGATCGGGCACGAGCCGGACTCCCCGCTGCTGGACCTGGTCGCGGACCTGCGGGCCTCCACGCCCACGGACGCCGCGAAGAAGGTGGTCCCGGACGTCGGGGAGGAACTGGAGCGGGTGCGCCAGCTCCAGGGCCGGGGGCTGCGCGCCGTGCGCGGACTGCTCGACCGGGAGGAGCGCGGCCTCGCGCACGCGCTGGCGCGGCCCGTCTTCGTACACCCCCAGCGGATGGTGGAGACCCGGGAGGCGGAGGTGGAGGCGCTGCTGGCGCGCTCCCGCCGGACCCTGGGGCACCTGCTGGACCGGGCCGATTCGGAGCTGGCGCACACGCTCGCCCGGGTGGTGGCGCTGTCCCCGGCCGCCACGCTGGAGCGCGGGTACGCGGTGCTCCAGCGGGCCGACGGGCACGTGGTGCGCTCGCCGGGGGACGTGTCGGCGGGGGACGTGCTGCGGGCGCGGGTGGCGGAGGGGGAGTTCCCGGTGCGGGTCGCGGCCGAGGAACCCTCGTAGGCGATCGCCCGGCGCTGCCGTCGCACTGCCGCAGGAAAAAATTTCGGTGTATTACACAGTTAAGGTGGGAGCGGGAATGGCTGAAACCGATACGGCGCTGGGGTACGAACAGGCCCGGGACGAGCTGATCGAGGTCGTCCGCAAGCTGGAGGCCGGAGGCACCTCGCTGGAGGACTCCCTCGCGCTCTGGGAGCGCGGCGAGGAGCTCGCGAAGGTGTGCCGCCACTGGCTGGAGGGGGCCCGGGCCCGGCTGGACTCGGCGCTGGCGGCGCGCGAGGCGGCGGAGGGGGCCGGCGGGGAGTGATACCGCTCACGCAGGCAGGGATTTAGTTGAATATTCACCTATCCCGGGCGTAGTGTTCAAGCCATCGCTACAGCAGTCCCGCGATCCCGCAGTCCCGCACAGAAGAAGGCTTTCCGATGTCTCTCGTTCTCGACGCCGCCGCTCAGGACCTCCTCTTCCGCGAGGCCCGCACCGCCAACACGTTCTCCGACGAGCCGGTGACCGAGGAGCAGGTCCAGGCGATCTACGACCTGGTGAAGTTCGGGCCGACCGCCTTCAACCAGACGCCGCTGCGCATCACCCTGGTCCGCTCCCCCGAGGCCCGCGAGCGGCTCGTGAAGCACATGGCCGAGGGCAACCAGCCCAAGACCGCCGCGGCCCCGCTGGTCGCGATCCTGGCCGCGGACAACGAGTTCCACGAGGAGCTCCCGCAGCTGCTCCCGCACTTCCCGCAGGCCAAGGACGCCTTCTTCTCCGAGCGCCCGGTCCGCGAGCAGTCCGCGCTGCTCAACGCCGCGCTGCAGGCCGCGTACTTCATCATCGGCGTCCGCGCCGCCGGCCTGGCCGCCGGCCCGATGACCGGTGCGGACCTCGCCGGCATCCAGAAGGAGTTCCTGGACGGCGACCACACCCCGCTGATGATCGTCAACATCGGCAAGCCGGGCGATGACGCCTGGTTCCCGCGCTCCCCGCGCCTGGAGTTCGACCAGGTCATCACGACCGTCTGAGCCCAGCCCCGCAGGCAGTGAACGAAAAGGCCGCGCCCCCCGGAATCCCGGGGGGCGCGGCCTTTCGCCGCGTACCGCTCGCTCGGCGCCGAGGGCGAGGCGGGGGTTGAGCCCGTAGGTCGGATCCGGTTCTACGAGGTCCGGTTCTACGGGTCTCGTACTACGAGCCCTGCTTGAATTCCAGCGCCGCAGCCATCGCCCCGAGCTGTTCGAAGGAGGCCGTCCCGGTCACCACCGTGACGTAGCCCTGCTCCTTGCGCACGAGGGCGTCGTACTTCTCGCCGTCCCAGCGCTCCCAGACCTGGTCGCCGACCTGCTGGGTCTCCCCGGTGGCCGCCGCCCTGTGGGTGACCTTCCCGATGTACTTGTCCGTGACGTCCGCGGACTGCTCCACCGCCACGTACTGCTGCTTCGGGTCCAGGAAGCCCAGGTGCCAGGCGCTGGCCTCCTTGCGCGTGTACCCCACCGAGGTCGCCCGCCACTCCGGCGGCAGCCCGACGGGCACCGCCACGGGGTACGGCGCCGCGCGCCGGGCCGTGTTGCTCTCGACGCGGTAGTCGACCACCCGCGTCGGATCGGCCTTCTCGTCATGTGGGATGACCAAATAGATCCCCCCGACCACGAGCCCGATCACCGCCAGCGACCGGACCATGTCCACGACCGTCTGCTTGCCCTTCATACCTGCCACCACACCATCGTCCCGCATCCCCCCGGGCGATCTCCGCCGGGGTAGGGATGGCGCGCCCGGGACGGCGCAAGACGTCCGCTCAGGACAACCAGCTGACCGATATGGCGCTCATACGTGACCCGGTCTGCTCAATATGTCGACGTACCGATAGAGTCGAGGGACCCTCACTCCCGGCCGTCGCCGTACAGAAAGGTGCGCTCCGATGACCGAGCACAACCTGCCGCCCCAGCTCGAAGTCTCTCCGGAGGCACCCGACCGCAACCTCGCCCTGGAACTCGTACGGGTCACCGAGGCCGCCGCCATGGCCGCCGGCCGGTGGGTCGGGCGCGGTGACAAGCTGGGTGCCGACGGCGCCGCCGTCAACGCGATGCGGACCCTGATCTCCACCGTCTCGATGAACGGCGTCGTCGTCATCGGCGAGGGCGAGAAGGACGAAGCCCCGATGCTCTTCAACGGCGAGCGCGTCGGCGACGGCACCGGTGCCGAGGTCGACATCGCCGTGGACCCCATCGACGGCACCACCCTGAACGCCAAGGGCATGCCGAACGCCGTCGCCGTCCTGGCGGCCGCCGACCGCGGCACCATGTTCGACCCGTCCGCGGTGTTCTACATGGAGAAGCTGGTCACCGGTCCCGAGGCCGCCGACTTCGTCGACATCAACGCCCCGGTCTCCGTCAACATCCGCCGCGTCGCCAAGGCCAAGAACATGGCCGTGGAGGACGTCACGGTGATCATCCTCGACCGCCCCCGTCACGAGGGCATCGTCAAGGAGATCCGCGAGACCGGCGCGCGCATCAAGTTCATCTCCGACGGCGACGTGGCCGGCTCGATCCTGGCCGTCACGGAGGACAGCGGCATCGACCTGCTGCTCGGCATCGGCGGCACCCCCGAGGGCATCATCTCGGCCTGCGCCATCAAGTGCATGGGCGGCACCATCCAGGGCAAGCTGTGGCCCAAGGACGAGGCCGAGCGCCAGAAGGCGATCGACGCGGGCCACGACCTGGACCGCGTCCTGTTCACGAACGACCTGGTCTCCGGCGACAACGTGTTCTTCGTCGCCACCGGCATCACGGACGGCGAGCTGCTGCGCGGCGTCCACTACCGCTCGGAGACCGCGACGACCTCCTCGCTGGTCATGCGCTCGAAGTCGGGCACGATCCGGCAGATCGACTCGACCCACCGCCTCTCGAAGCTCCGCGCGTACAGCGCGCTGAACTTCGACCGCGCCCAGTAGGGCCGGGCCGGCACGGCACCACGGAAGGGGCGCTCCCGCGTGCGGCGGGGGCGCCCCTTCCGTGTGTCCGGACGACGAGGGTCCGGGCAGGCCTACGAGGCTTCGCGCAGCGCGGACCTACGAGGCTTCGCGCAGCTCCCCCGCCCGGCGGCGCCGGCGGGCCAGCACCACCCGGCGCTCGGCGGCCGTGAGCCCGCCCCAGACTCCGTAGGGCTCGGGCTGGATCAGCGCGTGCTCCCGGCAGGCGACCATGACGGGGCAGCGGGCACAGACCCGCTTGGCGGCGTCCTCGCGGGACAGCCGGGCGGCGGTGGGCTCCTTGGAGGGGGCGAAGAAGAGCCCGGCCTCGTCCCGCCGGCACACCGCGTCCGCGTGCCATGGGCCGTCCTCTTCCCTGGCCGGCACCCGCGGCTTCGGCACGACCGCCGCCGGGCGCCCCTGAAGACTCTGGACGGCGGCTACCTGCAGGGACTGGCGCGGCGGATGCGGCACGGTCTACTCCTGACGACGTATACGCGAGCGAGAGAGGCGACGCACCTGTCCCTACCCGCTGTGCGCTCCCCTATGCACCGTGTGCCGCCGATCCGGCCGGTTCGACCGAAAGGTGTCCCCGCCACCCGGACGTCACCCGGCGGACGGCGTCCAGTCGGGCCGGCGGCCCAGGAAGGCGAGCAGCGCACCGGCCGGGTCGGCGTCCGGACCGGGCGCGGGGGCGAGCGCCGGGGCGTACGCGAACCCGCGCAGCGGCTCGGCGAGCAGCCGGGCGGCCGGGGTCAGGGCCGCCGCGAGGGCGGGGGTCAGCGGGGAGTCCTGGCTGGTGGCGACCGCGAGGTCCCAGGCGTGGACGGCCGCGTCGAGGGCGGCCGCGGCGACGGCGGTCTCGGCGTCGAGGGTGAAGGGCGGCAGGGGGACGGCCACCTCGGCGGTGCCCGGCTCCACCCCCGCAAAGGCCTCGGCGGCGGCGTCGAGGGCGGGCTCCAGCAGCTCGGCGGGGCTGCCGGCCAGGGTTCCGGTGGGCGCGAAGGGGTCCTCGGCCGGTCCCGGGCCGCCGGTGAGGCAGGCCGCGTAGGCGAGCTGGTCGCCGGCCGCGTGCTGGAGCACTTGGCCGACATTCCACTGGTCGCACGGCGTCGGTGCGCCGAGCGCACCGGCCGGTATGGCGGAGGCCACGGTGCGCAGCGCCTCGTACGCCTGGTCGAGCAGGTCCCACTTCGATGCGGTCATGGGCCGACCCTACGGTCGCCTACCCGCCAAAGCGCCTGATTTCAGCGCCGGTTGCCCGCGCGTCGCCCCGGGCGCCGGCCTCGCGCGCCGGTCCCGAGCGCACGCCCCAGACGCCGGTCCCGGGCGCAGATCCCGGGCGCAGGCCCCAGACGCCAGCCCCGGGCGCAGGCCCCGGGCGCGATCCCGCGGCCCTACCGCACGCCCTCGCGGCCGGCGCCCTTGCGGAGTCGCTGTGCCAGGTCCACCAGGCGGGCGCCGGCCTTGGGGTGGGCCTCGATGTTGCCCAGCAGGGAGAAGCCGCGGACGATGACGACCGGGGCCTGCGGGTCCGTCTCGCCGAGGCCGGCGCCCCGCACCTCGAAGTTGCCGAGGACCCCGCTGCCGTAGCCGCGCACGGTCACGTTCTCCGGGACCAGGATCTCGACGTTGCCGAGGATGCTCGTCACGTTGATCTCGGTGACCTGCTGCTCGAAGACCGCCTGCGTGAGGTCGATGCCGATGTCACCCATGACGGAGACCGCGCGGGTGAGCGCGCCCGGCCGCCAGCGGCCCTTGCGGGAGGAGCTGCTGCACACGGCCACGATCGTCTCGACCGGGGCGCCCGCCGGCGCACCCGCGTACGCGGGCTCCTGCCGGGAGCCGACGGGTGCGCCGGGCACGGGCAGGTCCCGTACGAGCACCTCCAGCTCCCCGACCGTCTTCAGCGCGTACAGCGAGTCGAGCCGCTCCGCGTGCTCCTCGGAGGTCAGCCGGCCCTCGGCGACGGCGTCGGCGAGGATCTGCGCGATCCGGTCCCGGTCCGCGTCGGAGGCGCGCAGCCCCGGGGCGGGCGCAGGCGCGGGTGCGGGGGCCGGCGCGGGGGCCGGCGCGGATGAGGGCTGCTTTTCCAGGTCCACGGCCCCAGCATACCGAGACACGATAGATCGCGATACTGGCGAGTGAGCCTTACCTCACAACAAAAGCCACCGGAAGAGGTCCTACGCTGGATACCGCGCTGCCAAACGGTCGTCAGCGCCGTCTGCCGAGTGAGGGAATGACTGCCGTCATGCCAGAGTTTGCGTACACCGACCTGCTGCCCCTGGGCGAGGACTCCACCCCGTACCGGCTGGTGACCTCCGAAGGCGTTTCGACCTTCGAGGCCGACGGCCGTACGTTCCTCAAGGTCGAGCCGGAGGCGCTGCGCAAGCTCGCCGAAGAGGCGATCCACGACATCCAGCACTTCCTGCGCCCCGCGCACCTCGCGCAGCTGCGCCGCATCATCGACGACCCGGAGGCCTCGGCGAACGACAAGTTCGTCGCCCTCGACCTCCTGAAGAACGCGAACATCGCGGCGGCCGGCGTCCTGCCGATGTGCCAGGACACCGGCACGGCGATCGTGATGGGCAAGCGCGGCCAGAACGTCCTCACCGAGGGCGGCGACGAGGCGGCCCTGTCCCGCGGCATCTACGACGCGTACACCCGCCTGAACCTGCGCTACTCGCAGATGGCCCCGGTCACCATGTGGGAGGAGAAGAACACCGGCTCGAACCTGCCCGCGCAGATCGAGCTGTACGCGACCGACGGCGGCGCGTACAAGTTCCTCTTCATGGCCAAGGGCGGCGGCTCCGCCAACAAGTCCTTCCTCTACCAGGAGACCAAGGCGGTCCTCAACGAGGCCTCCATGATGAAGTTCCTGGAGGAGAAGATCCGCTCGCTCGGCACCGCGGCCTGCCCGCCGTACCACCTGGCGATCGTGGTCGGCGGCACCTCGGCGGAGCACGCGCTCAAGACCGCGAAGTACGCCTCGGCCCACTACCTGGACGAGCTCCCCACCGAGGGCTCCCCCCTCGGCCACGGTTTCCGCGACGAGGCCCTCGAACAGCAGGTCTTCGAGCTCACCCAGAAGATCGGCATCGGCGCGCAGTTCGGCGGCAAGTACTTCTGCCACGACGTCCGCGTGGTCCGCCTCCCCCGCCACGGCGCGTCCCTCCCGATCGCGATCGCCGTCTCCTGCTCCGCGGACCGCCAGGCCACCGCGAAGATCACCGCCGAGGGCGTCTTCCTGGAGCAGCTGGAGCGCGACCCGGCGCGGTTCCTGCCGGAGACCACGGACGACCACCTCGACGAGTCGGCGGACGTGGTCTCGATCGACCTGAACCAGCCGATGGACGAGATCCTGGCGACCCTGACCAAGCACCCGGTCAAGACCCGCCTCTCCCTGACCGGTCCGCTGGTCGTGGCGCGCGACATCGCGCACGCCAAGATCAAGGAGCTGCTGGACTCGGGCGCCCCGATGCCGCAGTACCTGAAGGACCACCCGGTCTACTACGCCGGCCCGGCCAAGACCCCCGAGGGCTACGCCTCCGGCTCCTTCGGCCCGACCACGGCCGGCCGCATGGACTCCTACGTCGAGCAGTTCCAGGCGGCGGGCGGCTCCAAGGTCATGCTGGCCAAGGGCAACCGCTCCCAGCAGGTCACGGACGCCTGCGGCACCCACGGCGGCTTCTACCTCGGCTCCATCGGCGGCCCGGCGGCGCGCCTCGCCCAGGACTGCATCAAGAAGGTCGAGGTCCTGGAGTACGAGGAGCTCGGCATGGAGGCCGTCTGGAAGATCGAGGTCGAGGACTTCCCGGCCTTCATCGTGGTCGACGACAAGGGCAACGACTTCTTCCAGAACCCCGCCCCGGAACCCACCTTCACCCACATCCCGGTCCGCGGCCCGGGCCTGGCGTAGCGCCTCACCGCGCCGGGGCGGACGCTCTGCCCCGGCCGGTGTGACGGTTCGTCAACTCACTCACCTGCATGCGAGTTGACGACTCAACCCTTGACGC
Source organism: Streptomyces sp. TBY4 (assembly GCF_024213195.1). Lineage (GTDB taxonomy): Bacteria > Actinomycetota > Actinomycetes > Streptomycetales > Streptomycetaceae > Streptomyces. The sequence goes on along the minus strand of NZ_JANAVF010000004.1, from coordinate 404,254 downwards.
GCCCCAGGGATCGCGGCCAGGGTGGCTCCCCGTGATCACGACTCGTTCCGCTCCCCGGCTGGCCGCGGCCCTCCTCGCGGTCGTCACCGTCGCCGCCTGCAGCTCGGGTGGCGAGAAGGCCGGGGGAAGTCACCGGGCGACGCAGCCCGCGGGGGAGCAGAGTGCGGTCCCCGAGGCCGGCAAGGCCGAGGAGAAGGACGTCACGATCGGGCTGGTCCTGCCGATCGACGCCTACGACGTGTCCGCCGACCAGATCGTACGGACCGGGCAGGCCCTCAACCTGCTGAACAAGCAGTGCCTTTCCCGCTTCGGCCTGCAGCAGGAGCAACTGCCCGCCTCGACGGTCGTCGAGGGCTCCCCGCACACCCGCCGCTACGGCACCCCCGCCTCTCTCGACATCGCCCAGAAGTACGGCTTCCACATGCCCCAGGGCGACCCTCGCGCCTTCACCAGCGACCAGATGGTGCGCCAGCCGGCGGCTGTCGTGGAGGTGTTGCGCGGCATGAAGGACGGCAGCGGCGAGCCCGTGACCACGTACAACGGGATGAAGGTGCCCGAGGGCGGCTGCGCCAAGGAGTCCCAGCGCACGCTCGCGAGCGGCGCCGACACCCGCGCCGGACACGCCGAGACCGCCGCGGCGATCAAGACGCGCTCCTTCGAGACCGCCAAGAGGGATCCGCGGGTGACCGCGGCCGAGAAGCAGTGGGCCGGCTGCATGGCCGCCAAGGGCTACAGCGCCTACAAGAGTCCGTTCGACGCGATCGGCGACCCGAAGTGGAGCGCCCCGAAGGCCACGCCGGAGGAGATCGAAACGGCGGTGGCCTCCTGGACCTGCGGCAAGGAGGCCAACATCGTCGGCACCTGGGTGACGGTGGAGACCGCCTACCAGCAGACCCAGATCACGCAGAACGCCGAGAAGCTCAAGCAGGAGCAGAAGACCCTGGAAGCCGAAGCCAAACGCCTCGACGACATCATCACGGCGGCGGGGACGCAGTAACACCCGCCCCGCCGGGGCCGCCCCACCCTTCGTCGCGGCTGCACGTCTCCGGGGCTCCGGCATGGCGTCACCCTGCCCTGCCCGGGACGGCCACCGCATCCGGTTAACGTCGGGGACACGACCCCGCACCAGCGCGTTCACTCCGGTTTGCAAGGATTTCCGTATGGCAGCGACGACCGACCTCCCCCCTGCCCGCCGCACGCGGGTCATCGCCCATCGCGGGGCTTCCCACGAGCATCCCGAGCACACCCTCGAGGCGTACCGGCAGGCCATCGCCGACGGGGCCGACGGGCTCGAGTGCGATGTGCGGCTCACCGCCGACCAGCGGCTGGTGTGCGTGCACGACCGGCGGGTCGAGCGGACCTCCGACGGGCGCGGGGTCGTCTCCGCGATGACGTACGAGGAGCTGCGCGCCCTCGACTTCGGCGCGTGGAAGGGGGCCGGGCACGCCGGGGCCCGGGTGCTGCTGTTCGAGGACCTGCTCAAGGAGGCGCTGGCCGCGCCCCACCCCGTCGGGCTGGCCGTGGAGACCAAGCACCCCACCCGCGCGGGCGGCCGGCTGGAGGCCGAGCTCGTGCGGCTGCTCGGGGAGTACGGGCTCGCCGACGGGGCGAGCGGCCGCGTCGAGGTGATGAGCTTCTCCCGGGCCGCGCTGACCCGGATGCACCGGCTCGCGCCGGGTCTGCCCGCCGTGTACCTGATCGAGCACAGGGTGCGGCCGGTACGGCCGCCGTACGCGACCCACGCGGGTCCGGGCATCGAGCTCGTGCGGCGGGACCCGGGTCTGGTGGGGCGGCTGAAGGCGAAGGGGCTCCAGGTGCGCGTGTGGACCGTGGACGAGCCCGAGGACGTGGAGCTCTGCGTACGCCTGGGCGTGGACACGATCATCACCAACAAGCCCCGCGACGTGCGCAAGCTGCTGCTGGACATGTGAGATGTGAACACCCGGCCGGGGTGCGCCGGCCGGGCGTGGGGGGTCGGGGTCAGGACCGACGGGGGTACTGGCCTGACGGGGGTGCTACGCGAAGCGCTGGTTCGCGGAGCCGTTGCAGGGCTGGAGGCGCAGCGGCTCGTGCGCCGCGGCCACGGTCAGGCACTGGCCGGGGGCTGCGGCGGGCCGGAAGGTGGCTCCGTCGCGGACGAACTGCTGGTTGGCGCCGCCGTGGCAGTTCCAGATGATGAGCCCGGTGCCGTTGGCGTAGTTGGCGCCGGGCGCGTCCAGGCAGCGGTCGTGGGTGAGTTCGATGTGGAGGGACTTCTTCGCGGAGTCGTACCACCAGCCCTGGTTGCGGCCGCCGTGGCAGTCCCAGCCGAGGACCTTGGTGTTGTTGGCGCTGGCGCCGCCGTTGGAGTCGACGCAGTTGCCCGTCGCCTCGTTCTTCAGCGGCTCGTAGAGGTCGTCCCAGGCCCCGGCCTGCAGGACGGGGGTGCCGGTGCTCGCCGGGTCGGCGCAGGAGGCCTCGCGCAGGCCGGAGGCGTAGAGCTGGGTGAGACAGGACGCGAAGGCGCCGTGGCCGCGGTAGTTGGGGTGGAAGGACTGCCGGGCGGTGTTCTCGTCCCACGGGAAGTGGTCCCCGAGGTCGAGGTAGAGGCCGCGGGCCCAGGTGTCCTCCATGCAGACCTCGTGGCCGTGGAAGAGTCGCGAGTTGTCGAGGTAGGTCGCGCCCGCGGCGAGGGCGGCCGCGCGCATGCCCTTCTCGAAGGTGGGCACCGCGTAGTTGCGGCCCCAGGTGGCGTCGGAGTCGTAGCCGGCGCAGCCTCCGGGGAGCTTGCCGGGGAAGTTGGGGTTGTCGTTGAAGTCGGGTCCGATGGGGCTGGGGTAGCCCATCACGACCAGCTTGTAGTCGGAGTCGGCGTAGCCCGCGTCGCGCATGACCGTCTTGAGGTCGCCGATCGTCGCCTCGACCTTGGGCTTCAGCCCGTCGACGCGTGCCTGCCAGCCCGGTCCGTACTTCGGCTCGCAGGTGCCCTGGCTGAGGACCCAGCGGGTGACGCAGTCGGTCATGACCGGGCCGAACTGCAGGTCGTCGTTGGCCCCGGCGACCAGCAGCACCATCTTGATCTTCGTGTTGCGGGCCTTGATGGCCAGGTTGTCGCTCTGCACCAGCTCGTCGGCGTACTGCTTGCTGCCGCCGATCCTGATGTTGCCCGTGTAGCCTCCGGAACACGACACGTTGAAGGTGTAGTCGGCCGCGATGCCGGTGCGGTGGATCGCCGCGTCGGGCGAGCGGTGGCACTGATTGGACGGGGTGTTGGTCGCGGGGTCGTAGTTGCCGACGCCCTCGCCCGAGATCTCGCTGTCGCCGAGCGAGATGAGCCCCGTCTTGCGGTCCGCGAGCGGGCGGATCGCGGAGTCGCCGTAGATCTTGACGGCCTCGGCGGCCCGGACGGCCTCCAGTTCGGGCGTGAGCGGGGTGACCGCGGCGGCGGCCCCCGAGGCGTTGGCCGCTTGGGCCGTGGGGGTGATGGCGGTGACGCCCCCCAGGGCGGCCAGGGCCGCCGCGACGGCGGCGACGGTAGATCTGAGCCTGGTCCTTGATTGCGTACGGGCACGTGCCATGAACGCCTCCCCGATCTCGGTGTTACCCACGGTATTTACTGGCCGGTAGGCGAGTTGGGAACAGTCCGAACAAGACAATTGCTCAACTTTTTGAGGAGGCACCACAGATGACGAACGAACAGTTCCGGATCGAGCACGACTCCATGGGGGACGTGCGCGTCCCCGCCCACGCCAAATGGCGAGCTCAGACCCAGCGCGCCGTCGAGAACTTCCCCATTTCCGGGCAGCGCCTGGAGCGGGCCCACATCGAGGCACTGGCCCGCATCAAGGCCGCGGCCGCCACCGTCAACGCCCGGCTCGGCGTGATCGAGGCGGACACCGCCGGGGCCATCGTCGCGGCCGCCGCCGAGGTGGCCGACGGCCGCTGGGACGAGCACTTCCCCGTGGACGTGTTCCAGACGGGTTCCGGCACCTCGTCCAACATGAACGCCAACGAGGTGATCGCCACCCTCGCCACCGAGCGGCTCGGCCGCGCCGTCCACCCCAACGACCACGTCAACGCCTCGCAGAGCTCCAACGACGTCTTCCCCTCCTCCATCCACATCGCCGCCACCGCCGCCGTCACCGGCGAGCTCATCCCCGCCCTGGAGCACCTGGCCGGCGCGATGGAGCGCAAGGCCGCGGAGTTCGCCCAGGTGGTCAAGGCCGGCCGGACGCACCTGATGGACGCCACCCCGGTCACCCTGGGCCAGGAGTTCGGCGGGTACGCGGTCCAGCTCCGCTACGGCGTCGAGCGGCTGCGCGCGGCGCTGCCCCGGCTGGCCGAACTGCCGCTGGGCGGGACCGCCGTGGGCACCGGGATCAACACCCCGCCCGGGTTCTCCGCGGCCGTGATCGCCGAGGTGGCCGCCGCGACGGGGCTGCCGCTGACCGAGGCCCGGGACCACTTCGAGGCCCAGGGGGCCCGGGACGCCCTCGTCGAGACGTCCGGAATGCTCCGTACGGTCGCCGTCTCGCTGACCAAGATCTGCAACGACCTCCGCTGGATGGCATCGGGGCCGCGCACCGGATTGGCCGAAATCAATCTCCCGGATCTTCAGCCGGGGTCCTCGATCATGCCCGGAAAGGTCAATCCGGTGGTCCCGGAGGCCGCCCTGATGGTCGCCGCCCAGGTGATGGGGAACGACGCCGCGGTCGCCGTGGCGGGCGCAGCGGGCAACTTCGAGCTCAACGTGATGCTCCCCGTGATGGCCCGCAACCTCCTGGAGTCCATCCGGCTGCTGGGCAACGTGAGCCGCCTGCTGGCCGACCGCACCGTGGACGGAATCACCGCCAACACGGCCCGGGCCAGGGAGTACGCCGAGTCCTCGCCCTCCGTGGTGACCCCGCTGAACCGGTACATCGGCTACGAGGAGGCTGCCAAGGTCGCCAAGAAGTCCCTCGCGGAGCGCAAGACGATCCGGGAGGTCGTCCTGGAGTCGGGGTACGTGGACCGCGGCGACCTCACCCTGGAGCAGCTCGACGAAGCACTGGACGTGCTGCGGATGACCCGCCCCTGAGCGGACCCCGATCCGGGGCGGCCGCCCCGCCCCGGGGTCCGGATCCGGTCGTTTCCCTCCCTCGGACACCTCGGTGACCTGCAGCGCAGCGGTCCCCCGGACCCCCGCCCTAAGATCTGCCCATGACAGGTACCGGAGGCCGCGGGGGCGGCAGCGCGCGGAGCTCGGCACGGGGCTCGATGCAGAGCTCGGCCCAGGGCTCGGCCGGGCGTGCGGAGCGGGGCGCCGCACAGGGCGTCCGCTGGGCGCCCGGGGAGCAGATCCTCTGGCGCTACCGCGATCACGCGCCCGACGCGAAGGGCGCCGTCCACATCTGCCGGCCCGTGACCGTGGTGGCCGACACCGACGAGCTGCTCGCGGTGTGGATGGCCCCCGGGACCGAGTGCGTCAAGCCGGTGCTCGCCGACGGGACCCCGGTCCACGAGGAGCCGCTCGCCACCCGGTACACCGCGCCGCGGACCACCGTACGGTCGCGCTGGTTCGGCGGGGGCGTGCTGAAGCTGGCCCGGCCCGGGGAACCCTGGTCGGTGTGGCTGTTCTGGGGACCGGGCTGGCGGCTCAAGAACTGGTACGTGAACCTGGAGGAGCCGCTGTCCCGGTGGACCGGCGGGGTGGACTCCGTGGACCACTTCCTCGACATCGCCGTCTACCCGGACCGCAGCTGGAAGTGGCTGGACGAGGACGAGTTCGCCCAGGCCCAGCGGTCGGGTCTGATGGACCCGGAACAGGCCCGCCGCGTGCGCGCGGCCGGCCTCGCGGCGGTGGACGTGATCGGGGCCTGGGGTCCGCCATTCTCCGAAGGCTGGCAGGATTGGCGGCCGGACCCCGCATGGGGCGTACCGGCACTGCCGGAGGACTGGGACCGCACTCCGGCGCATATGACCTCATGAGACCCTTGATGCGCCCCCGGGGGGCGATCGTAGGATCGTCCTCCGCCGGGGCGTCGGCGGTCAAATGTCGCCAGCAGCACAGCATTTGACCTAGGCCGACGCGATATCGAGAGGTAACGAGCGGGACGCGGAAACGCGGGGCGATGGTGTCCCCGCCGCTGAGCGGGTATACCGCGACTGACCGAGTTGAGTGCAGCGCACATCGAGCGCAAACGGACGGAATGCCACGCGTGACGGAGTACCCCACCTCTCAGGAGGGCCCCCAGCCGGTTGCCTCCGGCGGTCGGACCGACGAGTCCGGCCACGGCACGGAGGAACTGGGCCACGGCAAGGCCACGCTCCCGGCGGCCGAGGCCGTGCGCACGCATGCGCAGCCCCAGGCGGCGGACCTGCCCCGCCCCCGCGCCACCGCGGAGGCGCCGTCCGCCTCCGAGGGGGCCGGGGAGCCCGGCGACCCCGCGGCCCTGCCCGGCCAGGGCGCCGCCCGGGTCCGGGCCGGCCGTGACGCGGCCGCGGCCGCGGAGGCGGGCAGTGCGCGCACCCGCGACGGCGAAGCCGCCCGCGAGGCCGCGGGACGGTCCGGCACGCTGGCCACCTCCGGCGCCTCCGGTGCGTCCGGACGGCCGGGCGCGTCCGTGCAGCCCGGCGGTACGGCCCAGGCCGGCGGCACGGGCGGCCCCGGCGGCATCGGGGCCGACTCGACCATCGCGCGGCGCGAGGGCGACCGGCTGCGGTTCGTCGGAGCCGCCACCCGGCGGATCGCGCGCGGCATCGACCTCGACGAGATCGTGCTCGGCCTGTGCCGGGCCACCGTGCCCACGTTCTCCGACGCCATCCTCGTCTACCTGCGCGATCCCCTGCCCGTCGGCGACGAGCGGCCCGTCGGACCGGTCGTTTTAAGGCTCCGCCGAACCGACCGGCTCCGGCCGATCGACGAGTTCACCGGAGCCGGAGCCGGAGCCGCCGGCGCGGCGACCACCGCCGACGGCGAGCTCGACTTCAGCCAGCTCGCCCTGGTCGGCCCGCAGGGTGACCTGCCCGCGGCCGAGCTGTGCGAGATCCGCCCCGGCGGGGCCCTCGCCGAGGTGCTGCGCGGCGTACGGCCGGTCTTCGGGTCCTCCGCCGCCGCCCGCGCCGCCCTGCCGGAGCTGCTGGGCGCCGACCACCCGGTCCCGCGCGGCCAGCGGGCCATCCTCGCGCCGCTGCGGGGCCGCCGCCGCGTCATCGGCGCGGCGGTGTTCCTGCGCACCCCGGAGCGGCCCGCCTTCGAGACGAACGACCTGCTGGTCGCCGCGCAGCTGGCCACCCACACCGCGCTGGGCATCGACAAGGCCGTGCTCTACGGCCGCGAGGCCTACATCGCCGACGAGCTCCAGCGCACGATGCTGCCCGACAGCCTCCCCCAGCCCACCGGGGTCCGGCTCGCCAGCCGCTACCTGCCCGCCGCCGAAACGGCCCGGGTCGGCGGGGACTGGTACGACGCCATACCCCTGCCCGGCAGCCGGGTCGCGCTCGTCGTCGGCGACGTCATGGGCCACTCCATGACCTCCGCCGCGATCATGGGACAGCTCCGCACGACGGCCCAGACGCTGGCGCAGCTCGACCTGCCGCCCGCGGAGGTCCTGCACCACCTGGACGAGCAGGCGCAGCGGCTCGGCTCCGACCGCATGGCCACCTGTCTCTACGCCGTCTACGATCCGGTCTCGCACCGGATCACCATCGCCAATGCCGGGCATCCGCCGCCGGTCCTGCTGCACCTGGGCGGCCGCGCCGAGGTGCTGCGCGTACCCCCCGGCGCCCCCATCGGCGTCGGCGGCGTGGACTTCGAGGCCGTGGAGCTGGACGCCCCGGCCGGGGCCACCCTCGTGCTGTACACCGACGGGCTCGTCGAATCGCGGCTGCGCGACGTCTGGACCGGCATCGAGCAGCTCCGCGAGCGGCTCGCCACCACCGCGCAGCTGACGGGCCTGGACCACCCGCCGCCGCTGGAGGCCCTGTGCGACGACATCCTGGACATGCTCGGCCCCGGTGACCGGGACGACGACATCGCGCTGCTCGCGGCCCGGTTCGACGGGATCGCGCCCAGCGACGTGGCGTACTGGTTCCTGGACCCGGAGGAGACCGCCCCGGGGCGGGCCCGCCGGTTCGCCCGCCGCGCGCTGGCGCGCTGGGGGCTGGAGGAGCTGGAGGACTCGCTGGAGCTGCTGGTCAGCGAGGTCGTGACGAACGCCGTGCGGTACGCCGAGCGGCCCGTGACCCTGCGCCTGCTGCGGACGGACGTACTGCGCTGCGAGGTCGGCGACGACTCCCCGCAGCTGCCGCGCCAGCGCCGGGCCCGGGACGACGACGAGGGCGGCCGCGGCCTGTTCCTGGTCAACCGGATGGCACGCCGCTGGGGTGCCACCCGGCTGAGCAGCGGCAAGGTCGTCTGGTTCGAGCTCGCTCTGCCGGGTTCGCCGGACCGGCGCTGACCGGACCGGCGCTGACCGGACCTCCTACGGTTCGGGCTCCCGGTCCGGCGGCGAGGGCTTCCCCGAGCTGGACTTCGTCGGGGTGGGCGTCGAGCTGGGCGTCGAACTCGGGGTCGAGCTCGGCGTCGAGCTGGGCGTCCGGCTCGGCGTCCGGCTGGGCGTCCGGCTCGGGGTGCCGCTCGGCGACTGCGAGCTCTCGGACTGGCTCGGCGAGGTCGACGCGGAGCTGCTGGGGCTCGACGACTGGACCTTGCCCATGTCGGCCTCGTCGAGGTCGAAGGAGGCCGTGTCGACGCCCTTGAGGGCGGCGAGGGTGTACTCCTTCCAGATCGACGCCGGGAAGCTGGAGCCGCCCGCGCGGCCGCCGCCGGCGGTGCCGGTCAGGCTGGTCTGGGTGTGGGTGCCGGGCTCGTCACCGAACATCGCGACGACGGTGACCAGTTCCGGGGTGAACCCGGTGAACCAGGCGGCCACGTTCTTCTCGGCCGTTCCGGTCTTGCCCGCGGCCTCGTAGGCCGAGCTCTTCACGGCCTCACCGGAGCCGTCCTCGACGACGCCGGTGAGCACCTTGGTGACGGTGTCGGCGGTCCTGCGGCTGATGGCGGTGTCGCCGACGGCGCGGACCGGCTTGTACTCGCGGTCCGCGTGCTTGGCGGACTTGATGATGCTCGGCGTGACCTTCTTGCCGTGGTTGTCGAAGGTGGCGTAGACCCCGGCCATCTCGACCGTGTCGGCGCTCATGGTGCCGAGCGACATGGCCGGCCTGTCCTCGGGCCAGCCCTCGCGGTCCTGCATGCCGAGCTGCAGGGCGGTCTTCTTCGCGTTCCGCGGACCGACGTCCACGATCATCTGGGCGTACACGGAGTTCACCGAGGAGTTGGTGGCGGACTGCACCGTCATCATCGGGTTGCCGTAGTTCCTGTCGTCCTGGTTCTGCGGGGCGAACGGGGTGTCGCTGCCCACCACGGGCCGCTTGCTCGTGCCGTCGTAGAGGGTGCTGGGCGTGATCGGCTTCCCGTCCTGCGTGCTCGCCTTCTGCTCCAGGGCCGCGGCGAGCACGACCGGCTTGAAGGTCGAGCCCGGCTGGAAGTCCTTGCGCAGGGCGTTGCTGGCCCACTGCTCGCTCTGCCCGGTGCCGCCGTACATCGCGACGATCGCGCCGGTCTTCGGGTCCACGGAGGTGGCGCCCGCCTGCACGGCGGCGTCGACGGGGCGGCCCTTGCGGTCGAGCTTGGACTCCAGCTCGTCCTGGACGGCCTGCTCCAGCGCCGCCTGCTTCTTCGGGTCGATGGAGAGGGTGATCTCCCAGCCGCCGGCCTTCAGCTGGCCGTCGGTCATGCCGGTCTGGCGCTTGAGCTCCTCGTCGGCGGCCTGGATCAGGTAGCCCTTCTGGCCCTCCGCACCGGTGGGCGCCTTGGGCTTGATCGGCTCCTGGAACTTCATTTCCTTGCGCTTGGCCGGGTCCAGCTTGCCCATCTCGACCATGTTGTCGAGCACGCCGTTGAAGCGGATCATGACGAGCTCTTTGCCGTTCGGCCCGGCGGTCGCCCAGTCGTACTGGCTGGGGGCCTGGAGGACCGCGGCGAGGTACGCGCCCTGCTCCAGGGTCAGCTTGTCGGCGTCGACCCCGTAGTAGGCCTGGGCCGCGGCCTGGATGCCGTAGGCGTTGCGGCCGTAGAAGTTGGTGTTCAGGTAGCCCGCAAGGATCTGGGGCTTCTCCATCTCCTGGTCGACCTTGAGGGAGATGATCAACTCCTTCAGCTTGCGGGTCGCCGTCTGGTCCTGCGTCAGGTAGAAGTTCTTGACGTACTGCTGGGTGATCGTCGAACCGCCGGCCTTGCCCTTGCCGGTGACGGTGTTGAACACGCCTCGGGCGATGCCCTTGAGGTCGACGCCCCGGTCACTGTAGAAAGACTTGTTCTCGATGGCGATGAAGGCCGTCTGCACGTCCGCCGGGATCTTGTCGATCGACACGATCTGGCGGTTCATGGAGCCGACGCGGGCCATGACCGTGCCGTCGGAGAGCTTGTAGACGTTGCTCTGCTTCAGCGCATCGTCGTTGGGGTTCGGCGGTTCCACGTAGAAGTAGAGGCCGACCAGGGCCGCCATGCCGAGCAGCACCGCGCCGAAGAAGGTGCCGAGCACCTTCCTCCAGGTGAAGAAGCGGCGTATGCCGGTCGGTTTGCCGCCCTTGCCCTTGACGCGCCCGCGCGGCGCTCGTCGCGCACCGCGCTGCTGCTGCGCCCTACGCGCTTCTGCTCGCCCCATCGCTCCCGCTCCGCTCGATTACCCCCCGACGTCAGCTCAGAAAGCTAACACCGCAGGCTGTGACAAAAACCGGCCAACGGATGCTGATACCGGGCAATTCGGACGTGACAATGAGCACCCATCCCACCGGAACCGACGCAAGCGGGGCCCCGGAGGTTGCCGCTCCGCATCCCCTCCCCTCCCGCTCCCCTCTCTCGCTCCCCTCCCGCCCTGGTCAAAAAAGTGATATCACTTTGCTAAGCGGCCCGACCGGCCGCCACCGACGAAACGGGGCAGACGATGACGAACACCACGGGCGGTACCGAGAGCGGCGTACGGGAGTTCCCCGCGCGGAGCGTGGGCGGCGGGCTCGCGCTGCTGCTCGGCCTGGCGGGAATTGCCGCGGGGGCGGGCCTGATCGTGATCGCCTCGGTGTCCGCGAGCGGCGGGGCCCTGGTGGGCCTGATCCTGGCGGGCGCCCTCCTGGCCCTCGTCGCCGTCATCACGATGACCGGGCTGAACATGGTCGCGCCGGGCGAGGCCCGCGTGGTCCAGCTGTTCGGCCGTTACCGCGGCACCGTCCGCACCGACGGACTGCGCTGGGTCAACCCGCTGGCCACCCGCCACCCCCTGTCCACCCGGGTCCGCAACCACGAGACCGCCGTCATGAAGGTCAACGACGCCTACGGCAACCCGATCGAGCTGGCCGCCGTCGTGGTGTGGCGGGTCGAGGACACCGCGCGGGCCGTCTTCGAGGTCGACGACTTCACCGAGTTCGTCGAGACCCAGACCGAGGCGGCCGTCCGCCACATCGCGATCGAGTACCCCTACGACGCCCACGAGGACGGCGGCCTGTCGCTGCGCGGCAACGCCGAGGAGATCACCGAGAAGCTCGCCGTCGAACTGTCCGCCCGCGTCGAGGCGGCCGGCGTCCAGATCATCGAGTCCCGCTTCACCCACCTCGCGTACGCCCCTGAGATCGCCTCCGCGATGCTCCAGCGCCAGCAGGCGGGGGCGGTCGTCGCGGCCCGCAAGCTGATCGTCGAGGGCGCGGTCGGTATGGTCGAGCTCGCCCTGACCCGCCTCGCGGAGCAGGACGTCGTGGACCTCGACCCGGAACGGAAGGCGGCGATGGTGTCCAACCTGATGGTGGTCCTGTGCGGCGACCGGGCGGCCCAGCCGGTAGTCAACACGGGCACCCTCTACCAGTGACCCCCGACCAAGGCGCCGCACCGGAGGGCGCGGCCGAGGGGGCCGCGGCGGCCCCCAGGGCCGGGCGCCAGGCCCGCAAGCAGGTGCTGCTGCGGCTGGACCCGCAGGTGCACGACGCACTCGCGCGGTGGGCCGGGGCGGAGTTGCGCAGCACCAACGCGCAGATCGAGTTCCTGCTCCGCCGCGCCCTGTCCGAGGCCGGCCGCCTCCCCGGCGGCGCGGGCCCGATCCCACCCCGGGGCCGCCCCCGCAACGCACCGGATTCCTGAGGGCATTCCGCCCGAATTGCACGGCGTGTGCCGCCCGCCCGCATCCGTACGACTGGATACGCTCACCGCGTCATATACGGCCGCTCACCGAATTCGAGGCTCGTATGAATCTGACCAGTGGGACGAAATCCGGCGGACGGCGGGCGGCCCGGAAAGCGGGCGTCGCGGTGGCGGCGGTCGCCGTGTGTTCCGGACTCACGTGGACGGCGCTCTCCCTCACCGGTGGCGTCACGGATTCCAAGCCGCCCGTCACCTGCACCTACGCGGCTTCCGACGGCGGCAGCAAGGCCTCCGTCCCGGGCTTCGACGCCGTGGCGGCGGCCCGGCCGTACACGGTGAGGATCGACACCGAGGAGGGCCCCGTCACCATCGAGGCCCTCACGAAGGACGCGCCGTGCACCACCAACTCGTTCTCCTTCCTCGCCGGAAAGAAATACTTCGACGGAAGTAAGTGCCACCGGGTCACCACTGGAGGGATTTTCGTATTGGAATGCGGCGACCCCGCCGGAGAGGGTAATTCCGACCCCGGGTACTGGTTCAAGGACGAAAACCTGGCCGGAGCCTCCTACCCCGCGGGCACCGTCGCCATGTCCAAGGCCGTGCCGGGAAGGAACGGCAGCCAGTTCTTCATCAGTTACGCCGATCCCACTCTCCGCATGCCGCCCAGCTGGACCCCCTTCGGGAAGGTCGTCGGCGGGCTGGACACGGTGGCGAAGATCGCCGCCAAGGGGACGGCGGACGGATCGACCGACGGAAAGCCCAAGGAGCCCGTCGTCATCAAGTCGATCACGGTGCAGCGCCCGGCCGCGTGACGGCGGGCGACTGAGCCTCGCGAACAGCCGTGTGGGGCGCCGGCCGAGCCGGCGCCCCACACGCGTGTCCGGTGCAGGCGGCTATCCCGTGCGGCTCAGCAGGACGAAGCCGTCCCTGTCGTCCACCGTGTGGTACCCCCGGGCCCGGGCCTCGTCCAGGGAGATCTGCTCCTGGAAGACCGACATCGGCCACCGCAGATGCGGCTGTACCTGGGTGTCGACCATGATCCACTCGGGATGGGGGCGGCTGTCCCCCCATCCGTAGAGGCTGACGCTGGTGCGGTCGGCGAGGTGCGGCACGAGGTAGTGCGACGCCTGGACCGTGGCGTCGTCCGGGATCTCGTCCATCACGCTGTGGGCCACCGCGATGCGGGGGTCCTTCACCCAGGTCTCCGGCTGCGTCAGCTGCCAGAGCGGATAGTGCGGCAGCAGGAGCAGGGTGACCGCCGCGGAGCCCGCCAGGTAGCGGTACAGGCTGCGGCCGCTCGCCCCGCGCCGCTGCAGGGCGTCGACGAAGGCCACGAAGACGACCGGCATGACCAGCAGCGAGTAGTGGTAGCCGGTGCCCCAGTGGGGCGGGTAGTTCGAGGCGAGGCGCCACAGTACGGACGGCAGCGCGATCAGCACCAGGGGCGAACGCGCGGCCAGGAAGAGGGTGGGGGCCAGGATGAGGACGAGGGTGGTGACCTTCTCCTGCGGGGTGATCAGACCGAGCGTCAGCTGGTGGAGGAGTTCCAGTACGCCGCCCTGCGTTTCCCCCACCAGCGCGCCGCCCGAGCCGCCCGCGCCGCCACCGGGGTTGTGGGAGACGAGGTAGCCGTCGAAGCCGCCCGGATGGAAGGAGGCCAGCACCAGCAGGGCCAGCCCGGTCCCGGCCACACCGGCCGCTGCCGTGAGGAGCCCCAGCCGGCGCCCGCCGCGGCCGCCCCGCCAGGCGATGACCAGGCCGATCGCGGCCACCGTGAGACCGAGGTCCTCCTTCACCAGCAGGAGCGGCAGCGCCCAGTACGCGGCGGCGCGCAGCCGGCCCGCGCCGAGGGCCGTCAGGGAGAGGGTGAGCAGCGGAAGGGCGAAGGCCCACTCGTGGAAGTCGGAGGAAACCCCGCTCGCGATGCCCCACGAGAGCCCGTAGCAGGTGCCGATGACCGCGGCGGCCGCGGAGCCCAGCGTCCGACGGGCCCAGAAGGCCAGCGGCAGCACGCTCCCGGCGACCAGCGCGGCCTGCGCCACGAGCAGCACCTTCACCGACGGCCACAGCCAGTACAGCGGCGCCAGCAGGGCCAGGATCGGGGAGAAGTGGTCTCCCAGGACCGGGAAGTCGGGCCCCTTGACCTCGGATACGGGCAGGTGCCCCGACGCATAGGAACGCACGACCTGGACGAAGATCCCCAGGTCGAAGCTGCGGGAGAGCAGGCGTTCGTGGATCCGCAGGGACAGGGCCATGTAGGCGAAGAACAGCGCCCCCGCCATGGCCCAGATCCACCAGTCGGCTCGGGCCCGGCCTTCCGGGGACGGCGTCGGCGCCGCCCGCTCCTCGGTGCCCGTCTGCTGCGGTGGGAGTGCGGCGGTATTGGTGGTGGGTGCTCGCATGAACCTTCAAGATGCCAGCAAGGTCCCGGCCGACCCCGGAGCCGCCTCCCCCGCGGGCGGATTCCCTTCGAATGGCGGACCCCGTCGGTCGAATGGCCGATCCTGCCCGTCGAATGGCCAGTCCTGCCGGCTATGCACTCCACGTATACATCGAGCGTATACACCGCGTGTATAGTCGTCGGCATGTCCATCAGTCACGCACTCCTCGGCCTCCTGGAGGCCGGCCCCCGGCACGGCTACGACCTCAAGCGGACCTTCGACGAGAGATTCGGCCACGACCGGCCCCTCGCCTACGGGCAGGTCTACTCGACGATGTCCCGGCTGCTGAAGAACGGCCTGGTCGAGGTCGACGGCGTGGAGAGCGGCGGCGGCCCCGAGCGCAAGCGGTACGCGATCACCGACGCCGGGATCACCGACGTCGAGGGCTGGCTCGCCCAGCCCGAGAAGCCCGAGCCGTACCTGCAGTCGACCCTCTACACGAAGGTCGTGCTCGCCCTCCTCACCGGCCGCAGCGCCCAGGAGCTCCTGGACACCCAGCGCGCCGAGCACCTGCGCCTGATGCGCATCCTCACCCAACGCAAGCGCAAGGGCGACCTCGCCGACCAGCTCGTCTGCGACCACGCCCTGTTCCACCTCGAAGCGGACCTGCGGTGGCTCGAACTCACCGCCGCCCGCCTCGACCAGCTCGCCCAGGAGATACGCCGATGACCCCGGCCGGCACGCTGCTCAGCGCCACTGACCTCCGTAAGACCTACGGCACCACCCACGCCCTCGACGGAGCCGAGTTCTCCATCCACGCGGGCGAGGTCGTCGCGATCATGGGCCCCTCCGGGTCCGGCAAGTCGACCCTGCTGCACTGCCTCGCCGGAATCGTCACCCCCGACTCCGGAACCATCACCTACGCCGGACGCGAGCTCTCCGCCATGAACGACGCCGAGCGCAGCGCCCTGCGCCGCGGCGAGTTCGGCTTCGTCTTCCAGTTCGGCCAGCTCGTCCCCGAGCTCACCTGCGTCGAGAACGTCGCCCTGCCGCTCCGCCTCACCGGCGTGAAGCGCAAGCAGGCCGAACGGACCGCCCTGGAATGGATGGAGCGGCTCCAGGTCGACGACCTCGGCCGCAAGCGCCCCGGCGAGGTCTCCGGCGGCCAGGGCCAGCGCGTGGCCGTCGCCCGCTCCCTCGTCACCAACCCCCGGCTGATCTTCGCCGACGAGCCCACCGGCGCCCTCGACTCCCTCAACGGCGAGCTGGTCATGCAGCTGCTCACCGAGGCCGCCCGGTCCACGAACGCCGCCGTCGTCCTCGTCACGCACGAGACCCGCGTGGCCGCGTACTCCGACCGGGAGATCGTCGTACGCGACGGCAAGTCCCGCGACATGGAGCGCGCGGTATGAGTCACGGCACCACCCACCGCCGGGCCGGCGGCCACGGCGGACCCGCGGAGCAGAGCGCGCTCCGCGTCTGGCTCCGCGACCTCGGACTCGGCGTCCGCTTCGCCTTCGGCGGCGGCCGCCAGGGCTGGACCCGTACCCTCCTCACCGGCCTCGGCGTCGGCCTCGGCGTCGCCCTGCTGCTCGTCACCAGCGCGGTCCCCAGCGCCCTGGCCGCCCGCGACGCGCGCGGCGCCGCCCGCCAGACCTTCACCTCGCCCACCGCCGAGGAGCCCGGCCGCGACACGCTGCTGATCACCGATGTGAACCAGACGTACCGCGCCTACGGGATCGACGGGCGGCTGGTGCAGCCCGAGGGGCCGGACGCCCCGCTGCCCCCGGGCGTGAAGAAGTTCCCCGGCGCCGGCGAACTGGTCGTCTCCCCCGCGCTCGACCGGCTGATGAAGACGGACGAGGGCAAGCTGCTGCGCGACCGCCTCGACGGGAAGATCGTCGGGACCATCGGCGACGCGGGCCTGGTGGGCCCCGGCGACCTCTACTTCTACGCGGGCAGCGACCGCCTCCCCGCGCTCCAGAAGGAGGCCCCGAACTACGTCCAGCGGGTCACCGCCTTCGAGAACAGCCAGGAGAAGGAGGGCCTCGACCCGGTCCTCACCCTCCTCGTCGTCCTCACCTTCGTGGCCCTGCTCATGCCGGTCGCCGTGTTCATCGGCGCCGCCGTCCGCTTCGGCGGCGACCGCCGCGACCGCCGGCTCGCCGCCCTGCGCCTGGTCGGCGCCGACGGCCGGATGGTCCGCCGGATCGCCGCCGGCGAGGCCGCCGCCGGATCGCTGATCGGCCTGGCCCTGGGCACCGGCTTCTTCCTGGCGGCCCGCCAGGCGGCCCCGGCCATGGACCTCTACCAGCGCAGCGTCTTCCCCTCCGACCTCAACCCGACGCCCTGGCTGGCCGTGCTCATCGCGATCGCCGTGCCCGCCGCGGCCGTCGCCGTGACCCTGTTCGCCCTGCGCGGCGTGGTCATCGAGCCGCTCGGCGTGGTCCGTACGACGACTCCGGCCAAGCGCCGGATCTGGTGGCGGCTGCTGCTCCCGCTGGCCGGACTCGGCCTGCTGGCCCCGCTGATGGGCAAGGGCAACGACAGCGGACAGTTCAACCAGTGGCAGGTCTCGGGCGGCGTGGTGCTGCTCCTCGTCGGCATCACCGTCCTGCTCCCCTGGGTGCTGGAACGGGTCGTCGGCCGGATCGGCGGCGCGGGCCCGGTCTCCTGGCAGCTCGCCGCCCGCCGGCTCCAGCTCACCAGCGGCAGTTCCGCCCGGCTGGTCAACGGGATCGCCGTCGCGGTCGCCGGAGCCATCGCCCTGCAGATGCTCTTCGCCTCCACCGAGGACTCGTACACCAAGGACACCGGTCACGACCCGACCCGGGCCTCGATCTCCGTCATGCAGCGCTCCCGCGGCGGCGGCGAGGACGTCGCCCGGGTGCTGGCCGGGACCAAGGGCGTCACCCAGGCCGTCGCGGAGTCCTCGACCATGGCCGGGCGCAGCCCGGACATGAGCTACACGGACACGGCGATCCAGGTGACGACCGGCACCTGCGCCGCCCTCAAGGAGTTCGCGGAGCTGCCCTCCTGCAAGGACGGCGACGCCTTCGTCATCACCGGCGCCCCCGCACCCGGAGGCATGACCGGCGACACCGCCAAGCCCGGCGAGAAGCTGTTCGTGGGGAACATCTTCAAGGAGAACGCGGACGACGGCACCAAGCCGGTCGCCTGGACCGTGCCCGCCGACGCCCGGACCGTACAGCCCCGCAAGGGCCCGATGGGCGACACGCTGAGCGGACTGCTGGTCACCCCGGCGGCCGCCCCGAAGGGCATGGGCAACTTCCAGTCCTCCCGGGTGTACGTGAAGCTGGACCCGAACGTGCCCGACGCCGTGGAGCTGGCGCGCAACGCCGTCTTCAAGGCCGACCCGATGTCCGTCCCCATGACGGTCCAGGCCACCGAGGTCAACGACCGCTTCGCCTCCATCCGGACCGGCCTGTTCGTGGGCTCCGCCCTCGTGCTGATGCTGATCGGCGCCAGCCTGCTCGTCTCCCAGCTGGAGCAGCTGCGCGAGCGCAAGAAGCTGCTGTCGGCGCTGGTCGCCTTCGGCACCAAGCGCTCCACGCTCAGCCTCTCCGTGCTGTGGCAGACCGCCATCCCGATCGGCCTGGGCCTGGCCCTGGCCACGGTGGTCGGGCTCGCGCTCGGCCTGGTGCTGCTGCAGATGACGGGCTCCACGATCACGGTCAACGTGACCGCGGTCCTGGGGATGGTCGGCATCGGCGCGGGCGTGTCCGTTCTGGTCACCCTGCTCAGCCTGCCGCCGCTGATCCGCCTGATGCGCCCGGACGGCCTGCGCACGGAGTAACGGCCGCGCACGGATCGACCGCCTCGCGCACGCAGCCCCGTACGCCCGCTCCCTAGTCCGTCAGCCAGACGGGGAGCGGGCGTACGGCTTCGCGCAGGGCGTCGGCGACGGCGCGGAACTCCTCCGCGCGGGCGGTGCCCGTCCGCATGGCCAGCGCGATCCGCCGGGAGGGCGCCGGTTCGGCGAAGTACCCGGTGGCCAGGTGCTCGTTGCGGGCGGTCTCCAGTCGCAGCGCGGTGCGCGGCAGCAGCGTCACGCCGAGCCCGCCGGCGACCAGCTGGACGAGCGTGGACAGTCCGGCGGCCGTGGTGGTGACGTCCGCCCCGGCGCCGCGTCCCGCGTCGTGGCAGATGTCGAGGGCCTGGTCGCGCAGGCAGTGCCCCTCGTCGAGCAGCAGCATCCGCAGTCCGCGCAGTTCCTCGCGCCGGATGTCCCGGCGGCCGGCGAGAGCGTGCTCGCGCGGCGCGAGCAGGACGAAGTCCTCGTCGAAGAGCGGCAGTTCGGTGACTCCGGGGACCCCGAGCGGTACGGCGAGCAGCAGCAGGTCGAGCCGCCCGCCGGCCAGCCCCTCCAGCAGCGAGGCCGTCTGCTCCTCGTGCACCTGCAGGTCGAGCCGGGGGTAGCGGCGGTGGAATAGCCCGAGCACGGTCGGCAGCAGGTACGGGGCCACGGTGGGGATCACCCCGAACCGCAGCACCCCGGTGAAGGGGGCCCGTACCGCCTCGGCCTCCTCCAGCAGCCCGCCCATCGCGTCGAGCACGGCCCGTGCGCGGGCCGCGATCCGCTCCCCGGCGGGGGTGAGCAGCACCTTGCGCGTGGTCCGCTCCAGCAGCCGCACCCCGAGCGCCTCCTCCAGCGCGGACACGGCGCCGGAGAGCGCGGGCTGGCTCATCCCGATCGCGGCGGCCGCGTCGCGGAAGTGCAGCTGCTCGGCCACGGCGGCGAAGGCCCGCAGCTGGGCCAGCGTCGCCTGCTTCGTTCCTCTGATAGGTATCTCCGATCACTCACTACCAGGTTAGCTATTTCTGCAATCAATGCCGCCGTGTCAGCATGTGAGATACGTCCAACCTCACCGGAAAGCCCCCAAAAGGGTCACTTTCCATTCCGCAAGGAGAGCGCGTGCTCACTGTCGGCGACCAGTTCCCCACCTACGACCTGACCGCTTGCGTCTCGCTCGACGCCGGGGCCGAGTTCGCCCAGATCGACCACAAGACCTACGAGGGCAAGTGGAAGATCATCTTCTCCTGGCCGCTCGACTTCACCTTCGTGTGCCCGACGGAGATCGCCGCCTTCGGCAAGCTGAACGAGGAGTTCGCCGACCGCGACGCCCAGATCCTCGGCTTCTCGCTCGACTCCGAGTACGTGCACCACGCCTGGCGCAAGGACCACGCCGACCTGCGCGACCTGCCCTTCCCGATGATGTCCGACATCAAGCGCGAGCTCTGCTCCGACCTCGGCATCCTCGGCTCGGACGGTCTCCCGATGCGCGCCGTCTTCATCGTGGACCCGAACAACGAGATCCAGTTCTCCATGGTGACCGCCGGTTCCGTCGGCCGGAACCCCAAGGAGGTCCTGCGGGTCCTCGACGCCCTGCAGACCGACGAGCTGTGCCCCTGCAACTGGAACAAGGGCGACAGCACCATCGACGCCGGCGCCCTGCTGGCCGGTGAGTGACGGATGTCCCTCGACTCCCTCAAGTCCGCCGTACCGGACTTCGCCAAGGACCTGAAGCTGAACCTCGGCTCGGTCATCGGCAATCAGGACACCCTGACCCAGCAGCAGCTGTGGGGCACCGTCCTGTCCTGCGCCATCGCCGCCCGGTCCCCGCGCGTCCTGCGCGAGCTGGAGCCGGAGGCGAAGGCGGCCCTGAGCCCGGAGGCGTACACCGCCGCCAAGGCCGCCGCCGCGATCATGGCGATGAACAACGTCTTCTACCGCACCCGCCACCTGCTCTCCGACCCGGAGTACGGCACCCTGCGCGCGGGCCTGCGGATGAACGTCATCGGCAACCCGGGCGTGGACAAGGTGGACTTCGAGCTGTGGTCGCTCGCCGTCTCCGCGGTCAACGGCTGCGGCCAGTGCCTGGACTCGCACGAGCAGGTCCTGCGCAAGGCCGGCGTGGACCGCGAGACGGTCCAGGAGGCCTTCAAGATCGCCTCGGTGATCCAGGCCGTCGCCGTCACCCTCGACGCCGAGGCCGCGCTCGCCGGCGAGTGACACCCCGCCCTACGTGCCCAGGTGCCCCGCGACTCCGGTCGCGGGGCCCCTGCGTGTGTGCGGCAGCGGTTACCGCTTCAGCTTGGCCATCAGCGCCCGCATGTCCTCGACCATCGCGGCTTCCATCGCGCCCCCGTCGACGCCGCCGCCGGGGTCGCCGTTCAGGTGGAACCACTGCACGCTGAGGGTGAAGACCGCCCCTCCGTCGAGCACCATCAGCCGCGCTCCGGTGCGCCCGTAGTACGGGTCGAGCACCGCCCGCTCGCCGAGGCCCACCACCGCGTAGCGCTCGTCGGTGTCGAGCCTGGTGTCCGGGTCCGTCCCGGGGCCGGTGGCGAACTCCCGCCCGGGGTCGGTCTTCTTGTGCAGCTCGACCAGCACCTGGGCCCCGTACATCGGGGCCCCCTCCACGTACAGCATGGAGGTCGTGCAGTACGCCCAGTCCTGCTCGGGTGAGGTGCCCGCACTGCTCTGGCGCCCGTCGAACTCCCGGCCGGCAGCCTGGCCGACCGTCTTGACCTCGAACTCCTTGCAGACGTCGGCGGAGTGCCGGTAGTCGAGGCGCGGCGTGTCCCGGAAACGGTCCTGCACCGCCAGGGTGCCCGCCCACACCGCCGAGGCCGCCACCACCCCGCCCAGCGCCCACAGCCACGGCGGACGTGCGCGCCGTACGCGCTCGGGCGCGGGCTCGCCCGGAAGGACCTCCGCCCCGCTCGCCGTGCCCCAGCTCCCGTCTATCTCGGGCTCGCCGATCATCCCCGTGTCCCCCCGCCGTTCCCCCGGCTACGTGTGCAGCGCCTTCATCAGGGCGTGCATGTCCTCGATCATCGCAGCCTGGACCGCGTCGGCATCGGGCTTCGGTGGATCTTGCGGCGCGGCCTCGCCGCTGACCGGTTCGCCCTCGCCGCCCGACCACACCGACACGTCCATGGTGAACACCGCGCCGCCGTCGAGCACGGTCAGCCGCCACCCGCTCCCGTACTCCGTCTCGGAGATCAGCGCCTGCTCCCCCAGCCCCGGCACCGAGCGGAAGTCCGGTCTGCCGAGGTCGCCCCAGCCCCCTCCGCCGGGATCCGCGCCGAACTCCGCCGCGGGGTCCACGCGCTTGTGCAGCTCCATCGAGACCTGGGCCTGGTACGCGAGCCAGCGCGTGGGCACCTCCGCGTCGATCGGCGGTGTGCTCAGCATGCACATCGCCCGGTCCACGCCCGGGTGTTCCCAGAGCCTCGGGGTCTGGTCCCAGGCGATGCGCTCGGCCAGCCGGCCCACCGCGGGCAGCTTCGCCTGGTCGCACAGGCTCAGGGGCAGCGCGTACCGCAGCGGCGGGCGGTGGTCCTGCGGGGTCGCGGCCCACCAGGCGCCCGCC
Organism: Streptomyces sp. TBY4; assembly: GCF_024213195.1. Classification (GTDB taxonomy): domain Bacteria; phylum Actinomycetota; class Actinomycetes; order Streptomycetales; family Streptomycetaceae; genus Streptomyces. The sequence goes on along the minus strand of NZ_JANAVF010000004.1, from coordinate 382,328 downwards.
CACAGGGCGGAGGCGAGCAGGGCCCCGCCGAGCGCCCAGCGCCAGGGGCGGCGGCCGGGCCGCGCGGACCCTCCGTAGCCCTCGTGCCCCTGCGGCCCCCCGGCCCCCTCGGCCCCCTCAAGGGCCTCCGGCCCCGGAAGGCCGGACGAACCGCCGTCGAACTCAGGCTCCGTTATCACCCGTACGTGTCTCCTCCGCCTCGAATTCCGTCTGACCCAGGGCCGTCGCACCGTGCGGCCCGGGGCCGACCGGGGAGAGCCCGTGGTGGAGCTGTTCGCGCGAGTAGGCCCGCAGGTAGCCGACCACCGTGTTGGTGACGGCGACCAGCGGGACGGCGACCACCGCTCCGCCGATGCCGGCGACCAGGCCGCCGGCCGCCACCGAGAGCACCACCGCGAGCGGGTGCACCCGTACCGCCCGGCCCAGGATGAAGGGCTGGAGCACGTGGCCCTCGATCTGCTGGACGGCCAGGACCACCAGCAGCACCATCGTCGCGGTGAACGGCCCCTGCGTCACCAGGGCCACGACCACGGCGAGGACGCCGGAGATCACGGCGCCGACGAGCGGGATGAAGGCGAACAGGAAGATGAAGACGGCGAGCGGCACGGCCATCGTGACGTCGAGGAAGTAGAGGCCGAGGCCGATGAACACGGCGTCGATGAGGGCCACGAGGACCGTGCCGCGCACGTAGGCGGTCAGGGTCCGCCAGGCGCGCGGACCGGCGCCGGCCACGCCGGGGCGGGCGGCCGCGGGGAGCAGGGCCGTGGTCCAGGTCCAGATGCGCTTGCCGTCGTAGAGCAGGAAGAGCGTGGAGAACATCGCGAGCAGCATGCCCGTCAGCACTTCGACGAGGACGGTGACGCCCTGCAGGCCGGCGGAGGTGATCTGCTCGGTGTTGGTGCCGATGGTCTCGCTGAGGTTCTTGGCGATCTCGTTGATCTGCTTCTCGGTCACGTGGAACGGACTGTCCAGCGCGGCGAGTTTGAGGTCGTTGATGCCTTCGCGCAGCCGGGCGGAGAGATCGTCGAGGTTGTCCATGACCTGCCAGACCACGAACCAGCCGACCAGCCCGATGACCACGAACCCGAGGATCGCGGTGACGGCCGTGGCCAGCCCGCGGGGCATGCCGAGCCGGCGCAGCCGGACCACGAAGGGCTGGAGCAGTGCGGTGACCAGGAGGGCGGCGGCGAAGGCGAGGACGACCAGCCGGACTTCGCTGATCACCTTCATCAGGACCCAGAGCATCCCGGCGAGCAGCAGCAGCCGCCAGCTCGCCTCGGCGGCGACGCGCATGCCCCACGGGATGACGGACACGGGGTCGGGGCGCCGGGGCGCGGTGTAGTCGAAGTGTTCCCGGCCCGGCTCCACGGAGTGCGGGGCGGCGGGGGCCGGGGCGGGCTGGGCCGGGTGTGCCGGGGCCCGGTGCGCCGGGGCCGGGTAGGACCGGGCCGGAGCGGGAGCGGCGTCGGAGGTCTCGGCCTCGACCTCGGCGCGCCGCTCCGCGAGCCGGGCCTCCACGTCGCTCAGCCTCTTGCCGAGCCGGCCGAGCCAGCCTGTCTTCGCCATCTCGTTCCCTTCCCCCCGCCCTGGACCGCGCGCCGGGGCACGCCTCGAAAGACCGTACACGCGAGGAGCCCCGCACCGTAGGAACGGTGCGGGGCTCTTCGGGGCCGAGGCGCGCGGGCGCTCCTCGTGCGGGGCTAGTACCAGCCGTTGGCCTGGTGGAAGTTCCAGGCTCCGCACGGGCTGCCGTACCGCTTGTTCATGTAGTTCAGACCCCACTCGATCTGGGTGGCGGGGTTGGTGCGCCAGTCCGCGCCGGCCGTGGACATCTTCGAACCGGGCAGGGCCTGGACGAGGCCGTAGGCGCCCGAGGACTTGTTCACGGCCAGGTAGTTCCAGGTGGATTCCTGGTTGATGATCCGGGAGAAGCACTGGAACTGCCCCGCCGGGACCATCTGCTGGGCGATCGCCTTGACCTGGGCCACCGTGTAGGTCGCCTGGGGGGTGAAGGAGGAGGCGTCGCGGCCGGTGGAACGGCTGGCGGCCTGCTCCTTCTCCTCGCGCTCCTTCTTCGCCTGCTCGTCGGCGGCCTTCTGCGCCTCGGCCTTCTTGGCCTTGGCGTCCTCGGCGGCCTGGATGCGGGCGGCTTCCTCCGCCGAGCGCTTGGCATCGGCGTCGGCGGCGTGCGCGATGGAGTCGGCCTGCTGCGTCAGGGACGCGTTCTGGACCTGCGCCTGCTGGCCGACCGGGATGTCAGTGAGGAGAGTCGTCCCGGACGCGGTCGTCTCGAGATCGTTCGAGGCGGGGTCGCCAGTGGCAACACCCACGACGGCGCCGACGGTGGTGACGGCGGTGGCCGAAGCCACCGCGAATCCCCGAACCGAGATCCGGCTCACACGGTTTCCTTCCAGCAGCGTCCGCAGTGACCGCGCGGGCGCAATAGTGCCCTGACACTGGCCTCCGTGGTGGTGCGGTCACTGGAGGCGCGGGCCCGTGGGCAACTCCCTTGCGGGAGTGCCGCGTGATGCTCCGGGCGGCATACGGCGATCGACTGTGGAGTTAGCGTACTGCGGTTGCATCTCACGGGAGATACAGGTGTGCCGTATGCGGGGCCTGACGGAAAACAGACTCTGCCGGACCTCGACGCCGCAGGGCAATTCTCCGTTGCGTGGGAAAGGTCACACCTGGTGCGTCGCCGTTGGTTTCGGTAAACCCCTGTGCGCGGAGGCGCCGCCCGGCTAGGCTCTCTCGCCTTTGCCGGACGGCGCCAACTCACCTTCCCGCTATGGGTGTTTTACCCGGTTCGCGGCCCGTGCGGGCCGCCGGGCCCGCCTACAGGTTCTCCAGCATCTCGGTGACCAGCGCGGCGATCGGGGAGCGCTCGGAGCGGGTCAGCGTGATGTGGGCGAAGAGCGGATGCCCCTTCAGCTTCTCGACCACGGCGACGACTCCGTCGTACCGGCCGACCCTCAGGTTGTCCCGCTGGGCCACGTCGTGGGTGAGGACCACCCGCGAATTGGCGCCGATGCGGGACAGGACGGTCAGCAGGACGTTGCGCTCCAGGGACTGCGCCTCGTCCACGATCACGAACGCGTCGTGCAGCGAGCGGCCCCGGATGTGCGTGAGCGGCAGGACCTCCAGCATCCCGCGGTTGAGCACCTCCTCGATGACCGCGCGCCCGGCGACCGCCGAGAGGGTGTCGAACACCGCCTGGGCCCAGGGGCTCATCTTCTCGTTGGCGTCCCCGGGGAGGTAGCCGAGGTCCTGGCCGCCGACCGCGTACAGCGGCCGGAAGACCATCACCTTCTGGTGCTGCCTCCGCTCCAGTACGGCCTCCAGCCCCGCGCACAGCGCCAGCGCCGACTTTCCGGTGCCGGCCCGGCCGCCCATCGAGATGATCCCGATCTCGGGGTCGAGCAGGAGGTCGAGCGCGATCCGCTGCTCGGCACTGCGGCCGTGCAGCCCGAAGGCCTCGCGGTCGCCCCGTACGAGCTTCACGTTGCCGTCGGCCGTGACCCGGCCGAGCGCCTTGCCGCGCTCCGACTGGAGGACCAGACCGGTGTGCACGGGGAGTTCCGCGGCCTCCGGTACGTAGAGCCGCTCCTCGGAGAAGAGCAGGTCCACCTGTTCACCGGAGAGCGCCAGCTCGGTCATGCCGGTCCAGCCGGCATCGGTGATCGCGAGCTCCGCGCGGTACTCCTCGGCGATCAGCCCCACGGAGGAGGCCTTGATGCGCAGGGGAAGATCCTTCGAGACGACCGTGACGTCGTAGCCCTCGGCCTGGAGGTTGCGCGCGACCGCGAGGATCCGCGAATCGTTGTCCCCCAGCCGGAAGCCCGCGGGCAGGACGCTCTGGTCGGAGTGGTTGAGCTCGACGCGCAGGGTGCCGCCCAGATCGCCCAGTGGGATGGGTGCGTCGAGGCGTCCGTAGCGAACCCGGAAGTCGTCGAGCAGGCGGAGGGCCTGACGGGCGAAGTAGCCGAGTTCGGGATGGTGCCTCTTTGCCTCCAGCTCGGTGATCACCACGATCGGGAGCACGACCTCGTGCTCGTCGAAGCGGGAGATCGCGTTGGGGTCTGCCAGCAGGACGCTGGTGTCGAGGACGTAGGTCCGCCTGTCGGGCAGGCGGCTCTTAGTGCTGGTCACCACGGAAGGACGTACCCCCTCGGAAGAGGTCGGGCCATGAAGACCGGACCGGTCATCGGCACCCCTGCGCGGGCCGACTTCCGGCCCTCCACTCCGTCCGTGCGAGCCGCACGTGCGTCCTGGTGCAAAGGGCCTCCCGGGCGGACGACCCCATGCCGTCCGCTGAGATTCGACACCCGTGGATCGGGCGTCGACCTGCAAGGGATATTCCCCGAATGGGTCCAGCCATGCCATGGCATATGACGGACGCTCGGTGAATCCCTGGTGAAGGCCTCGCGCGGAGGGTCCGACGGGACGGGAAGGGCGTACGGGAACACGCGCACGGCGCGCCGCGGAGGGTTCCGGGCGCGCCGTGAGGTGCCGAGGGGGCGTTGGTCCACCGCAGGTCAGATGCCGTACGGGGCCCCGCCGGGCGGGGTCAGGTGCCGTAGCGCCGGTGGCGGGCGGCGTAGTCGCGCAGGGCGCGCAGGAAGTCGACCTTGCGGAAGGCCGGCCAGAAGACCTCGCAGAAGTAGTACTCGGAGTGGGCGCTCTGCCACAGCATGAATCCGGACAGCCGCTGCTCCCCGCTGGTGCGGATCACCAGGTCCGGGTCGGGCTGGCCGCGCGTGTAGAGGTGCTCCGAGATGTGCTCGATGTCGAGGATCTCGGCGAGCTCCTCGAAGGAGGTGCCCTTCGAGGCGTGCTCCAGCAGAAGGGAGCGGACCGCGTCGGCGATCTCCTGGCGTCCGCCGTAGCCGACGGCGACGTTGACGAGTATTCCGTCGATGTCGCGGGTGGCCTCCTCGGCCTCCTTCAGGACGCTCTGGGTGCCGGCGGGCAGGATGTCGAGGTTGCCGACGTGGTGGACGCGCCAGCGGCCGTCGGCGGCGAGGCCGCGGACGGTGTTCTCGATGATGTTGAGCAGCGGGCGGAGCTCGACCTCGGGCCGGTCCAGGTTGTCCGTGGAGAGCATCCACAGGGTGACGACCTCGACGTCCGTCTCGGTGCACCAGCCCAGCATCTCGGAGATCTTGTCGGCGCCGGCCTGATGGCCCTGCACCGTCGTGCCTCCGGACGCCTTCGCCCAGCGGCGGTTCCCGTCCAGGATCACGCCGATGTGCTTGGGCGTCTCGTCATGGTCGATGCGGCCTTCCACCCGGCGTGCGTAGAGCCTGTACACAGGACGGCGTACCAGGTCGCGCAGCTTCACGATCTTCCAGCCCCTCCGAGCGATACCCCCGTGCGGAATGCGGTGGTCCCCCCCAAGTCCACAGACCGCCACATTACTGCGCGACGGGATCCGGCACCCAACTCGGTCCTGTCACAAGTCCGTGATAGGGAGGACAACGTGACTGAAAACAATCCCTATCGGGCAGAGCCCTCGCGCTACGACTCCATGGAGTACCGGCGCACCGGCCACAGCGGCCTCAAGCTCCCCGCGATCTCCCTCGGCCTCTGGCACAACTTCGGCGACGACGCGTCCCTCGGGTCCCAGCGGGCGATCCTGCGCCGGGCCTTCGACCTGGGCGTCACCCACTTCGACCTGGCCAACAACTACGGCCCGCCCCCCGGCTCGGCCGAGCTGAACTTCGGCAAGATCTTCGCGCAGGACTTCGCGTCCCACCGCGAGGAGCTGGTCCTCTCCACCAAGGCCGGCTACCTCATGCACCCCGGCCCGTACGGCGAGTGGGGCAGCCGCAAGTACCTGCTCGGCTCGCTGGACGCCTCGCTGAAGCGGATGGGCGTCGACTACGTCGACATCTTCTACTCCCACCGCTTCGACCCGGAGACCCCGCTGGAGGAGACCATGGGCGCGCTGGCGTCCGCGGTCCAGCAGGGCAAGGCGCTCTACGTGGGCGTGTCCTCGTACACCGCCGAGCAGACGGCCGAGGCGGCCCGGCTGCTGCGGGAGATGGGCGTGCGCCCGCTGATCCACCAGCCCTCGTACTCCATGATCAACCGCTGGACGGAGGACGACGGCCTGCTGGACACCCTGGAGGAGGCCGGCATGGGCTGCATCTCCTTCGTGCCGCTCGCGCAGGGGCTGCTGACGGGCAAGTACCTCAAGGGCATCCCGGAGGGCTCGCGGGCCACCCAGGGCAAGTCCCTCAACCCGGACCTGCTGTCGGACGAGGTCGTGCGCCGGCTGAACGGGCTGAACGAGATCGCGGCGCGGCGCGGGCAGACGCTGGCCCAGCTCGCGCTGAACTGGGTGCTGCGGGACGAGCGGATGACCTCGGCGCTGATCGGCGCGTCGAGCGTGAAGCAGCTCGAGGAGAACGTGGCTTCCCTGTCCGGCGCGCCGCTGTCGGAGGAGGAGCTCAAGGAGATCGACTCCTTCGCGGTGTCCACCCCCGGCGCCAACATCTGGGCCCAGCGGGGCTGACCTGCCCCTTTGCCCGGAGGCGGCCCGGCGGTGCCCGGACGCTGCGCGGAGACAAAAAAACGGGCCGGTCCGTGGGGGGGATACGGACCGGCCCGAGGGGGGGGTTCCACCATAACCCTTCGTAAAGCCTGCTGCGTGCATCACTGCGACACGATTACGCTCCGGAGCCGTCCGGGAGCACTGCGCAGAGCCACGGCGGCCCCCGGATCCCTTGCGGGGCCCGGCGGGAGCCCGTACGGGCCAACCCGCGGGCTTCCCTCCCCCGGGTGACCCCGCCGGGCGCGCCGCCTTGACGCCGAAGCCCTGATCCGGGGGCGGTCGGGCGCCTAGGGGGTGTCCTGCCGGCCGGGCCGGATCAGGGAGCCGCGAGCCCGGCCCGGCCGGCAGGACACCCCCTAGGGTGGCCCGCATGGGGAACGGGCAGCGGTGGCACGACGGTGCGGCGACGCTCTGCGTCGACCTGGGGACGGGACCGGCAGTACCGGGGGAAGAGCCGGTGGACGCGGGGCTGGAGGTGCCGCTGGAGGTGGCGGCCTCCTACCGGGCCCGGACCCGGGGGCTGCTCGGGCGGGACGGGATCGACGGGGCGATGCTCCTCACCCCGGCCACGAGCGTGCACACCTTCCGGATGCGCTTCGCCATCGACGTGGCCCACCTCGACCGCCGGCTCACCGTCATCGCACTGACCACCATGGCCCCCGGCCGCCTGGGCCTCCCCCGGCTGCGCGCCCGGCACGTCCTGGAGGCCGAGGCGGGGGCCATGGCCGCCTGGGGCCTGCGCGTCGGCTCCACGCTCGGAGTACGTCTCACGACGCGCTAGGCGCCACCCCGCACCGGCGGTAGGTTGGGGCGGTTGAGCTGGGGTGGCAGGGGAGCGGCATGACCGAGAACGCGCGCATCAAAGCGCTGGAGCAGATCATGCCGGCGACCCACGGAGCCGACGAGGACATCGACTGGCAGGCGGCCGAGGCCGTCTGGGGCAGTCGGTTCCCCGCCGATTTCATCGCCTTCATGGGCCGCTTCGGCGCGGGCTCGATCAACGGCGAGGCGAGCGTGCTGCTGCCGCTGCCCAAGCCCGGACTCCAGTGGGATCCCGCGCAGATGGCGGAGGAGACGGCCAACGCCCGCCAGGTGTGGGAGGCGGAGGGCGGCCGGGCCGCCTTCGATGTGGACCCGGAGTCGATCCTCGCCTGGGGGGTCACCGGCGGCTCCGACATCCTGTGCTGGCTGACGACCGACCCCGACCCCGACCGCTGGCCCGTTCTGGTGGTCGGCCGGCACACCGCGGACTCCTTCGCCGTGTACCCGTACGGCATGGCCGAGTTCCTCTACCTGCTGTGCTCCGACGAGTTCGACGTGAGCCCGGTCAGCATCACCTTCTGGGACGGCGGCCACCTCAGCTTCGTGCACTGGCGCAAAGCCCAGCGCCGCTGGCAGGAGGGGCGCAACCCCGAAACCGGCGAGCCCGACCCGTACGCGGGCGACTTCGCGGACTGATCCTCCGCCCGCTCCCCCTCCGACCCGTTCCGATCCGCTCCGACCCGTTCCGCCGCGCTCCATGGCCGGAAACGGGCGTTTCGGCATGTCTACGCGCGTCCGAATTGTGGATCACATATCGGAAAACACCATTCAGAAATGCCGCAGTTGGAGCATTGACCATAAGTGGCGACCCAATGGAACCAACCGCCCTTCCTCAGGAGAGAATTCCGGCCAACGGGCCACTGAGGGACACCGCAGCCCGGAGTAACTCATAAGTAATAACGGGACTCAAAAGAAAATCAGGGGAATACACCCGTGCGACGAAGAATCTTCAGCGCGGCCGCCACCACGGTCGTGCTCGGTCTGCTGATACCGCTGGCCGGCTGCGGCAGCTCCGGCGGAAGCGCTGATGAAGACGGCACCCTCCGTCTCGTCGCCGCCGAATACGGGGACACCCCGGCCACCAGTTCCAAGGCTTTCTGGGACAAGGTGACGGCTGATTTCGCCGCCTCGAACCCGGGCATCAAGGTGCAGGTCGAGCTCCTGCCGTGGGCCGACATCGACCGCGAAGTCTCCCGCATGGTCAAGGCCGGCAACGCCCCGGACATGGCCCTCATGGGCGGCTACTCGGACTTCGCGGCGCAGGGCAAGCTCTATTCGGCGCCCGAGCTCCTCTCGGTCACCGCCGAGGCGAACTTCCTCAAGCCGCTCTCCGACGCCGGCTCCGTCCGCAACACCCTCTACGGCCTGCCCTTCGTGGCGAGCAGCCGCCTCCTCTTCTACAACGAGCAGCTGCTCACCGACGCCGGGGTCATCCCGAAGGGCTCCAAGAGCGGCTGGCAGCCCAAGACCTGGCAGGACCTGAAGGCCGCGGCCGTCGCGCTCAAGGCCAAGGGCGTGAAGACCCCCTTCGCCATGCCCCTGGGCCCGGAGGAGGCCCACGCCGAGGCGATGATCTGGGAGCTCAGCAACGGCGGCGGCTACGCCGACAGCAGCGGCAACTACAGCCTGGCCTCCGACCAGAACATCTACACCTTCAAGTGGATCAAGGAGAACCTGGTCGCCCCCGGGCTGCTCGGCCCCGTTCCCCCGTCCCAGCTCAACCGCGCCGACGCCTTCGAAGCCTTCAAGAACGGCCAGGTCGGCATGCTCAACGGCTACCCGCAGCTCGCCCACGAGGCGCGCGCCAAGGGGATCACCGTCGGCACCGTCGCGATGCCCGTCTCGGACATGCTGGGCTCCGGGGAGGTCCCGCCGAACGTGGGCGTGGCCGACTGGATGATGGCCTTCAAGCAGAACGGCCACCGCGAGGAGATCGGCAAGTTCCTGGACTTCGTCTACCGGGACAAGAACCTGGCGGACTTCGCCGGCCGCTACCACCTGCTGCCGTCCACCGTCTCGGCCTCCCGGACCCTGGCCGGAAGCTCGGGCATGGACAAGAACGACCAGCAGTTCCTGAACGCCCTGCGCGGTGCGCAGCTCTACCCGGTCAACGACCCGTCCTGGGTGGTCATCAGCGACACCATCAAGCGCAACATCGGCCGCGCCGTGGACCCCGCCGGCGACCCGAAGGCGGTCCTGGAGGAGATCTCCACCAAGGCGAACGAGGCCAGGAAGGGCCGCTGACGCAGCGCCCCGCCGACGCGAAGCGCCGCGCCGACCCGAAGAACCGCCGAAGGCCCCCGGCGGAAGGGACCTTCGCCTCCTGCCGCACCTCACCCCGGGCGGCATGATGGCTGTACGGCCTTGATCCAAGGCCGAGGCCCCGTCGCCCGCGAGCGCCCACAAGGCGCGCGGGGCGGCAGGCCCTCCCCCTCCCCCGCGACCCCCGCGGCCTAGCTCGCGCCCTGGTTCTTCGGCGTGAAGGCCGTGCGGTACTGCTCGCAGCTGGAGTCCCACGGCAGGGATCCGGTGAGGGTGCCGTAGCCCGTGCGGGTGACCGACCATTCCACCGTGTAGATCCCGGTGTCACACGTGACGCGCTTGCCGCCGGGGATCTTCGTACGGCCCGTCGCTGGCCGGTTCTTGAGCTCCTGGCGCACCTGCGCCACCTCGGTGCGCCGGGCGTCGCGCAGCACGGCGCGCAGGACGAGCGCCTGCTTGCCGTCCTTCGTCGTCAGCACCTTCTTGACCCCCTGCGAATCCGCCACCGACCATGCGAACTCGTACGCGGGCTCCCAGGCCAGGGTCGAGGGGTCGCCGACCTGGCGCTCGTACTCCTCGGCGCCCTTGGGGCCGGGGCGGGTGATCGTCTTGTACTGGATGCCGGGGAAGAAGCGGAACTGCGCCTCGACCTTGTGCATGTCGTCCTTGGTCCACATCGACTTCATCGCCTTGTCCCCGCCGCTCGGGTCCTGGAGGTACGGGGCCTCCGCGGCCGTGGCCGCCGCGCCCGAGAGGGTTGGGGCGAGGGCCGCCGCGGCGGCGGCGAGGACGAGTGCGGCGGTGCGGGTGCGGTTCATGCCCGGACCAACGGAACCCTCCGGCGGGCCGGAACGACGCCCGGCGCCCTTTCACCCGTACGGGATCCGGCCGGGCGGTGGTGGACGCGTACTACGCCTGGCCGGTCTCGAAGCGGCTGATGCGGCCTCCGCCGGGGGCGATGACGAACCGCCAGGAGGTGCGCATCTCCCCCCAGGTGTCGTTGCGGTAGCCGACGGTCAGGGTGCGGCCGCCGTCGGACTCGGACTGGACGTCCATGTGGCCGCCGGAGTCGAAGATCTCCCGGTCGATCCACTCGTGGAGGTCGCGCTCCGTTCCGTCGTCGGACATGGTCGCGTCGGCGGTCAGCAGTGCGAGGAAGGCTTCCTTGTCGTGCGCGTTGACCGCGCTGACGAGGGCGCCGACGACGGGGTCGGACAGTTTCCCGGGGGCGATGGCCACGGAGACCTCCTGGTGGGTCCGGCTTACGGGCTTGCGTACGGGCTTTGCGTACGGGCTTCCGTACGGGGCTTGCGTGCGCGACCAGGGAACACCCCGGGCGGCTCCGGGGCACCGACCCTCACCCGTTCGCCACCGGACGGCGTGTCAGGCGCAGCTGCGGGTCAGGTGCTGGGCCCGGTGACCACCGGGAAGCCGGTGGGCCGGCCCTGTTCCTTCAGCCAGGCGAGGACCTGGTCGAGGGCTTCGACGCTCTGGCTGCGGTCGCCTCCGCCGTCGTGGAAGAGGATGGTCGGGCCGTTGCCGATCTCGGACTTGACCGTGTTCACGATCGCGGCCGCACCCGGCTTGCTGAAGTCCTTGGTGTCGATGTTCCAGCCGAGCGGGCGCATGCCGTGGGCGGCGGCCAGGGCCCGGCTCCCGGGGGTGAACGCGCCGCCGGGGGCGCGGTAGTACTCCACCTTGGCCCCGCCGCCCGCGGCGTCCTCGATCTGCTTCTTCGCGTCGAGGATCTGCTGCTGCTGGTACTCGAGGGGCTTCTTGTCCATCCCGGTGTTGTGGTCCATGGTGTGGTCGCAGAGCCGGTGGCCTGCGGCGACGACCGCCTTGACCAGGTCGGGACGGGCCTTGGCCTGCGGTCCGATCATGCAGAAGACCGCCTTCACGTCGTACTTCTTCAGCACCTCCAGCACCTTCGGGGTCCACTTGGGGTCGGGACCGTCGTCGATGGTGATGTTGACCGCGTTGCCGCCGCTCTCCGACGCGTGGGCTATGCCGTCCGGGACCTGGCCGCCCGGCTTCCCGGGCGCCTGCGGGTCGCCGGCCCCCTGCGCGGGGTCGTCGGTCTGCCGGGAGACGTTCTGGTGGTTGGTGTCGTGCCCCGGGTCGACGAGCGCGGTCACCCCCCACGCGGTGGCGGCCACCGCCACCACCGCTCCGGCGACGGCGATCCGCGCCTTCTTCCCCTGCATCTGTATGTGCGTCATGAACCCCATGTGCTGTCTCAACTCCCCATATCGACGTCCACCGTGTCGGCTCGCACTGGTCAGGACGTCGGCCTCGGATGCGGGGTTCCAGCCGAATGGCCCATAAATTTCGGGTTGCAGGACTTTGGTCCTTGATCGTCCCGAATTCCCTCCCATCTGAAACCGGGCACGGCCGAACCGGCCTCATACCGGACATCCCGGACCCAAGACCCGGGCTCCAAGCGGAGGTTCACCTACCCATGCGCAAGGCAGCGACACTGGTCATCCTGCTCGGCCTGGCAGCGACGGCGACGGCATGCGGGGGCGGTGCGGACGCGGACGCCGCGAAGCCCTCACTGCCGGCCACGGAACTGAGCCTCGTACCGCCCGACGGGGCGAAGGACGTCAAGCCCGACGAGCCGCTCACGGCGCGGGTCGCCCACGGCACGCTGACGGCCCTGACCGTGACCGGACCCGACGGAAAGCCGGCGGGCGGGTCGCTCAAGGACGGGGTGTTCACGCCGGAACACGGGCTGGCGGTGGACACCCAGTACAAGGTGCGGGCGACGGCCGCCTCGGAGGACGGCAAGGAGACCGTGTCCGAGTCGGCCTTCCGCACCCTCGCCCCCTCCAAGGAGCAGACGGAGACGGTGGACGTGCTCCCCGCGAACGGGACGACCGTCGGCGTGGGCCAGCCGCTCTCGCTCACCTTCGACCACAAGGTGAAGAACAGGGCCGCGATCGAGCGGCTGCTGAAGGTGACCACGGACAACGGCACCGAGGGCTCGTGGGGCTGGCTGACGGAGACCCTGACCGGCAAGGACCGCGTGGACTGGCGGCCCAAGGAGTACTGGAAGCCGGGCACCCGGGTCACCCTGGAGGCCCCGCTGTCGGGCGTGGCCACGGGGGACGGCCGCTACCTGACGAAGTCGTACACGACCTCCGCCACCATCGGCCCGAGCCAGATAGCCAAGGTGGACATCACCGGCCACAAGCTGACGCTGGAGCGCGACGGCCGGGCGGTGAAGACGGTCCCGATCACGGCGGGCGATCCGGCGAAGACGCCGACGTGGAGCGGGAAGATGCCCCTCATGGCCAAGGAGGGGAGGATCAGGATGACGGCCCAGTCGGTCGGCCTGAGCGGCTACGACCAGTGGGTCGACAAGTCGATGCGCCTGACGGTCTCGGGCACGTTCGCGCACCAGGCGGAATGGGCGGAGAGCTACATCGGCTCGGCGAACAGGAGCCACGGCTGCATCGGCATGAAGACGGCCGACGCCACCTGGTTCTACGACCAGGCCCGCATCGGCGACGTCTTCGAGGTGACGGGCGGCAAGGAAACGGTCTCCCCCGGCAACGGCTTCGCCGAATGGAACCTCCCGTGGGAGCAATGGCAGAAACTGTCGGCGAATTCCAGCCCCTCCGGCGTTTGAGGAGCGGGGGTCCGGGGGCGGAGCCCCCGAAGGGGTCCGGGGCGGAGCCCCGGTTTCGGGAAGGGGCGGGGTGGGGGAAGCCCCGCGCAGCGGCCCCACCCACCCGGCCGCAGCCGACCACCCGACCCCGCCCCGCCCCGCCCGGGCGAACGAGGCGGGCCCGGCCCGGAGGATCCGTAGATCCACCAGACCGGGCCCACCCACACCCGCACGCGCGAGCAACTCAGTGCATGACAGCCGCCTCCGGCGCCGCCGCCTTCTCCGAGCCGCCACCACCGCCCGCCCCGGCCGGCCCCGCACCACGCAGCGGAACCTCCTTCACGAACCAGGCGGCGGCAAAGCCCAGTACGGCAATCCCCGCACCCAGCAGGAACGCCGAGTGCGTCCCGGCAGCCACCGCGTGCTGGTAGGCCTCCCGGACGACCTCCGGAAGCTTCGCCAGGCTCGCCGCGTCCAGCTGGGCGGAGCCCGCCTTGGCCGCCGCCTCGGGACCGAGCCGCTCGGTCATCGTGCTGGTGACCTGGCTGGTGAAGAGGGAGCCCATCAGGGCCACGCCGAAGGAGCCGCCGAGCGTGCGGAACAGGGTCGCGGAGGAGGAGGCGACGCCCATGTCCTTCATCTCGACGCTGTTCTGCGCGACCAGCATCGTGATCTGCATCAGGAAGCCGAGACCGGCGCCGAGCACCGCCATGTACACACCGGACATCAGGCGGCTCGTGCCGGTGTCCATGGTCGCGAGCAGGAAGAGCCCGACGACCATGAGCCCGCCGCCGACGATCGGGAAGATCTTGTACTTGCCGCTGCTGGTAGTGATCCGGCCCGCGATCAGCGAGACGAGCATCATCGAGAGCAGCATCGGCAGGAGCAGCAGGCCGGAGTTGGTGGCCGAGGCGCCCTGGACCGACTGCTGGAAGAGCGGCAGGTAGAGCACGCCGCCGAACATCGCGAAGCCGACGAGGAAGCCGATCACGGACATGAGGGTGAAGTTGCGGCTGCGGAAGATGTGCAGCGGCATGACCGGGTCGGCGGCCTTGGTCTCGGCGTAGAGGAAGCCGGCGATGGAGACGATGCCGACGGCGATCAGGCCGAGGATCTCGGCGGAGCCCCACGCGTACTCGGTGCCGCCCCAGGTGGTGACGAGGACGGTGGAGGTGATGCCGATGGTGAGCAGTGCCGCGCCGAGGTAGTCGATCTTCGGGCGTTCACCGTGCTGCTTCTTCGGGAGGTGCAGTACGGCGGTGACCATGGCCAGGGCGACGGCGCCGAGCGGGAGGTTGATGTAGAAGGACCAGCGCCAGCCCATGTGGTCGGTGATGGTGCCGCCGACCAGCGGTCCGCCGATCATGGCGAGGGCCATCACGCCGGCCATCATTCCCTGGTACTTGCCGCGCTCCCGGGGCGGGATCAGGTCGCCGATGATCGCCATGACGCCGACCATCAGACCGCCGGCGCCGAGGCCCTGGATGGCGCGGAAGCCGATGAGCTGGCCCATGTCCTGGGCCATGCCGCTGAGCGCGGAGCCGATGAGGAAGATGACGATCGAGGTGAGGAAGGAGCCCTTCCGCCCGTACATGTCGCCGATCTTGCCCCAGATGGGAGTGGAGGCGGCGGTGGCCAGCGTGTAGGCGGTGACGACCCAGGAGAGGTGCTCCAGGCCGCCGAGCTCTCCGACGATCGTGGGCATGGCGGTGCCGATGATCATGTTGTCGAGCATGGCCAGCAGCATCGCGATCATGAGGGCCATCAGGACGACCCGTACGCTGCGCGGCTTCACCTCCTCCGAGGTGTCGGCCGCTTTCTTGTTTTCCACCATGTCTTCCACTCCCCTGGCGCATGCGCACCGGCCCTGGGTCTTACTTGCCGACCGGCTAGTTCACTACACTGGGGAAGGTAGACCCGTAACTAGCCGGGCGTCAAGTAAGTAGTCAGGGGAGAGCCATGTCCAGCAGCAGTCCGCAGCAGCGCCGCGGCGATACGCGGCAGCGGATCCAGGACGTCGCACTGGAACTCTTCGCCGAGCAGGGGTACGAGAAGACGTCGCTGCGGGAGATCGCGGAGCGGCTGGGGGTCACGAAGGCGGCGCTGTACTACCACTTCAAGACCAAGGAAGACATCATCATCAGCCTGTTCGAGGACCTGACCCGGCCCATCGACGAGCTGATCCAGTGGGCGGAGGAACAGCCGCGCACCCTGGAGATGAAGCGGGAGGTGCTGCGCCGCTACAGCGAGGCGATGGCGGGCGGCGCCTCGCTGTACCGCTTCATGCAGGAGAACCAGGCCTCGCTGCGGGAGCTGACCATCGGCGAGACGGTGAAGAAGCGGCTCTTCGCCCTGGTGGAGCTGCTCCGGACCGGCCAGGAGGACGCCCCGCTGGCCGACCAGGTGCGGTGCGTGAGCGCCCTGTTCACCCTGCACGCGGGCATGATGTTCCTCCAGCACGTGGACGGGGACCCGGAGGAGACCCGCCAGGCCGCACTGGAGGTCGCGACCGACCTGATCATCCAGGCCCACGGGCAGGCATAGCCCTCTCGTTCACTCGATCGAACGATTACTCTCTGTAGCCATGTCGGCTACTTTTGGTGATGTGCGCTGCGGAAGGCCGCGGCGCCCGAGCCAAAGGAACCGCCGTCATGATGCGTCTCGCTCTCATCACCACCGCCGCCACCGTCGCAGCCGTCCTCACCACCGCCCTCGCGCCGCAGGCCCCCGCACCGCTCTCCTACGTCGCCCTCGGGGATTCCTACAGTGCCGCCTCCTTCGTGCGGCCGTGGAGCACCGACGGTTGCGGCCGCTCCGGGCAGGACTATCCGCATCAGGCCGCGCGGCGGCTGCAGTTGGAGCTCACCGATGTCACCTGCTCCGCCGCCGAGGTGAGAGCGGGGCTGCTGGGTCCCCAAGTCGAGCTGAAGGGGCCGCCGTCCGTGCCCCCACCGGGCGGATGGGCCGCCAAACCGGCGCAGATCACGGCCGTTACGGCGGCCGCCGATCTCGTCACGGTCGGGGCCGGCGGCAACTCCGTGGGCTTCGCCGAGGTCGTGGAGACCTGCGTGAAGCGGGGCCTCGCCTCGTTCGGTACGGGCACCCCGTGCACCGATCACTACGCGCGGGGCGGGGGCGCCGCGGGGCTCAACGCCCGGTTCGCCGCCCTGGAGGCCGACTTCGCGGTCCTGCTGAAGGAGATCCGCACGCGCGCCCCGCGCGCCCGGATCGCGGTCGTCGGGTATCCGGCCGTCGTGGACCAGTCCGCGGGCTGCGGCTGGGGGTCCTGGCACCAGCTCGGAACGGTCACCAAGGGCGACATGCCCTGGCTCGACGCCCTGGAGCGCCGGCTCAACGACCTCCTGCGGGAACAGGCCCGCCGCGGCAGCGCGGTGTACGTGGACACCTACTCCTCCAGCACCGGGCACGGGGTGTGCGCGAGCGGCGAGCAGCGCTGGATGTACGGGATCAAGGACAGCCTGACCGGGCCCGGGGAGCAGAGCGATCCGCCCTCCGAGCTCTGCCGCTCCATCCCGGCCCGGGGCGAGGCCTGCACCGTCCTCCACCCGAACCTCCGCGGCGCCACCCACCAGGCGGACCGCGTCACCGAGGCGCTGACTGCTCTGGGGGTGGGCAGGCCGTGACGCTGACGAAGGCGACGGCCATCGACCACGCGAAGGCGGGCATCCGGATCAACGCCCTCTGTCCGGGCCCCATTTCGACGGAGCTGCTGGAGGAGGTCTTCCGGTCGGGTCCGGACCCGGAGGGCATGCGCGCGGACTTCGAGGCGCGCACCCTGCTCGGACGCCTCGGCCGTCCGGACGAGGTGGCCTCGGCGGCCCTGTTCCCGGCCTCGGACATGTCCTCCAACATGACCGGTGCCAACCTCATCCTGGACGGCGGCTGGACCACCCGCTGACGAAGCCCGGCGATCTAGACTCGGGCCATGTTTTCGGTGGTGCAGAACGTAGCGATCGACTGTGCTGACGCCTATGGGCTGGCCCGGTTCTGGAGCGCGGTGACCGGCTGTCCGCTCCCTCCGGAGGACGGGCCGGGCATCCCGGAGACCCGGGTGCTGCTGGCGGAGGGGCCGGTCCTGTACTTCAACCAGGTCCCCGAGGCGAAGACGGTCAAGAACCGGATCCACTTGTGCCTGTGCCCCGACACCTCGCGGGACCGGGAAGTGGACCGGCTCCTGGACCTCGGCGCCGCGTTCCTCGCGGACCACCGGAACCCCGACGGCTCGGGCTGGGTGGTCCTCGCCGACCCCGAGGGCAACGAGTTCTGCGTCCTGCGCAGCGAGTCCGACCGCGCCGCGGCGCACGCGCCCTAGCCTGCGGTCAGCTCTGCGTCTCCTCGCGGCGCCCAACAGCGGCCGCATCGGGTACGAGGAGCAGCTTGCCGGTGGTACGCCGGGCCTCCAGATCGCTGTGGGCCTGGGCGGCCTCGGACAATGCGTAGCGGCCCGTCACGTTGACCTCGAGCGCCTTGGAGCGCACCCACTCGAACACATCGGCGGCCCGTCGGAGCAGTTCGGACCGATCGGCGATGAAGTCCCCGAGGCTGGGCCGGATCAGGGTCAGCGAACCGCCCTGGGCGAGCCGCATCGGATCGAACGGCGGCACGGCACCGCTGGCCGCGCCGAAGAGCACGAGATGGCCGCGGGTTCGCAGGCTGGCGAGGCTCGCATCGAAGGTGTGCGCGCCGACGCCGTCGAAGACAACCGGCAGTCCCTGACCGCCGTTGAGCCGCCTCACCTCGGCGGCGAGATCGTCGACTGCGGAGGAAAGGATCACCTCGGCGGCCCCGGCACGCTTCGCCAGCTCGGCCTTCGCCGTGGTCGACGTCGTGCCGATGACCCTGCCGCCGAGAGCGGTGATGAGCTGGGTCAGAAGCAGCCCCATGCCACCGGCAGCCGCGTGCACGAGCACCGTGTCGCCCCCCTGAACCGGGTAGGCGTCCTTGACGAGATAGTGCGCGGTCATGCCCTGGAGGAGCACGGCGGCGGCCGTCTCGAAGTCGATGTCGTCGGGCAGCGGCACCAGTCGGGAGGAGTCCACGACGGCCCGTTCGGCATACGTGCCGGGAATCTCCACCCAGCCGACCCGGTCCCCGACTGCGACGTCAGTGACGCCGGGTCCGACTTCGACGACCGTGCCGGCGCCCTCGGAGCCCGGGGTGAAGGGCAGCGGGTGGCTGTACCGGCCTTCGCGGTAGTAGACGTCGAGGAAGTTGACCCCGGATGCGGCAACCTCCACGACCGCCTCGCCCGGCCCCGGCCGCGGCTGGTCCACCTCGGCCTCCCGCAGCACCTCGGGACCGCCCACTTCGTACACCTGAATCGCGCGCATGACTCTCCAATAACGGTTCATCCCCCACCACCCCCGTTGATGGTGATCAACGGCTCCAACCCCGTTGACGGCGATCCGATTCCCGACAGGCAGACCAGCCCGCGGCTTCCGCGCCGCCGTACGGCCACCCACCCGGACCGGCTCAGCCTCCGGCAGCTCCGCCGCCTACCGCGTCGGCGCGAGGAACAGAGGCAGCTCATGCGCACTGACCAGCCGCTTGAACCGCGGATATGCAGTCCGTGTGATGTACGCGGTGCGGGGCAACAGCCGTCACACATACGATCCTGGCCCCGGCCCCGTGGCACGCTCTAGGGCAGCGACGCCCGGGTACTTCCTTAGCCTGCTGGGCCCGGGCTGTCTTTCATGTCCTCCTGCAGCAAGGACCGAAGCTGCAGTGACCGATCAAGTTCGCTTTGGTGGACGTGGGGGCGGAGCCGGGCCAGTTCTCCCCGGATCTTCACGGCTTCGTTGGTCGCGGCCAGTGCTTCCTCCCACCGCCCCAGACTCCCCAGATCGATGGCGAGGTTGTTCAGGCTCGTGGCGAGGTAGGGCAGGAAGGCTTCGGGCCGCTGCTGCGCCAGTTCCCGGTGCACGTCCACGGCCTCGTTGATCGTGTCCAGTGCTTCCTCCCACCGCCCCAGGCTCCCCAGACCGCCTGCGAGGTTGTTGAGGCTCGTGGCGAGGTCGGGCAGGAAGGCTCCGGGCCGCTGCTGCGCCAGTCCCCGGTACACGTCCACGGCCTCGTTGATCGTGTCCAGTGCTTCCTCCCACCGCCCCAAACTCCCCAGACTGCCTGCGAGGTTGTTCAGGCTCATGGCGAGGTCGGGCAAGAAGGCTCCGGGCCGCTGCTCCGCCAGTCCCCGGTACACGTCCACGGCCTCGTTGATCGCGTCCAGTGCTTCCTCCCACCGCCCCAGATCCCCCAGACCGACGGACAGGCTGCTCAGGCTCATGGCGAGGTCGGGCAGGAAGGCGTCGGGCTGCTGCCGGGCCAGATCCAGCCGGATCTTGATGGCCTCGTTGATCGCGTCCAGTGCTTCCTCCCGCCGCCCCAGATCTCCTAGCCGGTTGGACAGGTTGTGCAGGCTCATGGCGAGGTCGGGCAGGGAGGCTCCGGGTCGCTGCTGGGCCAGTTCCCGGTACATGTCCACGGCCTCGTTGATCGCCGCCAGTGCCTCCTCCCGCTGCCCCAGATCCCCCAACCGGTTGGACAGGTTGTTGAGGCCCGCGGCGAGGTAGGGCAGGAAGACCTCGGGTCGCTGCTGGGCCAGTTCCCGGTACACGTCCACGGCCTCGTTGATCGCGGCCAGTGCCTCCTCCCGCCGCCCCAGGCTCCCCAGATCGACGGCGAGGTTGTTCAGGCTCGTGGCGAGGTTGGGCAGGGAGGCTCCGGGGCGCTGATGGGCGAGTTCCCGGTACATGTCCACGGCCTCGTTGACCGCGGCCAGTGCTTCCTCCCGCCGCCCCAGATCCCCCAACCGGATAGACAGGTTGTTCAGGCGCATGGCGAGGTTGGGCAGGTGGTCGGGGACGTAGGTGCGTGCGCGGTGGTGGTCGACGAGGAGCTGGGCGAGGTGGGCGGCCCAGGGGGCGAGGTTGTGGCTGGTGAGGGGCAGCCGGTCAGCGAGCTGTTCCAGGTCGGGCAGGGGGACGCCTGGGGTGTCGGTGATCTGCTGGAGGGCGTGGAGGAGGGGCTGGGGGGCTTCTGTCTGGGTGATCACGATCATGGCAGGTGCGGCCAGGACCGTGGAGTGGCGCGTGCACAGGGTGGTCAAATCCTCGTCGAGCCGGTGGTCGAAGACTGGGTGGGCGGCAGCCCGGGCGTAGACGGTGAGGAGCTGGGTGGCCTGGTTGTCGGTGGCGGCGGGGACGAGGTGATCGGCGAGTTCGGGATGGTCCTGAAGGTGGCGGCCGAGGAACCGCTCGGCCAGCCGGTCGGGCTGCAAGGTGTCCCAGGGCCGGCCGCCGGAGGAGGTGGGGTAGAGGGCGGCGATCCAGCCGCGGACGGAGCCGAGTCGGTCGCCGGGCTGGTCGGCAAGGCCGGGGACGCGGTGCAGGAGTTCCTCGGCCTGGGCTCGCGTTTCGGCACCGAGGAGGAAGGCCGCTGCCAGCGCGTCGGTGAGGGTGTTCAGAGTCAACGCTGGGTGCAACCCGAGGGCGGTGGCGGTGGCGGTCCAGTAGCGGCGCTCGTGGACCAGCAGTCGGTCCTCGACTCCCTGCGTACCCGCTACCTTGGTCCCGGAGCCGGCCGGGACCAAGGTAGCGGCTGGGACCTGGCCTGCGCTGTCCAGCAGGTCGGCCAGCGCGGTCATGTGCAAGGTCAGCGCCGTCTCCATACCCGGACGGTCCAGCGCGGCACCCGCACCGGGGCGGTCCGTCATGGGGACAGTGAGCCGGGCAGCCACGGCCGGCCAGTCGTGGTGCTGCCAGCCGCGCACCCGCGGCAGATGCTCCGCATAGCCGTGCACCGCCTCGCGGTACCCCTGGGTGCGAGAGGCGCCGGGTTCGGGCTCCAGGGCCGACAGGGCGATCGTGTCGGCGCCGTCCAGTAGCTCCTCGGAGACGGGACTGGCCGCCTGCAGCGCCGGCCACCAGTCACCGGGCGTGCGCGCCAGCAGCAGCAGCTTGAACGCGCTGCCACTGACCACACCCTGCCGGGCAGCGGCTTCCAGCAGCGCAGTCAGCTGCGCGGTGCGCGTTTCGGCGTAGTCGACGACCACCAGCAGGGGAACGGTCGCGTGCGAGAGCACCGCCAGGGCATCGAGGGAAGTATCCGGGCGCAGCCACAGGCTGCTCCAGCCTTCGGCCGTCAGGGTGTCGGCGAAGTGCTGGGCGAGGCGGGTCTTGCCCTGTCCGCCTGGGCCGTGCAGGAGCAGGGCACCGAATCCGGCCTCCGTGCTCCAGGCGGTCAGGTCGTCGATCACGCTGGTGCGGCCGCGGAAGGGCACCACTTGGCGGCGGGCCCGCAACAGCGCGGCAGGAGAGCCGACCAGGCTGGTGCTCACCGGATCTGCCGCCTCGGCCAGGTGCTGCCATTCGACCGGCTCCAGCACGCTGCCGGCCTCGGGAGCGTGTGCGGCCAGCGCGGTCCGGAAGGCAGGGTCGTGCATCAGCACGTAGGCGGGTACGGCCTCAAGGCTCGCGTGGGCACGGCCCGCCGGATCGCTGGCGATCACACCGGCCAGCAGACCGCCGCAGAACAACGCAGCCCCCGACATCCCGCCCCACGGGGAGGACACGTCCGCCGTGGCGGCCGGGGGGTGCTGGTCAAGGTTCATCACGTACCGGTTGCCGACGTAGCGGTCTCCGGGGTTGAGCGTGCCTGAAGGCTGCAGCGTGTCCACCGGCCGACCTGGCCGCTGCACCACCTCAGGAACCCCCCACGCCTCACAGGCGGTACCGGGCCGGTGGGTCACCAAGCGCCCCCAACGAACCGCTGCTGCGGGCGGCGGGGCCCATGCCGGATCGTCGACGCGGACCAGGGCAGCATCATCACGCCCGCCCGGCGTCCCGCGCCAGACCACCGTCCCGCCCCAGGCCGGCGCTCGGCCAGGCCGAAACAGCGACACCGTGCTGCCGGGCGCGGGCACTACGTGCGCGGATGTCAGCACCACCCGCGGCGCGATCACATACCCGGACCCCGGCCCACCTGTGCCTTCGACAACGACCACCCGCGCACGATCCACCCCGCCGCCCTCGGAATCCCCTCGTACTTCAGGCCCGCCGCACGATCAGCCCTCGATGTGACCGGATACGTCTCCCGGACCCTGCAGGCGCCCCGTGTCGCCACTCACCAACAGGTCCCCGCCACCAGACCGCTGCGGAGCAAGCGTGACCTTCACCCGGTGCGTGCGAGCGCGGGCCACGCCCGCCTCCACTTCTCCCGTGACCACCCACGCTTTGAACTTGGCCTTCGCCTTCGCATCCGCCCGCAGCTCCACAGCGAATTCCAGTTCCACCGGCCCGACCTTGAACTCGAGACCCTGCCCCGCCCCACGCGCCGCGGCCGCAAGCAGCTCATCACGCACCGCCGCCACCGCATCCGCCAACTCAATGTCCATGACCCCACCCATGTCAGCATCCACTCGACCAAACAGCCCAACCCCACACCACACCCGGCGGCCCGGCAAGCCCCTTCGCGACCCTCTCAGGCGGCTCTCTCCATCCCCGCCCAAATGGCTCCCGTTCACCCCGCCGAGAACAACTCATCGCTCGCCCAGGTCAACGCTCCCCCGCCGCGCAGCTCCTGCACACCGGGCTCCTCGCCGCCCTACGAGCCGGCTAACGGGCGTCGCGGGACTCGCGCCAGCTGGTGAGTTCGGCTTCCACGTCGAACTCCTTGAGGTTCAGCGGGGGGCCGGGCGGGGGCCTGCGCAGTGCCGCGCGGATCTTGTCGTTGATCTCCGTGAGGAGGGCACGGACCTGGCGTTCGGTGCGGGCGGTCCTGAGCGCCTCGCGGGCGTCCTCCGCCTCCTTGCGGAGCGCGAGTGCCGGCGGGAGGACGGCGAAGCCCTCGCGGTGCAGTTTGCCCTTGATCCACCACAGCTCGTCGTACGGGGCGTCGAGCGAGGCCAGCGGCTTGCCGAAGCCGGGCAGGTTCTCGATCTCGCCGCTCGCCTCGGCCTGCCTGATCTGGCGGTCCACGAAGGATTCGAAGCTGACACCAGGCGGTTTGCGCTCGGTCACGTTGCCTCCCCAGGGGTTCCTGCCAGCATAACTCCGGCGCAACTCCGGGCTCAGAGGCGCCGGTCGGACTCCTCGATCGGGATGTCGTTGATGCTCGCCTCGCGGCGGCGCATCAGGCCCGCGGCATCGAATTCCCACTGCTCGTTGCCGTGGCTGCGCCACCACTGACCGCTCGCGTCGTGCCACTCGTACTCGAAGCGCACCGAGATGCGGTTGTCGGTGTACGCCCACAGCTCCTTGCGCAGCCGGTACTCCAGCTCGCGCTCCCACTTGTCGGCGAGGAAGGCGCGGATCTCGGAGCGGCCGTTCAGGAAGCGGTCGCGGTTCCGCCAGGCGGAGTCCTCGGTGTAGGCGAGGGCGACGCGTTCGGGGTCGCGGCTGTTCCAGGCGTCCTCGGCGGCCTGCACCTTGGCGCGGGCGGACTCCTCGGTGAAGGGCGGCAGGGGCGGTCGTACGGAAGCAGTGGTGGCAGTCATGGCGGGCACCTCTCGGCTTCTGGTGGGCTGGGGGGACGGGGAGAACGACCGTTCTCCCCGTCCCCCCAGCCTAGAGAACGGGCGTTCTCGGTGCAAGCGGTTCTGGTCTACGCTGCTTCCATGCCCACCACCCCCGCCCCGATGACCGACGAAGAGGCCCGCACGCGCCTGCTGGACGCCGCGGAGGCGCTGTTCTACGCCGAAGGCATCCAGGCCGTGGGGATGGACCGCATCCGCGCGGAGTCCGGGATCCCGCTCAAGCGGCTGTACCACCTCTACCCGGCCAAGGAATCGCTGGTCACCGCCTATCTGGAGCGCCGCGACCGGCGCTGGATCGCGAGCCTGGCCGGGGCGGTCGCGGGGCAGGACGACGATCCGGTCGGGGCGGTCTTCGAGTGGCTCGCGGGGTGGTTCTCGGAGCCGGGCTTCCGCGGCTGCGCGTTCCTGAACGCGTACGGGGAGCTGGGGGCCGGTCCCGCCGGAGTGCTGGACGTCGTACGCCGCCACAAGGCGGAGCTGCGGGCGCTGCTGGCCGGGGTCGCCGGGCCGGGCCGGGAGGGGCTGGCGGAGCAACTGCTGCTGCTGGTCGAGGGGGCGACGGTGGTCGCGGCCCTGGAACCGGGCCCGGGGGCGGCGGTGCGGGCGCGCGAGGCGGCGTACGTCCTGGTCCGGGACGGCGGAGGGATTCACGCGGCTGCCGAGTGACCGGTTACGCGTCGTACACGACCGGGTCGCATTGTCAGCTTTTAACTGGTGCCGGAACTTTTGTCCACCGGAAGACCGCATTCGG
This sequence comes from Streptomyces sp. TBY4, assembly GCF_024213195.1. Lineage (GTDB taxonomy): Bacteria > Actinomycetota > Actinomycetes > Streptomycetales > Streptomycetaceae > Streptomyces. The sequence goes on along the minus strand of NZ_JANAVF010000004.1, from coordinate 357,772 downwards.
CGGTCACCTTCCGGTTCCGTCGCCTTTCCTCGCGGAGGAAACCCCTTGTCTGCTTCCCGCTCCACGTCGGCCGCCCTGGTCGTCGCGGCCGTCACCGCGACCTGCCTGCTGCCGGCCGCGCCGGCTTTCGCCGCCGGCTCGCCGCACATCCGGTTCTCCCAGCCGTACGTCCCCTCGATCGCCGCCGGAAAGACCGGCCGCGTGGTGATCGTGGCGGAGACGGGCACCGACGCGGCACTGAGCAGCAGATTCCGGATCACCGCACCGGAGCGGACCACCTTCCCCGAGGCCCGCTTCTACTGGAACGGCGACCGCGCGGGCGCGCCCTGCACCCTCTCGGGCAACGCCCGCCAGCTGACCTGCGACGCGGGCACCCGGGCGGGCTTCGCCTTCCCGGCGGAGAGCAACACCCGGCTGGGCGTACTCGTACGGGTGGACGCGGATGCTCCCGAGGGCACGACGCTCGACGGCGGCGAGTGGGCGGCCGGGGACGGCTCCGCGCCCGGTCTGTACGCGGTGTCCACCCCGGTGACGGGACCCAAGGGCGACGACGGGCACGACGGGCACGACGGAAAGCCCGGTCACCACGGCAAGCCGGGCCGCCCCGGCCCCAAGGGCGACAAGGGTGACAAGGGAGACCAGGGCGAGCGCGGCGAGAAGGGCGAGCGCGGGGACCGCGGCGACCGCGGTGAGAAGGGTGACCGCGGCGACAAGGGCGAGCGCGGCGAGAAGGGTCCGCAGGGGCCCAAGGGCAAGCCGGGCCCCAAGGGCGACACCGGCCCGGCGGGTCCGAAGGGCGACCAGGGACCGGCCGGAGGCCCCCAGGGCCCGAAGGGCGACACCGGGGCCCCCGGCCCGAAGGGCGACACCGGTCCGGCCGGCGGTCCGAAGGGCGACACCGGTCCCGCGGGCCCGAAGGGCGACACGGGCAGCACCGGCGAGACCGGCCCGGCGGGACCGGCCGGCACCCCCGGACCGAGCGGACCCCAGGGCCCGAAGGGAGACACCGGCCCGGCCGGCGGACCCAAGGGTGACAAGGGCGACAAGGGCGACCGCGGGGACACCGGCCCGGGCGGACCGAAGGGCGACCAGGGGCCGAAGGGCGACCAGGGACCCAAGGGCGAGAAGGGCCCGAAGGGCAAGCCGGGTCCCAAGGGTGAGCAGGGTCCCAAGGGCAAGCCGGGACCGAAGGGCGAGCAGGGCCGCCCCGGCCCCAAGGGCGACAAGGGAGAGCAGGGTCCGAAGGGCGACAAGGGCAAGCCCGGCGACTGCAAGTGCGGCAAGGACCACGGCGGTAAGGACCACGGCGGTAAGGACCAGGGCGGTAAGCCCGCCAAGCCGTCGGCCCGCATCGTCAGCGACAAGCTGTCCGTCCGTACCGGCCCCGGCACGCACTACAAGAAGGCGGGCGTGATCAAGTACGGGGCCCAGGTCCAGGTGCAGTGCAAGACCAACGGCTCGAACGTCGACGGCAACGCCATCTGGTACAAGCTCGCCGACGGCAGCGGCTGGATCGCCGCCCGGTACGCCGCGAACCTGAACCGCATCCCCACCTGCTGACCGGACACCGGACCCGGTCCGGCCTGACCCGGCCGACCCCGTCCGACCCCGTCTGACCCCCTTCGGTGCGCACCGAGGCCTCCGGGCCCCGATGCGCACCGAGGCGTTTCCGTACCTGTCAAGCCCCGAACTTCAGGGGCATGACGCCCTGCACCGGCCGGGGTTGAGTGGGACAGGGGATCACGTAGAGCAGGTGGTCACCCGCAGCATCCGCCTTGTCCCTGTCTGCTCGCCGGAGGTGAGTTTTCATGATCCACACATCCCGTAGGCCCCGCGCACGGCGTGCCGTCGTCCTCACGGCGTCGGCCGCCCTCGCCGCGGCGGGCGCACTGGTACCCGCCCAGGCGTTCGCCGCACCGGCGGCGGCGCCGTCGGCCGCCACGACCGCCGTCACCACGACGACACCCGGTCACAGCGTTCAGGGCGGCGACCGCGACGGCTACCGCATCCGCTACTGCCACTGGGGCAAGCACGGCCGCCATCACGGCTGGGGCAACTGGCACTGCCACACCTACTGGTACGACCCCGGCAAGCACCACTGGAAGAACCAGTGGAAGGACCACCGCAAGGGCCAGTGGAACGACAACTGGAAGGGCCAGTGGAACGGCCACTGGAACAGCGGTTGGAACGGCCACAACGACGGCCGCCTCTTCACCCGCGTCCACGGCCTCTGAGCCGGCCCCGGACCGGGTGGGGGCCCGTACGCCCACCCGGTCCGGACCTGATCCGGACCTGATCCGGACCTGATCCGGACGCGATCCGGACCCCGATCCGAAAGACGCGAAAAAAATCTCGTCGGCGATGTCGAGAACCCGTGCCCGGCTCCGTCTCCCCAGTGGAAGCGGCCACAATGGGCCGCACAGCACGGAGGAGACCGTCATGGCCAAGTACCTGCTTCTCAAGCACTACCGCGGCGCCCCGGCTTGCGCCAACGACGTCCCGATGAGCGAGTGGACGCCGGAGGAGATCTCCGCCCACATCCAGTACATGCGCGATTTCGCGGACCGGCTGGAGGGGACCGGCGAGTTCGTCGACGGGCAGGCGCTCGCCCCCGAGGGCACCTGGGTGCGCTACGACGGCGAGGGCCGCCCGCCCGTCACCGACGGCCCGTTCGCCGAGACCAAGGACCTGATCGCCGGGTGGATGGTCATCGACGTGGACAGCTACGAGCGTGCGGTCGAGCTGGCCGGGGAGCTGTCGGCCGCGCCCGGAGCGGGCGGCAAGCCGATCCACGAGTGGCTGGAGCTGCGCCCGTTCCTGGCCGCGCCGCCCACCGTCCCGGAGTGCCACTGACATGGAGTGCCACTGACATGGACGAGGGTCTGCTCCGCAGCCTCACCCCGCAGGTCCTCGGAATCCTCGTCCGCCGCGGAGCAGACTTCGCGGCGGCCGAGGATGCCGTGCAGGAGGCCCTGCTCGAAGCGGTGCGCGTCTGGCCCGGGGAGACTCCGCGGGATCCGAAGGCCTGGCTGGTCACGGTGGCCTGGCGCCGGTTCCTCGACGCGACGCGGGCGGACACCGCCCGCCGCCGGCGCGAGGACCGGGTGGAGGAGGAGCCCGCGCCCGGTCCCGCGCCCGCGGTGGACGACACGCTCCAGCTCTACTTCCTGTGCGCCCACCCCTCCCTGTCCCCCTCCTCGGCCGTCGCGCTGACCCTGCGCGCGGTCGGCGGGCTGACCACCCGGCAGATCGCAGCCGCCTACCTCGTCCCCGAGGCGACCATGGCGCAGCGGATCAGCCGTGCCAAGCGCACCGTCTCCGAGGTCCGCTTCGACCGCCCGGGCGATGTCGGTACGGTCCTGCGCGTCCTCTACCTGGTCTTCAACGAGGGCTACTCCGGCGACATCGACCTCGCCGCCGAGGCCATCCGCCTCACCCGCGGGCTGGCGGCCTCGATCGACCACCCGGAGGTGGCGGGCCTCCTCGCCCTCATGCTGCTGCACCACGCCCGGCGGGCCGCGCGCACCGCCCCCGACGGCAGTCTGGTTCCGCTCGCCGAGCAGGACCGCTCCCGCTGGGACCGGTCGCTGATCGCCGAGGGCATCGGCATCCTGCAGCCGGCCCTGGCCCGGGACCGGCTGGGCGAGTTCCAGGCCCAGGCGGCCATCGCCGCGCTGCACGCGGATGCGCAGGCCACGGAGGAGACCGACTGGGTGCAGATCGTGGAGTGGTACGACGAGCTGGTCCGGCTGACCGGCAGCCCGATCGCCCGCCTCAACCGCGCGGTGGCGGTGGGCGAGGCCGACGGCCCGCGCGCGGGGCTGGCGGCGCTGGCGGAGCTCGACGCCGCGCTCCCCCGCCGTACGGCGGTGGCCGCGTACCTCCACGAACGCGACGGCGACCTGGCCACGGCGGCCCGCCTGTACGCGGAGGCCGCCCACCACGCCCCCAACCTCGCGGAACGCGACCACCTGACCCGCCAGGCGGCCCGCCTGAACTCCGCACTGCGCGCCTGACCCTCAAAACCACCGGCCAACGGGACGCAGCGCTGCTCCGCGAACACCGCAGGCCCGCCCCTGTGGGGGGGCGGGCCTGCGGTCATGCGTTATGGGTCGGGGTCAGCCTTTGGCGCCGAGGGGTGTGGCGAGGCCGGAGGCGTGCCAGCTTTGTGCGTTGAGGCTGTGGCAGCCAGCGAGTTCGAGTTGGGTGCCGTTGTCGGTGCGGGCGTTAGGCAGGTCGAGGCAGAGGCCTGATTGTGGGTTGTAGAAGCCGCTGGTGGCGGTGGGGAGCCACTGCTGGCTACCGGAATCGTTGCAGGTGTTGAGCTGGACGAGGGTGCGGATGGCGGTGCCTCCGGATTTGGGGGTCACGCATTTGCCGGACACCCGCAGTTCGCCGTCGTCGACCTGGAAGGTCTGCGAGGTGTCGGAGGATGTGCTGCAGTCCTTGATGGAGATCGGGTTGCCTTCGGCGTTGGTGCCGACGACGTTGTCCGCGCACTTGTTGCTGTTGACCGCGGAGACGAGGGTGGTGCTGACCGCGGTCGGGACGGTGGAGTGGTCGTAGACGGTGACGTTGCTGATCCGCCCGTTCCAGAAGGAGGCGGGCTTGCTCGCGGTCTTGTAGCGGCCCATGACGAGGGGGCCGGTGGCCTTCCAGGCGTTGGCCTTGGCGTGGTGGCCGGTGCCGGCGAGGGTGCCGTTGACGTAGAGGGCGATCAGGCCGGTGGTGGCGTCGTAGGTGGCGGTGAGCTGGGTCCATTCCTTGGTGCGGGCCTTGGCGGCGTCGTTCATGACGTCGGTCTGGTCGTAGTTCCAGGTGTCGTCGTCCTTCTTGGACATTCCGAAGCGCCAGGTGCCGTCCTGGTCGTGCCAGATGATGAAGCCGCTGGAGTGGAGTCCGTCCTGGCTGAGGGCGACGTCTGGTGCCTCGGACCTGACCCAAGCGGAGATGGTGAAGCTCTTGGTGGTGTCGACCGGGGCGCCGGTGGAGGTGACGGTGCCGCTGGTGCCGTCGAGGTCGACGACCTGGGTCAGGGTTCCCGCGACGGTGCCGGCGATGTGCGTGGCGCCGGTGGAGCTGAGCTTGGCGTTGCTGCTGCCGCGCATGTCGGCGGCGACCGTTCCGGTCCCTTCGTCCAGCTTCCAGTGGTGGGTGGAGATCCGGGCGTCGCCCATGACCTCGGAGGTGTCGAAGCTGGTGACCTTGCCGCTGGTCGTCTTGCCGTTCCAGGTCCGCAGACGGTTCCGGCTGTCGAGGGACCACAGGTCGGGGATGCCGTCGGCGCTGGTGTCGCCGGAGGAGCCGAGCACCGGGAAGGAGGCGGCGGTGACGCCGGTGCGGATCCGGGTGCGCTTGCTGTGGTCGCCGAGCGCCTCGGGCTTCCCGGCGACGTTGGCGTACTGGTAGACGTCGCCCGTGGTGTTGTCCCGGGCCCAGAGGTCGGCCAGGCCGTCGCCGGTGGCGTCTCCGGGGGCCATGATGGTCAGGTTCTCCCATCCGCTCGTGCTGAGGACGAAGGTGCCCGGGTCGATGAACTGCCCTGTGGAGGCCTTGCCCTGGAACAGGATGAGCTGTGTGCCGCCGGCTCCGTTGCTTTCGACGGTGAGGAGGTCGTTTCGCTGGGTCGTGGTGCTCGGGTCGGGCAGGACGTCGCCGACTGCGAGGATCTGCCGAACCCGGCTCCAGTTCTTGGCGTACTCGGCCCCGCAGGGCTTGTCCGTGGTGGCCACCGTGCATCCCTCGACAGGCCTCACCACATCCAGGATGTCGTCGGAGTCGAAGTAGGGGCCGCCCTTGATCTTGGAGTTGCGGTAGAGCTTTAGCTGACCGTTGTAAAACGTCCACAGGTCATCGACCTGGATGCCGTTGCCGCCGCGGTGCGTGATCAGGGTGTCCTTGTCCCAGCCCTTGTCTTTGCCAGCCGGGCTCTCATCCTTGGAGGCGGCAAGCTGGCCACTGGCCCCGGGGTCGGTTGCGGTCGGGTAGACGATCAGGTCGCCGTTGTCGTCGGGGGCCACGAAGTCGACGAGGGCATCGTTGGTGATGTCGCCCAGGGTGGTCTTGGCGTTCGGGTCGTCGGGGACGTAGAAGACGTAGGTCTGCTGCTGCGAGCGGTTGCCCGCACGGTCCACGGCCTGGACACGCAGGATGTTGGTGCCCCACCAGGTGGGCGTCACCGGGATGGTGACGGTGCCGTCGGCCGCGGCGTTGATGCGGGTGGCGCCGCCCACGGGGATGTCCTCGTTGAAGGCCCACTCGTAGTACAGGACTCCGCTGAGGGGGTCGCTTGCCGCGATCTTGAAGTTGCCCTTCTCCCCGATGTGCCTGGTGGAGCCGGGCAGGGTGCCGGACGGCGGGTATTCGGCGGAGGTGACGACCGGGACGGACGGCGGCTGGGTGTCCATGGAGAACGTGCATCCGGTGGTCCAGTTGGCCGACATCATGTCGCCGTCGCCGCCTGCTACGCGCCAGGAGTAGGTGCGGCCGTCGGTGAGGTTGGTGGGGTGGGCGGATACCCAGTGGGTTCCGTTTCCGGCCCCGATCCAGCCGCTGCTGTATGCGGTGGCGCCGCTGGCTGTGTCGGTGACCTCGAAGATGGCGTCGTTGACCTGTCCGTCGGGGTCGCCGACCCAGGCGCCGATGGTCAGGCCGGTGTAGGTGGTGGCGCCGACCCAGCCGCAGCCGTTCCCGTTCGGGTTCTGCGGCGCGGGGCTCGTGTTGAGCTCCCACGGGTTGTACGGGGGCCGGTTGTACTCGATGTAGAAGAACGGCAGCTTGGCCTTGTCGCGGGTGAAGCGCTTGAAGCCGTTGTTGCTGCTGGTCTTGGACTCGTTGTCGGCGAAGAGTGCGTAGGTGACGCTGCCGCGCCAGGCGTTGCCCGCGAGGTGGTCGCGTACGTCCCACTCGCCGCGCGTGGTCGAGCTGGAGCAGCCGGGGCCGCCGGCGCTGTTCATCGAGGTCGTGCGCAGGACTTCCCAGTCGCGGGGCTGGGTGTTCCAGGTGATGTTCGACAGGAGCGGCTCGGTGGAGTGCAGGTCCACGTTGTAGGTGTTGCTGCAGGTGGCGTCGGCGGCGTACGACTGGGTCGCGTTGAAGGACGCCTTCTTGATGGCCTTGTCGTTCAGGTCGCTGGTGTCGAGCTGGACGTAGTAGCGCTCCAGGCCCGTCCTGGTGCGCCAGCGCTGGTAGCCGACACCGGGATCGTAGTCGTCCGCGTAGTCGTCGTAGCTGGTCGTGGTCGGGTACCCCTCCTGGACCCAGGCCCAGTGCTGGGTGCCGCGGCTGGTGGGGACCCACGCCGGGTCGATGTACACCGGGTAGGCGGTGTCGGGGTCGGTGAGGAAGGCCTGGTCCGGGGTCAGGGCGACGGAGTCCGTGCCGAGGTCGGCCTGCAGGCGGGTGGTCTTGGCGGAGTCGCCCGGCCCGTCGCTGTCGGAGGTGGCCTTGATCCCCTCCTCGTCCCCGGTACCGGGCGTGGTCTCGTCCGCGGTGACCGCCTGCGAGAAGGCGATGGTGCCGGAGGGCTTGGCGAGCGGGACCTCTGCGGGTGCGGTGGAGTCCCACATCGTGGGGGTCGGTGCCTGGAAGACCGTACGGCCCGAAGCGTCGGCCGCCTTCAGGTTTCCGGCGGCGTCGGCGGAGACGGTGACGCCCTCGCCCTTGAGGCCCGTGGTCAGCTTGGCGAGCTTCGGATTCTTCGCGGCCTCGGCGGACTTGACCACCAGGATCTGCGAGACCCCGCCGCCCTCATCGGCCGTGATCTTCAGGTCCGCACCCGGCAGGACCTCGCGGTAGACGGCGCTGGACCCTTCCAGCACCGGTGCGGGGAGCGGGTCCGGCCAGCTCAGGACCAGCTGCTTGCCGTCCTGGTCGAGGGTGGCCAGCGGGGCGGTGCCGCCACCGGACAGGGTCAGACCGCTCACCGAGGCCTTCGGGCGGAGCGTGCCGTCGGCCGCCTTGACCAGCGTCGCGTCCAGGTCCGCCCAGCTGCCGTCGCGCTTCGTGCGCACGGGGGCGACACTGCGCGTCAGACCAAGGGTGCCGTCCGGATTGGCCGTCACCGTGTCGGTCTCGGTCATCCCCGCCGGGACCGGCACCGGCTTGCCCGTGCGCTTCGCCTCCGCCAGCGCGGCGTCCTCCGCACGCTCCCGCTCGGTGGTCGGACGCTCGGGCGGAGTCGGACCGCTTGGCACGGGCGGCGCATCCACCGTCTGCGCGGCTGAAGCGCTGGGCGCGACGCCAACAGCGGATATGGACAGGGCCAGTGCGATCAGACCTGCCAGTGCGACCGGCCGGTTGGCCGGTCGTTTTCTTCTTTGTGTGCCCCCCACGGCAAAACTCCCAATGCGGTCGCGACGATCAACTGGCCGCGAACGCTAACAGCCATCTAAACAGGCACTTCGAGGCCCCCCGTGATCTGCAAAGAAATATTCGCAGCAAACATCCCTCAACGGGCAGTATGTCCATTACTGAGGCTCCGAGCATCGCGCATGCGAATGAGTTAAATTCGGTCAGCTTTTTAGACAGTGCAGGTCAAAGGTGGGATGGATGTCTACATTGATCCCATTTTTGCGAAGCGGAAGAAGCGCTACGATCCGCCAATTGATCATCTAGCGTGGGGGGAATGCCGTGCAGGCACCACCAGGACTACGTCGAACCAGAGGAAGATCTGCGGCGAAACGCCGCATATTCATCACCTCTGCTGTTGCACTTTCACTGATCGTCGGAGTCGGAACCGCGGAAGCTTCCGACTGGAAGCCCAAGGACCCAACCCTGTGGTCCCCTGGTGCGCTGCAGGGAACCGAATCGGTACCGGGCAAGAACGCCTCGAAGGCCGGAGGAGAGGTTCCGGAGGAGCAGGCTGATGCCTGGGCTCCGAAGGATGTGTACTGGCCGCCGGCCACCAACGCCGAAGTGGACCTCGGCGCCACCGCGCCCATCCCGGCAGACGGCTCGCTCTTCACTACCCCGGGCCGTGCCAAGGGTCCGGCCGCGCCAGTACCCGATCCGACCCGCGTCGGTGACGCGCCGGTATGGGTCGCCCCCGCTGCAGGTGAAGAAGGCCCGCGCAGTGGCAAGGCCGCCGTTGAGCTTGAGGACCGGGAGGCTGCCGAGAAGGCCGGCCTGCAGGGCATGCTGGTCTCGGTCCGCCCGGGTGAGGGTGTGACCGAGGGCGGTCCGGTCAAGGTGTCCGTGGACGTCTCGCACATCGCGGGCTCGTTCAGTGGAGACTGGCTCTCCCGCGCCCAGCTCGTCGCGCTCCCCGAGTGCGCGCTGACGACTCCCGAACGCCCGGAGTGCCGTACGCAGACTCCTCTGGCCACCGCCAAGGACGGCGACCGGCCCGGCCTCCTCAGCGCCGAGGTCCCCCTCGCCGCCCCCGGCGCCGAAGCCCAGAGCCTGAGCGCCGACTCCGGCGCCTCAGGCGGCGCCACCGTCTTCGCGGCGTCGAGCAGTCCGAGCGGCCCGTCCGGCAACTTCACCGCCACCAGCCTCGACCCCTCCGGTACCTGGAGCAGCGGCTCCAACACCGGCGGGTTCTCCTGGTCCTACCCGATCGCCGTACCCGAGGGCCTCGGCGGTAAGCCGAGCATCGCGCTGTCCTACAGCTCCCAGGCCGTCGACGGCCGTACGGCCGCGACGAACAACCAGGCCTCCTGGATCGGTGAGGGCTGGGACTACTCGCCCGGCTTCGTGGAGCGCAGCTTCAAGCCGTGTTCCAAGGACGGCCAGGAAGGATCTGGCGACCAGTGCCTGGCAGGCGAGAACGCCACCTTCTCCCTGGGCGGCAAGTCCTCCGCCCTGGTGAAGGACGACACCACCAAGGAATGGCGGCTGGAGAACGACGACTCCTCGAAGGTCGAGCACCTGACCGGAGCGGCCAACGGTGACAACAACGGTGAGTACTGGATGGTGACCACCACCGACGGTACCCGGTACTACTTTGGCGCCGGTCACAAGCCGGAAAGCTCCACCGGACCGGCCACGAACTCCGCCTGGACCACACCCGTCTACGGGAACAACACGGGCGAGGAGTGCCACCAGTCGACGTTCGCGGCCTCGTGGTGCCAGCAGGCCTGGCGCTGGAACCTCGACTTCGTCGTCGACCCCCGCGGTGGCCTGATCACCTACACGTACGCCACGGAGACCAACCGCTACAAGCGGGGCGCTTCCGCGGCGAATCCCACGGGCACGCTCACCTCGTACATCCGTGGCGGCAATCTCGAGAAGATCACCTACGGCTCGAAGCTGAAGGACGCGGACACGGTCAAGCCGACCGCACAGGTCCTCTTCGACGTCGACGAGCGCTGCCTGCCGGTGAAGGACGTCTTCGACTGCGCACCGTCGAAGCTGACCGCGGCCAACCAGACCAAGTGGCCGGACGTGCCCTTCGACCAGAAGTGCGAGTCCACCGGCACCTGCGAGAACTACTCGGCCACCTTCTGGACCACCAAGCGACTCACCAAGATCACCACACAGGTCCTCAACGGCGCCGGCGGATACGACAACGTCGACTCCTACGCACTGACACAGTCGTTCCCCGACCCGAAGGACCAGACAGCCCCGGCCCTGTGGCTCTCCACGCTCACCCACACCGGGTACGACGGCGCGACGAGTCTCGCCACCCCCTCTGTCGTCTTCAACGGCACCCTGCGCAGCAACCGTGTCGACTCCAGCGATGACAACCGACCGGCTCTCAACCGGCACCGCATCGCGAAGATCACGTCCGAAACCGGGAAGGTCACCGACGTCATCTACGCCGCTACGGACTGCGCCCCCGGCACCGGGCTGCCTTCGACTGCAGATGCCAACACCAAGCGCTGCTTCCCCGTCTACTGGAACTCCGACCCCCGCAGTCCGAACGACCCGTCGCTGGACTGGTTCCACAAGCACGTCGTCGACCGCGTCACCGAAAGGGATCCCTTCGGTGGTTCCCGTGACCAGGAGGTCCGCTACGAGTACGTCGGCGGCGCAGCCTGGCACCGCGACGACGAGGAACTGACCGAGGACAAGTACCGGACCTGGAACCAGTTCCGCGGCTACGGACAGGTCATCACCCGCGCCGGCACCGCCCCGGACATCCTCTCCAAGACGTCCTCCTTCTACCTCCGCGGCATGGACGGCGACATCAAGGCCGACAAGTCCGTGCGTACCGCCACGTTCAAGAACATCGCCGGTGCCACCGTCAAGGACAGCAACCACCTGGCCGGCACCCTCCGCGAGCTCCAGACGTTCGCTTCCGACGGCGGGGAACTCGTCTCCACATCGCAGTCCGATCCCTGGCTCCCGGCGGCGACTGCCACCCACAGTCGCGGCGCCGGCCTGCCGGCTCTCACGGCCCGGATGCAGGGCACCGCGGCCTCCAAGCAGAAGGTCCTGCTCGCTGACAAGACATGGCGGAGCACTTCGCAGTCCATCGACTACGACGAGAGGGGAATGCAGGAGTCGGTCCTTGACCAGGCAGACGGTCTGCCCGACATCTGCACCACGACCTCCTACGCCCGCAACACCGAATCCTGGATCCTCGACCGCGTTTCCCAGAACACCCGGACCCAGGCCGCCTGCGGCGTGGCCGCGACCGAGGCGAACACCCTCGACAGCAGCCGCACCCACTACGACAACAAGCCCTTCGGCACCCTCGACGGTCCCGGCCAGCCCACCACCACCAGCGTCCTGGACCGCTTCGAGACTGGGCAGCCCAAATACGCCACCAAGGCGACCATCGCGTACGACACGTACGGCCGTGTCACCAGCACCACTGATGCCGCAGGGGCGAACACGAAGTCGGCGTACACGCCGGCAGCACCGGCCCGCCCGACGACCCTCAAGGTCACCAACGCCAAGAACTGGACGACGACCACCACCCTGCACCCCCTGCGCGGGCTCCCGGTCAAGACCGTCGACCAGAACAGCCGCACCACAGAGATCGCCTACGACGAGCTGGGCCGCACCACCGAGGTATGGCTGCCAGGCCGCGCACGCGCCGAGAGCGCCAGTCAGGTGTTCACCTACGACCTGACCCGGACCGGCACCAGCTCCGTCACCAGCAAGACGCTCCGCGCCGACCAGTCCTATGCCACCTCCATCAGCATCCTCGACGCGATGGGACAGCAGGTCCAGACCCAGTCGGTCCCGCTGGACAATGCGGCAACCACACGTCTGGTCACGGACACCGCCTACGACAGCCGCGGCCGAGCCTTCAAAACGAGCGGCGCCTACGTCAACAAGAACTCCGCCCCGGTGAAGACCCGCTTCATCGCCGACGAGAACATGCTGCCCGCCCAGAACCTCACCCAGTACGACGGCCTCGGCCGGCCGGTCGCGGGGACCTTCTACTCCAAAGCGCAGGAACAGTGGCGTAGCGCCACCGCATATCCGGGTGCCGACCGAGTCGACACCACACCGCCGCAGGGCGGCACCGCCACGAGCACCATCACCGACGCCCGCGGACGCAAGACCGAGCTGCGGCAGTACAAGGCCGGCACCCCCACGGGTGCGTTCGATGCAACCCGCTACGGCTACGACACCACCGGCCAGCTGACGCAGATCACCGACCCGGCCGGCAACGACTGGACCTACGAGTACGACCTGCAAGGCCGCCAGACCAAGGCGGTCGACCCGGACAAGGGCACCTCCACGAGCACGTACGACGTGGCCGACCGCCTCGCATCGTCCACGGACGCCCGCGGTACCACCGTCTTCACCAGCTACGACATCCTGGGCCGCCCGACCACCCGCAACCTGAGCGCGGTCGACGGCACCAAGCTGGCCGAGTACGAGTACGACACCCTCCTGCCCGGACTGGCGACCGCATCCACGAGCTGGGTGGCCGGCAAGGCCTGGCGCCAGGAGATCACCGGCTACGACATCGGCTACCGCCCCACCGGCACCAAGCTGACCGTCCCCACCGGCGAAGGAGCCCTCACCGGCACCTACACCACCTCCACCAACTACAACCCGATCACCGGGCTGGAAATCAGCACCGACCTCCCCGCGGCCGGCGGACTGCCCGCCGAGGACCTCTCCACCAGCCGCAACCCCAACGGCCTTCCGGTCGCCATGGGCTCGAACACCGTCGACTACGTCAACTACACCGACTACAACGAACTCGGCCAGGTCCAGCGCACCACCTTCGGTGACAGCCCCAAGCAGGTCGTCGCCACCAACATCCTCGACCCGGCCACCGGCCGCCTCCTGAGTACTGCACTCGACAAGCAGCAAGAGGCCACCACCTCGGTCAACACCACCAGCTACACCTACACCCCCAACGGTGACGTCACCTCCGTCACCAACGTCCAGGGCGCCGCCCGCGACACCCAGTGCTTCACCTACGACTACCAAGGCCGCCTCACCGAGGCCTGGACCGACAAGGGCACCACCACAACCAAGCCCGGCCCCAGCGTGCCCGGCATCGGAGGCTGCACCAACACCACACCCGAGACCAGCAGCATCGGCGGCACAGCCCCCTACTGGCAGTCGTTCACCTACGACGTCACCGGCAACCGCAAGACCCTGACCGACCACGACCCCGCAGGTGACGCCGAAAAGACCACCGTCACCACCAACACCTACCCGGCGCCCGGATCCGCGCGCCCGCACACCCCGACTTCCACCACCAGGAAGATGGGCAGCAACACCCCGGTCACCACCAACCTCACCTACGACAAGACCGGCAACACCCTCACCCGCCCCGACACCGGAGACACCCCCAACACCCTCCCCGGCAACGGCGAACCCACCCAGACCCTGACCTGGAACGCCGAAGGCAAACTCGCCTCCAACACCACCAGCGCAGGCACCTCCACCTACATCTACGACGCAGCCGGCAACCGCCTGGCCCGCAAGGACCCCGGCAAAACCACCCTCTACACCGGGACGGACGAACTCACCCGCGACACCGCCACCGACAAGGTCACCGGCACCCGCTACTACGCGACCCCCGGCGGCACCACCATCGTCCGCACCTCCGCCGGCAAGCTCTCCTACATCGCGGCCGACCACCACAACACCGGCACCACCTCAATCGACGCGGCAACGCTTGCGGTCCAGCGCCGCTTCACCAAGCCGTTCGGCGAGGAACGAGGCACCAAGCCGACCGCATGGCCCGGCGAGCGAGGCTTCGTCGGCGGCACCCAGGACAAATCCACAGGCCTCACTCACATAGGGGCCCGCGAATACGACCCCGCAGCTGGCCGATTCCTCTCCGTCGACCCACTGATGGTCGTCGGCGACCCCCGCCAGCACAACGCCTACCAGTACGCCAACAACAGCCCCCTCACCAACTGGGACCCCACCGGCCTCTACACCGACGACGGAACCGGCCACAGCGAAAAGCCCGACGGCAGCCCCCCCAGCAACCCCGTCACCCCCGGCGGCAAAGCACCCGACGGCGGCGGCGGCTACAGAGGCGGCGGCCCCCAGACCGCTGTGACCGGCAACATATGCGGAAACGACCCCGACTGCCGCAGCCAATACAGCACGCCTTCGTCCGGGGCCAAGCCGGATAGACCTGCCCTTGTGCAGACGATTTCAGGGTATCCGGCACAGGGTGTTCCGCGAGGCAGCATCCAAGATCCCAACCCCATGACCGCACCAAGCGCCAGCGGGGCTGAGTTGAATTGGCTCTGCGTGGCAGGCGAAAGTGACTTTAAATGCGGCCTCCGGAAAACGAATTACCTACTCCAGCTGACTACAGCGGGAATAGCAGGAAGTAAGGCAGCAGCAGGAGCGAAGGGGCGTCCGGGCGGCTCCGCCCCCGGAGGTAATCCAGTCGGTCCAGGATGGTTCCCATATGGGAGTGCGAAGATACCGGGCAACTGGTCTGGGCCAAACATGACGAGCAAGTATAAGAAGAATGACAATAAGGCGGGTTTTGTGTGGCGCGCCCCGAAGGGGCAAGACAGTGTTCGCATCGACAGAGGGGACCTCAACTCTCAGTGGGCCACACAACAGGTCGATCACGTAGTTATCAACTCTGGAGGTAGAATCGTAGGGCGCGGTGGCGAGCTCCTGCCTCCCAATGCTCGAATACAAGATTATCCGGTAGAGGCGCACATCCCACTCAGTGAGTGGCAGACATGGAGGACTTGGAATGCCCCCTAAGGATCATGGCCTTCAGACTCCATGGATGCGAGCCCAGCTGCTCGACTGGCTGGAAAAGCTAGGGAACAGAGACTGGCAAGAAGAGAATTGGTTGAGTCAACCCCCAGGGGAATCTGGCCTTGATGAAGCGCTGGACTTTTTCGACGACTCGGGCGTCTTGGCCGAGCCGAGCGGGAGGCTGGGATTCATCCTCGTTGACGACGCAGAAATCTCTGCCATGACCTCCCTGAACTCTGCACTTGATTCTGCTTTGTCTTCCGCATCGAACGATGCAGAGATAATTCACTCCCAAGCTTGGGGTGACGTCGTTGCGGCGGCATCCGAAGCCTTGAGTATCATGAGTAATTCGCGTTGAACTTTCCGCGGCATGCAGGTGTCTTCTTGGTGTCAATGGAAGCGATATTGAGGATCTTCAATTTCTCGCGAATCGTCTCTGCTGAGCGATAGATAAGAAGGGCTCTGCGGCGACAGCCGTAGAGCCCTTCGGCGCATGTTCGATCCCCGATGGAGAAGTCAATCGATGTGAGTTGGAGGCGGGAGTGTCAGTTCCTTGGCTCTGGCCCGTAGTCGGTGGTGACGCCGAGTAGCCATCCGCGATCATGATCTTGTGATGGATGTCAACTCCCTTATCGGGACGGTGTTTTCCGGGCTGTCGGCACTGGTCGTCGAGGACGTGGCGGACGACGGTGGCATGGTGGTGGTCACGGCACGCACCCGGGATGTGGCGGTGCCGTGTCCGGTGTGCCGAACGCCAGCGGCGAGGGTGCGCGGGTACCACCGCCGGACGGTGCGGGACGTGCCGGTCGACGGCCGCCCGGTCGTCGTCCACCTGCGCGTACGAAGGCTGGTCTGTCCGGTTCTGGGCTGCTCCCGGCAGACCTTCCGTGAGCAGATTCCCGGACTGCTGAAGCATCATCAGCGCCGCACTGAGCGTCTCACCGGGCAGATATCGCAGGTGGCACGGGAGTTATGCGGCCGGGCGGCCGCACGCCTGGCCACTCTGCTGGCCGTGCCCGTCTCCCGCAGCACCGCACTGCTCCATCTGCGGCGCCTGCCGCTGCCCAAGCAGGCCATCCCGCGGGTAATCGGCGTGGACGATCGGGAATATCCGGGACAAGGGCTGCCGCTAACATCAGAGGAGCCACACCCAAGGCGGGGCCCAAGGCCTCCACAGCTCCCAACCCTCCGGCAGCTCTCCCCCCGGCCGGCCCTGGAATCCCAGATGTGCCTCCACTGTACGGGCCGTTCCATCGGCTTGGGGGTGCAAGTACGACCCAGACTCAGGCAGTTACGGACAAGGTGGTAGCTTCCGGTGAACTGTGGGGCCGGACTCCCAGGACCGGCACGGAGCCAGCAGCTCAAGCCCATAACGGACCCCTTCCTCATGGCGCCCGCGAGGGAAGTTTCGAATTTTATACGACGGTGAAGCCGACGGGTATCAGCCAAAGGACCGGGTACGTGTCATGGGAGGTCGGAAGAGGGCCGGGCGTAAGGGAATTCCAAATGAACGGTGAAAGTTGGGCCGCAATTCCGGCCTTCCTGACCTCTCGGCGATAAGGTTCTACTGTGATAAGAATTTCCGCAAATGAGATGACTGGGGGGAGACTCCTGGTCTACGTGGCGCATTTTGACATAACTTCGGATGAGATCTCTGCGAAATGGGGAGAGGGGGAGAGGTTCGAAGACGAGTGGGACCTCGGGCCGCGCCACATCTACTGCTGGCGGCTTGCAGGGGGTACTTACGTATCCTTGAATCGAGTAGAAATCGAGAGCGTGCCGGGCTTCAGTTTCAATGTGCGGGCAGATCGGGAAGATCCTGACAGTATGAGGGCTGCACTCCAAAGCTTCCTTGAAGAGTCCTGCATTTCTGAAGACAGGGTTGTCGAGATGATGTTCTGAACCATGGAAGCCCCGTCTGAGCGATACGCCCAGACGGGGCTGCTGGCGCAGGCGCCTTGACCTACTACCTCGGGCCGCGCGGCAAGCAGTACGCCAAGGTGTACGCGCTCTTGCAGACGGCGCTCTCCACCGCGAACCGCGCCGGCGTCGCCACGTTCGTGATGCGCGGGCGCGAGTACCTCGTCGCGCTCAAGTCCGACGACGCGCTCGGGCTCCTGACCGTGCACACCCTTCACTGGGCGGACGAGATCCGCGATCCCCGCAAGGAGATTCCCGATCTGCCCGGCGCCGCGAAGGTCTCCGAGAAGGAGGTGAAGATGGCCGAGCAGCTGATCAGCGCCTTGGCGGCGGAGTGGGACCCGGACTCCTTCCGGGACACTTTCCAGGAGGAGGTCACGGCGCTCATCGAGGCGAAGAAGGCCGGCGAGACAGTCGAGAAAGCCGAGCCCCCGGCGAAGGCCACCGGCGCCATCGACTTGATGGAAGCCCTGCGCGCCAGCGTCGAGCGGGCGCGCAGCCCCAAGGCGACCGGGGAGAAGGCGACGAAGGGGGCGTAATCCTACGGTCGGACAAATTGACCAATTGGGGTTTGAGGAATGGCGATTTGTTTCCACAATCTGATGTCAATGTAATCCTTTATGGTGGGGCGAAGGCGTGGTAGGGCGAATCGAACCAGGTCGCCGCAGTTCGGGAGTCGCTGCACAACGGCTACCAGTACGCCAACAACAGCCCCCTCACCAACTGGGACCCCACTGGCCTCTACACCGACGACGGAACCGGCCACAGCGAAAAGCCTGACGGCAGCCCGCCTAGCAACCCAGTAACACCCGGCGGAAAAGACCCGAACAATGGCGACGGCGGCTACCGAGGCGGCGGTCCCCCGCTAGTCAAGGGCAGCACGTGCGGCAACGACCCTGACTGCCGCAACGTGAGCAGCAGCAAGCCCCAATGGCAGCGACATTGGGGTAACCCGCCAGTCTGCGATCTCTGCCTCAAACCACGCCCGCCGCAACCTTCCGTGCGAGACACGGCCGTTGGAATAGTGAGCGGACTCATCACCAACCTGCAGGGATCGAAGGTGAATGCTGGCTGCATCGCGGCACCTGACCTTCCTTCCTGCCAGCTGGACGACGCGTTCGACAGGTGGGCGAAAAGCAAGGGGGTCAGCGACTATGGCCTCGAACAAGGAAAACTAGCCTTCTCGGCAATGATCCCCATCCCTGGCGGGACAGGCAACGTGGCTACTAAACTGAGCCAGACACAGTGGCGACACGTCAAGGGGCGCCCAGAATACCTACGGAATGGTGGCACCGGTTCATATTTCTTGCACTACAAGGATGGGGAGGAAATACTCGCCGCTTATCACCAAGGTCGAACGACATACCTTGGAACAACAAAGAAGGGGAACATTGTAATTCGATACGATGGGGTTACTGACTACAATAACAACCCTGGAGCCGGAGCCGGTCAGCTTGACCAGCCGACAAATGTGTTCATGCTTAAGGGAACCGTCAGGCCTAGCTTCGTCCCAATGAACCCGAATTGGACTCCATAAAATTGAACCCACTGGAGCGTGAAAACTACCTCATCATCCAGGTCATGCAAGCCTGTCTCGGCCTGATCTCGGATAGTGTCCGCGGAATCTCAGTTCAGGTCGACACGGAACGCATCACACTTTACTTCTCCGTATCGAACAGATCTCCCGAGCTAGAAGAAGATATCGACGACATCCAGTTCGAGCTGGACGCATTCACGGAGGGCCGGTTCTACATTGATGCCGAGGTCCACGATGGACCACCCGACGAAGAATGGCCGGGACATCCATGGAGAAAGATCTACATGGAAAGTCACCGCAGGTATGAAAGCTAGCAATCCGTCGGATGTAGCAGAGCGACAAGCGTGCTGGCTTGAGATTTCGGATTCACTATGCATCGAAGTATAAACTTGCGGCTCCTGAGGCTGTAACACTCACCAGCTATTTCGTCGATTACCGGCAGTAGACGACGGCGGCGGCGGGCAGTAGTTGTCCGCCGCCGCCGTCGTCCGCGCCAGGGGTCATCGGCATCGGAGGCCTCCTCGCCCAGCCGGGCGGTGGGCTCCTAGGTAGCGGCATCGCCCGCCCGACGGATGTTACGGTCGCGCAGCCCCTTCCGCACGATCACGGGCTGCTGCTGATGGCCCGCACCTGGTGCCAAGGGTTCTCGGCACGGGATTGGGAGCGGTCGAGGTACTCGCGTTTTACTGTGGCCGAGCCTGGTTTCCAGCGCCCCTGGTGGGTGGGGGTGGTTTCACCTACGTTGTGTACCCGGCAAGTCGAGACGCATACATATCGGCACGCCCGGGATCCGTATACGCAGAATTCGACGTGCCGAAATCTTCGCTCATTCCTGGCGGCAGGCCGGGGGACTTCAAGATGTCAGATTCCGACACCATCTTTGCTCGTCTGGCACAGAAGAAGGGGAGCCCTGTTCCTCAACTTCCCGAGGCGAAGAACATCAAGCTGGGAGGATGGGGATGTCCCTAGGTAGTGCTCTACTGGAGCGGGCTCAGGAATGGATCCGGCAGGAAATCCACAAGACAGAGGCTCTGCGGGATATTTCAGAGATTGAGACATCCCCTAATGAGGGTGATCTGACGTCGGTGAGCTGGATCCTTGATGGCGGTATCTTCATGGCCCAGCTGGTGCTGTGGGATACCGGGGAATTCGAGGAAGATCTAGTGAACGCGGAGACGGGTCAAGTTCGGACGCGGAGCGGCCGCCTGGTTTCGCCCGGCGATCTCGAATCCCGCCTTGCGACTGCCCGCGATTGGGTTCTCCAGGATCTTTGAGGATTCACTGGGAAGTGTGCGTTCGCAAATATGAAGCCCCGTCAGGCAGGGCGGTTTCTAGGGATCGTCGCAACACGTGATCGTTTGTGTTAGGCGGCGAGTAGTTTATGCAGGCGCTCGGCTGGGGTTTCCCAGTCGAGCGTTTTGCGTGGTCGACCGTTGAGTTCGGCGGCGACGGCGGCCAGGTGTTCACGGGTGTGGGCGGACAGGTCGGTGCCCTTGGGGAAGTACTGCCGCAGCAGGCCGTTCGTGTTCTCGTTCGAACCTCGTTGCCAGGGGCTGGCCGGGTCACAGAAGTAGACGGGGACGTCGGTGGCCACGGTGAAGGCGTGGTGGGCGGCCATCTCGGAGCCCTGGTCCCAGGTCAGCGAGCGCGTCAGATGCGATGGAAGGGTCTTGACGGTCTTCACCAGCGCGTCGTGCATGTGCTCGGCACTGCGGCCGTCGGGCAGGTGCACCAGCATCACGCAGCGGGTCGCTCGCTCGACGAGCGTGCCGATCGCCGAGCCGCCGTCCTTGCCGATGATCAAGTCACCTTCCCAGTGGCCGGGCACCGCCCGGTCCTCTGCCTCGGCGGGACGTTCGCTGATCATGACCATCGGGTGCGTGAAGCGCGGCTGGCGGCAGGCGGCCTGGCGTTGGGGGCGGCGGCGTGCGCGTCCCGAGCGAAGCGCCCGGGCCAGTTCGCGGCGCAGTTCTCCGCGGCCCTGGACGTAGAGGGCCTGGTAGATCGTCTCGTGCACCACGTGCATCTCCGCCTGGTCGGGGAAGGTCCGGCGCAGACTCTCGCATATCTGTTCCGGGCTCCATTTCCGGTCCAGGCCGTCCTGGATGAAGTCCCGCAGCGCGGTGTTCTGGCCGATCTTGCCGGGCTTGGGGCGGGGCCGGCGGGCATCGGCCCGGGCCTGAGCGGCGTGCGGACGGTAGTGCCACCGGCCACGGGGGTCCACGGTGCGGTTGCGGCGGATCTCCCGGCTGACTGTCGAGGGGCTGCGGCCCAGCTCGGCGGCGATCGCCCGGACGGTGGCCTTCTCCCGCACCCGGTCGGCGATATGGATGCGCTCGGTCTCGCTCAAGTACCGGGACGACGCGGCAACGGGCGCCCGCTCATGGTGAGCGGGCGCCCGGTACCTCAGCGGATCCGTCCGGCCATTGCGCCACTCGCGACCGGTCCGCTCATGCACGCCGACGAGTCGGGATGCATCTTTGCTGCTGTAGCCCTGTTGCACGAGCCGGAAGTATTCCGCCCGCTCAGCACGGAGCTTCCTGGGCCCCTGCGCCGACCGGACCTTACGGACCTCGAAGTCCATCGCACCCCTTGAGCTGGGGTGTTGCGACGACTACTAGAACCCAAGCAGTGCCTGGCGGGGCTTCGGCGTGCTGTGACGGCAGTAGTTGACGCTGAGGTTGAAAGGGTGGGGTGACGGGGCTACGGAGGCTCCAGCCCGAGTCCGGTCTCGGCTATGAAGCCGTTGAGGATCTCGGGTCGGCGTTGGATGCCACGTAGGCGGTTCTTCACGAGCGGGGTCAGGTCGTCGATTGTGCGCGGTGCGAGGTTGGCCAGGGACTTCTTCAGATGGGCCCACACGCCTTCGACGGGGTTGAGGTCGGGCGCGTATGGCGGGAGCCTGACGATGGTCAGCCAGTCGCTGTTGCGTTCGCAGAACTCCCGCAGGGCCTTGGCCTGATGGGTGCTGGCGTTGTCCCACACCACGATCAGCGGGGCACCGCCGAGTTGCCGACGGGCGGAGGTCAGCAGGTCCGCGAACTCGCGGGCCCGGAAGCCCTTCTTCTCGCCCGTCCGGCCCCGGTACGTCTGCGTCCGGTAGATCAACCTGATCTCACGGCCTGGCCGGACGCAGACCATCCCGGCCATCAGGACGCGGCCCGAACCCTTCCCCGTCACCCTGACCAGCGGCGTCCGCCCGCGTCGCGACCAGGTGCGGCCCTTGCCCGGTTTCAGGTCCTGCCCGGCCTCGTCCTCGAAGACTATCCACGCGCCCAGGAGCTGGGCTGTCCTCTTACCCGTGACCACTGCTCCGTCCGCCACCGGGCGACGGCCTGTTCGTCCCGCTCGACGGCCCGGTGCGCGGGGACCTGCGACGACCAGCCCAGCCGGTGCAGCAGTTACGACACCCCACGCGGGGTGTACCGGTACCCGAAAAGCCGGTGGATCAGCTCCCCGACCCGCGCTAGGGTCCACCGCTGGTCCTGGCTCCAGCCGTGCGCCGCCGGCCCCGCCTCCAGCTCAGTCTGCAACCGCTCCGCCTGGTCATCACCCAGTCGGCACGGAAAGCCCCCGGCCCCCTTGGAGGCCAGGGCCGCACTGCCGCCCTCGCGCCAGGCGGCTTGCCAGCCGCCGCCTGGTACGCGCGCCTTGGGTGCGGGCTCGTTGGCCTTACCCAGCCCTGGGACGGGGCACCCGTCTACCAGTCCATGGTGAAGCCCCTGCCGAGCTGATGCGCCGTGCGGCTTCGGCCAGCGCATGAGCGGGAAGTCGATGCAGGGGTGTGCAGGCGGTCTACCGCTGTTGGCTGCCGTCGTGGGCGAGTCAGCCGGGCGTGCCTTCGGCCGTACCGTGTCCGGTGTGCGCGACAGTGATCATGTGAACAGCCGGAACCTCCCCCGCCGTCCTCCTGGCCACAGCGGGGTGCGCCTCCGTCGCCCCCGCCGACAACAAGCCACCGCAGGAACGCACTTGGGCCTCGATCCCGGCGCCTACGTCTGGGCAGGTGGCTGGTGAGGCGCTGCCACTGACGCCGCTGCCCAACAGTCGGCCACCCGCTCCTTCTGTGGTGGTCGTGCCCGAGAACACCTCCGCGGCCGCGACCCCGCGCCGGGAACAGCCCCGCACGGTGAAGGCCGACGGATCAGGATCGGGAATGCGGACGGTACGAAAGCCGGAGCGGCAGCCCGTGAAGGCGGAGGTTCAGCGGTCCAGCCCGAAGCGCCACGCCCCGAAGCTGAAGCCGAAGGCCAAGCCGCGCGGAGCGGGAACGTCGAACCCGCTGGTTCCCCAGCGCTCGCGCCCGGATGCGGCCCGGTGCCGGGCCGGGTGTCCATGGCCGAGCTCTGCCGTTCCTCGCAGGGAGTCACGAGTACGGCGATCAGCCAGCTCTGCCACAGCACCTACCGGTAGCCCGCGCGGGCGGACTCTCTCAGACGAGCGCAGGGAGAACGTCGCTGGGGCCGCCCGGGGCACAGAAGCGTCCGCCGAGGTCGGCATCCACGGCAACCAGCCCGGGGGATTGCGCTCGGTGGGGTGGGAAACCGCTTCGTGGTGGGTGGGGGGCGGCTGTTACGGTCGGTCGTATGTGTTTCTGCTTCGTCATCCACAACTGGCAGGCCCTGTGCGGTCGGTAGGTGGGTCGATTGACCGCCCGCCCCCTTTCCCCTTCGCCTCAGGATGACGAGGAGCTTCACCGTGCGCGCAGACTCGCGGCCCGCCTTCGTACTGGTTCACGGGGGCTCCAGCAACGCGCGGGCCTGGGGGCCGTTGCAGAACGAGCTGGCGCTGTTCGGGTATCGGTCGTACGCCGTTGACCTGCCGGGGCATGGTGACCTCGCCGATGGCCCCGCCGCCTATTACCAGCAGCCTCAGGACATCGTGGCCCTTGCCGCCGCGCCCTCCGCCGTGAGCGGGGTCGGGCTGGAGGACAACGTCCGGTGTGTGGTGGATGTCGTGCGGCGGGTCGCCGCGGTGGGGCCGGTCGTGCTGGTCGGGAACAGTCTGGGCGGGCTGACGATCAGTGCCGTCGCCAATGCCGTGCCGGAGCTGCTCGACCGGGTGGTGTACCTCTCCGCGCTCTGCCTCAGTGATCCGGCGATGCTCACCGGGGTGTGGGAGGCATCGGGGGACGGGGGCGACCTGCTGGACGCCGCCGCTGCCCGGATCGCCGTGCCCGGCGTACGTGATCCGGGCGTGGTACGGCTCAACTGGCGGGCCGCACACGCCGATCCGGACCTGTTCGCCGCGCTGAAGGCGGCCGTCATGGCCGACTCCACCGACCACCAGTTCCGGCTGCTGATCGATTCCCTGGATGCGGATGAGACGTACGCGGCCCTGGAGCCGGGCGCGCTGGTCCGGGCCGACGCGTGGGGGCGGGTACCGCACACGTACGTACGGCACTCCGCCGACCGGAGCCTTCCTCCGGCGGTCCAGGACCGGATGATCCGTGCGGCGGACGCGCTGACACCGGACCACCCCTTCGACGTGCACACCCTCGACGCCTCGCACATCGGCTACTTCAGCCGGCCGCGGCCCTTCGCGGAGCTCCTGACGAGCCTGGTCTGACCGATCGCCCCCTCGGCTACGGCTACGGCTTCGGCTTCCGCTTTACGGTGGTCACGTCCACGCCCTCCTCCTCGGTGGCGCCGAACGCTTCGGCAGTCACCCCGGTGTCGGTTCCCGTGACCTCCATGGCCAGTCGGCTGCCCATCATGCGCATGTCGATCCGTGCACGGGGTGCGCCTGCGTGGTCGGGCATGCGGTGGATGTACGCCGCCGGGTAGTCGAGTTCCGTCAGCTTCCTCTGCATCGCCTGGTAGTCGGCCGTCTTCGTGTTCTCGAAGGCCTCGGTGATGCGCCGCGCCTCCTCGCTGCCGAAGCACTCCTCGGCAGCGTTCAAGGCCACCTCCTCCGTCCGGTCGGGCCGGGTGGCGCCGGGGGTCGGCTCCGGCGGTGGCGGGACATCCTCCGTCAGGGGGACCGGGACGCCGTGCGCCGCGTCCGGAGCGCCGGGCGGGGGGCCGTACGCCGGCGGCTGCTCGGGCTCGGGCGGGACTCCCCCGGGCAGCATCCCCTCGGGGAGCTCCCCCTTGTCGGCCGCGACGTACTTGTCGCAGCGCGGGACGTCCCGGGTCATCAGCTCCATGAAGCGCAGCAGCTCCTCCTCGCCGGGGCTCGGCGCGGGGTCCGCAACGGTCGCCGCCGGGGCGGCGCCGCCCGCGAGGGCCAGATCGGTGGTGCCGTTCCGGGTGCCGCAGCCGGACAGCACGATGCAGCCGAGTACGGCCAGCACCAGGGACTTCGTGACGGAGATCGATCGCATGCACGCATCATGCGAGGACCGGCCCACCGGCCACATGAGTACGCCTACTCACCCCACCCCGGTCGTTGACGCCACCCGCACACGTATCCTCGGGCCTTGATCGTTTGCGTTTGGAGGAGTCGAGTCGTATGAGCTTGGATCTGGTGCCCGTAGACCGCGAGCCCGCCGCTGCCGGGGCCGTCCTGCTGTCCGGCATCCCGGGGAGCGGGAAGTCGACGGTGGCCGCCGCGCTGGCCGACCGGTTCCGGATGGCTGCCCACATCGAGGTGGACGACCTCCAGCACATGATCGTCAGCGGTGGGCAGTGGCCCTCACCGGACGCGAACCCGGAGGCCGACCGGCAGATCTTCCTGCGGGCCCGCAACGCGTGCCTGCTGGCGGACAGCTTCGCGCGGGCCGGTTTCGTCCCGGTGCTCGATGACGTCGTGGTCCGCCGTTCCCACCTCGACTTCTACCGCGCCACGCTGACCTCCGTGCCGCTCCACGTCGTCGTCCTGGCCCCTGGCCCGGAAGAGGCCTGGCGGCGCAACCAGGCTCGGGACAAGGCTCTCGACACGGACTGGTCGTTCCTGGACGAGGCGATGCGCTCCGAGCTCGCGCAGGAGGGGACCTGGATCGACAACGCCGCGCAGTCGGTCGAGGAGACGGTCGAAGCGATCCTGTCCGCGACCGGTCTGAAGTCGGCCGGCGTGTGAAGTGATGGCCGTGTGGCGCGGGGAGTTGTCAGGGGGCCAGGTACCCGGCAGCTCCCGCTACCGGGAGGCTGGCCCAGGTGCGGGTTCCGCCGCCGGGTTCGCGGGATTCGCCGAAGCCCCAGGCTCCGCCGCAGTCTCGGACGACGGCGGCCATGACCCGTAGGGCTGCCCGGCGGCGGGCCTCGCAGTGGGCGGCGAGGCGGGGGTGGGTGTGGGGGGCGTGCCCGTCGTAGACCGTGAGGCGGAGGGCGGATTCGCGGTGGCGGAGGGCGAGGTAGAGGCTCCGGCCGGGGTCCAAGTACCAGGCCGCGGCGATGAGTTCCCCGACCACCTGTTCCGCGGCGGGCACGACCCGGTCGAGGTGGTGGGCGTGCAGGACGGACCGTACGGTGCTGCGCGCGATCTGGGCGCTGTAGGGCTCCCCGGGCACGGTCAGGCTGCACGACAGCCCGTCGGCGGAGGGCGGCCCCCCGGCGACCGGCCGGGCGTCGGCGCAGCTGGGGCTGGGCGGCATGAAGGGACTGAGCATGACGGACTCCCTGTCGTAGCGCGGCGCGGATGCTCTCGCTTTGGTGGGGGCAGTGGCTCGTCGCCGTAACCGAGGCCTAGGCATGCTGCGGCGATGCACTTCCAACTCCCTTGCGTGAGTGGTGCATTACCGAATGTAGCGCGGGCGGGCCTTTTTTGGCCCGCCGTACGGGAGAAGTCAGCCGTTCGTGGCAGGAGGGGCCCGCGACGCGTAAGACTGCACCCCATGACCGCGAGGACAGCTCCCACGGAGCGCCAGAAGCGACTGGGGTACGAACTGCGCCGCATGCGCACGTCAGCGGGGGTCTCGGCCGAGTTCGCGGCGGGCCTCCTGGCTGTGGACCGGGGCGCGATCTCGGCGATGGAATCGGGCACCCGTGCCATCTCGGCCGATCGGATCCGCACTCTGGCAGCCAACTGCCAGGTGGACGACGAGCGGTACATCGCCGGACTGACGGACATGGCCCTGCCCGCCGGCCCGCGATGGTGGGACCGCTACAAGGGTCAGGTGCCGCAAGGGTTCCTGGACATCGCCGAGTTGGAGTCCCGCAGCATCCGCATGCGGGTGGCGTACCCGTTCCACATGCCGGGGCTGCTCCAGACCTCGGACCACGCCCTCGCCGTGTTCCGCATGGTCATCCCCACGCTCCCCGAGCACGAGGTCGCGCTGCGGCTGGCACTGCGCGTGGAGCGCCAGAAGGTACTGGAGGGCGAGAACGCCCCCGCGTTCGTGGCAGTCGTGCATGAGGCCGCCCTGCGGATGCGGTTCGGCAGTCCGGAGGTCCTGCGGGCACAGCTGAACCACTTGATTCAGCGCTCCGAACAGGACAATGTGACCTTGCTCGTCCTCCCGTTCGAGGCGGGCGGCATTCCCGGAGCGGGCCAAACGGTGCTCTACGCGGAAGGGCCGACGGCGCAACTCGACACCGTGCAGATCGACAACTCGCACGGGCCCGACTTCCTGCACGCCGAGGCGCAACTCGCGAAGTACCGGGGCCACTTCGAGTTCATGGAGGGGGTGGCGTTGTCCCCGGAGGCTTCCCGGGACTTCATCCGCACCCTCGCTCGCCAACTGTGAGAGGGGACACCGTGACCGACGTGACCTGGGAGGACCCCTTCTGCGGCGAGGGGAACTCCTGCTACCGGATCGGGGTGGACGGGGACGGCAACAGCTACATAGCCCTCTCCGGCCAGGAGGACACGTACCTCACGGACAGCCGCGAAGCCCTGAGCCAACTGATCCGGGACATCAAGGCCGGCAAGGCGGACCACCTGCTGACGGACTGACCCCGCCATCCGCCGGAGCGGACAGCGGGGTCGGAACTACTTGATGCTGCGCGGGAAGGTGATCTCCACGCGACGATTCTTCTTGCGGCCTTCCTCGGTGCCGTTGTCGGCGATCGGGTAGTCCTCGCTGTAGCCGCGTACGTCGAAGGTGACGCCAGGGTTGGTCACCGTCTTCGCCAGCTCGGCCTGGACCGCGTCGGCGCGCTTCTTGGAGAGTTCCTTGCCGTGCTCGTAGGTGCCCTGGTCGTCGGTGAAACCGAAGACTCGGATGGTGGTGGCCTTCTGCGCGTTGATCTCCTGCGCGATGGCCTGGATACGGGCGGCGGCCTGCGCATTGAAGACGGCGCTGTCCTCGGGGAACATCACCTCGGACTGGAGCGCCATCATGACGCTCTGGTTCGTCTCCTGGCGCCGTTCCTCGCCGCCGAGGTCTTCGACGACCTCGACCATGTCGAGGACCTTGGAGGGTGCGAGCACACCGCCCTGAGGAAGTTTCAGCCCCGGGGAGTCGGGCCTGATGGGCGGGGGCGCCGAGGCGGACGGCTCGGTTCCCGGAGGCACTGACGGCGTGACATCGTCCGCGTAGGCACTGGTCACGCCGACGAAGTGGGCCCCTGCGATGACGAGGCCCGCGACGGCTGTGGCAGCTGTGGTGCGATGGCGTTTGGTCATGGGGTCACCCGGAAAGTTTGATGGTGGCCGCGGCAAAGGTCGGAAGACCGAAGACAACCGTGTTGGTGGTGGCCGGTGGCGCTGGGAACTGTGCGAAGAAGGCGACGCTCTCCCCGCTCTTCATGAACGCGAGACCGGTAGTGCATGCACACCGTCCCTCTGTGTCACGCAGCACTAGGTAGCGCTTCTTGCCTGCAGTATCGACCAAACTTGCACCGGCCACTGACGCCGGACTGGCCGCCTGCTCGTCGCCACGGAAGGCCCCGATGTCGGAGAACGTTGAGGAACCTGTGTTCTTGATCTGACCGCTAACGGTGACGTATCCGTCCTGATCGCGGACAGCCGAATTGATCTCCAAGACGAGGCCGGAAGACCCCTGCACCGTTGCGATCACTTCGGGAGGCCCAGAACCCTTACTCGCGGTGGGCGCGGGCTGCTGGGGGCTACTTCCCTGACTCTGGGGAGTCTCGGACTTCGTCGGCTCCTTCGGCTTCTCGCCACCCCCGCCGCATCCGGCCAACGCGAGGGCCAAGACCGCCGCAACCGCAACGGCCGCTCCCCCGCGGACCTTCACCTTCTGCCGAATGCCCATGTACGCCGTTTCCTTGTCTCTCGTTCGATGTCAGTCGGTCAGCCGCACGTTGAAGAACTTCCTCGCCAGCTTGTGCAACTGACCGGGTTTCGACGGATCCACGGTGATCACCGATCCGTCCCGGCACTTGATACCGACAGGCCCTCCGAGCGGTGGTGGCGGAACGGCAGGGTCGAGGAAGCAGCGTGGCTCGATCAAGGCTGTCGCCGTGGCGTGACCACGCATGGCCTCGGTCCCAGGGATGACCGAGTCACCGACCGCGTCACGGGTGGTAACCGTGACTGTAAAGTCCGGGACAACGAGGTCCTCGCATACCGCAGAGGCTTCGTTCGACCTGGCGAAGGCCTGCGCCTTGCTGCAGGCCCCCTCGGTATCGAAGCGGCGGCCCGCAAGGATCTCCCCCCATTCCTCCGGTGTGAGGGTGAGGAGATCCCTGCCCACGAACACGTTGTCCCTGACCTCCCGGGCAGCCGCAAGTGCCGCTGCGTCGGCGGCGCCCTGTGCATCACTGCGCGTGGCCCCCGCCATCCCTACGACGACGAAGGCCAACGCGGCGAAGAGCAGGCAGAACATCATCGCGGCGTAAAAGGGGAGAACCTGCCCCCGGTCACCCGAGCCCGCCCTGACCATCAGCCCGTGATTCGCACCAGGACCTGCCCGATGGCACGCGAGATGCTGGCCGCAAGGCCGCTCCCGATGATCGCCGCGATGATCAACGCAATGATCACGATGATCCCGAGGTACTCGAAGACCGTCTGCCCCTCGTCCCCACCCCGCCGCACGCGGTTCTTCCGCTCGACGATCGCCTTGAGCAGTCTGAGGTTCTGCATGGGAGTCCTCTCCAGAGCCGGCGCCGATATCGGTTCGCGGACGGTACGCCGCCGCCCCAGCAGTTGCAAAGGGTCCCGGGACCCAATTACGGACCCACTGCGCACTCCGTCTACCCATGGCCAGGCACCCCCGGATGGGCTGTTCCCAGCCAACGGGCTATCGCCTCGCTGCGCGTGGCCGTCTGGAGCTTCGCGAAGATCCGGTTGATGTGGTTCTTGACCGTCTTCTCGCTGATAAAGCAACTGGCTGCGATCTGCTGGTTACTCATGCCGGAAGCGATGAGATCCATGACCTCCTCCTCACGCGAACTCAGCCCGAACACAGCATGGTTGGGAAGACGCTCCGTCGACTGTGCCACAGTTCGTTGCGGATGCGAAGAGGTCCGGAGTTCCGCGAGGACCGCGGTCGCCGCCGTCGGGCTGAAATGAGCCCGCCCCGCGCGCACGTCGCGGACGGCCGCCACCAGGTGGTCCGGCGTGAATTCGCCGTGTACCAAGTAACCGCCCGCACCCAGCAGCAGCGCTTCCCGGACGATCTCCGCCTCCTGGCTGTACGTCAGCATCAGGACCGGAGCCATCTGCACGAGGTGCGGCAGGGCCGAGATGCCGTCCACGCCCGGCATACGCACGTCCAGCAGGACCACGTCCGGGGTGTGGAGCCGCGTCAGGTGCAGGGCTTCGCGGCCGTCCGCCGCCTCCGCTGCCACCTCGAAGCCGTCGGCGGTGGCCAGGAGGGCCGCCAGGCCCGCCCGTACGACCGGGTTGTCATCGGCGATCAACACGCGCAGCAGTGCCATCAGACCCCACCCCCCACCGCGAGCGCCGCCAGCGGCAGGGCCAGCCGGACCCGGGTCCCCGGGCGCCCGCCCGGGCGGGCTCCGATGTCGAGGCGGGCTCCCACCGCAGCCGCTCGCTCCGTCATGCCGAGCAGGCCGAAACGGCCCGCTCCGGCCAGTGCCGCGAGGTCGACGGCGGCCGGGAGGCCCCGGCCGTCGTCCTCGATGACGAGGAGGAGGTCGGGGGCGTCCACGGCCGCTTCGACCGTGATGCGGGCGGCTCCCGCATGGCGGCGGGCGTTCTCCACGGCCTCCCCCGCCACCGCCAGCAGGTGGCGGGCCACCGGGGAAGGCACCACCGGGAGGGTTCCGGTCACGCGCAGCTCAGCTGCGTCGGGGGCGATGCGGGCGCGGAGTTCCGAGTCCAGGGAGACCCCGGGCGCGTCCGGGTCGCGGCGCAGGTCGGCCAGTACGTCCCGGGACTCCGCGACCGCGCGGCGGGCCGCGCCGGCCACCAGGGCGGCCTGGCGGCGGAGGGTCGCCGGGTCGGTGGTGCGGGTGAGGGAGTCGGCCGCCAGGGCCAGGCCGTGCAGGGTCTTCGAGGCGGAGTCGTGGAGTTCGCGGGCCAGGTGCTCCCGCTCGGCCTGGACCGCTTCCGCGATCGCCTGGCGGGCGCGGGTCTCCAGCGCGGCCTGGCCGGCCGTTCCGAAGCGGAGCAGGACGCTGCGCAGGCAGGATCCGGCCGCGCCTGCCAGGAGGCAGGCCACCGCCAGGACCGGCGCCTCGGCGACGACAGCCACCACGGCCGCCTGGACGAGCGCGTAGACCGCCGCGCCACTGCGGCCGTAGACGATCCCGGCCAGGAGCGGGGTGCACACCGAGACCAGGAGGAGGGGGGAGTTGGGGGTGGTCGCCGTCAGGTACAGCAGTCCGCCGAAGAAGGCCCAGTCGAGCACCAGCGGCCAGCGGTGGCGCAGGAGCAGCGGTCCGAAGCGTTCCCATTCGCGGAACAGGACGTAGGAGAGGAGGAAGGTGAGCAGGACCGCGCCGCCCGCGACGTGGGTCGGTGCCCCGGGTTCCGTGCGGCTCAGGACCACCGGCGTGCCGAGGGCGATCATGACCAGGCGGAAGGCGAAGACCTGGCGGCACAGCGCCTGGAGGGCGTTGGCCTGGAGGGCGATCGGCAGCTGGGGAGCGGTGCGGGGCGCGGACGGCCGGTCCCGTGCGGCGGCGGGCACGGGCACGGCCCGCGAGGCCGCGTGGAGCGATGCGGGCATGGGTCACCCGCCCCCGAACATGGCGCCGAAGTCCACGTCGGCCCCGTACACGAACCCGCCGATCAGGAGGATCATCGTGCCGGGCAGCATGAACATCGTGACGGCGAAGGTGGCCTTCGGGACGGCCTTGGCGGCCCTGCGGCGGGCGTTCTGGGCGTCCGTACGGCGCATGTCCTCGGCGATGGCGATCAGGGTGTCGACGATCGGGGAGCCCAGTTCCTCGCCCTGCTGGAGGGCGGTCACGAACTGCGCGACCTGTTCGGAGTCGTTGCGGCGGCGCAGTTCGTCGAAGGCCTGGCGGCGGCTGACGCCCATGGTCATCTGCTGGAGGGTGATCCGGATCTCGTCGGACCACGGGCCCTCGTACTTGTCCGCCACCCGCTCCAGCGCGGGCCGGAAGCCGAGCCCGGCACTGACGACCACCGCGAGGACGTCGAGGAAGTCGGGCAGGGTCCGCTCGATGTGGTCGCGGCGGATCCGGATCGCCGACCAGAGGCCGGCCTCGATCCAGAACAGGCCGAAGGCGACCATCAGCAGGGCCAGGATCAGCTGGCCGTTGATCAGCATCGCCACCGCCCCGACCGCGCCCAGGGCGGCGTACACCGCGCGCCGGGCGGCGTAGCGGTCGATGGTCAGGCCGGACGGGTTGCCGGCGGTGTCGATCTGGCGGCGTTTGCGCGCGACCCGGTCGGGGCCCATCAGGCGCAGTATCAGCGGCGCGTAGCGGATGCCGATGCGGTCGATGAGGGAGCCGACGGCCGTGGTGCGGGTGGCGCCGACCTCCAGGGCCAGCATCAGGTCGGACGGGAGCTTGGTGTCGGCGCGGTAGAGGCGGATGCCGTGGAAGATGCCGAGGACGGACAGGCCGACGGCCAGGGCCAGGAGCAGTGCGGTCATGTCGGCCTCCTCAGACGTCGATCTTGGACAGGCGGCGGATGGCGAGGAAGCCGAGCACGAAGAGGCCGAGCGCGACGAGGACGGCGGTCTGCCCGAAGACGGATCCGGTCATCCGGTCGAGCGCGCCCGGCATCATCGCGTCCACGAGGAGGAGCGAGCCGATGCCCATCACGGGGACGAGGTACGCGGTGGCCGTCACCTGGGAGAGCTGCGTACGGATCTCGCGCCGGGTCTCCTTGCGCTGCTCCAGGGTCACGGTGAGGTTCCGCAGGCTTCCTACGATCGCGCCGCCCGCGCGGGCGGACAGGACGAGGGTGGAGACGAGGACGACCAGCTCCCGGGAGGGCAGCCGCTCCTCGATCTCGCCGAGGGCCTCCTCGATGGAGTGGCCCACCGCGAGCCGGGCGGCGACCCGCGCCAACTCCTCGCCGGCCGGTGCCTCCAGTTCCTCGGCGGCCATGCCGATGGCCGTACGCAGGGCCAGGCCGGCCTGGGTGGCGTTGGCGAGGATCCGGGCCAGGTCGGGGAGCTGGTTGATGAACCGCTCGGTGCGGCGGGCCCGCTGCCAGTTGAGGAAGGCGTTGGCCCCCCAGAGGGCGATCAGGCCGGCCACCGGGCCGAAGAAGGGGGCCAGGAAGGAGGCGGAGACCAGCCAGATCCCGGCGACGGCGGCCAGCATGTAGACGAAGTACTCGCCGACGGTGAGGTCCAGGCCGGTCACCGCGAGCTTGCGCTCGATGCCGCGGCCCAGGCTCGTCCTGCGCAGGCGCCGGTCCACGCCCGGGAAGCGGCGCTTGCGGCCGAGGGGCGCGGGGAGGCCGGACGCCGAGAGCCGCTCGATGAGCGCGGCACGCTGGCGCCTGCCGGCGGCGTAGGCGTGGAGGCCGAGGACCGCCAGCACGCAGGTCAGCAGCGTGGCGCCGAGGGTGAGGGAGATCAGTGGGTTCACAGGGCGGTCCGGGTGATGCGGGCGGGGAGGGGGCCGCTGAGCGGGTCCGGGTGGGGGGCAGTGCGGGGGTCGGGGTGGGCCCCGGGGTACGGGGCCGGGAGGGCGCCGGGCTGCGGGGCCGGGTTGGCCCCGGGGTACGGGGCCGGGAGGGCGCCGGGCTGCGGGGCCGGGTTGGCCCCGGGGTACGGGCCCGGGTTGGCCCCGGGGTACGGGCCCGGGTTGGCCCCGGGGTACGGGCCCGGGTTGGCCCCGGGGTTCGGGCCGGCGTGGGCGCCGGGATACGGGCCTGCGGGGACACCGGAGTTGGCGCCGGGGTGGGGCGCCGGGAGCGGGCCGGTGAGCGGGTCGTGGTCCGCCGGGGCGACGCCGAAGGCCTGCGGGATCGGCTGGTTGCTCATGTAGAGGCGGTCCGCGATCCAGCGCGGCAGCGGGTAGTAGGCGAAGCGGCCGTGCACGCGGCCGTCCGGGCCCATGGGCTGGGCGGCGAAGCGGCAGACGGTCGAGATGCGGAAGGGCTCGCGGCCGTGCGAGTCGAGGACGGAGATCTCGGTGATGCGGCGGGTGCCGTCGCCGAAGCGGGTCAGCTGGACGACGATGTTGACCGCGCTGTTGATCTGGTCCTGGAGGGCCTCGAAGGGGATCTCCACCTCGGACATCGAGGCGAGGGTCTGCAGGCGCATCAGGGCGTCCACGGAGCTGTTCGCGTGCACGGTGGCCAGCGAGCCGTCGTGGCCGGTGGACATCGCCTGGAGCATGTCGAGGGTCTCCCCGCCGCGGACCTCGCCGACGATGATGCGGTCGGGGCGCATGCGCAGGGAGTTGCGGACGAGGTCGCGGATGGTGATCTCGCCCTTGCCCTCCACGTTCGCCGGGCGCGATTCGAGCCGGATCACGTGGGCCTGCTGGAGCTGGAGCTCGGCGGAGTCCTCGATGGTGATGATGCGCTCGCCCTCCGGGATCAGGCCGGAGAGGGCGTTGAGGAGGGTGGTCTTGCCGGTGCCGGTGGCGCCCGAGACGATCACGTTCATCTTCGCCGCGACGAGTCCCGACAGGAGCAGGACCATCTGCTCGTCCAGGGAGCCGACGCCGATCATCTCGTGGAGGGTGAAGGCGCGGGGGAAGCGGCGGATCGTGAGGGTGGCGCCGGTCAGGGAGAGCGGCGGGATGATCACGTTGACGCGCTCGCCGCTGGGCAGGCGGGCGTCGACCATCGGATTCGCCTCGTCCACCCGGCGGTTGACCGTGGAGACGATGCGCTCGATGGTCTGCATCAGCTGCTCGTTCGAGGCGAAGCGGAGCGGCAGCTGCTCCACGCGGCCGGAGCGCTCCACGAAGATCTGGTCGGGGCCGTTGACCATGATCTCGGAGATGGTGGGGTCTTCGAGGAGCGGTTCGAGCACGCCGAGGCCGAGGGCCTCGTCCACGACGCGGCGGATGAGCTGGGCGCGCTCGGCGGTGGAGAGGACCGGGCCCTCGCGGCTGATGATGTGGCCGAGTACGCGCTCCAGGCGCGCGCGGCGCTCGGCGGGCGCGAGCGCGGACATCTCGGCGAGGTCGATCTCCTCCAGCAGCTTGGCGCGGTACGAGGAGACCAGGCGGCCGTCCTCGCGCGGGTTGTGGCGGTCGTCGGGGGTGTTCACCCTGGAACGCAGGCTCATGGCCGGATCACCTCGGATCGTCGTTGGGCATGACGGCGGTCCGGGTGACGGTGCGGTCGCCCACTCCGGGCACGACCGACTCGATCGTGATGCTCACCCTCATCGTGATCGCGTCCCGCGTCACGACCCGGCCGATGTCCGCTCCCGCCGCGAGGCTCGGCCTGATCGCCGCCAGGCCCGCCGCCACCCCCTCGTCCGGGTTGCGCGCCTCCACGCGCGCCGCTGTACGGGCGGCCGTCTCGGCCTGTTGCGTCACGTATGCGGCCCAGCCCAGCTGGATCCCGCCGAGCGCGACCAGAAGCAGGAAGGGGAGGAACCCGATGTATTCCAGGGCGACTTGACCCCGGTCACGGTCGCCCTTGCGGATCCGGATCCGTTTCATCTCACTCCTCCTCATTCGGGGAGCCACCGTGGCCGACTATGTCGATGTCGAGGTTGAGCCCCGGGAGCAGGACCGGGAGGTTGAGCGTGACCTCGGCCTTGAAGAGGTTCCCAGACTCGTAGCAGGACGGGGTGCTCATGGTCCATGCCGCGGAGATGTGCTCCCTCGCGGCCTCCTGACACGCGCCCACGCCGTCCACCGCCCCCACCCGCGCCGCTTCGTCCGCCGCGTTCCCGGCCAGGGAGAACGCGTACCCGATGAGCACGCACTCCCACACCGCCACCACCACGAGCAGGATGTACGGGAGCATGCCGACGAACTCGATCGCCACCTGCCCCTGATCACCCCTGCGACGGAACCGGTCCCGCCGGAGGCCTCTCCGACCGGCCATCCCTCAGCCCTCCCGCCCGCGCCGCAGCCACGGCCCGAGGGCGCCGCGGTCGCCCCGGTCGCCGCCGCGCAGCCGGGCCACCGGGCCGGAGCCCCGTACGGCCAGGGCCGCGCCGGGGGGCTCCGGGGCGGCGGCGGGCTCCGCGTCGGGGGCGGCGAGCAGGCCCAGTTCGCCCGCCACCGCCCACAGGGCCTGCTTGACCGTCGAGCGGTTGTCGAGGTCCTGCACCCGGCCCGCGTCGACCACGGCCTGGAGTTCCTTGAAGGCGGCCGGCACGGGGGTGCGTACCGCCCGGGTCTTGGTGATCTTCTGGATCAGGGCGGGCTGGATCTCCGTCTGCTTGCTCCAGCGGTTGACGACCGTGGTGGTCTCCTCCGCCTTGCGGACCTGGAGCCGCTCCCACATCCGGACCATCCGCTTGGCCGCCCGGACCGCGACCACGTCCGGGGTGGTGACCAGGACGGCCACGTCGGCCAGCTCCACGGCGGCCGCGTTGGCGCCGGTCATCTGGGTGCCGCAGTCGATGACGACCACCTCGTAGCGGGCGCGCAGGGCGGCGATCACGTGCCGGGCGGCCCGGTCGTCGACCTCCTCGCCGCGTTCGCCGTCGGCCGGGGCCAGGAGCAGGGCGAGGCCCGTGCGGTCGTCGTAGACGGCGTCCTGCAGGACGCGCGCGGAGATGTCCTGGATGCCGGCGAGGTCGGCGACGGAGCGGCGGAACTGCACGTCGAGGTAGGAGCCGATGTCGCCGGCCTGGAGGTCCAGGTCGACCAGGGCCGTGCGCCGGCCGGCGGCCACCGCGGCGAGCGCGAACTGCACGGCCGCGAAGGTGGCGCCGACCCCGCCCTTGGCCCCGGTGACGGTGACCACCCTGCCGCCCGGGCCGCTGGGGAGTTCCGGGCCCCGGCCCAGGTGGCGGCGTACGCCCACGGACCACTGGGCGGCGGCCTGGACTCGGGCGGCGAGCTCCTCGTAGGCGAGGGGCAGGCCGATCAGGCCGCGGGCGCCGGAGTCCATGGCGGCGGAGAAGAGGGCCGGGCTCGCGTCGGAGGTGAGGAGGACGACGCCGACGGCGGGGAAGCGCAGGGCGACCTCGCGGATGAGGTCGAGGACGGGGAGCGGACCGATCCGCTCGTGTACGAGGACCACCTCGGGCAGTTCGTCGATCGACTCGGTGGCGAGCCGGGCGAGCATGTCGAGGAGGAAGGTGGAGTCGGGGACGGGGGCGGCCGGCTCGGCGCCCGGGAGCTGGCTGAGCAGGGTGGCGATGACGCGGGCGGCTTCCGGATCGCCGACCGCGGGGAGGATGCGGGTGGTCATCGGCGCCTCACCTGTCCCCTTCGAGGGTGTAGAAGTGGTCGCCCGGGTTGGGCGCCGAGTCGGTGCCGGGGGCCACCAGGGCCAGGCGCACGTGCACGGCGAAGGACTCGGCGTAGGCCACGCGCTGGGTGTCCTTGGAGGACAGGGCGAAGGTGATCGGGACGGCGTCGGTGGTGGCCTTCTTCTCGGCGTCCTTGCTGTCGATGGGGGTCAGCCTGCCGACGTTGATGACGCGGGCGTTGGCCACCATGAGCACGGACTGGTCGGGGCCGTCGGCCTTCTTGCTCTTGTAGGTGCCGATGATGTTGACCTTGGAGCCGGGAGTGATCTTGCCCGCGACGCCGGTGGAGGCGTCGATCATGATGGCGATCTCCTGCTCCCCGGCCTGGAGCTTCGGCTTGTCGACGAACATGTCGCTCTGGAGCAGCGAGCCCTTCTTCAGGGCGGTGAGCGCCAGCTTGTCCTTGAGTACGCCGAGGTCCGTGACGGCGGTCTCCGACAGCCACCGCTTGGGGACCGTGACCTGCTCGAACTGGCCTGCCGTCAGCGGGGTGTACGGGGCTATGTCGCCCTTGACCCGGTAGGCGGGGACCTCGTTGCCGACCTTGGAGTTGACGTCGCCCATCACCACGAGGACTCCGCCGAAGGCGGCGAGGGCGCACAGGACCGACAGGAGCAGCAGGATGACGCCGCGGCGCTGGCGTGAGTTCATGGCCGTCTTACCTCGCCGTTCTTCATTCATTCGGGCCGGTCAGTGTCTGGATCTGGATCTGGGGCGGAGCTGGGCCGCGGAGGCGGGCGCCGCCTCCGGGGGTGGGGCCGGCGGGGCGACGAGCGGGGCGGCGCAGAAGCCGCAGCGGTCACCGATGAGTTCGAAGCCGCACCAGCGGCACTCCTCGCGGCGGACCGAGGCGACGAGCTGGTAGAGCACGGAGGGGTCCGGGATGGCGGCGGCGAACTCCACCAGCTTCGGGGTGGCCCACCAGGCGGCCGAGTCGGCGGGCAGCGGGTTCTCCATGACGCCCTGGACCCGCCAGGCGGGGGCCAGCTCGGAGGCCACCCAGTCGGAGGCGAGCTGGCCGCGGGCGAAGGTGAGGTGGGTGGCGAAGTCGGGGCCCGGGGGGAGCGTGGCGCCGCCGCCGTGGGCGCCGCCGGAGCCCGAGCCCAGTTTGACCAGGTGCGGGGTCGGATGCGCGAGTACGGCGAACTGGGCGTTCGGGGACCAGGACTTGGCGTGCGCCTTCAGCCCGACCGGCACCCGGTCCAGCTTGGCGACCGAGCCGAGCAGCGCGCCCGCGTAGACGTAGTGCGCGAGCAGCCGGGCGGCGGAGGCGAGGACTCCGGGGCTGAAGTCGCAGATGCTGAGCTGGCGCAGCTGACGCACCAGCAGGGCGGTGCCCAGTGGCGGGAGATCGACGTCGACGAGGGCGATCCGGTCGGTCTCCAGGATGGCCCGGACGGTGTGCAGGCGGCGCACGGCGGAGGCGCGGAGCCAGGTCGGCACGAGGACCACCAGGTGGCCGTGGCGCTCCAGCAGCGAGGCCGTCTGGGTGAGCGCGCCGTCGAGGTCGAGCTCCTCGGGCGGTGGCAGTACGGCGGCGGCCGGAGTGTGCCGGTCCGGGGCCGGCAGCACCAGATCGGCGCTGGTGACAGCAATGGCGATCGGCATGCGCATCCCCCCGTTCACCCCGTCGTTCACCGCGTCGTCCACGGGCGTTCCCCTGACCGGCCTGCGTGCGCGCATGCTGCGCGACCGCAAACGATCAACACCCTTCCCCCTTGCCCCAGCACCATATCCGCGTCCTTCCTGACAGGGCAGGGCCTTGTCGATTCCCGTGCCACCGGCACGTGTCAGGAAGGGCGGGGAAATCCGGACAACAAGGATCGGAAGGCATCGCCAGGCGGCCGACAGGTCGATCAGATCAAGCCATATTGCAAACACCCTTGACATGGAGATTGGACTAGACCAACTTGGCTGCGGGGCACCCCACTTGCCCCGGTCATGCGCCCATCACCTCCCCACTCCCCCCACGGAGCCCACGTGAACCGCATACGCTCCCTCGCCATACCGCTCGCCGTGACCCTCGCCGCCGCCGGGCTCACGAGCCTCGCCACCGGCACCGCCCAGGCCGCCGACGTCAACGTGGTCCGCAACGGCGGCTTCGAGTCCGGACTCGCCAACTGGACCTGTTCCTCCGGCAGCGGCGCCGTCGTCTCCTCCCCCGTCTTCGCGGGGGCCGGCGCCCTCAAGGCCACCCCGGCGGGCCAGGACAACGCCCGGTGCAGCCAGGTCGTCACCGTCAAGCCGAGCTCCACCTACACGCTGAGCCAGCAGGTCAACGGCTCGTACGTGTACCTCGGCGCGACCGGGACCGGCACCCAGGACGTCTCCACCTGGACCCCCGGCACCGGCGGCGGCTTCCAGAAGCTGTCCACCACCTTCACCACCGGCCCGAGCACCACCCAGGTCACCGTCTACACCCACGGCTGGTACGGGCAGCCCGGCTTCGTCGTGGACGAGTTCAGCGTCTTCGGCCCCGACGGCGGAGGCGGCACCGACCCCTCGCCGACCATCCCCGGCGCACCGGCCGGCAGCACCGTTTCCGGCCAGAGCTCCAGCGGACTCACCCTTTCGTGGAACACGGTCGGCGGAGCCACCGGCTATTACGTGTATCAGGACGGCGTCCGCGTCCAGACCGTGACCTCCGGCACCTCGGCGCAGATCACCGGGCTCGCCGCCTCGACCTCGTACTCCTTCCAGGTGAGCGCGTACAACGCGGCCGGCGAGGGCGTGAAGGGCGCGGCGGTCACCGGCACCACCACCAGCGGCGGGGGCGGCAACCCGAACCCGGCGGTGCCCAAGCACGCGCTGACGGGCTACTGGCAGAACTTCAACAACGGCGCGACCGTCCAGAAGATCTCCGACGTCTCCGCGCAGTACGACATCATCGCCGTCTCCTTCGCCGACGCCACGAGCACGCCCGGCGCCATCACCTTCAACCTCGACTCGGCCGGCCTCGGCGGCTACACGGTCCCCCAGTTCAAGGCGGACATCGCGGCGAAGAAGGCGGCCGGCAAGTCCGTCATCCTCTCCATCGGCGGCGAGAAGGGCACCATCTCGGTCAACGACTCGGCCTCCGCGACCAACCTCGCGAACTCCGCGTACGCGCTGATGCAGGAGTACGGCTTCACCGGGATCGACATCGACCTGGAGAACGGCCTCAACCCGACCTACATGACCCAGGCGCTGCGCGCGCTGTCGGCGAAGGCCGGGCCCTCGATGGTCCTCACCATGGCCCCGCAGACCATCGACATGCAGTCGACGCAGGGCGGCTACTTCAAGACGGCGCTCGCGGTGAAGGACATCCTGACCGTCGTGAACATGCAGTACTACAACAGCGGCTCGATGAACGGCTGCGACGGCAACGTGTACCACCAGGGCTCGGTGGACTTCCTCACCGCGCTGGCCTGCATCCAGCTGGAGGGCGGGCTCGACCCCTCACAGGTGGGCATCGGGGTCCCGGCCTCCCCCAGCGGCGCGGGCAGCGGCTACGTCTCGCCGACCATCGTGAACAACGCGCTGGACTGCCTGACCCGCGGCACGAGCTGCGGAAACTTCAAGCCGTCGAAGACGTACCCGGGGCTGCGCGGCGCGATGACCTGGTCGACCAACTGGGACGCCAAAGCGGGTAGCGCTTGGTCCAACGCGGTGGGTCCGAAGGTCCACGGGCTGCCGTAGCAGGTAGGTGTGTGGGGTTGGCTGAATTGGGGTTCTTGACCCGGACATGCCATGAGAGCACGCTGTGCGCGTCCGCACGGCTACCCCCACACTCCCACCCAGGAGAACGCATGCGGCTCCACCACCGCCGAAGGGCCGCCATCACGGCGGCCCTTCTCGCGCTCGCGCTCGGCGCACCCGCCTACGGCCTGAGCGCGACGGCAGCCCCGCCGCCCACCCCGTCGACCGCCACCCAGGACGAGTCGATCGTCCAGTACGAGATCCAGGGCCCGGCCACGGCCGTCGAACGCACCGCCCTGCTCCGTCACGGCGTCTCCATCGACGAGGTGGACACCAACTCCGTCGTCGTCAGCGCCGACACCATGCAGGCCAAGAAGCTGCGCGCACTCGGCTACGAGCTGACCGCGCTGGCCGG
The DNA here is from genome assembly GCF_024213195.1 of Streptomyces sp. TBY4. Classification (GTDB taxonomy): domain Bacteria; phylum Actinomycetota; class Actinomycetes; order Streptomycetales; family Streptomycetaceae; genus Streptomyces. The sequence continues at coordinate 316,480 of NZ_JANAVF010000004.1, read as the reverse complement.
CCCGCCGGACCGCCGCGACGCGCGCGACATCGCCGCCGGGATCAACGACTTCCCGTCGAAGGACGCGCTCTACCACAACTACGCCGAGGCGAGCGCGGAGATCGACCAGCGCGTCGCCCAGTACCCCTCGATCATCAGCAAGCGGGTCATCGGGAAGTCCTACCAGGGCCGGGACCTCGTCGCGATCAAGATCAGCGACAACGTCGCGACCGACGAGGCCGAGCCCGAGGTGCTCTTCACCGCGCACCAGCACGCCCGCGAGCACCTGACCGTCGAGATGGCGCTCTACCTGATCAAGGAGTTCGGCTCCAAGTACGGCACCGACTCCCGGATCACCAACGCCGTCAACGGCCGCGAGATCTGGATCATCCCCGACCTCAACCCCGACGGCGGCGAGTACGACATCGCCACCGGCTCCTACCGCTCCTGGCGCAAGAACCGGCAGCCCAACGCCGGCTCCTCCTACGTCGGCACCGACGAGAACCGCAACTGGAACTACAAGTGGGGCTGCTGCGGCGGCTCCAGCAGCAGCAAGAGCTCCGAGACCTACCGGGGCCCGGCCGCCGAGTCGGCGCCCGAGGTGAAGGCCGTCTCGGACTTCGTGCGCAGCCGCGTGATCGGCGGCAAGCAGCAGATCACGGCCGCCATCGACTTCCACACGTACAGCGAGCTCGTGCTGTGGCCGTACGGGTGGACGTACAACGACACCGCGCCCGGACTGAGCGCGGACGACCTGGCGGTGTTCAAGAAGATCGGCACCAGCATGGCGGCCAGCAACGGCTACACGCCGGAACAGTCGAGCGACCTGTACATCACCGACGGGACGATCGACGACTGGCTGTGGGGCAACCAGAAGATCTTCGGCTACACCTTCGAGATGTACCCGGCCGGCTCGGGCGGCGGCGGCTTCTACCCGCCGGACGAGGTCATCGACCGCGAGACGACGCGCAACAAGGACGCGGTGCTGCAGCTCCTGGAGAACGCGGACTGCATGTACCGGTCGATCGGCAAGGAAGCGCAGTACTGCTCGTAGTACCTGCCGCAGTACCCGTCACGTGAGCCGGGGGCGCCCCACCGCCAGGGGGGCGCCCCTCCTGCGCGCGCCTCGGCTAGTCCTTCTTCGCTTCCTCGGCGTTGCGCCAGATCGTGAGGTCGAGGGTGATGTACTGGCTCGACTCCTTCGCCCCCGACTTGCCGCGGTACGTGGCCACCGCGATGTGCCCGGCGCTACTCAGGACGCAGACCTGCGATCCGTCCGTGAGCTGGTCGAGGCGGATCTTCTCGGTGAAGCGGGTCACCTGGCGGCAGGTCTCCAGGGAGCCCTTCTCCGCGTTGTTCAGCAGGACCAGCTTCCCGTTCGCGGTGCCGAACTCGTCGTTCCCGAAGACGGAGTCCCGGTAGTAGTAGAGGTCCCCCTTCCCGTACTGCACGCCCCCGCCGCTCGGCTCCTCCGCCGGGCGCGGCGGGTTGTCGGCGAGCAGCAGCCGGTGGGAGCCGGGCATCTCGATGCGCTTGTACTCGACCGGCTGCGGGTCGACGGGCTTCTGGGCCGCCTTGCCCGGGGAGGCACCGGCGCTCGCCGTGCTGCCGCCGCTGCCGGGTGAGCCGGCCGCGCCGTTGTTCTTCTTCGAGTCGTCGGGGAGCAGGGACCCCAGGACGGCGAGCCCGATGACGGCGCCCACGACGGACAGGGTGACGATCAGCCCGGTCCGCTTGGGGCGGGTCGGCGCGGGCGGGTACGACTGCTGCCCCCACCCGGGCTGCGCGTAGGAGGGCTGGGCGTACGAAGGCTGCGGGCGCGGAGGCTGCGCGTACGCGGGCTGCCCGTAGGCGGGCTGGGGCTGGGCGTACGGGGGCTGCTGGTGCGGGGCCTGCTGGTGCGGGGGCTGCTGGTGCGGGGGCTGGGCGTACGGCGGCGGTGTCGCGTAGCCGGTCGGCACCGTCGCCGCGCCGGGCTGCGCGGCCGGGGCCGGCTGCGCCGGGGTCGCGGCGGGTGCCGGAGGCGCGCTCGGGGCCGGCGGCTGCGGGGCGCGCTCCGTGGGAGTGGGAGCCGGGGCCGCCGGGACCTGGGCCGGCTTCGGCGGCGGGGTGGGCGCCGGGGCGGGCAGCAGGTGCACCCGCTCGGTGATGGAGCCGACGATGGCCCGCGGCAGCCAGTCCTCGCCCTGGCGCAGCGGAACCTCCGCCGCCGCGTGGCACAGCGCGATGACCTCGGTCAGCTCGGGGCGCTCGGCCGGGTCGCGGCTGAGGCACCGGGTCACCAGGGGCCGCAGCTCCTCGGGCAGCCCGCTGAGGTCGGGGTCCTCGTGCACGATCCGGTAGAGCACGGCGTGCGAGGGCCCGTCCCCGTAGACGGAGGACCCGATCGCGGCGAAGGCGGCGATCTGGCCGAGGGCGAAGACATCGGTGGCCGGGGTGATCGTGCCCGCCGAGGCCTGCTCGGGCGCCATGAAGGCCGGGGTGCCGATGCTGACGCCCGTGCTGGTCAGGGCGGTGCTGTCGGCCGCGCGGGCGATGCCGAAGTCGATGACGCGCGGGCCGTCGGAGGCGAGCAGGACGTTGGCGGGCTTCAGGTCCCGGTGGACGATGCCCGCGCCGTGGATGACCGTCAGGGCCTCGGCGACCCCGACGGCCAGCAGCAGCACGCTGCGCGGCGGCAGTGCGCCATGGTGGGCCACGGCGTGCGCGAGCGAGGGACCGGGCACGTAGGCGGTGGCCAGCCAGGGCTGGGCCCCCTCGGTGTCCGCGTCGATGACCGGGGCGGTGTACAGCCCCTGGACCCGCTCGGCGGAGCGCACTTCCTGCTGGAAGCGCCGCCGGAACTCCGGGTCCTCGCCGAACTCGGAGCGGATCACCTTGATGGCGATGGGCCGCCCGCCGGGGGTGTAGGAGAGGTACACCTTGCCCATGCCGCCCGCCCCGAGCACCGCCGCGAGCCGGTATCCGCCGACGACCTCCGGATCATCCGCCTTGAGCGGTTGGAAGATGCCTGCCGAAGGTGCGCTGCTCATGAGGCTCCGTCCCTGCTAGCGGCGTCCCGGCCCCCGCCGGCGCCCCGAAGTCAACCGTGAGGGTACCCAATTGCAGGTCCGTGCCCGTCGGCGCCCACCCGCATCCGTCAGCCGTGGAAGGGGATGTATCCGTTGCCGTCGGCGTCGGACCCGCTCTTGGTGTAGGAGTGGGAGTCCGCGGTCGTGCCCGACGGGCGATTCAGGTAGACCGTGTCGCGGTCGTTGTTCCAGATGAAGTTGCAGCTGCCGCGGTAGGCCACGTTGGAGGCATCGGACTCGGTGCCCTTGCCGCCCCGGAGCTTCACGAAGTCACCGGGCTGCAGGTAGTGGTTGTTGGTGAAGGTGAAGCTGTTGCCGGTGGCGTCCTTGACGACGTATCCCTTGAGGTTGACCGTCACCGTGGTGGAGTAGTTCTTGATCGTCAGGTACTCGTCGCGGGTGTTGCCCGTGGAGCAGCTGTTGGAGTCCGCGCCCGGGGCGTCGTACTGGACCCCGCGGAGCTTGAGGGCCGAGCCGGACTCGGCGGCCTGGGCCGGGGTGGCGGCGAGGGCGGCCAGCGTGCCGGTGGCGATGGCCGTGGCTATAACAGAGCGCTTGCGCAAGAGAGTTCCCCCCACATGATGTGTACTTGAACGGCGCTCAAGATACACACAACGGCGCAAGCGGTCACCGGCCGGTACACACCGTGAGACGCGGCCCAAAACCCCCGCCGCCCGCCCGTGTCAGCCGAGCACCGCGAGGGCGTCGATCTCGATCAGCAGGTCGCCGGGGAGGCCCACGTACACGGTGGTGCGGGCGGAGGGGGCCGCCTTCAGGTTCTGCTCCTCGAAGTAGGCGTTGTAGATCCCGTTCATCTCTTCGAAGTGCGTGGTGTCGGTGAGGTAGACGCGCAGCATCATCACGTCGTCCCACGTGGCGCCGCCCGCCTCCAGGACGGAGCGGACGTTCTCCAGCGTCTGGAGGGTCTGCTCGCGCAGGGTGGGGCCGGCCGGGGTGGGCTCCTGGCCGTCCACGTGCGGGAGGAAGCCGACCTGGCCGGCGACCTGGAGGATGTTGCCCTTGCGGACGCCGTGCGAGAACTTCGCGGGCGGGTCGGTGTGGGTGGCGGGGGTGATGGCGGTCTTCTCGGTCATGGCCTGTCTTCTTCCTGTTCCTGTGCGGGGCCCGAGCCTGAGTACTCGCGGCCGATGGCGTCGGCGGTCTGCCGTACGAGCGGGAGGAGTTCGAGCAGCCCCACGACGGAGAGGACCACACCGGGGGCGGAGACGGACATCGCGGCGACCACCCGGCCGTCGGGTCCGCGGACGGGGGCGGCGAGGCAGTTCAGGGACTCCTCGTGGCCGCCGAGGTCGGTGGCCCACCCCTGGGCGCGTACGAGGTCCAGCTCGCGCAGGTACGCGGCGGCGTCGGGGGTGGAGCGGGAGGTGTAGGCCGGGTACTCGATGCGCTCGGCCAGGGCCCGGCGCTCCGCCTCCGGCAGGTCGGCGATCAGCAGTTTCGCGACGGCGGCGACGGTGAGGGGGACGGGCCGGCCGATGCGCGAGTACATCCGGACCGCGTAGCGGCTGTCGACCTTGTCCACGTAGACGACCTCGTCGTCCTGGTGGAGGGCGAGGTGCACGGTGTGGCCGGTGATCCGGTTGAGTTCCAGCAGGTGCGGATGGGCGATCTCGCGCACGTCGAGGTTCTCGATGGACTCGGAGGCCAGAGCGAAGAGGGCGGCCCCGAGCCGGTAGCGCCCGTCGCCCTGCCGGTAGACGAAGCCGTGCTCCTGGAGGGTCCGCAGCAGCCGCAGGGCCGTGCTCTTGTGCACGGCGAGGACCTCGGCGACCTCGCCGAGCCCGGCCGGCCCCTTGGCCAGGGCGGGCAGGATCCGCAGCGCCCGCTCCACCGACTGGCTCACGCCGTGTCCCTTCGTGCGGCTGTCGGGTCCGGCCCCGTTGACCCGTCGTCACCCGGGATGTTAGACAGCATGCAGCGTGATACGCAACGACTGTTGCAGCACATGCAACACCCCGCACCCCCGGAGGCACCCGCACATGCCCAGCGACCCCGTCCAGGCCCTCGCCCAGGAGCCGGTGGACCACCGGTTCAAGGGACTCCCCCCGGACGCCGGGCAGGCGGGCCTCACCGTCGGGGAGCTGACCGCGCAGCGGCGGAGCCTGTGGACCGGCGGGTTCACCACGCCCGTACTGACCCTCGACGCGGAGGCGCTGAGCCACAACCTCACCGCCCTCGGCGCCTACGCCGAGCGCCACGGGCTCGCCTTCGCCCCGCACGGCAAGACCTGCATGGCCCCACAGCTGTTCCGGCGCCAGCTCGACCACGGGGCCTGGGGCATCACCGCCGCCGTCCCCCACCAGGTGCGCGTCTACCGGGCGTTCGGCATCCAGCGGATCTTCCTCGCCAACGAGCTCGTCGACGCCGCAGCCCTGCGCTGGGTGGCCTCCGAGCTCGCCGCGGACCCCGATTTCCGCTTCGTCTGCTACGTGGACTCCGTGCGCGGGGTCCAGCTCATGGACCGGGCCCTCCAGGGGCAGCCCGCCATCGCCGTCGTCGACGTGGTGGTCGAGCTCGGCGCGGGCGAGGGCGCCCGCACGGGGGCCCGTACCGAGGAGGAGTGCCGGGCCGTCGCCGATGCCGTGGCCGAGGCCCCCACCCTGCGCCTGGTCGGCGTCGCCGGGTACGAGGCCGAGGTCCCGGGCGCCGATCCGGACTCCGTCCACGCCTACCTGCGCCGGCTCACCGGCCTCGCCGCCGAGTTCGACAAGGCGGGCCGGTTCGAGGGGGTCGGGGAGATCGTGGTCAGCGCGGGCGGCTCCGCCTGGTTCGACGCCGTCGCCGACGTGTTCGCCGAGCTGCCGGAGCTCTCGCGGCCGGTGCTGAAGCTGCTGCGCTCGGGGGCGTACGTCTCCCACGACCACGGCTGGTACACCCGCCTCACCCCCTTCAACCGGGTCCCCGAGGAGGGCGGACTGCGTCCCGCCTTCCGGCTCTGGACGCAGGTGGTCTCCCGCCCCTCCCCCACCCAGGCCTTCGTCAACGCCGGTAAGCGGGACATCGCCTACGACCTCGGGCTGCCCGAGGCGGAGCTCGTCCGCGACCCCCTCACGGGCGCCGAGCGCCCGGCCACGGGGATCCGCGTCCTCAAGCTCTCCGACCAGCACGCCTGGCTGGAAACCGACTCCGCCGAGGACGTGCAGGTCGGCGACTGGGTGGCGCTGGGGATGTCCCACCCGTGCACGATCTTCGAGAAGTGGCCGCTGATCCCGGTGGTGGAGGCCGACGGCACGGTCGCGGAGTACGTCCGGACGTTCTTCTAAGCGCATGGACCTGGTCATCCGCGGGGCCCGCGTCGTCGACGGCACGGGCGGGCCCTCCTACACCGCCGACGTCGGGATCCACGAGGGCCGCATCGCCGAAGTGGGCAGCAGGATCGCGGGCGGCGGGCGGCGCACGCTCGACGCCGCCGGCCTCGCCCTGGCCCCCGGCTTCATCGACATGCACGCCCACAGCGACCTCGCCCTGCTGCGCGATCCCGACCACGGCGCGAAGGCCGCCCAGGGCGTGACCCTCGAAGTCCTGGGCCAGGACGGCCTGTCCTACGCCCCCGCGGACGACCGCACGCTCACCGAGGTGCGGGCCGCCATCGCCGGCTGGAACGGCACCGGCGAGGACATCGACTTCGACTGGCGTGACGTCGGCGGCTACCTGGACCGGCTGGACCGGGCCCACGGCGGGCAGGGCATCGCCGTCAACGCCGCCTACCTTGTCCCCCAGGGCACCGTCCGCGCGCAGGTCGTCGGCTGGGGCGACCGCCCCGCCACGCCCGCGGAGCTCGACCGGATGCGGACCCTGGTCGCCGAGGGGCTCGCGCAGGGCGCCGTAGGGATGTCCTCCGGGCTCACCTACACCCCGGGCATGTACGCCTCCGGGGCCGAACTGACCGAACTGTGCCGGGTGGTGGCGGAGTACGGCGGCTACTACTGCCCGCACCACCGCAGTTACGGCCGCGGCGCCCTGGCCGCCTACGCCGAGATGGTCGAGCTGACCCGCGAGGCCGGCTGCGCGCTGCACCTGGCGCACGCCACGATGAACTTCGGGGAGAACGAGGGCCGGGCCGGCGAGCTGCTCGCCCTGCTCGACGGGGCGCTGGCCGGCGGCGCCGACATCACCCTCGACAGCTACCCGTACACCCCCGGCTGCACCACCCTGGTGGCCCTGCTGCCCAGTTGGGCGAACGAGGGCGGACCCGAGGCGGTCCTCGCCCGGCTGCGCGACGACGCCGAGGCCGAGCGGATCCGGTACGCGCTGGAGGTGGAGGGGGCCGACGGCTGCCACGGGGTCCCGGTCGACTGGTCGACGATCGAGATCGCCGGGACCACGGACCCGGCCTACGGGGCGTACGTCGGCACCCGCGTCCCCGACTGGGACACGGCCCGGGCGCTGCTGCTGGGCGACCGGCTCGGACCGAGCATCCTCCAGCACGTCGGGCACGAGGAGAACGTCCGGGCGATCATGCGCCACCCGGTCCACACGGGCGGTTCGGACGGCATCCTGCAGGGCGCGAAACCGCATCCGCGGGCCTACGGCACCTTCCCCCACTACCTCGGGCACTACGTGCGCGAGCTGGGGGTCCTCTCCCTGGAGGAGTGCGTCGCCCACCTCTCCGGCCGTCCCGCCGCACGGCTACGGCTGCCGGACCGGGGGCTGGTGCGCGCCGGGCACCGGGCCGACCTCGTCCTCTTCGATCCGCTGACGGTCGCGGCCGGATCGACGTACGAGCGTCCGCGCGCGCTGCCGGCCGGGATCCCGCACGTCCTGATCGACGGGCGTTTCGTCGTGCGGGAAGGGCGCAGGACGGACGTCCTTGCGGGGCGGGCCGTCCGTCGGACGTCGCACGGAGGCCGCTGACCGGCCGCCGGGCAGCCTCCGGTCGGACGCGTGCCGCACATACGATGAGCGGCATGTACGCCTTTGTTCCTGCCGCTCTCTTCCTCGTCCTCTTCGGCGTGAGCGTCCGGGAGGACCGCCGGCGCTTCCGCAACGCGGTCTACCTGGGCCTCACCCTCATATTCCTGTCCGTCGGACTGCTCACCCTGGTCCCGCGCCTGCCCGCCGGCCTCGACACCGCCGTCGTCGCGCTGGTCTTCCTGGTCCCGGCGCTCGGCACGATCGCGCTCGGGTTCTTCCTCATCGGCAACGCCGTGACGGTGCACCGCAAGGAGGGGCGCCGCCCGGCCCTCCTCTCCTTCGCGGCCGGGGTGTCGATCTTCGCCCTGATCGCCTTCGTCCTGACCCTGGGCAGCCGGGGCTCCGGGGCCTGGGACGCGGTGGTGGTGGGCGTGGTCCTGCTCGCCGGGTACGTCTCCTTCCTCTTCCTCTGCTTCCTCGCCTACGCCTTCCTCTACGGCCGGATCAAGGTGCACGGGGACGTGGACTTCGTGGTGATGCTCGGCTCCGGCCTCATCGGCGGCGACCGGGTCCCGCCCCTGCTGGCCTCCCGGCTGCGCAAGGGACGGGCGATCCACGACGCGCAGATCGCCCGGGGCGGGCGGGTGCCGCTGCTGCTGACCTCGGGCGGCAAGGGGTCGGACGAGAAGCTCGCGGAGGCGCGGGCGATGGCCGACTGGCTGATCGCCGAGGGCGTGCCGGCGGAGCACGTGCGGCTGGAGGACCGGTCCCGCACGACGGAGGAGAACCTCCTGTACAGCCGGACGATCATGGAGGCGGAGGACCCCGCCTACCGCTGCGTGGTGGTCACCAACAACTTCCACGCCTTCCGCGCCGCGATGATGGCCCGCAAGGCCGGGGTCAACGGCCAGGTGCTGGGATCGCCGACGGCGGCGTACTTCTGGCCGAGCGCGACGATCCGCGAGTTCGTGGCGGTGTTCTGGGAGCACAAGGCCGTGAACCTCGGGATCTGCGGCGCGATCGTCGCGCTGACGGCCCTGCTGGCGGCCGTCACCGCCTGAGACGCGGCTCCCCCGGCCCCCCGGCGCCCCGAGGTGCGTTCATGGGGGCGCGGCCGGAGGATGGGGGCCAGGGGGACACAGCAGGAGGTAGCGATGGACAGTGAATCGGACCAGCAGCCCCAGCGCCCCGCACACCTCTACACGGGCTCGGAGCACCCCTTCGACCCCGAGGACCTCGTGATGGCGCGCGGCCAGGACGTGACTCCGGAACGGGTCGAGAAGGCTCGCAAGCTGATCGAGAAGGAGGGCCCGAGGGCGCTCGAACGCTACCTCCCGTAGGTGGGCCCGGAGCGGGGCGGACCGGGCACTCCGGTCCGCCCCGCGGTGCGTCCTGCGGGCCTCCCGAGGTGCGCCGCGGCCGGTGCGCATCCAGAATCGGTGGATGCTCGTTAGGCGCGCGGGGGCCTATTGCAGAGGACGACGACGATGCGCACGATCCAGACGACAGCCACCACCCCCCACGACCAGGTCGACTGGGACCACCCGGCCGACCCGCCGGCCGGGCAGCTCTCCGCGCACGTGCGCGCCTACGTGGACAGCTCCGGCGCCGACGGCCACCTGTGGCACGGCGTCCCGACGCTCCTGCTGACCACCCTCGACCGCTTCTCCGGGCGGCCCGTCCGCACCCCGCTGATCTACGTGAAGGACGACGGCCGCCACATCGTGCTGGCCACCGCCGCCGACGGCACGCCGGGCGTCCCCTCCTGGTACCGCAACCTCACCGCCCACCCCGAGGTCCGCCTCCAGGTCGGCGCCCTGACCGCCCAGGCCCACGCCCGCACGGCGACCCCGGCGGAGCGCGAGACGTACTGGGAGGCCATGACCGCCCTGTGGCCCGCCTACGAGGACCACCAGACGGCGGCCGCCCCCCGCGAGATCCCCCTGGTGATCATCGAACTCGGTCGCTGATCCCGCGGGGCCCGAAGCCCCTGACGAGCAGCCAGCCGGCCAGCGCCAGCTCCCAGGCGAACACCGGGAGCGCGGCGGCGGCCCCCGCCGCGCTGAGCTGCTCGTAGGCCCCGAACATCACGGCGACGGCCGAGGCGCAGATCAGCGGCCCGCCGACCAGACCCAGCACGGCTATGAAGCGCGGCACGAGCCGTGCGCGGTACGCCAGGTATGCGAGCAGCACGGTGTTCAGGCCGAGGGCGATGTTGGGCCCGAGCAGGAAGGTCCACTCGTGCAGGGCCACCAGTGCGGCGTCGGCGCCGTCCGCCGCCACCGCCGTTCCCGCGTCCCGGCGCAGGGTGACGAGCGCCAGGACGGCGGCGATCCCGAGGGCGATGACGGCCGCCTCCAGCAGTCTTCCGAAGGCGTACCCGAGCGCGAGGCCCTCGCCGTGGCGCCGCAGGACGGGGAAGAGCGCCGCCCCGGTCCCGGCCACCGCCACCACGAGCACCACCTCGCAGAGCGCCCCGAGCAGGGCCCGTGTGTCGGCGCCCTGCGCGAGCGGGCCGTCCGCCGCGCCCAGCAGGGGGCGGTAGAGCACCGCCCCGGCGATCGCGGCGACCTCCGTCAGCAGGAACAGCGACCCGACGGCCACCGCGGTTCTCCGGTCCGGACTCATCTTCTGGCACCCCTCGCTCGATGGAGGTGTACGCCGTACACCTGACGGCGACCATAGGTGTACTGCGTACACTCGTCAAGGAGAGGGCGCCGCCGAGGGGCCGCCGAGGGCCGAGGAGAGCAGGGGGCCGACCCGCAATGACCCGCCAGGAAGCCACGGGCAAGGCCGCGGACAAGGCCGCGGACCGGCAGCGGATCCCGCTGAACAAGGACCGCGTGCTGCGCGCCGCCGTCGCGCTCGCCGACGCCATCGGGATCGACGCACTCAGCATGCGCCGGCTCGCGCAGGAGCTGGACGTCGTACCGATGGCCCTCTACAAGCACGTGGCCAACAAGGAGGAGCTGCTCGACGGCATGGCCGACGCCGTCGTCGGCGAGATCGACCCGCCGGCCGCGGGCCCCGACTGGCAGTACGTGATCCGCGGGCGGATCCTCTCGGCCCGGCGGGTGCTGCTCCGCCACCCCTGGGCGGCCCGGGTCATCGAGTCGCGGACCGGTCCCACCCCGGCCGTACTGGCCCACCTGGACTCGATGGCCGGGACCTTCCGGGCGGGCGGGCTCTCCGCCGACCTCACGCACCACGCCATGCACGCGATGGGCAGCCGCCTGCTCGGCTTCAGCCAGGAGCTGTTCGACACCTCGGGCCCCGCCGGCCCCCCGGACCCCGCCCTGGCGGCGCGCTTCCCGCACATCGCGGAACTGGCCGCGACGGCCGCCCACGACGACGGCTCCACGGTGGGCGGCGGCTGCGACGACCAGGCCGAGTTCGAATTCGCCTTGGATCTGCTCCTGAACGGCCTCGCGGCCCTCCACCGCCAGGGCTGGACGTCGGCGCCGGCCGAGAGGCCCGCGACGCCGGAGCGCTAGTCGAAGTCGTACACCGTGACGGGTATGCCCTTCGCGCACAGGCCGTCCCGGATCAGCGGCTCGATGCGCGACCACTTCCCGCCCGCGAGCCCGCAGCCGATGCGGGGCATGTGGACGGAGGCCCCCAGCTCGGCGGCACGGTCCGCCACGAGCGCGAGGCAGCGCTCGACCGCCTCGTAGCGGATGGGCGGACCGGCGCTGCCGGTGCGCATGCCGTGCTGGCCGATCATGTTCGCGACCCGGACGTCCGGGCGGACCTGCACGAGCTGCACCGCGCCGAGCCCGAAGTCGTTCCCGGCGCGCCCCCGGTGCCAGGCCCGGTACGCGGCCTCCGGCTCGCTCCAGCGCTTCGAGAGCGCGAGCACGAAGCCCTTCCCCCAGCCCCCGAGGTCGTTGCAGACGTGCGCGATGATCTTCGGCCCGGCGGCCTGCGGACTGCTCGCGTCCCCCCGGATGAACCTCAGCCGGTCCTCCATGTGGAATCCCCCCTCGTTTCCCCTCCCGAAAGGTACGCGGACCCTCTGACATCGCCGGAGGGCACGAGGTTCGGGGGGCTTCCGACCTCAGCCTGCGGGTCGTAGGTCCACAGTCTGTCCGGCCTTGGGTTTATGCCGTTTTAACCGTGTTACAACTGGAACATCGCGCTGCAAATAGCGCAATTTCCTTCGCTGTTGCCCAGCCCACACAAGCGCTGCCTGCCTTGGCAACACACCCCGTTTCCTCTGGAGGAAGCACGTGAGTACAGCCGAGCAGACGGCCCCGTCTGCCAAGAAGAACTCCGCCGCGATGGCGGTCATGCAGCGCCTCGGCCGCAGCCTCATGCTGCCGATCGCCGTGCTGCCGGCCGCCGCCCTGCTGATGCGCTTCGGCCAGCCGGACATGCTGGGCAGCGATTCGCTGCCGAGCTGGTGCAACGAGATAGCCAAGTACATGGCCGCCGGCGGCGGCGCCATCTTCGACAACCTGGCTCTGCTCTTCGCGGTGGGCATCGCGGTCGGCTACGCGAAGAAGGCCGACGGCTCCACCGGCCTCGCGGCCGTCGCGGGCTACCTGGTCTTCGCCAAGGTGCTGGGCACCTTCACCGACGGCAACGTGCCGAAGATCCAGGCCGTCGTCGACGGCAAGGTCGCCCTCGTCGAGGCACCCGTCAACGCCGGTGTGCTCGGCGGTGTCGTCATGGGCATCGTCGTCGCCCTGCTGTACCAGAAGTTCTACCGGACCAAGCTGCCGGACTGGGCGGGCTTCTTCGGCGGCCGCCGCCTCGTCCCGATCCTGTCCTCCCTCGCGGGTCTGGTCATCGGCATCGTCATGGGCCTGATCTGGCCGGTGCTCGGCAAGGGCATCCACGGCTTCGGTGAGTGGCTGGTCAACTCCGGCGCCGTCGGCGCGGGCATCTTCGGTGTCGCCAACCGCGCGCTGATCCCGGTCGGCATGCACCACCTGCTGAACTCCTTCCCGTGGTTCCAGGCGGGCGAGTTCGACGGCAAGCACGGTGACATCGCCCGCTTCCTCGCCGGCGACCCGAGCGCCGGACAGTTCATGACCGGCTTCTTCCCGATCATGATGTTCGCCCTCCCGGCCGCCTGCCTCGCCATCACCCACTGTGCGCGCCCCGAGCGCCGCAAGGTCGTCGGCGGCATGATGTTCTCCCTCGCGCTCACCGCCTTCGTCACGGGCATCACCGAGCCGATCGAGTTCACCTTCATGTTCATCGCCCCGGTCCTCTACGCGATCCACGCGGTCCTGACCGGTGTGTCCATGGCGCTGACCTGGTCGCTCGGAATGAAGGACGGCTTCGGCTTCTCGGCCGGCGCGATCGACTTCTTCCTCAACCTCGGCATCGCGTCCAACCCGTGGGGCCTGGCCGGCATCGGCCTCTGCTTCGCGGTCGTCTACTACTTCATCTTCCGCTTCGCCATCACCAAGTGGAACCTGCCGACCCCGGGCCGCGAGTCCGACGAGGAGCTCGCCGAGATCCTCAAGGCCGAGGCGAAGTAAGCATGTCCGCGGCGCAGCGCACCCCCGGACGGGGAATGCCTTGCGAGGAGCGGCGCGAGCTGATCGCCGGAGCGGTACGGGCCAGGGGCCGCGTACAGGTCGCCGATCTCGTACGGGAGCTGGGCGTCAGCCGGATGACCATCCACCGCGACCTCCAGCACCTGGACTCCCAGGGCCGGATCCACCGGATCCGCTCCGGAGCGACCACGACGCCCGGGCCGACGACAGCCTGAGCATCACCCCGAAGGCAGGGGCGGGGCACCACCGACCGACCGGTGGTGCCCCGCCCCTTTTCGCGTTGCCGCAGCCGCTCAGGCTCGCGCCGCCGACAGCAGGCCGCGCCAGCGGGTGCGTTCCGTGATCAGGCAGGCCACCGCCAGGGCCGTCACCGCCGCCGCGGCCCACACGGGCCAGGCGGACCAGGACGCCGCCACGGCCGCCACCAGCTGGAGCAGCACCAGCGCGACGGTCACCCCGCCCGGTACGGCGACGATCACCTGGGCCTTGTCCCCCGGGGTCGAGAACACGGTGGGCAGCCCGATCAGCAGCACCACGCTCGCCACCGCCGCCGTCACCGACCAGCCGGCCAGCGCCCACGGGGCCGCCACCCACGCGCACAGCTCCGTCGCGAAGCGCAGCACCGAGGAGAGGTCCGCCCGCGGGCCGCCGCCGCTCACGGCCGCGCCTCCCCTCACTCCCGCATCGCCCTTCACTCCCGTACCGCTCATCTCCCGCATCCCCCGCCTTCCTTGATCACCGCCGCGCGCCGCGGACACCTTAGGACCGGGCAGGGTGACGAGCGCAACACCGGTCCGGATCCCTCCGCCGGGCCCACCCCATTCCGCAGGCCGGAACGGGGGGCCGGCCCCGGTTTCAAAGGGCTCGTGGCGCCCGTACCCAAGCTTTGCCCGAAAGGGGACATATCGGTCCGCCGCCCGCCCCTCCGCTGCACGTCAAATAGCGGGGCGCGCCTCCATCAGGACCCGTAAGCTCCCGTCATGCAGGTGATCCAGTCAACGAAACTCGCCAATGTCTGCTACGAGATCCGCGGACCCGTCCTCGAAGAGGCGATGCGGCTCGAAGCAGCAGGTCATCGCATCCTCAAGCTCAACACCGGCAACCCCGCGGCCTTCGGCTTCGAGTGCCCGCCGGAGATCCTTGAGGACATGCTCCGCAACCTGGGCACCGCCCACGGCTACGGAGACGCGAAGGGGCTGCTGTCCGCGCGCCGTGCGGTGATGCAGCACTACCAGACCAGGGGCATCGAGCTGGACGTCGAGGACATCTACATCGGCAACGGGGTCTCCGAGCTGATCCAGATGTCCATGCAGGCGCTGCTCGACGACGGCGACGAGGTGCTCGTCCCGGCGCCGGACTACCCGCTGTGGACCGCCTCCGTCAGCCTGGCCGGCGGCACCGCCGTGCACTACCGCTGCGACGAGCAGGCCGATTGGATGCCGGACCTCGCCGACATCGAGCGCAAGGTCACCGACCGGACCCGCGCGATCGTGATCATCAACCCGAACAACCCGACCGGCGCCGTCTACGACGACGAGATGCTGCGCGGGCTCACGGACATCGCGCGCCGCCACAACCTGGTCGTCTGCTCGGACGAGATCTACGACCGGATCCTCTACGACGGCGCCACGCACACGAACACCGCCGCCATCGCGCCGGACCTGCTGACGCTCACCTTCAACGGGCTCTCCAAGAACTACCGCGTCGCCGGCTACCGCTCGGGCTGGATGGCCGTCTGCGGGCCCAAGAAGCACGCCTCGTCGTACATCGAGGGCCTGACGATCCTGGCGAACATGCGGCTCTGCGCCAACATGCCCTCCCAGCACGCCATCGCCACCGCGCTCGGCGGCCGCCAGTCGATCGAAGACCTGGTGCGGCCCGGCGGACGGTTCCTGGAGCAGCGCGACACCGCCTACGACCTGCTGACGCAGATCCCCGGCATCACCTGCGTGAAGCCCAAGGGCGCGCTGTACCTCTTCCCGAAGCTGGACCCGTCCGTCTACAAGATCAAGGACGACCGGCAGATGGTCCTCGACCTGCTGCGCGAGGAAAAGATCATGGTCGTGCACGGTACGGGCTTCAACTGGCCCGAGCCCGACCACTTCCGGATCGTGACCCTCCCGAACGCGAAGGACCTCGCCGACGCGGTCACCCGGATCGGCAACTTCCTCGACGGCTACGGCCAGCCGTAGCCGTCGAGCGCCACCGCCGCCCTACGCGGCGGTGGCGACGAGGCCCGTGGACAGGGCCTGCGAGATCGCGGCGACGTGGTCGTAGGCCCGCCCGGCGGCGACGATCACGCCCTCCTGCTCCTCCGGCCCGGGGAGCGCCCCGTTCAGCCGCGCCGTGAAGCCGGCCCAGCGCTCGCGGTCACCGGCGGCGTAGTAGGCCACGCCGTCCGTGCCGCTCAGACCGTAGGCCTCGGTCACGTACCGGCGCAGGATCATGCCGCCGAGCGTGGAGCCCTCCAGTACGTAGAGGAACCCGAGCAGGGCCAGGGGGTCCGCGTCCGCCGCGGCGCGGATCTCCCCCGCGAAGGCCGCCGCCCGGGCGGCCGCGAAGGCCGCCGGGAACACGCCGTCCCCGGCGAAGTGCATCAGGTCGCGGTCGATGAGGGGGATCTTGACCAGATCCGCCGACCACACCGAGGCGAGGCACGGGCCCGTGGCGCGGGAGAGCTCGCCCTCCAGCGCCGCCAGGACCGTGCGGTACGCGGCGAGCTGGCCGACGTACCGGTCGAGCGGGAGCGTCCCCGCGAGCATCGCGGCGGAGAAGGCGGTGGCCTCCAGCTCCTCGTGCCGGCCGCGGGTGCTCGCCCGGATGCGCTCGACGACCGTGGGGCTCATGCGCCCTCCCCCTTCAGGAGGGTCGCGTGCAGCCGGTCGATGAGGTGGCCCTTGCGTTCGATCGTCACCTCGAAGTACCGGGCGCTCCGCTCGGAGCGGCACACCCCGCGCACCGCCTCCATCGCGGCGCGCTTCAGCTCCACCGCCTCCGCCGCGAGGGACAGGAGGGTCGTCCGCAGCTCCGGGTGACCGAGCACGAACTCCTTCAGCCGCGGCCCCGCGAGCTCCCCCGACGCGCGCAGGTCGGCGGGTGCGGAGTCGAGGAGTTCGAGGAGGACGCGGTTGCTCAGCTGGCCGAAGTCCTCGTGGGTGCCCCGGCCTCCGAACCCGGGCACGAAGTCGGTCAGGTCGTTGAACAGCTGGCTGGCCAGTCCGAGCCGGCGCATCGCCCCGTCGAGGACCCGGCGTTCGTCCTCCACGACGCCCAGGGCCGCGACTGCCGCGTCCAGCGGCATCCAGAACAGCGTGCCCGTCTTGAGCGCGGCCACCGACTCCCAGAAGGCCACCCGCTCGCGGAGGGGCGCGGCCAGCAGTTCGGCGCGGGTGGGCGCGGTGCGCGTGGAGACGTCGACGGCCTGGCCGGTGAAGCCCCGGCCGACCGAGCGCAGCAGGCTCCGTACGACGGCCGGGTCGGCCGCGTGCTCCAGCGCCGCGGTGATCAGCACGGAGCCCGTGTTGAGGGCGAGCGGGACGCCATGGGTGACGTGGAGGGCGGGCTCGCCGTAGCGGAGGCCGCTGCCGTCCTGGATGTCGTCGAGGGCGACGGCCGCCTTCAGCAGCACGCGGACCGCCACGGCCGCGCGGCGGACCGCCGCCAGGTCCGCGGCATCGGCCTCCTCGCCGTCGGGGCCGGGGAAGCCGCGGTAGTTGCGGTAGGCCCAGAACACCATCGAGGGGCGCAGCGGGGCCCGGCCCGCGGGCGCTCCCGCGGTGGGTGCCAGCGCCTCCTGGCCCACCTTCGAGCCGACGGCGTCGGCCACGGGCTCGTACAGGGCGCGGCCGAGCACGGAGTCGTAGAGGGACGGGTCGTCCGCGGACGGTGGGGCCACCAGGGAGGCCAGGAAGGCCGCCAGGTCCTCCTCCAGGAGCGCCGCGTCGCTGCGGACGACCGCCTCTACGCCCGGTATGCCCGATGCTTCCGGTCTGCCCGACTCGCCTGCGGCCCCAGCCATAACGCCCCACCCCGTACGTACGTGCCGAAAAGAAGAAGAGTGATCGCCGCCACCGGCCGTCACAAGTCCCATTTAAGCCGACACGCAGGACCAAGATTCAGCTCAACTTTAGAACCGATCCAATGTAGGATGGTCTCCTGACCCACGCAGGAGGCCTCCCATGTACGAGCCGATTCGCACCAAGGCGGTCGACCCCCGCATAGGCGGCCACCGCAGCGACTACCCGCGCAGCAGCCGCGCCGAAGCCCTGGACATCCAGCTCGCCGGGCACCTCGCCGCGCTGCTCACCGTGACCGACGAGCTCGGCCTCGACGAGGCCGCCGCCACCATCGCCACCCAGGTGACCCGCCTGCGCGGGGCCCAGCCCGCCCGCGCGCGGCGCTCCGGCGGGGAGCCCGACGCCGGGGTCACCGCCTCGCTGCACCAGCGCGCCCATGACCTCGCGGCCCGTGCGCTGCTCGTCGCCGCGTCGCGCGCCGACACCACGGTCGCGATCCTCGCCGCCGAGCGGATGGATGCGCACGCCGCTGCGCTCGATCTCGTCGGCGCCCACTGACGGCCCCGGTCCGGGGCCGCGGAGGCTCCGGACCGGGTGCCATGCCCTGCGGGGCTTGAACGTGCAGCCCATCCCGCGCGCGGGTCGCGCCCTACGGGCCTGCGGCCCGTGCCGCCCTGCGGGGCTTGTCCCCTACCCGCCCTTCGCCCGTTCCCCGGGGCTCCGCCCCGGACCCCGGTCCTCAAACGCCGGACGGGCTGAGAATGCCGGCATTTCCAGCCTCGCCGGCGTTTGAGGCGTGGGGTCTGGGGCGAAGCCCCAGGGAACGGGCGAAGGGCGGGTCCGGGGCAAAGTCAGCAGCCGCGATGCCGCACCAGGGAATCGCAGCCTGGGGCCAGACCGGGCCCAGGGCCTCCGCACGCTCCGTCGCAGCCGGGGCGACACCCGGGATCTTCATCAGGACCTGCGGGCCCCTGGCCGCCGGGGGCAAAGCCAGGGACTCCGCGCCCCCGGGCCGAGCCGGCGGCGGCTGTTCGCGGAACTCCACCGTGATCACGTAAGCCCCCCGCTCCGGGAAGCCGTTGACCGCCTCTACGGAGGCGACCACGCGACGGCTTGCCGGATCGATCCGGCAATCGGTGATCCGGACATCTTCCGGCGCCGCCCCCGCCGGCCGCACCGCGGGCCGCCCGCCGGCCCACACGTACAGCCCCAGCGGGGCGAAGACCAGCAGTCCCGCCACGAACACCAGGGCGACCAGCCAGCCCTGCCACTTCAACGCGCTCACGCCACCCATGGAACGATCCTCCCGGCCGGCCGCCCCGCGAACCAGCACCCCGGGGCCCACACAGCATTTCGAAGTGGGACCGCCTCGTCACCTCGCGTTCACGCAACTCCGCGCGGAATGTGGGTTTCCGCGAGCACGCTGCACCCGTGAGACGCATCCTAGGAATCGCCCTGGCGGTCCTCCTGATCGGCGGCGTGATAGCCGTCATCGCCCTCGGAGGAAAGAAGCCGGAGGGCACGGCAACGAAGACCGTGCGTGGCGTCATCGGTTCGGAGAAGTCCGAGTTCTTCCGCGACCCCGACGTCGTCAAGGCCCTTGCTGACAAGGGCTACACCGTGAAGACCGAAACCTCGGGCTCCTGGGCGATGGATCAACTCGCCCTTGAGGAGTTCGACTTCGCCTTCCCCAGTAGTGCGGAGCCGGCCGCCGAGATCGAGGTGAAGGCGGGTGTGAAGGGTGCTCAGAACACCAAGCCCTTCTTCTCCCCGCTCGTGGTCATCGCCCGTGCCAACGCGGCCAAGGTGCTCAGCGAGCACGGCCTCGCGAAGGTCACCGGCAAGAACTCCGGCACCCTCCTCCTCGGCCCCTTCCTGAAGGCCGCCGCCGAGGACAAGAAGTGGCAGGAGCTCCAGGGCGGGACCAGCGCCTACCCAGAGCTGAACGGGACGGTGTTCATCAAGACCACCGACCCCACCGCCTCCAATTCGGGCGCGCTCTTCCTCGCCACCACCTCCAACGTCGCCAACGGCACGACCGTCGTCTCCGACGACGCCGCCATCGACCGCACCGCGCCCCTGATGAAGAAGCTGATCTCCGTCCAGGGCTCCCTGGAACAGAGCACGGACGGCCCCTTCCGCGCCTTCATCAGCGGCAGCGGCGAACCGCTCATCCTCGCCTACGAGTCCCAGGTGGCCAGCCTGCTCCAGCAGAAGCAGGACCCGGGCGACATGGTGGTCCTGTACCCGGACACCACCGTCAACTCCCCGCACACCTTCGTGCCGATCAGCGAGAAGGCCGGGGAGCTCGGCTCCCTGCTGGCCACCGACCCGAAGCTGCGCTCGCTCGTGGTCCGCCACGGGTTCCGGCCGACGGAGGGGGTGGCCGAGTTCACCGCGGCCGCCGCGCCGCACACCGCGTACCTCAAGACGGAGCTGACGGGCCTGCGCCAGGTCGGCGCACCGACCACCAAGGTCCTGATGGCGCTGGCCGCGCGCGCCACCGGAAAGGGATAGGGGGACCACCGGACCATGACACTGACACCACCCGAGGACGCTCCGCTCGTCCTCACCGCCCCCGAGCCCGTGGCCCCCGTCAAGCGGGAGCAGGCTTCCGGCCTGGTGCCGCTCCAGGACGGGGTGCGCGAGGAGATGGCCCGCCGGGCCGGGGAGTACGTCGGCTCGCTGGCGGGCATCGACAGCCGCTCCCCCGAGTTCGCGACCCGCATCGGGGAGATCGCCGGGCTCGGCTCCGCAGACATCCGCGGCGCGGCCCAGCAGTCCAACCGGATGCTGGAGCGGGCCGTACGCTCCCTCGACGCGGACGGCGGCGGCAACGCCCAGGCCCGTGTCGCGGGCTCGCTGGTCGAACTGCGGCGCACGGTCGAGGACCTGGACCCGAGCGAGAGCGCCGGCAAGGGCGTGCGCAAGCTGCTGTCCAAGCTGCCCGGCGGCAACAAGTTCCGCGACCACGTGGCCAAGTACGCCTCCTCGCAGGCCACCCTCAACCGGATCGTCGGCGCGCTGCGCGGCGGCCAGGACGAGCTGCGGCGCGACAACGCCGCCCTGCACACCGAGCGCGCCCGCCTGTGGGAGACCATGGGCAAGCTCCAGGAGTACGCGGTCCTCACCGAGGCCCTGGACGCGGCCGTCGAACAGCGGATCGCCGCCCAGAGCGACCCCCAGCAGGCGGACGCGCTGCGCGTGGACGTGCTGTTCCCCGTACGGCAGAAGCACCAGGACCTGCTGACCCAGCTGGCCGTCTGCGCGCAGGGCTACCTGGCGATGGACGTGGTGCGGCGCAACAACGAAGAGCTGATCAAGGGCGTCGACCGGGCCGCGACCACAACGGTGTCCGCGCTGCGGATCGCCGTGATGCTGGCGCAGGCCCTGAACACCCAGGGCGAGGTCATCAAGCAGATCAACACCCTGCGCGACACCACCGAGGGGCTGATCCGCGGCAACGCGGAGATGCTGTCCACGCAGAGCGGGGAGATCCAGCGGATCGCCGCCGATCCGGCAGTCGGCGCGGAGACCCTGCGGACGGCCTTCGCGCAGATCTACAAGACGCTCGACACCATCGACACCTTCAAGGTGCAGGCCACCGAGAACATGGCCGCCACCGTGGAATCCCTGACCGGCGAACTGCAAAACGCGTCCGCGTACCTGGCGCGCACCCGCACCGCGAGCGCCCTGGAAGGCGGGACCGATCGATGAGCATCCGCAGAGCTGTGATGCGCCGGCGGCTCGCCGCGGCGGTGGCGCTGGCCGCCACCCTGCTCGGGGCGAGCGCGTGCACGGAGGACGAGCCCGACGGCAAGGCGAAGCCGGGGAAGACCGCGTACCAGGAGGGCAAGCTCCGCGTCCTGGCCTCCAGCGAGCTGTCCGACCTGGACGAGGTGCTGAAGGCGGCGAAGGCCGCGACCGGGGTCTCGGTGGAGCTGACGATGTCGGGCACCCTCGACGCGGTCGAGCAGATCGCCTCCGGCAAGGCCGACGGCAAGTACGACGCCGTCTGGCTGGCCTCCAACGACTACCTGCGGCTGCGGCCCGAGGCCGCGGGCAAGCTGTCGAGCGAGACCCCGGTGATGTCCTCGCCGGTGGCCCTCGGCGTGAAGCCCGAGGCGCTGGCCCGGCTGGGCTGGAAGCCCGAGTCGGTGACCTGGTCGGCGGTCCACGAGGCCGTGGCCGGCGGGAAGCTGACGTACGGGATGACCGACCCGGTGCGCTCCAACTCCGGTTTCTCCGCACTGGTCTCGGTGGCCTCCGGGCTCTCCGGCGCCCAGGCGGCGCTGACCGACGCGGACGTGGCGAAGGCGCAGCCCCTGCTGAAGGGGTTCTTCACCGGGCAGAAGCTGACCTCGGGCTCCTCCGGCTGGCTGGCCTCGGCGTACGCCCAGCGCGGGAACGTGGACGCGCTGG
This sequence comes from Streptomyces sp. TBY4, assembly GCF_024213195.1. GTDB lineage: Bacteria > Actinomycetota > Actinomycetes > Streptomycetales > Streptomycetaceae > Streptomyces. The sequence continues at coordinate 294,607 of NZ_JANAVF010000004.1, read as the reverse complement.
TGAACTACGAGTCGGTGCTGCTGTCCATGAACCGGGATGCGAAGACGGACCTGACGGTGATCCGGCCGCTCGACGGCGTGGTCACGGCGCACTACCCGCTGACCCTGCTGACCTCGGCCCCGGACGGGGCCCGCGAGTCGGGCCGGGTGCTGACCGAGTACCTGCGCGGCGCCGAGGCGCAGAAGGCGATCACCGAGAAGACCTTCCGGCGGCCCGTCGCGGCCGGGGTGACCCCGGCGGCCGGGCTGAACCCGGACAAGCGGCGCGAGCTCCCCTTCCCGGGCACCCGGTCGGTGGCGGACGGGCTGCTGGCCAGCTACGAGAACGAGCTGCGCCGGCCCTCGCGCACGGTGTACGTGCTGGACACCTCGGGGTCGATGGCCGAGGAGGACCGGATCGGCCGGCTGAAGACGGCGCTCACCGACCTGACGGGGACGGGGAGTTCGGGCACCGGAGAGCGGTTCCGGGACCGGGAGGAGGTCACGCTGGTGCCCTTCGGCGACAAGGTGAAGAAGGTCCTGCCGCACACGGTGGAGCCGGGCAATCCGGGGCCGGCCCTGGACGCGATCCGGGCGGACGTGAAGTCGCTGCGGCCGGACGGGGGCACGGCCATCTACAGCAGTCTGCAGGCGGCCTACCAGCACCTCGGCCAGGGGAACGCGGACGCCTTCACCTCGATCGTGCTGATGACGGACGGCGAGAACACGGCGGGCGCCGGGGCCAAGCAGTTCGACGCCTTCTACGCGGGCCTGCCGGAGGCGCAGAAGCACACCCCGGTCTTCGCGGTGCTGTTCGGCGACTCGGACCGCAAGGAACTCGCCCACATCACCGAACTGACCGGCGGGCGGCTCTTCGACGCCACCGACGGCAACGGTTCGCTGGACGGAGCCTTCGAGGAGATCCGTGGCTACCAGTAGGGCACTGAAGTTCCTCGAGTCCAAGAAGAACCTGGCCGGCAGCGCCTGCGGGCTGGTCGGGGTGGGCCTGACCCTCACCGGGGTGGCCGGCACCTACTGGCCGGTGGTGGTCGCCGGGCTGTACGGGGCGGGCGCGCTGATCGCCCCGCCGGACGTGGCGGCCCCGCCGGTGCCGCCGGAGCCCGCCGAGCAACTGGGCTTCGTACGGGACGACTTCACGCGGCTGCAGGAGTACGTCGGCGAAGTGGACCTGCCGTCGGAGCCGGCCGGGGTGCTGGCCGGGCTGCTGGAGCTGTACGCGGCGATGCTGGAGCCGGGCTGGGTGGCGGGGGTCCTGGCCGCCGACCCGGAGGCGGTGCACGCGCTGACCCGGGCCATCCGCACGGACGTGCCGGAGTGCGTGGACACCTACAACCGGACCCGCTGGTGGACCCGGCTCACGGCGGGCGGCGAATCGCCCGAACGCCACCTGGAGCGGCAGCTGACGCTGCTGCGCGAGGAGGCGGAACGCATGACGGCGGACCTCCGTGAAACGGAGGCCCGCCGTCAGCAGACGCACACGACCTATTTGGAAGGCCGCAGGGAAACCTGAGTCGGGGAATCCCGCGTCAACCCGAGGCCGGGGACAGCCGGCCGCAGGAGTTCGGTGGGGCGAGGGCCCTCGGGCCCGGTGGGATCAGCCCAGGCGCGCGACGAGCGCCTCGTACTGGTCCCACAGTTCCTTCGGGGTGTGGTCGCCGTAGGTGTTCAGGTGCTCGGGGACCAGGGAGGCCTCGTCGCGCCAGACCTCCTTGTCGACCGTGAGCAGGAACTCCAGGTCGGCGGCGGGCAGGTCCAGGCCGTCGGTGTCCAGGGAGGCGACGGTCGGCAGGATGCCGATCGGGGTCTCCACGCCCTCGGCGGTGCCGTCGAGGCGGCCGACGATCCACTTCAGGACGCGGCTGTTCTCGCCGAAGCCGGGCCACACGAACTTGCCCGCGTCGTTCTTGCGGAACCAGTTCACGTAGTAGATCTTCGGGAGCTTGGACTGGTCCTTGTCCTTGGCCACGTCGACCCAGTGACCCATGTAGTCGCCCATGTTGTAGCCGCAGAACGGCAGCATGGCGAAGGGGTCGCGGCGCAGCTCGCCGACCTTGCCCTCGGCGGCGGCGGTCTTCTCGGAGGCGATGTTCGAGCCGATGAAGACGCCGTGGTTCCAGTCGAAGGACTCGGTGACCAGCGGCACGGCGGAGGCGCGGCGGCCGCCGAAGAGGATCGCGGAGATCGGGACGCCCTTGGGGTCCTCCCACTCGGAGGCGATCGTCGGGCACTGCGAGGCCGGGACGGCGAAGCGGGCGTTCGGGTGGGCCGCCGGAGTCTCGGACTCCGGGGTCCAGGCGTTGCCCTTCCAGTCGATCAGCTGGGCGGGGGCTTCCTCGGTCATGCCCTCCCACCAGACGTCGGAGCCGTCCGGGGTGAGCGCGACGTTGGTGAAGACGGTGTTGGCGTACATGGTCTTCATGGCGTTGGCGTTGGTGTGCTCGCCGGTGCCGGGGGCCACGCCGAAGAAGCCGGCCTCGGGGTTGATCGCGTAGAGACGGCCGTCCTCGCCGAAGCGCATCCAGGCGATGTCGTCACCGACGGTCTCGACGGTCCAGCCGGGGATGGTGGGCTCCAGCATGGCCAGGTTGGTCTTGCCGCAGGCGGAGGGGAAGGCCGCAGCGATGTACTTCGGCTCGGCGGTGGCGCCCTCGCCGGCCGGCGGGGTGAGCTTGAGGATCAGCATGTGCTCGGCGAGCCAGCCCTCGTCGCGGGCCATGACGGACGCGATGCGCAGGGCGTAGCACTTCTTGCCGAGCAGGGCGTTGCCGCCGTAGCCCGAGCCGTAGGACCAGATCTCGCGGGTCTCGGGGAAGTGCGAGATGTACTTGGTGGTGTTGCACGGCCACGGCACGTCGTCCTGGCCCTCGGCGAGCGGAGCGCCGAGGGTGTGGACGGCCTTGACGAAGAACCCGTCGGTGCCGAGCTCGTCGAGGACGGCCTGTCCCATGCGGGTCATGGTGCGCATCGCGACGGCGACGTAGGCGGAGTCGGTGATCTCGACGCCGATGGCGGAGAGCTCCGAGCCGAGGGGGCCCATGCAGAAGGGGACCACGTACATGGTGCGGCCCTTCATGGAGCCGCGGAAGATGCCGCCCTCCTCGCCCTTGCCGGCGAAGAGCTCCTTCATCTCGGAAGGGGCCTTCCAGTGGTTGGTCGGGCCCGCGTCCTCCTCCTTCTCGGAGCAGATGAAGGTCCGGTCCTCGACGCGCGCGACGTCGGAGGGGTCGGAGGCCGCGTAGTACGAGTTCGGGCGCTTGGCCGGGTCCAGCTTCTTGAAGGTGCCCTTGGAGACGAGCTCCTCGCAGAGGGCCTCGTACTCGGCCTCGGAGCCGTCACACCAGACGATGCGGTCAGGCTGGGTGAGGGCGGCGATGTCGCCGACCCAGGAGATGAGCTCCTGGTGCTTGGTGGGGACGTCGGAAGTGGTGCCAGCCGCGATGTCGCGCGCCACGATCGCTCCTTGTTGAGGGGTTTGATTTGTGATTGCCCCGTGGGGGCCGCGACCCGGACGCTTCGCGCTCCGCTCATCCGGTGTCGACCGCACTCATCTGATCATCCGGTGGATGTGCGCATATGTCCAGGGGGCTTCTCACGTGAGCATCGCCACTCCGGTCAATCTTCCGTAAAGCGCACTAACGGAAACCTACGCAACCGTAGGTAGCATGGCCGCTATGACTTCTGACGCCGCTGCCGTGGCCGCTCCGGTGGTCGAACCCGCCGATCAGGAGGCCAAGCCGCTCATGCGCGGCTGGCTGCACACCGGCATGTTCCCCGCCGTGGTGATCGCGGGCCTGGTCCTGATGGCCTTCACCGATTCGACCCGGGCCCGGGTGGCGTGCGGGGTGTACGTCCTCACCGCGTGCCTGCTCTTCGGAGTCAGCGCCGTCTACCACCGCGGTACGTGGGGCCCGCGCGGCGAGGCCATCCTGCGGCGGCTCGACCACGCCAACATCTTCCTGATCATCGCGGGCACGTACACCCCGCTGACCGTGCTGCTGCTGCCCGACTCCACCGGGCGGACCCTGCTGTGGGCGGTCTGGATCGCGGCGGCGGCCGGCATCGCCTTCCGCGTCTTCTGGGTCGGCGCCCCGCGCTGGCTGTACACCCCCTGCTACATCGCCATGGGCTGGGCGGCCGTCTTCTTCCTCCCCGACTTCATGCGCACCGGCGGCATCGCCGTCCTGGTCCTGGTCATCGTCGGCGGCCTGCTCTACAGCGTCGGCGGCGTCATCTACGGCATGAAGCGGCCGAACCCCTCACCCCGCTTCTTCGGCTTCCACGAGGTCTTCCACTCGCTGACGCTGGCCGCCTTCGTCGCCCATTACGTGGGCATCTCGATCGCCGCCTACCAGCACTGAGCCGTCTCCTCCGGACCGGACGGGTGCCCCCCGTACGGTCCGAAAGGCAGGACTCAGGGCTTGCCGTGGCCGTGGTCGCCGACCGTCACGCGTCCCACCTTGTTGCCGAGCAGCTCCGTGAACCACATGTTCCCGTCGGGACCCTTCGCGATGTGGAAGGGGGTGCTGCCCTGGTTCGGGGTGGGCAGCGGGAACTCGGTGAGCTCCCCCCGCGGGGTGATGCGGCCGATCCGGTCGCTGTTGGACTCGGTGAACCAGAGGTTCCCGTCCGGGCCCGCCGCGATGCCGATCGGGCCGCTGTTGGCGTCCGGCAGCGGGAAGAACCGCAGGTCGCCGCGCGGAGTGATCCGGCCGATCGCCTGGCCGAGGCCGCCGCTGTCGGTGAACCAGAGGTTCCCGTCGGGGCCGGCGGCGATGTTGAAGGGGGCGCCCTCGGGGTTCGGCAGGGGGAAGAGCTTCACCGTGCCGCGCGGGGTGATCCGCCCGATCGTGTTCTTGAAGGGCGAGGTGAACCACAGGTTCCCGTCCGGGCCGGCGGTGATCCGGTACGGCAGGGTCTCGGGCGGGAGCGCGAACTGCGTGATCGTGCCGCGGGGCGTGATGCGGCCGATCTTGTTCGCCCCGTTCTCGGCGAACCAGACGTTCCCGTCCGGCCCCCTGGTGATGCCGTAGGGGAAGCTGTCCGCCTGCGGCAGCGGGAACTCGGTGACCTTGCCCTGCGGGGTGATCCGCGCGATGTGGTTGTGGCCGGACTCGGTGAACCACAGGTTTCCGTCGGCGCCCGAGGTGATGTCGTCCGGGAACCGCTCGGGGTGGGGCAGCGGGAATTCCTTGATCCTGCCCTGCGGGGTGATCCGGCCGATCTTGTTGAACGGGGTCGCCTGGATCGTGAACCAGACGTTCCCGTCGGGGCCGCCCGTGATCCCCGCCGGGTTGGCGCCTTCGGTCGGCACGGCGAACTCGACGATCCTTCCGACGGGACCCTCGTCGCCCCCGTGCGGCCCGGCGAAGGCCGGGCCGGGCACGCTGAGCAGGGTGCAGGCGAACAGGACGGCGAGGCGCCGCCACCGGGCCGGAGCTCGGTGGCGGCGCTGGCTGGGCAGGGTGGTCTCGGGCATGGGCCCAAGGTAGAAGGAACGTCCTATTCCGGTTGACTTCGACGGGCTGTCAAACGGGTGCTCCTCCCCCTGCCCGGGGCCTCAGCAGGCGTAGCCGTCGCCGTCCGGGTCCAGGCGCAGCGGGTCGCTTCCGTTGACCTTCATGCGCGTCGGGTACTTGTGGGTGGCCAGCCAGTCGCAGCGGGCCTTGGTCGTCGCCTTCACCTCCGCCGGGAAACGCGTGGGCACGCACACGTTGGCCGTGCCGTAGTGCCGGTCGCAGCCGGCCACGTTCGGGGCCACCGGGGCCGAGTCCCGCTTCGCGGGGTTCTGCTTCGGTGCCGCCAGCTTGTTCGCGAAGGTGTGCTCGTGCGCGGTCGGGGGCTCGGCGGTGGCCGCCAGGGCCGACGGGCCGCCGATGTGCACCCACTTCGCGATGGACGGGATGCCGTTCGCGTCGACCGCGAAGAGCATGTACCAGCCGGGCGGGGCCAGGTTCGGGTTGCTGGTGACGTTCAGGTCGATGGTGGTGCCGTTGACGACCGTGAGCGGCAGGTCCACGAACCGCTGGTTCGGGTCCGAGGAGTGGGTGACCGCCGCCGGACGGATCAGCTCCGCCTTGGCCACCGGCCGGTTGACGGTGATCCGCTGCGTGTCCCCGTACGTCCACTGGGTGTCGATCACCGAGGTGATCTGCGGGCGCGCCCCCTTGAAGAGGTACGGCGGGCTGTAGATCGACACGTTGTGGTTGTACGTGCCGTTGCCCGGGTTGTCGCCGACCGACATGACGCGGCCGTCCGGCATCAGGAACGACGCCGAGTGGTAGGTCCGCGGGATCGGGTCGGTGGCCAGGCCCGCCTGGTAGGTGTTGGTGGTCGGGTCGAAGAACGAGGCCTCGTACACCGGGTCGGCCCGGTCGTGCAGCCCGCCGCCGGTCTCCAGCACCTTGCCGTCCGGCAGCAGCACGGCCGACACGAACATCTTGCCCTCGGCGCCGGTCTGCGGCCGCTTGCCCTGGCCCTGGTCGACCAGGCCCTGCGGGATGTCGGGGCCGGCGGTGTAGGCGGGGCTCGGCTGCTTCAGGTCGATGATGTCGGTGAGCCGGTTCGCGGCCGGGTTGCGCTCGTTGTTGCCGCCGCCGATGGTCAGGACCCGCTGGTCCTGCGCCGGGGGCAGCAGCACGCTCGCCGACTCGTCGCGCTCGTCCTTGTTGCGCAGGCCGGGCACGTCGGTGATGGTGTTGGCGTCGTAGTCGTAGACGGAGGCGCCGGTGCCCGGGGTGCCGTTGCCGAAGGTGTGGCTGCCCGAGTAGAAGAGCCGCCCGTCCTGCATGAGGATCATCGACGGGTACAGGCCCCAGTACGACCAGGTCTGGTTGACCTCGTTCATCGGCAGCCACTTGTTCTGCGCCGCCGAGAACTTCTCCGCGGTCACGTTGCCCGTGGAGTCCTCCTTCAGCCCGCCGAAGGAGATGACGTCACCGTTGCCGAGGATCGTCGCGGACGGGTACCAGTGCCCGCCGTTCATGTCGTTCGTCTTCGTGTACTTCTCGGTCACCGGGTCGAAGGTGTACGAGTCCTTCAGCCCCTGGTAGCCGATCGTGCCGTCGGCCGAGGGGTAGCCCTTGTTGCCGCTCATCACCAGCACCCGGCCGTCGGACAGCTGGACGTGGCCGGAGCAGAACATGTCCACGGGCGTGGGGATCGTCTTGAACGAGCCGTTCGCCGGGTCGTAGACGGCGGAGGTGAAGGTGCCCGCGTTGAACTGGGCGATGTCGTTGCCCGAGCCCGCGATCAGCAGCACCTTGCCGTTCTTCAGCACGACGGCGTGCATGGAGCGCACCGGGTTCTTGGCGGCGATCACCTCCCACTTGCCCTTGGCGCACTCCGTGGCCGTGCCCGTGCAGGTGGGCTGCGGCGGGACCGCGCCCACCTCCTCCAGGGCGTAGTCGTCGGTGGTGAGCGTGCCCACCCCGTAGACGGACAGCCCCCACGCGATCTTGTCGGTGTTCGGCGGGACCGCGGGCGTACGGACCTCCGTGCGCGCCCACGCGGCGCTGACGGGGGGATTCTGCAGATCGGTCCAGTACTGCCAGCCCGCCACCGTGTCGTGGCGGAACACGGTCACCGACACGTCCGGGGTGTTCGACTTGTACCAGGCCGACAGGTCGTACTGCTTGCCCGGTACGACCGTCGGGGCGCAGGTGCCGTTCTCGGTGACCAGGGCCTTGCGGTCGCCGTCGACCCGGCGGGTGAGCGAGACCCGCATCGCCTTGGTGCCGGAGTGCGCGTCGGCGACGGTGGCGAAGCTGAAGTCGTTGTCGCCCCAGCCGGACTTCGACCAGCAGGACGGCATGTCGGAACCGGCCGGGCCGGCGGTCTCGAAGCCGGGGTTGGTGAGCAGGTTGGGCGGTCCGGCCGTGGCCTGCTGCGGTGCGGTCAGCAGCAGGCCCGCGGTCATCGCCCCGACGGCCAGCAGGGCGGCCCGCCACCCTGCCCTGCGCCGGTTTTTCCTCTCCATGCGGAGCATCCCTTCGTGCGGCTCAACTCGTGCGGGTGCGGCCCGCCTTGCGCGGGAGGTAGACGAGTGCCTCCGTCGCCGCGAAGCGCAGGACGAAGGTGGTGACCAGCGCGAGCGCGGTCGCGGACAGGACGCCGAAGCCCCAAGTGCCGACGAAGACCGCGATCAGCGGGATCCGCAGCAGCAGATCGGCGTTGGCCAGCAGCGTGAAGCGCCCGAGCCGGTCGGCCCAGTGGCGGTGGCGGCGCCGGTCGCGGAAGAGCAGGGTCTCGATGAGGAGGAAGTTCCACAGCACCCCGGCCTGGTTCGCCACCACCTCGGCGACCAGGTAGTTCATCCCGGTCTGCGTGAGCATCCACAGTGCGGCCAGGTTCGGCACGAAGCCGGAGAGCCCGACCAGCCCGAAGCCGATCATGCGGGCCAGCGGGGTCGAGGAGCGCAGCGAGGCGAGGTGGGTGAGGAAGCGCAGCCCTTCGCGGGCGGTGGACTTGGACTCCCCCGAGAAGCGGTCCTGGAAGACGAAGGGCACCTCGGCGACCCTGGCCGGCCGGCAGCGCACGGCCAGCTCCAGCAGGATCTTGTAGCCCAGGGGCTTCAGCGCCTCCTCGGTGACCGCCGAACGGCGCATCGCGAAGAACCCGCTCATCGGGTCGCTGATCCCGCGCAGGGCGCGCGGGAAGAGCCCCCTGGTCAGCCAGGTCGCCCCGCGCGACACCGCGATCCGGTAGCTCCCGGCGAGCCCGGCCCGGCTGCCCCCGGCGATGTAGCGGGAGGCCACGACCAGGTCGGCGCCGGTGCGCGCGCCCTCCCCGACGAGCTCGGGGACCAGGTGGGGCGGGTGCTGGAGGTCGGCGTCCATGACGACGATCCAGTCGGTGTCCGCCCGGCCGATCCCCTCCACGACGGCCCCGCCGAGCCCGCCGTCGGGGCTCTCGCGGTGCAGGACCTCCACCGGGAAGGCGCATTCCAGGGCGGCCTTCTCGATGACGGCCGGGGTGTCGTCCGTGGAGTCGTCGACGAACAGCACCGACACGGGCAGGTGCGCGGGCAGCGCGGCGGCCAGCCGGCCCAGCAGCTCGGTGATGTTCCCGGACTCGTTGAAGGTCGGGATGATGAGGGTGACGCTGCCGGGGGCCGGCGCCTCGGCGGCGGCCTCCGGGAGGTGCGGAGCGAGGGGGGCGTGCGGAGCCCACAGGTCTTCGCTCATGCCGGATCAACTCCCCTTGACGGTGGCGGCCGTGGGGTCGTTGCTGCCCGCCGTGTCCGTGCGCCGGATCTCGATGCGGTCCTCGCCCGTGCCGAAGACGGCGACGGCCGTCGAGTTCTCCAGGGCCGCCTTCACGTTCGGCAGCTGCACCGCGTCGCGCCGGACGGTGGGCGAGGAGACCACGTAGTCGATGTCCCGCCAGCCGCCCGGCAGGGTCTTGGTGACCGCCGGGTCCAGGTCGGCCTTGTAGAACCAGATGGCCCCGAGCCCCGGGTCGAACCCGTGGTGGACGGCGTCCAGCCACAGCGCGTCGTCGACCAGCACGCGGGTCGTGGCGGGATCGCTCACCTCGCGCCCGAGCCAGGCCGCGGCCTGCCGGTACGGGGCGTTCGCGTCGACGGTGAGGGCCGTGCGGTTGCCGTCGTACCAGCGCGGGAGGAGGTACACGGCGGCCGAGGCGGCCAGTACGCCGATCAGCGCCCACCGCCCGTAGGCCAGTGCGCGGCGCTCCCCCGGCGCTCGGCGGCGGCGCAGCACGGCGTGGGTGACGCTGGCCGCGCCCCCGGCGAGGACCAGCGCCAGGAACGGCAGCGCCTGGATCACGTACATCGCCGGCAGGTAGCCGGAGGGGCGCATGGCGACGAGGGCGAGGATGACCACGGCCAGCGCCGGGCCGGCGAGCGCCCGGGCCGTGACCGACCAGCGGAAGGTGACCAGGAGCAGGACCGCGCCGGCCAGGCCGCCGAGCGGCAGCACGGTGTCGTAGTACAGCCAGGACTCGAAGACCCCGTGCGAGCCGGAGCCGGGGTCGAGGATGAAGCCGGAGCCTTCCCGGCCCATCTGGTAGACGATGCCGCCGATGAGGGAGACGTGGCCGGAGCCGGGCAGCAGCTCGCCGTTGAGCAGTGCGTAGAGCGGGTACGTCACGCCGATGAGCACGCAGGCGGTGACGGCTCCGGTGACGGCGAACTTGCGGGTGTCGCGGTGGCTGTGGCGCCACATCGTCACCAGCAGCGCCGGGAGCACCACCAGCATCGTCTCCTTGGTGAGGACGGCGGTGGCGGCCGCCAGTCCGGAGGCGAAGTGGTGCCACAGGTGGCGGCTGGGGGACGCGGCGAGGCAGAAGGCCAGCAGCATCCACATGACGGCGATGTTGTCGAGGAAGATCTCCCGCTGGAGCACGACGGAGAGCGGGGAGAGCCCGAACAGGCCCATGGCGAGACCGGCCGCCCAGCGCGGCAGCCAGAGCCGGCGCGCGAGCACGTACAGCAGGACCGCGCTGGCGGCGGAGACCGCGAGCATCGAGAACCGCATCGGCGCGACGGTCATCGACTCGGGGACGAACAGGGACGGCAGGTAGGTGAGGCCCGCTATCTGGATCCAGCCGAGCGGGGGGTGGTCGTACCAGAAGGTGTAGTGCGCCAGCCCCTTGCCCTGCTGGACGGCCCAGGCCTGGGCGAGGTAGGTGCCCTCGTCGTCGCTGAGCGTCGGGAAGTTGGTGATGTTCCAGCCCTGGACGAGGAGGATCGCGAGCAGCAGCGTCCCGCACAGGATCAGGTCGGGGCGCGAGGAGCGGAACCGGACGAGCGGGCGGGCCGAGGACGGGCGGACCCCGAGGCCGCCGGTCCGCTGGCGCGGGATGAGGGCGGCCTCGGTGGTGGCGGTCGCAGCGGTGGCGGTGGCAGTGGCGGCGGGCTCGACCGCGGTCGAGCCGGACTGGGGATCAGTGGCCGTGGGCAGGGTGGCGGTCACCGGTGGCTGTCCTCTCGGGTGAGGGTCTTCGGGCTGCTCGGGGCACCGGACGACGAGGCGAGGTGGGCTCCCGTGTGACTGGTGAGCTCCCACTCGTTGCGCCCGCGCTGCTCGCGCCAGACCGCACGGATCGCGGCACCGGCCAGCATCACCTGGTAGAACGGGCCGCCGACGACGAGCTTGACGTAGTGCAGGAAACGCACCCGCAGCCCGTACTGGCGGCCGAAGTCGTGCAGGCCGACCACTTCGAAGACGAAGGTCGCGATCGCGGTGATCATCGGCAGGAAGGTGACGATCGCGACGCCGACGGGCACGTCGAGGAAGACCGCCACGGCGAAGTTCACCGGGATGATGACCCCGGAGGCCGCCTGCATGAACGGGGACATGAGCGTGTAGCGGGCCAGCAGGCGCTGGCCGCGGCCGGGCAGCTGCTGCCAGTCCTTCTTGCGGTACACCTGGAGGAATCCCTGGTTCCAGCGGGTGCGCTGCTTGAGCAGGCTGAGCAGGGAGCCCGGGGTCTCCTCGCGGGTCACCATGTCGGAGTCGTAGGCGACGACCACCTTCTTGCCGACGGAGGACAGCCGTACGCCCAGGTCGCAGTCCTCGGCGAGGCAGTTCGGGTCCCAGCCGCCGGCCTCGCGCAGCACCTCGGTGCGCACGAAGACGGTGTTGCCGCCGAGCGGGATGAAGCCCTTCTCGGCGTGCAGGTGCAGCCGGGAGCGGAACCAGAAGAAGTACTCCAGGCAGTTGCGCAGGCTGTACCAGCTGGAGTGGAAGTTGATGAGCTGGACCCCGCCCTGGACCACGTCGGCGTCGGTGACGCGGAAGGCGTGGTCCACGTGGGACAGCAGCTCGGGGTGGACCTGGTCCTCGGCGTCGAAGACCCCGACGATGTCGCCGCGGCAGTGCGGGAGGGCGGTGTTGAGGGCCTTCGGCTTGTTCTTGGCCTCGTGGTGGTCGGTGATGACGCGTACGAGACCGGGCGCACGGGCGGCGGCCCGCTCGGCCACCTCCGCGGTCCCGGGGTCGTCGTGGCCGACGATCACGATGATCTCGTAGTCGTGGTGGCTCGATTCCAGGAGCCGTTCGATGGTGTGCTCCAGGACCGCCTGTTCGTGGCGGGCCGGCAGCAGCAGGGAGAAGGCCAGCCGGCCGCCGCCGTCGGGGCGGTCGAAGCGGGTCGAGGCGAGCGTCTCGGGCGTCCGCCAGGCATGCATCTGCCACCAGAGCGTGAACGCCGCCATCCAGAAGAGCGCGAGCGAGACGACACAGATGAATACGGATATGAGCAAAGCGTCCCCCAAGACATGCCGCAACCCCAGGCGGCGATCCTTCCAACCCCCCGGGGACAGGCACGCGCGGCAGGCTCCCCAGCCCGCCGCCCTCGTCCCGTCCCCGATTCCCCCCCGTGCGCAACCCCCGGTGCGCTGTGCGCCGGCGCCCCCTGGCGCCGACGGTGACTGATCGGTGACTCCGAAGTCATGAGACTAGGCAGTGGAGATGACGCTTAGGCCCCTTCGAGATAAAAACCACGTTTCCGAAATGACATTGAGACAAGCGGAATTGACGCCACTCCGCCTCTTTCAGGGACGAACTGCCCCCAACTGCCCGGCCAGTTCGACCGGATCGGTCGTAGGCCGCGCGCAGACGAAATGTCGACAGACATACGCCGTCGGGAGGTCGCGCACGAGTGTGCGCTCGGCCAGAAGGGGGAACTCCGCGCCGCTGCCGTCCGCCGCCCCCGGCAGCCCCGTCGCCACGACCGCCCCGGGAGCCGTGCCCAGCAGCGCGACCCGGTGCAGCTCGGCCCGCGCCGGGTCCTCCGGATGGCCGACCACGGCCACCTCGCGCGGCCCGTCGACCAGCGCCTCCGCGACCGCCAGCCCGTGCCCGATGAAGCGCGGAGCGCGCGGCCCGAGCGCGTGCACCACGGCGAGCGCCCGCTCGGCCGCCGTACGGTGCGCCTGCGAGCCGGTGTGCGCGGCGTACGAGAGCAGGGCGCCGGCGGCGGCGGTCCAGCCGGAGGGGGCCGCCGTGTCGGTCGGGTCCTGCGGCCGCCTGATCAGCTGCTCCGCGTCGTGCGCGGTGTCGTAGAGCGAGCCGTCCTCGGCGGTGAACCGGTCCAGGATCAGGTCGACGAGGAACCCGGCGAATTCCAGCCAGACCCCTTCTCCCGTGACGGACCCCAGCGCGAGGAACCCCTCGGCGACGTCCCCGTAGTCCTCCAGCACCCCGGCGTTGGCCCCGACGTGCCCGTCCTTGCTGGTCCGCGCGAGCCGGGCCCTCCCGGCCGCCGCGTCGAAGTGGACCCTGACCAGCAGGTCGGCGGCCTCGGTCGCCCGCTCGACCAGGTCGGGCCGGTCGAAGAAGGCCCCGCACTCGGCGAGGGCCGCGATGGCCAGCCCGTTCCAGGCGGCGACGATCTTGTCGTCCCGGCCGGGTGCGGGGCGCGCCTGCCGCGCCGCGAGCAGCCGCTCCTTGATGCCGGCGAGCCGCTCCTCGTCGATGTCGGGCCCCTGAGCGGGCAGTTGGAGCACGGACATGCCGTGCTCGAAGGTCCCCTCCTCCGTCACCCCGAAGCAGGCGGCGGCCAGGTCCCCGTCCTCCTCGCCCAGCACCTCGCGCAACTGGGCCGGAGTCCAGGCGTAGTAGACCCCCTCGACGTGCTTGCCCGTCTGCGGGTCCTCGCTGTCGGCGTCCAGCGCGGAGGCGAAGCCGCCCTCGCGGGTGCGCAGTTCGCGGACCATGAAGTCGGCGGTCTCCAGGGCGACCCGGCGCGCGAGCTCGTCCCCGGTGGTGCGCCACAGGTGGGCGTAGACCCGGCACAGCAGTGCGTTGTCGTAGAGCATCTTCTCGAAGTGGGGCACGACCCACTCCCGGTCCACGGAGTACCGCGCGAACCCGCCGCCGAGCTGGTCGTAGATCCCGCCCCGGGCCATGGCCTCACAGGTGTCGGCGGCCATCTGCAGCGCCCCCTCGGCCCCGGTCCGGGCATGGTGGCGCAGCAGGAACTCCAGCACCATGGACGGCGGGAACTTCGGCGCACCGCCGAACCCGCCGCGCGTGGCGTCGTACTCCCGCACCAGCCCGAGCAGCGCCTGGGCCAGCTCCTCCGGACCGGGCGTACCGGCCTTCCCGTAGTCCAGCTGCCGTCCCGCGAGGTCCCGTACGATCCGCTGCGCGACCTCCGCGACCTCCTCGGGCCGTCCGACCCACGCGGTGCGCACGCCTTCGAGCACCTGCATGAAGGAGGGCATCCCGTGCCGGGGCTCGGGCGGGAAGTAGGTCCCGAAGTAGAAGGGCTCGGCGTCGCCGGTCAGGAACACGGTCATCGGCCACCCGCCCTGCCCGGTGGCGGCCTGCACGGCCTCCATGTAGACGGCGTCGATGTCGGGGCGCTCTTCGCGGTCCACCTTGATGTTGACGAAGTGCTCGTTCATGTACGCGGCGGACAGCTCGTCCTCGAAGGACTCGTGCGCCATGACGTGGCACCAGTGGCACGAGGAGTAGCCGACCGACAGCAGTACGGGTACGTTGCGCTGCTTCGCCTCGTCGAACGCCTCCTGCCCCCAGGGCCACCAATCCACCGGATTGTCGGCGTGCTGGAGCAGGTACGGTGACTGCGAGCTGGCCAGGCGATTCATGTCGGCATCGTCCCACGACGGGAACCGCCCGGCCCGCACCGCCCCCCGGGAGACCCGGGGGCGGCCCCTCAGGCCGACGGTTCGGGGTCGTAGAGGTGGTCCCGTTCGATCTCCCGCAGCCGCTCGTAGTCGGCGACGACCTGAGCCGGATCGTCGGACATGAGGAAGACGAACCCCGGCTGGGTGGCGATGTCGACCGTCCGGGAGATCGGCTTCCTTTCCGGATGCCTCATGACGGTGAAGACGTGGGACGGCAGTGCGCGAATGGCGGCCATCGCCTCGTGGGACGGAACGATGCCGTGCTCCCTCGGATTGATGAGGTGCACGAAGCGGTGGTGTTCCAGGATCCGGTACGCGGTGGTGGGCAGGCGGTCGAACTCGTCCGGCTTGGCCACGGACAGGGCGAGGAGCTCCACCTGGTTGGTGCCGTAGCAGCGCGTGTTGATGTCGAGGACCTGGCCACCGCCCATGCGCGCGGCGCTCTCGACGAGCACCGGTCCCCTGGAGGTCAGCATGACCTCGGTGTGACCGGCCGCGTTGTGCACCTCCAGAGCGTCCAGCACCTGGTGGGTGTAGCACTCCAGCTCCTTGGCGACCGGGTCGTCCGGCTGCAGGGGCTCGTTGTAGTCGTTGATGATGCGGCCGCCGGGGAGGCGCATCTTGAAGTACCGGCAGATCTCCACGGTGTGGTGCGCGCCGCCACGGCTGA
Organism: Streptomyces sp. TBY4; assembly: GCF_024213195.1. Classification (GTDB taxonomy): domain Bacteria; phylum Actinomycetota; class Actinomycetes; order Streptomycetales; family Streptomycetaceae; genus Streptomyces. The sequence continues at coordinate 279,321 of NZ_JANAVF010000004.1, read as the reverse complement.
CGGTATTGACGAAGTACTCGTCCCCTGCCAGGAACTCCTGGGCGAGCACCGTGGTGTTGGGCATCCCGTGGCGATCGGTGCTGCTCATGATCTTCTCGTGGACGGCGCGGATCTGCTCCGGGGACGAACACGCCACGACGTTGTCCGTGCTGGAGCTGGCGACCGGCTTCACGATGACCGGATAGCCCACGGTCTCCTCGACCCAGGCGATCATCTCGTCGGCATCGTCCGAGACCATGCTGGCCGCGTGTGCCAGGCCGGCGTCGCGCAACGCCAGCACCATCTCGTACTTGTTGCGGCGGGCGGTCGGCCGGGTCATCCCGTTGCCGGGAGTGCCGAGTGCGGCGGAGAGCTGGTCGGCCAGTTCGACACCCGCCTCCTGGCCGGCGATCACATGGCCGACCTCGTGCTCGCGCAGTACGGACGCCATGGCCGCCACGTCACCGTCGTGGCGGAAGTCGTAGACGAAACCCTCGGGGTCGCGCGACAGGATGACGTCGGGGTTGGGCGACCGGACGTGCACGCACTCGATGTCGTACTGCTCCAGTACGGCCGGCAGGAGGCTCCCTGTCGAGTAGGCGTCGACAATCGCCACTCGTTTCGTTCGCGTACCGAGGCTCGTCGGCATCGTCCACCGCTTCCCTTCTGATGATCTCGACCGCTCGAAGACCGAGGCGTCAGTGACAATGCAACCTACGGACCCACCCGGACTCCGCGCGTCCGCGGCAGGCTCATCCCCGTGATCCGTCCGGATTACGCGAGGACGGATCAGGTATGCACGGGGATTACTCGACGCGTTGACCCGCCGTCCCCTCAACTACCTATCTGGCTGAGGTGATACGGAACCCTCCCGTGCCACTCTTGACGCCGATCTGGATGCACATCCGGTCCTGAGGGGAGTTACGGAAGATGCCACGCGAGCACGCACTCACCGAGCGATACCTGGAGCGGTTCGGTCGCGTCCTGCGCCCGGTCCAGGAGAGCGAATTCATTCGCCTGCTCACGGGTGGGAATCACGCCCTTCGTCCGGTGTTCCTCACCGGGGACGAGGTCCAGCAGCTGACCCGGGATCTGGAAGTGCTGCGCGGAGCGCTCTACAGCCTGCCGCACCGGCTCTTCGACGGCGACATCGCCTCCTTCGCCCGTGCGAACGGAATGGAGAAGTCGCAGATACGCGCCATCGAACGCTCGGCCGCCGCTGCGGCCGGCTCGCCGACCAGCATGGGGCGGGCGGACCTCTACCTGGACCGCTCCGGTTTCCGGGTCATGGAGTTCAACCTGGGCAGCACGGTCGGATTCGAGGGCGGCGAGGCGTGCCGCGGCCTTCTCGCGGACCCCGAGTTCAGCCGGTTCGTCGCCGAGGAAGAGCTCGGCTACATCGACACGGTGGCGGAGCAGATCCGCACCATCCGCCAGGAGACGGGTCTTGAGCCCGACGCCCGGCCCGTCGTCGCGCTGACCGAATGGCCCAGCAACTACGAGGAGATGGAGGGCTACTTCAACGTCCTCATCAACGTGTGGGCTGAGCGCGGCCTGGAGGCGTACCCGTGTCACGTCGCGCAGCTGGAGCGGCGCGACGGAAGGCTCTGGCTCGGGGAGCGCCCGGTCGACGTCGTCTACCGCCAGTTCATGATCGAGGACCTGCTCGACGAGGACACCGACGCGCTCCTCGAGCCCCTGCTCGGCGCACTGGAGGCGGGCGAGGTCCGCGTCTTCACCCCGATCGACTCGGAACTGTACGGGAGCAAAGCCGCGCTGGCGATGCTCTCCGACCGCAGGAACCGCCATCTGTTCTCGGACGAGGAACGGGACGTCATCGACCGGCTCCTGCCCTGGACCTCCTCGGTGACCTCGGAGAACATCGTCCTGGAGGACGGCACCGAAACCCCGCTGCTGGATTACGCGGTGGCCCGTCAGCAGGAACTGATCCTCAAGCCGATGCTGTTGCACGGCGGCCAGGGAGTCGTCCCCGGCTGGGCCTCGGAGGTCACCCCGGAGGAATGGCGGAAGCTGCTCCACGACGCCCTCGACGGCCCGTACGTGGTGCAGCGGCGCGTCCGCCCGGAACCCGAGCTCTTCCCCGATTCCGAGGGCGGACTGAACCCCTGGATCGTCAATTGGGGCGTTCTTCTGATGGCGTCCGGATACGGCGGACTTCTGACCCGCTGCGCCCCCGCGGACGGCGACATCACGGTGCTCAATCTCGACCGCGGAGTACTTCTCGGAACCGGATTCCACTCCGGTCCGGGTAAACACCGTGCGCAGTAACACCGGAGTTCCGTACCTGCCATGCGCCCTGGCGGATGAACTTCTCGCGGACGTACCCGGAGACGCAATGGCCGTAGCTTCCCTTTGACGCGACGGATTTCGACGCTGCAGACGGCCTATTCGGAAGGAGCCCGCCCCATGACCCGTGACGCCCTGGAGAACAGCCTGCCCATTCGGCGTTCCCCGTCACGACGTGGGGGGCCGTCGCAGGGCGGACTGAGCACGGCAGCCATGGCGGCAGGCATCGCACGGCTGCGGCTGCGCCGCCTCATCCGCCGGAGCCGGCCGAACCGATCGGCTTGATTCCCCCCTTCCGTCCCCTTTCCGCGCCGGTCGCCGCATTGACCATCCGAGTGAGGATCACGTGAGTCCTTCTGAAGTGTTCGACCCCGATGTCCTCACCCTGCCGCTGTACGACGACGCCCACCGCGCACTCGCCGACGAGATCGGGCAGTGGTGCGCGGACCGGGCCGAGGCGTGGGCGACGCTGGACACCACCGATCCGGCCGCCGTCGGACGGTCGCTGCTCACCGAGCTCGGCCGGGCGGGCTGGCTGCGCCACCTCGACCCGGACCAGCCCGACTCCGACCTGAGGTCCCTGTGCCTGAGGCGCCAAGCCCTCGCGTACCACGAGGACTTGGCCGACTTCGCGTACTCCATCCAGGAGCTCACCGCCGCCGCGATAGCCCGCCACGGCACGGAGGAGCAGCGTCGCCGCGAACTGCCGGGCCTGGCCGACGGCACCCGTGCGGGGGCCCTGGCCCTCTCCGAGCCCGGCGCGGGCTCCGACCTCGCCGCCGCGGTGCTCACGGCGACCCCCGACGGGGACGGGTTCGTCCTCAACGGGACCAAGAGCTGGATCGCGCAGGGCGACATCGCCGATGTGTGCGTCGTCCTCGCCCGCACGGGCGACGGCCCGGGACCGCTGGGCCTGACCACCTTCGTGGTGGACGGCAACGCCCCCGGCCTCAAGGCCGAGCCCATCGGGGCGATCGCGCCCCGCTCCTGGGCCGAACTGACCTTCACCGATGTCCGCGTGGGCCCCGAGGCCGTACTCGGCGAGCGCGGCCAGGGCCTCGTGGTCGCGCTCGACATCCTCGAACAGGCCCGCGCGACCGTGGCAGCCGCCGCGCTCGGCTTCGCCCGGCGCTCCTTCCGGCTCGCCCGCGACCATGCCCGTACCCGCAAGGCGTACGGCCGCCGGCTCGCCGATCTCCAGCTCGTCAGGTCCTCGCTCGCGCAGATGGACGTCAAGCTCTCGGCCGCCGCGCTGCTGACCGCCCGCGCCGCCTGGGCCACGGACCTCGGCCACGATCACGCCAAGCACTCCTCCACGGCGAAGCTCTACGCCACCGAGGCCGCGGGCGAGATCGTCGACAGCTCCGTCCAGATCTTCGGTGCCGCCGGGCTCGTCGCCGGCAGCCCGATGGAACGGCTCTACCGCCAGATCCGGTCCCTCCGGATCTACGAAGGGTCCTCCGAAGTCATCGAGATGACCATCGCCGACGCTCTGTGAAGCGCGGCCACCCATGGCGCCCCACCAAGGCGTCGCCAAACGGGCTCAACAGCCACCACCAGAGGAAGGACTTGACGTGGGACCTGTACCGAAGCCACTGACGGCGTCCCGTGCCGCCGAGCAGACCAGTCACCTCCGGATCGTCGGTATCGGCGCAGGACCAGCCAACCTGAGTCTGGCCGCGCTGCTGCACGGCGATTCGGAGCAGCCGAACCTCTTCTTCGACCGCAAGCCGAGCTTCACCTGGCACGACAACCAGCTGATCACCGGCGCGACCCTCCAGGTCTCCATCTTCAAGGACCTGGTGAGCCTCTCCGACCCGACCAACCGGTTCTCCTTCCTTTCGTACCTGCACGAGCAGGGCCGGATCTACCACTTCCTCAACGCCCAGTTCGCCGAGGTGCCGCGCACCGAGTTCCGCAACTACCTGGCCTGGGCGGCCGAGAAGAACGAGAACGTGGTCTTCTCCGAGAGCGTCGAACGGATCGACTTCGACGGCGTCTTCCGCGTGACCACCGATCGCCGCCAGGTCACCGCCGACAACATCGCCGTGGGCGTCGGCACCGTGCCGTGGGTGCCCGAGTTCGCCGAGCCGCACCTGGGCTCCGGCCACTTCCACGTCAGCCAGTACCTGCGCAACGCGGAGAACCTGGCGGGCAAGCGGGTCGCCGTGGTCGGCGGCGGGCAGTCCGGGGCCGAGGCCTTCCTCGACCTCATCTCGCGGCCCGATTCCCAGCGCCCGGCCTGGGTCTCCTGGGTCTCCAGGCGCCGCAACTACTTCCCGATCGACGACTCGACCTTCACCAACGACTTCTACATGCCGGAGTACTCCGAGTACTTCTACCGGCTGTCCGAGTCCAAGCGCGCCGAGCTCAACTCGGCCCACCTGCTGAGCTCGGACGGGATCTCCGAGTCGACCCTCCGGGCGATCTATCAGCAGCTGTACCGGCTCCAGTTCATCGAGCGGGACGAGCACCGCTTCGGGCTCCTGCCCAACCGGACCGTCGAGTCCGCGGACCGCACGGCCGCCGGGACCTTCGAGGTGACGCTGCGCCACAACGACGAGTCGGGGCAGAGCCAGTGCCTTCCGGTCGACGCGGTGGTGTGGGCGACCGGTTTCCGCCCCGCACCCAAGAAGTTCCTGGATCCCCTGATGGACCGCATCGAGTCCGAGAACGGCGAGGTCCGCGTCGACGAGGACTTCGCGATCTCCTGGGACGGCCCGCCGGACCGGAAGATCTTCGTGCAGAACGCGGTGCGCGGCCAGCGCGGCCTGCCCGATGTGAACCTGAGCCTGAACGCCTGGCGGGCCCAGCGCATCGCCAACCGGCTGCGCGGCGCCAGCTCCCCCGAACTGGCGATGTCGTTCATCGACTGGTCGGCCAAGAGCGGACGGGGCACGCAGTGGACCGCGTAGACCTCGCCGTCGTCGGCGGCGGGGTCATCGGCGCGCTCATCGCCCGCGAAGCGGTCGCGGCGTTCCCCGGGGCGACCGTCGCCGTCCTGGAACGCGGCCTGATCGGCCAGGGCGCCTCCCGCCGCTCGGCCGGCGTCCACTTCCCGCGCGGTGCGAGCGAACGCGTCCGGTCCATGTCCGAGCACTCCGAGCGGGTCTGGGAGCGCCTGGGCGCCGAACTCGGGCTGCCGATCCGTGCGCTGGACGCGACGGTCGTCGCGTCCAGCGACGCCGAGGCGCTCTCCGCCACGTACCTGCGACTCGGTGACGAGACCGCCCCGGCCGATCCGGACCGCGGCTGGGCGGCCCCGCCGGGCGCCCGGGCCTGGGAACTGGACGGGTGCCACTACGCCGACGTCCAGGCGGTCGCCGGGCGCGTGCTGGCCGAGCTGCGCGACCGGGTGACCGTCCTGGAGGGGTGCGAGGTCACGGAGCTCTCCTCCGACGGCGAGTACCACCGCCTCGTCCTCGGCCAGGGGCAGGAGCTGCTCGCCCGCCGGGTGGTCCTGGCCCCCGGTCCGTGGATCGCGCACCCCGCCTGGGCCGACCTGGTCGCTCCGCTCGGGCTGCGCGTCAAGAAGGTCGTCGCCGCCCATGTCGAATCGGCTCCCGGGCCCGGCGATCCGCTGACGATCTTCCACGACGAGGACGCCTTCCTGCTGCCGCTCCACGAGCGCGGCCACCACCTGTTCAGCTACACCTGCGACCGGTGGGACGTCGCCCCCGACGACGCCGGCCTGGGCCTGGAGCCGTCCGACCTCGACGACGCCCGGGCCGTCCTGGGCCGGTTCGCACCCGGCCTGGTGGCCCGGTGCACCTCGGGCCGGGTGTTCTGCGACGCGTACAGCCCCCACCGCGAACCCGTCGTCGCCGAGCTGCTCCCCGGCCTGGTCTTCGCCGGAGCCGCGAACGGCGCCGGCTACCGCCTGGCCCCGGCCATCGCCGCCGAGACCGTTGCCGCCCTGGATCTCACACCGACCGGGGCCCTCTCCCATCTCCTGCAGAGGCAGTCATGATCCTCAACCAGTACAGCGAATCCGAACTGTCCGATGCCTTCGGCATCGAGATGTCCTCGGTCGAGGGGCTCGGCGTCGGTGCCGGCTGGGGCCGTGTCGCTCCGGGTGCCACCTCGCGCACCGACCGGCACGACGAGACCGAGTTCTTCGTCATCGTCGCCGGTACGGGCGAACTGACCGTCGACGGCCGCACCTACCCGGCGCGCCCCGGCACCGTGGTGCTGTTCGAGCCGTTCGAGTCGCACATCATCGCCAACAACGGTGAGACGGACCTGGTCTTCTTCACCCAGTACTGGCGCGACTCGGCCCGCACCCGGGCCTCGGCGACCTCGCGCGTCCGCGCGAACCACACCGACCGTCCCCAGTTCGTCTTCTCCACCCCGCCGACCCCCAACGGCGACCTCCACCTCGGCCACCTCTCCGGTCCCTACCTCGGCGCCGACGTCTACGTCCGCTACCAGCGCCTCGCCGGCAACCAGGCCTGGCACCTGACCGGCAGCGACGACTACCAGAGCTACGTCACGGCCGTCGCCGCCCGCGAGGGCACCACGAACGCCGAGGTCGCCGCGCACTTCTCGGCCGAGATCGCCGCGACGCTCAAGGCGATGGACATCAGCGTCGACGAGTACTACACGACGAGCGTGGAAGAGGGCTACGAAGAGGGCCTGCAGCGCTTCTTCACCCGGCTCGTCGACTCCGGGAAGGTCACCCCCAAGGCCACGCCCGCCCTGCTCGACGCCGAAACCGGCGACTACCTCTACGAGGTCAACGTCGGTGGCACCTGCCCCGGTTGCTCGCACGGCGCGGGCGGCAACATCTGCGAGGAGTGCGGCGAGCCCAACCTCGTCGCCGACCTCGTCGACCCGAGCTCCCGCCTGAGCAGCTCCGCGCCGAAGACCGCCGAGGTCGAGCGCTGGACCCTGCCGCTGCACGAGTTCGCCGACGCGGTCGCCGCCCACCACAAGCTGGGCCGGGTCCCGGTCCGGCTGCGCGAACTGGCCGACCGGGTCTTCGCCCGCAAGACGCTCGACCTGCCGGTCTCGCACCCCTCCGACTGGGGCGTGCGCCCCGCCGAGGGCGACCTCGACGACCAGGTCATCTGGGTGTGGCCGGAGATGAGCCACGGCTTCCTGCACGGCATCGAGGAGCTCGGCGCCGGGATCGGGGAGCAGTGGTCGAAGGAGGCGCCTTCCAAGGACTGGAAGATCGTCCACTTCTTCGGGTACGACAACAGCTTCTACCACGCGATCCTCTACCCGGTCCTGTACGGGCTCGCCCACCCCGAGTGGAACCCGGACATCGACTACCACGTCAACGAGTTCTACCTGCTGGAGGGCCAGAAGTTCTCCACCAGCCGCAGGCACGCGATCTGGGGCAAGGAGATCCTCACGCCCGACAGCGTCGACGCGGTGCGCTACTACCTCTCCCGCACCCGTCCCGAGGGCGAGCGCACCGACTTCCGCCGCGCCGAGTTCGACCGCGCCCACGCGGACACCCTCGTCGGCGAGTGGCAGGACTGGCTCACCGGCCTCGGCGAGCGCGTCGAGAAGCACTTCGACGGTGTCGCCCCCGACGCGGGCACCTGGACGACCGAGCACACCGCGTTCCTGGCCCGCCTGTCGCTGCGGCTCGACGAGGTCACGGCCGCCCTCAACCCCGAGGGGTTCTCGCTGACGGATGCCGCGGCCGTACTCGACGGCATCGTCGGCGACGTCCGCACCTTCTCCCGCCGGCAGTCGGCCCTCGCGCACGACGGCCGCTGGAGCTCGGAGGCCCGTACCGCCCTCGTGCTCGAGCTGGCCGCTGCCCGCCTGCTCGCCACCGCTTCGGCGCCGCTGATGCCGCGCTTCTCGGCCAAGCTCGCCGCCGCCCTCGGCATCCCGGCGGTCGACAGCTGGCCCGACACGGCCGAGCTGGTCGAGCCCGGCAGCCGCTGCACCCTCGCGGGCACCCGCTTCTTCGACACCGGCGAACAGCGATGACCGCATCGATCATCAACCGCATCATCACCGAGCGGCCCGCGCACGAGGGCTCCCTCACCGTCACGGGACTCGGCCACCGCACCACCCTGCCGCTGGCCGAGTTCCACGACCGGGCCAGGGCCGTCGCCGCGGCGCTGGGCCGCCGGGGCATCGGCGCGGGCGACCGGATCGGCATCCTCTCGGCCAACCGGCTGGAATGGGTCCTGCTCGACGTCGCCGCGCTCATGCTCGGGGCACAGACCGCCGGGTTCGAGCCCGGCAAGTTCAGCCCCGACGCCGAGCTGATCGAGGGCTACGCCCTCGACGCCCTCTACACCGATGTCCGGCTGCCCGACGGCGCCCCGTCCCGGGTCCTGCCGATCGCGGACGTCACCGGCTACGCCGAGGAGGACGCCGGCGGGTTCGCGCCGGTGCAGTGGGCCGCGACCCAGTGCACGACCGTCAAGTTCACGTCCGGATCCACCGGTGTCCCCAAGGGACTCGAAGCCACCGCCGGCAGCATCGACTCCTCGCTGCACGCCGTCCAGAGCCTGTTCGAGCACAAGCCGGGCGACGACATCCTGACGTTCCTGCCGCTCTCGCTCCTCCAGCAGCGCTACTGGCTCTACTCGGCGCTGCACTGGGGCCACGACATCACGATCACGACGTACCAGTCCGTCTTCGCCGTGCTGCCGGACGTCCGTCCCACCGTCGTCATGGGCGTCCCCGCCTTCTTCGACACGGCCAAGCGGCACATCGAGGGCGTCGTCGCCGGCGGAGTCGACCCGGCCAAGGCCGCCGCCGAGCTCTTCGGCGACCGCATCCGCTACCTGTGGACGGGCTCGGCCCCCGCCGACCCGGCGACGCTCCGGTTCTACGAGGGGGCCGGCCTCCCGATCTTCGAGGGCTACGGCCTCAACGAGACCTGCATCACCACCAAGAACCACCCCGGCGCCCACCGCGAGGGCAGCGTCGGCCGGGCACTGCCCGGAAAAGAGATCATCATCGACGACGAGGGCGTGGTCTGCGTCCGCAGCGACCACCCGGTCAACACCAGGTACACGTACACCGCGTCGGGCGACAGCGAGTCCGTGTTCCGGCCGGGCGGCATCGTGCGCACCGGGGACCTCGGCCGCCTCGACGAGGACGGGTTCCTCTACATCCTCGGCCGCAGCGACGACGTCATCGTCCTCGACAACGCCAAGAAGATCATCGTCAGGCCCATCGAGACACGGTTCCGCGACACCGGCACCGTGACCGAATGCGTCATGTACTGCCCGAGCCCGGCCGGACTGGTCGCCGTCGTCTCGCCCCACCCGGGGCCGGTCGACACGGCCGCGATCGGCGAGGCCCTCGCCGCGGTCAACGCCGCATCGGAGCGCGACGAGCGGATCATCCGCGTGATCGTCGCCGACGAGCCGTTCACCGTCGAGGGCGGGCTCCTCACCTCGCAGTTCAAACCGATCCGCAAGCGCATCGCGGACCGCTACCGAGACCTGATCGACAACCCGAAGGAAGGAATCCATGCCCACTGACCTGGACACCCTGGCCCGCGAAAAGCTGTCCCTGGTGCTGCGCGACCACCCGGACCCGGCGGCCCTCGACCTCGACGAGGACCTCGTGGAGACGTACGGGATCACCTCGCTCAACAAGGTGCTGTTCCTGACCTCCCTGTGCAAGGCCGCCGAGGTCGGTCTCGGCAACTTCACCGAGGACGACCTCGCCGGGATGCGCACCCTCGGCAACGTCGTCGACGCCCTCCGCCCCCACGCTCCCCTGAAGGGATGAGTTCCTTGACCCACAACGCATGGAGCCAGCACGCCTCCGCGCTCCTCGAGAACGAGCACGTCGAACTCCACCCGATCTCGGAGGATGACCGTGGACCCCTGCGCAAGATCGCATTCGACGACCGGATCTGGAAGTACTTCGTTTCCCGTGTCGAGAGCGACGCTGATTTTGACCAGTTTTTTGACGCCATGCTCGCTGACCAGGCCAGCGGCAAGCGCGCGGTCTACATCATCGTCGACAAGAGCACAGGAGAGGTCGCCGGCAGCTCCAGCTACGGCAACCTGAGCGAGGCCGACGGGCGGCTGGAGATCGGCTGGTCCTGGCTCGGCGTCGACTTCCAGGGCAAGGGCATCAACCGCTGGGCCAAGTACCTGCTGCTCCAGCACGCCTTCGACGTCCTGGGCGCCGAGCGCGTCGAGTTCAAGACCGACGTCCTCAACCTCCAGGCCCGCGCCGGACTGCGCAAGGTCGGTGCGTACGAGGAAGGCGTCATGCGCAGCTTCAACCCGATGCCCGAGGGACGCAGGCGCGACGCGATCTACTACTCGGTGCTCCGCGCCGAATGGCCCTCGGTCGGGGAGCAGCTCAGCCGCGACGGCAGGGCGGTCAACCCGTGCGCGTGACCGACGCGCCGCTTCTGGAGCTGTCCGGCTCGCCGCACGCCCGTGGTCTCCTCCACGGGCGTGCGCTGGCCGGGCGGCTCCGCGGCTTTCTCGACGACTCCCTCGCCCGGCTCGGCCACCTCACGGACCGGGCGGCCGGCCTCGACGCGCTGCGGCCCGAGATCGAGGCCCACCGTGCGGTGATCGCCGAAGCGCTGCCGGACCTGGCCGCCGAGATCGACGGCCTCGCCGAGGGCGCCGGGATCGACCGCGACGCGGCCTGGCTGCTGCAACTGCGCCGCGAGCTGATCGGCTACAGCCGGGTCACCGCCGGGGACTGCACCACGTACGCCACCTCGGCCGGCGGCGCGCCCGTGCTGGCCCAGACGGTGGACCTGAACGGCAATCTCGACGACCAGGTCGCCGTGCTGTCGGTCTCCGGGCCGCGCCACCGCTCCCTGGTGCTCAGCTTCGCCGGCCTCCTCGGCTACCTCGGTGTCAACGACGCCGGGATCGCCGTGGGCATCAACCTCGTCCTCGGCGGCGACTGGCAGCCGGGCGTGCCGCCCTACCTGGCGATCCGGCACGTCCTCGACACCGCCGGCACCGTCGAGCAGGCCGTCGAGATCCTCCGGGAGCTGCCGCTGGCCAGTTCGCGGGCGTTCACGATCTGCGGCGTGGACCGGACCGTGTGCGTCGAGGCCACGGTCGCCGAGCGGCGCGTCCTCGAAGGCGAGGAGCTGGTCCACACGAACCACTTCCTGGACGCCGGGCTCGCCGAGCAGGACGAGATCAACATCTTCGCCAAGAACTCCTCCCGGCGGCGCCTCCAGACGGTCCTCGATGCGGGCATCCCGAAGGCCGGCGACACCGAGGGCCATCACCGGCTCCTCTCGACGCCGCCGATCCTGGTGCCGGACAACGGCGACATCCGGCGCGAGCGCACCGTCTCGGCCGTGATCCTGCGCCCGGACCTGGGGGAAATGCGGCTGTGGCCGGGCGACCCGTCCGCCGTGCCGGAGCAGGTGCATTCCCTGCACTAGCCCCGTGTTGCACTGGCCCCGCCGTTCCCGTTGTGGGCGTCCACCAGCAATCGTGCCTTCTGAGCCGGAGCGACCGGCTCAGAAGGCACTTTCCGTTCCCGCCCGGCAGGAGGTCTACCGCTCCCCCGCGGCGAGCGCGGCCGCCAGGACGGGCCCGATCTGGGACAACGCCTCCGGACGCATCATCCGGAGATGGGTGGTGGCGATCTCGTGGGTCGTGATGCGGCCGCCGATGTGCGGGCGCCAGGCCTCGGCCAGTGCATTCGGTCCGGCCGTGCACAGCAGCAGATCGCCGCCGAACCGGCCGGGGGTGAAGCGGTCGCGCAGCCGGCCGCTGTGCCCGAGGGTGGCGATGATCCGGGAGGTCATCTCCTCCGGCAGGCTGGCATCGCCGATCTCCTCCGCGAGTGCCTCGTCGAGCACGTCGTCGGCGAGCACGCTGCCGACGGGACCCTCCGCCTGCGTGCCCTCGGTCTCCGCGGGCACCGGCGACACGTCGAGAACGGCCAGCAACTCCACCTGCTGTCCTTCGCGCTCGAGTTGGACCGCGATCGCGTGGGCGACGAGCCCACCGAAGGACCAGCCGAGCAGTCGGTACGGTCCGCTCGGCTGCACCGTTCGGATGCGGCTCAGATACTCCGCCGCCAACTCCTCGATGGTGTCCGGCAGAACGGACCCGCCGCTCAATCCCGGTGCCTGCAGTCCGTACAGCGGGGTCTGCGGATCGAGGTGGTGCAGCAGACCGGCGTAGGACCAGCTCATCCCGCTGGACGGATGAATGCAGAACAACGGTGTCCGGCTGCCGCGCCCGCGCAGTTCGAGCAGTACGTCACGGGCGCCGCCCTCACTGGCATCACCCGCGACCAGCCGCGCGAGCCCGGCCGGTGTCGGTGCCTCGAACAGGGCGCTGACTCCCAGCTCCACCCCCAGCGCGGTCCGCACCCGGTTCACCAGGGCCGTCGCCATCAGCGAGTGCCCGCCGAGGTCGAAGAACCCGTCGTCCGGGCCGACTTCGCCGATGCCGAGCACATCGGCGAACAACGTGCACAGCACCGCCTCCGCCGGCGAGCGGGGACGGCCGGCCGACGCATCGAACACCGGTGCGGGAAGCGCCCGCCGGTCGACCTTGCCGGTGGGCGACAACGGGAACTCCGCGGAGACCATGACCACCGCCGGCACCATGTGGGCGGGCAGGTGCCGGGAGGCGAACTCCCGTGTGACCGCGCCCAGCTGCGCCGGATTCACCACCGAGCCGGCCGGCCCGTCCGGCGTGACGTGCCCGACCAGGCACTGCTCGCCCCGCCCGTTCGTTCCGGCGACGGCCACCGCGTTCGCCACACCGGGGCACCGGGCCAGCACCGACTCGACCTCACCGAGCTCGATCCGGTACCCCCGGATCTTCACCTGGTCGTCCATCCGCCCCGAGTACTCCAGACCCCAGCGCCCCCAGCGCACGAGGTCGCCGGTCCGGTACAGCCGCTCGCCGGCGGCGCCGAACGGATCCGGCACGAACCGGTCGGCCGTCAGTCCGCCCCGACCCCAGTAGCCCCATCCCACGCCCGCGCCACCCACGTACAACTCGCCCACCACACCGGGCGGTACCAGATTCATCCCTTCGTCCAGGACGTAGCAGCGGACGCCGGGGAGCGGCCGGCCGACCAGGCCGGTCGCGGCCGTCCGGTCGCGGTCGAGGGCGGCGTGGGTGACGTGCACCGTGGTCTCGGTGATGCCGTACATGTTCACCAGCTCGGGCTTGCCCGCACCGTGCCGCCCGTACCACTCCTCCAGCCTCGCCAGGTCGAGCGCCTCGCCGCCGAAGACCACGTAGCGCAGGGCCAGCCGGCCGGAGGTGAGCGCGTCCCCGGCATCGGCCCGCGCCAGTTCGTAGAACGCCGACGGGGTCTGGTTGAGGACGGTGACCCGCTGGTCGGCCAGCAGCCGCAGGAAGTCCGGTGCGGACCGGGCGGTGTCGACCGGCACCACCACCAGCGTGCCGCCGTGGAGGAGCGCACCCCACAGCTCCCAGACCGAGAAGTCGAACGCATAGGAGTGGAACAGCGTCCAGACGTCCTCCTGGCCGAAGTCGAAGAGGTCGCGGGCGGCTGCGAACAGCGCCATGACGTTGGCGTGCGCGACCACGACTCCCTTCGGCCGTCCCGTCGACCCGGAGGTGTAGATCATGTAGGCGGCGTCGCCGGGATCCCGCACGACCGACGGTGCGCCGTCAGGGGCGTCCGCCAGCCGGGCCGCCACGGCCGGATCGTCCAGCAGGAGTACGGGTTCCCCGGAGCGGAGGACCTCCGACGTGCCGACGACCACGACCGGGTCCGCGTCCTGCACCATCCACGCGACACGTTCCCCGGGATAGCCCGGATCCAGCGGCAGATAGGCCGCGCCGGTCTTCAGTACGGCGAGCAGCGCCACCAGCAGGTCCACGGACCTCGGCAGACAGACTCCGACGAAGGTGCCGGGGCGGGCGCCGGACCCGGCCAGCAGGTGGGCCAGGCGGTTCGCCCTGCTGTTCAGTTCCCGGTAGGACAGCGACCGTTCACCGCACACCACGGCGACGGCGTCCGGTCGTCGGCACGCCTGCTCCTCGAACAGGTCGATCAGGTTCGCGGTCACGAGGGGAGGCGCTCCTCTTGGCTCGGCGCCGGATCGGAAGAATCGCTGAGCCGGACCCAGGTGGCCTCAGCCCGGCCGAACTCGGTGCCGTCGGGACCGAACAGCGCACTGACCACCCGCGCGGTCCGTCCGACGGTCGCGATGTGCCGGGCCACGACGATCGCGGGCTCGCCGGACGGCGGGACCGCGTGGACGTGCGCGGACATCCTGCCGAGCACGTAGGGAGAGCCGCTCTGGTCGAGGGTCCAGCCGCCGGGGCAGTCCAGCACGGCCCACAGGGTGTCGAGGTCCGGGTCGCCGGGGGTCCAGGTGCACGCGACGACATCCGAAAGACCGTCCACGGGACCGGGAGTCAGGTGCAACGCGGCCGGGTCGGTCCTGGCGGTTCCGCACACCAGGCACTCCGGGAACGGGTGCACCGTCGCACCCCTGAAGAACGCGCTCGCCCGTTCCGCGGCGGCGAGGGTGACGAAGGGCGCCACCTCCGCCTGGTCCTGCCTCGCGGTGGAAACCGTCGCGACGAGCTCGTCCCCGTGCCAGATCAGTGCCCGCCTGTGATGCGCGCGGACGGCCAGCTCGGTGTCGAGCGGTGGGGGCGTGTGCAACTGCACGACCGCCCGCGGCCCGATCACGTCTTCGGCGATCCTGGCGAACATCCCGCAGGCGTAGCCTCCGTTCGCGCTGTCGGGCGGACCGTTGTGGGTCCGGGGGATCCGGCAGGTCAGCGTGTCAGTCATTCGAGGCCATCCTCTCGGCAAGTTGCGTCAGCAGCGCGGCCGGGGCGTCGAGGAAGGTGTGGTGCACGCCCGGCAGCACCACTCGGTGGACCTTCTCGGAGTACTGGTCCCACCCGCTCATGAGCTCGGGAGCGACCTCCTGGTCCGCCGACCAGCCGATCGTGGTGATCGAGGTGTCCAGCAGCACCGGCCCGGCCGGCCGGTAGGCCTTGTTGGCCTCCACATCCGCTCTCAGCACCTCCGTGACCAGGTCCAGGACGGAGTCGTCGAGCTCGCTGTCGCTCAGCGCGACCAGCTCCGCGCGAAGCTGTTCGTCGGACATCGTCAAGTAGCTGCCGTAGGGGCCCTCGTGGGGCGCGACCTGGGAGGAGCAGAACAGCTGCCGCGGCATCGGCAGCCCTTCGCGGTGCAGCACGGCGGCGATCTCGAACGCGATCAGCGCGGAACTGCAGTGCCCGAACAGTCCGAAGGGACGGTCCATGGCCGGCAGCAGCGCCTCGACCAGGTCCTTCGCGAGCTGCTCGTACGTCCCGAAGTGCGGCTCCCGCAGGCGGTTCTCCCGGCCGGGCAACTGCACCGGGCAGAGTCCGGTGTCGCCCGCGAGGTCCGGCCACCGGTTGAACATGGAGGCACCCGCGCCCGAGTAGGGCAGGCAGAAGATGCGCGTCGGAGTGTCCGGCAGCGGCCGGGGCAGCCACCTGCGCAGGGGAACAGCCGATCCGTTCGTCATGACCGTACTCCTCGGGCCGTCACCGGCAGACTGGTGTATCCCGCGATGAAGTTCGACCGCAGCCGCACGGGTTCGCCGACGACCTCGATGTCCTCGAAGCCGGTCAGCAGCTCGTGGAACAGGACCCGCAGCGCGACCCTCGCGACGGTGTGCCCGACGCAGTAGTGCGGGCCGACGCCGAAGGCGATGTGCTTGTTGGGGCGCCTGCGGATGTCGAAGGTGTCGGGCCGCGAGAACACGTCCTCGTCCCGGTTGGCCGAAGCCAGCCACGCGACGACCGCGTCGCCCGCGCGCACCGTGACGTCACGGATCTGCACGTCCCGCGTGGCGTAGCGCATGAAGTGCTGCGCGGGCGAGGACCAGCGCAGCGCTTCTTCCACACCGCTCACCAGCAGGTCCGGGTGCGCCGCCCAGTCGGCCAGCGCCTCGGTTCCGGCGAGCTCGAGCAGTGCGGCGCTCGGCGGCTGGGCGGTGGTCACGTTGGCACCGAGCAGCAGGCTGTAGCAGTTGGACACGATCTCACCCGGCGTGAGCCCCGCCCCGTCGACCTGCATGCCCAGCAGTACGCCGATCAGGTCGTCGCCGGGGGCGGCGCGCCGCTCCTCGACCACGTCCTGGAAGTAGGCGAACAGCTCGCGGTGTGCTCTGACGAGTGTCTTCTCCGGGCCGCCCGGGCCGACGTAGGCCGGGTCGTCCGGCGCGATGCACGCGGCCGTCAGCCGGGTCAGCTCGGGCCAGTCCGACCGGGGAAGCCCCATCCACGCACCGATGACCGCCATCGGCACGGCCGCCATGGCCGCAGCGAAGTCGAACACCCCGCCGTCCTTCATGGGGGCGAGCAGTTCCCGGATCAGGGACCGCATGCGCGGCAGGTCGCGCTCCACCTCCTTGACCGACAGGGCGCGCTGCAGCGGTTCCCGCTGCCTCGCGTGCCGGGGCGGGTCGGTGACCGCCATCTGCCGGCCGCCGGCCGGGTCGCCCTTGCCGAGGAGGGTGAGCAGCGATCCCTTCTCGGAGGTGAAGGTGGTGTGGTCGCGCAGAACGCGCTGTACGTCGTCGTACCGGGTCACGGACCAGAACCCGTCGTCGCCGACCGTCTGCCAGCTGACCGGCGCCTTTCGTCGCAGGGTGCGCCACACGGCGTGCACGTCCGTGGTGGCGAACGTGGCCGGCTCGAACAGGTCGATCCCCGGGCCGGCGTGCATCGGGCAGCGGCCCGCCTCTACGGCAACGGTCATCGCTGCGCTCCGCTCCGCATGGCGGTTTCCAGTTCCTCGCCGAGCTCGCCGAGGGTCGGCTGCAGGTAGAGGACGCGCGCCGCAATCGTGACGCCGAATTCCGCCCGCACCGCGCCGAGCAGTTCCGTGGCGTTCAGCGAATGGCCGCCGAGGTCGAAGAAGTCGTCGTCGGCGCCGATCGGCTCCACACCGAGCACGCCTTCCCACAGTGCGGCCAGGCGGTGCTCCACCTCGGTCCGCGGCGCTACGAAGTCGTTCGGCACATTGCGTGCCATCAGGTCCGGCACGGGCAGTGCGCCGCGGTCGATCTTCCCGTTGCCGGTCAACGGCAGGCTGTCCCGTACCAGGACGGCCCACGGGATCATCGGTGCCGGCAGGGTCGCACGCAGCTGTTCGCGCAGCTGCTCGCCCCAGTGCGGCGGTGGTGCGTCCTCCGGTACGACGTAGGCCACCAGCCGCTTCGTGCCGTCGGCGGCGGTCCGCACGATGACGGCGGTCCGGCTGACGCCCGGCAGGCGGTGCAGCGCGCTTTCGACCGCACCCGGCTCGACCCGGTGGCCGAGGATCTTGACCTGGTCGTCGACCCGGCCGAGGAACTCGCAGGCGCCGTCGGGCCGCAGCCTGACGAGGTCGCCGGTGCGGTACATCCTCGCCCCCGGCTCGGGCGAGAACGGGTCGGGAAGGAACCGGTCGGCCGTGGCTCCCGGCCGGCCGAGATATCCGTGGGCGAGCCCGGCTCCCGACACGTACAACTCCCCGCAGGCGCCTGCCTCGACCGGCTGCAGCTCGGAGTCGAGGACCGCTATCCGGGTGTCGTTGACGGGCGTGCCGATCGGAATCGTGTCGAGGCCGTCTGCGACGGCGGCGCCGGTCGTCCAGGTCGTGGTGAAGGTCGTGTTCTCGGTCGGACCGTAGCCGTTGGTGAACGTGATGCCCGGATGTGCGGCGAGCAGACGCCCGACCGGACCCGGCTGGATCACGTCTCCGCCCGCGACGAGGTGACGCACTCCGGCGAACGCGCCGATGTCGTGCGCGACCATGTCGTGGAACAGGCCGGCCGTCAGCCACAGCACGGTCACGCCGTGCTCGCGTACGGTCTGCGCCACCCCGTCCGTGGTCAGCCGGCCGGCCGGCGCCATCACGAGGTGGCTGCCGTGGGTCAGCGGTGTCCAGATCTCGAAGGTGGAGGCGTCGAACGCCAGGGGGGCCGCCTGGAGGAACGTGTCGCCTCCGCGTACGTCCATCCAGTTCATGTCCGTGACCAGTCGCAGCACCGCGCGGTGCGGGACCATCACGCCCTTCGGCCGCCCGGTCGAGCCGGACGTGAAGCTGACGTAGGCGAGGTCGGCGGCGGTGGTGCTCGCCGGAGCGCTGGAGGACCCGCCCGCGGCCGACGGCGAGAGCGTGGTGAACCGGCCGGGAACGCACGCGCGCAGCTCGTCGTCCGCCACGACGAACTCCACGCCGGCATCCGTCAGCAGGTCGCTGCGCCGCTGCGGCGGATCGTCGGGGTCGATCCCGGCGTAGGCGGCGCCGGCCCGCAGGATCGCCAGCAGCGCCGTGATCACCTCGGCGGACCGCCTCATCAGGACACCGACGACGTCGCCCGGCCGGACGCCGGCCTCCGTCAGGGCGTCCGACAGCCGGTCCGCCCGGCGAACGAGCTGGGCGTAGGTCAGGGTCTCGCCGTCGAAGGTGACCGCGGGAGCCGAAGGGTTCCGCAGGGCCTGCCGGACGACGCGTTCGTACAGCATGCTAATTCCCTTCCATTCGCCTGCGGACGCTCAGCGGCCTCATGTCGGTCCACACACGGTCGATGTGGTCCAGGCATTCCTGCCGGGGTCCACGGAATCCTTCGGCGGTCCATCCCGCCGGAACGTCCCGGCCCGCCAGGAGGATCGAGTACTGCTCCTCGCCGTTGAGGACGACGACGTATTCGACCTTTTCGTCAATGTCCACCATGATCGGCCTCCGCATTTCGTCGACAAAAGATGTTGGGTACCGGAAAGGGACTCCCGGAAAGGGACTCAGGCTGGGATCGCTACGGCAGTGCGCAGGGATATCGAGATCTGGTCCACGGCCGAGCGGGCGTTCTTCTCGGCGTCCGCAGGGCTCTCACCGGCGGCGATGACCGCTCCCACCCGGCTCCAGGAGGACTCCACACCGCCCAGCGTCTCTCCCACGCGGCGAACCAGCCTCACCTGCTGAATTCCGGGCAGGGCGGCGGCCTCTTCCACGCCGTCGATCGCAGCGATTTCTCCCGCATCGTGCGGCATGATGAATCGCACCGCCGCTCCGCCCCGGTCGACGGGTACCGGGTCTTCTCCGACTCCGCAGAGGAGGCTGAGCGCCTCCCGGAAAAGGTTGACATCGGAGGAGAGCCGAATGAGATCGGGGATCCAGTCGCCGGCCAGGCGGCCCGCGCACTCGATCAGTACCGGGCCCCGCTCGGTGACGATCCATTCCGCGTGGAGGAGACCGCCGGAGTATCCGGTCGCGTCGACGAGGTTCTGCATGAGACCGGGCAGCAGATCGACGCCCTGCGCGGCCGGGGCCGGGACCAGGTGCCCCAGCTCCACGGGATGGCGGCCCGGGTGCGTCCGCTTCAGGGTGACGTTGTGGAAGACGATCCGGCCGTCCCGGACCAGGGCTTCCGCGCTGTACTCCGTACCGCTCAGGCGCTCCTCCGCCAGGTAGCGCCACGTCATGGGACGGTTGGCGAGGTGCACGCCCTCCTCGACCTGCGTGCACTCCGCCCAGGCTGCACCCAGGTCGTCTCCTGCATCCAGGAGCAGCACGCCCAGGCTGGCCTGACGGTTCGCCGGCTTCAGGACGCACGGCCCGCCCTCGGCGAAGGCCGCGAGTTCGGCCGCGGACGAGACCTCCGCGAAACGCGGGTTGGGGATGCCCGCGGCACTGGTGGTCTCGCGCAGCAGCAGCTTGTCGCGCAGGGCCGCCGCCGCCCGCCGTCCCGCGCCGGGCAGCCCGAACCGCTCCGCCAGGTCGGCTGCGGCCTCGACCGAGTACTCCAGTGCCGGAAGCACGGCCTGGACCGGGGCCGTCTTCGCCACCTGGTCGGCCGCATCGCGGTACGCATCGGACTGGTGGTAGCTCGTGAGGACGACCTCCCGCACCACCGGGTGCGGAGGGAGGTCGGCCAGGCGCTTCCCCTCGTAGAGGTCGCGCTCTTCGAAGACCACCACGCTCCCGTCCGGCAGCCAGCCGTCGAGATGGTGCAGCCAGTCGTTGTTCCAGCCCACCATGATGATGACCGGTCGAGTGTCCACGGCGTTCATCCCTTGAGTCGATTGCGTGACGGGACCATGAGGATTCCGGTGACGATGAGGGCTCCGGCGGAAAGCGAGAGCCAGTAGAGGTCCCCGTGTCCGGCGGAGTACAGGATCAGGAAGAGACCGCCCCCGCAGAAGGCCCCCGTGGATTCCCCGAACGTGCAGAAGATCTGACGCAGGTTGAAGGCTTCGAGAGGAGAGTCGATGGGGAGTCCCGAGAACGCGGTGTTCACCATGGGTGCGAACAGGGTCTCGGCAGCCGAGAACACCAGAACACTCAGATACGCGGAGAGCAGCAGCGGCCACTGGCCGCTCAGCAGGAGCATGGCGAGGGCGAACAGGGCGGTACCGCTCCCCAGAATCGCAAGGGGTTTCACACCGCGCTTCATCAGCCGGCCGACGAGAGCGGACACCGGGACCTGAAGAACCACGACGGCCAGCGCGTTCGCGGTGAACAGGCCCGCCCGGAGCGGCGCGTTCTCGATTCCCTTGGCGACCAGAATGGCGAAGGCCGAGAAGAACTGTGCGTAGAGGAAGCTCCCCGCCGCGGCCATGAGCGCGGTGCGCAGTGCGTCCCGGTCCCTGAGTACGACGGCAAGGGTCGCCCGGCTCACCGGCCAGATGCCGGACTTCGGACGGGGCCGGAGGTCGCGCGGAACCGCCCACAGCACCAGCGTCGCAGCGGTTGCGTAGCATCCTGCGACCAGCAGGAACAGCGGCTTCCCCGCCCCGACCGCGTACAGCGCGGTCGCGATGAACGGCCCTGCGGCCGCGGCCACGTTGACGGCGATGTTCAGCGCGGAGAACATCTTGTTCCGCTCGATGTCCCCTGACGTGATCTCCGCGATCAGGGACCTCCCCAGCAGCCCGTGGACACTGAGACCGCCACCGGCGACCAGCAGGAGGAGGACGAGTGCACCGATGGAGTGCACGTACGGAATCCCGGCCATACCGGCGGCCGAAAGCAGCAGGCCTCCGGCCATGGCCGTCGCATAGCTGAATCTGGAGATCCATCGGGTGACCAGGAGGCACGAGATGCCCACGGCCGACGTGTAGGCGAAGAGGGCGGCTCCCACCGAGAAGCCGGAGTTGCCCGGCAGCTGATGGGAGATGACCGCAGCCAGGATCGGCAGGACGCTGAAGTACCCGATGTGGCAGAGCAGATAATCCGCCGACAGCAGCAGGCTCCACGCCCTGTGGTCGCCGGCGCGGTTCTTCTCGTTGTACGTCGGCCAGAACCGCACGGCCGGCGGCCGGACGGGCGGGACCGCTCCGTCGGGGACTTCTGTCTTGGCCATGGCACTCATTGCTTTCGGCGTGCTGAGGGACGGGGGGTCGGGTGCTGCCGGAACCAGGGATCTCAGACGGGCATCGCGCCGCTGAGCAGCGCTTCGCGCTCGCTGGGCAGCAGTACGTCGGCGGTGTCGAGCCGGGCCGCCGGATCGGCCACCGCGGCGCGCATCACCTGGACCAGGCGCCGGGTCAGCGCGATGACCGTCTCCTGGTCGAAGACGTCGGTGGCGAACTCGACCAGGCCGGCCATGCCTTGCGGACTGCCGTCGGCGCCGCGCCGTTCGGTGAACGAGAACGACAGGTCGAACTTGGCGGTCTGCACATCGACCGGCCGCCCGGCCGCGGCGACGCCGGGGAGGTCGAGAGCGGCCTCGCCCGCGCCCTGCAGCGTGAGCGTCACCTGGAAGAGCGGGTTGTGGCTCAAGGAGCGTGTCGGCTTGAGCGCCTCGACCAGCCGCTCGAACGGCACGTCCTGGTTGGCGTACGCGGCCAGGTTGGTCTCGCGCACCCGCGCCAGCAGTTCGGAGAACGTCGGATTGCCACTGGTGTCGGTGCGCAGGACGAGGGTGTTGATGAAGAAGCCCACCAGATCGTCGAGCGCGTCGTCATTGCGGCCGGCGATCGGGGCGCCGATCGGGATGTCGCCGCCCGCGCCGATCCGGGTGAGGAGGCCGGCCAGAGCCGTCTGCAGTGCCATGAACAGGCTGGCGCGTCCGGCGCCGGCGAAGCGCGCGAGACCGGCGTGCAGATCAGCGTCCAGTTCGAAGTGCACGGTCTCGCCCCGATGGCCGCGCACGGCCGGGCGCGGCCGGTCCAGCGGCAGCTCCAGTCGCTCGGGCAGGCCGGCCAGCTGCTCGGTCCAGTACTCCACCTCGGTCGTGACGGCCCCGCCGTCCGCGCCGAGGATCTCCTGCTGCCACAGCGTGTAGTCCGCGTACTGGACCGGCAACGGCGTCCACTCCGGTGCGGTGCCCCCGCGCCGGGCCGCGTAGGCGGTGGACAGGTCCCGCAGCAGCGGCCGCATCGACCAGTGGTCGGTGGCGATGTGGTGCAGGCAGATCAGCAGCACGTGCCGGTTCGGGCCGAGCCGGAAGAGCACCGCCCGCATCGGCGGCGCGCCCGCGAGATCGAACCGGCGCTCCACTTCGGACCTCATCGCGTCGGCGATCTCGGACTCCGAGGAGTCCACCGTGGTCAGGACGGGGCTCCCGGGGTCGAGGATGCGCTGCCACGGCTCGTCGCCGGACACCGGGAACGCGGTCCGCAGGCTTTCGTGCCTGGTCATCACGTCACCGAACGCCGCCCGCAGTGCGGCCACGTCCAGCTCACCGGTCAGCGAGAAGGCCGACGGGAGGTGGTACGCGGAACCATGGCCCGCCGAGGTCTCCAGCTGCTCGACGAACCACAGCCGGCGCTGTGCGAAGGACAGCGGCACCCGCTCCGGCCGCTGCATGACCCTGGCGGGCGGCCTGCTCAGCGCCAGGTCGTCGATGGCGTTGGCGATGCCTGCGACGGTCTGCCGTTCGAAGATCACTCGTACCGGCAGGTCCACGCCCATCACCGAACGCACCCGGCTCGCGAGCCTTGCGACCTGCAGCGAGTGGCCACCGAGCTCGAAGAAGTCGTCGTCGACCCCGACCTCGGCGATCTTCAGCACGTCGGCGACGAGCCGGCACAGCAGCTCTTCCTGAGGTGTGCGCGGGGCGCGGCCACTGACCGTCCACTGCGGTGCCGGCAGCGCCGCGACGTCCACCTTGCCGTTCACGTTCACCGGCATCCGGTCCAGCACGACGAACGACGCCGGGACCATGAATGCGGGGAGGGTGTCGGAGAGGTAGCGCCGCAACCGCGCCGGTACGAGCCGGGTGCCGTCCACCCCCACCACGTACGCCACCAGCCGGACGTCCCCCGGCACCGGCTCGACCGCGGTCACGACCGCACGGGCCACGTCGGAGTGCTTGAGCAGGGTCGCCTCGACCTCTCCCGGCTCGACCCGGTAACCCCGGATCTTGACCTGGTGGTCGGCCCGGCCGGCGAAGACCAGGGTGCCGTCGCCGGCCCACCTCGCCAGGTCGCCCGTGCGGTACATCCGCCCACCGTTGCCCGCGAACGGATCGGGTACGAACCGCTCCGCGGTCAGTCCCGGCCTGGCCAGGTAGCCGCGGGCGGTGCCCGCACCGGCGACGAAGATCTCGCCGACCACTCCCGGCGGGACCGGCCGGAACTCCTCGTCCAGCAGGTAGACCCGCTGGTTCCACACCGGACGGCCGATCGCAACGGCCGCGGAGGGCTCCCCGGCGGCCGCCTTCCCGGACAGGGCGAGCATGGTCACGGCGTGCGTCTCGGTCGGACCGTAGTAGTTGAGCAGCCTGCGCTCCACGGGACCGCTCAGCAGCGACCGCATGTCATCGCTCAGCATCAGGGCCGATCCTGCCTGCGCGACGTCGGTGAACGCGGGCAGTTCGAGGCCCTCGGCGACGGCGGCCGAGCAGATGCTGTCGATCATCAGGTTCGGCGCGATGACCATCGTCACCCGGTGCCGGTCCATCCAGTGCACGAGCCGTACCGGATCGGTGCGCACGTCCGGTGCGGGGATCGCGACCGTGCCGCCGCTGATCAGGGCGGGCAGGGTCTCCTCCAGGGAGACGTCGAACCCCACGCTCGCCAGCTGCGCGGTGACCCCGCCGGCGCTGCCCGTTTCGCGGTCCGCCTGCCAGCACACCATGTTGAGCAGACCGGCGGCCGGCATGACCACGCCCTTGGGAAGGCCGGTCGAGCCGGAGGTGTAGATCAGGTAGGCCGCGGCGGCGGGATCGCCGGTGCCGCGTTCGTCCCCGGTGAGCGGCGTCGCCGGGTGCCGCTCGATCCGCGCCGTGTCCTCGGCGGAGTCGAGGACCAGGGCGCCGGGCAGCCGGTGTGCGTGCTCGCGGTGGGTGACCACGACCACCGGCGCGGAGTCCTCGATCATGAAACCGAGCCGGTCGTCGGGGTAGTCCGGATCCATCGGCAGGTAGACCGCACCGGCCTTGACGGTGGCCAGCAGCGTGACCAGGAGGTCCACGGACCGGTCGAGCAGCACCGCGACGACGCGCTCCTCGCCCGCGCCACGGCTGATCAGCTCTCTGGCCAGCCGGTTGGCCCTGGCGTGCAGCTCCGCGTACGTGACGCCGGCCGAGTCGGTGACGGCGGCGATCGCCGAGGGCGTGCGCGCGGCCTGGTCCTCCAGCAACGTCACCAGGTCGGCGGCCGGGAGGTGCCGGGCGGAGTCGTTCCACTCGGTCAGCACCCGGTGCCTGCCGGCCGCGGACAGCAGTTCGCCCCGCGACACCGGCCGGTCCGGATCGGCGACGGCCTGTGCCAGCACCAGGCAGAACTGCTCGGCCATGGCCTCGACGGTGCCCCGGTCGTACAGGTCGGAGGAGAACTCGAGCACTCCGTCGATTCCGCACGGCGTGCCGTCGGCGGAGCGCCGTTCCTGGACCGAGAAGAACAGTTCGAACCGGGACACCCCGATGTCGACGGGGTCGAACCGGGAACCGACGCCGGGTGCGTCGAGCGCGGGGTCGACGTGCGTCTGCACCGCGAGCATCACCTGGAAGAGCGGGTTCAGGCCGAGCGAACGCACCGGGTTGAGCGCTTCGACCACCTGGTCGAACGGCACGTCCTGCGCGTCGAACGCAGCGAGATCGGTCGCCCGGACGCGCTCGACCAGCTCACGGAAGGTCGGCTCGCCGGACGTGTCGGTGCGCAGCACCAGCGTGTTGACGAAGAAGCCGATGAGGTCGTCGAGCGCCGCGTCGGTGCGCCCGGCGACAGGTGCACCGATCGGCAGGTCGGTGCCCGCGCCGAGCCTGGTCAGCAGAGCACCGAGGCCCGCGTGCAGGAGCATGAACAACGTCGCCTGGTGCTCCCGGCCGAGATCGGTGAGCCGCTGGTGCAGTTCCGCGTCGAGGTGGAAGGGCACGCGCCCACCGCGGTAGCTGGTGCCGGCCGCGGAACGGGGGCGGTCGGCGGGCAGGGCGATCTGCGCAGGAAGGTCTTCGAGCGCCGTCAGCCAGTAGCCCAGCTGCTTCGCCAGCATTCCGTCGGCGTCGTCATCGGCGAGTTCCCGCTGCCACTGGGCGTAGTCGGTGTACCGCACGGGCAGGTCCGGCCAGGTCGGAGCTGCACCGGCCAGCCGGGATCGGTAGGCGGCGGACAGGTCGTGCCGCAACGGCTCGAACGACCAGCCGTCGACCGCGACGTGGTGGAAGGTGAGCAGGAGCACGTGTTCCTGCGGGCCGAGGACGAACAGGCACGTCCGCAGGGGCACATCGACGGTCAGGTCGAAGCCCTCCGCCGCACTCCGCCGGACCGCCTCTGCCGCCTCGCCGGGCTCGACGTGGACCACCGGCATGACGGTTGCCGGGTCGGGAACCTCCAGGACCTTCTGCCGCGGCGTGCCCGACTCGGCCGGGAAGACCGTACGGAGCGGTTCGTGCCGGGAGATCACGTCGCGTACCGCGTGCCGGAGCGCGTCGTGGTCCAGCTCGCCCGACAGCCACAACGCCACCGGGATGTTGTAGCCGGAGCCGCCGCCGGCGACCTGGTTGAGGAAGCACAGCCGTTGCTGCTCGTACGACAACGGGACCTGCGCGGGCCGCTCCTGGCGTTCGACGGGCGGACGTGTGGTCCGGTACGAGTCGAGCTTGCCCGTCAGACCGGCCGGAGTCGGCGATCCGAAGAACTCCCGCGCGGTGACGTCAACCCCGAACGCGGAACGCAGTCGGCCGAGAACGCGGGAGGCCAGCAGCGACTGACCGCCCAGCTCGAAGAAGTCGTCGTCCGGACCCACCGCGGGCAGGCCGAGGATCTCGGCGAATATCGACCGGACGAGATCGGTCCTCGGGTCCATTCCCGATCGCTCCCGCGTGGAGTCGTGATACACGGACATTGACGCCCCCTGGTGCGACGCAGCGCAGGTCGATTGAGCCGGACAATTTCGATCACGCAGAGTGGAAGGCGAGCGGCAGGTACTCGAGGCTGTTGGTGACGTAGGACGGCGTGCGTCGCGGCTCACCCACCAGCTCGATCCTCGCCACGCTGCGCAGGGTTTCTTCGAGGAAGACCCCGATCAGGACCCTGGCCAGCGGTGCGCCGATGCAGAAATGGCGACCGCCGCCGAAGCTCACGTGCCGGTTGGGGTTCCGGTCCAGCCGGAGTTCCATCGGCCGGTCGAACACGTTCTCGTCCCGGTTGAGCGAGGACAGCCACACGCTCACCGCCTGGCCCGCCTTGATCTCGACGTCACCGACCGTCGTGTCGGTGACAGCGGTGCGCATGAGGTGGGTCACCGGCGACGTCCAGCGCACGAGCTCCTCGATGGCCGACTTGAGCGGAACGGCCCCGGAGCGCAGCGCTTCCAGCTGCTCCGGGTTGGCGAGCAGCGCGAGCAGCCCGCCGCTGAGCACCTGTCGCGTCGTCTCCCCGGCTGCCACGGCCAGGTTGTCGCAGGTCAGGATGATCTCGTCGTCCGTGATGTCCAGCCCGTCCGCCTGCGCGAGGACGAAGGCCGAGACCACGTCGTCGGTCGGTCGCGCCCTGCGCTCCTCGATCACGTCGGCGTAGTAGGCGAGGACCTCGAGGTGCGCCTGCTGCGCGGCCGTTCCGTCCAGGTCCACGATGTTGCCCACGGCCGCTTCGGCGTAGGCGGCGACCCGCTCCACGTCCTCACCCTCGACACCGAGCAGACCGGCGATGACCTGGAGCGGGTAGGGCGCCGCGACCTGGTTGACGAAGTCATGGGGGCCGGCGTCGATCACACCGCGCAGCAGGGACCGCGACACCTCTGCCGCCCTGGCCCGGAACCCGGCGGCCGCCTTGGGCGTGAAGAGCACGGCTGCCGCCTTGCGGAGCACATCGTGCCGCGGCGGGTCGGACAGCGTCATCATGACACCCGCACCGGGGTACGGATCGGAGAGGTTGGGCCGCAGGAACGTTCCCCTGGCCGAGCTGAACCTCTTCCAGTCGCTCAGTACGTCAAGGCCCTCGTCGTAGGTCGTGACCGCCCAGAACGGTTCGTGATCCGGTTCGTCGTGCCAGGAGACCGGACGCTCCCGGCGCAGTCGTGCCCAGGTGGCATGCGGATCGCCGTGGGAATAGAGATGGGGATCGGTCAACCCGGTTACGGCGGGGGCGGTCACGTGTCAACTCCTTCGCGTGGTGAGCGTCAGTCGCCTTCTTCGGCGGACACCGGACGAGGGCCGGTGCCCGCCGGAGTCGACCGTCAGGAAGGCGCGATCATCCCGGTCTCGATGGCGAGCCGGTCGAAGAACGCGGTCCAGTGGCGCCACATCTCCTCGGCGGACTCGACGACCTCCCATTCCTGCTCCGGGGTGAGACCCGAGAACAGGGCGTTGGTCGCCTGGTCGACGTGGTCGGGCTCCTGCGTGACATGGATGTCGACCCACGCGTTGCGCTCCGTGCCGGACTCCCGCGTGACCGCCTCGCCGATCGCCGAGACCATCAGCAGGTCCGTGACCTCGGTGGCGAAGATGCCGCCGAGCGCGGAGGCCCGCTCCGTCGAGCACTTCTCGTACCAGTCCACCAGCGCGGCGGTCTCCGCGAACATCGGGGAACCGGTCACCGCGCGGCGGTCGTAGCCCGCCTTCTCCATGCTGTCGGCGTAGATCACCTCGTGGGCGCCCTTGGCCGACCGCGCGCCGGCCTCCTGCGAAAGGATCCGGGTGATCGCGCTCTTGGACTCGATGTCGGGCAGGACGGAAATGCAGCGCGCGAGGAAGGTCGGGAAGTAGTGCAGCGGGTGCCACCACTGGCCGAGGAAGGTCTCGACGTGCTCGTGCGAAAGCTCGCGGTCGTGCACCTGCTTGAAGAACTCGTGGTCGACAAAGGCGCGGTGCACCTTGTTTCCGACGAGCCGATCGGATATCGATTCAACGATTTCTACAGTCATGGCTCCAGTATTGGAGAACCGGCCGAACGGAGACAGAACCAGCAGGTTTATCCGGTGCCATCACCACGATTACCCCGGCGGGGCGGCCGAGCAGGAGCCCTGAACGCAGAAAGTGCCCTCCGGCTGGACCGGCAGAACCCCTCGACGAGGTTCACCGGCCCAGCTCAGAAGGCACTTTCGCGTGTACGACCCGGTGCGGCTCAGCGCCCGATGAGGTGCTGCTGGTCCTGCGGCCGCAGGCGCAGGCTGTGCTGTCCGCCGTCCACGGCGAGCATCATGCCGACGGAGGCGCTCGACAGCGGGCTCGCCAGGTAGGCGATCGCGCCCGCCACCTCGTCGGCCGTCACCAGGCGGCCCGGCGCGAGGAACTTGATCAGCGACTCCCGGGCGGCCTCCGGGTCCGCCGTCCCCTGGAGCTGGTTCTCCACCCACGGGGTGTCCGCCGTACCGGGTGCGACGCAGTTGACGCGGATTCCCTCGCGGGAGTGGTCCGCCGCCATGGCCAGGGTCAGCGAGTAGACGGCGCCCTTGCTGGCCGAGTACAGCGTGCGCGTCTGGTGGCCGGCCCAGGCCACGATCGAGCACGTGTTGACGATCGAGGCGGCGGGCGAGCGGCGCAGGTGCGGCAGGGCGTACCGGGCGACCCTGACCATGCCGACCACGTTCACGTTCAGGACGTTCAGCCACTCCTCGGAGCTGTTCGTGGCGACATCTCCGACCGCCGGTATGCCGGCGTTGTTCACCACGATGTCGAGGCGGCCGAACCGCTCGACCACGGCCTCCACCGCCGCCTCGACCTGGGCGTCGTCGCCGACGTCGGCCTGGACGCCGAAGACGTCGTCCGGAAGGCCCTCCGTCTTGAGGTCGAGGACGGCGACCTTCGCGCCCCTGCTGGTCAGCAGTTTCGCCGTGGCCAGACCGATGCCCTGGGCACCGCCCGTGACGATCGCCACGAGTCCTTCGAAGTCACTCACCGGTTTTCTCCTGTCACATGTCGAACTATCAGGAATGCGCGACGGCCACCGCGTCGTCCGGGCGGCGCAGTCGCAGGCAGAGCTGGGCGCTCACCAGCCCGAGGACGCCGACCATGGCCCACAGGGCCCAGGGCGCGAACATGTACACGGCGCCGCCGATGATCGGTCCCGCGCCGGTGCCGATCGTGTACGCGGCGCCGTACAGCCCCTGGTAGCGCCCGACCATGCCGGGCGGGGTCAGACTCGCCAGATGGGCCTGGGCGATGGAGGAGAAGACCATCTCGCCGATCGTCCAGATCAGCACCGTCACCGCCAGCAGGCCCATGCCGGTCGTGAACCCGGTCAGGGACAGACCGACGCAGGTGAAGAGGTTGCCGACGGCCAGGACGTAGTGCGGCCGGTACTTGGAGACCACTCCGATGAGGGGCAGTTCGAAGAGCACGACCAGCACGCCGTTGAGCGCCATGAGGAGACCGAAATCGCGGGCGCTCATGCCCACGTCGGCGACGTGCAGGGGCAGGCCGACGGTGGTCTGGATGTAGACGAACATGGCGAACACGCTCATCAGCAGGAAGCGGACCAGGGTGGGGTCGCCGAGCGCCTGCCGGTACCCGACCTCCTTCTCCTTCTCCGTCTCCGCATCCGTCTCCTCGGCGTCGGTCTGCGCACCGGGCTTGTCCCGCAGCAGCACGGTCACGATCAGGCCGAACAGCAGCAGCGCCGCGGCCTCGCCGACGAAGAGCCCCGTGTAGGAGATGCTGGCGACCACGCCGCCGACGGCGCCGCCCAGGGCGACGCCGATGTTCTGGGCGAACCGCAGCACGCCGAAGGCGGCCAGCCGCTGATCAGCCGTCACGGAGTCGACGAGCACCGCGGCCATGGCCGGGCGGTGGATCTGCGACACCAGGCCGATGAGACCGACCAGCGCCACGATGAGCGCGATCGGACCGACGAACGGCACCAGCGCCGTCAGACCCGCGGTGGCCACGACGGACAGCAGGATGGCCGGGCGCCGGCCGATGGTGTCGGTGAGGTGGCCGCCGATGACGCTGCCGAGCACACTGCCCACGCCGGAAGCGCCGAGGACGAGTCCCGCGGCCGTCGAGGAGTGCCCGTCGCCGGCCAGATAGAGCACGATGAACGTGGGCAGGAAGCTGCCGGCGCTCAGGATCAGGCTGCCGAGACTGACGATCCAGACCCGGCGGGGCAGGCCGCGCAGCGTGTCACGGAGCCGCGGTTTGTCTATTTTCGCCCGGTCCGACTCCATGGTACTCACGCCGTGTCCCCTTTGTTCCGTGTGTCTTGCACCTTCTCGGGCCGAAAGGGAGGCTACGATGCCGCAGACTCCCCAGCGTCCGCGGCAAGTTCATTGAGCGGGACACATTACGCTGACCCCTCCCAGCCCGGCTCATCACCTGGGTTACCCCCCTGCGGTCCGGGTCCGTGCACTCTCGACGGTGGACCGGATTTTCTTTATGCAGTCCTGGGAGCTGAGGGATTTTTCATGCCACTTGACCCGCTCTACACGGGAATCAGGGACTATCGCGTCGCCACCGGATTCACGCCGCTGTACACCATGCCGGTGGAACAGGCCCGGGTGGCAGATCGGGATACCGAAGCCGAGATCTGGGATTGGGTAAAAGAACCCAAAGAGGTATTCGACTTCGACATCGACGGTCCGACGGGTCCGATGACCCTGCGGGCGTACCGCCCGCAGACCGAGAGCGCGGACGACGGCCCGCTCCCCGTGGTGGTGTACTTCTTCGGCGGCGGCTGGGTCGTCGGATCCCTGGACACCTGCGAGGCCATCTGCCGCGCGGTGGCCAGCCTGACCCCCTGCGTGGTCGTGTCCGTCGGCTACCGCCTCGCACCCGAGCACCCGTTCCCGGCCGCCATCGACGACTGCTACGCCGCCCTGGAGTGGGTGGGCGAGCACGCGTCCGAACTCGGCGCCGACCCCACCCGCATAGCCGTGGCCGGAGACAGCTCCGGCGGCAATCTCGCCGCGGTCATGGCCCTGATGGCCCGGGACAAGGGCGGGCCGAAGATCTCCGCCCAGGTGCTCGTCTACCCGCCGACGCGCAATGACGCCACGACGCAGTCCATGCGGGACCACGTCGATCCGATGTTCTTCAACGCGGAGTCGTCGGGCTGGTTCTGGGGGCACTACCTCGCCGATCCCGCCGACGGCGAATCGCCCTATGCCTCACCGGCCAAGGCGGCCGATCACAGCGGACTTCCGCCGGCCCTGCTCATGACCGCCGAGTACTGCCCGCTGTACGACGAGGGCGAGGAGTACGCGAAGACCCTTTCCGATGCGGGTGTGGACGTGGAGTTCCACCCGTACAAGGATCTGCCGCACGGCTTCCTCCAACTCTCGGCGGTGCTCGAGACGTCCAGGGACGCGATGCGTCTGATCGGCGACTTCCTGCACAGGCGGACGAGCTGACATGACGATGGCTGAAACCCCGCGCGTGGTACTGCGCGCGCCCAGGTACGTGCTCGGCGAGATCGCGACGGATCACTCCGAGATCAAGGGATTCACTGAATTCGTCGACGAGAAGCGGATGTTGCCCGATGCCACGATGTGGGGCTGGGGCACCGTGCACCGTACGGAGCTCGACACGGCCGAGCTCGCCGTACGGGCCGGCCGGCAGACCCTCGACGCCGCGGGCATCGCACCGGACGGGATCGACGCGCTCGTCCTGTGCTCCACCACGTTCCCCGGCGAGGTCGGGGCGCACGGTGACCTGATCTCGGCGGTCCTGCACGGCCTCGGACTCAGCGGCGTCCCGGTCACCGGGATCACCCTGAACCGGTGCGCGACCCTGCTCACCGGTCTGCAGACGGCTGCCACCATGGTCGCCGCGGGCCGGCACCGGACCGTGCTGGTGATCACCACCGACGCGGCGCCCGACGAGTCCGCGCGGCTGGCCGACTTCGCCCTGTTCAGCGACGGCGCGGCCGCCTGCCTGGTCTCGCAACCGGTGGACGGCGCTCCCGAGTCCTACGAGTGGGTCGCGGACGCGCATGCCCAGGACCCGGCCTCCATGCTCCGGGGCACCGAGATCAGCTCCGACCTGGCCAAGACGGCCAACCAGCGGCTCTTCGCCGAGGCCGGCATCGGCGTCGAGGAGATCGACGCCCTGCTGCACAACAACATCTTCCTGCCGATCGTGATGATGAAGGAGCTCCAGGCCGGGTTCCACCCGGCCCAGCTGGTCACCACCAACATCACCAGGGTCGGGCACTGCTTCGCCGCGGACCCGCTGATCAACCTCGTCGACCGGCAGTCGGCCGGCCATATCCGCCCGGGCGGGCTCTACCTGCTGGCGTCGAGCGTGTCAGGGCTGCGGATGTGCGTCCTGCTGCGGGCCGCATGAGCCGCCCCCGCCTCCAGTCACCCAACGAAGGAGTCACCGAAGTGCAGAAAAGTGTCGAGGCAGCGCCCACCACGCTGTCGTGGCTGCAGGACACCGTCCGGGCGGCGCTGCAGCTGTCCGAGTCCGAGGAGGTCGCCGCGCGGACCCTGCGCGAGCTCGCCGCCACCTCGCTGCAGACGGTCGGCGTGCAGTACCGCATCCTCCAGGAGACTTCGGTCCAGGTGGAGATGACCGAGCTGATCGGCGACAGGACCATCGCGGACCTCGCCCTGCTGATCGACGGACGCAGGCAGAGCGCCTCGTAACACGCGATTGCGCGTACGAAGGGCCGGGGGCACGAACGCCCCCGGCCCTTCGCGTGCCGAACGCCGGCCGGGTGACGGCCCGGCGCCGGCCGACAGCACGATGCCGCCCCCGCCGGAAGACGGGGGCGGCATGCTGCGGTCAGCCGGCGCTCACGCGTACGACAGCTGCGGGGTCATCGAGGCCTTGAGGTTCGCCAGCTCCGCGGAGGTGGGTGCCGTGATGCGCAGCCCGGAGATGCGCCCCGGCTGCTTGCCGTCGAAGGCCCGTACGGCCACCCCGTGGTCGAGGAAGAACTGGTGCGCCTCGATGGGGTCGTCGACGGCGATGAAGCGGTAGTGCACGGGGACGCCGCGCACCAGGCCGGGGAACCGGTCGCCGATGATCTCCTCCAGGAGGAGGGCGTTGGTCTGCAGCGCGGACCGGGTGCGGTCCTCCCAGTCGGTGTCGGCGAGGGCGGCGGTGGCCAGCGCCACATCGACGTAGGAGAGGGCCCAGTTGCGCTTGCGCTCGGACACCTTGGCGTGAATCTCCCGGTTCAGCGTCCACAGCGCGCCGGTGCGGGTGCCGGCGATGCCGAAGAACTTGTTCGGGGAGCGCAGCACGACCACGTTCTTCAAGCCGGTCTGCGTCATGGAGAGTTCGCGGTGCTCGGGCAGGAACTCGATGTACGCCTCGTCGACGATGAGGACCGAGTCCGGGTTGGCGCGGCAGATCTCCACCAGGTCGTCCCGGTGCAGGTAGAAGCCCAGCGGGTTGTTCGGGTTGGAGAGGAAGACGTAGGGGTGGTTCCGCATGCCTTCGGCCACCCGGTCCAGGCGCGACTGCGCCGTCTCCACGGTGCCCGACGGCGGGTCCAGATGCGTGGGGAACCAGCGGATGGTGTCGGTGTAGTCGGGCGTGACGACGGCGACCTGCTCCGTCGGCAGGATCTCGGCGAGGACGCGGATGAACTCGGTGATCCCGCGCCCCGGTATCAGGTGCTCCGGCGCCGTCCGCATGAAGTGCGCGTAGGCCTCGGTGAAGCGCTCCTCGGCTCCGTAGGGGTGCGCGAGGAGGTCCTCCGGCTTGATGGACCGCAGTGCGGCTGCCACGACGGGAGGCGGACCGTAGCGGTTCACGCAGGTCCCCAGGTCCAGGTACTCCCGGTCGTGGAGACCTCTCAGGTCCCCGCCCTGGGTGTTCACTGCGGTCGGTGCGTTCTCGATCAAGACATGTCCCTACAGACGTTGCGGATGAAGGTGTGAACTGCTCAGGGGGTGCGGCGTCACACGGCGGACGGCATGAGGACGGCTCTCAGCTCGTCCAGATAGCCGGGGACCTCGAGCAGAAAGGCGTCGTGACCGGCGCGCGACGTGGTGTCCCGGTAGTGGGTGACCTCCGTGAGCCCCGTGGCCTTCAGCTCGTCCAGGAGTTCCCCGGTGACGTCGCTGCCGAAGAGCCGGTCCGAGGCGAAACTGAACACGTGGACCGCGGGATCGGCGTCCGGAGACAGGACGTGCGGCCGGGAGAAGGCGTTGAACCGGTCCATCGCGCTCGTGAGGTGGAGATACGTGTTGGCGTCGAAGCGGTCCACGAACTTGCCGGCCTGGTGCTCGAGATAGCGCTCGATGGCATAGCGTCCGCGCGCCGGGCCGACGGGCTCGTGGCCGGTCTGGACCGCGCGCCCGAACTTGGCCTCCAGTGATTCGGGAGACATGTACGTGAGGTGGGCGACCATCCGCGCGATCCCCAGGCCCCGTCGGGGGCCCGTCCCGAAGAGGCCGTCCACGTAACGGCCGCCGTCGAAAGCCGGGTCGGAGCGGATCGCCGCCCGGCCGACCGCGTGGGCCGCCAGGCCGTCGGTGGTCAGCCGGGGCGCCGTGCCGATGAGTACGAAGCGGCTCGCGTCGCCGGGATGGCGCAGCAGCCACTCCAGCGTCTGCATGCCGCCCATCGAGCCGCCGACCACCGAGTGCAGGCGGCCGACTCCGAGGTGCCGGAGCAGCGCCCGGTGCACGGTGACCATGTCCGCGAGCGTGACCTCGGGGAAGTCCGCTCCGAGCGGGCGGCCGGTCACGCCCGGGGACAGCGGCCCCGTCGTGCCCGCGCAGCCGCCCAGCACGTTGGCGGACACGACGTGGAAGACGTCGGTGTCGATGGGCCGGCCCGGGCCGACCATGACGTCCCACCACCCCGGGATGTCGTCCGGATCGTGCCGCGCCGGGTGTGAGTCCCCGGTCAGGGCATGGCAGACGAACACCGTGTTGTCGTGGTGGGGCGACGGGGTCCCGTACTGCTCGTAGGCGACCTGGACGTGCGAAAGCGAACGGCCCGACTCCAGGATGAGCGGATGTTCCTGGGTGAAGAGGGTGGCAACCTCCAGATGACGGCTGAGAGGTGCGGGAAGGCCGGGGGTGATGACCCTGGGGTCTTCGGTGACGGGAAACGTTTTCAAGATTGTCAGTTCTCCAGAAGTCAGCGGCCCGCCGTGTGTT
Organism: Streptomyces sp. TBY4; assembly: GCF_024213195.1. Taxonomy (GTDB): domain Bacteria; phylum Actinomycetota; class Actinomycetes; order Streptomycetales; family Streptomycetaceae; genus Streptomyces. The sequence continues at coordinate 243,669 of NZ_JANAVF010000004.1, read as the reverse complement.
TCCGGACAGCCTCACCGAATGCGTGGAAGATCCTCCGCGACAGCGGGTCCGTGGTGGCGTACCACTCGGGATGCCACTGCACGGCGAAGCCGAAGGGGTGTCCGCCGTCGGCGACGGACACCGCCTCGATGACCCCGTCGGGGGCGACGGCTTCGGTCCGAAGCCCCGCCCCCAGACGGTCGATCGCCTGGCCGTGGAGGGAGTTCACCCGGGCCGAGCCGACGCGGTCGGTCAGCTCGTCCAGCGTTCCGCCCCCGGCGATCCGGATCTCGTGCGCGGGAAGGTACTGCTCGTCCCGCGGCAGCGAGAGGTCCTCGCGATGGGCACCCGACTCGATGACGCGCAGGGTGCCGCCATGGGCGACGTTCAGCTCCTGCAGCCCCCGGCAGATGCCGAGGAGGGGGAGACCGGCCTCGACGGCCGCCGGGATCAGCGCGAGCGCGAGCGCGTCGCGATCGGGATCGAACGGGCCGGGCCCGGCCGACGCCGCGTAGCGCTCGGGCGCGACGTTCGTCTCATGACCGCCGAGCACCAGTCCGTCGAACCGGCCAAGGTGGGCGGCGAAGGTGCGGCCGGCCCCCGGGATCAGGGCGACGTCGCACTCGGACACCTCCTCCAGCGCGGCGACGTAGGCATGGCGCACCGCGTCGTGCCGTACGTCGTCCCAGGTCTCGGCCGCGCATGCGAGGGCGACGAGCGGCCGGGTCATGCGCGGTCCAGCGCCTGACCGAGGTCGGCCAGCAGATCGTCGATGTGCTCGATGCCGACGGCGAGGCGGATGGATCCCTGGGTGACTCCGGCAGCGAGCTGCTCCTGCTCGGGAAGCTGCGCATGGGTGGTCGAGGCCGGGTGGGTGGCCAGCGAGCGGACGTCACCGACGTTCGTCGCGTGCGAGATGAGCCCGAGCGACTCGATGAACGTGCAGCCGGCCTCCCGTCCGCCCTTCAGCTCGAACTGGACGAGCGGGCCGCCGTTCGCACCGAAGTAGCGGGCGGCGAGCTCGGCCTGCTCGCCGGTGGCGAGACTGGGATGGCGCACCGCGCCGACCTTGGGGTGCTGCTCGAGGAAGCGTGCCACTGCGGCCGCGTTCTCCCCGTGGGCGCGCATCCGCAGGTGCAGCGTCTCCATGCCCTGGAGCAGCAGCCAGGCGTTGAACGGGCTGAGGCAGGGGCCCAGGTCGCGCATCAGGGTCTCGCGGGCCTTGAGCAGGTAGCTGCTCCGCCCGAGCGCAGTGTCCAGGCTCTTTCCGGTACGCGTCCACACCGCTCCGCCGTGCGCCGCGTCCGGCTGGGTCAGCAGCGGGTGGCGCTCCGCGTGGGCCTCCCAGTCGAAGCGTCCGGAGTCGAGGATGAGCCCGCCGAGGGTCGATCCGTGCCCGCCGATGTACTTGGTGGCGGAGTAGACCACGATGTGGGCACCGTGCTCCATCGGCCGGCACACGTACGGGACCATCGTGTTGTCGAGGATCAGCGGCACACCCGCCTGCTCCGCCAGCTCGGCGACGGCCTCGATGGGGAAGATGCTCAGCCGCGGGTTGGGCAGCGTCTCGCCGAAGTAGAGGCGGGTGCGCTCGTCCGTGGCGGCGGCGAAGTTCTTCGGGTCCGAGGGACTGACGAAGCGGGTCTCGATGCCCATCCGCTTGAGGGTGTTGGCCAGCAGGTTCCACGTGCCGCCGTACAGCTCGTTGGAGCTGACGATGTTGTCCCCGGCCTGGCACAGGTTCAGCACGGCGAGCGCGATCGCCGCCTGCCCGGAGGCCACGGCGAGACCGGCGGCGGCCCCCTCCACGGCGGCCATGCGCTCCTCGAGCACATCGCACGTGGGGTTGTTCAGGCGCGTGTAGGCATGTCCGTCCTGCTGGAGGTCGAAGATCCCGGCCGCGTCCGCCGTACTGGGCAGTTCGTACGCGGAGGTCTGGAAGATCGGCGTGACGATCGGCGGTGTGATGCCGAGCCGCCATTCGTATCCGCCGTGAATGGCCGCCGTCTCGGCGGTACGGAATGTCTTGGCTTTCATGACTCCCTCATGCTGCGACACCCTTGTCCTCCTTTTCCCTGACCATGGAGCGGACGATCGCGTTGATCGCGCTCGGCTGCCCCTGCGGACCGCGGTGCCACAGGCCGCCGAACTGGCCGTCGACCTCTGCGTACTTGGGGTCGCGCATGCGTATCTCGCGTGCCTGCGGCAGGTTGTAGAAGGGGGTACGCGGGTCGAGATGGTGCTCCAGGTGGAAGTGGTCGTTGTGGATCCCGGTGAGCAGCCGCTCCCACAGGCGGCTCTTGCGGTTGCGCGTCATGTAGAGGTCCACCGAGGAGTCCCGCACCAGGGGCGTGTGCTCCGACAGCTCGATGTACCAGCCCAGGATCTGGAAGCTCGTCAGGTACGGGACGACCCAGAAGAGCGCCAGCTCGAGGAGCCAGTCCCCCTGCCAGGCCGCACCGGTGACGGTCGCCCAGAACACCCAGAAGCCGAGCCCGTCGAGGATCCGCTTGCGCCGCTGCACGGGGTTGGCGGAGGCCGACGTCTTCTCCGCCCCGGTGAGGACCCGGTAGCGGTTCTGGATGAGATAACGGATGTAGGCCCACGTCTGGGAGCCGAGCAGCGGCATCAGCACGACCCGCCGGATGTACGACGGCGCCGTGTCCTGCCGATAGGCCCCCTGCTCGATGAAGAAGCGCAGGTCGGGGTCGAGCTCGGGGCTGCCGAGTCGGGGGTGGTGCGTGTAGACGTGCGACACCTTGTAGGCGTAGTGCTGCTGGAAGATCGGGTATGCGGTCAGCACGGTGCCGACGAACATCTGCAGCCGGCGGTTCGATATGCCGACCCCGTGCGCACAGTCGTGAAGGATCGTCGACAAACCGCGCTGCCTGGCACCGATGACGAGCGCTGCCAGGGGATAGAACCAATACGATCCGTACACGCACAGCAGGACACAGCCGGCCATCCACACCAGGTCCGCGAGCCATGCCAGCAGTGCGCGCACATTGTCAGGCTTGTTCAACGCCTTCAGATCGCGTTCCACATCTGCCGGAAATCGATACATGGTGTATCGCCGACCTGTGTACGCCCAGGTCGTTGTGTCGGTACTCACTCACCCTCCATGCCTCCACCTCGGTGGCGGTTCTTCCTCTTAGGATTTCGTCGATCTGCCGCGCCGATGGGACAATAGAGAGGTCCATCGGCCGCGCACGTCCGCGACAACCGACTTCGCGTTGACGTATCACGCTGACTCTTATCCGCTGCGGCTGCGGGTTTTGCTTACCTCGTCGTTCAACTCGCCTGCGGGGGCGTGATGCGGTATTCGATTCTGTTCTGTACGGTCTCCACGCGCTCACGCAGCTGAGTCACGGAATCGGCGACGACCGCGAAGCGGAGGAAGAAATTCTCCTGCTCCAGGTCGGTGATCCGGTAGCCATGGGTGATCTGTGCGCCGACGAACCCGGGCAGTTCGCGCAGATCATCTTCCGTGGTGTCCACCTCGACGGTGCCGAGCTCGTGGCCCTCCATGTCAATCCAGCCGATGACCGGCCGGTCCCGGAGGGGAATCGGACCGTCCACCGTGAATTCCCCCAGCGCCATGGAGACCAGCGCCCCGATCGGGTCGATCCCGCTGATCTCGCGGACCGATGCGGGGATCATGCCGCCGCCGGGGCGGGGGTTGATCTCGATGAGCTCCGTGCGGCCGTCCTCGGCGGCCCGGCCCTCGAAGTGCAGCCAGAACTGGTCGAGACCGAGGTCGGTGCAGAGCGCGGTGATCCTCTCGCACAGGACCCGCACGCCTTCGCGCACGTGATCCTGCTGAGGCGGATGGAACTCGAGTCCCGCGTCATGGTGCCGGACGTGGTCGTGCTCGGGCTTCTCGACCGCCAGGACCGGATGGAAACGGCCACCGACGACGGGGCCGTCCACGGAGAACTCGACTCCGGGCAGGTACTCCTCGACGATCAGCTCGGTGCCGGCCAGGCCTGCCTCGGCCAGGCGGTCCTGGTAGTCGAGGAGCTCCTGCGGACCGTCCACCCGGCTGACCAGCCGCGAGGCCCCGGAATCACGCGAGGGTTTGACGATGGCGGGGAAGAAGTCCACTGCCGCCGGGTCCTTCGAGAAGCGGATGCCGGACAGTCCCAGGGCCTGCATGCGCTCTCGGACCAGCACCTTGTCGAGCAGCACGGGGCGGTTTTCCTCGGCGCCCGCAATGCCGTAGTGCGCGGCCAGGCCCATCTGCCAGGAGGCCAGCGATTCGAGCATGTTGACGACGGCGACGGGGACAATGCCGCGCTCTTCGAGCCGGGTCGTGAGTACGGACAGGTCCTCGCCGAACCAGTCGAACACGACATGGTCATCGCATGTGTCGCGGTGACGGTTGTCGGGCAGTTCGGAGACCAGCACCGAACGCAGCCCACGGGCACGCAGCTGCTCGGCGATCAGGGCCACGCCGCCGAAATGCAGCTTGGAGAGGATGAGTACAGATTTCACGCCGCGACCCTCCAGGGTTTGGTGTTCGGCAGTGATGAGCGATCAATTGATGAAACAGGGCGGACCCTACGGTCCGTCTTTCAGGGTGACACGGGCCGGATTGCCGCCGAGTAATCGGGACGCGTAGCCACGCGGCCGGAATGTCATCCCAATGCGTCACCGGGAATGGCTTTGCCGCGGACGTGCGCAGGACGGATGGGTTCGTAGGTTGCCATTTCGATGCGGCGGAAGATTGCGCCGGTCAAAACAGGCATATGTGAGTGGACGGGAGAAAGTCGCATGGCCGTGGCCTTGAGCGAATTCGTGATCGGGGTGGAGTCGTGATACGGGTGGCGGTGGCCGGAGCGGCCGGCTATATCGGCGGGGAGCTGCTGCGGCTGCTGATCGGCCACCCCGAGGTCGAGCTGGTGGGCGCGGTGTCCTCGCGCTTCCCCGGCAAGCGCATCGACGGCGTGCATCCGAACCTGCGGGGCTCCACCGATCTGCTGTTCTGCTCCGCCGACGAGGTCGGGGAGTGCGACGCGGTCTTCCTGGCCCTGCCGCACCGGGCCGTGATGACCCAGATCGACTACTGGACCCAGCGGGCCGGGCTCGTCATCGACCTGACCGGTGACTTCCGCCTCGACGACGCGGAGACCTTCGAGCGCTACTACGGCGAGAAGCACCAGGCCCCGCACCTGCTGGACGCCTTCGTGCCCGGCCTGCCCGAACTGCACCGCGAGCGGCTGCGCAGCGCGAACCTGATCAGCGTGCCCGGCTGCATGGCCACGTCGGGCGTCCTGTCGCTCTACCCGCTCGTCGCGCACGGTCTGATCGACACCGCTGCGGGGGTCCAGATCGACGCCCGCACCGGCTCCAGCGGCTCCGGCTCCACCGCCGGCCCGGCGAACCTGCACGCCGAACGCAGCGGCGCGATGCGGGTGTTCGCTCCGACCAGCCACCGCCACGAGGCGGAGATCTCCCAGCACCTGGGAGGAGTGCCGGCGGCGATGACCGCCACCGGTGTCGAAGCCGTCCGCGGGGTCCAGACCATCGCCCGCGCCACCCTGCGCCCCGGCGTCGACAAGTCCGCCATCCGGCGGGCCTATCGCGAGCAGTACGCCGCGGAACCCTTCGTCCGCATCGTCGCCCACCAGCGCGGCATCTTCCGCTATCCCGACCCGAAGATCCTCCTGGGATCCAACTTCTGCGACGTCGGCTACGCCCTCGACGAGGACACCGGACGCCTGACCGCCATCGGCGCCCTCGACAACCTCGTCAAGGGCGGCGCGGGCAACGCCGTCCAGTGCCTCAACATCCGCATGGGCCGGCCCGAAACCCTCGGCCTGACCTTCCCCGGCCTCCACCCCCTCTAGCCCCTCCCGCCCACGCACACGGAGAGACCGTGACCACCACACCCCTCACCGTCGTCAAATGCGGCGGCAATCCCGCCGTGGACGCCGCGGGCATCTGCGCCGACATCGCCCGCCTCGTCCACGCGGGGCACTCCATCGTCCTGGTCCACGGAGGCTCCGGAGAGATCAGGCGGCTCGCCGGAGAACTCGGCGTCCCGCAGCGCACGCTCGTCGCCCCGGACAACGTCACCACGCGCTACACCGACCCGGCCACGCTCGAGGTGGTCGTCCTCGCGCTGACCGGCTCGGTCAAGCCCAAGCTGGTCGCGGAGCTCGCCCGCCACGACGTGCCCGCGGTCGGACTCAGCGGCATGGACGGCGGCATGCTCCGCGCCCGCCGCAAGTCCGTCGTCCGCTCCGTCGTCGACGGCCGCACCGTGATGATCCGCGACAACCACAGCGGCCGGCTCGAGAAGGTCCGGACCGAACTGCTCGACACGCTGCTGCGCATCGGCCATGTCCCGGTCGTCTCGCCGCCCGCCATCGACGAGAACAACCACCCGGTCAACGTCGACGCCGACCGGGTCGCGGCGGCGCTCGCCGTCGCGCTCGGCGCCGACCAGCTCCTGCTGCTCACCGGGGCACCCGGCGTACTCGCCGACCCCGAAGACCCCACCAGCCTGCAGGACACCCATCACATATCCCCGACCGGCCCGCCCGACCCGTCCGCCACCGGCGGCATGGCACTCAAGCTCATCGCCGCGCGCGAGGCACTCACCGGCGGAGTCGCCACCGTACGCATCGCGGACGGACGTACTCCCGACCCCGTCAGCCAGGCGCTCGCAGGAGCCGGCACCACGGTGCGCATCGCCCCTGCCGACGAGCCGGTCCACAGCTCCCGCGAAACGGAGATCCCCGCATGACCGAACCCAATGGCACACCAGCCGCGTGGCAGGGCGGCACGGTCTGGCTGACCGGACTGCCGAGCGCGGGCAAGACCACCATCGCGACGGGCCTCGCCGAGCGGCTGCGGGCCGAGGGACACCGAGTGCAGGTGCTCGACGGCGACGAGGTCCGTGCGGCGCTCTCGGCGGAGCTGGGCTTCTCGAAGGAGGACCGGGACACCAACGTGCGCCGGATCGGCTTCGTGGCCGGGCTGCTCGCCGCGCACGGTGTCACCGTGCTCGTACCGGTCATCGCTCCGTACGCGATGTCACGGGAGGCGGTGCGTGACCAGCACGCCGCACAGGGCATCCCCTATCTCGAGGTGCACGTGGCCACTCCGCTGGAGATCTGCGCGGACCGGGACGTGAAGAGCCTGTACGCCAAGCAGGCCGCGGGCGAGCTCAGCGGCCTCACCGGCGCGGACGACCCCTACGAGGCTCCGGTCAGCCCCCAGCTGCGCATCGAGACCCAGGACCAGACCGTCGAGGAGTCGGTCCGGCAGGTGCACGCGCTGCTCACCGAGCGAGGTCTGTCATGACCGTCGTCACCCCGGCCGTGTTCACCGGCCCGCAGCCCTCCCCCGCACCGGCTTCGCCCATGCCCCATCTCGAGGCCCTGGAAGCCGAGGCGGCACACATCTTCCGCGAGGTGGCGGGAGAGTTCGACCGGTCGACGCTGCTGTTCTCCGGCGGCAAGGACTCGATCGTCATGCTGCACGTGGCGCTCAAGGCGTTCGCCCCGGCGCCCCTGCCGTTCTCCCTGCTGCACGTGGACACCGGCCACAACTTCCCCGAGGTGATCGCCTACCGCGACCGCATCGTCGAGAAGCACGGCCTCCACCTCGAGGTGGCGTCCGTGCAGTCGTACATCGACGACGGAAGGCTCCGCGAGCGCCCCGACGGCACCCGCAATCCGCTGCAGACCGTACCGCTGCTCGACGCGGTCCGTGATGGCCGCTTCGGTGCGGTCTTCGGCGGCGGCCGGCGCGACGAGGAGAAGGCCCGCGCCAAGGAGCGGATCTTCAGCCTGCGGGACGAGTTCGGCGGCTGGGATCCGCGCCGGCAGCGGCCCGAGCTGTGGCAGCTGTACAACGGGCGCCACCAGCCGGGCGAGCACGTCCGGGTCTTCCCCCTGTCCAACTGGACCGAACTCGACGTCTGGCAGTACATCGAGCAGGAGAACATCGAACTGCCGGAGATCTACTTCGCGCACTGGCGCGAGGTGTTCCAGCGCGACGGCATGTGGCTGGCGCCCGGCGAGTGGGGCGGCCCCCGGGACGGCGAGTCCCTGACCGAGCGCCAGGTCCGGTACCGGACGGTCGGCGACATGTCCTGCACCGGCGCGGTCGACTCGTCGGCCTCGACGGTCGGCGCCGTGATCGCGGAGATCGCAGCGAGCCGGGTGACCGAGCGCGGTGCGAGCAGGGCCGACGACCGGATGTCCGAGGCCGCCATGGAGGACCGCAAGCGAGAAGGATACTTCTAGACATGTCAACGGGCGTCACTGAAAAGGCAGTTCAGAGCGGTGCGTCCGACCGGTTCCAGGGTGGCCTGCTGCGGCTGGCCACCTGTGGCTCGGTCGACGACGGCAAGTCCACCTTGGTCGGACGACTGCTGTACGACACCAAGTCCGTCCTCGCCGACCAGGCGGCGGCCATCGAGGAGGCTTCACGCAGGCGGGGCCAGGACGGGCCCGACCTGGCGCTGCTCACCGACGGCCTGCGGGCGGAACGGGAGCAGGGCATCACCATCGACGTGGCCTACCGCTACTTCGCGACGCCCAAGAGGCGGTTCATCCTCGCGGACACACCGGGCCACGTGCAGTTCACGCGCAACATGGTGACCGGGGCGTCCACCGCGGACCTGGCGGTGATCCTCGTGGACGCGCGCCACGGCGTGGTCGCCCAGACGATGAAGCACTGCGCGATCGCGGCCCTGCTCCGGGTCCCGCAGATCGTCCTGGCGGTCAACAAGATGGACGCCGTCGGCTACCAGGAGTCCGTCTTCGCCGAGATCGCGCAGGAGTTCGCCGAGCGGGCCCGCAAGCTGGGCATCGCCGACGTCACCTCCATCCCGATGTCGGCGCTGACCGGTGACAACGTGGTGGAGCCGTCGGCGCACATGGACTGGTACGGCGGCGACACGCTGCTGTCCCACCTGGAGAACGTGCCGCTCGGCACCGAACCGGCCGGCATGCCCGTGCGGCTCCCGGTCCAGTACGTGGTCCGCAACCCCTCGGGCGACCGGCAGTCGGTGGAGCGCTGGCTGACCGGGCAGGTCGCCTCCGGCGTGCTCGAGGTCGGCGACCCGGTGGTCGTGCAGCCGTCCGGGGTGACCTCCACGGTCGCCGGGCTCACCGTGCTCGGCCGCGAGACCGACACCGTGAGGGCACTCCAGTCGGTGGCGGTCCGGCTCGCCGACGACGTCGACATCTCCCGCGGCGACATGCTGACCGCGGGCCCCGCTCCGCAGACGGTTCGCCAGATCAGCGCCAAGGTCTGCAACTTGCACGACCGCCCGCTGGGCCCGCGACAGCGTGTGCTGCTCAAGCACACCACGAGGACGGTCCCCGCGATCGTGGAGCAGATCGACTACCGCCTGGACGTCACCGACGGCAGCCGGCTGCCCTGCGACGACGTCCTGTCCGTCAACGACATCGGCGGCGTGCGGATCCGTACCGCCGAACCGCTCGCCGTGGACGACTACCTGGAGAACCGGCGGACCGGCTCGTTCCTGCTCATCGACCCGCAGGACGGGTCGACGCTCGCCGCCGGGATGATCGGCGCCTGAACACCCTGTGGCCACGGCTTCGCCGTGGCCACAGTCATGTCCGGGAACGAAAATGGGGGGAACGCCGTCATTCGACGGCGTTCCCCCCACGTGCGTGCGCGTGCAACGCGTTCTCACATGCGTTCGAAGGAACGGAACCGCTCCCAGTCGGTGACCGCGCCGTCGAACGCGTCCAGTTCGACGCGCGCCATGTTCACGTAGTGCTCGACGACTTCGTCCCCGAAGGCCGCGCGGGCGATCTCGCTGCGTTCCCAGAGAACAGCGGCTTCGGCCAGCGTCGTGGGGACGCTCGGGACGCGACCGCCGTCGGCGGCGGCGTAGGCGTTGCCCTCGCAGGGTGCCGGCAGGGTCAGCTCGTTCTCGATGCCGTACAGGCCTGCGGCGATGAGGCCGGCCACGGCGAGGTGGGGGTTGACGTCCCCGCCGGGCACCCGGTTCTCCAGGCGCAGCGACGGGCCGCGGCCGACGACGCGCAGCGCGCACGTGCGGTTGTCGAAGCCCCAGGCGACGGCCGTGGGGGCGAAGGAGCCGGGCCGGAACCGCTTGTAGGAGTTGATGTTGGGCGCGTAGAGGAGCGTGAAATCGCGCAGGGCGGCCAGCTGCCCGGCGAGGAAGTGCTCCATCACCGGGGACATCCCGCCAGGACCGTCCCCGGCCATCACCGGGCGCCCCTCCTCGTCCGTCAGGGAGAGGTGGATGTGGCAGGAGTTGCCCTCACGCTCGTTGAACTTGGCCATGAAGGTGAGCGCCATGCCCTCCTGGGAGGCGATCTCCTTGGCGCCGGTCTTGTAGATGGCGTGCTGGTCGCAGGTGGTGAGCGCCTCGTCGTAGCGGAAGACGATCTCGTGCTGGCCGAGGTTGCACTCTCCCTTGGCGGACTCGACCGTGAGCCCGGCGCCCGCCATCTCGTTGCGGATGCGGGCGAGGAGGGGCTCGACGCGGCCGGTGCCGAGGATCGAGTAGTCGCTGTTGTACTGGTTGGACGGGGTGAGGTCGCGGTAGGCGCGCTTCCAGGCGTCCTCGTAGGTGTCGCGGAAGACGATGAACTCCAGCTCCGTGCCCACCTGCGCGGTCCACCTCTGCCCCTCCTTCGCCAGTCCGGCCTGGGCGAGGCGCTCGATCTGACGGCGCAGGATCTGGCGCGGCGCCTCGACGACCGGTGAGCCGTCGTTCCAGGCGAGGTCGGCGACGAGCAGCGCGGTGCCGGGCTGCCAGGGGACGCGGCGCAGCGTGGCGGTGTCGGGACGCATCGCGAAATCGCCGTATCCGCGCTCCCAGGAGGACATGGCGTAGCCGTCGACGGTGTTCATGTCGGCGTCCACCGCGAGCAGGTAGTTGCAGCCCTCGGTGCCGTGCTTCAGCACCTCGCCGAGGAAGAACGGTGCGGCGAACCGCTTGCCCTGCAGACGGCCCTGCATGTCGGGGAAGGCGAGGATGACCGTGTGGATCTCGCCGCTGTCCACGAGGCGGCGCAACTCCTCGACCTCGAGCGGGGGTGTTCGGTCAGCCACGGATGGCGCCTCCTTCGGTCAGGGTGTGCTTGAGATGTGGCCCAAGAGCGGCTTGGGGGTTCGTGTTCGGGGCTCCGCGGAAGCGGACCCGGTCCGCAGGCGCGGGCTCTGAGAGCCTGCCGCCGGCGGACCGGGTCCGTGGGAGTCGTCGCGTTCCGGAGTGCCGACCGCGCCGCCGTTCGACTTGCATGCCGGCGGGTCGCCTCGGGCCTACTCGCCCCAGTCCTCTTCGACCTCGGGGGCAAGGGCGAGCACCGTGGGGTTCAGCGCCACGATCTCCAGCTCGCTGCGGCAGCCCACGCACTCGAGGATCTCGTTGAGCCGCACCGACTCCCCGATCTGTACCTGCTCCTCGCATTCGGGACAGGCGTGCTCAGTGGTCATGGTCATGGTCATGCGATGTATTCCTTCCGATCGGTCCTACCGGAGCGGGCCTCCGTGTCGAGGGCGGTACGGACCGCCCTCACGACCCGCTCCGAGGTGAGGTCGTAATGTGCGACGAGGTGTTCCTGGTTGCCCACCTCGTCGACGAACTGGTCCGGCATCCCGAGCCTCAGCACCCGTGTGGGCGCCTCCTCCGCCAGCGTCTCGGCGACGGCGCCGCCGAGGCCGCCGCTGCGCCAGTGCTCTTCCAGCGTCACCACGAGCGAGGCGGGCCGCGCCGCGGCCACCAGCGTCTGCGTGTCGAACGGGCGCAGGGTGTGCATGTTCAGCACGGTGGCCTCGATGCCGTGTCCGGCGAGGACCTCCGCCGCCTCGATGCAGGCGAGCACCGGGTACGGGCCGCAGGCGACGAGCACCACGTCGCCGCCCTCCCGCAGCGTCTGCGCCTTTCCGATGACCGGAGGCGGGGCCTCGGGCAGGGCCGGGGTCGGCTTGCGGCCGAGCCGGACGTAGAGCGGTCCGGCCAGGTTCAGGCTCTGCTCGACGAACGCCTCCGTGGCGGCGGCGTCGGCGGGCACCACCACGGTCATGTTGGGCAGGACCCGCATCACGGCGAGGTCCTCCAGGGCCTGGTGGGTCGGACCGAGGTGGCCCGCGGCGAGACCGCCGTGGGTGCCCATGATGCGGACGGGCAGTTTGTTGTAGGCGATGTCGATCTTGATCGCTTCCAGCGCCCGGGACGTGGCGAAGGCCGCCATCGTGTTGACGAACGGAATCCGCCCGCACGCGGCCATCCCTGCCGCGATGCCCATCAGGTTGTGCTCGGCGATGCCGAGGTTGAGGTACTGGTCACCGGCCGTCGCGGCGTACTCGGCGTTGAAGAGACCGGTGTCGGAGTCCAGGCAGATCAGTTCGGGATGCCGCTGGAGCAGGGGAAGCAGGCTGTCCCGGTACGCCTCTCGGGTCGCGCGGCTCATCCGGTGGCCTCCATGGCTTGCAGTGCACGGGCCGCCCGCGCGTGATTGCGCGGCGACAGGGTCACGTAGTGACTGGCGCTGCGGCCGGCGAGGAACGGAAGGCCCTGGCCCTTGACCGTGCGGGCGATCAGCACGCTCGGTTTGCCCGGCTCCCACGGTGCGGCATTGAGGTGCTCCGCCAGTTCGTCCGGGTCATGGCCGTCCACGTCGCGGACCGCCCAGCCGAAACTGCGCCAGCGGTCGGCCAGCGGTTCCATCGGCGCGATCCCGTCCGTGGCACCGGTCAGCTGGAGTCCGTTGCGGTCCACCACCGCCACCAGCCGGTCGAGGCGCAGCGACGCGGCCGCGATGGCCGCCTCCCACACCGAGCCCTCCTGGAGCTCGCCGTCGCCGAGCAGGACGAAGGTGCGCGAGTCGCGGCCCGCGTACCGGGCGGCCAGCGCGAACCCGCAGCCCAGTGCGAGTCCGTGACCGAGCGAACCGGTCGGCAGCTCCACACCGGGCACCGCGCGGACCGGGTGGCCCATCAGCCTGCTGCCCGGGCGTCCGTATCCGGCGAGTTCCTCGACCGGGAAGAAGCCGTGTTCGGCAAGCGTCGCGTAGAGGCCGATGGCGGCGTGGCCCTTGCTGAGGAGGAAGCGGTCGCGATCCGGGTCGTCCGGCCGCTGCGGGTCCACCTTCAGCACCGAGGAGTACAGCGCGGCGAGGATGTCGGCGCTGGAGAACGCGCCGCCGAGGTGGCCGCCCTCGGGCCCCGCGCACATGTCGACGACATGGGCGCGGATGCGTGCGGCGACGGCCTGCAGGGTGTCCCGCTCCAGGACCTGGGCGACGGTCATGAGGCCGCCTTGGCGAGCGTGGCGACCATGTCCCGGTTCGCCCACACCTTTTCGAAGGCGTCCGCGTACAGGCCGAGCAGTTCGCCGGCGCCCGGGTGCAGGTGGCGCTTCTGGATGGTGAGCGAGTCGGCGATGACCTCACGGGTCACCTGGTAGTCCTCGCCTGCGGTCGTGCCGGGCGCGCCGGTCACGGACCACGGGTAGCCGGAGCCGAAGCCGACGCGGTCCACGAAGACCTTCTGGTCGGGCAGCGGCATCAGCTGGTACTGCGACAGCGGCACGCCCTCGGCGCGCAGCAGCCGTCGCAGCGCCGAGCGCAGCGCCTGGGGCCGTACGCCGTCGAGGCCGAAGGCGGCGGGGTCGAAGCGGAAGCGCAGGATGTGCCAGGCGTGGGTGGTGTCCGGCAGTGCGGTCGGCACCGTCAGGCCCGGCAGCTCGGCCAGGCGCGCGAGGAAGCCGGTGACGTTCTCCTGCCGGGCCCGCTCGTAGTCGTCGAACCGGTCGAGCTGCGCGATGGTGAACGCGGCCTGGAGGGCGTTCATCTTGTAGTTCCAGCCCAGGCCGTACGAGATGTAGTCGCGGTCCCGGCCGGCCACGATGTCCTCGCCGAACTGCCGTCCGCGGCGCATCTTCGCGGCCAGATCGGCGTCCTGGGTGACCAGGAGGCCGCCCTCGCCGCAGGTCGGTATGTTCTTGCTGACCTGGAGGCTGAAGGCGCCCGCGTCACCGATCGAGCCGACCGGCCGTCCGCGGTGCGTCGCGCCGGGAGCCTGCGCGGCGTCCTCGACGATCGCAAGGTTGTGCTTGCGGGCGATCGCGGTGAGGCGGTCCATGTCGGCGGGCGCGCCGTGCAGGTGCACGGGGATGATCGCCCTGGTCCGGGGAGTGATCCGGCGCTCGACGTCGTCCGGGTCGATGTTGAAGGTGACCGGGTCGATGTCGGCGAAGACCGGAACGGCCATCTGGTGCACGGGGGCGAGCCCGGTGGCGATGAAGCTGAACGCGGGCACGATCACCTCGTCACCGGGGCCGATGCCGAGCGCGGCCAGGGCGAGGGCCAGGGCCGCGGTGCCGTTGGACACCGCGACGCACGTCTCGTGGCCGAAGCGGCGGGCCCAGTACTCCTCGAGTTGGGACACCGCGTTCACGCCGTCGGTGTCCGACACCAGGCGGGGGCCGTCGAGTGCGTCGAGGACGGCCTTGCGGTCCTCGTCCTCGATCAGCGGCCACTGCACATGGCGCCGGTCCTTCGGCACGGACGCCGTACCGCCGAACGCTGCCAGCTTGCTCATCACTCTCCATTCCGCTCAGTCGCGGAGGTCGGTCCAGGTGGGGTCACAGCCGCGCCGCCGCCGCGCCAACGGCGTCGATCGCGCGTGCGTAGGCGCCGCGCAGCAGCGTGGCGTGGTGCGAGATGTCGGACGCTGCCTCGTGCGGTGCGTCGAGGCCGTGCGCGCCGGTGAACCGCAGTCCGGTCCACGCGTGGGCCACGGACTCGACCGCGCGGCCCGCCCCGGCGAGCACCGGGTCGTCCCAGTCGCGGCCGCAGCGGCGCAGCAGTTCGCCGTGGAGCGAGGCCTGCGCCTGCATGGCCCAGCCGAACGGGTACAGCTCGCGCAGTGCGCCCGCGTCCCCGGCCCGGCACCGCTCCGTCAGTTCCGCGGCGAACGCGTCGTACCCGGCGAGGCCGGTACGGGCGGAGGTCGCCGTGGTGAAGCCCTCGATGTTGGTGCGCAGGTACTCGCCCAGCAACTCCGGCGTCAGGGGCGCCGGTTGCGTGCCGAGACGGATGTCGAGGCAGCGCCGGCCGATCTTCGAGTCGCTGAAGAAGGCATCCTGCACGTCGGTGGGGTTGGCCGAGCCCCAGCTGCGCAGGAACTCCTTGATGGGGACGGCGCCACGGAAGGCGGGCGGCATCGCGTCCGAGACGTGGACCACGCCGCGCGTCTCGTCCAGACCGTAGATCACCACGAGGTGCGCGGCGTGCACGTCCCCGTAAGCGGGCCTGAACGGCAGGTGGAAATTGTCCACGGCGGCGATGACGAGCCGGTCCTCGGCCAGGTGCTCGCGCACCTCGCGCCAGACGTCGCCCTCGTCCGCGGGCTTCCACCAGCGGGCGCTCAGATCGTGATGCGGGGCAAGGGCGCGGCCCAGCTCCCCGTCGGCGCACGGGTAGTAGAACTCTTCGGACCTGACGTCGCCCGGCAGGTGCAGGAACTGCCAGCCCGCGCCGAGCACGGCCAGCGGGTCGGCGCCCTCGCGGGCCAGCACCGCACCGAAGGTGGACTGCAGGCAGCTGATGAGGTCGCGGTACCAGAGCTGGGGTTCGGGACCGGTGACCGTGTACGTACGTGCCGTCGTCTCGACGGTCATGTCAGGACTCCGTCCGCTGCAGGGTGAGGGCGAAGACGTGCACCGCAACGTTGCGGGGCAGCAGGATGCCGGTGAGGCCGGCGCGCCGGGTGACGGGGATCCGCTGCGCCCACATGACCGCGGGGATGCCGCGCTGCACGTGGTGCGGGTAGTGCATGACGAGGCTCTCGAAGGCCTTGACCTCGCCGAACCACGCCGGTGCCGCCCAGAAGTCGGAGACCCGGAGGGCTTCCGCGTCGACCGAGCCGTCGGCGAAGTTCAGCTCGACGGTGTCCTCGGTGCGGCGTTCGGACGCCGCCAGCACGTGGATCCAGTCGTAGTGGCCCTCGGGGACACGGATGAACTGCCCGGCGCAGCGGATGTTGTCCGGCCCCTCACAGACCGGGGGGAACTCAAAGGGAACACCGTCCACGTGGACGAGGCTTCCGCCCGCGGGCAGGTATTCGGCGGCAAAGGAGTTCCTCCACACATTGAATGCGCCCGCCTTGGTCTCCGTCGCCGCCGAAATGGCCGTGTTGTTGCGATGGCCGGAGATATCGACCGTGTCGCACAGTCCACTTCTGGCGGGGAGTACCGAGTTTTCCGTCAAGTGACCCACCTCATTACAGACCTCCTCAAGTCTCAACAGCCCGGGGCTGCCGAGGACCGGACGGTCAGTCCTTCTTTTCGCCCACGCCCTGAACGCTTTGAATTCTCGAAACGCCGCTCTGCGTACTCGCCGGACCGTCGGCCCGGCCGTCCCTGCCTGCAGGCTCACGGTCGCAGCGCGGCAGCACGCAGCTTCTCGTAGTACGGCATGTGGTGGTCGCGGTAGGCCCTCAGCACCGGGTTCGCCTCGACGATCTCGGCCGACCCGTCCGAACGGCGCGCGAAGCCGGCGGTCCGGCTGGTCGACTGGTGCCACTTGCTGGTCGACTGCCACTCCGAGCGCATGCCCGGCTCCCAGGTCAGCGCCTCCGGGACGAAGGGGATCCCCACCGCCTCGCAGTACGCGCGCACGGTCTCGACCGGGCGGTCGAGCAGATCGTCGGAGTCGATCACGACCGGCGTGGTCCCGGTGGCAGCCTGCACCGCGGCGAAGATCTCGTACAGCCAGGCGAAGCCGACCTCGTCACAGCCGAGGTCCGGGTTGAGCTTGTGGTGCGAGGCGATGGCCTCGGCCGGATCGCGGATGATGAACGTGTGGGTCGCGGCCGAGAGGAACTCCTCGTCGGCCAGGAGCGCCGGGTAGTGGAAGTCCGTCGTGTCCTTGAAGAACACCGGCTTGTCCGCAGCGATCGCACGCAGCGCCGCGAGCACGTCCTGCTCGCTGTGCGCGATCCGGTCGGCGACCTCCACCTCTCCGAAGTCGACCACCCGGGAGAGCGGTTCGTGCACAACGACGCGGTCGCCGCGCTCTGCCATCATCCGCGCGAACGCGGTGGACCGGCAGCGCGGCGCGCTCCACAGGGCGAGTACCGGGATCCGCTCCGGTGTGTGTCCCACGATTCCCCCATTTTCCTCGGTGTGCCGTGAACTCAGCGGTGTGCCGTGAACTCATTCGGCAGATATCGAAATCCGGACCAGCGTGACACAGCGCGGTCGGGCGCCGGGTAATCAGAGTTCGCAACCGTATTGGGGGAAAGTCAACGCGGTGCGTCCCCATGACTGAGCTTGGTTCGGACGCGCTCGACGCCGGTGTACTCGTAGTTTCCCTTCCACGCGGCAAGCACGATTGTGCCGTCCAGTCCATCAGTGGTTCACATGTGGAGGTCACGTGTCAGCGACGTCAGAGCGCCCAGGTGACCGCAAGGTCGCGGTGCTCGCCAGCCGGATCGGTGCGGACGAGAAGAGGCTGTTCGACGCGTTCGACCGGCGGGGCGTTCCCTTCGATCACGTCGACACGCGCGGCCAGTGGTTCGCGGCCGGTCGGCACGCCCTGCCCTGGGGTCTCGCGCTGAACCGCGAGATCGGTCAGTTCCGCGCGGCCTACGCGGCCCGCTGCCTCACCGCCGCGGGCGTCGAGGTGGTCAACAGCACCGAGGCGACCGAGGTGTGCGGCGACAAATGGCGCAC
Source organism: Streptomyces sp. TBY4 (assembly GCF_024213195.1). GTDB lineage: Bacteria > Actinomycetota > Actinomycetes > Streptomycetales > Streptomycetaceae > Streptomyces. Next base: position 225,989 of record NZ_JANAVF010000004.1, on the reverse strand, counting down.
CACTCTGGCCCTGGAGTCGGCCGGGGTGCCGACACCGCGCACCGCGCTCGGCCTCACTCCGCAGGCCGCGCTGGCCGCCCTGGACTCCATCGGCTACCCGGCCGTCATCAAACCGCTGGTCGGCTCGTGGGGCCGGCTGGTGGTTCCCCTGCACGACCGCGCCGGTGCGGAAAGCGTGCTCGAGTACGCCGGCGCACTGCCCGGACCCCAGTCGCACCTCGTGTACGTGCAGGAGCTGATCGAGAAGCCCGACCGGGACATCAGGGTGATCGTGGTCGGCGGTCAGGTGCTGGGCGCCGTGTACCGGACCGGCGAGTCCCTGCGCACCAATGTCGCACTCGGCGGGCAGACCCGGCCGTGCGAGGTGACCCCGGAGATCGACAAGCTCGCCCTCCAGGCGGCCGCCGCCGTCGGCACCGACATCGCCGGTGTCGACCTGATCGAGGACCGCGACGGCCGGCTGCTGGTCCTGGAGGTCAATCACCGGGTCGAGTTCTCCGGCTTCCAATCCGCACTCGGCGACCAGGTCAACGTCGCGGACCACATCATCGACCTTCTACTGGAACGAGCGTAACGATGAACTGGGCGTCCACCCTCCGGCCGCCGCAACGGCGCGGCCACCTCGGTTCCTCGAACAAGGTCACCGAGACCTACGCCGCCGGGCTGCTGCGCGGGATGCTGGAGATCCCCTCTCCGTCCTACCAGGAGCGCGGCCTGGCCGACTACTTGGTCGAAGAGATGAGGGAACTGGGTTTCCAGGCGCACATCGACGGCGTGGGCAATGTGATCGGCGTGATCGAGCGCGGTGACGGCCCGACCGTGATGCTGCTCGGACACACCGACACCGTCTCCGGCCAGATCCCGGTCCGCTCCGAGGACGGCCGGCTCTACGGCCGCGGCGCGGTGGACGCGAAGGGACCGCTCGCGACGATGATCTGCGCGGCGGCCGGCGCGGTGGACTTCCCCGGCCGGATCGTGGTGATCGGTGTCGTCGAGGAGGAGACCCCGCGCTCGCGCGGCGCGATGGCGATCCGGGCCACCCACGCCCGCCCGGACGCGCTGATCATCGGCGAACCGAGCGGCTGGTCGAGCGTGGTCCTCGGCTACAAGGGCAAGCTGGACCTGCGCTACACCGTCAAATGCGCCGCCACCCACCCGAGCAACCCGGTGCCGAAGGCATCCGAGCTGGCCGTCGCCTGCTGGGACACGCTGGTCGACCTGCTCGGACCGGACGCGAGCCACGGCGTGTTCGACCAGCCGGGCGCGACGCTGGTCCAGATCAACGGCGACCTGACCTCGGCGACCGCGGACCTCAGCATCCGCATCCCCCCGGGGTTCGACGTCGACGGGCTGCTGGGCAACCTGCGCGAGCGGCTGCCGGCCGGCACCGTCGAGGTGTTGAACTCGGTGGCGGCCTGCCGGGTGGGCCGCGCCGACCCGGTCGTGCGCGCGCTGGTGTCCGGCATCCGGCGCCTGCACGCCCAGCCGCGTCTCGCGGTGAAGACGGCCACCTCGGACATGAACACCCTCGCCGAGGTCTGGGACATCCCCATGGCGACCTACGGCCCGGGTGACAGCACCCTCGACCACGCCGACGACGAGCACATCGTGCTCTCGGACTACATGCGCGGCATCGACGTACTGACCATCGCGATCACGGAGTTGGCACACCTGCCCGCACGGTCGGACGACGACCCGGCGGCCGAGGCACCGGTACGCATCAGGAGCCTCAGGTGACCGACATGACCCAGCGGCTCGCCGCGCTGCCCCCGCAGCGCCGCGCGCGTTTCCTCGACGCCCTGCGCGAGCACGCGAAGGCCGTGGCGCGGCGCGGCCCGACCTCGCGCGGCACCACCGGTCCGACGCCGCTGTCGCACGCTCAGCACTCCCTGAGGTTCCTCGACCACCCGGTCCCCGGCACCCCGCTGTGCCTGCGCCTTCGGGGCGGGCTCGACGCGGACGCGCTGCGCGGGGCGCTGGCCTCGGTCGTGGCCCGGCACGAGGCACTGCGGACCGCGCTGGTCGAGCGCGAGGGCGCCACGATGCAGGTCGTCGCCACCGAGGTCCCCGTCGACCTGCCGCTGATCGAAGCGGAGGACATCGCGGCGGCGCGGAGCCTCCTCGGTCAACTGGCCGCCGAACCGTTCGACCTGAGCCGTACGCCCATGTGGCGCGCGGCACTGATCAGGGTGGAGCCGGACGATCACCTGTTCCTGCTCGACCTGCCCGCCGCCATCTGCGACACCCGCTCCCGCGACGTGCTCATGCGCGAACTCTCCGCGTTCTACGAGGCGTTGACCGACGGCAGCACACCGAACCTGCCCGACGTGCCGGTGCAGTACCCGGACTACGCCCAGTGGCAGCACGACCAGCTCGACGGCGCCCGCCTGGACGAGATCGGCGCGTACTGGCGCCAGAAGCTGGCCGGCGCCGAGGTCCTGGAGTTCCCGACCGACCGGCCGCGCGGCGAGACCCGCACCTTCGCGGGCGCCCGCGCCGGCTTCACCGTCGGGCGCGAGGCCCTGGAGCGGGCCGGGGAGCTGGCCCGGCAGGCGGACGTGAAGCCGTACGACGTCCTCGTCGCGGCGTTCTGCACGCTGCTGCACCGCTACTCGGGCCTCGACGACCTGGTGATCGGCTCGCCGGACGAGAACCGCCGCCACGACACCGTGTCCTCGGCGGTCGGGCGCTTCACCGATCTGCGGGTACTGCGCGCGGACCTCTCCGGTGACCCGACCTTCCGCGAGCTGGTCCAGCGGATCGCGCGCGCGTCCGCGGAGGCCGGCGACCACTCGGGCCTGCCCTTCGACAAGCTGGTCGAAGCGGTGGACCCGGTCGTCGACCCGTCGCGCTCCCCCGTCTTCCAGATCGCTTTCGGCACGGCAGACCCCGACAGCGCGGACACCACGGCCGCCCTGCGCGGCGTCCGCACCTCGTACGAGGAGATTCCCACCCGCACCGCAAGCCTGGACATGAGCTGGAGTCTGAGCCGGCCGGCGGAGCCCGGGACCGACGCGGTCCTCTCCATCGAGTTCAACACCGACCTGTTCGACGCCGAGAGCATCGCCCGGTTCGCCCGGCACTACGACGGGCTGCTGCACACCCTGACCGGCGCCCCGGACACCCGGCTGGCCGAGGCCGAGGTGCTGAGCCCCGCGGACCGGCTGTTCCTCGCCGAGGCCGCCATGGGCCCGGTGCGGCCCGTGCGCGAGTCCACCGTGGTCGCCGAGTTCGAGGCGCGCGCGTCGGAGGCCCCGGACGGCGTGGCCGTCGTCGTCTCCGGCGTCGAGACCAGCTACGCCGAGCTCAACGCCCGGGCGAACCGGCTCGCCGCCCTGCTGCGCGAGCACGGTGTGGAGCCGGGCGCGCGGGTCGGCCTGTGCCTGCGCAGGGATCTGGACCTGCCGACCGCGATCCTCGCGGTGCTCAAGACCGGCGCGGCCTACGTGCCGCTCGACCCGGCGCACCCCTCGGGGCGCGTCGCCGAGATCGCCGCCGACGCATCGCTGCGGGTGGTGCTCGCGCACCCCGAGGCCGACAAGGCCGTGAGCGAGGTCAGCGCGCCCGTCGTGACCCTGGACGAGGCCCGCGAGGAACTGGCGGCCCTGCCCGGCGACAACCCGCCGCTCGCGGCGGGACCGGACGACATCGCGTACGTCATCTACACCTCCGGCAGCACCGGCAAGCCCAAGGGCGTGCTCCTCGAGCACCGCGGAGTCGTCAACTTCATCGATTCCGCACGGGAGCTGTTCGAGCTGACTCCGGCCGACCGGGTGCTCGGGTTCGCCTCGTCGACCTTCGACGTCTCCGTCTTCGAGACGTTCTCGGCGCTGCTGACCGGGGCCCGCCTGTACCTCGCGACCGGCGAGGAACGGCTGTCGATCGAACGGCTCCAGGCGCTGATGGAGCAGGCCCGTATCACCGTCATCGACCTGCCCCCGACCGTGATGCCGCTGCTGACGCCGGAGAACTTCACCGACCTGCGGATCGCGTTCGTCGGCGGCGAGGCGTTCAGCGGTGAGCTGGTAAACCGGTGGAACCAGGGCCGGCGCCTCTTCAACGGCTACGGGCCGACCGAGTGCACCGTGACGATGATCGTCGAGGAGTGCGGCGGCACCTGGGGCGCGTCCCCGCCGATCGGCCTGCCCATGACCAACCACGTGGCACACGTCCTCGACGGCGAGCTGCGCCAGGTCCCCGTCGGCGTACCCGGTGAACTCGTCATCGGCGGCGCCGGGCTGGCGCGCGGCTACCTCAACCGCGACGAGCTGACCGCCGAGAAGTTCGTCCCCGACCCGTTCGGCACCGCACCCGGCGGCCGCCTCTACCGGACCGGCGACCTGGTGAAGCGGCTTCCCGACGGACGCCTCGTCTTCCTCGGCCGCATCGACCAGCAGGTCAAGATCCGCGGCCTGCGGATCGAGCTGGGCGAGGTGGAGTCGGCACTGACCGGCTTCGAAGGGATCGGTCCGGTCAGCGTCCAGGCGTGGAGCGACGACAACGGGGACAAGCACCTGGTCGGCTACCTGACCGGGGTCACCGAGCAGCAGGTGCCCGCCGTACGCGAGCACCTGGCCGCGCTCCTGCCCTCGTACATGATTCCGTCGTTCTTCGTCGCCCTCGACGAGCTGCCGCTGACCAGCAGCGGCAAGGTCGACTGGCGCAGGCTGCCCGCCCCCGACCTGAGCCGGGCGGGCGAGGGGTACAGCACCGAGTCGCTGACCGAGACCGAACGCAGACTGCTGCACGACGTGCTCACCCCGCTGCTGCGCGACGACCGGATCGGCGTGCACGACGACTTCTTCCTGGCGGGTGGCAACAGCCTCCAGGCCGTCCAGCTGATGTCGGCGATCAACCGCAGGTTCGGCGTGGAGATCGCGCTCGGCGACTTCTTCTCCTCCCCCACGGTCGCGCATCTGGCCGCCACCATCGACACCGTCCGCGCCGCGCGCCGCGACGGGTCCGGCGACCCGCTCGACGCGCTGTCGGGCGCATCCGGGCCGGAACCCGACAGGGCACCCGTGGTGATGCGCCAGGCGGGCCCGGCGCAGGTGATCCTGCTGCACCCCTCGGGCGGTGAGCTGTTCTGCTACATCCCGCTGTCGAGGGCGCTGCGCGGCGACATCGGCGTGACCGGCTTCGCCGCCGACCTGCGGGACACCGAGGTGCCCGCGCAGGAGGCGATGGCGGTCACCGCCGCACGGATCGCGCGCTCCCTGATCGAGACCGGCCTGCCCGCCTCGTGCTGCCTGGCCGGCTGGTCGTACGGGGGTGTGCTCGCCTTCGAGGTGGCCCGGCAGATCGAGGAGAAGACCGGGGAGCGCCCACCGGTGGTCCTGCTCGACGCCGCCTACGACGAGGACTCCGTGCTCCTGGACGAGGCGACGGTGCGGCAGCGGTTCGTGCACGACGTCGCACGGCTGACCGGACGCGAGGGCCCCGAGGTGGACGCGGTCCTCGAGGACCCGGCCGCAGGGGTGGCCGAGGTCCGGGAGAGCCTCGCCGGCCTCGGCGTGGAGCTGGAGCTCACCGACGCGGAGCTGGCCGCCCGGTTCGCGACGTTCCGGTCCTCCGCCCTGTCCATGCAGGCCTACAGCCCGCCGGCCCCGTACGGCGGACCGGTCACCGTGCTCGTCGCCTCCCCGCACATCGCCATGGAGGAGCAGTGGCGGGCGGTGTGCACGGGCCCCTTCCGGGCCGAGCGCGTACCCGGCGACCACTACACCCTGTTCACCCCGTCTGCGCTCGGCCGGGTCGTCGCGGCGATCGAAGAGACGCTCGCCCCCTGAGGAGACATACATGCGGTTCGCATTCACAGAGGATCAAGAGCGGTTCCGGGCGGATGTGCGGGGCGCCCTGCGCTCTGCGGAGGTACAGGCCGAGGCGGCCGCGGCCACCGGCGCGTACGGCGTCGAGCCGGACGCCCGCCCGCTCTACCGGCTGCTCGGCGAGCTGGGCCTGCTCGCCGTGCACTGGCCCGTCGAGTACGGCGGCCGGGGCCGCTCGCTGACCGATGCCGCGATCGTCGCCGAGGAGCTGGTGCGCGCAGGCATACCGGACACCTTCCACGTCAACACCGTGCAGATCGTGGGCCAGTTCCTGCTGATGGCCGGCAGCGATGAACAGAAGCGGCGGTACCTGCCCGCCATCGCCCGCGGCGAGAGCTTCGCATCGGTGCTCTACACGGAGCCCGACGCGGGCTCCGACCTGGGCGCGCTCCGGGCGGTGGCCGAGCCGGACGGGGACGGCTACCGGATCACCGGCACCAAGGTGTTCAGCCTCAAGACCCGGTTCGTCGACCTCGGCCTGTGCGCCGCCCGTACGACCCCGGGCGCGGGCAAGTACCAGGGCATCAGCCTGTTCCTGGTCGACATGCAGGCCCCCGGTGTGACGGTGTCGATGATCCCCGGTGTCGGCGACGAGCACTTCCACCGCGTGGATCTCGACGCGGTCGCGGTGCCGGGCACGAACCTCCTCGGTCCGCGAGACGAGGGCTGGCCGCTGCTCAACGAGGCGCTCGCCATCGAACGCACCGGCATGGACTACTACTTGAAGGCCGAGCGCTGGCTGGACGCCGCCCTCGAAGCCCTGGTCGACGGTGCTCCGGAGACCGTGCCCGATGACCGCCTGGAGCAGATCGGCCGCTGGCACGGCACCCTGACCGCCGACCACGTCCTCGCCTGGGAGGTCCTCACCGGGATCGCGGCGGACCGGGTCGATCAGGTCTCGACGGCCGTCGCCAAATATCACAGCAGCGAACTCGCCCAGTCCATCGCCGTCTGGGCCGCCGACATCCCCAGCCCCGAGCAGCGGGCGAACCGCACCGGTGCGGCCATGGTTCTGGAGTCCGCCTACCGGGAGGCGCCCGGGCTCACGCTCTCGGCGGGAACCTCCGAAGTGATGCTCCAGATCATGGCCGCCTCGCTCGATTCCACCGGACAGGAAGACTGACATGGACCTCACCCCGGACCCGCTCGCCGTCCAGCTGCGCAAGGCCCTGCGTACGGGACTTGCCGGACTGCCCGCCCGGATCGGGCTGCACGGCGCCCCGGTGACCGACGGCGCAGGCGGCCCGACCCGTGCGGTGCTCGACGCGCTGGAGGCGGCCGACTACGAACGCCCGGCCGGCGCCGACGGACTCGGCCTGGGGCTGAGCGCCGGGGTCCTGGTCAGCGAGGAGCTCGGCCGCGCGGCACGCGGCAACTCCTACCGGGCCGACGCCTTCGCCGCCGACCTGGGCGTCAGCGCGCCGGGCGCGGCCCTGGCCGGCTTCGAAGCCCTGCCCACCGGCAGCGGGATCACCGCGACCCCGCGCGCCGGCGGCTGGGAGCTGACCGGCACGGCCACCGTCGACGACGTGGGCGCCGGCGTGTTCCTGGTGGCCACCAGGATCGACGGCGATCCGGTGCTCGTCGCGGTGGAGCGCACAGCGGCCGGCGTCACCCCGCAGGACGGGTGCTGGCCACCGGTCGTCCGCTTCGAGGCCACACCGGCCACCACCGAAGACATCGTCGGCGCCCTGGACGACTCGCCCACCGGTCCGCTCGCGCGAGCACGGCTGCGGCAGGCCGCCTACCTGCTGGGCATCGCCGACGGGGCGCACCGCACGGCCGTGGAGTACGCCGGCTTCCGGCAGCAGTCCGGCACCAGGCTGCGCGACCTGCCTGCGGTGTCGTTCCCCTTGGCACGCGCGCTGGTGGCGCTGCGTACGACGAGGGCGGCGGTCCACCGGGGGGCCTGGCTGGTCGACTACGAGCCGGACGCCGTCGGCACTGCACCGCTCTCCGCACTGGCGATGGCCTCCGAGACCGCGCGTGACGTCGTGCGTCTGAGCATGCAGAGCTGCGGCGTGCGCGCGATGACCTCGGAACTGGGCCTGCACCGGTACTTCCGGCTGGCCGCGGCCGAGTCCGCCCGGTACGGAGATCCCGCCGCGCTCTGGCGGACGGTCGGCGCCGACCGCGTCGCATCGGCCCGGCGCGCCGCCGCCTGACCGGAGCTCCGAGCTGCGGCGGCAGACTCCGGCCGGGGGTCAGCTGGCACGCAGACCCCCCATCGCCAGCACCCTCTCGTCGCCGAGGGACTGGCCGTCCGAGTGGATCAGTCCGGTCCGGTAAGCCAGTGACACGAGCTCGGCCCGGTCGCGGACGCCGAGCTTGGTGCGCACGCGGTAGAGATGGGTCCTGACCGTGGCCTCGCCGATGATCAGTTCGCGGGCCACGTCCTCGGTGGACATGCCCTGGGCCACCATCCGCGTCACTTCCCGTTCCCGCGGGGTCAGTTCGGTCGCCTCCGGACACGCCTCGGCCTTCGGCGGCTCCGGCTGCGCACGGAACCAGGCGACCAGGCGCTGCGCGATGTTCGGCGCGAGCATGGTCTGGCCGGCGGCCGCCCCGTGGATCGCGGTGATCAGCTCCTGAGGACTCACGTCCTTGCCGAGCAGACAGCTCGCGCCGGCGTGCAGCACGTCGCTCACCGTCTCATCGGTGTCCGCCGCGGTGAACACGACGACGTTGGGCGACACGTCCTCCCGGGCGAGCCTGCGGATCATCTCGAGGCCGGAAATGGTCTGGAGGTTCAGATCCGTGACCACGACATCGGGACGCATGGTGCGCACCATCACGATGGCTTCCATGCCGTTGGGAGTCGTGCCGATCACGTCGATGTCCGGCACCGCGTCGAGGAGGGTCTTGAGCCCGTCGGCGAGTACGGGCAGCTGGTCACAGATGAGAACCCGAATGGTCATGGTGTTGCCCCTCGAAAAAGAGTGAGAGAGAAGCCCAGCTGTCATCAATGTCAGTACTCGTGCGGCCTTGTGGGCGCGACGAGCGTCTGCACGTGGGTGACGAGGACGGCGGGCACAGCCGGTGGGCCGCCAGCAGCCGCTACGGCCCATCCGCTCAGACGTTGCCGTGATCGTTCTCCGCCTTGCGCACGACCGGGTCCGTCGGGAGACCGGGGGCGGCAGCGTGGTACTCGACCGTCTGCGGAGCGTCAGTGCCGGCGGAAACGGCCAATCCACCCAGAAGCGCACCAACAGCAAGGGCGGAGGCTACGATGGCAGAGGTAAAACGCATGAGAAAACTCCTTTTGAAGGACACGCCGTTTCGGCTCCGCTGATCTTTGCAATCACTCTTCCCGGCCGGTTCCCCTCTGAGCACCCGCTCAGTCCCCCACGGGGGAACGCCCGAGGCACACGCCGGACTCACCGTGCGTTTTGAGGCACTTTCATGAGGTTGAAGAGGTTGTCCGCCGCTGAACGGTGCTGCCGTGCCAGCTGGAGATGACCCTGAGCCTCGGTGGTACGGGCCAGACCCCACAGCGCGCACGCCTCGTCGTAGCGCAGCTCCATGCGGCAGGCGATCTCGTGGGCCAGCCGCTGCTGAACCAGCGCGGTGTCCAGATCCCCCTGCGCGTACCGCACCCGCCCCGCCGAGAGGTGCACCGTGGCGCGGTTGATGTTGTCCGTGCTGCTCGTGGCCTTGGACAGCGCGTGGTCGACGCTCTCCGCCGCTTCGTCCAGCGCTCCCATGCGCACCAGCACATCGGCCCTGCGGGCGAGTACGAGCGGCAGCGCCGCGGGCATGCCGATCTGCTGACACCGTTCCAGCGCCGCGTCGGCCCGGGCGAGTGCGTCCTCGAAGCGGCCCAGGCCCTCGACCGCCTGGGAAAGATAGCTCAGGGCGGTCACGGAGAGCTGGATCTCCTCGATGGAGTCGAAGATGGCCACCGCCCGCTCCGCGGACTCCATCGCCTCCTCGAACCGCCCGAGCCGCACCTGTATCAGGCTCAGCATGCTGAGCGACGAGCCGTCGAGGCGGGTGAAACCGAGCTCCTGGGCGCGCCTGCTGACCTCTTGGTTCAGCCGCAGCGCCGACTCGAGCTCTCCCATGCTGCTGTACGCCTGCCCCAGCCGCGCCTGGCACTCCACCTCGCTGTACTCGTCCGCCATCTGCCGGGACAGCCCCATGGCTTCTTCCAGCAGACCGACCGCGTCGCGCAGCTGCCCGAGACGCCACTTGCCCATGGCCAGGTTCATCAGGTTCAGCCGGATCAACGTGCGGTCTCCGAGCTGCCGTGACGCGCTGACCCCCTTCTCCAGTGCCGCGTTGGCGCTGGAGTCGTAACCACGGATGCTGGAGTGGAAGCCCAGCTCCCGCGGCAGCCGCGCGGCATGCCACAGCAGTCCCCCGTCGTGCGCGACGTCCACTGCCGCCAGAAGGCTGGCACGGTGCTGGTCGAGCCACTGAAGCGCCTTCTCCTTGTGATCGAACTCGCGGTCCGCCCGCTCTTCTCCGTGGTCCTCGATGGGGCGCCGGCCGGGAAACACCATGTCGCACGCGTGTTCCGCCATGCGCAGGTAGTGGTCCAGGAGCCGCTGCATCGCCGCCCCGTCCCCCGGCTCCCGCTGCCCTTGCGCGATGCGCTGCACGAAGCTGCGCACGAGGTCGTGCAGCCCGTACACCCCCGGCTCCCTGGCTTCCAGCAGACGCGCGTCGACCAGTTCCTCCAGCGCGTCCTCGGCCGACAGGGCGTCCGTGTCCAGGAGCGCGGCGGCTTCGTGGATGTCCAGATAGCGCCCCGGGTGAAGACCCAGAAGCCGGAAGGCGGACTGCTGGTCGCGCGGCATGGACTGGTACGAGAGCAGCAGTGCGCCCGCAACCCCCCTGCCCTCGCTGGTGAGTTCGTCCAGACGCCGGTTGTGGTCCCGCAGCCGTTCGGCCAGTCGCTGCACGGTCCACTGAGGACGGTTCGCCAGTCGGGCGGTGGCGATCCTGAGCGCCAGCGGGAGTCCCCCGCACAGCCTCAGCAGTTCACGGGCCGCTTCCGGTTCCCTCTCGACGCGTTCGGCGCCGAGGGTGGCGCGCAGGAGCTGGTGGCTGTCCCCTTCCGGAAGGGCGCCCACGGAGAGCCACTCGACCCCGTCCAGTCCGGTCAGCCTCGGGCGGCTGGTGATCAGGACCAGGCTGTCGGAAGAGGTGGGGATCAGCGCACGCACCTGCTCGGAGGAGGCGGCGTTGTCCAGGATGAGCACCATGCGGCGGCCCCGCATGTAGGACTGCCATCGCGCGGCACGCCCCGCCGATACCGCGGACACCTCCTCGCTGGGGATGCTGGCGGCGGCGAGCAGGTCGCCCTGTGCGTGGAACGCACTGAGCGGCGTCTGTCCCGGTGTGAAGCCGTGCAGGTCGATGAAGAGGCTGCCGTCCGGATACTCCTCGCCCAGATGGTGGGCGGCGCGGACGGCCAGTGCCGTCTTGCCGCTCCCTCCCATGCCGTCGAGCGCCACGACCCTCGGCGCCCCTTCCGGAGCGCGCCTGGCCACATCGCAGACCCACTCCAGTTCGGAGCGGCGGCCCGAGAAGTCGGGCACGTCGAACGGTAGCGTGTGGGGGGCCTCGGTCACCCGGTGCGAGACACGTGCCACCGAGCGTTCCGAAGGGGCGAGCGAGGGGTCCTGACGCAGCATGCGCTCATGGAGTCCGGTCAGCTCCACGCTGGGGTCGATGCCCAGCTCGTCCGCGAGGCGATCGCGCACGCGGGTGAACTCGTCCAGGGCTGCGGCCTGTTGCCCGGAGAGGTAGAGGGCGAGCATCAGCCGGCTGCGCAGCGTCTCGCGCAGGGGGTACTCGTCCACGAGGGTCCGCAGCTCGCCCGTGACCTCGGCGGCCTCGCCCGCATCGATGCGCAGGTCGTAGAGCTGTTCGGCAGCCGTGAGCCGTCGCTCCTCCAAGGCCGTCGAGGCCGCGTCGATCACCTGGCCTCCGGAGCCGGCCAGCACCGGCCCCCGCCACAGCTCCAGCGCCTCGCGCAGCTGCGCCGTGGCGCGCTCCGTCTGCCCGGCGTCCAGTGATTCCCTGGCCTGTCGCATCAGCTGCTGGTGGCGGAGCAGATCGAGTTGCGCGGTCTTGACGACGGCGCGATAGCCGGGCCCGTCCGTTACGATGACCTCGGGGCCGCGGGGGATGCGACTGCGCAGCTTGGCCACCGTCTTGCGCACCTGATGCTCGGCACTGTCCGGCGCTTCCTCGCCCCAGCCGGCCATCACCAATCGGGAAACGGGCACCACGCGCCCGGCATCGAGGAGCAGGGTCACGAGGACGCGACGCTGCAGCGCCCCGTTGACAGATATCTGGGCGTCGCCGCTGCGTACTTCGAGGGATCCCAGGATGGCGAATTCCGGGTCAAGATTCGCATCGTCTTCACTGAGTATCGATGTCATCACCCATGCCCCCGCCCCCCGTCGGTCGCTGCCCCCCGCCAGACTAGACCATTGCAGCGCAGCATACAGGAGCGGCATATGCCGAGGTCAGGGCGCTTTTATGGCATTCGCCGCCCGGGTTCGGGACCCCTCTCCGAGGGGTTACCGGGGGTCACCGAGCTGCGGGACGGACGACGGCTACCAGATCGGTTCGCGCCATGGCGACGCGCTCGCGGGTGAGCTCCGGAGTGTCACCGTCGACGACCACATAGGCGCGCAGGGAGCGCGGGTCACCGATGGGGGCAACCCTGTCGCCGATGTCGTACGGAAAGCGGGCTCCGTGCACCCACGGGGTCACGGCGATGTCCTCCGTGCCGGTGCACGTCTCCAGATGCCCGTCGGGCAGAGCGAAGAAGCCGACTTCCGCATACCGGGAAGGGCTCGGCACGACCGGGACACTGCCCTGGAGGCCCGCGAAGACCGCCGCCTCCATGTCGAACCCGCACGCGATCTCGACGAGCAGGGGGATGCGGCCGCCACCCAGATGCGTCCGGCACGAGACGATCCGCGGCCCGTACGGCAGCAGCGCCACCTGTGTGTGAGCCGGACCGGACCGGTATCCGCTCGCCGTCAGCCGCTCCTCGACCACGGCCCCGATCGCCTTGTGCTCCTCGTCCGTCAGGGGTGCCGGATGGAGGTAGCCCGTCACGAAGAAGTGCGGTGAGCCCGTGGTGCGCTGAGCCGTGATCCCCACGATGTGATGGGTCCCGTCCACGGTCAGGCTCTCGACGCTCACCCGGGGCACCTCTGCGGGGACCCAGTCGTCCCCTTCGTACGACCGGAGCCGCTGGTACACCGCGGGAGGGTTCGGAGACAGGCCCAGCTTCCATGCCTCCCGGGCCACGGGCAGGACCGAGTCGCCGTGCCCGCAATGCAGCACGGCATCGATCCTGTGGAGCCGCGCAGTCCGCTCGATGGCATCCCGCAGTCCGGTCTCGTCGGCGAAGTCGGGGAGCAGCAGCTCCTCCGAGGCCTCTTGGACCCTCGGTGCGAAGTCGGCCTCGAGCTGCTTCGGATCCCACATCGACCAGATACGGAAACCCAGCTCGGTGCCCTTTCGCACGAGCTGATGACTGGGCATCACCAGAAGCAGTCTGGGCTGCGAACTTCTCGGGACGTGTGCACGCATACGCACCACTGTGCAGGGCGCCATTCCCGCCCTGCTCCCCTCCCCTTCCCCCCTCCGGGGCCGTAAACGAGGCGCGCAGCGTCTGCGACGGGACGTACACGTACCGCTTACCCGCGGTTGAGCTTGACGCGGATGCACGACGTGTCGACCCGTCCGTAGCGTCCTTCGTACTCACCGGTGCGCCGAGCACTGCGCTCTCTTTCATGGCGAACTCACACCGAAACAGGGGTATTTCCGTGCACGAAGACTGGGTAGTCAAGCCCGTACGTCTGCCGCTCATTCGCCGAAGCTGCCTGGACTGCTCGTCCGAGACCTTCCGGGCGAGCGGCAAATTCCGCGTCAATGCGAATCACAAGCTCCTCGACATCTGGCTTCTGGCGCTCTGCACCTCGTGCGGCACCACCACGAAGGTCAACATCCTCGAGCGGGCGCACGTGCGCTCGATCCGGCCCGAGATGCTGGACCGGGCGCACGCCAACGACCCCATGCTGGCGTTCGAGCTGCTCCAGGACGGCGTGGTACGCCGCCGCAACCACATCTCCCTCGACTGGGACGACGCCTGGCGGCTCGAAACCGGCGGATCGGAATATCCGGAGGACGAGGCCATCGACATCTCGGTGCGCTTCGAGGCGCAGATACCGGTCCGGCCCGTGCGGCTCATAGCGGACGGCTGCGGCCTTTCGCGGGGCGAGGTCGAGCGACTGATCGCGGACGGAAGGCTCGTCTCGGCAGTCCGCCTGGGCGGAAAACTCTCCAGCGACTTCACCTTCACGCTCAAGCGCTGAGCTCAGCGCTGCCCTTCAGGCCGGTCACGGCCGCAGGAGCGGAGCCAGGTCGCGGGTCCAGGTGTCGCGGGTGCGGGTCCAGGTGGCCTGACAGTCGGTGCGGGACGGGGACGCGAGGTCCTTGTGACGGCCGGGGGCCTTGCCGTAGACCGCGCAGCGGTGGGACTCCGCGCGGGCCGCGTCCGGGGCGTGTTCGTCCGTGGCGCCGGCGGCTCCGGAGTCCGCGGCGATCGCCCTGTCGTAGAGGCGGGCCGCGGTCAGGAGCGTCTCCTCGCCCTCCGGATGCCCGCGCAGCAGTGCGACCTGGGCGAAGCGGTCGGCAGTGTCCGCCTCGGCGCGGGGGCCCTCGTCAGGGAGGTCCAGCGCATCGATGAGGGCGTGGCCCGCCTCGTGGTAGAGGGTCACCCGGACCACCTCGGAGAGGTCCTCGTCACCGAGCAGTTCGCGCGGCTCGGCCAGGTCGTCGTAACAGACCTCGATGGTGCGGGTGTCCGGGTCGTAGCCCGTGCCTTCGCCGTGGCAGGACTTGGCGAAGACGGTGACCAGGTGGGGAAGGTCCACGTAGGCGTTGAGGTCGGCGAGGGTGAACTCGGCCAGTTGCCAGTTCTTCAGGAAGCGGGCATGGGCCTCGTCGGTCGCCGCCGGCTTCTCGTACCGCAGCCAGAACCCCTTTTCCGGTACTTCCTCCTGGGGCAGGAGGGCGCAGCCGGTCCCCGCGAGCAGCAGCGCCGCCATCGTCGCGCGCAGTCCCCAAGTCGCCCACCGTCTGTTCACCGGGCCACCATAAGCGACCGCTCTTGCGTCAACTCCCTCTGAACTAGCTCAGATTCCCTCGCGCTCACGACCGTCCCGAAGGACACTTGTGGCACGGTGCCGGAGCTCTCTGAGGGGGATGCCGATGCGGGACAGTCATCGCGTTGAGGCCGAGCGGCTGCTGGGGCGGGCCGTCGAGGAGGAGTCCCGGCGGGGAGCGGGCGGCGCGGCCGGCACTCCGGAGGCCCGGGCGGCGCTGCTGGCGCGCGGCAAGCAGGCCCTGGCCGCGCTCGCGGCGAGCGCGGCCACCGAGTACGAGGCGTACGCGGCTGCGCTGGACGAGGCGGCGGCCGGGGAGCAGTCGCTCGGCGAGGCCTTCCGGCGGGCGAACACCTCAACGGCCCTGCTGGTCACGGGAGTCGCGGCCGCCGCCGCGATCGTGGCCGACCTGGGCTTCGGCGTGGCGGTCGGCACCGCGCTGACCACCGGCGCCGTCGTGGGCGTGGCCGGGGCGACGGCGACCGTGGCCAAGGTGACGGCCCTGCACCTGCCCGCTGCGAACCGGCGGGCCGGGGAGCTGGGCCGCCCGGGCGGCGCGGAGCAGCTCAGGCTGCAGTGGCTGTCCGCGCTGGAGGTGCGCGGGATCCGCCCCTTCCTGGAACAGCAGCGCAAGGTGGCCCTGGCGCTGAACGCCCCGCCCAAGGTGAACGGGACCGGCGCCGCCGGCTCCGCCCTCCAGCTGCGCGGGGCCAATCGCAGCGCCGAGGCCCGCCGGCGGGCGATGCTGGAGCAGTCCTTCGGCCAGCTCCCTGCGCTGGAGGACGTGTTCGTGGGCCGGCGGGCCGAGCTGGCCCGGATCGCGCAGTGGGTGCACAGCGCCCGGGCGAGCACCGAGACCCGCCCGGTGGTCGTGGTGCTGCACGGGGAGCCCGGGGTGGGCCGCACCACGCTCGCCCTGCACGCCGCGCAGGCGCTGCGGGACCAGTTCAGGGGCGCCTGCGTGGTGGACCTGCGCGGCGGCGGCGCCGCTGCGTCCTCGGCGATTCCGCTGTCCACACGCGAGGCGCTGCTGCACCTCATGAACCGGCTCGGTGCGCCGCGCGAGCAGCTGCTGTTCCGCGAGGGCTCGTCGGCGGAGCAACAGGTGCGCAGGCTGGGCGAGTTGTACCACCAGCACGTGCAGGGCACCCCGGTGGCGGTGGTCCTGGACGACGCCGTGGACGCCGCGCAGGTACGGATGCTCGTGCCCGAGCGGTCCGAGAGCCTGGTCCTGGTCACGGCCCGGGAGCCGCTGGAGCTGCCCGCCGAGCTGGCGGCCTGGGTGTACCAGCTGCCGGTGGCCCGGCTCGCGGAGGAGGCCGGCGCGGAGCTGGTCCGGGCGGCAGCGGTCGGCCCGGCGGGATCCGGCACGGCGGGAGCCGCAGGAACCGCAGGAGCCGCAGGAGCCGCGGCGGCGACGGGCCCCGCCGGGACGGATCCGCCCGCGGGCGGGGCCGCGCCCGCAGCCCCGTACCCGGAGGAGGCCGTACGGGCGCTGCTCGCGCTCGGCGGCGGCCTGCCGCTGGCGCTGCGCGTGCTGGCCCCCCTCGGGGCCGCCGGGGCGCACCCGGAGCCGGAGCCCGGCCGCTCCCTGGACGCCGCCCTGGACCTGGCCTACGCGGCCCTGCCCGAGGAGCGGCGCCGGCTGCTGCGCCGGCTGACCCTGGCCGGCCGGGCCTCGCTCGGGGCGGCGGCCGCGGCGGCGCTGATCGACGCGGACCAGGTGGAAGCCGGGCGGCTGCTGCGCGAGCTGGCGCGCGCGGGGCTGCTGGACCACGTACGCGGGGACCGGTTCCGGATGCACGACGCGGTGCGCGTGTACGCGTCGGCGCGGCTCGCGCGGGACGAGGACCGGGCCGACTCCTCGGCGGCGCACGAGCGGCTGATCCGTACCTACGCGCAGCTCGCCGACTCGGTGATCCGGATGGTCGACGGGAAGATGTCCACCCGGGCGGGCGTCCTCTCCAAGGCGAGCACGGTCGGCGGGCACGGCTTCTCCTCCCTGGACGCGGCCCTGCGCTGGCTGGACGACGAGTCGAGCTTCATCACGGCGGCGCTGCGGCACTCCGAGGGCGTGGACCAGCAGGCCGTGCTCGACCTCCTGGGCGCGCTCTGCGACTTCTGCCTGCTGCGCGGCGACCTGTACCGGCTCGGCGAGATCAACGAGCTCACGCAGGCCGTCGACCAGGGGCTGCTGGTCCGCTCGGTGCAGTGGCGCACCGGCATCGCGGCCCGCCAGCTCGGTGAGCTGGACAAGTCCCGCACCACCCTGACCTCGCTGGTCGACCAGTTCAAGGAGGCCCGGCAGGAGGCGGGCGCGGGCATGGCGCTGGTCTCGCTCGGGATCACCCTGCACCACCAGGGCAACCTGCCGGAGGCCTCGGCCCGCATCCGCGAGGCCCTGGTGCTCCAGGCCCCGGACGAGCTGGCGGGCGACCGGGCCTGGGGCCTGCACGCCCTGGGCGCGGTGGAGCGCGACCGCGCGCACCTCGCGGAGGCGCTGCGACTGCTGCGCGAGTCGCTGGTCCTGCACCGCGAGAGCGAGAGCGTGCACGGCGAGGCCTGGGCGCACCTGCAGCTCGGGCAGGTGTACCTGCGCCTGGGCGAGGTGCCGCGCGCGGAGGCGGAGCTGCGCCTCGCGCTGGAGCTGTACGGTCGCACCCGCGACGACCGCGGCCAGGCCTGGGCGCTGACCCAGCTGGGCCGGGCCCGGGTGGTGGACGGGGATCCGGGGCCGGCGCTGGACCGGCTGCGGGACGCACTGGCCCGGCACCGGGAGGCGGAGGACGCGCGCGGCGAGGCGTGGACGCTGTACTACCTCGGGCAGGCGCTGGAGGAGGCCGGGGAGCGGGACCGGGCGGTACGGGAGCTGGAGCGGGCCCGCACGATGTTCTCCCGGATGCGGGACGTGTACGGGCTGGCGCACGCCCGCCACCACTCGGGCCGGGTCACGCGCGACCAGCGGGCGGCGCAGACGGGGAACCTGAAGAACTCCGGCTTCGCCCGCCAGCTGCTCGTGGACGCCCGGGCGGACTTCCGCCGCATCGGCCTGGCCCACGGGGAGGCCTGGACCTGCCTGGAGCTGGCGGTGGTGGACGCGGGCAACGGGCGGACCGCGCAGGCGCTGGACCTGTGCGAGGAGGCGGTGCGGCTGTTCATCTCCTACGGGGACCGGCGCGGGGAGGACTGGGCGCGCTTCCTGCGCTGCACCCTCCTGCCGTACGCGCTCCCGGCGGCCCCGGACGAGGCGCGCACGGAGCTGGCCCGCCTGGCGGCGGCCCCGCACCCGATGCGGGACGGCCGGCTGGAGGACTGCCTGGAGTCCTGGACGGTGATCCTGGCCCGCGGGGTGGACCCGGCGGAGGGCTGGCAGGCATGGCGCCTCTCCCTCGTACCGAACCTGCACTCGCGGGAGATCATGGGCGTCCCGGTGCCGCTGCCCCCGGTGTAGGCCGCGTGCGGCGCCCCCGGGCGCACGCGGGAAGCCGCCGCCCCGGCCGTGAACGGCGGGGCGGCGGTCACCGCGGGCGGACGGCGGACGGCCCCTACGGGGCGCGCGTGGCCTGCGCCGGGGCGGGCTCGGGGGCCTCCTTGAAGTCGACGCGGCCCATGTGGCGGCTCATCGACTTCATCAGGCCCCAGACTCCGAGGGCGAGGGCCGCGAACACGAGGAAGCCGAGGAGGCCCGGGGTCACCTTGTTCTTGTCGAAGGTGTCGGCGGCCAGCGGGAGGTACTGGGCGATTGCTGCCTGCGTAGCGCTCATAGCTACGCATTCTCCCGGATGCCCGCGAAGAGGTCGGACTCGGGGAGGGAAGTGGCCACGAGGGACTTCGCGAGCTCGTACTCCTCCGTCGGCCAGACCTCCTTCTGGATCTCCATCGGGACCCGGAACCAGCCGCCGTCGGGGTCGATCTGCGTGGCGTGGGCGATGAGCGCCTTGTCACGGATCTCGAAGAAGTCGGCGCAGGGCACGTGGGTGGTCAGGGTCCGCTCCTTGCGCTCGAACTCCTTCCACCGCTCCAGCCACTCGCCGTACGGGGATTCCAGGCCGCGGGCGAGCAGCGCCTCGTGCAGGGCGATGGTGCGCGGCTTGTTGAAGCCCTGGTTGTAGTAGAGCTTCTGCGGCTGGTACGCCGGGCCGAACTCGGCCTCGGGGTACTTCTCGGTGTCGGCCGCGTGATCGAAGGCCACCATCGTGATCTTGTGGGTCATGATGTGGTCGGGGTGCGGGTAGCCCCCGTTCTCGTCGTACGTGGTGACGGCCTGCGGCCGGAAGGCGCGGATCTTCTTCACCAGGCGGCCGGCCGCCTCGTCGACGTCGGCCAGGGCGAAGCAGCCCTCGGGCAGCGGCGGCAGCGGGTCGCCCTCGGGCAGCCCGGAGTCGACGTATCCCAGCCATTCCTGGTCGACGCCGAGGATCTCGCGCGCCTCGTCCATCTCCTTGGCGCGCACCTCGTGGATGTGCTCCTCGATGTACTTGTCGCCCTGGAGCTTGGGGTTGAGGATCGATCCGCGCTCACCGCCGGTGCAGGTCACCACCAGGACGGACACCCCCTCGGACACGTACTTGGCCATGGTGGCCGCGCCCTTGCTCGACTCGTCGTCGGGGTGGGCGTGGACGGCCATCAGTCGAAGCTGCTCGGTCAAGACAGGATCCTCTTTGAGTCGTCAGGGCGGGCGCTCCTATAGTGACCGAATCGGAGGGTGGAAAAATTCCGGGGGGTCACCCCGGGAACCCGCCTTTCGCCCACCTCGAAGGGAACGATCGATGAGCGCGGTGCGCGAAGAGCTGCCCGAGGGCCGCTACGGCCGGTCGGCGGACGAGCGTGCGGACCGCAGGCTCAAGGTCATCGGATCGGTCCTCGGGGTCGGCCTGCTGGGTGTGGTCGGCTGGATCGGCTGGGACTACGTCGCCGGTCAGAGCGTGAGCGCCGAGCTGATCAAGTACCAGATCGTCTCCGACTCCGCGGTCGAGGTGCACCTCGAAGTGCGCAAGGAGGCCTCGGTCACCGGGGTGTGCACGCTGAGCTCGCAGGACGAGACGCACGCCGAGGTGGGCCGCGCCGACTTCACCTTCGCGCAGAAGAGCGGGCGCGTGGACGAGATGGTCACCCTGAAGACCACCGGCCGCGCCACGATGATCGAAATCATCGGCTGCCGCCCGGCCGCTTCCGCGGGCTGACCGGACGGCGCGCCCCTCAGACCGAGAAGCCGGTGACCTTCACCGGCGTCACGCGGACGACCAGCCGCAGGATCTCGTCCGCCTCGGGCGGCGGGTCCTGCCCCAGGTACTTGTGCGACAGCTCCCGCGGCAGCCGCTTGTCCGGGTCCTCGACCAGCTCGGCCGTCCCCCGGATGTCCACCGAGTGGTACGGGTTCTGCGCGTCGTAGACCGTGAGGCTGATCCGGGGGTCCCGGGTGAGGTTGCGGGCCTTGAGCCGGCCCGCGGTGGTGCTGAAGACCACCGTGTCCGCCTCCCGGCCGATCCAGACCACGGAGGTCTGCGGCGCTCCGTCCGCGTTGAGCGTGGCCACGGTGGCGAAGTTGCGGCCGTCCAGCAGTTTGCGCGTCTCTTCGTCGAACTCGATCGACACGGTTCCACCCCTCGTCGTGTTGTCGGTGTCGCCAGCTGCGTCCTGGGCAACACGCCGGGTGGCGGAGGCGTTCCTTCCGGTGGGTCCGGTTCTTCCGGCTTCGTCACGCGGGCCCGACGCAGTTCACACGTCTGGTGTCCTCCCCCTTTTCTTCCCGAATTGTTAGGCTCGTGGTTTCGTCCGCCGCTGGCGGCTTTGTAGTCCCTGTACCGACGAGGAGCACCCGTGACCCAGACGAGCGAGAGCGTCACCTGGCTGACCCAGGCGGCGTACGACCAGCTGAAGGCCGAGCTGGAGTACCTCTCTGGTCCCGCACGGTCGGAGATCACGATCAAGATCGCGGCGGCCCGTGAGGAAGGCGACCTCCGTGAGAACGGCGGTTACCACGCGGCCAAGGAGGAGCAGGGCAAGCAGGAGCTGCGCATCCGCCAGCTCACGCAGCTGCTGGAGAAGGCCAAGGTCGGCACGGCTCCCGCCGCCGAGGGCGAGGTGGCCCCCGGCACCCTGGTCACGATCGCCTTCGACGGCGACGAGAGCGACACCATGGAGTTCCTGCTGGCCTCGCGCGAGTACGCGTCCTCGGACTTCGAGACCTACTCCCCGCAGTCCCCGCTGGGCTCCGGCGTGCTCGGCAAGAAGATCGGCGAGGACGCCCAGTACGAGCTGCCGAACGGCAAGCAGGCCTCGGTCAAGATCCTCGACGTCAAGCCCTTCACCGGCTGATCACCCCCTGTCTTTTCAGCGCGAAGCCCCGCCGGGCAGCAGCCCGGCGGGGCTTCGCGCATCCCGCGTCCGGTCAGGCCGTCGCCGAGCGGTACTTGCGCACCGCCAGCGTCCGGAAGACCACGATGATCAGCACCGACCAGAGGATCGACGCGATGACCGGGTGCTGCATCGGCCACGCCTCGGGGGTCGGGTAGCCCGGCGGGATGTTCCCGAAGAGCTCGCGGGCCGCCTGGACGGTGGCGCTGAAGGGGTTCCACTCCGCGATGTGCCGCAGGAACGTCGGCATGTTGTCGGAGGGGACGAAGGCGTTCGAGATGAACGTCAGCGGGAAGAGCCAGATCAGCCCGCCCGAGGTGGCGGCCTCCGGGGTGCGTACCGACAGGCCGATCAGGGCCCCGATCCAGGAGAACGCGTAGCCGAGCAGGAGCAGCAGGGCGAAGCCGCCCAGGACCTCGCCGATGTTGGTGTGGGTGCGCCAGCCGACGATCAGCGCGACGACGGCCAGGACGACGAGCGTGAGGGTGGTCTGGACGAGGTCGGCGAGGGTGCGGCCGGTCAGGACCGCGCCGCGGGCCATGGGCAGCGACCGGAAGCGGTCGATGAGGCCCTTGTGCATGTCGTCGGCGATGCCGGCGCCCGCTCCGGCGGTGGCGAAGGTGACGGTCTGGGCGAAGATGCCCGCCATCAGGAACTCGCGGTAGGCGGCGGGCGAGGTGTTGCCGCCCACGGCGATCGATCCGCCGAAGACGTAGCTGAACAGGACGACGAACATCACCGGCTGGATCACACCGAAGATGATCATCTCGGGGATCCGGGACATGCGGATCAGATTCCGCTTGGCCATGACCAGCGAGTCGCTGATCCCCTGGACGATGCCGCCGCGCGGGCGGGGAGCCGCCAGCTCCGGGGTCGTGGAGGTGAGGGTCACTTCGCCACCTCCTTGGGGTCCTTGCGACCGCCCTTCGACTTCGCGGACTTCGCGTCGGCGGGGGCCTCTCCGTTCTCCTCGGCGGCCAGTTCCGCCGCGTGGCCGGTCAGGGAGATGAACACGTCGTCCAAGGTCGGGCGGCGCAGGCCGATGTCGTCGATCTCGATGCCGCGCCCGTCGAGTTCGCGGATGACCTCGGCGAGGAGCTTCGCGCCGCCGGAGACCGGGACGGTCAGCTTGCGGGTGTGCTCCTCGACGGTGGCCCGGCCCTTGCCGAAGCCGGCGAGCACCTCGCCGGCGGTGGCTATGTGCTCGCGCTCGTGCACGACGACCTCGACGCGCTCGCCGCCCGTCTGGGCCTTGAGCTGGTCGGAGGTGCCGCGGGCGATGACCCTGCCGTGGTCGACCACGGCGATGTCGTGCGCGAGGTGGTCGGCCTCCTCCAGGTACTGCGTGGTGAGCAGCAGGGTGGTGCCGCCGGCGACGAGCTCCTGGATGATGGCCCACAGCGCCTGGCGGTTGCGCGGGTCGAGACCGGTGGTGGGCTCGTCCATGAACATCACGGGCGGGCTGACCACGAGGGCCGCGGCGAGGTCGAGCCGCCTGCGCATGCCGCCGGAGTACGTCTTGGCGGTGCGGTCGGCGGCGTCGCCGAGGTTGAAGCGCTCCAGCAGTTCGGCGGCCCGGGCCTTCGCCGCCTTGGCGCTCATCTGGTAGAGCTGGCCGACCATTTGGAGGTTCTCGCGGCCGGTGAGGTATTCGTCGACGGCGGCGAACTGGCCGGAGAGGCCGATCGATCGCCGGACTTCGTTGGGGTGCTTGAGGACGTCGATCCCGGCCACGACCGCCTTGCCGCTGTCGGGCTGGAGGAGGGTGGTCAGGACGCGGACGGTCGTGGTCTTGCCCGCACCGTTGGGGCCGAGCAGACCGAGGACCGTGCCCTCGGGTACATCGAGGTCAACGCCGTCCAGAGCCCTTACGTCGCCGAAGGTCTTGACCAGACCTTCGGCGTAGATGGCGCCTGGCATATGGGTACTCCCAGTGCAATTCGAACCGGTTGAATCGTGACATTCCTACGCGAATCCTATGGGCGCCGGACCGACCTCGCCCGGCCGAACGGGCGACACGGTATCGCGTCATATCGCGTATCGCCACCGGATCGGGGCAGGGGGCAGGGAGCACCGCGTCAGCTCATGACCTCGTACCGCGTCAGCTCACGACCTCGTACCGGGTCAGCTCATGACCTTGTACCCCGCGCCGTGCAGCGCCCGCGCGACTTCCGCGCAGTGCTTCGGCCCCTTCGTCTCCAGGTGCAGCTCCACCTCCACCTCCGTGAGCCCCAGCCGCGGGTCCGTCCGTACGTGGCTCACGTCCAACACGTTCGCATCCACCACTGACAACTCCCCCAGCAGACCGGCCAGCGCCCCCGGCCGGTCGGTCACCCGCAGCCGCAGCGACAGGTAGCGGCCGGCCGCCGCCATGCCGTGGCGCAGGATCCGCTGCAGCAGCAGCGGGTCGATGTTGCCTCCGGAGAGCACGGCCACCACGGGGCCGTCGCCGTACAGTTCGGGCTCGCTCAGCAGCGCGGCCACCGGGCTGCACCCGGCCGGCTCGACCACCAGCTTCGCCCGCTCCAGGCACAGCAGCAGGGCGCTGGAGAGCGCGTCCTCCGACACCGTACGGACGTCGTCGAGGAGCTCGCCAATGATTTTGAAGGGGACGTCGCCGGGCCTCCCCACCCTGATCCCGTCCGCCATCGTGTTCGGGTGCTCGATGGACACCGGGTGCCCGACCTTCAGCGAGGGCGGGTACGCGGCCGCGCCCGCCGCCTGGACCCCGATCACCCGCACGTCGGGGCGCAGCGCCTTCACCGCGACCGCCACCCCGGCGGCGAGCCCGCCGCCGCCGATGCCGACCAGGATCGTGCGCACCTCGGGGCACTGCTCCAGGATCTCCAGGCCGACCGTGCCCTGGCCCGCGATGATGTCGCGGTGGTCGAAGGGGTGGATGAAGACCGCGCCCGTACGGTCCGCGTACTCCTGGGCCGCGGCCAGCGTCTCGTCCACGACCTGCCCGTGCATCCGCACCTCGGCCCCGTAGTCCTGGGTCGCCGCCACCTTCGGCAGGGGCGCCCCGACCGGCATGAACACGGTCGAGCGGACCCC
The DNA here is from genome assembly GCF_024213195.1 of Streptomyces sp. TBY4. Classification (GTDB taxonomy): domain Bacteria; phylum Actinomycetota; class Actinomycetes; order Streptomycetales; family Streptomycetaceae; genus Streptomyces. Next base: position 201,607 of record NZ_JANAVF010000004.1, on the reverse strand, counting down.
GAGGAGGGAGGAGGCCAGCGCCACGCCCTGGGCGTGGTTGCCGGCGCTGGCGGCGACGACCCCGGCGGCCCGCTGCTCGGGGCGCAGGCCCGCGATGCGCACGTACGCGCCGCGCAGCTTGAAGGAGCCGGTGCGCTGGAGGTTCTCGCACTTGAAGTGGACCGGGGAGCCGGTGAGCGAGGAGAGGTACCGGCTGCCCTCCATCGCGGTCACCCGGGAGACGCCGGAGAGCATCTTCTGGGCCCCCCGGACGTCGTCGAGGATGACCTGCGGGACGGGCTGCGGCACGCGGTAGTTCATACGGCCAGTCTCGCAGCCGGCCGGCCACGGGGTTCCGCCGTGCTGGGCGGGACGGGTGGTGAGGGAGGGGCGGGAGGGGCCAGGGAGGGGCGAGGGAGGACCGGGAGGGGCGAGATCTCGCCATCCGGGACGGCCCGAGCTCGCCGTTCCACCGCTGCCGTATCAGTTCTTGTACGGGGAGTACGAGCCGTCGCACGGCCGCGTACTCTGTCCCCCATCCTTGTCGGCCCCATGCGAAGAGAGCCCACGGCCATGCCCTCCACCCCGGCCAGTTCCGACCTGCCCGCGCCGGCCGGCGCGCCCGCCGAAGCCGGTCTCCTCGACGCGCTCCAGCACCAGGTGGCGGTTTTCGCCCGGCGCGCCGAGCAGACCCGCCTGGGCGGGGTCGGCCAGGCCCGCAACTCCATGGACCGGGCCGCGTACCTGCTCCTGAACCGGCTCGACCTGGAAGGCCCGATGGGCGTCAAGGCGCTCGCCGGCGGCATGGGCATCGACTCCTCCACCGTCACCCGCCAGGTCGCCCCGCTCGTCGACAGCGGACTGGTCAAGCGGACCTCGCACCCCGAGGACGGCCGGGCCGTGGTGCTCGCGCTGTCCCCGCGCGGGCTGGCGCGGCTGGAGGAGGTCCGCTCCTCGCGGCGCGAGCTGATGGCCCGGGTCACCGACGGCTGGGACGAGGAGGAGCGCGAGGCGTTCACCGGTCTGCTGACCCGTTTCAACGTCTCGCTGTCCGAGCTGATGTCGGCCGGCTCCGAGCCCGGCTCCGAGGCCGGACCCGCCTCCTGACGCCCGCCCGCTGACGCCCGCTTCCCGACACCCGCTTTCTGGCGCCGGACCCCTTCCGAGGCGCTCCCTCCGGCCGCACTATGTGCACTGTGGACCACGGGCCGGGCCCCTACGCCGAGTTCGAAGCCTTCGTCGCCGGAGCGGCGGGGCGGCTCCTGCGCGTCGCGATCCTGCTGACGGCGGAGCCGTCGGCCCCGTCCGGAGCCGACGCCACCACCGACGCCACCGCCGCGGCCGAAGCCCCCGCCGCGCGCGCACTGCTCGGCGGCGCGCTGGCCCGTACGTACGCGAACTGGCGCAGGCTGCGCGGGGACGACCCGTACGACCACACCCGCCAGGAGCTGTGCGCCGCCTTCGCCCGCACCGGCCGCCGCCACCACGGGGGCAGCGGGGTGCTGGGGCGGCTGAGCCCGCTGGAGCGGCTCGTCGTGGTGCTGCGGCTCTACGAAGGGGTCGCGGAGGAGGTCACGGCCGCGCAGCTGGGGCTGGCGCCCGAGCGCGTACGGGCCCTGTGCGACCGGGCCGTGACCGGGCTGCGCACCCGCCCCGGAGCCGCCCCCGGCCCCGGGCGGGAACAGGGGCCCGATGCCCGCCGCAAGGAGGCGGCATGAGTCCCGCCGATCCCCGGGAAGCCCAGGTCAGGCGGCTGCTGGAGGGCCCGTACCCGGCGGTGCCGCACGATCTCGCGGCGGGCGCGGCCGCGCGCGGCGACCGGCTGCTGCGACGCCGCAGGGCCGTGCGGCGGTTCGGCTGGAGCCTGCTGTGGGCGGTACTGGTGGGCTTCGTGGTGTGGGCCTCGCTGACCGGCGCCTGGTCCACACCGTCGAGCGAGGTCTCCCCGCCCTGGTAGCGGGACGGGGAGACCTGTCACTCTCTTGCTGCTAGCCCAGCGCCTGCGCCAGGTCGGCCAGCAGGTCGTCGGCGTTCTCGATGCCGACCGACAGGCGGACCAGGTCGCCCGGGACCTCCAGGGCCGAACCGGCCACCGAGGCGTGGGTCATGCGGCCCGGGTGCTCGATGAGGGACTCGACGCCGCCGAGGGACTCGCCCAGGGTGAAGATCTTGGTGCGGTCGCAGATCGCGACGGCCTCCTCCTCGCCTCCGGTGACGCGGAAGGAGATCATGCCGCCGAAGTTGCGCATCTGCTTGGCGGCGATCTCGTGGCCCGGGTGCTCGGGCAGGCCCGGGTAGAGCACCGTGTGGACCTTGGGGTGGCGGACCAGCATCTCGGCGATCTTGGCCGCGTTCTCCGCGTGCCGGTCCATGCGGACGGCGAGCGTCTTGATGCCGCGCAGCACCAGCCAGGAGTCGAAGGGGCCGGCCACCGCGCCCATGGCGTTCTGGTGGTAGGCCAGTTCCTCGCCCAGCGCCGCATCGGCGACGACGAGCGCGCCGCCGACCACGTCGGAGTGGCCGCCCATGTACTTGGTCAGGGAGTGCACGACCACGTCCGCGCCGAGCGCGAGGGGCTGCTGCAGGTAGGGGGAGGCGAAGGTGTTGTCCACGACCAGCTTGGCGCCGGCCGTCCGCGCGATGTCGGCGACGACGGCGATGTCCGTGATGCCGAGCAGCGGGTTGGAGGGGGTCTCGACCCAGATGACCTTGGTCTTCGGGGTGATCGCCGCGCGCACCGACGCCGGGTCGGAGGTGTCGGCGACCGACCACTCGACGCCCCAGCGGGAGACGACCTTCGCGAAGAGGCGGAAGGTGCCGCCGTACGCGTCGTTCGGGATGACCACGTGGTCGCCCGGGGAGAGCAGCGTGCGCAGCAGGCAGTCCTCGGCGGCGAGCCCGGACGCGAAGGCGAGGCCGCGCCGGCCGCCCTCCAGCGCCGCGAGGTTCTCCTCCAGCGCGGTACGGGTCGGGTTGCCGCTGCGGCTGTACTCGTAGCCGCCGCGCAGTCCGCCGACGCCGTCCTGCTTGTACGTGGACACCTGGTAGATCGGGGGCACGACCGCGCCGGTCAGCGGGTCCGCCGTATTGCCCGCGTGGATGGCGCGGGTCTCGAAGCTCTGGTGCTCGTGGCTGTCGTCGCTCATGGACCCGATGCTATGCCCCGTCCGCCCCTGCCGCGGCAGGCACCTCCGCCATCCTTTCCCTCCCCCTATTGGCCATGCGCGGGGTGGGTCTGGTTCGCTGGGGTTATGGAGATTCTGTGGTTCCTGTTCGCGATGGGTCTGCTCGTGGCCGCCCTCTCACCGATCCTGCGGCGCAGGCGCGGCGGACTGCAACTGGTGGCGCCCGGGAGCCCGGACGCGGCCGACCCCGCGGACTACGGATTCGCCCTCCAGGAGGAGCTCGACATCCGCATCCCGGGCCCCGACCCCGACCTGATGGACGCCCTCGACCACGTGCGGCGGACCGGGCAGTGGCAGGCCGCCTCCCAGCTGCTGGCCGGCACCCCCCGCGAGGGCGAGGTGCGCTGGCAGCGCGTGCAGGCCTTCGCCGGCTCGGCGGCGCTGGAGCTCTCCCAGGAGCCCGGGGCCGGGGCGCGCTGGCTGAAGGCCTGGCGGCTGGAGGCCCCGAAGGACGCGGGCGGTGCGCAGGTGCACGCCGAACTGCTGGCCCAGCAGATGTGGCGGCGCCCGGAGGGCATGAGCGAGTCCGATGTCCGGATCATCGCGGAGGAGGCCCGCGAGTCCTGCCACAAGGCCGCGCTGCTGGCCCCGGGCGACCCGATTCCGTACATCGTCGAGCTGTCCGTGGCCCGCATGCTGCACTACTCCGAGCCCGAGTACGACGCCCTGTGGGCGAAGATCATCGACCGGGCGCCCCAGCACATGGGCGCGCACCTGGCGGCACTGAACTACTGGTGCGAGAAGTGGCACGGCTCCCGGGAGAAGGCCGACGCCTTCACCCACCACGCGGCGGCCCGCGCCCCGCAGGGCTCCCTGCTGGCGGCGCTCCCCCTCTTCGCCCTGTACGAGCACGTCCCGGACGTCGTCCTGATCCGCAGCTTCCACCAGAGCGCCTCCGTGACCCGGGCGGTGGAGGGCGCGCTGTACGCGGTCCACCACGCGCGCCCCGACGACCCGATGCTGGCGCACGTACGCCACCTGCTCATCCTCTTCCTGGTCGGCGGCGAGCGCTGGGCCGAGGCCATGGACCAGATCCGCCACGTCGACGGCTACGTGGGCGCCCTCCCCTGGTCCGCCGACCCGGACCCGGCCGCCTCGTACGCGATCTACCGCGCCCTGGCGGTGGCCGGCTACGAGGCCAACGGCGGCTCCCCGGCGACCCTGCCGCACTGACGGCTGACGCGGAGCGCCACCATTCCCACAATTCCCGTCTGGTCGGACCTTCTGGTCGGCGCCGAGCGGCTGACCTCCCTCTACACCGGCCTCCCCCCGCTGGAAGGGCTGGTCCTCAGGTCCGTCCACCTGAGCCCCTACGGCCCCGACCTGAAACTGCGGGTCGAGCTGCCCCGCTACCCGGACCGGCCGCCTCCCGCCTGGGCGGAGGCGGGGTGCGACCGGCTGGAGGTCCAGCTGCACTTCCTGGCCGTCGGCGAGGACCTGCACCTGCGCGGGCTGCCGCGGCAGACCGTGGTCGACGTACGGCTCCGGTCGCTGGCGCGGCGACGCCTGCGGGTCCTGGTGCAGGGGGAGGGCTTCTCGCTCGGATGCTCGGCTTCGGACTCCCTCCTCGTGAGCCACCTCAACGCCTACCGGTCCGGCGGCGAAGACCCGTACCTCGCGCGACGCCACTTCGAGAGCCGTATCGACCAGCGGCTGCACACCGTGCTCCCCCCAGTGACGACGAGGCCGTTCTATGACCATCCCTGACTGGTCGGCCGGGCTCGCGGATCCGCACCCGGTCCGCGAGGTCCTCGGTTCACCGCCGCCGCCGCTGACCGACTACGGCCTGATCTCCGTGCACATCGACGAACGGGAGTCCTCGGTCACCCTCGCCTTCTTCGCGTTCGGAGTGCCCGCGGGCGCCGCCGCCCAGTGGGAGGCCAGGGGGCACAACGCGGTGGAGTTCTTCCTGAAGTGCACGGGTGTGGAGGACCTGGCGGTGGACGGCTGGAGCACCGGTCCCTTCACCTTCGCTTCGCTCACCGGCGGCTCGCACGTGGAAGTGCGCGGGGAAGGGAGCCGGCTGTCCTTCCGGGCCGCGCACATCGGGGCCGATGCCCCAGTGGGGCGGCTGGCCAGCCGGACCCCGTAGCCGGGCGGCCCCGGGGAATCCCGGGAATCCCCGGCCGCCGTGCGCCGTTACCGGTAGACCACAAGGAGGGAATCCATGTTCTCGTACCGCCGCACGCCCGAGCTGCCCACCCGCGAGGAAGCCCTGACCGGCCGCGCGGAGCCGCTCTTCGGACTGCCCGCCGTGCACACCGTGCTCGGCAACCCGCTCGCGGGCCCGTACCCGGCCCACCTGGAGGTCGCGGACTTCGGCCTGGGCTGTTTCTGGGGCGCCGAGCGCAAGTTCTGGCAGACCCCGGGGGTGTGGACCACCCTGGCCGGCTACCAGGGAGGCTTCACCGAGAACCCGACCTACGAGGAGGTCTGCTCGGGCGGCACCGGCCACACCGAGGTGGTCCGGGTCGTCTTCGACCCCTCCCTCGTCTCCTACGAGGCCCTGCTGAAGCTGTTCTGGGAGTCCCACGACCCCACCCAGGGCTTCCGCCAGGGCAACGACGTCGGCACCCAGTACCGCTCGGCGGTCTACACCCACTCCCCCGCCGCCCAGGCCACCGCCGAAGCCTCCCGCGAGGCCTACCAGCGCGTGCTGACCGGCTCCGGCTACGGCACGATCACCACGGCCGTCCTCCCGGCGTCGGAGCGCCCCTTCTGGCCCGCGGAGGCGTACCACCAGCAGTACCTGGACAAGAACCCCGGCGGCTACTGCGGCATCGGCGGCACGGGCGTCTCCTGCCCGATCGGCGTGGCCCAGGCCCCCGGGGAGTGAGCACCGCCCCGCTCCCCGACCCCGCGCACGCACCGCTCACCCGGCTCTGGCAGGCCCACCGGCCTGCCGGGCCGCTGCGCCCGCACGAGCTGAAGACGGTGTACGCCGACCGCTGGGTGCGCTTCCACAGCCTGCCGGAATCGAAGCGCTACGCGGGGGACGAGGCCGAGTACGCGATCCTCCTCGACCGCTACAACACGGTCCTCGACGAGCTCTTCGCGGGCGGCGAGGTGTACGTGGTGACCACCGAAGGGGCCTTCCTGAGCGAAGGCGCCGACCTGGCCGACGTTCCCGACCCGGCGGACCCCCGCACCGCCCTCCACCCGGAGGGCACCCTGTGGACCACCCTGGACGACACCGCCGACCCGGATCCGGTCTTCCACACCCGCTGGTACTTCTACGCCGACCGCCGCCCCTGGCGGCGCGGCTGCCTCGATCCGCTGCTGCGCGCCGTCGCGGACGACGCGCTGCCCGGCGTCTTCGTCACGGACGCCGGGCTCACCCGCATCCACCACCCGTACGACGGCGGCGCGGACGTCATCCTGGCCACCCCCGGGGAACGGGACCGCCTGCGCGACCGGCACTCCGCGTGGCTGTCCAAGCACCCGAAGGGGTACTGACCGGGGGGCTGGTGGGGTCCCGGCGTCAGACCACCGTCACCCGGGCCGAAGCCCACGAGGTGTGGTCGAAGGCGGAGTTCGCATTGGCGTCCTCGACCACCAGGTGGAGGAGGCGCACTCCGCGGACGTCCACGTCGAGCGCCGTCGGCCCGGAGGCGCCGGTCAGGATGCCCGTCGTGGCGAGGACCCGGCCGTCGCCGCGCACGGTCGCGCGGGTGGCTCCGGACGCCGACTGCTTCTTCGAGAAGTCGTCGATGCCGACCAGGGCCGTGAAGCGGTTGCCACGGCCGCCCAGGTGGTAGACGAGCTCGGAGGGGGCGTGGACGCCGAGGCCCTTCGCGTGGGTGACCCCGCCGAAGGCGATCGGGGTGCCGTCGCCCGCCGCCTGCTTGCCGTTGGAGCGGTCGATCTCGACCGGGCCCCAGCCGTTGGCCGCGGACACCCAGGGCAGGTCGCTGAGGTAGCTGTCCCGCACGGGCGGGGCGGGCAGCGGGGCGTACGGGGCCCGTGCGGTGAAGGCGGAGCCGCCCGCCGTGGCCGAGGCCGTGAGGGTGGCGGCGCCGGCCCCCGGCGGGGCGGTCAGGGTCCACACCGTCGTCAGGGCCTGCCCCGGGGCGAGGGAGGCGGCCGCGGCGGGGCCCGCCGGGGTCGCGGTCCAGCCCGCCGGGACGGCCAGTGAGACCCGGGCGTCGGCCCAGGGGCGGGCCGTGCCGTTGGCCAGGGTGGTGGTGAGCGTGCCGTCGGAGGGGGAGGCGGCCGCGGTCAGGCCCCAGGGGCGGCGGGTGTACACATCGGCCCACGAGGAGCGGAGCAGGGCCGTGAGGGAGGCCACCACCGCCGGGTTCGCGGCCGCCACGTCGTGCTGCTCGGCGAGGTCCGCCGTCAGGTCGTAGAGCTCGAACCGCCACTGCGCGTCCGGTACGCTCCGGTCCCGCGCCGGGGCGAACCGTACGGCCTTCCACCGGTCCTTGCGGACGGCCTCCGCGACCTGCTTCGCCCGGCCGCCGTCCTGCGCGTTGGCCCGGCTGGTGACGCCCTGCTCGTCCCGGTACCAGTACAGGTGGTCGTGGACCGGGGCGAGCGCCGGGGCGCCGTTCAGGACGGGGGCCGCCGACAGCCCGTCGATGTCGGAGGGGGCCGGGGCGCCGCCGGCCAGGTCGGCGAGGGTGGGCAGGAGGTCGTAGAGCGGGGTGGGGCGGGCGCTGGTGGTGCCGGGGGCGATCCGGCCCGGGGACCAGGCGACGAGGGGGACGCGGACGCCGCCCTCGTAGAGGTTGCGCTTGTAGCCGCGCAGCGGGCCGTTGGCGTCGAAGAGGTCCGGGTTCACCCCGCCCTCCTCGTGCGGGCCGTTGTCGGAGGCCACCAGGACCACCGTGCGCTCCGCGACGCCCCGCGCCCTCAGCCGGTCGACGACCGCGCCGACCTGGGCGTCGAGGAGGCTGATCTGCGCCGCGTGCGCCTTGTTCGCCTGGGTCCAGGGCCGGTCGGCGTAGGCGCTCGCGTCGGGGACCTCGCTCGGGGCGTGCGGGAGGTTCGGGGTGAGGAAGAGCAGGAAGGGGTCCGGGCCGGCGGCATGGGCGTCGATGAAGCCGAGGGCGCGCGCGGCGATCGCGTCGGGGGCGAAGGTGCCCGCCGGGACGGTCTCCTTGGCGTTGCCGTTCCAGAGGTACGCCGGGTAGTACTGGTGCGCGTGCCCGTGGTCGATGTACCCGTAGAACTCCTCGAAGCCGCGCGCGGTCGGGTGGCTCGGCTGGTTCCCGGCCTCCGGTCCGAAGCCCCACTTGCCGAAGAGGCCCGTACGGTACCCGCGGGCCCGGAGCACCTCCGCGAAGGTGGTGTCGCCCGCGCCCAGGCTGCCCTGGCCGCCGCTGGAGGGGTTGGCCCGGACGGCGGCGTGGCCGGTGTGCAGTCCGGTCAGCAGCGCGGCGCGGGAGGGCGCGCAGACGGCGGCCGCGGAGTAGGCGTCGGTGAACCGGAGCCCCTCCGCCGCCAGTCGGTCGATGCGCGGGGTGCTGATCAGCTTCTGGCCGTACGCGCCCAGGTCGCCGTAGCCCAGATCGTCGGCCAGGATCACCACGAGGTTCGGCGGCCCCTCCGCCCCGGCGGCTGCGGCCCGTGCGGGCTGGACGGCCTGCGGGAGGGCCGCGAGGCCGACGGCGGCGGCCGCGGAACCCGCGAGGAAGTGGCGGCGGCTGGGCATCTCGAACTCCCCTGTGACTGAAGGCTGATGGGAAGATCGTCCGCGCGGAGGGCCGCCGGGACCATGCACGGGGCATGAAAAGCATGTGACGGCGGCCCCGGGCGACGCGCGCTCCGGGGCCGCCGTCGGGCGACGATCAGATGGTCGAGGTGTCGATGACGAAGCGGTAGCGGACGTCGCCCGACTGGACGCGCTCGTAGGCCTCGTTGACCTCCTCGGCGCGGATCAGTTCGATCTCCGCGCCGAGCCCGTGCTCCGCGCAGAAGTCGAGCATCTCCTGCGTCTCGGCGATCCCGCCGATCATCGAGCCGGCCAGGGTCTTGCGGCCGCCGATGACGGAGAACAGGTTCAGCGAGACCGGCTCCTCCGGGGCGCCGACGTTCACCAGGGCGCCGTCCACCTTGAGCAGGCCCAGGTAGGCGTCGAAGCCGAGGGGCGCGGAGACGGTGGACACGATCAGGTCGAAGCGGCCGGCGAGCTGCTCGAAGGTGGCCCGGTCGCTGGTCGCGTAGAAGTGGTCGGCGCCCAGCTTGAGCCCGTCCTCCTGCTTGCGCAGGGTCTGCGAGAGGACGGTGACCTCGGCGCCGAGGGCGTGGGCGATCTTGACGCCCATGTGGCCGAGCCCGCCGAGGCCGACGATCGCGACCTGCTTGCCGGGGCCCGCGCCCCAGTGCTTGAGCGGGGAGTAGAGGGTGATGCCGGCGCACAGCAGCGGGGCGGCGACGTCGAGGGCGAGGCCGTCGGGGATGCGGACGGTGTAGTTCTCGTCGACGACGACGTGCGTGGAGTAGCCGCCGTAGGTGGGCTCGCCGTTCTTGTCGAGGGCGTTGTACGTGCCGGTCATGCCCTTGGCGCAGTACTGCTCCTGCCCGGCGAGGCACTGCTCGCACTCGCGGCAGGAGTCGACGAAGCAGCCGACGCCGACGCGGTCGCCGACCGCGAACTTGGTGACCCCGGAGCCGACTTCGGTGACGACACCGGCGATCTCGTGGCCCGGGACCATGGGGTAGATGCCCTCGCCCCAGCCGTCGGTGACCTGGTGGATGTCGGAGTGGCAGATGCCGGCGAACTTGATGTCGATGAGTACGTCGTGGGCGCCGACCGGACGGCGCGGGACGGTGATGCGCTCCAGCGGGGCCTTGGGCGCGGGAGCGGCGTAGGCGGCGACCTGGGTGACGGACACGGTGGGGCTCCTCTGAAGACTGCGGTGCTGACGTGGTTCAGACGGTGGTGCTGACGTGGCTCCAGCCTGCCTTTCCCCGCCCCGGACACCCATCCCCCTGTCCTGCCTAGGTCTGGCGAACCTACCCTTGGCGGGGTCAGGCTCAGACCTCCGGCCTGCGCGCCCGCGCCGCGATACTGGGGTAATGGACCACCTTGATCAGCGAGCCGAACTCGGCGAGTTCCTGCGCTCCCGGCGCGCCCGGCTGCGCCCCGAGGACGTGGGCCTGCCCGACTACGGGCGCCACCGCCGGGTCCCGGGCCTGCGCCGCGAGGAGCTGGCGCAGCTGGCCGGGGTCTCGGTGGCGTACTACACGCGGCTGGAGCAGGGCCACGGCCAGAACGTGTCGGCGGAGATCCTCGACGCCATCGCGCGGGCCCTGCGCCTGGACGGCACGGAGCGCGCGCACCTGAGCCACCTGGCCGGCCCCAAGCCCCGCAAGCGCCGCCAGACCCCGCGCCCCCAGCAGGTACGGCCGGAGCTGCGGACGCTGCTGGACGCGATGGAGGGCGTACCGGCGTACCTGGTCGGGCGGCGCCAGGACGTCATCGGGTGGAACCGGCTGGCGGCGGCGGTCTTCGGCGACTTCGGGGCGCTCCCGCCGCAGGAGCGCAACCTGGTGCGGCTGGTGTTCCTGGACCCGGCGACGGCCGAGCTGTACGCGGACTGGGAATGCCGGGCGTGCGAGGTGGTGAGCAACCTGCGCGTGTACGCCGGGCAGTTCCCGGACGACGAACGGCTGTCCGCGCTGGTCGGCGAACTGTCCGTCAAGAACGAGGAGTTCCGCCGGCTGTGGGCGGCCCACACGGTGGCCGACAACAAGATCCACGGCGTCAAGCGGCTGCGCCACCCGCTGGTCGGCGAGCTCAAGCTCTCCTTCGAGACCCTGGCCTTCCCGGACGACCCGACGCAGTTCCTGGTCACCTACCACGCCGCCCCGGACTCCCCCTCGGCCGACGCCCTCAGCCTCCTCGCCTCCTGGTCGGCCCCGTCCGCGGCCCCGGACCGGGCCCCTGGCCCCGTGGAGGAATCCGCACAGTAGGCCCGGCTAGAGCTTCAGCTGGAAGCACCCGATGCCGTGCTCGCGCCGGTAGCCCAGGGCCTCGTTGACCGTGCGCATCGGGATGTTGTCGTCGGCCGTCACGGTGGCGACGGTGCGCAGGTCCGGGTGGCGGACCTGCGCTTCCGCGAGCATGCGGAGCTTGACCGCGCGGCCGAGGCCGTGACCCCGGTGGGCGGGGACCACCACGGTGTCGTACTGGAGCGCGCGCGGGAGCGCCGGGTCGGGGAGGACCAGTTCCGTGTAGGCCGCCACCTCGCCGTCCGGGGTCACGGCGGCGACCGTGGTCAGCTCGCCTCCCCGGTCCAGGATCTTGCGGTGGGCCGCGTGCAGGCGCTCCGCCGTCCAGGTCTGGATCTTCTGCTCCAGGTCCCCCGTCGGCGCGTCCTCCATCGCCCCGTGGGCGACGGCCACCGCCGTCGCCCAGCCGTCGGGGACCAGCCCGGGCCAGCAGAGCAGCTCGTAGCCGGGCACGGACGCAGACGCCTCCGGTACCGCCTGCACGTCCAGCACGTACCAGGCCATCGACAGGGCGTTCTCGAAGCCCACGGCCTCGGCGAAGGCCTGGCCCGCGCCGCCGAGCTCCACCTCGGCGGCGACCGAGGTCCGGCCCTCCGCGAGCAGCTCCTCGCGGACCCGCTCCCACAGGGCCGTCCCCGTACCGCGCCGCCGCGCGTCCGGCCGTACCGTCAGCTCGTCCAGGAACGCGGTGTGGTCGTTGGTGCCGTCCGTGAAGAGGACCAGCCGGGCGACCCCGTCCTCCGTGGCCCACTGCACCGTGCGCCCCCGCGCCGACGGCACCCGCAGCTCCCCGGCGACCTCCGTCCGGGAGGGCGGCGGCAGGTGCGGCAGGTCGGCCGTCCGGGCGGAGGTCAGGACGGCCCACCAGTGATCGACCTCGAGGTCGGTCGGCGGCACGGAGAGCGGGTTGATCTTCATACTTCGGACCCTAATCCGGAACCCGGCCGTACGCTCAGCCGCCCCCGCCCAGCCGCTCCCGCCCAGCCGCTCCCGCTCAGGCGTTCTCCGTGACGGTCACCTTCCCCCGCCGGATCGTCGCCACCCGCGGGGCCCGCTTCGCGAGCGCGCTGTCGTGGGTGACCATGACGAAGGTCAGGCCGTGCTCCTTCCAGAGCCCTTCGAGCAGTTCCATGACCTCGTCGCGCATGGACTCGTCGAGGTTGCCGGTCGGCTCGTCGGCCAGCAGCACCTTCGGGCGCTTCACCAGCGCCCGGGCGATGGCCACGCGCTGCTGCTGCCCGCCGGACATCTCCCCAGGCAGGTGGCCCATCCGCTCGCCGAGACCCACGGAGTCCAGCGCCTCGGCGGCCCGGTCGCGCCGCTCGCGGGCCTTCAGCCCCAGCGGGACGAGGGCCGTCTCGACGTTCTCCTGTGCGGTGAGCGTGGGGATCAGGTTGAAGGACTGGAACACGAAGCCGATGTTCTCCGCCCGGAAGCGGGTGAGCCGGGATTCGGAGACGGTGGCGAGGTCGAGTCCGTCGAGGACGATCTGCCCCGCCGTCGGACGGTCCAGGGCGCCGAGCATCTGGAGCAGGGTGGACTTGCCGCCGCCGGTGGGGCCCTGGATGACGAGCCGGCCGCCGTCCTCGATGGTCAGGTCCACGCCGGCGAGCGCGTCGATGGATTCCTTGCCGCGCCGGTAGCGCTTGGTGACACCGGTGAGTTGGTACATCTCTGGTTCGTTCCCTCGGGTTGCGGGGCGGTGGGGCAATGGCACGGTCGGGCAGACGGCCCCTCGGAACGCACGAGCCGCACTTTCCTGCGTACGGCTGTACGAACCTGCGGCCGCGGGCGGCTATTCGACGCGACGCAGGGCGTCCGCCGGCCTCAGCCGTGAGGCGCGCCAGCCGCCGAAGCCGCCTGCGACGAGTCCGCCCGCGACGGCGAGCGCGACGGCCAGGCCGATGGTGGAGAGCGAGACGGGTGCGGTGAGCGCGATGTCGAGGGCCTTCCCGGCCCCCTGCTGCGCGGAGCGCATCATCCCGCCGCCCCCGCCGCCCGGGCCCTGGAGCCGGCCGGCGCCGCCGGCGAGCTGCGCGGTCAGCTGCGGGCTGATCGCGGTGATGGCGTAGGCGGCCGCGAGGCCGAGGCCGATGCCGAGCGCTCCGCCGATGAGGCCGTTGACCAGGGCCTCGCCGGCGACCTGGCCGGTGACGCGGCCGCTCTTCCAGCCGAGCGCCTTGAGCGTGCCGAACTCGCGGACCCGCCGGGACACGGCCGAGGAGGTCAGCAGACCGGCGACGAGGAAGGCGGCGAGGAGGACCGCGTACGAGAGCCAGGTGCCGACGGTGGAGGCGAGGGAGGCGGCGGTGGAGAGCGAACCGGAGACGGTGTCGGCCAGGTCGGCCGAGGTGGTGACGGTGGTGTCCGGGACGTTCTTCTGGATGGCCTGCTTGACGGATCCGATCGCCTGGGAGTCCTTCGCCTGGACGTAGACCGTGGTGATCTTGTCGGGGGTGCCGGCGAGGGTCTGGGCCTGCTTGAGCGGGACGTAGACATTGGCGGCCGCGTCGCCGCTGTCGGCGGTGGCGATCCCGATCACCTTGAACTTGGCGCCCTTGACGGTGACTTCGGAGTCGACGGCGAGCTTGTTCTTCGTGGCGTAGGCGCTGTCGACGACGGCGACGGCCGCGTCGGTCTCACCGGCCGCGAAGGTGCGGCCCGAGGTGATCTTGGAGGTGGTGAGCGGTCCGAGCTCGGGCCGGGTGACGTCCGCGCCGTAGACGGAGAAGGAGTTGACGTCGAAGTCGGCGCCGCCGCCCTCGACCGTACCGCCCGCGCCGCCGCCCGTACCGCCCGAACCGCCGCCGGTGGCGCCCGGCCCGGCGGCCGTGCCGCTGCCCGCCGCGCCCTCCGCGCGCCGGAACTCACCGCGCCGGAACTGGCCGTTGACCTTCATCACCTGGAGGCTGAGGCCGCCGACGGCCTGCGCGACGCCGTCCTGGCCGGACACCTTGTCCACGGTCGCGGCGTCGAGGGTCTGAAAGCCCTGCGGCATGACGAGGTCGCTGCTCTGCTCGGCCCCGGTGTCTCCCTCGCCCTTCGCATCGAACTGGAAACGCGGCCGGGCCGCGGTATCGCCCTCGGCCGGCGGGGTCTGGGCCTTGGTGACGGTCATGTCCGTGCCGAGGCCGTAGAGCGACTGGAGGACCTTGCCCTGGGCCTGCGTCATGCCCGCCGAGACGGAGGTGACGACGATGACGAGGGCGATGCCCAGCGCGAGTCCGGAGGCGACGACGAGCGCCGCCTTCCTGCGGCGGCGCAGTTCGCGCCGGAGGTAGGTGAAGAACATGCGGGCGAAGCTAGGCAGCACCGGTGACGGCCGGATAAGCCGTCCATAAGAGCCGGATGAGAACCCGAACTCACAGGTGGAGCACAGGAATCCGTGCCCGCATACGCAAACGGACGGCGGGGAGCCCCCTGGCCGGGGCTCCCCGCCGTCCGTCGCGGGGTTCAGCTGTCGTGCCGGAAGGTCAGACGGCCGAGCCCGCCTTCCAGTCCGCCCAGCTCATGTTCCAGCCGTTGAGGCCGTTGTCCGGCTTGATCGTCTTGTCCGGGGAGTTGACGACCGTGACGACGTCACCGATGAGGGAGTTGTCGTAGAACCAGGCCGCCGGCTGGTTCGGGTCGTTCGCGCCCTTGGCGTCGTTCAGGCCGACACAGCCGTGGCTGGTGTTGGCGTTGCCGAAGACCGAGTCCGCACCCCAGTAGTTGCCGTGGATGAAGGTGCCCGAGGTGGACAGGCGCATCGCGTGCGGCACGTCCTTGATGTCGTACTCGCCCTTGCCGTCGTCGTCCGTGAAGCCGACGGTGGCGCCGTTCATCCGGGTCTCCTTGAACTTCTCGGAGATCACCATCTGGCCGTTGTACGTCGGGTTCGCCGGGGCGCCCGCCGAGATCGGGATGGTCTTGAGGACCGCGCCGTCCCGGGTGACCGTCATCTTCTTGCTCTTCGCGTCGACCGTGGAGACCTGGCTCCGGCCGATCTTGAAGGTGACGGTCTTGCTCTGCACGCCCTGGATGCCCGGGCCGCCCGTGACCCCGTCCAGCGCCAGCTTCAGGGTGACGGTGGAACCCGCCTGCCAGTACTTCTCCGGGCGGAAGTCCAGCCGCTGCGTGCTGAACCAGTGGCCCACGACCTCCTGGCCGCTGCTGGAGGTGACGGTGATGCCCGCCTGGACGGCCTTCTTGTCCTTGATCTGCTTGTCGAAGGTGATCGAGACCGGCATGCCCACGCCGACGGTCTGGCCCTCGTCCGGGATGAAGGAGCCCACGAAGCTGTTCTGCGGGGAGACGGTGGTGAAGGAGGCGTTCTCGTGCGCCTCGCGGCCCGCCTCGTCCTTCGCGGTCGCCGACAGCGCGTACTTGGTCGAGCGCTTCAGCGCGCCGTCCGGCTTCCAGCTCTTGCCGTCGGCGGCTATCTTGCCCGCCACCGCCGCGCCCTCGGAGCTCTTCAGCTCGACCTTGGTGAGCGTGCCCTCGGTGACGGCGACGTTGGCCGCATCGTTCAGGCCGACGTTGGTGGCGCCGTCCTTGGGCGTGATGGCTATCTTGGCCTGGGAGGCGTCCTTGGCCGCGGCCGCGTCCACGTCCGCCTGGGACTTCGCCGATGCCTCCCCGCTGGCCTGCGGGGTCTTCTTCCCGCCGTCGTCGCCACCGCACCCCGCGAGCACCAGTACGCCGCCGAGTACGGCGGATATGGCCGCCAGGGACCTTCTCCGCCGCTTGCTGTCCGTCCTCACACGCCACTCCATCGTTGCCGGAACCCCGAATTCCCCGGGCAGGGGGCATGACCCCCTGCCTCGTCCTGACAACGCATTACACCCCGAGGTGCTGCCACATTCCGTTCGAATGTGGTCAACCCCACCGTCAGGCGTTGTCAGTCTCTTCGTCGAGGTCCCCATCTTCCTCGTCGAGGTCCCACTCCATCGACTCGGGGTCGTATTCCACGGGCTCGCTGCTCCAGGAGGCCTGCGCGAGCTCCACGCCGGGGATGTCCGCGACCAGGTCAGTGGGGTCCACCAGGTAGGCCAGGGCCTCCGACTCGTCCTCCCGGACGGCCGCCTCGGCGTGGCCGCGCTCCTCGTCCGGCATGAACTCGTCGGCCTTGATGTGCGCGAGGGCGGCTCCGGTGAGGGCGTCGACGTCCGGCACTTCAAGTACCAAATCAACCCGAAGGCGTACGTATCGTGAGGTCTCAGAAGGGTTCATACGACGGAGAGTAATCCCGCGACAGCCCCGGCTTTCCCACGACCCGCCCCTTTCCGTAGCATCACCGCACGGGGCCAATTCGCTGCTGCCACAAGGGGGATCGCACCGTGTCCGCACGTCGATCAACACTCACCGCTCTCGGAGCGACCAGCCTCCTCGCCATCCTGTGGTTCGTCCCCTCGGCCAACGCCACCGCGCCCGGGCACGCGAAGGCCGCCTCCGGCGCGCCCGCCGCCGCGAACACCCAGGTCCAGGGCGCCTCCGCGACCTCCTCCGAGGCCGCTCCCGCCCTCGCCCTCGCCGACACCGGCGGCGTGGACACCACGCCCTACCTCCTCGGCGGCACGCTCTGCCTGGGCGCCGGAGCCGGCTTCGTGGCCTTCTCGGTACGCCGCTCGCGCACGGCGTAGCGGGCCCGGGACACGCGAAGGGTGCGACCCCGGGGACATCCCCGGGGCCGCACCCTCGCTCTTTTCACTCTTCCCGTCAGGCGAGGGGGCCGGTGACGGTCTCGACGGCGTCGACGAGTCCACCCGAACGGACGAAGGCGTCCGCGGCGGCCAGGTCGGGCGCGAGGAAGCGGTCCGGCCCGGGACCCTCCACACCCGCCGCACGCGCCGCCTCGATGGCGGCCCGGCTGGCCGGCGCCGGGGTGAGCCCGTGGCGCAGCTCGATCGCGCGGGTGGCCGCGTACATCTCGATCGCGATGATGCGGGTGAGGTTGTCGACGGCGGTACGGAGCTTGCGCGCGGCCGACCAGCCCATCGAGACGTGGTCCTCCTGCATGGCGGAGGAGGGGATCGAGTCGGCGGAGGCGGGGACCGCGAGCCGCTTCATCTCGCTCACCAGGGCGGCCTGCGTGTACTGGGCGATCATGAGCCCGGAGTCCACGCCGGCGTCGTCCGCGAGGAACGGCGGCAGGCCGTGCGAGCGGTTCTTGTCGAGCAGCCGGTCGGTGCGCCGCTCGGCGATCGACCCGAGGTCGGCGGCCGCGATGGCGAGGAAGTCCAGGACGTACGCCACCGGGGCGCCGTGGAAGTTACCGTTGGACTCCACGCGCCCGTCGGGCAGCACCACCGGGTTGTCGACGGCGGCGGCCAGCTCCCTCGATGCCACGAGGGCGGCGTGCGCCATGGTGTCGCGGCCCGCGCCGGCGACCTGCGGGGCGCAGCGCACGGAGTAGGCGTCCTGGACGCGCGGCGCGGTCTCCTCCTGGTAGTGCCGGACCAGCCCGGAACCCTTCAGGACGGCGGCCATGTTCGCGGCGGAGGCACCCTGGCCGGGGTGCGGGCGGATGGCGTGCAGCTCGGGCTGGAGCACCTTCTCGGTGCCGAGCAGCGCCTCCAGCGTCAGCGCGGCGGTGATGTCGGCGGCCGTGTACAGCCGGCCGAGGTCGGCGAGGGCCATGACCAGCATGCCGAGCATGCCGTCGGTGCCGTTGAGGAGGGCGAGGCCCTCCTTCTCGCGGAGCTCGACGGGGGCGATCCCGGCCTCGGCGAGCAGCTCCCCGGCGGGGCGCACGGTGCCGTCGGGGCCTTCGGCGTCCCCTTCCCCCATCAGCGCGAGCGCGCAGTGGGACAGCGGCGCGAGGTCTCCGGAGCACCCCAGCGAGCCGTACTCGTGCACGACGGGGGTGATCCCGGCGTTGAGCAGGTCGGCCATCGTCTGCGCGACGGACGGGCGGACGCCGGTGTGCCCGGAGGCGACGGTCTTGAGCCGCAGGAACATCAGCGCCCGCACGACCTCGCGCTCGACGCGCGGGCCCATGCCGGCGGCGTGCGAGCGGACGATGTTGCGCTGGAGCTGGGCGCGCAGCTCGGGGCTGATGTGCCGGGAGGCGAGCGCCCCGAACCCGGTGGACACCCCGTAGACGGGCTCGGGCTTCGCGGCGAGCGCGTCCACGATCTCGCGGGCCCGCCCGAGCGCGGCGACGGCCTCGGCGGAAAGCTCGACGCGGGCGTTGCCGCGGGCGACGGCGATCACGTCTTCGGCGGTGGTCCCGGACGTTCCCACCACGACAGTGTGCATATCCATATTCAGCACCCTACGGACTGAATCCCTCCATGTCACCCCTCTCAATGCGCCGCTCGCACCACTCGGCCCTGGCGGGCCTCCCGGGCTTCGCGCCGCTGCGCCGAACTCCGTCCGGCGGTGGCCGGTCGGGGCCGACGCCACTGCCCGTCTGGTGCGGGGCTGGTGGGCGAGTGCGGCAGATTGGGCCCTGCGGGGCAAGGTCCCCTACCCGCCCTTCGCCCGTTCCCCGGGCTCCGCCCGGACCCTTGCCGGGTGCGGCGCCATTCCCGGGGGTCCGGGGCTTTTCAGCCGTCCGGCGCTCGCGGACCGGGGTCTGGGGCGGAGCCCCAGGTGGTCCGGGGCGGAGCCCCAGGTGGTCCGGGCGCAGCCCGGGTCCCCCTCCAGCCCGTCCGGCGCCCGAGGACCGGGATCCGGGCAGCGCCGAATCCAGCCCCGCCGGCGTTTGAGGCGCGGGGCCTGGGGCGGAGCCCCAGGGGGTCCGGGCGCAGCCCGGCACCCCCTCCAGCCCGTCCGGCGCCTGAGGACCGGGATCCGGGCAGAGCCCGGGGAACGGTGGAAGGGCGGGTAGGGGACTCCGCCCCGCAGGGCCGACCCACCCCGCCGCCAGAGCGGGGAAGCACCGCCCGTACGGGGCACCGACGCCCCATCGGACCACCGGCACCCGGGCACGGAGCGCCGGGAACCCGGGGCGGGCCACCGGGCCCGGAGCGGGGTGCCGGCGCCCGGCCGGGGTGCCGGGGGCTCGGCTGGCACGCCGGGGGCCCGGCCCCGCACCGTTAGGCCCGTCCCCGGAAGCGCCGCCGCTCCCCCGGCCCCCCGGGCTCCGCGTCGGCGAGCCGGACCACCGCCGTGTCCCGCCCCGCGACCACCGGCTTCGCCGACCGCGCCGCCTTCGCCTTGTACTGCGCCGCGTCCGCGAGCCGGAACAGCCGCCGGGAGGATTTCACCGGCCCGATCGGGTCCCCCGTGGAGGCGACCCCGCAGGCGACCCCTTCCCCCAGCTCCAGCTCGGCGGCCCGCAGGCACACCTCCTCGGTGACCCGTACCACCTCGTCCGCCGAAGGCCCCACGCTGACCAGGCAGAACTCGTCCCCGCCCAGCCGCGCCACCAGCGCACCCGGCAGCATCGCCCCGCACAGGCTGAGCACGGAGCCGAACCGTTCCAGCAGCCGGTCGCCCATCGCGTGGCCCAGGGTGTCGTTGACCTTCTTCAGGCCGTTCAGGTCGCAGACGACCAGACTCACCACCACGCCGGCCCCGCCGCGCCGGTGCTCCTCCAGCGCCTCGTCCAGCCGCATGTCCACGGCCCGCCGGTTGGCCAGCCCGGTCAGCGGGTCGGTGAAGGCGAGCCGCCGGGCCTCCTCCAGCCGGTCGCTCTGCGCCAGCCCGGCCGCGATCACCGCCGCGAGGACCTCCCCGAACTCCGCGTCGTCCTCGTCGAAGTCCGCCATACCCTCGTCCCGGGCCACGTACAGCTCGCCCCAGGCCCGCCCGCTCAGCACGATCGGGGCCACCACGCACGTACCGCGCCCGCGCCGCCGCAGCGCCTCGCCCCGGCGTCCCGGCCGGTCGCCGACCGCGCTGTCCACCCAGGCGTGCGGGCCGCCACCGCCGACCCAGCGCTCGTGCAGGAACTCGGTGATCTCGGGGAAATCGTGCACGGGGTACGACTCGTCCTCGGGGAACTCCTCCTCCCCGTCCCGGCGCTCCCCCTCGTTCACGAGCACCCGCAGGCGCCCCCGTTCCCGCTCCCACGCGGAGATCGCGGCGAACGAGCCGTCCATCGCCAGCCTCGCCCCGCGCGCGGCGGCCCGCACGCTGTCCCGCGGCGTGCACGCGGCAGCCATGGCCTGCGCGAGGCCCACAACGGCTCGAAGCCGCCCGTCAACACCCATCACCCCAGGTTAGGGAGTTTTGTCCGATTTAGTGACAATTGGCGCGACATTCAGTCGCACCAAGATCACAACGTGTCACGAAGGGGCCTACGGGGCGCAACCGGGGCACGCTCACACCCCCGGCCACTCCGGCTTCCGCTTCTCGTTGAACGCCGCCACACCCTCGGCCCGGTCCCCGGAGAAGGCCACCGTCCGCCACGCCGCGTCCTCGATCTCCAGCCCGGCCGCCAGGTCCATGCCGTGCCCGAGCCGCAGCGCCCGCTTGGCCGCCCGCAGCCCGACCGGGGAGTTCGCCGCCATCGCCGCCGCCATCGCGAGCGCGGCCTCGCGGTCCGTCCCCGCCGGCACCACCGAGTCCACCAGCCCGAGGTCCAGCGCCTCCGCCGCCTCCACCCGCCGCGCGGTGAAGATCAGCTCCGCGGCCCGCGCCGCCCCCACGCGCCGCGGCAGCAGCTGCGTACCGCCGCCGCCCGGGATCACCCCGACCGACACCTCGGGCAGCCCGACGACGGCCGTCTCGTCGGCCACGATGACATCGCACGCGAGCGCCAGCTCGAAGCCGCCGCCCAGTGCGAACCCGTGCACCGCCGCGATCACCGGCATCGGAAGCTCCAGCACTCCCCCGTACGCACCCCGCGTGGTCGGCCGCTGCCGCAGCAGTTCGGCGTCCGAGAACGAGTTCCGCTCCTTGAGGTCCGCCCCCACGCAGAACGCCCTCTCGGCGGCCGAGGAGAGCACGACCACCCGTACCGCCGGATCCGCCCCCAGCTCCGCACACGCGGCGACGATCCCCCGCGCCATCTCCGTGGACACGGCGTTCATCGCCTTGGGCCGATCCAGCACCAGCTCGGCGACGCGCCCGTCGCCTTCACGACGTACCACGGCGAACTCTCCGAAGCGCTGCTCCGACATCTCTACGACCCTCCAAGTTAACGACCGTTATCAACGGACTCTAGCGCGCGACGCAGTTCAAAAGGAGACCCCTGGCAAACCAATTCTCGACAGAAAGGGACCTTTGCGAACGTCGCACTAAAACTCACGATTCGATCCCTACAGTCACCGTTGTGCAGCTGCGCTACAACTACCGCCTGTACCCGGACTCCGCCCAGCGCCAGGCACTGGCCCAGGCGTTCGGGTGCGCGCGCGTGGTGTGGAACGACTGCCTGCGCGATCGCCGTCAGGCACGTGCGGCAGGGCTGCCGTACGTGACGTCGGCCGAGCTGTCGCGCAGGCGCATCACGGAGGCCAAGCGCACCGAGGCGCGCAGTTGGCTCGCCGATGTGTCGGCTGTCGTTCTCCAGCAATCCCTACGGGACCTCGACGCGGCCTTCAAGAACTTCTTCGACTCGGTCAAGGGGAAGCGCAAGGGCCCAAGGATCGACCCTCCTCGCTTCAAGTCGCGCAAGGACGCTCGACAGTCGATACGCCTCACCGCGAATGCGTTCGTGGTGCGCGGGAACGGCACCCTCTACCTGGCAAAGATCGGCAACGTCAGGATCCGATGGTCCCGGGCCCTGCCCGCACCTGCGACATCCCTCTCCGTGGTCATGGATGCCTGCGGCCGCTATTTCGCGAGCTTCGTAGTGGAAACCGGGCAGGAAATCCTGCCCAAGGGGGAGACCGAAGTCGGCCTTGACCTCGGTCTCACGACCTTCGCCGTCCTCTCGGACGGCACGAAGATCTCCTCGCCACGGTTCCTACGCCGAGCGGAGAAGAAGCTCAAGCGGCTCCAGCGGGAGGTTTCCCGCAAGGTCAAGGGGTCGAGGAACCGGGCCAAGGCCCGCATCAAGCTCGCCCGGCAGCACGCCCGGGTGGCCGACCAGCGCAAGGACTGGCACCACAAGGCATCCACGCAGATCATCCGCGACAACCAAGCGGTGTACGTGGAAGACCTCGCGGTGTCCGCCCTGGGCCGCACGAAGCTGGCTAAATCCATCCACGACGCGGGATGGGCCCAGTTCGTCGGGATGCTGGAGTACAAGGCGGTCCGGCACGGCCGCTACTTCGGGAAGATCGGCCGGTTCGAGCCGACCTCCCAGGTCTGCTCCGCCTGTGGCGTCAAGGACGGGCCCAAACCCCTCCACGTCCGCCTATGGACCTGTCAGGGGTGCGGCACCGTCCACGACCGCGACGAGAACGCAGCAAAGAACACCCTGGCCGCCGGACGGGCGGACAGGCTGAACGCCTCGCAGAGCGCGGAGAAGACCAGGACAGCCGTCCCGGCACCGCGCGATGAAGCAGGAAGCCTCCCAGGCGACCGACCGGCCGCGGCAGGATCCCCGGGCCCACCGGCCCGGGGGCACGTCAACCGGGGATCTTAGGGCTCCGCCGCGTCAGCGACCAGGGCTCCACGACGCCGAGGCCGCGGACCGGGCGCTGGAACATCGGCTGGAGCGCGAAGCGGTAGGTGCCGCCGCCCTCCTCGTTCTCGGCTTCCTTCTCCGAGACCGGCGCCGCGCCCGTGCGGCCCAGTTCCTCGGCCATCGCGCCGTCCACCAGGACCGCGTCCTTCGGCGCTATGGACGTGAGGCGCGAGGCCAGGTTCACCGTGGTGCCGAAGACGTCGCCCATCCGGGTCGTCACCGTCCCGAAGGCGATGCCCACGCGCAGCTCCGGCATCTGCGGATCGGCTTCCATCGTCTCGATCAGCCGCAGCGCGATCTCCGCCGCCGTCGCCGCGTCGTCGGCGCAGTACAGCACCTCGTCGCCCAGGGTCTTGATGAGCCGGCCGCCGTGCGCCGCCACCAGGTCCGCCGAGGTGGTCTCGAAGGACTCGACCAGCTCGCCGAGCTCCTCCTCCTCCAGCCGCCGCGTCAGGCGCGTGAAGCCCACCAGGTCGGCGAAGCCCACCGCGAGGCGCCGGTCGACCATCTCCTCGTCGTCCGCCACCTGCACGACCCGCCCGGTGGCGGCCGCGAGCTGGCGCCGCCACACGTAGACGAGGAACTCCTCCAGCTCCGGCAGCAGCAGCTCGACCAGCGGGTACGTGACCTCCGTACGGGTCATCCCCGGCTCCGGCGGCTCCGTCAGCCCCTCCAGGAAGGAGTCGATCTGCCATTCCGCGAGCCGCGCCGTGGTCTGCCCGGTCGACCGGGCCACCTGGACCGCCATCGGCTCGCTCAGCAGCCCGGCCTCGACGAGGCCGGCGAGCCGGCGCAGCGCCAGTACGTCGGCCTCCGTCAGGGCCCTGGCCTGGCCGATGTCCGCGAAGCCCATGGCCCGCCAGAAGCGGGAGGCGAGCTCCATCGAGACACCGGCGCTGCGGGCCGCCTGGAAGGGGGTGTACCGGCGCTCTGCGCCCAGGATCAGCTGCTCCAGGCGGATCGCGAGCGGGTCGGCCGTCGGCTGGGCCGTGTGGTCGACCTCGTGGTGGGGAGTGTGCTGCTCGCGCCCGATCGGGGTGGCGTGGACTCCCGAGCCGCCCGTCGTCGTTCCGGGGGCGGGCGTTCCGGGGGCGGGCGCGCTGGACCGAGGGTCGTCGACGGTCAAGGGCCGCCTCCTGTCCATTGCCGTGCGCACTGCCGAACCGGGTGATCGCCGGGAGCACCGGGATCGCCTAAACCATACGGCAGGTGTGCCGTAGCTCACTCCCCCGCTCCACCACCCGGAGCGCTCCCCCCGCGGGCTACCGCACGGAGCGCAGATGGACGACGTCCCCTGCCCCCACGGCCTCGTGCCGGTCCTCGGCCGTCCGTACGACGAGCCGTCCGTCGGTGTCCACCGCTTCGGCCGTCCCGGTGAGGGTGCGCCCGCCCGGCAGCTCGGCGCGCACGTGCTTGCCGAGGGTCGCGCAGCCCGCCGCGTACGTCTCCTGCAGGCCGCTGGCCGCCGGATCACCGCCGGCCGCGCGCCAGTCCCCGTACCACTGCTCCAGGGAGCGCAGGACGGCCTTGAGCAGCGGGTCCCGGTCGGTGACGGTGGCCTTGGCCAGCACCAGCGACCCGGCGGTGTCCACCGGCAGCTCGGCGTCGGTCAGCGTCACGTTGAGCCCGATGCCGAGGACGACCCCGTCGCCCACGCGCTCGGCGAGGATCCCGCCGGTCTTGCGCTCCTCCCCGTCCACGGTGACGAGCAGGTCGTTGGGCCACTTGAGACCGGTGTCCACCCCGGCGGCCCGCGAGAGCCCGGTGGCGGTGGCCACCCCGGCCAGCAGCGTCAGCCACCCCCACCGCTCCTGCGGCACGTCGGGCCCCGGCTTCAGGAGTACGGAGAAGAACAGCCCGGACCGCGCGGGCGCGACCCAGCTCCGGTCGAGCCTGCCCCGCCCGGCGGTCTGCTCCTCGGCGACGAGCACGGCCCCCTCGGGCAGGGTCGCGGCCCGGGCGGCGAGATCGCTGTTGGTGGACCCGGTGGAGCCCACCACCTCCAGCGAGGTCCACAGCCCCTCCCCGGTCACGAGGGCCCGCTGCAGCGCGGCGACGTTCAAGGGCGGCCGGTCCAGACTCGACCAACGGCCCGCGGAAGCACCTGCTGAAGCATCTGATGACATGATCGGATCCTTATGTCGCTACGTCGCCTTGTGTGACCCTCTGACCCGGGATTGCACACGGATCGTGATCGACCCTAGCGTCCGGGCCGTGGGGGATTCTCCGGTAAAGAGGGCGTTCAGGTTTCGTTTTTACCCTGATGACGCGCAGGCGACAGAGCTGTCGAAGACATTCGGGTGCGTGCGGAAGGTCTACAACCTCGCGCTGACCGCCCGCAATGACGCCTGGGTACACGGGGAACGCGTGAACTACGCCCGGACCTCGGCCCTCCCCATCGTCTGGTCGCGCCGCCTCCCCGAAGGCGTGGAGCCCAGCACGGTCACCGTGTCCCGGGACGCGGCCGGCCGCTGGTTCGTCTCCCTGCTCTGCGAGGACGTCCCTTCCCCCATGCCCGCCACCACCGCCGCGGTCGGGATCGATGCCGGCCTGACGACCCTGGTCACCCTCTCCACCGGGGAGAAGGTCTCCAACCCGAGGCACGAGCGCCGCGACCGGGAGCGACTGGCCCGCGCACAGCAGGCACTGTCCCGGAAGGAGAAGGGCAGCAGGAATCAAGCCAAGGCCCGCACCCGCGAACAACAAGCTCGCCCGGGCCATCTCGGACGCGGCCTGGCGCGAGCTGCGGAGGATGCTGGAGTACAAGTCGGCCTGGTACGGGCGCGAGCAGATCGTGGTGGATCGATGGTTCCCCAGTTCGAAGCTGTGCTCGGCCTGTGGTGACGTGGCCGCCGCCATGCCGCTGAAGGTGCGCACGTGGACCTGTGAGGGTTGCGGCGCCGTTCATGACCGGGACGGCAACGCCGCCGTCCATCTCTTCGCCGCCGGGTCGGCGGTATCCGCCTGTCGAGTGGACAGAAGACCTGCCGGGGGACCCTCCCGGCAGGCGGTCCGCGGTGAAGCAGGAAGCCCGCCCGCGAGGGTCGGGACGCAGGCCCCTAAGGGGGACGGCGAGGCCAAGCAAGCCAGATGAGGTGTGTCAAACGCCGCACCGCCGAGCGCCATGCCCGCCGATACGCTACGCACCAGTAGCTAGTAAGAACCAAGTAAGTCACCAGGCAGTTGACACCACGCAGGGAGCCGCGACCCCGATGTCACAACCGTCAGAGCCGATCGACATGCACACCACCGCGGGGAAGATCGCGGATCTGCAGCGCCGCGTCGAGGAAGCCACGCACGCCGGGTCCGGGCGGGCGGTGGAAAAGCAGCACGCCAAGGGGAAGCTGACGGCGCGTGAGCGGGTGGCCCTGCTGCTGGACGAGGGGTCCTTCGTCGAGCTGGACGAGTTCGCCCGGCACCGGTCGACGAACTTCGGGCTGGAGAAGACCCGTCCGTACGGCGACGGCGTCGTCACCGGCTACGGGACCGTCGACGGGCGGCCCGTCGCCCTGTTCTCGCAGGACTTCACCGTCTTCGGCGGGGCGCTGGGCGAGGTCTACGGCCAGAAGATCATGAAGGTGATGGACTTCGCGCTGAAGACCGGCTGCCCGCTGATCGGCATCAACGACTCCGGCGGCGCCCGCATCCAGGAGGGCGTCAGCGCGCTCGGCATGTACGGCGAGATCTTCCGCCGCAACGTCCACGCCTCCGGTGTGATCCCGCAGATCAGCCTGGTCGTCGGCCCGTGCGCCGGCGGCGCCGTGTACTCCCCGGCCATCACCGACTTCACGGTCATGGTCGACCAGACCTCGCACATGTTCATCACCGGCCCGGACGTCATCAAGACCGTCACCGGCGAGGACGTCGGCTTCGAGGAGCTGGGCGGGGCGCGCACGCACAACAGCACGTCCGGCGTCGCGCACCACATGGCGGGTGACGAGAAGGACGCCATCGAGTACGTGAAGTCGCTGCTGTCCTACCTCCCGTCGAACAACCTCTCCGAGCCCCCGGCCTTCCCCGAGGAGGCCGACACCGAGGTCTCCGAGACCGACCGCGAGCTCGACGTGCTGATCCCGGACAGCGCGAACCAGCCGTACGACATGCACAAGGTGATCGAGCACGTACTCGACGACGCGGAGTTCCTGGAGACCCAGTCGCTCTTCGCGCCGAACATCCTCACCGGTTTCGGCCGCGTCGAGGGCCACCCGGTCGGGGTCGTCGCCAACCAGCCGATGCAGTTCGCGGGCTGCCTGGACATCGACGCCTCCGAGAAGGCGGCCCGGTTCGTGCGGACCTGCGACGCCTTCAACATCCCGGTGCTGACCTTCGTCGACGTCCCGGGCTTCCTGCCGGGCACCGACCAGGAGTACAACGGAATCATCCGGCGCGGAGCCAAGCTCATCTACGCGTACGCCGAGGCCACCGTCCCCCTGATCACCGTCATCACCCGCAAGGCCTTCGGCGGCGCCTACGACGTGATGGGCTCCAAGCACCTGGGCGCCGACCTCAACCTCGCCTGGCCGACGGCGCAGATCGCCGTCATGGGCGCGCAGGGCGCGGTCAACATCCTGCACCGCCGCGCCATCGCCGAAGCGGAGGAGGCCGGTACCGCCGACGAGACCCGGGCGCGGCTCATCACCGAGTACGAGGACGCGCTGCTGAACCCGTACACGGCCGCCGAGCGCGGTTACATCGACGCGGTGACCATGCCGTCCGAGACCCGGGCGCACGTGGTGAAGGGGCTGCGGCAGCTGCGCACCAAGCGGGAGTCGCTGCCCCCGAAGAAGCACGGCAACATCCCCCTCTAACAGCCGGTACGAGGAGCTCGCAGTGGTGATCAAGGTCGTCAAGGGGAACCCGACCCCGGAGGAGCTGGCCGCCGCACTGGCGGTGGTCCGAGCGCGCGCGGCGGCCCTCGCGTCGGTGCCGCCGGGCGCGGAGCGGGTGACCGACGCGTGGGCGGCGCCGGGCCGGGTGGCCCGGCGGACCCTGCCGCGCCCCGGTCCGGGCGCGTGGGGGCGTACGTACTGGCCCGCTTAGGCCCGTACCGGCCCCCGGATGAAGTCGGCGTGAACCACCCGTGGCGCTTGAGTACCCGTACTCAGGCGCCACGCGTGTGCCCGGGCCAGGATCGGAGCATGCTCTGGTCAGACCCGAAGAACGAGCCGCCGAAGGACATGCGCGACGCCGCGGCGATGGTCCGGCGGATGACGGTGGTCGTCGTCATCGCGATGGTCGTCGTCGTGTACGTGCTGGGCGTGGGCGGTTTCTAGCCCCACGGGCCCTCCGGGGCCCGGCCCGGCGCCCCTACGATGGCGGGCATGACTGCTGCCCCCCGCCACGCCCTCGTCCTCGCCTCCGCTTCGCCCGCCCGGCTCAACCTGCTGCGGCAGGCCGGGCTCTCCCCGCACGTGATCGTGAGCGGGTTCGACGAGGACGCCCTCACCGCCGACTCCCCCGCCGAGCTGGCGCTCGCCCTGGCCGAGGCGAAGGCGGCCGTCGTGGCGGCCCTGGACGAGGCCGCGGGCGCCCTGGTGATCGGCTGCGACTCCGTGCTGGAGCTGGACGGCGAGGCGCTGGGCAAGCCGGCGGACGCCGATGAGGCCACGGCCCGCTGGAAGTCGATGCGCGGGCGCGCCGGGGTGCTGCGCACCGGGCACTGCGTGATCGACACGGCGAGCGGACGTCAGGTTTCGGCCACTGCCTCGACGACGGTCCGCTTCGGCGAGCCGTCGGACGCGGAGGTGGCGGCGTACGTGGCGAGCGGTGAACCGCTGCACGTGGCGGGGGCGTTCACCCTGGACGGGCTGTCGGCCCCGTTCATCGAGGGGATCGACGGGGATCACGGCAATGTGATCGGGATCTCCATGCCGCTGCTGCGCTCGCTGCTGGCCGAACTGGGCGTGTCCATCACGGACTTGTGGGCTTGACGTCCCCGAGCCTGCCGAAGTCCCCGAAGTCCGCGAGCGGGTGGCCCGGCGGCGTATCCCTGACCTCGGGGCGCCCGTCGGGGCCGCCCGGGCCCTCCGGGCCTCCGAAGCCGTCCAGGGGGCCGCTGGAGCCGTCTCCGGCCCCGCCCGCGCCCTTGGCCGCGTAGAGCGTCAGGCTCAGCACCAGCAGGCAGAGGATCAGCATCATCACCGCGAAGGCGCTCCAGCCCACGAGGCCGACGACGAGGGCGCCGAGCACTCCGTGGGTGATGGCTGCGCTGATCAGGAGCACGCGCGCGAAGGAGCCCGGGGCCCGGTCGCGGGCCGCGGCGAGGAGCAGGAACACCGCACAGGCGAGCAGGAACACGGCCATGCCGGCGCCCAGCCCGTAAGTTGCCTTGGACATGACATCCGGATCGGCGCCCGCGATGGACATCGACTGGTTCTCGGTGGTCCGGCCCAGGACGAGGTGGACGAAGCCGAGCACCGCCGCCTCCACGACGAGTACGACCGCGGTCGCTCCGGCCACGGATCTCCGCAGCACCATGCCACCCACGCCACCCACACCAGCCACGACGCCCCCACCCCGCATGCACAAGCCCGTTCGACGCCTGGAGGCTACTAACGGGTAAACCTCGGTACAAGGGGCCGGGGCCGCTTCGTTACGGTCGGGCTGCCGTGCGGCGACCCGCCGGTGCCGACAACACGCCCGGGCAAGGAATGCATGGGCCGTTCGTAGGGATTCGACAAAGAATCACCCTGGGCCGCTGACCCGGGGAACAGAGACCCCGGACACACGGCAGGGTTACTGTGCAGTCGGGGATCCCCCTGACATGGGGCGCCACAAGGGTTTTATCGACTCGGGGTCCACTCGGATCACAGTCCGTGTGGGCAAGGTCACCACCGGGGAAGGGTCGAAAGGCCGTGTGGGCTGTCCCTAAACTCAGCTTGTTTCAAGGAGGGAGCCATCGTGCGCAAGGTGCTCATCGCCAACCGTGGCGAAATCGCAGTCCGCGTTGCTCGGGCCTGCCGGGATGCCGGGATCGCGAGCGTAGCCGTCTACGCCGACCCGGACCGGGACGCTCTGCACGTCCGCGCGGCCGACGAAGCGTTCGCGTTGGGCGGTGACACCCCGGCCGCCAGCTACTTGGACATCTCCAAGATCCTGCAGGCCGCAGCCGACTCCGGTGCGGACGCCATCCATCCCGGATACGGCTTCCTCTCCGAGAACGCCGAATTCGCGCAGGCCGTCATCGACGCGGGCCTGATCTGGATCGGCCCGCCGCCGCAGGCCATCCGCGACCTGGGTGACAAGGTCGCCGCCCGCCACATCGCGCTGCGCGCCGGCGCGCCGCTGGTGGCCGGCACGCCCGACCCGGTCTCGGGCTCGGACGAGGTCGTCGCCTTCGCCAAGGAGCACGGCCTGCCCATCGCGATCAAGGCCGCCTTCGGCGGTGGCGGTCGCGGCCTGAAGGTCGCCCGCACCCTCGAAGAGGTGCCGGAGCTCTACGACTCCGCCGTCCGCGAGGCCGTCGCCGCCTTCGGCCGCGGCGAGTGCTTCGTCGAGCAGTACCTCGACAAGCCGCGGCACGTGGAGACCCAGTGCCTGGCCGACTCCCACGGCAACGTGGTCGTCGTCTCCACCCGTGACTGCTCGCTGCAGCGCCGCCACCAGAAGCTGGTGGAGGAGGCCCCGGCGCCGTTCCTGACGGAGGCCCAGAACGCCGAGCTGTACGCGGCGTCGAAGGCGATCCTGAAGGAAGCCGGCTACGTCGGCGCCGGCACCGTCGAGTTCCTGGTCTCCGCCGACGGCCTGATCTCCTTCCTGGAGGTCAACACCCGTCTCCAGGTCGAGCACCCGGTCACGGAAGAGGTCACCGGCCTCGACCTGGTCCGCGAGATGTTCCGCATCGCCGACGGCGAGGAGCTCGGCTACGGGGACCCGGTCCTGCGCGGCCACTCCTTCGAGTTCCGCATCAACGGCGAGGACCCGGGCCGCGGCTTCCTGCCGGCTCCGGGCACCGTCACCAAGTTCGACCCGCCCACCGGTCCGGGCGTCCGCCTCGACGCGGGCGTCGAGTCCGGCTCGGTCATCGGCCCGGCGTGGGACTCCCTGCTCGCCAAGCTCATCGTCACGGGTGCCACCCGCGAGCAGGCGCTGCAGCGCGCCGCCCGCGCGCTGGCGGAGTTCAACGTCGAGGGCATGGCCACGGCCATCCCGTTCCACCGCGCGGTCGTCGTCGACCCGGCCTTCACCTCCGACCCGTTCACGATCCACACCCGCTGGATCGAGACCGAGTTCGTCAACGAGATCCCGGCGTTCGCGGTTCCCGCGGCGGAGGACTCCGAGGACGAGCCGGGCCGCGAGACCGTGGTCGTCGAGGTCGGCGGCAAGCGGCTCGAGGTCTCCCTGCCGTCCTCGCTGGGCATGACCCTGGCCCGTACCGCGGCCGCGGGCGGCGCGAAGCCCAAGCGCCGCGCGGCCAAGAAGTCCGGCCCTGCCGCCTCCGGCGACACCCTGGCCTCGCCCATGCAGGGCACGATCGTGAAGGTCGCGGTCGAGGAGGGCCAGCAGGTCAACGAGGGCGACCTGATCGTCGTCCTCGAGGCCATGAAGATGGAACAGCCGCTGAACGCGCACCGTTCGGGCACGATCGTGGGCCTCGCGGCGGAGGTCGGAGCGTCGATCACCTCGGGCGCGGCGATCTGCGAAATCAAGGACTGACGTCCCCAACCGGGCGTCCGGGGCCCCGGCCCCGGACCCCGCTCCTCAAGCACCGGCGGGGCTGGATTCATCCAGCCCCGCCGGCGTTTGAGGCGATCTTTCAGCGGCGCCGCATGTCCGCGACCCGCGCCCGCTCCGCCTGCTGCTCGTGCAACGGCGGCGGTCCCGCGCTACGCAGCTGCGCCGTCGGGCCGCCCCGGCGCTGCACCGGCAAGGGTGACTCCCGGCGCGGGCGACGCCCGGCCATCCCCTCGCCAGAGGCGCCGCCGGAGGCGGATCCCCCGGCCACAGTGATCTGCACGCCCTGGTCCGCCAGCGCCTGCAACTCCGTACCGGCCCGGTCGTCGTGCGGCGGCGGCTCGTCCGTCACCAGTCGGGTGATCACATCGGTCGGCACGGTCTGGAACATGGTGTCCGTCCCGAGCTTCGTGTGGTCGGCCAGGACCACCACCTCCGCCGCGGCCTGCACCAGCGCCCGGTCCACGCTCGCGGAGAGCATGTTGGAGGTGGACAGCCCGCGCTCCGCGGTGAGACCGCTGCCGGAGAGGAAGGCCCGCGAGACCCGCAGCCCCTGGAGGGACTGCTCGGCACCGCTGCCGACCAGCGCGTAGTTGGAGCCGCGCAGGGTTCCGCCCGTCATCACCACCTCCACCCGGTTCGCATGGGCCAGCGCCTGTGCGACGAGCAGGGAATTGGTGACGACGGTGAGTCCCGGCACCCGTGCGAGCCGGCGGGCCAGCTCCTGGGTGGTGGTGCCGGCGCCGACGACCACGGCCTCGCCTTCTTCGACGAGTCCGGCCGCGACATCGGCGATGGCGGTCTTCTCCGCCGTCGCGAGATGGGACTTTTGCGGAAAGCCGGATTCACGCGTGAAACCGCCCGGCAGTACCGCACCGCCGTGCCGGCGGTCGAGGAGTCCTTCTGCCTCCAGTGCCCGCACGTCCCGCCGTACGGTCACTTCGGAGGTCTGGACGACGCGGGCGAGCTCCCGGAGCGATACCGCTCCGTTGGCCCGCACCATTTCGAGGATCAATTGGCGACGTTCTGCAGCGAACACGAAACTGACAGTAACCCGGGTGACCGTCTGCTTTCAGCTCCTTGCGCCGGAATTCCGAAGTTGTCCATACCGTGGGGCAGTTAGTGGTATACGCGGTCGGCCCGCCGCGCACCTGCTCCGCGACGGGCCGACCGTCCACTCCAAAACCCTTGCGCACCAGGGTCGTTATCGACGCCTATGCCTCGCCGGAGGCCTTGCGCGTGTGCAGCTGGCGGGCGACCTCGGCGATCGAACCGGACAGCGAGGGGTACACGGTGAACGCGTTTGCGATCTGCTCGACCGTCAGGTTGTTGTCCACGGCGATCGAGATCGGGTGGATGAGCTCGCTCGCGCGCGGGGAGACGACCACACCGCCCACGACGATCCCGGTGCCCGGACGGCAGAACAGCTTCACGAAGCCGTCCCGGATGCCCTGCATCTTGGCGCGGGGGTTGCGCAGCAGCGGGAGCTTCACGACCCGGGCGTCGATCTTGCCGGCGTCCACGTCGGCCTGGGTGTAGCCGACGGTGGCGATCTCGGGGTCGGTGAAGACGTTCGAGGAGACCGTCTTCAGGTTCAGCGGAGCCACCGCGTCGCCGAGGAAGTGGTACATCGCGATGCGCCCCTGCATGGCGGCCACCGAGGCCAGCGCGAAGATCCCGGTCACGTCGCCGGCCGCGTACACGCCGGGCGAGGAGGTCCGGGAGACCTTGTCGGTCCAGATGTGCCCGGACTCCTTGAGCTTGACCCCGGACTCCTCCAGGTTCATGTTCGCCGTGTTCGGGATCGCGCCGACCGCCATCAGGCAGTGCGTGCCGGTGATGACGCGGCCGTCGGAGAGGGTGACCTCGACCCGGTCGCCCACCCGCTTGGCGGACTCGGCGCGGGAGCGGCCGATGACGTTCATGCCGCGGCGCCGGAAGACGTCCTCCAGCACCGCGGCGGCGTCCGGGTCCTCGCCCGGGAGCACGCGGTCGCGGGAGGACACGAGGGTCACCCGCGAGCCGAGGGCCTGGTACGCGCCGGCGAACTCGGCGCCGGTCACGCCGGAGCCGACCACGATGAGCTCCTCCGGGAGCTCCTCCAGGTCGTAGACCTGGGTCCAGTTCAGGATCCGCTCGCCGTCGGGCATCGCGTCGGGGATCTCGCGGGGGTGACCGCCGGTCGCGATGAGCACCGCGTCGGCGGTGAGGATCGTCTCGGAGCCGTCGGCGGCGGTGACGATGACGTCCCGCGTGCCGTCGATGCCCTGCGGGCCGCCGAGCTTGGCGCGGCCCCGTACGACCCGGGCGCCGGCCCGGGTGACGGAGGCGGTGATGTCGTGGGACTGGGCGAGCGCCAGGCGCTTGACGCGCCGGTTCACCTTGCCGAGGTCCACGCCGACGACGCGCGCGGCCTGCTCGATGTGCGGGGTGTCGTCCGCGACGACGATGCCGAGCTCCTCGTACGACGAGTCGAAGGTCGTCATGACCTCGGCGGTCGCGATGAGAGTCTTGGAGGGCACGCAGTCGGTGAGCACCGACGCGCCGCCCAGACCGTCGCAGTCCACGACGGTCACCTCCGCGCCGAGCTGGGCCCCCACGAGGGCCGCCTCATACCCGCCGGGTCCGCCGCCGATGATCACGATCCGGGTCACGAAAACTCCGCCTCACGTCTACCCGGCCGGCTGCCGCCCCGGCCGGGGCTTCCGGGGGGTCTCCCCGGGGGATGCATTCCGTACGTCATTGTCCCGCACGCATCAAGGTGCTTCACGCCCGGTCCCACCATCCGGGACGCGGGCCGCACGGACGGCCGGGAGCGCAGCCGGGGCCGCCCCTCCCGTACCCTCGACCACATGTCGCTCTACGCCGCGTACGCCGGCAACCTCGACCCGCGGCTGATGACGCGCCGCGCTCCGCATTCGCCGCTGCGCGGCACGGGCTGGATCAACGACTGGCGGCTGACCTTCGGCGGCGAGCAGATGGGCTGGGAGGGCGCGCTGGCGACGATCGTCGAAGCGCCGCGCCACCAGGTCTTCGTCGCGCTGTACGACGTGGCCCCGCTCGACGAGGACTCCATGGACCGGTGGGAGGGCGTCGGGCTCGACATCTACCGCCGCCTGCGGGTGCGCGTGCACACCCTGGACGGCGAGGAGGCGGCCTGGGTGTACGTCCTCAACGGCTACGAGGGCGGCCTGCCCTCGGCCCGCTACCTGGGCGAACTCGCCGACGCCGCCGAATCCGCGGGCGCCCCGCACGACTACGTGATGGAACTCCGCAAGCGCCCCTGCTGAATCCGGCAGATCCGGCCCGCCGGCCAGATCCAGCCCCGCCGGCGTTCGAGGCGCGGGGGCCCGGGGGCAGAGCCCCCGGCAACGGCGCCGCAGGAGCCCACCGACCCCCGCCCACACCGCCCGGGACATTTGGTCGGAAACGACAAAGCAACGATCCGAATACCGTGAGCGGTGCCATCTACGCGCGTAGGCGAAGAGCGGCTACGCTCTTCCGCGTGAACGCATCTGTTACCGACCCCTTCGCCGCCGCCGACGCCGCCGCCGCCCGCCTGCGCGAGCTGACCGGCGCCGAGACCCACGACGTCGCCCTCGTGATGGGCTCCGGCTGGGCCCCCGCCGCAGAGGCGCTCGGCGCGCCCGAGGCCGAGTTCCCGGTCACCGAGCTGCCCGGCTTCCCGCCCCCCGCCGTCGAGGGCCACGGCGGCAAGATCCGCTCGTACAAGATCGGCGACAAGCGCGCGCTGCTCTTCCTCGGCCGGACCCACTACTACGAGGGCCGCGGCGTCGCCGCCGTCGCCCACGGCGTGCGCACGGCCGTCGCGGCCGGCTGCAAGACCGTCGTCCTGACCAACGGCTGCGGTGGCCTGCGCGAGGGCATGAAGCCCGGCCAGCCGGTCCTGATCAGCGACCACCTCAACCTCACGGCCACCTCGCCGATCGTCGGCGCCAACTTCGTGGACCTCACCGACCTGTACTCGCCGCGCCTGCGCGCGATGTGCAAGGACATCGACGAGACCCTCGAAGAGGGCGTCTACGTGCAGTTCCCCGGCCCGCACTACGAGACCCCGGCCGAGATCAACATGATCCGCGTCATGGGCGCCGACCTGGTCGGCATGTCCACCGTGCTGGAAGCCATCGCCGCCCGCGAGGCCGGCGCCGAGGTGCTCGGCATCTCCCTGGTCACCAACCTGGCGGCGGGCCTCTCCGGCGAGCCGCTGAACCACGAAGAGGTGCTCCAGGCCGGCCGCGACTCGGCCGCGCGCATGGGCAAGCTGCTGACCCAGGTCCTCGCCCGGATCTGATCGAGCGACCCGACCGACCGACGAGAGGTAGTGCAGGACGTGCAGGACGATCTGATCGCACGGGCGCAGGCCTGGCTGGCCGAGGACCCGGACCCGGAGACCGCGGACGAGCTCGCGAAGCTCATCGAGGCCGGTGACACGACCGAGCTCGCGGACCGCTTCTCCGGCATGCTGCAGTTCGGCACCGCCGGACTCCGCGGCGAGCTGGGCGCGGGCCCGATGCGGATGAACCGCAACGTGGTCATCCGCGCCGCGGCGGGCCTCGCGGCCTACCTCAAGGCCCAGGGCCACGCCGGCGGCCTGGTCGTCGTCGGCTACGACGCCCGCTACAAGTCGGCCGACTTCGCCCGCGACACCGCCGCGGTGATGACCGGTGCCGGGCTGCGCGCCGCCGTCCTGCCCCGGCCGCTGCCGACGCCCGTCCTCGCGTACGCCATAAGGCACCTGGGCGCCGTCGCCGGCGTCGAGGTGACCGCGAGCCACAACCCGCCCCGGGACAACGGCTACAAGGTCTACCTCGGCGACGGCTCCCAGATCGTCTCCCCGGCCGACGCGGAGATCGCCGCGCAGATCGACGCGATCGCCGCGCTGGCCGACGTACCGCGGGCCGAGGACGGCTGGCAGGACCTCGGCGACGAGGTCCTGGAGGCCTACCTGGCCCGTACGGACGCCGTCCTGACCCCCGGGTCCCCCCGGGGCGTGCGGACCGTCTACACGGCCATGCACGGCGTCGGCAAGGACGTGGTCCTGGCCGCCTTCGCCCGCGCCGGCTTCCCGGAACCGGTCCTCGTGGCCGAGCAGGCGGAGCCGGACCCGGCCTTCCCGACGGTGGCCTTCCCCAACCCGGAGGAGCCGGGCGCGATGGACCTGTCCTTCGCGACGGCCGCCCGGGTCAATCCCGACATCGTCATCGCCAACGACCCGGACGCCGACCGCTGCGCGGTGGCCGTCCCGGACGCCGCCTCGGCCTCCGGCTGGCGGATGCTGCGCGGCGACGAGGTCGGCGCGCTCCTCGCCGCCCACCTGGTGCACAAGGGCGCCACCGGCGTCTTCGCCGAGTCCATCGTCTCCTCCAGCCTGCTGGGCCGGATCGCGGAGGCCGCGGGCGTCGGCTACGAGGAGACCCTGACGGGCTTCAAGTGGATCTCCCGGGTCGAGGGCCTGCGCTACGGGTACGAGGAGGCGCTCGGCTACTGCGTGGACCCCGAGGGCGTCCGCGACAAGGACGGCGTCACGGCCGCCCTGCTCGTCGCCGAACTGGCCTCGGAGCTCAAGGAGCAGGGCCGGACCCTGACCGACCTGCTGGACGACCTGGCCATGGCCCACGGCCTGCACGCCACCGACCAGCTGTCGGTCCGCGTGGAGGACCTGTCGGTCATCGCCTCGGCGATGGCGGCGCTGCGCGCGGAGCCCCCGGCCTCGCTGGCGGGCCTGCGGGTCACCTCGGCGGAGGACCTGAACCGGGGCACGGCGACGCTCCCGCCCACGGACGGGCTGCGCTACTACCTGGAGGGCGACTACAAGGCCCGGGTGATCGTCCGCCCGTCCGGCACGGAGCCCAAGCTCAAGTGCTACCTGGAGGTCGTGGTCCCGGTGGCGGAGGCCTCGGACCTGCTCCCGGCCCGCGCCCGCGGCCAGGAGGTCCTGGACGCGATCAAGAAGGACCTCGCGGCGGCGGCCGGCATTTAGCGCCGCTCCGTACGACGTGGGCCCCCGAGCAGCAGCTCGGGGGCCCACGTCGTATCCGAGGTCTCCGGGCCTCCGCGTCAGGAAGCCGACGGACTCGGAGCCGGGCTCCCCGTCGGCCGCACCACGTCGCCCAGGGTCGGGACCGAATCCGGGCGGGAGCGGACGGCGGGCGTGCACTCCCAGGCCCGCGGCGGATCCTCGCCGGGACCGCCCAGCACCACCGGGCCGGCCCCCGCCGACACCGCGTCGCTCCCCGCGAGCGTGCACACCAGCTGCGACAGCGCCACCGGCGGCAGGTCCTCGGGCTTGCGGCTCAGCCGTACCGTGCCCGCCGGATCGCCCGGCCGCGGCGCCGAGGCCGTCAGCAGGGCCGGCACCTCCGTCGTGAAGCCGGCCTCCCGCTCCTGCGCCGAAGGCTCCCGCTGGAGCACCTCCAGCAGGGCCTGGGTGACCAGCACCGGCACGTCCCGCGCGGGCCGCTTCTCCGGCACCGGCACCACCCGCTGGACACCCACCAGCTGCGCCCCGCAGACCAGTTCCACCGTGGCCCGGATGCCCTGCACCCCGGCCGCCGAGGCCTCCGTGCCCGCCGGCGTCTTGCACGAGACGCGCGAGGGCGCCGGTCCCACGTCCACCGGCACGGTGGTCGCCCGGATCCCGCAGCCCGGCAGGAGGCCCAGGCAGAGCAGGCCCATGGCCGCCGCGGCGGCCGCCGCGCTACGCCTCGTCGTCACCGGCGATCACCTTTCCCACGTCCACCGGCAGCCGCAGCGTGAACAGCGCACCGCCCTCCGCCCCGTTCTCCGCGGTGATGTCGCCGCCGTGGATGTGCGCGTTCTCCATCGCGATGGAGAGGCCCAGCCCGCTGCCGTCGGACTTCGGCCGCGAGGCGCTCGCCTTGTAGAACCGGTCGAAGACGTGCGGCAGCACCTCCTCGGGGATGCCCGGCCCGTTGTCCCGTACGGCCACGACCAGCCAGTCCCCCTCCACGCGGACGGAGACCCGTACCGGCGAACCGCCGTGCTTGAGCGCGTTGCCGATCAGATTGGCCAGGATCACGTCGAGCCGCCGCGGGTCGAGCCGCGCCACGATCCCGCGCTCCGCGTCGAGTTCGACCGCGTCGAGCCAGGCGCGCGTGTCGATGCACGCCGTCACCTGGTCGGCGACGTCCACGTCGTCCAGGACCAGCCGCGCCGTTCCCGCGTCGAAGCGGGTGACCTCCATGAGGTTCTCCACGAGGTCGTTCAGCCGCCTGGTCTCGCTCACGACCAGACCCACCGCCGGTGCGATCATCGGATCGAGGAACTCGACCTCGTCCTCCAGCACCTCGGCGACCGCCGTCAACGCCGTGAGCGGCGTGCGC
Organism: Streptomyces sp. TBY4; assembly: GCF_024213195.1. Lineage (GTDB taxonomy): Bacteria > Actinomycetota > Actinomycetes > Streptomycetales > Streptomycetaceae > Streptomyces. The sequence continues at coordinate 162,944 of NZ_JANAVF010000004.1, read as the reverse complement.
AGTTCGTGGGACATGTCCGCGACGAAACGCCTGCTGGACTCCTCCCGCGCGCTCATGTCGGCGACCTTCTTCTCCAGCGCCTCCGCCGTCTTGTTGAAGGTGTGCGCCAGGTCGGCGAGTTCGTCCGTCCCCGACACCTCCAGCCGGTGGTCCAGCTCCCCTTCGCCGAGCCGGCGCGCCGCGTCGCCGAGCCGCTGCACGGGCCGCAGCACCGTACGGGCCGCGGCCTGCGCGAGCAGCGCGGACCCGAGCAGCGCCAGCCCGGTGGCGATGGTCAGCGACCAGGCCAGGGCGTTGAGGTCGTCGCGCTCCTGGGCGAGGGACTTGTACATGTAGCCGGTCGGCCCGCCGCCCACGATCCGGGTGCCGCCGACCAGGTACGGGTTCCCGCCCGGCTTCGTCCGCTGCCAGTACACGTGGTAGGCGGCGTCGTTGGCGGAGGTGGTCTTCTGCCGGTCGTCGACGGCGTGCTGGAGCGACTTCGGCACGTCGGCCAGCGAGAAGGCGTCGGGACCGGCCGTACCGGACACCTTGCGGCCGTCCTTCTCGTCCACGAGCAGCACGCTGTAGCCGGGGCTGCTGCCCGCCATCGCCTCGGCGGTGTGCTGCAGCTCCTCCTGCGTCGGGTCGGCGGGCAGCGCCGCGGCCCGGTTCTGCATCTCCTGCCGGAAGTCGCCGAGGGCGGCGTCCTGGGTCCGGGTCAGGACGGCCTCGCGGTTGAGCCAGTACGCGATCCCGGACGCGGAGACGGCGGCCGTCAGCGCGACCAGTGCGAACACGACGAGGAGCCGCAGCCGCAGGCTGGTCCAGCGCCGGCCCGCGAACAGGGCTCGGATCACTGCGGGGAGTCCAGCCGGTAGCCGACGCCCCGCACGGTACGGATCAGGGTGGGCGACGAGGGCACTTCCTCGACCTTGGCGCGCAGCCGCTGCACGCAGGCGTCGACGAGGCGCGAGTCGCCGAGGTAGTCGTGCTCCCAGACCAGCCGCAGCAGCTGCTGGCGGGAGAGCGCCTGGCCGGGCCGGCGGCTGAGCTCCAGGAGCAGCCGCAGCTCGGTCGGGGTGAGCTGGAGGTCCTCACCGTTCTTGGTCACCGTCATGGCGGAGCGGTCGATGACCAGCGGCCCGAAGACGGCGGTGTCGGTGGACTCGCGCTCGCCGCGACGCAGCACGGCCCGGATGCGGGCGTCGAGCACCCGGCCCTGGACGGGCTTGACGACGTAGTCGTCGGCCCCCGACTCCAGGCCGACGACCACGTCGATGTCGTCGTTGCGCGCGGTGAGCAGGATGATCGGCAGCTGGTCGGTGCGGCGGATGCGCCGGCACACCTCGAAGCCGTCGATGCCGGGCAGCATGACGTCGAGCACGATCAGGTCGGGTCGCTGCTCGCGCAGCAGTTTCAGGCCGTCCTCGCCCGTCGCCGCGGTGGCCACACGGTGGCCCTGGCGTGACAGGGAGAGTTCGAGGGCCGTGCGGATGGCGTCGTCGTCCTCGATGAGCAACAGGAAAGGCACGGGCTCATTCTGTCCCATCGCCCCTCGGGACTTCGACTGCCCTGCGGCTCCAATCCGGGCACGACTCCGGGCACGGCCGCTCCCGGACGCCTGTGACAGGCCTGTGACAGTCGAAGGACACCCCGGTTATCTCGGGCGGGCAGTCTTCTTGGCAACGGACCAGACAGACTCCACGACGGGGGGCGCGAGATGAACACGCTGCACAGCACCAGCACCAGCGCGGTTGTCACGCGGCTGCACGATGTGAACCGCCGCACGGCAATCCGTACGGCGACGGCCCCTTCCCGGCGGCCGGCGCACGTGGTGGCCATCGACGCGAAGACCTACGAGCGCCCCTCCGTCCCCGCCCAGCGCACGGCCGGCTCCCCGGACGTCCCGGACTCCTCCAACGAGGCCGAGTTCACTGCGTACGTCCAGGAGCGGCGGGCCGCCCTCTACGCGACGGCCTTCCACCTGACCGGAGACCGCTACGAGGCCGAGGACCTGCTGCAGACCGCGCTGTTCTCCACGTACCGCGCCTGGGACCGCATCAGCGACAAGGCCGCCGTCGGCGGGTACCTGCGCCGCACGATGACCAACCTGCACATCAGCGCCTGGCGCCGCCGCAAGCTCAACGAGTACCCGACGGAAGAGCTGCCGGAGACGGCCTCGGACACCGACGCCATGGGCGGTACGGAGCTGCGCGCCGTGCTGTGGCAGGCGCTCACCCGCATCCCGGAGCCGCAGCGCACGATGCTGGTGCTCCGGTACTACGAGGGCCGCACGGACCCGGAGATCGCGGAGATCCTCGGCATCAGCGTCGGCACGGTGAAGTCGAGCATCTGGCGTTCGCTGCGGCGCATGCGCGAGGACGAGGCGCTGAGCTTCGGCCGCGACGAGTCGGAGTCCTTCGAGGACCTCGTCGCCTGAGAGACCAACTGAGAGACCAACGGCCGGGGGGCCGTCCTACGGGGGTGGGGCGGCGGCCATGGGGGGAAAGCGCGGGATCGGTCGGCCGGGGGTCCGACTGGTCCCGCGCTTTCATGTGCGCGCACTCGTCAACTAGGCCGCTGCGGTGCTCGGCGAGCGGTGGCGGCCCGCTGCCGCCGCCGCCAGGCGGCCCAGCGCCTCGTCACGGCCGCAGGCGTGCGCACCCAGCGCGGTGTGCCGGGCCACGATCCCCCGCTCGGCGCGCATCAGCCGCCAGCCGCGCCGCAGGAGCATCGGCACCGATTTGCGGCCCTCGCGCAGGTCACGGGCCAGGCGGCGGCGGAAGGTGGTGCTGGGCCGCCCGCGCAGGCAGATCGCGTCCGCCAGCAGCCCGAGTTCCTGGCACCGCCCCGCGACGTCCGCCGCGAAGATCCCCTCCGCTATGAACAGCGGGGTCCGGGAGATGTCCAGCGCCTCCGTACCGGTCCGGGAGGAGGTGGAGATGTCGTAGACGGGCACCTCGGTCCGCCCGGCCGCGCACAGCTCGGCGATCGCGGCCACGGCCGCCTCCGCGTCCCAGGAGAGCGGGGAGTCCCAGTCGATGTCGGCGCTGCCCTCGACGAACGGAAGGGTCGGGTCGTCGCCGTCCTTGTAGAAGTCGTCCAGGCGCAGCACGGGCAGCCCGGACCGGGCGGCCAGCGAGGACTTGCCGGAGCCCGAGGGTCCGGTCAGAAGGACGACACGCGTAGGCAAAGGAGAGGAACAGCTCACGGAACAACAGTGTGAACCATTACCTCCCGTAGGGGACCTGTCCAAAGGTCTGTTGGTATCGAGGATCACACCTCCACTACGCTGCGTGCGCACGCGACTACGACCCAGGCGGGATCTCCATGGCACGTCACGCAGCCCCTTCCGTACCGAACCGCATCCGCAGCGCGGGCCTGACCCTCTCGATGGCCGGTGCGGCCCTCGCGATGGCCGCCGGCGGGGCGCAGGCCGGTGAGCTCGACGTTCCGGCGGCGCTCGCCGGGGTCGCCGACCCGGTCTCGAACCTCAAGGTGAATCCGCTGGCCCACACCGGCGTGGACCCCCTCGACAACGGTGTGGCCACCAAGGTCGCGGATTTCCCGTCCGTCGGCACCGGGATGGTCACGGGGATCCTGACCCAGGGGCCCTCGGTCGGGGAGCTGCCCGAGGCCGCGGTCTCCTCGCTGCTCGGGCCGGTGCTCCCGAAGGGGTAGAGGCGGGCGGGTACGCGAAGGCCCCGGCAGCGCGGGGGACGCTGCCGGGGCCGGTCTTCGCGGGATCCTCTAGTACGAGGATCCGCCCGCGCCCAGCGACCCGGTCGGGTGCCAGACGGTCTTGGTCTCCAGGAAGGCCGTCATGCGGGCCGTGCCCGGGTCCGCGCTCCAGTCGTCCACAGGCTGTGGACGCAGGACGCGCTTGAGGTTGTCCGCGGCCGCGATCTCCAGCTCCTTGGCCAGCGCCTCGCCGGCGCCCGCCAGGTCGATCGCGTTGACGTCCTGGTGGGACGCCAGGTGCGGGCCCATCTCGGCGGCCTTGCCGGACAGGATGTTGACCACTCCGCCGGGCAGGTCGGAGGTGGCCAGCACCTCGCCGAGGGAGAGGGCGGGGAGCGGGGCCTTCTCCGAGGCAATGACGACGGCCGTGTTGCCGGTGGCGATCACCGGGGCGATCACGGAGACGAGGCCCAGGAAGGACGAGTCCTGCGGGGCGACGACGGTGACGACGCCCGTCGGCTCGGGGGTGGAGAGGTTGAAGAAGGGGCCCGCGACCGGGTTGGCCCCGCCCACGATCTGGCCGATCTTGTCGGTCCAGCCCGCGTACCAGACCCAGCGGTCGATCGCCGCGTCGACGACGGCGGCCGCCTTCGACTTGGACAGGCCCTCCGCCTCGCCGACCTCGCGGACGAACTGCTCGCGGCGGCCCTCCAGCATCTCGGCGACGCGGTAGAGGACCTGGCCGCGGTTGTACGCGGTGGCGCCCGACCAGCCGCCGAAGGCCTTGCGGGCGGCGACGACCGCGTCACGGGCGTCCTTGCGGGAGGACAGGGGGGCGTTGGCCAGCCACTTGCCCTTCGAGTCACTCACCTCGTACACCCGGCCGCTCTCGGAGCGGGGGAACTTGCCCCCGACGTACAGCTTGTAGGTCTTGAAGACGCTCAGACGCGCCGTCGACGAATCAGACATCGAGGTAGCCCTCCAGGCCGTGACGGCCGCCTTCGCGCCCGAAGCCCGACTCCTTGTAGCCGCCGAAGGGCGAGGTCGGGTCGAACTTGTTGAACGTGTTGGCCCACACCACACCCGCGCGGAGCTTGTTGGCCACCGCGAGGATGCGGCTGCCCTTCTCCGTCCAGACGCCGGCGGACAGGCCGTACTGGGTGTTGTTGGCCTTGGCGACGGCCTCGTCGGGCGTGCGGAAGGTCAGCACGGACAGCACCGGGCCGAAGATCTCGTCACGGGCCACCGTGTGCGACTGGGAGACGTTCGTGAAGAGCGTCGGGGCGAACCAGTAGCCGGAGGAGGGCAGTTCGCAGGGAGCGGACCAGCGCTCGGCGCCCTCCGCCTCGCCGGTGTCGGCGAGGGCGGTGATGCGGGCGAGCTGCTCGGCGGAGTTGATCGCACCGATGTCGGTGTTCTTGTCGAGCGGGTCGCCCAGGCGCAGCGTGGACAGGCGGCGCTTGAGCGAGTCGATCAGCTCGTCGTGGATCGACTCCTGGACCAGGAGGCGCGAGCCCGCGCAGCAGACCTGGCCCTGGTTGAAGAAGATGCCGCTGACGATGCCCTCGACGGCCTGGTCGATGGGGGCGTCGTCGAAGACGATGTTGGCGCCCTTGCCGCCCAGCTCCAGGGTGACCTTCTTGGAGGTGCCGGCGACCTGGCGCGCGATGGCCTTGCCGACGGCGGTGGAGCCGGTGAAGGCGACCTTGTTCACGTCCGGGTGCTCGACGAGGGCCGCGCCCGCGTCCCCGTACCCGGGGAGGATGTTGACGACGCCCTTGGGCAGGCCCGCCTGGCGGCAGATGTCCGCGAAGAAGAGCGCGGAGAGCGGGGTCGTCTGGGCCGGCTTGAGCACGACCGTGTTGCCGGTGGCGAGCGCCGGGGCGATCTTCCACGCGAGCATCATGAGCGGGAAGTTCCACGGGATGACCTGGCCGGCCACGCCGAGGGGGCGCGGGTTGGCGCCGTAGCCCGCGTGGTCGAGCTTGTCGGCCCAGCCCGCGTAGTAGAAGAAGTGCGCGGCGACGAGCGGGAGGTCCGCGTCGCGGGTCTCCCGGATCGGCTTGCCGTTGTCGAGGGTCTCCAGGACGGCCAGCTCGCGGCTGCGCTCCTGGATGATCCGGGCGATGCGGAAGAGGTACTTGGCGCGCTCGGAGCCGGGCAGCGCGGACCACTTCTCGAAGGCCTTGCGGGCGGCCTTGACGGCACGGTCCACGTCCGCGGCGCCGGCCTGGGCGATCTCGGAGAGGACCTCTTCGGAGGCCGGGGAGACGGTCTTGAAGACCTTGCCGTCCGCCGCGTCGGTGAACTCGCCGTCGATGAACAGCCCGTAGGAGGGGGCGATGTCGACGACGGAACGGGACTCGGGGGCGGGTGCGTACTCGAAAAGGGATGCCATGGTGATCAGTCCACCGTCACGTAGTCGGGACCGGAGTAACGGCCGGTGCTCAGCTTCTGGCGCTGCATCAGCAGGTCGTTGAGCAGGCTGGAGGCTCCGAAGCGGAACCAGTGGTTGGACAGCCAGTCCTCGCCCACGGTCTCGTTGACCAGGACCAGGAACTTGATCGCGTCCTTGGTGGTCCGGATGCCGCCGGCCGGCTTCACGCCGATCTGGATTCCAGTCTGCGCCCTGAAGTCGCGGACGGCTTCGAGCATGAGGAGGGTGTTCGCGGGCGTCGCGTTGACCCCGACCTTGCCGGTGGACGTCTTGATGAAGTCGGCCCCGGCCATCATGCCGATCCAGGAGGCGCGGCGGATGTTGTCGTACGTGGACAGCTCGCCGGTCTCGAAGATCACCTTGAGGCGGGCCGCGCTGCCGTCGGGGCGGAGGCAGGCCTCCTTGACGGAGCGGATCAGCTCGTAGGTGTCGAGGTAGCGGCCCGCGAGGAAGGCGCCACGGTCGATGACCATGTCGATCTCGTCGGCGCCGGCGGCCACGGCGTCGGCCGTGTCGGCGAGCTTGACGGGCAGGGCCGCGCGGCCGGCCGGGAAGGCGGTGGCGACGGAGGCGACCTTGACGTCGGCGCCGTTCAGGGCGGCCTTGGCAGTGGCCACCATGTCGGGGTACACGCAGACGGCGGCCGTCATGGGCGTGGTGCGGTCGGTCGGATCGGGGTTGGCCGCCTTGGCGGAGAGCGCCCGGACCTTGCCCGGGGTATCCGCGCCTTCCAGCGTCGTCAGGTCGATCATCGAGATGGCGAGGTCGATGGCGTACGCCTTGGCCGTCGTCTTGATCGAGCGGGTGCCGAGGGAGGCCGCGCGGGCCTCCAGGCCGACAGCGTCGACGCCGGGCAGCCCGTGCAGGAAGCGGCGCAGCGCACTGTCGGACGTCGTCACGTCAGCGAATGCGGTGAGGGTGGTGGGCATGGTCACCACATGAGCATATCTACGCGCGTAGCGACCTGTCACCCCCTCCCCCCGATTCATTCGGAATCGGACACCCCCGTTTGCTGTTACACGTCCATGACGGGGAGCGGATCGTTCACACGTACAAGATCCATAAATTCTTTCTCAGCAGCCCGCCACACCTGACCCGGTGAACAAGACCGACAGACTCAACGCGGCATGCGACTCTCCTCCACTTTCCTCACCCACGCTTCAGGAGTCGTTATGCGTACCGCCCTCCGCACCTCGATCGTCACCGCCGCCCTCGCCGGCGCGATGCTGGCGCCCGCCGCCGGTGCCGCCTTCGCGGCGACCGCCGCGCCCGCAGAGTCCGCCGCGCGGACCGCCGCGGCATCGACGTCCGGAACCGTCGGGGACAACAGCCGCTACGAGGGCAAGCCGGTCTACATCGGGGAGGGCCTGGTCGCGGTGCTGCGCAACAAGGCCGAGGGCCCCGAGGCCTGGATCCGCGAGGTCGGCACCCAGTGGAAGCCGGGCGACAACTACATGCTCCACCCGATAGCCGTGCTGAGCCGCAAGCAGACCACCGCTGCGGCGAACGGGCTGCACCTCCAACTCACCAAGGTGGACACGGCCGCCCCGGTGCTCGTCGTCACCAAGGAGGGCGGCGCGAGCAAGTCCTACCCGCTGCCGAAGGGCAGGGCCACCTCCCCGGCGGACTGCGTCTCCCCGGTCAAGACGGTGCGCCTCGGCGAGTTCATGACCGCAGACCTGACGATGTCCCCCAAGGGCCCGAAGGCCTTCGTGGTCAACCTGGAGGGCCTCCCCGACCCGCGGACCCTGGACCGCACGCACCCCAACGGCTCGGACCCGGACTCCCTGCGCATCGACAACCCGAGCGGCGCCAACCCGGTGCTCCGGTGGAAGTACGAGAGCGGCGACGCCGCCAAGACCGCCTCCTTCCCCGCGCTCCCCAAGGGCTGCAAGCTCGACTACAAGATCACCGGGGAGCAGGGCACGAAGCCGGCTCCGAAGCCGAAGCCGCAGCCTCAGACCCAGACGGGCACGCAGACCGTCGTCGTCCCCAAGGGCCCGGTGGCCGCGGGTGCCGAGCTGCCGGTCGAGACGGTCGCCGACACCGACAACACCGCCACGCTGGTGGCCGGCGCCGGCCTGATCGCGGTCTTCGGTGCGCTCGGCGCGAGCGTGGTCCTGCGCCGCCGCCGCGCCCAGGACTGACGCAGACCTCGCCCATGTCCCGACTCGCCTCCGGCGGGCCACCTCCCCGGTGGCCCGCCGCGGGCCGTTTCACCGGAGCCTTTGATGACCCGCCGCACCGCCCGGCCGCTGATCGCCGCCGCCCTCCTCGCCGCCGCGCTGACCGGATGCGGCGGCGGCGCCGCGCCCGCCCCGGCCGCGACCCCGGCCGCGGCCTCCGCGCCGCCCGCCGTCACTCCCACGTCCGCCCCGGCGGCCCCGGCGACGGCCGCCCCGAAGCCGGCCTCCGCGCCCGTACGCGTACGGATCCCGGCGGCCGGGGTCGACGCCTCGCCCCTGCTGGCGCTCGGCCTGGCCGCCGACGGCACCGTCGAGGTGCCCTCCGTGGCCGACGCGGAGAAGATCGGCTGGTACGACAAGGGCGTCACCCCGGGCGAGACCGGGCCCGCCGTGCTGATCGGCCACTTCGACACCGCCCGCGGCCCGGCCGTGCTCAGGGACGTCTCCAAGGTCCGCGTCGGCGACGAGGTGACCGTCTCCCGCGAGGACGGCAGCACCGCCGTCTTCCGCGTCCGGGAGCTGGAGCAGGTCGACAAGAAGCGGTTCCCGACCGACAAGGTCTACGGGGACACCGCCCGCCCCGAGCTGCGCGTGATCACCTGCGGCGGCGAGATCACCGACGGCCACCGGCCCGACAACATCATCCTGTATGCCGATCTCGTGGGGTGAGACGGCTTGAGGCAGAATCGGCCGCATGAGCAGCGATCAGCCCACCGAAGAGCCGGCGTACGACGACCGGGTCTACCGCTCCCCGATGGCCACCGTCACCGGGGTGGTGCTGCTGGCACTGCTCGCGTGGCTCTGCGGGGACGCCGTGGTGCGGGGCTCCGGCAACGTGCCGTGGATCGCCCTCGCCGTCGCGCTGGGCCTGGCCCCGGTCATCGTCGCGTTCACGGTCCGTCCGGCCGTCTTCGCCAACGACGACCGGCTTCGCGTGCGCAACCCCTTCCGGGTCATTGAGCTGCCCTGGGCCGCCGTGGACACCGTGCGGGCCCGGTTCTCCGCCGAGGTGCTCGCGGAGGGGGCGACGTACCAGCTGTGGTCGATCCCGGTCTCCCTGCGGGAGCGCAAGAAGGCCAACCGCGCCCAGACGGGCCGGCTGGGCCTGGGCAACGGCCAGCGCAAGACCCCGGAGGAGGAGGTCCGCCGCGCCTCCGCCGACAAGATCGTGGACGAGCTGCGGGAACTGCACGAGCGCGGGGCCTCGCGGAGCGGCGCCCAGGGCTCCGTGAAGGTCTCCTGGTCGTACGAGGTCATCGCCCCGGCGGTGGTCGGCGCCCTCATCCTGATTGTGCTGCTCGCCACGGGCTGACCGGCGGTTTCCCCGGAACCGCGGGCATCGGAACCCGCGTCTCCACTGGCGTGCACCGTCTCAAGGGCAAGCGTGTCAAGGGCAGCGGAAGCGCCGCCGTACAGCCGTGGATCCGGCTTCTCTCCGGGATCCTGCTGGCCGCCCACCTCCTCCTCGTCGGCTGGCTGATGCTGCGCCCGCTGGACGTGCCCTGGGCCGCGGCCGCCAACCTCACCCCGCTGGAGGGGATCCGTGCGGACCTCTCCTACGGGCCCCTGGAGGCGGCCCGCCGGATCGGCGGGGGGCTGGCGCTGCTGGCCCCGCTCGGGGTGCTGCTGCCGCTGATCAGCGGCCGTGTGGAGCTCTCGCCGCTGGCCACCTGGTCCTCGCTGGCCCGGACGGCCGCCGCGGGCGCGCTGGTCTCGGTCGGCGTCGAGATGCTCCAGATGGCGGTCCCGGGGCAGGTGGTCGATGTGGATTCGGTGCTGCTGAACACCCTCGGCGTGATGCTCGCGCACCTGGCCGTCATTCCGGCCCTGAGGTTCCGGCTGCGGCGTTCTCAGGGGGCGACCCCGAGAATTACCAGGGTCGGGCTCGGCCCCTGGACCGACGTTCTCTCCTCTGTCCAGCGGGAGTATTGAGGCATCGCGGGAAAAGGTCCCGCGGACCGCACGACGACAGAGGAGAGACCATGAGCGCCCTTGCCCGCCCCCGTGACGGACGATGGATCGGCGGAGTCTGTGCCGGTCTGGCGCGCCGCTTCGGAATATCCGCGAACACGATGCGGACCATTTTCGTCGTCTCGTGCCTGCTGCCCGGCCCGCAGTTCCTGCTGTACCTGGCGCTGTGGGTACTCCTGCCGAACGAGAAGTCGAGCACCGCCTCCGCCGCCACCGGCTGGTAACCGGCCGCCGGACCGCGCATTCGGCGATCCGGCTCCATTCGGCGATTCAGCGATCCGCGGTTCAGCGCGCGGCGCGGACCTTCTGCAGCTGCTTGTCCGTGACCTCGTGCGGGACCTGGGGGGCCTGGGGACCGCCCGTGACGTTCAGTGCCATCAGGCGCGCGACGGTGTCGCCCTGGCGTACGACGACCACGTGCACCTGGGCGGTGACGCCCTCCGCGGCGGCGGTCGTGGTCCAGCTGACGCTCTCGTCGCCGTCCGTCTTGTAGTCGGCCGCCTTCACCTCGCGGTACGTGCCGGTCTGCTTCTCGACGGTGGCGGTGAAGCCGGTGGGGCAGGCGGCCACGGCGGCCTTCAGCCGGGCGATCAGCGCCTTGGCGTCGGACTCGGCGTAGGAGCTGACGGAGGCGGAGACCGCCAGGCCCAGCTGCTTCTGGGAGCCGATGCCCCGGTTGACGGTCTCGCGCGCCGCCGGGTCGGGCTTGTCCCCCATGATGTCGGCGAGCGGCTGGCAGGCCTTGCGGTCCGCCTGCGGCTGGCCGTCGGGGGCGTTCGGGTTCTTGCCGTTCGCGGAGATCTGGTAGCCGGCCAGGTCGCCCTGTGTCAGGGCGGAGCGCTCCAGCCGTCCGGAGGCCTTCCCGGACCCGGCCGCGGCGCCCGTGGTGCCCGTACCGCCCGTCGCGCCGTCACCACCACCGCCGCCCGCGGAGCCGGGGGCTCCGGCCGAGCCCGCCGACGCGGACTGCCCGGGTGCGCTCGCGGAGCCCTTCGGGTCCGGTCCCTTGCCGGAGGCGGGGGTGTTCGTACTGCCGCAGCCCACCATCGCGGACAGCAGGGCGGGGAGCAGCACGGCCGTGGCCGTTCGTGCCTTCATGCGCATGATCGAAACCTCATACCCAGGTATGTGGCGGGCAGTTGGCGGTGATCCTGGCACATGCCGCGACGCGGCACACACCTCGTCGAAGAGGTGTGCGCCGCGTGGGCGTGCGTGCGAATCGCGTACGAATCCGGCAGGGGATCCGGAGGGGATCAGGCGCCGAGGCCGCTGGTGGGCAGGCCGCCGAGCAGGCCGGTCACCGAGCCGAGGGCGGCGGCCGGGTCGGTCGCGTCGGGGGCCTGCTGGCCGTCCTCGGCGGTCACGTGCTGCTGGCTGGTCGCGCCCTGGACGGCGCCCGTGACGGTACCCAGCGCGTCACCGAGACCGACGGCGGGGACGGCGGCCGAGGCGGTACCGGCGGCGACGGCGGCAAAGGCGGCACCGAGAGCGGCAACACCGAGGGTCTTGGCAGCTGACTGCTTCATGAAGAATCGTCCTTGCGACGGGGAAATGAGCGGCTCCGCAAACTAGTCACTTCAAACCCCCTCCCGCAAACATCATTAAATACGAGAAAGCGCCCGGGAATTGATCCTCCCGGGCGCTTTCGGTCCGTCAGGCTCTGGCCTAGGCCGAGACAGATCCGCTGGTGGAAGCGGTCTGACGGAACAGCCATTCCGACTTCAGCTCCGCATAACCGGGCTTGATCACGTCGTTGATCATGGCCAGTCGTTCATCGAAAGGAATGAACGCGGACTTCATCGCATTGACCGTGAACCACTGCATGTCCTCCAGCGAGTAGCCGAAGGTGTCGACCAGGTGCTCGAACTCGCGGCTCATGCTGGTACCGCTCATCAGCCGGTTGTCGGTGTTGACGGTCAGCCTGAAGTGCAGTTTCCGCAGGAGGCCGATCGGGTGGTCGGCATAGGAGGCCGCCGCGCCCGTCTGCAGGTTCGACGTCGGGCACATCTCCAGCGGGATCCGCTTGTCCCGGACGTACGAGGCCAGGCGGCCCAGCGTCACGGAGCCGTCCTCGGCCACCTCGATGTCATCGATGATCTTCACGCCGTGGCCGAGCCGGTCCGCGCCGCACCACTGCAGGGCCTGCCAGATCGACGGCAGGCCGAAGGCCTCGCCCGCGTGGATGGTGAAGTGGTTGTTCTCGCGCTTGAGGTACTCGAAGGCGTCGAGGTGGCGGGTGGGAGGGAACCCGGCCTCGGCGCCGGCGATGTCGAAGCCGACGACGCCCTTGTCGCGGTAGCGGTTGGCCAGTTCCGCGATCTCCAGCGCACGGGCCGCGTGCCGCATCGCGGTCAGCAGCGCGCCGACGCGGATCCGGTTGCCGTTGGTCCGCGCCCGGCGCTCGCCCTCGCGGAAGCCCTCGTTGACCGCCTCGACGACCTCTTCGAGGGTCAGGCCGGCTTCCAGGTGCTGCTCGGGCGCGTAGCGGATCTCGGCGTAGACCACGCCGTCCTCGGCGAGGTCCTGCGCACACTCGGAGGCCACCCGGAAGAGGGCCTCCTTCGTCTGCATGACGGCGCAGGTGTGCGCGAACGTCTCGAGGTAGCGCGGGAGGGAGCCGGAGTCCGCGGCCTCCCGGAACCAAGTGCCGAGCTTGTCGGCCTCGGTCTCGGGGAGGTTCTCGTAGCCGACCTTGTGCGCCAGCTCGATGATGGTCCCGGGCCGCAGTCCACCGTCGAGGTGATCGTGCAGGAGCACCTTCGGGGAGCGGCGGATCTGATCCGGGGTGGGCAGGTTGGGGGTCTCGCTCGTCATCTGGGCACTCTAGCTCCTACGCGCGTAGAGCGGTGAGACGGTGGAGGTCGCCGATATGTAACAGTGACCGCGCGGACGGGTGGCGTACACCTCGGCGTCTGAGACTGTTCCGTCATGGCACAGCATGCGCCGCCGGCGCGCGGGGCCCGCCTGGGGCGGGCGGCCGGCGCGACCGGCTCGGTCTCAACGGTCAGTGGTGTGGTGCTCCTTCTCCCCGGAGCGTCCAGATTGTCCCCCGGTCCGGTACGTCCGCTGGCCCGGGCCCTGGCCCGTGCGGGCGCGGCGGACGGGCTGGTCACGCACCAGGTCATCCATGGCGCGGGCACCCGCGAGGGGGACGCCGAATGGGCCGCGGACGAGGTGGTCCGGCGGTACGGTGACGTCCCGGTCTGCCTGGCCGGCTACGACGCGGGCGGCCGGGCGGCGCTCGCCGCGGCCGGCCACGAGGCCGTCAACTCCGTTCTGGCACTGGCCCCTTCGCTTCCCCCGCACTCCGCCACGGACACCCCCGAACCGGTGAAACAGCTTTCGGGGCGCCGGGTGTTGATCGTGCACGGCACCAACGACGCCCGCAGCGACCCGGAGTTGTCGTACCGGCTGGCGACCCGGGCGAAGAAGGCGAACCGCACGACGTGCCGCTTCGAAGTGCACTCCGACGGGCACCGGCTGCGCGAGCACCAGGACGAAGTCGTGGCCCTGTCCGTGGACTTCGTGCTGGGTTCCGTCTTCTCGGGGCCCTATTCGCGGCCGGTCACCGACGCGCTGGCGGCTCCCCCGCCGCTGGGCCTGCGGATGCCGCTGGCCTCCGGCTACGGCCGGTCCCTGCGCGGCTGAATGCGCCGCCCGGACGCGGCGGCGCCGGTGACGGTCGTGATGGTGGTGGTCGCGCGGGGCCGCCCGTGCCGGCCGCGCCGTCCCCTCCCGGTCGGATGACACGGGCGGGCCCGGCGCGACCACCTTGAGGCACGCACCCGCGCGAGGGCACGGTGCCAGGCCGGCGAAGCGCGGACTCAGGATGCCCGCGCCCTCCCCCGAGAACGCCGTGGTACCACTGTGCCGGTTAGGCCTATCCTCACGAAGATCAGAGGGCATCGTCTTGGTGCCTTGCGGGAACACGAGGGGTTTACGAATCGGTACAGGCCGGGACGAATATGTATATGCCATCGGATGAAACGGACCAACTGAGCGCGGTGGCCCGGCGTCTTTACGGCTACGCGGCCGAGCGGCACACCTTCTCCGAGGCGGAGGCCGGCGAGGCGCTCGGCGAGTGCGTCGCCGCCGCCCTCGCCGAACTCGCGGCGGCCCACCTGATCCAGCCCCGCTCCCGCCCGGCCGCCCCCGCCGGGGACGACGGCCGCCCCGGGGAGCCGGAGCGGGTGTGCTGGAGCGCCGTCTCCCCGCGGGCCGCGGCGGCCCGCACGCTGGCCCCGCTGGCGCTGCGGGTGCGCGAGACCCATGACGAGATGGACCGGCTGCGCGTCCGGCTGGAGGAGCTGCTCCCCGCGTACGAGGCGGGCACCGACCTGCGCGACCGGGGCGGGGCGAACTCCCTGGAGCTGGTCACCGACCCGGCCGCGCTGCAGGACCTGATCGGGGAGCTCGTCGCCTCGGCCGAGTCCGAGGTGCTGACCTGCCACCCGGGCGGCGGCCGCAGCACCGCGACCCTGGAGGGGGCGGTGGTCCGGGACGAGGCGATGCTGGCCCGGGGCGTGAAGATGCGCACCCTCTACCAGCACACCGCCCGCTACTCCCGCCCGACGGCCGCCTACGTGGAGCGGGTGACCGCGCTCGGCTCGCAGGTCCGTACCGTCGGCGACGGGCTGATGCGGATGATCCTCGTCGACCGGCACACCGGGCTGATGGAGGTGCAGGACGACATCAAGGCGGCGCTGGTGGTGCGCGAGCCCAACGTCGTCCACTTCATGGCACAGACCTTCGAGCGGTGCTGGGCGGAGGCCGAGCCCTTCAGCACCACCGTCGGCCCGGACCAGGCCCGTTCGATCTCCGACGAGCTGCGCCAGACGATCGTGCGGCTGCTGGCGGAGGGACTGGAGGACAAGGTCATCGCCCGGCGCCTCGGCATGTCGGAGCGGACCTGCCAGCGCCACATCGCGGAGGTCATGCGGGCCGTGGGGGCCAAGTCCCGTTTCCAGGCCGGGTTCCTGCTGTCCGCGACGGTGGCGGCGGCGTCCGCCGCTTCCGCAGCGGCGGCGGAAGCGGCGGAAGCGGCGGACGCCGAAACCGAAGCCGGAGCCGCGGCAGCCGGCCCCGCCCCGCTCACGCACCCTCCGGCTGGAGCTCCGGAATCAGCCGCCCCCGGCGCGACAGCAGGAACCGCTTGAACTCCGCGACCGGCGGAGTGTCCGGGTGTCCGTCGAGCCAGGCCACCCCGATCTCGCGGACCGCGCGCGGGGCGGTGACCGTCAGCTCGACGACCCCGGGCCGGGCCACCGCCGGCGGGGGCAGCAGCGCCACGCCCAGACCGGCGGCGACCAGCCCGCGCAGGGTCTCGGCCTCCTCCCCCTCGAAGGCGACCCGGGGCGTGAACCCGGCCTCCGCGCACAGGTCGTCGGTGATGCGGCGCAGCCCGTAGCCCGGCTCCAGGGTGACGAAGGTTTCCTCGGCGGCCTCCGCGAGGCGGATCCGCTTGCGGCCGGCGAGCCGGTGGTCGTCGGGGACCACCAGGCGCAGCCGCTGCTCGTCGAGCCGGCGGGCCACCAGGTCGGGGGCGTCGGGCAGCGGTGAGGTCAGGCAGAGGTCGAGCTCGCCGGCGCGCAGCTTCTCCAGCATGGCCTCCCCGTAGTTCTGGACGAGGGAGAACCGTACGCCGGGGTGGTCGGCGCGGAAGGCCCGGATCAGGCCGGGCACCGTCTCGGGGCCCAGGGTGTGCAGGAAGCCGAAGGCGACCTTGCCGAAGGACGGGTCGGCGTCCTGCTGCACGGAGCCGGCGGCGCGGGCGATCTCGGCGAGCGAGCGTTCCGCGGAGGCGAGGAAGGTGCGGCCGGCGGTGGTGAGCGCGACCGTACGGCCCTTGCGGGCGAACAGCGTGACGCCCAGGTCCTGTTCGAGGCGGACCATGGCCCGCGACAGGGTGGACTGCGGAACGCCCAGCTCCTGCGCGGCGCGGGTGACGTGCTCGTGCCGGGCGACGGCGGCGAAGTACACGAGGCGCGGGGCCAGCGCGTGTGTCACAGCCATGTCTTCTTCGTAACGACTCATGAATAGGCACCCATCTGACCTGCACTGATGCACGGATGGATTGATTATCGCGAATTCGTGCATTGGACGCATGAAAACAGGGGCTCTACGGTCGTACGCATGCCTCCCGCTCATACCGGGGCACCCGTCATCCCGGGCGCCTCCACCGCGTCGTTCCCCGCCTCCGCACCCGAGGCGCACGAGCCCGGCCGTCCCGGCTACCGCCGCCTCAGCCTGGCGCTCTTCGCCGCCGGACTGGCCACCTTCGCCCTCCTCTACTCCACCCAGGCGCTGCTGCCCGCGATCTCCGAGGGCTTCGGCGTGACGGCGGGTCAGGCCAGCTGGACGGTCTCCGCGGCCACCGGCGCGCTCGCCCTGTTCGTCCTGCCGCTCAGCGCGCTCTCGGAGCGCTTCGGCCGGACCCGGATGATGACCTGCTCGATGGTGATCGCGGTCGGCGTCGGCCTCCTCGTCCCCTTCGCGCCGAACCTGGAGTGGCTGATCGCGCTGCGCGCCGTCCAGGGCGCGGCGATCGCCGGCATCCCGGCCTCCGCGATGGCGTACCTGGCGGAAGAGGTGAAGCCGAAGGCGCTGGTCGCCGCGATCGGCCTGTTCGTGGCGGGCAACTCCATCGGCGGCATGAGCGGCCGCCTCGTCACGGGCTGGGCGGCGCAGGTCTGGGGCTGGCGCGGCGGACTGCTGACGGTCGGCCTGATGTCCCTGGCGTGCGCGGCGGCCTTCCTCGTCCTCCTCCCCCGGGCCCGGTTCTTCCGGGCGGCCTCGCTGAACCCGCGCGCGGTGGGGCGTACGGTCTCCGGGCACCTGCGCGATCCGCTGCTGCTGCGGCTGTACGGGATCGGCGCGCTGTTCATGACCGTCTTCGGCGCGGTCTACACGGTCATCGGCTACCGCCTCTCCGACGAGCCGTTCTCCCTCGGCCAGGGGCTCATCGGCTCGATCTTCCTGGTCTACCTGGTCGGTACGGTCTCCTCGGCGGCGGCCGGACAGCTGGTGGGCCGGCTGGGGCGGCGCGGTGCGCTGTACCTGGCGGTGACCACGACGGCGGTGGGGCTGTTCCTGTCCCTCGCGGACTCCCTCACCGCGATCCTGCTCGGCCTGGTCCTGATCACGGCCGGCTTCTTCGCGGGCCATGCGGTGGCCTCCGCGGCGGTGAGCCGTACGGCGAAGACGGGCCGCGCGCAGGCCTCCGCGCTCTACCAGTCGGCGTACTACGTCGGCTCCAGCGCCGGCGGCACGCTGGGCGCCCTCGCCTACCACTCGGCGGGCTGGGCGGCCACGGTCACCCTCGCGCTGCTCGCGGTCGCCGGGGTCGTCACCATCACCCTGTACGGGTCCCACGCGGCCCGTACGGCCCGGATCGCGGCGCTGGCGGCGCGCTGAGGGCTGTCGGACAAGAGGTCCGCAACCCGCGTCCGGCATGATCGCCGGTCATGTCCACAGTCAACGTGCACCTCATACTCGGCAGCACGACCAGCATGATCATCCCGGCCCGCGTGGTGGAGTCCGGCGACGGCGGCCTGCTGCTGTGGGTGGCCCCGGGCACCCCGCTCTGGCGCGCCACCATCCCGCCCGGTACCCACCTGCGGGACCTGCCCCCGGAGGGCTCGTACCCGCTGCGGGCCGACCGGTGGCGGCACGGGGGTGCGCTGATCCTGCAGCCGGCCGGGGCGGGGCACGCGGTGTGGTGGAGCTTCACGATCGGGCTGGAGTTCCGCAGCTGGTACGTCAACCTCGAATCCCGTGTCTGCACCCCGGACGGCGCGGACGTCCACGTGACCGACCAGGAGCTCGACATCACGGTGACCCCGGACCGCGCGTGGGAGTGGAAGGACGAGGAGTCCTTCGCCGCGAAGACGGGCCACCCGGTGTACTGGACGGCGGCCGGGGCCGCGGCCATCCGCGCGGAGGGCGTGCGCGTCACGCGGCTCATCGACGCGGCGGCCTACCCCTTCGACGGCACCTGGTGCGATTTCCGCCCCCCGGCGTCGTGGACGCTCCCGGAGCTCCCGGAGCTGCCCCTCGGTACGGTCGACGCCCCCTCGGGGGTGCTCCTGCTGGGCAAGGCCGGCCGGCTCGACCACCGGCCGGCCGGTGACCCGACCCGCTCGGAACGTGCCCTCGCGCTCGCCGCGACGGGTGGCGGCCACCTCCACGACGGCGGGCCCGCGGGATCCGAGCCGTGGGGCTACGAGGCCGTGGCCGTCCCGGCCGCCGGCGACCGCCCCCTGCCGGTCCGGGCCCGCACCGCCCCCTCCCCCTTCGACGGCAAGCCGGTGCTCTCGACCCTGGAGGTCTCCCTCGGCCTCCCCTGGGACCACACGACCCACGGCCCCGGCCCGATCCCCCTCGGCGACCTCCCGGTCGACCGCTGCGGCATGGTCCTGGGCGACGCGATGGCGCTGGACTCCTTCGAGGCCGCCGACCGCGACCGCGTCCGGCGGGCCGGAGCGGGCCACCCGCTGCGGGCCGGGGAGGTCGAGGTCGGGGGGAGCCGGGTCCTCGGGCTCGGCCGGGATCCCGGGGACCGATCCGAGCGGCACCAGGGCGGGCAGGTGTACCCGGTCACCCTGGAGGAGCGCGGGGGCGAGGCGGTGCTGCGGTGGACCGTCACGGCGGCCGGGGCTCCGTAGGTGAACGTTTCGCCGCCGCGTGCCGGGCTGCGGTTGTCAGAGGGGTCGGGTAGTTTCCGGAGTATCGGGAACTACCAGGGGGATCAAGGGACATGACCGAAGCCACCGACCTCGCGCCCGAGCTCGACGCCGCGCTCGACCGGTATCGCGTGGAGCTCACCGGGTACTGCTACCGGATGCTCGGCTCGGCCTTCGACGCCGAGGACGCGGTGCAGGACACGTACATCCGCGCCTGGCGGAGCTTCGAGAAGTTCGAGGGGCGGTCCTCGCTGCGGTCGTGGCTGTACCGGATCGCCACCAACGTCTGTCTGGACCTGCTCAACGCGGGGAACAAGCGGGCCCGGCCCATGGATCTGAGCGCCCCGCAGCACCAGGCGTCCGCCGTGCTCAACGAGCGGCCCGAGGTGACCTGGCTGGAGCCGGTGCCCGACGGGCGGGTGCTGCCGCAGACCGCCGATCCGGCGGAGATGGCGCTGGCCAAGGAGTCCGTACGGCTCGCGTTCGTCGCCGCGCTCCAGCACCTGCCGGCCAAGCAGCGGGCCGTACTGATCCTGCGCGAGGTGCTGGCCTGGAAGGCCGACGAGGTCGCGACCCTGCTGGACACCACCGTCGCGTCGGTCAACAGCGCCCTGCAGCGGGCCCGGGCGACCCTCGCCGCCACGCGCGTGCGCGAGAGCGAGGCGCTCGACCCGCTGGACGGCGACCAGGCGAAGCTGCTGGAGCAGTACCTCGCCGCCTTCGAGTCCTACGACATCTCCCGGCTGACCGCCCTGCTCCACGAGGACGCGGTGCTGTCGATGCCGCCGTACGACCTGTGGCTCCAGGGCCACGAGGACATCGCGGCCTGGCACCTGAACCAGGGCATCGGCTGCAAGGGCTCGCGGCTGCTCCCGACCACGGCGAACGGCATGCCGGCCTTCGGACAGTACCGGCCGCGGGAGGACGGGCAGCCGGGGTGGACCCCGTGGGCGCTCCAGGTCCTGGAGGTCTCAGACGGGAAGATCACCGGGCTCAACGCCTTCCTGGACACCGCCCGGTGGTTCCCGCTCTTCGGGCTCCCCGAGGAGCTCGACGAGTCCTACGAGGTGCAGTAGCGCGCGCAGCGGGGGCGCGGCCCCGATGACCCGGAAGGGGCGCCCGGCGGCGGTCAGCCGCAGCCGGGCCAGGGCCTCGACGGCGGCGAGGCCGGGCGCCGTGACGGCAGCCGCATCGCACACCACCGCCGTCGCCCCGGCTTCGTAGAGCAGGGCCAGGCGGGCGCGCAGCCGCGCGATGTCGTGTCCGGTCGGGCTGGGTCCGGGCAGTACGAGTCGTCTGATCGTCACGTGAGGGTGACTCCCCCACCTGCCGGAACTCATCGGAGCATGCGCAGAATGGCGCGATGAACCCCTCGGACAAGCCCGCGTACTGGGACCCGACGCCCACCGCCCGCCGACTCACCGCGTCGGGATCCCACCTGGAGCCCGGCATGTTCCAGGGGCGGTGGGAGGACCGGAACTGGCGCAACGTGCCCGGCCCGTTCTATGCCGGCGAAACCGATGAGATGGCCCTCGGGCGGATGGACGCCCCCCACCACATCTGTTACGACGACGACCACGGCGGCGGCTTCGGCGGCGTGTTCGTGTTCCGTCAGCCGACCGACGAGGACCAGGTCTTCGACCTGCTGTGCGGGGCCTCCCTGGACATGTGCGCGGGCTACAACCGTGACGGCGACGACCACTGGACCGTGGAGGCGGTCCGCGACTGGTGGGCGGACCGGGGCAGGGTCCGCGAATGGGCCGTGGCCATAGCCGCCGACTGGGGCGCCGACACCCACCCCCACTGGGGCTACAACAACGACCCGAAGTACCTCGGGCACTACCACGACGCCGCGCAGGGCCACCGGGACTTCATCGCGTACATCGACGACGGCCTGGAGGCCTACCTGCGCGGCTACCTGTACTGGCTGGAGCACCGGCGCGAGCCGGAGCACGGGGAGGCCCTGCCCGGCCTGTGACCCCTCGGCCCGCGAAAGGGCGTCGGCGCGGCTCCGGACGGGGAGCCGCGCCGACGGGATCGTGGTCCGGGACTACGCGATGCGGTCCAGCACGATCGGGGTGGCGGAGAAGGCCGTGCCCGCCGCCGCGATGTCGAAGGTGCCGTCCAGCGCCGCCAGGGCGTAGTCGAACTTCTCCGGGGTGTCCGTGTGCAGGGTCATCAGGGGCTGGCCCGCGACCACCGTGTCGCCCGGCTTCGCGTGCAGCTCGATGCCCGCGCCCGCCTGCACCGGGTCCTCCTTGCGCGCGCGGCCTGCGCCCAGGCGCCAGGCGCCGACGCCCACCCCGTACGCGTCCAGCCGGGTCAGCACGCCCGAGGAGGGGGCCGTGACCACCTGCTGCTCGCGGGCGACCGGGAGCGCCGCGTCCGGGTCGCCGCCCTGCGCCGCGATCATCCGGCGCCACACGTCCATCGCGGAGCCGTCGGCCAGCGCCTTCGCCGGGTCGGCGTCCTTGATGCCCGCGGCGTCCAGCATCTCCCGGGCCAGGGCCAGGGTCAGCTCGACCACGTCCGAGGGGCCGCCGCCGGCCAGGACCTCGACGGACTCGCGGATCTCCAGGGCGTTGCCGGCGGTGAGGCCGAGCGGGGTGGACATGTCGGTGAGGAGGGCGACGGTCTTGACGCCGGAGTCGGTGCCGAGGCCGACCATGGTGCGGGCCAGCTCGCGCGCGTCCTCGATGTTCTTCATGAAGGCGCCGGTGCCGACCTTCACGTCCAGGACGAGGGAGCCGGTGCCCTCGGCGATCTTCTTGGACATGATCGAGGAGGCGATGAGCGGGATCGCCTCGACGGTGCCGGTCACGTCGCGCAGCGCGTACAGCTTCTTGTCGGCCGGGGCGAGGCCGTCGCCGGCGGCGCAGATGACGGCGCCGGTGGTGTCCAGGACGTGCAGCATCTCCTCGTTGGAGAGCAGGGCGCGCCAGCCGGGGATGGACTCCAGCTTGTCCAGGGTGCCGCCGGTGTGGCCGAGGCCGCGGCCGGAGAGCTGCGGCACGGCCGCGCCGCAGGCGGCGACGAGCGGGGCCAGGGGCAGGGTGATCTTGTCGCCGACGCCGCCGGTGGAGTGCTTGTCGGCGGTCGGGCGGGAGAGGGAGTCGAAGTTCATCCGCTCGCCGCTGGCGATCATCGCGGCGGTCCAGCGGGCGATCTCGGTGCGGTTCATGCCGTTGAGCAGGATGGCCATCGCCAGCGCCGACATCTGCTCGTCGGCGACCACGCCGCGCGTGTACGCGTCGATGACCCAGTCGATCTGCTCGGGGCTCAGTTCACCGCGGTCGCGCTTGGTGCGGATGACGGAGATGACGTCCATGGAAGTGCTTCCTTCTACGCGCATAGAGACAGGAGAAGAGGGAGATGAGGGGAAAGGACGCGGCCCCCCGCCCGGCGGGGGCGGAGGGCCGTCGGCACGGCTATCTCAGATGGTCCGGCCCGAAGGCCTGCGGCAGCATCGCGGAGAGCGGCAGGACGCCTTCCGGCGTCTCCACCTGGAGCTCCGCGCCGCCGAACTCGAAGAGGAGCTGGCGGCAGCGGCCGCAGGGGACGAGGATCTCGCCCTTGCCGTCCACGCACGTGAAGTGCGTCAGACGGCCGCCGCCCGTGGCCTGGAGGGAGGAGACCAGCCCGCATTCGGCGCACAGGCCGAGCCCGTAGCTGGCGTTCTCGACGTTGCAGCCGACGACGGTGCGGCCGTCGTCCACCAGCGCCGCGACGCCGACCGGGAAGCCCGAGTACGGGGCGTACGCC
Organism: Streptomyces sp. TBY4; assembly: GCF_024213195.1. GTDB lineage: Bacteria > Actinomycetota > Actinomycetes > Streptomycetales > Streptomycetaceae > Streptomyces. The sequence continues at coordinate 140,244 of NZ_JANAVF010000004.1, read as the reverse complement.
CGGGACATGGCCTCCCGGGCGGCCTCGCGCAGGGCCTCCCAGTCGGGAGCGGCCGTCACTTGCCCTGACCCTTGCGGTACGGCATGCCGTCCGCCTTGGGCATCCGCAGGCGCTGCGCGGAGAGCGCGAGCACCAGCAGCGTGGTCAGGTACGGGGCGGCGTCCACGAACTGGCTGGGCACCTGGTCCGTGAGCGCGTACCAGAGGAACAGCAGCACGGCGAAGACCGCCGAGATGCCGGCCGGGACGTAGCGCTTCTTGTAGAGCTGCCAGGCGACGACCAGGACGAGCAGGATCGCGATGAGCAGCAGCATCGCGTGGACGTTCTCGGCGCCGCCGCGCAGCTTGAGGCTGTCGGTGAAGCCGAACAGGCCGGCGCCGAGCGCCATGCCGCCGGGCATCCAGTTGCCGAAGATCATCGCGGCGAGGCCGATGTAGCCGCGGCCGCCGGTCTGGCCCTCCTGGTAGATCGGGCTGGCCACGATCGACAGGAACGCGCCGCCCAGGCCCGCGAGGGAGCCCGAGACGATCACGGCGATGTACTTGTACTTGTAGACGTTGACGCCGAGCGATTCGGCGGCGATCGGGTTCTCGCCGCAGGAGCGCAGCCGCAGGCCGAAGGTGGTGCGCCACAGCACCCACCAGGTGCCGGGGATCAGCAGCAGGGCGACGACGGTCAGCAGGGACAGGCCGGTGACCAGGCCGCCCACGACGCCGGCGACGTCCGAGATGAAGAACCAGTGCTTGCCCTGGAGCGTCGCCATCCAGTCCGACAACCCCGGCACGGTGATCTCGTAGATCGGCTCGACGCGCGGGGACTGCTTGGAGGAGCCGCCCGGTGCCTCGGCGAACGTGAAGTTCGACAGGTACTGGGTGAAGCCCAGGGCCAGGATGTTGATGGCCACACCGGAGACGATGTGGTTCACGTTGAAGGTGACCGTGATGATCGCGTGCAGCAGGCCGCCGATGGCGCCGCCGATCAGGCCGGCGATCACGCCGGTCCACGGGCCCCACTGGTAGCCGGCCCAGGCACCGAACCAGGTGCCGAGGATCATCATGCCTTCGAGGCCGATGTTGACGACGCCCGCGCGCTCGGCCCACAGGCCGCCGAGGCCGGCGAGGCCGATCGGCACGGCCAGGGAGAGGGCTCCGGAGACCTGGCCGATGGAGGTCAGGTCGTCGGCGCCGCTGATCACGCGGACCAGCGAGACGAGTGCGAGGCCGCCCGCGATGATCAGCATGATCCACGGGAGGGTGAGCTTGGTGCGTCCGCCCTGCTTCTTGGGCGCGGCGCTGGTCGCGGAAACGGTGCTGGTGCTCACGCCGAGACCTCCTTCTCGGTCGTGATGGCGTGGCCTGCGGCCAGCTCCTCGCCGACCTTCTGCTGCTGGCGTCGGATCCCGTAACGGCGGACGAGCTCGTAGGAGACGACGACCGCGATCACGATCAGGCCCTTCATGATCGTGCCGATCTCCTTCGCGTATCCCTCCGTGTCGAGCGAGGCCGAGGCCTTGTCGATGAAGGCCATCAGGAACGCGGCGAAGAAGATGCCGACCGGGTGGTTGCGGCCGAGCAGCGCGATGGTGATGCCGGTGAAGCCGACACCGACCGGGAAGGAGAGGCTGTACGTGTGGCTCTCGCCCAGCAGCACCGGCATGCCGGCGAGGCCGGCGACGGCGCCGGAGATGAGCATCGAGGTGATGATCATCTTCTTGGCGTCCACACCGGAGGCCTGCGCGGCGGACTCGCTGGCGCCGGTGGCGCGCAGGTCGAAGCCGAAGCGGGTGCGGCCCAGCACGAACCAGTAGACGATGCCCAGCGCGAAGGCGAGGAAGGTGAAGCCGTAGATCTCCAGGCCGTCGCCGAGGGAGATCGCCGGGAACCAGCCCGACTTCGCGATCTCGCCGGTGGTCAGGTCGTTGGAGCCGGCCGGCTGGACGCCGAGGTTCTTCGGCAGGATCAGCCAGGCGATGAGGCTGGTGGCGATCGCGTTCAGCATGATCGTCGAGACGACCTCGCTGACTCCGCGCTTGGCCTTCAGGATGCCGGCGATGCCGGCCCAGAAGGCGCCGACCAGCATGGCGACGATCACGATCAGCAGGATGTGCAGGGGGCCGGGCAGCGAGACCGCCGCGCCGACGACCGCCGACAGCATCGCCGCGAGACGGTACTGGCCGTCGACGCCGATGTTGAAGAGGTTCATCCGGAAGCCGATGGCCACGGCCAGGGCCGCCAGGTAGTACGTACCGGCCTGGTTGACGATGAGGACCTGGACGTCCTCGTAGCTCGCGTTCTCCACCATGAGGCGCAGCGGTTCGATCGGGTCCACACCCGTCGCCGCCAGGACCACCATGGTCAGCAGGAAGGCGGTGACCAGCGCGAGCGCGGGCCCGGCGAAGCCGAGGAGCAGCCGGTCCTTGTCGAGTTTCTTCATCGGGCCTCGTCCTCCGGGGAGTCGGTACGGGCATCCGTGCCGGCGTCGGAGCGGTTGTCGGTGGCTTCGGTGGCTTCCAGGTGCCCGGAGGAGGCGCCCGTCATGGCGGTGCCGAGTTCCTCGGGGGTCACGGTCGCGGGGTCGGCGTCGGCGACCAGGCGGCCGCGGTAGATGACGCGCAGGGTGTCGGACAGGCCGATGAGCTCGTCCAGGTCGGCGGAGATCAGCAGGACCGCCAGGCCTTCGCGGCGGGCCTCGCGGATCGCGTCCCAGATCTGCGCCTGGGCGCCGACGTCCACACCGCGGGTGGGGTGGGCGGCGATGAGGAACTTCGGGTTGTGGCTCATCTCGCGGCCGACGATCAGCTTCTGCTGGTTGCCGCCGGAGAGCGAGGCCGCGGTGACCTCGATGCCGGGGGTGCGGACGTCGTACTCGCGCACGATCCGCTCGGTGTCCTTGCGGGCGGCCTTCGGGTCGAGGATGCCGCGCTTGGAGTTGGGGGCTTCGGTGACGTGGCCGAGGATGCGGTTCTCCCAGAGGGAGGACTCCAGCAGCAGGCCGTGCCGGTGGCGGTCCTCGGGGATGTAGCCGATGCCGCCCTCGCGGCGCTTGCGCACCGGGTACTTGGTGATGTCCTTGCCGTCGAGGGTGATGGCGCCCGCGTCGGGGGTCATCATGCCCATGAGGGCCTCGATCAGCTCGGTCTGGCCGTTGCCCTCGACGCCCGCGATGCCGAGGATCTCGCCCTTGTGGATCGTGAAGCTGATCCCGTCGAGCAGCAGGCGTCCGGCGGCCGGGGTCTCGCGGAGGTTGGCGTCCGGCAGGCCCGGGGTGCGGGCGGTGTCCTCCGTGAGGACGGGCGCACCGCCCTCGGCGACCGTCAGTCCCTGGACCTGGAGCATCGGGGTGGTGGTCACCGTCGACTCGCGGGTCTCCGGGGAGGGCAGCTCGGAGCCGACCATCAGCTCGGCGAGCTGCTTGGTCGTGGCGGTCCGCGGGTCGGCGGTGCCGACCGTGGTGCCGCGCCGGATGACGGTGATGTCGTCGGCGACCTTCAGGACCTCGCCCAGCTTGTGCGAGATGAAGATGACGGTCAGGCCCTCGGACTTGAGCTCGCGCAGGTTGTCGAACAGCGCGTCGACCTCCTGCGGCACGAGCACCGCGGTCGGCTCGTCGAGGATGAGGATCTTCGCACCGCGGTAGAGGACCTTGAGGATCTCCACGCGCTGGCGGTCGGCGACGCCGAGGTCCTCGACCAGGGCGTCGGGACGTACGCCGAGGCCGTACGCGTCCGAGATCTCCCTGATCTTCTTACGGGCCTTCGCGCCGATGCCGTAGAGCTTCTCGCCGCCGAGAACCACGTTCTCCAGGACGGTGAGGTTGTCGGCCAGCATGAAGTGCTGGTGCACCATGCCGATGCCGCGGGCGATGGCATCGCCGGGGCTGCTGAAGGAGACCTGCTCCCCGTCGATGGCGATGGTGCCCTCGTCCGGCTTCTGCATGCCGTAGAGGATCTTCATCAGCGTCGACTTGCCGGCGCCGTTCTCACCGATCAGGGCGTGGACCGTGCCCTTGCGGACGGTGATCGCGATGTCCTTGTTGGCGACGACGCCGGGGAAGCGCTTGGTGATGCCGTGCAGTTCTACGGCGGGGGGCGGGCTGGACGCGTTGATGACGCACTCTCCTTGGCGCGGAAGGAGCTGAAGGCAGGGCGGGGGACAGGGCGGGGGTGTGAAAGTATCGCGTCCACGATGCTTCTACGCGCGTAGCACTGTCGAAAGTGAAAACTTGCGGCCAACCGGCCACAAGATCACATGAAACCACGTGACACGAGCCGGGGCCCGGGAGCGATGGAGACCGCTGCCCGGACCCCGGGGATCACGCGTGACGCAGGTCGGACGGCACCTTACGGGGCGGTCTTGACCTCGATCTTCTTGGCGATGATGTCGGCCTTGGCCTTCTCGACCGCGGCGACGACGTCCGTCATCTCCTTGTACTTCGGGTTGGAGTCGGCCAGGCCGACGCCGTCCTTGTCGAGGCCGTAGCGGACCTCACCGGACTCGGGCTTGCCGTCCTGGACCGACTTGATCAGGTTGTAGACGGAGTCCGCGACGTCCTTGGTGACCGAGGTCAGGATGAAGTCCTTGTACTTCGCCAGACCGGCCTGGTTGTACTGGTCCGAGTCGACGCCGATGGACCACTTGCCCTTGGCGGAGGCGGCCTCGATGGCACCGGATCCGGCCAGACCGGCGGCCGAGTAGATCACGTCGGCGCCCTTGTCGAGCTGGCCCTCGGCCGCGGCCTTGCCCAGGTCGGGCTTGGCGAAGCCGTCGAAGTTCGGCGGCTGGGTCAGGTACTGGGTGAGCACCTTGGCGTTCGGGTTGGTGTCCTTGACGCCCTGGGCGAAGCCCGCCTCGAACTTCTTGATCAGCGGAACCTCGACACCGCCGATGAAGCCGACCGTGCCGGTCTTGGACGCCTTGGCGGCGGCGACGCCGGCCAGGTAGGAGCCCTGCTCCTCGTTGAAGACGAGGTTGGCGATGTTCTTCGCCTGCACCGAGGTGTCGTCAATGAGGCCGAACGTGGTGTCCGGGAACTTCTCGGCGACCTTCTTGATGGCCGGCGCGTACGCGAAGCCGACGCCGATGACCGGGTTGTTGCCCTTGCGGGCCAGCTCGGTGAGGCGCTGGACCTTGTCGGCCTCACCCTCGCCGTCGGTGGGCTCCGCCTCGGCGCCCTTGATCTTGAGGTCCGTCTCGGCCTTCGAGAGGCCCGCGTAGGCGGCGTCGTTGAACGACTGGTCGCCGCGGCCACCGATGTCGTACGCGATGGCGGCGGACTTCTCCGAAGAGGAGGAGGCGGACGAAGACGAGTCCGAGGACTTCTTACCGCCACAGGCGGTGGCCGAGAGGGCCAGCGCAGCGGACGCGATGCCCACGGTGGCGATCCTGGTGATCCGGCGCAAGGGGAGGCTCCTTCAAAACCTGACCGAAGCGCCACGACCGGCGCTGGTTTCGCCGAGATCGTAACGCGCGTAGATGTCAGTTAAAGGCCCGTTCATGAGTCGTTATCGGATCGTCGTGAACCAGACAGTGACCGATCAGTAACAGCCGACGCGCCCGACCCATGTGTACCAAGGGCTGGACGCGTCCGCCGGATCAATCACCGATGTTGTAAAGAACTCCTATCCGGCCGTCCCCGCCAGCCGGGCGCGTCGCCCTTCGAGCTGGTCGAGGGGACGCCCGTCGAGCAGGGCCGCGGCCGTGAAGAACTCCACGCCGACCCCGATCGCGGCCTCGTCCACGTCGAAATCACCCCGGTGCAGATCCCGCTTCGCGGTGTCCCCGGGCTTGCGCACGCCCAGGCGCGCCATGGCTCCGGGGACGTGCTCCAGGTACCAGGAGAAGTCCTCGCCGCCCAGGCTCTGCTCGGTGTCCTCGACCGAGTCGGCCCCGCGGCGGGCGCTCATCGCCTCCCGCAGCAGCTCGGTGACCACCGGATCGTTGACGACCGGGGGCACTCCGCGCACGTAGGTGATCTCCGACTTGGCCCGGTGCATCGAGGCGATCTCGTCGATGACCGCATGGATCTGGTCGGGGGCCTCGTGCCAGGAGTTCAGGTCGAGGCAGCGAACGGTTCCGGACAGCTCCGCGTGCATCGGGATGACGTTGCAGGCGTGTCCGGCCTCGATCCGGCCCCAGGTGACCGACATGCCCGAGCGGGCGTCCATCCGCTTGGTCAGCAGGGCCGGCAGGTCGAGGGCGAGCCGGGCGGCCGCCGTCACCAGGTCGGTGGTCAGGTGCGGACGGGCGGTGTGCCCGCCGGGGCCCTCGAGGGTGACCTCCAGCCGGTCGCAGGCCGAGGTGATCGGCCCGGTGCGCAGGCCGATCCGGCCGGCGTCGACCCGGGGGTCGCAGTGCAGGGCGATGATCCTGCCGACCCCGTCCAGCACCCCGGAGTCGATCGCCTCGGTGGCACCGCCCGGCAGCACCTCCTCGGCGGGCTGGAAGAGCAGCCGCACCGGCCGGGGCAGCTCGCCCCGGCGGTCGAGCTCCGCGAGGACGAGGCCGGCGCCCAGCACCACGGCGGTGTGCACGTCGTGGCCGCAGGCGTGGGCGCGGTCCGGGACGGTCGAGCGGTACGAGACGTGCGTCTTGGCATCCGGGATGGGCAGGGCGTCGATGTCCGCGCGCAGGGCCAGCATGGGACGTACCCCGTCCCAGGTGCCGACGTCACAGATGAGTCCGGTGCCCGACTTCAGCACCCTCGGGCGCAGGCCCGCTTTCTCCAGCCGGGCCTTGATCGCCGCCGTGGTGCGGAACTCCTGGTGTCCTAGCTCGGGATGCATGTGCAAGTCCCGGCGGAAGGCGATCAGTTCGGCACGCAGGTGGTCCGGAAGCTTGCCGGGCAGCTCGGGCCGGTCGGGCTTGCCGGGCAGGGCGGTCTGGGACTCGCGGGACATCAACTGGTTCACCCGTTTAAGGGTAGGCCCACCCATGGGCCAACTGACGGGAGATCACCAAAAGTTCATGCCGTTAGGGGAAAGAAACCCGGCCTCTGGACGCATGACCGGATGAAGGCGCGGGTAAACTCGCGCGCTCATTCATGCACTCATCCGGCCGCCGAAGCCGTCTGAGCAGGAAGTCTGTGCACATCACGGGCGGTGTCGGTGACTCCGGCGAGGAAACCGCGGGCCCGCTCCGAGGCAGCCGGGGTGAGCCAGCTCGGATCGACATCGCATACGGCCACGGTCACGCCGGTGCCGGTCAGCGCCAGGGGCAGGGTGTGGACGACCGTGGAGGGGAAGCTGACGATCGTCCGGCCGACCGGGCCGCGCCGGGCGATCAGCTCCAGCGGCAGGTCCGGACGTACGATCTCCAGCCCGGTCGCCTCGCTCAGCAGGCGCAGCTTCTCCGGGGCTTCCCGGCGGTGGGCGAAGTAGCGGGTGGCCCCGTGTTCCAGGGTCAGGGCGCGCACCGCCTCCAGGTAGCGGTCCGGGTCGACGACTCCGGTCTCCACCAGCGAGGTCCCGACCAGGTCGGTGCCCTTGGTCAGGCGGGGCGGGCCGAAGCGGGCCCGGGTCCACGCGAAGTCGTTGGGCCGGACGGTCATCCCGCCGTGCGCGGTGACCGGCATCGAGCTGAACACCTCGACGCGCCGGCGCCCGCCCGGGGCCGGGGTGAACCGCCGCCGGGCCGTCGCCGAGACCGGCGCGTACGCCAGCTCGCGCAGCCGGCCCGGAAGGCCTCCGCCGCCGACCCGGTGCCAGCGTACGAGGCGCTCGCCGCGGGCCGTCTGGGCGATGAACTCCATGGTCGCGGTGCCGTCGTCGACCACGACGAGCTCCTCGGCCCGGACCAGCGTGAGCAGGAGCTGCACGTAGCGGGAGAACGGATCCCCTATCACCACCCGCTCGGCCGCCCGTACCTCCCGGGCGAGCGCGGCGAAGGCCCTGACCGGCGCGAACCGGCCGCCGCGGGCCTCCTGCCAGCGCACCTCGTGCCCCTCGTCCCGGGCCAGCCCCGCCATCCGGCGCAGCTGCCCCCGGGACATGGGGTCGGTGGGCGGGAGCACCACGATCCGCAAGCCCCCGGCGGTGGAAGCGGGCATGGGCTGCGCTCCGGTCCCCCGGGCGGGCTGGCGCGGGACGGCCTCGAGCAGCCCGCTGCGCTGCGCGTACGCCCATTCCAGGACGTTGAGGAGCTGGACCGGGCTCTCTACGAAAGCCAGGGTGCGGTCAGGGTCTGAGGGGGTCACCAGGTACTCCTCGTCAGAGGGAGAAAGGAAACGACTCACGGTCCGTACGAGCCCGCCGCGCGCCGCCGTTACCGGGGGGGCTCACACGGTGGCGAGCTCTCCCTGGACGCGGCGGAGCTTCTTCATCGGGCCGAGCTCGGAGTCGTAGACCCGCTTGACGCCGTCGCCGAGCGCGGTCTCGATGGTGCGGATGTCGCGGACCAGGCGGGCCAGGCCGCCCGGCTCGACGGAGGCGGCCTGGTCGGAGCCCCACATCGCGCGGTCGAGGGTGATGTGGCGCTCGACGAAGGTGGCGCCGAGGGCGACGGCGGCCAGGGTGGTCTGCAGGCCCGTCTCGTGGCCGGAGTAGCCGATCGGGACGTTCGGGTACTCCTCCTGGAGGGTGTTGATCACCCGCAGGTTGAGCTCCTCGGCCTTGGCCGGGTAGGTCGAGGTGGCGTGGCAGAGCAGGATGTTGTCGCTGCCGAGCACCTCCACCGCGTGCCGGATCTGCCTCGGGGTGGACATGCCGGTGGAGAGGACGACGGTGCGGCCGGTGGCGCGCAGGGCGCGCAGCAGCTCGTCGTCGGTGAGCGAGGCGGAGGCCACCTTGTGGGCGGGGACGTCGAACTTCTCCAGGAAGGCGACGGCCTCGGTGTCCCACGGGGAGGCGAACCAGTCGATGCCGCGCTTGGCGCAGTGGTCGTCGATGGCGCGGTACTCGTCCTCGCCGAACTCCACGCGGTGGCGGTAGTCGATGTAGGTCATCCGGCCCCAGGGGGTGTCGCGCTCGATGTCCCACTGGTCGCGCGGGGTGCAGATCTCGGGGGTGCGCTTCTGGAACTTCACGGCGTCGCAGCCGGCTTCGGCGGCGGCGTCGACGAGGGCGAGGGCGTTGCCGAGGTCGCCGTTGTGGTTGATGCCGATCTCGCCGACCACGTAGACGGGCTGTCCGGGGCCCGCGGTACGGGAGCCGAAGGTACGGAGGCGGGGGGCGGGGGTGACCGTCATGGCAGGGCTGTCCTTCGGAGCGTGGGGTGTACGAGGAGGTGCGGGCACGGGGGCGGGCACCGGGGTGGTGAGTGGGGTGTGGACTGGGGCGGGGCCTGAGGTGTGGCCCGAGGCGGGGGCGAGTACGGGTACGAGGGCGCGGGCGCGGGCCAGGTCGTGGGGGTCGTCGATCTCCAGCACCCGCGCCGGGTCGGTGGCGACCGGGACGGTCCGCCCGAAGAAGCGGTGGCGGGCGGCGCGGAAGCCGGCGGCGTCCATGGCGTAGGCGGCGCCGGTCTCCAGGAGGTCCTCGGGGCGGTCCTGGCGGCGGGGGCGGTACGAGACGTCGTGGTTGACCCCGGTGCCGGAGCCGTCGGGGGTCCTGCGCCAGAGGAAGCCGTGGAAGGGGGCCGCGGTGAGCGCGGAGTCGGCGGCGCCCGAGGCGACGGCGGCGGCGACGGACTCCACGTCGGAGGCGGTGACGAAGGGGCTGGTGCACTGGACGAGGAGGACCACGTCGACGGTGACGGAATGCAGTTCCTCGAAGGAGTCGAGGGCGTGCAGCAGGGCGGCCTCGCTGGTGGCGGTGTCCCCGGAGATCCCGGCGGGCCTGCGCAGCACGACGGCCCCGGCCCCGCGGGCGGCTTCGCCGATGGCCTCGGAGTCGGTGGACACCAGGACGTCGGTGACGGTCGCGGCCCCCAGGCAGGCCCGGACGGCCCGGACCACGAGGGGCATCCCGCCGACGTCGGCCAGGTTCTTCCCGGGCACGCCCTTGGACCCCCCGCGTGCGGGGATCACGGCGAGCACCCTGGGCATCGCACGGCTGCCTGCGGCGCGGGTGGCGGGGGCGGGCAGGGCTGCGGCGGGCACGGTCGCTGGGCGCGTGGCTGCGGCGCGGGATGCGGCGGCGCGCGCGACGGCGGCGCGGGTCACGGCTCCGGCCGGGCGGGGGCTCACAGCTCCCCCAGGCGGCGGATCACCGGCGCGACGCGCTGGACGCCGTGCCGGTAGGCGCCCCGGGCGGCTTCGCGCAGGTGGGCGCGGAGCCGGCGGCGCAGCCGGGACCCCTCGGCTCCGGTGCGGGCGGCGCCGGGCAACGGGTGCCCGTCGGGGCCGAGGTGGTGCCGGGCGAGGATGCCGGGGAGGTAGCCCGGTGCGGTGTCCCGCGTGTAGTAGGGGGCCACGGCCGGGAGCCCGGCCCCGTCCAGCAGTTCGGTGAGGCGGGCCCGCGCGGCGGCGTAGGGGTCCTGCCCACCGGGGGCGCCGGCCGGTCCGGCGGCGGGGCTGCCGACGCCCTGGGCCGCCAGCCAGTCCGGATCGGGCTCCGGGAGCAGGCCCGCGTCGAGCTGGGTCCAGGAGGCCAGGCAGCCGGAGCCCAGGAAGTGGTGGTTGCCGAGGGTCTCGCGGACGCCGAGGTCGGTCAGGACGGCCGTCGGGATGCCCCGGTGGAGGGATTCCAGGGCGGCCGTGGAGGAGACGGTGACCAGCAGGTCCGTGGTGTCGAGGACCTCGCCCATGTTCCCGTACACCAGGCGGCAGTTGGAGGGGAGGCCGCCGGGGAGCTGCTCCGCGAGCCGCTGGTACGGGAGCTCCTCCAGGTGGGTGGTGTGCTCCCCCGGCCGGCTGCGCAGTTTGATCAGCACCTCGCGCCCTGGGTGCAGCCGGGCGTGCTCCGCGGCGCGCCGCAGCAGGTACGTACGGTCCGCGCGGGCGTCCGGCACGGACGGCTGGACCGCGAAGACCACCCGGTGGGCCGTGCTGCCCACCGGCTCGTACGTGTCCGCGTGGGCCGGTTCGAGGAAGGGGAGGGCGGTTTCCACGACGGCTCCGGCCTCGGCGCCGACCCCCTCGTAGACCGCGCGGAACCGCTCCGCGTCGTGGCGGGAGTTGGCGAGGACCAGGTCGGCCCCGTGGCGCAGCAGCAGGCCGTCGGCGAGCTTCTCGTAGACGACTCCGACGTACCCCGTGACGAACACCGGCCGTGCGCCCGGCTCCGGCCACAGGGCCCGGGCCCCGTGCAGGACGGCCTGGACGGCGCCGCCGACCAGGGCGAGGACGACGATGTCGTAGGCGTCGCGGGGCTCCCGATCCGGCGCCGACAGTGCCGCGAGGAACTCCGCGCAGGTGACTTCGGTGAGCCGGTCCGCCCGGACCCCGACCTCACCGAGCTGGCGCGCGGTGGGCGTGGCCCGGCCGCGGAGCAGATATCCGGTCAGGTGGACGGAGTCCGGTTCCGGGGAAAGGCGGCGCGCGGTGAGCGCTCCCCATTTCCAGCGGGTGTCGGAATCGGCGAGTACGGCCACACGGAGGGCGGCCGGATGGGCCGCGCGGTTGCTTGCTGGCACCCGGCAGAAGTTATTCCGGCTTTTCGGTGATCGGCCCAACGAACGCACAACAGCGGGTTAACAACCCGTCGACTCCGTGCGAAAGCCGCCGGGTTAACGTGCCTGCCGTGCGTCGTTCACATGGAATCCGCGTCCGGGCCACAGTGAATGACGAGCGGCGCTCTAATGTCTCGCGAGTGCTCAAGCTCTCTGTTGTCGTGCCGTTCTACAACGTGCAGACGTATGCGCCGGATGCCCTGAAAAGCCTCGAACTCAACGCCCGGGACGATTTCGAGTTCCTGCTCGTCGACGACCGCTCGACGGACGGGACGCCCGCGCTGCTGGAGCGGGCGGCCCGCGAGCTGCCCGGCGCCGTGCTCCTCAGACACGAGCGCAACGGCGGGCTGGCGACGGCGCGGAACACCGGTCTGGACGCGGCCCGCGGGGAGTACATCGCCTTCCTGGACGGGGACGACTGGCTGGCTCCGGGCCACCTGGCCCGCACCCTGGCCGCCATCGAGGGCCTGGGCTGCGATTTCGTCCGTACCGACCACGTCCAGTGCACGGGCAAGGCGCGCAGTGTCCAGCGCGTGCCCTACGGGCCGGACTCGGTGGTGGCCGATCCGCGCACCGCGATCCTGCCCGCCTCCCGCGCGACCTCGGTGGACTATCCGTACGCCTGGGCGGGGATGTACCACCGGCGGCTGCTGGACCGCGGGCTGCTGCACTTCACGGACGGTCTGCGGACGGCGGAGGACCGGCCGTGGATCTGGCGGCTGCACCGGGAGGCGGAGTCCTTCGCGCCGGTCGGTCTGCCCGGAATCTTCTACCGTCGCGGGGTTTCCACCTCGCTGACACAAATCGGCGACGAGCGTCAGCTCGATTTCATCCGGGCATTCGATCAGGTTCTGACCGAAACGGCCGCCGACCGGGAATCCGATCTCCTCCTCCCGAAGGCCGTCCGAACATATTGCGCGATTATCGCCCATCACATCGGGTCCATCGAAAGGTTTGAACCACCCGTGGCCAGAAAACTCCGCTCGATGAGCACGGCCGCGCTCGGCAGAATGCCCCAGCAGCTCCTGGACCGGACCCTGGACGCGATGGACTCCGACCGCGCGGCCCTGCTCCGCCGGCTGCGGACCCGGCGCACGGCGGCGGTGACGGCGTGAACGTCACCCAGATCTTCCTGGCCTCCACCCTCTACGGCACGGCCACCCTCGCCGCCGCCCTCGACGCGGAGCTCTTCCCGCCCGCCGGCCGCCGCATCCTGCTGACCAGCAACCACTCCGTCACCGCCGAGATCGCCCCCGGCCTGGCCGACGCGCCCGGCTTCGCCTCCCTGAGCGCCCGCTTCGACGAGGTCCTCGACTGGAACGCCGTCATCGCCCCGCAGCACCCCAGCACCTGGAGCCCGCGCGCCGACGACGTCCCGCTGTGGGAGCGCCAGTTGCGCTCCTCCTGGGGGCTGGGCACCGACCGCGTCGAGCTGATCGTGGAATCGCTCCAGGTGCCGCCCTCCCAGAGCCTGTGCCGGCTCTTCCCCGGGGCGGCCATAGAGGTCTACGCCGACGGGCTGATGAGCTACGGTCCCACCCGCTTCCGCCTCGACCCCGGGCTCGGGATGCGCGTACGGCGGGTGCTGCACCTGGACCTCGTACCGGGTCTGGAGCCGCTGCTGCTGACCGAGTTCGGCGTACGGGCCGAGGCGATCCCGGCCGCCGCCTTCCTCAAGGTCATCGGCGAGCTCGAAGCGGCGGTGGAGACCGCGGCCGTGGAGACCGCGGCCCTGGAGACTCCGGAGCGGACCGAGGCCCCCGCGCTGCTGCTGGGCCAGTACCTCTCCGCCCTCGACCTGGTGCCGGCCGCCGAGGAGGAGGAGCTGCACGGGGAGATGGTCCGGGGCGCGCACGCACTGGGCCACCGCGAGCTGGTGTTCAAACCGCATCCCAGCGCCCCCGCCGCGTACTCCCGCCGGGCGGAGGAGGAGGCCGAACGGCTCGGCGTCCGGCTCACCGTGCTGAGCACCCCGGTGCTCGCCGAGACCCTCTACGAGCGGCTGCGCCCGGCGCTGGTGGTCGGCTGCTTCTCCACGGGACTGCTGACCGCCGCCACCCTGTACGGGCTGCCGGTGGCCCGGACCGGCACGGGGGCCGTGCTCGCGCGGCTGTCCCCGTACCCGAACAGCAACCGGATCCCGCTCGTGCTGGTGGACGCCCTGCTGCCCGACCTCGCGGACACCGCGGCCGTACGCTCCTGGACCCCGCCGGGGCCCGAACGGGTCGCGGCCGAGCTGGCGGGCCTGCTCACGGCGGTGGGCTTCACCATGCAGCCCAGGATCCTCGCGGAGCACCGCGCGGAGGCCGAGCGCTGGCTGGGCGCGCACCTGACCGACGACACCTGGCGCTACTTCACCCGGCGCCGGCTGACCACCCTGGGCCTGCCGGGCGGCATCCCGGCGCAGCTGTCCTTCCTGCCCCGCAGCCGCGCCGCGCGCCGGCTGGCCCGGCTGCTGCGCAGGGCGGTGGGCTAGCGGGTCAGCTCACGGCGAGCTTCGCGGCGAAGCCCAGGAACAGCACGCCCGCCGCCGAGCTGGCCCCGGCGGCGAGCCGCTTGCGGCGGCGGAAGGCGGCCGCCAGGCGGTCCCCGCTGAAGATCAGCGTGGTCAGGTAGAGGAAGCTGGCGATCTGCATCAGGCCGCCCAGCAGCAGGAAGGACACCGCCGGGTAGGCGTAGGCGGGGTCCACGAACTGCACGAAGAAGGACATCAGGAAGAGGATGGCCTTCGGGTTGAACACGCTGATCAGCAGCGCCCGCCGGTAGGGCCGCTCGGTCTCGCCGGGCTTGACCCCGGCGGCGGCCACGGACGCCTCCGGGGCGTCTCCGCCCGCCCCGGCCCGCTCGCGGCGGGCACGCCACATGGTCCACGCGCCCCGCAGCATGCCGATGGCGAGCCAGGTCAGGTAGCCGGCGCCGAGCAGTTTGACGACGCCGAACACGATCGGGCTGGTCTGCAGCAGCGCCCCGGCGCCGAGCGCGGCCAGGGTCATGAGCAGGGCGTCCCCGGTGAACACGCCGGCGGCTGCCCGGTACCCCTGGCGGACCCCGCCGCGCGCGGCGACGGAGAGCACGTAGAGCGAGTTCGGCCCCGGCAGCAAAATGATCAGCACCAGGCCGGCGAGATACGTCGGAAGATCTGTGACACCCAGCATGTGCAGGAGTGTCCCATGAGGACACACCTGTCGCGCCAGTCGATTTCACGGATCGGGACGGAACCGGGACCCAACCGGAATCAGCCCTGGTCACCAGCCCGAATCAGCCGGCACGTACGTCCCCCACACCTCGCGCAGCGCCCCGCACACCTCCCCCACCGTGGCCCTCGCCCGCAGCGCCTCCCGCATCGGGTACAGCACGTTCTCCGTGCCCGCCGCCGCCTCCCGCAGCGCCGCCAGCGCCTCGTCCACGGCCGCCCCGTCGCGTCCCGCCCGCAGCGCGGCCAGGGAGGCCCGCTGGCGGTCCTCGATCGCCGGGTCCACCCGCAGCGGCTCGTACGGCTCCTCCTCGTCCAGCGCGAAGCGGTTGACCCCGACCACCACGCGCACGCCGCTCTCGGTCTCCCGGGCGATCCGGTAGGCGTTCCGCTCGATCTCCTCCTTCTGGAAGCCCGCCTCGATCGCGGCCACCGCCCCGCCCATCGCCTCCACCCGCGCCATCAGGTCGAGCGCCGCCGCCTCCACCTCGTCCGTCATCCGCTCCACCGCGTAGGACCCGGCGAAGGGGTCGACGGTGTGCGGCACGTCCGTCTCGTACGCCAGCACCTGCTGGGTCCGCAGCGCGAGGCGGGCCGCCTTCTCGGTGGGCAGCGCGATCGCCTCGTCGAAGGAGTTGGTGTGCAGCGACTGGGTGCCGCCCAGCACGGCGGCCAGGCCCTGCACGGCGACCCGTACGAGATTGAGCTCCGGCTGCTGGGCCGTCAGCTGCACCCCGGCGGTCTGGGTGTGGAAGCGCAGCATCTGCGACCTGGGGTCCCGGGCCCCGAACTCCTCGCGCATGACGCGGGCCCAGATCCGGCGGGCGGCGCGGAACTTGGCGACCTCCTCCAGGAGGGTGGTGCGGGCGACGAAGAAGAAGGACAGCCGGGGCGCGAAGGCGTCCACCTCCATCCCGGCGGCCAGCGCGGTCCGTACGTACGCGATCCCGTCGGCCAGCGTGAAGGCGATCTCCTGCGCGGGCGAGGCCCCGGCCTCGGCCATGTGGTAGCCGGAGACGGAGATGGTGTTCCACTTCGGGAGCTCGGCCGCGCAGTAGCGGAAGCTGTCGGCCGTCAACCTCAGGGAGGGGCCGGGCGGGAAGATGTAGGTACCCCGTGCGATGTATTCCTTCAGCACGTCGTTCTGGACCGTGCCGGTCAGCAGGGCGGGATCGATCCCCTGTTCCTCGGCGACCAGCTGGTAGAGCAGGAGCAGCGGCGCGGCCGGTGCGTTGATGGTCATCGAGGTGGACACCCGGTCGAGCGGGATCCCGTCGAAGAGCACCCGCATGTCCTCGGCGGAGTCGATGGCGACGCCCACCTTGCCGACCTCGCCGTGCGCGAGCGGGGCGTCGGAGTCGTGCCCCATCTGGGTGGGCAGGTCGAAGGCCACGGAGAGCCCTGCGGCGCCGCCCGCGATGAGCTGCCGGTAGCGGGCGTTGGACTCGGCGGCCGTGCCGAAACCGGCGTACTGGCGCATGGTCCAGGGCCGTCCGGTGTACATCGTCGGGTAGACGCCCCGGGTGTACGGGTACTCCCCCGGCTCCCCCAGTTCGGTCCCGGGATCCCAGCCGGCCAGGTCGCCCGGGCGGTAGACGGGCGCGATCGGGATCCCGCTCTCGGTGTGCCGCTCCATGGGATGCGCTCCTTCGTGGCTCCGAGGGGCCCGGGGCTGATAAAACGTCCCCGCAGCGGCCGCTCGGCGGCCGCTGGTCACAATGGCGCAACATCGCGGCCTTCCGTGCAACTGGCCACGCCCGTGAAGGCATCACCTAGATACACACGTAGAAATCGGGGGACTGCAATGCACCGCCAGAAGGTAATACTCCGCACGCTGGGACTGGCCACCGCCGTCGCGCTCGCCGCGACCGCCTGCGGGCCGCAGAACACGGAGTCCACGGGCTCCGGTTCTTCCGCGCCCGCATCGCCCACGGCGGTCGCCACTCCTGACGCCTCGCCGTCCACGGACGGGAAGCCGGGCGACGCCTCGCCGTCGGCGTCCCCGTCCCCGTCCGCGTCGCCTTCCGCCTCGGCCTCGCCCTCGCCGACCGTGAAGCAGATCATGGCCAACGGCGACGACAGCGAGCTGGTCCGCGAACTGCAGGCCCGGCTGCGCCAGCTCAAGCTGATGTCGGTCGCTCCGACCGGCTTCTACGGCTCGAAGACGACCGCCGCGGTGAAGTCCTTCCAGTCGAAGAACGGCCTGCAGGCCACCGGCGGGGTGGACGAGCCCACCTGGAAGAAGATCCAGAACGCCACCAAGAAGCCCACCGCCGACGAGCTGCGCCCGCCGACCGTCAACGAGCCGGACGCGCCGGACGCGCGCTGCATGACCGGCCGGGTGATGTGCATCAGCAAGGAGAGCCGCACCCTCTCCTGGATGATCGACGGCAAGGTCGTCACCACGCTGGACGTGCGCTTCGGCTCCGAGAACACCCCGACCCGCGAGGGCGAGTTCAAGGTGGAGTGGAAGGCCAAGGAGTGGACGTCGACGATCTACCACACGCCGATGCCGTACTCGATGTTCTTCAGCGGCGGCCAGGCCGTGCACTACTCGGCGGACTTCGCCGCCCGCGGCTACGCCGGCGCCTCGCACGGCTGCGTCAACGTCCGGGACAAGGCCAAGCTGGCGACGCTGTTCGACACGGTCAAGGTCGGCGACAAGGTCGTCGTCTACTGGTGATCCGCGGGCGGCCCGGAGGACGGGCGGCGGTCGGAGAGTGAGGGCGCGGGCGGGATCGGGGGAACGAATCCCGCCCGCGCCGGTTGCGCAGAGCCCAGGGGTACGGGGGGAACCCCGGCTCATGCGCGGCCGATGACCAGTCGGCTCATTAGGTACTGCGCCGCCGGTTCGAAAAGTGTTACAGGCGGGGCGCGAACTGTTTCAGGCCACCGTCCGATACCCGGTCCGGTGCCCCGTTCCGCCCCCGGGCGGGACCCTTCTCAGCGGCGCGCGCTCTGGCCGGAGTCCTGGCCCGCGCCCGGTCCGGAGTCCTGCCCCGTGCCTCGGCCCGGGTCCTGGTCCGCGCCCGAGGGCGCCGACGAGGTGGTTCCGGCCGGGGCCAGGTTCAGGGAGCGCGACGGGGTGGTGGGCGAGTCGCCGCGCGAGCCGCCGCCGGTGCCGCCACCGCCGCCGGTGGCCGCGTCGAGCACCACCTGGCAGTAGCGCGGGACCCGCAGCAGCCCCTTGGCGAGGCGCGCGAGCTTCTCCCGGCCGGCCTCGTCGATCTGTCCCGACCGGTAGTCCCGGCACAGCTCCACCGGTCCGCTGCGGCCCTCCCGGTCCCGTTCCGAACCACCGGTGGAGTCGGGCTTCGCCCCGTCGATGCCGCCCTGCAGGGACCGGTCCCGGCCGTCCTTGCCCCCGGCCGAGCCGCTCGCCGAGGGCTCCGTGCCGGTGGCGCCGGTCGTCCCGGTGGCGCCGCCGGGTTCCGTCGGCGTACGGCCTTCCGCGCCCGGGGTGCTGCCCGGGAGCGGGGTGCCGCTCTGGCTCTCGCCGCCGTACGGCGCGGTGGTGCGGGGCGGCGCGAGGGGTTTCGCCCGGCCGCCGTCCGCCAGGGTCTCCGCGGAGGCTCCGGCCGTCACCGAGACGGCCGGCAGCTCGTCGGCGGCGTTGCGGGTGCCGCGGTCCAGCAGTCCGGTGCCCGCAGCGGCGGCCAGGCCGCCCACGGCGACGCTGGCGACCGCGGCGGCGAGGGCGAAGCGGAGCGGGCGTCCGCGCCGGGGCGCGCGTCCGGCCGGGCCGGGCAGCGGGCCGAGCTCGACCACCGTGTCCGCGGAGCCGAACAGCTCGGTGTCCGGGGTCCGGGTCTGCGGTTCCGCCTGGAGCACGGAGCCGCGCGCACGGAACGCGGCCACCGCGGCGGCCTCTCCGCGCAGTTCCCCGGGCAGCCCGCCGGGAGCCGCGGGGGGCGGCTCGGCGAGTGCGTCGAGGGCGGCGCGCAGCCGCTCGGCCCGGACCCGGGCGGGGTACTCGGCGTCAGGTGCGGCCGGTTCTCCGCGCAGCAGTCTGTCCGCCGCGGTTCTGTCCAGCCACCTGTCGCGCTCGTCGGCCATCACATGTCCTTCTGCGTCCGCCAACGTGAATCCGTCACACCGGTTTGTTCTACGGCACCCGCGGCGCGGGCGCGCTGCGCGGGTACGGCGTCGAGGTCCCGTCCGCCCCCTGCGCCCCGTGCGCGACTTCCGTCATTATCGCCGAGGCCGCGCACCCGTCCGGAGCCGACGGCGACGGCGGAGCTCCCGGAGCCGATGCAGGAATCGGGGTCGGCCGGGTCGAAGGCCCCGTCGACGGCCCCGTCGAGCAGCTCGGCCAGCTTCTTCAGGCCCCGGTGCGCGGCGGTGCGTACCGCGCCGGGGCGCTTGCCCAGGGTCTCGGCCGCGCTCTTGGCGTCCAGGCCGACGACCACCCGCAGGACGACGGCCTCGGCCTGGTCCTGCGGGAGCTGGGCTATGAGTTCCATGGTGCGGCCGGTGGAGAGGGACTCCATGGCCTCGCCGGCGGTGTCGGACTCGGCGGCGTGGCCCGTCAGCTCGGTCTCGTCGCCGCCGACGGCGGGCCTGCGCCCGCGCATCCGTATGTGGTCGAGGGCCCGGTTGCGGGCGATGCGGGCGGCCCAGCCGCGGAAGCGGTCGGCATCGCCGGTGAAGGAGTCGAGGTCGCGGGCGATCTGCAGCCAGGCCTCGGAGGTGACGTCCTCGGCGTCGCCGTCCCCGACGAGCGTGCGGACGTATCCGAGCAGGCGCGGGTGCACGGCGCGGTACACAGAACGGAACGCGAGCTCGTCGCCGTCTTGTGCCGCGAGCACCGCGGTGGTCAGCTCCGCGTCGTCCCCCAGCAAAATCCCCAACCCGTTCACAGTCCCGTATGTGTGGCGCAAATCAGCACGTTACGGCTTTCAAGCACCTTCGTCCACGAGTTGTACAACGCGCAACCATCCCTGCGCGGAGCGAGGTGTGACACAAAACGCACCGAAGACGCTGACAGGGGTACGGGCTTGTCGCACGAGTCCGTGACGGATGGCGGCCGGGGCCTCTCCTGTGGGGGGTGGCGGCCTCGGTCGCCCTCCCCTTCTCCGCCGCCCTCCACGGCCATCATGCCCCGGTCCCCCGTAGGGCTCCCCGGCGGCCCCGCACCTGGCCCGACACGCGCTCCCGTCATCCTTTCGGCTCACTTCCGGGTGAAATCCCGGAATGGGTACGACACACCCGGCTCCGCGTCGATAGCGTGGCGGGACACCCGCGCCACGCCCCGAGGAGCCCCCCGCTGTCCAGCCACCTTCCGGCACAGGCCCGCGGAGGCTCCGACCCTTCCCGCACCGGCGCCTTCGGCGACACCGGGCTCGTACGGTTCAACGCCCTGTCCCCCGAAGCCGCGCACTCGGCCCTGCTGCACTGCTGCGGCAGCCGGCGCTGGGCCCACCGGGTGGCCGCCCACCGCCCCTACCCCGATTTCGGCGCGCTGCTCGCCGCCGCGGACGAGGCTTCGTACGACCTCTCCCAAGCGGACCTCTCCGAGGCCCTGGCCGGCGAGTTCCCGCCGGAGCTGGAGCACGGGGCCGCGTACGCCGCGCTCCTCGCGCTCGACGCGGCCCACGCGGAGTACGAACGGACCTTCGGGCACGCCTTCGTGATCTGCCTCGACGGGACCACTCCGGAGGAGCAGGCGGACCAGCTGCTGGCCGCGATCCGGCGGCGGATGGAGCTGGACGTGGACGAGGAGCGGGCCATCTCGGCGGACGAGCTCCGTCGCGTCGCGCAGGTCCGGCTCGCCGACCTGACACACTGGCTGACCTCGACGGATGGGGTATCTGCGGCCGAATTCGGGCTATTCGCCCCTGTGGGATAGTCCGTCCGTGCCTGTTTGATCACACCGATGGCCCTGGCGCAAGGGAACCGACAAAGCGTCGCTACGATGTCCGGGGCCGGAGGACCGTACCCGGCCGGGCCCGACCGACAAAGAAGCCGGCTGGCCCCCGCCCCGCTTCCGGAGGGTTTTCCGTGCCGGCTGGAACGTTGTACCGCGGCCGGGAAGGAATGTGGTCCTGGGTGGCTCATCGAGTCACCGGCGTCCTCATCTTCTTCTTCCTGTTCGTACACGTCCTCGACACCGCTCTCGTCCGCGTCTCCCCCGAGGCGTACGACGATGTCGTGGCTACCTACAAGACTCCGATCGTCGCGCTGCTGGAGTACGGCCTCGTCGCCGCAATCCTGTTCCACGCGCTCAACGGTCTCCGTGTCATCGCCGTGGACTTCTGGTCCAAGGGCCCCCGCTACCAGAAGCAGATGCTCTGGACCGTGGTGGGCATCTGGGTCGTGCTGATGGTCGGGGCCCTGTACCCCGTCCTCGGACACGCTTACCTCGAACTGTTCGGGAAGTGACACGCATGTCTTCTGACACTTCTTCCGCCCAGGCCATCGGTGACGTGGAGGGCGTTTCCCTCTACGACGTCGACAACCCGGCGCCGTACATCGAGGCCCCGCGCAAGCGCACCAGCAAGACGCCCCGCTCGACCCGCGGCAACTTCGAGATGGTCGCGTGGCTCTTCATGCGCCTCTCGGGCATCGTCCTGGTCGTCCTCGTCCTCGGCCACCTGCTGATCCAGCTCGTGCTGGACGGCGGGGTCTCGAAGATCGGCTTCGCCTTCGTGGCGGGCCGCTGGGCCTCCCCGTTCTGGCAGGGCTGGGACCTGCTGATGCTGTGGCTCGCGATGCTGCACGGCGCGAACGGTCTGCGTACCGTCATCAACGACTACGCGGAGCGCGCCAACACGCGTCTGTGGCTCAAGGGCCTGCTCTACACCGCCACGGTGTTCACCATTCTTCTGGGCACGCTGGTGATCTTCACCTTCGACCCGAACATCCGCTAGGCAACGGGGCTGAGGCGAAACCAATGAAGATCCACAAGTACGACACCGTCATCGTCGGCGCAGGTGGCGCGGGCATGCGCGCCGCCATCGAGTCGACGAAGCGCAGCCGCACCGCGGTGCTGACGAAGCTCTACCCCACCCGCTCCCACACGGGCGCCGCGCAGGGCGGCATGGCCGCCGCGCTCGCCAACGTGGAGGACGACAACTGGGAATGGCACACCTTCGACACGGTCAAGGGCGGTGACTACCTGGTCGACCAGGACGCCGCCGAGATCCTGGCGAAGGAGGCCATCGACGCGGTCCTCGACCTCGAGAAGATGGGCCTGCCGTTCAACCGCACCCCGGACGGCACCATCGACCAGCGCCGCTTCGGCGGGCACTCCCGCAACCACGGCGAGGCGCCGGTCCGCCGGTCCTGCTACGCCGCGGACCGCACCGGTCACATGATCCTCCAGACGCTGTACCAGAACTGCGTCAAGGAGGGCGTGGAGTTCTTCAACGAGTTCTACGTCCTGGACCAGCTCCTGGTCGAGGAGGACGGCGTCAAGAAGTCGGCCGGCGTGGTCGCGTACGAGCTCGCCACCGGCGAGATCCACGTGTTCCAGGCGAAGTCCGTCATCTACGCCTCCGGCGGCACCGGCAAGTTCTTCAAGGTGACCTCCAACGCGCACACCCTCACGGGTGACGGCCAGGCGGCCTGCTACCGCCGCGGCCTGCCGCTGGAGGACATGGAGTTCTTCCAGTTCCACCCGACGGGCATCTGGCGCATGGGCATCCTGCTGACGGAGGGCGCCCGCGGTGAGGGCGGCATCCTCCGCAACAAGGACGGCGAGCGCTTCATGGAGAAGTACGCGCCGGTCATGAAGGACCTCGCGTCCCGTGACGTCGTCTCGCGCTCCATCTACACCGAGATCCGCGAGGGCCGCGGCTGCGGTCCGGCCGGCGACCACGTGTACCTGGACCTGACGCACCTGCCGCCGGAGCAGCTCGACGCGAAGCTCCCGGACATCACCGAGTTCGCGCGCACCTACCTGGGCATCGAGCCGTACACGGACCCGATCCCGATCCAGCCCACCGCGCACTACGCCATGGGCGGCATCCCGACCAACGTCGAGGGTGAGGTCCTGGCGGACAACACCACCGTCGTCCCGGGCCTGTACGCGGCCGGCGAGGTCGCGTGCGTGTCGGTGCACGGCGCGAACCGCCTGGGCACCAACTCGCTGCTGGACATCAACGTCTTCGGCAAGCGCTCGGGCATCGCGGCGGCCGCGTACGCCCACGCCAACGACTACGTCGAGCTGCCCGAGAACCCGGCGCAGCAGGTCATCGACCTGGTCGAGCACCTGCGGGCCTCCACGGGCAACGAGCGGGTCGCCGACCTGCGCCTGGAGCTTCAGGAGACGATGGACGCCTGCGTGATGGTGTTCCGCACCGAGCAGACGATCAAGACCGCGGTCGAGAAGATCGCGGAGCTGCGCGCGCGCTACAAGAACGTGTCCGTCCAGGACAAGGGCAAGCGCTTCAACACGGACCTGCTGGAAGCCATCGAGCTGGGCAACCTGCTCGACCTGGCCGAGGTCATGGCCGTGTCCGCGCTGGCGCGCAAGGAGTCCCGCGGCGGTCACTACCGCGAGGACTACCCGAACCGCGACGACGTCAACTTCATGCGCCACACCATGGCGTACCGCGAGGTGGACGACAACGGCCAGGACTCGGTCCGCCTGGACTACAAGCCCGTCGTCGTCACCCGCTACCAGCCGATGGAGCGTAAGTACTGATGGCCACCCCGACCCTCAGCAAGACGGACCAGATGGAGGCGGCGGCCGCCGCTTCGCCGTTCATCACGGTCACCTTCCGGATCCGCCGGTTCAACCCGGAGATCTCGGAAGAGTCGACCTGGCAGGACTTCCAGGTCGAGATCGACCCGAAGGAGCGCGTGCTCGACGGTCTCCACAAGATCAAGTGGGACCTCGACGGCACGCTGACCTTCCGCCGCTCGTGCGCGCACGGCATCTGCGGCTCCGACGCGATGCGGATCAACGGCAAGAACAGGCTCGCCTGCAAGACGCTGATCAAGGACATCAACCCGGAGAAGCCGATCACGGTCGAGGCCATCAAGGGCCTGACGGTGATGAAGGACCTCGTCGTCGACATGGAGCCCTTCTTCCAGGCGTACCGGGACGTCATGCCGTTCCTGGTCACCAAGGGCAACGAGCCGACGCGCGAGCGCCTGCAGTCCGCCGAGGACCGCGAGCGCTTCGACGACACCACCAAGTGCATCCTGTGCGCCGCCTGCACCTCCTCGTGCCCGGTGTTCTGGAACGACGGCCAGTACTTCGGCCCGGCGGCGATCGTCAACGCGCACCGCTTCATCTTCGACTCGCGCGACGAGGCGGGCGAGCAGCGCCTGGAGATCCTGAACGACAAGGACGGCGTGTGGCGCTGCCGCACGACCTTCAACTGCACCGACGCGTGCCCGCGAGGCATCGAGGTCACGAAGGCGATCCAGGAAGTGAAGCGCGCCCTCATCACGCGCCGCTTCTGACCTTTTTGACGCGCCTCTCGCAGCGCTCGGCCCTTGCGGGCCTCCCGCGCTTCGGGGCGCTGCGGCGGACTCCGTCCGCCGGTCTCGGCTGAGGCCGGCGGGCACCGAAGGCCCCGCTCCCCCGGATCCTGTCCGGAGGGGCGGGGCCTTCGGCGTAGGGGCCGGGTCAACTCGCCTGGGGCGTGCGGGTCTTCGGTGGCGACCGCCCTACTGGGCCCTGCACGACTGTGGAATTATCGGCTTCATGAGCGAGCAGCAGCCCAACCCGTACACCACTCCGGGACAGCCGAACTACGGCTACCCGCCGCAGCCCGGGTACGGCTACCCGCCCCCGGGACCGGCCCAGCCGGGCTACGGCTACCCGCAGCCCCCCGCCTACCAGCCGACCATCGCCGGCGCGGGCATCCCCGCCCCGGCCGGCCCCACGACGCCCCCGATGGGGATCCCGGGTCCGCCGCCGCCTCCCATGGGCTACCCCGCCGGCGCGGCCGGGCTCGCCCTCGGCGACATCACCATCGCCGGGGACCAGATCATCACCCCGTCGGGCCAGATGCCGCTCAGGGGCGCGGTCTGGAACGCCACCGACTTCTCGCGGACGGAGGAGAAGATCCCGGCGCACGCGATCGTGCTGGCCGTCATCTTCTTCCTGTTCTGCCTGCTCGGCCTGTTCTTCCTCCTGATGAAGGAGCGCCGCACGACGGGCTACATCCAGATCACCGTGAACAGCGCCGGCCGCCACCACACCACGATGATCCCCGCGGTGGACCCCGGGACCTACATGTGGGTCATGAGCCAGATCAACCAGGCGCGCGCGCTGAGCATGTAGGCGCAGCCCCCCGGCGGAATCCGGTGGCGGGAGCCGGCTCCCGTGGCCGAGGATCCCCGGATGATCCTTTCTCATGATGTGGACGGTCCGGCCGACGCCCCGGCCGTCGTCCTGCTCCATTCCTCCGTGTGCGACCGGCGGATGTGGGAGCCGCAGTGGCGGCCGCTGCTCGACGCCGGGTTCCGGGTGGTCCGGCCGGACTTCCGGACCTGCGGGGACTCCCCCGCCGCCGAAGTCCCGTACAGCGACCACGGGGACGTACGGGAGCTGCTGGACCACCTCGGCATCCGGCGGGCCGCCTTCGTCGGGTCCTCCTACGGCGGGCGGGTCGCGCTGACGCTGGCCGCGCTGCGGCCGGAGCTGGTGAGCGCGCTGGCGCTGCTCTGCCCCGCCCGCCCCGCGCAGCGGCGCGGACCCGCACTGCTCGCCTTCAACGCCGCCGAAGCCGCCCTGCTGGACGCGGGCGACCTGGAGGGCGCGGCCGGGCTCAACGCCCGCCAGTGGCTCGGCCCGGAAGCCGACGGGGCCGCACACGCCCTCGTACGAGCCATGCAGCTCGGGAACTTCCGGGGCGCCGAGGGAGCCGACGGGGACCACGAGCTCCCCGAGCCCGCCTTCGAGCCCGCCGCCGTCACCGCCCGCGTCCTCGGCATCGCCGGCGCGCACGACATCCCCGAGTTCCGCGACGTCCCCGCCGAGCTGGCCTCCCTCGTACCCGGCGCCGTCCACGTCGAGTTGCCCTGGGCCGGGCATCTCCCTTCCCTGGAACGCCCCGAGGAGATCACCGGGTTGTTGCTGGAGTTCTTCGCTTGAACCTGTTCAAAAAGAGGTCTACAGTCAGTGCTGTCAGCAGTTGAACACGTTCAAGGGGGCTGAGGGCAATGGACCTCACCGTGGTCGCGTACGTCATCTACCTGCTCATCAGCATCGGACTCACCGTCTGGGTGGCCCGCACGCTCAGCCGCAACGGCCGCGTCTTCATCGGGGACGTCCTCCAGGGCAACGAGAAGCTCGCGGACGCCGTCAACCAGCTCCTGGTGGTCGGCTTCTACCTCGTCAACATCGGCTTCGTGACCCTCTACCTGCGCTCGGCCGAGGAGATCGTCGCGGCCCGCGGACTCTTCGAGGCGCTGTCGGTCAAGCTCGGAGTCGTGCTCCTGGTCCTCGGCGTCATGCACCTCGGCAACGTCTGGGTCCTGAACAAGATGCGCCGCCGGGGCATCATGGAGCGCCAGCAGACCCCGCCGGTCGCCCCCCAGGGGTGGACCATGCCCGCCGGGGCCTGATCGCCGTGGCCAGGACCGCGATCCGGCACCTGACGGTGCTCTACGACGCGAACTGCCCGCTCTGCGCGCACATCCGGAACTGGCTGCTCGGCCAGCGGTGGCTCGTACCGCTCCGGCTCATCCCCGCCGCGTCCTTCGAGGCGCAGCGGCGCTACCCGCGGCTCGACCACGCCTCGACGCTGAAGGAGATCACCGTCATCGGCGACTCCGGGCAGATCTGGACCGGGACCGACGCCTTCATCGTCTGCCTGTGGGCGCTGGCCGAGCACCGGCCGAAGGCCAACTGGCTGGCCACCCCGGCCGGCCGGCCCTTCGCCAGGGCGGCCATGTACACCGCCTCCACCTGGCGCGAGGCCGTACGGACCGGTTCCCCGGCGAACGACGGGGAACCGGCCTGTGACGACCAGTGTTCCGCGCCCCGATAGGCTCGTACCGTGACTGATCAGAAGGCTCCCAAGAGCGAGCAGACCCGCACGCTCATTCTCGAAACCGCGCTCCGTCTCTTCCAGGAGCGCGGCTTCGACAAGACGACGATGCGCGGGATCGCCAAGGAGGCCGGAGTATCGGTCGGCAACGCCTACTACTACTTCGAGTCCAAGGAACACCTGGTCCAGGGGTTCTACGACCGGATCGGCGCCGCCCACCTGGCGGCGGTCCGGCCGATCCTGGACAACGAGACCGATCTGCAGAAGCGGCTCGCGGGCGTCCTGACCAGCTGGCTGGACATCGCGGCGCCGTACCACGAGTTCGCCTCGCAGTTCTTCAAGAACGCGGCGGACCCGGAGAGCCCGCTCAGCCCGTTCTCCCCGGAGTCGGAGGCGGCCCGCGAGCAGGCGATCGACATGCACCGCGAGGTGCTGGCGGGGGCGAAGACCAAGGTGCCGGCCGAGCTGGCCGACGTACTGCCCGAGCTGATGTGGCTCTCGCAGATGGGCCTGGTCCTCTACTGGGTCTTCGACCGCTCCCCGGACAGCGAGAAGACCCGGCGGCTCGCCCAGCGCGGCGCGCAGCTGACGACGCGGGGCATCATCCTGGCCCGGTTCCGGGTGCTGCGGCCGCTGGTGCGGGAAGTGCACGAGCTGTTCACGGACTTCCTGCCGGGCATGGCCCAGACGGCCGTGTCCCGGCCGGGCCGCAAGCGGGCCTCCGACCCGGACGCGGGGCCGGAGGAGGGCCCGGAGGAGTAGAGCGGTCAGAGAGGGAAGGCCCGGAGCGGTTCCGGGCCCCCCGTCCTACAGCCAGCTGAGCTCCCACAGCCGCCACACGCCCGTGCCGTCCGAGAGGTACTGGGCGCCCGCGACGGCCTCGCGGGACATCACGTAGTCCTTCTTCTGCCAGATCGGCAGCATCGGGACCTGCTGCGCCACCAGCTTCTGCAGGGCGCGGAAGTCTTCGGCGGCGGCGCCGCGGTCCGAGAAGGACTGGGTGCGGGTGATGAGGGCGTCGACGGCCTGGTCGGAGAAGCCGTTGTTCATCGAGCTGTCGGCGCCGACGAGCGGGGCGAGGAAGTTGTCCGCGTCCGGGAAGTCGGCGATCCAGCCGATGGTGTAGGCATCGAACTCGCCCGCCGCGTAGGCCTTCTGGAAGTCGCTCCACTTCTCGACCGGCTTGACGGTGATCTGGAAGAGGCCGGTGGACTCCAGCTGCGCCTTCAGCTCCTCGGCCTCGGCGATGTTCGCGCCGCGCTCGTTGGAGCCGAGGGTGATCGCGACCGGGGTGGTGATCCCGGCGTCCTTCAGGAGCTTCTTCGCGGTGAGCCCGTTCGGCGAGGGCCAGGCGTCGAAGAACGGCGTGCTGTGGGCGGCGATGCCCGCCGGGACGAGCGAGTAGAGCGGGGTGACGGTGCCCTTGTAGACCTCGCTCGCGACCTTGGCCCGGTCCAGGACGGCGGCGACGGCCTGGCGGACGGCGGGCTGGGCCACCGGGGAGCCGGGGCGGAGGTTGAACACCATGCTGCGGGTCTCCGTACCGCCCGAGGCCTGGTACCGGGTGTCCTCCAGGCCCGGGTTCAGGGCGGCGAGGACCGCCGGGGGCATGTCGCGGTGGGCGACCTCGATCCCGCGGTCGGTCCAGGCGTGCTCCAGCTGCGCGGAGTCCTTGAAGTACTTCACGGTGACCGCGCTCTTGGAGACCTTGCCCTGGCCCTTGTACGAGCTGTTGGGCTTGAGCTCGGCGCTCGCGCCGGCCGTGTAGCCGGCGAGGGTGAAGGGGCCGGAACCGTCGACCTTCTCCTCCTCGCGCAGGGCCTTGGCCGGGTACTTCTCCTTGTCCACGATCGAGGCGGCGCCCGTCGCGATCTTGAACGGGAAGGTGGAGTCCCCGGCGGAGAGGGTGAAGGTGACGGTGCGGCCCTCGGCCTTGACCGACTCCAGGGTGTTGAACAGCGGCGCCGGGCCCTGGTCGGAGTTGATCGCCTTGATCCGGTCGAAGGAGTACTTGACGTCCTCGGCGGTGATCGCGCGGCCGGAGGAGAACTTCAGGTCGGCACGCAGCTCGCACTGATAGGTGGTGAGCTGGTCGCCGACGAAGTTGCAGGCCGAGGCCGCGTCGGGCACCGGGGTGTCGGCGCCGGGCTTGATGGTCAGCAGCGACTGGTAGACGTTGCTGAACAGCGCCCAGGAACCCGCGTCGTACGCGCCCGCCGGGTCGAGGGAGGAGACCACGTCGCTCGTGCCGACGCGGATCGGCTCGCCACCGCCGGCCACCTGGGGCAGCAACTGCCAGGTGGCGACGCCGGCGACGCCGAGGACCAGCCCGGCCGCGATGACTTTCGAGCGGACAGACCGCAACATCCTTGACTCCACCCCACGTGGGCGCACACCGAAGTGCGCGACCAGTTATCCGATTATCGGTCATCCCATCATGGAATTTCGGCCGCGGGAAGGCCGATTTGGGGCGTGGCGTTGGAGGTTAGGGCGGTTCAGGCCTGATATGAGGCGAGTTCGACGACTGTGATGTCCGACGGAGCTCCGACCCGCACCGGCGGCCCCCAGGCGCCCGCGCCGCGCGAGACGTACAGCTGGGTGTCCCCGTAGCGCTCCAGCCCGGCGACGGTCGGGTTGGCGAGCTCGGCGACGTACTCGCCGGGCCAGAGCTGCCCTCCGTGCGTGTGGCCGGACAGCTGGAGGTCCGCCCCGTACCGGACCGCCTCGTCGATGACCACCGGCTGGTGGGCGAGGAGTACGGCGCTGCGCGCGCGGTCCCGGTCGCCGAGGGCCGCCTGGAAGTCCGGGCCCTTGCCCTCGGCCTCGCCCGCGATGTCGTTGACCCCGGCGAGGTCGAAGTGCGGGAGCTCGCGGCGGGCGTTCTCCAGGGGGGTGAGGCCCAGCTCGCGGACGTGGTCCACCCACTGCTGGGCGCCGGAGAAGTACTCGTGGTTGCCGGTGACGAAGTACGAGCCGTGGCGCGCGCGGAGGCCGCGCAGCGGTTCGGCGGCGGGGCCGAGGTCCTCGACGTCGCCGTCGACCATGTCGCCCACGATGGCGATGAGGTCCGGCTGCGTGCGGTTGATCGTGTCGACGATCCGGGTGGTGTGGGCGCGGCCCAGGATCGGGCCGAGGTGGATGTCGCTGACGACGGCGATGCGGAAGCCGTGGGCCGCGCGGGGGAGCTTCGCCAGGGGGACCTGGACCCGCTTGACGCGGGGGCCGCGGAGGACTCCGTACGTGCCGTAGCCGACGGTGCCGGCCGTTGCGGCGGCGGCCGTGCCGGCGACGATGCGGGCGAAGCGTCTGCGGCTGACGCCGGACGGGGTGGGGGCCCCTGCCGGGGTGCCCCCCGCGGGGTTGACCCCTGCCGGGGTGGCCTCCGACTGCTCGGCCGCTGCCGGGTCGGTCGGGGCCTGCCCTGACGGGGCCTCGGGGGCGGCGGTGGCTGCGAGGGTGGCCTGCGGCGCTGTTCCCCTACCCGCCCCTTCCCGAAGCTGGGGCTCCGCCCCAGACCCCGCTCCGGCCGCGCCTTCGGCGGCCGGGTGGGGCTGCGCCCCCGGCCCCGCTGCGGCCGCGCCTTCGGCGGCCGGGTGGGGCTGCGCCCCCGGCCCCGCGGTGTCCGGGCCCGGGCCCGGGCCGTGCGTGGTCCTGTTCAACCGGCGGAGCCATACCGCTCTGATGGGTTCGGCCACCAGCATGGCCAGGGAGAGGTACATGAGGACGGCGAGCCACATGTAGCCCGGCCAGGCGACCGTGCGCTCCAGCCAGAAGGGGGCTCCCGCGCGGTGCGCGACGAGGGCGGTCACGGCCAGGAGCGGGAGCGCGAAGGCCAGGGCGGTGCCGACGCGGCGGATTCCGGAGCCGGCGGCGGCGGTGGTGTCGCGGACCAGGCGGATCCAGAGCCAGCGGTGCACCAGGACCAGGAGGGTCAGGACCAACAGGGCCACGACCGAGAAGATGAGGACCCTCACTTGCCCGCCTCCGTACGTGATTCGCGCCGCAGCGCCCGCACCCCGCGCAACCCGATCACTCCGACGGCCGTCCCCAGGAGAAAGGACGCCACTGCCAGGAGAAGGTGGACCCAGAAGTACCCGGTCGGGTCCCCCGCGTCGTCGAAGGCCAGACCGCTGCCGTCCTTCCACAGGTTCCGGACGAAAGACACCCAGATGAACCAGCTCCACACCCCGAAGGCGAGCAGGAACCAGGAAGCGGCGCGGCTGAGTTTCATGAGCTCAGTATCGGATTCGTCCCCAGGACGGACGCGCCGGGGTGGGCTGTCCCGGCGGTGGTTGTGGCAAGTTGGCCGGTCCGTGACGCTAAGCACACGATCGGGATGTACTTTCACCTGCGTGTCTGCCAAGAAGACCGCACTGACGGTCCTATCCGCCGCACTGCCCGCCCTGCTGGTGCCGGCGCTGCTGGTCTCGCCCGCGCACGCCGCGCCGAGCCCGCCGCCGCCCGCGGACGGGAAGGGGCAGCCCCCCAAGGCTCCCGCGCCGCCCGCCTCGATGTCCTCGATCGGCGGCGCGTCGCTCGGGCAGCCCGGTACACAGGTCAACCTGCTGCCCGGCGCGCCCGCCCTGCCCACGAGCCTGACGGGCCGTTCGTGGATCGTGGCCGACGCCGAGACCGGCGAGGTCCTCGCCGCGCACAACGCGCACTGGCGGCTCCCCCCGGCCTCGACCATGAAGATGCTCTTCGCCGACACCGTGCTGCCGAGTCTGCCCAAGGAGCAGGTCCACAAGGTCACCGACCAGGACCTGGACGGGGTCGGCTCCGGCTCCAGCCTGGTGGGCATCAAGGAGGACCTCGAATACACCGTCCACGACCTGTGGCTCGGGGTCTTTCTGAAGTCCGGGAACGATGCCGTGCATGTACTTTCGGCCATGAATGGCGGCATCGAGAAGACCGTCAAGGACATGCAGGCGCACGCCGAGGAGCTCCAGGCCCTGGACACGCACGTGGTGTCCCCGGACGGGTACGACGCTCCGGGCCAGGTCTCCAGCGCCTACGACCTCACCCTCATCGCCCGCTCCGGCCTGCAGAAGCAGGACTTCCGGGAGTACTGCGGCACGGCCGTCGCGAAGTTCCCCGGCAAGCAGGAACCCGGGAAGCCGCGCGAGAGCTTCGAGATCCAGAACTCCAACCGGCTGATGACCGGTGCCGGCGGGCTCTCCCCCTACAAGGGGATCGCCGGGGTGAAGAACGGCAACACCTCGATGGCCGGCGCCACCTTCACCGGCGCCGCCCAGCGCGGCGACAAGAAGCTGCTGGTCACCGTGATGAACCCGGACAGCCCGGGTGCCAACCCCGTGTACGAGCAGACCGCCGACCTCCTCGACTGGGGATTCGCGGCGAGCGGGAAGGTCAAGCCGGTGGGCGAGCTGGTGCCGCCGAAGAGCGCGGACACCACCTCCCACGGCTCTCCGGCCCAGTCCCACGAGAACAACCCGTCGGCGTCCGGTACGGACTCCGGCGGCGGGATCGGTACCGCCTTCGGCGTGGCGGGCGGGGTGCTGGCCGCGGTGGCCGGCGGGGCCTACGTGGTCAACCGGCGCTGGCCGCGGGGCCGCGGCCGCCGGGCTCGCGGCCAGGTGTAGCGGAGCCGGGGGCGGCGGGCTCCGGAGCGGCTCCGTGCTCCGGAGCGGCTCCGTGCTCCGGGTCCTCCACGCCGTCCCCGTCGGCATCGTCGCGGCTCGCGGTCCACGCCGCGCAGAACAGCAGCAGCTTCGCCGTGAGGTTGATCCAGATCAGCAGCGCGATCGGCACGCCGAAGGCCCCGTACATGCTCTTCGTGGCGACCTCCCGCATGTAGCCGCTGAGCAGCAGCTTCAGCAGTTCGAAGCCGGCCGCGCCGAGGAGGGCGGCCTCGATCAGGCGGCGGCGGGGCGGTTCGACGCCCGGGAGCAGGGTCAGTACGTAGAGCAGGATCAGGAAGGCGGCCAGCACTCCGACGAGGAAGGCCCCGCCCCGCAGCAGGCCGCCGCCCGCGCCCTGGTGCGGTACGCCGAGCCAGTCCCCGGCCTTGCCGACGGCGCTGGAGCCGAAGATCGAGGCGGCCGCCGAGCAGAGGCCGACGCCGCCGAGGCCGATGAGGACGAGCGCGTCCTTGCCCTTGCGGACGAAGGGGTTGCCCTCGTCCTCGTCGTCCTTCTCCCACACCGCCCGCAGGCAGTCGCGCATCGAGCCGATCCAGCCGATGCCGGTGAAGAGCAGGACGGCGGCGGCGATCAGGCCGACCGTGCTCGCGTTCGCGACGAGGGCGTTGATGTCGAGCTGCTCGGAGATCCCGGGGACCTGTTCGGCGAGGTTCTTCTGGAGCTTGTCGAGCTGGTCCTGGGTGAGCAGTCCGGCGCCGATCGCGGCGGCCACCGTGATCAGCGGGAAGAGGGCGAGGAAGCTGATGAAGGTGATGGCTGCGGCGAGCCGGCTCCAGTGCGCGCGGTCGAGCCGCTGGTACGAACGCCACAGGTGGGTCCGCATCAGCGCGGACACCAGCGGCCCGATCAGCGGGAGTTTCGTCAGCCAGTCCATACGGTCACCGTAAATGAGCTGCCGGAAATAGCCGGGATTGCCGCTTTCGGGGACTACGGTCGTCGATTGTGACTTTTCGCCCGACGGCTCGGCCGTTCCATGCCCTGGTCCTGCGAAGGATCGGTTTCCGGTTCCGGTTCCTGCGTCAGGAACGGCGTACGGTCGCCTCGCCCGCGGCGGCCGCCGCACTGCTGTCCGTCACCGAGCCGAGCTGCGCCGGCACGGCGCTCGCCCCACCGCCCGCCCCGCTGCCGAACGGATACTCCCGCAGCTTGCGCCAGACCCCGTCCGAGCCCTGCTCGTAGAGGGCGAACCCGGAGCAGACCCACTCCGCCGCGTAATCGGCGAGGGTGCTGAACGCCAGGTCCATCGCCTCCTCGGAGATCCCGTGGGCGACCGTGACGTGCGGGTGGTACGGGAAGGAGAGCTCCCGGCTGAGCGGCCCCTCGGGGTCGCGGACCTGGCCCTGCAGCCGGGTGCAGCCGGGCCCGCCCTCGACGACCTGGACGAAGACCACCGGCGAGAGCGGACGGAAGGTGCCCGTGCCGGCCAGCCGCATCACGAAGGAGCGGCCGGCGGCCGCGACCTCCGCCAGGTGGGCGCGGATCGCGGGCAGCCGCTCCGCGGCCACCTCCGTCGGCGGCACGAGCGTGACGTGCGTGGGAATGCCGTGCGCGGCGGCGTCCCCGAAGCCGGCGCGCAGCTCCTGAAGGCTGCTGCCGTACGGCTCCGGGACCGCGATCGAAACGCCGAGCGTTACGGTCCCCACGTAGCTCTCCTCCGCCTGTAGTCCTGTGCGTGGTCTGTGCTCCGCGTGTGCGTCGCACGAGTGCTGCCGCCCCAGTGTGGCGGCAGCACCCCCCAGATCGCCAGGGCCCTCTTTCTCTTCGGTGCCCGTCAGTGCTTCGCGGGGAGGAAACCGAGGTGGTCGTAGGCCTGCGCCAGGGTCTCGGCGGCGACCGCCCTGGCCTTCTCCGCGCCCTTGGCCAGCAGGGAATCCAGGGTCTCCGGATCGTCCAGGTACTCCTGGGTGCGCTGCTTGAAGGGTGTGACGAAATCGACCATCACGCCGGCCAGGTCGGTCTTGAGCGCGCCGTAGCCCTTGCCCTCGTACGCGGCCTCCAGCGCGGGGATCGACTCCCCCGTGAGGGTGGAGTAGATCGTGAGCAGGTTGCTGACGCCGGGCTTGTTCTCGGTGTCGAAGCGGACCACGGCCTCGGTGTCGGTGACCGCGCTCTTGATCTTCTTCTCGGTGGCCTTGGGCTCGTCGAGGAGGTTGATCAGGCCCTTGGGGGACGACGCCGACTTCGACATCTTGATCGCCGGGTCCTGGAGGTCGTAGATCTTCGCGACCTCCTTGACGATGTGCGCGGCGGGGAGGGTGAAGGTCTGGCCGAAGCGCTGGTTGAAGCGCTCGGCGAGGTCGCGGGTCAGCTCGATGTGCTGGCGCTGGTCCTCGCCGACGGGGACCGAGTTCGCCTGGTAGAGCAGGATGTCGGCGACCTGGAGGATCGGGTACGTGAACAGGCCGACGGTGGCGTTGTTGGCGCCGCTCTTCGCGGACTTGTCCTTGAACTGGGTCATCCGGCTGGCCTCGCCGAAACCGGTGATGCAGTTCATGACCCAGCCGAGCTGCGCGTGCTCGGGCACGTGGCTCTGGATGAAGAGCGTGCAGCGCTCGGGGTCGAGACCGGCGGCGAGGAGCTGCGCGGCGGACAGCCGGGTATTGGCGCGGAGATCCTTCGGATCCTGCGGCATGGTGATCGCGTGCAGGTCGACGACCATGTAGAAGGCGTCGTGCGTCTCCTGGAGGGCGACGTACTGCCGGATGGCTCCGAGGTAGTTCCCGAGGTGGAACGAACCGGAGGTGGGCTGGATGCCGGAGAGCGCGCGAGGACGATCAGAAGCCATGGCCCCATTCTCTCAGGTGCGGCACCGGGCTCGGCGCCGCCGCTGGCCGGAACCGGGCGGGTCCCCGCGGGGCCGCCCGGCCCCCGCCCGGGTACCCGGCGGTAGCGCCCCGTCCGGATCTTGCCTCGGCCGAGCGACCGCTTTCCCTCCTCCCGGCACCGACCGACCACCGCTGCGCGCAGCCGGGGTCAGCGCCGGGCGTGGGCGTGCCCGCGCGGCGCCGTTCCCGGGGGCCAGCCCCCGGACCCCCGCTCCTCAAACGCCGGAGGGGCTGGATCAACCCAGCCTCGCCGGCGTTTGAGGCGCGGGGTCTGGGGCGGAGCCCCAGGGGGGTCCGGGGCGGAGCCCCGGGGAACGGTGGAAGGGCGGGTAGGGGACAGCCCCCGCAGGGGCGAGCCGGTCCCCCGCTCCCGGGCAGGGGCAGCCCCGCCAGGGAGATGCCCCCGACCCCGGGCAGGGCGGCCCCGCCGGGGAGTAGCCTCCGGCCCGGGCGGGGCGGGCCCGCCGGGGAGCAGACTCCGACCCGGGCGGGTCAGGACTGCGGGAGGCCCGGGGCCGGGAAGGCGGACATGAGGGCGGCGACCTCCGCGCGAATCGCGCCGAGGGCGGCTTCGTCACCCTTGGCGGCCGCCGCAACGGCCCCCGCGATCCAGTCGGCGACCACCGGCATGTGGGAGACGGACAACCCCCGCGACGTCAGCGACGGCGTACCGATCCGGATGCCCGACGGGTCGAACGGCTTGCGCGGGTCGAACGGCACCGTGTTGTAGTTCACGACGATCCCCGCCCGGTCCAGCGCCTTCGCCGCGATCTTGCCGGACACCGACTTCCCCGTGAGGTCGATCAGGATCAGGTGGTTGTCCGTACCGCCCGAGACGAGGTCGAAGC
Organism: Streptomyces sp. TBY4; assembly: GCF_024213195.1. Classification (GTDB taxonomy): domain Bacteria; phylum Actinomycetota; class Actinomycetes; order Streptomycetales; family Streptomycetaceae; genus Streptomyces. The sequence continues at coordinate 104,221 of NZ_JANAVF010000004.1, read as the reverse complement.
CCCGCTCCAGCAGCGCCGCGGCCAGCGCCTTCGCGTTGGCGACCACCGCGTGCGCGTACGACACGAAGGAGGGCTGCGCCGCCTCGTGGAGGGCGACCGCGATGCCGGCCGTCGTCTGGTTGTGCGGGCCGCCCTGGAGGCCGGGGAAGACCGCCTTGTCGATGGCCTTCGCGTGCTCCTCGCGGCACATCAGCATCGCGCCGCGCGGACCGCGCAGGGTCTTGTGCGTGGTCGTCGAGATGACGTCCACGTGACCCGCCGGGGAGGGGTGCGCCCCGCCCGCGATCAGGCCGGCGATGTGCGCGACGTCGGCGACCAGGACCGAGCCCGCCTCCTTCGCGATCGAGGCGAAGGCCTCGAAGTCGATGGTGCGCGGGAGCGCCGTACCGCCGCAGAAGATCAGCTTGGGCCGCTCCGCGAGCGCGAGGTCCCGTACCGCGTCGTAGTCGATCAGGCCCGTCTCCGCCTGGACCCCGTACTGCACGCCCCGGAACCAGGAGCCCGTCGCCGAGACCCCCCAGCCGTGCGTGAGGTGCCCGCCCATCGGCAGCGCCATGCCCATCACGGTGTCGCCGGGCTTCGCGAAGGCCAGGTAGACGGCGAGGTTGGCGGGCGAGCCGGAGTACGGCTGCACGTTGGCGTGGTCGACGCCGAAGAGGCCCTTCGCCCGCTCGACGGCCAGCGCCTCGACGCGGTCGATGTTCTGCTGGCCCTCGTAGTAGCGGCGGCCCGGGTAGCCCTCGCTGTACTTGTTCTGCAGCACCGTGCCGGAGGCCTCCAGTACGGCCGCGGACACGTAGTTCTCGCTCGGGATGAGGCGGAGGGTCTCGGCCTGGAGGGTTTCCTCGGCGGCCACGAAGGACGCCAGCTCGGGGTCGGTCGCGAGCAGGGCGGGGTGGCGGTACGGGTGGTGGTGGTTCGCGCTCATGGCGGCTCCTCCGGGGTCGATGTCTGGTCTCGTCCCCGCGAGGCCCAGGCGAGCGGCCCTGAATGCGGTCGTGCGCGCGCGGTTCCCCCGGAGTTGGTTCTCCGTGCGCCAGTCGCCGTGCGTGTCCGACACCCTAGCGGGCGCGCCGCGAGAAAGGTTTCTCCGTCCGGTATTCGAGCGAGGATGGAAAGTGACGCCACCCTCGTCACCGGCTTGACGGACGATCGGAGACCCCGTGTCGACAACTGCTGATGCCATCCGCTCCGCCGACGCGCACAGCGCGCACAACTACCACCCCCTGCCCGTCGTCGTCGCCACCGCGGAGGGCGCGTGGATGACCGACGTGGAGGGCCGCCGCTACCTCGACATGCTCGCGGGCTACTCCGCCCTGAACTTCGGCCACGGCAACCGCCGGCTGCTCGACGCCGCCCGCGCCCAGCTGGAGCGGGTCACCCTCACCTCCCGCGCCTTCCACCACGACCGCTTCGCGGACTTCTGTACCGAGCTCGCGGCGCTGTGCGGCAAGGAAGCCGTCCTGCCCATGAACACCGGCGCGGAGGCCGTGGAGACGGCGGTGAAGACCGCCCGCAAGTGGGGGTACGAGGTCAAGGGCGTACCGGACGGCCACGCCAAGATCGTGGTGGCGGCCGACAACTTCCACGGCCGGACCACGACCATCGTGTCCTTCTCCACCGACCACGAGGCCCGCGACCACTTCGGCCCGTACACCCCCGGCTTCGAGATCGTCCCGTACGGGGACCTCACCGCCCTCGCCCACGCCGTCACCTCCAACACCGTCGCCGTGCTGCTGGAGCCGATCCAGGGCGAGGCCGGCGTGCTCGTGCCGCCCGCCGGATACCTGAAGGGCGTTCGGGAACTGACGCGCGAGCGGAACGTCCTGTTCATGGCCGACGAGATCCAGTCGGGCCTGGGCCGCACCGGCAGGACCTTCGCGTGCGAGCACGAGGGGGTCGTTCCCGACGTGTACATCCTCGGCAAGGCGCTCGGCGGCGGGGTCGTGCCCGTGTCGGCGGTGGTGGCCGACCTGGACGTGCTCGGCGTGTTCAGGCCGGGCGAGCACGGCTCCACCTTCGGCGGCAACCCGCTGGCCTGCGCCGTCGCCCTGGAGGTCGTCGCGATGCTGCGCACCGGCGAGTACCAGCGGCGCGCCACCGAGCTCGGCGACCACCTGCACCGGGAGCTGAACCTGCTGGTGGGCGGCGGCGCGGTGACCGCCGTACGGGGCCGCGGGCTGTGGGCGGGCGTGGACATCGACCCGGCGCGCGGCACCGGCCGGGAGATCTCCGAGAAGCTGATGGAGCTCGGGGTGCTGGTCAAGGACACCCACGGCTCGACCATCCGGATCGCGCCGCCGCTGGTGATCTCCAAGGAGGACCTGGACTGGGGGCTGGACCAGCTCAGGTCGGTCCTCGGCGCCTAGCCGTCATCGCAAGGCTCAGAGGATGACGTGGGGCAGGAAGCGGGCGTACTCGTCCGTGACCGGCCCCGCCGATTCGCGGATGCCGAGGCCCGCCGACTCGTCCTCCACGACCCACGCGCCGAGCACCACCCGGTTGCCGTCGAAGTCGGGCAGCGGGGCGAGGCCCTGGAAGACGTACGTCTCGTCCTGCTCCGGTACGAACGGCTCGCCGCCGACCGGGTGCAGGGTGACGCCCGCTCCCTCGCGGCCCAGCAGCGGCTTCGCCGCGAAGCCGGTGGTGGTGGCGAGTTCGCGCGGACCGTCCAGGTAGGCGGGCAGCAGGTTCGGGTGCTCCGGGAAGAGCTCCCACAGGACCGCCAGCAGCGCCTTGTTGGAGAGCAGCATCTTCCACAGCGGCTCGATCCAGGCGGTGGTGCCGGAGCCGCCGCCGTGGTCGTACGTGCCGAGGACCTGCGGGGCGAACTCGTCGGTGGCCAGCCACTCCCACGGGTAGAGCTTGAAGATCGCGCGGATGAAGCCGAGCTTCTCGTCCACGAACCGGCCGGACAAGGCGTCCCAGCCGATCCGCTCCACCGACAGCTCCCGCGTGTCGAGGCCGGCCTGCTCGGCGGTCTCCTGGAGGTAGGCGACCGTCATCAGGTCCTCGCCGAGCTCGTCGGTCTCGGAGTGCGCGAAGTGGACCGGGCCGGGCGGCAGCAGCTCCGCCTGACGGCGCCAGGCGTCGACGAGCCGCTCGTGGAGGGAGTTCCACTGGTCGGCGCCGGGGAAGCGCTCCTCCATCCAGAACCACTGCGGGCTGGCCGCCTCCACGAGGGAGGTGGGGGTGTCGGCGTTGTACTCCAGCAGCTTGGCGGGGCTGCCGGTGCCTTCGTAGCGCAGGTCGAAGCGGCCGTAGAGCGAGGGCTGTTCGGCGCGGCGCCGCCAGGACTCGGCGATCAGCGCGGCGAGCTTCGGGTCGGTGATGCCGAGGTCGGCGAAGCGGTCGTGGTCGACGATGTGCTGGGCCGCCGCCAGGCACATGGCGTGCAGCTCCTCGACGACGTTCTCCAGCGCCTCCACCTCGGGGAGGGTGAAGGAGTAGTACGCGCTCTCGTCCCAGTAGGGGCGCAGGGAGTCGTCGGGGTAGCGGGTCAGGGGGTAGATCAGCCCCTGCTCCTCGACGGTCTTCTGCCAGTCGGGGCGGGGCTCGATGGTGTGGCGCTCCATGCCTGATCAGCCGCCCGAGGAACTGCTGTGGCTGCCGCCGATGCCGCCGCGGGTGACGGCCGACTTGTCGAAGCTGCCGCCGCTGACCTTGTTCTTCGTGACGGTGCCGCCGTAGTAGTACGAGCCGCGGCCGCCGCTCTTGCACTCCTTGGTGTTCAGCTTCTCCAGGGTGGCGCGGTCCGCGCAGCGCTTGTCGGGCTCGTTGCTGCTTCCGCAGGCGACCAGGGCCGCGGCGAGCAGGCCCATGCCGCCGAGTGCGACGGTGCCGGAGCGCATGCGGCGCTTGGTGCGCGCGCTGTCGGTGCTACTGCTGGTGCTGCTGCTGGTGCTGCTGTCCATGGACTGTTCGCTCCCCCTGGGTGGCCGGCTGCGCACAGACTAGAACGGCCGCCCCGGCCGACGGAATCCGGCCGACGTGGGATCGGTGACCTAGAGTCGGTTCGTGCTGATTGGGATGGTTTGCGCGCTCGGTGCGGCGGTGTGCTTCGGCACGGCGTCGGTCCTGCAGGCGGTGGCCGCGCGGGCGGCGGAGCCGGGGACGGGCTCCGGGGTCGACGCCGCGCTCTTCCTGCGGGCGCTGCGCCAGTGGCGCTATCTCGCCGGGCTCGGGCTCGACGGGGTCGGCTTCGTCCTCCAGATCATCGCCCTGCGGCACATCCCGATCTACGCGGTGGGCGCGGCCCTCGCGGCCAGCCTCGCGGTGACCGCGGTGGTCGCGGCGCGGCTGCTGCGGGTGCGGCTGAGCCGGACGGAGTGGGGCGCGGTCGCGGTGGTCTGCGCGGGGCTGCTGATGCTCGGGCTCGCCTCCGGGGAGGAGGGCTCGGGCCGGGGCACGCTCGCACTGAAACTGGGGCTGCTGGCGGTGGCGGGGCTGATCCTCGTGGTCGGGGCCGTGGCGGGCCGGCTCCCGGACCGCAGCCGGGCCCTGACGCTGGGTCTGGCCGCCGGCACGGGCTTCGGAGTCGTGGAGGTGGCGGTCCGCCTCATCGACGACATCTCGCTCTCCGCCCTCTCCAACCCGGCGTTCTACGCCCTCCTCCTCGGCGGCGGCGCGGCGTTCCTCCTCCTCACCTCGGCGCTGGCGCGGGGCTCGGTGACGGTGGCGACGGCCGGGATGGTGCTGGGCGAAACGATCGGCCCGGCGGTGGTGGGCGTGGCCTGGCTCGGCGATCGCACCCGCGAGGGCCTGACCTGGCTGGCGATCACGGGCTTCGCGGTAGCCGTAGCCGGCTCCCTGGCCCTGGCCCGCTTCGGCGAACCCCCGGCGCAGCAACGGAGCCCCTGACCACGTGCGGGCCGACGCGGCCACATCCAGCCCGTCCGGCGCTTGAGGACCGGGGTCCGGGCAGCGCCCGGGGAACGGGGGAAGGGCGGGTAGGGGACGGCCCCGCAGGGTGCCTTCACGGGAGCGCAGCGATCAGGGCTGCCAGGGTCGGGGCCCAGGCGCTCTGGGTCGGGGTCCCGAAGCCCACGACCAGGGCCTCCCGCGAGGGCATCACCGCATCCGGATGCCGGAAGAACGACAGCGGCAGCAGCCCCAGATCCTGCCAGGCGGCCGCCCGCAGGGCCGCCCGCTCCCCGCCCGCCGGAAGGTCCAGCACCGCGTGCAGCCCGGCAGCGATGCCGGAGACCACCGCCCGCTCCCCCACGGCCGCCACCAGCTCGTCGCGCCGCCGCCGGTACCGCAGCCGCATCTCCCGCACGTGCCGGTCGTACGCCCCCGCCCGGATGAACTCGGCGAGCGTCAGCTGGTCCAGCGCGCCGGAGTTCCAGTCGGCCGGCCCCTTCACCGCGAGCACCTCGTCCATCAGCGGCCCCGGCACCACCATCCAGCCCATGCGCAGCCCCGGCGCCAGGGATTTCGACGCCGTGCCCAGGTAGACCACCCGGTCCGGGTCCAGACCCTGGAGCGCGCCCACCGGCTGGCGGTCGTAGCGGAACTCCCCGTCGTAGTCGTCCTCCAGGATCAGCCCGCCCGTGGACCGCGCCCAGTCCACCGCCGCCGCCCGCCGCCCGGGCGTCAGCGCGGCGCCCGTCGGGAACTGGTGCGCCGGCGTCAGCAGGACCGCCCCGACGCCCGGACCGGCGCCGGCCAGCCCGGTGGTGCGGGCCCCCTCCCCGTCCACCACCAGCGGCCGCGTCCGCAGCCCGGCGCCGGCCAGCAGGTCCCGGTGCACGTCCAGCCCGTACCCCTCCACCGCGATCTCCCGGATCCGGCGCGCCCGCAGCGTCCTCGCGAGCAGCAGCAGGCCCTGGCCGAAGCCCGCGCACAGCACGATGTGCTCCGGGTCCGCGTACACCCCGCGGGCCCGCGCCAGGTACCCGGCGAGCGCCTCGCGCAGCTCGACACGGCCGCGCGGGTCGGCGTACCCGAAGGCCTCGTTCGGGGCCCGGGTCAGCGCCCGCCGGGCCGCCGTCAGCCAGGCGGCGCGCGGGAAGCCGCCCAGGTCCGGGGAACCGGGCTTCAGGCTGTACGAGGTCTGCGCGCGCACGGGGCGCCGTACGGGTACGGCCGCCGCGGGCCGCCGCACCCCGGCCCCGGTCCCGGCCCCGGCCCCGATGCGGGCCCGCTCCGCGACCCGGGTCCCGGAGCCCCGGCGCGCGGTCAGCCAGCCTTCGGCGACGAGTTCGGCGTAGGCCTCGGCGACGGTGTTGCGGGCGATCCCGAGGTCCACCGCGAGCGACCGCGAGGACGGCAGCCGGGTCCCCGGGGCCAGCCGCCCGCTGCGCGCGGCCTCGCGCAGCGCTTCGGCCAGCCCGGCCCGGACACCGCGCCCCGGGACCGGTTCCAGATGCAGGTCGGCGCCGAAAGTGGCCCACGATTCCGTCATGGAGATGGACCATATCCGCGGGCCGCCCGGCTCCTAGGCTGGCTTCCATGAACCACACCGAGAAGGCACCCGAGCACACCCCCCGCATGCAGCTGGCGAAGCTCGCACCGGAGTTCTACCGGGCCGCGGTGGCCCTGGACGCGGCCGCCGCCAAGGGACTGGACCCGGCCCTGGTCGAGCTGGTCAAGCTGCGCGCCTCGCAGATCAACCACTGCGCCTTCTGCATCGACATGCACTCCAAGGACGCCCTCGCGGCGGGCGAGGACGTGGAGCGGCTGCTGCTGCTCGGCGCCTGGGAGGAGTCGCGGCACTTCTACACGGAGAAGGAGCTCGCCGCGATCGAACTGACGGAGGCGGTGACCGTCCTGACGGACGGTTTCGTGCCCGACGAGGTCTACGAGCGGGCCGCGCGGCACTTCGAGGAGAAGGAACTGGCCCAGGTGATCGCCCTGATCGCCGCGATCAACGTCTGGAACCGCATCGGCGTCACCACGCGCCTGACCCCGGGGCACTACACCCCGGGGATGTACAACAAGTAGGCGACCGGCCGCCCGCCCGTCAGCCGCCCGCGGGGCGGAAGGCGGCCAGGGCGGCCTTGTGGTGGGCCTGGGTGAGGGTCCACTCGCCCGCCGGGCCGGCCGTCAGGACGGCCCACTTCTTGCCGTCCTGCGCGACGAAGACCCGTTCCACGCCACGGCGCCGGCCGTGCGATTCCGCGCTGTCGTACTCGTAGACCAGCTCGCCGCCCTCGGGGGCGCCCTGGGCCGCGCCCACGCGGATCTCCTGGTAGCCGGTGGTCTGGGCGCGCAAGTAGGTGGAAGCCCCCTGGACCGCGGCGAGCGGGGTCAGTCCGGGCTCGCTCACCTGGAAGATCTGGACCAGGGCGGCGCGGTCGGGAGAGCGGTAGAAGACTCCCGTCGTGCCGTCCTCCCGGAGCCATCCGGAGGGCACGGCGATGGTGAAGCCCTTCGGGTCGCTCACCGTCTCGTGGGCGGTGTCGCTACCGCTCGGGCTGGGTGTGGCGGTGGGGCTGCCGGTGCCCGTCGGCGATGGGGAGCGGGTGGGCTCCTCCGTGGACTCGGGCGTGCCCACGGCGTCCCCGCCGGCTGGGGCGCTGGACGCGGGCGGCCCCGCCTGTGCCGGCGGCTGCTCGCCGGAATCCCGCGCCACGAACCACACCGTGGCCGCGCCGATCGCGAGCGCCGCCACGGCGACGGCCGCCGTGGTCGGCGTCAGCCACCGCCCGCCGGCCCGCGCGGGCCGGGGCGGGTCGGTGTGCACCGGCTGCGCGTGCGGATACGCGGGGTACGGGTAGGTGTACGTATCCTGCGCCCCCGCCGCCCCCGGCCCGTACCCGGGCACCGGACCCGCGGCCGGGGGGTACCCCGGCGCCGGAGCCGGGCCGGGGCCCGGGCCCGGACCCGCGGCCGGGGGGTACCCCGGCGCCGGAGCCGGGCCGGGGCCCGGGCCGTAGACCGGGGCAGCCGCAGGCGCCGCCCCGGAAAGCGGGTCGTAACCCGGAGCCGGAGCCGGGATCGGGGTCGCCTGCGGCGCCCCGGGAGCCGGGTAGTAACCCTGCGCGGACGCAGCCCCCGGCCCGGAAGCAGGCGCCGGCGGCGACCCGACGACCGGGCCGGAGCCCGGGGCCGGGGCCGGGGCTGCACCCGAGGCCGAGCCCTGTCCCGAGGTCGAACCCTGGCCCTGGCCCGAGGCCGGCGGCTGCGGCTCAGGGGCCGGATCGGAGCTGGGAGCCGGAGTCGCCGGTGGCGGCGCGAAGGCCGGGTCATAGCCCGGAGCCGGGGCTGAGCCCGCGGGCGAGCCCTGGCCTGGCCGCTGCTGCGGCTCAGGGGCCCCATCTGAGCTGGGAGCCGGAGTCGCCGGTGGTGGCCCGGAGGCCGGGTCGTAGCCCGGAGCCGGGACCGGAGCTGGAGCCGGGCCCTGACCCGGAGCCGGGTCCTGACCCTGAGCCGGGCCCTGACCCTGAGCCGGGCCCGGAGCCTGAGCCGGAGACGGGGTCGGGGGTGGTGTCTGGGGCCTGGGTGGGGTCGGGTTCGGGGTGGTGATCCAGCGTTGGGTTGTGGGGTCCCAGTGGGGGGTGTTCTGCGGGGGCACGGGTCAGGCTCCCAGGGTGGTCAGGAGGCCGGCCAGGGCGGTGGCGGCGCTGACCGACTCCACCAGCGGGGCCCAGCGTTCCAGGGCCCCACGGAGCCGGGGGGCCAGGCCGGGGCGGATGTCCGCGGCGCCCTCCAGGCCCTCCGCGACCCCGTCCAGTTCGGCGTCGAGCGCCGTCCTGTCCGCGCCGCGCGGCAGGCGTACGAGGGCCGCGCGGAGCTCCAGTACGGCGTCGAGGAGTTCCTGCGGACCGACGGTGTCCGCGGCCGCTCCCCCGTGGTGCACGGTGTTGGTGTGGTTGCTGCCGCCGATGCTGAACGCGCTGCCCGTGACCTCGCCGATGCGGACCGCGGGCTCCTGCCCGGCCGCGCCCGTACCCGTACCCGTACCGCCGTTTTCAGTTGCCACCGGTGCTCCCCTTGCCCTTGGTGCTGTTGGTGTTGTTGCTGCCGCCGATGCTGAACGCGCTGTGGTTCACCGACTGGATGAACACCCCGCCCTCGGCGACGTTGACCGCGCGCTGCGCGAACTCCTCGGTGTGCCAGCCCGCTTCGTGGAGCGCGAGGACGATGCCCCCGACGACTCGGTCCTGGATCGTCTTCAGGAAGCGGTCGAGGTCCATCAGGTGGAACAGCGAGCCGTTGTCCTCGGAGGCCAGCTCGCGCACCGAGACCCGCGGCCCCTCGGGCCGGGCCCCGCCGTGGCCGCCGGTGACGATCCGCCACCAGCTCGCCAGCCCGCGCCCCAGCGTGGTCGCGGAGGCCGCGAGGGAGCCGGGGGTGTTGCGCAGGGCCCAGACGGCCTTGCCCAGGGCGCTGTTGTTGCGGTAGCGCTGGGCGTCCGCGTCGGCGTTGTGGAAGTCGGTCCGGACGGGCAGCAGCACGTGCGGGGCGACCTCCAGCATCATCATCCCGCCCTGCGTGTGGACCCGTACGAAGACGGTGACGACGAGGTTCTCGTCCCAGCCGCCCACCCGCACGCGCAGGAAGTGCCGGCGGCGCTCGCCGCCCTCCTCGATGGCGGCGGCCCGCTGCTCGCCGAACTGCCCGTGCACGACCTGCGCGGTGTCCCGGTGCGGGAGCCCGCCCGCGGGCAGGAACACGCACTCGTCAAGGACCAGTTCGCGCAGCCGGTCGCCCACGGCGGCGGCCTGCTCCGGGGAACCGTGCGGGGAGGGCACCCGCAGGCGTTCCAGCAGCGGCACGATCCGCGCCAGGATGTGGGCGTTGGTGACCGGTACGGGCTTGCGGTCCGGGCCGAGGTCCTCGCGCGGGCGCAGTTCCACGGACAGCTGCCAGGGCCGGAAGGGATCACCCGCCCCGCAGAACGGGTCGTTGACGTCGTACATGATCATCGGCGCGTGCTGCTCGGCCCTGATGCGCTGGCGGACCCGCTGGAAGCGGGCCCCCTCGGTGGCCTCGGCTTGGTCGTTCGCGTGGTCGGCGTAGCGGCGCTCGGCGAGGTCGGTGGCGATGGTCCGGAAGACGTGGCCGCGCTGGAGGCCCACGACGGTGACCACTCCGGCGAAGACCACCGGAAGCCACCAGACGGCGCCGCCGGCGAGGCCCGCCTCCTCAGGGGCGAAGGGCATGAAGCCGCTGCCGTCCAGGAGGCTGAGCAGCGCGAACCCGCCGAATCCGAAGGCCAGCAGGACGAGGGCCAGCGCCCACCAGACGTAGATCCGCAGGATCACCGACAGCACGCGGAGCGCCGGGACGTTCCGGGCGCGCAGCCAGTCGGCGAGGCTCAGCAGCAGGAAGGGCAGGACGAATACGGCGAGGGCCCCGCCCGTGAGGAGGGAGCCGACGAACCAGGCCCCGAGGACCCCGGCGGCCCAGCCGAGCTCGGCGCGGCGGGCGCGCAGCGCGTGGGCGAGGACCCGGGAGGCGTCGTAGCCGTAGGAGGGGGCGACGATCCGTTCCTCGTGGACGTACAGCTCGTCGATGACCCGGTCGCGGTACCCGGCGTCGAGGTACGTGCCCGCACACAGGAAGCGGCCGGCCTCGCTGAGGGAGGGGTGCACCGGGGGGCGGCCCGCGGGGGGACCGGCCCAACTGCCGCCCGGCTGCTGGGGAATCGCATTCTCGGTCACCGACCGACCCTAGGGTTCCCCTCCATGCGGCGACAGAACGATTCACGCCAAACGCCCCGGCCAGGTTTGGCCGGGGCGTTGTGGTGTTCGTACCGCTCGTACGGGGGCCTGCGCGGCCCGGCCGTACGAAACCGATCAGATCAGGCCGAGCTCGCGCACCGCGTCGCGCTCCTCGACGAGCTCCGCCACGGACGCGTCGATGCGCGCACGGGAGAACTCGTTGATGTCCAGGCCCTGGACGATCTCGTAGCGGCCGTCCTTGGTGGTGACCGGGAAGGAGGAGATGATGCCCTCCGGGACGCCGTAGGAGCCGTCCGACGGGATGCCCATGGAGGTCCAGTCGCCCGCGGCCGTGCCGTTGACCCACGTGTGCACGTGGTCGATGGCAGCGTTGGCGGCCGAGGCGGCCGAGGACGCGCCACGGGCCTCGATGATCGCCGCGCCGCGCTTGGCGACGGTCGGGATGAACTCGTCCGACAGCCAGGTCTGGTCGTTGACCAGCTCGGCGGCGTTCTTGCCGGCGATCTCCGCGTGGAAGATGTCCGGGTACTGGGTCGCCGAGTGGTTGCCCCAGATGGTCAGGCGCTTGATGTCGGAGACGGCGGAGCCGGTCTTGGCGGCCAGCTGCGAGATCGCGCGGTTGTGGTCCAGGCGGGTCATCGCGGTGAAGCGCTCGGCCGGTACGTCCGGAGCGGCGGCCTGCGCGATGAGCGCGTTGGTGTTGGCCGGGTTGCCCACGACCAGGACCTTGATGTCGTCCGCGGCGTGCGCGTTGATCGCGGCGCCCTGCGGCTTGAAGATGCCGCCGTTGGCGGAGAGCAGGTCACCGCGCTCCATGCCCGCGGTGCGCGGACGGGCGCCGACCAGCAGCGCGACGTTGGCACCCTCGAAGCCCTTGTTCGGGTCGTCGAAGATGTCGATGCCGGCGAGCAGCGGGAAGGCGCAGTCGTCCAGCTCCATGGCGGTGCCCTGGGCGGCCTTCATGCCCTGGGGGATCTCCAGAAGACGGAGCTTGACCGGCACGTCCGCGCCGAGCAGGTGGCCGGAGGCGATGCGGAAGAGCAGCGCGTAGCCGATCTGGCCGGCGGCGCCGGTGACGGTGACATTCACGGGAGTGCGGGTCATGGCCTTCTCCGTTGGGCAGCTGGGGGTGGGGCGTCCTTGCCCCATGTGCTGGGAGGACGCCGCTCCGTGGCCCGGTAAATCTTGACGTGAAGAGACATCCGCGGTCAGGCTATCCGACCCTGGAACACCCCAATCCCCCGCCCCGTGTGGCGCGGGGCACACGGGGCGTCCCCGGGAGGTGGCCCGGGGCCCTGGAGGCTCAGCGGACCGTGAAGCGGACCGCGGTTTCCAGGAAGGGGATGTCGACCCAGGGCTTGGGCTCCATCACCAGCGCGAGCAGCGTGATCGCCACGCCCAGCAGGCCGTACGTGACCATGTCCGTGAAGCGGGAGCGCACCGCGAGCATGCCCACGGAGGGCAGCAGCCGGCGCATCACCGAGCCCGCGATCAGCGCGATGCCGATCAGCAGGCAGCCGCCGCGCGGATGGCCCATCGCGGTGAACAGCAGCCCGGCCGCCGTCGCGGCGAGGACGGCCAGCATCGGCCACTGCCGGGCCGGCGCCGGGGCGTCCCCGGGCGCGGCCCGGCCGCCGCCCTCGGGACGCGCGGTGTCACGGGTGACGGAGGGGAACCGGCGGGACCTTGCCCCTTCCGGCTCTGCGGCGTCCACGGGCGCCGGGGACCGCCCGCCGGCGTCGCCCTTCCCGGCCCAGCTCGGAACGGGGCGCGAGGCGGCGGAGGCCCCGGCCTCGGCAGGAGCGGGCCCGGGTCCGGGAGCGGCGCCGGGCTGCGGCTCCCGCTCAGCCGGCACGGGGAACCGCCCGCTCGGCGGCCTCGACCACGTTGACGAGCAGCTGCGCGCGCGTCATCGGGCCGACTCCGCCCGGGTTCGGGGAGATCCAGCCGGCCACGTCGGCGACCCCGGGGTGCACGTCCCCGACGATCTTGCCGTTCTCGTCGCGGCTGACGCCGACGTCGAGGACGGCCGCGCCGGGCTTCACGTCCTCCGGCTTCACCAGGTGCGGCACGCCGGCCGCCGCGACGACGATGTCCGCCTGGCGCAGCAGTCCGGAGAGGTCGCGGGTACCGGTGTGGCACAGGGTCACGGTGGCGTTCTCGGACTTGCGGGTGAGCAGCAGGCCGATGGACCGGCCGACGGTGATCCCGCGGCCGAGGACGACCACGTGCGCGCCGTTGATCTCGACGCCGTGGTGGCGCAGCAGCTGGACGATCCCGTACGGGGTGCACGGCAGCGGGCCCGGCTCGTTCAGGACCAGCCTGCCGAGCGACATCGGGTGCAGGCCGTCGGCGTCCTTCGCCGGGTCCATCAGCTCCAGGACGCGGTTGGTGTCGATGCCCTTGGGAAGCGGGAGTTGCACGATGTAGCCGGTGCACTCCGGGTTGGCGTTCAGCTCCCGCACGACCTCCTCGATGTCCTCCTGGGAGGCCGTCGCGGGCAGTTCGCGCTGGAGGGAGGCGATGCCGACCTCGGCGCAGTCCTTGTGCTTGCCGTTGACGTACCAGCGGCTGCCCGGGTCGTCGCCGACCAGCAGGGTGCCGAGGCCCGGGGTGATGCCCCGGGCCTTGAGCGCCGCCACGCGGGCGGTCAGTTCGGACTTGATCGCGGCTGCGGTGGCCTTGCCGTCGAGAATCTGGGCAGTCATGGACCCATCCTCCCGGATGGAGCGGCCGCGGATCCAGTCGCGGCCCCCCGCACGGCCCGACCGGCGCCGTTTCCGGCGACGCTGCCGCCGCGCTGCCGCCGCGCTGCCGCTTCGTCCCCGCCCCGTTCCGGGTTCGTTGCACTTGCACAACAAGTGCCCGGCCCGCGGCGTCCCGGCTGGACAAGCCCGGTCCGGCCCGACGACGATGCGGGGAAAGAGTGCCGCGGGCAGTGCCGGGGGGCGGGCCGCACGATTTGCAGTGACTCCTCCGCGCGTGCCGTGCGTCCCCGCACTTCCACGGAGGAACACCCCAGATGAGCTACGGCGACCCGAACAACCCCTACGCGCAGCAGCCGCAGGGCGGCCAGCCCGCCTACGGATACCCCCAGCAGGCCCCCCAGGGCATCCCGGCCCAGGGCGGCTACGCCTACCCGCAGCAGGCCTACCCGGGCGGCCCCGGCTACCCGGGCGCGCAGGTGCCGATGCCGGGCGGGGTCAAGGGGGCCCGGGTCATCCTCTGGATCCTCGGAATCCTCTCGGCCCTCGGCGGCGTGGCCGTCGCCCTCATCGGCGCCCTGTTCGCCTCCGAGTTCGACTCGGGCAGCTCCTCGTCGAGCGACGCGGCCACCGCCCTGAGCGTCTTCTTCGTCATCCTCGGCATCGGCCTGGTCGCCCTCTCCCTGTGGCCGATCCTGACCGCCGCCAAGCTGGGCAAGGGCCGCGGCGGCGTGCGGGTCTCCGGGATCATCTACGGCTCGATCCAGACCCTCTTCGCCGTCATCGGCCTGATCGGCAACATCATCACGCTCAGCAGCGCGCACGGTGCCGCGGCAGGTGCCACCGCGTTCTCGATGGTGCTCTCGCTGATCTCGCTCGGCCTCGGCCTGTGGATCGTCATCGGCCTGGCCAACTCCGCCGCGGGCGCGTACTTCGGCCGCCCCCGGTACTGACGCTCCGGCGCACCGCCCGCCCCCGGTCACGGCGAAGGCCGCCCCCCGCACTGCTGCGGTGGGCGGCCTTCGCCGTACACATGGCCCGGTCGGCTCAGAGGCCCGGTGGCTCAGTGGAAGAAGTGACGGGTCCCGGTGAGGTACATCGTCACGCCCGCCGCCTTCGCGGCCTCGATCACCAGCTCGTCGCGCATCGAACCGCCCGGCTGGACCACGGCCTTGATGCCGGCGGCCGTCAGGATCTCCAGCCCGTCCGGGAAGGGGAAGAAGGCGTCGGAGGCGGCGTACGAGCCCTGCGCGCGCTCGGCGCCCGCCCGCTCGACGGCCAGCTTCGCGGAGTCCACGCGGTTGACCTGGCCCATGCCGACGCCGACCGAGGCACCGTCCTTGGCGAGCAGGATCGCGTTGGACTTGACGGCCCGGCAGGCCTTCCAGGCGAAGGCGAGGTCGGCGAGCTCGTCGGCGGAGAGGGCATCGCCGGTGGCGAGGGTCCAGGTGGCCGGGTCGTCGCCCTCGGCCTGGACGAGGTCGCTCTGCTGGAGCAGCACGCCGCCCGAGACGGGCTTCAGCTCGGCCGCCTGCTGCGGGGCGTCCTCGACCTTCAGGACGCGGATGTTCTTCTTCTTCGCCAGGACCTCGACGGCGCCCGGCTCGAAGTCGGGGGCCACGATGACCTCGGTGAAGATCTCCGCGACCTGCTCGGCGAGCTCGACGCTCACCGGGCGGTTGACGGCGATGACCCCGCCGAAGGCGGAGGCCGTGTCGCAGGCGTGCGCCTTGCGGTGGGCCTCGGCGACGTCCTTGCCCACGGCGATGCCGCACGGGTTGGCGTGCTTGATGATCGCGACGCAGGGCTCTTCGTGGTCGTAGGCGGCGCGGCGGGCCGCGTCGGTGTCCACGTAGTTGTTGTAGGACATCTCCTTGCCGTGCAGCTGCTCGGCGTTGGCGAGCCCGCCCGGCTGCCCGTCCGTGTACAGCGCGGCCGCCTGGTGCGGGTTCTCGCCGTAGCGGAGGGTGGACTTGCGCTCCCAGGCGCCGGCCAGGAACTCGGGGAGCACGGCCTCCGGCTCGGGGGCGTAGGTGTTCGTGAACCAGGAGGCCACGGCCACGTCGTACGCGGCGGTGTGCTGGAAGGCCTCGGCCGCGAGCCGCTTGCGGGCGGTGAGGTCGAAGCCGCCGCCCTGGGCCGCGGCGATCACGGCGTCGTAGCGCGCCGGGCTGGTGACCACGGCCACCGAGGGGTGGTTCTTGGCGGCGGCGCGGACCATCGAGGGGCCGCCGATGTCGATCTGCTCCACGCACTCGTCCTCGGTGGCGCCCGACTGCACGGTCGCGAGGAAGGGGTAGAGGTTGACGATCACCAGGTCGAAGGGCTCGACGCCCAGCTCGGCGAGCTGGTTGCGGTGGTCCTCCAGGCGCAGGTCCGCCAGGATGCCGGCGTGCACGCGCGGGTGCAGGGTCTTGACCCGGCCGTCCAGGCACTCGGGGAAGCCGGTCAGCTCCTCGACCTTGGTGACGGGCACCCCGGCGGCGGCGATCTTCGAAGCGGTGGAGCCGGTCGAGACGAGCGCGACACCCGCCTCGTGCAGACCGCGGGCCAGCTCTTCCAGTCCCGTCTTGTCGTAGACGCTGATGAGCGCGCGCCGGATCGGGCGCTTCGACGCGGCGAGGTCCTCGCCCTCTGCGGTCACGGTCTCTACGGTCCCTGCGGCCTCTGCGGCGGTCACTGGATTGTTACCTTTCGTCCCTCGATGCGGTAGCCGTGCCGGGCCAGGCGCCCCACGACGTCGACGAGCAGCTCGCGCTCGACTTCCTTGATCCGCTCATGGAGAGCGGCTTCGTCCTCTTCGTCCCGGACCTCGACCACACCCTGGGCGATGATCGGACCGGTGTCCACGCCGGCGTCCACGAAGTGGACGGTGCAGCCGGTGACCTTCGCGCCGTAGGCGAGGGCGTCCCGTACGCCGTGGGCGCCGGGGAAGGCCGGGAGGAGGGCGGGGTGCGTGTTGACGAACCGGCCGCCGAAGCGGCCGATGAACTCCGGCCCGACGATCTTCATGAACCCCGCCGAGACCACGAGGTCCGGCGCGTGCGCGTCCGTGGCCTCCGTCAGGGCGGCGTCCCACTCCGCACGGCTCGCGTAGGCCTTGACCGGGCACACGAAGGTGGGGATCCCGGCCTTCTCGGCGCGCTCCAGGCCGGCGATGTTCTCGCGGTCGGCCCCCACGGCGACGACTTCGGCGCCGAAGCCCTCGGGTCCGCCGGGGTGGGCGTCGATGGCGTCGAGCAGGGCCTGGAGGTTGGTGCCGGATCCGGAGACCAGCACGACCAGGCGGGAGGCGGCCATGGGAGGCCCTTTCTCGTCGAGCGGGGGCGCCTCCCGGCGTGAACCGGGGGCGCGTCGTTCGTCTTGTGCGATCGCATGAAACTTCGGGCACCCGAGATACGGGGGACCCTACGAAGCCTCCGACCGCCTGCAACGATACCGGCACACCGGACGGCCCCCGAGGGACGGGGGGACGGGCGGGCGGTAGCGTCTGGCGTACACGCCGTAAACAGGCCTCGGACGTCCCAGCGGCGTCCACGACACAGGGGATGAAACACACCCGATGCCGGACCGCCCCCAGCCCGACCGCCCCACCGACGACAACCCCTTCGCGGCGCCCCCGGAAGGCCGGCCCGACCAGCTCTGGGAGCCGCGCGCCGGCAGTGACGGCCGCGACCAGCAGAACCCCGGGTCGGGGCCGGGCACGGGGCCCGGCACCCCCGGGACGGGACCGGCGCGCTGGGACCCGACGGACCCGATCCAGCGGCGGGCGCGGTACGCGCTGCTGGCCGGCATGTGGGGCTTCTTCTTCGGGGTCTTCGGCATCCCGTCGATGGGGCTGCTGCTGGGCGCGCTCGCCCTGTACTGGGGGATCAGCGCGCTGCGCGGGACCCCGGCGAAGCCTTCGGGCGACGGGGCGCAGGAAGCCTCGGGCGCCTCTGGTGCCTCGGGTTCCGCCGGCGCCACGGCTGCGGACGTGGGGACGGGAACGGGCCGGGGCGCCGGTACGGACACGGCTGCCGGAGCCGGCTCCGCGGCGGCCCAGGGCGGACTGTCGGCGCTGGGCGCAGCCGCCCGGCCCCAGCGGACGGCGGCGACGAGCGGCCTGGTGACCGCTTCGCTGGCGATCCTGCTGGCGCTGTCCTCGTACGCGGTGCAGCTCGCGTACAAGGACTTCTACGTCTGCAAGCAGGACGCCCTCACCAAGCCGGCCGAGCTGCAGTGCAACGACCTGTTGCCGGACAACTTCATCGGCAAGATGCTCGAAGTCCAGCGCTAGTCAGTCGATCCGGGCGGCCTCCGGCTCGGCGGGCTGCGCGGAGTCCACTTCCGCTTGCGTTGCCGCTTCCGTACTCGGCGGCGCCGGCGGCTTCCGGCGCGCCAGTACGCGGGCTCCGCTCACCGGCGGGACGAGCGGGGCCGCGGCCGGGGCCGGTGGTGTGCCGGTCGTCGCCGGCGGCGGCTGCGCGGGCAGCGCGGTGAGCGGGATCGGGGTCAGGTCCAGCTTGAGGCCGGGCATGACCAGCACGGGACGCTTCGGCGGTGTGGACACCGGCCGGGGGCCTTCCTCCGGAACCCGGGCCGGGGGCGGCCCGGCGCCCTCCGCCGGCGTGCCGGAGAAGTCCGGGATCAGCGTGCCCGCCGCACGGCGCAGGGCCGCCCAGCGCACCTCCCGTACGCCGCTGTCGTGCCAGCGGTCCCCGGAGTCCGCCCCGGCCGGGCCCTGCGCGGGCCGGTTCCGCCAGGCGTGCACGGCGACGGCCAGCGGGACCGCGAGCACCAGGGTCCAGCCCAGGGCCGCTCCGCCCGCCTGCCACCACACGGGGCCGAAGGCGGCCAGCTCCCGGGATCCGAGCGGCCCCGCCGAAGCCGCGGCGAGCGCCGCCGTCGCCAGGGCGCATACCAGGGAGCCCAGGGCCGCCGTGAGCGCGGTCTCCCCGTACGAGACCTCGCGCGCCCGGCGTACCGCGAACCAGCCCACCGCCAGCCCGGCCACCACCGGTACCGCGCCGACGGCCCAGGTCAGCGGCGTGCCGGGGCCCTGCACGGGGAGCCCCGCGAGGAGCGGGAAGCCCGGCAGCGCCGGCGAGCCGTCGAAGCCGAGCGGGGTCGCGGCGGCGCCGGTGCCCAGCGCGAAGCCGGGGCCGAGGGCGTAGCAGGCGCCCCACACGACGGCGTTCGGGATCAGCGCGAGGGCCAGCAGCAGCACCGCGAAGCGGCCCGACCAGTCCCCGGTCAGCGCCCCGAAGGAGCCCCGCACCTCCGCCCCGTGCCAGGCCAGCGAGGCCCCGGCCAGCAGGGCTCCGCCCGCGAGGAGCACCAGCACCCCGCCGGCGCCGGCCCGCAGCGCGAGGGCGTAGCGGGGCCGGGTGAGCCGGCCGGGCAGCTGTCCGAGCGGCCTCCCCCGGGACTCCCAGACCCCGCCCGCGGCGGCGAGGGCGGCGAAGACCGGAAGGTGCCGGGCCGCGCTGAGCGGGTCGGCGGGCATCGGCCCGGCCGCGGCGTACACGACGGCCAGGGCGCCGACCCCGAGGTAGCCGCAGAGCACGGCGCAGAACACCACGCCCGCGGGCAGCGGCTCCGCGCCCCGGTCCTCCTGCGCGGCGCTGCCCAGCCGGGCGGCGCGCCGGATGAGCAGCGCGGGCAGGGCCACCAGCAGCAGCGGGGTCAGGCCGACGGGGGCGGGCACCCCGGAGAGGGTTTCGTAGCGGACGAGGTCGGTGCCGTGGGCGAGCAGCCAGAGGCCCGCGGCGAGGTGCAGGGCGCCGCCGGGGCCGCTGTCGGGGTAGGGGGAGCTGATCCACAGCACGATGACGAGCACGGCGAGGAAGCCGAGCCCCAGCACCGCGGCGACGGCCCCGCCCACGACGCACGCGGCGGCCGCCGGCGACCGGCGGCGCCCTATGGCCGCTCTGGGGGGAAGGGGCGACGAGGGTCCGCGTTCGGTCACCGGTTGCCTCCCCGGATGCCCCGGGCTCCGGCCCGGAACGCAATGGGTCCCGCCATCGTCGGCGTGCGGCGCGGGAGTTCTCTTCGCATCTGTCGTGACCTGCGATTCCTGGCGTTGCCCGTGGGCGGGTCCGGGTCCGGCGCGTGACGGCGCCTCAGGAGGGCGGACCTCCATCGGGTCACCCGCCATGTCCATGGTGCCAACGACACGCGCTATGGGCGGGTAACAGGCGAATGCCCGTGGTGTCGCTCAATATACGTTTATGTACTTTTTCGCTCAGGGCGTCCGGGTCGCGGGGAGTGTGGCATGACACAAAGCGTCACGGAGCTGGGCCTCCCCACCCCGAAGGAACGCCGACGCCTGCGCGAAGCAGCCGATCTGACGCACGAAGAGGTCGCGGCGGCGGTGGGCGTCACCTCCAACACGGTCCGCTCCTGGGAGACCGGCCGCACCCACCCCCGGGGCCGCAAGCTGGAGGCCTACTCCAAGCTCCTGAACCGCCTGTCCGCGGACGCCCCCTCGGGGCCCACGTCCCGGACCGAGGGCTCGGGTTCCCAGACCGGCCCCGACCGGAACCCCTCGGCCACGGCGCACCCGGACCGGGCGGCCGGCAGCCCTGCGGCGGGTGCCGGGGGCGCGGGGGCGGGGGCCGGTACGGGTACGCCCGCGCGTGACGGCGCCGGGGGCGCGGGGGCGGGGGCAAGATCCGGCACGGGCACGCCCGCGCGCGACCGCACCGAGAGCGCCGGGGCCGGCTCCGCCACCGGCACGTTCGTGCGCGACCACGGTGAAGGCACGGGGTCCCGCTCCACCACCGGTACGCCGGCACACGATCGCGCCGACAACGCCGGGGCGGCGGCCGCCGGGACCGGTACGCCCGCACGGCAGACCCGGCCCGCCTGGGCCAACGGCACCGCGGTGACGCAGTCCGGCGCCTCCGCCGTCGGGACGTCCGGCGCCGGGGCGTCCGGCGCCGGGGCGTCCGCCGCCGGGGCGTCCGCCGCAACCGGCCCCGCCGGGGCCGACGCGGACGGGGCATCAGCTCCGGGCGGCGCGCCCGGCAGCCGACTCGGCAGCGCCGCAGAAGGCGCGGCGAACGACCCCGGGGCGGCAACCGACACCGCCCCCGCGGATGCGGACGCGGCGTCAGCCGCGGAGACCCCTGAGGGCCGGTTCGGGCTGCGCATGATGCGCGGACTCACCCGGCCCGTCGGCGCGCAGACCCGGCCCAAGGCCGCCGTCAAGCGCGCCTCGAAGCCCCCGGTCGGGATGCCCCGGCACGAGGCCAAGTCCCCGGTCAAGGCCGGAGCCGCCGCGGGCGGCGGGGGCGGCGGCCGCGCGGCCCTCCGCCCGAGCGGCCCCCTCCCGTCGGGCACGGGCACGGGTACGGGCGCTGGCGCTGGCAGCGGCACGGGTACGGGTACGGGCAGCGGCGCCGGCGCGGGCAAGGGCCCTGACACCGCCTCAGGCACCCGTCCCGACTCCGAGCCCCGCTCCAACAAGACCACCGCACCGAGCACCACCCCCGGCACCGGCAAGGGCGCCGGCAAGGGCCCTGACACCGGCACAGCCACCGGACCCGACTCCGGGCCCCGCTCCGGCAAGGCCGCCGCACCTGGAACCGCCCCCGGCACGGGCACGGGCACGGACAAGGGCCCTGGCACCGCCTCAGGCACCGACCCCGACTCCGAGCCCCGCTCCGGCAAGGCCACCGCACCGAGCACCACCCCCGGCACCGGCACCGGCACCGGCACGGACAAGCGTCCTGACATCGGCTCAGGAGCCGGACCCGACTCCGGGCCCCGCTCTGGCCAGGCCGCCGGGCCGGGCACCGCCCCGAGCACGGAAAGCCCCGCCGGGGCGGGCTCCGAAGCCGCCGCGCGGACCGGCACCGCGAAAGCCGGCCGGAAGGCTGCCCGGAAGGCCGCCGGGGACACGCCCGGGTCCGGCTCCCCGGGGGCCGGCGAGGACGCCCGCGCGGGGGCCCGTACCGCCCCCGCCGGGGACGATGCCCCGGCGGCCACGCCGGTGTCCGCCTTCGACGCCCTCTACGACCGCACCGCCCCGGCCCTGGCCCGCCAGGCCTACCTCCTCACCGGCCGCCGCGCCCTCGCCTGCGAGGCCGTGGAGCGCGCCTTCCAGCAGGCGTGGGAGCGCTGGCCCGAGGTCGCCACCGATCCCGATCCGGTCGGGTGGGTGCGCGCGGCCACGTACGAGTACGCGCTCTCCCCGTGGCACCGGTTCCGGCGCTCCCACCGGCACCCCGACAAGCCCCCGGCCGACCCCGCGGACCGCATCCTCCTGGACGCGATGCTCGATCTGCCCCCGGCCCACCGCCGCACCGTGCTGCTCTACGACGGCGTCGGGCTGGACCTCCCCGACACCGCCGCCGAGACCGAGGCGTCCACGCCGACCGCCGGCAGCCGCCTCCTGAACGCGCACGACGACCTCACCGACCGGCTCCCCGAACTGGACGGCGTAGCCCCCGCGAAGCAGTCCGCCGTGCTGCGCGAGCGGCTCGGCTCGCTGCGGCCGCCCGGCCGGCTGGAGCCGCGCGCGGCAGCCGCCGTACGGGTCGCCGGAGAGCACCGCACCCGGCTGTGGACGCGTGCGGTGGTCGGGGTGACGGCGGTCATCACCGCGGCGACGGCCTACACCTGGGTGACCGCTCCGACCGAGTACGAGCCTCCGCGCGCGCCCGGCACGAGCGTGTCGGGCGTCCCCCCGCACAGCGGTCCGCAGCAGCTCACAGACGAGGGCCGGCAGCTCCACGACAAGCTGCTGTCCGATCCCTCGGCCGGTCCCTCCCGGATCGCGCCGAGCCTCGAATAGCGGCCCGCCGGGCATCCCCCGCGTACGGAAACGGGCGTGGCCCGCACCCCTCACAGGGTGCGGGCCACGCCCGTTTGCCGAGCGCTGTCTACTGCGCGGCGTTCAGGATCTCGCGCGCCAGCTTCGCGGTCTCGGTCGGCGTCTTGCCGACCTTCACGCCCGCGGCCTCGAGGGCCTCCTTCTTGGCCTGTGCGGTGCCAGAAGAACCGGAGACGATGGCTCCGGCGTGACCCATGGTCTTGCCCTCGGGGGCGGTGAAGCCCGCGACGTAGCCGACGACCGGCTTGGTGACGTTCTTCGCGATGAAGTCCGCCGCACGCTCCTCGGCGTCGCCGCCGATCTCGCCGATCATGACGATCAGGTCGGTGTCGGGGTCCGCCTCGAACGCCTCGAGGGCGTCGATGTGCGTGGTGCCGATGACCGGGTCGCCACCGATGCCGACGGCGGAGGAGAAGCCGATGTCACGGAGCTCGTACATCATCTGGTAGGTCAGCGTGCCCGACTTGGACACGAGACCGATGCGGCCGGGCTTGGTGATGTCGCCCGGGATGATGCCGGCGTTGGACTGGCCGGGGGTGATCAGACCCGGGCAGTTCGGGCCGATGATGCGGGTCTTGTTGCCCTTGGCGGTCGCGTACGCCCAGAAGGCGGCGGAGTCGTGCACCGCGATGCCCTCGGTGATGACCACGGCGAGGGGGATCTCGGCGTCGATCGCCTCGACCACGGCGGCCTTGGCGAAGGCCGGCGGGACGAAGAGCACGGACACGTTGGCGCCCGTCGCCTTCATCGCCTCTTCGACGGTCCCGAAGACCGGGACCTCGGTGCCGTCGAAGTCGACGGTGGTGCCGGCCTTGCGCGGGTTCACGCCGCCGACGATGTTGGTGCCGTCAGCCAGCATCAGCTTGGTGTGCTTCATGCCCGTGGCACCGGTCATGCCCTGGACGATGACCTTGCTGTCCTTGTTGAGGAAGATAGCCATGTGAGTCTGTGACCTCTGCCCTTACTTCGCAGCCGCGAGCTCGGCGGCCTTGTCGGCCGCGCCGTCCATGGTGTCCACGCGCTGCACCAGCGGGTGGTTGGCGTCCGAGAGGATCTTGCGACCCAGCTCGGCGTTGTTGCCGTCGAGGCGGACGACGAGGGGCTTCTTGACCTCTTCGCCCTTGTCCGCGAGCAGCTGCAGCGCCTGGACGATGCCGTTGGCTACCTCGTCGCACGCGGTGATGCCACCGAAGACGTTGACGAAGACGGACTTGACGTCCGGGTCGCCGAGGATGATCTCGAGACCGTTGGCCATGACGGCGGCGGAGGCGCCACCGCCGATGTCCAGGAAGTTGGCCGGCTTCACGCCGCCGTGGTTCTCGCCGGCGTACGCGACGACGTCGAGGGTGCTCATGACGAGACCCGCGCCGTTGCCGATGATGCCGACCTCACCGTCGAGCTTGACGTAGTTGAGGTTCTTCGCCTTCGCAGCGGCCTCGAGCGGGTTCGCGGCAGCGTGGTCCACGAACTCCTCGTGGCCCGGCTGACGGAACTCGGCGTTCTCGTCGAGCGAGACCTTGCCGTCGAGGGCCAGGATGCGGCCGTCCTTGGTCTTGACCAGCGGGTTGACCTCGACGAGGAGCGCATCCTCGGCGACGAAGGTCTTCCACAGGGTCACCATCGCCTCGGCGACGCCCTCGGCCACGTCGGCCGGGAACTTCGCCAGGGCCACGATCTCGCGGGCCTTGGCGATGTCGACACCGTCGACCGCGTTGACCGGAACCTTCGCGAGGGCCTCGGGGGTCTTCTCCGCGACTTCCTCGATGTCCATGCCGCCCTGCACCGAGGCCATGGCCAGGAAGGTGCGGTTGGTGCGGTCGAGGAGGTACGAGACGTAGTACTCGGCCTCGATCTCCGGGGACAGCTCGGCGATCATCACCTTGTGGACCGTGTGGCCCTTGATGTCCATGCCGAGGATGTCCGTCGCACGGGCGACGGCCTCGTCCGCGTTGGCGGCCAGCTTGACGCCACCGGCCTTGCCGCGGCCTCCGACCTTCACCTGCGCCTTGACGACCGACTTGCCGCCCAGCCGCTCGGTGGCCTCGCGAGCCGCCTCAGGCGTGTCGATCACTTCACCGGCCAGCACCGGTACACCGTGCTTGGCGAAGAGGTCCCTCGCCTGGTACTCGAACAGGTCCACGCGCGTCCGTCCCTTGTCTTCAAAGATTCGCAGTGATTCGCGGTTGTCTGCTATCTGCGTGGGCGTGCCGCGGAGGGCAACGTGACGGCGCTGTCACAAGGAAGGCGCACACGGTGACCGTGGACGCGGCATGTCCGTCCCGCAGGTTATCCCCGTGGGACGTAGGTCCCTAAATCGCAGATCACACCTGAGCGGTGATACCTGTCACAGATCGCCTCACGGTTGAACTGCATCTTCGTGCGATCCACCGAGGACCGGACGTCACGGGACGGGCAGGGGACGCTTCTCCAGCGCCGCGGCCATCACCTCCGGAAACAGGTCGGGAGTGCAGGCGAACGCCGGGGCGCCCAGCGCTGCGAGGGCGGCCGCATGGTCCCGGTCGTAGGCGGGCGCGCCCTCGTCGGACAGCGCGAGCAGGGTTACGAACTCCACCCCCGCGGCCTTCATCGCCGCGACCCGCTTCAGCATCTCGTCGCGTATCCCGCCCTCATAGAGATCACTGATGAGGACGACGACGGTGTCGGCGGGCCGGGTGATCTTCGACTGGCAGTAGGCCAGCGCGCGGTTGATGTCCGTACCGCCACCGAGCTGGGTCCCGAAGAGCACGTCGACGGGATCGTCGAGCTGGTCGGTCAAATCCACCACGGCGGTGTCGAAGACCACCAGCCGGGTCGCGATCGAACGCATCGAGGCCAGCACCGCCCCGAAGACGGAGGCGTAGACGACGGAGGCCGCCATGGACCCCGACTGGTCGATGCACAGCACCACCTCCTTCTTCACCGCCCGACCGGCGCGGCCGTAGCCGACCAGCCGCTCGGGAACGACGGTCCGGTACTCCGGGAGGTAGTTCTTCAGGTTCGCCCGGATGGTCCGGTCCCAGTCGATGTCCGCGTGCCGCGGCCGGCTGATCCTGGCGGACCGGTCGAGCGCGCCGTTCAGCGTGGCCCGCGTCCGGCTGCCGAGCCGCTTCTCCAGTTCCTCCACCACCTTCCTGACGACGGCGCGGGCGGTCTCCCGGGTGGTCTCGGGCATGGCCTTGTTGAGGGAGAGCAGCGTGCCGACCAGGTGCACGTCCGGCTCCACCGCCTCCAGCATCTCGGGCTCCAGGAGCAGCGCGGCCAGCCCGAGCCGCTGGATCGCGTCCCGCTGCATGACCTGCACGACGGAGGCGGGAAAGTACGTCCGCACATCCCCGAGCCACCGCGCCACGTTGGGCGCGGACCCCCCGAGCCCGGCCGACCTCTCCCCCGCCCGCTTGCTGCCGCCGTCGGCCCCGTAGAGCGCCCCGAGCGCGGCATCCATCCCCGCATCGGCCCCGCTCAACGCCACCCCGGTCCCCTCCCCCTCTCCCCCGCCCAACACCATCCGCCACCGCCGCAACCGCTCTGCGCCGTCCGCTCCCGCACCAGCCATCTGCTTGCCTCCCGCTCTCGAAGCCATACCGACCACCCCGCGCGGCCCGATGCCGCTGCCCCGCTCGGGCGCGGCCCGGGGCCGGGCCCCGGCCCGGGTCAGGCCGGCGCCCCCGCCAACAGCAGCCGCACCAGCGGAACCACCGCATCCGCCCGGACGGGGTCCAGCTCCGGACCAAAGCCGCCCGGCGCAGCCGCCACCGCGGCCCCCGCCCCGCCCGGCCCCCGCCGCACCAGCTCCCCCAGCGCCCGCCGCACCCCCGCCTCGTACCCACCGAAGGTCCTCCGCAGGAGCGGCAGCACATCCACAAAGGCCCGCTCCGGCACCGACACCAGCCACCCGTCGATCAGCCCGAGCAGCCGCTCGTCGTGCACCAGCAGCGTCCCGCCGCCCGAGGCCCCGCCCGCGAACCCCTCGATCCAGCCCGCCGCGTCGGCCGGCGCGCTCGCCGGTGAAAGCGAGAGCCCCATCAGCCGCGCGGTCTCCCCGGGCTCCAGCCGCCCGTCGTCGAGCAGCAGCCGCGCCGCCCGTCCGCGGAGGAGCCCGGGGACGGTGTCCCGCCCGGCCAGCGTCCGCAGCACCGCCGACCACCGCTCCCGGAGCCCCTCCGCATCGAGCAGCCCGATCGCGCCGTGCACGCCGTCCACGTGCCCCCGCAGTTCCTCCGCCGCGTCGGCGTCCAGTCCCGCCGCGCAGGCGGGCGGCAGCGCCACGCATATCCGCTCGGCGAGCCCCGCCGCCACCGTCCCGAGCGCCGCCGCGTCGGTGCCGCGTACGTCCCCGTACCGCAGCGAACGGGCCAGCGCGGGCAGTGCCTCGGCCAGGCCCGCCACATCGGTGTCCAGTGCGGCCCGGTCGGCGAGGGCCCGCAGGACGGCCGGCAGGGCCTCGGAGAGCCCGGCCAGCAGGCACCGCTCGGCCAGGGCGGTGACTTCTCCCAGCTCCGCAGCAGCGGCCGCGTCGGCCTCGGCCTTGGCGGTGGCCGCCCCGGGGACGGTGGTCCCCCAGATGCCGGCCTCGGCGACCCGTACCGCGAGTTCCGGTTCCCAGCGCAGCCGCCAGGTCTCGCGGAAGGTGCCGGTGCTCCCTCGGGAGGCCGTCGGGAGCCCCCAGTCGATGCCGAGGAGCCTCAGCCGGTGCAGGAGCAGGGACTTGGCCGCGTCGGTGTCCTTGCGCAGGTCGAGCTCCAGCTCCCGGTCCTGGGCCTCGGGTCTGAGGCGCAGCGAGCGCTGCTGCCGGGTCAGGTCGCGCTGGAGCGGTACGACGGGCGCCGCATCGGGGACTTCGCCGAGCACGTCCCCCACGACGAGCCGGTCCTCGATCAGCGCGAGCGGTATGTCGGAGCCGTCGCACATCACGGCCCGGACGGCTTCCAGGGTTTCCGTCAGCCCGGGCACCGGCCGGCCCCGCATCGCGGCGAGGGTGTCGGCGAGCCGGACCGTTTCGATGACGTGGGCCGGGGACACGTGCCGGTCCTCGTCGCGGAGCAGGCCCGCGACCTTGGTCAGCCAGCGCTCGACCGGCCGGTCCGGGGCCGCGAAGAGGTGTGCGTACCAGCCGGGCGAGGTGATGCCCGCGCCGTAGCCTCCGGCCCGGGCGAGGCGCCGGTGGGTCCAGGGCACCCAGGTGGTCTCCACCTTGACCTTGGGCAGTCCGGCGAGGAGCGCCTTGTCCGCCGCCGCGGTGGTCCTCGCCCGCAGGGCCGGGACGTGCCAGGCCCCGCAGACCACCGCGTAGGCGTCGCCGAACTCCCGGCGCGCGGCCCGCATCCGCTGCCGCATGTACGCCTCGCGCACCAGGTCCCGGTGGTGGCCGCCGGCCCCGTACTCCTCGCGCAGGGCGCCCATGGCCTCCCCGAGCGCCTCGAACACGCCCAGCGGGTCGGCCGCCGGTCCGCACCCGCCTCGGTGCTCGACCACGTCCTCCCACCAGCGCTCGGGGTCCTCGTACCCGGCGGTCCCGGCGAGCACGGCCAGCGGGTCCAGCCGTACGGACCCGGGTCCGTGCCCCGCCCCCTCGCCGTCCGCCGCCTCCTCCCCGTCCTCCGGCACGGCCAGCGAGTGCGCGGCCGGGAGGTCGATGAACCGGACCGGCACCTCCCGCTCCTGCGCCCACCGGATGGCGGCCCATTCCGGGGAGAACCCGGCCAGCGGCCAGAACGCGGCCCGGCCGGGGTCGTCGGCCGCATGGGCCAGCAGGGCGACGGGCGGCCGCATCCCCGGGTCCGCGGCCAGCGGGAGCAGGGCGTCCCCCTCCGGCGGTCCCTCGATCAGCACCGCCGCCGGCAGCGCCGCGTCCAGGGCGGCCCGCACCGCGCGGGCCGAGCCGGGCCCGTGGTGCCGTACGCCCAGCAGCAGCGGACCCGCGGTGCCAGGGGTCCCGGTCCGCCGTGCCGTCCCCGGGCTCATGCCGTCACCTCCCGGCAGGCCCGGTAGAAGTCCTTCCAGCCGTCCCGCTCGCGGACCACGGCCTCCAGGTACTCCTGCCAGACGACCTGGTCGGCCGCCGGGTCCCGGACGACGGCCCCGAGGATCCCCGCGGCCACGTCCGAGGGGCGCAGGACGCCGTCCCCGAAGTGGGCGGCCAGGGCGAGGCCGCCCGTGACCACCGAGATGGCCTCGGCCGTGGACAGGGTGCTGCTGGGCGACTTGATCTTCGTACGCCCGTCGTCGGTGACTCCGCCGCGCAGCTCGCGGAAGACGGTGACCACGCGGCGGATCTCCTCCAGGCCCTCCGGGGCCGCGGGCAGGTCCAGGGCGCGGCCCATCTGGTCGACGCGGCGGGCGACGATGTCGACCTCGGCGTCGGCGGTGGCGGGCAGCGGCAGGACCACGGTGTTGAAGCGCCTGCGCAGTGCGCTGGAGAGCTCGTTGACCCCGCGGTCGCGGTCGTTGGCGGTGGCGATGAGGTTGAAGCCGCGGACGGCCTGCACCTCCTGGCCGAGCTCCGGTATCGGGAGCGTCTTCTCGGACAGGACGGTGATCAGGGTGTCCTGGACGTCCGCGGGGATCCGCGTGAGCTCCTCGACGCGGGCCGTCATGCCCTCGGCCATGGCCCGCATGACCGGGCTCGGTACGAGCGCTTCGCGGCTCGGTCCGTGGGCGAGGAGGCGGGCGTAGTTCCAGCCGTACCGGATGGCCTCCTCCGGGGTGCCGGCGGTGCCCTGGACGAGGAGGGTGGAGTCTCCGCTGACGGCCGCGGCCAGGTGCTCGGACACCCAGGTCTTGGCGGTGCCGGGCACGCCGAGGAGCAGCAGCGCGCGGTCGGTGGCGAGGGTGGTGACGGCGACTTCGACGATCCGGCGCGGGCCGACGTACTTGGGCGTGATGACGGTGCCGTCTTCGAGGGTGCCGCCCTGCAGGTACGTGGCCACGGCCCACGGGGAGAGTTTCCAGCGGGCCGGGCGGGGCCGGTCGTCGGCGGCCGCCAGGGCTTTCAGTTCGTGTGCGAAGGCGTCTTCGGCGTGCGGTCGCAGCGCCTCTGCGGTGGTCTCGTTCCCGGTCGTGGCCATGGTCCCCCTCCAATGCTCCGCAGCCGCTCCCGACTGCTGGAACCACGATGCACCCGACCACTGACAACAGCCCCCGGGAGATGTGTTGTTGCAGGTCAGGGCGATTGTCAGTGGGGGTCTCTACGGTGGAACACATGACTGAGCAGGGGGTCCGCTGGACAGCGGAACAGGTACTGGCTCTGGCTCCTGACGACGCCTCACGCAAGGCGGGGGCCAGACTCGGCGGTGCGGGGCCGTGGTCACAGACCGGAGGTTCCGCTTCCGGTGCGGTGTGGGGGTTGTGCAAGGGCAGCGGCAGCAAGCCGTACCGGACGGTCGTCGATCTGTCCGGGCCCGCCTACAAGTGCTCCTGCCCGAGCCGGAAGTTCCCGTGCAAGCACGCGCTGGGCCTGCTGCTGCTCCGGGCCGCGGAGGGGCTCGGCACCCCGGCCGGCACCCCGGCCGGCGATCAGGCCGAGGCTCCGGACTGGGCCGCCGAGTGGCTCACGGCGCGGGCGGAGAAGGCCGCACGGCCCGCCGCCGGGGGGCCCGGCCGGGCCGTGCCGGCCGACGCGGAGGCGGCCCGCAAGCGGGCCGAGCGGCGGGCGGCACGGATCAGCGCGGGCGTCACCGAGCTGGAACAGCGGCTGGCGGACCTGGTGCGCGACGGCCTCGCAGGTCAGGAGCGCGCGGGATACGCGGCCTGGGAGGAGACCGCCGCCCGGATGGTCGACGCCCAGGCTCCCGGACTGGCCGCACGGGTAAGGGAGTTGGGGACGATACCCAGTTGCGGCACCGGCTGGCCCGCCCGGATGCTGGAGGAGGCCGCGCTGCTGCACCTGCTGGACCGGGCCTGGCTGGGGGTTTCCGGACTGCCGGAGCCGCTGGCCGCGACGGTCCGCAGCCGTCTGGGACTGCAGCCCCGGACGGAGGGCGAGGCCGTACGGGACCGCTGGCTCGTGCTGGCCCAGTACGACACGGCGTCTCCGGACGGCCGTCTCATCACCCGCCGGACATGGCTGCGCGGGCTGACGGGCGGCCGGCCGGCCCTGGTCCTGGACTTCGGCCCGCCCGGGCGACCGCCGGGGCTGGCCCTGCCCGTCGGACTGGTGCTGGAGGCGGAAGCCCGCTTCCGGCCCGGCTCGGCGGGGCTGCGGGCGGATCTCGGGGAGGGGTTCGCCCCGCCCGCGCCGTGCCCGGCCGCGCCCACCGGCGTGAGCACGGGAGCGGCACTGGAGGCGTACGGCGCGGCACTGCGCGAGGACCCCTGGCTGGAGTCCTGGCCGGTGGTGCTCGGCCCGGTGGTGCCGATACCGGGAGGAGGACACGGAGGAAGACACGGGGGAAAGGGAGGACAAGAGGCCGCGGAGGCCTGGCAATTGGCGGACGCGGAGGGGACGTCCGCCCTGCCCGTGCCCCTGACCGGGGCCGGGAGCCGGCCCGGTTCCGGGCTGTGGCAGCTGGCCGCGCTCTCGGGCGGCGGCCCGCTGACGGTGTTCGGCGAATGCGGACACCGCGGATTCACCCCGCTGACGGCCTGGCAGCCGGACTCCTCGGAGCCGGTGGTGCTGGGCTGAGCGGGCGCAGGGGGAGAGCGGCGGCGCGGGGGCGCCGACGCATTCGGAACGAGTGAGCCGGGGGGCTTTCGTGGACGACAACCACGCCAGTTGAGGTCGCAGTCAGAGGCCGCAGTTCGATCGAGCTGCTCCGGTCCCGCGGAGGGGGCGGGACCGGAGCAGGGCACGGCACACGAAGGAAAGGGAGGGGATCCGGTGACCACGACGACGAACACAGCGCCGAACACGGCCACGGCCACGGCCCACGGGGACGGGAGCTGGGACGACCTCGTCGCCGCCGCGCTGCTGGGTACCGAGCGGCGCCGGGGCAGTCCCGAGGCCCTGCTCGGGGCAGCGGCCCTGCAGACGGTACGGCGCCGGGCCGGGCTGAGACCCGCCGAGGCGGGGCCCCGGCCCGAGCCCGCGCCGCGCGACCCGCGCCCGGAACCGCCGGAGCCGGCCCGGCGGCGGCTCGCGCAGCTGCTGGCCGGCCGGGCCGGTGCCGGCAGCGGCAGCGGGCGGCGGGGGGCCGCCCCGGACCTGACGGAGCTGCTGCCGCAGTGGCTGGCCGCCGCCGGCCGGCACGGCTACCGGGCCCCGGCCTCGCTCGTACCCGCGCTGCTGGACGTCGCGCGGGCCCGCACCGACCTCCGGCCGCAGGCGCTGGCCCTGGCCGGGCCGCGCGGACTGTGGCTCGCCCGGCTCAATCCGGACTGGCGGTTCGCACTGCGCGGGGGATCCGGGGGCGCCGGCGAACTGCCCGACGCGGAGGACTCCGTGGCGGTGGAACGGCTGTGGCAGGAGGGGCTGTTCGCGGAGCGGGTCGCGCTGCTCGGCCTCGTACGGGCCCACGAGGCGGCCGCCGGACCGCGGCTGCTGGAGACCACCTGGAGCACCGAGCGGGCCGAGGACCGGCTGATGTTCCTCGACTCCCTGCGGGTGGGGCTGTCCGCGGGCGACGAACCCTTCCTGGAAGCGGCGCTGGGCGACCGCAGCCGCAATGTCCGGGCGACCGCCGCCGAGCTGCTGTCGGCGCTGCCGACCTCGGCGCTGGCCGCACGGATGGCCGAGCGGGCGCTCGCCTGCGTCGGCCCTGAGGGGGTGACTCCGCCGGCCGAGTGCGACGCGGGGATGCTCCGCGACGGCGTGGTGAAACGGCCGCCGGCCGGTCGCGGGGAGCGGGCCTGGTGGCTGGGGCAGCTGGTGGAGTCCGCGCCGCTGTCGTGCTGGCGGGACCGGTTCGGGGGGCTCGGCCCGGCGGAGATCGTGGCCCTGCCGGTGGCCGAGGGCTGGGCGGAGGAACTGCACGCGGCCTGGTGCCGGGCCGCGGTCCGGCAGGGCGACCCCGCGTGGTCTCAGGCCCTGCTCGGCTCTGCGTCCGCGTCGCCCGCGGCGGGCCCGGCGACGGCGTCGCTGGCGGAGCGGGCGAAGCTCCTGTCCACCCTCGGGGAGGAGGAACGGGCGGCGTGGGTCGCGGAGTTCATACGAGCACACGGGCTGTCGGAGGCGTTCCAGCTGCTCGGGGTGTGCGTGGTGCCGTGGGCGGGGGCGCTGGGGGGAGCGGTGATCGAGGCGCTGGACTCCGCGCGGGAGGCGGGGGGCTACCCGTGGAGCTTCAGCGGGGTGATGGGGTTGGCGGAGCGGTGCCTTGATCCTGCGGAGGCGGGGCGGCTCGAGGTGCTGGTGGAGGAGCCGGTGGAGGAGGGAGGTGCGGCGGCGTACTGGTCGGAGGCCTTCCAGCGACTGCTCGCCACCCTGCGCCTGCGAGCAGCCTTGCACGCAGAACTGACCCCACCGCCCTGACAGCCGGCGCGCCGGGGGGCGCAGCCCTGCGGGGCAAAGTCCCCGACCCACCCTTCCACCGTTCCCAGGGCCCCACCCTGACCCGGTCCTCAAACGCCGGACGGGCTGGGAGGGGCTACCGGGCCCCGCCCGAACCCCCTGGGGCTCCGCCCCAGACCCCGGTCCTCAAACGCCGGACGGCTGGATGCCCCAGCCCCACCGACGTTCACGCGCAGGCCGAGGCCGGCCCGGATCCAGCTCCTCCGGCGTTTGAGGAGCTGGTCCGGGCGGCGCCCGGAAGGGCACAGCGCAGCGGCGGCCGCGCGGGCAGGCGGACCTCAGGGCACGCCCAGCCCCGCCGGCGTTTGAGGCGCAGGGGTGCGGGGGCCGGGCCGCGGTAGCGGTGCCCGCGCGCGGCGGAGCGGCCGGAGGTGCCCTCGGCCCCGGTACGGGCTACGCCGGCTGGCGGACGTGGGCGCGGACCCAGTCGACGATGGCCGTGGTGGTCGCGCCCGGGGTGAAGATCTCGGCCACGCCCTTCTCCTTCAGCGGAGCGATGTCCGCCTCCGGGATGATGCCGCCACCGAACACCTTGATGTCCTCCGCGTCGCGCTCCGCAAGGAGCTCCAGCACGCGCGCGAACAGCGTGTTGTGCGCGCCCGACAGGATCGAGAGACCGATCGCGTCGGCGTCCTCCTGGATCGCCGTGTCGACGATCTGTTCGGGGGTCTGGTGGAGGCCGGTGTAGATCACCTCCATGCCCGCGTCCCGCAGGGCCCGCGCGATCACCTTGGCGCCTCGGTCGTGGCCGTCGAGGCCCGGCTTGGCCACCACCACACGGATCGGACCGGTCACACCCATCGCACTGCCTCCCGAGTGAACGAACGTTAAGTACAGCATCGCGCACACCCCCGTTTCGCGGTCAACCGGGAGGGGGAAATCACACGTGGGATGGCGTTCCACCGCTCCGCGCCGACAGCCGCACGGCACGGGGCGGTCGTTCGCCCCGGTCCCGATCAAGAAGAGGACCTGGGGGGCGGTCCATGGGGATGAGCTTGTCCGGGGCCGCGCTGCGGGCCGGCGTACTGGAAGCGTTCGTGCTCGGCGGGCACCTCCTGCTGTATCCCACCGGGGTACTGCAGGAGCCGGAGCGACCCGCCACCGCCGCCGGCCATGCGCGGCCGCCGGTGGTGCTGCTGCACGGGTTCACCGACAACCGCTCCGTCTTCGTCCTGCTGCGCCGCGCCCTCGGGGCCGGCGGCCTGCGGCAGGTGGAGGCGTACAACTACTCCCCCTTCACCCGCGACCTGCGCGTCACGGCCCGGCATCTCGCCCGCCGCGTCGAGGAGCTGTGCGAGCGCACGGGGCAGGACCGGGTGGACCTGGTGGGGCACAGCCTCGGCGGACTGGTCGGGCGGTACTACGTCCAGCGCCTCGGCGGTGACGCGCGCGTCCGCACGCTCGTCACGCTCGGCACCCCGCATTCCGGCACCCGCGTGGCGCCCTTCATGGACGCGCACCCCCTGGTCCGGCAGATGCGTCCGGGTTCCGAGGTGCTCAAGGAGCTGCACGCCCCCGCGCCCGGCTGCCGGACCCGGTGCGTGGCGTTCTGGAGCGAGTTCGACGAGCTGATGGACCCGACCGGGACGGCCCGTATCGACCACCCGGACCTGCTCGTGGAGAACGTGCAGGTCACCGGCATCGGGCATCTCGCCCTGCCCGTGCACCCCGCCGTCATCGCGGCGGTCCGGCGGGCGCTCGACGGACCCCGGCCCGCCCTCCCGCACCCCGGTGCCTCTTCCGTCGCCTGACGGACAGCCAGTCGAACATCTTTCGAACTCAAGGCCAAGGGTGGGTCTACAGCCGACCGAAAGGCGGCCGAATGCCCGGTTCCGCCGAGCACAAAAGCCGCCGAAGATTGTCGTTGCGTGTAACCGCCGGGTACAGTCACGCCACTGCTCTCCTCCGAGGACCCCACATTCCTCGGCCACCCAGGCCCCCCGCTGCCGAGGCGAAAGAGAAGTTGGTGAACGACCGCCCCTCGTCGGGCCAGTACCCCGATTTCGGGTACGACGGCCTTTCCACCACCACTTTCGCTGGCGATTCAGCGTTCACGCCCTATGAAACACAGGGCCAGGGCTACAACTACGGCGCCGTCTACGGTTCCTACGACACCGGCTCGTACGACACCACCGCGTGGAGCGCCCCCCAGAACGGCTACGCCCAGCAGCCCGTCGACGGATACACCGGCTTCGAGAACCACGACGGCTATCTGTCGACCGTCCCCACCCAGGGCGGCGTCTCCCTGGACTACCAGTCCACCGCCTTCGGTTACGAGACCTCCGCCGAGCAGACCGGCCACTGGTCGGTCCCCGGCTACGGGACCGAGACCGGCACCTACGACGCCACCGCCTGGAACACGGCCTCCGAGCAGACCTACGGATACGCCGGGTACGAGCAGCAGCAGCCCGCCGCCGAGCCGGCGCAGGAGCAGTACGCCTACGGGTACGAGGCCTACGCCCCGCCCTCGGCCGAGGGCGGGGCCGGGGCCGGGGCCTCCTACACCGAGACCGCCGTCTTCGAGTTCGTCCCCGCCGGGGACGAGGCCGACGCCGGGGACGAGGCCGACGGCACGTACGCCGACGAGGCCTACGCGGACGTCCAAGTGCACGACCTCCCCACCCAGGCCATGCCCGTCACCCCGGCCGCGCCCGCCGAGCCGCGCCCCTCGCGGCGCGCCGGTTCCAAGTCCGGTGCCAAGCCCGGTTCGAAGACCGTCGCCAAGGCTGGTCGCGCCAAGGCCGGCGCCAACACCAGCCGTCGCAGCCCGGCCAAGCGGTCCGCGCTGCTGACCGTGGCCGTTCCCTCGGCCTGCGTGATGGGCGTCGCCGGTGTGGCGGCCGCCTCCGTGGGCGGGCTCACCGGTGCGGACAAGCAGTCCGAGGACACCACCACCCTGGCCGCGCCCGACCCGGCCTCCATCAAGCCGGTCGCCGCGAACAGCAAGCTCGACACCCAGCTCACCGCGCTCAGCGCCGACGCCGGCGACTTCGCGGACCGTGCGAGCCGCACCCAGGAACGCATCGACCTGCGCCTGCGCCAGGACGAGGAGAAGAAGCGGAAGGCGGAGGAGGCCGCGGCCAAGGAAGCGGCCCGCCCCAAGTTCGCCCTCCCCGTCGCCCGGCACGGCCTCAGCGCCGGCTACGGCCAGGCGGGCGTCAACTGGATGTCCGTGCACACCGGCATCGACTTCCCGGTCGGCTACGGGACTTCGGTCATGGCCGCCACCGACGGCACCGTGCGCAGCCAGTTCAACAGCGCCTACGGCAACATGGTGATACTCACCGCGCCCGACGGTACCGAGACCTGGTACTGCCACCTCAGCAGCGCCAAGATCCGGTCCGGCAAGGTCAAGGCCGGCGACGTGATCGCGTACTCCGGCGACACCGGCAATTCCACCGGCCCGCACCTCCACTTCGAGGTGAGGCCGGGTGGCGGCTCCCCGGTCGACCCCGCGGCATGGCTGCGCTCCAAGGGCCTGAACCCGAACTAGATCCGGGCAACACAGGCACCAGGCACCGAACACTCAGCACCAAGCGTCCGGCCCGCCCCCTCGGGGCGGGCCGTCGTGCGTCCCTGGGCCGGGCCGCTCTAGAGCTTCTGGACCGGTGCGTAGCGCAGCAGGAGCCGCTTGGGCTTCTCGTCGCCGAAGTCGATGGTGGCCTGCGCGTCCGCGCCGGCTCCCCTGACCTCCATGACGGTGCCCAGCCCGAACTGGTCGTGCGTGACCCGGTCCCCGACCACCAGCGTGATGACCGGCTTGTCGGCGGCCCGCCGCGTCGCGAACCCCGAGGGGCCCGACTTCGTACGCGACGAGGACAGGAAGGCCTCGGGCGAGGTGCCGAAGGATGCCTTCGATCCGCCGCCGCCCGTGCCCGAGGACCCGTACCCCGAGCCGCGCACCGGGCCCGCGGGCTTCTGCGCCGCGCCCGTCCGCTTCCACTGCAGGTACTCGGCCGGGATCTCCTCCAGGAACCGCGACGGCGGGTTGTAGGAGGGGGTGCCCCAGGCGCTGCGCATGCTCGACCGCGTCAGGTACAGGCGCTCGCGCGCCCGCGTGATGCCGACGTAGGCGAGGCGGCGCTCCTCCTCCAGTTCCTTGGTCTGGCCGAGCGCGCGCATGTGCGGGAAGACCCCGTCCTCCATGCCGGTCAGGAAGACCACCGGGAACTCGAGGCCCTTGGCGGTGTGCAGGGTCATGAGGGTGATGACGCCGTTGCCGTCGGTGTCCTCGTCCGGGATCTGGTCGGAGTCGGCGACCAGGGCGACCTGCTCCAGGAACTCGGAGAGGGTGCCGGGGCCGACCGGCGGGGCGCCGTTCTCGGCGGCCTCGGCCGCCGCCGCTTCCCTCGCCTGCTCGAATTCGAGCGCCACGGCCGCGAGTTCCTGGAGGTTCTCGATGCGCGTCTCGTCCTGCGGGTCGGTCGAGGCCTGGAGCTCGGCGAGGTAGCCCGTGCGCTCCAGGACCGCTTCCAGGACCACCGCCGGGCCGGCGCCCGAGTCGACGATGGTGCGGAGCTCCTCCATCAGCACGTTGAAGCGCTTGACGGCGTTGGTCGAGCGGGCGGCCATGCCGAAGGCCTCGTCGACCCGGCGCAGCGCCTGCGGGAAGGTGATCTTCTCGCGCATCGCGAGCGCGTCGATCATCGCCTCAGCGCGCTCGCCGATGCCGCGCTTGGGCACGTTCAGGATCCGGCGGAGCGGGACGTTGTCCTCGGGATTCGACAGGACGCGCAGGTACGCGAGGACGTCCCTGACCTCCTTGCGCTCGTAGAAGCGCACGCCGCCGACGACCTTGTAGGGCAGTCCGACGCGGATGAAGATCTCCTCGAACACGCGGGACTGCGCGTTGGTCCGGTAGAAGATCGCGACGTCGCCGGCCTTCGCGTCGCCCGCGTCCGTCAGCCGGTCGATCTCGTCGGCGATGAACTGGGCCTCGTCGTGCTCGGTGTCCGCGACGTAGCCGGTGATCACGGCGCCGCTGCCGGCCTCGGTCCACAGGTTCTTCGCGCGGCGGTTCTCGTTGCGCTCGATGACCGCGTTGGCGGCGGACAGGATCGTCTGGGTGGAGCGGTAGTTCTGCTCCAGCAGGATCGTGGTCGCGTCCGCGTAGTCCTCCTCGAACTGGAGGATGTTGCGGATGGTCGCGCCGCGGAAGGCGTAGATCGACTGGTCGGCGTCACCCACGACGCACAGCTCGGCGGGCGGCAGGTCCGGGTAGCCGGTGCCGACCAGCTCGCGCACGAGCGTGTACTGGGCGTGGTTGGTGTCCTGGTACTCGTCGACCAGCACGTGCCGGAAGCGGCGCCGGTAGTGCTCCGCGACCTCCGGGAAGGCCTGGAGGAGGTGGACCGTGGTCATGATGATGTCGTCGAAGTCGAGGGCGTTGGCCTCGCGCAGCCGCCCCTGGTACATCGCGTACGCCTGGGCGAGGGTCTTCTCGAAACCGTCGGCGGCCTGCCCGGCGAAGGCGTCCTCGTCGATGAGCTCGTTCTTCAGGTTCGAGATCTTGGCGCTGAACGCCTTCGGCGGGAACTTCTTCGGGTCCAGGTCCAGGTCGCGGCAGACGAGTGCCATCAGGCGCTTCGAGTCGGCCGCGTCGTAGATCGAGAAGGAGGAGGTGAAACCGAGCCGCTTGGACTCGCGGCGCAGGATGCGCACGCACGCACTGTGGAAGGTGGAGACCCACATGGCGTTGGCGCGCGGGCCGACCAGGCCCTCGACGCGCTCCTTCATCTCACCGGCGGCCTTGTTGGTGAAGGTGATCGCGAGGATCTGGCCGGGGTGGACGCCGCGGGCGCCCAGCAGGTGGCCGATGCGGTGCGTCAGCACGCGCGTCTTGCCGGATCCGGCGCCGGCCACGATGAGCAGCGGCGAGCCCGCGTGCACCACGGCGGCGGCCTGCTGCTCGTTCAGCCCGTCCAGGAGCGCCGCCGGATCGATGACGGGCCGCGGGGCGCCGTCCCGGTAGTAGGCGTCCCCACTCATGGGCACGTCGAACCGGCCCCCGAAGAGGTCGTCCGCGCCCGCCTCGGGGGCGGCGTGGTCCTCGGGCGGCGGGGGGACCTCTTCGGAGGGGGAGAGGTCGGCCAGGAAGCTGTCGTCAAAGAGGCTGCTCATCGCCTTCCGAGTCTAGGGGGCGGGACCGACAGCCGGTCCCGCCCCCGGAAAATCGCGGTCCCGACCGGCGGCATATGCCCTGCGGACCGCTCCCGACCCCTTCCGAGGGACTCCCTCCGGCGCTAGCGTGCTCCGCCAACCGGAAGGAGGTGCCGGCCCGTGTACACGTACGGATTCCCCTCGTCCCATCCCTCCCCCCACCACCGCAAGCCGCGCACCCGAAGACATCCGCACGCCCCCACCGCGGTCGTCACGACCGCGGCCCTCTCCTCCTTAGGCCTGCTCCTCCCCCACCAGGCCGCGGCGGCGCCGGCGCCCCGCCCCTCGGTGGAGGAGGTACGGACCCGCGTGGACGAACTGCACCGGCAGGCGGGCACGGCCACCCAGGCCTACGACGCGGCGGCCGGGCGGACCGCGGAGCAGCGGGCCCTGCTGTCGGCGCTCATGGACCAGGTGGCGGCCACCACCCAGAAGCTGAACGAGGCCCGGCGGCTGCTCGGCAGCTACGCCGCCGACCGGTACCGCGGCTCCGCCGGCCTCGGCGGGACCGCGACCCTGCTGCTCAGCGACGATCCGCAGGCCTTCTTCGCCCAGACCCACCTGCTGAACCGGCTCGGCGGCCGCGAGGACGCACTGCTCACCCAGTACACGCGGGCCCGGGCGGAGACGGCCGGCAAACGCCGGGAGGCGGCCGTGGTGGTCTCCGAGCTGGAGCAGGCACAGGAGGAGCTGCGCGGGCGCAAGCAGGAGGTGCAGACCCGCCTCGCGGAGGCGAACGCCCTGCTCGCGCGGCTCACCGCGCCGGAACGGGCGCAGGCCCTGGCCCCCCGGACCCCGGCCGCCCCGGGGACGCGGCCCGCGGACGGCCCCGCGTCGGCGGCCGGGGCCAGGGCGGTGGCCTTCGCCCGGGCCCAGCTGGGCAAACCGTACGTCTGGGGCGCGACCGGCCCGCGCTCGTACGACTGCTCCGGCCTGACCCAGGCGGCCTGGCGGGCCGCGGGGATCGCGCTGCCGCGCACCACCTGGGACCAGGTGAAGGCGGCTCCGCGGATCGCGACGAGCGCGCTGCGCCCGGGGGACCTGGTCTTCTTCTATGCGGACATCAGCCACGTGGGGATCTACATCGGCGGCGGCCGCATGATCCACGCACCGAGGCCGGGCACCTCCGTCCGCGAGGACTCCGTCTTCTACCAGCCGATCTACGGGAGCGTCCGGCCGGGGTGAGCGCGCCGGCAGCCGGGCCCCGGCCCGCCGCAGCCGCCTCGTACCGGCCTTCGGCGGCCACGGATCCGTCCATCGGCGTCCGTTGGCCGCCTCGTCGGCGTGTCCGTCACTCAGCGCCACCACGCGGCCGGCCTGCCCGGCGTGCCGCTCACCGTCTGTATCAGAGGAGTTGGCGCGGCGCCCCCCAACTCACTCCCACCGTTGGTCCGTTCGTGCCGTTCGATTCGCAGGTTCCGCCAACCGGACCTAGCGTCTAGCACATCGAGGAGCATTTCCTGCCTTTTGCGGACAAATTGTTCGCGGCTGCGCCTCGGGGACCCGGAGGATTCACCATGCGTTCCATACGTGTCGCGTCCGTAGCCCTGCTGTCCACCGCCGCCGTCGCGCTCGCCGCGCCGATCGCCTCGGCCAATGACGGCGGGACCACGCCCAACGTCACGTCCTTCGGCTTCACCGTCTCCCCCACCACCGTCGCCCCGGGCGGCACCGTCACGCTGAACGCCACCAACTGCCAGGAACCGCTGGTGAAGGTCTCCTCCGGCGTCTTCGACTCGGTCGAACTCAACGAGGGCAAGTCCGCAACCGCCACGGTGGACGCGGACGCCAAGGCGGGTGCCCAGTACGAGGTCACCTTCGACTGCAAGGGCGAGAAGGGCACGACCACCCTCACGGTCGCGGGCCACTCGACCGGTACCGGCACCGGTACGACCACTCCGTCCAAGGGCGTCAAGGCCGGCCTCGGCGGCGGCGCCGCCGGGCTGAACGGCACCGAGATCGCAGTCGGTTCCGCGCTGCTGGCCGGTGCGCTCGGCGGCAGCGTGTTCCTGATGCGCCGCCGGGCGGGCGACAACGCCTGACCGCCGTCCCCCTGACCGCCGGGCCCGTCCGACCTGCCCCTGGCGACCGGACGGGCCCGGTCCAGTACCGCCCGCCGAATCTCCGGCACCACCGAAGGAGCACGCGCCATGCCCCGCCCCCAGGAGCGTACGAAGCCTCGCGGCGGCTGGGGCGTCGTCGCCGTGGTCGCCCTCAGCGGCACGTTCCTCCTCACCAACGGGCTCGACCTCAACGGCGGTCCGCCGCAGCCCGCGCAGGCCTCCGTGCTGGTCAGCGACCCTGTCCACGACGAGGCCGCCCGCCGCCTCCCGCCGGCCCCGCAGCCGCTGAAGGCCTCGCCGCCGACCCGGATCCGGATTCCGGCCGTACGGGTCGACGCCCCCGTCACCCGGGTCGGACTCGACGCCGAGGGCTGGGTGGACGCCCCGCCGCCGGAGGACCGGAACCTGGCCGGCTGGTACGAAGGCTCCGCCGCCCCGGGGGCCCAGGGCACGGCGGTGATCGACGGTCACGTGGACAACAAGGAGGGACCGGCCGTCTTCTACACGCTCGGCTCGCTCAAGCAGGGGCAGCACATCGAGGTGGACCGGCAGGACGGCCGTACCGCCGTGTTCACGGTGTACGGCATCGAGGTCGTCGGCAAGAACGATTTTCCGGCGGCGCGGGTCTACGGCCCCAAGGGCTCCCCCGAGCTCCGCGTGATCACCTGCGGCGGCGGCTTCTCGAAGAAGGAGGGCTACGACGGCAACGTGGTCGTCTTCGCCCGCCTGACGGAGATCCGCTGATGACCACCGCCTAGGCTCGTCGCCATGAACGTACTCATCAATGTCTTCCTCGGCCTGCACATCATCGGGATCGCCTCGCTCCTCGGTGGGTTCCTGACCCAGATGAAGGCGATGAGCGCCGGCACCGCCCGCTTCGTGCCCGCGATGCTGCACGGTGCGTTGACCATGCTCGTCACCGGCGTCCTGCTCGTCGGTTTCCGCGAGATGGACGGCGGAACCGTGAACAACATCAAGATCGGCGTGAAGCTCGCGATCCTCTTCGCGATCCTGGCGATCGTGTACGTCAAGCGCGACGAGGAGCGGGTGGAGAAGGCACTGTTCGGCGCGGTCGGCGGACTGACGATGGTCAATATCTTCATCGCCGTTCTCTGGCGCTGACACCGGAAGGCCATCGAGCGCCACTCCCCCGCCCAGGTCCGGTCACGTGCGGACACTTTCGATCATCTCGTCATCTCCCCGTTACCTTCGGGTCTAGCGTCCTCCCCCAAGCACCGTCGGAGGAAGGACGTGAGGCCCTCGTGGCCAGTCATCGAAAGCCCAGGCAGCGCCCGCTCACCGGCGGCACGGCACGGAGCACCGCACGCACCACCGCCGCCACCCTCGCCCTCGCGGGCGCTGCCACCGCCACCGCGTTCGAAGGCACCTCCCACGCCGATCCGCAGCCGACGCCCTCACAGGTCAAGGCGGAGATGGACCGGCTCTACGAGGAGGCCGGGGCCGCGACGGA
This sequence comes from Streptomyces sp. TBY4, assembly GCF_024213195.1. Lineage (GTDB taxonomy): Bacteria > Actinomycetota > Actinomycetes > Streptomycetales > Streptomycetaceae > Streptomyces. The sequence goes on along the minus strand of NZ_JANAVF010000004.1, from coordinate 61,930 downwards.
CCGGTACAACGGGGCGAAGGAGAAGGCCGACGAGGCGCAGCGCGCGCTCGACGGGCTGCGGGACGAGACCGCCCGCAAGACCGACCGGCTCAACACGGCCCGCAGCGCGCTCGGTTCGCTGGCCGCGACCCAGTACCGCAGCGGCACCCTGGGCGCCGCCGTACAGCTGGCGATGTCCGACGATCCGCAGGAATACCTGGACCGGGCCGCCCTCATCACCCGTGCCGGGAACCGGAACGCGGCCGACATCTCGGCGGTGCGGCGGGGGCTCGACGAGGTCGGGAAGCTCAAGGAGCAGGCCGCCGGGCGGCTCGCCGAACTGCGGGCCCGGCAGGGCGAACTCGCGGGCCACAAGGCCGAGATCGAGGAGAAGCTGACCGCGGCGCAGCGGCTGCTCGCGAAGCTGACGGCCGAGGAGCGGGCGGCCTACGAGGCCCGCTCGGCCGGTCCCGCCCCGAGCGCCCCCGCACCGGCCGGCCCCGCCGCCCAGGCTCCGCCGCCCGCCGACGGCTCCCGCGCGGCCCGCGCGGTGGCGTTCGCGCACGGGGCGATCGGCAAGCCGTACGTGTGGGGCGCGACCGGCCCCGGTTCGTACGACTGCTCCGGTCTGACCCAGGCGGCCTGGCGTGCGGCCGGGGTGTCGCTGCCGCGCACCACCTACACGCAGATCAACGCGGGGCGGCGGGTCTCCCGCGATGCGCTGGCCCCCGGCGACCTGGTGTTCTTCTACTCCGGCGTCACGCACGTCGGCCTGTACATCGGCAACGGCCAGATGATCCACGCCCCGCGCCCCGGTTCCACGGTGCGCGTCGCGCCGGTGGACTCGATGCCCTGGGCCGGCGCCTCGCGACCCGCCTGACCGGGGTCGGGGCGGGGCGGGGCGGATCGGCCGGCGTCGGATCAGATCAGGCGGCGGGCCGTCGCCCAGCGGGTCAGCTCGTGGCGGTTGGAGAGCTGGAGCTTGCGCAGCACCGCCGAGACGTGGGATTCCACCGTCTTGACCGAGATGAACAGCTGCTTGGCGATCTCCTTGTACGCGTACCCGCGGGCGATCAGCCGCAGCACCTCGCGCTCGCGCTGGGTGAGGCGGTCCAGGTCCTCGTCGACCGGCGGGGCGTCGGTCGAGGCGAAGGCGTCGAGCACGAAGCCGGCCAGCCGCGGCGAGAACACCGCGTCCCCGTCCTGGACGCGGAAGACCGAGTCCACCAGGTCGGTGCCGGTGATCGTCTTGGTGACGTAGCCGCGGGCGCCGCCACGGATGACCCCGATGACGTCCTCGGCGGCGTCCGACACCGACAGGGCCAGGAACCGTACCGGGTCCTCGACGGCGCCCATCAGCGGGGCGCAGCGGCGCAGCACCTCGACGCCACCGCCACCGGGCAGGTGCACGTCGAGGAGCACCACCTCGGGGCGGGTGGCGGTGATGACGGTGACGGCCTGGTCCACGTCGGCGGCCTCGCCGACGACCTCGACCCCGGTCCGCTCGGTCTCGCCGATCTCGGCCTGCACCCCGGTGCGGAACATCCGGTGGTCGTCTACGAGCACCACCCGGACCCTCCTGGTCACGCCGCCGGTGCTCGCGCTGTCCTCGGTCATGCTGCCTTCGCCGCCCTCTCCATCTCCAGCTCGACTTCCGTGCCGCCGTCCGGTGCGGACCGCAGTCGCGCGGTCCCGCCGTTGCGCTGCATCCGGCCGATGATCGATTCTCGTACGCCCATGCGGTCGTCCGGTACCGCGTCCATGTCGAAGCCGGGTCCGCGGTCGCGTACGGACACGAACACCGTCTGGCCCTCGACCTCCGCGTACACCTGGACGGGGCCGCCGTCGCCACCGTACTTGGCGGCATTGACCATCGCCTCGCGCGCGGCCTGCATCTGTGCGGCCAGCTTCTCGTCGAGGGGGCAGTCCCCGACGACGACCACCTCGATCTGGACCCCGTGGTGGTCCTCCACCTCGGCGGCCGTCCGCTTGACGGCCTCGGCCAGCGTCGTCGGCTCCTCGCCCTCGTCCTTGCCGGTGCCCTCGGGCTTGTACAGCCAGTTGCGCAGCTCCCGCTCCTGGGCGCGGGCGAGGCGGCGCACCTCTCCGGCGTCCTCGGCGTTGCGCTGGATCAGGGTGAGGGTGTGCAGCACGGAGTCGTGGACGTGGGCGGCGACCTCGGCGCGCTCCTGGGCGCGGATGCGCATCAGGCGCTCCTCGGAGAGGTCCTGGGTCATCCGGATCAGCCAGGGTCCGGCCAGGAGGGCGACGCCGACGAGGACGGCGAGGGTGGCGGTCAGTACGTTGCCCAGCTGGGCCGCGGAGCCGCGGACCACGATGAAGACGGTGAGGCCCACGCCGACCAGGGCGACGCCCGCGAGCGCGCGGGCGGCCTGCAGGAGCCTGGCGTGCCGGCCGGCGGCGGCGTTCCAGTGGGCGCGGCGGGCGTTGTCGGCCTGGCGCCAGACGAGGACCACGCCGGCTCCGACGAGCAGGGTCGGCCACACGTACCGTCCGGAGCTGCCGCCGACCTGGACCTGGGAGATGAAGATGCCCGCGCCGACGCACAGCGCGATCAGCGCGATGATCTGGCCCCGCTCGGGCTTGCGCAGCCGCCGGGTGCCGTCGGGGAGGGTGTCGAAGTAGGAGCGGTGACCGCTGCGGCCGCCGACGCCGAGCGGTACGAAGACCCAGAACGCGGCGTAGAGCAGCACGCCGAGGCCGTCGCCCCACATGAACAGGCCGAGGAAGGCGAGCCGGACCCAGACGACGGGCAGGCCCAGGTGCCCGGCGAGCCCGCGCGCGACTCCGCCGAGCATCCGGCCGTCGGCGCTGCGGTACAGCTTGCGCTGCGGCGTCTCGTCGGAGTCCGGTGCGTACGGCGTGCGGGGAGCGGCTGCTACGGGCATGTCACCGATGGTCACACGCTCGCGGCGCCCGTGGCATCAGGGCAGCCCCCCAGTTCTCTCGGGGGGATATCAGGGTTGCGCCAGGGTAGATCCGGATGCCCACGGCGACGGCGGACCGTCACCATGTACGCATGACCGAAGTACACGATCCCCCGTCGCCGGACGCAGGAGCCGGCTCGCGTGGGGCCGGCGCGGGCGCCGGCTCCGCTTCGCCGCTCGCCGAGCGCCCTCCCCTGCGCCGCGGCAAGCGCGACAAGGTGCTTGCGGGCGTGTGCGGCGGTCTGGGCCGGTACTTCGATCTCGACCCGGTGATATTCCGGATCGTGCTCGGTGTCCTCGCCGTCACCGGCGGCGTCGGTCTGATCTTCTACGGCTTCGCGTGGCTGCTGCTGCCCCAGGAGGGCGAGGAGGACAGCGAGGCGAAGAAGCTGCTGACCGGCCGGGTCGAGGGCTCGACGCTGGCCGCGGTCTTCGCCGCGCTGGTGGGCTGCGCCCTGTTCCTGTCGATGCTGGACAACAGCGGGCTGGCGGTCTTCTCCGTCCTGGCCGTGCTGGCGCTGGGCGGCGCGGCGTACTGGTCGCAGCGGCGGCGCGGCGGGGCCGGCGCGGCTGCCGAGGAGAAGGCCGCGTCGGGCACCGAGTTCGTGTATCCGGCGGCCACCCGCACCGGGCACCGCACCGCGCACAGTCCGGCGCCGCCCGAGACCCAGGCGCCGCCCGCGCCCGGTGGCCCGTCCTGGTGGCGGGATCCGCTGGTCAAGGACGGGACCACGGGGCCGGTCGGCTCGACCGGGTACCTGTGGGGCCCCGAAGACCCGGCCGACGCCGTCCCCGGCGGCGGCCAGGCCACGGCTCCGCCTTCCGGGGAGCACGTCCCGAGGGACTCCCGTGGCGGCATCGGCGGCCGGGTGTTCGTGCTGGCCGCGCTGGCCGGGAGCACGGCCACCGCCGCGGTCTGGGAAGGCAGCACCCTGAGCCACGCCCTGCAGGTCGGCTTCGCCGCCGGCCTCGTCGTCTTCGGCCTCGGGCTCGTGGTGAGTTCGGTCAGGGGCCGCACCGGCTTCGGCACCGTGCTGTTCTCGGTGATCACGGCCGTTCTGCTGGCCGCATCGGTCGCCCTGCCCAAGGACATCAGTACCGACTGGCGCGTCGTGGACTGGCATCCGACGGCGGTGGCCGAGGTGGCGCCGGTCTACGAGGCGGGCACCGGGCTCGCCACCCTGGACCTCAGCCACGTGGACGTGCCCAAGGGCACCACCGTGCCCGTCCGCGCCTCGATCGAGGCGGGCAGGCTGCGGGTGATCCTCCCGAGGGAGGTCACCGCGGAGACGGTGGCGACGGTCAGGCTGGGCGACATCCAGATGCCCGGCGACACCGGCGAGGACGTCCGTATACGCAACCGCACCGAAACCCGGCAGGCAACCCTGCCCCCCGCCTCGGGCACCAAGGCCGGCGGCACGATCGCATTGCACCTGAGTGCGGGTGTGGGACAGGTGGAGGTGGCCCGTGCGGCGTCATGAGTTCCAGCCGGGACGGCTGATCGCGGGACTGGTCCTGACGGCGGCCGGGGTGCTCTATCTCCTGGGCGCGGCGGGCGAGGCCGATCCGCCCTGGTTCTTCGTCCTGATGATGACCGCGGGCGGTCTCGCCTTCGCCGCCGTCACCGGGCTGGTGACCTACGCGGTGCGCCGCGACCGGCGCGAGCGGATCAGAGAGTCCAGCGAGAGGTAGGGCGCCCCGGCGAGGACCAGCGGGGTCCAGGCCATGAGGTAGATCAGGTCGTTGCCGTAGTAGTACGGGGTCACCGCCCAGGACACGGTGAGCCACAGGCTGAGCGAGATCAGGGCTCCGCCGACGGACGCGATCCGGGTGAGCAGTCCGGCCAGGACCCCGAGGCCGACGAGGAGTTCCCCGATGGCCAGGGCCACGGCGAAGCCGACGGGTGCCTTCAGGGCCATGTCCACCATGGCCGGGATCGCCGAGGTGTCGCGCACCCCGTTCATCAGTTCACCGATGGATCCGCTGCCGGTGGCGGAGAGGAACGCCGAGTCGGTCAGCTTGTCCAGGCCGGCGTAGACGAAGGTCACGCCGAGGAAGATCCGCAGGGGCAGGAGCGCGTGGCGGGCGGCGAGCTCGCGCAGACCGCTCGGTCCGGTAGGAGCGTCAGGGCCGCCGGAGGGGACGTCAGTTCGGGTCACGCGCTATGTGTACCCGCTTCACTCCGCCACGTCGATGGTGCACCGGTTGGATTCCACCCCCGCGGCGGTGACGACCTGGATCTCGATCCGCCCCGGCTCCACTTCCGCCGGGACCGGCACGGTCAGCACGGCGTCGGACGGGTTGGTGAAGCCCCCCGCCACCGGGACCAGCGGTACGTGCACATGGACCGCACCCACCCGGACCACCAGCCGGGCCAGCATCTCCGGCGTCTGCGCCCCGGGCGGGACGAAGCCGACCCCGCGGATCTCGATGTCGTCCCCGGGGCGGATCGCCGCGTCCAGGTCCCCGGGCTCGCGCCTGCGCACCACCGACAGGACCAGCGGGCGGCTGCCCTCCGCGTACTTCGCCGCCAGGTACACGGCCGCCGAGAGCGCCACCAGCAGCGCCAGTGCCCACGGCAGCGCCGGCAGCCGGTCCGGGAACCGGGCCAGGGAGACCGCCGCGAAGGCCAGCACCACCGTGGAGACCAGCACGTACTGGGCGTCCGCGAAGGAGCCCCGGCCCGCGTCGTCCGTCAGCAGGTCCGCCCCGGTCGGGCGGTCCGCCGGCAGCTTCTGCAGCCGCTGCCCCATGATCCGTACGGAGACCACCCGGCGCACCAGCACCGCGACCCCCGAGGTCAGCCCGAGCACCGCGAGCAGCGGCAGCGCCCGGTCGAAGGCGAGCCCCTCGTACAGCGCCTGGCGTTCGGGTCCCGGCGAGGAGGCGGCCAGCCGCAGCGCGGGCAGCAGCGTCGCGAAGGCGGTGAGCACCAGCCAGGCGCTCGGCACCGTCTTCGAGGTGGACAGCCGGTTGTCCTCACCGACGAGCGGGGCCAGCAGCCCGCCCCGGAGCGTCTGCGCGCGGGCCGCCATCGTCAGCAGCGCGGCCAGCACGAGCGCGGCCAGCAGCCCGGCGGTGCGCGCCGTGGACCAGCCGGTGCCGAGCGCGGTGCCGACCTGGACCAGGAGCAGCACCCCCGCGGCGATCCACACGGCGAGGACCGCCCGCCGGGAGAACAGGTGGAGCCAGGAGCTGCCCGCTTCCCGGCCCCGGTCGGCGACCGTCCGGGCCGACAGGGTCAGCTCGTCGGAGACCCACTGGCGGGAGGCTCCGAGGGAGTGGGCCACGGCGGCCGGCACTCCCTGCCCGGAGGCGAACTCGTCGCGCTTCTCCAGGAACGCCGCGACCGCGCGGCGGTGCCCCTCACGTGTGCAGTCCTCGCAGGCGCAGGCCGCGGTATGGGTGCTTCTGGACATCTCTTGGACAGCCACGAACGTGCCGCCTCTCTGAACTACGGTGCGATGCCAGCGAATTGTGCACCACTGCGGCAGTGTTCCGGATTGCGCACGATGTCAGAGCAGGTGATTAACCGTTCATGATGTTGACGCACCCGCTCAGGCGCCCTCCAGCAGCGGCTGGCAGTTCACCCAGGCCGCCAGATCGGAACCGAACCGCTCCCGGGTCGCGAGCGCACTGTGGTGGCTGATGAGCACCGCCTTCCCGGCCGCCCGCGCGATCAGCTGCACCTGCGCGGCCCGCTCCGCCGCGATGAACCACCAGGCGGCGGCCTCCACGGAGTCGCCGACCGTCAGCAGCCCGAGGTTCCGCAGGACCAGCGCCTTGTAGGGGCCGAGCGCGCTCGCGATCCGCCCGGCGTCCCCGCCGGCCGCGGCCCCGCCGCCCGCGGCCCCTCCGCCCGCAAACTCGTCGAGCAGTGCGTGGTCCTCGTAGAAGGCGCAGGCCTCCTGGGTGACGGGGGCGAGCAGTTCGCCGAGCGCGGCGAGCGCCCTGCCGTACGGGGCCTGCGTGCGGACGACGGCCACCACGCCGGGCCGGGCCCGGTGGACGGCCGCGTGCACGGCGAAGGCCAGCTGGTTGACCCGTCGCTCCCCCTGCCGGACCCGCCCCTCCCCGTCGACCAGCAGCAGGTCCTCGGGGCCGATCGCGCCGAAGGCCCGGCCGAAGGGGTTCACCCAGTAGCAGTCCTCGAACTCCGGGTCCCGGGCGCTGACGTGCCCGCCCACCCCGTCCTCGTAGCCGAGCCGGCCCAGCAGCCGCAGCACCCCGGCGAGCCGCTCCTTGCGGTGGGCCCGCTCCTCCTCGGGGGTGGCGAACACCGGCGGCATGTCGAAGCCCAGCCGCTCGGCGGGCACGGGTGCGGGTGGCTCGGTCATGGCCCCTCCTTCAAGGTCGCGGCGCAAAGTACCGGCGACCGGCCGAAGAGGCCATACACGCGGCGAGGCCGCCGCTCCCTGCGCGGGAGCGGCGGCCTCGTCACGTACGACTGCGACTGACGGGTGGGACTACTCCCACTCGATGGTGCCCGGGGGCTTGCTCGTGCAGTCCAGGACCACGCGGTTGACGTCCGGGACCTCGTTGGTGATGCGGGTGGAGATCCGCGCGAGCACCTCGTACGGCATGCGCGTCCAGTCCGCGGTCATGGCGTCCTCGGAGGAGACGGGGCGCAGCACGATCGGGTGGCCGTAGGTACGGCCGTCACCCTGGACGCCGACGCTGCGGACATCGGCCAGCAGGACGACCGGGCACTGCCAGATCTCCTTGTCCAGGCCGGCCGCCGTGAGCTCGTGGCGGGCGATGGCGTCGGCCTCGCGGAGCAGGTCCAGACGCTCCTTGGTGACCTCGCCGACGATGCGGATGCCGAGGCCGGGGCCGGGGAACGGCTGGCGCTGGACGATCTCGGCGGGCAGGCCGAGCTCCTGGCCGACCATCCGGACCTCGTCCTTGAACAGCTGGCGCAGCGGCTCGACGAGCTCGAACTCGATGTCGTCGGGGAGCCCGCCCACGTTGTGGTGGGACTTGATGTTGGCGGTGCCGGTGCCGCCGCCGGACTCGACGACGTCCGGGTACAGGGTGCCCTGGACCAGGAAGGCCACCGCCGGGCCGTCCTCCTGGAGGATCTCCAGCTGGGCCTGCTCGAAGACGCGGATGAACTCGCGCCCGATGATCTTGCGCTTGGTCTCCGGGTCGGAGACCCCGGCCAGCGCGTTCAGGAAGCGCTCCTGGGCGTCGACGACCTTCAGCTGCACGCCGGTGGCGGCGACGAAGTCCTTCTCGACCTGCTCGGTCTCGCCCTTGCGCATCAGTCCGTGGTCCACGTACACGCAGGTCAGCTGCGAGCCGATGGCCTTCTGCACGAGGGCCGCGGCGACCGCGGAGTCCACGCCGCCCGAGAGGCCGCAGATGGCGCGCTTGTCGCCGACCTGCTCGCGGATGAGGGCGACCTGCTCCTCGACGATGTTGCCGGGGGTCCAGGTGGGCTGGAGGCCCGCGCCGCGGTAGAGGAAGTGCTCCAGGATCTGCTGGCCGTGCGTGGAGTGCATCACCTCGGGGTGGTACTGCACGCCGTAGAGCTTCTTCTCGTCGTTCTCGAAGGCCGCGACCGGGACCACGTCGGTGGACGCGGTGACGGTGAAGCCCTCGGGAGCGGCGGAGCAGGCGTCGCCGTGGGACATCCACACCGACTGGTTCTCGGGGGTGCCCTCGAAGAGGGTGGAGCCGGTCTTGGAGACGGCCAGCGGGGTACGGCCGTACTCGCGCGAGCCGGTGTTGTCGACGGTGCCGCCGAGGGTGACCGCCATGAGCTGGAAGCCGTAGCACATGCCGAAGACGGGGACTCCGGCCTCGAAGATCGCGCCGTCGAGCTGGGGGGCGCCCTCCTCGTACACGGAGGACGGGCCGCCGGACAGGATGATCGCCTTCGGGTTCTTGGCGAGCATCTCGGCCACGGGCATCGTGCTGGGCACGACCTCGGAGTAGACCCGTGCCTCGCGGACGCGGCGGGCGATCAGCTGCGCGTACTGGGCGCCGAAGTCGACGACGAGAACCGTGTCCGGGGCGCTGTCGTGGGTGGCGAAGGTGGCTTCTGGCACGGGGCAGGCCTTCCGGCGGAAGAGGGGGTTGTTTTGTCGATTCTAACGGGGGACGGATACCCCTCTTCGTCTCAGTGTCCGAACCGGGTTGGCACGGAGCGGGACAGAGGGTCATAATCCCTCCATGCGCAAGCAGCTGAGCTTCCTCTTTACCTATGGCACCGGCCGGTCCGGTCGCCATGGGTCCTCGTGATGCTCGCTTGAGCCACTGACTTCCCAGAGCGCCCCGGTCCGACAGGACCGGGGCGCTCTGGCGTTCCCGCTCCTGCCGGGCCCACACCCCCAGGAGAACACCATGTCCGTCACCACCCCCGAGCAGCTCATCACCGACTCCCGCGACCGCATCGACGCCCTCGACGACCGGATCATCGGCCTGATCCAGGAGCGGATGGCCGTCTCGACCGTCATCCAGGAGGCCCGGATCGGCTCGGGCGGGCGCCGGGTGCACCTGTCGCGGGAGATGGAGGTCCTCAAGCACTGGAGCGACGCCCTCGGCAAGCCCGGCACCGCGCTCGCGATGACCGTGCTGGAGCTGTGCCGCGGCCGGGTCTGAGGCCGGGTCCGAGGCCGGCTCCGGGACCCGCCGCGGCGACCGTGACGCCTGTTCGTCACCCGTCCGGACCGTGACCGCCCCCACGGCCCTTCGTTGATGCCGATGACCGTGCCAGCCAGGTGCGGGACCGCAGCACCACGCGTGGCTCCGCTGGAGCGATGAGACGCACCCCCTGCCGGGCGTGCGTCGTGGGACCTCGCTCCTTCATGTGACCGGACGGCAGGGGACAGCAGCCCGGTCACCACACAGGGAACGGCCGGCCCGGGGGACGCCCCGGACCGGCCGTTCTTCTGCTGTCCTGCTGTTCTACGGTCCTTACGCGCGGCCGTTGGCCCGCCGGCGGAAGGCCAGGAACACCGCGCCACCGGCGGCGACGAGCGCGATACCGGCGATCAGCACCGGCCCGGTCGCGGCGCCGGTCTCGGCGAGTCCGCCCTGCGGCGACTTGCCGCCGGTACTGGCACCCGGGCTCGGAGTGGCGCTCGTACCCGGCGTGGCCCCCGGGCTCGTGGAAGCCGTCGGCGACGGGCTCGCGGTGGTCGGAGCCGGGGTCGGGGTGGGGACGGGGGCCTTGCCGTTGATCACGACGGCGGCCTTGTTGTTGGCGTGGTTCGGGTCCCAGGACTGCGGGTCGGCGCCCTCGGGGGTCCACTGCCCGACCGAGACGGAACCGGTGGCGTCCGCGATGACCTTCTCGATCTTCAGCTCGAACGGGAAGCCGTACTGCTGGTTCTCACCGATGACGTGCTTGGTCGAGCAGAAGTAGCGCGGGGCGCCCAGCTGCTGCTCGCGGTAGCCGCCCTCCGCCGTGACGCCCGTGCAGCGGTTCGGCTTCTTGGTGACCTTCGCGCCCGCCGGGATCACGATGTCCGCCATGGCCACGTCCTCGCCGGAGCGGAGGTAGGCGACCCAGGCCGGACCGTCGTTGCGGAAGCCGAGCTGCGCCTTGACCGTGTCGCCCGCCTTGCCCTTGAGGAAGGTGGGCGAAGCCACGAGGTCGGCGGTGTTCCTCACCTGGAAGTCGAACTCGTGCTGGTTGTTCCACGGGTCGAGGTCGGACGTCTGCGGCGCGGCCTTGGCCGAGCGCGTCTTGAGGCCCAGCTGCTTGCCCGTTCGGGGGGTGCTGGACTTCTGGACGGACTTCGCCTCGGAGCCCGCCTGGTGCACCCCGTAGATGAATCCCTCCATGAAGCCGTGCGGAGCGGCCTCGAGCGTCAGGGAGCCGGCGATCTCCCAGACCTCGCCCGGCTTGATCTCGTTGTCGAAGGTGCAGACCGTCGTGCCCCAGCCCACGTTCCAGGGCTGGTTCGCGCTGTCGTCCTGGCTGTAGGCGCAGTTGTCGTACTGCTCGACCAGTCCCAGGCCGTGCGTGGTGCGCAGTTCCAGCGCCACGCCCTTGACGGACTCGGTCCCCTTGTTGCCGAAGACGATCGGGACGGGCTGCCTCTCGCCCGGATCGACCTTCGCCTTGAGGCGGGCCTTCTCCATGGCCAGGTCGGGGCCACCGATCTTGACCTTGGTCGTGGCCGGCGTGAAGGTGGCGCCCTCCGCCGCGCCGGTCATCGTCAGGTCGACGACCGTGCCGGTCCTGCTGCCCTTGGCCGCGGTCAGGTCCAGGGACACGATCTGGCCCCCGGGCCAGATCCCCCAGTCCTTGCAGGTGACCGCCGTCGCGGCGAGGGTGCAGCCCTGGGCCTGCTCCCGCGTGAGCGCCACGTCGACGACGCCCTTGAGCGCGCTCAGGTCGATCGTGTAGGTGGCCTCGTTGTCGAAGGGCGCACCGCCCTTGTTCTCGACGCGGAAGTCGACCGTGGCCTTCTTCGGCTTCCCGGTGTCCCCGGGGTGCGGGAACAGGCCGACCTCCGCCGGGCTGGTCAGCGTGAGCACCGGGTCCGCGGCGTTCGCGGGGGTGGCGGCCAGCCCGACGGCCACCAGGCCGGCTGCCGCCAGCAGGGAGATGCGCTTTCTCATGCCGTGTTGACCAGCGAATGCCCCCCACGGTTGCCCCAGCCACCCTGTGACGGACGCCACACTTCCACGGCCGGATTTCGCTACAACCATCGGGGGCGGACGGCAGTCATCCATATCGTTCGGCGGGTAGCGCGCTCGGAGGGGGAGTGCGGTGCCCGCCGAAAGTCATTCCCCGGCGGACGCCTTGCGCGGCGGGACCTCCGGTACCGCCAGGAACGGCAGGCGCAGCGCCCCGAAGGCCTCCTTCGGCACGGCCGGGCGGGCCGGTTCCACGGCCGCCAGGCGGGTGTAGGCCGCCCCCTGCTCCGGGCGCGGGTCGCGCTCGCCGTTGTTCGGCCAGTAGGACATCGCCCGTTCCGCCTGCGCGGTGATCGTCAGCGACGGGTTGACCCCGAGGTTCGCGGAGACCGCCGAGCCGTCCACCACCGAGATGCCCGGGTGCCCGTAGAGCCGGTGGTACGGGTCGACCACGCCCTCCTCGGGCGAGGCGCCGATCGGGCAGCCGCCGAGGAAGTGGGCCGTCAGGGGGGTGCCCATGAGCTCGCCGATGTTGCTGCCCGGGAATCCGTTGATCTCCTCGGCGAGCAGGGTCGCCGCCTGCGTGGCCTCGGCGATCTGCACGGGGTTGGGGGCGCCGTGGCCCTGGCGGGCGGTGAGCAGGCCCTTCCCTATGCCGCCGGGCTTGCGGTAGGTGGTCAGGGAGTTGTCCAGGGACTGCATGACCAGGCCGATGATGGTCCGCTCCGACCAGCGCCGGTTGGACAGCGAGCGCAGCAGCTGCACGGGGTGCCGGGCGGTGCGCCCGAACCAGGCGCGGACCCGGTGGGTGGAGTACGGCACCTGGAGGATCGTCATGAACCCCATCGCGTTGGAGCCCTTGCCGTAGCGCACCGGCTCGATGTGCGTGTCGGCGTTGGGGTGCACGGAGGAGGTGATGGCCACGCCCCGCGTGAAGTCGGCGCGCTTGTCCTTGCCGTGCCGCTTGCGGTAGCGCCGGTCATCCGTCTGCGCGCCTACGAGGCCTTCGGAGTTGGTCCGGGTCAGATCGCCGAGCCGGTCCGAGAGGCGGGGCAGCTCGCCGAGGTCCTTCATCGTGTGCAGGAGGGTCTGGGTGCCGTAGGTGCCCGCGGCGACGACCACGTAGCGGGCGCGCAGCACCTTCGCCTTGCCCCGGCGCCTGCCGTCGGTGGGGACGGTGCGGACGCGGTAGCCGCCGTCGGGGTGCTCCGAGAGGGCGGTGACGGTGGTCATGGGGTGGATGACGGCCCCGGCCCGCTCCGCGAGGTGCAGGTAGTTCTCGTTCAGGGTGTTCTTCGCGCCGTGCCGGCAGCCGGTCATGCACTCGCCGCACTCGGTGCAGGCCTTGCGGGAGGGGCCGGCCCCGCCGAAGTACGGGTCGGCGACCTCCTCGCCCGGGCGGACCCTGCCCTGGCCCTCGGCATCGTCGCCGTCCCCGAAGAAGACGCCGACCGGGGCCATGTGGAAGGAGTCGGCGACGCCCATCCTGGCGGCGGCCGCCTTGAGGTGGACGTCGGAGGGGGTCGTCGTCGGGTTGAGCCGGACCCCGAGCATCCGCTTGGCCTGGTCGTAGTAGGGGGCGAGCTCGTCGTGCCAGTCCGTGATGGACGCCCACTGCCGGTCCTCGAAGAAGGCGGTGGGGGGCACGTAGAGGGTGTTGGCGTAGTTGAGGGAGCCGCCGCCGACCCCGGCGCCCGCGAGGACCATCACGTTGCCGAGGAGGTGGATGCGCTGGATCCCGTACAGGCCGAGGGCCGGGGCCCACAGGTAGTTGCGCAGGTCCCAGCTGTTCTTCGGCAGGCTCTCGCGGGTGAACCGGCGTCCTGCCTCCAGGACGCCGACCCGGTACCCCTTCTCGGTGAGCCGCAGCGCCGAGACCGACCCTCCGAAACCCGATCCGATGACGATGACGTCGTAGTCGTACGACACTGCGGTGCCTCCCGGGCGGAACGGACGCGGAACGGACTAGCGGAGTCGGAGCGCCTTCATGACCTGGAGGCTGCGGGTCATGAACGCCGCGTACTTCTCGTCGTCCATCCCGAACGAGGGCGCCATCGGCAGCAGCCTCTGGTGGGCGACGGTCTGCGCCTCGGTGTACTTGAGGATGCCCTCGGAGCCGTGGCGGCGGCCGAGGCCGGATTCCTTCATGCCGCCCATGGGCGCCTGGGCGCTGCCGTAGGCCGGGGCGTAGCCCTCGTTGATGTTGACGGTGCCGGTGCGCAGGCGGGCCGAGACGGCGTGGCCGCGGCGGGCGTCCTTCGTCCACACGCTGGAGTTCAGGCCGTAGGAGGTGCCGTTGGCCTCCTCGATGACCTGGTCCTCGTCGGTGAAGCGGTAGATGGAGACGACCGGGCCGAAGGTCTCCTCCCCGCACACCGCCATCGCCTCTTCGACGCCGTCCAGGATGGTCGGCTCGTAGAAGAGCGGGCCGATGTCGGGGCGGGCCGTGCCGCCGGTGACGAGGGTGGCGCCCTTGGCCACGGCGTCGTCCACGTGCCGCTGTACGGCGGCCAGCTGGCGCTCGCCGGCCAGGGAGCCCATGTCCGCGCCGTAGGCGAGGGAGGAGCCGAGGCGCATGGCCTTCGTACGGGCGGCGAAGCGGGCTACGAACTCGTCCGCGATCGAGGCGTGGACGTACAGCCGCTCGATGGAGATGCAGAGCTGGCCGGCGGAGGAGAAGCAGGCGCGGACGGCGCCGGCGGCGGCCTTCTCCACGTCGGCGTCGCGCAGGACGAGCATGGCGTTCTTGCCGCCGAGTTCGAGGGAGACCCCGACCAGGCGGGCGGCCGCGCCCTGGGCGACCTCGCGGCCGGTACGCGTGGAGCCGGTGAACGAAACGTAGTCGGCGTGCCGGACCACCTCGGGGCCGACGACCGGGCCCTCGCCGAGCACGATCTGGAACACCTCGGCCGGCAGCCCCGCCTCGATCATCAGGTCGCGGGCCCACAGCGCGGTGAGCGCGGTCTCGGTGTCGGGCTTCATCACGACGGCGTTGCCCGCGACGAAGGCGGGCAGGGCGTCGCCGATGGACAGTTCGAAGGGGTAGTTCCAGGGGGCGATCTGGCCGATGACCCCGCGCGGCTGGCGGAGCTCGGTGACCTTGGTGAGGGTGGGCATGGCGCCCGTGTGGCCCTTGGGGCGGAGGTACGAGGGGGCCTTGCGGCCGTAGTGCCGGGCCGCGATCGAGACGGCCTGCACCTCCTCGTGGGCGTGCAGGCGGGCCTTGCCCGTCTCCAGCTGGATCAGGTCGAGCACCTCGGTCTGGCGGGCCAGGACCAGGTCGTGGAAGCGCAGCAGTACGGCGGCCCGCGCGCGGACGGGTACGGCGGCCCAGGCGGGCTGCGCGGCACGGGCCGCGGCGAAGGCCGCCTCGACGTCCTGGGGGGTGGCCTCGGGCAGCTCCGCGAGCCGGTCCCCGGTGAAGGGGCTGTGGTTGGCGGTGCGGCCGGAGCCGGCCACCCCGCGGGTCAGCCGGGCGACCAGTGCGGGGGTCACCACGTCGGCGGCGCTCCGGGCGCCGGCCGGGGCGGGGGCGACCGGGTTGGTGGGCTGCGGGGCGCTGCGGAGGGGGGCCGGGGCCTGCGTGTCCGTCATGACCGTGAGCGTATTGCGCCCGGGGGCGCTTTGGGTACCCGCCGGTAACCGGATTTTGCCATTTCTGCCAGTGATCGCTGGCGGGATGGCGGAATCGGGGCGCCGGGGGCGCGTTTCCCGCGGGCCGGAGGCCCGGTTCCAGCGCGCCGGGAGGCGGGCCCGGAGGGCCGGGAGCCCGTTCTCAGCGCGCCGGGGCCGGCTGCCAGCCGCTGAGCACGATGTCGAACTGTGAGCGGGTCGTGTCCCAGTCCGCGACCGGTCCCGACATGTACACCGCGTACTCGGTGCCGTCCGGCGCGAAGTACATCTGCTCGATGGCCTTCCGGGGCCCGGTGAAGGCCCCGGACTTCTCCGTCCAGTCGAACTCCCACAGGGCGGCCTTGACCTGCCCCCGGAAGGTGTTCGGGTGCAGGGTCTGGCGCACGTAGTCGGAGCGCTTGGCGACCTGCTTCTCCAGGTCCAGCAGGTGCGCGTACGGATCCCTGAACTTGGGGGCGCGGTCCATCGCGATCCGGATGAAGTGCTTGCCGCCGTCCCCGGTGTAGTCGATCTGCGAGCCGTCCTCCCGGCGCTTCCAGCCGTCCGGGACGAAGAGGGCGAAGCCCTCCTTGTCGACCACCTTCGACCAGCCCGGCGGCGGAGCCTTCTCCTCCTGCGCCTTGGAGTCCCCGGTGCCGGACGAGGCACCGGCCGAGGAACCGGGCGACGCGTCCTGCGCACCGGTCGCCTTCCCGCCCCGGGTCCCGCCGTCCCCGTTCGAGTCGCCGGTGACCTTCAGGATCCCCAACACCCCGCCGCCGCCGAGCAGCGCCGCCACCACGGCCACGACCGCCGCCCGCCTGATCCGGCCGGGGGCTCCCGCGTCCCGGCCGCCCTGCGGGGCGGGTGCGCCGGGTCCTGCCTCGGACCGCGTGACGAGCGCCGGCTCGGGCTCCGGGGCCCGGTTCTGGTCCGCCCCCTGGTCCTGGCCCCGGCCCGGTCCCTGCTCTGCTCCGTCGGGCAGCTCGGTCGTGTCCGCCGGCTCGTTCCGGGCGGCGCCCAGCTCCTCGGAGCCCATCGCGCGCGTGGGTACGTACGCCTGCGCCGACTTCGGCTCCCGGCCCTCCATGGCCTGCAGGAGCATCTGCTCGACCTCGTCGGCCGACGGCCGCTGCGCCGGGTCCTTGCGCAGCAGCGCCGTGATGACCGGGGCCAGCGCGCCCGCGTGGGCCGGGGCGGGCGGCTCCTCGTTCACCACGGCCTGCAGGCTGGAGATGGGCGAGGTGCGGCGGAAGGGCGAGCGGGCCTCGACGGCCGTGTACAGCGTCGCGCCCAGCGACCACAGGTCGGAGGCGGGGTCGGGGGACCCGCCGGTGACCCGTTCGGGGGCCAGGTAGTCGATGGAGCCGATGAGTTCCCCGGTACGCGTGATGGAGGAGTCGCCCTCGATCGCGGCGATGCCGAAGTCGGCCAGCATCACCCGCCCGTCCTTGGCGAGCATCACGTTGCCCGGCTTCACGTCCCGGTGCAGTACCCCGACCGCGTGCGCGGCACGCAGGGCGCCGAGCACGTGCAGCCCGATCCGGGCCGCCTCCCGGGGTTCGATGCGGCCGGCCGTCTTCGCCGCGTCCGCGAGGGAGGGGCCGTCGATGTACTCCATGACGATCCAGGGCCGGTCGTCGTGTTCCAGGACGTCGTGGACCGTGACGACCGCCGGATGTTGGATCCGGGCCGCGGCCCGGGCCTCCTTCTGCGTCCGCTGGTGCAGAACGTCCCGGTCCGCCTGGGCGACGTACAGGCCGGCCGTCAGTTCCTTGACGGCGACCGTCCTGTGCAGCAGCTCATCGTGGGCGCGCCACACCTTGCCCATGCCGCCCCTGCCGATGGGCTCCACGAGCCGGTACCGGCCCGCGAGCACCGCACCCGCACCTGTCTGCTGTTCCACGAATCCCCGCCGCCGCTCTGAGCACTTCCGGTCAGACTACGGAGATCGCGGGCGGCGGCGGAACCACTAGGGGGCGGTTGGGCCGCACTGTGACGCAATTGCCGTACTGATGTCTCGTCAGCCGCCGCTCTTGTAGCTGGCCGTCGCCTGATCGAAGGTCTCGGTGACCTTGCCCTCCTGGTCCTGCGGGCCGGTGACCATGACCACGTGGTAGGAACCTCCGAGGGCGACCACGAAATTGCGGGCGACGACGGAACGGCCGTTGCCGTCGATCCAGGTGTACCGGCCGGTGACCCGGAGCTGGTTGCCGACCTTGGTGGACCTGATGTCGCTCACGCTGGACCAGGTGGAGGAGCGGTACGGAGCCAGCTCGGGCTCCTTGTCCTTCTGGTAGGTGGCCGGGTCGGGGTTGCCCTGGACCTTGTCCCGGCCGGGGACGACGATCAGGACGAAGTCCCCCTCCGTGAACCGGACCTGGCCGGCCTCGTTCATTCCGCGGCGCTCCCAGCCGTTCGGAACGTTGATCGAGAAGTGCTCGGCGTCCTGCTGGGTGGTGTACCCGGACGGGGCGGGGACGCCCGGCTGCGGGGCGGGCGTTGCCTCCGGGGCACTGGCCGAGGGGCTCGGCGCCTGGGCGGACCCGCTCGGCTTCGGGCTGGGGCTCTGGCCCTGGCCGGGACCGCGGCCCGGGGTCTGCGACTGGGTCGCGGCGGGCGGCTTCATCCCGGCGGCCTTCTGCCCGCCGCCCTGCGGATCGCCGGAGCGGGGCATGAAGAACAGGGCGTACGCGACGGCCCCCGACATCAGCACGAGGATCCCGAGCAGCAGGGAACGCCCCAGCGAACGCGGCTTGCGGGGGTGTTCGGCGCTGCGGTGGCGGCCGTGCAGGTCGGCGCGCCGCCGGGTGACGGGCAGCCGGCCCGGATCCGGATCCGCCGCCGGCGGCAGCATGGCGAAGCCGCCGTCGGGCTCCGGCGCGGACCGTACGAGGGAGCGCAGCCAGCCGCGCAGCTCCTCGAAGTCGGGCCGCTCGGTCGGGTCCTGGCGCAGCAGGGACTCCACGACCGGGCGCAGCGGGCCGCACTCCTCGGCGAAGGCGGGGGGCTCGGCGCAGACCATCTCCACGAGCTCGGCGACGCTGTCCTCGGGGTACGGGGCATGCCCCTGCACGGCCCGGTACAGCAACGCGCCGAGCCCCCAGAGGTCGGTGGCCGGCCCGACCGGAGCCGCCAACTGCCACGGCCCGTGCACGGCCTGCGCCTGCTCGGGCGCCCACCGCTCGGTAACGGCCCCGACGACAGCCATCCGCGTCTGCCGGGCCCGCTCGGCATCGAGCCCGCTCTGCGGCCCGCTCCCCCACCCACCGCCCGCCTGCGATCCACTGCGCACACTCGCCTGCGGGCCGACCTGCTGGCCGCTCTGCGAACCCGCCTGCGGGCCTGCCTGCCCGGGGGCCCGCCCCCCGGAAGCCACCCCGTACCCGGCACCGCCCTGCGGGCCCGACGGCCCGGGGCCTCGGGCCCCGGAAGCCGCCGCGTACCCGGCGTTGCTCTGCACCGCAGCCTGCCCATAACCACCGGACCCGGCGGCATCCCCGTACCCGGCACCGCTCTGCGGGCCCGACTGCCCGGGGCCACGGCCCCCGGAAGCCGCCGCGTACCCGGCACCGCCCTGCGGGCCCGACTGCCCGGGGCCTCGGGCCCCGGAAGCCGCCGCGTACCCGGCGTTGCTCTGCACCGCAGCCTGCCCGTAGCCACCGGACCCGGCGGCTTCCCCGTATCCGGTACCGCTCTGCGGACCGGGCTGCCGGCCACCCTGCCCGTACTCGTACTCGTACGCGTGGGCCGCGGGACCCGCCGCGTACCCGTCGGGGCCCTGCGGGCCGCCCTGTGCGGGGCCCGGCTGGTCCGGGCGGGCCGGTCCCGGCCGGGGGTGCCCGGCGTACCCGGTGCCGTCCGCGGCCTCCGGCCGGCCGGAGCCCTGCGAGGGCTGCCCGTAGCCCGGCGTCGGGCCGGACACCGCCCCGCGCTCCGCGCCGTCCTGCGCGGGCGCCTGGCCGTCGGCTCCACCGCCCGGGGTGTCCGCCTGGTGGTAGCCCTGGGGAAGGGCGAGTTGCGCCGGCAGCGCCGCGCGGGCCTGCGGCTCCGCTCCGGCCGGGGGCAGCGCCTGACGGCGCGGGGTGGCGCCGTGCCAGGTCGCACCGCTGTCCGGACCGCCGTACGGGTACGAGTACCCCTGCGGCAGCTTCGACCCCTCCGGCCTCGGCTCCGCGTCCGGCTCCGGCGCGGGCTCCGACCCGGCCCTGCGCTGCTCGGTGATCCGCGCGGCGGCCTGGGCCCCGGCCCGGTACGCGGCGATGGCCCCGGCCCGCGCGGCAGCCTTCAGATCGGGCCGCTCCCCGGCAGCACCCGCACTACCCACGCCCCCGGAACCGACAGCTCCACCGGCGCCACCGGCCGCTCCGGGAGAGCCGGGGACACCGGGGGCACCCAGAGCGCCAGGGATACCAGGAGCACCGGGGGCGCCAGGAGCACCAGGCGTGCCGGGAGCACCATGAACGCCCGGGGCACCCTGCGTGCCAGGAGCACCAGGTGCGCCAGCGGTACCAGGAGCGCCGAGGGACCCGGCAGTACCAGGTGTGCCAGGAGCCCCAGCGGTACCGGGTGCGCCGGAGGATCCGGGACCGCTTCCCGTGCCGGGGCTTATGTGGTCCCGGTACCGCGGCCCGGTGTCGTATCCCGGAGCCACGAGGGGGGCGTACTCCGCCGCGTTCCCGCCGCCCTGCGCGGCCGTACCCGCACCGCCGACCGCACCGTCCCGCCCGGAACGCTCCCCGGGCCCCTGCCCGTACCCGGTGTCCAGCCCCGCGTTCAGCCCCGCGTCCACTCCGGAATCCGCCGCCGGGCCACCCCAGGAGCCGCCGGGGGAACCGTCGCCGTACCCCGCACCCGCCCCCGGGACGGCCAGGCCGGCGCCACCGCCGTACCCCGCGTCCGCCCCCGGGACGGCCAAGGCGGCCCCGCCGCCACCCGGCGCAGATCCGTCACCGCCCGGCCAGGGCAAGGGCAACGCCGGGACCGGGTCGTAGCCGCACAGGGCGTCCTCCGCCGCCCCCGCCGCCAGGCCCGTCAGGACGACCCGGCCGTCCTCACAGATCAGCACCGTCCGCATGGTGATGTTGCGGTGCGTCCACCCGTGCGCGTGCAGCACCCGCAGAGCGGCCAGCACGTCCGCCGCCACCTCCGCCGCCCGGTACGGGGTCAGCGGTTCGTCGGCGATCAGCGCCGCCAGCGGTCTGGCCGGGACGAGCTCGCTCACTATCCACAGCGAACCGCCCTCCGCGAACACGTCGAAGACCTGGTCCAGCCGCGGATGGTCCGGCACGGCCGCCGCCGCCTGCGCCGCCTCGATCGCCCTGCGCACCGCGGGCAGTTCACCGTGGGGGACGCGCCGGCCCGCCGCCGCCGGCGGACCGCCCCGCGTGCCGTCCAGCAGCTCCGCGTCGACGACCTCCGGCAACGGCACCTGCCGTACGAGGACTTCCTGACCGCTGCGCGTGTCGAAGGCGCGGGTCTCGATCAGTTCGTAGGCGTCGGACGGAGGCAGGGGCAGACGGTAGCGCTCGGCCAGGATCCGGCCCGCGTAGTCCTCCACATCGCCTCCCCCGAGAGCTGTGGGCCCGTCCCCCAGGCCTCGCTGACACGATACGACGCCCGGGGCGCCCGCGTCCCGGCCCTGGCGAGGCTGACCCGAGCCCGCTCGGGACGCGTGTCAGCCCAGCGGCTGGAAGGTGTCGAACGCCGTGGTGCGCAGCTGCGTGCACTCCGCCGCGTCCCACTGGTCCGCGAGGCAGGTGATCATGATGGCGTAGCCGTGCGTCGCGTCCATCCGGAAGCCGCGGTCGAGCACCCGGACCCGTACCCCCTTCTGGTCCCGCTCGAACTCCCAGTCGGCGACGGTCGGGTAGCCGCGGTACTCGACCTTCTCGAGGCGCAGCAGCTTGTAGTTGGTGCTGCTGCCCGCCACGCCCGGGGCCAGTTCGAGCCACGCGGCGCGGGCATCGTCCTTCGGGGATTTGTTGAAGTCGACCTGGACGCGCGGGAATCCGCCGTCGCGGCTGTAGATGACCCCGTCGTTTTTGCCTATCACGCCGGTCTGCTTGAAGCCCTCGGGCAGACCCATGGCGAAGTGGAACCCGGGGTCGTTGACCTGGCCGTAGCCGGGCGGCAGCCCGGGCAGTGCGCCGCCGGGCGTGGATCCCTGGCCCTGGCCGGGGTTGGTGCCCGAACCGGGCGACTGGCCCGGGTCCGGGGACGCGGCCCCTCCGCCGGGCACCTCGCCGGTCTTCGGGGAGGGAGACGGAGAGGGGGACGGCGAAGCCGGCGGCGGGGTCGGGGAACCGGCTCCGGGGCTCGACGCGGCGGCGCTGCTGCCGCCCTTGCCGTCCTTCGGGGAGCCGCCCTTCTCGTCATCTCCGCTGAAGGCGTACGCGACGATCGAGCCGATGACGGCGAGCGCCATGACCACCCCGGCTATCGCGAGGGCGATGGTGCGGCGCGGCACGACGTCGGTGAGCGGGGCCGCGACGGGCGCCGGGCGCGGCGACCGGGACGGCGCCGGAGCCGGGGACTCCACGGCGCTCGCGGTCGCGGTGGCGGCCGTGGCCGCGGCGGCGCTGGCAGCCGCAGCCTTGCGGGCGGTCTTCAGAGCCGCGCGGGCACGCTCGCGCTGCTCGCGCTCACGGCGCTCGCGCTCCTTCTTCTCCGCCTTCTCCGCGGCCTTGGCCGCCTTGTCGGCCGCCGCCTTCTCCGCGGCGTCCTGGGCCTCGGCGAGCGATATCTGCCGGGTTTCCTCGGCGCTCGGGCCGGCCACGAGGGCCGGCGGCTCGGGTGCGTCGATCACGGCGGTGAGCAGCGCCCGCGCGCGGTCGTCGTCGAGCCGGTGGGCGGGGTCCTTGACGAGGAGGCCGTAGATGACCTCGGTCAGCGGGCCCGCGTTCTTCGGCGGTTCGACGGGCTCGGTCATCACGGCGGTGAGCGTCGCGAGGGCCGATCCCTTGTCGTACGGGGGCACCCCCTCGACGGCGGCGTACAGCAGGCCTCCGAGCGACCACATGTCCGCCGGCGGTCCGGGGCGCTGGCCTCGGGCCCGCTCGGGCGAGATGTACGAGGGCGCGCCGACGAGCATGCCGGTGGAGGTGACGGAGGGGTCGCCCTCCACCTGGGCGATGCCGAAGTCGGTGAGGACCACGCGGCCGTTGCCGTGATCGGCGAGGAGCACGTTGGAGGGCTTCACGTCCCGGTGCAGGATGCCCTGGCGGTGGGCGGCACGGAGTACGTCGAGCACGGCGAGGCCGACCTCGGCTGCGCGGCGGGGCGTCAGGGGGCCGCTCTCGCGGATGAACTCCGCGAGCGAGGGGCCCTCGATGAGCTCCATGACGATCCACGGCCGGCCGTCCTCGTCGACGACGTCGTAGACGGTGACCGCGCCGCCACTGCGGATCCGGGCGATGGCCTTCGCCTCGCGCAGGGTGCGGGTGATGAGGCGGCGCTTCTCGTCCTCGTCGACGCCGCTGCCGAAGCGGAGTTCCTTGACGGCGACGGTCCGGCCGAGGGTCTCGTCCTCGGCGCGCCAGACGGTGCCCATGCCGCCCTTGCCGAGGACGTCCCCGAGCCGGTACCGGCCCGCGAGCAGCCGGCCCTCGTCGTGGGCGCCCTCCCCCGCCTTGGCCGCGGCGGCCTTGACGGCGGCGGCCACCTCGTCGGCCTTGCTCATGGCGACGGGCTTCGCGTCCTCGACCCCGCCGTCCGCACGCCCGGCGGCAGCCTTCCGCGCCTCGGCCTTCCCACCCGAAGGCTCCGCCTCCGCGGGCTTCGCGTCCACAGGCTCGGCGCCGCCCGGCCCGACAGCCTTCGCATCCGCGGGCTTCACACCCGCGGGCTTCGCGTCCTCAGGCTTCGCGTCCTCGGGCTTCGCCTCCGCAGGCTTCGCGTCCTCAGGCTTCGCGTCCTCAGGCTTCGCGTCCTCAGGCTTCGCCTCCGCAGGCTTCGCGTCCTCGGGCCCGGAAGCCCCGTCAGCAACCGCGTCGGCAGACTTCACGGCAGCCTTCCCCGCCGCCTTCCCCGCGGCCTTCGCCGCAGCCGGCTTCCGCAGGTCCGCCTTGCCCGGCCCAGGCTCCGCCGCGGCAGCACCGGGCTTCGCGTCCTCGGGCTCGGCGTCAGCAGTCGGGGCAGCCTTCGCGGCCGCCCCCGCCGGGGTGTCCGCCACCGCGGCAGCGCGCTTCGCGGCTCCCGCCGCCGACGGCTCGGCGGGAGACTTCGGCTCCGTCGGGGGTGCAGCCGGAGGCACCGGCGATCCCGTCCCGACAGACGGATCCGGCGACTCGGTGTGCTCCGGCTTCGACATGCGTCCCCTCTGCGTTCGTGCCGCCTGCTCCGGTTGCCCTGGCAGCGGCCGGGGTGCCCGGTAACCCGCCCCGGCAGAACCCTCATTGTCCCTTACTCCGCAACGGACGGGAGCCCCGGGTCCACGGTTCCGCCCGCGAAGTGACGGAGTTACAACGGGACGATGTCCGGCGCCCCCAGCCTCGCCGCGTCCGCCGTCTGATCGTCCGGCTGGCGCTGCGATTCCCGTTCCGCCTGCACTCTCTTCTCGTAGTGTTCCACTTCCTTCTCGATCTGCTGCTCGTCCCAGCCCAGAACCGGAGCCATCAACTCCGCACACTCGCGCGCCGATCGCGTCCCCCGGTCGAAGGTCTCGATCGAGATCCGCGTCCGCCGGGTCAGTACGTCGTCCAGGTGCCGCGCGCCCTCGTGCGAGGCCGCGTAGACCACCTCGGCGCGGAGGTAGTCGTCGGCGCCCGTCAGCGGCTCCCCGAGCGAGGGGTCCTCCGCGATCAGCGACAGCAGTTCCTCCGTCAGCGAGCCGTACCGGTTCAAGAGGTGTTCCACCCGCACCACATGGAGCCCCGTCCGCGCGGCGATCCGCGCCCGGCCGTTCCACAGCGCCCGGTACCCCTCGGCCCCGACCAGCGGCACGTCCTCCGTCACGCACGGCGCGACCCGCTGGTCGAGCCCGTGCACCGCCTCGTCCACCGCGTCCTTGGCCATCACCCGGTACGTCGTGTACTTCCCGCCGGCCACCACCACCAGCCCCGGCACCGGATGCGCCACCGTGTGCTCGCGCGAGAGCTTGCTCGTCGCGTCCGACTCCCCGGCCAGCAGCGGCCGCAGGCCGGCGTAGACCCCCTGGACGTCGTCCCGGGTGAGGGGGACCGCAAGGACCGAGTTCACGTGCTCCAGCAGGTAGTCGATGTCCGCGCTCGATGCCGCCGGGTGCGCCTTGTCCAGGTCCCAGTCGGTGTCCGTGGTGCCCACGATCCAGTGCCGGCCCCACGGGATGACGAAGAGCACCGACTTCTCGGTCCGCAGGATCAGCCCGGTCGAGGAGTGGATGCGGTCCTTGGGGACGACCAGGTGGATGCCCTTCGAGGCCCGCACGTGGAACTGTCCGCGCTCCCCGATCAGCGCCTGCGTGTCGTCGGTCCACACCCCCGTGGCATTCACGATCTGCTTGGCCCGGATCTCGTACTCCCCGCCGCCCTCGACGTCCTGCACCCGGGCGCCGACCACCCGCTCGCCCTCCCGCAGGAAGCCGACGACCCTCGCCCGGTTGGCGCACTGCGCCCCGTACGCGGCGGCCGTCCGGACCAGGGTCGCCACGTACCGCGCGTCGTCCATCTGGGCGTCGTAGTACTGCAGGGCGCCCACCAGCGCGTCCTTGCGCAGCGCCGGCGCGATCCGCAGGGCCCGCTTGCGCGAGAGGTGGCGGTGCGTCGGGAGCCCGCGCCCGTGGCCGCTGGAGAGCGACATGGCGTCGTACAGCGCGACGCCGGAACCGGCGTAGAACCGCTCCCACCCCTTGTGCTGCAACGGATAGAGGAACGGCACCGGCTTCACCAGGTGCGGCGCGAGCCGCCCCAGCAGCAGCCCGCGCTCCTTGAGCGCCTCCCGCACCAGGGCGAAGTCGAGCATCTCGAGGTATCTGAGCCCGCCGTGGATGAGCTTGCTGGACCGGCTGGAGGTGCCCGAGGCCCAGTCCCTCGCCTCCACCAGCCCGGTCGCCAGGCCCCTGGTCACGGCGTCGAGGGCGGTACCGGCGCCCACCACGCCCGCCCCGACCACCAGCACGTCCAGCTCCCGGTCGGCCATCCCGGCGAGCGCCTCGGCCCGCTGCTCGGGCCCCAGCAGGGCCCGCCCACCGCCACGCCCCGTCCCTGCCCCTGTCCCAGTGCTCACGGCTGCCTGCCTCCCGTTGACGCGTACGCCGGTCACGCCGTGCGCCGCCCAGTGCGGTCATCCCACCCGTTGTGGGTGATCCCGCTCACATCGCCCGTTCATGATTCTCACCGTCCGCACCCACATCAGCCACCGCCTGTGGATAACACGAGGACGGCCATCACCCCCGAATGCGACATATCTGTCATATATACGCCTAGTCTGACATTGCGCCAGCTCTCCTCCTCCACAGGACTTGCGCGCTCCGCCCCCTCATGCAAGTCAGGGAAGGGAAGGGACGGCACCCCCATGCCCGCAGATCTCGCCGTCATCGGACTCGGCCATCTCGGCCTCCCGCTCGCCCAGGCAGCCGTGGCCGCCGGGATCGAGACGGTCGGCTACGACAGCGGTCCGGCGACGGACTCCACCCTCACCGCCGCCGAGATCCGCCGCATGTCGGCAGCCGGCTTCCGGGTCACCACCAACCCCGCCGAACTCGGCCGGGTCCGCACCGCCGTCATCTGCGCCCCCACCCAGCTCGGCGCGGACCGCGCACTCGACCTGTCCGCGGTCGGCGAGGCGGGCCGCACGCTCGCCGCCCGACTGCGCCCGCACACCACCGTGATCCTCGAATCGGCGGCCCACCCCGGGGTCACCGAGGACTACCTGCGCCCGATCCTCGAATCGGGCTCCCGCCTGCGCGCCGGCCGGGACTTCCACCTGGCCTACTCCCCCAGCCGCCTCGACCCCGGCAACCGCACGCACGGCATCTCCAACACCCCCAAGGTCATCGGCGGCCTCACCCCCGCCTGCACCGAGTCCGCGCACGCCTTCTACGCCCGCCTCACCGAGAAGGTGGTCCGCGCCCGCGGCCTACGCGAGGCGGAGACGGTCCAGCTCCTCGAGACGAACTACCGGCACGTCAACATCGCCCTCATGAACGAGATGGCCGTGCTCTGCCACGACCTCGGCGTGGACCTGTGGGACGTCATCCGGTGCGCCGAGACCAAGCCGTACGGGTTCCAGGCCTTCCGCCCCGGCCCCGGGGTCGGCGGCCACGGAGTCCCCCTCGACCCCAACTACCTCCCCCACACCACCCGCACCCCGGGCCACCCGCTGCGCATGGTCGGCCTGGCGCAGGAGATCAACGACCGGATGCCGCAGTACGTCATCCAGCGCAGCGCCACCCTGCTCAACGAGCACGGCAAGTCCGCGCGCGGCGCCCGCGTCCTCCTCCTGGGCGTCACCTACAAGCCGGACCTCGCCGACCAGGAGGGCTCCCCGGCCCGCGAGATCGCCAGCCGCCTCCTCGACCTCGGCGCCCTGATCAGCTACCACGACCCGTACATCGCCGGGTGGCGCGTCAGGGACCAGCCGGTCCCCCGCGCCGAATCGTTGTACGAGGCCGCCGCCAACGCCGATCTGACGATCCTGCTCCAGCACCACCGCACGTACGACCTGCAAGGCCTGGCGGTGAAGGCCCAGTTGCTCCTGGACACCCGGGGCGCCAGCCCGGCGGGCGCCGCGCACCGCCTCTGAAGAGCCCCCGCACGCACGGTCCGCCCGCCCGAAACCCCTCCATGGATGTCGCAGCCTGCTGCTAGCCTGCGGCGACTTATCTCGCGCATACACCCCCACGTCAGCCGTGCGGGCCCGTGTGCCCACGCATCCCTGGGGGGGATTTCTCCATGAGCCAGCAGTTCCAGCAGCCCGCGCCCGATTCCACGCCCGCCTCCGCGGCCCCGGCCCCCGGCCCGTCCGGGGCCGACTTCCTGACCCCGTACCCCGGCCCGTCCGGAGCCGACTTCCTCCAGGCGCAGGCCCCCGCCCCGGCGCGCCCCGCCAACGTGGGCCTCGGCATCGCCGCCGCCGTGGGCGCCGCCCTGGTCACCGCGGCCGTCTACGGCACGATCATCGGCCTGACCGAGTACCAGATCGGCTTCGCGGCCGTCGCCGTCGGCGCCGCTGTCGGCTTCGCCGCCGGCAAGCTCGGCGGCAGCAACCCGCTCCTGCCGGTGCTCAGCGCCCTGCTCTCACTGGCGGCCGTCTTCGCCGGCCAGCTCTTCGGCATCGCGATGATCGGCGCTGACCAGCTCGGCGTGAGCACCATGGACGTCGTCAGCCTCGGCACGTCCCTGCTCGTCGACGCCTGGAAGGAGACGTCGGGCCCGATGACGTACCTCTTCCTCGCCGTCGGCGGTTACACCGCCTTCCAGTCGGCCCGCAAGGCCGCCTGACCCCGTCGTACCCGGCACATGCCTGAGGCCCGGCTCCCCACAGGGGGAGCCGGGCCTCAGGCGGTGCGTGACGGGTGTCAGCGGCTGTGCTGCGAGTCCGCGATGGTGACCTCGACCCGCTGGAACTCCTTGAGCTCGCTGTAGCCGGTGGTGGCCATCGAGCGGCGCAGCGCGCCGAAGATGTTCATCGAGCCGTCCGGGGAGTGCGACGGGCCGGTGAGGATCTCCTCGGTGGTGCCGACCGTGCCGAGGTCGACCTTCTTGCCGCGCGGCACGTCCTCGTGGACGGCCTCCATGCCCCAGTGGTTGCCCTTGCCGGGCGCGTCCGTGGCACGGGCCAGCGGGGAGCCCATCATCACGGCGTCGGCGCCGCAGGCGACGGCCTTCGGGATGTCGCCGGACCAGCCCACGCCGCCGTCGGCGATGACGTGCACGTAGCGGCCGCCGGACTCGTCCATGTAGTCGCGGCGGGCCGCGGCCACGTCGGCGACGGCGGTGGCCATCGGGACCTGGATGCCGAGGACGTTGCGCGTGGTGTGCGCGGCGCCGCCGCCGAAGCCGACCAGGACACCGGCCGCGCCGGTGCGCATCAGGTGCAGGGCCGCGGTGTAGGTGGCGCAGCCGCCCACGATGACCGGGACGTCGAGCTCGTAGATGAACTGCTTGAGGTTCAGCGGCTCGGCGGCGCCGGAGACGTGCTCCGCCGACACGGTGGTGCCGCGGATCACGAAGATGTCCACGCCCGCGTCGACGACGGCCTTGGAGAACTCGGCCGTGCGCTGCGGGGAGAGCGCGGCGGCGGTGACGACACCGGAGTCGCGCACCTCCTTGATGCGCTGCCGGATCAGGTCCGCCTGGATCGGGGCGGAGTAGATCTCCTGGAGGCGGCGGGTGGCGGACGCCTCGTCCAGCTCCGCGATCTCGTCGAGCAGCGGCTGCGGGTCCTCGTAGCGGGTCCACAGGCCCTCGAGGTTCAGCACGCCGAGGCCGCCGAGCTCGCCGATGCGGATGGCGGTCTGCGGGGAGACGACCGAGTCCATGGGGGCGGCCAGGAACGGGAGCTCGAAGCGGTAGGCGTCGATCTGCCAGGCGATCGAGACCTCCTTCGGGTCCCGGGTACGGCGGCTGGGGACGATGGCGATGTCATCGAACGCGTACGCCCTGCGGCCGCGCTTGCCGCGCCCGATCTCGATCTCAGTCACGTGTGGTGGCCTTTCCTGTGGGTCTGCCCGTCCAGTATCCCCGAACCCCGGCGCGCCGCGTTCCGGTGACCGCTGTACGGACGCACGCACCGGGCACGCAGGAGGGGCGGACCCGTCCGGGCCCGCCCCTCTGAGCTGCTGGAAGCTGCCCCGATCAGCCCTTGCGGCTGTAGTTCGGCGCCTCGACCGTCATCTGGATGTCGTGCGGGTGGCTCTCCTTGAGCCCGGCCGAGGTGATCCGGACGAACCGGCCCCGGTCCTGGAGCTCCGGCACCGTGCGGCCGCCGACGTAGAACATCGACTGGCGCAGGCCGCCGACGAGCTGGTGCACGACCGCGGAGAGCGGGCCGCGGTACGGGACCTGGCCCTCGATGCCCTCGGGGATGAGCTTGTCGTCGCCGCCCACGCCCTCCTGGAAGTAGCGGTCCTTGGAGAAGGACTTGCGGTCGCCGCGGGACTGCATCGCGCCGAGCGAGCCCATGCCGCGGTACGACTTGAACTGCTTGCCGTTGATGAAGAGCAGCTCGCCCGGGGACTCCTCGCAGCCCGCGAGCAGCGAGCCGAGCATCACCGTGTCGGCGCCCGCGACGAGCGCCTTCGCGATGTCGCCGGAGTACTGCAGGCCGCCGTCGCCGATGACCGGGACGCCGGCCGCCTTGGCGGCGAGCGAGGCCTCGTAGATCGCGGTGACCTGCGGGACGCCGATGCCGGCGACCACGCGGGTGGTGCAGATGGAGCCGGGGCCGACGCCGACCTTGATGCCGTCGCAGCCGGCGTCGATGAGGGCCTGGGCGCCGTCGCGGGTGGCGATGTTGCCGCCGATGACGTCGACCGTCGAGTTCGACTTGATCTTGGAGACCATGTCACCGACGAGGCGGGAGTGGCCGTGGGCGGTGTCGACGACGATGAAGTCGGCGCCCGCCTCGATCAGGGCCTGGGCCCGCTCGTAGGCGTCGCCCGCGACACCGACGGCCGCGCCGACGAGCAGCCGGCCGTCCTTGTCCTTGGCGGCGTTCGGGTACTTCTCGGCCTTGACGAAGTCCTTGACCGTGATGAGGCCCTTGAGGATGCCGGACTCGTCGACGAGCGGCAGCTTCTCGATCTTGTGGCGGCGCAGCAGCTCCATGGCGTCCACGCCGGAGATGCCCACCTTGCCCGTGACCAGCGGCATCGGGGTCATGACCTCGCGCACCTGGCGGCTGCGGTCCGACTCGAAGGCCATGTCGCGGTTGGTGACGATGCCGAGCAGCTTGCCCGCCGGGTCGGTGACCGGCACGCCGGAGATCCGGAACTTGGCGCACAGCTCGTCGGCCTCGCGCAGGGTCGCGTCGGGGTGCACCGTGATCGGGTCGGTGACCATGCCGGACTCGGAGCGCTTGACCAGGTCCACCTGGTTGGCCTGGTCGGCGATGGAGAGGTTGCGGTGCAGGACGCCGACGCCGCCCTGGCGGGCCATCGCGATGGCCATCCGGGCCTCGGTGACCTTGTCCATGGCGGCGGAGAGCAGCGGGACGTTCACACGGACGTTGCGGGAGATGAGCGAGGACGTGTCGATGGCGTCCGGGGACATGTCCGACGAGCCCGGCAGCAGCAGCACATCGTCATAAGTGAGGCCGAGCGTGGCGAATTTGTCGGGCACTCCGTCGGCGTTCACAGTCATGACACCTTCCAAGATGGTCTTGCTCAGCGCGGATGTCCATGCTAACGGGATCCCGACGCCTCTCATTCCACGACGAAGATCGATGCCAAGATTCGTATCTTCCTACGGGAAAAACCGCCGTACGGGCCAACCGCTCGGCGTACGGCCTACTGCTCGGCGTACGGCCTACTGCTCGGCGAGCGCGCGGAGCCGGCTCAGCGCCCGGTGCTGGGCGACGCGCACCGCCCCGGGGGACATGCCGAGCATCTGCCCGGTCTCCTCGGCCGTCAGGCCGACGGCCACGCGCAGGACGAGGAGCTCGCGCTGGTTCTCCGGAAGGTTGGCGAGCAGCTTCTTGGCCCAGGCGGCGTCGCTGCTCAGCAGGGCGCGCTCCTCCGGACCCAGCGAGTCGTCGGGCCGCTCCGGCATCTCGTCGGAGGGCACGGCCGTACTGCCCGGATGGCGCATGGCGGCCCGCTGGAGATCGGCGACCTTGTGCGCGGCGATGGCGAAGACGAACGCCTCGAAGGGGCGCCCGGTGTCGCGGTAGCGCGGCAGGGCCATCAGGACGGCGACGCAGACCTCCTGCGCCAGGTCCTCCACGAAGTGACGAGCGTCACCCGGGAGCCTCGACAGGCGGGAGCGGCAGTAACGGATGGCGAGGGGGTGCACGAAGGCGAGCAGATCGTGGGTGGCCTGCTCGTCGCCTTCCACCGCACGGCGTACGAGCGCGCTGACGGTACCGTCCCCGCTGTTCCGGGAGGCGCCGCTGCCGCCTGTGGTCGCGGGTGACCCCGGGGCCTCGTCGTCGCGCATCAATCCATGGTGCCTTGGCGCCGGGGCATTCGTGGCACCGCGGCCCGTGTTGTACGTCGAAGCGTTATGCGTCGAGGCGTCGTGCGTCGACGGATTGTGCGGGGTGGGTGCACCGGAACTCATGCTCTGGCCCCTCCCCTCCCGCTCGGCCGAATCGTCCCCGCGGCGACATCTCAGGATGCGCCACACCCTCAAGCATGCGGCATCGCGCCCGAAGCGACACGTCCCCCGGATTGTGCACCGTCAATCCCCGGCGCGCACCAGGGTGCGGCGGATCGGGCGGCGGGAGATTCCGGAGGGCGGCACCGCCGGCCGGTGAGGGCCGGCGGTCGCGCGGTCAGCGGACCAGGCCCCAGCGGAACCCGAGCGCCACGGCGTGCGCCCGGTCGGACGCGCCCAGCTTCTTGAACAGCCGGCGGGCGTGCGTCTTGACCGTGTCCTCGGAGAGGAAGAGCTCGCGCCCGATCTCCGCATTGGACCGGCCGTGGCTCATGCCCTCCAGCACCTGGATCTCGCGCGCGGTGAGCGTGGGCGCGGCGCCCATCTCGGCCGAGCGGAGCCGGCGCGGGGCCAGCCTCCAGGTCGGGTCGGCGAGGGCCTGGGTGACCGTGGCCCGCAGTTCGGCGCGCGAGGCGTCCTTGTGCAGGTACCCGCGGGCGCCGGCGGCGACCGCGAGGGCCACGCCGTCCAGGTCCTCGGCGACCGTCAGCATGATGATGCGGGCGCCGGGGTCGGCCGAGAGCAGCCGGCGAACCGTCTCCACACCGCCGAGCCCGGGCATCCGTACATCCATCAGAATCAGATCGGAACGGTCGGCACCCCAGCGGCGGAGGACTTCCTCGCCGTTGGCAGCCGTCGTCACACGCTCGACGCCGGGCACGGTGGCAACCGCGCGACGGAGCGCCTCTCGGGCAAGCGGGGAGTCGTCGCAGACGAGGACGGATGTCATGACCGCCCTCCGCAGCTGCTGATGCGCGTCACCTTGAGCCTCCAGGCTGGTACGTATCGTCACCTGTGCGGTCGATGCCCCCGGACACCTGTCCGAGAACTTCTTGGTTCAACCGCCTTCGCACTCTCAACGATGGTCACTCGAAAGAGTTACGGGTCGGACGGACACCTTCGGCACTCTACGTGAGGAAGCGAACACGAGGCGGGTGCCACTCTTCGCGTGTCCTCCAGATGACGGTATGCCCTATTTGGCGGCTTTCCTTCCGTTTGGCGCATGTCTGAGGCTAGATTCCCAATGAGTCATATTTACATCTACTACGACAGTAGGTGTGGAGACATGGACCGTATCCGCCTCAGTACCGGCACCAAGAGGACTACCAATGGCAGATTTCTCCCGCCTCCCCGGACCGAACGCCGACCTCTGGGACTGGCAGCTGCTGGCTGCCTGTCGCGGGGTCGACAGCTCCCTCTTCTTCCACCCGGAAGGCGAGCGGGGCGCGGCCAGGAGCGCGCGCGAGACCTCGGCTAAAGAGGTCTGCATGCGATGCCCGGTGCGTTCTGAATGCGCCGCGCACGCACTCGCCGTCCGCGAGCCCTACGGGGTGTGGGGCGGCCTCACCGAGGACGAACGCGAAGAACTGATGGGCCGCGCACGCCATCGCCTGATCCCGGCGACGACCGCGATCGGGCCGAGCACGCCGATCGCTCCGCACTGAGCGGTCTGCGCACGAAACGACCGAAGGAACGTTTCTCCGCTGCTCGGGAGCACGCACAGCACCGGCACGCACGGGCGTGTCCCGTACCGGACCGGGCTGCCACCCGACCGGCCGTACCGCCGTACGGCCCTTCGCGTGGCGGCCCCGTCCGGCCGCGGGTCCGTCCGACCGCGGCCCCGTCCGGCCGCGGGTCCGTCCGACCGCGGCCCCGTCCGGCCGCGGGTCCGCCCGACCGCGGCCCCGTCCGGCCGCGGGGCGGCTCAGCGCCGGGCGGCCCGCTCCAGCTGGGCCAGGGTCGCGGCCACCGCCGGGACCCGGGCCAGGTCGGGCAGGGTCAGCGCGACGACCTCCCGCTCGACAGCCGGTTCCACGACGAGGGTGCTCACACCCTTGGCCCGTACGGACTCCACCGCGAGCTCCGGCAGCACCGCGACCCCGAGCCCGGCCCCGACCAGGCCGACCACGGCCGGGTAGTCGTCGGTGGCGAAGTCGATGCGCGGGGTGAAGCCGACGCCCTCGCACACCTCCACCAGATGGCGGCGGCAGCGCGGACAACCCGCGATCCAGGGCTCGTCGGCCAGCTCCGCCATGCCCACCCGCTCCGCGCCCGCCAGCCGGTGCCCCTCGGGAACCAGTCCGACGAGCCGGTCGGTGAGCAGCGGCCGGACCACGAGGTCCTCCCACTCGGCCACCGAATCGGCCGCCGATCCGGACGCGCCTCCGTAGCGGAAGGCCAGCGCGAGATCGCAGTCCCCCTCGCGCAGCATCTCCACCGAACGCGGCGGCTCCGCCTCGACCAGCGAGATCCGGGTCCCCGGATGCTCGGCGCGCATCGCCGCGAGCGCGGTCGGCACCAGCGTGGAACTGCCGCTGGGGAAGGAGACCAGCCGGACCCGGCCGGCCCGCAGCCCGGCGATCGCCGCGACCTCCTCCTCCGCGGCCGTCAGCCCGGCGAGGATCCCGGCGGCATGCCGGACCAGCGCCTCACCGGCCTGGGTGAGGCGCATCTCGCGCCCGGTGCGGATCAGCAGCGGGGTGCCGGCGGACTGTTCCAGCGCCTTCATCTGCTGGGAGACGGCCGGCTGCGTACAGCCGAGCTCGCGGGCGGCGGCGGAGAAGGACCCGGTTCCGGCGACAGCGCGCAGAACTCGGAGGTGGCGTGCCTCGATCACCCTTCGAGCATAAGGGACGCTTTGATGTCGGTGCCAATAATCCCCGACTCCTTTGAGGTGATTCCGCTAGCGTGATGCCATGCACCTGATCTCCGTGAACCTCGGCCGCGCGACGGCCGTCGACTACACCGACTCCCCGGACGGGCTGACCGGTCACGGCAAGATTCCGGCGCCGGGCCCCGTACGGGTCTTCGCGCCGGGCCCCAAGGGCGTCGGCGCGAGCGGCGTCGAAGGCGACGACGTCTGCCACCTGCGCCATCACGGCGGCGACCACCAGGCCGTGTACGCGTACGCCCGCGAGGACCTGGAGTGGTGGGAGCGCGAGCTCGGCCGCGAACTGCCCGGCGGGACCTTCGGCGAGAACTTCACCACCTCCGGCATCGACGTGAACGGCGCCCTGCTCGGCGAGCGCTGGCGGGTGGGCCCCGATCTGCTCCTGGAGGTGGCCTCGGCCCGCATCCCGTGCCGGACCTTCCAGGGGATCCTCGGCGAGAAGGCCTGGGTCAGGCGGTTCACCCAGGAGGCCCGCCCGGGCGCCTACCTGCGGGTCCTCCAGGAGGGTTCGGTCTCCCCCGGCGACACCATCGAGGTCGTGCACCGTCCGGACCACGAGGTGACGGTGGCGTTCTGGTTCCGCGCCTTCACCACCGAGCGCGGGCTGCTGCCGCGCACGCTGGCGGCGGGTGACGCACTGGAACCGGAGGCTCGGGACAAGGCGTTGGCCCATGTGGAGAAGTACGGGAACCAGGACGGCTAGGTTGCGCCTATGACGACTGCGTTGATTACGGGATCCACGGCGGGCATCGGCGCCGCCTTCGCCCGGCGGCTCGCCGCCGAGGGACACAACCTCGTCCTGGTGGCCCGGGACACGAAGCGGCTCGGGGAGCAGGCCACCGAACTGCACGACCGGCACGGCATCGAGGCCGAGGTGCTGACCGCGGACCTCTCCACCGAGGAGGGCATCTCGGCGGTCGAGGAACGGCTCGGCGACCGCAAGCACCCGGTGGACCTGCTGGTGAACAACGCGGGCTTCGGCAACAAGGGCCGCTACCTCGAAGTCTCCATGGCCGACGAGCTCACCATGCTGAAGGTCCACATCGAGGCCGTGCTGCGGCTGACCTCGGCGGCCGTGGAGCCGATGCGCTCGCGCGGGCGCGGCGGCGTGATCAACGTGGCCTCGGTGGCCGCCTTCCTGCCGCGCGGCACCTACGGGGCGAGCAAGGCCTGGGTCGTGCAGTTCACCCAGGGCGCGGCCAAGGACCTGGCCGGCTCGGGCGTACGGCTGATGGCGCTGTGCCCGGGCTTCGTGCGCACCGAGTTCCACCAGCGGGCGGGCATGGGCACGGACAACATCCCCGGCTGGATGTGGCTCGATGCCGACAAGCTGGTGGCGGCGGCCCTGGCCGATCTGGCGCGGGGCAGGACGGTGTCGATCCCGGACCCGCGGTACAAGGCGCTGATGGGCCTGGTGAAGGTGGCCCCGCGCGGGCTGCTGGGCGGGGTGTCCTCGCGGACGGGGCGCAAGTACGGGCCCCAGTGACCAACCACCGCCACCGACCGCAGTGACCAGCGGGTAAACGAGGCATATGGGTGAAATCTCCCTAGACTGAATGTGTCCCATCCAGCGCGGGAGACGCCATGACATTCGTACAGATAGTCGATTACGAAACCACCCAGCCCGAGGCGGTCAACGACCTCCTCGACCGCTACGTGGAGCAGACGCAGGGCAGGCGCACGGTGCTCGCCAGCCGCCTCGCACAGGACCGCGAATCCAAGACCCACTTCGTGGACGTCGTCGAGTTCGAGTCGTACGAAGCCGCCATGAAGAACTCTCAACTCCCGGAGACGGACCGGATGTTCCAGGAGATGGTGGCGCTCTGCGAAGGCATGCCCAAGTTCACCAACCTGGACGTCGTACGGGACGAGCACCTCAACACCCTGCTCGTGAACCGCATGTTCGACGACATCGCGATGAAGGGCGACATGTCCGTCGTCGACGAGATCTTCGCGGCCGACTACCACGACCACGACATCAGCAACCCCGTGGACAAGATCGGACGCGGAGCCATCCACGAGGACACCACGATGTGGCGCGCGGCCTTCGACTTCACCTTCACCCGCGACGCCCAGATGGCGCAGGACGACTACGTCACCACCCTGTGGACGATGACCGGCACGCACAAGGGCGAGTTCATGGGGATCGCCCCGACCGGGAAGACCTGCACGATGACCGGCACGACGGTCTTCCGGTGCGAGGACGGCATGATCAAGGAAGGCTGGTGGCACTACGACGCCATGCGCCTGATGAAGGAAATCGGCGCGATGCAGCCGTAGCCCTGCGGCGGGCAGCACAGGGCAAAGCCCCGGTCACCACCGCTTGGCAGCGGTGACCGGGGCTTTGCCGTGCTTCGTACCGACTGACGAGGTCAGTGGCTGTGGCCGTGACCGTGGCCGTGACCGGCGTCGGCCTCTTCGTCGGCCGGCTTCTCGACGACCAGGGTCTCGGTCGTGAGCAGCAGGGAGGCGATGGAAGCGGCGTTCTCCAGCGCGGAGCGGGTGACCTTGACCGGGTCGATGACGCCGGCCTTGACCAGGTCGCCGTACTCGCCGGTGGCGGCGTTGAAGCCCTGGCCCTTCTCGAGCTCGGCGACCTTCGAGGTGATGACGTAGCCCTCGAGGCCGGCGTTCTCGGCGATCCAGCGCAGCGGCTCGACGGCGGCGCGGCGCACGACCGCGACACCGGTGGCCTCGTCGCCCGACAGGCCGAGGTTGCCCTCGAGCACCTTCACGGCGTGGACGAGAGCGGAGCCACCGCCGGAGACGATGCCCTCCTCGACCGCGGCGCGGGTCGCCGAGATGGCGTCCTCGAGACGGTGCTTCTTCTCCTTGAGCTCCACCTCGGTGGCGGCGCCGACCTTGATGACGCAGACGCCGCCGGCGAGCTTCGCCAGGCGCTCCTGCAGCTTCTCGCGGTCCCAGTCCGAGTCGGTGGACTCGATCTCGGCCTTGATCTGGTTGACGCGGCCGAGGACCTCGTCGGAGGAGCCGCCACCGTCGACGATGGTGGTGCCGTCCTTGGAGATCGTGACGCGGCGGGCGGAGCCCAGGACGTCCAGACCGGCCTGGTCGAGCTTGAGGCCGACCTCCTCGGCGATGACGGTGGCACCGGTGAGGGTGGCCATGTCCTGCAGCATCGCCTTGCGGCGGTCACCGAAGCCGGGCGCCTTGACGGCGACGGCGTTGAAGGTGCCACGGATCTTGTTGACGACGAGGGTGGAGAGCGCCTCGCCCTCGACGTCCTCGGCGATGATCAGGAGCGGCTTGGAGGCGCCGGCCTGGATGACCTTCTCCAGCAGCGGCAGCAGGTCCTGGATGGAGGAGATCTTGCCCTGGTTGATCAGGATGTACGGGTCATCGAGGATGGCCTCCATACGCTCCTGGTCGGAGACCATGTACGGGGACAGGTAGCCCTTGTCGAAGGCCATGCCCTCGGTGAACTCGAGCTCCAGGCCGAAGGCGTTGGACTCCTCGACGGTGATGACACCGTCCTTGCCGACCTTGTCCATCGCCTCGGCGATGAGGTCACCGACCTGCTGGTCCTGCGCGGAGAGCGCGGCCACGGCGGCGATGTCGGACTTGTCCTCGATCGGACGGGCGGTCGCCAGGAGCTCGTCGGAGACGGCCTTGACGGCGGCGTCGATGCCCTTCTTCAGGGCGGCCGGGGAAGCACCCGCGGCGACGTTGCGCAGACCCTCGCGGACCAGCGCCTGCGCCAGGACGGTGGCGGTGGTGGTGCCGTCACCCGCGACGTCGTTGGTCTTGGTCGCGACCTCCTTGACGAGCTGCGCGCCAAGGTTCTCGTACGGGTCGTCGAGCTCGACCTCACGCGCGATGGTGACACCGTCGTTCGTGATGGTGGGAGCGCCGAACTTCTTGTCGATGACGACGTTGCGGCCCTTGGGACCGATCGTCACCTTGACGGTGTCGGCAAGCTTGTTGACGCCACGCTCAAGGGCGCGACGGGCGTCCTCGTCAAACTTGAGAATCTTCGGCATGGGAGCGGTTCAGCCCTCTCGTTGCTATCCCCGGCCGCTCACCGCGACCGCCTGTCAGATACGAACTACGCCCCTCGCCGCCCGGCATCAGCAGGGGTGACCAGGGGCGTAGCTCACAGCAAAACTGGAGAAGTGATTACTTCTCGACGATCGCGAGCACGTCGCGGGCCGAGAGGACGAGGTACTCCTCGCCGTTGTACTTCACTTCGGTGCCGCCGTACTTGGAGTACAGGACGACGTCGCCGACGGTGACGTCCAGCGGGAGACGCTGGCCGTCCTCGAAGCGACCCGGGCCCACCGCGAGGACGACGCCCTCCTGGGGCTTCTCCTTCGCGGTGTCCGGGATGACCAGGCCAGAGGCCGTGGTCTGCTCGGCGTCGAGCGGCTGGACCACAATGCGGTCCTCGAGCGGCTTGATGGCAACCTTGGAGCTGGTGGTCGTCACGATCTGACCTTCCGCTTCGGAGATCCGGAGTTAATTGTCTGGGTGGCGACTGTGTCGATCCGTCGTCGCGGGTGCCGGATCAACCTGTCGCAGGGTTGGCACTCACCAGGGGCGAGTGCCAGACGCGAGACTATTCCGGGGATTAGCACTCGGTCAAGCGGAGTGCCAATACGCGCCGCTGGTTTCGCAGCCGGGGCCGCCTCGGGGCGCCCCCGAAACCCCCGCGAACGCGCGGCACCACTGCCGGGGACCAGTCCCCGGACCCCTGCGCCTCAAACGCCGGCGAGGCTGGATTTGGCCGACCTCGGCCTGCCCGTGAACGCCGGCCGTCTGGACAATCCAGCCGTCCGGCGCTTGAGGACCGGGGTCCGGGCTGCGCCCGGGGACACACCCAGCCCCGCCGGCGTTTGAGGCGCGGGTCCGGGCAGCGCCCGGGGAACGGTGGAAGGGCGGGTAGGGGACCCAGCCCCGCAGGGCAGCCCACCCGCACCCGCCCACCGGGCCCGTGCCGGGACGGCGATGGCGGCAGCGCCGACCGGCCACCGCCGGACGGAGTCCGGCGCAGCGGTGCGAGCTCCGCGTCAAGAAGGCATGCCCGGTATGTGAGGCTTGGTGCATGCGGATCCTGGTCGTCGAAGACGAAGTCAGCCTCGCCGATTCACTGCGGCGCGGCCTCTCCGCCGACGGCCACTGGGTCGACCTCGCCCACGACGGCCACCGCGGACTGGACCTGGCCCTCACCGGAGGCCCGTACGACGTGGTCCTCCTGGACCTGATGCTCCCCGGCCTCTCGGGCTACGAGATCTGCACCCGGATGCGGTCCCACGGCTTCACCACCCCCGTCCTGATGCTGACCGCCAAGGACGGCGAGTACGACGAGGCCGAGGGGCTGGACTCGGGGGCGGACGACTACCTGACGAAGCCGTTCTCCTTCGTCGTCCTCGCCGCCCGCCTCCGCGCGCTCACCCGCCGCGCCGGCCCCGGCCAGAGCAGCGCCCGGCCGGGCGTCCTGCAGGCCGGTGACCTCGTGCTCGACGCCCAGGGCCGCCGCTGCCGCCGCGGCACGCACGAGATCGAGCTGACCGCCCGTGAGCTCGGCGTGCTGGGGTGCCTGATGGAGCAGCCCGGCCGGGCCGTCGCCAAGCAGGACATCCTCGACGAGGTCTGGGACACCCCGCACGGCATCGACCCGAACATCGTCGAGGTCTACGTCTCCTCGCTCCGCCGGAAGATCGACGCCCCCTTCGGCCGCCGCTCGATCCTCACCGTGCACGGCACCGGCTACCGGATGGCCCCGGACGGTGGCTGAGCCACCGACGGCGCGCGCCCCCCGGCCCCGCCGCCTGGGCAGCCTCCGCGCCCGCGCCGCCGCTGCCGCCGCCCTCGCGATGGCCGCCGTCCTCGCCGCCGGCGGGCTGTGGCTCTACGCCCTGCTGCGCACCAACCTCATCGAGAACACCACCGGCCGCACCGAGCTCGCCGCCCGCAAGGTGGCCGCCCAGTTCGACACCGGGAACCTCCCGGCCGGCGGCCGGCTACCCGCGCCCGAGGACGGCGTCGACCTGGTCCTCGTACGGGACGCGGCCGGTGCGGTCGTGGCCACCAGCGGGGACCTGAAGGACACTCCGGAGCTCGCGGAGCTGCGCCTCTCGCCCGGCGAGGACATGCGGTCGGCCGTCCTGCCGCCCGCGCGCCCCGGCGCGCAGCGGCGCGTGGCGGTCGCCGTGGGCGCGCCGGGCCCGCCGGGGGCGCACGACCCGCACACCGTCTACGCCGCGACCGTGCTCGGCGACGTGGACGACGCCAACCGGGCGGTCGCGCTCGGCCTGCTGGCCGGCGCTCCCCCGCTGGTCGCCTTCGCGGCGGCCCTGGCCTGGTGGGTGACGGGCCACGCGCTGCGCCCGGTCACCGCGATCCGCACCGGGCTCGCGGCGGTCACCGCGAGCGAGCTGGACCGGCGGGTCCCGGACCCGGGCGGCGCCGACGAGATCGCGGAGCTGGCCCGGACCGTCAACGCGACCCTCGACCGGCTGGAGCGCAGCGACGCCCTGCAGCGGCAGTTCACCGCCGACGCCTCGCACGAACTGCGCAACCCCCTCGCGGCCGTCCGGTCCCGGCTGGAGGTGGCGCTGCGGGAGCCCGACCGGGAGTCGGTGGCGGCCGCGCTGGCCGATACCGAGCGGCTCCAGCGGATCGCCGCCGATCTGCTCCTGCTGGCCCGCCTCGACGGCGGGCCCGCGCCGCGCAGCGAGCCGGTGGACCTCGCGCTGCTGGCCGCCGAGGACGCGGCCCGCCGCCCGGATCCCCGGGTTCCGCTACGGCTGGACGCGCGGGCTCCCGTACCGGCCGCCGGGGATCCGGCGCGGCTGGAGCGGGCGCTGGCCAACCTGGTGGACAACGCCCTGCGGTACGCCCGTACGGGGGTCGTGGTCCGGGCCTCGGCCGAGGACGGCTGGGCGCTGCTGGAGGTCACGGACGACGGGCCGGGCATTCCGGAGGCCGACCGGGACCGGGTCTTCGAGCGGTTCGTACGGCTGGACGCGGACCGCGGCCGGGCCGGCGGCGGCACCGGTCTGGGGCTGGCCATCGCCCGGGAGATCGCCCGGGCGCACGGCGGTGAGGTCCGCGCGCTCCCGGCGCCCGCCGGGGGCGCCCGGCTGGTGCTGCGCGTGCCGGGGCGCCCGGGCTCCTGAAGGTGCCTTCAGGACCCTCAGGTCTTCTTCAGCACCGCTCCCGCAGCATCGACAGGCATGAGCGCCCACCGCAGGAAGCCCAGTGAACCGAAGCCCCCGGTGTCCGCGTCCCACTGCAGACGGCGCTCCCGCCGGGCCCGGCTCACCCGGACCCTGCTGGCGTCCGGCTGCGCCCTGCTGGTGCTCGCGGGGGCGGCCGCCTGGTACCTGTACGACGACCTCGCCTCCAGCATCGGCAGCTCCAAGGCCCTGAAGGGTGCCGAGAAGTCGCAGCACGGCGATGTGAACATCCTGCTGATGGGCCTGGACAGCCGCCGGGACCAGAACGGCGAGGACCTCCCCCCGGCGGTCCTCGACAAGCTGCACGCGGGCGCGAGCTCCGACGTCGGCGGCTACAACACCAACACGCTGATCCTGCTGCACGTCCCGGGCGACGGGGGCAGGGCGCAGGCCTTCTCGGTGCCGCGCGACGACTTCGTGGAGCTGCGCGGGGTGCCCGGTTTCACCGGCAAGGCCAAGATCAAGGAGGCGTACGGGCGGGCCAAGGCCAAGACCGAGGAGCAGCTCTCGGCCCAGGGGGTCAAGGACCGGCGGCAGCTGGAGCGCGAGGGGCGCGAGGCGGGCCGCAGGGCGGAGCTCGATACGGTGCGCACCTTCCTGGGCGTCCCGATCGACCACTTCGCCGAGCTGAACCTGGCCGGTTTCTACCACCTCGCCGACGCGCTGGGCGGCGTACCGGTGTGCCTGAAGAAGCCGGCGAAGGACAGTTACTCGGGGGCCGACTTCCCGGCGGGGCGGCAGACCCTCGACGGGCAGCAGTCGCTGGCCTTCGTACGGCAGCGGCACGGCCTGACCATGGGCGACCTGGACCGGACGAAGCGGCAGCAAGCGTTCCTGGCGGGGGCCACGTACAAGCTGAACCAGGCGGGGACCTTCACCGATCCGGTGAAGCTGATGAAGCTGCTGGACACGGCGAAGCAGGACGTCGTCACCGACGAGGGATGGGACCTGCTGTCGTTCGTGAAGCAGGCGAAGAACCTGTCCGGGGGCAACGTGGAGTTTGTGACCCTTCCCATCGAGGGCTTCGACCGGAACCACGGCGCCGAGATAAACGTCGTAGACGATATGAAGATAAAGCGGTTCATAGGCGAGCGGATCGGGCCCGGGGCCTCTGCGAGCCCGAGCGCGCCTGGCGCCGCTCCCTCCTCACCGGGCGCGTCCGCACCGGCCGCGTCCGCACCGGCCGCGTCCACCCCCGGGTCGGCGCCCTCCCCCGCGCCCTCCCCCTCGGCAAGCAACGGCAGCGGAACCCCCGCCATCGACGGCGGCGGCGTCCCGTGCGTGGACTGAGACCCCTGACTTCGGCGGGCGCGCGCCGCCGCACGGAAGCACTGCTCCTCGTCCTCGTCCTCGCGGTGACCGTTTCCGGCCACATCTGCGCGGGCCTGGCGATGAACGACGCACTGCCGTCCGGCCTCACCGGCTTCGTGGTCAGCATGACCCTGCTCGCCCTGGTGGGGCACCTGGCCATCCGCCGGTTCGCGGCGTACGCGGATCCGCTGGTCTTCCCGCTGGCCCTGCTGCTGACCGGGCTGGGGCTGGTGCTGCTGCACCGCCTCGACCAGGGGTACCTGGAGCGGTACAACTCCCCGCCGACGGCTCCCGGCCAGCTG
This sequence comes from Streptomyces sp. TBY4, assembly GCF_024213195.1. GTDB lineage: Bacteria > Actinomycetota > Actinomycetes > Streptomycetales > Streptomycetaceae > Streptomyces. The sequence goes on along the minus strand of NZ_JANAVF010000004.1, from coordinate 19,018 downwards.
ATGTGGTCGGTGATCGGCGTCGCGGCCTGCATCGCGGTGCTCGCGGTGCTGCGCGACCACCGGCTGCTGCAGCGGTTCATCTACATCACGATGGTCGTGGCGCTGGTGGCGCTGATCGCGCCCGCCTTCTTCGGCGCGGACACCTACGGGGCGAAGCGCTGGATCAAGTTCGGCGGGCTCTCGGTCCAGCCCGGCGAGTTCGTGAAGATCATGATCGCGGTCTTCTTCGCGGGCTACCTGGTGATCCACCGCGATGCGCTGGCCCTGTCGGGCCGCAAGTTCCTGGGCATGCGGCTGCCGCCGATGCGCCAGCTCGGCCCCCTCATCACGGTGTGGATCATCTCGCTGCTGGTGCTGGTCTTCGAGCGCGACCTCGGCACCTCGCTGCTCTTCTTCGGCGTCTTCGTGGTCATGCTCTACGTGGCCACGGAGCGCACGAGCTGGATCGTCTGCGGCCTGGTGCTCGCCTCGGCGGGCGCCTTCGTCGTGGGCACGACGGAACCGCACGTCAAGGCACGTGTGGCTGCCTGGCTGAATCCGCTGTCCTACTACTGGAAGGACCGGCCGCCGGGCATCGTCTCGGACCAGTCGGCGCAGGCGCTGTTCAGCTTCGGCACCGGCGGCATCTCCGGGACGGGCCTCGGCATGGGCCATCCCGAGCTGATCAAGTTCGCCGGCCGCAGCGACTTCATCCTGACGACGGTGGGCGAGGAGCTCGGCCTGGCCGGGGTCATGGCCGTCCTGATCCTCTACGCGCTCCTCGTGCAGCGCGGGCTGCGGATGGCCCTGGGCGCCCGCGACCCGTTCGGCAAACTGCTGGCGGTGGGCCTGTCGGCCGCCCTGGCCATCCAGGTCTTCATCGTGGCGGGCGGCGTGACGGGGCTGATCCCGCTGACCGGCAAGGCCCTGCCCTTCCTCGCGGCGGGCGGATCGTCCCTGCTGGCCAACTGGATCATGATCGCCCTGCTGCTGCGCATCTCCGACAGCACCGAACGACAACGCGAGGCGGACGCCCGGGGCCCGGCGGAGACGACGATCACCCCGGTGATGGCGGCGGCGGGCCCACAGGCTCTCTAGAGGTAGTCCTCCAGCCGCCCTATCCGGTACCCCTGCTCCTGTATCCGCTGGAGCATCCGGGTCGTCATCTGGATCTCCGACGCGCCCTTCAGCTCCGAGGGGCCGCGGAAGTGCGCCAGGATGATGTCACCCGGTTTGAGGGCCGAGCCCTCGGCGTACTGGAAGTTGTTGATCTGCATCGACACGCGCCACAGGAGGAGCTGGGACACCCCGCACTCGTGCGCGGCCCTGAGCGTGTCGTCGTTGTGGTTGCCGTACGGCGGGCGGAAGAACGGCGGCCGCTTGCCGAAGCGCTTCTCCAGGCGTTCCTGCTGCCCGCATATCTCCTTCTTCTGCGCCTCGAATGAGAGCGTCCGGAGGTTCGGGTGCGTCAGGGTGTGGTTGTTGATCGTGCTGCCGGAGCCGTTGTCGCGGAGCTTCTCGAAGTGGCCGTAGTCCGAGGAGGCGATGCTGTCCGTCAGGAACATGCTGATCGGCAGCTTCAGATCGGCGGCCATCTTCAGGAACTCGGGATCCTTCTCGGCACCGTCGTCGAAGGTCAGGAAGACGACCTTGTCGTCCGCCGGGACGGGTATTCGGTCGACGACCTGGACCCGCCCCTCCTTGGCCGGCGGGATCTGCGGTTTGACGGCCGGCTTGGGCGCGTACTGGAGGGGGCCGCTGAGGCCCCACTTCTTGTACGCCTCGTCCGCCGCCGCCACCGACCCCTCGCTGCCCCCGGCGGAGGGGGTGGCCGCCCCCGAGGGCGACGGGGTCGCCCTGGCCTCCGTGGTCTTGCGCCCCAGCCGCTCGATGGGGTCCACGCTGTCCCCGCACCCCGTCAGGGACAGCGCGAGCGCGCCGGCCGTCAGCGTTCCGGCTACCAACCGGCGCGCGTGCTTCATCTGATCTGGCCTGCTCTTTCGGTTGTTGTCAGTGGGTGGGACTAGCTTGCAGGGACGACGACAACGCCAATCGTGGCGACTGCCGGGCATGCCCGGTGGACTTTCCGCGTCCGCGTGTCGTCCACCGCACGCGCCGCCTTGGCGGGCGAGTGGGACCGGTGCCGGTGGATCTGGAACGAGTGCTGTGCGAAGTCGAAGCAGACGCGCCTGTGGAACAGGGACCGGCCCGAAGGTACGGACAAGCGGACCTGCGGCCCCGCGCAGCTCGACAAGATGCTGACCGAAGCCCGGACCGGCAACACCTGGCTGCGGGACGGGTCCTCGGTCGCGCAGCAGCAGGTGATCCGGGATTTCGGGAAGTCCCGCGCCAAGGCGCAGCAGGACATCAAGGACCGGCTGCCGGTGCGGCAGCGGGCCGGGATGCCGAAGTGGAAGAAGAAGCGCGAAGCCCTGCCCTCCCTCAATTACACCCAGCGCGGTTTCAGCTTGAAGGACGGCCGCCTGCACCTGGCGGGCGGCATCGTGCTGACGGTGGTGTGGTCGCGGAACCTTCCTGCCGACCCGTCCAGCGTGCGCGTGCATCAGGACAGCCTCGGGCACTGGTACTGCTCGTTCGTCGTCCCCGCCGAGGTCGAGCCACTGCCTGAGACGGGCGCGGTGATCGGGGTCGACTGGGGCGTGAGGGAAACCGCGACCACCACCAGCGACGACCACGACCTTCCTCACGCCGAGCACGGCAAGAAGGCCGCTGCTGGGCTTGCCCGCTATCAGCGGATGATGGCCCGCCGTCAACCGGCGAAGGGCAAGCCCGGGTCGAAGGGGTACCAGGCGGCGCGAAGGCACGTCGCGAAGCTGCACAGGAAAGTGGCCCGGCAACGCCAGGACACCGGCCGCAAATGGGCCAAGTCCGTCGTCCGCGACCACGACGCTCTCGCAGTGGAGGACTTCCGCCCGAAGTTCCTCGCCAAGTCCACCATGGCCCGCAAGGCCGCCGACGCGGCGATCGGCGCCGCCAAGACAGCCCTGATCGAGATGGCTCGCAAGCACGGCCGTGCCGTGCACCTTGTCCACCCCGCGCACACCACCATGGACTGCGCGCAGTGCGGAGCGAGAACCAAGCACGCACTACCCCTCTCCGAACGAACCTACGCCTGCACCGCGTGCGGAGCCGTGTCCCCCAGGGACAAGAACTCCGCACACGTGATGCTGGCCCGGGCTGGTCTCAACCCGGCCGGTGCCGATCGCGGAAGACCGGGCCAGGCGCCGCCTGGCCCGGCAGCGTGAGCCAGAAATCCCCGATCAACCCTGGAGAGTGAGGAACTCCTTCCTCTCCAAGGAGGGGAGGAATCAAAAGTAATCCTCCAAGCGAGCCACGGCGTACCCCTTGTCCGTGACGGTCTTCATGACGTGACGGATCATGTCAGTCATGCTGCCCTTCCAGTCATCCTTGCCCCGGAAGTGGGTGAGGATGATGTCACCGGGGTGCAGGTCCTTGTCCCACTCCCGCCAGTCCATCCGGTTCGGGAAGGCCTCCTCGTTCCACAGCGGAACGGCCTTGATCCCGCAGGACTTGGCCGCGCGCAGGGTGTCCTCGTTGTAGTTCCCGTACGGCGGCCTGAAGAGCGTCGGCCGCTTGCCGAACGTCTTCTCGATGGTGTCCTGCTGCCCGCAGATCTCCTGGCGCTGCTTCTCGTAGGAGAGCGCCGGCATGTAGCGGTGGTTGAGCGTGTGGTTGTTCAGCGTGACGCCCGCCGCCTGCATCTCCTTGAAGTACGGGTAGTTGTCCCGGACCAGGTAGTCGCTGAGGAAGGCGGTGTACGGGAGCTTCAGCTCCTGCATCATCTTCAGGAACTCGGGGTCCTTCTCGGCCCCGTCGTCGATCGTCAGGAAGACGACCTTCTCCTCCGTGGGGACGGTGGTGAAGACCGGGGGCAGCTCGTCCTGGCCCTCGACCTCGAAGCCGTCGCGGGTGGTGATCTCCGGCTTCTCCTTGGGCGCCTCGGGAGCGACGAGCGGCGGCTTGGCCAGCCCCCACTTCTTCGCGGCGACGATCCGCGCCTGCTGGAGTGCCTTCAGCCGCTCGGCGTAGGTGCCGAGCGCGCCGGCCGCTCCGGCCTTCTCGGCGGCGGCGCCGGCCGCGGCCTTCGCCTTCGCGGCCTTGTCCGGAGCCTCGGACCCGCCGGCGCCGCAGCCCGTACCCAGGGCGGCGACGAGCAGTGCGGCCATGGCGGCCGTACCCAACCGGCCGCGCGCGACTGCCGCGATCCGGTGACCGTGTTGCGTCTTATGTTCCTTTTGTCGTACGAGCTGCATAGTTGGGGATCTTTACACCAGTCAGGCGCGCGTCCCCGCCGACACCGCGAGGGGAATCCGACCTTCCTCCGAGTGGCCCACCGTGGCCGACAATGGACCCGTGACCCCCGAAGACTTCGCCGCGCTCCTCACCCCCGAGGGCCACGCCCTCCTCGACTCGCTCCGGGACTACGACCCCGCCCAGGAGCTGGCCGTCGCCACCCGGCTGCGCCGCGAGCACCCGGCCGCACTGGTCTCCGCCGCCCTCGGACAGGCCCGGCTGCGCCAGCGCGCGGTGGCGAAGTTCGGGGCGCAGGACGCCCACCGGATGTACTTCACCCCCGGCGGCGGGGAGATGGCCACCCGCGCCACCGTGGCCGCGTACCGCGCCGAGCGGCTCGCCGCCCTGGGCGTACGCAGCCTCGCGGACCTGTGCTGCGGGATCGGCGGCGACGCCCTCGCCCTGGCCCGGCTCGGCATCCGGGTCCTGGCGGTGGACCGGGACCCGCTGACCGTCGCCGTCGCGCGGGCCAATGCCGCGGCGCTGGGGCTGGCGGACCTGATCGAGGTCCGGGAGGCCGACGTGACGGAGGTCGACACCGCGGGGTACGACGCCGTCTTCATCGATCCGGCCCGCCGGGGCGGGCGCGGCCGGGTCTTCGACCCGGAGTCCTACTCGCCGCCGCTCTCCTGGGCGATCGCCACCGCCCGCTCCGCGAAGATCGCCGCCATCAAGATCGCCCCCGGGATCCCGCACGAGGCGGTGCCCGCCGAGGCCTGCGCCGAGTGGATCTCCGACCAGGGGGACGTGAAGGAGGCCGTCCTGTGGTTCGGGACGGACCCGGGCGAGATCCGCGCCACCCTGCTGCCCGGCCCGCGCGCACTGGCGACCGCCGACCCGCTGCCCGATCCCGAGGCCGGCCCCGTCGGCCGCTACCTCTACGAGCCCGACGGCGCCGTGATCCGGGCCCACCTCGTCGCCGAGGTCGCCGAGCAGCTGGGCGGCCGGCTGATCGACCCGACCATCGCGTACATCACCGCCGACGAGCTGCGCGAGACCCCGTACGCGACCTCGTACGAGATCACCGACGTGCTGCCGTTCGGGCTGAAGAAGCTCAAGGCGCTGCTGCGCGAGCGCGGGGTCGGCATCCTCACCGTGAAGAAGCGCGGCTCCGCGATCGAGCCGGAGGAGCTGCGCAAGAAGGTGAAGCCGCAGGGGCCGAACTCCGCCACGGTGTTCCTGACCCGGGTCGCCGGAGCCCCCTCGATGCTGATCGGGTCGCCGACGGACCGGCCCTGACGGCGCATCACTTCGACACCCCGGTCCGGGTCCACCGGATCGAGGACCGGGCGGTCGCGGTGTACTAGCCGGGCACTACTGCTGTCGACCCCCGCCCCCGAAGACCCGCAGCGCCCACCGGTAGTGCGCGCCCGCCTTGCCGAGGCCCAGCAGGGCGGTGATCCACAGGATCATGCCGAGGCCCATGGTGTACGCGACCTCCCCGTAGGTGTCGGCCCCGGGCCGGGCCGCGGCCGCCGTTCCGAAGGTCACCCAGAGTCCGAGCCCGCCCAGGGCGCAGGAGGCCAGCAGCCAGACCAGGCTGCGCCCGGGGGCCCGTACGGCGGCGTCCACGGGCGGGTCCCGGTCCAGCTCGGCCCAGGCGCAGAGCAGCCGGCGGACCTGCCGGTCCCGCTTGGCGCCCCAGGCGAACCAGAACCCGGCCGGTATCAGCACGCCCACGCCGAGCACGGCGAAGATCAGGCCGAAGAGGTACGCCAGCGGCTCGTGCGTCTCGATGGCCATCAGGGCCATGCCGACGAAGGACCAGCCCAGGGCGAAGACCGCCGAGACGGCCCAGAGGAGCAGGAGCCGGCCGAAGCCCAGACTGCGCCGCCCGAGCTCCCCCAGGAAACGGGCGCGGTCGGCCCGTACGGCGTGCTCGTCGAACCAGGCGCGCAGGTGTGCGGGAGGGGGCGGTGGCGGCAGGTCGCGGCGGGGCATGCGCATGACCATATCCGCACACCCCGGGGGCCGCGGGGCCGCCTGGTGGAGCGTCAGCTCCCGTCGGCCTCCCCGACCTCCACCGACTCGAAGCGCCAGCGGTGCACCGCCCGCGTGATCAAATCGGCCGCCGGCTCCGGAAGTTCGGGCAGTTCGGCGCCGATCCCCTCGGAGGTCTCCCACCAGGTGATGACGAGCACCCGGTCCTGCGGGGCGCTGAACACCTCGCGCCGCACCGGGTCTTGGGCCAGGATCCGCGAACGGGCCCATTCCAACAGCTCGTTGGAGCGCCCGGGCACGGCCCGGGCCTCCCACATCAGCGCGATGGTGCTCACGAGTACAGGTTGTCCTTGCTCAGCTCGTGCACGTGGTCGTGATCGTGCGCGTGGCCGTGGGAATGGCCGTGCGCGTGGCCGTGGGAATCCCCGTGGGAACGGCCGGGAACGTGCGGGTCGGTCACCGGCAGCGAGGAGTCCGCCGACAGGTCCCAGTCCGAGGGGGCCCTGTTCCGCTTGACCATCTCCGCGCCCAGCGCCGCCACCATCGCGCCGTTGTCCGTGCACAGCCCCGGCCGCGGCACCCGCAGGATGATCCCCGCGGCGTCGCACCGCTCCTGGGCCAGCGAGCGCAGCCGGGAGTTGGCGGCGACGCCGCCGCCGATCATCAGGTGGTCGACGCCCTCGTCCTTGCACGCACGGATCGCCTTGCGCGTCAGCACGTCCACCACGGCTTCCTGGAAGGAGGCCGCCACGTCGCGCACCGGCACGTCCTCGCCCGCCTTGCGCTTCGCCTCGATCCAGCGGGCGACCGAGGTCTTGAGCCCGGAGAAGGAGAAGTCGTACGGGGCGTCGCGCGGCCCGGTCAGCCCGCGCGGGAAGGCGATCGCCTTCGGGTCCCCCTCGCGTGCGAGCCGGTCGATGACCGGGCCGCCGGGGAAGCCCAGCTGCAGGACGCGCGCGATCTTGTCGAAGGCCTCGCCCGCCGCGTCGTCGATGGTCGCCCCGAGCGGCCGTACGTCGGAGGTGATGTCGGGGGCCAGCAGCAGCGAGGAGTGCCCGCCGGAGACCAGCAGCGCCATCGTCGGCTCGGGCAGCGGCCCGTGCTCCAGCTGGTCGACGCAGATGTGCGAGGCCAGGTGGTTCACCCCGTACAGCGGCTTGCCCAGCGCGTACGCGTAGGCCTTCGCGGCGGAGACGCCCACCAGCAGGGCCCCCGCGAGGCCGGGGCCGGCGGTGACGGCGATGCCGTCGAGGTCGCGGGCGCTGACCCCGGCCTCCTTCAGGGCGCGCTCGATGGTGGGGACCATCGCCTCCAGGTGCGCGCGGGAGGCCACCTCGGGCACGACCCCGCCGAAGCGGGCGTGCTCGTCGACGCTCGACGCGATGGCGTCCGCGAGCAGCGTGGTGCCGCGGACGACGCCGACGCCGGTCTCGTCGCAGGAGGTCTCGATGCCGAGGACGAGCGGTTCGTCAGCCATGGGTTTCACCTTGTACGGGTTCGTCTGCGGATCCGTCTACGGGTACGGAGCTTGCGGGATCGGAGAGCCGGCGCATCACCAGCGCGTCCACGTTGCCGGGCTGGTAGTAGCCGCGCCGGAAGCCGATGGGCTCGAAGCCGAAGCGGGCGTAGAGCTTCTGGGCCCGCACGTTGTCGACCCGCACCTCCAGCAGCACCTCGGCGCATTCGAAGGCGGTGGCGGCGCGCAGCAGTTCGGTCAGCAGCCGGGCGCCGAGCCCGGTGCCCCACTGGTCGCGGGCCGCGGCGATGGTCTGTACGTCGGCCAGGTCCCCGGCGGCGGCCAGCCCGGCGTAGCCGACCAGCCGGCCAGCCTCCTCCGCGACGACGTAGCGGCGGGTGGCGGCGGGTCCGCGGGCGTGGGCGAGCTCGGACCAGAACATCCCGGCGGACCAGGCGTCCTCGGGGAACAGTTCGTGCTCCAGTTCCAGCACCGGCTCGATGTCCCACCAGCGCATCTCGCGCAGGACGACGGCTGAGGTGGCTGTCACTGCGGGGTGACCACCTTGTAGTTCTTGGGCACCTCGGCGTCGGGCCGGCGCAGGTAGAGCGGGGCCGGGGGCAGGCCCCCGGCGTTCTCGAAGGGCTCCCCGGCCGCCAGCCGGTGCGCGGCCAGGGCGGCCAGCGCGCCGGCGCTCTGGTGCTCGGGGTCCCGGGCGTCGGTGAAGACATCGGGGTACAGCCGCGCGCCCTGCCCGACGGCGGGCAGTCCGGCGACGCGCTCGGCGATGTCGGCCGGCCGGTCCACCGCGGGCTCGCCGGTCCGGGTGAGGGGGTCCTCGTAGCGCGCCCAGTAGACCTCCTTGCGCCGGGCGTCGGTGGCCACGACGAAGGGGCCCTCGATCCCGGCCGCGCCGGCCGCGTAGGCCAGGCCGTCGAGGGTGCACAGCCCGTGGACGGGCACGCCGAGGACGGAGGCGAAGGTGGAGGCGGTCACGAGGCCGACGCGCAGTCCCGTGTAGGGGCCGGGGCCGGTGCCGACGACGATGCCGGTGACGGCTTCGAGCTTCACCCCCGCCTCGGCCAGGACCTTGTCCACGGAGGGCAGCAGGAGCTCCCCGTGGCGGCGGGCGTCGACCTGGTTCGACTCGGCGAGGACGGACTCGCCGTCGTGCAGGGCGACGGTGACGGCGGGCGTGGCGGTATCTACAGCGAGCAAGAGCACGCGAACAGCCTACGACTCCGGGGCCCCCGGCCCTTGCGGCCGGTCTGCGGGCGGCCCGGCTGCTACCTTCGGACCAGGTGTCAGGGTTCGATCGTCCGTCTGAGCCCGACCGGCCCTGACGGACCATGCGGAGAGGTGGAGCAAGGTGGCACGCAGCAGCTCGGGAATCGTGGCCGGGCTCACCGTCGGGGCGCTCGCCGTCGTCGGTTTCCTCGGCTACCAGGCCTCCGCCTCCGCTCCCGCGCTCCCCCCGAAGGCCGTCGCGCAGAGCCCGGCACCCGCCGCGAGCGATGCCGGGACCGGCAAGACGGACCCGGCGAAGCCGGTGGCCCTGCCGGCCGGCTCCGGCACCGGGGTGCGCGTCGTCTACTCGCTGAGCGCCAAGCGCGTCTGGCTGGTGGGACCCACCGGGGAGCCGAAGTCCTTCGCGGTCGTGCCGAGCACGGTGCATCCGGCGCCGGGCACGTACACGGTGGGCGGCCGCACGGGCGCGGTGACCGGTTCGGACGGGGTGCCGATCGAGCACGTCGTCCGCTTCGCCAGTCCGCAGGGGGTCACGGTCGGCTTCAGCGCCCGGGTGGACAACACCCTCCCGGCGCCCGATCCGGCCAAGAAGACCGGCGGTGTCCGCATGCTGCGCGCCGACGGGGACGCGATGTGGGCCTTCGCGACGATCGGCTCGAAGGTCGTCGTCGTTCCCTGAACCGGCGCGACACTCCAAGTTCACTCGTACGGGGAACCGCCGTCGGCGCGGCCGGTCCCTCTCCAGCCCTTCAGGCCGCTTCGGACTCCGGGGCGGCCTGTTCGCCGTCCTGCGCCCCGTCCCGTACGGGATCGGGCTCCGGCGCGTGTTCCCGTACCGGCGGCGTCGACACGGCGGTGGCGGCGGCGCCCGCGGCGAGCAGCGCCCCCATGGACACGGCGGACGGGCGGGGGGTGCCCGCTGCTCCTCTTGCCGACATGGCTGCCTCCTGGCCGGGGCCAGCCCGTACTTAGGTACGCCTAACCAGCCCTCCGTACCATGTGACCACGCGCCCCACCGCCCGCGCAATATCTTCCCGACGACTTGTCGGAACGTTTATGGCCGCGCCGCGCTACGCCTGCTCCGCCGACAGGACTCCCGCGAGGCTCTCCAGACCCGCCCCGGCCGACCAGCGCGCACCGATGCCGCGGACCACGACCTCGCGCACGTCGTCGAGGACCTCCTCGTGGCCCACCGCCCGGCGGATCACCACGTGCAGCCGGTCGTCGGACAGCTCCTCGACCTTGCCGTCGCCCCACTCCACGACCACCACGGACTCGGGCAGCGAGACGTCGAGGTCCAGGTCCTCCATCTCGTCCAGCCCGCCGCCCAGCCGGTACGCGTCCACGTGCACCAGCGCCGGACCGCCGGTCAGCGGCGGGTGGACCCGGGCGATCACGAAGGTCGGCGAGGTCACGGCCCCGCGCACGCCCAGGCCCTCGCCGAGGCCGCGGGTCAGGGTGGTCTTCCCGGCGCCGAGCTCCCCGGTCAGCAGGACGAGGTCGCCGGGGCGCAGCAGCCCGGCGATCCGGCGCCCGAGGTCCTGCATGGCGTCGGGCGAGCCGACGGTGACGTGCGTTTCCGAGTCAGGTACTTCTTCCATGCCCGCCAACGTTAGCCGCTGCGGGCACCGTCCCGGTGCGCGCGAGCAGCTCGGTCAGCAGCCGGGTCACGGTGTCCGGCTGCTCCAGCATCATCAGGTGCCCGGCGCTCTCCAGGACGACCAGCTCGGCGGCGGGCAGCGCTTCTTTGATGGTCCGGCTGTGGTCGGGCGGGGTGACCCTGTCGCGGTCCCCGGCGATGACGGTGACGGGGATGTCCGCGAACCGCTGGAGTGCCTCCGTCTTGTCGTGCGTCTGGAAGGCCGGGTAGAACTCGGCGACCACGTCGATGGGGGTGGACTCGATGAGCCGCTCGGCGAAGCGGGCGACGGCGGGATCGACCTCGCGCGAGGCGAAGGAGTACGCCCTGACCATCCCCGCGAACAGGTCGGCGGTGGCCCGGCGGCCCTTCTCCACCAGCTCCACCTGCGAGCCGAGCGCCTTGAGCACCCCGGGCAGCAGCCGCCGCACCGTGCTGAAGCCCAGGGCGGGCAGCCCGTACGTGACCTCGTCCAGCCGGCCGCTGGAGGTGCCGACCAGTGCCACACCGGCCACCCGGTCCCGGACGAGGCCGGGGAACTCCTGGGCCAGTCCCATGATGGTCATTCCGCCCATCGAGTGACCGACCAGGATCAGCGGGCCTTCGGGGGCGGCTGCTTCGATGACGGCCTTCAGATCCCTGCCGAGCTGTTCGAAGGTGACCGGCCCGCCGTCGGCCTGGGACAGGCCGCGCCCGCTGCGGCCGTGGCTGCGCTGGTCCCAGTAGACGGCGCGGACCACTCCGCGCAGGGCCGCGCGCTGGAAGTGCCAGGAGTCCTGGGCGAGGCAGTAGCCGTGACAGAACACCACGGTCGGCCGGACCGGGGCCTTGCGGCGCAGCCGGCGCAGCTTGCCGTCCTCGGGCAGCTCGTCCACCTCGTAGTAGAGCGCGGTGCCGTCCTCGGCCCACGCGGTACCGGGGGCTCCGCGCAGGGATCCGTAGTCCGCGGTCGCGTCGAGGGCGAGGCGCGCCCTCATGCGCATGCTCCGGTCGACGGTGATCCGTTCGACCGCGACCCCGGCCGCGGCGCCGGCGGCTATCACGCCGATGGCGGCGCCCGCCCAACCCGCCTTACGCCAGTTCTCGCCCACGCCGCCCGCCCCTCACTCAGCTGTTGAGGTACACCCGGGGAACCCGGCCCCCGATACGGGTGACGATCTCATAGGCGATCGTGTACGCCGCTTGAGCCCAGTCCTCGGCGGTGGGCTCGCCGCGCTCCGCGTCCCCGAAGAGGACGGCCTCGTCGCCGACGCGGGCCTCGTCCCCCTCCAGGTCGACCACGAACTGGTCCATGGCGACGCGCCCGGCGACGGTACGGACCCGGCCGCCGACGAGCACCGGGCCGCGCCCGGACGCCTGCCGCGGGACTCCGTCGGCGTAGCCCGCCGGGATCAGCGCGAGGCTGGTCTCGTGGTCGGTGACGTAGTGGTGCCCGTAGCTGACCCCGTGCCCGGCCGGCACGGTCTTGACCAGCGCGACGGAGGCCTTGAGCGCCATCGCGGGCCGCAGGCCCAGCTGGGCGGGGGTGCCGAGCTCGGGCGCGGGCGAGACCCCGTAGACGGCCAGGCCGCAGCGGACGAGGTCGAAGTGGGACTCGGGGAGGGTGAGGGTGGCCGGCGAGTTGGCGATGTGCCGGACCTCGGGCTCGACGCCCTCCTTCTCGGCGTACGCGAGCATGTCGCGGAAGGCGGACAGCTGGAGCTGGATGGACGGGTGTCCGGGCTCGTCGGCGCAGGCGAAGTGCGACCAGACGCCGGTGACGCGGACGGTCCCCTCGGACTGGGCGGCGACGGCCGCGGTGACCAGGGCCTCCCAGTCGGCGGGCTGGCAGCCGTTGCGGCCGAGGCCGGTGTCGGCCTTGAGCTGGATCCTGGCCGTCCGGCCGGCGGCGCGGGCAGCCGCCCGTACCTCGTCGAGGGCCCACATCGCGCTGACGGACACGTCGATACCGGCCTCCACGGCCTCCCGCCAGGGCCCGCCGGGGGTCCACAGCCAGCACAGGATCGGCCCTTCGAGCCCGGCGGCGCGCAGCGCGAGCGCCTCCTCGGGCGTGGCGGTCCCGAGCCAGCCCGCACCGGCCTCCTGCGCGGCCCTGGCGCAGGCCACGGCCCCGTGCCCGTAGGCGTCCGCCTTGACGACGGCCATCAGGGCGGAGCGGGGCGCCCGCTCGCGCAGGGCCCGTACGTTCGCCCGGACGGCGTCAAGATCGATCTCGGCGTACACGCGCGCGGCTGTCTCGTTCATCCCCCACAGTCTCTCAGAGCCCCACCCACCGGGCCGAACAGGCGGGGCCCGGCCGAATCCAGCCCCGCCGGCGTTTGAGGCGCAGGGGTCCGGGGGCGGCGCCCCCGGCAACGGCGCCGCGCCCAGTCCCGCCTAGCGGCGCCCCACCTCCCGCCACGCCGACGGCAGCGCCTTCGCCACCTGGTGGGCCAGCAGCGGGCCCCCCGTGAGGCGGGCCGCCAGGCCGTGCAGGTACGCCGCCACCGATCCGGCGTCCACGGCCGGAAGGCCAGCCGCCAGCAGGGACCCGGCCACCCCGGCCAGCACGTCCCCGCTCCCGGCGGTGGCCAGCCAGGGGGTCCCGGTCGGGTTCACCCGGACGGGTCCGGGCCCGGCCGGGGCGACCAGGGTCGTCGACCCCTTGAGCAGCGCCACCGCCCCGTACCGCTCGGAGAGTCCCGCCGCGGCCGCCAGCCGCCCCGCCTCGACCGTCTCCCGCGCGAGCCCCAGCAGCGCCGCCGCCTCCCCCGCGTGCGGGGTCAGCAGGGTCGGGGCCGACCGGGCCCGCAGCCCGGCGGGGTCCAGCCCGCGCAGCCCGTCCGCGTCCACCAGGACCGGTACCGGCTGCGACAGCGCCTCCCGCACCTCCGGGCCGCCCTCGTCGCCCAGCCCGGGCCCGACCACCCACGCCTGCACCCGGCCGGTCCCGATCAGGGTCTCCGGGTACCGGGCCAGTACGGCGTCCGCCACCGCCGGCGGCCCCACGTAGCGCACCGCGCCCGCGCCGCCCCGCAGCGCCCCCGCCACCGCGAGCACCGCCGCGCCGGGGTACCGCGCGGAGCCGGCCACGATCCCGACGACGCCCCGCCGGTACTTGTCGCTCGACGCCGTCGGCTCCGGCAGCAGCCCCGCCACGTCGGCGTGCTGCAGGGCCTCCAGTTCCGGGGGCCCGAAGGCCAGCCCGATGTCCACCAGGTGCACCACACCCGCCCGCGAGGCCCCGGGGTCGATCAGCAGCCCCGGCTTGTACGCCCCGAAGGTCACCGTCACGTCGGCCGCCACGGCCGCTCCGGCCACCTCCCCGGTGTCCGCGTCCACCCCGCTCGGCAGGTCCACCGCGACCACCACCGCGCCCGCCGGGATCCGCTCCACCAGGGCGGCCGCGGCCGGCCGCAGCGGGCCCCGGCCGCCGATGCCGACCAGCCCGTCCAGCACCAGGTCGGCCCGCTCGGGCACGGCCCCGGCGAGCCGTCCGCCGGCGGCCCGCAGCGCCGCCAGCCCGCCCGCGTGCACCCGGTCCGGATCCATGGCGACGGCCGTCACCCCGGCCCCGCGCCGGGCCAGCTTCGCGCCCGCGTAGAGGGTGTCGCCGCCGTTGTCCCCCGGGCCGACCAGGAGCACCACGCGGGCCCCGTACGCGCGGGGCAGCAGCCGGATGCAGACGGCGGCCAGTCCGCCCGCCGCCCTCCGCATCAGGGTGCCTTCGGGCAGCCGGGCCATCAGCTCGCGCTCGGCGGCCCGTACGGTCTCCACGCTGTAAGCAGTACGCATGCCACCAGCCTGCCCGAAGGGGACCCCCACCCCTCGGCTATCCCTCCGCGATCACCACGGCGGAGGCGATGCCCGCGTCGTGGCTCAGGGAGATGTGCCAGGACTTCACGCCCAGCTCCTTCGCCCGTGCCTCGACCGTCCCCGACACGCGCAGCCGCGGCTGCCCGCTGGCCTCGACGTACACCTCGGCGTCGGTCCACAGCAGCCCGGCGGGGGCGCCGAGCGCCTTGGCGAGCGCCTCCTTGGCGGCGAACCGGGCGGCGAGCGAGGCGGTACCGCGCCTCCCGCCGCCCGGCAGGGTCAACTCGGCGTCGACGAACAGCCGCTGCGCCAGGTTCGGCGTCCGCTCCAGCGCGGCGCCGAACCGCTCGATCTCGGCAACATCGATCCCCACACCGATAATCACAACTACAAACTCGCTTCGCTCACTCCACGGTCACCGACTTGGCGAGGTTACGCGGCTGGTCCACCTCGTTGCCGCGCGCCGTCGCCAGCTCGCACGCGAACACCTGCAGCGGCACCGTGGCCACGAGCGGCTGGAGCAGGGTCGGGGTGGCCGGGATGCGGATGAGGTGGTCGGCGTACGGGACCACCGCCTCGTCCCCCTCCTCGGCGATCACGATGGTCCGCGCCCCGCGCGCCCGGATCTCCTGGATGTTGGACACGATCTTGTCGTGCAGCACCGAGCGCCCGCGCGGCGACGGTACGACGACCACGACCGGCAGGTCCTTCTCGATGAGCGCGATCGGCCCGTGCTTGAGCTCGCCCGCCGCGAAGCCCTCGGCGTGCATGTACGCCAGCTCCTTGAGCTTGAGCGCGCCCTCCAGCGCCACCGGGTAGCCGACGTGCCGTCCCAGGAACAGCACGGTGTTCTTGTCGGCGAGCGACCGCGCCAGCTCCCGTACCGGCTCCATCGTCTCCAGTACGGTGTCCACCGCCGCGGCGATGTCCGACAACTCCCGGATCACGGACCGGATCTCGTCGCCCCACTTCGTGCCCCGGACCTGCCCGAGGTAGAGGGCGACCAGGTAGCAGGCCACGAGCTGGGTCAGGAACGCCTTCGTCGAGGCGACGGCCACCTCGGGTCCGGCGTGCGTGTACAGCACGGCGTCCGATTCCCGCGGGATCGTCGAGCCGTTGGTGTTGCAGATGGCCAGCACCTTGGCGCCCTGCTCGCGGGCGTGCCGCAGCGCCATCAGGGTGTCCATCGTCTCGCCGGACTGCGAGATCGCGATCACCAGCGTCCGCTGGTCCAGGATCGGGTCGCGGTAGCGGAACTCGCTGGCCAGCTCCGTCTCGCACGGGATGCGCGTCCAGTGCTCAATGGCCAGCTTCGCGATCATCCCCGCGTGGTACGCGGTACCGCACGCCACGATCACGACCTTGTCGACCTCGCGCAGCACCGAGTCGGGGATGCGCACCTCGTCGAGGGTCAGCAGGCCGTTCGCGTCGATCCGGCCGAGGAGGGTGTCGGCCACGGCCTTCGGCTGCTCGGCGATCTCCTTGAGCATGAAGTAGTCGTAGCCCCCCTTCTCGGCCGCCGAGGCGTCCCAGTCCACGTGGTACGCCCGCACGTTCGCGGCCGTACCGTCGAAGTTGGTCACCGTGACCCCGTCGCGGCGCAGCTCCACGACCTGGTCCTGCCCCAGCTCGATCGCGGACCGGGTGTGCGCGATGAAGGCGGCCACGTCGGAGGCGAGGAAGTTCTCGCCCTCCCCGACGCCCACCACGAGCGGCGAGTTCCGGCGCGCGCCGACCACCACGTCCGGCTGGTCCGCGTGCACGGCGACCAGCGTGAAGGCCCCGTCGAGCCGCCGGCACACCTGCCGCATCGCCTCCGCCAGGTCCCCGCCCGCGGCCTCGAACCGCTCGGCCAGCAGGTGCGCCACGACCTCGGTGTCCGTCTCGGACTCCAGCCGGTGGCCGCGCCCGGCCAGCTCGGCCCGCAGCGCGGCGAAGTTCTCGATGATCCCGTTGTGCACGACGGCCACGCGCCCCGAGTTGTCGAGGTGCGGATGGGCGTTGACGTCGGTGGGACCCCCGTGGGTCGCCCACCGGGTGTGTCCCAGCCCCGTGGAACCGGCCGGCAGCGGGTGCCCGACCAGCTCCTTCTCCAGATTGACCAGCTTGCCGGCCTTCTTGACGGCGGCCAGTTCCCCGTCGGCGAGCACGGCGACACCCGCCGAGTCGTAGCCGCGGTACTCCAGCCGCTTGAGCCCGGCAATGACCACATCGAGCGCCGACTGCGCTCCCACGTAACCCACGATTCCGCACATAAGCCGCAGGGTACGCCGTAGTTGGCTCCGCGCCCGGTACCTGAACCGGACGAAAAAACCGCCCCGGCGTGGACGCCGGGGCGGAGGTGACGCGTGGGCGAGGAGCCGTCAGCCGAGCTTCTTGAGCTGCGCCGCGACGAGGGCCGTCGGCTGCTCGGCCGTACCGGCCAGGCTGACGGCGGAGAAGGTGGCGAGGGTGTTGCCCTGGCGCACGACCACGAGCTGCGTCGTGAACGGCGAGCCGTCGGCGTCGCCCACGACCGTGTAGGCGAGCGCCTCGTCCCCACCGGTGACGGGGGTGCCGGCGGCGACCTTGGTGACCTTGCCGGTCTCGCCGGCCTGGGTCGCCGCGTAACCGGCGGCGCACGCCGCGCCCGCGCTCTTGAGCGAGGCGAAGGCCTCCGCCGCGCCCGTGCCCCCGAACGATTCCAGGGTGATGGCGGTGGCGGTCGAGCCGAGGGCCTCCATCGCGGCCTTCGCCTTCTCCTCGGGGCTCGCGCCCGCGGCCGCCTCCTTCGGCTTGGCCACGGCCTTGACCCGCGCGGTGCCGGTGCCGGCGCCCTGCGCGGCCATGGACTGGGCCTTGACCAGCGGAAGGCACGCGGGCTTGTCGCTGGTGGCCCCGGCGCCGGCCTGGGCCTCCTCCGGGGTGGAGCCCTTGAGGACGTGGTCCGGCAGGTCCGCCTGGGCCACGATCAGGCCGCCGAGCTCGGCGTCCGTCTTCGCCTTCGCCGCGGCCGCCGCCGGAGCGGATGCGGATGCGGACGGCTTGGTGTCGCCCTTCGCGTCGGTCGTGCCCGAGTCGCCGCACGCCGTGGCGAGCAGCGCCAGGGACAGGGCCGAGGCGGACAGGACGGTACGGCGGACGAGTGCGGTGCGCACGATGGTTCCCCCCACGGGACGATCAGCGAATGGGCAGCACACGACTGCGCCCCGAAAGCGGGGCGCGGTCCGGACTGCGGTGATCACCACCGTACGGGGACGCCGTCGCGGCCGCCGACCCATTACCCACGCGCCCGCGCATCGTGACCCCGCCGATACCGCAGATCCCTCCGATCGAGATCCGCCCCCGTACAACCCACCCACCCCGGGCCATAAGACCCGCACTCCACGTGACCGACCACACCACCCACGGCGGCCCGTCACCCGTGACAATGGCCCTGTGATCTCTTCGCCGCCACGAAGCACGCCGGACCGCGCAACGGAGCGCCCCGACGGATCGGAGCCCCCCACGCCGGCCCAGCAGCCCGAGCAGCCCCCGCAGCCCGAGCACCCCGAACACGCAGCGCACCCCACGCGCCGCCGGGGCCACGAGGCCTCCCCCTACGTCGACCTGACCAGGGCCGAGTGGAGCGCCCTGCGCGAGCGCACCCCGCTCCCGCTGACGGCCGACGAGGTCGAGCGGCTTCGCGGACTGGGCGATGTCATCGACCTCGACGAGGTCCGCGACGTCTACCTGCCGCTCTCCCGCCTGCTGAACCTGTACGTCGGCGCCACCAGCAACCTGCGCGGCACCCTCAACACCTTCCTCGGCGACGCGGGCAACGGCCACGGTGCCCAGCAGGGCACCCCCTTCGTCATAGGGGTCGCCGGCTCCGTGGCCGTGGGCAAGTCCACCGTGGCCCGTCTCCTCCAGGCCCTCCTGGCCCGCTGGCCGGAGCACCCGCGCGTGGAGCTGGTCACCACCGACGGCTTCCTCTACCCGATGAAGGAGCTGGAGCGGCGCGGCCTGACCGCCCGCAAGGGCTTCCCCGAGTCCTACGACCGCCGCGCGCTGACCCGCTTCGTCGCCGACATCAAGGCGGGCAAGGACGAGGTCACGGCCCCCGTCTACTCCCACCTGATCTACGACATCGTCCCCGACGAGCGGCTCGTCGTGCGCCGGCCCGACATCCTGATCGTCGAGGGGCTCAACGTCCTCCAGCCGGCCATGCCCGGCAAGGACGGCCGCACCCGGGTGGGCCTCGCCGACTACTTCGACTTCAGCGTGTACGTGGACGCCCGCCCCGAGGACATCGAGCGCTGGTACCTCAACCGGTTCCGCAAGCTGCGCGAGACGGCGTTCCAGAACCCCTTCTCCTACTTCCGCAAGTACACCCAGGTCTCCGAGGAGGAGGCGCTGGAGTACGCGCAGACGATGTGGCGGACCATCAACAAGCCCAACCTGCTGGAGAACGTGGCCCCGACCCGCGGCCGCGCCACCCTCGTCGTCCGCAAGGGCCCGGACCACAAGGTGCAGAAGCTGAGTCTGCGCAAGCTCTGAGCGCCACCGGGGACCACAGCCCTGCGGCGGCTAGACGAGTCATTCCGAATGCTGACGATGTGTTCGGGAACGCAGACAGGGCGTCCAAGATCGTTGTGTGACGAACA
>NZ_JANAVF010000041.1 GCF_024213195.1 Streptomyces sp. TBY4 | reverse complement strand
TTGATCTAGAGGGGGGACTTTGTGGGTTCGGGGTGGGCGGTGCGGAGGGCTGCTTCTATGCGGCGGTTGGTGGTCATGGTTGCCGTCAGGGCGGTCATGGTGAGGAGGAGGGCTGCGGCGGCGTAGAGGGGGGTGCGTACGTCGTGGGTGGTGGCCAGCCAGCCGCCGAGGAAGGCGCCGAACGGGGCGGCGCACATGGCGAGCATGCGGGACGTGGAGGCTACTCGGCCCATCAGGTGGGCGGGGACGATCGCCTGGCGGAGGGAGGGGGCCAGGACCATCGTGGCGCCCATGCCCGCTCCGCAGACGGCGAGGGCGAGGCCGGCGACGTAGGGGTTGGGGGCGCTGGCCAGGCCCAGGATGGCGAGTCCCTCTACGGCGGCCGTGCAGGTCAGTGCGGTGCCGGTGCCGAGTCGTCGGCCCAGGTTGGAGGCGATCGCTGCGCCGAGCAGGCCGCCTGCGGCCTCTGCGGTGAGGAGGAGGCCGAAGCCGAAGGTGTCGATGCCGAGATGGTCGTGGGAGAAGAGGGCGAGGACCGTCTCTACGGCCAGGAAGGCGATGTTGCCTACCGCCGGGCGTAGGGCGAGTCCGAGGAGGAGGCGGTCGCGGAAGACGTAGGACGCGCCCGCTCGTGCCTGGCGGAGGAGGGATTCGCCGGCCTGGGGGAGGGGCTTGGGCGCTGGGGGCAGGGAGCGTACGAGTAGGGCAGAGACGGCGAACGACAGGGCGTCTGTGAGGAGGGGGACGGACCGGCCCAGTGCGAGGAGGGCGCTGCCTGCGGGGGGTCCGGCGAAGCCGGACATGGCGGTCTGGGCGCCGCGGAGGCGGGAGTTGGCGCGCTCCAGGAGGGCGGGGTCGCGGCCGAGCAGGTCCGGCAGGTAGGCCGTGGCGGCCGTGTCGAAGAAGAGTCCGCCGAGCGAGAGGAGGAAGGCTACCGTCGCGAGGAGGGGGATGCTCAGGAGGTCGAGGGCGGCCGCTGCTGCGGGTATCGCGAGGAGGAGGGCGCGTGCCGCGTCCGCCATCCACATGGTGCGCCGGCGGTCCCAGCGGTCCACCAGGGCACCGCCCAGGACTCCGAAGAGGAGCCACGGCAGCGTTCCGGCGGCCGTGACGACCGCGAGTGCCATCGGATCCCGCGTCAGCGTGAGCGCGAGCAGCGGCAGGGCGGCGTGCATGACCCCGTCGCCGAGGGAGGAGACCGTCTGCGCGGTCCACAGCCGTCCGAATCCGGTCGGCAGTTTGCTCGAGGTCACTTGGCTCCCTGCCGGGGGTGGAAGAGGGCGAAGACGAGCGACGCGTCCGGCAGCGACGGATCGGACAGCTCCCGATACTCGTCAGCTAGTGCTTGCAGCCGCGCCCCCAGCTCCGCGAACTGCTCTTCCGTGAGCCGCAGGTGCGTCATTCCGACGTGCCGTTCGCCTTCCGGCGCGGCCTCCAGATCCGCCACCGCGTGCCGCATCAGGACATCCGGCCCGCCCTCGCCCGGATCCGGCAGCTCGATCGACCGCGCGGCCATGGCGTAGTACCGCTCGGTGACCCCCCGCACCTTCCGCGTCCGGACCACCTTCACCAGTCCGGCCCGTTCGAGCAGCCGTACGTGGTAGCTGGAACTCCCCTTCGCGAGTCCTACCCGCTCGGCGATCTGCGTGATCGTCGCGGGCTCGAAGCGGAGCACGGCCATGATCCGGTGGCGCGTCAGGTTGGAGACCGCGCGCAGCTGGTCGTCGGTCGTGACGTGGAACGTCTCGGGAAGCTCTTCGGCAGGCATGGACGCAATGGTCAACGTTTCTTGACCATTGTGCAAGCCTTTTGTGGATCACTTGTCGCGGAGGTCCTCCGCACGGAGCAGGTCGTCGGCCAGGGAGGCCCGGTCGGAAGCCGAGAGGGGGATCTGGTCGGCCTCGGACAGCAGCCGGGCGGCGAGGGGGGTGTCGTCCAGGTGGGCCGCCATGGCAGCCCGCAGGATCAGCGCCTTCACCCGCGCAGCCGCAGGGACATCGGTGGAAAGGAGGCGGTCGAGGATCTTGGCGGCGGCCGGGTAGTCCTCTTTGGAATCACCGAGCAATGAGGCCATGTGGAGGGCCTTGGCCACCCGTTCCTTCGGGACGGGCGAATGGTGCCCGTCGTCACTGATCGGCTGCCCGATGCGAATGCTGTTGCCGCCCGGGTCGGCCATGATGAACTGCCGCACCCCGTAGGTGGTGTCCTTCAGCGGACCGATCCTGGGAAGCCCGCGGGTAGGGATCTTGCCGAGCTCCCCCTTCAGCCCGCCACGAAACTTCGCGTACAAACCGTCGACGTCATCGGTCGTGATGTAGCAGGCCCCGTACGACTCGGCCGGCACGAATCCCTTTATCGCCATGAACTGCAACTCGACCTCGCCGTGCTGCACGACGGCATAGCCGTACGGACGTTCCTGAAGGAACGTGACCTCGAACCCGATGGCCTTGTAGAAGTCGACCGTCTCGGAGATGGACCCGCAGGGCAGGATCGCAGCCAGTTTCTCGCTCATCCGCCGACCGTAGGACCATCCATCTCACTAGTCAAACTTGAATACCTGATCGG
>NZ_JANAVF010000040.1 GCF_024213195.1 Streptomyces sp. TBY4 | reverse complement strand
GGACGCCATCCACTCCCTCCTCAGCAACACCGAGGACGACGCAGAAGCGCAGACGTCCTCCTTGTTCGCCGAACTCGACAAACTGGCGGCGTCATTGCACGCCCTCCCGACCTCGAGCCCAGCCCGAGTCCGCCTCGCCACCCGCGTCAAGGCCATACTGACCGGCCTCGACGCCACCCCGACTGACACGACCGTGACGACACAGCGCATCGAGACGGCCACGGACGACGAAATGTTCGCTTTCATCGACAGAGCACTCGGAACCCGATAGGCGATACGCAACAGAAAGACCCCGGGCATCAACGCCCGGGGTTGTTCGTTTCCGTACCGCTCATCGGGCTGGCTCTGTTCTGAGCTTGCTCCGCTTTGACGGACACCTTTGGTGTGGTGGTCAGGCCGCCAAGGCGGTCTCGTATTCTGCGGGACTGCGGTAGCCGAGGCTGCTGTGGAGCCGGTGCAAGTTGTACCAGCTCTCGATCCACTCGAATATCGCGGTGTGGGCGGCGGCCCGGGTGGGCCAGGGGTAGGGGTCGCCCAGCTCGTTCTTCAGGGTGGAGAAAAACGACTCCGCGAGGGCGTTGTCCCAGCACTGGCCGGTGCGGCCAATGGGCAGCTGGACTTCGAACTCCGTTGCCAGACCGGCGAGTTCACGGCTGGTGTATTGGCATCCGCGGTCGGAGTGGAAGATCGCCGGGCCGTGCGGGCGGCGGGAGCGGCAGGCGGCTGTGAGGGCGTCGGCGACGAGTTCGGTTCGTAGGTGGTCGGCGGTGGCCCAGCCAACGACGCGGCGGGAAGCGATGTCGATGAGGGTTGCCAGGCGGCGCCTGCGGGTTCGGCCGGTGAGTCCGGCCTGCCGCATCAGCCGTGCGACCTGACGGCGGCCGCAGCCGGCGCCTTCATGTTGGAGGACGGCGTGGACGCGCGGGGCGCCGTAGGTGCCGCGGGAACGCTGGTGGACAGCGGTGATCCGTTCGGTCAGCTCCGCGACTCGCACCGCACGGGGGCCAGGCGCGTCAGTGCGGCGGGCGTAGTAGGCGGTTCTGGAGACCTTGAGGAGTTCACACGTCCGTTTGACGTTGTGACCTGCGGTTTTCTCCGCCTCGATGAACGGGTCCACGTTCACAGGGTCTCCTTCGCAAAGAAAGCCGTCGCACGCTTGAGCATGTCGACGTCCTCAAGCAGGCGGCGATTCTCCCGCCGCAGAGCTGCCAGTTCCTCGCGTTCGCTGCTGGTCAGGCCGTCGCGTTCACCCGCGTCGGCCTGGGCCTGGCGGATCCTTCCGGGGCCGAAACCCCTGATCTCCGATGTCCGTCAAAGCGAAGCAAGCCCAGTTCACCCGCAGCCCCCTGTCAGTCGGCTAAGGGCTGTGCTGCTATCGAGCCGAGCGGTCCGCATGGTCGCCGAGGTACGTGGCGATTACCCGGCCGAGTCGGCCGCGTTCAAGGCGGTCATCGGGAAGCTCGGTATCGGCTCGCCTGAGATGCTACGCAAGTGGGCCCGCCAGGACCAGATCGACAGCGGGGTGCGTCCGGGAACGAGTATGGAGGAGTCCGCGCAGATCAAGGCCCTGAAGAAGGAGGACGCCGAACTCAAGCGGGCGAACGACATCCTGAAAGCGTCGGCGAGTTTCTTCGCGGCCGAGTTCGACCGGCCACACACACGCTCGTAGCGTTCATCGATGAGCACCGGGACCGCTTCGGCGGCGTCGAGCCGATGTGCGCCGTGCTGACCATGCACGACTGCAAGATCGACCCCTCCACCTACTACGCCCACAAGAAGCGACTCGAAACCCCTTCGCCGACAACGGTGCGGGATGAGGAACTCAAGCCCCTGATCCACGAGGTGTTCACCACCAACTACCGTGTTTACGGGGCTCGGAAAATCTGGCGGGAGCTGAACCGGCAAGGCCACGTCGTGGCCCGCTGCACCGTCGAGCGGCTCATGCGAGAGTTCGGCATCGCCGGCATCGCCGGCACCGTCCGCGGCAAGAAGGTGATCACCACGATCGCCGATCCGTCCGCTGAGCGAGCCCCGGACCTGGTAGACCGCCACTTCGCGGCAACGGCCCCGAACCGGTGCTGGGTCGCGGACTTCACCCACATCGCCACCTTCGCCGGCGTCGTCTACGTCGCCTTCGTCATGGACACCTTCTCCCGCCGCATCGTCGGCCGGTCCGCCGCCACGTCGAAGGAGACCCGGCTCGTCCTGGACGCCCTCGACATGGGGTTGTGGCAGCGCGACCGAGACGGAGTCCCCCACAAACCAGGCGAGTTGATGCATCACTCGGACGCCGGGTCTCAATGCGCGAGTTTCCGACTCGCCGCGCAACCTGGAATGGTTCACCCCGACGTGTTCCCGGTCCTCACCAGGACAGCGGTTCAGGAATCGTCACCCTCCAGGGCCAGTTGGATGAGGTGGTCGAGGTCCATGGCGTCGATCGCGTCCTCCGCGATGCCTTCCTCGGCCCTGTCGTCCGCGCCGTTCCCGCCGCCGCCCGCACCGGTGTCCGAAACCTCGGCGATGCGGAGCAGGGAGTCGAGTACGCCGGACTCCCGCAGGTGTTCGAGGGGAACCGTCGCGAGGAAGGCCCGCAGCTTCGATTCCTCCATGTGCTGCTCGGGGGCGTCCTCGGGCGCCTTGGGAGCGAGCACAGTGAGGAGTTCTCGT
>NZ_JANAVF010000003.1:23419-599611 GCF_024213195.1 Streptomyces sp. TBY4 | reverse complement strand
GTACTCGGTTGCCCTGGCAGTGCGGCCAGGCGCGGTGCCAGAGGCCGCGGGCCCGGCAAGATCCGAAAGAGACGGCCTAGGCGGGGGTGGGGGGCGTGACGGGCATGGTGCGGGGATCAATGACCCAGTGGTTGGCCGGCAGGACGCGGTCCGCGAACGGCACATCGAGTTCGGCGACGAGCCGGAAGCCGAGCGAGCGGCAGATGCCGTTCGACGCACCGTTGCTCCGTGCCGGAAACGCGTGCACGAGTCCCCAACGCCCCTCGTCCCGCGCCTGTTCGAGCAGGGCCCGCACGGCGCGTTTGCCCAGCCCGCGCCCCTGGTGCTCCGGCAGGACCATCCATCCGATCTCCGACATGGGCCCGTCCTCGGCGTCGTGGGACCACAGGGTCACCGTTCCCGCCACCACCTCGGGCGCGGCCGGGTCGGGGACGATCATCTTGATCCAGTCCAGATCCGCGACCGCCTTGCTGACGTCCCGCCGGACCTTGTCCTCCATGCCTTCGCGCGGCAGCGGTCCACCGAGGTCGGCCATCATGACGGGATCGCACCGCATCCTGACGTAGGCGTCCATGTCGACGAGCTCGACGTTGCGCAACTGCACTGGCTGTCCCCTGTCGTGGTCGTGGTCGTGGTCGTGGCCACGGTCCAACTTATGGGCTCGGCCCCTGACTAGCCCCTGTCATACCTGAGAGCTACTTGCGAAGTGGGCTCTCCGGTGGGACGCCGACGAGGGCTCCCGATTCCTAACTTCGTGACCAGAGAAGAACGCAGCACCGCCCCTCTGGCACGAGCGAAGGAACGGATCCATGAGCCGCCGACCCACCGCACGTCCCGACGGCCGCCACCGCGGCCGCCCGCGCCGCACGCTGCTGGCCGGACTCGTCGCCGCGGCCGTGGTGTTCCCCGTTTCCGCCGCCGCCTCCCCGGACGTTCCCGCCCCGGCCCCGGCGGTCGCCGGGGAGGGCGCCTCCCTCCCCGACCGGTACGCCGTCGGGCTCTCCAACATCGCCGAGGCGGCCCGTACGGCCGACACCGCGGGCCGCGGCGGCCGCGCGGCGAAGCTCCGGGCGATGGAGGCGGGCGGCGATGCCCGGTTCCTCACCTTCGACGGGCGCGGCAAGGGCCGGGCCATAGAGGTGCTGGGCGATCTGCAGACCGCCGACCGGGTCGCGGTGCTGGTCCCCGGGTCCGACACGACCCTGGACACCTACCAGAGGTTCCGCGCCGGAGCCCTCGCCCTCCAGCAGCGCCTCCAGGCGGAGCACCCCCGCTCCGCCGTGGTCGCCTGGCTCGGGTACGACACCCCCGGCACGGTCAGCCCGGCCGTCCTGACCGCCGGCCGCGCCGACGAGGCCGCCGCCGAACTCGGCGCCTTCCTCCCCCGGTTGGCCCGGCTGGCCGCCCCGCAGGCGCACCTCTCGCTGCTCTGCCACTCCTACGGGTCCGTCGTCTGCGCCCGTACCGCGGCCGGCCCCGAGGTCACCGACCTCGCACTGTTCGGCAGTCCGGGCACAGGGGCCGGTTCCGCCGCGCAGCTGCCGACACGGGCCCGGGTCTGGGCCGGCCGGGGCGCCGCCGACTGGATCTCCGGTGTCCCGCACCTCCGCGTCCTCGGGGTGGGCTTCGGCACCGATCCCGTGGACCCCGCCTTCGGAGCCCGGCCCTTCACGGCCGGCGCCGGCGGCCACAGCGACTACCTCAAGCCGGGCACCGAGTCCCTGAACAGCCTGGCGGGGATCGTGCTCGGCACCGCCCCGTCCGCCCCTGCCGCTCCGGAGGTCCCCCATGCGCGTGCGTGAACCGCTTGCCCGCTGGTCCGCTCTCGCGGACCGCATCGACGCCGGTACGCCCGCCGCCCGGGACCGGGCCGTGGACGCGCTCCGGGCCTTCGCCATCCTCGGCGTGGTGCTGGGCCACTGGCTGGTCACCGCGCTCACCAGTGCCGACGGCGGCCTCAGCACCACCAGCCCGCTGGCCCTCATGAGCGGACTGGCCCCGCTCTCCTGGGTGTTCCAGACCCTGGCCGTCTTCTTCCTCGTCGGAGGCCACGTCGCCGCCCAGGGGTACGAGTCGGCGCGCGGCCGCGGAGTCCCGTACGGGCGGTGGGTCGGACAACGGCTCGGCCGGCTGTTCCGGCCGGTCGCCGCCGTGCTGGTGCTGTGGAGCCTCGCGTCCGCCGGCATGCTGCTCGGCGGTGTGGGCACCGACACCGTCCGGACCCTGCTCAAGCTCGTGCTGTCCCCCCTGTGGTTCCTCCTCGTCTTCGCCGCGCTCACCGCCGCGACCCCGCTCGTCAGCCGGCTGAGCCCGCTGTGGCCGCTGGCCGTGGTGGCATCGGTCGACGTCTGGCGCTTCGGGTTCGACGGGCCCGCGTGGATCGGCTGGGTCAATGTGGCCGCCGGCTGGCTCGTGCCCTACACCCTGGGCGCCGCCTGGTCCCGGGGCGCCTTCGCCCGGCGCACCCCGGCCGCCCTGCTGCTGGGCGGCGGGATCGCCGCCACGGCCGGGCTGATCCTCTGGGGCGGCTATCCCGCCTCGATGGTCGGCGTTCCCGGAGCCGCGGTCTCGAACCTGAACCCGCCGACGCTGGCCGCCGTCGCCTTCGGCCTGGCCCAGTGCGGGCTGGCGCTGCTGCTGCGCGACCGGCTCGCCCGGTGGATGAGCCGGCCGCGGGCCTGGGCGAAGGTGGCGCTGGTGAATCTGTCCGCCATGACGGTCTTCCTGTGGCACCAGACCGCGATGATGGCCGTCACCACCCTGGGACTGCTGGTCTCCGCCGATCTGCCCGGCCTGCACACCGTGCCCGACTCCCCGCAGTGGATAGCCGTCCGGCTGCTGTGGCTGCCCGTGTTCGCGGCCGCGCTGGCGGTCTGCTGGGCCGCCTTCCACACCTACGAGCAGGCGGGCGGCCGCCCGCGGGTCCGGGCCCGGCGCGGATCGTCCGGAACGCCGGCCGTCCCCTCCCGGATCGTCGCCTCCTCCGCCGCGACCCGGGGGAGCATCACCCCCGTCGTCCCCACCGCCCCAACTCCGGCCGCTGACAGCACAGTCACCGGCCCGGCGACTCCCTCCCGGGAGGCCCTCCGTGCCTAGGCTGACCGCTGTGAACGAGCAGAGCGAACCTCCGGTCCCCATCCCGGCACCGCATCCGGCCGTGGCCGGCGGGGCGCCGGGGGGCTCTCCCGCCGGGACCTCGGCGGTGCTGCGGAGCGTGGCCCGGGGGCTCCTGGACCTGAAGGCCGATCCCCTTCCGAGGATGTCGAAGCCGCGCTGGCTGGCCTGGCTCCCGCACGTGGTGCTCCTCTATCTGGCGGTGGCCTTCTACGTCGTCACCGCGGAGCAGCTCAGCAACCACTACGAGGTCCACGGCCCCGTCCGGCCGTGGCTGGCGGCCCTGGTCGGCGGGTCCATCGTGGTCGCGATGCGGTGGCCGATGGCCGGGTACTGGACCGGGCTGACCGCGGCGGGGCTGATCGCCTGGCAGATCCACGGCCATGTCGGCCAGGGGCAGAGCTGGCCGTGGATGCCCGCCGGACTGTTCGCCTTCGCCCCGGTGCTGCTGCTGGTCTCCCTGCGGGTGCCGCCCCGGGTGACCGCCGGCGCGGTCGCCGTTGCCGTCGCCTGCACCGGGCTGGCGGAGGCCCTCTTCCGGCCCGAGCAGAGCGGTACCGGCACCCCCGGGGCCGCCCTCCTGTTCTCCTTCACCGGCCTCCTCGGCTACGCCCTGCGCGCGACCCGGCTGACCCGCACGCAGCTCGTCGAGCAGGAGACCCTCACCGAGGAGGAGCGTGCCCGGCGCACCCTGCTGGAGGAGCGCAGCCGGATCGCCCGTGAGCTGCACGATGTCGTCGCGCACCACATGTCGGTGATCTCCATCCAGGCGCAGGTGGCCCCCTACCTCGTGGAGAACCCGTCGGAGGAGCTCAAGGAGAACCTGGCCGGGATCCGCGCGAATGCCGTGGAGGCCCTGACGGAGCTGCGCCGCGTCCTGGGGGTGCTGCGTTCCGAGCTCCCCGGCGAGGAGGCCGTCCCGCACCATCCGCAGCCCACCCTGGCCGAGTTGGACGGCCTCGTGGACAACGTGCGGGGGGCCGGGCTGGAGGTCACCGTCGAGGTCGCGGGCATCCGCCGGCCGCTGTCGCCCGGGGTGGAGCTGACGGCGTACCGGATCGTGCAGGAGGCGCTGAGCAACTGTCTGCGGCACGCGCCCGGCTCCCGCGTGGAGGTCGGCATCGCCTACGGGCCCCGCGATGTGCACCTGTGCGTGGCCAACAGCGCTCCCACCCGGCCGGCCCCGCCTTCCGCGGGCGCGGGGCACGGGCTGCTGGGGATGCGGGAGCGAGCGGGCATGCTGGGGGGCGAGCTGGCCGCCGGCCACCGCCCCGACGGGGGGTACGAGGTGAGCGCCGTGCTCCCGATGGACCCCGTGTCTCCGGGCGGCGCGCCCTCACCCGGCCCCGAGACCAGGAAGCAGGACCGATGACCGCTGCCCCGATCAGGGTGATGATCGCCGACGACCAGATGATGGTCCGCCAGGGCTTCACCGTGCTCCTCGACGCCCAGCCCGACATCGAGGTCGTCGGCCAGGCCGTCGACGGCGCCGAGGCCGTGGCCAAGGTCGCCGAACTGGCCCCGGACGTGGTCCTGATGGACATCCGGATGCCCGGGATGGGCGGCATCGAGGCCACCTCCCTCATCACCGCCGCCCCGGGCTCCACGGTGAAGGTGCTGGTGCTGACCACCTTCGACCTCGACGAGTACGTCTACGAGGCGCTGCGCGCCGGCGCCTCGGGCTTCCTCCTCAAGGACGCCTCCGCCGACCAGCTGGCGGAGGCGGTCCGGGTGATCGCGGCCGGGGAGGCGCTCCTCGCGCCGAACATCACGAAGCGGCTGATCACCGAGTTCTCCCGGCTGGGGGCTCCGAGGGCGCCGTCGAAGGCGCGGATCGACGAGCTGACGGAGCGGGAGACGGAGGTCCTCTCCCTGGTAGCCCAGGGCATGTCGAACGCGGAGATCGCCGGGCACCTGATCCTGGCCGAGCAGACGGTCAAGACGCACGTGGGACGCATCCTGGTGAAGCTGGGTCTGCGGGACCGCACGCAGGCGGCGGTGTTCGCGTACGAGACGGGTCTGATCCGTCCGACGGGCTACTGAGGCGGCCCGGGTAGTACTTGAGGGGGACCCAGGGAAATCCCCTTCAGCGGCGACGCGGGCCAGGCCGGGGCCCGCCTACCGTGGAAACCATGACCGAGACCACTTCCGGGGCGACCCCCCGGACACCTGAGATCCGACTGGCTTCGGGCTTCGTCCAGAGCCTGCGCGAGGCCCTGATCACCGACGCGTTCGCCTACCGGCCGCTGCCCCCGATGCGCACGGACGGGGCGCTGATCCGGCGGCTCCCGCAGCGGATACGGACGGAGGCCGCGCACCTGCCGCACGCGGCCGTATGCCTGACCGGGTTCTTCGTCGTGGTCTTCACCTCGATCACCACCGGTCTGCCCCAGGCCGCTTCCCTGGTGATGGGGCTGCTCGCGGCCACCCCGGTCGTGATGACCCTGGTGCGGCCGCTGGGGGCGTTCTGGGCCGCCGTGGCGGTCACCCTGGTCTTCTCGGTGGTCAGCGGCTCCGATCCCAATTGGCCCTGGATCCCCGCCACGTTCTTCTCGTACCTCGCGACGGTGACCCTGGTGGGGATGCGGACCAGTCCCCGGACGGCCGGCTGGATGTGGGTGGTCACGCTGGCGATCGGCATCGGGACGTCCGTCGTGCTCGGCCACGGCCAGAACATCAACGTCGGGCCGATGGCCTTCGCCTCGGCGCTCGCCCTGCTGGCGGTGAGCATCCGCAACATCCGCAAGCAGGCGGAACAGGAGGTGACCGCGCAGCAGGTGGTCACCGCCGTCGAGCGGGACCGGCGGACCCTGCTGGAGGAGCGGACCACGATCGCGCGGGAGCTCCACGACGTGGTCGCCCACCACATGTCGGTGGTGGCCATCCAGGCGGAGGCCGCGCCCTACCGGGTGAAGAATCCGCCGCCGGAGCTGGAGGCCGCCTTCGTCACCATCCGGGAGAACGCGGTGGCGGCCCTGACCGAGCTGCGCCGGGTGCTGGGCGTCGTCCGCTCCGAGGACTACGAGGCGCCGGACGCCCCGCAGCCGACGCTGGCCTCGCTGGACGGGCTGCTGGCCAATGTCCGGGAGGCGGGGCTGAGCGTGGAGAAGACCGTGACGGGCGCGGTGCGCGAACTGCCGCCGGGAGTGGAGCTGTCGGCCTACCGGATCATCCAGGAGGCCCTGAGCAACACCCTGCGCCACGCGCCGGGCGCGGCCGCCGGGGTCGAGGTCTCGTACGTCCTGGGCGGGCTGGGGCTGCGCATCGTCAATGAGGCCGCCACCGGGGACGTGCGGCCCTCGCCGGGGGCCGGGCAGGGGGTCACCGGGATGCGCGAGCGGGTGGCCATGCTGGAGGGGGAGATGACGGCCGGGGAGCGGGCCGCCGGGGGGTACGAGGTGGCGGTGTTCATACCGGTGCCCAGCAGCCGCCCGGAGCCCGCGAAGGATCCGGCATGACGATCAGAGTGCTCATCGTCGACGACCAGATGATGGTCCGTGAGGGGTTCTCCGTCCTGCTGAACGCGATGGACGGCATCGAAGTGGTCGGGGAGGCGGTGAACGGGCGGGAGGCCGTCGCCCAAGTGGCCGCGCTGGAGCCGGACGTGGTGCTGATGGACATCCGGATGCCGGAGATGAACGGGCTGGAGGCGACCCGGGAGATCGTGGCCGCCGACACGGACGCGAAGGTGCTGGTCCTGACGACCTTCGACCTCGACGAGTACGTGTACCAGGCGCTGCGGGCGGGCGCGTCCGGGTTCCTCCTCAAGGACGCCTCCGCCCGGCAACTGGCCGACGGGGTGCGGGTGGTGGCCGCCGGGGAGGCGCTGCTGGCGCCTTCCGTGACCAAGCGGCTGATCACGGAGTTCTCGAAGCTGTCGGAGACCCGGACGACGCAGACGGGCTCCGCGGGAGTGTCGGAGCTGACCGAGCGGGAGACGGAGGTGCTGGTGCTGATCGCCCAGGGGCTGTCCAACGCGGAGATAGCGGATCGGCTGATCATCGCCGAGTCCACCATCAAGACCCATGTGAGCCGGATCCTGGTGAAGCTGGGGCTGCGGGACCGGACACAGGCGGCGGTGTTCGCCTACGAGACCCGGCTGGTGACCCCCGCTTAGGCCGTTCCGAAAAATTGTCCACAGCTGTGGACAACTTTTCGGACGGGAGTGGATCAAGGAAAGGCTGCGGTGGGTGCGGTGGCTCCGTGGCGCGTGGCGGGCGGCGGACCGGCCGCCTAGCGTGGCCCGGGGGGCCTCCGGCCCGGCACCGGGCGGGGGAACACCGGACTCAGGAGCAGAACCCCATGGCCGACAGCCCTGCCCGCACCCCCGCCATCGTCCTCGTCCACGGCTTCTGGGGCGGCGCCGCCCACTGGGCCAAGGTCATCGGCGAGCTCCACCGCCGCGGGTACACCGATCTGCACGCCGTTGAGAACCCGCTGACCTCCCTCGCCGACGACGCCGAACGGACCCGCAAGATGGTCCGGCAGATCGACGGACCGGTGGTCCTCGTCGGCCACTCGTACGGCGGAGCCGTCATCACCGAAGCCGGGGACCTGCCCAATGTCACCGGTCTGGTCTACGTCGCCGCCTTCGCCCCCGACGCGGGCGAGAGCCCCGGCGGGATCACGCAGGAGAACCCGCCGGCCGCCTTCGCGAACATCGCGCCCGACTCCGACGGCTACCTGTGGGTCATGCCGGACAAGTTCCACGAGAGCTTCGCCCAGGACCTCACCCCGGAAGAAGCCCTGGTCATGGCCGTGACCCAGAAGGCTCCCCTCGCCTCCACCTTCGGCGACGCCGTCACCGCACCCGCCTGGCGTGCGAAGCCGTCCTGGTACCAGGTCTCCACCGCCGACCGCATGATCCATCCCGACAACGAGCGCCGCATGGCCGCCCGCATGAACCCCCGCAAGACCATCGAGCTCGACGCGAGCCACGCCTCGCTCGCCTCCGTGCCCGGCCCGGTCTGCGACCTCATCGAGGCGGCCGCCTCCGCCTGAGCGGGCCCCGCGGCCACGGCCTGCGCACCCGGCCCAGTTCCCGGGCGCCCGGCGCCCACACCACGGCCCCCGGCCCCGGGTCCCCTGCCAGCCACACCACGCGCTCCGGCGGCCCGGGCACCAGCACCCGCCGCCCGAGGGGCCCCAGGGTCAGCAGCCGTCCGCCGCCGTCGCCGCCCAGGGCGACCAGCGGCGGCAGCCCGGGGCCGCGCACCACCTCGACCTCGTACGGGGTCCAGCGCAGCCCCGGGTCCCTCAGCAGGCCCCGCACGCGCTGGACCACGTACAGCTCCCGGAGCGCGACGAGCACCGGCAGGCACAGCGCCGCCAGGAGCACCCCCCGCAGCGGCGCGGGCCGGGTGACCAGCGCCCCGATCAGCGCGGGCCAGCACAGCACCGGCAGCAGGAGGATCAGCAGCGCGTCCTGCCGCCAGTCGCTGAGCGCGCCCCGGACGGCCGCCGCACCGGGCGGTCCGGGCTCCTGAACCCCTTCCGGAGCCGGACCCCCGCCCGGGGCCCCGGCCCGCTCGGCCCCTGCCATCGGACCCGCCCCTCCCCCTCGTCAGCGTTGCAGCGGCAGTGTCAGCCCCCAGGCGCCCGGGTGCAAGGTCCACGTACGGCGCCGGACCGGGCCGCTGATGCCCACGTCCGACCGGTAGCGGAAATCCTCCCCGGACACGGTCACCGCCGACGCCCGCACCCGCACCACCCGGCCGGAGCCGGAGTCGGGCCCGGAGTCGGGCCCGGATCCCGGCCCGGGGCCCGGGGCCGCTGCCGCGGCCGCCCTCGTCCGGACCAGCACGTCCGCCAGCCCGTCGCCCTCCCGGGCCGACACGGCCACGTCGTCCACCATCCCGTCCACGTCCGCCAGGACCACCCCGTCGGCCTCCACCCGCAGCCGGTGGCCCCCACCGGATCCGCCGCCGGCCGCAGCCCCGGCCGGCGGGCGGCCGAACGTACGGACCAGGGAGCGGTACGCGTTCCACACCGACGGCCCGGCCGGCCGCGGCACGCCCCCGGACCGGGCCCCGCCCGGGCCCGCCACGGGCGGCGGCGGAATGCCGATCCCGCCCAGCACCACGCCGTCGCTGTCGTCGACCAGCAGGTCCCGCATGCCGACGGCCCCGTCCAGGACCGCCCGCGCGGCCGACACGGCCGACAGCGGCACGCCGAGCTGCAGCGCCAGTACCAGCGAGCCCGCCGGCCCCACCGGAATCAGCGAAACGGCCCCTTCGGACAGCGCCCGCTCACGGTGCAGGAGCCCGACGGCCCGGACGAGTGCGCGGTCGTCGCCCACGATCACCGGCCGGCGATGACCCCGGCGGGCGAGGGCCCGCGCAAACTCCTCCCGCGAGTCCGGGAGGCAGATTTTCGCCGCTGCTCCCGCTGACAACACATCTTTCGCGATTCGCACGGACTCGCCGTCAAGACGGCGGGCGACCGGGTCGACGAGCACGAGCAGGCCGCCTACCGGCGCGCCCGCATGGCTCATGGTGGGCTCTGGAGCCGACACCTCGGTCCTTCCTCGGGTAGCATCTTTGTGCAAGAGGCCCTTGCGCTATTGCGCCAGGGCCTTCGTCTATTCCGGGGTACCGGTCCGACGGCTCAGCCTGCGGTGTACATCGTCGTACGCCCCCTGACCTTGGACATGCCCCATCCGGAAGAGGTGTACGCCTGTGCCCGCTCTTGTGCTGCTCGGAGCTCAGTGGGGTGACGAGGGCAAGGGAAAGGCCACCGACCTGCTCGGTGGATCCGTTGACTATGTAGTGCGTTACCAGGGCGGCAACAACGCCGGCCACACGGTCGTCGTGGGCGACCAGAAGTACGCACTGCACCTCCTCCCTTCCGGCATCCTCTCCCCCGGATGCACCCCGGTCATCGGCAACGGTGTCGTCGTCGACCCGGCCGTCCTGCTCTCCGAGCTGCGCGGCCTCAACGAGCGCGGCATCGACACCTCGAAGCTGCTGCTCAGCGGCAACGCGCACCTGATCACGCCGTACAACGTCACCCTCGACAAGGTCGGCGAGCGCTTCCTCGGCAAGCGCAAGATCGGTACGACCGGCCGCGGCATCGGCCCGACCTACGCGGACAAGATCAACCGCGTCGGCATCCGCGTCCAGGACCTCTACGACGAGTCGATCCTCACCCAGAAGGTCGAAGCGGCGCTGGAGGGCAAGAACCAGCTCCTCGCGAAGCTGTACAACCGCCGCGCGATCGACCCGGCCCAGATCGTCGAAGAGATGCTCCAGTACGCGGAGCAGATCAAGCCGTACGTCGCCGACACCACCCTGATCATCAACAACGCGCTCGACGAGGACAAGGTCGTGCTCTTCGAGGGCGGCCAGGGCACGCTGCTCGACGTCGACCACGGCACGTACCCCTTCGTCACCTCTTCGAACCCGACCGCCGGTGGCGCCTGCACCGGTGCGGGTGTCGGCCCGACGAAGATCAGCCGCGTCATCGGCATCCTCAAGGCCTACACGACCCGTGTCGGCTCCGGTCCGTTCCCGACCGAGCTGTTCGACGCGGACGGCGAGGCCCTGCGCCGCATCGGCGGCGAGCGCGGTGTGACCACCGGCCGTGACCGCCGCTGCGGCTGGTTCGACGCCCCGATCGCCCGCTACGCGACCCGCGTCAACGGCCTGACGGACTTCTTCCTCACCAAGCTGGACGTGCTGACCGGCTGGGAGGAGATCCCGGTCTGCGTCGCGTACGAGATCGACGGCAAGCGCGTCGAGGAGCTCCCGTACTCGCAGTCGGACTTCCACCACGCGAAGCCGATCTACGAAAACCTCCCCGGCTGGTCCGAGGACATCACCAAGGCCAAGACCTTCGCGGACCTCCCGAAGAACGCCCAGGCGTACGTCAAGGCCCTCGAGGAGATGTCGGGCGCCCCGATCTCCGCGATCGGCGTCGGCCCCGGCCGCACCGAGACGATCGAGATCAACTCGTTCCTCTAGGCAGTCCGGGTACTCCCGGCAGTCCGTCCGAAGGGGCGGTGCGCTCCTCGCGCACCGCCCCTTCGGCGTACCCGGAAAGAAATTTCCCGCACTCTGTCACATCCGTGCGGGCCGTTTCGTCAGTGCTGTGAGACGCCAACGGGGCGGATCAGAAGGAGAGCAGCCATGATGAACACCGCCAAGACCGCGACCACGACCTCCCTCTCGCGGATGCCCGACCCCGGCGCGTTCGTTCCCGAGCTGGCCGACATCAGCGCCGCCCTCTTCCGGGCCACGGGCAACCGCTCGGTGCCGCGCACCACCATGAGCCTCGTCCACCTGCGCGCCGGGCAGATCGTCGGCAACACCTACCTGACCATCCTGAACACCGGTTTCCTCCGCAAGGCCGGGGAGACCGAGGAGCGGATCACCGCCGTCTCCTCCTGGGCCGACGCCCGCTGCTTCACCGGGGCCGAGCGGGCCGCGCTCGCGCTGGTGGAGGCGACCCTCCAGCCGGCCCCGCACGGCAGGGAGCGGGTCTCCGACGAGCTCTACGCGGAGGTGGCGGAGCACTACGACGAGAAGGCGCTCGCCACCCTCACCATCGCGATCGGGCAGATCAACTTCTTCATCGCCCTGGCCGTCATCGGCAAGCCGGCCCCGGTCACCTCGCTGGCGGACGAGCAGTGGGGCTGAGCTCTCCCGGCAGGCCCGGCCTGCCCGCCGGGAGCCGCGTCAGACCTCCCGGATGAAGCCCTTGAGCGCGGCCACGTACTCCTGCGGATGCGTGACGTGCGGGATGTGGCCCGCGCCTTCGAGCCGCTGGCGCCGGGCCCCGGGCAGGGCCGCCGCCAGGTGGTCGAGGACGGTCGACAGCCAGGCCGGGCTCTCCGTACCGCCGCTCAGCAGAACCGGTACCTCGCACCGCGCGAGCGCCGCCAGGTCAAGCGCCGCCCAGTCCGGGTCGGACTGTTCGCCGAGGAAGGTGGGGGCGTTGTGCACGAACGTCTCGCGGGTGCTCCGGGGCAGCCGGTCCCAGGTGTCCAGGCCCACGGCGACCTCCTCCACGAACAGCCGCGCACCCTGTTCGTGTTCGCCCTGCCGCAGGAGGTCGAGCACGGCTCCGATCGAGGCCCGAGCCGTGCGCATCTCCTCCAGCGCGGCCGGATCGCCGTCCACGATCGCGACGAGCGGCGGTTCGTGGACCGTGAGGGTGCGGAAGAGCTCCGGGCGGCGGGCCGCCAGCCCCAGCGCGGTGGACGCGCCGAAGGAATTGCCCGCCACGTGTGCGGGGGCCGGGCCGAGCGCCTCGATCAGATCGGCGAGGTCGTCCTCGTCCTCCCTGCGGGTGCCCGGCCCCTCCCCCGGTTCGCTCTGCCCGTGGCCGCGGCGGTCGTACGACACCACCCGGAACGAGGCACGGATGTCCGCCTCGATCGCGGGCTGCCAGGAGGTGTGGTCGTTCCAGGAACCGTGGACGAGGACGAGCGGCTCGCCCTCCCCGACGACCTCGTAGTAGAGGTTCGGGCCATCTGTGCGAAGAAACGGCATGCCCTTTCCCTACCAAGGGCCCGCCGCCGTGACCCGCGGCGCGCCGGGGCGTTCAGGCGTACGGGCTCACCACCCGAGCTGCGAGATCTCCTCCGACACCACCGCGCACGCGTCCGCCGCCGGGTCGATCAGGGGGAAGTGGCCGACCCCGTCCAGCAGGGTCAGTCCCACCATCTCCCCCGCCAGCGCGGCCGCCGCGACGTACGCCTCCGACACCGCCTCCGGGACCACGATGTCGCTCCGCCCCTGGACCACCGCCGTCGCGATGCCGGTCGGGAGCAGCGCCGCCGGGTCGGCGTACGGGCGGCGTGCGGCGAAGGCCCCCGCCCCGCCCAGGAGTTGCGCCGAGGCGCCCCCGCACACCGCGAGCTCCTCCGCCACGGTGAAGTCCGCGATCGGCGCCAGCGCCACCACTCCGCGCAGCAGCGGCGGGGAGGGCAGCCTCCAGCCGGCCGGGGCGTCCGCCGGGAGCACGTGCCGGGCCGCGGCCCACAGCGCGAGGTGGCCTCCGGCCGAGTGGCCGGTCAGCACCATGCGGCCGGGGTCGGCCTCCGGGAGGCAGCCGGCGGCCAGCTCCGGGAGGGCGTCCAGGGCGGCGGCCACGTCGTCGAAGGTCTCGGGCCAGCGGCCGGCCACCGGCCCCGCGGCGTCCTGGTGGGGCAAAGAACTCCCGCGCCGGTACTCCACATTGGCGACGGCGAAACCCTGCCGGGCCAGGAAGTCCGCGAAGGGGGTGATGTGCTGCCGGTCGTACGGGGCGCGCCAGGCCCCGCCGTGCAGGACGACGACCAGCGGCGCGGAACGCGCGGTACCCGGCTGCGCCCGGTCCCCGCGGGGGGCGTAGAAGTCGACGATCTGGTCGGGGTGTTCACCGTAGGCGGCCGTCGCGTCGGGGGCTGCGGGCGGATGGGAGAAGGCCGAGGCGGCCTCGGCGGCGTCCCGTTCGACTGCGGGGTCCGTCATCGGCTCAACCTCCGGTAACGCATGGGACAAGGGGGACTGGTGTTCCGGTGTTCCGGCAGAGCGGGACCGTATCAGGCCGGAACGGCCCCCTCCGTGGCGGGCCGGGGAGATACCGGCGCGGGCGGGGCCGTAGCCCCGCCCGCGCGGTGATGTGACGTTTCGCTACCGGTTCACCCGAAAATGTGACCCAGTGTGCGCGCCGCACGCTCCGCGTCCGCGAAGCCGACGTACAGCGGGGTGAACCCGAAGCGCAGGACGTCGGGGGCGCGGAAGTCCCCGATCACCCCGCGGGAGATGAGCTCGCGCATGACCCCGTCGGCGTTCTCCGCGCGCAGCGACACCTGGCTGGCGCGCTGCCCGTGCTCCACCGGGGTGACCAGCTCGACCTTGCCCGCCGGGACGTACGCCGCCACGCAGTCGAGGAAGAAGTCGGTCAGCGCGAGGGACTTCTCGCGGACCTCCTCGACCGCGACCCCGTCCCAGGCGTCCAGGGCGGCCTCCAGCGCGAGCATGGACAGGATGTCCGGGGTGCCGACCCGGCCCCGCGCCACGCCCTGCGCGGCCTCGAAGGAGGGGGTCATCGCGAACGGGTCCACATGGCCGTTCCACCCCGGCAGCGGGGAATCGAAGGCGGCCTGGTGGCGGGCGGCGACGTACAGGTAGGCGGGGGCGCCGGGGCCGCCGTTGAGGTACTTGTACGTGCAGCCCACCGCGAGGTCCACGGCGTGCGCGTCGAGACCGACGGGCAGCGCCCCCGCGGTGTGGCACAGGTCCCAGACCACGAGCGCCCCGGCGGCGTGCGCCGCCGCGGTGAGGGCGGGCAGGTCGTGCAGGCGGCCGGTGCGGTAGTCGGCGTGGTTGAGGAGGACCACGGCGGTGTCCGGGCCCATCGCCGCCGCGGCGGCGGCCGGGTCGACCGGGACGACCCGCAGGCCCGTCATCCGGGCGGCCGATTCCGCGATGTAGCCGTCGGTGGGGAAGGTCGCGGCGTCCACGAGCAGCTCGGTCCGGCCGGGCGCGGCCAGCCGGGCGGCGCCGACCAGGGCCTTGAAGAGGTTGACGCTGGTGGAGTCGCCGACGACCACCTGGCCGGCGGCGGCGCCGACCAGCGGGGCGATCCGGTCGCCGATCCGCTCGGGGGCGTTCCACCAGTTGGCCTCGCCCTCGGTCCAGGAGCGGATCAGGCGGGTGCCCCACTGCTCCGTGACCACGTCGGCGAGCCGGGCGGCCACCCCCGTGGGGAGCGCGCCGAGGCTGTTGCCGTCGAGGTAGACCACGCCCTCGGGGAGGGTGAAGCGGTCGCGGAGCTTGCCGAGGGGGTCGGCCGCGTCCAGGGCTTCGGCGCGGGCCGCCAGGTCGGAGCCCGGGTTCGTGTCAGACATGGCTGCGCGCCGTCCACAGCTCGGGGAAGACGTTCTTCGTCGCCCGCTTCTCCAGCCAGGTCACGCCGGCCGAGCCGCCCGTGCCCGTCTTCGCGCCCATCGCGCGCCGGGTGGCCACCAGGTGGTCGTTGCGCCAGCGCCAGACCAGCTCGGCGACGTCGGTGAGGACCTCGCCGAGGCGGTGCAGGTCCAGGTGGGCGTCCGGGGTCGCGTACAGCGCCGTCCAGACGGCCTCGACCTCGGGCGAGGGCTCGTAGCGCTGCGAGAGGTCGCGGTCGAGGACCGACTGCGGGACCGGGAGGCCGCGGCGGGCGAGGAGGCTCAGCACCTCGTCGTAGAGGCTGGGCTCGTGCAGGGCCTTCTCCAGCTCCGCGTGGACGCGCGGGGCGCCGCGGTGCGGGACCAGCATGGAGGCGGCCTTCTCGCCGAGCAGGAACTCCATCCGGCGGTACATCGCCGACTGGAAGCCGGAGCCCTCGCCGAGGGCGGCGCGGTACGCGTTGAACTGGCCCGGGGTCAGCTGGGCGAGGGGGCGCCAGGAGGCGTTGAGGGCCT
Source organism: Streptomyces sp. TBY4 (assembly GCF_024213195.1). Classification (GTDB taxonomy): domain Bacteria; phylum Actinomycetota; class Actinomycetes; order Streptomycetales; family Streptomycetaceae; genus Streptomyces. Next base: position 584,106 of record NZ_JANAVF010000003.1, on the reverse strand, counting down.
CCAGCTCGCGGAGGGATCGTTTCAGCGCGTCCATGGCGACGGGCAGCTCGTCCTCGCGGAGCGCCTGCGCGGCGGTCTCCCACTCGTGGACGATGACCGTGAACCACAGCTCCATGACCTGGGTCGTGACCAGGAAGACCATCTCGCCCGGATCGTCCGAGCGGAGGTGCTGGAGGTGGGTGAGGACGTCCGCCTGGACGTAGTCCTCGTAGGGGGTCGTGCCGGCGAAGTCGAGGTTCGGGGTGTCCGAACCGCCGTCTCCGGAGGCATCAAGGGCGTGCGACATCGCTGTCTCCTCGATACGTGCTTCCGGGTAGCGGTCCGCTCCTTCCGGTGAGGTGAGTGGAGCTCCGGTCCCCTGTCCGCATCATAAGACGGTCGTGCCGCAGGGCTTCAATAGTCAGTGGCGCACGTCACTTTCCGCGACCGGGCGGGCCCCCGCGGAGCCCACCCGGTGCGGCGGCTCCGCGTCAGGCGCCGAGGACGTCCGCGGCGGTCTCCGAGGAGTCGCGCAGGAAGGTCGAGCAGCGCTCGTACTCCTCCTTCTCGTCGATCGCACCGGCCGCGCGGGCCAGGGCGTTCAGGGCGCGCAGGAAGCCCTGGTTCGGCTCGTGCTCCCACGGCACCGGGCCGTGGCCCTTCCAGCCGGCGCGGCGCAGCGCGTCCAGGCCGCGGTGGTAGCCCGTACGGGCGTAGGCGTACGACTCGACCGTGCGGCCGGCCCCGAAGGCCTCGTCGGCGAGCAGGGCCCAGGCGAGGGACGACGTCGGGTGCGCGGCGGCCACCTCGACGGCGGGGGTGCCGGCGGCGATGGCCGCGCGGCCGGGCTCGTCGGGCAGGTGGGTGGGGGCGGGGCCCCCGAGCAGGTTCTGGTGAAGAGACATGCCCACAGTCTGGGGCACCGGGGACATGCCGAAGGCGGCAGCCCCGCGGGAACGGTGCTGCCGCCTCTTGCCGGCTCAGGTCGCCTCGTGCCTGTTCATGCTCAGTACAGGGACTTGTACATGTTCCAGCCGCCACCGATGTCCACGGGGCTGCTCAGGGTGCCGTCGGACTTGCCGTCGTAACGCCACAGCCTGCCCGCCTTGTCCCTGGCCACCAGCTCACCCTGGTAGAAGTCGCCGTGCAGGTCCGACACGCCCACGATCGCCGTGTAGGTGTTCCAGCCACCCGTGCCGATCATGACGCGGGGCGCCAGCTTGCCCTTGCCCAACGCGTCGTAGCGGAACAGCTTGCCCGAGGGGTCCCGCGCGATCAGCGCACCGACTCCGCCCTTGCCCATCTTGTGACCGCCGACCAGCAGGTAGCCCTTGAAGCCGCCGGTGAGCTTCACCTTGGCCTTGAACTTCCCCTCCGTGCCGTAGCCCTCGTACAGGTACAGGTCACCGGCGGGCGTCTTGGCCAGCAGATCGGGACGCGTGTCGCCGATCATGTCGCCCGGCGAGACGATCTGGTCGTAGACGTTCCAACCACCGCCCACGACCTTGTACTTGGTCTTCGGCGTCAGCACGCCCGTGCAGCCGGGCAGGTACGCACGGAGCTCACCCGAGGGGTGCCGAACCAGGACGTCCGAGCACAGGTCCTTGTCCACGTCGCCGAACGGTACGGCGGCCGTGACGGCGTTCGCACCGGTCCAGCCGGCGCCGGAGACCGGAGCCTCGAAGGTGCCCTTGCCGGCTATCGAGCCCGGCCGGACGTCCGCCCGGCCCTCGGGCGTGAAGGCCAGCAGATCGCCGTGACGGCCCCCGGCGAGGTCACGCGCCGAGTTCTTGCGGATCCCCGTCGGCGCCTTGCCGCTGACCGAGAGCGGAGCACCCGCGCCATCGGCAGGTACGGCCGTGAGCTTCCACTCGTAGGTGCCGATGGTGACCTTCTTGCTCGTCGACGGGTCGATGCCGTCCCACTGCGCACCGATCGAGTGGCGGGCCTCCCCGCCGGTCAGCGTCTTCACCACGCGCCCGGTCAGCTTGTGGGTGAAGGTGAGCTTCCAGGACGCCGCAGGCTTCGACAGCAGCCACCGGCCGGCCCAGGGCCCGCCGGCGGTCAGGAGGTGCTCGGAAACGCGGACCCCGACCACCGAGATTGGCGCGGCCGGCACACCCGACTTCACGATCTGGATGTTCTTCCCGGCGTCGACATAGGCCAGCGACCCGCCGAAACGGTCCACGGTCCAGCCGAAGCCCGGACGCTTGTCCGCAGGACGGCCCACCGGACGGGTGGACGGAGTGCCCCGCAGCGCGGTCACGCTCAGGTTCCCGTCCTTCTCCCACGCCACGTAACCGTCCGCCAGCAGAGCAGACCCGTGCGCCGGCAGAGCGGCCACCGGAGCATTGGCGACCGTGTCGAACACGCCCGCCGCCTTCGTCCCGCACTTCCAGTACAGGTCCTTGCCGACCACCTGGATGTCCGTCAGATCGCAGTCCGCCACGTCCACGGTCCGCGACGGCGTGCCACCGGCGTTGCGGGGGATCACATTGACCACGCCGTCGGTCGTGCTCTCCACCCACAGCACCCCGTTGTCAGCCAGACCGAACGCGGGCGCGGGACGGCTGCCCGTCTGCGCGGGTAGCGACGTGTCCCCCGCGGAGTACGGAAGGGGGAGGAGCCCGATCTTCAAGCTGCCGTCCGGGTTCTTCACCCGGTAGGCGACATGGAGTCCGCGGGCCTGCACGGTGCCCTTCTGCATCCCCGCAATGGGGTACGTGTACTCCTCCGAAGGCGTCCCCGGGCCGGCCGGCGTGAGGATCGTCAAGGCCCCGTCCTCGGCCCTGAGCAGGTCGCCGGATCCACTCGCGATCCATCCGCTGTCCGTGTTCGTCCCCCCGGCCCGACGGGGGGTCCGGGGGCCCGCGGACACGGCGCCGGCACCCACGGTCAACTGCCGTTCCACCAGCTCGAAGGCGCCGCTGCTGGTGGTGGTTTCGCGCGAGCTCAGGGTGCCGTGCGCCAGTGCGAGCTGAACCGGTGCCTTCGGGACGAACGGGAAGCGCTGCAGGACTGCCGTGGTCAGCGAGCCGTCGGGCGCGGCCTGGACCGCGTAGGCCTCGGGATCCTTCTCGGTGTCCCGGAGGAGGATCAGGCGGCCGTCCGCCGTCATGTTCGGCCGGGCCGAGGACTTCCGGGCGATGACCCGCTCCGGCCCGCCCGCCAGCGGCCTGGCGATGATGTCGAAGATGCGCTCATCGGGACGCTCGGTGCGGGAGATGAAGTCGTCGCACTGCCCGTCGCACGGCGGCGGCGGGGCTACGTCCGCCCCCCGGCGGGACATGATGAGGTCCTTGCCGACCACACCCAGCACATCGGACTCACCGCCGATCTTCACGCCGCTCAGGACTGCCTGCGGCTTGTCCAGGTCCTTGGCGAGGTCCCAGTACTGCAGCTCGTCGTCTTTTGCGCCGTCCATGCCGTTGGGGTGGACCAGATAGTGGCCCTCGCCCCAGATGACCTGCTGCTGATACTCGGGCCACCCGAGTTCGGGGAACTTCGTGGGGCGTACCGTGCCGTCGGGGCCGATCAGGACGTTCCCGTCCTTCCCCGGAACCAGCAGGCCGATCGTTCCGACACGGGATCCGCCCCGCCCAATGGATTCGGCAAGCACCTCGCGAGTGGTGGGCGCGCCGTCCTTCACCTCGGTGAAGAAGACCCTGCGGTCACTGCTGCCGCCGGAGACGACCGCCTTCCCGATGTACCCGAGGACCTTGTGCCCCTCAGGGGCACTGGGCCGGACGAACTCCGCCCCCGTCTTCATGTCCCGCACGACCTGGCGGTCCGGGTAGCTGAGCACCAGCGAGTCGGACCCGTCGGCCTCCACCCCGCGGGTGGGCCGGGGCTCGATGAGCTGAGGGGCACCGCCGGCGTAGGGGTTCCAGAAGTAGTCGGACCCGCTACTGGTGACGTAGCCCGTCTCCCCGACCTTCCAGTAGCCGGCACGCGGGTCCGGTTTCACCTCGGACTTGATGGTGAGTGCGGACGGCAGCGGCGCCTCCGCCGCGAGCGCCGGAACGGCACCCAGCAGCGGGGACACCGACGCAAGAGCCGCCACGACGGCGACGGCTGCGGACAATCGCGTCACACGCGATGTCGACATAGAACTGAACAAAAGGGTCCCTCCCCCATGTGCCCTCACGGACACGACCATCGACGGGGGACGTCACACGCCACCGGAGAAAACCGGACACCGGAACAACCAGCCCCCCGCCGGTACCCGACGCACATTACCGGGCGACGGCCCGGGGACGTCGACCCGGTTACCGGCACGAAAACGCCCGGCCGGGGAAACCCGGCCGGGCGTTCTGCCTACGTGAACCGCCCCGCGATCAGTACAGGGACTTGTACATGTTCCAGCCACCGCCGATGTCCACGGCACTGCTCAGGGTCCCGTCGGGCTTGCCGTCGTAACGCCACAGCCTGCCCGCCTTGTCCCTGGCCACCAGCTCACCCGGGTAGTCGCCGTGCAGGTCCGGCACGCCCACGATCGCCGTGTAGGTGTTCCAGCCGCCCGTGCCGATCATGACGCGCGGCGCCCACTTGCCGCCGCCCAACGCGTCGTAGCGGAACAGCTTGCCCGAGGGGTCCCGCGCGATCAGCGCGGTGCGTCCCTCCTTCGTGCCCATGGTGTGGCCGCCGACCAGCAGGTAGCCCCTGAAGCCGGTGCTCACCCGGACCCGGGACTTGAACTTCCCCTCCTTGCCGTAGCTCTCGTACAGGAACAGATCGCCGTCAGGGGTCTTGGCCAGCAGGTCGGGACGCGAGTCACCGATCAGGTTCCCGGGCGAGACGATCTGGTCGTACATGTTCCAGCCGCCGCCCACGACCTTGTACGGGTTCTTCGGCGTCAGCACACCGGTGCAGCCGGGCAGGTAGACCCGGAGCTCACCCGACGGGTGGCGGACCACCACGTCCGAGCACCCGTCGTAGTCCACGTCGGCGATCGGCACGGCGGCCGTGACCGCGTTCGCACCGGTCCAGCCGTTGCCGGAGACCGGAGCCTCGAAGGTGCCCTTGCCGGCTGCCGAGCCCGGCCGGACGTCCGCCCGGCCCTCGGGCGTGAAGGCCAGCAGATCGCCGTGGTAGTCCCCGGCGAGGTCACGCACCCAATTCTTGACGCCCGCCGACGCCTTGCCGCTGACCGAGAGCGGAGCACCCGCGCCATCGGCGGGTACGGCCGTCAGCTTCCACTCGTAGGTGCCGAGGATGACGGGCTTGCCCGTCGACGGGTCGATGCCGTCCCACTGCGCACCGATCGAGTAGCGGGCTTCCTTGCCCGTGATGGTCTTCACCACGCGCCCGGTCAGCTTGTGGGTGAAGGTGAGCTTCCAGGACGACGCGGGCTTCGACAGCAGCCACCGGCCGGCCCAGGACCCCTGCTGGGTCCGGATGTTCTGGGCGCCGAAACCCTCGGGCGCGTACATCGGGGAGGCCGGTACGCCCGACTTCACGATCTGGATGTTCTTCCCGGCGTCGACGTAGGCCAGGGCCCCGCCGAAGCGGTCCACGGTCCAGCCGAAGCCCGGACGCTTGTCCGCAGGACGGCCCACCGGACGGGTGGACGGAGTGCCCCGCAGCGCGGTCACGCTCAGGTTCCCGTCCTTCTCCCACGCCACGTAACCATCGGCCAGCAGGGCCGAGTCGTGTGCCGGCAACGCCGCCACCGGAGCGTTCGCGACCGTGTCGAAGACACCGGCCGCCTTCGTCCCGCACTTCCAGTACAGGTCCTTGCCCACCACCTGGATGTCCGTCAGGTCGCAGTCGGCCACGTCCACGGTCCGCGACGGCGTGCCGCTGACGTTGTGGGGGATCACATTGACCACGCCGTCGGTCGTGCTCTCCACCCACAGCACGCGATCGTCGCCCAGACCGAACGCGGGAGCCGGCCGGCTCCCCTTCTGCGGGGGCACCCTCTGATCCACCCCGGAGTCCGTGATGGAGTGGCGCACGATCTTCAAGCTGCCGTCCGGGTTCTTCACCCGGTAGACCGCATGGCGCCCACGGGCCTGCAGGGTGTCCTTCTGCATCCCCGGCACGGCATACGTGTCCGGCACCGAAGGCTTCCCCGTGGCATCCGGCTTCAAGACCCTGATGGCCGCATCCTCGGCCCTGACGAGGTCGCCCGAGCCGGTCGCGATCCATCCGCTGTCGGTGTTCTTCGCCCCCTCGTCCCGACGGGGGGTCCGGGGGCCCGAGGAGACGGCCCCGGCGCCCACGGTCAACTTCCGCTCCACCAGCTCGACGGAGTCGTCCCCGGCGGTCTCCCGCGAGCTCAGGGTGCCGTGCGCCAGTGCGAGCTGAACCGGCGCCCCGACGTACGGGAAACGGCGCAGTGCGGTCGTGCCCGACGAGCCGTCGGCCGCGGCCCTGAGCGCGTACGCCTCGGTGTCCGTCCCGGTGTCCCGGGAAAGGATCAGGCGGCCGTCCGCCGTCATGTTCGGCCGGGCCGAGGACTTCCGTGCGATGACGCGCTCCGGCCCGCCCGCCAGCGGCCTGGCGATGATGTCGAAGATGTACTGATCGGGACGCTCGGTGCGGGAGATGAAGTCGTCGCACTGCCCGTCGCACGGAGCCGGCGGAGGAACGTCCGCCCCCCGGCGGGACATGATGAGGTCCTTGCCGACCACACCGAGGACGTCGGACTCGCCGCCGATCTTCACACCGCCCAGGACGGCCTGCGGCTTGTCCAGGTCCTTGGCGAGGTCCCAGTACTGCACCTCGTCCGCGTTCGCGCCATCCATACCCTTGGGGTGGACCAGGAAGTGGCCCTCGCCCCAGATGACCTGCTGCTGGTACTCGGGCCAGTTGAGTTCGGGGAACTTCGTGGGGCGTACCGTGCCGTCGGGGCCGATCAGAAAGTTTCCGCCCTTCCCCGGAACCAGCAGGCCGGTCGTTCCGACACGGGAGCCGGCCCACCCCTTGGCGTCGGCGAGGATCTCGCGGCTGGTGGGCGCGCCGTCCTTCACCTCGGTGAAGGACACCTTGCCGTCACTGCCGAGGGAGACGACCGCCTTCCCGACGTACCCGAGGAGCTTGTGTCCGGCAGGGGCACCGGGCCGGACGAACTCCGCCCCCGTCTTCATGTCCCGCACGACCTCGCGGTCCGGGTAGCGGAGCACCAGCGAGTCGGACCCGTCGGCCTCCACGCCGCGGGTGGGACGGGGCTCGATGAGCTTCGGGGCGCCGCCGGCGTAGGGGTTCCAGAAGTAGTCGGACGCGTTACTGGTGACGTAGCCCGTCTCTCCGGCCTTCCAGTAGCCGGCACGCGGGTCCGGTTTCACCTCGGACTTGATGGTGAGTGCGGACGGCAGCGGCGCCTCCGCCGCGAGCGCCGGAACGGCACCCAGCAGCGGGGACACCGACGCGAGAGCCGCCACGACGGCGACGGCTGCGGACAATCGCGTGGCACGCGATGTCGACATTGAGCTGAACAAAAAAGGGTCCCTCCCCCATGCGTCCTCACGGACACGACCATCGACGGAGGGGGCAGACGGAACCAGAGAAATCCGGACACGCAATGGCCGACCCCCCGTCGGTACCCGACGCACATTACCGGGCAATGACCGAAGAAAGGCGACCCGGGTACCGGCACGAAAACGCCCGGCCGGGGAAACCCGGCCGGGCGTTCTGCCTACGTGGACGGCCCCGCGATCAGTGCAGGGACTTGTACATGTTCCAGCCACCGCCGATGTCCACGGCACTGCTCAGGGTGCCGCCGTACTTGCCGTTGTAGCGCCACAGCCTGCCCGCGGAATCCCGGGCCACCAGGTCACCGTAGTTGTCGTTGGTGAAGTCCCCCATGCCCACGATGTGCGTGTACTTGTTCCAGCCGCCCGCGCCGATCATGACGCGGGGCGCCAGCTTGCCGTTGCCCAACGCGGAGTAGCGCCACAGCTTGCCCGAAGGGTCCCGGGCGACGAGCGCACCGGTCATGGTCTTCGCGCCCATCTTGTGACCGCCGACCAGCAGGTAGCCCTTGAAGCCGCCGGTGAGCTTCACCTTGGCCTTGAACTTCCCCTCCGTGCCGTAGGTCTCGTACAGGTACAGGTCACCGGCGGGCGTCTTGGCCAGCAGATCGGGACGCGAGTCGCCGATCATGTCTCCCGGCGAGACGATCTGGTCGTACATGTTCCAGCCGCCGCCCACGACCTTGTACTTGTTCTTCGGCGTCAGCACGCCCGAGCAGCCGGGCAGGTACGCACGGAGCTCACCCGACGGGTGCCGGACCAGCACGTCCGAGCAGTAGTCCCTGTCCACGTCACCGAACGGCACGGCGGCCGTGACCGCGTTCGCACCCGTCCAGCCGGAACCGGACACCGGAGCCTGCAGACCGCCCATGTTCCCGGGCCGGACGTCCGCCCGGCCCTCGGGGGTGAAGGCCAGCAGGTCACCGTCGAAGTTGCCCGCGAGGTCACGCGGTCCGGACTTCGTGTCCCCCTTCGCCGTCCCGCTGACGGTGAGGGGGGCTCCCACACCATCCGCGGGCACGGCCGTCAGCTTCCACTCGTAGGCGCCGTAGCCCACCTTCTTCCCCGTCGACGGGTCGACGGCGTCCCACTTCGCACCGATCGAATAGCGGGCTTCCTTGCCCGTGATGGTCTTCGCCACGTGACCGGTCAGCTTGTGGGTGAAGGTGAGCTTCCAGGACGACGCGGGCTTCGACAGCAGCCACCGGCCGGCCCACGGTGCGGTGGCCCCGAGGGCGATACCGCCGCCACCCTCGACCACGGACATCGGCGCGGCCGGCACACCCGACTTCACGATCTGGATGTTCTTCCCGGCATCGACGTAGGCCAGGGCCCCGCCGAAGCGGTCCACGGTCCAGCCGAAGCCCGGACGCTTGTCCGCAGGACGGCCCACCGGGCGGGTGGACGGAGTGCCCCGCAGCGCGGTGACGCTCAGGTTCCCGTCCTTCTCCCACGCCACGTAACCGTCGGCCAGCAGGGCCGAGTCGTGTGCCGGCAACGCCGCCACCGGAGCGTTCGCGACCGTGTCGAAGACACCGGCAGCCTTCGTCCCGCACTTCCAGTACAGGTCCTTGCCCACCACCTGGACGTCCGTCAGATCGCAGTCCGCCACGTCCACGGTCCGCGACGGCTTGCCCTTGGCCCCACGGGGAAGCACGTTGACCACGCCATCGGTCGTGCTCTCCACCCACAGCATCCCGTCGCCGCCCAGACCGAACGCGGGCGCCGGACGGCTCCCCGTCTGCGGGGGCACGTCCTCCGCTGCGGCGGAGCTGAGGGAGTGCTGCTGGATCTTCAAGCTGCCGTCCGGGTTCTTCACCCGGTAGGCCGCATAGCGTCCGCGGGCCTGAAGGGAGTCCTTCTGGAGGCCGCTGACGGAGTGCCTGGTCTCGCTGCCATACAGACCCGCACTCGCCGGCAGGACAGCCAGGGTGCCGCCCAGGGACCCTTCCTCGGCGCGGACCAGGTCACCCGAGCCGGAGGCGATCCATCCGCCGTCCTTGTCGGATCCCGACGCGTGCCCCCGCTCGGTCCGGGGCCCCGTGGACACCGCTCCGCTGCCCACGGACAGGTCCTGCTGCACCAGGCCCTGGCTGGGCGTGGTGCGCCTGCTCAAGGTGCCGTGGGCCAGCGCGAGCTGGGTCGGCTCCGACTGAGCGGGCGGGATGTCGCGCAGCGTGGGCGTGCTCAGCGTCCCGTCGGCCGCGGCCTGGATCACGTAGACCTCGGGTCCCTTCGCGCCCTCCCGCTTGAGGACCAGGCGGCCGTCCGCCGTCATGTTCGGCACGGCCGAGGACTTCCGCGCGATGAGCCGCTCCGGGCCGCCCGACAGCGGCCGGGCGTAGACATCGAAGATGGTCGCCCCCGCGCGGTAGGAACGGGAGGTATCGCACGACTCACAGTCGTACGGAGGGGCATCCGCCCCCAGGCGGGCGGTGATCAGGTCGTTGCCGACCACACCCAGCAGTTCGTTCTCGTGGCCGATGTTCACCCCGTCGAGGGCGGCGATCGGCTTCTCCACGTCCTTGGTCAGGTCCCAGTAGGTGACCCTGTCGTCCCCGAACTCGCCCCTGGGGTGGACCAGGTACTTGCCCGCACCCCAGGCGACATACTGCTGGTACTCGAACCAGATGGCCATCGGGGCCTTCGTGGGGCGTACCGTGCCGTCGAAGCCGACCAGGGTGACGGCACCCGACCCGGTCAGCAGACCCGCCGCACCGGCCGGGGAGTAGTCCCCTCCGTAGGCGCCGACGGCCTCACGGGTGACCGGCGTGCCGTTCTCCATCTTGGTGACGTAGTACTTGCCGTCGTTCTTCACGGAGATGACCGAGGTCGGCGAAGAGCCCCGGACGGAATGCCCGGCGGGGACTTCGATCTTCGGGATGTCCGCACCCGTCTTCATGTCCCGGTACACCGTGCGGTTGTTCGGATACGTGAGTTGGAACACGTCGGACCCGTACGTGGGAGACACCCACAAGGGGCGCGGCTCGATGGGCTTGGACGGGCCGCCGGCATAGCTTTCCCAGGTCAAGCCGCCCCCGTCAGCGGACCACGCGTAACCGGTCTCGCCGAACTGCCCCGAGGAGTAGTTGGGGCGTGCGTCTGGTTTGATCGTGAGTGCGGACGGCAGCGGTGCCTCCGCCGCGACCGCCGGTACGGCGCCCAGCAGCGGGGACACCGACGCAAGAGCCGCCACGACGGCGACGGCTGCGGACAATCGCGTCACACGCGATGTCGACATAGAACTGAACAAAAGGGTCCCTCCCCCATGTGCCCTCACGGGCACGACCATCGACGGGGGTGGACATGCGTCACCAGAGAAATCCGGACACGAAATGGCCGGCCCCCGCCGTACCCGACGCACATTACCGGCCGGTGGCCCGAGGACGTCGACCCGGGGGACGAACAGCGAAACGCCCGGCCGGGAAACCCGGCCGGGCGTTCTGCGTGTGATCCGCCGGAGCGGTTACTTCAGCTTCGTGCCCGTGGAGCGCAGGTTCGCGCAGGCCTCGGTGACGCGCGCGGCCATGCCGGCCTCGGCGGCCTTGCCCCACGTGCGGGGGTCGTACTTCGACTTGGTGCCGACCTCGCCGTCGACCTTCAGGACCGCGTCGTAGTTGCGGAACATGTGGTCCACGACCGGACGGGTGAAGGCGTACTGGGTGTCGGTGTCGAGGTTCATCTTCACGACGCCGTTCTCCAGCGCGGTGGCGATCTCCTCGGCCGTGGAGCCCGAGCCGCCGTGGAAGACGAAGTCGAACGGGGAGGACTTGCCGTACTTCTCGCCGACGCCGGCCTGGAGGTCCTTGAGGAGCTCGGGGCGCAGGACGACGTTGCCCGGCTTGTAGACGCCGTGCACGTTGCCGAAGGAGGCGGCCAGCAGGTAGCGGCCCTTCTCGCCCAGGCCCAGGGCCTCGGCGGTGCGCAGCGCGTCCTCGACGGTGGTGTACAGCTCGTCGTTGATCTCGTGGCTGACGCCGTCCTCCTCGCCACCGGTCGGGGTGATCTCGACCTCGAGGATGATCTTCGCGGCGGCGGCCTTGGCGAGCAGCTCCTGGCCGATGGCCAGGTTGTCGGCCAGGGTCTCGGCGGAGCCGTCCCACATGTGCGACTGGAAGAGCGGGTTCAGACCGCGGGCCACGCGCTCGGCGGAGATCTCCAGGAGCGGGCGGACGTAGCCGTCCAGCTTGTCCTTGGGGCAGTGGTCCGTGTGCAGCGCGACGGTGATGTCGTACTTCGCGGCCACGATGTGCGCGAACTCGGCCAGGGCGGCGGCGCCGGTGACCATGTCCTTGTTGTACTGGCCACCCAGGAACTCCGCACCACCGGTGGAGATCTGGATGATGCCGTCGCTCTCGGCCTCCGCGAAGCCGCGCAGCGCAGCGTGCAGGGTCTGGGTCGAGGTCACGTTGATCGCCGGGTAGGCAAACTTGCCTGCCTTCGCCCGGTCGAGCATCTCGTTGTAGACCTCGGGGGTTGCGATGGGCATCTGTCCGCTCCTTGGATGTGCGGGGAGTGTGCTTATTGCGGGCCCTGACCTGGGGGCGACGTTGCCGTCGTCCCCATCTTTCCAGACTCGCGCCCCCACTCCACCTCCCCGGCGGCACCGCGCGGCCCGATCCGGGTGGAGTGTTTCACGTGAAACACTCCACCGGACCGCAAAGACGCAGGTCAGGGCCTACTTCCGGACTTCCGGGGACCTAAGTCACCAGTTGTGCGGAAGCACGACCCGCCGTCCACGGGTTAGGACAAACCGAGGTCGTCCAGCTGGTAGCCCGTGAGGTAGGGCAGCCCCACGGCCGCAATCGCGTCGGCCGCGCCGCGGTCGACGATCGTCGCGACGGCCACGACCTCGCCGCCGGCCTCGCGGACCGCCTCGACGGCGGTCAGCGGGGAGCCGCCGGTGGTCGAGGTGTCCTCGACCACCAGGCAGCGCTTGCCCTTCACGTCGGTGCCCTCGATGCGGCGCTGCATGCCGTGCGCCTTCTGCGCCTTGCGGACGACGAAGGCGTCCAGGCGCGCGCCGCGCGCGGCGGAGGCGTGCAGCATCGAGGTGGCGACCGGGTCCGCGCCCAGCGTCAGGCCGCCGACGCAGTCGAACTCCAGGTCGGCGGTGAGGTCGAGCATGACCTGGCCGACCAGCGGGGCGGCTTCGCCGTCCAGCGTGATCCGGCGGAGGTCGATGTAGTAGTCGGCCTCGCGGCCGGAGGAGAGGATCACCTTGCCGTGCACGACGGCCTTGTCCTTGATCTGCTGCAGAAGCGCATCGCGTACGTCACTCATGGCCCCGAGCTTAATTGGGCACTACCCGAGCCGCCGCCACGTCCACGTCGTGGAGATCTCCAGCGGGTCCACCGGGGTGACCAGCTGCGGGAGGCTGTTCAGGCCGTTCGGCGGGCCCGACTGCGGTTCCACGCAGACGGCCTCGGGCTCCTCGTCGTAGACGACCACCCATTCGGAGCGGCTGGCGACCTTCAGCTCCAGGGCGTCGGGCCAGGTGAGGGTGACGTCCACCCCGTACGGCATGCCGAAGCAGTCGTCCCAGGGGCCGGGCTTGGGATCGATGCGGTTGCCGGTGGGCAGGTGGTCGGCTCCGCGCTCCTCCTGCCAGGCGGCCTCGAAGTCGATGCGGACGTCGCCCCCGCCGGCGCCGAGGTTGCGGCGGAACCAGGGGTGCCAGCCGGCCTGCGCCGGGAAGGAGTCCCCATAGGTCTCGATGCCCATCGTCAGGGTCAGCGCGTCCTCGCCGAGCTCGAAGATCTGGGTGACCAGGCCCTCGTAGGGCCACGGGTCGGCGAGCGGGTACGTGAAGGCGGCCTCGGTGCCGGTGGCCCGGGCGCGGTGCCAGGCGGCGTCGCGGCCGAAGCCGTGGATGGCGTGCGGCGGGTGGTTGAGCGGCAGCTGGTGCAGGGTCGCGCCGTCCTGGAACTGCCCGTCCCTGGTCCGGCCGCACCACGGGACCATCGGGAAGGACCCGTAGTGGTCCCCCTGCCGCAGCAGCTCCGTCCCGTCGATGCGCAGACTGCTGATCCGGCAGCCGTTCTCCTGGTCGATGGTCACCTCGGCGCCGCCGGCGCGCAGTTGCGTACTCATGCCATGACCTTAGTCAGCCCGGCGGGATGATCAGGTCCGCACGCGGAAGCGGGCGGGTCCCGCGGGGCCCCGGGGTCAGCGGCGGCGGCGCAGGGCGCGGCCCAGGAGCACCGCCGAGGCCACGGCCACGGCGGCCGCCGGGGCGATCCAGCGCAGGCCCGCGCCCGCGGAGGCGGAGGCGGGGGCCGGGACGGGGGCGTAGCGGCCGCGCGGGGGCGCGTGGTCGACCTCCTCCGCGCTGCGGCCGATCATCGTGCGGCGGGCGTGCGCGGCCTCGGCCGGCGGGCGCGGGGGGCCACCGAGGTCCCCGAGGTCGGCCATGCCCTCGAAGGTGCCCTCCAGGAAGGGGTCCAGGGACGGCGGCGGCACCTCGGTGTCGAACACGGACGCGCTGACCTCGGTGAACCCCGGGCCGGGGTCCTCCTCCCGGTCCGGGTCCACGTCGAAGGCCCCGACCCCATCCGCGTCCACATCGGCGTCCGCCTCGACGACGGGGGCCTCCGCGAGGGCCCCGAGGTGCCCGGCGGCCCGGTCCAGGAGGCGGTGCGCGGCCGTGGCGGCGGCCTCGGGGGCGAAGGCGGCGGCGCGGCCGTCGGCGGCGGACTCGGCGGTGAACTCCAGCCGGGTGCCGCCGTCCGCCTCGGCGAGGCGCAGCGCGAGGGTGAGCTTCACGGTCCCGCTCCCGCGCACCTCGGTGCCCTCGCCCGCGAGGGTGAAGCGGTCGGGGTCCTGCTCGGTGACGGAGAGGGCGCCGCGGTAGGTGACGGTGTGCCCGCCGACCCGCACCCTCAGCCGGCCGGACAGCGGCCCGGCCTCGGTGTCGGCGTCCTGCTGGAGCCCCGGCACGCACCGCGCCAGCCGGGCGGGGTCGCGCAGCACGGCGCGGACGTCGGCGGAGGGGACCGGTACGAACACCTGATGCTCCATGCGAACGAGCCTACCGACGCGGCCGCCCGGCCACGAGTACCCGGCTACGAGTACCTCGGGTGCGGCAGCGTCGAAGGCGGCAGCCCCGCCACCCGGGTGCGCTCCGCGTCCCGGGCCGCGTCGGCCAGGGACTGCGTGGACAGGGAGCGCAGGGCGGGCGTGTCCCGGTCCACCCGCAGCCGGGGCACGCCCTCGCGGGCCGCCAGGACGAAGCCCCAGTCCTGCGGGAGCTGCGCGGCGGAGCCGGAGGCCGCGCCGAGCGCCCGGTCGGGGCCGGCGGCGAAGCCCGAGAGGCGGCCGCCCGCGCTGTAGGGGGCGGTGCTCAGGCCGGCCGCGCGCAGGGTGGCCTCGACGGTCCAGTAGGTACGGGGCCTGGTGCCGGGCGGTCCCGCGTGGACGGCGAGCCGCCCGCCGGGGCGCAGGGCCCGCGCCGCCAGCCCGTAGAACTCCTGCGAGTACAGCTTCGTGCTGGGGGTGATCCCGGGGTCGGGCAGGTCGGAGACGATGACGTCGAAGCGGCCCCGGGAGGCGGGTGCGCGCAGCCAGCGGAAGGCGTCCTCGGTGACGACCCCGAGGCGCGGGTCCTCGTACGCCCGGCCGTTCAGCGCGGAGAGCATCGGGTCGGTCCGGGCGAGCCGCACGACCCCGGGGTCGAGCTCGACGACGGTGACGGAGGCGACGTCGCGGTAGCGCAGCACCTCGCGGGCGGCGAGCCCGTCGCCGCCGCCGAGGACCAGGACGCGGGTGTGCGGGCCGGTCATCGCGGGGTGCACGAGGGCCTCGTGGTAGCGGTACTCGTCGTAGCCGCTGACCCGCAGGCGGCCGTCGAGGAAGAGGTCGAGGGAGCGCGGGGAGCCGGTCGGGGGGCCGGTGAGGACGAGTTCCTGCACTCCGGTCTGGACGGCGACGCGGACCTCGCCGCCGTAGACGGCGCGGCGGGCCATGCGTTCGAAGTCGTCGGCGAGGACGGTGGCGCCGCCGAGGACGGTGAGGACGGTGACGTTGACGGCGACGAGCAGCCAGCGGGCGCGCCGGCTCAGGTCCTGGCGGAACAGCCACAGGACGAGGCCGCCGCCGGCGACCACGTTGACGGTGCCGGTGAGCATGGCGCCGGTGAGCTGTCCGAGGACGGGCAGCAGCAGGAAGGGGAAGGCGAGGCCGCCGACGAGGGCGCCGACGTAGTCCGCGGCGAACAGGTCGGCGACGGCGCCGCCCGCGTCCTGTCTGCGGATCCGCTGGATGAGGACCATCAGGAGCGGGATCTCGGCGCCGATGAGGACGCCGATGGCGAAGGAGAAGGCGACGAGCGCGGGCCGGGACTCCCCCAGCCAGGCGAAGCTGGCGTAGAGCGCTATGGCGGAGAGCCCGCCGAGCAGGGCGAGGCCCGCTTCCACGAGGGCGAAGCCGAAGGCGGGGCGGGTGCGCAGGGCCTTGGCGAGCAGGGATCCGACGCCCATGGCGAAGACCATGACGGACAGCACGACCGAGGCCTGGGTGACGGAGTCGCCGATGAGGTACGAGCCGAGGGCGAGCAGCTCCAGCTCGTATACGAGCCCGCAGGCGGCGCAGACGAACACGGTGGCCAGGACGAGGAGCCGGCCGGTCCTGGGCCGTACGGGCAGGGCGGCCGGGACGCGGGCCACACCGCGCGGATCCGGAGCCGGGGGGCGGCGCCACCGGGTGCGGAGCACCCCGCGCGGGGCGGAACGGTCGATCATGAAGCGAACCGTACGTCACCGCCTGCTCGCATCCGGTCACCCACATGGGTGTAAGTGGCGCACTGGTTCGGGCAGTTGGCGTAACCGGACGGCAACCGCGCCCGGAGGCGGCCTAGATCAGCACCGGCGCCTCCAGGACCGCCGCGGGGGCGTCCGCCGGCGCCGGCGCCGCGCCCGGTGCGGCCGCCCGGACGCCGACGCGGGTGCGGGTGGCCACCAACTGGCCTTCCTGCGGGTACGCGTGCCAGGTCCGCCACCGCACCTGGCCCTCGTAGCGCTGCGCGAGCATGGCGGTGAAGGCGTGCGGGCTGCCGGGGAAGGTCCCCGCGAGCCCGTTCGGGTGGTCCGCGACCAGCGCGAGCAGCTCCTGCGCCCGTCCGGCGAAGGAGCCGCGCGAGAGGTTCTCGACCCGCGCGGCGAACTCGTACTCCCAGTCGCCGACGCGCTTGGCCACGCCGAGCGGAAGCGGGGTGCTGCTGCCGGGCATGCAGGCGACGGTCTCGGAACAGAGCACGTCGCCCTCCTCCAGGAGCACCTGGTGGGAGGCCCCGAGCAGGCGCAACTCGACTTTGGCACCACCCAGTTCGAGATTCAGTACGGCCAGGGCGGGCAGCCGCTCCCGACCCAGGGCCCAGGCGAGATCGGCGGCACGCGTGTCGGTATAGGTGGTCTGGAGGGTCGTGAGCATGAGTCGGCTCCGCAAACGCGCGAGGGAGATGGGCCGGGGCCCGCCAGCGGTAGTCAACGGGTGGGGGGACACCGGCACGGGTCCACAGGAAGTCCAGGGAGGTCCGAGGACTGGTCTACTCAACCGAGGGAATCATGAAAGGCACGGCACTCACAGCGTTTTTACCCAAGTTGCAGGGGTTTACATCCCCTCGGGGGCTACACAGTTCACGTGTTCAGCAACATGCCGCCCGTACGCCGTAATGCGCGGCCGTGACGTCCGAACAAGAAGACGCCCGACGGAAGTTGTGCCCGGCGGGCGTCTCACGTATGCGGGACGCGGGAGGAAGGTGGTCCTGCGGCGGAAGCCATGGATCCATGCTGCCCCGTGTCAGCTGGAACCGCATCCTCCGCCGCCGCCACCGCAGGACGAGGAGGAGGAGCTGCAGGAGGAGGAACCTCCCGAGTCGCCCCCGATCCACCAGGCCGAGCTGCCGCTGCCGGCGGCACTGCTGCCGCCGCTCCAGCCACCGCGCCGGCCGGCCTTGACCACCATCGCGACGATCACCACGGCCACCACAACGAAGATCGTTATTCCGAGGAACATCCCCCGACCCCTCTCTGACCCCCCGGTTCCCCGGGGTGCGGGATCCCCTTCGTCCCGCGTGCTGGGGGGATGCCCGCGCCGTACACGGCCCAAAGCACACTTGAGCAAGTCCAGAGCTTCCCCGCAGGATGACGCCCATGAGCGATCCCGAACGCACCCACCGCCCCTTCCTCAACCGCAAGCTGGCGGCCTTCGGCACGACGATCTTCGCGGAGATGTCCGCCCTGGCCACCGCCACGGGATCGATCAACCTCGGCCAGGGCTTCCCCGACACCGACGGCCCCGCCGAGATCGCCGAGGCGGCGGCGCGCGCCGTCCGCGACGGCCGCGGCAACCAGTACCCGCCGGGCCCCGGCGTCCCGGAGCTCCGTCAGGCGATCGCCGCCCACCAGCAGCGCTTCTACGGCCTGACCCACGACCCCGACACCGAGGTCCTCGTCACCGCCGGGGCCACGGAGGCCATCGCCGCCTCGCTCCTCGCCCTCCTCGAACCGGGCGACGAGGTCATCGCCCTGGAGCCCTTCTACGACTCCTACGCCGCCTGCATCGCGATGGCCGGAGCCGTCCGCGTACCGCTGACCCTGCGCGCCCCGGACTTCCGCCTCGACGTGGACGCGCTGCGGGCGGCGGTCACCCCGCGCACCCGGCTCCTCCTCCTGAACACCCCGCACAATCCGACGGGCACCGTCCTGACCCCCGCCGAGCTGGCCGCGGTCGCGGAGCTGGCCGTCTCCCGGGACCTCCTCGTCATCACGGACGAGGTGTACGAGCACCTGGTCTTCGAGGGCGCCCACACCCCGCTGGCGAGCCTGCCGGGCATGCGCGAGCGCACCGTCACCATCTCCTCCGCCGGCAAGACCTTCTCCTTCACGGGCTGGAAGGTCGGCTGGGTGACGGGGACGCCGGAGCTGGTCACGGCGGTCCGCTCGGCGAAGCAGTTCCTGACGTACGTCTCCTCGGGCCCGTTCCAGTACGCGATCGCCGAGGCCCTCGCCCTCCCCGACACGTACTACGACTCCTTCCGCGCCGACCTGGCCGCCAAGCGCGCCCGCCTCTCCGACGGCCTCGCCGCGGCCGGCTTCGAGGTGTTCCGCCCACAGGGCACCTACTTCGTCACCACCGACATCACCCCCCTCGGCGAGCGGGACGGCCTGGCCTTCTGCCGGACCCTGCCGGAACGCTGCGGGGTGGTGGCCATCCCGAACCAGGTCTTCTACGACGACAAGGCCGCCGGCGCCACCCACGTCCGCTGGGCCTTCTGCAAGCGAACGGACGTCCTGGAGGAGGCGGTGGAGCGGTTGCGGCGGCTCTGAGGCGGGTGCGGGCCCGCCGGAAGCGGGCCCGGCCTCGTTAGGGTTCCTCTCGTGGCGGCTCCGACCGGGAGCGCCCCAGGGAGTCGGGACGCGGGACGCATGGCGACGGAAACGCTGACGGACGGCGCACGGCCCGACGGGCCCGCCGGTCGGCCCACCAGTCGGCTCACCGGCCGGGGCGACCGGGTCCCCGGCGCCCTCCTCGCGCTCGGGGTGTACGCGGCCGTGCGCGGGGGCGGGGTGCTGGCGGTCGCCGTGGCGGCCTGGTGGAGCGGGCGGAGCCCCCTGCGGGTGCTCGGGGAGTCCTGGGACTCCGTCTGGTACCTGCGGATCGCCGAGCACGGCTACGGGCGGACCCAGATCTATCCCGCCATCGGCTCCGTGCAGAGCGACTCCGCGTTCTTCCCGCTCTACCCCGCCCTGATCCGCTGCGCCTCCGCCGTGCTGCCGGGCCCCGTGACCGTCGCCGCGCTGGCCGTGGCCTGGATCGCCGCGGGCGCGGCCGCCGTGGGGGTGTACCGGGTCGGGACGCACCTGCTCGGGGCCCGCGCCGGGGTGCTGCTCGTCGCGCTGTGGGCCGCGCTGCCGCACGCCCTCATGCTGACCCTCGCCTACACCGAGCCGCTGCTCGCCGCCTTCGCCGCCTGGGCCCTGTACGCCCTGCTGCGCGGCCGCTGGGGGTGGGCGGCGGGGCTCGCCGTGCTCGCGGGGCTGACCCGGCCCACCGGGATCGCGGTCGCCGCCGCGGTGACGGCGGCCGCCGCGTACGAGATCTGGCGGCGGCGGGGCCGCGCGCCCGCGGCGGTGTGGGCCGCCGGGCTGGCCGCTCCCGCGGGCTGGGCCTCGTACGTCCTGCTGGTCGGCGTGCGCCGGGGGGATCCGCTCGGCGGCTACTTCGCCGTCCAGAGCGGCTGGGGCTCGCGCTTCGACTTCGGCGCCGGGGCGCTCGCCTCCGCCCGGCACGCGCTGGGCAGGGCGCACGTGGAGCTCGCCACCCATGTGACGGTGGTGCTGCTGGTGGCCGCGCTGGTGCTCGCCGGACTGCTGGCGGCGGACCGCCGGACCCCGCTGCCGCTGCTGGTGTACACCGGCGTCCTGCTGCTGATGACCTACGGCGGCGCGGGCTTCTTCGAATCGAAGCCGCGCTTCCTGCTGCCCGCGTTCCCGCTGCTGCTGCCGGTGGCGGCCCTCATGGCGAAAGCCCGGCCGCGCACCGCGGTCGTGGTGACCGTGGTGCTGGCCGGGCTCTCGTACGGATACGGGCCGTACCTGCTGCTCGCGTCCGGGGTGGCGCCGTAGGGCGCCGCGGGACCTAGTTGGTCTCGGAGTCGCCGTCGCCGGCCTCGTCGCCCTCGGCGGAGTCGACTTCCTTCTCCAGCCCGAACTGCTCGACGAGCCACTTGTCGAACTCGATCGACGCGCGGACCCAGCTGACCGTGGAGGACACGAAGTGCTCCAGGTTGACGCCGGTGCCGATCAGCATCTGCGCCTCGCCGATCAGGCGGACGGAGCCGTCGTCGTGCGTGTGGCTGTAGACCTTGGGCCACAGCGTGCGGCGGTTCCAGTCGTCGATCGACTCGAGGAGCTGGGGCTTCTCGTCGATCTTGTGCGGGCGGTCGTAGAAGGTCCGCACGGAGAAGACCTGCTGCTCGTCCTCGCCGCGGAACATGAAGTACGTGCGGAAGTCCTCCCACGGCGCCGCGAGGTCACCCTCGTCGTCGACGACGTACTTGAGCTCCATCTGCTCCAGGAGCTGCTTCACGAGGTCCTGGTCGGGGACGACGGGGCCCGCCGGTCCTGTGGCCTGCGGATCGGGCTGCTGCCCTCCGAAGTTCGGAATCGAGGCCGGGTCGATGCTCACCGTGTGACTTCCCTTCGTGCGGATGCGGCCATCCTCCCCCATCGCGCCCCGTCCGTGTCCACCCCGGAGGGCACCGATCCGCGCAGGGCGGACAGGAGTAGGGCCCGGGTAAGCCGGGCCCCGGGGATACGGGGCCCGGCTGGAGCGGGAATGCGCCGGAATACGGCCACTGTCCTACAGGGCCTTGCCCACCAGGAGGTCATCGCCGGCTACGGACACGCGGACGGTGTCGCCGTCGCGGACCTCGCCCGCGAGGATCTCCTTGGCGAGGCGGTCGCCGATGGCCGTCTGGATCAGGCGGCGCAGCGGGCGGGCGCCGTACGCCGGGTCGTTGCCCTTGTCCGCCAGCCAGGCCAGGGCCTCGGGCGTGACGTCCAGGGTCAGGCGGCGTTCCGCGAGACGCTTGGCCAGGCGGCCGATCTGGAGCTCGGCGATGTGGGCCAGCTCGGCCCCGGACAGGGCGGAGAAGACCACCAGGTCGTCGAGGCGGTTGAGGAACTCCGGCTTGAAGGAGGCCCGCACCACGTCCAGGACCCGGGCCTTCTTCTCGTCCACACCTGTGGACGGGTCCATCAAGAACTGCGACCCCAGGTTCGAGGTCAGGATCAGGATGGTGTTGCGGAAGTCCACGGTGCGGCCCTGGCCGTCCGTGAGGCGGCCGTCGTCGAGGACCTGGAGCAGGACGTCGAAGACCTCGGGGTGGGCCTTCTCCACCTCGTCCAGGAGCACCACGGAGTACGGGCGGCGGCGGACGGCCTCCGTCAGCTGGCCGCCCTCCTCGTAGCCCACGTAGCCGGGCGGGGCGCCGACGAGCCGGGCCACGCTGTGCTTCTCGCCGTACTCCGACATGTCGATGCGGATCATGGCCCGCTCGTCGTCGAAGAGGAAGTCCGCGAGGGCCTTGGCCAGCTCCGTCTTGCCCACGCCGGTCGGGCCGAGGAAGAGGAACGAGCCGGTCGGCCGGTCCGGGTCCGCGATGCCCGCGCGGGTGCGGCGCACGGCGTCGGAGACGGCGCGCACGGCCTCGCCCTGGCCGATCAGGCGCCGGCCGAGCTCCTCCTCCATGCGGAGCAGCTTCTGGGTCTCGCCCTCCAGGAGGCGCCCCGCCGGGATGCCCGTCCAGGCGCCGACCACGTCGGCGATGTCGTCGGGGCCGACCTCGTCCTTGACCATCGTGTCGCGGGACACCTCGGCCTCGGCCTCGGTGGCCTCCACGAGCTCGTGCTCCAGGGCCGGGATCTCCCCGTAGAGCAGCTTGGAGGCGGTGTCGAAGTCCCCGTCGCGCTGGGCGCGCTCGGCCTGGCCGCGCAGGTCGTCCAGGCGCTCCTTGAGCTCGCCGACCCGGTTGAGGGACTGCTTCTCCTTCTCCCAGCGGGCGGTGAGGCCGCGCAGGTCCTCCTCCTTGTCCGCGAGGTCCTTGCGGATCTTGTCGAGGCGTTCGCGCGAGGCCGGGTCGGACTCGTTGTTCAGGGCCAGCTCCTCCATGCGCAGGCGGTCGACGGAGCGCTGGAGCTCGTCGATCTCCAGCGGGGAGGAGTCGATCTCCATGCGGAGCCGGGACATGGACTCGTCGACGAGGTCGATGGCCTTGTCCGGGAGGAACCGGGAGGTGATGTACCGGTCGGAGAGGGTGGCCGCGGCGACGAGCGCGCTGTCGTTGATGACGACCTTGTGGTGGGCCTCGTAGCGGCCCTTGAGCCCGCGCAGGATCGCGATGGTGTCCTCGACGCTCGGCTCCGCCACCAGCACCTGCTGGAAGCGCCGCTCCAGCGCCGGGTCCTTCTCGATCCGCTCGCGGTACTCGTCGAGGGTGGTCGCGCCGACCATGCGCAGCTCGCCGCGGGCCAGCATGGGCTTGAGCATGTTGCCCGCGTCCATGGAGGAGTCCCCGCCGGCGCCCGCGCCGACGACCGTGTGCAGCTCGTCGATGAAGGTGATGATCTGGCCGTCGCTGGACTTGATCTCCGCGAGGACGGTCTTGAGCCGCTCCTCGAACTCGCCGCGGTACTTGGCTCCGGCCACCATCGCGCCGAGGTCCAGGGAGACCAGCCGCTTGTTCTTCAGGGACTCGGGGACGTCGCCCTTGACGATGCGCTGGGCCAGGCCCTCGACGACGGCGGTCTTGCCGACGCCGGGCTCGCCGATGAGCACCGGGTTGTTCTTCGTACGGCGCGAGAGCACCTGGACGACGCGGCGGATCTCGTGGTCGCGGCCGATGACCGGGTCGAGCTTGCCCTCGCGGGCGGCCGCCGTGAAGTCGGTGCCGAACTTCTCCAGGGCCTTGTACTGGCCCTCGGGGTCGGGGGTGGTCACCCGCCGCCCTCCTCTTGCGTTCTCGAAGGCGTCGCGCAGCTTCTTCGCGGTCGCGCCCTGGGCGGAAAGGAGCTCGCCGGCCGCGCCGCCCTTGGCGGCGATGGCGATGAGCAGGTGTTCGGTGGAGAGGTACTCGTCGCCGAGCTTCCCGGCCTGCGCGTCGGCCTCCGCCAGTACGGCGAGCAGCTCGCGGCTGGGCTGCGGGGGCGCGACCGTGGAGCCCGTGACGCTGGGCAGGGCGGCGAGCAGCCGGTCCGCTCCGGCGCGTACGGCGGCCTGGTCGGCGTCGGTCGCGGCGAGCAGGTCGGTGATGTTCTCGTTGTCCTCGCCGGCGAGCAGCGCCAGCAGCAGGTGCGCGGGCGTCAGGTCCGCGTGCCCGTCCTTGACGGCCCTGGTGGTGGCCGCGTTCAGCGCGTCCCGGCTCCTGTTGGTCAGCTCGGCATCCACGTGCGCCTTCTCCCTTCCACTACTTCGTGTGCTTTACATGGGTAACCTGCACAAAGTTGAGTCTATTCCACTCAAGGTGGAGGGACGTACCCTTCGCGCATGTCGACTCCCAGCCCGGCCGGCACGGCCCGCCCCTCCCAAGACGTACTCAACCCGACGCCGGAGTTCCTCGCCTTCTGGCGGGAGCGGCACCTCTGCACGCTCACCACGCAGCGCCCCGACGGCAGCCCGCACGTGGTCCCGGTGGGCGTGACCTACGACCCGGAGGCCGGACTGGCACGGGTGATCACCAACAAGGGCAGCAAGAAGGTCCGCAACGTGCTGGCGTCGCAGGGCGGCCCGCAGGGCGGGGCCCGGGTGGCGGTGTGCCAGCTGGAGGGGCGGCGCTGGGCGACCCTGGAGGGCCGCGCGGTGGTCCGTACGGACGAGGCCTCGGTCGCGGAGGCGGTGCGGCGCTACGCGGAGCGGTACGGGCGGATGCCCTCGCCGAATCCGGACCGGGTGGTCGTGGAGATCAGCCTGGACCGGGCCATGGGGCGCGCGTAGCGGGCCGTGGCGTGTTCAACCTTGTCCGGTTCAACCACTGGACACGGACATCACAGCGACGCCATCGTGGTCAGGTCCACGATGGCGTCGCTGTGTGGGGGTAGCACCTGAGCGATCTGCGACGACAGGGGAATCGCTTCAGGCACTGCGGGGGGTGGCGGCGGAGTCGGGCTCGAAAAGTTGGTGATCACGCTGGTCCAGATTGACGAAGACCATGCCGTACCGGATCTCGCAGCGGACAGGCTGCGGCGCGCCCCGGGGACGACGCAGACAACGGTAGGCGCGGACGTCCTCGTCCTCCTCGCGCACCACGATGATGGGCTGGCCGAAGAGGGTGACCTTCAATGAGTCGCCGGCATAGGGAATGGCACTGGTGAGATCGATGAACTGCCAGCCGGAGCGGTACGCGGACGCCATTTCGCGGCGGAATCCGCTGTCGTCGGGGGTCATCAGGCAACCCGCGCAGTGATGGTGTCCCAGCCGAAGTCGTTGCCGACCTTCTTGTCGGCGGGCGAACTCGCACTGACTTCAGCGCTTCCCGTGTCCCCGTTGACGGCGGCGACTGCCCCAAGGATCGCGACGACGGAGAAAACAACGGCAAGCGCCGAGCGAAGCATTCTCTTATACATGGTCGGCTTCGTCCTCACTTGATGGAATCTTCTCCCCCGCACTGACAGACGATGGCTCATTCAGGCACGTCAGTGCCACAGGGACGATGCATCATGTTCTTACATGTTCAGGACCCTGGGGGGTGGAGATTTGCCGCAAAGCACAACGAACCCGACACATCGCCACCCCGTCACGGAGATGTGCGCCGAGGGAACCCGACTCTACGCAGCGGCCCTGAGCGCCGGCCGCGTCGCCCGCGGTGATGTCAGGAACGCCCCCTGCCTGCTCGAATTCGCTCTGCTGCGCCCCGACCCCGACGACGCGAACCAACTCCGCGCGGTTCCACCGTCCGTCGCGCTCGCCCAGCGGCTCCACCCGATCGAACGGGAGATCCAGGACCGCCGGCGCACCGCCGTGGATCTCACCGACGCATTCGAGCCGTTCCTCGCCCTCAGCGCCCAGAGCCCCGCCAACACCCACGCCATCACGGTGCTGGAGGGATTCGACCAGATCAACGCCGCCATCGACCTGGCCACGGCCGAGTGCCACACCGAGGCCCTGACCGTCCAGCCGGGCGGCGCCCGGCCGACCTTCAGTCTCAGCCAGTCCCTTGAACGCGCCTCACCCATGATCGACCGCGGGGTGAAGATCCGTACGCTCTACCAGCACACCGTCCGGCACAGCCAGGGCACGCTCGCCTACGTGGACAGGATCTCCACGGGGAAGGTGGAGATCCGCACGCTCGAGGAACTGATCGAGCGTCTCATGATCTTCGACCGCACGGTGGCTTTCATCCCCGCGAGTCACGATCGGCGGGTCGCCCTGGAGCTGCGGCACCCGGGACTGATCGAGTACCTCATCAAGGTCTTCGAGCAGCTGTGGCGCAGGGCCGTACCGCTGAACGACAAGGTCACCTACACGCACAGCCCGGACGGAATCTCCGGAGTGCAGCGCTCCATCGCCCAGCTCCTCATCGAGGGGCACGTCGACGAGGCCATCGCCCGGCGCCTGGGGATGAACGTGCGCACCTGCCGCGCGCACATCGCGAAGCTGGCCAGCGCCCTCGGCAGCGGCAGCAGGGCCCAGCTGGGCTACCTCATCGCCCAGTCCGGCATCCTGCACGACTCGGGCCCCGGCGACGCCGAGGGGCTCGTGGAGCCGCACTGAGGGCCCCGGAAGCCCGGAAGACCCCGCTGACGGCGGACAGGGCTCCAGACACGCACCGAGGCCCCGCGCGGGCCCTTCGAGAAGGGTCCGCGCGGGGCCTCAGCACATGTCCGACGGCCAGCCGGGGATCAGCCCAGCGGCCGCTTCGGCGCCGGCCGCCACACCACCAGGGCGTTGCCCGGCTGCGGGGGCTGGTACGGGACCAGGTCGCGCCGGTACGAGGCGTGCACCTGGGCCTCGCGCTGCTGGAGGACGGCGGCGGCGCCGTCGACGGCCGTGGAGAGCTCGGCCACGCGCTGCTGGAGCGCGGCGACCTGGTTCTCCAGCTCGATGATCCGCTTGATGCCGGCCAGGTTGATGCCCTCTTCCTGGGACAGCGCCTGCACCGTGCGGAGCAGTTCGATGTCACGGGCCGAGTAGCGCCGGCCGCGCCCGGCCGTACGGCCCGGGGAGACCAGGCCGAGGCGGTCGTACTGGCGCAGGGTCTGCGGATGCAGTCCCGAGAGCTGGGCGGCCACCGAGATCACGTAGACCGGGGTCTCATCGGTGAGCTGGTACTGGCTCCTGCGGCGGCCGTCCATGTCATGCTCCCTTCGCGGACTCGAACAACGCGGAGCGCGGGTCCTCGGACTCCGTCGCCTCGCGGTACAGCTCCATGGCCTCACGGGCCTTGTCGTTCAGCTCGGTCGGCACCGCGACCTCGATCGTCACGAGCAGGTCGCCGCGGGTGCCGTCCTTGCGGACCGCCCCCTTGCCGCGGGCCCGCATCGTGCGGCCGCCGGGGGTGCCCGGGGGCAGCTTCAGCGTCACCGCGGGGCCGTTCAGGGTCGGGACCTTGATGTCGGCTCCGAGCGCCGCCTCCGCGAAGGTCACCGGGACGGTCACCGTGAGGTTGTCGTCCTTGCGGCCGAAGACCGGGTGCGCGTCCACGTGCACGACGACGTACAGGTCACCGGCCGGGCCGCCGCGCTCGCCCGGGGCTCCCTTGCCGCGCAGCCGGATCCGCTGGGAGTCGGAGACCCCCGCCGGGATCCGGACCTGCATGGTCCGGGAACTGCGGGCCCGCCCGCTGCCCTTGCAGATGTCGCACGGGGTCTCGGCGATGAGGCCGCGGCCCTTGCAGTCGGCGCAGGGGTCGGTCAGCGAGAAGCCGCCGCCGCTGCCGCGCGAGACCTGGCCGGTGCCGACGCAGGTCGGGCACACGCGGGGCGTGCCGTTCTTGTCGCCGGTGCCCGAACAGGCCTTGCAGGGCGACTGCGAGGACATCCGGAGCGGGACCGTGGCCCCGTCCACCGCCTCCGTGAAGGAGAGGGTGACCTCCGACTCGATGTCCTGGCCGCGGCGCGGCTGGGTACGGTTCCCCGCACCCGCGCCGGCGCCGCCGCGGTTGAACAGGCCGCCGAAGACGTCGCCCAGACCGCCGCCGCCGAAGCCGCCCGCGCCGCCCTGCTGCTGGCCTCCGAAGAGGTCACCGAGGTCGAAGTTGAACGAGCCGCCGCCCCCGCCGGGACCGGGGCGGAAGCCGCCGTTCCCGAACAGGGCGCGGGCCTCGTCGTACTCCTTGCGCTTCTTGGCGTCCCCGAGGATGTCGTTCGCCTCGGAGATCTCCTTGAAGCGCTCCTCGGCCGAGGCGTCGCCCTTGTTGGCGTCCGGGTGGAACTCGCGGGCGAGCTTCCGGTACGCCTTCTTGATCTCGGCCTCGGTGGCGTCCTTCGGGACACCGAGGACCTTGTAGTAGTCCTTCTCGACGAAGTCCTTCGTGCTCATCCCCGGTGTCCCTCCTCTCGTGCCTCTACTGGTTCAACCTCAGCCGTTGTCGGCTGCATCCGCGTCCTTGTCGGACGGGTCCGACGCAGATTCGGCCTCCGCCGCCTCGGACTTCGGCGCCGCGCCCGGCTGGGGCTCGGCCACCGCGACCCGCGCGGGACGGATCGTACGCTCGCCGATCCGGTACCCCGGCTGCAGGATCGCCACGCAGGTGTCCTCGGTGACGTCCGGCGCGTACGAGTGCATCAGGGCCTCGTGGATCGTCGGGTCGAAGGGCTCGCCCTCCTTGCCGAACTGCTGCAGGCCCATCTTGGCCGCGGCGGTCTCCAGCGATTCGGCCACCGACTTGAAGCCGCCGACCAGCTCGCCATGTTCCCGCGCCCGGCCGATGTCGTCCAGGGTCGGGAGCAGTTCCGTCAGGAGGGACGCGACCGCGATCTCCTTGACGGCGATCCGGTCCCGCTCCACCCGGCGGCGGTAGTTCTGGTACTCCGCCTGGAGCCGCTGGAGGTCCGCGGTGCGCTCGCCGAGCGCGGTACGGGCCTGGTCCAGCTGGGCCAGAAGAGCTACATCTGCTGCTGCGGAGTCCCCGGCCGGGGCCGCGGCCTCCTCCTTGGAGGAAGCTGCGGCCTTCGGCTCGGCGGCCGCGTCGTCAGGCGCGGCGTCGGCGGGGACTTCGGGCTTCTCGTCGAAGCCCGGGGTCTCCTCCGACATCAGGCAGCGCCGCCCTTCGGCTTCTCGTCGTCGACGATCTCGGCGTCGACGACGTCGTCGTTGGCGTCGGCGTGGCCGGCGTCACCGGTCGGCGCGCCACCGGCGGCCTGGGCGCCCTGGGCGTCGGCGTAGATCGCCTGGCCGAGCTTCTGGCTGACGGCACCGAGCTTCTCGGTCGCGGTGCGGATCTCGGCAGCGTCCTCGCCCTTGAGCTTTTCCTTCAGCTCGGCGATGGAGGCCTCGACCTCTTCCTTGACGTCGGCCGGGACCTTGTCCTCGTTGTCCTTGACGAACTTCTCCGTCTGGTAGACGAGGCTCTCGCCCTGGTTGCGGGACTCGGCCGCCTCCTTGCGGCGCAGGTCCTCGTCCGCGTACTGCTCCGCCTCCTGGCGCATGCGGTCGACCTCGTCCTTGCCGAGCGAAGAGCCGCCGGTGACGGTCATCTTCTGCTCCTTGCCAGTGCCCAGGTCCTTGGCAGTGACGTGCATGATGCCGTTCGCGTCGATGTCGAAGGAGACCTCGATCTGCGGGACGCCACGCGGGGCCGGCGGCAGGCCGGTCAGCTCGAACATGCCGAGCTTCTTGTTGTACGCCGCGATCTCGCGCTCGCCCTGGTAGACCTGGATCTGCACGGACGGCTGGTTGTCCTCGGCCGTCGTGAAGATCTCGGACCGCTTGGTCGGGATCGTGGTGTTGCGCTCGATGAGCTTGGTCATGATGCCGCCCTTGGTTTCGATACCCAGGGACAGCGGGGTCACGTCGAGGAGCAGGACGTCCTTGACCTCACCCTTGAGCACGCCCGCCTGGAGGGTCGCGCCGATGGCGACGACCTCGTCCGGGTTGACGCCCTTGTTGGCGTCCTGACCGCCGGTGAGCTCCTTGACGAGCTCGGCGACGGCCGGCATGCGGGTGGAGCCGCCGACCAGGACCACGTGGTCGATCTCGGACAGGTTGATGCCCGCGTCCTTGATGACGTTGTGGAACGGGGTCTTGCAGCGGTCGAGCAGGTCCGCGGTCAGCTGCTGGAACTGCGAGCGCGTGAGCTTCTCGTCCAGGTGCAGCGGGCCCTCGGCGGAAGCCGTGATGTAGGGCAGGTTGATCGAGGTCTCCGTGGAGGAGGACAGCTCGATCTTCGCCTTCTCGGCGGCCTCGCGCAGACGCTGGAGCGCCATCTTGTCCTTGGACAGGTCGACGCCGTGGCCGTTGGCGAACTGCTTCACCAGGTAGTCGACGACGCGCTGGTCCCAGTCGTCACCACCGAGGTGGTTGTCACCGTTGGTGGCCTTCACCTCGACGACGCCGTCGCCGATCTCCAGCAGGGACACGTCGAACGTGCCGCCACCGAGGTCGAAGACGAGAATGGTCTGGTCGTCCTTGTCGAGGCCGTAGGCCAGGGCGGCGGCGGTCGGCTCGTTGACAATACGCAGGACGTTCAGGCCCGCGATCTCGCCGGCCTCCTTCGTCGCCTGGCGCTCGGAGTCGTTGAAGTAGGCCGGGACGGTGATGACCGCGTCCGTGACCTTCTCACCCAGGTACGCCTCGGCGTCGCGCTTCAGCTTCTGCAGGATGAAGGCGCTCATCTGCTGCGGGTTGAAGTCCTTGCCATCCAGGTTGATCTTCCAGTCAGTGCCCATGTGGCGCTTGACGGAGCGGATGGTCCGGTCCACGTTCGTGACCGCCTGGCGCTTGGCGACCTCGCCGACGAGGACCTCGCCGTTCTTGGCGAAGGCGACGACGGACGGCGTGGTCCTGGCGCCCTCGGCGTTGGTGATGACGGTGGGCTCGCCGCCTTCCAGAACGCTGACGACGGAGTTAGTGGTGCCCAGGTCGATGCCGACCGCACGTGCCATTTTGATTCCTCCAGCTGACTTGAGTGGAACAGACTCAAGAGTGCCCCACCACCCTCCGCGTGTCAACAGAGGTGAGTCGAGGGGACTCAACCTTTAGGCTCCCCTTACGCGCAACGTGAGCAGATCCAGCCCCGCCGGCGTTTGAGGCGCAGGGTCCGGGGCTGAGCCCCGGCAACGGCGCCGCACCCGAACGGGGCACCACGGCCGCGCGGCACCCGCACACGGCCGGAGGCGTGCGGCACCGTGCTGGCATGCCTCTGCTGCTACACCTCCCCGCACGGCCGGTGCCATGGCCGTCGGCCAAGCGGGTGCTCGACCTGGCCGGGGCGGTGCTGCTGCTCGGGGTGCTCCTCGTACCGCTGCTGCTGATCGCCGGGCTGCTGTACGTGGCCCCGGGCGCGGGCGCCCTCGTACGCGAGCCCGCGGCGGGCCTGGCCGGGCGGCCCTACCGGGCGTGGCGGTTCCGCGCCGGCAAGGGGCGGGCCGGGGCCGCGCTGGAGCGGTGCGCACTGGACGGACTGCCGCAGCTGCTCAACGTGGTGCGGGGCGAGATGTCGCTGGTCGGGCCGCGACCGCAGCCCGGGGACGACCGCCCAGAGCGGCTCCTCGTACGGCCCGGGATGACCGGGCTGTGGCAGGTGAGCGCGCGCTCGGACCTGCCGTGGGAGGAAATGGACCTGCTGGACCGGCACTATGTGGAGAACCACTGGCTGGGGATGGACCTGGCGATCCTCGCGCGGACCCCGCGGGCGGCCTGGCGGCACAGGCAACCCTGAGCGACGCAGATCACCGCGCGCTCGGCTACATTGCGGCGTCGGGACTGGGTAACCTCAAGCCTTGACTGAATAAGTTACCGCTTAGTAAGTGCCGCCCGAGGAGCCCTCCCATGCAACTCGCCGCGATCATCGTGTCGCTGGTCCTGACCGTGGTCGGCGTCGCGCTGCTCGCCCGAGCCGTGGCGCAGATCTACCGCTTCGTGAAGCTCGGACAGCCCGTACCGGCAGGCAGCCGTACGGACGCCCCGAAAGCCCGAACGCTCACCCTGGTCCGGGAGTTCCTCGGCCACAGCCGGATGAACCGCTGGGGCCTCGTCGGCTTCGCGCACTGGTTCGTCGCGATCGGCTTCCTGACGCTGCCGCCCACGCTGGTGCAGGCGTACGGGCAGCTCTTCCAGGCGGACTGGGTCCTGCCGCTCGTCGGCGGCTTCCTGCCGTTCGAGCTCTACATCGAGTTCATCGGCCTGATGACGGTGGCCGGCATCCTCGTCCTGATGGGGATCCGCCTCGCCTCGCTGCCCTCGCGGGCCGGCCGCAAGTCGCGCTTCGCCGGCTCCAAGGCCTGGCAGGCGTACTTCGTCGAGTACATCATCCTGACCATCGGCCTCGCGATCCTGTGCCTGCGCGGCCTCGAAGGCGCGATCCACCACGTGGACTCGTACGAGCCCGCGTACTTCGTCTCGTACCCGCTGGTGCTGGCCTTCAAGGGCATGTCGCTCGGCGCGCTGCAGAACGCCATCTACTTCACCGCGATGATCAAGATCGGCACCTCGCTGATCTGGATGATCGTCGTCTCGCTGAACACCAACATGGGTGTGGCCTGGCACCGCTTCCTCGGCTTCCCGAACATCTGGTTCAAGCGCAACGCGGACGGCGCGGTCGCGCTGGGCGCGCTCCAGCCCATGACCAGCGGCGGCAAGGTCATCGACTTCGAGGACCCGGGCGAGGACGACGTCTTCGGCGTCTCCCAGGTCGAGCAGTTCTCGTGGAAGGGCATCCTCGACTTCTCCACGTGCACCGAGTGCGGCCGCTGCCAGTCGCAGTGCCCCGCCTGGAACACCGGCAAGCCCCTCTCCCCCAAGCTCCTGATCATGTCGCTGCGCGACCACGCGCACGCCAAGGCCCCGTACCTGCTGGCCGGCGGCGGCAAGGACATGGAGGGCAACGAGAAGGCGACGGCGGAGCAGCTGGCCAACGTCCCGGCCGCGGCCATCGCCGAGGCCGAGCGCCCGCTGATCGGCACCGCCGAGGAGAACGGGGTCATCGACCCCGACGTGCTGTGGTCCTGCACCACGTGCGGCGCGTGCGTCGAGCAGTGCCCGGTGGACATCGAGCACATCGACCACATCGTCGACATGCGGCGCTACCAGGTGATGATCGAGAGCGCGTTCCCGTCGGAGGCGGGCACGATGCTCAAGAACCTGGAGAAGAAGGGCAACCCCTGGGGCCTCGCGAAGAAGCAGCGCGTCGAGTGGACCAAGGAGGTGGACTTCGAGGTCCCGATCATCGGCAAGGACGCGGAGGACCTCTCCGAGTTCGACTACCTGTACTGGGTCGGCTGCGCGGGCGCCCTGGAGGACCGGGCGAAGAAGACCACGAAGGCCTTCGCGGAGCTCCTGAACATCGCGGGCGTCAAGTTCGCGATCATGGGCGGCGACGAGAAGTGCACCGGTGACTCGCCGCGCCGCCTGGGCAACGAGCCGCTGTTCCAGCAGCTCGCGCAGGAGAACGTCGCGATGCTGAACATGGCCTTCGGCGAGGACGACGAGGACGAGTCGACCAAGAAGCCGAAGTCGGCGAAGCGGATCGTCTCCACCTGCCCGCACTGCTTCAACACCATCGCGAACGAGTACCCGCAGCTGGGCGGCGAGTACGAGGTCATCCACCACACGCAGCTGCTCCAGCACCTGATCGACGAGGGCCGGCTCACGCCGGTGACCCCGGTCGACGGGCTGATCACGTACCACGACCCGTGCTACCTGGGCCGGCACAACAAGGTCTACACGCCGCCGCGCGAGATCATGTCGGCCGTGCCGGGCCTGCGCCAGCAGGAGATGCACCGCCACAAGGAGCGGGGCTTCTGCTGCGGCGCCGGTGGCGCGCGGATGTGGATGGAGGAGCGGATCGGCAAGCGGATCAACAACGAGCGCGTCGACGAGGCCCTGTCCCTGAACCCGGACATCGTCTCCACCGCCTGCCCCTTCTGCCTCGTCATGCTCACCGACTCGGTGAACGGCAAGAAGAACGACGGCCAGGCGAAGGAACACGTCACGGTAGTGGACGTGGCGCAGCTGCTGCTGGAATCGGTGAAGACGCCGGAACCTCCGGTGGCGGAGCCGGAGCCGGAACCGGAGCCGGAGGCGGCGGAGGAGCCGGCGGAGGCAGTGGCAGAGGCCGCTGCCGAGGCTGAGGCACCGTCGGCGGAGACCGCGAAGCCGGCCGCCGAGGCCGCGAAGCCGGCCGCCGAGGCCGCGAAGCCGGCCGCCGAGGCCGCGAAGCCGGCCGCCGAGGCGGAGGTCCCGGCGGAGCCGGGGACCGACGCCGAGGCGAAGTAGCCCGCGCAGCAGGAACGCCGGAACGGCCCGCTCCCCTGAGGGGGGCGGGCCGTTCCGCTGTACGGGGTCGGGTCAGGACTGGTCGGACCGGTGGCGGCGCAGCATCGCGAAGCCGAGGCCCGCGGCGCCGACCGCCGCCATGCCCCCGCCGGCGGCGAGCATCAGCGTGCCGTCGCCTTCGGAGGACACCGGCGCGACACCCTCCGCACCGGCCTTGACGCCGCCCTTCGGCACGACCCGCTCGACGGCCGTGTCCACGGCCTTCTTCTCGACCGGCTGGGCGACCGGCTTCTTGCCGCCCTTGTCGCCCTTGTCGACCTGGTACTTCTCGATCAGCTTGCCGGTGCTGAAGTCGTAGACCCAGCTGTTCCCGCCGCTCTTGCCGTCGATGACGACGAACTTCACGCGCTTCCCGTCCTGGACGAGCTTGTACGTCCAGCCGTCGTTCGTCGCGGTCGGGTTCTTCAGGTCGATCGTCCCGAGGAGGTTCCCGTTCGGCATCGAGATCTCGACGCGCTTGCCGTTCGGGCCGTCGATCAGCCGCGCGTTGCGCCCGTCGGGCATGGCGACCTGGAAGGAGTTCTCCTTCTTCTCCACCGGCGGCTTCGGCTTGGGCTTCGGCTTCTCGGCCGGCTTGGTGGCGCCCTCGATCCACGAGGTGACGGTGCCGTTCGGCTGGAGGACGACGTGCATCCCGTTGTTCTGGCCGTAGGCCGGCGAGCCGCCCTTGCTGACCAGGGTGTCCAGCTTGACGCCACCGGCGAAGACGTCGGCCTCGAAGTGACCCTCGCCGATCTTGTAGACCTTGGCGACCGATCCGTCGGCCAGCTTCACGGTCGTGACGTAGGCCCGGACGGACGGCTTCACCGGCGGGGTGGTCGGGGGCGTGGTGGGAGGCGTGGTCGGCGGCGTGGTCGGCGGCGTGGTGGGCGGGACGCTCGGGTCCACCTGGGGCTGCTGCGGGTCCACGGACGGCTGCTCGATGCCCGGCAGGACCTGCTGGTCCGGTACGGCCGGGGAATCGGCGAAGGCGGACCCCACCGGGAGGGCGAGTACGGCGGCCGCACCGGCCACGACGGCGGCGGTACGGAGGGTGGTGCGGCGGTGCGGGCTGCGCATGAGGGGGGCTCTTCTCGTGCTCGTTCGTACTTCGTGGGCGGGGTGGGGCTGCGTCGACACCTACGAAGCTACGGACCCGGTATGTCCGTATTCCGTCGGAGATGTAACGGACATCAGCAGACTGCCGCGCAGCCACGTAACCCGCCCGGGGCCCACCCCGGGCCCACCCCGCCCCCGTCCCCGACCCACCCCGAGAAGGCCCTCCAGGTACCCCCTAGGGGATGTCACAGCTCAGCCGCAAAGGGGGCCTCTTCCCCCGCCCCGGCCACCGGGGCGCCCGGGAGCGGGTACTTTCGATCACGTGGCTGGATTCAGGATCGGACGCGGCCGGGACAACAACCGCACCCCGCAGCAACCCCCGCGGCAGCAGCCGTACGGTCAGCAGCAGGCGCCCCAGGCGCCCGCGCCGTACGGCCAGCAGCCCTACGCACCCCAGCAGTGGCCGCAGCAGGCCGCTCCCGGGGGGCACGGCGAGCCCGAATACTTCGACCCGCACGGCGGACACGGCGGCCAGGCCGGCCAGGGTCAGGGGTACGGCTACGACTACGGCCGTCCCCCCGCCCAGGGCCCCGGCGGCCCGGCCGACTCGCCCGGGTACACCCAGGCCTTCGCCATCGGCGAGGACCCGTACCCGTACAACCAGGGCGCGACCTACCAGGCGGGCGCGGCCCAGGCCGCCGGCCCCACCGGTCCGCGGCTGCCGTGGAAGGACCTGCTCCGGGGCATCGTGACCCGCCCGGGCCCGACCTTCCTGCAGATGCGCGACTACCCCGTCTGGGGACCCGCGCTGATCGTGACCTTCCTCTACGGGATGCTCGCGGTGTTCGGCCTCGACGACGCCCGCAAGGACGTCATCAACGCCACCCTCTCCAAGGCCGTCCCGATCGTCCTCTCGGCGGGCGTCGCCTTCGTGATCTGCGGGCTGATCCTCGGCGCCGTCACGCACACGCTGGCCCGCCAGCTGGGCGGCGACGGCTCGTGGCAGCCCACGGTGGGCCTGTCGATGCTGGTCATGAGCCTGACGGACGTACCGCGCCTGCTCTTCGCCATCTTCCTCGGCGGCGACAACATGCTCGTCCAGATCCTGGGCTGGGCCACCTGGGTGGCGGCCGGGGCGCTCTTCGTCTCCCTGGTCAGCAAATCCCACGACCTGCCGTGGCCGAAGGCCCTGGGCGCATCGGCCATCCAGCTGATCGCCCTGCTGTCGATCATCAAGCTGGGCACGATCTGACCCGTACGCCCGCACAAACGGAGGGGCCCGCCGCGCTGTGCGCGGCGGGCCCCTCCACACTCACCCTCAGGCGTCGAGGACCTGTCCCTCGCGCTTCACGACGGGCGGTTCGACCGACCAGGGGAAGTTGACCCACTCGTCGGTCTTCTTCCACACGTACTCGCACTTCACGAGCGAGTGGGACTTCTCGTAGATCACGGCGGACCGGACCTCGGCGACGTGCCCCAGGCAGAAGTCGTGCACCAGCTTGAGCGTCTTGCCGGTGTCGGCGACGTCGTCGGCGATCAGCACCTTCTTGTCGGTGAAGTCGATCGCCTCGGGGACGGGCGCCAGCATGACCGGCATCTCCAGGGTGGTCCCCACCCCGGTGTAGAACTCGACGTTCACCAGATGGATGTTCTTGCAGTCGAGCGCGTACGCCAGACCGCCCGCGACGAAGACGCCGCCCCTGGCGATGCTCAGGATGATGTCGGGCTCGTAGCCGTCGTCGGCGATGGTCTGCGCCAGCTCGCGCACGGCCCGCCCGAACCCCTGGTAATCGAGGTTCTCGCGCACTGCGCCACCCACTCCGTCGCTCACTCCGTCACTCATGCCTCGTGCCTCACCTGGGTCCGGTGGAAGTTCTGGAAGGACCGCGAGGCCGTCGGGCCGCGCTGGCCCTGGTACCGCGATCCGTACCGCTCGCTCCCGTACGGGAACTCGGCGGGCGAGCTGAGCCGGAACAGGCACAGCTGCCCGATCTTCATGCCCGGCCAGAGCTTGATCGGCAGCGTGGCGAGGTTCGACAGCTCCAGGGTCACGTGCCCGGAGAACCCGGGGTCGATGAACCCGGCGGTCGAATGCGTCACCAGCCCGAGCCGGCCGAGGCTGGACTTCCCCTCCAGTCTGGAGGCAATGTCGTCGGGCAGCGAGATGACCTCGTAGGTCGAGGCGAGGACGAACTCACCCGGGTGGAGGATGAACGCCTCGTCCCCCTCCGGCTCGACCATCCGCGTCAGGTCGCTCTGCTCGGTGGCGGGGTCGATGTGGGCGTAGCGGTGATTCTCGAAGACCCGGAAGAACCGGTCGAGACGTACATCGATGCTGGAGGGCTGCACCATCGACTCGTCGAACGGGTCGATGCGAACCCGTCCGCTGTCGATCTCGGCCCGGATGTCTTTATCAGAGAGAAGCACGTCCCGAGGATACGCAGAGCGCGCGGGCCGCCCCAATCGAGGCGGAATCCCGCGCGCCGGTACCTACCGTTCCCTACCGCTTCAGCGTCGCCGCCACGGGCACCGCGTGCCGCAGCCGCGCACACCGCGGACACCGCAGCAGCCGCCCCGGCCCGATCCGGCCGGCACCGAGGTGCTGCAGCGGAAACGAAGCGGTGCTGAACACGTGCCCTTCGGCACAACGGACGACGGTGTGCTCCATCGAGTCCCTTTCCCCAACCAGCCGTACTGCGATGAATCGCCACATTAGGGGATGAACAAGACCCACTCCAGCCACCACTCCGCACGCACAAGGTACGCCCCAACTCCCGCCCCCACGCCCCCGCATGCACCGCACACGCGACACCACGCCCGGGACGAATTCACCAGGGGTCGATCATGGGGTAGGGTGAGAAACGATAGCGCTCCAGGCAACTGGACCACTGTGCGGATGTAGTTTAATGGTAGAACATGAGCTTCCCAAGCTTATAGCGCGGGTTCGATTCCCGTCATCCGCTCTTGCAAGAAGGCCCAGGTCAGCGACCTGGGCCTTCTTCGTTGTCCAGACCTGCGAGACCCTGATGCGCCCTCCGCGTGCCCCAACTGGCTGGAATGCCCCGCTCGGAGGGCCTGCCGCGCACCACTTGCACCACACGGGCCCACGAGGATCCCGCGTCGCGAGACGCGCTCTCGACGACCTACACCACACCGTCGCTTCCTTCGCGTGAACTCGCTTTCAAAAAAGGGCAGTTGGCCAGAGGGGTTGACTCGGATCCTCGACGGGGCCGCCCAGTCGAGAGGGCACGGCTGGTCCTGCCGTTCACGTGTGGGCCACAGCCGACGCACCGCGCCTTCCCACTGAGGCGGCCGCCACCATCGAGGCCATCGTGCGGGCTGCGCACCATGGCGATGGCGTTCGCATCCGGATCCCGGTGGCAGCCCCGGGCGACCCCGAGACCGTCGTGGAGCACCTGCGAGCTTCTGATCCCTTCGGGAGGGTGCTGCGGGCCCACCCCGCAGGCCCGGCTCACGCCCCTGGACTGCATGTCGCAGCTGTCGGCCGCCCTTACTCGCGAAACGCTCCACTCGAGGGGAATCAATATCTATCGCCGCGGTCGGAGAGTTAATGGACCCCGCAGGGAGAATTTTTCCGCACCGCACGCGATGGAGATATTTAACGCACACAAACCGCTGCAGCGTGCTACTGTCGATCTCGGTTGCAGTTTTGGTACCCAAAAACTTCAAGCGCTCCAGCCGGCCTCCGCGCCACATTCGAGCGCTTCATATTTCCGGTCATTTTCCGGCGGGGCATCATCGCGGCGACACGGCGTCCGTGCGGGTGCTGGTGTAATGCCCCAAAGGAGATATGACATGGCATCTGGCACTGTGAAGTGGTTCAACGCGGCCAAGGGTTTCGGCTTCATCGAGCAGGACGGTGGCGGCGCTGACGTGTTCGCCCACTTCTCGAACATCGCCGCTCAGGGCTTCCGTGAACTGATGGAAGGTCAGAAGGTCACCTTCGACATCGCGCAGGGCCAGAAGGGCCCGACGGCCGAGAACATCGTTCCCGCCTGACCCTGACGCGCATTTCGTAGCTGGGGCCCGCATCCCTCGGGGTGCGGGCCCCAGCTGCACACATTTCCCGCAGCGACGCCACCTGCGGGACGAAAGATTCAGGGTTACAGCGCGCTCGGCGCTTCGCCCCTCGATTTCCCTTTGTTTCGCGTCCATATGACGCCACCCCACCTCAGCACATGTGCCCGTACAGAATCCCTGTAGGCCAGAGGTGCTTTCGCATTCCATTCGGCCCGTTCTTGCGATTCCCCGCGCCACGTTTCTGCTTCGGGAATTCCTTGATATGTGCCGCATCAAGGAAGGTTCTGAATGAACCGCACACGTACGAACGACCGTTCCTCTCGCACCCGCAGCCGCACCGGCGGCCCCGCTTTCGGCGCTGCCGCCGGTTCGGAGCGAGGCAGCCGCTTCGGCTCGTCGGCCCCGAGCCGTTCCGCAGATCCGCGCCGCTCCGGCGGCTCCGGCCGCCGACCCGCCTCGGTCCCAGGCGAGTTCGCCCTGCCGAAGACGATCACACCGGCGCTGCCCGCCGTCGAAGCCTTCGCCGATCTCGGCATGCCGGTCGAGCTTCTGGCCGCCCTCGGCGCGCAGGGCGTGACGGTGCCCTTCCCGATCCAGAGCGCCACCCTGCCCAACACCCTTGCGGGCCGTGATGTGCTCGGCCGCGGGCGCACCGGCTCCGGCAAGACGCTCGCCTTCGGCCTCGCGCTGCTGGCCCGTACCGCCGGGCAGCGCGCCGAGCCCCGCCAGCCGCTCGCCCTCGTTCTCGTCCCGACCCGCGAGCTGGCCCAGCAGGTGACCGACGCCCTCACCCCGTACGCCCGCGCCGTGAAGCTGCGCCTGACCACGGTCGTCGGGGGCATGTCGATCGGCAAGCAGGCCGGCGCGCTGCGCGGAGGCGCGGAGGTCGTCGTGGCTACGCCCGGCCGGTTGAAGGACCTCATCGACCGTGGCGAATGCCGACTGAACCAGGTCGCCATCACCGTCCTCGACGAAGCCGACCAGATGGCCGACATGGGCTTCATGCCGCAGGTCACCGCGCTGCTCGACCAGGTGCGTCCCGAGGGGCAGCGGATGCTGTTCTCCGCCACCCTGGACCGCAACGTCGACCTGCTGGTCCGCCGCTACCTCACCGACCCGGTCGTCCACTCGGTGGACCCCTCGGCCGGTGCGGTGACGACGATGGAACACCACGTGCTGCACGTCCACGGCGCTGACAAGCACCGGACGACGACGGAGATCGCGGCGCGCGAGGGCCGGGTGATGATGTTCCTGGACACCAAGCACGCCGTCGACCGGCTGACCCAGGACCTGCTGAACAGCGGTGTCCGGGCCGCCGCCCTGCACGGCGGGAAGTCGCAGCCCCAGCGCACCCGCACCCTCGCCCAGTTCAAGACCGGACACGTGACCGTGCTGGTCGCGACGAACGTGGCGGCGCGCGGCATCCACGTCGACAACCTCGACCTCGTCGTCAACGTCGACCCGCCGACCGACCCCAAGGACTATCTCCACCGTGGCGGCCGCACCGCCCGCGCCGGCGAGTCCGGCAGCGTCGTCACCCTCGTCACCCCCCATCAGCGCCGCGACGTGATCCGGCTCATGCAGGCCGCCGGCATCACCCCGCAGACCACCCAGGTCCGCGCCGGCGAAGAGGCCCTGAACCGCATCACCGGAGCCCAGGCCCCCTCCGGTATCCCCGTCGTCATCACCGCACCGGTCGTCGCACGCGCCAAGCGCAGCGCGGCCTCCCGGGGGAGGCGTCGGCCC
Organism: Streptomyces sp. TBY4; assembly: GCF_024213195.1. Taxonomy (GTDB): domain Bacteria; phylum Actinomycetota; class Actinomycetes; order Streptomycetales; family Streptomycetaceae; genus Streptomyces. The sequence continues at coordinate 543,838 of NZ_JANAVF010000003.1, read as the reverse complement.
GCTTCGAGCGACCGGCGCGTGAGCGTGCGTCAGTCCGCTTTCGATGCGGCGGCCTGAGAAACACGTGATCAGGAAACTGACCCATCTCTGCAGGAGGCACGTTTTGACGCTGGTCCAGATGCAACCCCGCTCGACGAACGCCAACCCTGTGCACCGGACGGTGGACGACGCGTTGGAGACGGCCGGTCCACAGGTCTGTGACGACATGACGGTCGAGGTGGCCCTGGCCGTCATGGCCAGTGCCCGCGCGGGTCATCTGCTGGTCTGCGACGAGGACGGCCTGTGCACCGGGCTGGTCACCCAGGCCAGGCTCACCGCCGTCCGCGACAGCACGGCGTACACGGACCAGGTCCGTCTCCGCGACCTCCTGGGAGACCCCGGGCCGGTCACCTCGCCCTTGACCACGATGGCCGAAGCCGAGCGCACGATGCGCTACCGCCGGCTCGATGCCCTGACGGTCGTCGACGAGCAGGGCAGCGCTCCGGGCGTCCTCGCCCTTGCCCGCTGAACCGCCTCACCACGGCACGACCGTCCCCTCTTCCTTCTTCCTGTGAGGCAACATGCGCTGTGTCATCGCCCGCTTCCCGTTCGACCTGACCAAGAGCGGCGTCCTGGAGTCGATGAAGGGCATCAAACCCGAGCAGGCCGTCGGCGAATCAGTGATCATCGGGCGCCGCACCTACCCCGTCAAGCAGGTCGGCCAGGTCATCACCCGCCAGGACCGCCGTGACTTCAGCGCCGGTGAAGTCCTCCGGGCCATGACCCAGCTCGGGTTCACCTGCCACGGCCTCCCCCGGGCCTCCGAGCCCACGCGCGGCCTCAGCCCACTCCAGCAGGCTTCCGCGATGCTCGGCATCCCGGTGACCGTCTGACGGACAGGATCGGCGCAAGCCGACACCCGAACAGCGAAGAGGGCCCGACCGGCACGCGCCGGTCGGGCCCTCCCACATGCCGGGGGTTACGCGCGTGTCGGGTATCTGGGCCGACGCGAACGTCCGGCCCTCCTCGGCGGGAACAAAAATCTATGACGGCCGAGGTAGACATTGAGAGGTGACGTAGTTATGGTTTCTCTCGTAGCCCAGAGAGACAGTAAGGCCCGGCAGAGACGAACTGCCGGGCAGCAGTACCCGCAGTTGCAGCTCGTAGTACGTAGTACCCAGCAGTGAAGTCAGTGAGCAGTTGATCACCGAGGGAAGAACGGAGGAGCCGAGCACCATCAGGATCGCCCGGGCGCAGGCCTTGAGCCCGGGTACCGCAGGACATCGATAGTGAGGTGGTCTCCGGTCGAGCAAACGCGATCCCCGCACTCCCGGCAGCGTCTCGGTCGGGTCGGCGGAAACACAGGGTCGGCGCAGTATCAGGGCCGGCAGATGGTGTAGTAGTTCCTTCGGGGCCCTGGTGCCGTACGGCACCAGGGCCCCTCCACGCGTTCCATGAGAGAGGTTCAATGACAGCAGACGACTCGTTCGGCCGTCTCGACGACGACGACTACCCCGCCTACACGATGGGCCGGGCGGCAGACATGCTCGGCACCACGCAGGGATTCCTCCGCGCCCTCGGCGAGGCCCGCCTGATCACCCCGCTCCGCTCCGAGGGCGGCCACCGCCGCTACTCCCGCTACCAGCTGCGCATCGCCGCCCGCGCACGGGAGCTCGTCGACCAGGGCACCCCCATCGAGGCCGCCTGCCGCATCATCATCCTCGAGGACCAGCTCGAGGAGGCACAGCGCATCAACGCCGAGTACCGCCGCGCCGCCGAATCCTCCGCGCCGCCGTCCTCGGCCTGAACCGAGTGTGCCCGTCGGGATCGGCGGGCCTCGGTCGTCGAAAGAGTGCCGTTCGGGCGCGGACGTCTCCGCCAGGTCCCCCCCGGCGTCACAGGTCGACCTCCACGAGAACTGCTCCCGGGAACTAGTCACGTGTGCGCTGGTCGTGGCTGTCCTGTCGGAGCTGGTCGGTGTGGCGGGTCAGGGCGTCGATGCGTGCGGCGAGCTCGGCGTCTTCGGGTCGCAGGTGAGGGCGGGTGTCGGCGAGCGGCCGGACGAGACGGGCGGCGTCGTTGTCGGCGAGGGCCCCGTTCAGGTCGTCGACGGCACCTTGGGCGCTGGCGGGCAGGCCGATGAGGGAGGTCACCTGCCCGGCGAGGCGGCGCAGGTCGGCTGCGTTGTCGCGGGCCCAGGCGGTCACGGTTCGGTCCGCGGCGCGCGTGTCACGGGTGGCCTGGACGCGCTGGTCGCCGGTGCTGCCGGCGGTGCCGGGACGCAGGCGCAGGTAGCGGCGTTCGGCGGCCTGACGGCTGGCGACCCCGAGCGGGCCCGCGAGGTCGGCCCAGCTGGCGCCCTGGCCGCGGGCGGTTTCGATCAGCCCGCTCTCCCAGCCCGCGAGCTGCTCACGGACCTCGCGCAACATCAGCAGTGCGGCCAGAGCCGGATGCGGGCCGGAGCCCGTCGCGGGCACCGCGTTGCCCGCAGGCATGGTCACGTGGGGTCGCTGCGCGTCCTTTACGGCCTGGTCGATGGCCTCCAGCGCCGCCGCGGCGGCCAGGAAGGGGACTGGTGCGGTGGGCTCGGCGGCCTCATTCATGTCACTCTCCGTCGCTGTCATCCTCCAGATGACTCCTTGCTTGTCATCGTTCCGATGACATGTTACAACGGGAGCACGTTGAAGCGCATTGGCAGTTCCTGCCTGAACCAACTGGAGGTGTTTCGCGATGTTGATGCGCACTGACCCGTTCCGCGAGATGGACCGGATCGTCCAGCAGCTGTCCGGCACGTCGGGCACATGGTCGAAGCCGTCCGTGATGCCGATGGACGCCTACCGCCAGGGCGACGCGTACGTGATCGCCTTCGACCTCCCCGGTGTGAGCACCGAGGCGATCGACATCGACGTCGAGCGGAACATGCTGACCGTGAAGGCCGAGCGCCGGCCCGCGGAGAAGTCCGACGGCGTGCAGATGGAGCTCTCCGAGCGGCCGCTCGGCGTGTTCTCCCGCCAGATCATGCTGGCCGACACTCTCGACACCGAGCACATCGAAGCCGACTACGACGCGGGTGTCCTGACCCTGCGGATCCCCATCGCCGAGCGCGCCAAGCCCCGCAAGATCAGCATCGGCGGCGAGTCCGGCCACAAGCAGATCTCCGGCTGACCAGCCCTGCCCCCAGCGGAGGAGGACGGGGAACCGATTCCCCCTCCGGCACCCCGTCCTCCGCCCCCCTCTGCTTCCTCCACCCTCCCCGGAGGTGATGTGATGTCGATGCGCAGGGAAGCCTTTCTGGCCCACGTCCAGGAACGCGGCGAGTAGCAGCCCTGATCCTCCTCAACCCCCTGCAGGCCGCCGAACCGCTCTCGCCCGAACGCTTCGTCCGCGCGACCGCGGCCTGGATCGAAGGCGCCACCGAGAAGACGGCCCTGTGGGACATCGGCGCCGTCCTGTCCACCGTGGCCGCCGCAGCCGGCGACGTCCTCACCCGCGAGATCCTGCTCCAGCTCCCGCCCGGCTACGACCTCCTCTTCGGCCACCCCCAGCCCACCTGACCGCGGCCGCATGAAACCGAACCCTCGAAGAGAAAGGCAACCGCAGCACCATGTACGACCAACCTCGAGCGAACCCGGCCCCGATCGCCATGACGTTCGAGCAGATGCTGGAACGCGTCCGCTACGAGGGCGCCTACCCCACCCTCGAACGCGCCGAAGAAGCCGTACGCACCGTTCTCGGCGCCCTCGGCCGGCAGGTCACCGGAGACGAACGCGTCGACCTCGCACACTGCCTCCCCGTCGAGGCCGCGCTCACCCTAACCGCCCAGATCCCCGCAACCGAACAGCTCACCGGCTGGGGCTTCGTCAAGGACATGGCCACCCGCACCGGCGCCACCCCCGCCACCGCACGCTGGGACACCGGCGCCGTGCTCGCCGTCGTCACCCGCCTCGCCGGCCCCGACCTGCTGGCCCGGATCCTCCGCCGGCTCCCCGGCGGCTACGCCATCCTCTTCGGCCAGGCAGAGCTCCGGCAGGCCCGGACTGCCGCCTGATCCCGCGCTCCGTGACGCCTGCCTCCAGGATTGAGGCGGGTTCGCCGCTCCGTGACAGCCGTGAGGGCCCGACCAAGACCCGCCAGGTCGGGCCCTCACGGCTGCGGCGGGTGCTCGCCGTAGCCGCGAGTCAGCTGTCGGAGTAGCTGAAGTCGCCCACGGTCCAGGCGCTGACGTCCTCGATCGAGATGCGGTACATCCCGCCCGTCTCCGGGATGCCCACGGTTCCCTGCAGGATCCGCGCCACATGGAAGTGCAGATGCGTGGGCGGCCCCTCGTGGGGTGTCGTGGCAGTGAAGATGGCGGCGAACTCGCCCAGGCGGGCGGAATCCCTCAGCACCTCCGACACCCGCTCCCTCCATACGGCTTCGGGGGCGAGCCGGCCGGTGATGACAGCACCACCGGTGACCACGGTCAGGGACATCTGGTTGCTCTGCCCGGACTCCACCAGGGCGGCGACGTTCACGAGCAGCTCGTCAGGCTTCGACATGAAGGCCGATTCTATTGCCCGCCCTGCCCTGGCTGCCCGCGCAGTCATGCAGGCCGCGTTCGAACCCGATTACCTCCTCGTCGAACACGCGAAAATCTGTAGCGGCCGGAGTAGACATTTGATTGTGGCGTGGCTATGGTTTCTCTCGTAGCCGAGATCGAGCAAGGCCCGGAGAGACGAACTGCCGGGCATCAGTACACGCAGTGCGTAGGACGGTGCGGTGGTGGAGTTCCGAAGCCATGGTTGTTGCACGACGGCGACGGGACTGGCGACCGGACCGGGCGGCCCGCAGTGATCAGGGGCTGCCGCGAGCAGTACCGCAGTTGACGCAGTGGCAGTTCAGTAAGTGCAGTTCGCAGTACCAGCAGTGGAGTCAGTGAGCAGTACCTCGGTAAAGGCGTCGGCTGCGGGCGCGCGTACCGGGACGTTCGGCAGTGGGGTTCCAAGCCAGAGCAGACGCAGGATGGGCGACGGGGCTGGCTGCCGAAGAGCGGCGCTGCCCCAGGCCGCCGAGCAGTTCGCATCACCAGCAGTACGCAGTCCCCTTTTGGCAAGTGATCGGTTCCATCAGAGGGAAGAACGGAGGAGTTGACCGCCATCAGGATCGCCCGGGCCGAAGGGCTGAGCCCGGGTACCGCAGGACATCGATAGTGAGGTGGTCTCCGGTCAAGCAACCGCGATCCCCGCGCCCCCGACAGCAAGCAGGTCAGGTCCGCGGAAACAGCAGGCCGACGCAGTACTGGGGTCGGCAGATGGTGTAGCAGTTCCTTCGGGGCCCTAGTGCCGGACGGCACTAGGGCCCCTCAACGCGTTCCACACGAGAAGTGCGATGACAGCGCCGGCGCCCTCGTCGTTGAACCGGTCATCACCGGCGGCCAGGTACCGGAAGGAATGCGTGCTCCCACTCGGCACCTCGACCGCAGACGGGGTGGAGGGCGCGCCCATCCTCGGCACTGAAGGGATGGCTCGCCTCCCGGCGCCGCCACGCCGGGGACGGGCGTCCCCGTGTGCCGCGCTCCGTAGTCGAAATGATGCAGGCCATCACTGTCCGTCTCAGCGTGGTAGTCCGTTCAGAAGGCGTTCAGCGCTTCGCGGGCGTTGGTGCGGTACAGGCCGACCTTCGGGTTGGCGACGCTGCCCGGCTTGGCCAGCTGGAGGCTGACGCCGTCCGCGTTCGGCATGTGCTCCTTGTCGGCCAGGATGTTGACCTCGTCGGCCAGGGGGCCGTTGGCGCCCGACGGGTTGAGGTCCACGGCCGCGTACGCGGTGGCGCCGGGGCGCACCGGGTACGCCGGGGCGCCGCCCAGTCCGCCGGGGGCAGTGGCCTGGATACCGAGCGCACTGCCCTTGGCGCTGAAGCCGACGGTGGGGAAGTAGTCCAGACCGCAGGAGGTGGAACCGTTGTTGGTCACGGTGATGACGCGGACGGTGGCCGGAGTGCCCTTCGGGGAAGTGACCTTGACGGTCAGCTGGCGCGCCGAGCAGGGGTGGGTGTAGGCGTAGGAGTCACCGGTGGTGTCCCCCGTGGCCTTGCCGCCCGAACCGGCCTTCGCCGGGGTGACGGTGGCCGCGCCGTTTCCCGTGACCTTGCCGGCGGACGGGGCGGCGGAGGCGCCTTCCCCGGACGGCGTCACGGTCCCGGTCGAGACCGGCTTGTCCGCGCTCTTGGTCGCGGCGGGGTTCGCGGTCGGCCCACCGGCGCTGTCCGAGCCGCCGCAGGCGGTCAGGGCCAGAGCGAGGCCGGCGGTGGCGGTGGCCAGGGCGATGGTGCGGAGTCGGTAGGTGCGCATGGGGAACTCTCCGTGTCGGTGCGGTCGTCAGACGGAGGCTTCCGCTTCCCGCCTGACGAGACGTTGGGTGGGGCTGCTGTGCCGGTCGGCGGACCGACGGGCTGATGACGCAACTGTGGGGCCGGTTTTGTCCCAGTGGCGTCCGGACCGGGATAGTAGGAACCCTGTAACGCTCCCGACCCCTTTCACCTGGGCAATCGGGTGAGCCTGGAACGTGCTTCCGGGATGAGGGGGAGGGTGGAATGGCCACGGAGACGGAGCGGTTCGCGGAGCTGATGCGCGAATTCAAAGAGCGCTCGGGACGCAGCTACGGCACTCTCGCGAAGCGTCTGCACTCCAGCAACTCGACGCTGCACCGCTACTGCAGCGGCGCGGCCGTGCCCACGGAGTACGCCCCGGTGGAGCGGTTCGCCCGAGTCTGCGGTGCGTCGGCCGAGGAACTGCTCGCGCTGCACCAGCAGTGGCTGCTGGCGTTGGTGGAGCGGCGACGGGGGGTGACGGAGGGGCAGGCCCCGGGTTCGGGGGCGGCGGACTCCGCGGCGCCCCGGGACGGTGACGCCGCACCGGCGGTGCCGCCCGCATCGGCGGTGGTGGTGGCTGGAGAGGTCGGGGAGGCTTCGGAGGTCCGGCCTCAGGCGGAGACCGGCCCCGCGCCGGCACCGGCGGAGGCCCCCGCCCCCGCCCAGGCCCCCGCACCGGTAACGGAGGCCCCCGCACACGCCCCCGACGCCCTTGTCCAGACGGGCACCGCCCGGGCCTCCGTACTCGGGGCCCGGCGGCCTCGGCTGCTGCTCGCCGTTGCGGCAGCCGTGGCCACCGCCGCGGTGGCGGGGACCGCCGCAGCCGTCTCCGCCATGGGAGATGCGGGGAACGGGGGCACGCGCCACGGTGCCGTCCAGTCGTCCTCGCACGAGCGGGCGGAGGCGGGCCCGGCCCTGCCCTCCGGCGGGTCGTCGTCGCCCACGCCCACAGCCGATCCCGCGCCCCCGTCCAGCCCCGGGCCCTCGTCTCCCTCGGCACCCTCCGCGTCCCCCTCGGCAACGTCGACCTCTCACGCCACCGCCGAGGAAGGCGCCTCCCCCACGGCCCCGTTCACGGTCAACGTCCTGCCCGACAACTGGGACAGCCCCTGCGACCAGTGGTTCGCCCTGGACAAGGCACCCGGCACGGTCCCCCCGCCCCCCGCCGGGCAGGCGACCGAAGGGTGGGCCCGGGCCCTGAACGCCGTCCCGGCGGGGCACCTGCGCATGGAGCTGACCGTCCACGGCACCGAGGGCAAGCCCGCGGTCCTGCACGCGCTGTACGTCCATGTCGTGAGCGCCCGCAAGGCTCCCGGCTGGAACGCGTACACCATGGGCTCCGGTTGCGGCGGCACGCTGGTGCCGGCGTCCTTCGCCGTGAACCTGGACGACGCCTCCCCGAGGGCCAGGCCCGTACCCGGCAAGGAGGGCGAGCGGCCGACGGCCTCGACCGACTTCCCGTACAAGGTCTCCGCCACCGACCCCCAGGTGCTGAACATCGACGCCGCCACACTCGGTCAGGACGTCAGCTGGTACCTGGAGCTGGCCTGGAGCAGTGGCGACCGCCAGGGCACCACCCGCATCGACGACCACGGCCGCCCCTTCCGCACGGTCGCCCAGAACGCCGGCCGCAGCTACTGGTACAACGCGAACAACAACGCCTGGCTGCCGTACACGGATTGAAAGCCCCATTGCACCGGGTCCGAAAAGCGGCCGCGGTCCGGACACGCGATCGAGTCTCCGCTACGAAATGCCCCGGTAGCGGGGGCCTGGGACAATGGAGGGGAGCGGCTCAGGTCCGAACGGGAGCCTTCCGTTCCCGAGCCGACACCAGCTGCGGCGCCGCCCTGCCCTGGCACATCTGCGGGGCCGAGGCCCGGCTCGGGGGAGCCATCAAGCCCATCACGGATCCATGAGAGGGGTGGCCATGTCGCTCACCCGTTCCCGCCTCATTCGCAACCGCACGCGGGGAGCAGCGGTCGGCGCCGCCTGCGCCCTGTTCGCCATCGTCGGCGTCACGAGCACCAGCGCCGCGCCCCTGTCCCCACCCGTCGGCACGTCGACCGTGACGGTCGAGGGTACGGAAGTTCGCATCAAGGACTTCAAATTCATCCCTGCGGACGTCAAGGTAGCCGCCGGCGCAAAGGTCACCGTGATCAACGAGGACTCTGCTCCGCACACCTTGACCGCCACCGAGGGCTACGCCTTCGACACCGGCACGATCGAAGGCGGCGCGTCCGGCACCTTCACTGCACCGTCCAAGCCCGGCAGCTACTCCTTCTACTGCTCCGTCCACCCGGACATGAAGGGGACACTCGTCGTCAGCTGACCGCTCTTGAACGAAGCCCCAGGTCAGCGACCTGGGGCTTCGTCGTTGTCTGGGCTCTCTACTCCTGCCGTGGCCTCTCCGTGCACCAACTCACCGGAAATCACTGGCCCGAGGCGTTCACCGGAGGCTGCCTTCAGGGAGTGACGACCAGGCGGCCCGTGACCTCGCCGGCGGCGAGGCGGGCCAGGGCCTCGTTGACCTGGGCCAGGGGGTACTCGGCTTCCACGTGCCCGCGGATGAGACCGTCTTCGGCCATCCGCATCACGGTGTGGGCGTCGGCGAGGGTGGCGCCCACGGAACCGCGGATCTCGGATTCCCGTACGACCACGTCGAGGACGTCGAGGGTCGCGGGCTTGCCCGTGTAGCCGACCAGGACGACGCGGCCGCGGGTTCCCGTCATGCGTACGGCCTGGCCGGGGGTGTGCGCGTTGCCGACCGTGTCGACCACCACGTCGCAGCCCGCCCCCTCCGTCGCATCGTGGACGGCGGCGACCGGGTCGACCGCCAGCGGGTCGACCACGGCGTGGGCCCCGTACCGGCGGGCCTGTTCCCTGCTCGGGGCGTGGGGGTCGACGGCGATGACGCGGGCTCCGTCGGCGACGGCGACCTGGACGACGGCGAGACCGACCCCGCCGGCGCCGATGACCGTGAGGGTTTCGCCGGGGGCGGTGCGGGCGACGGAGCGGACGACGCGGACGGCGGTCGTTCCCGAGCAGCCGAGGACGGCGGCCTCGGCGAAGGAGACCGTGTCCGCGATCGGCACGAGGGAGCGGGCGCCGGCCAGGTAGTACTCGCAGAGTCCGCCGTCGGAGTCGAAGCCGACCTTGGCCGCGGGGGCCGGGCAGAGGTTCTCCGAGCCGTCCGCGCACCACGTGCAGTGGCCGCAGCCCTCGTAGTAGTAGGCGAGGACCCGGTCGCCCGGAGCCGCCGTGACGCCCGGTCCGATCTCGGCGATCTCGCCGGCGATCTCATGCCCCAGGACGATGGGCAGCGGTGGGGTGACGGCGGAGCCGTCGGCCAGGTGGAGGTCCGTGTGGCACAGCCCGGCCGCCAGGACCCGGATCAGGACCTGCCCGGGACCGGGGACGGGCCGGGCCCTGGTTTCGATTTCGAGGGGCTTGCCCAGGGCTCGGAGCACCGCTGCCGACATCTCACCACTGGCCATCGGGACCTCCAGGAACCGCCCGTCGAGGGTTCGACGGCCTCCGGCGCAAGATCGTCACACAGTCACAGCACCGTCAATGCCGGATACCGGCTCCACATAGTCGAATTGACGTTTCTCTCGCTCTTGACCTGCGGTGATGCCGTGCGTCCGGATCAGCAGTTCACCCGATGGGCGGGCGGTACCCGACGTATCGGGCTGGGGCCCGGTTCTGCCATCCGGGCTACTCGATCGCCTCTGACCTGCGGTTCTTCCTGTTGGTCCATGGAGGTACGGATCCTGTCGGACGGGAAGGCCGGGGCCGGAGGCCAGTACGTTCCGGCGGAGTGGATCATCCTCGTCGGCAGAGAGCGACCCCGTGGACTTCGAAACCTTTCACCAGGCCTACCCGCGCATGCTGCGGTCGCTGATCGAGGAGCCCGCGTACCGCAATGCTCCGCGCGGCTACGCCAGCCGCGAGCAGCTCGGCGTCCGGTTCCGGCTCGCTCGGGCGGACCAGCGGGTGCCCCTCGTCCCTGCCCGGCGCCTGAACATCGTCTTCAACTTCGCCGAGGCCCTGTGGTACTTGGCCGGGCGGGACGACCTGGACTTCATCGCGTACTACGCGCCCAGTATCCGCAAGTACTCCGCCGACGGGCGCCGGTTGACGGGAACCGCCTACGGACGTGCCCTGTTCGGGGCCTCCGAGGGCAGGCCCGACCAGTGGCCGGCCGTCGTGGAGACGCTCCGGGAGGATCCGGACTCCAAGCGGGCCGTCATCCAGATCTTCCGCGGCGAGGAACTCCAGGTCGCGGGGAATCCGGACGTCTCCTGCACCCTCGGCCTGCAGTTCCTGCTGCGCGAGGGCGCCCTGCACGGCGTGGGGTTCATGCGGGCCAACGACGTCTACCGCGGCATGACCAGCGACGTCTTCTCCTTCACCTTCCTCCAGGAGATGCTCGCCCGCGAACTCGGCGTCCCCCTCGGCTCGTACGTCCACCAGGTCGGCTCCCTGCACCTCTACGACCCCGACCACGTCCGGGCCCTGGAGGTCCTCGCCGATCCGGCCGCCGACGAGCCCCCGGCCCGGGACTTCCCCTCCATGCCGGAGGGCGACAACTGGCCCTACGTACGCGAGGTGCTGGCCGTGGAGGAGCAGCTGCGCACCGGCCGGCACCGGCTCGCGGCCGATCCGCGCACCCACGGGCTGCCCGAGTACTGGACCCAGGTGCTGGTCCTCTTCGAAATCCACCGCCGCATCCGCAGCAAGGAACACGTCGGCGAGGAGCGGCTGGCGCTCCTGTGGCCGCTCTACCGCCGGCTGGTCGAAGAGCGCTGGCCGAGCATCTCCCCCGCACCCGCACCCGTCCCCGTCGCAGGCTGAAAGGCTCCCGCCATGACGACCAGCACCCACTGGCAGTCCACCCCTTCGATCGCCGACGGCTTCGACGCCTACGACGACCTCCCCGAGCGCCTCATCGGCTACCCGGCCGTCTTCAGCGCCCTCGGCATCGGCGGCCCTGCCGTACGGACGGTCCTGGACTACGGCTGCGGCCCCGGCAAGGTCGCCACCCGCGTCACCGAATCCTGCGCCGACGTCCGGGTCGTGGCCGCCGACATCTCCCCCCGCATGCTGGAGATCGGCCAGACCCTGCGTCCGCACCCCCGCATCGACTACCGGCAGATCGACAGCGGCAAACTGGCCTTCCTCGCCGACGACTCGATCGACGCGGCCATGTCCTGCTACGTCTTCATCAACGTCGGCGAAGTACCGGTCCTGCACGAGATCGCCGCCGAGGTCCACCGCGTCCTGCGCCCAGGCGGGCGCTACGCGGTCCTCGACACCAACCCGGCCACCACGGGCGTCCGTTTCTCCACCTTCCGCAGCGGCGAACCCGGCCGTACCTACGCCCCCGGCGAGCGCCGCCAGGTCCTCCTCGACCAGCCCGGCGGCCGTGAGCCCCTGGAACTCATCGACCACCACTGGCCCCGCCAGACCTACCTCGACGTCCTGACCGGGGCCGGCTTCATCGACCTGACCGTCGAGGAACCCCTCCTCACCGAACCCTCGGCCCTGCCCGGACCGGACCCGGCCGAGACCGCCCAACCGCCGTTCCACATCGTCACGGGAGTCAAGCAGTGACCACCACGACCGCAGCCCCCACCGCCACCGCAGCCGTCCAGCAGACCCGCAGCGTCTTCCTCGGCGGCCCCTTCAAGGCCCTCGTCGACGCGGACGGCGCCATGAACACCGAGGCCCGCACCCGCTTCGAGACGCTCATCGAACGTCTGGAGGCCGAGGACTACCAGGTCTACAACGCCCACCGCCGCGAGTCCTGGGGCGCGAAGTTCCTCACCCCCGACGAGTGCACCCGCCTGGACTACGACGAGATCTCCGCGAGCACGGTCTTCGTCGCCTTCCCCGGCCACCCCGCCTCCCCCGGCACCCACATCGAGATCGGCTGGGCCTCGGCCCTCGGCAAGCCGATCGTCCTCCTCCTCGAAGACGGAGTGGACTACGCCTTCCTCGTCCGCGGCCTCCACACGGTCGCCGACGTCACCTACCTCACCATCGGCGACACGGAATCCCTCGCCGAGGAAGTCATCGCCACCGTGAACCGGCTGGCCCGGAACGGCGCGGAGGCCGGAGCGGGCGTCTGACCGATCCCGGTGTCCAACGAACTGTGCCCCGGCCGCCTCTCGCGACCGGGGCACAGCATTGCGTTCGGCAGGCCGCCGCCGACTCCAAGTCCCCTCACGGGGCGCCGCATTGGCTCATGGACGGCTGCGCCGGGAGGCTAGCGGCGCTTGGTGCACAGGGCTGCGTCCACTGCGCCTTGGAGGTGGCGCAGGCTTTCGCCTTCGGCTGCCCAGGTAGTGGTGTAGACGGTCACGGTGCCGCGGCCTGACGTGGCACGGCCTCCGGCCACGGAGTTGCCGGGCAGGTCGCCGCCGTGGCCCCAGTAGACGCCGCCGCAGCTGAGGGGGATCGAGGCGATGCCGTAGCCGTAGCGGCTGCCCGCCGGGTAGACGTCGCGGCCGCCGACCGCGGTGGTGTCCCGGGTCATCTGGCGGACCGCCCAGCCGGGCAGGATGCGGCCGCCGAACAGTCCGTCCCAGAAGGCGTTGAGGTCCTCGGGCGTGGAGACGAGGCCGCCGGAGGCGCCGAACTCGTACCCGGGAAGCTCGGTCAGATCCATCCGGCCGGCCTCCGGGGCGGCCGGATGGATGCCGTAGTTGCGGGCGTGCGGTCCGCGCAGGGACAGCTCGCCGGGCGCAGGCCAGTAGGTGTCGTCCAGGTGCAGCGGGCGCAGGATCGTGCGCTCGATGTACGTGCGGAAGCCGACCCCCGACGCCTTGTCGATCACCATGCCGAGCGCGAGGTAGTTGGTGTTGGAGTAGCCCCAGCCGGTGCCGGGCTCGAAGCCGGGCTCCTCCTTGAGCGCGAGGGCCAGGTAGTCCTCGGGCGTACCGGGCCGGGTCCAGTCGACCAGCGCGGTGTACTCCGGCAGCCCGCTGGTCTGCTTGAGCAACTGCCTGATCGTGATCGTGTGCCCGGAGAGCTGGGGCACGTACCGGCCGGCGCGGTCGTCGAGCCGTATCCGCCCGTCCGCCACCAGGCGCATCACCGCTGCCGCGGTGAACGCCTTGGTGTTGCTGGCCAGCCGGATCCGTCCCCGCTCGTCGACCATCGGCCGGCCCGAGTCGAGGTCCGCGACACCGGCGGTACGCGTCGTCCGGCCGTCGTAGGCCAAGGCGCCCGGGACCTTGTCGGCGTCGACGAGCAGGTCCAACTGCCGCTGCACGGGGTCGATCGGTCGGGCCGCCGCCGCGGGAACGAACGCTCCGACGGTTGTTGCGGCGAGCAGTACTGCGGTGGCGATGCGCTTGCGGTACATGTGTCTTCCCCCGGTCGTGACCCGGCCCGTACGGGCCGCTCGGTCGCTTGGGTACGACTCTTCCAGGGCGTGGACGCAAGATCATTGCGCCCGCCCCCCGAACGGGCGGGCGGCCACCCCCCTTGACACGAGTGGGGTCGAGCTGCCGGAACAGGGTCTACCTGAAGGCCGGCAGGGCGCGTGCGACCCACTCGGCGAAGGAACCGGCCGGACGGTGGAGGACGTTCTCCACATCGGGGCTGACCTCCCGCTCGGCCGACAGCGGGACGCCGAGGACGTCCAGGGTGCCGGGGATGACCTCCTGCGGCATGAACTGCGCCATGCGGGCGTGGGCATCCTCGCGGGACAGTTCGACGAAGTTCACCTCCTCGCCCAAGGCCTCGGACAGCGCCGCGGCCTGCTGCCGGGGGCTGATCGCCTCGGGGCCGGTCAGCTCGTACGTACGGCCCGCGTGGCCGTCCTCGCACAGCGCGGCAGCGGCGACCCCGGCGATGTCCGCCGGGTCGACGACGGGCAGCGCCACATCGCCGAACGGGGCGAAGACCGTGCGCTTCGTGCGGACCGACTCGGACCAGGCGAAGGCGTTGGAGGCGAAACCGCCCGGGCGCAGGATGGTGAAATCCGGGCCGGACGCGCGCACGGCGGCCTCGAACTCGCGCAGGCGGGTGTGCGAGAGGGCCTCCGGGCGGGTGCGGTTGATCTGGGAGGAGAGCAGGACGACCCGCTTGACCCCGGCGGCCCCGGCTGCGTCCAACAGGGCCTTCGGGCTCTCGCCGTGGCCGTTGAGCTCACCGCCCAGCAGGATGAAGAAGGCGTCGGCGCCGTCGAGGACCGGCCGCATGCTCGCGGCGTCTCCGACGTCGGCCCGGGCGTGCCGGACGCCGGCCGGGAGCCCCGCGGGCTGCGGCTGCCGCGAGACGGCCACGACCTCCTCGCCGGCCTCGGCCAGCAGCGGCACCAGCGTCCGCCCGATGTTGCCGGTGGTACCCGTCACCACGATCATTGCGACCCCCGTGTCAGTAGCCCAGTTAGCTACTTAGTTAGTTGGCTGACTTGAATGGACCCTAACACGACGCTCCGGGGCGCTGTCTATAGTTGGTTGGGTGACTGACTCAGTGAAGCCCCGGGTGGCACGGGGAGCCGACAAGCGCCGGCGGCTCACGGCCGCGGCAGCCCAGGTCCTGCACGAGCAGGGCGTCGAACGGACCACCCTCGCCGACATCGCGCGCGTGGCCGACGTCCCTGTCGGGAACGTCTACTACTACTTCAAGACCAAGGACGAGCTGGTCCGGGCCGCACTGACCGAGCACAGCGCACACCTGGACGAACTCACCCGTCGGCTGGACGAGATGACCGACCCCCGGGACCGCCTCAAGGCCCTGATCGAGGCCTGGGTCGGCCAGCGCGACATCGCCGCCCGCTACGGCTGCCCCACCGGAACCCTGGCCGTCGAGCTCGACAAGCGTGCGGACGGGACCCTCGACGCGGAGGCCGGGGCAGTGATCCGACGCCTGCTCGACTGGGCCGGACAGCAGTTCCGCGCCCTGGGCCTGCCCGACCCGGACGACCTCGCCGTCACCCTCATCTCCGCCTATCAGGGCATGTCGCTCCTGGCCAACGCCCTGCGCGACCCGGAGATCATGACCCGCGAGGGAGCCCGCCTCCTCGGCTGGCTCGACGCCCTGGAGGCACCGCACCAGTCGTCCTGACCGCCTGACCGGCGCTCCACGAAGCCGTCACCGGCCCCAACCCGGTGCGCCGGGAAACCCTGTTAGGCGCCGAGGGCCGCCTCTGGTGAGCTGTTCGATCGTGGGGCGTTCGCCTTCGGTCATGGTGTGGGGTCCTCGGGCTGGTCGGGGTCCTGCTGGGCTGAGGCGAGGGCCAGCATCCGGGCCGCCGACTCCAGCAGGGCTTCGTACGTGATCACTTCGATGCGCGAGGTGTGGGTGTTGTAGGTGCGCAGCGTCTCCGCGATGTGTTCGGGGGTGATGTCCCCGCTCACGTAGCGCGGGTGGCCGATCACGACCGTTGCCGAGGCTCTGCGGGTGTCGACGCCGTGCCGCGCGAGGATGGCCTCGCGGTTCTCGTCCATGGTGCGGAGGTAGTTCTGCGCCTGCGACACCGCGTGGTGGGCCGCGGCTCCCAGCATGAGGTGGCCGCTGCGGCGGATCACCAGGTCCTTGATGTTGGCGCGCTTGAGCTCCACCACGTGCAGGGACCCGTCGCCGCGCAGGAGCGGGATGTCGAGGATCGTGTCCGCCGTGTACTGCCGGCGGGCCAACTCCGCGACGTAGGCGCCGCCGAAGATCCACTCCTGATTCCTCAGGCGGGCGTGGAGGGTGCTCTCGGAGCTCGTCCCGTCCTCCACCGCGGCGCGCAGAGCGTCAAGACCCGCTCTCCGGGCCTTCAGCTCCAGCAGCTGGGCGAGCAGCCCCGCGTCGGCATCGGCCAGGAAGTCGCCGACCATCCGCGCGGCCTCGGCCGAGGCCGGGCGCGGCAGGTTCCTCAGCACCAGCTCCATGTGGCCGTACTGCTGGAGCCGCCTCCGCTCCCGCGTGGGCAGCCGGATGCCGCCCTCGCCGGTGCCGATGCCCAAGTGGTCCACGGACAGGGCTATCCCGCGGAAGAGGTCCCGTGCGTCGGCCACCGTGGCGTGGGGGTCGCCCTCGGAGAGGGCGTCCAGCACGGCCACCGCCCGGTCCGCGCCCAGGGCCACCGTCCTGCGCATGGCTTCCTCGCTGATATGCCGCGCCTCCGCGTCGTAGTAGTTCTCCAGGATTTCGAGGAACAGCTCGCCGCCGGCGTAGGCGGCGAACCGCTGGAAACGCTGGGCGAGGGCGAAGGCCTCGCACAGGACGGACTCTTGAGCCACGTCCTCCAGGGCGTTCACCAGCGGTCTGCCCTTGCCGTATCCCGTCCCGCCGTGGGCCGGGCCCATGATGCGCAGCACCGCGTCGATGCGCTCCAGCACGCTCGGATGCTCGGTGAGCTCACGTGCCCCGCGGACCATCTGCCAGAGCGTGAAGCCGGAACGGAACGTCGTCATGCCGGGACCCTAGAAGGCGGCACTGACAACGCTGAGGGCGCGCGTTGGGCTTCAGGTGTGGCGGGCGACCTTGAGGGCTGAGAGGAGGAGGATGATCGCCAGGCCCGGGATCAGGAGCAGGTCGGGGATCGCGCCCAGGAGGAGGCCTCCGAGGAGGGCGCCGGCGATCGAGCCGGTTGCCATGAGGGTGGCGAAGCGCAGGTTGGAGCCGAGGACGGCGAAGCTGCCGTCGCGGCTGTAGCGGGCGAAGGCGACGAGCATGGTGGGCAGGGAGACCAGGAGGGACAGGCTGCCCGCGAGCTTGATGTCGGCGCCGAAGAGCAGCACGATCGTGGGGATCAGGAGCTCGCCGCCGGCGACGCCCATGAGGGCGGCGACCACGCCGATGCCGAAGCCCGCCAGCACGCCCGCCACGATCTGGACCGGGCCGGGGAGGTCGAGGGACCCGACCGTGGTGGTGTGGGTGAGGACGAGGGCGGCGGCCATGCCCACCATGAGGATCGCGAGGACCTTGTAGAGGGTGGCCGAGCGCATCTTCACCGCCCAGGACGCTCCTGCCCAGGCGCCCAGGAGGCTGCCGGCCAGGAGGTTGGCGGCGATGCCCCAGTGGGCGCCGAGGTCGCCGGAGGAGACCGCGGCGAGGCGGGCCGGCAGGGCGGTGATCACGACGACCAGGCTCATCGCCTTGTTCAGGATGACGGCCGACAGGGCCGCGAAGCCGAACATGCCGATGAGGAGCGGGAGGCGGAACTCGGCGCCGCCGAGACCGATCAGGCCGCCGAGGACGCCCACCGTCGCGCCGGCGGCGAAGACGAGCGGCGCCGATGGGGATCGGACGGCTGTCGTCTGTTCGGTGGCGGTCATATGGGCAGTCTGACGGACCCGGGGGGCCGTCCCCAGTGGACGATCGCACCAGGTCAGCGGGAGGGGGTGTGTGGGGTCCGTGGGGTGATCAGGCCCGATTCGTAGGCGTGGATGACCAGCTGGGCGCGGTCTCGGGCGTGGAGTTTGGTCATGGCGCGGTTGATGTGGGTCTTGGCCGTCAGGGGGCTGATCACCATGCGGGAGGCCAGCTCTTCGGTGGAGAGGCCCTGTGCCACCAGGACGACGGCCTCCCGTTCCCGGGCGGTCAGGCCGGACAGCGCGGTGGCCGGGTGGGAGGTGGGGGGCGGCTGGGTGACGTAGCGGTCGATGAGTTTGCGGGTGATCGCGGGGGCGAGGAGGGCGTCGCCGCGTGCGGCCACGCGTACGGCGTGCAGGAAGTCCTCCGGCTCGATGTCCTTGACGAGGAAGCCGGCGGCTCCCGCGGACAAGGCGTGGAAGACGTACTCGTCCAGGCCGTAGTTGGTGAGGATGACGACGCGTACGCCGGCCAGCGCCGGGTCGGCCGCAATGCGCCGGGTCGTCCCGATGCCGTCGAGGACCGGCATCTGGATGTCGACGAGGGCGACGTCGGGCAGGTGCTGCCGGGCGAGCGTCAGGGCTTCCTGGCCGTCGGCGGCCTCGGCCACGACCTCTATGTCGTCCTCGAGGTCCAGCAACGCGCGGAATCCGCTGCGGATGAGCGGCTGGTCGTCGACCAGGAGGACGCGGATCACGAGGTGCCCCGCAGGGGGAGTTCGGCGCGGACGGTGAAGCCGCCCTCGGCGCGCGGTGCCGCCCGGAGGCGGCCGCCGAGGGCGGTGACGCGTTCGTGCATGCCGAGCAGGCCGATGCCCGGTTCGGGGGCGGCGGCCTGTGTGGCCTTGCCGTCGTCGTCTATCCGGAGGGTGACGGCGTCCGGGCGGTGGCCGATGTGGACCGATGCCGTGGTGGCGTCCGCGTGGCGGGCGATGTTGGTGAGGGACTCCTGGACGATGCGGTAGAGGGTTCGGCCCACGGTGGCCGGTACCTCGTCGTGCAGACGGTCCTGGATCGTCAGGGTGGTGCGGATGCCGGTTCTGCTGGACCGTTCGACCAGTTCCGGGATGTGGGCGAGGCCGTGCGGCGGTGTGGTGTCGTCGTCGCGCAGGGCCTCCAGGGTGGCGCGGAGCTCCCGGGACGCCTCGCGGCCGGCCTCCCGGATGGCCAGCAGGGCCTCCGGGACAGGTTCGCCGCGCTTGCGGGCCACGTGGACGGCGGCCTCGGACTGCACCTTGATCACCGAGATCTGATGGGTGAGCGAATCGTGCAGCTCCCGCGCGATGTGCAGCCGTTCCTCGTCGGCGCGGCGCCGCGCGGTCTCCTCCCGGGTGCGCTCGGCTTCGTCGGCCCGCCGTTCGGCCTGCCGGAGGGCTTCGCCGGCGGCGGCCGCCGCGATGAGCCAGGCGATCTGGAGGGCGCCCCGGGCCTGCGCGAAGGCCTCGCCCGTGTCGTGCCGGCCCGCGGCGAGGGCGGCCAGGGGGAGGGCGGCCAGTACGGTCACGCTCACCGCGGCCGTGATGACGCGGTGCCCCGCCCGCATGGCCGCGTACACCGCGAAGAGGAACGCCACGGCGGCCACGTCGAAGCCCGCCGCCTGGTAGCCCACCGCGCAGACCCCGGTGACGGCGAGGACGGCGACCGGCGCACGGCGGCCCGCCGCCAGCGCCAGGCCGCCGACCGCCAGCAGCACGTAGCCGAGCGGGCCGGAGTGCTGCCCCTGTCCCGACAGGGCGGTGACCAGCAGCGCCGCCGTCACGCCGACGGCGGTCAGCCAGTCCCTGACACCGGGCCGGAGGCGGAAGCGTGCTCTGTTCATGCGCGCACCGTAGCCCGGGGCCGCCGCGGGCGGATCCCGCTCGAGGACGAGTGGGCGGCTACCACGTGCGTGGTAGCTCCGCGCCGCCTGCCGCGGCCGTGGCAGCGCGAAGTGCCCGCGTTCGCGGGACGACCTGCCGCGGCCCGGCCGGGATGCTCGGACCACACCACACCGGAGGAGTGTCCTGATGTCCGCTCGTCACCTGATCACCGCCACGGCCGAGCCGCTCGCCGCAGGCGTCACCGAGTTCAGCGCCGGACGGCTCGGAGCCACCGTCGGCGGGCTGCTGGGGCTGGCAGCCGTGGCCGTCGCCGTGCTGCTGCTGAGGCGACCCGGCACCGGAAACGCGCAGCTCTGGGCCACCGCGGCCAGGGTCGCGGGGGTGGTCGCCATGCTCCTCGGCGGGCTGGTCGCGGCCACCGCCGAGGGCGGACTCGGCACCGGCAACGGGCTGGGCGGAGCCTACGTGGCCCTGCTGCTCGGGCTGACCGGCACCGTCCTGGGCGGTCGGGCCCTGAGCCGCGACCGGACCGGCCGCTGACCGCGGCGGCTGCCTCAGCCCAGGGCGAGCCAGCGAATGCCGAGCCGTTCGATCCGTGCGGCCTCCGCTTCGGCCAGTGGCTCCCGGTTCGGCGTACGGCCCCCGTCCGAGCACCCCGGCCCGGTGTCCAAGTAGCGGAAGGCACCGGCCCTTTGCCGACATGTGCTGCAAAATGGCGTGCGTCGCGCAGGCAGAGGACGCAGGGAACGGGGAGCCGCTCGGTGGGCATAGCCATCTTCGACGCCATGGGGCTGGAGCGGAAGAACGAGAAGCGGCGCAAGAGGCTGGTCGAGCGGCAGGAGCGGCTCGCCGAGCGTTTCGCCGCCGAGAGCGCGGCCCAGGAGCGGGCCCGGCGCAGGGCTTACGGCAAGGCGCTCGTGCCGTTCGCCGAGGTGTTCTCCCGGCTGAAGAACGTGGACCTGGTCGAGCTGACGGCCGTGGCCCGGCCGACGGAGGCGGAGCTGCCGGACCCGGAACTGAGCGGGATCCAGCTGGACGCCGTAACGGCGGTCCTCACACTGGCGGGCGGCGCCGCCGTCGGGGCCGGTGCGGGGGCGCTGACGTTCGCGGCGGTGGGAGCCTTCGCCGCCGCATCCACGGGGACGGCCATCTCCGCCCTGTCCGGAGCGGCCGCGACGAGCGCCACCCTCGCCTGGCTGGGCGGCGGTTCGCTGGCGGCAGGCGGCGGCGGGGTGGCGGCGGGTACGGCGGTGCTGACGGGCATCGTGGCCCTGCCGGTCCTGCTGGCGGTGGGCGGCTTCTTCGAGTGGAAGGGCCGCAACGACAAGCGCAAGCAGCGTGCCGTGGCGGCCGAGCTCAAGAAGCACGCGGCCGAACTCCGCCTCAGGGAGGCCCGGTTCGCGGCCTCGGGCAAGCGCAGCCGTCAGGTGCGGCAGCTGCTGAACGGGATCCGCAAGGAGATGCGGCGCCGGCTGCCCGCCTTCCGGGCCCTGGTGGACGGTCAGCGGGACTACGACGCCTACACGGCGGAGCAGCGCGCCGAGGTGGCGGTCCTGGTCGGGCTGGCCGGTCTGCTGGTCGCCGTACTCGGGACCCCGCTCGTCGATGAGGACGGGCAGGTCACCGACTTGTCGGAGCGCGTGGTGAAGGACACCCGCATCCGGCTCGGAGGGCTCGTGGCCGCCCCGTGAGCCGGAAGGAGGACAAGGAGGATGCGGAGCACTCCGCAGGCCGGTCCCTCCCCGGTGGCGTGGACGCCGCCGCCTGGGCCCTCGCCGACGGCGCGACGCGCCGCCTTGCCGTCGCCACGCTGGAGACGCTGCGGACCCGGAAGACGGCGCAGGCCCTCGCCGAGCGCTACGTGAACATCGGCAACGAGCAGCGCGCGGGGCACCTCTTCGAGGTGATGCACGAGCTGTCCTTCAACCTGTCCGCCGCGGAGAAGGGCTCCGCGGTGCGCGCCGTCTCCACCGAGTGGGCTCCGGGCGGTTCGCAGACCGACCCGGCCGACCTGAACCTGCTCCTCGGAGACCGCGTCGTGGGGCAGGCGCAGGCGAAGCTCTACCAGAACGCGACCGCCACCGCGGAGCAGCTCGCCCGGCCGCACTACGACGGCATGCAGCGCCTGGTGGCCTCCGACCGGCTGGCGGAGGTGGAGAACGTCCTGGACAAGCGGCTCACCCTGCCGTCGGAGGGACTCCGCTACGAGAACTACCAGGACGCCCGCGCCCAGGTGACCGATCACCTCGCATACGGCGACATCCGCAGCGAGGGCGTCACGCTCGACGAGGCGCACCGGGCGGCCCGCGACCCGCTCGGGTGGGCGAACCGGAAGTTCGCGCACGCCGGGGCGCGGCAGATGGCCGCCGCCGCCAAGCCCGCCGCCCTGCTGGGCGGGCTCACCGCCGGGGTGGGCGCGGTCGCACGCGAGACGGCGCGCGTGCGGGCGGGCGAGACCTCGGCCTCCGTCGCCGCCTTCACTGCGGTCGGCTCCGCCGTCGGCGGGGCCGCCCGCTCCGGCGCGACGGCCGCGCTCGGCGAGGCCGTACGGATCGCCGCTGCTGCCGGCAGGCTGCCGGCGGCGCTGGGCGGCGGGACGCTCCCGGGGGCCGCCGCGCAGGCGGCGTTCGCCGTGGCCGAGGCCGGGCTGGACCTCGCACGGGGGAACTGCGGTCCCGGGCAGTTCGCCGCGCGCTCGGCGGCCGCGACCGTGTCGACCGGTCTCGCCTGGGGCTGCGGCGTGGTCGGCCAGACCCTGCTGCCCGTGCCCGTCGTCGGGGCGCTGGTGGGCGGGGTGGTGGGCCAGGTGGCCGCCGCCTGCATCGTCCAGGGGCTCCAGATCGCCCTCCTCGCGGCCCGTGCGGACTCCGCCGCGGAGGCCCGGATCCGGCTCCTGGAGCAGGAGGCCGCCACGGCGGTCCTCATGGCCGATGCCCTGCGCCGGGCGACCGAGGAGCTGGCCGCGGAGCGGAACGCCCACGT
This sequence comes from Streptomyces sp. TBY4, assembly GCF_024213195.1. Classification (GTDB taxonomy): domain Bacteria; phylum Actinomycetota; class Actinomycetes; order Streptomycetales; family Streptomycetaceae; genus Streptomyces. Next base: position 521,394 of record NZ_JANAVF010000003.1, on the reverse strand, counting down.
CGCCCGCGAGGTGCTCCCCCGGTTCGGCCGCGTGCGGTCCGCGCTGGCCGGCGACCGCCCGGCCGAGGCCCTCGCGGAACTCGCCGCGCTCACCCGGCAGTTCGGCGGGCAGCCGGTCTACGGGACGCAGGAGGAGTTCGACGCGTGGATGCTCGACGGGTCGGCCGTGCTCGTCCTGGACCCCAACGTCACCGGCGTCACCACTCGCTGATCAGCGCTGCCTGCGGTTCCTGCCGCCGCCAGGCCTCGGCGAGGCGCCGGATGCGGGCGGGGGCCGCGATGCCCCGTACGGCCGTGATCCCGTCCTCGGCGACCTCGAAGGTCGTGGCGCCCACGACCTGTTCGCCGAGGACGAAGAGGACGGCGGGGGCGCCGTTGACGACCGCGTAGTGCAGAGCGAGCGTGCCGCCGGCGAGCCGGCGCTTCGCGGGCGTGGAGGTGAAGCCGCCCCGCAGGACGGTGGCGACCCGCCGCGGAGTCTCGTAGCGCACCAGCTTCCTGGCGAGGCCGTTGCCGTCGGAGAGCACGACCACGTCGTCGGTGAGGAGGGCCACCAGCCGTTCGGTACGGCCCGAGGTGGCGGCGGTCAGGAACTCTTCTACGATCCTGCGCGCCGAAGCGGGGTCGACCTCCCCGGCGCCGCGGCGGCGCGTGGCGGTGACGCGGGTGCGGGCGCGGTGCAGGTGCTGCTGGCTCGCGGACTCCGTGATGTCGAGGATCCCGGCGATCTCGGCGTGGCCGTAGGAGAAGGCCTCGCGCAGGATGTAGACGGCCCGCTCGACGGGTGACAGGCGCTCCATGACGGTCAGTACGGCCAGGGAGACCGATTCGCGCTGCTCGTAGGTCTCGGCCGGGCCGAGCATCGGGTCGCCTTCGAGGAGCGGTTCGGGGAACCAGGCGCCGGCGGTGCGTTCGTGGCGGGCCGTCGCCGAGCGGAGCCGGTCGAGGCACAGGTGGGTGACCACCTTGGTCAGCCATGCCTCCGGCACCCTGATCTGCTGCCGGTCGGCGGCCTGCCAGTGCAGGTACGCGTCCTGCACGACGTCCTGGGCATCGGCGGCGGAGCCCAGCAGGCGGTACGCCAGCGAGGCCAGCCGGTTGCGGCCGGCCTCGAACAGGCCTACGTCGAAAGGGTCTTCGCCGATGGTCGCCATACGGGTCACCCTACGACGACTGCGCGACCGCCTTGCGGGCGGATGCGTCCGGCACGGCGGCCAGGCGTCGCCGCCGCACGGGAAGCCCGAAGGTCGGGTGCGCGGCGCCCCACAGCGAGATGCCGAGGATGCCCGCCTTGATCCGCGCGGCCTTCCGGCCTCCGGTGTACGTGGGCTTCGCCCGCGCGGCGCCGTCGACCAGCTGGAGGATCCCGTCCCGCCGCCCGAGGCTGATGTGGTTGCCCGGGTAGGCCAGCTTGACGTGGCCGACCCCGGCGCCGGTCAGGCTTCCCACGACGGCCTTGACCGCCTGCATGGCGGTGAAGCCGGCCGAGGCGCAGGACATGGGCAGCGGCAGGCCGTTCTCGCCGAGGGTGTGGACGGCGTCCCCGGCGGCGTAGACGTCGGGGTGCGAGAGCGAGCGCATGGTGGGGCCGACGAGGATCCGGCCGTCCGCGGTGACCTCCAGCCCTGCGTCGGCCGCGAGGGGGGCGACCGCGAACCCGGCCGCCCACACGGTCGCGTCGGACGGCAGGGCGGCGCCGTCGGCGCACAGCACCCGGCGCGCTTCGACGGCTTCGACGGCGGTGTGCTCCAGGACCGTGATGCCGAGCCGGTCGCAGGCCCGGCGCAGGTGGGCGCGGGCTCCGGCGGACAGCCGGGCGCCCAGCTCCTCGCGGGCGATCAGCGTCACCGACAGGCCGGGCCGGGATTCGGCGATCTCGGTGGCGGTCTCGATCCCGGTCAGCCCGTCGCCGACGACCAGGACGGTCCCGCCCGTCGGCAGGCCGTCCAGACGCTCGCGCAGGCGCAGCGCCGAGGGCCGGGCGGCTACGTCGAAGGCGTGGTCGGTGACGCCGGGGACTCCGCGGTCGTCACCGCGGCTGCCGAGCGCGTAGAGGAGGGTGTCGTAGCCGAGCTCGTCGGCGCGGCCGTTGTCTGCGGCCACCATGACGGTCCGGCGCTCGGGGTCGAGATGGGTGACCCGGCCCAGGTGCAGCCGTATCCCGGTGCCCGCGAAGAGGTCGGCGAGCTTGCGGCTCGCGATCTCCTGGCCGGCCGCCACCTGGTGCAGGCGCAGCCGCTCGACGAAGTCCGGCTCGGCGTTGACCACGGTGATCTCGGTGTCCTCCGGGGACAGCCGGCGGGCCAGGCTGCCCGCCATGGCCGAACCGGCGTAGCCGGCGCCGAGGACGACGATGCGGTGCTTCATGGGGTGCTCCTGTCGGTTGGCCGGTTGCTGGGCTCTCGGTGGGATGAGCGGGACAGCGGGCCGATTCCTGACAGGAACCCCGTGTGACGTGGGTCACGCAGATGCCGTGATGCCGCGAGAAGCAGGGGTGGCGCCATAAACATCTCGTCATGGCGCCACCTGTGTGCCATCATGGCACCACGGCGGCGCACCTCATGGCCCGCGGCCGGAGACCGGGCGTTCCACGAAGTCACCACCGGAGGGGTTGGATCATGGAGACAGTGCAGAGCGGGAAGCCGGCGGGATCCGGCGCCCTCACCGCCTTCTCCCGCTTCATGCTCTGCGGCGGAGGGGTGGGGACGGCCTCCAGCTTCGCCGTCGCGGCCCTCGGCTCCTGGATCCCCTGGGCCCTGGCCAACGCCCTGGTCACCGTCGTCTCCACGCTCCTGGCCACCGAGCTGCACGCCCGCTTCACCTTCGGCGCGGGTGCGCGGGCGACCTGGCGCCAGCACTGGCAGTCGGCCGGATCGGCGGCGGCCGCGTACGCGGTGACCTGCGCGGCGATGCTCGTCCTGCGGCAGGTCGAGGCTTCGCCCAGTGCGGTGCGCGAGCAGATCGTCTACCTGTCCGCCTCCGCGCTCGCCGGAGTCGCGCGGTTCGCCGTGCTGCGCCTCGTCACCTTCGCGCAGGACCGGTCGAAGACCGCGGGGGCCGTCAGCGCCATCAGCACCATCGCCATCGCCCCCGCGGACCTCTGCCGCGCGGCCTGACCCCGCTGCCCGGTGGGCGTCAGGGCGTGACGACCGCGAAGGCGGGGTCGGCCTTCGTCACGTACGAGAACAGGCGGCTGAGCAGCGCCGGGGATCCCGCGGTGGAGAGGGTGTCCGGGGCCCGGCCCGCGAGGACGGCCACGAGCTGGGGCTTGGTGAGGGTGAGGGTCAGGCCGGCCGGCGTGCGCGGATCGGTGACCCTGCGGTGGGTGAGGGCGCCGTTGACGAGGGTGAGGCGGTGATGGGCGCCCTCGTCGGTGAGGACGAGGTCGATGGTGAGGTCCTCGTCCCAGGCCCGGGGGCCGTCGATCCGGACGGCGATCGAGTCGATGAGCATCTCGGTGGTCAGGGCCGGCACCATCTCGGGGTTGGACGTGTCGAGCAGGGGCGCGTTGACCCCGTGGCGCAGTTCCATCGCGGAGCTGAGGTAGAAGTTGCGCCAGGGGCCGTTCTCCGCGCCGTGGCCGAGCTTGTCGTAGACGGCGGCCAGGGACTCCTTGGCGTCCGTACGGCCGGGCTCGGCGAAGACCAGGTGGTTCAGGAGGGTGGCCGCGAAGCGGAGGTCTCCGGAGTCCGCGTAGCCGCGGGCCTTCGTGAGGGTCTCGTCGGGGCCGCCCATCGAGTCGACGTAGCGCTTCGCGAGTTCCACGGGCGGGTGCTCCCAGAGGGTCGCGACGTTGCCGTTGAACCAGCCCAGGTAACGCTGGTAGACCGCCTTGACGTTGTGGGAGAGCGAGCCGTAATAGCCGCGGGCGTGCCAGGAGTTCTCCAGGGCCGGCGGCAGCTGGAGCTCCTCGGCGATCTCCGGTCCCGTGAGGCCGTCGTTGAGCAGGCGCAGGCTCTGGTCGTGCATGTACGCGTACAGGTCCCGCTGGACGGACAGGAACGAGACGACGTTCTCCCGGCCCCAGGTGGGCCAGTGGTGGGAGGCGAAGGCCACGTCGTACCCGTCGCCGAAGTACTCGATCGCCTCGTCGAGGTAGCGCGACCAGATGCGGGAGTCGCGTACGACGGCTCCGCGCAGGGTCAGGATGTTGTGCATGTTGTGCGTGGCGTTCTCCGCCAGGCACAGCGCCCGCTTGTCGGGGAAGAGGAAGTTCATCTCGGCCGGCGCCTCGGTGCCGGGGGTGAGCTGGAAGACGATGCGTACGCCGTCCACCGTCTCCTCCTGCCCGGTGGCGGTGATGTCCACGGTGGGCGGGATGAGGGTGATGGTGCCGGTAGAGGTGGTCATGCCCAGGCCGGCGCCGATCTGGCCGTCCGGGCCCTTGGGCAGCCGGTCCCCGTACATGAAGACGGCGCGGCGGGTCATGGCGTTGCCGGCGTAGACGTTCTCGCTGACCGCATGCTCCAGGAAGCCTTCGGGGGCGAGGACCGGCACGCCCTCCTCCGTGCCGCGCGGGAGCACGCCGCGGGCGCCGCCGAAGTGGTCGCCGTGCGAGTGGGTGTAGATCAGGCCGGTGACCGGGCGGTCGCCCCGGTGCTCGCGGTAGAGCGCGAGCGCGGCGGCGGCGGTCTCCGCGGAGATGAGCGGGTCGATGACGACGACCCCGCGCTCCCCCTCGACGAGGGTCATGTTCGAGAGGTCGAGGCCGCGCACCTGGTAGATGCCGTCGGTGACCTCGTAGAGCCCCTGTTTGGCGGTGAGCTGCGCCTGGCGCCACAGGCTGGGGTTCGCGGTGTCGGGGCACTCGGCCTTCAGGAAGTCGTAGGCGTCGTTGTCCCAGACGGTGCGGCCTTCGGAGTCGGTGACCACGGCGGGCACGAGCGCACCGATGAATCCGCGGTCGGCGTTCTCGAAGTCGGTCACGTCGTCAAAGGGGAGGGTGGCCATCTCTGGCTCCATTCTGCGAGGTTCGACTCCGGGAATATCGCCTCATCTGATCATCAGACCCGTTTGGGTGCACTTTGGGACGGTATGTGTCAACCGGGCTGCGAGAACTGTTCGGTGCCGACGACCCGGAGGAGGTTCAGCCGGTCCGCCGTGTCCGTGCCGGGCGGGGGCGTCAGGAGCAGCAGGCGCTGGTCGCCCTCCGGGGCCAGCAGCACCTGGCAGTCGAGGTCCACGGGGCCGATGACGGGGTGGATCACCCGCATGCGGGTGTGGCGGCGGACGCCGACCTCGTGCAGCTCCCACAGGGCGGCGAACTCCGCACTGGCTTCCCGCAGGCGCTCCACCAAACGGGTGGCGGCCGGATCCGAGGAGCGCCTCGCGACGGCCGCCCGCAGGTCCGCCACATGGAGGCGGCTGTACCGCTCGTGCTCCTCGGCGGGGTACGCGTCCCGCGCGGCCGGGTCGGCGAACCAGCGCCAGACGATGTTGCGGCCGTGCTCGGACACCGTGCACACGCCGCCCAGCAGGGCGCGGGCCATCTCGTTCTGGGCCAGTACGTCGCCCAGGTCGCTCAGCACCTGCGCCGGGGTTCCGGGCAGCTGGTCCAGGAGGTGCAGCAGGCCCGCGCCGACCTGGTCGCCGGCGATCCGCGCGGCGGGCGGGCGGTGCCCGGCGAGCAGGTGGAGGTGGTCGCGCTCGTCGTCGCCGAGGCGCAGGGCGCGGGCCAGGGCGGACAGCATCTGCGGTGAGGGCTGCGGGCCGCGGGCCTGCTCCAGCCGGATGTAGTAGTCGGCCGACATGCCCGCGAGCTGCGCCACCTCCTCGCGCCGCAGGCCGGGCGTGCGGCGCCGGGGCCCGGCGGTGAGGCCCGCGTCCTGCGGGCGGACCCGCTCGCGCGAACGACGGAGGAAATCGGCGAGTTCACGGCGGTCGATCGTCATGATGGCCATCCTGCCGGACCCCTCCGGCTTCGCGCCGTGGCCCTACGGGGTCTCGGGGCGACCCTACGAGGTCCCGGCGCGGCCTTACGAGGTCCCGGCGCGGCCCTCCCGGCTGTGCGTCGCGGCCCTCCCCGCATCGCGTCGCAGCCCTCCCCGCATCGCGTCCCGGACCTCCGTCGTCGCCCCGCGGCTTATCCAGGGATCGGCGGTCCCAGGTTCAGGGGGTCTCTCCCGGCCCCCGGCGCGCGGCGGCAGTGTGGGTTCAGCCGGAGGGGGAACGCCCCCGGCGGTCACCGCACCAGGAGGAGCAGCCATGTCCACGACCCTCGCCACCGCCGCCGGCACCACCACCGCCACCGTGCGCGTCGCCGACGCCGAGGTCCGCTACGGGCGCACCGGCACGGGCCCCGCGCTCGTCCTCGTCCACGGCACCGGCTCGGGCGGTTCCGCCGTGAACTGGGGGCAGACGGCGCCCCGTTTCACCGCCGACCACACCGTGATCACCCCCGACCTCTCCGGCTCCGACGTCACCACGGACGAGGGCGGTCCGCTGACCGTGGAGGGGCTGGCCGCGCAGGTCATCGCCGTCATCGAGGACGCGGACACCGGCCCGGTGGACCTGCTCGGCTTCTCGATGGGCGCGCCGGTGACCGCCGCCGTGGCCGCGCTGCGCCCCGACCTCGTGCGCCGGCTGATCCTGGTCGCCGGCTGGGCCCACACCGACGGCGACGAGTACCTGCGCAACCTCTTCACCCTGTGGCAGCAGCTCGGCGCCTCCGACCCGGCCGCCTTCGGGCGCGCCGTGGCCATGACCGGCTTCAGCCGGGGCTTCCTCAACACGATCGGCCGCGAACAGGTCGAGCTCCTGATCCCGAACATGCCGCCCACCCCCGGCACCCTGCGCCACGTGGACCTCGACACCCGCATCGACATCCGGGAGCTGCTGCCCCGCATCGAGGCCGAGACGCTCGTCATCGGCGCCACCCTGGACATCACGGTCCCGGTGGAGAACAGCCGCGCCCTGCACGCCGCGATCCCGCACAGCACGTACGCCGAGATCGAGGCCGGGCACGTCGCCTTCTTCGAGAAGGAGGACGAGTTCGTCGCGCTGGTCGACGGGTTCACCCTCGGAAGCTGGGCGTAGCGGCGCGGGCGGCCGGGCGCAGCGGGGCCCGGCCCCGCTCAGCGCAGGTCGAGCCGCATCAGGACCCGGGGATGGCCGGCGAGCACCGAGGTGGTGTCGGCGGCGTGGGTGAACCCGGCGCGTTCGAAGTTCTTCCGGATCCCGGCGTACGCCATCGTCAGGTCGACCCTGGCATCGCCGCTGTCCAGCGGGTAGGCCTCGATCACCGGTGCGCCCTGGGAGCGGGCGAACTCGACGGCACCGGTGATGAGCGCGTGCGAGACCCCCTTCTTGCGGTGCCCGGGGCGCACCCGGATGCACCACAGCGACCAGACCGGCAGCTCGTCGACCTGCGGGATCTTGCGGCTGCGCGCGAAGGTGGTGTCCGAGCGCGGGGCGACGGCGGCCCAGCCGGCCGGCTCGCCGTCGTCGTAGGCGAGCACCCCCAAGGGGCTCTGGGAGCGGCACAGTTCGGCCACGTACGCGCCGCGGGCCGGGCCGCGGAGTTCGTTGTTGAGCGCGGACGGGATCCGGTAGCTCAGGCACCAGCAGACGTTGGCCTCGGGAGACTTCGGGCCGAGCACGGCACGGACGTCCTCGAACACGGCAGCGGGGCGGACTTCAATGGCCATGGCCTCACGATGTCACGGCGTGGCGGGCGGCGCCGCCGCTCCGGTGAGGGTATCGACCAGCGCCTGGGCGAGGACGGTCGCGGCGCCGATCCTCGTGTCCTCCCGCTCGTCTCCGGTGACCTTCCCGATCACCGCGTCGCGTACCGACCGGGAGACGTCCAGGCCTCCGTACAGCTCGGGGAAGGACAGGGCCATCAGGCAGACGCCCACGTTCGCCGAGAGGATCGACTGCCCCGCCAGCGCCGGACTCGTGCGCAGCCGGCCGGCGGCGCGGCACCGTTCCACGGCTGCCAGGAGCAGGGCCTGCGCCTCCGCGATGGCCTGCGGCTTGGCCGTTCCGGCCGGGGTGAACATCAGCCGGTAGAGGTGGGGGTTGCCGAGCGCGAAGGCGACGTGGCTGTCCCAGGCCGTCCGCAGGTCCGCCACCGGATCGTCCGTCTGCGGATTGCGGCGCTTGTTGGCGAGGAAACGCTCGAAGCCGAGGTCGGCGACGGCGGTGAGCAGCCCCTCCTTGTCGCCGAACTGGCGGTAGATCTCGGGCATGCCGACCTTGGCCCGGTCGCAGATGGCCCGGGTGGAGATCGCCGGTGCGTCCTTGGTGGCGAGCAGTTCCGCGGTGGCTTCCAGGATGCGTTCTCGGGCCGTTGACATGGCCCGATGCTAGCAGGCTCGTAAGCGATGATTACTTGACATGTTAGCGTTGCCAACATGAGCAACGGACACGGCCCGGACCCTGCTTCCGCGCCCCTGGAGCCCGTCGAGCGGCTGATCGTGGTCGTGCTCTTCGAGGGCGTCGACCTGCTGGACGTCACCGGACCGCCCGAGGTGTTCTCCCTGGTCCCGCGGGAGACGGACGACGAGGCCGGCTACCGGGTGGTCCTGGCCGCGCGGACCCTCGACCCCGTCACCACCTCCGCCGGGGTGCGCGTCCTGCCGGACCTGACCTTCGCCGAGGCCGCCACCCGGAGCATCGACACGCTCCTGGTGCCCGGTGCGGTCGAGCTGGACTCCGCGCGCCGGGTCCACGCCCTCACCGACCCCGAGCTCGTCGAGCAGGTGCGGACGCTCGCCGCCCGCGCGCGCCGGGTCGCCTCGGTCTGCGTGGGGGCGCACCTCCTGGCGGCGGCCGGGCTGCTCGACGGCAGGCGGGCCACCACCCACTGGTCCACCGCGGAGCAGCTCGCCGCCGAGCACCCGGCGGTCGAGGTGGACGCCGACCCGATCTTCATCCGGGACGGGGAGGTGTGGACCGGTGCCGGGATCAGCGCCTGCCTGGACCTCTCGCTCGCCCTGGTGGCGGAGGACTTCGGCGAGGGCGTCGCCCTGCGCGTGGCCCGGCAGCTCGTGATGTACCTGAAGCGGCCGAGCGGGCAGAGCCAGTTCAGCGTCCCGCTGGAGCCCGTCTCCGCGACGCGGCGCGCCGAAGACCTGCGGCACTTCGTCCGACGGCACCTCGGCGGCCGGCTCAGCCTGGCCGACATCGCCGCGTACGCGCACGTCAGCGAACGGCAGCTGGCCCGGATCTTCAAATCGGAGCTGGGCACGACCCCGGCGGCCTACATCGAGTCGGCCCGCGTGGAGCTGGCGCGGGGCCGGCTCGAAACCACCGATGCCACGCTCGAACGGATCGCCTCCGCCTGCGGGTTCGGCACCGCCGACACCCTCGTACGGGCCTTCCGCCGCACGCTCGGCATCACGCCGACGGAGTACCGGCTCCGCTTCCGCACCGGCTGAGCCGGCCCGCTCGAACCGCTCTACGCCGCCCTGTGCCCGGCCGGGTCGAGGGAGTCGACGTCCTCGAAGAAGCTGAGCATCCGGGCGTTGACCAGCTCGGGGTGGTCGAGCTGCGGTCCGTGCCCGGTCGCGGAGACGATCTCGGCGCGGGCTCCGCGGATCACCCGCGGCACCCGCTCCAGCTGGCGCTTCGGGTGCACGAGCAGGCTCCGCTTGCCCATGATCAGGTAGAACGGCAGGCGGATCGTGCCCAGTTCCGCGTCCGACAGCGGCAGCGGGGCGGGCCGCTTGATCCGGAAGGCGCGGACGCCCGCCTGGATCCACCTCCGCAGTTCCGGAACGACCAGCACCGGCTGCTCCAGCCACTTGGCCAGGGTCGGCCGCATCGCCTTGGGGGCGAAGGTCGCGAAGAGGCTGGCGAAGATCCACGCGAAGAACCGCAGCCCCACCTTCTCCAGGCCGCCCGGGTCCAGGGCGGTGACCGAGGCGAGCCGGCCGGGGCGCAGGTGCGCCTGGTTGATGACCAGCCAGCCTCCGTAGGAGGAGCCGACCATGTGGACCCGGTCCAGGCCCAGCGCGCCGAGGGCCTCGTCCATCCACTGGGCGGCGCGCTCGGGCTGCCACATCACCTCGCGCTGCACGCTGCGGCCCGGGTCGCCGGGGGTGTCGAGGGCGTAGACGGGCCGGTCGGCGCTGAGGGCGGCGGTGTTGGGGTACCACTGGGCCGAGCAGCCACCCGAGCCGTGGATCAGGACGACGGGCGTACGGGACTCCGCCGCGGGGTCCGCCGGGCCGTACCGGTAGACGTGCGTGGTCCCGAAGCTCGTCTCCACGTCGGTCTCGGAGCGGGCGGGGGCTCCCATCGCGTACAGGGCGTCGCAGGCGGCGAAGTAGCGGTCGCGCAGCTCGTCGCTCACGTAACGGCCGATGTCACGGCGTACACGGGGCTTGTTGTCGGGCACGGGGGCACCTCCTGGAGGACCGGGGATCCGTTCTTCGTGATACGACCGTACCATGATGTTGATACGGCGGTACCATGAAAACGAGCCGCGGGCTCATCACCCCAGGGCACCGACGGGCGGAGACACCAGAACATGCCGAAACGCGTGGACCACGAGGAACGGCGCACCCAGATCGCCGAGGCACTCATCCGCGTCGCCGGACGGCGCGGGCTGCACGCGGTCGGCATGCGCGACGTGGCCGCAGAGGCGGGGGTCTCCCTGCGCCTGGTCCAGTACTACTTCCAGACCAAGGAGAAGCTGCTCTTCTACGGTCTCCAGCACCTGACCGACCGCTTCACCGCCCGGGTCGGCGCCCGCCTCGCCGCCGCCGGCCCCGATCCCGGCCCGCGCGCCACGATCGAGGCGCTGCTGCTGGCCTCCCTGCCGACCGACGGGGAGAGCCGCACCTTCCACCTCCTCTACAGCTCCTACTCGATCCTGTCCGTGACCGACGAGGCGCTCGCCGCCCAGCCCTTCATCGACAATCCCGACGCCGCCGAGAACGCGGTGGCCGGGCTGATCGGCCAGGCCCAGGAAGCGGGCCTGGCCGACCCCGGCATCGACGCCCGCATCGAGGCGATCAGCCTGCTCGCCATGGCGGCGACCATGGGCACGAGCATCCTGGTCGGCCAGCGGGACCCCGAGTCGGCCGTCGCGGTCCTGCGCCACCACCTGGACCGGATCTTCAGGACCGGCACGAGGCGTCCTTCGCCGGCCGCTCCCCCGTCGTGAGGTAGGCGGTGACGGTGCGGTCCGAGCAGGCGTTGCCGTTGCCGAGGTAGACCCCGTGGCCGCCGTGGTCGACGGTGAGCAGCCGGGCGCGCTGTCCGAGGGCGTCCCGCATCTTCAGGGAGGCGGCGTACGGGGTCGACGGATCGCGGAGGTTCTGCACCATCAGGATGTTCGAGGGGCCCCGGTCATCGATGCGGGTGGGGCGCTCGGCCGGGGCGTCCTTCCAGAAGGCGCACGGGGTGATGTTCGCCGGCATCCCGGCCGTCAGCGGGTGCGCGGCCCGGTCCGCGGCCACCGCCCGCTCGTACCCGGCGACGTCCTTCGGCCAGGCCACGTCATTGCAGATGACACCCACCATCAGCGCCGCGTCCGCATCGGGCAGCACCGCGGCGAGCTCCCGGGGCAGCTCCGGGACCGCGGCCGGGTCCTGCGCCGCGCGCACGAGGCGGGCGAAGGCGGGGAACTGGGCGTCGCCGTAGAGGGCCGTCTGCAGGGCCTGGCGCAGCAGGGTGCCGGTCAGCGGCAGGCCGGGCACGTTCGAGGGCTTCGGGGAGCGGTCCAGTTCCGCCGCCAGCTCCAGGAACAACGGGCGTACGTCGTCCGGGTGTTCGGCGAGCCGCAGCCCCTCCCCCGCCCGCGCCGGGTCGGACGCCCAGGCCGCGAAGTCGGGGAAGCGGTCGTCGGCGCCCTGCGCCATGTTCGCGAGCCAGCCGCGCGCGACCCGCGCCGGATCGGGGTCACCGCTGCTGTCCAGCACCACGCGGTCGGTGCGCTTCGGGAACTTCTGCGCGTACACCGCCGTCACGTAGGTCCCGTAGGAGACGGCCCAGACCGACAGCTTGCGCTCGCCGAGGGCCTCCCGGAAGCGGTCCATGTCGCGCGCCTGGTTGGCGGTGGTGAAACTGCTCAGCACCGCCCCGCCGTTCGCGGCGCAGGCCTCGGCCACCCGGCGGGAGCGGTCGGTGTTCTCCGCGATCCCCCCGTCGGCGCCGGGCCAGGAGCGCAGGGTCGTCAGCCGCCGGTCGGCCGGGTCCAGACCGCATCCGGCGGTGACGCTGCCGCCGACCCCGCGCGGGTCGAGCGCGACGAGGTCGTAGGCGCCGGCCATCTGCCCGGCCAGCGCGGCCCCCTTCTGCGAGAGCCGCTGCACGCCCGAGCCGCCCGGCCCGCCGGGGACCACGGCCAGCGCGCCGCGCCGGACGGCGGGACGGGTGCTGGGCAGCCGGGACACGGCGAGCTCCACCTGCGGGCCGGCCGGGTCGGCGTAGTCGAGGGGGACGGGCAGCTTCGCGCACTGCTGGCCTTCGAGGTGGCCGGTGTGGGTGCACGCCGTCCAGGCCAGGGCGGGCGCGGTGCCGCGGGCGGTGGCCTGCGGGGCGGCGGCGGCCGTGGCGCAGAGGGCGAGGAGTGCGTTCTTGCTGCGGTAAGTGGTCATGGAACGAGGATGGTTGAGCATCCTCGGCCGCCACATCCGGTAGCCGGGAAGGCCGTTCGGGGGGCTAGCCCCCCGGCGAGCCCCTCGTCAGACCACCACGACCGCCACCGCCGCCGCACCCATGAGTGCGGCGGCGGAGTGGATGGCCGCATGACCGTAGTCACCCGACCAGAGGTGGCGGGCCAGCCCGGCGACGGCGGTCAGGCCGGCGATGATGCCGATCTGCGCGAGCAGGGTGACGGTGGTGAAGGGGGTCAGCAGCAGGAGCACCGCATTGAGCCAGAACGGGGCTGCGCCCGTCCAGCCACGCCATTCCCGCACCTGGCGCCACTGGGGTCTTCGGTGGTCCCCGAGCTCTCGGATCGCCGTCGTCACCGCGCCGTCACCAGCCTTTCAGTCACTTGCACGCAAGACGTCAACTCGCAGGCTGTACAGCCTCCTTGGGAGTTCCGGCGGGGACAAGGGCCCGTTCGGCAAGAAATCCGAAAGCCAGGCCGAAAGTGCTCCACATCGCGGCCTGGACGGCGAGCGAGGCGAGCCGGAACTGCCAGACGAGCGCCGCCGGGAAGCCCGCCGGTACCTCGTTGACGCCGGGCAGGAGAGCGTAGGCGATGCCGACGGCCACCACGAAGGCGACCGAGGCGGCGACCGAGGCGTTCCAGTTGCCCAGGCGCGGCGCGAGGCGCCGGCCCAGGATCAGCGCGGCCGCCGCGAGCAGCAGGCCCAGCACGAGCATCAGGACGTAGAGGGTGGTCCGCTGGACGGTGGTCTCGGGGTCTCCGACGGCCGGCGGGTTGGCGGGGTACTTGAAGAACGGCACCAGGGTGACGGTGACGAACAGAGCGCCGGAGACCAGCAGGGCCGTGGCCCGGGGGCCGAAGCGGCCGATCCGGCCCAGGGCGTAGCAGTAGGCGAGCGCGGCGATGCCGCCGAGCGCGATCCCGTAGAGCAGGGTTCCGGTGCCCAGTCCGGCCGTGGCCTGCAGGGCCCGGCTGACGGGGGCGGCCTCGCCGCCGTGGTCGTGGGCTCCGGCTTCCTCGATGGCGATCGCCGCGTCGACCTGGGATTCACCGAGGAAGTACGCGACGAGGAACGCGGCGATTCCGGCCAGCAGGCCGGCGAGCATGCCCCTGATGAGGAGCGCGCGGGGGGAAATGGGGTTCATGGAGTTGTCGGTCCCTTGCGGATCGGCGGATCGGCGGACGGATCGGCAGATCAGTGGCAGGGGAAGCCGAGGAGGTGGCGGCCGTCGTGCATCCACTCGTGCACGGTGTCGCCTTCGAAGATCGCGGTGGCGCCCTGCTCGGCGCCGACGAGGTAGAGCAGGACCAGCATCAGGACACCGGCGAACAGCGCCCAAGGGGCCAGGGCGGAGAGGGAGATGGGCGTGACGGCCAGCGGGGCGGCAGTCGTGGGCACGGCGGAGTCGGCCATGGCAGGTACCTCCAGAGGGAACACGCGTCCCGGTCAGTGGTGCTTGCGACGACGGTGGCGGGTCTGACTTCCCTCCCCCTCCGGGAGGATTCACAGTGGCGCGACCGTGCCGGGTTCTCAACCGGACTTCCGCAGTACCGTCGTCTTGTCGTCCGCCACCGTACCGCTCTTTATGCCGGCCTTACAGCGTCCTCACAGCAGGGCTCCGCCCCGCCTCAGTCGATGGCGTCGAGCACCTCGCCCAGGTCGACGAACTTGAAGCCGGTCGCCTCGCGGTCGCCGTCGCCGGGGGTTTCCCGGCCGTCCTGGACGACGAGCAGGCCGCGGGGGTAGCGCGCGCCGAGGGGGGCGTTGAGTGCGGCGGCGCCGTCGCAGACCTCCGAGCCGTCGAGGGCGGCGGAGGCCGCGGTGATGCGGAAGGCGCCCTCGAACTCGTTGCGGTCCTCGCGCTCGCGGTCGTAGGCGACGAAGGTGTCGTCGCCCTGGCTGGAGGCGAGCAGGTAGCCGTCGCCGTCGGCTTCCGTGACCAGGGTCAGGCCCTCGACGTCGGCCCTCAGGCGCTTGCCGCCGTAGCCGGGGTCGGCGCCCGGCGCGCACTCCTCGGTCTCCTCGTCGTAGGTGCCGGGCACCCCGTACTCGCGCACCTTGTCGATCAGCTTCGGCGTGCCGGTGAGGCCCGCGTCGATGCGCCAGATCCCGACGTCCTCCTGCCCCGCGTACAGGGTGCCGTCCGCGGGATCGACGACCATGCCCTCGATCTGCGGCAGTTCGCCCGGCTCGGCGCAGGGCGTCCAGGCGGCGCCGTTGGGCAGGCGGAAGGAGGAGGGCAGGTCGAGCGTGCGCACCTGGCGGTAGTCGACCGTGCCGGCGGGGGTGGAGATCAGCTCCAGCAGGGCGAGCCGGGTGCGGTTGCGCTGGCTGACCGCCGCGTAGGACCGGCCGGTCCTGCGGTCCGTCCAGGTGGCGAGGCCGTACGCGGTCTTCTGCTCGTTGATCTCGGCCTGGTCGGCGGAGAAGACCGGGCGCGCTGCCGGGTCGGTGACGTCGGTGAGCGGGCCGCCGGGCCGGTTCCGGTCGATCCGGTAGATCCGCAGGCGGTCGTTGCCCCGGTCGCTGACCACCGCGACGTCGGCGCGGACGCCGCCGAGGCGCAGGCCGTTGATGAGGTCGACGTTGTTGAAGCGGCCGGGTGCGTCGTCGGCGCCCGGTCCGGCCGGGGCGGGCAGCGACTGCACCTGCCGGGCCTCCAGGTCGTAGACCCGCAGGCCCCCCTGCTTGGCGGTGGCGATCACCAGGCTGCGGCCCGGGTCGGCGGCGTTGCGCCAGATCGCCGGGTCATCGGCGTTGGCGTCGCCGCCGGCCTCGTCGTCGTACAGCGGAGCGGTCTCGGCCTGGGGCCGGATGCTGCTGATCGAGGAGGCGTGCGCCGGGAGCGCGGCGTGTGCCGGGAGCGCGACGGATGCGGCGAGTGCCGTGCAGAGCGCGAGTACGGAGGCGCGGGCGGAGGCGCGGGTGGCCGAACGCATGGTCAATGTTCTTCCTTCGCAAGGGTTTTGCCCTGAGGGGAAGACGCTCGCCGGGCCGATTGTCATGTCCGCGCCTGGCGGGTGGCCGATGGTTGAACGCGGTGCGAAACCCCGGCACCATCGGACGGTGCACCCCACCACCGTACGCGTCTGGCTCGCGACACCCCCGCTGGACGAAGCGGGGCGCCTCCACCGCTTCCCGTACGCGGATCCCTGCCCCGGGCACGAAGGACTGCGCGGGCAGGATCACGGAGCCTGGGCCGGGCGGGCCCTGGACGAGGTGGCTGGGGAGGATCCCGAGGGGCTGCGGCGGTGGATGACCGACACCGCGTACGCACCCCCGGGCGGCGGAGAGTCGGTGGACGCGCTGATCGCGCGGGTCGGCGCCCACCTGGGCGCGCTGGAGCCGGGGACGCACCGGGCCGTGGTGTCCGGGCAGGGCGTCGTACGGGCGGCCGTGGTGTGGGCCCTGGAGCTGCCCCCGGCGGTCTTCTGGCGGCTCGACGTACGACCGGGGACGGTAACGGTGCTCACGGGGCGCTCCGGGCGCTGGAACCTGGGCGTGGGGCACTCGCTGATGGGCCAAGAAGGAACCCCGGAGGGGGCCGGGGAAGCACCCCCCTCGTGAGAACGCGGAGCGGCCCGGACCCCGCGACGCGGTCCGGGCCGAACTACCGTCTCAGTGGACCGGGCGTTACGCCGTGATCCAGTCGCTCGTCGCGATGACCGGCTGCACGCCGTCGCGGTGCACGGTGCCCTCGATGAGGCCGTACATGCGGTCGGCGGCGAAGTAGACCTCGTTGTCGTTCTTGAGGCCGAAGGGCTCCAGGTCGACGAGGAAGTGGTGCTTGTTGGGGAGGTTGAGGCGCACCTCGTTGACCCGGGGGCAGTTGTCGAGCACGCGCTCGGCCATCTGGTTCAGGGTCTGCTGCAGCGAGTACGAGTAGGTCTCCGCGAAGGCTTCCAGCATGTTCTTGCGGACCTTCTTGTACGACTGGTCCCAGTCGTACTCGGCGTCGTCGGCAGCGAGCGCCGAGTGCGCCCAGCGCGCGGTGACCTTGGTCGCCAGGATGCGGTCGTACGCCTCCTGCAGCGTCGTGTACTTGTCCTTGATGAAGCCGTGGAACTCGGAGTTGGTCGAGTTCATGACGGTCAGGTCCTTCAGACCCGAGATCACCTGGAGACCGGTGGTCTCGCTGTACGTGATCTGCGCGGTGCGCACCTCCTGGCCCTTGAGGGCGAAGGAGTGCTGCTCCTTGCGGGTCGGGACCGGGATCCGCTCCCAGACGTACTCCTCGATGCGGATCTGCGCCTCGCGGATCGCGGACTGGGAGGAGACGAAGTGCTTCGCGAGCAGGATGCCGAAGGCCTCCGGGGAGGCGATGCCGTGCTCCTTGGAGAACGCGTACACCGTGTTCTTGGTGGTGTCGGTGGGGAGGCAGTTGGCGTTGTCACCGGTGAGGTGGACGTCGCGGAACTCTCCGCGGAGCGCGACCGACACGTTGAGGTCGCGGATCTCGTGCCAGGAACCGTCGCTGCCCTTGCGGGTGACCTTGACGATGCGGTTCTCGGCCTTGCCGTACTGGTTCTGGCCGAGGATGTGCTTGCTCATGCGCTGTCTTCCTTCGGGTACTCGGGAACACGGAGTCCGGTTGTCTGGATCCCGTACGCCCGGCGTCCGGCGGACGCGCAGCCCGCCCCCCGCCGTTCGGTCATGCATCTCAGAAAGATGTGGACCGCCCCGGGACTGACGTGCATCCCGGTCCGTAGGTGCCTGTTGATTCCAGCACGTTCACATGCTGTTCGTAAGAGAGCGGATCATCCGAGAACAGGCACCCACGGTTTGGGCGATCTTGCGGTCAGAGCAGGTCAGACGGTGTGCGCATCGGCCACTGTCAGGGCCTCGTCGATGATCCGCAGCCCCTTGGCCACGTCCTCGGCCGAGACGTTGCAGGGCGGCGCGACGTGGATGCGGTTGCCGGCGAGCAGCGGCCACAGCCCGGCCTTCTTCAGGGCCGCCCCGAACTCGGCCATCGGCGCGTTGTCGGCCCCGGCGGCGTTGTAGGGGACGAGCGGCTCGCGCGTCTCCTTGTTCCGTACGAGCTCCAGGGCCCAGAACGTGCCCAGACCCCGCACCTCCCCGACGGACGGGTGGCGCTCCGCGATGGCGGCGAGGCCCGGCCCGAGCAGCTCCGCGCCGGTACGGGCGGACTGCTCGACGATGCCCTCCTCCTCCATGACGTTGATCGTCGCGACGGCGGCGGCGCAGGCCAGCACGTGCCCGGAGTACGTCAGCCCGCCCGGGTAGGGGCGGCGGGCAAAGGTCTCGGCGATGGCGGCCGAGATGGCGACCCCGCCGAGGGGGATGTATCCGCTGGTCACGCCCTTGGCGAAGCAGATCAGGTCGGGGCGCACGTCCCAGTGCTCGGAGGCGAACCACTTACCGGTGCGGCCGAAGCCGACCATGATCTCGTCGAGGATGAAGACGATGCCGAAGCGGTCGCAGAGCGCGCGGACCCCGGCCAGGTACCCGTCGGGGTGCACGAGCACGCCGGGGGCGCCGCCGACGGTCTCCAGGATGATCGCGGCGATGGACTGCGGCCCCTCGAAGACGATGGTGTCCTCGAGGTGGCGCAGCGCGCGCTCGCACTCCTCGGCGGGGTCGGCCGCGTAGAAGGGCGAGCGGTAGGCGAAGGGCCCCCAGAAGTGCACGACGCCGGCGGTGGCGGTGTCGTTGCCGAAGCGGCGCGCGTCCCCGGTGAGGTTGATCGCGGTGGAGGTGGCGCCGTGGTACGAGCGGTACGCGGAGAGCACCTTGGGGCGGCCGGTGTGCACCCGGGCCATGCGGACGGCGTTCTCCACGGCCTCGGCGCCCGCATTGGTGAAGAAGATCTTGTCGAGGTCGCCCGGAGTGCGCTCGGCGATCAGCCGGGCGGCCTCCGAGCGCACGTCCACGGCGAAGCCGGGCGCGACGGTGCAGAGCTTGCCGGCCTGCTCGGCGATGGCCGCGGCCACCTTCGGGTGCTGGTAGCCGATGTTCGTGTAGACGAGGGCGCTGGAGAAGTCGAGGAAGCGGTTGCCGTCGTAGTCCCAGAAGTAGGAGCCCTCGGCGCCCGCCACGGCGAGCGGGTCGATGAGCTCCTGGGCCGACCAGGAGTGGAAGACGTGCTTGCGGTCGTCGTCCTTCACGGTGGCCTTGGCGGAGGTGGCGAGTGCGGCGGCGTCGCGGGCGTCGGCTTCAGCGTTCATATTCCGAGGGTAGTTGTCCACGATGTGGAATCCGTTGGGGATGGCCGTGAGCGGGCGTCGCACGCGCCTCAGACGATGTGCCGGCCGCCGTCGACGGTGAGCACGTCGCCGGTCGTGTACGCGGCGTCGGCCAGGTAGAGCGCGGCCTCGGCCACGTCCTCGGGGGTGCCCACGCGGCGCAGCGGGGTGTTCTCGGTGATCCACTCCCGCGAGCTCTCCCAGACCTGGTCCTCGCCCTCGTACCAGGGGGTGTCGATCAGGCCGGGCGCGATCGCGTTCACCCGGACGGCGGGTCCGAGCTGGGAGGCGAGGAGCCGGGTCATGTGGTTGACCGCCGCCTTGCTGACGGCGTAGGGGATGGAGCTGCCCAGCGCGCGGGTCGCGGAGACCGAGGAGATGTTGACGATCGAGCCCGGCGAGCCGTTCGTGGCGGAATCCCGCAGGTGCGGGGTGGCGGCGGTGATCATCTGCCAGGTGCCGACGACGTTGACCTCGAAGATCTCGCGCCAGGCGTCGGCGTCGGCCGCGTCCAGGTCGCCCAGGGGGATGAAGCGGGTGACCCCCGCGTTGTTGACCAGGATGTCGAGCCGCCCGTAGGTCTCGATCGCCGTCCGGACGATCCGCCGCGCGTCCTCGGCGTCCGCGACGTCGCCCCGTACGTAGACCGCGTCGGGCAGCTCGGCGGCGAGCGCCTTGCCCGCGCTCTCGCTGCGCGCCGAGTTCAGGACCACGCGGATGCCGGCGGCGGCCAGCCTGCGGGCGATGGCCGCGCCGATGCCGGAGGAGGAGCCGGTGATCAGGGCGACACGGGTCTCGGACATGGCATTCCTCCTGGCAGGGGTGGGCTCGCGCGTGCGGACGGCCGGAGCATAGCGCGGATACCGCATGTCGGAAAAAGATTTCCGTAAGACGGAATTGAACCTTCCATTCCTGGTGCGCGATATCGCCACATATCAGGCATGTCACCCCACACCCGCCTAACCTGAGCGCACGGCGCGTCAACCCGCGTTAGAGACCCGTCAAGGCCGCACCGGCGGGCGTATGGGCCCCGTCAAGGAAGCCTGTGAGGCCCCGAATAGGCGTTCCACTCAGAGATGTCCGAAAACGCCCGCCCTCGAACACCCCGGGAGCCCCCGATGGCCGATCTGGCCTTCGTCGTCACCACGATCGCGGTCTTCGCGCTGGTGGTCCTCGTCGCCAAGGGGGTGGCCAAGCTGTGAACGCCGAAAATGTCGTCGGCCTGCTGGTCGCCGTCGCCCTGCTGGGTTACCTCGTCGTCGCCCTCGTCTTCCCGGAGAGGTTCTAGCGCCGATGAGTCCCGTCCTCGCCGGGGTGCTCCAGCTGCTCGCGCTCGCCCTGGCCCTCGCCCTCGCCTATCGCCCGCTGGGCGACTACATGGCCCGCGTCTACTCCTCGAAGAAGCACTGGGCCCCCGAGAAGTGGATCTACAAGGCCATCGGCGCCGACCCGAACGCCGAGATGCGCTGGCCCGCCTACCTGCGCGGCGTCCTCGCCTTCTCCGCGGTGGGCGTCTTCTTCCTCTACCTCCTCCAGCGCCTGCAGGGCCACCTGCCCGGCTCGCTCGGCTTCGTCTCCATCAAGCCGGACCAGGCCTTCAACACGGCCGCCTCCTTCGTGTCGAACACGAACTGGCAGTCGTACGCCGGTGAACAGGCCATGGGCCCGCTCGTGCAGACCGGCGGCCTGGCCGTGCAGAACTTCCTCTCCGCCGCCGTGGGCATGGCCGTGGCCGTGGCCCTCGTACGGGGCTTCGCGCGCTCCCGCACGGGCGAGCTCGGCAACTTCTGGTCGGACCTGGTGCGCGGCACCGTCCGCATCCTGCTCCCGCTCTCGCTGATCGCGGCGGTCGTACTGGTGGCCTGCGGGGTCATCCAGAACTTCGCCGGGATCCACGGGGTCGGGCAGTTCATGGGCGGGCAGCAGCAGTGGAACGGCGGGGCGGTGGCCTCGCAGGAGGCCATCAAGGAGCTGGGCACCAACGGCGGCGCCTACTTCAACGCCAACTCCGCCCACCCCTTCGAGAACCCGACCCCCTTCTCGAACCTCTTCGAGATCTTCCTGATCCTCCTCATCCCCTTCGCGCTGACCCGCACCTTCGGCCGGATGATCGGCTCGGTCCGCCAGGGCTACGCGATCCTCGCCACGATGGTCACCATCTGGCTCGGTTTCACCGCCCTGATGATGTGGACGGAATTCAGCCACCACGGCCCGGCCCTCCAGGCCGCCGGCGGGGCGATGGAGGGCAAGGAAGCCCGCTTCGGGATCGGCGCCTCCGCGATCTTCTCGGTGGCCACCACGCTCACCTCCACGGGCTCGGTCAACTCCTTCCACTCCTCGTACACGGGACTGGGCGGCGGCATCCAGCTGCTCGGCATGCAGCTCGGCGAGATCGCGCCCGGCGGCGTCGGCTCCGGGCTCTACGGCATGCTGATCATGGCGATCATCGCGGTGTTCATCGCCGGCCTGATGGTCGGCCGCACCCCCGAGTACCTGGGCAAGAAGATCGGCACCCGCGAGATCAAGTTCGCGGCCTGCTACATCCTGATCACCCCGGCCCTGGTGCTCGGCTTCACGGCCCTGGCGATGGCCCTGCCCACCCCCGGGCACTCGATGTCCAACGGCGGCGCGCACGGCTTCTCCGAGGTCCTCTACGCCTACACCTCCGCCGGCAACAACAACGGCTCGGCCTTCGCGGGCCTGAACGCCAACACCCAGTGGTTCAACACCACCACCGGTCTGGCGATGCTCCTCGGCCGCTTCCTGCCGATGGTGTTCGTCCTGGCACTGGCCGGCTCCCTCGCCGAACAGCAGCCGGTCCCCGCCACCGCGGGCACCCTGCGCACCGACAAGCCGCTGTTCACCTTCCTGCTCGTCGGCACGATCGTCATCGTCACGGGCCTCACCTACTTCCCGGCCCTGGCGCTGGGCCCGCTCGCCGAAGGGCTCGCCTCATGAGCACCGTCACCTCCACCCGAGCCCCGCACGGGGACCTGCCCAGCGGCCACAAGCCCGAGAAGGCCAAGGTCGGCGGCGGCATCTTCGACCCGCAGCAGCTGCTCAAGTCCTTCCCGGACGCGCTGCGCAAGCTCGACCCCCGGGTGATGGTCAAGTCGCCCGTCATGTTCGTGGTGCTGATCGGTTCCGTACTGACCACCGCGCTGGCCATCGCGGACCCCGGCAACCTCTTCGGCTGGGCGATCACCGCCTGGCTGTGGCTGACCACGATCTTCGCCAACCTCGCCGAGGCGGTGGCGGAGGGCCGCGGCAAGGCCCAGGCCGAGACCCTGCGCAAGGCCAAGACCGACACCGTGGCCCGCCGCCTGAGCGGCTCGGTGGAAGAACAGGTCCCGGGCACGGAGCTCCGTATCGGCGACCTCGTGGTCTGCGAGGCCGGCGACATCATCCCCGGCGACGGCGACGTCGTCGAAGGAGTCGCCTCGGTCGACGAGTCCGCCATCACCGGCGAATCCGCCCCCGTCATCCGCGAGTCGGGCGGCGACCGCTCGGCCGTCACCGGTGGCACCAAGGTGCTCTCCGACCGCATCGTCATCAAGATCACGACGAAGCCCGGCGAAACCTTCATCGACCGCATGATCAACCTGGTCGAGGGCGCCGCCCGGCAGAAGACACCCAACGAGATCGCGCTGAACATCCTCCTCGCCTCGCTGACCATCGTCTTCCTGCTCGCCGTCGTCACCCTCCAGCCGTTCGCCATGTACGCGGGCGCCAAGCAGTCGATGATCGTGCTCACCGCCCTGCTGGTCTGCCTGATCCCGACCACGATCGGCGCCCTGCTCTCCGCCATCGGCATCGCCGGCATGGACCGGCTCGTGCAGCGCAACGTGCTCGCCATGTCCGGACGGGCGGTGGAGGCCGCCGGCGACGTCTCCACGCTGCTGCTCGACAAGACCGGCACGATCACCCTCGGCAACCGCCAGGCCTCCGAGTTCGTCCCCGTGACCGGCGCCAAGGCCGCCGAACTGGCCGACGCCGCACAGCTCTCCTCCCTCGCGGACGAGACCCCCGAGGGCCGCTCGATCGTGGTCCTCGCGAAGGAGAAGTACGGCCTGCGCGAACGCCACCAGGGCGAACTGGCCCACGCCGAATGGATCCCCTTCACCGCGCAGACCCGCATGTCGGGCGTGGACGTGGACGGCCGCAAGGTCCGCAAGGGCGCCGCCAATTCGATCACCGCCTGGGTCGGCGAGCAGGGCGGTACGGTCGCCCCGGACGCGGGAGCCAAGGTCGACGAGATCTCCGGCGCCGGCGGAACCCCGCTGCTGGTGGCCGTCGAGGACGAGAAGGGGGCCAGGGTCCTGGGTGTCATCCACCTCAAGGACGTGGTCAAGGAGGGCATGCGCGAACGCTTCGACGAGCTGCGCCGCATGGGCATCAAGACCATCATGATCACCGGCGACAACCCGCTCACCGCCAAAGCCATCGCCGAAGAGGCGGGCGTCGACGACTTCCTCGCCGAAGCCACCCCCGAGGACAAGATGGCCCTCATCAAGCGGGAGCAGGCGGGCGGCAAGCTCGTCGCGATGACCGGCGACGGGACGAACGACGCCCCCGCGCTCGCCCAGGCCGACGTCGGCGTGGCGATGAACACCGGCACCTCGGCCGCCAAGGAGGCCGGGAACATGGTGGACCTCGACTCCAACCCCACCAAGCTCATCGAGATCGTGGAGATCGGCAAGCAGCTGCTGATCACCCGCGGCGCACTGACCACCTTCTCCATCGCCAACGACGTCGCGAAGTACTTCGCGATCATCCCGGCCATGTTCGCGGCGGTCTACCCGGGCCTGGACAAGCTCAACATCATGGGCCTGCACTCCCCCGACTCCGCGATCCTGTCGGCCGTCATCTTCAACGCCCTCGTCATCATCGCGCTCGTCCCGCTCGCCCTGAAGGGCGTCCAGTACCGGCCCACGAGCGCCGACAAGATGCTCCGGCGCAACCTCACCCTCTACGGACTCGGCGGCCTCGTCGCCCCGTTCATCGGTATCAAGGTCATCGACATGCTCGTCTCCCTCATCCCCGGCCTCTCCTGATTAGGAACGTGCTGACCCCATGAACAACTCCGTAGGCAACACAGCACGGTTGATCGGGGCAGGCCTGCGGGCCCTGCTGGTCCTCACGATCGTGTGCGGCGTGATCTACCCGCTCGCCGTCACCGGGATCGCCCAGGCCGCCTTCGGCCGGAAGGCCAACGGCTCCGAGATCAAGGACGAGAGCGGCCAGGTCGTCGGCTCCTCCCTGATCGGCCAGTCGTACGGGGAGGACCTGCGCTGGTTCCAGGGTCGCCCGGCGGCGGGGCTCGGCAAGAACACCGTCAACACCCAGTCCGAGCTGCTGGTCTCCGGCGCCACCAACAAGGCGGCGGACAGCCCGGAGCTGCTGAAGTCGGTGCAGGAGGCCAAGGCCAAGGTCCTGCTCGACAACACCGTCCCCGGATACGCCCCGCGGCTCGATGAGATCCCGGCGGACGCGGTGACCTCCTCCGGCTCCGGCCTGGACCCGGACATCTCCCCGGCCTACGCCGAGCTCCAGACGGCCCGCGTGGCCCAGCGCAACGGGCTCCCGGTCGCGCAGGTCGCGAAGCTGGTGAAGGCCCACACCGAGGGCCGCACCCTCGGCTTCATGGGCGAGCCGCGGGTCAACGTCCTGGAGCTGAACACGGCCCTGCGCGACCTCAAGCGGTGACGGTGACCGGCTGGCTGTAGGCGTCGAGGGTGCCGGTGGCGGAGGTGACCAGGACGAGGTAGCGGCCCGGGGCGAGGTCGGGGACCGTCACCGTGGCACCGGTGTGGTGGGTCGGGACGCCGGTCGCGAGGACGGACTCCGTCCGGCTCCGGGCGCCGTCCATCGTGACGAGCTCGATGTCCACCACGTCACCGGCCGGGCCCACCACGTACCAGGCGACGGCCTGCCGGCTGCCGCAGTGCCAGACCGTGCCCGGTCCGGGGGTGTGCACCAGGATGTTCTCCGGCTCCAGGAGCACCGCCGCGCCGGGCCGGTTCAGGCCCTGCCAGACGCGCCGGGCGAGGGACTTCAGGGAGGAGGCGGTGGCCGACATGGTTCTCCTTCGCGGGTCTGAGGTCTTTACACCCCTTTGAGAATGACCGCCGGGTGTCCTGCCCCGCCTCGTCCTTTCGGCCAGTCCCCTGTGGCCGGTCCCCTTGGCCGGTCCCCTGCGGTCCGGCGCCGAAATCCCGGTGCCGGACGCCGGGCCCGCTGGCACACTCCCCGCATGGACGCCACCGGCGCGGGGGAAGCCCGCCACTCCGTACGTGAGATGACCGAGAGCGACATCGACGCCGTCGCCGCCGTGCGCGTGAGCGGATGGCGCCACGCCTACGCCGGGCTGATGCCGCAGTCCTACCTGGACGGGCTCAGCGTCACCGCGTACGCGGAGCAGCGGCGCGCCACCTTCGCCGACCCGGGCAGCGCGGTGACCAACCTGGTGGCCGAGGGCCCGGACGGGGCGGTTGTCGGGTGGGCCGCCTTCGGCCCCGCGCAAGGTTCGGATCCCGAGGGCGAGGCACCGGACGAGGACGAGGGCGAGCTCTACGCCCTGTACGCGCGGCCCGACGTCATCGGCACCGGCGTCGGCCGGGCCCTGCTGGACGAGGTGCTGCGCCGGGCGCCCTACCCCGCCGTACGGCTGTGGGTGCTCGAGGGCAACGCCCGGGCACGCCGCTTCTACGAGCGAGCCAGCTTCCGCCCCGACGGCGGTGTCCTCGTCGACGAGGCCGACGGCTTCCCGGTGCCCGAGCTGCGCTACCGCCGAGCCGCCCGCCGCTGACCGACACCCTGCACTGACCAGCAGCCCGCCCTGGGGGCCCGGCGGCGGGCAGCGCCCCGGCGGCGGCTGGCAGCCCGCGCTGGGCGGCGGCCCGCGCTGGGGGGGGCCCGACGGTGGGCAGCAGCCCGGCGGCAGCTGGCGGCCCACGCTGGGCTGCACCCCGCGCTGGGCGGCGGCCCGCGCCGGGGGGCCCGACGGCGAGCAGCAGCCCGGCGGCAGCTGGCGGCCCGCACTGGGCTACACCCCGCCCTAAGCAGCACCCCGCGCTGGGCGGCCGCCCGCGCCGGGGGGCCCGACGGTGGGCAGCAGCCCGCACTGGACGGCCCGGCGGTGGGGGGCCCGGCGGTGGGGGGGCCCGGCGGTGGGGGGGCCCGGCGGCGGCTGGCAGCCCGCACTGGGCTGCACCCCGCCCTGAGCAGCAGCCCGTGCTGGGCGGCGGCCCGCGCTGGATTGGCCGTCGTGTTCGCGGCAGCCGGCGCCGTTCATGGCAGGCGTTCCGCCAGGGCTCGGGCCATCGCGAGGGTCGGGACCGCCTCCCGTGTGCGCCGGTACGGCGTCAGGTCGCGCAGCAGCCGGCCGAGTGCCTCCCGTACCGCACGCGACTGCACCGCCGGGGCGGCCGTGAGGAACGCCCGCCAGTGCTCGCACGCCCGGGTGAGGTGCCCGAGGCGCAGCAGTGTCTCGGCGAGCGCGGCGTGCGTGAGGGCGGTCGCCCGGTGCTGGCCCGCGGCGCGGCCGCGCAGGGACCGCTCCAGGGCCTCGGCCGCGGCCGGGAACTCGCCGAGGGCGAGGTGGGTGCGGGCGCGGGCGAAGTCGAGATCGGCCCGGCCGTACGAGTCGAAGGGCCCGTCGGGCGGCTTCACCGCGTGCCGCCCGTGCAACCGGTCGGCGGCGGCCAGATCCGCGGCGGCGGCCTCCCGCTGCCCGGCGTGCGCGTGCGCGGCCGCGCGCTGGACCAGGAGGAACGCCAGCGTGCCGGGCTCCCCGTCGGCCGGTGCCGTCTCCACCGCCGTCCGGGCGAGCCGTACCGCGTGCGCGGGCTGGCCGAGGCGGCCGGCGTGCGCGCTCATCGCGCGCAGGGTGATGGCGTACATCCGCCGGTCCCCGGCCTGCCGGGCCAGCCCGAGGGCGATGCCGTGGTACTCCTGCGCGAGCCCGTGGTACCCGGCGTCCGCCGTCATCTCGGCGAGCAGGTGCGCGAGTTGGGCGTACCCCCGCCAGACGTCCGCCACCCCGCGCCCGACGGCCCCCGGGCCGTCCGCGTGGCGGGCCGCGAAGGCGCCGGCGTCCTGGGCCAGCCAGGCCGCGAGAGCCGTGCGGGTGTGCACGCCGCCGTGGGTGAGGTAGAGCCCCGAGAAGCTCCCCGCGAGCGCCCTCAACTGCTCGGCATGCGCCGCAAGATGCCGCCGCGCGGCAAGCTCCGCGATGCCCGTGCCGGGAGCGGGGCCGGAACTGGTGGCTGCGCCCGTGCCCGGAGCAGTGCCGGAACTGGTGCCCGTGCCGGTGACGGCACCGACACCGCGAGCGGCGCCCCTACCGGCAGCCATGCCGCGGCCGGTCGCTGCACCCGCGCCGACGCCGGCACCCCTGCCGGTCGCGGCGTCCCCGCCGGTGGCCATGCCCGTACCGGAAGCGGCGCCGACGCCGGTGCCGGCACCCCTCCCGGCCGCAGCGCTCCCGCCGGTGGCCATGCCCGTACCGGAAGCGACGCCGGTGCCGACACCCCTGCCGGTGGCCGCGCCCCTGCCGGTGGCTGCCCCCGCGCCGGGAACGATGCCCCGGCCGGTATCGGCGCCCGGGCCGGTGCCCGCACCCCTGCCGGGAGCGATGCCGGTGCCGGGAACGGCGCCCGCGCGGGTGCCGGAACCCCTGCCGGTCGCGGCACCCGCGCCGGTGGCACTGTCCGGAACGGCACCCGCCCCGGTGGCCGCGCCCGTGCCGGGAACGATGCCGGTGCCGGGAGCCGCGCCGGTGCCGGGAGGCGTGCCCGGGCCGGTCCCCCTACCCGCTGCCGTGCCGGTGCCGGGAGGGGTACCCAGGCCAGTCCCCATACCCGCAGCCGCACCCGTGCCGGGAGGCGTACCCGGGCCAGTACCCGCAGCCGCGCCGGTGCCGGGAGGTGTGCCCGGGCCGGTCCCCGTACCCGCAGCCGCACCCGTGCCGGGAGGGGTACCCGGGCCAGTACCCGCAACCGCGCCCGTGCCGGGAGGCGTACCCGGGCCGGTCCCCCTACCCGCAGCCGCGCCCGTGCCGGGAGGCGTGCCCGGGCCGGTCCCCGTACCCGCCGCCGCACCCGTGCCGGGAGGCGTGCCCGGGCCGGTCCCCGTACCCGCAGCCGCGCCGACGTGTGCAGCCGGCCGTGCAGGCGGGTGCGGATCTGCGTCGGCGGGATTCGGCGGGGGTGGGTCCCATGTCGGTGTGGGGACCGGGGTCGGCTGGTACGGGCTGCGGAGCAGTGGGGGTCTGCTGTGCGGGTCCATGTCCGCGCGGGCCTGGAGGGCGAGGCGGAGCAGCTCCCCGGCGCCGTCTGCGGCCTCCGCCGCGCCGGGGGCGGGCTTCGCCGGGGCCGGGTCGAGGCCCGCCTCCGCCACGGTGACCAGCCGTCCGCAGCGCTCCGTCAGCGCCGCCGCTATCAGTTCCGGCACGGGCCGCCGCGGACGGGTGCCCGACAGCCAGTGCGCGACGGCGGTCCGGTCGTAGCGCAGGGGCAGCCCGTGCAGGGTGCCGAGCGCGTTCACGGCCCGCGCCAGCTCCGCCCCGCTCCACCCGGCCTCGGCCAGCAGGCCCCCCAGGCGGGCGTTGGCGACCCGGCCCCGCCCGCTCACGGCGCCCACCCCGGGAGGGACCACGACCGCGATCCGGTTCCGGATCCGGTTCCGGTTCTGGTTCCGGTATTCAACGCTTTCACCACTGCACCCCCTGGATTCCCTTCTCCGCACCCTCCCGCTGGTGTTCGCTGGAGCCGTCCCCATCGGATTCGACGGACCGGAGAACCATGTCTGCCTCGGAAACGGCCAATCCCCCCGCCCCCGCCGCGTACGCGTACCCGTTCCCCTATCGGATTTCCGGTGTCGGCGCCCAGATCGGCGAGGTCATCTCGGTCGAGGACTGGGCCCGGCTCGCGCACATCCCGCACCGCAAGCGGGAGGGCGAGGAAATCAGCGGCCGCGATATCCAGCGGATACTCGGGGTCGCCTCCAAGAGCTGGGACCGGGAGCGCTTCGCCTCGCTCGACACCGTCGTCGACGTCGCCCGCTCCGCCCTGCGCTCCGCCCTCGCGGAGCCGGAGGACATCGACGCCGTCTTCGTCGCCACCTGCACCCCGTACGAGATCATGCTCGACCAGGACGCCTTCAACCTGCTGCGCCGCCTGCGCATCCCCGACAGCGTGCCCCCCTTCCAGCTCGGCGCGGGCTGCGGCGGGCTCTCCCGCGTCGCCGCGCACCTGGCCCGGACGGGCACCCGCCGCGCGCTGGTGATCTCGTACAACGCCGCAAGCCCCATCGGGGTCGACGAGAACGGGATCATTTCCCAGTACAGCGGCGCCGACGGGGAGCATCCCTTCGCGCACACCCTGTGGTGTTCCGGGGCGCTGTTCTCCGATGCCGCGACCGCCCTGGTATTCGAGCGGGACGAGAGTTTCGAGGCCGGACTCGGTTTCTATTCGCGCGATTCCCTCGATTTCGGGGGCGAGCCGGGATTCAGCGATCCGCTCATCCATTACCCCGGCGGCGGCGCCGCCCACCCGCCGGGCTTTCCCGGCTCCGCCGAACTCTCCGCATTCGGCCTCAA
Source organism: Streptomyces sp. TBY4 (assembly GCF_024213195.1). Lineage (GTDB taxonomy): Bacteria > Actinomycetota > Actinomycetes > Streptomycetales > Streptomycetaceae > Streptomyces. Next base: position 492,019 of record NZ_JANAVF010000003.1, on the reverse strand, counting down.
CGGTCCGGAACTGGCCCGCTATTACTCGCGCGGCATGATGCTGAACCAGGAGACCATGGACGCCCACCGCCCCGGTTTCGTGGACGAGGTGCGGCGGATCTACACGCACCAGGCCGGCCCGGCCCTGGTCGAGGACTACCACAAGCTCGCCGGCCTGGACACGCGCAAGGCCCCCGCGCACGCCCGCGAGCTCGGCAACCTCGTGACCTCCGCGACCCCCGTCCTCTTCTACACGGACGTGATCAACGGCCTCGTCGGCACCGAGGACACCGTCTGCTTCTCCGTGATCGGCGCCGGTCCCGAGCGCGGCGCCTTCCTCACCCGGGTCGCGATCCCCGGCGAGGTCACCGTCACCGCACCGCTGCCGCCCGTCCCGGCCGCCGCCGAGTTCGCGGGAGCGGTGAGGGCCGCCGGCTCCCCGGGAGCCATCCGCACCACCGCAGGCGCCACCACCACAGGCGCCACCACCGCCGGAGCCACCGTCACCGCCACCGCGTAGGAGCACGCGCCCACCTCCTTCGAAACGAGTCCGCCGTGCACATCGCCCTCGCCGGGGCCGCCAGCCCCACCGGCATCCGGCTCGCCGCCGAACTGCTCGGCCGCGGCCACCACCTGACCCTGCTCACCGCCACCGACGCACGGCAGAGCAGGCTGCTGCTGGCCCGTCAGCTCGCGCTGATCGGGCTGTATCCCGAGTACGTGGACCTCCTCGCGGCCCGGCTCGACGCGCGCCGGGGCGCCGAGGTCCTCGCCGGACCCGGGGTCCCGGCCGGCGCCGGGACCCCGGCCGGTCCCGCCCCCGGCGGCCGCTTCGACGCCGTGTGGTGCGTGGAGCAGCCCGCCGCCACCGCGGCCGCGCTGCTGCCCCTCGCCTCCGGAGGGGAGAGGCGTACGGCATTCCACCTGGTCACCGTCGGAGACGCCGGTCCGGCCGGCCGCATGGTCGCCGCCGCGGCCGTCCGGGACGGGTTCCCGGCCGGGGTGCACTGCCTGGCCCCGACCGTCAGCGACCTGGCCGACCACGCGGAGCTGCCCCGGCCCGCCTTCACCCGGCTCGCGGTCGCCGAGTCCGTGCGGGCCGCTCCGGCCGAGGCGCGGGCGGCGGGGGCTCCCGCGACGGTCCGGCTGCTGCCTCTGGCCCTCGCCGCCCGCGCCCTGGCGGAGGCCGCCGGAGAGCCGGGCTGGTCGGGGCTGCGCCGCATCGGCTGGGTGCACGCGCACCCCACCGAGGCCTCGGCGTTGATCCGGGCGGTCGGCCCGGAGCTGGCCCCCGGCCTGCTCCGGCGGCTCTCGGAGCTCCAGCCCGTCGCCACGACCGAGCTGGACGGCCCGCCGCTCGGCGCCGGGTACCTCACCCGGGCTGCGGCGCCGGTCCTGCCTCCGGCCCGGCGGCCCGTCCGGACACCGGAGCGGGTGTGAGCGCGGCGGAACGCCCCTGGCGGGAGCGGCGCGTGGTGGACGGCCTGGCGGACGCCCTGCGGGAGGCGGTCTCGGACCGCTTCCTGGGCAATGGCCGGACACCGGCGAGGACGAACCCGGCATCGACATCGGCATCGGCGTCCGCGTCCGCGTCCGCACCGGCACGGGAATCCGCTGCGGACGCCGTCGGAAGGCTCGAGGGGCCCGGAAGGCCCGGAAGGCCCGGAAGGCCATGAGTCCCCATGGCCAGGGCGTATGCGTACGGATCATTCATGATCCAAGAACAAGCCGCCCTCCCCCGGGCCGCAACTCAGGCCGACGGACCGTCACATCGTCCCGCTTGACAGGTTTTCGCATGTGGCAGAACGTGCCGCCGATCCGACACGCCCAAGGTCCTCCCTTGACGTTCTCACCCGTTCGGGCGCACGCCCCCCGCACCCGCTCCGGCCCCGGCCCACCGGCCGCCAGCTGCGAAGACGCCTCCGGAGGAGGGCCGCACGCCGATGACGCACCGTCCGTTCGCCGTGTTACGCGCACCACCGGGGGGCCGGGAGGGGTCCACTGCTCTCGGGACCGGCCGTCCGAGCCGGACCAGGAGGGATTCCCATGCCCCGCGCCCAGTGGGTGGTCGGCGTACTGACGGTGACTCTGCTGTGCACCGGACTAGGGGTGTTGCACACCACCGAGGGCGGCCGCCCGGCCGCCCCGACCGCGGGCGACGCCCTGACCTCGCGGGTCCTGGGACTGTCCGGCCCGCGCCGGGTGGCCCGGCAGCTGGAGCACTCCGGCGGCCACACCACCGGCAAGGGATCCCGGCGGCCCGGGCGTTCGGGGGTGACGGCCCTGCCGACCGCGCAGCCGCTGCGCCTGGTCATCCCGGCGCTCGGAACGGACGTACCGGTGACGGAGGCACCCCTGCCGGACGGCGCGCCGCCCGGCGGGGGGAACGCCGGGCGGCGCGAACCCGGCCGCCACGAGCCCGGCCGGCCGTACGCGGCGGACCCCGAGCCCGGGGCCGCCGACGCCAAACCCCCTGCCCCGGAGGTCGCCGTATGGGACTCCGCGGGCCCGGCCCCGGGCGCGGCCGGCACCGCCGTGGTCTCCGGAGACCTGCCCCGGCTCGGCGAACTGCGGCGCGGGCAGGCGATCGAGGTGGCCCGCGCCGACCAACGCACGGCCGTGTTCACCGTGATCCTGGTCTCCCCCGGGGTCTCCGGGCGGGGCGGGCCGTCCAGCCGGGCCCAACTCCGCCTGATCAGCGGTGAAACGGCCGTCCTGGCCCGCCTCACCGGCCATCGCCGCACCCTGCGCTGACGGGTGGCGGCCCCGAAAGGCGGACACCCCCTGCGGCCACCTGACAGCCGCGGGGGGTGTCTTCATCCCCCGGTAGGGGGGATCTGCGGTCCGGTGGGAGAGTCCGCCCGCGTGTCGGGGCACACCCTCCGCATGAGCGGGATGCGACCTGCGCGACAAGCACGAACGGCATCGGCCAGGGCCCTGATGACGGCCCTGACGGTGCTCTGCGTCGTGCTGCTGTGCCTGTTCGGCGTCGGCGGGACCGGTCCGTCCGCCGCGACGGCCGAAGGCCCCCGCTCCGCCCCCACCGCCCCGGCCGAGCCCACCGAGGCACCCTCGGATCCGGCCGGCGATCCGGAAGTACGGGCGGCCGTACGGGTCCCCGCGCGCGGGGTCCCGGGCGTACGCGGGCTGCAGCGTCCGGTGTTTCACGTGAAACCTCCCCGGTCCCGCCTCTCGGGCCCGGTCACGCACGCACCGGGGGCCGGAGCACCGACCGTGTCCCTGCGGGCGGTACGGAGTGTGGTCCTGCGCTGCTGACCGGGCCGGGAGTCCGAGCAGCAGCACTGCGCGCCCGGCCCCTCGGGCACCCCTGGCGCGCATCCCCCCACACCCCCGAAACACCGTGAGGTTCCGCCATGCCTTTCGACCCCTACCTCGCCCTGAACGCCATGCTCCGCGCCGAGGCCGCCCGCTTCTCCCCGCCGGCCCCGCCCGTGCGCAAGCCGGAACCGGAGTCGGCCAAGACCGCCCACACCACCACGGAGACCCCGGCCGGTGACGACACGGCCGCGTAGGACACCGCCCGGGCCGCGGAGGACATCGCGCAGGGCCAGGACGGCATGAGGAGGCACCGGTTCCCGCGCCCTCGGCAACGGAGAGTGGTCACGTGAGGTTCGACCACGGAGCGCGGGAACCGGCGCCTTCACCAGTCTCAGCCACCGGCCCACCCGCCCGCGTCGGTCTTTTGTCCGGATTCGCCCGGCCGAAAGTACCGCGCGGCGGAGTTGTCCCCAGCAGAGACCTGCTCCGGAGCACATGCCCCGGAGCAGGTGTGCGGACACCCCCTAGGAGGCGTGGCGCGTGTGGTAGCGGTAGAAGGCCGCCGCGCCGACGCCCGCGCCGACGAGCAGGCCCAGGCCGGAGCTCTTCAGGATGGATTCGCCGGCCAGGCTGTACAGGTAGCCGAAGGAGATGCCCGCGAAGATCCCGTACGCCGCCGCGTGCGGCTCCTGCGCCAGCCGCGGGCCGATCCGGGCCAGGACCATCAGGCAGGCTGCGAAGATCGCGCCGCACAGGATCCCGTAGAAGACGTTGCCCGCGTCGACGGGCCCCATCTGACGTTTCATGAAGGCGGCGTAGACGCCGTAGACCAGGCCCATGAGCAGCGGTCGCATCAGGGCCGACCTGCTCATCGTGTGGGCCGCCGTGCCGGACGCCGGCTGCCGGTGCCCCCGGGGGGCGGTGGGTGCCGCATGTGCCATGACGGGCTCCTCTCTCCCATCCTCCAGGGCACACCCGCGCCCCTGAACCGGCAACCCGAGCGGCCTAGGCCGTACGGTGCGCAGGTTGGCGACGGCCTGCCCGGCCTGGGCGAGGTACGCGACACGCCCGCCCGCGCCACCCGCCCGCAGCAACCCGGCTCGCGCCGCGGGCCCGGGCCCCTTTCCCTGGTGACGTGCGGACCTACCTCTCGGCGGTACTCATCGCGCTCGTGGCCCTGCTGGTGCCCGCGAGCGCCGTCGCGTACTGGGCCGATCACGAGCTCGGCAGCGCGGACCGCTACACCGCGGCCATGTCCCCGCTCGCCTCGGATCCCGCCGTGCAGAACGTGGTCGTCACCCAGGCCGGCCGGGCGATCTCCGGGCAGATCGACGCCGGCCCCTTCCAGGGCGGGGTCGACACCCTGCTCGGCGAGGCCCTGCGCTCCTTCGTCGGCACCCAGGCCTACCGAACGGCCTGGGACGCCGCGAACCGCGCCGCCCACGGCGCCTTCCTCCAGGCCCTCACCACCGGTGACGGCAACGCCGTGACCATCGACCTCGCGCCCGTGATCGCCAGCATCAAGGGCGACCTCGTCGAGAACGGCGTGCCGTTCGCCGACCGCATCCCCGAAACGCACCTCTCGGTGAAGGTCATGGAGTACGACAACCTCGGCGCACTCCGGAAGGGCTTCCGCATGCTGCAGATCGCCGGGGTCTGGCTCCCCGTGCTCACCGTGGTGCTGGCCGCGGTCGCCATCGCCGTCGCCGTCCGGCGCCGCCGGGCCGTCCTGGCCACCGGGCTGGGGCTGGCCGTCGGGGCCGTCCTGCTGTGGGTCGCCCTGGTCCTGTGCCGCCGGCTCACCCTGGACGACCTGCCGGCCGACATCGACCGGGCGGCCGCCGAAGCGGTGTACGACGCGCTCACCGCGTTCCTGCGGACCACCGCCTGGGTGGTGCTGGCCGTCGGCCTCGCCGCCGCACTGGCCGCCTGGCTGAGCGGCCGACTGCGCCGCACCCCATAAGCTCGGAACGGGCGGATTGGCACGCAAATCCGTAGAAGAATCCTTAGAGCAGCACAGAAGAACCGATTCACGAGCGGCGGCACGGAAGCGGGAATGAGCACCGAACGCACCGAAGACATACCGCCCGGGCGGGCCGGAGGAACAGCGCGGGCCGGACGGGCCGGAGGGACGGCGCGCGCCGGGCAGCCGCCCGGACGGTTCGGCCCGCTGGCCCCGCCCGCCTGGCTGCTGAAGGGGCTGCGGCCCAGTTCCGCACCGGTCCCCTGGGCCGCCGCGCTGCGCGCGGCCGTCGCCCTGGCCGTGCCGCTGGCCGTCGGCTTCGCCGTCGACGAGCCGGAGTACGGCGCGCTCGTCTCGATGGGCGCCCTGTCCGGGGTCATCGGCGACACGGCCGACGCCTACCGGATGCGGATCCTCAACATCGCCGTGCCGCAGCTCTTCGGGGCCGTGGGCGTCGCGCTCGGCACCCTGGTCTTCGGGCACGGCTGGGTCGCCGTCGGGGTCCTCACCCTGATCGCCCTGGTCTCGGGGATGATCTCCTCCATCGGCACGGTGGCCTCCGTCTCCGGACTGCTGCTCCTGCTGAACGCCGTGGTCGGCGCCGGCCTCCCGATGCCCAGTCCCTGGTGGACGGCCCCCCTGCTGCTGACCGCCGGCGGACTCTTCGTCCTCCTGCTGACCCTGCTGGGCTGGCCCCTGCGCGGCCGGCAGCCGGAGCGGGCCGCCGTCGCCGCCGCCTACCGGGCCCTGGCCGACAGCCTGGAGGCCGCCGGCAGGCCGGGACCCGCCTACGAGGAGCGCCGCCAGCAGGTCACCCAGGCCCTGAACCACGCCTACGACCTGGTGCTGGGCCGCCGGGCCCGGGTGCACGGGCACAGCCCCTCGCTCGTGCGGATGCTGGCCCAGCTGAACGTCCTGATCCCGCTCGTCGAGGCCGCGCCCGCCGCGCACCTGCGGCGCAGACCCCTCTCCCCCGCGATCCCGGAGGCCGTACGGGTCCTGGCGACGGCCGTCGAGGAGGGCCGCACGGACATCCCCGTACTGGACCTGCCCGCGCCCGACGGCCAGTCCGAGCGGGCCATCGACGCGGCCCTGCGGCACGCCGCGACCATCGTCCCGCTGGCCGAGCCCGACATGCACAACGTGGACGACCGGCTCGGCCGCCCCGCCGCGCTGCGGGTCCGGGCCCGCCGGGCGGTGCGCGACATGATGTTCTCCGAGGCCTCCTGGCGGTACGGGCTGCGGCTCGCGCTGTGCATCGGGCTGGCGCAGTCCCTCGTATCGGTGGTGGAGATCGAGCGCTCCTACTGGGTCGCGCTGACCGTCACCTTCGTCCTCAAGCCCGACTTCGGCTCGGTGTTCTCCCGGGCCGTGCTGCGCGCCCTGGGCACCGCCGGCGGGCTCGTCGTCGCGGCCGCCGTGCTCTCGGAGGTGCCGCGGGGGTGGTGGGACGTCCCCGTCATGGTGGTCCTCGCGGCCCTCATCCCCGTCTTCTCGGTCAAGGGCTACGCCTTCCAGACCGCGGCGATCACCCCGGTCATCCTGCTCCTCTCCGACCTGCTCAACCACCAGGGCTTCGACCTGGTCCGGCCCCGGCTGCTCGACAGCCTGATCGGCTGCGCCATCACCCTCATCGCCGGGTACCTGCTCTGGCCCGAGAGCTGGCACACCCGCATCGGCGACCGGCTCGCCGACACCGTGGACGACGCCGCCCGGTACGTGGAGCGCGCCTTCGGCGGCCACCCCGACACCGATGCCGGGCTCCGGGCGGCCCGCACCGCCCGGCTCCAGGCCCGCCGCCGCATCTACCGGGACCTGTCGGGCGTGCGCAGCGAGTTCCAGCGGGCGCTGACCGAGCCGCCGCCGACCGGGGAGCGGGCCGCCGCATGGTGGCCCCTGGTGGTCGCCGTCGAGCGGATCGTCGACGCGACGACGGCCGCCCGGGTCCGCGTCAACCACGGTGCGCAGCCCCCGGCCCCGCAGGAGGTCGACGCGATCGCCGAAGACCTCCGCGCCCTGGCCCACGGCGTCCGCCGCGCCGACAACCCCGCCCAGCTCCACCCCACCCCGCCCCCCGAGATCGACGAAACCTCCGTCCTCTCCCCCGTCCGCCAGGAACTGACAGCAGCCCGAGCCATCGCCGACCCCACCCGCAGCTGAATCCAGCCCCGCCGGCGTTTGAGGCGCGGGGGTCCGGGGGCGGAGCCCCTGGCAGCGGCGCCGCACCCACCCACCGGGCCCAGCCCGAATCCAGCCCCGCCGGCGTTTGAGGCGCGGGGGTCCGGGGGCGGAGCCCCTGGGACCGGCGGCGCCGCGTCCCCCCAATGGCCCTGCCCCCGGGCCACCCCGCTCCCGGCGGGAGAGCATCAGCACATGAGGCCCTCCCTCCGGCGCAGCCGGGCCCTCCTCCTGGCGGCCGTCCTCGCGGCCGCGGCGGGCTGCGCCGACGTGGAGGGCCTGCGCAACGACGGCGACCTGGGCACGGCCCGCGCCCCCCGCTCGCTGTGGGACGACATCCGCCCCGACCCCCCGGCCCCCGGCCAGCAGTCCGGCACGGCCACCGCCGTCCCCGGTCTCGCCAAGGTCCCGGACCTGTCCATGAAGGGCGTGAACGCCGTGGAGGTCGTCCGGGCCGACATCACCGCCGCCACCGCCGCGGACGCCGGCACCGGCCGGCTCGTCGACCCCCGGGCGATCCAGCGCATCGCGCTCTGTACACAGGCTGTGGACGGCGGCCCGGACTGCCCCGTCCGACCGGCGGTCCTCGCCGATGTGACGGGCGACGGCAGGACCGAGCTGATCACCGCCCTGGACATCGACGGCCGCCTCAGCGAGCTGCGCGTCTACACCGTCCGGGACAACGGGACGATCACCCGCATCCTGTCCCGGCGCGGGGTCCTGGAGGGCGTGGAGGTGGCCGCCGAACACCTCGCGGTGCGCGAGCCGACCTCGAACCCGAAGAAGGTCTCCATCTCCGACTACGTGTGGGACCCGGAGGCCGGGATCATGAACCTCTCCCAGCTCACCCTCGACGAGTGCCCGAACCAGGGCGACGCCTCCCCCTGCCCGGGCCCGGGCGCCGGCCCCGGCACGGCCTGAGGAGCGGGGACCCCGATGCGCCGCACGAGCAGCCTGCGCTGGAAGATCGCCATGACCACCACGGCGGTGTGCTGCGCCGTCGCGGCCGCGCTCGGCATCCTCGTGCACAACGTGGTCGCCCGCCAGATCGTCGGCGAGGTCCGCAAGGACGTGGACCGGGATCTGGACTACGCCCTGAGCCAGTACGAGTACGGCACCGCGCACGGCGGCGGGAACAGCGCCCTCGACCCGCCGGGCCTCCCCGCCCCGCTGCGCGACCTGGTCGCGCGCGGACTGACCGGCAGCATGACCGGCACCCAGGACGGCAAGCCCGTCATGTGGGCGGCCGGACCAGCCGACGGCAAGCCCCTCGCCGTCTGGGTCCCCTACGACAGCACCCGCACCCGGCTCCGGGAGATCGACGCCGCCATCCTGGTCTCCGCCGTCCTCGCCGCCGGGGTGGTCGCCCTCGCGGGCATCTTCCTCGCGGGCCGCATCAGCCGCAGGCTCGCCACCACGGCCGCCGTGGCCCGCCGGATCAGCGCCGGGGACCTCGACGCCCGCGTCGGCTTCCCGGCCGACGGGGAGGGACAGCGCCCGCGCTCCCGCGACGAGGTCCGGGACGTGGCCCAGGCCCTCGACTCGATGGCGGCCTCCCTGCAGGCGCGGCTGGAGGCGGAGAAGCGGTTCACGGCGGACGTCGCCCACGAGCTGCGCACCCCGCTCACGGGTTCGCTGGCCGCGGCCGCCCTGCTGCCCGAGGGCCGGCCCAAGGAGATGATCAACGACCGCCTCAAGGCCCTGCACCTGCTCACCGAGGACCTGCTGGAGATCTCCCGGCTGGACGCGGGCGTGGAACGGGCCGACCTGGCCCGGGTGGAGCTCGGCCGGGCGGTGGAGCGGGCGGCGGCCGGCACCCGGCTGCCCGTGACGGTACGGATCGAGCGGGACGCCGTGGTCCTCACCGACCGGCGCCGGCTGGACCGGATCCTGGCCAACCTGCTGGTCAACGCCCACAAGCACGGGCGGCCGCCGGTCGAAGTGACCGTCACCGGCCCGCTGGTGACCGTACGCGACCACGGGCCCGGCTATCCGGCCGAGCTGATCGAGCAGGGCCCGCGGCGGTTCCGTACCGGGGATCCCGGACGCGGCCGGGGCCACGGGCTCGGCCTGACCATCGCGGCCGGGCAGGCGGAGGTGCTGGAGATCCAGCTGCGCTTCGCCAACGCCCCCGACGGGGGCGCGGTGACCACCCTCCTGCTCCCGGTCGGGCGCCTGCCGGAAGGAAGTTGAGCGGGCGCAGCCGTTGTTTCACGTGAAACAACGGCTGCGACCGCACGGTTCAACTCACCTCGGCTCAGACGCCGATGTTCTTGCCGTCCTTGCGCCAGACCGAGACGACCGACGGGCGGACGATCTTGCCCGGGCCGTCGGGCCACACCGACTGCGGGTTCTCGACGGACGCGCCGTCGATCTCGCCCGGGTGCTGCACGGCGACCAGGACGCGCTTGTCCTGGATGATCGGGCCGCAGGTCTCGGCACCGCGCGGGACGGTCAGGAACTGCTTCAGCTCACCGCGGCGCTCACCGGCGGTCGCGACACCGAACAGGCCGTCGTGCGAGCCGAGCTGGTTGCCGTCCGTGGAGATCCACAGGTTGCCGTGCGGGTCGAAGGCCACGTTGTCCGGGCAGGAGATCGGGCTGACCTTGTCCTTCGGGAAGCCCGCGAAGTAGGTGGCCGGGTCGTTCGGGTCACCCGCGACCAGGAAGAGGCGCCAGGCAAAGCCGTCGCCGGCCGGGTCGTCGAAGTTCTCGGCGAGCTCCAGGATCTGGCCGTGCTTGTTCAGGTTGCGCGGGTTGGCCTCGGTCGCCCCCTCCGCCTTGCCGGGCTTGCCGCGGTCCGTGTTGTTCGTCAGCGCGATGTAGACGCGGCCGGTGCGCGGGGACGGCTCGACGTCCTCGGGACGGTCCATCTTGGTCGCGCCGACCTTGTCCGCGGCCAGGCGGGTGAAGACGGACACCTCTTCGGCGCTCAGGCCCTCGACGTGCGAGACGTTCCCGGAGGGGGAGGCGGTGAGGAGCTTGATCCAGACACCGGAACCGTCGAACTCGCCGTCGGAGGGGAGCTTGCCGGAGCCGTCGATCTCGGCGGCCGGGGAGTCGCCGGTGAGCTTGGCGACGTAGAGGGTGCCCTCGTCGAGCAGCGTGAGGTTGTGCTCCTTCGCCGCGCGCGAGTTGCCCTTCTTCATCTGCTTCGACGAGACGAACTTGTAGAAGTAGTCGAAGCGCTCGTCGTCGCCCATGTAGACGACCGGGCGGCCGTCCTCGGTCAGGCGGGGCTGCGCGGCCTCGTGCTTGAAGCGGCCGAGCGCGGTGCGCTTGCGCGGGACGGAGTTCACGTCGTACGGGTCCAGCTCGACGACCCAGCCGTGGCGGTGGGACTCGTTGGGCTCCTGCGCGACGTCGAAGCGCTTGTCGAACCGCTCCCACTTGCGCTCGGTGGCGCCGGCGGTCACGCCGTAGCGCTTCAGCCGGGCGGCGGCGGTCGGCTCGGTGACCAGGCCGGCGTTGCCGAAGTACTGGTTGAAGTTCTCCTCGCCGTGGAGGGTGGTGCCCCACGGGGTGGTGCCGCCGGCGCAGTTGTTGAGGGTGCCGAGCACCTTGGTGCCGGTGGCGTCGACCGAGGTCTTCACGAGGTCGGAGCCGGCGGCCGGACCGGTCAGCTTGAACTCGCTGGTGGCGGTCAGGCGGCGGTTGAGGCGGTGGCGGCTGACGGCGGTCAGCTTGCCGCTGCGGTGGTCCTCCTGGACCACGACCACGGACAGGCCGTGCGCGGCCCAGGCGATCTCGACCTGCTCGCGGGTCGGGTTGGCCGCGTCGTACGCCTTGAACATGAGCTGCTCGTCCGTGTACTCGTGGTTGGCCACGAGCAGCTGCTGGCGCTCGTAGTCGCCGCCGAGCGGGAGCAGGCTCAGGAAGTCGTTGTTGTAGCCGAACTGACCGGCCTGGGCGGCGGCGGTCTGCTTGTCCGGGTTGAAGCCGGGGGCGCCCTTGATGATCGGGTCGCCCCAGCGGATGACCACGTTCTGCTCGTGGCCCTCGGGGACCGTGACCTGGTCGGCGGTGTTCGGCGCGACGGGCTTGAAGCGCAGGCCGCGGGCACCCTGGGCGTTGACACCGGCGGCGCCGGCGCTCTGCGCCTCGAGGGCGGGCTCGGCGGAGGCGGGAGCGCCGTTGCCGCTCAGCGTGAGGGCGGTACCGGCGGCCGAGGCGACCGTGACGACCGCGGCGGAGCGGAGCATCGCGCGGCGCGAGTAGGCGCGGGCTATGACGTCGCCGGCGTACTCGTTGTCGCTGGTGTTCGGCACCTCGTGGAAGCAGGCGTCGCCGCAGCGGTAGCGGCAGGTGAGAGCGGAACGGCCGCCCCCGTGAGATGAGCCGATGAGCGGCAGGAGCTTGCGCACGAGTGTCCTCCGTTGATGCACGGTCCCCGACAACGTGTCGGAACAATCCGTCGGTGACGCTATGGGCGGGTTGCGCCGAAGCGGCGGACGGTGGATGAACGGCCGGTGAATCCGGCACGTCGGGGCGGCAGTTCGGGGGCGGAACGGGTGTGTTTGAGCAGTGGGCGCCACGAAAGGTGCCCCTCCCGAAGTTCCAGCCAAGGGGCCGATAACCTTACGTGTCCACTCTGGGCAGGGATCTACCGCGCAGCACGGACAAATGACGCACGCACTCATGCGAAAGGCCTGGCCCATGGGTATTCGGAGCTTGTTGCGCAAGGTGTTCGGACGGACCTCTGAACCGGTTTCGGAGACGACCGGCGCCCCTTCGGCGGCCCTCCCGAGCCAGACCGAACGCACCCCCCTGGACGCCGCGGCCGAACTGGTCGCCGCCTCCTTCGACAACCCGACCGTTCCCCCGCAGTCCACCCCCCGGGACCTCGAACCGGGCACCGTCCTCACCGCCCCGGCCCCGGCCCCCGCCCCGGACCCCACGGTCCCGGAAGCCCGCCGCTCGTCCACGGGTGGCCCGTCGTCGACCCCTGCGACCCCGCCCCCGGCCGAGCCCGTCACCGCGGAAGCGGAACCGGCCGCCGAGCCCGAGGCCATCGCCACTCCGGCCGTCGAAGCCGAGGCGGAGGCCGAGCCGATCGCCGCCGAGCCCGAGGCCGAACCGGCCCTGGCCGCAGCCCCGGAGGCGGAGCCCGCCGCGACCGAAGCCGAGGTCACCACGGAGGCAGAGCCCGCCGCAGCCGAGGCGGAGGTCGTCACCGAGGCGGAGCCCGCCCCGGCCGAGGCCGAGGTCACCACGGAGGCGGAGCCCGCCCCGGCCGAAGCCGAGGTCACCACGGAGGCGGAGCCCGTCGCGGCCGAGGCCGAGGTCACCACCGAGGCCGAGCCCGAGCCGCAGGCCGCCGTCGAGGTCGAGCCCGATCCGCAGGCCGCCGTCGAGGTCGAGCCCGAGCCGCAGGCCGTCGTAGGGGCCGAGCCCGAGCTCGTGTCCGCCGACGCCGACGCACCGCAGCCGCAGCCGCAGGCCCAGGACACCGAGGCGGAGCCCGAGGCGGCCGAGGCCGAACTCCTCCCCGCCGACGCCGCCCCCGAAGGCGGCCCCGCGCACACCCTCGCCACCGTCAAGCGGCAGGCACCCGCGATCGCAGCCCCGTACAAGGCCGCCGGACAGGCGCTCCGTACCAAGGGCAGGGCCGGCGCCCGCGCCACCGTGTTCCTGGTGCTCGACCGGTCGGGCTCGATGCGCCCGTTCTACAAGGACGGCAGCGTCCAGCACCTCGCGGACCACGCCCTCGCCCTCGCCGCGCACCTCGACGAGGACGCCACCGTCCACACGGTCTTCTTCTCCACGGACGTGGACGGCACCGCCGACCTCACCCTCGACGGCCACGACGGGGCCTGGGTCGAGACCCGCCACGCCGAGCTCGGCCGGATGGGCCGCACCAGCTACCACGTCGCCGTCGAGGCCGTCGTGGAGCGCTACCAGAAGGACGGCGGCGAGGGCCCGGCCCTGGTCGTGTTCCAGACGGACGGCGCGCCCGACAACGTCCGCCCCGCCCGCCAGGCGATCGCCGACGCCGCCACCGCGGCCCCCGGCATCCACTGGCAGTTCGTCGCCTTCGGCGACCACGACGCCAAGGCCTTCGACTTCCTGCGCAAGCTGGATGCCGACAACGCCGGCTTCTTCCACGCCGGCCCCGCACCGGCCGAACTGACCTCGGCGGCCCTCCTCAAGGGCCTGCTGGAGAAGTTCTAGGCGGACCCGGTCCGGCTGTCGTTCACCCCAGGGGCGAGCGACAAGCCGGACCCTCCTCGGCCGGCAGGACCCGGCGCGGGAGTTCCCGCATGCTCCGCAGCGGTGACAGGAGCAGGGGCAGTACGGCGGCCAGCTCGCCCAGGGCTCCGATCCACAGGGCCGGCCGGGCGCCCAGGTGCTGTCCCAGGACCGCACCGGCCAGCGCTCCGACGGGCATGACGCCCCACACGACGAAGCGGAACGTCGCCGTCATGCGCCCGAGCATCGGCTCCGGGCAGAGCTGCTGGCGGAACGAGACCGACGTGATCTTGAAGGTCATGAACGCGGTCCAGCCCAGGCCCTGTAGGGCCACGGCCAGAGCCAGCCGCCCGTCGCTCTGGAAGCACGGGACGGCCGCCAGCCAGAGCACCCCACTGGTGACCACGGCCGCGCACATGGCCGGTCCCTGCCCCAGTCGGCGGGCGATCCGGGTGGTGAGGAGACTGCCGAGGAACCCGCCGGCCGCCTCGGCCGTGAAGACGAGGCCGCACAGCAACGGGGACAGCCCGAGCTCGCCCGCGAGCAGCACGAGCAGCATCGCGGCGCCCATCGTCCCGAAGAGGTTGGAGACCGCGGAGCCGAGGGTGAGGGCCCGCAGCAGCCGGTTGCCGAGGACGAAGCGGAGCCCTTCGGCGATGTCGGCCCACAGGCTCCGGGCCGTACCGCGCACGGCATCACCCGGAACTCCGCCACCATCCGGCACGACGGCACCCGGTACGGCGTCGGGGCGGCGGATGCGGGCCAGGAGCGCCGCCGAGGCGAGGTAGCTGGCGGCGTCCAGGACGAGCGCGACGGGAGCGGTCAGCACCCCGACCAGTGCCCCGCCCGCACCGGGCCCCGCCGCCTGGGTCAGGGTCCGGCCGGCCTCGATCCTGACGTTGGCCTCCACCAGCCGGTGCGGTTCGACGAGCCGGGGCAGCTGGCTCTGCGCGGCCACGTCGAAGAAGACGGTGCACACGGACAGACCGAAGGCCACTGCGTACAGCTGGACCAGGGACAGCACGTCCAGCCAGGCCGCGGCCGGGACTGAGCCGAGGAGCGCGGCGCGCCCCAGGTCTCCGGCGATCATCACCCGGCGTCCGCGGGTCCGGTCCACCAGGGCGCCGGCGGGCAGTCCGAGCAGCAGGAAGCCGAGGTACTCGAAGGCCACGAGCAGGCCGGCCTGGAAGGCATCGGCGTGCAGGGTGCTGATGGCGACCAGCGGCAGCGCGAGGAGCGTGACGGCGGTGCCGGCCTGGCTGACGGCATCGGCCGTCCAGAGCCTGCGAAAGTCGGGGTCGCGGAAGAGTCCGGTGTCGGCCGGACGGGAGGCGGTCATGGGCGGGAGCATCGCCAGCCCCGGGCCGGTCCGGCCAATGTTTTAGTCTGGCCGAAATGCTCAGGCGGCCGGAGGGCGTACGGGGATGGGCGCGGTGCGGTTCGGGGTCGGTGACCTGGCCCAGCTGAGGTTTGCGGTGTCGCCGCTGTGGGAGACCGTCGCGAGCCTGCGGGCGGCGGCGGATCCCGGCCGCCACGCCGTCCATCTCCCCTGGATCAAGCAGGCGTTGACCGTCCGGGAGGACCACGGGGAACTGCTCGCCCGGCTGGCCGGCTTCGTACCGCCCGCCCCGCGGTGCCCGCTGTCCGAGATCGAGGAGGAGCTCTCGGCGCGACCCGGTCCTGCCGGGGCCCCCGACGCGGTCCTGGCGTGGTGGCGGGCGGCCGTACGACCGCACTGGCCGCGGATCCGCGCGGTCCTGGAGGCGGACATCGCCTACCGGACCCGGCAGTTGGCCGAGGACGGCATCCAGGAGGTGCTCGCCCGCCTGCACCCGGAGGTGCGCTGGACCGGCGACCGACTGGTGTCGCAGGGGCTCCCGGCCGGCGAGGCGCGCCTGGACGGGACCGGGATCACTCTGGTGCCGAGTGCGTTCGCGGCCCGCTGCCGGCTGCTGGAGGGCAGCGGCGGGACGCCGCCGTCCCTGGTCTACCCGGCGCGCGGCGTGGGCACGCTGTGGGAGCGGCACTGCGGTCCGGGAGAGGGTCTGGCCCGGCTGCTCGGCCGCAGCAGGGCGGGACTGCTCGCCCGGACCAGCTCGCCGGCCACCACCACGCAGCTGGCCGTGCGCACCGGTTTGAGTCCGGGCGCCGTGTCGCAGCACCTCGCGGTGCTGCGGGACGCGGGCCTGGTGACGGGTCACCGCTACGGCCGCGAGGTGAACTACAGGGCCACCGACATGGGTCTGGCGCTGCTGGGAGACGGGGACGGCAGAGCCTGAGCCCCACCGGGCCCCACCGGGCCCCACCGGGCAACGCCGAAGGGCGGGGCTCCGTACGGAACCCCGCCCTTCGTCACACCGCCCGCACCGGCTTACTGGTGGGGCTTCACGGCCTTGTCGACCGGCTCGCCGGTCTTCGTCTCGACCGGCTTGCGCAGCGCGATGTTCAGCTCGCGCAGGCGGGACTCCTCCAGGATGGTGGGCGCGCCCATCATCAGGTCCTGCGCGTTGCCGTTGAGCGGGAAGGCGATGGTCTCGCGGATGTTCGGCTCGTCGGCGAGCAGCATCACGATGCGGTCCACGCCCGGGGCGATGCCACCGTGCGGCGGGGCGCCGAGGCGGAAGGCCCGCAGCATGCCCGCGAACTCGCGCTCGACGGTCTCCGCCTCGTAACCGGCGATCTCGAAGGCCTTCAGCATGACCTCGGGCTCGTGGTTGCGGATGGCGCCGGAGGACAGCTCGATGCCGTTGCAGACGATGTCGTACTGCCAGGCCAGGATGTCGAGCGGGTCCTTCTCCTCCAGGTCCTTCATGCCGCCCTGCGGCATGGAGAACGGGTTGTGGGAGAAGTCGATCTTGCCGGTCTCCTCGTCCGCCTCGAACATCGGGAAGTCGACGATCCAGCAGAAGCGGAAGACGTCCTCCTCGAACTGCCCGGCGCGCTTGGAGGCCTCGACGCGGACGCCCGCCATGATCTTGGAGACCTCGTCGAACTCGCCCGCGCCGAAGAACACGGCGTGACCGGCGGCCAGGCCGAGGCGCTCGGTGAGGACCTTGACGTTCTCCTCGGTGAGGAACTTGGCGATCGGGCCGGTCAGGCCGCCGTCCTCGCCCACGCGGACCCAGGCCAGGCCCTTGGCGCCCAGCGAGATCGCGTACTCGCCGAGGCCGTCGAAGAACTTGCGCGGCTGGGCGGCGGTGTCCGGGACGGCCAGGGCGCGCACGTGCTTGCCGGCGAACGCCTTGAACTCCGAGCCCTCGAACACGTCGGTGATGTCGACGAGCTCCAGCTTGGAACGCAGGTCGGGCTTGTCGTTGCCGTACTTCATCATCGACTCGCGGAAGGGGATCCGCGGGAACGGCGAGGTGACCGGGCGGCCCTTGCCGAACTCGGTGAAGATCTCCGTCATCAGCCGCTCGATGGGCTGGAAGACGTCCTCCTGCTCGACGAAGGACATCTCGACGTCGAGCTGGTAGAACTCGCCCGGCGAACGGTCGGCGCGGGCGTCCTCGTCGCGGAAGCAGGGCGCGATCTGGAAGTACCGGTCGAAGCCGGAGATCATCAGCAGCTGCTTGAACTGCTGCGGCGCCTGCGGGAGCGCGTAGAACTTGCCCGGGTTCAGACGGGACGGGACGACGAAGTCACGGGCGCCCTCGGGGGAGGTCGCGGTGAGGATCGGGGTCGCCATCTCGTTGAAGCCGAGGGCCACCATCTTGGAGCGGATGGAGGCGATGACGGCCGAGCGCAGCATGATGTTGCGGTGCATGCGCTCGCGGCGCAGGTCGAGGAAGCGGTACTCCAGACGGCGCTCCTCGTTCACCCCGTCGTCCGTGTTGATGGTGAAGGGCAGCGGGGCGGCGGCGCCGAGCACCTCGACCGAGCTGACCTCGACCTCGATGTCGCCGGTGGCGAGCTCGGGGTTGACGTTGTCCGCGCCGCGGGAGACGACCTTGCCGTCGATGCGGACGACGGTCTCCTTGGTGACGCTGCTGAGCGCCTCGTTCGCGGCGGTGCCGGGACGGGCGACGAGCTGCGTGATGCCGTAGTGGTCACGCAGATCGATGAAGAGGATGCCGCCCAGGTCTCGACGATTGTGCAGCCAGCCGCTCAGCCGGACGTCGGAGGCGACGTCGGAGGCTCGGAGCTCGCCGCACGTGTGGGACCTGTACCGATGCATCAGTCATCCAGTTCTACGTGATACCAGGGTGGATTCAACCGTCCCAAGGTTACCGTCCGGGGCGGGAGCACGTGCGGGCCCGCTCACCCGGGGTGGTGAGCGGGGTCGGGACCGGGGTCGGAACCGGCGTCGCGACCGGGGTGGTGAACAGGCACGTCAGGCGGATGACCTGTAAAGATGACCAGGTGCGCACAGAGGACGTCCTGGCCGCCATCGCGACCGGTTTGTGGCGATGGGACAACGCCTCCGGGACGGTCACCCTCGACAGCGAGGCCGCCCGGCTGCTCGGGCTGCCCGCCGAGCCCGTCGCGCTGTCCGAGGTCGCCGTGCGCTCGCGCTTCCATCCGGTGGACTGGAACGAGATCAACGGCATCGTGAACCTCGCGGTCGCCGAGGGCACCCTCGCCGAGGCCCGGCTGCGGATCATGGACGAGGACGGGCGCGTGCTGCGCACCGTGCGCAGCCGCTCGAAGCCGCTGGAGAACCGCACCGCGGACGGCCGCCTCGACTACGAGCTGATCGGCACGATCCAGGAGATAGCCGAGGCCCAGCCCGGCACCACGGCCACGCACACCCCGATCACCGGCGACTGGCGCCGCTCCCGCGAGGCGTTCCTCCTCGACGCCGGCCGGGCGCTGGCCGAGGCCCGCTCCACCGCCGAGGTCCTGCGGGTGGCGGCCTCGCTGTCGATGCCCGGGTTCATCCCCGACGGGCTGGCCGTGTTCGGCGTGTCCGGGGACCGGCTGTCGATCATCGGGCACCACGGGCACGACCCCGGGGACGAGGGCCCCTTCGCGGACATGCCGCTGCTGACCGACTACCCGGCCGCGGAGGTGGTCCGCAGCGGGCGGGCCATCTACCTCCCGAGCCCGGAGGACTACAAACGGCGCTTTCCGGCCACCTGGCCGCTCGCCCAGCGCTTCGGCAGGATCTCCTGGGCCTTCCTGCCGCTGATCGTCGCGGGGCGCACCATGGGCGCCTGGATGGCCGCCTTCAAGCACCCGGTGTCCTTCTCCCCCGACGAGCGCTCCGTCCTGACGACGGTGGCCCGGATGCTCGCGCAGGCCCTCCAGCGCGCCGGAGTGGCCGAATCCGAGCGGGAGCTCACCACGGGCCTCCAGCGGTCGATGATGCCGCAGCTCGGCCCCGAGATCCCCGGGATGACCCTCGCCGCGCGCTACGTGCCGACCGGCGGCGGGCTCCAGGTCGGCGGCGACTGGTACGACATGATCCCGCTGCCGTCGGGACGGTTCGCGCTGGTCATCGGCGATGTCCAGGGGCACGACGTCCGCGCGGCCGGCCTCATGGGCCAGCTCCGGATCGCGGTCCGCGCGTACGCCTCCGAGGGCCACCGGCCCGACGCGGTGCTCTCCCGCGCCTCCCGCTTCCTGGCGGGCCTGTGCTCGGAGCAGGACACCGGCTCGGGCCCCGGCAAGGGCGACGGCGGCGAGGCGGACTCCGATTTCCGGAGCCCGCGCTTCGCGACCTGCCTGTACGTGGAGTGCGATCCGCAGACCGGCCTGCTGGAGGTGGCCCGCGCCGGGCACCCCGACCCGGCGGTGCGGATGGCCGACGGCACGGTCCTGATGCGCCCCACGGCGGGCGGGCTGCCGCTCGGCATCGTGCCGGACACCGACTACCCGACGACCCGGTTCACCCTGGAACCCGGCGAGACGATGATGCTCTGCACCGACGGGCTCATCGAGACGGGCGGCCACGACCTCGACACCGGCTGGGCCCGGCTGCGGGCCATCCTGGAGTCGCACGGCCCCGACCCCGCCGACCCGGAGCCCCGCCACCTGGAACGCCTGGCCGACCTGCTGGTCCAGGCGGTGCACGGCCCGTCCTCGCACCACACCACCGGCCCGCTGGCCGACCGGCGCGAGGACGACATCGCCGTCGTCCTGCTCTGCCGCGAGGGCGAGGGCTGCGGCTGCGAGACCCCGCTGCTGCACCCGGCCCGGCCGGCCCGGCGCACCATGACGACCGTCGCCCAGGCCGAGCCGGAACGGGTCGCGGGCGTGCGCCAGCAGATCCGGGAGCTGCTGCACGACTGGGCGGACCCGGAGCAGGTGGACTCGGCGGTGCTGATGGTCTCCGAGATGCTGACGAACGTACTGGTCCACACGGACGGGGACGCGCTGCTGATCGCCGAGGCGGTCGGCGAGCTCGGCTCGCGCCGGCTGCGCGTGGAGGTGGCGGACGCCTCCGACGAGCTGCCGCACAAGCGGCACCCGGGAGAGATGGCGTCGAGCGGGCGGGGCGTCCTGCTGCTGGAGATGCTCGCGGACGACTGGGGCGTCGACCCGCGCGGCGAGGGCAAGTCCACGTGGTTCGTGCTCCGCGAGCAGTCCAAGCCCGCTGCGGCGGAGACTGGCTGAGGGACCGGCGGGGCGCAGCCGGGGAGGGCTCTCCGGAGTGTTTGTATGAACCGTGCCGACAACTCCCCTGCTGCCCGAGCCCGTACGCCGACTCGCCGCCTGGTGCGTCGTCGTCCTCCTCGCCACCGCCGTGCTCGCGCTCGTCGTCTGGCTCTGCACCGTCTTCCGTACGGTGGTCACTCCCGTGCTGCTCGCCGTGCTCGGCACGGCCCTGCTCGGGCCGATGCACAAGCGGCTGATCCGCATGAAGGTCAACCGCTCGCTCGCCGCGGCCCTCACCTGCCTCACGGTGGCCGCCGTGGTCGGCGGGGCCGGCTACATCGTGGTCCTCGCGCTCATCGAGACCGGCGACCAGATCATCGACTCCCTGCGGAAGGCCGGCACGGACCTCGCGGAGCACTTCGGGGCGCTCGGCACCTCCCTGGAGGACGTGGCCAAGAACTCCAAGGACCTGCTGGCCAAGTTCGGCGGTACGGCCGCCTCGGGCGTGGTCACCGGGCTCAGCGTGGTCGCGACGATGATGGCGACGGCCCTGCTGGCCATGGTGCTGATCTTCTTCTTCCTCCGCGACTCCGACCGGGCCGTGGGCACCCTGCGCTCGATGGTGCCGAGCCGCTCGGGCGACCTGATGGAGGCGATGGGGCGGCGCGCGTACGAGGCCGTCGAGGGCTTCATGCGCGGGACCACCTTCGTGGCGCTGGTCGACGCGATCCTCATCGGGGCGGGTCTGCTGATCCTGCAGGTCCCGGGCGCCGTGGGGCTGGCCGCCCTGGTGTTCGTGACCGCCTACATCCCCTACCTCGGGGCCTTCCTCTCCGGCGCCGTGGCGGTCCTCGTCGCCCTCGCCGACCGCGGCTGGGTGATCGGCCTGTGGGCGCTGGGCGTGGTGCTGGCGGTCCAGATGATCGAGGGGTACATCCTCCAGCCCATGGTGCAGAGCCGCACGGTGCAGATGCATCCGGCGGTGGTGATGCTCTCGATCACGGCCGGGGCGAGCGTCGCCGGCATCCTCGGGATGCTGCTGGCGGTACCGCTGACCGCGGCCTTCTTCGGGGTGGTCTCGGAGCTGAAGTCCCGGTACGCGGCGCAGGCCTGAGCCTCAGTCGTCCGAACCCCGCTCCCCCCTGACCCCGGCCATGGCCGCCTCCGCCCGGGCCAGCTCCTCCCACCACCCCGGCAGGGCCGCGCGGTGCCGGGGGTCGGTGCGCAGCCGCTCCAGTTCGGCCCGTACGGCGGCCAGTTCGCGGTGGATGCGGCGGCGGGCGTGGTCCACGACGGGGTCCGCGTGCCGCGCGTACTCCGCGATGGCCTCGTGCAGCCCGGCCAGCCGGTGCGGGATCCGGGCGCGGGTGTCCTCGGGCCAGAGCAGGTGGCCGAGGGCGAAGGCCAGCGCACAGCCGATCAGCGTGTCGAGCAGCCGGGCCTCCGCCGCGGCCGGTCCCGCCCGGCCGAGGGGGTCGGCGAGCAGCAGCATCACCGGGGTCAGGAGGAGGGTCTGCACCGCGTACGTGCGGCGGCCGTACGCCTGGAGCAGCCCGGTCAGCACGACCAGGGCGGCGATCCACCACCAGCCCGGGGCCAGCAGGGCCCCGGCGGCGAGCCCGATCAGGACCCCGGCGGTCGTCCCGAGGGCGCGCGGCACGAGCCGGCCCGGTACGGTCCCCAGCCCCGGCCGCACGACGAGCGCGACGGTCAGCACCAGCCAGCCGGAGCGCGGCAGACCGCTGAACGAGGCGACCGCCTGCGCGGCGGCCATGCACCCCGCCAGCCGCAGGGCCTGGCCGCGGGCCGCCGGATCGCGCAGCCTCCCGGCGAGCGCGGCCCCGAACCGCCGCCCGGGCGGCGCGGGCACCGGCACCCGGCGGAGCGTGCCGCCCGCCTCGGGGTACGGCGCGGCCAGCTCGGCCACGGCTGCGAACAGGCCCCGGTCGCCCGGGTCCACCGGGGCCGGGGGCGGCGGCACCGGCTGCGGTTCCACACCTGCCTCGACGGCGGCGGCGACCCCGCGCACCGCGCCGGCGCAGGCCGCACGGGCGGCCGGCACCTCGGCGCGGGCGGGCGGCACGGCGGCGATGACGCCGACCAGCCGGTCCAGGCACTCGGCCAGGCGGGCCGCGGAGCTGCCCGGTCGGGGGGCCGAGAGGCGGCGGGCGAGCACCGCGTCGTGGGCGGCGTCCATGGCTGCGGTCACCGCGCGGCGGCGCTCCGCCCGGGTCCCGTCGGTGGCTTCGAGGAGCCGCGCCACGGCCCGTACCGCCCCGGCGACGGCCCGCCGTTCCGCGCGGCCGGGCCGCAGCAGTGCGCCACCGACCGACAGGAACATCAGCGGGAGCCCACCGAGCAGGAACAGCAGCGGCACCTGCCACCAGGGCGGCCCGGTGGGCAGCCCGAGCCCCATGGCGGTGGCCAGGAGCAGCACCAGGCCGGCCATGTCGCTGACCCGGCCGATGCTCGACAGCAGTCCGGAGACCAGCGCGACCACGGCCACCAGCAGGATCTGCGCCCAGGCCTGACCCTCGGTCGCCCGGCCCAGCGCGAGCCCGATCGCGCCGCCGAGCTGGGGCAGGAGCAGGGTGAGGGCGCGGGTGCGCCAGGGCGCGGAGCCGTCGTCGACGGCCGCCCCGTAGGCGCCGAGGCCCGCCGCCGCTCCGAGGTCGGGGCGTCCGGCCAGCTGGCCCAGGGCCAGCGGGACCAGCATGCCCACGGCTCCCCGTACGACCAGGGCCCGGTCCACCGGCACCGCCCGCACCCGGAGGGTGTGCCGCAGCCACTCCGGGACCCGCTCCATCAGTACGAAGTCCCCATCGCGGCGCGGACCTCCTCCAGGGTGGCCTCGGCGACGGCGCCCGCGCGCTCGTTGCCGCGCCGCAGGACCTCCCGTACGTGGCCCCGGTCGGCCGCCAGCTCCGTACGGCGGGCCCGCAGCGGCGCCAGGTGCTCGTTGACGGCTTCGGTGACGGCCTTCTTCAGCTGGGCCGCGCCGCCGTCGCCGATCTCCTCCGCGACCGCCTCCGGTGTGCGGTCCTGGCACAGCGCGGCGAGCAGCACCAGGCTGGACACCTCGGGGCGGCCGGCCGGGTCGTAGGTGATGCGGCGGACCGCGTCGGTCTTGGCGCCCTTCAGCAGCCGGGCCGTCTCGTCGGCGGTGGCCGACAGGGTGATGGCGTTGCCCCGGGACTTGCTCATCTTGGTGCCGTCCGTGCCGAGCAGCAGCGGTGCGGCGGACAGCAGGGCCTCGGGCTCGGGGAAGACCGGCCCGGCGGCCCCGTAGCGCTCGTTGAAGCGGCGGGCGATGGTGCGGGTGACCTCCAGGTGCGGGAGCTGGTCCTGTCCCACGGGCACCACGCCGGCCTTGCAGAACAGGATGTCGGCGGCCTGGTGCACCGGATAGGTGAACATCAGCCCGCTCACCGAGGCCTGCCGGGAGTGCGCGATCTCGTCCTTGACGGTGGGGTTGCGGCGCAGTTCCGCCACCGACACCAGGGAGAGGAAGGGCAGCAGGAGCTGGTTGAGGGCGGGCAGCGCGCTGTGGGCGAAGATCGTGGAGCGTTCGGGGTCGATCCCGGCGGCGAGGTAGTCGAGGACGAGCTCCTCGACGTGCTCGCCGAGGCGGTCGGCGACGTCCCGGTCGGTGAGGACCTGGTAGTCGGCCACGATCACAAAGGTGTCCACGCCCAGGTCCTGGAGCCGTACCCGGCCCTGCAGGGTCCCGAAGTAGTGCCCCAGGTGCAGCCGTCCGGTCGGCCGGTCCCCGGTCAGCACCCGGAACCGCCCCGGATCGGCGGCGATCCGCTCCTCCAGCTCGGCGCTGCGGCGACGCGCCGCCGACAGGTCGTACGTGCTCACGGGCTTCTCCTGTTCTCTGCTGCCCCCCTGATCATGTTCCCCACGCACCGGCCGCGGGCCGGGACCGACGGCGTGTCAGGCCGTCGTGGCGTCGCTCTCCTCGTCGGGTTCGCGGCCGGGGGTCGGCAGGTCGAACTTGGTGATCACGAAGCGGAAGACGACGTAGTAGACGGCGGCGAAGCACAGGCCGATCGGAATGACCAGGAAGGGCTTGGTCGCGAGCTTCCAGTTCAGGAGGTAGTCGATCAGGCCCGCCGAGAAGCCGAATCCGTAGTGCACGCCCAGGCCCCAGGTGAGGGCCATCGACAGGCCGGTCAGGACCGCGTGCACCGCGTAGAGGGCGGGGGCCAGGAACATGAAGGTGAACTCGATCGGCTCCGTGACACCGGTGATCAGCGCGGTGAGCGCGAGCGAGACCATCATGCCCGTCACCGCCTTGCGGCGGTTCGGCCTGGCGCAGTGGGCGATGGCGAGCGCGGCGGCCGGCAGGCCGAACATCATGATCGGGAAGAACCCGGACATGAACTGGCCGGCGGTCGGGTCGCCGGCGAAGAAGCGGGGGATCTCGCCGTGCACGACCGAGCCGTCGAGCTTGGTGAAGGAGCCGACCTGCTGCTGGAAGAACGTGTTGAGGAACTGGTGCATGCCGACGGGTATCAGGCCGCGGTTGAAGACGCCGTAGAGGCCGGAGCCCACCGAGCCCAGACCGATCAGCCATTCGCTGAACGAGCCCAGCGCGCTGCCCACCGGGCCCCAGGCCAGGCCGAAGACCACGCCGAAGCAGGTGCCGCCGAAGGCCATCAGGATCGGGACGAGACGGCGGCCGTTGAAGAAGCCGAGCCAGTCGACCAGCTGGGTCCGGTGGAAGCGCTGCCAGACCATCGCGCTGACCAGGCCGATGATGATGCCGCCCAGCACGCCCGGGTCCTGGGGCGTGCCCTTGGGCAGCGCCTCCGTGACGGAGCCGTCGACGGGGAAGGCGGTGAGCACGTTCTTGTAGACGAGGAAGCCGACGAGCGCGGCGAGCGCGGTCGAGCCGTCGGCCTTCTTCGCGTAGCCGATGGCCACGCCCACGCAGAAGAGCAGCGGCAGGTTGGCGAAGACGCCGTTGCCGGCGGTGGCGAAGACGTCGGCGACCTTGCCCCAGTGCAGACCCTCCTTGCCGAAGACGTCATCCTGGCCGAGCCGCAGCAGGATCGCGGCGGCGGGCAGCACGGCGACGGGCAGCTGGAGGCTGCGGCCGACCTTCTGCATGCCCTGCATCAGCCCGGCGCCCCGCTTCTTCGCGGGCGGGGCCGTGGTCGCCGCCTTGGTCGTACTCATCGCCGGTTCCTCCTGAATGCACGGTCGGCCCGCTCAGACCAGATGCAGACCAGATATTTCAGGTATAGCCGACAAAAAAGGGCAGTTGCTTACACAACTGCCACAAAGAGACGATCGGCGGCGGGATGCACGACGAAGGACCCGGCGGAGGCTCGGGCCGAGAGTCCCGGTCCGGGAGGGGCTCCCGGCCGTCGTCAGCCGAGGGTGAGCCGCACCTCGTAGCGGTCGGCCCGGTACGTCTCCCGGCTGTCGGCGCACGGGAGCCCGGCGGAGTCGAGCGACAGCCGCCGCGTGTTCAGCACGGGCGAGGGCCCGGTCAGGTCGAGCAGCCGCTTCTGCTCGGCGTCGGCGAGGGCCGCGCGGGCGGTGTACCGGGCGCCGACGGGTACGTGGCCGGCGGCGGCCAGCAGCCCGAAGAGGGACGCGGTGGTGAAGTCCGCCCCCGCGACGGCCGGAGCCACGGCGAGCGGGACCAGGTCGTGCGAGACGCACACCGGCAGCCCGTCGAGGAACCGCACCCGGCGCAGCTCGAACAGCTCCGCCCGGGTGGCGACCTGGAGCCGCTCGGCCTCCTCGGAGGAGGCCGGGCGGGTACGGGCGCCCAGCACGCGGGCCGTGACCGCCCGGCCCAGGCTCCGGTTCAGGTCCGCGAAGCCGACCAGGGCCGCCGTGTCCGGGGAGTGGCTGAAGCCGACCCGCTTCACCCGCCAGCCGCGCCGCTCGGAGGACTCCACGAGCCCCTCCTCGCCGAGCTCCTTGAGGGTGCGGCGCAGGGTGGAGCGGCTGATGCCGAGCTGCTCGCACAGGTACCGCTCGGAGGGCAGCCGCTGCTCCGGCGCGAGGGCACCGGCCGCGATGGCGTGCGCCAGGGCCTGCTTGGCCAGGACGTACGGCGGCTGCGCCCCATTGGGCGCCACGGGGTGGAACTCGGGCTCTACGGGCATGACTGACTCCCACTCTGCCGCTCCGGGCGAACCCCCGCGAGGGGCCGAAGGGCCCTTTGGCCCCTCGGAAGCGCCGAGACGGCCTAGGGGGCGGGCGGGGCGTACGAGGAGATGAGGCGGGCGAGGTGGTGGCCCGCCAGGAGGAGGGGGGTGGGGGTGCGGGTGACCTGGGAGGTCATCTCGGCGCCCTCCAGGGTGTTGATCACGGTGACGGCCAGATCGCGGGCCTCCGCCTCTGGGTGGCCGCAGGCCAGGAGCTTCGCGGCGACCAGCTCCTGCCAGTTCGCGAAGGCCAGGGCGCAGGCCGCCTGGAGTTCCGGCAGGCGGCCGACCGTCTCCAGCGCGGTGGCCGTCACCGGGCAGCCGTCGAGCCAGTCGGATTCCTCCAGCGCCTCCGCGAGCATCTCCGCGACGGCCTCCACGGCACGCGCCGGGTCCGGGTGGGCGGACAGGCCCGTGCGGAGCATCTCGGCGAACTCCTCGTCGCCGAAGTGGATCGCGGCGACCGCGAGCTCCTGCTTGCCCCCGGGGAAGAAGTGGTAGAGCGAGCCGAGGGTGGCCTCCGCCTCGCGGACCAGCTGCTTGACGGGCGTGTTCTCGTACCCGCCGCGCTGGAGCAGGCGCGAGGCCGTGCGGACCAGCCGCTCCCGCGTCCCGAGTCCACCCGCTGTTTTCACCGCTGTCGCCATGGAGGGCACTCTACTCCGCACTATAGATAGAGCGTTCGTTCTAGAACCGTGCTACGTTCGCCTCGATCGCTAGATAGAGCGTTCGTTCTAGTTCTGCACCGAACCGAGGAGAGCTCTGCCATGACCGAGATTTCGACCACCGCCGTCACCGTCATCGGCCTCGGGCCCATGGGCCGGGCCATGGCCGCCGCCTACCTGGACGCCGGGTACGAGGTCACCGTCTGGAACCGCAGCCCCGGCAAGGACACCGAGCTCGTGGCACGCGGCGCACGGCGGGCCGGCAGCGCCGCCGGGGCGGTCGCGGCGAGCGGGCTCACCGTGCTCAGCCTCATCGACGTGGACGCCATGTACCCCACCCTCGGCGACGCCGACCTCCGCGGCCGGGTGCTGGCCAACCTGTCCTCCGACGTGCCCGAGAAGGCCCGGGCCGCCGCCCGCTGGGCGCAGGAGCGCGGGGCCTCGTACCTCACGGGCGGGGTCAACGTCCCGCCCGGCGGCATCGGGCAGGAGGGCTCGTCCGCCTTCATCAGCGGACCGGAGCAGGTCTACAAGGAGCACCGCGCGGCGCTCGACGTGCTCGCCGCCACCGACTACCGGGGCGCCGACGCCGGGTACGCGCAGCTCTACTACCAGCTCAACATGATCATGTTCTGGACCGCCTACACGGGCTGGTACCAGGCGGTGGCCGTCGCGAAGGCCAACGGTCTGACGGCCGCGGACATCGTGCCGTACGCCGGCTACACGGCCGACACCCTGCGCGGCTTCTACGAGGGCGGCGCCCCGCTGATCGACGCGGACGCGCACGAAGGCACGTACGAGCGGCTCGCCATGTGCGCGGCGAGCGTGGAGCACATCCTGCACACCGCCGCCGACTCCGGTGTGGACACCGGGATCCTGGCGGCGCACGCCGATCTGTACCGCCGCGGAGTCGCCGCGGGCTTCGGCGCCGACAGCAGCTCGCGGCTGATCCAGCTGCTGCAGGCCGGCGCGTCCGGTCCCGCCGGCGATGTCCACTGACGGGAGGTGTCAGGGGAGCGCTCCTAGCCTGCGGCGCATGAGCATCGTCGAACTGCGGCAGTACACCCTGCACCCGGGGACCCGGGACACCCTGATCGAGCTGTTCGAGCGCGCGTTCGTGACCGGCCAGGAGGCGGTGGGGATCACCGTCGGGGGCCGGTTCCGCGACCTGGACGATCCGGACCGGTTCGTCTGGCTGCGCGCGTTCCCCGACATGGCGCACCGGCGGCGTGCGCTGGAGGCCTTCTACACCGGTCCGGTCTGGCGGGAGCACCGCGACGCGGCCAACGCCACCATGATCGACAGCGATGACGTACTGCTGCTGCGCGGCCCCGGCTTCACGCCGGCGCCGGGGACGCGCGAGGTGGTGGCGACCGTCTGCCGTCCCGCCGACGCGACCGCCTTCGACGCGTACGCCGCCCGCCACCTGGGACCGGGCCACGCACTGCACCGCACCGAGCACGCCGAGAACGACTTCCCCCGCCTGCCCGTCCGGACCGGGGAGGACGTCCGGGTCTGGTTCGGCCGGGCCGGGGCCGGTGCCGCTGCCGAACCGGCACCCTGGCCGGCCCGGCGGCTGCGGCTCGCACCCGTGAGGGCGTAGCGCCGCCCCGGGTCCGCTCCCCCGGCCTCCTACTCGCTGTCGGCCTCGCCCGTGCCGCGGTGGCCGAGGCCGGTCCGCTGCGTGGTGGGGATCCGGCCCAGCCGCCCGGCCTGGAAGTCGTCGAACGCCTGCTGCAGCTCGTGCTTGCTGTTCATCACGAACGGCCCGTAGTGCGCCATCGGCTCCCGGATCGGCCGCCCGCCGAGCAGGACGATCTCCAGCGCGGGGGCGTTGGCGTCCTGGCCCTGGTCGGCCCGCAGGGTCAGCGAGCCGCCCTCGCCGAAGACCGCGGTCTGCCCGGTGTGGACGGGCCGCCGGTCCTCGCCGACCGAGCCGCGCCCGGCCAGTACGTAGGCCAGCGCGTTGAAGTCCTCGCGCCACGGGAGGGTGATCTGCGCGCCGGGTGCGACCGTCGCGTGGATCATCGTGATCGGGGTGTGGGTGATGCCGGGGCCCTGGTGGCCGTCCAGCTCGCCGGCGATCACGCGGAGCAGGGCGCCGCCGTCCGGGGTGGAGAGCAACTGGACCTGGCCGCCGCCGATGTCCTGGTAGCGCGGGGGCATCATCTTGTCGGAGGCCGGGAGGTTCACCCACAGCTGGAGGCCGTGGAAGAGCCCGCCGGACACCACGAGCGACTCCGGCGGCGCCTCGATGTGCAGCAGGCCGCTGCCCGCCGTCATCCACTGGGTGTCGCCGCCGTTGATGATTCCGCCGCCGCCGTTGCTGTCCTGGTGGACGAAGGTTCCGTCGATCAGGTAGGTGACGGTCTCGAAGCCGCGGTGGGGGTGCCAGGGGGTGCCCTTGGGCTCGCCCGGGGCGTACTCCACCTCGCCCATCTGGTCCATCATGATGAACGGGTCGAGGTACTGGTAGTTGATCCCGGCGAACGCACGGCGTACCGGGAACCCCTCGCCCTCGAAGCCACCCGGGGCGGTCGTGACGGCCAGCACCTTGCGGGCGGTCGTCGTCTCCGGCGCGGGCTCCGCGACGCGCGGGAGCGTCAACGGGTTCTCCACAGTCACTGCAGGCATGGTCGGAACCTCCTTCTGGCGTCGAGTTTAGTTGAAACCCGAACTTTCTGCCACCCGACAGAACGGAGAAGACCCCGGGGGAATTCCCCCGGGGTCTCAGGTTCACCCGATCGCGCGCCCGTCGCGCGTGCCGTCAGCCTTCAGTCGTCAGTCGCAGGAGGGGTGGAACCGGCACCAGTGCGCCGGCGCCGCCTCGGCCGGAGCCGCGGCGAGCACGCCCACCCCCATGGCCAGGGCCACCGTGGCCAGGACGGCGGCCGCCTTCGCGCGGAGCCGCGTACGCGTGGTTCGGGTCATTGGTGTCTCCTCTACGCCGCTTCGTGCGGGCATCGAGCGGGAAGTGCCGGCGACTAGCAAGGGTCGATGGAGGCGACCGGGCCCCAGTTGACGGCGGGGTTCTGGGAGTAGGCACCGGCGGTGTAGAGACTGCCGCCGCCGACCATGCCGAACCGCGCACGCGTGCCCGCGGTCTGGTTGTTGATCCACGAGCCGGTCCCGTACCACGGCATGGCCCGGACGTCGTTGCACTGCCAGGTCATGATGGGCGTACCGCCGAAGTTGGGCTCCGGATAGGCGCAGAAGTACTCGTACGGGCAGGCCACGGCCGCCTCGGCCGGGGACGCCGCCAGGACCCCCGTACCCAGCGCCATCACCCCCGTTGCCGCCACTGCCGCGAGCTTCGTGCGTAACGACGTACGTGTCATTGCAGTCTCCCTGTCGGTCGGAGCGGGTTTTCCCCCCGCAGCACCGATGTTCGGGACTCGCCGCCGTCGCCGCGATCCTTTCGGGCAGCGCCGAAACCTGCGGTCCGGGGTCCGGGACAACCGGGGGCCCCGGACGGGCGTCCTCATGATCGATACGCACGGAGACCGGCGTACGCCGCACACGACAGGAGCCCGACAGTGACCACCCCGACGAACGAGGCCGACGGCCCGCAGCCCGGCGCGGAGGCGGACACCGACCACGGGAACTTACGGGCCGCACTCGCCGCACTGGGCTGGTCCGCGGCCGTCACGGCCGCGGTCGTGGCCCTCGGGTACGCCTCCTACCGGTGGGCGGCCACCGTCAGCCCGCTGCAACCGCTTCCCGGTTCGCCCTGGCCCTACCTCGCCACCTGGGGCGCCCTCTGCCTGGCCTGCTGCCTGCTGCTGCGCTGGTCGACGGGGTTCAAGGGCGTGGAGGGCTCCTCCCACGCCGTCGGCGCGCTGGCCTTCGCGGGCATCCGCATCTCGCTGGCCCACCGCCCCGACCTCGCCCTCCTGTGGACGTACGGCGCCCTCGCCGTCGCGCTGGCCGCCGTGGCGGCAGCCTTCTCGCGGCGCCGCCACCGCTCCTGAAGGGTCAGCCGCCGCTGTGGAGGAGGTCCACGCCGAGCGCGGTCGCGGAGTGCAGGACCGCCTTGCCGTCCCGGGCCGTGGTGATCAGGCCCGCCGCGCGCAGGGTGCGGGTGTGCTCCGAGACCGACGGGAGGCTGATGTCGAGGTCGCGGGCCAGCTCGGAGGTGGTCCGCTGCTCGATCAGCAGCTGGAGCACGGCCGCCCGGGTCCGCCCCAGCAGCGCGTCGAGCGCGCCCTCCGCCCGGTCCGGGGAGACCAGGGGCAGGGGGGTCAGCGCCGGGTAGAGGAGTACGTAGGTCCCGTCCGGGGTGTCGTCCAGCAGCGGGCGGCCCGTCCAGAACGGCGAGGGCATCAGCACCAGCCCCCGCCCGCCGAGCCGGACCTCGTAGTCCGGCGGCCGGCCCACCTCGAAGACGAGTCCCGACCAGTCGGCGGCCTGGTGGGTGCTGGCCAGGCAGGCCTTGATCCCGTGCGCGGCCAGCAGCCGGGTCCGCCAGGCCACGTCCGCCTGGAAGGACTGCCGGATCCGCGGCCAGTGCGGGGCGATGAGCACGTCGTACGCGGACCGGATCGCGGAGTCGAGCTGGTCCCAGGCCTCCCGGTCCTGCCCCCACAGGGCGCGCAGCCAGGCCGGGGACCCGGGCGCGCGGGTCGCGGCGCGGGCCAGTCCCTCCGGGGTCAGGAAGGAGACCCGGTCCCGGATGACGGTGAGGCCCTCCTCCAGGCTCCGCGCGTACGGCTCCACGAAGTGGGGGTTGTCGCCGTCGGGGCGCAGGAGGTCGAAAAGCGGCCGCACCCGCCCCGGCAGCTCCCGCGCGGCCAGGCTCCGCCAACGGCCGAAAACCGCCTGCTGGTCGGTGCGCTGTGCCGCGACGAGCGCGAGGGCCAGCTCCACGAGGGGCAGCGGCTCGCTCGCGAAGGTGACGTTGAGCAGATCCTCGGCCTCGAAGTGGATGCGCAGCATGTCAGCCCCCCGGCGTCGGCTTCGGCCTCTCAGCCGTACATGCGGCGCATGGCGAAGTCGACCATCTGCTCGACCGCCTTCGCGTCGAACACCATCCGGTGGTCGCCCTCCATGTCGAGGACGAAGCCGTAGCCGGTGGGCAGCAGGTCGATCACCTCGGCGCCGGTGATCACGAAGTACTTGGACTCCTTGCCGGCGTACCGGCGCAGCTCCTTGAGCGTGGTGAACATCGGGATGACCGGCTGCTGCGTGTTGTGCAGCGCGAGGAATCCCGGGGTGTCGCCGCGCGGGCAGTAGACCTTCGAGGAGGCGAAGATCTGCTGGAAGTCCTCGGCGGACAGCGACCCGGTCGTGAAGGCGCGCACCGCGTCCGCGAGGGAGGGCGGCGAGGGCTCGGGGTACAGCGGCTGCTGAGGCTGCTGCTGCGCGTAGCCCTGCTGGGGCTGGGCGTAGCCCTGCTGCCCCGCGCTCACGTTCTGGTCATAGCCGTACATGGCCCGAAGCCTACCGAGGCGGCGGCCCGCGGGTGCGTCGAGTTCCGGTCAGCGGGACGCCCGCCCTCCGGCGGAGCCGGCCACGGCGGTGCCCCGCCGGGCTGGTGAGCTCCGCTCAGCGGACTTCCGCGATCCTCGGCTGCGGCTTCGATCACGGAGCAAGACCGTCCGGGCCGAGCTCGCGCTGCCGTAGGCGGGCTTCGTGCCGGTCCTGCGCGTCGAGCACGTCGTCCGCGTACTCCGCGGCCCAGGCCCCCATCGCCCGCATCGGCACGAGCAGGGCCGTACCGGCCGCGGTCAGGGCGTAGTCCACCCGCGGCGGGGCCTCGGCGTACGCCCGGCGCTCCACGAGGCCGTTGCGCTCCAGCCGCCGCAGCGCCTCGTTCAGCGCCTTCGGGCTGATCCCGCCGATCCGTGCGACCAGCGCCCTCGGCCGCATCGGCCGGCCCGCCGCGCCGAGCGTGAAGACCACGACGCTGTCCCAGCGGTTCGCCAGCACCTCGAAGGCGACGCGCGCCCGGCAGTCCGCCGTGTACGTGAGATCCGGCAGGCCCGCGGCCGGGTCGGGCAGCTTCTCCATGCGCCCCATCCTGCCCCCGCCGATGGACACCGGTCGGTGTGCATCGGCCTCCGTAGCTTCGGCCACCGGAAACGACCACAGGAAACGGAAAGAGGTGGCGGCGATGCGGATCGGCGTACTGGGAACGGGAGCCATGGCGGAAGCCCTCGGCGGGGCCTGGGTGCGGGCCGGCCACGAGGTGTTCGTCGGCGGGCGCGACGAGGCGGCGGCCGAAGACCTGGCCCGGCGGATCGGGGCGGCCGGGCACGGGAGCCCGGCGCGGGCGGCGGCGTACGGGGAGCTCGCGCTGCTCGCCGTACCGGCCGGGGCGGCCGCACCCCTGGCGGCGGAGCACGCGGCGGCGCTGGCCGGGCGGACGGTGGTGGACTGCACGAACCCGCTGGCTCCGGGGCCGGGCGGGGTGATGCTGACCACCGGCGGCGGGCCGAGCACGGCCGCCCTCGTCCAGGCGGCGGCGCCCGGGGCGCACGTGGTGAAGGCCTTCAACCTGGCCCACGCGAGCGTGTGGGGGCTGCCGGTCGCCGCATTCGGGGAGAGCGCGCCCGCAGTGCCGTACTGCGCCGACGACCCGGCGGCGGCCGCGCGCGTCGCGGAGCTGGTCACCGGGATGGGCTGGACCCCGATGCCGGCCGGAGGGCTGGACCGGGCCGGGTACGTGGAGGCCACGGCCGCCTTCGTGATCGGCGTGTGGTGGGCGGGCGGCTCGCCCCGGCTGGCCTTCCCGGAACCGGTGGACCGGGAACGGGCCCTCGCGCACGGCCCCGCCGACGACGGCCGGCCGGGAGGACCGAGAGAGGCGTCACAGTCCCTGCGGTAGGGGTTGCGGTTTATTACCGGCGGGTAGCATCATTACGTTACCGATTGGTATGCACGAGGAACCACTCTCACCGAGCCTTAACGGAGCCGTCGCCATGGGGCACTACAAGTCGAATCTCCGCGACATCGAGTTCAACCTCTTCGAGGTGCTCGGGCGCGACAACGTGTACGGCACCGGCCCGTTCGGTGAGATGGACACCGAGACCGCGAAGACCATCCTCAGCGAGATAGCCAAGCTCTCCGAGAACGAGCTGGCCGCCTCCTTCGAGGACGCGGACCGCAACCCGCCGGTCTTCGACCCCACGACGAACACCGCCCCCGTCCCGGCGTCCTTCAAGAAGAGCTACAAGGCCTTCATGGACTCCGAGTACTGGCGCCTGGGCCTGCCCGAGGAGATCGGCGGCACCACCTCGCCCCGCTCCCTGATCTGGGCCTTCGCCGAGACGATCCTGGGCGCGAACCCGGCCGTGTGGATGTACTCCTCCGGCCCGGCGTTCGCCGGCGTCCTCTTCGAGGAGGGCAACGAGGTCCAGAAGAAGATCGCCGCGCTCGCCGTCGAGAAGCGCTGGGGCTCCACCATGGTCCTCACCGAGCCGGACGCCGGCTCGGACGTCGGCGCCGGCCGCACCAAGGCGGTCCAGCAGGACGACGGCTCCTGGCACATCGAGGGCGTGAAGCGCTTCATCACCTCGGGCGAGCACGACATGGAGGAGAACATCCTCCACTACGTCCTCGCGCGCCCCGAGGGCCACGGCCCGGGCACGAAGGGCCTCTCCCTCTTCCTGGTCCCGAAGTTCCACTTCGACTGGGAGACCGGCGAGCTGGGCGAGCGCAACGGCGTCTACGCGACCAACGTCGAGCACAAGATGGGCCTCAAGGCCTCCAACACGTGCGAGATGACCTTCGGCGACCAGCACCCCGCCAAGGGCTGGCTGATCGGTGACAAGCACGACGGCATCCGCCAGATGTTCATGATCATCGAGTTCGCCCGGATGATGGTCGGCACGAAGGCCATCGCCACCCTGTCCACCGGCTACCTGAACGCGCTCGAGTACGCCAAGGAGCGCGTGCAGGGCCCGGACCTGGCCGAGTTCATGGACAAGGCGGCCCCCAAGGTCACCATCACGCACCACCCCGACGTGCGCCGCTCGCTCATGACGCAGAAGGCGTACGCCGAGGGCATGCGCGCCCTGGTCCTGTACACCGCCTCGATCCAGGACGAGATCCAGCTGAAGCAGGCCGCCGGCGAGGACACCGCGTCCCTGGTCGGGCTGAACGACCTGCTCCTGCCGATCGTGAAGGGCTACGGCTCCGAGAAGTCCTACGAGCAGCTCGCGCAGTCGCTCCAGACCTTCGGCGGCTCCGGCTACCTGCAGGAATACCCGATCGAGCAGTACATCCGCGACGCCAAGATCGACACCCTCTACGAGGGCACCACGGCCATCCAGGGCCAGGACTTCTTCTTCCGGAAGATCGTCCGCGACCAGGGCGCCTCCCTCAACGTCCTCTCCGAGACGATGAAGAAGTTCCTGGCCGAGGGCCCCGGCGGCGAGGACCTCGCCCCGGCCCGCGACGCGCTCGCCAAGGCGGCCGTCGACCTGGAGGCCATCGTCGGCCAGATGATCGTGGACCTCACCGCCACCGGCGAGGACGTCAAGAACATCTACAAGGTCGGCCAGAACACCACCCGCCTGCTGATGGCCTCCGGTGACGTGGTCGTCGGCTACCTGCTCCTCAAGGGCGCGGCCGTGGCCGCCGAGAAGCTGCCGACCGCCTCCGCCAAGGACGTGCCGTTCTACACCGGCAAGATCGCGGCGGCGAAGTTCTTCGCCTCCCAGATCCTGCCCGGCGTCTCGGTGGCCCGCGCGCTCGCCGAGTCCGTCGACAACACCCTGATGGAGCTCGACGAGGCCGCGTTCTAGCCTCACGGGTCCCTCCAACCCCCCCATCTGTACGCGGTGTACGTACACACAGACGGCCGGGCCCTCCCGCACGGGGGCCCGGCCGTCGGCGTGCGCTCGGGCTCGCGCGGCGGGGGCGGCGTCGGCGGCCACGGCCCGGACCGGAGCCGGAGCCGGGACCGGCGACCGGAGCCCGGCCGGGCGCGGAACCCCGCACCCCATGGCTCCACCCCCGGCGGGACCTGCGGGGTTCCCGGGATGTCCGTGGTTCGTGCGACGCTCGTGGGTATGAGTCCACAGGAGCAGCAGCGCGGCAGCAGGGGGTACTCCGTCCCGACCGGGCGGCCCTATGCCCTCAAGGAGCTGCAGTCCGCCGTGGGCAGCCTCGGAGACCACCTCAAGGAGCTCTACGAGGGCGCCCACCCCACCGAATACGAATCGGTGGCCGACGCCCTCTACACCGCCTTCCAGACGGCCGCCGGGCTCGCCCCCGCCAAGAGCTACACGGGCTGCCCGGAGCACCCCAACGGCGCGCTGGACCCCGAGGCGCCCGACGGCTGGGGACGCTGCCTGATCTGCAACGACCGGCGCCGCCTCGGACTGCGCGCCCAGGGCGCCCGGGCCGCGGCCGCCGGCCCGCCCGCCGGGGAGCAGCGCCGGCTCGGCTATCCCGTGCCCGATCCCCCGTACACGCTCCAGGCCCTCCAGGCCCGCCTGCGCACGGTCGAGGAGCGGCGCTTCCACCTCGGCCTGTCCTCGCCCCCCGAGGACTTCGTCGCGATGGCCGACGACCTCCACCGGGCCTTCATCGTGGCCCGCGAGCTGTCCCGGCCGCGCAACGCCTCCGGCTGCTCCGAGCACCCCGGCGCGCCCATCGATCCCGACGCCCCTCCCGGTGAGGCCTGTATCTTCTGCGCCGGACGCAAAAGGCGCGCGCAGCGCTCCGCGCAGACCCCGGAGATGCTCCCGCGCATCCGCCGTGGCGAGCGCAGACAGTTGCAGCGCCGCTTCGACCGTCCGCCGGGCTGACATGCACCGGGACCGGGGCCACTCCCTCCCGGCTCCTTCCTGCGGCTATCCGCCGCAGTCCGGCCATGACGAACACGACCGTCGTTAAGGTGAACCACATGAGCTCTCCCGCCGCCGCCCGCTTCGACCGCGGCCACACCGACGACCTGATGACCTTCCTGGCGGCCAGTCCGTCGCAGTACCACGCCGTGGCCAACGCGGCCGAGCGGCTGGAGAAGGCCGGATTCAGGCAGTTGGCCGAGACCGACGCGTGGGACGCGAGCACGGGAGGCAAGTTCGTACTCCGCGGGGGCGCGATCATCGCCTGGTACGTGCCCGAAGGCGCGGCCGCGCACACCCCGTTCCGGATCATCGGCGCGCACACCGACTCCCCCAACCTCCGGGTCAAGCCGCTGCCCGACACCGGCTCCCAGGGCTGGCGGCAGATCGCCGTGGAGATCTACGGCGGCACCCTGCTCAACACCTGGCTCGACCGCGACCTGGGCCTAGCCGGACGCCTCACCCTGCTCGACGGCACCGACCGGCTCGTCAACGTCGACCGTCCGCTGATGCGCGTACCCCAACTCGCCGTGCACCTGGACCGGTCGGTGAACACCGACGGGCTCAAGCTGGACAAGCAGCGGCACATGCAGCCGATCTGGGGCCTCGGCGAGGTCCACGAGGGCGACTTGATCGCCTTCCTGGAGGACGAGGAAGGGCTCGACCGCGGCTCCGTCGCCGGCTGGGACCTGATGGTCCATTCGATCGAGCCCCCGGCCTACCTCGGCCGCGACCGCGAACTCCTCGCCGGCCCGCGCATGGACAACCTGCTGTCGGTCCACGCGGCCGTCGCGGCACTGGTGGCGGCCTCCACGTCCGGCACCCTCACGCACATCCCCGTCCTGGCCGCCTTCGACCACGAGGAGAACGGCTCCCAGTCGGACACCGGCGCGGACGGCCCCCTCCTGGGCAACGTGCTGGAACGTTCTGTCTTCTCGCGCGGCGGCAGCTACGAGGACCGCGCGCGGGCCTTCGCCGGCGCGATCTGCCTCTCCTCGGACACCGGCCACGCCGTGCACCCCAACTACGCGGAGCGGCACGACCCCACGCACCACCCGCGCGCCAACGGCGGCCCGATCCTGAAGGTCAACGTCAACCAGCGCTACGCCACCGACGGCAGCGGCCGCGCGGTGTTCGTGGCCGCCTGCGAACGCGCCGGCGTCCCGTGGCAGACCTTCGTCTCCAACAACTCGATGCCGTGCGGCACCACCATCGGCCCGATCACCGCCGCCCGCCACGGCATCCAGACCGTGGACATCGGCGTGGCCATCCTCTCGATGCACAGCGCCCGCGAACTGTGCGGCGCGGACGACCCGTACCTCCTGGCCAACGTGATGCTGGCGTTCCTGGAGAACTGAGCCCGCGTCATCACCCTGCAGTGACCGTGCCCGCCGGGGAAACCCCCGGCGGGCACGGTCGTTCACGGCGAACTCAGTCGTCCATCCCCGCCAGCACCAGGGGCAGCCGGGTCGCGCCGCCGGGGGTGACGGTCACCGGTACCCCCCAGTCCTGCTGGTGGACGTGGCAGGCCGGGTATTCGTTCTCCGGGTCGTCGTCGCAGGAGGCGGCCATCGCGGAGACGTGCAGGACGCCGCCGGGCAGGTCCGGGTTGAGCGCGAGCTCCCGGAACAGGTCCGTGCCGGGGCCGTCGCCCGCCGTCAGGAGCTCGGGCGGGGTCGAGGAGACCAGCAGGCGGGTGGAGGGGCCGTAGCGGGTGTCGAGCTTCTGGCCGCTCGGGGCCCGGAAGACGACGTCGAGGCGGAGGGTGCCGGGGGCCACCTCGGTGGCGGCCCGCTGGGTGCGGTGGGCGACCGCGTCGACCCGTACGGCCTCCTCGGGGAGGCGCAGCCGGGTCAGCCGGTGCCGGGCGGACTCCACGACCACGATGTCGTCCCCGACCAGGACCGCGTCGCTGGGCTCGCGGAGGTCGGTCGCCAGGGTGGTGACCTGACCGGTGGCGGGGTCGTAGCGGCGCAGGGCGTGGTTGTACGTGTCGCACACCGCGACCGAGCCGTCGGGCAGCGCGGTGACGCCGAGCGGGTGCTGGAGCAGCGCCTGGTCGGCGTCGCCGTCCCGGTGGCCGAAGTCGAAGAGGCCGGAGCCGACGGCGGTACGGATGGCGTAGCCGTCGCCCTCCCGCTCGACGTAGCGGAGTGCGCTCGTCTCGGAGTCGGCGATCCACAGGCGGTCCTGCGTGGCCGCGAGCCCGGACGGCTGCGCGAACCAGGCCTCGGCGGCCGGACCGTCGTGCAGCCCCTCGTTGGTCGTGCCGGCCGCGACGGCCACGGTGCCGCTCTCCGGATCCCAGGTCCACAGCTGGTGGACGCCCGCCATGGCGATCCACACCCGGCCCTGCCACCAGGCCACGTCCCACGGCGAGGACAGGTCCACTTCGAGGGCCGGACCCGAGGTCGGGGACCCCTGCCACCACTGCCGCCCGGTCCCGGCGACGGTCTCCACGGACCCGGTCGCGGGGTCGAAGCGGCGCAGCGCGTGATTGACGGTGTCGGCGACGACCACGGACCCGTCGGGGAGGAGGGCGAGCCCCTGCGGCTCGCTGAAGGCGTCCGGGCCGAAGCCGCGCTCCCCGCCGCCGATGCGGCGTACGACGGCCTCCCCGTCGGGAGCCAGCTCCACCAGCTGGTGCCGGGTGGTGTCGGAGACGAGCAGGTTCCCGGAGGGCAGCACGAGCGCCTTCCCGGGGAACCGCAGGTCACCCGCGACCGGCTCGGGCGCCACGTACGGCCCGTCCCCGCGCCGCAGCGTCCCCTTGGCGCCGTGCTCCGCCTCCAGCTCCTCCACCAGCTTCGCGAGGGCGTGCGCGTGCCCCTCCCCGGCGTGCTGCGCGACGACGTACCCCTCGGGGTCGATCACCACGAGCGTGGGCCAGGCGCGGACGGCGTACTGCTTCCAGGTCGCGAGCTCGGGGTCGTCGAGCACCGGGTGGTGCACCCCGTACCGCTCGACGGCGTCGACGACGGCGGAGTGCTCGGCCTCGTGCACGAACTTCGGCGAGTGCACGCCGACGATCACGACGGTGTCGCGGTGCTTCTCCTCCAGCTCGCGCAACTCGTCGAGCACGTGCAGGCAGTTCACACAGCAGAAGGTCCAGAAGTCGAGGATGGTGATCCGCCCCCGCAGGTCGGCGAGGGTCAGCTCCTTCCCACCGGTGTTGAGCCAGCCTCCCTTGCCGATCAGCTCGGGGGCACGGACTCGGGCACGTCGTCGGGGCTCGGGCGCGGGGGTGGGCGCCGGGGCAGCATCGTTCATGTTTCAAGCTTGCCATCCGCCTGTGAACGCCGGATCACGCCCGTACGAAGGGATCCGCTGGATTCCCGCATGTATACGCCCTACACTCCTGTTTATGTCATATACAACATCGCGTCCGGACGGAATGCCCCTGCGCACGTTCACCGGGATCACCGGCGTGGCGTTCACGGCGCTGCAGGTCGTCGAGGTGCCGCTGTACTTCCTCCACGACGGGGCTCCGCCCGACTCCAACGTGCTGACCCGGATCATGCTCAGCCTCCTCGTCCTCGTCCTGCTCCTCGGCTTCGCCACCGGGCTGCGCGAGCTGGTCCGCCGGGCGGACCCGGACTGCGGATGGGTCGCGGATCTCGCCCACGGCGCGGCACTGACCTACATCGCGGTCACCTTCGTCGCCCACTCCCTGCAGGCCGGAGAGGTCATCGCCGCCCGCGAGCCGGTCGATCCGACCATCACCGCCGAGGGCTCCTACCTGCTGTACGGATCGGTCGGCCGCATCCTCACCGCGGTGTTCCTGGCGGCCGCCGGGTACGCGGCGGTGCGCTCGGGACTGCTGTCCCGGTGGGCCGCCCGGTCGGCGTACGCCCTCGCCCTGATCAATCTCGCGTTCGTCCCGTCCCTGTATTTCGGCAACGACACCGGACGGTTCTTCAGCGCGAACGGCTGGGGCACGACGGCCACCATCGCCAGCCTTTACGCCTACTGGATCCTCGCGGTCGGGATCGCGCTCCTCCGGCGCCGAAACGCCCGCCACTATGCTGGGCGAGCGGGATCGGACTCGGAGAATCGGCGGTAGAAGTGGCAGCGGACAAGAGCGCGGAGGCCACCTTCCGACTCCTCTGGGAGACGGAGGAGAGCGCTCGGTCCACCCTCAGCGTCGGCGGCATCGTCGAGGCCGCCATCGCGCTGGCCGATGCCGAGGGTCTGGGTGCGGTGTCGATGCAGCGGGTCGCCGGCGAGCTCGGCTACACGGCGATGGCCCTGTACCGGCACGTCCCCGGGAAGGACCAGCTGGTCGCCCTGATGGCCGACCGCGCGCAGGGCAGCCCGCCGGCGGAGTCGGGGAAGGAGTGGCGCAGCGAGATCCTCGACTGGGCCGATGCCGCCTGGGAGTTCTACCTCGCCCACCCCTGGATGCTGCGCGTGGCGACCACCGGGGCTCCGACCGGTCCGAACGAACTGGCCTGGTTCGAGGCCCTTCTCCGGCCCCTGGCCCGGTCGGGACTCGCCGCCGAGAACCTGGTCGCCACCGCCATGTTCCTCTCCAGCGCCGTCCGCGACCTGGCCCGGATCGCCACCGAGATCGTCCCGTCCGGCTCCGACTACGGGAACCTCCTTGCCCGGGTCGTCCAGCCCGACCGGTTCCCCACCCTCGCGTCCCTGATGGCATCGGGCGTAGTGGAGGACGACGGCGACGTCAGGCCCGCCCTCGACTTCGGCCTCAAGATCCTCCTCGACGGCCTCGCGCCCCGCACCTCCTGACCTCCCCTACCTGCTCCGACCAGGTAGCCCGGGCAGCGCAGGATGAGTAGGCGTACTCAGGTGGCGAGACCCGCCGGCTTCAAGACTGTCAACGACACGAACGAAGCGGAACGGGACAGGACGGGGAATGTGATGGCGCGGCGCTGGTCGAAGCCCGAGATGTGGGTGCCCGGTGGATACCTGGCGCTGGTGCTCGCGATGGTGGTCTTCATGGAGGTCGGCAGCCGGTTCGGGGACATCGGCTTCTTCGGAGTCTGGCCGGCCCTGGCCACCGCACCGGTCAGCCTCCTGCTGATGGGCGCCTTCATGCCGACGGTGGACGCCCCGGCCCCGGAGGGCCCCGAGTACTACGGCTCGGAGCCGCCGGCCCGCCCGCCCACCGACCACCCCGACCCGTCGGACCCGCTCCCCGCGGACTGGGTTCCGGACACCACCGTGAGCGACAAGCTCGACGCGTGGGCCGGCCTCGGCTTCACCGCCGCCATCCTGGTCGGCGCCCTCGTCAACGCCACGGCGATCTGGGCCCTGCTCCGCTACGTGGCCCGGCGGCGCCGCGCCGCCTGACCTCAGGCTCCGAAGTCGCGGAGGGAGGCGACCAGGGACGTGACGAAGGTGTTCTGGACCTCGGGCGGGAGGAGGTCCAGGGAGAGGTACGGGTTGAGGTCCTCCAGTTCGACCAGGAGGAGCTCGCCCGAGGGGGCGCGGCAGGCGTCCACGCGCTGGATGCCGTGGGTGAGGGTGTTCCAGTCGATGAAGGTGCGGGCGAAGGCCAGGTCCGCGGGGGTGGGCTCGTACGGGACCAGTTCCCAGCGGCGGGCCGGGTCGGGGGCGTACAGGGCGTACTGGAAGGCGTCGTCCACGAAGTAGAAGGAGACCTCGTAGGCGAAGTCGATGCGGGGCTGGATCAGGAACTCCCCCGGCGTGCAGTCCGGGTGCGGGGTGAAGGTGAGGCCTATCGAGTCCGCTCCCTGCTTCGGC
Organism: Streptomyces sp. TBY4; assembly: GCF_024213195.1. Lineage (GTDB taxonomy): Bacteria > Actinomycetota > Actinomycetes > Streptomycetales > Streptomycetaceae > Streptomyces. Next base: position 449,533 of record NZ_JANAVF010000003.1, on the reverse strand, counting down.
TTCACCGCGTAGGAGGGGGACGCGGGGAGGAGGGACAGGTGCGCCGGGTCGTCGACGGTGGGGATCACCGGGTGGCCCGAGGCCGTGAGGTCGACGAGGTACTGCTTGCCGGCCATGTCGCCTCGGCCGGTCAGGGGGTTGTAGACCCGGGTGCCGGCGGCCAGGGCGGCCGCGCGGAAGGAGTCGTAGGCCTGCTGGTGGTGGAGGACCGGGCCGCTGTTGCGGATCACCACGGTGTCGAAGGCCGGGAGGAGGGCCTCCGCGTCCAGGGGGTGGCACAGGGCCAGGGGGAAGTGCTCGCGCAGGCGTGCGGTGAGGAAGACGTCCTCGTCACCGTAGCGGCGGCCGCGCGCGGGGTAGGCCAGGTCGGTCACGTAGAGGAGTGGCATGACCGGAACCTATCGCGGGCAGCGATGAGGGCGTGAAATACCTGGTACGGGACAAAATGCTGGCCATCGGGGACGACTACTGGATCGAGGACGAGGACGGCCGGCACGCCTTCCTCGTCGACGGGAAGGCACTGCGGTTCCGGGACACCCTGGAGCTGAAGGACCCCGACGGGCGGCTCCTCATCACGCTGCGGGAGAAGCTCTTCGCCCTGCGCGACGCGATGACGCTGGAGCGGGACGAGCTGCGGCTCGCGGTGATCCGGAAGAAGCGGTTCTCCCTGCTGCGCAACCACTACCTGGTGACCCTCAACGAGGGCACCGAGCTCGATGTCAGCGGGCGCATCCTGGACCGGGAGTTCAAGGTCGAGTACGACGGGGAGCTGCTCGCGCTGATCTCCCGCCAGTGGTACCGGATCCGCGAGACGTACGCCGTCGACGTGGTCCGCGAGGACGCCGACGCCTCGCTGCTGATCGCCGTCGCGGTGTGCGTGATCCGGATGGCGGAGAAGGAGCGGGAGGGCCCGGACGACGCCCTCTAGGACCGGTCAGTCGCAGCCGAAGCGGCCGCAAGCCCTGACCGGGCCGGCGCCGGGGATGGTGGAGAGGTACTCGCGCAGGGCGGCCCGTTCGGCCTCGGTGAGGTTCTCGTCGTACGTGACCACCAGCCGGGTCCCGGATCCGGTGCCGTGCGACCCCATGCCGGTGGCTCCGTACGGCCGGAGCTCCGGCATCCAGTCGCCGCCGGACTCGTCCGGAACGTCCACGGAATAGCTGTGCGCGGGCAGGAGGTCCTGGACCACCGGGACCGCCACGTACAGCGCCCCCGCCGTGGCGGCGCCGGTGACGGCGACCGCGATGCCGGCGTGGACGCGGGCGCGCACCGGTCGGCGGCGCGGGTCCGCGGACGCGGCCAGCAGCAGGATCACCGCGGAAGGGATCACCACGAACATTCCGAAGCAGGTCAGGAGGACACCGAGCCCGGTCAGGACGGTGCCGACGCCCTTGCACGTGGCACGGAACGCCGCCCGGTCCCGGAGGAACAGGGGCCAGGCGGCGGCGATGAACGGGAAGAGGAGGAGTAGCCCCACCGGATTCACCAGGGCAAAGGTCACGGGGATGGCGGCGAGGAAGGCAGCGGCCCCGGCCATCGACCGCTGGAGCCAGTGGACGGGGTCCGGTTCGACCGTTTCAGACGGACCGGCCAGCCCTGCCGGTCCGGCCGGGCCGCCCGCGGTGTTCCCGTCCCCCATGCCCCGCGCCCTCCCTTTACCTCATGCTGACTTCACACAAGTAAATACCATCCGGTCAGAGGCCCAGGCGGCGGTCCTTCAGGGCCGGGAACTGTTCGCGGGTCTCGGTGACCTTCTTCGGGTCGAGGTCCACCGTCAGAACCTCCTCGCCCGGGCCGGCCTCCGCGAGGACCTCGCCCCACGGGTCCACGGCCAGGCTGTGGCCGGCCTGCTCCACGCCCCCGTTGGTGCCGGCCGTCCCGCAGGCGAGGACGTACGCCTGGTCCTCGACGGCGCGGGCCCGGTTCAGCAGGGTCCAGTGGCCCCGGCGGCGGGCCGGCCAGCCCGCGGAGACGACGAGCGTCGTCGCCCCCGCGTCGACCAGGCCGCGGAACAGCTCCGGGAAGCGCAGGTCGTAGCAGGTGGCGAGGCCGAGCGTCTGCTCCGGCAGGGCGACCGTGGTCAGGGACTCCCCCGCGGACATCAGGACGGCCTCGCCCTGGTCGAAGCCGAAGCGGTGGATCTTGCGGTACGTGGCGGCGAGCTCGCCCGCCGGGGAGAGGACGAGCGCGGTGTTGTAGAGCGAGCCGTCGCCCGCGCGTTCCACGAAGGAGCCGGCGTGCAGCCAGACCCCTGCGTCGCGGGCGGCCGCGGCCATGGCCCGGTAGGTCGGGCCGTCCAGGGGCTCGGCCTCTGTCTCGAACTGCTCGTAGGCGAAGGCGCCCACCGTCCACAACTCGGGCAGGACGACCAAGTCCGACCCGGACTGCTCGCGTACGAGGTCAGCGGCCCGGGAGCGGCGGGAAACCACCGACTCCCCCTCATTCACCGCGATTTGGATCAGGGAAGCGCGCACAGTACCACCGTCCTGGCTTTCAAGCCGTCAACTCGGGCCTACGATCGTCACACGAAAGCACTGCCGGGGTGCTCACCGGCAGCGTAGTTTTGAAGCCATTGCACAAGCTTCCGGAACGCGCCAATGAGCCAACGCGCCAACAGGCCGATGAACAGCACGCGAGGGGTCCCGTTGACCGTCCATCCGCATCCCAGCCTTCAGCCCTCCATCGACGCGTGGACCCACTCCATCGAGGCGATATCCGAGCTGGTCCTTCCGCTGACGGAAGGCGAGTGGAACCGGGCGACGCCCTGCCCGAACTGGTCCGTGCGCGATGTCGTGTCCCACGTCATCGGCATCGAGTGCGAGCAGCTCGGTGACCCGCGGCCGATCCACACCCTGCCGCGGGACCTGCTGCACGTGGTCGACGAGTTCTCCCGGTACATGGAGGTGCAGGTCGACGTGCGGCGGCACCACACCGCGCCCGAGATGACCTCCGAGCTGGAGTACACGATCATCCGCCGCTCCCGGCAGCTGCGGAACGAGAAGCGGGAGCCCGACGCGATGATCCGCGGCCCGCTCGGCGAGCCGGCCACCCTGGAGCACTCGCTGCGGCTGCGCGCCTTCGACGTGTGGATCCACGAGCAGGACCTGCGGGCGGCCCTCGGGGCACCGGGCAACTGGGACTCGCCCGGCGCCCACGTGGCCCGGGACGTGCTGCTGTCCGGGCTGCCGAAGGTGGTCGCGAAGAAGGCCGGCGCCCCCGCGAACTCGGCCGTCGTCATCGACGTGCACGGGCAGCTGGAGTTCATGCGGACCGTACGGGTCGACGCGGACGGCCGCGGCACCATCGACAAGGCCCCCTCCCTGGGGCCCGCGGTCACGCTGACCCTGGACTGGGAGACGTACGTGCGCCTCGCGGCCGGCCGGGTGCGTCCGCACACCGTCGCCGACCGGGTGAAGGTGGAGGGCGACCCCGCGCTGGCCGAGGCCATCCTGGCCAACTTCTCCGTCACTCCTTAGGTTCGGGGAACCCTTGGTGTGGTCGATGATGTCGTCCGCTGCCGTGCCGGCGGCGGACCGGTTCGATTGGTTCGCCGACGTGGTGGCCCAGGAGTTGGTGTCCACGTCGATCAAGAGTGAGCACGCCCGGGACTTCCGGGCGGAGGCCGCCGTGCTGGACCTGGGCTCCGTCCAGGTGAAGCAGCTCGGCTACGCCCCGCTGCACTCCCGGCGCACGGCGGCGCACGTGCGCAGCAGCGATCCCGAGGAGTACCAGCTGGGGCTGGTGACCAGCGGGTACACGTGGGTCGCGCAGAACCGGCACGACTCGGGGCCCTTCTCGGGGGAGCTGGTGCTGTGGGACACCTCCCGCCCCTTCGAGTCGGGCGTCCTCGGTACCCAGCCGCTCCGGGTCGTGATCCTCTCGATCCCCCGCACCGCGATCTCCCTGCGCTCGGACCGGGTGGACCGGCTGCTCGCCGAGCGGATCCCCGCCGACCGGGGCATGGGGGCGATCCTCGCGCAGTACATGCGCTCCCTGGCCGAGCACGGGGAGGAGTGCGCGCCCGCCGAGCTGGAGCAGCTGGGCTCCGTCGCCCTGGACCTGGCCGGTGCCTGCCTCGCCGGGCGGCTCGGCGCCGAGGACGAGCTGTCCGAGGAGAGCCGGACCCGGGCGCTGCTGGCCCGGATCGACACCTTCATCGGGCACAACCTCGGCGATCCCGAACTGACCCCGTCCGTGGTCGCCGCCCGGCACAGCCTCTCGCTGCGCAGGCTCCAGATGCTCTTCCGGGAGCGCGGGGAGAGCGTGGCGGCCGCGGTCCGCCGGCGCCGGCTGGAGCGCTGCCGCGAGGACCTCACCGACCCGGCGCAGTGCGCCGTACCCGTGCACACCGTGGCCCTGCGCTGGGGATTCACCAACGCCTCGGTGTTCAGCCGGCTGTTCCGCGAGACCTACGGGGCCAGCCCGAGCGAGTTCCGCCGCGCGGCGGGCACCCCCAAACCGGCTGCGCGCATTGTCAACGACTCCTGCGCGCAGCGCACACGACGGGACCCGGAGCCCTCATAGGCTCGGCACGCGTTGGCCGGATCCCGACTCCGCGGAGCGGACGGACGGACGGGTGGGAAAGGACGGGGGTCTGTCCCGCCCGGGCTCGTCCTCCGCGGTACGGGGGTCTGCGCGCATGCCGGGCCGGCACCGGGACGTCACCGGGCCGGCCGCGGGTCGGCAGGGGTGCCGACGGGGGTGCCGGCCCCGGAGGCGGCCACGGCGGTGGCCGCCGGTACCGGGGCCGGCGGCGGCACCGGCAGCGGGGGAAGCCGCTCGCGTTCGCGGGCCAGGGCGCGGCCGCGCAGGCGCAGGATCTGGGCGATGCCCAGGAGTTCCAGGACGAAGACCGACGAGAACGCGATGCGGTAGTTGTCCCCGGTGGCGTCGAGCAGCAGGCCCACCACCAGCAGGGTCGTCATCGAGGCGAGGAAACCGCCCATGTTGGTGATGCCGGAGGCGGTGCCCTGACGGTCCGCCGGGTTGGCGGGGCGGGCGAAGTCGAAGCCGATCATCGAGGCCGGTCCGCAGGTGCCCAGCACCAGGCAGAGCGCGATCAGCAGCCACATCGGCGCGCGGTCCCCGGGATAGGCCAGGACCGAGCCCCAGAGCAGGGCGGTCAGGGCGACCGTGCCCAGGGCCAGCGGGATCCGGGAGGACTGCCGGCGGCCGACGACCTGGCCGTAGACCAGGCCGAGCGCCATGTTCGAGGCGACCACCAGCGTGAGCAGTCCGCCCGCGGTGGTCCGCGAGAGTCCCTGGGCCTCGACGAGGAAGGGCATGCCCCACAGCAGCAGGAACACCATCGCCGGGAACTGCGTCGTGAAGTGCACCCACAGCCCGAGCTTGGTACCGGGCTCCTTCCAGGAGTCGGCGATCTGGCGGCGTACGAAGCCCCCCGCCCCGGCGGCCGCCGACGGCGCGGGCTCGTGCCCCTCCGGGTGGTCGCGCAGGAACAGCACCAGCGGGACCAGGACCACCAGCCCCGCCACCGCGCTCCCCGCGAAAGCGGGCACCCAGCCGACCCCGTGCAGCACGGGGGCCAGCACCAGGGTGGAGACCAGGTTGCCGGCCATCCCGACCAGGCCGGCCAGCTGCGCCATCAGCGGGCCCCGGCGGGCCGGGAACCAGCGGGTGCCGAGCCGCAGCACGGAGATGAAGGTCATGGCGTCCCCGCAGCCCAGCAGGGCCCGGGCCGCCAGGGCCATCCCGTAGGAGGGGGAGAGCGCGAAGCCGATCTGGCCGGCGGTGAAGAGCACGGCGCCGAGCGTGAGCACCTTCTTGGTGCCGAGCCGGTCCACCATCAGGCCGACGGGTATCTGCATGCCCGCGTAGACCAGGAGCTGGAGCAGGGAGAAGGTGGACAGCGCCGAGGCGTTCACGTGGAAGCGGTCGGCGGCCTCCAGCCCGGCGACGCCGAGGCTGGTGCGGAAGATGACCGCGACGAAGTAGACGGCGACGCCGATCGACCAGACGAACACCGCCCGGCGGCCGCCGGGAGGGTCCCGGAAGACGGCGGGTGAGGCCGCGGACGCGGAGACTGCGGAGCTCATCGGGCGGACCCCCGCACCAGTTCCCCGACCCGGCTCACGTGGGCCCGTACCGCCGCTGCGGCCGTGTCGGCGTCTCCCGCGCGCAGGGCGTCGAGGATCTCGCGGTGCTCGGCCAGGGTCCGCTCCACCCGCTCGGGGTGGGCGTGCAGCAGGGCCACGCCCATGCGGAGCTGGCGGTCGCGCAGCTGGTCGTAGAGGCGGCAGAGGATCTCGTTGCCGGCGCTGCGCACGATCTCCGCGTGGAAGGCCCGGTCGGCGGCCATCATCTCCGCGAGCTCGCCCGCCTCGCCGAGCCGGCGCTGCTCCTCGACCAGTTCCGCGAGCCGTTCCAGCAGCCCGTGCGGGGCGGGCACGGCCCGGCGGACGGTGAACTCCTCCACCAGCAGCCGGGTTTCGATCACGTCGGCGATCTCCTGGGCGGAGACGGCGAGGACGAGGGCGCCCTTCTTCGGGTACAGCTTCAGCAGCCCCTCGGTCTCCAGCCGCAGCAGCGCCTCGCGGACCGGTGTGCGCGACACCCCCACGGCCACCGCGAGTTCGCCCTCGGTCAGCAGCACCCCGCCCTCGTAGCGGCGGTCGAGCACGGCCTGCTTGACGTGTCGGTAGACGCGTTCGGCAGCGGTCACGGTGGTACTGGCTGGCGGCATGCGCACAGCATAGATACAACAGAGGTGCAAGTTGGGCGCCGTCCACTATGTGGACCTCAGCGCACCACTACGTCCAGCACGAACTCGTCGTACGCGGCCTCGTCCGGATACGGCGGCCGGACCTGCGCGAAGCGGATCCTGGCCCGGCCCGGCACCAGGCCCCGTACGAGGTACACCAGCTCCACCGTCGCCCCGGGCGGCATCCCTGCGGCCGGCGGCGGCTGTGGCGGGCCCTCCGTCACCGCGACGGCGTCCGTGTCGCCCGTCACCCGCCAGGTCCACACGTAGCCGCGCGCGCCCCGCCCGGTGAGCCGCAGCTCGTACGGGTCACCGGGCGCGAGCACCACCTCGCGGACCTCCACGTGGGCTCTCCTCTCCCGTGACGGCCTACGCCGGGCCGATCACCGCCCCCTCGTGCCAGCCCGTGCCGTCGCGCCAGTAGTGCTGGAGGCGGCGGTCGGTGCGCAGGGCGATCACCTCCAGGTTGAACCCGAAGCTGCCCTGGAGCATCCCGGTGACCGCGAGCACGTCATGTCCGAAGACCGCCGAGCGCTGCCAGGCGGCGCCGCCCGCGTTGCCGCGCCACCAGTGCTCGACGCGGCCGCCGGCACCGGTCACGCACAGCTCGTAGTTCCCGGCGGTGTCCTCGTCGGCCGCCCCGTACTGCGCCTCGATCAGGCAGGGGGCCGAGGTGATGCCGGAGCCGAAGATCTCGCCGGGGCGCCAGACGAAGCCGTTCGGGTCGTCGCGCCACCACAGCTGCATCCGGCCGTCGGTGCGGGTGGCGACCAGGTCGAGGTGGCGGGCGCGGGTCTGCACCAGGGCCGGGCCGAAGTGGGCGATGCCGGAGGCGAAGCGGCCGCCGTCGTTCCAGGTCCAGGGGGCGCCGTTGATCCGCCACCAGTGGTTGAGGCGGCCGTCGGCGGTGCGGACGACCACCTCGAAGTTGCCGGGCGCCCCGTAGTCGCTCTGGATGAAGGCCGGGGTCGAGCCGACCGCCGCGTCGCCGGGGCCGAAGGCCCCGCCGTCGCGCCAGGCGCCGCCGAAGTGCTCGTAGTACCAGTGGCGGAGCCGGCCGCCGGTGGTGACGTGCAGGGACTCCATGTTCCGGTTGTACGTGGTCCCCGTGAAGGCGGGCTGCCCCGAGGCGTCCGAGCCGAAGGCCTGGGCGCGGGTCCACGCGTACGGGGCGTCGCCCTCGCGCCACCAGTGCCGGAGCGGGCCGCCCGCGGGGTCGGCGAGGGCCGCGAGCTCGAAGTTGCGGTGGGCCCGGCCGTTGCCGCTCTCGTAGACGTTGCCGCTGTGCAGGCGGCGCTTGCTCCACGGGTCGATGTTGGTGCCCTGCAGCCCGCACTTCGCCCAGTCGTCGATCCGGACCTCGCCGTACGCGATCCGGCCGTAGCCGCCCACGTGGTACCCGGTCCCCCAGGAGTTCTTGAACAGCCAGCAGCCGGCCGCGTCGTCGTAGCCGGTGATCAGGACGCAGTGGCCGCCCGCCAGGCGGTCGCTGGTGCGGTGGTAGACGCCGGAGCCCAGGCCGAAGAAGTCCTCGTACACGTCGAAGCAGGCGGTCAGCGGGCCCACCGTGTCCAGCCACACCTTCTGCTGCTCCACGTCGCCGAGCCGGACGTACCCCCCGGTGATGCGGACCGTCCGGCCCGACCGGTCCCAGCTCGGGGTGTACTCCGCCCGCCAGGCCTCCCGGCGGTCGACGGGGGTGCCGGGCGGCGGCGGCGAGTACGGCCAGCAGCCCGGGTCCGCGAGTCCGCCGCTGTCCCGGATCCAGTCGAGGGCCTCCTCGGGGCTGCCCGTCTGCCCGCAGCGGGCCTTCAGCCCGTCGTGCACGTCCCCTTCGGACCGCTCGGCCCACACGTGGTGCTCGATCCGGGCCATCGACTCGACCAGGCCGGCCGCCCCGAACGCCCAGCAGGAGCTGCACGGGTTCTGGTCCTTCACCTTGGTGAGCCAGGGCCAGCCCCACCGGCTGCGCCAGTCCACGGCGGAGGGCCGGGCCGCGGCCGGGACACCCGTCTGCGCCCCCGGGAGCAGACCGTGCGCCGTCCTGCGCCGGGTGAGGTGCGGATTGCCGCTGGCGTGCCCCACGAGGCTGCGCAGGTCAACCGGAGGCGCCGCCCCGGCCGGGGTGAGATCGGCCTCCGCCGTGGCCGCGCCGAGCCCCAGGGCGGGTCTCGGAACGGCGTCCCCGTCACCGAGGTGCTCGCTCACGGACCACCGCGCCCCGCGCTCCGCGAGCAGCGCCCGCAGCTCCCCCGCCGTCTGGACGCGCCCCTCCGACTGCTCCGGCATTCCGGCCCCCCAATGCACCGTACGGATCCGAGCCCCGGGAGCGTCCACCTGCGCGGAGGGCGCGTCAAGGGGGTCCGTACGGTCGCGCGGCGGCACGCCGGTCGCACGGGTCCGCGGGCCTGATCCGTGGGCCGGATCCGTGGGCCGCCGGAGGTTTGAGAAGTGGCGTTCACTCGTTCGAGTGCGGCCCCTGGAGTGGTCGCCCGGGGTGATCGCACCGGGGAGAGCATGTCTCCCGGTACATGCCGGCACCATCCATCGCAGACGAAGGACGGGCACAGCCATGTCAGTTGACAGCACCCCCGCGCAGCCGTTCGCACACAGCGCCGACGACATCGCCAAACTGGAGGCGATCGACCAGGCGCTGAACGACCCGTCGCCGAGGAACATCGGCCGCCTCGACCAGTGGGGTCTGGCCGACACGTACGAGATCTTCTCGGAGATCGGTACGTACAAGGCCGTCAAGATCACCCTGAAGGACACGGTCCAGCTCGACGCCGCGCTGAGCATCCCGCGCCATCTCGCGCCCGGACAGGTCTGTCCCGCGATCGTCATGCCCGCCCCGCTGAGCGACCTCGGCCGACGGGCCTACATCGGCATGGTCCACCGCTTAGTGCAGGGCGGCTACGCCGTGCTGGCCTACAGCCAGCGCGGGCTGGCCGCCTCCCAGGGCAAGATCCAGGTCGCCGGGCCGCAGGATGTGACCGACGCGACCGAGGTCATCGACTGGCTGGTCGGCCAGGACGGCATCGACCCGGAGCGGATCGGCTTCTTCGGCGCCTCCTACGGGGCCGGGACGAGCCTCCTCGCGGCCGCGAAGGACCCTCGGATCAAGGCCGTCGCGGCGACCAGCGCCTGGGGCGACCTGTTCGCCTCGCTGTACGAGAACGGCACCCGCCACCTGAAGGCCTTCGAGGAACTGGTGAAGCTGTTCAAGGAGGAGAACTGCTCGGAGGAGTTCCTCGGCATCATCCAGAAGATCCGCGGCGGCGTCATCGACGACGAGGTCCGGGAGTTCGCCCGCGTCCGGTCGCCCCAGCACTACCTGGAGGCGTACAACACCTCCCAGACACCCATCCTGATGACCACCTCCTGGCACGAGACGATCTTCTCGGTGCCCGCCGTCATCGACCTGTTCACCGGCCTCCAGGGCCCCAAGTCGCTGCTCGTCCAGGTCGGCGACCACGGAAACGCCGAACTCCCCGGCCTGATGGGCCTCATCTCCAAGCCCACCGAGATGACCTACCGCTGGATGGACCACTACCTCGGGGGCAGCGCCGGCGACGGTGCGGAACCGCGGTTCGGCATCCGCTCCGAGTACATGCACAACCTCCTGTCGGACGTGCGCCACGAGGACTGGGAGAGCTACGCACTGCCGCCCAAGCGGTTCCACCTCGCCGACGCGGCCGCCGGAGAGCGCGACGCGCGGATGGCCGAGGGCCCGGCGCAGTCCGGCTGGACCCGCGCCGTCAAGGTCACCGGCGAGGACACCGAGGCCGTCGTCGCCCCGAAGCTGATCCAGACCGGTCTGGCCGAGCGCGCGGGCCTGCCCCACGTCTACCCGACCGCCGACATCGACCGCGGCCGCGCGGCGATCTGGACCACCGCGCCGCTGGAGCGGGCGATGCAGGTCCGGGGCAGCCTGGAGGCACGGGTGACCGTGACCCCGCAGGAGAAGAGCGCCACCATCGTGGCGTACCTGATGGACTGCGACCCGGCCACCGGCAAGGCCAAGATCATCACGAACGCCCCGTACACCCTCACCAACGAGCAGGCGGGCCGGGCCACCACCGTGACCTTCGGCCTGCAGCCCGCGCACTACGTCCTGGCCAAGGGGCGGCAGCTCCAGCTGATCATCGACACCCAGGACCCGTTCTTCGCCGGCGACAACAGGGCGCCGTCCTCCATCGAGTTCAGCTCGCCGAAGGACGCCGAGTCCTACGTCGACGTTCCGCTCGGCACGTTGGAAGACTGACGGGCACACCCGTGAGGGCGGGGTGCCGGGGGATCACCCCGGTCGCCCCGCCCTTCCACGTGCGTGCGTGCTTCTACTGGACGGGCAGCGGGACCGGGAGCTGCGGGGCCGGGACCGGGAGCTGGGGCAGGCCCGGGAGGCCGAGGCCGGTGAGCAGGGCGACGAGGGCGGCGACCAGGTCGGTCACGACGTCGGTGGCCTTGGCCTTGGCGTCGGTGGAGCAGCCGCAGGGACCGGCGGCCTTGGTGAGGCCGTCGACGGAGCCCTTGAGCTTGTCGATGGCGGCGGTGGCCAGGTCGAGCGGGCCGGCGACGGGCTTCGCCTTGTTTGCGGAGACGGGCAGCGCGACGGGCAGCTTCGGGGCCTCCACCGGCAGCTTCGGCGCGTCCACCGGGAGCGCCGGGGTGTCCACCGGGAGCTTCGGGGCCTCGACGGGCAGCTTCGGGGCCTCCACCGGGAGCTTGGGGGCCTCGACCGGGAGCTTGGGCGCCTCGACCGGGAGCTTCGGCGGGTCCACCGGGAGGTTCGGGGCGTCCACCGGCGGGAGCGGTACCGGCAGGGCCGGGGCGGCGGGCAGGTTCTTCTTCAGGTCCGCGACCGCGGCGTCGATCTTCTCCTTGAAGGCGGCGAGGTCGGCCTCCGGGATCTTGCCGTCGGGAGAGGCGAGTACGGCGGCCAGCAGATCGGTGACGGGTTTCAGCAGCCCGCCCACCCCGCCCAACGACTTGACCTGCGCGAGCAGGGCCTCGGTACCGGGGATGGCCTTCCCGGCCGGGGCCGCCACCTGCTGCTTCGCGGAGGACTGCGCGGACGCCGCGGCCAGACCGGGGGACGCGGTCAGGAGGCTCAGGCAGAGGGCGGCGGGGACGGTGTAGCGCGTGATGCGGTGCAACGGATCTCTCCTGTCGAGGAGCCGCGGCATGGGACGTGCCGGGGCATGACGTGAGGTGGGACGTGACATGGGACGTGTCACCAACCCACTCACCGACACCCCGTCAGACCCCGCAACCCGAGCCCCTGCACCGCCCGCGAGGACACGCCGCGCAACCGGCCTACGTACGCCCCTGACCTGCGCCTACACCGTCACCCTCGGGCGATGCCCCGTCAGGCGGGCCCCTCCCACCGGATCTCGCCGTCCTCGACCCGGTCGGTGGGGGTGAGTCCCACCCGCGTGGCGACGGCGGCGGACGCGGTGTGGTCGGGGTGCACGTGCGCGATGACGGTGCGGACGCCGGCGTGGGCTCCGATCCACTCGACCATCGCCCGGGTCGCCTCGGACGCGATGCCGCGGCGCTGCCAGGGCGTGCCGATGACCCAGGCGACCTCGGCGGTGTCCCCGGACACGGTCGCCTGGACGGTGCCGGTCAGGCAGTCCTCGGAGTCGAGGCGGACCACCCAGTTGCACCAGGTGACGGCGGGGTCCGGCGAACCGGCGACCAGCCGCGTGTAGCGCGCCCGCAGCTCCGGCTCGGTGAGGGGGGCTCCGCCGATGAAGGCGTGCAGTTCCGGATCGCCCAGCACGTCCGCCATCTCCCCGGCGTGGGCGGCCTCCAGCGGCAGCAGCGTGAGCCGCCCGGTCCGGATGGTCACCCCGCCTGCTCCGCGAAGGCGGCCCACGCGGTGGCGGTGACCCGGATGACGGGGCCGTCCGCCTGCTTGCTGTCCCGGACGGCAACGGTTCCGGTCACGTTGGTCGCCACCTCGACGCACTCGCCGCTGGAGGCGCTGTAACTGGACTTCACGAAGTGGAACTGGTTCACGCCTGGAATCCTTTGCCGATGCTGTCGATCAGGTGCATGGAGTCGCGAGGGGCCAGACTCAGCCTGGCTGTGCGGTCAAAGTACCGGCTGTAGACGGCGCTTTCCTGACCGCTCTCCACCCACACAGTAGATCCGATGACATCCATGTGAGCGACGTCCATCGCCTCCGCCTCCGCGAAGGAAATCAAGCTGAAGGGGCCGACGATGCACGGGTGTCCACCGGAGCGGAACGGCAGTACCTGAACGTGGACGTTGGGCAGCTTCGCCATCTCGGCCAGGTGCTCCAACTGTGCCCGCATGACCGACGGTCCACCGATCTCCTGGCGCAACGCACCTTCCCAGACGACCGCATGAACGTGCAGGGGCGTCTCGCTCCACAGCCGCTGCTGCCGCTTCATCCGCACCGCCACGACGCGCTCGATGTCGTCCGGGTCCTGCCAGTACTCGTCGCTCACGGCCAGCGCACGTGCGTAGTCCGCGGTCTGGAGCAGTCCGGGCACCAGGGACAGCTGCCAGGTGCGGATACGGGAGGCGATGTCCTCCATCGCGATGTACTCGGTCATCGCACCGGCATCCAGGGAGTGCCACCACCCGTTCGCCTTGCGCCGCTCCCTGTCCATCCGGGCAAGGTCCAGCAGTCCGCCCACGTCCGTCGCACCGTAGAACTCGCACAGCACCCGGATGTCCGGGTCCCGCATGGGCACCCAGCCGCTCTCCATCTTCACGATCTTCGTCGCGGTGGCGCTGATCTCCTGTGCGGCCTGCTGCTGGGTCTTCCCCGCCGCCGTCCGCAGTCGGTACAGCTCACCACCGAGCCTGCGCCCGAGCACTGTTGATGCCCGGTTGCCCTGACCCTCACGTGTTCCACGGTTCACCGGGCCAGTCTGTCGCCCGCGCGGCCCAGCGTCGACACCCGTAACCCACACGGGGAATATCTTCCCCATTCAGCTTGCCCCGGGAGCAGCGGGACCCCTACGGTCGGTAACGAACTACTCACCGCACAGAGTCAGTTGGCGGAAGCGCACCGGGCTGCCCAAAAGGCTCCGGCATGCCACCGCCCGTACCGGAGGTGCACCATGGACCGTCAGGACATCCGGAACTACCCGCCCCGCCAGGACTCCGTGCCGAAGGCGCGCCGGCACTCCGCCTGGCTGGCGGTCGCCTGGGGGCGACCCGAGCTCGCGGCGGACGCGGCGTTGCTGACCAGCGAGCTGACCACCAACGCCCTGCTGCACGGCTCCGTGTGGGACCGGTACTTCCGGGTCGAGGTCAAGCTCACCGGAGCAGTGCTCCGCATCGAGGTCACCGATCCGAAGGGCGAGCGCCACCCCGAACCGCGAGCGGCGGTCACCGACTACGACCAGTTCGGGCGCGGCCTGCACATCGTCAAAGCCCTGGCGGAGACATGGGGCTGCACCGACCGGGTCATCGGCAAGACCGTCTGGGCGGAGCTGGCGCACGGACGATGAGTCGGCGATCAGGCCTCGCCGGAGATCTCGGAGCCCAGCTGCACCCGCGCCCAACGGGCCGACACGTAAGTCGGCGCGGAGGCGACGCACAACCAGAGGCTGCACTCGCTCTCGGCGAGCGGCGGCTCCGAGCTGCGGGTCACCATGATCAGCTCGCCGGGATTCGCGAATTTCGGCAGCTTCGGATAGGAGCCCTGATCTCCCGTGCCGAATTCAACCACTCGGGGCACGAGTTGTATTTGCCCACGCCTGCTGGACGTGAACTTGCCGCCGATATTGTCCGCGGACGTCGCGACAATCCCCGGCCCCATCTTCCCTTGCCCATCCCTCTTCGCCGTGCACTCGACGCCGGTCACACCCACGAACTTCCCGCCGGCCTTCTTCTCGCTCTCGCCGAAGATTCCCACTTCCCTGACCCCGTGTCCCCAGACGCCGTATCCGAATCCGGACTGCGACGGTTCTCCTCTGACACCGGCCGATTCCTTGCTTCCCTCCGCACCCACGAAGGTCACCCCCACCACTCCGTAGGTGTGCGCGGAGTGGGACCTCCCCTGGACACCATCACCTGATGCGCTCTGGCCCACGACTCCAGGGCCCGCGCCGCTCGCCTCCCCCTCCACGCCGGGGCCTTGAGAATCGTTCTCTCCGTGGACCCCGGCCATGTTGTGGGTGAACGACTTGCCGGCAACGCCCACACCGTTCTTACTCTGGCCGAAAACCCCGAAGCCCGTGCCATTCGTCTCCCCGACCACACCATTGCCGTTGGCGTCGTTCCCTCCGTAGACCCCGGGTATGTCATCACTGCCCGACTTACCCGTCACGTTCGACCTGCCAAAGAGCCAATCCCAGAATCCCATGGCGTTCCTCCTGCGGATGTCTCGGATACTTTCAGTACCCCACCGATCCTCCGGGTCGGCAATCTCATCGCCGGCAGGCACCGCCAGCCTGCGGAAACGGGTCAATGCCGGGGTGCGTAGTCCTGCAGTCCGAACAGGGTGATGGCGTCCTCCAGCGCCTCGGCGAGGCGTCCCAGACGTTCGGGTTCGACCTCGACGTGACGCAGCCGCACCGGACCGGCCAGTGGAGCAGCGGCCAGCACCTTGCCGCCCTGCTCCGTGACACCGACCAGACGGCGGCGGCGGTCCTGCGGATCCGGCGCGACCACGACGAGGCCGCGATCGGCCAACCGGTCCAGCAGCTGCCCGATCGTGGCGGGATGCATGAAGAGGCGCTCCCGCAAGGTCGCCAGGGGCGCGGCCTGCCCGGGACCGGCCCAGTCGGCGACCGTCCGCAGCACTGCCAGCTGCTGCCCGGTCAGGCCGTACTCGCGCTCCAGCGCTTGGTTCAGTCCGGCGAAGGCACGATCCAGTGGATCGAGTTCGGGTTCATGCCCGCGCCGGCGAAGACCACCCTCGTGGACGTGATTCCCGGGGTGGGCTACAGCGACGACGTGCTCGTCCATGGCATCCCCAGCCGGTTCACCCATCGCATCGAGCCCGACGGCGCCGGCGGATGCCGGGTCACCTTCACCATCGCCATGCAGGAGCCCTCGGCCGAATCCGTCGCCGCCGACTTCCCCCATCAGCTCGCCGCCCTCGCCGCGTACGCCCGCGGCCTCACCACGGAGCGCCACGAGGTCCCCCGTTAGGCTGAGCCGCATGGATGGGTGGACGGCGCCGAGTTCCATCGAGCGCGAGCTGTACGGGGCCAAGGCGCGCGGGGACTGGGACGGGTACCTCGACGTGCTCGCGCGGAGCGAGCTGTTCCTGGCGCAGGCCCGGGCCCGGGTCGATGCCGAGCCCGCCTACGCGCGCTTCCACCCCACCCCCGACCGGCGCTGCCTCGTCGTGCACACCCGCGGGATGCTCCCCGTCCCCGACCCGCACACCGTGTACCTGCCCCGGTCCCTCGCCTGGTTCGCGAACGCCTGGGACGCCGCCGACCCGCCGCACCTCGCCGTGAACCCCGGCTCCCCCGCCGAGGCCTACCTCACCACCACCCCCGCCGACCGCGCCCGCTGGCGGGCCCACTGGGACGCCGCCGCCCCGGTCTGGGGGCTCGCCCGCGGGGCCGTGCACTCCCTGCACGTCGGCGGTCCGCTGCACGGGCCCGTCGCGCACGGACTCGCCGTCGGAGCCCATCTCTCCGTGAGCAACGGGGAGTTCTGGAACGCCCTCGCCTACCACGGCAACGGCTACCTCCGGGAGCGCGAACGCCTGCTCCAGAGCTGGGAGATCACCGACTCGGCGAGCTGGCACCGGGTCCTGCGCGGGCTGCTCTCCGCGGACATGGTCAGCCCCGTCTGGGAGTTCGCGCTGCGCGTGCGCCGCCTCCTCGCCTCCGACTTCGCCGGACCCGTGGACCTGGAGCACTGGCGGCACGCGGCCGCCACCGCCCTGCGACGGGGCGCCGAGCGGGCCGCCGAACCGCAGCTCACCCCCGAGGGGGTCACCCTCGCCGCGCCCCGGCCCACCGCCGAGGTGGAGGGGGAGATCGCCGGCGTACAGCGGCTGATCGGCCGCATCGCCCGCTACGAGCAGCGCTTCCGCGCCGACGGCCTGCTCCCCGAGGAGGGCTGGATCCGCTCCGTCGAGGGCTGGGACCACGGCCGGGCCTCGCAGATGGCCCGCTGGGGGCTCGGCGCCCGCTACGGCACGCTCGCCGAGGCCGAACGCGGCGTACTGGCCGCCGGGGAGGCGGCGCGGGCGGTGTACCGCTCGTGGGAGGAGTTCTCCGCCGGGTACGCGCTGGCCCGGTGCCTGCACTTCGACGAGGAGGAGTTCGGCGAGTGGTACGCGGGCTCGCTGGCCACCCACCTCACCCTGACCACCGACCCGGCCAGCCCCTGGCTCAACATCCCGTGGCGGGAACCCGGAGGAACCGCATGACATCGCAAGAAGTACTGGTGGCGGGGCCCGTGGACGGACCGGCCGCGCTGCGGGACGCGGACGCGTTCCGGCTCGTCTACGCCGAGGCGTTCGCGGAGCCCCCGTACGAGGAGACCGCGCAGGACGTCGCCGCCGCCTTCGACCGCTTCCCCGCACAGACGCGCCGGCCCGGCTTCCGCGCGGCCCTGGCCCGCACCCCCGGGGGCGAGCCCGTAGGCATGGCGTACGGCTGGCCGCTCCCGCCCGACACGGTGTGGTGGGACGAACTCACCGAGCCCGTGCCGGACGAGCTGCGACGCGAGGACGGGCACCGCACCTTCGGGCTCATGGAGCTCGCCGTACGCGGGCCCTGGCGCGGGCAGGGCGTCGCACGGCGGCTGCACACTGCCCTGCTCGACGGCATCGGAGCCGAGCGGGTGCTGCTCAACGTCCACCCCGAGGGCAGGGCGGCGAGCGCCGCCTACCGGGCCTGGGGCTACCGCAAGATCGGCGAGGCCCGGCCCTGGGGCGGGGCTGCGGACCTCCACGACGTGATGCTGCTCGATCTGCACTGAGCTCGCCCGGGGCTTGCGGAGGGCCGTGTACCGGTGGCCACAGGGGGAAGGAACCGGCCGGTCGAACATTCTTCGCAGTGGGGGGAAGCAATGGACGCAGCGGCATTAGCGGCGTGGGTGACATCCGTGATCATCGGAATCGCCACCGGCGTCGGCAGCGGTCTGGGGGCAGGGGTCGCCGAACGGCTCAGCCGGGTCGCTCGGGAGCGGCTCGGCGCCGATGAGGAGAGCCGTCAGGTGCTGGAGCGCTTCGACGGTGACCCGGCAGTGCCCGCCGCGCAGGACGACCTGCGGGCCCGGCTGCTGGCGACGATCGAGCAGGACCCCGAGTTCGCCGCCCGCCTTCGCACCGCTGGAGGACTGCCGCCCGGGCCGCCCGGCTCGATCAACCAGAACGTCAACATTGGCCGCGACATGAAGAACGGCGTGATCGCGATCGGGCCGGTGAGCATCCGCAAGACGCCCGGAACGATGGCCGCACTGTTCATCGTGGTGGTGCTCGTCCTGGGCTTCGCCGTCAACGGCGTCGTCCGTTTCGTCGACAGCGACAACAGCCCCGCCACCGGCATTCCGTGGGACGCGGGGCTGGGCCCGGGGTCCGACGGGGACGGTTCAGGCGGTGCAGGCCCGGCTGCGGGCGGCGGCGTCCGGAACAAGGCCGCGGCGGTGCGGGACGTCGCGCTGGCGAAGGCCATCGCACCGGACCTGCAGTCCATGCCCTCCGGCTGGGGCATGGAGACAGAACCTGTCTTCAGCGACTGCACGTCCGAGTGCCAGGGACGGTTGCATACGGGCGGCGTGGGACTGGCCGACTCCTCGGGCGACACCCAGGTCGCTTTCAACTACCGGACCTACGACACCGTCGAGAACGCCAAGGCCGCCTACCAGGAGTACGCCGAAAAGGCCGGAGGGACGGTCAACGGATCCCGGACCACGATGTCCCTGGCGCAGGTCGGTGACAGCAGCGTCGCGTACTCCTCCCGCCGGTACACCGGTTCCGCCTACCTCTACAAGGGCTTCGTCTACCTACGCGTGGGCACCGTTTACGGGCAGGTCGAGTACAACACCGGCTACAAGGACCTCGACACGGAGAAGCTGACCGCCTTCGCCCGCCTGCTCGTCGACCGTGCGCAGCAGGCACAGAACGGCCAGATGCCCTCGGCGCAGGCCGCCCTGTGACACTTGGTGGTCGGCTCCGAAAGTCCTTCGAGGGTTGACCTGAGATCAGGCGGAGGCTGCTTGGAGGAGGGTTTCGGCTGCGGTGGTGCGGGCGTAGAGGACGGAGCGGCCGGCGCGGTGGGCGCTGACCAGGCCCGCGTTGCGTAGCGCGGTGAGGTATTGGGATACCCCTGCGGGAGAGAGTCCGGTGCGGTGGGCCAGCTGCGTGGTGGAAGCCGGGATCTCCAACTCGGTCAGCAGCAGGGTCCGCGAGCGGCCCAGTACGGCGGAGAGCGTGTCGGCCCGGGTTGCGGGGCGCGGCTTCCACAGCGTGCCAATCCCGCGTGCTGGATAAGCGAGTTGGGGTGGGTCCGGCGGCGTCGTTCGGGTGCGCAGTCCCGGTCCGGTGAAGGCTGAGGGGATCAGCAGCAGTCCCGTTCCTGCTGTCGTGCGGGTCAGCGGCTGCTTTCGGCGGGTCATCCGTAGCGCGTTGTGGTCCCAGCTCATGGACGTGTGCAGGTCGTTGAGGAGGTGGCCGACGCCGTGCTCGGCGGCCAGGCGGGCCCGGTGGAGGATGTCTGCGTCCAGGACTGCCCGGATGCGTGCCCAGTAGGGGGCGAGTGCCAGCTCCCAGTACGTTTCGAGCTCTTCCGCGACCTTGGCCAGGAGGCCCTGTGGGTCGTTGTGCAGGGCTCGCAGCCGGGGGCCGAGCCTCCCTTGGTGGTGGGCCAGGTGGTCGAGGTCCTGGCGTACCAGGTCGGCGGGCGCGGCCCGGATCGCGTCCCGCTCTGCCGCCGGGGTGGGGGCCGGTCCGACGGGGGCCGGGTTGAGGAAGTCGGGGACGTAACCGCCGGTGGCCGGGATCAGCTCGCAGAGCCAGCCCCGGTCCAGCCCGGCGGCCACCATACGCGGGCGTACCTGGTCGGCCCAGGGCCGGTGGATCGGATGCGTGGTGGCGGACGTCAGCAGTCGGAAGCTGGGTGCGATCTCCCACATCGGTGAGACGGCGAACCTCACTTGCGCCAGATCGCTCGTCGAGAACGCCAGCTCCGCCAGGACAACCACTCCTCAATGGATTCAGGCATGTGTGAATCAATGGCGGGCCAGCCTACCGTGCGGAGATCATCTCGCCATGACCTCACAGACGATCCCCGCGGCGGCATCGGGCACCTGGAAACTCGGCGACCTGGCGGTCAACCGGATCGGTTTCGGCGCGATGCGCCTGACGCAGCACGGCGAGGCATTCGCGCCCGACGCCGTCCCACGCGATCGCGACCAGGCGGTCGCCGTGCTGCGCCGCGCGGTCGAGCTCGGTGTGAACCACATCGACACCGCCGCCTTCTACTTCTCGCCGCTGCGCTCAGCCAATGAGCTGATCAATCAGGCGCTGGCCCCCTACCCGGATGACCTCGTCCTCACCACCAAGGTCGGTCCGGGCCGCGATCCCTCGGGCCAGTGGCTGCCGCATGCAACCCCCGAGCAACTGCGCGGCCAGGTGGAGGAGAACCTGCGCCAGCTCGGCCGCGACCACCTCGACGTGGTGAACCTGCGCATCGTCGGCTCCGATTCCATCGCCGAACGCTTCGGCGCACTCGCCGAACTGCGTGAGGCCGGACTCATCCGTCACCTGGGTCTGTCCAACGTCCTTCCCCAGCACCTCGCCGAGGCGCAGAGCATTGCGCCGGTGGTCTGCGTCCAGAACATGTACGGCATCGGCGCATCGCCCGAGCAGACGGAGTTCCTGGGCATGTGTGGCGAGCAGGGCATCGCGTTCGTGCCGTTCTACTCGATCGCCGGCACCGGACGCACCGCGGGCGCGACTGGAAACCATGGCCGGGAGGTGCACGCCCTCGCCCGTGGCCACGGAGTGAGCGCGGCCCAGATCCGGCTGGCGTGGACGCTGCACCAGGGTTCCCACGTCCTGGCCATCCCCGGTACCGGCGACCTCGACCACCTCGCCCAGAACGTCGCCGCCGGCGCCCTGCACCTGTCGGAGGAAGAACTCACCGCCCTGGACCCCCTCCACCACGGGACGGCATGAGCAAGACCCCCATCGTGCTGCACCGGACTACCGTCGCGGGAGCCGCGCGAGGGTGACCGTGCGGAGCAGCCACTCCACCGGGCCGTAGCGGTACCTGGTCATCAGGTGCTTGCTCAGCACGAGCTGGCACCCGTACAGGAGGAGCGCGCCGGCTACGACGACGGCCGCGCCGAGGCGGTCGTACAGGGCGAGGCCGTAGGCGGTGAAGACGAGGGCCATGACGAGGGACTGGCTCAGGTAGTTCGTCAGGGCCATCCGGCCGGCCGGGGCGAGCAGGGCCGCCGTGCGCGCGCCCCGGGGCGTCCGGAGGAAGAGGAGCAGGCCGCCGACGTACGCGGCGGTGAGCGCGGGCGCGGTGACCATCCCGACGACCGCGCCGAGGAGCGTCCACCGGGGTCCGAGCGCGCCGGCGGCGGCCACGGCCATGAAGAGGCTGCCGGGCAGGCCGACGGCGGTGCCGAGCACGCAGAGGCGGCGCAGCCGGGCCCGGTCCTGCCCGAGGTCGGCGAGGAGCCGCAGCTTGCCGCAGTACAGGCCGGTCAGGAAGGCCGCCAGGACGAAGCCGCCCATCATCGGTACGGCGAGCAGCGCGTCGGGCAGCTGGTCGAGGTTGGCCCGCACGACGGAGGCCGCGTCGCCGCGGTAGTCGGCGACCAGGCCGGCGAAGCCGGCGGTGAGCCCGGCGTCGGCCTCGGCCGTCTCGGCGTCCGACAGGAGCAGGGAGCCCAGCCCCAGGAGGAGCAGGAAGCCGCTCGCGCAGCCGTACACGATCCGGGCCGCGAGCCGGGCCGCCCGGGGCGAGCAGTCGCGTGCGGCGATCAGGACCAGGCCGATCAGCGCGTAGGTCATGAGGATGTCGCCGGTGTAGAGGAAGACGGCGTGCAGGATGCCCAGGACGAGCAGGCCGAGCGAGCGGCGGAGCATCCGGGGAACGGGGCGCGCGCCGTCGCGTGCGGCGGAGGCCTGCTGGAGGGTGAAGCTGTAGCCGAAGAGGAACGAGAACAGCAGGTAGAACTTGCCGACCGCGAAGGTCTGCACGAGCCCTTCGGCGGCCCGGTCGAGGGCGGAGGCGTCGGGATCGACCACGCCCCCGGTGCCGTAGGGGCCGGCCATCATCAGCGCGTTGACCAGCAGGATGCCCAGGAGGGCGAAGCCGCGCAGGGCATCGACCTCGGTTATCCGCGCCGGCCGGCCGGCGCGTGGGTGATCCTGCTTCTCGGTGTGCTTCTCGGTGTGCTCTGCCGTCGCGTCCACGGCTTTCCCCCAGGTGGTCGTCCTGGGGCGACGTTAGCCCGGCAGGGCTCAGGCGGCCGAACCGATGTGCGCCGGCAGGGCCTTCGCCTTGGCCTCCGCGGCCGCGAGCGCCCGTGCGTACGAGGCCTCCGCGAGGGGGATGAGCTCCGCCATCGCCGGGACGGACGAGGCGAGGGTCAGCTCGGGGACGATGAAGTCGACCTCGGCGCCGAACATCTCGGTCAGCACCCCGTCCAGGTAGTTCCGCACGAACTCCATGCCCTCGCGCGGGGTGCCCGGCTCGTAGGAGCCGCCGCGGCTGGCGACGACGGTGACCGGCAGTCCCTTGAGGGGGGACTCGGGTCCCGCGGTGCGGCCCATCACGATGACCTGGTCCAGCCAGGCCTTCAGCGTGGAGGGGATCGAGAAGTTGTACATCGGGGCGCCGATCAGCACGGCGTCCGCCCGCTCCAGCTCCTCCACCAGCTTCAGCCGCTCGGCGAGGGCCGCGGCCTGCGCGGGGGTGTGGGTGGAGGGGTCGGCGAAGGCGGCGGACCAGGCGGCGCCGTCGAGGTGCGGGACGGGGTTGGCCGCCAGGTCGCGGTAGACGACCGTGCCCTCGGGGTGCTCCGCCTCCCAGGCCGCGCGGAAGGCGGCGGTCACCGCGCGCGAGGTGGAACCGGCGTCGGTGTGCAGGGACGAGTCCAGGTGCAGGAGCGTGGCCATGAGGACCTCCAGGTGGGCCAGGTGGGTGCAATTTCGTACGTCACTATTATTAGCACAGTCACTTACTTTTTCTCACCCCCTGAAGGGCGGGTAGTACCCTGGAGCCATGACGGACACCGCGGACAAGGCCAACCACCAGGACACCGGGGCCTGCAGCCGCGTGAGCGACGGGATCACCCAGGTCTTCGGACTGCTCGGGAAGCGCTGGACCGGCCTGGTCCTGGCCTCGCTGATGGAAGGCCCGGTGCACTTCGCGGACCTGCGCCGGTCCATCGCCGGGATCAGCGAGCGCATGCTGTCCGACCGCCTGGTCGAGCTCGCGGCCGCCGGGCTCGTCCTGCGCGAGGTCGACGAGGGCCCGCCGCTGCGGGTGGCCTACCGGCTGACGGACCGGGGCGCCGCGCTGAAGCCCGCCCTCACGGAGCTGGGCCAGTGGGCGGAGAAGTGCCTGCTCAAGGACGAGGGGGCCCCGGGCACCTGCTGACCGGCCGACTTGTCCTAGTCGCCCCGGGTGCGCGGGAAATCGGGGGCGGGCCGCCGCCGGACCCGCTTACCGTTCCCCCATGACTCCTGTGCTGAACGACACCGTGCGCAAGCTCCTCGACGCCCCCCATCCGGCGGTGCTCGCCACGCTCAACCCCGACGGCAGCCCGCAGAGTTCGGTGGTGTGGGTGACCCGCGACGGGGACGAGATCCTCATCTCCACCGAGCAGGGCCGCCGCAAGGAGCGCAACATCGCGCGGGACGCCCGGATCGGCCTCACCGTCTTCGACCTGGCCAACCCCTTCCTCTACGCCGAGATCCGCGGCACCGCCACCATCACCGAGGACGCGGGCCGGGCCGTCGCCGTCCGCATCGCCGAGGAGTACGAGGGCCCGGGCGCGGGCGAGGAGTACGCGAACGCCCCGGCCGAGCAGGTCCGGGTCGTCCTGCGCCTCACCCCGGCCAAGGTGCTCGGCAACGCCGCGCGCTGACCCGCCTGCGAAAGAGAACCCCTACGGAAGCCCCGGCCGCACCGCCTTCCACGCGTCCACGGCCGCCGCCAGGGGGTCGGTCGCCGCGAGGTAGGGCCGGGCCGGGTCCGTGCAGCAGAGCAGGCCCTTGATGCGGCGCAGCCGGAGGATGTCGGGGCGCGGCAGGTCCCGCCAGACCCGGGCCTGCGCCGCCGCCCGGTCCGGGGTCAGCTCGAAGCGGGCCAGTACGTCCCGGCACAGGGCGGCGGGGTCCCGGTCCGGGTCACCGTCCCCGCCGGGGCCGAAGTGCCGGATCAGGTACGCCCGTACGTACGGCCGGTCCTCCGGCCAGTCCGAGCGGTCGATGGCGGCCAGCACGACCCGGCCCCAGCGCAGCCGCACCCCGTCGGGCAGCTCCTCGTTCTGCATCCCGTTCGTGCCCAGGATCCGCAGGTGCGCGGGACCCGGCTCGTCCGACAGCGGGGGGCCGGTGGCCAACCACTCCTCCAGATCCGCCAGGGCGTGCCCGCCCGGCGGTACGTACGTCAGCACCTGCCCGCGCGCGAGCAGCGCGACCACCGGTCCCGTGAGGCGCACCTTCGCCAGGTGCCCCGCGTCGAAGGAGCCGACCGGGCGCCCGTACCGCTCGATCCCCCGCAGCCTGGTCCGCAGCGCGCCGGCCGCGAAGGCCTGCCCGGACCGCGCCACTCCGCCGATGCAGCGCACCACGCACACGCCACCCGTGACATCGGCCGACTCGACGGCGCACACCTGCAACTCGGCGAAGGACACCCTGCCCCACCCCCTCCTGGGGCGGGAGGCTACCGGGCCGGAGC
This sequence comes from Streptomyces sp. TBY4, assembly GCF_024213195.1. Classification (GTDB taxonomy): domain Bacteria; phylum Actinomycetota; class Actinomycetes; order Streptomycetales; family Streptomycetaceae; genus Streptomyces. Next base: position 424,930 of record NZ_JANAVF010000003.1, on the reverse strand, counting down.
CCGCTCCACCCGCTCTTCGGCCGCCGCGGCCGTACGGAGGCGCAGCCGCGCGGGGACGGCCCGGAGCCCGTACAGGGCCAGGGCGATGGCCGGCAGGAAGACCGCGCCGGCCACCTCGAAGCCGAAGGCGTAGCCGCCCGTCGTGGCCCCCGGGTCCCCGGCGGCCAGCAGCCATGCCGTACGGGCGTCGGCCGCGGAGGTGATCAGGGCGAGGCTGACGGTCGGCCCGGCCAGGATGGCCGTGTTCACCACGGCTCCGGCGAGTGCGGACCGCTCCTCCGGGACACCGGCGAGGACCCCCGGGACCGCGGCGGACATGAGGGTGCCGATGCCCGCCGACAGGACGACCAGCCCCAGCAGCACCGTCGGCGTCGATCCCGTACGCAGCCCCGCGCTGCCGATGAGGAGGAGGCCGGAGGCGGTCACGGCCAGTCCCGCCACCGCCACGGCCCGCACGCCGTGGCGGGCGACGACCCGGCCCGCGAAGAAGGCCACGCCGATCAGGGTGGCGCTGTAGGGGACGAAGGCCAGCGCGTTCTGCAGGGCCGAGTACCCGCGCACCTGCTGGAACCAGAGGGCCAGCAGGAAGGCGGTGCTCGCGCCGATGGCCGGGCCGAGCAGCGCGCAGACCAGCGCGGTCGCGCGGTACCTCGAGGCGAGGAAGGAGAGCGGCAGCAGGGGGGCGCGGACGCGCTGCTGCGAGACGAGGAAGGCGGCGAGGAACGCGGCGCCCACCTCCAGTGGTACGAGGACCTGCGCCGAGCCCCAGCCCTGCGGCCCGACCATCACGAGGCCGTAGCCGAAGGTGGAGAGGCCGACGGTGGCGAGTACCGCGCCGAGCAGGTCCACGGGTACCCGTACGGGCGCGGGGCCGGCCGGCAGCACCCGGGGGGCGAGCGCCAGCACGGCCACGGCGGCCACCGCGAACAGCCCGAAGGTCCACCGCCACGACAGCCAGGTCACCAGGGCCCCGCTGAGGATGATGCCGATCGCGGCGCCCAGACTGGCCAGCAGGCCCCAGACGGCCAGCGCCGCGGACCGGGCCCGGCCCTCGGGGAAGACGCCGCGCAGCAGGGCCATGGCGGCGGGCGCGGCGAAGGCGGCCCCGCAGCCCTGCAGGAAGCGGGCGGCGAGCAGCACCCAGGGGGTGGGGGCCACCGCCGCGGCGAGGGAGGCCACGGCGAACACGGCCGTGCCCAGGGAGAACAGGCGGCGCCGGCCGATCCGGTCGGTGAGCCTGCCGCCGAGCAGCAGCAGCCCGCTGAAGGCCAGACCGTAGAAGGCGCTGACGAGGATGAGCTCGCCGCGGCTCAGGACGAGTTCCCGCTGCATGGCCGGTCCGGAGGCGAAGGCGACCGAGACCGATGCGTTGAGCAGGAGCTGCACCGTGGCGAGCGTCGCGAAGGCCACCCGCGCGCCGGGCATGACGGGTGGCCCCTGATGCAAGTCGTCCATGCCGCGAAGTCTGGCAGCGGGCCCCGGACCGCAGCCCGGGCCGGACTTGAGTCCGTCAGGTCCCGGTCGGGCCGTTCGCGGCCTTCGGCAGGAGCACCACGCGGCTGCCGTGCAGTTCCCCGTCCTCGATGCGCCGGTGGGTCCGGGCGCCCTCCGCCAGGGAGGCCCGCTCGACGGAGCGGGCGCGCAGCCGGCCGCTCTCCATCAGGCGGTTGATCGCCCCGGAGGCCTCGGCGAGCTCCGCCGTGGTGGCGTGGGAGATGACGAAGCCGACGATGGAGCCGTCCTTCATGTAGAGCGCCCCGGCGGGCAGGACCGGCTGGGAGCGGGCACCGGCGAGGAGCACGATGCGGCCCCGGTGCGCGAGCACGTCGACGGCGCCGGTCAGGTCGTTCGTACCGGAGGTGTCCACGTGGACGTCGATGCCCCGCGGGCTGATCTCGCGGATGCGGTCGGCCAGTTCGGGGTCCCGGTAGTCGAGGACCGCGGCCGCGCCCAGCGAGCGGCAGTGCTCGGCGTCGCGCGCGGAGGCGGTGGCGATGACCCGGGCGCCCGCCTCGACGGCCATGACGACGAGGGCGCTGCCCACGTTCCCGGCGGCTCCGGCGATCAGCACGGTCTCGCCGGCCCGGACCCGGCCGTGCGTGAACAGGGCGAGGTAGGCGGTGCCGGCGGGGTGCACCAGCGCGACCGCTTCCGCCGGGTCCACCCCGGCGGGCAGGTGGTAGAGGCGGTCGGCCGGGACCGCGGCCCGCTCGGCGGCGGCGCCCTGGCGGCCCCCGTGGCCGAGGCTGTTGGACCAGACCCGGTCGCCGACGGCGAAGCCCGGGGCTCCGGGACCGGCCGAGACGACCGTGCCGACGAGGTCGCGGCCGATGACGAACGGGAACTCGACCGGGGTGCGGAAGAGGCCCGACCGCACGAAGGTGTCGACCGGGTTGACGGATACCGCTTCTACCTCGACCAGGACATCCGTCGGGCCCGGGGCCGGAGGGTCGATCTCGCCGTAGCGGATGTTCTCGGCAGGACCGAGTTCTTCGATGAAGGCTGCACGCATGGCCCGATCCTCCCAAGCGGCCCCGGCCCGGGCGCAGGGCCCGGAGGAGGCTTCGTCAACTCCCCGGCGGGAGGGGTGCGGACGCAGAAAGACCGAAGGGCCGCGCGGGGGAGAGCGGCCCTTCGGAGATGGGGGGATCGGACGTGGGAATCCGACGCAGGGATCCGTCGTGGGGATCAGACGGACGTGGGGATCAGACGGCCGCGGCGGCCTGCGTCTCGCGGATCTTCACGGCGAGGGCGTCGAGCAGCTGGACGAGCAGGTCGACGGTGGTCTCGTCGGTCAGGTTGCCGGACGAGTCGAAGCGCTCGTGGGCCCGGAAGATCTGGAGCTCGGGCTTGCCGACGACCTTGGAGTCCGTCCACAGGAAGGACTGGCGCAGCGCGAGCTGGGCACGGACCGTACCGAAGTTGGTCGGCGCGGCGCCCGCGATCGCGATCGGCTTGCCGGCGAGCGAGGAGGCCGGCGCGGGGGCCACCGCGCGGCTCGCCCAGTCCAGCGCGTTCTTCAGGACGCCGGGGATGCCGTAGTTGTACTCGGGGGTGGCGATGAACAGGCCGTCCGCCTCGGTGATGCGGCGGCGCAGGTCCGTCGCGACGGCCGGCGGGGTGTCGCCGTCGAGGTCCGAGTCGTACGGGGGGATGTCGCGCAGGCCCTCGTAGATCTCGATGGACAGGCCACTGGGGGCGAACTTCTGCGCGGCGCGCACCAGGGCGCTGTTGAGCGAGGCGGCACGCAGGCTGCCGGAGATGGCCAGGATCTTGAGATCGGGCATGAGCTTCTCTTCCGTGGAGGTGACATGTGCGGTGAACGCCGTGCCCGGCAGGCCCGCGCGAAGGAGGTCGGGGGGGGATGAGCGGGAGTCTGTCCGTACGGGCGGTTCGCCTTCAAGCGCGCGAGGACGTATCTGTCAGCTGTCGGCGCGGGGGTGGTCTTGCGCGATAACTGAACTGAACTGTATAGTTCATTCAGTCGGGGGGCCGGCAGAACGACGTCGGACCACCAAGAGAGAGAAGGCATCATGACCACGATGGGTTCCGCAACCGACATCGCCACCGACGCCGCCGCCACCGCGAGCCGCTCCGTGGTCGACGTGCTTCAGCCGGCCCGCGCCCTGGAGGGCGACGGGTACCCGGTGCGCCGCGCCTTCCCCACCCCCCGCATCCCGCAGCTGGACCCCTTCCTGGCGGTCGACCAGACCGGCCCGCTGGACCTCGGCCCGGGCGAGCCCAGGGGCGCCGCCGAGCACCCGAACCGCGGCTTCGAGAGCCTCACGTACGTCCTGGACGGGGACATCGAGTACGCCGACTCGACCGGCGGCCACGGCGTCACAGGCCCCGGCGGCGCGCGGTGGCTCACGGCCGGCGCGGGCGTACTGCACTCGGCGCAGCCGACCGCGGCCTTCCGCGATGCGGGCGGCCTCCAGCACCACCTGCAGATCTGGATCAACCTGCCCGGCTCCCTCAAGGGACTCCGCCCGCGCGCCCAGAACCGCGACGCCGGGCAGATCCCGGTGGTGCGCCGGCTCGACGGCTCCTGGTTCAAGGTCCTCGCGGGCACGGCCCTCGGGGTGACCGGACCCTTCCGGACCGGGGTACCGGTGACCGTCGTCCACGCGTCGGTGGCCCCGGGCGCCGCCGCCGTACTCCCCGCGCCGGTGGGCCGCAGCGCCGCCGTGTACGTCCTGTCCGGCAGCGGGAGGGCCGGCGCGGAGGAACTCACCGACGGGGACCTCGCCGTCCTCGCGCACGACGGCGACAGCGTCCGGGTCGAGGGCGGCCCGGTCGGCGCCGACCTGCTCTTCCTGTCCGGCGAGCCGATCGGCGAACCCGTGGTCCGCAGCGGCCCGTTCGTCATGAACACCGCCCAGGAGGTCGACCAGGCCTTCGACGACTACGCCCACGACCGCCTCGGCCGCTACGAGGCCTGACCCGGGGGGCCGGACAAGGAGCCGTCAGCCCAGCAGCGCGAGCAGCCGCCCCACCGCCTCCACGACGGGTCGGCCGACCTCGCCCACGGTCGCCGCCAGCTGCGAGACGGATGCCAGGATCATGCCGCGCTCACGCAGGGCGGCCCGGTCGGGGGCGAGCGCGGGCAGGACGTCCTCCACGGTCCGGGCCTGCTCCGGGGTGAGCTCCGGGCGCAGGTCTTGGAGGAGCCGGGTGAGTTCTGCCACGGCGGCTCGGAGCTCGGCGTCCTGAGCGGTGCCGTCGTTGTGGACGACGGGGCCATGGCTGATGCCGATGTTCTTCTCGCCGCCGTGCATGTTGACGACGTCTCCGTAATTGTTCGTCGTGTCGCTCATAGCCTGATCCCCGTGTTTCCCTTGCCGCCGTTCATGTTGACGACGGAACCGAAGTTGTTCGTGGTGTTGTGCTGCTCGAGTACGGCGGAGAACTCGTACTCCGGGTGGTCGATCGCGTACACGATCTGCCCGGCGATCTGCCGCAGTTCATCCACGCTCGGCAGGGTCAGTACCACCCTGGAACCGCTGTTCATCTCGACGACGAGCACCGGCTTCCGCGACGAGAGCACGACAGCGCCGACGACGACCAGGAGCACCAGGAGGAGGACGCCGAGGCCGCCGCCCTCGTCCGAGAGGTCGGTCCGGGGAAGGACGAAGACGGCGAGGCCCAGCAGCAGCAAGAAGACGGTGAACATGCCCCAGGCGGGCTTCAGCCTGAACGCTTCGACCCAGGTGACATTGCGCAGCGGAACGGCCGCCGACCCCACCCACAGGATCTGCCGCCGGACCCGGAGTTCCAGCGGCTTGCCCCTGCGCGGAGGCAGCGGCATCGGCGGTATCTGGGGAGGCTGCTGCGGCTGGGGCGGTGGCTGGGGCGGAAGCGGTGGCGGAGCCCCAGGTGGTACGCCGAAGCCGCCTGTGTGATCCATGGCCCCCCCGTGCTGTCGTCGTATCCACCCGCGCGGCGCGGGAGCATCAGTAAGCCGGTCGGGATCGTGGAAGGGCAGTCGAGATACGGCCAATTACCTCTGTACGGATGGCTGCCAGGATCTGTCCGCCGAAGCGGCTGCCTCGCGAGGGCGTCGGCGAGGGCGTCGGCCGGGCTTGCCTTGGGCGCAGCCCGGAGTTCGACGACAGGACCCAGGACCGGCCGCAGCGCGGCCGGTCCTACTTGTCGTCGGCGCCGTACTGGTTCAGGAACATCTCCACGCCGCCCTGTACGAGGCGCTCCGCCAGGTCCGCGTCCAGGGCGGTGCCGTAGACGCCGTAGACCAGGTGCGGGGAGAGGACCAGGCCCGAGAGCTGGAGGACCGCCAGCTCCATGTCCGGGATCCGGAGCAGGCCGCGGTCGTTGAGGCGGCCGAGGGCCGTGGCCAGTACGGCGTGCTGGCGGCCCGGGCCCTCCTCCTGCCAGGCGCTCCCCAGCTCGGGGAAGCGGTGCCGCTCCCCCGCGATCACGTTGCGCAGCGCCAGCACCTCCGGGGAGGTCAGGCCCGCGACCCAGGTGCGGCAGGCCTCCACCAGGTCCGTGCGGATGTCGTCGGACTCGGCGAGCTTGGCCTGGATCACCGACTGGGCCCTCTCCAGCGCCTCGTCGAGCGTCTGCCCGATCACGGCGTTGAAGAGGTTCTCCTTGCTGCCGAAGTGGTTGTAGACGGTCACCTTGGAGACCCCCGCCTCGGCGGCCAGCAGGTCGACGCCGGCCCCGAAGCCGTCGCGCAGGAACACCGTGCGGGCCGCCTCCAGGATGGCCTGGCGCTTGCGCGCGGCACGGATCCCGGTGGGGACGGCGGGCAACTGCTCTGCCGTAGTACGCGGCTTCATGTCGATCCCCTGGTCCTCGGCGGTGGCTGTGGGAACACCAGTCTAGGTCCAACTGAACTGAACCGTTGCGTTCAACTGAACTGAACTGTATGGTTCAGTCATCGGCCGGAACGGAGAGAACAACAACCGGGACAGCCGAAGCAGCACAGCCACAGCCACAGCCATTCGAAACAGCCACAGGACTTTCCAGGAGGCCAGTTCCATGAGCGAGACCCAGACGCCCCTCTTCGGGTCGCGGGCCCAGATCCACGTCCAGGCCACCCCGGCCCAGGTGTACGCGGTCGTCAGCGACCTGGCCCGCAGCGGCGAGTGGAGCCCCGAGTGCCTCGGCGGCGAGTGGACCACGGGCGCACCCGGCGCGGTCGGCTCGGTCTTCCGCGGAGAGAACGAGCGCAGCGAGGACGTCGTCTCCTGGGCCCCCGTGGTGCGCGGCAAGTGGACCACCTACGCCGAGGTCGTCGAGGCCGAGGTCGGCCGCACCTTCCAGTGGGCCATGCACAACAGCTCGGGTGTGAAGCAGGACAGCGTCTGGGGCTTCTCCATCGAGGCCGAGGGCGCGGGCAGCCTCCTCACGCACCACTTCCGGATGGGCACCGCCACGGAGGGGATCGTCGGCATCACCGCCGAGATGGACGCCGACGCCAAGCAGAAGTTCTTCGCCGAGTGGGGCGAGAAGGTGACCGGCGACCTCGCCGAGACCCTGGAGCGCGTCAGGCCCGTCATCGAGAAGACGGCCTGAGCCCACCACCCCCACCCCACACATCAACTGACCTTTTGCACCACTGACTTGAGAACGGCGAGACGATGATTCTGCAGCGCATAGGCAACAAGGGCATCCGGCTCGGGACGCTCTTCGAGCGGGCCGCCAAGAAGCACCCGACGAACGTGGTGATCCTGGACCACGACCTGGACATCGCCCCGGCCCTGGGGCGCCGGGCCACCGTGGCCGAAGTCGCCGACCTGATCGACGACTTCGCCTCCCGGCTCTGGGCCGCCAAGGTCCGCCCCGGCCGGCGCGTGGTCGTCTACAAGTCCGACGGCTTCGACATCACCCTCCTGGCCTGCGCCGTGGCCCGCATCGGCGCCGTACCGGTACTGCTGTCGCCGAAGCTCGACGGCGAGACCGTGGCCGAGCTCGTGCGCCGCACCGACCAGCCGTACCTCCTCACCGACCAGGACAAGCTGGAGACCGAGCTGCCCGACTCGGTGTTCACCGAGGCCGAGCAGGTCCTGCTCACCTCCGGCAGCTACCGGCAGGCGACCGAGCTGGCCTCCCTCGCCGGGGTCCCGCGCGTCCCCTCCGTGACCATGCCGGCGGACCACCCGACCCTGATCACCCACACCTCGGGCACCACGGGCACCCCGAAGCTGGCCGTCCACACCGGTCACACCCTGCAGGCCCGCTACCTGCCGCAGGCCCTGATCACCAGGCCGCTGCTCCCGGGCCGCGAGACCATCGCCATGCACGTCTCCTTCGTCCACTCGCGGCTCATCACCGCACTGGCCATCTCCCTCTTCCGCGGCTTCCCCATCGTGGTGCTCGCCGACGGCGACCCCAAGCGGGCCGCCGACCTCTTCTCCCAGCTCCGCCCCGGCATCCTGGAAGCCCACCCCAACTCCTTCATGGAGTGGGAAGAGCTCGCCGACGACCCGCGCGGCCCGCTGGCGAACGTGAAGCTCTTCAGCAGCACCTTCGACGCCATCCACCCGCGGACCGTGCAGCGGCTCCTGGCCGCCACCCGCCGCAAGGCCCCGGTCTTCGGCCAGCTGTACGGACAGAGCGAGATCGGCCCCGCCGTGGCCCGCTCCTTCTCCAAGCGCCGCGGCCTCGACGCGGACGGCCGCTGCGTGGGCATGCCCTTCCCCGGCATGACCGACGTCCGCGTCGTCAGCCGCAACGGCCTGCCGCCGTCCGAGACGAACCCGGGCTTCATCGAGGTCAAGAGCGACGGCCGGATCGTCACCTACCTCGGCGAGCAGGAGCGCTACGACAAGCAGGTCAACGACGGCTGGTGGCGCATGGGCGACGTCGGCTACCGCACCAAGTGGGGCTGCGTGCACCTGCTCGACCGCGAGGTCGACCTGATCGAGGGCTTCGGCTCCACCCTCGCCGCCGAGGACACCCTCTTCACCCGGCTCGACGAGCTCGCCGAAGTCATCATCATCCCCGACGAGAACGGCCGCGCCATCCCCGTCGTATGCACCAAGGACGACAAGCCGCTGGACATGGACGCCTGGCAGTCCGCCGTCTCGGGCCTCCCGCAGATGGGCGAGCCCGTGCAGTGGCGCCAGTCCGACCTTCCGCAGACGGCCACCACCAAGATCAAGCGCCTGGAACTCGCCCGGCTGCTCACCTCCGGCGCCCCCGCCGCCCGATCCCTTCAGGAGCAGGTCTGATGTCGAAGCTCATCATCGTCGGTGGCGGAATCGGCGGACTGGCCACGGCCCTCGCCGTCACCCGGCAGGGACACACCGCACTCGTCCTGGAACGCGCCCCCGAGTTCGCCGAGATCGGAGCGGGCATCCAGCTCGCCCCCAACGGAATCCACGCCCTCGACCGCCTCGGCCTCGGAGAGACCGTCCGCTCCACCGCCGTCCTCATGGACGAGCTGCGCTTCATGGACGGGGTCACCGGCGAACACGTCGTGAGCATGGACCTGACCGACACCTACCGGGAGCGCTTCGGGAACCCGTACGCGGTCGTCCACCGCGCCGAACTCCACACCAAGCTGCTGGAGGCCTGCCTGGCCTCGGAGAACATCGAACTGCGCGGCTCCGCACCCGCCGCCGGCTACGAGCAGGACGCCTACGGCGCCTCGGTCCTCCTGGAGAGCGGCGAGCGCATCACCGGCGACGCCGTCATCGGCGCCGACGGCATCCACTCCGCCATCCGCGGCCAGCTCGTCGGGGACGGCGCGCCCCGCAACTCCGGGATCACCGTCTACCGGGCGATCATCCCGATGGAGCAGATCCCCGAGGACCTGCGCCACCTCACCTCCGTGACCTGGTGGACCGGCCCCGGCTGCCACTTCGTGCACTACCCGATCGCCGGCGGCAAGTACCTCAACCTCGCGGCGAGCAGCCACAACAACGCCACCGAGACGGTCGCCGGAGTGCCCGCCTCGGCCGGCGACATCCGCCGCGAGTTCGGCTCGCTCGGCGCCGACGCACAGCGGCTGCTCGCCCTCGGCGAAGGGTGGAAGTCCTGGGTCCTCGTCGACCGGGACCCGGTCGAGGACTGGACCGACGGACGGGTCGTCCTGCTCGGCGACGCGGCCCACCCGATGCTCCACTACGTGGCACAGGGCGCCTGCCAGGGCCTGGAGGACGCCGTGATCCTCGGCGACCTGCTCGACTGCGACACCTCCGAACTCCCCCTGCGCTTCGAGAAGTTCAACGCCGAGCGGCGCGAGCGCACCGGGAAGATCCAGCTCCTCGCCCGGGAGAGCATCAAGCTCTGGCACACCGAGGGCCCCGCCGCCTCGGCCCGCAACGCCCAGCTCTCCGCCTTCACCGCCGACCAGCTCCACGACTACGTGGCCTGGATGCACGGCGCCCGCACCGACGACACCGACACCACCACGACCTCCCGGAACGGAAACCAGCGATGAGCACCAACGGACACAGCCAGATCGCGATCATCGGCGCCGGCCCGCGCGGGCTCTCCGTACTGGAACGGCTGGCCGCCAACGAGCGCCGCAGCCCCTCGCACAGCGCGGTCACCGTCCACGTCGTCGACCCCTCGGCGCCCGGCGCCGGCCAGGTGTGGCGCCCGGACCAGTCGCAGCACCTGCTGATGAACACGGTGGCCTCGCAGATCACCATCTACACCGACGACAGCGTGCAGACCGAGGGCCCGATCGAGCCGGGTCCCACCCTCTTCGAGTGGGCGCGGAGCATCGCCGAGGGCGGCGCGGCCGCCGCCGGACTCCCCGAGTCCACCGTCGACGAGGCCCGCCGGCTCGGCCCGAACACCTACCCCACCCGCGCCTTCTACGGCAGCTACCTGCGCGCCACCTTCGAGCGCGTCGTGGCGAACGCCCCCGCCCACGTCACCGTCGAGGTGCACGCCTCCCGCGCCGTGGCCATGGCCGACACGCACGGCGTGCCGGGCGGACCGCAGGGCGTACGGCTGGAGAACGGCGTCCGCCTCAACAACCTGGACGCCATCGTGATGGCACAGGGCCACGTACCGGCCCGGCTCACCCCCCGCGAGGCGAAGACGGCGAGCCTCGCCCGCATCCACCACCTCACCTACGTGACGCCCGCCAACCCCGCGGACCTCAACCTGCACGTCGTCAAGCCCGGCCAGAACGTCCTGCTGCGCGGCCTGGGCCTGAACTTCTTCGACCACATGGCGCTCTTCACCGCCGGCCGCGGCGGCAGCTACGTCCGCGGCGAGGACGGCCGCCTGACCTACCAGCCCTCCGGCGACGAGCCCAAGCTGTACGCCTTCTCCCGGCGCGGGATCCCGTACCACGCCCGCGGCGAGAACGAGAAGGGCGCCTACGGCCGCTACCTGCCGCGCCTGCTCACCCCCGAGGCGATCGCCGACATGCGCCGGCGCTCCGCGGACGGCGACGGCATCAGCTTCTCCGAGGACCTGTGGCCGCTCATCTCCCGCGAGACGGAGAGCGTCTACTACGGCGCCCTGCTGAAGAACAAGGGCCGCGGCAGCGAAAGCGAAGGGTTCACCGCGCGCTTCCTGTCGCTGGAGCAGGAGCAGGACCGCGAAGCGCTGCTGGACGCCTACGGCATCGAGGCGGCGGAGCGCTGGAGCTGGAACCGGCTCTCCCGCCCCTACGGCGACCGGGAGTTCACCAGCCGCTCGGACTTCAGCACCTGGCTCGTCGCGTACCTGGAGCAGGACGTGAAGGAGGCCAAGGCCGGCAACCTCAGCGGCCCGCTCAAGGCGGCCCTGGACACGATGCGGGACCTGCGCAACGAGATCCGCCTCGCCGTCGACCACGGCGGCCTGACCGCCGACTCGCACCGCGACGACCTGGAGGGCTGGTACACCCCGCTCAACGCCTTCCTCTCCATCGGCCCGCCGGCCTCCCGCATCGAGGAGATGATCGCCCTCATCGAGGCCGGAGTGCTCGAACTGACCGGTCCCGGTACGGAGATCCGCGTCGACACCGCCGCCGGAGACCAGGCGACCTTCATCCTCCAGAACCGGCAGGTGCCCGGACCCGCGGTCCGCGCCACCGTCCTCATCGAGGCCCGGCTGCCCGAGCCCGACCTGCGACGCACCGACGACCCGCTGCTGCGCCACCTGCTCGACACCGAGCAGTGCACCACGTACCGGATCTCCGGCGGCGAGGGCTCCGGCTACGAGTCCGGCGGCCTGGCGGTCACCGAGCGCCCCTACCGGCTGCTCGACGCGCGCGGCCGCGCCCACCCGCGCCGGTTCGCGTACGGGGTGCCCACCGAGTCCGTGCACTGGGTGACGGCCGCCGGCATCCGCCCGGGCGTCGACTCGGTCACCCTCGGCGACTCCGACGCGATCGCCCGGTCCGTGCTCGCCCTGACGGTCTCCGCCCCGGTCCCGGCGGACGTCGCACCGCTGCCGGCCGAGACCGACCTGACCGGAGTCCTGGTATGAGCGCCCCCGCTACTCCCGCCGGCCGGCAGGACGTGCTCACCGACGCGGGGCTGCTGTCCCCGGTGCGCGCCGGCACCCCGGTCGAGGAAGCCGTCTGCGATCTGGCCTGGCTGCAGGCCATGCTCGACGCGGAATCCGCCCTGGCCCGCGCCCAGGCGGAACTCGGCACCCTCCCGAAGTCCGCAGCCGACGTCATCACCGCGGCCGCCCGGGCCGGGAACCTCGACCTGCGGGCCCTCGCCCTCGCCGCCCGGGAGACCGCCAACCCCGTGGTCGGCATGGTGCGGGCGCTGACCGGGGTGGTCGCCGCCGAGGACGCCGAAGCCGCCGAGTACGTCCACCGCGGCTCGACCAGCCAGGACATCTTCGACACCGGCGCCATGCTGGTGGCCTCCCGGGCCCTGGAGCTGATCCGGGCCGACCTGGCCCGTACCGCCGCCGCCCTGGCCGTGCTCGCCGGGGAGCACCGGGACACCGGGATGGCCGGGCGCACCCTCGCCCTGCAGGCCGTACCCACCACCTTCGGGCTGAAGGCGGCCGGCTGGCGGTCGCTGGTCCTGGACGCCGACGAGCGGCTGGCCCGGGTCCAGGACGGCGGACTGCCGGTATCGCTCGGCGGAGCCGCCGGAACGCTCGCCGGATACCTGGAGTACGCCCGGATCGACGGCGCGGGCCGGTGGCCGGAGCCGGGCGAGTACCTGGACCGGCTCGTCGACGCCTACGCCGCACAGACCGGCCTCGCCCGGCCCGTACTGCCCTGGCACTCCCTGCGCACCCCGATCGCCGACCTCGCCGCCGCGCTCGCCTTCGCCTCGGGCGCCCTCGGCAAGATCGCCCTCGACGTGCAGACCCTGGCCAGGACCGAGATCGCCGAGGTCGCCGAGCCCGCCGTGGCCGGCCGCGGCAGCTCCTCGGCCATGCCCCACAAGCGCAACCCGGTCCTGAGCACGCTGCTGCGCAGTGCCTCCCTCCAGGTCCCCGCCCTCTCCGCCGCGCTGGTGCAGTGCCTGGTGTCGGAGGACGAGCGGTCGGGCGGCGTGTGGCACGCCGAGTGGCAGCTGCTGCGCGAATGCCTGCGACTGGTCGGCGGCGCGGCCGCGACGGCCGCCGAACTCGCCGAGGGCCTCGTCCCCAGGCCGGAGCGGATGCGGGCCAATCTCCAACTGACCGGCAGCCAGGTGGTGTCCGAGCGGATCGCGGCCGTACTGGCCCCGCTGCTGGGCAAGGTGGCGGCGAAGGAACTGCTGACCCGGGTCTCGGCCGCGGCCGAGGAGAGCGGCCGGCCCCTGCACGAACTGCTCGCCGAGGAGCCTGCCTTGCACGGCCGCTGGACGGCGGACGAACGCGCGCGGCTGTGCGATCCCGCGACCTACACCGGGGGCGCCGGTCCGCTGGTGGACCGGGCGCTGGCGCGGCCGTAGACCCGACCGCATCCTCAGCCTCACTGAACCTCTCCTCCCCTGCTCCTCCCCCTCCTCCGGATTCGCCATTGAATTCAACTGAACTGAACTGTATGGTTCAGTCAGTGGGGAGAAAGTCCCCCGCCAGGACGGACAACGCCCCGAGCAGGAAGCTGAGATGCCATGAAGCCCGCACGGCCCGAGACCGGACGCTGGATCGAGGACTGGGACCCCGAGAACGAGGAGTTCTGGCAGCGGTCCGGCCGGAAGACCGCCCGCCGCAACCTGATCCTCTCGGTCCTCTCCGAACACATCGGCTTCTCCGTGTGGAGCATGTGGTCGGTCCTGGTGCTCTTCATGTCGCCCGAGATAGGCCTCGGCTTCACCCCGGCCGAGAAGTTCCTGCTCGTCATCGTCCCGACCCTGGTCGGCGCCCTGCTGCGGCTCCCCTACAGCTACGCGGTCACCCGCTTCGGCGGCCGCAACTGGACCGTCTTCTCCACCGCCGTCCTGCTCGTCCCCACGCTCGCCGCGCTCTGGTTCGTCCAGCAACCGGGCACCCCGCTCTGGGTGTTCCTGCTGATCGGCGCCGCCGGAGGGGTGGGCGGCGGCAACTTCGCCTCCTCCATGACGAACATCGCCGTCCTCTTCCCGCGGCACCTCCAGGGCCGGGCCCTCGGCGCCAACGCGGGCGGCGGGAACCTCGGCGTCGCGGCGATCCAGCTGATCGGCCTGCTCGTCATCGCCACCGCCGGCAGCTCCCACCCCGCCTACGTCATCGCCGTCTACCTCCCCCTGATCGTGCTGGCCTCGCTCCTCGCCGCACTGAAGATGGACAACGTGGCAGCGGTGCGCGCCGCACCCGGCACCCAGCTCGAAGCCCTCCGCGACCCGCACACCTGGTGGATCTCCCTCCTCTACGTCGGCACCTTCGGCTCCTTCATCGGCTACGGGTTCGCCTTCGGGCTGGTGCTCCAGAGCCAGTTCGGCGCCACCCCGCTGGAGTCGGCCTCGTACACCTTCCTCGGACCGCTGCTCGGCTCCCTGGCCCGGCCGGTGGGCGGGCTGCTCTCCGACCGGTGGGGCGGCGCCCTGATCACCCTCTGCACCTTCTGCGCGATGGCCATGGGCACCGGGGTCCTGCTGCTGGCCTCCGCCCGGGGATCCTTCGCACTCTTCGTCCTCGGATTCACCACCCTGTTCGTACTGACCGGCATCGGCAACGGCTCGACGTACAAGCTGATCCCGGTGGCCTTCGCCAAGAGGGCCGAGGTGGCCGTCACCTCCGGCCACGACGCGACGGAGGCCTTCGCCCAGGCCCGCAGGCTCTCGGGCGCGGTGATCGGCATCGCCGGTGCGGTCGGCGCCCTCGGCGGAGTCGGGGTCAACCTGGTCCTGCGCGAGGCCTACGGCGGCCCCGCGAAGTCCGGCGAACCCGCCTTCCTCGCCTTCCTCGGCTTCTACCTGGTGTGCGTCCTGGTGACCTGGGCGGTCTACCTCCGCAAGCGCCCCGACGCCGAGCCCGCCGTCCAGCGCGTCCCCGCCGGAACCCGCCGTGCCGGAGCCCCCCGTGGCTGAGGTCAGCGCTGAGGTCACAGCTGAGGTCAAGACCCACTGCCCGTACTGCGCGCTCCAGTGCGGCACCGTCCTGGGCAGCGGCGAAGCCGGCCGCCCGGCCGTCAGGCCCGACGAGGAGTTCCCGGTGAACCAGGGCGGGCTGTGCCAGAAGGGCTGGACCGCTCCCGCCCTGCTGGGCACGCCCGACCGGCTGACCCGGCCGCTGGTGCGCGGGGCGGACGGCCGGCTCGCCCCCGCCACCTGGGAGGCCGCCCTCGACACGATCGCCGCCCGGCTGCGGGACATCCGCGAGGAGCACGGCCCCGACGCGGTGGGCGTGTTCGGCGGGGGCGGGCTCACCAACGAAAAGGCCTACCAGCTGGGCAAGTTCGCCCGGGTCGCGCTCGGCACCAGCCAGATCGACTACAACGGCCGGTTCTGCATGTCCTCGGCCGCCGCAGCGGGCACCACCGCCTTCGGGCTCGACCGCGGCCTGCCGTTCCCCGTCACCGACCTCGCCGGCGCCGAGGTGATCCTGCTCGCCGGCGCCAACCCGGCCGAGACGATGCCGCCGCTGATGCGCCACCTGAACAAGGCCCGGCTGATCGTCATCGACCCCCGGCGCACCCCCACCGCCGAGGCCGCCGCCCTGCACCTGCAGCCGGCCCCCGGCACGGACCTCGCCCTGGCCCTGGGACTGCTGCACCTCGCGGTCGTCGAGGGGCACGCGGACCAGCCCTACCTGAACAAGCGCACCACCGGTTTCGACGCCGCCTGGCGGCGGGCGGCCGCCTGGTGGCCCGAGCGCGTGGAGCGGGTCACCGGGGTTCCGGTCGCCGAACAGCGCGAGGCGGTCCGGATGCTGGCCGAAGCGGAGCGGGCGTACGTACTGACCGGACGCGGCGCGGAACAGCACAGCAAGGGCACCGACACGGTCTCGGCCTTCATCAACCTCGCCCTCACCCTCGGCCTGCCCGGCCGCGAAGGCAGCGGCTACGGCTGCCTGACCGGCCAGGGCAACGGCCAGGGCGGGCGCGAGCACGGCCAGAAGGCCGACCAGCTGCCCGGCTACCGCATGCTGACCGACCCCGCCGCCCGCGCCCACGTCGCCTCGGTGTGGGGGGTCGATCCCGACTCCCTGCCGGGCCCCGGCCGCAGCGCCTACGAACTCCTCGACGCGCTCGGCACGGAAGGCGGTCCGCGCGCCCTGCTCGTCTTCGGCTCGAACCCGGCGGTGTCCGCACCGCACGCGGCCCGGATCGGCGAACGGCTCGCCTCGCTCGACCTGCTGGTCGTGGCCGACTTCGTGCCCTCCGAGACGGCGCTCATGGCCGACGTCGTCCTCCCCGTGACCCAGTGGGCCGAGGAGGAGGGCACCATGACCAACCTGGAAGGGCGGGTACTGCGCCGCCGCCGGCTGCTGACCCCGCCCGGCGAGGCCCGCAGCGACCTGGACGTGCTGCACGGCCTCGCGGTCCGGCTCGGGCGGCCCGCCGCGCAGTTCCCCACCGAGCCGCGGGAGGTCTTCGACGAGCTGCGCCGCGCCTCGCGCGGGGGCCGCGCCGACTACTCCGGCATCAGCTACGAACGCCTCGACGCCGGCGAGGCCCTGCACTGGCCCTGCCCCGAGGCCCCGGCGAGTGAGGGTTCACAACACCCCGGTACGCCCCGCCTGTTCCTCGACGCGTTCGCCCACCCGGACGGGCTGGCCCGGTTCGCCGAGGTCGAGCACCGCGACAGCGCCGAGAGCCCCGACGCGGAGTTCCCGCTGTACGCCACGACGGGGCGGGTGCTCGCCCAGTACCAGTCCGGTGCGCAGACCCGCCGGATCCCCGAACTGGCCGCCGCAGCACCGGAGATGTTCGTCGAGGTGCACCCCGACACCGCCCGGCGCCACGGGCTGGCCGAGGGCGCCGAGGCCCGGGTGAGCTCGGCGCGCGGCAGCACCGTGGCACGGGTCCGGCTGGTCGGGAGCCTGCGTACGGACACGGTCTTCCTCCCCTTCCACTTCGCCGGGGCCGGCCGGGCCAACCTGATCACCAGCCCCGCGCTCGACCCGCGCAGCCGGATGCCCGAGTTCAAGGTGTGCGCCGTGCGCATCGGGCCCGTCGCCGGAGCCCGGCCGTGAGCGCGGGCGAGGTGCTGGTGGTGGGCAACGGGCCCGCCGCGAACCGGTTCGTGGAGCGGCTGCACCACCACGGCCACCGGGGCGGCGTCACCGTCCTCGGCGCCGAGCCGGGAGCCGCGTACAACCGGGTGCTCCTGACCTCCGTCCTGGACGGCACCCTGCCGCCCGACGCGCTCGCGCTGCCCGCGCCGCCCCCCGGCACCCGGCTGCACACCGGGGTCACCGTGACCCGGATCGACCGCGGACGCCGCCTCGTGCACACACGGGACGGGGCCGCGCACCCCTACGACACCCTGGTCCTGGCGACCGGAGCCCGGCCCGTCCTCCCGGAGATCCCCGGAGTTCCGGCGGGCGGCGCCTCCCCCGAGCGCGGTGTCCTGGCGCTCCGCACCCTCGCCGACGCCGAACGGCTCGGCCGGACACCCCCGCTGAACGCGGTCGTCCTGGGCGCCGGACCGCTCGGGGTGGAGGCGGCCGCGGCCCTGCGCCGTGCGGGCCACGAGGTGGCCCTCGTGCACCGCGGGCCGCATCCGCTGGACCGGCGGCTGGACTCCGTCGCGGGCACCCTGCTCACCCGGCGGCTCGAAGGCATGGGCGTGGAGGTCCACTGCGGCCGGCAGGCGGCCGAGCACCACCACGGGAAGCTGGTCCTCGACGACGGCCGGGTGCTGGCGGCCGACGTCGTGCTGCTGTGCACCGGAGCCGCGCCCGAGACCGGGCTCGCCCGCCGGGCCGGGCTCACGGTCCGCTCGGGCGTCGTGGTCGACGACCTGCTGCGCACCGACGACCCGCGCATCCACGCCATCGGCGACTGCGCGGAGCACCCGGGCGACGCCGCGGGGCACCTCGAACCCGCCTGGGAACAGGCGGAGACCCTCGCCCGGCACCTCACCGGAGCCGACGTACGGCACCGGGGCACCCGCCAGGTCACCCGGCTGCGGGTGCCCGGCCTCGACCTCGTGCAGCTGGGCCGGGGCGGACCGGGCACCACCGACGGTGCCGACGGCACCGAACTGTTCACCTTCACCGACCCGGCGCGCGGCCGGTACGCCCGGCTGCGGATGCAGGGCGAGCGGATCACCGACGCGGTCCTGATGGGGCTGCCGCGGGCCATCGCCGCGGTGAGCCGGCTCTACGAGCTCGGTCTGCCGGTGCCCTCGGGGCGCCTGGAACTCCTGCTCGGCGTGGCACCGGCGGAGGAGGGCGAACTGCCCGACGACGCGGTGATCTGCCGCTGCAACAACGTCACGAAGCACACCCTCGCCGAGGCCTGCCGGGCCGGAGCCCACGACCTGCCCGCCATCGCCGCGGCGACCCGGGCCACCACCGGCTGCGGCGGCTGCACGGACGCGGTACGCGCCCTGTGCGGCACGTTCCGTCCATCTGAAGGGACCGACACCCCATGAACCGCACGCTCATCGTGGCCGGACACGGCATGGCGGGGCACCGCCTCGTGGAGGAGCTGCGGTCCCTCGACCCGGCCGGCCGCTGGCGGATCGTGATCCTGGCCGAGGAACCGCACCCCGCCTACGACCGGGTCGCGCTCTCCTCGTACCTCGACGGCCGCAGCGCCTCGGACCTCGCGCTGGCCGCACCGGGCTTCCTCGACGACCCGCTGCTGGAACTCCGGCTGAGCACCGGCGTGGACCGCGTGGACCGCGCCGCCCGGACCGTGACCACCACCACCGGCGAGGTCATCGGCTACGACGCCCTGGTGCTGGCCACCGGATCCCGGCCGTTCATCCCGCCCGTACCGGGCCACGACCTGCCCGGCTGCTACGGCTACCGCTCGCTCGGGGACCTCGACGCGATCCGCGAGGCTGCGGTACCGGGCCGCCCCGGGGTGGTGATCGGCGGCGGCCTGCTCGGCCTGGAGGCGGCGAACGCGCTGCGGCTGCTCGGGATGGAGCCGCACGTGGTGGAGCTCGCCCCGCGCCTCATGCCCCTCCAGGTGGACCCGGACGGCGGCGAGATGCTCGCCCGGCACGTCCGGGACAAGGGGTTGCGGATCCACTGCGGTGTCGCGACGGCCTCGATCCAGGCGGGACCCGACGGCCGGGCCAACGGCGTCGCGCTGGCGGACGGCTCCACCCTCGAAGCGGACATCGTGGTGTTCTCGGCGGGTGTGCGTCCCCGGGACGAGCTCGCCGGACCGGCGGGTCTGGCCACCGGCGAACGCGGCGGGATCCTGGTCGACGAGTACTGCCGTACCCAGGACGAACACGTCTGGGCGATCGGCGAGTGCGCGGCGGTGGCCGGGCGCTGCTACGGGCTGGCCGCACCCGGCTACCGGATGGCCGCCTCCGTGGCCCGCCAGCTGATGGGCCAGGAAGGGGAGCCGTTCGGGGAGGCGGACATGTCCACGCGGCTGAAGCTGCTCGGAGTGGAGGTGGCGAGCTTCGGGGACGCCCACGGGAGCACCGCGGGATCGCTGGAACTCAGCCGGCGGGACGGGGCGGCCGGGACGTACGCGAAGCTCGTCCTGGACGGGGACGGCCGGACCCTGCTGGGCGGGGTCCTCGTCGGAGACGCCGCCGCCTACGGCGAACTGCGGCCCTTCCTCGGCCGGGGGGTGCCGGCGGCGGGCCACCGGCTGCTGGCCGGAGCGCACTGAACGCCGAAGACCCCTCCCGGCCACGGGGCCGGGAGGGGTGGAGGTCGAGCGGGACGACTCAGTCGCGGATGACGGTCTTGGTCCGCATCAGGAACTCGCCGAGGTAGCCGTCGTGGGGGACGCCCGGCCGGATCCAGTACGTCGGGTGGTCGCCGAGGTAGACGTTGCTGATCGTGGGCTCCGCGAGCAGCTCGTCGATCAGCGCCTCGTCGTCGGTGAACGCCGTCAGCACCAGGGAGTTGCGCAGCGGCCCGACACCGTCGGCGGGCGACCACGGAGCCACCCACACGCAGGGGAAGGGCAGCTCGATGCCGGCCTGCTCCGCGTCCGGACGGTCCAGCTGGTGCACGGCCGGGCGCAGGACCGCGCTCCCGTCGCCGAGCTCCTCCACGATGCCGTCACCGCCCAGGTGCGCCTTCGTACCGGCCGCCTTGGCGAGCAGGAAGGCCTCGATCGCCCGCGCCCCCTCCACCGGCTGCACCGCCAGGACGGCCTTGTCGTCCTCCGGGGGCAGGCTCGGGATCAGGGCGAGACGCTCGGCGATGGCCTCGGCGAGCGGCGCCGGGTCCCCGTCGATCAGCACGGTGGTGGCGTTGATGCAGGCCACACCGCCCTGGTGGCTGATGGAGTCCACGATGGTGTCAATGTGGTCGCGCCAGTCGACGCCGGCCGGAACCAGCATCTTCGAGCGGCCCGGCCCCTGCGGCAGCACGCGGGTGCCCGCGTACTTGCGGACGACGTCGTCGCCGCCGTACACGAGGCCGTAGTCGGCGCTGCGCAGGATCTCGTCCGCCGCCTCGTAGTCCGTGGGCAGCAGGACGACCTGGTCGTCGCCGAAGCCCGCGGCCCGCAGGGCCGAGATCAGCCGGTGCGGGGTGAAGGGCTCGCGGCGCGAGGGCCGCACGGCGACCCGGTAGCCGAGGGCCAGGGCCTCCACCCACAGCGAGTGCGGGCCCGGGTGGTTGCCCGCCGCGTGCACCGCAAACACGTCGCCGCGCCGCGTCCACACGGCGCTGCCGTTGCGGGTCGCATCGGCGCGCCAGTCGTCCACGGCGCCGACCGGCCGCGCCTGGAAGGCGGCGTACCGGGACTGCTCGGTGGCTTCGACGATGGCGGCCGTCGCGGCCCGGACGACCCCGATGGGCACGCCGGAGACGCGGCTGACGGTGTGCTCGTAGTCGAGGAAGGACAGGCCGTCGATGACCTCCTCGGCGAAGATCCGCCCTGCCCGCTCCAGGGCCGCCATCCGCTCGGCGGCGGGCAGCGAGGAGGCCTTCCGCAGCGCGGTCATGGCGCGCGTCACGAACAGCTTGGGAACCAGGCTGAGTTCGGCGACCGGCGCACCCGTCACGTCGGTGACCGTCGTCCGCTTGCGTGCGCGGAAGGGGCCGGAGGGCCCGAGTGCGTCCAGCGTGATCAGGGCGGAACTCATTTTAATAGACCCCTTCGATGACGGTCTCGTTGTCGAACTCCTGGACGGGCGCGATGTCCGCCACGGAGTCGCCGAGCTGCCAGACGCCCTCGGGGCCGGGCACGCGGGTCGCGTAGTCGCGTTCCAGGTTGTTGGGCATGAACAGGCTCTTGCTGACGTGGTGCATGACCACCTGGCCGCGCTCGCCGTAGCCGACGGTCTCGCGCGTCTTCGGGTCGACCACGTCGAAGACCATGTGCGGGGAGAACGGGTCGTAGATGCACGGGTCGTCGTCCGAGAGCCCGGGGCGCTCGGAGGCGTTGCCGAGGATCATCGTGGAGCCGTAGCCGCTGTAGAGGTGCGCCTTGGGGAAGACCTCGGTGCGGTACAGGTAGCGGGTGTCGGCGTCCATCTGGGTGCCGACCCAGTTGATCGCCTTGACCTTCTCGTCGATGAGCTTGGCGAGGTCGTCGCGGCGGGCGAGGCGCTCCAGGATCGGCGGGGTGCACATCAGGACGCCGATGTCCTGGGTCTGGAGCAGGAACGCCACCTGGTCGACGATGTGCTCGGCGTAGGCGCCGGCCTCCGCGCTCTTGCCCTCGGAGATGAGCTTCTTGACCCAGCGCGGGTCCAGGTCGACGGTGAAGGCGAGGCCGCCGCGGAAGGCGGTCTGGCGCTTGATGACGTCGCCCACCATGTGGGGACCGGTCGGGGCGACGACCAGCCAGTTCACGTTCTGCGGTACGCCGTGCCGGTCCAGCTGGGCGCTGCTCCAGGTGAGCAGGCGGTCCAGCCACTCCTGGAGCAGGACGATGCGCTTGGGGGCGCCGGTGGTGCCGCCGCTCTCGTAGACGCCGACGACCTCGGGCTGCGGGCCGTAGCCGCGGGGGATGAGGTCCTCGGCGCGTACGTCGCGCAGCTCGTTGGCGAGGTTCGGGAAGCGGGAGAGGTCCGCGAAGCTCTTGATGTCGGTCAGCGGGTCGAACCCGAGGGTTTCCGCGCGCTCCAGCCAGAACGGCGAGCCCGTTTCCGGGGAGAAATGCCACCGCAGAGCGGCGCGCAGGAATGCGTCGGGGTCCGGCTGGGTGTCGAGGGGAAATTCCAGCATGGGATCAACGGATGACACGATGCTCCTTCCGGTGGGCTGTTTGTCGCCGTAGCTTCCGCATCGTGAGCCGTTCTTCCGGGACGGGTCCACGCCGTCGCGGCGAGTCCGTCAACTGCCCCTCCGCACTTGACGGATTTCGGCTGCGGCCCTTGCCGGATTCTCCTGCGCTCACCAGCATCCGATGGTCCGGGGTCGAAGTACGCGCGGCATTGCCGGCAGGAATCACGCCCCACACCAGTCGATCCCGCCAGGAGTTGATTCAGACATGGTCAATATCGCCGTCGTCTACTACTCGTCCACCGGAAACGTGCACAAGCTCGCCGAAGCGGCCGCCGCGGCCGCCGGAAAGGCCGGGGCGGAGGTACGCCTCCTGCGCATTCCGCGGCTGCACACCGAGACCGTCGTTCCCGGCACCGAGGACGCGGTGACCGCGCACGCGCAGACCGACGGCGGGATCCCCGAGGTCGGGCTCGACGACCTGCTCTGGGCCGACGGCATCCTCATCGGCACCCCCGTCCGCTTCGGACTGCCCGCCGCCCCGGTCGGCGCCTTCATCGACTCCACCGCTCCCGTGTCGATCCCGGGCAAGCTCGCCAACAAGGTGGTGTCCGCCTTCACCTCGGGTTCCGCACCGCACGGCGGCCACGAGACCACCCTGCTCGCCGTCCACAACGCCGTCTGCCACTGGGGCTCGCTCATCGTCGCCAACGGCTCCACCGGCGAGGTCCTCTTCCGCCCGGAGAACGGCAACCCCTACGGCAGCTCCAGCGTCACCCGCAACCGTCCCGGAAACGTCCACGAGGACAATCTCGCCGCCGTGGAATTCCAGGCGCGCCGGGTCACCGAAGTCGCGGGAATCGTCGTCCGCGGTCTCGCCACCGCCCAGTAAGGCCGGAAGACGCGCCCGGCAGGCCCACCGGCCGGCAGAAAGGCCGGGCGCGCATCCGATGTTTTTCCCATCACCTGACAGAGAGCGGGACATGACATGGCGCCGCGCGTCACGCGGCGAAACCATGGGCGCCCGAGCACACCGAGGGGACGAGAATTGATCACCACCGGCCGCCGTTTCGAAGAGGGACCGTCCGCGCCCGCCGTCGGAATTCTGGGAACCGGATCCTGCCTGCCGTCCTACGTCGTCACCAATGACGAAGTCGGCGCCCCCGCGGGAGTCGACGACGCGTGGATCTTCGGCAAGACCGGCATACGCAACCGCCGCTGGGCCAAGCCGGACGAGGCCACTTCCGACCTGGCCATCGCCGCCGGCCGGGCCGCCCTGGAAGCGGCCGGCATCCGCGGCTCCGAGCTCTCCCTGATCATCACCGCCACCTCCACCCCCGACTCCCCGCAGCCGGCGACCGCCGCGCTCGTGGCCGAAGGGCTCGGCGCCGGCAGCGGCACCCCCGCCTTCGACCTCAACGCGGTGTGCAGCGGCTTCAACTTCGCCCTCACCACCGCGGAGCGGATCATCCGCGGAACGGGCGGCTACGCCCTGGTCGTCGGCGCCGACATCTACTCCCGCATCCTCGACCCGCGCGACCGCCGTACGACCATCCTCTTCGGCGACGGCGCCGGCGCGGTCGTCCTCGGCCCGTCCCGGGGCCGCACCGTGATCAGCGCCCGGCTGGCCGGCTTCAGCGACGACCACGAGCTGATCCGGGTCCCGGCCGGCGGCAGCCGCCTCCCGGCCACCGAGGACACCCTCCGCGACGGGCTGCACTACTTCACGATGAACGGCCGCGCGGTCCGCGACTTCGTCGCCGACAACGTGGCCCCGGCCATCTCCGCGTTCCTGGCCGACAACGGCGTGGCCCCGGCGGACATCGCGCACTTCGTCCCGCACCAGGCCAACGGCCGCATGATCGACGACCTCGCCGACCGGATCGGGATCCCGCGGGACCGGACCCGTTCGACCTACGAGGAGTACGGCAACACCGGCTCGGCCTCCGTGCCGGTCACCCTCGACCACGCCGTGCGCACGGCGGACATGAAGGACGGGGACCTCGTCCTGCTCGCCGCGTTCGGCGGCGGGATGGCCATGGGGCTCGTCCTGCTCCAGTGGTGACCGCCGTGACCGCAGCCGGTTGACGGCCCCCTTCTCCGGGCCTGCCCCCTCCAGGCCCCTTCCCCCAGGCTCCCGCCCTCAGGCTCCTGACCTCCCACCCTGCCCAAGGAGACAGACATGCTGAATGACGCCCAGGTTGACGCGTATCTGGACCGCATCGGCGCGACGCGGCCCGAGCGGGCCGACCTCGCCGCGCTGCGCCTGCTGCAGGAGCGGCACTGCCTGACCGTGCCGTTCGAGAACCTCGACTACCACTTCCCCGGCACCGCCGTCCACATGGACGAGCAGGTCCTCGAGAAGCTGGTCGACCGCCGCCGCGGCGGCGGCTGCTACGAGGTCAACCCCGCCTTCGGGTACCTGCTGAGCGCCCTCGGCTACCAGGTGGAGATCCTGCCCGGCCAGGTCTACCGCCCCGACGGCCCGGGCCCGTTCATGGGCCACCTGGCGCTCCGCGTCCTGCTGGACGGCGAGGCCTGGCTGGTCGACGTCGGCTTCGGCCGCAACAGCCGTACGCCCCTGCGCTTCGCCACCGACGAGCCGCAGCAGGACGTACACGGCAGCTACCGGGTCGTGGCCTCCGAGGGCGAGGGCGCCTGGGGCTTCGACGTCCTCCTGAACGACCGCCCGCTCTACCGGATCGACGACCGCCCGGTGCGGGTCGCCGACTTCGTCCCGACCCTGTGGTGGTGGCGGACCGCCCCCGAATCGCCGTTCCTGGCGGACGTGTTCTGCTCCCTGCCGACCGAGGACGGCGGCCGCATCACTCTCAAGGGCAACCGCCTCACCCAGATCACGGGCTCGGAGCGCATCGTCGAGGACCTGGAGGGCGACGAAGCCGTGCTCGCGGCCTACCGCAAGTACTTCGGCTTCGACCTGGACGCGCTCCCGGCCACCCCCGAGCCCGGTCGCGCCGGCATCCAGACGGGCTGAGGCCGGCATGACCGACCTCCTCTCCACCCTGCTGCCCCCGACCGACCCCGCCGAGCTTCCCGCGGTCTTCGAGCAGGCCTTCAACTCGGGTGAACTCAGCGCGGTCGACCGGCTCTTCGCCCCCGGCGCCGTCTTCGTCACCGGTCCCGGCAAGGCCGTCACGGAGGACGCCCGGCGCGCGGCCAACGCCGAGTTCCTGGCCCTGGGCGTCCCGATCTCGCTCACCCTGCGGCACACCTACGTCTGCGAGGACATCGCCCTGCTCATCGGGGACTTCGTGATCGCGGGCACCGCCCCCGACGGCACCCTCGTGCACCAGGAGGGCTCCGCCACCGACGTGGCCCGCCGCGGCCCCGACGGCCGCTGGCGCTACGTGATCGACAACCCGTCCGGCACCGACCGCGGCTAGACCTGTCCGCCCGGGCCCCCCTCAGGCCCCGGACGCGGACCAGGACGGTCATCCGGGGCCGACCCTCACGCTCCACGCGACCCCGAGCCCGTCCGTCCCTGACCCCGCGCCCCCGGCGCGGGGTCAGGGCGTTTCCCGCTCCCGACCCCCTCTGCGCCTTACCCCCTACCCCCGACCGAAGGCAGCTCCACCGTGGCCATCCGGCTCAACCACACCATCCTCACCGCCCACGACCGCGACGCCACCGCCGCGTTCCTGATCGACATCCTGGGACTCCAACCGAGCCGCCGCTACGGGCCGTTCCTGGTGCTCCAGCTCTCGAACGACATTTCCCTCGACGTCCTCGGCAGCGAGCACGCGATCGGGGGCGCCGGCCTCGGCGCCGACGGCACGGTCACCCCGCAGCACTACGCCTTCCTCGTGGACGACCCCGAGTTCGACGCGATCCTCGCCCGGATCAAGGACCGCGGGCTGCCCTTCTGGGGCGACCCCTTCCACCGCCACGCCGGGGTCACCAACACCTGGTACGGAGGCCGCGGCGTCTACATCGACGACCCGAACGGCCACAGCATCGAAGTCATGACCGCCCCTTACGAACTGGACTGACCATGCCCATGCAGACAGCACCCACCTCACTCGCAGCACCGGTCTTCCTCCCGGGGGACGAGGGCTACGACGAGGAGCGGCTCGGCTACAACCTGGCCCTCGACCACCGGCCCGCCCTCATCGTCCGCGCCCGGGACACCGCCGACGTCCAGGAAGCGGTCCGGTACGCGGCCGGGGCGGGGCTGGGCGTCGCCGTACAGGCCACCGGCCACGGCATCTCCCGTTCCGCCGAAGGCCAGTTGATGATCAGCACCCGGCGGATGACGGGAGTACGGGTCGACCCCGAGCGCCGCACCGCGACCGTCGCGGCCGGCACCGTGTGGCAGGACGTCCTCGCCGCGACGGCCCCGCACGGCCTGGCGCCCCTGAACGGCTCCAACCCCGGTGTCGGCGCGGTCGGTTACACCGTCGGCGGCGGCATGGGACTGCTCGGCCGCCGCTACGGATACGCGGCCGACCACGTCCGCAGCCTGGACGTGGTCACCGCCGACGGCCGGCTCCGTACGGCCACCCCCGAGCTGGAGCCGGACCTGTTCTGGGCCCTGCGGGGCGGCAAGGGCAACTTCGGCGTGGTCGTCTCCATGGAGATCGACCTCTTCCCCGTTTCCGAGCTCTACGGCGGCGGCCTCTACTTCGGGGCGGACCACGCCGCCGCGGCCCTGCGCACCTGGGCCGAGTGGACACGGACGGTCCCCGAGGAGATGTCCTCCTCCATGCAGCTGATCCGCTACCCCGACCTGCCGGTGCTCCCCGAGGCGATGCGCGGCCAGTACGTCGCCCACATCCGGATCGCCTGGTCCGGGGAGCTCGCCGAGGGCGAGCGCCTGGTGCAGCCGCTGCGCGAGGTCGGCCCGGTCCTCCAGGACACCGTCACCAAGATGCCCTACCTGGAAGTCGGCTCCATCCACCACGAGCCGCCGTTCCCGGTGGCGGCGTACGACCGCAACACGGCGCTGCGCGAGCTGCCGCCCGTGGCCGTCGAGACCCTGCTCGAGCTGGCGGGTCCGCAGGCGGACGCCCCGTACTTCGTCGAGATCCGCCACCACGGAGGCGCCTACGCCCGCCCGCCGCGCACCGAGAACGCGGTCGCGGGCCGGGACGCCGGCTTCATGCTCTTCTCCACCTCGATCATGGAGCCCGGCCGGCTGCCGGCCATCCGCACGGCCCACGACCTGCTGCACGGCACCATGGAGCCGTGGAGCACGGGCGGGGCGTTCGTGAACTTCTTCGGCATCGACGACACCGTCGCCGACCGGGTCCGCTCCGCCTACACCGCCTCCGGCCACACCCGGCTGGCCGCGCTCAAGGCCGCGTACGACCCGGCGAACCTGTTCCGGGTGAACTACAACATCGAGCCGACCGCGCACTGAGCACGGAAAAGGCGGAGGGGGGACGGACCATCCGGTCCGTCCCCCCTCCGCCGTTCCCCCGCCGCTCAGCCTCAGGCGGTGAACTCCTTGGCGTGGTCGGCCGCCCACTCGGCGAACGTCAGCGCCGGGCGGCCGGTGATCTTCTCCACGTTGTCCGACAGGTGCGTCGGGACGCCGTCGGAGGCGGACCAGTAGCCGAAGACCGCGTCGGCGACCCAGGCCGGGACGATCTCGCCGAGGTCCACGCGCGCCTGCTCCTCGGTGCGCTCCTCGAACTCCAGCTCCTTGCCGACGACCTCGGCGATGATCTCCAGCTGACGGCGCTGCGTCACCGACTCGGGGCCGCTGAGGAAGTAGGCCTGGCCCTCGTGGCCCGGCTCGGTCAGGGCCTTCACGGCGACCGCCGCGATGTCCTTCTCGTGGATCGCGTCACTGTGCGACTCGGGGTACGGGAAGCGCACCTTCTGCTCGCCCCGGATGCTCTCGGGCCAGCCCCACATCAGGATGTTGGAGGCGAAGTTGTGCGGGCGCAGGAAGGTGTACGCGATGCCGGACTCGACGATCGCCGCCTCCACCGCGCGGTGCATCTCGGTGATCGGCTCCTGGCCGGGGAAGGCCTCGGTGACCGTCTGGGACGACAGCAGCACGATGTGCTTGACCCCGGCCTGCTGGGCGGCCGCCAGGAACTCGCCGACACCCTGCGGAACGGCGTACAGGAAGACCTTCTCCACGCCTTCGAGGGCGGCGGGCAGCGTCTCGGGCCGGCCGAGGTCGGCCTCGACGACCTCTACGTGCTCCGGGGCGCCGATCTTCGCGGGGTTGCGGGCGCCGCCACGGACCGGGATGCCCGCCCCGATCAGCTGCGACAGGACCTCACGGCCCACCCGGCCGGTGGCCCCGGTGACCAGAATCTGCGTGCTGGACATGTTGCTCCTTGATGTCGGGGGGTGCTCAGGCACCGGTGGAAACTCGGTCGGAGGTCTGGCGGGCGCGCTTCGACTTGGCGAACTTGCGGGTCAGCGGCCGCTCCACCCCGGCGTAGAGGGCCCAGGAGAGGACGACGGTGATGCCCGCGGCGGCGGCGAGCAGCAGGCTCGTGGTCAGCGCCGAGTAGGTCTCGGTGCCGAGCAGCTTGCGCCCGTAGGCCAGCACCACGAAGTGCAGCAGGTAGAAGGCGAAGGAGATCTCGCCGAGCCAGAGCATGGTGCGGTTGCGGAAGATGCTGAACCGGTTCTCCACGTCCGCGGTGGCGGCGGCGGCGATCAGCAGGACCACGGGGATGATGCAGGTGGCGCGCTGCCCGTACAGGTACGGGACGTACGCGGTCAGGACGTAGCCGGCGACGAGCAGCAGCCCCGACCAGACCATGCCGATGTTCTTCCAGCGGCCGCGCTGCACGGCGTGTGCGACGAGCATGCCGAGCGCGAAGTCGACCATGCGGACCGGCGGCAGCACGTAGGTGACCCAGTACTGGATCACGGAGCTGGCCTCGCCGCCGGGGATGCCGGGGGCGTCGGACAGGAGCGCGTAGGCGAGCGCCGGGGTGGCGATGACCAGCGCGATGGCGCCGGCGATCCAGTACTTGAGGTGGCTGTCGCGGATCTTCTTGAAGAAGTTGTTCAGCATCGGGAAGGCGGCGTAGAAGACCGCCTCCGCACCGAGCGACCAGCTGGGCGGGTTGACGCTGAAGTAGGTGTTGAACTCCGGCGACCACACCTGGACCATCAGCAGGTTGGCGATCGAGGTGCCGACCGGGGTGTAGGCGGAGGCGAAGAGCACCATGCCCAGCACCCAGGCGACCACGTAGTTCGGGTAGATCTTCACGAACCGGCGGCGCCAGAACGCCCGCGCGGTGTCCTTCTGACGGGCGGACCAGCTCAGCACGAAACCGCTGAGCACGAAGAAGAAGGTGACGCCGAGGCCGCCCATCTGCCCGGCGGTCTTGTAGAAGTCCATGACGTCCGCGTCTTCGCCGAGGAACCGCAGGGCGGGGATCGGCAGGGCCGCGTGGTAGAGGAACACCAGCAGTGCGGCGGGGAATCGGAGTCCGGTCAGTGAGGGAAGCCTGCTCTGGCCGCGCTCCGGGTTCGTGTCCCGGTCGGGACGCGTGCCCCGGTCGTTCCGCGCGGTGGGAGCCTCGACGGTGCCGTCCGTCGGTCCTTCCGCGATCATCTGGCCGTGAGCCATGAAATAACCGTCCTTGGAAATGGATTAGTCGCGGTTTCCTTTATCGATCAGTCGCTGATTAGACTGCCTGCGACGGACTCCCGGCACGGCCGGTGCCATAATCTGTCAGCTGCGGGCACCGTCTGCGGCGACCTGACAGATTGACCGGACGAAACTCCCGTCCCCCCTTTCCCTCCCCTTAGATTCCCGAAGGCGTTGCCCATCTCTTGGCGATGGCGGAGCGCATCGTGAAACTGGCAATGACGCTGCAAAGGGGAGAAACATGCCCATCGTGTCCGCAGGTGACGCCCGCGTGGACTACCAGGTCCGCGGATCCGGCACCGGTCTGCTCTTCGTCCACGGCACCGGCTTCGGCGCCCAGGGAACCTGGGGCCACCTCGCCGACGAGTTCGCCGCGAGCCGCACCGTGCTCCTGCCGGACCTCTCCGGCTGCGGTGCCACCGAGGACGACGGCACCGAGCTGACCGTGGAGCAGCTCGCCGCCCAGGTGATCGGCGTGATCGAGGAGGCCGGTAACGGCCCGGTCGACCTGGTCGGCTTCTCCCTCGGCGCGGTCATCTCCGCGACCGTCGCCGCCACCCGCCCGGACCTGGTCCGCCGCCTGGTCCTCACGGCCGGCTGGGCCGCCCCCGAGGACGAGTACATGCGCAACCTGAT
The DNA here is from genome assembly GCF_024213195.1 of Streptomyces sp. TBY4. Taxonomy (GTDB): domain Bacteria; phylum Actinomycetota; class Actinomycetes; order Streptomycetales; family Streptomycetaceae; genus Streptomyces. Next base: position 394,584 of record NZ_JANAVF010000003.1, on the reverse strand, counting down.
GAGCGTGTGGCGTTCGCTGGAGGACAAGCCGGACACGTTCGGCCGCTTCGGCACCCTGACCGCCTTCAGCCGCTCCTTCCTCAACGGCATCGGCCGGGAGCAGCTCGAGGGCATCATCGCCGGCAACCAGCCGAGCGAGGGCGCGCTGCGCCACATCGACCTCAACCTGACCGTGGACATCCGGCCCCTGCTGCCGAAGATCGAGGCCGAGACCCTGGTCATCGGCTGCACCCTGGACGCCACGGTCCCCGTGGAGAACTCCCGGGAACTGCACGCCGCCATCAAGAACAGCTCGTACGCCGAGCTGGAGAGCGGCCACGTGGTGGTCTACGAGAAGCCCGCCGAATTCGTCAAGCTGGTTCAGGACTTCATCCACCAGTCCTGAAAAGCGCTCGAACCCCTTTTACCCCTGAATTCTTCACCCCCTGATTCCCACTCGACCAAATGGCGGGGCCGGTCACGACCGACCCCGCCCTTTGCATGGGCCCACCAGCCCATTCAGCCGATGGAAACGAAAGGATCCCCCCATGTCACCGGGCACTTCTTCGGGAACTTCCCGTCGCCCCGCTCTCGTCCTGGCGCTCCTCGCGCTGGCCCAGCTCATCACCTCGCTCGACTACAACATCGTCTACGTCGCCCTGCCCGAGATCGGCGAGAGCCTCGAGTTCTCCGCCCAGACGCTCCAGTGGGTCGTCAGCGCCTACGCCGTGATCTACGGCGGCTTCCTGCTGCTCGGCGGCCGCGCCTCCGACCTCCTCGGCCGCCGCCGCATGTTCGTCTTCGGCCTCTCCCTCTACGGCATCGGCTCGCTCCTCGGCGGCCTCGCCGGCACCTCGGAACTCCTGGTCGCCGCCCGTGCGGTGCAGGGTCTGGGCGGCGCCTTCCTCTTCCCCGCCACCCTCTCCCTGGTCATCACCTCGTTCAGCGAGGGCCGCGACCGCAACCGGGCCCTGGCGGTCTGGGCGGGCGCCGGGGCCAGCGGCATGGTCCTCGGCTCCCTGCTCGGCGGGGTCCTGACCCAGGCCTTCGGCTGGGAGTCGGTCTTCTACGTCAACGTCCCGCTGGCGCTCGTCGCCATCGCCGGGGCCTACGTGCTGATCGCCCCGGACGGCAAGCGCGCCGCCGGCCGCTCCTTCGACGTACCGGGCGCGCTGACCGGCACCGCCGGCGCCACCCTCGTGGTCTTCGCCCTGGTCCAGGGACCGGAGTCCGGCTGGGCCTCGGCCCCCGTGCTCGGTGCGGCCGCGGCCGCCCTGGTGCTGCTCACCGTCTTCGTGCGGGTCGAGTCGCGCAGCGCCGAACCGCTGCTGCCGCTGCGGCTGTTCCGCAACCGCAACCTCTCCGCGGGTGTGGCCACCACCTTCATGTTCATGGCGACCTTCGGCTCGCTGCTGTACTTCCAGACCATCTACTTCCAGGGCGTGCACGGCTACAGCGCGCTCCAGACCGGTCTGGCCTTCCTGGTCCCGATGGTCGCGGGTCTGGTCGGCTCCACCGTCGGCGGCAAGCTCGCCACCCGCTTCGGCACCCGCAACACCATCCTGGGCTCCCTGGCCGTGGGCGCCGTGGGCACCCTGCTGCTCGCGCTCGCGATGGACCCGTCGGCCTCGTACCTCGCCCTGGTGCCCGGCCTGATCGTGCTCAGCCTCGGCCAGGGCGCGCTCTACACCAGCATGTTCGCCGCGTCCTCGTCCGGCGTGGACCCGATGGAGCAGGGCATCGCCTCCGGCATCGTCTCCACCGGCCAGCAGGTCGGCGGCGCCGTGGGCCTGGCGCTCCTGGTCGCCGTCGCCAACGCGACCACCGGCGAGGAGGTCACCGCTGCGGCGACGACGGACGGTCTGCGCACCGCCGTGCTGATCGCGGCCGCCGCCATGGCCGTCTCGATCCTGATCGCGCTCAACTTCCGTCGCGCCGACCAGGATGCGACGGGTACGCCGGCCGGGGACGAGAAGCCCCTGCAGTCGGTCTCCGCCTGAGCCCCGGGGCGCTCAGCCCCTGTCCGTACGACCGTGGCCGGTCCTCCTTCGGGTGGACCGGCCACGGGCGTACGGCAGTCACAGCAGTCACAGCAACGGGCGGTGGGGGCACGGATTTCCGTGCCCCCACCGCCCGTTGCCGTTTCGGTCCGGCTCAGCCGATCTGCAGGTTCTCGAGGTAGGAGCGGACGTTGCGGCGGGTCTCCGTGACGGAGTCGCCGCCGAACTTCTCGACCACGGCGTCGGCCAGCACCAGGGCCACCATCGCCTCCGCGACGATGCCCGCGGCGGGCACCGCACAGACGTCGGAGCGCTGGTGGTGCGCGACAGCGGCCTCGCCGGTGGCGACGTCCACGGTGGCGAGGGCCTTCGGGACGGTCGCGATCGGCTTCATCGCGGCCCGTACGCGCAGGAGTTCGCCGGTGGTCAGGCCGCCCTCGGTGCCGCCGGAGCGGCCGGAGGTCCGCTTGAGGCCCTCGGGGGTGGAGACGATCTCGTCGTGGGCCTGCGAGCCCGGCACACGGGCCAGGTCGAAGCCGTCGCCGACCTCGACGCCCTTGATCGCCTGGATGCCCATCAGCGCCGCCGCGAGGCGCGCGTCCAGACGCCGGTCCCAGTGCACGTGCGAGCCGAGACCGACCGGCACCCCGTACGCCAGGACCTCCACGACACCACCGAGGGTGTCGCCGTCCTTGTGGGCCTGATCGATCTCCGCGACCATCTGCTTCGACGCGTCCGCATCCAGGCAGCGCACCGGATCGGCGTCCAGCTTCTCCACATCGGCCGGGGTCGGGTACACCCCGTACGGGGCCTTGGCCGCCGCCAGCTCCACCACGTGGGAAACGATCTCGATCCCGGCGACCTCCTTGATGAAGGACCGGGCCACAGCACCGAGCGCCACACGCGCAGCCGTCTCACGCGCGCTCGCGCGCTCCAGGATCGGCCGGGCCTCCGAGAAGCCGTACTTCTGCATCCCCGCCAGGTCCGCGTGACCCGGGCGGGGCCGGGTCAGGGCGGCATTGCGGCCCGTCTCCTTGAGGAGGGAGGGGTCCACCGGGTCGGCCGACATCACGGTCTCCCACTTGGGCCACTCACTGTTGCCGATCATCACGGCGACCGGGCCGCCCTGGGACAGGCCGTGGCGGACACCGCCGAGGAAGGTGATCTCGTCCTGCTCGAACTTCATCCGGGCACCGCGGCCGTAGCCGAGCCGGCGCCGGGCCAGGTGGTCGGCCACCAGCGCGGTGGTGACCGGGACGCCGGCGGGAAGGCCCTCCAGCGTCGCCACCAGAGCCGGGCCGTGCGATTCCCCGGCCGTCAGCCAACGCAACCTGCTCAATTTCCGTCTCCCCATGCGAAGTCGTAGGCGCCGTGCAACCAGGCCGCCTTGTCGTACATGTCCTCGTCGGACAGCGCGGCCAGCATCGCGTTGCGCTCCACCCGCGCCTCCCCGGCCGCGTGGTACAGCACGCGGCCCATCTCCCGCGCCACCAGCTGCACCCGGGCCGTACGCTCCCGGCGGGCCGCGCTGTACTTCTCCAGACGCTGGACGAAGTCCTCCTCGGGCCCGTCCAGCAGGACCGCCAGCAGGACCGCGTCCTCGAGGGCCTGGCAGGCACCCTGCGCCGCGTACTGCAGCATCGGGTGCGCGGCGTCGCCGAGGAGCGCGACCCGGCCCTCGGTCCAGCGGTCCACGGGGTCGCGGTCGCACAGCACCCAGGACTTCCAGTCCCGCCCCAGTTCCAGCACCCGGCGGGCCGGGCCGGGCAGTCCGGGGAAGCGGCTCAGCACGTCGTCGTGCTCGGCCGGTACCCCGGCGAGGGCCTCCGCGGCGCCGTCGTCCTGGGTCACGGCCAGATTGAAGTGGCTGCCCCCGGTGATCGGATAGTGCACGAGGTGCCACTTCGGGCCCGCCCACAGGACCACGGAGTTCCCCCGCAGCTCCTCGGGGACCTCCTCCATGGGGATCACCGAGCGGTAGATGGTGTGGCCGGACAGGCGCGGGGGCCCGTCCGCGACCAGCTGCCGGCGGACCGCGGAGTGCAGGCCGTCGGCGCCGATGAGCGCGGAGCCGGTGACCCGCCCGCCATCGGCGAGGACCGCCGTCACCCCGCCCGCCCACTGCTCGTACGCGACGACGTGGCGCCGGCCGAGCAGGCGGATGCCGGGGTGCCGGCGGGCGGCCTCCAGGAGCGGCAGGTAGAGGTCCACCCGGTGCACCACAGCGTACGGGTTGCCGAAGCGGGCCCGGTACTTCTCCGTCACCGGAAGGGCGGTCACCTGCTCGCCGGTGGTGCCGTCCATGAACCGCAGGGCGTCGATGACGACGGCCCGTTCGCGGACCTCGCGGCCCACTCCGAGCAGGTCGAGCGCGTGGAAGGCGTTCGGGCCGAGCTGGATGCCGGCGCCGACCTCCGTGAAGACGTCCCTGCGCTCCAGGACCGTGACCTGGTGGCCGCGTTTCGCGAGTCCGAGTGCCGCAGCGAGTCCACCGATGCCACCACCGGCGATGAGTATGTCGGCCATGGGTGTCTCACCTTCCCTTTCCTGAATCAGTGACCGGAGGAATCAGTGACGGGCGGCGCTCGTCGCAGGCGCACCGCGCGTGCCGGCCGGGAAGAGCCGCTCCAGCTCGGCGTGGAAGCCGGGGAAGGTCTTGCCGACGCAGGACGGGTCGTCCAGCGTGATGCCGGGGACGCGCAGTCCGAGCACCGAGAACGCCATCGCGATCCGGTGGTCGCGGCGGCAGGCGATCCGGGCGCCCGTGGGGCGGCCCGGATGGACGGTGAGCCGGTCCGGACCGGATTCGGTGCGGATCCCGCAGGCCCGCAGGTTCTCCTCGACCGCGGCGATCCGGTCGGACTCCTTGAGCCGCGCGTGCCCGATCCCGCGCACCGTGATGGGCGCGTCGGCGAGCGGGGCCACCGCGGCCAGGGTCATGAAGGTGTCGGAGATGTCGCCCATGTCGATGTCGAAGCCGCCGCGCAGCCGGCCGGTGCCGGTGACGGTCGTCGCCCGGTCGGTGATCTCCACGCGGGCGCCCGCCCGGGCCAGGACCCGGACGAAGTCCAGGTCGCCCTGGACGCTGCCCGTGCCGAGGCCCGGCACGGTGATGCTGCGCCCCGTGACGGCGGCCGCGGCGAAGACGTACGAAGCGGTGGAGGCGTCGGGCTCGATGTCCAGCTCCGCGGCCCGGTAGCCGCCGGGCAGCACCTGGATCGTCCCGTCGCCGAACTCGTCGGCGTACGCGCCGAAGTGCCGCATCAGTGCCTGGGTCATGGTGATGTAGGGCCGGCTGACCAGCCCCGCACCCCGTACGACCAGCGGCTGCCGCATCAGCGGACCGGCCATCAGCAGGCCGGTGAGGTACTGGCTGCTGAGCGAGGCGTCCACGGTCAGCTCGCCGCCGGCCAGACCCCGGGCGGCGACCGTCAGCGGCAGTCCGCCGACCGGTTCGGTCACCCGGGCGTCCGCGCCGAGCAGGGCCAGCGCGTCGGCCAGCGGCCGCAGCGGCCGGGCCCGCAGCTGCTCGGTCCCGTCGAAGCCGAACTCGCCCTCGCCGGCCGCCGCGAAGGGCGGCAGGAACCGGGCCGCCGTACCCGCGTCCTCGCACCACACGGCGGCGGTGCCGTGCGGGGCGCCGCCCGTTCCGGTCACCTTCCAGACGCCGTCCTCGGCGGTGTCGATGCGCACTCCGAGCCCGGTCAGGGCCTCCCGGAAGGCGACCGTGTCCTCGCTGACCAGCGGAGCGCGCAGCAGCGAGACCCCGTCGGCTGCGGCGGCCAGCAGCAGCGCCCGGTTGGTGATGCTCTTGGAGCCCGGGATCCGGGCGGTCCGTACCGGCTCGCTCACCGCGTGCCCCGCTGCGTCGCGACGCGGGCCAGGCTGGCCCGGGCGGTGGCGGCCACGTTGCCGGCGGTGAAGCCGTGGCGCTCGTACAGCGCGGTGTACGGGGCGCTGGCGCCGAACTGGTCGAGTCCCACCGGGATCCCGGCGTCGCCGAGGAGCTGGTACCAGCCGAGGGCGGAGCCCGCCTCGACCGAGACCCGGGCCCGCACGGAGCTCGGCAGCACCTGCTCGCGGTACTCGGGGGTCTGCTCCTGGAACCATTCCAGGCACGGCATCGACACGACCCGGGTGGCGATGCCCTCGCCCTCCAGGAGGGCGCGGGCGTCCAGCGCGATGTGCACCTCGCTGCCCGTGGCGATCAGCACCACCTGGGGGGCTCCGCCGGAGGCCTCGGCCAGGACGTAGCCGCCCCGTGCGGTGCCCTCGGCCGATTCCACACCGGAGGCGGCGGAGCGGTCGAGGACCGGCAGGTTCTGCCGGGACAGGCACAGGCCCGCCGGGCGGTCGTCCTTCTCCAGTACGGTGCGCCAGGCGACGGCCGTCTCGTTGGCGTCGGCCGGGCGTACGACGTCGAGGCCCGGGATGCCGCGCAGCCCCCACAGGTGCTCGACGGGCTGGTGGGTGGGGCCGTCCTCGCCGAGCCCGATGGAGTCGTGGGTCCAGACGTAGGTCACGGGCAGCTTCATCATCGCGGCGAGGCGGACGGCGGGGCGCATGTAGTCGGAGAAGACCAGGAAGGTGCCGCCGTAGGGCCGGGTCCCGCCGTGCAGGGCGATCCCGTTGAGGACGGCGCCCATGGCGTGCTCGCGGATCCCGAAGTGCAGGGTCCGGCCGTACTCGTGGCCGGGGAAGGCCTCGGTCGCCCGGTCGGCGGGCACGAAGGAGGGCTCGCCCTTCATGGTGGTGAGGTTGGATTCGGCGAGGTCGGCGGAGCCGCCCCACAGCTCGGGCAGGGTCGCGGCGAGCGCGCTCAGCACCTCGCCCGAAGCCTTGCGGGTGGCGACCTGGGCGCCCGCCTCGAAGACGGGCAGCGCCTGCGTCCACCCCGCGGGCAGTTCGCGCACGCTGATCCGGTCGTACGCGGCCGCCCGCTCGGGGGCGGCGGCGCGCCAGTCCGCGTACTGCTTGGCCCAGGCCTCCACGTCGGCGCGGGCCCGCAGGCCGACCTGCCGGGCGTGCGCGAGCACCTCGGCCGGTACGTCGAAGGAGCGCAGCGGGTCCAGGCCCATGGCCTCCTTGGTGGCCGCGGCCTCGGCCGCGCCGAGCGCCGAGCCGTGGATCTTTCCGCTGTTCTGCTTGCCCGGCGAGGGCCAGCCGATGATGGTGCGCAGCGCGACGAGCGAGGGCCGTCCGGTCTCCTCACGGGCGGCCGACAGGGCGTCGTGCAGGGCCTCCATGTCTTCCACGTAGGACCCGGTCACGGTCCAGTCGACCTGCTGGACGTGCCAGCCGTAGCTGCGGAAGCGCGCGGGCACGTCCTCGGAGACCGCGATCTGTGTGTCGTCCTCGATGGAGATGCGGTTGTCGTCCCAGAGCGCGACCAGGTTGCCGAGGCGCTGATGGCCCGCGAGGGAACCGGCCTCGTGGCTGATGCCCTCCTCCAGGTCGCCGTCGGAGACGAACGCCCAGACGGTGTGGTCGAAGACGCTCTCGCCCGGGGCGGCGTCCGGATCGAACAGGCCGCGCTCGCGGCGGGCCGCCATCGCCATCCCGACCGCGTTGCCCAGGCCCTGGCCGAGCGGGCCGGTGGTGGTCTCGACGCCGGGGGTGTGCCCGTACTCGGGGTGGGCCGGGGTCAGACTGCCCTCGGTGCGCAGCGCCTTGAGGTCGTCGAGCTCCAGGCCGTAGCCGGACAGGTAGAGCTGCGTGTACAGGGTCAGGCTGGAGTGCCCGCAGGAGAGTACGAAGCGGTCGCGGCCGGCCCACTGGGGGTCGGCCGGGTTGTGCCGCAGCAGCTTCTGGAACAGCAGGTAGGCGGCCGGCGCCAGGCTCATCGCGGTGCCCGGGTGGCCGTGGCCCGCCGCCTCCACGGCATCGATCGCCAGGGCGCGGGCGGTGTCGACCGCGCGCCGGTCCAGGTCGCTCCACTCGAAGGTACGGAGGGATCTGTGCGCGGGGCTGCTCGTCACGGTGCTCGGGACTCCTCTGCTCGGCCGGGCCGCGGGGCTCGACTGGGTACTGGTCACACGCTGGTCTTGCGGTCGAGTACGAGGTCGTGCCCGACGATGTACGCGGCCGAGTCGGAGGCCAGCCAGACGACGGTCTCGGCGATCTCCTCGGCGCTGCCCCCCCGGCCGAGCGGGCAGGGGCTGATGGCGTTGATGCGGATGGCCTTGGGGAAGTACTCCTTGGCCGCGGTCCGGGTGAGGGCGCTGACCGCGGCCGTCGACGCGGCGTACGCGCCGAGGCCCGGGAGCATGCCCTGGGCTCCGATGTTGCTGGCCGTGTTGACGATGACCCCGCCGCCGGACCGCTCCATGTGGGCGATCTCGTGCTTCATGGACAGCCAGACGCCGGTCAGGTTGGCCGTCAGGCTCTGCGCCCAGGTGGCCTCGCTGATGTCGGCGACGCTCTGGTGCGGGCCCAGTTCCGTGGTGTTGTTGAAGGCCACGTGCAGTGCCCCGTGGCGGCGCACGGTCTCGGAGACGATGTGGGCGGCGCCGACGTCGGCGCCCTCCGTGGGGTCCGAGACCTCGGCGACCACGCTGTCGGCCTGCCCGCCCTCGTCGCGGATCAGCTTGACCGTGGCGTCGAGGGTCTCCGGGTGGCGGCCGGCGACCACGACCAGGGCGCCGAGCCGGGCGAAGGCCACCGCCGCTGCCCGGCCGATGCCTTCGCCACCTCCGGTCACGAGGACGACCCGGCCGTCGAACCGTTCAGACATCAGTGTTCTCCTGATTCTCCGCAGGGACTCCGAGAAAGCGCCGAATCGCGCCGCGCGCATTCGACCAGCGGCCACCTTGCAAGGAAATGGGCCTCGCTGGGCAGTGCGTTCCGGGCACTTCGTCAGGTCCTGGATCCATCTGACGGACTGCCCCGACGCCCTTTGACACCCCCGCCCGGCCAGCGGAGGCTGCACGCCGGTAAGCGGAGGAAAGGAAGATCAATGCTGACGCTTTCGTGGACCCGTCCGGTCGTGGACACGGCTCAGGAGGGTCGTGGCTCTCCCACCCGGGAGAACCTGTGGCAGGCCCTGCTGCACAAGGCGGAGCATCCGATGGACTACGTGCCCGCCATCGTGGAGTGCCGGATCCACGAGCGGTACCCGGACGGACTCCTCCGGGAGATCCGGCGCGGGGAGCACACGTTCCTCCAGCGGGTCACCGCCCACAAGAGCGCCGGGCTCATCGTCTACCGGCACCTGGACCACACCGACATCGCGGAGATACGCAACGAGATCGGCCGGGACGAAGAGGGCCGGCTCACCCTCACGCTGAGCATCACCCTGAGCGGGGCCAGGACGGACGTGGTCCTCGACCAGAACCCGTACCTGCGGGACCTGGACAGCGATTTCCACGGCACGCTGGACGCCATGACGGCCGTGCTGCGCCAGGTCTCGACGGAGGCCTCGACAGCTGTGGGGGCCGTGACCGCGCTGACGTGAACGGCCCCTCACGTCCCGGACGGGTCGTGAGGGGCCGCTCCGTGCCCGGATCAGGTCCGTGCTCAGATCAGGCCGGGGCCCGGCAGTGCGGGCAGCGTGTGGACGCCCTCGACCGTGGCCTCGACGTCGAACACCGCGTACTGCACCGGCGCCCGCCCGATGAGCTCCGCGGCCCGCGGGGCGAGCGGCCGGGCCGCCGCCTCCGCGGACTCCCACAGCAGCACCGCTCCCCAGCGCTCGGTCTGCGGATCCGCGATCCAGAACTTCAGCCGCAGGCCCTCGACCGATGCGAACCGGTCGACCGCCTCGTCCCGCAGGTACGACCTCAGCGACTCGATGCTGTGCCCCGAGCCGGCCAGGTCCCACCAGGCCACCGTCGCCTTCATACGAGCTGCTCCTGCAGCAGGCCCGCCAGGGCCTCGGCGACGATGCGGACACCGTCCTCCGTGAGCACGGACTCGGCGTGGAACTGCATCGACCGGAAGCCGGGCCCGCGCAGCGCGTGCACCTCGCCGGTCTCCGCCTCCCGGCACACCTGCACCGTGCCGACGCCGGACACCTCGACGGTGTCCGAGGCGCTCTGCGCCGCGAAGGTGTTGTAGAAGCCGACGCGCTCGCGCCGCCCGAACAGGTCGATCTCCCGCTGCACCCCCTGGTTGGGCTGCTCCCTGCGCCGCAGGCCGAAGCCGAGCTTCGTGCTGAGCACCTGGTGGCTGAGGCAGACGGCGAGGAACGGCCGCCGCTCCGCGAGGAGGGTGTCGACCGCCCCCCGCAGGTGCGCGATCTTCGGGTGGTCCACCTCCCGCGGGTCGCCCGGTCCCGGGCCCATGACGACGAGGTCGTACGGGGCGAAGTCGTAGGGCTCGTCGAAGCGGCAGACCGTGACCTGCGCGTCGATGGCGCGCAGCTGGTGCGCGATCATCGCGGTGAAGGTGTCCTCCGCGTCGACCACCAGCACCTTGCGGCCCGCGAGCAGCGGAACCGGCCGGGCGCGGTCGGCCTCGTCGTCCAGCCAGAAGCCGGCGATGGTGTCGTTGCGTCGGCTGAGCGCCGCCCGCACCTCGGGGTGGTCGCCGAAGCGGCTCGGTCCGGGCTCCTCGAAGACGGCCAGCAGACCGGAGGCCTTGGCGCGGGTCTCGGCGACCTCGGACAGCGGGTCGGAGTGCCGGACGAGGGTGGCACCGACGCCGATCCGCATCCGCCCGCCGTCCTCGATGTCGGCGGTCCGGATGAGGATCGCCGAGTCCAGGGTGCGCTCGCTGTTCCCGTCCTGGCCGATGAGGGCGAGGACGCCGCTGTAGTAACCGCGGCCCTGCGGCTCGTACTTCTTGATGACCCGGCCCGCGCTCTCCAGCGGGGACCCGGTGACCGTCGGCGCGAACAGGGTCTCGTGGAGGATCTCGCGCGGGTCGCGGGAGGTACGGCCCTCGATGAAGTACTCGGTGTGCGCGAGCCGGGCCATCTCCTTCAGGTAGGGCCCGACGACCCGGCCGCCCGCATCGCAGATCCGGGCCATCATCTTGAGTTCCTCGTCGACGACCATGTACAGCTCGTCGGCCTCCTTGCGGTCGGCGAGGAAGTCCATGACGCCGCGGAGATCGGGGCCCGAGTCGGGGAAGCGGTAGGTGCCGCTGATGGGGTTCATCACGGCCAGGCCGCCCGCCACGCTCATGTGGCGCTCGGGAGAGGCGCCGACGAGCGTGCGGTCGCCGGTGTGCACGACGAACGTCCAGTACGCGCCGGTCTCCTGCTCCAGCAGCCGGCGGAAGATCCGCAGGGCCGCGCCGACGGAGTACTCGCTGATGTCGGCCACGAAGGAGCGCTTCAGCACGAAGTTGGCGCCCTCGCCGGTGCCGATCTCGTCCGCGATGACACGGCGCACCGTTTCGGCGTACGTGTCGTCGTCGATGTCGAAGTCGCCGCCGGGCACGAGGCGGACCGGTGCGTCGGGGATCTGCCGCAGCACGGCGTCGAGCGGCACCTGCGTCTGCTCGTCGATCACCATGGCGAGCAGCGGGGTGCCGTCGTCCGGCGCCTCGAACCCGCGCTCGGCGAGCTGCCGGTACGGGATCAGGGTGAGCACGTCCTGACGCGCGCCACCCCCCTCCACGACCTCGCCGAGCGGTACGTCGGCCAGTGTCGCGGCCTCGGTGAACGAGCCGAGGAACAGGTCGAGCCGGTCGCCGGGCGTGGTCTCCGGGCGGCGGATCAGTGCGAAGGCCGGCGGCCGCTCGCCCAGGATCCGGCCCAGCTGGTCCGCGGTCATGCCGGAACCCCTTCCGCGTACGCGCCCACCCGGTCCGGGAGGGCCGTGAGGAGCTCCTTCGTGGTGGTCAGGGCGGCGCACCGGCCGGCCGCGTACTCCAGCGTCATCCGGTGCTCCTCCCAGCTGAAGTCGGCGATGGCATCGGCGACCAGGAAGGGCTGGATGTCGTGGGTGAACGCGTCCACCGCCGTCATCAGGACGCCCACGTGGGCGTAGACGCCGCAGATGATCAGCTGGTCGCGGCCTTCGGCGCGCATCCGCTCCAGCAGATCGGTCTTGAAGAATGCGCTGTAGCGCCACTTGGTGAGCATCCAGTCCCCGGGGGCCGGCGCCACCTGGTCCACGACCTGGCGGTGTTCGGGGCTCGGGCGCATGCCCGGGCCCCAGAAGTCGGCGAGCAGGCCGCGCTCGGCGGGCGTCATGCCGCCGGGCTGCGCCGTGTAGGCGACCGGAATGCCGAGCTGCGCCGCGCGTTCGCGCAGCTCCCCGGCGTTGCGGGACAGGTCCACGACGGGCTGTTCGCCGGCGGGGAAGGCGGTCAGGAAGTACTTCTGCAGGTCGTGCACGAGCAGCACGGCACGGTCCGGGTCGACCTCCCAGTCCACGGTGGTGGCGGGCAGGTCGGCTGCCGAGGGCATCGGATAGGGGCTGATAGCAGGGATCCCTGCCATGCGTTTCTCCCTCTCGTTCTCGTTGACGTTCGGATGACTGGTCGCAGCGGTCTCAGACACCCAGCGCCGCACCGCCGTCCACGGTGAGGTCGTGCATCGTGATGTGCGCGGCCTTGTCGGAGAGCAGGAAGACGACCGCCTCGGCGACGTCCTCGGGGCGGGCGATCTTGCCCAGCGGGATGCCCACGCGGTACGAGCCGGGCACCCCGTCGATGGAGGCCTTCGAGCTGCTCTCGTCCTGCCACATCGAGGTGAGCATCGGCGTGTCCGTGGATCCCGGCGCCACGATGTTCGCGCGGATCCCGAACTTGGCGACTTCCAGGCCCAGACACTTGGTGAACATGGTCGCGGCCGCCTTCGAAGCGGCGTACGCGGCCATCTCCGTACGGGCGGTGCCCGCGGAGTTGGAGGCGATCGTGACGATCGCACCGCATCCGCGCGGCACCATGCGGTTGACGACGGCGCGCGAGACGAGGAACACGCCCGTGGTGTTGACCGCGAACGTCAGGCTCCACTCCTCGTCGGTGAGGGCGCGGGCCTCGGCGAGCCGCAGTACTCCGGCGGCGTTGACGAGGAAGTCGAGCGGCCCCACGAGCGCCTCCACGTCGTCCACCAGCGCCTCGACCTCAGCGCTGGAGGTGACGTCGACGGGGAACGTCTCGACGCGGCCTCCTTCCTCGATGACCGACTTCGCCAGGTCGCGCAGCCGGGTCGCATCCATGTCGACCGCGGCCACCCGGACACCCTGGGCGGCCAGCGTGCGGACGATGGCCGCGCCTATGCCGCCGGCCGCTCCGGTGACGAGAGCGATTTTTCCTTCCATGGCGGGAACGCCCCTCTGTATTTCAGCCTCAGCCGCGCCAGGCGGACACGACTTCGACGGCCTGGTCGGAATTGAGGCGCGGGTCGCAGAACGAGGTGTACTTCTCGCCCAGCTCACTGACGTGGTATTCGTCCCGGACGCATTCGCGCACGGCGTCGGGAGTGGTCTCCAGGTGAAGTCCGGCCGCCACTCCGCCGTTGTCGACGACGGCCGCCTGGAATTCCTCGACCTCGCGCACGACGGACGTGAGGAAACGGGTCTTGTAGCCGCCGGCGCTGACGGTGTTCCCGTGCATCGGGTCGCACATCCAGAGCACGGGGTGCCCGGCCTCGCGGACCGCGCGGACCAGGGCCGGCAGCTTCTCGGCGGCCGTGCCCACACCCATCCGGGAGATCAGCGTCAGCCGGCCCGGCTCGCGCAGCGGGTCGAGGCGGCCGCACAGTTCGACCAGCTCGGCGGGGGTCATCTTCGGGCCGACCTTGGTGGCGACCGGGTTGGAGATGGACGCGAACAGCTCGACGTGGGCGCCGTCCAGCTCGCGCGTGCGCTCGCCCATCCAGGGCCAGTGCGTCGAGGTGAGCAGCACCGAGCCGTCGGGCTGGGTGCGCAGCATCGGGATCTCGTAGTCCAGCAGCAGGGCCTCGTGGCTGGTCCACACCGGGGCCTCGGCCGCGGACGGCCGCTGCTCACCGTGCCAGCCCAGGTACCGCATGGCGTTCGCGGCCGCGCGGTAGCCGGAGACCAGCCGCCGCGGGTCGGGCCGGCGCAGTTCGGGGTCGGGCTCCGGGCTGTTGACCATGTGGCCGCGGTACACGGCGAGTTCGACGCCCTGGACGGTCTCGGTGTTGTTGGACCGGGGCTTGCCGAACTGGCCCGCGAGCCGGCCCACGCGCAGGACGGGCTTGAGCGAGCGCGTCTTCATGACGCCGGCCAGCACGTCGAGGAGCGCGGCCTTGCGCGCCACGTATCCGGGGGTGCACTCGGCGAAGTCCTCCGCGCAGTCCCCGCTCTGGACGATCTGCACTTCGCCCCGCGAGGCGGCGGCCAGCAGTGTCCGGAGGGCCTCGACGTCCTCCGCGCGCACCAGTGCCGCCGAGTCCTCTATTTCGGCCCTCGCATTCACCAGGGCGTCTTCGTCGGGCCAAACGGGCTGCTGGCCCGCCGGCGATGATTTCAAGCGCGCGACACCGTACATGTGGCACCTCCCGGTACTGAACCTGCCGTGACATCGGATGCAGCGAGAAGACTGCAAAGAAAAAATTGCGCCAACCACCACGGGTTCACCGATTCGTCAGGTGGAGGCACATTCGGTCACGTCGGGAAGCCGGTGTTCCGCTCCACCTGACACAGAGCCAGCTGGTCGCCGGTGGCACATGACGTGCACACCTAAGCTCGGAACGTGGTGAGCCAAGAAGCGCAAGACCTGCTGAAACAACTGGTGTCCGAAGGCGTCTCGCCCTGGCTGAGTGCGCGCGGCCCCGAAGAATTCGAGACGAGCGTCCGGCATCCGGTCCTGGGCACCCACTTCCACAACGCCCTGGCTCCCGCGGGCAGTTCCCTCACACTGCTCCGACGGGGCTGCGACCTGCTGCGGCCCGTGTTCGAGGCGACCGAAGGCGCCGTCGGACACGTCTCCGTGCCGGTGTCCCCCCTGAGGGCCCATGACGCACACGCGTTCCGGTCGGCGGCCCGGGCACTGCACCGTCAACTGGCGCGCCCCAACCTGCTCGTACGGATTCCCGCGACCCCGGCGGGACTGGAGGCGCTGGCCGACTGCCTGGCCGAGGGCATCGGGGTGCACGCCTCGCTGGTCTTCTCGGCCGAGCGGTACGCCGAGGTGCTCGACGCCTACGTCGACGGGCTGGAGCGCTCGCTCGCGGACGGCCGGTCGCTGGGCGAGGTCTCGATGGTGGCCTCGTTCCCGGTGGGGCTGTTCGACGCGGAGATCGAGTCCCGGCTGGACGGGCTGGGGGTCGACCCGGGCGACGAGGTCCGGGGCGCGGCGGGTCTGGCCGTCGCCCGCGCGATGTACCGGCTCCGCGAGCAGCGGCTGTCCGGGGACTGGTGGCGGGTGCTGCGGGCCAACGGCGCCCCGCAGCCAAGGCTGTTGTGGACCGCAGGGGGCACCGACGTGGGCGCGCTCATCGGATGGAACACGGCGCTCGCGCTGTCGGTGGACACCCTGGAGGCGGCCGCGCGCAGGCCGGCCCTGAGCGGGGACACCCTGCTCGGGAGGGAGGGCGAGGCGAGCGCTCCGCTGGCCGCCCTGGAGCGGATCGGCATCCCCTCGGCCCGGGTCGCGGCCGTGCTGGAGACGGCGGAACTCACCCGTCTCCAGCACGACTGGAACCTCAGGACGAGATCGTCTGCCGCTGCCTCTCCGGGAAGCGGGCCTGCGTCATCGCCAGAAACGGAGCAGCCTTGACCGCCGTCTCCTCGTACTCCGCGTCCGGGTCGGACAGGGCCACCACGGCCCCGCCGACTCCGTACCGGACCCGGTCCGGGGTCACCGTCGCGGTACGGATCACGATGCTCAGGTCCGCGGCTCCGGAGAGCGAGAAGTAGCCGATGGCTCCGGAGTACACCCCGCGCGGGCCCGCCTCCAGGCGGTCGATGATCTGCATCGTGCGGATCTTGGGAGCCCCGGTCATCGAGCCGCCGGGGAAGGCGGCGCGCACGCAGTCCACCGCCGTCAGCTCGGGCCGCATCTGCGCCCGTACGGTGCTCACCAGCTGATGGACCGTGGCATAGCGCTCGACCCGGAAGAGGTCCTCGGCCTCGACCGATCCCGGTACCGCGCAGCGGCCGAGGTCGTTGCGGACCAGGTCGACGATCATCAGGTTCTCCGAGCGGTCCTTCTCGTCGCTCAGCAGGTCCGCCCGCAGGGCGGCGTCCTCCTCGGGGGTGGCACCGCGCGGGCGGGTGCCCTTGATGGGCGAGGACTCCATCAGCCCGTCACGGGAGACCCGCAGGAACCGCTCGGGCGAGCTGCTGAGCACGGACAGCTCACCGAACTGGAGCAGGGCCGCGAAGGGCGCCGGGCTGGTGCGCCGCATCGAGCGGTACGCGGCCCAGGGGTCGACGGTGGTGTCGGACTCCGCCATGTTGGTCAGGCAGACCTCGTAGCTCTCCCCGGCGGTGATCTCCTCCAGGCAGGAGTCGATCAGCCCGAGGTAGGCGCGGCGGTCGTGGCGCAGCCGGATCTCCCCGCCCTGGCCGGCCGGGCGGGGCGCCGGCAGCCGCAGGCCCGAGAGGTGCGAGAGGCGCTGCGCGGTCCCGGTCAGCCAGCGCTGGGCCTCGGTGTCGTCCCCCTCGGCGAGCGCGAGGAGGTGGGTGGTGTTCGTGACGTGGTCGAAGACCAGGGCCCGGTCGGCGAAGACCATGGTGGCGTCGGCCACGGGCGAGCGGTGCACGAGGTCGCCGCCGCACTCGGCCTTCAGCTCGTAGCCGAGGTAGCCGACCCAGCCGAGGGCGAAGTCGAAGGGCAGCTCTTCGGCTCCGGTGGGCAGCTCGGTGCGGATCGAGCGCAGGTCCCGGTTGATCCACTCCATGAAGGGGCCCGCGACGAGTCCGCCGTCGCCGCCCCGCGACTCCACGCGGACGACCCTGCTCCACACGTCGGCGGTGGCCACGCGGGCGAGCGGTCCGGTGGCGTCGCCCATGACGGAGAACCGGCCGCGCTCGGCTCCGGGCAGGCTGCTGTCCAGCCAGTAGGCGTGGTCGTTGCCCCGGAAGAGCCGGTCGTAGACGGCCTCGGGGTCCCAGGCCGTGGGCACGCGGCGGGTGAGGAGCCTGAGTTCACGCGTCGGCACGGGCTCGGACGGCGGAGCCGGTGCGGGCGCGGGCTCGGGCTCGGGTGCGGGCTCGGGCTCGGGCTCGGGTGCGCGTACGGGCGAGGGCGCGGCCGGCACGCGGTGGATGGCGTGCGCCCTGCTCAACCGGGCGAAGTTCGCGAGCAGTTCGGTGCCGTACTCACTGCAGATCGATTCGGGGTGGAACTGCACCCCCCACATCGGGCGCGTACGGTGCCGCAGCCCCATCAGGATGCCGTCCGGAGTCCATGCGGTCGCCTCCAGCTCGCCGGGGAGGTCAGTCACGGCGAGGGAGTGGTACCGCACCACTTCCATGGGCGAGGGCAGCCCGGCGAACAGGTCCGTTCCGTCGTGCAGGACGGGCGAGGTGCGCCCGTGCCGCGGCTGCGGCGCGCGGTCCACGTGGGCGCCGTGCATCAGGCCGATCCCCTGGTGGCCGAGGCAGATCCCCAGAAGCGGAAGGTCGGTCCGCTCGATGATCCCGGCGCAGATACCGAAGTCGGCGGCCCGCCCCGGGGTCCCCGGACCCGGCGAGACGACGATGTTGTCGAAGGAGGCGAGGTGCGCCGCCTTCCAGTGCGGGTCGTCATTGCGGACGACTTCCGGCTCCCTGCCATTCACCTCGGTCAGTAGGTGGAACAGGTTGTACGTAAAAGAGTCGTAGTTGTCGATAAGCAGCGTACGCACGATGACACTCCCCCGGTATTGATTCAGACTCCGAACGGAACGATCTCGAGGAGCATGTGCTCGACCATGTCCTCGCCGTACTCGCCCTCACGGACGCGCTGGCCGGCCACCAGCCGCAGCTCGCGACCGCAGTCGGCGGCGATCTCGTGCAGTGCGGGCAGGTCGCCGCGGTCGCTGAAGTGCAGCAGTACGGAACCGCCCGGGGTGGTCCAGTGCACCGACTGCTCGAGGAACCGGCGGTGCGTCTGGTAGCCGGTGTCCACGTAGGCCCGCTCGTGCACCGACTTGTACTCGTAGCTCTCCGGGCCCATCACGTAGTTGGAGCTCCAGAAGATGACGTCGAAGCGCTCGTCCTCGCCCAGCCCCGAGAACAGGTCGCTGTGCACGGCCCGCAGACGGTCGGCCACCCCGTGCCGGTCCGCGTTGACGTGTGCGTTCTCCACGGCGGAGGGGCTGATATCGGACGCCACCACACGGTCGTAACCGGCCAGCGCGCTCATCACGGCCACGACACCGGTGCCGCAGCCGATCTCCAGGAACGAGCCCGTGCGCGGGGTCTCCTGGGGGTGGGCCAGTCCCAGGAACTCCAGGGCCACCCCGGTGGAGGGGGAGTAGATAGGGGCGAAGACCTCGTCGAACAGGTCCCAGTTCCGACCGGCCAGGGTGAACTCCTGGGGACGGTCCTCCCTGGTCAAGGACAGGTGGCTGCGCAGCAGGGACCGCTCAAAACTCTTGAGCCGGCCCGCGTCTTGGATCTCGGACACCTGAAGCATGGGAGTTCTCCAACATCGGCAGTGATGGTCGCGCTGGTGACGGCACCGCGGCGCTCGGTGATCACCCTGCCGTTGCTGCGCCATCCGCCAGAAGGTGTCCAGGTGACAGCGTCTGTCATGAACAGTGGTGGCCCGATCACCCTCCGCGTCCCTGACCTCGGTCAACGCCCTACGCGTTTCTTGACCATAACTTGCCACAAGGGCTACGTTCATGCAGGCCAGAGATCGATTGGACCGTCAAAAGGTGCGGTTGTGAAGGGTTTGTTAACCGGGGGGCGAAAGACATGGTCGACCATGCCTACGAGATGCTGGAACTGCTGAACAGAGAGGCACCTGCGGCCGCCTTCGAGGAAGTCGTGCGCAAGGCTCGCGAATCCGGCATGTCCGGGGCCGCACTCGCCCAGTTGACCAGGGCGAGGGACCAAAGCCTTGGAGTACGGGCACTCTTCGTCCGGCGCCAGCAGCGCGAGGCCGGCCTGGCCGCCCTCGTGGACACCGCGCGCGACCTGACGCTTCCGTACGACGTGGACGCCCTGCTCAAGGTGATCACGCGACGGGCCCGGCTGCTGCTCGGGCTGGACATGGCCTGGGTGGCCCTCGACGACCCCGAGAGCGGCTGCTCCCTGGTGCGTTCGGCCGACGGCCACGCCTCGGCGCTGACCATCGGCTTCGCCGTGCCGCTGGACGGCGGCGTCGGCAAGCGGGCCGTCGACGGGGCCTCGCCGTTCTGGTCGGCCGATTACATGAACGACCAGAGCTTCCGGCACAGCAAGGTCATCGACGAAGTGGTCATGGCCGAGGGCCTGCACGCCGTCATGGCCATCCCGCTCCGGCACCAGGGCACGACGTGGGGCGCCCTGTACGTCGCGGACCGCAACGTCCGGCACTTCACACCCGACGAGACCTCCCTCATGAGCTCCCTCGCCGACCTCGCGACGGTTGCGATCGAGAAGGCCCGGCTGCTGGAGCAGACCCGGTACGAGGTGGTCTCGCTGGAACAGGACACCTCCCGCGCCCTGGACTCCTCCATGACCGCCCGCCGCCTCCGGGAGGCGCACGGCCGCCTGCTCGACCTCGTGCTGGGCGGCGGCGGCCTCGGCAACCTCGCCTCCGAGGCGGTCAAGGACCTCGGCGGCACCCTCCTCGTCCGGGACGCGGCCGGCCGCACCCTCGCCTGCCCGGGCGCCGGCCTCCCGGAACTCGACGAGGCCAAGGTCCGTACGGCCCTGCTGGACGCGCACACCGACCGGCAGCCCCGCAGCGCGGGCGACGGGGTGTGGGTGGCCTCGGTCGCCGCGGGCGACGAGATGCTGGGCACCCTCGTCCTCGCCACCGACGCACCGGTCACCGACCACCGCCTGCAGCTCCTGGCACTCACCGCCCAGGTGACGGCCGTCGTGCTGCTGATGACCCAGGGCATGGCCGCCACCGAAGGCCTCCTGCGCGACGAGTTCTTCCACGACCTGCTGCGCGGCCCGTCGCTGTCCCCGACGCTCATCGCGGAGCAGAGCCGCCGCCTCGGGCTCAACCTGGACGAACCCCACGTCGTCGTGATCGCCCGCCCCGAGGGCGGCATCCAGGGCCGCGTGGCCGCCTGGGCCGCCTCGTACGCCAACCGCCACCACGGCCTCAAGAGCGTGGACGGCGACCTCGTGGTGCTGCTGCTCCCCGGCACCGCGGCGGGCGACATCGCCCGGACGGCGTCCAAGGAGCTCTCCGAGGTGCTCGGCAAGCCGGTGACCGCCGGTTCGGCCGGACCCACCGACAGCCCGGCGGGCATCGTCCACCTGTACCAGGAGGCCCGTCGCTGCCTGGACGCGGTGGCCGCACTCACCGGCCCCGGCAGCAGCGCCTCCCCGGAAGAGCTCGGCTTCCTCGGTGTCCTGCTCTCCGAGAAGCCGAACATAGCCGGGTTCATCAACGACACCATCGGTCCGGTGCTCGACTACGACGACCAGCAGTACACCGAGCTGATCCGCACCATGGAGGCGTACTTCGCCTCGGCCAACAGCCCCTCCCGGGCTGCGGAGTCACTGCACGTCCACCCCAACACCGTCTCCCGACGACTGGAGCGGATCACCGAGATACTCGGCGAGGACTGGCAGAAGCCGACCCAGGCCCTCCAGGTACAGCTCGCCCTCCAGCTCCAGCGCACCCGGCGGGCCCTCAACCAGGAGCGGCGGCGCCAGAACAAGCAGCCCATCAGCTGAGGCGCACCGTCACTGGTCCGCCGCGCGCGGGGTGAGCACCCGGACCGCGTGCGCGGCGGAGGCCAGGGTGGTGTGCCGGTGCCAGCCCTCGAAGGAGCGCCCGCCGAAGTCGGTGAGCCCCACCGGCTGGGCGATGTTGGCGAAGTCGGCCTCGACCTGCAGCGCCTGCTTCGCCAGGCGCAGCAGCGCGCTCGGGGGCGCCTGCGTCATGTCGGTGACCCAGCACTGGTCGGGCCAGCCGCGCGGATCGCTCCACTCGCCGAACAGCAGCTGCGGCCGGGGGGCGTTCGGCAGCTCCACGCGTACGGCGACCACCAGGCTGACCCGGGGCCGGCCGGTCGCCGGGTCCCGCCAGGTCACCGGCCGGCGCAGGGTGCGTGCCATCAGGAGCAGCTGGTGCGCGGCGAGTTCGCGGTTGGCCGCGCCCGGCAGGACCGCGTCCACGCACCGGACCCGCAGGGAGCCGCGGGCCGGGGCCACGAAGTGCGTTCCGCCCGGCTCGAGGCGCCGTGCGACCGCCGCGGGGTCGAGGTCGGGAAGGTCGAGCACCACGGGCCGGCGGGTCTGACCCGTCCACCCCCGCAGCTCCTCCACCGCTCCGGCGATCAACTCCAGCGGGGTGGCCGCCAGTTCCGAGACCTCGGTGTTCGACGTGCCCGGGCCGAGGCTGTCGCGCCACTTCTGGGAGAGGGTGAGGCGCCAGTTCACCGGGCAGCTCTGTCCGTCCCCCACGGACCAGATGCCGTACGCAGCCTGGCTGTTGACCACCTGGCCGAGTTCGGGCACGAACCGGCGGTCGACGCCCACCGACTCCGTGCCGGCCTTCGAGATCACCATGGGCTGCACCACCCATGCCTGGGGCCGCAGGGCCCGCTCCAGGTAACGGGCGAGCGCGGCCCGCACCCGCCCCCAGTCCCAGGTGGACGAGACCACGAAGTGGTGCAGGCTCTGCTCGGCCGCCCGGTCCCCCACGTACGCGGCGATGTTCCGGATCGACTTGCGTCCCTCGGCCTGCAGCAGCCCGCGCAGGTACAGCTCCCCCTTGCGCCGCTGGTCGCTCCGCGGCAGCGAGGCGAACAGTTCGGCGCACAGCTCGCCCACGACCAGGTCCGGTACGAAGCGGCTGCTCAGGGAGTCCAGGCGTTCAAGACTCGCGACGGTCATTACGGATCCATCCCTTCCCCCGTGTTCTCTCCAGCTCCTCAACCCTGCGGTCGGGAGCGGTCCGAGAACCAGGTGGACCCGTCACACACATTCGCCCCTGCGTGCAGGGCGGACCATCAGACCGGCATATCCCACGGCCCCCGGCGGTCCACGGGGCGGAGCCCGGCCCGCCGCACCGGGCCAGAACCGTCCATCGGCACCATCCGATGGTGACCGGACCACACCCACACCGCCGGGAAGGTCGCGGCGGTGGTGACCCGGCCACCTCTCTCGGGACCTACCAGCGGCTCAGCGCCAGCGGTTGGTCTCGACGATCTCGCCCGTGGCGGGATCGATCCGACCCTGGAAATCACCCGCGCCCGTGGCCATGATCATGAGAGGCCGCCCTTTCGACAGGAAGGCGGGGAAGAACCCGTCCACGTCCTTCAGGCCCGGCATCAGGTCACCCGGCGGGCACAGCCGGAACCGCTCCGAGCCGTCGGGCCGGTAGACCACCGCGTTGTCCTTCGGCGAGTCCGGCGTGAAGTCCAGGGCCTCCACCACCAGCACGAGCGTCTCGCCGTCCTCGTGCCACGCCAGGACCGACGTGGGCGCAAGCGCGTGCGTCTTCTCGACGGACCCGTCCGGCCCGCTCCACCGGACCGTGGTATCACCCTCGGTCCAGTCGATCACCACGTCGGGACCCTCACCGCCCTGGTTCATCGCCACTGGTTGGTGTCGACGATCTCGCCGGTTTCCAGGTCGATCCTGCCCTGGAAATCGCCCGCGTTGCGCGTGACCATGATCATGAGCGGGCGCCCGTCCTGCGGCACCGCAAGGTAGAAGCCGTGCACGTCGCTCGGCGTGTACACCAGGCCGCGCGGCGGGTGCAGCCGGAACCGCTCCGAGCCATCGGCCCGGTAGACCACCGCGTTGTCCGACGGGGTGAACGGTGCGGTGTTGATGGCTTCCACCACGACGACCAGCGTCTCGTCGTACTCCCGCCACGCCATGACATCCTGCGGCGGACGCTCGTACGACTTCTCGACGCTCCCCTCCGGACCGCTCCAGCGGACCGTGGTGTCGCCCGGGGCCCAGGTGACCACGACACCGGGATCTGCTTCTGTCATTTGGGGATCTCCGTGGGTGGGCCGACCGGAATCAGTCGGGATCGGTCATCGAATTCCATGATCTCAATCTGGGTCCCGCCACCGGGCAGCCGACCCAGCTTCGGGTCCATCTGGGGCCCGATGATGCTCTCCTGGACGAGGATCGGGTCACCGTCGGAAATGCGGTAACGCTGCAGGAGAGAGACGTCGGATTTCCAGTCGGTGCGGACGGCCATCTGATCGCGGACGTACTGCTGGTTGGGCACGTCGTCGAAGGTGCCGAATCCTCCCGGGCCTCGCTGACCGGGTGCGATCACCATGTTGAACTCCTCGCCCGGCTGGGCGAAGCGCGCGACGATCGTCGACCCCTCCAGGTGTGGCTGGGTCTCCTCGCGTTCGGGCCGGGCCCGGGGCAGTGCCTTCTGCTCCTCCTTCGGGCAAGGGCTCAGCCCCAGCGGGTCCGCCCACACGTGCGGGTTGGAGACGTAGGCGACCGGGTTCGGGGACGGGGCGAGGCCCAGGGGGTCGCCCGTGAGGTAGCGGGCCGTCTCCGGGTCGTAGGTGCGGAAGTAGTTGTGGTGGAGGCCGGTTTCCGGGTCGTGGTACTGGCCCGGGAAGCGCAGCGGGGTGTAGGCGGAGGCGTCCCGGTTCCAGCTCGTCGTGCCCCAGACCGTCGCGCGGGTGCGCCAGGCGACCTCGCCCCGCTCGTCGATCAGCTCGGTCGGCGTGCCGACCAGGTCCGTGACGATGGCGAAGAACCGGGAGTCGATCTCCTCCTGGGACGCCCCGCGGATGGACTCCACCTGGGTGAGCGGGTGCAGCCCGGAGTGCGTCCAGCTCAGCGTGACCTCGTGCGGGCTGTCCGCCGAGCGCGTCGTCTGCTCGATCAGGGTGGGGCCGTCCCAGGTGAAGACGGTCTCCTCCACGACCACCGCGACCGCCTCCGCCGGAGCGGGGGCCGACGTTGTTTCACGTGAAACATCGGCGGTGCCCGGCGCGAGCCGCTGCTTCGCGGCACGCCGGCCCAGCGCGTCGTAGCGGTAGCGCCACCGCGTCCCGTCCGGGGTGGTGACCTCGGTGAGGCGGTCGTCCGCGTCCCAGGTGTAGTGCCAGGTGTCCGGCTTCCTGGAGAGCCGGGACTTCTGCCGCAGGATCACGCGGCCCTGGGCGTCGTGCTCGTAGCGGACCCGGCCGGCGCGGTGGATCCGCGTGCCGGTGTAGGCGCGCTCGCCGGTGGCCTCCGAGCCCAGCTGCTCCGGCCAGGCCGCCGAGGTCTGGTTGCCCGCCTCGTCGTAGGCGTACCGCTCCGACCAGGAGGCGGCGTCCACGGCGGTGATCCGGGAGGCGGGGTCCAGGGTGAAGGTCCGCGGACCCGTCTGCGCGTCGTCGATCCCCAGCAGGTTGCCGTCGGCCCGGTAGCTGTAGCCGCGGCGCAGCAGGGTGCGCTGGTCGGAGCCGGTGACGTGGCGGGTCGTGAGCCGGCCCGCCGGGTCGTAGGTGTGGTGGAGCTCCGTGGTGGTGCCGATGCGCCGCGTCAGTTCGTGGCCGGCCGCGTCCCGCTCGAAGGTCAGCCGGCGGCCCGAGGCGGTGAGCGCGGTGCGGTGACCGCCCGCGTCGTAGGTCCAGCGGGCTTCCGCGCCGGTGGGGGTGGTCAGGCCCAGCGGGCGGCTCAGCTCGTCGTACGCGTAGCGGACCGTACGGCCGTCGACCTGCTCCTCGACCAGTCGCCCGTGCCGGTCGCGGATGCGGACCAGCCTGGTGCCGTCGGAGGAGACCGCCGCCGCCGGCAGGTCGAAGACGTCGAACTCGAAGGTCGCGGTGCCGGTGGGGGAGGTCTTGCGGATGATCCGGCCGAGCACGTCCCGCTCGTAGGCGATCTCCTCGCCCAGCCCGTTCACGCGCGAGCGCAGCCGCCCGGTCGGGTCGTAGGAGTAGCTCAGCGTCAGGCCGTCGAAGTCGGTCTCCGAGATCAGCCGGCCCGCCGGGTCGTAGACGTACTCCCAGGTCAGGCCCTGGGGGTTGCGTACACCCGTCAGCCGCAGCAGCGCATCGTAGGTGTACTCGTACCGGACGCCGTCGGGTCCGGTCCGGGCCGCGAGCAGGTCGAAGTGGGTGTACTCGAAGCGGGTCGTCCCGCCCGCCGGGTCGGTGAAGGAGGTGCAGTTGCCCTCGCCGTCGTACGTCCACAGCGATACGGCGCCGTCCGGGTCCACCCGGCGGGCGGGCCGGCCCTCCGGGGTCCACTCCATGGTCGTCACGCCGCCGACCGGGTCGGTCACGCGCACCGGGCGCCCGAAGGCGTCGCGCTCGAACCGGGAGGTGGCTCCGAGCGGGTCCGAGACGGTGAGCGGCAGACCGGCCGCGTCGGTGGTGTAGCGGCTGACGTCGCCCAGCGGGTTCGTCACGGTGGTGACGTGACCGCGCTCGTCGTAGCCGAAGGTGGTGACCGCACCCGTCGAGGTGGTGAGCGAGGTGCGGTTGCCGCGCGCGTCGAAGCTCTGGCGGATGACCGTGCCGTCCGCGTTGGCCACCCGTACCGGCAGGCCGAGTCCGTCGTACTCGGTGCCGGCGGTGCGGCCGTCGGGACGGATCGAGCGGGTGATCCGCCCCTCCCCGTCGTACTCCTGGAGCGAGGTGGCGCCGAGGGCGTCGGTGCGGCTGATCACGCGTCCGGCGCTGTCGTACCGGTAGTGGGTGACGTTGCCGAGCGGGTCGGCCTCGGCGACGATCCGGCACCGCCCGTCGATCACGTAGCGCCGGGTGTGCCCGTCGGCGGTGGTGACGGCGGTGACGCGGTGGCCGGTCTCCGGGTCGCGCCCGTCGTAGTCGAGGGTGAGGGCGAGGTGGCCGGCCTCCCCGCCTTCGGCGACGCAGCGGTCCTGGTCGTCGTAGGCGTAGGTGTAGCGGCTGCCGTTGGTGTCGGTCCAGGACGTGATGCGGCCGCGGTCGTCGTAGACCAGGCTCAGCGGCCGGCCCGAGGAATTGACGATCTCCGTCAGGTTCCCGTCGGTGTAGCCGTACGCGAGGACGCGCGGGCCGCCGGTCAGGTGCAGGCCGGTGATCCGGCCCCCGGCGGTCTCGAAGCGGAGGTGGTAGCCGCCGGAGTGGGCCATGCCCAGCGGCACGCCCTCGGTGTCGTACTCGAAGAGGATGTGGTTGCCGTTGCGGTCGTCCAGCTGGACGATCGGCGCGATGCCGTCCTCCGCGGCCTCGCCCGCACCGTCCGCGGGCCTGCCGAACCGGCGCACCTGCCCCGACGCGGGGTCCGTCACCGTCCAGTCGCCGTCCGGTGTCCGCTCCAGCGGACGGAGCGGACCGGTGGCGGGCAGCACGGGCAGGCCGGGCGCCGGGTGCGGATAGGCGACCACGAGCCCGTCCTCGGCGACGAGGACGACGCCCTCCGCGTCGATCTCCAGGTGCTGGTCGATGGTGGAGGACCACGACGGGCCGAACCAGCGGCCCGCCGTGTAACCGGACTCCGCACGCCGGGTGAAGACCAGCGGCAGGGTGCCCGGCAGGACGATGTCGGTCTGCGGCAGGAACATCCGGCCGGTGGCCAGGTCCACCGGGTCGGTGTGCCCCGTGGCCTTCTCCCCGTCCGGGGTCTTGTGCAGGTCCGGACCGTCGCCCTCGAGCGCCTGGCGGCCCGGGCCCTTGAGGTCGTCGAGGTGCGAGGCGGCCGAGCCGACCTTCTTCAGCGAGCCCAGGCCCTTGGTGCCGATCAGTTCCGGGATCAGCTTGCCGATGCCCTCGGAGGGGTCCTTCATGAACTCGTCGAGCATCTTCTTGCCCGCGCCCAGCGGGTCGTTGGCCATCACGACCAGACCCGCCGCCGTCGAGTTCAGGTTCGTCACGTACTCGGCCGGATGCGTCAGGTTGTACGGATCCATCGGGTTCAGCGCCCGCGCGAAGTTGACGATCCCCGCCGCGCCCTTGAACACACCGCCCGCCAGGTGCGTCTTGGCGAGGTCCATGTAGTCCATGCCGTCGCCGAGCTGCTTCGCGTACGAGGGCTTCGGCGGAGCCGCGTCCCGCGCCGCCCGCACCGCCGTACGGACCGTCTCCGCGACCTCGTTGCGCTGCTTGCGGGCACTGTCGAGCTTGTCCTGCGCGGCCGCCGCGATCGAGGTGCCCGGGTCGGTGAAGTTCTCCGACGGGCGGGGCGGCAGCGGGTCCTGCTTCGCCTTCAGCGCGTCGTTGTAGGTGTCGACCAGCTTGTTGTGCGCGGTGCGGGCCTCCGAGGACACCTTCTTCGCCCGGTTGTACTCCTCCAGCGCCTCCCTGGCCTGGCCCTGGGCCCACTCCACGGTCTCCGCGAACCGGCCCATCGCGTCGGCGGCCTTCCCGAAGGCCTCCGCCGCCTTGAACCAGCGCGGCGGCTCCTTCGCCACCGCCTCCCGGAAGGAATCGGCCGTCTTGCCCTTCAGACCCTCCGGCTCCCCCATCCCCTTCAGGCCGTTGCCGACCTTGTCGAAGGAGGCCTTGAAGTCGTTCAGATGCGAGACCTGCGCGCGGATCTTCGACACGCTGCCGTAGACCAGCTTGTTCGGCTCCTCCGTCTGGCCGAGCTCCAACTCGGCGACATCGGCACCCAGTTGGTTGGCGGCCGAGCGGCTCTTGTCGCGGATCCAGTCGCCCGCATCGTCCAGGCCGACGTTCTCGGCGAGACCGGCCGTCTTGTCACCGGCCCACTCGACCGCGTCGCCGACCGCCTCCGCACCCTTCTCGATGCCGTCCTCGATGACGTCCGGAACGAAATCCTGCCAGCCCATCAGCGACCGCCCCCGTCACGCTTCGCCTGCTCCAGCAGATCGTTCAGCGAACCGATCTTCCCGTTGGACTTCAGCTCCTCGCCGGTGTCCGACCAGGTCTGCCCCATGTCCTTCCGGCCCTTCTCGAAGGACTCCGCGCTGTAGTCGGGCTTGTAGACGTCCGCGGAGAAGATGTCCCCCCAGGACTTCTTCTCGATCTCGTCCTCGGACGCGTGCGGATTGCCGTACGCCGCGTTCGCCACGACCCGGAACGTGCCGTGCAGGTACTGCTCCTCCTCCCACACCGTGCCCGCCGCGATCCCCAGCGACTGGGCGAGGGTGCTCGCGTTCTGCACGAGGGCGCGCACGCCCCACTCCCAGCGCTCGCAGAAGTCCTCGAAGTCGGTGGCGAGACCGGCGTGCCCGGCCTCCATCCCCGTCATCGACAGATCCCCGAACCCGGCCCCCAGCGAGGCACCCGCCGCGTCCGCACCGGACTCGCGCAGCTCCCCGATCGCCGCCCGCAGACCGTCCTGGATGTTCTTGACCGCCGCCGGCGAGACCTCCAGATCCCCGTTCCCGGCCATCAGGCGGCCTCCCCCCGGCCCAGGTCCACGGCATTCGCATCCGGGACGATCCCCGCGACCGGCGGGAAGAACATCGACCCGTCCTCGTCCGCCACGTTCACGACCACGCCCGCCGGACCGCCCGCCACCGGAACCACCGCGTCCACCAGCCGTGCGCCCAGCACCGAGAGGAACTCCCACTCCCGGCCGGCGCCCGCCTCGCCGCGCGCCGCCGCGAACCGGGTCAACGCCTCCTCGTCCGTGAACGCGTAGATCCACCGGATCCCGCCCGACACCGCCGACATCAGACCGCCGTCGGGGCCGTCCGCGAGCGGAACCAGCAGGACGGCCCGCCGGAACTCCCCCAGCAGGCGTGCGGGATCACCCAGCCCGCCCCGTATCGCGGCGATTTCTTCCGTCAGTTGCATGGATCGTTCCCCTCCAGCGCCGGTAGGCGTTTGCAGGAGACAACGCTATAGGGGAGCCCGGCGGTTCCGGTCAGGCCCCCTGGCCCGCCTCCATGACCAGGCGGATCTCCGTGACCTCGTACCCGGCCCGGGTGAAGGCGGCGGCCATCGGGGTGTTCACGGCGTCCGTGGTGGCGGTGATGCGGTCGGCGGCCTCGGAGGCGTGGAAGCGGGTGATCTCGGCGAGGATCTCGTCGATCAGGCCCTTGCCGCGCTGCCCGGGGACCACGCCGAGGTAGCCGACGTTGCGGTGGTACGGGGTCGCGGAGGGGATCGCCAGGCCCGCGAGGGTGCCGTCCGGGAGGTGGGCCAGGCGCCACCAGGAGCGCTCGCCGGGGCAGTCGGTGTAGAACTCGATGTCGTCGCGCGCCAGTTCCTCGGCGTCGATCGTGCGGAGCTCGTTCTGCGTGTGCAGGTCCAGGCTGCCCTGCGAGAGCAGGACGAAGGCCTCGAGGAACTCCTCGTCGGTGCCCTCGCGGAAGACGAGGCGGCCGGTGGGCGCCGCGGTCCCGGCGGCCGGGGTCCACTCGAAGCGCAGCCGCTCGATCTCGCGGGTCAGGCCGGCCCCGGACGCGGCCTTCTGCCGCCAGGCGACCGCGTCGGCCAGGCCGCCGGGGGCGGTGCGCCAGTCGCGGGGCAGGGAGAGGTTGTAGTCGGGGAGCTTGCCGAAGGCCTCGTGCCCGGCGGCGAGCAGGCCCGCGGCGACGGCGGCCGGGTCGGCGACGTGTTCGCGTACGTGGAGGCAGTCGAGCGCGATGGGCCGCTCGCTGTCGGCCCGGCCCCACCACAGGGCGCGGGCCAGGATCTCGCCGTCCTCGTCCTCGGCGAACCAGGTCCACTCGGGGCGCATCTGCTGCGCGGCGAGCTCCTCGCGGATCTTCTCGGGGGTGAGGGCGGGGACGGGGCCGTCGGCCGGGTAGGCGAGGGCGCGGTCCAGGTCGGTGGGGTCTGCGGTGGCAGAGCGGAAGTGCATGGGCCGATGATCACACCGGACGGAGCCGCACCCCAAGGGGTTTGTGCACGTCACGGGCGGTTCACTACGAGATCCCGGCCTCCGGGTGGAACACCCGGAGGCCGGAACGGGGCCGTCAGGACCAGGTGATCAGACGGCGGGGGTGCTCCAGGACGGCGGCGATGTCCGCGAGGAAGCGGGAGCCGAGTTCGCCGTCGATGAGGCGGTGGTCGAAGGACAGCGCCAGGGTGGTGACGTGGCGGGCCTTGACCTTGCCCTTGTGGACCCACGGCTGGAGCTTGATCGCGCCGACCGCGAGGATCGCGGACTCTCCGGGGTTCAGGATGGGCGTGCCGGTGTCGACGCCGAAGACGCCGACGTTGGTGATGGTGATGGTGCCCTGCTGCATGTCGGCCGGGGAGGTCTTGCCCTCGCGGGCCGTGGCGACCAGCCCGGACAGCGCCTCGGACAGCTCGGGGAGCGTCTTGGCGTGGGCGTCCTTGATGTTCGGGACGATCAGCCCGCGGGGGGTGGCCGCCGCGATGCCCAGGTTGACGTAGTGCTTGAGCACGATCTCCTGGGCCGCCTCGTCCCAGGACGCGTTCACGTCCGGGTTGCGGCGGATCGCCACGAGGACGGCCTTGGCGATCAGGAGCAGCGGGTTGATCCGCAGACCGGCGAGGTCCGGGTCCTCCTTGAGCTCCTGGACCAGCTTCATCGTGCGGGTCACGTCGAAGGTGATGAACTCGGTGACGTGCGGCGCGGTGAAGGCGGAGCCGACCATGGCCTGGGCGGTGACCTTGCGGACCCCCTTGACCGGGATACGGGTCTCCCGGGCGGTCGCGGACACGGGTGCGGGCACCTCGGCCGGGGCCTGTACGGGAGCCTGCGCCGGAGCCGGGGCCGCTGCGGGAGCCGGAGCCACGGCCACGGTCTGCGGGGCGATGGCCGCCGCGGCCGCTGCGTGCACGTCCTCGCGGGTCACGACCCCGCCGTCGCCGGTGGGGACCACCGAGGCCAGGTCGATGCCGAGGTCCTTGGCGAGCTTGCGCACCGGCGGCTTCGCCAGCACCTTGCCCGCGCCGCCCTGGGCGGGGACCACGGCCGGAGCCACCGGAGCAGGAGCGGCCGGAGCCGCCGCCTGCGCCACGCCCGTGCCGTTCTGCGCGGCGACCGCCGGCTGCGGCGCAGCCTTGCGCGGGCGGCGCTTCGTAGAGGCGGTGGAGACGCCGTAGCCGACCAGGACGGGCTGGCGGGCCGCGGGGGCCTCCGGCTCCGCCGCGGCGGCGACGGGCGCGGCCACGGGTGCGGCCACGGCTTCGGCCGCGGCCGGAGCCTCGTCCGCCGGACCCGTCTGGACGGAGATGATGACCTGGCCGACGTCGACCGTGACGCCCTCCTCGAAGAGGAGCGCGTGCACCACCCCGTCGAAGGGGATCGGCAGCTCGACGGCCGCCTTCGCCGTCTCCACCTCGCAGACGACCTGGCCGTCGGTGACGGTGTCACCCGGCTGGACGTACCACTTGAGGATCTCGGCCTCGGTGAGGCCCTCGCCCACATCGGGCATCTTGAATTCGCGGATCGTCATCGCAGGGCTCTCCTCAGTACGCCAGCGAGCGGTCGACTGCGTCGAGCACCCTGTCCAGGCCCGGCAGGTACTCGTCCTCCAGGCGGGCCGGCGGGTACGGGGCGTGGTAGCCGCCCACGCGCAGCACGGGCGCCTCCAGGTGGTAGAAGCACCGCTCCGTGATGCGGGCGGCGATCTCCGAACCCACACCGAGGAACACCGGCGCCTCGTGGACCACCACGAGCCGGCGGGTCTTCTCCACCGACGCCTGGATCCCGTCGAAGTCGACCGGGGACATCGAGCGCAGGTCGACGACCTCCACCGACTTGCCCTCCTCGGCGGCGGCCGCGGCAGCCTCCAGGCAGACCTTCACCATGGGCCCGTAGGCCGCCAGGGTGATGTCGGTGCCGCTGCGGGCGACCCGGGAGCCGTGCAGGGCGTCGGGGATGGCCTCGACGTCGACCTCGCCCTTGTCCCAGTAGCGGCGCTTCGGCTCGAAGAAGATGACCGGGTCGTCGCTGAGGATCGCCTGCTGGAGCATCCAGTAGGCGTCGCTCGCGTTGGACGGCGAGACCACCTTCAGGCCCGGGACGTGCGCGAACAGCGTCTCCGGGGACTCCGAGTGGTGCTCGACCGCGCCGATGCCGCCCGCGTAGGGGATGCGGATGACGACCGGCATCTTGATGGTGCCGAGCGAGCGCGCGTGCATCTTGGCGAGCTGCGTGACGATCTGGTCGTAGGCGGGGAAGACGAACCCGTCGAACTGGATCTCCACGACCGGCCGGTACCCGCGCAGGGCCAGGCCGATCGCGGTGCCGACGATGCCGGACTCGGCGAGCGGGGTGTCGATGACCCGCTCCTCGCCGAAGTCCTTCTGGAGTCCGTCGGTGATGCGGAAGACGCCGCCGAGCTTGCCGACGTCCTCGCCCATGATCAGGACCTTCGGGTCCGTCTCCAGGGCCTTGCGGAGCGAGTCGTTGAGCGCCTTCGCGATGGTGAGCTTCTGTACGGCCATGACGGTCACTCCCCGCCTTCGAAGGACGCGAGGTAGGCGGCGAACTGCGCGCGCTCCTCGTCGACGAGCGCGTGCCCGTCCGCGTAGACGTTCTCGAAGATCGCCATGGTGTCGGGGTCGGGCATCGAGCGCACGACCTCGCGGACCCGCTTGCCGAGGGCCTCGCTCTCGGTCTCCAGCTCCTGGAACCACGCCTCGTCGGCGCCCCCGGTGGCCAGCAGGTGGGCCTTCAGGCGCAGGATCGGGTCCTTGGCCTCCCAGGCCGCCGTCTCCTCGTCGCGCCGGTACTTCGTCGGGTCGTCGGAGGTGGTGTGCGCGCCCATCCGGTACGTGAAGGCCTCCACCAGGGTGGGCCCCTCTCCCCGGCGGGCCCGCTCCAGTGCCCAGCGGGTCACCGCGAGGCAGGCCAGTACGTCGTTGCCGTCCACCCGGACGCCCGGGAAGCCGAAGCCCTGCGCGCGCTGGTAGAGCGGGACGCGCATCTGGCGCTCGGTGGGCTCGGAGATCGCCCACTGGTTGTTCTGGCAGAAGAACACCACGGGCGAGTTGTAGACCGCCGAGAAGGTGAAGGCCTCCGCCACGTCGCCCTGGCTGGACGCGCCGTCGCCGAAGTAAGCGATGACGGCCGAGTCGGCGCCGTCCTTGGCCACGCCCATCGCGTACCCGGTCGCGTGCAGCGTCTGGGAGCCGATGACGATCGTGTACAGGTGGAAGTTGTTGGTGGTCGGGTCCCAGCCACCGTGGTTCACACCGCGGAACATGCCGAGGAGGTTGGTCGGGTCGACCCCGCGGCACCAGGCCACACCGTGTTCGCGGTAGGTCGGGAAGACGTAGTCGTCGTCGCGCAGGGCCCGGCCGGAGCCGATCTGGGCGGCCTCCTGGCCGAGCAGCGAGGCCCACAGGCCCAGCTCGCCCTGGCGCTGGAGGGCGGTCGCCTCGCCGTCGAAGCGGCGGGTCATGACCATGTCGCGGTAGAGACCGCGCAGGTCGTCGGTGGTGATGTCGGCGACGAAGGGTGCGAACTCGGCGACGTCGGGATGCTCCGCGACCTCGACGCGCACCCCCTCGGGCGTCAGCAGCTGTACGAGCTGGGGCTCGGCGTCATGCGTCTTCGCGGTGGCAGCGGCGGGCTTGGCGGCGCTTGCCGCGCCGGCCGGCCGCTTGGTGCCGCTGCGGCGCGGCTTGCGCGCGGCAGTGCTCTCCACGGTCACGATTGCTCCTCCGTCGGTCCGGCACCCGGGTTCTCCGGGGACCAGTGCGGCTCACCTGGATCTCTGCCCGCGCACGGGGTGGGTGCGCTTCGGGTCTGGGATTCAGGCGTGACAGGTGCCCCGGCGAGTGCCCTGCGCAATGCACGTTACCCAGTGCGTCGCATAACTGCGAAACCCCGTTTGACCTGCGATTTTGCTTGGATTTCCAAGTAAATCCGCGGAACCGGGAACAACCACTGGTCACAGCCTTGCAGGGGGCCGGAACAACGGCACGTTATCCCGGTCGCCACCGGCAGGGAAGGGGTGAGTGTGTGAAACTGAGTTCGTGCGCGAAAACGGAAAAATCAAGGTATTCCTCCTGGACGACCACGAAGTGGTACGCCGGGGTGTTCACGAGCTGCTCTCGATGGAAGACGACATCGACGTCGTGGGTGAGGCCGGTACGGCCGCCGACGCGCTGGTCCGGATTCCCGCCACCCGCCCCGACGTGGCCGTCCTCGACGTCCGGCTGCCCGACGGCAGCGGTGTCGAGGTCTGCCGCGAGGTGCGGTCCCAGAACGAGGACATCAAGTGCCTGATGCTCACCTCGTTCGCCGATGACGAGGCGCTGTTCGACGCGATCATGGCCGGCGCCTCGGGCTACGTACTGAAGGCGATCCGCGGGAACGAGCTGCTCAACGCGGTGCGTGACGTGGCGGCCGGCAAGTCCCTGCTGGACCCCGTCGCCACGGCCCGGGTGCTGGAGCGGCTGCGCGACGGCAAGAACGGCAAGGGCGACGACCGCCTGTCGAACCTGACCGAGCAGGAGCGCAAGATCCTCGACCTGATCGGCGAGGGCCTGACGAACCGCGTGATCGGCGAGAGGCTGCACCTGGCCGAGAAGACGATCAAGAACTACGTCTCCAGCCTGCTGTCGAAGCTGGGCATGGAGCGCCGCTCCCAGGCCGCCGCCTACGTGGCCCGCCTGCAGGCGGAGAAGGGGCGCTAGCCTCCTCCCCGCGGAAGGGGCCCCGCCCCCTTCCGGCCTCCCCCGGATTCGCTACACAGCGTGACGCCCCGTGGTCGCACGATTCCACGGGGCGCACTGTTTAATTCGGGACCAACGTCCTCGATGTGCGGGGCGGGCTCCTCTTTTCCGGCAGGGTGTCGGTACAGGACAGTGGATGACATGTCCCCTGAGGAGCTCCACGCCATCGAACTGCTGCGCCGCGTGCCGTACGGCCGAGCCGCCACCAGCATGCGCGCGCTGCCCTTTCTCGCCGTCGCGCGCCACATCGTCGTCAACGGCAAGGTCATCCTGAGAATGCACTCCGGTTTCGGATACCACCACGCCTGCAATGGCAGCGTGGTCTCCTACGGAGCCGACAACTTCAATTCCGGCGAGTCCCAGCTGTGGTCGGTGCAGTTCACCGGCACCGCGAACATCGTCGAACCCACGACCGCCGAACTGGAACTGTTCGGACCCGGTCCGCACTTCGTGGACGGCGCGGTCTTCGATCCCGTCTACATGCGGATCGACCCCCAGCTCATCACCGTCCACACCCTCGCGGGCAACCTGGACCGGCAGTACCAGCACGCCCTCTGAGCACACCCCCTCCGGGACCTTGGTCCCGAACGCGAAGGCCCGGCGGCTCCTCTCACCGAGAGGGGCGGCCGGGCCTTCGCGCAGGACGCGGGGACTACTCTCCGTCGATCCCCAGCCCGTTGTCCTCGGGAGTCTTCGACGGGGACGGCGTGATCGACTTCGACGGGCTCGGCGTGGGCGTCGGCGTCGGAGTGGGCGTCGGGGTGGGCGTCGGCGTCGGCGTCGGGCTCGGCGAGTACGAATAGCTCGGCGACGGGGACTTGCTGCGGTTCGTCGGGGGCGCCGAGTACGAGTACGAGCTCTCCGGGGCCGACTTGGACTGCGAGGTCTCCGGCGCCGGGGTCTCCGGCGCCGTGCCCGCCGGGGAGGACACGGAGCTCGACGAGGGGGTCCCGCCCGTGCCGGGGTCCTTCTTGCCGCCGAAGTTGTCGACCGCGTACGCCACGCCGCCCGCGACCGCGAGCACGGCGAGGATCGCGAACAGCCACAGCTTCCAGTTGCCGCCGCCGGAGGGGCGGTCGCCGTACCCGTCGTAACCGCCGGTCCCGCCGTGGCCGTTGCCTCCGCCACCGGGGTAGGCGGAGCCGTCGTCCGGGTTCAGCGGCGGCACCATCGGCTGCTGGAACTGCGAGGTCGAGGTGTGCGAGCCGTACTGCGGCTGGCCCTGGCCGGGGGTCGCCATCGCCGTGGTCTGCGCCGGGCCCCGCCCGTGCGGCAGCGCCATGGTGACCGGTCCGGTGTTCCAGGTGCCGGTGCCCGGCCCCTGGTCGTGCAGCATCTGCAGGGCGTACTGGACCAGCCCGCGCATCTCCTCGGCGCTCTGGAACCGGTCGTCCGGGTCCTTGGCGAGGGAGCGCATGACGAGCCCGTCGAGCTCCGGCGGGATCTGGCCGCCCTCGGGCAGCTGAGAGGGCGGGATCGGCGCGTCCTGCACGTGCTGGTAGACCACCGACAGCGGGGTCTCCCCGGTGAACGGGGGACGCAGCGAGAGCAGTTCGTAGAGCAGGCAGCCCGTCGCGTACAGGTCGGAGCGGTGGTCCACGGCCTTGCCGAGGGCCTGTTCGGGCGAGAGGTACTGCGGCGTGCCCATGACCATGCCGGTCTGGGTCATCGTCGACTGCGCGCCGTGCAGGGCGCGCGCGATGCCGAAGTCCATCACCTTGACCGCGCCGGTGTCCGTGATGATGACGTTGGCGGGCTTGATGTCGCGGTGCACGATGCCGTGCTGGTGCGAGTACGCGAGCGCTTCGAGCACCCCGGAGGTGATGATCAGCGCCTGGTCGGGGCCCGGGGCCTCGGCGCTGATCAGCAGGTCGCGGATGGTGCGGCCCTCGACCAGTTCCATGACGATGTAGGGGACGACGTTCGGGCCGACCCGGTCCTCGCCCGAGTCGTACACGGCGACCACGGCATGGTGGTTGAGGCCGGCGACCGACTGCGCCTCGCGCGTGAAGCGGGCCTTGGACACCGGGTCCTCGGCCAGGTCCGGGCGCAGCAGCTTGACGGCGACGGTCCGGCCCAGCCGGACGTCCTCCGCGGCGAAGACCTCGGCCATGCCGCCCCGGCCCAGACGGTGGGTCAGCCGGTAGCGGCCGTCACCCACCAGGCCGCCCGCGCCCCAGTGCTCAGGACCCTCTGCCATCCCGGCGCCGCTTCCCTCGGGTTCGGGTGCCATCAGTCCTCACCGTCGTCTGTCTCGGCCGCCGCTCAGCGGTAGGTCCTCATCGTGTGCTCCGACGAACGCTACAGCCTCGGAACCGGTCACCGTTCGGACGAGGACGCTGCGCGGGCCGCCCGTGTGGCGCCTGTGGACCCCCTGTGGCCTTGTGGTCACGGAACGGGAACCCGGCTTGACGTGTGGTTGCCCTCCGGCAGACTGAGGCCGACATGCGCTCAGCCAGAGGCGTAGGGACCATCCCGAGGGGAAGCAACAGTCATGAGCCAGGACGGCACTCAGGGCCAGTACGCGGGCGGCTCTTTGGCCGGTGGCCGTTACCAGCTGAGGGACTTGCTCGGGGAGGGAGGCATGGCCTCCGTCTACCTCGCCTACGACTCGGCCCTCGACCGCCAGGTCGCCATCAAGACGCTGCACAGCGAGCTCGGGCGCGAACAGTCCTTCCGCGAACGGTTCCGGCGCGAGGCGCAGGCTGTAGCAAAACTGTCGCACACCAACATCGTCTCGGTCTTCGACACCGGTGAGGGCGTCGTCTCCTTCGCCGACCCCTCGGTCGCCGACGGCGGGGTGATGCCGTACATCGTCATGGAGTACGTCGAGGGGCAGCCGCTCGGCTCCGTCCTCGACGGGGACATCAGGCAGTACGGGGCCATGCCGGCCGACAAGGCGCTGAAGGTGACGGCCGACGTGCTGGCGGCTCTGGAGAGCAGCCACGAGATGGGGCTGGTCCACCGCGACATCAAGCCGGGCAACGTCATGATGACGCGGCGCGGAGTGGTGAAGGTCATGGACTTCGGCATCGCGCGGGCCATGCAGTCGGGGGTCACCTCGATGACGCAGACCGGCATGGTCGTCGGCACCCCGCAGTACCTCTCCCCCGAGCAGGCGCTCGGGCGCGCCGTGGACGCCCGCTCCGACCTGTACTCGGTGGGCATCATGCTCTTCGAGCTGCTGACCGGGCGGGTCCCCTTCGTGGCCGACTCGGCGCTGGGCATGGCGTACGCGCACGTGCAGGAGGAGCCGGTCGCCCCGTCCTCCATCAACCGCTCGGTCACCCCGGCGATGGACGCGCTGGTGGCGCGGGCCCTGAAGAAGAACCCGAACGAGCGTTTCCCCACCGCCGCCGCCATGCTCGACGAGGTCGCGCGGGTGGCCGGCGCCGGGTACACCGGGG
This sequence comes from Streptomyces sp. TBY4, assembly GCF_024213195.1. Taxonomy (GTDB): domain Bacteria; phylum Actinomycetota; class Actinomycetes; order Streptomycetales; family Streptomycetaceae; genus Streptomyces. Next base: position 356,695 of record NZ_JANAVF010000003.1, on the reverse strand, counting down.
CCCCGGCCATCATCCCGGGCTCGCACCCGACCAACAGCGGCGCCGGACTCGGCTCGGCCGTGTTCCCGCCGGTGGACTCCGCCCTTCAGGCACCGCCGCACTCGGTGCAGCAGCCGTACCAGGCGCCGCACACCCCGGTGCCGTCCGCGTACGCGCCGACTCCGCCGCCGGCTCCGCAGTCCGGGGCGTACGGGTACCCGCAGCAGCAGCACCAGCAGGCGCAGCACCAGCAGGCGCCGTACTCGGCCGCGACCCCGCCGCCGTACACGATCTCGCCGCAGGGCGGGCAGAGCAGTCACGGCCCGGTCGCGGGCGGGGCCGGCCGGACGCGGAACAACCGGGTCGTGGTGGGGGCCGCCGTGGCGGCGCTGGTGGTCATCGGCGGGGTGATCGCCGTGGTGAACATGGGCGGCGACGGCGACAAGGACAAGGCCGGGCCGACGTCCCCGGGTTCCTCCACTTCGGCGTCCGGTCCGGCGAAGCCCGGGCACAAGGGGCCCGACACTTCGCGCACGATCGACGAGGCCAAGTGCAAGGAGCCGCAGAAGTCCAGCGATGCCACCAAGGTGGAGGCGCCGGACTTCCGGTACATCAACGAGGTCTCGGTGAAGGCGTGCATCCGGGCCGGCGGCTGGACGTACGACCCGAAGCCCAAGGACGAGGCGGTCTACGGCGAGGGAACCGTCGTGGAGCAGGTGCCCGCCCCCGGCAGCAAGATCGACCCGAAGGACACCACCTTCACCCTGTACATCTCGACCGGCAACCCGGAGTAGGCCCGGAGCGGGTCCGGAGCAGGACGCGCCACGGACGGGTGAACCACGGTTCGCCCGCCGTGCGCCGGTTCTGATACATACGCGCAGGTCACACCCGCCGCACCTCCGGGAGTCCTGTTGCACCACCGCGCCCGCAGCCTCGTACGCCTCGTCACCTCAGGCGCCGCCGCGCTGGCGGTCGGCGCGCTCTGCGTCTCGCCCGCCTCGGCCGCCGGGGCCTCCTCCAGCTGCGACACCACCGGCGCCTACGGCAGCGCCGACTGGACGTGGCTGAACGGCTCCACCCTCCTCAACGTCCGGCTCACGTCGGTGGACACCTCGGACGACGCCCGCGTCGCGGGGATCCGGCTCTACACACTGGACCACCACGGCGGCTCGCACGACTGGCCCTGGCGCTTCAACAAGCGCGGGGCCGGCAAGAGCCAGACCTGGGAGACCACCCTCCAGGACAAGCGCGGGATCGACCGGGTCGGCGTGGAGGCCGCGGCGTTCAACGACGCCGGCTACCGGAGCATGTGCGGTTCCGCTTCCGTGAAGAATCCGACCTTCTGAGCGAGCCGGGATCCCGAACGGCCTGTACGGGATGCCACTTTTATCCGCTTATGTAAATCTGAGTCCGTGACCTTCGCCCGCGCGCTGCGCTGGACCGCCGGGGCAGCGATGGCGACAGCCGCGCTGCTGGTCACGACGCCCGCGCCCGCCGCGGCCGCCACGCGGGCGTCCGACTCCACCCCCGCCTCCACCTCCGCCTTCGAGGACCTCGCCGGAAGCTCCGCCGGGGCCGGCCGGGAGCGGCCCGGGCGGCCGGTGGGCGAACCCGCCAACCCCGAGACCGTGCTCGCCGCGCGCCCCGTCCCGGAGCTGCCGCGCACGGAGCCGGCGCCTGCGCTTCCGGCGATCCCCGCGGAGCCCCCGGTGAGCCCGGTGATCGGCGCCCTCGGTACCGAGCCGAACGAGCGGGCCGCCGATCTGGCCGCGCACATACTGCCGCTCGGCACCGGATTCACCCTGATGGGACTGGGTCTGGGCTTCATGGGAATGCGGCTGCGCCGGGGCGCATAGCCCCGGATCCCCCTTGGGACGTACGTCCCAGGATGGTTGCGGAGATCGACATACTCGGTATACATACTCAGTATGTCGATCCGCCACGGCCTTCTCGCCCTGCTGGAACGGGGCCCCAGGTACGGCTCTCAACTCCGCACCGAATTCGAGTCCCGCACCGGTTCCACCTGGCCGCTCAACGTCGGGCAGGTGTACACCACGCTCGCCCGGCTGGAGCGCGACGGCCTCGTCGCGCCCGGCGGCGAGGACACGGCCGGACACACCCTGTACGCCATCACCGAGACCGGCCGCGACGAACTGCACGCCTGGTACGAGCGTCCCGTCGACCGGGCCAACCCGCCCCGGGACGAGCTCGCCATCAAGCTCGCCATGGCCATCGGCGCACCCGGCGTGGACATCCGTGCCGTCATCCAGTCCCAGCGGCACGCCACCGTCCAGGCCATGCAGGACTACACCCGGCTCAAGGCGCAGGCGCTCACCGGCATCGAGAGCGGACGCTCCGGCGAACGCGACGACATCGCCTGGCTGCTGGTCCTGGAACAGCTGATCTTCCAGACCGAGGCCGAGGCCCGATGGCTCGACCACTGCGAGTCCCGGCTCGTACGGCTGTCCGCGCGCGGGGAGCTCGCGCCGGCCGAGGCCGAGCCGCCCGAGGGCACCACCGTCCCGACCACACCCACGACCACCGACCGGTCCCTTTCCCGCACCGCCCGCACGCGGCGGGTCTGAACCACCGCTCCACGTCCCAGGGGGGAACCCTTCATGCCTGACCAGCCCGTATTGCAACTGGACCAGCTCGTCCGCACCCACGGCAGCGGCGCCACCGAGGTGCACGCCCTGCGCGGGATCAACCTCTCCGTCTTCCCCGGCGAACTCGTCGCCGTCATGGGCCCGTCCGGGTCCGGGAAGTCCACGCTGCTGACCCTCGCCGGCGGACTCGACACCCCGAGCAGCGGCAGGGTGCTCGTCGAGGGCACCGACATCACCGCGGCGAGCCGCAAGCAGCTCGCCGCCCTGCGCCGCCGCAGCATCGGGTACGTCTTCCAGGACTACAACCTGATCCCGGCCCTCACCGCCGCCGAGAACGTCTCCCTGCCGCTCGAACTCGACGGGGTCTCCGCCCGCAAGGCCCGCGTCTCCGCGCTCGCGGCCCTGGAGGAGATGAACCTCGGGCAGCTCGCCGACCGCTTCCCCGACGAGATGTCCGGCGGCCAGCAGCAGCGCGTCGCCATCGCCCGCGCCCTCGTCGGCGACCGCCGCCTGGTCCTCGCCGACGAGCCGACCGGCGCCCTCGACTCCGAGACCGGGGAGTCCGTCCTCGCCCTGCTGCGCTCGCGCTGCGACGCGGGCGCGGCCGGGATCCTGGTCACCCACGAGCCGCGGTTCGCCGCCTGGGCCGACCGCGTGGTCTTCCTGCGCGACGGCAGCGTGGTCGACGAGACCCTGCGCAGCCACGCCGACTCGCTGCTCTCCGGGCAGGCGGCCGCTCAGTGAACTCCTGGTACCACTCCTGGATCGCGGCGATCCGGATAGCCCGCCGCGACGCCTGGCGCTCCAAGGGCCGCAGCGCCCTCGTCCTGGCCATGATCGCCCTGCCGATCGTCGGCGTGAGCGCCGTCGATCTCACCGTGCGCAGCTCGCAGCTCTCCCCCGAGCAGCGCATGGAGCGGGTGCTTGGCGCCGCCGACGCCAAGATCCGCGACTCCCACATGGGCGGGCCGCTCTACCAGTCCCCCGACGCGCAGAGCTACGCCCCGGTCGGCGGCTACGACGACTACGACCCGGGCAAGGGCGGCCGGGACGAGGCCCCCGCCGCGCCCCAGCTCCCGGCCGGATCCCAGTCCGTCAAGGACAGCGTCTCCTACGGCAAGGTCCGCACCCGGCACGGGATCCTGGACGCCGAACTGCGCGAGGTGGACCCGACGAGCCCGCTGGTCAAGGGCCTGTGGACGCTGGAGCGCGGCCGGCTCCCGAAGGCGGCCGGCGAGATCCTCGCCACCAACGCCTTCCTGGAGGAGTCCGGGTACTTCCTCGGCTCCAGCGTGACCCCGCGCGAGTCGAAGACCTCGTACAAGATCGTCGGCGTCTACGAGCTGCCCGACTCCCTGAACTCGGCGCAGCTCCTCGCTCCGCCCGGGACCCTGCTGGCCCCGCTCGACCGGGAGCTGAAGGCCGCCGGCGGGATGGGGATGAACCCCCAGGACGCGTACCTGGTGAAGGTCGGCGGCGATGGTTTCACGTGGAACATGGTCAAGGAGACCAACGCCAAGCAGCACCTCATCGTCGAGTCCCGCGCCGTCCTGCTGAACCCGCCGGCCGACTCCGAGGTGCCGCTCTACAAGGAGCAGCCCAAGGACATGTGGCGGTCCGGGTCCATGATCGGACCCACCGAACTCGCCATCGTCTCCACCGTCGTCGGCCTCGCCATGCTGGAGATCTGCCTGCTGGCCGGACCCGCCTTCGCGGTCGGCGCCCGGCGCTCGCGCCGCCAGCTCGGCCTGGTCGGCGCCAACGGCGGCGACCGGCGGCACATCCGGGCCATCGTCCTCTCCGGCGGCCTCGTCATCGGCATCGCGGCGGCCGTCTCCGGCACCGCCCTCGGCATCGCCCTCACCCTCGGACTCCAACCGGTCCTGGAGGGCGTGATCGGCCAGCGGTTCGGCCACTTCGACGTCCGCCCGCTGGAGCTCCTCGCCATCGGCCTGCTCGCCGTCCTGACCGGTCTGCTCGCCGCGATCGTCCCCGCCGTCAACGCCTCCCGGCAGACCGTGCTGGCCTCCCTCACGGGCCGCCGCGGAGTGCGCCGGGCCAACCGGGTGCTGCCCGTCATCGGCCTGCTCGCCATCGCGGGCGGCGCCGCCATCGCCCTCTTCGGCACCGTCTCCAAGATGGGCGCCACCGTCGTCGCCGGCGGCAGCGCCATCGCCGAACTCGGCGTCGTCGCCCTCACCCCCACCCTGGTCGGCCTGTTCGGCCGGGCCGGGCGGTGGCTGCCCCTGTCGCCCCGCCTCGCGCTGCGCGACGCCGTCCGCAACCGGGGACGTACGGCACCGGCCGTCGCCGCCGTACTGGCCGCCGTGGCCGGCACCGTGGCCGTGGCCACGTACCAGCACAGCAAGGAGATCCAGGCCCGCAGCGAGTACGTCGCCAGCCTGCCCTTCGGCACCGGGGTGATCGAGAGCCACGAGTTCACCGCGTACCGGGACGTGCCCGCGATGCGCGAGACCCTGAACAAGGAACTCCCGGTGGCCGTACGGGCCGACGTGGAGCGCACCGTCGTCGGCAAGCCGGGCTGCTCCCCGTACGGCGACAGCCCGGACTGCGGGCGGACCGAGATCGTCATCCCGAAGGAACAGCGCTGCCCCCTCTACGGGGCCGAGAACGGGCCGAGTTCGTTCACGCTGGCCCAGCGCAAGGAGCTGCGCAACGACTGGCGGTGCCAGGAAGGCCGCTTCGGCGTCGCGCACTCCACGGTCGTCGCCGACGAGAAACTGCTGTCCGTCCTGGCCGTCGAGGACCCGGGCGCGGTGGCCGCGCTGAAGGCGGGCAAGGCCGTCTCCTTCAAGAAGCAGAACGTGCGCGACGGCAAGGTCACCGTCCGGCTGATCACCGGCCAGGGCGAGCCCGTCCCCGGGGCCCCGAACGACGAGCCGCCCGCCGGCGTGGACAAGGTCCTCGCCGTGTACCAGCTGCCCGATTCGGTTCAGGGCTACGGCCTGGAGCTGGTGCTGCCGGCCACGGCCGCGAAGAACGCCGGGATCACCTCCGTCCCCTTCGGCTCGTACTTCACCCTGGACGGGGGCGCGAGCTCCGAGCAGCGCCAGCGGCTCGACGGCGCCCTCGACAAACTGGGCCTGGACACGAGCGTGCGGATCGAGAAGGGCTACGAGGGCGACGACAGCCTGCCCATGCTCGTCCTGACCGTCTTCGCGGGCCTGGTCACCATCGGTGCGGCCGGCATCGCCACCGGCCTCGCCCAGGCGGACGCCGAGGGCGACCTGAAGACCCTCGCGGCGGTCGGCGCACCCCCGCGGGTGCGGCGCACGCTCAGCGGCTTCCAGTGCGGGGTGGTCGCCTTCATGGGCGTGGTCCTCGGCTCGGCGGCCGGGATCCTGCCCGCGGTCGGACTCCGGCTCACCGAACGGCGGGCCGCGGCCGACCTGGTCCAGAACGGTATCGAGAACGGCTGGTCGGCGGCCTCCGAGGTCGTCCCGTACATCCCGATCGCGGTCCCGTGGACCACGCTGGGCGGCCTGCTGATCGTCGTCCCGCTGGGCGCGGCGCTGCTGGCGGCCCTGGTCACCCGCTCGAGCGGAGCACTGGCCCGCCGCGAGGTCTGACACATCGGCCGGTGACTCCTCGGCGCCTCCTCGGTGCCCCCGCATTGGTGCCCCCGCACAGGGTGGATCACGCCCGTGCGGGGGCACACCGTGTGAATACGAAGGTGTGCGAGAGAATGACGGCATGGAGATGCCGAGGAGTGAACGGTCGCAGGACAGCCCCCCGCACGGCCTGATCGTGGGGCAGGACGGGATGCCGGTCGGCGGCGCCGATGACGAGTCGCGCGAGGTCCCGGTGAGCGAGATGGTCGAACAGCCCGCCAAGGTCATGCGGATCGGCAGCATGATCAAGCAACTCCTGGAAGAGGTACGCGCCGCACCTCTGGACGAGGCCAGCCGGGTCCGTCTCAAGGACATCCACGCGGCGTCCGTGAAGGAACTGGAAGACGGCCTGGCCCCCGAGCTGGTGGAGGAACTGGAGCGCCTGTCCCTCCCCTTCACGGAGGAAGCCATCCCCTCCGAGGCGGAACTGCGCATCGCGCAGGCCCAGTTGGTGGGCTGGCTGGAAGGCCTGTTCCACGGCATCCAGACGGCCCTGTTCGCGCAGCAGATGGCGGCGCGGGCCCAACTGGAACAGATGCGCCGCGCCCTCCCCCCGGGCTCCTCCCACGAGGACGACGAAGACGGCCCCCACGGCGCCATCCGCTCGGGCCCGTACCTCTGACCCACCCCCCGGGGCCGCCCACGGGCGGCCCCGCACCCATCCCCGGCCGGGGTTCACCCTTCCAACCGGCCGGGGTTTGTCTTTTCAGCCGTCCGGCGTTTGAGGACCGGGGTCCGGGGCGGAGCCCCGAAGGGGTCCGGGCGCAGCCCGGTACCCCCAGCCCGTCCGGCGTTTGAGGACCGGGTCCGGGCAGCGCCCGGGGAACGGGCGAAGGGCGGGTAGGGGACAGCCCCGCGCAGCAGCAAGGGTCGCAGCGGGGACTCCAGCCCCGCGCAGCAGCAAGGGTCGCCGCGGGGACTCCGCCCCGCGCAGCGGCAGCCGAACCGGCAGGCGCAGCCGCCGACCCACCCCGGCCGGGACACCGGGTAAGAACCCGGTAAACGCCGCAGCCCATCCGGCCCCGACCCCCCGCATACTCGGGGAATGACCTACGACGCCATCGTCCTGGCCGGCGGCGCCGCAAGCCGACTCGGCGGAGCCGACAAACCCGGCCTCCTGGTGGGCGGCCGCCCCCTCCTCGACCGCGTCCTCGCGGCCTGCGAAGACGCCGCCACCACCGTCGTGGTCGCCGGCCGCAGGCACACCGCCCGCCCCGTGCGCTGGGCCCGGGAGGACCCCCCCGGCGGCGGCCCCCTCGCCGCGCTGGACGCCGGGCTGCGGCACACCACCGCCCCGCTGGTCCTCGTACTCTCCGCCGACCTGCCGTTCCTGGACCGGGACACGGTCCACTCCCTGCTCCGCGCCCTCGACGCGCCCGAGCACCACACCCGCGACGGAGCCCTGCTCCGGGACCCGGGCGGCCGCGACCAGCCCCTGGTCGCCGCGTACCGCGCCGAACCCCTGCGCAGGGAAATCGCCCTGCTGGCCACCGAACACGGCTCGGTGAACGGCCTCCCCCTGCGCGCCCTCACCGCCGAACTCGACCTCACCCCGGTCACCGCGGCGGCGCCGCTCGCCTCCTTCGACTGCGACACCTGGGACGATCTCGCCGCCGCCCGCGCCCGAATCAGAGAGCATGGAACCGTGCTGGAGCAATGGATCACCGCCGTCAAGAACGAGCTGGGCATCGACGTCGCCGTCGACACCAAGACCCTGCTCGACCTCGCCCGTGACGCCGCCCACGGCGTCGCCCGGCCCGCCGCCCCCCTGACGACCTTCCTCGTCGGCTACGCGGCCGCCCACGCCGAAGCCACCGGCGCCGACCCCGCGCAGGCCGTGGCCGAGGCCTCCCGCAAGGCCGCCGAACTGGCCCTGCGCTGGGCCGCGGAGGGCGAGGCCGCGGAAGCAGCCGGCCGCGAGGCCGCCGGTCCCGAAGCGACCGGCTCCGGATGACCGCCGACCCCGGCACCGACGCCGACCGCGCCCTCGACCAGGCCCTGGCCCTGGTCAGCCGCGCCCCCCGCCCCGACGCCGGCACCGCGGGCGCCTCCGCAGGCGCCGGCGGCGGCCACCGCGCCTCGGCCTGGGCCCGGGCCCGGGAGGCCGCCGCCCGCGCCGGTGCGGGCGTCCCCGGCCGCACCCACCGGGTCCCCCTGCCGGCCGCCCTCGGCGAGGTGCTGGCCGCGCCCCTCGACGCCCTGGGCGACCTGCCCTCCTTCGACACCTCCGCGATGGACGGCTGGGCCGTCGCCGGACCCGGGCCCTGGACCATCCGCACCGGCGAGAGCGCGCTGGCCGGCAGCGACCGCCCCGCTCCTCTCGCGGACGGCGAGGCCGTACGGATCGCCACCGGTGCCCGGATCCCGGCGGACACCACCGCCGTGATCCGCAGCGAGCATTCCCGCGAGGCCGGCACCCTGCTGTACGCGCAGCGGCCCGTGGCCACCGGCCAGGACATCCGCCCGCGCGGCCAGGAATGCCGCTCCGGCGACCTGCTGCTGCCCGCCGGGTCCCTGGTGACCCCCGCCGTCCTCGGGCTCGCCGCGGCCGCCGGGTACGACGAGCTCACCACCCGCCCCCGGCCGCGCGTGGAGATCCTGGTCCTGGGCGACGAACTGCTCACCGAAGGCCCCCCGCACGACGGCCTCATCCGCGACGCCCTGAGCCCCATGCTGGGCCCCTGGCTGACCCGGCTCGGCGCCGAGGTGGTCTCGGTCCGGCGGCTCGGCGACGACCCGGCGGGCGCCGAAGCCCTGCTGGCGGCCGTCACCGGCTCCACCGCCGACGTGCTCATCACCACCGGCGGCACCGCCTCCGGCCCCGTCGACCACGTCCACCCCGTGCTCGACAAGGCCGGCGCGGTCCTGCTCGTCGACGGGGTGGCCGTACGTCCCGGGCACCCGATGCTGCTGGCCCGCATCGCCGGCGGGGCCTCCGGCCGGGATCCGGTCCGCCACCTGGTGGGGCTGCCCGGCAACCCGCTGGCCGCCGTCTCCGGGCTGCTCACGCTCGCCGAACCGCTGCTGCGCACCCTCGCCGGACGGCGCCCGCGCCCCCGGTACGCGGTGCCCGTGGAGGGCGACGTACCGGGTCACCCGCACGACACCCGGCTCGTACCGGTCCTGCTGACCGAGGACCATGCCGTACCGCTGCGCTACAACGGGCCGGCGATGCTCCGCGGGGTGGCCGCCGCGGACGCGCTGGCCGTCGTACCCCCGAACGGGGCGCGGTCCGGGCAGGAGTTGGAGATCCTCGATCTCCCGTGGGCCTCGGGGGGATGTTTCACGTGAAACTTCACGGATCCGACGCGATGGCGCGCGGCGCCGACGAGAAGCTCGTCTCGCGCCGCATCAAACTGCCCAAGCGCATCGTGGAGAAGCCGCTCCGACAGGTCTCCCGGCGCCTGCTGATGGCCCTGTTCGTGATGGCCCTGACGGTCCTGATCGTGTGGATCGACCGCGACGGCTACCACGACAACGCCAACAACAAGGTCGACTTCCTCGACTGCGTCTACTACGCGACCGTCACCCTGTCGACGACCGGCTACGGCGACATCGTCCCGTACAGCGACAGCGCGCGGCTGGTCAACGTCCTGCTGATCACCCCGCTGCGCGTGCTGTTCCTGATCATCCTGGTCGGCACCACCCTGGAAGTGCTCACCGAACGCACCAGGGAAGAGTGGCGGCTCAGCCGCTGGAGGAAGAACTTGCGTGACCACACGGTCGTCGTCGGCTTCGGCACGAAGGGCCGCTCCGCCCTGCAGACCCTGCTGGCCACCGGCCTCAGCAGGGAGCAGATCGTCATCGTCGACCCCAGCGCGAAGGTGATCGACATCGCCAACGCGGAGGGGTTCACCGGGGTCGTCGGCGACGCCACGCGCTCCGAAGTCCTGCTGCGCGCCGAGATCCAGAAGGCCCGTCAGATCGTCATCGCCACCCAGCGCGACGACACGGCGGTGCTGGTCACCCTGACGGCACGCCAGCTCAACCGCGGCGCGAAGATCGTGGCGGCCGTCCGGGAAGAGGAGAACGCCCCGCTGCTGAAGCAGTCGGGCGCTGACGCGGTCATCACGAGCGCGAGCGCGGCGGGCCGGCTGCTCGGGCTCTCGGTGCTCAGCCCGAGCGCGGGCACCGTGATGGAGGACCTCATCCAGCAGGGCAGCGGACTGGACCTGATCGAGCGTCCGGTGAACCGGGCGGAGGTCGGCAAATCGGTCCGGGACACCGACGACCTGGTCGTCAGCGTCCTGCGCGGCCACCGCCTGCTCCCGTACGACGATCCGCACGCGAGCCCCCTGCAGCTGACGGACCGAGTGATCACGATCGTCCGCGCCGCCCCGACGGCCGTCCCGCCGGTGGTCCTGGGTCCGGTGGACTAGGCCGTCCCTAACGCGTCCCCAGCAGGGTGACGTTGAGGACCACGAAGCCGCCGGCGTCTCCGTCCTTCGGGACCTCCACCAGGGCGAGGGCGCCCTTGCCGGTCTCGAAGCAGAACCGCGCGCCCGTCTGGAGCGACTCGATCGGGATCTTCTCGACGAAACGGGTCACCGCCCTGCACGTGTCGAGGGTTCCGGGCTCCCGGGGTTCGAGGGCGACGATCCGCCCGCCGTTGTCCGCCCACACCGAGTTGGAGGAGTCGCGGTAGAAGTCCAGTGCTTTGGAGACGCGTTCGACGACCGGCACGGCCTCCCGCAGGCGGAACCCGTAGGCCTTGGGCAAGGTGAGTGTGGTGGTGGCGCCCGGGGGCGGCGGCGGTGTGCTCGCCCCGGGGCCGGAGGCCGACGGTCCGGGCCCCGGTGCCGCAGGCGCGCTCGGGGTCACGGTGACGTACACGGTCTCGGTCGGGACGGGCCGCGCCGTGGGCGACTTGATGAGTGCGGGCAGACCGAGGAAGCCCAGGGCCACACCCGCCACCGCCGCGACGGCGGAGATCAGGGCGGCCCACTCCCCTAACCGCGTACCGGATCCTCGCCGCCCGCCCCTGCCCGTCCCGGACGGCCCCGAAGGCGGCGTGGGACTCGTGCCACCGCCGCCACCGGCTGCTGAACTGCTGCTCATGCGTACGGTCCTCCACTCGTGGGCGTGCGTCCCCCGGCAAGAAGAGTCATACAGCCCGCCGCATGCCGATCCCCACCGGTTTCACCAGCCCGTGATGTTCCACTTGACGGGCGATCCGCGCGGTAGCCTCCGGCCATGCATGCGATCACCATCGAACAGCCCGGCGGCCCCGAGGCCCTGGTGTGGGCCGACGCACCCGACCCGGTGGCCGGAGACGGCGAGGTCCTCGTCGAGGTGGCGGCGAGCGCCGTGAACCGCGCCGACGTCCTGCAGCGGCAGGGCTTCTACAACCCGCCGCCCGGCGCCTCGCCCCATCCCGGCCTGGAGTGCTCCGGGCGGATCTCCGCGATCGGGGCCGGGGTGTCCGGCTGGTCGGTCGGAGACGAGGTGTGCGCGCTGCTCTCCGGCGGCGGGTACGCGCAGCGGGTGGCCGTCCCGGCGGGCCAGCTGCTGCCGGTACCGGCGGGCGTGGACCTGGTGACGGCGGCGGCCCTGCCGGAGGTCGTCTCCACGGTCTGGTCGAACGTGTTCATGGTGGCCGGGCTGCGCCCGGGCGAAACCCTGCTGGTGCACGGCGGATCGAGCGGCATCGGAACGATGGCGATCCAGCTCGCGAAGGCGGTGGGCGCGCGGGTCGCGGTGACGGCCGGCGGCAAGGAGAAGCTGGCGCGCTGCGCCGAGCTGGGCGCCGACATCCTGATCGACTACCGCGAGCAGGACTTCGTCGAGGAGATCCGGGCGGCCACGGGCGGCGCCGGGGCGGACGTGATCCTGGACATCATGGGCGCGAAGTACCTGACCCGGAACGTGGACGCGCTGGCCGTGAACGGCCGCCTCGCGATCATCGGGCTCCAGGGCGGCATCAAGGCGGAACTGAACCTGGCCGCCCTGCTGGCGAAGCGGGCGGCGATCACCGCCACCACGCTCCGCGCGCGCCCCCTGGAGGAGAAGGCGGCGATCGTCGCGGCCGTACGCGAACACGTATGGCCCCTGATCGCGGCGGGCCGCATCCACCCGGTGGTGCACGCGACCTACCCGATGAGCGAGGCACCGGAGGCCCACCGCGTCCTGGAGGCGAGCACCCACGTGGGCAAACTCCTCCTGACCACCTGAGCCGCCCGGCCCCCGGCCGCCGCTGCGCGGGGCGGAGTTCCCCTGCCCGCCCTTCCACCGTTCCCCGGGCTCCGCCCGGACCCGGTCCTCAAACGCCGGACGGGCTGGATTTTCCGGCTCCGCCGGGAAAATTCAGCCTCGCCGGCGTTTGAGGACCGGGTCCGGGGGCGGAGCCCCCGAGGGGGTCCGGGGCGCAGCCCCGGGGAACGGGCGAAGGGTGGGTAGGGGACTCCGCCCCGCAGGGCCGGCCACCCCGCGCGGAGCTACAGGCTGCGCAGCAGTACCGAGGGGGACTCGACGCAGTCGGCGACGTACCGCAGGAAGCCGCCCGCGGTCCCGCCGTCGCACACCCGGTGGTCGAAGGTCAGCGACAGCTGGACGACCTGCCTCACCGCCAGCTCCCCTTGGTGCACCCACGGCTTCGCAATGATCCGCCCCACACCAAGCATCGCCGCCTCGGGATGGTTGATGATCGGCGTGGAGCCGTCGACCCCGAACACCCCGTAGTTGTTCAGGGTGAAGGTGCCACCGGTGAGATCGGCCGGAGCCAGCTTCCCCGCCCGCGCCAGCTCCGTGAGCCGCGCGAACTCCGCCGACAGCGACTCCGCACTGCGCGCCTGCGCGTCCCGGACCACCGGAACCATCAGGCCCCGCTCCGTCTGCGCGGCGAAGCCCAGGTGCACGGCCGGCAGCCGGACGATCTCGTTCGCCGCCAGGTCCACCGTGGAGTTGAGCTCCGGGTGCCGGGCCAGCGCCGCCGTGCAGATCCGGGCGAGCAGCGCGAGCACCGAGATCTTCGGGCCGCCCGCGGCGTTCATCGCCGCCCGGGCCGCCATCAGCTCGGTGGCGTCCGCGTCCACCCAGCAGGTGGCGTCCGGAATCTCGCGCCGGCTGCGCGACAGCTTGTCCGCGACCGCCCCGCGCACCCCCTTGAGGGGGATCCGCGTGGCGCCCTCCGGCGCGGCGGAGACAGCAACGGGCGCCGACGGAGCCGGCTCCGGTGCGCGCAGCGCCGCCTCGACGTCCGCCCGCAGGATCAGCCCCTCGGGCCCGGAGCCGCGCAGGGCGCGCAGGTCCACCCCGTGGTCCCGCGCCAGCTTGCGCACCAGCGGCGAGATGACCGGCACCGGCCCGGCGACGACGGCCGGTGCGGCGGCCGCCGGTGCCGTGACGGGCGGTGCCGTGACGGGTGGTGCCGTGACCACCGCGACCGCGGCCGGAGCCGGAGCCGCGGGAGCCGCCCCCGGCGCGGCGGAGCCGGGTCGCACCCGCCTCCGACGCGCCGGACGTGAATCGTCCGAGCCGTAACCGATCAGGGGCCGGGGCGCGTTCGCGGAACCCTGGGCCCCCTCGGGGGCGACGGCATCGGCCGGCGCGCACTGCGCACCCACGGCCACCGTGATCAGCGGTGCGCCGACGGGCAGTTCCGTCCCCTCCTCGCCGAAGCGGGCGGTGACCACGCCGCCGTACGGGCAGGGCACCTCCACCATCGCCTTGGCCGTCTCGACCTCGACGACGGGCTGGTCGATGGCGACGACGTCGCCGACCGCCACCAGCCAGCGGACGATCTCCGCCTCGGTCAGCCCTTCACCCAGGTCGGGCAGCTTGAACTCCATGACCTGCGGCATCAGTTCTCCCACTGCAGACGGGCCACCGTGTCCAGGATCCGGTCCACGCCGGGCAGGTGGTGCTTCTCCAGCATCGGCGGCGGATAGGGGATGTCGAAGCCGGTGACCCGCAGGACGGGGGCCTCCAGGTGGTGGAAGCACCGCTCCGAGATACGGGCGGCGATCTCCGCGCCCGGTCCGCCGAAGCCGCCGGCCTCGTGGACCACCACCGCGCGCCCGGTCCGGCGTACGGAGGCCACGACGGTCTCCTCGTCGAAGGGGACCAGCGAGCGCAGGTCCACGACCTCCAGGTCCCAGCCCTCCTCGCGCGCCGCCTCGGCCGCCTCCAGGCACACCGGCAGGGAGGGGCCGTAGGTGATCAGCGTCGCGCTCGTGCCGGTCCGCCGGACGAGTGCCTCGCCGATGCCGGGGACCGCCGCGGGCGCCTCGGGCGACCAGTCGGCCTTGGACCAGTACAGCCGCTTCGGCTCCAGGAAGATCACCGGGTCGTCGCTGGCTATGGAGGCGCGCAGCAGTCCGTACGCGTCCTCGACCGTCGCCGGGGTGACGACGGTGAGCCCGGGCGTGGCCACGTAGTAGGCCTCGGAGGAGTCGCAGTGGTGCTCCACGCCGCCGATCCCGCCGCCGTACGGCACCCGGATCGTGATCGGGAGCGGCATCGCGCCCTTGGTCCGGTTGCGCATCTTCGCCACGTGCGAGATCAGCTGCTCGAAAGCCGGGTACGCGAAGGCGTCGAACTGCATCTCCACGACCGGCCGCAGCCCGTACATGGCCATGCCGACGGCCGCGCCGAGGATGCCGGCCTCCGCGAGGGGGGTGTCCGTACAGCGGTCCTCGCCGAATTCCTTCGCGAGCCCGTCCGTGATGCGGAAGACCCCGCCGAGCGCTCCGACGTCCTCGCCCATCACGTGGACCGTGGGGTCCTCGGCCATCGCGTCGCGCATCGCCCGGTTCAGGGCCTGGGCCATGGTCGCCGGCTTCGCGGCCGGCGGCTTCACCGCCACCGTGGTCATGATCCGTCCCCCTCTTCGTGCTCTTCCTGCTCGGCCGCTTCCAGCTCGGCGCGGAGCATGGCCGCCTGTTCGCGGAGCCGGCCGGTCTGCTGCGCGTAGACGTGCCCGAAGAGGTCCATGGGGTCGAGCACCGGCTCCGCGTTCATCCCGTCCCTCAGCGCCGCCGCCATCGCCTCGGCCGCGTCCTTGGCGGCCTTGATGCCCGCCTCGTCCAGCAGGCCGCGCGCGGTCAGCTCGCGCTCCAGCAGCTCGATCGGATCGTGCGCCTTCCACGCCTCGACCTCGGCGTCGCCCCGGTAGCGGGTGGCGTCGTCGGCGTTGGTATGGGCCTCGATGCGGTACGTGACGGCCTCGATCATGGTCGGGCCGCCGCCGGACCGGGCCCGCCGGACGGCCTCGGACAGCACCTCGTGCATGGCGGCGATGTCGTTGCCGTCGACGAGACGGCCGGGCATCCCGTACCCCACGGCCTTGTGGGCCAGGGTCGGGGCGGCGGTCTGCTTGGCGAGCGGGACGGAGATCGCGAAGCCGTTGTTCTGCACGAGGAAGACCACCGGCGCCTGCCAGACGGCGGCGAAGTTCATGGCCTCGTGGAAATCGCCCTCGCTGGTGCCGCCGTCGCCGACCATGGCAAGGGCGACCACGTCGTCCCCGCGCAGCCGGGCGGCGTGCGCCAGGCCGACCGCGTGCGGCAGCTGGGTGGCGAGCGGGGTCGACAGCGGGGCTATCCGGCGCTCGCGCGGGTCGTACCCGGTGTGCCAGTCGCCGCGCAGCAGCGTCAGCGCCTCTACGGGATCCAGTCCGCGCGCCACGGCCGCGAGGGTGTCGCGGTAGCTCGGGAAGAGCCAGTCCTGCTCCTCCAGGACCATGGCTGCGGCGATCTCGCACGCCTCCTGGCCCACGGTGGAGGGATACACGGCCAGACGGCCCTGCCGGGTGAGGGCGGTGGCCTGGGCGTTGTAGCGGCGGCCGCGCACCAGCTCGGCGTAGCACCGGCGCATCAGCTCGGGGTCGAGCCGGTCGGCGGCCGGGGTGCCCAGCACCCGGTACGGCTCGGGGTCCGGGAGCAGCGGGGCGGCATCCGTACGGGGCCTCCAGGCGGGCGGCGGGGTGGAGCGGTGGGACGCACCGGCACCGGGCAGCTCTTGGACCGTCATGGCGGCGTACACCTCCTCGTGGGAAGCGGGCAGGGAGGGCCCCGGGTGTGAGGCGCCTCACCTACCGATTGTTCGGTTGCCCGGGCAATTTGGCTACAGGCGGCGCCAGGCTGTGGACAAAGTGGCGCCGACGCCCTGGTATGGGTGCAGGACGTCCAGGAGAGGCAGGCATCGGGCGATGACGGATGAACAAATGGCCGGAGCGGGTTCCGGGACGGGGGGCGCACTCGGGGGCGCACCCGTACCGCCGGTAGCCCCCGGACCGGCGGTGCCGCCGCCGCTGCCGCCCCGCCCCCTCGACCCGATCGACCGGTCCATCGTGCGGCTGCTCCAGGCGGACGGCCGCGCCTCCATACGCTCCGTCGCCGAGCAGGTCCACGTGTCCCGGGCCAATGCCTACGCCCGGATCAACCGGCTCATCGACGACGGGGTGATCCGCGGCTTCACCGCCCGCGTCAACCACGAGCGCGCGGGCCAGGGCGCCTCCGCCTACATCACCCTGAAGATCGTCCAGAACTCCTGGCGCACGGTCCGCGAACAGCTCCGCGAGCTCCCCGGCGCCGCCCACATCGCCCTGGTCAGCGGCGATTTCGACGTCCTGCTCCTGGTCCACACCCCGGACAACCGCACTCTGCGCGAGCTGGTCCTGACCCGCCTCCAGTCCATCCCGGAGGTCCTCTCCACCCGCACCCTGCTGGTCTTCGAAGAAACGGACCTCCTGGCCCGCGATCCGTCCGCCGGCCCGACGATCACGGAGGACTAGGGGCCGCATGGCGGCGCGGCAGCCCTCCCTGCAGCGCGGCGACCTGCTCCGAATGGCTGCTCCGACGTGCCCGGCGAGCCCGACCTGCTTAGCGTCGTGCTGCCGTGCCGCACAGGCTGCGGCGCACCGAGGCGATCGAGAGGAACCCCCGTGGCAGTCGTGATGACCTTTGTGTGGCCCGAGATCACTCCAGAGGTGTACGACGCGACGCGTGACCGGGTCGGCTGGGAAGACGACGCTCCGGACGGCTTCGTGATGCACATGGGCTGGTTCGCCGACGACGGCTTCCACGTGGCCGACGTCTGGGAGACCGAGGACCACTTCACGCGGTTCATCGCCGACAGGGTCGCCCCCGTGGTCAAGGGGGAACTGGGCATCACGACCGAGCCCCAGGTGACGTTCGCCCCCCTCCACCGGCGCTTCATCGCCCCGGATGCCAGCGGCGCCGCCTGAACTCACCTCGCCCGGCGCCGCCCCTCAGCGCTGCGTGCGCAGGCCGTCCAGGGCCATGCTGACCACCGCGTCCGCGAGCTGGTCGGGGGTGGTGCCCGGGTGCGGGCGGTACCACTCGACCAGGGAGTTGACCATGCCGAAGAGGAGGCGGGTGGCGAGGCGGATGTCCACGTCCGCCCGGAGGTCGCCCTCGGCGGCCGCGGACTTCAGCAGCTCCGCGACCTGGTGGTCGAACTCGCGGCGGCGCTCCAGGGCCCAGCGCTCGGTGCGGGTGTTGCCCCGGACCCGCAGCAGCAGGGTCACGTAGGGCAGCTCCGCGACGAGGACCTCGACCGTGCGGCGCGTGACGTACTCGACGCGTTCGACCGCGCGGCCGCGTATCGCCCCCGGCTCCGCCAGGACCGCGAAGAGCTCGTCCAGGGCCCGGCTGACGGCGCGGTGGAGCAGCTCCTCCTTGCCGGCGACGTGGTGGTAGATCGAGGACTTCGAGATGCCGGCGGCCTTGGAGAGGTGCTCCATGGAGGTGCCGTCGTAGCCGCGCTCGTTGAAGATCTGGACGGCGACGGACAGCAGCGTCTCGGGCGTGTACGTGTCCCGCTTGGCCGTGGTCATTCGGTCTCCCCCGCCTCGTCGTCCTCCGCGGCGTCATCGCCCGCCGCGTAGCCCAGCTTGTACAGCGCCAGCGACGGCGCGTACCGGCCGCCGGGACAGCGCTCGTCGAGGTGGTGCAGCAGGTCGTACGCCCAGTCGCGGCCGAGCCGGTCGTGCCATTCGGCGGGGCCCGCCGGGTAGTTGACCCCGAGCCGCATCGCCGTGTCGATGTCCTCGGCGCCCGCCACCCCGCGCGCGACGGCGTCGGCGGTGAGGTCGATCAGCATCGCGACCGTCCGGGCGACGATCATGCCGGGGACGTCGCCGATGACGGAGACCTTCTTGCCGAGCTTCTGGAACAGCCCGACGGCCTCCGCGAGGGTCCGCTCGCTCGTGTCCTCACTGACGGAGAGCGCGATCCGGGTGGCGTCGCGGTAGTCGAAGGCGAGGTCGAAGTAGACGACGTCGGCGAACTCGATCGCCGTCTTGCCGTCGGCGAGCACGAGCTGCCCCTCGCCGGGGAGCTGGATGTACGGGCCCCCGTGCTCGACGTCCACGACCTCGATCCCGGCCTCCTCCAGGAGGTCGAGGAGGCCGGCCGCCGGTCCGAGGTCACCGACGACGGTCACCTTCGCGGGCGCCTCCTCGGGGCCCGCGGTGTGCGGGGCCGGGGCCTTCGCGTCCGGGCCGTACGGGTACCAGCCGTGGCCCGACTTGCGGCCGAGGCGGCCCGACTGGACCAGGCGGCGCTGCGCGAGGGACGGGGTGAACTTGGGGCTGCGGAAGAAGGACTCCCACACCGAGCGGGTGACGGCCTCGTTGACGTCCTGGCCGATCAGGTCGGTCAGCGCGAAGGGGCCCATCTTGAAGCCGCCGCTCTCGCGGAGCACGGCGTCGATGGTGGCCGGGTCGGCGCCCTGCTCCTCGTACACCGCGAAGGCCTCGGCGTAGAAGGGCCGGGCGATCCGGTTGACGATGAAGCCCGGGGTGTCGGCGCAGCGCACCGGCGTCTTCCCCCAGCCCAGGACGGTGGCGTACGCGCGGTCGGCGGCGGCCGGTTCCGTCGCGAACCCGGAGACCACCTCGACCAGCGGGAGCAGCGGGGCCGGGTTGAAGAAGTGCAGGCCCAGGAAGCGGCCGGGGTGCGCGAGCCCGGCGGCGAGCTCGGTGACCGAGAGGGAGGAGGTGTTGGTGGCCAGTAGCGCGTCCGGCGAAACCACCTCTTCGAGTGCCGCGAACAGTGCGCGCTTGACGGTGACGTCCTCGACGACCGCCTCCACGACGAGGGCGGCACCGGCCAGCTCCGCCAGCCCGGCGGCCGATGCGATCCGGTCGATCGCGTCCTCGGCCTCGGCGCGGTCCAGGCGGCCCTTGGCGGCCATCCGCTCGACCCGGTCCTGGACGAAACCGACCGCGTCGGAGGCGAGCGCGGCGTTGATGTCGTAGATCAGCACGCGGTGACCTGCGAGAAGGGCGACCTGGGCGATGCCCTGCCCCATGGTGCCGGCGCCGACGACCGCCACTGTGCGGGACCGCTCGATTGCTGTCATGCCCAGATCCTCCCGCACCGACTTGTCCACAGGCCTGCCGGGCCCTCTTGTCCCGACCGATCGTTCGGTTACTCTAACTCCAGTCTGCTCTTGTTCATCCCTTCTTGCCTGCCCCGATCGCCTGATCCCGCCCGGCTCAAAGAGGAGTTGGTCCCTGATGGCCGCCGAGCTCACCGTCCCCCAGCTGACCGCCAAGCACCGGCCCACCCTGGACCAGGCGCTGGCCACCATCCGCAGCCGCGCCTACTGGTCCCCGCACCCCGAGCACCCCAAGGCGTACGGCGAGACCGCGCCGGCCGACGGCCTCGCCGCCTTCGAGGCGCTGCGCGGCACCCGGCTCGACCTCGGGCAGCCCGGCACCGACGGCTGGACCGGCGCGGAGACCTCCCCGTACGGCGTGGAGCTCGGCGTCGAGTACCCGCACGTGGACCCGGAGGTGCTGCTGCCCGCGATGCGGGCCGGCATGGGCGCCTGGCGGGACGCCGGCCCCGAGGCGCGCGCCCTGGTCTGCATCGAGATCCTGGCCCGGATCTCGGCGCGGACGCACGAGTTCGCGCACGCCGTCATGCACACCAGCGGCCAGGCCTTCATGATGGCGTTCCAGGCGGGCGGCCCCCACGCGCAGGACCGCGGCCTGGAGGCGATCGCCTACGCGTACGAGGAGCAGACCCGCGTCCCGGGGCAGGCCGACTGGTCGAAGCCGCAGGGCAAGAAGGACCCGCTGGAGCTGGGCAAGACCTTCACGGCCGTCCCGCGCGGCATCTCCCTGATGATCGGCTGCAACACCTTCCCCACCTGGAACGGCTACCCGGGCATCTTCGCCTCCCTCGCCACCGGCAACCCGGTGCTGGTCAAGCCGCACCCGCGCGCCGTGCTCCCGCTGGCGCTGACCGTCCAGGTGGCCCGCGAGGTCCTGGCCGACGCCGGCTTCGACCCGAACCTGGTCGCGCTGGCCGTGGAGCGTCCGGGCGAGGGCATCGCCAAGGAGCTCGCCGTCCGGCCCGAGATCAAGGTCATCGACTACACCGGCTCCACCGAGTTCGGTGACTGGCTGGAGGTCAACGCCCGCCAGGCGCAGGTCTACACGGAGAAGGCCGGCGTCAACACCGTCGTCCTGGACTCCACCGACAACTACAAGGGCATGCTGTCCAACCTGGCCTTCTCCCTGTCCCTGTACAGCGGCCAGATGTGCACCACCCCGCAGAACCTGCTGATCCCGCGCGACGGCATCGAGACCGACGCCGGGCACAAGTCCTACGACGAGGTCGTCTCGGACCTCGCCGCAGCGGTCGGCGGCCTCCTCGGCGACGACGCGCGGGCCAACGCCCTGCTCGGCGCCCTGGTCAACCCGGACGTGAAGGCCCGCCTGGAGGCCGCGGCCGGGCTCGGCGAGGTCGCGCTGGCCTCGCGCGAGGTGACGAACCCGGAGTTCCCGGGCGCGGTCGTACGCACCCCGGTGATGGTGAAGCTGGACTCGGCCAAGCCGGACGACTCCGCCCCCTACCTCTCCGAGTGCTTCGGCCCGGTCTCCTTCGCCGTGGCGGTCGACTCCACGCAGGGCGCCCTCGACCTGCTGCGGCGCACCGTCCGCGAGAAGGGCGCCATGACGGTCGGGGCGTACACCACCTCCGCGGACACCGAGCGGGCCATCGAGGAGGTCTGCCTGGAGGAGTCGGCGCAGCTCTCGCTGAACCTGACGGGCGGGGTCTACGTGAACCAGACCGCGGCCTTCTCCGACTTCCACGGCTCCGGCGGCAACCCGGCGGCGAACGCCGCGCTGTGCGACGGGGCGTTCGTCTCGAACCGCTTCCGCGTGGTGGAGGTCCGCCGCCAGGGCTGAGCCCTAGTGGGTCCCCTTCGGCCCACCCCAGTGGAAGAGAGTCATGGCCACACTGGTGGCCAGGTTGTAGCTGGAGACCTGCGGCCGCATCGGCAGGGACACCAGGTGATCGGCGCGGGCGCGCAGCTCGGGCGAGATCCCGTGGCGTTCGGAGCCGAAGGCGAGCAGGGCATCGTCCGGGAGGGTGAGGGCGCGGATGTCCTCGCCCTCCGGGTCGAGGGCGTACAGCGGGCCGGGCGGCAGCGTCTCCAGCTCCACACGGTCCACGGTGGTGGCGTAGTGCAGGCCCGCGCCGGCCCGGACCACGTTGGGGTGCCAGGGGTCCAGATCCCCCCGGGTGAGCACCCCGGTGGCGCCGAAACCTGCGGCGAGCCGGACGACGGCGCCGACGTTGCCGAGATTGCGGGGGTTGTCGAGGACGACGATCGGGGCCGTCCTGGGCCGTGCGTCGAGCCGGGCCCGCCCCTCGGCCCCGTCGGGCCGGACCGCGAGCGCCGCCACCCCGGTGGGGTGCACCCGCGCCACCAGCTCCTTGAGCGAAGCCCGCCGCACCAGCCGGACGACGTCCGCCTCCACGTCAGGCGCCAGCTCGCGCGCAAGCCCCCGTACGCCGTCCGGATCATCGGCAACGACCATCCGCACATCGGCCCCGAACCGCAGCGCGTGCTTCAGCGCGTGGAACCCGTCGAGGAGGACCAGCTCCTGCCTCCCGGCAGCCTCCTCCCACTGCCGCGCGATCTCCCCGGGACTCCCGTACTCACTCATACGCCGAGCGTACGGTCCCCTCCCCACCGGTCCCTTCCCCCGGGGCAAACTCAGCCCCTCCGGCGTTTGAGGAGCGGGGGTCCGGGGGCTGGCCCCCGGCAACGGCGCCGCACGCGCGAAGGGGTCCGGGCGCAGCCCGGGGAACGGTGGAAGGGCGGGTGGGGGACAAGCCCCGCAGGGCCGACCTTCAGCGCGGAACGGTGCTGGGCAGCGCAGGCTCCGGATCGGGAGCCGGATCCGCGTACGGCCCCGGCTCCCGGTCCGGAACGGACCCCCGCACGGCGACTCGCGCCCCGAGCCAGACCAGGAAAGCCGTAGGCAGGAACACCGCATCAGCGGCGATCATCGCCAGCGAGAAGAACGGCAACCCCAGCAGCACCGCAATCCCCGCATGCTCCAGCATCATCACCGCCAGCAGCACGTTCTTGATCCGCCGGTTGAACACGGTGAACGGAAACGCCACCTGAACCGCGACCGTCCCGTAGGACAGCAGCATGACCAGCGTCCCGCTGCTCGCGAGGAAGGACGAGACCCCGGGCCACGGGGTGAAGTAGTCCAGGTTCAGCGGGTAGTACAGCGCCGTGCCGTCCTGCCACCGCGAACCCTGGATCTTGTACCACCCGGCCGTCGCGTAGATCAGGCAGACCTCCACCATGATCACCAGCATCCCCGCGTTGTGCAGCAGGTTGGCCAGGACGTCGAGGACGGCCCGCCCCTCCCCCTCCGGCTCGTACCGGTCGACCATCCACCACAGCGCGGCGAGCACCCACAGGGCGGTGAAGACCACCAGCCAGACGGTGCTGAACCGCCCGGTCACCGCCCCGAAGGCGAACACCGAGCCGAGCACCCACCACAGCACCGGCCCCGCCGGCCCGGCCGAGGCCGAGCCGAGGCGGCGGGCGCGGCGGGCGTCCAGCGACCAGACCCGCGCGCACCGGGTCAGGACGAGGTAGATCGCCATCAGGTGGATGACGTTGTCCCCGCCGTCGCCCATGAAGACGCTGCGGTTCTGCAGGGACAGCACGCCGACCATGAACACCACGGAGGTCGCCCGGGTGCGCCAGCCCAGCATCAGCAGGGCGGACGACAGCACCGCGACGGCGTAGACGATCTCGAACCAGAGCGCCGAGTCCGACCACATCAGCACCGTGAAGGCGCGGTTCGAGTCGATCAGCCGCTGCGCCAGCTCCCAGCTCCAGGGCCCGTCCGGCCCGTAGAGCTCGTGGCGGTTCGGGAGCTCCCGCAGCAGGAAGAACAGCCAGGTGCCCGCGAAGCCGATGCGGACCACCGCGCTCTGGTACGGGCCCAGCGCCTGCCCGCTGACCCGGGCCAGCGCCCGGCCGCCGTCGGCCCTGAGCCTCCTCAGACCGTCCACCACGGCAGCTCCCGGTAGTACGTCTTGGTGTCGGTCGTCTCGTCCGACCACGGGGGTGCGGCGACCTCCGTGGTGGCCCCGCGCAGCTGGATCCGCACGATCCGCCCCTCGGCCGGGGTGCGCGCGTCCAGCCGGTCCAGGGCGATCCGGCGCAGATACTCCTCGGCGAGTGCGCCGCGGTCGCCGGTGGACTTGTTGTCCTCGTCGTGGGAGGTGGTGAAGAAGTCCCAGGCCCGGCGGAGCTCGTTCTGCTCGGTGTGGCTCGGCAGCAGGCTGTGGCGGATGGCCGCGCCGTCCTCGGCGGAGAGCCCGCGCCAGTCGCCCGCGACCAGCAGGCCGTCGTCGGTCCGCACTTCCGCGCGCACCTCCACGGCGATGTTCTGCTGGAGCGGGTTGGGGGCGAAGAGCTTCCAGTTCTGTTCGAACTCGGGGTAGACCCACCAGTCGATCACGCGCGCGTGCTGCTTGCTGACCGTGTTGGAGGGGGCCACGTGCAGGAAGACGAGGGCCAGGTGCCAGCAGGAGGCCACCGCCACCGCCCCGAGCGCGAGGGCCGTGACGACCTTGTAGGGGGTGGACAGACCGGCGATTCCGGGCGCTCTGGGCGGGGGTGGAACCGCTCCTTCGAGGGGCTCGCGCGCGTTCGAATCCATCCCGCCCCGATCGTCCGGTGTCCACAGGGTTGACCACAGAGGTTGACACCCTACGGGCCCTCGTCCCACCATTGAAGAGCATGAACCGAACGATCGGTCGGTCGGGCGGGACGAGGCGGGAAAAGACCTCTGACAGGGGGCCGTGATGGTGGCAGTGACCCCGGAAGCGGGGCATGGCGCGGGGCAGGACGCGGGGATCGGCGTGACCGCCGACCTCGGCGCACAGCTCGCGGCGGCCTTCGACGCGGCCGTGGCGGCCGACGAGCGGGTGGAGCCGCGCGACTGGATGCCCGACGAGTACCGCGCGACCCTGGTCCGCCAGATGGCCCAGCACGCCCACTCCGAGATCATCGGCATGCAGCCCGAGGCGAACTGGATCACCCGCGCGCCCTCCCTGCGCCGCAAGGCGATCCTGATGGCCAAGGTCCAGGACGAGGCCGGCCACGGCCTGTACCTGTACAGCGCCGCCGAGACCCTGGGCACCAGCCGCGACGAGCTCCTCGACAAGCTCCACGCCGGCAAGCAGAAGTACTCCTCGATCTTCAACTACCCCACGCTGACCTGGGCCGACGTCGGCGCGATCGGCTGGCTCGTGGACGGCGCGGCGATCACCAACCAGGTCCCGATCTGCCGCTGCTCCTACGGGCCGTACGCGCGGGCCATGGTCCGGATCTGCAAGGAGGAGTCCTTCCACCAGCGCCAGGGGTACGAGCTGCTCCTCGCCCTCTCCCGGGGCACCGAGGCCCAGCACGCGATGGCGCAGGACGCCGTCGACCGCTGGTGGTGGCCCTCGCTGATGATGTTCGGCCCGCCCGACGCCGAATCGGGGCACTCGGCGCAGTCGATGGCCTGGCGGATCAAGCGCCACTCCAACGACGAGCTGCGCCAGCGCTTCGTGGACATCGCCGTCCCGCAGGCCGAGTCGCTGGGGCTGACCCTGCCCGACCCGGACCTGAAGTGGAACGAGGAGCGCGGGCACCACGACTTCGGCGCCATCGACTGGACGGAGTTCTGGGAGGTCCTCAAGGGCAACGGCCCGTGCAACGAGGAGCGGATCGGACAGCGCCGCGCGGCGCACGAGGAAGGCGCCTGGGTGCGCGACGCGGCCGCGGCGTATGCGGAGAAGCAGGCGGCGGGCACGTCCGCCGCGGCCACCATCGGAAGCGAGGCTCGGGTATGACGCGGAACTGGCCCCTGTGGGAGGTGTTCGTCCGCTCGCGGCGCGGCCTCTCGCACACGCACGCGGGCAGCCTGCACGCCCCCGACGCGGAGATGGCCCTGCGCAACGCCCGCGATCTCTACACCCGGCGCGGCGAGGGCATCTCGATCTGGGTGGTGCCCTCCACGGAGATCACCGCCTCCTCCCCGGACGAGCGGGACCCGTTCTTCGCCCCGTCCGCCGACAAGCCCTACCGGCACCCCACCTTCTACGAGATCCCCGAGGGGGTGCAGCACCTGTGACGAGCACCGGAGCGGTTACGACTGCGGCGACGGCGGCCGCGCTGGCCCTCGGCGACGACGCGCTGATCCTCTCGCACCGCCTCGCCGAGTGGGCGGGCCACGCGCCCGTCCTGGAGGAGGAGGTCGCCCTCGCCAACATCGCCCTCGACCTGCTCGGCCAGGCCCGCGTCCTGCTGTCGCAGGCCGGCGACGAGGACGAGCTGGCCTACCTCCGCGAGGAGCGGGCCTTCCGCAACCTCCAGCTGGTCGAGCAGCCGAACGGCGACTTCGCCCACACCATCGCGCGCCAGCTCTACTTCTCGCTCTACCAGCACGAGCTCTACGGGGAACTGGCGCTCGGGGACGGCCCGTTCGCGCCGCTCGCCGCCAAGGCGGTCAAGGAGACCGACTACCACCGCGACCACGCCGAGCAGTGGACGCTGCGCCTCGGCGACGGCACCGAGGAGAGCCGGCGCCGGATGCGGGCCGGCCTCGACGGGCTGTGGAAGTACACCGGGGAGATGTTCCGGCCGGTGGAGGGGCTCGACGGGATCGACTGGGCCGCCCTGGAAGGCCGTTGGCTGGCCGCGGTGGGCGGCGTACTGGAGCGGGCCGGACTGGAGCTGCCCCAGGGGCCGCGGCACGGAGCCTGGGCCGCCGGAGCCGGCCGGCAGGGGTTGCACACCGAGTCGTTCGGCCGACTGCTCGCGGAGATGCAGCACCTGCACCGCAGCCACCCGGGGGCATCGTGGTGACCGGCGCGAGCACCGGGCAGACCCGGCTGGAGGTGGAGCTGGCCGAGCTGGCCGGCTCCGTCCCCGACCCGGAACTGCCGGTGCTGACCCTCGCCGAGCTCGGCGTGATGCGCGGGGTCCGGATGCACGAGGACGGCCACGTGGAGGTCACCCTGACCCCCACCTACACCGGCTGCCCGGCCATCGAGGCCATGTCCGCCGACATCGAGCGGGTCCTGACCGACCACGGCATAACCGAGGTCCGGGTGCGGACCGTGCTGGCCCCCGCCTGGTCCACCGACGACATCAGCGCCGAAGGCCGCCGCAAGCTCGCGGAGTTCGGCATCGCCCCGCCGCGGTCGCACGCCGCCGGCGGACCGGTCCCGCTCACCCTGTCCGTCCGCTGCCCGAACTGCGGATCGACCGACACCGAGCTGCTCAGCCGGTTCTCCTCCACCGCATGCAAGGCGCTGCGCCGCTGCACCGCCTGCCGCGAACCGTTCGACCACTTCAAGGAGCTGTAGATGGCCGTGTCACCGCCGTCGCCGTCGCCCACGCAGGCGCGCCCCGCGCGCCACGGCGCGTTCCACACCTTGACGGTGACGGCGGTCGACCGGCTCACCGAGGACTCCGTGGCCCTGACCCTGGCCGTCCCGCCGGAGCTGCGCTCCGAGTACCGGCACGAGCCCGGCCAGCACCTGACCCTGCGCCGGCAGGCCCCCGGCGGCGCGGGAGACGCCGCGGTGGAGATCAGGCGTACGTACTCGATCTGCTCCCCCGCCCCGGCCCCGGACGGGCCCGGACCCGCCGAGCTGCGGGTCGGGGTGCGGCTGGTGGAGGGCGGGGAGTTCTCCACCTTCGCCCACAAGGAGATCGCCCCCGGGGACGTCCTGGACGTGATGGTCCCGGCCGGCCGGTTCGTCCTGGACCCCGCGGCGGCGCCGCCCGCCGCGCACTACGCCGCGATCGTCGGCGGCAGCGGCATCACCCCGGTGCTGTCGATCGCCGCGACCCTGCTCGCCGCCCGCCCCGACGCCCGGTTCTGCCTGGTGCGCAGCGACCGCAGCGCGGCCTCGACGATGTTCCTGGAGGAGGTCGCCGACCTCAAGGACCGCTATCCCGACCGGTTCCAGCTCGTCACCGTGCTGTCCCGGGAGGAGCAGGAGGCCGGACTGCCCTCGGGGCGGCTCGGCGAGGAGCGGCTGACGGAGCTGCTGCCCGCCCTGCTGCCGGTCGCGGAGGTCACGGGCTGGTTCCTGTGCGGGCCGTACGGGCTGGTCACGGGAGCGGAGCAGGCGCTGGGCGCGCTCGGCGTGCCCCGCACCCGGGTCCACGAGGAGGTCTTCCACGTCGAGGACACCGCCCCGCCCGCACGCCCCGCTTCGGCCGAGGCCACCAGCGGCCGGGTCACGGCGCGGCTCGACGGCCGCTCGGGCACCTGGCCGGTGCGCGACGGGGAGTCCCTGCTCGACGCGGTGCTGCGGGCCCGTGCGGACGCCCCGTACGCCTGCAAGGGCGGAGTGTGCGGCACCTGCCGGGCCTTCGTCGTATCGGGCGAGGTGCGGATGGACCGCAATTTCGCCCTGGAGGAGCAGGAGACGGAGGCCGGGTTCGTGCTGGCCTGCCAGTCGCACCCGGTGTCGGGGGACGTGGAGATCGACTTCGACCGCTGACGGGCCGCGCCGCCGCCCCCCTGCCCAATTTCAGGGCTGTGCATTTTTAGGAACGTGTTCTATCTTGACGCACCGTCAGGCAGAGCACGATCCGGGCACGCGGGAGGACAGGCAGTGGACTTCACCTTCACCGAGGAGCAGCAGGCCGCCGTCGAGGCGGCCAAGGCCGTGTTCGCGGACGTGGCCCCCGACGGCGTGCCCAGCCCCGCGCTCACCCCGAGGGCGGTGGCCGAGGAGTTCGACCGGGACCTGTGGGCCAAGCTCGCCGACTCCGATCTGCTGAGCCTGGTCCTGGCCGAGGAGCACGGCGGCTCCGGACTCGACGCGATAGCCCTGTGCCTGGTGCTGCGCGAGGCCGCGCGGGTGCTGGCCCGGGTGCCGCTGCTGGAGCACTGCGCCACCGCCATGGCCGTCCAGGCCCACGGCGGCCCCGAGCTGGCCGGCGCCCTGCTGCCCGGCGCCGGGAACGGCGGCCTCGTCCTCACCGTCGCCGCGCACGGCCGCAGCGGCCACGACCCGGCCGAACTGGCCGTCACCGCACGCCGGGACGGGGACGCCTGGGTCCTGGACGGGGTCCAGACGGCCGTCGCCTGGGGGCACAGCGCCGACTGGACCGCCGTACCGGCCCACACCGGGGAGGGCGAGGCGGTCCTCGCGTTCGTCCCCAAGGGCGCCGCCGGCCTGTCCCTCGCGGAGCAGTACTCCACGAGCGGGGAGCGGCTCGCCGAGCTCGCCCTCGACGGAGTACGGGTCCCGGCCGCGCACCTGATCGAAGCGCCCGGCGCCTGGGACCACCTGCGCCAGCTCCTGGCCACCGGGACCTGCGCGCTCGCGCTCGGCCTCGGCGAGAACGTGCTCACCATGACCAGCCAGTACACGAGCAAGCGCGAGCAGTTCGGCTTCCCGGTGGCCACTTTCCAGTCCGTCGCCGTCCAGGCCGCCGACCGCTACATCGACCTGCGCGCCATGGAGGTCACGCTCTGGCAGGCCGCCTGGCGGCTCGACGCCTCCACGGGCGGAGCGGGCGGACCGCTGCCGAGCGCCGGTGACGTGGCCGTGGCGAAGATCTGGGCCTCCGAGGGCGTACGCCGCGTCGTGCAGACCGCCCAGCACCTGCACGGCGGCTTCGGCGCCGACACCGACTACCCGCTGCACCGCTACCACGCCTGGGCCAAGCAGCTGGAGCTCCAGCTCGGCCCGGCCGCGGCCCACGAGGAGGCCCTGGGCGACCTACTGGCCGCCCACCCCCTCGCCTAGGCCGTCTCAGACGACGAAGCCCGGGGCGCCCGCGTCGGTGACGACCGGGCGGCCCGCGGCCTCCCAGTCCTGCATGCCGCCGGCCACGTTCACGGCCTCGATGTCCTGGCCCCGCAGGTACTGGGCCACCTGGGCGGAGCGCCCGCCGACCCGGCACATCACGTAGACCGGGCGCTCGTCCTCGAGCTTCTCGGTCAGCTCACCGATGCGCGCCACGAACTCGCTCATCGGGATGTGCAGCGCACCCTCGGCATGGCCGGCCGCCCATTCGTCGTTCTCACGAACGTCGAGGACGAAGGCCTCGGAGGGCAGTGCGGAAGCGGCCACCGAGGGAAGCGGTCCGGAGTTCATGTCTGTCGCCTTCTCTCGTCACGGATAGCTGAGCCAACCTATCCGACCGGGCCCGCCGACCCGGCCGCCTCTGCCGCACCCGGCCCCCGCCGCGGCCTCACTCGGCGGCGAGCGCCGCCAGCTCCGCCTCGCGCTTCTCGACATCGCCGAGCAGCTGCTCCGCGATCTGCTCCAGCAGCCGGTCCGGGTCCTCCGGGGCCATCCGCAGCATCGACCCGATCGCACTCTCCTCGAGCTCCCGGGCCACCAGCGACAGCAGCTCCTTGCGGCGCGCGAGCCACTCCAGGCGCTCGTACAGCTCCTCGCTCTCGCTCAGCCGCGCTTCGGCCGGCGCCGGGCCGGCCGCCCACTCCTCGGCCAGCTCCCGCAGCACCTGCTCCTCGCCGCGCCCGTAGGCCGCGTTGACCCGCGCGATGAACTCGTCGCGCCGCTCGCGCTCGGTCTCGTCCTGGGCCAGGTCCGGGTGTGCCTGGCGGACCAGCTCGCGGTAGAGGCGGCGCACCTCCTCCGAGGGACGCACCCGCTCCGGCGGCCGCACCGCGCGGTCCGTGAGCATCGCGGAGGCGTCGTCGGACATCCCGTCCGAATCCAGCCAGTCGTGGAACAGCTCGTCCACCCCGGGCATCGGCATCACCAGCGAGCGGGCCTCGCGCGCACGGCGCAGGTCCTCCGGGTCACCGGTCCGCGCCGCCTTCGCCTCGGCGATCAGGGCGTCCAGCTCGTCGAGCCGCGAGTACATCGGTCCGAGCTTCTGGTGGTGGAGGCGGGAGAAGTTCTCCACCTCCACCCGGAAGGTCTCCACCGCGATCTCGAACTCGATCAGCGCCTGCTCCGCAGCCCGCACGGCGCGCTCCAGGCGCGCCTCGGGCCGCTCGTCGGCAGCGGGGCCGGGGCCGGAGCCGGGCTCGGGCGCTTCGGGAACTGTCTGCTCGCTCACCCGGCCAGCCTAAGGCCCCGGGGCCCGACTGTTTCACGTGAAACATCCACCGGTTTCACGTGAAACATCCCGGCTGCTCAGACCCTGCGGCTCGGAGCCCGCTGCTCGGAGCCCGCTGCTCGGACCCCGACAGCTCAGACCCCGGCCTCCGCCGCGATCCGCCCGGACCGCACCGCCGCCACCAGCACCGCGTGGTCGGCCTCGCTCCGGTCCGCGTAGGCCACGGCGAAGCCGGCCATGGCCTCGTCCAGCTCGTCGCCCTTGCCGCAGTACCCGGCCAGCAGCCGCGGATCCGCGCTGTGCGCGTGCGCCCGCGCCAGCAGGGCTCCGGTCATCCGCCCGTAGTCGTCGAACTGGTCGGCGGACAGCGCCGCCGGGTCCACGCTGCCCTTGCGGTTGCGGAACTGACGCACCTGGAAGGGCCGCCCCTCCACCGTCGTCCAGCCCAGCAGGATGTCGGAGACCACCTGCATCCGCTTCTGCCCGGCCACCACCCGGCGGCCCTCGTGCTCCTCCACCGGGGAGACGAAGCCGAGCCCGGGAAGGTGCGGCAGCAGGACGGAGGGCCTGGCCTCCTTCACCTGGAGCACCAGCGCCTCACCGCGGTGGTCCAGCAGCAGCACCACGTACGAGCGGGTTCCGACGCTGCCCGTGCCCACGACCCGGAAGGCCACGTCGTGGATCGCGTACCGGGCCAGCAGCGGGATCCGGTCGCCCTGCAGGGTCTCCAGGTAGGGGCCGAGCGCTGCCGCCACGGCCGCCGCCTCCCCGTCCCCGACCCGGCGCAGCACGGGCAGCGCGTCCACGAAGGCCCGCCCCCCGTCGGCCGTCAGCACGGTGGACTTGGCCGCGAACCGGGCGGAGGTGTTGTTGCGTGCCTTCTCCGAGACGCGCTCCAGCGTGCCCAGCAGGTCGCGGGCGTCGGTGTGCGAGACCAGTTCCTCGTCCGCGATGGCGTTCCACGCGTCGAGGGCCGGCAGTTTGGCCAGCAGGCGCATCGTGCGCCGGTAGGCGCCCGCCGCATCGTGCGCGGCCGCCCGGCAGGTGTCCTCGTCCGCGCCGGCCACCCGGCCGGCCAGGACCAGCGAGGTGGCCAGCCGCTTGAGGTCCCACTCCCAGGGGCCGAAGACGGTCTCGTCGAAGTCGTTGAGGTCGATGACCAGCCGGCCGCGCGCGTCCCCATACAGCCCGAAGTTGGCCGCGTGGGCGTCGCCGCAGATCTGCGCGCCGATCCCGGTGACGGGACCGCCGGAGAGGTCGTGGGCCATCAGCCCGGCCGACCCGCGCAGGAAGGCGAAGGGGTTGGCGGCCATCCGGCCGACGCGTATCGGCGCGAGTTCGGGGACCCGCCCTATGTTGGACTCCTCCACCGCCCGCACCGCGTCCGGCCGGTCGGCCGGGGCCTCGAACCGCGCGTGCACCGCCCGGGGCACCCGTGTGCGCAGGGCCTTCCCCGCCTCGCGGGGAGAGCCGGCGCGCGAACCCCCGGAGTGCCGCGGCGCGAACCCCCCGACCACCGGGATGCGGTCCTCCGGCTCCGTACCCACGCCTGCCACGCCCTGCTCCCGCGCTACGGCCGTCATGCGCCCCGCCCCCTGATCGCCATCGGATTTCGGCCCGACCGTATCTACAGCCCGGCGTCCCTGGCCAGCAGGGCCGCCTGTACCCGGTTCTCGCACTCCAGCTTCGCCAGGATCCGGCTCACGTAGGTCTTCACCGTGGCCTCGCTCATGTGCAGCCGCCGCCCCGCGTCCGCGTTCGACAGCCCCTCCCCCAGCAGCGCCAGCACCCCGCGCTCGCGCTCGCTCAGTTCGGCCACCCGCCGCCGCGCCCGCTCGTCACGGCCGGCCGTCCGGCCGGAGGCGAGCTGGTCCACCACGTGCCGGGTGGCGCCCGGGGAGAGGTACGCGTCCCCCGCCGCGGCCGCCCGTACGGCGCCGATGAGTTCGCCGGGCGCCGAATCCTTCAGCAGGAACCCCGCGCCGCCGCCGCTGAGCGCCCGCAGCACGTTCTCCTTCTCCCCGAAGGTGGTCAGGATCAGCGCCCGCACCTCGGGGACGGCCCGGCCGAGCTCGGCCAGCGCCGTCAGCCCGTCCATCACGGGCATCTGGATGTCCAGCAGCACCACGTCCGGGCCGTGGGCCCGGGCCAGTTCCACCGCCTCCCGGCCGTTCGCCGCTTCCGCGACGACCTCGATGTCCGCCGCCGAGGTCAGGATCATCCGGATCCCGGCTCTGATCAGCGGTTCGTCGTCAGCGATCACCACGCGGATCACCTTGGCTGTCACCCGTGCTCCTACTGCTTGGCCGTGTACGCCTGCTTCTCGACGAGCTTGCCGTCCTTGAAGCAGAACCGGAAAACCTTGTCGCTTCCCAGCTCGCTGCTCTCGTCCGACAACAGGGCCAGGCAGGCCGCCCCCTGCGGACGCGGCGGTCCCTTCCGCTCGAGCCCGTCGGTCAGGATGCTGTCCCCACTGGGCAGCCGTGACCGTACCTCGCTCTCCGGCTCGCCCACCTGGATGGCGTCGTATTGGGCCCGGTCGATCGTCGCGTCGCCCACCGAGCCGATGAGCAGCGCCACGGCCGCCCCGATCACGATCAGCAGCACCACCACGGCCGCGACCGCGATCCCGCAGCCCAGCGCCACGCCCCCGGAGCGGCCGGTCCCGCGCATCAGCTTCCGGTCGATCACGGCCCAGTCCACCGGCGCGGGGACGCCGTCCGCCGTCCAGCCCCCGAGCTGCTGGCCGAAGTCGTCGGCGACGGCGAAGCCGACGGCGCCCGCCCCGGCCTCCTCGGCCCCGGCCGGTTCGGTCCCGTAGGGAAGCACCCCGGCCACCCGGAACCCGCCGCCCTCCACGGTTCCCGCGTAGACCATGCCGCCGACCAGCCGGGCCCGTTCGCGCAGGCCGGTCAGCCCCTGCCCGCCGGAGACCACCTCGCCGGCGCCCGGGCCGGAGGCCGGGCCGTTGGCGATCTCCACCACCAGGGAGTCGTCCTCGTAGCGCAGTGCCACCGTGATGGGGGCGCCCGGCGCGTGCTTGTAGGCGTTGGTCAGCGCCTCCTGCGCGATCCGGTACGCCGCGTGGTCGCACGCCGCCACCAGCGGCCGGGGCTGCCCCGCCGCCGTCAGCCGTACGTCGGTCCCCGCGCTCCGCGCCGCCTCCACGAT
The DNA here is from genome assembly GCF_024213195.1 of Streptomyces sp. TBY4. GTDB lineage: Bacteria > Actinomycetota > Actinomycetes > Streptomycetales > Streptomycetaceae > Streptomyces. Next base: position 322,956 of record NZ_JANAVF010000003.1, on the reverse strand, counting down.
CCCGGCGATGCCCGCCACCCCGCGCGCCGCGGGCTGCGCCTCCTCCACCGGCTGCGGGGCCTCCACCCCGTCCCGCAGGATGCCGACGACCTCGCGCAGCTCGTGCATGGCGGCGACCGAGGCCTGGCGCAGGACGCCCACCGCCTCGCGCTGGCGGTCGGTCAGGACCGGATCGACCTCCAGCGCGCCGGTGTGCACCGAGATCAGCGCGAGCTGGTGGCCGAGGCTGTCGTGCATGTCCTGGGCGATGCGCTGGCGTTCGCGCAGTCTGGCCTGCCCGGCGACCATGGCCCGCTCGCGCAGCAGCTGGGCGTTGCGTTCCTGGAGCGCGCGCAGCAGCGTGCTGCGCTGGGACCAGTAGCGGCTGGCCAGGCCGGGCATGACCACCATGGCCAGGAACATCAGGGTGCTGAAGACGACGACCAGTACCGGCCGTCCCTGCGACCACTCCTTGAGCACGGAGAGGACCATGGCCGCGCCGAACGCGGCGGTGAAGGCGCCGAGCGCGCGGCCGACTCCGACGATGCGGCGGCCCGCCGACCAGCCGAGCGGGACCGCCACGAGGAAGGCCCCGGGGAGGTAGACGCCCACGGCCGAGCCGGCCACCAGGGTGAAGACCGGCAGCCGACGCCGCAGCAGGGTCAGCAGCAGCACGGCAACCGCGCTGGCCAGCATCCGGGCCCCGGAGCCCTTGTCGAGCTCCTCGACCCCCAGCCCGAGCAGCACCAGCACTCCGGCCAGCGCCAGGTCCCCGGCCAGCATCCGCCGGGTCCAGGGCTCGGGCCCCTTCACCCAGTCCCAACCCGCGCGCATCCTCGCCTTGACGTCCACCCGCCCGACCCTAGACACCACCCGGCCGCCGGGCTGCCCTCTTTCGTCGCGCCTCCCGCGACGAAAGTCTCCCGGAGCAGCTCCGACGGTCTCCCGGATCGGCCCCGGCAGTCTCCCGGATCAGCTCCCACCTGGTACGGACCAGTTCTGGTACGGACCGGACGGGCCCGCTCCATGCCTCCGGGGGAAGGCCCGCGGCTTCTCCGCTACAGGCGGTCTGCCTCCGAAGGGGAACACCCCTCTACCTCTTTCGAGGCAGCACCGTCGCCGTCGGGCCGCTCCGCCTTGTGAGCCTCGTCTCCCCTACCTAAGGTCCTGGCATGACCGAACGGAATGGATCACGCGGGGAAACCAGCGGCATAGAAGAAGATCGGCGGGTGGAGGCGGCGTGCAGCTACCGGAACTGAGCGCCGAGATCCGCATACCGCTCCGCGCCCTCCAGCTCTACGTGCGCATGGGCCTGCTCCCCGCTCTGCCCGCGTACGACGAGTCCCACGTCCGCAGAGCCGTATTGGTCAGAACCCTGCTGGACGTCGGCGGTCTTTCGTATTCCTCGGCCCGCCGCGTCGTGCGGAAGATAGACATGTCGCCGCCGCCGATCAGCGAACTGTGCGGCACCATCCAGTACGCCCTTCCCGCGCCCGGCTCGGAGGCGCAGGACCAGAATTGGGACCGGGCCCGGGAGCGCGTCCAGGCGCTGGCCCTGGCGCGGAACTGGAAGGTGAGTCCGGAGAATCCCGCGTGGCAGACCCTGACGCAGACCCTCGTCGCGGTGGAGTGGCTCGGACACGACGATCTGCTGCGCCTCCTGGAGACTTATGCGGACGCCCTGGAACCGGTTGTGGCCGCCGAGGTGCGCCTGCTGCACGAACAGCCCGATCCGGAGAGTGCCGCCGCTCACATGGTGACGGGAACCGTTCTCGGGGACGTCGCATTCTCTGCACTTCGGCGCCTTATCCACGAGCACGCTTCCTCCCAGGAACCGTCCGAATGTCCGTAACCGCAACTACCGTCCAGTAAGTACCTTAAGGTTGACGCCCCTACGGTTGACGTGCATGCTGTTTGGTGATCACTGGAGCCCCCTCCTTCCAAACAGAACGACCGCAAGGGGAGAGGCGACTTCGGGCTACAGCAAGGGCGGGGGATCTTGCGGTACAACCCAGACAGATACGGGATCGAGGCACCACACAGCCCCATAAAGGGAGTGGGATTAGCAAAGAAACTCCAGGACCAGCTGCCAGAACTCCTCGAAGAATATCGAACCACCCTGATCGAGCATCACAATCCATTAGGCTCGAATCCGGAAGCATGGGCCACCTGCAGAGAACAAGCCCAGCACATTCTCGCCGAATGCCTCCGCGCGATGGAAGACGGAACCGGGGAACCGCTCGACACCCATCTCATCGCGAAGACCCGAAGGCTCAGCGGCGCCCGCATCTCGCAGGGAATCGCACCCATCCATTCGGTCCGCGCCGGGGCCCTGCTCTTCCAGGTCGCCACGAGCCATCTCATCCGGATCGCCTCGGGAGAGCCCGAGGACCAGCGCTGCCTGATGAAGATCCTGCCCGTACTGCAGTCGTCGATCACCCAGCGGCTGGAAGCCGGCTCCACCGGGCACGACCTCTTCCTGCTCGACGTCGTACGCGATGCCACCCGCCACGGCCGCGACGGCATGGCCCGCGAGATCCACGACCGGATCGGCAGCTCCGCCAGTCTCGCCCTGCGCCAGCTGGAGCTCTACGAGCTCACCCGGCACCCGTCGGGAACGGACCCCAGGCTGGAAGCCCTGAAGCAGGCCATCCTGGAGACGCTGTACACCACGCGGGACATCGTGACGGACCTGCGCACCAGAGCGGAAGCCACCCAGTCCCTGTACGTCTCGCTCTCCGCCTTCGTCAGCGCCATGGCCATGGACGACCTGCGCGTCGACATCCACGTGACCGATCCGGACGACCTGCTGCCGGACGAACTCACCGAAGACCTCTACCTCATGCTGCGCGAATGCCTGCGCAACGCCTTCGCCCACTCCCGTTCCTCGCGGATCGACATGGAGGTCCGCGTCGAGGCGGGCCGGGTCGACGCATCGGTGCGGGACGACGGCAACGGCTTCGACCCGCACGCCCACCGACGGGGAAACGGACTGTCCTCCCTGACCGAACGCACCAAACTGCTGGGCGGCCGGCTCACCATCGACAGCTCTCCGGGGCAGGGAACGGCGATCACGCTGTCCATCCCCTTCGACACGGAGAATCATGCACACGCCAATTGAGCCACGTCCGGCCGCCGAACCCCTCCGCATCATCGCCGTCGACGATCATTCACTGCTCCGCCGGGCCCTGTGCGAGCTGATCGAATCGGAGGACGACCTCACCGTCGTCGCCGATACCGACACCTCCGAGGGACTGGCCGACCTCGTGGAACGCACCAGACCCCACGTGGTCCTCCTCGACGTGGAAATGCCGGGTCACCACGCGCCCACCGTCGTGCGCACCCTGACCACCCGCTTTCCCCAGCTGCACGTACTGATCCTGACCATGCACAGCGACGCCCAGCTGGTCCAGGAACTGCTCGCCCACGGGGCCCGCGGATACCTGCACAAGAGCGTCCCGCGCGAATCACTGCTCGCCGCGCTGCGCAACACCGCCACCCGCGATCCGCACGTCACGATCGCCCTGCCGAGCAGCGGCGTTCCCACCGTCGGATTCAGCACCTCGCACCAGACCCTCTCGCCGCGCGAGCGCGAGGTGCTCACCTTCGTCGCCGCCGCCCTGAGCAACCGGCAGATCGCCGTCCGGCTGCGGATCACCGAGGGCACCGTGAAGCGTCATCTGCGCAACGTATTCGAGAAACTCGGCGCAATATCACGCATCGATGCGGCCAACAAGGCAATCGATGCACGCTTGATCAGAAGGCCGGGGCCGGAAGACGGACCGGGCGGCGGAAGAGGATAGGACTAAAAACTGCACAACGGAACCTCCCGCATACCTCTTTGAGAGTACCGGGGTTACCCCCAGCGAGTCTGCCCCGGCATGTGGCATCCGAATATATTCGACCCATGTCGACAAAGACGCCCATGATTTCCGATGGAATTGAGCGTTCCACAAGACCGTTATCGCCGTCGGCCGCACCCCTGAAATGGGCCCGGATCCTGCTGCTCTGCATCCAGGAATCCCGGGCAGCGGTGCAGGCGATCTTCCTGATGCGCTTCCTGCTGGCCGCCACGGCCGGCACGGCCAGCACGACGTTCTACCTGACACTGCCCCCGGCCCTGTTCGGCGGGGCCGGCGTCTGGCTGCTGGCCGTGCTGTCCGTCTACCTCTTCAACGGGGTGATGGACGTCGACGAGGACCGGGCCAACGGCTCCACCCGCCCCATCGGACGCGGCGCGCTCTCACCCACCGATGCCCGCCGCACCGCGCAGGTGACGGCCGCGGCCGCCCTGGCCGGCGGAGCGTGGATCGGCCCGGCGATGCTCACGGCGACCGGGTGCATGCTGCTCCTCGGCTTCCTCTACTCCGCGCCCGGCATCGCCCTCAAGACCAGTACGCCCGGCACCATGGCCACCGTCATCGGCAGCGGCGCCCTGACCTACGCCGCCGGCATCGTGTGTTCCGGGAGTCCCGTCCCGCCGTCGCTGATCGCCTTCTGCACCGCGATGTGCCTGTGGATGGGACTGGTGGGGGCCGTCTCGAAGGACTTCTCCGACGCCGACGGCGACGCCCGGCACGGCCGCCGCAACTGGACGGTCCTGTGGGGGTACGCGAGGACGGCCGCCGTCGTCTCGCTGAGCGCCGTGGCGGTGGGGGCGGGGCTGCTGCTGTCCGCCCTCGTCCTGTCCTCGCCGTGGCTGCTGGTCCCCGGGCTCGTCCTGCTGACCGGGGCGCTGGCGCTGGCGACCGCGGCGCTCACGGGGCGGTCGGACGACTCGCGCTCCCGGCGCCGGCTGCCCTACCGGGTGTTCATGGTCACGCAGTACGCGGCGCACCTCGCCGCATTCGCCCAGCCCATCGGCTGAACGACCCATCAGTTGAACAACAACGGGGGACCCACAGTGAGGCACAGTCAGATCCATCCCTGGACACCCGGCCACCAGGACGCGCGCCCCGGTATCGCTGCCGCCGCCGCGATGGGCCACGACGGGTTCGGGATCCGCATCCTCGGCCCGCTGGAGGCCGTCAACGGCGCCTCGGCGCACCGCCCGCGCGGCCCCAAGGTCCGCAAGCTGCTCGCCCTGCTCGCCGTCCGCGCGGGGGACATCGTCGAGGTGGACACGCTCGTCGAGGAGCTGTGGGACGGATCGCCCCCGCCCACCGCGGTCAGCACGGTCCGTACGCACGTCTACCACCTGCGCCAGGAGCTGGGGCGGGAGCTGGGCGACACCGACGTCCGCCGCGTCATCACCACCGAGGGCACCGGGTACGCGCTGTGCCTGGCCCCGGGCCGCCTCGACCTGGAGCAGTTCACCCAGCTGTACGGACAGGCCCGCACCGACCTGCGCGCCGGCAACGCCGAAGCCGCGCTGGAGCGGCTGGACACCGCGCTCGGACTCTGGCGCGGCCGGGCCCTCGCCGACGTGAGCCGGGGCCGCGTCCTGACGGGGCACGGCGCCCGCATCGAGGAACTGCGTTCGCGGGCGCAGCAGTTGTGGATCGAAGTCATCATGGTCCTGGGCCGGCACGGCGAGGTCGTACCGGAGCTGCTCCGGCTGGTCGCGGTGGATCCGCTGAACGAATGGCTGCACGCCCGCCTCATCGACGCCCTGTACCGCAGCGGCCGCCGGGGCGACGCCCTGCGCGCCTTCCACCACGTACGGAACGTCCTGGCCGAGGAGTTGGGACTGGAGCCCTCCGACGACCTGCGCCGGCTCCAGCACCACATCCTGGCCGGAGGCGCGGCCGCGTGAGCATCCGGATCTGGACCGTCCCGACCGCGGACGCCGCGGCCTGGGCCCCGTACGAGGAGGCGTACGCGGTGATGGACTCCCGGGAGCGGCAGCGGCTGGCCCGCTTCCGCCGCGCGACCGACCGGCTGCGCTACCTGGCGATCCACCACGTCTACCGGAGCCTGCTCGGGCGCGAACTCGGCGTTCACCCGGCCGAGGTGACCTTCCGCCGGTCCTGCGCCCGCTGCGAGAGCCGGGAGCACGGCCGTCCGGTGCCCCACGCCCCGGACGGGACCACCCTGTCGGTGAGCCTGTCCCATTCGGCGGCGTACGCGGTCGTCGCGATCGGCGACAGCCCCGGGGTTCCGGTCGGAGTGGACATCGAACGGGTCAGGCCGCACATGGACTGGAGCCGCATCCCGTGCGTGCAGGGGGTGCGCACGACCCACGGCTTCGAGCAGTGGACCCGCGCCGAGGCGCTCGTGAAGGCCGCGGGAACCGGCCTGGAGGCCGACCCGCCCCGCTACACCGGCCAGGCCTTCGGGCCCTGGCGCGCCGCGCTCGTACCGGGCTCGGCCGAGGACTGGTACGTGCGCAGCATCCGCTCCCCCGAGGGGTACGCCGCTTCGGTGGCGTCCGCGAGGGCGGACACGGCGGTCACCGTCACGCAGTGGCGGCCCTGAGGGAGGCACAGAGGCAGAAGAAGGAGGGCGGCCCCCGGGAAGTTCCGGGGGCCGCCCTCCTGTTTCTTGACCGGACGCCCGCTACCGCAGCAGGACGCAGCTCGGGCTCGGCACCCGCAGCGGGGGCGCGGCCGGGGTGAGCCGGCCGGTGGCCGGGTCCAGGCGGAAGGCGCTGACCGACTGCCCGGCCTGGTTGGCCGTGTACACGTACCGGTCGGAGGAGTCGAGGGCCACGTCCCGCGGCCAGCGGGTGCCCGGCGCCTTGGCGGTGACGGGCTGGGACTCGACGAGCGCGAGGCTCCGGCCCGCATCGCCCACCCGGAAGGACTCGACGGTGTCGAGCCCCCGGTCGGCCGTGATCAGGAGCGAGCCGTCGCGCGTGAGGTGCACGGCGGAGGGGGCGTTGCGGGGGTTGATCCCGGGCGGCGCGACGGACGCGTGGGAGACCGGGCGGAGTTCCCCGGTGCCGGCGTCGTAGGACAGCACGGTGACGGTGTGCCCGAGTTCGTTGGTCACGTAGGCGAGGTCCCCCCGCGGGTGGAAGACCAGGTGCCGCGGGCCGATCCCGCTGCCGAGCCGGACCCGGCCGGCCGGGCTCAGCACGCCGGCGGCGGAGTCGAAGTCGTAGACGTGGATGTGGTCGTCGCCCTTGTCGGGGACCAGGACCCGGCGGCCCGCCGGATCGAAGGCGATCATGTGCGGATGCGGGCCGCGCTGCTCCTCGGGGTGCGGGCCGCGCCCGTCGTGGCGTACGACGGCCACGGCCTCCCCCAGCGATCCGTCGGCCGCCACGGGCAGGACGGCTATGTGCCCCGAGTCGTAGTTGGCCGAGAGCAGGAAGCGGCCTTCGGGATGGACCGCGAGGTGCACCGGCGCCGCGCCGGCGCTGGAGCGCGGGCTCCCGAGCGGGTGGAGCCGGTCGCCGTCGATCCGGTAGGCGTGGACGGCTCCGGTGGCTCCCTCCGGGAGCTGGCTGACGGCGTAGAGCCGGGCCCGGTCGGGCGAGAGGGTGAGGAAGGAGGGGTTCACGATGCCCCGCTGCCAGTTCCTGACGGAGAGGCTGCCGTCGGCGCCGACGGCGGCGATGCCGATGCCGGGGAGGCCCGGCAGCCCGTACTCGCCGATCGTGAAGCCTCCGATGTAGGCGCGGCGGGCGTCCGGCCGGGGCGCTTCGCCCGCGGCGGTGGACATGCCGGTCCAGCCGATCCCCGCGAGGGCGCCCGCCCCGGCGAGCGCGAGGAATCCGCGCCGGTCGTAGGAGGAGGAAGAAGAAGCGGAAGGAGAAGAGCGGCGGTTCACAGGTCGGCTCCGAAGATCAGCCCGGGTGCGAGGAGGACGGCGAGCCCCCCGCCGGCCAGCGCCAGCAGGACCTGCCACCCGGTGCGCAGGTTCCGGATCCGGGCCCGGCGGCGGGCCAGGGCCAGCACCGCGACCGACGCCGCCCAGGCGGGCAGCGCGATGCGCAGGCTGACCTCGCCGGTGAACAGGACTCCGGCCCTGGCCGTGATGCACTCGGCCGCCGAGCACCCGCCGGGCGGGGCGGAGGAGGACCACAGGGTCCCGAGCCCCAGGAAGAGCAGCGGGGCCACGGCGCCGAGTCCGGTGGTCCACACGTAGGGGGAGAGTCCGGTGCTCCGGGGGGCCCGCCGCCGGGTGATGGCGAAGGCGGCCAGGGCGGGTACCCACCCCGTCAGCACGCCGAACAGCCCCGCGTGCGCGGCTTCCGCGAGCGCGGCCCAGGCTCCGTCCGTCCCCCAGCCGCCCCGCGGCAGTGCCAGGAGGCCGGTGGCGGCGGCGAGTCCCGCCGCGGTGTGCGCCCAGGTCCGTGCGAAGGAGGGGGCGCCGGCCCAGCCGACGAAGACGCCGGCCAGCGAGACCAGGAGCACGGGCGGCCCCGCGGTCACCCCCCAGGGCAGCGGGAACCCGGGCAGGCCGTCGCCCAGGGGTGCGGACCAGCTCCCCCAGTCTCCGAACAGGGCCGCCAGGACGGCGGTGACGCAGGCGGCGACGGCACCGGCGTGCTGCATCCGGTCGGTCTCGGCCCGGTCCTGCTCCGCCCGGTGTGCCGCGGCCCGGGCACGCTCGGCCCGCTCGTCCTCCGCCCGGGCACGCTCGGCCCGCTCGTCCTCCGCCCGGGCACGCTCGGCCCGCTCGCCCCGCTCGTCCTCGCCCTCGGAGTCCCCGGGCTTCGTCAGGACGAGCGCCACGCCCCGGGCCCGGAACGGGGGAGGTCCGGGGACGGAGCGCGGCGCTGCCTGCGGGATCGCCGGGCCGGTGGAAGCCGGCCCGGTCGCGGCCCCGTTGGCGGCCTCGGAGGGACGTCGGGGGACCGTTCCCTCCGAGGCGGTTCGTGGCGTCGGGCCCGGGGCGGCGGCGGATATGTCCGCCTCCGGCTCCCCGGAACCCTTCGCGGTGGTGGGGCGCCCTGACGCGGACGCCCCGGCGGGCCGGGCGGTGGTCATCGCCCGGCCTCGGCGGCGTGGGCGGTGCCGGCCGTGTCAGAGGCGCCTGCGACGCGCGCGCCGGCCTGCGGCACGGGGCCCGTACGTTCCACGGCGGCGGACTCCCGGAAGCCGTAGCGGGACCACCAGCGGGCCAGGGGCGCGGGCGCCCACCAGGCCCACTTGCCCATCAGGGCCATGGTGGCCGGCACGAGCAGGCCGCGGACGACGGTCGCGTCGATGATGACCGCGATCACCAGGCCGACCCCGATCATCTTCATGAACAGGATGGACGAGGTGGTGAATCCGCCGACCACGACGACGAGCAGCAGTGCGGCACTGGTGATGATCTTCGCGGTGCGCTGGAGCCCGATGGCCATCGATTCGACCGGGTCGCCGCTGGCCTCCCACTCCTCGCGGACGCGGGAGAGCAGGAAGACCTCGTAGTCCATGGCCAGGCCGAAGGCGATCGCCACGATGAGGACGGGGAAGTTGGCGTCCACGGCGCCGATGGGTTCGAAGCCGAGCAGTCCGGAGAGGTGCCCGTCCTGGAAGATCCACTTGATGGCGCCGAAGGTGGCCAGGAGCGACAGCAGGTTCAGGATCACGGACTTCAGCGGGAGCAGCAGCGAGCCGAAGGCCAGGAAGAGCACCAGGAAGGAGACGACCGCCACGAACAGGGCCATCCACGGGAGCCGTCCGCCGATCATGTCGACGATGTCCACGCGGGAGGCCGGCATACCGGTCACCAGGGTCTTCGCACCCTCCGGCGCGGCGGTGTCCCGGACCCCGTGCACCAGGTCCACGGCCGGCTTGGACATCGCGTCGGGCGCGTAACGCACCGTCACCCGCGCGTCGTTGCCCGCGAAGGCACTGGCCGTTGCGGAGGTGACGCCCTCGACCTTCTCCAGCCGGTCCGCGTACGCCTCCACGGCGCCGCGGTCGGCCGGGCCGTCGAAGCGGACGACCGAGGTCATGATCCGGCCGGGGTTGGTGTCGAAGTCGGCGGCCAGGGTCTTGCTGACGACCTTCGCGTCCCCGCTCGACGGCAGCACCCACTCGCCCGGCCGGGCCCAGTTGACGCCGAGCAGCGGCGCGCCGAGGCCGACCAGGACGGCGACGATCGCCAGCGAGGAGAGCAGGGGCTTGCGCATGACCGCGTGCGCGGTGCGGTACCAGCGGCCCTGCGTCAGCGGCTTCTCCGCGCCCCGGCGGCCGCCGGGCAGCGGGATCCGCCACTTGTCGATGCGGTGTCCCGTGTAGCGCAGCAGCGCCGGCAGCAGCGTCAGCGAGCCGACGACCGCGAAGGAGACCACGGCGACGGCCGCGTAGCCCATGGAGGACAGGAACCGCGACGGGAAGAGGGCCAGACCCGCGAAGGAGATCGCCACGGCGAGCCCGGAGAAGGCGACCGTGCGCCCGGCGGTGGCCGTCGCGCGCCGGACCGCGGTGTCCACGTCGGCCCCGGCGTGCAGTTCCTCGCGGAAGCGGTTGACCAGGAAGAGCGCGTAGTCGATGGCCAGGCCGAGGCCCAGGATCGTGATGACGTTGATGACGGTGCTGGAGATCTCGGTGAACATCGTCAGCACGCGCAGCACCACGAAGGAGCCGAGCGCCACGAAGGTGCCGACGGCCAGGGGCAGCAGCGCGGCGACCGCGCTGCGGAAGATCAGCACCAGCAGGACGAGCAGGATCGGGATCGAGAGCATCTCGGCCCGGGCGATGTCCGAGCCGGTCAGGGCGTTGACCTGCTCGGTCATGGCGGCCACGCCGCCGAAGCGGGCGGTGACCCCCTCGGCCTCGAACTGTTCCTTGATCTTCGTCAGCGCCTCGACCTGCTTCTGGTCGTCCTCGCCGGCGAACTGCACGGTCGCGTACATGCGGGTGCCGTCGCGGGACACGTACGCGTCCGCACCCTCCGCGCCCGGCTCCCAGAAGGAGCTCAGGCGGGTGATGCCCTCGCGCGGGACCCCGGCGAGGGCCGACCGGACGGCGCCGCCGAACTCCTCGGCGCTCTGGCCGGCGACCTTGGACTCGTAGAGGACGATCACGTCGTTGGACTCGCGTCCCAGCGGGCCCTCGAGAACCTTGTCGGCCTCGACCGACTCACTGGCCGGGTCGTCGAATCCGGCACCGCCGGTGAACGAGCCGAAGACGCCGGTGCCCCACACGCCTGCGAACAGTGTGAAGACGACCGCCGCGATCACGACCCATTTGCGACGCCGCGCGGTGAATGCTCCGATGGCGGCAAACAATTTTCTCTCCCTGGCTGGTATCGCTTTTGCTGAGGCTTGCTGAATACGTCCGACCCCGCGCAGGTTCGGTTCATGACTCTTTCAGAGCCGGTAATTACGCGGAATGCACATTCGGATGGTTCGCTACACCTCTTTCGACACACTCCCGGCCGTGCTCCGCACGGGAAGGGCGGCGGGCCGGGTGGTGCGCCGCTGCACGAGCGAGGCGGCCACTCCCACCACAAGTGACAGCCCGATTCCGATGACGACCGAGTGGACCGGGTCGTCGCTGATCGCGCCGCCGAAATAGCCCACTCCCACGGAGTACGCGGTCCATATCAGCTCGGCGATCGCGGCCCCGGAGGCGAACTTGCCCAGCGGGTACCCGGCGGCGCCCGCCGAGAGCCCGCCCAGCAGCCGCCCGCTCGGCAGGAAGCGCACCCCGACGACGAACGGGATGCCGCGCCGGCGCACCTGCGCGGACATCCACTCGAAGAGCTCGCCGCGCCGGCCGCGCGCCACGGTGCCCAGCCGCGCCCGGTCCCCGAGGAACCGGCCGCAGCGGTGCAGCAGCAGGTCACCGAGGAGCGCGCTGCCGGCCACCGACAGCACGACCAGGACGATCGACATCTCCCCGCGCGCCGCGAGCACGCCGCTGGTCACCAGCAGCACGTTGTTCGGCAGCAGCGGCGGCAGGGTCGTCAGCGCCAGGATCGCGTACGCCCAGCAGGCCCAGCCCGACAGGCCGCCCGCCAGGCCGGAGGTCACGTCGACCCAGCTCACGAGCGAGTTGATGTCCACGGCCTTCCCTCCATCCGTTACGCCCCGGCCCCGAGGGGTCCGGGGGGTTGCCGGCACTACCTCTTTCGAGGCATGTGCCGGGTCATTGGTGGTGATGACCCCAGGTCGGCGGGTCACTAGCGTCGGTTCGGCAGCGGATGAGCGCGCCTCCACAAGAACTGTAACCTAAGGTATCGATAGATTCACTATCACCTATGACCAGCCTAGGCGGCGCGCATGACCGACGTGATGCTGTTCCTCAGGGAGTTCGCCCGGACCCGTCGGGACACGGGGGCCATCGCCCCCAGCAGTCCCTTACTGGCCCGTGCCCTCACCCGCTACGTGATCCCCAGCCCGGGCAGGCCGCGCGCCGTGCTCGAGGTCGGCCCCGGCACCGGCGCCGTCACCCGGCACATCCAGCCGGCCCTGGGACCCCTCGACACCCTCGAACTGATCGAGCCCAACCCGCGGTTCGCCGACCTGCTGCGGCACGCCTACCGGGAGGACCCGCGCATAGGCCTGCTGCCGGGTCTGGTCCAGGACCACGAACTCGGCTCGTACGACACGATCGTGTGCGGCCTGCCCTTCGCAAACTTCGAGGCCCCGGTCGTGGAGGACATCCTCGGGCAGCTGCTGGACTCGCTGAACCCGGGCGGCACGCTGTCCTTCTTCGCCTACGCCGGCATCCCGCCCCTGCGCCGGGCCCTCACCTCGGGCGAGACGCGCGAGCGCACGCTGGGCACCCAGGCGGTACTGGAACGCACCCTGCAGCGCCACCGGTTCCGCACCGAGACCGTGCTGTGGAACGTACCGCCCGCCCACGTGCACCACCTGGCCCTGGTGGCACCCGCACCCACCCCGGAGCTCGTCTACAGCGCCTGATCCCCCGCCCGGGCCGCCACGCGTCCGGACGCGTCCTCCTGCGCGATGCGGCGCAGGGCCGACATGGCCGCGTCACCGAGGAGGGTGCCGAGGACGACACCCTCCACCTTGCCGTCCACACCGGGCACCCGTGCGAGGGCCGCCAGCTCGGCGCCGGCCAGCCGTCCGGCCACGGCCGCGTACTCGTCGAGCAGGGTCAGCAGATCGCTCCGGCCCAGGTCGCTGTAGGTCACGACGATCTGGACCAGCGCCTTCCAGCCGGGGTTCTCGGGCTTGACCGCCCAGCCCTGGCGCCGCACCAGCTCCTCGACGGCGCGTTCGGCACCCGCCCAGTCGCCGTCCGGATTCGGGTCGGCCACGGCGCGGGTGACCGCGGACTGGGCGACGCCGAGCATCCCGTGGACCGTGCGGTGGGGCGAGTCGACCTCGGCGAGCACCTCACGGACGGCGGCGATCGACAGACCGCCGACCTCCAGCATCGCCCGGATCAGCCTGAGCCGGTGCGCGTGCGCCTCGGAGTAGCTCACCTGGTTGGGGCTCGTCCGCTCTCCGGACGGCAACAGCCCTTCACGGGCGTAGTACTTGACCGTCGCTACCGAAACTCCGGTACTCCGCGCCAGCTCTCCGATACGCATTCCACCAGGATACTGCGTTTCCCCTCCGCGTTTACCCCCCGGCCACGAGAAGCCGGCCCGGATCCGTCGCGCACACGAATTGCCCAGCTTTTATCGGTCTTGAATTTGTGCACGATCGCGGTTCCATGCCGGAGTGCCAGGCTCAATCCGAACGCGAACTCCCCCCGCGAAGGCCGAAGAACCCAGCCGAAGAACCCAGCTGAAGAACCAGCCGAAGGAATCAGGTATGACCACAGAAGTGGTTCCGGAGCTTCCCTCGGAGCCCGGCGATCTCACCTACGGCCGCACCGTGGACCGCTCCCTGGTCCACCGGGCCGCCGTCTCCGAGGTCTTCGTGACCGACATCCGGCCCCTGACCGCCATGCGCGTGCGCACCGCGGTCCAACTGCCGCTGACGCACGGCTACTACAGCGACCACGTGCAGCAGCCGGCCCTCTACGACGCCCTGCTGCTCCTGGAGTCGGGCCGGCAGGCCGCGATCGCCGGATCGCACGCCCACATGGGCCTGTCCCAGGGCACCACGATGATCGTCGACAGCTTCCGCATGGACCTGTTCGCCCTCGCGGCGCTGAAGGTCGGCCCGAGGCCGGGACGGCTGCACATCGACACCGAGTACTCCGGCAAGGCGAACCGGCGCGGCCGGGTCCGCAAGGGCAAGGTCGCCCAGCGGTACTACATGGACGGGGTCGAGGTCGGCGACCACGAGATGGACGTGCTCTTCCTCAACCCGCACGAGAACGAGGTGCTGCGGCACGCCCAGCGCGGCACCCCGGCCCCCCTGACCTCGGACTACGACCGCCACGGCCCGGGCGACGACGGCAGCAGCCACCAGGCACCCGGGCAGGTCGGCCGGGGCAACCCCCTCAACGTCGTGCTCTCCCGCGCCGCACACGCGCCGGAAGCGGTCACGGCCCGGGTGACGCCCCGCTTCGACAACCGCGCGCTCTTCGACCACGTCTACGACCACCTCCCGGCCATGACCCTCGTCGAGGCCGCCCGCCAGATCGCCCTGCTCTCCACCGGCGAACCCCTGGCCACGTACGCCGTCGGCTTCGAGGCCCGCTTCGACCGGTTCGCCGAACTGGACGACACCGTCCTCGCCGAAGCGGCCCGCCCCGCCGGGGGTGCGCACGGCACGGTTCCGGTGCGCTTCGTCCAGGCCGGCGAACAGATCGCCCACGTCACCGTCACCACCGCATCCGGGAGCCAACTGTGAGTACGCGGCGCCTTGCCGTCTGGACCGACTTCGGCGGTGTCCTGACACCCCCGATCTCCCACACGATGGCCGCCTTCTGCGCGGCCCAGAACCTCGACCAGCAGGTCCTCGGGCAGGCCCTCGGCAAGGTCACCGCCCGCTACGGCACCACCGACCCGATGGAGCCCATCGACACCCCCCTCATCACCGAGGAGGAGTGGCTCGACGAGATCTCCGCCGTGCTGGCGGCCGATCACGGCATCACCGGACGCAAGCTGACGACCCTCGCCGACACCTGGTTCGACGGCCGCGAGACCAACCTCGCGTGGGTCGCCGAACTGCGCAAGGCCCGCGAGAGCGGCGCCTTCGTCGGGATGATCTCGAACATGGTCCCGACCTGGGACGCCTACTGGCGCCGCATGGTCGACGTGGACGAGCTCTTCGAGGACGTCCTCCTCTCCTTCGAGGTGGGCCACCGCAAGCCCTCGCCCGCCATGTTCGCGCTCGCCGCGGAGCGGGCCGGCGTCCCCGCCGCCGACTGCGTCCTGATCGACGACCTCGCGCACAACATCGCGGGCGCCGAGGCCGCCGGCTGGACGACGATCCACTTCACCGACACGAGCACGGCGGCGGAGCAGCTGCGCTCCCTGCTGTCGTCCGACCCCCGATAAGGAGCCCGATACCGTGAGCCGTCACGTGCTCGTCACCGGCGGGAACAGAGGCATCGGCCTCGCCACCGCCCGCGCCTTCGCCGACCAGGGCGACAAGGTCACCGTCACCTACCGCACCGGCGAACCGCCCGAGGGGCTGTTCGGAGTGCGCTGCGAGGTGACGGACCCCGAGTCCGTGCGCCGCGCCGTGGAAGAGGCCCGCATCCAGCACGGGCCGGTCCAGGTCCTGGTCTCCAACGCCGGCATCACCCGCGACGAGCTGCTGCTCGGCATGAAGGCCGAGGACTTCCGGGCGGTCATCGAGACGAACCTCCTCGCGGCGGTCGCGGTCACCAAGGAATGCCTGACGGACATGGTCAAGGCCCGCTGGGGCCGGATCGTCCTCGTCGCATCGGTCAGCGCCCTCGCCGGCGCCCCGGGCCAGACCAACTACGCCGCCTCCAAGGCCGGCCTGATCGGTTTCGGGCGCTCGCTCGCCCTGGAGGTCGGGCGCCGCAAGGTCACCGTCAACGTGGTGACGCCGGGCCTGATCGAGACCGACATGGTCAAGGACGTCACCGGCCCGCGCCGCGACCACCTGCTCAGCCAGACCTCCCTGTTCCGCGCGGGCCGGCCCGAAGAGGTGGCCGGCGTCGTGAAGTTCCTCGCGAGCGACGAGGCCTCGTACGTGACCTCCGCCGTCATCCCCGTCACCGGCGGCCTCGGCGTCGGCCACTGAGCATCCCCACCGCACCGCTCCCCCCACGCCCCCACACATCACATCCATCCGCAGGAAAGGAAACCCATGGCGAACGACAAGGTCCTCGAGATCGCCCACCAGATGGGCCGGATCTTCAACGATCTGGACGCGGAGGCCGCCCACACCCTGGTCGCCCCCGACTTCGTCGACTACGAGGCCCCGCCCGGCACCCCCGGCGGCCCCGACGGCTACCTCGGAACCGCCCGCTGGATGAACTCCGTGTTCTCCGAGGCCGGCTGGGACCACCTCGACTCCTTCGCCGACGGCGACAGGGCCGTGATCCGGGTCCGGTTCACCGGAATCCACACCGGCAACTTCCTCGGCTTCGAGGGCACCGGCAACAAGGTCGACGTCGAGCACATCCACATCTACCGCGTCGGCGACGACGGCCTGGTCCACGAGCACTGGGCCTGCCGCCAGGACCTCTTCCTGCTGGCCCAGATCGGCGCGGTCGAGCTGAAGCTGCCGCCCACGGGCACGCAGGCGTAACCCCTTCCCCGCCCCACCACTCAG
Organism: Streptomyces sp. TBY4; assembly: GCF_024213195.1. Classification (GTDB taxonomy): domain Bacteria; phylum Actinomycetota; class Actinomycetes; order Streptomycetales; family Streptomycetaceae; genus Streptomyces. The sequence goes on along the minus strand of NZ_JANAVF010000003.1, from coordinate 306,470 downwards.
GTCGCCGAACACCCCACGGGTTCGGCGGCCTGCGTGCATTTCCAGCAGACGTCACAGACTCGCAGAACAGAAAGGAACGAAGCCGTGACGAGAGCCGACCGGCCCGCGTGGGCCCTGGTGGCGACCTCGCTGCCCATGTTCATGGTCGCCGTGGACAACCTGGTGGTCACCAACGCCCTCGCCGTGATCGCGGAGGACCTGAACACCAGCCAGACCGGCCTGCAATGGGTGGTCAACGGCTACATCCTGCCCTTCGCCGGACTCCTGCTCGCCGGCGCCGCACTGGGCGACCGGATCGGCCGGCGCCGCGTCTTCGTCTGGGGCATCGGCGTCTTCACCGCGGCCTCCGCCGCCTGCGCACTGGCGACCTCGGCCGGCGCCCTGATGGCCGCCCGCGTCCTGCAGGGCGCCGGAGCCGCCGCGATCCTGCCGGTCTCCCTCACCCTCGCGGTCGCCGCGGTCGGCCCGGCCAAGCGCGCTCTGGCCGTCGGCGTGTGGGGCGGGGTCAACGGCCTGGGCATCGCCATCGGCCCGATGGCCGGCGGGATGGTGACCCAGGGCCTCGACTGGCACTGGATCTTCTGGCTCAACGTCCCGGTGGGCCTGCTGGCCGTACCGCTCGCCCTGTGGGCCGTACGGGAGTCCACCGGCGCGGCCCGCCCCCTCGACGTGTGGGGGACCCTGCTCTCCTGCGGCACCGTCGTCGCCGCCGTCTGGTCCATCATCCAGTGGGCCGGCGAGGACGGGGCAGTGCTCCGCACGCTCCTCGGCGTCGCGCTGACGGCCGCGCTCGCCGCCGCGTTCGCCTACCGCCAGCGCACCGCCGCACATCCGCTGATCCCGCTCCACCTCTACCGGGTGCGGCCGTTCATGCTGAGCAACGCGCTGGCGATGGCCATGTACTTCGGCGTGTTCGGCTCCATCTTCTTCCTGGCCCAGTTCCTCCAGGGCCCGATGGGCTACTCCCCGCTCGAAGCGGGCCTGCGCACCCTGCCCTGGACCGTGGCCCCGATGGTGGCCGTACCCGTGGCCAGTGCCCTGCTGGACCGGGTGGGCGACTGGCGGCTCCAGGCGGCCGGCTGCCTGGCCCAGGCCCTCGCGCTGGCCTGGCTGGGACTGATCGCCCGGCCCGGCGTCTCCTACGGGCCGATGGTCGCCGCCATGGTGCTCGCCGGCGTCGGCATGGGCCTGGTCTTCGCCGCCAACCCCGCGTCGGTGATCGGCTCCGTCGAGGAGCACGAGCACAACCTGGCCTCCGGGGTGAACAACACCATCCGCGAGTTCGGCGGCGCCCTCGGCATCGCCGTGCTCACCCTCGTCTACGTACAAGGCGGCCTCCGCAGCGCTGTGCTGACGGGGGCCGCCGTGGTGTTCGCGGGTGCCTTCGCGGGACTGGCTATCGGGCGTACGAAAGCACGGCCCGGGTCCGTGCCAGCACCTTCTGCGACCCCGAGCGCACGGTCAGATCGACCCGAACCGAGCCGTCTTCCCTGACGTCGGCCACCGCACCGTCGACGGTGACGTCCACACCGTCGGCGGTGTCGGGGACCACGACGGGGCGGGTGAAGCGGGTCCCGTACTCCTCGAAGACGGCCTCCTCGCCCACCCACCCGCGCAGGGCCGTCGCGGCCAGCCCCATGCTGAGCATCCCGTGGGCGATGACCCCCGGCAGCCCCGCCCGGGCGGCCCGCGAGTCGGACCAGTGGATCGGGTTGTGGTCACCGGAAGCCGCCGCGTACCGGACGAGATCGGCCCGGGTCACGCGGAAGGTGCGGGTGGGAAAGGTGTCTCCGACGGCGGTCACCGGCCGTCCTCCTCTGCTGCCGGAGCGTGCCGGGAAATGAGCGTGGACGTCGTCGTGCACACCAGGGCGTCCCCGTCCGCCTCCCGGACCAGTCCGCGCAGCGTGAGCACGTCGTTGCCGTCGACGACGGCGGCGGCGAGCACCTCGATCACGACGACGAGGCGGTCGCCCGACCGGATCGGCCGCACCGCCTCGAACTTCTGGTCGCGGTGCAGGACCCGGGAGAAGTCGAAGCCGAGCCCGGGATCGTCGATCACCTGCCGCTCGGCGTGCATGGACAGCACGATGGGGAACGTGGGCGGCGCGGTCCGGCCGTCCCCGGCCTCGGCGCCCACCGCGCGCGAGAACTCGCGGATGGTCTCGCGGCCGACCTCGTAGGGCTCGCTCGGCGGATACGCGCGCCCCGCGAAGGACGTGTCGAAGGCGGTTGGCATGGGGCCTCTCCTCGGAAGGTACGGACAGAAACAGGGACAGGAACGCACGACGGCCGGACAGCACAGCGGCGCCCGCGTGAGGGTTCGCGGGCGCCGCTGTGAGCCGGCCGGACATCAGCGGGGTGAACGCACCACCAGGGCGGCCGCGTTGCCGTCCCACCCCACGGAGGTGAGGAGCGCGGTCACCGGAGCGACGGGCGGCCGCGCCCGCCACACCGCGAGGAGACCGGCGAGCTGCATCGCACCGCTCGCGCTGTACGTCTCACCGAGCGCGTCGGCGATCCGCAGGGTCTGCGCCGGCTCGCCGCCCAGCGCGGCCCGCACGCCGCGCCGTTCGACCGCTTCCAGGCCGCGCTGGTGCACGGCCCCGAGGGAGACCACGTCGATCTCCCCGGCTTCGACCCCGCTGTGCTCCAGCGCGCGCGTGACCGCGCGGGCCAGCCCGTCGGCGTAGTCCCGCGGATCGGAGGTGAAGCGCGACTCGCACGCGAGGAGCTCGGCGAGCTCCCCGCCCTCGGGCCGCTCGGGCTGGACGGTGAACACCGCTGCGCCCTCGCCGAGCGCGGCCCCCTCCCGCAGGACCCCGGTACGGTGCCAGGCCCAGGCCGCAGGAGCGCTCAGCTCCTCCACACCGCCGACCAGCAGCCGGTCGGCGCGCCCGAGGGTGAGCGCCAGCCGGGCGTGCCGGAAGGCGAGCAGGGAGGCCGTCTGGCCGCCGGCCACCGTGGCGTTGAGGCCGCGCAGTCCGTTGCGGATGGCGATCTGGCCGGTGGTGCTGTTCATCACGGTGTTCGGGAACCGGCCCGGATTGACCAGGTACGGCTTCTCCAGCGTCAGCGTGTCGTGGAGCAGGGTGCTGTGCGTGGACACCGAGCCGGTGTTCGTGGCGAGCACCACTCCGGTGCGCGCCCCGTCGACCTCGATCCCCTGGAGCACCTCCTTGCAGGAGACCAGCCCGAAGGAGGTCAGCCGGTCCAGGTACTTGGTGCCCTTGCGGCCGAGCTGCTCCTTGACGTCCAGGCCCCGTACCGCGCGGACCGGACGCGGCGGGTAGGCCGCCGCGTCCTCGCCCACCGGCTCGTCGGCGGCCCGGTCGCCGGCCCCGCCGTCGCCGAGCAGCCGCCCGGCCAGCGCGTCCAGCCCCAGGCCGGCCGCGGAGACGACTCCCGCCGAAGCCACGTACAGCGGTGCGACGACGCTTGCCCTCCGCTCCCCGGTGGCGCCGGCGGCCTCGGTCGTGGCGGTCACGAAACCCTCCCCAGGATGGTGATGACGTTGTTCCCGCCGAAGGCGAACCCGTGGTTCTGCACGATGTTCAGGCGGGCCTCGCGGCCGGTGCCCGGCACGCAGTCGACGCCCTCGCCGAGCTCCGGGTCCGGCTCGGTGACGTGCGCGGTGGGCGGCAGGAAGTCCTGCTCCAGCGCCTTGCAGCAGGCGATCGCGCCGAAGCCGGAGGCCGCGCCCATGGTGTGGCCGAGCATCGACTTGATCGAGCTGATCGGCGGGATGCGGTCGCCGAACACCGCGCGCGCCGCCGCCACTTCGGTGGCGTCGTTGGTGGGCGTGCCCGTGCCGTGCGCGCAGATGTAGTCGATCTGCTCCGGGTCCACCCCCGCCGCCTCGTGCGCGGCCCGGATGCCGGACGCGATGCTGGTCGCGTCGGGGTGCACCATGTGGGAGGCGTCGCAGTTCGCCGCGTAGCCGAGGACCTCGGCGTACATGCGGGCGCCGCGCGCCCGGGCGTGCTCGTAGGTCTCCAGCACCAGCACCGCGCCGCCCTCGCCGGTGACGATGCCCGAGCGGTCCGCGGCGAAGGGCCGCGGCACGTCCTCGGCCATGGCGCCCAGCGCGTAGAACCCGGCGTGCGTCAGCCGGTTGACGGCATCGGCGCCGCCCGCCAGCATCACGTCGGCCTCACCGCTGCGGACCAGGTCGAAGGCGTACCCGAGCGCGTAGTTGGAGGCGGAGCAGGCCGTCGGGATGGTCTGCGTGTCGCCGCTCAGCTGCAGCTCGGTGCTGACCGCGTTGGCGATGCGCGAGGCCGGGGTCTGACCGGCCAGTGCGCCGTCGATCGATTCCAGTCCGCCGGCGATCCACTGTTCGGCCAGCTCCTGGACGACGGCGGACTCGCCGCTGGTCGTCCCCATGATCGCGCCGGCTCCGGCGGCCTCCAGCTCGCCCTCGTCGATCCCGGCGTCGGCGATCGCCAGCCGGGCGGCCGCGGCGGCCAGCAGGCCGCTGCGGCCCCAGCGCGTGGGGTCGAGCCGCTTGAGGTGGTCGGCGGGATCGAAATCGAGGACCTCACCGGCATTGCGCCGGGGAAAAGCACTCGCGTCGAAACTCTCGATCGGACCGGTACCGCTCTCGCCCGCACGGATGGCGGCAGCGAATACATCGGCACCGATTCCGACCGGAGACACCGCACCGAGCCCGGTGATGACGACCCGGCGGTACGTTCCCGCCGCCTTGCCGGCAGTACGCGCGGGTCCCTTCTCAGCCATTCGGGTTCTCCTTGGCGTACCGCTCGACACCGTCCACCAGGAGACGCAGGTTCACGAGTTCACCGAGGTCGGTCTTCGGAATGACCACACCCAATTCCTTCTCGATCCTGGAAACGACGGTGATGAGGGAGAGCGAGTCACTGTCGTAGTCGTCGATGAAGTGGCCACCGTCGGTGAGCTCCCCCTCCTCCAGCTCCAGCTCTTCGTTCACGATCGCGCTGACAGCCGCGTAGTAGTCGCTCACGGATGCCACGGTCTGCTGAGTCATGCGCTTGCCTCTCGTCGCCTTCGAACCGTTCGAACAGGACCGTATGCGGGTATGAATTGACCGAGCAAGGCCCCCACAACCAAAGAGGCAGCGCATCCCCCTAAAGTGACAACAGCGCCCCTCGACCCCCTTTGTCCGGCATTTGCCCGGGGTTTCATCACGCGTTTATCGAGATTCCAAACCCCCCTGCCAGAATCACCGGGACGGTGATATCCGAGGGGGAAGAGGTCGAGATGAGCGCATTGCGCGGACCACGGTTGGCCCTGCTCTTTCCGGGCGAGGACGCACGGCATCCCGGAATGGGGAGGCTCTGGTCCGATTCCCCGAACTGGTTCCTGGCCGAGCGGGCGGGCGAGGTGTCCGGGTACGACGTGCCCGGGCTGCTGCTGGACCCCGACGGCGGCGCGGACCACCCGCCGCGGACGGACGCCGCCCAGCTCGCCACCTACGCGCTGGAGATGGTGATCCTCGCCGATCTGCGCCAGGCCCTGCCGGCGGCCGCCCGGCCCCTCGTCTGCGCCGGCCACGGCCTGGGCGAGTACTCCGCGCTCACGGCCGCCGGGATCATCGGCTTCGACGAGGGCGTACGCCTGGTCGCCGCCCGCGGCAGGGTTCTGCGGGAGGCGGCCGGCGCCGACCCCGGCACCATGGCGGCCGTGCACGGGCTCGCCCCCGAAGCCCTGGAGCGCGCCGCGGAGTCGGTGCGCGAGGCCGGCGGCCGGGTCTGGGTGGCCCGCCTCGACTCGGTCCGGCAGACCGTCCTGTCGGGCGACCCCGACTCCGTGGCCCGCTGCCGGACCCTGGCCCGCGAGCTGGGGGCCGCCCGGATCGAGCCGGTCCCCCTCGGCGGCGCCTTCCACACCCCGCTGATGGCCGGAGCGGCGGCGGCCTTCGCCCCCACCCTCGCCGCCACCGGGTTCCACCGCGGATCCGCGCCCGTCGTGGCCAACGCGGACGCCCGGCCGCACCACGGCCCCGACGGCTGGCCGGAGCTCCTGGAGCGCCAGCTGACCGGCCCGGTGCGCTGGGCGGACTCGGTGCGCACCATGGCCGACGGCCTGTACTGCGACATGTTCGTGGAGATCGGCCCCGGCCGCACCCTCACCGCACTGGCCCGCCAGACCACCCCCCGGGTGTCCCGCCTGACCATCTCCGAGCCCGGCCAGCTTCCCGCCGTCCCGAGGACCCTCGTACGGAGCGCCGCATGAACACCACCGACAACACGAGCCCCACCCCCACCCCCACCCACTGGGACGCGATCGTCATCGGCTCGGGCATCGGCGGGCTGGTGTGCGCCGCCTACCTCGCCGTCGGCGGCAAGCGGGTCCTGGTCGCCGAGCAGGGAGCCGTCGCGGGAGGCAACAGCCACGTGTTCCGCAGACGCCGCGTCTACGAGTTCGACGTCGGCGTCCACTACCTCGGCGACTGCGGCCCCGACGGCATCCTCCCGGCCATCCTGGACGGACTCGGGCTGCGCGGCAGGGTTCCGTACGAGGAGATGGACCCGGACGGCTTCGACCGCATCGTGGCCGGCGGCACCACCCTCGACATGCCGGCGGACTGGAAGCGCTACCGCGAGCGGCTCCAGGAGGCCTGCCCCGAGGACGCCGCCGGGATCGACACCTTCCTCGACGTCGTGGAGGGGCTCGGCCGCGAGCGCCGCGACGCGATCATCTCCGCCGCCGACGTCCCCATGGCGGAGCTCGAGCACCACGCCCCGCAGTCGGTGGCCTGGGGCCGGCGGACCCTGACCGAGCTCTTCGACCACTGCGCGCTCTCCACCCGCGCCCGCACCCTGCTCGCCGCCCAGTCGCCCAACTACGGGATGTCCCCCGACGAGGCGACCGTCGCCACGCACGCCACCCTCATCGACCACTACGTCCGCGGCGCCTACTACCCGCAAGGGGGCGGGCAGATGCTCGCCGGCGGGCTGCTCGAAGTGATCCGCTCCCACGGCGGAGCCCTGCGCACCCGCGCCCGGGTGACGCGGATCGCCATCGAGGACGGCCGCACCCGCGGCGTGGAGTTCGCCGACGGGAGCAGCGCCACGGCCCCGGTCGTCGTCTCGAACGCCGACTACCGCCGCACCATGCTCGACCTGGTGGGCGCGGACCGGCTGCCCCGCCGCCTGGCCGCCAAGACCCGGGACGCCCGGATGGCACTGCCCTGGGCCACCGTCTACGTGGCCCTGGACAAGGACATCGAGCGCCACGCCAACGTCTGGTGGTACCGCGGCGAGGACATAGGCCGCTTCTACGAGGAGCTCCGCTCCCCCTCCCCGTCCTCCACCACCGACTTCCTCTTCATGTCCTTCGCCTCCGGCAAGGACCCCGCAGGCCGCCGCATCTGCCCGCCCGGCCACTCCAACTTCCAGCTGATGACGCTCTGCCCGCCCGGCCTCGCGCACTGGGGCGCCACCGAAGGCCCGGCGGACGGCGGGCAGTACCGCGACGACCCCGTGTACCGCAAGGAGAAGGCGCGGCTCACCGAGTCCGTCCTGGACGCCGCGGAGGAGTTCCTCGGCCCGTTCCGCGGCCACATCACCCACCTGGAGACGGCGACCCCCCTCACCCAGGAGCGGTACACGCTCTCCACCGGCGGCACCCCCTTCGGCATGGCCCAGTGGGGCGCCACCGGAGCCCGCCCGGACACCGCCACCCTCATCGAGGGCCTGCACATCGCCGGCGCCAACACCCGGTACGGCAACGGCATCACCGGCTCGGCGGTCAGCGGCATCGCCTGCGCCGGCCAGATCCTCGGCCGCCGCCTCATGCACGAGGTCCACTCGGGCTCGGTGCTCGGCGATCCCGCGGTGCTCCCGGAGCGCGGCCCCGACTGGGACCCCCTGACCGTGTCCCGCGGACTGTCGCCCCGCGGGCTCTCGTGAGACTGAGCGCGGACGAACGCCGGGAGACCGTGCTCCGGGCCGCGGTCGCCGAGTTCGCCACCGGCGGCTACCACGGCACCCCGACCGGGGCGATCGCCCGACGGGCCGGCGTCTCCCAGCCGTACCTGTTCCGGCTCTACCCGACCAAGCGCGCCCTGTTCCAGGCCGCGGCGGTCCGCTCCTTCGAGCAGACCGCCGCGGTGTACGGGCACGCCGCCGGGCAGCTCCGGGGCACCGAGGCCCTGGAGGCCATGGCCCGCGCCCGCGACGGGCTCCTGCGCACCGGGGAACACCTCCCCCTGATGCGGCTCCAGGCCGTCGCCGCGGCGGCGTCCCTGGACGACCGCTCCTTCGCGGCCGTGGTCCGCCGCGCCTGGTGCGACCTGTGGGACCTGGTCCACACCTGCACCGGTGCCACCCCGGACGAGGTCACGGCCTTCTTCGCCCACGAAGCCCTGGCCACCACCACGGCCGCCCTGACCCCTCACTAGCAACCGAGACCCTCATCACGCCCGCACCCGTGCCCCCACCCCCGGGCACAACGAAAGAACCCCCTCACCGGATCTCTCCGGTGAGGGGGTTCTCACTTGTGCGCGAGGGGGGATTTGAACCCCCACGTCCCGAAGGACACTGGCACCTGAAGCCAGCGCGTCTGCCGTTCCGCCACTCGCGCTAGTGACGACCAGTGGTTCTTCCCTTGCGGGCCGTTCCCCTGGCGACATCGGAACATTAGCACGTCGCAGGGGCTGGATTCACATCGCTTTTCGTGCTCCCCCCGGGCCCGCCGACGACCGCCCCTCCCGCACCCGCCCGCCGGTGCGGGACACTGTGCTCGGGGCGCCCCTACGATCGCTTGTGAGGACCAACACTCATGCGCACGTGACCGATGGGGAACCACCCGAATCCGCCACGCGTGGATACGATCAGTAAGCAGTACAGGGCGACAACGACGGAGGAGGTGCCCCATGGGAGTCCTGAAGCGGTTCGAGCAGCGACTCGAAGGTCTGGTGAACGGCACCTTCGCCAAGGTGTTCAAGTCCGAGGTCCAGCCGGTGGAGATCGCGGGCGCCCTCCAGCGCGAGTGCGACAACAACGCCACCATCTGGAACCGCGAGCGCACCGTCGTCCCCAACGACTTCATCGTGGAGCTGAGCGCGGGCGACTACGAGCGCCTGAGCCCCTACTCCGGCCAGCTCGGCGACGAGCTCGCGGGCCTCGTCCGCGACTACGCCAAGCAGCAGCGCTACAGCTTCATGGGCCCCATCAAGGTCCAGCTGGAGAAGGCCGACGACCTGGACACCGGTCTCTACCGGGTCCGCAGCCGTACGCTCGCCTCCAGCACCTCCCAGTCCCCCGGCCAGCCCGGTCCGGGCCAGGGGCAGGGCCACCAGGCCCCCCCGGCCCAGCCCGGCGGCTACGGGTACCCCCCGGCCTCCGCGCCGCCCATGCCCGCGGGTCCGCCCCCGGGCGGACCGGGCGCCCGCCGGACGGGCCCCGGCGGCCCCGGCGGACCGGCCCCCGTACCTCCCGGAGGCGCCGTCCGGCGCCACTGGATCGAGATCAACGGCACCCGCCACCAGATCTCGCGCCCTACGCTCGTACTCGGCCGGAGCACCGAGGCCGACGTGCGGATCGACGACCCCGGCGTATCGCGCCGGCACTGTGAGATCCGGACCGGAACGCCCTCGACGATCCAGGATCTCGGGTCCACCAACGGCATCGTGGTGGACGGGCAGCACACCACCCGCGCTACGCTCCGCGACGGTTCACGGATCGTCGTGGGCAGCACCACCATCATTTACCGGCAAGCCGAAGGGTGAAGCGGGGGCAATGTCAGAGCTGACCCTGACGGTCATGCGGTTGGGTTTCCTGGCCGTTCTGTGGCTGTTCGTCATCGTGGCCGTCCAGGTCATCCGCAGCGACCTCTTCGGTACGAGAGTCACGCAGCGCGGTTCCCGCCGCGGCGGGGGCGCTTCCGGCGCCCCGACGCAGCAGGGCCGCCAGCCGGCGACCCCACCGCAGCAGCGCCAGCGCCGCGGTGCACCCACCAAACTCGTCGTCTCCGAGGGCACCCTCACGGGCACCACGGTGGCCCTCGCCGGCCAGACGATCACCCTGGGCCGCGCCCACGACTCCACGATCGTGCTGGACGACGACTACGCCTCCAGCAGGCATGCCAGGATCTACCCCGACCGTGACGGCCAGTGGATCGTCGAGGATCTCGGGTCCACCAACGGCACGTATCTCGACCGGACCCGGCTGACCACCCCGACGCCCATTCCGCCGGGCGCCCCGATCCGCATCGGCAAGACCGTCATCGAGCTGCGGAAGTAGTACGAGAATGAGCGAGCGGAGCGAGCGAGCCGCAGCGGTCCGTCCCACCGGGGACACGGACCCGAGCGCGCTCCAGGCCGGAGGGTGGGCAGTGTGGCTCGAGACCGGTTGTACCCCGAGGCGTCGACTGGGCAGGTGCGCATGAGTCTGTCCCTGCGGTTCGCCGCCGGATCGCACAAGGGCATGATCCGGGAGGGCAACGAGGACTCCGGCTACGCCGGTCCCCGCCTCCTCGCGATCGCCGACGGCATGGGCGGCCAGGCCGCCGGTGAGGTCGCCAGCTCCGAGGTGATCTCCGCCCTCGTGCAGCTCGACGACGACGTCCCGGGCTCCGACATGCTCACCGCGCTCAGCACCGCCGTGCAGCGCGCCAACGACCAGCTGCGCGTCATGGTCGAGGAGGACCCCCAGCTCGAGGGCATGGGCACCACGCTCACCGCCCTGCTGTGGACGGGACAGCGCCTCGGCCTGGTCCACGTCGGCGACTCCCGTGCCTACCTGCTCCGCGACGGCGTCCTCACGCAGATCACCCAGGACCACACCTGGGTGCAGCGCCTCGTCGACGAGGGCCGGATCACCGAAGAGGAAGCCACCACCCACCCGCAGCGCTCCCTGCTGATGAGGGCGCTGGGCAGCGGCGACATCGTCGAGCCCGACCTCTCCATCCGCGAGGTCCGGGTCGGCGACCGCTACCTGATCTGTTCCGACGGGCTCTCCGGCGTGGTCTCCCACCAGACCCTGGAGGAGACCCTCGCCGACTACCACGGCCCCCGCGAGACCGTGGCCTCGCTCATCCAGCTCGCGCTGCGCGGCGGCGGCCCCGACAACATCACCTGCATCGTGGCCGACGTGCTCGACACCGACAGCAACGACACCCTGGCCGCGCAGGTCAACGACACCCCGGTCGTCGTCGGTGCGGTCGCCGAGAACCAGCACCACCAGCTCTTCGACGGCGGCAACGCCATGCAGACCCCCGCCGGCCGCGCCTCCGGGCTCGGCCGCCAGAGCCCGCCCGCCGGCGCCTTCGGCCCTCCCGGCAGCGGCGAGGCCCCGGGTTACGGCGGTTACGGCGCCCAGGGACAGGGCGGCGGAGCCGACGCGTACGGCAGCTACGGCGACCCCGACCCGTACGACGGCGACTCCGGGTACGAGGACACGTACGACCACCCCCGCAGGCGCCGCGGCAAGGGCCGCAAGTGGACCACGCGCACGCTCACGCTGCTCGTGGTCCTCGGTGTCATCGGCGGCGGACTGTACGCGGGCTACCGCTGGACGCAGACGCAGTTCTACATCGGGGCCAAGGGCGAGCACATCGCGCTCTTCCGCGGGATCAGCCAGAAGCTGGGCCCGATGGAGCTCTCCAAGGTGGAGACCGACCGCCCCGACATCGAACTGAAGTACCTCCCGTCCTTCAAGCGCAAGCAGGTCGTGGACACGATCAGCGAGAGCAGCCTCGACGGAGCCCGCGCCAAGATCGACGAGCTCGGCACCCAGGCCTCCGCGTGCAAGAAGGACGAGGAACGGCGCGCCGCCGAGGCACAGGGCAACCAAACACCCGGCCCCGCCCTGACTGCCGAGGAGCAGTCGGTCGTCGGCCAGTGCGAGAAGCAGTAGACATACGCGGGCACAGGGGGCCCGCCACACCATGAGCGTTGTCACCAACACGACCACCATCGGCGCCATCGAGCTGCCGAGCCGGCGGAACACCGAGCTCCTGCTGCTCGCCTTCGCCGTGGTCATCCCGATCTTCGCCTACGCCAACGCGGGCCTGTCGATCCACGGGAAGCTGCCCCCGGGCATGCTCACCTACGGGCTCGGCCTCGGCGTCCTGGCGGGCATCGCCCACCTCGTCGTACGGCGCTACGCCAAGTACGCCGACCCGCTGCTGCTGCCGATCGCCACCCTCCTCAACGGGCTGGGCCTCGTCCTGATCTGGCGACTGGACCAGTCCGAGCGCCTGCAGAACCTGGCGAAGCGCTCGTTCGGCGCCTTCTCCGAGTCCGCGCCCCGGCAGATGATGTACACGGCGATGGCGATCGCCCTCTTCTCCGGCGTCCTGGTGGTGCTCAAGGACCACCGCGTCCTGCAGCGGTTCACCTACATCTCGATGGTCGCGGCCCTGGTGCTGCTCCTCCTGCCGCTCGTCCCCGGCCTCGGCGCGGACGTCTTCGGCGCCAAGATCTGGATCCGCGTCGCCGGATTCTCCATCCAGCCCGGAGAGTTCGCGAAGATCGTCCTCGCGGTGTTCTTCGCCGGCTACCTGATGGTCAAACGCGACGCCCTCGCCCTGGCCTCCCGCCGGTTCATGGGGCTCTACCTGCCGCGCGGCCGCGACCTCGGCCCGATCCTGGTGATCTGGGCGGTGAGCCTGCTCATCCTGATCTTCGAGAACGACCTCGGTTCCTCGCTGCTGTTCTTCGGCATGTTCGTGATCATGCTGTACGTGGCCACCGAGCGGACCAGCTGGATCATCATCGGCCTGCTGATGTCGGTCGGCGGCGCCGTCGTCGTGGCCGGCTTCTCCAGCCACGTCGGAGCCCGGGTCAGCGCCTGGATGGACCCGTTCGGCTGCTGGGAGCGGCGCGGGCTCGACGCCGGAGCCTGCGAGCAGATCGCCCAGTCGATCATGAGCTTCGGAGCCGGCGGGGTCCTCGGCACCGGCTGGGGACAGGGCAACTCCGACCTCATCGGCTTCGCCACCAACTCCGACTTCATCTTCGCCACCGTCGGCGAGGAGCTCGGCCTCGCCGGGGTCATGGCCTTCCTCCTGCTCTACGGCCTGATCATCGAGCGGGGCGTGCGCACCGCCCTCGCCGCCCGCGACCCCTTCGGCAAACTCTTCGCGATCGGCCTCTCCGGCGCCTTCGCGCTCCAGATCTTCGTGGTCGCCGGCGGAGTCATGGGCCTCATCCCCCTGACCGGCATGACCATGCCCTTCCTCGCGTCCGGCGGCTCCTCCGTCCTCGCGAACTGGATCCTCATCGCCGTCCTCATCCGGATCAGCGACACCGCACGCCGCCCTGCCCCGGCCCCGGCACCGTCCCCCGACTCCGAGATGACCCAGGTGGTCCGCCCGTCATGAACAAGCCCCTGCGCCGCATCTCGATCTTCTGCGGGCTGCTCGTCCTGGCCCTGCTCGTGCGGACCAACTGGATCCAGTACGTCAAGGCCGAGGAGCTCAGCACCCGCAAGGAGAACCGCCGGGTCCAGATCGCCCAGTACGCCACCGAACGCGGCAACATCATCGTCGAGGGCAAGGCCATCACCGGCTCCGCCGTCACCGACGGCAGCGACTACAAGTACAAGCGGACCTACCTCAACGGCCCGCTCTGGTCCCCCGTGACCGGCTACGCCTCGCAGGCCTTCGGCTCGACGCAGCTCGAATCCCTCGAGGACGGCATCCTCACCGGCAACGACGACCGGCTCTTCTTCGACCGCACCATCGGCATGTTCACCGGCGAGAAGAAGGCCGGCGGCAACGTCGTCACCACGCTCAACGCCGCCGCGCAGGAGGCCGCGTTCAACAAGCTCGGCTCCAACAAGGGCGCCGTCGCCGCGATCGACCCGCGCACCGGCGCGATCCTCGCCCTGGTCAGCACCCCCTCGTACGACCCCAGCTCCTTCGCCGGCAACTCCAAGGCCGACGAGAAGGCCTGGGTCGAGCTCAAGGACAGCGAGGACAAGAAGCTGGTCAACCGCGCCCTGCGCGAGACCTACCCGCCCGGCTCCACCTTCAAGGTGGTCACCGCCGCCGCGGCGCTGGAGAACGGCGTCGTCACCGACATCAACGCGCCGACCGACACCGAGGACCCGTACATCCTCCCGGGCACCAAGACCGAGATGGTCAACCACGCCCCGAACTGCGGCAAGGCCACCCTCAACTACGCCCTGCAGGTCTCCTGCAACTCCGTCTTCGCCAACCTGGGCGACAAGGTGGGGCGGGACAACATGGTGAAGACCGCCGAGAAGTTCGGCTTCAACAACGACAAGATCGACACCCCGGTCCGCGCCTTCGCCAGCGTCTACGACAAGACCATGGGCAAGGACGGCAACGCCCTCAGCTCCATCGGCCAGTTCAACACCGCGGCCACCCCGCTGCAGATGGCCATGGTCACCGCCGCCATCGCCAACAACGGCAAGCTGATGAAGCCGTACATGGTGAAGCAGCTGGAATCGCCCAACGTCGACGTCATCGAGAAGCACGAGCCGCAGGAGATGAGCTGGCCCCTCTCCCCCGAGAACGCGGAGAAGGTCCGGGCCATGATGGTCAACGTCGTCGAGAACGGCACCGGCCGCACCGCCAGGATCAACGGCACGACCGTCGGCGGCAAGACCGGCACCGCCCAGCACGGCGAGGGCAACAAGAAGCGCCCGTACGCCTGGTTCATCTCCTACGCCCAGAACTCCGACGGCAGCTCGCCGGTCGCCGTAGCCGTCGTCATCGAGGACAGCAGCGCGGACCGCGAGGACATCTCCGGCGCCGGCCTCGCCGCCCCCGTCGCCAAGGCCGTCATGCAGGCCGTCCTCAAGAGCAACAAGGGGTGACGGACGGGGCCGAGGGCCACCAAAGAGCCGCAAGGGGCACACAGATGTGATCCGGGTCACCATTCCCGCCCGGATCCGAGCGCACGGTACCGGTCCGGTATCAGCCTGTGGTCACGAACCGATCACCGACGATCGGCCGGTAGCCTTTGCGCGAACAGCACACCGCCGGACCACACACGGGTGCGGTCGGGACTGACGGAGAGGGCTGCACGTTATGGAAGAGCCGCGTCGCCTCGGCGGCCGGTACGAGCTGAGCCACGTGCTCGGCCGTGGTGGCATGGCCGAGGTCTACCTCGCCCACGACACCCGGCTCGGCCGTACCGTCGCCGTCAAGACCCTGCGCGCCGACCTCGCCCGCGACCCGTCCTTCCAGGCCCGGTTCCGTCGCGAGGCCCAGTCGGCCGCGTCGCTCAACCACCCGGCGATCGTCGCCGTGTACGACACCGGCGAAGACTACGTCGACAACATCTCCATCCCGTACATCGTGATGGAGTACGTCGACGGCTCGACCCTGCGCGAACTCCTGCACTCCGGCCGCAAACTGCTGCCCGAGCGCACCCTGGAGATGTGCATCGGCATCCTCCAGGCGCTGGAGTACTCGCACCGCGCCGGCATCGTGCACCGCGACATCAAGCCCGCCAACGTCATGCTGACCCGCTCCGGCCAGGTCAAGGTCATGGACTTCGGCATCGCCCGCGCCATGGGCGACTCCGGCATGACCATGACGCAGACCGCCGCCGTCATTGGCACCGCCCAGTACCTCTCCCCGGAGCAGGCCAAGGGCGAGCAGGTCGACGCGCGCTCCGACCTCTACTCGGCCGGCTGCCTCCTCTACGAGCTCCTCAGCGTCCGGCCGCCCTTCATCGGCGACTCCCCGGTCGCCGTCGCGTACCAGCACGTACGGGAAGAGCCGCAGCCCCCGTCGAACTTCGACCCCGAGATCACGCCCGAGATGGACGCGATCGTGTTGAAGGCACTGGTCAAGGACCCGGACTACCGCTACCAGTCCGCCGACGAGATGCGCGCCGACATCGAGGCCTGCCTCGACGGCCAGCCCGTCGCCGCCACCGCCTCCATGGGCGCCCCCGGATACGGCTACCCCGACCAGGGCCACGGCTACGGACACCAGGGCTACGACCAGCCCACCACCGCCCTGCGCACCGCCGACCCGAACCAGACCTCCATGCTCCCGCCGATGCCCCCGGGCGACGGCGGCTACGGCTACGGGGACCAGGGCGGCTACGACCAGGGCGGCCGCGGCGGCCGGCGTCCGCAGAAGAAGAGCAAGGCCTCCACGATCCTGCTGGTCACCGCCGGCATCCTCGTCCTGGTCGGCGCGATCCTCATCGGCCGCACCATCTTCGACACCACCGCCGACAACCGGCCCGCGGTGCCCAAGCTCATCGGCGAGACCTTCGAAGCGGCCAAGTCCAACGGCACCAACGTCGGCCTCGTCGTCGAACAGGCCGGCGAGATGGCCTGCGACGCCGCCCCCAAGGGCAGCGTCTGCGAACAGGACCCCGCCGAAGGCACCAAGGTCGCCAAGAACTCCGTGGTCAAGGTGAAGATCTCCACGGGCGCCCCCAAGGTCCTCGTCCCGAACGTCGTCAACCTGGCGATCGCCGACGCGGAGAAGGCGCTCCAGGAAAAGGGCTTCCAGGTCGAGAAGAAGCCGGTCGAGTCCGAGCGGACTCCCGGCACGGTCATCGAGCAGAACCCGAAGAGCGGCGAGGCCGAAAAGGGCTCGACGATCACCCTGACGGTGGCCAAGGAAATCTCCCAGGTGACCGTCCCGGACCTGACCGGCAAGAGCCAGGCCGACGCGGCGAAGGCCCTGCAGGCCGTCAAGCTGAAGCTCGGCAGCATCACGGAGGTGGACGCGCCCCCGGGCACGGCCCCCAAGACGGTCGTCAGCCAGGACCCCGGCCCCAGCAACCAGGTCGACGTCAACTCGACGGTCAACATCTCGGTCGCCAAGGCGGTCCAGCAGCTCCAGGTCCCGAACGTGGTCGGCAAGACCATCAACGCGGCCCGGGCCGAGTTCGCCTCCAAGGGCCTGATCTTCGGATCCGTCCTGTCGGGCTCCTCGGACGGCAAGGCCAGGATCCTCAGCACGGACCCGGGCGCCGGCAGCCCGGTGACCACCGGCACGGTGATCAACGTGGTCACGATGCCGGACAACCAGCAGAACGGCGGCAACGACAACGGCGGCGGCGGCTTCATCGGAGGCCTCGGCAACTAGCCCCCACCGCCACCGAGCACCAACGGGTCCGGCCCCTCTCCACGAGAGGGGCCGGACCCGTTTTCCGTACGTACGTGTCTTCATATGTACGAAGTTCGTTAACCCGGACGGGGCGGGCAGCAGGGCCCGCCCGGGAGGGACGGATCATGATCAACGAATCGGTGCTGCTCGAGTCCAAGACCTTGCGCACGAGCGTCCTGGAGCGGACGGACGTACTGGACAGGGTGAAGGTGCTGTCGCTCCTGCCGGACCGGCTGCACGTGACGACGGCGATGGTGGCGGCGTATTACGAGGTCACCGAGGTCGTGATTCGCGCCCTGCTGTTCGACCACCGCGAGGAACTGGAGTCCAGCGGCTACCGAGTTTTGACAGGTACAGAACTGAGTTACTTCAAGCAACTCGGTGACATTCCGTCACAAGTTTCGTCACTCGCAGTGTTCCCCCGCCGGGCCGTCCTGAACGTCGGAATGCTCCTCAGGGACAGCAAAGTCGCACGTCAGGTGCGTACCTACCTCCTCGACACCGAGGCCGAGGCCCGCACACGCCCTGTGGACAACCTTATCCACAGGCCCAGTTGGGACGAGCTCGACGAGCGGATCGACAGCCGGATCACCGACGTACTCGGCAAGACCGTCGTGCCCATGCTGAACGTCCTCATCGAGACCTCCGGCGAACAGCGCCACGAACTGATCTCCCTTCGGGAGGACGTCGAGCAGATCCAGCAGCGGCTCGTCGAGCACGACCTCCAGCTCAGCCGCCTCCAGCGGGGCCAGGACGTGAAGGCGCTCACCGGAGTCATCGGCACCATCGACGCCATGAGCCGGAAGGAGTTCCAGCTGCACGTCGCCGACCTGCTGCGCCGCGACGGCTGCACCGACGTCGAGGTGTACGGCGGGCACGGCGGCGACCGCGGGGTCGACATCACCGCCCGGACGGCGGACGGGCGGTCGGTCGCCGTCCAGTGCAAGAACTTCGCCCCGTTCCGCCACGTCCTCAGCGGGGAGATGCAGAAGTTCCTCGGCGCCGCCAAGGTCCTCCACCGGGCCGACGTGGCCCTCTACGTGGCCACCTGCGCCTTCACCCGCGAGTCCCTGGCCATCGCC
This sequence comes from Streptomyces sp. TBY4, assembly GCF_024213195.1. Taxonomy (GTDB): domain Bacteria; phylum Actinomycetota; class Actinomycetes; order Streptomycetales; family Streptomycetaceae; genus Streptomyces. The sequence goes on along the minus strand of NZ_JANAVF010000003.1, from coordinate 288,352 downwards.
GCCCAGGGAGGTGTCACGGCCGTCCACAGGGGGCTTCTGGAGGCCTGGAGCGCCGGAGTGGTGCTCCAGGTCCTGCGGTGATTCCGAAAGGGTCGGGCTGTCGCTCTCGGAATCAGCGCAGCTCCGCCGGAGGCGTTCGCTTCGCGTCCACCTTTTCCGTGCGGACCAGCTCGCCCCACACGATGTAGCGGTACTTCGAGGTGTACACCGGGGTGCAGGTGGTCAGGGTGATGTAGCGGCCCGGGGCCGTGCGGCCCGACTCCTTGGGGACCGGGCTGATCGAGTCCACGTTGTACTTCGAGGTCTGGCTCAGCTCCGCGAAGACCTTGTACACGTACCAGGTGTCGCGGGTCTCGAAGACGACCGCGTCGCCGTTCTTCAGCTTGTCGATGTTGTGGAACTTCGCCCCGTGCCCGTCGCGGTGGGCCGCCAGCGCGAAATTGCCCGCCGGATCCCACGGCAGCGCCGATTTCACCGGCTCCGTGTAGTACCCGGCGACGCCGTCGTTCAGGACCTCCGAGTCGGTGCCCTTCTTGACCAGCACCTCGCCGTTCTTCATCGCCGGCACGTGCAGGAAGCCGATCCCGCCCTGGGTGTCCAGCGCCCCCGGCGCCGCGGCCGCGTCCTGCGAGGGCGCCGCCCGCTCCCACTGCTCGCGCACCGCGTCCCCGCGCGCCGACGCGTCCCGGTCCGCGAGGACGTTCGTCCACCACAGCGAGTACGCCACGAACAGCCCGAGCACCAGGCCCACCGTGATCAGGAGCTCGCCCAGCAGGCTCAGGAACCCCGCGAGGGCGCTGCGGCGCGGGGGCGGTGCGACACGTGACACTGCGGATCCTCTACGGGCTGGTCAGCTCGGGCGGAGCACCCTGGCTGCGGGGGCGTTCAGCGGTCATCCTGCCCCATACGATCATCCGGTAGGTGCTGGTGAACTCCGGGGTGCAGGTGGTCAGCGTGATGTACCGGCCCGGGGAAGTGAATCCCGATCCGGCGGGCACCGGCTTGATGACCGACACGTTCGACGGCGGGGTCTGCGCGAGCTGCGAGCTCATCTCGTACGTGTAGTACGCGTCCCGCGTCTCCACCACGATCTTGTCCCCCGGCACCAGCCGGTTGATGTAGCGGAACGGTTCGCCGTGCGTGTTGCGATGCCCCGCCAGGGCGAAGTTGCCCTGGGGATCGGCCGGCATCCCGGTCGCGAGCGGCGCCTCGGAGTAGTGGCCGACCATGCCCTTGTCGAGGACCTTGGCCTTGTTCGTCCCCTCCGCGACCGGCACCTTCACGTCCAGCTTCGGGATGTACAGGATCGCGAAGCCCTGGCCCGGTTCGAACGCCGCCACCGGCGGGGCGGCCGCCCCGGCCGGAGCGCGGTCCCAGTTCTGGAGCAGCGAGCCCGCCGCGTCGTCGGCCGTCCGGCCGGCCAGGAAGTTCGTGTACCAGAGCTGGTAGCCGACGAAGAGGAGCATCACCAGGCCCAGCGTGATGAACAGCTCCCCGGAGAGCCTGCTGACGACCACGACCGGCCCGCCCGAGGCCGGCCGCCTGCGCCGCCGGCCGCGGCCCTGGCCGCGGCCCCGCGTGCGCGTACGCTTCGCGGCCGCCTGTGCTGCCCTGCGTCGCGCTGCCCGGCCCTCGGTGGGCGCGGACGGCGCGAGAGCCGTCACGCGACGGCCTTGCCCACCACCGGGGCGAGCCCCACCGAGCGCTCCACGGCGCCCGCGTCACCGCAGCGCACCAGCCAGTTCGCGAGCATCCGGTGGCCCCACTCGGTCAGCACGGACTCGGGGTGGAACTGCACGCCCTCGACGTCGTGCTCGCGGTGGCGCAGGCCCATGATGATCCCGTCCTCGGTCCGCGCCGTGACCTCCAGCGTGTCCGGGAGGGTCGGCGGCTCGGCCGCGAGGGAGTGGTAGCGGGTCGCGGTGAAGGGCGAGGGCAGTCCCTCGAAGACGCCGAGGCCCTCGTGGACCACCGGCGAGGTCTTGCCGTGCAGCAGCTCCGGAGCCCGGCCGACGACCCCTCCGTAGGCGACCGCCATCGACTGCATGCCGAGGCAGACGCCGAAGACCGGTACGCCCGTGTCCGCACAGTGGCGGACCATGTCCACGCAGACGCCGGCCTCTTCCGGCGTCCCCGGCCCCGGGGACAGCAGGACTCCGTCGAAGCCGTCCTGGGCGTGGGCGAGCTCGACCTCGTCGTTGCGCAGCACCTCGCACTCGGCCCCGAGCTGATAGAGGTACTGGACCAGGTTGAAGACAAAGCTGTCGTAGTTGTCGACCACCAGAATGCGCGCGCTCACGGAGTCGCTCCCGATCCCTCGTCCACCGTCACATCGTTGAACGGAAGCAGCGGCTCGGCCCACGGGAAGACGTACTGGAACAGCACGAACACCACCGCGAGCACCAGCACGAGGGAGATCATCACGCGTACCCACGCGTTACCCGGCAAATGCCGCCAGATCCAGCCGTACATGCCGCCTGTGTCCTTTTCGTCCACGATCGTTCAACGCACCGCGGGGGCGGTGCGTCCACAGCCTAAAGCCACCCGCCCGGGGCGGAGGGTCACCTTGCCAAACCCTCCGGTGCGCCCTGTGCGAGGGTCCGCATACCGGTCAGTTCGCCCCAGACCACGAGCCGGTGGCTGTGGCCCCATTCCGGGTCGCAGGTGGTCAGCGTCAGGTACTTGCCGGTCCCGGTGAAGGGCGAGCGGGCCGGCACCGGATCGACCACGCCGATCTCGGTGGGCAGCGTGCGCAGCGCCTCGGCCCGGACGGTGTACGTGTACCAGCCGGTGGCGTCCTTGAGGATCACGGCGTCGCCGGGGCGCAGCTTGGGGATGTCCTTGAAGGGGTCCCCGTACGTGCGCCGGTGGCCGGCCACCGCGAAGTTCCCGGTGCCGCCCAGCCGGGCCGTACCGGCGTAGTGGCCCAGGCCCTTCTTCAGCAGCTCGGTGCCCGTGCCCTCCAGGACGGGCTTGTTCCACCCGCGGCCGAACCGCGGGACGTACATCTCGGCGAAGGCCTTGCCCGCGGGGTACGCGGCGGTCTCGTGGGCGGCCGGAGCGGCCGACGGCGCGGGGGCGGGCTGCGGGGCGGCCGCGGGCGCCGCGGACCAGCCGTCGCGCAGGCGGGCCATCTCCCCGTCCATGGCCTGGTCGGCCTTGACCCCGGTCCAGAGCAGGACGTAGGCCACGAAGAGCACGATGAGCGAGCCCGCCGTCAGGCACACCTCGCTGAACGTCCGTACCAGCAGGCGCGGTACGTCGACGTCCCGATCACGGGGTGGAGGACTCCAGCGGCTTCGCATAGTGGAGGTCCACTGTGCCGGAGTAGCCCGGCAGTGTCAGCGCCTTGTGCTCGTCGACTTTCCAGCCGAGACCGTAGGCGTTCACGTACAGCTGGTAGTTCTGCAGCGCCGGGGAGGCCGCGAGGGCCTTCTTCAGCGCGCCGGGGTCGCCGACCGCCGTCACCTTGTACGGGGGCGAGTACACCCGGCCCTGGAGGATCAGGGTGTTGCCCACGCAGCGCACGGCGCTGGTGGAGATCAGGCGCTGGTCCATCACCTGGATGCCCTCGGCGCCGCCCTGCCAGAGGGCGTTGACCACGGCCTGCAGGTCCTGCTGGTGGATCACCAGGTCGTTGGGCTGCGGCTCGGGCACGTTGGGGATGCGGGCCGTGGCGTTGGGGGGCGCGTCGTTGAGGGTGACCGTCACGGCCTTGCCGGTGAGCTCCTCGGTGCCGGAGGCGGTGCGCAGGGCAGCCAGTTTGGCGTCCTCGGCCCGGGTGCTCCCGTTGTCGCGTTCGGCGAGGGCGTCGACCTGGTCGCGTGCGGTGGCGGTGCTCTTCTCCAGCTCCAGATTGCTCTGGCTGCGCTCCTGGATCAGATCGGACAGCTTGAGGAGGGAGGCATCCGTCCGGATGTTCGTACCCTTGGAAGTGTTGAAGCTGGTGACGAAGATCAAGCCGGCCAGGGCGAAAACGGCGGCCGTGAGCAGCCGGACCGGTCTGGCACGGCGACGGGGACCCGCGGAGGAGTCGTCGGAATTGCTCAACGTACCCTTCTCCTTCAACGCCACAGGTCCACTACGCTAACGGACGCCCGGGGCAGGCCAGGTCCCCAGCCCATCGACAGGAGAGCCCCTCGTGCCGAAGTCACGTATCCGCAAGAAGGACGACTACACGCCGCCCCCCACGCGGACGCCGCAGTCGATCAAGCTGACGAACCGCAACTGGGTCGCCCCGGTCATGCTGGCGTTCTTCTTGGTCGGTCTGGCATGGATCGTCGTTTTCTATCTGTCCGAGACCAAGCTTCCGGTCGAAGCCCTCGGAAATTGGAACATTGTGGTCGGATTCGGCTTCATTGCGGCAGGATTCGGCGTCTCCACGCAGTGGAAGTAGTCCGGCTCCGCAAGCTCTCCCCATGAGTTATCCACAGCGTCATCCACACCTGAGGAAAAGACAGAAGATCTGTGGATAACTCTGTGGAGAGTTGACGCCGGTGTGATCAGTTGAGGACGGAAAGCTCGGCCGTCCGGATCGCGATCAGGGCTGTGGCCAGCAAGAACACCGCCACACAGGTGCCCCACTGGACGAATTTCCGATTTCGCGCGCCCATGTCCTTCGTCGGCCACAAGAGACCCAGCGCGACCAGCGCACCGGTGATCAGGCCACCGATATGGGCCTGCCAGGACACGTTCAGCCCCGGCACGAAGGTCAGCAGCAGCATGAACACCGCCACGGTGATCAGCGGGCGCATTTCGTACCGCATCCGGCGGGCCAGCACCACGGTGGCGCCGAGCAGGCCGAAGACGGCGCCGGAGGCGCCGAGGGTCGCGGCGTTCATCGGGGTCAGCAGGTAGACCACGGCGCTGCCGCCCAGCGCCGACAGCAGGTACAGGGTGAGGTAGCGGGCCCGGCCGAGGGCCTGCTCCAGCGGTCCGCCGATGAACCACAGGCCGAGCATGTTGCCGAAGACGTGCCACAGCTCGGTGTGCAGGAAGGTCGAGGTCAGCAGCCGGTAGTACTCGCCGGTGGAGACGCCTTCTGCCGGCCCGCCCACCAGCTCGCGGTACCAACCGATCAGCGCCAGGTGGAGCTCCAGCCCGGGGAAGATCTCGGTGGCGAGGAACACGGCCGCGTTGATCCCGATCAGGATCTTGGTGACCAGGTACGGATCGGCGGCGACCACCCCGCCCGCGATCGTGCGCGGAGCGTTGGCCGCGGCCCCGTGGCCGGTTCCCGAGCCCCCGCGGACGCACTCGGGGCACTGGAATCCGACCGAGGCGCTGATCATGCACTCGGGGCAGATCGGCCGCTCACAGCGCGTACAGCTGATCCCGGTCTCGCGGTCCGGGTGCCGGTAGCAGCCCGGAAGACGGTCGGTGTCCATCGGTCCCCTCGGTCGGCGGCGCGGCGCGGATCCGCCCGCGCCCGTCCGGTACGTATCGAGGACGGACGGGCGGGGCCGAAAGGTTCCCCTGCGGTCAGCGCTTCTCGATGACGACGGAGTGGATGATCACGTCGTCGAGGGGGCGCTCGGTGCGGGGGTTGGTGGGACCTGCGGCGATGGCGTCGACGATCTTCTGGCTGGCCTTGTCGCCGATCTCGCCGAAGATGGTGTGCTTGCGCGTCAGCCAGGCGGTGGGGGCGACGGTGATGAAGAACTGCGAGCCGTTGGTGCCCGGGCCGGCGTTCGCCATCGCGAGCAGGTAGGGCTTGGTGAAGGCCAGGTCGGGGTGGAACTCGTCGGCGAACTGGTAGCCGGGGCCGCCGGTGCCGTTGCCCAGCGGGTCACCGCCCTGGATCATGAACCCGCTGATGACGCGGTGGAAGACGGTGCCGTCGTAGAGCGGGTCCGTGGTCTTCTGGCCGTCCGTGGGACGCGTCCACTCGCGCTCACCGGTGGCGAGTTCGACGAAGTTGCGCACGGTCTTCGGGGCGAAGTTCGGCAGGAGCTCGATCTCGATGTCGCCGTGGTTGGTCTTCAGGGTGGCGTAGAGCTTCTCGGCCACGGATCTGCCTTCCCTCGTCATCACTGGTCACACTGCTCATCACTCTCGGTTTCAGATCCTCGCACGGAGGGCCGCACCGGACGGAAATCGTCCACCCATATGCCCTGTCGTGCATGCCGGGCGGCGTTATGGGAGGCATGATCCGACAAAGGGTGGAAAGGTGAGCTGTGTCCGCCACCGAGGAGGAGGTTCCCGTGACCCGCAATGAAAGCGTGCGTCTGGCAGCGTCAAGTGCCAGGGATACGGCGCGGCACGCAGCGGAAGTGGTGGCGCCGTACGCGGAATCCGCCAAGCACGCTGCGGTGCATTACGCCCACGAAGCGAATGAACGGCTCACGCCGATGGTGTCGCACGCGGCCGGTGAGGCCGCCAAGCAGGCCCGCCACACGTACGGGTGCCACGTACAGCCCATGATCAGGACCGCGCGCGCCCATGTGCCGCCGAATGTCGACCGGGCCGCATCCAAGGCCGTGAAGCAGACCCGTCTGGCGGCCCTGCACGCAGTGGAGTACACGCAGCCGAAGCTGGAGAGCGCCCTCGCGGCGGCCCAGCCGGTGGCCGAGGAGGCCGCTTCCCGGTCGACGGCCGCGCTGGCGGCACTGCGCGGCCAGGTATCGGCCAAGGAGGTCCAGAAGCTCGTACGGCGCCACGAGCGGCGGGCGCGCTGCGGCCACCTGCTCAAGGGCGCGGCGGTGGTGGGCCTGCTGGCCGGCGCGGCCTTCGCCGCGTGGAAGTGGTGGGACCAGCAGTCGAACCCGGACTGGCTCGTCGAGCCGCCGGCCGCCACCGAGCTGTCGTCGCGTGAGGGGGAGGCTCCGGCCCCCTACGACGAGGAGCTGGCGGCGAAGGAGCACGAGGCGAGGAGCACCCCGTCCAGCCTGGAGGCGGAGGCCGAGGCCGTGCAGGAGCGGATCGACGCGGAGGACGCGAAGCGCAAGCACCGCTGAGCGCGCACGTGAGTGGGGCCGCGCAAACGTGAGTGGGGCCCGGATCCTTTCCAGGATCCGGGCCCCACTCACGTGCGCCCCTAGTTGGGGAGGGTGAGCTTCATCCCCGGGTGGATCATGTCGGGGTTCGAGCCGATGACGCCCTTGTTCATCGCGTAGAGCTCGCGCCAGCGGCCCTCGTTGCCGAGCTCGCGGCGGGCGATCGCGGAGAGCGAGTCACCCGAGCGGACGGTGTACGTGCGCTGCGGCTTGGGCGCGGGCTTGGCCGCCGGCATCGGCGCCGCGGGCACCGCCTTGTGCGCGGCGGAGGCCGGCGTGGGCGTGTGCGGGGCGGGCCGTGCGACGGGGGGCGCCGGGGGTGCCGGTGCCGCCTTGGGCGGCGCGGCCGCCGCCATGCGCTCGGCGGCCGCCTTGGTGGCCGCCGCCGCGTCGGTGTACTTGGTCCCGGTGTCGGCGGGCATCGCGGACGGCGGCGCCGGAGCGTCCGCGGCCTGCTGCTGCACCTGCTCAGCCGCCTTCTGGGCGGCCTTCTCGGCTTGTTCCTTCTTCTTGTCGGACCTCATGAAGTCGAACAGTCCCATGTGCGTACGCCTCCGGCATGGTGGTGCCCCCCTGGGGCGAGTGCCCTGTCCCACTCTCTGCCAGAAGGCGCGGGACGGCCCTGTGACTGGGCCATACGGGGGATGCCCCGGGAAGGTCCGGGAATGCCCGGGCGGGGCCCCGGCTGCTACTGGCGGGCCCGGCGGGCCGGCCGCGGGCTCTCCGACGGGGTCTCCAGATCGCCCTTGACCAGCAGGTTCAATACGCGCAGCACGGCCTCGCGGTCCGCGTCCGCGAGGGAGGCGAGGGCCTCGGCGTGCACCTGGTCGACGATGCGAGTGCTCTCCTGCGCCAGGGCCGCGCCCCGCTCGGTGACGACGATGACGCGGGCCCGGCGGTCGGTGCTGGACTGCCGCCGCTCGGCCAGTCCGGCCTTCTCCAGGGCGTCGACGGTGACGACCATCGTCGTCTTGTCCATGCCCCCGATCTCGGCGAGCTGGATCTGCGTCCGCTCCTCCCCCAGGGCGTGCACGAGCACGCAGTGCATCCGCGCGGTGAGCCCGATCCGGTCGAGCGCCACGGCCATCCGGGTGCGCAGGACGTGACTGGTGTGGTCCAGGAGGAAGGAGAGGTCCGGCTCGTTCGGTGAGGGTGCCATGGCAGTCATGTCCGCCACTCTAGCAATTCAGTCTCCAATAGATCGTCTACAACGGAACTATCTGATACGGTCCTACCAAGTCAGCCCGCCGCTCACCGCCTGGGGACACAGATGCCTGCCACTTCCGCTCCCGCCGCTCCTGCCACCGCACCGGCCGCCTCCACCGGCACCGCTGCCACGGGGACCACCCCGCGCGGGCTGCGCTCCCGCTGGACCGCCCTCGGAGTGCTCTCCACCGGTGTCCTGATGACCGTCCTCGACGGCAGCATCGTCACCGTCGCGATGCCGGCCATCCAGAAGGACCTGGGCTTCAGCCCCGCCGGACTCAGCTGGGTGGTCAACGCCTACCTGATCGCCTTCGGCAGCCTGCTGCTCCTCGCCGGCCGGCTCGGCGACCTCATCGGCCGCAAGCGGATGTTCCTGGCCGGGACAGGCGTCTTCACCGGAGCCTCCCTGCTCGCCGGGTTCGCCGGCTCGCCCGAGGTGCTGATCGCCGCCCGGTTCCTGCAGGGCCTCGGCAGCGCCATGGCGGCGGCCGTCAGCCTGGGCATCCTGATCACGCTGTTCACCGAGCCGCGCGAGCGGGCCAAGGCCATCGCCGTCTTCTCCTTCACCGGCGCGGCCGGAGCCTCCCTGGGCCAGGTGCTCGGCGGGGTCCTGACCGACGCCCTCGACTGGCACTGGATCTTCTTCATCAACCTGCCCATAGGACTGGCCGCCCTCGCGCTGGCCCTGCCCGCGCTCCCCGCCGATCGAGGACTGGGTCTGCGCGCCGGAGCCGACGTCCTCGGCGCCCTCCTGGTCACCGCGGGCCTGATGCTCGGCATCTTCACCGTCGTCGAGGTGGAGCGCTACGGCTGGCTCTCCGCGCACACCCTCGGCCTCGGCGCCCTCTCCCTCGCCCTGCTCGCCGGCTTCACCGCACGCCAGGCCAAGGCCCGGACCCCGCTGGTACCGCTGCGCGTCTTCCGCTCGCGGACCGTGGTCGGCGCCAACCTGGTCCAAATGCTGATGGTGGCCGCGCTGTTCTCCTTCCAGGTCCTGGTCGCCCTGTACCTCCAGAACGTGCTGGGCTACGGAGCCGCCGAGACCGGGCTGGCCATGCTTCCGGCGGCCGTGGTCATCGGCGCGGTCTCCCTCTTCGCCTCGGCCCCGCTGAACGCCCGCTTCGGCGAGCGGCGCGTCCTCCTCGCCGGACTCGCCCTGCTCGTCGCCGCCCTGGGCCTGCTGACCCGGCTCCCGGTCCGCGCCGACTACGTCACCGACCTGCTCCCCGTGATGCTGCTGGCCGCCGGCTTCGGCCTGGCCCTGCCCGCCCTCACCGCGCTCGGGATGTCCGGCGCCGACGAGCGGGACGCGGGGCTCGCCTCGGGGCTGTTCAACACCACCCAGCAGATCGGCATGGCCCTCGGCGTCGCCGTCCTCTCCACCCTGGCGGCCGCCCGCACCGACTCCCTGCTCGGCACCGGCCTCGACCGCTCCGCGGCCCTGACCAGCGGCTACCACCTGGCCTTCGGTATCGGAGCCGGGCTGATGCTCACCGCGCTCGTCGTGGCGGCGACCCTGCTGCGGACCGGCCGTCGCCACTGACTCCCGCCCGATGTTTCACGTGAAACATCGGGGCAGAACGCCAAGGGCCGCTCCGCACCCCGGAGCGGCCCACGTGCATGTCCCGGTCCCTACTTCACGAAGAGACCGTTGAGCGTGCCGTAGTCGACCGCCCCTTCGAGCGCCCCGTACGTCCCCTGCTCCAGCACCTCGACCGCAGCGGCACGGGCCGCCGAGTACGCCGCCTGCGCCACACCGGTCCCGACACTGACCCGGCGCACCCCGGCCTTCGCCAGCTCGGCGACGGACGGGCCGCCCGGACCGGCCATGGCGTTGACCGGCAGCGGGCCCCGCGCGATCTCGCCCAGGGCCTCCAGGTCCAGCAGCCCGGGCACGAAGATCCCGTCCGCCCCGGCGGCGGCGTACGCCTCCACCCGCGCCAGTACGTCGGCGAGGCGGCCGGACTCCTCGCCGATCCCGAACAGGAAGACGTCGGTACGGGCGTTGATCACCAGCTCCGGCAGCCCGGCCCCGGCGGCTGCGGCTCGGGCGGTACGGATCCGTTCGGCCTGCTCGGAGGCGGTGCGGAGGGTTCCGTCGGACGCCTTCGAGTCCTCCAGGTTGATCCCGACGGCGCCCAGCGCCACCACCTCGCGCACGGTGGCCCCGAGGTCCTCGTAGCCGCCCTCGATGTCCACGGTGACCGGGACGTCCACGGCCGCCACGATCCGCGCGGCCGCCGCCAGCATCTCCGGCCCCGTCGCGTGCTGCCCGTCCCCCCGCCCGATCCCCCAGGCCACACCACCACTGGTGGTGGCAATGGCCGGCGCCCCGGCCGACTCGATCACCGCCGCGCTGCCCGCGTCCCAGGCGTTGGGCAGGACGAGCAGCGACTCGCCCAGCTCCCGCAGCCGCAGGGCCTTCTCGGTGCTCTTCGCTTCCACGGTCATCCGAACTCTCCTCAGCCGTACGACTTCTCAAGCCCCGTCACATCACTCGACGGACAGCGGACTCTAACCGGGCGGCACACGGCTCAGCTCGCGGTTTTCCGACACCGAGCCACGGCGCCGGCCCACCGGACGGCCCATCTGACGTTCCGCGTCCGGGACCGGTCATGGCCGGGCGCGGAAGGCCGGAATCCATGGTCCGGAAGTCCGCGGCAGGGAAATCTCCTCTCTTGTGATCCGCGCCAAGGTTGGAGAGACCATGCAGTCCCCGCTCATACGTTCCTTCTCGCAGCTCGACACCCTGGACCCGAACCGTCCCGTCGTCACCCTGTTCAGCGGCGGCCTCGACAGCTCGTACCTGCTGCTGCGACTGCGCCGCATGGGCGTCCGCGACGTACACGCCGTCAGCGTCGACATCGGCGAGGACGAGTCGAGCCAGTACAAGCGTCAGGTGGCGGAGGCGCTCGGCGCGACCATCCACATCCTCGACCGGCGCGAGGAGTTCGCCGGCCAGTACGTCGCCCCCGCGATCGCCGCCCAGGCCGTCTACCTCGGCATCCACCCGGTCAGCTCCACCCTCAGCCGCCCGCTCATCGCCCGCAGCGCGGTCGAACTGGCCCGCGCCCTCGGCGCCCAGACCGTCCTGCACACCGCGAACCGCTCGCAGAACACCCTGCGCCGGCTCAACGGCGCGCTGACCCTGCTCGGCTGGGAGGGCAGCTTCGGCAGCCCGTACGACCTCGACCCGGTCACCCGCGAGGAGAAGCTCGTCGAGCTGCGGTCCGCGGGGATCGACCTGCTCGCCGGCCGGATCGTCAGCGGGGACTCCAACCTGTGGTGCCGCGAGTTCGAGTCCGGGATCCTGGACGACCCGGAGCGCCACGCGGTCCCCGAGGACATGTACACCTGGAGCCGCGCCACCGCGCTGCCCGGCGAGTCCGAGACCCTGACCGTCTCCATCGAGCGCGGGCTCCCGGTCGCCGTCGACGGCGTTCCGATGCCGCTCACCGACCTCATCGACCAGCTCAACCACCGGGTGGGCGCCTACGGTCTCGGCCGCTACTCCGGCCTGGAGCACCTCGACCACGGCGAGAAGGTGCTGGAGATCCGTGAGATGCCCGGCGCCTACCTGCTGCTGAGCAGCTACCGGCACGTCGAGAGCGCCTGCCTGGACGCCGAACTGATCCGGGAGAAGCGCCACCTGGAGCAGGTCTGGACCCGCGAGGCCCTGGAGGGCCGCTGGTTCGGCGACCTGCGGCTCACCGTCCAGGCCTTCATGGACACCTGCGCCGCCCGCACCACCGGCTCGGTGACCTGGCGGCTGCAGACCGGCGGGGCTGACACGCGGGCCATCACCGCGGTCAAGCCGCTCTACCTGCGCGACCGCGAGGCCTGGGAAGAGCAGGCGATCGAAGCCGAGTCCGCGCCCTTCGCCCGCGCCGACTCCCTGCTCGCCGCCGTCTGATCCACCGTACCTACCGTTCTTCCTCGTTTCCACGGAGCACTTCCATGACCACTGCCGCCGTCACCACGCACCCCGTCGCGCTCGACGCCACCGCCGCCCTCGCCGGATCCGGCGGGCACCTGATGCCCTCCCGCGCCCTCTCCGACCTGGTCGACGCCGACTCCTCCGACTGGGCCCGGTTCGCCGCCCACTGGGACGAGCTGACGCTCGACACGCACATGGCCGACGGAGGCACCTACCGCTTCCGCCGCTACGGCCAGTTCGAACTCGACGCCGACTCCGGCGAGCTCAGCCTGCTCCCGCACGAGCCCTACCGCCAGGAAACGGACGTCAACCCCCTCAACGGCGGTGTGGAGCGCGTCTTCGACCCGCTGACCGGCGCCTTCGTCGGCGACCAGCTCCTGCGCTCGGTCCTGGTCGAACTGGGCCGGATCTTCACGGCGGTCGACGGCACGAAGACCTGGAACATCAAGCTCCACCCGTACCGGATCATCTCCTCCGCCGACCAGGAGGGGCAGCCGGCCCCCGAGGGCCGCCACCGCGACGGCGTCACCTTCATCACCTCGCTGATGATCGGCCGCACCAACGTCACCGGCGGCGAGAGCGGCGTCTACACCGACGCCGGCGAGCACCTGCTCACCACCACCCTGACCGAGCCCGGCGACCTCCTGCTGGGCGACGACCGCCGGACCCTGCACTCGGTGACCGGTCTGCAGCCGGTGGACCCCACGGCCGCGGCCCACCGCGACGTCCTGGTGATCGCCTACACCGCCCGCTGAGCCCGACCGCTCCCGCCCTCCCCCCACACCCCGTAGGAGTACTCCCGATGACCGCCACCGCCGCGGCCCGCCGCGCCTGGCTGACCGATCTGCCCGTCCTGCTGGTCGCAGTGGTGTGGGGATCGAGCTACCTGGCCGCCAAGGGCGTCACCACCACCCAGACCGTGCTGGCGGTGCTGGTGCTGCGGTTCGCGGTGGCGCTGCCCGTGCTCGTCATCGCCGGATGGCGCAAGCTCCGCGCGCTGAACGGGGCACAGGTGCGCGGCGCGGGCGTCCTCGGGCTGATCCTCGCGGGGATCTTCCTGCTGGAGACCTACGGGGTGGTGCACACCTCGGCGACCAACGCGGGGCTCATCATCAGCCTCACGATGATCTTCACCCCGATCGCGGAGAGCCGGATCCGCGGGACCGCGCTGCCGCGCCCGTTCATGGCGGCGGCCGGGCTGTCGGTGGCGGGCGTCCTGCTGCTGACCCAGGGGGCCGGCTTCACCGCGCCCTCCCTCGGCGACCTGCTGATGCTGGGCGCGGCCCTGGCCCGTACGGTCCACGTCCTCGCGATGTCGCGGATGAAGTCCGTCGAGGGCGCGGACTCGATGTCGATGACCACGGTCCAGCTCGGCAGCGCGGTCACGGTGTTCGCCCTGCTGTCCTTCGCGCCCGGCACCGGAGGCACCCCGTGGGCGGCCGCCGCCGCGTTCGACGTCTCGGACTGGCTCTGGCTGGTCTACCTGTCCGTGTTCTGCACGCTCTTCGCCTTCTTCACGCAGATGTGGGCCGTCCGCAGGACCTCGCCCTCGCGGGTCAGCCTCCTGCTCGGCACGGAGCCCGTGTGGGCCGCCGTGTTCGGCATCGCGCTGGCCGGGGACCGGCCCGGACTCCTCGGCCTGGCGGGCGCGCTGCTGGTCCTCGCGGGCACCGCCTGGGGCCGCACGGCCGCCGCCGGCCCGGCCACCGAGAAGGAGACCGCCCCGACCGGGGCCACCACCGCCTCAGTCGTCGAGCCAGCCGAGCCGGACCGCGCACACACCGGCCTGGAACCGGCTGGCCGCGCCTAGCCGTTCGGTCAGCTCGGAGACGAGACGGCGGACCGTGCGCTCGGACACCCCGAGCTTGCGGGCCATCGTCTCGTCCGTCAGCCCGCCCTCCAGCATCCGCAGCAGCTCGCGGTGCCGGCCGGTGGGCTGCCAGCCGCCCTCACCGCCCGGGGCCGCCGCACTCGCCGCGGTGCCCGCCTCACCCAGCACACTGGCGGCCTCCCAGCAGTGCTCGAAGATCCCGCGCAGGACGCCGACCAGCGTCTCCCCGCGCAGGACGACGGCGGCGATGTCCCCGTCCACCGGTTCCGGAGCGGGGACGATGGCCAGGGAGCGGTCCACCACGATCAGCCGCAGGGGCAGGGTGTGCGCGGTGCGCACCTGGGCCCCTGCCGCGTTCAGCCCGCGCAGGTAGGTGCTCATGTGCGGCACGGCGGCCGCCGAACCGAGGTGGATGGTACGGATCTGCACCCCGCGGCCGAGCGCCAGCCGGTCCCGCTCCAGCCCCGCTTCGATCATCTCGGCGGGCAGCGCCCGCCCCGGGTGCAGGGAGAGCACCTCGTGCTCGACCCGCTGCGAGGCGTCCTCCAGCGCGGCCGAGACGTTGGCGGCGCCGGTGACCACTTCCATCTGTACGGAGGACAGTTCCCGGGCGTGCACCGGCTGGAAATCGGTGACGACCTGGGCGAGCGCGGCCCGGGTCTGCTGCACGGCCGAGAGCAGGGCCCCCGTGTGCTGCTCCTCCTCCAGCAGGAGGTTGCGCAGCGCCGTGTCCGGGGCCAGCGCGGTCCAGCCGTTGCGCGTCTCGGGCGAGGGGACGAACAGCCCGAGCCGGTTGAGCAGGCGCAGGGCCTCCGCGAATTCCGGGTCGGTCCAACCACGTTCGCCCGTGACCAGCTCCGGCCGCCAGGACGCGTCGTCCAGTGCGATCCGGTACAGCTCCTGCGCCTTGGCCCGTACGTCCACACCGCCCCCTCGCCTCGGCGGACCGCCCCCCGCGGTTCGCACCCGCGATCCTAAGAAGGGGTCCGCACTACGGCCAGCGGGGTCCGGCATACGGACATCCGCGGAGGTCGGAGGGGTTGCCGGACCTCCTGCCGTGTCCGCCCCTGGCCATGGCCGGTCCCGGAACTTCGCATCCGTAGCCATCGCAGGACCCCCCGCAGCATGCTGGTTCCACACCACAACACACGTTCTTCCGGGGGTTCTTCATGTCTCGTGTCCGTACCGCTCTGCTCGCCGTGATCGCCGCCGCCTTCGTCTTCGGCGCAGCCCCCACGGCGCTCGCGGCGGAGCAGCCGGCGTCCGCGTCGACCGACTCCTTCATCTGGGGCTGACCATGAACAGGCGACCGGAGGTCGCGGTCGTCGCCCCGCTGACCGGCCCCCGGGCCGCCTGGGGGGCGGTGCTCCTCGGAGGGATCGAGCGGGCGAAGGCCGAACACCCCGCGGCGGCCGACTGGCGCGTCCACGACGAGACCGCGGGGGTCGAGGAAGAGGTCGTGGCCGGCGGCTACGCGGCGGTGGTCGGCCACAGCGACCCGGCCCGCGGCCGGATCGCGGAGGCGGTCTACGGGGCGGCGGGGCTGACCTGCCTGCTGCCCTTCCTCCCGCCGGGGGCGACCGGGACGACCGGGGCGACCGAGCTCAGCTGGTCCCCCGACGGGGACTCCCTGCCGGGCCTGATCGTCGAGGGAGCGGCCGCACTGGGGGCGGCCACTCTCCGGATCCTGCACGACGGGAGCCCGCAGTGGACGGAGCTGGCCCGCCGGGTCGGCGAGGAGTCCGCCGCGGCCGGCCTGCCCGCTTCCCCCCTCCCCTCCCCCTCCCCTTCCCCGTCCGGGGGCAAGCGCGACGTCCTCGCGGTCCTGGCCCCCCAGGAGCTCTGCCTGCGCCTCGCCCGCGCGGCCGGGCCCCGCGGACCGGTGCTGATTCCCGCCGACTGCGGGCTCGGCACCTTCCGCTCCCTCGACCCGGACGCGGCGGGCCTCGAAGTGTGGGCCGTCCACGCCCAGTCCTGCGCGGTACGCCGGGCCGACCGCGCGGTCACGGCCCTCGCCCGGACCCTCGCCGCCGCACCGGACCTGCGCGGCCCGCAGCTGACGGCGGCGGTACGGGCGAACTCGGGCGTCCTCCTCACCCCCCGGGGCGCCCCCCTGGGCGAAGGCTGGCGCATCTCCCGGCTCCACGAACTGTGCCGCCGCCCCGACCCCCGCTGACCCGCGGGAACCCACGGGGACCCACACGAAAAAACCCTGTCCGACCGGCGTTTCCGCTGGTCGGACAGGGTTTTCTTGATGTGGAGCCTAGGAGATTCGAACTCCTGACATCTGCCTTGCAAAGGCAGCGCTCTACCAACTGAGCTAAGGCCCCGGACGCGGGCACGGCCGTCCCCCGGGAGGGAGTGACCGTTCCGTAGGACAGAGTACCGGGTGTACCCCCTCATCCCGCAAAATGATAGGGACTCCCGCCCCGCGACCACTCTCCGTAAGATGCTCGCGAGGTTCGCACCAGCGAAGGGGAGTAGTAAGAGTGGACGCAGTACAGCAAGAGGCGACCGCCAGAGCCAGGGAACTCCAGCGGAGTTGGTACGGGGAGCCGCTCGGCGCGCTCTTCCGCCGGCTCATAGATGACCTCGGTTTGAACCAGGCCCGCCTCGCTGCCGTCCTCGGGCTGTCGGCTCCGATGCTGTCCCAGCTGATGAGCGGTCAGCGGGCCAAGATCGGCAACCCCGCCGTGGTCCAGCGGGTACAGGCTCTCCAGGATCTCGCCGGCCAGGTGGCCGACGGCAGCGTCAGCGCGGGAGAGGCCACCGACCGGATGGACGAGATCAAGAAGACCCAGGGAGGTTCCGTCCTCAGCAACAGCACCAGCCAGGCCGCCACCGGTTCGGGCGCGCCCACCGTCAAGCGCGTCGTGCGCGAGATCCAGTCGCTGCTGCGCTCGGTCTCCGCCGCCGGCGACATCATCGACGCCGCGGACACCCTCGCCCCCACCCACCCGGAACTGGCAGAGTTCCTCCGGGTGTACGGAGCGGGCCGCACCTCCGACGCCGTCGCGCACTACGAGGCGCACCAGAACTGACACGCCACGCAGGCAACGGACACAGCTGACGACGGGGGACGGGCGCAGCAATGGGTGAGATCTTCGCCGGCCGGTACGAACTGATCGACCCGATCGGACGTGGCGGCGCCGGCGCCGTATGGCGAGCCTGGGACCACCGGCGCCGCCGCTACGTCGCAGCGAAGGTCCTCCTGCAGAGCGATGCCCACACCCTGCTGCGGTTCGTCCGCGAGCAGGCGCTGCGGATCGATCACCCGCACGTACTGGCCCCGGCCAGCTGGGCGGCGGACGACGACAAGGTCCTGTTCACCATGGACCTCGTCGCCGGCGGTTCCCTCGCCCATGTGATCGGGGACTACGGGGCCCTGCCGCCCCGGTTCGTGTGCACGCTGCTCGACCAGCTCCTGTCGGGGCTGGCGGCGGTGCATGCGGAGGGTGTCGTGCACCGCGACATCAAACCGGCCAACATCCTGATGGAGGCCACTGGAACCGGGCGGCCGCACCTGCGGCTGTCCGACTTCGGCATCGCCATGCGCAAGGGCGAGCCCCGGCTGACCGAGACCGCCTACGTGGTCGGCACGCCGGGCTATCTCGCCCCGGAGCAACTCCTCGGCTCCGAGCCGGACTTCACCGCCGATCTGTTCGCGGTCGGGCTGGTCGGCCTCTACCTCCTCCAGGGCTCCAAGCCCGACTCCCAGGCCCTGATGGAGCAGTTCTTCGCCCACGGCACCCCCGCGGCGCCGGAAGGCGTCCCCGCGCCGCTGTGGGACGTCCTGGCCGCGCTGCTCCAGCCGGACCCCCGGAGCAGGTTCCAGACCGCCACCGGGGCGCGCAGGGCCCTCGCCGAGGCCGTGGAACTGCTCCCGCCGCCCGGCCCGGACGGGGACCCGGTCGAGGTGTTCGACCAACTGGGCCCGGTGCCCGCCGATTTCACCCCCCGAGCACCCCGGGAAACCTCCTACGAGGCTGCGCACGAGACGCCGGCCGCGGCACCCGTGCCCGCGCAGCCCGGCGGCGCCCCCACACCCGTCACCGCGCCCCTCGGTGTCTTCGGCCCCTCGGAGACGGGCAGCTTCCACCTCCCGCCGCCCACCCCGACGCCGCCCGCGCCGCACGCCCCGTACGCGCCGCAGACGGGCGGGGCCACGCCCACGGCCCCGTACCCCCGCCAGCAGCCCCCGGCGCCGGTCGCGGCCACCGGGCCCGCCCCGCTCCGTACGGGCGCCCTCGCGCCCCCGCCCGCGAAGGTCACCGCCGGGATCCTGCTCGCCGCGGCCCTGTGCTTCGCCGTCGGGATCTGGGCCCTGACCCAGCTCTAGGCGGAGCGCCGCCGGGCCAGCAGCATCCACCCGCCCAGGACGAGCAGCAGCAGGGTCCCCGTACCGAAGCCGGCGCCCGCGACCACCCGCATCACGGACCGGTTCTCGGCGGCGGCATCGGCCTCCACGGCCGTGGAGCCCTCCTTGGCCGCGGTACGGTCCTCGGCCCCCACCCCGAACCCGGCGGCCGCGAGGTCCTCCGCGTAGGCCGGGGCCTTGCCCGGCGAGCCGATGATCTGCGTGCGCAGGGTCAGCGGCACGGGCACCGCGTCCTGGGTGAACTCCCCCACCTTCCCGCCCATGGTCACCGCGACGTAGTACCAGCCGGCCACCCGGACCGCCCCGAGCTTCCGGTCGGAGGAGAAGCGGTTCTCGTAGGCCACCGGCGCCGTCCGCGCCAGGGTGAGTCCCGTCTGCTTCCCGTCGTACGAGGCGTCCTCGCCGTCGATCGGGGACCGGTAGGGGCTGTACAGCGTGACGGAGAGCCCGGGCGAGGCGTACCCGGAGTCCTTCGTCATCGTGGCGGCGGAGAGTTCCGCCGCGAGCCCGAGCTGCTGCCCCCAGTCGAGCGGCACCCGGTAGAACCGGGTCTGCCCGGGCCGCAGTTCGTCGCTCCAGACCCCGCTGTCCAGCGCCCGGGCGTCGTTGAAGCCGGTGCCGCCGGTACGCGGGGCCGGGTCGCTGCCCGGCAGGGTCGGGGAGGCCGAGGGCCAGACGCTCGGCGCCGCCGTGGGCGCGGTGCCGCCGCTGAGCTTCGGCTCGCGCTGGACCTTCAGCTCCAGGGGCCAGGCCGCCGGGTCACCGCCCTTGGCCGTCTCGCGCGTGACCTTGACGTAGTAGGTGCCCTCGCCCTGGCAGCCCTGGTCCTCCTGCATGATCCGGGCCCCCACGGCGCCGAGGGGGACGGGGTCGTAGCCGAAGGACGCCCGCCCCGGGCTGCCGGGGCAGGCGGTGTTCTCGGCGTTCAGGACCTCCACCTCGAGGCCGTCGCCGTAGCTCACCTTGGCGCCGCGCGGGGGCTGCAGGACCCCGGAGACGTAGACGGTCGAGCGGTTGTCGAGCCGGATCCGGTAGTACCGCTCCCCCGGCGCGATGGAGTCCTTGTGGACGGCGCCGGCCTTCAGCTCGGGCGCTCCGGCCGTGGACGGCTTCCCCTCGACCGCCACCGCCCCCTCCGCGCCCAGGTACGGCGGCACCGGCTGCGGGGTCCCCGCCGCGCCCGCGGCCCCCGGCAGGGCCGCGACCAGCCCGAGGGCGGCCAGCGCCGCC
The DNA here is from genome assembly GCF_024213195.1 of Streptomyces sp. TBY4. Classification (GTDB taxonomy): domain Bacteria; phylum Actinomycetota; class Actinomycetes; order Streptomycetales; family Streptomycetaceae; genus Streptomyces. The sequence continues at coordinate 268,775 of NZ_JANAVF010000003.1, read as the reverse complement.
GCAACGGCCGTCCTTACCCGACGTACCCCACCCATCACACGCACCCACCCCGAGTTTGCCAACGCAAGCAACAACTTTGCATACCGCAACAATTCGTCACAGAGCAGCACAAAGCCCCGACCGCAGCGGCAGTCGGGGCTCTGGGATCAACCTCGGGTCTCACACACCGGAACCAGAAGGCACGGAGTCGGTTGCCTCCGTCCACAGGTCCTGCTCTGCGCGGTCCGCCTGGATCTGGCGGTACACGAGGAGCCCGCCGATGGCGGCCAGTGCGACCAGGAGCAGCTTCTTCACCGCGCGACCTCGTCTTTCGTTGACGTAGGGGACTTCTGGCGCCCAACAATACACACCGACCGATACCGATCGGTGACCTACCGGCCCACCAACCGATCCACCAACTGGCCCAACGACAAAGACCCCCAGGCCATGGGCCTGGGGGTCTTCGACACTGTGGGGCTAACAGGATTTGAACCTGTGGCCTCATCCTTATCAGGGATGCGCTCTAACCAACTGAGCTATAGCCCCATCCGCGCTGCGCGCTGACTCCTGAAGGTTAGCGCACAGACCCGGTGACTCCAAAATCGGTTCCCGTGACCCATCTACGCAGGTCACCAGCCCCGTCCCCGGAGTGGCTACTCGTCCTCGGCAAGCGTCAGCTCCACACCGCCGACGAAGCCCGCCGACAGGTTGTAGATGAACGCGCCCAGGGTCGCCAGCGCCGTCATGAGCACCACGTCGATGACCGAGATCACCGTCGTGAAGATCAGAACGCGCGGCAGCGACAGGAAGGTCTGGAGGTCGAAGCCGTTGCTCTCGTTCGAGCCGGTCGCCTCACTGATCGTGCCGCCGACGCTGGAGAAGATGCCCATGGCGTCCATGACCATCCACAGCACCACCGCGGCGACGATCGTGCACACGCCCAGCGCGATCGACAGCAGGAAGCTGACCTTCATCACCGACCAGGGGTCGGCCTTGGCCACCCTGAGCCGCGCCTTGCGCGTCCTGGGCGCCATACGTGCCCCCGTGCGCGGCTTGCGCTGCGCTCCGGGCTCTCCCGCCCCCCGCGGCGCCCCGGGGCCCGAGGGCACCGGGTACGCCTGCGGCGGGTGGTAGGGCTGCTGAGGGCCCGCCCCGGCCTGAGTCTGATGCGACTGCGGCGACTGAGGCGGCTGCGGTCCTCGGGTGTCCGTCACGGTTCCCCCCTGGGAGTCCGTGGCGGGGCCACGGGCACCGTTCGCTCCAGTGTGGGCCGGTCCGGCGCCCGTGGCTCCGCTCACGCTTACTCCTCGTGCTCCCCAGCCGAGGGCTCCGTGCCCCCGGCAGCCTCGGCGGCCTGTCCTTCGACGGCCGCCTCGGTCCCGATCTCGTTCTCGCTGTCGTCGACCTCGTCAGATTCCTGACCGGCCTCCGCGTTGCGGGCGATGCCGACGACGGCATCCCGCTTGCCCAGGTTGATCAGCTGGACGCCCATGGTGTCACGGCCGGTCTCCCGTACTTCGTTGACGCGCGTACGAATCACACCACCGCTGAGCGTGATGGCGAGAATTTCGTCCGTTTCATCCACCACGAGCGCCCCGACGAGCGAGCCGCGGTCCTCCACGATCTTCGCGGCCTTGATGCCCAGGCCACCACGGCCCTGGACGCGGTACTCGTCCACCGGCGTCCGCTTGGCGTAGCCGCCGTCGGTCGCGGTGAAGACGAACGTACCCGGCCGGACGACGCTCATCGAGAGCAGTTCGTCCCCTCCCCGGAAACTCATGCCCTTCACGCCCGAGGTGGCGCGGCCCATCGGGCGCAGCGCGTCGTCGGTCGCCGTGAAGCGGATCGACTGCGCCTTCTTGCTGATGAGCAGCAGGTCGTCCTCGGCGGACACCAGCTCGGCGCCGATCAGCTCGTCATCGCTGCCGTCCTCCGTCTCACGGAGGTTGATGGCGATGACACCACCCGAACGGGGAGAGTCGTAGTCCTTGAGCGCCGTCTTCTTCACCAGGCCGCCCTTGGTGGCCAGGATCAGGTACGGAGCGGCCTCGTAGTCGCGGATCGCGAGGATCTGGGCGATCTTCTCGTCCGGCTGGAAGGCCAGCAGGTTCGCCACGTGCTGCCCGCGCGCGTCACGGCCGGCGTCCGGGAGCTCGTACGCCTTCGAGCGGTAGACCCGGCCCTTGTTCGTGAAGAACAGCAGCCAGTGGTGCGTGGTGGACACGAAGAAGTGGTCGACGAGGTCGTCCTGCTTCAGCTTCGTGCCGCGCACGCCCTTGCCGCCGCGCTTCTGCGAGCGGTAGTCCTCGGTCTTGGTGCGCTTGACGTACCCGCCGTGGGTGATCGTGACGACGATGTCCTCTTCGGCGATCAGGTCCTCCATGGACATGTCGCCGTCGAAGGGCACCAGCTTGGAACGCCGGTCGTCGCCGAACTTCTCGACGATCGCGGCCAGTTCCTCGCTGACGATCTGGCGCTGGCGCTCCTCGGAGGCCAGGATCGCGTTGTACTCGTTGATCTTGGCCTGGAGTTCGTCGTGCTCGGCGACGATCTTCTGCCGCTCCAGGGCCGCCAGGCGGCGCAGCTGCATCTCCAGGATCGCGTTCGCCTGGATCTCGTCGATCGACAGCAGGCCCATCAGGCCCTCGCGGGCGATCTCGACCGTGTTGCTGCGCCGGATCAGCGCGATGACCTCGTCGATCGCGTCCAGCGCCTTGAGCAGACCGCGCAGGATGTGGGCGCGCTCCTCCGCCTTGCGCAGGCGGAAGCGCGTGCGCCGGACGATGACCTCGATCTGGTGCGTCACCCAGTGGCGGATGAAGGCGTCGATCGACAGCGTGCGCGGCACGCCGTCCACCAGCGCCAGCATGTTCGCGCCGAAGTTCGTCTGCAGGTCGGTGTGCTTGTACAGGTTGTTCAGCACGACCTTGGCGACGGCGTCGCGCTTGAGGACGATCACCAGGCGCTGGCCGGTCCGGGACGAGGTCTCGTCGCGGACGTCGGCGATGCCGCCGACCTTGCCGTCCTTCACCAGGTCGGCGATCTTCTGCGCCAGGTTGTCGGGGTTGGTCTGGTACGGAAGCTCCGTGACCACCAGGCACTGGCGGTTCTGGATCTCCTCGACCTCGACCACCGCGCGCATCGTGATGGAGCCGCGACCGGTCCGGTACGCCTCCTCGATGCCCTTGCGGCCCACGACCAGGGCGCCCGACGGGAAGTCCGGGCCCTTGATCCGCTCGATGAGCGTGTCCTGGAGCTCCTCGTGCGAGGCCTCCGGGTGCTCCAGCGCCCACTGGGCGCCGGCCGCGACCTCGCGCAGGTTGTGCGGCGGGATGTTGGTGGCCATGCCGACCGCGATGCCCGCGGAGCCGTTGATCAGCAGGTTCGGGAACCGCGCCGGCAGGACGGTCGGCTCCTGGTTGCGGCCGTCGTAGTTGTCCGTGAAGTCGACGGTCTCCTCGTCGATGTCCCGGAGCATCTCCATGGCCAGCGGCATGAGCTTGCACTCGGTGTAACGCATGGCGGCCGCCGGGTCGTTGCCCGGGGAGCCGAAGTTGCCGTTGGAGTCCACGAGCGGCATGCGCAGCGACCACGGCTGGGCCAGGCGGACCAGGGCGTCGTAGATCGAGGAGTCACCGTGCGGGTGGTACGTGCCCATGACGTCGCCGACGACGCGGGCGCACTTGTAGAAGCCCTTCTCGGGCCGGTAGCCGCCGTCGTACATCGCGTACAGCACACGGCGGTGGACGGGCTTGAGGCCGTCCCGTACGTCGGGCAGCGCGCGGGACACGATGACGGACATCGCGTAGTCGAGGTAGGAGCGCTGCATCTCCGTCTCGAGCCCGACGGGCTCGATGCGCAGGACGGGCTCTTCCTCGGTGTTCTCGGCAGTGGGCGTGGTTTCGTCGGCCATTGCTGGTCAAAGATCCTTTCAGGCGGTCAGCTGAGCCGACTCAGATGTCGAGGAAGCGAACGTCCTTGGCGTTGCGCTGGATGAAGGAGCGCCGGGCTTCGACGTCCTCACCCATCAGCACCGAGAACAGGTCGTCGGCCTGCGCGGCGTCGTCCAGGGTGACCTGGCCGAGCACGCGGTGGTCCACGTCCATCGTGGTGATGCGCAGTTCCTCGGCGTTCATCTCGCCCAGACCCTTGAAGCGCTGGATCGAGTCTTCCTTGATCCGCTTGCCGTTCTGCTTGCCGAGCTCGACCAGGGCGTCGCGCTCGCGGTCCGAGTACGCGTACTCGAAGTCGTCGCGGCCCCACTTGATCTTGTACAGCGGCGGACGCGACAGGTACACGTGCCCGGCCTCGACCAGCGGCCGCATGAAGCGGAACAGGAAGGTCAGCAGCAGGGTGTTGATGTGCTGTCCGTCGACGTCGGCGTCCGCCATCAGGATGATCTTGTGATAGCGGAGCTTCTCGATGTCGAAGTCCTCGTGCACACCGGTGCCGAAGGCGCTGATCAGCGCCTGGACCTCGGTGTTCTGGAGGATCTTGTCGATCCGGGCCTTCTCCACGTTCAGGATCTTGCCGCGGATCGGCAGGATGGCCTGGTACATGGGGTTCCGGCCGGACTTGGCCGAGCCGCCGGCCGAGTCGCCCTCGACGATGAAGATCTCGCACTTGGTCGGGTCGTTGGACTGGCAGTCCGACAGCTTGCCCGGCAGCGAGGCGCTCTCCAGCAGACCCTTGCGGCGCGTCAGGTCGCGGGCCTTGCGGGCCGCGACGCGCGCCGTGGCCGCCTGGATCGACTTGCGGATGATGTCCGCGGCCTCGTTGGGGTTGCGGTCGAACCAGTCGTTGAGGTGCTCGTGCACGACCTTCTGCACGAAGGTCTTCGCCTCCGTGTTGCCCAGCTTGGTCTTCGTCTGGCCCTCGAACTGCGGCTCGCCCAGCTTCACCGAGATGATCGCCGTCAGACCCTCGCGGATGTCCTCGCCGGCGAGGTTGTCGTCCTTCTCGCGCAGGAACTTCTTCTCGCGCGCGTAGCGGTTGACCAGGCCGGTCATCGCCGCGCGGAAGCCCTCTTCGTGGGTGCCGCCCTCGTGCGTGTGGATCGTGTTCGCGAAGGAGTAGACGCCCTCGGTGTACTGCGAGTTCCACTGCATCGCGATCTCGACCGAGAGCATGCGCTCCTTGTCCTCGGCCTCGACGTCGATGACCGTCGGGTGGATCAGCTCGCCCTTGCGCGCGTTCAGGTACTTCACGAAGTCGACGATGCCGCCCTCGTAGTGGTACTTGACCGAGCGCGCCTGCTGGTCGTCGGTCTCCTCGGCGGTGTCCGCGCCCATCGTGGCCTTCGCCGACTCGCGCTCGTCCGTCAGCGAGAGGGTCAGGCCCTTGTTGAGGAAGGCCATCTCCTGGAAGCGGCGCGAGAGCGTCTCGAAGGAGTACTCGGTGGTCTCGAAGATGTCGCCGTCGGCCCAGAAGGTGACCGAGGTGCCCGTCTCGGACGTCTCCTCGTTCTTGGCGAGGGCGGCCGTCGGCACACCGAGCTTGTAGTCCTGGGTCCAGCGGTGTCCGTCGGTCTTGACCTCGACCGCGACCTTGGTCGACAGGGCGTTCACGACGGAGACGCCGACGCCGTGCAGACCGCCGGAGACGGCGTAGCCGCCGCCGCCGAACTTGCCGCCCGCGTGCAGGACCGTCAGCACGACCTCGACGGCCGGCTTCCCCTCGGACGGCACGATGCCGACCGGGATACCGCGGCCGTTGTCGACCACGCGCACGCCGCCGTCGGCGAGGATCGTCACGTCGATGGTGTCCGCGTGCCCGGCCAGGGCCTCGTCGACCGAGTTGTCGACGACCTCGTAGACGAGGTGGTGGAGCCCGCGCTCACCGGTCGAGCCGATGTACATGCCGGGACGCTTGCGGACCGCGTCCAGGCCCTCGAGGACCTGGATGGCGCTTGCGTCGTACGAGGACGTGACCTCGCCGTTCTGGCCGACTGTGGACTGGTTGTCGTTGGGGTTGCCGGAATCGGCCACGAAGCGCCCTTTCTGGCACAGCACAGGCCGTACTCCGGGCCGGCAGGCATGCAAGCGGGAGCGGCTGCGTCGATCTGCGTTGTCAGCGGTGGTCAGCTTTACTCGACTGGATCCCGCGCGTGCGCGGGATTCTCGTTCAGTCTACCGGTATCACCCCCATGAATGGGCGTTTGCCGGTACCTGAGTCCGCATGTGCCGCCCGGAAACTCCTCTCTCCGACTCCCCATATCCGGGGAGGGGCTCAAAGAGGCTCACACGGGCATTCAGCGCTTCGGGCTGTCAACCTCCCGCTACCGTGAGGGACACCACCCGCCCGACCGTCCGTACGGGTGGCCGCCGCATCCCTACTCACCCGTACGAGTGAGGGCGCGCGCAGGCATGCGGGAGCCGTGGGGCAGGCACACGGCAGGCCTACGAGGCCACCCGCGCGCGGTGGGACACGCCGGGCCGGCCACCCGCCCTCACCCGTAGTTGTCCCCCGGGCCGGTGCTCCCCGGCGCCCGCAGGGGCCCGTACCGCTTGGGCCCGCCGCCAGGGCCGTGCACCTTGATCAGCCGGACGGTGCCCTGCCCCAGGTCCGCGTTGAGCCGGGCCACCAGCTGCGGCGCCAGCAGCTTCAGCTGCGCCGCCCACGCCGAGGAATCGCAGCGGACCACCAGCTCGCGGTCCTCGTACCGGTCCGGAACGCAGTGCGTCGCGATGTCCCGGCCGACGATCTCCGGCCAGCGCTCCATCACGCCCGCCACCGCCATCGGCATCTCCCAGCCGCGCTCCGTGCGCAGCCGGTCCAGCGCCGCCATCAGCGGCATCGGGTCCCGGCCGTCCGCGCGGGCGCCCGAGCGCAGGCCCGGCCGGTAGCCGCCCTTCTTGTTCTGCGCCGCGTTGCCGCGGGCCCGCGCCTGCTCGCGCGCCGCCGCCAGCGCCTGGCGCGCCAGGTCCACGCCCGAGGGCTCGGCCGCCTTGCGCGGCGGGTCCTGCGACTGGGGGTTCTGCGAGGGGTCCTGCTCCTTGCCGCTCACAGCCGGGTCACCTCCCCGCCGGACACCGCGAACCGGGTCCCGACCAGCACCCCGGGCACGTCGTCGTCCACGGCCGCCGTCACCAGCACCTGCTCGCCCGGCGCCACCAGCTCCGCCAGCCGCTCCCGGCGCCGCGCGTCCAGCTCCGCGAACACGTCGTCGAGGATCAGCACCGGCTCGCTGCCCTCCGAGCGCAGCAGCTCGTAGGAGGCCAGCCGCAGGGCCAGCGCGTACGACCAGGACTCGCCGTGGCTCGCGTACCCCTTCGCCGGCAGCTCCCCCAGGCGCAGCAGCACGTCGTCGCGGTGCGGGCCGACGAGGGTCACCCCGCGCTCGATCTCCTGCTTGCGCACCTCCCCCAGCGCACCGAGGAGGACCTCGTAGAGCGCCTCGCGGGTGCGGGCCCCGCCGCCGTCCACCTGCTCGCCCGCGGAGGACTTGTAGGCCACCCCGAGCGGGCCGCCGCCGGGCGCGAGCTGCTCGTACGCCTTGTCCGCCAGCGGCAGCAGGGTCGCGAGCAGGTCGAGCCGGTGGGCGAGCAGCTCCGCGCCCGTGCGCGCCAGGTGCTGGTCCCACACGTCGAGCGTGGACATGTCCATGGAGCGGCCGCCGTGCCGGCGGGCCATCGCCGCCGACTTCAGCAGGGTGTTGCGCTGCTTGAGCACCCGCTCGTAGTCCGAGCGGACGGCCGCCATGCGCGGCGAGCGGGCCGTGACGAGCTCGTCGAGGAAGCGGCGCCGCTCCCCGGGATCACCCTTGACCAGGGCCAGGTCCTCGGGGGCGAACAGCACGGTCCGCACGATGCCCAGCACGTCCCGCGGCCGCACCTGCGAGGACCTGTTGATCCGGGCCCGGTTGGCGCGCCCCGGGTTCAGCTCCAGCTCCACGAGCTGCTGCCGCTCGCCCTGGGTGACGGCGGCCCGGATGACGGCGCGCTCGGCGCCCATCCGCACGAGCGGGGCGTCCGAGGAGACCCGGTGGCTGCCGAGCGTCGCGAGGTAGCCGATCGCCTCGACCAGATTGGTCTTGCCCTGGCCGTTGGGGCCCACGAAAGCGGTGACGCCCGGGTCGAGGGGAACCTCGGCCCGGGCGTACGAGCGGAAGTCGGCCAACGAGAGATGCGAGACGTGCATGTGGCGCCGACCTCCCCCGGCTTCCTGCTGCTCTGCTGTTCTCCGCTCCACAGGCTGTGCACATCCAGACCTGGATCTGTGGATCTGTGTGGACCTGTGGAGCGGTTGTGGATTACTTCTTCTCGACCGCGTGGCCGCCGAACTGGTTGCGCAGCGCGGCGATCATCTTCATCTGCGGGGAGTCGTCCTGGCGGGACGCGAAGCGCGCGAAGAGCGAGGCCGTGATCGCGGGCAGCGGCACGGCGTTGTCGATCGCGGCCTCGACCGTCCAGCGGCCCTCGCCGGAGTCCTGCGCGAAGCCGCGCAGCTCCTGCAGGTGCTCGTCCTCGTCCAGCGCGTTCACGGCCAGGTCCAGCAGCCAGGAACGGATGACCGTGCCCTCCTGCCAGGACCGGAAGACCTCGCGGACGTCGGTGACCGAGTCGACCTTCTCCAGGAGCTCCCAGCCCTCGGCGTAGGCCTGCATCATGGCGTACTCGATGCCGTTGTGGACCATCTTCGCGAAGTGGCCGGCACCGATCTTGCCCGCGTGCACGGCGCCGAACTCGCCCTCGGGCTTGAGGGCGTCGAAGATCGGCTGGACGGCCGCGACGTGCTCCTTGTCGCCGCCGTACATCAGCGCGTAGCCGTTCTCCAGGCCCCACACGCCGCCCGAGACTCCGCAGTCCACGAAGCCGATGCCCTTGGCGGCCAGCTCGGCGCCGTGCTTCTCGTCGTCGGTCCAGCGCGAGTTGCCGCCGTCGACGACGATGTCGCCGGGCGAGAGCAGGCCCGCGAGCTCGTCGACGGTGGACTGGGTCGCCGCGCCGGCCGGGACCATGACCCACACCACGCGGGGGGCCTGCAGGCTGTCCACAAGTTCCGACAGGCTGTGGACATCGGCGAGGTCCGGGTTGCGGTCGTATCCGATGACGGTGTGGCCGGCGCGGCGGATGCGCTCGCGCATGTTGCCGCCCATCTTGCCGAGACCGACGAGACCAAGCTCCATCAGGTGGTTCCTTAAGCGTTGTGGCCGTCTGTGCCGGGGTTCGCCCCTGACCCGGGGACATCCCCCGTCCCGAGCCTACGCCGGGCCGTGGCGCCCGGCGCCACGGGCACTCCGGGTGTCGGCGCCGGGGCTCTCGGCGGGCGGTGGAACGCCCTCGGGCCCGGTCCCGCGGGAAGCGGGGCCGGGCCCGGGGGGCGTGCCGCGTCGGTTCCCGGGCTCAGCCGGAGAGGCGGACCGGCATGATCAGGTACTTGTACGCCTCGTCGGCCTCGGCGTCGACGGCCGGGCGGCCGCTGAGCAGCGCCGGCTTGGTGGACGTGGTGAAGCTCAGCTGCGCGGCCGGCGAGTCGATCGCGCTCAGGCCGTCCAGCAGGAAGGTCGGGTTGAAGGCGATCGAGATGTCGTCGCCCTCCAGCTTCGCGTCGACGCGCTCCACAGCCTGTGCATCGTCGGAGGAGCCGGCCTCCAGGATCAGCACGCCCTGCTCGAAGCTGAGGCGGACCGGGGTGTTGCGCTCGGCGACCAGGGCCACGCGCTTGACGGCCTCGACGAACGGGGCGGTCTCGATCACGGCGACCGAGTTGAACTCCGTCGGGAAGAGCGTGCGGTACTTCGGCAGGTCGCCCTCGAGGAGGCGGGTGGTGGTGCGCCGGCCGGCGCCCTCGAAGCCGATGAGGCCCTCGCCCTGGCCGGAGCCCGACAGCGCGATGGTGACCGTGTCGCCGCTGGTGAGCGACTTGGCGGTGTCCAGGAGGGTCTTGGCGGGCACCAGGGCCACGGCCGAGGCCTCGGGGTCCTCGGGCTTCCACAGGAACTCGCGGACCGCAAAGCGGTAGCGGTCGGTGGAGGCGAGGGTGACCTTGTCGCCCTCGATCTCGATGCGCACACCGGTCAGCACGGGCAGCGTGTCGTCGCGGCCGGCGGCGATGGCGACCTGGGCGGCGGCGGAGGCGAAGACCTCGCCGGGCACGGTGCCGGTCGCGGTGGGCATCGTCGGCAGCGCCGGGTACTCCTCCACAGGCAGGGTGTGGAGTGTGAACCGCGAGGAGCCGCAGACCACGGTCGCCCGTACACCGTCTGTGGAAATCTCCACCGGGCGGTTGGGGAGGGCGCGGCAGATGTCGGCGAGCAGCCGGCCGGAGACCAGGACGGTGCCGTCCTCCTCGACGTCCGCCTCGACGGAGACGCGGGCCGAGACCTCGTAGTCGAAGCCGGAGAGGGACAGCTTGCCCTCCTCGGCCTTCAGCAGCAGGCCCGCGAGAACGGGCACCGGCGGCCGGGCCGGGAGGCTACGGGCAGCCCAGGCCACCGCCTCCGCGAGTACGTCGCGCTCCACCCGGATCTTCACCGGAAACCGCCTCCTGCTGTTGCTCGCTCGTCTGCCGGCCTTCGTCGTCGGCTCGTCGATGCCTCGACCGATGCCGGGGACCAGTCTGACGTACGGCGCCGACAGTCGTCGCTGCTGGCGGTCAAGTCGGGAGCGAGGTGTCGGGGAGGGCGATCCACCGAGTTGTGCACAGGACCTGCTTGAAAACCGAAACCGGGCTAACTCTCTATGGGGGTAGTAGTAGGGCCTGTGGAAACGGTGGATAACAGTGTTTCCACAGGTCAGGCCGTGTTTTTTATCCCCACACCCTGTGGGCGGCACCGGTGGACAACCCAGTGTCTCTGTGGAGAACAAAAACTTCTGCACAGGCCGTCCCCAGACGACCCCCACTACTCCACAGGTGCGTCCCCAGGTTTTCCCGAGTACTCCACAACCCAAACGTCGACTTCGGTGTGACCGCTTTCACTCGGGGCGGTGACAGGGGGTTCCCTGTTGCCGAACAGTGGACAACGGTGTGGGGAACTCGTCCCATCCTGTGCACAGGACCCGGGAAGCTGTGGACCGCCGGTGGACAACGCGGTGGACAGACCTGTGGACGAAATTTTCGTCCACAGCCTGTGGACAGTCGTTGCGCACAATTCCACAGGGGTCTGACCAGCCCTGATGGTGCCTCACGCCTGGGCCCTGTGGACAGTCTTGTGGGTTGTGGAAGCCGTCCCCAGGGTGTGGACGGAAGAAAGTCGCCCAATCTGTGGATGAGTTGGCTCCAGGGGGGCGTATTCGAACAGGTCGGGGGCGCACGCACGAAGAAGGGCGCCCCCGAAGTGACCCGGGAGCGCCCTCTCACAGCGTTTGGAGGGGCCTCGACGGCACCTCTGCGGCACGTGCACAGCGCCGGCGTCAGCCGTTCTTGATGCGGTTGGTGAGCTCGGTCACCTGGTTGTAGATGGAGCGGCGCTCCGCCATCAGGGCGCGGATCTTGCGGTCCGCGTGCATGACGGTGGTGTGGTCGCGGCCGCCGAACTGCGCCCCGATCTTGGGCAGCGAGAGGTCCGTGAGCTCCCGGCACAGGTACATGGCGATCTGCCGGGCGGTGACCAGCACGCGGCTGCGCGAGGAGCCGCACAGGTCGTCCACGGTCAGCCCGAAGTAGTCGGCGGTGGCGGCCATGATGTCCGTCGCCGTGATCTCGGGCGCGCTGTCCTCGCCGCCGGGGATCAGGTTCTTCAGTACGTCCTCGGTCAGGCCGAGGTCCACCGGCTGCCGGTTCAGGCTCGCGAAGGCCGTGACCCGGATCAGCGCCCCCTCCAGCTCGCGGATGTTGCGCGAGATGCGGGAGGCGATGAACTCCAGGACCTCCGGCGGGGCGTTGAGCTGCTCCTGCACGGCCTTCTTGCGCAGGATCGCGATGCGGGTCTCCAGCTCGGGCGGCTGGACGTCGGTGATCAGACCCCACTCGAAGCGGTTGCGGAGCCGGTCCTCCAGGGTGACGAGCTGCTTGGGCGGCCGGTCGGAGGAGAGCACGATCTGCTTGTTGGCGTTGTGGAGCGTATTGAAGGTGTGGAAGAACTCCTCCTGCGTCGACTCCTTGCTCGCCAGGAACTGGATGTCGTCGACGAGCAGGATGTCCATCTCGCGGTAGCGCTTGCGGAACGCGTCGCCCTTGCCGTCGCGGATCGAGTTGATGAACTCGTTGGTGAACTCCTCGGAGCTCACGTACCGCACGCGGGTGCCGGGGTAGAGGCTCCGCGCGTAGTGCCCGATGGCGTGCAGCAGGTGCGTCTTGCCGAGGCCCGACTCCCCATAGATGAAGAGGGGGTTGTACGCCTTCGCCGGCGCCTCGGCGACGGCCACCGCGGCGGCGTGCGCGAAGCGGTTGGAGGCGCCGATGACGAAGGTGTCGAAGAGGTACTTGGGGTTCAGCCGTGCGGTCGGCTCCAGCGGGCCCGAGGTGGAACCGCCGGACGGAGCCGAGGGCGCGGGCCGGCTGGGCGCCGGGCGCGGGGCGGACTGCTGCTCGTACCCCTGCTGCTCGTACTGGCGCGGGGAGCGCTGCTGCTGGCCCTCGTACTGCTGCTGCTCGTACTTCTGCTGTTCGTAGGAGCCCTGGTCGTAGGAGGAGGGCTCGGACTGCTGCATGTAGCCCGGCTGCGGGGAGGCGTACGGGTCGCGCTCGGGGAAGCCGCCGAGGCGGGGCTGCTGCCAGCCGTAGTCGTCCTGCTGGCCGCCGCGGGGCCAGGCGCCGGGCTCGGAGCGCGGCTGCTGGTAGTCCGGATAGGCGGGGCGGGCGCTCGGGAGCTGGTCGTCCGCGGGACCGGTGTGGCCGCCGGGTCCCGTGTGGCCCCCGGGTCCGGTGTGTCCGCCGGGGCGCTGGCCGCCGTACGGTTCGTAGCCCCCGTCGCGGGAGGGGGGCCCGGTCGCGGCCGGGGGCGAGGGCTCGCCGGCGGAGTCGTCGACGGTGATGGCGATCCGGATGGGGCGGCCGCACTCGCGGCTCAGGGCGTCGCTGATGAGCGGGGCGAGCCGGCCCTCCAGGACGCGCTTGCCGTACTCATTGGGGACGGCAAGCAGTGCGGTGTCCGCCACCAGGGCCAGGGGCTGGCAGCGCTCGACCCACTGCTTGTCCTTGGGCTCGATGCTGTTCTGTCCCTCCCCGAGGAGCTTTTCGAGCACCCTTGGCCACACTGCGGCAAGATCGGCAGGTACGTCAGCCACAGGGCACGCTCTCTCAGAGGGGGTCCCACGAATGTGTGGTTCTTTGGGACGGTCGGGACAAAAAATCCAGGGTCAGGCAACGGTAGTCAGGCCAGCGGGTACGGTTCAAGTCGTTGTCCACAGCCTGTGCACAGTGTGGGGCACCGTCGGCTCGGTTTGACCGGATGGCGTAGCCGCGCGTACCGTAACGAGGTCGAGTTGTCGATGGCTGCTGCCGCCTGCCTACCGATGGGCGAAGATCACTGATTGTGATCGTTTAGCGGTGCCACTCGGGCGAACACGCGAGTTTTCTCCTCGTGGGCGCACGGTGACAGCCAGGCGATGTCCCGCCACAACGATTTATTCTCTGGAGCCCCCGAGTGAGCAAGCGCACCTTCCAGCCGAACAACCGCCGTCGTGCCAAGACCCACGGCTTCCGTCTCCGGATGCGTACCCGTGCCGGCCGCGCCATCCTCGCGAACCGTCGTGGCAAGGGCCGCGCCGAACTCTCCGCGTAACTGACGGGCGGATCGTGACGTCGTGCTGTCTCCCGACAATCGGCTGAGGCGGCGCGAGGACTTCGCGAGCGCGGTACGTCGAGGCCGTCGGGCTGGTCGCCCGCTCCTCGTCGTCCACCTACGTACAAGCGGTGCAACGGACCCGCACGAGTCGGGGGAGATCGATCCCTCGACGCGTGCGGGTTTCGTCGTCAGCAAGGCTGTCGGCATCGCCGTCGTACGCAATCGGGTCAAGCGCCGTTTGCGCCATCTCGTCCGCGAGCGGCTGTCCCAGCTGCCCGAAGGTAGCCTGATGGTGGTACGGGCTCTGCCCGGAGCGGGTGATGCCGGTCTCGACGAGCTGGCCCGGGACCTCGATGCCGCACTGCTGCGGCTCTTGGGAGGCGTGGCTCGATGAAGTACCCGCTGCTCGCATTGATCAAGCTGTACCAGTGGACGATCAGTCCGCTGCTCGGGCCGGTGTGCCGCTACTACCCCTCGTGCTCGCACTACGGGTACACGGCCATCGACCGGCATGGTGCGGTGAAGGGGACGGCTCTGACCGCCTGGCGGATCCTGCGGTGCAATCCGTGGTCCCCGGGTGGCGTGGACCACGTCCCACCCCGGAAACGCCCGCGTTGGCACGAGCAGCTGCGCAGTGCGTTGCGTAGATCTCGCAATGCTCAAGGAGCCTGATTAGTGGACACGATTGCCAGTTGGTTCACCTTTATCACCACGCCCGTTTCGTGGATCATCGTTCAGTTCCACAAGCTGTACGGTGCCATGTTCGGAGCGGACAGTGGATGGGCCTGGGGCCTGTCCATCGTCTCCCTGGTGGTCTTGATCCGTATCTGCCTGATCCCGCTCTTCGTGAAGCAGATCAAGGCGACGCGCGGCATGCAGGCGATCCAGCCGAAGATGAAGGCGATCCAGGAGCGCTACAAGAACGACAAGCAGCGCCAGTCCGAAGAGATGATGAAGCTGTACAAGGAGACGGGTACCAACCCGCTCTCCTCGTGCCTTCCCATCCTGGCGCAGTCCCCGTTCTTCTTCGCGCTCTACCACGTGCTCGCCAGCATCGCCAACGGCACGCCGATCGGTCAGATCGACGGCCCGCTGCTGGAGAGCGCCCGTAACGCGCACATCTTCGGCGCCCCGCTGGCTTCCAAGTTCACGGACAGCGCGGACAAGGTCGCCGCTCTCGGCGCCTCGATCACCGACGTGCGGATCGTCACCGCGATCATGATCGTGCTGATGTCGCTGTCGCAGTTCTACACGCAGCGCCAGCTGATGCAGAAGAACGTCGACCTCTCGGTCAAGACGCCGTTCATGCAGCAGCAGAAGATGCTGATGTACATCTTCCCCGTGATCTTCGCGGTCATGGGCATCAACTTCCCCGTCGGTGTCCTCGTCTACTGGCTGACCACGAACCTGTGGACCATGGGCCAGCAGATGTTCGTGATCAGCCGGAACCCCACCCCGGGCAGCCTGGCCCAGGACCAGTACCTGACGCGCCTGCTGAAGCAGATCGGTGCGCACGGCCAGCTCAAGGGCCGGGGCAAGAAGAAGATCGTCGCGGCGATCGTGGCCAAGGGCCCGGACCGCAACGACAACGAGCGCAAGTTCATCACCGGTCTGACCAAGCAGGGCCTGGCCGCGCAGGCGGACGGCTCCGTGACGAAGAGCGTCGAGGCGACCGTCGACTCCGATGCGGCCGGCGGCGGTGCCCCGAAGCGGCAGCAGCCCAAGCGCCAGTCGAAGTCGCAGCGCCAGACGCCCCCCAGCAAGCCCTCTCCCAAGAAGTAAGAAGGAGTCCCTCCCGTGACGGAAGGCACCACCACCGCCGCCGCTGAGAGTGGCGACACCCTGACCCGCCTCGAGCAGGAGGGTGAGATCGCGGCCGACTACCTCGAGGGTCTGCTCGACATCGCCGACCTGGACGGCGACATCGACATGGACGTCGAGGCGGACCGCGCCTCGGTCTCCATCGTCAGCGACTCCGCGCGCGACCTGCAGAAGCTCGTCGGCCGTGACGGGGAGGTGCTGGAGGCCCTGCAGGAGCTGACCCGCCTCGCCGTGCACCGCGAGACCGGGGACCGCAGCCGGCTGATGCTGGACATCGGCGGCTTCCGCGCGAAGAAGCGCGAGGAGCTGACGGCGCTGGGAGCCAAGGCCGCGGAGGACGTCAAGGCGTCCGGTGAGCCCCTGAAGCTGGAGCCGATGACCCCCTTCGAGCGGAAGGTCGTCCACGACGCCGTGGCCGCCGCCGGTCTGCGGAGCGAGTCCGAGGGCGAGGAGCCGCAGCGCTTCGTCGTCGTGCTTCCGGCCTGATCGGAAGTCCGAGTGTCCGGCCCCGTCTGTCTCGCAGGCGGGGCCGATGTTTGTCAGCCTGGCAGTGACGATGTGGCCCGCGGGACGGCACGGCCACAACCATGCGGTACGGAAGGACGGTCCCCGTGACGGAGGCAGCTGAGCTTCCCCCGATGCCCGAAGAAGCGCCCCCGGCACCTGAAGAGGCGCGCGCGGTGTTCGGTGAGCATTTCCCGGAAGCTGTGCGGTACGCGGAGCTGCTGGCGGACGCGGGTGTCAAGCGGGGCCTGATCGGCCCGCGCGAGGTGCCGCGGCTGTGGGAGAGGCACCTGCTGAACTGCGCGGTGCTCTCGGAAGTGGTCCCCGAAGGCGTCACCGTGTGCGACGTGGGTTCGGGCGCCGGCCTTCCCGGCATTCCGCTGGCCCTGGTGCGCAGGGACCTGAAGATCACGTTGCTGGAGCCGCTGCTGCGCCGCACGAACTTCCTCCAGGAGGTCGTGGAGCTGCTGGGGCTCGACCATGTGACGGTCGTGCGCGGTCGGGCCGAGGAAGTCCTCGGCAAGCTCCAGCCGGTGCACGTGGTGACGGCGCGCGCGGTGGCCCCGCTGGACCGGCTCGCCGGGTGGGGCGTGCCCCTGCTGCGGCCGTACGGCGAGATGCTGGCGCTGAAGGGCGACACCGCCGACGAGGAGCTGGTGGCGGCGAAGGCCGCGCTGACCAAGCTCGGTGTGGTGAAGACCTCGGTGCTGCACGTCGGTGAGGGCATCGTGGACCCGATGTCCACCGTGGTGCGGGTCGAGGTCGGGGAAAGCCCCGGCGGTGTGCGGTTCGCGGCGAAGCGGGCCAAGGCCGCCCGGACGAGCCGTACGCGCCGGCGTCGCTGAGGCCCCGTGGGGCCGCGCTCCCCGGTCTATTGCAGGGGTGTTGAGCCCTATAGGTATGGATTTCGGAGTGTCGTAGCGGCCGGGTGACTCCGCCCGGGCATCGTGTTTCACGTGAAACGTCGCTCTCTGCTGCACGGAATCATCAGCCGCGGTCGTGCGGCCACGTCCCCCCGTCTCCTCAAGGGTGAAGGGGGGACGGAGTTGTCCACATCGGTGGATTCATCCACAGGAGTACGGGCCCCGCTGGTTCGCGACCCCGGTGACATGGCAGGCTCTGTTCATCGCGAGCCTGATGCCGAGGAGAGTGACACCGTGCGGTCAGACGCCAACCTTGCGGGGCCGATGGCCGATCCGGTCCCCGGTCCCCGCTCTGAATCCCCGGGCGCCGATGTTTCACGTGAAACATCGGCCCCACCCCTGGTGGACAACGAAGACACGCCCATCGGCCGTGCCGCCCAGATCGCGGTGGAGGCCCTGGGGCGTGCGGGTGAGGGCCTGCCCAGGCCCCCGAAGACCCGGATCATGGTGGTGGCCAACCAGAAGGGCGGCGTGGGCAAGACCACGTCGACCGTGAACCTGGCCGCATCCCTGGCCCTGCACGGTGCACGGGTCCTGGTGGTCGACCTCGACCCGCAGGGCAATGCCTCGACGGCGCTGGGCATCGACCACCACGCGGACGTGCCGTCCATCTACGACGTGCTCGTGGACAGCCGCCCGCTGATGGAGGTCGTCCAGCCGGTGGTCGACGTGGAGGGGCTCTTCTGCGCGCCGGCCACGATCGACCTGGCGGGTGCCGAGATCGAGCTGGTGTCCCTCGTGGCGCGCGAGAGCCGTCTCCAGCGGGCCATCCAGGCGTACGAGCAGCCGCTCGACTACATCCTGATCGACTGCCCGCCCTCGCTGGGCCTGCTGACGGTGAACGCCCTGGTCGCGGGCGCCGAGGTGCTGATCCCGATCCAGTGCGAGTACTACGCGCTGGAGGGTCTGGGGCAGCTGCTGCGCAATGTGGACCTGGTGCGGGCCCACCTGAACCCGACGCTGCACGTGTCCACGATCCTGCTGACGATGTACGACGGCAGGACCCGGCTGGCCTCGCAGGTGGCGGAGGAGGTGCGCACCCACTTCGGCAAGGAGGTGCTGCGCACGAGCATCCCGCGCTCGGTCCGCATCTCCGAGGCGCCGAGCTACGGGCAGACGGTGCTGACCTATGACCCGGGTTCCAGCGGCTCCCTCTCCTATTTGGAGGCGGCGCGGGAGATCGCGCTCCGCGGGGCCGGATTCCAGTACGACCCCCAGCACCCCCATCAGGGTGCGGGCATGAACAACACGCAGAGCATGGCGGAGGGGATCCAGTGAGTGAGCGACGTAGGGGTCTGGGGCGGGGGCTCGGCGCGCTGATTCCCGCGGCTCCCCAGGAGAAGGTGCCGCCGGTGATCGGTGCCGGGTCGACGTCTCCGTCGGCGGTACCGGTGCTGCCCTCGGAGCGGGGCATCGCGGCGGCGAAGCTGGCTTCGCTGGCGCAGGCCGATGTTTCACGTGAAACATCGGCGGTGGCCGCCTCCCTGAGCGAGCCGGCGCCGGTGGCCGCTCCGGAGGCCGGAGAAGTCCCGGGGGCCACGTTCGCTGAGCTCCCGATGGACTCCATCACGCCGAACCCGCGCCAGCCGCGCGAGGTGTTCGACGAGGACGCGCTGGCCGAGCTGGTGACCTCCATCCAGGAGGTGGGTCTGCTCCAGCCGGTGGTGGTGCGCCAGTCCGGGCCGGGCCGCTATGAGCTGATCATGGGTGAGCGGCGCTGGCGGGCCTGCCGGGAAGCCGGCCTGAGCCGTATTCCGGCGATCATCCGGGCCACGGACGACGAGAAGCTGCTGCTGGACGCCCTCCTGGAGAACCTGCACCGGGCACAGCTGAACCCCCTGGAGGAGGCGGCCGCGTACGACCAGCTGCTCCAGGACTTCAACTGCACGCACGACCAGCTGGCGGACCGGATCGGGCGTTCCCGCCCGCAGGTCTCGAACACCCTGCGTCTGCTGAAGCTCTCCCCTCCCGTGCAGCGTCGGGTGGCTGCGGGCGTGCTGTCGGCGGGGCACGCGCGGGCCCTGCTGTCGGTGGACAACTCCGAGGAGCAGGACCGGCTGGCACACCGGATCGTGGCCGAGGGGCTGTCGGTGCGCGCGGTCGAGGAGATCGTGGCGCTGATGGCTTCGGAGTCGCCGAGTGCGGTGAAGCCGAAGGGTCCGCGGGCGGGTGCCCGGGTCGCGCCCGCGCTCAGCGAGCTGGCGATGCGGTTGTCGGACCGGTTCGAGACGCGGGTGAAGGTGGATCTGGGCCAGAAGAAGGGGAAGATCACCGTCGAGTTCGCGTCGATGGAGGATCTGGAGCGGATTCTGGGGACTCTGGCGCCGGGCGAGGGCCGGGTGCTGGACCAGGGTGCTGCCGGGGAGTGATTCCCGGGCCGGGGGCGGTCATGCCGGTGTGAGCCGGTGCGGGCCGCCCCCTTTGCCTTGTCGCGGTTTCGGGTGATTCGAGCTGTGGATACCATGCGGTCATGGGTCGTCGGCTGGTACCGCTCACGCTGGACAACCTTCAAGACCTGCCCCGGCGTTGCCGGTCCTGTGTCTTCTGGGAGCTGGACCCCGTCAGCGGCGAGGCCGCCGTGAAGACGGGGACCGCCGCCGAGGAGAAGGAGGCGTGGATCTCCGCCGTTCTCCTGGAGTGGGGCTCGTGCGGCCGGGTCGTCTATGTGGACGAGGTTCCCGTGGGGTTCGTCCTGTACGCGCCGCCGGCCTACGTGCCGCGCGCGACGGCGTTCCCGACCAGTCCGGTGTCCCCGGACGCCGTACAGCTCATCACCGCGTGGATCATGCCGGGGTATCAGGGCCAGGGGCTGGGCCGGGTGATGGTGCAGACCGTGGCGAAGGATCTGCTGCGCAGGGGTTTCCGAGCGATCGAGGCGTTCGGGGATGCCCGGTGGGAGGGTCCGGACTGTCTGCTGCCGGCGGACCATCTGCTGGCCGTGGGCTTCAAGACGGTACGGCCGCATCCGACGCGTCCCCGGCTGCGGCTGGAGCTGCGGTCCACGCTGTCGTGGAAGGAAGACGTGGAACTGGCCCTGGACCGGCTGTTGGGCGCGGCCCGGAAGGAACCGGCGCTGCGTCCGTTGTAGGACGGCTGCATCCGCCGCGTCCGCCGCAGGACATGCGAACGGGGCCGCCCCTGGCAGGGGGCGGCCCCGTGTCACGCGATCACGTCCGGTCCCGGACGCGGAGGTGTCAGGCCTTGGGGGTGACGAAGCCGTCGAGGTCGCGCAGGATGGCGGCCTTCGGCTTGGCGCCGACGATGGTCTTGACGACCTCGCCGCCCTGGTAGACGTTCAGCGTCGGGATGGACATGACGCCGTACTTGGCCGCCGTTTCCGGGTTCTCGTCGATGTTGAGCTTGACGATCTCGATCTCGTCGCCGTATTCGGAGGCGATGGCCTCGAGGGACGGGGCGATCTGGCGGCACGGACCGCACCAGGCGGCCCAGAAGTCCACCAGGACGGGCTTGTCGCTCTTGAGGACGTCGTCATCGAAGCTTGCGTCGGTGACGGTCTTGAGGGTGCCGGCCACAGCGGCCTCCTTCTTTTCCTGCGGGGAGTGGGGTGTGGTGCTGCTTGAGGGTGTCAGACCGCTGCGTGCGCCTTCTCGGCGTCCGCGAGGGCGGCGAGGAAGCGCTCGGCGTCGAGGGCCGCGGAGCAACCCGTGCCCGCGGCGGTGATGGCCTGACGGTAGGTGTGGTCGACCACGTCGCCCGCGCCGAACACGCCGGTGAGGCTGGTGCGGGTGGAGGGGGCGTCGACCTTGAGGTAGCCCTCCGCGTCGAGCTCGAGCTGGTCCTTGAACAGCTCGGTGCGCGGGTCGTGGCCGACGGCGATGAAGAGGCCGGTCACGGGCAGCGCGGAGGTCTCACCGGTCTTGGTGTTGCGCAGGGTGAGGCCGGTGAGCTTCGGGTCGCCGTGGATCTCGGCGACCTCGCTGTCCCAGGCGAACTTGATCTTCGGGTCGGCGAAGGCGCGGTCCTGCATGGCCTTGGAGGCGCGCAGGGAGTCGCGGCGGTGGATGATCGTGACGGACTTGGCGAACCGGGAGAGGAAGGTTGCTTCCTCGATCGCGGTGTCACCGCCGCCGACCACGGCGATGTCGTGGTCCTTGAAGAAGAACCCGTCGCAGGTCGCGCACCAGGAGACGCCGCGGCCGGAGAGGGCGTCCTCGTTGGGCAGGCCGAGCTTGCGGTGCTGCGAACCGGTGGTCACGATCACGGCCTTGGCGCGGTGCACGGTGCCGGCGGTGTCGGTGACGGTCTTGATCTCACCGGTGAGGTCCACGGCGACGACGTCGTCCGGAATCAGCTCGGCGCCGAAGCGCTCGGCCTGGCCACGCATGTTGTCCATGAGGTCCGGCCCCATGATGCCGTCCTGGAAGCCGGGGAAGTTCTCGACCTCGGTGGTGTTCATCAGTGCGCCACCGGCGGTGACGGCGCCTTCGAAGACCAGGGGCTTGAGCGAAGCGCGTGCGGTGTACAGGGCGGCGGTGTAACCGGCCGGCCCGGAGCCGATGATGATCACGTTTCGTACGTCGCTCACGGGTTGATTCCTCGTCTCTGCGGACTGCCTGCTGCCTACCGGGGGGCCGGTGTGGACTCTCACCCCACCCAACGGATCCTACGGCGCCTGCATTCCCGAGTTGCGCCCCCGGGCTTCGCGGTCTGTCAGCT
The DNA here is from genome assembly GCF_024213195.1 of Streptomyces sp. TBY4. Lineage (GTDB taxonomy): Bacteria > Actinomycetota > Actinomycetes > Streptomycetales > Streptomycetaceae > Streptomyces. Next base: position 247,202 of record NZ_JANAVF010000003.1, on the reverse strand, counting down.
CCTGGGGTAGGTCGCGGTGAGCAGGGGCTTTCCGGAGCCGGCCGAGGGGTCGTTGACGCAGGCGGAGCCGACGAGGTAGGCGTCCACGGAAGCGGGGTCGCCCGGGTGGGGCAGGACGACGAGGAAGACGTCCTTGCCCTCGTAAGTGCCGGACTCGAAGCCCAGGGGTGTTTCGGTTCGCCCGGTGGCTTCCTGGATGCAGGCGGGTGCCCTGGGCGCCTCGCCGTTGCCCGGGGCGAGGCTCGGTTCGGACTGAGGGCTGTTCTCCACTCCGAAGGTGTTGTTCTGCTCCCCCGCCGCCTTGTCTCCGGGGGCGGCGGACGCGAGGAGCTGGCGCACGGTGCCGGGCAGCCCCTGAGCGGTGTACTCGGGGGTGCCGGATCCGGACTGCGCGGTGGATGTGTCGCTCTTCAGGGAGTCCTGGCCGGGGTGGTCGCCGGACGCCAGGCTGAACACCAGGACGCCGGCGGCGCAGGCCGCGAGCAGTCCGCCGGCGAGGGCGATCCGGCGGCGTGCGCGACGCCGTCCGGGGCCGGTTGGGCCGGCCGGGTGACCGGAGGGCCGCAGGGCGGCGGTTTCCCCGGGCGGGGCGGAGGACGTTTCACGTGAAACAACGGGACCGGGGGCCCCGGCGGCCGTCCGGGCGGGGCCGGCGGGTGCTGTGAGGTCGGTGGATTCGGGCTCCCCGTGCGGGGTGGTGGCGTCGAGGAGCGCTTCGGCGGCGAGGGCCGCGTCGATCCGGCCGGCGATGTCGACGGGCATCCGGGCGGGGCCGGGCAGGGTGCCGAGCAGGGCCCGGATCTCCTCCAGGGAGGCGCGGACGTCCGCGCACAGGGGGCAGCCGCCGAGATGGCTGCGGACCTCCGCCGTGCGGGACGGGGAGAGGAGGCCTTCCGCCAGCTCGGAGATCTCCGAGACGTCGGGGTGCCCGATCGTGCCGGTCGTGCCGGTTGTGGGGCTCACGCTCGTCCACCTCCGCCCTTCACTGCGTTGGGATCCCGGTCCGGGTCCTCGCGGTCTGCCGCCGGTGGGACGGTTGTCCCCGGTGTCCGGTTCCTTCCCCGCTCGGTATCGGTGTTATCCCCGGTATGTGTGCGCAGATGAGTGAGGAGCGGGACGAGTTTCGCCCGGCCCCGGGCGCAGCGGCTCTTCACGGTGCCGACGGGGACGTCGAGGACGAGTGCGGCCTCGGCGACGGGATAGCCCTGCATGTCGACGAGGATCAGGGCGGCCCGCTGATCGGCCGGGAGGGTGCTCAGGGCCGCCAGGAGCTGCCGGTGGAGGTCCTGGCGCTCTGCGGGCGCCTCGGCGGACTCGTGGGGCTCCAGGAGGCGCTCCAGGCGGTCCGTGTCGTCGAGGGGGGAGGTCCTGCGGGAGGCGGCCTTGCGGGCCCGGTCCAGGCAGGCGTTCACGGTGATCCGGTGCAGCCAGGTCGTGACGGCGGATTCGCCGCGGAAGGTGTGCGCGGCCCGGTAGGCGGAGACGAGGGCGTCCTGGACGGCGTCGGCGGCCTCCTCCCGGTCGCCGAGGGTGCGCAGGGCCACGGCCCACAGCCGGTCGCGGTGCCTGCGTACGAGCTCACCGAAGGCGTCCGGGTCTCCGGCGGCGTGCAGCGCCAGGAGTTCCTGGTCGCTGCGGCCGCCGATGGGTGTTGCCTCGTCCAACGCCGCCCCCTTCGCTGCTGCCGGTCAGCCTGTGAACTTCACGTCGGTGATGGCCTGCTTGTACCCGGCACCGCTGCCGCCCTCGGCGGGAGCCCACGGCATGGCGGTCATCCACAGCAGGATGTACCGGGTCTTGACCGGCTTGTTGACGGTCAGGGTGAAGCTGCTGTCGGAGGTTTTGGCCGTGGCCAGCCTCGGCATGGAGGAGACCGTGCCGGAAGGGTCGAGGGAGTTGGCCGCGTAGAGCGTGGTGGTGGTGTGGTCGCCCGCGAACCGCAGCGCTATGGAGGCACTGGTGACCTCTTGCTCGGATCCGAGGTCGTAGACGATGCCGACGCCGGTCTTGATGGACGGCTTCAGATCGGGACCGTCGAGGTAGTACATGGTGCGCCAGTGCGTGGAGGAATCCCCGTCGTAGGTGTTCTTGACGGATCCCGCGCTCTGGGGCCTGCCATCGGGCGCGTACTCGCGTGCATCGGTGATGGTCAGGGGTACCGGTACCTTCTTCTGCTCGATGTCCTCGGGCTTCTGCTGGGCGTTCTGGCTGCCGCTGCTGCTGCCCTGGTTGTTCCGGTTGAGCAGGGTGTCGGCCAGCTGCCAGCTGCCCAGTCCGAGGGCGGCGATCAGCAGGGCCGCGACGCCCCACTTGAGGACGCGGCCGGTACGGCTCTGCAGGGGCGGCGGCGGAGGGACGACGGTGAGGACCTGGGCGGTGGGCATGCCGGGGCCCTGGGGCCTGCCGTAGCTGCCCTGCTGGTACGTGGTGTGCTGGTACTCCGGAGGGGCCGTGAAGGTGGGCTCCGGCGGGCGGATGCGGGGCATCGCGGCCACCGCCTTGGAGAGCTCCTCCGGGGTGGTGCAGGCGGGCTCCTGCCGCGAGGCGGTGGCTCCGTCGTTGGCGAGGGCGCGCATGGCCAGCTCGCCCAGCCCCCGGTGCACGCCCGCGCGGACCTGGTCGGGGGCGATGAGACCGACGCCCTTGGGCAGGCCGGTGAGGCCGTAGGCGTCGTTCTCGTACGGCCAGCGCTGGGTCAGCGCGGCGTACAGGAGGGCGCCGATGGCCTCGGTGTCCGCGCGTTGCGGGGTCTCGCTGGTGATGCCGCGCAGGGCGGCGTTCACGGCGAGGCCGCGGATGCGGTACTGGCCCGTGGAGGTGCGCAGTATGGCGCTGGGGGTCAGGCGCAGGTGTGCCAGGCCCTCGCGGTGCGCGGCGGCCATGGCCTGGGAGACCTGGCTGACGAGCTGGTAGGCCTCGTGCGGCTCCATGGGGCCCGCGGCGAGGACCGCGGTGAGCTCCGTGGCGTCGGGGAGCCACTCGTGGACGACGTAGACGAGGTCGTTCTCCTCCACGGCGTCGAGGACCTGGACGAACCGGGGGTCGCCGAGCAGGGCCGAGGAGCGGGCGGCGGCCAGGACGGACCGGGCCCGCGCGTGGTCGGCGGGCAGCAGGTGGACGCCCACGGCCCGGCGCAGCTTCTCGTCCATCGCACGCCAGCTGCTGAATCCGTCCAGACGGGTGACGCACTCTTCGAGCCGGTAGCGTCTGGCCAGCTTGTGGCCGCTGTGCAGCTCGGGCGCGGCGGTGGGTGCCGGGTTACCGCGCTCGCCGTCCTTCTCGGGCATGGTTCCGTCCGCGGCTTGTCCGTTCTGGGTGTCCACCCCGTCGGCCGTGGCCTGGACCGTCTCCGCGGCCAGCGGCTCGTCGCCGCTGTTGTCGGCCACGTCGACGGCAGCCGTGCTACGTTCCGCCACCGTCGTCCCCGCCTCCCCATCCGTTGCGCGCTGTCGGCCAGTCTGCGAAGCCATGCCAATTGTGCCCACAGTCCACCGATCTGCACGACACGCCAGGGACGGGGAAGGTTGTACGCATCAGCGTCCCAGGCGCCCGCGGACCATCCCGACCATGGCGTTGAGTTCCTCGATGCGCATGCGCTTGGCGGCGACGAGGAACACGGCCGCCAGGGCGATGCCGCCGGCCACCAGGGCGGTGAGGGAGCCGAGGGCTCCGCTGCCGATGAACCGCAGGACGGCGAAGGCCACGGCGCCCGCCACGGCGGCGGCGGGGACGCAGGCGCCGATGAGGCGGGTGTAGGTGCGCATCACGTGCGCCCCGTCGAGGTCGCCGCCCAGGCGGGTGCGCAGCCGGCGCCAGGCGACACCGACGCCCACGACGTAGCCGAGGCCGTAGGCGGCCGCCATGCCGACGACGGCCCAGCGGGCGGGGAGCACGAAGAAGGCCACCGCGGACATGCCCGCGTTGACGGCGGCCACGATGACGGTGTTGTAGAAGGGCGTCCGGGTGTCCTCGTAGGCGTAGAAGCCGCGCAGGACGACGTACTGGACGGAGTAGGGGATCAGTCCGAGGCCGAAGGCCATCAGGATGAAACCGATGTTCTGGGCGCTCTGCGTGCCGGAACCGGCGTAGAGCAGGCCGGCCATGGGGACGCCCAGGGCGAGGAAGGCGAAGGCGCAGGGCACGATCGCGACGGCCGAGGTGCGCAGTCCGTAGGAGATGTCGTCGCGGACCGCGGCGGCGTCGCCGTCGTGAGCGGAGCGGGAGATGCGCGGCAGGACGGCGGTCATGACGGAGACGGTGATGATGGCCTGCGGCATCTGCCAGAGCAGCAGGGCGTAGTTGTAGCCGGTGATGCCGGTACCGCCGTGGCCCTGCTTGTCGGCCACCTCGCCCGCCCAGGTGGCGAGCTGGGTGACGACGATGAGGCCGAGCTGGTTGGCGAGGACGAAGAAGAAGGTCCACTTGGCCAGTCCGGCCGCCTTGCCGAGGCCGTGGCCCTTCCAGTCGAAGCGCAGGCGCGGCCTGAAGCCGGCGTCGCGCAGGTAGGGGAGCATCGCCAGGGACTGGACGACGAGGCCGAGCAGGGTGCCCAGGCCCAGCAGCCGGACGCCCTCGGGGGTGATGCCGGCCTCGGTGACGCCGGTGGTGGTGAAGCCGCCGAAGGCCCAGATGAAGGCGCCGAAGGTGGCGATGACGACGATGTTGTTGAGGACCGGGGTCCACATCATCGCGCCGAACCGGCCGCGGGCGTTGAGGATCTGACCGAGGACCACGTGCACGCCCATGAAGAACATGGTGGGCAGGCAGTAGTGGGCGAAGGCGACGGCGACGTCCATCCGGGCCGGGTCGTTGGCGATCTTCTGCGACATCATGCCGATGAACAGCGGTGCCGCGAGCACGCACACCACGGTGACGGCGCCGAGCAGGACCATGACGAGGGTCAGCAGCCGGTTGGCGTAGGCCTCTCCCCCGTCCTCGTCGTTCTTCATCGCGCGCACCAGCTGCGGGATGAAGACGGCGTTGAGGGCGCCGCCGCCGACCAGGACGTAGATCATCGTCGGCAGGGTGTTGGCGACCTGGTAGCTGTCGTTGAGGGTGGCGACGCCGATCGCCCCGGCGATCACCAGGGTCCGCAGGAAGCCGGTGATGCGGGAGACGATGGTGCCGGCTGCCATCAGGGCGCTGGACTTGAGCAGGCTGGAGGCGCGTCCGGCGGGCTTGCTCGGTGCCGGGGCGGCGACGGGCGCGTCCTCGGCGGGGGTGCGGGGTGCCGCGTCCTGGTCCCGGTAGAGGTGGGCGAAGGCGTCGGGGCGGGGGTCCTGGTCCTGGTCGGCGGCCTTGGTCACGAGGGAGTCCACGCCGACGAACTGCGTGGTCGTGGCGTGGTCCCCGTAGGGCAGGTGCCGGGACGGGCCGTCCGGTTCGGGCGGCGGGGTCTGGGCCCACACCCGCGGGTCCGGGGCGTACGAGGGGGCCGGCGGGGCCGCGTAGAGCGGACCGGGCTCCTGGAAGGTGCCGGGCGGCGGTGGCGGGTGCGAGGCCCGGTCGTAGAGGACCTCCGCCACCGGGTCCTGGGCGGAGAGGTCCTGGGCCCGGTACGGGTCGTAGGCGTAGGCGTCCTGGACATACGGGTCGTGGTCCGGTGCCGGCGCGGGTGCGGGCACCTGTCCCGGCACCGGGGCGCCGGGGGCAGTGCCCTGGGAGGGCGCGGGCCCGCCAGTGCCCTGCGCGCGGTCACCTTCGTACGGCGCGTTCATCGAAACCCCACCTCATCGTCCCCAGGCCGACCGGCCACGGCATCGCTCAACGGTCCACTGTCTCACCCGTGCCGGACGGGTCCGCGCTTTGCGGTCCGGTGTCCGGGGACTCGTCACTCTGCTGCGTGTTCTCCTCGGCGGCGGCGCGTGCTGCGACACGCTTGCGGGTGGCGTACATCTTGATGCCCGCCAGCACGAGGAGGAGGACCCCGCCCGCGATGACGAGCATGACGGTCGGGGTGACCTCGGTGGCTTCGACGGTGAACTTGCGGGCCTTGCCGTAGGGCACGCCGTCGGTGGTGAAGAGCTGGGCCGTGACCTCGACCGGGCCGCTCGCCGTGGCGTTGGCGGGGAACTTCACGGTCTGGCTGTGCCCGCCCTGGATGGAGACCTCCTGCTGGGCCTCCCCGCTGTCGCCGAACATCAGCCGGGTCGGGTTGGCGGAGCGCAGCCGGAGGACCAGGTTGTGGGTGTCCTGGACGAGGCCGTTCTGGACGGTGACGGGGATGGTCGCGCTGTGTCCGGAGAGGGTCGCGTCGGACTTGGGGATGATCTTGACCTTCTCGGTGAGCCGGACCAGGTACTGCTGCACCTGGTCCCGGTACTCCCGGGCCGCGTCGGGGCGGCCGCGCCAGGAGGTGGACATCTCCCGGTTGGTGGTGTTGCCGAAGGGGATCTCCACGCGGTCGGGCGCGGTCAGGATCACCTTGAAGTGGTCGAGGGTGGTCTCGGTGGCGCGGATCTTCTCGAAGGCGGAGACCGGCAGTTCCTGCTTGCTCAGCGCCTCGGGGTACTGGCCGGCTCCGGGGACCTGGGTGGCGGCGCGGGGGTCGGGAGTCGCGGCGGCCGCCGCCTCCAGGTCCACGGCCTGGCTCCAGCGGCCCGACTGCAGACCCCGTATGGCGGCGGCCATCGTCTGTGCCTGACTGGCGCTGGGCGTCCGCTGCGGGGCGACGACGAAGCTGCGCTGGCTGTCGGCCTTCTGCAGGTTCAGGGCGAGGGTCTGGGCGAGGAACTGCTGCACCGAGAGGGTGGAGTTCCCGGCGCGGAGCATGTCGCCCTCGAACGCGGTGGAGAGGTCGGCGTCGGCGACCACGGCCGTGGTGCCCGCGCCGATGGGCCGCGCGGCCGACGGGGTGTAGCCGAGGGCGCCGGTCTCCTGGAGGCTGTCGCTGCGGGTGAGGACGTTGTGGGCGCCGGCCGACGTCGCGACGTTGACGATCGAGGGGTCGATCGCCCCGTTCACGGGCCAGGAGAAGTCGGTGCTCGCGGGGACGTGCAGGACGGTCTCGACGGCGTCCTTCGCCTTGTCGGTGGCCGGCCGCAGCTGTCCGAGGGTGCCGGAGACGTCCTTGCCGCGGTGGGCGAGCGAGGCGATGTCCGGATCCGCGAAGGGCAGCGCGACGACCTTCTTGCCCTGGACGGCGTTCTCCAGCGAGCTCAGCCACTGCTCGGCGATGGCCTTGTTCTTGCCCGCGACGGTCCGGCCGTCGGGGGTGCGGACCCGGTAGCCCTTGGTCATCGCGTCGACGGTGTAGAGCAGGTCCGGGTCGATGACCCAGGTGATGGGAAGGTCCTTGCCGAGGGTGACCATCTGTTCCAGGCGGCCGCCCGGCTTCAGCTCGTCGGCGAGGCCGTCGTCGAGGAAGACGGGGGTCTGCAGCTCGTCCGAGCCGGTCTCCGAGGTCAGGTGCGTGGTGGAGATCAGGGGCCAGACGTACGCGAGCTGGGAACGCTTGGCGGCGGCCTCCGGCTGCCAGGGCAGGAAGGTCCGCTTGATGCCGAGGACCTGCTCGTACTGGCGGCTCGCGGTCTCCCCGGACAGGGAGACGCCGAGCTGGTAGACGCCGTCCTCGTCCAGGTCCAGCTTGTTCACCGGAACCTTGAGGGTGAACGGCTGGCTGACCTTCGAAGGCAGCGAATCGATCTTCACGGCGAACTCGGCGCCGACCTCCGCAGGGTCGGTACCGGCCCGGAAACCGCCGCGCTCGGCGGCTTCCTCGATGGAGGTGCGGTCCCCCAGCGCCGGCCCGACCCGCAGACCCACGTGCGCGTCGGTGATCTTCTCGGTGCCGTTGTTGGTCACGGTGCCCGAGATGGTGAGGGTGTCGCCCTTGACCGGGGCGCTCGGCGTCAGCCCGTCGAGCTGGACGTCGACGGCGGCGGCCGCCGTGTCGGCGGCCTGGGCTTCGGGAGCGTGCGAGTAGACCAGGCCGGCGAGGACCGGCGTCCCTGCGAGCAGGACGACCGCGCGCCGCAGCCACCGTCGCCGGGCAGGAGCGAGGGGCGCCCCCTGGATGTCTGCCGCCTCGGCCAACGCGCTCGTCCGTCCCTCGGAGTGTCAGTGGTCGTCGTTTGTGCGTCCACGCATGGTAACGAGGCCCGCTGTGCGCGAGTGCCGCGCCTTGCTCCACATGATCGGCTCCGCCCCGGAGCGGCCGGGGGCCGGGGTGGCCGCGAAACACGGGAGCTCCGGGCGGGCCGGGCACGTACCCTTTTCTGTTGTGCCGAACGCCAACGAAGACAACCCCAGTGTCCTGAATCACGGGCAGGCCCGCGCGGTGAGTGAACTGCTGCGGATCGCCCCTGTCGCCGACGAGCTCGGCCGCCGTTTCCAGGAGGCGGGTTTCCGTCTCGCCCTGGTCGGCGGGTCCGTCCGCGACGCGCTGCTCGGGCGCCTCGGCAACGATCTGGACTTCACCACCGATGCCCGCCCCGAGGACGTTCTCAAGATCGTCAGGCCGTGGGCCGACTCGGTCTGGGACGTCGGCATCGCCTTCGGCACGGTCGGTGCGCAGAAGGACGCGCGCGTCGGGGACGTGGATCGCAGCTTCCAGATCGAGGTGACCACGTACCGCTCGGAGTCCTACGACCGGACCTCGCGCAAGCCCGAGGTCTCCTACGGCGACTCCATCGAGGAAGACCTCGTCCGCCGTGACTTCACGGTGAACGCGATGGCCGTCGCGCTCCCCGAGAAGGAGTTCGTGGACCCGCACGGCGGTCTGGAGGACCTCCGGGCGGGCGTGCTGCGGACCCCGGGCACGGCCGAGGACTCCTTCTCCGACGACCCGCTGCGGATGCTGCGGGCGGCACGGTTCGCCGCCCAGCTCGACTTCGAGGTCGCCCCGGACGTGGTGACGGCGATGACGGAGATGTCCGGCCGCATCGAGATCGTCTCGGCCGAGCGGGTCCAGGGAGAACTGAACAAGCTCCTGCTCTCCGCGCACCCGCGCAAGGGCCTGGGCCTCCTCGTGGACACGGGGCTGGCCGAGCACGTGCTGCCGGAGCTGCCGGCGCTGCGTCTGGAGAGCGATGAGCACCACCGGCACAAGGACGTCTACGACCACTCGCTGATCGTGCTGGAGCAGGCGATCGCGCTGGAGGACGAGGGCCCGGACCTGGTGCTGCGGCTCGCGGCCCTGCTGCACGACATCGGCAAGCCCCGGACCCGCAGGTTCGAGAGCGACGGACGGGTCTCCTTCCACCACCACGAGATGGTGGGCGCGAAGATGACCAAGAAGCGCATGACCGCGCTCAAGTACTCCAACGACATGGTCAAGGACGTGTCCCGGCTGGTGGAGCTGCACCTGCGCTTCCACGGGTACGGGGACGGGGAGTGGACCGACTCCGCCGTGCGGCGCTACGTCCGTGACGCCGGTCCGCTGCTGGACCGGCTGCACAAGCTGACCCGTTCCGACTGCACCACGCGCAACAAGCGCAAGGCGAACGCGCTCTCCCGCACCTACGACGGGCTGGAGGAGCGCATCGCCCAGCTGCAGGAGAGGGAGGAGCTGGACGCGATCCGGCCCGACCTCGACGGCAACGAGATCATGCGGGTCCTCGACGTGGGCCCCGGCCCGGTGATCGGCAAGGCCTACGCATTCCTGCTGGAGCTGCGGCTGGAGAACGGCCCGATGGAGCACGACGCGGCGGTGGCCGCGCTCAAGGAGTGGTGGGCGGCACAGGGCTGAGGGCCGGGGTGGGCCGATGTTTCCCGTGAAACATCGGCCCACCGGTCGTGCTGCGGCCGGTGGTCTGCGGTCAGGGCGATGTTTCACGTGAAACATCGCCCTGACGCGTATCGCTCTGACGCATGAGGAGTGCCGCGGTGGCGGTGTAGAGCACCGTCACCCCGAGGACCAGGGGGACGGAGTGCCCGTCGAGGGGGAGCACGAGAGCGGCCACCCCAGCGGCGCCCACGAAGGCGGCGTTGAAGAGCACGTCGTAGACGGAGAAGACGCGGCCGCGGAAGGCGTCGTCCACCTGGGACTGCACGACGGTGTCGGTGGAGATCTTGGCCCCCTGGGTAGCGAGGCCCAGCACGAAGGCGGCCGCCAGCATCGGCCCGGGCGCGAAGAACAGGCCGAGTGCGGGCACCAGCACCGCGGCGCCCGCGGCGCACAGGGTGATGGAACCGAGGGCGCCCAGCCAGCCCACCAGCCAGGGAGTGACGACGGCGGCGGCGAAGAACCCCGCCCCGGAGACGCCGACCGTGACGCCCAGCAGCGCCAGCCCGTCGGCCTCGGTGTCCGACCAGGCGTAGCGGCAGAGCATGAGCAGCATGACGAACAGGGCCCCGTAGCAGAAGCGCATGACGGTCATGGCGGTGAGCGCCCGGGCCGCCTCGCGCCGGGAGGCCAGGTGCCGCAGGCCCTCGGCCAGTCCCCGCAGGGTGAGGGCGACCCCCTGGCCGATCGTCGGGTTGATGCGGCCGGGAGGGTGGTCGGGTCCGAGGAGGTCCAGGGCCAGGCGCAGGGAGACCAGGGCCGCACACAGGTAGAGGCCGGCTCCGAGGAGTACGACCAGGGCGTCGGAGTCATCGGCCAGTACCCGCACGAGGAAGGCCAGGCCCCCGCCGGCGACGGCGGCGAGCGTTCCCGCGGTGGGTGAGAGGGCGTTCGCGGTGACCAGCTGGCCGGGTGCGACGACCCGCGGCAGGGATGCGGCGAGCCCGGCCAGGACGAAGCGGTTGACCGCGGTCACGGACAGGGCCGAGGCGTAGAAGAGCCAGTCGGGAACGTGCGCGACGATCAGCATGCCGGTGACGCAGGCGAGGAAGGCCCGCAGCAGGTTGCCGTAGAGGAACACCTGGCGGCGCCGCCAGCGGTCAAGGAGGACTCCGGCGAAGGGGCCGATCACCGAATAGGGCAGCAGGAGCACCGCCATGGCCGAGGCGATGGCGGCCGGCGAGGCCTGCTTCTCCGGGGAGAAGACGACGTAGGCGGCCAGCGCGACCTGGTAGACCCCGTCGGCTGCCTGGGAGAGCAGCCGTACGGCGAGCAGATTGCGGAAGTCCCGCAGACGCAGGAGTACGCGCAGATCACGTACGACAGCCATGAGGGAAAGGGTCACACACGCGGAGGGTCCCCGGGCGCATTGCCCGGGGACCCTCCGCGGAAGAACCGCCGAAGTCCAGGCGTCCTGGAGGACGCCGGGGTTCGACTAGCGCTCGACCTCGCCCTTGATGAACTTCTCGACGTTGGCCAGGGCCTCGTCGTCGAAGTACTGCACCGGCGGGGACTTCATGAAGTAGCTCGAGGCCGACAGGATCGGGCCACCGATGCCGCGGTCCTTGGCGATCTTCGCGGCGCGCAGGGCGTCGATGATGACACCGGCCGAGTTCGGGGAGTCCCACACCTCGAGCTTGTACTCGAGGTTCAGCGGGACGTCGCCGAAGGCACGGCCTTCGAGGCGGACGTAGGCCCACTTGCGGTCGTCGAGCCACGCCACGTAGTCGGACGGGCCGATGTGGACGTTCTTCTCGCCGAGCTCGCGGTCGGGGATCTGCGAGGTGACGGCCTGAGTCTTGGAGATCTTCTTCGACTCGAGGCGGTCGCGCTCCAGCATGTTCTTGAAGTCCATGTTGCCGCCGACGTTGAGCTGCATGGTGCGCTCAAGACGGACACCGCGGTCCTCGAACAGCTTCGCCATCACGCGGTGCGTGATGGTCGCGCCGACCTGCGACTTGATGTCGTCGCCGACGATCGGGACACCGGCCTCGGTGAACTTGTCGGCCCACTCCTTGGTGCCGGCGATGAAGACCGGGAGGGCGTTGACGAAGGCGACCTTGGCGTCGATGGCGGCCTGGGCGTAGAACTTCGCCGCGACCTCGGAGCCGACGGGGAGGTAGCAGATCAGGACGTCGACCTGGCGGTCCTTGAGGATCTGGACGATGTCGACCGGGGCCTCGGCGGACTCCTCGATGGTCTGGCGGTAGTACTTGCCCAGGCCGTCGTGGGTGTGGCCGCGCTGAACGGTCACGCCCGCGTTCGGGACGTCACAGATCTTGATGGTGTTGTTCTCGCTGGCGCCGATGGCGTCCGAAAGGTCGAGGCCGACCTTCTTCGCGTCGACGTCGAACGCGGCGACGAACTCGATGTCGCGCACGTGGTAGTCGCCGAACTGGACGTGCATCAGACCGGGGACCTTGGCCGCCGGGTCGGCGTCCTTGTAGTACTCGACGCCCTGCACCAGCGAGGCGGCGCAGTTGCCTACGCCGACGATGGCTACGCGAACCGAACCCATTCCGGTTGCTCCCTGTTTGTTCTCGGACGAGGCCTGCGAGATGCAGACCTCACTTTGCAGTTTCGTCGGACGGACCGGGTCGTCTCTGATCCCGTCCCGCCCGCTCACTCTCGATGAGCTCGTTCAGCCAGCGCACTTCGCGCTCCACGGATTCCATGCCGTGGCGTTGCAGCTCGAGCGTGTAGTCGTCGAGCCGCTCGCGTGTGCGAGCCAGCGAGGCGCTCATCTTCTCCAGGCGCTCCTCAAGGCGGCTGCGACGGCCCTCCAGAACCCGCATGCGTACGTCTCGTTCGGTCTGGCCGAAAAAGGCGAAGCGGGCGGCGAAGGACTCGTCCTCCCAGGCATCGGGGCCCGTGTGGGAGAGGAGCTCCTCGAAGTGCTCCTTACCTGCTGCCGTCAACCGGTAGACGATCTTGGCGCGGCGCCCTGCGAGTGAAGCGGCGAGAGCGTCCTCCGGGGCATTGCCCGGCTCTTCGATCAACCAGCCGTTGGTGACGAGCGTCTTGAGGCAGGGGTAGAGCGTCCCGTAGCTGAACGCTCTGAACACCCCCAGTGAGGTGTTGAGCCGCTTGCGCAGCTCGTAACCGTGCATGGGGGATTCGCGAAGCAGGCCGAGAACAGCGAACTCGAGGATGCCTGAGCGCCTGCTCATCCGCTTGCCCTTCCCCCGCCTCGGAGTCTTTATGTCGAGCTGATGTATCGACTCGATACATCCAGACGATAGAACGGGTAGCCGTCCGCTACAAGTGGTGACACGGTGACCGGCGTCACATCACCGATTTGCACGAGGCAAGTTGCCTGATTTGGGGTGAACTTCGGCACTGATTGGCTTTTGCGTCTGCGTAGTCTGTGCGCCATGACACCGGGGGGACCGGAACTCACCTGCCGCTTCCAGGCCACTCGCCTGCCCGAGGAGTAGTCGTTCGATGAGCGAGCACCGCCGCAAACAGCAACAGCCCCAGGGCGGCGGCCGCGCAGCCGCCCGCAAGGCCGCCCAGCAGCGCCCTGCCAGGGGCGCCGGTTCCGGGCGTGACGTCCCCACCGGGTCACCCAGCGGCCCGTACGGACAGCAGCCGCCTCACGGCAGCCGGTCGGAGGCCCGCAGAGCCGCCGGCCGAGCCCCGGCGGGCCGGGGCGCCGGCCGCCCCAAGCGGTTCATCAACTATCCGCGCGGCGAAAAGGTCGGCTGGAAGCGCTTCGTCCCGTCCTGGAAGCTCGTCAGCGGCACGACCCTGGGCTTCTTCGCGATGATCACCCTGGGCGCCGGCATCGGCATCGCCATGGTGGACAAGCCCGACGCGAACAAGACGGCCAAGGCACAGAACAACGTCTTCTACTGGTCCGACGACACCCAGATGGTCGCGACCGGCGGCTCGATGAACCGACAGATCGTCCCCATCGGGAAGATCCCCCGGTCGATGCAGAACGCCGTGATCGCGGCGGAGAACGCGTCCTTCGAGTCGGACAAGGGCGTCGACCCGATGGGCATCGCCCGCGCCGTGTGGAACATGGCCAAGGGCGGATCCACCCAGGGCGGCTCCACGATCACCCAGCAGTTCGTGAAGAACACGTACCTGGACGCCGACCAGACGCTCAAGCGCAAGGTTACCGAGCTCTTCATCTCGATAAAGCTGGGCGTGAGCGAGGAGAAGAACACGATCCTCGCGGGCTACCTGAACACCGCCTACTACGGCCGTGACGCCTACGGGATCCAGGCGGCGGCGCGCGCCTACTTCGGCAAGGACTGCGACCAGCTCACTCCCTCCGAGAGCGCGTTCCTCGCCGCCGTGCTCAAGGGCCCGAACCTCTACAACCCCGACGGCGGCATCGGCTCCGCGGCCACGCCCGAGGCGAACAAGGACCGGGCCGTGAAGCGCTGGGCCTGGGTGCTGGACCGCGAGGTCGAGGTGGGCCGCATGCAGAAGGCCGAGCGCGACCAGTACACGGCCTTCCCCACCCTGATCGAGGCCCCCGAGGCCGCCGGCATGTCCGGCCAGATCGGCTACCTGGTCGAGACGGCCAAGCTGTACATGCTGAAGAAGAACGGCATCAAGGTCGAGGACCTGGCCAAGGGCGGCTACCGGATCTACACCACCTTCGACAAGACGAAGGTGGACGCGCTGGTCAAGGCCGTCGAGGGCACCCGCGACGGGATGCTCGACGAGAAGAAGCGACCCGACACCGACACCTTCGTGCAGTTCGGCGCGGCCTCGGTGGACGTGAAGACCGGAGCCCTCGTCGCCCTGTACGGCGGTCCGGGCATCGACAAGAAGCACTTCAACAACAACGCCAACACCTCGGGCGTCCAGGTCGGCTCGACCTGGAAGCCCTTCGTGCTCGCGGCCGCGATGGAGTACGGCACGCAGAACTCGAAGGGCAAGGGGATCTCGGCCGACAGCAAGTACATGGCCAGCGACCTCACGGTGATCAACAACCGTGCGGGCCAGCCGCTGCGCGACGGCTCCGGCAAGCCCTTCCGGCAGAAGAACGAGAGCCCGACCGACTACGGCTACGTGACCCTGAACAAGGCGATGGAGGACTCGATCAACGTCCCCTTCGCCCAGCTCGTCTTCGACGTCGGCCACGACAAGGTGAGGGAGGTCGCCAAGTCGACCGGCATCCTCGAGGAGTCCTTCGACCCGAACCCCAACGCCTCCTTCGCCCTGGGCACCTCGACCCCCAGCGCCATCCGGATGGCCAACTCATACGCCACCTTCGCCGCCTCCGGCACCCACCACGAGCAGTACTCGGTGCGCAGCGTCAAGAAGGACGGCAGGGACGTCCCCGGCTTCGACCCGCCCAAGGCGCAGCGCGCCATGGACAACTCCGTCGCGGACAACATCACCAAGGTGCTGCGCAACGTCGTCGAGAACGGCACCGGTACCAAGGCCAAGAAGCTCGGCCGGCCCGCCGCGGGCAAGACCGGTACCACCGACAAGAACATGTCGGCCTGGTTCGTCGGCTACACCCCCGAGCTGTCCACCTCCGTGGCCCTGTTCCGCTCGGACCCGAACGCGGAGAAGAAGGAACTCATCTCGATGAGGGGCGTGGCGGGCATTCCCTCCCTCCACGGTGGTGACATCCCGGCCGAGATCTGGACCAAGTACATGAAGGAGGCGCTGAACGGCGTCCCGGAGTCGAAGTTCCCGGAGCCCGAGGAGATCGGCGTCATCGCGGACGCCTCCGGTGCTCCCTCGCCCTCCCCGTCGCCTTCCCCCTCCCCCTCGCCGTCCCCGTCGAACTCGCCGTCGCCGACCCCGTCGCCCAGCCCGAGCCCCTCGCGCACCGGCGGCAAGCCGACCTGCAAGCCGTGGGCCATCTGCGAGCCGGACCCCAGCCCCAGCTCCTCCCGGTCGCCCTCGCCCTCGCCCAGCAAGTCGGGCGGCAGGCCCGGCGGAGCGACCAACGGCGGGAGCGGAGGCTTCCCGATAGGGGGCTCCACGGGCGGCTGACCGTACGCCCCACGACACGGTCGAGAGGGCCGTCGCACCCGGTGCGGCGGCCCTCTCGCACGCTCTCATGGGCGGCGGCCCCGCCGTACGGCAGGATGTGCGCATGACGAAGGTGCACGAGGACAGCCCCGTACTGCCCCCCGTACTGCCCACCCGGCAGGACGAGGTGGCCGCCGCGGGGAGCGAGTTCATCGGCGGCCCGCTGGGCCGCTACGCCCGGCTCGGCGGCCACTGGCTGAACCCGGTACGGGTCGTCGTCCTCGTGACGCTCGGGATGTTCGCGCTGGGCATGGCGCAGAAGCTGCCCTGCTACAACTGGGCGTGGTTCCGCGGGGCCGGCTCCCAGTACACCCACGCCTGCTACTCGGACATCCCGCACCTCTTCGTCGTACGCGGCTTCGCCGACGGCCTCACCCCGTACTTCGACCGGATCCCCGGCGACATGCAGTTCCTGGAGTACCCGGTGCTCACCGGGCTCTTCATGAAGGTCGCCTCCTGGATGACCCCCGGCAGCGGCTCCATGCAGCACCGGGAGCAGATGTACTGGATGGTCAACGCGGGCATGCTGATGGTCTGCGCCGCGGTGATCGCGGTGTGCGTGGCCCGCACCCACCGCCGCCGGCCGTGGGACGCCCTGCTCTTCGCGCTCGCGCCCGGTTTCGCACTCACCGCGACCATCAACTGGGACCTGATGGCCATCGCGCTGACCGCTGCCGCGATGCTCATGTGGTCGCGGAGCCGTCCGCTGGCCTTCGGTGTCTTCCTGGGCCTGGCCACCGCGGCCAAGCTCTACCCCGTCCTGCTGCTCGGGGCCGTGTTCGTGCTCTGCTGGCGGGCCGGGAAGTGGCGTGCCTTCGGCGCGGCGGTCGGCGGCACCGCGGCCTCCTGGCTCGCGGTGAACCTGCCCGTCATGCTCTTCGCGTGGGAGGGCTGGACGAAGTTCTACACCTTCAGCCAGGAGCGGCCGATCGACTTCGGATCGGTGTGGCTGCTGATCTCCCAGCGCTCCGGGAACCCGCTCGAAGACGCCAACACCTACGCGACGGGCCTGACGCTCCTGCTGTGCGCGGCCATCGGCGCGCTCGCGCTCACCGCACCCCGCCGCCCCCGCTTCGCCCAGCTGGCCTTCCTGCTGGTGGCCGCCTTCATCCTGCTCAACAAGGTCTACTCGCCCCAGTACGTGCTGTGGCTCATCCCGCTCGCCGCGCTGGCCCGGCCGCGCTGGCGGGACTTCCTGATCTGGCAGACCGGCGAGGTCATCTACTTCCTGGGCATC
Source organism: Streptomyces sp. TBY4 (assembly GCF_024213195.1). Lineage (GTDB taxonomy): Bacteria > Actinomycetota > Actinomycetes > Streptomycetales > Streptomycetaceae > Streptomyces. The sequence goes on along the minus strand of NZ_JANAVF010000003.1, from coordinate 230,232 downwards.
TGGTTCTACCTCGCCTACACGACCAGCGGCGACAAGCACCAGGGCCTGCCGCTGGAGGGCTACCAGCTGGCCATCACGGCCCACCTGCTGTGCACGCTCTACCTGTGCGCGGTGGTCGTACGAGACATCCTGCTGCCCGACCGGGACGTGGTGCGGCGCGACGGCTCGGACGACCCCTCGGGGGGTGTCCTGGACGGTGCCGAGGACGTCTTCACGCTCGCGCAGACGCCGAAGGCGCCGCAGGACGCGGCGCCTTCGGAGGGTCAGCGGGTCGACTGGGGCGCACGCCCCGGGGAGTGACTCAGGCGTCGAGCACCCGGTCGAACTGCGTGGTGGTGTGGCGCAGGTGCGCCACCAGTTCGTCGCCGACCTTCGGCTCGGGAGAGTCCGACGGCACGAACAGGATGGACACCTGCATGTGCGGCGGCTCGGCGAACCAGCGCTGCTTGCCCGCCCAGACGAACGGCGACAGGTTGCGGTTGACGGTGGCGAGCCCGGCCCGGGCGACGCCCTTGGCACGCGGCATCACCCCGTGCAGGGCCTTGGGGGCCTCCAGGCCGACGCCGTGGGAGGTGCCGCCGGCGACGACGACCAGCCAGCCGTCGGAGGCGGCCTTCTGCTGCCGGTAGCCGAACCGGTCGCCCTTGGCGACGCGGGTGACGTCGAGCACCGCACCGCGGTACTCGGTCGCCTCGTGGTCGCCCAGCCACAGCCGGGTGCCGATGCGGGCCCGGAAGCGCGTCTGCGGGAACTGCTGCTGCAGCCGTGCCAGGTCCGACGCCTTCAGGTGGCTGACGAACATGGTGTGCAGCGGCAGCCGGGCGGCGCGCAGCCGGTCCATCCAGGCGATGACCTCTTCGACGGCGTCCGTGCCGTCCGGGCGGTCCAGCGGCAGGTGCAGGGCGAAGCCCTCCAGCCGGACGTCCTCGATCGCCGAGTGGAGCTGGCCGAGCTCCTGCTCGGAGATCCCGTGCCGGCGCATCGAGCTCATGCACTCGATGACCACACGGGCACCGACCAGGCCGCGGACCCCGTCGAGCGAGGACACCGAGCGGATGACCCGGTCCGGCAGCGGGACCGGGTCCTCGCCGCGCCGGAACGGGGTCAGGACGAGCAGGTCACCGCCGAACCAGTCCTTGATGCTGGCGGCCTCGTACGTCGTGCCGACCGCGAGGACGTCGGCGCCCATCCGGGTCGCCTCCTCGCAGAGCCGCTCGTGACCGAAGCCGTAGCCGTTGCCCTTGCAGACGGGGATCATCCCGGGGAACTGGTCCTGGATCTGCTTCTGGTGCGCACGCCAGCGCGCGGTGTCGACGTAGAGCGTGAGCGCCATGCCCGTCCGGAGCCTCTCTCGAAAAGCTGCGTGGTGCAGCGGTGCGGTGCGGTGCGTGTGGGGGTTCGGTGGGGTCAGCGGCGCGACATGTAGATGTCGAGCGCCTTGTGCAGCAGCTTGTTGAGCGGGAAGTCCCACTCGCCGACGTACTCGACGGCCTCGCCGCCCGTGCCGACCTTGAACTGGATCAGCCCGAACAGGTGGTCGTTCTCGTCCAGGGTGTCACTGATGCCGCGCAGGTCGTAGACGCTTGCGCCGAGCGCGTAGGAGTCGCGCAGCATCCGCCACTGCATCGCGTTCGAAGGGCGGACCTCGCGCTTGTGGTTGGCGGAGGCGCCGTACGAGTACCAGACGTGCTGCCCGACCGTCAGCATCGTGGCGGCGGCCAGCGGCTCCCCCTCGTGGGTGGCGATGTACAGCCGCATCCGGTTGGGGTCCTCGGAGTTGAGGGCCGTCCACTGGCGCTGGAAGTAGCTGAGCGGGCGCGGGCGGAACTTGTCGCGCTCGGCGGTGATCTCGTACAGCTTCTGCCAGGTCGGCAGGTCCTCGTAACCGCCCTGCACGACCTCGACGCCGGCCTTCTCGGCCTTCTTGATGTTGCGGCGCCACAGCTGGTTGAAGCCCTTGAGGACGTCGTCCAGCGAGCGGTTGGCCAGAGGCACCTGGAAGACGTACCGGGGCTGGACGTCGCCGAAGCCGGCTCCGCCGTCCTCGGCCTGCTGCCAGCCCATCCGGCGCAGTTTGTCGGAGACTTCGAAGGCGCGGGGCTCGATGACGGAGGCCTCGACGTCGCGCAGGCGCTTGACCTCCGGGTCCTGGATACCGGCCTTGATGGCGGTGGAGTTCCAGCGGCGGATGACGACGGGCGGGCCCATCTTCACGGTGAAGGCACCCTGCTGCTTGAGGTGCGTCAGCATCGGCTGGAGCCACTCTTCGAGGTTGGGGGCGTACCAGTTGATGACCGGGCCCTCGGGGAGGTACGCGAGGTACCGCTTCACCTTGGGCAGCTGTCGGTACAACACGAGTGCGGCACCGACGAGTTCGCCGGACTGGTCGAACCATCCGAGGTTCTCGGAACGCCACTCGTTCTTCACGTCGGCCCACGCCGGGACCTGGCAGTGGCTAGCCGAGGGCAGGCTCTGGAGGTAGCCCAGGTGCTGCTCTCGGCTGATGGTCCTCAGGGACAGGCTCATGCGGGGCGTCTCCTCGGCGGCTTCGCTGGCTATGGCGCGAAGCCTACTGCGACGGGGGCGCCACCCATCTGGGGGACAGGCCGGGCCCGGGCCGGTGGGAGGCCGGCGCCCCGTCGCGGAGGCACCCGGTCAGCCCAGCCAGCCGCCGAAAAGACCGCCGTGGGCCATACCGAGGAAGAACCCGATGGCCGAGGCTCCGAGGCCGATGATCAGTGCTGTGCGTTCGCGTGTCGTGGCGGAGATGAACTGGCCGTAGAGCCCGGTGATGATCCCGATCAGCCCGGTCCACGAGCTGAGCAGGTGCAGGTTGTGGAAGAAGGCCGTGATGAACGCCACGGCGCCGAGGATCAGGGTGACCGCCACCAGGGTGTCCTGGAGCGGATGGGGCTTGCCGTCGGTCGCGAAGAGCGAGATGGACTGGCGTTGCATTGCCTGTGCCATGGGAAGGCACCTCCTGGCTGCAGCAGAGCGGTGCTGCGGGCCGCCTCCGGCAGGTGCCGGGGGCTTAGCACCGAGAACACCCGATGCATACAGATTGTGGCCTCCTGGTGCCGGATTTCAACCGGAAGGAGTCGAGGAGGTAGTCTGTACAGCTGCGCGGTGTCTGCTCTGCAGATGCCGTGCGCACGCATCACGACCCTCCTGCCACGGAACGACCGTGGCCGCTGAGTCCAAAGGAGGTGGGTTCCACATGCGTCACTACGAAGTGATGGTCATCCTCGACCCCGATCTCGAGGAGCGCGCTGTCTCCCCGCTGATCGAGAACTTCCTTTCTGTCGTCCGTGAGGGCAACGGAAAGGTCGAGAAGGTCGACACCTGGGGCCGTCGTCGTCTCGCTTACGAGATCAAGAAGAAGCCCGAGGGCATCTACTCGGTCATCGACCTCCAGGCCGAGCCTGCGGTCGTCAAGGAGCTTGACCGACAGCTGAACCTGAACGAGTCGGTTCTCCGGACCAAGGTCCTTCGCCCCGAGACCCACTGAACTTCGGTTCAGCGGTAATCGGGACCGAGTAGCACAGCAGCCCAGCAGCAATCCCCGCCGAGAGGTTCATCCATGGCAGGCGAGACCGTCATCACGGTCGTCGGCAATCTCGTCGACGACCCCGAGCTGCGCTTCACCCCCTCGGGTGCGGCGGTCGCGAAGTTCCGTGTCGCGTCCACTCCCCGCACCTTCGACAAGCAGACCAATGAGTGGAAGGACGGCGAAAGCCTGTTCCTGACCTGCTCGGTCTGGCGCCAGGCGGCGGAGAACGTCGCCGAGTCCCTTCAGCGAGGCATGCGCGTCATCGTGCAGGGCCGGCTGAAGCAGCGGTCGTACGAGGACCGTGAGGGTGTCAAGCGCACGGTCTACGAGCTGGACGTCGAGGAAGTCGGCCCCAGCCTGAAGAACGCCACGTCCAAGGTCACCAAGACCACGGGTCGCGGTGGCCAGGGTGGATACGGCGGCGGTGGCGGCGGTCAGCAGCAGGGCGGCGGCGGTGGCAACTGGGGCGGAGCCCCCAGTGGCGGCGGCCCCCAGGGCGGCGGAGCTCCCTCCGACGACCCCTGGGCGTCCAGCGCGCCGGCCGGCGGCCAGCAGCAGGGCGGCGGCGGTGGCGGTTGGGGCGGAAGCTCCGGCGGCTCCGGCGGTGGCTACTCGGACGAGCCGCCCTTCTAGGGCAGCTCGCACCCCCACTTCTTGATTTCACAGGAGAGACACAATGGCGAAGCCGCCTGTGCGCAAGCCTAAGAAGAAGGTCTGCGCGTTCTGCAAGGACAAGACCGCGTACGTGGACTACAAGGACACGAACATGCTGCGGAAGTTCATTTCCGACCGTGGCAAGATCCGTGCCCGCCGCGTCACCGGCAACTGCACGCAGCACCAGCGTGACGTCGCCACGGCTGTGAAGAACAGCCGTGAGATGGCGCTGCTGCCCTACACGTCCACCGCGCGATAAGGAAAGGGTGACCGAATAATGAAGATCATCCTGACCCACGAGGTCTCTGGCCTCGGCACCGCCGGCGACGTCGTCGACGTCAAGGACGGCTACGCCCGCAACTACCTGGTCCCGCGTGGTTTCGCGATCCGCTGGACCAAGGGTGGCGAGAAGGACGTGGCGCAGATCCGCCGCGCCCGCAAGATCCACGAGATCGCGACGATCGAGCAGGCCAACGAGTTCAAGGCCAAGCTCGAGAACGTCAAGGTCCGTCTGGCCACCCGCGCGGGTGACGCCGGTCGTCTGTTCGGTTCCGTCACGCCCTCCGACATCGCCACGGCGATCGAGGCGTCCGGTGGCCCGAAGGTCGACAAGCGCCGCGTGGAGCTGGGCTCCCCGATCAAGACCCTCGGCTCGTACCAGGTCTCCGTGCGTCTGCACGCTGACGTGGCCGCGACCGTCGGCATCGAGGTCGTCGCCGCCTAAGGGCTGCGCATGAAGGGCCGCACCCCTGTGGGGGTGCGGCCCTTCTTCGTTGTTTCACGTGAAACATCGCTGCGGGCTCCGCGGCGGGTACCGGGTGCGGGCTGCCGGGTAGGGGCCGTCGCGGGCCGGCTACCGCGTGGCTCCGGCGACCAGCCAGCGGCCCGAGCGGGCGCGCAGCTGGAGGGTGACCATCCGGACCAGCATCATCAGGGTCATGGCGCACCAGAGGGCCGTCAGCCCGCCGCCCAGGGCCGGTACGAGCAGGGCCGCCGGGGTGAAGACGGCGAGGGTCAGCAGCATGGCCCAGGCCAGGTAGGGACCGTCGCCCGCGCCCATCAGGACGCCGTCGAGCACGAAGACGATTCCGGAGACGGGCTGTGAGAGGGCCACCACGAGCAGGGCCGGCAGGAGGGCGTCCTCGACGGCGGGGTCGCTGGTGAAGAGCGGGATGAACAGCGGGCGGACCGCGATCACGAGGAGCCCCAGGACGATGCCGGAGATGATCCCCCACTGCACCATGCGGCGGCAGACCGCCTTGGCCCCCTCGGTGTCTCCCGCGCCGAGGTAGCGGCCGATGATGGCCTGCCCGGCGATCGCGATCGCGTCGAGGGCGAAGGCGAGCAGGCTCCACAGGGAGAGCAGGATCTGGTGGGCGGCTATGTCGGCGTCACCCAGCCGTGCGGCCACGGCGGTGGCGATCAGCAGGACGGCCCGCAGGGACAGGGTGCGGACCAGCAGGGGGGCACCGGCCTGCGCGCAGGCCCGGATGCCCTCGGCGTCGGGCCGCAGGGAGGCGCCGTGCTTGCGGGCGCCCCGGACCACCACGACCAGGTAGGCGGCGGCCATGGTGCACTGGGCGATCACCGTGCCCCAGGCGGAGCCGGCGATGCCGAAGCCCGCCCCGTAGACGAGGGCGACGTTCAGGGCGCCGTTGAGGGCGAAGCCGCCGATCGCGACGTAGAGGGGGGTCCGGGTGTCCTGGAGGCCGCGGATGACGCCGGTCGCGGCGAGCACCACGAGCATCGCGGGGATGCCGAGGGCGGAGATCCGCAGGTAGGTGATCGCGTACGGGGCGACGGTGTCGGAGGCCCCGAAGAAGGAGATCAGGGTGGGGGCCGTGGGCAGCACGACGGCGACGACGGCCGCACCGAGGAGCAGGGCGAGCCAGATGCCGTCCATGCCCTGCCGGATGGCGGCCTGGAGGTCGCCCGCGCCGACGCGGCGGGCCACGGCTGCGGTGGTGGCGTAGGCGAGGAAGACGAAGATGCTCACGGCGGTGGTGAGCAGTGCGGCGGCGATGCCGAGACCGGCCAGCTGAGGTGTGCCGAGGTGTCCCACGATGGCGCTGTCGGCCATCACGAAGAGGGGTTCTGCGACGAGGGCGCCGAAGGCGGGGACGGCGAGCGCGAGGATCTCGCGGTCGTGTCGTCCCGGGGCAGCCTTCGGTGCGGTGGGGGCCAGTCTCATGTGCTCAATCTAATCTTCCACAGGTAATAGACACAAGGGTCTCTGGATCCTTACCGATACGCCGATTCGAGCGTTCGTCCCACCTCGTTGGAGGCGATCTTGAGACAGTGGCGAATATTTTTCTCCCCCACAGCCGGTGGAGGGAGAAAGGCCAGGTCAAGTGAGGTAGGTGGAGGGGGCAGGTGATTTTGTCCACAGCACCGTCCCCCGGTCCGTGCACAGCTTCCGGGGAGTTGTCCACAGCATTGGCGCCGTCATCCACACCTCATGCACACAGCCTGTGGATAACAGGATTGGCTGACGTCGCTCGCGGCCCTACCGTTGTTCGTTGTCCGACTCGCCGAGAGCCGATTCGGGTGCCCCAAATGTCAGAGCCGTGTCGTAGAAAGAGTGACACGGCAAGGTCCGCGTTGCGGACGGGAGGAGGCGGCCCGGTGAGCATGTCCGAGCCCATGGACGACCCCTGGGCCGACAGCGGTCCAGGTGACCGTCTGCCCGCCCGTCCGCGCCGGGGCGGCGAAGGCCGCGGCCGCGGGGACGAACAGAGCGACCGGGGCCGCGAGGGCGGCTCCTGGGACGGCGGAGGCGGCGGCTTCGAGCGGGTCCCGCCCCAGGACCTCGACGCCGAGCAGTCCGTCCTGGGCGGCATGCTGCTGTCCAAGGACGCCATCGCCGACGTGGTCGAGGTGCTCAAGGGCCACGACTTCTACCGTCCGTCGCACGAGACGATCTACCAGGCCATCCTCGACCTGTACGCCAAGGGAGAGCCGGCCGACCCGATCACCGTCAGCGCCGAACTGACCCGGCGCGGGGAGATCAGCAAGGTCGGCGGGGCCCCCTACCTGCACACCCTGGTCCAGTCGGTCCCCACGGCGGCGAACGCCGAGTACTACGCGGAGATCGTCCACGAGCGGGCGGTCCTGCGCCGGCTCGTCGCCGCGGGTACGAAGATCACGCAGATGGGCTACGCCGCCGACGGCGACGTCGACGAGATCGTCAACAGCGCCCAGGCCGAGATCTACGCCGTCACCGAGCAGCGGACCTCCGAGGACTACCTGCCGCTCGGCGACATCATGGAAGGCGCCCTCGACGAGATCGAGGCGATCGGTTCGCGCAGCGGGCAGATGTCGGGAGTCCCGACGGGCTTCACGGACCTGGACTCGCTGACCAACGGTCTGCACCCGGGCCAGATGATCGTCATCGCGGCCCGACCCGCCATGGGTAAGTCCACCCTCGCGCTGGACTTCGCCCGGGCCTGCTCCATCAAGGCCAACCTGCCCAGCGTCATCTTCTCCCTCGAAATGGGGCGCAACGAGATCGCGATGCGCCTGCTCTCGGCGGAGGCCCGGGTGGCCCTACACCACATGCGCTCCGGCACGATGACGGACGACGACTGGACCCGGCTGGCCCGCCGGATGCCGGACGTCTCCGCCGCCCCGCTCTACATCGACGACTCCCCCAACCTGTCGATGATGGAGATCCGGGCGAAGTGCCGCCGCCTGAAGCAGCGCAGCGACCTGTCGCTCGTCGTCATCGACTACCTCCAGCTGATGCAGTCGGGCGGTTCGCGCCGGCCCGAGAGCCGCCAGCAGGAGGTCTCGGACATGTCCCGAAACCTCAAGCTGCTGGCCAAGGAGCTGGAGGTCCCGGTGATCGCGCTGTCCCAGCTGAACCGTGGCCCCGAGCAGCGCACCGACAAGAAGCCGATGGTCTCCGACCTGCGTGAGTCCGGCTCGATCGAGCAGGACGCCGACATGGTGATCCTGCTGCACCGCGAGGACGCCTACGAGAAGGAGTCCCCGCGAGCGGGTGAGGCGGACCTGATCGTGGCCAAGCACCGTAACGGCCCGACGGCCACCATCACCGTGGCCTTCCAGGGCCACTATTCGCGGTTCGTGGACATGGCCAACACGTAGCGTCCGCCCCGGCGCGCGGGTGCTGCGCTCAGCGCCTGGTCCCGTACCTGGCCAGGACCACGCCGCCGGGAAGGGTCCGCGTCTCCAGCAGCTTCAGGTTCACCCAGCTGTCCAGGGCGGTGAAGAACGGGGTGCCGCCGCCCACCAGGACCGGATGGGTGGCGATCGCGTACTCGTCGATCAGCCCGGCGCGCATGGCCGCCCCGGCGAGCGTCGCCCCGCCGATGTTCATCGGGCCGCCGTCCCCGGCCTTGAGCCGGGTGATTTCGGCGACCGCGTCGCCGGTGACCAGGCGGGCGTTCCAGCCGACCTCGCCGATCGTCGAGGAGAACACCACCTTCGGCGTGTCCCGCCAGTTCCGCGCGAACTCGATCTCCGCCGCAGTGGCGCCCGGCTGCTGGTCGCCGGTCGGCCAGTAGGAGCTCATCGTCTCCCACAGCTTGCGCCCGTACAGCGACAGGCCGCACGCCTGCTCGTGCTCGAGCCACCACTGGAACAGCTCGTCGCCCGGCGGCCCGCCCCAGCCGATGTCGTCACCCGCCGCGGCGATGTAGCCGTCCAGAGTCAGGTTCATTCCGTAGATCAGCTTGCGCATGGCCCGGCCTTCCGTCCGTGGGTGATGCGGGCATCGGTTCCGTCGAGGACTGTGCCAGGGTCGGAGCATGGATGCTGCGATGGAAGACCTTGAACTCCTGCCCTCGACCAGGCGGGCACTGAAGCACCGGATCGCGGTCGCGCAGCGCGAAGGCCGGGCGCCGTCGCTGGTGGCGGCCGTGGTGCGGGGCGGGGCGGTGGTCTGGGAGGGTGCCCGGAGCATGGTCGAGGGGCATGGGCCCGACGGGAACGTGCAGTACCGGATCGGGTCGATCACCAAGACGTTCACCGCCGTGCTCGTACTGCGGCTGCGGGACAAGGGGCTGCTGGAACTGGGCGACCCGATCGAGAAGTTCCTTCCCGGGACCGGAGTCGGCGAGGTGACGGTGGGGCAGTTGCTGTCCCACACCTCCGGGCTGGCGGCGGAGACGCCCGGGGAGTGGTGGGAGCGTACGGCGGGCACGCTGCGGCCGGAGCTCTCGGACGTGCTGGGCGAGCGCCCCTTCCGCTTCGAACCCGGACGGCGCCACCACTACTCCAACCCCGGTTACACCCTGCTCGGTTCGCTCGTGGAGGCCGTCCGGGGGAAGCCGTGGGAGGACGTGCTCCGTGCCGAGGTGCTGGAGCCGCTGGGGCTGGAGCGCACGAGCGCGCAGCCGGTGGCACCGCACGCCGGCGGCTGGGCGGTGCACCCCTGGGCGGACGTGATGATGCCGGAACCCCTGGAGGACCTCGGGCTCATGGCACCGGCCGGCCAGCTGTGGTCCACCACCGGTGATCTGGCGAAGTTCGCCGCCTTCCTCGTACGGGGCGACGAGCGCGTGCTGAACGCCGGCTCCGTACGCGAGATGCGGACGTCGGCCACTCCCCCGGAGCCGGGCATCGCCGAGCTCGGATACGGGCTCGGGACCCAGCTGACGCGGAGCGGCGGGCGCCTGCTCGCGGGTCACAGCGGCTCGCTGCCGGGCTTCCTCGCCGGGCTGTGGCTGAGCGAGGCGGACGACGTCGCCGCGGTGGTACTGGCCAACTGCACCTCGGGGCTGCCCGTTTCGACGCTGGCGGCCGAACTGGTGGGCATCGTCGCCGAGGCGGAGCCGTGGATCCCCGAGCCGTGGCGGCCGTTGCGGGAGGCCGATCCCGTCGCCCTAGACCTGTGCGGCCCCTGGTACTGGGGCACGTCGGCCCAGGCCGTACGGCTGACCCACGACGGATTCCTGGAGCTGGGCCCGGTGGGCGGGAGCGGTCGCTCCGCGCGGTTCCGGGCGGAGCCGGACGGCAGCTGGACCGGACTGGCCGGCTACTACGCGGGTGAGTCGCTGCGGGCCGTACGGCGGCCGGACGGATCGGTGAGCCACCTCGACCTGGGCTCGTTCGTGTTCACCCGCGAGCCCTACGATCCGCAGGCCCCGGTGCCCGGCGGGGTCGACCCGCAGGGCTGGCGGGGCATCGGCTAGCACACCGCCGTCAGCCCGCGGTGAGTTCCCGCTCCAGCGGGGTGCGGAAGCGCGGGGTGATGCGGGCCTCCCCCACCCAGGCGGCGAGCCGGGCGGCCTCGGCGGCGATGGCCCGCTCGGCTTCGCCGCCGGGGTCGCCCAGCAGCCGGTGGACGATCTCTCCGTCGGCACGCTGGGCCCAGCCGCCGACGATCTCGCCGTTCCACCACACGGTGGGGCCGATGTTGCCGGAGTAGTCGAAGAGGGCCGGGCGGTGGGCGGGGTCGAGGTGGAAGCCCCGGTCCGCCCAGCCCATCGCGCTCGGATCGAGGGCGGGCAGCAGGGCGGCCCAGGGCTCCTGCGCCGGTTCTGGTCCGGTGTCGCCCGGGCTGACGAGCGCGGTGGTGCCGTCGTCGAGCCGGACCGTGTCGGGGCCGACCGCGGCGAGGGCCTTGCGCGCGTCCGTGAGGGTCCAGCCCGTCCACCACTTGAGGTCGGCCTCGGTGGCCGGACCGTAGGACAGCAGCCAGCGGCGGGCGAGCTCGGCCCGGGCCTCGGCCGGTGCCATGGCGGGCCAGGGCTCGGTGTGGACCCAGCGGTACTGGCTGGAGGTCCACGATCCCCGGGGCCGGTCCCGGCGGATGCGGCCGTCGGCGGCGAGCAGCCGGATGACGCGGGTGGCGACGCCCATCTCCGTCTCGTACTTCTTGCCCCGCTCGACGGTCATCTTCCGGCGCAGTGCGGGGACGGCCGCCGAGAGCTGGCTGCCGGTGGAGGGGCCCGTGCTGTCCAGGGCGTCGAGCGCGGCGCTCTCCGCCCCGGCGAGCCAGTCGGCGTCGAGGCCCTGACCGTCCTCGGCGAGCTGCTTGAGGAAGTGCCTCCGCTCCTTCGCGGCGATGGCCCGCGCGGTGGAGGAGTCGACGTACGGGGCGAGTCCGGTGGAAACGGCGAAGAGCGTGCGGCGCATGCTGAGCAGCCGTACGAGGCTCACGTCCTCGTACAGGGCCCGTTCGACCACGTCGGGTCCGCCTTCGCCCAGCCGGGCCCGGACCGAGAGGAAGACCGTGGAGGCGTCGGTGGCGTGCAGGCCGATCACGGCGTCCGCGGCCTCGGGCACGCCGGCGGCGCGGGCCGACGGTGCGAGGCGGTGCCGGCGGCCGAGGCGGCGGCGGCGCTCCACGGTGCTGATGAGGGGAAGGCTGCTCATCCTCCCGATCGTAGGCCGGGCCGCCGGCAGCGGCCCGGCCTACGGCCGGTGACTCAGAGCTGGAGTTTGAACCCGACGTGGGAAGCGGTGAATCCGAGCCGCTCGTAGAAGCGGTGGGCGTCGACGCGGGTCACGTCCGAGGTGAGCTGGACCAGTGCGCAGTTCTCGGTACGGGACCGCTCGATCGCCCATTCGATGAACCGGGTGCCCAGTCCGCTGCCGCGTTCGTCGGCGTGGACGCGTACGCCCTCGATGATCGAGCGGGTGCTTCCCCTGCGGGAGAGTCCGGGGACGATCGTCAGCTGGAGGGTGCCGACGACACGGCCGGCCCGGACGGCGACGACCACGTTCTGATGGGGATCGCCGGTGAGCCGCTCGAAGGCCTCCAGGTACGGGGTGAGGTCGTCCGTGGACTCCCTCGCCGCGCCCAGCGGGTCATCGGCGAGGAGCGCGACGATGGCGGGCAGGTCGGCCTCGGTGGCCGGGCGGATGAGCAGCTCGGAGCTGGTGTCGGTCATGGCCGGATCCTCCCGGCTCAGCCGGCCGCGACGGTGAGCGGGGCCCACCGGCGGGTCCAGTCACCGGGCAGACCGGGGATGTCCCGGGTCATGACGGCGTTGAAGGCCACGGAGCCGAGACCGCGGTCCTTGAGCCAGCCGAGCAGCTCTTCGTGGCGTACGTCGACATCGGTGCGCAGGGGCCGGTCGGTGGCCGCCGCGAGGGCGGTGACCAGGGCGCGGGCGGTGCCGGTGTCGCGGGCCACCAGGGGGCCGATGACATGGGTCTCCATGTTCGGCCAGATGGCTCCGTAGCCGATCAGTGCGCCGGAGGGGTCCTCGGCGATGAGCAGCCGGTCCGTGAAGGCCGGCAGCCGGGTGACCAGATGGGTCCGGTCGGCGCCGAAGACCTCGGCGTCCAGGCGGAGGATCCGCGTGATGTCCTCGGCGCCGGCGGGCCGGACGCGGACCGCGTCCGGCGCGGGACCGGCGGGGTCCGGGGTGAAGGAGCCCCGCAGCATCTCGGCGCGGCCGGTGGTCTCGAAGCCGAGCTCCTCGTAGAGCGGGCGTCCGTACGGCGTGGCGTGCAGGGTGAGCGGTACGCCCTTGAGGACCTCGTCGCAGATGTACGTCATGAGGCGCCGGCCCAGGCCCTGACGGGCATAGCGCTCGGCTACCAGGACCATGCCGATGGCGGCGAGTTCGGGGCCGGCCGACGGAGGGCCGTACCGGGTGACCACGCAGGCCGTGGCGAGCCCGCGGCCGTCGGGGGCGTCGATGCCGTAGCCGTGTCCGGCGGCGAGCAGCAGCCCCCACTTGTGGTCCTCGCGGGGCCAGCCGCGGTCTTCGGAGAGATCGGCGCAGTGGTGGAGGTCGTCCACGGTCAGTGCGCGGATGGGGAGGTCGGTGAGGTGGGGTGGTGTCACGGCCTCAGAGTGGTTCATGGACCGGGACCCGGTCCAGAGGATTTGGGGTGGATGTGGTGCGGGCCGATGTTTCACGTGAAACATCGACCACTGTTTCACGTGAAACGTCCGTACTAACCTCGACGGCTATGACCCGACTTCACCTGTTCGACCTCGATGGAACGCTGATGTACGGCACCTCCTCGCCCGTCGAGATCTCCCGGCAACTCGGGCTGAGCGAGGAGATCGCCGCTCTGGAGCGGTCCTTCGCCGCGCTGGAGCTCCAGCCGCACCAGTTCGCGACGGCCGTCCAGCGGCTCTGGGCAGAGCTGACCCCGGCGCACGTGCGGGCGGCGTTCGACGCCGCTCCGTGGCTGCTGGGGATCCAGGAGGTCTGGCAGGAGATCCGGGGACGCGGGGACTACTGCGCGGTGATCTCCCTGTCGCCGTCGTTCTTCGTGGAGCTCCTGCTGGAGTGGGGCGCGCACGCCGCGCACGGCTCCGTCTTCCCGGAAGTGCCCTTCACCCGGCCGGTGGACGTGGCCGGGATCCTGACGCCGGAGCGGAAGGTCACGGTCGCTGACCAGCTGTGCGCGCGGTTCGGCGTGACCCGGGCCGACTGCGTCGCGTACGGGGACTCCAGCACCGACGTGGCGCTCTTCGAAGTGGTCCCGGTCTCGGTCGCGGTGAATGCCCGGCCCTACCTGGTGGAGCGGGCGACGCACGTCTACGAGGGGCGGGACCTGCGCGAGGCATACCAGCTGACAGGGGTGGCGCGCACGGGAGTTGAGGCATCTTAAGGGGAAAGTGGGTTCGAAACGCGGAATTCCCGCATTTCCCCACAGGCTCTGGGGGAGGACTGGCACGCTGTGAAACCCGGAACCACGGATTCGAAGGCCGTGGCGTGTGCAGACCTACCGAGATGCTCGAAGCGAGGCACCGCATGGACGCTCCGCCCACCAGATCGGCAAGACCGGGGCCGTCCCGGATACCGTCCGGGGACGGTGCGCCCGAGCCCTCCCCCGATGCCGTCCTCATCCGCCGGACCCTCGCGGAGATCGCACCCGTCGCCGACAAGGTGACCTCCTACTTCTACGCCGTCGTGTTCACGGGACACCCGGACCTCCGGGGGCTGTTCCCCGCGGCCATGGACGTGCAGCGCGACCGGCTGCTGAAGGCGCTGCTGACCGCCGCCGAGCACATCGACAACCCCGAGGTGCTCACCGCCTACCTGCGCCGGCTGGGCACGGGGCACCGCAAGTACGGAACCAGGCCCGAGCACTATCCGCCGGTCGGAGAGGCCCTGATCGGGGCGCTGGCCAAGTACGCGGAAACCGTCTGGGGGCCGGAGACCGAGGCCGCCTGGGCCCGGGCGTACACCGCGATCTCCCAGATCATGATCGACGCGGCGGCCGAGGACGAGCCCAAGGCTCCTCCGTGGTGGCACGCGGAGGTGGTCTCCCACGACCTGCGCACCTCGGACATCGCGGTGATCACCGTTCGCCCCGACCAGCCCTACCCCTTCCTCGCCGGCCAGTACGCGAGCCTGGAGACCCCGTGGTGGCCGCGGATCTGGCGGCACTATTCCTTCGCCTCGGCGCCGCGCGCGGACGGACTGCTGTCCTTCCACGTGAAGGCCGTTCCGGCGGGATGGGTGTCCAACGCGCTCGTCCGGCACGCCCGGCCCGGCGACGTCCTGCGGCTCGGCCACCCGGCGGGATCGATGGTGGTCGACCACAGCACCGACAACGGAATGCTGTGCCTGGGCGGGGGCACGGGCATCGCCCCGATCAAGGCGCTGATCGAGGACGTGGCCGAGCACGGGGAGCGGCGTCCGGTGGAGGTCTTCTTCGGGGCGCGCAGCGACGACGACCTGTACGACAAGGACACGCTGCTGGGGCTGCAGCGCTCGCACCCCTGGCTGTCGGTGCGGCCGGTGGTCTGCGACGAGGGCCTCGCCGGACAACTGCCGCAGGCCGTCGGCACGCACGGGCCCTGGAGCTCGTACGACGCCTTCGTCTCGGGACCGGCCGCGATGATCCGCAGCGGGGTGGACGCGCTGAAGAGGATCGGGATCCCCGGTGAGCGGATCCGGCACGACGAGGTGGAGGAACTGGCGGGCGTCGCCGGCTGACTCCGGCGGCGGCGCCCGCGTGCGGTGGGTCAGCCCAGGTCGGGGGCGTGCATCGCGCGCACGCCCTCGATGTTGCCGTCGAGGTAGTGGCGCAGCGACAGCGGGACGAGGTGCACCGCGGCGATGCCGACGCGGCTGAAGGGCACGCGGACGATCTCGTACTCGCCCTCGGGCTCGTCGATCTCGGGGCCGTGCCGCTGGCTGGGGTCCATGGATGCGAGGTGGCAGACGAAGAAGTGCTGCACCTTGACGCCGGTCACTCCCCTGTCGGCGATGTGCTCGATGGTGTCGACGAAGCAGGGCACGACATCGGTGATCTTCGCGCCGAGCTCCTCGTGGAGTTCTCGGTGGAGGGCGTCGACGACGGTCAGGTCCGTGGGCTCCACGCCCCCGCCGGGGGTGAGCCAGTACGGGTCGACTCCGGGTTTGGTCCGCTTGATGAGGATCAGGTCGTCACCGTCGAGCAGGATCGCGCGGGCGGTGCGTTTGACCACTGGACGTTCGGTCATGGGAGAAGAGTGGCCCAGACTTCCGCTTCTGAAACGCCTGCCGGTGAAACCCGCCGGGCGGGGAGCCTGGCGGTCCGAGCCGCCGCAGGGCCTGCTCGGACCGCCTTCGCGAGGCCGGTCAGCCGGTCGCGGCCGCCGCGTCGAGGGCCCGCAGCACGTCCGAGACCAGGTCCTCGGTGTCCTCGGCCCCTGCGGAGAACCGGATGAAGCCCTCCGGGACGGCGTCTCCGCCCCACCGCCGGCGGCGCTCCGCGGTGGAGCGCACCCCGCCGAAACTGGTGGCGTCCTCGACGAGCCGCAGGGCGGCCATGAACCGTTCCGCGTGCGCGCGGTCGGCGAGGGTGAAGGAGACGACGGAGCCGAAGCCCCGCATCTGGCGGGCGGCCAACTTGTGGGACGGGTCCGACGGCAGGCCCGGGTAGCGCAGCCCGGTGACGTCGGCGCGGTCGGCGAGGGCCTCGGCGACGGCGAGCGCGTTGGCCCACTGGCGCTGGGCGCGCAGCTGGATGGTGGACAGGGACCGGTGGGCGAGCCAGGCCTCCATGGGGCCGGGGATCGCGCCGATCACCTTGCGCCAGCGGCGGATGCCCGCGGCGAGACCGGCGTCGCGGCAGACGACGTAACCGAGCAGCAGGTCGCCGTGGCCGGTCAGGCCCTTGGTTCCGCTGGCCACCGAGAAGTCGGCACCCAGTTCGAGGGGGCGCTGGCCGAGCGGGGTAGCGAGGGTGTTGTCCACGGCGACGAGGGTTCCGCCGGCGTGCGCGGCGTCCACGAGGCGCCGTACGTCGCAGACGTCGAGCCCCGGGTTGGACGGGGTCTCCAGCCACAGCAGCCGGGCCCCGTCGAGAGCCGCGAGCTGGGCGTCCTCGGCCGTGGGGGCGGTGCGCACGTGCACCCCGTAGGCCTCCAGCTGTTCCCGTACGAGGGGCAGCAGCTGGTAGCCGTCGTCCGGCAGGACCACGGTGTCGCCGGCGCGTGCCTGGGAGAGCAGCACGGCGGAGACCGCGGCCATGCCGGAGGCGAAGACGACCGTGTCCACCCCGTCCAGGCCGGGGGCCTCCAGCTCTCCGATGGCCTGCTCCAGCAGGGTCCAGGTGGGGTTGGTGTCGCGGCCGTAGACGTAGGGGCCGTCGGGGTCGCCGGGAAGGTGGAAGTGGGCGGCGAAGACGGGGCCGGGAAGCGGCGGCTCGTTCTTGACGGGCTCCGGCAGCCCGGCGCGGACGGCGACGGTGCCGTCTCCGAGGCGCGTTTCCCTCGGGGGCACGGGGTCGGGGGCGCTCATGGGGTGTGCTCCTTCACGGCTTCGCTGACGGCGGCCAGCAGGCCGGGGCTCGCCGCCTCGACCAGGTGCAGGCACTCCTCGAATCCGTCGAGGGGGCCGTAGTAGGGGTCCGGTACGTCGGTCTGGGCGGCGGAGGACGCCGGGTCGTAGGACCGCAGCAGCCGGACCTTGGCGGCGTCCTCCGGGGTGGGGGCGAGCGCCCGCAGGTCGCGCAGGTGCCCGGCGTCGAGCGCGATGACGAGGTCGAGGCCGGCGAACCAGGAGGCCCGGAACTGCCGGGCACGGTGGCCCGGCTCGTATCCGGCGGCCTCCAGGACGGCCACGGTGCGCGGGTCGGCTCCGTCCCCCTCGTGCCAGCCTCCGGTACCGGCGCTGTCGACCTCGACCAGGCCCGAGAGCCCGGCGTCGGCCACGTGGGAGCGGAAGACCGATTCGGCCATGGGCGAGCGGCAGATGTTGCCGGTGCAGACGAAGCAGACGCGGTACATGGGCGCCCGGCTTCAGTTCTTGTCGGGCAGGACCATGTTCACGGCCCAGGAGACGACGGAGATGATCAGGGCGCCGACGAGCGCGGTCCAGAAGCCGTCGACGTGGAAGCTGAGGTCGAACTGCTTCGCCAGCCACGAGGTCAGCAGCAGCATCGCGGCGTTCACCACGAGGGTGAACAGGCCGAGGGTGAGGACGAAGAGGGGCAGCGAGAGCAGCCTCACCACGGGCTTGACGATGAAGTTGACCAGGCCGAAGATCAGCGCGACCAGGATCAGGGAGAGCGCGCGGTGGCCCATGCTGGTGCCGTCGTCCAGCGTGATGCCCGCGAGGAGCCAGATGGCGACGGCCAGGGCTGCCGCGTTGGCGAGGGTCTTGACTACGAAATTCGTCATGTGTCTGATCGTTGCAGAGATGATCCCGGTGGAACATCAGCTGATCTGCGCATGCGTGCCGGACGAGAGAGCACAAGGGGTACGAAGACGATGAAGGCCTTCCGGCTGGACGAGCTCGAGGCCGAGCGGGCCGCGAACAAGGGTGCCTACCTGCAGTTCCTGCGCGAGCGGAACATGTCGGTCGGGCTGTACGCACTGGACGCGGGGCAGAGCGATCCCCAGCAGCCGCACGGCCAGGACGAGGTGTACTTCGTGGTGAGCGGCCGGGCCTCGATCACCGTCGGGGAGGAGACGACGATGGTCGCCAACGGGAGCGTGGTCTACGTGCCGGCCGGGGTGCCGCACAAGTTCCACCACATCACCGAGAACCTGAAGGTGATGGTGGTCTTCTCTCCGCCGGAAGGGTGAACGGCCCCCCGGGACTGCGGGGCGCTGAGGGTTCGCAGCCCCCTCCCCCTAGGGGTCGGATCAGGGGACTACGGGGGCTCGCGGGCCCCCACCGGGGGCCGTGGCCTCCTAGCATCGAGAGCAGGAAGTCACGGACTAGGTAGAAGAGGTCGAGGACATGGAAGGCATCCGAGCGATATTCGAGGGCATGCCCTGGTGGGTCAAGTGGGTCGCCGTCCCGCTGCTGGTGCTCTTCGTCTTCGGCGGCGTGATCACCAGCATCATCGGTGCGCTGATCGGCTTCCTCTTCAAGGCCCTGCTCCTCGTGGCCCTGGTCGGAGGCCTGATCTTCGTCGTCAGGAAGTTCAAGGGCGCCGGGTCGAAGTCCTCCGCCGGGGAGTGGTAGAACTGGCGCAACCAGGGTCACAGCGGGATTAACCCAGCTGAGGGAACGTGAAGCGCTAAACCGCTCACAGCCCGGGAATCGGCGGATAGAGTGGCAATCTGTGCCGTTCCCTGGGCACCGAACGCCGGTACTACCGCTCTGACCTGCGGTTCTTTGTTACAGCCGCCGAGCACGACCCCCAGGAGCCACGGCACGCGCGGGGGCGGCCCCCGCAGGGCGGGCCCCCCCAAGGCCCGCCGCCACGCCTGGGGGTGAGCTTTGTCTTCGGTTCACAATGCCGGTGTGCCGACTCTGATCGGTTCGGTGCAGCGGGCACTGAGGCTGCTCGAAGCGGTGGGTTCCCATAGCGAGGGAGCCCCGGCGAAACAACTGGCACGTGAGGCCGGGCTCCCGCTCCCCACCGCGTACCACCTGCTGCGCACCCTGACGCACGAGGGCTATCTGCGACGGGAGAGCGGGGTCTTCGTC
Source organism: Streptomyces sp. TBY4 (assembly GCF_024213195.1). Lineage (GTDB taxonomy): Bacteria > Actinomycetota > Actinomycetes > Streptomycetales > Streptomycetaceae > Streptomyces. The sequence goes on along the minus strand of NZ_JANAVF010000003.1, from coordinate 211,218 downwards.
CTCGGGGACGCCGCGGGCCGGCTGGCCGGTGGCGGACTTCAGCAGAAACGTCGCAGCATGATCCTCGACTCCCTCGCGCACTTCCGCGACGCGGTAGGGGCCCCCGTCTACTTCGCGGTCTACCGCGAGGGTGAAATCGAGGTAGTGGGTGTCTCGGACACCCCGGCGAACCCGGCCTGCGAGGAGTGGGCCGATTTCCGCGAGACCGGCCACGCGCACGCCATCGGGCAGTGCCTGCTCGGCCAGCTCGACGAGAAGGCGCGCAAGGACTACTACGATCGTCATCCGGTCGAGGCCATCACCTCCTACACCGTGCGGGACATGCGGGCTCTGGAGCAGCGGATCGGCTCCATGGGGCGGATGCAGCCGGTGACCGAGCGGCAGGAATACGCCCTGGGCACGGTGTGCGCGGCCATCCCCATCACGGCCGGCGACACCGCAGCGACCATGGCGATTTCTCTTCCTCTGCACCAGGAAGACCGATTGCTCTATGCGGTCGATCGGCTACGGAGTGAAGTAGGCGCGCTGTTGAGCACCCTCTCGTTCTCTATCAGTATCTGAAAACTCACTCCTTGTGATCTGCTAGCGCTTCCACCACTCTTGTCAAGAGGGCCTTGGGGGATCATTCCTGGCCACTTCCACTACAGCGGGGTAGGCAATGCGCGAGTCGGTACAGGCAGAGGTCATGATGAGTTTCCTCGTTTCCGAGGAGCTCTCGTTCCGGATCCCGGTGGAACTCCGGTACGACGCTCGTGACCCCTACGCAGTTCGCCTGACCTTCCACCTTCCCGGAGACGCGCCTGTGACCTGGGCGTTCGGCCGGGAGCTCCTTCTCGACGGCATCAACAAGCCGTGCGGTGACGGCGATGTCCACATCGCCCCGACCGATCCGGAGGAACTGTCCGATGTCCACATCCGGCTGCAAGTAGGCGCAGACCGGGCCCTTTTCCGTGCGAGCGCGGCGCCCCTCGTGGCGTTCCTCGACCGCACCGACCGGATCGTGCCGCTCGGCCAGGAGCGCAACCTCGGGGACTTCGAGGAGAACCTCGACGAGGCGCTCGACAAGATCCTTGCGGAATCGCAGCAGAACGAGCAGAACGCGGGCTGACCGAAGCCCGGCCGGACGCCTGCCGACCAGGGTGAGCCGGCGAGCACCACCGCACTACAGCACCACCGCACCACAGCACTTACGCATCACGGCTCAGCGTGCCGACGCGCTGAGCGCTCCATCGTGCCGTTCCACACGACCGGCCGTGCGCGCGAACTGACCGCTCGCGCCCGCCGGTCCGCCTTTCAGCGCTTGCGCCGCCGGCCCCGGCCGCCGCGCAGCGGCCCCGAGGCCGCTGTGGCCGCCGGGGATTCCGTGCGGTCCGCGGACACCACCAGTGCGGCCAGCGCCGTCGTCACGGGCACCGAGGCGACCAGTCCGATCGAGCCCACGAGGGTTCGTACGATCTCTTCCGCGACCAGCTCGCTGTTGGCCACCGAACCCATGCTGCTGTTCGCGATCGAGAACAGCAGCAGCAGGGGCAACGCCGCGCCCGCGTACGCCAGTACCAGCGTGTTCACCACCGAGGCGATGTGGTCTCGCCCGATGCGGATGCCCGCCCTGTAGAGCCCGCGCGGGCCCATCGTCGGGTCTGCCTGGTGGAGTTCCCAGACCGCCGACGTCTGAGTGACGGTCACGTCGTCGAGTACGCCGAGCGATCCGATGATGACACCCGCAAGCAGCAAACCGCTCATGTCGATGTTCGGGTAGAGCCCGTGGATCAGCCCGGTGTTGTCGTCCGTGTTGCCGCTGAGGAAGGCCCAGTCGATGAACAGCGAGCCCAGCAGGCCGATCAGCAGCAGCGAGACGAGGGTGCCGAGCACCGCGACCGAGGTGCGGGCCGTGAGCCCGTGGCACATGTAGAGCGCGATGAGCATGATCGCGCTGGCTCCGACCACGGCTACGACCAGCGGATTCGACCCCTGCAGGATCGCCGGGAGGATGAAGAGGGTCAGCACCGCGAAGCTGACGACGAGGGCGATGAGCGCGAAGAGCCCGCGCATCCGCCCGACGAGGACGACCGAGAGGGCGAAGATGCCGGCGAGCAGGGCCATCGGCAGCTTGCGGTTCACGTCGATCACGGAGTACTGGAGGTCCTGGGGCGCGTCCGGGGAGTAGGCGACCACCACGTCCTGACCGTCCGCCAACTGCCGTGGTGCGCCCGGCTGGACGATCTCGACGAACTCGCGGCCCTTGTCGGGACCGCTGCCGACCCTGACGGTGGCCTTCTTGCACTCGCCGGTCTGCGCGGCGAGGGCCTCGCGGCCCTCCGGGGTCGAGGTGTCGCCGGTGGCCGGCACCTGCGCGGCATTCACGGATTTGCAGTCGACCTGCTGGAGCGCGACGACCGTGCCCTGCTGGGTCTGCCGGTCGAAGCCGACCCCGGTGCGCTCGTGGCCCGGAGCGCCACCCGGCCAGAGCACCACCATCCCGATCACGACGGCAGTGGCGAAGGGGATCAGGACGGCGGCGATCACCTTGCGCAGGTGCTTCGAGACGGGGGCCGCCGGACCGTGGCTGTGCGCATGGCCGTGTGAGTGTCCGGCGGAGGGCGCGGGCGAGTGACCGGGGTCCGCGTGCGCGTGGCCTGCGTGACCGGCATGACCGGCGGGGTCGGTGGGCTCGGTGGGGGGGTGCGGCGAGGACGTCACTGACTGATCATCGCAACAGATGAGGGGGCCCACTGTTCAGCACGCCACACATGACGCTAGCGTGGGGGCTACTTTGCACAACGCGGGAGCTCGGAGCACCGGGCTGAGAGGGCGCTGATCACCGTTCGCATTCGAATATGCGTACGGGAGGAGGCTGCGTCGACCGCCGAACCTGTTACCGGGTAATGCCGGCGTAGGGAGATTAGGTCTCATGACCATTCAGGACGCACGCACGCCTGCCGTCAGCCAGGACGCCGACGGCCAGACCGAGCGCCAGCCTGGCTGGCACAAGGGATACGTGGCGGGCTCCCGCCCCGACATCCGGGTGCCGGTTCGCCAGGTCCACCTCACCAACGGCAAGGACGTGACGCTCTACGACACGTCCGGTCCGTACACCGACCCGCAGATCGAGACCGACGTGCGCCGGGGCCTGCCGCCGCTGCGCGAGAACTGGATCATCGGCCGCGGCGACACCGAGGAGTACGCGGGCCGCCCCGTGCGCCCCGAGGACGACGGCATCAAGCACACCTCGCCGCGCGGTGGCCTCAAGAACCTCGACGCGGTCTTCCCGGGCCGTCCGCGCCTGCCCCGCCGCGGCCGTGGCGGCGCCGCGGTCACGCAGCTCGCGTACGCCCGCCGGGGCGAGATCACCCCGGAGATGGAGTACGTCGCGATCCGCGAGAACGTCTCCCCCGAGGTCGTCCGCGAGGAGATCGCCGCAGGTCGCGCGGTCATGCCGGTCAACGTGAACCACCCCGAGATCGAGCCGATGATCATCGGCAAGCGGTTCCTGGTGAAGGTCAACGCCAACATCGGCAACTCCGCCGTCACCTCCTCGATCGAGGAGGAGGTGGACAAGATGACCTGGGCGACCAAGTGGGGCGCCGACACGGTCATGGACCTCTCGACCGGCCGCAACATCCACACCACCCGCGAGTGGGTGCTCCGCAACTCCCCCGTGCCGATCGGCACCGTGCCGCTCTACCAGGCGCTGGAGAAGGTCGACGGCCGTGCCGAGGACCTGACCTGGGAGATCTACAAGGACACGGTCATCGAGCAGGCCGAGCAGGGCGTCGACTACATGACGGTCCACGCCGGCGTGCTGCTGTCGTACGTGCCGCTGACCGCCCGCCGCAAGACCGGCATCGTCTCGCGCGGCGGCTCGATCATGGCCGCGTGGTGCCTCGCGCACCACAAGGAGAACTTCCTCTACACGAACTTCGAGGAGCTCTGCGAGATCCTCGCGACGTACGACGTCACCTACTCGCTGGGTGACGGCCTGCGCCCCGGTTCCATCGCGGACGCCAACGACGCGGCGCAGTTCGCGGAGCTGAAGACGCTGGGCGAACTCAACACGATCGCCAAGCGCTACAACGTGCAGACGATGATCGAGGGCCCCGGGCACGTCCCGATGCACAAGATCAAGGAGAACATCGACCTCCAGCAGGAGATCTGCGAGGAGGCGCCGTTCTACACGCTCGGCCCGCTGACCACGGACGTCGCGCCCGCCTACGACCACATCACCTCGGGCATCGGCGCCGCGATGATCGCCTGGTGGGGCACCGCGATGCTCTGCTACGTCACGCCCAAGGAGCACCTGGGCCTGCCGAACCGCGACGACGTGAAGACCGGTGTCATCACGTACAAGATCGCGGCCCACGCGGCGGACCTGGCCAAGGGCCACCCGGGCGCCCAGGAATGGGACGACGCCCTGTCGGACGCGCGCTTCGAGTTCCGCTGGGAGGACCAGTTCAACCTGGCCCTCGACCCGGACACGGCCCGTGAATTCCACGACGAGACCCTCCCGGCCGAGCCGGCCAAGACCGCGCACTTCTGCTCCATGTGCGGTCCGAAGTTCTGCTCAATGAAGATCTCCCAGGACATCCGCCGCCAGCACGGCGGCGACCTGGGCGCCGAGGAGATCGAGGCGGGCATGGCGGAGAAGTCCGCCGAGTTCGCGGCCGCGGGCAACCGCGTGTACCTGCCGCTGGCCGACTGACCCCGCGCCGCAACGCACGAACGGCCCGCGACACCATGGGGGGAGTCGCGGGCCGCCGTTGTGTACCTCGTGTCAGCGTCTCCGGGGCCTCGGGCTGCGGCTCAGGCGAAGACCCGGGACTCCGCGCCCAGCTTGCGCCGCGCGAACTCGAGGTTCGCGAGGATCCGGTCCTGCTGGTCGGCGGGCAGCTTGCCGTCTTGGAGGAGGAGTTCGCAGCAGTCCGAGGACTCCTGGTACTCACCGGTCCAGTAGGCGGCCACGGCGAGTTCGTCGAGTGCGCGCCAGTCGTGCCAGGCGAACTCGACGAAGAGGATGTCGTCCGGATGCGGCACCCGGACGGCTTGCCGGGCGAACAGGTAGGCCAGGGGCCAGCGGCTTTCGAGGCGGCAGAGGCGGGCGAGGTCGCCCAGGGCCTCGGCGCGCGAAGGCCGGCTCTCGTGGGCGCGGAGGTAGCGGTCCATCACCTCGGCCGAGGGCCTGTTGAGGGTGGCCGCGAGCCGCGCGGCGTAGAGCCGCGCGCAGTAGACCTCCTCGGCCCAGCCGCCCATGGCCACCCGGTGGTCGTAGGCGGCCAGGGACTTCTCCGGCTCTCCCGCATCGCGCCAGCTCTGGGCCAGGTAGAAGGCGTAACGGGCGTTGTCGGGTTCCTTCGCGAGGCCTTCGGTGAGGACTTCCGCGTCGCGCAGGTACTTCGCCCGCTGGCCCTCTTCCCGGAGGCGGCCCCCACCGCCGACGGAGAGGATGTTGAAGCCCTCGATCACGTCGCGGCTGTACTCGGTGCCGCTGTCGATGTACTCGTGGAGTACGCCCACGTACTTCCAGGGCAGCCGGGTGGAGACCAGTGCCGGCCGCCAGTGGACGATCGGACCGTCGTGCAGGGCGACCTGGTACGCGTCGAGCGTCAGGTCCGGCATGCGGAAGCCGGGCTGAATCTGCATCTCGTCGTCGCCGTCGATGAACAGCAGGTAGTCGGCACGGGAGAGGGCGAGTTCGACGGCCTCCGTGCGGCTGCCGTCGAAGCCCTTCCAGGGCCGTTCGTGGAGTGTTCCGGGCAGATCGGCGAAGCAGTCCCGGATGACGTCCTGGGTGCCGTCGGTGGAGCCCGTGTCCACGATCACCCAGGTGTCGATCAGGGGACGCACCGACTCCAGGCACTTCCGGATCGTCGGCGCCTCGTTCTTGACGATCATGTTCAGACAGATGGTCGGCCTCACCGCAGCACCCTCTCGTCGGACGGATCGCGGGCGACCTTAGGGATTGCAGCTGTCGAAGGGGTGGCGGCACGCCGGTGGCAGTACCGCCGGGCGGTCGCCGACGCATCCATTGGCGGGGCCCGATGGGCCGATCTGCTGACGCGTGCCGGAAACCCTCAAGGTCTCGCAGGGGCTTGCGCTCGAGTGCGCTCCAACTCCTACGGTGCGGTCCATGAGCATGCGATACCGAATTCTGGGCGGGACCGGCATCGAGGTCAGCGCGCACTGCCTCGGCACGATGATGTTCGGTGCGGTGGGCAATCCGGATCACGAGGAGTGCGTGCGGATCATGCACGCCGCACTCGATCACGGGATCAACTTCGTGGACACCGCGGACATGTACTCCGCCGGGGAGTCCGAGACGATCGTGGGCAAGGCCCTCAAGGGCCGGCGGGACGATGTCGTCCTCGCGACCAAGGTGCACTTCCAGATGGGCGAGGGCCGCAACCGCAGCGGGAACTCCCGGCGCTGGATCGTGCGTGCCGTGGAGGACTCCCTGCGCCGGCTGGACACGGACTGGATCGACCTCTACCAGGTGCACCGGCCCGATCAGAGCACGGACGTCGAGGAGACCCTGTCGGTCCTCGGCGACCTGGTGCGGGCGGGCAAGATACGGGCCTTCGGGTGCTCCACCTTCCCCGCCGAGGAGATCGCCGAGGCGCATCACGTCGCCGAGCGGCGGGCCCTGCCGAGGTTCCGGACCGAGCAGCCGCCGTACTCCATCCTCGCGCGCGGGATCGAGGGCGGGGTGCTGCCGGTGGCCCGGCGGTACGGGATGGGCGTCCTGACCTGGAGCCCGCTGGCGTCGGGGTTCCTGAGCGGGAAGTACCGGCTCGGTGGGGCCATCGATCTGACCTCGGGGCGCGCGGCGCTGACACCGGCCCGCTTCGACCCGGCGATCCCGGGCAACATCGCGAAGCTGGAGGCCGTGGAGCAGCTGGTCGAGCTCGCCGACTCCATCGGCTGCACGCTGCCCGAACTCGCGGTGGCCTTCCCGCCGGCGCATCCCGCCGTCACGTCGGTGATCATCGGGCCGCGGACCATGGAGCAGCTGGAAGCGCTGGTGAAGGGCGCCGGTCTGGTTCTCGACGACGCGACCCTGGACCGGATCGACGAGATCGTGGAGCCGGGCCGGAACCTGTACCACCCGGACGGCGCCTGGAAGTCGCCGGCTCTGACGGATGTCGGGCAGCGGAGGCGGGTCCTGGCAGACCGGTCCGCGGGCTAGGAGGGCTGGGGGCTGCGGGGCTATGGGGCTGCTCCGATGTTTCACGTGAAACAGCGACGGATGTTTCACGTGAAACATGGAGCCTTGCGCAGACTCGTGTGGCCGTGCGGCAGACCGCCAAGTGGCGGTGCGCACTGCGCCGTTCCGCTGACGGGCGGGCGCGTCGGACGGGCTCGTGGGTGCGGGGTCCTCAGGATGGCCCGCGGAGCCCGGTCTTATTTCCGGACTTCGCAGGTCGATTCGATCCGGTGTCTGCGAGGAGCGGTACATGAGTTCTGAGAACAAGGCCCGTACCTACCTGGGGCCCTTGCCCCGACGGGCCGGCTGGCTGACCGGAGGCACGCTCGCCTCGGTGGCGCTGGTGCTGGCGGGCCTGGCGTCCCCGGCGGTGGCGCTGGCCGCGACGCCGGTGAATCCCGACCGCTGCAAGTCCAACCACCACAGACCGGACAACCGGACCCAGGAGGCCGCGGATCTGATCGCGCAGCCGTCTCACGAGGACGACTGCAAGGTGGGCCCGACGGGCCCGCGGGGTCCGCGCGGCCCCAAGGGACACACGGGAGCGACGGGCCCGACGGGTCCGACCGGACCTAGGGGTGCGACCGGTGCGACGGGTGCGACGGGCGCCACCGGGCTGCGTGGTGCGACGGGTGCCACCGGAGCCACGGGTGCCACCGGAGCGACGGGCGCGACCGGTGCCACGGGTCCGACCGGGCTGCGTGGTGCGACGGGTGCGACCGGCGTGACGGGTGCCACCGGAGCGACGGGCGCGACCGGTGCCACTGGTGCGACGGGTGCAACCGGTGCCACGGGTCTGACCGGGCCGACGGGTCCCACCGGGCCGCGAGGTGCGACGGGTCTCACGGGTGCCACCGGACCGACCGGCCCCACGGGTGCCACCGGCGCGACGGGTGCCATTGGGCCGTGCAACGACATCGACAGTTACGCGCCTTCCGGCACCGAGGACTTCCACGCCGCGCTCAACAACGGCCACACCTTCGCCGGCCGGGCGGACACCGTAGGTGGTGCACCCGTCTGGCAGGACGTCTCCGGACTCGCCAACTACCCCAACAGCGCCGCCACTGGATTCCCCTGCGGAGTCTCCATGGCAGGGAACGACAACGAGGCGCAGGTCAAGGTGCTGACGACCACCGGCAGGGTGTTCCAGCTCACCATGACGGTCAACGGGCAGAACTTCGACCCCGACCCGGCCGGCTGGGTGGAACTGACGCCGGCGCCCGTCCCCGTCCTCCGTGCCAAGGGCGTGGCCAAGGGTGACGTCGACTGGAAGGGGGACCTCGGCTACGCGGGTCCCCCGAACAGCCTCTCCACGAAGTAGCCGCTACTCCGGCTCGGTCTCCGGGCCGCCGAAGTCCGGACTGGTGAAGTCCGGAGACGTGTAGCCGGGACGGGGCCCCTGAGTCGGGGGCCCCGGACTGGTGAAATCGGGCCGGGTGTATCCCAGGTTGGGGATGCGCCCGGCTCCCGGCTTTCTGGGGGCCGGGAAGCCGGCCCCCACGCTGGGATCGGCCAGCGCGTCCCGGAGGAACGGCACGATGCCCCGCTCCAGCAGGGCGTTGCGCCAGGCCTCCCGGGCCCGTGCCACCTCGTCGGGCACCGCCTCGGTCTCGTCCGCCGCCACCTCGGTGGAGCTGTTGCGGACGGCCGTCACGAGCAGCCCGATCACGGCGAAGAGCAGTGCGGCCGCGGTGAGTCCGCCGAAGAGCCAGCCCGCCGTGAGCATCGTGTCGGCGAAGGCCGGTTCGGGCTCGATCATCTTCAGGATGTAGCCCACCAGCAGGAAGATCAGCATGGCGGTGCCCGCCAGGACCGGCGCGAGCACCGCGACCACGGCGCTGACGCCCGCGCCGCCGCCCTGCTCCTCGTCCTCCTCCCCCGCCGTTCCGGGGGTGGACAGGATCTCGTCCTGCCGCTCTTTGCGGACCTTCACGTAGTGCTCGTACTCGGCCGCGGCCGCGGCCGTCAGTATTCCGGTGGCCCCGATAGCCATGGTGCGCAGCTGTTCGGCGTTCAGGCGTTCGCCCAGTGCGGCGAGTTCGGGCCTGGCGTTCGCCGTGCGCAGCGCCTCGTCGAGGAGCCGATCGAACTCCGGTCGGTCTTCGGTGAGCAGGTGCGGAGCGCTGGTCATGTGCATCCCCCGATGCTCCGTAGGGACCGGTATGCCCGCGTAGAACGGGGCGCCGGCACAAACGGAGGAGAGCCTGCTACGGATAGAGCGATGGTAGAGCGCCCACGCCGTACGGTGACAGGGGCTTTCCGGAAATACCCAGCTCCGGGAAGCCTCAGTCGTTCAGCGGGAGTTGCACGACGAGAAGTTTGCCCGCCATCGTGACGCCACCGTCCATCGCGATGGCCAGGCCTTCCGCGTAGACGTGCGGGCCGACGACGGCCTCGGGGCCGTGCGCACCGTCACCGTCCTCGGTGCCGACCTCGCCCAGCAGGTACGGGATGGGGCTGTGTCCGTGCACGACGCGGCTGCCGCCGTAGGTGCCGAGGAGTTCGCGCACCGCCTGGGGGCCGGTCTCCTCGTCCCGGAAGGCGAAGCGCTTGGTGAACTTGCGGAACAGGTCCCACGTGATGTCGGCGTCGTTGCGGTTGAGCAGCTCGTGGATGGTGTCGTTGACGTCCTCGACCGAGTCGCCGTAGTCGAGGTAGGCGGTGGTGTCGGAGTGGAGGAGCAGGTGGTCCTCGACCAGGACCGCCGCGTCCAGCCGGGACATCCACTGGAGGTGGACGTCCTGCAGCCGGTCCATGTCGGTGCGCTGGCCGCCGTTGAGGAGCCAGGCGGCCTGGAAGGTGGCGGTGCCGGCGCCGGAGACGACGGGGGTGTCCCCGAACCGCTTGGCGCCGATGAGCAGCAGCTCGTGGTTGCCCATGAGGGCCTTGCAGTAGCCGCCGGCGGCGGCGGCTTCGGCGGAGAGACGCATGACGAGGTCGATGACCCCGATGCCGTCGGGACCGCGGTCGGTGAAGTCGCCGAGGAACCAGAGCCGGGCGTTGCCGGCGGACCAGTTGCGGTCGGCGTCGATGAGTCCCTGGAACTGCAGTTCGGCGACGAGTTCGTCGATGTAGCCGTGGACGTCGCCGACGACGTAGAGCGGGCCGGGGCCCTCGCCGGGGGTCTCCTGGGGGACGTACTGGACCTGGACGGTGTCGCCGGGGCCGCCGAGGGCGCCGCGCCCGATCACGGGGAGGTCGCGCTGCGTCGGCGTGTACCCCTCGGGGTCGCTCTCCTCGGTGGCGTGGCCCATCGGGAGCCCGCCGTGCTCGCCGAGGCCGCCGGTGGCGCCGTACGGGGGCTCGTGGCCGTAGCCGTGCTGAGCGGGGACGGGAGCCGGGCCCGCTCCGTAGTAGGCGGGGTACTCGCCGTAGACGGGGGCGTCCGCCCCGAGCCCGGGGGCGCCGGGCCCCGCGTCGCCGGCCGTTGCGGCTGACGTCGCTCCGGGGAGCACGGTATGCGAGGCGGGTCCGGCGACCGGCAACCGGAAGTCCCGCTCGGTGTCCGTCCGCACCGCGGGTCCCTGACCGGCCCCCTGAGTCATCGACCCCTCCACCACCGTCGCGCTGCCGTACACCTGCGGACCCGCCCGCCTCTGGGGCGGAGGGTCCGTGATGTCGTGCGCCCATCATAGGAATGCAGCTCGCGCTCTGTGACGCACCAGGGGTGGTGAATCCTGGTCGGAGCTGGTCCTTCCTACCGGTTTCTCCCGATATAGGTGTTGCTGAAATCCTCGGCGGGACCGGCGGGACCGGCTGTCCCGCCGTCGGACCGGCGTGGTGGTCAGTCCTGGGCCGGGGATCGGGGCGGGCTGACGGTCGTACGGGGCTGCCTGCGCTGGGACGAGGTACGGATGATCAGCTCGGTCGGGATGACCTGTTCGACGGGGCCGCCCGTGTCGACGCCCTCGATGGCGTCGATGAGCAGCTGGACGACGGCGGTGCCGATGCGGCGCGGTTTGAGGGACAGGGTGGTGATGGGCGGTTCGGTGTTGGCGTACACGGTGGACTCGCTGCAGCACACGAGCAGCAGGTCCTCCGGAACGCGCAGGCCGTAGCGCCGGGCGGCGGCGAGCAGGTCGGTGCCGTTGGGGTCGAACAGACCGTAGACGGCGTCGGGCCGGTCGGGCCGGGCGAGCAGCCGGTCGGCGGCGACGGCGCCGGCGCACGGATCGTGGGCGGGGTAGGACTCGTAGACGGGGTCCTGGCCCACGCGCTCGCACCAGCGCAGGTAGGCCGTGGTCGAGAGCCGGGTGTAGGTGTCGGTGGTGGTGCCGGTCAAAAGCCCGATGCGGCGTGCTCCGGCGGCGGCGAGGTGGTCGAGGAGGCCCAGGACGGCGGCCTCGTGGTCGTTGTCGACCCAGGCGGTGACGGGGAGTGAGCCGGCGGGGCGCCCGTCGGAGACGACGGGCAGACCCTGGCGGACCAGTTCGGTCACGACGGGATCGTGGTCGGAGGGGTCGATGACGACGGTGCCGTCGAGGGCCACGTTGGACCAGACGTCGTGTCTGGAGGTGGCGGGGAGGATGACGAGGGCGTACCCGCGGGCGAGCGCGGCGGAGGTGGCGGCCCTGGCCATCTCGGCGAAGTACGCGAATTCGGTGAAGGTGAAAGGTTCATCCCCGTACGTCGTCACGGTCAGGCCGATGAGGCCCGACTTGCCGGTACGGAGGGTGCGGGCCGCCGCGGAGGGGCGGTAGCCCAGCCGGTCTGCGACCTCGCGAACGTGGCGGCGGGTGGCGTCCGGCAGACGTCCCTTCCCATTGAGGGCGTCGGAGACGGTCGTGATCGAGACGCCCGCCGCGGCGGCCACGTCCCTGATGCCCGCCCGGCCTTGTCGGCCGGCGGCCCGCCGGGTGGTCTCGGTCCGGCTCACCTGATGCTTCCCTGCTGCTGTCATGGCGAGCCGATAGTAGGGCTCGGTGGGCAGGGCGGTCCGGATGCATATGCACGGGTTGACAGGCACGATTCTGCACGGTTCGCCACCCCCAATGACCTTGGAAATGAAGGTGTTTGGTGGAGGAGGGTGTCCGGTGTCCTTGTCGGCGGGACCGTGCATGCCAAAACGGGGCCCTCCGGCCCTCTGCTCAACTCACCTGTACGAGGGACGCGCGCCACGGCGCAGGCCACCGGCGCACGCATATATGCGTGCGCTCTCCCGCATTCCAGGCGCCTGCCGTTCTCGGATGGACGGAATCCTCATAAGGTGAGGAGTATTGAGTCGACGGCGACGTCGTACGGGACGGTCGAGGAGGACCTGCGGTGAGCGAGAAGAGCCCGAAGCTGCGCGCCGAGCTGGACGGCATCCCCACCTACAAGCCCGGGAAGCCCGCCGCTGCGGGCGGTCCGGTCGCGTTCAAGCTGTCCTCGAACGAGAACCCGTACCCGCCCCTGCCTGGGGTCCTGGAGAGCGCGGTCGCGGCGGCCGGCCACTTCAACCGGTACCCGGACATGGCGTGCACGGGTCTGGTGAACGAGCTCGCCGAGCGGTTCGGGGTCCCGGTCGAGCACATCGCCACGGGCACCGGCTCGGTCGGGGTCGCGCAGTCGCTGATCCAGTCGACGGCGGGTCCGGGCGACGAGGTCATCTACGCCTGGCGGTCTTTCGAGGCTTATCCGATCATCGTTCAGATCTCGGGTGCGACGTCCGTCCAGGTGCCGCTGGCCGAGGGGGACGTGCACGACCTGGACGCGATGTTCGAGGCGATCACGGAGCGGACCCGCCTGATCTTCGTCTGCAACCCCAACAACCCCACCGGCACCGCCGTGCGCCGTGCCGAGCTGGAGCGGTTCCTGGACCGGGTGCCCTCCGACATCCTCGTCGTCCTCGACGAGGCCTACAAGGAGTTCGTCCGCGACGTCGAGGTCCCGGACGGCATCGAGCTCTACCGCAGCCGTCCCAACGTCGCCGTACTGCGTACGTTCTCCAAGGCGTACGGGCTCGCCGGCCTGCGCGTCGGCTTCGCGGTGGCGCACGAGCCGGTGGCCGCGGCGCTGCGCAAGACCGCGGTGCCCTTCGGCGTCAGCCAGCTCGCCCAGGACGCGGCGGTCGCCTCGCTGCGGGCCGAGGACGAGCTGATGGGCCGGGTCGGGTCGCTGGTGGGCGAGCGCGCTCGGGTCTACGGGACCCTGCTGGCCCAGGGCTGGACCGTGGTGCCCGAGACGCAGGCCAACTTCGTGTGGATGCGGCTCGGGGAGCGCACCGCCGACTTCGCGGCGGCCTGCGAGAAGGCCGGCGTGGTGGTCCGGCCCTTCGCGGGCGAGGGCCTGCGGGTCACGATCGGTGAGCCCGAGGCGAACGACCTCTTCCTGCACACGGCCGAGGCGTTCTTCAAGGAGATGTAGCGCGCCCGGCCCGGTGGGGCCGGTGGGAACGGTGTCAGGCCAGTTCCACGCGGATGGGGTCGCCGTCGCGGACGGTGGCCAGCAGGCGGGGGTCGCCGTCGAACGAGCCGAGCACGTTGCACGGGCTCGCCAGGCGGCTCTCGCCCCCGCGGGAGATCGGAGTGGGGCCGTAGGGCAGCGCGAGCGCGTCGCCCTCGGTCCAGAACGCGACCGTGCCGGGCTCGACGACCTGCTGGGCGTCGTGCTCCAGGGCCACGGAGACGCCGGTGTCGAAGTAGACCTCCTCCCCCCAGGTGTTGGCGGAAGCGGAAATGGGGAGGGCGTCGGCGAGCGCCTTGGCGGTCGGGGTCTCGTCGAGCGTTGCGGTGAGCTGGCCGGCGGGCCAGAGGAATCGAATCTTCATGGTTCGCATTCAACAATCTGTTGAATTTATTCGCTAGGGGGGACCCCCCTGAAAGATGCCGACAGCGGTACGACATAATGCTTGTGAATGTGAACGCGTTCACAAGCGTGTCCTGCTTCCTCCCGGATTGAGTGGGATACACGAGGCAAACTGCGGCTGTGACCACGGCGAAACGAAGGAGACGACGACGTGGACCTAGCTTTGGCGCCAGAGACCCTGGCGCGATGGCAGTTCGGTATTACCACCGTCTATCACTTCCTCTTCGTTCCCTTGACGATCTCGCTGGCCGCGCTCGTCGCGATCCTGCAGACCGCCTGGGTGCGTTCGGAAAAGGAGAAGTACCTCAAGGCCACCAAGTTCTGGGGCAAGCTCTTCCTGATCAACATCGCGATGGGTGTCGTCACGGGCATCGTCCAGGAGTTCCAGTTCGGCATGAACTGGTCCGACTACTCGCGGTTCGTCGGTGACATCTTCGGAGCCCCGCTGGCCTTCGAGGCCCTCATCGCCTTCTTCTTCGAATCCACCTTCATCGGCCTGTGGATCTTCGGCTGGGACAAGCTGCCGAAGAAGATCCACCTGGCCTGCATCTGGATGGTCTCGATCGGCACCATCCTGTCCGCGTACTTCATCCTCGCGGCCAACTCCTGGATGCAGCACCCCGTCGGCTACCGGATCAACGAGGAGCGCGGCCGGGCCGAGCTCACGGACTTCTGGCTGGTGCTCACGCAGAACACCGCGCTGACCCAGTTCTTCCACACCATGACGGCGGCCTTCCTGGTCGGCGGCGCGTTCATGGTCGGCATCTCGGCCTTCCACCTCGCCCGCAAGAAGCACATCCCCGTCATGCGGACCTCGCTGCGCCTCGGCCTGGTCGTCATGATCATCGCTGGTCTGGGCACCGCGATCAGCGGAGACCTCCTCGGCAAGGTCATGTTCAAGCAGCAGCCGATGAAGATGGCCGCCGCCGAGGCGCTCTGGGACGGCGAGGCGCCCGCGCCCTTCTCCCTCTTCGCCTACGGAGACGTGGAAAAGGGCCACAACACGGTCGCCATAGAGATCCCGGGCCTGCTGTCCTTCCTGGCCAACGACGACTTCAGCTCGTTCGTCCCGGGCATCAACGACGTCAACAAGGCCGAGCAGGAGAAGTTCGGTCCCGGTGACTACCGGCCCAACATCCCGGTCGCCTACTGGGGCTTCCGCTGGATGATCGGCTTCGGCATGGCCTCGCTCGGAGTCGGCGTGCTGGGGCTCTGGCTGACCCGCAAGAAGTTCATGCTGCCGCCCGGGCTGCGGACCAGTGAGGAAGAGGTCCCGCACCTGGTCCTCTTCAAGAAGGCGCTGAGCCCCAAGTTCACGAACTGGTACTGGATCATCGCGCTCTGGACCATGGGCTTCCCGCTGATCGCCAACTCCTGGGGCTGGATCTTCACCGAGATGGGCCGCCAGCCCTGGGTGGTCTACGGGGTCCTGCGCACCCGCGACGCGGTCTCGCCGAACGTCTCCCAGGGTGAGGTGCTCACCTCGATGATCGGCTTCACGCTGCTCTACGCCGTGCTCGCCGTGATCGAGGTCAAGCTCCTCGTGAAGTACGTCAAGATCGGCCCGCCCGAGCTCACCGAGGCCGACCTCAACCCGCCGACCAAGATCGGCGGGGACGACAAGAACCCCGACCGGCCGATGGCCTTCTCGTACTGAGGCTGAGGAGACCACACCATGCAACTCCACGACGTCTGGTTCGTGCTCATCGCCGTTCTGTGGATCGGCTACTTCTTCCTGGAGGGCTTCGACTTCGGAGTCGGCGTCCTGACCAAGCTGCTGGCCCGCGACCGCACGGAGAAGCGGGTCCTGATCAACACGATCGGGCCCGTGTGGGACGGCAACGAGGTCTGGCTGCTCACCGCCGGCGGCGCGACCTTCGCCGCCTTCCCCGAGTGGTACGCCACCCTCTTCTCCGGGTTCTACCTGCCGCTCCTGATCATCCTGATCTGCCTCATCATCCGCGGGGTCGCCTTCGAGTACCGGCACAAGCGCCCCGAGGACAAGTGGCAGACCAACTGGGAACACGCGATCTTCTGGACCTCGCTGATCCCCGCGTTCCTGTGGGGCGTGGCCTTCGCCAACATCGTGCGCGGAGTGAAGATCGACCAGGACATGGAGTACGTCGGAAACTTCTTCGACCTGCTCAACGTCTACTCGATCCTCGGCGGCCTGGTCACCTTGACCCTGTTCACCTTCCACGGCGCGGTGTTCACCTCGCTCAAGACGGTCGGGGACATCCGGGACCGCTCGCGCGCGCTGGCCATCCGGCTCGGGGTGGTGACCGCGGTCCTCGCGCTCGCCTTCCTGATCTGGACCCAGCTCTCGCGCGGTGACGGCTGGAGCCTGATCGCCATGACCGTGGCGGTCCTCGCCCTGGTCGGGGCCCTCGGCTTCACCTTCAGGGGCCGGGAGGGCTGGGCGTTCGCCCTGTCGGGAGTCACCATCGCGGCCGCCGTCGCGATGCTCTTCCTGACGCTGTTCCCGAACGTCATGCCGTCCTCGCTGGACAGCGCCTGGAACCTCACGGTCACCAACGCCTCGTCCAGCCCGTACACCCTGAAGATCATGACCTGGTGCGCGGCGGTGGCGACCCCGCTCGTCCTGCTCTACCAGGCGTGGACCTACTGGGTGTTCCGCAAGCGCATCGGCACCCAGCACATCGTCGACGCGCACTGAGACCGCTCCGCCCGTCCCGCCCCGCCTGATCCTGCCTGGGGATGTTTCACGTGAAACCGATCGACCCGCGCCTGCTCCGGTACGCCCGGTCCACCCGACTCTTCCTGGGAGCGGTGGTGGCCCTCGGGCTCGCCGGGGCGGGACTGGTCGTCGGCCAGGCGATGCTGATCGCCGAGATCGTGGTCGGCGCCTTCGAGGACGGACTGGACGGCGCGGCCCTGCGGACGCCCCTGCTGCTGCTCGCGGCGGTGGCGCTCGGCCGGGGCCTGGTCGCCTGGCTCACCGAACTGGCCGCGCACCGGGCGAGCGCGGCGGTCAAGTCGGAACTGCGCGGCCGGCTGCTGGAGCGGGCCGCGGACCTCGGCCCCGGCTGGCTCAGCGGACAGCGGACGGGCTCCCTGGTGGCCCTGGCCACCCGGGGCGTGGACGCCCTCGACGACTACTTCTCGCGGTACCTGCCCCAGCTCGGGCTCGCGATCGTCGTCCCCGTGGCGGTGCTCGCGCGGATCGTCACCGAGGACTGGGTGTCGGCGGCCATCATCGTGGTCACGCTGCCGCTGATCCCCCTCTTCATGATCCTGATCGGCATGGCCACCCAGTCCCGGATGGACCGCCAGTGGCGGCTGCTGTCCCGGCTCTCGGGACACTTCCTCGACGTGGTGGCCGGCCTGCCGACCCTCAAGGTCTTCGGCCGGGCGAAGGCCCAGGCGGAGTCCATCCGCAAGATCACCGATGACTACCGGCAGGCCACGATGCGCACGCTGCGCATCGCGTTCCTGTCCTCCTTCGCCCTCGAACTGCTGGCGACCCTGTCGGTGGCGCTGGTCGCCGTCACCATCGGCATGCGGCTCGTCCACGGGGAGCTCGACCTCTACACCGGACTGGTCATCCTGGTCCTGGCACCCGAGGCGTACCTGCCCCTGCGCCAGGTCGGGGCCCAGTACCACGCGGCGGCGGAGGGACTGGCCGCCGCGGAAGAGATCTTCGAGGTGCTGGAGACCCCGGTTCCCGCATCGCCGGGGACGGCCGCCGTTCCCGCCTCGGGTCTGCGGATCGAGCTCGACGGGGTGGCCGTCCGGTACGAGGGCCGGGGCGAGGACTCCCCCGGACCCGTCTCGCTGACCGTGGAACCGGGCGAATGCGTGGCCCTCACCGGCCCGAGCGGCGCGGGCAAGTCCACGCTCCTGCAGGTGCTGCTGGGCTTCGTGACCCCCCGTACGGGCGTGGTCCGTGTCGCGGGCACGGACCTGGTCGGTCTGGCGCCCGAGCAATGGCGCGAGCGCATCGCCTGGGTGCCGCAGCGGCCGCACCTGTTCGCCGGGACGATCGCCGAGAACGTCCGCCTGGCGCGGCCCGGCGCCACCGATGCCGAGGTGACCGCCGCGCTGGCGGACGCCGGGGCGTGGGAGTTCGTACGGGCCCTGCCGCGGGGGGCGGACACCCTCCTCGGTGAGGGCGGGGTCGGACTGTCCGCGGGGCAGCGGCAGCGCCTCGCGCTGGCCCGGGCGTTCCTGGCGGACCGGCCGGTGCTCCTGCTCGACGAGCCGACGGCGGCGCTGGACGGCGAGACCGAGGCGGCCGTCGTGGAGGCGGTACGCCGCCTCGCGGTCGGGCGGACCGTCCTGCTCGTGGTGCACCGGCCGGCGCTGCTGGCCCTGGCCGACCGGGTCGTACGGGTCGGGGCCGGCCCGGCCGGGCCCTCCCCCGCCGCGCCCCTTCCTCCCGTCCGGGCAGCGCAGCCGGGACCGGCGCCGCGCGATCCCGGGGAGTGGATCCTCGGGGACGCCCCGGAGCGTGCGGGCAGTACCCGCGGCGGCGACGCCGGCGGCGGCGATCCGCTCAAGCGGGTGCGGGGCGTGGCCAGGGCCTGGCAAGGACGGTTCAGGCTCGGGCTGTTCCTCGGGGCGCTGGCCGTCGGGTGCAGCGTCGGGCTGATGGCCGTCTCCGGGTGGCTGATCTCGCGCGCTTCCGAACAGCCGCCCGTGCTCTACCTGATGGTGGCCGTCACCGCGACGCGGGCCTTCGGCATGGGAAGGGCCGTCTTCCGCTACGCGGAGCGGCTGGTCTCCCACGACGCGGTCCTGCGGATGCTCGCCGACCTGCGCGTCTCGGTGTTCCAGCGGCTGGAGCGCATCGCGCCCGCCGGGCTGCGCACCCATCGGCGCGGGGACCTGCTGACCCGGCTGGTGGCCGACGCCGACGCCCTGCAGGACTACTGGCTGCGCTGGCTGCTGCCCGTCGGCACCGCGCTGCTCGTGGGCACCGGCTCGGTGGCGTTCACCGCCTGGCTGCTGCCCGAAGCCGGGGCGGTGCTCGCCGCCGGGCTGCTGGCCGCCGGTGTCGGGGTGCCGCTCCTCAGCGCGGTCTGCGCCCGCCGGACCGAACGCCGGCTCGCGCCCGCCCGGGGAGAGCTCGCCACCCGTGTGGCGGATCTGCTCACCGGAACCGCGGAGCTCACCGTCGCCGGAGCGCTCGGCGGGCGCAAGGCCGCCGCGAAGGACAGCGACCGCACGCTGACCGGGATCGCGGCCCGCGCGGCCGCCGTCACCGGGCTCGGGGGCGGGCTGTCGGCCCTGGTGACCGGAGTGACCGTGGTCTGTGCGGCCGCCGTCGGGGCGGACGCCGTCGCCGGGGGCCGGCTGTCCGGGGTGGCCATGGCCGTGGTCGTGCTGACCCCGCTGGCCGCCTTCGAGGCCGTCAGCGGACTTCCGCAGGCCGTCCAGTACCGCCAGCGGGTCCGGCGCAGCGCCGAGCGGGTCTACGAGGTCATCGACACTCCCGTCCCGGTCACCGAGCCGGAGCGGCCCGAGGCCCTGCCCGCCTCGCCCTTCCCGCTGCGGCTGACGGGGCTCCACGCCCGCCACCCCGGGCAGGAGACGGACGCGCTCGGCGGGCTCGACCTGACCCTGGAGGCGGGCCGCCGGATCGCGGTCGTCGGGCCCTCGGGTGCCGGCAAGACCACGCTGGCACAGGTCCTGCTGCGCTTCCTGGACCAGCACGAAGGCGCGTACACCCTGGGCGGGACCGACGCGCGCGCCCTCGACGGGGACGACGTGCGCCGGGTGGTGGGCCTGTGCGCCCAGGACGCGCACATCTTCGACAGCTCCGTACGGGAGAACCTGCGGCTGGCCGCCCCGGGGGCGAACGAGGCCCGGCTGCGGGAGGCCCTGGCCGCGGCGCGGCTGCTGGAGTGGGCCGAGGGGCTCCCGGATGGGCTGGACACGCTGGTCGGCGAGCACGGCGAGCGGATCTCCGGCGGTCAGCGCCAGCGTCTCGCCCTGGCCCGGGCCTTGCTCGCGGACTTCCCGGTCCTCGTCCTGGACGAGCCGGCCGAGCACCTGGACCTGGCCACCGCCGACGCGCTGACCGCGGACCTGCTGGCCGCGACCGAGGGCCGTGCCACCGTGCTGATCACGCACCGGCTGGCCGGCCTGGAAGCGGTCGACGAGGTGCTCGTCCTCGACGGCGGCAGGGTGGTCCAGCGCGGTGCGTACGCGGAGCTGGCGGCGGCCCCCGGTCCGCTGCGCGGGCTGCTGGAGCGGGAGCGGGAAGCGGAGGAGACGGGCGGCTCCACACAGGCTCGACTTTCCTCGCTAAAGGGGACTAACTAGGCTCAAGGGCATGTCAGCGCAGGAGTCCCAGGAAACGCCCGAGCAGCCGTCGGAGCCCTCACCGGAATCGCCCGACCCGCTGGAGGCCGCCACCGCCGCCACCCGGAGTCTCCAGGGGCTGTCCACCGAGCTCACGGCCCGGGTGCCGCAGCTCCTGGAGGCCATGCGGTCGGTGGGCACCGGCCTCGAACTGCACTCCACGCTGGACCGGATCTGCGAGACGGCCGCCGAGCTCGCGGACGCCCGGTACGCGGCCATCGGCGTGGTCGACACCGAGGGCCGCGGGCTCTCGGACTTCGTCACCTTCGGCATCAGCGACGCGCTGGCGAAGAAGATCGGGCACCGCCCGGACGGGAAGCGCGGCCTGCTCGGCGCGCTGATCTCCGACCCCGACCCGGTCCACCTCGCCGACCTGACCAAGGACCCGCGCTCGGCGGGCTTCCCGGCCCATCACCCGCCGATGAAGACCTTCCTCGGCGTTCCGATCCGTGTCCAGGGAGAGATCTTCGGGAACCTCTACCTGGCGGAGAAGAACGGCGGCGGCGAGTTCAACGACTACGACGTCCACATGGTCCGGGTGCTGGCGACCGAGGCGGGCATCGCCATCGGCAACGCCCGGCTCTACGAGGCCGCCACCCAGCGCGAGCGCTGGATCGACGGATCGGTGGCCGTCACCACGGCCCTGCTGTCGGGCGGGGACGCGGACGACGCGCTCGCGGTCGTCGCCGAACAGGCCCGCCGGCTCGCCGATTCGGCCGCCGGGATCGTGATGCTGCCGGCCGAGGAGGGCGGGATGGAGATCGTCGCGGTCTCCGCCGACAACCCGGCCACCTCGCTCGGCGTCGTCATCCCGGCCGGGAGCCCGGTGGTGGCCAGGCTGCTGGAGGGCGAGCCGGTCTTCGTGGACGACGCGGCCTCCGACCCCCGCATGATCAGTCGCCTGACCAGCCAGTACGGGGCCTGCATGATGCTTCCGCTGCAGAGCGGGGGCCGGGTGCTGGGGGCCCTGGTCACGCCGCGGGCGCGCGGGAAGCGGCCGTTCACCGAGGCGGAGCGGACCCTGGCCACCCAGTTCGCCTCGCAGGCGGCCCTGGCGCTGATGATGGCGGAGGCGCAGCGGGACCGGGAGCGCCTCGCGGTGTTCGAGGACCGCGACCGGATCGCCCGCGACCTGCACGACCTGGTCATCCAGCGGCTCTTCGCCACCGGGATGATGCTGGAGGGCGCCCAGCGCCGCTCCATCGTCCCGGAGGTCCGCGACGGCGTGGGCAAGGCCGTGGACGAGCTCGACGTGACGATCCAGGAGATCCGCACCGCGATCTTCGCGCTCCAGCAGGGACCGGCCGAAGCCCCCTCGGGGCTCCGCACCCGGGTCCTGCGGGAGATCAACATGGCTGCCGTGCCGCTGGGCTTCAAGCCCGCGCACCGGTTCCTCGGGCCGATCGACGCGGTCGTCGGCGAGCTCGTCGGCAAGAACCTGATCGCCGCCCTGCGCGAGGCCCTGTCGAACGCGTTCCGGCACGCCGAGGCCTCCCGGATCGAGGTGGTCCTCGACTCCACCGTCAGCCTGGCGGACGGGCGGCCCGGGGTCCGGCTGGAAGTGGCCGACGACGGGGTGGGCATCCCGGAGGGAGGCCGCCGCAGCGGGCTGCGGAACCTGCGCCGACGGGCCGAATCGCTCGGCGGCTCCAGCTCGTACGGCCCCGGCCTCGGCGAGGACGGGGGCGGGACCACCCTGGTGTGGGAGGCCCCGCTGTAGCCGTGCCGACGCCTGCGCCTTTGGCTACGCCTCGGTGCGGGCCGTCCGGTCGGCCAGGATCCGCTCGATGACCAGGGCGACGCCGTCCTCGTTGTTGGCGACCGTACGGCCCGACGCTGCGGCGATCACATCCGGATGGGCGTTGCCCATCGCGTACGAGGTGCCGGCCCAGCCGAGCATCTCCACGTCGTTCGGCATGTCACCGAAGGCGACCACCTCGGCCGGCGAGATGCCGCGCTCCTCGCAGCACAGGGCCAGGGTGCTCGCCTTGGAGACCCCCGGGCCGCTGATCTCCAGCAGCGAGGTCGGGCTGGAGCGGGTGATCGAGGCGTACGCGCCGGCGACGGAGCGTGCCAGGGCCAGGAACTCGTCCGGAGCCAGCTCGGAGTGGTGCGCGAGCACCTTGAGCACGGGCGCCGCGTCGTCGTCCGTGGCCTCGTGGAGCAGCTCCTCGGCCGTGGCGACATTGGCGCCCGGGTCCTGGAAGAACGGCGGGTACTGCGGCTCGTAGTTGATGCCGGTGGTCAGCTCGACGGCGAAGGAGGAACCGGGGGCGGCGGCCCGCACCGCCTCCACCACCTTGAGCGCCGTGATCCGGGGCAGCGGCCTGACCTGGACGAACTCCCGCCCGCTGCTACCCCGCCCGGTGGCGGCGTGCCGGTCGATGGCGTGCAGGTCGACGACGGCGGCGCCGTTCGCGCAGATGGCCAGCCCGTGGCCCTGAACGTGGTCACTGACCACGCCCATCCAGCGGGCCGGGCGTCCGGTCACGAAGAACACCGCGATGCCGGCCTCCTCGGCGGCGGCGAGTGCGGCGACGGTGCGCTCCGAGACGGATTTGTCGTCGCGCAGCAGGGTGCCGTCGAGGTCGGTGGCGATGAGCCGGGTCGCGGGGGTTGGCCCGTCCGGGCGCTGGGGAGCCGAGGTCACGGCTCCATCTTCGCCCATGCAGGCGGTCGGCGATGTTTCACGTGAAACATCGCCACATGGTTGTCAGTGGGCGGTGGAAGGATCTCCTCGCCGGTTCCGCGCCCTTCGCGCCGCCGGCCCGGTGCCGGTTCCGACGACATCACACGGGGGAGACGTACTCATCCCTTCAGTCCGCGCGTCGGACTGCGACGCCTGCGGCGGCCCGCACCCCAAGTGGGTCGGGAGCCTGGCGATGGCCCTGTGCGCGCCGTGCGAACGGGAGGGTGCCCACCACCCGGAGCGCGACCCGGTACTGCTGGGCGAAGTCCTGGCCGGCGCGGTCCTGCGCGCCCTGTGGCGGAGCAAGGCCCAGCGCGGATCATGACGGCGCCCGGGGGTGG
Source organism: Streptomyces sp. TBY4 (assembly GCF_024213195.1). Lineage (GTDB taxonomy): Bacteria > Actinomycetota > Actinomycetes > Streptomycetales > Streptomycetaceae > Streptomyces. The sequence goes on along the minus strand of NZ_JANAVF010000003.1, from coordinate 187,877 downwards.
CGGTCGTAGGCTCTGGGCATGACTCTTCGCCTCAGCACCGTGATCCTTCCCGTCCACCGGTGGCACGAAGGGGGACGCGAACGCTGGCAGCGGGCCGAGGAACTGGGGTTCCACGCGGCCTACACCTACGACCACCTGTCCTGGCGGACCTTCCGGAACGGGCCGTGGTACGGCGCGCTGCCGACGCTCACGGCCGCCGCGACGGCCACGGAGCGGCTGCGCCTCGGCACGCTCGTCACCTCGCCGAACTTCCGCCACCCGGTGACGCTCGCCAAGGAACTGATCTCCCTCGACGACATCTCCGGCGGGCGGGTCACGCTGGGCATCGGCGCCGGCGGCAACGGGTTCGACGCCACCGTGCTCGGCCAGGAGGAGCCGTGGACCCCCAAGGAGCGTGCCGACCGGTTCGGGGAGTTCCTGCCGCTCCTCGACCGGCTGCTCACCGAGGACTCCGTCTCGCAGCGGGGCACCTTCTACTCGGCGGAGGAGGCCTTCAACATCCCCGGCTGCGTCCAGCGGCCCCGGCTGCCCTTCGCCGTCGCCGCGACCGGCCCGCGCGGGCTGAAGCTCGCCGCGCGGTACGGGCAGGCGTGGGTGACCACCGGTGATCCGAAGATCTTCGACGAGGGCACCCCGGAGCAGTCCGTGCAGGCCCTGCGCGGCCAGGTCGAGAAGCTCGGCAAGGCGTGCGCGGAGGCCGGCCGGGAGGTGGCCGAGCTGGACAAGATCCTGCTCACCGGCTTCACCCCGGACCGGGGGCGCCCGCTGGAGTCGGTTGCGGCCTTCGTCGACTTCGCCGGCCGCCACCAGGAGCTCGGCTTCACCGAGCTCGTGATCCACTGGCCCATCCCCGACTCCGACTTCGCCGCCGACCAGGAGGTCTTCGAGCGGATCGCCACCGAGGGGCTCGCGCAGCTGGGCTGAGCCGGATCGCCGGCGCTGCCGTCGCCCCGGGATTCCGGGGCGACGGCAGCGCGCCGCCTCAGGACGAGGTGCGCAGCAGGTGTTCCGTGGTGCGTTCGGCGCTTTCCAGGAGCCATTCCGGGGCCACGCCCTCGGGCAGCGCGCGGACCTCGGCCGCCAGTGCCGAGACCCGGGCGGCGCCGGCCTCGGGACGGCCGAGCTCGTGCTCGGTCCAGGCCGCGTTGTTCACGCACTGGAACCGGGCCTGCAGGTGCTCCGGGCCGAGCTCCGCGTGGAGGGCGGCCGCCCGCTCCCAGAGCAGGATCTCCTCCAGCCGCAGCGCCTCCAGTTCGGCCGCGCCCAGTTCCTCCCCGCTCCCCTCCTCTTCCTCGTCGGCCTCCTCGTCGGCGCGGACCCGGCGGTCGAGGACCTGGGCGAGCTGGTTCCAGGTCTCGGCGAGCTCGGCCCGTGCCTCGACGTCCTCGGGCGCCCCGGCCAGCACGGTGGTCAGCACCTCGGCCGCCGCGTCCATCCGGGTCCGGGCCCGTGCCACCGCCGCGTCGGTGACCTCCCCGCGCAGCCCCAGCCAGGCCAGCGAGCGCAGGATCCGTACCTCGGCGACCGGCGCGTCCTTCGACCGGCCGCGCAGTTCGAGGGCCCGCTCGTACGCCGCGACCGCCTCCGGCACCAGCTGCGCCTCCGAGAGCTGATCGGCGGCGGCCTGGGCCAAGTGCGCCTGCGGGCGCGGGTCCTCCCAGTCCTCCGTGAGCCCTGCCGCCAGCAGGTACTGCTCGGCCGCGCCCCGGTGGTCGTTCAGGTCGCGCAGCAGGTCGCCCAGGAACTCCCGTACGGAGACGGCCTGGCCCTCACCGTGCTCCAGCAGGTCCGGCAGCGTCGACCGCAGCACCTCGGAGGCCTCGGCGGTGCGGCCCTCGCGGGCGTGGCACCGGGCGAGCAGCAGCCGGGCATGGGCCCCGCCGTCGGCGGTGAGCCCGGCCTGGTCGAACCAGTGCGCCGCCTCCAGAGCGTGCCGCGCGGCCTCCGCGCCGGCCTCGCCGCGCCCCAGCAGGATGTCGGCCAGGGTGAGCCGTACGACGCCCTGCGTCTCGGCGTCGGTCAGCTCGGCGGCGTGCGCCAGCCCGGCGCGGGCCGATTCCTCGGCCTCCGCCGTGCGGTCCAGCGACATCAGCACGCCGGCCCGCAGCACGAGGGGGTCCACGGCGAGCCACGGCCGGCCGGCGGCCGCCGAGCGGTCGGCGGATCCGGCGAGCAGGGTCACGGCACGCTCCGGGTCTCCCTGCGAGAGGGCGAGCCGGCCCAGCGTCTCCTCGGCCTCCGCCGCGAGGTCGGGCAGGGCCTCGGCGTAGGCCTCGGCGAAGGCGGCCAGCTCGTCGGCCATCCCGCCGTGGCCGTGCCCGTGGCCGTGCCCGTGTTCGGGGTCCTCGGCGGCCTCGACCGACCGGAGGTACGACTCCACCCGGATCCCGGTCAGTTCCGCGAGGGCGATCCGCCGGGTCCGCAGCGGCTCGTCCGCCTCCAGCGCCTCGGCGGAGCGCAGGGCGACGGCCAGCAGCTCGCGCAGCTCCCCCGGCTTCGCGCCCGACTGCCCGGCCAGGGTCGCCAGCCGCAGGTCGGCCAGGGCGGCGCGCTCCGCGAGCCCCAGCTCCCGGTAGCGCTCGCCTACGCCGGCCAGCAGTTCCGCGGCGTTGCCGGCGCCGGCCCGGGCGGCCGCCAGGGACCGGTGGTCCGCCACATCGGCGGCGGCCAGCGGATCGGATCCGTCCGCCGCCTCGGGGCGCAGGGCCACCTGCTGCCAGAGGGCGTCCGCGCCGGGGTGCCCGAGGTCGCGTGCGGCCCGGGCCCGGGCCACGAGTTCCGCGAAGCCCTCGGCCGGCGCCGCCTCGGGCACCGGAGCGGCGCTCGGGGCAGGGCTCGGCTGCGGGAGCGCCGCGAGCGCGGAGCTCCGTACGCCCAGCGGCAGGACCGCGGTCAGCGGGGCCGCGCCGATCCGCGCGAGGAACCGCTCCGAGACGCGCGGGGAGCCGTTGCGGGCGTCGAACCGCCGGGCGATGTCGAGCGAGCCCGCGCGCAGCACCTCGTACAGCTCGGACACGGTGCGCGGGCTGCCCTCGTAGGGGACGGCGGGGCTCTGCCCGTGGCCCAGCTCCGTCAGCCGGCGCAGCAGGACGAGGACCCCGCCGTGGAAGGCCAGCTGGTCGGAGAGGTTGGCGAGGGGGGCCACGTGCGCCGCGTGCTCGGCCAGGATCTCCAGGCCCCGGGACTCGTTCCCGGTGAGCGCGCAGAACTCGATGTGCCGTCCCACCGAGGGGAGCAGGCTCTCCTTGTCCCGGGCCAGGCGGTACCCGCGCAGATGGGCCGAACGGGCCTCGTCGAACCGGCCGAGCCGTACCAGCGGCAGCAGCGAGGTGGCCAGGACCCGGTGGGGCTCCTCGGCGCAGGTCTGCTCACCGGACAGCACCGGCTGCCACACCCCCAGCGCCTCGGCGTCGTCCCCGCGCATCATGGCGTAGTGGCCCTGGCTGTTCAGTTCGCAGGCGTGGCAGTCGCTCATGTCGTCGCGGTCGGCGGCCTGCCAGCGGGCGTAGGCGCGTCCGGCCCGCTCGTCGTCGCCGGTCGCGTCGGCGAGCCAGAGCTCGGCCTCGCGCACGGGACGCTCGCTGTAGCCGGCGATCCGGTAGCGGCGCTCCATCTCGTCCAGCCAGCCGGCGGCCGACTCCAGCGGGATCTCGGGAGAGTGGCCGATGGCGCTGGCGATCCACTTGAACTGCCAGAACAGCGAGTGGGCGTCCCACTCGTCGAAGGCGCCGGGGTCCTTGTCGTACTCCTGGAGCAGCCGGGCGAAGGGGACGAGCATCTTCGGGGACTCGGAGCTGTACAGGTAGGCGTTGATCAGGTTGTCCAGTGCCGCACGGAACAGCGGGCGGTCCCCGGTCGCCTCGGCGGCGGTCGACAGGGCCTCGGCGTGCGCGTTGCGTGCGGTCCCGCCCGGAGCCTGGCGGTTCTCGGCCAGTCCGCGCTCGATCTCCTCGCGTGTCATCGTGCTCACTTGTGCTCCCCCTGGGTGTCGGTGCTGTCCGTGTCGGTGACGGCGTGCGTCGCCCATTCCAGGAGCCCGAGGAAGGCCCGGTTGAGCAGGGTGGTGTCGGCTGCGCGCAGTGGCCGCTGCGACCTCAGCAGGGCCTGGCCGTACAGCGATTCGACGGCCGTGGCGGTCAGGGCCTCGTCGGGGAGGGCGGCGATCCGGCGGACGAGCGGGTTGTTGTGGTTGAGCACGAGGCGGGCGCGCGGGGCTGAGCCGCGCAGGGAGCCGAGGATGCCGCTCCACAGCGAGTCGGCGGTTTCGAGGGCGGCGGTGCGGTCGCGCTCCTGACGGGCCTGGCGGTCGTCGAGGTAGAGCGCGGGCACGGCGGCGGGCTGGAAGGCGCGCAGCACGACGTCGCAGCTCTGGGGTTCCAGACGGGTGCGGGCCGTGGACAGGAAGGGGGCCAGGGCGAGTTCGGCGGAGGTCGGCACCGGGTCGAGGCGTTCGGTGACGGCTCCCGCGTCGAGCTCGGTGACCTTGAGCTCCGGCCGTACGGCGGGCAGCAGGGCCAGCAGGTCGGCGTCGTAGGTGTAGCCGGCGTTGATGACCCCGAGGCCGTGGGCCGCCGCGATCGGGGCGATCTGGCGGAACTCCTCCACGGTCCGGGTGAAGTGGATCTCGGTGTGCGCGGCGGTGAACTCCTCCAGGTTCATCGAACCGTCGCTGGTCTCGAACGGCAGCCAGGGCAGCATCAGGCCGAGCAGCTCTGCGTCGTGCCGGGCCATCGACTTCACCCCGAGGTGGTGGACGCTCAGGAACGCGGCCAGCCGCTCGGGTTCGCTCGCGGCGAGCTCGGCGAGCCAGGCGCGGACGCGGGCGCCGAGGGCCTCGCGGACGGCGGCCAGCGTCTCGTCGTCGTACAGGTTCTCGCGGGAGGCGGTGGGCCGCAGGGTGTCGGTGTCGAGGACGGCGCGGACGAAGAACGCCCAGTCGGGCAGCAGGTTGTCGGCCTTGTCGGTCAGCAGCATGCCCTTGAGGTGGACGCGGTGTCCGGGCCGGTGCGCGGGGCTGGTCGGCTCGGGCAGGACGTACGCGACTCCGCGCACTCCGGCCACGGGCAGGTCGAGGTCGATGCTGTCGAGCGGGGTGAAACCGAAGAGCTGCGCGCAGTGCCCGGCGAGCGCGACCCGGCGGGCCGCCGGGGTGGGGAAGGGCCGGTCCCAGACGGCGGGCCGGTCGGTGACCGGGCGGGGTCCGGCGGCGGAGCCGTCGTCGAAGGTGATGTCGTAGGGCAGCAGGGAGCCGTAGTCGCGGGCCAGCTGCTCGACCTTGGCCGGGACGGTCCACTCCTCGGCGCCGGGGCGGGCCTCCAGCACGACGGTGGTGCCGGGCTCCGGGCGGGCGTCGGAGGGGAGTTCGCGGACGGTGTACGAGCCGTCGTCCGTGGCCAGCCATTCGACGGGCGCGGCCAGCGGATCACGGGCGGAGCGGGTGACCACGCGGATCTCGCGGGCGACGACGAAGCAGGCGAGCAGCCCGATGCCGAACTGGCCGAGGAACTCCTGACGGGTGGTCTCCAGGCCGTGCGGGCCCCCGCGCTTGGAGCTGCGGCCGATGGTGGCGAGGAGGGAGTGGGCCTCGTCGGCGGTCAGGCCGATGCCGCTGTCCTCGATGGTGACCCGGTTTCCGGTCGCCGACAGGCGGATGCGGATCTCGGCCCCGGGATCGAGGGCGTGGCGTGCGGTGACGGCGTCGACGGCGTTCTGGAGGAGCTCGCGGACGTAGACGCGGGGGCTGGAGTAGAGGTGGTGGGAGAGCAGGTCGACCAGGCCGCGCAGGTCGACCTGGAAGGTGTTCGGATGGGGCTCTTCGGACGTCATGGGGCGTCACCTCGCGTGCTGGTACGGGTTGTTCGGCGACCGCGAGGTACCCCCCTCACAGATCCCGGAGTGAGGAACAGACTAGGGGGATCATCTGACAATCCCCCGGTGAATTCCGGGGCCTCTGAGACCCGGAGACCTGGAGGCCCGGATACCCGAAGACCCCGGTTTATTGGAACCGCAGGAATTGCGGCGGCACGGAGTCCACCAGCCAGACCCCATTGGCGCTGATCCGGAAGACGTGCCCCGCGGCGCGCATCGCTCCCGCGTCCACGGAGAGGACGATGGGCCGGCCGCGCCGTGCGCCGACGCGGGTCGCGGTCTCCCGGTCCGGGGAGAGGTGGACGTGGTGGCGGGCCATCGGGCGCAGCCCCTCGGCGCGGATCGCGTCCAGGGCGGCCGCGACGGTGCCGTGGTAGAGGTACGCGGGCGGTTCCGCCTCCGGCAGGCCCAGGTCCACGGGGACGGTGTGTCCCTGGCTGGCGCGGATCCGGCTGCCGTCGACGGCGTACCGCTGCTTGTCGTTGGCGGCGACCACGTGGTCGAGCTCGGCCCGGCTGATGGGGAAGCCGTGGGCGGCCGCGGCGCTCAGAAGATCGTCGATCTCCACCCAGCCGTGCGGGTCGAGCACCAGTCCGATGCGTTCCGGCTGATGGCGGAGGTGTTTCGAGACGTATTTGGACACCTTCACGGTGCGCTTGTCATCCATTCGCCCAGCGTGACGGCTCGGCCGGGTCCCGCGCAGTGATTTTTCGCCGTTCTCCCGAACATGGACTCCCCCTATCGCGTTTCCAAGATACGGAATACATTTTCCGCTGAACTGCCACTCAAGGGGAAGAAAAGTATGACAAACAGTGCGTCTCTGTCGCGGCGTGCGACCGCCGAGCTCGTCGGCACCGCCGCCCTCCTCGTGGTCGTCATCGGATCGGGAATCCAGGCCGCGTCGCTCACCTCGGACACGGGTGTGGCCCTGGTCGCCAACTCGCTCGCCTCGGCCATCGGGCTCGGGCTGATCATCACGCTCTTCGGGCCGCTCTCGGGCGCCCACCTCAACCCGGTGGTCACCCTCACGGACTGGTGGGGGCGCCGCAGCGGCGGCGAAGGGGTCGACGGCCGGGAGGCCCTGGTCTACGTGGCGGCCCAGACCGCCGGGGCCATAGCCGGCGCGGTCCTCGCGGAAACGATGTTCGGCCGCGTCCCCGGAGCCTTCTCCACCCAGGTCCGCGACGGCGGACACCTGCTCGTCGGGGAGGTTGTGGCCACCGCCGGACTGGTCCTGGTGATCCAGGGCCTCGGCCGCATCGGCCGGCCGAAGCTGATCCCGGCCGCGGTCGCCGCCTACATCGCCGCCGCGATCTGGTTCACCTCCTCCGGGTCCTTCGCCAACCCGGCCGGCACCATCGGGCGCAGCTTCAGCGACTCCTTCACCGGCATCGCCCCGCAGTCGCTGCCCGGGTTCGTCGCCGCCCAGCTCCTCGGCGGGATCCTCGGTCTGGTCCTCGCGGCCGTGCTCTACGGGAACACCCGCCGGGCAGCCGCCGGCACCGCCAAGGCCGCTGCTGCGGCCAACACCGGCCCCGCCGCCCCGGTGGCCGAAAGCAGCGCTCCCGGACCGGCCTACCAGGCCGTCGGCTGACCCTCCGGGACGGGTTCCCCACAGGACGGCCGCACTTGTCCACAGCCCTTTGCGCCGGTTTCGCCGACAAAAGCGTGATCCGGCCTGTGGACTACTGAGCGAGCACTACCGGCCGCCGCGGCTGGCCAGATCGTTCATCGTCCGGGCCTGCAACTCCCGCTCCGTGGCGGCCCGGACGAACTCCGCCACATGGTCGGGCCCCACCAGCTCCTGCACCGCCCGCACGGTCTCCGCGGGCAGGGCCACGGGGGCCGGCCCGGTGGGCTGCGGGGTTCCGACGGCCCCGAGGTGGCGCTGGAGGTGCCGGGTCGCGAAGAGGCGCATCGCCCGCGCCAGTTCCGCGTCCACCGTCTGCTGCGCCAGTGGCCGCAGTCTCCGTACCATCGTCGCCGCCTCGGCCGCGTCGGAGTCCGTCGGCGGGACCGCGCCCAGGTACCGGGCGAAGACGTGCTCCGTGGTGAATTCCAGGAAGCGCGAGGCGATGAGCTCCACGTGCCCGCGCAGCTCCCGCAGGTGACCGGTGATCGCGGGCAGCGGCACCCCGGCGGCGTACAGCTCGGCGGCCACGGACAGCTCCTGCGGGGACGGTACGAGGAACTGGTCCGGGCGCCCCGGGATCCGCTCCAGCACGCCCAGTTCGCACGCCTCGCCCACCGCCTCGTCGTCGGGCTCGCCGCCGAACCGTTCGTTCAGCTCGTCCCGGCTTATCCGGGCCGCCTCCTCGTCCGTCCACGGCCCGTGCACCTCGGCCACCAGCCCGAGGACCCCGCCGAGCCCGCGTCCCGCGTCCCAGGCCTCCAGCAGCTCCTTGATGGAGGCCAGGGTGTACCCGCGGTCCAGCAGGTCGGCGATCTGGCGCAGCCGCGCCAGATGCGTGTCCCGGTAGACGTTGGAACGGCCTCGCCGCTCCGGCTTCGGCAGCAGACCGCGGTCCTGGTACGCCCGGATCGTGCGGACGGTCGCACCGCTGTGGTGCGCCAGATCCTCGATCCGGTACTCGGCTACTGCCTGATCGGACAATCCCGGCTCCCTACGACATGGCGGCTCGGCCGACCGCGCCCGCAGCTGACCGGGCGGCAGGTGAAGCCGCGAGGTACTCGACCGCCCTGCGCAGCGAGCCCTCCTGCGAGGGATGGTACGACCGCCGCAGGTAGCGGGGTATGGCCGTGCCGAGCTCTCTCCAAGTGGGCAGCAGACCCTTGGCCACGGCCCGGTTGTGCTCCCGCAGCGAATAGCGGGTCCGACCGCGCAGTTCGGGGTCGTTGCGCAGGAGGTACGAGGCCCCCGCGATCCACAGCCAGCCCAGGACCGGGGTGACCACGGCCATGCCCCCGACCCGCCGGACGTAGCGGGGCAGGCCCGCGCCGCCGCAGTGCTGGTACATGTCGAAGGCGACGGAGCGGTGCTCCACCTCCTCCGCGCCGTGCCAGCGCAGCAGGTCGAGCATGATCTCGTCCGCCCCGGCCGCGTCCAGCCCCTCGGCTCCGAGCACCCAGTCCCCGAGGACCGCCGTGAACTGCTCGATCGCGGCGATCAGCGAGAGCCGGAAGCGCAGCCACTCCTGCGCCGTGACCGGGGCACCGAACGGCGGGGTCTCCCCCAGCAGCTTCTCGAAGAGGAAGTCCACGTACTTCGTGTACGCCTCGGTGGGCAGGCGCTGCTCGGCGAGGTGGTCCAGGACGTAGGAGTGCTGCACGCTGTGCGTGGCCTCCTGGCCCATGAACCCCTTCACGTCGCTGCGCAGCTTCGGGTCCGTGACCAGGGGCAGGCCCTCTTTGAAGACCTTCACGAACCACCGCTCACCCGCCGGCAGCAGCAGGTGCAGCACGTTGATGACGTGGGTGGCGGTGGGCTCGTCCGGTATCCAGTGCAGCGGGGTGGTCCTCCAGTCGAAGGCCACCCGGCGCGGCGCGATCGCGTACCCGGCGCCCTTGCCGGGGCCCTTGCCGGCGACCGCCCCGCTCACAGCCTGGGCTCCAGTCTCGCGATCCGCCGCAGCGTGCCGGGCGCGAACCGGGACATCCACAGGGCGCCCTTGGACTCGGGGGTCACCGGGACCACGGCCTGGTTCTTCACGACCGCGAGCAGGATCGCGTCCGCGACCTTCTCCGGCGGGAAGTTGCGCAGGCCGTAGAGCCGGGAGGACTTCTGCTGGCGCCGCTTCTCCTCCGCCTCGTCCACTCCGGCGAAGCGGGAGGTGGCGGTGATGTTGGTGTTGACGATGCCGGGGCAGATCGCCGACACCCCGATCGACTTCGAGGCCAGCTCGGCCCGCAGGCATTCGCTGAGCATCAGCACCGCCGCCTTGGAGGTGCTGTACGCGGGCAGCGTCCTGGACGGCAGGTAGGCGGCGGCGGAGGCGGTGTTGACGATGTGTCCGCCCTGCCCGCGCTCGGCCATCTGCCGGCCGAAGAGCCGGCAGCCGTGGATGACGCCCCAGAGATTGACGTCGAGGACCTTCTTCCAGTCCTCGGAGGTCGTGTCCAGGAACGGGCCCGACAGGCCGATCCCGGCGTTGTTGACCAGGACGTCCACGATCCCGTACTCGGAGGCGACCTTCTCGGCGAGCTTCTCCATGGCCTGCTCGTCGCTGACGTCGACGCCCTCGCCCCAGGCCTGCGGCGCTCCGACCAGGCGGGCCATGTCCGCGGTGCGGGCAGCGCCGTCGGCGTCCCGGTCCACGCACACCACGCGGGCACCGGCCTCGGCGAACGCGAAGGCGGTGGCCCGGCCGATGCCGCTGGCTGCTCCGGTGACCAGGACCAACTGGCCGCCGAAACGGTCCGCGTACTTCCCCGGGGCCCTCTGCTCCGGCGTCCGCGCGGCGGGCTCCTCCCGGGCGGTGACGAACTCGGTGATCCACGCGGCCAGCTGGTCGGGCCGGGTCCGCGGCACCCAGTGCTTGGCCGGCAGGGTGCGCCGCACCAGGTCCGGCGCCCACAGCTCCACCTCGTCGTAGAGCCGCTCGGAGAGGAAGGCGTCCCCGGTGGGGGTGATCAGCTGGACCGGTACGTGGGCGTACGCGTCGGCGCGCGGCCGGCGCAGCCGCGGCCGGACGTTGTCCCGGTAGAGCCAGGCGCCGTGTGCGGCGTCGGAGGGCAGGGAGGCCGTGGGATAGTCCCCGGCCGGTATCCCCTCCACCCGCTGGAGCAGCTTGGGCCAGCGCTTGCCGAGCGGGCCGCGCCAGGCGAGCTCCGGCAGCACGGGCGTGTGCAGCATGTACACGTACCAGGACTTGGCGCCCTGGTTCAGCAGCTGGGCCGCCCGGCGCGGGGTGGGCCGGGCCATCCGCTTCTTGATCCAGTGTCCGAAGTGGTCCAGGGAGGGCCCCGACATCGAGGTGAAGGAGGCGATCCGGCCCTCGGTCCGGGCGACCGTCGCAAACTCCCAGCCCTGCACGGAGCCCCAGTCGTGGCCGACCAGGTGCACCGGGCGGTCCGGGCTGACCGCGTCCACGACCGCGAGGAAGTCGTCGGTCAGCTTCTCCAGGGTGAACCCGCCGCGCAGCGGCCGCGGTGCGGTGGAGCGCCCGTGTCCCCGTACGTCGTAGAGCACGACGTGGAACCGGGAGGCCAGCTGCTCGGCGACCTGGGACCAGACCTCCTTGCTGTCCGGGTACCCGTGCACCAGGACCACGGTCGGCCGGTCCGTGTCGCCGAGTTCGGCGACGCACAGCTCGACCCCGCCGGTACTCACCCAGCGCTCGCGCGCGCCCGCCAGGCCAGCGTCCGTCATTGCGCTCATGCCGCCTTCTCCTCAGCCCAGCGCCGCACGTGCGGCAGATCGTCGTCCAGCCAGTACGCGCTCTCCTCGGGGTCCCGGGAGTCGGTGACGACCAGGATCTCCTCGAACTTCGCGCCGGTGCCCCGGAAGCCCAGGTGCGGTTCCACCGCCCACAGACCGGGCTGCGGCGGGTGGTCGGAGAAGCGGTAGGGGCTCCACAGCGGGGACCAGCCCTCGCGGTGGCCGCGCAGGGCATCGGAGGCCAGCCCCTTCAGGGCCTGGGTGCCGAACCCGAACGCGGTCGGGGCCCAGCTCCGCTCCCTGACCCGGTCTATCTTGTGCGCGATGACCCCGAAGGGGTAGGCCCGGTGCCGGTTCGTGTACCCCTGGCGGATCATCAGCCGCTCCACCTCCTCGTAGATGTCGCGCAGGGAGCGGCGCTCGCGGACCTGGTCGAGGATCAGTGTGCGGTGTGCCCGCAGATCGGACATGAGCCGGTCCTGCACCGGGTTGAGGCCGAGGCTGCCCGAGTACCCGATGTCCGCGGTGTGGCCCTTGTAGACGGGGGCCATGTCGAGGATGAAGGGCATCCCCGGCTCCAGGGCCCGGTTCGTCGGGAAGAACTGCAGGGGGATCTTGAAGCCGGTGAAGGCGGTCCGGTCCCCGAACCACGCGAACGGCATGTGGAACCAGTCCCGCACCCCGCGCTCGCGCAGCCAGTCGCGCTGCATCCGCGCGGCTTCGCGCTCGGTCACGCCGGGGCGCAGTTGCGCCGCGACGGCCTCCGCGCACTCGTAGGAGAGGCGCTGCACCTCCTTGAACCCGCGCAGCTCGGCGGAGAGCTCCTCGGTGCGTCGCTTCGTGCGTTGCCTGGTGTCCCCAGCCATGCCAGCCGTCCGTCCATGTAGCCGTACGCGCCCGTAACTTGACACTGATGAATGTGACAATGACCGGAGATCACGTCAAGGCCCGTGCACGGACCTGTGGACAAACTTGTCCGGTACGCATCAGCCCTACGTCAGCCTTATGTCGGGGTCCGTAGTCCTGAAGGCGGAGACCGGATCGAGCTCCAGGTCTGACGATCCGCGCTCCGTGCGCCACTAACGTCGTCCACGTGACTGTCATCGCGACCGAAAGCCTGAGCAAGCGGTACCCCCGAGTGACCGCCCTCGACCGGCTCTCCCTGGACATCGGGCCCGGCGTTACCGGGCTCGTGGGCGCCAACGGAGCCGGCAAGTCCACGCTGATCAAGATTCTGCTGGGACTCTCCCCCGCCACCGAGGGCACTGCCGCCGTGCTCGGACTCGACGTAGCCACCCATGGCAGCGCGATCCGCGAGCGCGTCGGCTACATGCCCGAACACGACTGCCTGCCACCCGACGTCTCGGCCACCGAGTTCGTCGTGCACATGGCGCGCATGTCCGGGCTCCCGCCGACCGCCGCCCGTGAGCGCACCGCGGACACGCTGCGCCACGTGGGGCTGTACGAGGAGCGCTACCGCCCCATCGGCGGCTACTCCACCGGCATGAAGCAGCGCGTCAAGCTCGCCCAGGCGCTGGTCCACGACCCGCAGCTGGTCCTCCTCGACGAGCCCACCAACGGCCTCGACCCGGTCGGCCGCGACGAGATGCTGGGCCTGATCCGCCGCGTCTACACCGACTTCGGCATCTCGGTCCTGGTCACCTCCCACCTGCTCGGCGAGCTGGAGCGGACCTGCGACCACGTCGTGGTCGTCGACGGCGGCAAGCTGCTGCGCTCCAGCTCCACCAGCGACTTCACCCAGACCACCACGACCCTCGCGGTCGAGGTCACCGACTCCGACGCCCACCCGGACGGCACCGCCGCCCTGCGCAAGGCGCTCGCCGAGGCGGGGGTGACGCTGCACGCCGGCGAGGAGCAGGGCCTGCCCGGAGCCGGCCACATCCTCCTGGTCGAGGCCACCGGCGAGGCCACGTACGACCTCGTCCGCGACACCGTCGCCGATCTCGGCATCGGCCTGGTCCGCATGGAACAGCGCCGCCACCAGATCGCGGAGGTCTTCCGCGACAGCGACGCGGCGGCCGCCCGGGCCGAGCAGTTCGCAGCCCAGTCCGCCCAGGCCACCGCCTGGGCCGCCACCCAGCAGAAGGGAGCCGGTTCCGATGGCGCCTGACACCTCGACCCAGATCCACAACATCGGCTACCGGTCCTACGACGGCCCCCGGCTCGGCCGCTCCTACGCCCGCAAGTCGCTGTTCGCGCAGTCCCTGCGCGGCGCCTACGGACTCGGCCGCTCGGCCAAGTCCAAGGTGCTGCCGATGCTGCTCTTCGCGGTGATGTGCGTTCCCGCGCTGATCCTCGTCGCGGTCGCCATCACGGTGCCCGGCTCGACCTCGCTGCCGATCAAGTACACGACGTACGCCATGACCACCCAGGTGATCGTTTACCTCTACCTGGCCTCCCAGGCGCCGCAGTCCGTCTCGCGGGACCTGCGCTTCAAGACGGTGCCGCTCTACTTCTCGCGGCCCATCGAGCGCGTCGACTACGTCGTGGCCAAGTTCGCGGCCATGGCCTCGGCCCTGTTCATCCTGACTGCCACTCCGCTGCTGATCATGTGGATCGGCTCGCTCCTGGCGAAGTTCGACTTCGCCGACCAGACCAAGGGATTCGGGCAGGCACTGGTGTCGGTACTGCTGCTCTCGCTGCTCTTCTCCGGCCTCGGCCTGGTCATGGCCGCGCTCACCCCGCGCCGCGGCTTCGGCGTCGCCGCCATCATCGCCGTGCTCCTGATCCCCTACGGCGCCGTCTCCGCAGTCCAGGCCATCGCCTACGAGACGGGCTCGACCGGGGGCATCGAGTGGCTGGGCCTCTTCTCCCCGATGAGCCTCATCGACGGCCTGCAGACGGCCTTCCTCGGCGCCGACTCCGGCTTCCCCGGCAGCGAGGGCCCCGGCACCGGCGCCGGCTTCGTCTACCTGCTCGTCATCCTCGGCCTCATCGCCGGCTCCTACGCCGCCCTGATGGCCCGCTACCGGAAGGCCGGGCTGTGAGCTCCCACCCGTCGCCCGCCACCACCCCTCTAAGGAATGGGCTGCGCCCATGAGCATCATCGACATCGACCACACCTCCCGCTGGTTCGGGAACGTCGTCGCCGTCAACGACGTGACCATGCGCATCGGTCCCGGAGTCACCGGCCTGCTGGGCCCCAACGGCGCCGGCAAGTCCACCCTCATCAACATGATGGGCGGCTTCCTCGCCCCCTCCACGGGCACCGTCACTCTCGACGGCACCCCGATCTGGCAGAACGAGCAGGTCTACAAGCAGATCGGCGTCGTGCCCGAGCGCGAGGCCATGTACGACTTCCTCACCGGCACGGAGTTCGTCGTCGCCAACGCCGAACTGCACGGCCTCGACGAGGCGGCCGCCCAGCGGGCCCTGGCCACGGTGGAGATGGAGTACGCGCAGGACCGCAAGATCTCCACGTACTCCAAGGGCATGCGCCAGCGCGTGAAGATGGCCTCCGCCCTGGTCCACGACCCCTCGGTGCTCCTGCTCGACGAGCCGTTCAACGGCATGGACCCGCGCCAGCGCATGCAGCTCATGGAGCTGCTGCGGCGCATGGGCGACGAGGGCCGCACCGTGCTGTTCTCCTCGCACATCCTGGAGGAGGTCGAACAGCTCGCCTCCCACATCGAGGTGGTCGTCGCCGGCCGGCACGCCGCCTCCGGCGACTTCCGCAAGATCCGCCGCCTGATGACGGACCGCCCGCACCGCTACCTCATCCGCTCCTCCGACGACCGGGCCCTCGCCGCGGCCCTGATCGCCGACCCGTCCACCGCCGGGATCGAGGTGGACCTCAAGGAAGGCGCCCTGCGCATCCAGGCCGTCGACTTCGGGCGCTTCACCGAGCTGCTGCCGCGGGTCGCCCGCGAGCACGGCATCCGGCTGCTGACGGTCTCGCCCTCCGACGAGTCCCTCGAGTCGGTCTTCTCCTACCTCGTCGCGGCCTGAAGGAGCTGGCACCCATGTACAACCCCACCGTTGCCCGGCTCACCTACCGGGCCCTGCTCGGCCGCCGCCGCGCGCTGATCCTCTGCGCGCTGCCGGTCCTGCTGATCGCCATCTCCATCGCCGTGCGCGCCTTCACCGGGCTCGACGACAAGGTCGCCGCCGACCTCCTCGGCGGGTTCGCCCTGGCCACGATGGTCCCCCTGATCGGCGTCATCGCCGGCACCGGCGCCATCGGCCCGGAGATCGACGACGGCTCGATCGTCTACCTGCTCTCGAAGCCGGTGAAGCGCCCGACGATCATCCTGACGAAGCTGACCGTCGCGATCGCGGTCACCATGGTCTTTTCGGCGATCCCCACCCTGATCGCCGGCTTCATCCTCAACGGCAACGGCCAGCAGATCGCGGTGGCCTACACCGTCGCCGCCCTCGTCGCCTCGGTCGCCTACAGCGCCCTGTTCCTGCTGCTGGGCACCGTCAGCCGGCATGCGGTCGTCTTCGGCCTGGTCTACGCCCTGATCTGGGAGTCGCTCTTCGGCAGCCTCGTCGACGGCGCCAAGACCCTCAGCGTCCAGCAGTGGTCGCTGGCCCTCGCGCAGAAGGTCGCGGGCGAGGGGTACGTGGACGCCACCGTCGGGCTGCCCACCGCGGTGATCCTGCTCGTCGCGGTCACCGTCGGCGCCACCTTCTACGCGGGCCAGAAGCTCCGCCGCCTGACCCTGGCGGGCGAGGAGTAGGACCTCCGCACCGGCGTCCCGGCGACGCCCGCGCCGAATGTTTCACGTGAAACAGTGCCCCGCCCGGCCCACCGGTCAGGCGGGGCACAGCTTTGCGCGAGATCATCGGTGCATGATCGAGCACACCGGGCCCGAGCCGTCCAGGCCAGTACGGTCCTGGATACGTTCCACGCCCGGCACCCACATATGGCTGCTGATCATCGTGGTCACCAGCATCGTGGTCGTGATCGTGCCGGATCATCTCGAACACGTCCTGCTCCACCGCAACAGCAGCAATATCCACGAGCTCGCCCGGCACCCCGTCCGCGCGCTGCTCAGCAGCGCGTTCTGGATCGAGAACCCGGCCTCGCTCCCGCTCTACTTCGTCCTCTTCGAGGTCTTCCACGCCAATGTAGAGCGCTGGCTCGGCACCCTGCGCTGGCTCTTCATCGTCGCGACCGGACACATCACGGCCACCCTGATCAGCCAGAAGCTGGTCCTGATGGCCATCGAGGACCACCGCGCCCCGCGCAGCATGGTCCACGTCGTCGACATCGGGGTCAGCTACGGACTCGCGACCGCCGTCGGGGTGCTGACGTACCGCCTGCCCGGCCCCTGGCGCTGGTTCTACCTGGCCGGGGCCGTGGCCTTCTTCGGGCTCCCGCTCGTCAGCGACGGCACCTTCACCGACCTCGGCCACGCCATCGCGCTCGCCGTCGGCCTCCTCGCCTGGCCGCTGACCCGGCACCCGCATCCGCACCGGAAGCCCGGCTGACGCAGGGAAATTCACTGGTACGAGGCGTGCGGCGGGGGCAGAGTGAGCCGTGCGGGGAGAACAAAGAAGGTCCGGAACGGCCACTTCGAGCGCGCCTCGCGGCGCGGGCCGTTCCGGACCTTCCGTTCTCTTCTGCTCGGTCAGGCGGCGCCCAGCAGACGCTCGAGGACCACGGCGATGCCGTCCTCCTCGTTGGAGGTGGTGACCTCGTCGGCCACCGCCTTGAGCTCCGCGTGCGCGTTGGCCATCGCCACTCCGTGCGCGGCCCAGCCGAACATCGGTATGTCGTTGGGCATGTCGCCGAAGGCGATCGTCTCGGCCGCCTTCACCCCCAGCCGGCGCGCGGCCAGCGAGAGGCCGGTGGCCTTGGTCAGCCCCAGCGGCAGGATCTCCACGATGCCCGGACCGGCCATGACGACTCCGACCAGGCTGCCCACGGTCTCCCGGGCCACCTGCACGAGGGCGTCCTCGTCCAGCTCGGGGTGCTGGATGTACAGCTTGTTCAGCGGAGCCGACCAGACCTCGGAGGTGTCCTCCAGGTAGAGCGCCGGAAGGCCCTCCTGGACCTGGTAGCCGGGGCCGAAGAGCACCTCGCCCTCGACTCCGTCCCGGCTGGCGGCGAGCGCCAGCGGACCCACCTCGGCCTCGAGCTTCTCCAGCGCCAGCGCGGCCAGCTTCCGGTCGAGGGTCACCGAGGTCAGCAGCCGGTGCGCGCCGGCGTCGTAGACCTGCGCGCCCTGTCCGCAGACGGCGATGCCCTTGTAGCCGAGGTCGTCGAGGACGTGCCGGGTCCACGGCACGGCGCGGCCGGTGACGATGATGTGCGCTGCGCCCGCCGCGGTGGCCGCGAGCAGCGCCTCACGGGTGCGCTCCGAGACGGTGTCGTCGCCGCGCAGCAGCGTCCCGTCGAGGTCGGTCGCGACGAGCTTGTACGGGAACGGGGCCGTGCTCACTTGGCGACCGGCTCCAGGACTTCGCGACCGCCCAGGTAGGGCCGGAGCACCGGGGGAACCCGGACCGTGCCGTCGGCCTGCTGGTGGTTCTCCAGGATCGCGACGATCGTGCGCGGGACCGCGCACAGCGTTCCGTTCAGGGTGGACAGCGGAGCGGTCTTCTTTCCGTCGCGGTAGCGCACCGAAAGGCGGCGGGCCTGGAAGCTGTCACAGTTCGAGGCGGAGGTCAGCTCGCGGTACTTGCCCTGCGTGGGGATCCACGCCTCGCAGTCGAACTTGCGGGAGGCGGAGGCGCCCAGGTCGCCGGTGGCCACGTCGATGACCTGGAACGGCAGCTCGAGGCTGGTCAGCCACTGCTTCTCCCAGTCCAGGAGACGCTGGTGCTCGGCCTCGGCCTCCTCCGGAGCGACGTACGAGAACATCTCGACCTTGTCGAACTGGTGGACGCGGAAGATGCCGCGGGTGTCCTTGCCGTACGTGCCGGCCTCGCGGCGGAAGCACGGGGAGAAGCCGGCGTAGCGCAGCGGCAGCTTGTCCGCGTCGATGATCTCGTCCATGTGGTACGCGGCGAGCGGGACCTCGGAGGTACCGACCAGGTAGAGGTCGTCGCCCTCCAGGTGGTACACGTTCTCCGCGGCCTGGCCGAGGAAGCCGGTGCCCTCCATGGCGCGCGGGCGGACCAGCGCGGGGGTGAGCATCGGGACGAAGCCGGCCTCGGTGGCCTGTGCGATGGCCGCGTTGACGAGGGCGAGCTCCAGCAGGGCGCCGACACCGGTGAGGTAGTAGAAGCGCGAGCCGGAGACCTTGGCACCGCGCTCGACGTCGATGGCGCCCAGGGACTCGCCGAGCTCCAGGTGGTCCTTGGGCTCGAAGCCCTCGGCGCCGAAGTCACGGATGGTGCCGTGCGTCTCCAGGACGACGAAGTCCTCCTCGCCGCCGACGGGCACGTCCGTGTGGACGATGTTCCCGAGCCGCAGGAGCAGCTGCTTGGCGGCTTCGTCCGCCTCGTTCTGCTCGGCCTCGGCCGCCTTGACGTCCTGCTTGAGCTGATCGGCCTTCTTCAGCAGCTCGGCCCGCTCCTCCGGAGAGGCCTTGGGGATCAGCTTGCCGAGCGACTTCTGCTCGTTGCGGAGTTCGTCGAATCGCATGCCGGAGGACCTGCGGCGCTCGTCGGCGGAGAGCAGTGCGTCGACGAGGGCGACGTCCTCTCCACGGGCGCGCTGCGAGGCGCGGACACGGTCAGGGTCTTCACGGAGCAGCCGGAGGTCAATCACCCCTCCAGGCTACCGGGCCGGGCTTCGGGGGAGCGCACCGATATCACGCTGCGTGTCGCTTTGTCCTAATTGCCGCGAATGGAAAACTTCGGACGGGAGAGTGGAAGCAGTCCTTCCGCGGAGGCCGATAAAACCATCCCCATTCCCCGAAAGGGGACGCACGGGCAGCGATCGGGCGGCCTCTGAGCAGGGCCGGAGGGTCTGCCTTGTCCACAGGAATTCCCCGGGCGACCGGCTTATCCACAGGCTGTGCGCTGGATCTGTGGACACAGGATTAGATCAATCCCGATGATGGAGTGCGTGGACCCAATCAGGGTTCAAACCACCCTCACACACTCATTCGGGTGGGAATGACTCGCCCCAAAGAGTTGATCGGTGATACAGGGGTGACACCGTTCACCTCCCGCTCGTCAGCGCGAAACCTGCGCTACCCGACCGATTTGTCGACCTTGTCGTGTTGCTCTGTCGACTTGTCCCCAGGTCCGCATCGATCCCTGTGGATAACTCTGTGGACAGTGGACCGGGCAGTGGACAGAGCGTCAGGGGCGCCCGTCGAGGCAGCGCGTCAGCCAGTCCGAAGCCGCGGTGAACTCGCTGTCGGAGGTACCGGCCCGCGCCGCCTGGACGTCACCCTGAGCGACGCCGGCGCGCGGGTAGGAACCGAGGAACCTGATCTGCGGGCAGGTCCGCTTGAGGCCCATGAGCGCCTCGCCGACCCGGCGGTCGGAGATGTGGCCCTCGGCGTCCACGGCGAAGCAGTAGTTCCCGATCCCCGCACCCGTCGGCCGGGACTGGATCAGCATCAGGTTCACCCCGCGGACGGCGAACTCCTGGAGCAGTTCCAGCAGCGCGCCGGGGCGGTCGTCGCCCATCCACAGCACGACGGAGGTCTTGTCGGCGCCGGTCGGCGCGGCTGGCCGGGCAGGACGCCCGACGAGCACGAAGCGGGTCTCCGCGTTCTGCGCGTCGTGGATCTCGGTCACCAGCGGGACCAGCCCGTAGGTGGCGGCCGCGAACTCGCCCGCGAAGGCGGCGTCGAAACGCCCCTCCTGCACCAGCCGGGCACCGTCGGCATTGGACGCAGCCGACTCCCACAGGGCGTCGGGCAGGTTCGACCGCAGCCAGTTGCGCACCTGCGGCTGGGCGACGGGGTGCCCCGTGACGGTCTTGACGTCCGAGAGCTGGGTCCCGGGCCGCACCAGCAGCGCGAACGCGATGGGGAGCAGCACCTCGCGGTAGATCATCAGCGGCACGCCGGCGGCCAGCTCGTCCAGGGTCGAGGTGACCCCGCCCTCCACCGAGTTCTCGATCGGGACCAGGGCCGCCGCGGCCTCGCCGTTGCGCACGGCGTCCAGGGCGGCCGGTACCGAAACCATCGGGACGAGCTCCCGGGTCGCGGCTTCGGGGAGGGTGCGAAGGGCGGCTTCGGTGAACGTGCCTTCGGGACCGAGGTAGGTGAAGCGGGTGGCCGACATGCGATCAGCCTAATGCCGGGGCCCGCAGGCCACCTGGGCTGTTCACCCTTCGAGCAGCCGTTGCCCCACGTACTCCCCCGGGCGTGCGCCGGGCGGCACCGCGTACAGGCCGCTCGACTCGTGACGGATGAACTCCGACAGGGCGTCGCCGCGGTCGAGCTTGCGCTGGACGGGGACGAAAGCACGGGAGGGATCGGCCTGCCAGCAGATGAAGAGCAGCCCCGCGTCGGGGGTTCCGTCGGCGGAGATCCCGTCGTGGTACGAGAAGGGGCGCCGGAGCATGGCCGCTCCGCCGTTCTGCGCGGGTGCGGAGATCCGGGCGTGCGCGTTGGAGGGGATGACCGGCTTTCCGTCGGCACCGGTCTTGTCGAGGTCCAGGGCGGTGGTCTCGCCGCCTCCGGTCAGCGGGGCGCCGGTGGCCTTCGTGCGGCCGATGACCTGTTCCTGCTGGGCCAGCGACTGCTGGTCCCACTGGTCGAGGAGCATGCGGATGCGGCGTACGACGGCGTACGAGCCCCCGACCATCCAGGCGTGCTCCGGGGGCACGGTGCCCTGGACGAAGATCCGCCGGTCGAAGTCGGCTTCGGTGGGCTTCGGGTTGTTGGTGCCGTCGACCTGGCCCATGAGGTTGCGGGCGGTCATGGGGGAAGCGGTGGCACCGGGAGAACGGTTGAAGCCGTTCATCTGCCAGCGCGGCCGGGCCGCCTCTCCGGCGTCCTTCTGCAGGGCGCGCAGCGCGTGGAAGGAGACCAGTGCGTCGTCGGAGCCGATCTGGACCCAGAGGTCGCCGTTGCTGCGCTGGGCGTCGAGCCGGTCGGCGGAGAAGGCGGGCAGCGGATCCAGGGCGGCGGGGCGGCGGGCCGTGAGGCCGGTGCGCTCGAAGAAGGAGTGACCGAATCCGAAGGTCACCGTCAGGGAGGAGGGTCCGGAGCCGAGCGCGATGCCGGTGTCGGCGACCGGGGCGGTCTCGCCCGCCGTCAGCCGCCGCGCGGTGTCGGACCAGCGCCGCATCAGGGCGGCGGCCTCGGTACGTCCGGCACCGGGCGCGAGGTCGAAGGCGAGGACGTGCCCCTTGGCCTGGAGGGGCGTGGTGATGCCGGCCTGGTGGTCCCCGTGGAAGTCGACCCGGGTGGCGCCGAGGCTGCTGGGAGCACCGCCGGAGCCCGCCGTCCCGGACCCGGAGGCCCCGGACTGCACGAGGGCTCCGCCCGCGGCGCCGAGCGCGAGCCCGGCGGCGCCCGCGGCGCCGACCGTGCCCAGCAGACGGCGCCGGGAGATGTCGATCGTGGGGCTCTCGGCGTTCTCGGTGGGTTCGCTGTTCTGGGTCACGCTGGTCAGCCGATCTTCACGTTCTTCTGGACGGTCGTCTGGTCGATGTCGGAGGTGCGGACGGTCACGTCGATCCGCCAGTCGCCGGCCAGCGGGAGCTGGACGCCCGACGCGGTCCAGTGTCCGGCGGCGGCCCGCTCGGGGAGGAGCGGAAGGGGCCCGATCTCCTTGGCCTCCAAGGTGAAGGAGACCTTGAGCTCGGGCAGGTCGAGCGGCTTGCCGTCGGGGGTCTCGGCCCAGACGTGGAGCGTGTTCGCACCGATGCGGCCCGGGTCCAGCTGGAGCCGGACCGAGCCCTTGCCGTTCTGGCCGCCGGTGTCGAAGGGCAGCGTGATCTTGACCGCGCGGTCGGGGACCGCGGTGGCGGTGGAACCGCGGCCTGCCTCCAGCTCCGCGGCACGGCCGGGCTCGGTGCTGGTGAGGATGGTGGTGACGGCCAGCAGGACCACGGCGACACCGGCCTCGGCGAGGACGGAGCGGCGCAGTCCGGCGCGGTCCGGGTCGGCGTCGCGCACCTGCTTCTCCCGCGCGGTGCGCCGGGCGGCGCTCTGGCGCGCGAGCTGCGCGGCACGGCGGGGGTCGGCGACGGTCTCGGCAGGGGCGACCGCCACGGCCGTTGTTTCACGTGAAACATCGGCGGTGAGGCCCGCCTCCCCCGCGGCCTCGCCCTCCGCCTCGCCCTCCGCCTCGCCCTGGCCCCCGGCCAGCCGGGCGGTCCACTTCCGCGAGGTGTAGGCGATGGCGACGACGGTGGCGACGAGGCCGATCTTGAGGAGCAGCAGCCGGCCGTACTCCGTCCCGGTCAGCGCGGACCAGCTGCCGACCTGACGCCAGGCCTGGTAGGTGCCGGTGCACGCCAGGACGACCACGCTGGTGAAGGCAACGGTGGAGAAGCGCCGGATGGCCGTGCGCTCGATCCCGGGGACCTTGTGGAGCGCGACGAGCAGGGCGGTGAGCCCGCCGAGCCACACGGCGACGGCCAGCAGGTGCACGATGTCGACCGGCATGGCGAGGGCGGTCTGAATACCCGTGGAGGCGTGCTCGGACAGCGCCCAGGTGGCGGCGATGCCGGCGGCGACGACGGCCCCGCCGATGCCGAGCCCGAAGACGAGGTCGCTCTCCCCCTTGGCGTCCTCCCCGTCGTCCTCTGCCGTGCCCGCCGTGCCCTCCGACGTGTGCTGCCGGGCATAGGAGCCGAACAGGACGGTGATGAACAGTGCGGCGGCGCCGAGCAGAAGCAGCCGCGAGACGAGCGAGGCTCCGGACTTGGTCTCCAGGACGGCCTTCAGCCCGGTCAGGTCGAAGGCATCGGCGAAGTTCCCCGACCCGGTGTACGGGTTGCGGAGCAGCAGCATCACCAGGGTGGCCACGGTGAGCGCGACCCAGGCCCGTACGACCAGCCTCTGCATCGGCCGCTGCGCGGCGCCCCGGCGCCAGCACAGCAGGATGAAGGCGGCGGCGCCGACGAGCACGGCGAACCCGGCGTAGGCCACGTAGCGCGCGATGCCGTAGGCGACGGCGACGGGCCCGTCCCCCGCCGCCCGTGAGGGCAGGGAGACGGCGGTCTCGGAGGGGGCTCCGATGGAGAAGGTGAAGGCGCCGGAGATCGGGTGGCTGTCCGCGGAGATGGCCTGCCAGGCGACGGTGTAGGTGCCGTCGGGCAGCCCCGGGCGCAGGGCGGTTCCGTAGCGGATGAGGCTCCCGCTGCAGAGGTCGCGCAGTTCACCGGTGTCGACGCGCTTGCCCTGGGGGTCCAGGACCCGGATGGAGTCGCCGTTCATGGCGACCGACTCCGAGAAGGAGAGGGTGATCTGGGCGGGCGCCGTGGCGACCACCGCCCCGTCCGTGGGGTCGCTCGCGGTCAGCGCGGCGTGTGCCGAGGCCGGCGCGGCAGCGGCGAAGAAGGCTGCCAGCAGAGCGGCGAGGACCAGCGCGAGCCGCGGCAGGAGTGCCGTGGCGCGGACGCGGGCCGTGGATGGGGTCGGGGCGGTGGCCGTCATGGCGTGTCAGTCCCTCGGTCCGTCAGTGGGCGGTGCCGTCGGTGGATGTCGGAGCCTTGTACGTCCGCTCCTTGACGTCCAGCTCGACCTTGACCGGGCCGGACTTCTCGAAGCGCAGTTCGATGCTGACCTTGTCGCCGACCTTGGGGATGTTCTTGAGCCCCATGAACATCACGTGGCTGCCGCCGCGCGCCAGCTGCAGCTCGCCGTTCGCGGGTACGTCCAGGGACTGCACCTGCTGCATCTTCTGATCCTTGGTCTCGTGGATCTGCAGATCGTCGGAGAGCGGGCTCGTGACGCCGGTCAGCTTGTCGGCGGTCTTGGAGTCGTTCTTGATGACCATGAAGGCGCCGGCCATCTTGTCGTTCACGGGCTCCGGCATGTACCCACCGCTGACCGTCAGCTTCGGCGCGGCACCGGACGCGGAGTCCGCATCCGAGGAACAGCCGGATATGGCGAGCGCGGCCGTCAGGGAGAGGGCGGCTGCGAGGGTGCGGGTGGTGCGGGCGTTCACGGGTTCTCTCCCTTGATGATCTTCGGCAGATCCTTGGTGTAGTCATCGACGGTGGTGCTCTCGCCGTAGAGGAGGTACCCCTCGTCGGTCTTGGGCGAGAAGGTGATGACCTGGGCGCCGTGCATGGAGACGACGTTGCCGGCGGCGTCCGTGGTGGCGGCCTCGATGCCGATGCCGAGCGAGCGCGCGGCGGCCTGGATGGTGGCGAAGTCCCCGGTCAGCCCGGTGAAGGCCGGGTCCAGGCCCTTGAGCCACGAGCCGAGGGATTCGGGGGTGTCCCGTTCAGGGTCGGTGGTGATGAAGACGACCTGGAGCTTGTCCTGGTCGGCCTGGGGAAGTGCCTTCTTGGCGACGGCGATGTTGCTCATCGTCAGGGGGCACACGTCGGGGCAGTGGGTGTAGCCGAAGTAGATGAGCGTCGGCTTGCCCTTGGTCTGCTCGCGCAGGTTCCACGGCTTGCCGGTGGTGTCCGTGAGGACGACGTCCGGCTTGTCGAAGGGGCGGTCGAGCACGGTGGCGGACCCGGCTTTCGCCTGGTTCTCGCTGATCTGGGTGACCTGGCCGTTCTTGGCCGGCTCGCCACCGCAGGCGGTGAGGGTGAGGGCGGCCGCCGCCACGAGGGCGGCGAGCGTCACACGGGTGGTGTGCATATGGGGAAGTCCCTGAGATCGGGGGGTGGTACGGGTGGATCCGCGAACCCGGCCGGACCGGAAGGCCGGCCGGCCGCGCGGTATCAGCAGGTCGGGAAGGCGGAAGGTCAGGAGGTGCGGCGGCGCGAGGCGATGCCGAAGGCCACGCCGCCGAGTCCGATGACGATGCCGGCGACGCCGAGGGCGCGCGCGGTCGTGTCGGAGCCGCTCTTCGCAGCAGCTGTGTCGTGGCCGTCCTTGTGGGCGTCGGAGTTCTTCGCCTCGTCCGCCGGCTTCTTGGCGGCGTCGTGGTGGTCGGCACCGGCGGCGGTCAGCTTCAGGACGGGGGCCGGAGTCTGCGGTTCGGCCGCACCCTCCTTGGGCTCCTCGATCCAGCGGACGACCTCGCCGTTGTCGTAGGTCTGGATCGCCTTGAAGACCATCTGCTCGGCGTTCTCGGGCAGCTTGCCGACGGAGACCGGGAACTGCTGGAACTTGCCGGGCTCGATCTTGCCGCCCGACCAGGTCACCTTGGTGACGGCCTCGTTGATCTGCTTGCCGTGCACGGTGAGCGGCTTGTCGAGCTTGGTCTTCTCCACGTTCACGGTCCAGCCGGGAATGTCCTGCGGCATGACGGAGGAGAGCGGCTGGTCGACGGGGAAGTTGACTTCCAGCTGGGTCGTCGAGGCGCCGTCGCGCTCGTTGGGGACCTTGAAGTTGAGCGTCGCGTAACCGCCCTTGGCGGCCTCCCCGACGGGCTGCACGCTGACGTGCGCGAAGGCGGTACCGGAGAGGAGGAGGACGGAACCGGCGGCGAGGGCGGCGGCGAAGGAGACGCGAGAGGTCTTCACGGCAGAAACACTCCACGGAAGCTGTGGTGACGGTGGCTCCGCGCGCGGCGCGCACGGAGTTCGCGGCACCGGTGCTCCCGTCGTGAGTCCCGGGGAGGAGGGGTGCCGCTTCAGGCTGCGAGGGCGAACGCCGTGGGCGGCCCGCGCCTGATCACCGTGTGCTGGAGTGCGTCCCTGCCCGTGGAGAGCGTGGGTCCGGTCCCCGCGCCCGCTGCCCGCGGGGTACGGGCGGGCAGGCCCGGAAGGCCCGCGCCGAGGGCCCGTACGTAGGCCAGTGCGGCACGCAGCGGGCGCACCGGTCCGGCTCCGGCCGAGAGCCGGGACAGTTCGAGGAGGCGGAACAGCGCGGCGTCGCCGCGTCCGAGCAGCCAGCCGGCGGCGAGTGCGGCCAGCAGGTGCCCGATCAGCATGGCCGGGCTGAGCAGCCCCACCAGTCCGCCGGCCGGTTCCAGCAGGCCCTGCTCCACGTGGGCGTGGGCCATGTGCCCCTGCGCCCCGGCCTGTGCGGCCACGGCGTCCGGGTCCAGTCCGGCGCTCTCCACGATCCGCCGGGCATCCGACGGGTGGATCGGGACGGAGTTGCCCCCGCACACCAGTTGGGCGGCCAGCGCCGCGAGCGAGGTCTCCGAGGAGCTGCCGCCGCCCGTCGAGGCGTCGTGCTGGCCGAGGCCGAACAGGGTGTGCAGGGCGAGCTGTCCGCCGGCCAGTGCGGCGGCGATGCCGGGCAGCGAGCGGCGGCGTCCCGCGAGCGGGGCCGCCACCGCGAAGACGGCGAGGAAGCCGGCGCAGAGGGACCACCAGGGCACCGTCGCGCAGGAGGCCAGTGCGTGCCCGACCGCGGACAGCACGACACAGACCGCGGTGAACACCGCGGCCCGGATCAGCCTGAGGCCGGGTCCGGCCTGCGTCGCGTGGGGGGCAGTCATGGCCGGGCCATCATCGCACTGGCCTTAGGCGCTGCATACGGCAGGTGCGACAGCCGGTTCGCATTCCCGCGCCGGCCCTCCGGCATACACCGCTCCCCGGGAGTGCCGCATCGGCCGAACGGGGCCTCTACCGGCCCACGGGGGCTTAGCCCCGGCCCAGGGCGGCAATAGGTAACCGTATGAGCATCTGGTGGTCTCTCCACTTGAGGCGCGAAGCAGCGAGTGTGCCCCTGGCGAGGCGACTGCTGTTGGGGACGATGGAGACGGCGGGGGTGGACCCGGACATCTCCTTCGACCTGTCGGTGGCGCTGAGCGAGGCGTGCGCGAACGCCGTGGAGCACGGTGGCCGCGGAGCCGGCCCGCCGGACGGGAGCGGGGCGTACCACGTCACGGCCTATCTGGACGGGGACCGCTGCCGCATCGAGGTGAGCGACTCGGGCCCGGGGTTCCCGGCCGCGACGGTGGCGCGCCGCAGACCCTCCCTGGCCGAGCACGGCCGGGGCCTGCACCTGATCGAGGAACTCGCCGACCACGTCCGCTTCCGCAACCGGCCGGGCCGGGGCGCCGTGGTCAGCTTCGACAAGATGCTGAAGTGGCGGGACGACTCCCTGCTGAAGGTGTCGTAGACGCGCCGATGGGCGGAACCCGTGGAGGGTCCCGCCCATCGGCGCGTACGAGCCATGCGCAAGCCGGCGGTGTCAGCCCTTGAGCCGCGCCATCCAGGCCTCGACCTCGTCCGAGGTGCGGGGCAGCCCGTCGGACAGGTTCCGGTTGCCGTCCTCGGTGACGAGGATGTCGTCCTCGATCCGGACGCCGATGCCGCGGTACTCCTCGGGCACGGTCAGGTCGTCGGCCTGGAAGTACAGACCGGGCTCGACGGTCAGGCACATGCCCGGCTCCAGCGTGCCGTCGACGTACGCCTCGGTGCGCGCGGCGGCGCAGTCGTGGACGTCCATGCCGAGCATGTGACCGGTGCCGTGGAGGGTCCAGCGGCGCTGCAGACCGAGCTCCAGGACACGCTCGACCGGGCCCTCCAGCAGACCCCACTCGACGAGCTTCTCGGCGAGCACGTGCTGCGAGGCGTCGTGGAAGTCGCGGAACTTCGCGCCCGGCTTGACGGCGGCGATGCCGGCTTCCTGGGACTCGTACACCGCGTCGTAGATCTTGCGCTGGATGTCGGTGTACGTACCGCTGATCGGCAGCGTGCGCGTGACGTCGGCGGTGTAGAGGGAGTGGGTCTCCACACCGGCGTCGAGCAGCAGCAGGTCGCCGGAGCGGACGTCGCCGTCGTTGCGGACCCAGTGCAGGGTGCAGGCGTGCGGGCCGGCGGCGCAGATGGAGCCGTAGCCGACGTCGTTGCCCTCGACGCGGGCGCGCAGGAAGAAGGTGCCCTCGATGTAGCGCTCGGAGGTGGCCTCGGCCTTGTCGAGCACCTTCACGACGTCCTCGAAGCCGCGGACGGTGGAGTCGACGGCCTTCTGCAGCTCGCCGATCTCGAAGGCGTCCTTCACGGCGCGGGCCTCGGAGAGGTAGACGCGCAGCTCCTCGTCGCGCTCCTTGGTGACCTTGTCGGTCAGGGCGGTCTCGATGACGGAGTCGTGCCCGCGGACGTTGCGGACCGGGCCCTCGGCCTCGGCCAGCTCCTCGGGGAGCTTGCGCACGTCCTTGGCCGGGATGCCCAGGAGCTGCTCGGCCTCCGTGAGGGAGTGGCGGCGGCCGACCCACAGCTCACCGCTGCCGGAGAGCCAGAACTCGCCGTTCTCGCGGTCGGAGCGGGGCAGCAGGTAGACGGTGGCGGTGTGGCCGGTCTCCCCCGCGGGCTCCAGGACCAGGACGCCGTTCTCGGTCTGGTCGCCGGTGAGGTACGCGTACTCGGTCGAGGCGCGGAAGGGGTACTCGGTGTCGTTCGAGCGCGTCTTCAGCCGTCCGGCGGGGACGACGAGGCGCTCGCCGGGGAAGCGCCGGGACAGCGCGGAGCGGCGGGCGGCGGTGTGCGCGGCCTGGGCGATCGGCTCCAGTCCGCGCAGCTCGGTGTCGGCCCAGCCCGTGCGCATGCTCGCGGCGAGCTCCTCGCTGACACCCGGGTACAGCCCGTTCTTGCGCTGCTTGTGCTTCTTCTTGGGCTGCTCTTCTTCCGGGGTCTCCGGGGTGAGCTCGTCAGCCACGTCTTCTCCTCAGTACGGCGGACACGGACCGGGTATGGACCTCATCCATCGTATGGGTGAGCGGACGCCCCCCGACGGGTCGTGTGACATATCCGCCAAACCGGGTCACACGCCCCGCCTCATCCCCGCGTCATTCGAACCGTGCCGCGAGCAGCACGATGTCCTCGGAGGCGTCCGCCGGGGCGGCCGGTCCGTCCCCGTCGCCGTCGGGCAGCACGGTGCGCAGGATGTGGTCGCAGATGGCTGCCGGGTCCTCGCGGGCGCTACGGGGGACCCCCGCGGCGGCGGCGTGCAGCCGCGCGTACGCCCGGTCCATCGGGTCCCCGGTGCGCCGCAGCAGCCCGTCCGTGTACAGCAGCACCGTTTCTCCGGGCGCGGGCTCGATCTCCACGCTCGGAGCCTCCCAGCAGGACAGCATCCCGAGCGGCGCGGAGAGGGTGGTCTCCACGTACTCGGTGCGCCGCTCGCCGATCAGCAGCGGCGGGGTGTGCCCGGCCCCGGCCAGGATGAGCTTCCTCCCCCGGCCGTTCGAGTTCGGGCCCCCGGCGGGCTCGCAGTAGGCGAAGAGCGCGGTCGCCGAGCGGGCGGGCTCGGTCAGGCGCAGCAGCAGCTCCAGGTCGGAGAGGACGGCGACGGGGTCCTCGCCCTCCATGACGGCGTACGCCCGCAGCGAGGCGCGCAGCCGGCCCATCGCGGCGACGGCGCTCGGCCCCGATCCGGTGACGGAGCCCACGGCCAGGCCCAGGGCGCCCTCCGGCAGCGGCAGCGCGTCGTACCAGTCGCCTCCGCCGTGCGGACCGGTGTGGTGCCGGGCGGCGAGCTGGACCCCGGAGACCCGGGGGAGCCGGCTGGGCAGGAGTTCCTCGGCGACGGTGGCCAGGTTGGAGCGGGCGCGCTCCACCTCCAGCATCCGGGCCAGGTGCTCGGAGGCGTGCCCGACGTACAGCCCGGCCAGGTCGCGCTGGCGGTCGCCCGGCTCGGCCTGTTCGTCGTAGAGCCAGACGGCCGCGCCGAGCCGGCCGGTGGCCTCGGCGGTCAGCGGCAGCGCGTAGCTGGCGGCGTAGCCGAGGCGGGCGGCGACCTCGCGGTGGCGGGGGTCCACGGGGGTGGTGTACCCGCCGGTACCGGGGCCCGCGGCCGTGCCGGGCTCGGGCAGGACCTCCGAGCCGCCGTGGGCGTCGGGCAGGCCGTCGAGGATGCGGCCGTAGGAGGTGGCGCTGCGGGGCACGGTCTCGATGTGGCCGAGGTCGGCGTGGCCGAGCCCGAGCCCGATGGTGGTGGTGGGGCCGAGCCCGTCGGAGGGCTCCAGGACGATCAGGCCGCGCCGGGCGCCGACGAGGGCCGCGCCGGCCCGCAGGAACTCCTGGAGGGAAGAGGTCAGGTCACTGGCGCGGGCGAGCCGCTCGGTGAGCTCGTGGAGGGTGGTGAGGTCGGAGACCATGCCCGCGAGGCGGTCCTGGATGACCGAGCTCGCGGCGGGGCCCTGCGCCGGCGCGTGGGCCGTTCGCGGGCCCGCCGGGGCGGACACGGCCGTGGGCACCGGTGTGGGCGCCACAGTGTGCGGGGACGCTGTGACAGCTGGATCGATTCCAGCCACTTTCGGCAGATGCGGGGCGCTCATGGCGTCCGCCTTTCCAGCTGGTGCGATTCGCCATATAGCATCGCAAACCCCCAGATCATGCTGCGCCGCTATCAATGAATCCACATCTACACGCACACGAGGAGCGATGTCCAGCATTGCCCAGGTGGGAATCCTGGTGTCCGTGGGGCGGCAACTCGCTGTTCGATCAGGGCTAGAACTTGGCCGGAAAAAGCGGGAAGCGGACGGTTTTTGCGGTCGACTGGGCGAGTCCGCCGGCCGGTCCGGGTACGTAATCCGTTGCACCCGGGGAGAGTTGGCGCAGCCCGGCGCCTGCCGGGAACCGCCGGGCGCGGCCCGTCGTCCCCATCGACGGCAGCCGTCCCCCCGCACGGTCCCGGGTCGCGTACCGATCCCGACGGACGTTTCATGGACCCGTAAGAAGACTGCACGAACCGTGTGAACCTGCTTCAGGCGGACAGTGACGCGAAACGTGTACGTGTGGTGAAACACCGCTTACATGGTGTGATGTGGCCCTCGGCGTTCAACGGAAAGGAACGAGCGCTCATGCGCGAGATCCTCGGAAGGCGTCTCCAGCGGCTCCGCAATCGCTTGCAATCCCTGCGCCCCGCCCCGCCGCAGGGTGATGCGCCGGCCCTCCTCGACGCGGCGCTGACCTGCGCCGTCACCTGGCACTGGCCCGTCCTGCCGGGCGTCGGACGCTCCGGCGCCGACAGCGCCAGGTGCGCCTGCCCCGACCCCGACTGCGTCGTACCCGGCGCCCACCCCTTCGATCCCGGGCTGCTCGCGGCCACCACCGACCCCCGGATGGTGTCCTGGTGGTGGGCCAACCGGGCGGGTGCCCCGATCCTGCTGGCCACCGGCGGGAGCGCGCCCTGCGCGGTGAGCCTGCCCGCAGCGGCCGCCGCGCGCGCCGTCGTACGACTGGACGCCGCGGGACTGCGGCTCGGGCCGATCGTGGCCACGCCCACGCGGTGGTCGCTGCTCGTCGCCCCGTACTCGCTGGAGCGGCTCGGCGAGATCCTCTACGCCAAGGACCACGTGCCCTCCTCGCTCCGTTTCCACGGCGAGGGCGGCTACTTGCTGCTCCCGCCCTCCCCCGCGGTCGGCGGCGGCCAGGTGCGGTGGGAGCGCGAGCCGGCGGAGGAGGCCGGGGGGATCTGGCTGCCGGAGGTGGAGGCGGTCGTGGACGCACTGGTGGAGGCGAGCACCGGGGCACCGGGCGGCGGGAGCCGGCTCGCGTACTGAGGCTCGCGTACTGGGTCTCGCGTACTGGGTCTCGCGTACTGGGGCCCCTGGACCGGGACTCGTGTACGGGGCCCCGCGTACGAGGGTCCGTGCGCGGGCGGATCACTCGTACGGGTGCCAGCAGGACGAGTTTCCAAGGGAATTGGGCGCGGGGATCTCCGTGCCCCATTCCCACATCGCTATCTTCGGCGAATGAATCTCCGCCTGATCGGTATCGGCGCCGGTGTGTTGATCATCTTGTCGCTCCCGCTGGCGGGAGCGATCGCCGGGCCGGACTTCGCCGGTCGGAGTGACGGAAAGGGCGGCGGGCTGCTCTCCACCTTCGGACTCGGTCACCCGTCCAGGGATGCCTCCGCGTCCCGTACGCCGTCCCCCGCCGCGGCGCCGGCCGGCCCGGGCCCGGCCGAGCAGCCGCGTACCGACGCCCGCTGCGGACCCGAACTGTCCTCCCCGCAGGGGGTGGAGGCGCAGACCTGCGTCCTGTCGGGCGAGGGACGGACGTGGGGGCGCAGCTACTACCGGAACACCAGCGGCCGCGCGCTCGACGCGGTGCTCACGGTGATGGGTCCGGCGGGGCGCACGGTGCAGATCCGCTGCGCGGTGGGCGCGGGCGACGAACCGGGGCTGTGCGAAACGCCGCGGGAGGAGTCGGCCGGGGCTCCGGAGGACTACTCGGCCGTAGCGGAATTCGCAGTTCCGGATGATGAAGGAGCCCTGCTCCTGCGGTCCGGGAGCAACTCACCGGTACCGGCTGGCGGTTGAGCGCCACGGGAAACTCAAGGGCCCGGTCGCTGGCGACGGGGGATGCACCAGCGACCGGGCTACAAGAACGGTAACAAGAGATCGCCTGTTCGCAAATTCGATCTCTGATATTCGGACACCGATTTGCAGGCGAATACCGGCAGTTGTGACACCAGTCACCGGTCACCGGTGACCCCCCGGTCCGCACCGAGGTCCTCCCGGGGACCTTCGTGGCCGGCCCGCGAACGGGCCGTCCGGCCGGTCAGCTGAGCGTGACCTGGCGGTTGGTGAGTCCGCCGCGGGCCCGGCGCTCCTCCGTGGTCAGCGGCGCGTCGGTCGCGAGGGCCGCGGCCAGCCGCTCCGCGAGCTCGGCCGCGGGCTTCTCGACGTCCTCGGCCGAGACCCCGGTCGGCAGGTCCCAGACGGGAACCATCAGGCCGTGGGCGCGGAAGGAGCCGACCAGCTTGGTGCCCTCGCCGAGCGAGGACGTGCCGGCGGCGTGCAGGCGCGCGAGCGCGTCGAGCAGCTTCTCCTCGGGGTGCGGCATGACCCAGCGCAGGTGGTTCTTGTCCGGGGTCTCGCACCAGTAGGCGGCATCGACGCCGGTCAGCTTGACGGTCGGGATGGCGGCCGCGTTGGCGCGCTCCAGGGAGGCGGCGATCTCCGGGGAGGCGCTCTGGGCGCTCTCCGCTTCCGGAATCCAGAACTCGAACCCGCTGTGGACAACCGGCTCGAAACCGTCCTCCACGGACAGGAGATCCTGAAGTCGCGGACCCTCGGCCGGAACCCGGCGGGCCGCGACGACGGTGCCCGGCTCGGCCGCGAGCGCGCGCTCCAGGGTGTCGGCCATGTCCCGGGCGAGGTCGCCGCTGGTCGAGTCGTTCTGCAGGCCGAGCAGGACGGAGCCGTCCTCACGGCGCAGGGCCGGCGAGGCCAGCGGGAGTACGGTCACCAGCGTGACGGAGGGGACGCCCTCGGGCAGTCCGCCCTTGAGCGTGAGCGGCACGGTGGCGGCGGGGACGAGCTCGCGCAGCGCCACCCAGTCGCATTCGCCGGGCAGGCCCTCGAACGGACGGGCCACGTGCTCGGTCACGGCGTGCGCGGCGGCCGCGCCGTGGCAGGCCTTGTAACGGCGCCCGGATCCGCAGGGGCAGGGCTCGCGGGCGCCCACGACGGGGATCTCCCCGTTGTTGAGCTGCGGCTTCGCGGACTTCGCGGCGGGGCGCTTCTTGGCCATCGTGGGTGTCTCCCGGTTGCGGCGGTACGGCGTCGGTCTGGGCGCGAGCCTAGCCGTTCGTACCGCCACAACCGGTGGGGTGCGGCCGGGAGCACGGTCGGCGTGCGCTCCCGGACGGCCGCCATCCGTCCACTCGTGGTCGGGGCCCGGTCGGATCAGGGATCCAGATCGTCGAAGGCCGTACTGAAATCGATCGCCGGGGGCGCAACGCGCGTAGCGAAATCATCGTGCCGGGGCCCACAGGCAACGGTCGCCCACACGGTGACCTCACCCGCCGCTCCGTCCCGGACACCCCAGTCCTGGGCCAGGGCGCTGATGATGTTCAGCCCCCGCCCGCCCCGCGCGGTGACCGAGGGCTTGGCCGGGATGGGACGGGTGGGCCCGCCGCCGTCCGTGACCTCGACCGTCAGCCGCCCCGCCTTGTCGACGCGCCACGACGCGTGTATCCCGCCGTCGCCGATCTCCCGGGCGCCCAGCGGTCTGCCGTGCCGGCAGGCGTTGCTGAGCAGTTCGGAAAGGATCAGTACGGCATCATCCACGATCGATTCGGACACTCCGCTGATGCGCAATTGCTCTCGCATCCGGTGCCTCGCCTCGCCCACGCCCGCAGGACCATGGGACACGTCCATGCACGACGACGTGGGCACTTCTTGTGCCACCATCAACGCCACCCCCGGAACCTCCTTAGCCCCACGCATGGTCTGGATGCCCCAATGGCCTGGACCGGAAACCGCCGGACCGGCGCCCACTGACGCATTCACGGCGACCGAACGCGGAGCGGATGCGCCGGTGCACACCCCGTAACGGGTGTTTCCCGTGGGACGGATGTGCAAAACGGGATGTCAGCGCCCCAGCTGTGACAAAACTTGTCGCGGCCTGTTCGTGATGATCGCTTCCACACCCAGATCAGCGCAGAGCTGAACATCTTCCGGATCGTTCACGGTCCACACGTGAACGGAGTGCCCCGCGGCCTGAAGTTTGCGGATGAAGCCCGGGTGGTTGCGGACGATCCGCATCCCCGGTCCGGCGATCCGTACTCCGGCCGGCAGCCGCCCGTCCCGCATCCGGGGTGAGATGAACTGCATCAGGTAGACGGTCGGGACGGTCGGCGCCGCCGCCCGCACCCGGTGCAGGGAGCGCGCGGAGAAGCTCATCACCCGGACCGGGTGCGGTCCCCCGGCGGGCGGGGCGTCCAGTCCGAACCGCTTGAGGAGGAAGAGCAGCCGCTCCTCCACCTGTCCGGCCCAGCGGGTCGGGTGCTTCGTCTCGATCGCCAGCTGTACGGGCCGCCCGGCGTCGGCGACCAGTTCCAGCAGCCGCTCCAGAGTGAGTACGGAGGTCCGCTCGGGGTCCGCGTCCCAGTCGGGGGACTCCTCGCGGTCCTTCCAGGAGCCGAAGTCGAGGGCGGCGAGATCGGCCAGCTCCAGGGCGGAGACGGCGCCGCGTCCGTTGGAGGTGCGGTTCACGCGCCGGTCGTGGACCAGGACCAGATGGCCGTCGGCCGTGAGCCGGACATCGCATTCGAGGGCGTCGGCCCCGTCCTCGATGGCCTTGCGGTAGGCGGCCAGCGTGTGTTCGGGGGCATCCTCCGAGGCGCCGCGGTGGGCGACGACCTGGATGGGGCGCGGCGTTGCGTGGGTCACCGGCTCATGGTGCCACCGAGAGGGGGCCGGATGTCGCGAGAGGTCGGGTGAGGGGTCTGGCGGGTGCTTCTGGGGATGCGTCCGAAATGTCGGAGATAAAGGATGGGGGAGACTCACAGGTCCGGCTTACAGTGCTCTGACGGGTCATGGGAAAGGCTTTGCCCAGGAACTTGTACGGCACGTCGAACGTTCAGCCGGACCGATATCGCCCGTATTTCTGAAGCCGTGTGTGACGAGGAGAGAGCGCTGTGAGCACCGAGAACGAGGGCACCGCGGCCCCGACGCCCCCCGCGGCTCCGCCCGTGGAGCCGGTGACGCAGCAGTTGCCGCCGACGCCCGCGCCCGGCACCGAACCGACCCAGCAGTTCCCCCGGACTCCGGAGGCCCAGCCCGCCGCCGTGCAGCCCGCGGCTCCGGCCCCCGCTCCGCCCCAGGCGCCCGCTCCCGCTCCCGCGCCGGCTCCGGCCCCCGCGCCGGCTCCCGCGTATGCCGAGAGCCCGGTCCCGCCGGTCACCCCGGCGTACGCCGAGGCCCCCGCGGCTGCCCCCGCTCCCGCGCCGCAGGCGATGGGTGCCGAGGGCTGGCCTCCCCCGCCGCCCGCGGCTCCCGCGTACGGCGCCGGCGGCGGCCAGGGCGGTGGCGGCTGGGGCGCGTCCCTGGCCACCGACGGCGCCCCGCAGCCCAAGGGGCGGAGCAAGGGCGGTCTGATCGCGGGCGTCCTCGCGGCGGCCCTCATCGCGGGCGGCGTCGGCGGCGGAGTCGGCTACTGGGCCGCCGACCGGAGCGCCAACGGCTCCGGCTCGACCACGGTCAGCGCCGGCAACACGCCCAAGGACCTCAAGCGCGACCCCGGCTCCGTCGCGGGCCTGGCCGCCGGCGCGCTGCCCAGCGTCGTCACCATCGAGGCCTCGGCCGGCGACGGCGAGGGCGGCACCGGCACCGGTTTCGTCTACGACCAGCAGGGCCACATCCTCACCAACAACCACGTGGTCGCCTCCGCGGCCAACGGCGGCAAGGTCAGCGCGACCTTCTCCGACGGCAAGAAGTACGAGGCCGAGGTCATCGGCCGGGCCCAGGGGTACGACGTAGCCGTCCTCAAGCTGAAGAACCCGCCGTCCGGGCTCAAGCCGCTGCCCCTCGGCGACTCCGACAAGGTCGCCGTCGGCGACTCGACCATCGCGATCGGCGCTCCGTTCGGCCTGTCCAACACGGTCACCACCGGCATCGTCAGCGCCAAGAACCGCCCGGTCGCCTCGGGTGACGGCTCCAGCGGCAAGAACTCGTACATGAGCGCCCTCCAGACGGACGCCTCGATCAACCCGGGCAACTCCGGCGGTCCGCTGCTCGACAGCCGCGGCGCGGTCATCGGCATCAACTCGGCGATCCAGTCGGCGGGCAACGGCGGGTTCGGCGGCGGCCAGGCCGGCTCCATCGGCCTCGGTTTCGCCATCCCGGTCAACCAGGCGAAGAACGTCGCCGAATCGCTGATCAAGACGGGCAAGCCGGTCTACCCGGTGATCTCGGTCTCCGTGGACCTCGCGGCCAAGACCGACGGCGCGAAGATCTCCGAGACGGGTGCCTCGGCCAACGACCTGGTCGACCCGAGCGGCCCGGCGGGCAAGGCGGGTCTCAAGCCCGGCGACGTGATCACCGAGTTCGGCGGCAAGCCGATCGACAGCGGCCCGACCCTGATCAGCGAGATCTGGACGTACAAGCCGGGTGACACGGTGAAGCTGACCTACCTGCGCGGCGGCAAGCCGACCACGGTGGACATCACGCTCGGCTCGCGGGTCGGCGACAAGTAGACCCGACTGGCTTGATGGAGAGGGGCCGTAGGCGCGATTGTGCCTGCGGCCCCTCCCAACGTCCGCTTATGCTTCGACGGTGTTCGATTCGCGGCACATACGGACGTTCCACGAGGTGGTCACCTCGGGGTCCTACTCTGCCGCCGCCCGGGTCCTCGGGTACACCCAGCCCGCGATCACCCAGCAGATGAAGGCGCTCGAACGCGCCGTCGGCACCCCGCTGTTCACCCGCGTGGGCCGCCGCATGCAGCTCACCGAGGCCGGGGAGTCCATGGCCCGGCACGCCGAGGCCATCCTCGGCAGCCTCTCGGCCGCCGAGTCCCAGCTGAAGGCCTACGCCCGGCTGCTGACCGGCCGGGTCCGGCTGTGCGGCTTTCCCAGCGCCAACGTCACCCTGGTCCCGGAAGCCCTGAGCAGCCTGGCCAAGGAGCACCCGGGCATCCAGGTCGAGCTGCTGGAGGGGGAGCCCCCGGACTCCCTGCGCCGGCTGGAGCGGGGCGAGTGCGACATCACCCTGGCCTTCACCTATCCCGGCCTGCACGAGGAGGTGCCGGAGGAAGTGGCCGAGGTCAGGCTCATGGAGGACCAGCTGACGGTGCTGCTGCCGACCGGGCACGCGCTGGCCCGCCGGCGGGCCGTGAACCTCGCGGACCTCTCCGAGGAGCGGTGGATCGCCGGCTGCCCGCGCTGCCGGGCGAACCTGCTGCACGAATGCGCGGGGCTCGGCTTCGTCCCCGACATCCGGTTCGCCACCGACGACAACCTGGTGGTCCAGAGCCTGGTCGCGCAGGGGCTGGGGGTGGCCATGATGCCCGCGCTGGTGCTGCCCTCGCTCTCGCTGAGCAAGGTGTGCGGGCGGGCCCTGCTGCCGGCCGCCCGCCGCCACATCGCGGCCCACGTGTACCGCGACCATCTGCGCGTCCCGGCGACGGCCGTGGTGCTGCAGGCCCTCAAGCAGGCGGCCTCCAACCGCGTCGGCTGCTGAACGGGCAGGCCGGAGTACCCCGCTCCACCCTCAACCCATAAGCCGAACTTGGGATTTCAGCTCATAACTGTCGTTGGACGTGATGGGTGGGCTCCTCGACGCTCCCCTTATGACCACCACCACGCCGGCCCGCACGACCGCGAGGACGGCCGCCCTCGTCAGTGAGATCCGTACGGTCGTGGACCGGGGGCTGGCCCCCGACCTGACCGCCTACCTGGTCGGCGAACGCCTCGCCCCGCACCTGGGCATGCCCGGTCTGCTCACCGCGGAGCAGTGCGAGGGCCACCCCGACCGCTACCGGCAGCACGTCCTGCACGCGGAGCCGGACGGCAGCTTCTCCGTGGTGGCCCTGGTGTGGCTGCCGGGCCAGGAGACCGCCATCCACGACCACGTCTCGTGGTGCGTGGCCGGGGTGCACGAAGGTGAGGAGAGCGAGCTCCGCTACCGGCTCGTCCCCGCCACGCCCACCGGCGGAGCCCGTCTGGTGGCCACCGAGCACGTGGTCAACGGCCCCGGCGAGGTCTGCGGTTTCGCCCCGCCCGGCGACATACACAAAGTCCGCAACTCCTGTCGCACCAAGGCGATATCCCTGCACGTCTACGGCGCCGACGTCGTACGCCTGGGCAGCAGCGTCCGCCGCGTCTACACGCTCCCGACCGACTGATGGCCCTGCTGAACCGCCCGGTGCGCGGGGCGGGATCACCGGATCCGGTCGATGTTTCACGTGAAACATCGTCAGCCTGGCCCGGGTTGGGCCTCGCGGCGGCCGGGGTCCTGGTGGCCTGGTCGGTGCACCGGCTGGTGCCGTGGCTGCCGATGCTGACGGTGGCGGTGGTGCTCGGCATCGCCGCGGCTCACCTGCCCCGCCTACGTGCCTTCGTACGGGGCCCCGCGCGCCCGGGGCTCTCGCTG
This sequence comes from Streptomyces sp. TBY4, assembly GCF_024213195.1. Classification (GTDB taxonomy): domain Bacteria; phylum Actinomycetota; class Actinomycetes; order Streptomycetales; family Streptomycetaceae; genus Streptomyces. The sequence goes on along the minus strand of NZ_JANAVF010000003.1, from coordinate 148,927 downwards.
GCCGGGCGCCGCCTGATGCGGATCGGCATCGTCCTGCTGGGCCTGGCGCTGGGGCTGGACGAGGTGCTCGGGCTGGGCTGGGCCACCGTGGCGATGGTCGCCGGGGTGGTGGCGGCGACCTTCCTCGGCACCCTCTGGCTCGGCCGGCGGCTCGGCCTCCCCGGGGACCAGCCGTTGCTGATCGCCACTGGCTACTCGATCTGCGGGGCCTCGGCCATCGGGGCCGTCAGCCAGGTATCGGGCAGCGACGAGGAGGACGTGGCCTCCTCGGTGGCCCTGGTCACCCTGTGCGGGACCCTCGCCATCGCCGTCCTCCCGCTCCTGCAGTCCCCGCTCGGCCTCTCCGACCCGGACTTCGGCCGCTGGGTCGGCGCGAGCGTCCACGACGTCGGCCAGGTGGTGGCCACCGCCCAGACCGCCGGCCCGGGCGCCCTCGGCGAAGCGGTGCTGGTCAAGCTGATGCGCGTGGCCCTGCTGGCCCCGCTGGTCGCGGCGGTGGCCTTCTCGGTACGGGCCCGCCGGCGCGGAGTGCGCACGCCCTCGGGACGCCGCCCGGCTCCGGTGCCGCTGTTCGTGGCCGGGTTCCTCGCCGCGGCCGCGCTGCGCGCCACCGGGGCACTGCCCGACGTAGCACTGGACTGGGCGCACACCGCACAGGAACTGCTGCTGGCCGCCGCGCTGTTCGGCCTGGGCAGCGCGGTCCACCTGCCCACCCTGTCCCGTACCGGCGGACGCGCCGCCCTCCTGGGCCTGGCGGCCTGGGTGGTGGTGGCCGGAGCCTCGTACGCGGGCGTCCTGCTCACCACCTAGCCGGAGTTGGCCATTTCCTGGCCGGAACCGACCGAACGTTCCGACTGTCCCCTGACATCTCGTTCCAGGCGTGCCACTCTGCCCCCGATCCGCACCGACAACTCTTCATCCGGGCACGGCAGAAGGAGTCATGCGTGAATCGCCATCGGACAGCCTTATCGGTTCTGCTCGCGACGGGCGCCCTGCTCGCGGGTGCGTTGACGGCGGCCTCCCCCTCGGCCGCCGAGCCGCGCCCCGCCTCCCAGGGCCTCTGGTCGGCCGAGCGGATGCGGGCCGCCACCCCGCTGGACATCACGGCCGCCCCGGGCGCGATCGCCCGTACGGCGCCCACCACTACGGAGCACGCCACGCGGATCGCCCCGACCCCGGCGAGCGCCTCCCCCACGGCATCCCTCAAGGCCTCCCCCGCGGCCTTCCCCCAGCCGGGCGGAGCCTGGACCTCCGGGGGCGCGGTGGTCAAAACCTCGGGCCGGGTCTTCTTCACCTTCAACGGGAAGAGCGCCTCCTGCTCGGGTGACTCGATCACCAGCGCCAACGGCAGCACGGTGATCACCGCCGGCCACTGCGTGAAGTACCAGGGCGCCTGGCACACCAACTGGATCTTCGTCCCGGGCTACGACAACGGGAACGCGCCCTACGGGCAGTGGACGGCGACCAAGACCTTCGCGACCGACCAGTGGGTGGCGAGCGAGGACATGAACATGGACGTCGGCCTGGCGGTCGTCGCCCCGCTGAACGGCCGCACGCTCAGCCAGACCGTCGGAGCCCAGGGCATCGTCTTCAACGGCGGCTACAACAAGAAGATGTACGCCTTCGGCTTCCCGGCGGCCGCCCCGTACGACGGCTCCAAACTCGTCTACTGCAGCGGCAACAGCGGCAAGGACTTCCTCCTCACCAAGGACCACAGCCTGCCGTGCAACATGACCGGCGGCTCCAGCGGCGGCCCCTGGTTCCAGGACTTCAACGAGGCGACCGGCCTGGGCACCCAGGTCTCGGTGAACAGCTTCGGCTACACCTTCCTCCCGAACCGCATGTTCGGCCCCTACTTCGGCAACGAGGCGAAGGCGGCCTACGACAAGGCCCAGACCGCCTGACCTCCCGCGAATCCCCAGCGCCGCCCGACCCCGCCGCCCGGTACTCTGTACCCGCCAGGTGGGTTGCCCGAGCGGCCTAAGGGAACGGTCTTGAAAACCGTCGTGGCAGCGATGTCACCGTGGGTTCAAATCCCACACCCACCGCCAGGTCAGAGAAGTAGCAGGTCAGAGGGCGGGTACCCGATTCGGGTGCCCGCCCTCTCTGCTCACCCTGTCTCACCTTGGACCGCCCGTATCCCGCTGTTGACCAGCGCGTATGGGCCATGTGTGGGCCAGACCCGGGGGCTTACCCGCCGCTGAGGCCCTTCTCGATGAGCTCGTTCGCTCGGGACTGCTGGCCCTTCAGGATCTTGGCGTAGAAGCGGAAGAGCACCGTGAGGCTGTGGCCGGCTCGTTGCGCGACCTCCATCGGGTCCACGCCGGAGTTGATCCACAGGGACACCCCCGCGTGCCGGAGCGAGTACGGCACGTCTGCGAGTGGTGTCTTGGCCTCTTCCGCCGGCAGGGCTTTGTGTCGCGCCGCGTCCCAGAGGTTGCAGTACTCCGTAGAGCGGACCCGTCCCCCCTGCGCGGCCCGGAAGAGGCGACCGTCGTCGGCGACCCCGTACTTCTCCTTGTGGTCCCGGAGCATCGTGGTCAGGACGGGCGGGATGGGTACGGACCTGGTTGCTGTCCGGGCCCGCCGCTTCAGTCCGCGCTGCTCGAACGACTGCCCGTCGTCGGTCCACCCCGAACCGACCTCGGGTCGGCTTCCCGCGAGGACCAGCTCTCCCCACCCGGTTGAGGGCAAGGTGCAGTCAGCAGCGCGCAGGGCAGCGATCTCTGAAGGGCGCATGGCCGCGTAGTACAGGCAGCCGAAGAAGGCGGCCATGTGGTCCCCCCGGCCGCCGGACTGCCTTACGGCGTCGATCAGAGCCGCAGCCTGGTCGGGGTTGGGTACGTAGCGGAAGTCGACCTCGTCGTCCTTGTCGGGCGCGGTCCAGTCGAGACGGCCGAGGGGGTTCGCGGGGAGGGTCCCGCGCTCCACGGCGTAGCGCAGAGCGTTGCTCATGACCATGCGCTTCCGGTTCACCGTGTTGTCGGCCGCGGGCTTCCCATTGAGCTTCTTGGACAGGGCATCAAGGGCCCCACGTAGGCGTTCGGACCGCGCAACCTCGGTCATCTTGACTGTGCTCGATGCGACCCAGGCGAGGGCGGCTGCGATGTCCTCCGGCGGCGTCTCGACCTCGTGACGCAGACGAAGAGGTCCGTCGTCTGCCTGTACCGCGCGGAACGCCCACCCGTACAGGGCTTTCCGCAAAACGGCGGAGTCGGGAGCGCCGCGTGAGCTGGAAACGAACGCCGGCGTCACGGTGGCGAACGTCTCGGCGATGCTCGCACGGTGCTTGGCCGCGGCCTTCGGCCACTTCATCAGCACGTAGGCCGTGGCGTGCTCGTACCACGTAGGTGTACTCAGGGCTTCGAACTCCGAGGCTGGCAGGCCGGTCTGCTCGTCGAACTGTTCCCGGTTCCGCAGCGCGGCGAGCAGCTCGGAACGGCGACCGTCAGCCTGCACCTTGAGCTTGAAGCTTCGGGAGTGCGGTCGCTCACCTGCTCGCCACCGAAGCTCGAACGGCTTGGGGCGCCCCTTCCGCTCCCGGATGGACCAGATATCAACGTCGTAGGTCAGCAATTTCTCTCCAATTGGAGAGAGGGCCCACCGAAGGGTGAGCCCTCTCTCTGGACGGGGCAGGTCAGGCGGCGACTTCCTCGCACTCGGACAGCCAGGCGTCCAGATCCGTGCGGCGAACACGTAGCTGGCCGTTAGGCAGCTTGATGAGCCGGGGGCCTTGTCCACGGGCACGCATCCGGTAGAAGGCGGCTCGGCTCATGCCGATCTCGGTGAGGACTTCGGCGAGCTTGAGCATCTGCGGGCGGGGCATCGGGCTCCTTCAGCTCGGTCCGGGGCGCGAAAACCCCGGAAAGTACTGACAGAACTGACAGAACCTCGCCACGTGGCCCCTGAGCTGCGGTTTTGGCCGGTTTGGGCCGCGTGACAAAACCTCAAAAAACTCTGACAGAACCTCGAAAACCTCGGTTCTGTCAGACCGGACGGCTCGCACGCGGCGAGGTTTTTGGAGTTCTGTCAGAGTTTCCGGAGGTTTTGTCACAGCTCCGAAAGTGTTCGTTTCCGCAGGTCAGGTGGCTGGTCGGGAGGTTCTGTCAGTTCTGTCAGAGGTTTCGGGGGTTTTCAGGCGGCAGGGGTGAGGCGGGGATGGGTCTCATACCGGGGCGAAGGCGGCCGGCCTCCGCGTGTTGTGCGGGGTGGCGGGGGCTGCTGCCGGACCCAGCCGTGTTCCTCCAGGAGGTCCAGGGCGGGATCGAGATCGCCCATGGCGGGGAACTCGCTGCGTGGCATCGCACGGAAGAGATCGCGCTTGGTGAACGCGGCCGTGCGGCTCTCGGTCAGATGGGTCAGGACGGTGTGGGCGGCCTCCTGCGCAGGGTCGGCCTTCATGGCGTTGAAGACGTCGAGGGCGTGGGCGGTGAAGTAGTCCCCGAGGCGGGTGGCGGCGGCCATGGTCTCGACGGCGATGGGCCGCGTCCAGGCGTCTTGGGGGTGGGTGGCGAGGTGGAGGAGGCCCGCGATACGGGCCACGGCGCCGTCGCGCTTGCTGGCCCAGTTCACGATCGGAGCCAGGGGCCCTTCCTTGCGGAGGCGGGCTTCGGTGACGCGCTGGTAGGCCAGGAGGACGGCGTCGGCCTCCGGGGTGAGGGTGAGCGTGGCCGTCTCGGTCCAGGCCGCGAGGGTCAGTGCCAGCCCCCCGAGCGTTGTGGCGTAGGTACTGGCGGTGTCGGGGCTCAGGAGTGCGGGGGTGAGGTTGCGGTAGCCGACGAGGGATTCGGGCTTGGAGTAGAGGAAGCGTGCGAGCAGGCCGCGGCCGTCGGCGCCCTTGATCTGTCCAATGGAGTCCAGGACATCGGGCTGGACGGCGAGGCCCATGGTGATGGCGGGATTCTCGATGTACTGGGGGTCCCGGGCCTGGCGGTTGACTCGGGCCATGTCGCCGGCGTGGCCCTTGAGGAAGATCCCCATGTTGGGGACTCCGGAGTACCGTCCGGCGATGATCTCGAAGATTTCGCCTTCGGGGGACAGGATCGAGATCCGTCCGTCCTGCTGGGCGAGGAGGCTGGTCAGGCTTTCGGCGGTGATGTCGTCGGCGACGAGCTGGGGCTCGGCCGGCACGACGGCGCGCTCGGCGGCCTCGGCCAGCGAGATGGCCTGGGCGGTCAGCCCGGCCAGTTTGTCGGCGTCGGCGTTGGCGGCCATTTTCTCGGCCCTCTCCGCCGCGGCCTTCGCGATCCGGGCGGATGCCGCGGCCTCGGCTCGCTGGGGTGCGGTGAGGTCGATGAGGGCCTGCTCGGCGGCGAGGAGGGGTTTGGTCATGAGCCCGAACACGGCGCTCTTGCGGTTGCCGGGCGGCAGGGCGACGGCGGTGTAGAGGTTGACGGGTTCGCTCCACTGGCCGCGCACGGTCACGGTGACGCGTCCGCCGGCGGCGGTGCCGATGACTGCCAGCGCGAGGCACCCGGCGAGGTCGGCCGGCGTCTGCGTCTCCTCGGCGACGCCGGCCGTCATGGCCGCGAGCCAGTCGGGCAGAGCGTCCACGGGGAAGGCGGGGAGCGGGCCGCGTGGGTTGAGGGGTACGGGTTCGTCCCATCCGGGTCCGGCGATGTCCTCCGGGGTCATCTCGTCGAACTCGGGCCACAGCTCGGGGTCGTGCGTGGTCATGCGGCGGCGTCCCTTCGCTGGGTGAGACGGGGGCAGGTGGTGCGGTGCTGTTCGTGATCGGCGATGAGCGCGAGGGCGCGTGCGCGGCCTGCGGTGAAGATGTCCCGGCCGCACGAGCACCATGAGCGGACACTCGGGCTGGCGCCGTAGGAGGGCGGGGCCACGATGTGGAGCCAGGCCACCGGCCGGCGTACGTCGTCGGCGTGCGGGTCACGGCGAACAGATGAAGGGACGCCTTCGGCGACGACCTTCGGCGCGCTACGGCCGTCCCGGGCCGGGGCCGGTTTGGCGGGGCTGGTCCCGGTCGGGGCAGGGGGCAGGCCTTCCAAGGGGAGCGGGAGTTGGGCGCTCATGCCGTCTGCCGGGTGCGGACCGTGCGGGCGGAGCTGTCGAGGGCGGAGCGGATCGTGGAGCGGCACTCGGCCACGGTCAGTCCGCGCTCCTCCCCCGCCGCTTGGAAGGCCTCCTCAGCTTCCTCGCGGGGGATGTCGCCCCATGCGACGAAGCGCCCCACCTTGAAGGCGCTGCGGTTGAGCGTGTTGTTCGCCTGATGCGCGGGTGCCTGGCGGACGGCCTCGCACTCGGCGTGCAGCGCCGCGCGAGCCGCACTTCCGCCGCGGACCGCCCCCGGCATCCGCAGAGGAACCGGGCGGGGTACCGGAGGCTGGAGCAGCGACAGGAGCCAAGCAGGCAGTTCAACGACCGGAGACGGGTCGGTGACTTCGTAGGTTCCGGCCGCGGTGGTGCTGCCGGGGGCGACGACGTATCCGCCGTGGGCGCGGGTGTCGATGAGCGGGCCGAGTTTGCCTGCCGTGTTCCCCAGCCGGATTCCGGTCGGTGCGGTGAAGTACAGGTGGGCCCCGCCGGAGGGGGTCCGGGTGCGGTGGGTGGTGGGGACGGCCTGCCCGGCGCGCTCGCAGAGCGCCCTAAAGGTCTCCGCGCCGCCAGGCGCGTCCTGACTGCTGTTGGTCTTGGGTGTGTCCAGGTCGATCACGATGAGTCCGGCGGGGCCGGTGGCCAGGCCGATGTTGTACGGCTTGTGCGTCCAGCAGCGGACGATCGCGGCTTGGTCGGTGGTCGCGCGCTGTTCCCACTTCAGGTGCCCGTCGATGCAGCCCCCGGTGCGGGGGCAGCGGTCCTCTTTGTGGAGAGCGGGGATCTTCGATCCGGGCCGGAGCGGGAAGACGGGCCATCCGCGGGCGGCAGTGGCCAAGGCCGCGTTTAGGAGGGAGTCGTTCATGCGGCGGCCCTCGTCTCGTGGGTGAGGTACTGGGTGGCGATCCATTCGGTGTAGGCGGGCGGTACGGCCTGGCGGGCTTCGGTCTTGTTCATCCAGGTGCAGCCCATGGCATCCGCGTACGCGCGCTCGCCCTTGTGCTCGAAGGCCAGGAGGCCCTTGTGGTGCCAGCACGGGGGCAGGAGGTCGCCGCCACCGGCCCAGGAGGTCTCAAAGGCCCGGTGGCGGCGCACGTTCAGGCCGAACTGCGACCCGCACAGCAGGTAGTCCGGGCGCAGGGTCCCGTCCCAGGCGGCCTCAGGGACGTTCTCGAGGGCCCACGGCCGTCCGGAGGCCTCCATGAGCTTCTTCCCGGGGGTGATCAGGTCGGGGTGGTTGTCCCTGCTGCCCCGCCAGGCGGTGACCCGGGCCTTGTTCTGGCACGGCCACGACGCGTGGATCAGCTCATACTCCTCGACCTCACCCGTGGTGATGATCCGGTCGAGGTATTCCAGGGCGTCGGCTTGGTGGAAGCCGAAGGGGTAGTTCGGCATCCGGTGGATGTCGACACCGGTGACGTCGAAGCCAGCAAGGTGGTAGCCCATCGACAGGCCGCCGGCGCCGCAGCACAGGTCCAGTACCCGCAGACCGTTCGGGCGCCGCAGCGGGAGCACCATCGCGGACGCGCTCATGCGGCTACCGCCCCGCCGAGGGTACGGGCGAGGAAGACGCGGCCGAGCCACTGGGAGTAGGCCGGGGGAATGGCTTCGGTGAGTTCCTCCCGGACGTCGGTCCAGTCGATCCCCATCGCCGCCTGCATCTCGGCGACGGTGGCCTTCCCACCGCCGGAACCGTAGGCGGCGACGTACGGACCGTCGAAGTACTGTCCGTGCCGCCAGCCGCGTACCCGGCCGCGGTGTTTGGGGTGGACGGGCTGGGGCGCGGTCCAGCCGCCCAGCTCGAAGTTGCGGTGGCGGAGCACTCCGAGAGCGAACTGTTCGCCGCACAGGGTGATGTCGCGGCGGACGGGGGCTTTGCCGTTGGGCTGCTCGATCGTGTAGGGGAGCCCTGTGGTGTCGAGCAGGGCCCGAAGTTCGGGGATGAGTTGGACGTGGCTGCGGCCCCATCCCATGGCCCGGTTGGTGCCGACGGTGAGCGCGCATCCGTCCTGGCACGGCGGGGACGCGTGGACGACGTCGAACCGCCGGATCTCGCCCGACTCGATCAGTTCGGTGAGGACGGTGAGGGCGTCGCCCTGGTGGAAGGTGAAGGGGTAGTTCGGGCGGGGGCGGATGTCGACGCCGGTCACGTCGAACCCGGCGCGGTGGTAGCCCATGGCGGCGCCGCCGGCGCAGGAGAACAGATCCAGTAAGGCGGGCCGGTGGCCCTCTCGCCGGATGTCGGTCGTGTGGGACATGCTGGAGTCCTCCAGTTCAGTTGGATGTGCTGGTTGACGAGGGCGGCCCCGCTTCATTGGCGTGAGAGGGGGCCGCCCTCGTTGTGTCTGTCGGGGCTCAGGCGCGGATCTGCCTGCGGACCTCGGCGACGAGGCGGAGGATTTCGTGTGCCAGGTCGGTGATGGCCTGGAGCTGCTCCTCGACCTCCTCCGGGCCGGTGAAGGAGAAGGAGGGTTCGCGGTCCGGTCTGGGGTTGGTGAAGGAGAACGACACGGAAGCTTCCTGTCAGAGGGCGGCGAAGATGACGGCGAGGACCAGAGCGGCGGCGCCGCCGATGACCAGGGCCGCGGTGGCGGAGGCCCACAGGGGGCGGCCCATGTCCGCGGTGTTGCGGAGGTCGGCGAGGGTGTCGCTGAGGTGGGCGTGCAGGGTGGCGAGCGGGCCAAGGGAGGCGTACCAGCGGCCGAGGCGGTCTATCTCGCCGGCGTGCTCCCCGTCGGGGAAGTGACCGCCATGCAGGGCGTTGCGGTGGCCTTCGGCCTCGACGGCGAGGTCGTCGAGGTGAAAGGCCGTCGGGGACGTGGTCAGGCAGACGGAGCAGCGGTACCGGTAGCGGCGCACGAGTCTTGGTCTCCTGGGGGTCGGAGTTGAGGCAGGGCAGGACAGTGCGGCGCCCCGCCCGGAAAGGTCTCCGAGCGGGGCGTGGGGCTGAGATGGGTGTCGGCGGGCCTGCTGCGCGCCGCAGGTCAGATGTTCATGTGGTGGGCGCGCTGGATGGCAGCCTCCCAGACGCTGCGGACTTGGGCTCCGGTGTGGGAGTCGTTCCAGGTGGGGATCGCCTCCCACTGCTTGCCGTGCTGGCGGCGGGCTTCGTCCAGGAGGAGGTTGCCCGCGTCGCGGTAGGCGTCGTTGCGGGCGCCGGCCGCTGCGCGCAGGGCGCCGATGGAGCAGCGGGCGCCTTCGGGGTGGATGAGCCTGCCCTTGGCCCAGCCGTGGGTGTCGAGGAAGGTGAGGGCGTCGGTGAGGGTCTTCTCGACGGCGCCGGTCAGGCGTGCCGACGGGGCGGCGAGGATGAGGGAGACCGGGGCCGGAGCGGCGGGGGCCGCCGGGGCGACGGGTTGCGGTGCGGGGGCGAGGAGTTCGAAGGCCTTCTCGTACAGGTCGGGGTCGATGTGGGTGAAGTGGGTGTGGGTGCGGGTGTTCATGCTGCTGACCTCCACAGTCCGTTTTCGTTGGTGACTTCGTCTCGCTTCTTCAGTTCGGTCAGGCGGGGCTTGATGTGGTTCACGGGGGTGCCCAGCTTTCGGGCGATGGTCTCGACGGTCATGGGCATGTTCCCGGCCCGAAGGAGCGCGAGGATCCGCGGCTTGATCGGCTCCTGCCCTTCCGCCCCAGCAGGGCTCGCGGGGTCGGTGGAGCCCTGTTGGGCCTGCGGCTGGGGCTGTGCGGTCGGTCCCTTCTGTGCCCTGTGCAGGAGGTCGGTGAGGCTTCCGACGAGGTTCTTGCCGCGCTGGTCGACGAGCGGGGTCTGCGCGATCGCCTCGCGGTGACGCCAGGCTTCGCAGTCCTCGACGGCGACGGGCGGCAGGCCGGCGGCGAGGGCGACGGGTGCCACGTCCAGGTGCAGGGAGCGGAACTGGACGGCCTGGGATCCGGGGGTGAGGAGGTAGCCGAGGCCGAAGGTGCCGTCCTCCGGCCGGGCGGACGCGGTGGTGTCCAGGCCGCTCATGTCCCGGACGGCAACCTTCTGGGCCTGGCCGGGCCAGGAGTCGGGGATCATCGACAGGTCGATGCCCTCCGCGCCCTGGACCGCGTTCGTCCCGACCAGGGAGCCCTGGCCCTTGGCGCAGCGCAGGAAGACGGCGCCGCCGCCGATCAGGAGCTGGGAGCGGATGATCGAGGAGTTCCCGAGGTCTTCGGCGAGCGGGGTCTGGGTGGCCAGGATCACGCCGATACCGCGCTTGAGGGAGCGGCGGGTGAGCTGCTCGACGATCGCTTTGGCCTCCGCGTGGTACGGGGAGGAGGCCGACAGCAGCATGTGTGCTTCGTCGATGACGATCAGGATGAGCGGGTCGGTGAAGGGGAACTTCGGGTCGCGGTAGCGGGCTTCGCGGTCGAGCATCATCGCGTAGGCCAGGCGCAGGGCGCCCATCGCTTCGTCCAGGCCATCCCCGCAGTACGCCGTGAGGTCCGCTCCGGCGATGGTGCCGGCCTGCGGGGAGGACAGGATCACCGCGATGCGGGACTTGAGGGCGGAGAGCAGGATCTGTTCCAGGACCCCGGACTTCCCGGAGCGGGAGCCGCCCACGAGGTAGAGGTGGCGGGCGCCGGACCCGGGCTGCGCGAGCGGGACCAGCGCGGCGTTGGCGTCGATGTAGGTGCCCAGGCGGACGTAGCCGCGCGAGTCCATGGCCAGCTCGTCGACGACCGTGGAGAGCATCGTGCCGTGCGTCAGCGCGTGCTCCTTCATCACGCGCACCCCCATCTGCGAGGGCTTGTCCGTGGGCGCCAGAGCGATCTGGATGGCCGACAGGTCGAGGTTGCCCGCGAGGTCCTGCAGGTTGACCGTTCCGATGGCCTTGCGGTCGCGGGTGGCGATGCCCTCCCAGTCCAGGGGCCCGTTGTAGCGGGTCAGGGCCAGGGTGGTGCCGGGCATCGCGCCGTCCGGGATCGCGACGTGCGCGGCCCACACCTGCTCGGGCGTCGTCGGGACGCCGCCCGCGATCTCCGGCTGCACCGCCGCCTTCATGAGGTGCACCATGACGGGCAGTGCGTTGGGCGCGTAGTGCTTGGGGTCGCCCATCTCCACCTGGGAGATAGGGACCTGGTAGACGGAGGCGATGTCGGCCGCCTTCACCCGGACCTGCTGCCCTTGGGGCAGCGTGATGACCCCCGTGAAGGCCACGTGGTCATCCCCGACGTCCAGAGCGAGGTGGGTGAGCTCGGCGCCGGCCTGGATGAGCTTGCGGCCCGGGGTCTCGGTGGGGCCGGAGATGAACTCCTTCCAGTAGGCGGTGATGATCTGCGCCTGCGAGCTCTGCCCCGCGGTGGTCTTGGCGGGGAGCGCGGTGAGCAGGCTGGCGGTGTTGCGGTAGTGGGCGAGCGCGGCTGCTCCGGCCGGGACGGCGAGCCCGAGGGCGAACAGCGGATTCATGCCGGACGCCAGGATTTGCTGGGCGGCGATGCCGCAGCCGGTGCTGGTGATCCCACAGGCGATCAGGGAGCGCAGGGCGGGGGCGGAAACGTTGCTGGCCCAGGCTCCCGCTCCGGCCGCTGCGGCGGCGAGTGCGGACCAGGGGCCGGCGGCGGCTGCCGCCAAGGCGAGGGCGGCGGGCGCGTACTGGATGAACTGTGCTCGGGTCGGCCCCATGATCCGGTTCTCCTTACTGCTGGGCGTAGAAGGCCGCTTCGGCCATCTCGACGGGGGAGGTGTCCACGGCGTCCGCGATGCCGCCGTGGTCGGACTCGACGGTGGTCTTCGCGTCGTCGGCGGCCGCGGCCGCGCTGTCGGCCGCGGAGTTGTACTCGCCGGCCGCTTCCTTGGCGCCGGTCATGGTCAGGGCGGCGTCCGCGAACTCGGCGGTGGTCGCGTCGTCGACGGCGAGGGCCTTCATCGTTTCGGAGGCGTCCTGCATCTGTTCCGCGGTCTCGTCGACGTCGGCGGCGAGCTTGGTGACGGTCTCGCCGTGGACGTGGACCTGGTGGGTGAGCCAGGCGAGCTTGGTCCGCAGCAGCGCGTAGGTGGCGGCGTCCTTGAGGGATTCAGTCGCAGACATGGGTTCCTCTCCTATCGGGCGTTGTAGAAGTCGCGCTCGGCGGGCTTGGTCAGCGGGGAGTCGGCCACGGCGCGGAAGATGCCGCCGTGGCGGACCTCGGCGTTCTGCGACGCGGTCCGGCAGGCTTCCTCGCCGCCCTGGATCTGGTCGTGGAACTTCTTGGCGGCCGCGGCTTGGAGCTCAAGCTGCTCCTTGAGGTGCTCGCACTTGGCGATGAGGTTCTCGCCGACTCCCTTCTCGGTGATCTCGGAGATCAGCACCTCGCAGTCCGCCGCGAGCTGCGTGGACTCGTCCACGAGCTCCAGGCACTTCTCGGAGCTGGACTGGCACAGGGTGGCCGCGCCTTCGGAGAGGTCGATGACCTGGGTGAGGTTGATGACCTCGCCGCTGCTGTAGGTGCGGGACTTCCCGGCGGCCGTGGTGACGTGGACGCCCTTGGCGTCGACGGTCGCGGTGTGCGGAACGGGCGGGTTGGGCTGCATCGCGGGGTCCTTCCGGATGTGGTCGGGAAGCTTGACGGTCGGAGGCGCAGGGACCGTGCCGGGCGGCGGGATCGTCGGACCCGGCGCAGCAGTAGGGGGCGCGGCCGGCGGCGGGGTCGGGGGCGCCGTGGGCTTCGGCGGTGCCGGGGTCGGCTTCGGCGGCGGCGGGGTGGCCGAGGTCTGCTTCGGTGGGACCGTGGATGCCGTCGGCGGCGTCTTGGGCTTCGGCGGGATCGTGGCCCCCGACAGGGGCCCGGAGGATCCCGAAGGCGCCGTACCGGAGGACGAAACGGAAGGAGCAGGCTTCGTCTTCTTCAGGTAGGCGGAGCGCCACCCGTCGCGCAGACCCCCAGCCCAGTGGGCGCCCGCGAGGAGCCCGTAATGCGCTTTCGCCGCCGCGTTGTAGGAGGCATTTCGGAAGGTGTCCGGCGCCTTCGTCGGCTCCCATTTGGATTTCGACTTCGGCGGGGGTTTCTTGATTCCCGCCTTCTCGTATGTGTCGTGCGTGTTGTCGACGCCCACGAGGTACGTGATGGCGAGGAGTATGAGGAGTTCCACGAGCCTCCCTCAGTGACACTGTGTAGTTCCGAGCGGTTACCGGTTACCGGTTACAGCCCCTGTAGACGCCGGTTCGGGTCCCCTGGGTCGGGGTCGAGGTGGCGTCTGGGGCCTGTAACCGGTAACCGGTAACTCTGCGGATGGTCGCCTAGCGTGACGATCCGATGTCGCTGACCGTGTCGTTCGCCGTGTTGAAGACCGATTCGAGGGTGCCTCGGATCTCTTCACTGAACGGCGTGTACGGCAGGAAGATCCCGGAGACGATCAGCAGGAGGGAGATTGCCATCTGCTTTCCCTTCGTCTTCTTGAAGGTGAAGATCAGCGCCCAGCAGAACAGCGCGAGAGCGAAGAACTGGAGCGTCATTTCATGCACCCTTCTCGAAGGTGAATCCCTTGTTGTTCGCGGGGACCGCAGCGCTGGAACCGGAAGAGGAGGCGAAGGAACTGGAAGGCACCGCGAGCTTCTTGTAGGCGAAGAGACCGCCGCCACCGACGAGGGCCACCCACAGCCAGGGGCTGGAGGCGATGTCGCTGCCGGCCCCGCCGCTCGTGCTCTCTTCCTGCTTCTTGGGGGCCGCACCGCCGAGGGTAGGGGCGGCGCAGGAGGCGATCCTGGAGACGTCGTAGGAGGAGGCCTTTGCGACGGCCGCTGCCCGGATCTTCATGCACTCCAGGTAGACGGCCATCTCCCGCTCGTAGAGCGTCTTGGCCGCGGCTTCCTCGGTCTGCGCTCGCTGCTTGTCGGCCTCGACTTCGACCAGGGCGTTCGCGGCCTTCTCCCGGGCAGCGGCACTGTCCTGGGCGGCTTGGTCGCTCTGCATGCTGGTGACGGCCACGACCGTGCCGCACACGGCGAGGACGGCGATCGTGCCGCACACGGCGAGCGCGGCGGTGTTGCGGCGGACTCCGCCGAGCTTGACGGAGAACTTGGACGACGTGCTGGTCTTCTCGGCGGTCTCGGGGTTCATGCGGGTGAACTCCTCGTCCCAGTCGATTGCGGACACGGTGGCTCCTCCTTCCAGTGCTGTGTGGGTGTGGTCGGTGAAGCCCGCCCCTGGTAGGCCTGGGGCGGTTCAGGCGGCGTGCTGTTCATCGGGGTAGGCGCAGGGGACGCACATGCCGAGCGAGGACGGGATCACATACCCGGCATCGGCACGGCAGGTGGGGCAGGTACGGCGGGCCGCGTTCGCCTTTGCCAGAGCCGCGGCCTTGGCCGCGGTCATGGGACGGACCGGGCGGGCGAGCTCTATCCGGTACAGGAAGGCGACCAGCGGCCCGCGCCGGTAGCGGGGCCGCTCCACCTGAGCGGCGACGTCCTGTCCGCCGGGCCGGAGGCCGGCGGCGCGGAGCTGGCGGCGGGTGGCCAGGCCGTCGGGGGCCAGGCGCCAGGTGTAGACGGGGAGGGTGGTCATCGGGGGCTCTCTTCCTGGGCCATGAGGGTGGCCCAGGCGCCGCGGATACGTGCTTCGCCGCCGGTGAATCCGGACTCGCGGAACGCGGTGACGGTCTGCCGGTAGGACAGCGGCGGGTCGTCGGAGTAGCGCAGGAACCGCAGGACGACCACGATCTGCTCGTCGGTCAGAGGCTCACCGATCAGCGGAGTGGAGACTCCGGCGATGGCGGCGACCTCGTCGAGCGTCACGGGCGTGACGGCAGGCGTGACGGCGGGCGTGACGCCCTCCCCGTCCAGACCGGTCAGCGGGTCGTTGACCTGCGTGTCTTCCCCGTCACGCCCACCCGTGACGGCCACCTCGCTGGGACCCGATTCGGGTGCTGCGGGGAGGGCCGGAGTCACGGCCGCCGTGACGGCGTCACGCCCAGCCGTGACGGGCGTGGTCGGGGGTGTGACGGTGATCGCGAACATGTCGCCGAGGGCGACGTCCGCGCCGGTGGCGATCCGCTCCCGCTGGACGTCCAGCAGCCGCGCTCCGAGCGTGATGTCCGCGGTGCCGACCTTGCGGGCCAGGCGCCACGACGTCCGGTCCGAACGCTCCCGGATCTTCGCGTCGGGGTGGTTGGCGGCGCGGGCGCGGTGGTAGGCCAGAGCCTGGACCACGGCCGCCGCCCGGGCTTCCGCCTCGGCGTCCCGGCCGTCGACGTGAACCACGATCCGGCGGGCCAGGAACGCCATGCCCTCCGCCGCTACCGACATACCCAGCGGGGTGATCGCGTAGATGACCGTGCGGGGCCCGTCCGGGGCGGCGACGGCGGACATGGCCGACGCGGCGGCCGGCAGCGCCCACAGCCCGGCGCGGACCACGGCCGGGGAGGACTGCCCAAGCATCGTCAGCCCCAACAACACGAGCGCCAGGACAGCGGTCGCTCCCTCGCCCGCTGCAACCGCACCGAGGGCGGTGCCGGAGTTGTAGGCGCCCTTGATGTTGGAGTAGGTGCCGTAGCCCCCGGCCGCCCCCGTGGCGAGCATCGGAGCGAACGCGATACCGAGGACGAACTTCTGCGCTCCCGTCAGCGGGCGGCCGGTCACCGGTCTTCCCCGTCCTTGTCGAACTCGTACGGGGTGTAGGTGACGGGCTCCTCAGCGGTCCGGGTGCGGATCGCGTCTGCGGCCAGCCGCGGGTCCCGGCTGACGGTCCGGTTCGCCTGGAGGGTGATCCGCACGGCGAGGACCCGGCGCTCCAGCAGCCCGTAGTACAGCCGCTCGTCCGCCTCCGCGATCGAGGGCAGCGGCAGATCCAGTGCTTCCACGATCGCTTCCAGCAGGGCGACGTGGGCCGATTCGGTGCGCTCGTTCATGCCGCGTCCCCCGAGACCTGCGTACCGGCGGCGCGGTTGGCCGCGTCCCGGCGGGCGGTCAGAACCCGGTTGTGGGCCCTGCGGATCCGCCGACCGTCGAACTCCGACGCCGGCCGGTCCAGCAGGACGATCAGCGCGTCCAGCAACTCGACCTCGGCCAGGACCACGGGCATCTCGGCCTCGATCGCGTCCAGCTCCGCGTCCGACGGCTCCAGACCGTCGGACCACGGCGTAACAACGTCCTGAAGTGCAGCGATGTGCTTCATGGGTTTTGCTCCTTCTAGGGAGGAACGGGACTCAGCGGCCTCCGGCGTTCGAGCGCCGGAGGCCGCACTGCGTTGGGGGTTCAGCGGTTGACGACGGGCTTGTGCAGGTCGCGGTGGTGGAGCGTGACCGTGTGCCCGGCGCCCGTGAGCAGGTGGGCGAGGGTCAGGGCGACGGTTGCGGCGCGGTGGCGCCCGCCCTGGCACCCCGTGGCAATGACGAGATCGCCGCCGCCCGGACCGGCCGCGAACGCGTCGGCGGCGAGCAGGGTCGCGGTGATGAGCGGCACGATTCCGGGGGTGGCCAGCACTGCGTGACGCACGGCCTCGTCCTCGGCGGTCAGGTACCGAAGCTCCGAGGACACGTGCGGGTCCCGGAAGTGGCTGCGCAGGTCGAGCGTGAGGTGAGCTGCGGGCGGTGCGGCGTGGAGGTAGCCGAACGAGACGATCTCTACGTTCACGGGGGCCCTTTCGGGAAGAGGCAAGTAGGGCCGGGCTACTTCGGGGTGACCGTGATGCTTCCGGTCGCCTCGTATCCCCTGGTGCGCAAGCTCCTCTCGACTGCCTTCTTGGCGGCCTCCGCCGAGGGTGCGCTCAACGTGCCGCGCACGCTCGTGGTCTCCCCGGGGGTCAGGGTGTCGGCGACCTCTTTGACGGTGAAGCTGTACTCCTGCATCAAGCTCTCCCTTGGGTCACGGTTCCGGGCTGTCCGGTTCCCCTCGACCCCGCCCGTACGACACCCGGAAGGGCGCCGGACGGGCGGAGGAGGCAACCGGGCCGCACGTGTGCGGCAAGGTCAGGCGACTCGAAGGGCAACGCCGCCGTGCCGGTCCAGCACGGTGGCGGCCAAGGGTCTTAAGCGGTTCACAAGCACTCCTCGACGTCGGGGTGGACAGAGGTGGGACTGCTCACCCGGCGCCGCTCGCTCCAGAGGCAATCCCTGTCCCTGGAGGTCGTGCGGCCATTGGCCGGGTGGTTCTTTAGAGCCGATGGCGTGTCCCCCCAATGGGGGTGTGGGGCCCGGGTGTGACGCGGGCTCGTTCTCGATCGGCTGGTCTCCACTCGCCTCGGCCGGTGCGGTCACGGCCGTCCTGCTGCGGTGGATCACGCTGTTGAGTTCTCAAAGTGAAGCCGGTGGCTCTCCGACGGGCGCGGTAACCCCGAAGGGATCCCGTAAGAACGGGACACGCCGGACGCCAAGAGGTACTGCGGGTGTTCCGAGCAGCCCAAAGAAGGCCCCTCATCGACCAGTTGTCAGCGACTGAGCCGCCGTTTCCGGTGGCCTCGTTGCTTGCGACAAGCCTGTCCGCGCAGAGCTCCGGAATCGAATGACGGCTTGTCATATGAGGTCTGCCGCTTGCTCGCTGCCCTCTGAACAACATGGTGCACCTAGTGCACCATGTTGGCAAGTGGCTCGACCTAGGTCTGGGGGGAATGGATCCGAGGAGACTGGTGTACTAGGTACATCACCTGCGAGTGGAGGAATACCCCGATGACCGAGTTTCGAGGGCAGCCGGCATACCTTCAGCTGGCCGATGACCTGCGGGAACGTATCCGAAGTGGCGACCTGCCCGACGGCTCCGCGCTGCCTTCGGCGCAGGACCTGATCAACAGCTCCGGTGCATCAAGCACCGTGGTGAAGAATGCTGTGTCCCTGCTGCGAGCCGAGGGGTACGTAGTCGGCCACCAGGGCAAGGGGGTCTTCGCCCAATTCCCGCCCCGGCTCTCGGATCACTCGCGCGGTGCCGCAGATTGGGCCTTGCCTCTTCTGCAAGCAGGCGTGGAGGTTGAAGCAGCCCTGCGTGAGACGCTGAACAAGGTCGGAAGCGGCGCAGCGAGCAGCGAAGCGGCCCTTGAGCGCTGGCATGCGGCGTTCGCCAACCTGCCGGAGAGCGTCAAGGACCGCTTGGGGAAGCCCTAGCGGCTGCCGGCGGACACGACCGACCATGCGTCGCCGATCAGCTGCTCAAGGCTGGACCGCTCCGGCTTCCAACCGAGATCAGTTGTGATCCTGGAGATGTCGGCCACCAGTCGCGGCGGTTCGGGCTGAGGCGGGCGGTGCACTACAGGCACATCCCTTCCGGACACCCGTTCAACCGTGGCCACGATCTCCCGCATGCTGGCAGCGGTGGCACCTACGTTGTAGACCCGGTACGGGACAGAGGCGTCGGCCTCAAGAGCCAACACGTAGGCGCGCGCCAGGTCGTCCACGTGCACGAAGTCCCGGACTGCGTCGCCGTCGCCGTTCATCTCAAGGTGCGGGTAGCGGCCGGCCGCCACGGCGACCGCCTTCGGGATGATGCGGCTCTCATCCGAGTCCCCCATGCCGCTGACGGCGCCCGAGATGTTGAAGCACCGCAGGCTTACGGCCTTGATTCCTCCGGCCTCGGCTCGGGCCCGGAGGGCTTCATCTGCGGCCAGCTTCGACGTCCCGTAGGGATTGCTCGGAGCGGGCACGGTGTCTTCGCCAATGGGCTGCTGCTCGGGTGCTCCGTAGACCGCCGCCGTCGAGCCAAGGATGACCGTAGGGGTCTCCGAGCCTGCCGAGGCGGCAGCCAGCGCATCGAGCAGCGTCACCGTGCCGCCAGCGTTGACGGCCTGGTACTCCTCCGGCCGCTCGAAGGATTCGCGGACTCGGGTTAGAGCTGCGAGGTGGCAGACGCCCTGGACACCGTCGAGAGCCGCTCGCAGGGCCGCCTCATCCCGGATGTCACCGTGGAAGACCTTGGTCACCGGCAGCTCCGGCAGGGGGGCATCAGCCGGCCGATGCGTGAGCACCACAGGGTCGTGGCCTGCCTCGGCGAGCCGTCGCACAACCGCGTTGCCCACGAATCCGTAGGCGCCGGTCACAAGTACGCGCACTGATCTGCCTCTCAGCCCAGAATGAGCCCGCGATGCTGCCACGCCAGGTCGAGGCACGCGGCGGCAGCGGATGCCAGGGGTTCATTGTCCAGTAGGCGCCGGATGTTGGCCTCGGTGAATTCAATCCCCGCGCTGCTGTCACCGGCCCGACCTGCGACGACCGTGCCCTCGGAATTCCGGGACACCATGCCGGAGAAGACGGCGTCGTACACGTCGGACTCAATGACCACCACGCTGAGGATCTCGCCAGCCAGCGTGAGGGGGTCCAGACCGATCCCGAAGCAGTACGGGCGCACCTTGCCTTCGCGGCGGGCCTGGTTGAGGGTCTGGAACGGTTCGGTGGAGTCGTAGTCGATCGGCTCGCCGCTGCTGCCGTCGGCCTCAGGGTCCCCGAGGAACTCCTCCGCGTACTCCCGGAGCACGTTGTGCCAGAGGTTGAAGTCGTTCGACTGGTCCCAGGGCATCACCGATGACGGCTGGAAGACCCCGGCCGGCATGACGTGGTAGGTCCCGCCGGCCAACGCGACGTTGCTCGCCGACCGGTGGTGGAGCGGAAACGACGCCCCGTCGGGACCAAGCCTGATGGTCAGGGTGTCGATGGACGGCAGCAACGGCCTGTGGCCCAGGTCGAAGGGATCCCCGACCAAGCCCCGGAAGGGCAGCTCCGCCCAGCTCGGATCGCTGATCCAGCCCGGGTCGCTGCCGGTCTTCAGCCAGGCGCTCGCCAGCTCGTGCGCCACGCCTTCGCAGACGTCGGCCATGTCGAAGTAGGTCGTGTAGCCGAAGGACAGCTTGGGGCGCCCGTCGGCTTGAGCGACATCGAGCAGCCGGAAGCTCGGTCGGTTGACGAACAGAGACGGACGGTCGATCATCCGGATCGCCTGGGTGTAGCGATCGAACTTGGTGCCCTGAGGAGCGAGAGGTCGGACGCCCTCTGACTGCGACTCCCGCCCGGTGACTTCCGGCGGACTGGTCTGCGTCAGCCAGGCCAGCTCGATGTCCGCGAAGTCGACTGGTGCAGGCCACATCCACGACTCACGGGTGAGCACCGGGCTGTTCCCGGCCCGGGAGAGGTCCGGGTACAGCCGGGCTGCGGCCTTCGTCAGGTCTGCCCGGTGCCGGTTGAGCTCGCGGCGCGTCATGCGCCAGCGCCGTTGGTCGTCCACGGCGGCGAGTGGGCCCTCCGTGGCCAGGTCTCCAGCAGATGCCGCAACCGTGACCATCGGTTCGTCCGACGGGAGCAATCCCAGCTCATCCTCCGGGAGCGCCAGCGCAGCAGCTAGCCGGCGGAGTTCGTCCATGTCTCGAATGTTCCGCTTGCCGCGTTCGAGCAGAGATACGTACGACTGGTCGTAGCCGAGTAGATCCGCAAGATCCTGTTGCTTAAGCTTGTGGAGTGCTCGGTACGCCTTGAGGACGTCGGCCAGGTTCGAGCCGTCGGGAGGTGTAGCTCGCTCTGTTTCGCCAGCGAGCCAGTGCGGCGACGAGTCGGCTGATACGGCGGCGCGCACGGGGCTCCCTGAGGCTCCGGGGCCGATGGCCCTCCGGCAGGGGCTGCACACGGTGTCGGTGTTGCTTCGGCCCAGCTTCGTGCCGCACCTCGTGCAGAGGGACGGTACGGGTGGCGCAACAGTCATGAGCTTCTGGTCCCTTCGAGGGAAGGCGGTGGCTCCAACGGCGTGACTGAGCAACTTGATTGAACAGTCCGTTGCCCGACCAGACCGCCTTCAAGACTATGGATTCGCGATGCTGACGGCAGGGGTTCGTGACTGCCCGGCCTCGCTCACGTGCGGGGATCTACTTGCGCCCTGGAGTGCTCCAGCCGCGCTCGCCGTACGCCTGCCGCTGCCCGCACCCCTGGCAACACCCTGTCCTGAGGACCACGGGGTCAGGGAGGGGACTGAATGGCAAAGCGCCGACGACCACAGCCCAGGGACAACCGCGGCCGGTACACGAAGACCGGCATACCTTTATGGTTCGGCGTCGCAGCGGTGGTGCTGCTTGTCGTCTCCTACGTCCGCTAACGGACGACGGGGCGATGGTCCATCGGCAGCATGGCGCGACGAGCCCAGAGCATCCCGAGGCTGCCCGGGAGCAACCTGGTTGATGCCAGGCAGGGACTCGTATTGCGGCACGCAGGGCACCCTGTGGGCCATGTGTGGGCCAGCGGGAGTGACGAAGGCGCGCGAATGACTTTCGTGTGCAGGTCAGGGCCCTAGCGGGTCCTGTAGGCGGAGCGCTCTTGAAAACCGTCGTGGCGCGAGTCACCGTGGGTTCAAATCCCACACCCACCGCCACAGGTCAGAGAACATGCTGATCAGAAGGGGTGCCTCTCATAGAGGGGCACCCCTTCGTCGTTCACCCTGTCTCACCCTGGATCGCCCCTGTCGCCATGGTGACCAGCGTGTGTGGCCAACTTGTGGCCAGGCCATCAGGACTCCCCCGTGGTGCCCTCGTCCGCCAGGGCCTGGTCAATGAGCTGGTTCGACACCTGCTGCTGGCCGCGAAGGATCTTGGCGTAGAACTTCCAAAGCACCGCCACGCTGTGCCCGGCGCGACGAGCTACCTCGACGGGATCCACTCCGGCCTTGATCCACAGCGATACACCGGCATGCCTCAGGGAGTAGGGGACCTCCGCGAGCGGTGTCCCGACATCCTGAGCAGGCAGCGCCTTCCGGCGTGCCTCGTTCCACACCCGGGTGTACTCGTTCGAGCCGACCCGACCGCCCTCAACCGCGCGAAAGAGCCGCCCATCGGCGGCAGCGCCATCGCGATCCAGGTGGCTCCGGAGCAGGCGTACGAGCACGGGCGGGATCGGTACAGACCGGCTGGCCTTTCGAGCCCTCCGCTTGAGACCCCGCTCGTCGTAGGGCGTCCCTCCATCCGTCCACCCCGCCCCGACTTCCGGCCGACTCCGGCGAAGGACCAGCTCTCCCCACCCCTTCTGGGGCAGCTTGCAGTCAGCCTTGGTGAGTGCGGCCACTTCGGACGGGCGCATGGCGGCGTAGTAGATGCAGCCGAAGAAGGCATGGAGGTGCTCGCCCCGGGTGCCCTGCGCGCACACGGCATCCAGGAGCCGACTCGCAAGCTCGGGACCGGGAACGTACTGGAAGTCGACTTCGTCATCGGTCTGCGGAGGGTCCCAGTCGACCTTGGGGAGAGGGTTGGCGGGCAGGGCGTCGCACTCGACGGCATACCGCAGGGCGTTGCTGAGGACAGCACGCTTACGCCGGACGGTGTTGTCGGCTGCGCGCTTGCCGTTGAGGAGCCGCGAAACAGCGGATAGGGCACGGCGAAGGTTCTCTGACTCCGCCACATCGGTCACGCGGAGAGAGTTCTTTGCGATCCAGTCCAGCGCCTGAGCAGCGGCCGCCGGCGGCTGCTCGGCCTCCATCCGGGCGACCACGTTCCCGTTGCTGTCTACCGTCATCTGGAAGGCCCACGACCGTAGGGCCAGCCGGAGAACCTTCGGGTCGGGGGCCGCCTTGCCGCCGGTCACCAGGGCCATGGTCACGTTGGTCATCGCCTCAGCGATGCCGACGCGGTGTTTGGCGGCTGCGTCCGGCCATTTCATGCAGGTGTACGCGCGGGCGTGCTCGAACCAGGTGGGCGACTTGAGCTGACGAAGCTCCGAGACGGGGAGCCCAGATGCGACGTCGAACTGTTCGCCGTCGCGGACGGCGCCCATGAGCTGAGCGCGTCGACCGTCGGCCAGCGTCTTGGTCAGGAACGGAGCCTGGTGCTCCTTGCCCCCGACGACCCATCGAAGCTGGTAGGGGGCGCTCTTGCTCTGCCTGGAGCGGATACCCCAGATCCGCACGTCATAGCTGTACAAGGTGACTCCGCTCAAAGGGGAGGGCCCCAGCCGCGGCGGCTGGGGCCCTGTGATGTACGGATCGGGTCTACGCGGCCGACACCTCGCACCCGCTCAGCCAGGCGTCCAGGTCGGATCGCCGGACGCGGAGTTGACCGTTCGGGAGCTTGTGGAGTCGGGGCGCGTTGCCACGGGAGCGCATGCGGTAGAAGGCGGCACGGCTCATGTCGATCTCTGCGAGTACCTCAGCGAGCTTGAGCATCTGAGGGCGGGCCATCGTTCACTCCTTGCCGTCTGGCGGTCGTGGGCGAGTTGGATTCACATTGCGTTGAGTCGCTACTCATCGCGTCTCAGCGGCGGTCTGAGCGTCGTGAGACGCGTTGAGTCGCGACTTTCACAAATGTGGGTCGGACTGGTTGAGGGTGATGCCGCTGTACGTGAGAACCTGCCGGCCGTGCTCGTCACGGGGGCGGGTGCGGTTGAGCTGCGGGATGACGGACAGGAGGTTGCGGCCGAACACCTGCTTCGTCCCGGCGCGTACGCCGTTGTCTTCCGCCCATTCGCGCCAGACGGCCCACAGATCGTCCACGGGGACGCTGCACGTGGGGCCGGTTGTGCAGCGTTCGCGGACGAATGCGCTGGTGGGGGATGCGGTGTCGCGCATGGTCGTGACCGCGTCGCGGCTGGAGACGGGTTCCGTGATCCGGTTGGTGCGCCGGAGCCGGGCCAGCCCCTCCAACGCCCAGTTGAGGATGCCGGGCATCTCCGCGGTGAGCCGGTCGGTGAGGGTGGGGTCCTCCTTGCCGAGCCACGAGACTCGCATGCTGAGGAGGACGAACCGGTTGGCGATGACGCCCGAGGAGTCGCCGAAGTGGGGCAGTTCGTTGGACAGGATCATCAGCCGTGAGGGGAGCTTTCCGGTCCACTGCTCGCGGTACTTGCGGTCGACGTCGATGGTGTCGTCACCCGAGATCGTCAGCAGCCGCTCCACCATCTGGCTGTTGTCGTTCCCGGACAGTCGGGCGTCGGAGATGATTGCCAGAGACTTCCCGACGAGCGTGGCCAGCCCGAAGTTCGTGCCCAGCCCGGCCAGTGTCGGCCCGGCGAGGTTCTCCTTGCCGACCAGTGCTTTCAGCACCCGTGCGATGGTGCCCTTGCCTGAGCGGGAGGGGCCCACGATGAGCAGGATCTTTTGGAGGTCGGTGCGGCCGGACAGGACGTAGCCGAACCACTCCTGTAGTGCGGTGATGGCGGCGGGGTCGTCGGGCCAGATCTGCGCGAGGAAGTGCTCCCACGTAGGAGCCGTGGCGGCCGGGTCGTAGGCGAAGGGGACCGAGACGAGGTTGAAGAAGCCGGGAGTGTGCGGCATCAACGCTCGGTCGCGGATCCTGAGCAGGCCATTCGCGCACGCCACGATGGGATCGCTGTCCGGCTCGCTCGCGCTGCTGCCGTCGAGCCACGCGGGTGCGTCGGTGTCGGTGGGCAGCAGGGTGATGGATCCGAGAGCGTCGAGGAGATTGCTGATCTTCTGCTTGGTCGGTGCCCAGTCGCGCTGCTCGGGCTCGCCCTCCTTGCCGGGTGCCCGGTAGATGGCGTGCTCCAAGCGCTCGTACATGGCCTTGCGCACCTGGGCTTCGTCCAGCTCACGCCAGCAGGTACCCGTCCAGCGCATCCACGATGCGCGCCAACGGCGGCACACGAGCTGTCCGTCCTCGGTCTGCCAGTCCGGCTCCAGCCGGCGGGCGACGGCGAGAGGGTTGGTCGGCGGCGGGAGTTCCTCGGCTTCGGGGGTGGGGCGGTCCATCATGCGGCGTCCCTCCCTTCCTGGTCGCGTGACGGGCAGACGTCTCGATGGGCGGTGTGGTCGGCGATCAGGGCGAGAGCGCGCCGCTGACCGGCGGCGAACAGGTCCCTCCCGCACACGCACCACGACCGGACCGACGGGGTGGTCCCGCGTCCCGGGGCGGTGATGCGGAGCCAGGCGACCGGGCGGCGCCCGTCGTCCCAGCACGGGTCAGAGCGAAGGGCAGGAAGGACGCCTTCGGCGACGACCTTCGGCGCACCACTGCGGTCTGTGGCCGGGGCCGGTTCGGCGGAGCGGGGGCCGGTGGTCACGACGCCCTCACCGCCACAACGGGAAGGCCGCCGCGCGTGACCGCGCGCTCGGCGTACGCCTCCGGTACGCCAACGGCGACGGCCGCGTCGATGACCAGACGCCCGAGCATCTCCAGCCCGCACGGCCCCGGGCAGGCACTGTGCTGGTTGGCGAGGAAGCGGGCGACGCCGTAGGCGGTGCTGCCTGCGCCCTGCTCACGACAGGCGGCCACCCTGGCGAGCCCTCGGGCCAGGCCGGTCGTCACGAACGTCTCGGTGTGGCGGCAGCCGGTCGCCACCGACCGGGCCCAGGTGGCGCGGCCGGGAGACGAAGAGTCCACCTCCCCCCGGAGGGGGCGTGTGGTCTCTTCCCTCACGACCAGCGCCCGGATGATGTCCGGCAGGGCGGTGATCGAGCCGGTGCCGGGGCCGCGCCACATGGCGTATGACATGGCCGACTTGATGTCGATGCCGGGCCGCACCTTGTTGGCGGACTGCATAGCGCCCCGGTAGATCCAGTGCTCACCCCGGGTGGTCGCCACGGTCTTCGTCGCGGGGAGGGCCTGGTGGGCCCAGGCGACCGCGTTCGCGTTGTCGAGGTCCACGACGGTGAGCCGCGCTCCGCCGGGGTGGTAGGCGACGGCGCCGGCCTGGCGCCAGGCGCGGGCCCATGCCGGGCCGGTGATGACGTCCGGGTCGGTGGTGGCGGCGCCCCAGGCGTGGCAGGGGGCCGGGCACTCGCAGGGGCCGGCGGCCTTCATGTGGGGCCGGTCCCCGCACGCCGAGCGGGTGCAGGCCGGGCAGTTCCCGAACGGCTCCTTGCCCTCCCGCAGCGGCAGCACGGGCAGGCCGATCTCTGCGAGCCAGAGCGCCGTACGCAGTTGTCCTCGTGCGTTCATCGGGGTACTCATGCCGCGCTCCTGACGTCGAGTCCCGCGGTGGCGGAGGCGTTGAGGAGTTGGCTGTAGGCGTGGTGGGCCTGTTGGGGGATGACCCCGTTTCCGAGGATCTTGAGCTGTTCCTTGCGGGGCAGGTCGGGGACGGCGGTGACCCAGCCGGCGGGGAGGCCCATGAGCCATTCGGTGAAGGCGGGTGCCAGGCGGCGGTTGCCGCGGGTGCCGGGTTCGGTCGGGCAGGGTGCGGTGCGTCCGGTGATGTGTTGCCAGCGGCGGATGGCGGGGCCGTAGTCGGTGCCGTCAGTGGCGATCCACTGTCCGACGTCGACCGGGCCGCGGCCGAGGAGGTTGACGACGGTCTCGTTGAGGGGGCGGGCGTTGCGGCCCAGGAGGTTGGAGGCTCCGGACTTCCAGTCCCTGGCCGCCGGGGTGGGCAGCAGCCTCAGGCTTCCGGTGGGGCCGGGAGTCGGGTGACTGCGGTCCGCAGGTTCATCCCGCCCCGGCGTTTGGGGCTGGTTCCAGGGCCGCCAGTGCCGTCCGAGGAGGTGGGGGTCGGCATCAGCGGGATGGGCAACTGCGAACCAGCGGTCGCGCGGGTGCGGGGCCCCGACGGCCTGGTCACCAGCTCGTAGACATGTCCACCGGACGTCATACCCGAGCGCGGCCAGGTCCGCGGCGACGACGTCCAGCCCCCGGGACCGGAGCGCCGCCACGTTTTCCAGGAAGACGTGGCGCGGTCGAAGGACGCCCACAGCCTGAGCGACGTTTTTCCAGACCTTCGACCACTGGCCACTGATCCCATCCCTTCGTCCGGCGTTGGAAATGTTCCGGCAGGGAAACCCCGCCCCGATCAGGTCCGGCCCGTACAGGTCCCGGACCTTCTGCCAGTCGACGGCCGTGATGTCGCCGAGGTTCGGCACCCCGGTGTGATGTGCGGCGAACACACGGGCCGCGTGGGGGTCGTTCTCGGCATAGGCGACGACCTGGCCACCGAGCCCGGCGGTAAGGGCCATCTCCAGACCGCCGTAGCCGGCGCACAGGGCGAGCAGGCGTGGAGGCCGGACGGTGGCCTCTCGCGGAATGTGGGTGGGTTGGGTCATGCTGGTCTCTCCAGTTCTTGAGCGTTCTGGATGAGGGCGGCCCCGGACTTTGGCGAGACGGGGGCCGCCCTTGGCTTTGCCTGTCGAGCGGTCGGGTCCTACAGGTTGGGGATGGCGGCGACGATGGCGTTGGCCATCTCATTGATGGGGCCCGCGGCGCCGGTAGAGGCGAGGAAGAACCCGAATCCGGCGGCGACGAACGCGCCGCCCGCGCTGAGGCTGTGGGAGCGCAGGAGGAAGTACAGGACGAGTCCGAAGAGCGCGACGAGCGAGACGGTGATGGCCATGCCGGAATCTCCTTTGACGTGCACGGGGAAGGTTGGAAGGCTGCGCGTACTTCGGGTGCTGACAAGCTCGGGGTTTTACCGGTGGCCGTGTCCGCCTAGCTCCACCATCGGAGCGGGGTCCGCCTTATGGCGTGCGGCCACCGGCCTTGCTGTCCGGGGTCAGCGGCTGCCGGCGCGGTGGATTTCCCGGCTCTGGTTGTGCAGGCGCCGGCCGACGCGCAGGCGCTTGCCCTGGCCGCGGCAGCGGCGGCAGGGCTTGACCCGCTTGACCTTCCCGGCGCGGTTGAGGGTGAGCTTGGCGCCGATGCCGTCGCACTTGCGGCAGGTCCCGAAGGGGCTAGCCATGCACAACAGGGTGTAACCGGCGAGGGTGACGAGGATGAGGGCGCTAGCGATGAGCATGCGGGTCTACTCCCAGCGTTGGGGCGGTTTCCGGGGCTTTTCGCAGGTGGGCCGCTAGACACTAGATCCCTGATCAGAGGCCTGATGGGGTGCTAGCGGGGGTGCTAGACCTAGCAGCGGCGCCTGCTAGGTCTAGCAGCGGTCCTAGGGTCAGGCGGCGGCCCGATCGGCGTCACGGCGAGTGATGGCGGCGGTGATGTCGGCGCGCTTGATGCCGCGCCGGTTCTTGCCCTCGCCCTCGTCGTCCTGGCCCCAGACCTGTCCGGGCTTGATGCCCCAGGGCTTGAGTGCGGCGGTGACGTTCTCGCCCTTCCACCCCGTGTACGCGTCCGGACGGAGGCCGGTGAGGCGGGTGGCGATCCGCTCGCACCACACCGCCTCCTCGTCGCCGGGGATGACCGCGAGGGTGTCAGTGAGGATGTCGAGCCCGGCGGTCGCTTCGGGGCCCTTGCCGATGGCGTGGCCGGTGACGTTGCCGTACTCGTCGCGCATCTTCCGCGCTCGGGCCACGACCTGTTCAGCGGCGAGCGCGTCGACGAACGCGGAGGCGACGATGCGCGGGTCGTCGCCCTCGCCGGCCATCCAGCAGATGCCCCGATCCGAGCGGGAGAACATCGTGGCCCGGTACCCGGCCTTGTACATCGAGGTACCCAGGATCATGTCGTTGGCGGGCTGACCCATGACCTTCAGCGCGAACCGAAGCACGGCATTCGCGGAGATGCCGGTGGGGAGGGACTTGGCGTCGGGGCGCTGGGTGCCGAACATGCCGACGATGCCGAGGGCGGGGCCGCGCTTGGTGATGTCGGTGCAGATGTCCTCGATCTCCGCCCCGTACTTCTCGTGCTCGAACGGCACCTGGCACTCATCCAGACCGACGACGATCGGGTGCAGGCCAAGCGTCTTGTCGCTGGCCAGCTCCGGGGTCACCTTCGACTCCGGGCACCGCGACCGCGGGAGCGACTTGATGACCTTTGCCCGGCGCCGCAGTTCGTCCTTCAGCTCCCTGAGGGCCTGGACGACGTATTCGATGTCCTCGTCTTCCTCGCCGGCCCGGTAGCGGTGGCAGACCGGCTCGAGTGCGGAGAAGTCGCCGGTGCCCTTGAAGTCGAACGCGTACAGGGCGGCGCGCGGGTCGAGGGCGGCGATGAGGAGGAGGAGCCGCATGAGGAAGGTCTTGCCCATGCGGGGGATGGAGCCGACGACGACCGCGGCGAACATGAGGGTCACGGACACGTCGCGCATGCGCTGGTCGTTGCCGAATACGACCGGCTTGAACAGGTCCACCTGCCCGGACTTCAGGAGCGGCCAGGCGGGCTTGGTGGTCTCGTTCATCGGCTTGTCCCCGACCCACAGGACCAGTCGTCCCTCGTGCTCGGTCGGGTCGGGGGCCGGCCAGACACAGCCGACCTTGCGACGCAGACCGGAGGCCAGGGGCTTGCGGGCCTCCATGATGTCCTCCGGCGTCACCCCGTACGGGAGGTCGAGGTCGGCGCGGTAGCCGGGCCCGTCCCTCACGATCTCGGAGGTGAAGCGGAGCCCGTTCATGTCCCCGCCCTTCTTGATGGCGGCGGAGATCTTTGCGTTGCCGATGCTGTCCAGACCGCGCAGCACGATCGAGCCGGTCATCTTCTGCAGCTCGGTCTTCAACACCGCCGGCCCGATGACCGGGGCGTCAGGCTGCTGCCCGGCGAAGCCCAACAGGAGGACCCCGCCAGCGGCGAACGCGTACAGAAAGGCCGGGGCCAGGACGTAGAGCCACAGGGCGAAGCCGAGCCCAAACACCGCGGCGACGAGGGTGACCAGACCGCGCAGCCGGATACGGCCCTGGCGCAGCCGGGCCAGACGCATGTACTCCTCGACGTCCTCGGTCCGCACGGCGAAGTCCCGCAGCGGAGCCGCCTCCCGGTCCCACACCCACCGGTTGGTGGAGGCGATGAACCGGCAGGCCCCCAGCGGGGAGCGGGCGGCGAGGCGGCTGGCGTAGACGGGCATCCGGACGCCGTGGAAGAGGGTGGCGTAGCCGAGGTTCGCGGCGGCGTGGCGGGCGGTGGCGGTGAAGTCGCGGCGGTTGGTGAGCCAGCCGGCGAGGACGGGCTTGCGCTTCTCGTCGCGGACCTTGGGATCGGGCAGGTTCGGGTTGTCGACCATGGTCGGTATCACCGGCTCGACGTCCTCGTCCGGGACGGCCCACAGGTGCGTGCTCGGGGAATCGGTCATGCTGAGAACTCCTGCTCTCACTGACTGGCTCAGGGTGGGTTGGGCCCGGGGCGGCCGACGTTCTTTGGCGAGAGGGCGGCCGCCCCGGGGCACAGCTACTTGCGCTTCTTGCTGCTCTTGCTGTCCTTGACCGTCTGGGCCTCGCGCTCGCGGGCGCCGTCGACGATCCGGGTGAACTTCCGCTCCAGGTCGCCCTGGTAGACGGTCTGGCTGGCGATACCGCGCTTGGCCATCCGGGCGGTCAGCCACACGAGCTGGGTGACCTCACCGACGGTGTACTTCGGGTCCTTCGCCATGGCGTTGGGGCTCCTTCCGGGGCCGGTCTGTCCGGCTCCCCTCACCACCCACGTGGTGGGTGGATCGGGCAGCCGTCAGCGCCGGCGGCGGGAGACCTTGGCGGCCTTGCTCACGTTCTTCACGGCCTGCGTGCCGCTCGGGCCGCCGATCGACTTCACGACCGTGTGGACGCCCCAGCCGAGGACCAGCGCGAGGAAGGCCAGGAACGCGAAGTTCGCGGCGATCGCGGTGAGGGCGGCGATCAGGAGCGGGCCGAAGTACACGCCGGCCGCGACCGCCCCGGCGCCGACTCCGGAGCCGAGAGCGATGCGCTGGACGGTGCGGTCGGGCGGGGCCTGGTGGATGTGCTGGTGCACGACCTGCGGACCGCCGTACGCGGCGGGGAGCTGATCGGCGTAGACGTGGGTGCCGTCCGGGAGCTGCACGACCCGGACCGGCTCGGGAAGGTTGGTCATGAGACTCTCCCGGGTCAGAGGTCGGTGAGGGCAGCGGTGGGGATCTCGAAGATGTCGGTGCAGAAGTCCGTGGCGTCGTAGATCGGGCCGTGGTGGACGTGGACGACGTGCAGCGGCGTGCCCTGCCGGTCGGTGGTCTCGTGAACGCTGACCGCGGCATTCGCGCGGCGGTACCGCTTGAGGAGCCGCCACACGGTGTTGACGGAGACGGGCTCCGGCCGCCACTTGATCACCCGGGTCTCCCCGGTCCGGCGCATCAGGCTGTAGAGGGTGGACGAACGCATCAGGACTCCTCAGAGACAGGGAAGGCGCAGGGGATGCACATGCCGAGCGAGGCCGGGATGACGTATCCGGCGTCGCGGTGGCATTCGGGGCAGGTCCGGCGGGCGGCGTTGGCCTTGGCCAGCGCGGCGGTCTTGGCCGGGGTCATCGGGCGGACGGGCTTGGCCCGGTCGACGCGGTACAGGAACGCGGTCAGCGGGCCGCGCCGGAAGCGGGGGCGCAGTACCTGACCGGCGATATCCTGGCCGCCGGGCCGCAGCCCGAGGGCCCGTAACTGCCGGCGGGTGGCGAGACCGTCCGGGGCCAGACGCCAAGGAAAGGTGGGCAGGCCGTGGACTCTTCCCATCGGATCGTGGCAGTCGGCGAACGACAGGCTCATCCGGCCACCACCGCAGCAGCGTCCCGCTCACGCTCAGCCTTCAAGGCCTCCCGCACAATCCGAGCCTTCGCCGGGGAGGTGCGCAGGGCCTTGCGGATCCCTTCACCGGTCAGCTTCTCGATCGGCCACGACTCCGTCAGACTCCGCGCCTCACCGAGTAGCTCGATGTCCGTGCGGGTCGGTCGGGTCGATCGGGCGGCCGCCGGTACTCGACCGGTCGCCCGACGGGGGCGCGGCGACTCAGCCGCCGCGACGAGCAGGACGGGCGCCTCGATCGACTCGACCGGGACAGTGGGGGAAGAGTCCACCTCCCGCTTCGGCTCCGGCAGCTCGACCGGCGGTTCTCCCTGCTCAGGGGTGGACCGATTTACGGTGGTCTGGGTCGATTCCTGAGCGGTCGGTTCGATTGGGGGCTTGTGGTGGAGGACTTTGGCGACGAGGTCGGAGCCGAAGTAGATCGACCCCACCGGGAGCGACGTCGCCAGCAGTACGAGAGCCCAGTTCGCCGGATCCCAGTCGGCCAGTCGAGTCCAGTCGATCGACTCGGCGTGCAGCTCGGGCAGCAGTCCGTGGACGTAGTTCAGGACCAGCGACGCGAGCGTGTAAGCGGCCAGGACCCGCAGGGCGAACCGGCGGGCCTCGTCGGTCAGGACGAGGGCGGCGACGAGCGCGAGGGCCATCAGGCCGTCAACGACGAACGGGTACAGCGTCGCCGCCGTGCCGTCCGCGCCGATGGCCCTAGCGACGTCCCTCAGGGCGTTCCAGGAGACGCGGAAGGCCATGGCGACCACAACGACGAGCGCGAGGACGAGGGCGGTCTTGGCCTTGCGGTTCATGCCGCGTCTCCCGGCACGGTCGTGCCGGCGGTGCGGTTGGCCAGGTCCCGCTGGGCGGTCAGGACCCGGTTGCGGGCCCGGCGGATCCGGCGGGCGTCGAACTCGGACGACTGCCGGTCCAGCAGCGTGATCAGCGCATCGAGGAGGTCGCGTTCCGCGAGGATCAGCGGCATCTCTACCTCGATCGCGTCCAACTCTGCGTCCGACGGCTCAAGGCCGTCGGCCCAAGGGGTAACAACGTTGTGAAGTGCAGCGATGGACTTCATGGGTCTAGCTCCTTCGAGAGAGGAACGGGCCCGAACAGCAGCCCCCGGCGTTCGAGCGCCGGGGG
Organism: Streptomyces sp. TBY4; assembly: GCF_024213195.1. GTDB lineage: Bacteria > Actinomycetota > Actinomycetes > Streptomycetales > Streptomycetaceae > Streptomyces. The sequence goes on along the minus strand of NZ_JANAVF010000003.1, from coordinate 116,553 downwards.
CTGCACTTCGTTTGGGGTGAAGCGGGAGGAACTCCGGCTCCCCTCGACTCCGCCCGTGCGAGACGGGTGGAGGAGGCAACCGGCCGCGCCGAGGATGGCGCGGAAGGTTGAGCGGTACGCATGTCTCCTTCAGGTCTAGGACCTGGCGTAGGCGTATGGAGACGTGACCTTTCGGTCTAAGCCCTCCGGTGAATGACAAGGCGCCGGGTCGCCTCCCCCCGTCCGATGCGGGGCTCCTGGTCGTACGTGCACACCGAAGTTGAGCCCTTTCGGGCCATCTGGTGCGCACCAGAAGCATGGCATCTGGTGCGCACCAGATGCAAGCCCTTGGTTCGTTCGGGCCTGCCGGTGTTCTTCCGGTGTGACTTCAGGAAACGGCCCAGACAGGGGGTCTCGGTAGCCAACAGGGGTTAACCTCAAGGGTGTTAACCCGCTCCCACCTGCGGCGATTCGGTTAAGCCCTTGCAGGTGGCACGGCCATCGGAGGCGATGCACGTGGGTAAGGGATTACGAGCTGTTCGTACTGCGCGGGGATGGTCGCAGGAGCGGCTGATCTTCGAGATTGAGCGCTACGCGCGGCAGCACATGCTGAACGTCGCATCGAGCGCGAGCTTGAAGACCTATGTGTCGGAGTGGGAGAACGGCCGGCGGGCCATCACGGAGCGGTACGCCGTGATCCTCCGGCCGCTGCTCGGGGTGACGGACGTCGAGCTGGGCGGGGAACCTGCACGGGCAGTCCCCAAGCAAGCAGACGGGTACGAAGACCTGTTGAGCCGGATCGACTCGGCGCGGAGCGTCAGCGATTCCATGGTGAGCACCTTCATGGACCAGACCGAGCTACTTCGAACCATGGACCGGCAGATGGGTGCATCGGGCCTGGTGGACCAGATGAACGGCCACCTGACGACGATGGAGGACGCACTCACCTTCGCGGTCCTGCCAGGGACTCGTCGTCCCATCGCAACGGCGCTGGCCGGAGCGGCGACCTTGGCGGCATGGCAAGCGCTGGACGCTGGTTCTGTGGAGCGCGCCTGGAGGCACTACGAGCTGGCGAAACGGGCTGCGCAGGACGCTGACGCGCCACAGTACTTGGCTCACGCCATGGGGGAGCAGGCGTACGTCCTGGGCGATGCCGGGCGCCCGGAGATGGCAGTTGAGCTCATCCGGGACGCGCAGCGCACCCACGCGGAGCGGCAGTCACCGCGGCTTCGGGCTTGGCTGAGCGCGGCGGAAGCTGAGCTGTGCGCCGCCGCCGGCATGCACGACGATTCCAGGCACGCGCTCGACCGGGCGGCGGCGACACTGCCAGACGGCGCCCATGCCCGCGACTCGGACATGTTGAGCATCTTCCTGAACGGGGACCACCTGGCGCGCTGGCGGGGCAATGTGCTGGCACTCCTGGGCGACAGCTCGGCCATGGAGGACCTCTACGCGTCGCTCCAGACGACGGACCCCACGTTCGTCCGCGCCAAGGCAGGCCTCCACAGCGACCTGACGCAGGCACACCTTGCCCGCGGCGAGTTCGACGAGGCCCGCTCGAACCTTCAGCAGGCGCGCCTGCTGGCGAACCGTACGGGGTCCGTGCGGCATCGCCGGCGTGTGGAGCTGCTTACGGGGCGGCTGTAGCCCGCGACGCGAGGACGTGAAGGAGGGCAACCAGGGTTCCTGACCCCATGAGCTTCCCTTCGGCCATGAGTCCGGGGATGTCCGCCAGGGGTACCCAGGCGATCTGCCCGGCTTCCTCGATGTCCGTGGGTTCGCCCACCTTCACCGCACCCCGCGCCACGAAGATCTCGTGCGGCGAGTCGACCATGCCGATCATGGGCTGGTACGTCACGACGTGCTCGACGTTCGTCGGGCGCCAGCCGGTCTCTTCTTCGGTCTCCCGCGCTGCCGTGGTCGACGCGTCCTCGCCTTCGTCAACGATCCCGCCGGGAAGCTCCCATCCCCACTGCTGCGGGACGAAGCGATAGCGCCACAGCATCAGGACGCGCTGCTGCTCGTCGATCACGGCCGTGATCGCCACATGATGCAGGCGGACCACGTGGTGCTCGAAGCGCTCGACCCCGGGCGGCTCGACGTCGACGAGGTCGAGGTTGACCCACCGGTTCTCGTAGACCGTCCTGCTGCCGTGGATCGTCCAGGGCTCCAGCTCCGCTGGCGTGGGGACGGTCTCACCGCCTACGACTCGGTAAGAGCTGCGGTCGTACGCCTTGATGAGCCGCTCGCTCGCCAGTCGTGCGAGTACTTGGCGGAGGGCGGTACGGCCGATTTCCAGCTCAGCACTCATAGTCCGCTCGGAGGGAAGCTTCTCGCCGGGGCCGTACTTGCCCGACTCGATCCAAGACCGGATCGTCTGGTAGACCCTCGCCGACTTCGGTCCCATCCTCAGAGCACTCTCCCCGTTCGTCGACTGGTGATGACCAGCGTAGTCGGGGGGAATCACGGAGGGCTCGGCCATGCTCATCTATCTCCTGATCTGACGTGAGGGCACCGGAACGGTGGGCACTTCCGAAAGTGCCCAGGGGTGGTGGTGGACATGCCGAATGATCATGGCCGTGGCCAACCTCTGGCCAGCACGGCGGGCGAAGGGCAGGCGGGAGAGCCAAAGGCCCAGGTGAAGGCATGGGCGAGTTACGCCACGCGATCGGTCTTGAAAACCGTCGTGGCGCGAGTCACCGTGGGTTCAAATCCCACACCCACCGCACCAGGCAGGGCCTCGGCCCGGCCCGGAAGGGGTGTCACCGGTCAGGTGGCACCCCTTTCGCGTGCCCGCGGTCAGTAGTCCTTGAGGGTGATCGAGTTTGCGGCCTTCTGGATGGGCTCCATGACCTTGGCCATCATCCGCTCCTTGCCCGGGAGCCGGCCCAGGAGGGAGAGGACGGTCAGCTGGACCGAGATCTGGCGCTTGGTCCGCAGGACCATGTGCTTGATGTTCGAGGGACCGAGCTTCTGGTTCTCCTCCGCGAAGCGGCGCATTGCGCGTTCGTAGCCTGCGAAGCCGGCCCGGTGGTCGCCGCCGGCCGCCGCGAGTTCACCCGCCAGGACGTAGGCACCGACCAGGGCCAGGCTCGTGCCCTGGCCGGAGGCGGGTGAGGCGCAGTACACGGAGTCGCCGACCAGGACGGTGCGGCCCTTGGACCAGTGGTCCAGGTGGGCCTGGCTGAGGGAGTCGAAGTAGAAGTCCGGGGCCTCGTCCAGTGCCGCGAGGAGCCGCGGCACCTCCCAGGACTCGCCCGCGTACGCCTCCGCCAGCAGCTTCTTCTGCTGGGAGACGTCGTGGCGCTCGTACTCCAGCGGCTCCGAGGCGAAGAGGAACATCGCCTTCGCTCCGGTGTCCTTGGCCGTGCTGTACGTCAGGGCCGTGCGCCGGGGGGAGACGTAGGTCAGCTCCCAGCGGTCGAGGCCGAGGTGGTTGGGGACGCTGTAGATCGATACGTAGTAGCCGAGGTCCCGGAGGAAGCGTTCCTCCGGGCCGAAGACCAGTGCGCGGGTCTGGGAGTGCAGCCCGGCGGCGCCGACGAGCAGGTCGAAGACGCGCTGCGCGCCGCTGTCGAAGACCACCTCGATGCCCTCCGCGGTCTCCGTGGCGGAGGCGATCGAGTCGCCGAAGAGGTACTCGACTCCGTCGGCGGCGCCGTCGGCACCTTCGACGGTGAGGTCGTAGAGGATCCGGTTGAGGTCACCGCGCAGGATCTCCGCGTCGTGGCCCGCGCGGCCGCCGAAGGTGTCACCGTCCATCGTCGTCACCCGCTTGCCCGCCGCGTTGACGATGGAGCCGCCCTGGACGTCGGTGCGCTGGGCACGGACCGCGTCGAGGACCCCCGCGCGGGAGATCACGTCGAGCGCGGCACCCCGGACATCGATCTTGTAGCCGCCCTCCCGGAGGGCGGAGGCGCGCTCGACCACGGTCGGCCGGAAGCCGTGCCGGCGCAGCCAGTAGGCCAAGGCGGTGCCCGCGATGCCGGCACCCGATATCAGTACGTTCCGGTTCTGCATGGAAACCTGGTCCCCCGACCATGAGGAGAAGATCCGTCGCGCCGTCGGTGGAGCATGCTGGGAGGGCTGATCGGATGTCAACATCCGTCCAGAGGTGGGGAGATGGCGATCTTCTGACGGAATTCCGGCCTGGCGGGGCACACGGCTCCAAGGGTCGCAAATTATGCGATTAGCCCCTTTGAGTGGTGTTTGTCGGAAGATCGGCGCGGGGCGTGGAGGCGTTCCGGTTGCGCCCGCATCATGACGAATGTATTCAGATCCGCCCGTCGGAACATCGCGAAACGAGGGACCCGTCATGGCTCACCGCAGCACCATCACGTCGATCTGGACCACCGTCCTCGCGGCTCTCGTGGCCCTCCTCACCTCCCTCGGCTTCGGCGGCGCCAAGGCCGCCCAGGCCGCCGCCGCTCCCCTCACCTCCTCCCCCGCCGCCGCCCCCGCGGCCGTCGCGGCGAGCCGGCCGGCCCTCATGGCCCGGCGGACCTGGAGGGCGATGATGCACGGGGGTTCGCTCCCGCCCACCATCAAGCAGCGCATCCGCGCCGAGGCCCACGGCAAGACCCCGTCCGTCCGCCGCTCCACCACCGCCCTGGCCGCCGGCTCCGGAACCGGGTTCGAGTCCGGAGTGGACGACAGTGTCCGTAGCGCCACGATCGCTGCGGCGGTCCGTGTCGGAGCCGCTCGCCGGGAGATGGCGCTCGCCGCGTAGCGCGCGCGGCACGGAGCGGCCGTACCGCACAGACGCGGGGCCCGCAGGACGCAGGAGCAGTGCAGAAGGCAGTAGAACGCGAGAGCAGGACGACGCAGCGCCACGCAGCCCCACGCGGCGAGTCAGCGCAGGCAGTGCGACGCAGCGCGGCCAGTACGCCACGGCGCAGGTAGCACGGCAAAGCACAGCCAGTACGACACAGCACAGCAGGGCGCTCGAGCCCGGTCGGTCGGTGTGGGTAGGCCGCGACCGCGGATCGCGCCATGAAGGTGCCCCGGAGCGGGGCACAGTGGGAACACCCCGGCGAGCGCCGGGGGCGCGCAGGGGGCGCGAAGCTTGGCAGTGCAGGGCCGCAGGCCCGGGAGACGGTGGGGTTCCCGGACGGCGCGGCCCTTTCGGCATGCCCGGAACAGGCCGGTTTGGCGGAACGGTTCGCCCCTTGTCCGGCAGGAGTTTCAGCGGGTTGCGCGGCGCTGACCTGGGGTGCAGGGGGCGCGAATGGGGTTTATCCGATGTTGGTCATGCTTGCGGGGGAATCGAGGACTCCGGGGTGGTTCGCCGGGGATTCGGTGGGCAACTCTGGTCTCGCGACGTCGTCACCACACGGAACGACCGAGGCGGTCGGCCAACTGCCTTGGAGTAAACCCCACTTCGGTTTTCTGGAGGATTCAGACATGGCAAGCATCCGTACCGCCCGCGTCATCGCCGCCGTCGCCGCTCTTCCCCTCGCCGTCGCCCTCTTCGGCGGGGTGGCCTCGGCCGACAACGGCTCCTTCGCGAACGACGGATCGAATGCGAGCGTCGCCAGCATCATCGGCAGCGGCGTGGGTGGCAACAACCACGGCAACTCCTCCACCTCGCAGCAGGTGGCCACCGGGTCCGGCGCGTCCAACCAGAACAACACCGCGCAGGTCAACGGCTCGGCCTTCACCGCGATCGAGCAGAACAACTCCAACGTCTCGGTGAACTTCTACCCCTGGTGGTAGCCGCGGCCTGAGCCGCACCGACTGCTGAGGGCGCCTGCGCGACCGGACCGGCTGGGGTCCGGTAGTGCGGGCGCCCTCGGGCGTTCCTCCGTACTCCGTCACAGCGCCACGGCCTTGACATCCACCTGGAATCTGACGGACAGTCAGGTCCACTTGATGATGTGATGCCGGGAGGCCAGCGCCGTGCACCTCGCCCCGACCGAAGGCCAGTTGCGGCTCCGCTCCGAGCTGCGGGAGTACTTCGGAAACCTGCTGCCGGACGGGGTGCCCGAGGACCCCGCCAAGCAGCGCGCACTACTGCGCCGGATAGGCGCCGACGGACTCCTCGGCCTCGGCTGGCCCGTCGAGTACGGAGGCCAGGGCCGCGGCCCGGACGAGCAGTTCGTGTTCTTCGACGAGGCCTACCGGGCCGGTGCCCCCGTCTCGATGGTCACCCTCAACACCGTCGGCCCGACCCTGATGAAGTACGGGACGCAGGAGCAGAAGGACTACTTCCTGCCCCGGATCCTCAAGGGCGAGCTGGTCTTCGCCATCGGCTACTCCGAGCCCGAGGCGGGCACCGACCTCGCCTCGCTGCGCACCAGGGCGGTCCGGGACGACGAGGGCTGGCTGATCGACGGCCAGAAGATCTTCACCTCCAACGCGCAGAACGCCGACTGGATCTGGCTCGCCTGCCGCACCGACCCGGAAGCCCCCAAGCACAAGGGCATTTCGATCATCCTGGTGCCCACCGACGCCCCCGGCTTCGGCTGGACCCCGATCGACACCGTGGGCGGGCTGACCACGACCGCCACGTACTACGACTCCATCCGCGTGCCCGCCGGGAACCTCGTCGGCCCCGAGCACGGCGGCTGGGGCCTGATCACCAACCAGCTCAACCACGAACGCGTCGCCCTCGCCGCCATCGGCATGCAGGCGGAGGACTTCTACCGGGGAGCGCTCGACCACGCCCGCACCCCCGACCCGGTCACCGGCGAGCGTCCCGCCGACCGCCCCTGGGTGCAGTCGCGGCTCGCCGAGGCCCACGCGCGGCTCGCCGCCGTACGCCTCCTCAACTGGCGCCTGGTCCAGGACGTCGGCGCCGGCACCCTGGCCCCGGGCGACGCGAGCGGCGTGAAGTTCCTGGGCACCGAGTCCACCGTCGAGGTGTACCGGATCTGCCAGGAGGTGGTGGGGGAGGAGGCGCTCATCCGGGGATCCGGGACCCAGCGATCCGGCCCCGCGCTCTTCGCGGGCGGCGAGCTGGAGCGGATGAACAGGGCCGCCCAGATCAACACCTTCGGGGGCGGCGTCAGCGAGGTCCAACGGGAGATCGTCGCCATGATGCGGCTCGGCATGAAGGGAAGGAAGCGATGACGGCCAGCCCCGCCACCGAAGCAACGGAAGAAGCGGAGGCGGAAGCGGCCCGCTTCCACACGCTGCTCGCCTCCTTCGAAGGGCAGCCCGCCGCCACCGCCGGCCAGGGCAAGGACGCGGTCAACGAGCCGATGATCCGCCACTGGTGCGAGGCGATGGGCGACACCAACCCCGCCTACACCGGACCGGAGGCCATCGCCCCGCCCACCATGCTCCAGGCATGGACGATGGGCGGGCTCTCCGGACACGGCGACCGCTCCTCGGCCTACGACGAGCTCCTCGCGCTGCTCGACGGCGCGGGCTGCACCTCCGTGGTCGCCACCGACTGCGAGCAGGAGTACCTGCGGCCGCTGCGCCCCGGGGACGCGATCACCTTCGACGCCGTCATCGAGTCGGTCTCGCCGCGCAAGACGACCAAGCTGGGCACCGGCCACTTCGTGACCACCCGCATGGACGTCCGCGCGAACGGCGAACTCGCCGGGACCCACCGCTTCCGGATCCTCAAGTACGCCCCGGCGGCGAAGAAGCCCACCGAGCAGGCGAAGCCCGCCAGCACCAAGCCCGCCCGGCGCCCCCGCCCCGTGATCAACCGCGACAACCAGGGCTTCTGGGACGGCGTCCGCGAGCACAGGCTCCTGATCCAGCGCTGCACCGCCTGCGCGACCCTCCGCTTCCCCTGGCTCCCGGGCTGCAACACCTGCGGAAGCCCGGACTGGGACACGGTCGAGGCGTCCGGCGCCGGCACCGTCTTCAGCTACGTGGTCATGCACCACCCGCCCTTCCCCGCCTTCGACCCGCCGTACGCGGTGGCTCTCGTCGAACTCGCCGAAGGGGTCCGCATGGTCAGCAACATCACCGGCGTCCCGTACGACAAGGTCCGCATCGGGCTCCCCGTGCAGCTGGAGTTCCTGCGCGTGGACGAGGAACTGGAACTGCCCGTCTTCCGGGGGAGCGAAGGCTGATGGACTTCCACCCCACCGAGGAACAGGCCGCCGCGGCCGGACTCGCCGCCCAGATCTTCGGCGACCTCGCCACCCACGACCGCCTGGGCGCCGCCGGCACCGGCAGCGACGCCGAACTGTGGAAGGCCCTCACCGCCGCCGGGCTGACCGCCGCCGTCGAGGACGTCGGCCTGCTCGGACTGGTGCTCCTGCTGGAGGAGCAGGGCCGCACGACCGCGCAGGTCCCGTACGCCGCCACCTGCGTGTACGGGATCCTCGCCCTGACCCGGCACGGTACCGACGAGCAGCGGGCCCGGCTGGTCCCCGCGCTGGGCTCCGGCGAAGCGGTCGCCACCGGAGCCTTCCCGGACCGCGGCCGGATCACCGCTTCGCCGGACGGCAGGCTGACCGGTGGCGCCCCCGCCGTGCCCTGGCTGCGCGAGGCCACGCACGTCCTGGTCCCCGACGGGGCGGGAGCCCTGTGGCTCGTACGGACGGACGCGCCCGGGGTGCGTACGGAGCCGGTGGAGACCACCGCACCCTGGTCGGCCGGCCGCCTGACGCTGACCGGCGCCGAGGCCGAACGGGTCGGGGGAGAGGGCGCCTACGCGGACGTACTGGCCGTCGCCCGGACCGCCTTCGCAGGCCTCCAGGCGGGTGTCTGCGCGGGCTCGCTGGCCCGCGCCGTGGAGTACACCTCCACCCGCGAGCAGTTCGGCCGGCCGCTCTCCACCAACCAGGGGGTCATGCTGCGCGCGGCCGACGCCTACATGGACACCGAGGCGATACGGGTCACCGCGTACGAGGCGGCCTGGCGCGTCGACGAGGGGTTCCCGGCGGCGGAGCACGCGCTGACGGCGGCCTGGTGGGCCTCGGAGGCGGGCAAACGGGTGGTCCACGCGGGCCAGCACCTGCACGGCGGCATGGGCGCCGACCTCGACCACCCCGTCCACCGGCACTTCCTGTGGGGACGCCAGCTCGACGCCTACCTGGGCTGCGGCAGCGAACTGCTGGCCGAGCTGGGCGCGGTCCTGTCCGAAGACACGACGCACGACACGTCAGTCACGCCCGAGGGGGACGAGGCATGAACATCGGCGACACACTGCCGCCGCTGGAGATACCGGTCAGCCGCACCCTGATCGTCGCGGGCGCGATCGCCTCCCGGGACTACCAGGACGTGCACCACGACGCGGAGCTCGCGCGGGCGAAGGGCTCCCCGGACATCTTCATGAACATCCTGACCACCAACGGCCTGGTCGGCCGGTACATCACCGACCACCTCGGCCCGCGCACGGTCCTGCGCAAGGTCGCCATCCGCCTCGGTGCCCCGAACTACCCCGGCGACACCATGACGCTGACGGGCACGGTCACGGCCCTCGACGGGAACACCGCCGAGATCCGCGTGGTCGGCGCCAACGGCATCGGCCACCACGTCACGGGCACCGTCACCGTCACCCTCGCCACCCCGGAGGGCACGGCATGAGCGTCCGCACCCCCGACCAGCTCGGCGGCCGCGCCGCCATCGCCGGCATCGGCGCGACCGAGTTCTCCAAGGACTCCGGCCGCAGTGAGCTCAAGCTGGCCGTCGAAGCCGTGCACGCGGCCCTCGACGACGCCGGGCTCACCCCCGCCGACGTGGACGGCATGGTCACCTTCACCATGGACACGAGCCCCGAGATCACCGTCGCCCAGGCGGCCGGCATCGGGGACCTCTCCTTCTTCTCCCGCATCCACTACGGCGGCGGCGCAGCCTGCGCCACCGTCCAGCAGGCGGCCCTCGCCGTCGCCACCGGGGTCGCGGAGGTGGTGGTCTGCTACCGCGCCTTCAACGAACGCTCCGGCCGCCGCTTCGGGTCCGGCGTCCAGCAGCGCGAACCCTCGGCGGAGGGCGCGGCCCTCGGCTGGTCGCTGCCCTGGGGGCTGCTCACCCCGGCCTCCTGGGTGGCCATGACGGCGCAGCGCTATCTGCACGCCTACAACCTGACCCCGGAGGCCTTCGGCCACGTCGCGGTCACCGACCGCCGGCACGCCGCGAACAACCCGGCCGCCTACTTCTACGGCAAGCCCATCACCCTCGCCGACCACGCGGCCTCGCGCTGGATCGTGGAGCCGCTGCGGCTGCTCGACTGCTGCCAGGAGACGGACGGCGGTCAGGCCATCGTGGTCACCACCGCCGAACGGGCCCGTGACCTGCGGCAGAAGCCCGCCGTGATCACTGCGGCGGCCCAGGGTGCGGGCCGCCGCCAGGAGGCCATGTCCTCCTTCTACCGGGACGGCCTCACCGGGCTCCCGGAGATGGACGTGGTCGCCCGCCAGCTGTGGCGGACCAGCGGACTGCGGCCCTCGGACATCGACGTCGGCATCCTCTACGACCACTTCACGCCGTTCGTGCTGATGCAGCTGGAGGAGTTCGGCTTCTGCGCACCGGGAGAGGCGGCCGATTTCGTGGCCGCCGACGCGCTGCCGCTCAACACCCACGGGGGCCAGCTCGGGGAGGCGTACCTGCACGGCATGAACGGCATTGCCGAGGCGGTGCGCCAGCTGCGCGGCACCTCCGTCAACCAGGTCTCCGGCGCCGCCCACGCCCTGGTCACCGCCGGTACCGGGGTCCCGACCTCCGGCCTGATCCTGGGCGCGGACGGCTGATCCGACCGTCTCCGTCCGTCTCCATCCGTCGATCCCCTGCGGGCGGAAGCCGCTCCTCCTCCACCTTCAGGAGGTGGAGCGGGCCCCACCCCTACAACCTGAGGGGGACCCCGCTTCGGCACTTGCGGCCGATCCGGTGGGGCCGCGCCGCTCCTAGCGTGGAGCCATGACCCCGCCTGTGTGCACGCTCGCCTCGAATCCGACGCCGTACCCGTCGTTCTCGGCGTACGTCCGGACCCGCGGCACGGTCCTGATGCGCACCGCGCGCTCGCTCACCGCCAATCCCTGCGACGCCGAGGACCTCCTCCAGACGGCGCTGGCCAAGACCTACGTGGCGTGGGACCGCATCGAGGACCACCGCGCCCTGGACGGGTACGTCCGCCGGGCCCTGGTCAACACCCGCACCAGCCAGTGGCGCAAGCGCAAGGTCGACGAGTTCGTCTGCGACGAGCTCCCCGAGGCCGACGAGCCGCCGGCCGCCGACCCCGCCGAGGCACAGGCGCTGCGCGACGCGATGTGGCGCGCGGTGACCCGGCTGCCCGACCGGCAGCGGGCGATGGTCGTCCTGCGCTACTACGAGGACCTGAGCGAGGTACAGACCGCCGAGCTGCTCGGCGTCTCCGTGGGCACGGTCAAGAGCGCCGTCTCCCGGGCGCTGGTCAAGCTCCGCGAGGACCCGGAACTGACGCCCGTCCGCTGAGACCGGCCCCGCCCCGGCGTTGTTTCACGTGAAACAGCGGGCGTTGTTTCACGTGAAACAACGCCGCGTTCCCACTCCCGGCCCGCGTTTCTACTCTTGGGTAGTGACATGCCGACCGGTACGTGCGCAGAATCGCAGCATCCGTAGCCGCCGCAGCGCCGCAGCGCTCACCGGGAGGACGCTTTGCTGAGCACCATGCAGGACGTACCACTCCTCGTCACCCGCATACTGCAGCACGGGATGACGATCCACGGGAAGTCCCAGGTCACGACCTGGACCGGAGAGGCCGAGCCGCACCGCCGCAGCTTCGCCGAGATCGGTACCCGTGCCACGCGCCTGGCCAACGCCCTGCGCGACGAACTGGGCGTCCAGCAGGACGACCGCGTCGCGACCCTGATGTGGAACAACGCCGAGCACGTCGAGGCCTACTTCGCGATCCCCTCCATGGGGGCCGTCCTGCACACCCTGAACCTGCGGCTCCCTCCCGAGCAGCTGGTCTTCATCGTCAACCACGCGGCCAACAAGGTCGTCCTCGTCAACGGCACCCTGCTGCCGCTGCTCGTCCCGCTCCTGCCGCACCTGCCGACGATCGAGCACGTCGTGGTCACGGGCATCGGCGACCGCTCCGCGCTGGAGGGCCTCGGCGTGCGCGTGCACGAGTACGAGGAGCTCCTGGCGGGCCGCCCGGACACCTACGACTGGCCCGAGCTGGACGAGCGCCAGGCCGCGGCCATGTGCTACACCTCCGGCACCACCGGCGACCCCAAGGGCGTCAGCTACTCCCACCGCTCGATCTACCTGCACTCGATGCAGGTCAACATGACCGAGTCGATGGGCCTGACCGACAAGGACACCACCCTCGTGGTCGTCCCGCAGTTCCACGTCCAGGCCTGGGGTCTGCCGCACGCCACCTTCATGACCGGCATCAACATGCTGATGCCGGACCGCTTCCTGCAGCCCGCCCCGCTCGCCGAAATGATCGAGCGCGAGAAGCCCACGCACGCCGCGGCCGTCCCCACCCTCTGGCAGGGGCTGCTCGCCGAGGTCACCGCCAACCCGCGCGACCTGACCTCGATGAAGCAGGTCACCATCGGCGGCGCGGCCTGTCCCCCGGCCCTGATGGAGGCCTACGACCGGCTCGGCGTACGCCTCTGCCACGCCTGGGGGATGACCGAGACCTCCCCGCTGGGCACCATGGCCCACCCGCCGGCCGGTCTGACCGCCGAGGAGGAGTGGCCGTACCGCGTCACCCAGGGCCGCTTCCCGGCGGGAGTCCAGGCCCGCCTGGTGGGCCCCGGCGGCGACGTCCTGCCCTGGGACGGCGAGTCCGCGGGTGAGCTGGAGGTCCGCGGCAACTGGATCGCGAGCTCCTACTACGGTGGCGCGACCGGCGAACCGACCCGCCCCGAGGACAAGTTCAGCGCGGACGGCTGGCTCAAGACCGGCGACGTCGGCGTGATCAGCACCGACGGCTACCTCACCCTCACCGACCGCGCCAAGGACGTCATCAAGTCCGGCGGGGAGTGGATCTCCAGCGTGGAGCTGGAGAACGCGCTGATGGCCCACCCCGATGTCGTCGAGGCGGCGGTCGTGGCCGTCCCCGACGAGAAGTGGGACGAGCGTCCGCTGGCCACCGTCGTCCTGAGGGAGGGGGCCGCCGTGGACTACGCGGGACTGCGCGCCTTCCTCGGCGAGTCGATCGCCAAGTGGCAGCTGCCCGAGCGCTGGGCGATCGTCGAGGCGGTGCCGAAGACGAGCGTCGGCAAGTTCGACAAGAAGGTGATCCGCAAGCAGTACGCGGACGGGGTCCTCGACGTCACCAAGCTCGACTGAGCCCCACGGGACTCGACCGGGACTCCACCGGGGCTACTGGCCGCGCGTCAGCCAGGGCCGCAGCAGCCTGCTGATCGCGGGCATGGCCACGTAGGTCATCAGGGTGCTGAAGACGACGGCGAACGCGGCCGTCCGCAGGACGAAGTGCAGGTCCACCAGGTACGGCCCGAGCAGCGCGTTGCCCGCGAGCGAGATCGGGAAGATGGCCAGCCCCGAGCTGATCGCCATCTTCCACCGCGGCGGCGCGGGCCGGGCCGTACCCGGCTTCGCGAACCAGGTCTCCATGCCGTGCAGTTCGCGCCGGGCTATCTCGGTGTGGTGGTGCCCGAGGCAGTTGGAGAACCACTGGGCACGCTCGGCGGAGTCCTGCCACCGCTGGAAGGCCGCCTGGTTGCGGAAGCGGTGCACCAGGAACCAGGGCCCGCCCTCGACGGCCGGGCGGAACAGGCCGTACCCGAGGTGGTCGGGGAAGGCCGCGGCCGTCTCCAGGATCCCGTGGGCCCAGGCCTCGAAATTCTCCTCGTGGCCCGGATCAACCTGCCGCGCGATGAGCAGGCTGACCTCCCCGTTGTCGGCGGGGACGGTCTGCTCGCTCGTGTCGGTGATGGCCATGCGGCCAGAATGACTAGTTGGTGCCGATCTTGGCCAGCAGGTCCACGATGCGGCCCTGCACATCCGCCGTGGTGGACCGCTCGGCGAGGAACAGCACGCTCTCGCCCGAGGCCAGCCGCGGCAGTTCGGCCGGCTCGATCCCGGTGGCCGTGTAGACGACCAGCGGGGTGTGGTTCAACTGCCCGTTGGCGCGCAGCCAGTCCACGATCCCGGCCCGTCGGCGGCGCACCTGCATCAGGTCCATCACCACCAGGTTCGGCCGCATCCGGGTCGCCAGCTCCACGGCGTCCGTATCGGCGTCGGCCCGAGCGACCTGCATGCCCCGCCGCTCCAGGGCGGCGGTCAGCGCGGTCGCGATCTCGTCGTGCTCCTCGATCAGCAGCACCCGCGAGGGGTGCTGCTCGCTGTCGCGCGGCGCGAGCGCCTTGAGGAGCACCGCCGGATCGGCGCCGTACGCGGCTTCGCGCGTGGCGTGCCCCAGCCCGGCCGTGACCAGCACGGGCACCTCGGCGGCCACCGCGGCCTGGCGCAGCGACTGCAGGGCGGTCCGGGTGATCGGCCCGGTCAGCGGGTCCACGAACAGCGCGGCGGGGAACGCGGCGATCTGCGCGTCGACCTCCTCGCGGGAGTGCACGATCACCGGGCGGTAGCCGCGGTCGCTGAGCGCGGCCTGCGTCTGCGCATCGGGAGCCGGCCACACCAGGAGCCGGCGCGGGTTGTCCAGCGGCTCGGGCGGCAGCTCGTCGTCCACGGGACGCGGCACGGTCCGGTTGACGTTGTTGACCACCTCGACGGCGCCACCGGGCCCGTCCAGCGGCTCGGGGCCCTCGGCGGAGCCCTCCTCGGGCGCCCCTATGGCGAAGGCACGGCCCTCGGGCGCGGGCTCCGCGAGCCGGCGCCGCCGGCCGGAGCCGTTGGTGTCGCCGGCCCCGCCGCCCTGGCCGAGGCTGCCCAGCGCGCGGACGCTGATCGGGGCCCCATTGGCCTCCGCGGGGGTGTCCTGCGGCTGCCGGGCTCCGGGTACGGCGATCTGCCCGCTGCCGTCCGAGTCCTCGGGGGCGGTACGGGCCGCCGGAACCGGCCAGGCCGGGGTGGCGGGCAGCGCACGCCGCCGCCCGGTGGGATGCGTCTCGGAGGCTACGGGGCCCTGCGCGCCCGTGTCCGGCCGCCCGGCGGCGGCTTCGGCGTCCTCGGAGCCGGGGACGGGCGGAGCACCCAGCACCCGGCGCCCGCGCCGCCCGCCCGCGGCTTCGGCGTCGGCCTCGGCGGCACCGGCCATCGCGGGGGCCTGCGGCGGCTGCGGGGGCGGAGTCGGCCCGGCGGGCAGCGCGAAGCCGCCCTCGGGGGCGACGGGCCGCACGGGAGCGGGGGAGGAGGGGGCCGCGGGCGCCGGAGCCGGCATCGGCGCGGGCGCCGGCCCGAGCCCGGTCGCCGGCACGGGTCCGCCCGGCTGCGCCGGCCCAGCCGCCCCCAGGGCACGCCGCCGCCCGGCGGGGTGCTCCGTCAGCGGCACGGGGCCCGGGAACGGGGGCACCGGCACGGGAGGCACGGGCGGCAGCGCGGGCACGGCGGTCCCCTGCGGCGGCACGGGCCGCCCGGTGCCGTCACTGCCGTTGCTGCTGCCGTCGCCGCTCTGGCCGCGGCGCCGTCCCGTGCCACTGCCACCCAGGCCCGCCGGGTTCACAGGGGACTGGGCGAGCTCCGCGGGCGCGCCGTCGCCGGGCCGGGCGACCGCTACGGCCTCGCCGCCCCGCCGCCGCCCGGACGGCAGTGCGAGCGCGCTCCCGCCGTCGGAGTCCTGGCCCGCCTTGGCCGCGCCGGTGTCCGCCCCGGGGGCCGCGTCGTCGTCGAGGAAGGCGTCCACGCCGCGCCGGGCCCGCCGGCCGCCGGAGACCTGCCCGGGGCCGCCCTCGCTCCCGGGCTCGGCCGGGGGAGCCTCGACCGGCTCGGGCAGGGTGACCGTCCCGGCTCCCGCCCCCAGCGGCAGCTCCAGGACGTACGCCCCGCCGGGCGCGCCCGGCACCTCCACCGTCTGCAGCACACCGCCGTGCGCCTCCACGATGCCCCGCACGATCGGCTCGTGCACCGGGTTGCCGCCCTCGTAGGGGCCGCGCACCTCGATCCGTACGACTTCGCCGCGCTGGGCGGCGGCCACCACGATCGTCGAGTCCATGTACCCGCTGCCCTGGCGGGTCTTGCCGGTGGCGTCCACCCCGGCGACGTCCGCGACCAGGTGCGCGAGGGCGGTCGCGATCCGCTCCGCGTCCACCTCGGCCTCGATGGTCGGGGCGTGCACGGCGAACTGCGCGCGCCCGGGACCGATCAGCTCGACCGCGCCGTCGACACCGGCCGTGACGACCCCGTCGATCAGCACCTTCTTCTTGTCCAGCTTCTCGCCGCCCGCGTCCAGGCGCTGGAAGGCGAGCACGTTGTCGACCAGCGTGGTCATCCGGGAGTAGCCGGCGGCCAGGTGGTGCAGGAGCTGGTTGGCCTCGGGCCACAGCTGCCCCGCGTCGTCGGCGGCCAGCGTGGCCAGCTCCCCGCGCAGCTCCTCCAGCGGCCCGCGCAGGGAGTCGCCGAGGACGGACAGCAGCTGGGCGTGGCGCGCGGCCAGCGCGTCGTAGGAACGCCGGTCGGTGAAGGTCATGACGGCGCCGACGAGCTGCTCCCCGTCCCGTACGGGAGAGGTGGTCAGATCCACGGCTACGGGCTGCCCGGCCTTGTTCCACAGCACCTGGCCGCGGACCCGGTGCTTGCGTCCGCTGCGCAGGGTGTCGGCGAGCGGGGACTCCTCGAAGGGGAACGGCGAGCCGTCGGCGCGCGAGTGCTGGACCAGCCCGTGCAGTTCGCGGTTGCCGAGGTCGGTGGCGCGGTAGCCGAGGATCTGGGCGGCGGCCGGGTTGACCAGGACGACCCTACCGTCGGTGTCGGTGCCGACGACGCCCTCGGCGGCGGCCCGCAGGATCATCTCGGTCTGGCGCTGGGAGCGGGCCAGCTCGGCTTCGGTGTCCACCGTCTGCGAGAGGTCCCGTACGACGAGCATCAGCAGCTCGTCGCCGGTGTACGCGGGCTGCGGCTCGCGGTAGGCGTCACGCCCGTCGAGATGGGCCGCGGTGACCTCGACCGGGAACTCGCTGCCGTCGGTGCGGCGGGCGACCATCCGCTTCGGGCGGGCGCGGCCGCCCTCGTCCTCGCCGGGCCGGCGCATGGATCCGGGGATCAGCTTGGAGTCGAATTCGGGCAGGAGGTCGAGCACGCCCCGGCCGACGAGCCCGGTACCGGGGCTCTCCATGACCTCGAGGGCGATCGAATTCGCGTTGACGACCGTGCCGTTGGCGTTGACGAGCAACAGCGCGTCCGGAAGAGCGTCGAGTATTGCTGCGAGGCGAGCAGCGCCTCGGGATGGCCTGCTGCTCACGACGAGCTTCCTCCCTGACCACAACTACCGGCATGTCACGGGAGGAGTCTAAGGGCACGGGCTCCCGGCGAGGGGGCGGATGTCCGGCGCATACCGCCCGACCGGGGCATCCTCCCAGGTCAGGAACGCCCACGTGGAAGCACAGGTTCCAAGTCGTTCCACCGGCGGATCTCGCATCCGTTCGTCCGGCGGAACCGGGAGTCCACCCGGTTGCCATGCCACGTTCCGGTGATCCGGGCGGTGGCGCGGCCGCCGTCCTGCATGGTGCACATCTGGTTCCGGGGCTCGGGAGCGAAGGGGTCCTTCCCCTCGCGCGCGAGGGCTTCGAGGCGGGCGCAGGCGTCCTCGGCCCGCGGGTGGTTCCCGCCGGGCGGGTCGCACTCCAGCCGGTACTCGCCGTCCGCCCGCGGGTTGCCCGTGTCGGCCACGACGATGGTGAGCCGGTCGGGGGAGGCCAGCAGCCGGTTCAGGGGCGGCAGCGGGGGCAGGGGGCCCGCCGCTCCGGCGGCCAGTGCGGAGGTGACGGCGAGGGCGGCGAGACGCAGCATGGGGAACTCCAGGTCGTCCGTACGTCGTACGACAGACCAACGACGATCGGGCCCCGACGTTCCGGCCCCGACGTTCCGGCCCCGGTCTTCCGGCCCCGACTCTTCCGGCTCCCACGTTCCGCAGACGGGGGTGCTTAAGGCTTTGCTCTGCGGGCCGCCCTCCTTGTACCGTGGGAGCGGATTGGTGACCGGCCCCTGGCCTGTGTCATCATCTGCACGCACCCTCGTACGCGGGGGTGTGCTGGAGGCGTCGCCTAGTCCGGTCTATGGCGCCGCACTGCTAATGCGGTTTGGGGCTTACCCCCCATCGAGGGTTCAAATCCCTCCGCCTCCGCACTTCACGAAGCCCCGGTCCTTGCGGACCGGGGCTTCGGTGCGTTCGGGGTCCGTTCGGCGTCCGGGAGATGGCGGGATCTGCCCGCGCGGACATGAGCCGAGGACACCCCGGGACCCAACCGGATGATCTTCTTCCAGGTCATTTCCGCAGGTCAGGCCAGGTAGGCCTAATGGATTTCGCGTCCCGGCGAGGTCCATGTATTGTTGTTCTCGCAAGGCCAACGGGGCGCAAAACCCCGGAACGCCAAGCACTCGTAGCTTAACGGATAGAGCATCTGACTACGGATCAGAAGGTTGCAGGTTCGAATCCTGCCGAGTGCACAGCCCAAGAGGCCCCCCGGTTCGCCGGGGGGCCTCTTGCGTTGTCCTTGTGCCTCCTCCGCGGCCTCTCCCTCCTCCTCAGTGATGAGGCCTGGCTCCGGGGGGTTAAGGGGTGGGATGGCTCTGGCGGGGGACGCGGGGTGAGATCGTGCGCGGCTACGGTTTTCTGGAGATCGGCTCGACAGGGTTCGGGTCACGGTTCACCGGAAAGCAGGGGGAAGCCACATGGGACTGTTCGGGAACGCGCACGCCGTGGATCCGGCGTCGGCGCACCGCGAGTACGCGCGGCTGCTGGGGCAGGGGGAGCAGGTGCACGCCGCGTACCTGCTGATCCGCGACACGATCCTGTTCACCGACCGGCGGCTCGTGCTCATCGACAAGCAGGGGCTCACGGGCAAGAAGGTGGAGTACCACTCGATTCCCTACCGGAGCATCACGCACTTCTCGGTGGAGACCGCCGGCCACTTCGACCTGGACGCGGAGCTGAAGATATGGCTCTCCGGGAGCTCGGCGCCGATAGCGAAGACCTTCACCAAGGGGGTCGACATCTACGAGGTGCAGGCGATCCTGACGCAGTTCGTCGCCCGCTAGCCGGATAGCGTCTCCGTGAGGGCGTGCAGAGGCGGAGGAGGACGTTCGGTGGGCGACATCGGCCTTGTTCGACGACCGCTCCCCCTGTGACCTGGTGGTGCACCGGCCTCCGGTGGATCGACGGGCGGCCCGCCATGGGGTGGTACGGGCAGGGGACGGGGCGGGGAGAGCGCACCAGCCTTCTCGGGTACGGGCAGCCGCTCGCCTTCACCGCCCGGGGCGAGCGCCACTGCACCGGCATCCGGCGGGCCGGACGGCGGACGCCGTGCCCGACGGGGCGGACCGTGCCAGGGCGGGCCGGGAACGCGCAGTGCCCCGAGTGCGCCGGACTGGACCGTTCCTTCTCGGTGGCGGCCGACACCCATGCCGGTGATCCGCGGACCTACCGGGTGTACCTCGCCTGGTTCGGGGCTGGGCTGGTCAAGGTCGGCATCACCGCCGAGGAGCGCGGGTCCGCCCGGCTGCTGGAGCAGGGCGCGGTGGCCTGGGCGTGGCTGGGCCGCGGGCCGCTGATGGCCGCCCGCCGGACCGAGGAGCTGCTGCGGGCCGCGCTCGGAGTGCCCGACCGGATCGCCTATGCCCGTAAGCGGTCCGTACGGGGAGAGCTGCCGCCGGGGCCCGAGCGGGCGGCGGAGGTCGCGGCCCTGCATGCCCGGGCGGCCGGGCTGGAGGGGTGGCCGGAGTCGCTGCAGCGGCTGGAGTGCGAGGTGACCGACCACGCCGGGGTGTTCGGGCTCGACGCGCTTCCCGTCCCTGCCCGGGTGATCACCGAGATGGTGCCCGGCGGAACCGTCGCCGGCCGGCTCGTCGGGGCGGCCGGGCCCGATCTGCACCTCGCCGACGGGCTGGTGGTGGACACCCGGCTGCTCGCGGGGTGGGAGCTGGTGGCGCCTGGGGAGAACGCCGTCACCGAGGTGCCCGTGGCGGCGATCCCGGTTCCCGGGCGGGACACCGCCGCGCAGGACGGGCTGTTCTGAGGGGATCGGGAAGGGCGATCGGGAGGGGAGGGGAGGGGAGGGAGGGGAGGGGAAGGGAGCAAGGTCAAAACTTGGATCCCTTTGGCTGTCCGGGCCGTTTTCCAGTGGACATGCCACGTACCGGCCGCAGAGGGTGGTGGGCATGACCATCCAGCCTGTGCAGGCCTTCGAACCGCCTTATGTCATGAGTGTGTTCACCAGTGTCCGGACCGCCGACGACAGCGGATATCCGGAGACGCTCGACCGGATGACCGAGCTCGTCAGCGCCAATCCGGGCTTCCTCGGCTACGAGTCCGCGCGCACCCCCGGCGGGCTCGGCATCACCGTCGCCTACTTCCGCGACCACGAGTCCCTGGCACTCTGGCGCAAGGACATGGAGCACCAGGCGGCGATGCGGCAGGGCCGCGCCGACTGGTACGAGAGCTACACGCTGCACATCGCGACGGTCGAGCGGAGCCACGGATTTGTCCGCGAAGACGGCTGAGGCCGTCCGGGCGTTCCGGGAACGGATCGGGGTGCCCGGGCTGGTCGACGTACACACGCACTTCATGCCGGAGCGGGTCCTGGACAAGGTGTGGGAGTACTTCGACGCGGTGGGTCCGCTGACGGGAGTCGAGTGGCCCATCACCTACCGGCACGAGGAGGAGCAGCGGGTGGCGCTGCTCCGGGAGTTCGGGGTGCGGGCCTTCACCGCCATGCTCTACCCGCACAAGCCGGCCATGGCAGCCTGGCTCAACTCCTGGTCCGCGGACTTCGCCGCGCGCACCCCCGACTGTCTGCACACCGCGACCTTCTTCCCGGAGGACGGGGTGCGGGAGTACGTCGGGCAGGCCGTCGCCGCGGGGGCCCGGGTCTTCAAGGCGCACCTCCAGGTGGGCGGGTACGACCCCAACGACGACCGGCTCGACCCGGTCTGGGGGCTCCTCGCCGAGGCGGGGATCCCGACGGTCGTGCACTGCGGTTCGGGGCCCGTCCCGGGGAAGCACACCGGACCCGAGCCGATCGCCCGGCTGCTGGCCCGCCACCCCCGGCTGCCGCTGATCGTCGCGCACATGGGGATGCCGGAGTACGCCGACTTCCTCGATCTCGCCGACCGGTACTCCGAGGTCCGCCTCGACACCACCATGGCCTTCACCGACTTCTCGGAGCAGTTCAGCGGCTTCCCGCCGCAGGACCGCGGCCGGCTCGCCGACCTCGGCGACCGGATCCTGCTGGGCACCGACTTCCCGAACATCCCCTACCCCTACGAGCACCAGCTCGACGCCCTGGAACGCCTCGGCCTCGGCGACCCCTGGCTGCGCGCCGTCTGCCACGACAACGGGGCCCGGCTGTTCCACCTGGACCGCTGAGGGGCCCCCGGGGTTTCTCAGGGAATTCACAGCTTCAGGCAAGAGCCCTCTCACGGGCGTCGGCCAGCGTGTACGCATGACTGCGACGACCACATCCCACGCGTCCACGTCCACCGGCAACCACACGGCCCTCGTCCGGCCCGACGGAACCCCGTGCCGGGTCCTCGTCGTGGACGACGAGGCATCCCTCTCCGAGCTGCTCTCCATGGCCCTGCGCTACGAGGGCTGCGAGGTCCGCAGCGCCGGCGACGGCGCGGGCGCCGTGCGCGCGGCACGGGAGTTCCGGCCCGATGTCGTCCTGCTCGACATCATGCTCCCCGACATGGACGGGCTGGCCGTCCTGGGCCGCCTGCGGCGGGAGCTCCCGCAGGTCCCGGTGCTGTTCCTGACCGCGAAGGACTCCGTGGAGGACCGCATCGCCGGTCTGACGGCGGGCGGCGACGACTACGTCACCAAGCCCTTCAGCCTGGAGGAGGTCGTCGCCCGGCTGCGCGGCCTGGTCCGGCGCTCCGGGGCGGCGCAGGCCGCGCGGGGAGGGTCGGTGCTGCAGGTCGGCGACCTGCGGCTCGACGAGGACAGCCACGAGGTGACCCGGGGCGGTCAGGACGTCCACCTGACCGCGACCGAGTTCGAGCTGCTGCGCTACCTGATGCGCAACCCGCGCCGGGTGCTGAGCAAGGCGCAGATCCTGGACCGGGTGTGGTCGTACGACTTCGGAGGCCAGGCCAACGTCGTCGAGCTGTACATCTCCTACCTGCGGCGCAAGCTGGAGGGTGGTACCGGCCTCCCGCCGATGATCCACACCCGGCGCGGCGCCGGTTACCTGATCAAGCCGGCCGACTAGTGGCGGACGGCGAGACCCGGCCGCCCCGCCGCGCGGGCCGGAGCCGGCGGCCCTGGTCGCTGCGGACCCGGCTCGTCGTCTCGGCGGTGGCCCTCATCGCCGTCGTCGGCGCGGCCATCAGCACCGTCACCACCGTCGCGCTGCGCTCGTACCTGACCGACAAGGTCGACGAACAGCTGCGCGTCTCCGTGGAGGTGGCGAGCCGGCCCGGCGCGCCGGGCAAGCCCGCCCGGGAGAACAAGCTCGGCGTGGTCCTGGGCCCCGGATCCCCGTTGGGGGCCACCGGGGTCCGGCTCGACGCCGCCGGGAAGGTCGTCGACAGCGTGCGCAGCGAGCGCAGCGCCGACGCCGTCGGCTTCGGTGGCTCCGGGGCCGGAGCCGGGTCCTGGTCCGGCGGGTATCCGCCCCTCACCGCGGAGCAGGCATCCGTCCTCGCCGGGGCTGCCCGCAAGGAGGCCCACGGCCGTCCGGGCAACCCCGTCGAGCTGTACCTGCCCGGCCTCGGCGCCTACCGGGTGCTCACCTCGCCCGACGCGGGCATCGTGCTCGGCTTCCCGCTCTCCGAGGTCGACTCCACCGTGCACACCCTGATCGCGGTGGAGGTCTTCGTCACCCTCGCCGGGCTGATCGCGGCCTCCCTCGCCGGACAGGCCCTGGTCGCCGTCGCCCTGCGCCCGCTGAGCCGGGTCGCCGCCACCGCCACCCGGGTCTCCGAACTCACCCTGCACAGCGGGGAACCCGCCCTCCACGAGCGGGTCCCCGACGCCGAGGCCGACCCCCGGACGGAGGTGGGGCAGGTCGGCGCCGCCCTCAACAGGATGCTGGGCCACGTCTCCTCGGCCCTGACCGCACGCCAGCAGAGCGAGACCCGGGTCCGGCAGTTCGTCGCCGACGCCAGTCACGAGCTGCGCACCCCGCTGGCCTCGATCCGCGGCTACGCCGAACTGACCCGCCGGGGCCGCGAGGAGCAGGGCCCCGACACCCGGCACGCCCTGGGGCGGATCGAGTCCGAAGCCACCCGTATGACCGGGCTGGTGGAGGACCTGCTGCTGCTGGCCCGGCTCGACGCGGGCCGCCCGCTGTCCACCTGCGACACCGATCTGGCCCCGCTGGTCGTGGACGCCGTCAGCGACGCCCGGGCCGCCGGCCACGACCACCACTGGCGCCTGGAACTCCCCGACGAGCCCGCGCCCGTCCACGCCGACCCGGCCAGGATCCAGCAGGTACTGGTGAACCTGCTGGCCAACGCCCGGACGCACACCCCGCCCGGCACCACGGTCACGGCTCATGTTTCACGTGAAACATCCGCCGTCCGGCTCCGGATCGAGGACGACGGCCCCGGTATCCCGCCCGAACTGCTGCCCCATGTCTTCGAGCGCTTCGCACGCGGCGACGCCTCCCGGTCCCGCTCCGCGGGCTCCACCGGCCTCGGCCTGGCCATCGTGTCCGCCGTCATCTCGGCCCACGGCGGTCAGGTCGGAGTCAGCAGCACCCCCGGCCACACCTCCTTCGAGGTCCTGCTGCCCCTCGCCGACTCCGCTGCCGCTCTCCCGGTACAGCCGCACTCACAGACGGGCCACAGGGTCAGCACACAGCGGTGACAGCCCGGCCCGGGAGGGTCGGAGCATGCCTACCGACACCTCTCCCGGAGCGCTCCCGGTACGGGCGCCCCTCGCGCCCGTACCGGGTGAGCCCGTCCTCGACGTGGTGATCCCGGTCTTCAACGAGGAGACGGACCTCGGCCCCTGCGTGCGCAGGCTGCACGAGCACCTCACCCGCACCTTCCCGTACCCCTTCCGCATCACCATCGCCGACAACGCCAGCACCGACCGCACCCCCGAGGTCGCGGCCGCCCTAGCCGCCTCCGTGGCCGGGGTACGCAGCACCCGGCTGGAGCAGAAGGGCCGCGGCCGGGCCCTGCGCACCGTGTGGGGCGACTCGGAAGCACCCGTCCTCGCGTACATGGACGTGGACCTCTCCACCGACCTCAACGCCCTGCTGCCGCTGGTCGCCCCGCTGATCTCCGGCCACTCCGACCTCGCCATCGGCACCCGCCTGGCCCGCTCCTCGCGGGTGGTCCGGGGAGCGAAGCGGGAGTTCATCTCCCGCGCCTACAACCTGCTCCTGCGCTCCTCGCTCTCCGCCCGCTTCAGCGACGCCCAGTGCGGCTTCAAGGCGATCCGGCGCGAGGTCGCGACCCGGCTGCTGCCGCTCGTGGAGGACTCCGGCTGGTTCTTCGACACCGAGCTGCTGGTCCTCGCCGAGCGGGCCGGGCTCAGGATCCACGAGGTCCCGGTGGACTGGATCGACGACCCCGATTCCACCGTGCACATCGCCCGTACCGCAGCCGAGGACCTCAAGGGCGTCTGGCGGGTGGGCAGGGCACTGGCCGTCGGCGCGCTGCCGCTGGACCGGCTGGCCCGCCCCTTCGGGGACGACCCGCGCGACCGCACCGCCCTGCCCGGCGTACCGCGCGGGCTGGCCCGCCAGCTCCTGGGCTTCTGCGCGGTCGGCGTCCTGTCCACCCTCCTCTACCTGCTCCTCTACTCCGCGGCCCGGACCGCCGCCGGCCCCCAGCTCGCCAACGCCGCCGCGCTGCTGCTCTCCGCCGTCGCCAACACCGCCGCCAACCGCCGGCTCACCTTCGGCGTCCGGGGCCGGGCCCGCGCCGTGCGCCACCAGGCCCAGGGGCTCGTGGTGTTCGCCATCGGACTGGCCCTGACCAGCGGATCGCTCGCCGCCCTCGGGGCCGCCAACGCCGAGCCGGGGCACAGCACCGAGCTGGCCGTCCTGATCACCGCCAACCTCGCCGCCACCGTGCTGCGGTTCCTGCTTTTCCGCGCCTGGGTCTTCCCCGAACGGCGCACCACTCCCGCGAAGGACCACTCCTGATGACGACGGCAGCACTACCGCTCCATCCGCCCTCCCCGGCCGCCCCGTCCCACCGGGCGACCCGGGCGCACGCCGCGCGGCCCGGCTGGGAACGCCCCGCCTTCCTCGGGCTGCTCCTCGCCACCGCCGTCCTGCTGCTGTGGGACCTGGGGGCCTCCGGCTACGCCAACTCCTTCTACTCCGCCGCGGTCCAGGCGGGCAGTGAGAGCTGGAAGGCCTTCTTCTTCGGCTCCTCCGACGCCGGCAACTCCATCACCGTCGACAAGCCGCCGGCCGCGCTGTGGCCCATGATGCTGTCCGTCCGGCTCTTCGGTCTCGGTGCCTGGCAGATCCTGGTCCCGCAGGCCCTGATGGGCGTCGGCACGACCGCCGTGCTCTACGCCGCCGTACGCCGTCAGTTCGGCCCGGCCGCGGCCCTGATCAGCGGAGCCGTCTTCGCGCTCACGCCCGTGGCCGCGCTGATGTTCCGCTTCAACAACCCCGACGCGCTGCTGACGCTGCTGATGACCGTCACCGTGTACTGCGTGCTCCGGGCCCTGGACGGGGCGCACACCAAGTGGCTCGTCTGGGCCGGGGTCGCGGTCGGCTTCGCCTTCCTGACCAAGACCCTGCAGGCCTTCGTCATCCTGCCGCCCCTCGCCCTGCTGTACGCGGTCTGCGCGCCGACCCGGCTGCGCAGGCGCCTCGGGCAACTGCTGCTCTCCACGCTGGCGATGGTGCTGGCCGGCGGCTGGTGGGTGGCGGTCGTCGAACTGTGGCCCGCCGCCTCCCGCCCGTACATCGGGGGCTCGCAGACCAACTCCTTCCTGGAGCTGACCCTCGGCTACAACGGCCTCGGCCGGCTCAACGGCGAGGAGACCGGCAGCGTCGGAGGCGGAGGCCGCGCGGCCGTCGAAGGAGCCGCCGGTGGTGGCGGCCCCGGTGGCGGTGGCGGAGGCGGCATGAGCTGGGGAGAGACCGGCATCGACCGGCTGTTCTCCTCCAACATCGGCGGCCAGATCGGCTGGCTGCTGCCCGCCGCGCTGATCCTGCTGGTCGCGGGCCTCGTGGTCACCTGGCGGGCCCGCCGGACCACCGACAGCCTGGAGGGCATGGCCCGCGCGGCCTTCCTCGCCTGGGGCGGTGCGCTGCTGATCACCGCGGTGGTCTTCAGCTTCATGCAGGGCATCTTCCACGAGTACTACACCGTCGCCCTGGCCCCCTACGTGGCCGCCCTGGTCGGCATGGGCATCGCCGTCCTCTGGGAGGAGCGGGGCAGCCGGGCCGCCTCCCTCACGCTCTCGGGGACCCTCGTACTCACGTCGTACTGGGCGTTCGTGCTGCTCGGACGCTCCGCGGAGTACGTGCCGTGGTTGCGCTGGTTGATCCTCACTGCCGGACTCGGCACCGCCCTGCTGCTGCCGTTCACCGCGCGGCTGGGCCGCCGTACCGCACTCGGCGTGGCGGCAGTCGGCCTGGGCGTGGCCCTGGCCGGACCCCTCGCGTACTGCCTGACCACGGTGACCACCCCGCACACGGGCTCCATCGTCACGGCGGGCCCCGCGGTCGCGGGAGGCCGCGGCGGCCCCGGCGGGATGATGCGGGGCTCCGAGCTGCCGGGCGGGGGCGCAATGCCCGGCGGCGGGATGCCCGGCGGCGGCGGAACCGCACCGCAGGGCACGCCCCCGGGCGGAGCGGCCCCCGGAGGCCAGACACCGGGCCAGCAGGCGGGCGGCAGCACCCAGGTCCCCGGCGCCGACGGCACCACCGACGGCGGCCGGACGGCCCGCGCCGGCGGCGGTCCGGCCGGCGGCGGTCCGGGCGGGGGAGGCATGGGCGGAGGCGGCATGGGCGGCCTGCTGAACGGGACGAAGGCCAGTGCCGAGGCGACGGCCGCGCTGCGCGCCGACGCGGACCGGTACACGTGGGCGGCGGCGGCCGTCGGCTCGCAGAACGCGGCGAGTTACCAGCTGGCTTCGGAGCGGCCGGTGATGGCCCTCGGCGGCTTCAACGGCAGCGACCCCTCTCCCACCCTGGAGCAGTTCAAGGAGTACGTCAGCGCCGGGAAGATCCACTACTTCATCGGCCAGAGCGGCGGCGCGGGCGCCGGCGGCGAGACCGAGAACGGCACAGCGGCGGCCCGTGGCGGGGGCGGCCCCGGAGGAGGGGTGAGCAGCTCCATCCAGACGTGGGTCCAGGCCAACTTCAAGGCCACCACCATCGGCGGAGCCACCTTCTACGACCTGACCGCGCCGGTCTCCGAGGCGTCCACGGCCTCCTGAAACCAGCCGGACGCCGGTCGGAACCCCGCCGGAACCCCCGGTCCACCCCCTAGCATCAAGGGGGCGGACCGGGCATTCCGGGCCGGTCCCGCACGCGTGAGGAGGACGCCTCCATGGTCACCCCGGCCGATTCCGGCACGGCCCGGACCAGCGTCTGGCTGGCCGGGAGTCAGGCCGCACCCGCCCGGCGGCGCAGCGAGGCCCCCGCCGGACTCGACCGGGAGCGGATCACGGCCGCGGCCGTGCGGCTGCTGGACGCCGAGGGGCTGGCCAGGTTCTCCATGAGGCGGCTCGCCGCCGCGCTCGGGGTGACGGCGATGTCCCTGTACTGGTACGTCGACACCAAGCACGATCTGCTCGAACTCGCCCTGGACAGCGCCCTGGGCGAGCTGGGCGAGCTGGGCGAAGAGCAGGAGCCGGCCGGGCCGCCCGCGGAGGGCTGGCCCGGCCGGCTCCGCTCGCTGGCCCGGGGCTACCGCAGGCTGCTCGTGGACCACCCGTGGGTGGCTCCGCTCACCGCCGCCTACCCGAACATCGGCCCGCACGCGCGGGCCTTCGACGCCGCCCTGCACCGGCTGCTGGACGCCACGGGCCTGCCGGACGCCACCCGCTGCGGGGCCCGGCTGGCCGTCTCCCAGTTCCTGCACGGCTGCGGGGGCACGGTCCGGCGGCCGCCCGAGGGGGAGTTCTGCCTCGCGCTCGACGTCCTGATCGCCGGCATCCAGGCCCACACCGGGCGCACCGCCGCCGCGGCCCCCGCCGCGCCCGAAGCCCCGTAGGCCCTGCGGCTACTCCGCCGGGGAGGCGGCGGCCGGCTCGTGGGCCGCGGGCTTCGACCTCAGGGCGACCTCCTTGATGAACACCACCAGCACCAGCGCGAGCAGCGCGGTGGGGGCGGCGTAGAGGAAGACGTCGCCGACGCCGTGCCCGTACGCGGACTCGATGACCGTGCGGAAGGGCTCGGGCAGCTTGCCGAGGTCGGGGATCCCGCCCCCGCCGGTGCCGCCGTGGCCCAGGGCCGCCGCCTTCGGGCCCAGTGCGGCGAGACCGTCCTGGACGTAGTGGGTGACCCGGTTGGCCATGACCGCGCCGAGGGCGGAGACGCCCATCGCGCCGCCGAGCGAGCGGAAGAAGGTGACGACCGAGCTGGCGGCGCCGAGGTCCTCGGGGGCCACCTGGTTCTGGGCGGCGAGGACCAGGTTCTGCATCATCATGCCGAGGCCGAGGCCGGTCAGCGCCATGAAGATCGCGATGTGCCAGTACGGGGTGTCGTACCGCAGGGTGCCCAGCAGGCCGAGTCCGGCCGTCAGGAGCACACCGCCGGAGACGAGCCAGGCCTTCCACTTGCCGGTCTTGGTGATCACCTGACCGGAAAGGGTGGAGGAGACGAAGAGCCCGCCGATCATCGGAATCGTGAGGATTCCGGACATCGTCGGGGACTCGCCGCGGGCCAGCTGGAAGAACTGGCTGAAAAACACGGTGCCCGAGAACATGGCGACGCCGACGAAGAGCGAGGCCGCCGAGGCGAGGCTGATGGTCTTGTTGCGGAAGAGGCGCAGCGGAATGATCGGGTCGCTCGCCCGGGACTCGACGAGGACGAAGAGCAGGCCGAGCACGAGCGCGCCGCCGGTCATCGTCCAGGTCTGCCAGGAGATCCAGTCGTACGAGCCGCCGGCCTGGGTCACCCAGATCAGCAGGAGCGAGACGGAGCCGCTGATCAGGAAGGCGCCGAGCCAGTCGACCTTGACCTCGCGGCGGACGACGGGCAGGTGCAGGGTGCGCTGGAGCACGATCAGGGCGATGACGGCGAACGGGATGCCGACGTAGAAGCACCAGCGCCAGCCGAGCCAGCTCGTGTCGGTGATGACCCCGCCGAGCAGCGGACCGCCGACGGTGGCGACGGCGAAGACGGCGCCGAGGTAGCCGCTGTACCGGCCGCGTTCGCGCGGGGAGATCATCGCGGCCATGACGATCTGGGCGAGTGCGGAGAGCCCGCCGACGCCGATGCCCTGGACCACGCGGCAGGCGATGAGCATGCCGGTGTTCTGGGACATGCCCGCGACCATCGAGCCGAGGACGTAGATCACCAGGGATATCTGGACCAGCAGCTTCTTGCTGAAGAGGTCGGACAGCTTCCCCCACAGCGGGGTGGACGCCGTCATCGAGAGCAGGGCGGCCGTGACCACCCAGGTGTAGGAGGACTGGGTGCCGCCGAGGTCGCCGATGATCTGGGGCAGGGCGTTGGAGACGATCGTGGAGGACAGGATCGCCACGAACATGCCGAGCATCAGCCCGGAGAGCGCCTTCATGATCTGCGGGTGCGTCATGGGCGCGCCGTCGGACGTGGTCTCCGGCCGGCCGCCTTCCCGCACACCGGTGGGTGTGGTCGTAGCCATGAGGTTCCTTCGGTCTAGCTGTCTGGAAGCGTGAAGCTCGACCGGAGTCGGGCCAGCAGGATGTTGAGGTGGTCGACGTCCGCGCCGGACCAGTCGGACAGGGCCTTCTCCAGCGCGGTGGTGTGGCGGGTGCCGAGCTCGGTGAGGAGAGCGCGTCCGGCCGGGGTCAGGCGCAGGATCCGGCAGCGGGCGTCGGCGGGGTCGGTGTCGCGGGTGATCCAGCCGCGGTCGGCGGTGTGCGTGACGTGCCGGCTGGTCACGGAGATGTCGATGGCCAGGTACTCGGACAGGCGGCTGAGCCGCATCTCGCCGTGCCGGTCGAGCACGGTGAGCACGGCTGCCGAACCGGGCGGGCAGTCGGGGGGCAGGAGGCGGGCGAGGTCGCGCTTGACGGCGCCGATGCCGGTGAGCTGGCGGGACAGTTCGGCGTAGCGCGTGGGCGGCTGCGCGGCAGATCCGGCGGATACGGCAGGTGCGGCAGATCCGGCGGATGTGGCGGATACGGCAGCTTCGGGCACCGGGACTCCCCTCCGAATGTCGTTGCTTCGGGCAACCATAGAAGCAGATGGTTGTTACAGGCAAATGAATCGGGGGGCTGGGCGGTAAAGGAATCGGAAAACCGGCTAGGGTCCTGCGCATGGCTGCGAATCACGACTCGAACCACAACTCACAGGCTCCCCAGGGCGACTACGACCCCGCGGGCAGCACCCAGATGTTCCGGGCGTTCGTCGACGAGCCGGTGGCGGCCCCCGCCGTCCCCGGTTCGCGCATGCAGAACCGTGCCGCGCGCAAGTCGGGCCCGGGCGCGGGCCTGTGGATCGCCGTCGGCCTGGGCGCCGTGGTCCTGATCGCCGTGGTGGCCTGGCTCGCGCTCTGAGCCGGCCGCCGGCTCAGTTCCAGGTGGCAGTGACCTTCTGGGTCTCCACGTGCATGCCCAGCGGCACGCGCCAGGCCTCGACGCAGATCCGGTAGGTCTGCGTCTTCGTCGTGCCGCCCGCGATCGGGGCGGGCAGCGGCTGGGTCGAGTGGATGGTGGCCCAGTCGACGCCCAGCGCGCCGATGATGTGCGTCGCGAAGCTGACCGTGCCCGAACGGGCCGCGGTACCGCCGGTGTTGGTGAACGCCACCGTGACCTGCTCGCACCAGCGTTCCGCCGTGGCGCTACGGGTCGGCGCGCCGATGCTCAGCTTCGCCGGCGTGGCCGGGGGCTGCGCCGGACCGCTCGGGCGGGGCTTCGCGGGCGGGCTCGACGGAGTGCCGGGCGTACCGGGCGTACCGGGTGTGCCGCCCGGGCCGCTGGGGGGCCTCGTGCCGGGGGCCGCGCCGGGCGGGTTCCCGGAGCCGTCGGGAGGGGTGGCCGCGCCTCCTCCCGGTGTGGAGCCGCCGGGAGGCTGGTACCCCGGGGCGCCGGGCTGCGTACCGCCGCCGGCCCCGCCCGCCCCGCCCTCGGCCGGCGGGATGTCCGCCGAGGCGCTGCCCGACGGGCCGCCGGCGGACGCGGAGGATCCCGGCGAAGCCTGCGGGAGCGCCTGGAACTCGACCCGGCCCCCGGGTGCGACGTTCTCCCCCGCGCCCCGCTCCGGGCCGGTGGCGGCCGCGCCCACGGCCACGTAGCCCTCGCGCGCCGGATCGCCGCAGCCGGTCAGGGTGGCGGCGGCAGCCGTGGCGCACAGGGCGAGGGCGGCGGCCTGCCGGGATACCTTTCGCATCCCGGCAGTTTTCCTGACGTGCCGTCAATTGTGAAGCGGGTGCGGGGAGCTACTCGCCGATCAGGCCGACGCGGAGCTGCGCGAGCGTGCGCGTGAGCAGCCGGGAGACATGCATCTGGGAGATGCCGACCTCCTCGCCGATCTGCGACTGGGTCATGTTCGCGAAGAACCGCAGCATGATGATCTGCCGCTCCCGGGGCGGGAGCTTGGCCAGCAGGGGCTTGAGCGACTCGCGGTACTCGACGCCCTCCAGCGCGGTGTCCTCGTATCCGAGCCGGTCCGCGAGCGAGCCCTCGCCGCCCTCGTCCTCGGGGGAGGGCGAGTCGAGCGAGGAGGCGGTGTACGCGTTGCCCACGGCGAGGCCGTCGACGACGTCCTCCTCCGAGACCCCGAGCACGGCCGCGAGCTCCGGCACGGTCGGCGAGCGGTCGAGCTTCTGGGCGAGCTCGTCGCTGGCCTTGGTGAGGGCGAGGCGCAGCTCCTGGAGCCGGCGCGGGACGCGCACGGACCAGGAGGTGTCCCTAAAGAATCGTTTGATCTCGCCCACGACCGTCGGCATCGCGAAGGTCGGGAACTCCACGCCGCGTTCGCAGTCGAACCGGTCGATGGCCTTGATCAGGCCGATCGTGCCGACCTGAACGATGTCCTCCATGGGCTCGTTGCGGCTGCGGAAACGTGCCGCCGCGTACCGCACGAGGGGGAGGTTCAGCTCGATCAGGGTGTCGCGCACGTACGTCCGCTCGGGACTGTCCGCGTCGAGGCCGGCGAGCCGGTGGAAGAGGGAGCGGGAGAGGGTGCGGGTGTCGATCCGGGTGTCGATGGCTTCCGAGCGGTGGGACACTGCCGGCGCTTCACGCTGCTTGACAAGCGTGAGCACCTTGGAGCTGCCCTGGTCTACGGACATGCCACCCCCTTGAGGTCGCGGACGGTCGCGCTTCTCTGCGCGCCCGTCGGAGGAACGCAGCCTCCACCTGAATACCGGAGGCGGGGCTGCGGCAAACGCGGTTCCAGCAGAATGTCACATGTCGGCAACACGCTGTAGCGCCATGTCGACAAGTATCTCCAGCGACAGAGCGCGATAGGCCTGCTCTCGGGCGGGAATCTGCCGCTCTGTCAGGAAACGCGCGGAATGATCTCCACTCGATCCGGTTAGGCCTCGATCCTGTTTGCGGATCTCAGCCGGGCGAAGCTCCGGGCGAGGAGTCGGGAGACGTGCATCTGGGAGACGCCGAGCTCGGCGCTGATCTGCGACTGCGTCAGATTGTTGTAGTACCGCAGGAGGAGGATCCGCTGCTCGCGTTCGGGCAGCTGTACGAGGAGGTGGCGTACGAGGTCGCGGTGCTCGACCCCGGCCAGCTCGGGGTCCTCGTAGCCGAGGCGGTCGAGCAGCCCCGGGAGCCCGTCGCCCTCCTGCGCGGCCTCCAGGGAGGTCGCGTGGTAGCTGCGGCCGGCCTCGATGCAGGAGAGCACCTCGTCCTCGCTGATGCGCAGCCGCTCGGCGATCTCGGGGGTGGTCGGGGTGCGGCCGTGCAGGGTGGTGAGGTCCTCGGTGGCGGCGTTGACCTGGACCCACAGCTCGTGGAGGCGGCGCGGGACGTGGACGGTGCGTACGTTGTCGCGGAAGTACCGCTTGATCTCGCCCACGACGGTCGGCATCGCGAAGGTCGGGAACTGCACCCCGCGCTCGGGGTCGAACCGGTCGATCGCGTTGATCAGCCCGATCGTGCCGACCTGGATCACGTCCTCCATCGGCTCGTTGCGGCTGCGGAAGCGTGCGGCCGCGTACCGGACGAGCGGGATGTTGGCCTCGATGAGGGCCCCGCGGACCCGGGCGTGCTCGCTGGTGCCCGGCTGCAGGTCCTTCAGCTGCCCGAACAGGACCTGGGTGAGGGCCCGGGTGTCGGCGCCCCGGCTCTGCGCCCTGGGGGCGGCCGGGGGCTCCTCGGGGGCCTCCTGCTGGGGCGGTACGTGGGACTCCTGCGGCGGGGGCTGCGCGGGGTCCTGCGGGGTCGCCTGGTGCGGGGGGTGCAGGGGGTGCTGAGGGGCCTGCGGGGAGTCCCGGCGCGGGCCCTGGGCGGAGTCCCGGTGCGGTTCGTGTGGTTTGCGGGGGTGCTCCTGCTGCGGGTCCTGCTGGGGCGGCACCTCGGGCGCAGTACTGGCCGGCACGGTCACGCCACCCCTTCACGTCACGTCATCAACTCATCCGTCAAAAGCGGTCATAGCATCACAAGACATGTGCACTGTGTGCAAGCACCGTATATCGCCGTGTTGAGGGCAAGTTGGGCATAACGGGGCATCTTGCCCCGTGTGCGGGAACGCAAAAAGCCCCCCACCCGTCGGAGTGGGGGGCCGGGAAGTCCGGAAACCGCTTCAGCGTACGGGTTCAGCGCACCAGTTCGGTCATGAACTCGCCGATCGCCGTTGCGGCATCCGAGATTCCCTGGAAGCCTATTTTGACCATTTCGGCGGCTTTTTCGGGCTGCGTGATGATGACGAAGAGGACGAAGACGGTGAGGGCGCCCGAGATCAGCTTCTTGGTTTCCACGTGCGCTGTCGGCCTCCCCAACCGGTCCTGCAAGGTCGGGAGAGTCTAGCCGGTCATGTTCGAACACTCACCTGGCCTTTAAGGACCAATGACCCGGCGGCGCGGGCCCTTTGCCGGTGTGCCGACGGCCTCGGCAGGCGCAGTATTGAACACGAGCCCACCGGTTCTGGCAGGAAATCGGTGAGCGAGGGACAGGACCTCACTGCGGGGTCCGAGCCGCAAGCTTCCCCCCTGACTGCGGCTTGGACTGGCAGGTTCCGTCCTCATCGGGGGAAGTGGCTTGTCCCCCCGATGCCACTTCCCCCGTCCCAACCGTTGAAGGTCCCGGCTCAGGCCGGGGCCTTCTTCGCGTTGTGCGCCGGGTTCTACTCCAGGCCGCCGGCCAGGTCGGCGATCGGCTGGACCGGGGCGATCACGGGCGCGAGGTGGTTCGGCAGCTCCATCAGCTGGTTGAGCTGGTTCAGGCCGCCGCTGACCTTTCCGCCGATCTCCTGCACCGAGGCCGGGCTCGCCCCCTCGGGCATGCCCTGCGGCGCCGGGAGGTCCGGGAGGGTGAGCGGGGAGACCGGGGCGGCGGAGGCGGCGGGCGCCGCGAGGCCCGCGGCGGCCCCCGCGAGGGCGATGGCGGCGAGGATGCGCTGGGTCTTGGTCATGCCGTGACAACGGCCGAGGGCGCGGGCGGTCACGCGGATGTCCCTCGGACGCCGAAACCGCGCGAGCCCGGAAGCCCGAATGCCAGGAACCCCGGAACCCAGGAACCCCGGAAACGCCGAGAACCCCGACCCTTGCGGGGCGGGGCTCTCGATCAGAGCGGTAGCGGTGGGATTTGAACCCACGGATAGCTTGCACCATCACACGCTTTCGAGGCGTGCTCCTTCGGCCGCTCGGACACGCTACCGAGAGAGAGCTTAGCCCAAGGAGGCCCGTGCTCTGAAATCCATGGGCTCGGGACGCCCACCGCGCCGCTCAGAGGTCGCGGAAGAACTCCGTGAGCTGCCGCGCGCACTCCCCCGCGAGCACGCCCGCGATCACCTCGGGCCGGTGGTTGAGCCGGCGGTCCCGTACGAGGTCCCACAGCGACCCGGCTGCGCCCGCCTTCTCGTCGGACGCCCCGTAGACGACCCGGGCCACCCGTGACTGCACGAGCGCGCCCGCGCACATCACGCACGGCTCCAGGGTCACCACGAGGGTGCACCCCGGGAGCCGCCATTCCCCGAGGGCGGCGGCCGCCCGGCGCAGCGCCAGTACCTCGGCGTGCGCCGTGGGGTCGCCGGTGGCCTCCCGCTCGTTGTGCCCGGTGGCGAGGAGGGTGCCGTCCGGGCCGAGCACCACGGCGCCGACCGGCACGTCGCCGGCCGGCACCGCCCGGGCGGCCTCCCGGAGCGCCAGGCGCATGGAGTCCTGCCACGGGTCCCGTACCGGATCGGGTGCGTACGGGGTGGGCCGCGGGGTGTGGTGGTGCGCGGGGATCACTAGCGGACGGCCTCCAGGACCTCGGTGGCGCCGAGCGACTCGGCGATCTCCGAGAGCGCGTCCCCGTCCAGGGTCATCAGTTGTTTGTGGCTCACCCCGAGGTCGTCGAGCAGCCGGGGGTCGCCGAGCGGGCCGGCGGGTGCCGGTTCGGATCCGGCACGTACATCGTGGCTGCCGTCCGCGTCGTCGTCCTCCTCCTCGTCTCTGTCGGCGGGGCCGCCGTCCGGGTAGGAGGCGACGACCTCGTCCTCGCCGTCCTCGGTGCCGTCGAGGTCCAGCTCGTCGAGTTCGTCGTCCTCGTCGTCCTTGCCGAGCAGCTCGTCGGTCAGCATCGAGCCGTAGGAGCTGCGGGAAGCGGCGGAGGCGTTGGACACGTAGAAGCGCGGGTCCTCCTCGCCGTCCACCCGGACGACCCCGAACCAGGTGTCCTCCTGTTCGATGAGGGCTACCACCGTGTCGTCGTCGACAGAGGCGGAGCGGGCGAGATCGATCAGATCACTCAGAGACTCGACATCGTCGAGTTCCATGTCGCTCGCTTCCCACCCGTCTTCGGTGCGCGCGAGCAGTGCGGCGAAATACACCGTGACTCTCCCACTGGTCATAGGCGTGCCGGTTGGAGTTCCCCCCGGCCGGAGGTGGGTGGGGGTGGAACGGCCCTCTGCTCGCCGTTTCGTACCCCGCCCAGTCGGCATCGTGGCAGAAACGGAGCCATTGCGAGAGGTCTTCCGCGCCGTGGCGCTGGCCGCGCGTGTTGTACGGGGCCTCGTGCCGGGGCCCGCGCGGCGGCTGTGCGGCGGCTGTGCGGCACCCTGCCGGGGCCCGCGGGCAGGGCCTCACCAGCGGAAGGTGCGCATGCGCATCTGCTGGCGCATGCGGGCGGCGCGGGCGCGTCTGGGCTGGACCCGGTCGCGCAGTTCCCGGGCCTCGTGCAGGTCACGGAGGAACTGCGCGCGCCGGGCTCTGCGCTGCGCCGTCGTCTCCAGTGGCTCGTGGTCGTCTTCGGGCATGGGTCACCGCCCCAGGCTGGTCCGGTCCGGTCCGTCCCCCCGAACCCACCTTCCCCCGGACCGGCCGGTTGATGCCACCTTCTGGCACGACTCGACAGGAATTCAGTCGGATTCCGACAATCCCGGCGTCTCCGTCAGGGTCGGGACGATCGCCACCGGCCCGTGCGCGTGCTGCAGCACGGCGTTCGCGACCGAGCCCATCATCAGGGACCGGATGTGCCGGCGCGGGTGGTGACGGCCCACGACGACCAGCGCCGCCGAGTTCGAGGTGGCGACGAGGCGCCCGGCCGCGTCCCCGGGCACCGCGGCCTGCTCGACGGGCACGGCCGGGTACTTCGCCCGGAACGGCGCGAGCCGCTCCGTCTGGGAGCGCAGCATCTCCCGCTCGGCCGGCACCGCGTCCTCGTCCTCCCCCGCCAGGGCCTCCGGCGGGATCACGGCGAAGGGGCTGTCGATCACCATCGTCGGCGAGGGCGGGATGCTGTACGCCGACACCACCTGCAGGGTGGTGCCCCGCGCGGCGGCCTCCGTGAACGCGAAGTCCAGGACGTTGTCGGGGGTCTCCGCGGCGTGCAGCCCCAGTACGACCCGCCCCGCCGATGCCTGGGAGGCCACGTCCACTCCGCGCGCCGCGTGCGCGACCACGACCACGGGGCAGGCGGCGCTGGTGGACACGGCGCGGCTGTTCGAGCCCAGCAGCAGTGCGGCGAAGCCGCCGCGGCCCCGGGAGCCCATCACCAGCATCCGGGCGCCCTCCCCGATGTCCCGCAGGGCCTCCGGGACGGAGCCCTCCAGGGTCTCGTAGCGGACTTCGGAGGGGAGCGGGCCGCCGGCGGCCAGGTGGGCCCGTATCCGTGTGCTGACGGGGTCCTCGGTCTCCTCGGGCTCGGTGCGGTCGTAGAGGGAGGAACGGCGTGCCGCGTACAGCTGGGCGCTGTCGGAGAGCACGTGGGCGACGACGAGCCCCGTGCCGTGGCGCACTGCTGCAGCCCTTGCCCACTCCAGGGCCTTGAGGCTGTGTTCGGATCCGTCGACGGCGGCGATCACCATTGCGTGAGTCATCAGTCCAGCGTGCTGGGGGTCCGGGCGGGTCGCATCTCCACGGGTTTCCGGGCGTGGCCGCCGCTTCGGGCGCGAAGGGGTGGGAGCAGCGCGTAGCCTTTTGGGTGTGGGTCGCGTGGTTGCGGCCGTTTTCGCAGGTAGCGGCGGTGCAGGTCGCAGCTTTTGCTGCGGCAGCCGAGTCTTGGAGGATGTTGTGCGTTTGCAGGTCGTGGATCACCCGTTGGTGGCGCACAAACTCACCACTCTGCGCGACAAGCGCACCGACTCCCCCACCTTCCGGCGCCTCGCCGACGAGCTGGTGACCCTGCTCGCGTACGAGGCGACCCGGGACGTGCGGACCGAGCAGGCCGACATCGTCACGCCGGTGGGTCCGACCACCGGCGTGAAGCTCTCCTACCCGCGGCCGCTGGTCGTACCGATCCTGCGCGCCGGTCTCGGCATGCTCGACGGCATGGTGCGGCTGCTGCCGACCGCCGAGGTCGGCTTCCTCGGCATGGTCCGCAACGAGGAGACCCTGGAGGCCTCCACGTACGCGACGCGCATGCCGGAGGACCTCTCGGGCCGCCAGGTCTACGTGGTGGACCCGATGCTCGCCACCGGCGGAACGCTCGTCGCGGCGATCAAGGAGCTCATCAAGCGCGGTGCGGACGACGTGACCGCGGTGGTGCTGCTGGCCGCGCCCGAGGGCGTCGAGATCATGGAGCGCGAGCTGGCGGGCACGCCGGTGACGGTGGTGACGGCCGCGGTGGACGAGCGGCTCAATGAGCAGGGCTACATCGTGCCCGGGCTGGGCGACGCGGGCGACCGCATGTACGGCTCCGCGGAGTAGCGGCGGGCCTTCCCGAGCGTCCGGCGAGCCGGAAGAAGCCCGGCCCCCTCGGGGTGCCGGGCTTCGTCACGTGGTCAGTGCCGCTTCAGCGCTTCAGCGCTTCAGCACTTCTTCGCGGGCGCGGCCGCGGGCTGGGGGTTGGCCAGGGCGGCCAGGGCCTTGTCCGCGTCGGCCTTCGGCGTGAGCTCCTTGAAGCCGTCGCCCAGGATCAGGTCGATGTCCGCGGTCTCGCGCGTGTCGGTCTGCTGGGTGGCGCCGGCGAGGTTGGTGCCGAGGACGGAGAAGGCGGCCTTGTCGGTCTTCGGGGAGCCGATCAGTATCCCGGCGCCCGGGACCTTCTTGTCGAAGTCGGCGGGGGCGTTGCCGACCTTGCCGACGGCGAAGCCGCGGAGCTTGAGCTCGTCGCCCACGGCCTTGGCGAGGCCCGCGCGCGGGGTCGCGTTGTAGACGTTGACGGTGATGCCGCCGGGCGGCGGGAGGACGACCTGTGGTGCGGCGGAGGAGGCGGAGCCCGCCTGGGGAGCGGCGGAGGCGCAGTCCTTGGCCGCGGCGGCCGTCTTGCGTTTGTCCTCGTCGTCGCCGAACACGTCGATGAGCTGCAGGGCCCCGTAGGCGATCAGGGCGAGCCCGATGACCGATCCGAGCACCATGAGGACGATCCTGCGACGGCGTCGAGGGCGGGTCATGCGGGGGTACGCCGCACCCGTGACCTTGTACTTTCCGCCCATGCCAGGGGGAGTGAGCATGCTCATGAGCGCAGCGTAATGCCGAGCGCTGCGGATGCCCACTGAATCATCTGTTGATAGGGCAAGCCTGACCCGAAAGGCGCAACCGGGAGCTATCCGGCACTCGGGAGGGTCTGCCGGGCCTCGGGGGCGGGCGGGTCAGCCCAGTTCGAGGACGCGCGCGTGCAGGACCTGGCGCTGCTGGAGCGCGGCGCGGACGGCGCGGTGCAGGCCGTCCTCCAGGTACAGGTCGCCCTGCCACTTCACGACGTGGGCGAAGAGGTCCCCGTAGAAGGTCGAATCCTCGGCGAGCAGCGTCTCGAGGTCGAGCTGGCCCTTGGTGGTCACAAGCTGATCGAGCCGGACCGGGCGCGGGGCGACGTCCGCCCACTGCCGGGTGGTTTCCCTGCCGTGGTCGGGGTACGGCCGCCTGTTTCCGATGCGCTTGAAGATCACACGGAAAGCCTACCGGGCGGGGGCCTGCGGGCGCAGCCTCGCGACGACGGTGCAAAGGTGGCACATAGTGCTATTTCGGGAGTGATACATGAGCCAGAGCACCGACTCCGCGTCCCCTGTCGCGTCCCCCGCCGGGCAGATCGCCGAGGGGTACGCCTTCACCGGTCCCGCGCTTGATCTGGGGGCCCTGCTCTGGGACGGGACCTGCCTGCCGGAGCACCAGATCCGCATCCCCCTGTCGATGCTCAACCGGCACGGACTGGTCGCGGGTGCCACCGGAACGGGCAAGACCAAGACCCTGCAGCTCATCGCCGAGCAGCTGTCCGCCAACGGCGTTCCGGTCTTCCTCGCGGACATCAAGGGCGATGTCTCGGGGATCTCGGCGCCCGGCGCGACCAACGACAAGATCGAGGAACGGGCCAAGGACGTGGCCCAGGAATGGGAGGGCACCGGATTCCCCAGCGAGTTCTACTCACTGGGCGGGATCGGCCCCGGAATCCCGCTCCGGTCCACCGTGACGAGCTTCGGCCCGGTCCTGATGTCCAAGGTGCTCCAGCTGAACCAGACCCAGGAACAGTCGCTGGGGCTGATCTTCCACTACGCCGACACCAAGGGCCTGGAGCTGATCGACCTCAAGGACCTGCGGGCGGTCGTCGCGTTCCTCGTCTCGGACAAGGGGAAGCCCGAACTCAAGGGCATCGGCGGACTGTCCACGGTGACCGCCGGAGTGATCCTGCGGGCGCTCACCGCCTTCGAACAGCAGGGGGCCGCGGAATTCTTCGGCGAGCCCGAATTCGACACCAGCGAATTCCTCCGTACGGCGGCGGACGGGCGCGGACTGGTCTCCGTACTGGAGCTCCCGGCGGTCCAGGACAAACCGCAGCTCTTCTCCACCTTCCTGATGTGGCTGCTGGCGGATCTCTACACCGATCTCCCGGAAGTCGGCGATCTGGAGAAGCCCAAGCTGGTCTTCTTCTTCGACGAGGCGCACCTGCTGTTCAACGGGGCCTCGAAGGCCTTCCTCGAAGCCATCACGCAGACGGTCCGGCTGATCCGCTCCAAGGGCGTCGGCGTCTTCTTCGTCACCCAGACCCCCAAGGACGTGCCGGCCGACGTGCTGGCGCAGCTCGGCAACCGGGTGCAGCACGCGCTGCGCGCCTTCACCCCGGACGACGCCAAGGCGCTGAAGGCCACGGTGAAGACCTTCCCGAACTCCGAGTACGACCTGGAGGAGCTGCTGACCCAGCTGGGGACGGGCGAGGCGGTGATCACGGTGCTCAGCGAGAAGGGCGCGCCGACCCCGGTGGCGGCGACCCGGCTGCGGGCCCCGCAGTCGCTGATGGGGCCGATCGACGCGGCCGCGCTCGACCAGGCGGTGAAGTCCTCGCTGCTCTGGTCGCGGTACGCGGAGCCCGTCGACCGCGAGTCGGCGTACGAGAAGATCAGCGCCGAGCAGGCGGCGGCGGAGGCGCAAGCCGAGGCAGCGGCCGCCGCGGCGGAGGCG
Source organism: Streptomyces sp. TBY4 (assembly GCF_024213195.1). Lineage (GTDB taxonomy): Bacteria > Actinomycetota > Actinomycetes > Streptomycetales > Streptomycetaceae > Streptomyces. Next base: position 75,528 of record NZ_JANAVF010000003.1, on the reverse strand, counting down.
GAGAAGCAGGCGAAGGAGGCCGCGAAGGCCGCGAAGGCCGCGCCCAAGCCGGATCCCTCGCTGGCGGAGCAGGTGGTGGGCAGCGGGCTGTTCCGCTCCCTGGCCAGGTCGATCGGTACGCAGCTGGGGCGCGAGATCTCCCGGTCCATCTTCGGCACGGCCAGGCGGCGCCGCTGAACCTGCCGGGCGGGCCGGTCGGGGGATTCCCGTAACCCGGAGCCGTACCCGGGGCCCCGTCCGGCCTGCGAGACTCGGAACATGCGGACCGAACTCACCGATACGACTTCCAGCAAGGTCAACCGGGCCCTGCTCGACGCACGACGGGCCGTCGGGAGCCCCGCGATGGGGCTGGTGCTCAACCTCCTCGTCGCCACCGACGAGGAGAACGCCTACGACGCCGTCCGCGCGGCCTCCGAGGCCTCGCGGGAGCACCCCTGCCGGATCATCGCGGTGATCAAGCGCACCGCGCGCGGATCCCACCGGCTGCGCCAGAACCGGCTCGACGCCGAGCTGCGGGTCGGCTCCGACGCCGGGTCCGGGGAGATCGTGCTGCTCCGGCTGCACGGGACGCTCACCGAGCACGCGGGCTCCGTGGTGCTCCCCCTGCTGGTGCCGGACGCGCCCGTGGTGGCCTGGTGGCCCGCCGACGCCCCGGACGCGCCCGCGCGGGATCCGCTGGGCGCCCTCGCGCAGCGCCGGATCACGGACGCCGAGGCGGCCGCCGACCCGGTCGGCGCGCTCGACGTCCGGGCCGGCACCTACGAGCCCGGGGACACCGATCTGGCCTGGACCCGCCTGACCCCGTGGCGGTCGCTGCTGGCCGCCGCCCTGGACCAGAAGCCGCTCCCGGTGACGGGCGCGGCCGTGGAGAGCGAGCCCGGGAACGCCAGCTCCGAGCTGCTGGCCCGCTGGCTGGAGGACCGGCTCGGGGTGCCCGTGGCGCGGGTGGCGACCGAGGGTCCGGTCATCACCCGGGTCCTGCTGACGACCACGGCCGGGGAGATCCGCGTGGACCGCCCCGACGGGGCCCTGGCCACCCTGCTGCTGCCGGGCAGCCCCGACCGCAAGGTGGCGCTGAAGATCCGCAGCAGTGCCGAGCTCATAGCGGAGGAGCTGCGAAGGCTCGACGCCGACGAGATCTACGCTTCGGCGCTGCGCTTCAGGCGGCCGGCCCAGGCCTCGCTCTCCGCGTAGTGGTTGTCGTAGACCGGCTGGCTGTCGATGATGTCCTGCACGGTGGCCTCGCCGGCCCGGACCCGGCCGAGCAGCCGGTAGTAGTCGAAGCGGCCCATGCCGGGGGTGAAGCCGACGAAGACCTCAGCGGTGCTGTCCGCGGCCGGGGCGAAGGCGTGCTTCACACCGGGGGGCACGGCGAGGAAGTCGCCCTTGGTCAGGGTGTGTATCTCGTCGCCGAGCAGGACGTCGAGCCTGCCCTCCGTGACGTGGAAGAACTCGGTCGCCTTGGTGTGGAAGTGCACCGGGGCACCCGCGGCGCCGACCTCGAAGGTGGCCGTGTTGCAGGTGAGCTCGGCGGTGTCCGTGAGCAGCGTGATCAGGCTGCCGGGGCCGTCGGAGATGATCTCGGCAGTGGCGGCGCGGGTCAGGTTCTCAGTCATGATCACGAGCTTAGGGGCGGGGTCTGACAACGGGCTCGACACTCGCCCGAACGGTCAATTCCGCTTACTGGAACCGCTGGTGGCCGCTTTCTCCGCCTTCGCGGCGGCCTTCGCCTCCTGCTTGTGCGCGCGCACCTTGGCCAGCGATTCCGGGCCGGTGATGTCCGCCGCCGACCGGTAGACGTGCGCCGGCCCGTACCCGCCGGCCGCCTCGCGCCAGCCGCGCGGCCGCACCCCGAACCGCTTGCCGAGCAGTGCCAGGAAGATCTGCGCCTTCTGCTCCCCGAAGCCGGGCAGTGCCCGCAGCCGCGCCAGCAGCTCGGCCCCGGTGCCCGCGTCGGCCCACACCGCCGCCGCGTCCCCTTCGTAGTGCTCCACCAGGTACGCGCACAGCTGCTGCACCCGCTTCGCCATCGACCCCGGGTAGCGGTGCACCGCCGGCTTCTCCGAGAGCAGGGCGGCGAACGCCTCCGGGTCGTAGGCGGCGATCGCGTGCGCGTCCAGGTCGTCGGAGCCGAGGCGCCGGGCGATCGTCCAGGGCCCCGCGAACGCCCATTCCATGGGGACCTGCTGGTCCAGCAGCATCCCGACCAGCGCGGCGAGCGGGCTGCGCCCGAGGAGCTCGTCGGCCTCCGGCTGCTGGGCGAGCCGGATGGTGACGCCCTTGTCCGTGTCGGGCTCGTGCTTGTCGTTCCTGTCGTCCATGTACCCAGGGTCCCGCGCGGAGGTGCTCCCCGCGCGATTGTCGGACCCCGCGCCTAGCGTGAGTACCGAGACGGGTCACGTCGTACACGACACAGGAGTCGATCGATCATGGCTGAGTTCACGGAAGGCGCGCCCTGCTGGGTGGACGCGATGTTCTCCGACCTGGAGGGCGCGAAGACCTTCTACGCCGATGTGCTGGGCTGGACCTTCGGAGAGTCCAGCAGCGAGTACGGGAACTACACGCAGGCCTACTCCGACGGCAAGGCCGTCGCGGCGGTGGTGCCGCCGATGCCGGGGGCGGAGGGCCATTCGCAATGGTGTCTCTACCTCTCCTCGCCCGATGCCGAGGCCACGGCCGCGAAGATCAAGGCGGCCGGTGGCGAGCTCCTGATGGAGCCGATGCAGGTCGGCTCCTTCGGCACGATGGCCATCGCGAAGGAGCCGAGCGGCGCCGTCTTCGGCGTCTGGCAGCCGGGCGACCACAAGGGCTTCGAGAAGACGGGCGAGCCGGGCGCGTACTGCTGGGCCGAGTTCTTCTCGCGCGACGTGGCCAAGGCGGACGCGTTCCTCCCGCAGGTCTTCCCGTACGGGTCCCAGCAGATGGACGCCGGCGACGACCCCGAGATGGCCGGCATGGACTTCAAGGTCTTCAGCCTGGGCGGCCCGGAGAACGCGGTGCTGGGCCGGATGAACATGGGCACCGACTTCCCGCCGGAGATCCCCTCCTACGTCCAGGTCTACTTCGCCGTCCCGGACTGCGACGAGGCGGTCGCCAAGACCCAGGCGCACGGAGGGAAGCTGCACTTCGGCCCGATGGACAGCCCCTTCGGCCGCTTCGCGGCGGTGACGGACCCGCAGGGCGCGGCGTTCGCCGTGATCGACGTGGCGAAGACGGTCGGCGAGATGCCGAAGTTCGGCTGACGGGCGGAGTTCGGCTGACGCCCTACGCGGCGAAGCCGAGGGTGAAGGCGGCGACGACCGGGGCCATGTAGATCACCGGGAAGGGGGCGTGGGCGTAGGCCCGGGCCCGGAGCACGGTGATCACGGCGCCGGTGTAGTAGAGGACCAGGCCGATGCCGGCCGCGATCCCGACGGCCGGGACGAAGAGCCCGGCCAACAGGCCCAGGGCTCCGGCCGCCTTGGCCGCACCGAGCGGGGTCCACCAGGCCCGGGGGACCCCGTACTGCTCCATGGCCTCCACCACCCAGGGGGCGCGGCGCAGGAGCGAGTACCCCGAGAAGCCCGACATGGCGGCGGCGAGGACGGCGACGACGGTGGCGGCGATCTGCATGAGGGGCTCCTCGGTAGGCGGTGCGGTGCGGTGATTTCTCTTCCTCACCGCACTGACCCGCGCCGCCCCGCGTGTGTGACAGGAACCCGGGAGAAACTCCGGAGATTCTTCTTCCCGCGCATCGGCCAGCCGCCCGGGTGGTTCCGGGTGGCGGATGCGACGGGTCGTCAGCAAGCCGGCGCCGGGCCGCATAGCGTCGATCCCGTACGGCTCGCGGATCCCCCCGGGCCGTGCGCACGGAACCGTCTACTGCAAGAGGTCGTACCACTCATGAGCCTGAGCATCCGCAACCAGATCGCCGGCACCGTCACCTCCGTCACCTCGGGCGAGGCCATGACGACGGTCAAGGTCCGCCTGGAAGGCGGCCAGGACATCACCGCGGCGATCACCACCGACGCCGTCAAGGACCTCGGCCTCGCCGCGGGCTCCTCCGTGAAGGCGCTGGTCAAGGCCACCGAAGTCGCCCTGGCCACCGGCGCCGTCGACGGCATCTCCATCCGCAACCAGATCGCCGGCACCGTGGTCGACGTCTCCGCCGGCGGCGCCATGGCGTCCGTCCGGGTGGACGTGAACGGCGGCGGGCTGACCGCCGCCATCACCAAGGACGCCGTCGAGGCGCTCGGCCTGACCGCCGGGTCCTCCGTCGTCGCGCTGATCAAGTCGACCGAGATCTCCCTCGCGACGGCCTGAGGCCCCCGCCCTACAGGCCCAGGCTCGGCGGCGACAGCGCGCCGAACCACACGTGCGTGACCGCGCTGACGTAGCGCGCCCCGCACCGGTCCGAGGGGACCACCAGCTGCGCACCCGCCCCGTCGAGGTCCTCACCGTCGAGGCGGGTCGCCAGCAGCACCGGGCTCCCGCCGAAGTCGGCGTCCAACTCGGCCCAGGACAGCATCGAATGGTGTCCGTCCCCGCCGGTCACCGCGAGCAGGAATCGCGAACGGTCCTTGCGGCGGCGGGCGTCGAAGGCCGGACCGGCGTCCGAGACGACCTCCCGGAGCAACGCCCCCTCGAACACGTGGTGTTGCGGACCGTTGGTCGCGCAGTCGAACGTGACCGCGGCCCGGTGCTGTGCCCAGTCCCGCAGGTCCGCGACGCTGAGCGTGGCCGGGTGGTCCAGGTCTCCGTGCAGCATGAGTTTGGCCATGGGTCAGTCATGCCCGGCGCCGCGGCCCGCAGAACCTCATCTGCGAGGTTGGTCTCATGATATGAGCCGCAACTGTACGGGACTTCGTCGAATCCGCCTGGCAAATCTGACTGTTGTCAGCGCCCGCCCCCGGCTTCGTGGATCTTCTGCCAGACCACGTCCCGCGTCACCGGCATCTCCGTGAACCGGACCCCCGTCGCGTCCCGCAGCGCGTTGGCGAAGGCGGGGCCCACCGGGTTGAAGGGGCTCTCGGACATGGACTTGGCGCCGAGGGGGCCGATCGAGTCCGAGGTCTCCATGAAGTGGACCTCGGTGCGCGGGACGTCCGCGTACTGCGGGAGGCGGTAGCGGCGGAAGGCGGCCGTGGTGACCTCCCCGCGCTCGTCCACCCGTACGGTCTCGAAGAGGGTGGCGCCCAGGGCCTGGGCCACCCCGCCCTCGACCTGGCCGCGGCACTGCATCGGATTCATGACCTTGCCCGCGTCCGCCGCGTGGACGCTGCGCAGGATCTTCATCTCGCCCGTTCCGGGGTCGACCGCGAGGCGGAACCACTGGGCGTTGAAGGCCACCGAGCGCGGGGAGCCGCCCCAGTGCCCGTCGGCCGCGATCTCGTCGAGCCTGCCCTTCTCGTACGCGGCCTCGTACAGCTCCTTGAGGGTGACGACGCGGCCCGCGCAGTCGAAGGCCTCGGCCCCGAGCTTGCACAGGTGCCGGGCCACGCCCGTGTGGCGGGCGGCGAAGGTCTTGAGGCGCTCCGCGAGGGAGTCGGCGGCCAGCATCACCGCCTTTCCCGCTACCACGGTGCCGGCCGAGCCGAAGGCGCCGGTGTCGTGGCGGACCACGTCCGTGTCCGACTGGCGGACCGCGATCCGGTCGACCGTGGTGTTCAGCGCGCCCGCGGTGATCTGCTGGTGGACGGTGGTGGTGCCGTTGCCGAACTCCGCCGTGCCCACCGCGATGTCGTACGTGCCGTCGCGCAGCAGGCTGACCCGTGCGTCGGCGAAGTGGCCGCCGGGCGGCCCGGTCGCGATCATCGCGACCGCCGAGCCCGTCCCGGTGAGCCAGCCCTCGGGGACGTCCTCGTGGCTGCGGTCCTCGGCGATGGCCTTGCGGACGACGTCCATGCACTGCTTCATCCCGTACGAGGCGATGAAGAGGTCCTCCTCGTGGCCGATGGGGGTCACCATGGGGTCGCCGGGGCCGATGACGTTCTTCTCGCGCAGGACGAGCGGGTCCATATCGAGCCGGATCGCGAGCTCGTCCATCACCGATTCGAGGGCGAAGAGGACCTGGCCCAGGCCGTAGCCGCGGAAGGCGCCCGCCGGTACGCCGTTGGTGTAGACGGAGTACGCCTCCACCTCCTTGTTCGGCGCCTTGTAGACGGCGAAGGACTCGCCGACGCTGTGGAACATGACCGCGGGGCCGTGGTTGCCGTAGGCGCCGGTGTTGGAGAGCACGCGGATGCGCAGCGCGGTGAGGGTGCCGTCCTTCTTGGCGCCGATCTTGATGGTGATCTTGAAGGGGTGGCGGGTGGTGGCGCCGTAGAACTGCTCGGCCCGGGTGAATTCGAGTTTCACCGGGCGCCGCAGCTTCAGGGCGGCGAGGACGACGATGTCCTCGGTCAGCATCTCCTGCTTGCCGCCGAACCCGCCGCCCACGCGGCCCGCGACGACGCGGACCTCGTCCTCGTTCAGGTCGTAGAGGGCGCACAGCGCCCGCCGGGTCAGGAAGGGGGCCTGGGTGGAGGAGCGGACGGTGATGCGCTCGCCGTCGCCGTCCTCCCTGGGCTCGAAGTACGCGACGCTGCCGTGGGTCTCCAGGCTGGCGTGCTGCACGCGCTGGGTCAGATAAGTCTCCTCGTGGACGACGTCCGCCTCCGCATACCCCTTCTCCATGTCGCCGAGGGTGTTGTGGACCTCGCCGCACACGTTGTTCTCGGCGCGGAAGATCCCCGACTCGGGGCCCTTGGGGTGCAGGACGGGGGCGCCCGGCAGCATGGCCTCCTCCGGGTCGGTCACGTACGGCAGTTCCTCGTACGTGACCACCACGCGGCGGCAGCCCTCCTCGGCGGCCTGCTCGCTGTCGGCGACCACGGCGGCCACGCGCTGCCCGACGAAGCGGACCACGTCGTCCAGGACCCGGGTGTCCATCGGGTCCTCGGTGGGGTGCTCGTGACGGGCCGAGGAGTACAGCCGGTCCGGGGCGTCGTGATGGGTGAACACCGCGTGGACCCCGGGCACTTGGAGGGCATCGGTGGTGTCGATGGAGACGATGCGGGCGTGCGGGTGCGGGGAGCGCAGCAGCTTCATGTGGAGCAGGCCGGGGACGGCGACGTCGAAGGTGTAGCGGGCGGTGCCGGTGACGACCTGGGGGCCGGCGGGGGCGCCCGGGGACTTGCCGACGGCCTGCCCGGCCCCGGGGGCCTCGGTGTGCTTGACCCCGCGCACGGCGTCCTCGATGGCGCGGTACCCGGTGCAGCGGCAGATGTTGCCCTTGAAGGCGCGGGGGAGGTCGTCGAGCTTGCCGTCGTCGTGGGCGGTGCCCTGCTCGGCCTGGAGGGCGGAGGTGGTCATCAGGAAGCCGGCGGTGCAGAAACCGCACTGGAAGCCCTGGGCGTCGAGGAACTGCTGCTGGACGGGGTGGAGTTCCCCGCCGGGCGAGCACAGTCCCTCGACGGTGGTGACGGAGCGGCCCCCGGCGCGGACGGCCGGGTAGAGGCAGCTGTGGACCGGCTGCCCGTCGACGTGGACGGTGCAGGCCCCGCAGTCGCCCTGGTCGCAGCCCTTCTTCACGCCGAACCAGCCGCGGTCGCGGAGGTAGGTGCGCAGGCACTGGCCGGGGCGGGGCTCCTCGGTGAAGTGCTGCTTGTTGATGTCGATCCCGTAGCCGCTGTCGCCGCCGCTGCTGCTGCTGGTCATCGCAGTCCCTCCGGAGCGCCGTCGCCGTCACAGTCGGCCGTCAGTTCGCGGCGGACCTCCTCCGCCAGGCGCAGGCCCATGTGGCGCCGCCAGGCGGGCAGTCCGTGGATGTCGTCGTACCACTCGTCGGGCCGGACGGTGTCGTCGATCGTCCGGCGCAGTTCGGCCGCCGTGGGCGGCAGTGCGAACCAGAAGCGGAAGGGGCGGGTGGTGGCGGCCGAGACCGTGACGGCGAGGGAGCCGTCCTGGGGGTCGTAGGCGCCGATGACGAGGGCGCCGGAGCGGCCGAGACCGTAGAGGGAGGCCTGCCGGAAGGCGGTACGGGAGTCCAGGGCGCGGGCGGGCAGCCGCACCGAGCGCAGCAGCTCGCCGTCGCGCAGGTCCTTGACGCCGGCTCCGCGGATGAAGTCGGTGACGGGCAGGCGGCGGGTGGAGCCGTCCTGGCCCTGGAGGAGCGCGGTGCCGTCGAGGGCGGCGGTCAGGGAGATCACCGGGCCGGCGGGCAGGCCGTTGCAGAGGTTGCCGCCGACGGTCGCCATGTTCCAGATCTTGAAGCTGGCGAGGAAGGCCCGGCAGCACTGTTCGAAGAGCGGCGCGGCCGTGGCGGGCAGGGTCCGGCCGAAGCGGGACAGCTCGGTGATGGTGCAGGTGGCGGCGATGTCCAGGGAGCCGTCGGGGTGCCAGGACAGCGGGGGCCAGCCCATCCGGGAGAGGTCGACGAGACGGCGGAGGTGGGGCTGGGGCTCGGAGAAGAGGTACGTCCCGCCACCGAGCCAGGCGTCACCCGGACGCCAGGGTTCGCGGCGGCGTGCGTCGCGTACGTCGAGCACCGTGTTGAGGTCCATTTCCCGCCATCCTTTCCGTCGTCGTCTCGTCGGCCGAGCCGTCGGCCGTGTCGCTCTTTTCGGCCTTTCGTCAGTGAAACAACGGGCCGGGGGTCGGGACGACTGGTCCCCGACACGGAAAAACACCAGGGCCGCCAGGGTGTCTCTGGTGAATCATCCAAGAGGCTGTTCGGATAGTTGCCCTTGCATTTACCATGACAACTCTCATATTCGCCTCGCGATTGTGGGCTGCCACCCGCCGCAAGGAGTCCCCGTCATGCACGTCCTCGACCTGCTCCAGTCCGACAACCTCGGCCTCACCCTGCTGTGGGGCGAGCAGTCCCTTCTCGGCCAGGAGGTCAGCGGGGTGACCGCCACCGACCTGGAGGAGCCGGGCCGGTTCCTGGGCCCCGGAGAGCTCGTGCTCAGCGGCCTCGTGTGGTGGCGCCCGGGGGCGTCGGCCGCCGCCAGGACCGACCGCTTCGTCGCCGCCCTCGCCGACGCCGGGGCGCGGGCGCTGCTGGCCGGCGAGGAGACCCACGGAGGAGTGCCCGAGGAACTCGTCGCCGCCTGCCGGGCCCACCGGGTGCCGCTGGTGGCCGTGCCCGCCCGGACCAGCTTCCGGGCCGTCACCGAAGCGGTGTACCTGCGCCAGTGGGGCGACCTCAGCCGGCGCCCCACCCGGCACTTCGCGCTTCCCGAGAACGTGCGCAGCGAGCTCAGCCGGCTCCTGGAGGGCGGGGCCGGACCGGCGGAGCTGCTGGACCGGGCCTGTGCGCACCTGGGCCGGCTGCCCTGCTACCTGCTGACCGCCAGCGGCCGCACGGTGGCCCGTACCCCGTCCGCGCCCGCGATCCCGGCGCAGCGGGCCGCCTCCGCCGCGAAGGGCGGGGTCTCGCTGGGCGTCGAGGCCGAGAGCTCCCCGTACGACGCCTGGCTGCTGCACGTCCCGGACCCGGACGCGGCGCCGCCGCGGGTGCTCCACGAGATCGCCGGGGTCTTCGCGCAGTACCGCGACGGCCGGGCCCGCCCGGAGGCCGCGCGCCGGGCCGCCGGAGGGGAGCTGCTCGCCCTGGTGGCGGCCGGGGCCGAACCGGACCTGCTCGGCGCCGCGCTCCAGGCGGCCGGACTGCCCGCGGGGGGCCCGTACCGCGTGCTGACGGCGACCGACGGGGACGCGCTGGCGGAGGCACTGGGCCACCTGGAGGGCGCCCGGTGGGCGGCGGGGCCGGGCGGGGCGGTGCTGTACGAGGGGCCGGAGGAGGGTGCCTCCCCCGAAGCGGAGGCCGCCACCACCGGGCTCGCCGACCAACTGCGCACCGTGTGGCCGCTGCTCCAGGCGTGCGCCGGCCCGGACACCGACCTGCGGCTCGGTGTCGGCGCGCAGACGGCCTCGGCCGAGGGGCTACGCGCGTCACTCGGCCAGGCGCGCTTCGCGCTGACGGCGACGGACGGGGCGGTCGCGGTCCGCGGGGTCGAGCAGCTGGACACCCTGGCGGAACTGCTGTCGGGGGTCCCGCCGGAGGTCCGCGGGGTGTTCGGGGCGCGGACGCTGGGCGCGCTCGGGGACGGGATGCTGCGCGAGACCCTGGAGGTGTTCCTCGCGAACAACTGCTCGTGGACGCGCACCGCGGAGGCGCTGCACCTGCACGTGAACACGGTCCACTACCGGATCGAGCGCGTGGAGGCCCTCACCGGCCGCGACCTGTCGCGCCTCGACCACAAGCTGGACCTGTACGCGGCACTGCGCTGCTAGCAGGCCGGGCCGATCAGAAAGCCGGCTCGATGGCATGCGCGCAGCCCAGTGGGGAGAAAAACCTCCCATCCGCACCTTTAACCGGGTAAAAGGTGCGAAGGGCGTAGCGTCGTAGGAGCGACCGTGCAAGAAGGAAGGGTGCCGCCCATGTCCGTCCCGCCCACCCCGCCCGTGCTCCCCGTGGCCCCCGTTCTCGTCGGGTTCGACGGGTCGCCCCGCAGCCTCTCCGCCGCCCGGTGGGCCGCCCGTGAGGCCCTGGCGGCCGGGGCTCCGCTCCGGCTGCTCCACGTGGGCCAGGCCTGGCCGACGATCCAGCCGATCTCCCCGGAGTTCCAGCCCGTGCTCGGCGCGAACGAGTCCGCGGCCCGGGTCGTCCTGTCCTCCCTCGCCGAGGAACTCCGCGCCGCCCACCCCGGCCTGACCGTCGAGACGGCCACCGCCGAGGGCGGACCCGGCAACGAGATCCCGCGGGCGGCCGCCCAGTCGCACGCCGGGCTGATCGTGCTCGGCGCGAGCGGCGAGGAACGCCACGTGGTGCCGCTGCTCGGCTCCACCGCCCTGCACGTGGCGGGGCGGGCCGGGGTCCCGGTCGTCCTGGTACGGGAGCCCGCCGGCAGCGCGCCGCACGGACGCGGGGTCGTCGTCGGGGTGGACCCGGCGGGCGACCACGGCGCGGTCCTCGACTTCGCGTACGCCTGGGCGGCACGGCACGGCCTCCCGCTGTGCGCGGTGCACGCCGGCCCGTCGGACCCGGAGCCGCTCCGCGCGGCGGTGGCCGCCGCCGGCGCCCCGTACCCGGGGGTGCCTGCGGAGTGCGTGACCCGCCCCGGCGACCCGGCGGAGGTCCTGCTCGCCGAGTCCGCCGAGGCGGACCTCCTGGTCGTGGGCCGCCGCCGCCACCGCCCCCTCCACGGCATGGGCCCCACGGACCACGCGGCGGCCCACCACGCCCACAGCCCGGTGGCCCTGATCCCCCACGGCTAGGCCGTTCAGCCGCGGACGAACCGGAGGTCGGCCTCCGCGACCCGCTCCCGGGGGCCGGCCGAGCGGAGCACCACGTCGAGCACGCGTTCCGGATCGGCGGCATAGCAGTTCGAGAACCACGCCATGTTGGCCTCCACGACCACCACGGTGCCGCCGGCGAAGCCGACGTCGACGGTTACGGCGGTCGGCAGGCCCGCACCCGCCGCCGTGAGCAGCCGGCCCGCGAAGGCCCGTACGTCCGCGGCCCGCGGGTCCTCCTCCAGCGGGGCGGGGTCCAGCCGGCCGTGGACGGCGTAGCGGCTTCCCGCGGCGATCTCCCCGTCCAGCAGGAACAGCCGGTACTCGGCGGCGAAGTCGACCACCTCGGAGACCAGCACCGGGGTGCCGGGCGGGAGTTCGGGCAGGGCGGAGCCGTCCGCGTACACGGAGGGCGGGAAGGACTTCTCCCGCGGCGGCTTCACGAAGGCGGGCCCCCGCAGCGATTCCCGGGCCTCGCCCAGGCTGGTCAGCCGGATCCCGCGGCCGGTGGCCCACTCCGGCAGCCCGGCCAGCCAGTCGTCCGGCGGCTCCAGCAGCCCGATCCCGAGCGCCGGGGCCACCCGCGCCCCGGCCGCCGGCCCACCGCGCCAGTGCACACGGCGTCCGGCCAGGTCCTCGGCACCGTCATCGAGCCCCCGCACCTCCATCCCCCGCCGCGCGGCCGCCCCGGCGAGCAGCCCGGCCGTCGTGGTCCGCCGTCCGGGCACCAGGAACACCGCGTTGTCCATGGGGCCATGGTGATCGCCGACGGGGCGGACAGGAAGGCCGGGCGGCCCGCTCACCGCCGCAGCAGCACGATCACCGACCCCCACATCGTCAGCAGCACGTTGCCCAGGGCGTACGGGACCGTCGTCCCCAGGGCCGGGATCTGGCTGCGCGCGCGTTCCGTCAGGGCGCCCAGCGCGGCCGTCGTGGTCTGGGCTCCGGCGAGGGCGCCGAGCAGGATCGGGAGGGGGAGCCGCTGCACGAAGTGCCCGTAGGCGAATCCGGCCAGCAGCGGCACGGTCGTCACGACCGCGCCCCAGAGCAGCAGCGGCCAGCCGGCCTCGCGCAGGCCCGGGACGAAGCTCGGGCCGGCGTTGAGGCCGACGACCGTGACGAACACGCACAGCCCGAGCGTGCCCATCAGCCACTGCGCCGCCGACGGCAGGTTCCCGTAGGTGGGGTACTTGCTCCGGATCCAGCCGAAGACCAGCCCCATCAGCAGCGCCCCGGTGGAGGTGGACAGCGACAGCGGCGCGCCGGCCGCGTGCAGCGCCGGGATGCCGAGGCAGCCGCCGAGGAAGAGCCCGAGCGCGATCCACACCATGTCGGTCGCGAAGCTGGTCGGCACCGGCTTGCCCAGCTCCGCCGCGGCCGCCTCCACCCGGCTGCGCGGCCCCGTGAGGACCAGGGTGTCGCCCCGCTCGACGGTGCTGTCGAGCCGCACCCGCAGGTCGGCGCCGGCCCGCCAGTGCTCGTCGACGAAGACCCCCGGCATGAACTCCTCGTGCCGCAGGGTGCGGATGGTGCGGCCGCTGAGGTTCCGGTCGGTGATGACCACGTGCAGGGTCTCGGTGCGGTAGGCGAGGAGCTCGAAGTCGTCCGTCTCCATGCCGATGTGGGTGCGCGCGTCGTACGCCACGAGGTCGCCGCGGACGGCGCTGACGGCCAGGATGTCGCCGAGCTCGATCCGGGTGCCCGTGTCGTGCTCCAGGATCTCCCCGGCGCGGCGCAGCCGGGTGATGTAGAGCCGCCGCCCGGCGGCCTTCTGCTCCGCCTCGAAGTCCCCGATCGTCCGCCCGGCGAAGGCGGCCACGTCGACGGCGTACGCGCGCAGCACGTGCTTGTAGTAGCCCTCCCCGGCGTCGGGGTCGTCCTCGGCGGCCTCCAGGTCGGCGGCGAGCACGGCGCTCTCCTCCGCGAGGTCCCGGCGCAGCAGGCGGGGCAGGATCCCGGCGAGGAGCAGCGCGGGCAGCACCGTACCGAGGGGGTACGTGACCGCGTAGGCGACGGCGATCAGATGCGACTGGTCCCGGGCCTCGGCCGCACTGACCCCGGGCAGGTGGGCGATGGCGTCGGAGCCGACGCCGATGACGGCGGACTGGGTGAGGCCGCCGCCCAGCAGCCCGGCGGAGAGCCCGGTCCCGTAACCGGCGAGGGTGGCGCAGGCCCAGGCGGCGGCGAGTCCGGTGACGCAGACGATGAGGGCGAGGACGACCTGGGGGAGGCCGTCCTTGCGCAGGGCGCGGAAGAACTGCGGGCCGACGTCGTAGCCGAGGGCGAAGAGGAACATCAGGAAGAAGACGGACTTGATCGGACCGTCGATCTCCACCTTCGCCTGGGAGCCGATGACCAGGCCGGCGACGAGGCATCCGGTGACCGCGCCCAGCGCGATGGACTTGTACCGGACGCGGCCGAGCAGGAAGCCGGCGGCGATGGTCAGGAAGATCAGCAGCTCGGGGTAGGGCTGGAAGACCTCCGCCCGGAGCCAGTCCATCCACGCCACCCGCGCTCACCCGCCTCCGGCCCGCTTCCGGCCCGCCTCCGTCCCGTGAAACGGTATGTGCGGGTATCTCCCCCCGCACGTCCAGCGTCGGCAGCCCTCGCTCACGCGTCCTGCGAAGGCTCCCGGAGCTGGGTCGCGAGGAAGGCGAGCTTGTCCGGGTTCAGGACGAGCCGGATGCCGGTGATCCCGCCCTCGCCGATTTCCAGCGCCCCGAACGCGGTCAGCTCGCCGTCCGCCCAGCTGACCACCGCGGGAACGCCGTTCGCCTCGGTGAAGGAGATCCGCGCGCCGTTGACCCACCGGGAGAAGAGGCCGGCCAGGAAACGGGCCGCGTTGTCCCGCCCGGACACCGGCCGGCTCGCCGCGCTCGCCTTGCCGCCGCCGTCCGACCAGACGACCACCTGGTCGGAGAGCAGCTGCTCCAGCTGGGCCAGTGCGCCCTCCGACGCGGCGGCCAGGAACCGGGACAGGAGCTCGTCGTCCTGCTCCCGCGAGGTGGTGAACCGCGGCCGGCCGTCGGCCAGGTGCTGTTTGGCCCGGCGGTAGAGCTGGCGCGCGTTCGCCTCCGAGCAGTCCAGGACGCCCGCGATGTCCCGGTGGCTGTAGTCGAAGGCATCGCGCAGCACCACCGCGGCCCGCTCGGGCGGCGACAGCTGCTCCATCATCGTCAGCACGGCGAAGGACACCGAGTCCCGCTGCTCCGCCGTCTCCATCGGCCCCAGCATCCCGGCGGCGGTCTCCACCGGCTCGGGGATCCAGGGCCCGAAGTACTCCTCGCGCTTGACCCGCGCGGAGGTGAGCCGGTTCAGGCACAGGTTGGTGACCACCTTGGCCAGCCACGCCCCCGGCGCCTCCACCTGGTCGTGATCGGCCCCGTGCCAGCGCAGGTACGCGTCCTGCACCGCGTCCTCGGCCTCGGCCGCCGACCCGAGCATCCGGTACGCCAGCGAGAACATCCGCGATCGGTGGGCCTCGAACTCCTGTGCCGTGTCCATGCCCACAAGCTAGCGCCGCACCCCCGCCGCTTCCCGGGCTCTTCGCGCACAACGCGAAGAGCCCCGCTGCAAGCAGCGGGGCTCTTCGACATATTGCCCGGTGAGAGCAATGGCGGAGGATACGAGATTCGAACTCGTGAGGGGTTGCCCCCAACACGCTTTCCAAGCGTGCGCCCTAGGCCACTAGGCGAATCCTCCGCGGCAAACAATACAAGACGTTGAGGGGTGCTCGCGAACGTGATCGTCGCGGGGAGCTCCCGCCGGGGTCCGGCTCGATTCCGGGGCCCTCCATCCGCTAGGGTGGGGCCAGCCCCTCACGTGGCGCTATCTCACCCAACTCCCCCAGGGCCGGAAGGCAGCAAGGGTAAGTGGGCTCTGGCGGGTGCGTGGGGGGCGCTTTGCGTTCCGGGGCGGGCTCGCGGGCAGCACGGGGCCGCCGTTGTCGGTGGGCCCGGATAACCTCGTAGACGTGTCGTCCCTTGCGCTGTACCGCCGCTACCGCCCCGAGTCGTTCGCCGAGGTCATCGGGCAGGAGCATGTCACTGACCCGCTGATGCAGGCCCTGCGCAACAACCGGGTCAATCACGCGTACCTGTTCAGCGGGCCGCGCGGCTGCGGCAAGACCACCAGCGCGCGCATCCTCGCCCGCTGCCTCAACTGTGAGCAGGGTCCCACTCCCACGCCCTGCGGGGAGTGCCAGTCCTGCCGGGACCTCGCGCGCAACGGGCCGGGCTCCATCGACGTCATCGAGATCGACGCCGCCTCGCACGGTGGTGTGGACGACGCCCGTGACCTGCGCGAGAAGGCCTTCTTCGGGCCCGCCTCCAGCCGGTACAAGATCTACATCATCGACGAGGCGCACATGGTCACCCCGGCGGGCTTCAACGCCCTGCTGAAGGTGGTCGAGGAGCCGCCGGAGCACCTCAAGTTCATCTTCGCCACGACCGAGCCCGAGAAGGTCATCGGGACCATCCGGTCCCGTACGCACCACTACCCCTTCCGGCTCGTTCCCCCCGGCACCCTGCGGGACTACCTCGGCGAGGTCTGCGGCCGTGAGGGCGCCCACGTCGAGGAGGGCGTGCTCCCGCTCGTCGTGCGCGCCGGAGCCGGTTCCGTCCGTGACTCCATGTCCGTCATGGACCAGCTCCTGGCCGGCGCCGCCGAGCAGGGTGTGACGTACGCCATGGCCACCTCGCTCCTCGGGTACACCGACGGGACCCTCCTCGACGCCGTCGTGGACGCCTTCGCCGCCGGGGACGGGGCCGCCGCCTTCGAGATCGTGGACCGGGTGGTGGAGGGCGGCAACGACCCGCGCCGCTTCGTCGCCGACCTGCTGGAGCGGCTGCGCGACCTGGTGATCCTGGCGGCCGTGCCCGACGCCCGGGAGAAGGGGCTCATCGACGCCCCGAACGACGTGGTCGAGCGGATGCAGGCCCAGGCCTCCGTCTTCGGGGCCGCCGAGCTGTCCCGGGCCGCCGACCTGGTCAACACGGGGCTCACCGAGATGCGCGGGGCCACCTCGCCCCGGCTGCAGCTCGAGCTGATCTGCGCCCGCGTGCTGCTGCCCGCCGCCTTCGACGACGAGCGTTCCGTGCAGGCGCGGCTCGACCGGCTGGAGCGCGGCGGCGCGGCCTCCGCCGCTGCCGCCGCCTTCGCCCCGGCCGCCCCCGCCATGGGCTACGTACCCGGGCCGGAGGCCCACGCCATGGCCCCCGCGGCGGTACGGGCCCCCGCGCAGCCGGCGCCGGCGCAGCAGGCTCCCGCGCAGCAGGTCCCGGCACCGGTGCACCAGGCCCCCGCCCCGGCCCCCGTGGCTCCGCCCCAGCCGGTGGCCCCGGCCGCCGCTCCTGCGGCCGCAGCCCCCGCGCCCGGAGCCTGGCCCGGCGCGGCCACCCCCGGAGCCCCCGCGGCCCCGGTCCCGGCCGCGGCTCCGGCCGCCGGTGCCTGGCCCGGTGCTGCGCAGCCCGGCGGCGGAGCCCCCGGAGCCTGGCCCGGCGCGGCCACGCCCGGCGCCCCGGCGGCTCCCGCAGCCGCCCCCGCGGCACCTGCCCAGGCGCCCGCGGCCCCGCCCGCCGCCCCGGACCCCGGCATGGCTGCCGGCGCCGGGCAGGTCCAGGCGATGTGGCCGGCCGTGCTGGACGCCGTCAAGAACCGCCGCCGCTTCACCTGGATCCTGCTCAGCCAGAACGCCCAGGTCGCCGGCTTCGACGGCACCACGCTGCAGCTCGGCTTCCCCAACGCCGGAGCCCGCGACAACTTCGCGAGCAGCGGCAGCGAGGACGTCCTCAAGGCGGCGCTCACCGAGCAGTTCCAGGTCACCTGGAAGATCGAGGCCGTGGTCGGCGGGGGAGCCCAGCCCATGGCCCCCGTGTCCGCGTCCTCCTACGGAGCTCCGCCCGCGCCCGCCTACAACCAGCCGCCGGCCCAGCAGACCTACCAGCAGCCGCAGCAGCAACAGCAGTCCCAGCCGTCGCAGCAGCCCCAGCAGGCGTACCAGCAGCAGCCGCAGCAGTCCCAGGCGCCGCAGCAGTCGTACCAGCCCCAGCAGCCCCCGCAGCAGCACCAGCCGCCCACCCACCAGGCACCCCCGCCGGTCGCCCCCGAGGATGACATCGCGGAGGCCGACGACCCCGACCTCGTCGACACCGCGCTCAGCGGACACGACCTGATCGTGCGCGAGCTCGGAGCCACCGTTGTAGAGGAATATACGAACGAATAGGGGGCCCCGCTTGGGTGCCCGCACGAAGGGCACCCGGGAACGCGGGCTAGTCTTCATCGCGTGAAGGTCCTCGTCATCGGCGGCGGCGCCCGCGAACATGCCCTGTGCCGCTCTCTGTCCCTCGATTCCGACGTCAACGCGCTGTACTGCGCTCCCGGCAACGCCGGCATCGCCGAGGTGGCCGAGCTCCGCCCCGTCGACCAGCTCGACGGCGAAGCCGTCGCCCGCCTCGCCACCGAGCTCCACGCCGACCTGGTCGTCGTCGGCCCGGAGGCCCCGCTCGTCGCCGGGGTCGCCGACGCCGTGCGCGCGGCCGGCATCCCGGTCTTCGGCCCGTCCGGCGAAGCCGCGCAGCTGGAGGGTTCCAAGGCCTTCGCCAAGGACGTGATGGCCGCCGCCGGCGTCCCGACGGCCCGCAGCTACGTGTGCACCACCCCGGAAGAGGTGGACGAGGCCCTCGACGCCTTCGGCGCCCCGTACGTGGTCAAGGACGACGGCCTCGCCGCCGGCAAGGGCGTCGTGGTCACCGACGACCGGGAGGCCGCCCGCGCCCACGCGCTGGGCTGCGACCGCGTGGTCATCGAGGAGTTCCTCGACGGCCCCGAGGTCTCCCTCTTCGCCATCACCGACGGCGTCACCGTGCTCCCCCTCCAGCCCGCGCAGGACTTCAAGCGAGCGCTCGACGGAGACGCGGGCCCCAACACCGGCGGCATGGGCGCGTACTCCCCCCTCCCCTGGGCCGACCCGAAGCTCGTCGACGAGGTCATGGCCTCCGTCCTGCAGCCGACCGTGGACGAACTGCGCCACCGCGGCACCCCCTTCTCCGGGCTGCTCTACGCCGGCCTCGCGATCACCTCGCGCGGAACGCGGGTCATCGAGTTCAACGCCCGCTTCGGCGACCCCGAGACCCAGGTGGTCCTGGCCCGGCTGCGCACCCCGCTCGCGAGCGTGCTGCTGGGCGCCGCCAACGGCACGCTGGACTCGCTGCCGCCGCTCAGCTGGCGCGAGGACGCGGCCGTCACCGTGGTCATCGCCTCCCACAACTACCCGGAGACCCCGCGCACCGGGGACCCCATCACGGGCCTGGCCGAGGTGGCCGCGCAGGACGCCCCGCACGCGTACGTGCTGCACGCCGGGACCCGCGCCGAGGGCGACGCCGTCGTCAGTGCGGGGGGACGGGTGCTGTCGGTGACGGCGACCGGTTCCGATCTGGCGGAGGCCCGTGATCGGGCGTATAAGGCCGTCGCGCGGATCGGGCTCGACGGCTCGCAGTACCGCACGGACATCGCGGCGAAGGCGGCGGAATCCCGCTGACCGGCGGCGTTCAGCGGGATCTGACGGACGCGGGCCCGGTACGCACTCGGTGCGGCCGGGCCCGCGCGCATGTCCGCGTGCGAGTGCATCCGGCCGCGTTCGAACGCACCCAGCTTTACCCAAAGCCATTCCATCGGGTGATCGTCACCCGGTCTGCCTGACGTCCGCCCGCGCCCCAACTATGGTGCGGCGCAAGCATTCCGGCTCTCATTCCGGCACATGGCCCACCGGCATTGCGATGTCAGTGGGCGGTGTCACAGTGGGGGAGTGAGCAACGCCGCCGCATGGCAGAGGGGGTGAGGTCCGGCCGTGTCCGGAACCGGTTCGATCGCTGAAGTGGGTACGCCGTCCGCGCGTTCCCGTGCCTTGGCCGTACTGCGTGTGCGCAGCAGGGCACTGGCCGTCGGGCTGCTGCCCGCCGCCCTGGCCGTGGTGCTGGTGAGCGCCCGTACGACGGGCCGGCTCGCCGGTGACCCCTGGCCGGCCGTGACCCTCGCCGTGTGCGCCGTCGCCGCGTTCGTCCTGCTCGTCGGCGGGATCTTCGCCGCCGTCGTGCTGCGGGCGAGCCCCGCCATGACCCCGACCGTGCCGCTGTCGGAGTCCGCCGCCCCCGATCTCTACCGGCTCGTGCGGGACCTGGCGGACCGGATGGACGTTCCGGCACCCTCCGCCATAGCCCTGACCCCCGACTGCGACAGCTGGCTGGAGGACCGCACGCACGCGGCGCACCGCCGGGCCCGCGGCCGCACGCTCATATCGGGCGGGGCCGGCGGCCCGGAGACCGAGCCCGGCGCCGCCCCGGTGCTGGTGATCGGCTCGCCGTTCCTGTGGTGGATGAGGGTCGCCGAGCTGCGGGCCGTCCTCGCCCCCGTCGTCGCCGGTACGGGCCCCTCCGCGCACCCGGACATAGCCGACGCGCGCGGATTCGTACGGGGCCTCGACGCCGCCGTGGACGTGGGCGGCCGGCGCTTCCTCGGCTGGATCGGCGTCCCCGCCCGGCTGCTGCTGCGGCTGTGCAGGGTGGACGCCGCCGAGATGGAGCGCGGGGTCGCCGCCGCCGCCTCGGACCGTGCACAGGGTGTGGACTACGCGCTGCGCATCGCCGCCCAGGAGCAGGTCGGGCTGGCGTACGCGGGCTGGGACCGGCTGCTGACCCGGGTCGCCCTGCCCGCCTGGCGGATGGGCCGCTGGCCCGCGCACCTGGACGCCGGAGTCGTCTCCGCGCTGACCGAGCTGTCCCGCCGCGACCGGCTGGCCGACGGGTTCACCTCACGCCTCGGCGAGCGCCCGGCCTGCGATCTGCTGGACCAGCCGGGCGCGGTGGACGAGGCCGCCTCGCTGCTGGCCGCGCGGCTGTTCCACGGCGGACCGGCCGAGCCCGGTCCGGACTGGTCGCCGGTGGACTGGGCGGCCTATCCGGAGGAGGTCGTCGACCGCAAGTGGCGCACGGAGGCGGCCCGCCTGCTGGCCGCCCTGGACGCGCTGTCGGCTCCGTCGGCGCCCGCCGCCTCCACGGTGGAGCGGGTCCTGACCCACCTCGCCGACGCCGACGCCGACGCCCTGGCGGGCCGGCTCAGCGGTGACCTGGCACGGGAGTCGGTGCCCGCCGTGGCGGCCGCCGCCGCGGGCCGCGGGTCCGACGCGCTGCCGCTGTTCCCGCTGGAGGCTCCGCGCAGCGGGCGGGACCTGCTGGCGGACCACGTCGTGGCGCTGGTGTGCTGCGCCGCGGTCGACTCCGCCGGAGGCGAACCGGGACTGGACTGGCTGGACGGGCCGGTCCTGCTGGTCGCCGGGGTGCGGCGGGCCGATCTCGCCGGACCGGTGCTGTCGCTGGTGGAGGACCGGGACCCCGGCCCGCTCCGCGACTGGCTCGCGGAGGTCGGCGTACGCCCGGAGAAGCCGGTCCGCCTGGTCTAGGCCCCAGGGCCCCCGCAGCCCCTGGGCCCCCGCGGTCGGGCGCGCCCGGATCCCCGTTGAACTTTTCGCGACGAACGGTGACGGAGTGCGTGCGTTATGTGATGTGCTGGGGTCCGGTCGCGGCGTTCGGGGGAGCGAGGGAGGGGAGCAGCGGTATGGGTGCGGAGCAGATCAGGCGTTGGGAGTCGGGTGCGCTCGCGCACGCGGTGACCGATCCCTTCGGCCAGGGCCCCCTGCCGTGGTTCCGGGGGAGCGAGCTCTACTACGACGACAACGGACAGGTCGTGCCCTGGTACGTGGACCCGGCCGTCGCCGCCGGACCCGGCCAGCAGATTCCCCGTGCCCGCGGCGCGGGCGGCCCCCGCACCGCCGACGACGTGCACCGGCAGATCAAGGGGTTCACCTCCACCGGAGCCGTCGCACCCGGTGAGGCCATCGACTTCCACATCACCGTGGACCCGCCCCAGCAGTTCTCCGTGGACGTCTACCGCATCGGGCACTACGGCGGCGACGGCGCCTCCAAGATCACCACCAGTCCCCGGCTCTCCGGCATCGTCCAGCCCGCGCCGCTGACCGCCGACCGCACCGTCTCCTGCCACCACTGGTGGCTCTCGTGGCGGCTCCAGGTCCCCTCGTACTGGAGCATCGGCGCCTACGTGGCGGTCCTGACGACCGCCGACGGGTACCGCTCGCACATCCCCTTCACGGTGCGCGACGACCACCCGGCCGACCTGCTGCTCCTGCTCCCCGACATCACCTGGCAGGCCTACAACCTCTACCCGGAGGACGGCAGAACGGGCGCGAGCCTCTACCACGCCTGGGACGAGGAGGGCCGGCTGCTCGGCGAGCGCGACGCCGCCATCACCGTCTCCTTCGACCGCCCCTACGCCGGCGCGGGCCTCCCCCTGCACGTGGGCCACGCCTACGACTTCATCCGCTGGGCCGAGCGCTACGGCTACGACCTCGCCTACGCCGACGCCCGCGACCTGCACGCCGGCCGCGTCGACCCCACCCGCTACCGCGGCCTGGTCTTCCCCGGCCACGACGAGTACTGGTCCGGCCCGATGCGCCGCACCGTGGAGCGCGCCCGCGACCACGGGACCTCGCTCGTCTTCCTCTCCGCCAACACCATGTACTGGCAGGTCGAGCTCTCCCCCTCGCCCTCCGGGGTCGACGACCGGCTCCTCACCTGCCGAAAACGCCGCGGCCCCGGCCGCCCCAGCCTCTGGCGCGAGGTGGACCGCCCCGAGCAGCAACTGCTCGGCATCCAGTACGCGGGACGGGTCCCCGAGCCCGCCCCCCTCATCGTGCGCAACGCCACGCACTGGCTCTGGGACTCCACCGGAGCCGCCGAGAACGACGAACTGCCCGGCCTGGTCGCGGGCGAGGCCGACCGGTACTTCCCGCGCACGCAGCTCCCCGAGCACCAGAGCCGGATCCTGCTCGCGCACTCCCCGTACGAGGACGGCGACGGCCACCTCCGCCACCAGGAGACCTCCCTCTACCGGGCCCCCAGCGGCGCGCTCGTCTTCGCGTCCGGCACCTTCGCCTGGTCCCCGGCCCTGGACCGCCCCGGACACGTGGACGAGCGGGTCCAGCGGGCCACCGCCAACCTCCTCGACCGGATCTGCAAGAGGGACTGACCGGCGCCGACCGGCCCCGACCGCAGCCCCGTGGTCCGCGCCCGCGGACCGGTGCGGGAGAATGGGCCGCGCGCTCGTACAGAACCACAGGGAGACTCCGTGCCCGGATTCGTCGAAAAGCCCGAGCCGGTCCAGGTGCCCGGCCTCGTCCACCTCCACACCGGCAAGGTCCGCGACCTCTACCGCGACGAGGACGGAAATCTCGTCATGGTCGCCAGCGACCGCATCTCCGCCGCCGACTGGGTCCTGCCCACGGAGATCCCGGACAAGGGCCGGATCCTGACCCAGCTCTCCCTGTGGTGGTTCGACCAGCTCGCGGACCTCGTCCCGAACCACGTCATCAGCACCGAGCTGCCCGCCGGCGCCCCCGCCGACTGGGCCGGCCGCGCCCTGGTCTGCCGGAACCTCTCCATGGTCCCCGTCGAGTGCGTGGCCCGCGGCTACCTGACCGGCTCGGGCCTCGCCGAGTACGAGAAGACCCGTACGGTCTGCGGACTGGCTCTGCCCGAGGGCCTGGTCGACGGCTCCGAGCTGCCCGCCCCGATCTTCACCCCGGCCGCCAAGGCCGAGGTCGGCGAGCACGACGAGAACGTCTCCTACGAGGAGGTCGCGCGCACCCAGGGCGCCGATACGGCCGCCCTGCTGCGCCAGACCACCCTCGCCGTGTACGGCCGGGCCCGGGACATCGCCCGCGACCGCGGGATCATCCTGGCGGACACCAAGTTCGAGTTCGGCTTCGACCCGGACGGCAACCTGGTCGCCGCCGACGAGGTTCTGACCCCGGACTCCTCCCGCTTCTGGCCGGCCGACCTGTGGGAGCCGGGCCACAGCCAGCCGTCCTTCGACAAGCAGTACGTCCGCGACTGGCTGTCCTCCCCGGCCTCCGGCTGGGACTCCAAGGGCGAACTCCCGCCGCCGGCCCTCCCGCAGGAGGTCGTGGAGCAGACCCGCTCCCGCTACGTCGAGGCCTACGAGCGCCTCACCGGCCACACCTGGGCCTGAGCCCGCAACGAGGTGAGGGGCCCCGGAAACGGGTCCCCTCACCTCGCGCCTTTCGTTCCCGGGAACGAAAGAAGCCCCGGTCCGAGGACCGGGGCTTCTTCACTACTGAGCGGACAACGCGACTCGAACGCGCGACATCCACCTTGGCAAGGTGGTGCTCTACCAACTGAGCTATGTCCGCAGGTGCGCCGTAGCGCGAGAACTACTATACCCAACCCCGGGACCGCGCGAGACGCACTGCCGTGTGCCGGTTCTCGGCGCCCAGCTTCGTGGCCGCCGAGGACAGGTAGTTCCGCACCGTCCCCGGGGACAGCGAGGCCCGCTCCGCGATCTCCGCGATCGGCGCCCCGTCCCCGGCCAGTTCCAGCACCTCGGCCTCGCGGGCGGTCAGCGGGGAGTCCCCCGCGCTGATCGCGTCGGCCGCCAACTCCGGGTCCACATAGCGGCCTCCGGCGTGCACCGTCCGGATCAGCTCGGCCAGCCGCTGCGCCGAGACGGTCTTCGGCGCGAAGGCCCGTACGCCCGCGGCCAGCGCCCGCTTCAGGTGCCCGGGCCGGCCGTGGCTGGTCACGATCATGGTCTTGCAGTCGGGCAGTTCGGCCCGCAGGGATGTGGCCACGCTCACACCGTCGGCCCCCGGCATCTGCAGGTCCAGCACGGCCACGTCCGGCCGGTGCGCCCGCGCCATCGCGAGCGCCTCCGGTCCCGAGGCGGCCTCGGCGACGACCAGCAGATCGTCCTCCAGCCCCAGCAGCGCGGCCAGCGCGCCCCGGATCAGGTGCTCGTCATCGGCCAGCAGTACGCGTACGGGGGTCATGCCCGTGCCTCCAGTTCTCGGATCGGACCGGCCGCCGGGCCGGGGATCTGCGCCCGCAGCCGGAACCGGCCGCCGTCCACCGGGCCGGCCTCCAGCGTGCCGTCCAGCACCGCGAGCCGTTCCCGCAGGCCCGCGAGCCCCGAGCCCGGCGGCCCGGCCGGGGTCCTGGGGGCCCCGTCGTTCTCCACCACCAGCGTGAGCGCGCCCGAGGGGCCCGCCGTCAGCCGGATCACGCAGCTGCGGGCGTCGCCGTGCCGCAGTACGTTCGTCGTCGCCTCGCGCACCACCCAGCCGAGCGCCGACTGGGCCTCGGCGGGCAGCTCGCGGCCCTCTTCGTACTCGACCAGGCAGTCCATCCCGGCCGCGTGCAGGACTCCGCGCGCACCCTCCAGCTCCACCGCGAGGTTCGCCTCGCGGTAGCCGCGGACCACGTCGCGGACCTCCTTCTGGGACTCCCGGGCGATCCGCTGCACCTCGATCATCTGGTCGACGGCTTCGGGGCGTTCGCGCCGGGCGAGCTGCACGGCCAGCTCGCTCTTGAGGGCGATCACCGCCAGATTGCGCCCCATCACGTCGTGCAGGTCCCGGCCGAACCGCAGCCGCTCCTCGGCCACCGCGAGCTGCGCCTGCACCTCGCGGGCCCGGTCCAGCTCGTACACGGCGTCGAGCAGCCAGCCGGAGAACCCGCAGGCCGCGCTGATCAGGGCGCAGGTCAGCAGTACCCCGACGGCCAGCCCCGCGGACTCGGCGGCCGGGACGCCGAAGGCGAGGTACGCCAGGCCGGCGAAGACGGCCGCGGCCGGGGCCACGTAGCGCATCTGCCGGACCTTGCGCAGGCACAGGACCAGCGTGCCGCCGGCGAAGCAGGTCATACCGGCGACGAGAGCCGGGGCCGCCGCGGGGTCGCCGGTGAGGCCGGCCGCGCGCAGGCCGAGCACCCCCAGGGAGGTGGCGGCGGTCAGGGAGGCCACGGCGACCGCGAGCCGCACGGGGCGCTCGCGCCGGCCCAGGATCCAGTCGAGCGACCGCGAGGAGAGGAAGCCGACGAGCACGGAGTGCGCGACCACCGTCAGGAAGAGGACGGCCGGTACCCACGCCGAGCCCTCCCCGGTCCCCGCCCCGAGCGCGGCCAGGCCGATCGACATGATCTCGAGGAGCACGAAGAAGTGGAACGACCAGCGCGTGTACAGCTCGACCTTCCCCGCGCTGCTGCGGTTCTTCCACCAGCCGCTGAGTTTCATGGCCCCAGTCTCGCGGCCGCCGGGCCGGGCATGCCATGACACCTGTCATGGATCTCCGATAACCCGGGGCGGCCGGGCGAAGGGGCGGCCGGGCATACGACAAAGGCCCCGGTCAATGACCGGGGCCTTCATGCGCTGAGCGGACGACGCGACTCGAACGCGCGACATCCACCTTGGCAAGGTGGTGCTCTACCAACTGAGCTACGTCCGCATGCTTCTCACGACAAACTGCCGTGCGATGCGTGCATCACTCTACCTGATCCACAACCGTGGTCGGTAAAGCGAGCAGAGCGGGTGACAGGGATCGCACACTGCGCCTTCCCCCTGGAAGGGGGATGTTCTGCTACTGAACTACACCCGCACGACTTCGGGGTCCGACCTGCGGCCGCGCCCCTTGGCGTGATCCACACACTAGCGGACCGGTAGGGGTGGATGGCAAATCGGCGCTCAGTGAGCGGCGTTGTACTCCTCGTAGACCTTCTTGGGGATGCGTCCGCGGGGCGGGACGTCGAGCTGGTTGGAGCGGGCCCAGGCCCGGACGACCGCCGGGTCGGGGGCGATGGCGGTGTGCTTGAAGGTCTTCCCGGACCGGGCCTGCCGGCGGCCGGCCGCCACGAACGGGGCGAGGCTCTTCCGCAGTTTCTTTGCGTTGGCCACATTGAGGTCGATCTCGTACGACTTACCGTCCAGCCCGAAGACGACCGTTTCCGATGCTTCTCCGCCATCGATGTCGTCGGAGATCGTGACTACTACGCGCTGCGCCACGGATATCGGTCCCTTCGCGCGACGCCGCTCCCCGCTGACGTGCGCGGACGGAGCGGTGATGTCGCCTGTGTGGATGTTTCGGAAGAATGCATCTTTCTGGCGTCGCCGCGCACCGAAAAATGCCGGTGCGGCGGAGGATTCCTTTGTACCCCGATTCTCATTGCATTGCGAAGCCCAGTTAATTGTCTCCGCGTGTCCCGCCGCAATGCCGGACGCGTGGTTTTCCGGGGGATTTTGCGAAGCGTTGGTGAAGCAGAATCCCCCGGAGGATCCTACAAGAGAGATATCTACCCGCGTAGAAATTTCCTCCAGGTACGCTGAGGGAACCGCCTTCGCACCAACCACCTCATCGGGAGTGCCAGTGGCACGCGTCGTAGTCGACGTCATGCTCAAGCCGGAGATCCTCGACCCCCAGGGCCAGGCGGTGCAGCGTGCACTGCCGCGCCTGGGCTTCGAAGGGATCGCCGACGTCCGCCAGGGGAAGCGCTTCGAACTGGAGGTGGAGGGACCGGTCGACCAGGCCGCCCTCGACCGCATCCACAAGATGGCCGAAACCTTCCTCGCCAACACCGTCATCGAAGACTTCACCGTGAAGGTCGAGGCCTGACGGTGACCACTCGCATCGGAGTCGTCACGTTCCCCGGAACGCTCGACGACCGTGACTCGCTGCGCGCCGTGCGCCTCGCGGGAGCCGAGCCCGTATCGCTCTGGCACCGCGACAAGGACCTGCACCAGGTCGACGCGGTCGTCCTCGCGGGCGGCTTCTCCTACGGGGACTACCTGCGCGCCGGAGCCATCTCCCGCTTCTCGCCGGTGATGGAGAGCATCATCGAGCAGGCCAAGGGCGGCATGCCCGTCCTCGGCATCTGCAACGGCTTCCAGATCCTCACCGAGGCCCACCTGCTGCCGGGGGCGATGCTCCGCAACAACCACCTCCACTTCATCTGCCGCGACCAGAAGCTGCGGGTGGAGAACGCGGAGACCGCCTGGACCGGCGACTACACCGTCGGCGAGGAGATCTCCGTACCGCTCAAGAACATGGACGGCCGCTACGTGGCCGACGAGCGCGTGCTGGACGAACTGGAGGCCGAAGGCCGAGTGGCCTTCCGGTACCTCGACGTCAACCCCAACGGCTCGCTGCGCGACATCGCCGGCATCACCAACGCCGCGGGCAACGTCGTCGGCCTCATGCCGCACCCCGAGCACGCGGTCGAGCCGCTGATCGGGACGGGCCGCACCGACGGCCTCCCGTTCTTCACCTCGGTCCTGAAGAAGCTGGTCAGCGCATGAGCCTCGACACCGTCAAGAACGCCACCGAGACCCCGGACGCCTCCCAGCCCTGGAAGGAACTCGGCCTCAAGGAGGACGAGTACGCCCGGATCCGCGAGATCCTCGGCCGCCGTCCCACCGGTGCCGAGCTCGCCATGTACTCCGTCATGTGGTCCGAGCACTGCTCGTACAAGAGCAGCAAGGTCCACCTGAAGCAGTTCGGCGAGAAGGTCCCGCAGAACGACGCCATGCTCGTCGGCATCGGCGAGAACGCCGGAGTCGTCGACGTCGGCCAGGGCTACGCGGTCACCTTCAAGGTCGAGTCGCACAACCACCCGTCGTACATCGAGCCCTACCAGGGCGCGGCCACCGGCATCGGCGGCATCGTCCGCGACATCCTCGCCATGGGCGCCCGCCCGGTCGCCGTCGTCGACCCGCTCCGCTTCGGCGCGGCCGACCACCCCGACACCAAGCGCGTCCTGCCGGGCGTCGTCGCGGGCATCGGCGGCTACGGCAACTGCCTGGGCCTGCCCAACATCGGCGGCGAGGTCGTCTTCGACGCCTGCTACCAGGGCAACCCGCTCGTCAACGCCGGCTGCATCGGCGTCATGAAGCACGAGGACATCCACCTCGCCAAGGCCTCCGGCCCCGGCAACAAGGTCATCCTCTACGGCGCCCGCACCGGCGGCGACGGCATCGGCGGCGTCTCGGTCCTCGCGTCCGAGACCTTCGACGACACCAAGCCCACCAAGCGCCCCGCGGTGCAGGTCGGCGACCCCTTCCAGGAGAAGCTCCTCATCGAGTGCACCCTGGAGATCTTCAAGGAGAAGCTGGTCGCGGGCATCCAGGACCTCGGCGGCGCCGGGCTCTCCTGCGCCACGAGCGAGCTGGCCTCCGCCGGTTCCGGCGGCATGCGCGTGGACCTCGACACCGTCCCGCTGCGCGACGCGACGCTCTCGCCCGAGGAAATCCTCATGAGCGAGTCGCAGGAGCGCATGTGCGCGATCGTCGAGCCGCAGTACGTGGACCGCTTCATGGAGATCTGCGAGAAGTGGGACGTCATCGCCACCGTCATCGGTGAGGTGACCGAGGGCGACCACCTCGAGATCTTCTGGCACGGCGAGCAGATCGTGGACGTGCCCCCGGGCACCGTCGCCCACGAGGGCCCCGTCTACAACCGCCCCTACGCGCGCCCCTCCTGGCAGGACGCCCTGCAGGCGGACGACGCGGGCAAGCTGCCCCGCCCGCAGACCGGCGAGGAGCTGCGCGCGCAGGTCCTGGCCCTGGTCTCGTCGCCGAACCAGGCCTCCAAGTCCTGGATCACCGACCAGTACGACCGCTTCGTCCAGGGCAACACGGTGCTCTCGCAGCCCGAGGACGCCGGCATGGTCCGCATCGACGAGGAGACCAACCTCGGCGTCGCCATGTCCACCGACGGCAACGGCCGCTACGCGAAGCTCGACCCCTACACGGGCGCGCAGCTCGCGCTGGCCGAGTCGTACCGCAACGTGGCCGCGACCGGCGCCAAGCCCCTCGCGATCTCCGACTGCCTGAACTTCGGCTCCCCCGAGGACCCGGACGTCATGTGGCAGTTCGCCGAGGCCACCCGCGGTCTCGCGGACGGCTGCCTGGAGCTGGGCACCCCGGTGACCGGCGGCAACGTCTCGCTGTACAACCAGACGGGCGACATCGCGATCCACCCGACCCCGGTCGTGGCGGTCCTCGGTGTGATCGACGACGTCAACCGCCGTACGCCGATGGCGTTCGCGGAGGCCGGCCAGCTCCTGTACCTGCTCGGCGACACCGCCGAGGAGTTCGGCGGCTCGGCCTGGTCCGAGGTGGTCCACCAGCACCTCGGCGGCATGCCGCCCAAGGTGGACCTGGGCCGCGAGAAGCTCCTCGCGGAGATCCTCATCTCGGCCTCGCGCGACGGCATGATCGACGCCGCGCACGACCTGTCCGACGGCGGCGTGATCCAGGCGCTCACCGAGTCCTGCCTCAAGGGCGGCAACGGTGCGCGGATCGTGGTGCCCGAGGCGCTGGACGCCTTCACCTTCCTGTTCTCCGAGTCCGCGGGCCGGGCCATCGTGGCCGTCCCGCGCAGCGAGGAGCTCCGCTTCACCGACATGTGCGGTGCGCGGGGCCTGCCGGCGACCCGGATCGGTGTGGTCGACGGCGAGGAGATCGAGATCCAGGGCGAGTTCACGCTCCCGCTGGCGGAGCTCCGTACCGCCCACGAGGCGACGATCCCGGCGCTGCTCGCCTGATCCGCAGCCGCTCTTCGTGAGCCGAGCCCCCGCCTGGAACCGTTTCCGGGCGGGGGCTCGTCCGTTCCTGCAAGGAGCCCGCGCCGACGGCGGTGGCGGGGCCGGCGGGGGAACGGGGTTCGGATGGCGCAGAGTTGGGGCCGATGGCTCATCGGGGTCGGAGCGCCGGTGATCGTGGCCGCCGCGGGGGTGGGCGGCTGGCTCCTCTACGACAACACCGGGGAGCGCGCACGGAGCCGGGCGGAGATCATCGAGAACTGCCAGGGACTGGTCGACCCGGACGCGGTGATGGGGTTCGGCATGTCCAGGGTCGAGGCGGGCGCCTCGGCGGAGAACGCGTGCGTACTGCTGCGCGAGGTGACCTTCGAGGGTGAGGAACACATGCAGGAGTTCGCCTCCCTCACGGTGGAGACCTTCAAGGACCCCCAACCGGGCGAGAGCCGGTTCGAGTGGGACCTGCGCAGCGTCACGGCGACCGTGAAGTGCGCCGACCCGGCCAAGTCCGGTGGAGTGACCTTCCTGCGGGCGACCGCCGCCAACGTGAGCGACGGCGGGGGCCGCGGCGAGCCCGGCTTCCTGTCCGGGCTGGCCCGCGAGGGAGCCCTGCGCGCCGCGGCGAAGGCGGGCTGCGAGACCGGGCTGCCCGCCGTCCCGGATATCTGACGGCGCCCGCGGCCCGCTCGGCGTAGGGTCGGCCCATGCCGCCCGCCAAGAAGAAGCCGCGCACCTACGATCCCGCCCGGACCCGTACGGCCGTCCTCGCACAGTTCGGCCATGTACGCGACGCCGTGCGGGAGTTGGACGCCGAGCAGCTCGCCCGGCCGAGCGGGGTCGGCGACTGGTCCGTCGCCGAGCTGGCCGCGCACATCGCGTGGATCGCCGACTCGCTGGCGGCCGGTCTGGCCCGGCCGCCCGCCGCCGTCGCCGAGCTGCCCGCCGTCGAGTGGCCCTTCGCGACGGCCTCGCTCGCAGGGAAGATCGCCGAGGCGGCCAAGGAGACCCTGGAGGGGGCTCCGCTCGCCGAGCTCTACGACCGGACCGGCGCCCGCCTGGCGGAGGCACTGGAGGCGAACCCGGGCAGCCGCGTGCTGGACCTGTGGATCGGGGCCATGACCCTGGCCGACTTCCTGGTCACCCGGACCGTCGAGCTCGTCGTCCACACCGATGACCTGAGCCGTGCCACCGGAGTGGACATCCCCGTGGACCGGCAGGCCCTGGCGGCCTGCACCCGGCTGCTCTCCGACGCCCTCGCGCTCAAGGCTCCGGGCGGGGCGGTGGAGTTCCGCGTCCCGCCGTTCGCCGTGGTGCAGTGCGTCGAGGGGCCCCGGCACACCCGCGGCACCCCGCCGAACGTGGTGGAGACCGACCCGCTGACCTGGATCCGGCTCGCCACCGGCCGCACGAGCTGGGCCGAGGCGCTGGACGGGGCCCTGGTGCGGGCCAGCGGGGAGCGCGCCGACCTCTCGGGGCTGCTCCCCCTGATGAGCTGATCGCCCGGGTGAGCTGCTCCCCCGGATGAACCGATCCGGGAACCGGTTCGCGGCCGGCCGCGTCCCACCGGCATGCGTACGCTGCCGCTCCTCCCCGCCGCCCTGGTCACCGTACTCGCGCTGTCCGCCACCGCCACCGCCTGCGGTGACGGCGGGGGCACGCCGGGGACGTCCCCCGGCCGCGGGTTCTCCGGATCCTGGTCGGTCGAGAGCCTCACCGAGGGGGGCCGGACGCTGACGGCCCCCACCACCGCCCGGCTGGCCGTGGAACCCGGCAAGGGCCACGAGGCCAAGGCCGACGGGAACTACGGCTGCAACGGCTTCACCGCCGCCGTGGTCTTCGACTCGGCGGCCACCATGACCGTGACGCCCGGCGCCCACACCGACATGGCCTGCCCCGACCTGCCGTTCGAGACGGCCTTCGCCCGGCTGTTCCGGGGGGTGCTGACCATCGAACGGAGCCAGGACAGGGTGACGTTGAAGACCCCGGACGGGAACGTGATCACCCTGAGCTCGAAGCCCCCGGCCCCCGCCACCCCGCTCGTCGCCACGCAGTGGACCGTCGACTCCCTGATCCAGGGCGGGACCGCCTCCTCGGTCCCGGCCGACGCCGAGGGCCGGGCCCGCTTCACCCTGGCCGCGGACGGGACGGCGAGCGGCACCCTCGGCTGCAACCGCTTCAACGCGAAGGCCGCGGTCGAGGGGGACCGGCTCACCTTCGGCCCCCTCACCACCACCCGGATGGCCTGCGAGGGCGGCCCGGGAGAGCTCGAGCGGACCCTCACCGAGCTGTTCGGCAGCGGCCCGCTCACCTGGAAGGTCACCGGAGACACGCTCACCCTCACGGGCGCCGACGGCCGCGCCGTGACCGCGAAGGCGGCCTCCGCCGTCGAGTGACCGGGCCCGGCGTCCACAGGCTGTGGATGCCGGGCCGGATCGCCGGGGCGCGGGGTCAGCCCGGGTACGGCAGCAGGCCCGCGTCCGTCTTCTCCCAGGCCGCCCGCAGGTTGGCCAGCCGGGCCGGTTCCAGGCCCGCCTTGTCGGCCTGCTCGCGGATGTCCCCGGCCAGGTTGAAGAGCTGGTCGCGGCCGGACTTGCCGCGGTAGTACTTCCAGTCTCCGCGGCGCAGCGCGCGCTCCCCGCGGACCCGCCAGAACAGGTCGCGCTCGGCGGGCTTCTCGCCGCGCAGCAGGTATCCGGCGAGGCTGACCCCGTCCAGCGGGTACGCCGGGTTCGCGCGGGCGCCGGCCAGTTCCAGCAGGGTGGCCGTCCAGTCCGGGGTGAAGACCGGCACGTGGCTGACCTGGCCGCCGTCGAGCCGGGCGGGCCAGCGGACGATGTTCGGGACGCGGATGCCGCCCTCCTGGAGGGAGGCCTTGTTGCCGGCGAGCGGCCAGTTGTGGGAGAAGCGCTCGCCGCCGTTGTCGCTGGAGAAGAAGACCAGGGTGTCCTCCTCCTGCCCGGAGCGCTTCAGCGCCTTCAGCACCTCGCCGACCGAGCGGTCGAGGTCCTCGACCATCTGCTTGTACTTCTCGATCGAGCCGCCGTCCTGGTGCCACAGGGCCCGTCCGTCGCCGGCCTTGATCCGCCGCGTGACCTCGGCGCTCGCCTCGGTGTCCCCGTCGGCGATCCACGGCCAGTGCGGGGTGGTGAAGTTGAGGTTCAGCAGCCACGGCTTGCCACCGTGGTCGCGGGAGACGTACTCGCTCGCCCGCTCGGTCAGGATCCGCGTGTAGTAGCGCAGGTCCTTGTACTCGGCGTCGCCCTCGTAGAGGTCGTACTCCCCGCCCAGGCCGAGCTTGGAGTAGTACTCCAGGGCGCCGCCGAAGTTGCCGAAGAACTCGTCCCAACCGGACTTGGTGGGGCTGTAGTCGGGCAGGTAGCCGCAGTGCCACTTGCCTATGAGCGCGGTCGCGTACCCGGAGCCGCGCAGCAGCGAGGCGAGCGTCGGGTGGGTGGGCTCCAGGCCCACCGTCTTGTCGGCGATCGGCTCGGCGAGCCCGCCCTTGGCGCGGCCCGGGTAGCGGCCGGTGTACAGGCTGAAGCGGGTCGGGGAGCAGGTCGCGGAGCCCGAGTAGGCGTCGGTGAAGCGGACGCCCTGGCGGGCGAGCCGGTCCAGGTTCGGGGTCTTGATGTTCGGGGAGTCGTAGGAGGACAGGTCGGCCCAGCCGAGGTCGTCCCCGAGGATGAACAGGATGTTCGGGCGGCGGGAGCGGCGTCCCCGGTCGGCCCGGAACTCCCGTTCCTGCGGGCCCGCGTCGCGGTCTTCGGCGCTGGGGGCGGCGTGGGCCGGGGCGGCGGCGCCCAGCCCCACCGCCGCGGCGGCCGCGGTCGCGCCGACCGCGCCGCCGAAGGCGCGCCGGGACAGGTTGGGTTCGTACGAGGTCACGGGTACTCCAGAGCAGGGCCCGCCGGCCGTCCGGCAGGGGCCGGCTCCGGGCAGCGCGGGACGGCGCAGG
This sequence comes from Streptomyces sp. TBY4, assembly GCF_024213195.1. Classification (GTDB taxonomy): domain Bacteria; phylum Actinomycetota; class Actinomycetes; order Streptomycetales; family Streptomycetaceae; genus Streptomyces. The sequence continues at coordinate 41,862 of NZ_JANAVF010000003.1, read as the reverse complement.
GCACGGCGGAGCAGGCTCGGGCGGAAAGCGGCGGGAAAAAGAGAAAAAGGAAAGGGAAATGCGGCGTGTGACTACGCAGAACAGCGACAGATGGCGCTGGCGACACGGACGAGGTCCACGTGTCGGCGCGCGACGAGGGTGACGGTGCGGTCACCGAGAGGCTGCATGGGCCGGAGCTTGTACGAAACGACAGGCAGCTGTCAACCAGGGCAATCCGGATATTGAGACGACCGGCTTCCGAACAGGTTCCGTCACCCTGCGTGCTGTGACATTTCCCGGGCATCCCCAATTCGGACCAGTGGTCGATCTCGCCTACACTCGGGGGCGTGCCTCGTGGTGATGGACGACTCAACCACGACCTGCTCCCCGGCGAAAAGGGCCCCCAGGACGCTTGCGGCGTCTTCGGTGTCTGGGCTCCGGGTGAAGAGGTCGCCAAGCTCACCTACTTCGGACTGTATGCATTGCAGCACCGTGGACAAGAGTCCGCGGGTATCGCTGTGAGCAACGGTTCCCAGATCCTCGTCTTCAAGGACATGGGCCTCGTTTCCCAAGTCTTCGACGAAACCTCTCTCGGCTCGCTCCAGGGTCATATCGCGGTCGGTCACGCCCGCTACTCGACCACTGGTGCCTCCGTCTGGGAGAACGCCCAGCCGACCTTCCGTGCGACCGCCCACGGCTCCATTGCCCTGGGTCACAACGGCAACCTGGTGAACACCGCCGAGTTGGCCGAGATGGTCGCCGACCTCCCCCGTCAGGACGGCCGTGCCACCCAGGTGGCGGCCACCAACGACACCGACCTGGTCACCGCCCTGCTGGCCGGCCAGACGGACGACGACGGCAAGCCCCTGACCATCGAGGAGTCGGCCACCAAGGTCCTCCCGAAGGTGAAGGGCGCCTTCTCGCTCGTCTTCATGGACGAGGGCACGCTCTACACCGCCCGCGACCCGCAGGGCATCCGCCCGCTGGTCCTCGGCCGCCTGGAGCGCGGCTGGGTGGTGGCGAGCGAGACCGCCGCCCTGGACATCTGCGGCGCCAGCTTCGTCCGCGAGGTCGAGCCGGGCGAGCTCATCGCGATCGACGAGAACGGCCTTCGGACCTCTCGCTTCGCGGAAGCAAAGCCCAAGGGCTGTGTCTTCGAGTACGTCTACCTGGCGCGCCCGGACACCGACATCGCCGGCCGGAACGTCTACCTCTCGCGTGTCGAGATGGGACGGCGCCTGGCCAAGGAAGCCCCGGCCGAGGCCGACCTGGTGATATCGACGCCGGAGTCGGGCACGCCCGCCGCCGTCGGCTACGCCGAGGCCAGCGGGATCCCGTACGGCGTCGGCCTGGTCAAGAACGCCTACGTCGGCCGGACCTTCATCCAGCCCTCGCAGACGATCCGCCAGCTCGGCATCCGCCTCAAGCTCAACCCCCTCAAGGAAGTCATCCGGGGCAAGCGCCTGGTGGTCGTGGACGACTCGATCGTCCGCGGCAACACCCAGCGGGCCCTGGTCAAGATGCTCCGCGAGGCCGGCGCGGCGGAGGTCCACATCCGGATCTCCTCGCCGCCGGTGAAGTGGCCGTGCTTCTTCGGCATCGACTTCGCCACCCGGGCCGAGCTGATCGCCAACGGCATGACGGTCGACGAGATCGCCACGTCGCTGGGCGCGGACTCGCTCTCGTACATCTCGCTCGACTCGATGATCGAGGCGACGACCATCCAGAAGCCCAACCTCTGCCGTGCCTGCTTCGACGGCGTGTACCCCATGGAACTGCCCGACCCGCAGCTCCTGGGCAAGCAGCTCCTGGAGACGGAGCTGGCCGGCGGCACCGACGCCGCCGACGCGCTCCGGCGCCCGTAGGGACCTGGAACCGCGTACGGTCCGCGGGCTCGCCCGAGCCCGCGGACCCGTAGGCCCGGTTCATCCTGCTCAACCTGCGCGGGGGCCTGTCTTTCAGGCTTTTCCGGGGTCCCCGCACCACACGCAGCAACGACACGAAAGCTCATCCCTGTCATGACAGAGAAGACCACCGGTGCCAGCTACGCAGCCGCGGGCGTGGACATCGACGCGGGAGACCGTGCCGTCGAGCTGATGAAGGAGTGGGTGAAGAAGACGCAGCGCCCCGAGGTCCTCGGCGGCCTCGGCGGCTTCGCCGGCCTCTTCGACGCCTCCGCCCTCAAGCGGTACGAGCGCCCCCTGCTCGCCTCGGCCACCGACGGGGTCGGCACCAAGGTGGACGTCGCCCGCCGCATGGGCGTCTACGACACCATCGGCCACGACCTCGTCGCGATGGTGATGGACGACATCGTCGTCTGCGGTGCCGAGCCGCTCTTCATGACCGACTACATCTGCGTCGGCAAGGTCCACCCCGAGCGCGTCGCGGCCATCGTCAAGGGCATCGCCGAGGGCTGCGTCCTGGCCGGCTGCGCCCTCGTCGGCGGCGAGACCGCCGAGCACCCGGGTCTGCTGGGTCCGGACGACTTCGACGTGGCCGGCGCCGGCACCGGCGTGGTCGAGTACGACCAGCTGCTCGGCGCGGACCGCATCCGTACGGGCGACGCCGTCATCGCGATGGCGTCCTCCGGTCTTCACTCGAACGGGTACTCGCTGGTCCGCCACGTCCTCTTCGACCGGGCCGGAATGTCCCTGGAGGGCCACGTCGAGGAGCTCGGCCGGACCCTCGGCGAGGAACTGCTGGAGCCCACCAAGATCTACTCGCTGGACTGCATGGCCCTCACCCGTACGGCCGAGGTCCACGCCTACTCCCACATCACGGGCGGCGGCCTCGCGGCCAACCTGGCCCGGGTGATCCCGGACCACCTGCACGCCACGGTCGACCGCTCGACCTGGACCCCGGGCGCGATCTTCGACCTGGTCGGCAAGGCCGGTCAGGTGGAGCGCCTGGAGCTGGAGAAGACCCTGAACATGGGCGTCGGCATGATGGCCGTGGTCCCGCAGGAGTCGGTGGACGTGGCCCTGACCGCGCTGGCCGACCGGGGTGTCGAGGCCTGGGTCGCGGGAGAGATCCTGGACCGCGGCGAGCACACCGAGGGCGCGACGCTGACCGGCGACTACGCGAACTGACCGGCCGGGTGGGAGCAGGGCACCTGCTCCCACCCGCGCAAACTTTCGCGAACAGCACGGAAACCCGGCCCGGGGCGATGCCCTGGACCGGGTTTCCGTGCATGTGAAGCTGTGTGCCGCTGCTGAGGATCAGCGCACCGCGAGACCGACGCCGACTGGCGCGTCAAGCACCGCGACGGTAGACGGACGGACCGGACTCTTCGTCCTCGTCCTCGTCATCGCTGTTGTAGCGCTCCGCGTACTTGGCGTACGGGTCGTCCTCGTCATCATCAAGCTCGTCATCGACGACCGGCTCGCTGACAGGCAGCGGTTCCGTGTGCGATGCGCCCAGCTCATTGGCCAGACGCGACAAGTCAGTCCCGCCGCTGCTGTACTTCAGCTGGCGGGCGACCTTCGTCTGCTTGGCCTTTGCCCGGCCGCGCCCCATGGCTCGACCCCCTCGGTGACGGGGCTCGACGGCCCCAGAGTCTGACACGCGTTCATGGTTCGGAGCGGGCTCTCCGTGGAGAGACCGTCCGTAGGGGTTTAACGGTACCTGCTTCCGCGGCCATACGGTACGCCGCCCGCATGACGCGCCCCGGTGCAGTACCAGCAAAGCGCCCCGTCCTCGCTGGTCAGCTGCGATTTTAGCCGTTTCCTGACGGGCGACCCGCCGAAGCGCAGTGAGTTCCGTCTCGCTGCGCCCCGGAGGGCCGCCCAGAAGCCCCGTAAGGGCCTCGTGAGGGTCAGACGGTGCGGGCCGCGCTGCGGGCGTCCGCCATCCGCTGCTCGGCGATGCGGTCGGCGGCCGCGGCCGGCGGAATCCCGTCCGCCTTCGCACGTGCGAAGATCTCCAGCGTGGTGTCGAAGATCTTCGCGGCCTTCGCCTTGCAGCGGTCGAAGTCGAAGCCGCGCAGCTCGTCGGCGACCTGGATGACCCCGCCCGCGTTGACCACGTAGTCCGGCGCGTAGAGGATCCCGCGGTCCGCGAGGTCCTTCTCCACACCCGGGTGCGCGAGCTGGTTGTTCGCCGCGCCGCACACCACCTTCGCGGTCAGGACCGGCACGGAGGTGTCGTTCAGGGCCCCGCCGAGCGCGCAGGGGGCGTAGATGTCCAGGCCCTCCACGCGGATCAGCGCCTCGGTGTCGGCGACGGCGGTCACCTTGCCCGGGTGCTTGTCGAGGATCCTCTGCACGGACTCCGCGCGGACGTCGGTGATCACGACCTCGGCGCCGTCCTCGAGCAGGTGCTCGACCAGGTGGTGGCCGACCTTGCCGACGCCCGCGACGCCGACCTTGCGGCCGCGCAGCGTCGGGTCGCCCCACAGGTGCTGGGCGCTGGCGCGCATGCCCTGGAAGACGCCGTAGGCGGTGAGGACCGAGGAGTCGCCGGCGCCGCCGTTCTCGGGGGAGCGGCCGGTCGCCCAGCGGGTCTCGCGGGCCACGACGTCCATGTCGGCGACGTAGGTGCCGACGTCGCAGGCGGTCACGTAACGGCCGCCGAGGGACTCCACGAACCGGCCGTAGGCCAGCAGCAGTTCCTCGGACTTCAGGACGTCCGGGTCGCCGATGATCACGGCCTTGCCGCCGCCGAGGTCGAGCCCGGCGAGCGCGTTCTTGTACGACATGCCGCGCGAGAGGTTCAGCGCGTCGAGGACGGCCTCCTCGTCGGAGGCGTACGCGTGGAACCGGGTACCACCGAGGGCCGGGCCCAGGGCGGTGGAGTGGATCGCGATGACGGCCTTCAGGCCGGAGGCTCGGTCCTGGCACAGCACGACTTGCTCGTGGCCGCCCTGTTCGCTGCGGAACAGGGTGTGCAGGACGCCGTCGGTCATTTCGGTCACGGTGGTGACTCCCATGGATGAGATGCGGCGGGAAAGACGCCCACCCTGCGGGTGGGGGAGGGCGTGCTGGGAGCAGCGTAAGACCTCCGGGGCCCGGTGGTGCTCCCTGTCCGGAGATCGGAACGTTCCGGGGTCGCGGCCCGCCGCGCGGCCGGGGTGCGGGGCCTTCGCCGGAGTAGCGCCGGGCGGGGTGGGGGAGTACGAGAGCGTGAGTGAATCCCCCGATCCCCGGCTGCCGTCCGCACGCTCGGCCCCCGTCGTCCCGTACGCCTCCTACCTGCGCGTCTACGAGCCGCTGGCGGCCTTCCCGGAGCCCGAGCGCACCCACTGGGCCGACTACGCCCGGCGCGGGGCCACCCCGACGGCCCAGGACGAACTGCGCCGCTCGCTGGTGGATTTGGTGCGGGTGCCCGTGGTGGGCGTCCCGGCGCACGAGAGCGCGGACGCCTTCACCGCCGAGGTCGAGGGGGTCCTGCTGGTCTGCCCCTGGCGTACGCGGCTGCGCGGCTGGCTCGCGCTGGAGGAGCTGGCGGCCGAGTTCCCGCTCCCGGTGCTGGACGCCGCCCTGCCCGCGGCCGCCCGCCGCCGCGCGGCCGAGGAGTACGAGGCCTGGCGCGGGCGCAATCCGGATGCGCGGCCGTGGATCCGCACGGCGGTCTGGCAGGTGCCCCTGCGCTGGTTCGTGCTGGTCTCCGACGAGGAGCGGGAGTACGTCCCGGGCGAGGGGCTGCGCTACCGGACGCCGATGGTGCAGGCCCGCCGCCGGCTCGCGCGCGGGCTGCGGACCCTGCGGGCGGCGGAGGGGTACGAGATGCTCGCCGAGGGGCTGGTGGAGGTCGGGAGCTGGCTGGAGGAGTTCCACCCCCGCTCGATGGTGGAGCTGGACTACGGCGGGCTGCCGCACGCCCTGCCGGCGGACCGGCTCGACGCCGACCACTCGGCCGCGGACCTGGCGGCGGGGCTCGCCGCCCTGCGGACCGGGGACCGGGAGGCGGCGGCGCGGACGTACGGGGCCCTGGCGGAGCGGTGGCGGGCGGTCCGGGAGAGACTCTTCGCCAATTGATCCGTTCGGTTCCGTTTTCGATCCGGGTGACCTGTGCGACTCGAGTAGCGACTCGGGGCGCGGTTGTCCATCCGTCGATCGGCCGAGCACGGAAGAGAACGGCCAGCTCAAGGCCGTGATGCCCTCTTTTGGGTCTTTGTTCCGGGACCTTCGTCCCGATACGGGCCATTGGCCCAAGCGTGACGGACCGCACTTTCTACACCCTTGCGCCCTTCCCCTACCCTCGTGCCAAAATAGGACAAGGAGTCCGGGGAGGGTTCCTTCCGTCCAACTAAGGGCGGAATGCTCGGTATTGCACTCTACGGGGGGTCTGACGACTCCTGATCGCTCTGTGACTGATCGTCACAGTGGGGTGACTGTCCGTTATGGGACGGTCCATCGGCTTCCGCCGCTGATGAACACCTCGGAGGGCAATTCCATCGGTTTGGCCGTCGAGGCTGGACGGATGGTGTAGTTGTAGTGCCGAGGACAAGCCGTTCGTCCTATAACCGACTCGGCCCGCGTATGTCCATTTCGGGCAACGTGGGCCAAGGTGCAGAATTTAGAGGAAAGAACCGAGATGGTTCGGTTCTCCCGAGGAGGCCGCTCATGACCGCTCGCACCCCTGATGCCGAGCCGCTGCTGACCCCGGCTGAGGTTGCCACGATGTTCCGCGTGGACCCGAAGACGGTCACCCGTTGGGCCAAGGCTGGCAAGCTCACGTCCATCCGCACCCTGGGTGGACACCGCCGCTACCGCGAGGCTGAGGTCCGCGCACTGCTTGCGGGAATTCCGCAGCAGCGCAGCGAGGCCTGAGGTTCCGCAGCACCACTTATTGCCGGGTCTTTATCGGGTCCCCCAATCCGATGAGCCCCACAGAGCTTCAAACGACCGGACCTGCCCCAACAGGTTCATCAGTCGTTCGATCGCGCTGGACTCCGCCGGGTCCAGCGCGATCTTTTTTTATGCCCAGGTCAGGGGGTTATCGCGCTGATGTGCGGGGCCGGCGAAGGTAGGTGCAATTGCACATATTAAATCGAGCAGGCGTATGGGCGCGATAAAAGCGTGCGTCTCAAAAACACATGGGGTGACTCCCGTCACAGATGATCACTCTTGTGCATCCGCCAATGCGCCCGTAAAGGGACGTCCCGCGCAGAGCGCATCATCCGGACGGGCGATTTCCCGGGCGGCGGGCCGGCCGTCAGTGGCGGAGATCCCGGGAGGGCCCCGGGAGCCACTCGGAGGCCTTCTGGAGGCCCCCAGGGCGCCCGTAGAGGGCCGAATGGGATCACAGGGGCACAGGAGGCCCAATCGGGGCCGTGGGGCGGGCTGGTGGGGTGTTCGGGGCGTGCGGGGCGCTCGGGGGTGTCGGCACTCCGCACCGAGTCCTCGGCGTCGGAGACCGGAAACGCGTCAGGGCCCGCATCCCTGAGGATGCGGGCCCTGACGATCTTGCGAACCTGACGGGACTTGAACCCGCGACCTCCACCTTGACAGGGTGGCGAGCTAACCAACTGCTCCACAGGTCCTTGATTTGCGGCCGCTGGGCGGCTGCGAATCAGACTGTACCGCAGCTCAGGGGGTGCAGTCGAACCCGATCACCGAGCAGGTCCCGGGGCCGCCGCGTCCACCGCCTTCACGATGCGCTTGTCGGAGATCGGATAGGCCGTTCCGAGGGCGTGCGCGAAGTAGCTGACCCGCAGTTCCTCGATCATCCAGCGGATCTCGGTGACCTCCGCCGGGACCGGCCTGCCCTTCGGCAGCTGCTCCAGCAGCCACAGGTACTCGTCCCGCATCTCGTGGACCTTCTCCATGCGCGTGGTGTCGCGCTGGACGCCCGTGGGCATCTGCTGGAGCCGCCGGTCCACGGCCACCAGGTAGCGCATCAGGTCCGGCAGTCGGCGCAGGCCCGTCAGCGTGACGAACCCGGCCGGCATGAGCGCCGCGAGCTGGGTCCTGGCGTCCTGGACGTTGGCCACCAGGGCGAGGCTGGCCGTGGTCTTCAGGCGGCGCTCGCAGGCCTGCCAGGCGGCCAGCACCTGCTGCACCTGCGTGATCGCCCGTACGGTCGTGTCCACCAGGTCGGTCCGCACGGCCTCGTAGAGCTTGCGGAAGCCGGCCTCGTCCCAGGCCGGGCCGCCGTGCCGCTCGATCAGCTGGTCGGCCGCGGCGGTGGCGCAGTCGTCGAACAGCGCCTGGATGGAGCCGTGCGGATTGCGCGACAGCGCCAGCTTCTGCTGGTTGCTCAGGTGGTCCGAGGCGAACTTCGCCGGGTTCACCGTGATGTTGAGCAGGATGAGCCGCCGGGTGCCGAGCCGCATCGCCTGCTGCTGCTCGGCCTCCGTGTCGAAGAGCCGTACGGAGACGCTCGTGCCCTCGTCCACGAGCGCCGGGTACGCCTTCACCGGCTGGCCGGCCCGGCGGGTCTCGAAGACCTTGGCCAGCGTGCCGATCGTCCAGTCGGTGAGCCCGGTCTTCTCCACCGACTCCCCGCCCTCGCGCTCGGCGCTGGCCGCGGCGGCCCGGGAGAGGGCCTGGCGGGCCCTGGGCTTGAGCTGGAGCCGCAGCGCCTCCAGGTCCTTGGCCTCGGCGAGGTTCTTGCGGCGTTCGTCGACGATCCGGAAGGTGATCTTCAGGTGGTCGGGGATGCGGGTCAGGTCGAAGTCCTCGGCGCTGACCGGGACCCCGACCATCCGCTGGAGCTCCCGGGCCAGCGTCACGTGCAGGGGCTCCTGCAGCGGGTGCGAGGTGGCCAGGAAGCGGGTCGCGAAGTTCGGCGCGGGCACGTAGTGCCGGCGGATCGGCTTCGGGAGGGACCGGATCAGCTCCGTGACCACCTCCTCGCGCAGACCCGGGATCTGCCAGTCGAAGCCCTCGTCCGTGACCTGGTTCAGCACCTGGAGCGGGATGTGGACGGTCACGCCGTCCGCGTCCGCGCCCGGCTCGAACTGGTAGGTCACCCGGAACTTCAGCCGGCCCTGGGTCCAGGAGTCCGGATAGTCGGCCTTGGTGACCCCGGCCGCCTTCTCCGTCAGGAGCATCTCGCGCTCGAAGTCGAGCAGCTCGGGCTCGTCGCGCTTCTTGTGCTTCCACCAGGAGTCGAAGTGCGCCCCGGAGACCACGTGTTCGGGGATCCGCTGGTCGTAGAAGTCGAAGAGCGTCTCGTCGTCGACCACGATGTCGCGGCGCCGGGCCCGGTTCTCCAGCTCCTCCACCTCGGTGAGGAGCTTGCGGTTGTCCGCGTAGAACTTGTGGTGGGTCCGCCAGTCGCCCTCGACCAGGGCGTTGCGAATGAACAGGTCGCGCGAGACCTCGGGGTCGATCCGGCCGTAGTTGATCTTCCGCTGGGCGACGATCGGCACGCCGTACAGCGTGACCTTCTCGTACGCCATCACGGCCGCCTGGTCCTTCTCCCAGTGCGGCTCGCTGTACGTGCGCTTGATCAGGTGCTGGGCGAGCGGCTCCACCCACTCCGGCTCGACCTTGGCGTTCACCCGGGCCCACAGCCGCGAGGTCTCCACCAGCTCCGCCGACATCAGGAACTTGGGCTGCTTCTTGAACAGCGAGGAGCCGGGGAAGATCGCGAACTTGGCGGACCGGGCCCCCAGGTACTCGTTCTTGTCGGTGTCCTTCAGCCCGATGTGCGACAGCAGGCCGGCCAGCAGCGAGATGTGCACGCTCGTCTCGGGGGCGTCGGCCTCGTTGACGTGGATCCCCATGGACTTGGCGACCGTACGCAGCTGCGAATAGATGTCCTGCCATTCGCGGATCCGCAGGAAGTTCAGGTACTCCTGCTTGCACATGCGGCGGAAGGAGGAGGAGCCGCGTTCCTTCTGCTGCTCGCGGACGTAGCGCCACATGTTCAGGAACGAGAGGAAGTCGCTCGTCTCGTCCTTGAACCGGGCGTGGTTCTGGTCGGCCTGCGTCTGCTTGTCCGAGGGCCGCTCGCGCGGGTCCTGGATGGACAGGGCCGCCGCGATGACCATGACCTCGCGGACGCAGTTGTTCTTGTCCGCCTCCACCACCATGCGGGCGAGGCGCGGGTCCACCGGGAGCTGGGAGAGCTGGCGGCCCATCGGGGTGAGCCGCTTCTTGTGGTCCTTCTCCGCCGGGTCGAGCGCGCCCAGCTCCTGGAGGAGCTGCACGCCGTCGCGGATGTTGCGGTGGTCCGGCGGGTCGATGAAGGGGAACTTCTCGATCTCGCCGAGGCCGGCCGCGGTCATCTGGAGGATGACGGAAGCGAGGTTGGTGCGCAGGATCTCCGCGTCCGTGAACTCCGGACGGGTCAGGAAGTCGTCCTCCGAGTACAGCCGGATGCAGATGCCGTCCGAGGTACGGCCGCAGCGGCCCTTGCGCTGGTTGGCGCTGGCCTGCGAGATCCGCTCGATGGGCAGCCGCTGGACCTTGGTGCGGTGGCTGTAGCGGGAGATGCGGGCGGTGCCCGGGTCGATCACGTACTTGATGCCCGGAACGGTCAGCGAGGTCTCGGCGACGTTCGTCGCGAGGACGATCCGGCGGCCGGTGTGCTGCTGGAACACCCGGTGCTGCTCGGCGTGCGAGAGGCGCGCGTAGAGGGGGAGGACCTCGGTCAGGCGGAGCTTGCGCTTCTCCAGCGCGTCCGCGGTGTCGCGGATCTCGCGCTCGCCGGAGAGGAAGACGAGGATGTCGCCCGGGCCCTCGGACTGGAGCTCGTCGACGGCCTCGCAGATCGCGGTGATCTGGTCCCGGTCGCTGTCCTCGGAGTCCTCTTCGAGGAGCGGGCGGTAGCGGACCTCCACCGGATAGGTCCGGCCGCTGACCTCGACGATCGGGGCCTCGCCGAAGTGCCGGGAGAAGCGCTCCGGGTCGATGGTCGCCGAGGTGATGATCACCTTGAGGTCGGGGCGCTTGGGCAGCAGCGTGGCGAGGTAGCCGAGCAGGAAGTCGATGTTCAGCGACCGCTCGTGGGCCTCGTCGATGATGATCGTGTCGTACGCGCGCAGCTCGCGGTCCGTCTGGATCTCGGCGAGCAGGATGCCGTCCGTCATCAGCTTCACGAAGGTCGCGTCCTGGTCCACCTGGTCGGTGAACCGGACCTTCCAGCCGACGGTCTGGCCGATCTCGGACTTCAGCTCCTCCGCGATGCGCTCCGCGACCGTGCGGGCCGCGATCCGGCGGGGCTGGGTGTGCCCGATCATGCCCCGGACCCCGCGCCCCAGCTCCATGCAGATCTTGGGGATCTGCGTGGTCTTGCCGGAGCCGGTCTCGCCCGCGACGATCACGACCTGGTGGTCGCGTATCGCCTCGGCGATCTCGTCCTTCTTCTGGCTGACGGGCAGGTTCTCGGGATACGTGACCTCGGGCATCCGCGAGGCGCGCCCGGCCAGCCGGGCGGCGGCCTTTTCGGCCTCCGCCCGGATCTCGTCGAGTACGGCCTGCTTGGCCTCGGGCTTGCGGATGCGGCGGGCGCCTTCGAGGCGGCGGCCGAGGCGGTGCGCGTCACGGAGGGAGATCTCACCGAGAAGCGTCTGCAGGGCGGCGAAGGAAGTAGACATACCTGGTCGAGGATCTCACCCGTAGGTGCCGGGTGGCGAACGCATTTGTGGGGCCGACCCGTACCATTTCGGGACGACTCCCCCGAGCGTTACCCCGACGTGTCCCTGGCGACGTTCGGGTGCGCTCCCCAGGATTTCCCCCCTACGTCCCCCACGACGCCCCAGCGAGAGGCCGCCCACGATGTCCCGCAGCCGCCGCCTCCGGTGCGTGTTCGCGGTACTGCTGGGCTGGGCCCTGCTGGCGGGCACCCTCCAGGCGGCTGCCGCCCAGGCGGCCACCGCGAGTGCGGCGGGAGCGGCCGTCGCCCCCGTCCAGGGCGTCCTGGCGGGCCCGGCCATCGCGGCCATCCCGGCCCAGGCAGCTCCGGGGGGCTCCGGAATCCCCGCCGCAGGGCAGGGGGCCGTGGGGGCGTTGGCCTCCGGGGCCCGGGCCCCGGCTGCCCGGGACTCCGCCACCCCGGCCCCGGCCGCCTTCGGGGCCCCCGCCGGGCCCGCCTGTGCGCCGGGGGGCAAGGGGCGGGACGGCCTGCCCGCTCTGCCCGTGCGGGCCGGGGGTGATCAGGGGCAGGCTCAGGTGCCGTCCGTGCGGCCCGGGGTCGAGGGGGCGGCCGGGGCGCCGGTGATACCCGTACGGGTCCTCGTACGCGGGCCGGGCCCCTCGGCGCCGTCCCTGCTGGAGCTGTCCGTGATGCGGGTCTAGGAGGACCGGCCGCACAGGCCGCCCGGTCCTCACCTCCCACCCGCACAGCCAGCTCTGGAGCACCCGCATGCCCGCTTCCGCTTCCCCCTCCTCCTCCCGCAAGCCCCTGCTGATCTCCGCCGGGGTCGCCCTCGCGGCCGTCACCCTCGGCCTCGTCTCCTGGCAGGCGACCAAACCCGATCACCGCGCCGACGCCTCCGCCCCGTCATCGGCGGCCTCCGCTCCGGAGACGGGATCCGCCTCGGATCCCACCGCGCAGCTGAAGGCGCTGGCCCGCCGCGAGGCCGGCGACAAGCTCGCCGCCGGCCGGGCCGACGCCCCCGTCGTCCTGATCGAGTACTCCGACTTCAAGTGCGGCTACTGCGGAAAGTTCGCCCGCGACACCGAGCCCGCGCTCGTGAAGAAGTACGTGGAGGACGGCACCCTGCGCATCGAGTGGCGCAACTTCCCGATCTTCGGCGCCGACTCCGAGGCCGCCGCCAAGGCCGCCTGGGCGGCCGGCCAGCAGGACCGCTTCGCGCAGTTCCACGCCGCCGCGTACGCCGAGGGCGCCAAGGAGAAGGGCTTCGGCGCGGAGCGGCTGACCGAGCTGGCCCGGGAGGCCGGGGTCCCGGACCTGGAGCGGTTCAAGGCGGACATGGCCGGTGAGCAGGCCGCCGCGGCCCTGGCGAAGGACCAGGAGGAGGGCTACCGGATCGGCGTCACCTCCACCCCGTCCTTCCTCGTCAACGGGCAGCCCATCGCGGGAGCCCAGCCCCCGGCCGCCTTCGACGCCGCCATCGCCAAGGCCAAGGCGCGGGCGGACGCGAAGTGACCGACGCCGGATACCTGGCCGCCCTGCTCGGCGGCCTGCTCGCGCTGCTCAGCCCGTGCAGCGCACTGCTGCTGCCCGCCTTCTTCGCGTACTCGATCGACTCCACGTCCCGGCTGCTCGCGCGCACCGGGATCTTCTACGCGGGCCTCGCGACCACCCTCGTACCGCTGGGGGCGGCCGGTTCGTACGCCGGCCGGTTCTTCCACGGCAACCGCGACGCCCTCGTGCTGGCCGGCGGCTGGCTGATCATCGGGCTCGGCCTCGCCCAGATCCTGGGCCTGGGCTTCGCCTCGAAGCGGATCTCGGAGCTGTCGGGGAAGATCCGGCCGACCACCGCCCTGTCGGTGTACGCGCTCGGCGCCGTCTACGGGCTGGCCGGCTTCTGCGCCGGGCCCATCCTCGGCAGCATCCTCACGGTGGCGGCGGTCAGCGGCAGTCCGGTCTACGGGGGCCTGCTGCTCGCGGTGTACGCCCTGGGCATGGCCGTGCCGCTGTTCGTGCTGGCCCTGCTCTGGGACCGCTTCGACCTGGGCCGCCGGCGCTGGCTGCGCGGCCGCGCCTTCCGGGTCGGCCGCCTCGAACTGCACACGACCTCGCTCGCCTCGGGCCTCTTCTTCGTCCTGCTCGGCGTGCTGTTCCTGGCCTACGACGGGGCGAGCGCCCTGCCGGGGCTGCTGGACGTGGACGATTCCTTCGCGGTGGAGCAGCGGGTGCAGGCGGTGGCGGACGCGGTCCCGGACGCGGCGCTGCTCGGGCTGGTGGCCGTGGCGGCTGCGGGCGCGGGCCTCGTGCAGTGGCGCCGACGGACGCGGGCGGCGGAGGCCGGCGAGGAATGACGAAGAAGGCCCCGTCCGATGGACGGGGCCTTCTTCGTTCTCTGGTGGCTGGGGCCGGGGTCGAACCGGCGACCTATCGCTTTTCAGGCGATCGCTCGTACCAACTGAGCTACCCAGCCACGAAACCGTTTCCGGCTTCAGCGAACCTGACGGGACTTGAACCCGCGACCTCCACCTTGACAGGGTGGCGAGCTAACCAACTGCTCCACAGGTCCTTGCAATGTGCGAGAACAAGTCTCGCACACGGTAATGCGTACCCCCAACGGGATTCGAACCCGTGCTACCGCCTTGAAAGGGCGGCGTCCTGGGCCACTAGACGATGAGGGCTAAAGGCCCGCCGGGCACTTTCCAGCGCGTCGGGGACGTGAGAAGCATATGGGATCCCGGCGGCGATCGCCAAAACGGTTTCCGCGGGCGCCACAGCGGTGGGTCGGACGGGACCCGGGAGATCAGCCCCAGCCGAGTTCGTGGAGCCGCTCGTCCTCGATGCCGAAGTGGTGGGCGATCTCGTGGACCACCGTCACGGCGACCTCGTGGACCACCTCTTCCGTGCTCTCGCACATCCGCAGGGTCGGCCCCATGTAGATCGAGATCCGGTCGGGCAGCACCCCGGCGTACCACTCGCCGCGCTCCGTGAGCGGGGTCCCCTCGTAGAGGCCGAGCAGTTCGGGGTCGTCGGCGGCGGGCTCGTCCTCCACGAAGACGGCCACGTTGTCCATGACCCGGGTCAGCTCCTCGGGGATCGAGTCCAGCGCTTCGGCCACCAGCTCTTCGAACGCGTCACGCGTCATCTCCAGCACGGGGCCATTCTCGCGTGCCGGGCCGCGATTGCGGCGGCCCGTTTCCGGCGGGCCGGGACCCGGCGGGCCAGAATGGCCCGGTGGCGACAGTCGAAGCGCAGCGCATCGAACCCCAGCGGCGGGTGCTCGCGGCCGTGGCGGCGGGCGGCGCGGTGGGCGCCGCGGCGCGGTACGGGGTCGGGCTGCTGTGGCCGGCCGCGCCCGGGGCCTTCCCGTGGGGGACCTTCTGGGTCAACGTGGCGGGCTGCGCGCTCATCGGCGTCCTCATGGTGCTGATCGGCGAGGGCGGCCGCTCGGCGCATCCCCTCGTACGGCCCTTCCTCGGGGTCGGGGTGCTCGGCGGGTTCACCACCTTCTCCACCTACGCCGTGGACCTCGCGCGGCTCCTCGACGCCGGCGAGGCGGGCACTGCGCTGGCGTACGCCGGGCTCACGGTGGCCGGGGCGCTGGGCGCGGTGTGGGCGGCGGCCGTGCTCACCCGGCGCGCGGTCGGCACCGGCCATGGGCGAAGGGCGCAGCACCGGTGAACTGGCTGATCGTCATGGTGGGCGGGGCCCTCGGGGCACCCCTGCGGTACCTGACCGACCGCGCGGTGCAGGCGCGGCACGACTCGGTCTTCCCCTGGGGGACCTTCGTGGCGAACGCGGCCGCCTGCCTGGTCCTGGGGGCGCTGACCGGGGCGGTGCTGGACGGGGC
This sequence comes from Streptomyces sp. TBY4, assembly GCF_024213195.1. Lineage (GTDB taxonomy): Bacteria > Actinomycetota > Actinomycetes > Streptomycetales > Streptomycetaceae > Streptomyces. The sequence continues at coordinate 26,549 of NZ_JANAVF010000003.1, read as the reverse complement.
CGCCTCCTCGCGGCTGAACCTGCTGCTCGGTACGGGGCTCTGCGGGGCGCTGAGCACCTACTCGACGTTCTCGTACGAGACGCTGCGCCTTGCCGAGCGGGGCTGGACGTTCCTGGCGGCGGCGAACGTGACGGCCTCGGTGCTGGTCGGGCTGGGCGGGGTCACGCTCGGTCACCAGGTGGCGGGACAGCTGTTCGCCTGACGGCGCGCCACCCGCCTGCCCCGGGCCGCGGTTGGGGCCCGTTCGGGCGTGTCCCTTACGGGGCGGAGGTAGTTGGGCACACTGACCCGCTCACCGCGGACCAGTGCCAGCGTTCCGGAGGTGCCCCGTGCGCCAGTTGTCGGCCTCCCGCAGATCCCTCGGATCCTCCCGCTCCTTCCGCCTCGCCCTCGCCGCGCTCGCGGTGGCGGTGACCGCGGGCTGCATGAGCGTCGGGGAGGACAGCGCGAAGCCCGGGCCCGCCGCGCCGACGGGCCTCCAGGGCGGCACCTCCGGTGGCGGCGCCCCGGCCGGGAAGAGCGCCGGGACCCAGGGCGGCGGCCACGGCTCGAAGGGCGGTACGGGGAACCAGGACGGCAAGGCCGGAGGTCCCGGCACCACCTCCGGCGCGGCCGGGGCCTCCCCCAGCCCGGGCGCCCCGGCCGGTCCGCCCGGGGCCCCCTCCCCGTCGGCCGGTCCGGGTGGCGGCGCGGGCGGCCAGGGCCCCCAGCAGCCCCCGGCGGGCGGCTCCGGTTCCGGGTCGGGCTCCGGCGGGGGCAGCGCCTCCGGGGGCGGCCAGCCGGCCTCCCCGAGCCCGGAGCCGCCCAGCCCGGCCCCGCCGGTCTCCCCTCCGCCCGTGACGGAACCCACACCGGCTCCGGAGTCCCCGAAGCCGGAGCCGACTCCGGGCGAAGCGGGCGGCCAGTCCTAGGCCGGACGGGGCGGGACCGGCGCGATCCGCCCGGTGGGGTGTGCCGGGCGGATGGCGTTTTCGCAGGTCAGCGCCTTCTTTGGGGGAGTGACTTGCCAGACCCCGGGGAGGGTGCGTATGGTTATAGATCGTTTGATCCCATTGCCCGGCGCCGACTCCGAAGAGCGCCGTGTGGCGCGTACTCTCCCCAACCGTGGCTGACCGCATTGAGGCGGTCGATTTGCGATTCACGGAGTTTGGGCGCGTGCCGAGACTCCGGAAGGTTTCGCATTTCGCATGTCCATTTCCAGTTCTGACCGTTCCGTCATGCCCGAGAACGACTCCAACGAGATCGTCGACGCCGAGACCCTTGCGGTCACCGAGGCCCTTGAGGCCGTAGTCGCCGACGAGATCATCGAGGCTCTTGAGGCCGACGTGACGTCCGGCGAGTCCTTCGAGGACTCCACCAACGACTTCGACGACACGGCCGACGAGGCCGACGACGCCGACGCCGAGCCCACCCTGACCTTCGGCGACCTCGGTCTGCCGGACGGCATCGTGCGCAAGCTCGCGCAGAACGGTGTCACGGCGCCCTTCCCGATCCAGGCCGCGACCATCCCGGACGCCCTGGCCGGCAAGGACATCCTCGGCCGCGGCCGCACCGGCTCCGGCAAGACCCTCTCCTTCGGTCTGCCGACCCTGGCCCGCCTGGCCGGTGGCCACACCGAGAAGAAGAAGCCCCGCGCGATCATCCTGACGCCGACGCGTGAGCTCGCGATGCAGGTCGCGGACGCCCTCCAGCCCTACGGCGACGTGCTCGGCCTCAAGATGAAGGTCGTCTGCGGCGGTACCTCCATGAGCAACCAGATCTTCGCTCTGGAGCGCGGTGTCGACATCCTCGTCGCCACCCCCGGCCGTCTGCGCGACATCATCAACCGCGGCGCCTGCTCCCTGGCGAACGTCGAGGTCGCGGTCCTCGACGAGGCCGACCAGATGGCGGACCTGGGCTTCCTGCCCGAGGTCACCGAGCTGCTCGACCAGATCCCCGGCGGCGGCCAGCGCATGCTCTTCTCCGCCACCATGGAGAACGAGATCGGCACCCTGGTCAAGCGCTACCTGACCAACCCCGTCACGCACGAGGTCGACAGCGCGCAGGGCAACGTCTCGACCATGACGCACCACGTCCTCGTCGTGAAGCCGAAGGACAAGGCGCCGGTCACGGCCGCCATCGCCGCCCGCAAGGGCCGCACCATCATCTTCGTCCGCACCCAGCTGGGCGCCGACCGCATCGCCGAGCAGCTCATCGAGTCCGGCGTGAAGGCCGACGCGCTGCACGGCGGCATGACGCAGGGTGCCCGTACCCGCGTCCTCGCCGACTTCAAGGACGGCTACGTCAACGCGCTCGTCGCCACCGACGTCGCCGCCCGCGGCATCCACGTCGACGGCATCGACCTGGTCCTGAACGTGGACCCGGCCGGCGACCACAAGGACTACCTGCACCGCTCGGGCCGTACCGCCCGCGCCGGCAAGTCGGGCGTGGTCGTCTCCCTGGCGCTCCCGCACCAGCGCCGCCAGATCTTCCGCCTGATGGAGGACGCGGGCGTCGACGCCTCGCGCCACATCGTCCAGGGCGTCGGCGCCTTCGACCCCGAGGTCGCCGAGATCACCGGTGCCCGCTCGCTGACCCAGGTCCAGGCCGACTCCGCGAACAACGCCGCGAAGCAGGCCGAGCGCGAGGTCGCCGACCTCACCAAGCAGCTGGAGCGCGCCACCCGCCGCGCCGGCGAGCTGCGCGAGGAGGCCGACCGCCTGGTCGCCCGTTCCGCGCGCGAGCGCGGCGAGGACCCGGAGGCCGCTGTCGCCGAGGTGGTCGAGGCCGCCGAGGCCGAGGTCGCGGCCGCCGTGGCCGAGCCGGTCGCGGAGGAGCGCCCCGCGTTCCAGAGCCGTGACGACCGTGGCAACTACGAGCGCCGTGACAACCGTCGCGACGACCGCGGTGGCGACCGTGGCGGCTTCCGCCGTGACGACCGCGGCGACCGCGGTGGCGACCGTGGCGGCTTCCGCTCCGGCGGCGACCGTCCGTCCGGCGGCTTCCGCCGCGACGACCGTCCCTCGGGCGGCTTCAACCGTGACGACCGCGGTGGTGACCGTGGCGGCTTCCGCCGCGACGACCGTCCGTCCGGTGGCTTCCGTTCCGGTGGCGACCGTCCCGCCGGTGGTGGCTTCCGTCGTGACGACCG
>NZ_JANAVF010000003.1:0-23319 GCF_024213195.1 Streptomyces sp. TBY4 | reverse complement strand
CGCGACGACCGTCCGTCCGGTGGCTTCCGTTCCGGTGGCGACCGTCCCGCCGGTGGTGGCTTCCGTCGTGACGACCGCCCGTCGGGTGGTTTCAACCGTGACGACCGCGGTGGCGACCGTGGCGGCTTCCGCTCCGGTGGCGACCGTCCCGCCGGTGGTGGCTTCCGCCGCGACGACCGTCCCTCCTCGGGCGGCTTCCGCTCCGGCGGCGACCGTCCCGCCGGTGGTGGCTTCCGCCGCGACGACCGTCCCTCCTCGGGCGGCTTCCGCTCCGGCGGCGACCACCGCCCCTCCGGCTCGACCGGCGGCTCCTCCTTCGGCGGCCGTCGCGACGACAAGCCGCGCTGGAAGCGCAACGACTGAGACCGGCCGCTGAGCTGATCGCCTGACAGGGCCCCCACGACACCCGTCGTGGGGGCCCTGTCGCGTTGTTGCTAGGCTCCGCGGACTTATGCCGGGGGGCGGAATGACGAAACGAACGAGAACACGCACGCTGGCCGCGCTCGCGCTGACCGCAGCACTGGCCGGGCTGGGCGCCGTACCGGCGACGGGCGCGGGGACGGCACCGCCGGGCGGGGAGGCCACTCTGGTGGCGCCTCCGAGCAAGGAGCCGTCGAGGTCGTACGTCCGCTCGGCGGGAACCGGCCTGCTGATGTACGACGCGCGGCTCGACGACACCGTCTGGACGAGCATGAAGGACGGCAGCGAGAAGGTGTGGCGGGGGTGCGACCACGTCCACTCGCGGTACTCCTCCGGTGACTCGCGCGCGTGTCAGCTCAACGGGCCGACCGACACGGCGATCTGGGGCCCCCTGCTGATCCACGACTACGCGTCCGACAGGTCCGAGATGGTGCCTTCCCAGGAGGGCCGGCAGTGGGTCGGGCCGTTCACGTCGACCCAGGTGCTCGCGACCCAGGCGCGCGCGGACGGACAGCTGACCCTTCACCTGATCGGCCGGGAGACCGAGCCGCGCAAGGACGTCGTCATCAAGACGACCGAGAAGGTGTATCCACGGGACCGCTTCACGGTCGTCCCCATGGTGTCGGACGACCAAGGTTCGGTGATCTGGTACCAGGACGGGGCGGGCTCTTCCCGGATCGGCCTTGTCGACTACGCCACGGCGACGCTGCGGCGGCTCCCGCTGCCCGAGGGAGTCAAGGGTCCGTGGGACATGGACTGGCCCACGCTCAGCCCGACCCGGATTCTCCTGTCGTCAGACAAGGGCAAGTCGACCCTGCTGGCGAGGTCCGACCTCCGCAAGCTGCCCTCCTTCGCAGGGGCACGTGAGGGCCATTTCCTGGGCGACTGGCTCATCAGGGAGGGCAGGGCCATTCCGGTCAAGGGCGGAGCAGAACGCACCCTGCTGCCCGCGACCGGGGGCAAGGGCATCAAGGGTTCCGACGGCAATCTCTACGTCGTCGGCGGCTCCGATGCGGCCCACTGGGGAGTCCACCGCATCGCCCTCGACGCCCAGGGCATCCCCCGGGCCAAGAAGGTCCGGGACATACCGCCGGGACCCGTGAGCCGCTTCGGCCTCTCCTTCGCCCAGGGCGAGCTGGCCGTCGACCAGCACGACGGGTACGACAGGAGCCTCCTGGGCTTCAGGACCTCTCTGTCGGGCCCCGTAACGGTCTCCCGGACACCTGCCTGGACCTGCGTCGACGCCTCGGGGGGCGATTCGCTCTGCGCGGCCGGCAACGGCGGCGGCCAGGCCGGCTCGCCGACCGGTGACGGGCGGATCGTGTCCTTCGGCAGCCGCACCGGACGGGGCGCGGGCGTGCTGTACGTCAAGGACCCCCGCACGGACGACCTGGCGCGGGAGCTGGTCTTCCCGGGCACCGAGAACCTCCTCGAGCACCGCGTCGTGACGGCCTCGGGCCGCTTCGTCCTGTTCGAGGCCATCGGGGACCCGGCCGGGAAGCGGACGTACGTGGGCGACATCGACACGGGCAAGCTCCTGCCCACTCCGCCGGCCGGCACCGCCACCGCCCTGTGGGGCGCCGCGCTGTGGCAGCCCGAGGGGGACAAGGGCGTGGTCACCGGGACGGACCTGCGCACCGGGAAGGTGGTCCGGCGGGTGAACCTGGGCACGGGCTGCCGACCGTACGAACTCCAGGCGACGGCCGAGTGGTTCTACTCGACCTGCTCCGCAGCGGGCGCCTCCCCGTCGGGCTATCACGTGCCGGCGAAGAAGCGGGTCCCGCTGCCCGCCACCCCGATGCACACCGACGCGCTGCTCGGAGACGGGTTCGTCGTGCGCGAGTACGGCGAGATCTACAACCTGCGCTCCGGCAAGGCGGTACGGGAGTTCGCCCCGGCGAAGCCGGTGTACGGCGGCGAGTACGCCGTCGACCGCTTCGGCGGAAACTTCGCCTACGTCGACCCCGGCCAGACCGTCCACATCGTCGGCATCACCGGCAAGGCCTCCGCCCTGACCGTCATCGACCGCAGCATCCCGGCCTCCGGCGGCTGGTCCGCCCTGTCCTCGAAGCGCTGGGCACCGCGGGTGTGGCTGTCGAAGCCAGCCGCCTCCTGGACGATGGCCGTCACGGACAAGGCCACCGGCAAGGTCGTCCGTACCCTCACCGGCGGCGAAGTGCGCGGACTGCTGCAGCCCATGAAGGACGGCCGGGAGTCCCCCGCCGGGTCCGCGCTGCCCGGCGGCGCGTACACCTGGGCGCTCAAGGTGAAGCCGGCCGACGGGCAGGGAGCCGAACTGGCGCTCTCCGGCTCGCTCACGCTGACCGCTTCCACCGGGGGAGCAGCCCTGCCGGCTCCGTGAGCCGCACCGACATCCCCGGGCCGGACAGCCGATTTACGATCGGCTGTCCGGCGCTCTGCGGCTATGCTCTGGGGTGAGCACGCCGAGGGCCATTAGCTCAATTGGCAGAGCAGCGGACTTTTAATCCGTTGGTTGTCGGTTCGAGTCCGACATGGCCTACAGCTCACAGCGCCCCACCCGGTTCGCCGGGTGGGGCGTTTTCGTGTCCTGAGGGGGAGTCAGGGCGTGCCGACCGGTCCGGGGGCGAGGGGGCGGAGCGCCGTCAGCAGGCCGGTTTTAAGGCTCTGACCTGCGGCGATGCCTTGTTCCGGGGTGGTGCGGGCGTTAATTGGCGGGGGTTTCCCCCCGGATGGCGTAGAGTTGTGTTTACCGACGCGGGGTGGAGCAGCTCGGTAGCTCGCTGGGCTCATAACCCAGAGGTCGCAGGTTCAAATCCTGTCCCCGCTACTCAGTACGAAGGCCCGGTCCCCTTTGGGGGGCCGGGCCTTCGTCGTGTCCGGGTGTCCGTACCGCGCGGCCCGTCACCCGAACGGTCCCGCCCGGGTCGCCGTACGGACCCTCCTGCCTCCAGCCTTGGGGGGCGAGGCGGACCGGGCGGCAGGAGAGCAGCGTGGCGGGGCTGGGCCGGCAGGGCAGGGGCGAGCGCGTCTTCGTCGCGGTCGCCGGCAGCGCCGTGGTCCGCCGGATCGTCAGGATGCTCCCGGGCGCCCTGATCGTGCTCGGCTTCCTCTTCAACCTGCTGACCCCGCCCAGCTTCACCGGCTCCCCCTTCTTCTCCGCCGCCCCGCTCATCGCGGCCCCGCTGTTCTCGCTCCGGGCCACCGTCCTCACCGGCATCGTGGCCACCCTCGCCGTGGTCGTGCTCCAGATCTACAACGGCACCAGCTTCAAGGTGGAGGCCATGACGGAGGTGGCCACCCTCCTGACCGTCTCCGGGCTGGCCACGCTGATCAACATCGTCGTGCGGCGCGGTACCGAGCAGCTCGCCTCCGCGCGCGGGATCGCCGAGGCCGCCCAGCGCGCCGTGCTGCCGACGCCCGCCGAGCGGATCGCGGGCCTCCAGGTCTCCGCCTCCTACGAGGCCGCGCAGGCGGACGCCTTCATCGGCGGCGACCTCTACGCCGTCCAGGACACCCCGTACGGGGTGCGCCTCGCGGTGGGCGACGTACGGGGGAAGGGACTCGGGGCGGTCGAGGCCGTGGCCGTGGTGCTCGGGGCGTTCCGGGAGGCGGCCGAGAGCGAGGCCACCCTGGAGGGGGTGGCGCAGCGGCTGGAGCGGGCGCTGGCCCGGGAGGGGAACCGGCGCGACAGCCTGGACGCGGTGGAGGGGTTCACGACCTGCGTGCTCGGCGAGATCCCGGCCGGCGCGGCCCTGCTGCGGCTCGTCAACCGCGGCCACCCCGAACCGCTGCTCCTGTACGCGAACGGCGCCCTCGCGGAGCTGGCCCCCGCCGAGCCAGCGCTGCCGCTGGGCATGGGGGAGCTGGGCGGCTGGCCGGACCGGGTGGAGGAGTGGCCCTTCCCGGAGGGGGCGACACTGCTCCTGTACACCGACGGGCTCACCGAGGCCCGGGACGGGGCGGGAGCCTTCTACGATCCGGCGGCCCGGCTGCGCGGGCGGGTCTTCCCGGGGCCCGACGCGTTGCTGAGCGCGCTCGCCACCGATGTCCGCCGCCACACGGGCGGCGCGGCGACGGACGACATGGCCCTGCTGGCGGTGGCGAGGCCGGGGGCGCGGCAGCCGAGCCGGCGGCGGACGGTCCGGGTGGTCCCGAAAGGGGACGGAGCGTAATCGGATCGGCGCACTGGGCAAGCAATCTGACGGACCGTCAATGTGAAGATGTGGCGCGAGGGGTGGGTGGGAGGGGTGATTTTTGCCCGGATTAGTCAGCGAATGCGGTGAGAAGTCCTGGCCAAAGCCATGCGGGTGGTGGCTGATTGTCGTGAACGATCAATCGCAACAGCTTGGAATCACTCCCCCTTCTCTATTACCGTTCGATAACGCAGAGCGGTCGTCCCAGCCGTCGCAAGAGACGGCACCGTGCGCGTGCTCGCCCATGAGGAGTGTGCCCCGGTGGCCTCCAACTCGCCTGCCCCTGAAGGCATCGACGTCCAGGAGCAGCCCACCGCCGGAGCCTGGGGCGAGTGGAACCCCACCGAGGACTCGGCCCGGCCGCCCCGCGGCAAGCACCGCGTGCTCAAGCAGCGCGGGGGACTGGCCCGTTCGTCCACCGTCCTCGGCGTCGGCGTGATCGCCGCGGTCGGCGCGGGAGGCATCGCCACCGCGCAGGACCGGCCCCAGGTCGCCATATCCCTGCCGTCCCTGCCCTCCCTCCCCGAGGCGCTCGGCGGCGCGGACCAGCCCGATGCGGACTCCGGCACCGACGCCGGCACCACCGCCACGCGGTCCGCGGAGCCGGCCCGGACGGGGATCATCCCGCAGCAGGCCGACCGCCGCTCCGACGCGGGCGAGCTGCTGCGCAGCCGCATCCTCCAGCAGGCCGAGTCCCAGCAGGAGGCCGCCGCCGCCCAGGAGCAGGCCGAAGCCGAACGGCTGGCCCAGGAGGCCGCGGCCCAGCAGGCCCGGGACGCCCAGGCGGCCAAGGAGGCGGCCGAGAAGGCCGCGACGGAGGCCGCCGAGAAGGCCGCGGCCGAGGAGGCGCGCAAGGCGCAGGAGGCCAAGGAGGCCGCCGAGGCCAAGGCCAAGGCGGAGAGCGCCGCCCGGTCGGCCGGAGCCTTCTTCCTGCCCACCTCCGCCTACACGCTCACCTCGCACTACGGCGACTCCGGCTCGATGTGGTCCTCCGGCCGGCACACCGGCCTCGACTTCGCGGCCCCGACCGGCACCCCCGTCAAGGCGGTCGCCGGCGGCAAGGTCATCTCCGCCGGCTGGTCCGGGGCGTACGGCTACCGCATCGTGCTGCAGCTCCCCGACGGCACCGAGATCTGGTACTGCCACCTCTCCTCGATGTCGGTGACCGGCGGCTCCGTCGCCGGGGGCGACACCATCGGCCGGGTCGGCGCCACCGGCAACGTCACCGGCGCCCACCTCCACCTCGAAGTCCGCAAGGGTGGCGTCACGGTGGACCCGCTGACATGGCTGAAGGCACGGGGCCTGAACGTCTAGGACCCGGTACGAGATCCACAGTCCGGTCATCCGCCGCCCGGTCCGGTACGAAGCCGGGCGCCGGCCCGTCGGGCGGGCCGAGGGGGCCGAGTGGACCCAGGGGGTCGAACCAGGGCGGGAGCAGATCCTCCAGCACCGCCGCCCGGGACAGCGCCGGGCCCGCCGTCGCGCGGCGCAGCCAGAGCCGGCGCAGAAGCTCGCGTTCCCGCCCCGCGAAGTCCGGCTCCCGGGCCGGGCCGCCGCTGCGCGCCCGGTGACGTAGCAGGGCCAGGGCCGCGGCGTCGGCCTCGTACCGGGCGACCGCCCGTCCCGCCGGCCGGCCCCCGGTGCTCCGGGCCAGCGCGCGGGCCAGGGAGCGTGCGGGCATCGACGCCAGCGCGGGCACCTCGGCCGGGCCCAGCCAGCCGGCGGCCGCGTACACGGCGAGCTCCCCGGCGACGGCCCGCAGCCGGCGGCGCCGTATCCACGCGGCCAGCCAGGCCATGAGCGCGAACACCGGGACCATCACGCATCCGTAGACCACGTAGAACCCGGACTCGCCCAGGTCCGAGGAGCTGTTCCACAGCGCGTGCAGTCCCATGGCCGCGGCCAGGCCGAGCAACGGGTAGCCGATCCGGCGCGACCGGCGCACGGCGAGGGCGGCGGCGCCGAAGCCGAGACCGGTGGCCACGGTGAACAGCGGATGCGCGAAGGGGGACACGATGCCCCGGACGAAGAAGGTCGCCGCCGTGACGGAGTTCAGTACGCCGGTGCCCTTCGCGAGGTCCTCGCCGAAGGCGTTGCCGAGGTAGAGGATGTTCTCGGTGAAGGCGAAGCCGGTGGCGGTGAGTCCGGCCAGCACGAAACCGTCGGAGGGGTCGGTGAACCGGCGTCTCCTGAACAGGAACACCAGCAGCAGGGCGGCCGCCTTGGCGCTCTCCTCGACCACGGGGGCGATCGCCACCGAGCCGAGCTGGTCGGCGTCGGAGGGATCTGCGGTGGCCGCGGCTATCCACTCGGTCGCGAAACTGTTGGCCAGTATGGCGATCAGCGCCGCGGCGCACGCCCCCCACCCGAAGCAGAACGACAGCTGCGCCCACGGATGCGGCGCGGCCCGCCCCACCCACCGGAACGCCGCCACGAGCGGCGCCACCGGCAGTAGGGCCAGGCCCAGACCGACGAAGAACCCGGGCGTGCCGGTCTGTTCGCGTACGAGTTCCAGGATCGCGATGCCGCAGGCGCCGAGCAGCACGACGAGCACGTACGTGCGCACGGCGCCGGCGGTACGCGGCACGCGGGGCGGCAGCCGGGGCGGCCGGGTCGCTCGGGGCACATGATGACTCTACCGAGCGAAGCCGACACGCGGAGTGATGTGCTCAGTTCTGGGCGTTACCCGTACGCCGGAACAGCAGATCGTGTACGACGTGCCCCTTGTCGAGGCCCTGCCCCTCGAAGCGGGTGAGCGGCCGGAAGTCGGGGCGCGGCGCGTAACCGCCGTCGGCCTGCGTGTTCTCGAACTCCGGCTGGGCCGTCAGGACTTCGAGCATCTGCTCGGCGTACGGCTCCCAGTCGGTGGCGCAGTGCAGGATCGCCCCGGGCGCCATGCGGGTGGCGGCCAGCGCGAGGAACTCGGGCTGGATCAGGCGCCGCTTGTGGTGGCGGGCCTTGGGCCAGGGGTCCGGGAAGTACACGCGGAGCCCGGCGAGGGACTCCGGCGGCAGCATCTCGCGGAGCAGGATGATGGCGTCGCCGTTCGCGACGCGGACGTTGGTCATCCCGCCGCGCTCGGCGAGGGCGAGCAGGTTGCCCTGCCCGGGGGTGTGCACGTCGGCGGCGAGGATCCCGGTGCCCGGGTCGGCGGCCGCCATCTGCGCGGTGGCCTCGCCCATGCCGAAGCCGATCTCCAGCACGACGGGGAGCCCGTCGAACATCTCCTTCAGATCGATGACGTCATGCCCGTCGATGTCGAGCCCCCAGGTCCCCCAGAGCCGCTTCAGGGCCTCGCCCTGCCCGGTGGTCACCCGGCTGCGGCGGGGCTGGAAGCTCCGGATCCGCCGCTCGTGGTGCGATCCCGCCGGGTCGGGCGAGGGCCCGTCGGGGAACCGCGGCTCGGTCCGCCACTTCGGGGGCACGTAGGTGGAGGCCGCCTCCGGCACGGGCGGGGAGGCGGGATTCTGGGGACTCAGTGACTCAGACACAATCCCCGGATTCTACGCGCGACCACCCCGCGGGCACCTCTCAGCCGTCCGGCGTCTGAGGACCGGGGTCTGGGGCGGAGCCCCGGGAGGGGTCCGGGCGCAGCCCGGGGACACACCCAGCCCCGCCGGCGTTTGAGGCGCGGGTCCGGGCAGCGCCCGGGGAACGGTCGAAGGGCGGGTAGGGGACTTCGCCCCGCGCAGCGGCGATCCGGGCCCCGGCCGGCACGACCCGGGGCCGAGCCCTGCAGGGCTACGCGGCGCGCAGCGCCTTCAGCGCCCGCCCGGCGATCTCCCGCCCGATCGGCAGCGAAGCAGTGGCCGCCGGCGAAGGCGCATTCAGCACGTGCACCGCCCGCTCCCCCTCCCGGATCAGGAAGTCGTCCACCAGCGTCCCATCCCGCAGCACGGCCTGCGCCCGCACCCCGGCAGCCGCAGGCACCAGGTCCTCGCCGCGCACCTCCGGCAGCAGCCTCCGTACCGCCTCGACGAACGCCGGCTTCGACAGCGACCGCCGCACCTCGCCCGCTCCGTACCGCCAGTGCCGCGCCGCCATCCGCCAGGATCCCGGCCAGGCCAGCTCGTCCGCGAGGTCCCGCGGCCGGACCGTGCCCCAGCCGTACCCCTCGCGCGCCAGCGCCGGCACCGCGTTCGGCCCGACGTGGACCCCGCCCCCGATGCCCCGGGTCAGGTGGACGCCGAGGAAGGGGAAGGCCGGGTCCGGCACCGGATAGACCAGCCCGCGCACCAGCTCGGGCCGGGCCAGGTCGTAGTACTCACCGCGGAAGGGCAGGATCCGCATCCCCGGGTCGTCCCCGGCCAGCCGCGCGATCCGGTCGCACTGCAGCCCCGCGCAGTTCACCAGCACCCGCGCGCGCACCACCGTGCCACCGCTCGTCCGCACCGCCACGCCCGACGCCCGGCGCGAGATCAGATCCACCGCCCCGCCGTAGACGATCTCCGCGCCCGAGGACTCCGCGAGCTGCCGCGCGACCCGGCCGTAGTCCACGATCCCCGTGGTCCCGACGTGGATCGCCGCGAGCCCGCGCACTTCGGGCTCGTACTCCGCGATCTGCGTGGGCCCCAGCTCCCGCACCGGGATGCCGTTCTCCCGGCCCCGCTGCACCAGCGCGTGCAGCCGCGGCAGCTCGTCCCGCCCGGTGGCGACGATGAGCTTGCCCGTCACCTCGTGCGGGATGCCGTGCTCCGCGCAGAACTTGACCATCTCGGCCGCACCGCGCACCGCGAAGCGGGCCTTGAGCGAGCCCGGCTTGTAGTAGATCCCGCTGTGGATCACACCGCTGTTGCGGCCCGTCTGGTGCCGGGCGGGGCCGTCCTCCTTCTCCAGGACGACCACCCGGGTCCCCGGAGCGAGCCCCGCCAGGGCATGCGCCGTCGACAGGCCGACGATTCCGCCGCCGATCACCAGCACATCGCAGTCCAGCCTGCCCATGCCGCCCACGCCGCCGCCCACACTGACACCTCCCACCCCTGCATAGTGCACCCCGCCACTGACAACGGGGCCACGCGGGGCCTATGCCGGGGTTACCAGCAGAGGCCTGGCCCGCTCGCGCAGTTCGGCGACGCGCGGTTCGTCCCCGTACGGTTCCAGCCGGTGCAGGAGGTCCCGTACGTACTCCGTCGTCCGGGCCGACGAGATCCGTCCGGCGACCTCCACCGCCCGGGTTCCCGCCGCGCACGCCGCGTCGAGGTTCCCGGACTCCAGCTCGGCCACCGCGCTCACGACGAGCCGCAGCCCGTGTGATCGTACGTACTCCTCCGTCGGCCGGGACAGTGCCTGTTCCGTGAAACGCCTTACCTGGCGCGGCAGTTTGAGGTCGCGGTAGCACTCGGCCGCATCCGCCGCGAAGCGGTCGTACGAGTAGAAGCCCAGCCAGGTCGGATCGGCGTCCCCGTCCCGGGCCCGTTCCAGCCAGCCCTCGGAGGCCCTCAGCGCGGCCCCGGCGGCCGCCGAATCGCCGGCCTTCGCGTGCGCCCGCGCCTCGACGAGGCGGAAGAAGCTCATCGTCCGCGCGGTGGCCAGCCCCCGGTTGCGCTCGACGGCGGCCTGCGCGAGGTCCACGCCCTCGTCCGGGAAGTCCCGGTAGGTGGCCTGCAGGGACATCGACGCCAGCACGTACCCGCCGAGCGGTACGTCGGCGGCGGCGCGGGCCAGGCGCAGCGCCTGGATGTAGTAGCGCTGGGCGGCTTCCTGCTGACCGGTGTCGAAGGCCATCCAGCCGGCCAGCCGGGTCAGTTCGGCGGTGGCGCCGAAGAGCGCGCGGCCCACCTCGTCGGTGTAGGAGCCGAGCAGCAGCGGCGCCGCGTCCACCCGGAGGCACTCGGGCACCATCGAGGAACGCCAGTCGCCGCCCCCGTACTTGGAGTCCCAGCGGCGGGCGTCCTCGGCGGCCTCGCGCAGCTTGGTCACGTCGCTGTGGCCCACGCGCTGCGGACCCCCGGTGTCGGCCGGGGCCGGAGCGGGTGCGGCCGGGCCGGGCGCCGGTGGCGCTTCGCGCGGAGTTTCGCGCGGAGGCTGGGCGGGCACACCCCCGACACGGGCGCCGGGCGGCGCCGGAAGGCCTTCCGGCGGGGCCGCGCCCGGCACGGCTTCGCGGGCCACAGGAGCCGCGGGTGCCACCGGTGCTGCCGCCGGCTCGCGTGCCACCGAGCTGTCGGCGGGAGATATCAGCCAGCGCGAGGCGGGCGTCGCGTACGCCGAGACCGAGAAGGAGCCGGCGAGGGACTGCCAGATCCCGCCACCCCCGCGCCGGCCCGCGAGATCGAGCCGGTAGAGGTCCGTGGCCGAGCGCACGGCGGCGCCGACGTCGCGCGGGAAGGCCAGCCCCACCTCGGGCGCCGGATCCGCGTCGGCGAGCCCGATCTCGTGCAGCGGCACGGGCCGGCCGAGTTTCGCGCCGATGGCGGCCGCGATCAGGTGCGGGGCGGCGCCCTGCGGCACCATCCCCTTCGACACCCACCGGGCCACCGAGGTCTTGTCGTAGCGGAGGGTCAGACCGCGCTGAGCGCCGAGGTCGTTGACCCGCCGCGCCAGCCCGGCGTTGCTGATGCCCGCGAGGGCGAGGACGGCGCCGAGCTTCTCATTGGGCTCGCGGAGCTCCCTGGACATGCGCCACCCCTCGTCACACGCGGAACGCAGACGCCGCCGGGGCATAGGCGCCCGGCATTTCGTAAACCCAGCGTAGTTCCCCGCCTCCCAAGCGTTAAGGCCCCCTGTTCCGTATGGCGGGATTGTTGTCCGTATGCACAGTCGGGCGGGGGCCCGGGGCCGGGGCGCACGTGTCACCGCGTGCTCCACCCGTGTGGCCGTGCGCCCGCCCGTGCGCTCTGGCCGCTCCGGGAGCCCGGCGATTCGATGTGCGGTGCGTGGGTCGGCCCGCCGCGCGGACCGGGCGGGCCGGGGGATGCCGCTGCCTCAATCCCCGCGGGTGGCGGAACGGCCCGGGGGGTGGATCCCGCCCCCCGGGCCGCGCTCCGCGCAGGCTCGGCGAAGGCTCCGGACGGGCCTCGCGCGGGCCCTCAGTACGGCCGAAGAATGGCCGAAAGCGACCTATGGGGCGGTCGGAACGGAACGCCAAATACCGCATGGCCGGGGCGTGTTCGTTTATACGTGCGCCCCCCTTACCCACTCCCGCACGCCTGTCTCGTGGCAGCATGGACCCCGAGCCACCCGGGGTCCCTCCGGCCCGCGCGCAGAGCGCCGGCCGCGCGGTTCGCACCCCGGTCAGGTGCCCACGGGCTGGGGAGGCGGCGGTGCGCTGGTTGGTGGGTTGGAGCAGTATCGCCGCGAGCTTCGGCACGGCTGGACGGGTCGCGGCGCCGGGCGCCGCGCACGGCTCGACGTACGCCTCCGACCAGGGCACATACGGATCGGGCTACGGATCGGGCCACGGCCCGGGCTACGGATCGGCCCCGGGCCACGCTTCCGGGAGCACCCACGGCGCGTCGCAGAACGGCTCCGCCGGCTGGGGCGACGGCCCGGTCCGCGGCGGCCTCGCCGACGCCGGCCACCCCGACGAACCGGGCGCCGCCGAAGCCGACCGCACGGTGGTCCCCGTCGGAGCCCAGCTCCTCTGGGGCGATCCCGACCCCCTGTGGGCCGTCGGGGACTGGCGCCCGGACGAGATCCGCACCCTCACCGCCGATCCCGCGGACCCCTTCACCCGACTCGCCGTCCTCGGCTGCTGCGGCGCCACCGACGAGGAACTGCGCCGCGCGCTCTACGCCGCCCGCGGCGGCGCCCTGCGCCACCTCACCCAGTGGCCCGGCAGCTACACCGCCGTCGTCCAGGCCGGCCGCCGCATCACCGTGGTCGGCGACCTCGCGGGCGCCCGCCCCGTCTTCTACACGCCCTGGGCGAGCGGGACCGCGTACGCCACCGCCGCCCTCCCGCTCGCCGACCTCATCGAGGCGCAGCTCGACATCGGCCATCTCGCCGCCCTGCTGGCCTGCCCCGACAGCCCGGAGGCGCTGGGCGACGGCACACCGTACGTCGGCGTGCGCCGCATCCCGCCGGGCCATGCGCTGATCCTGCGCGAGGGCTCGCGGGAGATCACCGGCTACGAGCCCGTGGCCTCCCTCGCGGTGGCCGCCCCCGCCGCCGATCCCGAGCTCGCGGTGGAGGGCGTACGGGAAGCGTTGGTCGACGCGGTGCGCGCCCGGC
Source organism: Streptomyces sp. TBY4 (assembly GCF_024213195.1). Classification (GTDB taxonomy): domain Bacteria; phylum Actinomycetota; class Actinomycetes; order Streptomycetales; family Streptomycetaceae; genus Streptomyces. Next base: position 10,552 of record NZ_JANAVF010000003.1, on the reverse strand, counting down.
TCACGGCTCCGCGGCATGCTCCCGAGACGCTGCCCCACGACCCCGGGCCCGTCCCCGGAATGGGCCCGGCCGACCGGCGGGCCGCACGCGGCGCCCCTGCGCCCGGGGTCGGGGCCGACCTCTCCGGCGGCAGCGCCTCCGCGACCCTGGCCCTGCTCGCAGCCGGACTCCCGGGTGCGCCCGGAGCCCTGCTGGGCCGCACCGGGGAACGCCTCCTCGCCGTCACCTTCAACGACCTGGCCACACCCCGGGGCCGCGAACCCGAACTGGAACGCGCCCACGCCATCGCCTCCGACCCCCGGCTGCACCACGTGGTCGTCGCCGCCGCCGAGGAGGCCCTCCCCTACGCCGACCTCGACGGCCCGCTCACCGACGAACCCGGCCCCTCCCTCATCTCCGCCGCCCGCGAGCGCCGCCGCCTCGCGGCCGGCTCGGCGGACCACTTCACCGGCCACGGAGCCCGCCAGGTCCTCGACGCCCACCCGGCCCGGCTCGCCGACCTCCTGCTCGACCGCCGCCGCCGTCACCTGCTCCGCCCCACCCTGGCCCTGGCCCGCTCCAGCCCCTCCGGGACCGACTCCGCCCTCGTCCCGTCCTCCCTCGCCCCCTTCCTGGTCCCCCTCACCGTGTACTCGGCCGCCCGCCGCCTGGCCCGTACGCCGTACCGCGCCGGCATGGAGGCGGCGGCGGCCCGCCTGCGCGACGGAGTCCCGGCCGGGGGCGCCCGCTCCGCGGTGGACGCCTCGCTCGCGGCCCTGACCTGGTCCCGGCCGGGCCCGGCGGCGGCCTGGCTGACGGGCGAGGCCCTGGCCGAGGTATCGATCCGCCTCACCGCCGCCGCGGGCCGGCCTCCGCTCTCGCTGCGCCCCGGAGAGGCCCGGGCCCGCGCCGTCCTGGCCCGGCACGCCGCCGACCACCGGGTCTTCGAGCAGGCCGTGGAGGTCCGCAGCCAGCGGCTGCACGCCCCGTTCCTGGACAACCAGGTCGTACGGGCCGCCCGGGCCCTGCCCGAATCCCTGCGCGTGCAGCCCGGCGCCCGGGCGGCGGTCCTGCGCGGTGTCCTGTCCTCCGCCGGGGTCCGGGACCTGCCCGCGGGGTGGGGCGCGACGGCCCACGCCCCGAACGAATCGGCGATCCGCCTGGGACTGCGCGCGGCCCTCCCGGATCTCCTGGCCCTCTTCGCGTCGCCCCTCCTGGCGGACGCGGGCCTGATCGAAGCCCGGGTCGTGCGCCAGGCCCTCCTGGATGCGGCCGACGGCCGCCCGGTCCCGCTCGACGGCATCGCCGAACTCGTCTCGATGGAGCTGTGGCTGACCCGCCTCCTGGCCCGCCGCGGCACCTGCTGGACCGGCACCTCCACCCCGCGCCGCAGAGCGGTCCCGACGGGGGTGCCCCTGCGCCGCCCGGCCCTGTCCTGAGCCCGGCCCGGCGGGGCGGAGCCCGGGCTCAGCGGCAGCTGATGACGGAGTCGGCCCAGCTCGCCAGCGTCGGCAGGCGGCCGCCCTCCGCACGCTCCACGACCAGGCGCAGCGTCTTGTGCCCCGAGAGGGAGACGGACACGCTCGCCGCCGGGTCCTCGTAGCCCAGGGCCCGGGACCGCCACAGCCGCTGTCCGTCCGCGTACACGGAGAAGCGGACCGTGCCGTTCGTGTGCAGCGACATGCCGTCCACACCGGCCCGGGCCGAGAAGCTGACGCAGCTGCGGTTGAGGGCGATCTCCACGGAGGAACGGGAGCCGACGGTGATCCCGTGCCCGTAGCGCTGTCCGCCGATCACCGGCCCCCACCGCTGCCACACCCAGCTGCTCCGCCAGGTCTCGATCTCGGGGTTCTCGTGGTTCCCGTAGGCGGACTGCCCCAGCGAGGACAGCCGGAACCCCTCCGGGGCCGGCGGCGGCTTGGGCGGCGTCGGCGTCGGCTTCGGGGGCGGTACGGGACTCGGCGTCGGGCTCGGCCGCGCACTCGGCGCCCGGCTCGGGCTCGGCGCGGGCGAGGACCGCTCCGGGCTCCGCGAGGGCTCCGCCGCTGGCGGCGCGACGGCCACCGGCGGCGGAGTCTGCTTCCTCGCCGGCGGTACGGATTCCCGCGCCGCCGGCGGCTCCGCCCGCGAAGGCCCGGGCTCCGGCGCGGCGGGCACCGGACTCCGCGGCACCGGCACGGCCACGCCCGGCGCGGGGTTCGCGCGCACGGCGGGAGCGGTGTCGTCACCGGCCAGCGCGAACACCACTCCGGCGGCCGCGGCCACCACGACCCCGGCGGCGATGGCCGCCTTGGCCGGCAGCCCCAGCCCCTCCGAAGCCACGGCTCCGCCGACCCCGCCGGCCCCGCCCCCACCGGCGGCCCCACCGGCAGCCCCGGCTCCCGCAGTCCCGGCCCCAGCGGCGCCTGCCCCGGCCGTCGATCCACCCGCGGCTGCGGCAGCGGCCCCCGCACCACCCGCGGCGACGGCCCCGCCGGCCACCACTCCCGCCGCCTTGGCCGCGTACCCGGCGGCGAACCACCCGATGACGGCGACCGGCAGCAGCGCGGGAATGCCCGCGTTGACGTCCTTGAGCTCGCCCGCGGCGAGCCGGCACCGGGCGCACTCCTCCAGGTGCTTGCGCAGTCCCCGCTCGGCCCGCATCCGCAAGCCCCCGCGGGCGTACGCCCCCAGCCGGTCGGCGTACCGGGCGCAGTCCCCGCCGGAGCTCAGCGCGGTGCTCACATGGGCCTGGAGGTACGCCTGCTTGAGCCCCTCCCGGGCCCGGCTGGCCAGTACCGCGGTGGCGTTCGCGCTCAGCCCGAAGAGGGGGGCGATCGCGCTCGGCGACGCCTCCTCGACGGTGGTGTGCCAGAGCACGGCCTGCCACCGCTCGGGCAGGCTCCGGAAGGCCTGCATCGCGAGGGTCTGCTCGGCCTCGTGCATGGCCCGCACGTCGGCGCCGAGTTCGAGGGTGTCGTCCCCCGCCCGGCCGGGCAGCCCGACCGCGCCCTCGCCGGAAGCGGAGGCCTGCTCCGCGAACAGCGCGAAGTCCTCGACGAGCTGCTCCCGCTTGGCCGTCTTCGCCCAGGCGGCGGCGACCCGGCGCACGGTGGTGAGGAGGTAGGCGCGCACCGACTGGTCCGGACCCGCCCCGCCCCGTACGGCCTGGAGGGTCCGCGCGAACACCTCGGCCGTCAGATCGTCGGCCGTGTGCCCGTCGCGGCAGCAGGTGCGGGCATAGCGGCGCACGGCATCGGAGTGGCGGCGGAAGAGTTCCTCGTAGGCCCCGTCGTCGCCCCCGCGCATGCGGGCGATCAAGTCCCCGTCGGAGGGCGGAAGTTCCCCACTCGCCCCGGCGGCGTGCCGGCCGCCCGGTTCGCGCTGCGCCGGGACCTGCCGTGCGGGCAGGCTGCCCGCGTCGACCTCGCCTCCGGCAGCACCGTGCGGCTCTTCCCGCCCGTCAACGCTCATCGCGGAAGCCCTCGCACGACACACTCAACCGGTACACCGATCCAGCGTGTCACACGGCGGGCACGCGCCGAACCCGTCTCCACACCTTCCACTCATCCGGGCAAGCCCCGGCGAATCGCCGTACGGAACCTCACCCGTTCGAGCGAGAGCCCCCAGGAAGAAGCCGGTTGACGCCCGGGCCCCCGGTCCGCGAACCACACGTCCCGGGCGCCCGGCGCCGAAGCGCGACTCCGCCCCGCCCCGACCCGCCCCGACCTACGCCGTCCGGGACCGCAGCCCTTCGAGCAGGATGTCGAGCAGCCGGGCGGAAGCCGCCGCCTGCTGCGCCGCGTCGGGCAGCGCGGGCGCGGCCGTCGCTATCACCAGCAGCACATCCGCCACCGTGACATCGGCGCGCAGCGCACCGGCCTCCCGGGCCCGGTCGACGAGGCGGCCGACGACCTCGAGCAGCTCGCCCGCGCCCGCGTCCTCGGAGGGCTCGTCGTCCAGGCCGGTCCGCGCGGCGGCGACGACCCGCAGGTCGGGCGCCCCGCCGGCCGCGACGACCTGACGCTGGTGCGGAACCCGCGCGGCCTCCTCGACCGCCCCGTCCGCCCCGTCGGCGTCCTCACCGGGCCCGCCGACCCGCAGCACCTGCGGAGGCAGCAGCCGGCCGGCGCCCGAGGCGACGGAGGTGCGCAGGAAGCGCGACAGCGCCTGCCAGGGCTCCTCCTCCTGGCCGAGAGCCGTGCGGGCCTGCTCGGTCAGTCGCGAGGTCTCCTCCTCGGCTATCCGCCGGACCAGGACGTCCTTGCTCGGGAACCGCCGGTACACGGTGCCGACGCCGACCCGCGCACGCCGTGCGACGTCCTCCATCGGAGCCCCGTAGCCGAGCTCGCCGAACACCTCGCGGGCCGCGCGGAGTACGTGTTCGAGATTGCGCTGTGCGTCGACGCGCAGCGGAGTGGAGCGGCCCACGCCGTGCGTGGTGGCGCCGCCGGCCATCAGCCGCCCGTGGCTGTCGGTCGTGGACGCGGCCGACGACAGAGCGGTGGCAGAAGCATGGAAATCGGAAATGTGCATATGTATCCCCCGGTAATCATTTGTCTCCCCCCGGAGACACTCCCCGCCTTCATGTCGAGGGGGGCCACGGTCATGAGGGCCCTGGTCCTACTCCTCGACGAGTTACGAACATAGTTGAGCCAGAGTCAATTCAGAAGGGGCAGCCCCGGACGGACCACCGCCCGATCGGAGCATTCGCCCTCAATTTTCCGTTCGAAGGCCCCGGAAGTACTCATTCCGTACCGTCTGACCTGCGCACCTTCCCCTCCATCCATACCCCTCGGCACCCTCGCCCCGCCGTTCCCTCCGGTCACACAATGTGCCGGGCCTGTGGACAAACTCCCGGCCACGTTGCGTCATGGGACGGTGAAGGCTGCTAACTCCCGGGGCGCGGCCCCCGGTACCCCGCCCCGTACGCGGATCCTCATCGTCGGCGGCGGCTACGTAGGCATGTACACGGCACTCCGGCTCCAGCGAAAGCTGAGAGCCGACGAGGCCGAGGTCACGGTGGTCACCCCCGAGCCCTACATGACGTACCAGCCCTTCCTCCCCGAAGCGGCCGCCGGCTCCATTTCCCCGCGCCACGTCGTGGTCCCGCTCCGCCGCGTCCTGCCGAAATGCCGCATCGTCATCGGCGAGGCCCGGCGCATCGACCACGCCGCCCGGACCGCGACCGTCACCACCCTCGCCACCGACGAGGAGGGCGGCGGCCCCGTGGAGATCGAGTACGACGAACTGGTCCTCGCCCCCGGCTCCGTCTCCCGCACGCTCCCCATTCCGGGACTCGCCGAATACGCCATCGGATTCAAGACCGTGGAAGAGGCCATCGGCCTGCGCAACCACGTCATCGAACAGATGGACATCGCCTCCTCCACCCGCGATCCGGCCCTCCGCGACGCCGCCCTCACCTTCGTCTTCGTCGGCGGCGGATACGCCGGCGTCGAAGCGCTCGGCGAGCTCGAGGACATGGCCCGCTACGCCGCCCGCTACTACCACAACGTCAAGCCCGAGGACATGAAGTGGGTGCTGGTCGAGGCCAGCGACCGGATCCTCCCCGAGGTCGGCCCGGAGATGGGCACCTACACGATCCGAGAACTGCGCCGCCGCGGCATCGACCTGCGCCTGGAGACCCGGCTCGAATCCTGCGAGAACCGGATCGCCGTCCTCAGCGACGGAGCCCGCTTCCCCACCCGCACCGTCGTGTGGACCGCCGGCGTCAAACCGCACCCGATCCTCGCCGCCAGCGACCTGCCCAAGACCGACCGCGGCCGCCTCGCCTGCACCTCCTTCCTCACCGTCGAGGGCATCGAGCACGCCTGGGCCGCCGGGGACGCCGCCTCGGTCCCCGACATCACCGCCCCGGAGAAGGGCGTCGCCTGCGCCCCCAACGCCCAGCACGCCGTCCGCCAGGCCAAGGTCCTCGCCGACAACCTCGTCTCGTCCATCCGCGGCGGACTCCTCACCGAGTACGCCCACAAGTACGCGGGTTCCGTGGCCTCCCTCGGACTCCACAAGGGCGTCGCCCACGTCTACGGACGCAAGCTCAAGGGCTACCCGGCCTGGCTCATGCACCGCGCCTACCACCTCAGCCGCGTCCCGACCCTGAACCGCAAGACGCGCGTGCTCGCCGAGTGGACGCTCTCCGGCCTCTTCAAACGCGAGATCGTCTCGCTGGGATCCCTCGAACACCCCAGAGCAGAATTCGAACTCGCGGCGGGCGGAGGCCCCAAGGACCCCCCGAAGAAGAACGAAGGCTGATGCTGTCAGTCCCGTCGGCCACACTGGACGTGTGACCATAGGTGGGCTCACACCTGCACAGAGTGACATCAGCGTGACATCCGAGTGCCACCCGATCGCCACCGAGTGACACAGCGACCACGAGCGACACCACGAGGCTTGAAAGCAGTGAACTTCACGCGCTGGAGCGCCCGGTTTCCCGGAACGCAGCGCCGCGCCGCCGCCCGGTCCGAACACGCCGCCGCCCAGGCCAAACGGGGCGAAGGCTCGGTCCCGGCCGCCCGCGGCGCCGCCGGCCATTCCGCGACCGGCCCGGACGGCTGCCCCGCCGACCCCACGGTCCGCGGCACCGGTTCCGGCCCCGCCGCAGGTGGTACGGAAACCCCCGCGCCCTCCCTCGACGAGCTCTCCGTACGCGACGTCCTCGACCGCCTCCCGGCCCTCGTCGCCCTCGTGCACGGCCCCGAGCACCGCGTCGCCTACGTCAACGACGCCTACACGGCCGGCTTCGGCGCCCGAGCCCCCGGCGCCCCCGCGCACCTGGCCCTCCCCGAGCTCGGCGAGCTCGGCCTGCTCCCGCTCCTCGACCAGGTCCAGCGCAGCGGCAAGCCCCGTACGGCCAAGAACCGCACCGCGCCCGGCGGCACCAGCTCGTACACGGTCACGTGCACCCCGATCGAGTTCCCCAAGACCCGGGCCGACGCCGACGGCACCCCCGCCCACACCGCCACCGGCGGCGGCACCGGATCCGAGGGCGAAGCGGAAGCCCACACCGGCACCGGCGTCCTGATCCACCTCGCCGACGTCACCGACCACGCCGAAGCCGCCGAACGGCTGCGCGCCAGCGAGCGCCGCCAGCGCGAGGCCGCCGTCACCCTCCAGCGCTCCCTCCTCCCCCAGGAGCTGGAGCAGCCCGACGACCTGCGCGTCGCCGCCACCTACCAGCCCGGCGGCACCGAGGCCGCCGTCGGGGGCGACTGGTACGACGTCATCACCCTCGGCGCCGGCCGCACGGCCCTCGTCATCGGCGACGTCATGGGCCGGGGCGTCCGCGCCGCCGCCGTCATGGGCCAGCTCCGCACCGCCGTCCGTGCGTACGCCCGACTCGACCTGCCGCCCCACGAGGTCCTCCAGCTCCTCGACGGCCTCGCGGCGGAGATCGACGCCAGCCAGATCGCCACCTGCGTGTACGCCGTCCACGACCCCAACGAGGGCCTCCTCGCGTACGCCTCCGCCGGCCACCTCCCGATCCTCGTCCGCGACGAGGACGGCACCGTCCGCCGCGCCGCCGACCCCACGGGCCCGCCGCTCGGCACCGGCGGCTGGCTGCACACCTCGGGCACCATCGCACTGGGCCCCGGCTCCACCGCCGTCCTCTACACCGACGGCCTGGTCGAACGCCGCGGCGAGGACATCGACGAGGGCGTCGCCGCCCTGGAACGCGCCCTCTCCGGCGCCCAGGGCACCCCCGCCGTCATCTGCGACCGCCTGATGCGCGCCCTGGGAGTCGACGCCGACCACGACGACGACGTCGCCGTCATGGTCCTCCAGCAGCCCGCCCGCACCGGCGCCGACGCCGAGCTCTTCCACAACGCGGCCCTGGAACTGCTCGGCGGCATCGAGGCCGCCCCCCGCGCCCGCGCCTTCGCCCAGGGAGTCCTGGCCTCCTGGCGCTTCCCGGTGGAGCTCTGCGACCTGGGCGTCCTGGCCGCGAGCGAGCTCGTCGCGAACTCCCTCCAGCACGGCACCCCGCCCATGCGCCTGCGCCTGCGCCGCACCGACCGCCGCCTGATCATCGAGGTCACCGACGGGGACGACCACCTCCCGCGCCGCCGCCGCGCCGAACCGGCAGACGAGACCGGACGCGGCATCTCCATCGTCGCCACCATCGCCTCGGCCTGGGGCTCCCGCCGCACCCCGGGCGGCGGCAAGGCCGTCTGGTGCGAGTTCGCCCTCCCCGACAAGGCCCCGTAGCCGGACACGGAGAAGGCCCCGGTCCACAGGACCGGGGCCTTCTCCTACCTACTCACCACGCTTACGCGGGCACGCGCTCGGCGTCCTGCACCCGCTTCACCACGACGGTGCTCCCGGCCAGCGACGGGTTGTCCTGCACCGGCGTCAGCTGCTTGCCGAGCCGCAGCGCCAGCCCGGCGATGCCGAGCGAGACCAGGACGAAGATCCCGATGTAGAGCATCGGCACACCCGCGGCCAGCGGCACCCCGAGCGGCCCGAGCGCCAGAGCCAGCTGCTTGACCAGCGCGAAGGCCGAGTTGTACTGGCCCACGGAGCCCTCCGGCGCCAGGTCGGCCACCAGCGGCGCCAGCGTCGGCGACAGCATGGCCTCGCCGATCCCGAAGAGGGCGTACGTGGTCACGAACGCGGCGGCGGCCATGACGGCGCTGCCGTGCCCCAGCCCGGAGAAGGCGGCGATGATCCACGCCACGGTCCAGAGCAGACCGACCAGCGCGATCACCCGGGACCGGCGGTGGTTCTCCACCAGCCGCAGCACGACGAACTGGGCCAGCACGATCGCACCGGTGTTGGCGGCCAGCGCGAAACCGAGCGTGGACGGGGAGATCCCGGCGGCCTCGGTACCGAAGGCGGCGAGACCCGACTCGAACTGCCCGTAGCAAGCGAAGAACAGCACGAAACCGAGGATGCAGAACTGCACCATGGCCTTGTGCTCCATGAGCCGCTTCCAGCCGCCACCGGCCGGGGCGGCGTCCTTGGCGAGCGCGTTGCTGATGGCCGGCACCTGCGGCATCCGCACCGTGGCGATGACCCCGGCCAGCACCAGGAACATCACGGCCTCGATGCTGAACAGCAGGGTGAAGCTGCCGGGCCGGCTCTCGTCGACGATGAGCCCGCCGATCAGGCCGCCGATGCCCAGCCCCAGGTTCTGCATGAAGAACTGGAGAGCGAAGGCACGGGTCCGGGTGGACGGCGTGGAGCACCGCACGATCATCGTGGCCAGGGCCGGCTGCATGACGGCCTGGCCCGCACCCAGCGCGAGCGCGGAGAGCAGGATCGCGACCACGCCCGTGGAGAGCCCGAGCGAGAGCGCGCCGAACGACGCGGCGATCGCCGCACCGATGACCACGGGGACCGGACCGCGCCGGTCGATCACCCGTCCGGTGAAGGGCAGCGCGAGAAGCGCACCGAGGGCGAACGCCATGAACGTTCCCGTCGCCCACATGGGATCCAGCTCTCGCACCTTCGCCGCGTAGACGTAGAGGAACGGAACCGTGAAGCCGATACCGAACGCGGTCAACGCGTTCCCGGCCTGGATCCTCCGCATCGCAGCGCCCATCACCTTGGTCACTTCTCACCACCTTGATTACTGAAGCTTGAAGACTTCATACCTAAAGTTCGATCCTTAACACTACACACCGAAGGAGTTAGATGCCAACGGCCTCGTGCCATACTTCGAACATGGGTGACACCCCCGACGGCACCGCGCCCGTCCACGAGCCGAGCCTCGACGAGCAGATCGCCGTCTATCAGCGCGAGTTCCAGGACCTCGACCCCCAGGTCGAGAAGGTCGTCTCGGCCCTCAGCCGCCTGAACCGCCGCATGAACGTCGCGTACGGGCGCCAGACGGCGGCCCTGGGCATCAGCAACGCGGAGTGGGAGGTCCTCAAGGCCCTCGTACTCTCCGGAGCCCCGTACCGGATGGGCCCGAGCGAGCTCGCGAAGCAGCTGGGCCTCACGCCGGCGGCGATGACCCACCGGATCGACCGCATGACGGCGGAAGGACTGGTCACGCGCGAGCGGGACGAGAACAACCGCGTCCGCGTGATCGTGGAGCTCACCGCGGAGGGCCGCAGCAAGTGGCTGGACGCGATGCGCGCGGCCACGGTCTTCGAGGAGGACCTCCTCCAGGACCTCTCCACGGCGGAGCGGGGCGTACTGGGCGACATGCTCACCCGCCTCCTGGACCGCGTGGAGGACCTCCAGTCCCCGCACTGACCGCCCAACGAGGGGGCCCCACCTCCCGGGTTGACACGGCCCCCGCGGATCCGTAAGGTTCTTCGAGTTGTCCCTGAGCCGAAAGGTTTCGGAGACAGCGAATCCCGCCGCCTCGTAGCGGCACCCAACTCAGCACGATCTCCCACTGGGAACGCATTCGGCATGCCCGAATTCATTTCCGAAGGTCGATTATGAATCGCCCGGGAAATCCACTAGAGTTCGGGAGTCGGAAGGGCCCAACAGCCCGGAAGACAAACCCCGCTGACTGGGAGTCAGGCCCGAAAGAGTCTGATAGAGTCGGAGACACAAGAACGAAAGCCCGGAGGAAAGCCCGAGAGGGTGAGTACAAAGGAAGCGTCCGTTCCTTGAGAAC
>NZ_JANAVF010000039.1 GCF_024213195.1 Streptomyces sp. TBY4 | reverse complement strand
AATTCCCCAGATGCTGCCGTGAACTGACTGGAGGGTCGCCCTGTGTCAGTCCCACCACAGCACGAGAAGAAGGCGCCGTTGGGAGGCGTCACGGTAGAACTCTCGCAGGGCATTGAAGTGTCCGAGCAGGTACTTCCTCAGGCCGCCGACGATCCTGTCCGCCCCATCGCCGATCAAGGAAGCGGCCTCTCTTTCGTCGGTCGGCAGGGTGTCCAGGAGGGCGGGAAAGTCGATCTGCCAGAGCAGGTCTGAGACGCGAGCCACTTGAGCCGCGGAGAGGGCCGTGGGAGCGGATCCGAAGGGGCCGATGGCATGCGGGTGCGTGTTGAGGAAGCCGAGGTCGATTGCGGTGTCGCCCTCGGTGGACTGTCGCAGAGCGTTCAGGTGGACGTCATCGAGACCTGCCAGTTCGCAGATCCGTTCGAGCAGAGTCGGCGCCCAGTCCAGGTCCAGGATGTCCGCCGTGGGCGGATCCCAGTGAGGATCTCCATCCAGTGATTCGCCAGCTGACTGGCGGCGGGAGGCGAGATACTCCGCTGAGATGCGGGCAAGTTGTTGAGTGACGGCCATGACGGAAGTATCCCGACGGCGTCCACCGGTTTTCCCTACTTGGTCTTGTCGGTGGGGTTCTTGGGGCGCTTGTTGGGGCGGTAGCTGGGGCCGTTCATGATGACCTGGTGGCTGGTGTTGATCAGTCGGTCCAGGAGGGATTCGGCGACGACGGGGTTGGGGAAGAGCGGATACCAGTCGCTGGGTGCCCGGTTGCTGGTGATGATCAGGGACCTGCCCTGCCGTTCGCTGACCAGTTCGTAGAGGTCATCGGCCTGGGCCGCGCCGAGCTGGCGCATGGCGAAGTCGTCGAGGATGAGCACGTCGGGCCGTACCAGTTCACGGATCCGCTTGTCCCAGGTGCGGTCCGCGTGGCCGCCGGCGAGGTCGGCGAGGATCCGGCTGGTCTTGGCGAAGCGGACGTGGGCGCCCTGGCGGACGGCGAGGTGGCCGAGGGCCTGGGCGACGTGTGTCTTTCCGACCCCGACCGGTCCGAAGAGGATGACCGACTCGCCGGAGTGGAGCCAGCGCAGGGCCCCGAGGTCGCGGATCTGGGCGGCCGGGAGCTTCGAGGAGGCGGTGAAGTCGAACTCTTCCAGGGTGACCTGCTGCTCGAACTTCGCCCGGGTCAGGCGCCGTTGGAAGGCGACGGTCTCGCGGCGGGTGATCTCGTCCTGGCAGAGGACCTGCAGGAAGTCGAGGTGGCCGAGTTCGCCGCCGTGGGCCTGGGCAAGGCGGGCATCGAGGGTTTCCAGCATCCCCGAGAGCCGCAGCGACTTCAGCGACTCGCGCAGGGCAGAATCCATCACGCTCATCAGATGCTTCCCTCAGCTTCGCCGTGGACCTGGTCGTCGTGGAGTTCATCCGCCGTCTCGGACGGGGCGACGGAGGCGAACAGCCGCTTGGGCCCGTGGAGGAATGCGGCGGCTCCCGCGTCCCCGCTCGATTCGGGCTCCGGATCGGTCTCTGTGCCGGCGATCAGGATGCCCTTGATGGTGCGGTAGGACGGGTCTCCGACCGTGATGGCCCTCGCGCAGGCGGCCTCCAGCCTCGCGTCGCCGTACTTCTTCCTCAGCCCGAGGATCCCCTGGGCGGCGCGGAGCCGGTAGAGCGCGTTGACCTCCAGCAGCTGGTCGACCACGGTCCGGCAGGCGTCCCCGACCTCGGATGCCTGGGTCCGGCACCAGATCGGCGTGCGCATCTGGAAGGCGATCTTCTCCGGCGGGTAGTCGCTCCTGTCGGTGCGTTTTCCCTGCTCAAGCGCCACGTGGGTCTTGACCAGGTCGCCGTCGAGGAAGACCTGCACCATCGTGGCGGTCGAGCGGACATCGACCCGGCGGCCGATCAGTTTCCAGGGAACCGAGTAGAGGGTGCGGCCGACCTTGACGTGGATGTCCGGCCCGACCACCGCCGTCGACCAACGGGCCAGCACGAACGCAGTGGCTGGCAGAGGCAGCAAGGTCTCTGCTTCGATCGCCTCGAACACCGCCATCGGGGCGGCCCCCTGCAACGGCCGGCACTGCCGCCGGCCCGCCACCTTCTGGCTCCAGGTCACAGCCTCGGCCTGCATGTGCTCGATCGAGGTGAACTCCCGACCGCGCCAGAACGAGTCCCGGATGTAGGGCATCGGCCGCTCGACCCGCGGCTTGTCCTTGGGCCGGGCCGCTCGGGCCGGATCGACCAGGGCGCCGTAGTGGGTGGCGAGCTCGGCATACGCCTTGTTGATCTTCGGATCGTAGAGATCGGGCTTGTCGACCCCGGTCCGCAGGTTGTCCGGCACCAGTCGTCGCGGGACGCCCCCGAAGTAGCGGAAGGCGGCGACGTGGGCCTCGGTCCAGGCGTGCTGGTGCAGATAGAGGACCGGGCGGACGAACATGTGCCGCGAGCACGGCAGCACCATCACAAAGGCCCAGATCCGGTGCCGCTTGCCGGTCTTCGGATTGGTCCACTGGCCAAGGTGGCCGTAGTCGATCTGGGCCTCCGAGCCCGGTTCGACGTCATCGCGCAAGACCGTGACCTGCGACCTTGTCGTCTCATCGGGGAGCGTGGCGTGCACCCAGCGGCGGAACGAGGAGATCGACACGTCCAGCTTGTACTCGTCCCGCAGCCGCTGGTGGATCGTCGAGACGGTCACCGTCCCCAGCAGGTTCTTGATGTAGTCGCGGTGCTGGTCGATGTCGGGCCAGGTGATCTGCCGCAGCCGCCGGTCAGCGAGTTCGGGGAACCAGCTCATGATCAGCTTGGCCCAGTCGGCCTCCCGCATCGGCGGCCCGCCCGGCGTGATCCCGGACGCCTCCGCCGGCTCCAGGTACTTCCTGATCGTCTTGCGGTCCACCCCCAGCGAAGCGGCCAGCTCGCTCTTCGAGCGACCCGCGTACCAGTGGACGTAGATCTCCGTGATGTCGACCACGACGAACGTTCTCCTTGCCATCCGGGCTGACCATCGGCCTTCCGAACCACAGGCCCAGGGCCGCCCACGCGCCTCCGCGATGACCAGGTCCCTCGATCCCGAACTCCGTCGTACCCATGGCCAATTAGGAGAAGTCGGGATGAGGAATTACATGACGCTCAAACCACCCGAGATGGGGAAAA
>NZ_JANAVF010000038.1 GCF_024213195.1 Streptomyces sp. TBY4 | reverse complement strand
GCACGCTGTTGAGTTCTCAAGGAACGGACGCTTCCTTTGTACTCACCCTCTCGGGCTTTCCTCCGGGCTTTCGTTCTTGTGTCTCCGACCCTATCAGACTCTTTCGTGTCCGATTCCCGGTCGAAGCGGGTTTTGCTTTCCAGTTCTTCGCTTTCGCGTTTCCCTTTCCGGCGAGACCGACTCTATCAGAAGTTTTCCACCGGATTTCCCGGCTTCAGATTCCTGGATGAGGAGTCGAGGGTGCCCACTCTGAATTGCTTCTTTGGGGGCTGCTGCCGAACTTGTCCAGTTCCAGGCAACCGTTTGACTCTACATGACGCCCCCTGCACCGTCAAAATCGGCACGACACGACGCCCCTCCTCGGTGTAAGGACCCCATTGCCAACGCCCCAGCTGTGCCGAACCCACCCCGGTGGCCGCGCACCCTAGGCCGCCTGCTCGACCTTCGGCCACTGCCCCAGACTGTCGCAGCGGCCGACAACTCCTTCGTGATCGTCACGGGCCTGCCGGCCAGCGGAAGGACCACGCCGGCCCGCGAGCTCGCCAACCACCTCGATCTGCCGCTCATCGACAGGGACGTGGTCCTCGAGTCGCTGTACGACTCCCTCGGCGTAGGTGACCGCACCTGGCGCCACCGGCTGAGCCTGGCCGCCGACGACATCCTGTTCGCTCTCGCTGACGACGCCGCCCGGGCCGTACGCCTGAACTGGTGGCCACGACACCGCCCCCGGCCGGCTCCAGGCGCTGGACGCCCACCTGGTCGAGGTGTCCTGCGACTGCCCGACCACCCTCGTCACCGAACGCTTCCGCACCCGCCACCACCACCTGGGCGACCTCGACCAGGCCCTCACCCACGACCAGATCCACGAACGCGTCGCACTCTGGGCATCCCACCCCGGCCCTCTCGCCCTGGGCGGACCCCTCCGAACCATCGACACCAGCCACCCGGTCGACATCGACGCCCTGGCCGGGGAGATCCGCGTGCTGCCTAATCCCACACCCCCCTCCCGGAGCGGAGGGGGGATCCCTCGGTGAGAGGCTCGGGTCATCCGCTGATGGGTCGAGCAGATGAGGACGGCGAGGAAGGCGAGGAAGGCGGCAGCACGTCCAGACAGGCCCGGGCCACACGGGAGGTCGGGGAGACTCCCCGGTCAGCCCCACGGCTAGATCCTCTCCCCACGGCTTCGACCAAGGTCCGCGACGGTGTCGCCCAGCTCTTGAGCCATCCACCGATCACGGGCTCGACCACGTCCTGTGCGGGCTCCGGCCCCATGCCCGTGGAGCCGACCAACCCCATCGGTACGGCCCGCGACATCTACCCCGGTCGTATCGGACGGTCAGAAGCTCCGTGAACTCGCTCGTGAAGCAATGCATCTCCTCCTGCCCGGCCCCGACCGGAGGAGCCGTGGAGGCGATCACGGTGGTGACCCGAGAGCACTCCGCGCATTGGGAGGAGAACCTCCACTGCGTCAGGGCGGTCCCCAGCACCTCGCCCGAGTGCCCTGATTGGACCTGGCCATGGATCCGAGCCGGATCCCCAGAACCCGTACACGGGATCCAACACCGGTCGCGGGGCAAGCTGCCGTCCAACACAGGTAGATGCGATCCGGATCGGGCCAGTCCCCGCTGTCAGTCACCACCGCCGCCACCACCACCACCTCCGCCGAAACCGCCTCCATCCGCGCCGGCGTCCGAGCCCTGGCCGCGGTCGTCATCGAGGGCTTTGCCCATGCGGATGAGCGTGCACCCGAGAGCGTCGGGGACGGGGTGGGTGCCGAGAAGCCCACGTCGGGCGGAGCCAGGAATGAGTGCGACGGGACCGTGGAGGATGTGCGCGGGGACATGTCCAGCCGAGGCAGCGTCCGCCAGGCGGCGCCGGCCGGCGCGGGTGGGCTTCCGTCGTCGGCGACGCACCAGGCCCAAGGAGACAAGCCGGCGGGCGAGTTCGTCGACCTCGGAGGAGTTCCTGACCGCCTCGATGACCTCCCGCACCGGCTTGCTCCGCGGGCAGGCGACGATGACGGCGAGCTCCACCGGGTGCTCGGGTTGATCCCCACCGATGACGCGTAGGCGGGCGGCCCCCAAGGACAGCATCCCGCGCTCGATGAGGGAGACAACCGCACTTTCCGCGATCCGCATGCCCCCGCCGGCGAGGTAGGCGTACTGGTACGGGTCCAGGGCCTCGCCGGCGCTGTGCGCTTCTGCCCGCCGGAGCATCCGCCTCATCCCGTCTCCCCCTCAGGCCCGCATACCGCCCGCCAGACGGCTGTCGCCCGCATGGTCTCGCCAACGCTGCCGCTCCGGCGAGCATCCACCCACGTTCAGAGCTTCTTCTGAGCATCAAGGCAGCAGAGAGGGCGGCGTCCGGGCCGGGAATCGGGCCGAACTCGCCTGCTCACCCGCTGCCTTGTACGAGTCTGCATCGCGGGCCGGCGAGGTACAGCAGCTGCCTCAAATGCGGATGCGGCAGGTGCATCCGTCTGCGAGAGTCCCGGGCTGTGGACAGTACTGAGCTTGTGATTCGGCGTGCGGTGGATTCTGATGCGGCCGGCATGGCCGACACCTGGCTGCGTTCCTTCAGGGCCGCTCTGCCGACCGTGCGTCTTGCGCACGGCGACGACGAGGTTCGGGACTGGTTCTCGTTCGTGGTGGTGCCGCAGTACGAGACCTGGGTCGCAGCTGCCGACGGGTCCGTGGTGGGGCTTCTCGTACTCGACGGCGGAGAACTGGAACAGCTCTATCTGGATCCGTCGTGGTGGGGGGAGGGTCTGGGCGATCGACTCGTGGCTCTGGCCAAGCAGCAGCGGCCGGATGGGCTGGGGCTGTGGACGTTCCAGGTCAACGGGCCGGCGCAACGGTTCTACGAGCGACACGGATTCATCGCGGTGGAACGTACCGACGGGCTGCGCAATGAGGAGCGCGAACCGGACGTCCGCTACGTCTGGCAGCCCCAGGGCGAAGGACTGTCCCGTAATTGATCTTCGCGCGCGCGGTCTGCGGTGCGGGATGACCCGGTACCCGGGTAGCCGCCGTCGGCGATGGTGGTCGTTCTGCCGACGGCGGCCTTGGCACCGGGCTCCTCCCAAGCCTCGCAGTCGTTGCGGTTGCCCGGGAGAGATCTGCCGATCACGACGACCAGGCGGGTGTCGGCGCCCTCGCGGTGCAGCGCGGTCGGCGGTCTTGGAGATCAGCCTGGGCTCAGAGCTCAAACCACAGATCGATGTTCGGGTGGACTCGTTCGCGCAGACAGTCTGAGTGCGAATACGCCTGCTGCCGCACGGCGCCGCCTCGCACCGGGTCCACCGCACCGAGCCTGAGCTTGGTCGCTGCCCCGTCCTGCTCGAGATCGATGACCTGATAGCAGAAGCAGCAGATGGGGTTCGGGTTCAACGATGCCCCCTCATGTCCCCGAGACAACAGCGCCGGCCGCACCGTCTCGCAGACCCTACGTCGAACAGGACGCCGATAACGGGACAGCCCTTGGGCAGGAAATACCCCGTAAACGCAGAAAAGCCCCGCACCGAACCCATAAGGGCTGGTGCGGGGCTTTCCCACAATGATTGTTCGGCGGCGTCCTACTCTCCCACAGGGTCCCCCCTGCAGTACC
>NZ_JANAVF010000037.1:3557-5121 GCF_024213195.1 Streptomyces sp. TBY4 | reverse complement strand
CTTCAGAACTAACACAGTGGACGCGAGCAACTGAGGACAAGCCCTCGGCCTATTAGTACCAGTCAGCTCCACCCGTTACCGGGCTTCCACATCTGGCCTATCAACCCAGTCGTCTACTGGGAGCCTTACCCTCTCAAGGAGGTGGGAATACTCATCTTGAAGCAGGCTTCCCGCTTAGATGCTTTCAGCGGTTATCCCTCCCGAACGTAGCCAACCAGCCATGCCCTTGGCAGGACAACTGGCACACCAGAGGTTCGTCCGTCCCGGTCCTCTCGTACTAGGGACAGCCCTTCTCAATATTCCTACGCGCACAGCGGATAGGGACCGAACTGTCTCACGACGTTCTAAACCCAGCTCGCGTACCGCTTTAATGGGCGAACAGCCCAACCCTTGGGACCGACTCCAGCCCCAGGATGCGACGAGCCGACATCGAGGTGCCAAACCATCCCGTCGATATGGACTCTTGGGGAAGATCAGCCTGTTATCCCCGGGGTACCTTTTATCCGTTGAGCGACGGCGCTTCCACAAGCCACCGCCGGATCACTAGTCCCGACTTTCGTCCCTGCTCGACCCGTCGGTCTCACAGTCAAGCTCCCTTGTGCACTTACACTCAACACCTGATTGCCAACCAGGCTGAGGGAACCTTTGGGCGCCTCCGTTACTTTTTGGGAGGCAACCGCCCCAGTTAAACTACCCATCAGACACTGTCCCTGATCCGGATCACGGACCGAGGTTAGACATCCAGCACGACCAGAGTGGTATTTCAACGACGACTCCACAACCACTGGCGTGGCCGCTTCAAAGTCTCCCACCTATCCTACACAAGCCGAACCGAACACCAATATCAAACTATAGTAAAGGTCCCGGGGTCTTTCCGTCCTGCTGCGCGAAACGAGCATCTTTACTCGTAGTGCAATTTCACCGGGCCTATGGTTGAGACAGTCGAGAAGTCGTTACGCCATTCGTGCAGGTCGGAACTTACCCGACAAGGAATTTCGCTACCTTAGGATGGTTATAGTTACCACCGCCGTTTACTGGCGCTTAAGTTCTCAGCTTCGCACACCCGAAAGTGTACTAACCGGTCCCCTTAACGTTCCAGCACCGGGCAGGCGTCAGTCCGTATACATCGCCTTACGGCTTCGCACGGACCTGTGTTTTTAGTAAACAGTCGCTTCTCGCTGGTCTCTGCGGCCACCCCCAGCTCACGGAGTAAATCCGATCACCAGTGATGGCCCCCCTTCTCCCGAAGTTACGGGGGCATTTTGCCGAGTTCCTTAACCATAGTTCACCCGAACGCCTCGGTATTCTCTACCTGACCACCTGAGTCGGTTTAGGGTACGGGCCGCCATGAAACTCGCTAGAGGCTTTTCTCGACAGCATAGGATCATCCACTTCACCACAATCGGCTCGGCATCAGGTCTCAGCCTTATATGAGGGACGGATTTGCCTACCCCTCGGCCTACACCCTTACCCCGGGACTACCACCGCCCGGGCTGGACTACCTTCCTGCGTCACCCCATCGCTTACCTACTACAAGTCTGGGTCACCGGCTCCACCACTTTCC
>NZ_JANAVF010000037.1:1809-3457 GCF_024213195.1 Streptomyces sp. TBY4 | reverse complement strand
TTCCCCGAAGGGTCCGGAACGGCTTCACGGGCTTAGCATCGCCTGATTCGATATTGGGCGTTTCAAAGCGGGTACCGGAATATCAACCGGTTGTCCATCGACTACGCCTGTCGGCCTCGCCTTAGGTCCCGACTTACCCTGGGCAGATCAGCTTGACCCAGGAACCCTTAGTCAATCGGCGCACACGTTTCTCACGTGTGTATCGCTACTCATGCCTGCATTCTCACTCGTGAACCGTCCACAACTAGCTTCCGCTGCTGCTTCACCCGGCACACGACGCTCCCCTACCCATCACAGCGGGCGTTGGCCCTATTGCTGCAATGACACGACTTCGGCGGTACGCTTGAGCCCCGCTACATTGTCGGCGCGGAATCACTTGACCAGTGAGCTATTACGCACTCTTTCAAGGGTGGCTGCTTCTAAGCCAACCTCCTGGTTGTCTCTGCGACTCCACATCCTTTCCCACTTAGCGTACGCTTAGGGGCCTTAGTCGATGCTCTGGGCTGTTTCCCTCTCGACCATGGAGCTTATCCCCCACAGTCTCACTGCCACGCTCTCACTTACCGGCATTCGGAGTTTGGCTAAGGTCAGTAACCCGGTAGGGCCCATCGCCTATCCAGTGCTCTACCTCCGGCAAGAAACACGTGACGCTGCACCTAAATGCATTTCGGGGAGAACCAGCTATCACGGAGTTTGATTGGCCTTTCACCCCTAACCACAGGTCATCCCCCAGGTTTTCAACCCTGGTGGGTTCGGTCCTCCACGAAGTCTTACCTCCGCTTCAACCTGCCCATGGCTAGATCACTCCGCTTCGGGTCTAGAGCGTGCAACTCAATCGCCCTATTCGGACTCGCTTTCGCTACGGCTTCCCCACACGGGTTAACCTCGCTACACACCGCTAACTCGCAGGCTCATTCTTCAAAAGGCACGCAGTCACGACCGTTGTTCCGAAGAACAACGGCGACGCTCCCACGGCTTGTAGGCACACGGTTTCAGGTACTATTTCACTCCGCTCCCGCGGTACTTTTCACCATTCCCTCACGGTACTATCCGCTATCGGTCACCAGGGAATATTTAGGCTTAGCGGGTGGTCCCGCCAGATTCACACGGGATTTCTCGGGCCCCGTGCTACTTGGGAGATGAGCAAGCAAGCCGCTGATGTTTCGTCTACGGGGGTCTTACCCTCTACGCCGGACCTTTCGCATGTCCTTCGACTACACCAACGGTTTCTGACTCGCCGACCGGCCGGCAGACCGATCAAGCTCATTCCCACAACCCCGCATGCGCAACCCCTGCCGGGTATCACACGCATACGGTTTGGCCTCATCCGGTTTCGCTCGCCACTACTCCCGGAATCACGGTTGTTTTCTCTTCCTGCGGGTACTGAGATGTTTCACTTCCCCGCGTTCCCTCCACATGCCCTATGTGTTCAGGCATGGGTGACAGCCCATGACGACTGCCGGGTTTCCCCATTCGGACACCCCCGGATCAAAGCTCAGTTGGCAGCTCCCCGGGGCCTATCGCGGCCTCTCACGTCCTTCATCGGTTCCTGGTGCCAAGGCATCCACCGTGCGCCCTTAAAAACTTGGCCTACAGATGCTCGCGTCCACTGTGTAGTTCTCAAGCAACGACCAGCCACCCATCACCC
>NZ_JANAVF010000036.1 GCF_024213195.1 Streptomyces sp. TBY4 | reverse complement strand
CTCAGGCTCCGAATACTCCTGACACCCTGACCCGTCACGTGATCATCGCCAGAGCCGAAAAACGTGAACGCTCACACGCAAAACGCTCTGACCTGGCCGGATGGGCCGAGTACGGCTACTGCGCCAGCCACTCGCGGTTCTTCTGGGGCTTGCGCCTGCATCTGGTCTGCACCGTGCACGGCATGCCCGTTGCGTTCGCTTTGACCAGCGCGAAGGCCGCCGAGCGCGAGGTGCTGCTGGACATCTTCCACGTCGAGCCAGGTCTGCTCGCCGACCGGCCGAGGCCGACTCTGCTTGCGGACAAGAACTACTACGGCCGCGATTTCGTGCGAGATCTGGCTGGGCTGGGGGTCCGGCTGCTGCGGCCGGCCCGCAAGGGCGAACCCGAGCGGGCCGGATCAGCACTGTTCAAGCCGCTGCGACAGCTGATCGAGTCGGTCAATCAGACCCTGAAAGGTCAGCTCGACCTCGAACGGCACGGTGGCCGCACACCCGCCGGGGTCACCGTCCGAGTCCTGCAACGACTCCTCGCACTGACCGCCGCGATCTGGCACAACCACAAGACCGGCGCACCCGTCATCCGCTCACTGACCGCCTACGACCACTGACCTCGGAATCAATCAAGCCCGGTCGTTGGTGAGCCACTCTCGCCCGAGGGGGCCGCGGCCTGGGTGCCGGGGTCGGCCAGGACGGCCGCCCGGAACGTGTCCGGACAGTGTTCCTCACACACATGGCTGTGTCTCTCCTCGTCATGACTGGGCTACTCACGTAGAGCGTGTCGACAGGGCCGGAGGGACTGGGCCAGGCCGCTCTTGGCGCGTGACCTCCCTGGCGTCGGCCCGCGCGTCGCGGCCCCTGCCCCTCCGCTCGGCTTCCCCGAGCGGAGGCTGCCGCCCGATCGATGTGGGAGGAGGATGAGAGGAGGGCCGAGACGGGCGAACGAGGGACTGGATCGTCGGATCCGAGGCGCCCGCCTGAGTGGGTGAAGGAGGTCCGGTCATGGTTGCGTCGGAGGCGTTCCGGGCCGGGCCCGGCTCTGTGGGCGTGGTTCCGTCCGAGCCGGGCGGTCTGCTGGATGTGCTGAGTGTGGCCGCGGTGGTGCTGGACGCCGCCGGGCGGATCACCTTGTGGAGTCCCCAGGCCCGGGATCTGTTCGGCTGGTCCGCCAAGGAGGCACTAGGCAGGTACGCGGCCGAACTGCTCGTCACCGAGGAGTACGTCGACCTGGTTCTGGAATTGTTCGCCAGGGTCATGGCCGGTGGCGGTGCCTGGGCCGGGGTGTTTCCCGTGCGGCACAAGAACGGCTCCACGAAGCTGGTGGAGTTTCGCAACATGCGGCTGATGGACGAGCACGGAGGCGTGTACGCCCTGGGTATCGCCTGCGACGAGGCCGTTCTGCGCGGCGTCGAGCGCGACCTGGCGATGTCGGTGCGGCTGGTGGCGCAGTCCCCGCTCGGCCTGGCTGTGCTGGACACCGACCTGCGCTACGTCATGGTCAACCCGACCCTGGAGCGGATCAACGGCCTGCCCGCCGAGGAGCACCTAGGCCGGACCGTCCGTGAGGCGCTGCCGTTCCTGAACACCGACGTGATCGAAGCCTCCATGCGCCAGGTCCTGGAGACAGGCGTGCCGCTGCTGGATCAGTTCGCCATCGGGCGCACCCTCGCCGACCCGGACCGGGATCATGCCTGGTCCGGTTCGTACTATCGGCTGGAGGACCCCGGCGGCCGGGCGATCGGTGTCGCTCTGTGGGTGGTGGACGTCACAGACCGCTACCGCGCGGAGGTCGAGGCAGCCGAGGCCCGCCGGCGCCTGGACCTCATTGCCCGGTCGTCGGTCACGGTCGGTACCACCCTGGACCTCGAGCGCACCGCCCGAGAACTGGCCGGCCTCGTCGTGGGAGACCTGGCCGACGTAGCCTCGGTCGACGTCCTCGACGCGGTCCTAGAAGGCGGCGAAACCACTGAGCCCGGCCCCTGGCCGGGTCAGGCCTTCTTCCGGGCCTTGGCGGTAGCGGCTGCCTACGAGACGGACGCCGTCCACGCTGCCGACCCGGTCGGCGAGCGCACCACCTATCCGGCCGAGCGCCTGGTCACACGCTGTGTGACGACCGGTCGTCCCGTCGTGGTCGCGCACGTTTCGCGCCGCGATCTGGTGCACATCGCGCGTGACGAGGCCGCCGCAGAGCTCCTTGCACGAGAGGGTGTGCACTCCTACCTCGCCGTGCCTCTGACCGCCCGCGGCCAGGTCCTCGGCGTGCTGGGCCTCCTGCGTACCCGCAACCCGCTCCCCTTCAACCACGACGACGTGGCCCTGGCCGGCGAGCTGGCCACCCGTGCCGCCATAGCCATCGACAATGCCCGCTGGTACCAGCACGCCACCGACACCGCCCTCACCCTTCAGCGACACCTTCTGCCGCACCCACCACCCCAGGCCGCCGGCCTCCAGATCGCCTACCGCTACCAACCCGCAGCTGTTGCCAGCGGGATCGGCGGCGACTGGTTCGACGCGATCCCCCAGCCCAAGGACAAGACCGCCCTCGTCGTCGGCGATGTCATGGGACACGGTGTCCACGCCGCCGCCACCATGGGACAACTGCGCACGGCAACCCGCACCCTCGCCGAACTCGGCCTCGCCCCGGCCCGAGTCCTGTGCCAGCTCGACCGCATCACCGCTGAACTGGACCAGACCATCGCGACCTGCGTCTACGCCGCCTGGGACCCGCACCGCACCCACTGCCGCCTCGCCCTCGCCGGCCACCTGCCCCCCGTCCTCATCCGGTCAGGACAGGCCCCCGACCTGCTTGATCTGCCCGCCGGTGTTCCGCTAGGGGCAGGTGGCCTCGGTGGCGCCCCCTTCGAGACCACCGTCCTCGACCTGATCCCTGGAGACCGGCTGGTGCTGTACACCGACGGCCTTGTCGAAACCCGCGACGAGGCCCTGGACGACCGCCTTGACCTCCTCCTCAGCCTCCTCGCCGATCACGGCCTCCCCTTGGAGGCGACCTGCGACAGGCTCCTGGCGGGGCTGCGTCACCCCGATGCCGCCGACGACGTCGCCCTCGTCATCGCCCAGGTGCGACCCCACCTGCACGCCGGCTATGCCAAGCCATGACGGGTTCGACGCGACGAGTCGCCCCCGGGTCACGCAAGGTTGGGTTGATCGTCCTGAGATTCCCCCGGGATGCGGAAGTGGCGGGCGTGGGCGTGGCGGGGGCTGTTCCCGGTCCCACCATCGTGATCACCGAGTGTCGGGCACCGTGACCTCCCGGATTGAGCTCACGTCCGCCAGCACCCGTGGACGCATTCCCACGTGGTGTGGGTCTTGCCCCCCCGGTCTGCCACGTCCCGCTGGCCTGCCAGCAGGACGGCGGTACCACCTCGCCGACAGGTCCGGCTGGGTCGACTCCGGCTACCTCCAAGCCCATGAGTGGGTGCGTTACTGCGGAACGCGACGGGCGGTCGGGAAGTCTTCCTCTGTTCGGAGGCCGAGCATGTTCAGGAATTGCTCGAGTTCGTCAGGCCCGGTCGCGTGTGACGCGACGGTCATACGAGCGGTACGGCGCTCCTCGGACAATTCAGGCCGATGGGCATTCCGGGGGTCATGGTCCATAGAGGTGATCCGACCACGCTCTCGCCATGTGTGCAGCCCAGGGGCAGCCTGCCGTGGTTCGGAGGGGGTCCGGGCTGGGCCTCCGTGCCTTGTGCCGGTCCCCAGGGTGTTCCCTCCTGGTGGGCCGCGTCCGCCCCAACGACCACGGCCCCAGGAGCGGTCTGTGGTTAGTCCTGGTTGAGGGGCAGGGCAATGTCGGTGACCTGTCCGCCGTCGGCGAAGCCTCCCATGCTGCGGACGCCGCCCGTGAGGAGGTTGACCTCGTAGAGACGGTGGCCGCTGCCGTTGTCGAGGGTGGCGTAGCCGGTGTTGGTGTTCTTCTTGGCGTTGAAGTAGATGTCGAAGCCGGCGTCGGGGCCGGCGTTGATGCCGAGGCTGCCGGTGGGTGCGAGGTTTCCGGCGTTGGCAGGGGACTGGATCGAGACGCGGTCGGCCATGGTGTCGATGTCGAACAGGGACGTCGCGGTAGCGGTGTTGAGGTCATTGTTGGTGTAGGCGGCGCCGGTGACAGCCATAGCAGTTGAGGGCGGGGTGGTGGGATTCGTCAGTGTGCCGTCCATGGTGGTGCCCAGGGGTGTGGCACCGTCAATGTTGTGGCGCAGGTTCTGGCCGGTGTCGGAGATGACACGGAGGCGGTTGGCGGCCGGGTTGAAGTCGACGCCGAAGTAGGAGCCCGCGAGTGCGATGGTCAGCTGGGACACCTTCATCGCCTTGGCGTTCTTCGTGCTCAGGGTGTAGATGCCGCCCTTGTCCCCAACGCCGTAAAGCATCTCGTTCTGGACGCGAAAATCGATGCCCACGAGCTTGCTGTCACCGGACAGGCCGGACACCTTTCCCACGCCCCACGCCTTCGACGGGTCAGCGACCTCGAACTCGACCAGGCGCTGGTCCTTGGTCAGGCCGATGGCGTGCAGGTCCTTGTGGTCGTGGCCGTCGTCCCCGGACATCGAAGGCGTGTCCATGTCGGCGTCCGCGACGGCCAGTGCCGGTGCCGCGAAAGCCGCCACGGCGGCGACACACACGGTCGCGAGGAAACGAGTGCGCATGAACTCTCCCGAACTGTTCCGGCGCGCCACACGGCTGTGGCGCGTCCGGATACCTCTTCGGAAACCCGCCCTGTCCAGGACTGCCCGGCGGGTCGGCAGTCACTCCAATGCCCCACCGGAGCCAGCCCATCAGCCCACCACAGGCACCCGATCGGGTGACGGTCAGGACGCTGCCACGCGTTCGCGGTGGTGGCGCTGACGCGGCTGATCACCAGCCTTGCGATTGGGCCGATCAGACCTTGCATCGCAGCGGGGAAGGCGACAGTCCGTGTGTCTTCGTGGCTGAGGGGCCGGACACGCTCCCCGACCAGCTGATTTGAAGAATGGAGGCGGACATCGTGGCCCTGTGGGCGCTGACCCGTTCGCAGTGGTTCGCGGTGCGGGCGCTTCCAGAGACATCCGTGCACGATTTCCCAAGCAGGGCCTGGCAGAGTGGGTAGACAGCGCCGTCCCGGACCTTGTCCGCGCGGGGCGGCACCGCAGCCCGGCTGTGGGCTATTGCAACAGGGTCAACCGGCTCCCGTCTGCGCGCCGCCGGTTTCGCCCAGAAGAAGACCAACCGGCCCAGATCCTCACGCGGGCGGACCGACACATTCTGGTGGGGAAGATGCACGGCCCGGCGGTCCCCGCCCTGAACCACCGGACCGGATCGCCTGCTTCGCTCACTTCCCAACCCAAGCTCACAAGACCGAGTAGGGCGGTGCCTGGCACAGGTCCAGATCAGCCACGACACCCTCACCCAGCTGGAAGCGGCCTACCGTGTCGCCGCAGTCAGGACAGACCACGAGCTCCGGCAGACCGGAGTGCTTGATCCGTGTGCTGCTCAGCTGCCGCACCGTAGCCCCCAGCCGCCTACCCCTGAAGCCCTCGTGCCGGGCACCCGTGCCACCGAATGGGGGCCGCTTTGACCCCATTCGGGGGAACCTGCCGGACATCATCAAGCTCAACGGGCAGGTCTGCCGAGACTGGGGATGAATGGGTCGTGCGGCGCTGGGCACGGTGGTGCATCAGCCAGTGGATGACCCGATACGCCGGGTCGCCTGCTCAGCGGCATGAGCGGGGCGACCCGGTTCCGCCTTGACCCAGACGGGCTTCCTGACGAGCACCCGTCATGTCCACGGTCGCGGCTGAAACCGGTGTGGTGCCGTGTTTGGGGGACGGCACCACACCACCACCGGTACGACGCCCGGCTCTGCTCTACGCTCCGGTGCGATCGGGGTCGTGGACGAAGAAGACTCCGACCAGGGGTACGGCCCTCATCCCGTGCAGGGTGTCAATGCGAGCGCCACCTGCGCCGTCCAGGTGCAACATATGACCGCAGATGGTGCGTAGCCTCTCCCGGCCGTGGCCGTCCCGGAAGACCACACCCTTCGCCAGCGGCTCGGCGCCGTCGACCCAATGACCAGCCGCGTCGCAAACCAGCTGCCGCTCGGAGCTGTCGCCGGGATCCGGGTGCATCCAGGTGCACGCGCTGACCATGTCGTGGAACACCTGCCGACGCCCGCTACCGTCTTCCGCGTCACCAATCCAGACCAGGCGCATCCGCCCGGCCGGGCTCGGCTCTCGGATCACCCTCGCTGGCGTCCATGCGGCTCCTCAAACGGGTTCCTCGGCGCCCACCGGACGCACATCACCTCAAGGAGAACGTGCCCGCACAGCTCCATCCCTGCCAGGAAAGCCACACCGTGTGACACCCGGGCGGCCCCATACCAGTGATTCCTCGGCAGGCCGCGGGTCTCTCACCGCGGACCTGGTCAGAGCGGGTGCCCCGGGGATGGTGAAGCGCCCGGTCATGACGCCCGGCGTTCAAGGGAGCGTGGCCACTTGGTCGTGGTATTCACGGGCCGCTGCCGTGTCGTGGTAGGGGCCCAGGCGGCGTTCGAAGGCGCGGACGTAGTCCACAGCCCGCGCGGACCGCATCTCGGCCGCCTGCCGGGCAGCCGCCGCGCCCATGGCGCAGGCCTGCTCCAGATCGCCCAGGCCCAGGCGGGCGGTAGCGAGCACCAACCGTGACAGGAGGCGGCTTCGTGCGTATCCCGGGGCCCGCAGTCGCAGGGAACGTTCCGCCTGCTGGGCGCAGGCCCGGTACTGGTGCAGATCTCGGTGGCAGTGCGCGAACTCTCCCGCGAGCTGACCCTCGTCGTAGAAGCGGGCCCAGTACGGCACTTCGTCCCCTGGCCGCACCGCACCGAGCGCCCGTTCCGCCCGCACCATCGACGCCGCGCAGGCCCGGCCATCGCCGCAGGCAGCATGCCCGCGGGCCTCGGCCGAATGCAGCATGGCCTGCACAACAGGCTGCGCGCCAGCGCCGGCACCGACGCCCTGCTGGGCTACACGGGCCAACTGCACCGCCTCGCGGCCGTGTCCAAGGTAGGAAGCCTGGCTGCTCATCGTCACCAGGACATAGCAGCCGTATACCCGGTCACCGGCCGCTTGCGTGAAACGCAGCGCCTGGACGAAGTACCTTTGTGCGAGGCCATGGGCGGCCGTGTCGTAGGCGGTCCAGCCCGCCAGGCGGGTCAGATCGGCCACGGCGGCGAACAGCCGCCTGCCCGTCACCTCACCGTAGGTGCCGCGCAGTAGCGGCTCGGCCTCATGGGCCAGATAACTCACCAGCGCCTGCCGCGCGTGCCCACCCCCATAGGTCTGGTCGAGTGCATGGAAGAGGTCACCGGCCGAGCACAGCGCCGTGATGTCCCCGCCCATGACCCTCGGCCACGCTGCGCGGCCGGTATGCCGCTGAACGGGGACGGAAGGCTTCCCCTGTTCGGGAACCTGGAGTCCTGCGGTCCGGGCCGGGTCTGCGCGGCCCACGGGCTCGTTGGCCCGGCCGATCAGCCAGTCCCGGCTGGGTACCACAAGCCCGGACGGGGCGAAAGCGATCTTTGCCAGCGCGGTGTTGCCGCCCGAGTCCTCGCGCCACAACCCGCTTGCGATGTCGACGGCCTGTCCATGAGTCTCGGCGAACTCCAAGCCTGCGTATACGGGAGAACATACGCCGAAGCCCAAGGCCTGGGTCGGCACGCTCCGGCCCAGACGCCGAGTGAGTACCTCCCCGATCAGAGCCGGGGTGGCACCACGCGGCTGCTGGCCACGCAGCCACCGTGTGACCGAGGTCTTGTCGTATCGAAGATCCAGACCATGCTCCCGGCCAAGCTGACCGACCCGGCGAGCAAGCTCGGCGTTGGAGAATCCAGCTTCCCCGATCAGCCCCGCGAGAAGCCAGTTGACCACGCGCTCCGCAGGCCCTTCCGCCATCAGCTCCGCTCCACGATCCCATGCTTGAGGGGACCGACTTCCCAACCCCTGTGGACGGTTCGAATGTAGCGGCCGACACACTTCTCAATGCACCGTTTGCCTGGGGTTCACCCCATCGTGCGAAGCATCCCCCGCCCCGCGTGTGAGCCGCCTCAGGGCACCAGTACGTGGGATCGTGATGGCATGTTCGAGACGACCAACCCAATGCCCGGGCATCTGCGACTGATCTGGATCGGTAACGCCGACGTCGACAGCGGGCGACGCCAGGTCTTCTCCGACACGATCAGCCGCTGCACCTGGACGAACCCCACCACCTGGGACACCTCCGGCCGGCTCCTGGTACGCAGCGCGCTCGGCCAGCAAGCCCATGCCTCGGCGCCGCTGGAGTCCGGGGTTGTCTCCCGCAACGGCGACGGCTGCGAGACTTTGCGCAGCACCTGCGGCCACCTCCTGCACCTCGACGGCCGCGGCTCCGCCATCGTCGACACCCCCGACGGCATCCAGGACGCCCCCGTCACCGGCGTCTTCTTCATCCACGACCCCGAATGCACCGCCGCCCGCCGCACCGGATTAAGCAGTTAACGGCAAACCTGCTGATCATCGCCACTTCGGGCACGGCAGGGGAACGGCCGGACGACGTGAGGACCGCACCCCTGGGCCCTTGCCCTCCCTGACCCTGGCTCAGCGCGCCGAAACCATCCCGACCGAAGTGGCGGTTCGCGAGGATCGCGGCGAGCTGCTCGCCGGACCGATGCCGGGAGACTCGCCAGGTCTTGCCCTAGACGAGTCATTCCGAATGCTGACGATGTGTTCGGGAACGCAGACAGGGCGTCCAAGATCGTTGTGTGACGAA
>NZ_JANAVF010000035.1 GCF_024213195.1 Streptomyces sp. TBY4 | reverse complement strand
TAGGACGCCGCCGAACAATCATTGTGGGAAAGCCCCGCACCAGCCCTTTTGGGTTCGGTGCGGGGCTTTTCTGCGTTCACCGCCCACCGGTGTTTACGCGTCCGTATACTCGGAGCATGTCTGATGCCATGATCCGTGTGCCGGCCGAGGTGAGAGACCGCCTCGCCGTCATCGCTGAGTCCCGTGGGACGTCCATCCGGTCTCTGGTGCAGGAGTTTGCCGAGACGACGCTGACCGCAGAGGAGCGGCGGGAGCGGGCGGAGCGTGCGCGGGCCTACATGGCCGAGCACTTCGGGGTGGACGTGACCGACGAGGAGAGTGCGGCCGTGGGGCGTAGGCTCCGTGAGGCCTTCGCGCGGCAGGAGGACGCTGCCGCGTGATCCAGCAGCACCTCGTCCTGGACACGCCGTCCTTGCTTGCGCTGTCCGGGAATCGGCAGGTGTCCGCACTGATTCACCGCGCCTATCTCGATGCGGACACACGGTTGTGGGTGCCGGTCCTGTCGGTCCTCGAGGCCGACGTGGTTCTCGCGGGGATCGCCGAGCACATCGGCCAGCTCGACGTGATCCACATGCTCGACCTCGACTATCCCGCCGTCTTGGCTGTGGCACAGATGTGCCGTGACGGAGTACCGGCCGGCATCGCGGCCGCCGTCCACGCCGCACGTCACCTTCCCGAGTGGGGCTCACAGGCGCTGGTCGCCACGGTCGAGCCGAAGGCCTATGCGGGGAAGGGAGTGGGCGTCTTCGATCTGAACCGCTGAGCCTTCGCTCCTCAGAGCCGGCCGGCGGCCTTGAGGGAGAGGTAGGCGTCGGCCAGGGCTGGGGCCAGGTTGTCGGGGGTG
The DNA here is from genome assembly GCF_024213195.1 of Streptomyces sp. TBY4. Taxonomy (GTDB): domain Bacteria; phylum Actinomycetota; class Actinomycetes; order Streptomycetales; family Streptomycetaceae; genus Streptomyces. Next base: position 13,735 of record NZ_JANAVF010000035.1, on the reverse strand, counting down.
GCGTCGACCACGTGGACTCCGTGACGGGTGAGCTGGTCTGCCGTGCGGCGGCGGGCCGATTGGGACTGGGTGCCTGCTGCGGCTTCGTAGACGGCGTCCACCGTGCCGCGGGATTCCGTCATCTCCGCCACGTGGGGGTCGGAGACCGAGGCCAGGAGGACCGTGTGGCGCTGGGTGAGGCGGGGGAGGAGCGGGAGGAGGCCCTCTTCGATGGGGGCCGCCTCCAGGCTGGTCAGGAGGACCACCAGGGAGCGGCGCGGGGCGCTGCGCAGGATGGTGGAGACCAGGGTGCGGGAGTCGGTTTCGACCAGTTCCGGTTCGAGGGTGGCCATCGCGTTCACGAAGGCGGGGAGGGTGTCGGCCGCGCTGCGGGCCTGGACCTGGGCGCGGGGGCGGCGGTCGTGGGCCAGCAGGTCCACGCGGTCGCCCGCGCGGGTGGCCAAGGCTGTGAGGAGCAGGGCCGCGTCCATCGCCGCGTCCAGGCGCGGGGCGTCGCCGACGCGGCCGGCGGCCGTGCGGCCGGTGTCCAGGCAGATCAGGATGTGGCGGTCGCGTTCCGGGCGCCAGGTGCGGACGGCGACCTTGTGCTGGCGGGCGGTGGCCCGCCAGTCGATGGAACGGGTGTCGTCGCCCGGTACGTAGTCGCGGAGGCTGTCGAACTCCGTGCCCTCACCGCGGGTCAGGACGCTGGTACGGCCGTCGAGTTCGCGCAGGCGCGCGAGGCGGGAGGGGAGGTGCTTGCGGCTCGTGAAGGGCGGCAGGACGCGGACCGTCCAGGGGACGGTGTGGTGGCCCTGGCGGGCCAGGAGTCCGAGGGGCCCGTACGAGCGGATCGTGACGCGGACGGCCTGGCGGTCGCCGCGGCGGGTGGGCCGCAGGCGGGTGGTGAGGCGGCGGCGTTCGCCCGACGGGACCGTCAGCGCGTGCCGGGAGCCGGCGACTTCGGTGCCGGGGAGCCAGCTGCTCGGGGGCCAGGCGTCGCGGATCCGGGCGCGGAGCGTCCGGGGGGAGGGGTTCGTGATCGTGAGGTGGACGTCGGCGGATTCGCCGAGGCGTACCGAGGTGTCGCCGGAGCGGGCCAGCTGGAGCGTGCGGACCGGCGCCGCGAGGGCGTAGTCGACCGCGCAGGCCAGGGCGATGGGGGCGTTGACCGCCAGCATCCCCGCCCAGCTCGGGGCGAGGATGCCGACGGGGAGGCTGCCGAGGGCCGCGAGCAGGGCGGCGCGTCCGGTGAAGGCCATCAGCGCGGTACGGGGACGTGGGTGAGGATCGCGGTGATGACCGCGTCGGCCGTGACGCCCTCCATCTCGGCCTCGGGGCGCAGCTGGACGCGGTGGCGCAGGGTCGGCAGGGCGAGGGCCTTCACGTCGTCGGGGGTGACGTAGTCGCGGCCGACGAGCCAGGCCCAGGCGCGGGCGGTGGCCAGCAGTGCGGTGGCGCCGCGCGGGGAGACGCCGAGGGTGAGGGAGGGGGATTCGCGGGTGGCGCGGCAGATGTCGACGACGTACGCGGCGATCTCGGGGGAGACGCTGGTGGCCTCGACGGCCTTGCGGGCGGATTCGAGCTCGGCCGGGCCGGCGACCGGGCGGATGCCGGCGGCGTGCAGGTCGCGGGGGTTGAAGCCGGCCGCGTGGCGGGTCAGTACGCCGATCTCGTCCTCGCGGGAGGGGAGGGGCACGGTGAGCTTCAGGAGGAAGCGGTCGAGCTGGGCCTCGGGCAGGGGGTACGTGCCCTCGTACTCGACCGGGTTCATGGTGGCGGCGACGAGGAACGGCTCCGGGAGCTTGCGGGGGGTGCCGTCGACGGTGACCTGGCGCTCCTCCATCGCTTCGAGGAGGGAGGACTGGGTCTTGGGGGGCGTGCGGTTGATCTCGTCGGCGAGGAGCAGGTTGGTGAAGACCGGGCCGTTCTGGAACGAGAACTCCGCGGTGCGGGCGTCGTAGACGAGGGAGCCGGTGACATCGCTCGGCATCAGGTCGGGGGTGAACTGGACGCGCTTGGTGTCGAGTTCGAGGGAGGCTGCGAGGGCCCGCACGAGGAGGGTCTTCGCGACGCCGGGGACGCCTTCGAGGAGGACGTGGCCGCGGCACAGGAGCGCTACGACGAGACCGGTGACGGCGGAGTCCTGGCCGACCACGGCCTTTCCGATCTCGGTGCGGAGCGCCTCCAGGGCGGAGCGGGCGCTGTCCGTGGTGGCCGTCATGAGGTGCGGACCTCCCTTTCGAGGGCGTCGAGGTGGTCGGCGAGCGCGATGAGCGCCGCATCGGTGGTGGGGGTGGTGCCGAAGAGCAGGGTGTCCGGGTCCGGGTGGTGCGGGGGCCCGGCTTTGAGGCGGGCCGCGACCGCGGGGACCAGGGCGGCGGGGTCGTGGGCCTGGGAGGGCGGTACGCCGACCAGCGCGGCCAGGCGTTCGCGGGCCGCGGCGCGCAGCACGGTGGCCGCGCGGTCGCGGGCGCCGGCCTTGCGGTACAGGCGGGCGCGGCCCTCGGTGGCCTCGGAGGCGCGGACGAGGACGGGCAGGCGTTCGGTGACGAGCGGGCCGAGGCGGCGGGCGCGCCAGAGGGCGGCGACGGCGGCGGCGACGAAGAGCTGGAGCAGGGCCCAGCTCCAGCCGGCGGGGATCAGGTCGAGGAAGCTCTGCTCCTCGCCGTCGCCGTCGCCGGGGCTGCTGTCGGCGAGGGACGGCATGTACCAGACGAGGTGCGGGCGGGAGCCGAGGAGCTGGAGCGCGAGGGAGGCGTTGCCCTCCTCGGCGAGGGTCTTGTTGAGGAGGATGCCCTCGGAGCCGAGGAGGACGGTGTCGCCGCCGCGGACGCCGGTGGGCAGGACGAGGAGGGTGGGGCGGCCGGCGCTGGGGTAGCAGCCGGTGGCTCCCGGCGTGGTGGTGGTGTAGCGGAGGCCGCCGCCGGTCGCGGCGCGGCCCGCGGTGGTGGCGGCGGGGAGGGTGCAGGCGCTGCCGGGGTCGAGGTGGGGGTCCGGGGCGGTGGAGTCGTCGTCGGTGCGGGTGCCGGGGGCCAGCGAGGGGAGGCTGAGGGAGCTCGGGGCGAGCAGGACGGTCCGGCCGCCGGAGAGGTCGATGGCGGACCGGATGTCGCGGAGCTGGGTCTCCCCGAGCCGGTCGGGGTCGGTGACCAGCAGGGTCGTACCGGGATCGGCGGCGTCGGCGGCCTCCGCGGCGGTGGTGACGACGCGGGTGGTGACCCCGCGCTCCTTGAGGAGCTCGGCCACGGCCCGGCTGCCGAAGGGGTCGGCGGAGCGGGGGTCGAGGTAGCCGTGCCGGGCCCCGGAGTTCAGGGCGGCGAGGCCCACACCGGCGACGAGGAGCACCGCGAACGCGACGAGGAACCCGCGCGAGCGGGTCCACAGGTCCCGGGGGCGGATGCCTCCGGCGGTCGTACGGGGAGTGGTGGCGGCCCCGCCGGGCGCGGCGGCGTGCGCCGCCGGGGGCGCGGAGACAGCCGTGCCGGGTGCCGGGACCGTGGCTGCGCCGGGGGTGGGGTGGCCCGGGGCGGGGGCTGCGCCCGGCCCGCTGGATCCCGTACCCGGGAGTGCAGAGGCGGGGGCCGTGCCCGGGGCGGGGTGGGCCGTGGCGGGGGCTGTCCCCGGCTCGCCGGGGTTGGTGCCCGGGGGTGTGACCGCGGCGGCTGCGCCGGGGGTGGGGTGGCCCGTGGCCGGGGCTGCGCCCGGCCCGCTGGATCCCGTTCCCGGGAGTGCAGAGGCGGGGGCCGTGCCAGCGGCGGGGTGGCTCGTGGCCGGGGCTGCGCCCACGGGGGGTGTGCCGGGGGTGGTCGGCGCGTCGGTGTCCGGGGGCTTCGGGGTCGGGTTTGGGTCCCTGGGGGTGGGGGTCATGGGGTGGGGCCTGTTGGCTTGGTGTGGGACAGGGCCTCGTCCAGGGTCGTGAGGGTGGCGTACATCTCGGGGGTGGCCGGGTGGGCGCCGTAGGTGACGTCGTCGAAGGTGCGGGCCGCTGTGCGCAGGGCCGTGGCGTGGGAGGGCAGGGAGACGGCCGCTTCGGCCGCCGCCTCGTCCGCGGTGCGGCCGGGGCGGGGGTCGAGGAGGGTGCGCTCCTCCAGGGAGCGGACCACGGCGCGCATGCGCTCCTGGACGGCTTCGCTCCAGCGGCCCTCGCCGGCCAGGGCCGCGGCGGCGGCGCGGTGGTCGGCTGCGCTGCGGGTCCCGGTGTCGAAGAGGGTGCCCGACGCACTTGTGGCCGTACGGCGGGGGGCGCCCAGGCGCCACCACAGGGCGGCTAGGACGAGGAGCAGGAAGAGGGCGATGGCCAGGAGGCCCAGGGTGCCGCCCGGGGTTGCGCCCGAGGCGCGGTCGAAGAGGTCCCCGACCCAGTCCCAGAAGCGGTTCAGGACCCGCTGGAGCAGCCCCGGGTCGTTCTCGTGGTACGCGGGCTTGGACAGCTCTCGGCGGGCCGCCTCGCGGGCGGCCTCACGGCCGATGGTGATCCCGGGTGTGGGTGGTGGTGTGTGGCTGAGCAGGCCCCCCGTGCTCCTCATTCCCGGGTCAGCCTCCGGTCGGCGGCGTGGTGGTGCCGTAGTTCTCGATGCCGGCCGCCCGGGCCAGCTCCAGGTCGAGGGCCTCGCGGCGGATGCGCTGGTCGATGTAGAGGAGGACGGTGACGCCCGCCTGGATCGGCATGGTGATCGTCAGGGCGATGACCCCGCCGATGGCCGCCATGATCAGGTAGCCCCAGCTGGTGGCGCCGGATCCCTCGGCCATTCCTTCGAGGCCGCCGCCGAAGACCAGCCCGCCCACGAGGGTGAGGGGGAGGACGATGAGGGCCGCCACGATGCCGGTGATGAGGCTGGTCAGGAGGGTGATGCCGAAGATCCGCCACCAGGAGTCCTTGACCAGCTTCGAGGAGCGGGTCAGGGCCTTGCGGATGGTGGTCTTCTCCAGCATCAGCGCCGGCGAGGCCAGGGCGAAGCGGATCCAGAGCCACAGGATCAGGCCCAGGGCGACGAGACCGCCGAGGACGGCGAGGGCGCCTTGTCCGGCGAGGGCGCCGGGCAGCACCAGGACGGTGAAGAGCAGGGCCGAGCCGATGCCCAGGAGGAGGGTCAGGCCGAACAGCCGGGCGAGCTGGGGGCGGGCCTCGCGCCAGGCCGCTCCGATGGAGGAGCCGTGGCCGAGCACCGCGCGGCTGAAGACCATGGTGAGCATCGCGGTGGCCACGATGGAGGCGATGAGCTGGACGAAGCCGTCGACCGCCGTCAGGGCCGCGAGGGAGCCGAGGGCGTCGATCTGGTCGTCCAGGGGCGCGCTGCTCGACTGGTCCAGTACGACGTCGCTGAACGCGTACTTCTGGAGGAGCAGGGTCGCCAGCTGGACGACGACGGCCACGACCAGGGTGATGGGCAGGACCGCGCGCCAGTGCTTGCGCATGGTGGTGACGGCCCCGTCGAGGATCTCGCCCATGCCGAGCGGGCGCAGCGGGATCACGCCGGGCTTCACCGCCTGGGCGGGGTAGCCCCAGCCGCCCTGGCCGCCGCCGTTCGGGGGCGGGTAGCCGCCGCCGTACGAGCCCCAGCCCGCGCCCGGCTGCGGAGCCGCGGGGGGCTGCTGCGGGTTCGGCGGGGTCTGGCCCGGGGTCGGGCTGGACCACTGACCGGGGGGCGGCTGCTCGGCGGACCACTTGGAGTCGCCCGGGCCGGTCGGGTTGCCGGCAGGAGGCTGCGTACCGTGGGAGCCCTCACCGTCGGACGGGGAGGATCCGGGCGTAGCCCAGCCCGGAGAGTCGTTCATCGTCGCTCCTTCACGTGCACGCGGGGTGCGGGGCGCTTGGTCCGGCTGCCATCGTGCCATGTGACAACCTCGGACGGACCAGCCGTCCCCAACGGACCAGGGGTCTTCGGGATCACGGGCCGTTCGGACCCACGCGCGCCGGACGGATCCGGGGCACACTGGGCGCCCTGATCTCCACGCAGGTCCGAGGGACGATTTCCAGCCCCTTTGGCTGTGGGACAGCTCACCGCCGGGTAACGATTAGCTAATGGGATGATGTCAACCATGAAGGGACGCGTCCTTGTCGTCGACGACGACACCGCGCTGGCCGAGATGCTCGGCATTGTGCTGCGTGGAGAAGGTTTTGAGCCGTCGTTCGTAGCGGACGGCGACAAGGCACTGGCTGCCTTCCGGGAGGCGAAGCCGGATCTCGTGCTGCTCGACCTCATGCTGCCCGGTAGGGACGGCATAGAGGTGTGCAGACTGATCCGCGCCGAGTCGGGCGTACCGATCGTCATGCTCACCGCCAAGAGCGACACGGTGGACGTGGTCGTGGGCCTGGAGTCCGGGGCCGACGACTACATCGTCAAGCCGTTCAAGCCGAAGGAGCTGGTGGCCCGCATCCGGGCCCGCCTGCGCCGTTCGGAGGAGCCCGCGCCGGAGCAGCTGACCATCGGTGACCTGGTCATCGACGTGGCCGGGCACTCGGTCAAGCGGGAGGGCGCCTCGATCGCCCTGACCCCGCTGGAGTTCGACCTGCTGGTCGCGCTCGCCCGCAAGCCCTGGCAGGTCTTCACCCGCGAGGTGCTCCTGGAACAGGTCTGGGGCTACCGCCACGCGGCCGACACCCGCCTGGTCAACGTGCACGTCCAGCGACTGCGCTCCAAGGTCGAGAAGGACCCGGAGCGCCCCGAGATCGTCGTGACCGTGCGCGGGGTCGGCTACAAGGCCGGACCGAGCTGACATGACACCCGGCAAGCCCCGTGGCCGCTCCCGCTGGGGGGCGCTGCGGGGCGGCCGGCTGCTCCATGAGGGAGCGCCCGGCGGCCCCGTGCTGCGGCTGTTCGTACGCCTCGTACGCCGGCCGCTGCTTCCGGCTGTCCGGCTGTGGCGGCGCAACATCCAGCTCCGGGTGGTCGCCGCGACCCTGCTGATCTCCCTCGCCGTGGTCCTCGCCCTCGGGTTCGTGGTCATCGCGCAGGTCAGCAAGGGCCTCCTCGACGCCAAGGAGGAGGCCGCGCAGAGCCAGGCCGCGGGCGGCTTCGCGGTCGCACAGGAGAAGGCCAACACCCCCTACACGGCGGACGGGCCCGACGCCTCCGACAACAAGGTCGGCCGGGACGCCAGCACCTGGATGAACTCCCTGGTCAAGCAGCTCGCCAGTGGCGGGCAGAGCGCCTTCGAGGTGGCCGCGCTGGGCGCCGGGACCGGGACCGGCGAGGAACAGCCGGCCCGCGGAGCCCTCGGGGGCGTCCGCGGAGCCCGTGCCTCCGGCAACGTGGATCCGGCCGCCAGCGTCCCGCTGGGGCTGCGCCGCAACGTCGACCACGCGACCGGCGCCTTCAAGACCTTCTCGCAGATCCGCTACACCGACGCCGGGGACAAGCTGCCCGAGCCCGCGCTCGTCATCGGCAAGCGGCTCACCGACATCAACGGCGACCCGTACGACCTGTACTACCTCTTCCCGCTCACCCAGGAGGAGGAGTCCCTCAACCTGGTCAAGGTCACCATCGCCACCGCCGGGCTCTTCGTCGTCGTGCTCCTCGGCGGGATCGCCTGGCTGGTCGTGCGCCAGGTCGTCACCCCCGTCCGGATGGCCGCGGGGATCGCCGAGCGGCTCTCGGCGGGGCGGCTCCAGGAGCGGATGAAGGTCACCGGCGAGGACGACATCGCCCGTCTGGGCGAGGCCTTCAACAAGATGGCCCAGACCCTCCAGAACAAGATCGTGCAGCTGGAGGACCTCTCCCGGCTGCAGCGCCGCTTCGTCTCGGATGTCTCCCACGAGCTGCGCACCCCGCTCACGACCGTGCGGATGGCCGCGGACCTCATCTACGACGCCCGCGAGGACTTCGACCCGGTCACCGCGCGCTCCGCCGAGCTCCTCGCCGGACAGCTCGACCGGTTCGAGTCCCTCCTCGCCGACCTGCTGGAGATCAGCCGGTTCGACGCGGGCGCGGCCGCCCTGGAGGCGGAGCCGATCGACCTGCGGGACGTCGTACGCCGCGTCATCGACGGGGCCGAGCCGCTCGCCGAGCACAAGAACACCCGGATCCGCGTCCTCGGGGACACCCAGCCGGTGATAGCCGAGGCCGACGCCCGGCGCGTGGAGCGGGTCCTGCGCAACCTCGTCGTCAACGCCGTCGAGCACGGCGAGGGCCGCGACGTGGTGGTCCGGCTCGCCTCGGCGGGCGGGGCCGTCGCCGTGGCCGTACGGGACTACGGGGTCGGGCTCAAGCCCGGCGAGGCCACCCGGGTCTTCAACCGCTTCTGGCGGGCGGACCCGGCGCGGGCGCGCACGACCGGCGGTACCGGCCTCGGCCTGTCCATCGCCGTCGAGGACGCCCGGCTGCACGGAGGCTGGCTCCAGGCGTGGGGCGAGCCCGGCGGCGGCTCGCAGTTCCGCCTGACGCTGCCGCGCACGGCCGACGAGCCGCTGCGCGGATCGCCGATCCCGCTGGAGCCCGAGGACTCCCGGGCCAACCGGGCCCGCGCCGCGGCGGAGGCCGCGGGGGGCGCCGCGGCAGCCGGGCAGCAGGCGCAGCAGGCGGTGCGGACCGACCGGTCGCCGATACCGCCGAGGTCCCCGGTCGCGGGTGCGGTGCCGGTACCGGCCGACCCGACGGCGCTGCCGGGCAGCGGGGCGCGGGTGGTGACCCGGGCGGCGGAGCAGGCGAACGGCTCGGGGGAGGGCTCCAGGGACGGCTCCGGGGACGGCTCCGGGGACGGGGCGGCGGGAGCGACCGACCGAGAGGGTGAGAGCAGCGGTGGAGCGGGAGCGGGCGGAGCCGGTGGAGCGGGCGGACCGGGCGGTGGGTCGGATGGGCGCTGAACCGGCCCGGAAGCGGCGGCGCACGGCGCGTGCCCTCAGGGACTGCGCCCTCGGCGCGGCCGGGCTGCTGCTCGCCGGCTGCGCCTCCATGCCCGACCACGGTGAGATCCGCCCCGTGGAGGCCTCCCAGGGCGTCGACTCCCAGGTCCGCGTCTTCGGTGTGCCGCCGGACGACAACGCCAGCCCGCAGGAGATCGTCGACGGCTTCCTGGAGGCCATGACGAGCGACGACCCGCACCTGCAGACCGCCCGCAAGTACCTCACCAAGGACGCGGCGGAGAAGTGGAACCCCGGAGTGGCGGTCACCGTGCTCTCCTCCGGCCTCCTCCGGTCCTCCGTGCAGGGCGAGAAGGACCCGGCGGCCCCCCGGTTCAAGATCGCGGGCAAGATGCTCGCCACGGTGGACGAGCGCAGCGCCTACCAGCCGGAGACCGGCGACGAGCGCTACGAGGAGTTCCTCCAGCTCACCCAGGAGGGCGAGGGCGAGGCCAAGCGCTGGCGGATCGCGACCCCGCCCAGCGGCCTGGTGCTCAGTGAGTCCGACTTCCAGCGCATCTACCGGCCGGTCAACAAGTACTACTTCGCGGGCTCCACGCTCGTCGCCGACCCCGTCTACGTGCGCCAGCGCAGCGACCCCGACTCCCGGATGGACCCCACCACCCAGACCGTCGCCTCGCTGCTCCAGGGCCCCTCCAAGTGGCTCGGGCCGGTCGTCACCTCCAGCTTCCCGACCGGTACCGAGCTGAGCGAGGGCACCAAGTCCCTCTCGATCGACGGCCAGAACACGCTGCGGGTACCGCTGAGCAAGCAGGTGGACTACAGCCGGGAGCCGCTGTGCCGGCGGATGGCCACCCAACTCCTCTACACGGTCAAGGACCTGACGGGCTCCCGGGTCGACCGGGTCGACCTGCTGCGCTCCGACGGCACCACACTGTGCGAGGTGGCCGAGGCGGACGCGGCCACGATCGCCAACCGGCCGCCGTCGCCCGTCCACCAGTACTACGTGGACGAGGAGAACCGGCTCCAGCGGCTCACCCTGGACCCCAACCGCGAGGAGCAGGACCCGCCCACGCCGGCTCCCGGGCCGCTGGCCCAGACCCCGGCCTTCAAGGTGGGTTCCGCCGCCGTGGCCTACGACGAGAAGCGCGCCGCGGTGGTCTCCGAGGACGGGCACGGGCTGTACGTGGTCAACCTGACCACCGCCGGAGCGATGCCGCCGGCGCTGCTGACCGTCAAGGGGGGCAAGCCCAACGGGCTCACCACTCCCTCGTGGGACGCGGCGGGCGACCTGTGGGTCGCGGACACCGACCCGCAGAACGCGGCGCTGTGGCGGCTGCCCGGCGGCGCGGGGGAAGCCGAACGGGTCGAGGTGTCCGGGCTGAACGGCGGGCGGATCACGGGGCTCAAGGCCTCGCCCGACGGGGCGCAGATCGCACTGCTGGTGCAGAAGGACGGCCGCAAGTCCCTGTACACCGGGCGGATCGAGCGGCCCGACGGGAAGGGCGACGACTCGGCGGTCTCGGTGCGCGAGCTGCGCCCGGCCGCTCCGCAGCTGGCGGACGTGACGGCGATGAGCTGGGCGCCGCGGGGCCGGCTGCTGGTCGTGGGCCGGGAGAGCGGCGGGGTCGTACAGGCCCGCTACCTGCTGGCCGACGGCTCGATGGTCGGGGCCGGGCTGCCCGGGGCCACCGGGCTGGTGGCGGTCGCGGCGAGCGAGGACGAGAAGAAGCCGGTGGTCGCCGAGTCCCTGGAGGACGGCATCGTGTGGCTGCCGCCGGGGGCGCAGTGGCGCACGGCGGTGGCCGGCGGGCGGACTCCGGTCTACCCGGGCTGACGGCCGGCTGACCGTCGGCCGACGGCAGGCCGGGGGCGGTCCGGGGTCGGGTGCGGCGTGCCCTTTTCCGTGGTTGTCCACAGGGGTGGTGGAGTGCTGTCCCGGCCCGGCAGGGTGGAAGGCATGCGGGAAGGGTGGCGTGGGCTGGCCGGTGAGCTCGCCGGGCTGGTGCTGCCGGTCGGGTGCGCCGGCTGCGGGGCCGGCCGCGCGGTGCTGTGCGGTGACTGCCGGTCGGAGCTCAGGGGGGCCGGGGCGGGCCCGGTACGGCCGTCTCCGTGCCCCGCGGGGCTGCCCGCGGTGTATGCGGCCACCGCGTACCGGGAGGCCGTACGGGCCGTCGTACTGGCCCACAAGGAGCGCGGCGCGCTGCCGCTGGCCGCCGCACTCGGCGGCGCCCTGGCGGCCGCGGTCCGCGCGGGCGGGGCGGGCGGGTCCGGGGCGGGGGGAGTGGCCCTGGTTCCCGTGCCCTCCGCGCGGCACCGGGTGCGGGCGCGCGGGCACGATCCGGCGCGCAGGATCGCGCTGGCCGCCTCGGCGCGGCTGCGGCGGGAGGGCGTGCCCGCGCGCGTGACGCCCGTACTGCGGCTGCGGCGGGCTGTGGCCGACCAGGCGGGCCTGGGGGCGGCGATGCGCCGGGAGAACCTCGCGGGGGCGCTGGAGGCGCGGCCCGGGGCCGTGCGGGTGATGGCGGGGGCGGCCCGGATCGTGATCGTGGACGACCTCGTCACCACCGGATCCACCCTGCTGGAGGCGGCGCGGGCGCTGCGCGCGGCCGGGATCGGGGTGCCGGGAGGGGTGGCCGCGGGGCCCCTGGCGGCCGCTGTGGTGGCGGCGCCGGCGGACGCCTTCCCGCGTCCGGGCACCGGCGCAACTCGGACAGACCAAAAAACTCGTGAATAGATTTGGAACTGGGAGGGAAGGCGCATCGTTGCAGGTAGTAAGAGGGAACGGCCACTTGATCGGAGGTACGTTCCGGTAGCGGGTGCCGACAACCGGCATAGAGGGATATGTTCGGTTGTAAGGAATTGGCGAACCTTGGGCCCCACGCATCGGAGCGCACGTTTCGAGCGTCTGTACGTTTCGGAAACTTCGTGTCAGGGGTTGTCCCTCGACTCCGAAGTCGGTGGGGTGTAGATCTTGCCGATGGGGGAGGAGGAGGTGGAAGTCGCCAAGTCCGAGGCTCCGGTGTTCACCGGGGTCTGGTGCGAAAGGGAGACGCTTCGCCCCTGAGGCGGAGCTATCCGGGAACGGAGTTCTGCGTGGACATCGTCGTCAAGGGCCGTAAGACCGAGGTGCCCGACCGGTTCCGCAAGCACGTGGCCGAGAAGCTGAATCCGGAGCGGATCCAGAAGCTCGACGCCAAGGTGATCAGCTTGGACGTCGAGGTGTCCAAGGAGCACAACCCGCGCCAGGCCGACCGTTCCGACCGCGTGGAGATCACCCTGCGTTCGCGGGGCCCGGTGATTCGTGCCGAAGCCGCCGCCGCAGACCCGTACGCGGCGCTCGACCTCGCTCAGGACAAGCTGGAGGCCCGGCTGCGCAAGCAGCACGACAAGCGCCACACCCGCCGCGGCAACGGACGGCTCTCGGCGGCCGAGGTCGCCGACGTGGTCCCGAACGCCGCGACCCTGAACGGCAACGGCGAGCCGGTCAACGGCGAGAAGGCGGACGCGGGCGCGATTCCGACCACCCGGATCGGATCGCTGGAAGTGCAGGGCGAAGGCCCGCTCATCGTTCGCGAGAAGACCCACTCGGCCGCACCCATGTCGCTCGACCAGGCCCTCTACGAGATGGAACTGGTCGGTCACGACTTCTATCTGTTCGTCGATTCCGACACCAAGATGCCGAGCGTCGTCTACCGGCGCCACGGTTACGACTACGGCGTGATCCACCTCAATGCCTCCGACGCCGCCTCCAGCTCAGGTGAGTTCGACGGTGCGGGAGCGGGTGGCGCGCTCGGCGGGTGAGCCGTTGATTCCGGACTGATTCCGGACTGATTCCGGGCTGGATCCGGATGTTCGTGCGGTGCCGATGTGGTGCCCCCGCGTTCGCCAAGGCGGGCGCGGGGGCACTCGTATGAGGTGATGGCCGCAGGACGTCCGCACGGCGGTGGCTTGTATGGGTCGGCCTGTATTCGTCAGCCCCCGTTCGGTCGCGCGGGCATGGAATCATGTCGGGCAGTCAGACGGCGGCCGCTCTCGCCGGATTGACCCAGCAGCTCAGCACCGTGGTGCAGGGGGAGGAACGATGGCGGACAGCTTCGGGCCGGTGCGCGATGACGACGGTGCGGGCTGCCGTGACGAGGACCGGGTGGCAGAGCCGATCCGGGTGCTCGTGGTCGACGACCACGCGCTGTTCCGGCGCGGGCTGGAGATCGTCCTCGCGCAGGAGGAGGACATCCAGGTCGTCGGTGAGGCGGGGGACGGGGCGGAGGCCGTGGACAAGGCGGCGGACCTGCTGCCGGACATCGTGCTGATGGATGTGCGGATGCCGCGGCGGGGCGGGATCGAGGCGTGCACCTCGATCAAGGAGGTGGCGCCCTCCGCGAAGATCATCATGCTGACGATCAGCGACGAGGAGGCGGACCTCTACGACGCGATCAAGGCGGGGGCCACCGGGTACCTGCTGAAGGAGATCTCCACGGACGAGGTCGCCACGGCGATCCGGGCGGTGGCCGACGGGCAGTCGCAGATCAGTCCGTCGATGGCGTCGAAGCTGCTCACGGAGTTCAAGTCGATGATCCAGCGGACGGACGAGCGGCGGTTGGTGCCGGCGCCGCGGCTCACGGACCGGGAGCTGGAGGTCTTGAAGCTGGTGGCCACCGGGATGAACAACCGCGACATCGCGAAGGAGTTGTTCATCTCCGAGAACACCGTGAAGAACCATGTGCGGAACATCCTGGAGAAGCTGCAGCTGCATTCCAGGATGGAGGCGGTGGTGTACGCGATGCGGGAGAAGATCCTCGAGATCCGGTAGGGCGGGGCTGGGCTGGGCTGGGCTGGGCGCCCGTCCTTGGGTCCCGGGCCGGGTGCGGGTGGGGGCCCTGCGGGGCGGAGTCCCCTACCCGCCCTTCCACCGTTCCCCGGGCGCTGCCCGGACCCCGGTCCTCAAGCGCC
>NZ_JANAVF010000034.1 GCF_024213195.1 Streptomyces sp. TBY4 | reverse complement strand
CACAAGACCCGCCAGCCCGTCACACGATCACTGGTCGCCTACGACCACTGATCATTCGGAATGACTCATCTAGGGGGTCAGGCTCAGGGACATCTGGGGTGCGTCCCGGATGGGAACCGCCTGCTCGAATCCTTAGATTCGAAGAGCAAGAGCGAGCCCGCCCGACACACTCCACGGAGGCGGCCATGTCGGCCCCCACACACCTGGCCCCCCGCCACCCGGCAGCCCCCCGCGCCCTGCGCGCCACCGGAGCCGACGCCCGGCTGCCCTGGTGGGCGCTCGCGCTGCCCGCCCTCGCCTTCGGCCTCCTGTTCATACTCCTCGCCGGATCCGGCCAGGCCCACGCCGCCTCCGGCGAAGGCTCCACGCTCGTCCACGTCACCGAACGCCTGCTGAACGCCGTCGGCTGACGGGGCGCCAGCCACCGGGAGCGCGACCCCGCGGCCGTGCGCCGGGGCACGCCCCTGCGCACCGCCCACGCCTCCCACACCTGCGGGGGACCCCCTCAACACCCTGCGCCCCGTGGCTCGATCCATGCGAAGCTGGGAGTCATGAGCGCCGACACACCCCGCAGGATCGTCCTCCTCCGGCACGCCAAGGCCGAATGGTCGGACGGCACGGACCACGACCGCCCCCTAGCGGAGCGCGGCCGTCACGACGCACCGGCCGCGGGCCAGAAACTGGCCCAGACCGGCATCACCTTCGACCTGGCCCTCTGCTCCAGTGCGGCCCGGACCAGGGAGACCTGGAAGCTGGCCGTCCAGGAGCTGCCGCACCGGCCGAAGACCACGTACGAGGAACGGCTCTACGAAGCCTCCCTGGGCGAGCTCATCGCCCTGGTCAACGAGACCTCCGACGAAGTGAAGAACCTCCTCGTCATCGGCCACAACCCCGGCATGCACGCACTGGCCGACGCCCTCGCGGGGAGCGCGCAGGGCGATGTCCTCGCCCGGATGAACCGCAGCGGCTTCCCGACCTCCGGGATCGCCGTCGTCTCCTTCACCGGCTCGTGGAAGTCCGTGGAACACGGCGTGGGCACCCTGCTGGACTTCTGGACCCCGCACCACTGACGCGTAGACAACGACGACCACGCCGACAGAGCGGGCCCCGGCACTTCGAGAGTGCCGGGGCCCGTTCCGTCGTAGGAGGGATGGACGTCTGCGTCACGCCAGGTCGGCGGCCTCGACCTCTTCGCGGGTGATCCCGAGCAGGTAGAGCACGGCGTCCAGGAAGGGCACGTTCACCGCGGTGTGCGCGGCCTGGCGGACCACCGGCTTGGCACAGAAGGCCACGCCCAGCCCGGCGGCGTTCAGCATGTCCAGGTCGTTGGCGCCGTCACCGATGGCCACCGTCTGGGCCAGCGGCACACCGGCCTCGGCGGCGAAGCGGCGCAGCAGCCGGGCCTTGCCGGCCCGGTCCACGATCTCACCGGTGACCTTGCCCGTCAGCTTCCCGTCGACGATCTCCAGGGTGTTGGCGGAGGCGAAGTCCAGCCCGAGCCTCTCCCGCAGATCGTCCGTCACCTGGGTGAACCCGCCGGAGACCACGCCCACCTGGTACCCGAGGCGCTTGAGCGTGCGGATCAGGGTCCGGGCGCCGGGGGTGAGGCGCACCTCGGAGCGGACCTTGTCCACCACGGAGGCGTCCAGCCCGGCCAGCAGCGCGACCCGGGCGTGCAGCGACTGCTCGAAGTCCAGCTCCCCGCGCATGGCCCGCTCGGTCACCTCGGCGACCTCGGCCTCACAGCCGGCGTGCGCGGCGAAGAGCTCGATGACCTCGTCCTGGATCAGGGTCGAGTCCACGTCCATCACGACGAGCCGCTGGGCCCGCCGGTGCAGCCCCGCCGAGACCACGGCCACGTCGACGCCGATCTGGGCGGCGGCGGTGGCCAGCGCGGTGCGCAGCGGCTCGGTGGCGGTGCCGGAGACGGCGAACTCCACGGCCGTCACCGGATACTTCGCGAGCCGGAAGATGCGGTCGATGTTGCCGCCGGTCGCGGTGATCCGCGCGGCGATGGCGGCCGTGGACTCGGCGGTGAGCGGGTGCCCGAGCACGGTGACGTGCGAACGGCCACTGCCGCGCGGCCGGTTGTCACCGGTGCCGGAGAGGATCTCGGCCTGCAGCTTGAGGGACTCGGCCCAGCTGTGGACGGTGGCCCGCAGCTCGCCCTCGGTGCCGGCGGTCGGGTGGGTGACGAGGGCGCACAGGACGATGCGGCCTCGGGTGACGACCTGCTCGATGTCGACGACGTCGACGGAGTAGGCGGCGAGGGTGTCGAACAGCCCGGCGGTGATCCCGGGACGGTCCTTGCCGAAGATCTTGACGAGGAGGGTGGGGACGTCGGAGGTCTGCGAAGCGCTCATGGTGCCCTCACCGTATCTTCCCCGCCGCCGGCCCAGGACCCCCGTCCCACCCTCCGGGACCGCATGTCAGCGGTGCACCAGCAGCGCGACGGACATGCCCGAGACCTGCTGGTAGCTCTCCTGCACGTACCGCTCCTGGAGGGCCTTGGCGTGTTCGGGCGGCAGGGTCGTGAAGGGGTCGCCGCCGTCGTCCTTGGAGACCAGCCAGATCCGCGGCGGTGCCAGGGCGTCCACCGCGCCGGCGGGGTCGGGGTCCAGGGTCGGCCACAGGTCGTTGTGCTCTTCGCCGCTCTGGCCGAGCAGCACGTCCGGCAGGTGGATGCGCGACGGCAGGTAGTAGTCGACCCCGGTGTCCACGGCCCACCACAGGGCCCTCTGCTGCTGCCCGTAGGCCGCCGCGTCCCCCGGCCGGTAGCCCGCGGCGACGATCTCGGCCGCCGCCCGGTAGTCCAGCGGCGTGAACCAGGTGACCGGTGCGGGGTAGGTGTACGCGGCGTGCGAGAGCGGCTTGTGCATGGCGATGTGGTCCGGGGCGACCAGCACCGCCATCACCACGAACGCCGCCACCATCCCGCGCACCCGGACCAGCGCGATCCCGGCCCCGGCCATCACCGCCCACGCGGGCAGGACGAAGAACAGGTACTTCGGCATGAAGTAGGAGACGGCGGCCTGCTGTGAGATCACCCATATCGTGATCACCGGCGCCACCACCGCGACCGTGCCGAAGAGCGCCGACCGCCTGTGTCTGCTGCCCCAGGCGAGGGCGGCGGCCAGGCCCAGCAGTGCCGCCATCGGGGTGCTGGAGAAGATCTGCGGCCAGATCCCGGCCAGGTCGCCCGGCGCCGGCTTGGGTATCCACCCGATCTGCCGGTCCGCCTGCTTCTCGCCCAGGCTGATCAGGGGGTAGGTGCAGGCCACGCCCAGGCCGGCCGCCAGGGCGAAGCCGGCGGGTATCCGCCACTGCCTGCGGTCCTTCCACCAGTACAGGGCGACCCCGACCGCGTGTGCGCCGAGGAAGACCAGCGACACCAGGTGGAAGTAGCCGGCGGCCGCCACCGAAGCCGCGTAGCAGAGCCAGCGCACCGGGCCGGGCCGCTCCAGGGCCCGCAGCAGCAGGAGCAGTGCCAGTGCGGCGACCAGCACCACGAAGGCGTAGGACCGGGCCTCCTGCCCGTACCGGGTGACGGCCGGTATCAGCGCGAACACGAGGCCGCCGGCCAGTCCGGCGCGCGCGCCGAACATCCGTCTGCCGGCCAGCGCCGTGCAGCTCGCCGCGCCGGCCATCGCCAGCACGGTGGGGAGGCGGAGCATCGCGGGGGAATCGCCGAAGAGCCCGATCCAGTGGTGCAGCAGCAGGTAGTAGGTGCCGTGCACGGCGTCCACGTTCTGCAGCATGTCCAGCAGCGCGCCCTGGGGCCGCCGGGCCACCGAGTAGGTGGCCAGCTCGTCCTGCCACAGCACCGGGGTGCTGATCCGGTAGAGGCCGGTGCCGAGGGTCGCCAGCGCGGGCAGCAGCCAGACCAGCGCGGCCGTCGGGCGCCGCCGTAGCGCCCGACGTGCTCCGAGGGCAGCGCTCCGAGGGCCGAGCGGTCGGGGGCGCTCGGTGCCGGGCGGTGCGGCGTGATCTGTATGCGTCATTGCAGTCCTGTGGGGTGGAGCCGGAAGGCGCAGCGGAAGCGGACGGCCGTTGTCCGCTAGCCATTCTGTCCCGGCCGGGGAGCGCACCGGCACCGCCGAGAAGTCCTCTATCTCACTCTCCGGGTGACTTTCGTCCCCCACGGGCCTTCCTGTGCGGGCCCTCCGGCGGGGCCGGATTCCCCTTGTGGCCGTGCGCCTGAAATAGTTCCCCCGGATGTTCGCCATCCCTAGACTCCCTGACGTCATGGGGGATTCTCGGGGGACTTAAGTGGGGCTGGAGTGCCGGAACTCGTACTGGAATTGAATGGAAGGACCTGGACGCTCGATCCGTCCAGGTCGTACTCGCTGGGGCGCGACCCCCAGGGAGACGTGGTGATCGACGACGCCCGGGTGTCGTGGCGGCACGCCACAATCGCCTGGAACGGGCGAGGTTGGGGAATCGAGGACCACGGCAGCACCAACGGCACGTACGTCCGCGGGGCGAGGGTCCAGCAGGCCGAGCTCGTACCGGGCACGCCGGTGCACCTGGGCAACGCCACCGACGGGCCGCGGCTGAACCCCGTCGCGGGCGCGGCCGCCCCGGCGCAGCAGTCGCCGGCCCAGGCGTACGCGCACCAACCGCAGGCCCAGCAGGCCCAGCAGGCACACGCCCAGCAGGCGCAGCCCTGGGAGCAGCAGGTCCAGCAGGCTCCGCCGTTCCCGCAGCAGCACGCCCAGCAGGCGCAGCAGCCGCAGGCCCAGCCCTTCCCGCAGCAGCAGCACCAGCCGCAGCAGCACCAGCAGCAGCCGGGCGGCGGCACCCCGGGACCGGGGTACGGCGACCGCCGCAGCCCGACGACGTTCCACCAGCTCGCGCTGGGCCACGTCATGCGCATCGGCCGTGCGCTGGAGAATGAGCTGGTGGTCTCCGACCTCCAGGTCTCCCGCCACCACGCCGAGTTCCACTCGATGCCGGGCGGCCGCTTCGAGATCCGCGACCTCGGCAGCCACAACGGCACCTACGTCAACGGCCAGCCGCTGGCGAAGTCCGGCACCGCCCTGCTCGGCCCGAACGACATCGTCGGCGTCGGCCACTCGACCTTCCGGATCGTCGGCGACCGCCTCGAGGAGTTCGTCGACACCGGTGACGTCTCCTTCTCGGCCCGCCACCTCACGGTCACGGTCGACGGCGGCAAGCAGATCCTCAAGGACGTCACCTTCGGCGTCCCCGAGAAGTCGCTGATCGGCGTCATCGGGCCCTCCGGCTCCGGCAAGTCGACGCTCCTCAAGGCGCTGACCGGCTACCGCCCGGCCAACGAGGGCGACGTCCTCTACGACAACCGCAACCTGTACAAGCAGTTCGCGGAGCTCCGCCAGCGCATCGGCCTGGTCCCGCAGGACGACATCCTGCACAAGGAACTGAAGGTCAGCACCGCCCTCAAGTACGCGGCCAAGCTCCGCTTCCCGGGCGACACCGCCGAGTCCGAGCGCGCCGCCCGCATCGACGAGGTGCTGCGCGAGCTCAAGCTCGACATCCACAAGGACAAGAAGATCACCGCCCTCTCGGGCGGCCAGCGCAAGCGCGTGTCCGTGGCCCTGGAGCTGCTGACCAAGCCCTCGCTGATCTTCCTGGACGAGCCCACCTCCGGCCTGGACCCGGGCATGGACCGCGACGTCATGCAGCTGCTGCGCGGCCTCGCGGACGACGGCCGCACCGTCCTCGTCGTCACGCACTCGGTCGCCGAGCTGTCCATCTGCGACAAGCTGCTGGTCATGGCCCCGGGCGGCTCGGTCGCGTACTTCGGCCCGCCGGACGAGGCGCTGAACTTCTTCGGCTACTCCACCTGGGCCGACGTGTTCTCCGCCTTCGAGAGCTACCGCGACTACGACTGGGCCGGCCGCTGGAAGGGCTCGCAGCACTACCAGCTGTACGCCGCCGACATCGACGCGGTCGCCCCCCAGTCGGTCCAGCCCGCCGTGCAGTCCACCCGGCCGCCGAAGCCGCAGGGCTGGGGCTCCCAGCTCTGGACGCTGATGCGCCGCTACATGTCGGTCATCGCGTCCGACAAGGGCTTCATCGGGCTGATGCTGATCCTCCCGGCGGTCCTCGGCGTGGTCTCCGTCGTCATCCCCGCGAAGTTCGGACTCGCGCCGCCCGTGGCGCCGTCCCGCTTCAACGGCGACGCCGGCACGATCATGCTGATCCTCGCGGTCGGCATGTGCTTCTCCGGCGCCGCGAACTCGGTCCGCGAGCTGATCAAGGAACGGGTGATCTACGAGCGCGAGCGCGCGACCGGCCTCTCCCGGTCGGCGTACCTCGCCTCGAAGGTGATCGTCCTCGGCGTCATCACGGCCATCCAGGGCGTGATCATCTGCGCGATCGGCTTCGCCCCGCGCGACCTGCCCGCCGAGGGCCTGCTGATGCCGCCGGCCGTGGAGATCTGCCTGTCGGTCATCGCGCTGGGCTTCACCTCCATGATGTTCGGCCTGGTGATCTCCTCGCTGGTGAAGACCGCCGAGAAGACCATGCCGCTGCTCGTCATGTTCGCGATCGTCCAGGTCGTCTTCACCGGCATCCTCTTCCAGGTCTACGACTCCCCGGGCCTGGAGCAGTTCGCCTGGCTGATGCCGTCCCGCTGGGCGATCGCCGCCGCCGGCACCACCCTGAACCTCGGCGTCCTCATGCCGCCGTGGGACGCGGCCAACCCGACCAACACCGACCCGCTCTGGGACGCCACGGTCGGCCAGTGGAGCCTGAACATCACGGTCCTGCTGCTCCTCGGCGTCGCCTGCGGCTTCGCGGTGCAGCGTCTGCTGCGCCGCCACGAGCCCGAGGTCATGCGCGCGGGCAAGTAGCGCCACCGCGAGGTCCCGTACGCGGGCACGCAAGAACGCCTCAGGGCGGCTCCGGAACACCGGGGCCGCCCTGAGGCGCATGGGGGGCTGGGGAGGACGCCGCAAGGCCTAGTAGGCGCTGTTGACGTTGTCCATGGAGCCGTAGCGGTCGGCCGCGTAGTTGCAGGCGGCGACGATGTTGGCGACCGGGTCGTACTGGTCGAACTTGGTGCCCTTGACGTGGTACGCCTTGAAGGTCGGGGCGATGACCTGGAGCAGACCCTTGCTGGGGATGCCGTTCTGGGCGTTGATGTCCCAGTTGTTGATCGCCAGCGGGTTGCCGCTCGACTCGCGCATGATGTTGCGGTGGATCCCGGCGTAGGTGCCCGGAATGCCCTCGCGCTTCATGATGAAGAGGGCTTCCTTGATCCAGCCGTCCAGGTTGTTCGCGAAGACCGGCACGCGGTTCGCGGAGCGGCTGGCGGCCGCCTTCTGCTCGCGGTCCTTCTTCGCGGCGGCCTCGGCCTTGGCCTTGGCGGCGTCCTTGGCGTCCTGCGCGACCTTGGCCTGCTGGCCCGCGACGACCTGCTGAACGGTGAGGTGCTGCTGCACGGCCTGCGTCTGCGCGCCGTCGACGACCTTGGACCAGGCGACGGGGACCGCGGCCACGGCCGTCGAGGTCTCACCGGCGGAGGCCGGGACGAGGGAGAAGGCGAGGGCGGCTGCGCCCAGGGTGGCTACACCGGCGATGGAAAGCTTGTGCGCCTTCGTCAGACGACGACTGTGGCCGGGAGTGCTGGTCTCGGACATGCGTAGCAACCTCTTCGAATAGCGGGGGCCGCAGGAAAGCGCCTGCCGGATCCGGGATCCGCGGCGCTGTGCGACGGGAGCAATTCTTAGCGGTGGCAAAATCCTGTGGCAAAGGTGTGACGTACGATCCCGCTTAGTGGATCAGGGGCCGGAGCAGAGCCCCGATTTCGGGGCTCAGCACCTGCCAGGGCAGTGCTAACAGCGCCCTTATCCATCCACTAGGGAGCTTCGTAAGTGATGTGCGTCCTATGTGCGGGCTCACATCGGTCACGTATCAATCTCACCAGCAGTTGCGGCAGCAATCCGTTCAGTGACGGTTCTCATCCTTGAGTAGCAGATGGACGTCCCCGAACTCGTGCCAAAGGCACAGGTTCGCCACGGCTTCGGCATACCCGCGCAGTACGGCCTCCCGCCCGGCCACCGCCTCCAGCATCAGCAGGTGCGAGGCCCCGGGCTCGTGCAGCCCGGTCAGCAGCCCGTCCACCACCCGCACCCCGCGCTCCGGCGTCACCACCAGGCCGGTCCAGCCCGCGGCGGCCCGCACCACCCCGTCCCCGCCGGCGGCCGACTCCAGCGCCCGCACCGCCGTGGTCCCCACCGCGATCACCCGCCCGCCCGCCGCCCTCGCGGTGTTCACCAGCAGGGCCGTGGCCGCGGGCACCTCGTACCGCTCCGGGTACGGCGGCTCGTGCGCCTCCTGCGAGGCCACCCCCGTGTGCAGGGTCAGCGGGGCGAACCACACCCCCCGGGCCGCCAGCTCCGCCACCAGCCCCGCCGTGAAGGGCCGGCCCGCACTCGGCATCTCTGCCGAACCGGCCCCGTCGGGGCGCGGCACCGCGAAGACCGTCCGGTACGCCGACAGCGGCTGGTCCCGGTCGGTGTAGGCGTACCGGATCGGCCGCCCGTACGAGCGCAGCAGCGCGGGCACCCCCTCGTCCGACCCCCGCGGCGCCTCCGCCCGCCCCCACCACAACCGGTCCGCCCCCGGAACCAGCGGCCCTTCCAGCACGAGCCGCCACCCACCGGGCAACTCCACGACCCCGCCGGCGGGCCCGCCGCCCCGAGCCCGCGTAGTCCCCCGCCCGGCGGGTTCGCGGAGCTCCACCGACCAGCGGCCGTCGTCGCCGTCGCCCCGCGTGGAGAAGTGCACGACGATCTCCTCGCCGCCGAGCCGCCCGTCCACGGCGGCGGGCAGGGTCGCCGAAGTGTTCACCACCAGCACGTCCCCGGCCCGCAGCAGCCCAGGCAGCTCCCGGAAGGCGTGCAGCGACACGTCCGACGCCCCCCGCGACACCAACAGCCGCACGGAGTCCCGCCCCGCCCCCACCCCCCGCTGCTCGGCCGGAACCCGGGCCTCAAGCCCCGGCGGAATGTCCCTTATATACAGTCCCTTCTCCCATACCCCTCGCACCCCCTCCCCCCTCACGCCCCCACCCCACCCTGCTGGGCCTGGTCCTGCGCTGCCCCGGCCTGCTGGGCCTGGTCCTGCGCTGCCCCGGCCTGCTGGGCCTGGTCCTGCGCCGCCTCGGCCTGCTGGGCCCGGTCTTGCGCCGCCTCGGCCTGTTGGGCCTGGGTCTGCGCTCCCCGGTCCTGCCCTACCCCGCCCTGCTCCGCCCCGGCCTGCTGGGCTCGGGCTTGCGCTGCCCCGGCCTGCCGGGCCCTGCCCTGCCCGGCCTCGGCCTGCTCGGCCCGGTTCTGCTCGGCCCCGGCCTGCTCCGCCCCGCCCTGCTGGGCCCGGGGCTGTCCTTCCCCGGCCTGCTGGGCCCCGCCCTCCTCCGCCCCGGCCCGCTCCGCCCCGGCCCGCTCCGCCCCGGCCCGCTCCGGCCCGGCCCCGGCCAGGGCCTCCGCCGTGTACCGGCCGCTCGGCAGCCGCTCCGTGACCAGCCTCAGCAGCAGCGGAGCCACCTCCTCCGGGCCCGGCAGCCCCGCCAGGTCCTCCCCGGGCTCGGCCGCCGCCATCATCCGCGTCCGCATCGAGCCCGGGTCGGCCCACCACACGCGCAGCCCCGGCTCCTCGCCCGCGAGCACCGCCGACATCAGGTCGCCCGCCGCCTTGGTCGCCCCGTAGGCCCCCCACGTCCGGTACGGCACCACCGCCGCGTCCGAGCTGATGTTCAGCACCGCCCCGGCGCCCGCGGCCCGCAGCAGCGGCAGCGCCTCCTGCACCAGCCCCAGCGGCGCCACCACGTTCACCTCGAACGCCTCGCGCAGCCCCTCCAGCGGGTGCACCGCCAGTGGCACCAACGGCTCCGCGCCCAGTACGCCCGCGTTGTTCACCAGCAGGTCCAGCCCGCCCAGCGCCCGCGCCGCCGCCACCAGCTCCGCCCGGTGCGCCGCCGAGGACACGTCCCCGGCCACCACCGACACCCGCGCACCGGCCGCCCGCAGCTCCTCACCGGCCTCCGCCAGCAGCCCCGCGGCCCGCGCGCTCAGCACCAGGTCCCAGCCCCGCGCCGCCAGCTCCCCGGCGACCGCCCTGCCCAGCCCCCTCGACGCCCCCGTCACCATCGCCACAGCCATGACCACACCCTCGCCCTCCGTACCGTTCGGCACACGCCCCAACCTAGGAACCGCACCGCCCGTCCGCCTCGGCCGCGGGCCGCACCCCGCCGGGTCCTTTCGCCCTAGGCCGTCTCCGGCCCCGAGGCCTACGCCCGGACCTACGCCGCGAGCCCCAGCCGCCTCCGCCCCGAGCCCGATCCGCCCGCCCGCGCGCCCCGAGTACCGTGAGGCCATGCACTCCGGACCGCACCGAGCCCCCCGCGGCGGCGGCCTGGCCGCCGTGAGCACCGCGCTGCTCGCCATGAGCCGCCGGCTGGAGGTCCGGGACGTGCTGCGCACGATCGTCGCCTCGGCCCGCGAGCTGCTCGACGCCGAGTACGCGGCCCTGGGCGTCCCGGACGACCACGGCGGCTTCGCCCAGTTCGTCGTGGACGGCGTCAGCGAGGAGCAGTGGCGGGCGATCGGCCCGCTGCCCCGCCAGCACGGCATCCTCGCCGCGATGCTCCACCAGGACGGCCCCGAGCGGCTGGCCGACGTACGCCGGGACCCCCGCTTCGAGGGCTGGCCCTCCGCCCACCCCGACATGTCCGACTTCCTCGGGCTGCCGATCCGGGACGGCGAGGAGACCCTCGGCGCGCTCTTCCTCGCCAACAAGCGGAGCGCCCCCGGCGGCGTCCGCGGCTTCACCGACGAGGACGAGGAGCTCCTCTCCCTCCTCGCCCAGCACGCGGCCATCGCCCTCACCAACGCCCGCCTCTACGAGCGCAGCCGCGAGCTGACCATCGCCGAGGAGCGCTCCCGGCTGGCCCACGAGCTGCACGATGCGGTCAGCCAGAAGCTCTTCTCCCTCCGGCTGACCGCCCAGGCCGCCGCCGCCCTCGTGGACCGCGACCCCGCCCGGGCCAAGGACGAGCTCCAGCAGGTCGCCACCCTCGCGGCCGAGGCCGCAGACGAACTGCGCGCGGCCGTCACCGAGCTCCGCCCCGCCGCCCTGGCCGAGGACGGCCTGATCGCCACCCTCCGCAACCAGGTCCGCGTCCTGGACCGGGCCCACACCGCGCACGTCACCTTCACCTGCGACGGCGTACGGGCCCTGCCCGCGGCCCAGGAGGAGGCGGTCCTGCGCGTGGCCCAGGAGGCCCTGCACAACGCCCTGCGCCACTCGGCGGGCGACCGCGTCGAGGTCACCCTCACCCGCCGCGGGACCGGGGGAGGAGCGCTGCTCCGGGTGACGGACGACGGAACCGGCTTCTCCCCGCCCACCGTCCGCCGGGCGGGCCGGCACCTGGGCCTGGTCTCCATGCGGGACCGGGCCGCCGGCGTCGGCGGCCGGCTCACCGTGCGGTCCGATCCCGGCGCCGGCACCACGATCGAACTGGAGGTACCCGGTGGCTGACACACCGGGCCGCAGCGCCCGAGGCCTCGGCATCAAAGTACTGCTCGTGGACGACCACCAGGTGGTCCGGCGGGGCCTGCGCACCTTCCTGGAGGTCCAGGACGACATCGAGGTGGTCGGCGAGGCCGCCGACGGCGGCGAGGGCATCGAGCGCGCCGAGGAACTGCGCCCCGACGTCATCCTGATGGACATCAAGATGCCCGGCACCGACGGCATCGAGGCCCTGCGCAGGCTGCGCGGCCTGGAGAACCCGGCCCGGGTGCTGATCGTCACCAGCTTCACCGAGCAGCGCACGGTGGTCCCCGCCCTGCGAGCGGGCGCGGCCGGCTACGTCTACAAGGACATAGACCCCGACGCCCTGGCCGCCGCCATCCGCTCCGTGCACGCGGGCCACGTACTCCTCCAGCCGGAGGTCGCCGGAGCCCTGCTGGCGGAGGAGGGCCCCGGCCCCTCATCCGTCCGCGGCGGCAACCTGACGGACCGGGAGCGCGAGGTGCTGCACCACATAGCGGACGGGCGCTCGAACCGGGAGATCGCCCGCGCGCTGGTCCTCTCGGAGAAGACGGTCAAGACGCACGTCTCGAACATCCTCATGAAGCTGGACCTCGCGGACCGTACGCAGGCGGCCCTGTGGGCGGTCAGACACGGCATCGCGCAGTGATTCATACGGTCGGGTGTATGTAGCCCACATGGCGCACCCCATTCATCCGATCACCGTTCTTCATGACGTGCCGCGGCGGCTGGCCGCGGCAGACGTACTGGAGGACGAGAACGTGAAGAACATCAAGAAGGCCACCGCCGTCACCATGATCGCGGGCGGCCTCCTCGCCGCCGGCGCGGGTGTCTCGTCGGCGCACGGCGGTGCGTCGGCGGAGGGCGAGGCCCTGAACTCGCCCGGCGTGGCCGCGGGGAACCAGCTCCAGCTCCCCGTCCACATCCCGGCCAACGTGGTGGGCAACTCGGTCAACGTGATCGGCCTGCTCAACGGCGCCTGGGGCAACACGGGCGTCAACAACTGACGCCTTCTTGACGCGGTGCTCGCACTGCTTCGCAGGCTTCGCCCCGCTGCGCCGGCCTCCGACCGGCGGTGCAGTCGGGCTTGCCCAGCCGCGGGGCCCGCGCAGCGGCCGGGAACTTCGGCCCCGCTTCCCCCCTCTCCCTGGGAAGCGGGGCCGATCCCCTTTTCGGCGCGGTGCTCGCACTGCTCCGCAGGGCGGGCCTCACGGCGCTGCAGGGCAATTCCAGCCTCGCCGGCGTTTGAGGCGCGGGGTCTGGGGCGGAGCCCCAGAAGGCCCGGCGCAGCCGCGGCCCCATGCTTCGCCGCTGGGGGCATCCGTAGGCGCCCCGAGCCGCAGGCTCACCCCACCACCCCGAGCCGGAGGCTAAAGCCCCCGCTCCCGTTCCTCAACGGCCGAGTTGTACGCCGCGACCAGCGCCCGCCGGGCGACCCGCTCCACCGGCCGCAGCGCCTCCGCCCGCGCCGCCATCTCCGAGGCGGCCACCGCCGCGCCGTGCCCCCGCTCGGTGGCGAGCGACACCATCAGGTCCACCCGCTGCGCCAGCGACAGGACGCGTACCGCCCGCGCCGGATACCCCGGCGCCAGCGCGTCCCGCCCGGCCTCCGTCCGCGCCCGGTACGCGGACAGCGCCGCCTCCGCGACCGGCCCGGATCCCGCCACGTCCAGCCGGGTCAGCACCACCGTGGCCTCGCGGAGCGCCTCCGCCAGTTCCCGTTCCGCCTCGCTGAGCGACGGCACGTCCGCCGGCGGGGCCTCCCGTACGGGCAGGCAGTGCCAGGTCACCGCTACGTGCACATCGCCCGCGGGCCCGGCCTCGACGACCTCCGGGACCAGCCCGACCGCCGAGCCCACCGCGACGACCGCCTCCTCCGCGTCCAGCGCCCTCGCGTTGAACTCCGGCGGCCCGCTCAGCCCCAGCGGGTGCCCGGGCGCCGGGAGGGCGACCCGCAGTCCGGTCACGCCCAGCGCCCGCAGCCGGCCCAGCGCCAGGGTGAGGCCCACCGGGCCGGATTCCCCGGGCAGCCCCTCCACCCGGTGCACGGAGTCCTCGCCCACGATCGACAGCACGGCCTCGTCGGGCGAGACGAGACCGGCCAGCAGAGCGTTCCCCCAGGCGGCCAGCCGCCCTGAACGCGGTTCGAAAAGCATCCCCCTACTTTACGGACGCCCTCTGGACCCGGGCCCGCGCCCGGACTCCTCCCCGAGTGGCGTAGGTTTTCCCCTGGGGCCGCGCCCCACGACGGGGCGGCGCACAGACGAACCGAGACTGCAAGGGGAGACAACACGCTCATGAGCGATGTTCTGGAGCTGGTGGACGTATCCGTGGTCCGCGAGGGCCGGGCTCTGGTGGACCAGGTCTCCTGGTCGGTCAAGGAGGGGGAGCGCTGGGTGATCCTCGGCCCCAACGGCGCCGGCAAGACCACGCTGCTGAACCTCGCCTCCAGCTACCTCTTCCCCACCAAGGGCTCCGCCACCATCCTCGGCAGCACCCTGGGCAAGGTGGACGTCTTCGAGCTGCGCCCCCGCATCGGGATGGCCGGCATCGCGATGGCCGACAAGCTGCCCCGGCGCCAGACGGTCCTGGAGACCGTGCTGACCGCCGCGTACGGCATGACGGCCACCTGGCAGGAGGAGTACGAGGAGGTCGACGAGCAGCGCGCCCGCGCCTTCCTCGACCGCCTCGGGATGACGCCCTACCTCGACCGGAAGTTCGGCACCCTCTCCGAGGGCGAGCGCAAGCGCACCCTGATCGCCCGCGCGCTGATGACCGACCCCGAGCTGCTGCTGCTCGACGAGCCCGCGGCCGGCCTCGACCTCGGTGGCCGCGAGGACCTCGTACGACGCCTCGGCCGGCTCGCCCGCGATCCGCTCGCGCCGTCGATGATCATGGTCACGCACCACGTCGAGGAGATCGCCCCCGGCTTCACCCACGTGCTGATGATCCGTCAGGGCAAGGTGGTCGCGGCCGGACCCATCGATCTCGAACTGACCTCCCGCAACCTCTCCCTCTGCTTCGGCCTGCCGCTCGTCGTCGAGCGCAACGACAGCGACCGCTGGACCGCCCAGGGCCTGCCCCTGCGGTAGTTGGAGCCACGGCCGGGCTTCCCGCACCCTGTCCGGACCGCGCCCACCCGACCTACCATGACCATGTGGACATCGACGCGTGGGTGTGGTGGCTCATCGGCGCGGTCGGACTGGGCATCCCCCTCGTCCTGACCGCGATGCCGGAGTTCGGAATGTTCGCCGCCGGAGCGGTCGCGGCCGCCGTCACGGCGGCCCTCGGCGGGGGAGTGGTCGCCCAGGTCCTGGTCTTCGTGGTCGTGTCGGTCGCGCTGCTCGCGGTCGTCCGCCCGATCGCCAACCGGCACCGCAGCCAGAAACCCCAGCACCGCAGCGGAATCGACGCGTTGAGGGGCCGCAGCGCCGTAGTCCTGGAACGCGTGGACGCGGGCGGCGGCGGCCGGATCAAACTCGCCGGGGAGATCTGGTCGGCACGGTCCCTGGACGCGGACATCACCTTCGAACCGGGCCAGTCCGTCGACGTCGTGGAGATCGACGGGGCGACCGCCGTCGTCATGTGACGGACCAGCACGTGAGCAACTCACCTGTGAGCAGACGCATGTGAGAAGCCGCATGTGAGCAAGTCACATGTGGGCAAGCAGCCGACCCGCGGCCCCGGGGTCTGCGAGACTCCGCTGAACGGGGCAGCACAGACAGCCGGAAGGGCACGGGGAACCGCATGCAACCGATCATCATCGTTCTGATCATTCTGGTGGTTCTGGTCTTCATCGCACTGGTCAAGACGATCCAGGTGATCCCGCAGGCCAGCGCCGCCATCGTCGAACGGTTCGGGCGCTACACCCGCACCCTCAACGCCGGCCTCAACATCGTCGTCCCGTTCATCGACTCGATCCGCAACCGGATCGACCTCCGCGAGCAGGTCGTCCCCTTCCCGCCGCAGCCCGTCATCACCCAGGACAACCTGGTCGTCAACATCGACACCGTCATCTACTACCAGGTGACCGACGCCCGCGCCGCGACGTACGAGGTGGCCAGCTACATCCAGGCCATCGAGCAGCTCACCGTCACCACGCTCCGCAACATCATCGGCGGCATGGACCTGGAGCGGACCCTGACCTCCCGCGAGGAGATCAACGCGGCCCTGCGCGGGGTCCTCGACGAGGCCACGGGCAAGTGGGGCATCCGCGTCAACCGCGTCGAACTGAAGGCCATCGAGCCGCCGACCTCCATCCAGGACTCGATGGAGAAGCAGATGCGCGCCGACCGCGACAAGCGCGCCGCGATCCTCCAGGCCGAAGGTGTCCGCCAGTCCGAGATCCTGCGCGCCGAGGGTGAGAAGCAGTCCTCGATCCTGCGCGCCGAAGGTGACGCCAAGGCCGCGGCCCTGCGCGCCGAGGGCGAGGCGCAGGCCATCCGTACGGTCTTCGAGTCCATCCACGCCGGCGACGCCGACCAGAAGCTGCTCGCCTACCAGTACCTCCAGATGCTGCCGAAGCTCGCCGAGGGCGATGCCAACAAGCTCTGGATCGTCCCGAGCGAGATCGGCGACGCCCTCAAGGGCCTCTCCGGAGCCATGGGCAACTTCGGCCCGATGGGCGCCGCCTCCGGCTTCAACCCGCAGAATGCGGGCAAGGACGGCGGTAAGGACGGCGCCGCGGGCGGCGGCATCCCCGCCGCCCGCACCAAGGACGCCGCGGAACGCCGCGAGCAGCCCCCCATCGACTGAACCGGCCGACCGGTCCCGACCGGGCCGACGGACCGAACGGGCCGTCCCCTCCGGCATGATCAGTGAGGCCCCCCGACCTTCACGGCGGGGAGGCGACTCACTCATGCAAAGGGGACGACCCCACCCATGTCCGTCTGGGAATCACTCGCGGTCCTCGCGGCCGGCATCGGCGCCGGCACCATCAACACCATCGTCGGTTCCGGCACCCTCATCACCTTCCCGGTGCTGCTGGCCACCGGCCTGCCGCCGGTCACGGCCAACGTCTCCAACACCCTCGGCCTCGTGCCCGGTTCGATCAGCGGAGCCATCGGCTACCGCAAGGAGCTCCAGGGCCAGCGCGCCCGCGTCATCCGGCTCGGCGCCGTCTCCCTCGTCGGCGGACTCGCCGGC
This sequence comes from Streptomyces sp. TBY4, assembly GCF_024213195.1. Classification (GTDB taxonomy): domain Bacteria; phylum Actinomycetota; class Actinomycetes; order Streptomycetales; family Streptomycetaceae; genus Streptomyces. The sequence continues at coordinate 3,780 of NZ_JANAVF010000034.1, read as the reverse complement.
GCGATCCTGCTCGTCACCCTGCCGTCGGACTCCTTCGACACGATCGTGCCCGTCCTGATCGGCCTGGCCCTCGTCCTCGTCGTCTTCCAGCCCCGGCTCGCCGCCGCCCTGCGCAGGCGCCAGGAGGCCGCGGGGGGCGACACCGGCCACCCCGACGGCGGCCCGCTGCTGCTGTCGGGCATGCTGCTCTCCAGCGCGTACGGGGGCTACTTCGGCGCCGCCCAGGGCGTGCTCTACCTCGGCCTGATGGGCCTGCTGCTCCACGAGGACCTGCAGCGGATCAACGCGGTGAAGAACGTGGTCGCGGCCCTGGTGAACGGCATCGCGGCCGTCTTCTTCCTCTTCGTCGCCGAATTCGACTGGACGGCCGTCCTGCTCATCGCCGTCGGCTCCACCATCGGCGGCCAGCTCGGCGCCAAGGTCGGCCGCCGCCTGCCGCCCACCGTGCTGCGCGGGGTCATCGTGACCGTCGGGATCATCGCGATCGTTCAGCTGCTGCTCCGCTGAGCGACGTAGAAGATCTACGCCGCCCAGCACGGCCGTCTACCCGGCCGGACGATCCCGCCCTACGCGGAACGCTCCAGCCACTCCGGCAGCGCCTCCCGCCCGCCCACTCCCAGCGCGAGCAGCATGGCGTCGGCCGGCGAGGGGACGAAGGGCTTCCGGAGGAGCGGCATCCCCGCCTCCTCCGGAGTCCGGGCCGCCTTGCGGTGGTTGTCCTCGGAGCAGGAGGCCACCGTGTTCAGCCAGGTGTCCCCACCGCCCTGAGCCCGCGGAAGCACGTGGTCCACGGTCGTCGCGCGCTTCCCGCAGTACGCGCACCGGTGTTGGTCCCGGATCAACACCCCCCTCCGTGACCAGGGAGCATGTCTCCGGAAGGGCACCCGCACGTACCTGCAGAGTCTGATCACCCGCGGCAGCGGAAGCTCCATCGTGGCCGCCCGCACGCGGAACTCGGGATGCGCCTGTTCGACGACGGCCTTGTCCTGGAGCACCAGGACCACCGCCCGGTTCATCGTCACCGTCGACAGCGGCTCGAAGCTCGCGTTCAGCACCAGCGTGTCCCGCATCTCGCCCACCTCCCGTGTGCAGGCCCGCGACCACCCTGGCGGCGAGGCCCGCAACCACTCTGGTCGCGCGCGCCACGCGGGACAACGCAATAAAAATGCCCGGTCCTGGCCGTCTTTAGACCAGGACCGGGCTAACGCTCGGAGAACGAAGGGCGGAAACGCTCAGCCCGCGGGGGCCTCGTACTCACCGACGAGCTGCGCACGCCCCAGCGTGTGGAACCGCAGATTGAAGCCGACGACCGCCGGCGACACGTCCGCACCGGGACCGAGCTTCTCCTGATCCACCGCGTACACGGTGAACACGTAGCGGTGCCGCTCCCCGGCCGGGGGAGCCGCACCACCGAAGTCCTTGGTGCCGTAGTCGTTGCGTACGTGGACGGCCCCTGCGGGCAGCCCCTCGAACTTCCCGGTGCCCGCCCCGGCCGGCAGCTCGGTCACCGAGACCGGCAGATCGAAGAGCACCCAGTGCCAGAACCCGCTGCCCGTCGGGGCATCCGGGTCGAAGCAGGTCACCGCGAAGCTCTTGGTGCCCTCCGGGAACCCCTCCCACCGCAGGTGCGGCGACACGTTCCCACCGGACAGCACCTGATCGGACCCCAGATCGGCCCCGGGCTCCACGTCCGCGCTGCTCACGGTGAACGCGTGCACCGCCGGATGGAAATCGTGGGGGAGCGGCGCCCTGCTCTGCTCGGCCACTGCGGAACCTCCTGCTGGGTTGAGTCGACGCTGACCGGTACCTGTACCGGACCCGAGCCTAGATCTGCTCAGAACCAGTTGCGCTGCGAACCCACGGACGAGATCCACTGGTTCAGGTAGGCCGCCCAGTCGGTGCCCTGGTAGGACTGCAGCCCCACCTGGAAGCGGCGGAAGGTGTCGCTGCCCTCGCTGAACAGGCCCGGCTTCTTGTCCATCTCCAGGACGACGTCCATCTCGCGCCCGTCGGAGACGAAGGTCAGCTCGACCTGGTTCAGCCCCCGGTACTGCGACGGCGGCAGGAACTCGATCTCCTGGTAGAACGGCAGCGTCTGCCGCGTCCCCCGGATGTGCCCGCGCTCCATGTCGGCGCTGCGGAAGGTGAAGCCCAGCTGCGCGAAGGCGTCGAGGATCGCCTGCTGCGCCGGCACCGGGTGCACGTTGATCGCGTCGAGGTCACCGGCGTCGACCGCGCGCGCGATCTCCAGCTCCGTGCTGACCCCGATGTTCATCCCGTGCAGCTGACGCCCCCCGAAGTGGGTGATCGGCGTCTCCCAGGGGATCTCCAGACCGAACGGCACCACGTGCAGGGCGCCCGCCTGCACCTGGAAGGCACCGCCGAGACGCTGCTTGGTGAAGACCACGTCCTGCTTGTACTCCTGGTCGTTGCCCTCCACCTCCACCCGCGCCTGGAGCCCGACGGACAGCCCCTCGATCTGCTGCTCCACGGACCCGCCCTGGACCCGCACCTCGCCCTGGACGATCCCGCCCGGCACGACGTTCGGCTCGGTGATGACCGTGTCGACCGAAGCACCACCGGCACCCAGGCTCGCGAACAGCTTCTTGAACCCCATGCTCTGACTCCCCTATACGACGTGCTGGAAAAAGTTCTGCTCGGCAGGACGCGCGCGACGACCACGCGCAGCACTACCCCTACAAACGCGGAACCTTAGGCCCCGGTTGCAGGACCACGCAGTCCACTACGCTCGACCGGATGAGCGCGCGCCCCGACCGTACGCCCCTGACCCGGTCCTTCTTCGACCGCCCGGTCCTCACCGTGGCCCCGGACCTCCTCGGCCGCACCCTGGTCCGCCGCACCCCGGACGGCCCCATGGAACTGCGCATCACGGAGGTGGAGGCGTACGAGGGGGAAGCAGACCCGGGCTCCCACGCCTACCGCGGCCGGACGGCGCGCAACGCGTCGATGTTCGGTCCACCCGGACACGCGTACGTGTACTTCATCTACGGCATGTGGTTCAGCCTCAACCTGGTCTGCGGCCCGCCGGGCCACGCGAGCGGGGTCCTGCTCCGGGCGGGGGAGATCACTGTGGGCGCGGAGCTGGCCCGCAAACGCCGAGTCTCAGCCAGAAGCGACCGAGAACTGGCCAAGGGGCCGGCCCGCCTGGCCACCGCCCTGGACGTGGACCGCTCCCTGGACGGCACGGACCTCTGCGCGGGCCCGGATTCCCCCTTGTCCCTCCTTACGGGCATCCCCACCTCACCGGACCTGCGGAGTCACGGCCCCCGCACCGGAGTGGGCGGCGCCGGCGCGGCCCACCCGTACCGCTACTGGATCACCCACGACCCGACGGTGAGCCCGTACCGGGCCCACGCGCCACGCCGCCGCTCAACTTGACTCGACCCCGGCGGACGCCTAACGTAGCCCGAGCCGCTTGAACGGGGCACTGCCATCGGCAGACCCCCGGAGCGGCCAACCCACTACCTACGACTTACCCCTGGCGGGGTCTTATTCGGCATGCCCGAATTCGATTCCGAACGGCCGATTATGAGCCGCACGGGATAAGCGCTAATGTGGTGGAGCGCCGAAAGGCAAAGACCCCCAACGGTCACCGAATTCAAATCCAGAGTCGGAAACGACAACGGAAATGATCTGGTAGAGTTGGAAACGAAGGAAGCGCCCGGAGGGCCTGGAAACAGGAACAAAGGAAGCGTCCGTTCCTTGAGAACTCAACAGCGTGCCAAAAATCAACGCCAGAAGTTGATACCCCGTCCACTT
>NZ_JANAVF010000033.1 GCF_024213195.1 Streptomyces sp. TBY4 | reverse complement strand
CCCAGACGACGCGCATCCGACAACCGCTCCACCAACAGGACACCGACACCCTCAGCCCAACCCGTCCCATCCGCACCAGCAGCAAACGCCTTACAACGCCCATCCGGAGCAAGGCCGTTCTGGCGGCTGAACTCGACGAGGTGTCCGGGGGTGGACATGATGGTCACGCCGCCGGCCAGTGCCAAAGAGCACTCGCCCTGCCGCAGAGACTGCACCGCCATGTGAAGAGCCACGAGCGACGACGAGCACGCCGTGTCGACCGTCACCGCCGGGCCGTTGAAGCCGAAGGTGTACGCGAGGCGTCCGGAGGCAACGCTCGATGCGGTGCCGGTCAGGAGGTGACCGTCCACCAGGCCGTCCGGCTGGTGCAGGCGCGGGCCGTAGTCGGAGCCCATGGAGCCGATGAAGACACCCGTGGACGAACCACGCAGGCCGGCGGCGTCGATTCCGGAGCGCTCGATGGCCTCCCAGGCGGTTTCGAGCAGCAGCCGCTGCTGCGGGTCCATCGCCAGCGCCTCGCGGGGCGAGATCCCGAAGAAGGCCGCGTCGAAGGAGGCCGCTTCGTCGAGGAAGCCGCCGAATCGGGTGGCGGAGATGCCGGGTGCGTCAGCCCCGGTTCCGTAGAGCGCGTCGAGGTTCCAGCCCCGGTCGTCCGGGAAGCCGCAGATCGCGTCCGTACCTGTGGAGACCAGGTCCCACAGGTCTTCCGGTGAGGTGACTCCACCGGGGTAGCGGCAGCCGATCGCCACGATCGCGATCGGCTCGTTGTCGTCCGCGGCGGTGGACCCGCCCGCGACCGCGGGGACGGTCGGGTTCTGGGACCGGTCGCCGTCGCCCGACAGGCGGTCGTGGACGTGGTCCGCGAGGCGGTTCGGGGTCGGGTACTCGAAGACCACCGTGGTCGGCAGCCGTACGCCGGTCAGGTCGCTGATCTGGTTGCGGAGGGCGACGGCTCCGACCGAGTCCACCCCCAGTTCCTTGAACGTACGGGATGGGTCGACGGCCTGCTCGTCGCGGTGACCGAGCACGCCCGCTGCGGCGGCGACGACCAGGTCACGCAGTTCGCGCCGCGTCGCGGCAGCGCCCCCACGGGCGTCGCCCGCAGAAGACCGAGCGGAACCGTCCCCGGAACCAACACCGGAGCCAGCCCCGGAACCACCCCCGGCCTTACCGGCCTCCCCGGCCCCCAGAAGCCCCCGTCCCCGCGACGTCTGCCCGAGCCAGTGCTGCTCCCGCTGGAAGGCGTACGTCGGGAGGTCCACCGTCCGGGAGCCGGGGACGACGCAGTAGCGCTCCATGTCGACGGCCGCCCCGCGGGCGTAGGCCTCGGCGACGCTCCGCCGGATGCGGTCCGGTCCGCCCTCGGACCGGTGCAGTGTGCCGACGACGGCGGCTCCGCGGCCCGTGGCCTCGATGGTCTCTTCGATGCCGGTGACGAGCACCGGGTGGGGGCTGCATTCGATGAACAGCGCGCAGTAGCGTGTGAGCGCCTCGGACGTGGCCCGTTCGAACTGCACGGTGTGCCGCAGGCTTCGGAACCAGTAGGAGGCGTCGAGGGTGGCGGTGTCGATCGGTTCACCGGTCAGGGTGGAGATGAAGACCGTGGAGGTCGAGACCGGACGGATGGGTTCCAGAAGGGTGAGCAGTTCCTCGCGGAGTACGTCGACGGCGGAGGAGTGCGAGGCGTAGTCGACCGGGATCAGCTTGGTCCGGAAGCCTTCGGCGGCAAGCTCGGCCTGGAACTCCGCGATCGCGTCGGCCGGGCCGGAGACCACCACGGAGGAGGGCCCGTTGACGGTGGCGAGGCTGATGTCGGGGTGCTGCGGCAGCCGCTGCGTCATCGTCTCCTGGGACGTTCCCACGGACAGCATGGCACCGCCGGCGACCCGGACGAGGGCGCGGCTGCGAAGGGCCACGACGCGTGCGGCGTCGTCGAGGCTGAGGGCGCCCGTGAACGCGGCGGCGGCGATCTCGCCCTGCGAGTGGCCGATCACCGCGGCCGGTTCGATGCCCTGGTCCCGCCAGACCTCGGCGAGCGACACCATGACCGCCCACAGCGCGGGCTGCACGACGTCGACCTGGCTCAGGTCGGGGGCGCCGGGGACCTCGCGCAGGACGTCAAGGAGGGGGTAGTCGGTGTACGGCGCGAGCGCCTCCGCGCACTGGGCGATGCGGCGGGCGAACACGGGTGAGGAGTCCAGTAGTTCGGCGGCCATCCCGGCCCACTGTGTTCCCTGGCCGGGGAAGACGAAGGCGCAGGAGCCGTCCACGGTTCGGCCGGTGACGACCGAGGGGTGGGGGCGTCCGGCGGCCAACGACCGCAGTCCGTCCATCAGTTCGTCGTGGTCCGAGCCGGTGATCACCGCCCGGTGGTCGAACTGGGCGCGCGTGCGGACGAGGGACAGGGCCACGTCCGTGGGTTCTATCGCCGGGTGCGCGGCGAGGTGCCGGGCGAGCTCCTCGGCCTGGCCGCGCAGGGCCTGCGGTGAGCGTGCGCTGACCACCCAGGGGGCGGCGGCGGCCCGGGGGTCGGACGGGGCCGGGGTCTCGACCCGCTCCGCGGCCTGCGGCGCCTCGCTCAGGACGAGGTGGCAGTTGGTGCCGCCCATGCCGAAGGAGCTGACACCGGCTATCAGCCGGGCGTCGGGCTGCGGCCAGTCCTCGGGGGCCACGACGACCCGCAGGCCGAGCTCGTCGAGCGGGATGCGGGGGTTGGGGGTGTCGAAGTTCAGGTTCGGGGCGAGGCCGCGGTGCTTCAGGCTGAGGACGACCTTGAGCATCCCGGCGATGCCCGCCGCGCCTTCCAGGTGCCCGATGTTGGTCTTCACCGATCCCACGAGCAGCGGTTCGGTACCAGCCCGGCCGGTGCCGAGGGCGGCGCCCAGCGCGGCCGCCTCGATCGGGTCGCCGACCTTGGTGCCGGTGCCGTGGAGTTCGACGTACTGCACGTCGGACGGGCTGACTCCGGCCCTGAGGCACGCCTGCCGGACCACCTGCTCCTGGGCCTGGGCGCTCGGGGTGGTGAGGGTCTCCCCGCCGCCGTCGTTGTTCACGGCGCCGCCCAGGATCACGCAGTGGATCTCGTCGCCGTCGGCAACGGCCGCGGACAGCGGCTTGAGGACGACGAGACCGCCGCCCTCGCCGCGTACGTATCCGTTGGCCCGGCTGTCGAAGGTGTAGCAGCGGCCGTCGGGCGAGAGTGCGCCGAACCGGCCGATGGCGGCGGTGGTGTCGGCGAGCAGGTTGAGGTTGACGCCACCCGCCAGCGCGATCCGCGACTCGCCGCGCCACAGGCTCTCGCAGGCGGCCTGGACGGCGAGGAGGGACGAGGACTGGCCGGAGTCCAGGGTCAGGCTGGGGCCGCGCAGACCCAGCAGGTACGACACTCGGTTGGCGATGATGCCGCGCTGGACGCCGGTGAGGGTGTGCGGTCCCACGCCGTCGGTGCCGAGCCGGTCGTGCAGACTGGCGTATTCACCGGCAATGGCTCCGACGAATACCCCGGCTTCAGCTCCGCGCAGCGAGTCCGGGGAGATACGGGAGTGTTCGAGGGCTTCCCAGGCCAATTCGAGGACGAGTCGTTGCTGGGGATCCATGGCCGCGGCCTCGTTCGGGGAGATACCGAAGAATCCGGCATCGAAGCCGTACACGTCCGAGACGAATCCGCCGCGGCGGTAGGATCCCAGATCCTCGTGCGCCCATCGCTCGGCCGGCGCCTCGGTGATGGCGTCCACGCCGCCCCTCAGCAGCTGCCACAGCTGCTGAGGACTGTCTGCCTGGGGCAGCCGGCACGCCATACCGATGACGGCGATCGGATCAACGATCTTGTGGGCATTTTCCATGGAAATCAACGACTCTCCCCGAACCACCGATGCATTCGAACATCAACGCATAAGGGGGAAGCCTGCTTGTCTGCAACTCCCGCGTCAACGTTCGGAAGTGTTGGCCCGCTGGCGAGAAGCAGTAGGCAAGAACATGTCGCCGGGGGACTTCCCTTCCCAGGCTCCGGAACCGTGGGCAGGGCGAATGCCGCGAGGAACAGCCATGGCTGGCTCGGACCCAGGCCGAGCAGCAGGGTCAGCAACAGCGGGGGTGACCGTCGGAGAACGGCGCGTCGCGACGGTCTCGGCGAGGTGGTGCGTGCGGTGGCGACAGGCGACACCCACAGCGCGAGCAGCAGCGGCGCGACCAGGTAGTTCACCGGGTTGGCGATGATCAGGATCCGCAGACGGGTGATGCCGTCGTAGCCGATGAGGAGCACGCCGCCGATCTGGGTCGGCCGGGCGCCGACTGGGTCACCGGTTCCATCTGGGACGTCGACGGCGGAGTTGCGGCCGGCCGCAACTCACCACCCATGTTGATGTGTGGATGGTCGGTGGTGAGCATGGTGACGTCTTCGACGTTGGGGGTCAGGGCGGCGTCGCGTGCGGCGGTGAGCCACTCGTGGACCTCACGGTCGCGCTGAACAGCCTTCGCCAGGCCCTCGCTGTCCAGCATCAGGGCGCCACTTACGCGGCCGCCCCGGCGCCGGAAGAGGTGCCGCCGGTGAGCTTGGCCCGCTTGGCCCGCTTGGCCCGCTTGGCGGCGACGGCCTCAGGGTCTGGGGGGCCGTGCTTCTCGTCGAAGTCGGCGATCAGCTCGTCCAGGTTGTCACGCTCGATCTGCCGTCGCGCGGCCTTCTCCGGGTACGCGGACGTGCCCCGTTTGCCAACCCGCTCTCGGATCGCTTGCAGGGTGCCGGCCGTGAGGGAGGTCGGTGTGATCGTCAGCCACGGGACACGTATGGCATTTCAAATGCTGTCCGGCGATCCCTTGCCGCCGGTCGGCCTCAGAGGCCCCCGCAGGGGCGTGGCGTGCGTCGAAAGTGCACACGTAGCGCCCATGGCGCGCGCAATGCACATTGATCTTGAGTCCGATTTGCGTCGCAGGTGTCGCTGACCTGCGGTTTTCCTTGACCTGTTTTCTGTTGACATGTTTGCGATGACCCACCACGTGGAGTGCGTGGCGATCCTTGAACCGATCGCGAAGAGCTCCTGACCTGCAGGTTTGTCGATGTGCATTATGTGCGTTGTGGGCGTTACGGGCGATATCTCGACGCTGGTTTGACGCTCGTGACGCTCATTTGACGCTCATGGAAGCCATTCCCTGATGGGGCGTCAGTATTTACTGACGTCACGTCAGTAGTGGAAGCCGTCTTCTGGGCCGGGCTGTGTGCCCGGTCGGGAAGGCGGCTTTCTGTGTGCCGTGGTGGCGAATGCCGGCCTTGCCGGTGCGATGCGCGAGAGCCCCTGCCGGTTACGTTCTGTAGCAATTCTGGCTAGCCGCTACTCGTGTCGGCGGTAGGGGCCAGACTCCTCAGCCCGACTTTTGCCGTCCTGGCCGCCGTCCCCACTTCCGTGGGCAGAACGTGTAGCCGATGCCGGTCGAGGCGGGGTCATTTCGCCGGTTCTCGGCGCGATGCCCGTCGATGGCCGGTAGAGCGGAGGTATCTGCCGGCTGAGAGCGTGAGGTGGGCGCATGCGCCGCTGGTCCCCGTTGAACGACCGACAGCGAGAGCTCTTGAGGCGGCTGGATACCGGCGTGGAGTTGGGCTTGGCATCGGCTGAACGGCTCTCCGCGTATGCGCTGCGCGACCGAGGGCTGCTGGCGATCGGTCGCCGTAGTGGGGCGGTGTGGGCCGAAGTCACCGAGGCAGGGGAGTTCTATCTGGAGCACGGTCACCATCCGGAGGATCCGCGGTATGCCGGCGCGCCCCAGTCAGGTGCCAAAGAGATGCCCGTGCCGTACTCGGAACGGGCAGTGGCCGCCCGGGCCCGGCGGGCCAAGGCGGCCGAGCTGATCGAACGGCTCATGGCTGAACGGCGGGTGGTCATCCCGGAGCCCGACGAGGCGACGGAAGCCGAATACCGGCGGGCCATCACCTATGCGAAGCGGCACGACCTCACGCCGCCGGGGAAGCGCATCGAGAAGCTCCGCCTGTGGAACCGCGACCTTCAGATCTCACTCGAAGACGGGCCGCATCACAACGCGAAGAGCGAGAGGCCGGAGAGTGCGCCGCCCGTCCCTGTGCCCGCCCAACTGCGTTCCCTTCACCCGGTGATGGCTGCTCTCAAGGAAGACCGGTTCCGGCTCGCCATTTCCGCGACTCTTCGGAGCAGGGCTCTGCGCCTGCTCCAGGGCCTTTGCGCGGAAGCGGTGAAACGCGGCTACGCGGTACGGGAACCTCCGATGGAGGAGGACTACCGCAGCCGGGCCCATGGGTACGGCGGCACGTACGTCCCTCTCGTCCCTCTCGTCCCTCCCGGCGCGAGGGCGAGTTGGTCTTGGTCGTCGGCGACTTCACGTACCTGGTGACCATCAAGCAGGAGTTCCCGCTGTCCGAAGACTCGGAGCGGGCGCAGAGCCTGATGGTCGAGCTCCCGTACGGTCGATCGGGCAGCCAGGGCAAGTGGGCCGACCGGAAGCGGTGGAGGCTGGAAGGCGTCCTCGGTGCGGTCCTGCGAGAGGTGGAACTTCGCTCGGGGGAAGACGCCCTACGCCGGATCGAGGAGAAACGGGCCGAGGTGGACCGGAAGGCCCGGTGGCAGGCAGCGATGGACTCGGCGCGGGAGCAGGCGATCCAGGCCCAGCTCGCGACTGTCCTGCGTCAGCAGGCGAAGGACTGGCATCAGGCAAGGGCGCTGAGCCAGTACTGCGATGCTCTGGAGCGCCGGCTCGTGCGTCGGGCGATTCGGCCGCACTGGAAGCAGTCTCCACCCGACAGCGGCTGGACTGGGCCCGCGCCCTACGTGAGTTCTCTGGACCCGCTGCGGGAGCTGCGCGGGACGCCGACGACGCGTGCGCCCGATCCTGAGGAACTCAAGCCGTACCTAATCGGCTGGAGTCCGCGTGGCTCGGAAGGGCATGGCTACTCCTGGGGCAAGTGATCAAATAGCCCTGGCGCCCAGCCACGGCGTGGCTGCGGCTCCGTTGTCTGGCCGTGCTGCAGCGAGGTGATCCTCGACCTGCCCGCACGTCGACCACGATGCGGGGCGGATGGAATCGTGAAGATCTGCGTGCGGCCGGAGTGCGCCAGCCGTGTCCGGGGCGGTCCAAGGCGCCGAGGACCGTACGCCGCGCGCGCCGCAGAGCGCGCCTCAGCCGCCCGCCAGACCGCGCCCGGGGCAAGGTCCCGCTGTGCCCGGCGCGGTGGCGGCGGATCTCGGTCAGCCGAGGAGCCGTGTCTTGATCAAGTATTCGGCTTGATCGGACAACTCCGCCCGCAGGTCCTGTTCGTCGGCGATCTCGATTTCCTTGCGCAGCGCCAGCTCGGTGCGCAGTACCGTCGTCCTGGGGACCGGCACCCGTTGGCCGGGCTTCTCGGTGAACGGCTGTAGTTCTTCGGCGAGCGCCTGAGCATCGTCGGACGTGCCGCGACGCAGGGAGACGAACACTCGGGCGAGCCAGTCCGCGGGGATCTGCACCATGAAATCAGTCATGCCGGTGCAACGACGTGGTGACGTGGCCCGTGGTGCTCAACCGCCCGCCCGGCCGAATGTCGCGGCAAGCCCCGAACTGTCGGAGCCTGCTGACCTGGACCGGCTCCCCGCCCTCGGGCGACGTGACTGAGGCTTCGAGGGACGAGGAGGCGGCCGCCGCGCCTGCCGTTCAGGGAACGGCCGCGACACCCCGTGGGCCTATCGATCAGACACCATCGCCCCTCGCTTGCCCCAGCGACCACGCCGTGCCCGGCCTGGTTGACACACGCATCGACCCGCTGGGCCGCTGATCGCTCCGCCGTACCACGGCGCTACCGAGATAGCCGGCGACCTGCACCAGGTTCCCGGCCGTCCGGTACGCCTCGACGAGGCGTGCGATCGCGTGTGGCCGCTCCCCCTCGGAGCGTCCGATCGGGGAGGCGGCTTCTGTAAGCAGTGGATGTGCCGGATGCCGGCCTTGCCGTCGCGAAGCCAGAGCCCTTCTGGCGGTCATGCTCTGGAGTGGCTCTGGGGTCCGAATAGGAACGGACCAGGAAACCAGTGTTGCTGTCAGAAGTTTTGACAGGTCGTGATCCCAGCGTTCAGGGTGCGCGGGTGAGCGATGACCCGACGATCGGTTCCCTGAAGGCGGAGGGCTGGGGGCTGCGGCAGATCGGCGCCCAGGCGGGCCTGTCGCACGAGAAGGTCCGCTATCGGCTCGCCCAGGCGTCGGACGAGCCGGCCGGGCCCGCCTAGTTCGTGGTGCCGGCACCCTCGGGCTTGCGGGTGGAGCGGAGCTGTCCGCCCCGGACCTCGGCGGGCAGGGCGAAGCTGTAGCGGCCGTGGAAGTTGATGCGGGCGAACTTCAGCGGGGTCAGGCGGGCGATGTCCTCGTCGACAGGACAGCCCTTGGGTGAGCCGTTAGCGAACGGCGAGCCAAATGGCATGTAACTGAGTGTGACGAGTCTCGGTGGGGTTTCACCGAGGGTGCCCGTGCCCGTACTCGGGCGTACGGTGAAGGCATGGCCGCCGGGTGCGCCGGTGGCGCCTCCACAACCGGGAGGTTGTCGGTAACACGAGCCGGTGAGCGGGCCGAGGCGAAGCCGAGGAGGACCGCCATGATCGTTGACGACGCGAGCATCCAGGAGCTGCGGGGGCGCCTCCGCGGGCCGGTATTCCTGCCCGGCGATGAGGGCTATGACGACGTCCGCAAGGTGTTCAACGCGATGATCGATCGATGGCCTGCCCTGATCGTGCGCTGTACGGGCGTCGCGGATGTGATCGCCGCGGTCGACTTCGCCCGCGACGCGAGCTTGCTCGTCTCCGTGCGCGGCGGCGGCCACAACGTCGCGGGGCACGCCGTGTGCGACGGCGGTGTGGTGATCGATCTCTCGGCGATGAAGAGCGTTCGTGTCGATCCGGGAAGCCGGACGGCGCGTGCCGAGGGCGGATGCACCTGGGGCGACTTCGACCATGCGACCCAGGCCTTCGGGCTGGCGACGACGGGCGGAATCGTTCCCTCGACCGGCATCGCGGGGCTCACCCTCGGTGGCGGGATCGGCTACCTGAACCGCAAGTTCGGGCTCGCGTGCGACAACCTCCTGTCGGCCGACGTGGTGACCGCGGACGGAGAGTTCCTCACGGCCAGCGCGACCGAGAACGAGGATCTGTTCTGGGGGCTGCGCGGCGGGGGTGGCAACCTCGGAGTGGTCACGTCCTTCGAGTACGAGGTTCACGACGTGGGCCCAGTGCTCGGGGGCGAGCTCGTGTATCCGCTGGACCAGGCGGAGGAGGTGTTGCGGTTCTACCGGGGCTGGTCGAGTGAGGCCCCTGACGAGGTGAGGGCGGATGCGACCCTGCTGTCCGGCCCCGAGGGGCCCGCGCTTGCGATCATCGTCTGTTACTGCGGAGCGGTCGATGACGGTGAGAAGGTGTTGCAGCCCCTCAGGCAGTTCGGCTCTCCGATGATGGACGCCATCGCGCCGGTCCCGTACGCGACGGTCCAGAACCTCCTGACCGAGGTGTTCCAGCCGGGCCTGCGGCACTACTGGAAGAGCGGCTTCGTCCGCGAATTCAGCGACGAAGCGATCGGAGCGATCGTCGACTCCTTCGCCAGTGCCGTCCCGCCACCGTTCGCAGCGGTGGCGATCGAGCACCTCGGGGGCGCGATCAGCCGAGTTGGTGAAGGGGATACGGCCTTCAGTCACCGGCAGGCGACGCACAGCCTTCTCGTGCTCCGGATGTGGCAGGACCCGGCAGAGTCCGCCGAGAACATGGCGTGGGGGCGTGCGTGCTACGACGCTGCGGAGCCCTTCCTGGACAACGGGGTCTACGTCAACTACCTGGGCGATGAGGGAGAGGCTCGGGTCAGAGCCGCCTACGGCGCCGGCTACGAGCGACTCGTGGAGGTCAAGACCAGATATGACCCGACGAACCTCTTCCGACTCAACCAGAACGTCGCGCCGGTCTAGGGGGCCCGGGTGGCCAGCCCACGGATCCAGGGAGGGGCATGACCAGATACGCCAGAACCCGCCACGCGCACGCGACGATCTTGAGCGTCTGACGGGTCGTCTACGGCGCGGAGACCGCAGCAGTCCGTTCGTCGTGGTCGCGCAGGTGGAGGGCCAAGAACAGCATGTCGTCGTCGGTGACGCCGGCGCCGCCCATGGTCTTGCCGCGCTTGCGGGCGCTCTCGTGCCTTCGAGGGTGCGGTCTCGGATGTACTCGCGTTCCATGCCGGAGATGGCCGCGAGCACGGTGAACACGATGCCGGAGGGATCATGTGAGCCCTTCAGCTCTCCGGTGAGGAACTCCAGGCCGACGTCGCTCGCCTTCAGCTCCTCGGCGAGCATGGCGAGTTCGATGCCGCGGCCGAGCCGCTTGTGTTCGTGGACGACGAGGGTGACGGAGACGCCGGAGGAGCGGATCTCTTCGGCTGGCTTTTACGGCGGCCTCCAGCGCGGGGCGCTTCGTGTGCTCGGGTGGAGATCTTCTCCGAGAAGACCCGGGTGACCCCAGTCTCGGCAAGCGAGTCGAGCTGAGCGTCGAGGGATTGTCGCGCGGTAGAAGCGCGGGCGTAGCCGAGGCGGACGTGCCCGACCGGCTCGGCGCCGGCACTCGCGGGCCGGGGCAGCTCGACCCAGGCCGAGCCCGGCTTGCGCACGGCGGGGGTGGGGACGTTCAGGGCCTTGGCGAGTTGGGGCATGAGCCGGAAGCGGGCGGTGTGGTACTGGATGGCCACCTTGCCCTTGCCGGTGCGGCACGGCGAGCCCGCAGGGGTGCAACACCGGTTTCCTGGTCCGTTCCTACTCGGACCCCGCTCTCGGTCGCCGCCGGGTGTGCTGGTGCCATTAACCGAATCCTCGGCCGCTCGCTGGTGCACGGGCGTGTTGGTCGGGCGGGGCAGGTGCCAACCGCGTCACCGAAGCGCTCGCCTGGCCTGCCGCTCCCGGTCGGCGCGCGGGCTCCGTCGGGGAATGCCGTGATGCGCCTACTCGGGCATGGAGACCAGGGTTCTAGGCCGCGCCGGCCTCGACAGGGAGGTCGTGCAGGCGCCATTCGAGCATGCCGTCGGCCAGCCGGAGGGCCTGGCGGCCGTGGGCTGCCAGCAGGCGGACCGCATCGTGGGACAGGACGCAGTTGGTGCCGCGGCAGTAGGCGACGATCTCGGCGTCGTCGGGGAGTTCTGCCAGGCGGGCTTCGAGCTGGTCGAGGGGGATGGACAGCGAACCCGGGATGTGGCCGGCGAAGTATTCCTCGGCGGGCCGGACATCGATGACGGTGGCAGTGCCCGCCTTCACGCGCTCCAGGAGTTCCTCGCGGGTGAGCTGGTCGGTGTCCTCGGGGCCGAGGTACGCGGTGCGGGCCTGCCCGGTGGTGGCGAGGTGGGTACGGCTGACCTGCTGCAACAGCGCATAGAGGGCTGCGACATCGTCGCCGGCGAGCCGGTAGTGGATGCGCACTCCGTCGCGGCGGGTAGCCACGAGTCCGGTCTGCTTCAGGGCCTGTAGATGCGCGGAGGCGGTGGTCAGGCCGAGTCCTGCGGCCTTGGCGAGGGCGTCGACGCTGCGCTCGCCTTGGGCGAGCAGGTCGAGAAGTTCCAGACGCTTGCCGTTGGACAGGGCCTTGCCCGTACGGGCGACGGCATCGAACAGCGCGGCTTTGCGGGTGGGGTCCCCCATGGCATCCTCCATAAATCCATGGAATATTGTATGAGAGGCGGGCCGGTCTCGCCAACCCCGCACACTGAACATCTGGGAGGCCGCCGTGAGCTTCACCGACGAGTATCTGATTCCCCTGGTGGACGCAGGGCTGGGCAACAGCGCATACCTGGTCGACCTCGGTGATGGCCGAGCCCTGGCCGTGGATGCCTCCCGTGACCTGCGCGCTCTGCGGGACGCCGCCGCGCGACGCGGGCTGACCGTGGCATTCGCGGCCGACACCCACCTGCACGCCGACTTCCTGACCGGCGCGCTCCAGCTCGCCGCCGACGAGGGGGCCCTGGTCCTGGCCTCCGCGGCCGGCCGCCGCGCCTTCCCGCACACCGCGCTCGCCGACGGCGACGAGGTCGACCTCGGCGGGCTGAGGCTGCGGGCGCTCGCCACTCCCGGCCACACCGACGAGCACCTGTCCTTCCTGCTCCTCGACGGCACCCGCGAGCTGGGGGTGTTCACCGGCGGCTCGCTGATCGTCGGATCCGCCGCCCGCACCGACCTGCAAGGGGCGGACCGGGCCGAGGAGCTGGCCCGCGCCCAGTACCGCTCCCTGCGACTGCTGGCCGAACTCCCCGACGCCACCGCGGTCTGGCCCACCCACGGTGCCGGATCGTTCTGCTCGGCGCCGCCCGGTGCCGAGCGGACCACCACCATTGGCGCCCAGAAGGCTGCCAACGACCTGTTGGCGGCACCCGACGAGGATGCCTTCGTGGCCCGGCTGCTCGGATCGCTCGGCTCCTACCCCGCGTACTTCGACCGCCTCGCGGAGACCAACCGGCAGGGCCCGGCCCTGCTCACCGCAGCCCCGGGTCTGAAGCCGCTGACCCCGGCCGCCGCGCGAACCCTGCTCGCCTCCGGCGCCCGCCTCGTCGACGCCCGTCCCGTGCCGGACTTCGCCGCCGGGCACATCCCCGGCGCCATCTCCAACCCACTGCGACCGGCATTCGCCACCTGGCTCGGCTGGCTGCTGCCTGACGACACCCCACTGGTCTTCGTCCTCGGCCCCGGCCAGGACGAGCAGGAGCTCGCCTGGCAGGCCGCGAAGATCGGCTACGACCGGCTCGCCGGACAGCTGGCCGGCGGCATGACCGCCTGGCTCGCCGACGGCGGCCCGGCGGACACGACCAACCTCGTCA
The DNA here is from genome assembly GCF_024213195.1 of Streptomyces sp. TBY4. Taxonomy (GTDB): domain Bacteria; phylum Actinomycetota; class Actinomycetes; order Streptomycetales; family Streptomycetaceae; genus Streptomyces. Next base: position 13,042 of record NZ_JANAVF010000033.1, on the reverse strand, counting down.
CGGCCGAGCAGATCGGAGACCGCCCGGTCCTGGACGTACGTCAGACCTCCGAGTTCGCCGGCGGCCACATCCCCGGAGCCGCACACGCCGAACTCGGCACCCTCCCGGCAGACCTGCCCGCTACCGCGGACGGCACGGTGGTGATGTGCGGACACGGCGAACGCGCCATGACCGCCGCCAGCCTCCTCGCCCACTCCGGCGCCAGGAACCTCGCGGTCCTGGCCGGTGGCGCCGCAGACTGGGCCGACGTCACCGGCAGAGCCCTTGAGGAGGGTGTGTGACCGACCCCGCCGCTCCGGCGTCCGGACACCCGGGCGGGATCAGACTCGGACTGCGCGCCAACCTCGCGCAGTTCGCCCTCCTCGTGGCGGTCAACGCGCTGGTCGGCGGCATGCTCGGCCAGGAGCGCACCGTGCTGCCGCTGCTCGCCGAGCAGGCCTTCCACCTCTCCGCCTACACCGCCGCCCTCACCTACATCGTGGCCTTCGGCGCGACCAAGGCGGTCACCAACTTCCTCGCCGGAACCTGGTCGGACCGCTACGGCCGCAAGCCCGTGCTCATCGCGGGCTGGCTCATCGCCCTGCCGGTCCCCCTGCTGCTGATCTGGGCACCGTCCTGGGGTTGGGTGATCTTCGCGAACGTGCTTCTCGGCATCAACCAGGGCCTGACCTGGTCCACCACCGTCGTCATGAAGATCGACCTGGTCGGCCCGGCCCGCCGAGGACTTGCCATGGGCCTGAATGAGGCCGCCGGCTACGGCGCGCTCGCCGCCACCGCCATGGCCACGGGCGCCATCGCCGCTCACACCGGACTGCGGCCCGAGCCGTTCTTCCTCGGCATCGCCTACGCCGCCCTCGGGCTGGGCCTCTCCGTCCTCGCCGTCCACGAAACCCGGGAACACGCCCGTGCCGAAGCCGCCCTCCGCCCCGCCCCGAACAACCTCGGCCACCACGGCGAACTGACCACACGTCAGATCACCCGCGCCACCAGCATCGGCGACAAGGCCCTGTCCTCCGCCAGCTGGGCCGGCATGGTCAACAACCTCAACGACGCCCTCGCCTGGGGCATTTTCCCCCTCCTCTACGCTGCCCACGGCCTGTCCATCGCCCGGATCGGGCTGCTCGCCGCCCTCTATCCCGCTGTCTGGGGACTCGGTCAGATCCTGACCGGCTGGTGGTCCGACCGCATCGGCCGCAAGCACCTCATCACCGCGGGAATGCTTGTGCAGGCCGCCGCCATTGGCCTGGTCGCCGTAGGCGCCTCCTTCCCCGTCTGGGCCCTCGCCCAGATCCTGCTCGGGGCGGGCACAGCGATGGTCTACCCGACCCTGCTCGCCGTGATCGGCGACGTCGCCCATCCGGCCTGGCGGGCCCGTGCCGTCGGCGTCTACCGGCTGTGGCGCGACGGCGGCTTCGCTGTCGGCGCCCTCCTGGCGGGCGCTCTCGCCGATGTCTTCGGCCTCACCGCCGCGATCTGGGCCGTCGCCGCCCTCACCGCCGCCTCCGGACTCCTCGTCGCCATCCGGATGTACGAGACACACCCGAGGGCATGAGGACAGCCGGCCGGACTGCTCGTCATTGGCCTCTTCCTCCGGTCGCCGAGATCGGGAGGTCGACCCGGACCGGGGCCGTCGCCCGACCCGCTCAGCCGGGGCGGATGTTCTTGTTGTGGTGGAAGGCGTTGTCGGGGTCGTACTTGGCCTTGACCTCGGCCAGTCGCCGGTAGATGTGATCGCCGTAGGCCTCCCGAACGCGGCCGGTGTCGTCGTCGGAATCAAGGAAGTTGACGTAGACGCTGCCGGCGCTGTGCGGTTGAAGGGCTTGGAGGAACCGGCGGGCCCAGGCGGTCTCGGCCGCGGCGTGTTCGTCGGACTCGTCGGGGAGCCATACGCCGTCGATGACGATGTTGTGGGCCACGTCGCGACCGGCGTAGGCGGTGGCGTCGTGGGGGACCCGTGCGACGGCGCCACCCATGTGGAACATCGCCGCATACGACCGGGGCGAGGCGGCACGGTAGGCATGATCGGCGATGACGCCGATGGCCTCGTCGGACAGGCTCGTGAGGTCCGTGGCCTTCCAGTAGTAGTGCCATCCGTGGGGGACGGTGTCGTCGAGGCCGCCCTGGAAGGCGGCGTACGGCGTGGGTGCGAGCAGGTCCACGAGCGGCGTCCCGAAGCGCCGCAGGGCCCGTACCGCGCGCTCGCCGTCTTCGACGGTGCCGGCGTAGCAGCAGGCGACGGCGATGGCCGGCCGCCAGTGGAGCTCCTCGGGGATGACCGGCAGCGGCGGGATGGTGCCGAGCCTGACGACGGTGCCGAGCTCGTCGGGCGCTGCGGCGGCGAAGTCCCGGTAGAAGCCCAGCACGTCGGTGGTGTCGTCGGCCGCCCAGAAGACGGGTCCGGCCATCACGGTCGGGCCGAGGGGGTGCAGGGCGAAGGCGAACGTGGTGACGACTCCGAAGTTGCCGCCGCCGCCTCGCAGCGCCCAGAACAGATCCGGGTGTTCATCGGCGGACGCCCGGAGGATGCTGCCCTCGGGGGTGACCACCTCGGCGGCCAGCAGGTTGTCGACGGCGAGTCCGTGTTTGCGCATGAGGAAGCCGATGCCACCGCCGAGGGTGAGCCCGGCGACGCCGGTGTGGCCCACGATGCCGCCGGTGGTGGCCAGAGCGTGGGCCTGCGTCTCGTCGACGTTGCCCCACAGCGCACCACCCTGCACCAGGGCCGTGCGGCCGGCGGGGTCGACCTGCACGGCCCGCATGGCCGAGAGGTCGATGACGAGCCCGTCGTCGCACACCGCCGTGCCGGCCACGTTGTGGCCCCCGCCCCGTACGGCGATCTCCAGGCCGTGGTCGAGGGCGAAGCGCACGGCGGCGACCACGTCCGCGGTCCCGCCGCATCGGGCGATCAGCCGGGGGCGCCGGTCGACGGCGCCGTTCCACAGTGCTCGTGCGGTGTCGTAGTCGGCGTGGTCAGCAGTGATCAGCCGGCCCCGGAACCCGTTGATCTCGTGGGTCTCCATCGCGGCCACCTCCTCGTTCCGAGGGCCGACTCGCTCGGTGGTCGGCGTCGTGGTCCTTGCCTCTCGACAGTCCCATCGCACCACCGTGGACCGCGGCTGTGAAGTCAAGATTCTGGACTTCGCCGCCGGAGGCCAAGGCGCGATACTGGTGTCGTGCGGACTTACGGCCAGTACTGTCCCATCGCCCGTGGCGCAGAGATCTTTGCCGAGCGGTGGACACCGGTGATCATCCGCAACCTGTACCTGGGCTGCGGAAACTTCAGCGAGATCCTGGAGGGCGCGCCCGGACTCTCCCGCACCCTGCTCGCGCAGCGGCTCAAGCAGCTCGAACGGCTCGGCATCGTCGAGTCGACACCCAAGCGCGAAGGGCGCGGAGGCCACTACGAGCTCACCTCCGCGGGGCAAGACCTTTTCAAGGTCTGCGTGTCGCTCGGCGAGTGGGGTGCCGCCTGGCTCGAGATCGCCCCCGAGCACCTCGACCCCTTCGTGGTGCTGTGGTCGATGTGCAACATGCTCCGCCGAGACCGGCTCCCGGACCGGCGCATCGTCATCCGCTTCGACTTCACCGGCCGCCGGCACCCGGAGCGGTACTGGCTGTTGATCGAGCACGCGGACACCGAGATCTGCAAGACGTACCCCGGCGTCGACGAGGACCTCTACATCACGGCGGAAGCGGAGGCATTCGTCAAATGGCATGCAGGCCAGCTCTCTTGGGCTGGAGCCACCCGCGACGGCCGCATCCAACTCCACGGCCCGTCCTGGCTCGTACGAGCCTTCCCCACCTGGAACGCCAAGAGCGCCTTCGCCCACATCAAGCCGGTCCCCCGGACTGTGGCGAGCCGACTGCCGACCCTGGGTTGACACGCAACGGGCCTGCTGGACCGTCGATTGCCCGCCCCCGAGGGCCCGGCACGGATTCCCCTCGTGCCGGGCCGAGCGAGTGACTACGGTCGTCAGTCGGCGATGCGCGCTGTGTAGTCCCCGGCCGCCGACACTGCCGCGACGAGCGCCGCAGTGTCGGCGCCGGTGTTGTCCTCCAAGCGGACGACGCAGCGTCCGGCTCGTACGTCGGTGGTGGCCGAGCGGACGCCGGGCAGGTCCTCCAGTTCGTCGTCGATGAGCAGGCCACAGCTGGTGCAGTGCATGCCGTCGATCAGGAGAACCACCTGTTCGCCGGGCACGGCCTCGGGCTTGTTCTTACGGCTGAACAGCTTCATCACAGGTCCTTCTTGAACTCGATCGTGCCGGTCTGCATGCCCATGGCGCAGGAGAAGCGCAGGGTTCCGGGCTTGCGGGTGCCCAGGTCGATCCCGGTGTCGCCGTCCCGTTTGACGATCTCCTGGACTCCGATTTCGGGGATGGTGAAGGCGCGGGCGCAGCCGCCCGAGTCCTTGCCCCGCAGTACCAGTGTGGTGGGCACTCCGGCCTTCGCGGTGAACCGCGTGGGGAGGTAGAAGTCCGTCACGGTGAGGACGACGGTCTGCTTTCCCGAGGCATCGATGCGTACGGGGGCGGCCTCGCCCGTCGCCGTCCCGCCGCTGCCGTCACCGCTGCCCTCGCCGCCTTCCACGACGAACGGGCCGGTGGCGGTGGCCTGCTGCTTGCCCGGGGGATCGAAGGAGACCCAGCCGCCGGCCTGAAGGGCCGAGACCATGGTCCAGGCCGCGACGGTCAGCACCACCACACCGGTGAGCCCGGCCAGCTTGCCGGAGAGGGCCTGGGTGCTGCGCCGGAACAGGTAGCCGAGGACGGCGAACAACGGTGCGGTGCCGAGCACGAATCCGGCCATCACCGCGGCGCCAGCCACCACCGAGCCGGAGGTGATGGCGAGCAGCTCCATCGACAGCGTCACCCCGCAGGGCACGAGCACCGTGGCGAATCCGACCAGGGCGGGGGTGACCGGCGACTCGGTCTTGGCGCTACGCCGCATCAGGCGGCCGAATGACGCCGGCGGGCGCGGCACCAGCCGCCCCACGGCCTTGACTCCGATGAGGTCCAGCGCGAAGAGCACCATGATGGCGCCGGCCACGAGCAGCAGCACCGCCTGTGTGCGCGGACTGGGCTGCAAGGCGCTGCCGAACACGCCGAGCAGGGCGCCGAGCGCCGTATGGGACACCAGCTTTCCGGCGAGGAATGCCCCGACGGGAGCAAGCGGTGTGCCGGCGTCGGCCTGCCGCGCGGGGTGCGGCGGACGTGCGGACTTGGGAGACGGTTTCGGGTCGAGGCTGCGGTGCCGGGTCACGGCACCGGCCAGCAGGCCCCCCTGTACGGCGGCGCACGAGGCGCCACCGGCGAGCAGACCGGTGCTCGCACCGGTGATCAGCAAAGCGACGGACGACGGCATGCGTCGTTACTCCTGTTCTGCGACGACGGCACGCGCGCGGGGACATCAGGGCGCGCCGAAGTGGACGTGAGGGAAGGCGGCTTCCCGCGAGGCGTCAGCCCTGCGGGTGGCCGGCCGTCACGTCCGTGACACGCACAACCGGTGCAGATCAGGAGGGGCCGCTGCCGGAGGCGGGGCATGGGGCCAGGGGCGCGGGAGCCGGGAGGAACAGTCCGTCGCGTGCGAGATGATCGCGGGCGCCGGGGCTGTCGGGCCGTCCTGCGTGAGGACGCCCTTCGGCGCCACGCACTGTTCCTCCGCCACCGGGCAACGCGGACCGTGGTCCGCCGGCGCGACGGCGGCCGAAGCCTCGACGTGCCCGCGGACCGCGACGTACGGGGAGGTGCCCATCGGCCCCGGCATCGTCATCGCGGTCGCCATCGCCGGACGCGCGAGCCCCGTCAGACAGGCGAAGAGCGCGCATACCAGTAGCACTCCGGACCACGTCCGGAGCGACAGGGGCAGGCGTCGCGACATGCGCGCCATGCTAGGCCATGCCCTGATCGGCCCTTGTGATCAGGGTTCCGCGGCTCAGGACGCCGCCGACGCACCTTCGATGATCCGGCAGACCACTGCGCTCTCTCCTCGGCCCGCTGCCCGGCCGGCCTGGGCCCGGGCACTGCGCAGGGTCGTCCGGAGCGCTTTGAGGTCCGAGATACGGCGGTCGATGTCCGCGAGGTGCTGATCGAGGAGATCGGTGACGAGGCCGCAGGGCTGCTCGCCGCTGCGCTGGAGGTCGAGGATGTCCTTGATCTCCTTGAGGCTGAGGCCGAGCGCCTGGGCCTGCCGGATGAAGCGGAGCACGGGAACCACGTCGTGCGTGTAGGTGCGGTAGCCGGCTGCGGTGCGCTCGGGCGGGTCGATGAGTCCGCCGGCCTCGTAGAGGCGGACGGCCTTGGGGCTCAGACCGCTTTCGGCGGCGATGCGGCCGACGGTGAGCATGGGCGACTCCGTTCGTACGGGTCCCGACAGTCTGCGCTTGACCTTGTCCTAAGGGCAAGGTTTTAGCGTGGTCGCACCGGCGGAGCTGTCGCGCATGCCCGGTTCCGTACGAGACTGAAAGCGAGAGGATCCCTGCCATGGCACCGACCGTTCCCGCCGAAGCCGACCACTCCATAGAGCTGGCCATCACGGGCATGACCTGCGCGTCGTGTGTGGCCCGGGTAGAGCGGAAGCTGGCCAAGCTGCCGGGAGTGAGCGCGACGGTCAACCTCGCGACCGCGACAGCGCACGTCACGCGGGACAACCCGGAGGTGTCGCATCAGCAGCTGATCGATGCGGTCGAGGCCATTGGGTACGGAGCCTCGGCGATGGGCCGCGAGTCCGCGCGGGAGGAAGCCGGGAAGGACACCGAGGGCGCCCACCTCGCCGGGCTTCGGCGGCGGCTGACCGGCTCGGCGCTGCTGGGGCTGCCGGTGGTCCTCGTATCCATGATTCCGGCGCTTCGATTCGACGGCTGGCCGTGGGCCGCGCTGCTGCTGGCCACTCCCGTGGTCGTGTGGGGCGCCTGGCCGTTCCACCGGGCGGCAGCCCTGAACCTGCGGCACGGATCGGCGACGATGGACACCCTGGTGTCGCTGGGTGTGCTCGCCGCCTATCTGTGGAGCGTCGGCGTTGTCATGGCCGGCGGCGAGCACCTGTATCTGGAAGTCGCGGTCGTCCTGACGGCCTTCCTGCTGGCCGGCCGGTTCTTCGAGGCCAGGGCCAAGCGCAGGGCCGGGGACGCGATCCGCGCGCTGATGGACCTGGGCGCCAAGGACGTCGCCGTGCTGCGCGACGGCGCGGAGGTACGCATCCCGGTCGAGGACCTGGCGGTCGATGACCTGTTCGTCGTACGGCCCGGGGAGAAGATCGCCACGGACGGCGACGTCGTCGAGGGCGCCTCGGCAGTGGACGAGTCGTTGCTGACCGGCGAGAGCGTGCCGGTCGAGGTCGAGCCGGGCTCCGCGGTCACCGGCGCGACCGTCAACAGCCACGGCCGACTGGTCGTACGGGCCACCAGGATCGGCGCGGACACCAAGCTGGCGCAGATCGCGGCCCTGGTGGAGCGGGCGCAGACGGGCAAGGCGGCCGTGCAGCGTCTGGCCGACCGGATCTCGGCGGTGTTCGTGCCGGTGGTCATCGCGCTCGCCGCGGGCACCTTCGGCGTCTGGCTGCTGACCGGCGCCTCCGCCGCGACCGCGCTGACCGCTGCCATCGCCGTGGTGATCATCGCCTGCCCCTGCGCGCTGGGCCTGGCGACGCCGACCGCCCTGATGGTCGGGACCGGCCGTGGCGCCCAGCTCGGGCTGCTGATCTCCGGGCCGGAGGTACTGGAGTCCACCCGACGGATCGACACCGTGGTCCTGGACAAGACCGGCACGGTCACCGAGGGCCGGATGCGCCTGGTGGACGTCGTGCCCGCCGCAAGCGAGGACGAGGCCGAGGTCCTGCGCCTGGCAGGGGCCCTGGAGGACGCGAGCGAACACCCCATCGCCGCCGCGATCGCCCAGGCCGCACGGGAGCGGCTCGGCTCGCTGCCGCCGGTGACCGGCTTCGCCAACACGCAGGGCCGGGGCGTCACCGGGACCGTAGAGGGGCGCACCGTTCACGCGGGCCGCGCCTCCTGGCTGGAGGAGCGGCAGCAACTGCGGTTGCCGGACGAACTCGCCCGGACCCGGGACACGGCGGAGGGTGAGGGACGCACGGTGGTCTTCGCCGCCTGGGACGGGCAGGTGCGGGCCGCGTTGGTGGTCGCCGACACCGTGAAGGCGACGAGCGCCGAGGCGGTCGCGGACCTCAAGCGGCTCGGGCTGACACCGGTCCTGCTGACCGGCGACAACGCGGCAGCTGCCCGCGCGGTGGCCGCCGAGGTCGGCATCGACCGGGTCATCGCCGAGGTCCACCCCGAGGACAAGGTCGCCGAGGTCCGTCGGCTTCAGGAGCAGGGCCGTGTGGTGGCGATGGTCGGTGACGGCGTCAACGACGCGGCCGCGCTCGCCCAGGCCGACCTCGGCCTGGCCATGGGCACCGGCACCGATGCCGCGATCGCCGCGTCCGACCTGACGCTCGTACGGGGTGACCTGCGGGCCGCGGGTGATGCCATCAGGCTGGCGCGCCGCACTCTTCGTACGATCAAGGCCAACCTGTTCTGGGCGTTCGCCTACAACGTGGCCGCCCTGCCGCTGGCCGCCCTGGGCATGCTCAACCCGATGATCGCCGGTGCCGCGATGGCCTCCTCGTCCGTCTTCGTCGTCACCAACAGCCTGCGGCTGCGCCGATTCCAGCCGCTGCATCGCTGACCCGCGGGTTCTGTGCTGAGCTGGAGATGTCCTCGGGCAACGGCGCCCCTGGGAGGCCCGCTATGCCGCACGTCCACCTCGAAGCACCTGCGCCGACCCGGCCCGGAGTGCTGCTGCCCCGGCGCGATCTGGCGGTCGCCTGGACGCTGATGGTGCTGATCGCCGTACTCGCATGGGTACTCACGATCGGGCAGGCCCGCCACATGGGGATGGAGCCGGGCACCATGGGGCTGGCGCTCCCGCTCTTCCTGCTGCTGTGGGTGGTCATGATGGCGGCGATGATGCTGCCGTCGGTGGCACCGGTGGCCATCACCTGGGTACGGGGGATCAGCCGCCGCTCGGCGGGACCGGCCCGCGCGCTGCACATCGCCGAATTCGTCTGCGGCTACCTGCTGGCCTGGACCGGGTTCGGGTTGCTTGCGTACGGCGCCCTGGCCGTGACCGGACACCTGGTGGACGGCAATCCGGAAGCGGGGCGCTGGATCGGGGCCGGAGCATTCCTCCTCGCCGGACTGCACCAGTTCGGGCCGTTGAAACGGGTCTGCCTGCGGCACTGCCGCAATCCCATGTTCCAGCTGCTGCGGTACTCGCGGTTCCGGCCGTGGGCAAAGGACCTGCGAGTCGGCGCGCACCACGGTCTGTACTGCGTCGGCTGCTGCTGGGGGCTGATGATCGTCCTGATCCCGCTCGGCTTCATGAACGTGGCAGCGATGGCGGCCGTGGCCGCAGTGATCTTCCTGGAGAAGCTCTGGCGACAGGGACCCTGGCTCACCTGGGCCGTCGGCCTCGTTTTCCTCGTCCTGGCGGCTCTGGCTCCCTTCCAGGACTGGCTGCTGCCGGGCCTGGAGAACGCTCCGCCGATGGGAGAGATGAACCAGATGACGGGCCTGCTCTGAGCGACGGCCTCGTCGCCGTCCGCCAAGCGGCGCGCCGGCAGCTGAAGAATCCCGCACTGGAGACGCAGAACGGCACCAGGAAGTTCACTGCCACGCGTACGGCCGTGGCCGCGCCGGCGTCGCCCGAGGCGATGACGGAACCCTGGTTGACCAGAGACAGCACGATGCCGACGAGAATCGCGATCGGTACACACCGGGACAGCGACGTGCGCGAGAACGCGGTCGGCAGCAGGCGCGGCTCCACCTGCGCGGGAGGAGACATATGCCGTCCTCCTCCCGTGTTCGACGCACTGGCCGACTGCCGCTACCGCCCTACGGGCGCGCCCGCGGGCTGCTCGCTGGAGAACGTGTAGTCGGACTGCTCTCCGTACGCCGGCTCGAAGGACAGGCCGAAGGCACTCGAAGTGCCGGTCGTACGCCCCAGGGTGAACTCGGGGGAGAATCCGAACATTGCGTTCTTCATCGTCGTGGGCCCGCCATCGGGGCCGCGAAGAGGCTCGAATGCCAGCTCGGTCTTCCCGCCGACGCTGAGCCGGGGCTTCTCCCCGTTCGTCAGGGAGACACTCGCCCGCTCCACGCCCAGGTACTCGCCGTAGAACTGCGACAGTTCACCGAACGCACCGCCTTCGCGCCCGGACAGAATGCGCTCGAGTGCATCGACTTGCGCGTCGCTGGCGCCCTCGTCGACGACGATGCCGACCTTCCAGTTGCCGGCCGTCAGGTTGGAGGGGAAGTGGTTGTAGAAGGCGAAGGTCACCCCGGACAGGTCTACGTCGTCCAAGCGCCCGTCCGCGACATGGAAGGCGGCGCATCCGAGGCATTCCTCGCGTCCTTGCGGGTCGTGCGGCTTCGCGTCGACGGCGCACCCGCAGACCATCGCGCATGAGCAACCAGCCAGGTAGTTGCCCGAGATACTCCACGTCATGACTGCTCCCGATCGCTGGATGGATTCCGCCGTCCGACGGTGCGGACGACGCCGGCGTCGAGGGCGGCGGGTGGGGAGCGCGCGGACGACAAGGCGGGCACGCCGCAGGCCATGGAGCCGACGCTGACCCCGGCAGCGGCGGCATACGTCACCCCGCTGCCCGGGCCAGGGGTTCTGTCCAGCGCGATGGCAGCATTCATCTCCGACTCGCCCCTGTGGACGCTGTTGCGGTCCGAGGAGCCAGCCCTTCCCTTCAAGGCTAGGCGTGCCCGTCACGGGTGTACAGATCGTCTGGGCCCCGACGGCCTCGGCTTTGCCCATCGCATGAGGAGGGGGAGAATTGACGTGATGACCTGTGCCGCCGAGCGCCCGCGGTGATGTCCGGCGAGGCGTTGCCGACCACGTGTTCCCTGCCCGGCGCGGGGCCGTATGGAGGCGATGAGATGTCCGAGACGACAGCGACCGTCCCGAGATGGCACGCGGCCGGCGACTGGTTCGACACCTGCAGGTGCAATGTCCCCTGCCCCTGTTCCTTTGCCCAGCTGCCCACCTACGGTGAATGCGACGGAATCCTGGCCTGGCACATCCGCGAGGGCAGCTACGGCGAGGTACCGCTGGACGGCCTCAACGTGCTCATGCTCGGCTCCTTCGTCGGCAACGTGTGGGCGGAGCACACCGACTCGTACGCGGCGGTGTTCCTCGACGAGCGTGCCGACGACGCGCAGCGCGAAGCCCTGCAAATGATCTTCGGAGGTCAGGCGGGCAGCTGGCCCGCCGAGATGGTGACCATGATGGACGCCGAGATGCGGGGCATGGACTTCGCGCCCATCCAAGTGGAGGTCGACGAGGACCTGGGCGGCTGGCGCGCCACGATCCCCGGCCGCGTCGAGGCGAGCGCGGTGCCCCTGACGGGCCCGACGACACCGGAGGGCGCGCGGGTCCAATCGACCAACCTGCCGGGCTCGGAGACCGGGCCGGGCCAGGTTGCGACCTGGGGCCGCTCGACGGCGGACCGTGCCGATGCCTTCGGCTTCCACTGGAGCCGGGAAGGCCAGTCCAGCAAGCACATCACCTTCGACTGGACAGGACCGGACCAGTGACCTGGGCCAGAGATTCGGTGGCAGTAGGCGGCTCCTTTGTCGAGTGGCTTCGTCCACTTCAACGACTCGCGGGCGGGTGGCCGCCAATCGCCCACCACCTGGGCCCCTTACTTGGCCATGGCCGAAGCGCTCAAGCTCACGCCCAGATCTTCATCAGCGGCGTCTCCAAGCCGTCCTGCTGTGCCGACTGAGGGCGGGAACCACCGCGTCGGACAGTGGACGGGGTCGCCGTGGGAAGATTGAGGTGACGCGGCCGACGGTTCCTCCGGGAGGTCACCATGGACGTGCTCGTGTTGATCGGACGACTCCTCTTCGTGATGCTCTTCCTGGGAAGCGCCGTCGCGCACCTCACGAAGACCCAGGCCATGGGGGCCTACGCCGCCTCCAGAGGGGTACCGGCCGCCGTCCCGGCAACGGTCGCCAGCGGTCTTGTGATTCTGGCCGGAGGCGTGAGCATCGCCCTCGGCATCTGGGCGGATCTCGGAGCTCTTCTCATCGCCGCCTTCGCCTTTCCCACCGCCGTTCTGATGCATGGCTTCTGGCGGGAGGAAGACCCGCAGGCGCGGCAGATGGAGCAGACGCAGTTCCTGAAGGACATAGCCCTGGGCGGCGCCGCCCTGATGCTGATCGCGTTCTTCTCGTACGTCGGCGACTGCCTCGGCCTGACGATCACCGGCCCGCTGTTCGACATCAGCTGAGCCGTTCCTCGGCTGCGACGCCGGCCTCCGGCGCATCAGGCCAGGAAGGTCAGCCGAGGGCACCGTCGTGGCCTCGGGTGAGACGCCGTCCTCAAGCCGATACCCATCGGCTCATCGGCTCCTCGGCTCATGCGCAGGGGAAGGTGCGGGCCGAGGCCTCGGCCGTCATCCGGTAGGCGCGGAACTGGTCTCGTACGAGTGCGATGGCGGCGTCGAGCGGGAAGATGTCGCGGGTGACGAGCTGTTCGTCGTCGTCAGCTCCTACGGGGTGCCAGTAGACGCCGTCTGCGGTGATGGTGACCTCGGGTACCAGGGATTCCACGGTGAGTTCTAGGCCCTCGTCGGCGGCGCCCTGGTGGGCGAGGGGGCGGACCACCTGGTTCTCGCGGGTGATGCCGAGCGCGTCGAGGAAGGACCGTAGTTCCCTCTCCTCGTGCTGGTCGTCGGTGGTGAGGGTGGCGGCCACCCGCACGGTGAAGCCCTCGCCGAGGGCGGTGTGGATTCCGGCGACGGCCTTGGCCCAAGTGCCTTTGCCGCGGTGGGAGTCGTGCAGATCAGGGGTGGCGGAGTCGAGGCTGATCTGGAGGGCGAGCCGGTCGCGGGGCATGGCCTGGAGCATTTGGAGCCGACGCCCACGCCACAGCATCCCGTTGGTGAGAAGCGTGGTGGGCAGCACGGCCGTGCACGCGGCGACGATCTCGTCGAGGTCGGGGAGCATGAACGGTTCGCCGCCGGTGAG
>NZ_JANAVF010000032.1 GCF_024213195.1 Streptomyces sp. TBY4 | reverse complement strand
GCGGGGTGAGAATACGATCCCCGTCATGGACTTGCAACTGCCCCAGCAGCTTGAACCGCATAACGCAAAGACCCCCGCCTTGAATGAATCACTCCGGCGATACCCACGCGTAAAGGGTGGAACTAAAAACTAACACGACCGGTCGATCGGCATATCCATCCCCGGGATGAAGAATCGTGGTAGCGAATCAATTCGCCGGTGCGGGGTCCATTGCATTTCCGTTCTGTTTCTTCTTTCCGCCGCGGCCCAAGGCAATTGCCTTGGGCCGCGGCGGAAACGCGGCCTTTGGGGTCAGAGCATGGCCGTTCCGCCGTCGACGAGGATGTAGCTGCCGGCCAGGTACGAGGACCGGGCCGAGGCGAGGAAGACGATCGACTCCGCGACGTCGGCGGGCACCCCGTTGCGCTTGACGGCGGTGCGCTCCGCGTTGGCGGCCTTCACGGCTTCGGGCATGTGCGAGGCCAGAGAGCTGAGGATCAGTCCCGGCGCCACCATGTTGACCCGGATGCCCGAGGGGCCCGTCTCCCGCGCCAGCGTCTTCACCGCCGCCTCCAGCGCCGACTTGGACATCGACAGGGATCCGAACCCTTCGGGGGAGCGCTTGGACAGCGAGGCTCCCACGGCGACCACGGCGCCGCCGTTCCCCCGGTCGATCATGCCCGGGACCAGCGCGTGGACCGGGTTGAGGAAGGCCCGCAACTGCGCGTCGACCACGTGCAGGGCGTTGTCGACGGAGCCCTTGAGCAGGGGGCCGGGCCGGGCGGTCCGGCCGTCGACCCCTGCCGCGTTGGCGATCAGGATGTCGATCTCACCCAGCTCCTCCCCGGCCTGCGCGACCATCCGCGCGACCTCGTCAGCGCTCGTCACGTCCGCCCGCAGAGCCACGGCCCGTCCGCCGAGCGCCCTGATTTCCTCGACGACCTCCAGCGCGCCCGCCTCGTTGGCCCGGTAGTTCACCACCACGGCCGCACCGTGTTCGGCGAGCAGCCGAGCCGTGGCGGCGCCGATCCCACTGCTCGCCCCGGTGACCAGCGCGGTCTTCCCGGCGAACTCCCCTTGCACAGCTGCCCCCATCGGACATTCCTTTCATGGTTCCCGGATCTTTCAGTGTGAGGATCCCGCTTGCAGACCACGTCGCAGCGGGAGCAGGAAGACGAGCAGGAACACCACGATGTAGACGGCGATCTCGTAGAAGAGAGCGGTCTTCATCGAGCTCGAGAAGTGCTGCTGCTGTGTCTTCTTGAGGGTCTTGTCCACCAGCTGCGCCACGGCCGGATTGGCGTTCTGCCGTGCCTCGGCGAGCAGCGCGATGCAGCTGGGCCGGAGCTTTCCGGGGTCGTCGGCCGCGGCCTGGTCGGCGAAGCAGGTCACCACGGAGCGCTCGAGGCTCTCCGCGGTCTGCGCCGAGACCGAAACCTGGCTCAGTTCGCGGCGGAACCCCGGCATTTCGTCCTGTGCGGCCGTGGACGCGTTACCGCTCAGCAGGCTGAAGAAGAGGGCGCCCAGAATGGCGACGCCCACCGCGTTGCCCGCCTGTCCGACCGTGGCCTGCACGCCCGCGGCGGAGCCGGCGCTGGGGCCGACCGCCTCGGCGAGGACCACGTCGTTCACGGTGGTCACGATCAGGCCGAGGCCCAGACCCACCAGGGTGCCGGCGGGGGCGAGCTTCCAGAACGTCAGGTCGTTGGGGAACATGTCCAGCGTGACCATCGTGGCGATCATCCCGAGGATCATCACCACGGCGCCGCCCTGGAGCACCTTCTTGCCCAGCTTGGGCAGCAGCGGGATGGCGATGCCCGATGCCATGCCCGTACCGAAGGCGATCGGCAGGAAGGCCAGCCCGGTACGGAGCGCCGACCACTGGTAGCCGGCCTGCAATTCGACCGCCAGCACCAGGAAGAACGCCGAGACTCCCGCGAAGCACATGAACTGCACGACCAGGCCGACACCGAAGGCACCGCCCCGGAACAGGGCCAGGTCGATCACCGGCCAGCCGCCGCGCCGTTCCAGTGCCCGCTGGTGCAGCCAGAACAGGTAGAGCACCGGCACCGACAGGGCCAGTACCGCCCAGATCCACCAGGCCCAGTCGGCGTCCCGGCCCTGGATCAGCGGGAAGATCACCAACGTCACCGCGAGCGTGCCGAGCGCCGTTCCCGGGAGGTCGAGCCGCGGCCGCTGCTCCGACTTCCACTCCGTGACCAGCAGCACCGCCCCCACTGCGGCCAGCAGGCCGATGGGCAGGTTGATCAGGAAGATCATCCGCCAGCTCGACCCGAACAGGTCCAGGTCGATCAGCGCGCCGCCGACCAGCGGACCCGCGATGCCCGCGAGTCCGGTCACCCCGCCGAGGGCTCCGAACGCCGCGGCGCGGTGCTTGCCCATGAAGGTCACGTGGATGATGGACACGACCTGAGGGAACATCAGCGCGGCGGCGAAGCCCTGGAGCAGCCGGAACAGCACGATCTGCGTGCCGGTCGTGGCCAGACCGCAGAGCAGCGAGGTGCCGGCGAACGCCAGTACTCCGTAGACGAAGATGCGGCGGCATCCGTAGATGTCACCCAGCCTGCCGCCCGCCACCAGGCCCACGGCGAACGTCAGCTGATAGCCCGCCAGCACCCACTGGACGTGGGCGTAGCTGGCATGGAGCGAGCTCTGGATCTCCGGGGACGCGACCGTCACCACGGTCACGTCCAGCAACTCCATGAACGCGGCCAGCAGAATGACCGCCAAGCCTAACCACGCGCGCCGCGACGGCGGCTGCACCTCGGCCTCGGTGGCCGGGGCCGCCGTGCCGGTACTGATGTCACTCACGAGGGCTCCAGTGGTTGCCAGCGGGAAAGTACTTAGTGCGAGCCGTCCGACTCGGCCGTCAGCCGGAGCAGCCGCAGGGCGCTGGAGGGGCACAGGTCGACCGCTTCGCGGACCGCCTCGTGCTCCTCGCTGCCGGGCGTTTCGTCGAGGACGATGGCGACGCCGTCCTCGTCCTGGTCGAACACGGCCGGCGCGGCCAGCACGCACTGGCCGGCGCCCACGCAGTCATCGGCGATCAACTCGACACGCATGGCTTGGTCCTCCTGTGTGGTCATGACTGGGCTCCCCAGGTGATCTGCAGTTCGTTGACGCCTTGAACGGTGCCGCCGTCGCGCAGCTTGAGCTGGTCGAGGTCGACCGCAAGCCGGAGGTCGGGAAGGCGGGAGAACAGTGCCGGCAGGGCGATCTCCAGTTCCGCCCGGGCGAGGTTCTGGCCGAGGCACTGGTGCACCCCGAAGCCGAACGCCACGTGGTGCCTGTTGCCGCGGCGGATGTCGAACCGGTCCGGGTCGGTGAAGGCGCGCGGGTCGCGGTTGGCCAGCGAGTTCGCGACGACGACGCCCTCGCCCGCGCGGATGAGCTGACCGCCGATCTCGAAGTCCTTGGCCGCCACCCGGGTGCCGGCGATGTCGGCTATCGAGAGGTAGCGCAGCAGCTCCTCGACCGCCGGTCCGACCAGCGCGTCGTCCTTGCGCAGGAGGTCGAGCTGATCGGGGTGCGCCAGCATGGTGATCACACTGAGCGTGATCATGGATGCGGTGGTCTCGTGCCCGGCGATGAGCAGCATGAGCGCGTCCATGATGAGCTCGTGCTTGTACAGTTCGCCGCCGGCGACCTTGTCGGTGGCCAGCCGGCCGATCATGCCCGGACCGGAGTTCGCCATGTAGTCCGAGATCATGTCGTCGAGATAGACGCTCAGCTCTCCCACGGCCTGGAGGGCCTGCTCGGGGCTGTCCGCCTGGACCAGGTTCTGGCTGGACTCCTGGAAGAACTGGTGGTCGGCGTACGGGACTCCGAGGATCTCGCAGATGACCCGGGAGGGCACCGGCAGGGAGAACGCGGGCACGAGGTCCAGCGGTCCGCCCTGCTCCAGCATCTCCCCGATGTACTGGTCGACCAGGGACTCGATGGTGGGGCGCATCGCCCTGACGTTCTTCACCGAGAACTCCGCGAGCATCATGCGGCGGTGCCGGTTGTGCTCGGGCGGGTCCATCCCCACGAAGGACGGCGGCTGGTACTTGATGCCCTCCATCCGCTCGGAGACGATCGGGTACCCCGGGTTCTGGCGGTCGGCGGAGAGCCGTCCCGCGTCGGAGAGCAGCTCGCGGGCCGCCTCGTACGCGCTGATCACCCACGCTTCCGTGCCGTCGTACAGCGTCGCCCGGTGGGCGGCGCCCTCGCCGCGGAACTCCGAGTAGCCCGCGGGCGGCTGGTAGGGGCAGGTCCTGTCCTGCGGGAAGGACGGCGCCTCTCGTGCGGTGTGCGTGGCCGTGATCTCGCTCATGCGACCCCCTTGGGCGGTGACTGTCGAATCCTGATCGCGCGCAATGTATGGGCCCGTCCTTAAGTGAGGCTCAAGCCTTCTGAACGGGCCTTGTCCTGAGCGTTTGCGGAGCCGGGCGCGGACGCCGGGCGCAGCCGCCGGCGGATCCTCGTCTCCAGCGGGTGCTCGAGGAACCGGTAGAAGAAGGCCGAGATGCCCAGGGTGATCGCCAGGGCCAGCAGCGCGTATCCGATGTACCCGGTACTGGGCGCCAGGGGATCGGTGAAGAAGTCGGCCACGTGCTTGCCGGGGTTGGCCGAGAGGGCCACCGGCAGCAGGACCGTGAACTGGAACAGGTAGAACGCGTACGACCACTGGCCCAGCCGCACCATGGGGCGGTTGCGCAGGAAGGACTTGCCGCCCTCGACGTCCCGCCGGGCGAGGGCGGCGATGAACAGGGCGAAGAACGGGGTGACGGCCGTGTCCACGCCGTCGAAGAGGACGGCGCTGCGGAACTCGTAGCCGCGCAGCAGCCACAGCACCACGAACGGCACCAGCATGGCCAGGACCGCCGTCCGCACCGATACGGCGCGCCAGCCCCGCCGCATGGCGATCGCGACCGCCATGCCGATCAGGAACTGCGGTATCCGGGAGATGGGCGAGTAGATGGCGAACACCGCGGGGCCGTACCCGTCCAGGCTCGACACCTCCCGCGTGGGCGGATAGGCGAACCACAGGCTGATCCGGATCACCCACAGCAGTACCACCGCGGCACAGACCAGCAGCACGAGGCTGCGGACCTTCGCACCGTGCAGCCGGCGCATGGTGGCCGGGAAGACCCCGTAGAAGAAGGCCTCGCACGACAGCGACCAGGTCACCGGGCTGGCGCCCAGCAGGATCCAGCCGGGCACCCAGGCCTGGACGAGCAGTACGGCCGACAGGGAGATCAGCAGCAGGTGCGCCACCGGCCCCCCGCCCTCGGCCGTCGCGGCGAACAGCGTGGGGATGGCGACCGCCACGAACAGGAGCGGCCAGACGCGGGCGAAGCGGCGACCGTAGAAGGCCTTCGCGGTGTCCTTCGGCGTCCAGTTCCACGCCAGGACGAAGCCGGACAGCATGAAGAACAGGGACACTCCTGACTCGCCCAGCGAGAAGAGTCCGCGCGTGTGGGGCAGCGGGAGAAGGATGTTGACGTGGGAGAGGAAGACTCCGAAGGTGGCGAACCATCGGAGGCCCGTGAGCGACTCCAGCCTGGCGGGACTGCCGGAGGTGTTCTGGTGTTCGTCTGTTCTCGACCGGTGGAGCGGCACTATCGTCATGCGAACCCTCGCCTCACAGGTGTGGAGACGGATCTCCGTGGTGTTCGGGCACATCCGGGCGGAGGCCCGCGAAGCCGGCGTCGGGCAGGTGAACTGCGATCTGAGAGGTCCTCGTGGAACACGTGCCGTCGACGCCTGGACCCCGGACAGGACAGGGCCCCGCCCGTCGGCCCCGGAGGGCGGGAAGGACGGGGCCGCAGAGCGGGTCGACCGACGGGGGGCGGGATCCGCTCGCGCCGCAAGTGTTCCGCCGGGTCCTTGAGGGATCCTTAAGCGCCCGGATATGCCAAGGGCAGGTGGCCCGAATACCGAGGCCACCCGCCCGTGTGCTGTCGCGCTGTTGTCTCTACCAGTCGTCGTCGTTCGTTCCGGTGATGATTACATCAATCGATTTCATCGTGGTCGTCACCCCGTTTGCCCTCTCCGTCTGGTTGTCCGCGGCCTGTGCAGTCCCGGCCCCGCACAGCGCCAGGAATGCAAGTACCACGACCACGACGGTTTCCCTCAGCCCAAGACGCCTCATCGCTTCCCCCAAGTCGGTATGGCTTTGCGCTGGTTCAGTCTGCACGCCCTCCCTTCAGCACCAAGCAACCCGCAGTGTCGTAAAGTTGACTGGCAACTTGTTCTTCGGGGGAGGATCAAAGCGACATGCCTGAAACGGACTATTCCGGACACGGTTTCGGTGGGCTGGACGATACGGCGGCGCTGGCATATCAGCATGTGGTCAGAGTGGGGCGCTGCTCGGTTCCGGAGGTCTCGGCAGAGCTGGGCCTGTCCCCCGAAGAGGCCGCCCGGGCCGTCCAGGATCTGCTCGATCTGCGGCTGCTGCGCCCGATGCCAGGCCAGCGCGAGATCCTCGTCCCGATCAGCCCCGACGCCGCGGCCGCCGATCTCGTCGGCCCCGCGGAACAGCAGATCCGGCAGTTGCAGCAGTTGGCCGCGGAAGCCCGCAGCGGGATGCTCGCGCTCCTCCCCGCGTACTTCGAAAGCCGCAGACAGCGCGATCAGCGCGAGGCGATCGACGTCATCAGCGACGTCGAGTTACTGCGCACGATGCTCGACGACCAGAACGCCCGCTGCACCACCGACGTCATGACGGCCCAGCCGGGCGGCGCCCGCCCGGCCGACCGGCTCAACCGGGCCCGGTCCCGCACCCTGGTCCGGCTGGGCCAGGGGATCCGCGTGAGGCACCTCTACCAGCACACCGTCCGCAACGACCTCGCGACCACGGCGTACATCCGCACCGTGTCGGCGGCCGGCGCGGAGGTCCGCACCGCGGACCAGCTCATCGACCGGGTGATCATCTACGACCGGAAGGTCGCGTTCCTGCGCGAGCAGGAGGTGCAGGGGCGCGAGCCCGGCGCCATCGTCGTGCGCGAACCGACGCTGGTCGCCTTCCTCTGCAAGCTGTACGAGCACATGTGGAGCACGGCCACCCCCTTCGAACCCGATGCGGAGGAGACCTCCAACGTCGCGGACGACGTGAAGCGGTCGGTCATCAAGCTGATGGCCCAGGGGTACAAGGACGAGATGGTCGCCCGGCGGCTCGGCATGTCCGTACGGACCTGCAGGCGCCACATCTCGCAGATCATGGAGGAACTGGAATCGGCCAGCCGCTTCCAGGCCGGATTCAACGCCGCGACCTCCGGAATCCTGGACGAGGACCCCGGCGAGGCGCCGGTGCAGCGCATCGAGGAGTAGCTGCTCGACAGGTTGCTGCCAACGCCATTTCCTGGCCGCGGGCTGCACCCACGGCCACCCTGTTGCCGCGGCCACCCACCTAGGGAACCGCGCAGCAGCGGCAGGGACGGGGGTTTACTGCGTGCTCGACAGCATGCTCGTCGACGAGGTCGACGCAGTCGAAGAACTGGAAGAGGCCGTACGGGCCGGCTCGTGGCGGGACGCCGGCAGCGTCCGCGGCGCCACCCGCAGACTGGTCCACCGGGCCCGGACGTGGGAGCCGTGGAGCCCGGCCGGCCGCCTGGACGAGGGGACGGAGACCGAGGAGGAGTTCGTCCTCACCGGTGAACTTCCCGTAGTCCCTCCGCTCCTGGGCGACGGTCACGGCAGCCGCTTCCACGATCTGCAGGCCGCCGCCGAAATGGTCCGGGAGGTCAGCGAGTTCATCGGGCAGACCCATTTCGCAGTGCCCGCCGAGCGCACGGGGATCTTCTACCGGTACGCCATCGAGACCGGTGACATCGCCTCGTGGCGGCTGGGCCGCGGTCCCGGACGGCTCACCACGACCATGGCCGTGCGTCCGGGCAAGGTGATCGACTCGGTGCCGCGCGCACTGGACTTCCGTACCGCCCTGGAGATGGACGGGGTGGCGTGCGGCACGGCCACCGCGAGCGTGGTCTTCCTGCCGCCGGTGGCGCACCGCATCCAGCGTGCGCAGAGCCGCCCGGTGATCCCGGGCCCGCGACGGCCGGGCGCGGCGGGCGCGGGAGGCGCGGGGGCCGCGATCCGTCCCGCGGAAGTGGCCCGTGCCCACCCGGGCGACGTGCTGATCCACAGTCCGTCCGAGGCGAAACACGGCCGGCTGTCCGTGAGCGTGTCCGTGCACGGACACGCTCCGGTGCACGCGGGCGGATCCCCGGCGGGCTACCCGGGCAACGGCCATGTGCCCGCGCTCGTCCAGCTGGAGACACTGCGCCAGACCTCACTGCTCACCGCCGGCCGGGCCTGCGGCCTGGCGCCGTCGCGGAGCACGCTCGGCTCCCTGCGGGTGAACTTCCGCGGCTACGCCGAACCGCACCTCGCGCTGCGCTGCGCGGCCGTGGCCGGCCTGCCGGGGCGCGACGGACAGGGACGCCGGCAGGTTCCGGTCGCCCTGACGCTGACCCAGGCCGGCCGCGCCGTCCTGGAAGCGGTCGCGACGGTGGTGGAGGACTTCTGACCGCCGAGGTGCGGCGGTGCGGCGGGCCGGTCACACGGCTCCGCCGGTCCGCAACCGGGAGCGCCGCGGTGCTCCGGTGCGGACCGTCATGTGCCCGGGGCCATCCGGCCGGGCGCTCAGGTGCTAACAGCGACGGAGCGGGTCCATATGCTTTTCCGGGTTCTCGGGCCGCTTGAGGTCAACTCGACGGCGGGGGAGGACGCACGCGCCCCCCGGGCCGCCAAGATCCGCGTGGTGCTGGCCACTCTGCTGGTGCGGGCCAACGAGGTCGTCTCGGCCGACGCCCTGATCGACGAACTGTGGGGCGGCGCACCGCCGCGCACCGCCATGACCACCCTGCAGGTCTACGTCTCCCAGCTGCGCAAGCTGCTGAAGGACGTGGACCCCGACCTGGGCCGCGACGTACTGGTCACCCGTTCCCCCGGCTACCTCCTGCGGCTGGGCACGGGCCGGCTCGACCTGACCGTCTTCGAGGACCTGCACGAGCGCGGCCGCGAGGCGATGGAGCGTGCGGACCACGAGGCCGCGGCCGATCTGCAGCGCCAGGCGCTGGCGCTGTGGCGCGGCCCGCTGCTCTCCGACACCCCGCACGGCACCCTGCTCCACAGCATGGCGGTGCGGCTCACCGAGGTACGGACCGCCGCCCTGGAGCAGCGCGTGCGCGCCGAGCTCCAGCTGGGCAGGCACCGGGAGCTGCTCGGGGAGCTGCAGTCGCTCTGCACCGAGCTGCCCCTGCACGAGGACTTCCACGCCCACCTGATGGTCGCGCTCTACCGCACCGGCCGCCAGGCCGACGCCCTGCACGCCTTCGGCAGGCTGCGCCAGACGCTGGTGGACGAGCTGGGCATCGAACCGGGCCGCCGGCTCCAGCAGCTGCACGGCCGCATCCTCACCGGCGACACCGCCCTGCTGACCCCGGGGGGCGCACCGCCGCAGGTCCGGGTCCGGGAGCGCGTCCAGGCGGCCGAACCGGTCGGGATCCCGCTGCCCGACGGGCTGTTCACCGGGCGGGAGGCGGAGATCGGGCAGGCCGAAGCGCTGCTGGGGGAGCTGCCCGGTGCCGGGCCGGTCGTCGTGCACGGCCCCGCCGGCGTCGGGAAGACCGCGCTGGCCCTGGCCCTCGCGCACCGCTCGGCGCAGGCCTTCCCCGGCGGCCGGTTCCTGGTGCGGATGCGGGACGCCGACGGAGCGCCGCTGGACACCGCCCGGATCCTGGCCGACGTACTCCAGGCGTACGGGGCCCCGGAGCCGCTCCCCGGGCAGCCCGACGCGGTACGGGAGCTGCTGAGGCAGCGCGCAGAAGGCCGCGCCACCCTCCTGATCCTCGACGACGCGGCCTCCGCGGCGCAGCTGCGCCCGCTGCTCGCCGCCCTCGGCGCGCTCGCACCGCGGTGCGCGGTGCTGGTCACCACCCGCCGCGCACCGGCCGGGCTCGGCGGCCGCCTGCTGCCGCTCGGCGTCCTCTCCCCGGGCGATGCCCGGCAGCTGCTCGCCTGGGCCTCGGGCGGTCCGGCCCGGCCGGCCGACCCGGCCGAGGAGCGGCAGCTCACCGAACTCGTCGCGCTGTGCGGGCACCTGCCCGCGCCCCTGCGCGCGGTCGGGGCCCGCCTCGCCGCCCACCCGCACGCGGTCTTCGCCTCGCTCACCGCACGCATGCGCGACGAGACCACCCGGCTCGCCGAACTGCGGGCCGCGGACGAGGACTGCTACACCGCGCTGCACTCGGTGTACGCCGCCGCGCCGGAACCGGCCCGGCGGGCCGCCCGGCTGCTGAGCCTGCTCCCCGCCCGGCCGTTCGGCGTCGCCGCCGCGGCCGCCGTGCTCGGGGAGCGCCGGGACGCCGCGGAGCGGACCCTGGAGTCGGTGGTGGAAGCGGGCCTGCTCGCGGCCCGGCCGGAGGGCGCCGACCACGACGCCGGGGACGGGCACGCATGGTGCCACGACATGTTCCGGCTGCTCGCCGCCGAGCGCCTCGCCGAGGAGGAGCCGCAGGACTCGGTGGACGCCGCCGTCGCCCGGCTGTGCGCCGTGGCGGCCGACGAGATGGCGGCGGCGCTGCCCCGCGCGCACGTGGACGGGGTGCACCCGCTGGACTGGTTCGCCCACCGGCAGGCCGAGTACGTGGCCCTGGCCGGCCGTGCGCACCGCGCCGGGCTCTGGGAGCAGACCGTCCGGCTCGCGGACGTCATGACGGTGTTCCTGGAACCGCTCGCGGCCTGGGACGACTGGCACCACACCCACTCGCTGGCCCTGGATGCGGCCGGGCACGCACACGACGGCGCAGCCCGCACCCGGCTGCTGTGCTCGCTGGGCGATCTGGCCTGGCAGCGCGGCCGCCCGGCGCCGGCCCGCGACCTCTACCAGCGGGCCCTGGACACCATCGACACCGACGGTCCGGCGGTGGGGCGCGGCCGGGCGCTCGCGGGTCTCGCGGACCTGCTCCTCGACTCCGGCCGGCCGGCCGACGCGGCCGCGCTCGTCACGCCCACCCTGCACGAGTCCCCCGGCGACACCCGCGGCTGCTACGAGGCCCGGCGGGTGCTCGCCCTCGCGGCCGCGGAGGAGGAGCAGCCGGCCGCGGCCGCGGGCCATTTCGAACAGGCCGTGGGCCTGGCCGCCGCCCTCGGTGACCGGCGGCTGGAGGCGTACGCGCTGCGCTCGCTCGACCGGCTGCGGAGCGGAGCCCCCCGCCCGGGCTGGACCGAGGTCCGCCCGGGGGTGTGGCGGACCCGGGTCCCGGCCCTCAACCCGCCTGCCGGATCGGGCCGTCGCCGGGTTCCCCGTAGTGCAGGTCAACGGGGAGGTCTTGGCGCCGAGAGATGTTCAACGTCCGGAAAGCCCTGGTGAGATGCTGCTCCACGGTGCTGACGGTGATGTACAGCTGCGCCGAGATCTCCCGGTTGGTGTAGCCGAGCGCGGCCAGTGAGGCGACGCGCCGCCCCGATCCGCTGAGCCGGCCGGAGGGGCCCGCCAGGGCCACCGGGCCACTGCTGCGGACCGGGCGGCGGCCGGTGTCCGAACGGCCCGGCAGGATCTGGTCGCAGAGCGGCCCCGCGGCGCAGTCGGCCGCGAGCTGCCACGCCCGGCGGGTGATCGTGCCGGCGCGGTTGCCCTCACCGAGGGCCTGCAACGCCCGTCCCAGATCGGCCAGCGCCCTGGCGAGCTCCAGCCGGTCGCCCGACTTGCGCAGCTCCTCCACCGCGCGGCCCAGCAGCCGGGGCCGCTCGCCCTGCGCCGCCGTAGCCGCCCGCACCCGCAGGGTGGTGCCCTGCACCCACGGGCTGCGCGCGTCCGGCATGGACAGCTGCTCGGTGGCCAGCCGCTCCGCCTCGCCGTACTCGCCGAGGTGGATCAGTGCCGCGGCCGCGTCGGTGCGCCAGGGGACCAGGCCGGGCCGGTCCAGCTCCCACCGGCAGGCGAGCCGTCCCGCTGCGAGGAACTCCCCGAGCGCGGCCTGCCCGCGGTGCGTGGCGAGGTAGTAGTGCCCGCGCGCCCTGAGCAGATCCAGGATGAACACGCTGCCGAACGCCCCCTCGGGCACGGGCAGTTCGAGCAGGCCGGCCGCGGACTCGTACCGGCCCATGGCGGTCAGCGCCGTGGCCTGGGCGGCGATCAGCCCGTACAGGAGCGTGCCGCCGCGTCCCGCGACCGCGTCCGCGGCGGCCGCCGCTTCCCGCTCGGCGCCCGCGAGGTCGCCGAGCCGCAGCAGGGCCTGCGCGTGCAGCAGCCCGAGGGCCGCGTACCAGCCGGGCGCCCGGCCCCCGTCCTTCTCCGCCTGCAGCTTCTGGCACCAGGCCGCCGCCCGGTCGCACCGGTCGGTGTGGATCAGGGTGCGTACCGCCTGCACCACCGCGTCGAGGGTGGCGTGCGTCAGCGGAGTGTCCTTGAGCTGCTTCTCCACGGCCGCGTCATCGGCTTCGCCGTCCCCCGGGTTCCACACGTCGAACAGCGCCCGCAGCGGGTCCTGCGGCGCGGGCCGGTATCCGCGCCGCTGCTGCGCGTACGCCAGGGCATCGTTGGCGTCCTCGATCCGGCCCTGCACCACCAGCAGCCCGGCGAGCAGATCCGACGACGCCGGTCCGAGCCGCCCCGCGCGCAGCCCTTCCAGCGGTGCGGCCAGGTGGGATTCGGCGGCCTGCGGGTCGGTGCGGCGCACGACGGCCGCGAGCCGGAGCCCGATGTCCCAGCGGACCTGCTCCTCGTCGCTCAGTTCCCGGGCCAGTTCCAGGCAGCCGACGGTGTAGGCGCAGTCGTCCTCCAGCAGCGCCTGGCGGGCGGCCTCGCGCAACGCGGGCACCGCCCAGCCGTCCGCCGGGCCTTCGTCGTGGACCGCGCCGGCGAGGCCGTGCCCGGCCGCACCCCGGGCGTCCAGCAGGTGCTGGGCGACGGCGGTGGACCGCGAGCCCGCGTCGTGCAGGACCCGGGCGGCCCGGACGTGCAGCGCACCGCGCCGCTCGGGGTCGATGTCGTCCAGGAGCGTGGCGGAGACGGCGGGATGGCGCAGCCGCCACCCTTCGGTGATGCCGACGGCGTCCAGGACCGCGACGGTGCGGTGCGCCGAGGTGGCCGTGGTGCGGGCCACCCGGGCCGCCAGTTCGGGGGTGGCCTCGTCGCCGAGGGCGGCGATGGCCGTCGCCAGGTGCCGGGCGGCGTCGCCGCTGCGCTGCAGACACGTCGACACGGCCTCGGTGAACGGGCCGCCCGGTACCGGCGCCGGCCACTCCCGGGCGTCGCCGACCGGGCCGGGGTGCTCGGACAGGAGGGCCTTGAGCAGCAGGGGGTTGCCGCCGGTGGTGCGCCGCAGATGGGTGACGAGGGCGGGGGAGGCCAGGGCGCCGGTGTGCTTCAGGAGCACGCCGGCGGTGCCGCGCGCGTCCAGGCAGCCCACCCGGATCCGGGTGAAGGCCGGGTGGCGCAGGAGGTCCGTGCGCACGGCGGACAGTTCCGCCGCGCCCGCGGTCAGGGTCTCGCCCAGGGCGAGCAGTACCGGAACCTGCCGCAGGGAGCGGGCGAGGTGCAGGAGGTGGTCCAGCGAGGCACCGTCCGCGTGGTGCAGGTCGTCGATGCACAGGACGACCGCGCCGCCGCGCGCCAGTTCCCGCAGCACGGTATCGAATTCCTGTGGGGACGGAATTCCCGCGAAATGCGTCCCGGGGGCGTACTTCTCGTGTGCGTACTTCTCGGGCGTGTACTTCTCGGGCAGTGCGCCGCCGGGAAGGTCCGCCAGCAATTGGCGCAGCACAGCGTGTTGCATTCCGCGTTCCGCCGGAAGTGCGGTGGCACGGAGCACCACGGCGCCACGTTCTTTTGCCTCCTGCGCGAGTTGGATCAGAATTTCCGTCTTCCCGCAGCCGGCGGCGCCCTGGAGGAGCATGATCTCCGATTCCCCGGAGAAGCATCGGTCCAACCGAAATGTCAACTGGGCCAATTCTTCTTCCCTGTGCAGGAGCGCCATGTTTCCTCCCCCAGCTTTCCCCATTTCCATCCAGTCTACGAACGCATCCGCCGGTCACAGGGGGTCCACAAGTTGCGCGGCAGTTAGTCACCCGGCCCGGCAGGTCATGCCGCCGGGACCCGGCGGGCGGCCGCGGTCACGCTCCGCCGGGGCTCACCATCCCCGACTCGTAGGCGATGATGACGAGCTGGACGCGGTCCCGGACGCCCAGCTTGCCCATGATGCGGCTGACGTGGGTCTTCGCGGTCAGCGGGCTGAGCCCCAGCACCTCGGCGATCTCCGAGTTGTTGAGGCCGCGCGCGACATGGACGAGCACCTCCCGCTCGCGGTCCGAGAGCCCTTCGGGACCACCGGTTCCGGGCGCCTGCGGAGCGCTCAGGGCACGGGCGATCAGCAGGGCGGTCGGGCCGGGCGAGAGCAGGGAGTCACCCGCCGCCACCGTCCTGATCGCGGTGAGGAGATCGGCGGGCTTGATGTCCTTCACCAGGAACCCGGAGGCGCCCGCCCGCAGCGCCTCGACCACGTGGTCGTCGGTGTCGAAGGTGGTGAGGACCAGGACCTTCACCCCGGCGAGGTCCTCGTCCGCGGCGACCAGGCGGGTCGCGCCGATCCCGTCGAGTTCGGGCATGCGGATGTCCATCACGATGAGATCGGCCCGCTCCGAGCGCGCCAGCGCGACCGCCTCCAGTCCGGTGCCGGCCTCCCCGACGACCTCCATGTCGTCGGCCGACTCGATGAGCATGGCGAACGCGGCCCGTACGAGCCTCTGGTCGTCGGCGAGCAGTACGCGGATCATGCGGTGGCCTCTCGTTCGTCGAACGGCAGTGTCGCCAGGACCTCGAAGCCGCCGCCGGGGCGCGGCCCCGCCGTCAGCGTGCCGCCCGTACTGCGGGCGCGCTCACGCATCCCCACGATGCCGAACCCCGGGGCCGCCGTGCTCTTGCGCGGTCCCCTGCCGTCGTCGGTGACCCTGACCCGCAGTGCGGTTTCGGACGGCTCGACGGCGACCCGTACATGGGCCGCGGGTCCGGCGTGGCGGACCGCGTTGGTCAGCGACTCCTGGACGATGCGGTACGCGGCGGCGCTCGTCGCGGGGGTGAGGCGCCCCTGGGGGGTGGTGACCGCGAGGTCCACGTGTACGCCGGCCCCCTCGGCCGCCCGCACCAGATCGGGCAGTGCGGCGAGGTCCGGCAGCGGGCCCTCCGGGTCCTTGCCGTCGCCCCTGAGCACCTGGAGGGTGGTGCGCAGTTCCGCCCGCGCGTCCCGGCAGGTACCGGCGATCTCGTCCAGAGCCTTGGCCACGGCGTCGCGGTCGAGCCGGTCCGGCTTGGCGACCAGCACGTGGGCCGCGACCGAGGTCTGCACCCCGATGAGCGTGATGGAGTGCGCGAGGAGGTCGTGCAGATCGCGCGCGATCCGGAGCCGTTCCTCGGCGACCCTCCGGCCCACCTCCTCCTCGCGGGTGCGCTCGGCCCGCTCCGCGCGTCCGATGACGGCGGCGATGTAGCGCCGGTAGATCTGCAGCTGCGCGCCGAGCACGACCGCCGCCAGGATCCACCCGGTGATGCGCAGCACCTCCAGTTCCCGGTGGGAGTTGAAGGTGAGCATCACCACCGTGGCCACGGTGACGACGCCGAAGCTGGCCATCAGCGTGCGCAGCGGCGGGGCCGACGCCGCCACCGTGTACAGGGCGATCAGCGAGCCCGGCAGCGGCGCGGCATGGGCGTTGTCGAGCGCGTGGTACGGACCGACGCAGGCCACCACGATCAGCAGGACGGCGAGCGGATGGCTCCGGCGCCACACGAGGGGGACGAAGCTGCCGGCCAGCAGCAGCCAGCCGAGCGCGTCCGGGACGCGCTCGCGGTCGACGGTCAGGGCGAGGACGACGGCGAGCAGTCCGACGGCCGCGGCGATCACGGTGTCGGTGCGGCGCCGGTGGGGGGCTTCCATCGGGTCGCGGTTGAGCACGGCGAAGACCCGCTCGACCATCCGGGACTTGCCCCGCTCACCGCTCCGGCCGCTGCCGCCGCCGCCCGTACCGGACTCCGTGCCCGTACCGGACCCCGCGCCCGTACCGGAATCCACGGACTCCCCGCTCGTACCGGACTCCCCGGTCTTCCGCGTCGGCTGGTTCACCCTGCGCCCTCCCGTCCCCTCGTACCACCGGCCGGCCGCGCCGCCCCGCCCCCAGCTTCCCGCATCGTCAGGCGCGTCCCGCGCCGATCCGCTGCGGTGCGTCCCGGTCCGCCGCGGGCTTCACCGGCTCGCGCGAGAGCTCGCCCGGCCACCACACCTTGCGCCCGAGCAGGACGCTCGCGCTGGTCACCAGGTAGGTGCGGACCAGGAAGGTGTCGAGCAGTACGCCGATCGCGACGAGCACACCCATCTCGACCAGCAGGACCAGCGGCAGCGCGGCGAGGACCGCGAAGGTCGCCGCGAGCACCGCCCCCGCCGAGGCGATGACCCCGCCGGTGGTCCGCAGCGCGGTCAGCGCCGCCTCGGCCGGCTCCGCGCCCGCCAGTGCCTCCTCGCGCATCCGGTGCATCAGGAAGATCCCGTAGTCGACGCCCAGCGCGACCAGGAACACGAACGACAGCAGGGGCAGACCGGGGTCCATGCCGGGGAAGCCGAGCACCGGTCCGAAGATGAGGCCTCCGATGCCCATCACCGCGCCCCAGACCAGCACGACCGCGGCGATGAGCAGCAGCGGGGCGACGAGGCTGCGCAGCAGGGCCGCCAGGATCAGCAGGACCGCGACGATGACCAGCGGAATGACGATCAGACGGTCCCGGGAGTTGGTGGTCTCCAGGTCCATCTGCTCGGCGCTGAGGCCGCCCACGTACGCCCCGTGCGGATCGAGTTCGGCGCGCAGCGCCTTGATGGTTGCGGTCTCCCCCTTCGTCTCGGGCGCGTCCTTGGCGAAGACGGAGATCTCGGTCCAACCGCTTCCGGTGCGGCCCTGCTCGGCTCCGGAGACGCCGTCCACCGCTCGGGCGGAGGCGAGGGCCGCGTCGGCCCGGTCGGTGGGCGCGATCACCGTGACCGGCCGGCTGCTGCGCTCGGGATAGGCCTTGGCCAGGGTCTGCATGGCCACCACGGACTCCGGCGGATCGGTGAGGGCGTCCTCCTGCTTCAGTGCACCGGGCAGGGCGAACATCCCGAGCGCCAGGGCTCCGAGCAGCACCACGCCGGTCGCGAGCACGGCCACCGGCCGGCGCCCGGCCGAGCTGCCCATCGCGGCGAAGACCGAGCGGCGCTGCTTCGGCTCGCTGCCGTACGCGGGGATCAGCGGCCAGAACACGCGCCGTCCGAGCAGGACGAGAACGGCGGGCAGCAGGGTCATCATCGCGGCGAGCGCGCAGACCACGCCCACTGCGCCGACCGGGCCGAGGCCGCTGCTGCTGTTGAGGTCCGCGGCGAGCAGGCACAGCAGTCCGGCGGCGACGGTCCCCGACGAGGCGAGGACGGCCGGCCCGCAGCCGCGCACCGCGGCGAGCATCGCGTCGTACGCGTCGGTGTGGCGGCGCAGTTCCTCGCGGTAGCGGGCCACGAGCAGGAGCGCGTAGTCGGTGCCCGCGCCGAACACCAGCACCGTCATGATCGAGGCGCTCTGGCTGTTGACGGTCAGTCCGAAGCCCTGCACGAGGCCGTAGACCACCGCCATCGAGCAGGCCGACGCGCCGCCCACGACGGCGAGCGGCACCAGCCACAGGAAGGGGCTGCGGTAGGTGAGGATCAGCAGGACCGCGACGACCAGGACGGTCGCCATCATCAGCGTTCCGTCGATGGTCTCGAAGGAGGCCTCCATGTCGACGTCGAGCGCGCCGGGTCCGCCCAGCTGGACGGTGAGCCCGTCCGCTCCGGTGGCCAGCGCCCGTGCCTCCTCGACGAAGGCGGCCTGGGCCAGTTCCTCGTCGGCGCCGGGGGCCACCGTGAGCTGCACCGGGTACATCACGGTGGTGCCGTCCTGGGACGGGATGCCCTGAGGGGCCTCCGCCGGGCCGTTGGCGGTGTCGTGGCCGGCGTCCAGGGCGGCGACCTCGGCGGCCTGCTTGTCGGCGGTGGCGCGGTCGGCCGGCGTCAGTACGCCGTCCCGCTGGTAGACGATGACCAGGTCGACCGTCTCACCCCCCGGCAGCTTCTGCTGGACCTTCGCCACCTGGAGGGAGTCGGCGCTCGCCGGCAGGTAGTCCACGGCGCCGTCGCGCTGTACGTCGCCCAGCTTGCCCGCGAACGAGACGGCCACGGCGAGCACGATCGCCCAGAGGGCCAACACCCCCCAGGTGATGGCCCTTTGGCGGGTTCGATTCTTTGTGGCCCCCATGGTGGGTGCCTCCCCTCCTGTATAAGCATCCGGTCAACATCAGGGTTCCACCGCCCCGGTCCCAACTCGTCGCGCGTACGGGCGAGATCAGCGCTACTGCTGCGGGCGGCCGGCGGGCGCCCGTTACTCCCGGGGGAGTACGGGCGGGCGTACGCGAATGCCGGCGAGGGCGGAAAAACGGGGATCCGGCCGGAGGTCTTCAGGGCGAAGGCCTCCGGCCGGATCCCCGGGCGCGTACTGGGTCGGCCGCTTCGGCGGCGGTCACCGCACCAGCTCTTCCTCCTCCTTCCGCGTCTGCGGGCCGGCCGTGGCCGACCCGTTCCGATGCGACGAGCGGGCGGACAGCAGCCCGCGGAGCCTGCGCTCGATCGGGTCCTCGTAGAAGCGGTGGACCAGCCAGCCGATCCCCAGGGAGACCACCAGGCTGACCGCGCCCCACAGCCAGTGCGCGTTGACCGGGGTGACCGGATCGAGGAAGAAGTCGACCATGCTCTTCTCCGGGTACACCATGGCCGCGACCGTGAAGATCACCGTGAAGTGGAACAGGTAGATCCCCATGGAGGTCTTGCCGAGGGCCACGAGCGCCGGCCTGCTGTACAGAGAGGTGCGGCCGTCCACTTCGAGCTGCGTGTAGGCGGCGAGGAGACAGGCGTAGATCGGGGCCATCACCAGGTCCAGCGGGTCGTGGGGGACCGCGCTGCGCATCGAGGAATCGCTCAGCAGCCACAGGACGCCCAGCGCGCCCGCCATCACCGCGTACACCTGGCCGACCGAGAGCGGGACCCGCCAGCCGCGCCGCATCGCCGCCGCGATCAGCACGCCGATGAGGAACTCGTGGATGCGTCCCAGCGGCGAGTAGACGCCGAAGGTCAGCCCCGTCGCGTGCTCCAGGGAGAGCGGTTCGCTCGGCGGGTACGCCACCCACAGGGCGACGCGGATGACCCAGCCGTAGGCCAGGGTCAGCACGGCGAGCCATGCCAGCTGCCGGGGAGAGCGGCGCAGCGCGAACCGGCCGACCCACAGGAAGATCATGTAGAAGAAGACGACACAGGACAGCATCCAGGTCACCGGGTTCGTCGACTCCAGTACGACCCCGGGTATCCATGCCTGCACGAAGAAGAGGCTGGCCACCGCGGCACCGACCATGTGGCCGACGTCGGTGCCGGGTGCGGCGACCGCGAAGCCGAGCGGCAGCGCGAGCGCGATCACCAGCGTCGGCCAGATGCGCGCCATGCGCCGGCCGAGGAACCAGCCGGCCGTGTCGTTGCCGCGGAAGCTCCACGTCAGTGCGAAGCCCGACAGGACGAGGAAGAACGTCCCGCCGGAGCCGGCGAGGTTCAGCACGTCGTTGACGTACGGAACGGGCATCACCACCGCGAGATGTGAGATGAACACCGTCATCGACATCAGGAATCTCAGGCCGGTCAGGGACCGGACGTTCTTCAGCGGCGGTGGTGCCAGCTCTTGATCAACAGGTCGTGCCATGTTCGCCTCACTGACGTGCTGGGGTGCAGGTGGTGGCAGAGAAGAAGACAGAAGAGAGGAAGAGCGGAAGACGGAAGAGCGGGGGAAGGACGTGCGGCTCAGTCGATGCCGCGCACGATGTGGGCCTCCAGCGGGTCGTCTTCCACCCCCGCCAGCCCGAGCACCGGTACCAGGACCGGGGGAGCGACGGGGGCCCGGCCGGACGGAAGCGGACGGGGCTTCGCGTCCTGCCGGTTCGTGACGGACCCGGGGTCCTGCCGGTTCGTGACGGACTCCGGGTCCCGCCGGTTCGTGACGGACTCCGCGTCCACGGGGTTGGCCAGCAGCAGCGTGCCGGTCGCGGGGAAGTCGGACACGGCGGCGCTCCTCTAGGCCTTCACCGCATCGCGCAGGGCGTCCACCCGGTCGGTGCGCTCCCAGGTGAAGTCCGGCAGCTCGCGGCCGAAGTGGCCGTAGGCGGCGGTCTGGGCGTAGATCGGGCGCAGCAGGTCGAGGTCACGGATGATCGCGGCCGGGCGGAGGTCGAAGACGCTCGACACGGCCTCCTGGATGCGCTCGTCGGGCAGGGTGCCGGTGCCGAAGGTCTCGACGAAGAGGCCCACGGGCTCGGCCTTGCCGATCGCGTACGCGACCTGGACCTCGCAGCGTGCCGCGAGGCCGGCGGCGACCACGTTCTTGGCGACCCAGCGCATGGCGTACGCGGCGGAACGGTCGACCTTGGACGGGTCCTTGCCCGAGAAGGCGCCGCCGCCGTGACGGGCCATGCCGCCGTAGGTGTCGATGATGATCTTGCGGCCGGTCAGGCCGGCGTCGCCCATCGGGCCGCCGATCTCGAAGCGGCCGGTCGGGTTGACCAGCAGGCGGTAGCCCTCGGTGTCGAGCTTGATGCCGTCCTCGACGAGCTGGGCCAGGACGTGCTCGACGACGAACTCGCGGATGTCGGGGGTGAGCAGCGAGTCCAGGTCGATGTCCGAGGCGTGCTGCGAGGACACCACGACGGTGTCGAGGCGGACGGGCTGGTTGCCGTCGTACTCGATGGTGACCTGGGTCTTGCCGTCGGGGCGCAGGTACGGGACGGTCCCGTTCTTGCGGACCTCGGACAGCCGGCGGGACAGCCGGTGCGCCAGGTCGATCGGGAGCGGCATGAGCTCGGGGGTCTCGTCGCAGGCGTACCCGAACATCAGGCCCTGGTCGCCGGCACCCTGCCCGTCGAGCTCGTCGGCCTCCTCGCCCGCGGCGGTGCCCTCGACACGCTGCTCGTAGGCGGTGTCGACACCCTGGGCGATGTCCGGGGACTGCGCGCCGATGGACACCGACACGCCGCACGAGGCGCCGTCGAAGCCCTTGGCCGACGAGTCGTAGCCGATCTCGAGGATCCTGTCGCGGACGAGCTGCGCGATCGGCGCGTACGCCTTCGTCGTCACCTCGCCCGCGACGTGCACCTGGCCCGTGGTGATGAGGGTCTCCACGGCCACGCGCGAGGTCGGGTCCTCGGCGAGCAGCGCGTCGAGAATGGTGTCGCTGATCTGATCGGCGATCTTGTCGGGGTGGCCCTCGGTCACAGACTCCGAGGTGAACAGGCGCTTGGCCATCGCGTCCTCCGTTGGGATGGGGAATGGGACCCCGGACGGCGACGGCCGCGCCGGAGCAATTGCATGTCAGGGATCGCAGGTCAGGGATCGGTGTAGAAACCCGCCCAGATGTCGATCTCGGCCGGGGACATCGGCGTCTGGCGGCAGAGCCGCTCAGGGTGGCCCTCCGGCGGGGCGTCGAGCATCTTCCGCGGCGACTCGTCGCCGGCGGGCTCGGGCGGGGGCTGCGGGGTCCACGGGGCCCCCAGCGCCTGCAGTCCCTCGTAGAGGAACGTGAGGACCCAGATCCCGCAGTGGACGGCGCCCCGCGAGAGGCGCACGAAGAGGTCCTCACCCGGCTGTCCGCCCCCGCCCGGTCCCTTCCCGCTGTTCGGCATTGGTCGCCCCACAGCACTACTCCGGGATGATGACCTCGCGCACGGCGGGCGCACCGCTCACCGCGGGCGTCGGGTCCTTGGGCGCCAGGTAGCGCATCTCCTCCGGGGCGTCGTCGAGCAGCCAGGCCGACATGGCCTTCAGCTCGGGCATGCCGGGGAACATGAACCGCCGGTTCTTGTCCTGCAGGCCGAAGCCGCGCAGGATGCCGGGCGACTCCTCGATGGCCTTCATGAGACGGCGGCCGGCCACCGCGGCCGGGAGCTCACCCTTCTCGACGGCGTCGCACAGGGTCACCATCTGGTCGAAGACGGCCTTGTACGAGGGCTGGTCGGGCAGCAGCAGTCCGGGGAACTCCACGTCCTCCATCTCCCGGAACACACCGTCGTCGCCCGTCTTGCGGTAGCGCTCGATGAACCGGTCGAACCGCAGGTTGATCGGCACCTCGGCGGCGGCCCAGACCCGGTAGACCGCGTTCCACAGCTCGTAGTCGGAGAACGCGATGAAGGAGGCGTTGACCAGCTCGTCGTTGTACTTGATGAGCCCCTTCTGCAGGGTGTCGACGTACTTGAACCGCTCGACGCTGAAGTCGTCCTCGCGCAGCGCGTCCAGCAGCCGCCACGCGAAGGAGTTGATGATCTCGGTGGTGTTGGTCAGACCGCGCGAGTACAGGGGGTCGAGGAACCCCGCCGCGTGCGACATCAGGCACCAGCGGTGGCCGACGGTCTCCTTCGAGCTGTACTGGAGCCGCCCGGTGGACACCCACGGACGGACCGTCACCGCGTCGGCGAACATCCGCTCCACGGCCGGGAACCGCGCGATGTGGTGGCGGAACTCCTCCTCCGGGGTCATCCCCTCCTGCTTGGGGTAGAGCCGCTCGTCGAAGGTCAGGCCGACGCTCACCAGCGGGTTCTTGGACCTCGGCTCGTTGTTGAACGGGATGGACCAGATCCAGCCCCGCTCGAACATGTGGTGCATCGTGCCCTCGACCCAGGGGATCGGCGGCAGGTCCTCGGGCTCCATCCGGAGCACCTCGTCCGTCGGCTTCACGTTGATCATGTGCGTGAAGAGCGAACGCGAGTGGTGCTTGAGGGCCTCCGGCGGCTCGCGCAGGTCGAGCTTGTCGGCCACCGGGGAGCGGAATCCGCTGCCGTCCACCAGGTACCGGGCGGTGAAGCGCTCACCCGAGGCGTCGGAGACCGAGACCTGGTCCTCGCCGAGCTCGATGTCGGCGACCCTGAAGCCCTGGCGCACCGCGCAGCCGTACTTGATGGCGGTGTGGAAGAGGAAGGCGTCGGTGTCCTGCCGGAAGAGGTGACCGGTCTGCAGCGCCTTGGACGGCGGGCTGAACTGGTTGACCTCCTGCGGGTCCGGCTCCTCGCCGTCCTTGTGGAGCATGAAGCCGAAGTGCTTCTTCACGCCGGAAGTCGGCCCGATGTTGTGCAGACCGGACTCGTACGACGTGAGGTACTCGAGCTCGGGGATGTCGTAGCGCTCGGCGAGCTGCCGGAACCCCTTCAGGGTGTACAGGGTCGTGGATTCCCCGACCGCGAACTTCGGGTGCACACCGGCGTCGATGAGAAGAACCCGTACGTCCTTGTTCGCCAGGATGGCGCCGAGAACAGTACCGGCGCTGCCCGCGCCCAGGATGATGACATCGAAATCCGGCTTGACCGCTCCAGAGTCCGTCATTTCAGCCTCTCCATCACTTTTCGTCGTCGTTCGAAGCGGTTATCTGTGCGACGACCTCTGCCGTGTCGAAGGCATTCCAGTCCTGCACGACCTTGCCGTCACTGATCTTCCAAATCACAATTCCGGACACTCTGATCGAACGCCCCGATGCGGGCACACCCTGGTAGTTCCCGGTGTGCCGGGCGGTGGTGGTGTAGTGCGTCACGACGTACGGACTGTCCGTCAGCACCAGGTCGAGGTCGACCCCGATGTCGGAGAACGCGCTGTGCACCCGGGCCACACTGCGCTGGGGCCCGGCCGGACCGACCTTCTTCCCGTTCAGGACGAAGTCCTGCGAGAAGACGTCGCCCGCCGCGCTCGCGTCGCCGCCGGCCCAGCCCTTCTTGAACCAGAACTCGACGAGTTCCCTGGGATCCGGCGCCGTGCCGGGACCGGGCACGCTCACTTCTTGGTCCCCGAGACGACCACGAAGGTGCCGAGCATCAGGAAGGTGCCCTCGGCGTCGCGCCGCAGGATCTCCTCACCCCAGGCCTTCGCCTCCTCCTTGCCCGCGACGCCCTGGAGCGCGGCCAGTTCGGCCGCCTTGCCGACCCAGGTCAGCGCGTTGGCGGCGGCGAGGCTGGTGAGGACCACCGGCTGCACCTTCACGGTCACGTCGACGGCGCCGGCCTGGACGAAGAGGTCGCGCAGCTGACGGGCCACCCAGGGGTTGGGTACGTGGTCGCCCCACCAGTTCATGATCCGGCGGGTCAGCTCACGGTCCTCGAGGTCCGGGGCCCACAGGCCGTGGTCGGGGTCGGTGATGAGCACCTGCCCGCCGGGCTTCACGACGCGCAGCATCTCCGCGACGGCCGCGGCCGGGTCCGGCACGTGCTCGATGACCCGCT
The DNA here is from genome assembly GCF_024213195.1 of Streptomyces sp. TBY4. Classification (GTDB taxonomy): domain Bacteria; phylum Actinomycetota; class Actinomycetes; order Streptomycetales; family Streptomycetaceae; genus Streptomyces. Next base: position 5,341 of record NZ_JANAVF010000032.1, on the reverse strand, counting down.
CCGCGCGGGCGGCGTCGAAGGTGTTGTCGGCGAACGGCAGCGCACCGGCCTCACCGTGCAGGAACTCGACCGGAGCGGCCTCAGGCCCGGTCGGCGGCTGCGACTTCGCGATCAGCTGCTCGCTCGAGTCGATGCCGACGACCTTGCCGCCGGGGCCGACCCGGAGCGCGATGGCCCGGACGTCGGCACCGGTGCCGCAACCGACGTCGAGGACGTGGCTGCCGGCCTGGATCCGGAGCAGGGCGTCGAGCTCTGCCTTGTTCGCCGCCAGTTCGATGGCCGCCTGGTCGAGGAACTTCTTCGCTTCATCGGCCTCGCGCCACACGTCGGCCGGCTGGACCTGGTCGGTTGCACTCGTCATCGATCGGCTCCAAGAGATGTGTCCATGAATCCACCCGCCGTGCGGAGTGGTCTGCCCGAACGCCACCGTCCGATCGAGAGGCCGGAACCGATGACGATCCGAAGGTACGGACGGCCGATAAAGCCCAGCGAAAGCACGGCGATGGGTGGGTGTGAACCTCAGAGCGCGGCGATGATCTCGGCGGCCACTTCCGCCGCCTTGCCGTCGAGGTAGAAGTGCCCGCCCTCGAAGGTGCGGGTATCGGTGCCCTTGGTGGTGTGGTCGTCCCAGGCCACGGCGTCCCGGGCGGAGACGATCGGGTCGCCGTCGCCGAGGAACACGGTGATGGGGCAGGTGAGACGGGCACCCGGGGCCACCGTGTACATTCCGACGGCCCGGTAGTCGGCCCGCAGCGCCGGCAGGAACTGGGCGCGGGCCTGGGGCAGCGCGAGGGCCGCGGGATCGGTGCCGCCGAGCCTGGACAGTTCGGCGACGAGCGTGTCGTCGTCCCCCAGGTGCAGCCGCGGGCGCCTGGCGACGGACGGTGCGCAGCCCGCGGAGGCGAAGAGCCGTACGGGGCCGCCGGGCCGGCCCTCGAAGCGCAGCGCCGTCTCGAAGGCGACGACGGCGCCGAGGCTGTGTCCGAAGAACGCGAACGGTTCGTCCGCCACGTCCTTCAGCGCCTCGAAGGCGGCGTCCGCGAGCTCGGTGACGCTTTCCAGCGGTGCCTCCCGGCGGCGTTCCTGACGCCCCGGGTACTGCACGGCGAGTGTTTCCACGTGCGGCGCGAGTGCCAGGGCCAGGCCGCGGAAGTAGCTGGCGGATCCGCCCGCATGCGGGAAGCAGACCAGCCTCACCGCACTGTCGGGTGCGGCAACGATCCTCCGTATCCAGGGAGTTGTCGGATCTGTGTGCGTCGGCATCGGTTCACCCTCCAGAGTCGGCTGAGGTGCCGCGAGAGAGCGTAGGGACCAGCGGTGGGACAAGGGAACGCGGGAAAGGGCGGCTTGAGCGGGGCTTTATCCCGGGACACGACCGGAACAGGGGTGCGCGGCGCGGGGAGCAGGGGTCGGGCGGCCCGATAGGGGTTGCGAGGGGTGGACCCGTGCGATTTGATCACTTTGGCCCTGTCGGCCTGTTCAATGATGTCCATTTGTACGGCTTTCCGACGAATGAAGCACTGAGGTGCCCGATGTCCTTACGTAGAACCCTCGTCCTTCTACGCGTTGCCGTGGTGCTCCAGGCAGTGCTGCTCTTCGTCCAGGCGGGTCTGGCCGGCGGCTTCCTCGGCGGGCACTTCGACATGCTGCAGATCCACGGCATCGTCGGACGGGTCATAGTGGTGGTGGCCCTGCTGATGTCGGTGGCCGCGTTCCTGGTACGCCGCGCCGGCGGCCCCTCGTCGGTGTTCGGGGCCTCGCTCGTGGTGGTGGTGGCGCTCATCGGGCAGATGGTGCTGGGCCTCAACCGCAGTGTGGCCTCCCACGTCCTGCTCGGGGTGACCCTGGTGGCGGCCGTGGCGGTCCTCGCGAACCGGGTGATGACGACTCCGCTGGATCCGCCGCGGCCGGCCGGACTGCCGGAGCGGGAGACGGAGATGGCTTCGTGAAGCGGCGTGCCTTCCTGGGAGCCGGCGGCGCCGTCCTGGGCGTGGGGGCGGCGGCGGCCCTGGGCTGGCCGCTGGTGGGGGAGTACGTCCGCGAGGGCCTCCCCGGCCGACTGCTGAAGAGCCGGGCGGATCTGCCCAAGCCGTTCCAGGTGCCGCTCCCCGTGCCGCAGGTGCTCGCGCCGAGCTCGACCAGCGGCACCACCGACACCTACGAGATCACCCAGCGCACGGCCCGGCTGGAGATCCTGCCGGGGCTGAAGACCACGGCGTGGACGTACGGCGGCACCTTCCCGGGACCGACGATCGTCTCGCGCTCGGGACGCCGCACCGTCGTCACGCACCGCAATGAACTGGACCAGCCCGTCGTGGTCCACCTGCACGGCGGCCACACCCCGGCATCGAGCGACGGCTACCCGACCTCGCTGATCCTGCCCGCGAGCGGCGCCTACGACGCGCACCGGGCGATGCAGGACATGGCCGGCGGCAAGCACGGGATGGCCATGGACCACAAGGCGATGGACCTGGCCGCGGGCTCGCGCGCGTACACCTATCCGCTAGACCAGCGGGCCGCGACGCTCTGGTACCACGACCACCGCATGGGCTACACCGGCGCCAGCGTGTGGATGGGCCTGGCGGGATTCCACCTCGTCCACGACGACGAGGAGGAGCGGCTGCCGCTCCCGCGCGCGGAGCGCGACCTGCCGCTGATGATCACGGACAGGTCCTTCGCCGCGGACGGGTCGTTCCAGTACCCGTTGCTGGACGCGGAGTTCCACACCCCGGGGGTCACCGACGCGTACATGAACGGTGTGCTCGGCGACGTGGTGCTCGTCAACGGGGCGCCGTGGCCGGTGCACCCGGTGGAGCGGCTGCGCTACCGGCTCCGGCTGCTCAACGCCTCGAACGCCCGCCTGTACAAGCTGGAGCTGGACCCGAAGCCCGAGGGCGGGGACGGCTTCGTACAGATCGGCAGCGACGGCGGGCTGCTGGAGAAGCCCCTGCGGCACGACTCGCTGGAGATCGCGCCGGCGGAGCGGTTCGACGTGGTCGTCGACTTCTCCCGGTACCGGCCGGGCACCAAGGTGCGGCTGGTGAACCGCTTCGGTGACGGCACGACAGCCGAAGTGATGCGCTTCGATGTGGGATCGGGCTCGCCGAAGGACGACACCACGGTGCCCGAGCGGCTCAGCGAGGTGGCCAGGCTCGACCCGAGCCGCGCCGTCGTCACCCGCGACTTCCACTTCCGCGGGTCGAGCCAGGGCTGGACGATCAACGGCAAGGAGTACGAGCCCGGGCGCGCGCTGGCCAGGCCCAAGCTGGGCCAGACCGAAGTGTGGCGGTTCACCACCAACTTCCACCACCCGGTCCATCTGCACCTGGACCAGTTCCAGGTGGTGTCGAGGAGCAACCGCGGGATCGGTGCCTTCGACCACGGGTGGAAGGACACCGTCGACCTGCGGCCGGCGGAGGCGGTGGAGGTCGTGACCCGGTTCACGGACTACCCGGGGACGTTCATGCTCCATTGCCACAACCTCGAGCACGAGGACATGGCGATGATGGGCGACTTCGTCACGGAGTGAGAAAGCTGCCGGGCACGGGGGGTGCGACGCCCCCCGCGCCCCCCGTGCCCGGCGAAAGACATCTGAGCCGGCTGCTCGGCCACAGGGCCGAAGCAGCCGGCTCGGATCCTTTTCGCCCGCTTGATGCTCGCTTCACAGCCCTTTGCTGGGATGGGCCGGGTGAACGGCAGGACGGTTCAGTCGGCCCCGACGTTGGTGAGGATCTGCTGCAGAAGCTTGCTGAGCTGTGAAACGTCGTCGTCGCTGAGACCGTGGAGCATCTGCTCCTGGCTCCTGAGGGCGATCGACTCGATCTCCAGGTACATGGCCTCGCCGTCCTCGGTCAGCTCAACGGTGGCAGCCCTGCGGTCGGAGCCGTCGCGCGTGCGGACGACGAACCCGCGGCGCTCCATCGTCTCCAGGTGCCGGGAGAGCGTGGGCCCCTCGATGCTCAGGTACTGGGCGAGGCTCCGCTGGATCATCGGGCCCTCCAGCTTCAGCGTGGCGAGTACCGTCCACGTGGCGAACGTGGCGCCGGACTTTCCGAGCTCTCCCTCGAAGTACGCCCGGGCCTCCTTCGCCGCCAGGCGCAACTTCGGAGCGATGCTCTGGCGCAGCCACGCCGGCTCCGCCCTCACCGTCGTCGCATGCTTCTCACCTGCGCTTTGCTTATGCCTCGGCACCTATACCTCCGCTTCTCACTTACTCACCATGAAGTCTCTCCGGCGGGTTACCGGCTGGTAAAAACAGGTTGACCATGGATGAATTACATCGTTAGGGTACTAAGTAAATTCCTTGTCGGCAACCATGGGGAGCCCCAGTGGGCGAATCAAGTGTCGGTGCTCCGGCTCCGGCCGCAGTGGAGGCGCCGCCGCGGGGGAGTCCGGAGCGCTCCCCGATGACCTGCTCGGCCGGCCGGGCCACGGCCATGAACTGACCCCCCACCACCTCCGCGCCGCGACCGCGACTCAAGGCACTCGGCCTTGGGTCGAATTCGGCATGTGCGGAAATACCGAATCCAGGCCCGATCTTCATCCCGGGGATTGATATGCCGTTCGAGTGTCCGTGCTAGTTTCAAGTCAGGGATTGGCGCGGAGTGTGCCTGCTGCTCGAAGCGCGGGCCAGGTATCCGTCCAGGGAATCCGCGCAATCACCTGTACATCCTTTTCGCGCACGTCTCGGTGTGGCATGGGAGGAGAAGTATGGTGGTGAATCAAACGGCTCGGACCGCGGACGCAGTGGATGGTTCCGCGGATATTGCCGGGGTGATTGACCAGCGTGAGCTGCGGGCGATCTTCGGGCGTTTCGCTACGGGTGTGACAGTGATCACCGCGAAGTATTCGGGTGAGTTGTTCGGGGTGACGGCGAACTCTTTCGCGTCGTTGTCGCTGGATCCGCCGCTGGTGCTCTTCTGCCTGCACGAGCGGTCGTCGTTCCGTGCCGCGCTGGGTGTCGGGGCGTCGTTCACGGTCAACATCCTCTCGGAGGACCAGCGGGACGTCGCGACGCTGTTCGCGTCGGGCGCGGACCGGTTCCTGAAGGTGAACTCGGTGCCGGGACGGGGCGGGAGCCCCGTGCTGACGAACTCGCTGGCGTACGTGACCTGCGAGGTGACACAGGAAGTCGACGGGGGAGACCACGTGATCGTGATCGGAAAGGTCGTCGATACGGGTCTGCTGCGTCGTGAGGGCCTGCCCCTGGGATTCTTCGCCGGCGCCATGCACAAACTGAAGCCTTATCAGTAATCGTCCGAAGACGGGGGTCTTTGCGTTATGCGGTTCAAGCTGCTGGGGCAGTTGCAAGTCCATGACGGGGATCGTATTCTCACCCCGC
>NZ_JANAVF010000031.1 GCF_024213195.1 Streptomyces sp. TBY4 | reverse complement strand
ACCACAAGACCCGCCAGCCCGTCACACGATCACTGGTCGCCTACGACCACTGATCATTCGGAATGACTCATCTAGCGAAAGATGCACACGAAGCCTCCCCGGTTCAGCCTTGCCTCGGTCTAGGACATGCTGCATGCGGGCGTCGTCTCGCCGTTCTGGATCTCCTACTCATGGACCAGTCGGCTCGATGCACTGAGTTGGTACCGATGGACCTGTGTCACTACGTCGCTGTTAGCTGCCGGATCGGCGCCACCATCGAAAGTGAGCAACCGAGCCCATACTGCGACTCCCGGCACATCAAGGGGCTGCTCCCACCCGCCGGCCGGGGTGCGTCCGAGGAACGCTCGTCGTATCCGGTCGGCCAGCCACTCGGCCTGGTCAGTGCGGGCGGCGACGATCGTCACCTGGTACGTGAGGTGGGCGTCCTCGGAGGCGTCGGAGAACGGCGCGCCGTCGACAGGTCCGCCCAGCGGGTAGAGGACGCTGTACGGGAGCGGCGCCGGTGTGCCGTCCACCAGCGGAAGCCCCCCGACTCCGCAGGGCCGACCGGTCGCCGCAGTCAGCATGGTGCACACGGCGGGCGTCAGGGGGGCGCGGTCGATCACTCGGTGTCCCGGGTGAAGTAGGCGGCGGCCGGTCCCTCGATGCTGAGCACTCCGTACCGGCACAGCCCGAGCGCGTCCCACTCGCTCAGGCCCGGGGTGGTGATGACCGACAGGGAGCGTTCGCCGTCCACGTCCAGGACCTCGGCAACGACGATGGCGCGGGACAGGATGCCCCGCTCGTGTCCGCCCAGGACTTCGGTGAGTACCGTCTCTACGTCGGTGGCCAGATCGGTCACAGGGCACGCTCCACCGCAGCACCCAGGATCCGGGCGACCACCGGCCCGGACGCTTCGACAGCAGGACCGACGTGAGGGAACGGGGGCTGCGCGTACCGGCGGCCGAGACTGTCCGTACCGACGAACCCGTACTCCAGCCTCCGGGCCTGCGGAGCACCCGAACCGATCTGCGCGACGAACACCGCGCCGGCCGCCGTCACCTCGGACTGCCACGAAGCCCGGTACCGGCCAGTGATCACCCTCGGGCCCGGACGGCCGGAAGCCCGCTGCCGGATCGAGGCCACCAGCAGAGCCGCACTCACGCGGGCCGCAGCCTCCGACTCCGACCGCAGAGCCAGCCCCTTCTGATCGAAGAGAGCCGCGAGCGCCGCCGGATGGTTGAACGAACCCTTCCCCCGACTCACTGGGCGCCCCGGTTGCGCTGCTCCAACCACACGGTCCGTAGCACCGGGAACGACGACACCTCGCCCAGAGTGGTCACCTCGTACGAACGGCCCTCGGCCTGCTCGTCACGAGCCTTGACCACCAGTACCACGTCGTGGTCCTCCAGCTCCGGCGCCGACAGCGGCAGCAGCAGCTTGTACCCGGCCCTGATCTCCTCGACCCACGCCCCGTCCTGGCCCCGGCTGCGGATCTTCTCCTGCTGCGGATACAGCCCGGCGTTCCCGTCGTGGACCACCAGCGGCGGCCCGTCGATCAGCTGCCCGGTCTCCGGGTCGAGGACCTGCTCACCGACATCACGCGTCACCTTCACCGTGTCCGGCATCAGGTGCCGCTCCGCGAAGCGAGCAACCCCAGCCTGGTCAAGCACCGAGGGCCCACTCCCGGAGCTGTGCCAGCAACCCGCGGGTCAGCTCACCAGGCCGGCCATCAAGGTCATCACGGTTCAGCACAGCCTTGTCGAGCTTCTGTGCGTCGACGGCGTCGAGGAAGCCGATCACGACGTGCCTCAGGTCGGATGGCTCGGCCATCACCTCGGCCAGCCCGTCGAAGCCGAAGCCCTCCCAGCCCGGAGTCAGGTACAGCGTGATCTCGGGACCCTCGTCCACGGTCTGCGTGATCCGGTAAGCCTCCACAGCCCCCGCCACGTCCTGCCCATCGACCTCGATCACGGCCGACTCATCCGGACGGGCGGCTATACGGACACGGCGGGGCTCGTCGAAAACGCTCATGATCTGGAGCGTAGGTGTGCGAACGGGGCGCCTACGGCCAGCTCTCCAGGCGGTCTCGCTGACCGCATGGACCGTCTCGTTCGCTGCCGTAGCGTGAGACACGTCCATTAATCAAAGCTGGCTGCTGTGCTTATCGGACCCGAGTGTCCCGCCCCTCTTCAGGGGGGTGGGACACCGCCGTTTTCACCCTGGGCGGCGCGGAGGCCCTGCCCGTTTCCTCTTCTGCCCGTTACGCCGTCTCAGCGGCCTGGACGCCGTGCAGGATGCCGTGGGCTCCGGCATCCTGCCCTAGCGGCCGCACCATCGCTGGCCGTTTCCGGGCTATCACGCGAAGCGCCCGGTCCAGGCACGAGGCTCTCGCGGTCCCTGCGGCGCTGGGGCGCTGGGGCGACGAGATGATCGGCCTGCCCGAGAGGCGAGTTAGAGCGAGCCGACGACCTTGCGTGGGGTGACGCGGACGACGACGCGCTCCGCGTCGTCCTTCGACGCCGGGTTGAAGTCCGCGTAGTCCTTGCCCGTGTACTTGCGCGACAGCGCGTCGATCAGCCCTTGACCGCCCTCCGTGGTCATCGTGGCCGAGCCGCGGACCTCCGCGTAGGTGTAGGGCGCGTTCGCCGGGTTGATCATGACCGTGATCCGAGGGTCGGCCCGCAAGTTCTTCTCCTTGCGGCGGCCGACGGTCGTGGAGACCAGCAGGTCGTCGCCGTCCCGGGTGAGCCAGGTGATCGTCAGCTGCGGGCTGCCGTCCGGCTGGATCGTGGCCACGGTCGCGAAGACTGGGCTGTCGTCGATGAGCTTCTTCAGGTCGTCGGAGAGTTCGGCGGTCACGGCGTGGGTTCCTTCCCTCGGCTGACTGCTGTCCCCGGACCGGCTGCCGTCGGTGGAGATCAGCAACGGACAGCCTGCGGAATCGCGGCTGCCCGCGGCAAGCTCCGCCGCCCCCCGTGCCGAGCCGCGCGCCGAGGGTCGGACGTTCCCGATCCGTGGCGCGCCGGGGCCGCCGCATCCGGCTCGTCAGATCTAGGGGCTTCGGACAGTCCACTCGCCTGGCCGAGTCCGGACGCCGCACAGGCATCGCCGAGGCCATGCCTGCAAGGTTTCTGCCGTTGTTTCCTTGGCTATCGGTCAAGCGCGGGCGGGCCGTTCCTCCTTCAGCGACGGGGGCGGGCGACGAGTTGGACGCACAGGATGACTTCCGCCGCCCCCGCCGGTCCGTCGTCGGGTGCGGTCTGTGAGCTGAGCTGGGCAAGGCGGCGCTCCAGCGCAGCCACGTTCGAGGCGTGGTCGATGGTGGCGATGCCGTTCACGGTCACCCGTAGGGGCTCGGCGAGTAGAGCGGCGATCCGTGCGTGAAGCACCTCGTCGGCGACGGCACGTGCCGAGCCGAGGCGCTCGTACCGTTGGGTCAGGTCGACCGGATCGGTGTCGGGGCCGAGCTGGGCCGTCAGCCAGTGAAGGACATCGGTGTGCACGAAGCTCCTGTTCGTACGTAGGAGGCGGGGAGGAGCGGTGTGCTCCTCCCCGCCGAGGTCAGGCTGAGGGGGCGCCCTTACGGGCGGTCTTCGCCTTCGGTGGCTCGTCGTTCTCCCAGCAGCTCGGGTTGGTGATCTGCTCGGCGATGTCCGGGTCCGTGACCTCGGTGCCGGCGGTCAGCACGAGCGGTACGCGCTCCACCGGATCCAGGACGTGCACGGTCGCGGTCAGGACGCCAAGGGCGTGGACGGCCGCGCTCACAGGACGGTCGCCGTGATGTGGCAGTCCGGTGCGGCCAGCACCGGCATGGCGACGGCAGCGCCCTTCGTCCAAATCTGCACGGGGTCGTCCTGCGCACCGCGGGTGATGATGATGCCCGGGGCCTCCTCCCGTTCGATCTGCGCGCCGGTGCCCCGGGACAGGGCCAGGGACTCGGCGGTCGTGCCGTACTGGGTCTGTCCCCACTTGGCCCGATCCGGCGGAAGTAGAATCCACTTGTCCTCCGGCAGTACGCGCTTGGACACGTCGTCCTGCCAGACCTGCGCCTTGTAGAGCGTGATCGGCGGGAGCCCGTACGTGCCGCGCACGCTGTTGACCTGCTCGGGGGTCAGGACCGACGTCGGGGTCTGCGCGCCGGACGGGGTGCCGTGGTACGCGGCCCGGTAGGACCCGTTCCCCGCGAGGTGCGACCACGCCCTTCGGGAGGTGAGGACCATCTCCGGGGCCGGGGCGCCGATCGAGTCGAGGTAGTCGATCCAGCGCAGCTCGTCCGCGAGCGGGTCGGACGTCGGATCGCTCCAGGGCTTGGGCGCGGTCGGCATGTTCGCCGCCGGGACTCCGTAGTCGACTTCGACGGTCAGCCCGTTCTCGCCGGCGAGGGAGAACTTGCCGTCGAGGAGCACGTCACCGGCGGCCAGCTCCAGGCGGGAACGGATAGCTTCGACATGCCGTTCGACATCGTCGTAGAGCAGCTCGACAAGCCGGTCTTCGTCGGCGCCGCGCGCCGCGTCCAGGAGGAGCTGTTCCATCTCGCCCACCAGGAGCTTCTGGCCGAGCGCGGGCAGGGTGCCCTCGGTCTGCGTGGCTTCGGCCTGGCGCTTCGCGAACGGGACGCTCGTGTCGTACGCCCGGTAGGAGGCGGTGTTGACGCGGCGCTTGGAGTTCCGGATCCGCCACTTCACGTCCTGGACCTGCGTCTCCGCGAACACGGTCTGCGTCAGGAGGAAGTCGCCCGGGTTGGGGATCGAGCGCGCGTACACGGTGAGGTCCGCGACGGACACGCCCTTGAGGAGGTCGCTGATGCTCATCAGCTCACCGCCAGGAAGCGGAGCTGCGCGCCCGCCGGGTTCGCGGCGATCTTCGACGGATCAATGCCGCCGGGGATCTTCGCCGTCTTCACCGTGCCGTGCCAGAGCAGGGCGGCGGGGACCTTCACGGTGCCCGGGGTGAAAGCGGCCTCCGCGTAGACGAGGCCGGCGAGGACCTGGCGGCCGTCGGTGGCCGCAGGGTCGTAGGCGCCGTACAGGCCGGATGCGGTGATCCGGCCGACGGGCACGCCGGACCGCACGAAGCCGTGCGGGGCCGTGGCGGTCGGCTCGGAGTAGTGGGTGCTCTTGGTGAGCTTGGCCAGGTCGAGGGTGATCGTCTCGGTGGAGTCGGTGCCGTGACGGGAGGCGAGCCAGTCCCGGTCAGCGGTCACGGTCACAGAGGTCGTGTACGGCTGTATCAAGCCGCTGTCTCCTGTAGTGCTGGAGGCGACACGCACACACCGGAGTTGGTGGAGCGGTCCACGAGGACAGAGCGGGGCGTGGTCCCCGCGGCGGGCAGCTGTCGCTGCGCGCGGGCTACGAAGCCGGGGGCAGGATGCCTCGGCGGCGTGCCATCGCGAGACCGGCAGAACCGGGCTTGCTGGTCTGGCCACCCGGACGGGGCGGCGGCACGGACGCGGGAGATCCGCCCGGCGCCGGCGGGATCGCGTCGGGGGTCTTGGGAACGGTGGTGAACAGCTCGGGGCGCCGGTTGCGGAGCTCGCTCGCGGCCTGGGCCACAGCGGTGTCGTCCGCGTCATCCAGGACGCGCAGCAGGGCCACGGCGTCGTTGAGGTCTTCGCCCGTCGCACCGAGCCCGGCCAGGGTGGCCCGACGTGCGGCGTCCCGCTCGCGGGTGCTCGCTGCTACCTCGCGCTGGATGGCGGCTGCCTCGCGGGCATCTAGGTCCTGCTCGCGGCGCTGGGCTTCGGTGAGCTGTGCCTTTTCGGCTTCGCGCTGCTGGGTAATGAACTGCTCCAGCTCGCTGGCCGAGGTGAAGCCCAGCTTCTCGACGAGCGCACGGGCGCCGGACCGCTGCCCCTGATCCTTCTCGCGGGCCATCAGCTGCTGAAGCTGCTGCTGGTCGAAGGAGACCTTCGCCGCGGCGTTGGACGGGTCTTCGGAGGAGGCGCCGAGGATCGGGAAGATGGGGCGGCCGTCGCGGCGGTAGCCGAGGACGGCACCGGGATTGGGCATGGTGCGGGACATCAGGACGTGCAGCTCCTCGACGTCCCCGCGCCATCAGCGAGTCTACGTACGCCAGCGTGACGCCCTGCGGCTTCCTCGATACCCCTCACCTGGAATGATCAACACGACTATCCAGGTGGGGGGCATCGTGGAAGAGATCGACGGCGTATCGCTCAAGAAGACGGCAGCGGCCGGCCAGCGACCGAGGAAGGCGTGGTTGGCCGCCGGGGCCGTAGTGGTCCTGGTGGTGGGCGGGGGCCTGTGGCTATGGCAGCCGTGGTTGGACCGCACGCCGTTCACCGCGTATACGGCCGCTCTGCAAGAGGCCGACTACGCCGTCCCCGGGTCCGCGCCCGGGTCCTGCGTACGGACGGCTGCGGCCGAGGAAGAACGCGTCATCTTCGACGAGAACGGCAAGCGTCTCGCGGCCGGACGGGACCCCAGGGAAGGCCGGGTACTGGGCCCGGAGTTTGGTGAATTCGCAGGCGACTGCCTGTTCGTCTCTCGCGTTGACAACGTCCCTGGCGGGAAGGGGACCTACGTGACGCAGTGGGGCGGAGGCACCAAGCAGAAGGTCTCCGAGGAGGACATGCGCGAGTCGGCGGAGGCCCAGATGGAGCGGTTCAAGACGAAGCGGAAGTCGGACTTGACCCCTTCGGAGAACTAGAGTCCTCCTCCTCGTCACCCGGCTGGGCCGAGCGGGCTGCGGCCGGTGCCGTCTTCTCCCGGCGCACGGTGATTCGATCCACCTCCTCGCGGGCGTCCTCGATCGGGTAGCCGGCGTCCTGCAACATCCGTACGCCGGTCTCCAGGCTCAGCACACTGGCTCCGACACCGCGCACCACCTCGTCGAGGACGGCACTGCGGTCCGTAGGCGTGTGCGGGCCGAAGGCCAGGCGGACCGGCAGGTTTTCACCTGCGGGCCAGCCTTCCGCCTGCCCGGCCTGGTGGAGCCTCTGCACCATCTTGAACAGCAGCCCGTACTTGTGCGCGCGGGCCAGGCGCATCGCGTCGACCAGGGAGTCCAGCGGGCCCAGGGACAGCTGGAGGGCGTACCCGCTGGGGACGTCGGAAGGGTCGACCGTGCCCAGGCTGACGGCGGGGAGACGTGCGTTGACGGCCGCCCTCTCCCGGATCTCTTCCACGCGGGCCCGGAGCTCCGCCAGCTGCCCGGAGGTGTCCAGGACGTCCATGCGCCCGCCGTCGGCCAGCTGGAAGATGGTGCCCGGCTCCACCGACAGCGGGCGGGGCCTGCCCGTGACACGGTCCACCTCGGCGCGCGCGCCGGCCAGACCGATGATCGGGGCGCCGGTCGTCGCCGAAGCGCGCGCCGAGTCGGTATCGGTCTCCGCGAGTTCGTCCAGCACCTGCATGACGGGGGCCAGGGATGACTGCCCGAAGTGCTCTCCGTCGGCCACGGTGTTGCTGATGTGGATGATCGGCAGGAAGTCCAAGCGCAGGTCTAGGCGGTGTAGGACCTCTCCGTCCGAGCGGGTCCGGAACCGGGCCTTGTCCAAGGGCAGGTCATCGAGGCTCTGGCCGTGGCGCAGGTCATCGAGGTTCCACTCCGCGTCGGTGAGGAAGCAGGTGGTGTTGGAGGGCCGGTCCGCCCACGGGTAGGTCCGCTCGATGATCCCGCTGTCCGCACGGAGCACGTCACCGGTCTCCAGTAGCCACCCGCCCGCCCCATCGGCGACCAGGTCACGGCCGGTCCGCCCGGCGTCCGGTGGCGTGCTGCGCGTCGCCGCCGTGATCGGCCCCAGCTCGTAGGTGATGCGCCGGATCCGCGCCTTCACCCCGCGCTCGGCGTCCTCGGGTATCTCCCAGGCCAGATGGACCCGCCGCGGGTAGTCGCCCGGATCCGCGTCCTCATTCAGCACGGGAAAGTAGAACCCGGGGTCGAAGGTACGCAGCCGCACCCTCCCCTTGTCCGGGTCCCAGGCCAGCAGGTACACCGCGTCCCCGAGCAGTACCGCCTTGCGCTCAGCGGCCTGCATCCGCAGCGGCAGGAGCTCCTTCTCCGCCCAGCCGCGCAACAGCAGTTGCACGGCGGCCGCCGCCTGCGCCTGCGGGTCGAGGTCCTCTGCCCCGGCATGCTCGGCGCCCGCCACCACGATCTGCTGGGACTTGCCCAGGAGGTGCGCGAGCGCGGTATCGACGAAGACGGCGGCGTCACCGAACTCGCGCCGCTCGGCGCCGGCCTCGTTGCCGGTGAGGACTGCCAGCTCCCCAGCCTGATTCGCGTCGTACGCCGCGAGGATCTTGTACGCGGCCAGCCGGCGCAGAGCATCCCGGGGAACCCATGTCGCCTGCACCTGAGGTGCGAGGGACCGATGAGGGTGGCCGCCGCTGGCGGCCGTCATCATCGGCTTGTAGTTCAGCCACGACCAGGCGTCGGACACGAAAGTGCGCAGGCCCACGAGAAGATCACCCTCGACAGCCCCACGCCGCCTTCAGCGTAGGGGAGCGAACAGTGCGCACCTGATCCGCTCGCCTCGCCCCGAGACCTGCTGCGTGACGGCGGCCCGGAACGAGGGGGCGGTGGACCACGGCCGCCGTGTCCGGGTGGCCGGGCCCCACCAGTCCACACCACGGCCGTCGTGACGGCTCGCGCCACACCGCCCGCAGTCCGGGCGGCCACCCTTTCGGGCGGCCGCCCCGGTGGCGCCAGCTCATCGGCGCCCGGTGAGCCTCCCGTCCTGGTAACCGGATGATGTGGCGCCGCTGCGCTGCGGGTCAGCGAGCTCGGTCATGGCGTGCACGGCGGCATCCATTCGGTCGGGGGAGTCCATGCCGGCGACCCAGGTCACCATCTGCTGCTCCAGCTGCGGCCACTGTCCAACGTGGTGGACGCGTCCCTGCTCGTACAGCTGGGCGATGGGCTCGGCCCGCAGCCGTTTGCCGTGCTTCGCGGTGACCGGGAGCACGGCGGGCATCAGCATGTTCTCCGTGCGCTGCTCGCGCTGAAGTTCCTGCCACGCCTGGTGGAGGATCTGTTTCGACATGTCACCGCCGTAGTTGGCCTCCACGACGATCGCGTCCGCCCGCAGCTCGATCGCGAGCAGGCACGCCTCTCGACCCCAGGCGTCGGCTCCACGGTTCCCGGACCGGTCGTCCAGGAGATACATGTGGCCTTCGGCGTCGCGGGCCGCCGCGACGATGCCGGTCTCGTCGCCCACCGCGGACTCGCCGCCGGCAGGGTCGACTGCCACGACGATTCTGCTGAGGTCGATGCCGCGCAGCTGCGCGGCGCTGATCCGGTTGCCGGTGATCCACGCCCAGTCCCAGACTCCGCCGTCCTGTGGCCGGGGCTGCTGCTGGTAGAGGCTCCACCAGACGCGTTCACCGACGGAACGCCGGATCTCCGCGAGCGCGGCTTCGTTGTACCCCTCTGGCCAGAGCGGGCCGCCGACCCGACGCCCGAGGGCGTCGTCGTTGGACAGGGCGAGCGCGGGGAGGTCGATGACGGTCCAGCGGCTGCCTTCGTCGGCGAGGACCCGTCCGGCGAGGTCGTCCTCGTCCCAGCGGGTCTGGATGAGGATGACGGAGCCGCCCGGCTCGATACGGGTCAGGAGGACGGCCTGCCACCACTCCCACAACCGGCGGCGCATCGTGGGGCTCGATGCCTCCGCGGCGTCCTTGATCGGGTCGTCGACCACTGCCAGGTGGGCGCCCTTACCGGTCAGGCCTCCGCCGACGCCGGCCATGACGGCGCCGCCCTCGGTCCCCAGCAGGTCGAAGCGGTTCGCCGCCGAGGAGCCCGGCCGCAGCGAGATGCCGATCTGTGGCCCGTAGGTGAGGATCGCGTCGCGGATCCACCGGCCGTGGTCGTCGGCCAGGTCGGAGGAGTAAGAGGCGATCATCACCCGGTGTTCCGGGCGCCGCCGCAGGTACCACAGCGGCGCCCACCGGGCGGCTCTTCGGCTCTTGCCGTGCCGGGGAGGCATGGTGAGCAGCAGCTTCGTCGGGACGCCGGCCGCGACCCGTTCGAAGGCAGCGTCGATCAGCCCCAGGTGCGGGGCCTGCATCTCCCGCCCCTCGGTGAGGACGGAAGCCATCGCCCCGGGGGAGCGATCCATCGCCATGTCCCGCTCGATACGGGCGAGCTGGGCACGGAGCTGTGGTGTGGAGGCGGCGGCTATCTCACGGCGGCGCGGCGCGGGAAGCGACCGGTACAGCCGGAGGACCGCAGCCTCATCAGCCCTGGCCACCCTCGCCCGGGTCGCCTGCCAGAGCAATCAGCCGCTGAAGCTCTTCCAGCCCCGCGGTCTCCACCTGCACCGCACCGGCGTCCGGGCCCGACACCTCCGTGCGCACCGGCCGGTTGAGGCCCAGAAGGTGGCTGCTGCGCTCGATGATGCGCACAGCGCGGTCGACGGCCTGGAGGTCACCGTTACGGATCGCCGACCGGTAGACGCCGAAGAACAGCCGCTCCAGCCGTTCCACCATCAGCTTGCGCAGCTCGTCCGCGCTGTCGTCCAGCGCGGTGCTGCGTTCGGCCAGCGCCTTGGACACGTCCTTGCACGCGAGCTCGATCAGCCGGGAGTCGGTAGGGGGCTCGCCGCCCCGCTTGTACGTGTCGATGCCGTACCCCTGCGGGTAGGCGACACCATCGCTGTTGATCGATGGATCTGCGGCGAGCTTCCGCCCGATGGTCAACCAGTCGACGCCGGCCAGCTTCAAATCAATTGCGTCGGCGCGGCGTTGAGTGATTGCAGCACGCACGGCCCGGGTGGGGCGGCCCATGAACACAACTCCAGGGCCCCGCGCCACCCTCCCATGATCCTGTAGCGAAGGGTGCCGCCCGGCGCTATGGCGCGGCCCGCCCCGCGTCCAGATGCTTTGACGGACGCGGGGCCGGGATGGGAAGGGTTACTGACCTTGAAGTCGTCTTGTCGTAGGGGCTGACGGTTGGTGATCGTCGTGGTATGCCGGAGGTATGAGGTATCCGCAGGGTGGGGGTCTGATCGCGGAGAGGCAAGCGTTCCGTGAGCGGGTCCGGATGGAAGCCGTCGGCATATGCGCCGAGGGGCGGGGCAGTACGGACATCGCGAAGGAGTTACGGGTCAGCGTCCGGTCGGTTCAGCGGTGGCGGCGGGCCTGGCTGGTGGCTGGCCAGGACGCGGTCCGTTCCCGCGGGCCAACAGCGCCTTCACTGACCCCGACCACCTCATCCGCCGACTGCGACACGACCTCCGCCAGATCCAGTGCCGCAGCGACATCACCGACGGTTGCCTCACCGCCACCGGCTTCGCACTGACGACACCACGCCTACAACCTCAGCAACTAGGCTGCGCTGCGTCGCCGGAGGTGTCTCCGAGTTCAGGCAGCGGTCGTTCCGGCTCTGCTTCCTCGCTGTCCGAGGGAGGGTTGTCCGGCAGCCGGTGAGCGATAAGGGTCGCGATAGCCGCTACCCCGGCGAGCACGGCGGCCACGAGGCGCGGGCCCGTGAAGGCGAGCAACTGCCCGCCGAGTGCCGCGCCTGATGCCGATCCCAGGTTGTAGCCCGATCCGAGCCAGGCGTTGGCTTCGGCGTGCCGGGAGGCGTCGATGCGCTCGTCGACGAGGAGATAGGCGATGACGAAGATCGGGGTCATGGGGAGCCCGACGCAGAAGACGGCCAAGATGGTCAAAGGCGACGCGGACAGAGCGGCCAGCAGCAGCGCGCCCACCACGAGCCCTGCCGTGGCAGCCGAGTAGCGCAGGCGCAGGGTCGCGGTCCACTTTCTGCGCCCGTAGGCCAGTCCGCCGACGACACCGCCCAGTGAGAACGCGGCGAACGAGTATCCGGATGAGATGACGTTGCCGAAGTCAGCGGAGGCGGCCGGGATGATGACGGTCAGACCGCCGCCGCAGAGTCCGAGGACGATCACCGGAACGGTGATGCCCTGGCCGTCACGTGACCTGATGATCGACCGCCGTCGCGTCTTGGTCTCGGAGGTGGAAGCTGTGGGGTCATCGGCAGCTGGAAGTGCCCGCAGGACCCCGGAGAGACCTGCTGCAGCCGGCAGCAGGAGAAGCGCGCCGGCGACGAGCACCCAACGGGCACCGGTCAGCGCCATCGCCGCGGTTCCCAGCAGCGGCGCGACGACGAAGGTCAGCTCTTCGACGGTCGAGTCGAGGGCGTGGACGCTCTGCAGACGTTGCTTGTCCGGCATCAGCCGGGACCAGACGGCCCGCAGGCTGGGCGTGAGCGGGGGGAACAGTGCGCCGGCCCCAGCAGTGATCGCGAGGGGTATCTGCCAGAGCTCCAGACCGATCGTGGATGCCGCTGCGGTGAACAGCAGCACGCTGGCCGCCGCCATGAGCAGGACGGCGGCGGGTCCGTGGGTGGAGCACCAGCGTGCGCGTGCCGGGCCGGGAATGGCGATGGCCAGTAGCAGGGCTCCAGAGGCCAGGCCGGCGATCCCGATACCGTAGTGCTGGGTGAAAGAGATCAGTACCGAGAACGGGACGAGGCCAGAGGGCAGCCGGCTCAGCACACCGATGGCTAGGACCTGCTTGGCCTTGGGAACCGCGAGGGCTGCGCGGTAGCCGGGGGTGGTTGTATCGCTCACGGGTTCGCTCCAGCGTGCAGCGGTGGCAGGTTGAGGGTCGGAACGCTGTTCGCATCCGCCCACCGGCAGATGGTGGCGAGGGCCTCGCGTAGATGGGCCGGGTCCTGGCCGTCGACGAGCTGGTGTCCCTCGATCACCGCGATGCCCTTGCTGGCACGGACCGCGATGCGACCGACCATCGTGGTGCCGACGAGAACGGGCATACCGAAGTATCCGCATTCCCTCTTGGCGGCAGGCTTGTACGCCTCCAGCAGGTATTCGATGCCGAAGAGACGTCGCATGCGTGGCCGGTGCCAGATCAGCGAGTCGAAGGGCGACAGCGGGGTGCAGGCTTCGTGGTCCAGATGCAATGTAGTAAGCGCCTCGGGAGAGACCCAGGCAGGCTCCGGCCACCCTTCGACACGCACAGGCACCGCTTCCTCCAGAGTCGCCAGGCAGGCGGCGATTTTCCGAGGCGGCAGGCGGAAGTAGTCGGCGACATCGTCCGCTGTGGCGACACCAAGAGCCTGCACGGCAAGGCGGGTCAGCGAGCGCAGGCACTCCGCCTCGTCGGGTTCGCAGTGCAGAAGGCCACTGGGAATCACGGACTCGGCCCTCTGGTAGACGCGCTGCCAGCCGCGCCGGTACACGCAGGCGAGTTCGCCGGTGGCCAGCAGCCATTCGAGTGCCCATTTGTTGGCCGAGGAGCGTTCCCAGCCATTGCCCTTGGCCCCGCCCAGATCGCTGATCGTGACCGCGTCGCGTTCCGTTAGTACCGCCCGGACGTGTTCGACGGCCTCCGGATCGACCGTGGGTCCGCTCCAGCCCTTGGCGGCGTAGCCGCGGCGCCGGAAGGCAAACAGCGGCCAGAGGGTGAGCGGTATCAACGATGCGGCGTGCGCCCAATACTCGAACAGCACCGGCGGGTCGGCCTCGCTGATCAGGTGCTGGGCCTCGGCGACGGGTACGCCGCGGGCAAGCTGGACGAGTTCATGGGAGCGCCGCACGACGCTGATCGTGTCGAGTTGGATACAGCTCAGGCGGCGCAGGGTGTCTTCGGCACCCAGTGGGGCTGAAGTGGTGTGTAGGCCCTGGGTCGTTACGGAGATCTCCCGGGCTTCCTGCGAGGACAACTCAAGCACCGATGTCCTCCTCGACGTCCGCTTCCCCGGTCTCCTCGTAAAGGCTTTGGACTTGAAGGGAGTCGGCGTGCAGGAGCACGATGCGGGCGATCTCCTGACCACGGCGTATCGCGACGGGCTCCGTCGGCCGCACCGCGATGCCCAGCCCGTTCTCGCGGCTCATGCGGGTGGTGGCGGTGCTGCTGAGGATCCCGGTGGGGACGTCGAGCCCGGCGACGGGTTTCTCCAGCGGCAGGACTAGCAGGAAATGGCCTCGGGGGATATCTGCGGCCCATCCGAGACGCCATTCCACGGTGCCCGCCCCGTTCGGGAGGAACATGTTCTCCCAGCCGCGAGCCGTCTTGAACTGGTACAGGTGCAGCCAGGAGGTCTTTTCCACGGCCAGATGGGACTTTTCCCGCTGCCACAGCTCCGTGCGGTTCACGGCCCGGCCGGCTGCCTCTGGTTCGTTGGCGCCATCCAGCTCAATCTGGTCCAGCGGGGTGAAGGAGATGTCGATTGGGCTGTGCACTCGCCATCCGAGTTCCTGTCCCATCACCCATGGTGCACAGTGTTCGGGCTGCCGTTCCGCGCGGACGAATCGGAAGTTCCCGCGGAAGACCGCAGCGTGGTCGCGGCTCTGCTGCCGATCGACCTTGTGCTGGCGTGGGGCAAGAGACCACGGATGGAGCTGGCGGAACCGGACCTCGACGGGCAAGAACCTTCACCTTTCGCAGCGGGGGTTGGCCCCCGCGGGCTGCTGCCTGCGGGGGCCAACGATCACTTCAGTGCTGTACTACTTCGCGGCCTTCGTGGTCTCGCCGAGGCGGGCCGCCGCCTCGTTGAGCTTGCCCTCGTCGTACTCGACCTGCGCCGAGTCGAAGAACGAGACGCTGCAGGGGCCGTACCCGACCTTGATCTCGTCGTACTGGACGTTGCCGCCTTCCTCGGCCGACAGCGACAGGTCGACGCCGTCGAGGTGGACCACGGTCAGGCTGTGCGGGCTGAAACTGAACTCGATCTTCTCGTCCTCCGAGGGCACGGCCCGGGAGAAGTTCGCGCAGTACACCGTGTTGTCGTTGTCATCCACGACGATGCCACGCGGGGCCGGGCCGACGGGTATGTTGCGCGTCACCTTGAGTTCGTCGGTGTCCACCACGGCGATCGTGGAGGTGCGCTCCAGGGTCAGCAGCGCGAACTGGTTGTCCGGGGTGAACGCCACGGCGCGGCCGCCGTCGCTCTTGACCTGGACTCGGGCGATCACCGTGTCGGTGTCCAGGTCAATCACAGGCATCTCGGCGATGGAGTTGCACGCGACGTAGGCGCGCTTGCCGGTGTGGTCGATGTTGAGGCTGTACGGGAAGGAATCCTCACCGATTCGGATGCGGGCGACCTCCCGGACGGACTCGGCCCGGCCCTTCTTCAGCAGGCCCTTCAGGTCGAGCTTCGCGATGTAGCCCGACCCCCAGATGCACACGTAGGCGAAGTTGCCGTCCTTGCTGATGGCCATGTGGCGCGGGTCGCGCCCCACAGCGACCTGGGTCAGCTCGGTGCGGGACTCCAGGTCCACGATCGATACGGTGTTCGAGCCGGAGTTGCTCACCAGGAGGTACCGCTCGCCGGGCAGAATGCCCAGGCCGCGGGGACCGAATCCGACCGTGATCCGCGCGACCTCTCGACGGGTCAGAGCGTCCAGCTCGGATACCGAGTTGGTGCTCGTGTTGGATACGAAGCCGCGGCCGTCGCGGGTGAACTTGACGCTGCCGCGGGGTGCGTTGGCGACCGCGATCTCCTTGACGACATTGTAGGCGGAGGGGCCGTCCTTGCGGATGACGGTGATCTGACCGGAGTCGGTGTCAGTCGAGTAGATCTCAACGCTCACGTTGTTGTCTCCCACCGTAGGCAGTCCGCCGCTCTTTGCGGCGGCTGAGATTGCCCTGTGACGCTATGCGCCGCATCTGACGCCGGTCTATGCCACCTCGATAGCTTGTCCGAAAGCGGCGTCCTTGACAGGTGAGCAAGCCACCGAGCCGGACAGCTCCCCCGGCCGGAGCGCACCCCGCCCGCTCCACACCCCAAACACCGGCCATCTCCAGGCGACTGCCTGTCCGACGCTCGTACAGGACGTGACTCTCGCAGGCGACTGCCGACAACCACCATCGCCCGTCGATCAAGAACCCCTGCTCCCATGGCTCTTGAGCATCTGGCTCGAAGTCAACATGGCGGCCAACTGGGGGCCGGCGGCCGAGCGCCGCCGACTCTTGCGGCTCCTGCACGCCGTGGACTAGCCCACTCTCGCTGCGTACTGCCGCGCCGTGGACACACATCCCCATCCGCGGTGACGGTGCAACTACAGCTGGAAGGTGAGCTGCTCGGAGCCGCCTCCCGACTCCTGTCGGGGCGGCTTCTCGGGAGCGTCAGGGACTTCCCTGTGGTTCCGAAGCCACCAGCCGAATTGCCAGTTCCGGCACGTCCTATACAGCCGCGCCTGCCGCATTGGCGCGCTGGAAGGAACAGAATGCTCACCCCAGCCGGTAATCGGCCTGGCGTTGGTCAGTCGTACGCCGAGCCCGGGAACTAGGGCGTCCCCTTCCCACGATGCGCCGGGCGCGTACTCGAAGGCGAGATGGGCGTTGCGGCTCCAGTCCCACGGGATGGGCAGCGCGCACAGGTACCAGGCGACTGGTGGTGAATCGGCCGGCAGCAGCAGAGTCTGCCGCTCCAGCCGGCGGTCCACCTTCGGCCTGTCGCACTCGGCGAACGTCTTCAGGCAGTGCTGCGTCAGGTCGAGCTGACGTATACCCGCCAGCCACATGATGCCGTACTTGTCGCGTGATCCTATTTCTACGCGAACCCGCTTGAGGTTCGCCCCCGATTCCATTTACGGCCCCTCCATTTGGCTATTCCTATCCTTGATCAATTCTATCAGAATTTCCACGATTCCCTTATGTTTATCGTGTCGGAAGTCGTTGGGGTAGGGCATATTGAATTCATTCAGAAAGGCCTCCTCGTATTCCTCGATGGGGAAGGGGCGCGGCTTGCGGCAGACGGCCTTGACCGTGGCCCGCGTGGTGTCGCTCAGCTCCACCTCCTCGAAGTAGCGGGACAGGAGGCCGCGCAGCGACTCCGGGGTGTGGTACCGGATCCGCTGCCACTTCCCGCGCACGAACCGCATGTCAACGCTGTGCTCGTCCAGGAACGCGAGACGTGTGGAATCCCGGCTGATGGAGTGCTCGGAGTTCTCGTACGCCTTCTCGCGCTCCAGGTTCCGGGTGCCGATGCACACCTGCCCGTCGGCCGCGCAGAGCGCGTTCACGGTGAGCAGCACCCAGTGCTGGTATTCGAGGCTGGTGGTCGCGTTGATCACCGAGTCCAGAACGACGACCTCGTACAACCCGCCCTCGCGAACCTCCCGTTCGATCCCGCGGATCATGGACACGATCCCGCGGACGTCGAGGCTGTACCTGCCCTTGAGTGTCCGGTACGGCTCGTAGTCCTGGACCCGGTAGCCCTGCGCGCGCAGGTGCTTCGCGTAGTCGCCGTGTCCGGCCCCGAAGTCCACGACCCTGTGCGAGGTCGTGAGCCACGGCAGGACCAGCCGCTCCCACACCTCCGACTTGTAGCGGACCTTGTCCGCCTTCGCCTTCGAGGAGTGCTCGCGGAGCCGGTTCGGCTGGACGATGTGCTGATTCCAGACGGGGGCCTGCTCCTCCAGCCCCGTCCAGTCGTAGACGCCGTACTCGCCCGTCAGGTCCTCGACGAGCTGGCCGGCGTCGAAGGAGGCGACGGTCCACGCCAGGATGTCGAACCGCTGCGCCTTCGCGACCGCCGCATACTCCGCGTTCAGCACGACACGGCCCTGGTCATCGATGACGACAGATCCCCATGGGCCGTGAGCTGCGGTCATGAAGCCGATGGCCTGCTGGAACGGGAGGTTGCGGGAGGCGATGACCTCGATGCTCTGCCACGGAATCCAGCACCACTGGCCGATCGGTCCGGCCTCCGCGTAGACGACGCTGCTCTCGGTCTCGACGCGGTTGTGCAGGAGGTTGAACTTGATCTCGTCCTGGAGGCGGACCTTCTGGGGAAGGATCATCGCGGGCACGGTGGTCTGCCCGATCCCCTTCAGTCCCTTGGTTCTCTGGTGGCCGGCGACCAGTGTCCCGTCGGCGTTGAGGATGACGGGCTTGACCACGCCGTGGCGGCGCAGTGACCCCTGGAGCCGGACGAACGAACTCTCCGAGAGGCGACGCGGGTTGTAGTCGGCCGGGCGGAGCTTATCCAGCGGGTAGGCGGGATCGAACCGTACGTCGAGGGGATTCACGCGGCGTCCTCCTCGCTGGCGTGGTGCTCCTCGTTGAGGACGTGCCAGCCGAACCCGAGGTCGGAGTCCTGCTCGTCCACGTACCGCTTATAGATCGCGTTGAGGAACTCCACCTCGTCCTGCGTGATCCGCACACGGGTGGATGACCACTGGAGGTACCCCCACTGGAGGTAGTCCACGGTCGCGGCGGCCCCCGTGCCGGCGCCGTCGCTCGGCAGCTCGATCGGGGCGGGCAGCGAGGTGTCGTCCAGGAGGTCGTCCAGCTGCTCCTGGTCGTAGCCGGTCCCCTCCAGGTCCGGGAGGTCGGTGAGGATGTCCGCGAGGAGGGCGGTGTCGTACCCGGCCAGGTCGCTGGTCCGGTTGTCGACGATGACGATCTTCGCGGCCGTGGCCTCGTCGACGTCGAGCCAGGTGACCGCGATGGCATCCCAGCCGAGTTTGCGTGCGGCCTTCGCCGTGTGGTTGCCCGCGAGGATCTCGTTCGGACGCCCGGTGTGCGTACCGCGGTTGACCACGATCGGCTTGTACTGGCCGTGGGTGGACAGGGACTCCGCGATCGCGTCCAGATCGCCCGCGCGCGGGTTGCGGTAGTAGGGGGCCAGGTCCGCGAGAGGGATGGCCAGCGTCACGAGTGAGTCGGGGATATGGGGGGCAGCAGGGGACACGAGGGCTCCAGCCCCCGCGCCTTCCTACGAGCGTAGGTGATCAGAGGCGGCGCGGCCGTAGGGTTGTCGCCCGCCCCTCGTCGCCGCCTCGTCGAGCACGCCCCGATGGAGGAGTCCCGAGGCGTTCGATGACGCGCACGCGGGGAAGTCCTGGGGCGCCCCCTCCGCCTGGCCGACTCGCAACCGCACGAGACCCTGCGAGAGCCTTGAAGGTGATCGCGTTTCCGCAGGTGGCCGCTTGAAAAGCCCTCTAGCCCGCAGGTGGGCACTGTCGACAAGGCGCGTTGGATTAGCCAGTTTCCGGCCGTACCAGGCCGGTCCGGTAGGCGAGGACAACCAGTTGGGCGCGGTCACGGGCGTGCAGCTTGGACATGGCCCGGTGCACATGCGTCCTGACGGTGAACGGGCTGACGTGCATGCTTTGGGCGATCTCGTCGTTCGAGAGGCCGGCTGCGACCAGGGTCATCACTTCCCGCTCCCGAGCGGTCAGGGCTTTCAGCGGCGAGTCCGAGAGCGGTAGTGGTGGCCGGGGAAGGGAGAGGAACTGGGCGATCAGGGCACGGGTGGCCAGTGGGGAGAGCAGGGAATCGCCGGCTGCCACGGTGCGGACCGCGGCCAGGAGGTCTTCGGTGCTGGTTCCCTTTCCGAGGAACCCGCTCGCTCCGGCCTGCAGGGCGTGCGCCACGTACTCGTCGATCTCGAAGGTGGTGAGAATGAGGACCCGGGTGTCTGGCAGATCCTCATCTGTGCAGATGGCGGCGGTGGCCGCGATGCCGTCCATTCCGGGCATACGGATGTCCATCACCACGACGTCGGGCCGTGTGGCTCTCGCCATCTCGATCGCCTGGCGGCCGTCGGCTGCTTCCGCGACCACTTCCATGTCATCGGCGGAGTCGAAGAGCAGACGGAAGGTGCCGCGCAGCAGTGCTTGATCGTCGGCGAGTAGTACACGGATGGTCATGTCGGGGTCTCTTCCTCATCGGTTGGTTCACCGGTGTGCAGGGGAAGCTCCGTGGATACCCGGAAGCCGCCTTCCGGCCGCCGCCCCGCCCGGAGTCTTCCTCCGACGGCGGCCGCCCGTTCCCGCATGCCGATCAGCCCGTAGCCCGACGGGCTGTCCGGCTGCCGGATCGAAGGGCTCCCACTATCCTCCACGGTGATCACCAGTCGGGTCCTGGTGTACTTGAGGGAGACGGAGGCCGATCCGCTGCCGGCGTGCTTGGTGACGTTGGTCAAGGCCTCCTGCACGATGCGGTAGGCCGTCAGGTCCACGCCCGCCGACAGAGGGTGTTCCTCGCCCTCCCGCCGGACCGTCACTTCCAGTCCGACATGCTGGAACGACTCCACCAGAGCTGGAAGTTGGGCGATTCCGGGGGTGGGTTCCAGCGGAGCGGCCGGGTCGTCTGGCTGGCGCAGAAGTCCGACGGTGGCCTTCAGCTCCCGCAAGGCGGAACTGGTGGTCTCGGTGATCTGTTCCAGCACCGTGCGGGCCTTCTCGGGGTCCCTGGCCATCAGGTGAACCGCGACGCCTGCCTGGGCGTTGGCCAGCGCGATGTGATGGGCGACGACGTCGTGCAGATCCCGGGCGATGCGCACACGCTCCTCGGCGACCCGCCGACGGGCCTCCTCCTCGCGAGTCTGCTCCGCGCGCTCGGCGCGTTCCTCCACCGCGGCCAGGTAGCCGCGCCGGGAGCGGACCGCGTCACCGACCGCCCCCGGCAGGAGAGCCCAGGCCAGCACGGCGACCTTTCCCGGCTCCAGCCATGAGCCGGGGCCGAAGATGAAGGCCGCCCCGGTGAGCGCCGCGGCCGAGGACAGGGAAGCCGTCCAGGCGGTGCGCCGGTCCGTCCGTACGGCGAGTCGCCAGAGCGAGACCATGGCGGGACTGAGCAGGAACGGGTTCGGGCGGAAGCCGAGGAGGATGAACAGCACCCCGCACGCCACGGTCACGGCGGTGACCGTGCGCGGCAGCCGGCCATGAGCCGCCACGGCCGCACAGGAGAGCGCCGCGATCACGATCGCGGAGACGCGCAGGGGTCCGCGGAATCCGTCTCCGTCCAGCAGAGACCCGAACAGGGACAGGGCGAACAGTGCAGCCGCCGCGAGGCAGCCCGTCACCTGCTCGCGCCTGCTCCTGCTGCCCTGCCGCCGCGATTCAGTCGCTTCCACAGTGCCTATGGTCCTCACGCAAGCGTCGTGCGGTTTTCACGGTCGGTCCCGAGTGCCCTGCCTACGGTCCGGGGAGGATCTCAGACGCGGCTGACCTCCGCCGGCGCAGGTTCCCCAGCCGGCATCTGCTTGCTGAGGCTCTCGCCTTCGAGGTCCACGCGGGGCAGGAACCGCTCAAGCTTGCGGGGAAGCCACCACGCTCGGTGGCCGACCAGGGCCAGTATGGCGGGGACTATCGCCATGCGGACCACGAAGGCGTCGAAGGCGACGGCGGATGCGAGACCGACTCCCATCATCTTGAGCATGGGTTCGGGCATACCGATGAATCCGGCGAAGACGGCCATCATGATGAACGCGGCGGCGGCCACCACCCGGGAGCTGTGGCGGAATCCGCTGACGATTGCCGCGCTGGGGCGCTCCCCGTGGACATACGCTTCCCGGATCCGGGTGACGAGGAAGACCTCGTAGTCCATTGCGAGACCGAAGACTACGCCGATCATGAAGATCGGCATCATCGACATCACCGGGCCGGTCTGCTCGACGCCGAAGAGGTCGGCGAGCCAGCCCCATTGGAAGACGGCGACGATCACGCCGAGACCGGCCGTCACGGAGAGCAGGAAGCCCAGGGCGGCCTTGACCGGCACCAGCAGTGACCGGAACACGACCATCAGGAGCAGGACGGCCAGACCGCCCACGAGGGCGAGATAGGGCACCAGGGCGTCTGTCAGTTTCTGGGAGACATCGATGTTCATCGCCGTGGTTCCGCTCACCAGGATGGCCGCACCGGCCTCGGCTTTCAGATCGTCGGCCTCACCACGGATGGCGTGCACCAGTTCTTTGGTCGCGGTCGTGCTCGGGCCCGTAGCGGGCACCACGGTGATCATCGCGGTGTCGCCGGCCTTGTTGAACCGGGCGGGGGAGACCGTGACGACACCAGCCGTCGCGGTAATGGTCTTCGACACCTGCTGCGCGGCGGACTTGGGATCGTCCGCGCCCTTCGCATCGACCAGGATCGTCAGGGGCCCGTTGAAGCCGGGGCCGAACCCGTCGGACAGCAGATCGTAGGCCCGGCGCTGCGTTGTCGAGGTCGGCTGTGCCTCGTCACCCGGCAGTGCCAGCTTCAGGTCCATGGCCGGTACGGCGACGACACCCAGCCCCACCACACCGAGCAGCAGCACCGCGACCGGCCGGCGCAGTACGAACCGGGCCCAGCGGACACCCAAGCCGCGCTCCTGGGATGACCCAGCCGACGCCTTGAGCCGTGGCCGCCGCTGCTTTCGGGCACTGCGCGCAAGCACCTTGCCTCCGAAGAAGCCCAGCAGGGCAGGCACCATCGTCAGCGCGATCAACACGGCGACGACCACCGTGCCCGCCGCGGCCAGGCCCATCTTGCCCAGCATGGGCACGCCCACCACGGACAGTCCGGCGAGTGCGATGACCACGGTCAGGCCCGCAAACACCACCGCGGAACCAGCGGTGCCGACGGCCCGGCCGGCCGCCTCCTCCGCATCATGGCCCTCCGCCCGCTCGGTGCGGTATCGCGACACGATGAACAGGGCGTAGTCGATGCCCACCGCCAGGCCGATCATCATCGCCAGCTTATTGGTCGTGGCGGACAGACCCAGCGTGCTGCTCAGCGCCGCGATCGACGCCACGCCCAGCCCCACTCCGATGAGAGCGGTCAGTAGCGGGAGCCCCGCGGCGACCAGCGACCCGAAGGTGACCACCAGAACGATGGCGGCCACGGTGACACCGATCAGCTCCGTCGTCGGATTGGTCTCCGGTGACTCTTTCAGCGCGGTCCCGCCGACCTCCACCGTCATCCCCGTGTCGCGGACCTCCTGGGCCGCGTCCGCCAGCGATCGAGTGGTCGACGCGGTCAGGTCCTGCGCCTTCCCGTCGTAGGAGACCGTGGCGTAGCCGGTCGACCCGTCCTTGCTCACCCCTCCCGCCGCGAAGGGGTCGGTCACCGAGGTCACCTGAGCTCCGGAGGCCAGCTCACCAAGAGCCCTGTCGATCGCCGCCTTGTATCCGGTGGCGGTGACCTTCTGGCCGTCGGGAGCGGCGAACACCAGACGGGCGGAGGCGCCGTCCGCCTTGACGCCCGGGAAGCGTTCGTCCATCAGATCGAAGGCACGCTGCGCCTCCGTTCCGGGCACGGAGAACCCGTCGTCGGGGGCAGTGGGCGCCATGGCAGCGCCCACCCCCGCAACGGCCAGCAGGCCCACCCACACAAGGGCGACGATCCGCCGCTTCCGGAAGGCCAGCCGGCCCAATCGATACAGGAGTGTGGCCACGGGGAGAAGAGCTCCAGTCGAAACGGGGCCCGCAAGGAGGCAGGGCCGGCCCTCAGCGCGGTTGCTGTGCCAAGGGCATGAGTACAGAGGGGCAGGGCGCCAGGGCGCCAGGGCGCCAGGACGGCAAGGGCCGGCCGAGCTTGGTCAGCCTTCAGCCTGCCCACGCCCGGCCACGGAGTCGTCGTCCGCGTGCAGGCAGCTGCACGTAGTGCCGATGCGGTACGGCCGCCGACTCGTACGGCAGTGGTAGGAGAAGGGTCGGGAGACGGCCGAAGGGCACATCGCGGGGGGCCTCTGGGCGAATACAGCGTTTACGCCCGCATCGATAGTCTCGATGAGGACGATCCCCCAGGGGCGTCGTTCAACTCTTTGGTTCCCGCGTGTGCGGCAGGCCGCACACGCCGAAGACAGGGAGGGCACGGGTCATGCCCCTCGCTGCGGCGCACCGGGCCAGAGCCCGCCGCGCATCCCTGAAAGACGTCAATGCCATCGTCCGCCTCTTGGCAAACGACTCCATGCCTCCCGAGCAAGCCGTGATCACCCGAGAGCATCAGCCTGAGCTCCGGCTGGCATTGGCTCACTTCGGACTGGAGGCCGGAGAGGTGTGGATCGCCGAAACGAATTCCGGGGTACTGGAAGCGGCAGCGGTGTGGATTCCGCCCAACGCTGCCATCGACGAGGAGCAGTACACAGCCCTGCTGAGACTTCACGGGTTCGGCGCCCTCGCCACGGTGTCCTCCAGACGTCACGACGGCCCGATGCAGCCGCGCGAGGAGCACTGGCTGCTTGCCGCCTTCGGCGCGGCCGCCACAGCTGACCTCACCGCTGCGGACGCTGTCCTCATGCCGGTCCTGCGGGCCGCGGACCACGCACGTCTGCCCGCGTACGCCTGCGCCCCCGCGTCCTATCGAGCTGAGGCGCTCAGGCCATTCGGTTTCGTCTCGTGGACTTCGGAATCCCTACCGGACAGCGCCGGCTGGCTGCACCGTGCACCCACCCCGCGGTAGATGGCCCCTCAGTTGGGTCCAAGCCCGTCCGGGCCTCGCGGAGGATTGATTCCGGGAGGTCATTCACGACTCGCACACCGCTGTTCACCTCCCGTGCCGAATCCGTCGCGGCCGGTAGTTTCCTTGTCATGCGTTCAGGAAGCAGTGATTCGCCCGTACTGATCGTCGGCGGTGGCATCGTCGGACTGTCGTGCGCCCTGTTCCTTGCCCATCGCGGCGTCCCGTGCGTCCTGGTCGAGCGCCACGAGGGCACATCGACCTACCCCCGGTTCCGCGGTATCAACGTCCGCACGATGGAGCTGTACCGGAGCGTGGAACCCGCCCTGGAACGTGACCTGCTGGCCATCGCGGAGCGGGAGGACGAGAGCGGTCAGCTGGGCAAGGGACAGACCCTGACCGACCCGGATCTCGTCTGGATCAACACCGCGAGCGGGGCGGTGCCGCAGCACCTGAGCCCGACGTCCATGTGCGTGGCCGACCAGGACCGGGTGGAGCCGATCGTACGCCGCCACGCCGAACGCCTCGGTGCCCAGCTGCGTTTCCATACCGAACTGATTGCATTCGAGGACCGCCTCGACGATGTCGTCGCCCGGCTGCGCGACCGGAGGACCGGTGAGGAGTCGAGCGTCCGCGCGTCCTTCATGATCGCCGCGGACGGAGCCGGCAGTCCCGTACGGCAGCAGCTGGCGATCACCACCCACGGCCCGGGCCACCTCGCCCACCGGATGGCCCTCTACTTCCGGGCGGACCTGAGCGCGGTCACGCCGGGACGCAAGGTGTTCGCCGCATTCCTGGACAGCGTCGGAGGACACCTGGTCCGCCGCGACGCGGACAAGGGCATGTGGCAACTCAGCGCGCCGTTCGATCCGGAGAGCGGCGAGCGGGTCGAGGACTTCACCCCGGCACGGTGCCTGGAGATCATCCGCACCGGCGTGGGACAGGCCGACCTGGACGCCGAGATCGTCGGCGTGCTGCCCTGGGAGATCGCCGCACGGGTAGCCGACCGTTACCGCTCGGGCAGAGTCTTCCTCGCCGGCGACGCGGCCCATGTCAACGGACCCTGGGGCGGGCTGGGCGCCAACACCGGCGTGCAGGACGTCCACAACCTCGCCTGGAAACTCGCGGCCGTCCACCACGGCCAGGCCGCGGACACCCTCCTGGACACCTACGACGCCGAACGGCGCCCGGCGGCCGATCTCGTCGTCGGCTACGCCTTCCGCTCCATGCTGCACGACGTATCGCCCGAAGCTCCCCTGCCCCCGGGACCCGAGATCGAGTTCCCCGAGGTCGTACTCGGGTACTGCTACCGCTCCCCAGCGGTGTCCGGCAGACCGGCCGGCAAGGTGGAGCCGCTGGTCCCCAGCCTCCCCGACCCCGCCCCGGTCGAGAATCCCCTGTGGCCCTCCGGGCGGCCCGGCACACGAGCCCCCCACGTCCTCCTGGAGCAGGCCGGCCAACCGGTGTCCACCATCGACCTGACCGGCTACGGCTTCACCCTGCTGGCCGCGCCCCGGGCCGCTTGGGCCGGTGCCGCCGTGGCGATTGCCGAGGACCTGTCACTGCCCGTGACCCTGCATCGGATCGGCCCCGGCCTGGATCTCGAAGATCCCGACGGCGTCTGGGCCCAGGCCTTCGGCCTCACCCCCACCGGTGCCAGCCTGCTGCGGCCGGACGGCTTCATCGCCTGGACAAGCCCCTCCGCCGAGAACGACCCCCTGACCGGCTTCCGTACCGCACTGACCGGCCTGCTCGGCCGTACCCCGCAGGAGCACAGGTGACCTCGTTCGTAGCGATCAACCTCTTCACCGTCACTCCCGACAAGCAGCACAAGCTCGTTGAGGTGATGGGCCAGACCATCACCGACGACGTGGCATCCGACGGTCACCCCGGGGTCCACAACGCATTCCTCTACCGGAGCCTGGACGGGTCCCGCGTCGCGAACATCACGGTATGGGCAAGCAAGGAGGACTTCGACACGGCGCACAACCTGCCGAGCTTCCCCAAGGCCATGGCCCGACTGGCGGGAATCGCGGACACCGCCGACGCCAACACCTATGAACTCGCCTTCGAGCTGAATAGACCTCCGCATCATGAGGGCGATACGCGGCATCGCTGAACTCCACCTCGACGCCGACTGCGGCGGTGAGTTGGCCCAGGCGTCCGTGGACTGCGCGAATGAGTCCGGTACAACCAGGTCCGGCGGGAGCGGCCCGGCTTCGTCTGCGGCTGCTTCACCGCCGAGGTGACCGTTCCCTGAGCAACCCGGTGATTTCGGGCCCTTTCAGGGAGGGTCTGACTTACCTCCCAGGCCACTCCCATGCTGGCCCCAGGTGTGTCTCACGTTGCGTCTGTACGTTCGGTTCAACCTTGTCCCACCGAACGCGTCGTCCCCTTGTCTTCTGCCACAGGGGGTGATCGGCCATTCATGTAAGGGCCTTCATACGTGATCAGAGAAGAACGTCATCGGGTCGTCGTAGTGGCCGACTCAGACACCCGTTGGAAGTGGGGTGCATCGGTCGCGCGCCAGATCGGCCCTGACCATGTACTTGATGCGTACTTCTTGCGGACCCGGGCGACGCCCACCGAACGTCAGCTCGCGGAGATCGGCATCATGCCCGACAGCCGACGGGACGTTGACGCTGGCGAGCTCGTCGTCGACGAACAGCTGGCGACCGCGGATCTGCTGGTGCTTGCCACCGCGGGCGGCACCACGGTGTCGCTCCTCCACAGTCTGGGACTGAACTGGGCGGCTCTTGAACATCGCCCGATCACGGTTACGGGATATGTGGGAGTGGTCTACGAGAAGCTCGTAGACGGTCTGCTCACCCGAGCCGGCGCCGATCTCGTACTGGCCAACAGTGCTTATGACGCCGAACGGTTCCGTGAGGTGTTCCTGGGTGTCGGCACCGACCAGACGTCCGTGGTCGAAACTGCACTTCCTTTCATGGACGGGAATCCGTACGACCGCACGGCGGCAGGTGTCACCAGGTCGTTCACGGTGTGCTTCGCCGTGCAGCCTTCGGTACCGAGAAGTAAGCGGGCCCGACTTCGAATGCTCGAACGGGCGGCCGAGCATGCGCGCCGCTGTCCGGAGCGGCTGGTGCTGATGAAACTGCGGAGCCTGCCGGGCGAGCACACCACGCACATAGAGGCGCATCCCTATCAGTCGCTGATCGGGCAGTTGGATAATCCGGCCCCGCCGAATCTTCAGCTGGTGTACGGGAACATGGGGGAAGTCCTCGACCGTACAGACCTCCTGGTCACCGTCTCCTCGACGGCCGCCCTGGAGTCCTTGCACCGCGGGATACCGACGGCGATCCTCACCGACTTCGGGGTACGGGAGGCGAACGGCAACCACTACTTCACCAACTCGGGCTGTCTGAGCTCCTGGTCAGAGATCGACGACGGACACATTCCGGTGCCCGACCCGGCCTGGAAGGCGCATCAGGGGATCGGCAAGGGCGATCCGTACGCCGCCGCCCGGGCCCGGATCGCCGCGCTGCGCGCTGCCGGCCCGTTGCCCCTGATCACACCGTATTACACGCCTCAGCGCGCTTCCTGCTATCTGCCCGAGCTGTTGGCCAGGCACGGTCTGGACGAGCGGGGGAGGCCGCTGCCCGTGCCACTCGGCGGTGGGCCTGGTGCGCGCGGCCTTGTTCCGCGCCACCTGCGAAAGATGCTGAGGCCGCTTGCCAAGCGTGTCTACCAGTTCGGGTATCAGCGAGTCGCCCCTGCTCTGCGACGTGTCGGAGGTCAGCTGTGAACACCGGCCACGTACCTCGTGTCCTGGTCGTCATTCCAGCCCGGGGCGGCTCGAAGGGTGTACCCGGCAAGAATGTGGCGCTGGTCGGCGGCGTACCCCTTGTCGCGCGTGCGGTGCGTGCCGCTCTGGCCTCCCAGCGGGTGACGGACGTGGTCGTCTCCACGGACGATGCGTCCATCGCAGCCGCGGCAGCTGCCGCCGGCGCTGGCGTCATCGCACGTCCCGAGATCATCGCGGGCGACACGTCGAACAGTGAGGCCGCGCTGATGCACGCGCTGAACAGGTTCGAGGCGGAACGTGACGTCACCGTGGACGTCTTGGTGATGGTCCAGTGCACCAGCCCGTTCCTCACACCGTCGGATGTGTCGGGAGTGGTCGCCCGCGTAATCGATGACGGCTTTGACACCGCGCACACCGCTGCTCCTTTCCACGGCTTCATCTGGCGGGAGAGTGATGGGCCGGCCGAGCCGGGTGAGGTCGGTGCGCAGGGAGTCAATCACGACAAGAAGTATCGGCAGCGCCGCCAGGACCGGACGCAGGAGTTTGTGGAGACGGGGGCCGTTTACGCGATGCGTGCCGCCGGTTTCCGCAGGGCTGGCCACCGCTTCTTCGGGCGTACCGCACTCGTGAGTACCAATCCCGCGCGCGTACTGGAGATCGACGAGCCCGCGGATCTGGAACGGGCGCACGCCCTGGCACCGCTCATCGACGGTTACGACAACGGATACGACGCGGGGGCGCCCTTCACTCCTGCACCCGCACCCACGCGCGCTGACGTGGACGCTGTCGTCCTCGATTTCGACGGCACCCAGACCGACGACCGAGTGTGGATCGACGCCTCGGGCAGGGAAACGGTCGCAGTGCACCGCGGCGACGGGCTCGGTATCGCGGCCCTGCGCCGGGCGGGCCTGAAGGTGCTGGTTCTGTCCACTGAGAAGAACCCGGTCGTCGCCGCCCGCGCCCGGAAGCTGGAGGTGCCTGTGCTTCAGGGCATCGACCGCAAAGACTTCGCACTCAAGCAGTGGTGCGAGGAGCAGGGAGTCGACCCCCAGCGGGTGCTCTACGCCGGAAACGACGTGAACGACCTCCCGTGTTTCACCCTCGTCGGCTGGCCCGTCGCGGTCGCCGACGCCCAACCAGAAGCCCGTGCCGCCGCCAGGACTACCACGACCAGTAACGGCGGACACGGAGCTGTCCGGGAGATAGCCGCCTGGCTACTCGGAAAGGAACTGTACAAGTCATGACCTTCCCTATACGCGCCCGCCGGATCGGCGACCGCCTGGTAGGCCCCGGCCACCCGGTCTACGTCACCGGTGAGATCGGCATCAACCACAACGGTGATCTGGAGAATGTCTTTGCGTTGATCGACGCCGCCGCCGAAGCCGGCTGTGATGCCGTGAAGTTCCAGAAGCGCACCCCGGAGATCTGTACCCCGCGCGACCAGTGGGACATCGAGCGCGACACCCCCTGGGGCCGTATGTCC
Organism: Streptomyces sp. TBY4; assembly: GCF_024213195.1. Lineage (GTDB taxonomy): Bacteria > Actinomycetota > Actinomycetes > Streptomycetales > Streptomycetaceae > Streptomyces. The sequence continues at coordinate 988 of NZ_JANAVF010000031.1, read as the reverse complement.
TACATCGACTACCGCCACCGCGTGGAGTTCGGTGAGGACGAGTACCGGGCTATCGACGAGCACTGCGCCGATCGGGGAGTCGACTGGTTCGCCTCCCCGTGGGACACCGAGGCCGTCGCCTTCCTGGAGCAGTTCGAGAACGTCACGGTCCACAAGGTGGCCTCCGCGTCCCTGACCGATGACGAGTTGCTGCGCGCCCTGCGCGACACCGGCAAGACGGTCATCCTCTCCACCGGCATGTCCACCCCGCAGCAGATCCGCCACGCGGTGGAGGTGCTCGGCAGCGGCAACATCGTGCTCTGCCATGCCACGTCGACGTACCCGGCGAAGAACTCGGAGCTCAACCTGCGCATGGTCAACACCCTTCGGGAGGAGTTCCCGAACGTCCCGATCGGCTACTCCGGACACGAGATCGGGCTGCAGACCACCCTGGCCGCGGTCGCCCTCGGTGCCGTCTTCGTGGAGCGGCACATCACCCTCGACCGCGCCCACTGGGGCTCCGATCAGGCCGCTTCGGTCGAGCCTCAGGGCTTGGAGCGCCTGGTGCGCGACATCCGCATCATCGAGGAGGCGCTCGGCGACGGAGTCAAGCAGGTGTACGAGGGCGAGCTCGGCCCGATGAGGAAGCTCCGCCGCTTCCCCGGCGTGGTCGCCGAGCGCGAGGCCGCCGAGCGCGTGCCGGCAGCGGCGTCGTGAGCGGCACGCTCGCGCTGATCGAGAGTCCCGCCCAGTTGCTGAACCTCCTTGAGTGGGTGACGGGGGAGCGGCGTGGCACGGCTGATCCCGGGCGGGTGCGGGCCGCGGTGCTGCTGCCCCGCGATGCCACCACGCGCCGCCAGCTAGCCGCGGTGACTCCCTTCGCCACTGCCGAGGGCATTCGCGTGAGCGTGCACGACATTCGCCGCAGTCCAGCTGTGAACGATCACGCAATTCGGCTCTGGCGATGATCACGTGACGTTGTCTGTTCAGCGTGCCCTGGCGTGATCGG
>NZ_JANAVF010000030.1 GCF_024213195.1 Streptomyces sp. TBY4 | reverse complement strand
CGCGTACTGGACGTACTCGGGTGCCCCGGCAGCGCGGCGAGGTGCGGTGCCGGGCGGCGCGGGCCAGGCAAGATCCGAAAGAGACGGCCTAGGCCGCGACGCCTCGACCGAACCGCACCACGCCGGAACCACGCCCGAGCCGCACCACACCCCCACCGACCCGCCCCTCAGTCCAGCCGCCCCCCGGCCGCCGGACGGACCGCCGAGGCCACCGCTTCCGCCAGCACCGGTACGTCCGCCAGGGACAGCGTCGACATGGTCATCCGCACCGCCGGCCCCGATTCCACCCGGAACCGGGCCCCCGGGGCGACCGCCCAGCCCGCCCCCAGCAGGCGCGTCACCACCGCCGTCTCCTCGGCGACGGGCACCCACACGTTGAGACCGCTCCGCCCCCGCGCGCTCACCCCGCGCCGGGCCAGCGCCGCGACCAGCCCGTTCCTGCGCTCCCCGTAGGACCGCGCGACCGCGGCGTGGTCGACCGCTCCGGCCTCCCACAGCTCCACGGCCGTGTACTGCAGCAGCCTGCTCACCCACCCCGGGCCCAGCCGCTGGCGCCCCCGGACCCGGTCGAGCGTGACCCCGTCGCCGGTCAGCACGGCGAGCCGCAGGTCCGGTGCGTACGCCTTCGCGGTGGAGCGGATCAGCACCCAGTGGCGGGTCACCCCGGCCAGCGCGTTCAGCGGCTGGTCCGCGATGCCGTGTCCGTGGTCGTCGTCGATGACCAGCACCTCGGGGTGCCGGGCGAGCACCGCCCGCAGCTCCGAGGCGCGCTCCGCGCTCACCACCGCCCCGGTCGGGTTCTGCGCCCGGGCCGTCACGATCAGCGCACGGATCCCCTGGACCAGCGCCCGTTCCACCGAGTCGGGCAGCGGCCCGTCGTCGTCCACGGCCACCGGCACCACCCGCAGCCCCAGCGCCGGGGCGAGGTCGAGCACGCTCCCCCACCCCGGGTCCTCGACGCCCACCGCGTCCCCCGGCCGCAGGTGCGCGGCCAGCACCCGTTCGATGCCGTCGAGCGCGCCCGAGGTCACCGCCATCGCCCCGGCCGGCACCCCGTCGGCGTCGAAGGCGGCCCGGGCCAGCCGGGCCAGGTCCGGAGCCACCGGATCCAGGCCGTAGAGCGTGGGCTCGGCGGCGTACCGGCGGGCCGCGCCCGCCATCGCCTCGTCCAGCGCCGGCAGCAGTCGGACGTCCGGGTTCCCGGAGGCGATGTCGCGCACCCCCGCCGGGACGGCCATCCGCAGCCCGTCGCGCGGCGCGGTCGCCGGGCGGGCACGCACCCGGCTGCCGCGGCGCCCGTCGGTCTCGATGACCCCGCGCTCGCGCAGCGTCCGGTACGCGGCGGCCACGGTGTTGGGGTTCACCCCCAGCACACCGGCGAGCTCCCGCATCGGCGGCAACAGCGCTCCCGGTTCGAGCGCGCCCGAGGCTACGCCCGCTTCCACACTCGCGGCGATTTCCGATGCGCGCCGCCCGATGATCAGATACTCTCCTAGCACAAAGTCAAGTATGCACTAATACAACGGAGTCCGCACCATGAGCGTCACGCCCGCCCCCGAGAACGCCACCGGTACGCCGACGGCCGCGGCGACGGCCGCGCCCAAGGAAGCCCCGGCCACCGAAGCACCGGCCACCACGTACACGCCCACCGACCGCACCGTCCCGAGCCGGTACCGGGACCGCGCCCACTACGACCACGAGACGGTGCACTCGATACTGGATGCTGCCTACCTCTGCCACCTCGGTTTCGTCCGCGACGGCGCGCCGGTGGTCCTGCCGACCCTCTTCGGCCGCGTCGGCCGGACCCTCTACGTGCACGGCTCCACCGGCTCGGGCCCGCTCCTCGCCGCCGGCAAGGCCGACCCCGGCATGCCGGTCTGCCTGACCGTGACGCACCTGGACGGGCTGGTCCTGGCCCGCTCCGCCTTCCACCACTCGCTCAACTACCGCTCGGTGGTCGTGCACGGCACCGCGTACCAGGTGACGGACCCGGAGGAGCGCCGGATCGCCCTCGACGCCCTCGTCGACCAGGTCGTGCCGGGCCGCTCGGCCGACTCCCGGCCGGCGAACGCCAAGGAGCTCGCCGCCACCGCCGTGATCCGGCTCGACCTGGACGAGGTGTCCGCCAAGATCCGCAGCGGCGGCCCGGGTGACGACCCCGAGGACATCGGACTGCCCTACTGGACGGGCGTGATCCCGGTCGCGCCGGCGTACGGGACCCCGGTCCCGGCCGCCGACCTCGCCGCGGGCATCCCCGTCCCGGACTACATCACCGCCCTCTGACGGCGACCTCGCCGCCCGCAGCGGCACGGGCGGGCCGGACCTCCGGCCCGCCCTTCGGCGTGTCCGCCTCCCGCCCGTCCCCCGGCCGCCGCGACTCCGCGGCGATCAGCGCCCCCACGGCCGTCAGCAGGAGTACGGTCCCCAGCGCCACCGGGCCCGTCAGCCGCTCCCCGAGCACCAGGACGGCGATCGCCGCCGCGCCGACGGGCTCGATCAGCATGATCACGGAGACCGTCGCGGCCCGTACCGCGGCGGCCCCGCTGAAGTAGAGCGCGTAGGCCAGCGCGGTCGGCACGGTGGCCATGTAGGCGAGTAGCCAGAGCACCCGAACGGGCTCCGCGGCATGCGGCATCAGCCCTTCCACCAGCGCGAACGGGAGCAGGCACACCGTGCCCACCCCGACCGACCAGACGGTGGTGACCAACGGGTCCCCGCCGGTGCCGCGCCGCCCGAGCAGCCGGGCCCGCAGGGTCATGCCCCCGTAGCCGGCGGCCGACAGCAGCGCCCAGCCGACACCGAGCGGCCGCACCTCGCCGCCCCCGCCGCCGAGGACGAGCACGGCCAGCCCGGCCAGCGCCCCGCCGACCGCGAGGATCCCGCCCCGGCCGAGCCGCTCCCCCATCCAGTACCGGGCCCCGAGCGCGATGAGCACGGGCCCGGATCCGAGGGTGACGACGGTGGCCACGGCGAGCCCGGTCTCGCGCACGGCGGCGAAGTACGCGGACTGGAAGAGGGTGAACATCAGCCCGGTCCCGATCAACGACCCCACCGAGGCCCTGACCCGGCCGGCATCCGCCCTGCCCGCACCGCCCCGCGGGCGGCGGCGTACGGCGAGCACCGCGAGCAGCACCGCCAGCCCGCCCGCGCACCGCCAGAAGGACAGGGCGAGCGGACCGAGGTCACTGGCGAGGTAGAGCAGCGAGGCCGCCGCCCCCGCCGTACCCCAGGCGGTTCCGGCGATGACGAGGAAGAGCAGGCTGCGCCCGGTGGCGGGCACGACAGGCACATGGTCCGACTGGACCGGCTGGATCGACACGAGAGTTCTCCGCGCGTGCGTGAAGGATGAAGGAAGAGGTCATCGCTTCGCGGGCAGCGCGAATCCGCCCGGGTCACGGCCCGGGCCGGGTTCTCCTGCGTGGTGGCAGCCGCCCGCGCTAGGCGGCGGGAGGCGGAAGCACGTTCGACAGCATGATCGGGATCCTAGACCTTGCTCGGATCGCGGTCCAGAGCGGCCGCCGGCTCCGCGACCACGGGCGCCGCCCGCCGGGAGGACTGCGCGATGAAGGCCCCGCCCAGCACCAGCGCGCCGCCGATGATCTGCCAGGTCGAGAGGTGCTCGCCCAGCAGCACCCAGGCCAGCACGGTCGCCACGACCGCCTCCAGGCAGGCCACGACGCCGGCGACCTGCGGCGACAGCTTGCGCACCGAGACCACACCGGTCAGGTACGCGAACACGGTCGCGATCAGGACCACCCAGCCGAGCAGCACCGGCGCGGGCACCATCACGTCCCCGAGCGCCGCGTCGCCGGCCAGTACCTGCCAGTCCATCCCCCAGGGCCGGGCGATCACGGTCATCACGAGGGTGCCGACGATCATGCCGTACGCGATCACGCCCATCGGGTCGGGCACGTCCTCCCCGTCGCTGCCCTGGTCGGCGAAGACGAAGTAGAAGGCCTGGCAGCAGGCGGCCGCGAGGCCGAGCAGCACGCCGAGCGGGTCGAGGCTCAGCCCGGCCCAGATCTGCACCACGCAGGCGAGGCCCACGACGGCCACGGCGGCGCCGGCCGCCGCGGCCCGGGTCACGGGCCGGCGCTGCACGAAGCGGATCCAGCCGAGCAGCAGCGCGGGGCCGAGGTACTCCAGCAGCAGGGCCACGCCGACCGGGATCCGGGACAGCGAGGCGAAGTAGAAGGCCTGGACCCCGGCCACGGCGACGATTCCGAAGCCGGCGAGCAGCAGGGGTTTGCGGCGTACGAGAGCGCGATGGCGCCAGGCCAGCGGGGACAGCACGAGCGCCGCACCGGCGATCCTGAGCCAGACCATGTGGAGCGGGTCCAGACCCGCCTCGATCAGCGGCTTCGCCGCCACACCCGAACCACCGAACGCGATCGCCGAAATGAGGGCGAGGCCCAGTCCGGCATGTCTCCCTGACGCTTGCATCCGGACATCATGACAGGGCCGGTCAGGAGCGACGGGACCGTGACACCTGTTGAGACGCTCCCGAGACCTCCCCGACACCACCGGGCCCGCAGCTGCCCCGCTCCGCATTACCTGACAGGTCGTCAGTCTTGTATGTTCCGTCCGCCCGGACTACCTTCCGCCGCACGTACCTGACGAGAAGGGGTGGTCGCATGGCTGAAGTCACCGCGGAATCACGCATCGAGGCGTCCGCCGCGAAGCTCTGGTCCCAGCTGACCGACTGGGACGCTTACGGCCAGTGGAGCATGACCCACACCAACTTCCCGAAGGGCGGACCCGAGACCCTCGCGGTGGGCTCCACCTTCGCCGAGAACATGAAGATGATGGGCTTCCCCGCCGAGGTCCTCTGGACGGTCTCGGAGCTGGAGGACGAGCGCGTCTTCGCGATCACCGGCAAGGGCCCGATGGGCGTGGCCGTCCTGACCCGCTACACCCTGATCCCGGACGGTACGGCCACCACCGTCCGCATCGACGGCGAGTTCACCGGCGCCGCGGTCTCCCTCATGGCGGGCAAGCTCAAGGACTCGGCCACCGCCGCCCTGAACGAGTCCCTCCGCAAACTCTCCGGCCTGGTCGCCTGAGCCCCGCCCCCACGCACACGTGACGGCGCGCCCCGCGAGAATCTCCGCGGGGCGCGCCGTCACGTACGGGAGGCCCGACAGCCCACTCACACTCAGTGCTCGTCGGCCAGGATCAGGTAGAGCTTCTTGCGGGCGTCGTTGATGACGGTGAGGGCCTTCTCCCGCTGCGCGGGGGTGCCGGTCTTGAAGACCTGACCGAAGGCCTCCATCAGGCCGAAGCCGGCCGTCCGGACCTCGTTCATCGCCTCGAAGTCGAAGCCCCGCCCGGCCTCCGCCCAGGGGGCTTCCGGGCCGGACTCGGCCTCGGCCCGACCGGTCTCGGTGAGCGTGAACAGCTTCTTGCCGCCCTCGCTCTCACTGGTGATGAGGCCCTCGTCCTCCAGCAGCTGCAGGGTCGGGTAGACCGACCCCGGGCTGGGCTTCCACGCCCCGCCGCTGCGCTCGCCGATCTCCTGGATCATCTCGTAGCCGTGCATCGGCCGGTCGGCGAGCAGCGCCAGGATCGAGGCGCGCACATCACCCCGCCGGGCCCGGCCGCGCGGTCCGCCGCGCCCACCGCGCCCGCCGAAGGGCCCACCCCCGAAGGGCGGCCCGAACGGCCCGAAGGCGGCACGCCGCCCCTGAAACTCCTCCCGACGGTCCGGCCCGCAGTGGCCGTGACCCCGTCCGTGGTCGTGTCCGTGCTGTCCGTGTGAACGCATGACTGCGCTCCTTTCGTCATTCGGTGAATCCGGTTGTCGCTGATGCGATGTCTCCACTATCGCTGACCCATCGCGATGCGTCAACGATATATCGGAAACTTCCTCAACGAACACCCTCCGACCAGTCCGGTCTGACCTGTGACAGCGAAGATGGACCAGTTGTCATCGAAGTTGGACCAATGCCTGTTTGTGTCAGGGAAGATGGGCCACTACATCGTTTGTGACAGCGAAGTTGGACCGATCGTCGGTGATCTTCTATCGGGGCTGAGTCGTCTTGCGCTGGATGTATGCCTGCTGGCGGCAGCGCTGAGAGCATGTCCGGCGCTGTGACCTGCTCTTTTTTGGTAGAGGAGCCGAGCAGACTTGGCAGGACGGTGTTGTCCGGAGTGCATTTTGGAGCGGGGCGAGGGCGTCAGCCCTCGCCCCGCTCGTATGGGGTGAAGCCGCGGGGTCGGGCGGCGGGACCGGAACTGCTGCTGGCTGCTGAGCGTGATGCCTGTCGGGTGGGAGGGCGGGCGGTTTTGTTCGCCAGCGGTATGCCTGCTGTCGGCAGCGTTGAGAGCACGTGCGGCGGAGGCTCGTGGCGGCGCCTGGCGCCAGAGGGACTTCGCAGATCAGACAAGCTGGCAAGGAGTCGGCCTGAGGTCTGGAAGGTTCTTCGGCCGGCTGTTGCGTGTGTCGTTGCTGCCGTTCGAGGTAGGCGGCCCGGCGGCAGGGCGACGAGCAGAGCGGACGTCGCTGCCCGATACGCATGACCATGACCTTTCGGCAGATACGGCAGCGTTCCCGGCGCCACTCGCTGGCGGGGTGGCGCTTGCGGTACCTCTTCTGCCGACAGGCCCTCGAGCAGGTTCGCGGTTTGACTCCGAAGCTTGCCATCGGGCGTATCGGGCCTCCGCATTCCTCGCACTTGATGGTCTCCAGGACCTGCCGCAGTTCGACCGGATCGCGTCCAGCGGCTGCGGCAATGCGGTCCCAGCGCGGACTGCCGCGGTGCGTGGGTGGCTCGGCGAGGTATTTCCGCAGGTAGGCGGGCGGAAGACAGTTCACCTGGGCGAGCCGGGTGATGAACGAGCGAGCTCCTTCGCCGCTCTTCGGACGGACCTGGAACGGCAGCCGGGCGAGGGGGATACCCCCGGCCGGCGGGATCACTGGCCTGCGTCCGGGCGCTTGCGGCGGGAGGCGATGTCCAGGTCGACGGCCAGCAGGCCCGCCTTGTTGATCTTCTCGGTGCGGCTGAGGATGGCGTCGACGGCGGCTCCGCGGATCTGGTGGGAGAGGGTGCCGATCATGCCGCCGGTGCGGGTGTGGATGAAGCGGTCCAGGCGGGTCAGGGTGCCGCGTTTGTGCTCGTGCAGCAGGAGGTTGGCCTCCATCTGTGCGACCAGGGCCTTCCACTCGGTGTTGTAGGGGAAGGGGTGGGTGGCCATCGGGGTGAAGCGTGCGGCGATCTGGTCTCCCCGGGTGCCGGAGAGCAGGTTGCCGGACTCGACGTCGATGCCCGCGTAGGCGAAGGTCGCCGGGATGCGCTCGGAGAAGTACTTCAACGTGTCCGAGGCTTCGGCTCCGTGGCGGGTCGTCAGGGATATGTTGTGGATCTCGTCCACCAGAATCAGGCCGGTCCGGGCCTTGGTGCAGACGCCGACGACGGCTTCGGTGAGGTCGGTGATGTTCGAACTCCGCAGGACCGGCAGGCCCAGGAAGCGGGCGAACTCTGCGGCGATCATGCGGGGTGTCGCGGCTGGCGGGACGGTGATGTAGACGACCGGGATGCGGTCGTCCTGTCCTGGGTGCCGGCGGCGGTCCTTCAACTCGTGGGCCAGGCCGAGCTGGGTGAGAGCGATCGTCTTGCCGGTGTTTGCCGGCCCGGAGACCATCAGGCCGCGGCGAGCGCTGATCGCCCCGCGGTTGAGGATGATCAGGCGGTGCCCGCAGGTGACGGTGGAGCGGACCGTGGAGGTGGCGACCACCTGGAGGCGGGCATGGTGGTCGAGCCGATCGTCGTCGTAGGCGTCCTGGTCCTCGGCCTCCAGTTCGTCGTACTCGGCCTTCGTCAGCACGGCCATGGGCTTGCTCAGGGACGCGCCGGCGAACTCGCGCCAGCCGGGCAGGGTGGTCAGCTGCCGTCCGAAGTCTTCGTTCGGATCGTCGGCGGGCAGCGTGGTCATGAGCGTCCCCAGGGGTCTTCGAGCGGATTGAACAGTCCGAGTGGGATTACCTCGGCGAGATCGTCTTCTTCGGCGGGTGCCTCGACTTCAGGCTGCTGCGGCGGTTCCGGCAGCGGGGAGGGGACGGTGGGCGGTGCGGCCTTCGTCCGGGCGGCGACCCGCCGCTCGGCCTTCACCGCCCTGGCCTTCCTGTCCTTTTTCTTCGTGGCGGGCTGGTTGGGGCCGGCGTGGGCGCGGGTCAGCAGGTCGGCGACGGCCTGGGCGAGTTCCTCCTCGGTGGCCCTGGGCAGCTGGTGGCTGACGTGGTCCCAGGCCAGGTCGCCGAAGGGGACCGGGGCCCGGTTCAAGTACTTCCAGGTCGCCTGGACCCAGCCGCCGTCCCCGCGGTGGTCGCGTACCCAGACTCGGGAGGCGTCGTAGGGGTCGCGGTGGACCTCCCAGAGCCCCCGCTTCGCGGTGACGCCGGAATCACGCAGGCGCATCGGACCCAGCTCGGGGCTGTCGTAGGTACGGTTGTTGATCCGGATGCCGTAGGAGTTGACCGCCCGCCAGGCAGCGGGCAGCAACTCGACGTAGTCCTGACCGCTGAGCGCGACCGGGACGTAACCGCATGCCTCGACCAGGGCGGCGTACTTCTGGTTCGGGGTGAACAGCCGCCCCGGGTGATCCGGGTCGCGCAGGCCCTCATGGGGGCGGTTCTGCCACTTCGCGATGATCCACTCGTCCAGCAGGTCCTGCAGTTCGGGCAGCGACCACAGGTTCTCCTGCTCGGGGTGCCGGCCACGCTGGTCGGTGTTGCGGCCCGTGTGGCCTGGCAGGAACTGGGCGAACATCGTGGCCACCGAACCCAGCATCTTCTCGATGTGCCCCTTCTGGAACGGGGAGCCCTTGTGGGTCGGCTGGAAGTCGATCTCCAGGAACCGGCAGGAGGCCCGGAAGTTGTGGGAGATGAACGCCTTGCCGTGGTCGCAGACGATCATCTCCGGGACGATGACCGGCTTGGCCGCCGCGTGTTCCAGCCGTTCATCCAAGGCCAGCAGTCTGCGGTGCGGCAGCACCGACCGGGACATCTTCAGGGCCTCGACCCAGCCCGGCCGCATCAGCTCGGGGGTGACGGTGCGGGCCAGCAGCACGCTCGCGTCCACCGACTTCGTCGTCGGCCGCAGAACCGCCGCCGACAGCGTCCTGGTCGCGACGTCGATCATCCCGGTGAGCTCGACCTTGCCGACGACCCCGTTGTCGAGGCGGACCATCACGTCCAGCGGGGTGGAGTCGATCTGCATGACCTCGCCCGGGGCCGACACCGTCAGCTCTCCGAACGGGGCCGCCGCCCCGTGCGCTTTCGAGCGGCGTGTAACTGCTGAGCCGGTCGCGTGGGTGCCCTTCGTCAGCTTCGCCAGCAGCCGGTAGAGGGTCCGCCGGGTCGGCAGTTCGACCGGGTCACCGCCCGATTCCCGCAGGATCTCCTCGGTCCGCCAGATCAGGTAGGCCCCGTTGCGGGTCGAGGTGTCGATGCCCTCCTTGATCGCTTTCCGCATCGCCTCGACGACGGCCTCGGGCGCCGAGCCGAACTCGGGACGCTTGCGGACCGGGCGGTGGTCGGCCAGCCCGACCAGCCCCTGTTCCTGGTATCGGCGGCGCCGGTTGCCGATCGTCTTGGCCGCGACATCGTGGCCGGCGACCGCCAGCTCTGTCGCCTTCACCCGCTGCCGCGACGTCACCGATGAACCCGGTCCGTAGCCCGGCCGCGGCTGCGAGCCGGGCTCCGCATCCGGCGCAAGCCCGTGCACAACCTCAAGAATGTGCCCCTCCCACCACAGCGCGTGCTTCACCACCTCGGGCGGGAACGCCTCCAGCAGCCCGACCGCGGGCAGTGGCATCCGCTCGGGCTGGAACAGGACCTCGAAATCCGCCGCCTCGAACAGGTCGATCAGGGCGACCACCCGGTGCGGAGCCTCCGCGTCCTCCACCACCACCGCATGGGCGGTGACCTCGAGAACCCCCCTGACCTGGCCCTCGAACCGGACCCTGTGACCGACCGCCAAAGCCGGCGGCCGCCTCAACCCGCTCATCTGCTTCCCTCCGTCCAGACCAGGCTGTCGGTCTGCATCAAGCCGCCCACCAGGTCAGTTCCCAACGCACCGGACCACAGCAGGTGGAACAGCACCGGCAGAACCCGCAACCGGTCCCCGACCAGACCGGCGCCCTCCCACAACCCCTTCGGCTCCCGAAAGACCTCCAGCAACCGGTCCGCAAGCGCCGCCGGCCGACCACAGCGCGACCGCCGGTAGCGGGCCAGCCAGCGGATATTCGCCATGAACACCGGATCGGGCCGCCCGACCCAGGCGAACTCCCAGCCCGCCGCCCCGCACGCACGCTCGGTCGCGGCGAAGGACTCCCGGGTGTCCTCGTCCATGTCGTCCTCGGCTCGGACATCGACGACGCGGGCCCGCCCATCGGCGAGCCGGACGAAGTAGTCGGGAGCATGCCTGCGCTCTCGGACCCCGTCATCCCAGTGCAGCCAGAACGGCTGCGAGGCGATGGCGGTGACCTGCGGGTCCCGGTCCAGCAGGACCAGTCGGTCCCGCTCCAGCCACGACTCGTACCCGACGTGATCCCGTACGGTCACCGAGTAGTACCAGCCCGCGAAGCCCCGGCCGTACTTGTGCCAGGTGAACTCACGGACCGGCTCCACCGCCTCGAACCGGACATCCCAACTCGCCTGCAACAGCCGACGCCGACGCACACCGTCGACAGAAAAGTCCAGCTCAAAGCCCGTGAGCACAGCCTGATCGACTGCGCGGACAGGTGCCCCCACCACATCCCCCGCCTGACATGTTCCCCATCGGCCCAACTTCGCTGTCACAAACTAGCGTCGGCCCAACTTCGATGACAAACGGCCCACCTTCACTGTCACAGGACACGGTCGACGAGGATGCCCGGCGTAATCGGGAGGTGAGACCGGACACGGATGCGGAACACTGCGCCGGGTGATCGTGATGCAGCCCGTCCTGGAGATGACCCCCACCGAAGGCTTCGACCTCTGGCCTGTCGCCGAGACCGACCGGGTCGGCTTCCTGCCGCTCAACGGTGAACTTCCACCCGCCGAGATCGGGACGGCGCTCATGCGCATCGCCGCCTGCAACGACGTGGACCCCGACGACTTCGACCTGCCCCCTCGGCCGACCGAGCCCATCGACGGCTTCCTCCATGGACTCCTCAACTTCAGCGCCCCTTACGCGGCGGGCGGCCTTCGCATCACGGACCGCTCCACGGGCATCGTCTTCTCGCCCGGATGCTGTGACGGCCTGGAGGACTGGCCCGACTGGCACCAGCTCGTCGACGGCAGCGGCATCATCGGGTACGGCCACGATCCTCAGCCGTCGCTCGCCGAGCGTCTCGGGGACACCGTCCGCCTCACCGTCAACACCGACCTGAAGGACGGTCCGGTCATCGACGTGCCGGTCTCCGAGCTCCCCCGTCTGCTCGCCGGCGTCGAGCGCGACCTGACCGGGTTCCTCGCGGCCGCAACGGGCTGGATCGCCGAGCACCTGCCCGACCACTCCGTTTCCCTGGCCGCGGCCCTTGCCCGCGTTCTCGCTCTGCCCGCGCCGGACGCGCCGCCCGTGCTGATGGGTACGGAACGGACGTGACCGCCGGCATGCGCATGGCCTGGGCACTCGACGGGCCGGGCTGAGCCAACGGCACGGTTGAAGATCAGCACGCCACCGAACAGTCCAATCATCCCGGATTGGCCTTTGCGGACGAAGGGGCCGCCTCCCTACGGTCGAACCCATGCGCATCCGAATCGTCGACGCCTTCACCGACCGCCCCTTCGGCGGCAACCCCGCCGGAGTCCTGCTCCTCGACGGCGGGTTCCCCCCGGACGCCTGGCTCCAGCAGGTCGCCGCCGAGGTCAACCTCTCCGAGACCGCCTTCGCCCACCCGCTCCCGCCCGGCGGTGAGGCGGACTGGGCGCTGCGCTGGTTCACCCCGGCGGCCGAGGTCGGCATGTGCGGCCACGCGACCCTGGCCACCGCCCACGTCCTGGCCACCAGCGGCCTGGCGACGGGGACGGTCCGCTTCTCGGCGCGCTGCGGAATCCTGAAGGTCACCGCCTCCGAGGACGGGACCCTGGTGATGGACTTCCCGACCTCCTCCCTGACCGAGGTCGCGCCGGACCCCGTCGTGGAGCGCGCGATCGGCGCCACGGCCAAGTCGGTCCACGACACCTCCGAGCACATCGGGGACCTCGTGGTGGAGCTGGCGGACGAGCGGACCGTACGGGAGCTCACCCCGGACCTCGCCGCCCTGCGCGGCTACGCCCGGCGCGGGGTCATCGTGACCGCGCCGGCCGAGGACCCCTCCCGCGGCTACGACTTCGTCTCGCGCGGCTTCTTCCCCGCCGTCGGCATCGACGAGGACCCGGTCACCGGCAGCGCGCACACCGCGCTGGCCCCCTTCTGGGCGCAGCGGCTGGGCCGCACGGAGCTCGTCGGCCTCCAGGGCGGAGCCCGCACCGGCCTCGTCCGGGTCCGGCTGCTGGGCGACCGTACGCTGCTCATCGGGCGCGCCGTCACGGTCATCGACGGCGAGCTGCTCACCGCACCGTAGGCCGCCGGGCCGTGCCGCCTACGGCGTGGGCAGCCAGCCCACCTTGCCCGCGAGCAGGGCGTACCCGCCGAAGGCGACGATGTCGAGCAGCGCGTGGGCGACGACCAGCGGACCCACCCGGCCCCAGCGCCGGTAGGCGAGGACGAAGACGACGCCCATCACCACGTTGCCGATGAACCCGCCGATGCCCTGGTAGAGGTGGTACGAGCCGCGCAGCACGGAGCTGGCGATCAGCGCGGCCATCGGCGACCAGCCCAGCTGCCCGAGCCTGCGCAGCAGGTAGGCCAGCACGATGACCTCCTCCACCACGGAGTTCTGCACGGCGGAGAGGATCAGCACGGGGAACTTCCACCACACGTCGGGCAGCGCCTCCGGCACCACCGTGAGGTTGAAGCCGCCCGCCCGTGCCCCCAGGTAGAACGCCAGTCCCGCGCTGCCGATGCAGGCGGCCACGAGCGCGCCCCGGCCCAGGTCCCACCAGGGCCGGGTGCGGTCGAAGCCCAGCACCTTCAGCCCGGGCGCGCCCTCACGGGTCAGCAGGTGCGCGACGAGCAGCACGGGGACGAGCGCGGACGCGATGCCGAACAGCTGCCAGGCCAGGTCCAGCCAGGGCCGGCCGGGGGCGTACGAGCCGTTGAGCGTGGCGGCCTGGTCCTTGAGCCCGCCCGGCTTGGTCAGCGAGCCGATGAAGCTGATCAGCGCCGAGACGCCGCTCGCGCCCAGGGACAGCGCGAGCACGATCAGGGTCTCGGAGCGCAGCATCCTGCGCCCGCTGGGGCCCTCGCCGAGCTCGAGCTCCCCGACCGCCGGTTCCGGCTCCGTCCGCACGCCCGCCTCCCGTCCCGCCACCACTGCGACATCCCGCGGGGCGTCCCGCCCCGATGTCCCCATACTGCCCCCTCCACGGGGCGAGCGGATCATCGGGCGGAACCGGCCGGAACGTCGCGGGACCGGGCGCGCCCCGGAATCAGTCCGCGGCGCCACCACCCCCCAGACCCACCGGCCAGGTGTGCACGGGATCACCGCGGTGGCTCAGCTCGCTGTAGCGGCGCGTGGTCGCGGCCAGCGCCGCGTCCCGCTCCAGCCCGCCCGCGAGCGCCCGGTGGTACGTGTCCACCTGCCAGGTCGCTCCGTTCACCCGGCGCCGGCACCGCTCCTCGATGATGCCGAGGTAGTGGTCCCGGTCGGCGGGCTCGATGCCCCACGCGTCCAGCCCGGCGGCCGCCATCGGCAGCAGCTCCTCCAGCACCAGCCGCACCGCGGGCACGCTCGCCAGGCCTCCGCCCCGCCCGCGGCGCGGCCAGCGCACCCGGGCGTCGATGCCGTAGCGGCAGGCCGCGTCGAAGTTGGCCTCCGCCTCCGCGAAGGGCAGCCGGCTCCACACCGGGCGCTGCTCGTCCGCGAGGGTGCGTACGAGCCCGTAGTAGAAGGCCGCGTTGGCGACGACGTCGGCCACCGTCGGACCGGCGGGGAGCACCCTGTTCTCCACGCGCAGGTGCGGCACCCCGTCGGCGACCCCGTAGACGGGCCGGTTCCAGCGGTAGACGGTGCCGTTGTGCAGCACGAGTTCCTGCAGGCTCGGCACCCCGCCCTCGGCGAGCACCCGGAGCGGCTCCTCCTCGTCGCAGATCGGCAGCAGGGCCGGGAAGTAGCGGACGTTCTCGGCGAAGAGCTCGTACGCCGAGTCCACCCACCGCTCGCCGAACCAGGTGCGCGGGCGCACCCCCTGCGCCTGGAGCTCGGGCGGCCGGGTGTCGGTGGCCTGCTGGAAGAGCGGCGGCCGCGACTCCCGCCACAGCTCCCGCCCGAACAGGAAGGGCGAGTTGGCGCCGACGGCTATCTGCACGGCCGCCACCGCCTGGGCCGCGTTCCACACGTCCGCGAACCGCCCCGGAGTCACCTGCAGGTGCAGTTGTACGGAGGTGCAGGCGGCCTCCGGCACGATCGACCCGGAGGTCCAGGTCAGCCGCTCCACCCCGTCGATGTCGAGCACGAAGTCCTCGCCCCGCATCATCAGGATCTGCTCGTTGAGCAGCGAGTAGCGGTCCACCGCCGAGAGGTTGGCGGTGACCAGGTCGGTGCGGGAGATCGTCGGCAGAATGCCGATCATGACCACACCGGCATCGACCTCCAGAGCCTGCCGGTGGGCATAGCCCAGGCCCGCGCTGAGTTCCTCGGCGAGCTGGTCGAATACCCGGCCGCCGAGCCGGTGCGGGAGGACGTTCACCTCCAGGTTGAACATTCCCAGTTCGGTCTGGAAATCATTGCTCGCAATGCGCTCGAGGACCTGCGCATTCACCATTCTCGGCAACCCGTCGGCACCCGCGAGATTCAGCTCGATCTCCAGCCCCATCATGTTCTTGGGGCGATCGAACCTCTTCTCCTCCAGAAGTCGCTCCAGTACCTCCAGGCACTCGTGCAGCTTCCTCCGGTACCGTTGCCGATCGGACAGGTCGAATCCGCCCGCCACGACCTTCTCCCCCATCGGAGCGTCCCTCCTCGACTGGGCCCGGCCGTGCGTGGAACGGATCCACCGACCCGGGCGCGCGTTAGGTTCGATGATGCCCCGGCGGCGTGATCGATAACGCAGAGGGGGCGTGACTGGCGGGGAGCGCGCGCCGGTTTGGCCGACGGGCGCTTTGGCACATTCACCTGGCAAGCCCTCTTTCGCAAATACAGTGTAGACTTTGCCGGTTATCGATAACCGATGCTTTTCAGCCGAGCCGCCATCCGGTAACCTCCGAGGTCAGCGCGGAACTTTTGCGCGCACCCGGCACGAATGCCACGTCAGCGGGACCGGTAAGCGCCTTGTCGGCAATAGGCGGGACAGCTAGCCGAAACACTGCGTGAACACATGTCGGATAAACTCCGCAAGCGAGGCAGAGAGTTGGCGCGCGGCCATTGCCCCTCAGCCCCCCTCTGACCCCAGAATGCGACAGCGCTGTCCGCACCCCGCACCCGCCCCGTTCCACAGGTCTCCCAAGCGAGAGGCGACCCACCATGCCGCTGCACGTCCCTCCGGCTCCCGCGCCCGCCCTGCGCAGCGTCCTCGCGGCCCTCGGTTCCCCCACCGCCGTCCACGAGGCGCACACCCCGGCCCTGCGCTCCCTCCAGGGGCCGATGACCGCCGAACTGCCGCTGCCCGTCCACGTCCTGGACCGGCTGCACATCTCCGGCCTGACCGCGGGAGGCAGGCCGCCGCGCACCCGGCTGACCGGCTGGCGGTTCCTGATCCGCAGCGGGGACCGCTACGTCGCCGCGGCCGACACCCGGCTGACCCCGGACGGCTGGGCCTTCTCCCACTTCTTCGAGGGCCCCTACGTCTCCGCCACCGAACGCGCCCTGCGCCAGGCCGAGTCGCTCGGCAAGAACTACCAGCCGCGCCTGCTGTCCGTACCGGAGCTGTACATGCTGACCCTGTGGCTGCACGGATCGGTGGGAGCCGACGCCTCCGCCGGACTGCCGGCCGCCGCGGACCTCCTGGTCCCGCTGGCGCCGGCCCCGCCCGGCATCGCCGCCTACCGTCCGCACCCCGTGTCCGAGCTGCTGCCCGTACTGACCCACCGGCTCACACCGACGGCTCCCCCGGCACCGCCCTCCGTGGCCGCACCGGCCGCCTGACCGGTCCCTCGACCGGGCCCCTGACCGGTTCTGCCCATTCGGCCTAGCCCACTCGGGCCACGTGTGAACCATCCGAAATGACAGGGGAGTTGAGCTGAACCGCCCGCACGGGTGATGCGTCATCAATCTGTGAGGACAGCTGCCGGGAAATCCCTGCGGACACGGTGCCGTAGGGCAAGACTGGGGACTCTGACCGAGCCAAGTCGTTGATACGGGGGGCGGCCATGAACGACGCGCACAACGCACCGAGCCGCAGCACACAGACCACACCGCAGCGAAAGAACGCATCCATGTGCCAGCACAAGCCAGCATGCCCGTCCGCCGACTCCGCCGACCGGGAGGCCGCACACCCCGTGGCCGTTCACCCGGAACAGGGCTGGAGCCTGCTGTGCAACGGCGTCCTGCTCTTCGAGGACACCGGTGAGCTGCTGCCGGACGGCCAGATCATCGCCCCGCACCGCCCGCTCGCGGCGACGCAGGTGATGAAGGCGGCCTAGCCGACGACGCGAACGAAAGGGGCCGGTCCGGGAGAGAACTCCCGGACCGGCCCCTTCGTCAGGTCACTTCATCCGTTGCCGTCAGTTGTCGTACTCGTCCAGCGGCGGGCAGGAGCACACCAGGTTCCGGTCGCCGAAGGCACCGTCGATGCGGCGCACCGGCGGCCAGTACTTCTCCGCGGCCGACACCCCGCCCGGGAAGACGGCCTCGTCGCGGGTGTACGGGTGGTTCCACTCGCCGCCCAGCGCCGCCGCCGTGTGCGGGGAGTTGGCCAGCGGGTTGTCGTCCACCGGCCACTCGCCGCCCGCGACCCGCTCGATCTCGGCGCGGATGGCGATCATCGCGTCGCAGAAGCGGTCGATCTCGGCGAGGTCCTCGGACTCCGTCGGCTCGATCATGAGCGTGCCGGCGACCGGGAAGGACATGGTCGGCGCGTGGAACCCGTAGTCGATCAGGCGCTTGGCGATGTCGTCGATGCTCACGCCCGTCGCCTTCGAGAGCGGACGCATGTCGATGATGCACTCGTGCGCGACCAGGTTGCCCGGGCCGGTGTAGAGCACCGGGTAGTGCGGCTCCAGGCGCTTGGCGATGTAGTTGGCGCCGAGCACCGCCACCTGGGTGGCGCGCTTGAGGCCCTCGCCGCCCATCAGGCGCACGTACGACCAGGAGATCGGCAGGATGCCCGCCGAGCCCCACGGAGCGGCCGAGATCGGGCCGACGCCCGTCTCCGGACCGGCGGTCGGCTGGAGCGGGTGGTTGGGCAGGTACGGGGCCAGGTGCGCCCGGACACCGACCGGGCCGACGCCCGGACCGCCACCGCCGTGCGGGATGCAGAAGGTCTTGTGCAGGTTCAGGTGCGAGACGTCGCCGCCGAAGTGACCCGGCTTGGCCAGGCCCACCAGGGCGTTGAGGTTGGCGCCGTCCACGTAGACCTGGCCACCGGCGTCGTGCACCTTGGCGCAGATGTCGGCGACGTGCTCCTCGAACACACCGTGCGTGGAGGGGTACGTGATCATCAGCACGGCGAGCTCGTCGCGGTACTGCTCGATCTTGGCGCGCAGGTCGTCCGCGTCCACCTCGCCGTCGTCGGCGGTCTTGACCACGACCACCTTCATGCCGGCCATCACGGCGCTCGCGGCGTTGGTGCCGTGCGCGGAGGACGGAATGAGGCAGACGGTGCGCTGCTCGTCGCCGTTCGCCCGGTGGTAGGCGCGGACGGCCAGCAGGCCGGCGAGCTCACCCTGGGAGCCGGCGTTCGGCTGAATGGAGACCTTGTCGTAGCCGGTGACCTCGCAGAGACGTTCCTCCAGCTCGGTGATGAGCGTGAGGTACCCCTCGGCCTGCTCGACCGGGGCGAAGGGGTGCAACTGGCCGAATTCGGGCCAGGTGACCGACTCCATCTCGGTGGTCGCGTTGAGCTTCATGGTGCAGGAGCCCAGCGGGATCATGCCGCGGTCCAGCGCGTAGTCCTTGTCCGAGAGCCTGCGCAGGTAGCGCAGCATCGCGGTCTCGGAACGGTGCTGGTGGAAGACCGGGTGCGTCAGGTACGCGTCCGAGCGCAGCAGGCCCTCGGGAAGCGCGTCGGCCGTGGCCGCGTCCAGCGCCTCGATGTCGGCGGTGACGCCGAAGGCGGCCCACACCGCCTCGACGTCGGCGCGCAGGGTGGTCTCGTCACAGGCGATGGAGACGAGGTCGGCGTCGACCTGGAAGAGGTTCACGCCACCCTCGCGGGCAGCGGCCACGACCTCGGCGGCCCGGCCCGGAACCCGGACGGTGAGGGTATCGAAGTACGAGCCGTGCACGACCTCGACCCCGCCGGCCGTCAGGCCCGCGGCCAGCAGGGCGGCGTAGCGGTGGGTCCGGCGGGCGATCGTCCGCAGGCCGTCCGGGCCGTGGTAGACCGCGTACATGCCGGCCATGACGGCGAGCAGCACCTGCGCGGTGCAGATGTTGCTGGTGGCCTTCTCGCGGCGGATGTGCTGCTCACGGGTCTGCAGCGCCAGGCGGTAGGCCTTGTTGCCGTCCGCGTCCACGGAGACGCCGACGAGGCGGCCGGGCAGCGAGCGGGCGTGCTTGGCCTGGACGGCCATGTAGCCGGCGTGCGGTCCGCCGAAGCCCATCGGGACGCCGAAGCGCTGGGTGGTGCCGACCGCGATGTCCGCGCCCAGCTCGCCCGGGGAGGTCAGGAGCGTCAGGGCGAGCAGGTCCGCGGAGACGGCGACGATCGCGCCGAGCCCGTGCGCCTGCTCGATGACCGGCTTGATCTCCCGGACGGCACCGGAAGCACCCGGGTACTGCAGGAGCACGCCGTAGACGCCGCGCTCGGCGATCTCGGCCGGAATTCCCTCGCTCAGATCGGCGACGACGACCTCGATGCCGATCGGCTCGGCACGGGTCTCGATCACCGCGATGGTCTGCGGCAGCGCGTCGGCGTCGACGAGGAAGACGTTGCCCTTGGCCTTGCCCACGCGGCGGGCCAGGGTCATGGCCTCGGCGGCCGCCGTGCCCTCGTCGAGCAGGGAGGCGCCGGAGGTCGGCAGGCCGGTCAGCTCGGCGACGACGGTCTGGAAGTTCAGCAGGGCTTCGAGGCGGCCCTGGGAGATCTCCGGCTGGTACGGCGTGTACGCCGTGTACCAGGCCGGGTTCTCCATGACGTTGCGCAGGATCACCGGCGGCGTGAAGGTGCCGTAGTAACCCAGTCCGATCATCGAGGACAGGACCTGATTGCGGTCGGCGAGCTCACGCAGCTCGGCGAGCACCTCGGCCTCGGTCCGCGCCTCGGGCAGGTTCAGCGCGGCGGTGGTCTTGATCACATCCGGCACCGCGGCAGCGGTGAGCTCGTCCAGCGAGCCGTAGCCCACGTGGGCGAGCATCTTCGCCTGCGCCTCGGCGTCCGGGCCGATGTGGCGCTGCTCGAAGGGGATGCCTCGCTCCAGCTGGGAGAGCGGAATGTGGTTGGCGGTCATGTACGGAGGCCTCCTGGTCGTACGACCTGCGAGGGGCACCACGGCGCGGGCACCCGGACGGCCTCCCCCTCTGTCATCACAACCTGAGAGCTTCACCGAACCGCGCGGGGATCGCCCACGAGGTCCGGCTTTCACCGTCGGTGAGGAGAGGGACCGGCACTGCGCGCCCGGTACCCGCACCTGCTTTCCAGAGTGGCCTCACCACGTGCGGTACGTATGCCTGAGAGATTCCGGGGAGGATTTGCTCCTTCGGCGCCTCCGTCGAACTCACTCGGAGGACTCTCCCGCACAGGGTCAACAGCCGTAACCCAGCCTACCAGCGAGGATCTGGCCCCCTCCCTCGAGTGGCCCCCTCTCCAAAAATGCACTTCTGTAGTCATTACGGAGGAGTTGCGACCAAATGGAGGGACCGGACCGTGCAGACCGACATCGATCCCCGCAGCCTGATCGGCCGCAAGGCGTTCGACCGCAACGGCACCAAGATCGGCACCGTCGACGAGGTCTACCTCGACGACGCCACCGGCATCCCGGAATGGGCCGCCGTACGCACCGGCCTCTTCAGCCGGGACGCCTTCGTCCCCCTGGAGCCCAGCGAGATGGTGGGCGACACCCTGCGCGTGCCCTTCGAACGCTCCCTCATCAGGGACGCCCCCGACTTCGGCGTGGGCCGCCACCTCTCCCCCGAACAGGAACTCCAGCTCTACCACCACTACGGCCTGGACCTGACCCTCCCCACAGACTTCCACCACGACTTCGGCCACAAAACCCAGGACACCCCCTAACCCCCCGCCACTACCGCCGCCGCCCCACACACACGACACGACCAGGACTGCCGCAGCCTCCAACACCCGCACCCCGAAGCTGCCACCTGCCTCAGGCCCGGCCCGAGGCACGGGCCCGGCTGACGACTGACGGCTGACGGCTGACGGCTGACGGCTGACGGCTGACGGCTGACGGCTGACGGCTGACGGCTGACGGCTGACGGCTGCGCCAAGGACGGGCCGGTCAGAACCCCCACCTCACCCACCAGCACCCCTACGCCCGAACACCCACGAGCAGCCACCTGACAGCACACGGCTCAGGACGGTCCCCAAGACCCTCAGACCTCCTGCCGGCAACACGGCCAGAGGCGATGGCGCACGGAGCCCTCAGCCCCTCGGTCGGAACACGACCAGCAGGCACCGCCGACGCCACGCCCTGGCCAGGGCAGGGCCGTGGCCACCCGGCGCCCTCCCCCAGGCACTGCCGCCCTGCCCCTACTGCCGGGCGCAGCCGGGTTCGGTGCCCGAGTGCCAGCGTTCAGGTGGGGTCGCTGCTGCCGCCTGCCCGCTTCCTGCGGGCCCTGCCCGTCTCGCCTATCGGTGCCGGTGGTGCCTGCCCAGGCAGTGGCTCCCGCCCGTGCCGGTCTCAGGCGCCTGCCGCGGGTGTCCGGAGGGGCGCGGGGTGTGCGCTGCCGCCGACGGGTGCCTACGGCCCCTGCCCGGCAGTGGCTCCTGGTCGTGCCGATCTCAGGCGCCTGCCGCGGGTGCCCGGAGCCCCGGGCCACCATCAAGACCCGGCCCCGGCAACCCGCGCAGCGAACACCTCACCAGGCACAGCCGGCACCGCACGGCACCTCCAGCCTCAGGCCCGTTCGGAAGCCGCCGGGTCCCCGACCAACGGCATCGGATCGGACGGCTCCAGCTCCGGGTCGTCGACCATGAACGTCCGCACCCGCCCCGGCTCGGATCCGGGCTGCTCGAACCGTACGGTCACCCGCCCGACCCCACTGCCCTGCACCCACCCCGGCCCGTACACCGCATGCCGCACATCACTCCCGGCCGACCACCGCCGCCCAACCACCTCGTCACCACCCCCAAGCCCCTGCCCAACCACCACCCCCGGCCCCAAACCCAAACCCTGGCCCTGGCCCTGCCCCGGCCCCTGGCCCTGGCCCGAACCCAACCCCGGGCCCGGGCCCTGGCCCTGGCCCTGGCCCTGGCCCTGGCCCGAACCCAACCCCTGGCCCTGCCCCGGACCCTGGCCCGAACCCAAACCCTGGCCCTGCCCCGGGCCCGAACCCGACCCCTGGCCCTGCCCCGGACCCTGGCCCGAACCCAAACCCTGGCCCTGCCCCGGGCCCGAACCCGACCCCTGGTCCTGACCCGAACCCTGGCTCTGGTCCTGACCCGAACCCTGGCCCTGGTCCTGACCCGGACCCGAACCCGACCCCTGGTCCTGCCCCGAACCCTGGCCCTGGTCCTGACCCGAACCCTGGCCCTGGCCCTGGCCCTGGCCCTGGCCCTGGCCCTGGCCCTGCTGGGCATCCTGACCCCGTCCGGCACCCTCAGGTCCACCATCCAGCCCTGGCCCAGCAGCCTCACTCAGCCCTTGCCCAGCCCCGCGCCCCGGCCCGGCGGCTCCGCCCGGCTTCCGCCCAGCCTCCTGGCCGGCAGCAGCCACACTCAGCCCTTGCCCAGCCCCCTGATCCCGCCCAGCGGCCTTACCCAGCACCTGGCCATGTCCCCGGCCTTGCCGGGCGGCCTCCGCTGGCCCCGAGCTCTCCCCCGTCCCAGCCCAACCACCCTGCCCCTGCCCCTGCCCCTGCCCGGCAACAGCCTCACTCAGCCCTTCACCCGCCCCCAGACCCTCCCCAACAGCCTCACTCACCACCCGGCCACGCTTCGAGCCCCGCTGGACGGCCTCCGCCGGCCCAGCGCTCGCCCCCACCTCAGATCCACGCAACCCCTGCCCAGCAGCCCCGCTCAGCCCTTCACCCGCCCCCTGGCCCGGCCAGACAGTCTTCCCCGGTCCGCGGCCCTCCCCCTCCCCGGATCCGTCACCCACCCCCAGCTCAGCGGCCTCACCCTGTCCGGGCGGCCCAGCGCTCTGCCCAGCACCCTCACGCTGTCCTTGCGCAGCACCCTGGCCCTGCCCGGCGCCCTGCCCCTGCCCGACGCCCTGGCCCTGCCCAGCACCCTGCACGCGCCCAGCGCCCTCACTCAGCCCCTGGCCGGACTCCCCGCCCTCCGGGGCGCCCGAGCCCCGCCCGGCACGCTCGTCCTGCCCGGACCCAGGTCCCTGCCCAGCACCCCCACCGAACGGCGCAGCCCCACCATCACGATCCACACCCGTGCCCGAGGTCCCACCCGTGCCGGGGCCCCCATCCGGGCCCAGATCCCCACCCGCCCCAGCCCGCGCAGCCATCGCGTCGGCGAAGGCGAACAGATCCTCCTGCGTGTAGTCCGCAAGCCCCGTCACCCCCACCCCCAGCAGCCGCACCCCACCCGTGGTGTCCACCGCCTCCAGCAGCCGCGCCGCCGCCTCCCGCACCACCACCGGGTCGTCCGTGGGCCCCCGCAGGGTCTCCGACCGCGTCAGCGTGGAGAAGTCGTACCGCCGAACCTTGAGCACGATGGTCCGCCCCGAGTGCCCCGACCCCCGCAGCCGCTCCACGCACCGGTCCGCGAGCCGCTGCACCTCGGTGCGGATCCGCACCCGGTCGTGCAGGTCCATGTCGAAGGTGTCCTCCACGGAGACGGACTTCGCGTCGCGCTCCGCGACGACCGGCCGCTCGTCCACGCCCAGTGCCATCCGGTACAGCCCGACCCCGTGCGAGCGCCCCACGATCCGGACCAGCTCGTCCTCGCCGGCCGCCGCCAGCTCCCCCACCGTGGTGATCCCGGCCCGCCGCAGGTGCTCCCCCGTGGCCGGCCCCACCCCGGGCAGGGTCCGTACGGACATCGGCGCGAGGTGCGCCCGCTCCGTGCCGACCTCGATCAGGAGCAGCCCGGCGGGCTTGGCCTCCTCGGAGGCGACCTTCGCGAGCATCTTGGACCCCGCGAGCCCCACCGACCCGCTCAGCCCCGTCACGGCGGTGATGTCGGCCCTCAGCCGCTCACCGACGGCCCGCGCCGTCTTCGCGTCGAAGGCGACCCCGCCTGCCTCCAGGTCCACGAAGGCCTCGTCCAGGCTCAGCGGCTCCACGAGGGGGGACAGCTCCCGGAGCATCCCCATGACGGTGTCGCTGACCTCGCGGTACAGGCTGAAGCGCGGAACCAGGCACGCGCCGTTCGGGCAGAGCCGCCGCGCCTGGGCCATCGGCATGGCCGAGTGCACCCCGAAGCGCCTGGCCTCGTACGAGGCGGTGGCGACGACCCCGCGCGGCCCGAGCCCGCCGACGATGACGGCCTTGCCGCGCAGGCTCGGCTTCGACGCCTGCTCCACGGAGGCGTAGAAGGCGTCCATGTCCAGGTGCAGGATGGTCGGCGCGGCTCTCACAGCTCCGATGCTGCCCTACACCACTGACAATCGGCCCGAACGCAAACACGAACACGGCCGCGAACAGGGCCACGGCCACGAAGGCCGACCCCACCCCCCGGGCGGGGCGAACCTCAGACGGCCCTGTTCCGCCGCGCGGCCAGCTCATCGGCCGGGTTGTGCCCGACCACGGTCTCGCCCGTGTCCACGCGCTCCCCGTGCAGCTGCGACAGGGCGTTCTCGACGTCGCGCCAGACCACGCCCACGGCGATCCCGAAGATGCCCTGGCCCCCCTGGAGCAGGCTGACGACCTGGTCCGGAGAGGTGCACTCGTACACGGTGGCGCCGTCGCTCATCAGCGTCATCCGCTCCAGGTCGGAGAAGCCCCGGTCGCGCAGGTGCTGCACGGCGGTGCGGATGTTCTGCAGCGCCACCCCGGTGTCCAGGAAGCGCTTCACGATCTTGAGGACAACCACGTCCCGGAAGCTGTACAGGCGCTGCGTCCCCGACCCGTAGGCCGGCCGCACCGTGGGCTCCACCAGCCCGGTGCGCGCCCAGTAGTCGAGCTGCCGGTAGGTGATGCCGGCCGCGGCGCACGCCGTCGGCCCCCGGTATCCGACCTGCTCGGGTGCGGACGACTCGCCGCCCTGGGGCCCCACCGGCCCCACCGAACCGACCGGCGGGTGCTCCGGCTGACGGCGCGCGGAGTTCACCGCACCACCGTGCAGCGGGTACGGCCCACCGTCACTCCGTGCGGGGATGCCCCCGGTCATACCGTCGCCCGTGACTCTCACGCCGACCCTCCGTCCTTGACCTGCCATCTTGAAGGTAGGCAGTCACCAGGGGTGCGTCAACGATCGCCACACTCGGCACGCCGAGTGATAATCACCCTGAGAGTGGTTTCCCGTACCCCATTGCGGGGAAAGGCTACTCGAATGGGCTGAAATATCCGGGAGGACGGCGCGACCCGCGCCTCACTGCGGGCCGGTGCCGAAGTCCTCCGGCGAGATCTGGTCGAGGAACTCGCGGAACTTCTCCACCTCGTCCTCCTGCTCGTCCGGGATCGCGATGCCGGCGTCGTCGAGCACGCCGTCGCTGCCGAAGATCGGCGTCCCGGTCCGCAGGGCGAGCGCTATGGCGTCGGAAGGCCGCGCGCTCACCTCGACTCCGCTGGCGAAGACGAGCTCCGCGTAGAAAACGCCCTCCCGCAGATCCGTGATCCGGACCTCGGTGAGCTCCTCACCGATCGCCTCCAGCACGTCCTTGAACAGGTCGTGCGTCAGCGGCCGGGCAGGGGCCATGCCCTGCTGCGCGAAGGCAATGGCGGTCGCCTCCCCTGGTCCGATCCAGATGGGGAGGTACCGATCGCCTCCCACTTCACGCAGGAGCACGATCGGTTGGTTCGAGGGCATTTCCACCCGGACACCCACAACGTCGAGCTCGTTCACACAGCAACCCTAGGACCTGCCCGGCAGGTTTGGGTAGTCGGGCTCCCCCAAGCCTGCCCCGGAGCCCCTCAGAACTCGGCCGAAGTCGGCCCGAAAACCCCTCGGGATCAACGCAGCCGCACCCCGAGAGCAGTCTGTACGAGGGCCTCGTGCAGCCGTACGGAGAGCCCCGCGAGCTCCTTCATGGTGGCCTCCGCATGGGCCCTGGTCTGCGGATTGCGGTGCCGGCGCAGCGGCGAGACGACCTGCTCCACCAGACCGGCCTCCCGGTCGGCCGCGGCCTTCATCGCCCGCAGGTGGCGCGGCTCCAGACCGAATCGGCCGAGATCGGCCACCAGACGGGCCACGGTGACGGCCTCGGCGTCGAAACCACCGCCGGGCGCCTCCGTGATGAGCCCGTACGACTCCCACTCCACGAGCTGGACCTCGTCCACCTCCGCGGCGGCGATCAGCTCGGCCCGGCCCACCCGGGCCACGGTCGGCCGCTCCCGGCCCACCTCGCCGTAGAGGGCGACGGGGCTCGCGGGGTCGACGGACTCCCCGTGCGCCGTGGGCGCCGGGATGCGGATCTGCTCACCCCGTGCGAGCGCGTCGAGCTGCTCGCGGATGACCTTCAACGGGAGGTAGTGGTCGCGCTGGAGCCGCAGGACGTGGGCGAGCCGCTCCACGTCGTCGGTGCTGAACTTGCGATATCCGGAAGGTGTGCGCCGGGGCTCGACGAGCCCTTCGGCCTCCAGGAAACGGATCTTCGAGATCGTGACTTCGGGGAACTCGTCACGCAGCATCGTGAGCACCGTGCCGATGCTCACCAGCCGCACGCCGGAGGAGGCGGCGGTGGCGGTGCCGCTCTTGGCGGCACCGCCTGCCGGGATACGCAGCATGGGACCTTCCCTTGAAGGGTCAGTGCCCCCGCAGGCTCGCGTAGAAGACCAGCCGGTACTTGCCGATCTGCACCTCGTCGCCGTTGTGCAGGGCGACGGAGTCGATCGGTTCACGGTTCACGTACGTGCCGTTGAGGCTGCCGACATCGGCGACGGTGAAACCGTCGTGGCTCCTGCGGAACTCGACATGGCGCCGGGAGACAGTGACGTCGTCCAGGAAGATGTCGCTCTGCGGGTGCCGGCCGGCCGTCGTCAGCTCGCCGTCCAGGAGGAAGCGGCTGCCGGAGTTCGGGCCGCGCCGCACGATCAGCAGAGCGGAGCCCGGCGGCAGCGCTTCCACCGCGGCCTGGGCCTCGGGGGACAGCGAGGACGACACGTGCGTCTGTCCCGACACCTCGGCCTCGTAGGCCTCCAGGCCCGAGATCGAGATGGTGGACGTGGTCTCCGAGGCACGCTCCGGCGTCAGACCCGCCCGCAGCGGCGCCCCGCAGTTGGAGCAGAACCGGCTCGCCGCATCGCTGCGGTGCCCGCACCTGCTGCAAATCTGCTCGGCCGACATGGACGGCTCCTCGCGCCGCGGCTGCCCCGCGGAGGCATTGGTGGCATACGGGTCGGGGGCAAACCCTCCACCCGTACTTGAGGTTGATGGTTCACCGAAACCTATGCGTCCGGTACCGGCAGGGTCAACAGCCGACGCGCCGTGCGCGCCCGAAATGTCACCCGCCCCGGCGACCTCGTCGCGGAAGAGCGGCCGGTCGCCCTGCCCTTCCACGTCCCCGTGCCCCGCACGGTGCCTGGCGGCACCGCTCTCCTCGCGGTTCTTCTTGCCGAACAACTTCTCAAACAACTTCACGGGCGATTCCCCTTGACCGAAACAGACCCGCCCGTGGGGCAGGACGAACTCCGAATGCAACACCTGCCGACCCGGACATACTTACAACGTCCGTAACCATCAGACAGTTTCCACCACGCACCGCGACTTCGGTGCCTCGACCCCCCGCAGGCATTCGCCCGCGTGAGCCGGTCTCCCGCACCTCCCGCATCACGACGATGACGACCGAGCGTAGTCAGGCTGCTTCGCAGCCCGCAAGGCATCCACAACGATCTTCGCCGGACGTGTGACGCTCACGACGGCCTGCTCCTTCTCCAGCGACTGGACGACGCCACCGGGAATGTTGAGCGCCGGCTCCAGGTCCTGCGGCTTGCCGATCACCTTGAACTCGTAGGGCTGTGTGATCTTCTTACCGTCGATCGCGACCCCGTCCTCCTCGTCCGAGAAGTACGAGTCCGCCACGATCCGCACGCCGTTGATCTGGATCGCCTCCGCCCCGGCCGCCCGCAGCTCCTGGAGGGTGTCCAGCAGCTTGTCCGAAGACACCTGGCCCTTCGGGTCCGTGATCTTCAGCACGATCCCCGGCCCCTGCGCGGCCACCGTACCGGCCAGGATCCCGAGTTGGCGCTCCTTCTCCACGGTCTGCTTCCGGGCCTCCTCGGCCTGGTTGGAGCTGTTCTCCAGCTCCCTGCGCTGGTCGTCGAGCTTCTGCTTCTCGTCCTCCAGGCGCTTGGTCCGCCCGTCCAGCTCGTCGAGGATCCGTACGAGGTCCTCCTGGCGGGCGCCGCGCAGCGCGCTGGAGTCGCTGTTCGACCGTACCTGGATCGCCAGGCCGAGCCCCAGGACGAAGAGCAGCACCGCAACGATCAGTTGGGCACGGCTCACCCTCGGCGGCCACAACCCGGCCGCCAGCCGCTGCCGGCCGGTCTGCTCGGCTCCGCTCTGCTGAGGCCCGCTCTGCTGGGGCCCGGCCTGCTGAGGTCCGGTCGCCTCACCGGCCCCGGACTCCGGCCCGTGGCCCACGGGCCCGGCCGGCGGCTCCAGCGGGGGCTGCGCCTTCGGCCGCTGTGCCGCGGACCCGGGCTCCTCGGGCGGGGTGTCGTTCGTACTCATCGGCCTCACGCCCGGAACACGTGCCGGCGGATGGCCGCCGCGTTGGAGAAGATGCGGATGCCGAGAACGACGACCACACCCGTGGACAGCTGCGAGCCGACCCCCAGCTTGTCGCCGAGGAAGACGATCAGCGCCGCCACGACCACGTTCGACAGGAACGACACCACGAAGACCTTGTCCACGAAGATGCCGTCCAGCATCGCGCGCAGGCCCCCGAACACCGCGTCCAGCGCCGCGACCACGGCGATCGGCAGATAAGGCTCCACCACGGCCGGCACTTCGGGCCGGACGAGAAGTCCGACCACCACTCCGACCACGAGGCCCAGTACCGCGATCACGATGCACCCTTCTGCTGCTCTACTGCTGTAGCCGTACGTACCGTCAGGCTCGACGCGGCCGGAAGACGCATTTCGGCCTCGGACGACAAGGAGTAGCGGATGCCGTAGTTCTCCTGCAGCACGTGCAGGTACTGGCCGTCCACGGAGTCCTGGAAGGTGGTCCCGAGGCGCTTCTTGTCGCCGATCGCCAGTACTTCGTACGGCGGCACCAGCGGCCTGTTGTCGACCAGTATCGCGTCACCCGCGGCCCGGATCGCCGAGAGCGACGTCAGCCGCTGCCCGTTGATGGAGATCGCTTCCGCCCCCGACTGCCACAGCCCGTTGACGATCTTCTGCATGTCGCGGTCGCGGAGCCGTCCGGTGTCCGAGAATCCGGCGCTCTCGCGCGGCGCGGAGCCGTCCCCGGTGGTCGAGCCCTTCGCGTCGTCCACCGTCAGCTTGATCCCGGGCCCGTGCACCTCCGTGGCCCCGGACAGCAGCGCCAGGAGCTGGCCCTGCTCGCCGCCGTACTGCTTGAGCGCCTCGCGCTGCCGGGCGGCGACGGTGTCCCGCAACCGCTCGATGTCCCGCTCCAGACCGTCCGCGTGCGCGTCGGCCCGCTCGACCCGGTCGATGAGTTCGTGACGCTCCTTGGCCAGCACCGGCGCGGTCGCCCGCGCCTGCGCGGCACCCAGGGTGACGACCATGGCGGCGAGCACGAGCCCGGCGGCGAGACCCAGTTTGGCCTTGAGGGTCCGCGGCAGGCCGGACGTGCCCTCGGCTGCGCGCCGGGCCGAAGCCTCCGCGTAGCCCTCGTCGAGGGAGTGGTCCATCACGTGCGTCAGCAGCGACATGGAGGCGTCCGGCCGCGCCGGAGGTGCCGAACTGCGGTGGTGGGACGGCTGCGACATGCCGCACATCGTCGCATGTCGGCGCCGCTCCCACCGAATGCGGACGTCCGGCGGACCGGCCGGGGCCCACGCCCCGCCCGCTCCACCGGACGTCCGGCCCCCGCCGCTCCGTTCCGGGCTACGTCTCCCGGCTAAGCCCTCCCCCGAGGGCGGCTCAGTGCCCGGCGCCGTCCACCACCGCGGCCCAGTCGTCCAGCAAAGCCTGCGCGGACACGTCGTCGGGTCCTTCGGCCCACAGGTGGGTGACAGCCTCCGCCGGATCCGGCAGCACCAGGGCCCACCGCCCGTCGGCCTCCACCACCCGCACCCCGTCGGTGGTGTCCACCTGCCGGTCCCCGGCCGCCTCCACGACCCGCCGCATGACGAGCCCCTTCACCGCCCACGGGGTCGGCACGTCCCGCTTGAGCACGTGCGCCCGCGGGATCCGGGCATCGATCTGGCTCAGCGTGAGCTGCGTCCGCGCCACCAGCCCGATCAACTGCACGAAGGCCGCCGAGCCGTCGAAGACGCTGCTGAACTCGGGGACGATGAATCCGCCCCGCCCGTCACCGCCGAAGATGGTGTTCTCCGCCCGGCCCACCCGGGTCAGATCGTCGGGCGAGGTCGTCGTCCACTCCACCTGCGTCCCGTGGTACGCCGCCACCTGCTCGGCGATCCGGGTCGTGGTCACCGGCAGCGCCACCTTGCCGCTGCGCTTCTCCGCGGCCACCAGATCGAGCAGCACGAGCAGCGCCCGGTCGTCCTCGATGATCCGGCCGCGCTCGTCCACGAGGGAGATCCGCTCGCCCACCGGGTCGAAGCGCACTCCGAAGGCCGCCCGCGAGGAGGCCACGATCTCCCCGAGCCGCACCAGCCCCGCCCGGCGGGTTTCGGCGGTCTCGGTGGGCCGGGACTCGTCGAGTCCCGGGTTGACCGTGAGGGCGTCCACCCCGAGCCGGCCCAGCAGGCTGGGCAGCACCAGACCGGCGCTGCCGTTGGAGGCGTCCACGACCACCTTGAGTCCGGAGTCCGCGATCCCGGTGGTGTCCACGCGCCGCAGCAGCGAACCGGTGTAGGCGTCGAAAACGCTTCCCGGGAACTGCAGGTCACCGATCTCCCCGGGGAACGCGCGCCGGTACTCCTGGCGCGCGTAGACCCGGTCGAGCTTGCGCTGCTGCTGGAGGGAGAGGTCCGCCCCCCGCTCGTCGAGGAACATGATGTCGACCGAGTCGGGCACTCCCGGCGAGGTCCGCAGCACGATGCCGCCGGCGCTGCCGCGCGCGGTCTGCTGCCGCGCCACGGGCAGCGGTACGTTCTCCAGGTCCCGGACGTTGATGGCGCTGGCCTGGAGCGCCGAGATCACGGCCCGCTTGAGCGCTCGCGCGCCCCGGGAGTGGTCGCGGGCCGTGGTGACCGTGGCCCCCTTCTTCAGGGTCGTGGCGTAGGCACCGGCCAGCCGGACCACCAGCTCCGGGGTGATCTCCACGTTCAGGATCCCGGTGACCCCGCGCGCCCCGAACAGATGTGCCTGACCCCGGGACTCCCAGATGACGGAGGTGTTGACGAAGGCGCCCGCCTCGATCGTCTTGAAGGGGTAGACCCGCACGTTCCCCTGGATGATCGATTCCTCGCCGACGAGGCACTCGTCGCCGATGACGGCCCCGTCCTCGATCCGGGCGGCCCGCATGATGTCCGTGTTCTTGCCGATGACACAGCCTCGGAGGTTGCTGTGCGGCCCGATGTACACGTTGTCGTGCACGACTGCCTTGTGCAGGAACGCACCGCTCTTCACGACGACGTTCGATCCGACGACGGTGTGCTCGCGGATCTCCGCCCCGGCCTCGACCTTGGCGTAGTCCCCGATGTACAGCGGTCCGCGCAGCACCGCGTCCGGGCTGACCTCGGCCCCTTCGGCGATCCACACGCCGGGGGAGATCTCGAAGCCGTCCATGTCGACCTGGACCTTGCCCTCGAGCACGTCGGCCTGGGCCTTGACGTAGCTCTCGTGGGTGCCGACGTCCTCCCAGTAGCCCTCGGCGACGTAGCCGTAGATGGGCTGGCCTTCCTTCATCAGCTGGGGGAAGACGTCTCCGGACCAGTCCACCGAGACGTCCGCGTCCACGTAGTCGAAGATCTCCGGCTCCATGACGTAGATGCCGGTGTTGATGGTGTCCGAGAACACCTGGCCCCACGTCGGCTTCTCAAGGAAACGCTCGACCTTCCCTTCCTCGTCCACGATCGTGATGCCGAATTCCAGCGGGTTCGGCACCCGGGTGAGGCACACCGTGACGAGTCCGCCCTTCTCCTTGTGGAAACGGATCAGGTCGGTGAGGTCGAAGTCGGTGAGCGCGTCGCCGGAGATGACGAGGAACGTGTCGTCCTTCAGAGCCTCCTCGGCGTTCTTCACGCTGCCGGCGGTGCCGAGTGGCTTCTCCTCGTTGGCATAGGTGAGCTCCATCCCGAGCTCTTCGCCGTCACCGAAATAGTTCCTCACGAGTGAGGCCAGGAACTGCACGGTGACCACGGTCTCGCTGAGCCCATGCCGCTTGAGCAGCCTGAGCACGTGCTCCATGATCGGCCGGTTCGCCACCGGCAGGAGCGGCTTGGGCATGCTTGAGGTCATGGGGCGAAGCCGAGTGCCTTCGCCACCAGCCATCACGACGGCCTTCATGTCGGAAGAGTCCTCCTTGAGAGACGGCGTCTAGCCGACCTCACCCGTCCCGGACGGTGACTGGACCACTCCCCCGCGTCAGTCAGGCGCCGAGCGAGCTCAATCGGCCGTGGCGTCCGCCTTGACGAGCCGGCGGACTTGCACCACGTAAAGGACTCCTGCCCACCAATAGAGCGTTGTACCCCATCCTGCGAACGCCCATCCGAAAACTGACCCCATCCAGGCCAACCAACCCGACCAGGTACTCACCAGGAGGAAGGGGAACGCGTACATCAGGTTGAAGGTCGCGGCCTTCCCGAGGAAGTTCACCTGGGGCGGCGGATAGCCGTGCCGGCGCAGGATCCAGACCATGACCAGCAGCATCAGCTCGCGCGCGAGCAGCGCCCCGGTGAGCCAGAGCGGCAGAATCTCGCGGTACGTGAGTCCGAACAGGGTGGACAGGATGTAGAGCCGGTCCGCGGCGGGATCCAGCAGCCGGCCGAGGCTGCTGATCTGATTCCAGCGCCGTGCCAGCTTCCCGTCGAGGTAGTCGCTGATCCCGCTGAGCATGAGGACGGCAAGAGCCCAGCCATCGTGCTCGGCCAGGATCAGCCACAGGAACAGGGGTACGCCTGCGAGGCGCGCCATGCTCAGGATGTTCGGAATGGTGAAAATTCGGTCAGTCTGAACCCGAGTCTCCTGGACCTCCACCCGGGGGCCTCCACTGTGACTGTAGAAATGTCGAACGATGCACCCTGACCCTACAGGAGCGGGTGCACCGCCCCGTAAACGCAGAAAAGCCCCGCACCGAACCCTGAACGGGTTGGTGCGGGGCTTTCCCACAATGATTGTTCGGCGGCGTCCTACTCTCCCACAGGGTCCCCCCTGCAGTAC
>NZ_JANAVF010000002.1 GCF_024213195.1 Streptomyces sp. TBY4 | reverse complement strand
CGCGTACTGGACGTACTCGGGTGCCCCGGCAGCGCGGCGAGGTGCGGTGCCGGGCGGCGCGGGCCAGGCAAGATCCGGAAGAGACGGCCTAAAGGCCCGGGAGGTCGGGACGTTCCACCCGGTATTGAGATGATGCCGGTCGTCTAAATTCGAACCGTGACCGGAAGGCCCGGTGGCCGTGGCCCCGCCCGCGCGGCGGGAGCCGCACACCAACGCGTAGAGGAACCACCCATGTTCGGCATGACCATCGACACCACCCCCGACACCGCCGCCGGCGGCCCGGCCCTGCGCCTCGACCCGGCGGGCGGTCCGTTCCGAGACCTCGCGGCCGTCCGGATCCAGGTGCCGGCCGGCGGGACGATCCCGGCCCACGCGCACGGGGCGTCCGAGCTGCTGCTCACGGGCGTCACCGGGACGGTGGAGGCCTCGTGCGGGTGCGGAGCCAAGACGGTGGCCCCGGGCACCTTCGCGATGCTGCCGGCCGGCAAGGAGATCACCCTGGTCAACCACGGCTCGGAGCCGGCGACGGTCCTCGCGGTCTTCTCGCAGAGCGAGTTCACCGAGGGGCTGCCGCGTGCGGCGGCGAAGGGCTGCGGCTGCCAGGGGCACGGCGCCTGACAAGCCAGGGCACGGGTGCCCGAACGGCCAGGGTACGGCGCCGGCCCTTCCTGGGGAGGGCCGCTCGGCCTCCCCGGGAAGACCGCTAGGTCTCAGCCCGAGGGCCGCTCTGGACGGGCCACCGGCCTGATCCCATACTTCTCCCGTGAGAACGACGGACAAGCAGCCCCGCACCAGTCCGCTGGTGCCCGACGCGGTGGCCCGGGAGATCGCCCGGCACGACTGGAACTCCGTCGAATGCGGCTGCGGCCGCCCGGCGGGGCATCTCGTGGACACCTTGTGGGACGCGGCCGAGGGGCACCCGGCCGCGTTCCGCGCCCTGGAGGGCCACGCCTTCCACACCGGCGTGCTGCGGCCGCCCGCCCCGGCGGTGTGCGGGGTGCTGATGGCCGTCTGGTCCGCCGGCCCGCCCCGGCAGCTGACGCGCGAGGCCCTGCTGTGGGCGCTGCTGCGGCTGCTCGGCGCCGAGGACGACGGCTCCTCGCACGAGGCCGGCCTGTACGGCCAGTGCGCCGCGCACATCCGCTCCGGCGCGCCCGGGCTGCGCGCCGCTGCGGCGCGGTGCCCGGGCTCCGAGACGGCCGCCTACGCGGAGGGCATCCTGAGCCTGCTCGACCTGGCGGTCTGAGCTCCGCCCACCCCGTCAGACCCCCAGCGGCGCGACCAGGCAGGCCCGCAGGGTGGCCGGAGTGACCTCCGTGAGGGAGGGCGCGAAGGTGCGTACCGGCGAGGCGGGGACCTCCAGCAGGGAGGGGACCACCAGCACTCCGCAGCCGGCCGCCTCCGCCGAGGCCGCGCCGTCCGGGGAGTCCTCGACGGCCACGCACCGCCACGGCTCCGCGCCGAGGCGGGCGGCGGCGGCCCGGTAGGGATCGGGGTGCGGCTTCGTCCGTGACGTGTCGTCGGCGGACAGGGTGAAGGCGAAGGGCACGTGGGCCAGCGAGCCTCCCACCACCGAGTCCACGACCACCCGCGGCGAGGCGCTGACCAGCGCGAACGGCAGGCCCTCCGCCTCCAGGGCGGTCAGCAGCCGCTGCGCGCCCGGCCGCATCGGCGCGCCTTCCTCGACCCGGGCGAAGAACGCGTCGGTCAGGACCCGGGCCACCTCCCGCACGTCCCCGGCGCCGGAGACCCGTACGAGGTGCGCCGCGGTGTCCTCCACCGCCCGGCCGACCACCTCGGGCGCGTCCGCGTCGGTCAGTTCGTGGCCCAGGCCGGCGGCGGTCTCCGCGGTGGTCCGCCACCACAGCACCTCGGTGTCGACGAGGGTGCCGTCCATGTCGAAGAGAACGGCGGCGAGTTCGGTCATGAAGCATCCCCTGGGGCTGTGGCGGTGGCCGTGGCGGCCGTGGTGGCGACGACGAGGACGGGGCGTTCGGCCAGTCCCACGGCCGCCCGTGCGCCCGGTACGAGCGCTCCGGCCTCGCGCGAGGGCAGGTCGGCCTTGATCCGGCTGCCGTCGGGCAGATCCAGGTGGAGCCGGGTCACCGCCCCGAAGAAGGAGGCCGATACGACGGTGGCCGCCCCCTCGGCGCTGTCCGGAGCCGCCGTCACCGTGATGTTCTCAGGTCGTACGAGCACCTCGACGTCCGGGGTGGAGGGCACCGGGCCGTCCACCGGCAGCCGGGAGCCGGCCACCTCCACCGTGCCGGAGCCGGACAGCCGTCCGGGGAGCCGGTTCATGGTGCCGACGAACTCGGCGACGAAGGGGGTCGCGGGCCGCTCGTACAGCTCGGCCGGGGCGGCGCACTGTTCCAGGCGGCCCGCGTTGAGCACGGCGACCCGGTCGGCCATGGACAGCGCCTCCTCCTGGTCGTGCGTGACGAACACGGTGGTGATGCCCAGGGAGAGCTGGAGGCGGCGGATCTCCTCGCGCAGACCGGACCGCACCTTCGCGTCGAGCGCGGAGAGCGGCTCGTCGAGCAGCAGGACGCGGGGGCGCAGGGCGAGGGCGCGGGCGAGCGCGACGCGCTGCTGCTGGCCGCCGGACATCTGGTGCGGGTACCGGTCGCCGTGGTCGGGGAGGCCTACCAGGTCGAGGAGTTCGGCGGCGCGCTCG
This sequence comes from Streptomyces sp. TBY4, assembly GCF_024213195.1. Lineage (GTDB taxonomy): Bacteria > Actinomycetota > Actinomycetes > Streptomycetales > Streptomycetaceae > Streptomyces. The sequence continues at coordinate 808,660 of NZ_JANAVF010000002.1, read as the reverse complement.
CGGCGGGCGGCCGCGCCGACCTTGCGGACGCGCAGGCCGAAGGCGACGTTGTCGCGGGCGTTGAGGTTCGGGAAGAGGCTGTACGACTGGAACACCATTCCGGCGTCGCGGCGGTTGGCCGGGACCCGCGTGATGTCCTGGCCGTCGAGGAGGACTTCGCCGGAGTCGGGCTGTTCGAAGCCGGCGACGACGCGCAGCGCGGTGGTCTTTCCGCAGCCCGACGGGCCGAGCAGGGCGACGAGTTCGCCGGGCTCGATGGTGAGGTCGAGTCCGTCGAGGGCGACGGTGGAGCCGAACGCCCGGCGCAGACCACGGAATTCGACGCGCGCTCCGCCGGGTGCCGTGTCGCTATCCGCGGGCTTCCTGGCCTCGGGAAGGGTGAGGGACATGCGGGTCAGGACTCCTTGCGGAAGGTGCGGGGGATGCGGGAGGTACGGGAGTTGCGCGAGGACCCGGGGGCCACGGTAGCGGGGGCGGTTCCGGCCCGGGAGAGGAGGAGCAACAGCAGCCAGGTGATGAGGAGGCTGAGGACGGAGACGGCCACCGACATGCGGGCGTGCGCTCCCGAGATCGACACGATCCACACGGCGAAGGGCTGGAAGCCGAGGAGCGAGGCGATGGTGAACTCGCCGAGGACCAGGGCCAGCGTGAGGAAGGCGGCTCCGGCGAGGGCGGCCCGCAGGTTCGGCAGGATCACGCGCAGGACCACGTACGGCCAGCTCGCGCCACAGCTGCGGGCCGCTTCGACCAGGGTCGGGACGTCGACGGCGCGCAGTCCCGCGTCGAGGGAGCGGTAGACGAAGGGCAGGGCGAGCACGGTGTACGCGAGGACCAGGACGAGGGGGAAGTCCGGGTTCTGGACGGCGAGGAAGGTCTGGTAGAGCGGGGTCCGGGAGAGGTGCTCGGGACCCCAGCGCAGCACCGTGGTGATCCCGGTGACCAGGGCGATCGGCGGCACCACGAGCGGCATCATGCACATCACCTCCACGACCGGGCGCAGCCGCGGCGAGCCGATGCGTACGGCGACCAGCGCGGGCACGGCGAGGAGCAGCGAGGCGGCGATGGTCGCGGCGGCGAGGCCCAGCGAGAGCAGCAGGCTCTCGGTGAACCCTTCGGCGCCGAGCAGCTGGGTGTACGCCTCGAAGCTGATGCCCTGGCCGGGGACGTGCACGGTGAACACGAAGGAGGCGAGGAGCGGGAGGAGGAAGTACGCGCCCGCGAGCGCGAGCACCGCTCCGCGCCACACCCGGGGCCGGGCGCGGAGCCGGCGCGGGGCGCGGGGCGCGGGCTCCTGCCGGTCCCGCTGCCGGTCGGGCTGCCCGGTCCGGCCCGCAGGGGCCGGACCGGCGGCCGTGCCGGCCGTGGGGTCCGTGGCGGCCGTGGGGTCCGTGGCGGCCGTGGGGTCCGTGGCGGCCGTGGGGTCCGAGCCGGCCGTAGGGGCCGTGGCGCTCGAAGCGGCCGGGGACGCCCCGCCTTCGGGGGCGGGCGTCGGGGTCATCGCAGCCATCGGGCGCTCCGTCGCTGGAGGGGCAGGTAGACCGCCATGACCAGGCCGGCGATCACGATCATGTCGAGGCCGAGGGCCAGGGCCACGTTCTCCTGGCCGGTCAGCACGTTCCCGGACAGGGCGTCCGCGATCTTGAGCGTGACCAGGGGGACGGAGCCGCCGACGAGGGCGGCGGCCGTGGCGTGCGCGGCGAAGGCCGTGCCGAAGAGGAGCACGAACCCGCCGAGCAGGGTGGGTGCGAGGACGGGCAGGCCGACGTGGCGCCAGAACTGCCCTGTGCTCGCCCCGCTGTTCTGGGCGGCCTCGCGCCACTGCGGGCGCAGCCCGTCCAGCGCGGGGACGGTGACCAGCACCATCAGCGGGGTCAGGAAGTAGAGGTAGACCACGGTGAGGCCGGTGAAGGAGTAGAGGTTCCAGCCGAGGCCGGTCAGGTCGGCGAGCTGGGTGACGACCCCGGCGATCCCGACGGTGGCGATGAACGCGAAGGCCAGCGGGACCCCGCCGAAGTTGGCGAGCACGCCCGAGGCGGTCAGCGCCGCTCCGCGCAGGGCCCGGGAGGGCGAGGTGACGACGGCCTGCGCGATGAGGACGCCGAGCACCCCGGCGACGAGCGCCGTGAGGGCCGAGAGCTGGACGCTGCCGGTGAGCGAGCCGAGGTAGGGCCCCTGGAGGGAGCGGGCCAGGTGCTCGCCGGTCACTTGGGTGGCGCCGCTGACCGGGTCGGTACGGGTGACCGCGCCGAAGGCGATGGCGCCCAGCGGGACGCCGAAGCAGAGCCCGGTGAAGGCGAGGAGGGGGAGGGCGGCGAGCCAGGTGCGCGGGCCGCGCCGCCGGCGGCGGGTGGTGCTGCCGCCGGCGGTCCCCGTCGAGTGGGGGGTGGTGGAGGAGGCGGACATCAGCTGAGGGCCTTGTCCCACTTCTCGGAGAGGGTGGCCTTGGCCTTGTCCAGCTCGGTGGAGGCCGGGAAGGACGGGGTGCCCTGGACCTGCGGGAGCTTGGTGACGGCTTCCTTGTCGACGGTGCCGTCCTGGGTCATGGCGGGCAGCAGCACGGGGCGGGCGTAGCCCCCCAGCCAGAGGTTCTGACCCTCGGTGCTGTACAGGAACTCCATCCACAGGCGGGAGGCCGCCGGGTGCGGGGCGTCCTTGTTGATGGCCTGCGAGTAGTACTGGGCGTAGACGCCGTCGGTGGGGATGGCCACCTTCCAGTCGACGCCCTTGCCCTTGAACTGCTCGGCGTAGCCGGCGTTCAGGTAGTCCCAGTCGATCGAGATGGGGGTCTCGCCCTTCTCGACGGTGGCCGGGGTGGACTCGACGGGGATGAAGTTCCCGCTCTTCTTCAGCTGCCCGAAGAAGTCGATGCCGGGCTGGATGTCCGCGAAGGAGCCCTTGTTGGCGAGGGCCGCCGCGTAGACGCCGCCGAAGGCGGAGCCGGACTTGGTCGGGTTGCCGTTGAGGGCGACCTTGCCCTTGTACTCGGGCTTGGCCAGGTCGGCGAAGGACTGCGGGCAGTTCGGGATGCGGGCGGCGTCGCAGCCGATGGAGACGTAGCCGCCGTAGTCGTTGTACCAGCGGCCGTCCGCGTCCTTCTGGGCGGCGGGGATCTTGTCCCAGGCGGTGACCTTGTACGGGGCGAAGAGGTTCTCAGCGGCGCCGCTGCGGGCGAAGGCGATGCCGAGGTCCAGGACGTCGGGGGCGCGGGTCTGGCCCTTGCGGGACTTGACCGCGGCGATCTCGTCGGCGCTGGAGGCGTCCGGGTTCTCGGCGTTGATCTTGATCTTGGGGTACTTCGCCTGGAACGCCTTCTGGATCTCGCCGTAGTTCGCCCAGTCGGCGGGCAGCGCGATGACGTTGAGCTCACCCTCCTTCTCGGCGGCCGCGACGAGGCCCTCCAGCCCGCCGAAGTCGGCGACCGAGGTGGCGGCGCCCGGCTGGGTCTTGTTCTTGCCGTCGCCACCGGCGGAGCCGGCGGACTGGTCGGGTGCGGCGCCGCACGCGCTGAGCGTGGTGAGCACGGCGGCACTGAGCAGAACGGCCGCACCGCGACGGGCGGAGGAACTGAGCACGGTCTCTCCCGGAGACTGGATCCTTGGCAGGGGTTCACTTGTCTGAACAAGTTGGCTCCAGTTCGCCCTGGGGCACTGTACGGACGGTGAACGGCGGCTGTCGCGCGGTGCACGACTCGAGGAAGACCGGGATTGGCCGGATCCGATCGTGACTGCAGACCCGCATGATGATCTTCAGACCCCGGTCGCCCTAGGCTGGCGAGCACAGTCACGACGGGCATCACCACTGGCGGGACGACACCACTGACGACACGGGGAGGCGGGAGCGGCATGGGGACGGTGCGGTATCTGGAGATCGCCGAGGCGCTGCGCCGGTCGATCCTCTCCGGCGAGTACCCGGTGGGTGCCCAGCTGCCCTCGGAGAGCGATCTGGCGGCGCGCTGGTCGGCCTCCCGCGGGACGGTCCGCCAGGCCGTGGCCACGCTCGCCGCGGAGGGGTTGATCGGCTCCCGGCAGGGGGCCCGCAGGATCGTCCTGCGCCACGAGCGCAAGCACAGCTTCGGCGAGCTCAACAGCTTCGCCCAGTGGGCCGAAGGCGTCGGCCACCAGGCCGCGAGCCGGTTCCTGTCGCGCACCCGCCGCCCGGCCACCGCCGAGGAGGCCGACCGGCTGGCCCTGCCGCCCGGCACGGAGATCCTCGCCGTACTGCGGCTCCGGCTGCTCGACGGGGAGCCGACGATGGTCGAGCGGACGGCCTACGCGGACTGGGTGGCGGCGGCGGTCGAGGCGATGCCCGAGGACTGCCGCTCGGTGATGGACGGGCTCGCGAACGAGTCCGGGATCGTCGCCCACTACGGGGAACACCTCATCGACGCGCTTCCCGCCGGCAGCGAGGACGCCCGGCTGCTGGAGATCCGCCGGGGGAGCCCGCTTTTGCGCCAGCGGCACGTCTCCGCGACCCGCACGGGCCGCCCGATCGAGTGGTCCGACGACCGCTACCGGGCGGGAAGCGTCACCTTCAGTGTGAACAACTCGGCAGTAGCAACTCCCTTGGAGCGCCGGGCCGGGGACCGCTAAGTCGTCTCCCCGATGGCATCCGGGAGCCAGTCCTCGATCCGGCCGAAGCGGAAGCCGAGGGCGGCGGCCCGGCCGTTGTCCATCGCGTAGGCGCGGTCGAAGGAGAAGGGCGAGGCCTCGGACCCGGCCGGTACCGTCCGCAGGCGCGGCGCCCGGCCGACCCGCTCGGCGACGGCCTGCGACAGGCCGAGCACGTCGAGTTCCCCGTGCGAGGCGGCGTTCACCGGCCCGGTGAAGGCCTGTTGCCCGGCCCAGTGCAGGAACCCGGCGATCTCGTGGTGGTGGATGAAGGAGGTGGGGTACGGGGCTTCGTGCACGGCCACCGGAACCCCTGCGCCGATCCGCTCCACGTAGTGCGCGAGCCGGCCGGTGAACTCCGCGCGCCCGCCGCCGAGCACGTGCGCGGTGCGCACGGCCACGTGGCCGAGGGCGGGCTCCGCCCCCAGGACCTCCTCGGCCCGCCGCTTGCCCTCGGCGTAGGCGCGGGCCTCCGGGGTGGGCGGCGCGGGGTCGTGGACCTCGATCGTCGAGGTCATCACGTACCGCCCCGTGCGTCCGGCGAAGACCCGGCGGGCGGTCTCCGCCTGCCCGGGCGTGTAGCAGACCTGGTCGAAGACCACGTCGAAGGTGCGCTCCCCCAGGGCCGCGCGGAGCCCCGCTTCGTCCTCCCGGTCGGCGATCAGGTGGCCGACGCCCCGGGGCGGGGCGGCGGAGCCCCGGTTGAGGACGGTCACCTCGTTGCCGGCGTCCCGCTCCAGGGTGACCAGGTGCTTTCCGAAGTAGCGGCTTCCGCCGATGACGAGAATCTTCTTCATGTCCGGGACTCTGCCGCTGTACCGTCGCCAGCGGAACTACCGGAATGCTGTTCGCGTCGTAAGGGAAACTGATGATCGATGTGCAGCGGCTGCGCGTCCTGCGCGCCGTGGCCGAGCACGGCAGCTTCAACAAGGCCGCCGGGGCGCTGCTCCTCACGCCCTCGGCCGTGTCCCAGCACATCGCGGCGCTGGAGCGGAGCCTCGGCCACCCCGTCGCCGTGCGCAGTACGCGCGGGATCACGCTCACCGAGCCGGGCCGGCTGCTGGTGGAGGCGGCGGAAGCGGTGTCGGCCAAGCTCGACCGGGTGCGCCACGAGATCGACCGGGTCACGGCCGAGCGCCCGCGGCTGACGGTCGCCACCTTCGTGAGCGGCGGCCGGAGGCTGCTGCCGGGCGCGCTCGCCCGGTTCGTCGCGGACCGTCCGGAGGTGGAGCTGACGGTCCTGGAGGCCGAGCCGGAGGAGGCCGTGCCCATGGTCCGCTCGGGCGCCGCCGATCTCGCGCTGACCTACCACTTCGACGGGCCGCTGCCGCTGGGGCCGGAGGCGGCGCTCGACTGGCTGCCGCTGATGGAGGACCCGCTGGCGCTGGTCCTGCCCCCGGGGCACGCCTTCGCGGAGCGCGCGTCGATCGCTCCGGCCGAACTCGCCTCCGAGCGCTGGGTGCTGGGCTGCCTCAAGACCGAGGCGTACCTCCGCCGGTACGCGGAGCGGGCCGGTTTCACCCTCCGGGTGGCGGCTTCCACCACGGACTACTTCTTCGCCCGCTCCCTCGTCGCGGCGGGCGTCGGCGTCGCACTGATCCCCCAGGTCGCACTGGGGCAGTGGGCCGGGGCCGAGGCCGGGGCCAGGACCGGGGCCGGGAGCGGGACCGGGACCGGGGCCGGGGCCGGGAGCGGGACCGAGAGCGGGAGCGGGAGCGGGGCCGGGAGCGGCAGCGGGGCCGGCAGCGGGGCCGAGGCCGAGGACAGGGCCGGCGATCCCCGCGGCGTGGCCGGGGATCCCGGGGCAGGGGCCGGGGATCCCGGCGGTGTCGCCGTCGTGCCGGTCGAACCCCCTTGCCCCGCACGGCACATCGGCGTGCTGTCGCCGCGCCGGCGCCGCCCGCATCCCCACGCCGCGGCCCTGACCGAGGCCCTGGCCGGGGCGGTCCGCCCGTGATCCCGCTCCTGTGCGGCCTCGCCGCGAATCCGGCCCTGCCCGCCGACCTACTCGACCGGCTCACCGGCCTCGCGGGCCGCGTCCCCGATCCGGACGGGGAGCTCGCCTGCGCGCTGGCCGAGCGCACCGACCTCACCTCCGGCCAGGTCAGGGCCCTGGCCGCCAACGAGTCGGCGGCGATCCGGCTCGCGCACGCCGGGCAGCTGGATCCCGCCGGCGTGGACCCGCTCGACCGGCCCCCGGTGGCCCTCGCCCTGCTCGACGAGGGGCTCGGGCTGCCCGAGTGGGCCCGGGTGCTCGCCGCCCATCCCGACCGGGAGACCCGCCGTCAGCTCGCCTCCCGGCCCGGGCTGCCGCTCGACGTCCAGGAGACACTCGCGGCGGATCCGGACGTGTCGGTCGTCGCCGAACTCGGCCTCTGGACCACCGATCCGGCTCTCGCCGCCCGCCTGGCGGCGCACCCGCACGCCGAGGTCCGGATGGCGACCGCGCTCAACGAGGCGGTCCCGTCGGCCGCCCTGGCCGCGCTGATCACCGGGGAGGGGCTCGCCCCCGCGCTGTCCTGCCTGGTCTGCGACCGCGAGGAGATCCCGTTCACGCACGATCCCCACTGCCCGCGACGGGACTGCGAACTGCCCGGCGGAGCCGCCTGTGCGGGCGGCCACGAGTCCACCGTGCACGACACGCTCCAGCGTGCCGCGCGCAATCCCGCCACCCCCACCGGGGTCGCGGCCGCCCTGGCCGGCCACCCGTCGATGCTCGTCCGCTGGGCGCTCGCCGAACGGACCGACCTGCCGCAGGAGTTGTACGCCCGACTGGCCGCGGACCCGATCCCGGCCGTCCGGCTGGAGGTCGCGGGGAACCCGGCGCTCGGCGGGCCGCTCATCCGCGCGATGGCCGGGGACGCAGCCAGGGACGCCGGTGTGCGCCGCGTGCTGGCCGACCACCCGAACGTCCCGCTCGACGTGCTCGCGGAGCTGTCCCGGACGGTCCGGCTCACCGGCAGACCGCTGCCGAGGGTCGCCGCCGCCACCCCGAGCGAGCTCGCCGAGCTGGCCGCCTCCCCGCACGCCGCGGTACGCGCACTGGCGGCCCGGAGCCGGAGCCTTTCGGCGGAGGTGCGCGACGCCCTGGCCGGGGACCCTGATGCGGCCGTCGTCGCATGCGTCGCCCCGCACCCCGGCCTGTCCGGGGTCAGGCTGCGCGCGATGGTGGCACGGCACGGCGTACGGGTCCTCGCGCGGGTCGCGGCCAACCCGGACGCGTCACCCGCCCTGCTGACGGACCTGGCCCGGCACGATCCGCCCGTGCGGCGCGCCCTCCGGGAGATCGCCGTACACCCGAACGCCCCCGAGGCCGCGCTGCTCGCGTGCCTGTCGGAGCCCAGGGCCCGGGCCGATGCCGCACGCCGGCCCGCCCTGTCCGCGCCCGTCCTCGCGGACCTCCTCGCGCACGGTGCACCGGAGACGGCCGGGGCCGCGGCGGCCAACCCGTCGCTCCCCCGGGCGGCGATGGCGGAACTGCTCGTACGCGCTGAAGCGGAGGCGGAGGCAGGACCGGACGCGGGACGGACCTCGTAGCCGTGGCCGGTCAGTGTGCGGCGGGCAGCGTGGCCTCCAGCAGGGTGGGCTGCTCGCCCTGCTCGACCTCTACGGGGATGCCGCCCGTGGCCTTCTCCAGCAGGGCCTTGAACGCGGCGGAGGCGGCGCCCGCCTTGTTGGTGGTGACCTCCACGACCGCGCCGCGGGCGGCGGCGGTGCTGTAGAGCGGGAATTCGGCCTTCAGCCCGACGAGTTTGTCGGCGGCGGCCTGGAGCGTGCGCTGCGAGTACGGGCTCAGGTACAGGTCGGCCCGTGCGGGGTCCGCCTCCGGGTCCGCCGCGTGCGCGGCCTCCACCAGGAGCCGGCCGCGGGCGAGGTCGGTGACGCACAGGGCGACCCGGCCGGCCGGATGGTCGGTGATCTGGCTGGAGTAGATGTCGGCGAAGGCGCCCTCGCCCTGTGCGCCGATCGCCGTCGAGAGCCGCTCGCCCTCGGGGGTGTTGGCCGGGGTGCCGTCGATCAGCGTCGGCGCCGCCTGCGGTCCGGTGAGGTCGGCCTCCGGGCATGCCCCGGCCGTCTTGGCCGGGGCGGCCTGCCCGGGCTGGACGGCCTTCCCGCCGGGGTCGACCGGGTCGGCCACGACCGCGTTCCCGCAGCCGGTGAGAAGCAGTACGGCCGCGACGGCCACGGCCGCCTTCGCCCTCACAACCCGCAGGCCTGTATCGGTGGTTCGACGCACCATCTGTCCCCTTCGTTCTCCGGTGCCGGATCGGCAGCACGACTGTGACGTACCCGCCGCCCCGCCGGTTCCCCGATTCCGCCCCCGGCTCCGGGACCACACAGCCGGGGGGTCCGGTGTGTGTCCGGCGGCCATGGCCAGGGCGGGCCGGCGGTTCCTAGGGTCGGTCGGGCCGGCCCGACCGCGCCGGCCCGTTCGGGTGGCCGGCGGCCACGGGCCGGACGGAGGAGGGTGTGCGATGGGGCTGGACAAGGAAGTCGCCGACGCGGCGGGGGCGGTGGCGGACATCCCCGCCGGAGCCTCGCTCGCGGTGGGCGGCTTCGGCCTGTGCGGGGTGCCGGGCGTGCTGATCGGCGCGCTGCTGGAGCGCGCCGAGGTACGCGGCCTGAACGTGGTGTCGAACAACTGCGGGGTGGACGACTGGGGTCTGGGGCTGCTGCTGCGCGAGGGCAGGATCGCCCGCATGACGAGCTCGTACGTGGGCGAGAACAAGGAGTTCGCCCGCCAGTACCTGAGCGGCGAACTGGAGGTGGAGCTCGTCCCTCAGGGCACCCTCGCCGAGCGGCTGCGGGCCGGCGGCGCGGGCATCCCGGCGTTCTACACCCCGGCCGGGGCCGGTACGCAGGTGGCGGAGGGGGGCCTGCCGTGGCGCTACCGCGCCGACGGGGGCGTCGCCGTGGCCTCGCCGCCCAAGGAGCTGCGCAGTTGGGGCGGCCGGGAGTACCTCCTGGAGGAGGGCATCACCACGGATTTCGCCCTGGTGCGGGCGGCGGCCGGGGACCGGCACGGCAACCTGGTCTTCCATTCCTCGGCACGCAACTTCAATCCCCTCGCCGCCATGGCGGGGCGCGTCACCATCGCCGAGGTGGAGGAGCTGGTCGAGCCGGGAGAGCTGGATCCGGACAGTGTCCATCTGCCCGGCGTCTTCGTCCAGCGGGTGGTCCGCGTGCGGCCCGGTGATCCGGCGGCGGAGCGGCGCGTCGAGCGCCGAACGGTCCGGACGGCAAGCACGGTCGGGGCCGTCCCGGTGGCCTCCCTCCTCCCCGAGCAGCAAGGCGGCGTGTGACATGGCTCTGACGCGTGAGCAGATGGCGGCCCGCGCCGCCCGCGAGCTGACGGACGGTACGTACGTGAACCTGGGGATCGGCCTGCCGACCCTCATCCCCAACCACCTGCCGCCGGGGGTCGAGGTGGTGCTCCAGTCGGAGAACGGCATCCTCGGCGTGGGCCCGTACCCTGCGGCCGACGGGGTGGACCCGGACCTGATCAACGCGGGCAAGGAGACGGTCACGGTCCGGCCGGGCGCCTCGTTCTTCGACTCCGCGCTGTCCTTCGGCATGATCCGCGGCGGGCACGTGGACGCGGCCGTGCTGGGCGCCATGCAGGTGTCGGCCGCCGGAGACCTGGCCAACTGGATGATCCCCGGGAAGATGGTCAAGGGGATGGGCGGCGCGATGGACCTGGTGCACGGCGCGCGCAGGGTGATCGTGCTGATGGAGCACACCGCCAGGGACGGCACGCCGAAGCTCGTGGAGCGGTGCACGCTGCCGCTGACCGGGCGGGGCGTCGTCCAGCGGGTCATCACCGACCTGGCGGTCCTCGACATCACCCCGGAGGGGTTCCTGCTCCGCGAACTGGCTCCCGGGGTCTCCCTGGACGAGGTCCGCACGGCGACGGAGGCGGAGCTCGGGGTGGCGGCCATCTGAACGGCGGGCCGTTAGCAGCGGGCGGGGTCTCCCGCAACCCTCGCGGACCGGTCAAGCGGGGTTCCGACTGTGGCGGTCCACGCCATGCCGCGGCCGGGCGGGCCGCTCCTACGGTGGCGGGCACCGCGGGCCCCGGACGACGGGCCCGCCCCCTGCCCGCCGCCTCAGGGAGCCGCCATGTCCTTCCGCAGCAGACCGTTCCGCACCCGGGCCCTCGCACGCCTGCTCGCCCTGGTGCTCCTGGCCGTGGGCGGGGTGGTGGCCGGTCCCGCCGCCCCGGCCGCCGCGGCCGTCACGCTCCAGCGGGTCACCGCCTTCGGGGCCAATCCCGGGCAGCTCTCCATGTACGTCTACCGCCCGGCCTCCCTCCCCGCCGAGCCGCCCGTGGTGATCGCCCTGCACGGCTGCACCCAGAACGCCCAGACCTACGCGGACAACTCCGGACTGCCCGAACTCGCCGACCGCGACGGGTTCCTGGTCGTCTTCGCGGAGACCAGCTCCGCGAACAACCTCAACAAGTGCTTCAACTGGTTCCAGGCCGCGGACAACCGGCGCGGCCAGGGCGAAGCCGCGTCCATCCGGCAGATGGCCGCCCACGCCGTCTCCGCCTACTCCGCCGACCCCGCCCGCACCTTCGTCACGGGCCTGTCGGCCGGCGGCGCCATGACCTCCGTGATGCTCGCGGCCTACCCGGACGTGTTCGCGGCCGGGGCGGTGATCGCCGGGCTGCCCTACGACTGCGCCAAGGGCGGCAGCCCCTACACCTGCATGAACCCCGGGGTGGACAAGTCGCCCGCCGCCTGGGCCCAGTTGGTCCGCGACGCCCATCCTTCGTGGACCGGCCCCTGGCCGCGCGTCGCGATCTGGCACGGCGACGCCGACACCACCGTCGTCCCCCGCAACGCCGACGAACTGCGCGACCAGTGGACGGCCCTGCACGGGATCCCGCAGACCCCCACCCGCACCTCCGTCATCGGGCCCGACGCGACCCGCCAGGAGGAGTACGCGGCGACCGACGGCACGGTGGTCGTCGAGGTGGACCGGGTCCCCGGCATCGGGCACGGCACCCCGGTGGATCCGGGCTCCGGTCCCGGACAGTGCGGGCACACCGGGGCGGCGTACTTCCTCACCTCGATCTGCTCCGCCCACTGGATCTCGAAGTTCTTCCACCTGGACGGCTCCACGCCCGACCCCGACCCGGATCCCGGCACCCTGCCCGCACCCTCCGGTCTGGCCGCCTCCGCCGTCGGCGACTCCTCCGTCACCCTCACCTGGGACCGGGTGCCCGGCGCCGCCGACTACGCCCTCTACCGGGACGGGGTCCAGGTCGCCACCCCGGCCGGCCCCCCGCACACCGACGGCGGCCTCGCCCCCGGTACGGGCCACACCTGGACCGTGGCAGCCCGCGACGGCACGGGAACGCCCGGGGCCCGCTCCGCGCCGCTCACGGCGAGCACGACCGGCGCGCCCGCGGCGTGCTGGAAGGCCGACAACTACCGGCAGGTGCAGGCGGGCCGGGCCACCACCGACGGGAGCTACGCCTACGCCAAGGGCTCGGGACAGAACCTGGGCCTCTACAACCTCTACGTCACCCACACCTTGAGGGAGGCGCCCGCCGGCTACTACGTCATCGCCGACGCCGGCTGCCCCTGAACCGCCCCCTCCCTTCCCCCGCAATCCCCCGTTCCCGTACGCCCTCTGGAGGCTTCCCGTGCCACCGGCCATCCGTCCCTTCACCTCCACCGCCACCGCGGCCGTCGTCCTCCTGGCCTCGGCCCTGCTGGCGCTCCCCGCTCCCCCGGCCGCCGCCGGCGGGGCCGACGCGCACTGCGCCCGCCTCGCCCGGCTCCACGTACCGGGAGCCGAACACCAACAGGCGGATTGCCTGGACGAGTTGACCACGGCGGGCACCGTGGCCTCCGGGCACACCGATCCCGCCGACTGGGCCGGCCTCACCCCCAAGGACCTGTCCGTCCCGACCGGTGTGCCCGGCATCCAGATCGACGGCTACTTCCCCGACACCGCCGCCCCGGCCGCCGTCCCCAACACCAACCACGGCTGGAACCACGACGCGCAGTTCGTGATCCGGCTGCCCGACCGCTGGAACGGCGGACTCGTCGTCGCCGGTTCCCCGGGCGTGCGCGAGCAGTACGCCAACGACCGGGCCATCGGCGACTGGGTGCTCGCGCGCGGCTACGCCTTCGCCGCCACCGACAAGGGCAACACCGGGGTCGCCTTCCATCGCGACGGACGGACTCCCGGGGACGCCGTCGCCGAGTGGAACACCCGGGTCACCGAGCTGACCCGGGCCGCCCGCGCGGTCGTCGCGCAGCGCTACCGCCGGGCCCCGGACCGCACCCTGGCGACGGGCATGTCCAACGGGGGCTACCTCGTGCGCTGGCAGCTGGAGAACCACCCGGAGCTGTACGACGGCGGGGTGGACTGGGAGGGCACCCTGTGGCGGGCCGACGGCCCCAACCTGCTCACCTTCCTGCCCCCGGCCCTGACCGCCTACCCCGCCTACGCGGCCGGCGGCCCGCAGGCCGGGCCGGCGCACCAGGCGATGCTCGCCGCCGGTTTCCCGGCCGGCTCCGAGTTCCTGTGGCCCTTCCACCACAGCTACTACTGGGACCTCACCCAGCGGATCTACCGCGAGGAGTTCGATCCGGGCTTCGACGGTCCGGCCGAGGCCGGAACCCCCTTCTGCGCGCCCGGCACCCCGGCCTGTGACGCCGACTACGCCTACGCCGACCGGCCGGCGGAGGTCCGCCGCGCGGTCCAGCGGATCGGGCTCACCGGCCGGATCGGCAAACCGCTGATCACCCTGCACGGCACCCTCGACGTGCTGCTCCCCATCTCCCGGGACTCCGACGTCTACGCCGAGATGGTCCGCCGGGCCGGCCGCGGGAGCCTGATGCGCTACTACCGGATCGAGGGCGGCACCCACGTGGACTCGCTCGTCGACTCCTTCCCCGACCGGCTGCGCCCCCTCACCCCCTGCCACCGCGCCGCCTTCACCGCCCTGGAGGAGTGGATCGGCCGCGGGGCGCGGCCACCGCTCGGCCGCACCGTGCCCCGGGATCCGGCGGCCACCCCCGCGACCCTGCTGACCAGCTGCCCGCTCGGCGCCTGAGGACGCCCGCGCCCCGCCCCGTAGACCGCCGGCCCGCATGGTGGCCGGCTCCATACGGGCGGCGCCGAGTGTGGGGTGCGGCACCGTGGGCGCCACCCGCGGCCCTCCCTACGCTTCCGGCCATGACGAGCGAACTTCCTTCCCCCACCGGTCTGCTCCGGCGCGTCGCCCTGGTGACGGGCGGCGGCAGCGGCATCGGCCGGGCGTGCGCGGTGGCCCTGGCCGAGGCCGGGGCCGTCGTGCACGTGGCCGACATCGACGCGGCGGCCGCAAAGACCGTCGCCGGCCTGGTCGGCGGGCACGCCCACGCCGTGGACCTGGCCGATCCCGCCGCCGTCGGGGAGCTGCCCGCCGCCGTCGACATCCTGGTCAACAGCGCCGGGCTGCAGCACGTCGCCCCGATCACCGAGTTCCCGCCGGAGCGGTTCGCCCTGATCCAGCAGGTGATGGTCACCGCTCCCTTCCTGCTGCTGCGCCACGTGCTGCCGCACATGTACGCCGCCCGCTGGGGCCGGGTGGTCAACATCTCCAGCGTGCACGGGCTGCGCGCCAGCGCGTACAAATCGGCCTACGTGGCCGCCAAGCACGCCCTGGAGGGGCTGAGCAAGGTCACCGCGATCGAGGGGGCCCCGTACGGGGTGACCAGCAACTGCATCAGCCCCGGCTACGTCCGCACCCCCCTGGTGGAAGGGCAGATCCTGGACCAGGCCGCCGCCCACGGCATCGACGCCGGGGACGTGCTCTCCGAGGTGCTGCTGACCCGCTCGCCGATCAAGCGGCTCATCGAGCCCGAGGAGGTGGCGGCGGCCGCCGCCTGGCTGTGCGGTCCGCACACCGGTTACGTGACGGGCACCTCGCTGCCCCTGGACGGCGGCTGGAGCGCCAACTGACCCCGTCCGGGTGACAGCCCGTGCGCCGCTCCGCGCGGCCCCCCGCCGGGTCCCGTACGGTCCCGCACGTGACCGATGCGAACCAGCCCCAGAGCCCGAAGTTCCCGACGGATCCGGCCGCCCCCGCCGCCCCGGACGCGACCACGGGATCCGAGGCGCTACGGGTCCTCGTCCTCGCGGGATCCTCCCGCGAGGGCTCGGTGAACGCCCGGCTGGCCGCGCTCGTCGCCGGCCAGGTCGAGCGGTCGGGCGCCGTCGCCGACCTCGCCCGGATCGGGGACTTCGTGATGCCCACCTACGACGGTGACGACGAGCAGGCCGGCGGCCAGCCCCCCGGTTCCGCCGCCCTGCGCGAGCGGCTGCTCGCCGCGCAGGCCCTGGTGATCGCCTCGCCCGAGTACAACGCCTCCGTGCCCGGTGTGCTGAAGAACGCCGTCGACTGGGTGTCCCGGTTCCGGCCGCAGCCCTTCAAGGACAAGCAGACCCTGCTGGTCTCCGCCTCCCCGTCGATGGTCGGCGGGAACCGGGGGCTCTGGGCGCTGCGGGTCCCGCTGGAACACCTCGGGGCCCGGGTGTACCCCGACATGTTCAGCCTCGCCATGGCGCACTCGGCCTTCGGCGAGGACGGGGAGCTGACCGACGCGGGGCTGCGCGAGCGGCTGGCCGACACGGTCGACTCCTTCCTCGCGCTGGCCGAGGCGGACACCCGTTACCTGTGCCTGCAGCGCCGCTGGTACGAGTTCCTGGGCGACGAGAGCAATGCCCCCGTGACCCAGCGGACCGAGGGCTGAGCGAGGGCTGAAAGGATGCCCAGGGGGTGCTTGAAGTCCCGAATCGGGCACGGGTTAGCATATGAGCGCCGCCTAGCTCGAAAGATATGATCTGTGACTGTCAAAGACGACGACTCGTTCACCAACTGGAAGAACCGCGAGGAGATCGCGGAGTCGATGATCCCGATCATCGGGAAGCTGCACCGCGAGCGGGACGTCACGATCCTGCTCCACAGCCGCTCCCTGGTGAACAAGTCCGTGGTCAGCATTCTCAAGACCCACCGCTTCGCCCGGCAGATCGACGGCGAGGAGCTCTCGGTCACCGAGACCCTGCCGTTCCTGCAGGCGCTCACCACGCTGGACCTCGGTCCCTCGCAGATCGACCTCGGCATGCTCGCCGCGACGTACGCGACCGACGAGCGCGGCCTCTCGGTGGAGGAGTTCACCGCTCTCGCCGTCGCCGGTGCCACGGGTGAGAACAAGATCGAGCGCGGCGAAGGCCGCGACGTCGTCCTCTACGGCTTCGGCCGCATCGGCCGCCTCGTCGCCCGCCTGCTGATCGAAAAGGCCGGCTCCGGCAACGGCCTGCGCCTGCGCGCCATCGTCGTCCGCGGCGGCGGCGAGGCGGACCTGGTCAAGCGCGCCTCGCTGCTGCGCCGCGACTCGATCCACGGCCAGTTCCAGGGCACGATCACCGTGGACGAGGCGACCAGCACGATCGTCGCCAACGGCAACGAGATCAAGGTGATCTACGCCAACGACCCGTCCGAGGTCGACTACACGGTGTACGGGATCAAGGACGCCATCCTGATCGACAACACCGGCAAGTGGCGCGACCGCGAGGGCCTGTCCAAGCACCTGCGCCCCGGTATCGACAAGGTCGTCCTGACGGCTCCGGGCAAGGGCGACGTCCCCAACATCGTGCACGGTGTCAACCACGACACGATCAAGCCGGACGAGCAGATCCTGTCCTGCGCCTCCTGCACCACCAACGCGATCGTCCCGCCGCTCAAGGCCATGGACGACGAGTACGGTGTCCTGCGCGGTCACGTGGAGACCGTCCACTCGTTCACGAACGACCAGAACCTGCTGGACAACTACCACAAGGCCGACCGTCGCGGCCGCTCCGCGCCGCTGAACATGGTCATCACCGAGACCGGCGCCGCCTCCGCCGTCGCCAAGGCGCTGCCGGACCTCAAGGCGCCGATCACCGGCAGCTCGATCCGCGTCCCCGTCCCGGACGTCTCGATCGCCATCCTGAGCCTGCGCCTGGGCCGTGAGACCACCCGCGAAGAGGTCCTCGACTACCTCCGCGACGTCTCGCTGCACTCGCCGCTCAAGCGCCAGATCGACTTCACCACCGCTCCCGACGCGGTCTCCATGGACTTCGTCGGTTCGCGCCACTCCTCGATCGTCGACGCGGGCGCCACCAAGGTGGACGGCGACAACGCCATCCTCTACCTCTGGTACGACAACGAGTTCGGCTACTCCTGCCAGGTCATCCGTGTGGTCCAGCACGTGTCCGGCGTCGAGTACCCGACCTACCCGGCTCCGGTGGCCTGATCCTCCGAGGCCCCGCAGGACCGATCCACCGGACGCCCCCGGAGTGACCCCAGGTCACTCCGGGGGCGTCCGTGCGTCCCGGCCCGGGGCCGCGGCGGCGCGGGCCGCCGCGAGCTGGGTGCGGGAGCGCACGCCGAGCTTGCGGTAGACGCGGCTCAGCATGCCCTCGACGGTCTTCACCGAGATGAACATGTGCTGGGCGGCCTGCTGGTTGGTGGCCCCCTGGCAGATGAGGTCCGCCAGGCGCGACTCGGACTCCGTCAGCCTGCTCGCGCCCGGTGCCGGGCCCGCGGCCTGCCCCGGTCCGCCCGCCCGGTCGAGCAGCTCCCGCGTGAGCTCCTGCCAGGGGCGGGCGCCGGTGTCGTCGAAGACGGCCCGGGCCGCCTCCCAGGCCGCGCGGGCGGCCGCCTGGCGCCTGCGGGCCCGCTCGACCCGGCCCAGGGCGAGGAGCGTACGGGCCTGCTCCAGCGGGAGCCCCAGCTCTTCGAAGGCGGCCGCCGTGCGGTGCAGCAGGCCGCTCGCCTCCTCCACTTCGCCGCCGCGGGCCAGCAGGATCCCGTGGGCGCGGTCCAGCGCCGCTCCCGGCCCCGAGCCGGCTCCGGCCGTGCCCGCGGCGGGCCGGGAGCGCTCCAGCAGGGCGCGGGCCAGGTCGGTCCGGCCCGCGCAGGTGAAGGCCTCCACGGCGTCCGGCTGCCAGCGGAACATCCCGGGGTCCGCCGAGGGGACGTGCCGCTCGGCCTCGGCGACGGCCGTGAGCGAGGCCACGGCGCCGTCGACGTCCCCGGTGTGCAGCTGGACCGCGCCCCTGACCCAGAGGTTGCGCGACACGTACAGTCCGTCACCCTCCTCCTGCGAGGCGCGGGCCCCGCAGGAGGCGGTGCGCAGGGCGGCCGCGAAGGATCCGGCGGCGCTCTGCGTCAGCGCCGCGGTGTACCAGGCGGGGCCCATGGACAGCCCCGCCCCGGTGGACAGCCGTACGGCCTGATCGGCCCAGGCGAGCGCCGGGGCGCAGGCCCCGAGCCGGGTGTCGACCTCGGCGAGGCTGCGCCAGATGTCCACCAGGTCCTCGGCGTCGCCCTCGTGCTCGGCGAGGGCCAGCAATTCCAGGAGCCGTTCGCGCGCTTCGGCCAGCCGGTCGTCGAAGACGGCGTGCCGGGCGGCGAGGTACTGGGCGCTGTTGCGGATCCCGGAGTGCTGGGCCGGGATCCCCAGGGCGAGGGCCTCGGCAAGGGTGCCCGGTGCGTCGGCGGTGCCGAGGACGCGTTCCATCCGGGCGCGCATGGTCAGCGCGGCCGCCCGCAGGGCGCGGTGCTCGCCGCCGGCGGCGAGTTCGGCGGCCCGGCCGGCCGCGCGCAGGGCCCGCTCCGGGGCCGCGTGGGCGACGTTGGCGGCGATGGCCGCGCGGAGTTCGACGGCGGCGAGGAGGCCGGGCCGGCCGGCCGCCAGTTCCCGGCAGCGCGCGAGCAGCGGTTCCAGATCGGCGACGGCCTGGCCGTGGGCGTCGACCACGGCGAGCAGCGCGGTGACCTGGTCGGTGGGCTCGGCCCTGCTGGCGGTGAGGGCGTCGGCCGCCTGCCGGGCGATGTCGACGGAGCCGGCGCAGGCCGCCTCCTGGGCGGCGTACGAGAGCCTGCGGATGCGCGGGGCGGAGCGGGCCGGCGGGGTGATCTCGGCGGCGAGGAGGAACAGTTCGGCGGCCAGGGCCCGTTCGCCGGCCTCCTTGGCGGTGGCGGCCGCGGTCTCGGTGTCCTCGGCCAGTCCCTGGTCGGGCAGGTCCGCGGCCAGGGCCCGGTGGCGCACCTCGTGGACGGGATCCCCGACGGCCCGTGCCAGCGTCAGGTGGGCGGCCGCGCGCAGGGGCCTGGCCCCGGAGCGGGCGGCGGCCAGGGCCAGGGCCGCCGCCGTGAAGCGGACCGCGCTGCCCGGGTCCACGCTCACCACCCCGGCGGACTGCGCCTGGGCGAGGTGTTCCTCGGCGTCGGAGCGGCCCGCCCTCAGCAGGAGCGGCAGCGAGGGCCGGCTCGTCAGGGCGGCGAGCATCAGGGTGTGCCGGGCGTCCTCACCGAGCGTGGAGCGCAGCCAGGCCCCGGCCGCGTCGACGGTCGGCCCGGTCAGGGCGGGCCGGAGCCGCTGGGACGCGGGCAGCCGGGCGAGTGCCGTACAGGACACGGAGGTCAGCAGGGGGTGGCCGCCGCAGTGGCTCTGCAGGGGGCCCGCCCAGCGGGTGGGCAGGCCGTGCGCGTGGAGCAGGGCGGCCGTCTCCTCCGCGTCGAGCGGGTCCACGTCGATCTGGGCGGGATGGCCCCCGAGCAGCCGGGCGGCGGCCTGGGCCCGGCCGTGGACGCGTTCGGTGACGATCGCGGTGAGCCCGGGTGCGGCGAGGGTGCGCAGGGCGTAGCCGAGGACGTCGGCGCTGGCCGGGTCGAGCCACTGGGCCCCGTCCACGGCCAGGATCCAGCGGCCCGACGCGAGCAGCGCGGTCACCGCGAGGCGGGCGGGCAACTGCTCGGAGGCGGCGAGCGGTTCGCCGGCGGCGCGGGCGCCCCGGTGCAGGATCCGGTCGACCACCTCGTTCTGCCGGGCGGAGAGCGCCGCGAGCTGGGCCGGGCCGCAGTGGGACAGCATCTGGGCGAGCGCGCCGAAGACGTGCGCGCGGTCCTCTTCGACGGTGGTGACGCGCAGCACGGTCCGCTCCGGATCGGAGCCGGAGCCCGCGCGCCCGGTGCGCAGCACGTCCTCCAGGACGGTGGTCTTCCCCGCGCCCCAGGGGCCGGCGAGCGCCACCCGCCCCTCGCGCTCCAGCACGCCGGCGGCGTGTGCGGCCGCGGCCGGCGCGGGCCTGTCGGGGAGGGCGGGGTCAGTGTCTGCCGTCACGAGGAGGCACCGTAGGCGGCGCCGGTTCCCATGACAACGCCGGGCACGGCCAGCCCGCGGGATCAAGGGTTTCCCCTGATGCCAAGGGGTCCCGCTCCCGGCGATGGTGGTGCGGCGGCGGGCCGTCCCGGCTCCGGGTGCGGGGTGGCAGACCCGGAGCACCGCGTCCCTCCACGGGAGGACCAGGGACCCGACCCGGACGGCCCGCCGCCCCACCCCCGGACCCGGAACTCCGGGCCCGGAGCACGTACGGGCGCGGGGCGCGGGGATCCGTACGCGCGCATGGCGCCGCCTCCTGTACGCACACGCGACGCGAGGCTCCGTACGCGGGCGCGACGCGACCTCCGGTACCCGCACGAGACTCCGTACCCGCACGCGGCACGGGGCCCGTGCCCGCCCCCGGCCCCGGCCCGCGCGGGCCCCGGCCCCACCCCCGCTCCCTGCCCGCGCCGCGCGCGTAAGCCCTGATCCGGCCGCGCGGGCTGACAACACGGGGCGGAGCCAGTCGTGTTGGGGCTGTTCAGCCCGCGGCAGGCGACCCGCAAGGGATTCCTCCGATGCTCGCGGCGCCGGCCCGGGATCACTCTGTTGGCCACCCCGGAGTGCGCGGACGCGGCTCCCCGACATCGGTGCTCCGGGGGCTCGAAGGGTCCCGTCTCCCCCACGGGACGCGCATCCGAACCGGCTTCCCCTCCGGTCCGCCCCCCATGAAGGGATTTCCGTGCGAAGTCTTTCCAACAGGTCCAAGTGGGCCTCCGCCACGGCCGCTTCGGTCACGGCCGTCGTCGCGCTCAGCGGCCTCGGCGTCCTGCCCGCACACGCCACCGCCGCCACCGCCCCCGCGGCCCCGCAGGTCCTCGAGGCCATGCAGCGCGATCTCCACCTCTCCGCCGGGCAGGTCCGCGACCGGATCGCGGACGAGGCGGCGGCCGGCAAGGCGGCCACCGTCATCCGGGGCCGGGTCGGCGACCGGGTGGCGGGCCTGTGGTTCGACTCCTCCACGGGCCGCCTGAACGCGGCCGTCTCCAGCGCCGCGGACGCCGCCCTGGTGCGGGACGCGGGCGCCGTGGCCCGGCCGGTCCGCTACAGCCGGGCCGAACTGGCCGCCACCGCGCGGACCGTGACGCGGGACATCGGGTCCGGGATCGCGGGTGTGGTGTCGTGGGGTCCCGACGTCCGGAACAACCGGATCGACGTCACGGTGGACCGGACGGCGCGCAACGCCTCCACCGACGCCTTCGTGGCCCGGCTCGCCGCCCTGGGCGGCATCGTCCACGTCACGGAGACCGACGGCGGCCCGCGGCAGCAGGCCGACGTGACCGGTGGCGAGAAGTGGGTGCCCGGCAGCGAGAGCCCCTGCTCCATCGGGTTCGCCGCCACCCGGGTGACCGGCGGCGCCAAGACCTTCCTGACGGCCGGTCACTGCACCAACGACGTCAACCAGGCCGCCTACGGCAAGGACGGGACCCGTGTGGGCACGTCCAACAAGGACGGCAGGAGCAGCGTCAACGCCCGGGAGGGCGACATGGGCGTCGTCGACGTGGACCAGTCGGGGTGGAACCTCTCCCCGTACGTGGCGGGCGACGCGACCCACACCACCGTCCCCGTCACCGGCTCGGCCGATGCCGTGGTCGGCACCGCGATCTGCCGTTCCGGGCAGACCACGGGCATGCGGTGCGGCGAGGTCACCAAGGTCGACCAGAGCGTGGACTACGGCAACGTGGTCATCGACGGTCTGTCGTACTCCAACGCCTGTTCCGCGGGCGGCGATTCGGGCGGTGCGTACGTCACCGCGACCGGGGGCAAGGCCGTCGGCCTGCACTCCGGCGGCGGCAGCGCCACCTGCACCTCGGGCAGCGGTGAGAAGTTCACCATCTTCCAGCCCGTGGTCGAGGCCCTGTCCCGGTTCAACCTCGCCCTGGTCGTCACGGCCCCCCAGCCCGGAAACGTCACCGTCGCCGCGGTCTCGGCCCAGAACGGCGTCATCGGCGCCCGCATACCCGAGCTGAGGAACAGCGCCGAGGGCGGCACGGCCCCCTACACCTGGTCCGCTACGGGCCTGCCCGCCGGGCTGGCCATCGACTCCTCCACCGGGACCATCACGGGCACCCCCACCACGGCCGGAACCTCCAACGTGACCGTCACCGCCACCGACAACGCCGGCAAGACCGGTTCCGCCTCCTTCTCGTGGACGATCACGACTGCGGGTACGGCCCTGTCCGTGACCAACCCCGGCAGCCAGAGCTCCGCCGTCGGCGCCGCGGCGAGCCTCACCGTCAAGGCCGCGGGCGGCACCGCGCCCTACTCCTGGTCGGCCACCGGCCTCCCGGCGGGCCTGAGCATCGGCTCCTCCACCGGCACCGTCACGGGCACCGCCACCACCGCCGGCACCTCCAGCGTGACCGTCACGGCCACCGACAGCGCGGGCAAGAGCGCGTCCGCCACCTTCTCCTGGACCGTCACCACGGTCACGGGCACCAGCCCGGTCCTGACGAACCCGGGCAACCAGGTCGTCTACATCGGCAAGCCCGTCTCCCTCTCCCTCCAGACCACCGGCGGCACCAAGCCGTACGCCTTCAAGGCCACGGGTCTGCCGGCCGGCCTGAGCATCAACGCGGCCACGGGTGTCATCACCGGCTCGCCCACCACCTGGGGCTTCGGGAGCAGCACCCTCACGGTCACCGACGCCGCGGGCAAGTCCTCCTCGGTCAGCGTGACCTGGAACGTGTACTTCTAGTCCGACGGTTTGACAGTCCGACCCGTCCGACCCGTCCGACCCGTTCGATCGATCCGATCGGGTCGGCCCGTCCGAGCGGTTGCCGCCGCCCCCACACCCCGGGGGCGGCGGCACCAACGTCAGAGCCAGGCGGGCCGGTCCGTCCCCCAGCGGGAGGGGCCCCGGCTCCAGTCGGGGCCGCCGAGGGGCGAAGCCGCGTACCGCAGCGGCCCGTATCCCGATCCGGTCTCCCGCAGCCAAGGATCCGGGCTGTAGCCCGGTACGGGGGCGCCGGCCCCCGGCACCTCGCGGACCAGCCACGACGCCGTACCCGCCAGGGAGAACCGCAGGGCCTGTCCACCGCCCTCCGCGAGGGCCCGTAGGACTCCGGCCGCCACCAGGTACCCCGTGCCGTGGTCCAGCGCCTGCGCCGGAAGCACCCCGGGGGCGGTTCCGTCCCCGCAGGCCGCGGAGATCCCGTACCCCGCCTGTACGAGCGAGTCGAAGCCCCGGCGTCCCGCCCAGGGGCCCTGCCGGCCCCATGCGCACAGCTCGGCGACCACCAGTCCCGGCCGCCGCGCCAGCAGTTCCTCCGCGCCCAGCCCGTACTGCGAGAGCGCTCCCGGCCGGTAGCCCGTGACCACCACGTCCGCACCGGCCAGCAGGCCGTCGAGCACCTCCCGGTCCTCCGCCGCCGCCAGGTCCAGGACGGCGGAGCGCTTCCCGAAACCGGTGTCCGCGTAGGCGTCGTCCGACTCCGGGAGCCCCGGGGAGTCGATCCGCAGCACGTCCGCACCGAGCAGTCCGAGCGTCCTGGTGGCCACCGGACCGGCGATGACCCGGGTCAGGTCGAGCACCCGCACCCCCTCCAGCGGTGCTCCCGTCCCCGCGGCGACCGGCCCGAGGGGCCGCCCGCGCACGCCCGAGCAGGTTCGCTCCACGAGGGGTTGCGGCGCGCCGAACCCCTCCGTCAGCACGGCCACCGCCAGCCCGCCGGCCGCGTAGACCTCCTCCTGGACGTCCACCGCCCGCCGCCGGGCGATCGCCGCGGCCACGCCCTCCCGGGTTCCGGTCCCCAGGACGCGCGCCAAGGCGGCTTCGTGGTGCGGATAGTTGGCGTGCGTCCGCACCCACCCGTCGGCGGCCCGCCAGAAGCCGGACAGCGGCGCGAAGGTCACGGGCGCCCGGCCGTCGATCAGCAGGTGGCGCTCGCTGACGAACGCCGTGGCCACGGCCCCTTCGTCGACCAGCAGCGGAGCCACGTCTTCCGCGCCG
The DNA here is from genome assembly GCF_024213195.1 of Streptomyces sp. TBY4. Taxonomy (GTDB): domain Bacteria; phylum Actinomycetota; class Actinomycetes; order Streptomycetales; family Streptomycetaceae; genus Streptomyces. The sequence goes on along the minus strand of NZ_JANAVF010000002.1, from coordinate 784,889 downwards.
CCCCCCGCCCGTACGGCGGCCAGCTCGGCGGCAGCCAGCGCGCACACCCCGACCGTGGCCCGCGCGAGTTCCCGTACGGGCAGCGGCCCGTCCCCCAGCCCGCTGGGCCCCTGGTAGCCGACCCGCCCGGCCAGTTCCCCGGGGCCGCCCAGCGCGGCCCATGCCTGTCCTGTCCCACCGTCACCACTCGTCATGCACCCATCCTGCCCGCCGCCCCGCGACCGGCTACAGGCGGGCCGGGTCCCCGATCGGGCGATGTAGCGCTCCAGGGCGTCTCGAATTCCCCCGTAGGGCGTTACACGACCCGGAACATGAACATCGCCTCGGCTGCCTCGTCTTCCGTCGCGGCGCAGCCGGCGCGTGCGGGCCGGGGCGGTCGGTGGCACGTACGAGGGAGCACGATGACCGACCAGACCGCGGTGGACACCTGGCGCGGACGGCTTGCCGCACACTGCCGTGACGTGTGCGAGGCGCCCGCGTTCTCGCTCACCGTTTTCTCGGTGATCCTCTTCAACGCCGCACTGCTGGGGGCCGAGACCTACAGCGGGCTCGCCGCCGAGTACAGCGGCCTCCTCGCGGCCACCGAGCGCTTTTGCGTGATCGCCTTCACCCTGGAGATGCTGATCCGCCTGGGCGCGCACGCCGACCGGCCGAAAGCTTTCTTCCGGGATCCCTGGAACGTCTTCGACCTGCTGGTCGTCTCCTCGGCCTTCATCCCCTTCCTCCGCGAGAACACCACGCTGCTGCGGCTGCTGCGACTGGCCCGGGTCCTGCGGACGGCCCGGTTCATGCCGCAGCTGCGGATCCTCCTGGTCGCGGTGGGGCGCAGCCTGCCCGGCACCGTCAGCTTCCTGTTCGTGGGCGCCCTGATCGTCTACGTGTACGCGATGATCGGCTGGATCTGCTTCGCCGAGCACGACCCGCAGCACTACGGGTCCATCGGCCGGGCCGGGCTGACGCTGTTCCTGCTGATGACGCTCGAGGGACTCGGGGACGCCGTGTACGCGGGGCTGGCCATCTCCCCGCTGAGCATCCTCTTCTACGCCTCCTACGTGCTCTTCGGCTCCTTCGTGCTGGTGAACGTCCTGATCGGTGTCGTCCTCAACGCCCTCGAGGAGGCGCGGGAGATGGAGGACGAGGCGGAGAGGGAGGAGAAGCGCTCCCTGCTCCTGGCGAAGCAGTCGCCGCCGGACGCGGCCGACGAGCTCCTGCTGCGGATCGCCGCGGTGCGCAGCGCGCTCGACGACATGGAGGCCCAACTCGACACCGTGCAGGCCACGTCGGGAGTGCCGGCCGCGGCCTCCGCACCGCCCGCCCACGCCTCGGCGGGCGCCCGCTAGGCCGTCTCTTTCGGACCTTGCCGAGTATCGGCGGACATGGATGCGGTGAACCGCCGGACGCCCCTGGGGACGGCGCCCTCGGGGCATCCGGCGGCTTGGCGGCACCCCCCGGGCCGCCGCCTGTTCGGTGGTCACCGGATCATCCCTCCGGCGGACCACCGGGTCTCGTATCCCGTCAGAGCGGCCGGGAGGGCTGGTCGCGCCAGAAGCCGCATTGGTGCTCGGCCTCGAACGCTCCGCCGATCCGGTCGCCCGTGGGCGCCAGGGTCAGCACCGTGCCGCCCGGACCGGTCGCGGGCCAGGGGGTCTGCCCCGCCACGGCGGGAACCCCGTGGCGGGCGAAGGCACCCCAGTAACGCTTCATCCGCGTCGCCAGGGCCACTTGGACCGAGGTCAGGGGCCGCTCGCCCATGGTGAAGTCGTGCAGGTAGGCGAGCTCGGCGCTGTGCGCGTTCGACTCGTCCAGGCCGGGCACCTGCGCGCCCGCCAGGGTCGGCGAGTCGGGGTCGTCGAACTCATAGGAGAAGGTGGGCACTTGGCGGGCGAACAGTTGCGCCGTCCGTGCGGTCTCGCAGGCGAACGTCGCATCGGTCATGAGCGCCGACAGCGCCAGGTACGGGGATCCGTGCGCCGCGACCGGGTAGCGGGCGAGGACCTCCGGCCCGGCGGCGCCGTAGCCGGCCAGGACCTGGGCCTCGTACTGCGCGGCCGTCAGTCCGGGCTGGGTCAGTGCGACGAAGAGGCGCGCCTCGGAGCGGGTGCTCCCGATCAGGACCGGGACCTTGTTCCAGGAACCGGCCGAGATCGCGGCGGCCGGATCCCTCGGGAGCAGCCCGTCGCCCGATGCCGGACCCGAAGTGGCGTGCGTACGGGCCGCGTCCACCAGCGACGGTCCCGAAGCGGCACGCAGGCACGCCACGACCCCGGCCGGATCGGGGCAGCCCGCACGCGCGGCGAAGGCCCGCGCCTCGGACTCGGCCCGCGCCCCGTCGGGGGTGCGCAGCAGCGTGCACGGCCCGCTCTGCAGCACGGCCCGGTGGAAGAGCCCGGCCGCCGCCGGGGCGGCCAGCAGTCCGCACACCGAACCGCTGCCCGCGGACTGGCCGGAGACCGTGACGTTGCCCGGGTCCCCGCCGAAGGCCGCGATGTTCTCGCGCGTCCAGCGCAGCGCCTGGATCTGGTCCATGAGCCCGAAGGAGCCGGAGCGCAGTGCGTTCTCCCGGCCCAGTTCGGGCAGGCCTAGATAACCCAGCTGGCCGAGGCGGTAGTTGATGCTGATCACGAGGGAGCCGGTCAGCTCCGCCATCGTGCGTCCGCCGAACTGGGTGCCGGTGCCCTGGCTGTACGCGCCCCCGTGGATCCAGAGGATCACCGGCAGCCGAGCTCCCGCGCGGGCCCGGCCGGGCCGGTACACGTCCAGGTAGAGGCAGTCCTCGCTGACGGCCGAGGGGTCGCTCAGCCCGAACGGCGAGAACTGCAGGCAGGCGGGTGCCTGTTCGACGGCCTCGCGCACCCCGTTCCAGCGCCGGGGCGCCTGCGGGGCGCGCAGCCGGTTCTCCCCGACCGGGGCGGCGGCGTAGGGCACGCCGAGGAACTCCTGCGCCCCGCCGCCGTGCGCGCGGCCGCGCAGGGCGCCCTGGGCGACGGGGACCACGGGGCGTGCCGCCGGGCCGCGGGGGGCGCCGTCGGGGAAGCCGCCGACGGCGGCTGCAGAGGCGGAGGCCGCCGGGAGCGCGGCGGCGATCAGCGCGGCGAGGCCGAGCAGCGTGCCGAGTAAGGGTCTTGGTCGTGACATCCGTACTCCTGGGTTGGGGACGATCCGGGGGCGGGGAGGGCTGGTGCGGGGCGCGGTGGTGCGGGACGCCCGCCCCGCCCCCGGAGAACCGGCTGGTGCGGAGACCTACGGGCGGAGCCCGGCGAGCAGGGCCGCGGTGACGGCGTAGTCGGCCGTTCCGGTGTTCCAGTCGGCGTTCATCGGGCTGACGGCGATCTTCCCCGCGCCCAGGGCTTCCACGTCGCTGCCCCGGGCCGGCGTCTTGAGGTCCAGCGTCACGCCGACCTTCCAGGTGCCGTCGCCTGCGTCGGTGTAGTCGGCCTTCAGCAGCGCCTGCGCGTCCTGGAAGGTGGTGGCCACCCCGGCCGGGGTGCCCTTCCCGTCGGCTCCGATGACGGGGTGGTTGACGTTCAGGCCGACACCCTTGGGCAGCAGCGGGCCGGAGCGGGCCCGGGCGCGCAGCCGGTCGATCAGCTTGACGGCGAAGTCGAGCGTCGGGCCCATCGCGTTGACCGTGGTCACGGGGTCGGGTACCGCGAGGCCGCCGGTGCTCAGGGCGATCGAGGGAATACCGGCGTCCAGTCCGGCGATGGCGCCGCCGACCGTGCCGGAGTGATTGGTGATCGCCGCCAGGTTCGGACCGAAGTTGGTGCCCGAGACGACGAGGTCGGGCGCTCGTCCTTCGAACACCTCGGAGAGCCCGAAGCTCACCGAGTCGCCGGGGGTTCCGTCGACCGCCCACACCTTCGGCTCGGGGTGTCGTACCGCGACGGACGTGACGTTGGACGTCTTCGTGCCGGCGCCGCTCTGGTTGGTGAGCGGGGCCACGATGGTGACGTCGTGCCCGGCGGCGGTCAGCCGCGCGAAGGCCAGGCGGATGCCGGGGGCGTTGTAGCCGTCGTCGTTGGTGAGCAGGATCCGCAGCGGGCCCGCGGGCACGGGTGCGGGCGCCGGCCCGGCCTGCGGCACGGCCGCGGCGGCGGGCACCGTACCGGCCAGGGCCGGTGCGCAGAGCAGCAGGGCGGCCAACGGCAGAACTCGCTTGCGTTGCACGGAACGCTCCTTGGGAGAAGAAGTGGAGAAGGGGAACAGGGACCTGAGGGTGGGGTGGGGTGGGGTGGGGCCCGGGGGGGGGGGGGGGGCGGGCTCGCGACCCTCGGCACGAGCCCGCCCGCCGGAGTGCGGACCGGGCCGCCGCCCGGGAGGGGCGGCCCGGCGGTCGAAGGGAACCCGGAGTGCGCGGACTTCGGGCTCCGGAGGGGGTCAGCGCACGCTGCGGATGGGGAGGATGGCGAGTGCGCCGATCAGCGAGAGCGCGCCGCCGACCAGGAACAGCGGGGTGTACCCGCCCAGGGTGGTCACCACGGCGGAGGCGACGAACGGGGCGATGATCTGGGGCCCGGCGTTCGCGATGTTCAGTACGCCCATGTCGCGGGCGGCGTCCTCGGCCCGGGGCAGCACCAGGGTGACGAGGGCGGTGTCGACGGCCATGAAGCATCCGAAGGCCAGGCCGTTCAGGGCACTGAAGACGATCATGCCCGTCCAGGTCGGGCTGACGACGGGGACCACCATGACCAGCCCGGCGAGGGCCGCCGAGACCCCGACGAACACCTTGCGGCGGTCCCAGCGGTCGGAGAGCAGTCCGCCGACGATGGTGGAGACGGCCATCGCGACCATCGACACGGGGGTGAGGACCGCCATCGCTGCGGGCGGGGTCAGCCCCGCGGGGAGCGCGATGTGGTCGCCCAGGATGTAGAGCTGGTAGCCGACCACCGAGAAGTACCCGAGGACCATCAGGGCGCGCCCGATGAAGGCCCACCGGAAGTCGTGGTGGCCGAGCGAGGAGAGGAAGGCCTTGATCTGGCCCCCCTTGGGGGCCGCGGGCGCGTCCGGGACGGGCTCGGAGCGCGGTACGTCGCGGCAGAGGGTGGTGAGCAGCAGCGCGGCGGCGGCGATGACCCCGCCGAAGACGAGGTAGCCGGTGCGCAGGTGCTCCGCGGTCTGGGAGGCGATCAGTACGCCGACCGTGCCGCCGATGGGCAGGCCCAGCCCCACCAGCGCGGACGCGGTACCGCGCCGGGCGGCGGGCACCCGGTCGGGCACGATCGCGGTGACGGCGGCCTGGTAGACGTTCATCGTCGCCTGGACCAGGCACCAGCCGATCCCGACGAGCAGTGCGGTGGTGACGCTGCCGAGGAGGGCGAGCCCCGCGAGCGAGCCGAGCGCTCCGCCCAGGACCCAGGGGTTGCGGCGGCCGCTGCGGTCGGAGAGGGCGCCGGCGATCGGGTTGAACGCGGTGGCGAAGATCGCGCTGATGCCGCCGATCAGGCCCAGGACGGCCACCTTGTCGTCGCCTGCGACGGCGGCGATCTGGGTGGGCAGGAGGACGGAGCCCACGCCCATGTAGACGGCCATCATCGCGGAGTTGGCGACCAGGAGGAGGAGCATGAGCCCGCGTCCGCGGGAGGGTTCGGGATCCGCCGGGGCGGGCGGGTCGATGATCTCGTTCGTAGCCATGACGACTCCTCGGGGGACGGAGCGGGGAGGTGGCGTGGGGGGACCGCCGTTGCGGTGCGCGGGGAGGGGACGGAGACGCCGAGGGTGCTGTCGTGCACGAGGGCGTCGCCGGAGAAGTGCCGCACCGAGGGTGATGCGGCTGACGCGGGGCGCTTGCTCGGCGCGGTGCGTGCAGTGCAGAGCAGTGCCTGCGGTGCGGGTGGCGGACACGATGTTGTTACACGTGTCACTTCAGGTGCTGGACACTGTGTAGCACCCGTTCCCCGGTCTAGCCAAGGGTTGGCGCAGGGCTTCGTACAGATCGTGACCCGTACTCCAAGGCCAGTTCGATCACGTGTAACCAATCGAATGCAGCCTCCGGGCGGGTCCGGCGCGGCCGAGAACCCTCTTGCCCTTGTGGCGGCGGTCACGCTTCCGCAATACTCCGTGCCGCACCGCGACGGCCCCGCCGCCGCCCGCCCCGGCCGAGCCCGCCCACCCCTGCGGCCCCGCCGTCGTGCCGACCTGCCCGGACCCACTCACCCGACCCGGTGCGCGGTGCCCCCGTCCCCCGGCGCGCAGTTTCCGCCCGCCCCTCGGGCCCCAGGCGCGCCCGCTTCCGTTCCGCCCGTCCCCGCGCTTCGCGCTCGTCCGCCCGCCTCCCCACGCACCCCCACCGCGGAGGAGGCGGCCGCGAAAGGTTTCGCCATGTCCCGCTTCCCCGGTCACGCCGTCACCCCGCCCCCGATCCCCACCCGGCCGCCCCGGCGCCCCGTACCCGCGGCTCCACCCCGTCACGCCCTCGCCTGGGGCGCGGCGCTGACCCTGCTGTCCGTACTGATGGGACTGCTCCTGCGCCTGGACGAACAGCCCTTCTTCCAGGGCTTCGACGACGCGTGGGACGCCTCACTGACTGGTTCGCCCGCCGACAGCGCCAGCGGGTTCGCCACCGTGCTCGACCGGCTGGGCGGACCGCTCGGCACGGTCCTGCCGCTGCTGCTGATCGGCTGCCTGTCGATGTACGGGCGCTGGCGGTCGGCGCTCTTCGTGTTCACCGCGGCCATCGTGGCCAACCTGCTCCTGGTGCTGCCGCTCAAGCAGCTCGCCGACCGACCGCGGCCGCCGCACACCTGGGTCCTGGTCAACGACGGCTCGTACCCCTCCGGCCAGGTCTTCAGCGCGGTGGCCCTGGTGATCGCGGCCGCGGTGGTGCTGTTCCCGCCGGGCGGGCGACGCTGGTGGTGGCTGTTCGGCGCGGCCTACACCGGCGCCATGATGTGGAGCCGCACCTGGCAGCACGCCCAGTGGCTGAGCGACACCTTCGCCGGCGCCCTGGCCGCCACGGGGGCCTGCCTGCTCCTGTGGCGGGCGTTCGCACCGCTGCTGAAGACGGAGGCGGAACGGATGGCGGCCGACACCCTCTGGCTGTGAGGGAGGGTTATCGCGGAACATTGACTGTCGCCAATTTATCGCCATACCCTCAGCAGGTCGGCGCGCGCCCGGCGCGCAGCCCAGGAAGGATCGACTCATGCCAGTGCCCCCAGGACCCGATCAGCCCGTGGCACACGTACACGCACCCCCGGGCTCGCTCCGCGGGACGTTCGAGGACGGGCTCGCCGTCTTCCGGGCCGTGCCCTACGCGGCACCCCCGGTCGGCGAGCAGCGCTGGCGGCCCGCCCGGCCGCACCCGGGCTGGACCGGCACCCGGGACGCGACCGCGGACGGCCCCAGCGCCCCGCAGATGCACCTGGAGGGCGGCGACCCCGTCCTCGGCGGGCACGGCTCGCCGCCCTTCGACGAGGACTGCCTGACCCTCGACATCTGGACGCCCGCGGCCGACGACGCCCGGCGACCCGTGCTGGTCTGGATCCACGGCGGCGGCTTCGTCTCCGGCTCCGGGTCGCTTCCGAACTACTCCGGCGCGACCTTCTCCCGCGACGGCGACCTGGTCGTCGTCAGCATCAACTACCGCATAGGTGCGCTCGGTTACCTCTACACCGGCTCCGAGGACGAGCCGAAGGGATCCGGCGCCAACCACTGGCTGACCGACCAGCTCACCGCCCTGCGCTGGGTACGGGACAACATCGCCGCCTTCGGTGGCGACCCGGACTCGATCACCGTCGCGGGCCAGTCGGGGGGCGCGGTGTCCACCGCTGCCCTTGCCGGACTGCCGGAATCCCAGGGCCTGATCCGCCGGGTGATCCTGATGAGCCCGCCCTTCGGACTGGACCTCCCCACGCCCGAAGCCTCCCTGGAGCGCACCGCCGCCTTCATGGAGCTCGCCGGGGTCAAGACTCTGGCCGAGCTGCGCGCCCTCCCGTGGCCGGCACTGATCGGCGCCACCGGTGGGCTCTTCGGCCGGACGACACGCTGGGGCTACTGGCCGACGCCCTTCCTGCCCGTGATCGACGGCGTGACCTTGCCCCGGCACCCCGCCGAGTCCCTGCTGCACGGGGCCGCGGCCGGCATCGAGGTGATGATCGGCTGGACCCGGGAGGAGGCCAACTTCGGCTTCGCCCTGAACGAGGCGTACGCCACGGCCGACCCGGACCGGGTGACCGCCCGGATCGCGGACACCTTCGGCCCCGAAGCCGCCCCCGGCGTGTACGCGGCGTACGAGCGTGCCCGGCCGGGGGCCGGACCGGCGGACGTCCTGATGGACCTCATCACCGACGAGCTCTTCCGGGTCCCCGCTCTCAGGCTCGCCGAAGCACGGGCCCAGACGGAACACCCCGTGTGGGCCTACCAGTTCGACCTCCCCGCCGTCGCCTACGACGGCCGGCTCGGGGCCGCGCACTGCCTCGAACTGCCCTTCGCCTTCGCCAACTTCGACCAGTGGGCCCACGCCCCCCTGACGGCAGGGCTGAACCCCGCCGTCCGCGACGGCCTCGCCCGCACCATGCACGAGGCCTGGATCGCCTTCGCCCGCACCGGCGACCCGAACCACCCCGGCATGCCGAGGTGGAACCCGTACGAGAAGGGCACCCGCACGACGATGCGCTTCGACTCCGTGGTCACCGCGCTCGACGACCTCGCAGGCGACTCCTTGCGCCTGCACGAGCGAACCGCCGACCGGCCGGCCTGAACCCCGCCCCTGCTCCCGGACTCACCCGATCAAGGGCAGGAGGTCGTGGACTGGCCCCGGATGTACGCCGTCCCGTAGTCCTCCACCTTCACGTACACCGGTGTGGAGCTTCCGCGCCGGTCATAGCGCATGTGCCACTTCTTCCCCGGTGCGTGCAGCTCGACCAGGTAACACCAGCCCGCGTCCACCCGGAACGCGTCCCAGTCGCCGCCCCGATCGTCGCTCCTCCCGGGAGTGCGCTCGCCGTTGCTCAGCCACTCCGTGTAGGACAGCGACACGCATCCCGTGGACGAGGTACCGGTGGTGCCCGAGTCGCACGTCCAGTCCCGCACCGCGGTTGCCGAGATGCCGGAGTAGTTGTAGGTGATCGAGCACCCGGCCAGCGAACAGTCCCCGGCAGCCGCGTGCGCGGGCGCGGAGGCCAGTGCGGCGAGTCCCGCCGTCGCCAGCCCCACCGCAACTGCACGAGCCGCACTCCGCCTGAATCGCTCCAGCATGTCCACGCCCCCTTGACCACAGGTGGACAAACGCCCCGAGCAGACGTTGCCGGGGGCGAGGTCGAGGTCGAGGTCGAGTATCCCGGGCCGGTCCGGACGAAGGGAAGGCTCCGTACGGGACGCCGATCGTGAAGCGCTCCGCACCGGCCGCAGGGCCGGACGCGGCGCCCGCCCTCCCCAGGAGCGGGGCCGACCTCCGTCTCCACCGGACGCGGATGATTTGATCACCGGTGGGAGGGACTGTTCATCTTGTTCACCACCAGGGGGGAAACCTTGCGCACGCGCTCCACCATGACCTTCGCCGTCACCGGCATAACGGCTCTCGCCGCCATCGGCCTGACGCCGACCACCGCCGGCGCCGCCACCAACGCGGCCAAGCCGCGGGCCCAAGCCGACTTCAACGGCGACGGCTACCCCGACCTCCTCATCACCGCCCCGACCACGGAAGTACGCGGCAAGGCAAATGCGGGCGCGCTGGCCCTCCTCTACGGATCCGCCGAAGGGTTCCGCAACGACCGCGCCGTCGTGCTCGACCCCTCCGGCCCCCACGTGCCGCCCCTCAAGGAAATGTGGGACTCCCACGGGAAGGATCACGGGGACCTGGACCGGGACGGCTACGACGACCTGATCAGCGGCACGAACGTGTACTTCGGCGGAAAGGAACCCGGCTTCACCGGATCGGCCGTCCTCAACCCGGGCTCGGTCCTCAGCCCCCGCACCAGGGTCCGGGACCTCAAGATCGGTGACCTCAACGGCGACGGCAAGCCCGACGCCGTGGTGGCCGTCGACAACTCCGTCCCCGGCTCGGAACCCACGAAGACCGGCATCGTGGCCATGTTCGGCCCCTTCGACCGCACCGGGAAGCCCGCCTACAAGGGCACGTTCCGTGACACCCTCGCCAAGGACGGGTTCCGGCCCCGAGGACTCGCCATCGCGGACATGACCGGCGACGGCCGCTCCGACATCGTGGTCAGAGACTTTCACTACCCCGACGGTCCCATCGCCACGCTGCTGACCACCTCGCCCACCGGAGCACTGCTGCCCACCGGGAGCAAATTCGCCACCGGAGACGGTCCCTTCGAGTTCGGCGACATCAACAAGGACGGATACCTCGACCTGGTCAGCGGCGACCCGCAAGCCTACTCGGGCCCCGGATCGCCTGAGGGCGAGGTCCACGTCACGTACGGCGGCCCCAAGGGCGTGCACGAAACCCTCAAGCCGCAGGTCCTCGTCCAGGGCAAGGACGGCATCCCCGGTGCGGACGAGAGTTTCGACGCCTGGGGCCGCACGGTGACCGTCGGCGACACCAACGGCGACGGCTACGCCGATATCGTCATCGGCGCACCGACGGAAGACGGCGCCACCGACGCACAGAAGGACACCGGAGCGATCACCGTCCTGCGCGGCGGCCCGACCGGCATCACGGGCACCGGGGCCAAGGCCCTGACCCAGAACTCCACCGGCATCCCGAACACCGCCGAGCGAGAAGACCACTTCGGCAGCGACGTCGCCCTGATCGACAGTGACAAGAACGGCCGTCCCGAGCTGTACGTGGGCGGATACGGCGAGGACGCCTACACCGGACGGGCCTGGAAACTCCCCATCAGCGCCACCGGCGTCATCGGCGGCACCGGCTCGACCGACTTCGGCCTGTCCGACCTCACCACGCGACCGGAGGACTACAAGTCCCTCCGCTTCGGCGCGGTGCTGTACCACTGACGGACTCCCGCGCCACTCCCCCGCCGGTCGGCACGATCACGCCGACCGGCGGTTCCACGCGAGGCCGGTCCTCCTCCGGAGCCCTCCGCCCATCCGGGCGGGCCCCCGCTCCCTTGATCTAACTCGTGTAACCTTCGAAGGGAAGGCATCGAGCCGATCAAAAGGAGCGTCGATCGACGTCATGGCCAAAGAGACTCCTGTGCCGGTACCGGCGTCCCCGACCAGCGCCGACGTGGCCCGTCTCGCCGGGGTGTCCCGCGCCACGGTCTCCTTCGTCCTCAACGACACCCAGGGGCACCGCGTCGGCGAGGCCGCCCGCGCGCGCGTCCTCGACGCCGCCCGGCAGCTCGGCTACGTACCGCACGCCGCGGCCCGGTCCCTGCGGGCCGGCCGCAGCAACCTCGTCCTGATGCCCTCGTCGATCTCCGCGGTCGGCCGCCTCGTCAGCGACTGGGTCGACGACCTGCACAGCGAGCTGGACCGGCACGGCTACACCGCGGTCCTGCACGCCGGGCGCTTCACCGATCCCCTCGACGCCGCCCGCGCCTGGGCGGAACTGCGTCCGGCGGCCGTCATCGCCCTCGACGGCGACCGCCTCACCGCGCAGGCCGCCGAGCTGCTGCGGCGCGCCGGAGTGCGGGGGCTGCTCGCCTTCGCCGCCCGCCCCGTACCGGGCGTGCACACCATCGGCTTCGACCACGCCCTGATCGGCGCCACCGCCGCCGAGCACCTGATCGCCCGCGGCCGGACCCGTATCGGCGTGGTCATGCCCCAGGAACGCGGCCTCGGCCTGTTCGCCGCGCCCCGGCTCGCCGGCGCCGAATCCGTCGCCGCCCGCCACATGGCGACCGTGACCCCGGTGGAGCTCTCGTACACCCGGGAGTCCGCGATCGCGCTGGCCAGGCGCTGGCGGAGCCTCGGGCTGGACTCCGTGTTCGCGTACAACGACGAGTACGCCGCCCTGCTCCTCCATGCGCTGCGGGCCGAAGGGATCTCCGTACCGCGGGACGTGGCGGTCGTGGGCTCCGACGACCTGGTCCTCTCCGCGCTCCAGGAACCGCCGCTGACCTCGATCCGCCTGGACCTGGCCTCGCCGGCCATGGTCGCCGACGCCGTGCACGAGCTGATCGAGACCGGCACCACGGCGCCCGTGCCCGACATAGAGGCGGTCCTGGTCCAGCGCGAGACCTCCTGAGGGCCGGGCCTGGCCCTCCGTCGCGAGCACGCCTTCGGGCCCTTGGCCCGTTCGCACGCGTTCGTGCTCCGTACGGGCTGTCCGCCCGCCTGTCCGGACCAAGCCGGGGAGCCTGCGGCGCTCGCGCGTGGTCGGCTGGGCTCGGCCGGTCGCGGTCCCGTGACGGCCGGCCCCGCAGCGCAGCTCAGCGCAGCCCAGAAGGAGGAGTCCTCCGATGTCTCGTCGTCGGCACGTCCCGGCCGTCCTCGGTCTCGTGGCAGGTGCGTTGGTGGCGGTCCCCGCCCCGGCCGCCCACGCCGCCCCCGTGCAGGTTCCCTGCTCGGTTCCCGATCTCGTCGCGGCGATCAACGCCGCGAACGGCTCGCCCGGACCGGACACCCTCCACCTCGCGCGCTCGTGCACGTACAAGCTGACGGCGCCCGACCCCGTGAACCCGGGCAACGGGCTGCCGGTGATCACCAGCAAGATCACCATCGACGGGCGCGGGGCCACGATCAAGCGGGACGAGCGCGGCCACAAGGTCCCGAAGTTCCGCATCCTCCTCGTCGGCCCGGCGGGCGACCTCACGCTCACCCGCACGACGATCAGCGGCGGCTTCGCCACGGACTGCCCCGCCTTCCCCGACCCGCCGGGCCTGGCCTGCGGCGGCGGCATCTCCAACCTCGGCAGGATGACGGTGACCCGCAGCAAGTTCACCGGCAATACGTCCCAGTCCGACGTGTTCGCCCAGGGCGGCGGCATCGACAACCCCGGCACCGGCAGCATCAGCGAGACCGAGGTGACCGGGAACCACGTCGTCTACAGCGGCACCGACCTCGGCAGCGGGGCCGCGGGTGGCGCCATCGCCAACGACGGTCCGCTCACGGTCACCGATTCCCGGCTGACCGGGAACACCGCGACCGTCACCGCCGACACCCAGAGCTTCGCCTTCGGGGCGGGCATCATCAGCTTCGCCGAGACCACCGTCGAGAACACGGTCATCAACAAGAACCGCGCCTTCGCCCGGGGCGGTTTCGCGCGCGCCGCCGTCTCCAACGGCGTCCTTGAGCCGGGCACGATGAAAATCACCGGGGGCTCCATCTCGGACAACACCTCGGACGCGCCGAACGGCACCGCGCAGGGCGGCGGCCTCGCCACCAACGCCCTGATGACCGTGAGCGGGGTGAAGATCAGCGGAAACCGGGCCGTCGCGGAGAACGGCACGGCGCGCGGGGGCGGCGTCCGGCTGGGCCCCTTCGGCACCCTGGAGCTGACCGACAGCCAGATCACCGCCAACACCGCCGAGGCGCCGGGCGGCACGGCGCAGGGCGGCGGCATCGACAACCCCGACGGCGGCAGCCTGAAGGCCGAGCGCAACAAGGTCCTGCGCAACACGGCCACCGCGAAGGGCGGCACGGCGCAGGGCGGCGGCCTCTACCACGCCGGGGGACCGGAGGGGCTGGGCACCACGACGCTGAAGAACAACACCGTCACCCACAACCGGGCGGGTGACGGCGGCGGCATCTTCAAGGCCTCCGGCGTCCTCACGCTGAACGGCGACGAGGTCCGCGCCAACCGGCCGAACAACTGCAGCCCGGTCGGCACGGTCCCCGGCTGCACCGGCTGACGGTCCCCCGGGACCCCGGCGCCCGGGCCCGTCTCCGGTTCCCCCCTCCGCCGTTCAGTGGCGGAGGGGGGAACCGGCACGTGCGGTGGCGGCAACCTCAGACACCCAGGTGGCGGGCGAGGAAGGCCACGCTGTCGGCGACGATGCGGCCGATGTCGGGCGAGCCGAGGAAGATGTGGTCGGCGCCTTCCACCGGGGTCAGGACCGCCTCGCCCCCGGCCTTCTCGAGGGCCGCGGCGAGCTCCTCGCTCTGGCTGTACGGGACCAGCCCGTCCAGGGTTCCGTGGATCAGGAGGAACGGCGGCGGGTCGGAGCCCTCGACGGCGTACGTGACCGGGCTCGCGGCCCGTGCCAGGTCGGGCCGCTCGGCGACGGACGCGCCGAGGAGGGCTTCGTACGGGTCGGGGAGCTCGGCTCCGCCGGGCAGCGGCGGGAACGCCGGCATGGGGTGCGCGGAGAGGGTGACCAGGTCGGAGACCCCGTACCAGTCGACGACGGCCCGTACGGCGGTGTCGCCGGCGCCCACTCCCTGTGCGCCCTCCAGGGCCGCCGCGTCCGGGGTGTCCGCGCCGACGACCCCGGCGAGGGCCGCCAGGTGACCGCCGGCGGACTCGCCCCAGACGCCGATCCGGTCCGGGTCCAGGCCCAGGTCGGCGGCGAACCGGCGGACGTAGCGGATCGCGGCCTTCACGTCGTGCAGCTGGGCCGGGAAGGGGGCCTCCAGGCTGTGCCGGTAGTCGATCGAGACGAGGGCGAGCCCGGCCCCCAGCACCGACCCGTGCAGCAGCTCGACGGGCACGGTCGGCGGCGGATAGCGCCGGTCGCCGTCCAGCCAGCCGCCGCCGTGGATCCACACCACCACGGGGAAGGGGCCCTCACCCGCGGGTACGTGGACGTCGAGCAGCCGGGGGCGGTAGCCGGGGGAGGTCGCGTAGGTGATCCCCTCGAAGCGGCGGACTCCGTCCGCGTCCACCACGGCGGACACGGGGGTCCGGAACGGCGGCGGCGGCCAGGTCATGTCCGCCGGATCGATCGCGGCGGGGGGCGATTGGGTCATTGCGGCCCTTCCAATCTGGTACGTATGTCCGAAATGCTTGCGCGAGCCGGCGAGCAGGTCTAGCGTGTTACACGTGTAATCACGACTCTAGCGACGCGTTTCCGCAGACCACAAGAGCACGGGCAGTCCCAGTTCCCCGGCAGTTACACGAGCCGCCGCGCGAATGTCGTCGCCTTCCCCTCCGGGAGCACGTCATGCTCATCTCCACGCCCCCCGCCTCCACGCCCTCCCCGTCCGCCCGCTCCGCCACCCGGCCCGCCGCCACCCCGGCCGCCTCCCGGGCCCGCGGCTTCGGACGCTGGGCCGCGGAGCCCACCGCGGCGACCGTCCCCCTGATCCGCTCCCGCGTCCGGTCCGTGCTCGACGGCTGGGAGGTCTCCGCCGAGATCGCGGACGTCCTCCTGCTGGCCGTGAGCGAGCTGGTCGGCAACGTCGTCCTGCACGCCGCCGACGCGGGCCGCCTGCGCGTCGGGATCTCCCTGCGCGGCGGATGGCTCCAGCTGGAGGTCACCGACGGATCCCCCGCGCTGCCCCGGCTCCCGCACCAGCGGGCCGAGGCGGACCCGGACGCCGAGGACGGGCGCGGCCTGCTGATCGTGCACCTGATGGCCGCCGGGGCCGGGGGCCGGCTCAGCGTCGGGGTGGACGAGTTCGGCAAGTCCGTACGCGTCCGCGTGCCGGCCGCCTGACGCACCGGCCGGGCCGCGGGGGGGGCGATCGCCTCGTGAAATATGGCGGGGAATTGACGAGCGCCAATTTATCGAGATACTTGCCCCATCTCCCCCGCTGCTCCCTGAACGAGGTGCCGCCCCATGGAGCTCTCCCCTTCGGCACACGCCGACACTTTCTGCCGCGACCGACTTCCGCCGTTCGATCTCTGGCCCGAACTCCACTTCGATCTACCGGAGTTGAACTACCCGGACCGGCTCAACTGCGCCCGCAGCCTCCTCGACGACGCCGTCGAGCGCTGGGGGCCCGACCGCCCTTGCCTGCTGACCACCGACGAGCGCTGGACGTACGGCGAACTGCAGCAGCGCGCCGACCAGGTCGCCCAGGTGCTCACCGAGGACCTGGGCCTCGTCCCCGGGAACCGCGTGCTGCTGCGCGGCCCGAACAACCCCTGGCTCGTCGCCGCCTGGTTCGGCGTGCTCAAGGCCGGCGGCGTGGCCGTCACCACGGTGCCGCTGCTGCGGGCCGCCGAGCTGGCCGCGCTGTGCGAGATCAGCCGCCCCGCCGTCGCCCTGTGCGACCACCGCTACCTCGGCGAACTCGAAGCGGCCGCCATGGAGGACTCCGCCGAGAACCCCGCCCCGCGACTGGTCGCCTACGGCGGATCCGGCGAGGACGACCTCACCGTCCGCTGCTCGGCCAAGGCCGGGGTCTTCACCGCCGTGGACACCGCCGCGGACGACGTGGCCCTGATCGCCTTCACCTCGGGCACCACCGGCCGCCCCAAAGCGACCCTGCACTTCCACCGGGACGTGCTCGCCAACGCCGACACCTTCTCCCGGCACGTCCTGCGGCCGCAGTCCGACGACGTGTTCACCGGCACCCCGCCGCTCGCGTTCACCTTCGGCCTCGGCGGGCTGGTGGTCTTCCCCCTGCGGGTCGGGGCCGCCACCCTGCTCGTCGAGGCCGCGACGCCAGGGCAGTTGGCCGACCTCGTCGCCGAGCACGGGGTGACTGTCCTGTTCACCGCGCCCACCGCCTACCGGGCGATCCTGGCCGCGGGTGCGGCCGACCGGCTGGCCGGACTGCGCCGCTGCGTCTCGGCGGGCGAACCCCTGCCCGCCGCCGTGTGGGAGGAGTTCCGCGCCGCGACCGGGCTGCGCATCATCGACGGCATCGGCGCCACCGAGATGCTCCACGTGTTCATCTCCGCCGCCGACGAGGACATCCGCCCCGGCTCCACGGGCCGGCCCGTCCCCGGCTACCGGGCCGCCGTGGTCGACGCGAACGGGGATCCCGTTCCCGACGGGCAGCCGGGGCTCCTGGCCGTCACCGGGCCCACCGGCTGCCGGTACCTGGACGACCCGCGCCAGTCCACGTACGTCCGGGACGGCTGGAACATCACGGGCGACACCTACGTCCGCGACGCCGAGGGCTACTTCTGGTACGTGGCCCGCAGCGACGACATGATCGTCTCCTCGGGCTACAACATCGCGGGGCCCGAGGTCGAGAAGGCGCTCGCCGACCACCCGTACGTGACGGACTGCGGTGTCGTCGGGGTCCCCGACGAACGGCGCGGCATGCTCGTCAAGGCGTACGTGGTGCTGCGCGCGGGCGTCCCGGCCGGCCCGGCGACCGTCCGCGAGCTCCAGGAGCACGTCAAGGCGGCCATCGCCCCGTTCAAGTACCCGCGTGCGGTGGAGTTCGTCGCCGAGCTCCCCCGGACGGAGACCGGCAAGCTCCGGCGCGGCGAACTCCGCGCCCGTGGACGGGAGTCGGACCACACCGCCCCCGCACCGGACGACGGCGGGTGTCCCGAGGCGCAGGTGCCGGACCTGCCCAGCGTCGTCGTCGAGCGCCGGGTCGAGTGGACCGACACCGACGCCGCGGGCCACTACCACCACTCCACCGTGATCCGCTGGGTCGAGGCGGCCGAGGCCGTGCTGCTGCGCCGCCTGGGCCTGTCGCACCTCTTCGGCAGCACGCCCCGGGTCCACTTCGAGGCCGACTACCGGGCCCGTCTCTGGTTCGGCGAGGCCGTGCGGACCGAGCTGCGGGTCACCAAGGTCGGCGCGAGCTCCCTCCACTACGCCTTCACCGTCCGCGGCGAGCCGGGCCCGAACGGAGCAGGCGGCCCGCACGGCACCGAGGCCGCCACCGGCCGCATGGTCATCGCCCATTCGGCCGCCCGCGCGACCGGGACCACCCCCTGGCCCGCCGAGGTCCGCGAGGTCCTCACGAAGGCCGGCCGGCAGGCCCCCGAACTGATCGAGAACCACCGAGGAGGCGCCCCGTGCGCATAGCAGTCATCGGAGGCGGGCCGGGCGGCCTGTACTTCGCCGCCCTGGCCAAGCAGATCTCCCCGCACTGGGAGGTGACCGTCTGGGAACGCAACGCCCCCGACGACACCTTCGGCTTCGGGGTGGTCTTCTCCGACGAGACCCTCGACGGAATCGCCCAGGCGGACCCCTTCGTGCACGCCGCGATGTCGGCGGAGTTCGCCCGCTGGAGCGACATCGACGTCCGCCACCGCGGCCGGACCCTCACCTCCGGCGGGCACGGTTTCGCCGCGCTGGGCCGGCGCCGGCTGCTGCAGATCCTCCAGGAGCGGTGCGCCGCCCTGGAGGTGGACGTCCGCTACCGCACGCAGGCCCCGCCGCCGGAGCAACTGGCCGCCGCATACGACCTGGTGGTCGCCTGCGACGGCGTGCGCTCGGCCACCCGGGCGGCCTACGCCGGCACCTTCGGCACCGATCTCGACGAACGCGCGGGCCGGTACATGTGGCTGGGCACCGACAAGGTCTTCGAGGCGTTCACCTTCATCGTCGAGGAGCGGGACTTCGGCACCCTCCAGGTGCACGCGTACCCGTACGACGACACCCGCTCCACCTTCATCGTGGAGATGGACGAGGACACCTGGCGACGCGGCGGCTTCGCCGGGTCCGCCGGCCAGGACCCGGCCCCGGGCGCCAGCGACGAGGAGGGGATCCGCCGCTGCGAGGAGATCCTCGCAGCGCACCTGGACGGCCACCGGCTCATCCCCAACAACTCCAAGTGGCTGCGCTTCACCACCGTGCGCAACCGCACCTGGCGGCACGGCAACACCGTGCTGCTCGGGGACGCCGCGCACACGGCCCACTTCTCCATCGGCTCCGGCACCAAGCTCGCCATGGAGGACGCCCTCGCGCTCGCCGCGTGCCTGCACGAACACCCGGACGTGGAGGGCGCGCTGGCCGCCTACGAGGAGGAGCGCAGGCCGGTCGTGGAGTCCACGCAGCGGGCCGCGCAGGCCAGCCTGGAGTGGTTCGAGCACATCGACCGGTACACCGGCCAGGATCCGCACCAGTTCGCCTTCAACCTGCTGACCCGCAGCCGCCGGGTCACCTACGACAACCTGCGGGTGCGCGACGAGGAGTTCACCAACGCCGTCAACACCTCGGCGCCGGTCCCGCCCATGTTCCGGCCCTTCCGGCTCGGCGGCCTGCACCTGCGCAACCGGATCGTGGTACCGCCCATGGCCCTGTCCACCGCCGTCGACGGAGTCCCGGGCGACTTCGACCTCGTCCACCTGGGCACGCACTCCCTCGGCGGCGCGGCCCTGGTCATCGCGGGTATGACGGCGGTCAGCGCCGACGGCCGGCCGGACGCGGGCTGCCCGGGCCTGTGGACCGACGAGCAGGAGGCCGCCTGGCGCCGGATCACCGACTTCGCGCACGGCCAGTCCGACACCTGCCTGGGCATCCAGCTCACCCACGCCGGGCGGCGGGCCGCCGGGGGGCCGCTGCTGGCCGCCTCCCCGCTGCCCTGGGAGGAGAACGGCCAGGTCCCCCGCGAGGCGGGCCGCGCCGATATGGACCTGGTCGTACGGGACTTCGTGCGCGCGGCCGAACGCGCCGACCGGGCCGGCTTCGGCGTCCTGGAACTCCAGTACGGGCACGGCCATCTGATGTCGGGGTTCCTCTCCCCGCTGACCAACCGGCGCACCGACGAGTACGGCGGGCCGGTGGCGAACCGGCTGCGCTTCCCCCTCGAAGTGCTGGGCGCCGTACGGGCGGTGTGGCCGGCCGGGAAGGCGCTCCTGGTCCGCATCTCGGCCGCGGACTGGGCCGAGGGCGGCCTCGACGCGGCGGACGCCGTGCACATCGCGCGCGCCCTGGCGGCGGCGGGGGCCGACGCCCTCGACGTGTCGACCGGGGAGGTCGTCGCCCACGAGCGGCCGCCCTTCGGCCGCAGCTACCAGACCCCGTACGCCGACCTGATCCGCAACACCACCGGGGTGGCGACCATCGCCGTCGGCGCGATCTCCACCTACGACGACGTGAACTCGGTGATCCTGGCGGGCCGCGCCGACCTGTGCGCGGTGGGCCGCGCCCAGCTCCACGACCCGCTGTGGACCCTGCACGCGGCCGCGGCCCAGGGGTACCGCGGGCCGGCCGCACCCTGGGCCCGGTCCTGGCGGGCGGGCAGCGCCCGGCCGCCGGCGGCGCGCACCGACCGGGTGCCTCCCCGCCTCGAACTGCTGCGGCGGCCCGCCGCACCGGTGCACCAGCGATGGCTGCCGCGCGTCGCCGCACCGGCCCTCTGAACGGAACGGCCGAGATCCCATGCAGACCCACTCCCCGAACCGCTCCCCGAACGACCTGCCCCGCTTCACCGCGGCCGCCGTCCAGGCCGCTCCCGTCTACCTCGATCCCGCCGCCACCGTCGACAAGGCCGTCGCCCTGATCGCGGAGGCCGCCGGGAAGGGCGCCGAACTCGTCGTCTTCCCCGAGGCGTTCGTGCCCGGCTACCCGTACTGGAACTGGACGATGAACCCGGTCCAGGGCTCGCCCTGGTTCGAGCGCCTGCAGCGCGCCTCCATCGACGTCCCCGGCCCGCACGTGGACACCCTGCGCGCGGCGGCCCGCCAGTACGGGGTCGTGCTGGTCATAGGCGTCAACGAGCGCGCCCCGCACAGCCTGGGCGTGCTCTACAACACGCTGCTGACCATCGGCCCCGACGGCGAACTGCTCGGCGTGCACCGCAAGCTGGTGCCCACCTGGGCGGAGAAGCTCACCTGGACCGGCGGCGACGGCAGTTCCCTGCGCGTCCACCAGAGCCCCGTCGGTCCGATCGGGGCGCTCGCCTGCGGGGAGAACACCAACACCCTGGCCCGTTTCGCGCTCCTGGCCCAGGGCGAACTCGTGCACGCCGCCTGCTACATCGCGCTGCCCGTGGCGCCGGCGGACTACGACATGGCCGAGGCCATCGCGGTGCGGACCGCGGCCCACAGCTTCGAGGGCAAGGTCTTCTCGGTCGTCGCCTGTTCCACCGTCTCCCCCGAGATCGTCGACGCCGTCGCCGGTGAGGACGAGGCGGTCCGGGCCCTGTTCGCCCGACCGCGCAGCGCCCTGTCGGGCATCTTCGGGCCCGACGGCCGCCCGGTCACGGAGCCGCTCGTCGACACCGAGGGCATCGTCTACGGCGAGATCGACCTGAACCGGTGCATCCAGCCCAAGCAGATGCACGACATCACCGGGCACTACAACCGCTTCGACGTCTTCCGGCTCGAAGTGGACAACCGGCCGCGCACACCCGTCAGTTTCACCGTCCCGCACGCCCCGCACCCCACCGCCGCTCCCGAGGAGGACGCATGACCACCGACCAGGACGACACCGCACTCGGCCGCGCCCGGGTGTCCGACACCCCCGAACTCACCGCCTACTACGGCGAGCTCGAAGCCCTGGAGGCCGGGGCGCTGTGGACGGTGGCCAATGACATCGAGCCCTGGTACCCGCAGCCCAAGTCCGTTCCGGTGCTGTGGCGTTACGAGGAGCTGCGGCCCCTCGTCCACAAGGCCCTCGGCCTCGTCCGGGCCGACGACGCGGGCCGCCGGGTCGTGATGCTGGTCAACCCCGGCCGCCGGGACGTCAGCGCCGCCGCCGGACTCCTCTACACCGGCCTGCAGATCATGGGTCCCGGCGAGGCCATGACCGCCCACCGCCACCAGGCCGCGGCGCTGCGCTTCGTGCACGAGGGCACCGGGGCCTGGACCATCGTGGACGGCCAGAAGCTGAAGGTCGGCCCGCGCGACTTCGCCATCACCCCGAACGGCACCTGGCACGAGCACGGCAACGACTCCTCCGACGCCCCGGTGATCTGGCAGGACGGCCTCGACATCCCGCTGGTCAACGCCCTGGACGCCGGGTTCTACGAGGTGCACCCCGAGCTGTACCAGCAGCCCGGGAAGGTGGTGAACTCCTCGGTCCTGACCTACGCCGCGCACCTGCTCCCGTACGGCTCCGAGAAGTGGACCCGCCCGTACTCCCCGCTGCTGGCCTACCCCTGGGAGCAGACCTACGAGGCCCTGCTCGGCCTGGCCTCGGCCACCGACGGGTCCCCGTACGACGGGGTCATCGCGGAGTACACCAACCCGGTGACCGGTGGCTCCGTGATGCCCACCATGAGCGCCCACATGCAGCTGCTGCGCCCGGGCCAGGCCACTCTGGCCCACCGCCACACCGGGTCGGTGATCTACACGGCGGCCAAGGGCCGCGGGGTGTCGGTGATCGCCGGGCAGCGCTTCGAGTGGAAGCAGGGCGACGTGTTCTGCGTCCCGTCCTGGGCCTGGCACGAGCACCGCAACCTCGACCCGTCCGAGGACGCCTGCCTGTTCTCCTTCAACGATTTCCCCGTCATGCGGTCGCTCGGCTTCCACCGCGAAGAGGCGTACCCCGACAACGGCGGGCACCAGCCCGCCTCCTGAGCCGCGCCGCCGCACCGGACCGCCGGCCCTGACACCGGTCCCAGTGCGGCGGCGCACCCCGCGCCCCCCTCTCTTCTCCCCTACCAATCCCCCTAGGAGCCACCGATGCGACTGGTGACCTACACGACCGCGCCGATGACCGGCACCGCAGACCGCCTGGGCGCCCAGGCCGACGGCCTGGTGTACGACCTCGCGGCCCTCGCCCGGCACGCCGGCGTCGAACTCCCCGCCGACCTGCTCTCCTTCGTCCGGGCCGGCGCCCCCGCCCGTGAGACGGCCGCCCGCCTGCTGGCCGGCGGTCCCGCGGACCGGTCCGCCGGGGCCGTCCACCGGCTGGAGGACGTCACCCTGCGGGCCCCGCTGCGCCCCGGCAAGATCATCGGGGTCGGGCTGAACTACGTGGAGCACGTGGCGGAGTCCAGCCGGAGCCTGGACACCGACAAGGACCTGCCCCCGCGTCCGGTGCTGTTCAGCAAGCCCGCCACCGCCGTCACCGGCCCCGGGTCGCCGATCCTGCACAACGCCGACCTGACGGCGCAGCTGGACTGGGAGTGCGAGCTCGCCGTGGTCATCGGCCGGACCGCGTTCCGGGTGACCGAGGAGGAGGCGTACGGGCACGTCTTCGGCTACAGCATCGTCAACGACATCAGCGCCCGCGACCAGCGCCGCTCGGGCCAGTGGTTCTTCTCCAAGGGGCAGGACTCCTACGCCCCCTTCGGCCCGGCCGTGGTCACCGCGGACGAGGTCCCCGACCCGATGGACCTCGACCTGGAACTGCGGGTGAACGGGGTCACGAAGCAGAAGTCCAACACCCGCCACATGCTGTTCCCCATCGCCCGGCTCATCGCCGACATCAGCTCGGGCGTGACCCTGGAGCCCGGTGACGTCATCGCGACCGGCTCCCCTTCCGGTGTCGGGGCCGGGATGGTCCCGCCCGAGTTCCTCGTGCCGGGCGACACCGTCGAGGCCACCGTCGAGATCATCGGAACCCTCGCCAATCCCGTCGTCGACGCCCGCTGACCCGGGCCGCCGCACACCCCCGGCACCCCGCCACATCGACATCCCGCCACCCCGACCCCCCGCCACAGAACCGAGGAGCACCCGTGCCGCCCCGTACCCACCGCATCGGCCAGATCGTCCCGAGTTCCAACGTCACCATGGAGACCGAGGTGCCCGCGATCCTGCGCGCCCGTATGGAGATCGCGCCCGAGGACCGCTTCACCTTCCACTCCAGCCGGATGCGCATGACGCACGTGACGCCGGAGCAGCTCAAGGCCATGGACGCCGATTCCGACCGCTGCGCCGTGGAGCTCTCGGACGCGCGGGTCGACGTGCTCGGCTACGCCTGTCTGGTCGCCATCATGAGCATGGGCCTCGGCTACCACCGCGCCTCCGAGGAGCGCCTGCACGCGCGCACCGTGGAGAACGGGGCCCCCGCCCCCGTGGTCACCAGCGCCGGCGCCCTCGTCCACGGGCTGCACACCATGGGCGCCCGGAAGGTGGCCCTGCTGGCCCCGTACATGCGCCCGCTGACGCAGACCGTCGTCGACTACCTGACCCACGAGGGCATCGAGGTGATCGACCACCGGGCCCTGGAGATCCCGAACAACCTCGACGTGGCCGCCCACGACCCCGCCAGACTCCCGGGTCTGGCCCGCGCCCTCGACTACTCCGACGCGGACGCGGTCGTCCTGTCGGCCTGCGTGCAGATGCCCTCGCTCGGCGCCATCGAGGAGGCCGAGCAGCTGCTCGGCAAGCCGGTGGTCTCTGCCGCCGTCTGCACCGCCCACCAGATGCTGCGCGCCCTCGGCCTGCCGGCCGTCGCCCCCGGCGCCGGCCACCTCCTCTCCGGCGCGTACGCGGAGGCTCCCCTGCCCCCGGGGACGCGGACCGCGGGGTGACCGGAGGCGGCCCGGCCGCCGCCCCTCGATAGGATCACCACCCACACCACGGGAAGGTGATC
This sequence comes from Streptomyces sp. TBY4, assembly GCF_024213195.1. GTDB lineage: Bacteria > Actinomycetota > Actinomycetes > Streptomycetales > Streptomycetaceae > Streptomyces. The sequence continues at coordinate 760,743 of NZ_JANAVF010000002.1, read as the reverse complement.
ATGCCGGACAGCCCCCTCAGGCCCAGCTCGCTGATCAGTACGGTCTACGGGGCCTTCGTGCGCGGGAGCGGCGGCTGGATCTCCGTCGCCGACCTGATCACGCTGATGTCGGAGCTCGGCGTGGAGAGCCAGGCGGTGCGCTCGGCCATCTCCCGGCTGAAGAAGAAGGGCGTGCTTGAACCGGAGCGCCGCACCGCCACCGGCTACCGGCTCAGCCCGGCCGTGCACCCCGTCTTCGACGCCGGCGACCGGCGCATCTTCGCCAGCCTCGAACCGGCGGACCTCGCGGACGGCTGGGCCATGGCGGTGTTCTCCGTACCGGAGTCCGAGCGCTCCCACCGCTACCAGCTGCGCACCAGGCTGACCTGGCTCGGCTTCGGCAACATCGCCCCCGGCGTGTGGCTGGCGCCGGGCCGGCTCCTGGAGGACGCGCGGGACATGCTGGTCCGGCTCGGCCTCAGCGAGTACGTCCACCTGTTCGCCGCCGCCGACTACGCCGCCTTCAGCGACCTGCCGGAGGCGGTGAGCTCCTGGTGGGACTTCCCCGCGATCCAGGCCCAGTACGCCACCTTCACCGGGTCGTACGCGCCGGTCGCCGCCCGGCTCGCCGGGCAGGACGGCATCGACGCCGCCGAGGCCTTCCGCCATTACGTGCCGATGCTCACCGAATGGCGCCGGCTGCCCTACCTCGACCCGGGCCTGCCCGCCGAGCTGCTCCCCGCCGACTGGAACGCGGTGGGCGCCCGGCAGGTCTTCCAGCAGCTGCACGAGGTCCTGGCGGGGCCGGGCCTGCGGCACGTACAGGACGTGACGGGGTTCTCCGGGGGGCGCGCCTCCTGAGCGGGTGAGGGAGCGCTCCCTGATTCCCCCGCTGCCCCGCTGCCCGCTCCCTCAGGACGATTCGCGGACCACGAGGGAGTTCGGCATGACCACCCGCTCGCGCGAGCCCCCCTCGATCAGGCCCAGGAGCAGCCGCACGGTGGCCGTGGCCTGGTCGGCCATGGGGCTGCGTACGGAGGTGAGGGCCGGCACGGTGTAGGCGGCGGCCTCGATGTCGTCGAAGCCGACGACGGCCACGTCCTCGGGGACCCGGCGGCCCGCCTGCCGCAGGGTGCGCAGGGCGCCGATCGCCATCAGGTCGTTGGCCGCGAACACCGCGTCCAGCTCCGGGTCGTCCTCCAGCAGCTGCCGCATGGCCTCGGCTCCGGAGGCCCGGGTGAAATCGCCCAGCGCCACGATGGACCGGCGGCCGGTGTCGCGCAGGGCATCGCGGTAGCCGTCGAGGCGCTCGCGCGACTCGAAGAGGTCCAGCGGTCCGGTGATGGTGGCGATCCGGCGCCGGCCCCGCTCCAGGAGGTGGCGTACGGCGAGCGCTGCCCCGGCCGCGTTGTCCAGTTCCACGTACGGCACGTCCGGGGCGCAGGTGCGGTTGAAGGAGGCGACCGGCAGGCCGGTCCTGGCCAGGGCGGCGGGCAGCGGGTCCGTGCCGTGCAGGGCGACGAGCATGACGCCGTCCACGTGCCCGCCGGCCACGTACTGCTCGACCCGGGCGCGGCTCCGGTCGGATTCGGCGAGCATCAGCACGACCTGCTTGCCGGCGGCTTCCAGTTCCCTGCTGACGGCGCGGACCACGGTGGAGAAGAGGGGGTCGTCGGAGACCACGCCCTGGGGCGGGTCGGCGACGACCACGGCCACCGCGTGGGTCCGGCGGGTGACCAGGTTGCGGGCGGCGGCGTTGGGGACGTAGCCCAGTTCGCGCACGGCCCGCAGGACGACCTCTCGGATCTCGGGTGCGACCGTGGTCTCCCCGTTGACGACGCGCGAGACGCTCGACCGGGACACGCCCGCGCGGGCGGCGACCACTTCCAGCGTGGGTCTTCTCATTGCGGCCCGTTCCGTTGGGCGGTGCTGCCGCCGGGTCCGGGCCGGACGGCCCGCGGGGAGCGTTCTCCGGTGATGGTGGACCCGGGCCTGATCGACTGTCAACAGGCCCTGATTTTTTTGTGGTTGAGGTGGCACTGAGGAGCCGTCACCGACTGCGGCGGCTTCTCCCTGGTCACCCCGGTCCGGCGGGTGGTGCGCAGATCTTGGGAGAGCGCTCCACAGGTGGACGAACCGGTGTCGGAGGCGTTTCCACCAGGTGACGGGAGCCCTTGACAGCCCTGGGGGGCCACCCCATCCTCACCCCTCAGGGAGCGCTCTCTGGCTTCCGGAACCGCCAAGTCCCCACATCTGTAACGACTTTCCGCCCCTCCCCGCCCCTCCCCGCCCCTCTCCTCCCACGCCCTCTGGAGCCGCCGTGCCCCCGTCGCTGCGCCGCCTCGGCTTACTCTTCGCCGTCGCGTTCACCCTCCTCACCTTCAGCACCCTCCCCGCCTCCCCCGCCCGCGCCGCCGAAACCCTGCTGTCGCAGGGCAGATCCGTCACCGTCTCCGCCAGCGAGCCCGGCTACAGCCCCGCGAGCGCCGTCGACGGGAACGCCGGCACCCGCTGGTCCAGCGCCTTCACGGACCCGCAGTGGATCCAGGTGGACCTGGGGTCCGCGGCCACGCTCTCCCGGGTCTCCCTCGTCTGGGAGGCCGCCTACGCCAAGGCCTTCCAGATCCAGGTCTCGGACGACGCCGCGCACTGGACCACCGTCTACGGGACGACCGCCGGCGCCGGCGGCACCCAGGACCTGACCGTCTCCGGGACCGGCCGCTACGTCCGGATGTACGGGACCCAGCGCGCCACCGGATACGGCTACTCCCTCTGGGAGTTCCAGGTCTACGGAACCCCCGGCACCGGTGGCGGCGGTGACGCGCTCCTCTCATACGGCAGGACGGGCGCGGCCTCCTCCTCGCAGGCCGACGGCCAGTGCTGGGAGTGCGTGCCCGCCAGGGCCTTCGACCGCGATCCCGCCTCCCGCTGGGCGACCAGCCCCACCACCGGCTGGACGGACCCGGGCTGGATCTCGGTGGACCTCGGGGCGCCCGCGCAGATCAGCAAGGTGGTCCTCCAGTGGGACCCGGCCTACGCGAAGTCCTTCCAGATCCAGGTCTCCGCGGACGGGAACACCTGGACCCCGGTCTACTCCACGACGGCGGGCACGGGCCTCAAGCAGACCCTGACCGTCTCGGGCTCCGGGCGGTACGTGCGGATGTACGGCACCGAGCGCGCGACCCCGTACGGATACTCCCTGTGGGAGTTCCAGGTGTACGGCACCGGCGGCGCGCCGGTGACTCCGCCGCCGCTCCCGCCGGACCCCGCGAACCCGCCGAGGCTGGTGTGGAGCGACGAGTTCGACGGCCCCGCGGCCGGCAAGCCGGACCCGGCCAAGTGGCGGGCGGACCCGGGCACCGGGCAGAACGCCGAGCTGCAGTACTACACCGACCACCAGAACGCCGCGACGGACGGTGCGGGCACCTCGTCATGGAGGCCCGCAAGGAGGCCACGCCCGGGAAGGGCTGCCCGCCCGACCCGCTGACCGGCAGCACCACCTGCCAGTACACCTCGGCGCGGATGAACACCGGGGCCACGTTCCAGTTCACGTACGGGCGGGTCGAGGCCCGGATCAAGGTGCCCAAGGGCAACGGGCTGTGGCCGGCGTTCTGGATGATGGGCGGCGACTTCCTGACCGGGCGGCCGTGGCCGTACAACGGCGAGATCGACATCATGGAGGTCCTCGGCAAGGACGTGAAGACCTCGTACTCCACCGTCCACGCGCCCGCCTACAACGGCGGCGGCGGGATCGGCGGCCCGTACAAGCTGCCCGGGGACGCGGACTTCTCCGACGACTACCACGTCTGGGCCGCCGACTGGAACAGCAAGGGCATCGTCTACAGCCTGGACGGCCGCACCGTCTTCACCCTCGACAAGGAGCAGGTGGAGCGCACCCGCGGCCCGTGGGTCTTCGACCACCCCCACTACATGATCCTCAACCTCGCGGTGGGCGGCGACTGGCCCGGTCCCACGGACCCGACCACGCCCTTCCCCGCCCGGATGCTCGTCGACTACGTGCGCATCTACCAGTGACCCGTCGGGGCTGCCCGGCCCCCGGGCAGCCCCTGCCCTTCCCCCCCTCCCCCCCCTCAGCCCTGTGAGGAATCCCCATGAGAAGACCCCGAATACCCCGGGCCCTGCTCGCGTGCGGGCTGGCGACCGTGCTGGCCGCCAGTCTGAGCGCCACGATCGCCAGCACGCCCGCCGGAGCCGCCACCGTCCTGGTCCAGGCCGAGGCCCACGCCGCCCAGAACGGCGTCGTGTTCGAAGCGACCGCCGACGCGGACGGCGGTCAGAACGCCGCGTACCTCGCCGACGGCGACTGGCTGCGCTTCGACAACGTCGACCTCGGCGCCGCCGGCCCCCTCACGGTCTCGGCCCGCGTGGCCTCCGCCGTCGGCGGCCCCGGCGCCGTGGAACTGCACACCGGATCGGCCGACGGACCCCTGCTCGCGCGGATCGAGATCCCGGTGACCGGCGGCTGGCAGAGCTGGGTCACGCGCACTGCCGACGTGACCTCCCACCCCACCGGCCCGCAGACCGTGTTCGCGGTGATGCGCAACAGCGCGCCGGGGGACTTCGTCAACATCAACTGGTTCTCCTTCGGCACCGGTTCCGCCCCCGGATGGATCCCCGTCGATCAGGCGAAGTGGGGGGCGCAGTTGGCCCAGTTCCGGGCGATGACCCCCGCTCCGGTGCCCGCGAACACGGTGCGCGTTCCCGAGTTCAACGCCACCTGCGTCTACAGCCACTCCAAGCCCGACGACCCGATCGTGGCTCCCGGCCTGCCCGGGGCGTCCCACATGCACAGCTTCTTCGGCAACCGCAGCACGGACGCGTTCACGACGACCGAGTCCCTGCTCTCCCACACCGCCACCAGCTGCTCGCCCGCCAAGGACCTCTCCAGTTACTGGATCCCGACCCTGTACGAGCACGGCAAGGCGATCGAACCCGAAGGGATGATCGTCTACTACGGGTCCCGGCTGCCCGACCCCACGGCGACGGTGCCCTTCCCCCAGGGCTTCCGGGTGATCGCGGGCAACTCCAAGTCCCAGGTGCCCACTCCGGCCGGCTCGGCCAACCAGTTCTGGTGCGCGGGCGAGGGCGGTGAGATCGGTCGCAGCGCCGACGGGAACTGGCCGGTGTGCGCCCCGACCGCCAAGCTGGTGTACCAGCTGGTCTTCCCGGACTGCTGGGACGGCAAGCACCTCGACAGCCCCGACCACAAGTCGCACGTCTCCTACAACACCGTCGACGGCAAGTGCTCCGGCGCCTACCCCGTCGCCATCCCCTCCGTCTCCTTCGTGATCGGCTACCCCACCAGCGGCAGCCCCGACGGCCTTTCGCTGTCGTCGGGCATGGCCTCCTCCATCCACGGCGACTTCTTCAACGCCTGGGACAACGCCGCGCTCGGCCAGCGCGTCAAGGACTGCGTCGTGCAGAGCGCCAAGTGCAATTCCGCCGGTACGTTCTGACCCGGCGGCCGGCGTGGGCCCTGCTCGCGGTGCTCCTGGTCTCCGGCTGCGGTGCGCAGCCGGAGACCGGGACGCCGCGGGCGGCGGCCTTCACGCCCACCGACATCGCCTGGATCCAGCTCATGATCCCCATGGACGAGCGGGCCCGGCTGCTGACGGACCTGGCACCGGGACGGGCCGTCGATCCGGAACTGGCCCGGCTGGCGCGGCGGGCGGCGGACCGGCAGGAGGCCGAACTGGCCCGGCTGCGCGAGCTCCTGGAACTGTCCGGGGCCCCCGACACCCGCCCGCACGAGGGGCACGACATGCCGGGCATGGTCGGCGCCGACACCCTGCGCAGGGCCGGGGCCCTGTCGGGGGAGGAATTCGACCGCGTCTTCGCCGCCGCCCTGCGCGCCCATCTCGCGCAGTCCGTGCTGCTCTGCGCGGGTGAACGCGGAGCGGGCGGGGCCGGGGAGGCGCGGGAGCTCGCCGGGGAGCTGGAGAGGGCCGGTGCAGAGCAGCTCGCGCTGCTGGACGCGGCGCACCCCGGCAAAAGTTGAGAATTGTTCACTTTCCATTGACAGGGCGGGTCCGGGGACCCGAAAGTGCCGTGAACGTCCCCGACTTAAGCGAGTCCGCATGACAGCGCCCGTACCGCCCGTGTCACCCCTGCCCCGGTTCCCGGCCGGGTTCCGCTGGGGCGTCTCCGCCTCCGCCTTCCAGATCGAGGGCTCCCCGACCGCCGACGGCCGGGGACCCTCCTCCTGGGACGCCTTCACCCGGGAGGCGGGGCGGGTCAAGGACGGCTCGCACGCGGAGGTGGCCACCGACCACTACCGCCGCTACCGCGAGGACGTGGCCCTGATGGGCGGACTGGGCGTGGACGCCTACCGGTTCTCCGTCTCCTGGTCCCGGGTCCTGCCCGACGGGCACGGGGCCGTCAACCAGGCGGGGCTGGACTTCTACGACCGGCTCGTCGACGAGCTGTGCGCCGCGGGGATCGATCCGGTGCCCACCCTCTTCCACTGGGACACCCCGCTCGCCCTGGAGGAGCGGGGCGGCTGGCTGGAGCGCGACACCGCCGAGCGGTTCGCGGTCTACGCCTCCGTGGTCGCGGAGCGGCTCGCCGACCGCGTGCCCATGTGGATCACCATCAACGAGCCCGCCGAGGTCACCCTCCTGGGCTACGGCCTCGGCGAGCACGCCCCGGGCAAGCAGCTCGTCTTCGACGCCCTGCCCGCCGCCCACCACCAGCTCCTGGCCCACGGGCTCGGCGTACAGGCCCTGCGCGCGGCCGGCGCCCGCCACATCGGCATCGCCGCCTCGCACAGCCCCGTGTGGGCCGCCGGGGACGGCGAGGAGGACCGGGCGGCGGCCGCGCTGTACGACACCCTCACCAACCGCCTCTTCGCCGACCCGATCCTGACCGGCGCCTACCCCGACGGCCTGGAGGCCCTGCTGCCCGGCCCGGTGGCCGAGGACCTGAAGGCGATCTCGGCGCCGCTGGACTGGTACGGGGTCAACTACTACAACCCGATGCTGGTCGGCGCCCCCGCACCGGCGGGCGGCTCCGCCTTCGGCGGCATCGAGATCCCCTCCGGCCTGCCCTTCGGCATCCGGGAGATCGAGGGGTACGAGCGCACCGACTTCGACTGGCCGGTGGTCCCGGACGGGCTGCGCGAACTGCTCGGCACCCTGCGCGAGCGCTACGGCGACCGGCTGCCGCCGCTGTACATCACCGAGAACGGCTGCTCGTACGGCGACGGACCGGACCCGGGCACGGGCCGGATCGAGGACGCGCGCCGGATCGCCTACCACGAGGGCCACGTGCGCGCCCTGCACGAGGCGATCGCCGAAGGGGCCGACGTCCGGGGCTACTTCATCTGGTCGATCCTGGACAACTTCGAGTGGGCGGAGGGCTACCGGCAGCGGTTCGGCCTGGTCCACGTGGACTACGAGACCCTGGCCCGGACCCCCAAGGAGTCGTACGCCTGGTACCGCGACCTGATCAAGAGCGGCAGATGACCGCCGGGCCGCAGGCCGCGGCGGCGGAGGAGGGCACCACGCCGCCCGGCGGCCGGTGGGTGGGCGCGCTGTCCCTCGCCAACCTCGGGGTGTGGGTCGGCTGGTTCGGCCCGCTCCAGCTGCTGCTGGCCCGCCAGGCCGAGCAGCTCTCCCCGGACCACAAGGCGTCCACCCTCGCGCTGGTCACCGGGGTGGGGGCGGCCGTCTCGATGGTCGCCAATCCCGTCTTCGGAGCGCTGTCCGACCGGACGACGGCGCGGACGGGCCGCCGGATCCCCTGGGTGGTCGCCGGGGTGACGGGCGGGGCGGCCGGTCTGGCGGTCCTGGCCCTGGCGCAGAGCGTCCCGGCCGTGATCGCGGGCTGGTGCCTGGTCCAGCTGGCCCTGAACGCCGCCTTCGCCGCACTCACCGCGGCCGTGCCCGACCAGGTGCCGGTCCGCAGGCGCGGCCTGGTCGGCGGCTGGCTGGGCGTCTCCCAGGTCATCGGGATCCTGGTCGGCACGGCGCTGGCCACGATCGCGGGCGGGATCGCCGGCGGCTACCTGGCCTGCGCCGTCTTCACGGTGGTGGCAGCCGTGCCGTACGTCCTGATGCGGCGCGACTCGGTGCTCGCCGCATCAGACCGGCCGGCCTTCCACTGGCGGACCTTCCTCGGCGGCTTCTGGATCGACCCGCGCCGCCATCCCGACTTCGGCTGGGCCTTGCTGACCCGGTTCCTGATGAACCTGTCGTACTCGATCAGCACGATGTACCTGCTCTACTACCTCACCGACGCCGTGCGCTACGAGGGCGACGCGGACAACGGCGTGCTGATCCTGACCGCGCTGAACGCGGTCACCATGCTCGCCACGGTGGTGATCGGCGGCATCCGGTCGGACCGCAGCGGCCGCCGGAAGTCCTACGTCATCCGGTCGGGCCTGGTCATCGCCGCGGCCACGCTGCTGCTCGCCGTCTGGCAGACCTGGACCGGCGCGGTCGTCGCCTCGCTCATCCTGGGCCTCGGCTTCGGCGTGTACACGGCGGTGGACTTCGCCCTGCTCACGGACGTGCTGCCGACCGCGGAGGACCGGGGCAGGGACCTGGGGGTGATCAACATCGCCAACGCGCTGCCGCAGGTGCTGGCCCCGGTGATCGCGGCCCCGGTCGTCCTCCACCTCGGCGGGTACACGGCCCTGTACGCGCTGGCCGGAGCCCTGGCCCTGGCGGGATCGCTGCTGGTCCGGCGGATCCGCTCGGTCCCGTAGGGGTCCGGGGCGGGGTGGGCCCTCGCGTGAGACCCGGCACATTTCTCACCCTTTTGGTCCGTTTTGGACCAAACTTGTGTGGTTCGGATTCCGAAGCGACAGGGAGAGACATGCGACGCGCCCCGGGCCGTACCGCCACCACGCGGATCGCCCTGATATCGGCCGGTACGGCCGCCGTGCTCGGCTTCGGCGGCGTCTTCGCCGGCGCCGCGGCCGCCGCGACCGGGCCCGCCCCGGACCGGACGGCCGAGCCCTCGGCCACCGCCGGAGCCACCGCCGGGGCGGCCGCCGGAGCGCCGGTCAAGGCGCCCGCCGGGCAGCAGGTCCTCTCCACCTTCACCGTCGCCTATCCCGCCGCGCCCTACCGCACCCACAACATCGCGCGCGCCGTGGAACTGATCAACGGGGCCGTCGTCGGGCAGGGCGACATCTGGAGCTTCAACCGGGCGGTGGGCGAGCGGACCGTGGAGAACGGCTTCGTCGACGGCATCATGATCAACGACGGCCGCTACGTGAAATCCCCCGGCGGCGGGGTCTCCGCGGTCGCGACGACCATGTACAACGCGATGTTCTTCGCGGGGCTGAAGCCGGTGGAGCACGGGGCGCACTCCTTCTACATCGAGCGCTACCCGGAGGGCCGCGAGGCCACCGTCGCCTGGGGCACCCTCGACCTGCGCTGGCAGAACGACTCGGGGCACCCCGTGACCGTCCGGGCCTCCTCCACCTCCACCTCGGTGACCGTCACCCTGCTCGGCACGAAGCAGTACGACGAGATCCGCGCGACCAAGGGCCCGCGCACGAACGTCACCCCGCCGGTGAAGCGCACCGTCGCCGGCCCCACCTGCGAGGCGCAGACCCCGCTGGAGGGGTTCGACGTCTCCGTCGACCGCGTCTTCGTACGGGCCGGCCACGAGGTCGGCCGCGAGACGTTCCGTACGCACTACACCCCGCGCGACGAGATCGTCTGCGTCCCGGAATCCCCCACGGCCACGCCGGGCACGACCCCCTCGGGCTCCCCCGGGGCCCCGTCGGCCTCCCCCGCGACCCCCTCGACCTCCCCCGGGGCCCCGTCGGCCTCCCCCGGGGCTCCATCGGCCTCCCCCGCGACCCCGTCGGGCTCCCCCGCGACCCCGGCGGCTCCCCCTAGGGCCTGATCAGGATCTTTCCGCGCGCTTCGCCCCGGTGGAGCCGGTCGATGGCCTCCGGGGCCTCCGCGAGCGGGCAGGTGAGGTGGACGGCCGGCGACAGGGTGCCGTCCTCGGCGTGCCCCCGCAGGACCTCCAGGTCGGCCTGGCGTTCGGCGGAGATGAACCCCTTGAGGCCGTGGCGCACGAAGGGGTTCAGCAGGGCAGCCCACAGGACCCGGCCCATGCCGCCCAGCCAGGGGCCGCCGCCCTCGCCGCCGACGATCACGAGCGTGCCGCGCGGGGTGAGGGCGCGCCGCAGGTGGGACAGGGTGCGGTTGCCCGCGGTGTCGAGGATGAGGTCGTAGCGGCGGACGCCGTCCGCGAACTCCTCGAGGGTGTAGTCGATGACCTCGTCCGCGCCGAGCCCGCGCACCAGCTCCGTCTTGGTGGTGCTGCACACTCCGGTGACGTGCGCCCCGTACGCCTTGGCCAGCTGGACCGCGAAGGTGCCGACCCCGCCCGCGGCGCCGATGACCAGGACCCGCTGCCCGGGCCGTACGCGCCCCGCGTCGCGCAGTGCCTGGAGGGCGGTGAGCCCGGAGATCGGGAGGGCCGCCGCCGTCTCCAGGGGCATTCCGGCGGGCGCCGGCGCCAGCTTGTCCTGGCGGGCGGTCGCGTACTGCGCGAAGGATCCCTCGCAGATGCCGAACACCTCGTCCCCCACCCGGAAGGCGCTCACCCCTTCGCCGACGGCCTCGACCCGCCCGGAGACCTCCCGGCCGCGTACGGGCACGCCGGGTGCGCGCAGCCCGTAGCCGAGGAGCCGCAGCAGGTAGGGCTTGCCGCTCATGAGGTGCCAGACCCCGGCGTCCAGGCCGGCGGCCCGGACGGCTATGAGCACCTCTCCGGCGCCCGGCCGGGGCGTTTCGACGTCCCTGAGCTCCAGCACCTCGCTGGAGCCGTACCTGTCCTGCACGATCGCCTTCACGGTCCCGCCCCTTCGTCGTCCGTAACGTCGGCGTACTGGAAAACCTCTTCGAGCGGCACCGCGAAGACGCGGGCGATCCTGAACGCCGTCTCCAGCGAGGGCGAGTAACGGCCCTTCTCGATGGCGATCACGGTCTGGCGGGTCACGCCGATGCGTTCCGCCAGCTCCGCCTGGGTCATCTCCCCGCCCTCGAAGCGCAGGATCCTGATCCGGTTCGTGATGCCGGTCGGCTTCACCACGACTGGAATCCCGTGCGGTAGGCGGCGAGCTTGACCAGCGAACCGAGCACCGCCGAGAGGACGAAGCCCAGGTAGAGGGCGTTCGAGATCCAGAAGCGGTCCGCCCCGGCCATGGACAGGATCAGCGCGGTCACGGCGCCGATGGCGAGGAAGGACTGCCCGGCGTGCTCGCCGAGGCGGCCGATCTCCTTGTCCCGCTGGTCCTTGACCTCGGCCTCTCCGGGTGCGGACGCCGCGGCCGCGATGCCGAGGAGGATCGCGGCGGCGATGGCGCCGCCGACGGTCCAGAGCAGCGGCGCGACGTACGGGACCTCCACGAGGGGGACCCCGTCGCCGGACCGGCCCAGGACGAGGGCCAGGTAGACCGCGTACCCGATGACCGCGACCACCCCCATGATCCATGCGCGCTTCTCCTCGAAGGCCATGGCCGCACCTGCTCCCGTGTAAAAGAACTTTGACACCACGAAGGTAAAAGGATCCATACCTCGTGTCAATAATTTCTTACACAGGAATCCCGGTGGGCGGCCCGGCCCCCACGTCACCCGGGCGCGCGGCCCCGCTGGCACCACGGCCGTACCGCGGGCTTGCTGGACGCATGAGACCAGAAGCACCGGAGACGGCCCCGAGGCCGAGCCTGAGCACCCCCAGGGCGGCGGGGCTCGCGGGGATCCTCTTCGCCGTCCTCATGGCGGCGGCGATCGTGCTGGCCCGGATCGGCCTGCCCGAGGGGGGCGGCGCGTCCGAGGTCGAGGTCACCCCGGGCCAGCGGGACGCGGTGACCACGGCGCTGGAGCTCGTGCCCTTCGCGGGCATCGCCTTCCTGTGGTTCATGGGCGCGCTGCGGGAGCACTCCGGCGAGGCCGAGGACCGGTTCGTCGCCACCGTCTTCCTGGGCAGCGGGCTGGTCTTCGTCGCCAGCCTCTTCGGCGCCGCGGCGGCCGCGGGAACGGTGCTGGGCTCCGATCAGCCCCAGGAGTTCGGCCGCCACTTCGCCTACGACCTGCTGACCACGTACGGGATGCGGATGGCCGCCGTGTTCGTGTTCGCGACCTCCACGATCGGCCGCCGGCTCGGGGCCTTCCCGCGCCCGCTGGCCATGGCCGGGTACCTCGCCGGCCTGGTGCTGCTGGTGGCGGGCTCCTCCCTGCCCTGGTCCGAGCTGGTCTTCCCGGCCTGGGCCCTGGTCGTGAGCCTGTACATCCTGAACTCGGGCCGGGTCCGTGGCCGGCCCCGGACCGCCCCCTCGGGGGCGGCCGCACACCACTCCGATGGCGGTACCTGACGCGCCCCTTAGCACCCCCGCGCGCAGGCTGGTGCGGGAAGCCCAGGGGGGCACCGAAAGGACACACTGTGCTGAGGCTCGTCGTCGATCTCAACCGGTGCCAGGGATACGCGCAGTGCGCCTTCCTCGCCCCCGACGTCTTCGCGATGCACGGGGACGAAGCACTGCTCTACGATCCGCAGGCCGAGGAGGCCCAGCGCGAACGCGTGGCCCAGGCCGCGGCCGCCTGCCCCGTACAGGCGATCCTCGTGGACGATCTGGACCTGCCGGGCAGCCCCGCAGCCCGTACCCCGGCGGCCGCGGCCGCCGGCTCCGGGAGGGAGGCCTCCGATGGCTGACACCGCTCTGGACCAGCTCAAGCGCTCCGGCCGGATCGTGGTCGTCGGCGCCTCGCTGGCCGGACTGCGCGCCGCCGAGGTCGTGCGGGAGAAGGGCTTCGCGGGCTCCCTGACCATGATCGGCGACGAGCCGTACGAGCCGTACGACCGGCCGCCGCTGTCCAAGCAGGTACTGCTGGGCAAGGCCGACGCCGAGCGCACCCTGCTCCCCCGGCGGCGCGAGATCGACGCCGAATGGCGCCTCGGCGTCGCGGCCACCGGCCTCGACATGGCGGCCCGTACGGTCAGGCTCGCCGACGGCGAGGAGGTCCCGTACGACCGTCTGCTGATCGCCACCGGGGTCCGGGCCCGGCCCTGGCCGAACGAGGCCGAGGGCGAGCTCGACGGGGTCTTCACCCTGCGCACCCGCGAGGACGGGGCGGGTCTGGCCCGCGCCCTGGCCGCCGGTCCGCGCCGGGTCCTGGTCATCGGCGCCGGCTTCACCGGTTCCGAGATCGCCTCGGCGTGCCGCGAACGCGGACTGGAGGTCACCGTCGCCGAACGCGGCAACGGCCCCCTGGTCGGCGCCCTGGGCGGGGTGATCGGGGCCGTGGCCGCCGAACTCCACCGGGAGAACGGCGTGGACCTGCGCACGGGCATCTCCGTGACCGCCCTGGAGGGCGACTCCACCGGCCGGGTGCGGGCCGCGCACCTCTCCGACGGCACCACGCTGGAATGCGACGTGGTGGTCGTCTCGCTCGGCGCCATGCGCAACACCGAGTGGCTGACCGGCTCCGGACTCGGCGCGGGGCCCCGCGGCATCGCCTGCGACGCGGGCTGCCGGGCCTTCGACCTCCGCGGCATCGTCACCGACGACATCTACGTGGCGGGCGACGTGGCCCGCTCCCCGCACGCGCTGTTCGGCTACCAGTTCCTCTCGCTGGAGCACTGGGGCAACGCGGTGGCGCAGGCCGAGACCGCCGCCCACAACATGCTGAGCGAGAGCACCGACCGCCGGCCGCACCTGTGGGTGCCGGCGTTCTGGTCCTCCCAGTTCGGCGTGAACATCAAGTCCGTCGGCGTGCCCTCCATGGGCACCGAGATCATGATCACCCAGGGGTCCCGGTCCGAGCGCCGGTTCACCGGGGTCTACGGCTACCAGGGCCGGGTGATCGGGGCCGTCACCTTCGACAACGGGCGCTGGCTGCAGTTCTACGAGAAGCAGATCGAGAGCACGGCGCCGTTCCCGCCCCCCTTCACCACGGTGGACCGCCGCCCCGACGGGCAGCGGCCGATCCCGGCCGACTTCCCCGACCCCTCCGTGCCCACGCACGGCCCGACCATCACCCTCAGCGGGTACTCGCCGGCGGACCGCCGGATCGCCACCTTCACCCCCGCCCGGCACTGATCCGAGCGTTCCCGGAGGACCCCCCATGGCCCACGGCATCCTGAGCCAGATCCTGGACTATTCCAGCCGCGCGAACCCCTACCCGCTGTACGAGGAGCTGCGCAAGACCCCCGTCTTCCACGACGGGACCGGCCCCTACGTCATCAGCACCTACTACGACATCCAGAGCCTGCTGCACGATCCGCGGCTCAGCTCCGACGCGCGCAACCTGGCCGCCACGGCCGGGGACCCGCTGGCCGAGGGCGGGGAGGCGGAGGAGACGGCGCTGCCGCCGAGCTTCCTGAAGCTCGACCCGCCGGAGCACGACCGGCTGCGCCGGATGACCAACCGGCCCTTCGGGCCGCCGCATTCGCCGCACCGCGTCGACGGGATGCGCGGCGGGCTGAAGGACATCGTCACCGGTCTCATCGACAACCTCGGGGACACCGGGAACATCGACCTGGTCGACCAGTTCGCCTACCCGTTCCCGGTGACGATGATCTGCCAGCTGCTCGGCGTACCGCGCGAGGACGAGCCCAAGTTCCACGTCTGGGCCGACACCCTCGCCGCCAGCCTGGACCCGGATCCCGATTCCGATCCCGCCGAACGGCAGCGCAAGACCCATGACTCCCGCATGGAGCTGGGCATGTACCTGGCCGGGCTGATCGAACAGCGCCGGAAGGATCCCGGCGAGGACATGCTCTCCCAACTGGCCGTGGGACACGGCCCGGACGAGTCCATGTCCACCATGGAGCTGCTGAGCACGGCCGCCCTGCTGCTGATCGCCGGCCACGAGACCACGGTCAACCTGATCACCAATGGAATGCTGACCCTGCTGCGCAATCCGGACGTACTGGCGGAGCTGCGGGAGGAGCCCCGGCTCGCCGTGCCGCTCGTGGAGGAGCTGCTGCGGTTCGAGCCGCCGGTTCAACTGCTGCCGCAGCGGACGCCGTTGGTGGACATCGAGGTCAGCGGGGTCACCATCCCCAAGGGCTCCTCGATGTGGCTGATCCTGGCCTCCGGAAACCGGGACCCGAACCGCTTCGAGAACCCGGACCGCTTCGACCCGCACCGCAAGGACATCCAGCACCTCGGCCTGGGCAGCGGCATCCACAGCTGTTTCGGCGCCCCGCTGGCCCGGCTGGAGGCCCAGCTCGCGCTGAGCGAACTGGCCCGGCGGCTGGAGAACCCGCGGCTGCTGGAGGATCCGCCGCCCTACCGGCAGAACGCGGTCCTGCGCGGGCCCCGGCACCTGCGGATCGCCTGCGACGGGATCCGCTCCTGAGCCGGCCCTGATCCGGGGCCCGCGCAGCGTCTACCAGCCGAAGCGGCGGTCGACCACGCGCTCGAACTCCTCGAAGGTCAGCACGTGGTCGCCGTCCGCGTTCGCCTGGTCGAAGAGGGCCGAGGAGGCGTCCACGTCTCCCACGGCCCACTGGGGCAGGACTCCCTGGGCGGCCAGGGTGGGGCCCTTGCTGCGCAGGGCCCTTATCACCTCAACCCGGGTCAGGACCCCGTCGCTGTTCAGGTCGAGCGCGTCGAACAGCTTGCGGGCCTTCTCACTCATGATGCGGGCCTTTCGGTGGGCCGGTCCTGGAACGCCCGGGCGCGGACCGCCCGGGCCGCCAGCTTATGACCCGCTACCGCCCGCGTTCCGCGCGGGCCGTGTCCGGCGCCTCGCGCTGGTGCGGTACGGGCGAGGCGGGGGCGGGCCGCGCGGACCGGGGGGCCTCCTGGTGGAGCTGGACCGTCCGCGTGGGGGCGGGGATGGAAATGCCCTCCGCCCGGAAGCGGCTGTGCAGCCGCTTGATGAACTCGTGCTTGATCCGGTACTGGTCGCTGAACTCGCCGACGCCGAGGATCACCGTGAAGTCGATCCTGGAGTCCGCGAAGGTGTGGAAGCGCACGAGCGCCTCGTGCTCGGGGACCGCTCCCTTGACCTCCGCCATCACCTCGTCGACCACCTCCATGGTCACCCGCTCGACGTGCTCCAGGTCGCTCTCGTAGCCCACTCCCACCTGGACCATGATCGTCAACGGCTGCTCGGGCTGGGTGAAGTTGGTCATGTTGGTGCGCGCGAGCCGCCCGTTGGGGATGATCACCAGGTTGTTGGAGAGGTTCCGGACCACGGTGTTGCGCCAGTTGATGTCGACGACGTACCCCTCCTCGCCGCTCGTCAGCCGGATGTAGTCGCCGGGCTGCACCGTCTTCGAGGCGAGGATGTGCACGCCGGCGAAGAGGTTGGCGAGGGTGTCCTGCAGCGCCAGCGCGACCGCCAGGCCGCCCACGCCGAGCGCGGTGAGCAGGGGCGCGATGGACACGCCCACGCTTTCGAGGGCGATGAGCAGACCCATCGCGAGCACCAGGACCCGGGTGATGTTGACGAATATGGTGGCCGATCCGGCCACTCCCGTCCGCGCCTGGGCCAGGGACCGCACGAGCCCGGCGACGACGCGGGCCGCGCCGACCGTGGCCACCAGGATCAGCAGCACGGTCAGCGAGTTGCCCACCCAGGCGGAGACGTGCGGGCCGAGGGGCAGCATGGAGGCGGCCACGGCGGCGCCGGCTATGACGGCCGCCGCCGGTGCCAGGGTGCGCAGCGCGTCGACGATGATGTCGTCGCCGCTCCACCGGGTCCTGAGGGCGTGCTTGGCCAGCCACCGTACGAGGGCGCGCAGCAGCAGTCCGGCGAATCCGCCCGCGGCGAGCGCGATGCCGGCGACCAGCCAGTCGTGCAGGACGAGGTCCCGGGTCAACGGACGCCCTCCGCCCCTCGCCGGGCCGGGGAGGCGGAGGCGTACCCTGCGGGCCGCCGGATGAGGGGTGTGGTCACCTTGTCACCTGTCAGTTCGTCGTGCATGAGGCCGCGTTCGCGCAGGTGTGCGCATCCGAACGGGGTGCCATCCTGCCTCATGATCAACTCGACGGCGCGGGTGGGGCCCCAGGCGGCTCGGCGGCCGCCGGGTCCAGGATCCGGGTGAGGAAGCTCCTGGTCCGCTCCTGCCGGGGGTTCCCGACCACCTGGGCCGCCGGGCCCTGCTCGACGACCATCCCGCCGTCCATGAACACGACCCGGTCCGCGACCTCGCGGGCGAAGCTCATCTCGTGGGTGACGACCATCATCGTCATGCCCTCCGCCGCCAGGACCCGCATCACCGCCAGTACCTCGCCGACGAGTTCGGGGTCCAGGGCCGAGGTCGGCTCGTCGAAGAGCATCACCTCCGGGCCCATCGACAGGGCCCTGGCGATCGCCACCCGCTGCTGCTGACCGCCGGACAACTGGGCGGGGTACGCCTCGGACTTCTCGGAGAGGCCGACGCGGGCGAGGTTCTCCCGGGCCACGGCCTCGGCCTCGGCCCTGCTCCTGCCCAGGACGCGGCGCTGGGGCAGGACGAGGTTCTCGCGGACGCTGACGTGCGGGAAGAGGTTGAACTGCTGGAAGACCATCCCGATGCGGCGGCGGACGGCGTCGATGTCCACGTCGAGGTCGGTGACCTCCGTACCGCCGACGAAGACCTTGCCCGCGCTGGGCTCTTCGAGCAGGTTCACACAGCGCAGCAGCGTCGATTTGCCCGAGCCGGAGGGCCCGATGACGCACACCACCTCGCCTCGGGCGATGTCGAGGTCGATGCCGCGCAGGACGTGGTGGGTGCCGAAGGACTTGTGCAGTCCCCGGATCTCGATCTCCGGGCCGTCCGTGGCCTTCGTGTCCACCGCTGGGGCCTCCTGTGGCATGTCTTCCTCACCCGGCCTTGTCCGCGCGGGCTTCCAGGCGGCGCACCACGAAGCTCAGCGGCACGGTCACCAGGAGGTAGCACAGGCCCGCGACCAGGATCGGGGTGGAGTTGGCGGTCTGGCTGGCGAGGTCCCGGCCGAATTTGGTCAGTTCGCGCTCCTGCAGCGTCACGCCGAGGAACAGCACGAGCGAGGAGTCCTTGAAGAGCAGGACGAGTTCGTTGGTGAGGGGCGGGATGACGATGCGGAAGGCCTGCGGGATGACGATGGAGACCATGGCGCGGGCGTGCGAGAAGCCCAGCGAGCGGGCGGCTTCCATCTGCCCCTTGGGGACCGCCTGGATGCCGGCCCGAATCGTTTCCGCCATGTAGGCGGCGGCCACCAGGCCCAGGCCGAGCGCGACCTTGCCGTACGTACCGCCGGGGATCTCCGTGCCGGGGAACGCCAGGGGCACCGCCACGCCCACGAAGATGAAGATCAGCAGGGCCGGGAGTCCCCGGAACAGCTCGATGTAGACGCTCGCCACCCACCGGTACGGGGCCACGGAGGACAGCCGCATCATGGCGATGACCAGCCCGAGGACCAGGCCGAGGAGGAACCCGGAGGTCGTGTAGACCACCGTGTTGCGCAGGGCGATGGTGATGATGTCCGGGAAGAGCCGCAGCGCCAGGTCCTTCTGGGCGAACTGGTTCTGCAGCCTCCCCCAGTCCGCGGAGACGGCGATCAGGACCAGCACCGCGGCGAAGAGCGCGTACTGCAGTCCCTGCGAGACCCGGCGGCGCTGGCGCCGGGTCAGCCGGGAGGTCACGGGGTGGTCTGGGGCAGCGGGCCGATCCACTGCTCGTAGAGCTTCTTGTAGGTGCCGTCGGCCTTGGCGTCGGTGATCGCCTTGTCGATCGCGGCCACGAGGGCGGTGTTGCCCTTCTTCACCGAGAAGCCGTACTGCTCGCCGGTCTCGATGTTCTGTCCGAGGGTGAACTCGGCGGCGTTCTTCGGGTCCTTGAGCCAGCCCTGGACCACGGGGTAGTCGATGACGATCGCGTCCACCTGGCCGGTGCGCAGCCCGTTGAGGACCGCGTCCGAGCTCTCGAAGGCCACGGGGTCGAAGCCCTGGGACTTGGCGTAGCTCTCGCCGGTGGTCTCGGCCTGCGCGCCCAGCTTCTTCGACTTCGCCTTGAGGTCGGCGAGCGAGGTGACGCCGCTCTTCTTGGTGGCGAGCAGGGCCTGCGTGGCGTCGAAGTAGGGGACGGAGAAGTCCACGTTCTTCTTGCGCTCGTCGGTGATCGTCATGCCGGCGGCCGCGAGGTCGCACTCGCCGGAGTTCAGGAAGGCGCCGGTCTTGAAGTTCTCGAAGGGGGTGTCGAGGATCTTCTGCTCGACCTTGAGCCGCTCCGCCACCAGATCGACCAGGGCCACGTCGAAACCGACGACCTTGCCGCCCTGCTCGAACTGGAACGGCGGGTAGGGCAGGTGGGTGCAGGTGGTCAGCTTGCCCTTCTCCACGACGGGCACTCCCCCGGCCGCCTCGGCCGGGCCGTCATCGCCCGAGGAGCATCCCGCGACGAGGAGGGCCCCCGCGGCCGTCGCCGCGGCGACGGCACGGATGCGAAGGCTGCTGGGGCGCGTACGGTCTGCTCTGGCCGTCCGGAACACGGTTGACCTCCACGGGTGCGGGTCGAGCGGCGATCACGGGCGGACCGTCCGCGGTGATCGTAAGCCACGGGCGGCGCCCGCTGAGGGATCTTCCGCCATGCGTTCCGGGGGCGCCAGGGCGGTTCCCGGCCATGATCGTCCGGCCGTCGCCCGGAGGTGCCGGTCCGTCACCCCCGCGGCCGGGGCGGGCTCGTGGGAACCCGCCCCGGCGACGGGAACGCTCTCAGGGGGCGAGCTCGCGGCGGCGCCGGCTGATCGAGTCGGGGTCCCAGCCCGGACGGGGTACGGAGGCCAGCAGCAGCCGGGTGTAGGGGTGCTCGGGGTCGGTGAGGAGCTCGTCGACGGGGCGGTGTTCCATCGTGCGGCCGCGGTACATGACGAGCGCCTCGTCGCAGACGTAGCGGACGACGGCCAGGTCGTGGCTGACGAAGACCAGGCCGATCCCGGTGTCGCGCCGGATGTCGGAGAGCAGGTTGAGCACCTGCGCCTGCACGGACACGTCCAGGGCGGACACCGCCTCGTCGAGCACCAGGACGGCCGGTTCCACGGCCAGCGCACGGGCGATCGCGGCGCGCTGGCGCTGCCCGCCGGAGAGCCGGCGGGGCAGCGCGGCCGCCTCGCGGTCGCCCAGGCCGACCTGCGCCAGCAGTTCCCGCACCCGTGCGGCCCGGGCCGCACGGTCGGACATGCCGTGCAGTCTGAGCACGCCGTCGACCGTCTCCCCGATGGTGATCCGCGCGTCGAGGGAGAGGTAGGGGTCCTGGAAGACGATCTGGACCGCCTTGGCGCGGGCCAGCCGGGCCGGCCTCCCCCGTACGGAGGTCGCCAGCGGCCGGCCCTGGACCAGGATCTCCCCCGCGTCGGGGCGTTCCAGGCCGATCAGCATCCGGGCCGTGGTGGTCTTGCCCGAGCCGGACTCCCCCACGATGCCGAGCGCCCCTCCGGCGCGCACGGAGAAGGAGAGGTCGTCCACGGCGACGACCTCCGTCCCCCCGGTCCGGTAGGTCTTGCGCAGTCCGGTCACCCGGAGGAGTTCGGGGGCGGTGCCCCCGCTCGGTGCGGTGT
This sequence comes from Streptomyces sp. TBY4, assembly GCF_024213195.1. Lineage (GTDB taxonomy): Bacteria > Actinomycetota > Actinomycetes > Streptomycetales > Streptomycetaceae > Streptomyces. Next base: position 740,243 of record NZ_JANAVF010000002.1, on the reverse strand, counting down.
TCAACGGTCCTCCTCGGGCGAGAGTTCGGCGGCGCGGTGGCAGGCGACCTCGGCCGTGCCGTGCCGCAGGAGCTCCGGCGGGGACTGGTCGCAGCGGCCCGGTTCGGCGAACCGGCAGCGGGGTGCGAAGGAGCAGCCGGGGGCCGACTCCAGCAGGCCCATCGGGGCGCCGGGGATGGGGGTGAGGCGGGCGAGGGGGCCTTCGAGGGGCGGGGAGGAGTCGAGCAGGCCCGCGGTGTAGGGGTGCCGCGGGGAGGCGAAGAGTTCCGCCACGGGCGCCGTCTCCACGATCCGGCCGGCGTACATGACGTAGATCCGGTCGCTGACGGAGGCGGCCAGCTCGATGTCGTGGGTGATGAGGAGGAGTCCGAGGCCGCGTTCGCGCTGGAGCCGGCCGAGGACGGCCAGGATCTCGGCCTGCGTGCTGACGTCGAGCGCGGTGGTCGGCTCGTCGCAGAGCAGGAGCCTCGGTTCGGCGGTGAGGGCCGCGGCGATCACGACGCGCTGGAGCATGCCGCCGGAGAGCTCGTGCGGGAACTGGTCCAGGTGGCGGACGGGGTCGGGCAGGCCGACCGCGTCGAGCAGTTCGGCTGCCCTGAGGTTCGCGCGGGCCTTGGACCAGCCGTGCACCAGGCGCAGCGGTTCGGTGAGGAAGTCCCCGACCCGGCGCACCGGGTTGATGGCGGCCCGGGGGTCCTGGTAGATCATCGCCGCCTTGTTGGTGCGGACCTCGCGCAGGCTCGCGGGGTCGGCGCCGACCAGGTCGGTCCCGTCCACGCGGACCCGGCCGCCGGTCTCGGAGCCCTGCGGGAACAGGCCGAGGGCGGCCCGGGCGGTGACGGACTTGCCCGAGCCGGATTCGCCGACCAGGGCCACGACCTCGCCCGCCGCGACGGTGAGGCTGATGCCGTCGAGGAGCGGGCGGGCCGTGCCGGGGAGGGTGACGCGCAGGGCTTCGTAGGCGAGCAGTGTCATCGGGGGTCCCTCCCCGCGAGCCGGTCGCCGAGGTCTTCCCCGACGACGTTGAAGGCGACCACGACCAGGACGACGGCCACGGCCGGCGCGATCGCGGAGAGCGGCTGGCCCTGGAGGACGGCCGCCTGCCCCTGGTTGATCATGGCTCCCCAGTCGGGGGTGGGCGGCTGGACGCCGAGCCCGAGGAAGGAGAGGGCGGCGAGGTCGAGCAGGGCGTAGCCGAAGTTGACCGTCGACTGGGCGAGCAGCGTCGGGGCGATGTTGGGCAGCAGCCTGCGGACGGTGACGTACAGGGGCGAGTGTCCCTGCACCTGGTAGGCGGCGACGTAGGGCCGGAACTTCTCCCGGACGGCCAGGCCCCGTACGAGGCGTGCGGTGTACGGCATGTAGGCGAGGGCCATGGCGATCACCGGGGCCGTCATCCCCTTGCCGAACAGGGCCACCGCGAGGATCGCGAGGAGCAGCGCGGGGAAGGCGAACAGGACGTCGAGGACCCGCCCGACGGCGGTGTCGATCCAGCCGCCCCGCCAGGCGGTGAACAGGCCCACGGCGACGCCGAGGACGGTGGAGAACAGGACGACGGCGAGCGGGCCGGCCAGGCTGGTCCGGGTGCCGGCCAGCAGCGCCGAGAGGGTGTCGTGGCCGCCCTGGTCGGTGCCCAGCCAGTGCTGGGCGCTCGGCCCCAGGAGGGTGTCGCCGAGCTGTCCGAAGGTGGGGTCGTACGGGGCGATCCAGGGGCCGAGCAGTGCGATGAGCACGAACAGGACCAGGAGCGCCAGGCAGGTCCGCTGGAGCGGGCCGCCGCCGAGGCGGCGCAGCCGGGCGAGGGGGTCGCGCCGGATCCGGGAGGTGCGGGGCGTGGCGCCCGTTTCGTGAAGGGTGCTCATCGGGCGCTCCCCGCGGCCGCCGTGCGCGGATCGATCAGTGGGTGGATCAGGTCGACGAGGGCGTTGACGACGACGAACGCGGCCACCACCAGCAGCACGATGGCCTGGACGACCTGGAAGTCGAGCTGGTCGACGGACTGCACGAGCAGGGAGCCCACGCCGGACATTCCGAAGGCGGTCTCCACGATGGCGGTGCTGACGAGCATGCCGGAGACGAGGAGGGCGGAGACGGTGACGATCGGTCCGAGCGCGTTGCGCAGCACGTGCCGCCGGATGACGGTGCGCCGGGGCGCTCCGCGGCTCAGGGCGACCTCCACGTGGTCGCGGCCCAGCTCGTCGAGCATGGCCGAGCGGGTCACCCGGGTCACGAGGGCGGTGAAGGTGACGGACAGGGCAGCCGCCGGGAGGATCACGTGGTGCAGCCGGTCCATGAGGCCTTCGCCGTTGCCGATGGTGGGGAACCAGCCGAGTTGCACCCCGAACACCGACCGGAGCAGCAGGGCGGCGACGAAGGCGGGTGCGGCCGCGCCCACCGTGACGAGCAGCATCAGGGAGCGGTCGGTGCGCGAACCCCGGCGCAGGGCGCCGATGATGCCGGAGCCGATGCCGAACACGGCGATCATCAGGCCGGATACGGCGATCAGCAGCATGGAGGAGGGCAGGCGCGACCAGATGACGGAGGAGACGTCCTGGTGGAAGAGGTAGGAGCGGCCGAAGTCGCCGTGCAGCACGCCTTCGAGCCAGTTCCAGTACCGGACCAGGAAGGGTTCGTCGAAGCCGTACTGGCTGCGCAGCGCGGCGAGGTCCTCGGGGCTGGGGCTGCGTCCCTTGATCAGGAAGCTCGCCGGGTCCCCGGGGGCCAGGAAGAGGGAGGAGAAGACGAGGAAGGAGGTGGCGAGCAGGGTCGCCGCCATGCCGGCCAGGCGGCGCAGGACCCGTCCGGCGCGGGCCGCCGCGGACCTCGTCGACTTTCCGGCCGGCGCGGAGTTCGCAGGCTTCGCGGCCGTCGCCGCGGCCGTCATCCGTTGGCTCCGATCTCGGCCGCCCACGGGTAGTAGAGGTAGGCGATGGAGGGCTGGACCCCGGTGATCTTCTTGCCCATGAAGACGCTGACGGGCAGCGTGTACAGGGGCAGCCAGGGCAGTTCGCGCGAGGCGATCCGCTGCGCCTCGGCGTTGGCGTCCGCGTGCGCGGCGGGGTCGTAGGCTCCGACGGCCTTCTGGACGGCGGCGTCGAAGGCGGGGTCGGACCAGTTGCCGTAGTTGCTGAAGGCGCCGGTCTCCAGCGAGGCGAACATGTCCAGGGGGTCGGTGATCGAGGTGTACCAGAAGGTGAGGAAGAGGTCGATGCCCTCACGGGCCGCGGGGTCGGTGAAGAGGGTCGTGTACTTCTCCGCGGAGAGGGAGTCGATCTGCGGCTTCAGTCCGATGGCGGTGGCGGCCTGGGCGACGGCCTGGGTGATGATGGTGGTCTGCGAGTCCAGCGGGCTGGTCGCGATCACGACCTTCTGGCCGTTCACTCCGGCCTCGGCGGCGAGCGCCTTGGCCTTGGCCGGGTCGTACGGGTACTTCGGCAGGTCCTTCAGGAGCGCTTCGCGGGTCGCGGGGGGCGCGTCGGCCCACAGGTTGTCGGTGACGAGGGAGTCGGAGACCTCGCCGACCCCGCCGGCGCCGGCCTTGACGATGCCCTTGCGGTCGATGGCCATCAGGAGGGCCTGGCGGACCCTGGCGTCGCCGAGGGGGCCCTTGAGGTTGGCGACCACCTCGTCGGCGACGGTGGTGTTGCGGCCGAAGTAGAGCTTTCCGGCCTGGGTGGAGCCCAGTTGGGCGTAGGCGTTCGGCGGCACCATCCAGCCGCCGTCGACCTCCCCGCTCTGGAAGGCGTTGACCCGGGTGGTGGCATCGGCGAGGAAGACGAACTTCACCTCGCCGGACTTGGCCTTCAGCTCCTGGTTCCAGTACCCGTCGAACCGCTTGAGGGTGAGGGACTGGCCGGAGGTCCAGGACCCGAAGGAGAAGGGGCCGGTGCAGTTCACGCCGGTCTGCGGATTGCCGTAGTCCTTGCCGGACTTGGCCAGGGTGGCGGCGGACTCCACGGTGCCGGGGCCGGCGGCCAGGTACTTGTTGAAGGTGGAGTCCGGCTTCGTCAGCGTGACGGTGACTTCCATCGGGCCGGTCTTGTCTATGGACTTCACGTTCTTGTACTGGTTCGCCCAGACGCTGGCGGTCGCCGGGTCGAGGTTGCGGCTCAGGGAGGCGACGACGTCGTCGGCGGTGAGCACCGTCCCGTCGTGGAAGTGCACGCCGGGGCGGATCTGGTAGACCCAGGTGGTGGGCGTGGGGTTGGTGTACGAGGCCGCGAGCCCCGGGGAGGTGGTCAGGTCGGGGTTCCAGCGCAGCAGGCTCTCGCAGACGTTGGAGAGGATCTGGTTGGGCGGGAAGTCGAAGGAGTAGGCGTAGTCGATGGTGGTCGGCTCCGCGTAGACGGACCAGGTGAAGGAGTCCACGTTCCCGGTGGCGGCGGGCGTCCTGTCCGTGATCTCGTACGCGGTGGCCCGGTCCGCGTCCTTGTCGGGTGCGGAGCCGGAGCAGGCGCTCGTGACGAGCACGGCGGCCGCGGCGAGGGCGGCCGCGGCGGCGTCGCGGATGCGGTGGACGCGGCGGCGGGGGCGGTGCAGCGGGGATCCCGATCGGGTGGGTGACATCGTCTGACTCCCTGAGGGATGAGCTCGGTGGGGTGGATGACGCTCGGCCGGTGGCGGCCCGGCCGGTGGCTCTACGGGGGCGGGCGGACCGCTCAGTCGGTGGCGGCGAAGACCAGTTCGCCGTCGATGTACGTGCGCAGCACGCGGGTGTCGGCGATCTCCAGCGGGGGGCGGGCGAAGGGGTCCCGGTCGAGGACGACGAGGTCCGCGTACTTGCCCTCCTCGACGGTGCCGGTGACCTCGTCGAGGTGGTTCGCCCAAGCGCTGCCGGCGGTGTAGGCGGTGAGCGCCTGGGAGAGGGTGAGCGCCTGCTCGGGGAAGAACGGCGGCGCCGGTTCGAAGGTCCCGGTCGCGTTCGGTGCCTCGTCGGGTACGGAGCGGTTGACGGCGACGTGGATGCCCCAGAGCGGGTTGGGGCTGCTGACCGACCAGTCGCTGCCCGCGACCAGGCGGGCTCCGGCGCGCTGGAGGTCGCCGAACGGGTACTGGAGGCGGGCCCGTTCCGGTCCGAGGAAGGGGATCGTGAGCTCGTCCATCTGCGGTTCGTGGGCGGCCCACAGGGCCTGGATGTTGGCGGCCGCGTCCAGGCTCGCGAAGCGGGCGATGTCGTCCGGGTGGACGACCTGGAGGTGGGCGAGGTGGTGGCGGTTGTCGTTGGCCCCGTTGGCCTCGCGGGCACCGGCGAGGGCGTCGAGCACCTCGCGGACGGCCCGGTCGCCGAGGGCGTGGAAGTGGATCTGGAAGCCCGCGCGGTCGAGCCGGGCCACCGCCTCGGCGAGCACCTCCGGATCGATGAAGCTGAGCCCGGAGTTGTCGGTGGCGCAGCCGCAGCCGTCGAGGTAGGGCTCCAGCATGCCGGCGGTGAAGTTCTCGGCGATGCCGTCCTGCATCATCTTCACGCTGGTGGCGTTGAAGCGGCCGGCCCGGCCGGTGCGGCGGCGCTCCTCCAGGTCCGGTATCTGTTCCAGGCCGCGTTCGCGGTCCCACCACAGGGCGCCGACGACGCGGGCGCGCAGGGAGCCCTCGCGGGCGGCGCGCAGGTAGACGCCGTAGTTGTCGGGGTTGCCCGGGAAGGCGCCGATCATGGCGTCCTGCCAGCTGGTGACGCCGAGGGAGAAGAGGTGCTGCTGCGCGGCGAGCAGGCCGGCGAGCGCCTCGTCCGGGCTCGCGATGGGCACGTGGTCGGCCACCAGCTCCACGGCCCCCTCCTGGAGGGTGCCGGCGGGGGTTCCGTCCTCCTCCCGCTCGATCCGGCCGTCGGCCGGGTCGGGGGTGGTGCGGTCGACGCCGGCGACGGCGAGCGCCCTGGTGTTGACCCAGGCGCCGTGGCCGTCCCGGTTGGTGAGCAGGACGGGCCGATCCGGGACCACCGCGTCCAGCATGGCGCGGGTCGGCGTGCCGCCGGGGAAGACGTCCATCGACCAGCCACCGCCGCGGATCCAGGCCGCGCCGGGGTGGGCTGCGGCGAAGGCCGCGACCACCGCGAGGTAGCCGTCGATGGTGCGCTCCTCGCTCAGGTCGCAGCCGAGCATCTGGACGCCGGCGACCACGGGGTGGACGTGTGCGTCCTGGAATCCGGGGACGAGCAGTCCGCCGGCGAGGTCGACGATCTCGGTGTCGGCGTCCGCGAGGGAGCGCACGGTGGCCGCGTCGGCCACGGCGAGGATCCGGCCGTCCGCGACGGCGACGGAGGCGTCGACCGGGGTGGGTGAGGTGCCGGTGAAGACCCGTCCCCCGGTGAAGACGATGTCGGCACGCTGCCTGGTCTTGCCCATCGACGCATCCTTCGGCTCGGCGGGCGGGGCCCGCACGGCTGGTTCGTTGAGGAGGAGTGAACGGGAGCGCAACAATGTTGTCAACGGTGTTGCGCTCGCTCTGATCCACATCGTTACACTGGCTCCACCATGCCGAAGTCATCCGACACACCCGCCCGGTCCAAGCGCGCGGGCAGCCAGCTCACACCCGACGCGATCATCGAAGCGAGCCTGCGCATCGCGGCTCGCGGCAGCGAGGACGCCTTCACCGTGCGGCGCCTCGGCGAGGAGCTCGGTGCCGACCCGACCGCGATCTACCGGCACTTCCGCGACAAGGACGAGCTGCTGCTGTCGGTCGCCGACCGCACGCTCGGCGAGGTGCTCGACCGCATCCCCGCGGGGCTCGACTGGAAGGACCGGCTGCGGGCGCTCGCCGACGGTTCCCTCGAAGTCGCGCTCAGGTACCCGGTGGTGGGCTCGGTCATGGCCAGCCGGACCACCCGCAGGCCCAACGAGTTCCGGGTCGTGGAGCTGATCCTCGGCGCGGTGACGGAGGCGGGCCTCGAGGGGGCCGAGGCGGCCGTCCACTACCGGATGGTCGGCGACTCCCTCCTGGCCTACGTGGGCCAGCGTGCCGCCTACCTGCTGTTCGACCCGGAGGTCCGGGCGGCCGACGAGTCCTCCTGGAGCCGCGAGTACCGCCTGGTCGACCCCGCGGGCTTCCCGAACATCACCCGGCTCGGCGGCCACCTGGCCGAGGTCACGGACGAGCAGATCTTCGAGGCCAGGGTCGAGGCACTGATCACCGCCATCGAGACCAGGGTCCGGGCGCTGCACGGAGGCTGATCGGTGGCGGCGGGCCGGGCTCACGGCCGGAAAGGGCGCAGCACCGCGACCCGCGGTGCTGCGCCGCACTTCACTTCTGCGGGGTCAGCCGCTCCCACAGGAAGGTGTGGACCAGCGCCTCGTTGAAGGCGGTCTGGCCGTGGTCGGTGGCGCCCGCGTGGCCGCCGCCGAGGTGCTCGTGGAAGAGCACGGGGTGCCCCGATTCCCGCAGCCGGGCGGCCATCTTGCGGGCGTGCCCGGGGTGGACGCGGTCGTCGCGGGTCGAGGTCAGCAGGAGCAGCGGCGGGTACGCGGGCCCGTCGGTCCGGACCTGGTGGTACGGGGAGATCCGCTCCAGGTGGGGCCGGTCGGCCGGGTCGTCGGGGTCCCCGTACTCGGCGATCCAGCTGGCTCCGGCGAGCAGCTTGTGGAATCGGAGCATGTCCAGCAGCGGCACGTGGGCGACGACCGCGCCGAACAGTTCGGGGTCGCGGGTGAGCATCGCGCCCATGAGCAGTCCCCCGTTGCTGCCGCCCTCGATGCCGAGCTGGGCGGGGGTGGTGACGTCCCGGGCGATGAGGTCCCGGGCCACGGCGGCGAAGTCCTCGTAGGCCCGGACCCGGTTCGCGCCGAGCGCGGCCTTGTGCCACCGGGGCCCGTACTCGTGCCCGCCGCGGATGCCCGCGACCACGTACGTACCGCCTCGCGCGAGCCAGGCGCGGCCGGTGACGGCGCTGTAGCCCGGGACCATGGAGACCTCGAAGCCGCCGTAGCCGTAGAGCAGGGTGGGTCCGGGGCCGGTGCGGTCCTCGGGTCCGACGAGGAAGTACGGGACCCGCGTGCCGTCCGCGGAGCGCGCGAAGTGCTGGCGGACCGCGAGGCCGGCGGTGTCGAAGAGCGCCGGGCCCTGCTTGACGGTCTCGTCCGCGCCGGCCGGGGCCGTACCCCGGTAGAGGGTGGACGGCTGGAGGTGGCCCGAGACGTTCAGGAAGAACTCGTCGCTCACGTCCGGGTCGGTGCCGACCACGGAGGCCGTGGACAGGGGCGGTACGCCCGCGAGCGGAGTGCGGGTCCAGCCGTCGGGGCCCGGCCCGGGGGTCAGGATCTCCAGCCGTGAGGAGACGTCGGCGCTGGTGGTGAGGATCAGGTGGTGGCGGGTCCAGCTCCAGCCCGCGAGGGCTGTGTGCTCGTCCGGGGCGAAGAGCACCGCCGCCTCCCGGCCCCCCGCCCGGAAGGCCTCGAAGTCGAAGGCGAGCAGGCTGCCCGCGGCGTGGCCCAGCCACGGCGACTTCGGCGAGACGAGCAGCCACTCGCGGTGGACGGAGGCACTGGCATCGTCGGGGACGTCGATCTTCTCGGGTCCGGCCGCCGGATCCACCCTTCCGTCCCCGGGGAGGAGGAGCAGTTCCCCCTGCCAGAAGTCGATCTGCCGGTGGACGAAGTCCCGTTCGAAGCCGGGCGTGTCGTCGTGCCAGCCGGAGGCGGACAGGTCCGTGGGCCGGCCCTCGTAGACGAGTTCGGCCTCCGCGAGGGGGGTGCCGCGCCGCCACCGGCGCACCTGGAGGGGGTAGCCGGACGGGGACATCGAACCGGGGCCGAAGTCAGTGCCGATCCAGACCAGGTCCCGGTCGATCCAGCCGATCCGGGTCTTGGCCTCGGCGACCTCGAAGCCGCCCGCGACGAACTCCCGCTCCACGAGGTCGAACTCGCGCACCACACAGGCGTCCGCGCCGTCCCTCGACAGCATGACCAGGGCATGGCGGTGATCGGGGGCCAGGACGGCGCTGCCCGCCCAGGCCCACTTCTCCCCTTCGGCCTCGGCGAGCGCGTCCAGGTCGAGGACCGGCTCCCAGTCGGGCCGGTCCTTGCGGTACTCCTCCAGCGTGGTGCGCCGCCACAGGCCGCGCACGTGGTCGGCGTCCTGCCAGAAGTTGTAGAGGTGGCGTCCGCGCCGGCGCGTGTACGGGATCCTGCCGTCGTCGTCGAGGACCTCGCGGATCCCCGACTCCAGCACCTTGAACCCGGGATCCGAGGCCAGCTCGGACACCGTTTCCCCGTTGCGCTCGCGCACCCAGGTGAGGGCGGCCTCGCCGGTGACTTCTTCCAGCCAGAGGTAGGGGTCTTCTTCGCTCATCCGCCGATTGTGCCCGACCCCGTCCCGACCGAAAATCGGTTGCCCGGGGGCGGCCGAGCGCTCACGATGGCCCCTCGTGAGCAGATCCCGTTTCGCCTCCGTTTTGCCCGACCTGTCCCCCTTGCGGTCCAGCGCCGACTTCCGGCTGCTCTTCTACCAGGGCACGGTCACCTTCTTCGGCTCCTTCATGGCGATGATCGCGCTGCCCCTGCAGATCAAGCACCTGACGGACTCGCCGCTCGCGGTCGGTGCGATGGGCGCGGTGGAGCTGCTCCCGCTGGTGGTCTTCGGGCTCTACGGCGGCGCCCTCGCCGACGCCGTGGACCGGCGGCGGATGATCCTGCTCACCGAGGCCGGGCTCGGGGTGCTCGCGCTGGTCCTCGTGGTGAACGCGGCCCTGCCGAACCCGATGCTGTGGCCGCTGTACGTGGTCGCGGCGTGCGTCTCGGCACTGACCGGCCTGCAGCGGCCGGCCATGGACTCGCTGATGGCGCGGATCGTGCCGCACGACCAGCTGACCGCCGCCGCCGCGCTGAACGGGCTGCGCTACCAGTTCGGGGCCATCGCGGGCCCTGCGGTGGCCGGTCTGGTCGTCGCGTACGCCGGGTACGTCCCCGCGTACACGATCACCGTCGCGGGGTTCCTCGTATCGGTGCTGCTGTGCCTGCGGCTGCGTCCGGCCCCGCCCGCCCGGGACGCCGAGCGGCCCTCGCTGCGGGGGATCGCCGAGGGGGCCCGGTACGCGTGGAGCCGGCCCGTGCTGCTCGGCACCTACGCGGTGGACATGGCGGCGATGCTCTTCGCCTTCCCGAACGCCATCTTCCCCTTCCTCGCGGACGAGCTCGACGCGGTGTGGGCACTGGGTCTGATGTACGCGGCGGGCGCGGTGGGCTCCCTGGCGCTGGGGATGACCAGCGGCTGGGCCTCGCGGGTACGCCGGCACGGGCTGCTCGTGGTCTGCGGGGCGGGGGTGTGGGGACTGGCCATCGCGGCCGCGGGCTGGTCGGGGAACATCTGGCTGGTGCTGGTGTGCCTCGCCGTGGCCGGCGCGGGCGACATGCTGAGCGGGCTGGGGCGCGCCACGATCTGGAACCAGACCATCCCCGAGGAGCTGCGGGGCCGCCTCGCGGGCATCGAGGTGCTCTCGTACTCCGTCGGCCCGCAGCTCGGCCAGGTCCGCGCGGGCACGATGGCCGGCTGGACCGGTACCCGTTCGGCGTTCTGGAGCGGCGGGCTCGCCTGCGTGGCCTCGGTGGCGCTGCTGGCCGCCCTGCTGCCGAAGCTGATCTCCTACGACGCGGACACGGACGAGGACGCCCTGCGGCGCCGGTCGGAGAAGGAGCGGGAGCAGGAGGAGGCCCAGACGCTGCCTGACCCGCAGCCGAGCGGAACGCCGGTCTGACGGGGACGGCCGCGGTACGGCCTCACCCCGCGGAGGGGCTGCCGTCCTCCTCGGCGGTGCCGCGGCCCGCGAGGGCGGCCGCGGCGGTCAGGGCCAGGAGCAGTCCGCCCGCCGCCGCGGCCAGCGCCGCGCCCGGGCCCCACAGGGTCCAGGCCGCGCCGAAGAGCAGGGAGCCCGCGAACCGCGCCAGCGCCTGCGCCGTCTGGAGCACCGCCAGCCCGGTGGTGCGCAGGCCGGCGGGCAGCAGCGGCCCGGCGGCGGCCATCAGCACCCCGTCGGTGGCCGCGTAGAACAGGCCGAGCAGACCGAGGACCCCGCACAGGAGCACGGGCCCCGGCGGCACCGGGGCCAGGAGCAGCAGGCAGGCGCCGCACAGCAGCAGGTGGCCGCCGAGGAAGACCCGGCGTCGGCCCAGCCGGTCGGCGAGCCGGCCCATCGGCACCGCCGCCAGCAGGAACACGCCCGCGGTGCCGACCGCGAGCAGCGGGAACCAGGCGGCCGGCAGCTCCATGCGCCGCTGGAGCAGCAGGTAGAGGAAGGCGTCCCCGACGGTGAACACGCCGAGCACGGCGGCCGTCAGGCAGAGCCGCCGCAGGCCCGGGATCCGCAGGAGAGCCCGTACCGCAGGCGCCTCGGCCGCCGGCGCCGGAGCGGGGCTCTCCCGTACGAACAGGGCAAGTACCAGGACTCCGAGCACCGCGAAGCAGCAGCTCACGGTGAAGACGGCCGCGTACCCGTCCACCGCCACCCACAGCACGCCGAACGCGGCCAGCGGCCCCAGCAGGGCCCCGGCGGTGTCCAGCGCGCGGTGCACGCCGAAGGCGCGGCCCTGCTCCCCCGGCGGGCAGGACAGCGAGATCAGCGCATCGCGCGGAGCGGTGCGCAGGCCCTTGCCGGTCCGGTCGGCGGCGAGCACCGCCGCCACCGACCAGGGCGTGGTGACCGCGAGCAGGGCCGCCTTGCAGGCGGCGGAGATCGCGTAGCCGGTGCCGGCGACGAGCTTGCGGCGCTGCGTGCGGTCCGAGACCCGTCCGCCGATGAGGCGCAGCAGCGCGGTGGCGCCCTGGTTGAGCCCGTCCAGGGCGCCGAAGGCGAGCGGGGACATCCCGAGTCCGGCCACCAGGTACAGCGGCAGGACGGCGGTGACCATCTCCGCGGAGACGTCCGTGACCAGGCTGACCATGCCGAGGGCGAGCACCGTGCCGGGGACGGCCCGCAGGGGGCCCCGCCGGGGGCCCTTCGGAGCCGGAGGGTCCGCGGCGATGTCCGCCGCACGGCTGGTCGAGAGGTACACGGCAGCCTCCTTCTAGAACCAGGTGAGGGTGAGGGGGAAGGTGGTGGTGGCGGTGGCTCCGGTGGTGTCGGTGGCGGTGGCGGTGATCTGGATGGTGCCGATGGCCCAGGGTTTGCCGGTGATGCGGCCGGTGTTGGTGTCGAGGGTCAGGCCCCAGGGGAGGCCGGTGGCGGTGTAGCGGACGGGGGGTTTGCCGCCGGTGGCGGTGAGCTGGATGGTGCAGTTCTGGTTGAACTTGCAGCTCTGGGCGCCGGGGTTGGTCAGCTTCAGCTCGGCGGAAGTCGGGGTGGGTGTCGGGGTCGGAGTGGGTGTCGGCGTCGGTGTGGACGTCGAGGTCGGAGTGGGCGTCGGGGTCGTGGAGGTGAACACCTCGCTCATCGGAGGGACGTTGGCGGCGTTCCCGGCGTGCGTCGCCGTGCCGAACAGGTCCTCGAAGGTGCGCAGCAGGTTGTAGTGGTTGAAGGCCGTGGAGTAAGTGCCCGTCTTGACGTTCGCCCCGTAGAACACGGTGGCGATCTGGTTGGAGCCGAGGAAGTTGTCCTCGTCCCAGGTCAGCACCAGGAGGCTGTTGTTGGCCTTCGCCCACTGGGCGTAGGCGTCGATGTTGTTCTTCGTCCAGGTGTCGCCCGTGTTGACCGGGCAGGAGTGCATGTCGTTGCACTGGTTGGGGACGATGAACGACAGGTTCGGCAGGGCCGCGAAGTTGTTCTGCGGGAACTGGGCCCAGGTCTTGCCGGTGTTGAGGGGCACGTTCTTGAAGGCGAACCACGGGTTGTGCTTCTGGGCGTACTGGCCGTTGGTGCAGGCCGTGGAACCCTCGCTCGGCAGGTCCTCGTTGTACGTGGCGAAGGTCTTGCCGGCCGCGATCAGCTCCTGGCCGAGGTTGGGCGCGGTCATCGACTGCGGGGTGTAGCAGCCGTCTCCGGTGATGCCCTGGGTGGAGCCGGAGAAGAGGTTGAAGTAGTTCGGCTGGCTGGGGTGGGTCAGGGCCTTCATGCCGGTGAGGCTCGCGCCGCCACTGGCGAGCTGGTTGATGTAGGGGGCGTTGGCGCTGCCCATGATCTCGCCGTACTGCTTGTTCTCGTACACGACGACGACCACGTGGTCGTACGCGGGCAGTGCGGCCGCGGCCGAGAGCGCGGCGGAACCGGTTTCCGCCGCCTGGGAGTTGGCGATGGTGAAGGCGCCCAGCAGGCCGAGGGCGCCGATCGCGCCGACGCCTGCGAACAGGGCGGACCGGTGGACCCGTTGTCTCGCGCGGGACGTTGTCGGGGGACGGAGGGGCATGGGTGGTTCCTCCTCGTGACGAGTGATGAGTGATGAGTGGATGTGGGGCCAGGTGCGATGTTCGAGGTCAGGGCCCCGACAGCAGGGCCCTGGTGTCGGGCCCCTGGGCGGGGGCCGGAGTCATGTCTCGCGGCGGGCTGCGGCGGCCACGGTGATGTTCAGGAAGCGGGGGACGGGCTGCTCCCGGTGGCGGAAGTCCTCCGCGACGGCGGCGCGGACCGCCGTGAGGCGGGCCTCGGGGAGCAGGACCAGTACGCTCCGCCCCGGCCGCGGTCCGGGCTGCCAGGCGCTCAGGGCGCCGGCCCGGCGCGCGCACCCGACGGCCCGGGCCAGGTCGGCCGTACGGTCCTGCGTGCCGTCGGGGCCCGGCCGCAGGGCCAGCAGCACCAGGCGGGAGCCCGACCCGGCGGGGTCGAAGACCACGTACCGGTGCCGGTGCCGCCGGGGCTCCGGCTCGGGCCGGGCCGGGCCGTGCCCGAGCAGCAGGGCCCTGCCCGGGCGGGCGAAGAGGGCGCCCCGGCGCAGGGCGTCGTCGCCTTCCGGCAGGGCCTGCGCCATCAGCCGGGCCAGCCGCGACCGGTCCGGATCCTCGCCCGCCGGGGTGTGGACGTCGGCCACCGCGAGCGCCACCGCACAGTCGGCGGCCTCCTCCGTGGCCAGCCCGGCCGCCGGGGTGAGGGAGCCCTGCACGTGCAGGTCGGTGCCGCCCCGGCCGTAGCCGGCCCGGGCCAGCGCGCGCAGCAGTGCGTACGGGCGGGCGGCCCACGCCGGAGTGGCGGGCGGCGGCCCGGACAGGGTCAGCGGGAGGTCGCAGCCGTCCGCCGGGTGGGCCAGGGAGCTGAGCCGCACCAGCCCGTCGGTCCGCGGCGCAGCGGCGGCCGCCACCGGCCAGCCGGCCGCCGCGACGAGCCCCGGGGAGCCCAGGTGGAAGGCGTACGGGGCGCTCCAGACGGCGGCCGGCGGCCGCCCGTGCGCGGCCTCCAGGGCATAGGCGACCAGGCGGAAGAGCGGGTCGGCGGTGGCCCGGCGGGCCAGGCCGCCTCCGGGGAACACGGCGGGGCCGGTCCCGGCGGGGGGCGTCATCGGGGGTCCTTGCGGGCCAGGATGCGGTAGGCGTTGCCGCCGTCCGTGCGGTGGGCTGCGGCGGTGCGCAGGGCGTCGAGGACCGCCGCGGCGGCGAAGCAGGGGAGGGAGGCCAGGCGTACGGCTGCGGTGAGGGCGCGGCGGGCGGGGCCCGCGGGGGGTGCCCAGGGGCGGTCGGGGTCGGGGGCCAGCCGGGTCGCGGTCAGGGCGACCGCGCCGAAGAAGTCGTTGCCCTGGTGGGCCGGGCCGTGTTCCTCCGCCAGGACGGTGAAGCCCCGGTCGGCCAGCGCCTCGCGGAGGTTCGGGGCGGGGATCAGGTGCTGGTGCTGCGGCTGGAACCAGGGCAGCCAGGCCGGTCCGAGCAGGCGGGCCATCCGGGATTCGGGGTCGGGGAGTTCGATGGTGAGGTAGCCGCCGGGGGCGAGGACGGCGGCCGCCGTGTCCAGTTCCGCGAGCGGGTCCCGGGTGTGCTCCAGGTAGTGGTACATGCTGACCACCTCGTACTGGCCCGCGAGTTTCACCGCGAACTCGGGGAACTGGCCCTGGTATCCCGTCTCCACCCAGCCCCGCCGCTCGGCCTCGCGGACCCCGTCGCCCATGTCCAGCCCGTCGAAGCGGGTGTCGGGCCAGACGGCGCGGGCCGCGTTGCAGAAGTGGCCGTGGCCGGTGCCGACATCGAGCCAGGAGACGGGGTCCGTGTGCGGGCGGAGCATCTCGGCGCGGCCCCGGTAGGCGGCGCCGAGGCGGCCGAAGACGGTGGCCGCGCCCTCGCCGCCGCGGCCGTCGTAGAAGTCGCGGTAGTAGAACTCCAGTCCCTCCGGGGAGAGCCGGGGGTTCTGGAAGACGTGCCCGCAGGCCCCGCAGTCCTCCAGGGTGAAGCGGCCGGGCTTGCCCTGGAGCAGGTCGGGGACCCGGACCCGGACGGACAGCCGCCGGGAGCCGCACCAGGGGCAGTCGGGCCGGCGCGGTTCGAGGAACCGGTCGGTCCCGGCGGCCAGGTCGGCCCGGTACGCCTGGACGGCCTCCGTACGCACCGCCTCGGTCCGCGCCGAGCCCCGTGGGGCGGCCCCGGTGCGTGGCGTACGGGGCGTCGCGGCGGCCGTGCGCAGGGCCGCGCCGAGGGAGCGTACGGGCCGGGCGGCCGTGGCCCGGGCGAGGTCGCCGGGGCGCAGGGGTGCTCCGGGCCGGCCGAGGGCCAGGTAGGGCTGGATCCAGTACAGCCCCGCGGCGGCGGCTCCCCACCGGCCCTGGCGTACGGCGACCCCGGCCAGCAGGGCCAGCCCGGCGAGCTGGGCGGCGGCGAGCGCCCCCGGTGGCAGCCCCTGGGCCCGCAGTTCGGCCGCCCGCGCCGGTCCGCCCCGGCCGGCGGGTGGTCCGCAGCTCAGGCCGGGGGCGATGGCCAGCCCGGTGGCGTCGGCGGCGTACTCCTTCACGCGCCGGGTCACCGCCATGAGTTCCGCCGGGGTGGCGTCCGGCCCCGCCGGGTCCACCCCGGCCCGGGCGAGCACCTCCTCGGCGACGAGCACGGCGAACCCGGCCCCGCGCCCCTCCCCCAGCCGGTCCTGCCGGTAGCCGGCCGGGTCGACCAGCCGCAGCAGGCCGAGCACCCGCTCGGTGGGCAGGTCCCCGGGCAGCAGGTCCAGGACCCGCAGCCCCTCGCGGTCGGCGTGCGCGCAGGCGGCGAGGAAGGTGGCCGCGTCGGGCTCGACCCCGCCGGCTGTGAGCAGCCGCCACCCGGCGGCGCGCGGCACCCCGGCGTCGGCCCGGGGGGCCGCGGACAGCACCGGGACGTCCCGCAGCCGGCGGGCCGTGCGCACGGTGCCCGCGCCGAGGGCCGCGAGCAGGAGGGCGGAGGTCCACCGGACGCCGGCCAGGACCGGGGGCACGGAGAGGGGGTTCCGGAGGGGGGAAGGGAGCGGGGAGATCGGGCGGCGCTTCACTTGAGTTCCTCCAACCGGTCGGCCGCGGCGGCGGCCCCGCCGGCCGCGGCGAATGAGGCCTGGATCCGCCGGGCTCCCCGGCGGTGGCCGGGGTCGTCCAGGACGGCCGTCAGCGCGTCGCGCAGTTCCTCGGCCCGGGTCCGGCCGAACCGCACCCGCACCCCGGCCCCGGCGTCCACGACCTGCCGGGCGACGATCGGCTGGTCGTCGCGGATCGGGGCGACCACCAGGGGCAGCCCGTGCGCGAGGGCCTCGCAGACGGTGTTGTGCCCGCCGTGGCAGACGACCGCGTCCAGGTGGCGGAGCAGGTCCAGCTGGGGGACGCTGTCGCGCAGCAGTACGTTCCCGGGGACCGTCCCGACCAGCGGGGCGGGGGCTGCCAGGATCAACTGGACGTCCTTGCTGAGCCGTTCGGCGGCGCCCAGGACCGCCCCGTAGAACCGGCCCCCGGCCTCCTGGTTGAGGGTCCCCAGCGAGACGAGCACGCGTCGCCGCTCGGGGTCCAGCTGGTCCCAGGGGAAGTGCGGAGCGGGCGGGCGGGCTCCGAAGGCGGGGCCGACGAAGGCGTAGTGCGGCGGGAACTTCCCTTCGCCTCCCACGAGTTCACGGCTGGAGAACACCAGGACCAGTCGCTCCGAGAACCGCGGGTCCCACGGAGCCCCGGCCTGCTCGGGTTCCTCGCCGCACGCCGTCAGCAGTCCGGCGATCTGCGCGGCGACCCATTCCCCGACCTTCGGGAAGTCCGCGAAGGGGAGGGTGAGTTCCGCCGAGGTGCTGGCGGAGGTCACCCAGGGCACCCCGAGGCGGCGCGCGGCCACCGGTCCGGCGAGCGCCTGCTGGTCGGCGACGAGCACGTCCGGACCGAAGGCGCCGATCGCCCGGACCACTCCCGGGAGCATCGCCCTGGCCAGGGGGATGAGGGCCTCCTCCCAGAGGAACCGCAGCGCCCCGACCCCGCGCAGATCGCGCCAGCGGGCGTGCAGCAGCGTGTAGTCGCCGCCCGCCTCGGCCCCTGCGGAGAGGATCCTGGCGTGGTCGGGCAGCAGCCGGGACAGTGCCCCCGGCGGGCCGGTCCAGGCGACCTCGTGGCCGCGGGCGGCGAGTTCGGAGCCGACCGCCACGGTCGGATTGACGTGCCCCGCGAGCGGCGGGACCGCGAAGAGCACCCTCATCGGACCAGCGCTCCCGCCCGTGCTCGTACGGTCGACGGTGAGGACCGGTCCGACGCCGCCGATGACCGGGCGGACGCCGTCGATGCCCGTGCCGGTGCGGCCGCGGCCGTCGCGGCGGCGTCGAGGTGGGCGAGTACGGCCGCCCGCAGGGCTCCGCTGTTCTCCTTCAGCACGTCGTGCCCGAGGCCGGGCAGGATCTCGACGGCGGTGACGTGCGGGGCGTGGCGGGCCAGTTCCAGGGCGCCCGGGACCAGTTCGGAGTGCTCGCCGCAGACGATCAGGACGGGGCAGCGCAGGGCGGCGTAGTCGGCGGGGGTGAAGGTACGGCTGGCCGCGATGTCGTCGATGAGGGTGGTGCGGTTGAGCAGGGCGTCGGCGATGGCCGTCAGGTTGGCCGCCTTGCGCAGCCGCAGGGTGAGCAGTTCGGCCGGTACTGGGCTGTCCTCCAGGCTGAGCGCGGCCGCCGACAGGGTGTCCACCATGTTGTCCACCCAGGCCCCGCTGAGCGGGGGTTCGAGCAGGGTGAGCCCGGCGACCAGGTCGGGGCGGGCGAGTGCGGCGTGCAGCGCCAGGGTGCCGCCGTAGCTGTTGCCCACGAGGTGCACCGGGCGGTGCCCGAGTCCGAGGGCGCCGAGCAGGGCGAAGAGGTCCCGTACGGCGGTGCGGCTGTCGTAGCCGGTGGCCGGCCGCTCGGTGCGGCCGTGGCCGCGCAGATCGTAGGTGACGACCTCGTGCCCGGCCCGGGCCACCGGGACGGCCAGCGGGCAGTAGAAGGAGGAGAGGTTGTCGACGACCAGCCCGTGCAGGAACACCACCACGGGGCGTTCGGAGGGATCGGGGCCGTCCGCGGGTGCGGTGGCCGGGAGTTGCTGGACGTGGAAGCGGACGGTACCCGCGGGAACGAGGGCCATGGCGGGATCAGCCGTCCGATCCGGGCGCGGCGGCTCCCACCGAACTGCGGGCGGGGGCGGCGTGGGTGAGGGAGGCGTGGGTGATCCGGCCGATGTGCGTGACGAGTTCGCCGACCGACATGGCGAGGATGCCGTCCATGTCCTTCTCGGACAGGAAGCCCATCAGGTCGACGCCGGCGCCGTAGCGGTGGTGGAGGAGTTCGGCGAGGGCGACGAACTCGATGCTCTCCAGGGCGAGGTCCTCGTTGAACGTCGTCTTCATCGTGACCTCGTCCGCGAGGAGGTGCTCGTCACCGACGATCTCCACGAGCATGCCGGTGATCTCGGCGAGGATGTCAGCTGCCATGACTGGTCTCCGTGAGGTGGAAGGGAACGGGGGACGGGGTCGCGGGCCGGTCGGTCCAGGCGACGACGTGGTCGGGGTGGGCGAGTGGCGCGTCCGTGAGGGCGTCCGTGAGCACGAGCGGGGTGGTGCGGACCGGGTAGGGGTGTCCGTCCGGGGAGAGCACCCGCAGCTCGCCGGAGTCCGGGTCGCCGGTGGTCCGCCAGTCCCGCGGCCGGCCTCCGAGTCCGGTTCCGGCTGCCTTGGCGGCCGCCTCCTTGGCGCACCACAGGGCGGTGAGCGCGGCCGGGAGTCCGGTGCCCTCCCGGGCCGCCAGCCGCTCGGCGAGGCCGAGTTCGCCCGGCGCCAGGGCGATGCGGATCAGCGCGTCCGGATCGGTGGTGACCTGTTCCACGTCGATGCCGACCGGCAGAGCGGGGTGGGCGAGGGCGACGGCGATCCGGTCCTTGTGGGCGATCGACAGCCGGAACCCGCCGGCCAGCGCTCCCCCGGCGAGGGGCCGCCCGGCTTGGTCGTTGCCGATCGGCACCTCGGCCGGGAAGACCGGCCCGGCTCCGCCGTCCCAGAGCAGGTGGCGCAGCGCGTCCTTGGCGGCGATCCGGCCCAGCAGCCAGGGCGCCCGGGCCCGCGGCGACAGCCGCTCGTGGGCCGCGCGTTCGGCGGCGCCGAGGTAGCGGCGCATGACCAGCTCCTGCGAGGCGGGGTCGGTCCAGCGGCGCCGGGCCAGGCACCAGCCCTCGGGGCGGGGTTCGCCGATGCCGCAGACCTCCGGGGTGAACTTCATCGGCCAGACCCGCTCGTCGGCGCCGAAGCGGCGGTACGTCCAGCCGTCGATCCGGGCCCACACCCGGCCGTCGGCCCGCAACAGCTCGAGATCGCCGCGCACGGTGACATCGCGCACCTCGCGGATCCGGGCCGTGGCCCCGACGAGCTCGTACGGGGCGGGCGGCGGCCCCGAGAAGCGGATGGCGTCCACGGTGGCCGGGAACACCAGCCGGTCCACGGGGAGCCTCAGCTGCATCCAGTGCCCGAAGAGCTGCCCGGCGGCATCGAGCAGCGCCCCCGGGTCGGGCAGGGCCCGCAGCACGCCGCTGATGCCGTCCGCGCCGACGGACCGCACCTCGTGCACCCCGGCGAAGCGGGGGCCGTGGAACATCCACCGGTCCCGGTAGAGGGCCTCGGCGCTGACGGGGGCCGGCCGGGGGTCGCGCAGCGGGGTGGTGTCGGGGCCGGGCAGGGCCTCGTAGCCCTCGCCGAGCAGCACGAACACGTCGGCGTACTCCCCCAGCGTGACGCGCACCCGGCCCGGCCCGGCGGACCGGACGGTGACCTCCAGGTCGAGGGCCGGCTCCACGGGGAGCCAGCGCAGGGCCCGAACGCGTTCGTAGCCGACGACGGCCAGGCCGGGCGGCGCGTCCCGCAGCGCGGCTTCGGCGGCCAGCTCCAGCATGGTCGTCATGGGGACGACGGGGAACCGGTCGGAATCCTCCGCCCAGCCCTCGGGCTGCAGGTAGACGCAGTGGTCCCGTACGTAGGGCAGCGCGGCAAGTGAGAGGCGCAGGGTGTGGCTCCCGGACGGGGCCCCGGGGTGGACTTCGGCGGGGGCGGCGTCCAGGGCGGAGAGCAGGACCGGGCGGGGGTCCGCGGCCGGCGGCATGGACTCGGCGGGGACGGGGGGCTGGGGCAGCAGGCCGGCCAGGTTGGCGCGTGCGGTTTCGCCGAGGCGGACCAGCGGCGAGCCGAGGTCCAGGAGCACGCTCCGCCCGGGCACGGGCGCAGCCGGTGCCGGTGCCGGTGGTCCGGCGGTGGTGCGGTCCCGGTGTTCCGGCCCGTCGGGGGCCAGTCGGTCCCAGCGCGGGGCGTGTCCCTCGGTCCACAGGGCGGCGCAGGTGCGCCGCAGGGCGGCGAGGCCGGTGAGCCGGGGCGAGGAGGCCGCCACCGAGAGGTGGGGACGGTCGCGCAGGGTGTCCTCGATGAAGCCCGGAAGGCTGCCGGGGCCCAGGGTGACGAAGCCGCGGACGCCCTCGTCCTCGTACAGCCGGAGCGTCAGCTCGCGGAACCGGACCGGTTCCAGCAAATGGCGGACCACGAGCTCGCGCACCGCCTCGGGCTCCGCGGGGAACGGCGCGCACGTGGTCGCCGACCAGACGGGCACGTCCCCCTGCTGGAGCGGCAGTCGGCCGAAGGCGGCGCGGACCTGCCCGAGGTAGGGCTCCCACATGGGGGTGTGGAACCCGGAGCGGAAGGGGAGTTCCTGGCCGACGACGCCCTCGGCCTTCAAGCGTGCGAGGGCGATGGCCACTTCGGCGGGATCGCCGCAGACGACCGACTGGTGGGGGCAGTTGTCGTGGCTGACCACCACCCCGTCCAGGCCGTGGAGGGCGGCCTCCGCCCGCCGGGTCCCGCAGCCCAGCGCCGCGTAGACGAGGTCCGGGACCTTCACCGAGCCGGGTCGCAGCGAGTCCAGGAAGGTGTCGGCCGCGTCCTGCCGGTACATCCCGGCGGTGACCATCGCCGCCCACTCCCCCAGGCTGTGGCCCGCCAGCAGGTCGGCTCCGATGCCGAGTTCGGGCAGTGCCCGGGCGAGGAAGCGGCCCGTCGCGATGGCGTCCAGGGCCCGTTCCGTCAGCTCCACTCCCCTGGTCAGCCGTGGCCGGTCCAGCCCGAGCCGGTCCGCCACGTCGTCCAGCGCCGGGGCGAACTCCGGCTCCAGGCCCGGGAACAGGAAGGCCAGCCGGCCGCCCAGCGGCTCGGGCGTGAACCACACCTCCCCGCGCCCCCGCCAGGCCCGGCCGCGCGCCACGACCTTCGCGGCCAGCGTGAGCCGCTGCGGGGTGGGACCGACGACGGCGAGCCTGCAGGGGCCGTCGCCGTCGGAGGTCGGGGAACCGGACGCCGGGGAGCCGAAGGCCGGGGAACCGGACGCCGGGGAGCGGGAGGCCGCGGAGTGGGAGGCCAGCAGGTGCGCCAGCTCCGCCGGGTCGGAGGCCGCCAGCAGGAGCACCTCCTCCCGGTCGGGCGCCCCCACCGGCGCGGGCGGGCCGTCCAGGGGCAGGAAGCGGCGTACGGGCGCGGCCGTTCGCGCGGGAGCCGTCCTTCCCGGGGTCGCGGCCCCTCGCGCGGCACCGGGAGCCTCCTCCAGCACCACGTGCGCATTGATGCCGCCGAAGCCGAAGGCGTTCACCCCGGCACGGCGCGGCGCGGGCCCCCGGACCCAGGGCCGGGCCTCCGTCACCGGCCGCATCCGGGTCCCGGCCAGGGCGGGGTGCGGCTCCTCCAGGTGCAGGGTCGGCGGCAGCACCCCCTCGTGCACCGCGAGCGCGGCCTTGATCAGCCCAGCCATGCCGGAGGCCTGCATGGTGTGGCCGAGCATGGACTTCACGGAGCCGAAGCCGGTGAGGTTCCCGGTTTCGAGGCCGGCGTCGAGGCCGGCTGCGTCGCCGGAACCCGTCCCGGACCCGGACCCGGACCCGGACCCGCCGACCGTGTGCGGTCCGAACACCTGGGCCAGGGTTTCCAGTTCAGCCGTGTCCCCCACCGGGGTCCCCGTGCCGTGCGCCTCCAGCAGTCCCAGCGCTCCGGGGGCCCTCGGATCGAGGCCCGCCTCCCGCCAGGCCCGTTCCAGCGCCCTCACCTGGCCCGCGACGAGCGGGCTCATCAGGCTCGCCGCCCTGCCGTCCCCGGCCACGCCGGTGCCGCGGATCACCGCGTAGATCCGGTCGCCGTCCCGCTCGGCGTCGGCCAGCCGCTTCAGCAGCACCACACCGGTGCCCTCGGACAGCAGGGTTCCGTCGGCGCGCCGGTCGAAGGGCCGGATCCGCTCGCTGGGACTCAGGGCGCGCAGCTGCGTGAACACGCTCCACAGGGTGGCGATGTGGCAGTGGTGCACGGCCCCGGCGACCACTGCGTCGCAGCGCCCGCCGGCGAGCAGCCCCACCGCCTGGTCGACGGCCAGCAGGGAGGAGGCGCAGGCCGCGTCCAGGGTGTAGGCCGGTCCGTGGAAGTCGAGCCGGTTGGCGGTCCGGGCGGCCGTGAAGCTCGGTACGAGTCCGATCGAGGCGTCGGGCCGTTCGGGACCCAGGGCCTCCTGGAAGGCGGAGCGCACCGCGGTGATCCGCCGCTCGCCGAGCTCGGGCGCGAGCTCCCGCAGGGTCTGCGCCAACTGGTGTGCCGTACGCACCCGTTGGTCGAGCCGGGCGGTGGCCACGCCCATGAACCCGCCGCGCCCCAGGACGATCCCGATCCGCGAGCGGTCGGCCGGCAGGCGGCTTTCGCCGCCCGCGTCGGCGATGGCCTCGGCCGTGGCCTGCAGGGCCAGCATCTGGTCCGGCTCGGCCCCCTCCACCGTGGCGGGCATGATGCCGAACCGGGTCGGGTCGAAGGCGGCGAGCCCGTCCACGAAGCCCCCGCGCCGGCAGTAGAACCGGTCGCCGGAGACCGGTCCGGCGGCGCCGCCCGGGTCGTAGTAGACCTCCGGGTCCCACCGGCCCGGCGGCACGTCGCCTATGCAGTCCGTACCGGCCAGGAGGTTGCGGCGGTACGCGGCGAGGTCCGCGGCACCCGGGAAGACGGCGCCCATCCCGACGATCGCCGCGTCGGTGGGCCGCGGGCCGCGATGCTGCCGCCGTCGGTCCTGGCCCTGGCCCTGGCCCTGTCGGTGGCGGTCAGCCATGCCGCTCGTTCCCCTCGGGTCCGTCGGCCGCCATCAGGACCACCTGTACGTCGGTCCCGTGCGCCAGTTCGGCGAGGAAGGCGGCGCCGCCCACCTCCGGGTCGATGAGCGGAATGCCGCGGCGGGTGTACGCGCGTGCCAGCTCGGGGCTGACCATCCCGCCCGACTCGGCGGCCCAGGGGCCCCAGTCGACGGACAGCACCCGGCCCGGGAAGTCCTCCGCCCAGAGGTGGGCGAGGCCGTCGAGGGCGTCGTTGGCGGCGGCGTAATCGGTCTGCCCCCGGTTCCCGTAGACGCCCGCCACGCTGCCGAAGAGGGCCAGGAAGCGGGGCGCGGGCACCGTGCCGTGCTCGGCCGCCGCGGCGGCCAGGTGACGCGCGCCGGTCACCTTCGTGGTGAACACCTCGGCGAACACGGCCGGTTCCTTGTCGCGGAGCAGCCCGTCACTCAGGGTCCCGGCCCCGTGCACGATCCCGTCCAGCCGGCCGTGGCGGGCCCGTACGGCGGCCACGACGGCTCGCACCGCCTGCTCGTCCGTGACGTCCGCGCAGTGGTAGCCGACGGACGCGGCCCCGCCCGCGAGGGCCTCCAGGGTGGCCCGTACCTCGCGCTCGGCGAGGATCCGCGAGGCCGCGGCCTCGATCTCCGCGGGGGTCCGCAGGCCCGTGGCGATCAGTGCGGCGCGCAGGGCTACCCGGTCGGTGGCGTGCCCGAACTGATCTGCTTCGGGGGCCGGTTGGGGCGTACGCCCCATGAGTTCCACGTGGCATCCGGTGGCCCGGGCCAGCGCCAGGGCGGTCCGTGCGGTGATGCCGCGGGCCCCGCCGGTGAGCAGGACCACGGAGCCGGCGTCGAGGGGCGGGGTCCCGCTGCCGGGGACCAGCGGTGCGGGTACCGGCCGGGAGGTGACCCGTAGGCCGTCCGCGGTGTAGGCGACGGAGGCGGTGGAGTCCTCCGCCGGATCGCAGCTCAGCTCGGCGAGGAGCTGCGCGGCGATCTGCGCGGGGTCCTCCTTGGAGTGGACCTCCACGGCGCGGACCATCCGGCCCGGGTACTCGAGGGAGGCGCTGCGGGCGAAACCGTGCGCTCCCGCTCCGGCAGACTCGCCGCGGACGGTGACCAGGAGGAGTCGGTGCACCCCTCCGGTGAGGGCCCGGCGCAGGCCGGGAAAGGTTCCGGGCAGGACGGGTTCCGTTCCCGGCCGCAGGGCGGACAGATCGAGGACGGCGTCGAACCCGGCTTCGACTTCCGCCAGTTGCCGCACATCTGCTCCCCGGGCGCGCAGGGCTCCGCCGACGGCGGCGCCGACGCCCCGCCCGTCTCCGTCTCCGTCTCCGACGACTCCGATCCGGAGCCCCCGCAGGACCTCCGGGTTCCCGGGCGCGGGCGGCAGCTCGTGCAGCTCCACCCGGAGGCGGCCGAGCGCGGGCGGCGCCGCTGCCGAGCCCCCGACCGCCTCCGCAGCCGGGGCCGGGGCCGGGGCCTCCGGGCCGGCGGTGTGGCCGGCGACCCAGTCCACGATCCCGCGCAGGGTCTTGATCCGGGACAGCTCCTCGATCGCGGACTCGGCGGAGCCGCCCGCGTCCTGGGGCAGACCGATCCGGTCGGCCAGGGCTCCGATGATCTCGACCCTCTTGATGGAGTCGATGGACAGGTCCGCCTCCAGGTCCAGCTCGGGAGCGAGCATGTCCCGCGGGTACCCGGTCCGGGTGTGGACGATCTCCACGATCACGTCCATCACCTCCTCGACGGACCGAGCCCCTCCGGGAGCCGCGTCCCCACCGCCGACACCGCCGCCCCTGCCGACACCGCCGCCCCTGCCGGCTCCGCCGGGCATCCCGTTCCCGGGCACCACCCCGCCGGGCATCCCCACACCCGGGACCCCGCCGCCGGACCCTCCGGCACCTGCGGCCACACCACCCGGCATCCCCCTCCCCACGGCAGCGCCGCCGGGCATTCCGGAACCTGCGGCCGCGCCACCAGAGATCCCCGGCCCCGAGGCGGCTCCCCTGCTGATCCCCACTCCCAGGTGGGCATCAGCGGGGGACTCGGCGCCCGCAGCCCCACCACCGGGCATCCCGGAGCCCAAGGCGACGGCGCCGGGCATCCCCGAAACCTGAGCAGGGCTCCCGGACATCACCGCCCCCCAGGCAGCACCACCGGGCATTCCGGTGCCTGTGGCCATGCCACCAGGGACCCCCGAGCCCGGGGTGCGGCCGTCTGGGGTCCCCGCCCCCAGGTGGGCATCACCGGGGAACTCGGTGCCTGCGGCACCGCCGCCGGGCATCCCGGAGCCCGGGGCCGTGCCGCCGACCGTCCCCACGGCCGCCGTTGGCCACGGTCCCGTTCCTCCGGGGCCCTGGGCTGCGGCTGCGCCGTGCACGGCGGCCCAGGGTCCGTCAGCGCCTGCGGCCGCGCCGCCGGGCATCCCCGAACCCCAGTCGGCGTCACCGGGCATCCCGGAGCCCGGGACCGCACCCGGAACACCGGGCAGCCCGGCGCCGGAGGCAGGCCCACCAGTGACCGCCGGCCACGGGCCGGAGCCCCCGAAGCCGTGCATCGGGCCCGCCTGAGCCCCGCCCGGGGTCATGGCCCCGGGACCCGCCCAGTGCGCGGGCGAGGCTGCGCCCGGGAACGCCCCGGAGCCCGCCTCCGCACCTCCGAAGGCCCCTGCGCCGACAGCCGCACCGTCAGGAGCCGTCCCACCGGGGGCCGTCGGCCACGGGCCGGGCCCCTCGGCATCGGCATCCGGGCCCGCCGGGGACTCGCCGGAAGCCGCGGACCAGGCGCCGGCGGCGGCCCCCGGCAGGGTTCGGCCGTCCGGCTGGGGACCGCCGCGGAAGGAAGCGGCAGCCGCGCTCCGGAACGTCCCGGGGGCACCCCCCGCCCCCTCCGGGCTCCCGAAGTCCTGGTCGGCGGCCGGGTCCGGAGCCGCTTGCATTCCCTGCGGGACCGCATGGCCAAGGGCGGCACCGGGCCCGGGGAGCAGGATCGCCCGGGCCGGGCCGCCGGTGGCGGCGAAGTGCCCGGGCGGGGCCGGGTCGGGCCCGGTCCAGGGCGATGCCGACGCCGTCGACGCCAGGTACC
The DNA here is from genome assembly GCF_024213195.1 of Streptomyces sp. TBY4. GTDB lineage: Bacteria > Actinomycetota > Actinomycetes > Streptomycetales > Streptomycetaceae > Streptomyces. Next base: position 713,773 of record NZ_JANAVF010000002.1, on the reverse strand, counting down.
CGATCATCACGTCCCGCTGCGCCTGGACCAGTTCGCGCGAACCGCGCAGGTACTCCAGGACCGCCTCCTCCCGACGGTCCGCCGGGGCCGGTGCGGCGTACTCGGCCGCCCGACCGGAGCGGAGGCCCGCACCGCCGGCCGCGCCCGGCAGCGGCTCGAGGCTCGCACCCGGGCTGCCGTTCGCGGTCCGCAGGTGCCGGCGGTCCCCACCCCCGACGGCCGGCCCGGCCACCGCTCCACCGCTCCCCGGGAGGCCCGGCGCCCCCTCGGCCTGCGGAAGCCCGGCCCGCCCGATGCGCGGGTCCGCGTACCCGCCCATCGGGCCCCCCACCGGACCGGACCCCCCACCGGGCTCCCCACCGGGCGCCCACTGGTCACCCCCCGAGGGAGCGCCGTACCCCAGATCCGCGAAGCCCCCTCCCGCACGCTCCGCGCTCGCACCCCCCTGGGCATCGGCCACCGGGCCGGACCCCCCACCCGGCAGCCAAGGCGCACCCCCGACGGGACCGCCGTACCCCGGCTCCGCGAAACGAGCCTCCGGGCGCCCGGCGGTCGCCTCCCCCACCCCGGGGCCCCCTCGCGGCAGCCAGTGCCCGGCCCCGCCGGGGCCCGCCGTGCCGTGCCCGTTGCTGCCGGCGAGACGGCCGCCTTCGGAGGCGGTCCCGGCCGGCAGCCAGTGCCCGCCGCCGCCCGGAGTCGGCGGATTCCCGGGCAAGCTGCTGGCGTGGGCCCCCACCGCGGCGGAGTCCCTCGCCGGGCCGGTGCCGTTCGTCGGGTGCGTCATCTGCTGGGCTCCCTTTCCTTCGGATGCCGGGATGTGGACCCGGCGGGCCGGGCGCAGGCCGCCGGGGACGGGGTTGCCGTCCCGGGTGCGGACGAGGTGGCCGTCCACCAGCCAGCCCGGGCGGCGCGGTGCGCGCTCGGGGAGCCGGGAGGTGCGGCCGCGGAACAGGGCTTCCGGTGCCACCGGCACGCCCGCTGCCGCCAGTTCCGCCAGTGCGGTGACCAGGCGGAGCAGCCCGTGCTCGCCCGGGACGTCGAGCGGTACCACGGTGTGCGGCCGGTCGTGCAGGATGCGGCCGACCAGGCCGGACAGGACGCGGCCCGGCCCGGCCTCCACGAAGGTCCGTACTCCGGCGGCGTACATGTGCTCGACCTGCTCCACGAACCGGACCGGCTCGGCGACCTGACGGGCCACCAGGTCGCGTACCGCTTCGGCGGTCGCCGGGTACGGGCCGGCCGTCGTGTTGGACCAGACCGGGACGGCGGCCTCGGCCAGTTCCGTCCCGGCCAGTTCCTCGGCCAGGGCCGCCGCCGCCCCGGCCACGACCTCGCTGTGGAAGGCGCAGGCGACGGGGAGCGGGGTCGCCGACAGTCCCGCGTCCCGCAGTGCGGCCACCGCCTCGGCGACGGCGGCGGCCGGCCCCGAGATCACGCACTGCCGGGGTGCGTTGTGGTTGGCGACCACGCACCCGGACCGCGCGGCGATCTCCCTGACCTCCTCCGGCGCGGCCGACACCGCCGCCATCGACCCCGGATCCGTCCCGGCGGCCCCGGCTGCCGCGAGGATGGCCTCGGCCCGGCGCGCGCTCAGTCGCAGCAGGCTCTCCTGGTCCCACACCCCGGCCGCCCACAGTGCGGTGAGTTCGCCGTACGAGTGCCCGGCCACGCAGTCCGGCCGTACGCCCAGATCCCCGAGCAGCAGGTGCGCCGCCGAGCCCGCGAGGCCCAGGGCCGGCTGGGCCGCCCGGGTGTCGGTGACCGCGGCCCGCTGGGCGGTCCGCCCTTCCGCGGTGAAGGCCGCCGGGGGGAACATCGCGGACACGACCGCTTCCGGCGCCCCGTCCAGGAGCCCCCGGAGCAGCGGGAACGCCGTGAACAACTCACCGAGCATGCCGGGCCGTTGGCTGCCCTGGCCGGGGAAGAGGAAGGCCACCTGCCCGGGCTCCGCCGCTTCCTCCCGTACGTGGACCCCCGATCCCGGGGTGAAGGCCCGGGCCCGCTCCAGCCGGTCGGCCAGCTCGTCCAGGTCCGCCGCGACGACCGCGATCCGTATCGCGCCGGAGCCACCGCCGGCCGCCTCGGCCGCGAGGTCCCGCAGTGCCCAGGGGCGCCCGGCCGCGTCGTTCTCCTCCAGCCGGGCCGCCAGCCGGGCCATCGCCCGGCCCGCCGCGCGCCGGTCCTCGCCGCGGAAGCAGAACAGCTCGGCCGGCCATTCCTCCCGTCCGTGCCGGGGCTCCTCGGCTCCCGCGTAACCGGTCAGCACCGCGTGGTAGTTGGTGCCGCCGAACCCGAAGGCGCTCACCCCCGCGATGCGGCGTTCAGCGGGCGCCGGCCACGGCCGGGCCCCGGTGTCGAAGGTGAAGGGGCTGGTTTCCGCATTCCAGGCCGGGACCGGTGCGTTCAGGTGCAGGGTCGGTGGGCGTACGCCCGAGTGGACCGCCCGGACGGCCTTGATCAGTCCTGCCAGCCCGGCCGCGCACTTGGTGTGCCCGATCTGTGATTTCACCGAGCCCAGTGCGCAGGCTCCGCCGGTCGCGCCCGAATCGGTGAACAGGGCTGTCAGCACGGCCAGTTCGGTGGTGTCGCCGACCACGGTGCCGGTGCCGTGCGCCTCGATCAGGCCGACTTCGGCGGGGCTGACGCCGGCCCGCGCGTAGGCCCGGTCCAGGGCCCGGCGCTGCCCCTCGGGCCGGGGTGCGGTCAGGCCGAGGGAGCGTCCGTCGCTGGCGGCTCCGACCGCCTTGATCACGGCGTACACCCGGTCGCCGTCGCGTTCCGCGTCCGTCAGCCGCTTCAGGACGAGCGCCCCCACCCCCTCCCCGAGGGCGATCCCGTCGGCGGCCGCGTCGAAGGGGCGGCAGCGGCCGCCCGGGGAGAGCGCGCGGACGGAGGAGAACAGCAGGTAGTCGTTGATGCCGTTGTGCACGTCGGCGCCCCCGCAGAGCACCATGTCACTGTCGTTGTCCCGCAGTTGGCGGCAGGCCAGGTCGAGCGCGGCCAGTGAGGAGGCGCAAGCGGCGTCGACCGTGCAGTTCGCGCCGCCGAGGTCCAGCCGGTTGGCGACCCGTCCCGCGATGACGTTGGCGAGCACACCGGGGAAGGAGTCCTCGGTGAGCCGCGGGAGCTGCTCGTCCAGGCCGGGCGGGAGCTCGCCCAGGTAGCCGGGGTACAGCGCGCGCAGCCCGTACGCGCCCGCCAGCTCGGTACCGGCCTCCGCGCCGAACACGACCGAGGTCCGGGACCGGTCGAACTCCCGGTCCTTGCCGTACCCGGCGTCCGCGAGGGCCCGCGCGGAGATCTCCAGGGCCAGCAGCTGCACCGGCTCGATCCCGGCCAGCGAGGCCGGGGGGATGCCGTGCGCGAGCGCATCGAAGGGCATCGGGCCGAGGAAGCCGCCCCAGCGGGACGGGGTGCGTTCGCCGGCCCGTGCCGGGTCGGGGTCGAAGTGGAGGGCGGGATCCCAGCGTTCGGCCGGGACCTCGGTGACGGCGTCGCTCCCGTCCAGGATCCGGGCCCAGTAGGCGGCGAGGTCCGGTGCGCCGGGGTAGGCGCAGGCCATGCCGACGACGGCCACGTCCAGCGGATCGGGCCGCACCGGGCCGGTGACGTCCGCGGCGGCCGCCTCATCGGCCGCGGACTCCCGGCCGGCCAGCTCTTCGGACCGCTGGCGGAGCAACTCTGTCGCGCCCTCGGTGACTTCGGCGTGCAGGGCGGCGATCGTGGTGGTGCGCGAGCGCAGGGTGGCGGCCTGGCCGAGCATGAACAGCCCCTCGGAGGACTGCTGTTCCTCGTCCACGTGCTCCAGTGCGGAGCCGTCCGCCCCGCGCCGCAGGCCCTTGCTGGCGATCCGGAGCCTGCCCAGGTTGAGCCGCTCCAGTTCCTCCCACACCTCGCGCGGCTCGGCGCCCCCTTCCGCGAGCCGCTGCCGGGTGGCCTCGAAGGTGTCCGCGTACGGGGTGACGGCGCAGCGGGTGGCGTGTCCGGGCGCGGTGTGCAGCAGGACGGTGTCCGTGCACTCCAGCGCCTCCCGCTGGAAGCGGGGCAGGACCGCGCCCGCCGCCACGGCCTCCTCCGTGAACAGGTAGGCGGTGCCCATGAGCACTCCGACGCGGGCACCCCGTTCGGCGAGCGGAGCCGCGGCGGCCGCGGCCATCGCGGCGGAGCGGGCGTCGTGGATCCCGCCCGCGAACAGCACGTCGAGTGCGGCCGGTTCGGGACAGGCGAGCAGCAGCTCGATCTGCTCCTCCCACAGCGGGAACGAGGCGCGCGGCCCGACGTGGCCCCCGCATTCCAGCCCCTCGAACACGAACCTCCGGGCCCCGTCGGCGAGGTACCGCTCCAGCAGGCCCGGCGAGGGCACGTGCAGATGGGTCCGGGTCCCGGCGGCCTCCAGCGGGGCCGCCTGCCCCGGGGTGCCGCCGGCGATGATCGCGTACGGCGGTCGCACCTCGGCGACGGCCGCGAGCTGCTCGGCCCGCAGCTCGGCGGGGGCGAAGCCGAGCATCCCCACGCCCCAGGGGCGGTCGCCGAGCCGCTCGGCGGTCTCGGCGAGGAGGCGGCGGACCTGCGGTCCCTCCATCACCGCGAGCGCGAGGTAGGGGACCCCGCCCCCGGCGGCCACCGCTTCCGCGAAGGCCGCCTGGTCGCTGACCCGGGTCATCGGCCCCTGCGTCACCGGGAGCGGCCGCCCCGGGCCGTGGCCGCCCCCCAGCGGCCGGGCCCGTACGACGGCCGCCAGGTGTCCCGCGACGGCCGAGCGGACGGCCCGGAGGACGCCTCCGGTCGTCCGGTGGCGGGCGGCGAGCCGGGCCGCCGAGGCCCCGTCCTGTCCGACGGGGAGCAGCCCGGTGCGCAGGTCCCGGGCGCCGAGCAGGGCGGCCACAGGGCCCTGCGGCGGGGTCAGGTCGGGGCGCGCGTACACCCGGCGCCCCTCCAGCAGCCTGGTCTCGGAGCCGTCCATGGCCCGTACGGCCGCGGCCACTTCGGCGGGCAGCCCGGCCTCCCCCTCGGGTGTGAGCGCCAGTTGTACGTCGACCAACACCCCGGCGGCTCCGCCCGCTACCGCGGCGGCCGCGGTGTGCGGCCCGATCCCGCCGCAGGCCCGTACGGGCAGGCCCAACGCAGGCTCTGCGAGCAACTGTTGGAGGAGCACGAAGGTGGTGGTGCCGCCCACCCGGCCGCCCGCTTCGTGCCCCTTGGCCACGAGGGCCCCGGCTCCGGCGGCCTCCGCGGCCGCGGCCTCCGCCGGATCCGTGATCTCGGCCCAGACCCGGGGCCGTCCGGCGGCGGCCGCCCAGCCGGCCACCTCGTCGGCGGTGTGGCTCGCGGGGTCGGCGAGCAGCACGGTATCGACCACGTCCGGCAGCTCCCCGGGGCCGATCGGGCAGCCTGCGGGGACCCGTACTCCGTAGGGCCGGCCGGCTCCGAGGCGGCGGGCGATCTCGGCCATGGCGCTCCGTGCGGCCGCGGCGTCCCGGCCGAGGTCGAGCAGGCCCAGGGAGCCGGCGCGCTCGGCGGCGGTGACGATCCGCGGGTTGGGCTCCTCGAACGGGCTGACCGCGACGACGAGGTCGCGGTCGTCGGCGCGGAGCCGCCGCGGCCGGGGTCCGGGTGCGGAGGCCTCCCGCCCGGGCTGCCCGGCCGCCCCGGAGGACGGCGGTACGTTCCGCTCCCCCGGCCCCCGCCCGGGCTGCCCGGGCCCTCCGGTCCGGTCGGATCGCCTGCTCCGCCTGGAGGGCCGTTCGGGTCGCGGAGGCCGTGCGGCGCGGGGAGCCGGCGGGGGCTGCGGCGGAGGGACTGCACGCGAGGGCTGGGGGGACGGCTCGGGCTGGGGGGACACGGACGCTCCTCTTCCAGTGCTGTGTGACATGGCGCGGCGCGGAACGGAAGACGGGGAGAACTGGGAGGACGGGTAAGACGCGGAGGGAGCTGAAGAGCGGCAAGGCGCGGGAGAAGGACGGCGGACGAGCCGCCTCCCCGCCGGGGATCCGAGGTGGGCAAACGCGCGGATCACCCGGGCGATCCGGCGGGGACAGGGTTGAGCGGTGGTCAAATTCCCTGTTGCCGGGATGCATCGTGCGGTGACGGCCTCACACTGTCAACGGTCATCCGGAGTCGTTCACTTCGCACCCCGCACGGTCCGCACCCGCTCCGGCGGCTCCCCCGCCACCCCGTCCGCGCACGCCCGTCGCGGCCGTGGCCTGCGGTGTTGCGCCCGAGCCGGCCGCCCCCGGCCCGCCGGCCGGCCTTCCTTATCGGTGCGAGCTCATGCCACATCGGCATGAGATGTCACCGGCCCGGCATGAGCACCTTTGCGAAGTCTGACGGTTGTTCACCCGACGCGGTCTTACAGGTACACCCTTGCCCGGTTACCGTCCGGTCATGACCCCCACCCTCGCCCAGCTCCGCTACCTCGTCGCCGTCGCCGACTGTCGTTCCATCACCGGCGCGGCCGCCTCCGTCTTCGTCGCCCAGTCCGCCCTGTCCCGTGCCGTGCAGGCCATGGAACGCGACCTCGGGGTCGATCTCCTCGCCCGCCGGGGAAGGGGGGTGGACCTCACACCGGAAGGGGCCCGGGTCGTCCGGCTGGCCCGCACCGTGCTCGACGCGGTGGAGGCCATCGACGACATCGGCGCCCCTCACGGGCTGGGCGCCAGGGCCGCCCTGTCCGTGGTCACCACCCCCACCCTGGCCCTCGACCTGGCCTCCGACCTGGTGCACACCTTCACGGAGCGGCATCCGGGCCTCGACGTCCGGCTCCACCAGTACGACAGCCGCGAGGCCGTGGTCCAGGAACTCAACCAGGGCCGGGCCGAGTTGGCCCTCGTGGATCTGCCGCTCGACAAGGAGCTCTCCACCCATTACATCCAGGAGCGGGAGGTGGTGCTCATCTCCCCGGCCGGGTCCGCACTGCCCGACCCGCTGCCGTTCCGCGCGCTCGACGGGCTGCCGATGGTGCTGCCCACCCCCGGGACCGGCCGGCGCACCGAGATGGAGGCCATGTTCAGCTGTCTGGGGGTGCGCCCGGTGCCCTGTCTGGAGGTGGACGAACGCCTCGGCTGGGTGACGGGGGTGACCGACGGGCGCGGCTCCCTCATCTGGTACCGCGACGTGGTCGCCCGGGCCTTCGGCAGCCGGGCGGAGATACGTTCCTTCACCCCGCCCCTGCTGCGCCCGGTGGGCATCGCCCACGCCCGCCGGCCGCTGAGCCGCGCGGCCCGCGCCTTCATCGCGCACGCCCGGCACAAGGCCCCCATCCGCGAACCCTCCCGGTGACCGCACGACCCGCGCGCACCACGCATCCCGGGCGGGCCGGCCGGAGGGCACCTCCCGACCGCCGGACATGCCCGCCCGGCATTGAACGATGCTCAAACGGACGGCGATCTGCCCTGGCGCCGGAACCTGACTCCCCCTCACATGGTGGGCATGTTACGACTACCCCTCGCACCCCCGCGCGCCGCCGCCCTCGCCACCGCGGTCCTCGCCACGGTCCTGCCGGCCGCGGCCTGGCTGACCGGACCGGCCGCTGGCCCCGCCGACGCGACCCCCGTCCCGGCAAGGCCCGCGTCCGCGCCCCCGGCCGGCGCCGTCGCGGCCCCCGAGCGCCACTGCACCCTGCCCGGGGGCCTGGCCGAACTCAGCGGGCTCGCCATGAGCCGGAAGCACCCCGGCGTCTTCTACGCCCTCAACGACAGCGGGAACACCAACCAGGTCTTCGCCATCGACTGCAATGGCGCCACCGGCCTGCTCAAGGCCACGTACACGGTCTCCGGGACCGGCAACACCGACTGGGAGGGCCTGGCGCTGGGCAAGGACGCCTCGGGCCGTCCCGTCATCCTGGTCGGCGACATCGGCGACAACTTCGGCAACCGCGCCGAGATCACCGTGCACTCCTTCGCCGAACCCGACCAGCTCGCCAACGCCTCGGTGACGCCCGCGACGTACCGCTTCACCTACGCCGACGGGAAGCACGACGCCGAATCCCTGCTCGCGGATCCCGTCACCGGCCGGATCCACATCGCGAGCAAACTCATCGGTGCGGCAGGGCAGTTGTACCAGGCTCCGATGCCTCCGGTGCCCGGGCAGCCGAACACCCTGACCGCGGTCCGGCCGGGCCCGGTCTTCGCCACCGACGGCGCCTTCTCCCCCTCGGGGGCCTCCTACACCCTGCGCAGCGGCGGGCCGCTGGGGTCCAACACGGCCTCGGTGTACGACGCCTCGGGCACCAAGCTCGCGGACGTGGCCCTGCCCGCCCAGTCCCAGGGCGAGACGGTGACGTACCTCGACTGCACCACCCTGCTCGTCGGCTCGGAGAACGACACCCAGATCTGGCGCGTCCCGCTGCCCCCGGAGGCAACTCCGGGCTGCGGCGGCACCCCGACGCCCACACCCACGCCGACCCCCACTCCCACGCCGACGCCCACTCCGACCCCGACGCCCACCCCGACTCCCACGCCCACACCCACCCCGACCCCGACTTCCGCCGAGCTGAAGCTGACCAACCCCGGCGCCCAGAGCTGCAAGTTCAACCAGAACTGCACCATCCAGCTCACCACCACCGGCGGCAAACCCCCCGTCCGCTACACCGCCACCGGCCTCCCCTGGGGCCTGACCCTCGACACCAACACCGGCCGCATCACCGGCAAACCCTGGGCCATCGGCACCATCCAGATCACCGCCACCGCCACCGACACCACCGGAGCCACCGCCACCACCACCTTCCCCCTCACCCTCACCTGGTTCTAGAAGGAGGCTGCGGGCGCGGGCGGACCCGGGCCACCCGCCCGGGTCCGCCCCTCGCGCGCTCACCCCAGCCGCGACGCCGCCTCCCGGTCGGCGATGACGACGACGTTGGGGTGCGTGCGCAGGATCGCGGCCGGGAAGTCGGTCGAGATCTCGCGCTCCAGCATCCCGGCGAGGGCCTCCGCCTTGGCGGCGCCGCTCACGATCAGCACGAGGCGCCGCACCCGGGCGAGCATGGCCGCCCCCATCGTCACCACCTGCTCGGGCACCCGGGAGGGGTCGGGCAGTAGCCGCAGGGCGTCCTCGTACCAGGGGTAGGAGTCCTTGAGCTCGTAGGTGTAGATCTCCTGGTCGAAGCGGGTGGCGTACGGCATGTTCCCGCAGAAGTGGCCGTCCGCGCCGAGCCCGATGAGCATCAGGTCCAGCCCGCCGTTCCCGCGCAGTTCACGGGCGACGGAGGCATGGTTGTCGACCGTGATCGGGTGGATGTTGGTCTCGGACACCGCGCCGGGGCCGTAGAGGTGTTGCTGGAGCGCGGAGAGGGTCAGTCCGTGCTCCTGCCCGGGCAGCGGGACCTCGTCGAAGGTGTAGAAGTGGACGTCGGAGAAGGCCGCGGGATTGCCGCGCAGCCTCTCGGTGACGATCTCGTACGTGCCCATGGGGCTCGCGCCCGCCGTCAGTGCCATGTTGACCCGGCGGTCGTGCAGCATGTCACCGAGGACGATGTCGGCGGCGGTGCGGCTGAGGTCGGCGTAGTCCTGCGTGATCACGATCTTCATCGGTGTTCCGTTCTCATGGGCTCAGCTGCGGGGCGCGGACTTCTTCACGTACTGCTCGGTCTTCTTCAGCTCCTTCTTTCCGTCGACGGCGGTGCCGTAGGTACGGTCGGAGGTGACGGGCGTGATGGAGACGGCTCCGCCGCGGGCGGCCGTGGAATCGGCGTCCGGGCGGTCTTCCCGGCATTCCGCACTGCCGGGCTGCGCCGACTCGCAGTCGCCGAGGGCGATCTCGAAGCTGTCCCCGCCGCCGCCCTGTACGTAGCCGTGGTAGGCGTACGCGCCCGAGCCGACCGGGTCCAGACCGGCGGCTGGGCCTGCGCGCCGGCGCTGATGTCGGGGTAGTCGACCTTCAGGGCGAACGTGGCGGTGAGCAGCCGGTGTTGTTTCAGTCCGGCGGGGAACTTCGCGCCGAACGCGGCGGTGGCACGGTAGTTCTCCACCGGGTGCGCGCTCATGTCCGCGTTCGCGGAGGCGCTGAAGGCCACGGCCGGGACCCCGATGTCGATGGCGGCGATCGCGGCTCCGACGGTGCCGGAGTCGTTGACCGAAGAGCTCACGTTGAGCCCGGAGTTGATGCCGGTGACGACCAGGCCGGGGGCGCCGCTCCAGCCCGCCTTGGCGGCGAGTCCGCCGCGCAGGGCCAGTTTGACGGTGTCGGCGGGGGTAGCGCTCGGCGAGTCGGGGCCGCACGGGCCGTCCGCCAGGCAGACACCGAAGACGGGGGCTCCCGAGGGCGCGCCCGCACAGTCGTTCTCGTAGCCGGCCGGCATCCGCTCCCGCTGCTGGACGGTCAGCACGCCGTGGTTGCGGAGGCCGCGGCGCCGGTGGTGGCGGCGAGCGCGCACGCGGCGGCCACGGCGAGGAGTGTGCGGCGAACGGAGCGCATGAGGGGGCCTTCCCTGTCGGTGGAGCGGGCCCTGCGGTGGAGCGATCCCTGCGGCGGATCGCGATGTCCGGGAACCCGGGAGGCAGCGCCTCGGGACCGGATCCTCGACGTGCACTCTTCCGCCGCCGGTCCCCCCGGGGACAGGGGCTGAAGGTCCTTTCCCGGAAGACCGAACGGCCCGATCCGGGAGATGTCACCGCACAGTGAACTCGCTTGAGGAAAAGCCTTGTTGGCGAGTTGGAGTAGCTGGGGCACAAAGGTGGTCCCTTTCGGGACCTTCGCCTTCCTTTGCCTTCCCTTGACCTCGTCAAGACTGAGGGGACTCGGACCGAAGACGTTCCGGGTTCGTTCCAACGCGATGCAGGGAGAACCCATCGTGGATTACGGAAAGACGGCACCGGCCGTCCTCGAAGGCGTCGGCGGCGAATCGAATGTGGAGTCCCTCGGGCACTGCGCCACGCGTCTGCGCTTCATTCTGAGAGACGCGTCGAAGGCCGACAGAGCGGCCGTGGAATCGGCCCCCGGCGTCATCACGGTCGTCGAGAGCGGCGGCCAGTTCCAGGTGGTCATCGGCAACGACGTGGCCAAGGCCTACGCCGCCATCACCGGGATCTCCGCGCTCGGTGGCGACAAGGCCCGCTCGAAGGACTCGGTGGCGTCCGGCTCCGCGGGCTCGGCCCAGCGCGGCAATCCGCTGACCCGGCTGGTCGACGTCATCTCCAGCATCTTCACGCCGTTCCTGTGGACGCTGGCCGGCGCGGGCCTGCTCAAGGCCACGATCGTGCTGGTCACCAAGCTCGGGCTGGTCGCCGAGACCTCGCAGGAGTTCACCGTCCTGAACGCGGCCGGAGACGGCGTGTTCTACTTCCTGCCGGTGCTGCTGGCGGTGACGGCGGCGAAGCGGTTCGGGTCCAACCAGTGGACCGCCATGGCCATCGCGGGATCGCTGGTCTACCCGACGATCGGCGCCTTGAACGAGGCGGGCGACCCGGTCTCCTTCTTCGGCATTCCGATGGTGATGGCCGCCTACGCCTCCTCCGTCATCCCGGTCATCCTCGCCGTGTACGTCCAGAGCTTCGTGGAGCGCGGCCTCGACAAGGCGCTGCCGTCCAGCATCCGCAACTTCATCACCCCGATGCTGACGATTCTCCTCATGGTTCCGCTGACCCTGCTCACCATCGGCCCGGCCTCCGACTGGGCCGGTCAGGGCGCGTCGAACCTCATCGGCTGGCTGTTCGGTCTGAGCCCGGCCATCGCCGGAGCCGTCCTCGGCGGCACCTGGCAGATCATGGTCGTCTTCGGCATCCACTGGGGTCTGGTCCCGATGATGGCCAACGACCTCGCCGTCCAGGGGCACTCGCTCCTCTACGGCCCGCTGGTCGCCGCGTCGGCCGCGCAGGGCGCCGCGGTGCTGGCGGTCATGCTCCGCACCCGCAACAAGGGCCTGAAGAAGCTCGCCGGCCCGGCCGCCGTGTCCAGCTTCCTCGCCGGCATCACCGAGCCCGCGGTCTACGGCGTCAACCTGCGGCTGAAGAAGCCCTTCGTCTACGCCTGCATCGCCGGCGCGGTCGGCGGCGGCATCGCCTCGGCGGGCGGCTCGGCCTCCACGGCCTACATCATGCCGGGCCTGCTGTCCCTCTCCGCCTACCTGGAGGTCGGCAGCTTCGCCCTCCAGCTGATCGGTGTCGGTGTCGCCATCGCCCTGTCCTTCGGCCTCACCATGGCCCTCGGCTTCAAGGACGTCCCCGAAGCCGGCACCGCGCAGGACACCGAAGCCGGCGCGGGAGCCGGAGACGGCGAAACCGGACCGGCCGCCGAGCGGCCCGCCGGTGAGGCCTTCCAGGTCGCCACCCCGGTCGAGGGCAAGGTCGTCGCCCTGGCCGACGTGCCGGACGCGGCCTTCGCCTCCGGTGCCCTCGGCGACGGCGCGGCCGTCGCCCCCACCTCCGGCGAGGTCCACGCCCCGATCGACGGAACGGTCGTCAGCGTCCTGCCGCACGCCTTCGGGCTCCGCTCCCCCGAGGGCGTGGAGGTCCTCGTCCACATCGGCATCGACACCGTGCGGCTCGGCGGGGAGCACTTCACCACCGCCGTCCGGCAGGGCGACCAGGTCCGGCTCGGCGACCCGCTCGGCGAGGTCGACCTGGCCGCGGTCGAGGCCGCCGGCTACGACACCACCACGATGGTGATCGTCCTCGACGCAGCAGGCACGGGCGTCGTACGGACCACCGAGCACTCCGAAGTCGGGCACAGCACGGTGCTCCTGTCCCTCAGCCCGGAGCGCGAACTCGCCCCGGCGGGCTGACGTCCCGCCCGCCGCGCCGCCCCCGCCGGGCCCGGCACCCCGCGCCCTGATCCACGTACCCCCGAAGGAGATCCGCACATGGACCACAAGACCCCCGCCGCCTTCCGCCCCGACTTCCTGTGGGGCGCCGCGACCTCCGCCTACCAGGTGGAAGGTGCCTGGGACACCGACGGCAAGGGCCCGTCCGTCCAGGACGCCCGCGGCAACTACCCCGAGGGCACCACCGACTTCAAGGTCGCAGCGGACCACTACCACCGCTTCGAGGAGGACGTGCGCCTCTTCGCCGAGCTGGGCCTGAAGGCCTACCGGCTCTCCATCGCCTGGACCCGGATCGTCCCGGACGGCGACGGCGCGGTGAACCCGGACGGCATCGCCTTCTACCACCGCCTCTTCGACACCCTCCTCACGCACGGCATCGAACCGGTGGTCACCGTCTACCACTTCGACCTGCCGCAGGCCCTCCAGGACAAGGGCGGCTGGACCTCCCGCTCGACCATCGACGCCTTCGCCCGCTACTGCGAGGTGCTGTTCGAGGAGTACGGCAGCAAGGTCAAGCACTGGCTGACCATCAACGAGCAGAACATGATGATCCTGCACGGCGCCGCCATCGGCACCGCGGGCACCACCTCGGACCATCCGAAGCGGGAGCTGTACCAGCAGAACCACCACATGATGGTGGCCCAGGCCCGCGTGACGAAGATGTGCCACGACATGCTGCCGGCCGCCAAGATCGGCCCGGCGCCGAACATCTCCGTCGTCTACCCGGCCTCCTGCAAGCCCGAGGACGTGCTGGCCGCCTCCGACTACAACGCCATCCGCAACTGGCTGTACCTGGACATGGCGGTGTACGGCACCTACAACCCGACCGCCTGGGCGTGGATGACCGCGGCCGGGATCGCGCCGGAGTTCGCCGAGGACGACGCGGAGGTGCTGAAGGCGGGCACGGCCGACTTCCTGGCCCTGAACTATTACTCCACCGCCACCGTGGCCGCAGCCGAGGGCGGCGAGGCCGTCGACTCCGGAGTCTGCGACCAGCAGCTGTCGGCCGGCGAGGCGGGCGTCTTCCGCCCCGTGAGCAACCCGCACCTGGCCACGACCGAGTTCGGCTGGGAGATCGACCCGGTCGGCTTCCGCTCCACGCTGCGCGACGTCTACGACCGCTACCGGCTGCCGATCATGGTCACCGAGAACGGGCTGGGCGGCTTCGACACGGTCGAGGACGGCGAGATCCACGACGACTACCGGATCGCCTACCTCTCCACGCACATCGAGCAGATGCGCCTGGCCGTCTCCGACGGGGTGGACGTCATCGGCTACCACCCGTGGTCGGCCATGGACCTGATCTCCACCCACCAGGGCGTGGCGAAGCGCTACGGCTTCATCTACGTGGACCGCGACGAGTTCGACCTCAAGGAGCTCCGCCGCATCCGCAAGGACAGCTTCTTCTGGTACCAGCAGCTCATCAAGGGCAACGGCTCCCTCTGATCCCGTGCTCCCCCGGGCCGCCGGCCGCCCCCCCCCGGGGGGGGGGCGGGCGGCCCCGCCGCGTTCCCCCCTCCCCCCTCCCCCACACACAGGAGTCCTCTCTCATGTCCCAGTCCCCCCGGTTCCCCTACCAGTTGATCGCCACCGACCTCGACGGCACCCTCGTGCGCAGCGACCACACCGTCTCCGCGCGCACCACGGCCGCCCTGGCCGCCGCCGTGTCCGCCGGGGCCCGGCACGTGGTGGTGACCGGGCGGGTCGCCCAGTGGACCAGGTCCACCCTGGCCGAGATCGGCTACCGGGGCCTCGCCGTCTGCGGGCAGGGCGGCCAGCTCTACGATGCGGGGCGCGACGCCCTCGTCTCGTCGGTCCCCCTCGACCGCGAGCTCGCGGCGCACGTGGTGGCCCGGGTGGAGGCCGTCACCGGTCCGCTGTCGGTGGCGGTGATGCCGCTGGAGCTGGCCGATCCCATCCTCGTGGGGCCCGGGTTCCCGGTCCCGCCGATGCCCTCGGCCGACATCGAGCGGGTCCACGACGCGGCCCGGCTGTGGGACCGGCCGATCGGGAAGGTCCAGATCCAGCACCCGCACCTGACGGACGACCAGCTCACCGAGGCGGCCCGCGAGGTGGTGGGCGATCTCGTCACCGTGGTCATGGCCGGCCCGACCTGCGTCGAGCTGCTGCCCCTCGGCCTGTCGAAGGCGACCGGCCTGGCCCTGGCCGCGGAGGCGCTGGGCACCACGGCGGAAGGCACCATCGCCTTCGGTGACATGCCCAACGACATCCCCATGTTCGCCTGGGCGGGGCACTCGGTCGCCATGGCCAACGCTCACGACAGCCTCAAGGCGGTCGCCGACGAGATCACCGCCGGCCATGACGAGGACGGTGTGGCGGTGGTCCTGGAGCGCCACCTCCGCCCGCTCTCCGCGCCCCTCACTCCGTAGCCGCCGCGCAGCCCTTGCCGGACGGCGCCGGTTCGGTGGGGCCGGGCCGGCCGGGGGCGGAGTCCAGGCGGTGGACCGCGCAGCGCCGCTGGAGCACCGACAGGGCGGCGATCCCCGTGCCGAGGGCCAGCCAGCCCGCGGGCCCTGCCGTCATCACCGCGCCGGTCAGGAGCAGCGGGCCGGCAGCCTTCTGGACGGACTGGGCCATCCCCGCCACGCCCAGGTACGAGGCCCGCGCCTGCTCGGGGGCGAGCGAGACGGCCAGCTCCCAGGAACTCACCGACCGCAGCAGCTCCGCCCCCGTGACCAGCACCGCCGCGGCGAGCAGCGCCACCGAGGCGGCCACCGCCCCGGCGCCGGCGGTGAGGGCCAGCAGGACGCAGCACGCGAGCATGGTCAGCCCGTACACCGTGACCGCCGCCGCGGCCCGCCGGGGTCCCTCGAACCGCGCGGAGACGCGGAGTTGGAGCACGACGACCAGCACGGTGTTGATGACGAGGAAGGCCGGGACCAGGGCGTGCGGCGCGTCGGTGTGGGCCACCAGCCACAGGGGCAGGCCGACGGCCAGGACCGAGTCGTCGAGGTTCATCGGGATGTCGAGCAGGACGAAGCGCAGGTAGCCCCGGTCCCGCCACGGGCTCGGCGCCCCGGTCCGGCCGGGCGCGACGCGGCCCGTACCCGCGTCGCCTGCGCCCCCCGTACCCGCGTCCCCGGCACCCGCGGCCACTCGCCCCTCGGCGCGCGGTTCCCGGGTGCGCCGGACCAGCACGGCGGCCGCGAGGAACGACAGCGCGTTGGCCAGGATCAGCGCCTGGTAGGCCTCCCGGGTGCCGAGCGCGAGACCGGCCGCGGCGATGCCCGCGCCCACCGCGTAGCCGGCGTTGGCCGTGCTGCGCGACAGCGCCTGGTAGGTGGCCCGCCGCTCGCCCGCCACCCGGGTGGCGAAGAGCATCTCCAGGGCCTTGGCCGCCCGGTCGCCGAGGTAGGTGACGGCGACCAGGGGCAGCAGCAGGTCGAAGCGGGTGACCACGAGCAGCGCGCCGAGGGTTCCGAGGCGCAGCAGGTGGCAGCCGATCAGCAGGGACCGTACCGGGAACCGGCCGGCCAGGTGCCCCGCAAGGGGGGATCCGGCGATGCCCGCCACGGCCGCGGCGCCCAGCAGGAGGCCGATCCGGCCGGCGTCCAGGCCGAGGACGAAGGTGAAGTAGAGGACCGCGGCGGCGGCCCACAGGCCCGTTCCGGCGCGGTCGAGGAACTGGGCGAGCAGCATGATCCGGGCGTCCCGGCCTCCCGGCGGCCGCCGCAACTGGGCCACGAGCCCGGGCCGTCGCGGCTCCCGCCGCCACTCCGACCGCCCGCGCCACCCCTGCGGGTCCTTCCGGATCCCCGTACCGAGCCGCCTCATTCCCCGACCTCCGAGCCCCCGCGAAAGTATCTCGATGTCGAGATACCAGCGGAAGCCTGCCCCAGATCAATCTTGACGTCAAGATACTTGGGGTGCTGCCGGAGGCGTCAGGCGTCGCCGGCGGCGCCGTTCCGCGCGGCCAGCCGCGTGAGCAGGGACCCGCGGTGCTCCGGGTCGGTCGCGAGGTCGATCGCCGTCCAGGCCATGGCCAGCCCTCCGTCGAGGACGGCGCGGTCGGCCTGGGCGGTGATCCCGTAGCGGGTGAACTCGGGGTTGTGCATGATCGCGTCGCCGCAGTCGTAGCCGATCATCGGGTGGATGGTGGGCACCAGGTGGGAGACGTTGCCCATGTCCGTGGAGCCGCCCCGCAGGGTCGGGTCCAGGTCCTGGACCCGGCGTCCGAGGTCGCGGGCGGCCCCGAGGTAGGCGCGGCCCATGGCGAAGTCCTGCCGCAGGTCGGCGTAGTCGTTGCCGACGGTCTCCAGGGCGAGTTCGGCGCCGGTGGCGAGCGCTCCGGCCTCGAAGCAGGCGCGGATCCGGGTCTGGAGTTCGGTGAGCTCCTCGCTGGTGACGGCCCGGCAGTCGTACGAGGCCTCCGTGCGGCCCGGAATGACGTTGGCGGCCTCGCCTCCGCGGGTGACGATCCCGGAGACCACGGCGCCGGGGCGCATCTGCTGGCGGTAGGCGGCGATGGCCACCTGGGCGATCATCATGGCGTCGGCGGCGTTGACGCCGCGCTCGGGCATGGCCGCGGCGTGCGCCGCCCGCCCGGTGTAGCCGACGTTCCAGCTGCTGATGGCGAGGGAGCTCATGCCCACCGAGTCGGAGGGCGCGGCGTGCACCATCATGGCGGCGGCCACGTCGTCGAAGGCGCCTTCGCGCAGCATGTCCACCTTGCCGCCGCCGGACTCCTCGGCCGGGGTGCCCAGGAGCTTGACGGTGATGCCGAGCTCGTCGGCGAGCGGGGCCAGGGCCAGGGCGGCGGCCACGGAGGCGGCGCCGTTGACGTTGTGGCCGCAGGCGTGGCCGATGCCGGGCAGGGCGTCGTACTCGGCGCAGATGCCGATGACGAGCTCACCGGTGCCGGCGGTCGCGCTGAACGCGGTGGGCAGGCCGTAGGCCCCGCGGGTCACCTCGAAGCCGGCCCGCTCGACGAGGTCGGTGATGCGGCGGGCCGCGCGGTGTTCCTCGTAGGCGAGTTCGGGATCGGCGTGCAGCGCGTGGCTGAGGTCGAGGACGGCGTCCTGCCGGGTGGTCAGGAAGGCCCGGCCGCGTTCGCGCAGGACGGTGGTGTCGTTCACCGGCCCTCCTCCGCGACGGCGTCGGCCTTCGGGGTGCGGTAGAGCAGGGCGACGGCGGCGCCGGCCAGCGAGACCAGGATGCAGACCGTCCAGGAGACGGTGTAGGCGCTCAGGCCGGGCAGGGTCCGGCCGGCCGGGGTGTGGGCCGCGAACACGGTCAGGACGGCGGCGGCTCCGAGGGATCCGCCGATGTTGATGAGGAGTTCGTTGATGCCGGAGCCCACCGAGGTGCGGTCGCGGGGTACGCATTCCACGGCGAGCGTGCGCGTGGAGTGCTGCAGGAAGCCCGTGCCGAGGCCGGCCACGGCGGTGCCCGCCAGGAAGAGGGCCTGATCGTCGTGGAAGGACTGCACCGTCGCGTAGCCGGCGGCCATCAGCAGGGAGCCGGCGACCAGGGTGAGCCGGTCGGTGACGGCGCGGGCCACGGCCGGTGCGAGGAGCGCCCCGAGGGAGAGGGCGAGCAGGTTGGGCAGGGTGGCGAGGGCGATCGCGAAGGGGTCGAGGCCCAGCCCGTAGCCCTGCTCGGCGCGGCTGGTGCCCATGAACACGGCGTTGGCGACCATCAGCCCGAACATGCAGAAGGTGAAGGTCAGCGTGACCAGCGAGACCGCGACGACTCCGCGGCGGCGGAACATCCTTACGTCGATCATCGGCTCCGCGGTGCGCAGTTCCACCCGGACCCAGAGCGCGGTGACGAGCACCCCGCCGGCGAGGCAGCCCAGGGTGCGGGCGGAGGTCCATTCCCAGCCCGGGGTACCGCCGAGACCGAGGCCGAGCATGACGGCGGTCAGGCCGAGGCAGAGCAGGATGCCGCCGGCCCAGTCGACCCGGCCGCCCGGCCGGTGGTCCGACTCCGGCAGCAGCCGCCAGGTGAGGGCGAGGGCCAGGCTGGTGGCCACGGCCGGTACCCACAGGGCAGCGGTCGGGCTGTCGACGGTACGGGCCACGAAGCCGCTGGCCACGAGCCCGAAGGACATGCCCGCGACCAGGGCGGCGACCATGACGCTGATCCCGCGCCGGCTCTCGGCCTCGGCATCGCCCCCGGTCCCGTCGGCGCCCCGGCTCCGGTTGCGCAGGATGCCGACCAGCAGCGGGAAGAACCCGGCGAAGGCCCCCTGGAGGATCTGCCCGGCGAGCAGGGTCCCGAAGTCGCGGCTGAGGCCGACCAGGAGCGAGCCCAGGAGGACGATCAGCAGGTTCCAGCGCAGCACCCGGCGGTGGCCGTGGAGGTCACCCATCCGGGACAGGACCGGGGTGAAGGCGACGCTGGCCAGGAGGTTGGCGACGCTGATCCAGTTGAGGTCGGCGGCGGTGACGCCCAGGGTGTCGGTGAGTCCGCGCAGCAGGGGCGACAGGAATCCCTGGGTGATGCCGCTGGAGAGCTCGACGAGGACCACGGAGGCGATCACGGCGGTCGCGGGGGTCGCCCGCACCGGGCTGCGCAGGGGTCTGGCGTCCGTGTACGTCATACGTACCACCTGTTCGGGGATCGGCTGGCGGGCCGGGGCAGGGAGGGGGGAGCGGGCCGCCTGCGGGGCGGAATCCGCACCACAATGTCCGGTGCGGGTCACCCGACGGGCAAGAGCGGGGCCCATAATCGGGTGAACGCGGCGTGGACCCCCGGTCCGGCAGCGGAATCGGGCAGCACGGCCGCCCCGTGGTGGCGGACCGGGCAGCCCGTGAGGCGGCCGGCCGGGGTGTCGTAGCGTCACCGACCGTTCCCGCGAGCAGGCGCGCGGACAGCTGGGAGGCCTGATGAACACCGGTCCTTCGCTCGACGCCGTCGACCACGCCGTGCTGCGCATCCTGCACCGCGACCCGCGCGCCGCCTTCGCCGATGTGGCCGCGGCGGTCGGGGTGCACGAGCGGACGGTCGCCCGCCGCCTGGAAAGGATGACGGCGACGGGCCACGTCCGCTTCACTGCCGCGCTCGTCCCCGAGTACCAGGGCGAGGGAATCACCGCGGAGCTGGCCGTACGGTGCGCCCCCGGGCGGGTCCACGAAACGGCCCTGGCCCTCGCCCGCCGGCCCGAGACCCGCTCGGTGGAGGTGGCCACGGGCGCTCTGGAGGTGTTCGCCGAGGTCAACGCCCCCGGCCACGAGGCGCTCCTGACCCTGGTGGACTCGGTGGTCGGGCGGCTGGACGGGGTCGTGGACGTCCACTCCGGGGTGGTGCTGCGGCTGCTGCTCACCGCCGGCGACTGGGCCCCGTACGACGAGGAGCCCACGGAGGTGCGCAGGCTGGCCATGGCGGGCCGGGAACTGCCCGCGCCGCTCACCGTGGACGACCTCGACCGGCGTCTGGTGACGCTGCTGAGCCGGGACGCGCGGATGTCGACGACCCGGCTGGCCCGCGAGCTGCAGGTCGGCGAGACCACCGCCCGGCGCCGCCTGGCCCGCCTGATGACCTCCCACATCCTGCACCTGCGGCTGCTCGCGGACCCGGCGGTGCTGGGCTACCCGGTGGAGGCCCGGTTCCGGATCTCGGTCCCGCACAGCGGGCTCGGCTCGGCCGTGCGGCTGCTGGCCCGCGAGCCGTCGGTACGGCATCTGGTGGTCACCACCGGAGCCGCCGGGCTCCTCGGCTACTCCAGCCACCGCGACCTCGCGGGCCTGCACGCCTTCACCACCCGCGTCTTCGCCCTGCTGGGCGGCACCACCCACGTGGAGACGGCCCTGCTGATGCGGACCTACAAGCGCGCGGGCGTCGCGGAACCGCCGGGGCGCTGAGCCGGGGCGGGGGCGGGGGCCGGCGACGGCGACGGCGACGGCGACGGCGACGGCGACAGCGACGGCAGCAGTCGCGCGAGGTCCTCGATCGGGGTCCGCTGCACCGCTTCGACCAGTCGCCGGGTGTGGGCCCAGACGGCCGCCCGGGCGCGCACCGGGGAGCAGCCGGTGCGCTGGGCGAGGACGGCGCCGAGGACCAGCCGGGGGGTGCCGCCGACATCCTTGTACGCGGCCCACAGGACATTGCCCCCGGCCGGGGTGCTGGTGCCGGTCTTCAGCCCGGCGACTCCGAACCGGCCGAGGAGCCGGTTGGTGGTGCGCGCCTCGCCCGCGTCTCCCGGGAGACGGACGGAGGGGGTGGCGACGATGGCCCGGAACACCTCGTCCCGCATGACCGCACGGGCCAGGAGGAGCAGGTCGGCGGCCGTGCTGGTGTTCCCGGTGTCCATCCCGCAGGAGCCGGTGAAGGTCGTACGGGCCATGCCCAGCTCCGCGGCCGCCTCGTTCATCCGGCGCACGAAGGCCGCCTCGGAGCCGGCGGTCCGGCGGGCGAGGAGCCTGGCGATGTTGTTGCCCGAGGGGATCAGCAGGTACTCGAGCAGCTGCCGCAGCGGGAACTCCTGCCCTTCCCCGACGGGCACCACCGATTCGATCGCGGAACCGGCCTCGCGGGCGGCGGCCCCGTCGATGCGGACCAGGGGCCCGGCGTCCGCCGGGCCGAGCGGGTGCTCGCGCAGGACCACGTAGGCGGTCATCACCTTGGTGAGGCTCGCGATGGGCACCGGGCGCTGCTCGCCGACCGTGCCGAGGCAGCCGACCCCCTCCACCTCCACGCTCGCCTGGCCCTCGTGCGGCCAGGGCAGCGGAGCCGCCGACACCGCTCGGCGGGCGGCTGCGTAGGCCGCGTCACCGGCCCGGCCGGCCGCGATCCCGCCCCGTGCGGGCAGCTCGGCGGTCCGGCGGAGGAAGGCGGTGACAGACATGGCGCTCCTGGATCTGGATCGTGGTGGGGGTTCGTGGCGGGGGTTCGCGGCGGGTCTTCGTGGCGGGCCTTCGCGCTGTGAACGATCCCCGACCACCGCATCAGGACCCCCGCCGTCGTCCATCGGCCACCGCACAGCCGTGTACCAGTTCCGTGGCAGGCCGCCCCGTACGGCCGCATTGGATCTCGGTATCGAATCAAGGAGCGGAAACCCCTGTCTGACTCCGGCCGCGGATGACAGGCTTCAGTCCTCGGAGCGCGTCCTGGGGGGATCACACGTGATGGAGCCGGGTACGGGCATGGGTCTGCGGGGCCGCAGCGGCATCCTGTCGCTGGTCGACTCCTGCCTGAAGGAGAGCCCGACCGCCGAGCGGCCCCTGACCATGCTCCTGGGCCCGGCGGGCAGCGGGGCCAGCGAGGCGCACAGCGCGCTCATGGAGCGCTTCGGGCCCGACTACCCCTTCGCCTTCGTCAACTTCGGCGGGGCCCAGTCCCTGCTGCCGCGCTACGCCCTCGGGCTCCTGGCCCGCCAGCTCGAACGCAAGCTGCCCCGCTACGGGCGCTCCCAGTTCCCGCTGCTCAGCCTCGGCCTGCTCGCCTCCGACCAGGAGCTGCGCATGCGCAACCTCGCCGAGGGGCGGCGGGCGGTGCAGCGCCAGCTGGACCGGTTCCAGGAGGAGAACGAGGCCCGGCACGGCGACTACCTGGCGGCCTTCTTCGAAGTGGGCATGGGTGCGGTCGGCATGCCCGAGGGGGCTTCCAGCGCCGCGCTCGCCCTCTTCCAGGACGCCCTGCGTCGCGGCCGCCGCACGGTGCCCGGCCTGCTCGGCGGCAGGCTGGGCAGCCGGCTCACGACCGGGGCCCACTGGTACGGACGCCATCCCATGACCCGCAGCGCGGACCCCATGGAAGCCCTGGTGGAGCTCAACCTGTGGCGCCACGAGGGCGACGAGAACGAACAGGAACGGCTCGACCTCATCCTCTTCTCGGCCTTCCTGGAAGACCTGCGGCGCAACACCGCCCGCAACTTCATGCCCCGCTCCTACCTGCTGCTGCTGGACAACTCCCACACCGAGTACGGGCGTCACTTCCTCGACCTGTTACTGCGCTCCCGGCACGACCAGACGGTGGTGGCCGGGCACGCCAGTGACCCGCTGACCGTCGTCGCCAGCTCCAACCGCTGGCTGCCCCGCTGGGGTCCGGCCACCGGGGACTCCTGGCCCTGGCAGCTGCGCGGCCCGGACCGGGCCTCCCTGGCCGACTGGCACGCCCACCGGCCTCCCCGCGACAGCGAGGACAGCTGGTGGTACCCGCTGCGGCTGCGCGACCTCAATCTGGACGAGGTGCGGATCCGGATCGAGCTCCAGCTCGGCGGGAACAGCGACCTGGCCCCGCTGACCCGCCTCACCCCCTTCGTGCACCGGCTCACCGGCGGGCTGCCGCGCGCCGTCCACCAGGTGCTCGACGTACTGCGCCAGGCCGGGCCGCTCCCGGACTCCGGCCCCCAGCAGGACCGCTGGCTGCGCACCCTGCCCGACCGGCCGCTGCGCACCGGGGAGCACTCCGCCACACTGGCCGACACGGCCCTCGGCCATCTCCTGCGCGACTTCGACGGGACCCAGCGCACGACCCTGGCCGAATGCGCCGCCGCCCGGGACTTCTCCGTGGCCGCGCGGCTGCTCAGCCCCGACGACTCCCTGTTCGGCGACATCCGGGCGCGCTGGCTGCTGACCGGACCCGTCGCCGTGGTGCCCGTACTCCATCCGTGGCTGCGCCGGCTGCTCCTGTGGCGGCTGGCCGAGCGCCCCGACGGGTGGGACGCCGCGCACGAACTCCTCGCGGAGTACTACCGCAGCGAGGGCAAGCCGGTGCAGGAGATGTAC
The DNA here is from genome assembly GCF_024213195.1 of Streptomyces sp. TBY4. Classification (GTDB taxonomy): domain Bacteria; phylum Actinomycetota; class Actinomycetes; order Streptomycetales; family Streptomycetaceae; genus Streptomyces. The sequence goes on along the minus strand of NZ_JANAVF010000002.1, from coordinate 690,328 downwards.
CACCAGCTGGCCCGCGGGCGGACCGACGAGGTCACCGCCCACCTGACCCGGCGCTTCTCCGCGGTACCGGCCGCGCAGTGGATCTCCGAGTTCGACGCGGTCACCACCGCTCCGAACCGGCTCCCCTCCGGCAGCGGGCCGCTGGAGCTCCTGTCCGGGCTCGTCCCGCGCCGGCCCGGGCGCGTCGTGGACACCGAGTCCGTGATCCACACCCTGGTGACCACCCGCTGGGTGTGGAGCGATCCGCTCGCCGACCCGGCCATGCGGCTGGGGAACCTGATCGCCGACGGCTACACCCAGCTGTCCCAACTGCGGAGGAACGACATCGTGGCCCTGTTCAACGAGGCCGAACGGTACCGGCACTGGCGCGATCCCCAGACCGCGGGCTGGGAGGGCTGAGCGCGTGCCCAGACTCGAATGGCCGCTGCACGTCGTACGCCGCGTCGCCCTGGGCGCCGTGGCGGCCGTCACCCTGGTGGCGGCGCTCTGGCTGGGCGTGGGCTGGCTCCAGGAACGCCAGGCCCGGTGCGCCGAGGGGGTCGTCGAAATGGGGCCGGACGAGGAGTGCGTGGGCGTGAGCGACGGCTCCTACGTCTTCGCGCCGCACCTCGACGCGGTCAGCGCGAAGATCGAGGAGGAGAACCGCCGGGTCCTCGCCAACGCGGCCAAGGAGCCGTACGTCAGCGTCGCCTACTTCACCTCGTTCACCACGACCGCCGCCGACAGCAACTCCGCCGAGGGCGTACGGCACGAGCTCCAGGGCGCCTACCTCGCCCAGTACCGGCACAACCAGGGCGACTTGGCGGCCACTCCCAAGATCCGGCTGCTGATCGCCAACCCGGGCAGCAAGTCCCGGCAGTGGAAGCACACCGTCGACGCGCTGATCGACCGCAAGGACTCCCCGGACCGGCTCGTCGCGGTCACCGGCCTCGGTCCCAGCACCAACGAGAACCTCGCCGCCATACGGCGCCTCTCGGAGCACGGGATCGCCATGGTCGGCGCCACCATGACCGCCTCCAACATCCAGGGCATCAACGGTTTCGTCCGGATCGCCCCCACGAACGAGGACGAGGCGTACGCGGGCGCCGGATACCTCAAACGGCGCGGCATCACCACCGGCGTCGTCATCCAGGACGTGGCGGCGGGAGACCTCTACTCCTCCACCCTCGGCACCGCCTTCACCAAGGCGTTCCAGGAGGGCGGCGCACACAAGCTCGTCGCCGAGCGGATGACCTACGACTCCTCCGTCAGCAGCGCCTGGCAGAACGAACTGCGCTACATGCCGGGCCAGTTGTGCCAGCAGCGCCCGCAGCTCGTCTACTTCGCGGGCCGCGGCCTGCACCTCACCCGGTTCCTCGACGCGCTGGCCAACCGCAGCTGCACCGAGCAGCGGTTCACCGTGTTCACGGGGGACGACACGACCAACCTGAGCCCCGAGCAGCTGGCCCGCGCCGCCGCGACCGGCATCGAGGTGCTCTACACCGGCCTCGCCCACCCCGACATGTACCGTGCGGCGCCGCAGGCCGTGTCCGCGCCCTCGGCGAAGAACTTCCAGCCGGGCGGGCAGCTGGAGGAGTGGTTCCCGCACGATCCCCGCGAGGACGGCGGGGCCCTGATGGGTCACGACGCGGTCCTCGCGGCGGCCCACGGCATCCAGATGGCGGCCCGCTGGCAGGGCCAGGTCGTCGGCGACGCCGTGGCCCGGATGTTCCACCAGATGGACGGCACCCAGCAGGTGGCCGGGGCCAGCGGCTTCATCTCCTTCCAGAACAACGGCAATCCGCGCAACAAGGCCGTCCCCGTCCTGCGCCTCGACGCCAAGGGCCAGGTGGAGCTCGTGGAGGTGTCCGCGGCGGAGGGGAAGCCGCCGCAGGAACAGTGACCGCGCCCGTACGGTGCCTCGCGCATTGGAACCCCGGAGCCGGGTAGCCGCCCCTCGAGACGTCCCGACGGGCCTGCCCGCGCCCCGGGCGCGGAGCCGGCGAGGACACGGAAGGGGTGCGCATGCCACGCATCGAGGAGCACACGTCCGGGGGCAGCCGATTCCGCGAGGTCACGGCACGCTGCGGGCTGACCACGCGCGGAGTGCTGTACGTGCTGGTCGGGGTACTGGCCGTGCGCATCGCCTTCGGCGGCAGCGGCAAGGAGGCCGACCGCCAGGGCGCCCTTCAGGAACTCGGGGAGAAGCCCTTCGGCGTGGTCCTCATCTGGGCCGTGGGCCTGGGGCTTGTGTGCATGGCGCTCTGGCGCCTGTCGGAGGCGGTGTTCGGCGCGGCCGGACCGGAGGGCGGCAAACCCTTGAAGCGGCTGTCCTCGACGGGCAGGTGCGCCTTCTACGCCGTGGTGGCCTACTCCGTGTTTGCGTTCTCGGTGGGCGGCGGACGCTCCGGGGACGAGCAGTCACGCGACGTGACGGCGAAAGCGCTCGGCCTGCCCGCCGGCCAGTGGCTGGTGGGTGCCGCCGGGCTCGGGATCGGGATCGCGGGGGTGGCCATCGCTGTGCAGGCGGCGCGGCGCAGCTTCCGCAAGCATCTCGCCATGGCGGAGGTCGCGGCACCGTGGCGCAAGCTCGTCGGCTTCCTCGGCGTGGCCGGTGGGCTCGCGCGGGGAACCGTCTTCGCGGCCGTCGGCGGTTTCGTCCTGTACGCAGCCCTGCGCTACGACCCCGCACAGGCGAAGGGCCTCGACGACACCCTGAGGTCGTTCACCCTTGCCTCAGCGGGGCCGTGGCTCCTGGTCGCGGTCTCCGTCGGACTGGTGCTGTTCGGACTGTTCTCCTGGGCGATGGCCCGGTGGCGCAAGGTCTAAGACGTTATCCGCTCGTTATGAACTCGAGGGTCGGGGGTGAATATCCGGATTTTTCATGGATTACCGGGCACATTCCTGCCACTTTCGCCACTCTTCCACGGGGTCTCCATATATCACGGACCACCCCCTCCCCATAACCCCTCGGGTCCGTGCAATCCGCTCCAACCCTCGGTAGCTTCGGCCCGCATGACTGCTCATGCAGAACTGGCCCATTACCGGAAGACCCCGCCCTCCACGACCTCCACGACCTCGACCACCCCGTCCCCGCACATCGACCGTCCCCGCCCCGGTGACGGCCGCCTGTTGTGGCGCCTCGCCCGGGATTCCGGGACGCTGGACCTCAACTCGGCCTACAGCTACCTCCTCTGGTGCCGTGACTTCGCCGGCACGTCCGCCGTGGCCCGCGACCCGTCGGGGCGTCCCGTCGGATTCGTCAGCGGGTACATGCGGCCCGACAGTCCCGAAACCCTGCTCGTCTGGCAGATCGCCGTCGACGAATCCGTCCGCGGCCGTGGTGTCGCCGGGGCCCTGCTCGACGGCCTCTCCTCCCGCGTGGCGGCGGAACACGGAATGAGCTCCCTGGAGGCCACCGTCTCCCCCGGGAACCTCGCGTCGGAGCGGCTGTTCGCCTCGTACGCCGCACGGCACGGCGCCACGCTCACGCGCACGGTGCTGTTCGCCCCGGAGGAGTTCCCCGACCGCGGCTACGCCCCGGAGGTCCTGCACCGCATCGGGCCGCTCCACTTCTGATCCCGGTCCGGACACCTCACCCCGGCGTCTGGCGCCGGGCACACAACACCCCACGCTCATTGGAGAGTTCCCTTGACCATGACCGAGCCGGTCCTGTCCGTCTTCGAGACACTGGAGTCCGAGGTGCGCAGCTACTGCCGCGCCTGGCCCGTCGTCTTCGAGCGCGCCTCGGGAAGCCGGCTGTACGACGAACACGGCTCCGGCTACCTGGACTTCTTCGCGGGCGCCGGGTCCCTGAACTACGGCCACAACAACCCCGTCCTGAAGCGGGCCCTGCTCGACTACCTGGAAGGGGACGGCATCACGCACGGGCTCGACATGGCGACGACCGCCAAGCGGGCCTTCCTCGAGACCTTCCGGTCCCACGTCCTCGAACCGCGCGCACTGAACTACAAGGTGATGTTCCCGGGGCCCACCGGGACCAATGCCGTGGAGGCGGCGCTCAAACTGGCGCGGAAGGCCAAGGGGCGCGAGTCGGTCGTGTCCTTCACCAACGCCTTCCACGGCATGTCGCTCGGTTCCCTCGCCGTCACGGGCAACGCCTTCAAACGGGCCGGCGCCGGGATCCCCCTGGTCCACGGCACCCCGATGCCCTTCGACAACTACCTCGGCGGCAGGGTCCCCGACTTCCTCTGGTTCGAGCGCCTGCTGGAGGACCAGGGCTCCGGTCTCAACCACCCGGCCGCGGTCATCGTCGAGACGATCCAGGGCGAGGGCGGGATCAACGTGGCGCGCGCGGAATGGCTCCGCGCCCTCGCCGACCTGTGCCGACGCCGCGACATGCTGCTGATCGTCGACGACATCCAGATGGGCTGCGGCCGGACCGGCGAGTTCTTCTCCTTCGAGGAGGCGGGCATCACGCCCGACATCGTCACGCTGTCGAAGTCCATCAGCGGCTACGGACTGCCCATGTCCCTGTGCCTGTTCAAGCCCGAGCTCGACCTGTGGGAGCCGGGCGAGCACAACGGCACCTTCCGCGGCAACAATCCCGCCTTCGTCACCGCGACGGCCGCCCTGGAGACCTACTGGGCCGACGGCGTCCTGCGCGAGCGGACCCTCGTCCAGGGCGCGCACATCGAGGGCGTACTGCGGGACCTCTGCGCCGAACACGCCCGGCTGGGCACGACGTACCGGGGCCGCGGGCTGGTCTGGGGCATCGAGTTCGCCCACAAGGAGCGCGCGGCAGCAGTGTCCCGCAGGGCCTTCGAGCACGGTCTCCTCGTCGAGACGTCCGGCCCCGAGGGCGAGGTCGTCAAGCTGCTCCCGCCCCTCACCGTCACCGGCGAGGAACTCGACGAGGGCCTCGGCATCCTCGCGCGCTCCGTCCGCGAAACCGCCTGACCAGCACCCCGCCGGACACCACGAAGGGCACCACCATGATCGTCCGATCGTTCCGGGACATCGAGGGAACCGACCGCCACGTCAGGGCGGCATCCGGCACCTGGGAGAGCAAGCGCATCGTCCTGGCCGCAGAACGCGTCGGCTTCTCCCTGCACGAGACCGTCCTGTACGCCGGCACCGAGACGTCCATGTGGTACGCGAACCACGTGGAGGCCGTGGTCTGCACGGAGGGGGAAGCCGAGCTCACGGACGAGGAGACGGGCCTGTCGTACACGATCACGCCGGGAACCATGTACCTCCTCGACGGCCACGAGCGGCACACCCTGCGCGTCACGCACGAGTTCCGCTGCCTGTGCGTCTTCAACCCGCCCGTGACCGGCCGGGAGGATCACGACGAGAACGGCGTGTACCCGCTGCTCACCGAACCCGGCCACGACTGACGTACCCGAGAACGCACGCACCAGAAAGATCCAGAGAGGAGAGGCAGCACCACCATGACCTCCGCATCCACACGCACGGTGACCGACCTGTATCCGACCCGGGGCTCCGAGGAGGTGCTCACCGGCCGCGCGGACCCCGTCGTCTGGTCCGAGCCCGGCACGCCGGGCCCCATATGGGCCCACGAGCTGGAGAGCTACGAGCGCGAAGGGTTCCTGTCCGTCGAGGAACTCATCACGCCCGACGAGACGGACGTCTACCGGGCCGAGATGGACCGGCTGCTCCGCGACCCCTCGACGCTGGCCGACGAGCGGTCCGTCGTGGAGCCGAACTCCCGCGAAGTGCGCTCCGTCTTCGAAGTCCACCGCATCAGCGAGGTGTTCGCGGCCCTCGCCTCCGATCCGCGCGTCGTGGGGCGCGCACGGCAGATCCTGGGCTCCGAGGTCTACGTGCACCAGTCCCGGATCAACGTCAAGCCGGGCTTCGGTGCCAGCGGCTTCTACTGGCACTCCGACTTCGAGACCTGGCACGCCGAGGACGGACTGCCGCACATGCGCACCGTGTCGGTGTCCATCGCTCTGACGCCGAACTACACCACCAACGGAGGCCTGATGATCATGCCCGGCTCCCACCGGAGCTTCCTGGGGTGTGCCGGTGCGACGCCGAAGGACAACTACAAGAGGTCCCTCCAGATGCAGGACGCGGGCACTCCGTCGGACGAGGCGCTGACCAGGTTCGCCTCGGCCTGCGGCATAAAGGTCTTCACCGGCAGGGCGGGGTCGGCCACCTGGTTCGACTGCAACGCGATGCACGGCTCGGGCGACAACATCACGCCCTACCCGCGCAGCAACGTGTTCCTCGTCTTCAACAGCGTGGAGAACCGCCCGTCGAAGCCCTTCGCCGCCCCGGTGCGCCGCCCCGGATACATCGCCTCGCGGGACTTCACCCCCGTGCGCTGAGGCCTCCGGCCGATCCGGCCCGGCACCTGGCGGCCGGATCTGCGGCGGCCGCCCCGTCAGCCGAAGCCCCGCGCTCCGAGCCTCGCGTACGTACCGGCCAGGTGGTGGATGTCGCGCTCGGCACCCTCGTGCAGCCACTGGCGGTACGTGGCCGCGGCCCGGTGCGGGTCGAGCGCGCCGTCCGTCACGGCCGCCGTGAGGCTGCCCGCCGTCCAGCCGGACAGCAGGGCCCGCAGCACGCCGTGGGAGGAGGACGGGTCCAGCCGCGCGGCGGCGTCGCCGACCACGAACCACCCCGGCCCCGCGGGGGCCCCGCAGAGCCGCCAGGTCACGTCGGCGGCCCGTGCCGGACCCTCGGGGGTGAGGCCCGAGAACTCCTCGGGCAGCCAGGTGCGCGACCGCTGCTCCGGGACCAGGTCGAGACGCATCCACTGGTACCGGGCGGCCCCCACCCGGGCCGTCCAGGTCCAGCCGGTGTGGTCCGCGACGATCGCGGGCGCCGCGTCACGGACCGGGCAGGCGCCCACCGCGTACCCGTAGCGGATCAGCAGGCGCGGTGACCGGGCCCGGTCGGTGCGGGCGGGCCCGAGGACGCGGCCGGCCGCGCGGGCGCTGCCGGTCGCGTCGATGAGGGTCCGCGCGCGGATCACCGCCGTGCCCGGCCCCGGGCCCCTGACGCGGGCGCCCGTCACGATGCCGCCCTCGACCAGGGGCTCCAGTACGCGGCAGGACATCCGCACCTCCGCCCCGGCGTTCCGGGCCCGGTCCAGCAGGAGCCCGTCCAGGCGCCGCCGGTCCACCTGGAAGCCGCGCCAGGGCCCGTCCGCGTCGGCGCCGAACGGCTCGAAGCGCGGCGCCCCGCCCCAGCCGACCTCGATGCCCTCGTGCCGGGCTCCCACCACCGACGCGAAGCCGTCCGGCAGCAGGCGTGCGAGGACGGACTCCACGCCTGGGTGCAGCGCCTCGCCCGGCCGGTCCCTCGGGCCGTCGGCGCGTTCGACCAGTACGGTCCGCAGCCCGCCCGCCGCGCACACGATCGCGGCGGCGCAGCCGGCGGGGCCCCCTCCGGCGACGAGCACGTCGACGGCCGGGTCTGCGGCCGCCCTCACCTGGTGGGGATCGTCGCGTCGCGCGTCCACTGGCCTCCGCCCCTGCGCAGCAGCACGGCCGTGCCGTCCGTGAAGGCGAGTACGTCCTCCTCGATCTCCACCAGGACCTTCTGGATGTCGGCGGGGTCCCGCGATTCGGTTCCGGGCCGGTACACGCGGACCCGGTAGCGGCGGGTCCCGGTGAGGCGGCTGCCGGTGGCCCGCTGGGCCTCCGCGAGTCCGGTGTCGTCGGCGTCGACCGCGGTGAAGGACACCACCGCCCACGCCGATTTGGCCTTCAGGATCTCGATGACGGCCTTGTCTCCGAACCGGGTCACGAACTCGGGGTCGTGGATGCCCAGGCTCCAGTACACCGCCGACATGGCCAGGACCCGGGACTTGGTCTCGGCGAGGTCGACGCGTGCGGTGAGGTGGGCGGTGAGCCGGTCCTGGGTGGTGATGTAGTCGGCCCTGTCGATGTCCTGGTAGGCGACCACCTGCCGGCCGCCCACCGTACGGACCTCCGGCCCGCGGATCCCGTCCCAGGGCAGCCGGCCGAGCCCGTCGGTCTCCTCCATGCCGATCTCGGCGTCGGTCAGCGGGACGATCGTCGGCCACGGATAGGGGAAGCCGGGGGCGTCCTTGAGCGGAGTGAACGTACGGGTCGCGTCGGGTGCCACGGAGGGCCAGTAACTTCCCAGGGCCGCACAGAGTTTGGCGTCCTCCAGGAAGGGGGTGCCGAGGCTGTAGGCCTGCATGTAGCGCTGGAGCGGCAGTCCGGGCTCGTTGTAGACGAGGCCCTGGCTGACTTCCCACCCGGGGTCCGTGACCCCGGCCGCCGCGTCCGGCAGACCGGTGTACCGGCCGCGCGCGCCCGCGGGCAGCGGACGGGCGAGGGGCTCACCGGGCGCCGGATGGCCGAGGACGGCGGTCAGGGTGTCGTCGTAGATGTCGAAGCCCTTGGGGAGGGTGATGTCGCCGGCGAAGCGGAACTCCGAGAGCGGGTGGGGCGGTACGGCCCACAGTGCGGCGCGGATCGCCTCGGGGACCTCCGTGCGCCACCACGCCGCGAGGTCGTGCTGGTTGACGTGGGGGAAGAAGTCGGGTGGTGCGACGCTGCAGAAGGCGGGCTTGAACGTGTCGATCTCGGAGGCGAGTTGCGGGCAGTCGACGGAGACGAAGCCGTCCCCGGCGAAGTCCACCCAGTGCTGGGCCCGGTAGCCTCCCTCCCGGATGATCGTGTCCATGTCCGGGTTGAGGTTGAGGTCCTCCAACCGTCCGTCGGCGTGCAGGCGGTGGCGGATGTTGACGTACTCGGGGGAGCGCCGGTCGTTGTCGGGGGCGGTCCCTTCCAGGTAGGTCGGCTCGGTCTCGAGGGAGCCGGGGATCAGCTGGACGGAGGAGAAGTACAGGATGCCCGGATCCTGCACCAGGTCCGCGGACACGTTGAAGCCGAGCCACTCCCCCTCGAACCGGGCCCGGTCCGCGAACGGCCCGGGACGCGGGGCGAGCACTCCGGATCCGTGCCCGCCCTTGCGTGCCGGCAGCAGGGAGGCGATCTTCTCGTCCCGGATCGTGAAGGGGAACTCCTCCAGGTCCTTGCCGGTCCACTCGGTGGGATAGCCCTGCTCCCGGAGGAAGAGGTGCATCCGCTTGAGCTTCTCGTTGACCAGGTGCGAGCCGAGGCTGAGGGAGAGGTCCAGGCCCTCCACGCATTCCCGCCCGGGGAACAGTTTGTGCACCGGCACCCAGAAGGCACGCTCGTCGTCGCCGGTGACGACGGAGCGGGGCCCGAAGGTGCGGCTGTCGGCCCCGGTGACCTGCATGGCGATGTACGGGGCGAAGCGCTGCGGCACCGTACGGAACACGAACGGGCGCTTCGGGTCCTGCCCGGCGAACTGGCGGGCCCGGGCGTCGTAGTGCGGGCCCGTGGTGCCCATGCGGGTGATGCCGGTCCGGGAGAAGCAGAGGTCGGCGTGGCGGCCGTGCACCGAGCCGGTGGCATCGCGGTAGTCGAGGGCGAACACCACCACACCGAGCGGGTTCTGCCCGGCGATCTCCCGGAGCCGGGCCAGCGAGGGCGGGCGCACCCCGTAGACGTAGTTCTCGACGGCTTCGATCTCGGCGAGCTCCGGGAACGCGCCGAGGGTCCGGCCCCGGCCGTCCGTGGTCACGTGGGGCGAGGCGAACGCGTGGTAGAGCAGGCTCCGGGCGGGGATCCCCGGCTCGATGCCGCGGGCGGGCAGGGTCGGGGAGAAGTCCTCGAAGCCGGGGACCGAGCGGTCCAGCTCGGGGACCGGCTTGCCCAGTTCGGCGGCCAGGTCCGTGGCGCCGATGTCGAGTGCGCCCCGGGTCACGGTGAGCAGCAGCGTGCGCCATCCGCGGCCCGCGAGGCGGGCGCAGGCATCGGCGACCGCGTCGACCAGCGGTCGGGAGGGGGGCGCCGCGACGGCCTCGTACTGGACGGTGAGCCCCGGGAACCCGAGCAGGAGGCCGCCGGCGGCAGCCCCTTTCACAAGACCGCGTCGAGAGAGCACCACGTTCGCCTCCAGGGATGTACGGGCCCCCCTTGCCGATCGGTGATTCTGGCGGCTCGGGCCGAGGCGGCCGCAGACCGACGCGGGCTTGCCTCCGAACGGCCCAAAGGATGTTGTTGACAGCTTGTTCGCGGGCTGCGCGGCATGGACCTCACAGGTGAACTCGGCTAGCTTTCGCGACGCGATCGCCCGGCGCGCCCTGACTGACTGACGGACTCACGGACTGACGGACTGACGGACGAAGGGGTTCCTCCTTGAGGCACGGACAGAGCCATCACCGCCCCGGCAGGTGGTCCCGCCGGGCCCTCGTCGGGGTGATCGCCGCGGCACTGGCGCTGCCGGGCTGTACGGGCGGCGGCGGTGACGACCGGAGCGCGGAGGGACCGGCCGCGTCCGCGTCGCCGGTGCCCGAGGGCGACGCGTTCTACGACCCGCCGCGCCCGCTGCCCGCCGGCAAGCCCGGTACGGTGATCCGCCAACGCCCCTACGCCCCGCCCGAGGCGGAGCTGACGCAGCCGGCGCGCACCTTCCTGGTGATGTACCTGAGCACCGGGACCGACGGCCGGCCGGTGGCCGCCAGCGGGCTGGTGACCGTGCCGGACGGCCCCGCACCCGCAGGCGGGCGGCCCGTCGCCGCCGTGGACCACGGCACCATGGGCATCGGTTCGGCGTGCGCCCCGTCCCGCATCCCGGCCTTCGCCGGGCTTCAGGACACGAGTCCGGTCGGCAAGCTGCTCGCGCGCGGGTTCACCGTCGTACAGCCCGACTACATCGGCCTCGGGGTGACCGGCGTCAGACACCCGTACCTGGGCGGCGAGTCCGCCGCGTACGCCACCCTCGACATCATCCGCGCCGCCCGCACGATCGACCCGGCGTCGGGTACGACCACCCTCGTCTACGGCGGATCGCAGGGCGGGCACGCCGCGATGTGGAGCGCGCACCACGCCGCCGCGTACGCCCCCGAGATCGACCTGAAGGGCGTGGTCGCCAACGCGCCGGCGGTCGGGTTCGAGTGGATGCCCGCCCTGTTCGCCGCGCAGGACGCGACGGCCACCGCCTACACCGGGGTCCTGCTGCTGCTCATCAACGGGGCCGCCGCGGCCGACCCGAAGGTCAGACCCGCCGAACTCCTCACCCCGGCGGGCCTGGCCGCGGCGGACCGCATCTGGACGCAGCCGTGCATGGCCGCCGACGGCGAGCTCCCGCCCGCCTCGGAGGTCCTGCGGGCCGGCGCCGATCTGGGGCCGCTCGACGCCGCCCTCAAGCGCAACGCCACCGGCGAGGTCGCGGTCGAGGTCCCGGTGCTGCTGGCGCAGGGCGGGAACGACGTACTGAGCAACCTCAACGCGACGCTCGCCCGGGAGCTGTGCGACAAGGGCGTCCCGCTGGAGTTCGCGTACTACGCCGACCAGGGGCACACCATCAGCGACGGTCCGCTGGACGATGCGATCGCCTGGATGGACGCCCGGCGCGCCGGCACTCCTACGGCGGCGAGCTGCCAGTTCTGAGGGGGCGACTCGGCGCAGGGTGTGCGTTCAGCTGCCCGGTGCCATGTCGTAGGTGACCCACATGGTTCGGGTGGCCAGCTGGTCGTACTTGGCCCGGGCACGGTGGTTGTCGTCGGCCGTGATCCAGCGGACCACGCTCCAGCCGCGCTCGGCCGCGATCCCGCGCAGGGCCGTGAGCAGGCGGTCGGCGGCGCCGGAGCCGCGGTGCGCGGGGTCGACGAACAGGTCGTCCAGGTAGCAGCCGGTGGTGGCGGAGAGGGGGCGGGCGAACGGGCGGTAGTGGGCCAGGCCGATGAGGCGGCCGTCCCCGTCCTCGGCGACGAGGGCGTTCACCTCGTGGGCGGGGTCGTTCACCCACGCCCACACGCGGGCGGCGGCCTCCTCGGTCTGCTCGACCCGGTAGAAGTCGGCGTAGCCGCGGTACAGGGCGCGCCACTGCGGGAAGTCCGCCGCGCGGACCTCGCGGACGGTGATGGTGCTCGGCATGATGCGTACTTTCGTCGTCGGGAGGGTGTTCCGGCCAAGGCCTTCGGGAAAGGATCATGCCTGGTCCGCCCGGTCCCCGGCTTCGCCGGAATGTCGAAGCCCGCGCTCATGCGGGTACGCGGCGTCCATCTCCGGGGCCCGCCGCGCCGCTCTTCTTCAGGGTTCCGCGGGCGGTGGAGCGCAGGGCGTGTGCCGTGTCGATCGCGCGGACCCGCGCGCGGTGCGCGGCTTCCCGTACGGGACCGGGCCCGCGCCTGCCGGGGCCGCGCCGCAGCAGCTGCCGGTAGAGGTCCAGATGCCGCTCGGCGATGTGCGCGGGATCGAAGCGGGCCGAGTTCCTCAGCGCCGCGGCCCCCATGCGCCGGCGCAGTTCCTCGTCGGCGACCAGGCCGAGCAGGGCGGCGGCGACGGCATCGGCGTCACCGGGGCGGACGAGCCGGCCGTCGACCCCGTCCTCGATGATCTCGCGCGGTCCCACCGGGCAGTCCGTGGAGACGACGGGGAGGCCGCAGCGCATCGCCTCGACGAGGGTCATGCCGAACGACTCCCGGTCGGAGGTGGACACCGCGAGGGAGCCCTTGGCCCATTCCGGCTCCAACGGGTGGGCGTTGCCCATGAGGTGGGCGCTGCCGCTCAGTCCGAGCCCGTCGATCAGCGCGGACAGGGCGGCCCGCTCGTTGCCGGTGGTGTCTCCGCTGCCGAAGATGCGCAGCTGCCAGTCCGGGTGCGCGGCGACGACCTGCGCGAAGGCCCGTACGAGGAGGTCGTACCGCTTCGCCGGAGTGAGCCGGCCCGCCGCCACGACCACCTTGCCGGTGCCGTCGGCCGGTGCCCCGTAGGCGGCGGGAACGCTGTTCGGTATGGCCTCGACCCTCATGGAGCGCGGGCCGAAGCGGCAGTAGGCGCTCGCGTCGGCCTCGGTGACGGTGGTGAGGGCGTCCAGGAAGGGATAGCGGTGGCGTATCTCGTGGCGCAGGCGGAAGCCGTGGTTCGAGAGCGTGAGGTGTTCCTGGCCGACCCGGACCGCGGCGCGGTGGGCCTGCCGGGCGATGTGCACGTTCAGGCCCGGCCTGGTCCCCACGACCACCTCGGCGTCGAGGGTGGTCAGGTACCGGCCGATGCGCTCGTCGGTGAGCCGGCTGTACTGCCGGTGCCGGCCGTCCGCGCGGGGGAAGACCCGGGCGGGCAGCGCGTGCCGCGGGTCCTCGCCGTCGTAGTCCGGGGAGCCCGGGCGCAGATCGACCAGGGGGCGGAGGACGACCCCGGCGGGCGCGCCCATGGTCGGTGCGTCACGGTGGCGGAGCACCGAGACGATCTCCACGTCGTGCTGCTCCGCGAGCGCCGCGGCCAGGTTGAAGGTGGACCTGATGGTCCCTCCGATGCCGTAGGCGTTGTGGAGCAGGAAGGAAATACGCATGCGGCGCCGGGCCCTTCGGTGACGGGACGGGACCGGCCGGCGTGCTCGGGTCCGGCCGTGGTGCGGGTCGTGCGGGTCGTGCCCCACTGTGCGCAGATCATGCTTAGCCGTTCCTGAAGGCCGGTTCGCAGGGGGGCGGGCACGATCGGGGGCGAGGGCGGGGGCTCCCGGATGGCATCCTGACAAGGTGGACATTTTGCTGGTGGAGGACGATCCGGTGATCGCGGCCGCGCTGCGGGACGGCCTGGAGGCCGAGGGGTACGCGGTCACCCTGGCGTCCGACGGTCTGACCGCGGTGGAGCTGGGTGCCACGGGCGGGTTCGCGGCGATCGTCCTGGACGTCATGCTGCCCTCCCTGGACGGGTTCGCCGTGTGCGGGCGGCTCAGGGCCCTGAGCATCGGCACTCCGGTGCTGATGCTGACCGCCCGGGACGGGGAGCGCGACGAGGCGCACGGCCTGGACATCGGGGCGGACGACTATCTGACGAAGCCGTTCTCCCTGCTCGTCCTCACCGCGCACCTGCGCGCTCTGATCCGCCGCAGCGCCGGCGGGGGCGCGGGCGCCGCGGGCTCCGGGGCGCAGGAGGTGCTGCGGGCCGGCGACCTGTGGCTCGACCCGGGGGCGCGGACCTGTGGGCGCGGCGATGAGCGCATCGAGGTGACCGGCCAGGAGTTCGCGGTGCTGGAATGCCTGATGCGGGAGCCGGGCCGGGTGCTGTCGAAGGAGGCCATCCTCGGCGAGGCGTGGGACATCGCCTACCGGGGCGCGGCGAGCATCGTGGAGGTCTACGTCAGCCTCCTGCGCCGCAAGATCGACCAGCCCTACGGCACCCGGAGCATCGTGACCGTCCGGGGACACGGCTACCGGCTGGACGAGTCCCATGCCTGAGGCCGCACCCGGCGACCCCGACCGCGATCCCGCCCGGAGGCCCGTGTGGTGGTCCGCCTGGTGGCTGGGCCTGCCGACCCGGGCCCGTACCGCTCTCGCCGCGGGAACGGCCGCCCTGGTCCTCGCCGGCGCCGGGGCGTGGTGGCTGCACCGCGACGTGTACGCCACCGAGATGGAGGAGGCGCGCGGCCGCGCCCTGGGCCAGTCCCGGGCCGTGGCCCTGGAGTTCGCCGGTGTCCGGGCCAGGGACCGGGAGACCACCGGCGACATCCTCGACCGCTCGCCGGTACTGATCATCGGCCCGGACGGCCCCTTCGACTCCTGGCTCCCCCGGGCGTTCCCCGGGGCGCTGAAGGAGCTCACGCCCGCGCCCGCGTCGGCGCCGCCCGCCTGGGCCACCGTACGGTCGGTCCGGTTCGGCGACCCGGATCCGGCCTGCCGGGAGGACCCTTCCCGGGCCTCCACCGGGGAGCCCCTCCCCGGCTGCCTCGCCCAGGCGGCCACCCTGGCGGGGCTGACCGTCGACATGGCCGGCACCAGCATCGAGGTGCACTCCCCCAGCACCCCCAGCCCGTCGGCGGCCCCGGCCGGGCGCTACACCGTCTACGTCGCCATCACCCGGTCCGAAGCCGCCCGGACCGCCGACGCGCTCCTCCCCGCCCTGAGCGGTGCGGTGCCGCTGGCCGCCCTGGTCGTCGCCCTCAGCGCCTGGGTGGCGACCACCCGTGCCCTGCGGCCGGTCGAGGCCATCCGCACCCGCCTCGCCACCGTCGACCAGCCCGGCTCCGGCACCCGTGTGCCGGTCCCCCTGGCCGAGGACGAGATCACCCGGCTCGCCCGCACCACCAACCGCACCCTCGACGTGCTCGACGCCCATGCCCGCCGCCAGCGCCGTTTCATCGCCGACGCGGCTCACGAACTGCGCAGCCCGGTCACGGGTCTGCGCACCGTCCTCGATGTCGCCGTGGCCCATCCCGAGCGGCCCGCCGCCCTCGGCGACGCCCTGGAGGCCACGCGGAGACTGCAGTACCTCGTCGACGACCTGCTGACGCTCGCCCGGCTGGACGCCACCCCCGGGGCGGTGGTGGACACCGCGCTCGTGGACTTCACCGAGCTCGTCCGCGAACTCCTCCTCGAACTCCCGCACACCCGGCCCGAAGCCGGTGCGGAGCTCGTTCTCGACGCCCCCGCGGAGCCGGTCACCCTGCACGGCGACCGTGACCAGCTGCGGCGCCTGCTGCGCAACCTCCTCGACAACGCGGCCCGCCACGCCTCGACCCGGGTCACCGTCACGCTCGACCCGCGGCCCGGCCGGCTGGAGTGCACCGTCCACAACGACGGCGCCCCGATCCCCGGAGCCGACCGCGAGCGCGTCTTCGAGCGCTTCACCCGCCTCGACGAAGCCCGTACCCGTGACACCGGTGGCACCGGCCTCGGCCTCGCCATCGCGAGGGACCTGGCACAGCGCCACGGGGGCACCCTCGCCGTCGTCCCGGCCGACCGGGGAGCGGCGTTCCTGCTGCGGCTGCCCGCGTAGGCCGGCGCGCCCCGGTCAGGGCCGGTAGACCTTGCCCGGTTCGAGGGTCGCGGGTGCGGCCAGTTGGGAGACGGTCACGAAGGTGTAGCCGCGGTCGTGGAGCTCGCGGACGATCGTGGGGACCGCGGGAATGGTTCCGGCGTACCGCTCGTGGAGCAGGATGATCCCGTCCCGCTCGGTCTGGTCGAGCACGCGCTTCACGATGAGCGCGGTGTCGGTGGTCGCGAAGTCCTTCGCGGTGACGCTCCACAGGATCTGGGCGAGTCCGAGCTCCTTCAGCACCTTCGACACCTTGTCGTCGGTGGCGCCGCCCGGCGGGCGCATGAGGGTGGGCGCGTGGCCGGTGGCCTTCTCTATGTCCCGCTGGACCGGCTCGATCTCGGCGCGTATCCCGTCCGGGCTGAGCTCGGTGAGGTTCTCGTGCGACCACGTGTGGTTCGCGATCTCGTGGCCCTCCGCCGCCATGCGGCGCACGGTGTCGGGATAGGTGTCGGTGTGGCCCTTCCCCTGGAGGAAGAACGTGGCCCTGATCTGCGCCTCCTTCAGGAAGTCGAGCAGTCGCGGGGTCGGTTCGCTCGGGCCGCCGTCGAAGGTGAGGGCCACGCACTTGGCGACCGTACAGTCCACCGGGCCGGAGGCCTGCTCGCCCCCGGAGCGGGCGACCGCGGCCCGGACGGCGGCCGGTGAGACGACGCCGTTGAGGGAGGAGCAGGCGGTGAGGGTGGTCAGCGTCAGCGCGGCCGCCACCGTCACGGCCCGCCGGTAGGAGGTGCCGCGCGGGCGGCGTGTGAACAAGCGGATCATGAAGCGGGGTCCTGGATCGGTCGGAGGGGAGGAGTCGGTCTGCGTACGTTTCCGTTGGGCGACATTCGTGCGAACGGGGAACGAGCATGCGCAGACCGGCCTTAATGAACCCTTAAGGTGTCCTCCACCGACCGCCGCTTTCAGCCAACGCCCCCGAGGTCGGCCACGAACTCGGCCACGAGTTCCGCGAACTGCTCCGGGGTCAGGACCGTGACGCCCAACTCGGCGGCCCGGACCGCCTTCGAGCTCGGCTTCCCGCTCGCGGACGGCGCGCAGACCAGGTAGGCGGTCCGGGAGGTGACGCTGCTGCCCGCCGTGCCGCCGGCCTTCTCGATCAGTGCGTTGATCTCCGAGCGGCCCGCGCCCGCCAGCGGGCCGCTCATCCTGCCGGTGACGACGACCGTCTTCCCGGCGAGCGGACCCTCGCCCGTCTCCTCCGGCTGCCGCGGCTCGCTCATGTTCACGCCTGCGGCCACCAGCTTGTCGATGACCGCGGCCAGGGAGGCGACCTGTTCGACGATGACCGGGGCCTTCTCCCCGCCGATGCCGTCGACCTCCTGCATCCGTGCGGCGTCCGCCTGACGGATGGCGTCCATGGTGCCGAAGTACGCGGCGATGCGGCGGGACATGCTGCGTCCGGTGCCGAGGACTCCCAGCGAGCAGAAGATCCGGCTGAGCGGGCGGGACTTGGCGGCCGCGATCTGCTCCGCCAGCTTCGCGCCCCGCTTGGCGCTCCCGGAGGCGGCGGTGAGCTGCTCCTCGGTGAGGGTGAACAGGTCGGCGACGTCCGCGACGTCACCGGACTCGACGAGGGCCCGGACGTACGTCCTGCCCAGGCCGTCGATGTCGAGCATGTCGCGGCCGGCGGCGTACTCGATCAGCGCGGGCAGTGCGCAGGCCGTCCCCTTCGCGCAGCGCCAGCGCTCCTGCTCCTTGTTGATCTCTCCGTCGCACTGGGGGCAGGCCGTGGGCAGCGGCACCTCGAGCGCCCCGTCCGGGCGCAGGCCCGTGACGGCGGCCTGGACGCGCGGAATGATGTCGCCCGCCTTGTACACGGTCACGGTGTCGCCGAGGTGGAGGTCGCGGCGGCGGATGTCCGCGGGGTTGTGGAGGGTGGCCCGCGTGACGGTGGATCCGTCGATGTCCACCGGGTCGAGGATCGCGGTCGGGGCGAGCACACCGGTGCGGCCCACCTCCCAGACCACGTCCTTGAGCACGGTCCGCCGCTCGACGGCGGGCAGTTTGAAGGCGATCGCCCAGTGCGGGAACCTGCTCCCGAAGCCGGCCTCGGCCTGCTCGGCGGAGTCGTTCGCCTTGATGACGACCCCGTCGATGCCGAAGGGCAGGACCGGGCGGAGCGCGGCGATCTCTTCGACCTTCCGCTGCGCCTCGGCGAGGGTGGCGACCAGGTGCAGACCGGCGGGCGTGTCGGCCGTGGTCGCGACTCCTGCCCGGGCTACTGCGGCCAGGAGCTCCGCGTGGGTGGCGCCGGAGGGTGCGAGGGCCACGCCGTCGAGCTCGACCGCCCCGTACGCCCAGAAGGTCATCGCGAGCCGGTACGGCCGGTCCTTCGCCCGCAGGGTGCCGGCGGTGCCGTTGCGCGGGTTCGCGAAGACCTGTGCGCCGTGCGCGGTGCGGACCTCGTTCGCCGTCTCGAACTGCTGCTGGGTGAAGAGGACTTCGCCGCGCACCTCGAAGGTGGCGGGTACCGGGAGCCGCTCGGGCAGGCCTTCTATGGTGCCGATGACGTGGCTGACGTCCTCGCCGTGCGTACCGTCGCCGCGGGTGATGATCTGCTCCAGCCGGCCGTCCCGGTACCGTGCGGCCACGGCCGCGCCGTCCATCTTCGGCTCGACGGTGAACCCGCCGGCGGGCTCGTGGCCCAGGCGGCGCTGGAGCGAGGCTCCCCAGGCGACCAGACCGTCCGGGTCGAAGACGTTGTCGAGGCTGAGCAGCCGGGTGGTGTGCGCGATGTCTCCGACGGGGGCGGCCCCGTCACCCACGAGACCGGTCGGGGAATCCTGGGCGACCTCGTCCGGGTGCTCCGCCTCCCAGGCGAGCACGGACAGCCGCAGCGCGTCGTAGGCGGCGTCGTCGAGCAGCCCGCTCTCGCCCCCGTAGTAGGCCCGGGACGCCTCGCGCAGTCGCCGGAGCGCGGCGGGGTAGTCGAGGGGGGCGGGCAGGCCGAACTGCGCCTCAGCGGCGTAATCGATCGTCATGGAGGGATCTTCTCCCGGGGCACTGACAATGCCCCCCACGCACGCTTCGGCCGCGACGTACACCGTGTCCGTCGGCGCCAATGGTTCCTTGTGCGTTCGCACACAGGGAGGACCCATGATCGCTGGGCGGGCAGCCGTCCGGGAATCGAAAAGAACACGCCAACATGCCGCCGACCGTATGCATGCGGACGAGGGCGGCCGCCGGTCCGGTCCGGTCGATGCGCCCACTCAGGGGGCGCACCCTGTCCCGGTCGGCCGGAGGGGTGCGTCGAGACCGACCTCAGGTGTCCCCACCTCGACCTATTCACCTCTGGAAAGTTGGGGGTTGACACACCGTCAGCGGTGATCGCGGCTACGGAAATCAGGGGATGGGCGGGGGCGGAAGGACGCCCCCGCGGCGGCCGATTCCAGCCATGGGCGGCCCTTGACGGTGATTGGGCGTTGTGCGAATCTCTCGACAGGTCTGGACCAATTGTCTTGCTCGGGCGGGGGCCCGCGCTGTCGGACGACCCCGGATGTCCCGCGACGTCCGGGGGTCCAGACCGCTCACGGCCGTCGGCCGGTCCCCGGGGGAGGACCGGACGCCACACCGTGGCCGCTGCCCCACCGAACCCCGTTGTTCCGGACCGCCGTTGGCTTCCGGAGCCCCGGCGTGCGGCAGCCCGTGCCAAGCCGCTTCCGCACGCTCACCCGTGCCGCTCCTCGACCCTGCTCCGACGTCCTAAGCGAGCTGCCCATGCCCGAAGTACTCCCCCTGCCCGACCGCACCCCGGCCTCCCCGGCCCAGCAGGGCGTCTGGCTGACCGAACGGCTGGGCCTGGCCCGCGAGGCGTTCCACATGCCGGTGCGGGTCTCCTTCGACCGGATCGACACGGCGGCGCTGGTCCGCGCAGTGGATGCGGTGACCAGGCGTCATCCGGCCCTCGCGGCGCGGCTGGTGGAGCGGGACGGCCAGGTCTGGCAGGAGCCGGCGGCACAGCGGCCGGAACTGGTGCAGCTCGCGGCACCGGCGGACGAGGCCGACCTGGAGAAGCGGCTGGAGGAGGAGGCCGCCCGGCCCTTCGCCCTGGGGACCGGCCCGCTCGGCCGCTTCACCCTGCACCGGCGCGCCGACGGCAGCGCCGAACTGCTGGTCACCGCCCACCACTCCGTCTTCGACGGGAACTCCAAGGACGTCCTGCTCCGGGACCTCGCGGCCGCGTACGGCTCGACGTCGCCGCTGCCCGTGACCGCCGCGCCGGGCGTGCCGACCGTAGCGACCGCACCGACCCCGGATCCGAGCACCGTCCGGCGAGCCGCCGAGTGGTACGGGCCGCGCTGGGCCGCCGCCACCGATCCGGTCCTGCCCGGTGCGCCGCGCACCCCGACCGTCGCCGGGGCCGGTGAAGCGGTCGAATGGCGCCTCGACGAAGCCGAGGCGGGTGCACTGGCCGCCGCGGCCGCGCTCGGCGGCACCACCGTCTTCGAGTTCCTGCTCGCGGCCCTGCACGGGCTGCTGCGCCGGTACGGCGGCGAGGCGGTGCCGGTGTCCGTCCCGTTCTCCACCCGCACAACCGAACTCGGCGCGGAGATAGGGCTGTTCGTGAACGAACTGCCCGTCCACGCACCTGCGGCCGATGCCTCGCAGACCTTCGCCGGGTTCGCCGCGGCCGTCCGGGCCGAGCTGCGGGCCGGTTATCCGTACCGCGGCGTCCCCTTCGGCACCGCCGTCACCGGGCTCTCCCCCCGCGTCGGCCTCACCCCGGTCTCGCTCGGCTACCGCCAGCGCGGCCCGGACCCGGATTTCACCGGCACCGGCGGCCGGATCGCCTGGGCCGTGCCCAACCGCACGGCCCGCAACACCCTCCACCTCCAGGTCGTCGAAGCCCCCGGTACCGACGGCGCTCCGGGCGGCGGCCTCGACTTCAGCCTCCAGTACGACCCGGCCGTGCTGGCTCCGGAAACCGCCCGCCGGATCGCCGGCCACTACAGCACCCTGCTCGCCGGCGCGGTCGCCGCGCCCGGCGCCCGGCTGGTGGACCTGCCACTGCTGGACACCGCCGAGCTCCGGGCCGTCACCACCGCTCCGAACGCCACCGAGCGGCCCTACCCGGCCGACCGGACCGTGCTCGACCTGGTCCGCGCCCAGGCCGCGGCGACCCCCGGGGCGATCGCCGTCAGCGCTTCGGGCCGCGATCTTTCGTATGGTGAACTGCTGCGCCGGGCAGACCAGTTGGCCCTCGCTCTGCGGGCCGGCGGTGTCCAGCCCGGGGACCTGGTCGCCCTCCACCTGGACCGCACCGCCGACCTGCCCGCCGCGCTGCTCGCGGTCCTCGCCGCCGGGGCGGCGTACCTGCCGCTGGACCCCGGCTATCCGGCCGAGCGCCTCGCCCTCGTCCTGCGCGACTCCGGAGCCGTCCTGGTGCTCGCCGACCGCGAGCCCGCGCCCGCGGTCGCCGAGGCCGCCCCTGCGGTCCTACGGGTTCCCGCGCCGTCGGCGCCGGACGAGGCCGCGGCGGGCCGCGGTGCTGCCACCGAAGCCGCCGCCCCCGGTCCGGACGACGTGGCGTACGTCCTCTACACCTCCGGCTCCACCGGCCGCCCCAAGGGTGTCGCGGTCGGCCACCGGGCCCTGGTCAACCTGCTCACTTCCTTCGCCGACCGCCTCGGCTCCGGCCCCCGGCACGCCTGGCTCGGCCTGACCTCGCTCTCGTTCGACATCTCCGCGCTGGAGCTCTACCTGCCGCTGATCACCGGCGGCCGCCTGGTCCTGGCCCCGGACGGCCTCGCCGTCGACGGCGCCGGCCTGCTCTCGCTGATCGCCGCCGAGGGCGTCACGCACGTCCAGGCCACGCCGTCGGGGTGGCGGGTGATGCTGGCGGCGGGGACCGGCGCGGACGCGCTCACCGCCGTCACCGGCCTGGCCGGCGGCGAGGCGCTGCCGCTGCCGCTCGCCCGCGAACTGCGCTCTCGTACCGCCCGGTTGTTCAACGTGTACGGGCCCACCGAGACCACCATCTGGTCCACCTGCGCCGAACTCCCCGCCGATCCGCAGCAGGTCAGGATCGGCCGCCCGATCGCCAACACCCGGACCTACGTCGTCGACGAGCAGCTGAACCCCACCCCGCTCGGCATCCCCGGAGAACTGCTGATCGGCGGGGACGGCGTCGCCCACGGCTACCTCGGCCGCCCCGAACTCACCGCCGAGCGCTTCGTGCAGAGCCCCTTCGGCCCGCCCGGCTCCCGGCTCTACCGGACCGGGGACCGCGCCGCCTGGACCCCCGACGGCGAACTCGACTTCCTCGGCAGGATCGACGACCAGGTCAAGATCCGCGGCCACCGGATCGAGCTCGGCGAGATCGAGTCGGCCCTGCTGGAGCATCCCGCCCTCGCCCAGGCCGCCGTGGCGGTCCGCACCGAGGAGGACGGCGAGCCCTTCCTGGCCGGCTACCTGATCCCGGCGACCGGAGCCCCGGCGCCCTCCCCCGCCGACCTGCGCGAGCACCTGACGCGCACGCTGCCGGCCGCGATGGTGCCGCAGCGCTGGCTCGCCCTGGAGCGCCTGCCCCTGACCCCGAACGGCAAGCTCGACCGGCGGGCCCTGCCCGTACCGCCGCGCGAGGCTCCGGTGCCGCAGGCTTCCGACACGGCCGCCGATGGCGACGGCGCGGACGGCGACGGGACGACCGCGACGGTCCGCCGGATCTGGGCCGAGGTGCTGAACCTGCCCGACGTGGGCCCCGAGGACGACCTCTTCGACCTCGGCGGGCATTCACTGACGGTGATCCAGATCGCCGTCCGGATCCGCGACGCGCTCGGTGTGGAGCTCGACTTCGACGTCTTCTTCGACGTCCCGACCCCGGCCGGCATCGCCGCCGCCGTCCGCGAGCGCAGGTAGTCCGGCCCTCCGGCCCCCTCCGACTCCACCGCTCCTCGCCGGCCCCCTCCGACCCCCTCCGCTCCTTACCGGCCCCTCCCCTTCTCTCCGGCCCTCCGGCCGCCTCCGCTCCTTACCGACTCCCACCGCTTCTCACCGGCTCTCTCCGGCTCTCCCCGGCGCCCGCCGGGCCCGGCGACACGCTCCGCGAACGATGCGGCCCGGCCCCGGCCCTGCGCCCCGTAGGCCGGGCGCGGGCCGCTCGGCCGCGGTCGGCGCCCCGCCACGCCGCGCCCGCGCCGGCCCGGCCCGGCGCCCCGCACCCTCCGATTTCCCTGCCGCACGCCCGAACAGGAACCCGATGACGGATACCCAGGACCTGCCCACCGACTGGTCCGCAGCCAAGCGTGCCCTCCTCAGTCAGCGGCTGCGCGGAACCGCTGCCCCCGCCCGGGCCGTGGACCCCCGCCCGGCGGACAGCTCGCCGCCGCTCTCCAGCGGCCAGGAACGGCTCTGGTTCATGGACCAGTTCGCCCCCGGCTCCACCGCGTACACGCTGGCGCCGGCCCGCCGGCTCCGCGGAGCCTTCGACCGCGCCGCGCTGGACTCCGCGCTGACCGACCTGGTGGCCCGGCACGAGAGCCTGCGGATGACCTTCCGCACCACCGAGGCCGGCACCGCCGAGGTCCTGGTCGTCGAGCCGGCACCGTTCGCGGCCCGGCACCTGGACGCCACCGCGGACCCCGATCCGCAGGCGCGCGCCGCCGCCGCACTCGGCGCGCTGATCGCCGAACCCTTCGACCTGCAGGCCGGCCCGCTGCTGCGCGCCCTGGTCGTCCGGATCGCCGAGGACGACCACGTCCTCGCCCTCGTGATGCACCACATCATCTGCGACGGCTGGTCGATCGACCTCCTCAACCGCGAGCTCGACCTCCGCTACGCCCACCACGCCCATGGCACTCCGGGGGAACTGCCCGCCCTCCCCGTCCAGTTCGGGGACTACGCGGCCTGGCAGCGGGACCGGCTGGAGAACGGAGGGCTCGCCGCCTCGCGCGCGCACTGGCGCGCCGAACTCGACGGTGTCCCCGCCCTGGAGCTGCCCTCCGACCGGCCCCGCCCGCCGCTGTTCACCTTCGACGGGGCGGCGACGGAGTTCCGCTGGAGCCCCGAACTCTCCCGCCGGGTCGCCGAGGTGGCACGGACCTACGGCGCCTCGCCGTACATGGTGCTGATGGCCGCCTTCCAGGCCCTGCTGGGCCGGCACGCGGGCCAGCGCGATTTCGCCGTCGGCTCCGCCGTCGCCGGCCGCCTCCACCATGAACTCGAGGGCGTCGTCGGCGCGTTCGTCAACATGCTGCCGATCCGCGCGCGGCTCTCGGCCGGCCTCGACTTCGGCGGGCTGATCAGCCGGGTCCGCGAGACCACGCTCGACGCGTACGCGCACCAGGAGGTGCCGTTCGAGCAGATGGTCAGCGATCTCGCGGTGGAACGGGACGTCAGCCGCGCCGCCGTCTTCCAGACCACCTTCGCCTTCCAGAACTACGGCGACCGCGCCACCACCCCCACCGCCGGCCTGGACACCGAGGGCTTCGGCTACGAGGCCACCACCACGCACGCCGACCTCGCCCTCTACATGCGCGAGGAGCCGGACGGCGGCCTCTACGGGCTGCTCACGTACCGCACCGACCTCTTCGACGCCGGGACCGTCGAGCGTCTCGCCGAGCGCTTCGAGCTGCTGACCGCGGCCGGTGCGGCCGACCCCACCCTGCTGGTGGACCGGCTCCCGCTGCTCGGCGCCGACGAGCGGGCCGCCGTACTGGGGACCTGGGCCGCCGGTCCCCCGCTGCCCGACGGCGGTCCCGCCACGCTCACGCAGGCGCTGGCCGGGGCGGCGGCCCGTACGCCTGCCGCACCTGCGCTGGTCTTCGAGGACCGCACGCTGACCTACGGCGACCTCGACCGGCACGCCAACGCCATGGCCCGGCGCCTGCGTTCGCTGGGGGTGGGTCCGGACGACCGGGTGGCCGTCTGCCTGGAGCAGTCCCCCGAACTGGCGGTCGCCCTGGTCGCCGTCCTCAAGGCCGGCGGCGGCTACCTGCCGCTCGACCCCGAACAGCCCCCCGCCCGGCTCGCCCACCTGGTCGCCGACGCCGGAGCCAAGGTCCTCATCACCGACAGCGTGCTGCGGCCGCGGTTCGGGGACCACCCGGCGGCCGACCTGCTGACCGACGGCCGTGAGACCCACGCCGACGGCGAGGGGGCGCCCCTGGAGGAGGTCTCCGGCCCCGACCACCTGGCGTACGTGATCTACACCTCGGGCTCCACCGGGGCCCCCAAGGGCGTCGCGGTCCAGCACCGCCAGATCCTCAACTACCTCGCGGGCGCGGGCGAACGGCTGCGGATCGAGCCCGGCGCCTCCTTCGGACTGCTGCAGTCCCTCTCCTTCGACTTCAGCATGACCATGCTCTACCTGGCGCTCACGACCGGCGGCCGGGTCCACCTGCTGCCGCGCCGCATCGCGGGCGTGGAACTGGCCGCGGAGATCGAGCGGGCCGGCATCGACCACCTGAAGATGACCCCGTCCCACCTGGCCGCGCTCACCGCCGACGCGCCGATCGAGCGGCTGCTGCCGCGCCGTTCGCTGGTCCTCGGCGGCGAGGCCAGCAGCTGGTCCTGGGCGGCGGGCATCGCCGCACTGGGCCGGTGCGCGGTGTTCAACCACTACGGGCCGACCGAGGCGACGGTGGGGATCACCGTCCACGAGGTCACCGCCGAGGGCCTGGACGCACCGGGCAGCACCCCGATCGGCAGCCCGCTGGCCGGCGGACGCTGCTACGTGCTGGACGAGGACCGCCACCCCGTTCCGCCGGGCGTCACCGGCGAGTTGTACGTGGGCGGGGACCGGCTGGCCCGGGGCTACCTCGGACGGCCGGACCTGACCGAGGAGCGCTTCCTCCCGGACCCGTACGCCCCGGGAAGCGGCGGCGCGCGGATGTACCGCACCGGCGACCTGGCCCGCTGGCGCGCCGACGGGACCCTGGACTACCTCGGCCGGAGCGACGACCAGATCAAGGTGCGCGGCTACCGCGTCGAGCCCGGCGAGATCGAGGCCGCACTGACCGCCCTGCCGGGCATCACCCAGGCGGTGGTCCTGACCCGCGGTGAGGGCGTCAAGCAGGGACTCGTCGCCTACCTGGAGCGCCCCGCCGGCGGCGAACCGCCCGCCGCCGCGACGCTGCGCGCCGCCCTGGGCGAGGTGCTGCCGGACTACATGGTCCCGGCCCGCTACGTCGTACTGGAACGGCTGCCGCTGCTCGCCCACGGCAAGATCGACCGCAAGGCGCTGCCCGAGCCGGCGGACGGCCCGGCGGCCGGCACCCACGTCGACCCCGAGGACGGGACCGAGCAGGTGATCGCCGCCATGTGGGCGGACCTGCTGGACCTCCCCCGGGTCGGCGCGCTGGACGACTTCTTCGAACTCGGCGGCCACTCCCTGCTCGCCACCCAGGTGGTCGCCCGGATGCGCCGCGCCTTCCCCGAACTGGCCACCCCCGTCAGCGTGATGGACCTCTTCAAGCACCCCACGGTCCGCCGGCTCGCCGAACTGGTCGCCACCCCCGAGGCCGACCGCGGTCCGCGCCGGCTGCTCCACCTGCTCACCCCCGAGCGCCGCACGGTGGCCGCCAGCGTGGTCTGCGCCCCCTACGGCGGCGGCAGCGCGCTGATCTACAAGCCGCTCGCCGACGCCATGCCGGCGGACTGGGCCCTGCACTCCATCGCCGTACCCGGCCACGAGCTGGGCGAGGAGGCAATGGACATCGACGAGGTGGCCCGGCTCTGCGCGGAGGAGATCGTCGCCCACGTCGCCGGACCGCTGGTGCTCTACGGTCACTGCGGGGTCGGCGTCCGGCTGACCGTGGAGATCGCCCGCCGGGTGGAGGCGGCCGGCCGGGAGATCGACGCCGTCCACCTCGGCGGCATCTTCCCGTTCGCCCGCCCCAAGGGCCGCGGCGCGGCGCTGGCCGAGCGGTTCGCCGAGCTGGCCGCCCGGCTGCGCAGTGACCAGGGCATGATCAACGCCCTGGCCGCGGCGGGCCTGGACGTGGACGAGGTGGACGAGGAGCAGCTGCGGCTGATCGTGCACAACCGCCGGGTCGGCACCCTGGGCGCCGAGCGCTACTTCGGCGAGCTGTACGAGAGCGAGGGAGGCACCCTCACGGCGCCGGTGATCGCCGTCTGCGGCGACCGGGATCCGGCCACCGAGTTCTACCAGGAGCGGTTCCGCGAGTGGCACCGGATCGCCGGGACCACCGCCGTGGTGGTCCTGGACGAGGCCGGGCACTTCTACCTCAAGTACCGCGCCGAGGAGCTGGCCGGCATCGTGACCGGGGTGCACCGCTCGATCGCCGCCGGCGAGGAGGCGCGCCACACACGTACCCCCGATGCCACCTGGTGGCTGGCCGGGCTGTCGCGCGACGCAGCCGGGGCGGAGCCGGAACCCGGACGGGACTCCGTGACGGAACCCGCTGCGGAACCGGTACGGCCGGATGCGGCCGGGCAACCCGGGACACCGCGGAAGGCCCGCAAGGCCGAGCGCCGGCGCCAGCCGGTCCGCCCGACCATGGGCCGCTTCCTGGCCATCGCCACCGGCCAGCAGCTCTCGATGATCGGCTCGGCGCTCACCGAGTTCGCCCTGCCGATCTGGATCTACCTGCAGACCGGCTCGCTGTTCCAGCTCGGCATGCTCGCCGCCTGCGGCCTGGTGCCCGGCATCGTGGTCGCCCCGCTGGCCGGCGCCATCGTCGACCGCGGCGACCGCCGCCGGGTGATGCTCTACGGCGACGTCGCGGCCGGCCTGACCCAGGCCGCCCTGCTGGGGCTCTACCTCGCCGGCTCGCTGGAGATCTGGCACTGCTACGTGATGATCTCCCTGCTCTCCGCGGCGCTCGCCTTCCAGCGCGTCGCCTGGGGCTCGGCGGTGCCGCAGCTGGTGCCCAAGCGGTTCCTCGGCCGCGCCAACGGTGTGGTCCAAATGGCCCTCGGGCTGGCCCAGTTCCTCGTTCCGCTGATCGCGGTCGGCATTCTGCACGTGATCGGCCTCGGCGGCATCCTCGTCTTCGACGTCGTCAGCTACCTGATCGCCACCGGTGTCACCCTGGCGGTGCGCTTCCCCGACGTGATGGCCGCCGCCCGCCGCGAGAGCGTCGCCGCCGAGATCCGGGCCGGCTTCCAACGGGCCCTCGGGAGCCGTCACTTCCGGGCCATGCTGTTCTGGTTCGCGGCGCTGAACATCTTCCTCTCCCCCCTCTTCCTGCTCATCACCCCGCTCGTGCTCTCCTTCTCCTCCACCGCGGCGGCCGGCTGGGTCTCCACGGCGGCCGGGCTGGGCGCCGTCCTCGGCGGTCTCACCCTGCTGGTCTGGGGAGGCCCGCGCCGGATGCGCCTGCGCGGGGTCCTGTTCGCCACGCTCGGCCTCGCCGCAGCCTGCGTCCTCACCGGCCTGCGGCCCTCGGTGACCGTGGTCGCAGCCGGCGCGTTCGGCATGACGTACGGGCTGGCGCTGCTCAACGGCATCTACGCGACGGTCATCCAGACCAAGGTGCCGATGCGCTTCCACGGCCGGGTGATCGCGGTGAACACCCTGGTCGCCTGGTCCACCCTGCCGATCGGCTTCGCCCTGGTCGCCCCGGCCGGCCCCGGGCTGCTCCAGCCCCTGATGGACGAGGGCGGCGCGCTGGCCTCCAGCGTCGGCGCGCTGATCGGCACCGGCGACGGGCGCGGCATCGGCCTGCTGTACCTGGTGTTCGGCCTCGCCATGGCCGCACTGGTCCTGATCAGCCTCTGCATTCCCGTCCTGGCCCGCTTCGACCGGGAAGTCCCGGACGCCGAGTCCGACGACCTGATCGGCCTGGAGACCCTGCAGGCCCGCACGAAGAGCGAGACGAACAGATGACTCACCCGACCCCGATCGCCCGCTATCCGCTGACGGACGAGCAGCGCCGCCTCTGGTTCCTCCAGCAACTGAACCCCGAGGACGCCGGGTTCAACATGTACCTGAACCGGCGCTGGAGCGGGCCGATCGACCCGCGGGCGCTGCGCGCGGCGCTCACCCGGCTCACCGCACGGCACGAGGTGCTGCGCACCCGGTTCGCCCTGGACGGCGAGCATCCCGTCCAGCTCGTGGAGCCCGTACGGGAGGCGGAACTCACGCTGGTTCCGGTGCCGGACGCCGCGGAGGAAACCTTCACCGCGGCCTGCGCCCCCTTCGTCAACGCCCCCTTCGACCTGGGCGGACGCCCGCCGCTGCGGGCCGTCCTGGTCAGCGCCGACAAGGACGAGCACGCCCTGAGCGTGGTGGTCCACCACATCGTCTCCGACGGGTGGTCGTTCACGGTCCTGTGGCGCGAGCTGCTCGCCCTGTACCGCGAGGAGATCGGCGAGGCTCCCGCCGAACTGCCGGACCTCAAGCTCCAGTTCGGTGACTTCGCACGCGCCGAACGGAGCAGGCTGGACGGCGGCGCCGCCGAGGAGGCGGTCCGGTACTGGAGCGGACGGCTGGCCGGCACCGGCCCGCTGCGGATGCCGCTGGACCGTCCCAGGCCCGCCGAGCCCGCCCACCCGGCCGGCTTCGCCGACCTCGCCCTCGGCGCCGAGCTCGTCGCCGGACTCGATGCCCTGGCCCGTGAGCAGCGGTGCACCCCGTTCATGGTGCTGCTGGCCGCCTACCAGTGCGTACTGGCCCGCTGGAGCGGCAGCTACGACTTCGCCGTCGGCACCCCGCTGGCCGGCCGCAACGAGACCGCCCACGAGGCCCTGCTCGGCTACTTCTCCCGCACGGGGGTGATCCGTGCGGACCTCACCGGCGATCCGGATTTCCACACCGTGCTGCGCCGGGTGCGCTCCGCGACGATGGCCGCGCTGAGCCATCAGGACCTCCCGGTCGAGCGGGTGGCGGCCGAGCTGGGGCTGCCCGTACTGCCCGGCGTCGGACCGCTCTACCAGGCGGTGTTCGTCCACCAGAGCCAGTACGAACTGGCCGGCGCCGACGAGCGGGCCTCGCTGCCCGCGGGGGTCCGGACGGCGGGCATGGACTCCGGCTTCGACCGGGCCAAGACCGATCTGCTACTGGACAGCTGGCGGACCCCGGACGGCGGGATGACCCTCTCCTTCTGCTTCGACCGGGAGCTCTTCGAGCGCGCCACGGTGGAGTCCCTGGCACGCCGGGTCCGCGACCTGCTCGCCCGCGCCGTCGCGGACGTACGGGTCCCGCTGCACGGTGACTGGCTGCTGACCGGCGAGGAGCGCGCCGCGCTGCTCACCCTCGGCGCCGGACCCGCCGACGCCGAGGACGCGCGCCCGGTCCTGCGCGGCTTCGCGGAACAGGTGGCCGTGCGCCCCGGCGCGCCCGCCCTCGAATGCGCGGGCCGCATCCTCACCTACGGGGAACTCGACCGCCTATCCGACGAGTTGGCCCGACGGCTCGGACCGGTGGCCGGCCGCGCCGTGGGCGTCCGGATCGAGCCGTCCTTCGCCCTGGTCACCGCCCTGCTGGCGATCTGGAAGGCCGGCGCCGGCTACCTGCCGCTCGACCCCGCGCACCCGGCCGAGCGGCAGCGGCTGATGCTCGGCGAAGCGGACGCCGCCCTGCTGCTCACCGGGGGCGAGCAGCCGGACCTGGGGGTCCCGGTGCTGGCCGTCCCGGTGCCGGTCGCCGGCGATCCGGACACCGCGGCCGGGCCCGCGGGCACCCGGCCCGGGCCCGAGAGCCCGGGGCCCGCCGGGGCCGCGCTGCCCGGGAGCGACCCGGGCGGCCTCGCGTACGTCCTCTACACCTCGGGCTCCACCGGCGTGCCCAAGGGGGTCGCCGTCGAGCACGCCGCTCTGGCGGAGCGCGTGCGGTGGATGGCCGGGCCGGAGGGCTACCGGCTCCGGCCCGGGGACCGGATCGTCCAGTTCGCCTCCATCGGCTTCGACACCCACGCCGAGGAGATCTGGCCGGCCCTCACCGCCGGCGCCTGCGTCGTCCTGCTGCCCGGTGGCGGACGGATGCTGCCCGACCTGCTGCGCGGCGAGGCCGGACGGTCCGTCACCGTGCTCGACCTGCCCACCGCGTACTGGGAGGAGCTGGTGGCGCTCGGAGACCAGGCTCCGTGGCCGCCGGCGCTGCGACTGGTGGTCCTCGGCGGTTCCGAGGCCCGCGCGGCCACCCTCGCCCGGTGGCGGGAGCGGCACGGCGACAGCGTCCGGCTGGTCAACACGTACGGCCCGACGGAGGCGACGGTCATCGTCACCGCGGGCGAGCTCGGCGGCGGGCACCCGAGCGGCCCCGACAGCGGGCACGGCGGCGGTTCCGGCCGCCCGAACGGGACCCCCGGCGACCACCCCGGCGGCGCCACCGCCGGCGGGCAGCGCCCGCCGCTCGGCCGTCCGCTGCCGGGCGTGCGGCTCTACCTCCTGGACGAGCGCGGCGGCCTGCTGCCCGCCGGCTCCGAGGGCGAGCTGTACATCGGCGGCCGCGGCCTCGCCCGCGGCTACCTGGCCCGGCCCGACCTGACTTCGGAGGCCTTCCTCCCGGATCCGTTCACCGATGTCCCGGACGGGCGGATGTACCGCACCGGGGACCGCGCCCGGTGGCGCACCGACGGGCAGCTGGAGTTCCTCGGCCGCGCCGACGGCCAGGTCAAGATCCGCGGCTACCGGATCGAGCCCGCCGAGATCGAGGCCGCCCTCACCTCCCACCCGGCCGTCAGCCGCGCGGCCGTACTCGTCCGCGAC
Source organism: Streptomyces sp. TBY4 (assembly GCF_024213195.1). Taxonomy (GTDB): domain Bacteria; phylum Actinomycetota; class Actinomycetes; order Streptomycetales; family Streptomycetaceae; genus Streptomyces. The sequence goes on along the minus strand of NZ_JANAVF010000002.1, from coordinate 658,916 downwards.
GGCCGCCGGCTCATCGCCTACGCCGTCCTGCGGCCGGCCGCCGGACAGGGGTACGCAGCTGCCGTGCCGCTGCCAGGCGAACTGCGCGAGCACCTGGCCCTGCGGCTGCCGGCCTTCATGGTGCCGGACGCCGTGGTGCCGCTCGACACCCTCCCGCTCACCGCCAACGGCAAGCTCGACACCACGGCCCTGCCCGACCCGGACCCCGCGGGCGCAGCCGCCAGGTACCTGGCGCCCCGTACCGATGCCGAGGCCCTGGTGGTCGAGCTCTGGCAGGAGGTGCTCGGCGTACCGAAGGTCGGCGTACTGGACGACTTCCTCGCCCTCGGCGGGGACTCGCTCCTGGTCACCCGGATCGCCGCCCGCATCCGGGCCGGGGTCGGCCTCGACGTGTCGATCCGCGACGTCTTCGAGAGCCCCACCCCGGCGGCCCTGGCGGCCCGGATCGAGGCCCTGCTGATCGCGGAGATCGATGCCCTCAGCGAGCAGGAGGCCGCCGACCGGCTGGACTGACTCCGCCCGCCCGCCCCGTACTCCCGAATCCCCCTGAATTCCACCGGAGAACGCCATCGCCACCACCGCGCCGCCCGCCACCGCGCCGCCCGCCGCCACGACCGTCCCGGAGCTCCTCGACGCCAGGGCCGCCGAACAGCCGGACCACATAGCCCTGCAGGTCGTCGGCGGCCGGCAGCTCAGCTGTCGCCGCTGGCGCGAGGAGGCGCTGCGCGCCGCCGCCGGGCTGGCCGCCGCCGGGGTCGGTCCGGGCGACCGGGTCCTGCTGCGGTTCTCCAACGCGCGCTGGGAGCGGTACGCCGTCGCCTTCCTCGCCGTCCAGTACGCGGGCGGGGTGCCCGTCCCGGTCCGCGAGGACCTCTCCGAGGCCGATGCCGCCGCCCTGGCCGAGCTGGCCGGGGTCGGCACCGTCCTGCGGGACGCCGAACTGCCCGGCGTACAGGGCCTGGTGGGGCACGAACTGGACGCCCTGCTCGCGGCGCACCCTGAACCGCCGGCCGGCCCCCCGTACCGGGTCGGTCCGCAGGACCCGGCCCAGGTGATCGGCACCTCGGGCACCACCGGCGCGCCCAAGGGCGTGCTCGCCGCGCACGGAAACCTCACCGCCGGCCTGGCCGCGCATCCCCGCCGCCGTGCCTACGCGCACTCGCGGCACGCCCTGCACGCCTTCCCGATCGGGACCAACGCGGGTCAGGTGATGCTGCTGGCCGCACTGACCGCCGCGCCCACCACGGTCAGCCTGCCGCGCTTCGACGCGGACCGGTTCGGCGCCGCGGTCGAGGAGTTCGGGATCGGCACCGCCTTCCTGGTGCCCTCGATGGCGATCGAACTGGTCAACGCGGGGACCGCCGGGCGGTACGACCTGAGCAGTCTGCGCCTGGTCAACTCCTCCGCCGCCGCACTCCCCGTGCCGGTGGCCGCCGCGCTGGCCTCGGCGCTGCCGGGCGCGACGCTGGTCAACACCTACACCTCCGCCGAGGCCTCCCCCGCACAGATCTCCACCGTGGTCGACACCCGCCGCCCCGGATCGCTGGGCCGCCCGGCCGACCCCCGCGACCTGCGGATCCTCGACGCGGAAGGGCTGCCGCTGCCCGCCGGTCAGGTCGGCGAGGTCTGGCTGCGCCAGCCCGGACCGCCCCGCGGCTACCTGGGCGCCGCCGGGGAGAACGCGAAGGTGTTCCGGGACGGCTGGGTACGGATGGGCGACCTCGGGCGCCTCGACCCCGACGGCTACCTCTACCTGGTCGACCGGGAGAGCGACGTCATCAAGAGCGGAGCCCTGAAGGTCTCCACGCTGCGGATCGAGGAGGTGCTGCACGAGCACCCCGCGGTCGCCGACGCCGCCGCGCTCGGCCTGCCGCACCCCGTGATGGGGGCCGTCCCGGTGGCCGTCGTGGTGGCCGGGCCCGGCGGTGTGGACCTGGACGAGCTGCGGCTGTTCCTGAGCGCCCGGCTGAGCCGGCCCGAACTGCCGGTCCGGATCCTGCTCGCGGACGACCTGCCCAGGAACCCGAGCGGCAAGGTGGTCAAGCACTGGCTCCGCCCCTTGTTCGACGCGCCCGCGGAGGCCTCCGGTCCCGCGCTCGCCCCGGCCACCCCGACGGAGCTGCGGCTGGCCGCGCTCTGGCGGCGCCTGTTGGGGCGGCCGGTCACCGACGTGGCCGCCGAGTTCTTCGCGCTCGGCGGCGACTCGTTCCGGGCGGTCCAGCTCGCGAGTGGCATCAGCGCCGGGTTCGGGGTCCGGGCGGGCACCGCCCTGATCTTCGAGCGGCCCTCGCTGCGCTCCCAGGCCGCCTGGGTGGACCACCCCGACCGGCGGCGGAGCACTGTGGGCGGAGCTCCTGCCGGGACGGAGACCGTGACGCCGTTCCTGGCCGCGCTCCGGGCCCAGCCGCACGCCGTCGCCCTCACCTCGCAGCAGGAGAACTTCTTCCGCTGGATGGCCGAGGCCCCCGGCCGGGACGCCGGCGCGGTGACGGCGCTGTTCCGGGTGACCGACCGGCTGGAGCCGGAGACCCTGGGCCGGGCGCTCACCGAGGCGGTCCGGCGCCATCCGGCGCTGCGGACCCGGTTCGAGGCCGCGGGCGCAGGGGTCGCGGGTGGAGAGGCCGCGGGCGCAGAGGCCGCGGGCGCAGAGGCCGCGGGCGCAGGGGTCGTACGGGCCGTCCTGGACGAGGAGCCCCGGGTACGGATCACCCTCACCCGGGTCCCGGGGGCCACGGACGCGGAGGTGGACGCCCTGCTGCTGGCCGAGCGGGACCGGCTGACCGACCTGGCCCGGGACCCGATGGCCCGCCTCCTGGTGGTGACCCGTTCGGAGACCGACCACATCGTGCTCGTCGCGGTCCACCACATGGTCTCCGACGGCTGGTCGACCGGGGTCCTCCTCTCCGACCTCGGTGTCTTCTACTCCGCGCTGCGGCGCGGCCGTTCGGCCCCGCCGGCCCGATCGGGGCCGGACTACGCGGAGTTGGTGGACCGGGCGAACGCCCAGTGGCCGGTCTCCCGGGCCCACTTCGCCACCGCGCTGGCCGGGGCCCCGGAGGCCCTGGAGCAGTTCGCGGGCCGCCGCACGGTGGAGGAAGTGCTGACCCAGGCGCACGAGTTCGAGATACCGGCGTCCTTGGCGGAAGCCCTGCGGGCCCGGGCGGCCGAGTTGGGCGCCACCCCGTTCCTGGCCGTCACGGCGGCCTGGGCCGGACTGCTGGCGAGCCGCAGCGGCCGTCCCGACCTGGTGGTGATGACCCCCGTACCCGGCCGCCCGCGCCCGGACTCCGAGCGGACGGTGGGCTGCTTCGTCCAGTCGCTGCTGCTCCGGGTGGACGCGAGCGGGGGCCCCGGTTTCGCCGAACTGGTGGACCGGCTGCGGACGGTCTACAGCGAGGCGCTGGACCACCAGCTCTACCCGTTCGCCGAGTTCAGCCCGTCCGTACCCTTCGCGGCCTGGCTCCGCTACGAGGCCTGGGCCGCGCCCGCCCAGCTCCCCGGCCTGACCTGCGAGCCCTGGGAACTGCCGCGCGGAAGCACCGTCCCCTGGCCCCTCCCCGGCGGCGACCGCGGCGTACCCGAACTCACCGTGGTCGAACAGCCGGACGGCGGCCTGCGGTGCTGGCTCCAGTACAACGCACTGGCCTTCGACCTCCCCGTGATCACCGAACTGGCCGGGGAGTTCACCGCAGCCCTGACCGCCGGCTGCGGCTGACCTGCCGTCGCCGGGGCACGTGCACCGGAGGCGGTGCACGGCCCCGACGGCGCGGACGTCACATGTGCGACCGGTCAGCACCCGGCGGGCGACTCACAGCCCCCACCACAAGGAGAGGACCCTGCCGACGAGTTCACGTACCAGCCCCGAGACAACCCACCCTCCCGCTGTCTTCAGCACTTCGCGCCTCCACACCCGGTCACGCCACTTCGCCGCGTATTCCTTCACCGCGCATCCTCTCTCCAGGCCCGGTCCCTCCGACCGGTCGGCGACCATGCGACCTGGTCCGCGGGTGGTTCAACTGCCTGGTTTCTCGCTGAACACCACATCTGTGCAGGGCAGGCCTGGTGCAATGGGTGTTCACCGAGAGTTCAGACTGAACGGGGACCGATGGACGACCAGTCCGCAGCCGACCGTCTCGCGGCTGACCTGCGGCGCCTGCGGACCGACGCGGGAACGCCTACGTTCAGCCGGATGGCGGCCTGGGGCCTGCAGCAGCGCCCCCCGGTCACCCTCGGGAAGAGCAAGCTCAGCCTGTGGTTCAGCGGCAAGAGCGTGCCCGAGGACGGTCGCCCGTTCGCCGTCCTGGTGGACCTGCTGGAAGCCAAGGCGCAGCAGAAGTCGGGCACGCCCCGGCGGGGTCCGGCCGCATGGCGGGCGAAGCGGAGCGCCGCGGACCAGGAACGCCGCCGCACGGCTGCGGAGAACCCCCGCCGAACGGCCGTGGAGGGCCTGCTCCGTACTGCCGGCGAGGTTTCAGCCGACACGGATCGGCGGCCGGGGACGTACTCCGTGCGCCCCCCGTACGGTGAGCTGCCCGTCCGCATCCACGGCCGCGACTCTCTGCTGGCCGATCTGACACGGGCCGTGACCGAGGAGCACGGGCAGGTGCAGGTACTGCACGGGCTCGGCGGATGCGGAAAGACGACGGCCGCACTGCGGCTCGCCCGGCATGCCCGGGACCTCGGGCACCAGGTGTTCTGGGTGTCGGCGACGACGCACGAGCGGTTGCTCACGGGCATGTCCCAGATCGCCCGTGAACTGGGCGCGGCGGACGAGGACCTCCACCACGCCTGGGCGGGGCGGTCGAGCGCCCTGGATCTCGTGTGGCGTTTCCTGGACCGTGCGGACCGGCGCTGGCTGCTCGTCGTCGATGCCGTGGACGATCTCTCCGTCGTGGCTTCGGAGCACGGCTCGCCCGGGGACGGCACCGGATGGATCCGGCCGAGCCGGGCCGGTCTCACCGTGGTGACGAGTCGCGTCGGCAACCCGCTGCTGTGGGGAGGGGAAGCCGTGTGCCGGGCGGTGGAGGTGCTGTCCGCCGAGGACGGAGCACAGGTCCTCACCGACCTGGCGGGACATGCCGGACCGGTGGGGGATGCCCGGAGGCTCGCAGGAAGGCTGGGCGGGCTCCCCCTTGCGCTGCACCTGGCCGGAGCGTACCTGGCGCGGGTACGAAGGGGCCTCGGATTCGTACCCGGCACGGTCGGTGCCCGCCCCACCGGCGACTTCGCGGGGTATACGGCAGAACTGGACCGACTGGGTGCCCCGTTGCTGGACGCGGGTGAACCGTCCCGGCTCGGCGTGGACGACCAGCGGTTGCGCAGGCTGGTGGGCCACACCTGGGAGATCAGCCTCGACCTGCTCGCCCGGCAAGGGCTGCCGGAGGCCAGAATGCTCATGCGGGTGCTCTCGTGCTTCGCCCCCGACCCGTTCCCCGCCCCGCTGCTCGCGTACGGGCTCGTCAGCCCGGAAGACGGGTCCCCCGCAGGGTTCGAGCACGGCGACCTCGCTGTCGACGCACTCGTCGACGTGGGCCTGCTGAACGTGGAGAACCCCGGCACATCAGCCGGCGGGAGCGACGCGGCGAACGCGGCGCCTCCCTGTGTCACCGCCCACCCGCTGGTACTGGACACCAATGCCGCGCAGGTCCGCGCGGGAGACGAAGCCGCCGAGGTCTGGCGGGCTGCCGTCAATGTCGTGCGATGGATGGGGGGAGATACGAACACTCCCGACCACTGGAAGAGGTGGCAGGTCCAGCTCCCTCACGTGCTGGCGGCCCTGGGCTCGGCGCCCTCGGACGATGTGGAGTCGCTGACCTGGTTCGTCGAAGCCGGATGGGCCGCGTACGGCTTCTGCCTCGCCTCCAACCGCCGGGACCAGGCCGGCGAACTGCTCAGGCTGATGATGGAGCGTTCCGCCGCCCTGCCCGAGTCCCTCCTCGTGGTGGGTGCGATTCGCGGGCAGTACTACGAAGACATCGGCGACGTGGACGAATCCCGCAAGCTCTACGAGGGGTATCGAGACGAGCGGGGACCACAGGACGGGGCAACACTGCAACTCCGCTTCCGGTGGGCGCGCGCCCTGGCCTCGACCGGTCGGTTCCCCGAGGCAGAAGAGCAGTTGCGCGCCGTTCTGGACGAGCTGCGCTCCCCTCGGCACGTGGGCAGCGGCCTCCTGGTCCACGCCATCCTGGTGCAGGTGCTCGCGAGCCAGGGCAAGGACGAGGGTGCGGCTGCCGAAGCCCAGGCCCTGTTGGCCGTCGTCGAGGCGAACCCGGCCGAACTGGACATCAACGTGCTCCACCAGGTGGGTCACGCGCTCACGGAAGGGCACCGGACGGAGCCTGCGGAGAACGTGTTCGGTGCGCTCCTGGCCCGCCTCGACGAAGCGGACGAACAGCTCTCCCCCCTCTACCACGACATTTCCCTGGAGCTCCTCGGGCTGCTCCTCCACAGCGGGCGTGAACGCGCGGCCATCGTGCTGATCGGCCGTCTCCTCGACCTCTACGTACCGGCCGGGGACAACTCCCCTTCCAGTCCCGGACATCTCGCCGACCTCGTGCAGACCCGGGTCAGCCTTCAGCTGGAGCTCATGCAGAGCTCGGACGCCGAGGAGGAGTTGCGCGCGCTGCTGCGTCATCAGCTGGAGACCGGCCGGGACACCGACTCCCTGACGATCGAGTTGCACATCGCACTCGTCCGCGTATTCATCGCCCAGGGGCTCTTCGCCCAGGCCCGGACGGAGTTGGAGCGGGCGGAGAAGGCCTCGGCCGAAGGCGGCACGGCTCCCCTGTGGACCGTACGTCTGTGGAACGCCCGGTGGCTGTGCGCCCAGGACCGGTGCGCGGAGGCAGTGGAGTACTACGAGCAGGCGGTCGCCCTGCTCGCGCACGACCCCGCGGGCAGGGCCAGTGTCCTGCAGGAGGCCGCCGAGTGCCGCGCCGCCGTCTCGGGCGGCGAAGCCCCGTAGCTGCTCACGGCACCCCGCCGACGCGGGCGATGAGGAGGGCTACGTCGTCGTCGGCCGCCGCCGGGACGAGGTGGGTGATCAGGGAGTCGCAGAGGTGGTCCAGCTGGCGCTGGGGATCCGCGAGGAGGCGCGTCATTTCGGCGAGCCGCTCGTCGAGGTCACGGCCCCGGGCTTCGATCAGCCCGTCGGTGTACAGGACGAGGAGGCTGCCGGGGGGTGCGGTGATCTCGGTGGGGGTGAAGGCGATGCCCCCGACCCCCAGGGGGACACCGGGCGGGGTGTCCAGCAGGCGGACCGTTCCGTCCGGGAGCACGAGTGCGGGTGGGGGGTGTCCGGCCCGGGTGACGGTGCAGTGTCCGGTGGCCGGGTCGCAGACGACGTACAGGAAGGTGGCGAGCATCGGCTCGGCCAGGTCGCCGAGGACGGCTTCCAGCTGGTGCAACAGCCGTACGGGCGACAGGTCCAGGCGCGCCAGGGCCCGTACGGAGGCGGACAGCCGGCCCATGACCGCGGCGGCGGCGATGCCGTGCCCCATGACGTCGCCGATGAGCAGGGCCGCCTTGCCGCCGGCCAGGGGCAGGACGTCGTACCAGTCCCCGCCGATCTCGTTGACGTCGCTCGCGGGGAGGTAGCGGTGGCTGACCTCGATGCCGGGCGGCGGGGTGATGTGCTGGGGGAGCATGCTGCGCTGGAGGAGGACGGCCGTGTCGTGCTCACGGTGGTAGAGCAGGGCGTTGTCGATGCTGAGCGCGGCCCGGGCGGCGAGTTCACCGGCGAGGGTGACGTCCTCGGAGCCGAAGGAACCCACCGGGCGGGTGCGGTAGAAGGTGGCGACGCCGATGACCGTCTCCCGCGCGACCAGGGGGGCCATGACCAGTGAGTGCACGCCCACCGCGAGCAGTTGGGCCGGTTTGGAGGTGTGCCGGGCGGCGGGGGCGACGGCCTGTTCGTCGAGACGGGCGATCAAGTACGGCTGCCGGGCCGCGAGCGCCTGCGTGTAGGGGGCGGCGACGGGGAAGAGCAGGGTCCTGCCGAGGGGGGCGAGGATGTCGGTCACCCTGGACCCGGACAGCGGTGCCTTGCCGAGGCGCCGCAGGGCGACCCCGCCGATCAGCCCCATGCCGGGCTCGTCCCCGTGCGCCATGGCGTCCAGGACGTCCACGGTGACGGCGTCGGCGAGGCGCGGTACGGCGAGATCGGCCAGTTCCTGCGCGGTGCGCTCCAGGTCGAGGCTGGAGCCGACGCGGATGCTGGCCTCGCTGAGCAGGGCGAGCCGGCTCCGTCCGGCTTCGGCTTCGACGTGGTCGCGCTGCTGCTCGGTGATGTCGACGAGCGAGGCGATGACCCCGATCGACATGCCGGCGGGATCCTCCACCCGCACGTAGGAGCAGGACCACACGCGGTCGTGGTCCGGTTCCGCGGGCGTCCGTCCGACCCGGCGGCGGTCCAGGACCGGCCGTCCGGTCTCCAGCACCTGGAGCATGGCCTCCTCCATCTCGCGGGCGTTCACCTCCGGGAGGATCTCGGCCAGGCTGCGTCCCACGTGCGCGGATTCCGGCAGCCCGTTCATGGCTTCGAGTGCGGCGTTGACCTGGAGGAACCGCAGCTGGGAGTCGAGGATCGCAATGCCGACCGGGGAGCGGGCGAAGAGGCCGTCCCACACCGCCGACGAGCCGCGGATGCGGCGCGCGGCGTGGGCGTCGGCGGCGAAGACCAGCACCGTGGCCACGTCGTGCCGGCGGTCGGACACCGGGGAGGCCCAGATCTCCAGCTCCAGCGGGTGCCCGTCGCGGTGCCAGGCGGTCACGGTGCCCATCACGCCCCGCCCGGCGGCCGCGGCCTCCCAGAGGGAGCGGCCCAGACTGCGGTCGGATCCCGGATGCAGGAGGTCCGCGATGTTGCGTCCCAGCATCTGCGGCGGAGCGTAACCGAGCAGCTCCTGTGCGAGCTGGTTCCAGCGCACGATGGTGCCGTCCGCGCTGGTGGCCACCAGTGCGACCGGCAGCGCCCCCAGCCAGCCGCCGGCGGCCTGCGCGGCGCTGACGATCAGCTCGTCGACCGGGTTGCGCTCGTTCACCTGCCCTCACCCTCGCCCTCACTCCCGGTAACCGGTGCGAGGGGCTCAGCTCCGTCCGGCGGGGGTGTTCAGGGGCCCGCTCCAGTGGGTTCCCTCGTAGTCGAAGACGTTGGGCACGACCTCCAGGTCGAGGGTGCCCGTCCCGTTCCTGGGGATGTCGAAGACATAGGTCACCGTCGCGGACCGGCCGGGGCTGATGCTCCCCTCGAAACTGGAACCGATGCCGTTGGCGCTGTCGAAGACCGCCTCCGCCTGCTCGCCGGCCGTCCCGTACTTCGCGTAGACGGATACGAGCGCGGCCTTGAAGGGCTCCGGAGTGCCGTTCCTGAGGGTGATCTTCCAGGCCACGGCCTGATGGCCCTCACGGTGCCCCGCGGCGGTGCCGCTCGGCGCGAACGGGGTCGGCTGGGCGACGGTGACGCCGAGACCGTCGCTGTAGGTCTGCGTCTGCCCCCAGGTTCTGGAGGGCGGGGCGGTGTCGCGGGGAATGCCCGCGCTCGGGGCCGCGCTCCCCAGGGCGAGGGCGCCCGCGAGTCCGAGGGCGAGAACCACGCCCCGGAGCGGTGGGCGCCGCACGGGGCGCCGGTTGGTGTCCATACTCCAGCATCCGCCCTACGGCCCCGGCCCGCCCGGCGCGCCCGGATCCGGGCGTCCACGGGCGCTTGCGGGCCTCTGCGGGTGCCCGGCCGGGGCGGGGCGCCCCTACCGCGCCCCGCCCCGGCCGGGCGTCGGGGTCAGCCGCACTGCAGGCCGGTCTGGGCGCTCGCGACGGCCGTGTCGAGCTTCTGCAGGTCCGGGGTGAGTTTGGTGAGGACCTCGGCGCCGGTGGTGTCGCCCGGCAGGTCCTCGTACGTCTTCTTCAGGTCGTTGGCGGCGGACTTGACCGCGTCCTTCTGCGCGGCGTTGAACTGCGCGGTGGACTCGGCGACGGTCTTCCAGTCGTCCTGGACGGCGTTGTGCGCGTCCTTGATCTGGTCCTTGGTGGCGGTCGCCGGGTCGAGCGCACGCAACTTCGCGTTGTCGGCCTTGAGTTCGGTCAGACTGCTGCACAGCTTCGTGGTCGCGTCGTCGGTGGGACCGGCGGCGAGGGCCGAGGCGGCCCCGCCGACCACGAGAAGCCCTGCGGCGGCCGTGCTCACCGCCGTGGCGAGAAGTCGGTTCATCTGTGATGCACCCCTTCGGGGAAGACGCCCCCCGTTCCAGCCCCCACTCGTACCAAGCTGGCACAGGGCCACCCGGCCCGCATCCGCACGCCCCACCCCCACCCCACCGGCATTCCCGGTGAAATAGCAGGTCAGAGATGGTGTGCGGGCCCGCTGACAGACGCCGTCGGGCCCGGTGCTAGCGTGCGATCATGCGCACTCCCATCGGGCCGTTCGACCACGCCGTACCCGCCCCCGATTGCCTCGACGAGCTCACCCCGCCCGTGGCGCGAGCGGTCGGCGGCTGGCAGGGCGAGGTACCCGCCGCGCAGATCCTCTACGTCGACACCGACCCGGCCATCGCCGACACCGCCGCCTTCGTCGCGCACTTCGGCCCGGAACTGCTGGACCAGTCGGCGAACTGCGTGGTGGTGGCCGCGAAGCGCGGCGGCGAGACCACGCTCGCCGCCTGCGTGGTGCCCTCCGCGGCCCGGGTCGACGTGAACGGCGCCGTCCGCCGTCATCTGGGCGCGCGCAAGGTCTCCTTCGCCCCGATGGAGACGGCCGTGGAGCTGACGGGCATGGAGTACGGCGGCATCACCCCGCTGGGACTTCCGGACGGCTGGCCCCTGCTGGTGGACTCCGCCGTCCGCGACATGCCGTACGTACTGATCGGCAGCGGGCGCCGCCGCGGGAAGATCATCGCGCCCGGGACGCTGTTCGCGGAGCTGCCCGGCGCCGAGTTGATCGACGGCCTCGCCATCTGACGGACCCGGCGATCGCACCCCTTGCCTGCCCCCTCGGCTTCGCGCTCGTCCGCCCCCTCATCTGCGGCGTGCGCAGGTCCAGGCCCCCATTCCCTGGATCTTGGCGAGCCTCCTCGCCGTGGCGATCTGTTCCGCCTTCGTGGCGAGGTCGGCGCGTGGCGCGTACTTGCGGCCCCCCGCCGCCTTCCAGCTCGACTGGGTGAACTGCAGTCCGCCGTAATGGCCGTTGCCGGTGTTCGCCCGCCAGTTCCCGCCCGATTCACACCGGGCGATGGCATCCCAGTCGGGGTCCTGTTTGGAGTGGACCGCGGCGGCATGCGCCCCGGAGACGTCCAGAGCCGAGACCGTCAACACCGCGACCAGCACGAGCAGTTGACCGATCAAACTCCGCCTTCGCCGGTCCTTGCGGTAGCGCGACATCAGTCCTCCTTCGCTGTTGGGGCCGAACCTGCCGCTAACAGCGGGCGGGCCCGCGTACGACCCCCTTCGGGCCGTGGCCACAGCACAGCACGGACCGGCGGACTTCCAGGCGCACTTATCACCGTCCAGGGGCCAACGCCACCCGAACGGACGCTCTACGGCCCTCCGCAGGGCCTCGAGATCCGCGCCGAGCCGCCGCCCTGGTTCGGTCCGGACCGGTCAGGGCCGGTCAGGACAGCCGCCAGATGATGAAGTAGCCGCGGCTCGTCCTCCCCTGCAGTTCGGCCCTGACCTGCGCGATGAGGTCTATGGCCTCGTTCATCAGCCGGTCACGGGCCTCCGCCCGGGCCGGCCAGGCGGTCCACGGCGGCTCCGGCTCGATCGTGAAGTCGGCGACCTCACCCCGGGACTCCGTCCAGGTCACGGCCTTGGGCAGGAAGGGGCCGTTCGCGGCGACGAGCCCCATGAGCCGCCCGCGGAGGGCCGCGTACCGCACGTGGATCCCGTCGGAGGCGTAGAGGTCGAGGAGGTCGTCGACGTCGGGGTCGATGTTCCATTCCTCCACCGACAGGTACGGCTTTGCCGCTTCGTCCAGTTCGTCGAGGGCTTCGAGCAGGCGTCCGGCCCACTTGATCAGGGCGAGATACGGATCGGCCCGCTTGTCGCGCAGGTCCTGCGCGTGCGACCGCTCGTGGAGCGCGCGTTCCTGCACGGCGGACAGCCGCTCCTGAGCCTCGAGCGTGTCGCGCGTGTTCTGCCGCTGCGCGCGCAGGGAGAGCAGGGTCGTCACCAGGCTCGCGACGACCGCCAGCCCTGCGACCCCCTTGGACGCCAGACTCACGATGATCTGGGAATCCACGCGCGTCAGCCCCCCAGGGTTTCGGTGGTGCCGACGACCGACGGATCCCGTCCCCCGCACTGAGCCGTCAACTCGGCCTGCCCCTAGTGGAGTTCCCCACCCGTGAGCTCCCTACGCCCCGCACGTCCCGGGCCGCCGCGGATCGGTCAGGAGTCGTCCTCCGGGATCGGCGAGCGTCCGCCCCGCCTGCGCATCCCGATCCTGACCGCGCCGAAGAGGACCTTGGCGATCACGCCGACCACGATCAGATCGAGGGCCATCTGTCCGGTCACCAGCGCACGGGCGGCCTGGGTCGTGGGGGCGATGTCCCCGAATCCCACGGTCGCGAACACCGTGACGGTGAAGTACAGCGCGTCGGTCCGGCTCAGCCGCTCCGCGAACGATTCCGGCAGCTCCTTCGAGAGCAGGAAGTACGACGCGGAGAACATCACCAGGAAGAGCGGGACGGCGGTGGCCAGCGCTTCGAGGGCGCGCAGCCGCGGATACTCCGCACGGGTGATGGCGGCGGTCTGCCACGCGACGAGGCCGCCGAAGAGCAGCAGTCCGAGTACGAGCAGTACGACGGCCAGGACGCCGAATCCGCCGTCCAGCGGGGCCAGGTAGTACAGGGCCGTGAGGAGGACGACCGAGGCTGCCGAGCGGAGCAGGTGTCCGGCCAGGATGCGGAGGTTCCAGCGGACCGGCTCGGTCGCGTGCGCCTCGTCGAGCGGCTCGGACGGCAGACTCATGGCACTCCCGGGACGGGGAAGGACGGACATCCGTCCCAACGGACATCCGTCCCATGGGACACACGCCCGCGCCGGATCCGCACCTTCGGTTGAGCCGATCGTGTGAACGCCGTCCGCGGCGCTCCCCGCTCTCCCCTCAGATGCCGTGGGTGGCGGTGATGGCTCCGTGCGAGATGGCCGCGGTGAGCAGGGCGTGGTCCAGGGCGGTCTGGTCCGCGTAGCGGAGTGCGAAGTCGGCCGTGGCGCGGTCGAAGGCGTCGGCCTTGCCGAGGTACCCGGCGATGGCGATGCGGTCGCCGGAGCGGGCGTGTGCCCGGGCCAGTGCGGTGCCGCACAGTTCCACGTACTGCCGGAGCATGTCCGGGGTCATGGTCTCGACGACGGCCGACCCCTTCATGTCGCGCAGTTGCCGGAGGTAGAAGTGGCGCCCGGCCGGGCCGGTCGTCCATCCCAGGAAGATGTCTCCGCCCGACTGGAGGAGCTTCTGCCCGGCGACCACCCGGTGGCCGTGGTGGTCGTGGCCGGCGGCGGGGAGATGGTCCTCCAGGACGGAGGGTCCGGCCTCCTTGATCTGGAGGAAGAGCGGGTCCCGCTCGTCGCGGCCCGTCAGCAGGACGACGTAGCAGCGGGTGCCCACGCTCCCGACTCCGACGGCCTTCCGTGCCGCTTCGACGAACCGGTAGCGGTCCAGGAGGCGGCGCCGCTCCTCGGGGAGCGTGGCGCGGTACTCCCTGAAGATCTCGTCGACGGCCCGGCTCTCGGTCGCGGTCACGGGTTCGAGCAGGGGCGGGTCGTGGATGATGCGCCGGCGGCCGTCCCGGGTCTCGGTGAGCTTGGCGAACGCCTGCAGGCTGGTGCGCCGCCGGGCCCGCGCCAGGCTCGCCTCGACCCTGTTGCGCACCTTGTTCCGGCGGATCATCGGGATCAGCTCGGCCGTGTCGAACCGCTGGTACCAGACGTCGAGTTCGCCCTGCCCGGCGAGCCGCCGCATCGACAGGCGGTAGGCCCGGGCGGCGGCGAGGGCGGCCTGCCACGCCCGGTCGTCGCCGTGGCCGTCGTCCCGGGCGGCCACGGCCGCGCTGGCGGCGAGCCGTTTGACGTCCCATTCGAAGGGCCCCGGCAGGGTCTCGTCGAAATCGTTGAGGTCGAACAGCAGGGCCCGGTCGGGCGAGGCGAAGAGGCCGAAGTTCAGCAGGTGGGCGTCGCCGCAGAGCTGCACGGTCAGGCCGGTGTGGGGCCGGGCGGCCAGGTCCGCGGCCATCACGGCGGCGGATCCCCGCAGGAACGCGAACGGGGAGTCGGCCATCCGCCCGTAGCGGACCGGCAGCAGCTCGGCGACCCGGTCGGCGGCCTGCCGCGCCAGCACGTCGAGCGGGTCGGGCCGGTCCTCCGATGCCGTCCACCGCCCGTGCGAGGACCGGGTCACCTGCCGGCGGACGGACCGGCCGCGGTCGGCTCGGTCGGCGGGACTGGCCATACCCATCTCCTTGTCACTCCCGCCGCGACCGCCCCGGGGCCTCGTCGGGCCCGGTGTCCGGCACGAGGGGAGCAGTGATCATTCTTCCGGCCCCCTCGGATGTTCGCCACGCGGGCGGCGGGCCCCGCGGCCCTCCAGCGCCGCGCCCTCGGCTCCCGTGTCCTCGGCCCCCGCGCCCGCGACCCCCGCGTCCGTGGAGCGCAGGAGGCGCAGGAACGCCTTGACGCCCGCGATGATCTCCTGGTTGTCGGTGAGGCGGTTCACCGTGGATTCGAACTCCCTGCCCAGTGCGGCGATCCTGCGGTTCGCCTCCTCGGTGCGCTCGTACGAGCTCAGGGCCAGCGCGTCCACGGTGCGGCGCAGTTCGGCGAGGGCCCGGTACTGCTCCTCCGCCTTCTCCTCCAGGGTTCGGATCCCGGCCTCGCCCTGCGCCAGCCGGGCCCGCAGTTCGACCACGTCGTCCCGCGGATGGGTGACGTCCTTCAGGAGGGTGCCGAGCCGCCGCCGGAGCTGGCCGAAGTAGGCGCCGGCCGGCCGGAAGAAGGTGCTCAGCAGGAAGAACGCGGCGAACCAGTACCCCGTGAACCCGCCCGTCGCCCAGGTGACGGCGAGGACGAGGGCCGCCGTCAGGACGTGCCCCGCGACGGCCGTACGGAGCATCGCGCGGGCGATGCGCGCGGCTTCGGCGTCCCGGGCCGGGGAGACCTCGATGCCCTTCTCGCGGCTGACCGCGATCTCGGCGAGCACCGCCTGCGCACGGAAGTAGAGGTTCCAGGGCAGCGTGAGCAGGAGCAGCAGCCACAGGAGGCTCAGCGCGCCCGCCCCGACGGCGAGCACCACCGCGGGCGGCGCCCCCGCCGCGTACGCGAAGACCAGCGCCGCCACCGCCGCCACGACGGCCGCCACCGCTCCCAGAGACCTGCCCGTGCCCATGCTCATGCCCCTGCCCCGTCTCCCGTCCGTGCCCCTGACGGCCCATGGTCCTCGGGCCGGCGCGGGCCGGCATGAGTAGGCGTACTCAGGTCGGCGGTAGCTGCAGCGTGAAGTGCCCGCCCACGAAGCGGGCGTCCACGTGGGCGGGGTCGAGTTCGCCGTGCTCGGCCAGCAGCCCGGCCGCGTAGGACTCCGCGTCGTCCTGCGGTTCGTAGCCGAGGGCCCGGGCCGAGGTGAGGTCCCACCAGGCACGGGTGTTGGCGCTGATCCCGTGGACCACCGTGTGGCCGACGCCGGGAGCGGTCAGGGCGGCGTGGACCAGCCGGGCGCAGTCGGCCGGGCTCAGCCAGGTCGACAGCATCCGCACGGTGCGGGGGCGTTCGAAGCAGGAGCCGATGCGCACCGAGACCGTCTCCACGCCGTACTTGTCCGCGTAGAGGGAGGCCAGGCCCTCGCCGAAGGCCTTGGACAGCCCGTAGTAGGTGTCCGGCCGGACCGGCGGCTCCGTACCGGCCGGCAGGGGGCCGCCGGTGAGCGGGACGAATCCCTCGACGTGGTTGCTGCTGGCGAAGACCACGCGGCGCACGCCCTCCGCCCGGACCGCCTCGTAGAGGTGGTACGTGCCGCGCATGTTGGCGTCGAGGACGGCCTCGAAGCTGTCCTCCAGGGAGATCCCCCCGAGGTGCACGACGGCGTCGACCCCGCGCACCGCCGACCGGACCGCCTCGGTGTCCCGGAGGTCGAAGGTGAGGTGGTCCGGTCCCGCGGCCCCGTCGACCGGCTTGATGTCGGCGAGGCGCAGCGTGTAGCCGTAGGCGGGCAGGAGCGGGCGCAGCAGGGTGGCGACCCCGCCCGCGGCGCCGGTCAGCAGGAGGGTGCGGGGGCGGGTCATGCGCGGAACTCCTTGGCCAGGGCCGCGAGCAGCGGCAGTCGTTCCCCCGGCAGCAGGCCGAGGTGGTAGAGGCTGAGCCGGGTCGCACCGGCGGCGCGCAGGCGTCGTACGTGGGCGGGCAGCGCGGCCGGGTCGGCGGGGGGCTGGGCGGTGACGTAGGCGTTGACGGGCAGGCCCGGTGCTGCGGCCCGCCGCACCAGTTCGGCGCTCTCCGGTCCCGTGGGCCAGCACGGCACCAGCAGGGCGTCCGCGTCCGTGCGGGCGCGCTCGGTGAGCCCGGGGGACGGGCCCGTCGCCCACGGGTCGGGGTGGGCGTGCAGGGTCACCTCCGCTGCGGGCAGGGTGGCCCGTACGGATTCCAGTACCCGCCCGCGCAGGGCGTCGGCGGCGTCGTGCCGGACGCGCAGGAGCGCCTCGCCCAGCTCCGCCGGGAGCTCCCGCCCGCCGCGCAGGCACCGCGCCACCTGGTCGGGATCGAGTCCGGCCGCCCGCCACGCGGTGCGGCAGGCGGTGCAGCAGCACACCGACAGGGCGCGCAGCTCGGCCGCAGGGTACGCCCCGTCGGTCTTCTCGTGGCAGCCGGCGTGTACGGCGCCCAGCTGGCCGGCGGATTCCAGCGAGACCCCGCGCACCGCGTCCGTGGGCAGGCCGCGCAGGGCCTCGGTGGCGAGGGTGGCGCAGTACTCCCGGACCTCCTCCTGCGCGGGGCAGAGCGCGTAGGGGTAGGTCTCGCCGAAGCAATTGGTGACGGTCAGGTCCGGGTACAGGTCGCCGAGCCGGCTGTTGTGGGCCAGGACCAGCCAGGCGCTCACCGGAATGCCGGCGCCTGCCAGCGCGAGGGTGGCGGCGCCCGCCGCGTCGGGGTCCTCCGCCCAGGGGGCGCCGGCCGGAACCAGGCGCCGCCCGGCCCAGGCACGGGCCCGCACGGGGCGGTAGAGGGCGGAGTGCCGGGCGTCGACGAAGCGGCGGCGGGGGTGCAGCGGGGTGGCGGCGCGGGTGGAGTGGTAGGTGACGGCCAGGGTCACGGCGTCCAGCCCGGCTTCGCGGACCCGGTCCGCGAAGCCGGGATCGCCGAGGACGTCCCAGGGGTAGGCGTGGCCGGAGACCGTGGGCGGCGGGACCGGGGGGCGGGGCGGGCGTGGGGCCGGGGTCGGAAGCGGGGCCGGGGGCGGGGTCGGGGGCGGGGTCACCAACGGGGGCGCCTCTTCTCGTAGCCGGGGTCGAAGGTCTGCATGTAGCCGGTGTCGTCGCGCTCGCGGATGCCGCAGCGCAGGTAGTTCTCGTGCAGCCGGGCGAGCGCGTCGGTGTCGAGCCGGACGCCGAGGCCCGGCCGGTCGGGGACCCCGACCGAGCCGTCCTCGATCTCCAGCGGCTCGGCGACCACGTCCACCCCGCACTGCCAGGGCGTGTGGGTGTCCGCCGCGTAGGTCATCTCGGGGAGTGCCGCCCCAAGATGGGTCATGGCGGCCAGGCTGATCCCGAGGTGGCTGTTGGAGTGCATGGAGACGCCGACGCCGAACATGCCGCAGACGGCGGCGAGTTCGGCGGAGCGCCGCAGCCCGCCCCAGTAGTGGTGGTCGGCCAGCACCACGCCGACGGCGCGCCGGCCGAAGCCTTCGGGGATGTCCTGGGGGCCGACGACGACCATGTTGGTGGCCAGCGGCATGGCGGCCGTCCGCGCGACCTCCGCCATCCCGGGCATCCCTGGAGTGGGGTCCTCCAGGTACTCCAGCAGGCCCTCCGTCTCCGCGGCCACCTTCATCGAAGTCTCTACGTTCCAGGCCTGGTTGGGGTCCAGTCTGAGCGGGTGGCCGGGGAAGGCTTCGCGCAGGGCGCGGATCGCCTCGATCTCCTCCCCCGGCGGCCGCACCCCGCCCTTCAGCTTGAGGGAGCGGAAGCCGTAGGTGTCCACCATCGCCCTGGCCTGCGCGACGATCCCGTCCGGGTCCAGGGCCTCGCCGTACGGATCGGAGCCGGCCCATTTGTAGAAGAGGTACCCGGCGTACGGCACCCGCTCGCGGACCCTGCCGCCCAGCAGGTCGGCGACGGGCCGCCCGGCCAGCTGTCCCTGGAGGTCGAGACAGGCCACCTCGAAGGGGCTGAGCACCCGCAGCACGGTCTTCTCCGGGGTGGAACCGCCGGTCAGGCCGTGCCGGTCGGGGGCGTCGGCGCCCCCGAGCACGGTCCGGATCCGGCGCAGCAGCCCGTTGGTGTCGTACGGGTCGAGCCCGACCAGGGCCCCGGCCGCCGCCCGGAGCAGCTCGAGGTGCGGGGCGTCCCCGTAGGTCTCGCCGAGCCCGGTCAGCCCGTCGCCGCAGCGGAGTTCCACGACGGCGCGCAGGGCCCAGGGCTGGTGCACCCCGGCGGAGTTGAGCAGGGGCGGGTCGGGGAAGGCCACCGGGGTGACGACCACCTCCCGGACGCGCATCACACCTCCAGTGCGGCGAGGGCGGCGCGGCCGCGGGCGATGATCCCGGCGAGCCGGTGTTCGTGCTCCGGCGAGGCGTCCACGAGCGGCGGCCTGACATGGCCCATGGCCAGTCCGCCGAGCCGTGCTCCGGCCTTGACCAGCGAGACCGCGTATCCGGGTGCGGCGTCGCGCAGGGCGACGAACGGCAGGTAGAACTCGGAGAGCAGCACCTGAACGGCCTCGTTGTTCCCGGCGCGCACCGCGCGGTGGAAGGCGGTGGCGAGGTCGGGGGCGAAGCAGAGCACGGCCGAGGAGTAGCAGGCCACGCCGATGGCCTCGTAGGCCTGGACGGAGAGTTCGGCGGTGGGGAGGCCGTTGAGGAAGCCGAATTCGGCGGCGCGCGGGTGGCCGCTGGTGCGGATGGCGGTGACGAGGCGCAGCATGGCGTCCACGTCGCCGCGCCCGTCCTTGATCCCGGTGACGGTGGGGATGTCGAGGAGCCCGACGGCGGCGGCCTCGTCGAGGACGGCGTTGGCGCGCTGGTAGACGGTGATCGGGAGCGCGGTGGCGGCGGCGACGTAGCGGATGTGCTCCAGGAGTCCGGCCGGGGTGGAGGAGATGAGGTACGGCGGCAGGAGCAGCAGGCCGTCGGCTCCGCACTCGGCGGCGATGACGGCGAACTCGCCGGCCATCCGGGGGCCGCCGCCGCAGCCGGCGACGACCGGGAGGCGTCCGTCGGCGACGCGGACGGCGGTGGCGACGAGGTCGCGGTACTCGTCGGCCGAGAGCGCGGTGAACTCTCCGGTGCCGCAGGCCACGAAGAGGCCGGCCGGGCCGGCGGCGATCTGCTGCTCCAAGTGGTCGGCGAAGACGGCCAGATCGACCTTGTCGTCGGTGGTGAACGGGGTCAGTGGAAAGGACAGCAGCCCTTGCAGGCGCATGGGTTCCCCTAAGAGGTGGTGGTGGGAGGGCGGGTCAGCCCTTGACGGCGCCGGAGGTCAGGCCGCGCATGAACTGGCGCTGCATGGCGATGAAGGCGATGACGCTGGGCAGCAGGGCGAGGAGGGCCGCGGCGAGGAGCACGCCGATGCCGACCTCCTCGTCGGCGCGCAGGGTGCGCAGGGCGAGCGGGAGGGTGAACTGCCGGGCATCGGTGGCGACCAGCAGCGGCAGCATGTACTGGTCCCAGATCATGGTGAATCCGAAGATGCCGATGACTCCGAGTGCGGGCCGGCACAGCGGCAGGATCACCGACCAGAAGACCCGCAGGTCGCCGGCCCCGTCGAGACGGGCGGCCTCCTCGAGCTCCACGGGGATTTCCTTCATGAACTCCGCGGTGACCAGGATGGAGAAGGCCCAGGCCCCGACCGGGATGATCATTCCCCAGAGGCTGCCGGTGAGCGACAGGTCGGAGAGGACCAGGGAGAGCGGGATCGCGAGGATCTCCTCGGGCAGCATCATGGTGCTGAGGATGAGCAGGAAGACGAGCCGCAGTCCCGGGAAGCGCTTGCGGGCGAGGGCGTAGGCCGCCGAAATGCTGACCCCGATCTGGAGCAG
This sequence comes from Streptomyces sp. TBY4, assembly GCF_024213195.1. Classification (GTDB taxonomy): domain Bacteria; phylum Actinomycetota; class Actinomycetes; order Streptomycetales; family Streptomycetaceae; genus Streptomyces. Next base: position 638,687 of record NZ_JANAVF010000002.1, on the reverse strand, counting down.
CAGCCCGCCGCCGACCACCAGGAAGGAGTTCAGCAGGTAGAGCAGTACGTCGCGGTCGAAGGCGGCCCGGAAGTTCTCCAGGGTGGGCCTGGTCGGCAGCAGGGTGAGCGCGGTCGGGTCGGTGCTCCGGTTGAAGGCGCTGGCCAGCAGGGCCAGGAGCGGCCCCGCGAAGACCATCACCAGCAGCGCGTACAGCGCCAGTTTGCCGAGGGTCGCGGCCGGGCCGCGCCGCTCCTCCAGGCCCAGGGCGGTGTCGAGGCGGTTCACCGCGCCGCCTCCTTTCCGCGGGGGCCGGACAGTCGTACGGCCAGGGTCAGCGCGACGGACACACCGAGCAGCACCATCGATCCGGCGGCGGCGACGCCCAGTTCGTTGCGCTCCAGGCCGAGCTTGTAGATCAGGGTCATCAGCACCTCCGTGGAGCCGTCGGGCCCGCCGTTGGTGAGCAGGAAGATCTCGGTGAAGACCCGCAGCGAGCGGATGGCGGCGAGGGTGAAGAGGATGACGAACGCCGGGCGCAGTGCGGGCAGCGTGACGTGCCAGATGCGGCGCCGCACTCCGGCCCCGTCCACGGCCGCGGCTTCGTAGAGCGTCCGGTCGACGCCGGCCAGCGCGGCCAGGAAGATCATCATGTCGTAGGGGGCGCCGCGCCACACGCCCACCGCCATCACCGACCACAGGGCGCTGTCGGGGCTGTTGAGGAACTGCGAGGGACCGGAACCGAGCCATCCCAGCAGGGTGTTGACGGCGCCGTCGGCGGCGGGGTGGTAGAGGATCCGCCATACCTCCGCGACCACCGCCATGGCGGTGACCGTCGGCAGGAAGACGGCGGTGCGGACGATCCACAGCCGCCGGGCGGTGCCCTCCAGGAGCAGGGCGAGCGCCAGGCCGAGGACGACCGAGCCGCCGGTCTGCCCCAGGGCCAGGACGAGCGTGTGCCCGATGGCGTCGAGGAAGGCCTCGTCGGTGACCACTTGCTCGTAGTTGGCCGTGCCCACCCAGCGGTCGCCGAGGTAGGGCCGCACCTCGTGGAAGCTCATCTCGATCGCCCGCCACATCGGCAGGAACTTGAAGAGCGCGAAGAGGAGCAGTGCCGGGGCGAGGAACAGCCAGGGGGTCAGCCTCCCCCGCCGGGGGCGGCGGCTCCCGGGGCGGGTCTGCCGGATCAGGACCCCGCCCCCTGCTTCTTGAGCTCCTCGGTGAACGAGGCGGCGAGCTTGCCGAGCACGGCTGCCGGGTCGGAACCGCAGTCGGCGACCATGCCGTTGAGGGCTTCGGCGGCGGCCTGGCGGAAGGGGGTCCACTCCTTCACCACGGGCGAGTAGCGGCCGGACTCGCGGTAGACCTTGTCGAAGACCTGCCAGCGGGTGTCCTGGCGGACGGCGGACAGCTGGACGGACTTGTTGACGGGCAGCCGGACCACGTTGCCCGCGGTGTCCCCCGCCATGCCGGCCTTCTGCCCTTCGGCGCCGATGAGGAACTCGGCGTACTTCAGCTGGCCCTTGGGGTTCTTCGAGCCGGCCATGAGGTAGGTGTTCTCGCCCTCGGCGAGGACGGCGCTCTTGCCGCCCGGGCCGGGCGGCAGCGGGAGGATCTCGTACTTGTCCTTGCCGAGGGCCTTGTCGAAGCGGGCCATGTTGTACGGGCCGGTGAGGTAGATGCCGCCCTTGCCGGTCTCGAACAGCGGGTGCGCCTGGGTGGTCTCGGCGGTGACCGCGCCGGGGACCACGCTCTTGTCGGTGCAGAACTGGTCCTTGAGGTGCCGGGCGGCCGCCACGGCCCCGGGGCTGTCGATCGCGGGCTTCAGGGCCTTGCCCTCGCCGGTGAAGTACTCGCCGCCCGCCGACCAGAGGAAGCTGGAGAAGTACCAGTCCATGTAGCCGCGCTTGGTGGTGCCGGGGATGACGTAGCCGTAGGTGTCGGGCTTGCCGTTGCCGTCGGGGTCGTTGCTGGTGAACGCGGCGGCGAGGGCGTCGAGTTGGTCCCAGTCGGTGGGCGGTGCGATGCCCAGCTTCTCCCGCCAGTCCTTGCGGACGAAGAGGGCGAAGGTCTGCGCGGAGAAGGGCACGCCGTAGTACTTGCCGTCGGCGGCCCGGGCGGCCTCCCAGGAGCTGGGGATCAGCTGGTCGCCGCCCGCCACCTCGGACTGCCTGACCTCGCGGACCAGGCCCTGCTTGACGAGGGTGCCGAGCTGGGCGGTGTCGTTGACGATCAGGTCCGGCAGGTCCTTCTGCGCCGCGGCCTGCTGGAGCTTGGTCTCGAAGTCGTCGAAGAGTGCGGTGACCTTGGCCTCGACCCCGGTGGCCTGGGTGAAGGCGGCGGCCAGGTCCTGGTGGGTCTTCTCGGTGGGCGAGCCGGGGGGCTTGCGGACCCAGATCTCCAGGGGGGCCTTGTCGTCGCCTCCGGCGCTGTCGTCCCCGGGTTCCGCGCCGCAGCCGGCGAGGGTCCCGAGGGCGAGTACGGCGGCCAGCGAGGCGGCCAGGACGGTGGTTGTGCGATTCATGAGAGGTGGATCCTCGTCTAGATATGTGGACAGGATCTGAGCATGTGGTTGCCCTGCAAGGGAAAGTAAGCGTCCGCTACCATGCCGGTCAACAGCCGCGCGGAATTTGGAGGATGTACATGCCCGGAGTCACGCCCGACGTCGCGACGGTCAAGTCCGCCGAGCGAACCGTGCGCATCCTGGAGGCACTTGCCTCCTCCCCCGAGAAACTCACGGTGTCCGAGCTCCAGGACCGCCTCGGGTACCCGCGCAGCAGCCTGCACGCGCTCGTGCGGACCCTGCGCGAGCTCAAGTGGGTGGAGGCGGACGACAGCGGCTCCGCCTTCGGCGTCGGCCCGCACGCACTGCTCTCCGGCACCGCCTACCTCGACCGCGACCCCGCGCTGCCGTACGCGCACGCGGTGATGGAGGACCTCCGCGAGGAGACGGGCTACACCGTCCACTTCGCCCGCCGCGACGACGCGTACGTCCTCTACCTCGCCAGCCGCGAGGCACGCGACAACGTCCGCGCCATCTCCCGGGTCGGCCGCCGGCTGCCGGCCCATCTGACCGCGCTGGGACAGGCGTTGCTCTCCGACCTCACCACCGAGGAGGTGGACGCGGTACTGCCCGCCCACCTGGAGGCATTCACCCCGAACACGGTCACCGACCGCGCCGCGCTGTACGCCGAGCTGGCCCTGGTACGGGACCGGGGCTGGGCCCTGGAACGCGAGCAGGGCACCCCGGGAGTGGCCTGCCTGTCGGCGCCCGTCCACTACCGGATCCCCGCCTCGGACGCCATCAGCTGCTCGATGCCGGTGGAGGCAGCAACCGAGGCGGAGACCGAGCGCGTCGCGAAGGCGGTCGTTTCCCATGCCACCGCCCTCGCGAACACGCTGCGCCGTCACGGCATCAGATGAACCGTCACCCTTACGGTGTGACCGGGATGTTGGTCAGACCGGACGTGGCCCCCGTGACCGTGTTGGAGGTGTGGACGACGTTCGGCCGGGCGGAGCACTTCGACACCGAGGTGACCTTGACGGCGTAGGCGCCGGCGCCGCCGAGGTCCGAGGTGTTGTTCCGCCACACCGTGCCGCAGCCGTTGTCGAAGGCCGGGGTGGTGGAGGGGTTGTGCGTCTCGTAGCCGTTGGCGAAGGTGCCGGGCGGGGCGAAGGTGCCCTTGTTGCCCTCGATCACGTAGTCGACGCCCTTCACGTCGACCCAGGAGTCGGCGGAGTTCTGTCCCGTGATCCCCCGGCCGTCGAAGGTGTTTCCGCGGATGGTCCCGGCGAAGGTCCCCTCCTTGATGTCGATGGCCTCCGCGGCCACGTAGGGGCCGATCCGGTTGTTCTCCACGAGCACCCGGTCGGATCGGTCCACCCCGCCGGAGTTGCCGTGGCAACCCCAGTTGGAACCCGCCGAGCCGAGGTAGACGCCCTCGCCGTAGCCGGGCTGGACCAGGCCGGTGTGCTCGATGACGGAGTTGCGGATCACGCCGTCGGCGGAGGACTTCCGGAAGTGCACCCCCTCCTCGTCGACGTGGTGGACGTACAGCCCGTCGGCCTTGACGTGGTGGGAGTCGTCGATCACCACGCCCTTCTTGGAGTCCTTCACGGTGAAGCCGGTGAGGTTCCAGTACGGGGCCCCGTACAGCCACAGCCCGTAGCCGGAGTCCCAGCCCGCCGTGGGTGCGGGGCAGGACGGGGCGGTGCCGGAGGGGCCGTCGTTGACGAGCACGGCGGTGCGCGGGCCGGTCAGGGTGATCGGCGCGGCGGCGGTGCCGTCCCGTTCGGTGACGAAGGAGCCCCGGTACTCACCGGCCGCCATCCGGATCGTCTGGCCGGGCGCGGCGGCGGCCAGCGCGCTGCGGAGCTCGGCCGAGGTGCTGACGTCGACGACGGGGCCGGGCGGGAGGGTGGGGGTCGGCGTGGGAGTCGGGGTCGGCGTGGGAGTCGGAGTCGGGGTGGGGGTCGGCGTGGGGGTAGGCGTCGGGGTTCCCGGGCCGCCGCCCGTGCACGGAGCGCCGTTGATCTTGCAGTTGAGCGGCAGGCCGAGGCCCGAGGCGTTGAAGCCGAAGCCCTTCGAGCCGCCCGGGGCGATGTCCCCGTTCCAGCTGACGTTGGTGAAGGTGTAGTGCTGGCCGCTCTGGGTCCTGTTCGCCGACCAGTGGCTGCTGACCGTCGTGCCGGCCGGCAGGTCGAACTCCACCTTCCAGGCCGTGGCGGCGGCGTCCCCGCCGTTGGTGACGACCACGTCGGCTCCGTAGCCGGAGTCCCACGCGTTGGCCTGCGTGACGCGGGCGGTGAGGCTGGGTGCGGCGGCCTGGGCGGGCAGGGTCAGCGCCCCCGCCGCCACCAGACCGGCCACGGTCGCCACGACGGCTCCCGGTATCGCTCTGCGCATGTGTTCGGCTCGCTTCCTACTGGCGGACGACGGTGAGTTGGGTGGGCAGGCCGAGCCCGGCCGCGTTGAATCCGAAGCCCTTCTCCTGGCCCGCGGGGATGGCGCCGTTCCACGCCACGTTGGTGAATCCGTACCGCTGGCCGCTCTGCGTCTTGTTCGCCGACCAGTGGCTGGACACGGTGGTGCCGGAGGGCAGGGTGAACTCGACCTTCCAGCCCGCGACCGCGGTGTCGCAGTCGTTCTTGACGAACACGTCCATGCCGTAGCCACTGCTCCAGGCGTTGGTCCGGACGGTCCGCACGGTCAGGCAGCCGGCCGGCGGCGGGGTGGTCGGCGAGGAGGTCGGTGTCGGGGTGGGGGTGGGCGTCGGTGTGGGCGTGGGCGTGGGCGTAGGCCCTCCCGTCAGGGACTTCAGGAAGAGCGAGGCTCCGGTGTCCGTCCTGGTGGCGTCCACTCCGTGGCCGCCGGTGTAGTCGAGCCGTTCACGGCCGGCCCAGTCGGGGATCGCCGTGCCGCCCTGGTCGAGGTGCTTCCACGCCGTGCCGCTCCAGCCGAACTGGTAGATCCGGCCCGCGTCGGAGTAGTACGGGGTGTAGCCCGCGCCCGCCGCTGTCTGCTTGCTCATGGCGTTGTTGAAGAAGACGTTGCGCGGGCCGGAGGAGCCGGACCACTTCACCGCCTTCTTGCCCGCGCCCCACCAGATCGGGTACCAGGTGGAGGCGTCGGGGCCGCCGCCGCCCTCCTCGCCGCAGTTCGCCCGGCAGTTGCCGGAGCGGTGGTCGTAGGGCACGGTCACCGTGTTGTTCTCGAAGAGGTTGTTGCGCTCCCAGCCGCCGTGCAGGTTGAGGTCGGAATCGAAGTCGTTCCCGATGACCACGTTCCCGGAGGCCGACCACTGGAAGGTGAAGTGGCGCAGGTTGCGTGAGGTGTTGCCCGCGTAGAGGGAGTCCCAGACGCGCGAGCCGCGGAAGTACCCGTTGCCGCCCTTGCCCTTGTTCCACGATCCGTCGAGCTGGTTGTCGACGATCTGGAGGCGGTAGGCCTCCTCGGTGACGATCGGGTGGGACCCGGTCATCTCCGTCCGGATGCCCCGGACCCAGGAGTCGGCGGCCCATTTGAAGACGATGCCGTGCATCTCCTCGGCCGGCGCCATGTTGCCGTAGTTGAACTTCGCGTCCGCCGCGGCGAGTCCGGGGATCTCGTGGGTGAGCGCGAAGCCCTCGAAGCCGACGCCCAGGACCGGGTCGACGAGCGGGGCGGCCTTGGAGTCGTAGACCGCGCCGGCGATCGGCGCCGAGCCGTCCGAGGTGGAGCTCACCGGGACGTCGAACTCCAGCGGCTTGTCCAGGGTCAGCGTGCGGTTGGCGGTGTCCACGGCCGCCACGGTGAAGATCTGCTGGCGCATGTGGATGTTCTGGAGCGTGCCGTCGGCGGGCTGGACGTCCTGCTGGGCGTAGAACTTCAGCGTGTTCGCCGCCCGGATGTTGACGAGGCCGCCCGGCTGGAAGGCGCCCAGCGCCCCCGAGGAGGCCAGGTGCACGACCTTGTCCCCGGCGCGGGCCGCGAAGCCGGTGTCGCCGGCCTTGTCGCGGAGCTTCAGCCCGGCCTTCCAGTGCACGTTGACGGTGCCCTCGAAGAGGTCCTTGCGGTTGGCGGGGGCGGCCGCGTACTCGGAGGCGTAGGCGGAGTGCACACCGCGGGACTGGACACGGAAGAGCCCGCGGCCGGGCCAGATCCATCCGCCCTTGGCCGAGCCGGCGGTCATGCCGTCCTCGTCCCAGTCGGAACCGTCCGGAGTGAGCGCGTCGTAGCGGGTGTTGGCGTCGGGCCGGAACACGAACCGGGTGCCGCCGGCGCCGCTGCCCGCGCCCCGCAGGACGAGGTAGTCGGCGTCGACCGAGATCTGCCGGCTCACGTCGAGGACCCCGGCGGGGAGAGTGATCAGCGACAGTTTGCCGTGCCCGGCTCCCGGCGAGCAGTTGGTGCGGATCTGGTCGATCGCCGCCTGGAGTCCGGCCGAGTCGTCGGCTCCGTCGTTCGGGGTGACGCCGAGGCCGGCCAGTTCCGTGGGGGTGATCTGGCAGGCGGCGTCGGGGTTCGCCTGTCCCGGGCCGGGCAGATCGGCGCCGCCCCGGTAGCCGGCCTTGGACCAGTCGTAGAGCCCGCTGACCGGGGTGCGCCGGTTGCCCTGGGACAGGTCGAGGCCGCCGGTCACAGCGGCGGAGGCGGTGGGGACGGCGGCTTGAGCGCCGCCGTCCAGGGAGCCGAGGGCGACGCCGGAGGCCATGAGCAGGGCCGTGGCGCCGCCGCATGCGGCGGCGGTTCTCCATCGTGCGGACAACGTTCCTCCTGCGGTGGTGGGGGGAGTTGGGGAGGTGAGCCGCGCTACATCGTGCTGGCAGACGTCCAGTCGGTCAATGACTGTCTCTTCATCAATTTCCAGTCCACATATGTGGATTGAGCGCAAGACTCTTGTGGTGGATCGCGGGAGGCTGATATTCCATTCCATGCCGTTAGGAAACTTTCCTTACGATCGCAGGATCGTCAACGGGATGGAGACGTCTTGAGACCCCCACGCTTCCGGTTGCGCACCCTCGCCGCCGCCGGAACCCTCACCGGCAGCCTGCTCGTCGGCCTGGCCGGCGCACCCGGCATAGCCGCCCCCACCGCCGGCAGCCCCGCCCCCACCTCGGCTGCCACCTCTGCCGCCGCCGTCACCCACGAGGCCGAGAGCGCCCGCATCTCGCAGGGCCTCGTAGAATCCAACCACTCCGGTTTCACCGGCAGTGGATTCGTCAACTACGACAACCTCAACGGTAGTTATGTCGAGTGGACGGTGAACGCGGCCGCCGCCGGCAGTGCCGGACTCACCCTCCGGTACGCCAACGGCACCACCACCAACCGGCCCATGACCCTGACGGTCAACGGCACCGTCGTCGCCACCAACAAGGCCTTCAACGGCACGGGCGCGTGGACCAATTGGGCCACCACCGCCCTGACCGCGAACCTCAAGGCGGGCGCAAACACCATCCGGGCCACCGCCACCACCTCCAACGGCGGGCCCAACGTCGACCACCTGTCGGTGGACACGGGGACGACCACCCCGCCCACGGGCAGCACCCCGGTCGCCGTCAACGGCCAGCTCACGGTCTGCGGCACCAAGCTCTGCAACCAGTACGGCAAGCCCATCCAGTTGCGCGGCATGAGCACCCACGGAACCCAGTGGTACGCCCAGTGCCTCACCTCCGGCTCGCTCGACGCCCTCGCCAAGGACTGGAACGCCGACATCCTGCGCGTCTCCACGTACGTCCAGGAGGAGGGCTACGAGACCGACCCGCAGAAGTTCACCGACCTCGCCCACTCACTCATCGAACAGGCCACCGCCCGCGGCATGTACGTGATCGTGGACTGGCACATGCTCGACCCGGGCGACCCCAACGCCAACCTCTCCAAGGCCAAGACCTTCTTCACGGCCATCGCCAACCGCCACAAGGACAAGAGCAACGTCCTCTACGAGATCGCCAACGAGCCCAGCGGGGTGACCTGGGCCAAGGTGAAGTCCTACGCCGAGCAGATCATCCCGGTGATCCGCGGCATCGACTCCAACGCCCCGGTGCTGGTCGGGACGCGCGCCTGGTCCTCCTTCGGGGTCTCGGAGGGCGGCGACGAGACCGAGGTCGTGAACAACCAGGTCAACGCCTCCAACATCATGTACACCTTCCACTTCTACGCGTTCTCGCACCGCGAGGAGTACCTGGACACCCTGTCCCGCGCCGCCGACCGGATCCCGGTGTTCGTCACCGAGTTCGGCACCCAGAACTACGCGGGTGAGGGCGCCAACGACTTCGCCATGACGCAGAAGTACCTGGACCTGATGGCCGCCAAGAAGATCAGCTGGACCAACTGGAACTTCTCCGACGACAACCGCAGCGGCGCCGTCTTCAAGGAGGGCACCTGCAACAGCAACGGCCCGTGGACCGGGACCTCGTCCCTGAAGCCGGCCGGCGTCTGGATCCGTGACCGGATCCGCACCGCCGACAACTTCCCCACGAGCTGACCCCCGCACCACCCCCGAACGACGCCGGCCCTCCCCCCGATGCGGGGGGAGGGCCGGTTCCGGCGTTTCTACGCTCCGGTCCCGAGCTCGTCGCGCCAGCCCGGGTAGAGCCGGTCCGCGTCGGCGGTGAAGGACGCGAAGGCGCCCTTGAGTTCCGGGTGGTCCTTGGCGTACTCCACCAGCTTGATGCCCTGCTGCCAGGCGTCCTGCGCCTGGCGCAGGGACTTGGCGCCCGCCGTGCCTCCGTCCCGGTGGCCGAAGGCGCCGCCGCCGGAGGTCTGGATGACGTTGGAGTGGCCCAGGTTGTCGAAGAACCCGGGGAGGCGCAGGGCGTTCATGCCGCCCGAGATGATCGGGGTGGTGGGCTTCATGCCCAGCCATTCCTGACGGTAGAAGGGGCCGTCGGCGGTGTCCTGCTCCAGCATGAAGGCGATGGCCTTGTCGGCGGTGTCCCCCTCCATCTTTCCGTAGCCCATGGTGCCGGTGTGCATGCCGGAGGCGCCCTGCAGGCGGGTCATCTTGCAGTGCACGAAGGAGGTGTAGCCCCGCCGGGACTGCGGGCTGGTCACGGCGCCGTGGCCGGCCCGGTGGAAGTGGAGGAACTGGCCGGGGAAGTTGCGCCGGGCGGTGGTGACGGCGGTCGGGCCGGCGACGTAGCCGTCGACCAGGAAGGCCACGTGGTCGGCGTTCTCCGCGAAGGTCTCCAGGATGTACTCGCCGCGCGCGACCATCTCGGCCGGGTCGTCGGCGGTGATGTTGGCGGAGAAGAGCTTCGCCTCCCCGGTGGCGTCCTGGGCGCGGCGCATCGCGTCGGCGACGGCCTTCATCGTCTCCTTCAGCGGCGCGAAGACCTGGTTGCCCTGCGGCTCGTCGTTCTTGATGAAGTCGCCGCCCAGCCAGAACTGGTGGCAGGCGTCCGCGAACGGCTGGGGGCGCAGGCCCAGCTTGGGCTTGATGATGGTGCCGACGACCATGCCGCCGTCGACGACCGGGCGGTCCAGGACGCGCCACATGTCCTGGATGTTCATCGTCGGGCCGTCGAACAGCCGCAGGTAGGCCGGCGGTACGTAGAAGTCGAGCATCTTGGCGTACTCGACGTCGCCCATGCCCTGGTTGTTGCCGATGGTCAGGGTGAGGAAGGAGGCGATCATCGCCCGGCCGTCGATGATGTTGCGGTCGAAGAGGTCGACCGGGTAGGCGATCTTCATGAGCTCCCGGGCCTCGTCGATCTCGTAGACCAGGGCGTCGACCCCCTTGGTGAACTCGTCGGTGGTGCACACCTCGACGTTGGTTCCGGTCGAGGACTCCGCGGCGAAGTGGGCGGCGGTGGAGAGGTAGTCGCCGTACCCCGCCTTGGGCTTCATGGTGTAGGCGCACAGCACGTGGCGGCCGCCCTCGATCAGGGCCTCTTCCCTGAGGGCGAGGTTCGCGTAGCGGTTCGACTGGTCCATGGTTCGATCTCCAGAGTGCGTGGGGGGAGGAATGGAGGAGGGTGGGGCGGCCGTGTGCGGTCAGGACGCGGCGGTCCCGAAGACCTCGGGGTTCGCGCAGTGGGCGAGGGGCTCGCCGCGCAGGTAGCGGCCGACCTCGCCGGCCACGATCCGGGCGGCCTTGTGGGCGACCTGCTGGCTGCCGCCCGCGATGTGCGGGGTCATGACGATGCCGGGGGTGGTGAGCAGCCTGGAGCCGGCCGGTACGGGCTCGACCGGGAAGACGTCGAATCCGGCTCCGGCGAGCTGCCCGGAGTCGATGGCGTCGCAGACGGCCTCGTAGTCGAGGAGGGCGCCCCGGGCGCAGTTCACGAGCACGGAGCCCCGGGGCATCATCGCGATCTGCTCGGCTCCGATCATGCCCGTGGTCTCCTCGGTGACGCGGGCGTGCAGGGAGACGATCCGGGAACGGGTCAGCAGGGTGTCCAGACCGACGAGTTCGGCGATGCCCGCGACCAGGTCGGGCTTCACGTACGGGTCGTGGACCAGGACTTCGGCGCCCATCGCGACGAGCACCTTGGCGACGCGGGAGCCGATGGCCCCGTAGCCGATCAGGCCGACCGTGGCCCCCTCGATCTCGATCCCGCAGTTGTCGTAGTCGTAGTAGTCGCCCCGCCACACTCCGCGGCGCATGTCGGCATGGGTGTCGCCGACCCCGCGGGCGGCGGCCAGCAGCAGGGTCAGGGTGTGCTCGGCAGTGGCGACCGCGTTGCGGCCGGGGGCGTAGCAGACCGCCACTCCGTGGCGGGTGGCCGCTTCCAGGTTGGCGTTGACCGGTCCGCCCCGGCTGATGCACATCAGCTTCAGGTCGGGGCACGCGGCCAGGATGCGCTCGGTGAGCGGGGCGAGCTGCGTGACGCAGACCTCGGCGCCCTGGAGCGCCTCGATCATCTCCTCTTCGGTGCCGGAGGCCTCGACGACTTCGGCGACCGGGCCGAAGGGAGTGTGGGGCCACGGCAGTTGGATCTCGGATACCTCGCAGGCGCCGTCGCTCGCCCGGCGGACCTCTTCGGTCAGCAGGTGCGGGAGGACGAAGTGGTCGCCTGCGGCGAGGACCTTGGTGTTCATCGGGCGGGTTCCTTCGGGAGCGGGGTGCGGTGCGGTCGGGGCGGGTACGGGTACGGATGCGGGGGTACGGGTCATCGCGGAGCCGGATCCCCCGTCCGCGTCGGGGCGTTGAAGGACAGCAGCGCCGCCCGGCCGTCTCCGGTGGCCCCGGAGAGGCGGATCTCGGTGGTGGTGGCGTTGTCGAGGACGGGGAACACCTGCCGGTACGCGCCGAGTTCGATGCCCAGCAGGTCGCAGAGCAGGACCCGGAAGAGCGCGTTGTGCCCGACCACGAGCACGCGCCCGCCGGGGAGGGTGCGGGCCGTCTCCTCCAGGCAGGCCCGGGCCCGGGCCGCCGCCCGGCGGGGGTCCTCCCCGCCGGGGAGGTGGTGGGCGACCGGGTCGCGGAGGAAGGCCGCGTGCTCCTGGGGGAAGCGTGCGCGCATCTCCGCCAGGCTCAGCCCCTCGCCCTCGCCGAAGTCGATCTCGTAGAGGCGGGCGTCCTCGCGGGGTGCGATGCCCAGGGAGCGGGCGGCGGGTGCGGCCGTGAGGCGGGCCCGGGCGAGCGGGGAGTGCAGCACCGCGTCGAAGCGCTGCCCGCGGGCCCAGTCAGCGAGTTCATCGGCCTGTCGCAGGCCGCGCTCGGTCAGCGCGACGTCGGCGCGGCCCGCATAACGGTTCTCGGCGTGCCACACGGTCTCGCCGTGGCGCACCAGCACGAAGTCGGTCGTCGGGCGGTCCTGCACCGGGTGCTCCTTCATCGGGTCGGCTTTCACCGGGTCGGATGTCACCGGGCGGCCCTTCCCCTCGCGTGGTCGGCCACGGCCCGGTCGAGCCAGCCGCGCCGGACGAGCTCCTCCACGAAGGAGACGTAGACGGGGAGCCAGCGGGCGGTCCGCGCGGGGTCGGGCTCGATCTCCCGCTCGATGCGGACCATGGCCGCCGCCGCGTCCTGGAGGGACGCACCCGAGGAGGTGGCGGCGAGCACCGCCATGCCGAGGGCTCCCTCGGCGTGTTCCGGCAGGCGCACCCGGCGGCCCAGGACGTCGGCGCGGAGCCTGCTCCAGTAGGCGTTGCGCGCGCCGCCGCCGGTGAGGGTGAGGGGGCCGTCGACGGGGGCGCCGAGGAGGTCGAGGTAGTCGAAGCAGAGGCGTTCGAGGCAGGCGACGCCGAGGAGGTACGCGTGGAAGCGCTCGGCCTCCCCCGCCTCCCCGGGCTCGCCCGCCTCCCCGGCCTCCCCGCCCGCTGCGAGGAGGAAGCCCCGCGCGTCCGGTGCCCGGAAGGGGAAGCGTTCGCCGCCGGTGGAGACCAGCGGGTAGGCGACGGTGTCGCGGTCGAGCTCCGCGCCCTCGACGGTCAGCCGGTCGAGGTCCGCGCCCGGGAACTCGCGGGACAGCACGCCGGCCCCGCTGCCGGAGGCCCCGCCGGGGAGCCAGGCGTCGCCGGGGCCCCGGTGGCAGTAGACGACGCCGTGGGGGTCCCGGACCAGGTGCGGGCTGGCTCCCTTGAAGACCAGGGTGGTGCCGAGCACGGAGTTCCAGGCGCCGGGGGCGAGGGCGCCCGCGCCGATCTGCGCGGCGCAGCCGTCGGTCATGCCGGCGACGATCGGTGTTCCCTCCGGGATGCCGGTGAGCTCGGCCGCCTCGGGGCCGACGCTGCCGATGACGGCGCCGGGGCGTACGACCTCGGGCAGGAGCCCGGCGGGGACGCCCAGGTCGGCGAACTCCTTCTCCGGCCAGCGCTCCTCGAGGAGGTGGTAGCCCGTCTTCAGGGCGTGGCTGGCGTCACTGGCGACCTGCCGGCCGGCCAGCCGCCAGGTGACGAGGTCCACCTGGTGGAGCAGCCGGGTCCCGGGGGCGGCCGCCGCCGGTTCGTTCTCCAGGAGCCACAGGAGCTTGGGCAGGGCCCAGGAGGGCTGCATGGAGCGGTAGCCGAGCTCCTGCCAGACCCGCGCCCCGGCCTCGTTGGCCCGTACGGCCTGCTCCGCGGCGCGCCCGTCGTCGTACATGAGGCCGCGGGTCAGCGGGGTGCCGTCGGGGCCCGCGAGCAGGATGGTGCCGGAGGTCCCGTCGAGGGCGAGCCCCCGGACGCGGTGGGGCTCGATCCCGTCGAGGGCCTCGCGGCAGGCCCCGGTGAGGGCGCTCCACCACTGCTCGGGGTCCTGCTCGTGGCGGTTGCCGTCGCGGTGGCTGGTCAGCGGGCGGGAGGCGGCGGCGAGGACGTGGCCGGCGGAGTCGACGGCGAGGCAGCGCGCGGACTGCGTACCGAGGTCGAGGCCGAGCCAGACGGCGTCCTGCGGCAGGGAAACGGGTCCGGGTTCGGGTGCGCGGTCAGGCACGTACGGCTCCTTGGAGTTCCCCGGTGCGGGTCGGGCGGGTGGTCGGGCGGGAGAGGGAGAGGGGCGCCGGGCCGCAGGTCCAGCCCGCTTCGCGGACGAGGCCGCGCCAGTTCAGGAACTCCCCGTAGCGGGCCGCGTAGAAGTCGGCGCGCTCCGGGTCCGGCTCCCAGCCGGAGGTCATCCGGACGTAGTGGGAGGCGGCCGAGTGCATCGAGGATTCGGCGCCGGAGAGCACCAGGCCCGTCAGGAAGGCGCCCTTCGCGCCGAGTTCGGTGTCCACCGAGCGGGCCGTGGGCACTCCGGTGACGTCGGCGATGAGTTGGCACCAGTCGTCGCTGTTGGCCCCGCCGCCGCACAGCCGCAGCTCGGTGACGTTCGTACGGGAGGCCACCAGCGAGTCGCGCAGGACGAGGGAGAGCCCGTCGAGGACGGCGCGGGCCACGTCGGCGTTCGAGTGTTCCAGGGACAGCCCCCAGAAGGTGCCGCGCGCGCCGGGATCGAGGAAGGGGGCCCGCTCCCCCGCGGGCGAGAGGTACGGCAGGAAGCTCAGGCCGTTCGCTCCCGGTACGGAGTCGAAGGCGAGCCGGGTGAGATCGGGCGGGCCGTCCAGGCCGAGCAGTTTCGACGCCCAGACCAGGACCTCGGCGCCGTTGAAGGTGGGGAAGGCCCGCAGGACGCGCTCGCGGCCGCGGTAGGCGATGTTGATGCCGGAGGGCTCGCCGGTGGTGTCGATGCCCTTGCGGACGATCTCGGTGCAGAGGGTGGTGCCGAGGATGGTGCACGCCTGGCCGGGGTTGACGACCCCGACGCCGCGGGCGGTGGCGGCGATGTCGTACGGGGCCATGACCACGGGTAGTCCGGCCGGCAGGCCGAGCTGTCCGGCGGCCTGCGGGGTGATCTCGGCGATCCGCTCCTCCTCCCCGAGGACGCGCGGCAGCAGCCTGCGGTGCGCGGCGAGGCCGAAGAGGTCGACGATGGTGTCGTCGTAGTCGCCGGTGGCGTGGTCGAGGAAGGGTGCGGAGGCGTCGGACTCGTCGGTCGCGACGGTGCCGGTGAGGTTGAGGAAGAGCCAGCCCGCGGCGGTCAGGGAGGCGGCCGATCCGGCCAGGCGCTGGGGGTCGTGGGAGCCGAGCCAGCTGAAGACGGCGTTCGGCATGCCGCTGCACGTGAGGGAGCCGTTGCGGCGGAAGGCCTCTTCCAGGAGCCCTTCGCTCTCCCAGCCGGTGAGGATGTCCCCGGCGCGGCCGTCGGACCACAGGATGGCGGGGCCGGTGGGGCGCCCCTCCCGGTCGATGAGCCAGGCGCCGTCGCCCTGGGCGGTGAAGGTGACGAGCCAGACGGGGTCGTCGATGTCGGAGAGGGCGTTGCGGACGGTGTAGACGACCGTGTTCCACACGGTGTCCATGTCCTGTTCGGCCCAGCCGGGGGGGCGGCGCAGGACCTCGGTGCCGAGCCGGGAGACGGCCAGCTCGTTGCCCTGGTCGTCGAAGACGACCGATTTGATCATGGTGGTGCCGACGTCGATGGCGAGTACGGACATCGTGGGTCACCGTCCCTTCGTGTTCGGGGAGAGGAGCTTTTCGGTGGGGTCGGCGTGCGGCAGGTTCCCGGCCTTCGGGTCGGCCTCCGCAGCAGCCTCCGGGGCGCCCGCCGTGCGCGGCGTCGGCGACGCGCCGCTGCCGGTCGTCTTGATCACCAGCATCAGGAGGGCGCTGACCGCGTGGAACCCGGCGAAGATCCAGGTGACCCCGCCGACCCCGAGCGGGCCGAGGAAGAGGCTGACGGTGAGCGGGCCGAGGAAGGCGGAGGCGCCGGCGCCGAGGTTGAGGGCGGCCATGGCCTGGCCCTTGTGGCTCGGGGCGATGGACGTCATCAGCGCGGAGAGGGGTACGTAGCCGGAGAGCGTGGCCCCGTAGAACACGGCGACCAGCAGGCACACCGGGTAGACGCCGCCGACCGCGTCGGGCACGTGGAAGAGGAGGAGGGAGGAGATCGTGCAGCCGACGCCGCCGCACCAGGCGACGGTGGTGCGCCAGCCGATGCGGTCGCCGATGACGCCGAAGGCGAGGTTGGTGACGATGTTGGTGCCGAACATGACGGCCACCAGGCGCAGCCACTGCTCGTTGCTGAGGCCGACCGTGTTCATGAACCAGACCGGCAGCATGACCATGAAGCCGAACTGCGAGGCGGTGTTGAACATGCGGACGACGGCGCCGGCGCCCACGCGCGGGTTGCGGTAGAGGATCGTCAGGGAGCCGACCAGGCCGGCCATCGGGCTCTCGCCGGGCGGGGCGAGGCGGGAGGATCCCGTCTTCTCCTTGATGAGCAGCAGCGGCAGCAGGCCGCCGACCGCGACGACGCCGAGGGCGACCCACAGGGTGGCGTACTCGCCGATGACCGGGATGAGGAGGCTCGCGCAGAGGGATCCCAGCGTGGGCAGGCCCGCGGAGAAGGCCGACCAGAACCAGCCCATGGCGCTGCCCATCTGGCGGGGCGGGGCGACCGCGGCGATCCAGACGAGGAAGGCGTAGGCGAAGAGCGGGAAGGCGAGGCCGCGCAGGGCGTAGCCGATGAGGAGGAGGCCGTACTCCTTGGAGGGGATCGCGACCGCGAGGAAGAAGACGTGGGTGACCGCGAAGGTGATCAGCCCGCACCACATGACCTTGCGGGGGCCCCACAGATCGGAGAGCGCTCCGGAGAGCCAGGCCGCGACGGCGCCGGTGAGCCCGTACACGGTGAAGATCATCGCCACGTCGGAGGCGGCGATGCCGAGGCCCTCCAGGTAGGGCGAGAGGTATCCGGCCTCGATGCCCACGCCCGTCATGAAGATGACGAGGCCGAGGTAGCCGGAGGATATGGACTGCGGGATGCCCATGCGGGCGAGGCGTGAGGTGGGCGGGCCCTCTCCGCAGTGCGCGAGGGGCTGGGGGGTCTTCGTCATTGATGTCCCCGATCGGCGTCGATGGAGTCGATGCGATGAAGTGGATGCGGTGGGGTGGATGGCGGCGGGGCCGCGGAGGCGGGTCTGCGGACCGGCGGCGGTGGCGGTCCGGTGCTGGGTGACCCTGGCAGGAACGAGCTAACAATTCCGGTGAAACCGGCGTCAACTTCCTGTGGACATCTCCCTCGGAAGGGGCCGTATCCCATGTGAGAAGGACTTAAGACTCGCCGTCTGACCTGCGGGGATACCAGAGGATCGAGTGAAGAAGCAGAGAACTTCACCCGAGGAGGGCGCGGATGGCACCGAGTTCAGCTCCAGCGGAGGAGGCCGGGAGCGGTACCGACGGGAGCGGTCCCGACGGGGCCGCTCCCGCTCAGGACCGCTGCGAGGCCCGCGAGGAGCGGCGCCGGCTCATCCGGGAGGAGGCGCTCGCGCGGGGGTTCGTACGCTCCGCCGATCTCGCGGCCGTGCACGACGTCTCCCTGATGACCGTCCACCGGGATCTGGACCACCTCCAGGCCCAGGGCTGGCTGCGCAAGGTGCGCGGCGGGGCGACGAGCGAGTCCTCGCCCCGCTTCCACGGCAGCGTCACCGCCCGTACGGAGGCCATGGCCTCGACCAAGCGGCGACTCGCGCGGGCCGCGGCCCAACTGCTCACGCCCGGGCAGACGGTGATGCTCGACGACAGCACGACGTGCGCGCAGATGACGCGTTACTTCGTGGAGTCGGCGCCGCTGACGGTGATCACGAACTCGCTCCCGGCGATGACGGGCCTCGCCCGGCAGCCCGGAGTCCAGCTGATCTCGCTGGGCGGCACCTACTTCCCCGCGTACGAGGCCCACATGGGGCCGCACACCGCCGACAGCATCCGCGAGTACAGCGCGGGCATCGTGTTCATGTCGGCCACCGCCATCACCCGGGGGCGCCTCTACAACACCTCGCCCGAGACCGTCCAGGTCAAGCGGGCCATGCTGCGGGCCGCGAAGTGCCGGGTGCTGGTGGCCGACCACACGAAGTTCCGGCAGGAGGGGCTGTACGCGCTCGCCCCGCTCACGGACTTCGACTTCCTGGTGGTGGACGACGGGCTCGGCGCGCGGGAGATCCGCGCCATCAGGGAGCGGGGCACGCAGGTGGTGGTGGTCGCCCGGTCCTGAACGCGCGGACCGCCGGTGCCCGGCTCCGGCGACGGCGGAGTCGGGCACCGGCGGTCCGGTGCGAGGGTCCGGGGCGTTCAGGCCCGGGTGAAGCGGAGCGTGCGCAGCTCGAAGGGGCGCAGCTCGACAGGGATCGCGGCGTCCACCGGCTCCGCCGGGCCGACCGGCCGTTCCAGCAGGTCCACCGGGGTCACCGAGGCGGCGGCGAATCCGGCCGACAGGGTGGCCCGGGCGCGGGCGCCGCGTGCTTCGTGGAAGCGGACCACCACGTCGCCGCTGCCGTCGTCGGCGAGCTTGACGGCGGTGACGACGACTCCGTCGTCGGAGACCGACACCAGGGGCGCCACCGGCGCGGCTCCCCGGAGTTCCCGCTCCGGGAGGTTGACCCGGTAGCCCTCCCGGACCGCGTCCCCGATGGAGGCCCCGGTCACCAGTGCGTGCCGGAAGCGGTGCAGGCCCTGGTCGGTCTCCGGGTCGGGGAAGCGCGGGGCGCGCAGCAGCGAGGCGCGCAGCGTGGTGGTGGTGCCGCGGTCCGAGGGGCGCACGGTGCGGGTCAGGTCGTGCCCGTACGTGGAGTCCGTCACCAGCGCGACGCCCCAGTCCGGCTCCTCCAGGTGGACGAAGCGGTGGTTGCACGCCTCGAACTTGGCGGCTTCCCAGGAGGTGTTGGTGTGGGTGGGCCGGTGGTAGTGGCCGAACTGGGTTTCCGAGGCGTACCGCTCGGCGTGCACGTCCAGGGGGAAGGCCAGCTTCAGGAACTTCTCCGTCTCGTGCCAGTCCACCTCCGTGTCGATGTCGAGCCGCGGCGATCCCGGCGCCAGCGAGAGCAGCTGGACGACGCGGGACCCTCCGAAGGAGCGCACCACGCGGACCGATCCGTCGGGTCCCGGCGCGACCTCGTCGGCGTCGAGGAGGTCGGTCACGGTGTTCCGGTAGAACACGTCCACGTCCCAGGCGTCCCACATGTTCGGGAAGTCGGGGTGGATCTGGAGGAGGTTCGCCGCCTGCCCCGGCGCCACCGCCTCGCGCTCCCCCACCAGGTCGTACGCGGACACGACCAGGCCGCGTGCGTCGACCTCCACCCGCAGCAGGCCGTTGTCGAGGACGAACCCGCCGTCGGCGCGGACCGTCCGCGCACAGGCCGGCGCCCCGGTCCGTACGTCCGCGCCGCCCGCGGCGATGCCCCGGCGGGCGTGCGGGGCGGAGTTGAAGACCAGCGCTTGTGCGCCCTCGCCGGCCAGGGCCCGCTGGGCGGTGTCGATGATGCCGAGCAGTTCCCGGGCGACCTCGGCGTACGTGGCTTCGGCCTCGCGGTGGACCCATGCGATGGAGGAGCCGGGCAGGATGTCGTGGAACTGGTGCAGCAGGACCGTCTTCCAGATGCGGTCCAGCTCCTCGTACGGATAGCAGAACCCGGGGACGCGGACCGCCGCGGTGGCCGCCCAGAGCTCGGCCTCGCGCAGCAGGTGTTCGCTCCTGCGGTTGCCCTGCTTGGTCTTCGCCTGGCTGGTCAGCGTCGCCCGGTGCAGTTCGAGGTACAGCTCGCCGACCCAGACCGGCGGGTCGGGGTACTCCGCCTCCGCCTTCTCGAAGAAGGCCCGCGGGGTCTCCCACGCGACCTGGGCGCTGCCTTCCAGATCCCGCATCCGGGCCGCCTTGGCCACCATCTCCCGGGTGGTGCCGCCGCCCCCGTCGCCCCAGCCGGTGGGTGCGAGGGAGTGGCGGGCGACGCCCTTGTCCTTGAAGTTGCGTGCCCCGTGGGCGATCTCGCTGCCCTTCATGGAGCAGTTGTAGGTGTCGACGGGCGGGAAGTGGGTGAAGATCCGGGTGCCGTCGATGCCCTCCCACTGGAAGGTGTGGTGCGGGAACTTGTTCGTCTGGGACCAGGAGATCTTCTGGGTCAGCAGCCGGGTGGACCCGGCCGCCTTGATGATCTGGGGCAGGCCGGCGGCGAAGCCGAAGGTGTCGGGCAGCCAGGCCTCCTCGTTGTCCACGCCGAAGTGCTCGATGAAGAACCTCTTCCCGTGCTCGAACTGACGGGCCATCGCCTCCGATCCCGGCATGTTGGTGTCGGCCTCCACCCACATGCCGCCGGCCGGGACGAACCGCCCTTCGGCCACCGCCTTGACGACCTCGGCCCACACCTCGGGCCGGTGGTCCTTGAGCCAGGCCCACTGCTGGGCCTGGGACATCGCGAAGACGAAGTCCGGCTCGGACTCCAGCAGGGCGGTCATGTTGGAGGTCGTACGGGCCACCTTGCGCACCGTCTCGCGCAGCGGCCACAGCCACGCCGAGTCGATGTGGGCGTGCCCGACCGCGCTGATGCGGTGCGCGGAGGGTTCGGCGGGCGAGGCGAGGACCTCCTCCAGCTCGGCGCGGGCCGCGGCCGCGGTGCCGTTGATGTCGGTCAGGTCGACCGCGTCGAGGGACCGGGCGACGGCCCTGAGGACGGACGAGCGGCGGGCGGAGTCGACGGGGAGCTCCTGCATGAGCTCGCCGAGCACTTCCAGGTCCATGACCAGCTGCCACACCGTCTCGTCGAAGACGGCCAGGTCCATCCGGGTCAGCTTGTACTGCGGCTCGGACCCCGCGGTGTCCTTGTCCCCCAATTGCGTGGGCAGGAAGGGGTCGTAGTCGAGGATGACCGGGTTCGACGCCGCCTCGATGCGCAGGTGGACCTGCTCTCCGCCGGCCACGGGGGCGCCGATGCGCACCCACTGGTTGCGCGGGTTGAGGCCCTTGACCGGGGTGCCGTCGGGCCGGTAGACGAGGCCCTCGCACTGGAAGCCGGGCATGTTCTCGTCGAAGCCGAGGTCGAGGATCGCCTCGACGGTCCGCCCCGCCCATTCCTCGGGCACGGTCCCGCGGACCTCGATCCAGGTGGTCCCCCAGGGGGTGCCCCACAGGTCGCCGACCTTCGCCGGCACCGTCCCGGCCGCCAGCCCCTCCTCCACCGGTACGGGCTCCCCGGGCGCCACCCACACCCCGATGTCGAGCGGAACCGAGGCCGGGTGGACGGCCGGGCGGATGCGCTCGTCCAGGACTCGCTTGAGCCGGCCTTCGACAAGTGCGCGGTCGTCATGCATCAGGGGTACTCCTTGCAGCGGGAGGGTGTTCCGGGAAAGAGGGGGGTGCTACGGGACCTGGTCGGGGGTGACGACCTCAGTGATCCCGCGTGCGGCGAGGTGTGCCGGGTCGGCGGCGCGGTCGGCTAGCACGGTGGTGGGGCGGGCGCCGTCGGCGGTGAGCTTGAAGAACGCCTCGAAGACGGCGCCGCCGGGGGCGCACACCGACCGTGCCGGGGCGGTGGTGCGCTCGCCCGCGTCGACGACGAGGGCGGTGGTGCGCGGGGCCGGTGCGTAGGTGCGGGCGCCTTCCCGCAGCTCGCGCGCGGTACGGGCGAGGACCCGGGCGGTATCCTTGGGCCGGCGGTCGTTGGTCATCAGGCCGAGGCCGTATTCGAGTTCGGGGAAGTCGGCGAGTTCGCGGGAGACGTCGTGGGAGCACCACCAGGTGATGCCCCACAGGTCCTCGCAGTCCAGGGCGCTCTCCACGGTCGCCTCGGTGAAGGCGGCCGCGTCCCCGGCCGGGATCAGCGGGGCGGGGGCGCCGACCTCCTGGAGCCAGACCGGGCGGTGCGGATCGCCGGCCCACGCCTTGGAGAGCTCGACGAGGTACGCCGCGTGGTGCTCGGTGGCGGTTCCGGTGCGGCCGTGGCGCTGGGCGGTGCCGTTGAACACCCAGGAGTGGACGGCGGTGACCGCGCCGTGCCGGGCCGCCTGGTCGGGGGTGAACGGCATGTCGTCCTGGTACCAGCAGGCGTCGTACTCGGCGTGCAGGTGCGTCCTGCCGGGGGCTCCCTCCTCGCAGGCGGCGAGCATCCGGGTGAGCCAGGCGTCGATCTCGGCGGGGGTGGCCCGGTCCGGGTCGGGGTGCGGACCGGCCGAGAACTGGTTGATCTCGTTGCCCAGCGTCATGCCGATGAAGTTCGGCCGGTCGGCGAGGGCGGCGGCGAGCGTGCGCAGGTAGTGCGCCTGCCCGCTGACGACCTCGGGGTCGGTGAAGAGGTTGCGCCGGTGCCAGGTGCGGGTCCAGGCGGGCAGGTAGTCGAAGCTCGACAGGTGCCCCTGGAGCCCGTCCACGTTGACGTCGAGTCCGCGTTCGGCGGCGGCGTCCGCGAGATCGAGGAGGTGCTCCACGGCGCGCGGGCGGACCAGGGCGCGGTTGGGCTGGAAGTACGGCCAGAGGGGGAAGACCCGTACGTGGTCCATGCCGAGGTCGGCGATGGAGTCCAGGTCGGCGCGGACCGCGTCGGGGTCGTAGTCGAGCCAGTGGTGGAACCAGTTGCGGCTGGGCGTGTAGTTGACGCCGATGCGCGGGGGTTTCATCAGGGGATGCTCCGTCGTGTTCGCGTGCGCCGGGAGGTGTGGCGCGGCGGGCGGTGTGGTGCGTCGGGAGGTGTGGTGCTCAGCCCTTGACGGCGCCTTCGCCCACGCCCTTGAAGAAGAACCTCTGGAGGCAGGCGAACATCACGATCAGCGGGGCGACGGCGATGATGGTGCCGGCCGCGATGACCCGCTGGTTGCTGGCGAAGGTGCCGTGCAGGAAGTTCAGCCCGACGGTGAGGGTGAAGTTCGCCGAGTCGGAAAGGACGATGAGCGGCCACAGGAAGTCGTCCCAGGCGCCCATGAAGGCGAAGATGGCGACGACGGCGAGGGTTCCCTTGACGGCGGGGAGCGCGACGCGGGTGAACCGCTGCCACACGTTGGCCCCGTCGACGATGGCCGCCTCCTCGACCTCGTAGGGGATGTTGCGGAAGGCGTTGCGCATCAGCAGCACGTTCATCGCGCCGATGCAGCCGGGAAGGACGACCGCGACGAGCGTGTCGTTGAGGTCCAGGGTGCGCATGGTGGCGAACTGGGCGATCATGATCGCTTCCATCGGCACCAGCAGGGCAAGGATGAAGACGATCCCGGCCGGGCCCCGGCCCTTGAAGCGCAGCCGGGCGAGTGCGTAGCCGGCCATCGCGGCGCCGAGGATGTTCGTCAGGACGCTGGTGCAGGCGACCTTGAGGGAGTTCAGGATGTAGTCCCAGACCGGGATGATGTCCGCGACGCCCTGGTAGTTCTTGAAGGTCGGGTCCTGGGGCAGGAGCCGGGGCGGCGAGGTGAAGATGTCCTCGGTGGGGCCCTTGAGCGAGGTGGACAGCTGCCAGAGGAACGGCCCGATCATGATCAGCAGCATCAGCAGGAGGCCGGCGTAGCGCAGGGCGGTGAGCCAGCCCGGGCCGGCGCGGCGGGGCCTGCGCTTCGGCCGGGGTGCGGGCCCTCGCTCGGGCCCCGACTCGGGCTCGGGCGCAGACGCAGAACGTACGGTGGTGGGAGCGCTCGCCGTCATCAGTCCTTCTCCTTCCGGTCGGCCCGCAGGACCAAGAGCATCAGCAGCAGGGTCAGGACGAACAGCACGATCGACATGGCCGAGGCGTAGCCGGTGCGGCCCTGGAGGCCGGTGCCGACCCGCTGGATCAGCATCACGAGCGTGGTGTCCTCGCCGCCCGGTCCGCCGGTGGGTCCGGCGATCATGTAGACCTCGGAGAAGACCTTGAAGGCGGAGACCGAGGAGAGGGCGCCGACCAGGACCATCGTGGAGCGGACTGCCGGCATGGTGATGGAGACGAAGCGCCGGACGGGGCCAGCGCCGTCCACCTCGGCGGCCTCGTGGAGTTCGCGCGGTACGTTCGCGAGCGCCGCCAAGTAGATGATCATGTAGTAGCCGAGGCCCTTCCACACCGTCAGCGCCATCGCGCTGAGCAGCAGCAGCCACTGGTTGGAGAGGAAGGGCACCGGATCGATCCCGACCATCTGGAGCATGCCGTTGACGAACCCGCGGTCGTCCAGCATCCACACCCACATCAGGGCGACGACCACGACGGACGCCACCACCGGGGTGTAGTAGGCGGACCGGAAGAAGCCGATGCCGGGGATCTGTTTCTGCACCAGGAGGGCCAGCAGCAGGGGCAGCAGGACCATGCACGGCACGACGACGACCACGTACAGGGCGCTGTTGCGCAGGGCCACCCAGAACCGCTCGTCCTGGAGGAGCGCGCTGAAGTTGTCGAAGCCGACGAACCGGCCGGGGGTCAGCGTGCGGGCGTCGGTGAACGACTTCCAGACGGTGGAGAAGAAGGGGTAGAGGTTGAAGGCCAGGGTGATCAGCAGGCCCGGCGCCAGGAACAGCCAGGGGCTCAGGGGCTGATGGGTCCGCAAGGGCCGGCGGGTCCGCGGGACGGCCGGGCGGGGTGCGCGCCGGCCGCGTGAGGCGGTCGCATCGCCCGGGCCCCCGCCCCGGGCGGAGATCTCGCCCGGGGCCGGTTCGGTGGAAGTGGTCATCGGAAGCCTCGCCGGGTCAGTGCTGCTGGAGGAGCTTGTCCATCTGGGCGACGGCGCTGTCCAGGGCCTCCTTGGGGGTGGCCTTGTCCTGGAAGCACTTGGCGATCTCGTTGCGCAGGATCGTCTTCATCTCGTCGCTGAACAGCACCGGCGTGTAGTTGACGGCGGTCGGCAGCATCTTGGCCGAGGCAACGCGGATCTTGCCCTCTTCGGTGCCGTCCTCCTTGGCCCAGTAGTCCTTGTCCAGGGAGCCCTTGGTGGAGGGGAAGACGGCGACCTTGTGGCCGAAGTCCTCCTGGTTCTTCTGGTTGGTGACGAAGTGGGCGAAGGCCACGGCGGTGGCGGCGTTCTTGCTCTTGGCGTTGACCGCGAGCCCCTGCAGGTACATGTTCTGCTTGCCGGTGTTGGTCGGCACGTCGGTGATGCCGAGGCTCTCGTACAGCGAGGGGGCTTCCGACTTGAACCTCTCGAGGTCGTGGGCGCTGCCCGGGTTCATGGCGATCTCCTGCTGGAGGAACTTGGTTCCCGTGGAGTCGTCCTTGAGCGTCAGGGTCTGCTTGTGCAGACCGCCCTCCTTGTACAACTCCTTGTAGCGGGTCAGGAGTTCTACGCCCTTCTCGCTGTTCAGCGTGAACTTCTCGCCCTTCTCGTCCATCGCCTCGACGCCGTAGCGGCCGAAGTCCTCCACGGTCGGCGGCTGGCCGAGCGTGGCCTTGCCGCCGGCGGCGAGCTGCTTGGCGCTCGCGAACAGTTCATCGAAGGTCTTCGGCGGCTTCTCGGGGTCGAGGCCCGCGTCCTTGAACATCGCCTTGTTGTAGAAGAGCGGGCCGCTGTTCAGGTACCAGGGGAAGGCGTACGCGCCGTCCATGCCCGGCATCTCGTAGCCGGCCCAGGCCCCTTCGAGGTACTCGTCCTTGAACTTCCCGGCGGTCTCGTCCTTGTCGAGGTTCATGAGGACCCCGGCCTTGGCGAGCGGGAACGCGAGGTCCGGGGAGAGGTTGACGACGTCGGGGAGGGATCCTGCGGAGGCGTCGGCGCTCAGCTTGTCCGCGTAGTTGTCGGCGGGCTGGTCGACCCAGGTGACCTTGGCGCCGGGGTTCTCCTTCTCGAACTCGGCTATCAGGCCCTCGAAATGGTCCTTGAACTTCGCCCGGAGGTTCCACGTCTGGAACTTGATCTCACCGTCGGCCTTTCCCGAGGTCGACGACCCCGCACCGCCCCCGCCGCAAGCGGTGAGCATGGTCAGGGAAAGGGCGGCTCCGACGCCGACAACGGTCCGGATCGCGGACTTGCGATTCAGGGACATGAGTGACTGACTCCTTCGCCTCATACAGGACGCCATCGTCCGTGACATTGCTCGACACCCTGCACCAGAGTTTCTCCGCACGTCAACGCCAGATAAGTGCCTGATTGAAGCAAAACCGCAGGTCAGAGCCACTAAAGAGGACTAACGACCTGATTTGTGCGGGACTAACTAATGCGCTTTATTTTCGCCTGGCTAAACCGCGTTAGTTTCACCCTCCGCCGGATACGATCACGGGGTGAGCCAGACGATGCGCAACAGCGGCGGCGCGGCTCCGCGCCGCCCGACCATGAAGGACGTCGCCAGGGAGGCGGGGGTCTCCGTCAGCGCCGCCTCCTTCGCTCTCAACGACCGCCCGGGCGTCTCCGACGCCACCCGCCGCCGGGTGGTCCGCGTCGCCGACCGGCTGGGCTGGCGCCCCAGTTCGGCGGCCCGCGCCCTGTCCGGCGACCGGTCCGGCGCCGTCGGACTGGCACTGGCCCGCCCCGCCGACAGCCTCGGCATCGAGGCCTTCCTGCTCCAGCTCGTGTCCGGCATCCAGGCCACCCTGGCCCCGCGCCACCACGCGCTGGTGTTCCAGATGGTCGGCGACGTCCGGGCCGAGTGCGAGCTGTACCGGCGCTGGTGGGCGGAGGGCCGGGTCGACGGGGTGATCGTGGTCGACCCCAGGGTCAGCGACCCGCGCCCCGAGGCCCTCGCCGTGCTCGGCCTCCCCGCCGTGGTCGTCGGCGGGATGGAGGCCCCGCGCTCGGCGGGCACTCCCCCGCTGACGGCCCACGCCAAGCTGTCCAACCTCTGGGCGGACGACGTGGGTGCGATGGACCTGATCGTCCGCCACCTCCACGGGCTCGGGCACCTCCGCATCGCCCACATAGCCGGCACCCCCGGCTTCGCCCACACCGCCCGCCGCATCGCCTCGCTGCGCTCCACCGCCCGCCACCTCGGCCTGGAGCACGCCGTCTCGGTCACCTCCGACTTCACCGACCGCCAGGGCGCGCGGGCGGCCCGGCTGCTGCTCTCGGCACCCGCTCCGCCCACCGCCCTCATCTGCGACAACGAGGTCATCGCAATGGCGGCGCTGAGCGTGGCCGCGGAGCTCGGGCTGCGGATCCCCGGCGACCTGTCCGTCGTCTCCTGGGAGGACTCGGCCCTGCGCCGCAGCCTCCCGGTCCGGCTCACCTCACTGGTCAGGAAGCCCGACGAGTTCGGTCACCGCGCGGCCCTGGAACTGCTCGCCCTCCTCGACGGCGACGCACCCCGCCAGATCCAGGACCCCCCGCCCGTACTCCAGGCACGCGGCTCGACCGCAGCCCCGCCCGCCTAGGGCCTGTCGTCAAAATCCCGAGAGCGCGTGCCGGGCGCCGCGCGGCAGACGGGATTTTGACGACAGGCCCTAGGGGAAGTCCGCTCGGCCCGGGACCCGTAGGACGAAGGGAGGAGCCGAAAGGGGTGCGGGACGGGCCGAAGGACCCGGGGTCCATTTGGTATCTGATTGGTACAACTGGACCGAGAGGCCGGTGCGTACCCCGCCTGGGCCGGTGACCGGATACCCCCGAAAGGCTGGAGCTCCACCATGTCGACGTCGACGTCCACCGAGCCGAGGACGGAGGTGATCGCAGGGAACCGAACCCGCAAGGGTCTGCTGCCGCTCTGTCTGAGCGAGGCGGCGGAGCGGTTCTCCTTAGCGGTCCTTCTACGGAATGCGGGCGGTGCTCGCACTCTTCCTGATCGACGGCTCCAACGGCCTCGGGATGTCGAAGACCACGGCGGTGGGCCTGGTCGGGGCCTACCTGTCCGCCTGCTACCTCACCGCCCTGCCCGGCGGCTGGATCGCCGACCGGCTGATCGGCGCCCGTAGGGCCGCCCTCGCCGGCGGCTGCGCCATCCTGGCCGGCCACATCGTGCTCGCCCTGGAGGCCGGAACGGCCGGCGTGTATGCGGGGCTCGTCCTGATCGCGGTCGGTACGGGCCTGCAGAAGCCCAACATGACCGCCATGGTCGGCACGTTGTACACGGACCACACGGACCAGGAGCGGGACTCCGCCTACAGCCGGTTCTACGCCAGCGTCAACGCCGGCGGACTGGTCGCCACCCTGCTGGTCGGCTGGCTCGGGCTCCGCTTCGGGTGGAGCGTCGCCTTCGGCGCCGCCGTCGTCGCCATGGCCTTCAGCCTGGTCGTGTTCTGGTTCTCGGGCAGCCTGCGCGAGACGGGCAACCGGCCCGGCCGCCCGCTGAGCCCCGCCGAGGCGCACTCGGTGGCCGTGCGCGTGGTGTGGACCATCGCCGGGGTCCTCGTGGTCGGCCCCGGACTCTGGACGGCCGGCCTGCTGACCCTCCCCCACGTCCTCACCGCGTTCGCCGTCCTGACCGTGATCGTGCCCACCGTCTGCATCGGCAGGCTGCTGCGCCGCAGGGATCTCGACGAGCGCGGCCGCGCGGGTCTGCGCGCCTACGCCGGCCTCTTCGCGGCGGCCGTGGCCTTCTTCTGCATCCTCGACCTGGCCGGATCCAGCGTGCAGCTGTTCGCCGCGGACCACGTGGACATGATGGGGCTGCCCGTCACCTGGCAGGCCGCGCTCAACCCGGTCATGACCATCGCCTTCGCCGGGGTCCTCGCCGCCGTCTGGCGCAGGGTGAAGGTCTCGGCCCCGGCCAAGTTCTCCACCGGACTCGTCCTCGGCGGCATGTCGTTCCTCCTGCTCGCCCTCGCGGCGTCCAGGGCCACGGGCAGCGTGCACGTCTCGCTGCTCTGGCTGGTGGGACTGTACGTACTGCTGAGCGCCGGCGAGCTGATCCTCGCGCCGACCGGACTGTCCATCAGCCACAAACTGGCACCGGCCGGTACGGGATCGCAGCTCGTGGGGCTGTTCTTCCTGGCGGTGGCCGCGGGCGATGCCATCGGCAGCCAGGTCGCCACCCACCTGACCGGAGCCGTGCTCTACGTGGCACTGGGCGGCTTCGCGGTCGTCGCCGGACTCGCCATGACCGCGGCCACCCCGAAACTCCGCCTCCTCACCGGGGACTGAGCCCCGGCCGGGGCGCGCCGCTCCGCCGGGGGGCTCAGAGGTCCTGGCGGAAGCGGTGGACGGTGGGGTCGTAGGCCGGGGCGGGGAACCGGCCCGCGGTGATGGTGTCGGGAACGGGGGCGCCGGGGGTGGTCGTGAGCGGGATCCACCCGGCCCACGCCTCGACCTCGTCGTCCTTCGGTTCGTCGCGGGCGAATCCGGCGCGGACCTTGATGGAGAACTCGGTGATGGGCATCGTCATGATGGCCGTGTACTCGGCCTCCTGGACGGAGGGGCGGCGTGCCGCGTTGGCTCCGCTCATGCGGCCGGGCACGACGCTTTCGACGACGCGGGCGAGGGCCTCGGCCCGCTCGGCCGCGTCCTCGACGGGGGTGGCGGTTCCGAAGACCATGACGGAGCGGTAGGCCGCGGAGTGATGGGAGGCGGCCCGGCCCAGGATCACACCGTCGACGAGGGTCGCCGTGACGCAGATCGGCGCTCCGGAGGACACGGTCTTCACGAACCGCCCGTGGGCCGAGCCGTGCAGGATCAGCTGGTCCCCCTCACGCGTGTGGAGGGAGGGAATGACGAAGGGGCCGTCCTCGGTGGTGAATCCGACGTGGACGTGGAGGGCCTCGTCGAGGATCGCGTAGGCGTCCGCGCGGTCGTAGGTGACGCGCTCGGGGTAGCGGTACGCGGTGGTGCGGTCGGTCTGCGGCGCCGGTCGGGGGGTGTTCACGGGGGTGCCTCCAGGAGGGAAGAGAGAAGGCCGGCCGCGAGGACGGCGCCCAACGGATGGGCCGGCGGCACGGGACGGCGCAGGGAGATCATTCTCAATATCCGGCCATATCGCCACTTTGGGCGCATTTCGGAGTGTCGTCCTGTCGCCCGGACGCGCTGCCCCCACGCCGAGGCCATAGGGACGGCCCTGGCGTCAGCGGAGGAGCTGCCTCAACTTCTCGTCCATGTCGAAGTGGCGGGCTTCGGACCCCCGGGGTACGTGGTCCGTCATCCGGCGGCACCAGAGGTCGACGTCGCTCTCGGCCACGGCGAGGAGGCACTCGCCGTCGGGAGAGGAGAGGGCGATGCAGATCCGGCGGTCGGTACCGTCCTCCTCGTCAGGCCAGACGAAGACGTCCCCTTCGCCGGCGAACGCCGTGCGGCCGTCCAGGAGCAGGTCGCGGGCGAACACCCAGCTACGGAGCGGAGTTCGCCCGTGGAAGAAGGTCATCGACACTTCGAAGGGGCTGTCGCTCCGGTAGCCGACCCGCGCCGACAACCGGGTCCTCGCGTCCATGCCCTCCAGCATCACGGCCCATCTCGCCTGCACACACCCGCTCACGCGGTCACGGGACGGATCGGGTTCCGGTCCCCGGCGGGAGCGGCGGTGGAGTGGCTTGCCGTACCTTCTCCCGGCTCCGGACCGGTGGACGCGGGCGGCTCCGGCCTCGGCGCGGGGGGCACGACGGGCATGGACGGTGTGGCGGGCGCGGCGGAGCGCTGTCGTTCCCGGACCAGGGCCAGGTGCGACGGGGTGACCTGCACCTCCGGCGCCGCCGGCCGGCGGGCCGCGTCCTGGGACTGGGACTGCGGCTGGGCCGTGTGCAGGGCCCGTACCGCCTCCACGGCCGCCGCGTCGGCCGCCCACCGCTGGCGTTCCGCCACCGCGCGCTCCTCCTCCGCGGCCGCGGCCCGACGGACGGCGGCGTCGTGTGCGGCGACGGCCGCCTCGAGGGAGGCCTCCGCACGGGCGGTGCGCAGGCCCGCCTGGGTCTCGGCCTCGTACAGGTGGGCCAGCCGGCCGATGAGCTCCTCGACCCGGAGGACCGCCTCGTCGAGCAGGGCGCGGGTCTCTTCCAGGGCCTGTCTGTAGCCGCTTCCGCCTCCCGGCTTCGCGTGCGGGTCGGACTCCGCCGCCGGACCGGCCCCCGGACCGCCGGCGGTGGAGAGCCTGAGCACCCAGCAGCGCCAGCTCCTGCGCCACCTCGTCGCCGGGATGTCCAATGCCGGGATAGCGCGGTCGATGCACCTGTCCGAGGGAACCGTGAAGGCCTACGTGTCACGGCTGATGTCCGTCCTGAAGGTCGACAACCGCACCCAGGCGGCGATCCTCGGCCACCAGGCGGGCCTGACCTCGGCCGGAGAACCGTAGGCGGTCAGTCCGAGCGCTCCACGCGCACGAGCCATTCGGTGAGGAGGGCGCGCAGGAGGTCCGGTTGCTCGTGGGGCAGGGCGTGTCCGGCGTCGTCGACCACCGCGAGCGAGGCGTGCGGATAGTGGTCGGCGAGGTCGCGAGCGGCGGCGTACCCCACCACCGAGTCCAGCCTCCCCGCCACGACGACGGTCGGACCCGCATAGGGCGGCCCCTGATCGGGGGCGAGCTCCCACCGCCCGCCGATGCGCTCGAGCGCCGCCTCGTCGACGAGCGCGGCGGACGGGGCGACGTGACGTTCGTACCGTTCGAGCATCTCCGGTGTGTGGATCACGAAGTAGCTCCGGAACACCTCGTCACCGATCTCGCCCGGCCCGGCGACGACGACACGGTGCTCCGGAACCTCCCGCAGTCCCGGCAGCAGGGGACAGACGAGCGCCAGACCGGCGACCCGGGCCGGGCGCCTCGCGGCCATCGCCCGCGCGTAGTAGGCGCCCGCCGAGTGACCGACGAGCAGGTACGCACTCCCGCCGGTCACCTCGTCGGCGAAGTCGAGCAGCGTGCCGAGGACGTCGTCGGCGCTGCGCAGCGTCTCCGGAGCGCTCGTCCGGCCCATGCCGGGAAGGTCGGGATAGATCCGCCTCAGCCCCGCGACGCCACCGAGGGCCGGCTCGAAGCAGGCCTCGGCCTCACGGTGGTCGACGCCGGCGCCGTGGAGCACCAGCACGGCCCGGCCGGTCCCGTGCTCCACGTAGTGGACCTCCGTCGGGCCCACTCTGATCTCCATCCCGGCATGCTAGCGGCGGGGTCCGCGCCGCGCTGCGCCTTCGCTGATCAGTCGCACCGGCCGCAGAGGTACTCGCGGGGCAGGGAGGACCGGGGGTTGGCCACCCCCGGCACGGGGGCCCACCGGCCGCGGTGCGCCCGGTGCGAGGGCGGACCGTACGGGGACTGCCAGGCCGGCCGGTCGCTCCGGACCGGGAGGCCCAGCTCGTGGCGCCGTAGCACCGGCCCCGGAAGCAGCACCGCCGCCGGCCCGGGCACGTGGCCGCCGGCGTGCAGCAGCTTCAGGAGCTCGGGCCGTACGGCGAGCTTGATGGCGTCCCCGCACCGGCGGAGGACGATCGGCAGACAGGTGGGAGCGACCACCCAGGTTGTGGACATAGAAATACACCGGTTCCAGTGAGAAGACCGCAGCGAAAAGGAGCACGGCGCACAGGTGCGACGCGCGACGGTTCAGCGCTCGGGGGATCTCACTTGGTGTACAACGGCGCGTCCTTACCAGCGGCGACTACGGGCGGGAGCACGGTAACAGCCGTGGGGATCACGGCTCCACCGATTTCCGGCACATGGCGAGCACCGGTTTCGGGCCGGCGCGCTGCTGGTGGACCTGCGTCAGGAGGCGGCGCAGATGGTCAGGTAGGTCTGCTTGGTGCAGGCGATGGTCGCCGGGGTGGTGCCGGTGGCGCCCTTGGCGTCGGTGACCGTCAGCTTGGCCGTGTACGTGGCGGTAGCGGCCGGGTAGGTGTGACTGGGCTTGAGCTCGGTGCCGGTGGTGCCGTCCCCGAAGTCCCATCGGTAGGTGAGGCCGGAGCCGGTGGAGAGGCCGGCGTCGAGGGTGCAGGTCCTGCCGGTGTTGTCGCAGGCGCCGGTGAAGGTGGCGTCGGGGCCGCCGGTGCCACCCGCGGGGAAGAGCGCCGGGTCGTGGAGGTCCAGGAGCGGCCGGGTCGGCGGCGGCACCGCTCTTCAGCACGACGACGTACCGGCCTCCTCCGTCGACCGCCGCTGCGCCGTCCTGAGCCGCGGCCGGAACCGTACCCAACGCCGCGCCGACTGCCAGCGCGAGGCCCGCGGATATCGCGAACCGCTTCATGTTTCCTCCTGGTGGGGGTGGGGATGTGGGCCAGACAGTAGGGCCCACAGCACCGCGGCAGTACGCCGGAAAACCGACACTGCCGCTGTTCCGACACCAGGAGGAAGGGGAGATCGCGCCGGACCGGCCGTGGCCGGCCGATCGGCGGGGCGGGCAGCGCGGGGCCTCAGGCCTGCTTGATCGCGGAGATGTCGAACTCCAGGACGACCTTGTCGCCGACCAGGACGCCGCCGCCTTCGAGGGCCGCGTTCCAGGTGACGCCGAAGTCCTTGCGGGAGATGCTCACCGAACCCTCCAGTCCCACGCGGAGGTTGCCGTAGGGGTCGACGGCGTTGCCCGTGTACTCGAAGTCGATGGCGACGGGGCGGGTGGTGTCCTTGATGGTCAGGTCGCCGGTGACCCGGTACTCGGTGCCGGAGAGCGGCTCGACCTTGGTGGTGCGGAAGGTCAGCTCCGGGAAGTTGGGAGCGTCCAGGAAGTCGTTGGTGCGCAGGTGCTGGTCGCGCTGTTCGACGCCGGTGTCGATGCTGTCGGCCTTGATCGACACCTGGGCGGTGGAACGGGCCGGATCAGCGCCGTCGAGGTGGGCGGTGCCCTCGAACTGGTGGAACGCACCGCGGACCTTGGTCACCATGGCGTGGCGGGCGATGAAGCCGATCCGGGTGTGGGCGGGGTCGAGGACGTAGTCCCCGGTGAGCTCGGCGAGGGCGGGACTCGTGGTCAAGGTGTCTCCGTAGGGCCTGGATCCGCGCGGCGGTCCGCACCGGATCATTCCGGACCCACGCTAGAGCTCCGCCCCTCCCGGGACCGGCTCGACGCACGGAAGAGCGGCCTGCGTCAGCCCAGTGCGCGGTCGAGGTTGAAAGCGGCGCTGATCAGGGAGAGGTGGGTGAAGGCCTGGGGGAAGTTGCCCAGTTGTTCACCGGTCGGGCCGATCTCCTCCGCGAAGAGGCCGAGGTGGTTGGCGTAGGTGAGCATCTTCTCGAAGGCGAGCCTGGCCTCCTCCAGCCGGCCGGCGCGGGCCAGCGCCTCCACGTACCAGAAGGAGCAGATCGAGAAGGTCCCCTCGGGACCGTGCAGCCCGTCCGGGCTGGCGAGAGGGTCGTAGCGGTACACGAGCGAGTCGGAGACGAGGTCCGCCGTGAGCGCGTCCAGGGTGGAGAGCCACTTGGGGTCGGTGGGCGAGACGAACTTGGCCATCGGCATCATCAGCAGCGAGGCGTCCAGCACGTGGCCGTCCAGCCCCTGGACGAACGCCCCCCGCTCGGACGACCATCCGCGTCGCATGATCTGCCGGTAGATGGCGTCGCGGGACTCCCGCCAGCGGGTCAGGTCCGCCGGCAGACCGCGGCGGTTCGCCATGCGGATCGCCCGCTCCAGCGCCACCCAGCACATCAGGCGCGAGTACACGAAGTTCTGCCGGCCCGCCCGGGTCTCCCACACCCCCTCGTCGGGCTGGTCCCAGTGCGCGCAGACCCAGTCGACCACGGCACCGACCTCGTCCCAGCGGTCGCTGCTGATCGGCTGCCCCCATTTGTCGTAGAGGTAGACGGAGTCGATCAGCGCACCGTAGATGTCCAGCTGGAGCTGGCCGGTGGCGGCGTTGCCCACCCGGACGGGTGTGGAGCCGAGGTATCCCTCCAGGTGCGGGAGCTCGTGTTCGGGCAGGTCGGTGCGCCCGTCGATGCCGTACATGATCTGCAGGGGACCGCTCTCCCCCGTGCCCCGCAGGACGCCCCGATCGGAGATGAACCCCATGAAGGCCTCGGCCTCCGAGGTGAACCCCAGGCGCAGCATCGCGTAGACGCAGAAGGCGGCGTCGCGGACCCAGACGTAGCGGTAGTCCCAGTTGCGCTCGCCGCCGATCTGCTCGGGCAGGCTGGTGGTGGGTGCGGCGACGATCGCCCCGGTCGGCGCGTAGGTGAGCAGCTTCAGCAGGAGTGCGGAGCGGTTCACCATCTCCCGCCACCGCCCGTGGTACTGCGAGCCGGCCAGCCACTGGCGCCAGAACCGGACGGTGGCGTCGGCCTGCTCCTGGGCCTCGGCGCGCGGGCACGACCGGGGCGGGACGTCGTCGCCGATCTGGTCGAGGGCGAACACGTTGGACTCGCCCTCGAGGAGTTTGAAGTGGCTCCACACGTCCAGGCCGTCGGTTTCCAGGGGTGCGGTGGCGGTCAGCGCGAGGGTCAGCGACGGGGAGCGGAACACGGCCGTGCGGCCGTCGAGGTGGGTGGTGTGCGCTTCGGCGCCGTAGCCGAAGCGGGGGGCGATCCGCGCCCTGAACGGAAGGGTTCCGCGGACGCAGATCACCCGCCGGATCAGCCGGTGCCGGGCCGCCTCGCGCGACGCGTCGACCACGGGCATGAAGTCCTGGATCTCCGCCACCCCGTCGGCGGCGAAGAACCGCGTGATCAGCACGTTCGTGTCGGGGAAGTAGAACTGCCGGGTACGGGTCGGGACCTCGGCGGCCAGCTCGAACGAGCCGCCCCGGTCGGCGTCGAGGATGGCCCCGAAGACGCTGGGCGCATCGAAGCGCGGACAGCAGTACCAGTCGATGGTGCCGTTCGTGCCGACCAGCGCGGCCGTACGGAGATCTCCGATCAGGCCGTGCTCGGAGATCGGGATGTAGCGGCAGCCGTCCCCCTGCCCGAAGCCGGCCGAGTCGAACGCCATACTTCATGCTAGACCGCTGCGCGGGGCGGGGGCCCGGCGAAGCCGCGGCAGGCGGGCCGGCGGGGTTCAGTGCCCGGCGGCGGGCGAGATCTGGCCCATGAGGCTGATCATGTCCGGGGCGACCCACTCCTCGGCGATCTTGTCCCCCTGAATGCGGTAGACCTCGATGCTGCCGAAGCCGACCCGCCGCCCCGTGGGCTCGATCTGCTGGAACGCGCCCTGGTGCGTTCCCTCGAAGTGGACCAGCACCGTCACCTTGTCGCCGACACCGAAGATGTCCCGGACGTCGATCCTCAGGTCGGGGAAGGCCTCCTTCATCGCCTGCGTGCCCAGGCGCCAGACGTCACGGCCGACCAGCGGCACGGGGCTGCCCGGAACGTGGGCGATGAAGTCCTCCGTCAGCATCCGCTCCGCCGAGTCGAGGTCTCCGCTCTCCACCGCCCGGTACGCGGTGCGCAGCAGGGTCATGTTCTTCTCGGGCGAGCTGGTCATCTCGATGTCCTCTCCGGGGGCCGTCCTGCGAGCCATGTGATCGCTCGGGACTGGGATGCCCCCAGTAGAGACCTTGACGTCGCGGCAAGGTCAAGGGACGGCCGAACCTTCGCCCGTGCTCGTGGTCGCCGGCAGGCCGGTGAGGAAGCTGCGGATCTCCTCGGCCTCGGGGACGGCGAGGGCGGTGTAGAGGTCGAGGGCCTGTCGGGCGTGGTCGTGGGCCAGGTCGATGCGGCCGAGGTCGTGGTGGACGCGGGCGAGGCCGTCGTGGGCGCGGGCCTGTTCGGGGCGGTAGCTGGACTCCCGGGCCATGGTGAGCGCGTTGTCGTGTTCGGACGCCGCCCGCTCCAGGTCGCCCATGGACCGGGCGGCCTCCGCGAGGGCGTTGAGCGACTCGGCCTCGTCCCCGGGGAAGTCGAACCTGCGGCTCAGCTCCAGGGCCTCGCAGTGATGGCGCCGGGCCTCGTCGTAGCGGCCCTGCCGCTGGTACAGCAGCCCGATGTTGTTCAGTACGACGGTCTCGCCGATGCGCGATCCCTTCTCGCGGTACGCGAACAGCGATTGCCGGTGGTGCTCGTGGGCCTCCTCGTACCGCCCTCGGCGTTCGTGGACGATGCCGAGATCGGTCAGGCATCTGGCTTCGCCGCCGCGATCGCCGAGCTCCCGGAAGAGCGCGAGGGACTGCGCGCACTGGTCGTGGGCCCGGTCGTAGTCCCGCCGCCGCGTGGAGACGGTCCCGAGGGCCGCCAGGGCGCTGGCCGCGAGGCCCCGGTCGTCGGCCTCGTGCGCGAGGTCGAGGGCGCTGCGGAAGTGCTCGGCCGCCTGCCCGTAGTCGCCGTGCCACCAGAAGTAGACCTGGCCGCGGTCGATGAGCGTACGGGCCTCGGCGGCCGCGTCGCCGCTCCGGCGGGCGGCTTCCAGGGCCAGGCCGTTGAGGATCATTGCGTCGGCCTGGTGGGCGTGGCCCAGCAGGTAGCGGTGCAGGGTAACGGCCAGTTGGCCGGCCTGCGGGAGCCGGTCGTGGTCGGCCGCGTACTGGGCGGACGCCATGAGGTTCGCGCGTTCGGCGTCCAGCCAGGTGATCGCCTCGGCCTCGTCCTGCGGGGGCCGGGCCGGGTTCTGCGGCGCGGGGATGCGCGGCCTGCGGTCCCTGCCCTCGGGGTAGAGGTGGTCGACGGCCGCGCACGCCGTGTGGAGGTAGTGGTGGAACAGCCGGTCGAGGGCCTCGTGCCGGGCGCCCGGTGTTTCCTGGGCGGCCGCGGTGGCGAGGGCGTGTTCGCGCAGCAGGTCGTGGAAGGTGTAGCGGCCGAGCTGGTGCTGGGTCAGGACGTGGGCGTCCAGGAGGTCTTCCAGGAGCGCCTCGGCCTCGTCCAGCGGGAGGTCGGACAGCGCGGACGCCGCCTCGGGGCTGATGTCACGGCCCGGCTGGATCCCCAGGAGCCGGAACATCCGCTGCTGGTCCGCGGTGAGCTGCTCGTAGGACAGGGTGAACGCCGCCGCCACTCCTCGCTCCGAGGTGGCCAGCTCGGAGAGCCTGCGGCGCTGGTCGCGGAGCCGGTCGGCCAGGTGGGCGACGGTCCAGCGCGGGCGGTGGTGCAGGCGCGCGGCGGCGATGCGGACGGCCAGCGGCAGGAATCCGCACAGCTGCAGGACGTCGAGGACGGCCAGGGGTTCGGTCTCCGCCCGTTGGCCGACGATCGCGTGGAACAGCTCCAGGGCGTCCTCGGCGGGCAGCACGTCCAGGGACAGGGCATGTGCCCCGTCCAGGTCGGTCAGCCGCCGCCGGCTGGTAATCAGGACGAGGGCGCGGGAGGACCCGGGCAGCAACGGGCGTACCTGCTCGGCGCCGAGCGCGTTGTCCAGCACGGCCAGCACGCGGCGGCCGGAGAGTTCGGACCGCCACAGCGCGGCGCGGTCTGTGACCGACGCCGGTATCTGCTGCGTGGGTACGCCGAGTTGCCCCAGGAGGATTTCGAGCGCGGCACCGGCGTCGAGCGGCGCCTGACCGGCGGTGTGCGCCTGAAGGTCGACGAAGAGCTGTCCGTCGGGGAAGCGGTCCGCCATGCGGTGCCCCGCGTGGACCGCGAGCGTCGTCTTGCCGACCCCGGCCATCCCGTCGATCGCCGAGATGGTCACGAGGCCGCCGTCGCTGCCCGACCACAGACGGATCAGGCCGTCCAGCTCGTCTTCGCGGCCGGTGAAGTCCGGGACGTCGTAGGGCAGGAAATTGATCCCCTGCGGCTTCACCGACGGATTCGCCGGGGGGTCCACGGGCGGGTTCGCCGGTGCGTCGGCCGGCGGCGTCCGCAGTTCGGGGGCGTCCCGCAGGATGTCCTGTTCGAGCTTGGTGAAGGCGTGGCCGGGGTCCAGTCCCTGCTGATCGGCCAGGGTCGTCCGGAAGGTCCTTGCCACCTCCAGCGCGTCGGTCTGGCGTCCGGCGCGGTGCAGGGCGAGCATCAGGTGGCAGCAGAGCCGTTCCCGCAAGGGGTTGGCCGCCACGTGGACGGACAGTTCGTCGATGAGGTCGTCGTGCCGCCCCCGGGCCAGGTCCAGCTCTGCCAGGCGCTCTACGGCGGTCAGCAGCTGGCCGTTGAGACGCGCTCGGGCGCTCTGGACGTAATGGCCGGTGACGTCGGCCAGCGGCTCTCCCCGCCAGAGCGCCAGCGCGGCACGCAACTGGTCCGCGGCGCCTTTCCCCGGGTCGTCGGAGGCGCCCGCCGCCCCGGCGGTCAGGCTGGTGAACTCCTCCAGATCGAGCTGCCCCGGCTCCGGGGTGATCACGTACCCGGCGGGCCGTGTGGCCAGCATCCCGTCGGCTTCCGAAGCGCGCAGCATCCGCCGGATCGCCGCGATGGTCGTCTGGATCTGTGCGCGGGCGGAGTCCGGCGGCAGCGGCCCCCACATCGCGTCGACCAGCCGATCCGCGCTGATCGCGACCCCGGCATGCAGCAGCAGGTAGGCGAGTACGGCCCGATGCCGGGGTGCCAGGCCGGGGGCGTCGGCACCGGGAGCCACGGCCTCCACCGGGCCGAGGATCGTGAACCGCATTCCGTTCCTCCCGGGGTCCCCAGTACGTGCATCGAAGAAGCATCGCGAATGTATCAAGATCGACCCGCATGGTTGCCTGCATGTCACTCCACACCGTTGAACCGGAGACCGCGACCGGTGAAACCGCAGCTCTGTTCACCGCCACGCACCGGGTCCTGGGGGTCGTCCCCAACCTGGCCAGGGTGATGGCCAACAGCCCGGCCGTACTGAAGGGGTACCTGGGCGCGGTCACCACCCTGAGCGCGGAGGGAACCCTGCCGGCGGAGGTGCGCGAGAGCATCGCGTTGCTGGTGGCGCAGGAGAACGGATCCGACTACTGCCTGTCCGTACATGCCTTCCGCGGGACCAGGACGACCGGGCTGAGTGCGGCCGGGGCCACCGGCGCACGCCGGGGCGAGGCCGACGACCCGCGGGCAGCCGCCGTCCTGGAGCTGGCCGCCTCGGCGGTCCGTGACCGCGGGGCCGTGGCCGACGGGCGGCTTGCCGCGGCCCGGCGCGCCGGGCTGACCGACGGGCAGATCGTCGAGGTCATCGCCCATGTCGCCCTCAACGTGTTCACCAACTACCTGGCGACGGCTGCCCGCGCCGAAGTCGACTGGCCGCTCGTGCGCCACACCGACTGGACGAAGACACCACCCATCCGAAGCGCTCCCCGTAGCCGGCGTACGACCGGCTCGACCACGAAGGCCACCACCTTGCCCGCATCAGTACACGTCAGCCCGCTCCAGCAGGTCTCGGCCGCCGACGCCCTCGCCTGGCACCAGGTCGTCGCCGCCTCGACGGCCCACGACCTGCCCGGAGTGCCGGTCCCGGACCCCGAACGGATCCACGCCCAGCTCGCCCGGCCCGCTCTGGGCAGCCACCGCCTGATGTGGCTGGCGACCGCCGCGGACGGCGTCCCCGTCGGAGTCGCCGCCCTGCGGGTGTTCACCTCCCCGGGCCAGGACCACCTCGCCGAGCTGGAACTCCACGTCTCCCCCGCACACCGCCGCCTGGGAGCCGGCTCCCGCCTGCTGTCGGCGGCCCTCGCGGCCTGCCGCGCCGAGAACCGGCGCAGCCTCATCGCCACGACCGCGGCCGACGGTCCGGGCGAAGCGTTCGGCGGACGGCGGGGCTTCCGCCGGGCACTGGCCCTGACTCACCTCGTGCTGCGCCTCGACGGGACGGACGGGGCCGACGGGCCCGATCTGCTCCGGATCGCCGATGCCGAGCACCCCGGGTACCGGCTGACCGGCTGGACCGGAACCATTCCCGACGGCCTCGCCACCGCCTTCGCCGCGGCGAAGAGCGCGATGAACGACATGCCCATGGGCGACGTGGACTTCGGGAGCGTGGCGTGGGACACAGACCGCGTGCGCGCCATGGCCCGGGTGGTCGCCGACCGCGGGGACACGCTGCTGACCGTCGCCGCCGTGCACGACAGCGGTTCCCTGGCCGGCTACACCGAGATCGTGATCCCCCGAGGGGCGCCGCCGCGGGTCCAGCAGTACGACACGGCCGTCGTACCCGAACACCGCGGTCACGGGCTGGGCCTGTGGGTCAAGGCCGCCATGGTGAAACGGCTGCGCGCCGAGCACCCCGGAGTCGTCGAGATCGAGACGGACAACGCCGACGACAATGTCCACATGCTGGCGGTCAACCACCGCCTGGGATTCCGCTCCTACCGGCGCACCTGCGAGCTC
Source organism: Streptomyces sp. TBY4 (assembly GCF_024213195.1). Taxonomy (GTDB): domain Bacteria; phylum Actinomycetota; class Actinomycetes; order Streptomycetales; family Streptomycetaceae; genus Streptomyces. The sequence continues at coordinate 598,158 of NZ_JANAVF010000002.1, read as the reverse complement.
CAGCTCGACCTCGACGCGCCCGCCGGCTGAACGGCGGCCATCTCCCTCGCCTGGAGACACAGTTGATCATTCCCGCGGCCTTCGCCCTCCGGGGTGCAGGGTGAAGGCAGGAAGAGCTGAAGGCGCACGACACGATGCGCCGGACCACGGAGATCAGGAGATTCGAGACGTGCGAGTGCTGTTGTCGACCTACGGGTCGCGCGGGGACGTCGAGCCGCTGGTGGGGCTCGCGGTGCGGTTGCGGGAACTCGGCGCGGAGGTACGGGTGTGCGCGCCACCGGACGAGGACTTCGCGGAGCGGCTGGCCGGGATAGGCGTGTCCGTGGTGGGCGTAGGCCAGTCGGCGCGCGCGCTGACGACCGCGGCGCCGCCGCCGTCCGGGACCAATCTGCCGCAGCGTGCCGCTGGGTTGATTGCCAGTCAGTTCGAGGTGATCCCCCCGGTCGCGGAGGGCTGCGACCTGATGGTGGCGACGGGCGCGATGCCGGCCATCGCCGGGGCCCGGTCGGTGGCCGAGAAGCTGGGCATCGGCTGCGTGTCCGTGATCTTCCAGCAGCTGACGCTGCCCTCGCCCCAGCGCCCGCCGCTGGCGTACCCCGGGCGGCCGTTCCCGCCGGAGGTGACCGACAACCGGGCCCTGTGGGAGCTGGACGCCCGGAGCATCGACGCGCTGTTCGGCGAGGCGCTGAACACCAGCCGGGCGTCGATCGGCCTGGCTCCGGTGGTCAACGTCCGCGACTACGCCTTCGGCGACCGGCCCTGGCTGGCGACGGATCCGGTGCTGGATCCGTGGCTGGAGACCCCGGAGCTGGACGTCGTACAGACCGGGGCGTGGGTGCTGCCCGACGAGCGGCCGCTCCCGGCGGAGCTGGTGGCCTTCCTGGAGGCCGGCGCGCCGCCCGTGTACGTGGGCTTCGGCAGCATGGCCGTGCGCGGGGGCGAGGAGGCCGCCCGGGTGGCCGTCGAGGCGGTCCGCGCGCAGGGCCGCCGGGTCCTCCTCGGGCGCGGCTGGGCGGAGTTGGGCCTCATCGACGACAGGGACGACTGCTTCGCCGTCGGCGAGGTCAACCACCAGCAGCTGTTCGGACGCGTGGCCGCCGTCGTGCACCACGGCGGCGCGGGTACGACGACCACCGCCGCCGGGGCCGGCGCACCCCAGGTGGTGGTCCCCCAGCTGGCGGACCAGCCGTACTGGGCCGCCCGCGTGGCCGGGCTGGGCATCGGCGCGGCACACGACGGCCCGACCCCGACCTTCGAGTCCCTCTCGGCCGCCCTCGGGGAGGCTCTGACCCCGGCGACCGCAGCGCGGGCGAAGGAGGTCGCCCTCACGATCCGTACCGACGGCACGGCGGTGGCCGCGGAGCTGCTCCTCGACACGGCGCCCGCAGCGCCCACCGCGGGTGCAACGGATGCAGCACCGCTGAGCCGCGAACAGATCTCCGCGATCGCCCACGCCGACCATCCGATCAAGTCCCCGCTCGCCGACGAGTCGGTCGGCCGGCTGCTGGAAAGCGGCCTCCCGCGGGGCGACGAGCGCGTGCTCGACCTCGGATGCGGTACGGCGGAGTGGCTCCTGCGCGCCCTGGCGACGCGCCCGCACCTGCACGCCGAGGGGGTCGACGTCTCCGAAGTCTCCCTGACGAGTGCCCGCCGGGCGGCGGACGAACTCGAAGTCGGGGACCGGCTGCTCCTCCACCAGCAGGAGGCCGCGGCCTTCACCTCTTCCCAGCCGTTCGACCTGGTGATCAGCGTCGGCGCCGCGCATGCCTTCGGCGGCCTCCTCCCCACCCTCGCGGCGGCCCGCGAGCACCTGGCTCCCGGCGGCCGCGTGCTGATCGGCGAGTCGTTCTGGGACCGCGCCCCTTCACCCGAGGCGGTCGAGATGTTCGGCGAGCTCGCCGACCTCGCGACGACCGTGGACAGCGTCGTCGCCGCCGGATGGACCCCCGTCCAGGGCCATGTCAGCACCCGCGCCGAGCTGGACGCCTACGAGTGGGCCTGCTGGGGCTCGCTGGCCGCATGGGCTCTGGACCACCCCGACGATCCGGCTGCCGCACAGGTGCTGGAGACGGCCACCGCCGCGCGCTCGGACTGGCTGCGCGTGTACCGGGACAGCTTCGGCTTCGTCTGCCTGGTCCTGCGCCGGACCTCGTAGGGCTGCCGCAGGGCTGCTACTTCTCCACGGTGTAGCGCAGTTGCGCGAAGCCGCCGCCGAGGTCCGCGGCCGTTTCCAGGCGGAGGGACACGTCCTGGGCCAGGTCACCGAAGAGGCCGTGACCGGCCCCGATCAGGACCGGGGCGATGCTGATGATGAGCCGGTCGACGAGGCCGGCGCGCAGGAAGCTCTGGACGAGGCGTCCGCCGTCGGGGTAGACGTGCTGGATCCCGCGCTCGTTCAGGTCGGAGACGAGGTCGTCCATCGTGCGGTAGACGGTGACGCGGGGGTCGGCGTCCTCGGCGAGGGTGGTGCTCAGGACTCCCACGTGACGGTCGCCGTAGTGCCAGTTCTCCTCGCCGAAGCCGATGACCTTGTCGTAGGTGTTGCGACCCATGATCACGGCATCGACCGATGCGAGGAACTCGAAGAAGCCCATGTCGCCGGCCTTCTCGCCGCGCGAGGTCAGCCATTCGATGTCGTCGTCGGGGCGGGCGATGTAGCCGTCGAGGCTGGTGCCGATGAAGACGGTGGCGGTGAAGGTCATGAGATCCTCCCGAGCAGGTGGTCGAGGTCGTCGTGGAGCAGGGCCGCGGGGTCGCCGTCACCGGTGAGCGCCCACCGCAGCAGCGAGCCGTCGGTGGTGATCTTGACGGCGCGGGCCAGGCGCGGCACGTCGGTCCCGGAGGGCAGCTCGCCCTGCGCGACGGCATCGCGCAGCAGCTCCCGCAGCGCCGCGTCGACGGCCCGGGTGTGCGCGGCGGCATGGGCGCGGAACTCGGATTCGGACAGGTCGAGTTGGAGCATCCCGAGGTGGTTGGCCATCTCCTCGGGCGTGAACATGTGAGCGGCGACCTGTCCGGCCCGGCCCCGCCAGGGCCCTCGAGACCTCCGGCCGGGAACTAGCTGCCGGTCGCGACCTCTTCGACGGTTCCGGCATGCCGGGCGCGTTCGGCGGCGAGGACGGTGAGGTGGCTGAGGAGGGATTCGTGCGGGCCGGAGCGGACGAGGGAGGCGTCGCCCGTGGCGACGGCGGTGACGAAGGCGTCCATCAGTCCGGCGTCGCCGCCGCCGTGGCCGCCGCCGGCGGACATGTCGCCCTTGGGAGTCGTGTCGATGATCTCGTCGCGGCCGGTGAGGAACTCGTGGATGCGCAGGGTGGTGCCGTCGCCGTGCAGTTCGCCGCGGGTGGCAAAGACCGTGGTGCGGCGGTTGGCCATCCGGCTGAGGCCGGTCATGGTGAAGGAGGCCGTCGCGCCGTCGGCGAACTCCATCGACACGACCTGGTGGTCCACCACGTCGTTGTCGCAGGCGTAGACGCAGCGGCCGTACGGGCCGGACCGCAGCGCCGCCTCGAGCGCTTCCCCGGTCGGCTCGTCCACGACCACGGACAGCGGCCAGCCGTGCTGTCCGCGGGCCAGCCGCTCACCGTAGAAACGCGGGGCCGAGAAGGCGCACTGGCTCTCGACGGAACAGTCCAGGCAGCGGTCGGCGGCGCCGGCGGGGCGGTTGGCGGGGGTGAAGTGGGAGAGCCTGCCGAAGCTGGAGACACGGGTGGGCGGCTGTCCCACGATGTACTGGAGCCAGTCCAGGTCGTGGCAGGACTTGGCCATGAGCATGGAGGTGGCCTCGTCCGCGCGGCGCCAGTTGCCGCGGACGAAGGAGTGCGCCTGGTGCCAGTGCCCGACCGGCTCGGTGTGCTGGACGCTCACGACATCGCCGAGCCGCCCGGAATCGAGAACGGCCTTGAGCGCCTGGGTGTAGGGGGTGTAGCGCAGGACGTGGCCGACGGACAGGATCACCCCGGCCCGCTCGACCGCCTCGACGATGGCCCGGCATGACGGCTCGTCCAGCGCCATCGGCTTCTCCAGCATGATGTGGTAGCCGAGTTCGGCGAAGGCCAGCGCGGGCTCCAGGTGCAGCCGGTCCTGCGTGCAGATCAGCACGGCATCGGCGATCCGCCCGCGCGCGGCCAGCTCCCGCCAGTCCTCGACGGCCCCGGCTTCGGCTATGCCGTGCTCGGCCGCGAACCGCCGGCGCCGCGTCGGGCGCGGCTCGGCGACGGCTACGACCTGAGCCCGGTCGGGATGGCGCAGAGCCCATCGGGCGTGCCCGGTACCGCGGTCGCCCGCGCCGACGACGATCAGAGACAGAGGTGCCATGCCTCCGCAGGCTACCGGGCGCCCGCCGCCGCAGAAAGCGCTTTCACCGCTTTGCCCCACGGGCTGCCTCGGGGAGGAGCCGCGCGGCGACGCTCGCTCCGTCGGTGCGCATCGTGTCGGCCGCGCCCCGGGCCCTGGTACGGGTGTGGGGGTCCAGGGCGGTGGTGAGTGCGCTGGTCAGGGAGTCGACGGTGGCTGTGGGGCCCTGGTGCGCGACGCCGATGCCGAGTGCGGCGACGCGGGCGGCCCAGGAGGGCTGGTCGCCGATCTGGGGGACCACGACCTGGGGTGTGCCGGACAGGGAGGCTGCGGTGGTGGTGCCCGCGCCGCCGTGGTGCACGATCGCGGCGACCCGCGGGAACAGGGCCTGCTGGTTGACGTCGCCGACCACGAAGCAGTCCTCCGCTCCGTCGATCGGGGCCAGCCCGGCCCAGCCGCGGGCGAGCAGGACCCGGCGGCCGAGGGCGCGGCCGGTTTCGACGGCCACCCGGGCGGTGTCCGCGGGCGAGGAGGTGGCCATGCTGCCGAATCCCACGTACACCGGCGGGGCCCCGGCCTCCAGGAACGCCTCCAGCTCGGGCGGCAGCGGTCGGTGGTCGGGCAGGATCCACGCTCCGGTCTGCACGACGTCGATGTCGGTCCGCTCCGGCGGCGCGGGACACAGGACCGGGTCCGCGGCCAGCCAGGGCCGGGCGGTGTAGACGTGGTCGATGTAGTCGTCCACGGGAGGCAGGCCGAGGCCGGCCCGGTGGCTGCCGAGGGCCTCTGCGAACATCGCGGTCGCCTTCCGGCCCTGCTCCCAGTGCGCCTTGTCGGCCGCGTCCTTCTCGGACTGTCCGCTCGCCTCGGGGGCGGTCCTGCGCGGGGTCAGTCCGCGCACGTGGTAGCACGCGTACGCGTACGGGATGCCCAGCCGGTCGGCCGCTCCGCGCGCCCCGGCGGCCGCCATCATGCCGTTCGCCAGCACCGCGTCGCACCCCTCGGCCGCCGCCGCGAGCGTGCCGAAGCCCTCGGCGACCAGATCGGAGGCGAGCCGGACCGCGTCCGCCGCCGTGGGATGCTTCGCGCCGGCGGTCACCGACCGCACGGTCGGGCCGACCGGCACCAGCTCCACCCCCGCACGATCCAGCAGCGTCGCGAACTCCTCGTCCGGCGGAGCGCACACCACCGCCTCCGCGCCGAGCTCCCGCAGGGCCACCGCGAGCGCCGCCAGCGGCTGGACGTCCCCGCGCGATCCCCACGTCGTCAGCAGCACACGCACTTCGGATCTCCTGGTTCCTTGCAGGTCACCGGTTCGAGCCGGCCAGCACTCGCCTTCTTTCCCCCTGCTCCGGATGCCCTCGCAACACGGTGAAGCATCCGGGTGAGCCGCCTGCGACGCGGCCCCTCGCCCCGGACCTCCGACACCTGACGTGGTGGCGGCGCGCGAGGAGAGCCCCGCCAGGTGAGAACGGACCAGTCTTGGCGACTGGCCACCACGCGCCCACCGGGCCCCGGCCCGCGCCGGAGCCGGGTACGCCGTGCTCACGGCCCGCCACCACGACGGGGTCGCTCTCTGGGGCACCGCGCACGGCACGCCGTACGCCGTACGCCCGCGGGCCGCGACGCGCCACAGCGCACCCCACACCTCGGCGCCGTAGCGGTACAGGACGCCGAGTCCGGCCACGCGCGGCGGTTCGTCCAGGGGGAGGCCGACGGTGCGGCCGGGCTCGGTCCAGAGCGAACCGCTCACGGGATGCTCACGCCCGTGGACTTCATCCGCCGGCGGGAAGCAGTTCGCGGGTGAGGGCGGACAGCGCGAAGGCGTGCGGGGAGGCGTGCTGCCAGCGGGACCGTCCGAACATGACGTCTTCCGAGATCCCGCTCAGCAGGGCCACGGCCCGGATGGTGAACTCGGTGAGGTCCACCTCGGCGAAGTGCCCCAGCTCCCGGCCCTCGCGGAGGATGGCTTCCAGCCGCTCGTCCCAGCCGTCCAGCAGTGCGGTGAGGATGCGGCGGCCCTCTTCGTCGTGGCGCTGGGCCAGTACCTGGGTCCACAGGGCGTAGCGTTCGTCGCCCTGGTGGCTGGGCAGGTAGAAGCGGACGAACAGGTCCAGCTTCTCGGCGGGGGACGCGGCCCGGTCGGCGGCCTGCTGGAAGCGGGTCCAGAGGTCCGCCTGGCTCCAGGCGAGCACTTCGAGCAGGAGCCGGTCCTTCTTGCCGAAGTGGTAAAGGATGTGCCCGGTACTCATACCGGCACGCTCGGCGATGTCCGACATCCGCAGGGCCGCCGTCCCCTTCTCGGCGATGACGCTGATGGCAGCCCTCATCGCCCGCCCCCGCGCCTCGTCCCCGCTGGGCTGGCGCCTGCGGTCGCGCGGGCCGGTCTCTGGCGCCGGCATGGGCTCACCTCACTTCTCGAATTTAGAGCGCTAGTCTAGACTGAAAATCTAGTCAGTGCACCGATCACCCCTGGAGACACCGGCATGACGCGCGGATTCGATGTTGTGGAGACCTGTATCGCCGACCTGCGCGCTGCGCTGGAGAAGGGCGAGACCACGTCCGTGGGGCTGCTCGACGCCTATCTCGCGCGGATCGAGGCGTACGACCGGCCCGGTACGGCCACCGCTCTCAATGCGATGGTCGTGATGAACCCGGAGGCCCGGGCGGAAGCGGAGGCCTCCGACGCGCGCCGCGCGCGCGGTGAGACCCTCGGCCCGCTGGACGGCATCCCGTACACCGCGAAGGACAGCTACCTCGCGAAGGGGCTGACGGCCGCCTCCGGCTCGCCCGCGTTCGAGCACCTCGTCGCGCAGCGCGACGCCTACGCCATCGAGCGGCTGCGCACGGGCGGGGCCGTCCTCATCGGCCTGACCAACATGCCGCCAATGGCGAACGGCGGCATGCAGCGCGGTGTGTACGGGCGCGCGGAAAGCCCGTACAGCGCCGACTGGCTCACCAGCGCGTACGGCTCAGGCTCCTCCAACGGCTCCGGAACGGCGACGGCGGCGTCCTTCGGCGCGTTCGGCCTCGGCGAGGAGACCTGGTCCTCGGGCCGGGCGCCCGCGTCGAACAACGCGCTGTGCGCCTACACGCCCAGCCGCGGCGTGATCTCGGTCCGCGGCAACTGGCCGCTCGTACCGACCATGGACGTGGTCGTCCCGCACACCCGCACCATGGCGGACCTGCTCGAACTCCTCGACGTCGTCGTGGCCGACGACGCGCAGACGCGCGGCGACCTGTGGCGCGCACAGCCGTGGGTGGCGCTGCCCGCGGCCTCGGAGGTACGGCCCGCCTCGTACCCGGCGCTCGCGCCCGCCGACGTCGAGGCCGCGTCCGGCGCGCTCGCCGGCAAGCGGGTCGGGGTGCCCGCGATGTACATCAACGCCGACCCCGGTGCCGGAACCAACCCCGATGGCGGCATCGGCGGCCAGACCGGGCAGCGCATCGACACGCGCCCCTCGGTCATCGCCCTGTGGGAGGCCGCACGCCGCGACCTGGAGGCCGCCGGCGCCGAGGTCGTCGAGGTCGACTTCCCCGTCGTGACCAACTACGAGTCCGACCGCCCCGGCGCGCCCTCGCTGTTCACCCGCGGACTGGTCGGCCGCGACTACCTCACCTTCGAGATCGAGGACCTGTCCGCCTGGGCCTGGGACGACTTCCTGCGCGCCAACGGCGACCCGGCCCTGTCCTCGCTGGCCGAGGTCGACAGCTCCCGCATCTGGCCCAAGCAGGAGGGCGAACTGCCCGACCGCTACGACGGCTTCGACGACACGATCGGCGAGTACCCGCGGTTCGTGCGCGAGCGCCCGTACGCCTCCCTCGCCGACATGCCGCACCTGGAGCAGGGGCTGCGCGGTCTCGAGGAGACGCGCCGGGTCGACCTGGAGCTGTGGATGGACGGTCTGGGGCTGGACGCGGTGGTCTTCCCCGCGGTCGCGGACGTGGCCCCCGCCGACATGGACGTCCGCCGGGAGTCCGCCGACCTCGGCTGGCGCAACGGCGTCTGGGTCGCCAACGGCAACCTGGTCCCCCGCCACCTCGGCATCCCGACGGTGACCGTGCCGATGGGCGCCATGGCGGACACCGGCATGCCCGTCGGGCTGACCTTCGCGGGCCGCGCCTACGACGACAACGCGCTGCTGACCCTCGCCGCGGCCTTCGAGAAGACCGGCTCCCGGCGCACGGTGCCGTCCCGCACCCCGCGGCTGGCGGCGGAGTGATCCGACGGAGCTGACGGAGTCTTCCGGGCGGCGGGGTGCAGGGCCGCGTACTCCAGCGGAGCCGACGGGTCGATGGACATGTCGAGCTGCGCGGGGGCCGCGCCCGCCCGCACGAGCAGGTCGCCGACGGCGGCGATCATCGCTCCGTTGTCGGTGCACAGGGTCAGCGGCGGCACCCGCAGCTCGACCCCGGCGGCGGCGCAGCGCTCCTCGGCCAGCTCCCGCACCCGGGAGTTGGCGGCCACCCCGCCGACCACCACGAGGGTGCGCACCCCGTACTCCTTGCAGGCGGCCAGCGCCTTGCGGGTGAGCACGTCGGCGACGGCCTCCTGGAGGGAGGCCGCGCCGTCGGCCAGCGGGATCTCCTCACCGGCGATCCGGTGCTGCTCGGCCCAGCGCGCGGCGGCGGTCTTCAGCCCGGAGAAGGAGAAGGCGTACGGAGCATCCCCCGGACGGGTGAGGGGGCGCGGGAACGCCACGGCGCACCCGTTGCCCCCGCGGGCCGCGCGGTCGATGGCGGGCCCGCCCGGATAGGGCAGGCCGAAGACCCGGGCCACCTTGTCGAAGCACTCCCCGGCCGCGTCGTCCACGGTGTCCCCGAGGTGGACGATCGGGTCGCGCACGAGGTCCCGTACGAACAGCAGCGAGGTGTGCCCGCCCGAGACGATCAGCACCATGCACGGGTTGGGGAGCGGCCCGTGCTCCAGGGTGTCGGCGGCGACGTGCCCGGCGAGGTGGTGCACCCCGTACAGCGGCACGCCGGCCGCGTAGGCCAGGGTCTTCGCCCCGGCCAGCCCCACCTGCAGGGCGCCGGAGAGACCCGGCCCGGTGGTGACGGCGACGGCGTCGATGTCGGAGAGCCGCAGTCCCGCCTGGTCCAGGGCTTGGCGCACGACCGGGTTGAAGGCCTGGAGGTGGGCGCGGGCGGCGATCTCGGGCACGACCCCGCCGAACCGCGCGTGCTCGTCCATGCTCGACGCCACCACGTGCGCGAGCAGCCGCCCGCCGGACACGATCCCGGCACCGGTCTCGTCACATGACGACTCGATGCCGAGCACCACAGGAAGGCCCACGGGAGCCCCTTTCGCACTGGGGAAGTAATTGCAAGCTATGTGCAATAAGGTACGCCGCTCCGAGAGGGCCCCGGTCCGGGCACCGTCCGGTTCCCGTCGCGGGCCGTGACATGCCTCACGGCCCGCAGGTCACCCTGCGGCCCTCCACGGAGATCCATCCGCTCGGGACATTTACCCGTATGTCCCTGTTTGGCGTTGACATGCCGCACTCCGCCGGAAACGGAATCTGACACTCCCTTTTCTCCGGCTCCAACAGGCCCGGCGGGGACGGGTTCTGGCGGCGGGCCAGGTGGGTGCCGCCGGGGCCGCGCCGCGCGGATGCACGATCTTCCGGCCGTTTCAAGCCCCGCTCCGAGCATCCGGCGCGCCCGGGCGGCATCGGGTTGCCAGGCCGCCGGAGGGCTTCTAAGAATGGCGATTCCTCCGGCGCCCTCGCGGTCCGGCGCCGGGAGCTTCGCGATCACCGAGTGAGGTCCCGCATGAAGAAGCACCGTAAGAAGACGCACCACCGGAAGATAGCCGTCGCGGTCGGAGCACTGGCCCTCGTGGCCGTACCCGCCACGGCCATGGCCTGCCTCGACCCGCAGGGAACGGACCGGATGCGGTCCGTCGCGGCCGAGCGGGACGGCCGTCCCTGGTACGGCGACCCCGGTGCTCAGCAGCCCGTGGAGGTCCCGGTTCAGGCCGACGCCCCCACCGAGATCTTCGAGCAGCCGTCGGTCGAGCAGTCCCCCGTGCAGCAGCCCGTCGAGTACGCGCCCCCCGCGCAGCCCGAGGCGCAGCAGCCGGTGCAGCCGCCCGCCGCGCCGGCCGAAGCCCCCGCACCCGCGGGCTCCGCGGCGCCCTCCGGTGCCGTGGCCGAGGTCCTGGCGCTCGTCAACAAGGAGCGCACCGCGGTCGGGTGCCCCGTACTCACCGTGAACGAGAAGCTCACGAAGGCGGCGCAGGACCACAGCGAGGACATGGCCGCCCACTCCAACATGTCCCACACCGGCTCCGACGGCTCCGACCCGGGCCAGCGGATCACCCGGGCCGGCTACCAGTGGAGGACGTACGCCGAGAACGTGGCGTACGGCTACCCCACCGCCGCCGCGGTCATGGAGGGCTGGATGAACAGTCCGGGCCACAAGCGGAACATCCTCGACTGCAGCGTCAAGGAGATCGGCATCGGCCTCGCACAGCCCGGCCAGTACTGGACCCAGGACTTCGGCGCCGCCCGCTGACGCGAAGGCCGATCGCCGGATCAGCCGGTGCAGGTGATGGAGAAGGGGACCGGGTTGGAGGTGGTGCGGGTGGGGCTCTGGAGTTCCACGGCCATTCCGGTGGTCAGGGTGCCGGCCTTCGCGTAGGTCGTCAGCCGCACGGTGTCGTGCCCGGTGGGGTTGGCCTTGTCCCCGATGGACATCGTGCGCCAGTGCGGATCCACCACCGAACCGTCGCCGGACACCCAACGGTAGGAGATCAGGGTGGGCTCGGAGGCGGTGAAGGTCGCGGTGAAGGCCGGGGCCCGGCCCTCGGGGGTCGGGCAGCTGCCGGTGTACGTGGTGTTCGCGCCCGCGACCGACATCCGTACGCCGCCCGAACCCGCCTTGGACTCCTCGCCGTTGCCGCTGAGGGCGTAGACCAGCCCTGCGGCGATCAGTGCGCAGCCGGCCACGCCGGCCGAGACGAAGGCAGCCGTACGGCGCCGCTTGCCGGGCGGGGCGGCGGGAGCCCCGGCCGTCGGGTGCGCGGGTGCGGGTGCGGCGGCCATGGCCGTCGGGTGCGCGGGTGCCGCGGCCGTGACCGTGGCCGTGGCCGTGGCCGTCGGGTGCGCGGTTGCGGCGGCCGTGGCCGTGGCGGGTTCCGGCGGGCCCGGCAGGACTCGGGCGGCGGTCGTCGTGGCATCCGGTTCGTGGGCGATTCCCCGCAGGGCCGCGGCGGCCTCTGCGGCGGGGGTCCGCTCGGCCGGTTCCTTGCGGAGCAGCCCCTCGATGACCGGGGCGAGCGGGCCGGCCCGGGTGGCCCGCGGCGGTTCCTCGTCCACGACGGCCCGCAGGGTGCTCAGCGCGGAGTCCTGCCGGAACGGCGAGATCCCCTCGACGGCCGCGTACAGCAGCACGCCGAGGGACCACAGGTCCGATTCGGGGCCCGAGGGGCGCCCCAGCGCCCGCTCCGGCGGCAGGTACTCGGGCGAGCCGACCACCTCGCCGGTCATGGTCAGCGCGGTGCCGCCCTCGACCGCCGCGATGCCGAAGTCGCTGAGCACCACCCGCCCGTCCTCCGCGAGCAGCACGTTCGCCGGCTTCACATCCCGGTGCTCCACCCCGACGGCGTGCGCGGCGCGCAGCGCGCTCAGCACCTCCGCGCCGATGTGCGCGGCACGGCGCGGTGCGAGCGGCCCCTCGGCGCGCAGCAGATCGGCCAGCGACCGCCCGCGGATCAGCTCCATGACGATCCAGGGCCGGTCGTCCTCCATGACCACGTCGTGGACCGTCACCACATTGCGGTCGGGTATCCGGGCCGCCGCCCACGCCTCCCGCTCCAGCCGGCTGTACATCCGCTCGATGTCGCCGGTCCGCAGGTGGGCCGGAGCCCGGACCTCCTTGACGGCGACCTCGCGGTGCAGCGTCTCGTCCCGGGCCCGCCACACGGTGCCCATACCGCCCTCGCCGAGCCGGGACAGCAGCCGGTAGCGGCCCGCGACCAGGCGTTCCCCGCCCGGGGCGGCCGGTCCGGCTGCGGTGGCGGCCAGAGTCGCGCCCGTCGCGGCGGCAGCGAGCGCGCTCTCCGTCACGGTCTCGGATTCCTCGTTCTGCATGGGGCGGTTCTCCTCTGATCGCCTACCGACGCCGACATCACGTACGGACCGGGACCTCCGGTTCAACGGGGTGGTCGAGATTTTTCGGGATTGGCTGAACCGAACACCTTCGGCACGGCGTGTTGCTGTCGTACGAGGAGTCAGCAGGCGTCTTCATCAAGGAGTGTGGCGTGCCTTCGGTCATCGTTGGATGCACGGGTCCCTTCACCGGGCAGAGCCTGGTCCTGGGCAGCGAGCCCCTCAGTTTCGGGCGCAAGAGCGACAGCGGCGTCGTGATCGTCAGCCCCAGTGCCTCCCGGTTGCACGCCGAGATCCTTGCCGAGGACGCCGGTTTCGTCCTCTACGACCGGGACAGCCGCAACGGCACCTTCGTCAACGACCAGCGCGTCACCCGGCATGTGCTGCGTCCGAACGACTGCATCCGGATCGGCGATGAAACGTTCCTCTACGAGGCCTCCGACGTGATGGAGACGGTCATGGACCTCTCCCTCCTGGATGCGCCCCGGCCCAGCGCCGCGGACCCCGGCACCCTGCGGGTCACCGTCACCGGCGGCGGCCCTGTCGGGCTCGCCTTCGCCCTGGCCCTCGACGAGATGCTGCCCGGGCGGACCGCCATCACCGTCTACGACGGGCGCTGGACCAGGAAGGGCCCGTCAGTCGTCTGGAAGGACGAGACCCAGGGGAACTTCCGCCGCCAGCAGGTGGTGACCGTACAGAGCCGGCAGTACCTCGCCCTGTCCGAGGAGGTGCTCGGTGCCCTCTTCGACGACGGTGGCGCCTACTCCGAGATGTGGCCCGTGGGCCCCGATTCGGTCGACGGCCGCCCGCCCCGCAACATCCGGATCGCCCACATCGAGGACCGGCTGCTCGACTTGGCCAACGACAGGCCGTCGATCCGCCTGGTCCCCCAGCGCTTCGACGCGGCGGAGAGCCAGAACCGGATCTCCCAGGAACACGTCCTCGTGATCGCCGAGGGCGGCCGTTCCCGCACCCGCGAGCACTACGCCGACCGCTTCGGCGCGGCCGACGCCTCGATCTACTCCCTCGACGGCGAGCACCTCCAGGACGTCGTGCTGGGGCTGCGCGTCAAGTCGAGGCTGCCGGACCCGATGAGCGTGCTGCTCACCGTGTCGCAGAACCGGTTCCTGCTCAACTCGCTGCGCGGCGAGGGCTTCCTGAACATGCGGCTCACCCGGGAGGAGACCAAGAACGTCATCGGTATCGACCCGGTCCGCCAGGTCTTCGAGGAGTGCATCGCCGCCCGACCCTGCCTGATGAGCCGGCAGGAGGAGGACAACGAGTTCCGCTGCCCCACCCACGGCACCCTGTTCCTGCCCGCCCTGCTGCGCGGCTCCCCGCTGTGGAAGGAGATCCGCCAGGGACTCAGCCTGTTCGGGGTGGCCGAGGAGGACCTGTCCGCCATCACCTCGTTCCGCCTGGACATGGTGCAGCGTCCGCGGTTCACCGCCCAGCTGCACCGGCCCACCACGACCGCCCCCGGCACCTACGGCTTCCTCCTGGGCGACGCGGCCAACGCCATTCACTTCTGGCCCGGCCGCGGCCTCAACAGCGGCCTGGCCTCGGCCACTTCGCTGGCCCGCTCGCTCAGCCGCGCCTGGCGGGGCAAGCCGTTGCGGGACGCCGACTTCATCCGGCACGAGGCGGCGATGTCCATGCTCCAGTACCGGCACAAGAGCCGGGCCTGGAACGCCATGGTGACCACCGACGAACAGGGCGTCACCCGCGCCATCAAGGACATCATCGCGCGCAGCGCGGAGGCCGGCGGTGGTGCAGCCGGCCTCCCCGGCACGGCCGACACCGGGGGCGGCAGCGACCTGGAAGCACTGCTGGACCGGATGGCCGCAATCCGCGAGCGGCTGGCGCCCCGGATGCCCGGACTGCCCGGCGACGGGGAACTCCGCTCCCACCTCGCCTCGATCGCTCCGGCCACCCTCCGCACCCTGCGGGAGAGCGGTGCCTGGGACACCCTGATCGTCGGCGGCGAGGAGGCCGACATCGACCTCTTCTACCAGTCGGACTCCCCGGTCTTCGTCCCCCGCCCGGCGGATCCCCGTCCGACCGACCCCCGCAACCCCGCCCCAGTCGGCTGACAGCCGTGCGGGACGTCAGGTCGTACGGGCTTCCCGGAGCGGCGCGCCCGCGTGATGGAGGCCGGCGAGGGCCTGTCGGTAGGACTCGGTCAGGCTGGTCTCCAGGTAGCCGACCCCGAGCTCCTGGCAGTGGCTGCGGACGATGGCCTGGGCCCTGCGCAGGTTCGGGCTGGGCATGCTCGGGAAGAGGTGGTGCTCGATCTGGTGGTTGAGGCCGCCGAGGAGGATGCCGGTGATCCGGCCGCCCCGGACGTTGCGCGAGGTGAGTACCTGGCGGCGTAGGAAATCGGTCCGGTCCGTGCCCCGCAGGGTCGGCATGCCCTTGTGGTTGGGGGCGAAGACGCAGCCGAGGTAGATGCCGAAGAGACACTGGTGGGCCAGCAGGAACGCAATCCCCTTGCCGGGCGGCAGGACCAGGAACAGGGCGCCCAGGTAGGCGGCGAAGTGCGCGCCGAGCAGGGCCGCCTCCCACCCCCTGTTCTTCAGGGACCTGTCCGACAGTGACCGGATCGAGCCCAGGTGGAGGTTGAAGGCTTCCAGCGTGAGGAGGGGAAAGAACAGGAACGCCTGGACGGGGGCGACGAGCCGCGGCAGACCCTTCGCGGCGCGGGCCTGGTCCTGGGTCCAGAGAATGACGCTGGGACGGACGTCGGGGTCGAGCTCCTCGTTGTTGGGGTGGGTGTGGTGGCGGGTGTGCTTGTCCCGCCAGAAGCCGTAGCCGATCGCGATGCAGAAGTTCCCGACGAGGAGCCCCGCGGCTTCGGTCGCCCGGCGCAACCGGAAGACCTGCCGGTGCGCGATGTCATGGGCGAGCAGGGCGACCTGTCCGAACACGAAGGCGAGGAAGACCGCGTCCAGCAGCGTCCACCAGCTGTCGCCGATCGCTACGAGCGCTGCCCAGCCCGCGACGTAGAGCGCGCTCACGACGGCGATGCGCAGGGCGTAATAGGCGGGGCGCCGGTCCATCAGGCCGGCGGCCCTGATCTTCTTGGACAGCCGGGCGAAGTCACTGCCCGGCAGCGCCCGAGCGGGCGGAAACGGTTCCGGAGCTGGATCCGGCTCTGGAGAAGGCATGGTCAGAGGGTAGGGCGGTCGTCCCGGTGGCGGTGCGTACGCCAGGCCGCACGGGCCAGGACCACCCCCGTACCGATGATCCACAACACGCTCGGCCATGCGGACGCCCGCTCGAACAGCCCCTGGAACGAGGGCGCCGGATGCACCGCGGTGACGGCGGTGCCCACGAGGGACACCACCCCGCACACCATGCCCGTCACTCCCCAGGAGGAGCGGTTCATGTGCCGGAACCCACTGCCGAGCAGCAGGACGCCCACCGCCCCGGCGATGAAGCACGTCCCGGCGGACAACAGGTGGAGTGCCAGCCGGAGGTTGTAGGGGTTGAGTCCGGCCGAGACGAGCCCCAGTCCGCTGAGGACGAAGGCGCCGGTGGTCACGGCCCGCCGCCGGCCGGCCGGGAGGATCACCGCATTGAGGACCGCGCCCACGGCCAGGCACAGCCCACCGACGATCCATGCACTGTTCGCGGCCTCGTGCCAAGGCGAGCAGAACCGGATGCCCTCGACCCGCGCGCACCGCGTGACGCCGAGCGCCGAGATGATCTCGTCCGTCAGGCTCTGCCGCGACGCGCGGGGCATGACGACGGCGTTGTTCACGATGAAGATCTGGACCAGTGACGCCCAGAGGAGGCCGCCGGCCAGGAGTCTCCTCGGAGCCGTGACCGTGAGTTCGCTCATGGGTCAGTGTGGCCCGCGTCCGCCCCGCCGGAGGGCCACCGCGCACGGTGAGTCCGATCCTGGTGGAGCCCGCGCAGTCGATGACCGGACCGCCGTCGGAGCCGGACGGCCCATTCGGATCCTCCGAACGGTTCTCGTCCGGGGTGTCGGGCGCATCTCCGCGTCCGCCGCTCCTAGCGTCGTGTCGTCCCCTGCAGGAGGTCTTTCATGGTGTCGGCCCTCACGGTCCTGAACGAGGCGGAACAGGAACCAACGGGGCCGCGCCCCGCCGGTGGCCGGTGGTGGACGCCCGCACGGGGGTGGGTGGCGGGACTGGCCGTGCTGGCCTCGGTGGCGGCCCCGGCCTCGGCGGCCACCCCGCCGCCGCCGATCGGCGCGCAGAGCGGCACCTTCGCCTACGTGGCCAACGGCGGGTCGGACCGCCTGACGATGATCAGTACCGCCGACAACACCGTCACCGGCACCTTCGCCGTCAGCCCCGAGCCCAATGCCGACCCCAACGGTGTGGCGGTGAGCCCGGACGGCACGCGCGTGTACGTCGCCAACGCGCTGGCGAACACCATGGCGATCGTCTTCCCCGCCGACAACAGCTTCCTCACCGTCGACGTCGGCAACAACCCCACGGCCGTGGCGCTGAGCGCGGACGGCGGCCGGGCCTACGTCACCAATCAGAACGACGGCTCCCTGTCGGTGGTCGACACCGTCGACGTCCCGGTGCAGGTCGCCACCTTCGGCGTCGGGAACAACCCCCAGGACCTGGCGCTCGCGGCGAACGGCACCAAGGCGTACATCGCCGTCCGCCCCTCCTTCGGCGTGGGGGCCGTGGCCGTGTTCGACACCGTGAACAACACCTTCGAACGCACCATCCCCGTGGGCTCGTTCCCCCAGGGCGTGGCGGCGAGCCCGGACGGCACGCGCGTCTACGTCACCAACTTCGGGGACGGAACGGTCTCGGTGATCGACACCGCGAACGACACCGTCGTCCAGACCTTCAGTGTCGGAGGGGGGACGACGAGCCCCGCGGACGTGGCGGTCAGCCCGGACGGCAGGCGTGCGTACACCGCGAACTTCGGCGCGGGCAACGTGTCGGTGATCGACCTCCTCGCCACCCCGCCCACCGTCATCGCCAACGTCGACTCCGGACAGCAGCCCGAGGGTGTGGCGGTCACCCCGGACGGCTCGCGCGTCTACGTCACCAGTTCCGGGAACGACAGCGTCTCGGCGATCGACACCACCACCCACACCGTCATCGAGCCCCCCATCGACGGCTTCGACATTCCGCTGGGGATCGCCATCGGGACCAGGACCGTCGGCACGACCCCGGCCGGCCTCACGTTGGAGGTCCAGGGCCACGGGAAGGGCCGGGCCGCCGAGCCGGCCTCGCGCCCGGACGCACCGGGTGCGCCGAGCAACCCCGGTGCCACCCTGAAGGCCCGGCTGACCAGCGGGGGCCGGCCCCTGGCGGGCGAGGAGGTCCTGTTCTCCACCGGCTCGAAGGTGCTCTGCATCGAGACGGCCGACGGCCGGGGCGAGGCCACCTGCACGGTCCCGGGCGGGAAGGGCGCCCCCGACTGCTACAGGGCCGCTTTCCTCGGCACCACCACCCACGCGGCCACCCGCGCACCCGGTTGCCCCGGTCACGACCGCCGCCGGCCCTGACGGACCGCCGGTCTCCCCCGGTGTGCGCCACCGATCCCCCGCGGGGAGGATGGAACGTGTGAACGGCAGCAAGGGGCGGGACGGTGGCCCGAGGCGGGTCCTGACCCTGGCGGCCATGCTCTTCGCCGTCTCGATGATCTTCGTGGACCAGACGATCGTCAGCATCGCGGCCCCCTACATCGTGGCGGACATCAGCCTCAGCGCGTCCGGCATGCAACAGGTGGTCAACTCCTACCTGCTCGCCCTCGCCGCGTTCTTCGCACTCGGCGGGCGACTCGCCGACATCTTCGGGCACCGCCGCATGGTGGTCATCGGCATCGTGGTCTTCGCCGGAGCGTCCCTGCTGTGCAGTGCGGCGCCGGTGGGAGACCTCGCCCAGAGCTGGCTCGTGCTCTCCCGCGCCTTGCAGGGCATCGGCGCGGCCCTGCTCTTCCCGGCCGCCGTCGCCATCGTCGTCGATGCCTTCCCCGTCGACGAACGGGGCAGGGCCCTGGCCGTGTTCTACGTCGTGGCCGGCTCGCTCACCGTCGTCAGCCCGCTGCTCGGCGGCGTGCTGACCACCTGGACCTGGCGGGCCATCTTCTGGGTCAACCTCCCCATCGCACTCGTCTCGCTCCTCCTCGTCGCAGCCGCGCGCATCCCGAACCCGCGGCGGCCCGAACGCCTGGACGTGCCGGGCGCCGTACTCGTCGCCTCCGGACTGGGACTGAGCGTCCTCGGACTGCAGCAGGCTCCGTCCTGGGGCTGGGGCTCCTTCGCGACATGGGCGTGCATCATCGGCGGGCTGGCCCTGATCGTGCTCTTCTGCCGGCACGAACTGCGGTCCGCCGATCCCCTCATCAAGCTGCGCGTCTTCCGCGACCGGGCGTTCACGGCCGACGTCCTCGTGCTCTTCTGCGCGATGCTGGCGTTCGTCCCGGTGATGTTCTTCGCCTCGGTGTACGCACAGATCTCGCTCAGCGCCTCGACGTACCAGGCCGGGTTCTACCTGCTGTACTTCTTCGCGGGCTTCGCCCTCGCGGCCCAGGCCGGCGGCAGGATCCTCGACAAGCGCGGTGCCCGGCCCGCGATGCTGATCGGCTCGGCGCTCGGCTGCCTGGGCTTCGCCCTGTGGGCGTGGAAGCTGACCGTCCTGTCGGCCCACGACCAGTGGCCCTACGTCTGCCTCGCCGGAGCCGGCATCGGCTTCCTGCTCTCCCCGGCCTCCACCGACGCCGTGAACCGGGCGATCGACTCCTCGTACGGCGAGGTCACCGGCCTGACCCAGACGCTGCGCAACTACGCCTCCGCCCTGGGCATGACGGTCTTCGGGACGGTCCTCGTCCACGTCACCACCAGTCGGGTCACCTCGACGCTCACGGCGAACGGCATGCCGGCGGGCGAGGCCCGCAGCGCGGCGCGCAAGGTCACGGAGGCGATCACCGGCCATCCGGACGACCGCGCCCCCACCGGTGACGGGCCCGCGGCCGTTCTGATACGGAGCTCCGGCCGCGCCATCCGCGCCGACTACGCCGCGGGCAACCAGTGGGTCTTCTACGGGATGGCCATCGCCCTGGGCATGGCCTTCCTGTGTGCACTGCTGCATCCGGGAACCCGTGTGACGGACGGGGCCACCCGGACGCTCACTCCGGATCTACCGGAAGGGAACGGGTGGAACGGCCCCGGCAATTCCTGACCAGGCGTCACCGGTGGTGGGTCCTGACCGCGATGACCTGCGCTTCGTCGATGATCGCCATCGACGCTCTGGCGGTGCTGGTGGCCCTGCCGACGATCCAGCGGAACCTGGGCGCTTCGACCACCGGACTCCAGTGGATCATCAATGCCTACCTGCTCAGCTTCGCCGGCGTGAGTGTGCTCGGCGGACGCCTCGGGGACGTCCTGGGGCACGAGCGCGCCTTCCGCATCGGGACCCTGATCTTCGTTCTGGCATCGGTCGCTGCGGGCCTCGCCCAGTCCGAAGCCTGGCTCATCGCCGCGCGCGCCGCTCAGGGGGCCGGGGCGGCGGTCCTGCGGCCCGCCTCCCAAGTACTCATCTACGAGGAGTTCGACAGCGGGCAGCGCGGCCAGGCCATGGGCATCTCCTCCAGCGTCTCGACCCTCCTTTACGGCATGGCGCCCCTGATCGGAGGGCTGCTCACCTCGGCGCTCTCCTGGCGCGCGATCTTCTTCGTCAACCCTCCCATCGGCATCGCCGCGGTGGTCCTCGCGCGCCTCCTGCTCACCGGCGACCCGCCTCGGCGCGAACGGGTCGACTGGGGTGGCGCACCGCTGCTGATCGGGGGGCTGGTGTGCGTGGTCCTGGCCCTCATGCAGGCTCGGCACTGGGGGTGGGCCTCGGTCGCCGTCATCACGCTGCTGGGCGCCGGGGTCGTGCTGCTGACGCTCCTGATCGTGCGCGAACGCCGGATCTCCCATCCGCTGCTCCACTTCGAGTTGTTCGCGCACCAGGAGTTCGCGGTGGGGACGGCCGTGATCTCCACGGTCCGTTTCGCGTTCGTGGGATTCGCCGTGTTCGGGGTCATCTGGCTCCAGGACGTCATGGAACTGTCGCCCTTCGAAGCCGGTGTCGCCGTACTGCCGCTCACTTTGCCCACGGTCCTGTTCGCTCCTCTCGGCGGAAGGCTCTACGACCGCCTGGGAGCGCGCGTTCCCCTCGGCATCGGCATGGTGCTGTGCGTGGCGGCCCTGCTCGGCTCGGCGGTGGCACTGCACCGGCAGGACTACGCGTGGCTGGTGGCCTTCTACTGCGTGATGGGCATCGGGATGGGCCTCTGTGTCAGCCCTGCCTGGATGACGGCCCTGCACGGCACCGCCGGCCCGATGCGCGGCTATGCGGCCGGGGTGATGCAGACCGCCCGGGAGATCAGCGCGGCGCTGGGGCTCGCGGTCATGGGCGCGATCGTGGCGCACGTGCAGGCTTCACGGCTGGAGGAGATCCTGCACCGGGACGCCCGCATCCCTCCCGAGCGCTTCGACGAGGTCGAGCGGTCGATCGGCAGGACGGCGGAGGCGACCCAGGAGGGCGCGCGCCTGCCTGCCGGGATCCCGGCCGATCTGCTGCCCGCGCTCAAGGGCGCGGTCACCGATGCCGTGTCGGCCGCGTTCTACGCCGGTTCGGCAGTACTGCTCGCCGCGGTCGTGGCGGTCGCCTTCCTTCCCCCGGGGAAGCCGGAGGAGCCCGCAGGGCCGGACGACGGCAATGGCGATCCCGCCTGAGGAACGGGGCTCCCGCCCGGCCGTCTACCCCGGTCCCGGCTGGT
Organism: Streptomyces sp. TBY4; assembly: GCF_024213195.1. Taxonomy (GTDB): domain Bacteria; phylum Actinomycetota; class Actinomycetes; order Streptomycetales; family Streptomycetaceae; genus Streptomyces. Next base: position 576,985 of record NZ_JANAVF010000002.1, on the reverse strand, counting down.
GGTGTCCGAGCGACAGCAGCGGCACGCTGTTTCCGTTGAAGTACCACAGCGCGCTCGTGTACCAGAGGACGACGACCGCGACCGCCAGCGCGCCCCCGGCCAGTGGCAGGGCCCAGCCGGGCAGGCGGCGGCTGCGCACGAGCAGGACCTTGGCGGCGAACGCTCCGTAGAAGAAGCAGCCCGCGATCGAGTGGACTGCCGCGCGCGAGCCGGTCAGCTGCACGCCGTACGCCCGGACGCAGTGCACCGCGATCGGGACGGTGAGGGCGAACAGGACCACCCCGGTGATCCGGTGGACGACCGGCACCGGGCCCGGCACCCGTCGCACCCCGGGCAGTCGGCGGTACATCCACAGCGCCAGGAGCAGTTGGAGAGCGGCCAGCCCCAGGACGCCGGTGGCGAGCTGCGCCTTGAGACGTACGGCGTCGGTGTCCGCATGCCCGAACAGCGTCGCGGTGTAGTCCGGCGTGATCGCCCGTCCGAACAGGAAGAGGGCGGCGAAGACCACGGCGGCAGCCGCGAACGCCAGTACGAGAGCGAGCCCGGCTTCCGGGCGGCGGAGGGCGGACCGGGCATGCGACATGGTGCTCCTCGTCCCGGAACCGGACTCCGGGGTTCGTCGGTGCCATCCCTTCTACCCGCCCGGTGCGCCGGATCGTGGCCGACGCGGCCGTGGAGGTCTTCGGTGTTCGGGGAAGCCGAAGCGCCGGTGCTCCCCCGTCCGTCCAGGGGGTGCGTCAACTTTGTTGATTCCAAGGATGGTTGATGACCGCGCGCATACGATCAACGGCATGACACCAGTGATCGCCCCGTTGCCGGGCGGTACGCCCGCGCAGCTCGGAGGTCACCGGATCCTCGGGGTGCTCGGGGCCGGCGGCATGGGGACGGTCTACCTCGCCCGCCGCCGGGGGCGTCCGGTCGCCCTGAAGACCATCCGGCCCGAACTCTTCCGGGACGTGGAGCTGCGGGAGCGGTTCATCCGCGAGGCCGCCGCCGCGGCGGCGGTGCGCAGCCCCTTCGTCGCCAACGTGCTCGGCTCCTCGACCGCCGAGCAAGTGCCCTGGATCGCAGCCGAGTTCGTCCCCGGCGTGACGCTTGCCGACGCCGTACGGCGCCACGGCCCGCTGCCCGCGCCCGCCGTGCGCGTCCTCGCCGGGGCGCTCGGCCGGGCACTGGCGGCCCTGGGCGCGGCCGGGGTCGTGCACCGCGATCTGAAGCCGTCGAACGTCATCCTCGGCGCCGACCGCCCCCGCGTCGTCGACTTCGGCATCGCCCGGGTGACCGGCGACGCCACCTTGACCGCGACCGGGCAGCGCCCCGGAACGCCCGGCTACATGTCGCCCGAACAGGTGGTGAAGGGTCCCCTCGGGCCGCCCAGCGACGTCTTCTGCCTCGGCGCGCTGCTCGTCTTCGCACTGACCGGCCGGCACGCCTTCTACGACGGGGACCCGGTCCGCTCGGACTTCCGCATCGTCTACGAGCCCCCCGACCTCACCGGCGTTCCGGCCGGGCTGACGCCCGTAGTCCGCGGCTGCCTCGAAAAGCAGCCGGAGGACCGGCCCACCGCCGCGGAGGTGGCTGCGGAACTCGACCCGCAGGGCGCCGCCCTGCGCGCCGCCACCCGCTGGCTGCCGCCCGCGGTGCTCGCCGACGCCGCCGAGATCGCACGGGTCGCAGCCGCTCTGGGAGCAGGCCGGCTGCCGACCCGGCGCAGGGTGCTCACCGGCGCCGGTGCCGCCGTCCTTCTCGCGGCGACCGGTGTCACCGCCCTGCGCGCCCTCCGGGAGGACGACGGCTCCGGCCTGCGGCGTCACGGGCGGGCCGCCCCCCGCTGGAGCGGCCCGCCCGGCACGGTGCCGGAGCCCCTGTGGTCGTACGACGGCGCCGCGGCGCAGCCGGCCTTCGGGCCGGTCGAGGTCGACGGCCGGGTGTGCTTCGCGGACGGCGACGGCAGGCTCCTCCTCCACGATCCGGTTTCGGGCGAACGGCGGTGGCTCGGACCGGTGGTGCGTGGCCTCGTCGGCGGCCGCCGGCCCGTCGCCCTGGACCCGGACGGCGCCCTGCTGTTCCTGGACCCCGGCAGCGGTACGGTCCGCCACCGCGCGCGCGACGGGGTGAGCGGGCTGCTCGCCGCCGACGAGGACCAGGTGTACGTCCTCCACGCGGACGGCCGCCTGGCCGCATTCGAGCGGGCGGACGGCGCGGTGCGCTGGCGCGTGCCCCTCCCCCTGTCGGGCACGGTGCTCTCGGCGGCCGCCGGGTACGGGCGGCTGCTCCTGGCCTCCGCCGCCGGCGGGGTGGTGGCCCTGTCCGCCGCCGACGGCGGCCCCGTGTGGCAACGCCCCGCCGGCAGCGACGGCTCGCGGACGGCCCTGACCGCGGGCGGGGTGCTGCTGGGCGGGGCCGGGGACCGGACGCTGACCTGCCTGGACCAGGGACGCGGCGAACAGCTGTGGACCCTTCCCGCGGACGACAGTGCGGGCTTCGGCGTGCCCGCGCCGGCCGGCGAGCACGTGTACGTCGCCGACGGCCGCCAGCTCCGGAGCATCGGTGCGAAGACCGGAGCCCCCGCCTGGACCGTACTGGCCACCGAGGAACTGGACCGGGAACAGGCTCCGTTGGTGGCCGGATCCGGGATCTTCGCGCCGCTGCGGAGGCCCGAGCTCGGCATCCTCGTGGTACACGGCGGGCGAGCGGCCGAACAGTACGTGTACGCACCGGCCCCGGCCGGGGAGGTCCGGGCCGAGGTTCCCTGGCGGGGTGCGGTCGCCGGGGGCAGCGTCATCTGGCAACGCGGCAGCGCGGTCCGCGCCCTGCCGGGCATGTGACCAGCCCCTCGCGGGGCCACGAGGTGAGGGGGGAACGCATGGGGGGCGGACGTCTGGGCGAGGCCCTGCGCCCGGAAGACCCGCGGTCGGCCGGGCCGTACCGGCTGCTGGCCCGTTGGCCGGGCCCCCCGCCGGCACCGCCGCGGGGCGGCATGTACATCGGCCGCGACCGGAACCACGGGCACGCCGTGGTGTGCCTGCTGCCCCCGGCCGCGTACCGGGCGGCCGAGATCCTGAACCGCGGCCCCGTTCCGGGAGTGCCGGCCGTACTGGACCTGAGCACCGGCACCGAGCCCGCCTGGGCGGCCCTCGGACACACCCCGGCCGTGTCCCTCTCCGACGTGGGGCGGCGGCCCGGAACGGAGTCCGGCACCCTGCCGCTCGACCAGTCGGTGCGGCTCGCCGCGGAGATCGCCGACACCCTGGCCGCCCTGCACGCCCTGGGCATCAGCTACGGCGCGGTGGCACCCGACGGCGTCTGGCTCACCACGGGCCGCCCCCTGCTGATGGCCGTGCACGCCTGCCGTACGCCGTCCCCGCGCTCGGCTCACGAACCGGACCGGCGGCGGGCCCAGGGGCCGGGACCGGGCCAGGGGCCGGGACCGGGACCGGGCCAGGAGCCGCGCCCCCCGGCAGAGCCCGGGAGTCCCGAACCGCACAGCCGGGTGTCGACCGTGCCCGCCGGCTTCATGGCCCCGGAAGTGGCCGCGGGACGGCCTGCCTCCGCCGCTGCCGACGTGTACTCGCTCGCGGTGCTGCTGCTCCACACGGCCACCGGGCGGCTGCCCTTCGGGGACGGCCCGCCGCCCGTGCTGGCCTACCGCGCCCTCCACAACCGGCCCGAACTGCCCGGCCTGCCGGGAGAGCTGGCCGAGGTGGTGGCCGCGGCGCTCGCCGCCTCCCCTACGGACCGCCCCACCGCCGCGGAGCTGTGCCGGACCCTGCTCCCCGGCGGGCAGGACCCGGAGCGGACACCGGACCCGCTGCCCGGCCGGGTCGTCGCCGCACTGGCCGTACGCACGCAGGCCATCGCCGACCTGGAGATCGCCGATACGGATGCCTATGCGGATGCCGATGCCGATGCGCACGAGCCCCCGCACCCCGCCACCCAGGTGGCGACGCCCTCGGCCCCCGGCCCGGATCCGGACACGGACCCGCCCACCCGCCGCCGGGTCCTGGCCGGCCTGCTGACCGGCGCGGCGGGCGCGGCCCTGGGAGTCTCCGGGACCCTCGCCCTGTCCGCCCTGACCCGCGCGGACGCCCGTACCGGGCCGGCCGCGGCAGGAAGCGGTTCCGGTACGAGCCCCCGCGTGCCCGGCATGCCGCCGGCCGCCCTGTGGCGCCTGGACGACCCGACGGCCCGCACCCGGCTCCTCCCGGTGAGCAGCGCCGACCACTGTCTGATGAAGCGCGGCGACGTCCTGTACGGGCACGACCTGCGCACCGGCAAGGAGCTGTGGCAGCTGCCCGACAGCGGCAGCACCCCGCCCGTCCACGTGGACGGCGACCGCTTCCTGACGGCCACGCGCGAAGGGTTGTCGCTCTGCTCGATGCGGGACGGCCGTACCCAGTGGCTCCAGCGCAACGAGCGGCTCGCGGGGGTGCTCGCCGCCGACGGCGCCACCGCGTGGCTGCTCCTGGGGGACGGGAGTCCGACGGGCGGATACCTGCTGGCGGCGTTCGACCTGGACCACCGCAAGGAGGTGTGGCGCACCCCGCTGCCGAGCGGCTTCGGGATCGGGGACCTCGCCACCGCCGTCGGACCCGAGACGGTCGTCGTGGAGGTGCAGGTCTCCCGGCAGATGTTCCGGGACGTCACGGCCGTGCGGACCCTCACGATCGCGGGCTTCGAGCGGAGCAGCGGACGCATGCTCTGGAACCGCTCCTACCCCGACGTGCACGACGGCCCCGCCTCCGTGGTGGACCCTGCGGGCGGCGGACGGCTGTTCCTGCTCTCCCGCGGTCGCGCCCACGCCTACGACCTGAAGACGGGCACCCGGCTGTGGGAGTCGCAGGCCCTGGTCGCCGGGACCAACGCCCCGCCCCTCTTCAGCGGCGGCACCCTGTACCTGACCGACGACGGCACGGGCCCCATCGTCGCCGTCGACCCGGACACCGGCCGGACGCGGTGGGAGCAGGCGCTCAACGAGAACCTGGAGTGGAACATGCTCGGGACCATGACCACGAGCACCTCCGGACGCACCCTCTACCTCTCGACCCTGCACCAGGTCACCGCGACCGGCCTCCCTTCGGGCAAACGGCTGTGGCAGACCGGGCTCGCGGGGGTGGAGGCCCGGGAACCGTTCCAACTCGCCGCGGTTCCCGGCGCCCTGCTCGTCGCCCGGCCGTCCGCCGTCGTCGCCCTCCCGGCGGACTGACCCCTCGCTCTTCGACCGCCGCCCCGAAGGAGTCCACCGGTCATGTCCACGCTCCTGCCCCTGCTGCCCGACGATCCCGAACTGCTCGGGGAGTACACCCTCCTCGGCCGGCTCGGCGCCGGCGGCATGGGGACCGTCTTCCTGGCCCGCACCGCCGGCGGCCGCCTCGCCGCGGTCAAGACCGTCCGGTCCGACCTGCGCGACCGGCCCGAGTACCGCCAGCGGCTGAGGCTGGAGGCCGAGGCCGCACGGACCCTGGGGGCGGAGCACACCGCGGCCTTCCTCGGCGCCGACCCCGACACGGCCCGGCCCTGGCTGGCCACGGCCTACCTCATCGGGCCCTCGCTGACGGAGGCGGTGGCGGCCGGGGGGCCGCTGCCCGAACCGGTCGTCCGCGGGCTCGGCTCCGCGCTCGCCGCCGCCCTCACCGCCCTGCACCGCGCCGGACTCGTCCACCGGGACGTCAAGCCGTCGAACGTACTGATCACCGCGCAGGGCCCCCGGCTCATCGACTTCGGGCTCGCCCAGGCCCCGGGCAGCCCCCGCCTCACGGAGGCCGGGGGGCTCGCGGGGACACCGGCGTACATGTCACCGGAGCAGGCGCGCGGGGGGCCGCCCGGCCCGGAAGGCGACGTGTTCGCCCTCGCGGGGGTCCTGGTGTTCGCCTCGACCGGTCACGGCCCCTACGACGCCCGCGGCCGGCAGAGCACCCTCGAACTGCTGCGGCAGGGGGCCGACCCCGACCTGACGGGCCTGCCCGACGGACTGCGCGGGACGCTCACCGCCTGTCTGTCACCGGAACCGGGCGACCGGCCCGGACCCGGCCGACTGCGCGACGCGTGGGGGCCGTTCGACCCCGGGGAGTTCGCCGAGCTGCTGCCGCAGGCGCTCCTCGCCGACCTGTCCCGCCGGATCGGCGAGGTCACCACCGTCGCGGCCGCCCCGCTGCGCGCCCCCGCTCCACGCCGCGCGCTCTCCCGCCGCACCCTGATCGCGGGCACGGCCGCCGCCGCGCTCACCACCGTGGCCGGCGCCTCCGCACTCTGGGCCACTGGGAACCTCCCCGGCTCGGGCTCGGGCTCGGGCTCCGGCTCCGGCTCCGGTTCGGGGAACCGTACGGCGTCGCCCGGCGCCCGCCGGAGCTCCCGGCAGCCGGGCTCCCCACCGGCCCCGCTGTGGTCGGTCCCGTCCCCGTTCTCGGCCACCCCGGTCGTCGCGTCCGGCGAGGTCCTGATCCACACGGGCGACGTCCTGAGCGGCATCTCGACCACCGACGGCCGGATCCTGTGGGAGACCCAGAGCGCCAAGGTCGACGTGGTCGTGGCCGGAGACCGCCTCGCGGGCCTCGTCTTCGACGAGGACGGCAACGCGAGCGCGGGGTACCTGGACGCGGCGACCGGCCGTCTCCCCGCCGACGCGGCCGACCCGGCCGTGCTGGGCGGCCTCACCCACACCACCCAGTTGCTCGCCGCGGACGCCGAATGCCTCTACCTGAAGGCGTACTTCCGCTCTTCCGACCGGCGGCAGGAGGAGGAGGCCTGGCTGCTCTCCTACGAGCTGGGCGCCCGGAAGCTGCGCTGGCGCACCCTCATCGAGGGCGCCGTGCTGGACTCGCTCGGCTCCCTCATGATGTCGTCGGTCATCTCCGGCGGCCGGCTGGTCTGCTCGGATCCCGCACGCGTCTTCGCCGTCGACCTGCGCGACGGCCGCGTTCTGTGGACCTGCCGGGTCCGCACCGACCAGGAGGCGACTTCCACCGACAAGTCGGGAGGCATCAACCCCCCGGTCGTCTCGGACCGACACGTCTTCGACTTCGAGGAGCGGATCACCGCGGTGGACCTGCTGACGGGTGCCGTGGCCTGGAAGCTGGAACCGGAGGCCCCGAAGCTGCTGAGCGCGCCCGTCTGCGTGAACGGCACGGTGTACGTGGCGGACGGGGAGCTCCAGGCCTTCGACGAGTCGACCGGGAAGAAGGTGTGGACCCACGCCCCGGGCGCGTACGTCTCCATGCTGGCGGCTCCCGCCCCGTTCGGCGGGGAGCTCTACGCGGCGGTCGGCGGCGAGGGTCAGGCGGTCGTCGCGGTGGACGTGGCCGCCCGCCGCGTCGCCTGGACGCTCGCCGCGGGCGCCGTGAACATGCCCGACGGCCCGAACATGATCGTCCAGCGGGGGAACCGGCTCTACCCCCAGACCGTCGACCGCCTCGCGGCCGTACCGCTCGACTGACCGGTGAATCAGGCCGCGACCAGCTCCTGCTCGCGGTCCGGGGTCCTGACCTTGGGCTTCTTGTTCGGCAGCGACAGGCGGAAGACCTTGTGCCAGGCGGAAAACACCTGCTTGGGCAGCGGCCCGGTGACGTACTCCAGCTCGTACTTCTCGAACAGTGCGCGCACCTTCACCGCGACCTCGGCGTAGCGGTTGCTCGGCAGGTCCGGGAAGAGGTGGTGCTCGATCTGGTGCGACAGGTTGCCGGTCATGAAGTGCATGGCCTTGCTGCCGCTGATGTTCGCCGAGCCCATCATCTGGCGCAGGTACCACTGGCCGCGCGTCTCGCCCTTGATCGACCGGCGCTCGAAGACCTGCACTCCCTCGGGGAAGTGCCCGCACATGATCACCGAGTGGGTCCAGACGTTGCGGACCAGGTTCGCGGTGAAGGTGGCGGCGAGCGTGGGGAGGAAGGACGGGCCCGACAGCAGCGGGTGGATCACGTAGTCCTTGAGCACCTGCTTGCGGATCTTGCGGCCCACGGCCCTGGCCCGCGCGCGGAACTCGGGGTTCTTGCGGCGGCGCTTGCTGAGGTTCCTGCCGAGCTCCAGGTCGTACGCCGCGATGCCGTACTCGAAGAAGCAGGCGTTGAGGAAGTTCCACAGCGGCTGGCCGAGGTGGAACGGGTGCCACCGCTGGTCCTCGTCGACGCGCATGATGCCGTAGCCGAGGTCGTTGTCCTTGCCGATCACGTTGGTGTAGGTGTGGTGCAGCTCGTTGTGCGAGTGCTTCCACTGCTCGGACGGCGAGACGTGGTCCCACTCCCAGGTGGTGGAGTGGATCTTCGGGTCACGCATCCAGTCCCACTGGCCGTGCAGGATGTTGTGACCGATCTCCATGTTGTCCATGATCTTGGCCACGGACAGGCCGGCGGTGCCGATCACCCACGCGGGCGGGAAGATCGAGAACAGCAGCACACCCCTGCTGACCAGCTCGAGCTTGCGCTGCGCCGAGATGACCTTGCGGATGTAGGCGGCGTCCTTCTCACCTCGGCTGGCGATCACCTCGTCGCGGATCGCGTCCAGCTCGCGGCCGAGCTCCTCGATCTGCTCCGCGGTCAGGTGGGCGGTGGGGTCGATGGCGGTCAAGGTGTTCCTACCGTTCGATGTCGCAGGGGCCCGCCGCGGCGGACACGCAGGTCTGGATGAGGACGCCCGGCTCGGCCTCGGTGATCTCCCCGGTGCGGAGGTCGCGGACGGCGCCCGCCTTGAGCGGCGTGACGCAGCCGAAGCAGATGCCCATGCGGCACCCGGAGGGCATGAGCACGCCGGCCTCCTCGCCGACGTCCAGCAAGGGCGTGGCTCCGTCCGCATCGACGGTCCTGCCGCTCGCGCTGAAGGTGACCTCGCCGCCTTCACCGGCGACGACGATGCCGGCGCGGAAGCGTTCGGTGTGCAGGCGCTCTCGTACGCCGTGCGCGGTCCAGTGCGCTTCGGCGGCGTCGAGCAGGCCCGCGGGCCCGCAGGCCCAAGTCTCGCGCTCGGCCCAGTCCGGCACGAGTTCGTCGAGACGGGCGATGTCGAGCATGCCGTCCGTATCGGTGTGCACCTCGGTGAGCTGCAGCTTCTTGTCCGCGACCAGTTCGTGCAGTTCGCTGCGGAAGATCACGTCCTGCGGCTGTGGCGCGCTGTGGACCATGACGGCGTCGTCGAGCTCGGCGTCGCGCAGCATGCCCATCACGGGCGTGATGCCGCTGCCGGCCGTCAGGTACAGCACCTTGGCGGGCTTGGCCTGCGGCAGTACGAAGTCACCGGTCGGCTGGTCGAGCTGGATCAGCGTGCCCGGTGTGGCCCGGCGGACCAGGTGGTTGCTGACCTTGCCGTCCGGGATGGCCTTCACGGTGATCGTGACGCGGCCGTCCTGGCGGTTCGTCGGCGAGGTGAGGGAGTAGGCACGCCACAGGCGCACCCCGTCGACGTCGACCCCGATCCGCACGTACTGACCGGCCGTGTGGCCGCGCCAGCCCCGTCCCGGCCTGATCACGATGGTCGCGGCGTCCCCCGTCTCCGGGTGCACGGCCTCGATGCGCCCCCGCAGGTCCGCGCCCGCCCGCAGCGGGCTGACCAGGTCGAGGTAGTCCGACGGCAGCAGCGGCGTCGTGACCATCTCCAGCAGCTTCCAGGCCCTGCTGCGGAGGGCTGTACTCGTCATGGCCCCAGCTTGGTATGCCTCAGGGGGTAAAGTCCTGACCACAGGACGTAAATCTGGCCGGCCGAATTGTTCGCAGGGAACAAAAAGTGAGTCATGCAGTCAGGAGGGCCAGTGAGCTGGCCCTGGATGAGACGACCGTCACCGCGCTCCGGGCCGCGCTGAAGAACACCGCCGACGAGGTCGTCCAGGCGATCATCGACGAGGTCCCTCCTTACGCCAACGCCCTCTCGGGCCGCATGGGCGCCACCATCCGCCGATCGGTCCGTACCGCCCTGGGGCACTACCTCGACCTCGCGAGCGGACGCGCCACGGGCGGCGACGCCGGTGACGCGGCCTACGAGCTGGGCCGCGGCGAGGTGCGCGACGGCCGCTCGATGGACGCCCTGCTCAGCGCCTACCGCGTCGGCGCCCGCGTGGCCTGGAGATGTCTGGCGGCGGGTGCCGTACCCGTGGGCCTGCCCGCCGCCGAGGTCGCCAAGTTCGCCGAGCTGACCTTCGCCTACATCGACGAGCTCTCCGCCGCGAGCGCCGCCGGCCACGCCGACGAACTGGCCGCCCGGGGCAGGGACCACGAGCGCCACCTGGAACACCTGGCCCGCGACCTCCTCGCCGGCGCCAGCACCGACGTGCTGCTCGCCTCCGTTCAACGGGCCGGGTGGCACGCTCCGGTTTCCCTGACCGCGGTCCTGCTGCCCGCCGCCCAGGCCCGGCCCGCCTACCGCTCGCTGGACCCGGGCACCCTCGTCCTCGATGACCTGCCGGACGCCACCGGTGTGCTGCTGGTCCCCGATGCCGACCGACCGCACCTCCTGCGGCAGCTGGCCGACCGCACCGCCGTGGTCGGCCCGGCCAGGCCGTGGACGCGCGCGTCCGCCTCGTACGCCCGGGCCGTACGCGCGCGCTCCCTCTCCTCCGACATCCGCGACACCGAGGAACACCTGCCCGAGCTGGTGCTGAGCGCCGACGCGGACGCGTTCGCGGACCTGCGTGCCCGAGCCCTCGCACCGCTCCGGACCCTGCCCGCCGCGACCGCACGGCGGCTGGAGGACACGCTGCGGGAGTGGCTGCTGCACCAGGGCAGGCGGGACGAGGTGGCGGCAGCGCTGTTCGTCCATCCCCAGACGGTCCGGTACCGGATGTCGCAGCTGCGGGAGCTGTTCCCGGATCTCGCATCGCCACTGCGGGTCCTCGAACTGACGCTGGCGGTCGGCCTCCGAGCCGGCTGACGGGGTCCCGATACCCGCCGCCGACTCCGCCCCCTCCTCTGCGCGGAGCCACTGCACCGCTGTGGACACCGGGTCGCGACGCCCTTCACAGGCAGTGCACAGGCTCCGGAAGGTCGGCTCCCAGAGGAGCGGCGACACGGGTGCTCCCCCTCGTTCCGTCACCCGTTCGCCGTCGGCGCCGTGGCCGCCGGCCGCAGCCTGAGGGTGAGGATCTGGAACGGGCGCAGGGTCAGGGACACCTGCCCCCCGGAGGTACGCCGGGCGGCTCCGGATTCCTCGCCGTCGGCGAGCGGGCGCTCCAGGAGATCGGTCACGGTGGCCGACTCCAGCGGGAAGCCGGTGGTCAGCAGTGCCGTGGCCCGCCCTCCGTGCGCCTCGTACAGGCGTACGACGAGATCGCCGGAACGGTCGTCGGCGAGCTTGACCGTGTCGACGACGACGGCGGCCGCGTCCGTGACCACCAGCGGAGCGATCTGCGCCGGGCTACCGGCCACGACGCGCTCGGGCACGTTGAAGCCGTAACCCTCCCGGACCGCGTCCGCGATGTCGGCGCCGATCACGAACCCGTAGCGCAGGCGGTGCCTGCCCCGGTCGGCCTCCGGGTCGGGGTAGCGGGGGGCGCGGAGCAGCGAGAGGCGGACGGTCGTGGTGGTGCCGCCGTCGGAGCGGACGTCGCGGGTGACCTCGTGCCCGTAGGTGGAGTCGTTGACGACGGCCGCGCCCCAGCCCCGTTCGCCGACGTGGAGGAAGCGGTGGGCGCAGAACTCGAATTTGGCGGCGTCCCAGCTGGTGTTGGTGTGGGTGGGACGCGGGACGTGCCCGAAGGGGATCTCCGCGCTGGAGTGGTCGGCCCGTACGTCGATCGGGAAGGCGGCCTTGAGGAGCTTCTCCCGCTCGTTCCAGTCGATCCCGGTGTCGATGTCCAGGCGCCGGGATCCTTCCCGGAGGGAGAGGAACTGCTCGATCCGGGAGTCGCCGAAGGTCCGCACGATCCGCACGCCGTCCGCCTCCGCGCACACCGACTCGGCCTCGTCGAGGTCGTGCACGGTGTTGCGGTAGAAGGCGTCGATGTCCCAGGCGTCGTACTGGTTGGGGAAGTCCTGGTGGAGCTGGAGGAGGTTGGCCGCCCTGCCGGGGGCCAGGGCCTCGCGGCCCGCCGTGAGGTCGTACGCCGAGGTCACCAGGCCCCGGGCGTCGACGCGGACGCGGACGAGCCCGTTGTCGAGGACGTGGCCGCCGTCGGCCGGTTCGGGCGCGATCGGGCGGGGCGAGGAGTCCGCGCACGGCGACGCGCCGAGGGCGGGGACACCGTGGCGGGTGTACGGGGAGGCGTTGAAGACCAGCTTCCCGTCCCCCTCCCCCGCGAGCGCGCGCTGGGCCGCGGTGACGATCGCCTCCAGCTCGGCGGTCACGGCCGCGTAGGTCGCCTCGGCCTCCCGGTGCACCCAGCCGATCGAGGAACCGGGCAGGATGTCGTGGAACTGGTGGAGCAGGACCGTCTTCCAGAGGCGGTCCAACTCCTCGTACGGGTAAGGCAATCCGCAGCGTACGGCCGCGGTGGCCGACCACAGCTCGGCCTCCCGGAGCAGGTGCTCGCCGCGGCGGTTGCCCTGCTTGGTGCGCAACTGGCTGGTGAGGGTGCCGCGGTGGAACTCCAGGTAGAGCTCACCGACCCAGACGGGGGCGTCGGGATACTCCGCGTGCGCCCGCTCGAAGAACTCGGACGGGCTCTCGACGGTGACCCTCGGCGAGCCCTCCAGGTCCTCCACCCGGGCCGCGCGGGCCAGCATCTCGCGGGTGGGACCGCCGCCGCCGTCTCCGTACCCGAACGGGAGGAGCGAGCTGTTGGCGGCCTCCTTGTCCTGGAAGTTCCGCACGGCGTGGGCGAGTTCGGCACCCGTGATCTCGGCGTTGTAGGTGTCGACGGGCGGGAAGTGGGTGAAGATCCGGGTGCCGTCGATGCCCTCCCACCAGAAGGTGTGGTGCGGGAACTTGTTGGTGGTGTTCCAGGAGATCTTCTGGGTGAGGAACCAGCGCACGCCGGCCAGTTTCATCAGCTGGGGCATGGCCGCGTTGTAGCCGAAGGTGTCGGGCAGCCACATCTCCTTCGTCTCGACGCCGAACTCGTCGAGGTAGAAGCGCTTGCCGTGGATCAGCTGCCGGGCGAGGGCCTCGCCGCCGATGATGTTGGTGTCGGGTTCCACCCAGAGGCTGCCGACGGGCAGGAACTGCCCGGTCTTCGCCTTCTCCTGGACCCGGCCGTAGACCTCGGGGCGGCGCTCCTTGAGCCAGGCGAGCTGCTGGGCCTGGGACATGGCGAAGCGGAAGCCCTCGTGGTCGTCCATGAGGTGGGTGACGTTGGAGAGCGTCCGGGCGACCTTGCGCACGGTCTCGCGCAGCGGCCAGAGCCAGGCGGTGTCGATGTGGGCGTGCCCGACGGCGGACATGCGGTGGGCGCTGGGGGCGGCGGGGGCCGCGAGGGCGGGGCGGAGCACCTCGCGGGCGGCGGCGGCGCCGGCGGGCACGTCCTGGAGGTCGATGCCGTCCAGGGCGCGCTCGATGGTCCGCTGGAGCTGCCAGCGGCGCGGCTCGTACTCGGGGAGCTCGCGCATCAGCTCGCCGAGGACGTCCAGGTCCTGGGCGAGTTCCCACACCTCTTGGTCGAAGACCGCCAGGTCGAGGCGGAGCAACTGGTAGATGGGGAGGTGCGCGAGGGCGGGTCCTCCACCGCTGCTGCCCTTGTGGTCACGGTTGCCGGCGCCGCCCGCCAGCCAGGCGGGCCGGTCGCCGGTGTGGCTGGGCAGGTGGTCGTCGTTCAGGTTCGGGTTGGCGGCGGCCTCGACGTAGTACGTGAACTCCTCGCCGCCGACGGCCGGGTCGGCGACCGGGATGTAGGCGTTGCGGGGGTTGAGGGCCTTCACCACGGTTCCGTCCGCCCGGTGGACCAGGCCCTCGCTGGAGAAGCCCGCGCCGGTGAAGTTGAAGCCGATGTCGACGACGGCCTCGACCCGCTGCCCGGCCCACTCCTCCGGCACCCTGCCGCTGATCCGGAACCAGCTCGTGGTCCACGCGGGCCCCCAGCGGTGGCCGAGCGTCACCGGCTCGTACGGAGCGGCCAGACCTTCGGCGACGGGGACGGGTTCGCCCGGGACGTCCCAGATCGCGATGTCGAGCGGGACCGTGCGGGCGTGGACGGCGGGCCTGATCCGCTCGTCGAGAACGCGGGCGAGCCGCTGCTCGGTGAGGTGCTGCTTGCTGTGCATGAAGGTCTCCGGAGTCGTACGGCAGCCGGTGCTGAGGTGTCGAGGTGGAGCGGCGGTCTCAGTCCTCGGTGATTCCCAGGTCGGGCGTGCCGCGCAGCTCCACCGTCCGGGTGGTGGAGCCGTGCAGTTCGAGGACCGTGATCTCGTTCCGGCCCGCGCTCAGGACCGGGGCGGGGACGTAGAGCGTGGTCTGCGGGCCGCGCGACCAGTAGCGGCCGAGGGCGAATCCGTTGACCCACACCAGGCCCTTGGTCCAGCCGTCCAGGGCGACGAAGCCGTCGGCCGGGTGGGTGATGTCCACGTGTCCGCGGTGGAAGGCCGGTCCGACCGGGGGCGCGGAGGTGTCGAGGGGCGTGTAGGAGGGTGCGTCCGGGTCGTCCATCGGCAGCGAGCGGCTGTACCAGTCCACGAGGGGCAGGCCGTTGGCGGTGACGGAGCCGAGCAGTCCCTTGCGGTCGTGCATCGCCCGCCCGTAGTTCACCCGGCCCTGGTTCTCGACGAGCACGGCCAGGTGGGCGCCCCGCCGGGAGGTGAGGAAGGTCAGCGCGTGCTCGTGGTTCTCCCGCTCCAGGACGCCGACCGGCTGCCCGTCGACGAAGACCTGGGCCCGGTCGTGCACCTCCTCGGCACGGAGCACGGTGCGTCCGGCGTCCGGGAGTGTCGTCTCGTACAGGACGAATCCGAAGGACTGGCCGAGCTGTTCCATGGTGACCGGGTGGTCGGCGTGGACGGCGGGGCCGCCCAGCAGCTCGCTCTGGTCCAGGAGGCCTGCGCAGGAGGTGAGTTCGGCGACGGTGCCGGTGAGCTTGGGCGCGGGCGCGGGGACCGGCTCGTCGGGCACGGGGGCGTAGCGGGAGATGACCTCACGGAAGGCGGCGTACTTGGGTCCGGGGTCGCCGGCCTCGTCCAGCGGAGCGTCGTAGTCGTAGGAGGTGACGATGGGCCGGTAGGTCCCCTTGTCGTTGGCGCCGTTGGTGAAGCCGAAGTTGGTGCCGCCGTGGAACATGTACAGGTTGACCGAGGCACCGGCCGCGAGCAGCCGGTCGAGGTCGGCCGCCGCGTCGTCCGCACTGCGGGTGACGTGGGTGCCGCCCCAGCGGTCGAACCAGCCGATCCAGAACTCGGAGCACATCAGCGGGCCTTCGGGCTGCTGGGTGCGCAGTTCGGCGAGTCCGGCGTCCACGCGGCTGCCGAAGTTGACCGTGCGCAGGACTCCGTCGAGGCCGCCGCGCTCCAGGTCGGAGGGCTGGTCGCAGGTGAAGAGCGGGACGTCCACGCCGTGCTTGCGCAGCAGGTCCGCCAGGTCGGCGAGGTAGGCGGAGTCGTCTCCGTAGGCGCCGTACTCGTTCTCCAGCTGTACGGCGATGACGGGGCCGCCGCGGGTGGCGAGGTACGGGCCCACGGCCTCCATCAGGGCGGCGAGGTAGTCGTCCACCGCCTTCAGATAGCGGGGGTCGCGGCTGCGCAGGGCGATGTCCTCGTCCGCGAGCAGCCACGAGGGAAGACCGCCGCCCTCCCATTCGGCGCAGATGTACGGGCCGGGCCGCAGCAGGACGTGCAGTCCCTCGGCGGCGGCCAGGTCGAGGAAGCGGGGCAGGTCGAGACCTCCGTCGGCGCGGAACTCGCCGCGCCGGGGGGAGTGCAGGTTCCACGGGACGTAGGTCTCGACCGTGTTGAGCCCCAGCAGCCGCGCCTTGCGGAGCCGGTCGGCCCACTGCTCCGGGTGGACGCGGAAGTAGTGCAGTCCGCCGGAGATGATGCGGAACGGCCGGTCGTCGAGTCGGAAGCCGTCTGCGGCGATCTCCAGTCGAGGCATGGCTGTGGTGCTCCTAGGTATCGGTGCGGGGGTGCCGGCACGCGGGGTGCCGGCACCTGACGTGTCGTGCTGTGGTGCCCGAGGCCGTCGGTCAGCTCCGGGGGCGGCAGAGGAGGGCGTCGGGAGCTCCGCCGTGCTGCCACTTCCAGGTGAAGGCGACCCCGGCGAGGTACTCGTCGTCCCGGCACTGGCCCTTGTAGGCGCCGGGCGCCCAGTCGCTGGCGGTGGAACCGCCGGTGGCGGGGCGGTTGTCTCCGCGGTCGAACCAGAGCAGCCGGTTCGTGGTGGGCAGCGGCGCGGCGGAGGGTGCGCAGAGCAGGGCTGCCATCGCGTTGCCGTTGACGCTGTAGCCGACGGCGAAGGTGTTCTTGGGGCATTCGAGCTTGTTGTAGCCGCTCGCCCAGTCGCCGCTCTTGACGTAGCGCTCGTCGATGACGGTGGTCCACATGCTGTCGGCCTTGGCGAGGGCGCCGCCCGCGTCGGTGCACAGGCCGCGGTTGTTGCTCCGGGCGAGGGCGACGAGCCGCTGGCTGTCGGGGCAGTTGCCCTTCCGGTTGCCGGCGCTCCAGTCCGCCTGCTGGCGCATGGTGGCGGAAAGGTTCTGGTCGGCGAAGTCGAGGTCGACCATGTTCCAGTGGTCGACCTGGGCGACCGGGCCTGTCTTGCCGGGGGCGTTGACCAGCTTGTTCCAGTGGGCGGCGCGCCAGTCGCCCGGGTCGTTGACCGCCTGCCGGTTGCCGGCGGCGTCGTAGGAGATCAGCGCCCAGTTGTCGTTGATCTTGCCGTTGGTGCTCCAGCCGACCAGCGGCCACTGGGCGAAGTCGGTGTCGTTCGCCACCAGGATGTCGGTGAAGCGGGCAAACCAGTCGTTCTCCTTCTGGTCCGTCTGGCCGCGTCCGCCGGTGCCGAACTCGCTGATCCACACGGGAGCGGTGAAGTGCTGGCCCGCTTCGGTGACGAACAGGGCCTGGTCGTCGACGACCCGGATGAGGGCCTCGGGCGAGAGGTCGCGGTAGCGCGGGTCGTTGGTCTCACCGTTCTGCCAACCACCACTCGAACCGGTGTGGTTGGGGCCCGTGAAGCCGTAGAAGTGGGCCGCGTAGACCAGCTTGCCGGAGTTGATCAGGGTGTTGGACAGGTTGCGGACCGGGGTGAGCGTCGGCCGGCCGTGGGGGAACATGCCCTGCGGGATGCCCTGCCAGTTGATGCCCTCCATGATGACGAGCATGTCCGGGTCGGCTTCGAGGATCCTGTTGCCGGCCAGCTGGTAGGCGTTGTACAGGTCGTGATCGTTGCCCCAGCCCCAGTTCGGGTCGTTGTTGAAGTCCCTGCGGACCTCGTTGCGCAGATCCGCGCCGACGACCCGCTTGTTCGACTTGTAGCGGTTCACCAGGAACAGCCAGTTGTCGATCCACTTCCCGGTGGTCTGGCTGGTGTTCCAGCGTTCGTTGCCGTCGAGGGAGCAGCAGAAGCGGTAGGTGGTGGTGTGGTTGTTGAGGATGACGGCGAAGCCGTCGTCGGTGAGGGCCTTGACCACCGCGTCGAAGACCTCGAGCGGGGTCTTGTCCTCCAGCTGCGGGTTGGCCGCGACGGCGTGGTCCGGCACCGGGGTGCGGTCGTCGATCATGGCGTCGGCGTAGGGAAGCCGGATGCTGTTCAGGCCCAGCGCGTGGAAGTCGGCGAGGATCCGGCTGATCGGGGTCCGGTCCAGGCCGAGCGGGATGTTGTTCGACATCTGGTCCGCCTGGTGGTTCGCGACGTCGCTCTGGCTGCCGCTGCCCTCCCAGGTGCCCTGGGCGCCGGCCCAGTTGCTCGCCTTCAGCTTGAAGCGGTCGCCGTCGGCGTCGACGATGTACCGGCCCCGGGTGCTCAGCGGGCCGGTCCAGGACGCGGCCAGCTGCTCGCCGGTCAGCGCGACGGGGGCGTCGGCCGCGGAGGCGGGTGCGAGGGGGGCCGCCGTGGCGGGGAGCGCGCCGATGAGGAGGGCGCCGGTGGCCAGCGCGGTGGTCAGGGCCCGGGTGGCGGTCCTCGCGAGGCCGCCGTGGGGCATGCGTGATCTCATGGTGCTGTCCTCCAGGGTGAGGGAGTGAAGGAGGTACCGCGCTCCGGACCGGTGGTCCGGTGTTCAGGGGAAGCCGAAGGCGCCGTCAGCCCTTGAGGCCGGTGTGGGCGATGCCTTCGACGATGTGGCGCTGGGCGACCAGGAACATGACCACCAGAGGGGTGATGGTCACGACGGCGCCCGCGAACAGGCCGGGCAGGTTGACGGTCTGCGCCGTGAGGAAGGTGGACAGGGCGATCTGCGCCGTCCAGGCGGTCGGGTCCTGGCCGATCACCAGGGGCCACAGGAAGGAGTTCCAGCTGTCGATGAAGGCGAGGGCGCCGAGGGAGGCGAGCATGGCTCCGGACGACGGCAGGGCGATCCGGCGGTAGAGGCCGAGCCAGCCGAGGCCGTCCAGTCGGCCGGCTTCCTCGATCTCGCGGGGGAACTGAAGGTAGAAGTTGCGGAACAGCAGGACCGCGAAGGGGTTGAAGAGTCCCGGGGCGATGATGCCCCAGAGGGTGTTGATGCCTCCGAGCGAGCCCACGACGACGAAGGTGGGTACGAAGGTCGCCGAGCCGGGGATCATGAGCGTGGCCAGGACGAGGCCGAGCACGACGCCGCGGCCGGGCACGGGGATGCGCGCGAGCGCGAACCCGGCTGCCGAGGCGAGCAGCGTGGACACCGGGGCCGTGATCGCGGCGATCAGCAGGGAGTTGGACAGGGACCGGCCCATGTTCACCATGGGGTCGCTGAACAGGGAGGTGAAGTTCTCCCAGTGCATCGTGGAGGGCCACCACGTCCACTCCGGCGCCGTCAGGGTCCGCGTGTCCATGAGCGAGTTGCGCAGCATGAGGTAGAAGGGGGCGAGGAACGCCACCATCAGGACTCCGGCCAGCAGGCCGCGCGCGGGGCGCCGCAGGGCACGCGCCCCGTCCCGTACGGTCGTCACCGGGCTCACTCCTCGCTCTTTCCGAAGCCGGTGATCCGTCCCTGGACCAGGGTCACTCCGACGATCAGGGCCGTGAGGACGAAGGCGCCGGCCGATCCGAGACCGTAGTTCTGGACGCCCATCGCGGTGTCGTAGAGGTACATCAGCGGGGTCTTCACCGGCGCGGTGCTCGTACCGGACAGGCCGCCGCCGAACAGGTTGTAGAACTCGTCGAACGCCTGGAAGGCCGCGATGAACAGCAGCATCAGGACGGCGACCGAGGTGTTGCGCAGCATCGGCAGGGTGATCCGGCGCAGCAGGCGCAGCCCGGTGGCTCCGTCCAGGGCGGCAGCCTCGTAGAGCTCCTTCGGGATCGCCTGGAGTCCGGCGAGGAAGAGCACCATGTAGAAGCCGACCTGGAGCCACAGGCGCAGGGTCACCAGCGCGATCCAGTACAGCGGGGGCGAGCCGGCCTGGAGCCAGGGGGTCGCCTCCATCCCGAACCAGCCGCCGATCATATTGGCGATGCCCGCCGGCATGCCGCTGAACAGGGACATCTTCCACAGCAGCGAGGCCGCGACGTACGAGACGGCGGCGGGGATCAGGAACGCGGTCCGCAGGACGGCCCGGCCCCGTCGGATCCGGTGCACGAGGAGTGCGAGGCCGAGCGAGGCCGCGAACGTGATCGGCACGATGATCAGGGTGAACAGCAGGATCTTGACCAGCGAGCCCCGGAAGGCGGAGTCGCCGAGCAACTGCCGGTAGTTGTCGAGCCCGACCCAGTCGCCGAGCGCGATGGTGCCCTGGGCATCGCTGAGGCTGAGCAGGAGGCTCCAGCCGATGGCGATGTACTTGAACAGGCCGAGGCCGATCAGCATCGGCGCCGTGAGCAGGGCGAACGCGCCCCAGGACCGCCAGTCGACACGGCTTGTGCGGGTGCGGGCGGAGCCCCGCGGTAGGTCCGCGGGGCGCCCGGCACTCCCGGAGCGTGGCACGGAGTGCGTGGTGGCGTTCATCAGGACAGCTGCTTGTCCACGGCGCCCTGGGCCTGCCCTGCCGCCTCGGCGAGCAGCGTGGCGGCGTCTCCCTGACCGGTGACGACCTTCGAGACCGCCGCGCCGAACGGAGCGCCGGAGGCGGAGTCCCAGGTGTTCGGGTTGCTCCGGCCGTACTTCGCGGCCAGCTCGACGGCCTCCTTGGCGGTGCCCTTGCTGAGCTTGCTCGCCGTGGCGGCGACGGACGTGCGCGGCGGGACGTGGAAGCCGTAGCCCTCGGACCAGTCCTGCTGGAGCTCCTTCCGGTCGATCCAGAGCCACTTGACGAACTTCTTGGCCGCTTCCACGTTCTTGCCCTTGGCGTTGACGCAGCTCGTCCAGCCGCCGACCCGCAGGACCGGAGCGCCGCCGGCCTTGAACGCGGGCCACGGCAGGATGCCGTAGTCGTCGCCGAGCGCGCTCTCGATGGCGGGCATGGCCCAGAGCCCGCACCACTGCATCGGCACGACGCCCTGGACGAAGGCCGAGGGGTCCCACCAGTCGGTGGTGAAGCCGAGCAGCAGGGACTTGTCGTCGTGCAGGCGCTTCAGGCCCGTGACGGCCTCGACGCCCTGGGGCGAGGCGAAGCCGATCTTGCCGTCGGCGACGAGCTCGCCGCCGTTGGAGAACACCGAGAGGGCCGGGGTCTCGCCGATTCCGTCGTTGCCCACGAACAGGCCCTTGGTCTTCTTGGTGGTCAGCGCCTTGGCGGCGGCGACGAGCGCATCGAAGGTGGTGGGCGGGGTGATGCCGGCCTGGGCGAGGACGCTCTTGCGGTAGTAGAGCATCTGGACGTCGTCGATCATCTTGACGCCGTGGAGCTTCCCGTCGACGGTCACGAGATCGCGGGCGCCCTGGTTGAAGTCGTCCTTGGCGCTGCCGTACTCCGCGTCGAGGGCGGCGACCTGGCCGCGCCGGGCGAGCCCCTGGGTGAAGTCGCCGTGTTCGAAGACATCGGGCGCCGCTTCGGTGAGCAGCGAGGCGTTGAGCTTGGCCGTGTAGTCGCCGGGCACCCAGGTGACCTTGACCGCGATGTCCGGGTTCGCCTTGGTGAACTCGGTGGCGTACCGGGTCAGGGCCTGCTGGGTGCCGGCCTCGCCGTAGGCGTGGGACCAGACGTTCAGGGTGGTCTTCGCTCCGTTCGAGGAGCCGCCGGACGGGCTGGTGGTACAGCCGACCGCCGTGCCGGCGACGAAGAGGAGGGATCCACCGAGGAATCCTCTACGGCTAAGCTGGGCTCTCTGTCCGCTCATGTCGCTTCCTTGCGTGGTGATGTGGGCGTGCGGGTGATGTTGTCCGGCGGGGCCGGTGTCCGACGTTCACAGCTGCCAGGCGGTGACGGACATCGGTCGCGCCGGTGACGTGGGCCGGTGATGGGGCTCCCGGTCGCACGGCGTTCATGGGGTGACCCTTCGCAGCGGGCCGTGGCGCCCTCAGGGGAAGAGCGCCTGGATGCTGACGACGGCCGCCGCTCGGGCCCATTCCTCCCAGGGCAGGGGGCGGAGGGTCAGCGGGCACTTCGCGGCCGCCTTGAAGCAGTGCGCGGCGTACGCCTCCTTGATGTGCACGCCGAAGAGGTCGTAGGTGTCGAGTCCCTCTCCGGTGACGACGACCCGTTCGGGCCCCAGGAGGCTCACGAGGCTGGCGATGCCGGTGCCGATGGCCTGGCCGGCCCGGGCGAAGGCGTCCCGTGCGGCAGGGTCTCCTTCCCGGGCGAGGCGGACCGTCCCGTCGAAGTCGAGGTCCGCACGGCCGGTTGCCCGGCGCACGGTGGTGAGGATGGCGTCGCTGGAGGCGATCGCCTCGACGCAGCCGATCGAGCCGCAGTGGCAGCGCGGTCCCGCCGGATCGACGCTGATGTGGCCCATCTCCCCGGCCACCCCGTAGGCGCCGTCCACGAGTTGGCCGTTGACGACGATCCCGGAGCCGATGCCCGCGCCGATGGTGACCAGGGCGAAGTACTCGGTCCCGATGCCGTCGCCGAACCAGTGCTCCGCGACGGTCAGGGCCTTGACGTCGTTGGCGATGGTGACGCTCAGCCCGGTGGCGCGGGCCACGGTCTCGGCCAGCGGCACGTCGCGCCAGCCGGGGAGCACCGAGTAGCGCACGCGCCCGCCGGGCCGGTCGACGTCGCCGGAGACGGCGATGCCCATCTGCCGGGTACGGGCCTTGAACTCGGGCTGTGCATCGAGGAGTTCCTCGACGAGCTCGGCGATCAGGGCGCACACGGCGGCCGGGCCCCGGTCGGCCAGCGGTCGGCTCGCGTGGAAGCGGGGCCGGGATCGCAGGTCGCAGACCGTGCCGTACAGATGGTCGGCGCTGATCTTCACTCCGACGAAGAACTCCCGGTCGGGGGTGACGGACAGCGGGTTCACCGGGCGTCCGGCCCCGGGAGCGGTGCGCTCCGGTGGAAGTTCGTGCAGGTAGCCGTCGTCGATCAGCGGCCGGGCGGCCTTGGTCACCGCGGTCGACGACAGCCCGGTGCGGCGGGCCAGTTCGACCCGGCTCAACGGGCTCTCGGCCAACAGCAGGCTCAGGATGGCGGTTTCGGCCGGGGCGGTGACCAACGGCCTTGTCTGGTTTGGAAACACGGCGGCAACGTACCGGTAAATAAATAAGTTCGTCCAGTATTGATTTTCGCGAACCTGCCGCCCTACTCTCGGGTCACTTCCGTGCCCTTCCGGAGGCTTCGGCGGCAACCGCCCCTCCGCGGAGCGCCGGACCCACACGTTCGCCCGACCTCTCCTGGGACCACTCGTGCCTCGTACGTCCTCGACCGTCTCGTTCGACCGCACCCTGGGGCTGGCGGTCCTCCGGACCCCCCACAGCACGTACGCCGTACGCGTCGGCACCGACGGCAGCCCCCGGCATCTGTACTGGGGACCCGCCCTGGACGCCGACGGACTCCGGGCGCTGCCCGGCGCCGCCTCCCCCGCGGCCAGCAGTTTCGAGGCCGACGCCGCGCCCGACGAACTGGCGCCCCAGACCGGAGCGCGCTTCGGCCCCGCGGGCCTCCAGGTCCGCTTCGCCGACGGCACGCGAGGCGCCCAGTGGCACTTCACCGGCCACCACGCCGAGGGCGGCGAGCTGCGCCTTCGCCTGACCGACCGTCACTACCCGCTGGCCGCCGAGCTCTGCTACCGGGTCCGGCCCGACAGCGACGTCATCGAACGCTGGACGGAAATCACCCACACCGGGACCGAGGGCTCCGGCCCGATCTCGGTCGACCGGTGCGACTCCGCCCAATGGACGGCCCCCGCCCTCCCCGAATACCGGCTCAGCCACCTCGCCGGGGGCTGGAACAGCGAGTTCCAGCTGCAGCGCGACCGGCTCCCGGTCGCCGAGACCGTCCTCACCAGCCGCCGCGGCCTCACCAGCCACCACGCCAACCCCTGGCTCGCCCTCGACGACGGCACCGCCGGCGAGGGGGACGGCCAGGTCTGGAGCACCGCCCTGGCCTGGAGCGGAAGCTGGCGCGTCACCGTGCACCGGGATCCGGTCGGCCGCACCACCTGGACCGGAGGCTTCGGGCACGAGGGCGTCGGCTGGACGCTCGGCCCGGGCGAGACCCTGCGCACCCCGGTCTTCGCGGGCCTGTACACCGAGGGCGGCTTCGGCGCCGCCAGCCGCGCCTGGCACACGTACCTCCGTACGCACGTGCTCCCCGCCCCCGACCGGGACCGGCCCGTCCTCTACAACTCGTGGGAAGCCACCGGATTCGGCATCGACCACCCCGGACAGCTGCGCCTGGCCGGCCTCGCCGCCCGCCTGGGAGCGGAGCTCTTCGTCGTGGACGACGGCTGGTTCGGCGCGCGCACCAGCGACCGGGCGGGCCTCGGCGACTGGACGCCCCGGCCCTCCGCCTTCCCCGACGGCCTGCGGCCGCTCGCCGACGAGGTGCACCGCCTGGGCATGGACTTCGGCCTGTGGGTCGAGCCGGAGATGGTCAACCGCGACAGCGACCTCTACCGCGCCCACCCCGACTGGGTCGTCCACGCCCCCACCCGGGACGCCACCGAGCTCCGCAACCAGCTGATGCTGAACTTCGCCCGCCCCGAGGTCGAGGCGTGGGCGCTGCGCACCCTGGACCGGCTGGTTCGCGACCATGCCGTCGACTGGCTCAAGTGGGACGCCAACCGGGTCGTCACCGAGGCGGGTTGGCCGGGACATCCCGACCCCGACCGGCTGTGGATCGACCACACCCGCGCCGTGTACCGCGTCATGGACCGCCTCCGCGCCGACCACCCCGGCCTGCGGATCGAGGCCTGCGCGGGCGGCGGCGGCCGGGTCGACCTCGGCATCCTCGCCCGTACCGACCAGGCCTGGACCTCCGACAACACCGACCCCGTCGACCGCATCGGCATCCAGCACGGCTTCAGCCAGCTCTTCCCCGCACGGGCCATGGCCGCCTGGGTGACCGACAGCCCCAACGTCACCACCGGCCGCACCACGCCCCTGCGCTTCCGCTTCCACGTGGCGATGGCCGGGGCACTCGGCCTCGGCGGAGACCTCACCCGCTGGTCCGAGGAGGAACTCGACGAGGCGGCGGCGCTCGTCGCCCGCTACAAGGAGATCCGCCCCCTCGTCCAGCACGGCCGGCAGTACCGTCTGAGCGGCCCCGGCGGCGTGACGGCCGTGCACTACGCCTCCGGGGACGGCGCCGACCACGCCGTTCTCGCCTGGCGTCCCACGACCCGCTTCGGCCACCCGCCCACCGCGCTCACCCTGCCGGCCCTGGATCCCGCGGCCCGGTACCTGGACCTGGACTCGGGCAGGTCCCTCAGCGGCGCCGCCCTGGTACGGCACGGCATCGACCTGGCCCTGCCCTCCGGCGACTGCGCCAGCCGGCTGATCCGGCTTCGGCGGAGCGCCTGAGTGCCTGAGTGCCTGAGTGCCTGAGTGCCTGAGCATCACAGGTGCAGCGTGCCCTCGAGCTCACGGTGGGCAAGTGGTGAGTGGCCGTACACGCTTCGGAACGCGGTGCTGAAAGCCCGGACATCGGCGTAACCGCATGCGTGGGCCACCTCCGTCACCGAGGTTCCGGAGTCGAGGAGCAGGGCCGCGCCCAGGTCGAGCCGCATCCGGCGCAGGGTCGCCATCAACGAGCCACCGGTTTCGCTGCGGAACAGCCTTTCGGCATGGCGCGGCGAAAGGTGGACGGCGGCCGCGACCTCCCGGACCGTCATGGGCCGGGACAGGTTGTCGGCCAGGTAGCGCTGCATCGCCGCCACCGCGGGCGACAGCCGGGTCGCCGCAGGTGATCGGGTGCACAGGTCTTCCTCGGCCGCGAAGGCCCGCGCGGTGTCCACGACGAGTGCGGCCCCGAGGCCGGAGAGCACGGACTCGTACCCCGACCGCACCGGCGCCGCGTGCTCGGCGAGCGCGGTGACCAGGGACGCCAGCGAACCGGTGCGCCGTGACACCGCCGGCCTCGTGGTGTCGGTGAGCCCCGACCACCAGCCCCGTTCTCCGGGACCCGGGCCGTGCTGCCCGGCCCGGAGGGCGAAGCTCCAGAAGGCGATGCCCAGGGGCTCCGCGCGACTCGACTCGATCTCGTGCACGTCACCGGGCCGTGCGAGGAAGACGTCACCGGCGCCGACGTCGTGGTGCTCCGCGCCGGTGCTGAACCGCCCGGCGCCGCCGTAGGCGAGGCAGACCTCGTAGAAGGAGTGCCGGTGCCAGTAGTTGCGCCACGGCGACGTGGGATAGAAGCCCCAGCTGAAGAAGTCGACCTGGAAGGCCCCGGCCTGGCAGGTCTGGAGCACACCGCTCAGCTCGGTGAACGCGCCGGCCCGTGCCACGTTCTCCAGGTTCAACCGGCCCTCCAGTCCGTGGGGTCGACGCCGGCCAGCATCATGCCCTGTCCCCGCGAGTGGTCGTGCGCCCGGACCGCCGGCGGATCCGCCGGGTCCCGGAACTGCACCAGCCAGGTGGTGCGCGCCTCGTCGCCGCGGTTGACGCCGGAGGCATGGACGGTCAAGTACGAGAAGAAGAGCACGTCGCCGGCCTCGGCGGGAAGCGGCACGGTCGTGTCGAACGGCACGTCGGGAAGGTGGTGGCCGCCGTCCTCCACGTGTTCCAGAGGCCCCTGCCGGTGACTGCCCGGCACGATCCGCACGCAGCCCTTCTCCTCCGGAGCGTCGTCCAGGTGAAAGATCGCGGCACCGACGCGGTGGTGGGTGTGCGGGAAGAACGGGTGGTCCTGGTGCGGAGGGAACGGCGACCCGTTCTCCGGCGGCTTCACGAACAGCTTGGTGTGATGCAACTGCACGTTCGGCCCGCCCAGCACCGCTGCGGCGACGCGCGTGAAGCGCTCGTCCGTCAGCAGCCGGGAGAACGCCGCGGAGTGGAACTGCACGTCGTGCAGGTGCCGCAGCCGGGTCGGTGTTCCGGCCGCGATCCCGGCCGCGGAGTCCCATGTCGCGTTCTCGTCGTCGTCCAGCGCGGCCAGCACGTCGTGGGCACACTGGCGGTAGGAAGCCGCCTCCTCCCTGCTCAGCAACCCCTTCACGAGCACGTACCCGTTCTCGCTGTAATGGCCGGCCAGGGCCGTGAGCTCGGCCGTTCCCGTAGTCATCGTCACTCTCTCCCTCCTTCGTCCCGACCGGTCGCAGCGCGGCCGGTTTCGGGAACGACACTAGGGATCGGGCCGGTGCCCGCTGTAGACCCGCGACGGACGGCGGTGTTCGCGAGACGGACAAGCACGCAGAACGAAGCCGCCTTCCGTACGAGGACGAATCCAGCCGGGCGCAGCTGCCACTCCCCCGCAGCCTCGTCGGCCCGCCCGTCCCCCGTGGACGTGCGAGGCTGAGGTCATGAGGCTGAAGTCATGACCGCGGGATCCGCCGGACGCCTGCTGCTGCTGCGCCACGCCAAATCCGCCTGGCCGGACGTCGCGGACCACGAGCGGCCGCTGGGCCCGCGCGGTCTGCGGGACGCACCCGCGGCGGGTCGCTGGCTGCGCGACGCCGACTGCTTGCCCGCACTGGTGATCTGCTCCACCGCCCGGCGGGCCCGCGAGACCTGGGCCTTGGCGGCCGGGCAACTGGGCGCCGAGGTTCCGGTGCGTTTCGACGAGCGGGTGTACGCCGCCGAGCCGGAGGACCTGCTGGAGGTGGTGGCCGAGGTACCGGAGCAGGTGAGGACGCTGCTGCTCGTCGGCCACAACCCGGGCCTGGAGGATCTGGCCGTCAGCCTCGCCCGGAAGGCCGTGGCCGCCGCGGAAGCCGAAGCGCTCGAACGCCTGTCCCGGAAGTTCCCGACGTCCGCGATCGCGGTACTCACCTTCCCTGGTTCCTGGCAGGAGCTCACGCCGGGCTCTGCCCGACTCACCGACTTCGCCGTCCCCCGGGGCGCCGCCCACTGACGCACACGCGAAGTCAGGACACCGGCCAGCCAGGTGACCGCCGCAAGTGCGTTGAGCGCGCACTGCTGCGCCAGTTGCTTCGCCCGTCCGGGTTCCGCCCCTTCGCCGACCTTGCCCAAGACGGGCAAACGGCCGTCGGTCATCGGCAGTTGGCGGGACGTGTGGACGAGGTTGCCGCCGCGGACCGCCGGTACGTGCACGGCCAAGGGTGCGGCGGTCGGCGGCAGTTCGAGGCCGGCCGCGGCGAGGCACTCCACGGGGCCGCGCGTGTCCCTGGGGGCGCACAGCAGGGCCACCACGCTGGCGCGCTCGACACGCGCATGGTTTCCGCATCGCCGGTCGTGATCAATCTCGGCCTCGTCGGCCGGTGGAAGACGGGGCCGTCGACGTCCGCCCCGTTGCCGATGAGGACGATGTCGGCCACCAGGTCCGGGCGCTGCCGGGCCACGTAACGGTCCTCGGCCGGCATCCACTCGTCCACCCATTGGGAGCGGGCCGACTCGCCGTCCCGGGCCAGCCCGCGGTTCAGCCGCACGTCCCGGTCGGCGAGGCAGAAGATCCGGTAGGTGTAGTGGTCGCGCAGGCGCAGTTCCGTGGTGTAGACGCCCTCCACGATCAGCGGTGAACCCTCCGGGACCGATACCCACGGACCCAGCTCGTCACGGTCCCAGTCGTAGATCTGGTACGTGACCTCCTTTCCGGCGGCCGCGGGGGCCACCACCTGGTGCAGCAGCCTCTCCAGATCGAACTGACCGCCGACCTCGGCGTCGTCCTCGGGGCGGGTGGCGGACGGACGGTAGAAGTCGTCACCGTGGACCACCTCGGCGCCGCCCAGTGCGGTGGCCAGCAGCGTTGCCAGGGTGCTCTTGCCCGACGCGCCGGGCCCGTCGATGCCGATCAGGATTCTCGGCGCATCGCTGGAAGACGCCTGCCGCACGGCGGCGGCGAACTGCTCGATGTCATGGACCCCCGCCGCCGCGTACTCCGGTTCGCTCACTTCGGCATGTCCCTCTCTCGCGGCGGTGCCATCGGCGATTCCGCAGGCCCTTGTCCGACGGTTCGGTGTATCCGGCGACAACGATGAAGTCAACGCCCTCGGTGAACCGCGCCGGCGCCTATGGCGACCTGCCGTTCGGTTAATCGGTTGTGGAACTTCGGGATTGTGTGTCTGATCCCGGCCATGACGATTGTGCTGGGTACGCCGGCGGCCGACGGGGTGAGCGGGGCCATGGCCGTGCTGCGGGAGTGGCAGTACGACGAAGCGCCGATGCAGTTGCATTCCGGGGACATCGGCTGGAACTACCGGTTCGGAACGGCCGAGACGGCCGCAGCGGTCCGGACCTGGAGTCGGGACGGGCGGATTCTCGCGGTCGGGATGCTCGACTCGCCGTCGCTGGTGCGGATGACGGTTGCTCCGGACGCTTTCCAGGACGAGGACTTGGCGCGGCGGCTCGTCGAGGACTTCTCGCTGCCCGAGCGCGGCGTGCTGCCGGAAGGAGCGGTGTCCGTCGAGGCGCCGCTGGGCCTGCTGCTCCACGACCTGCTGAGCAAGGAGGGCTGGGGCGTCGACGAGCCGTGGACGCCGCTCTTCCGCGACCTCACCGAGCCGGTGGAGGACCCCGGTGTCCGGATCGAGTCGATCGGCCCGGAGCAGGCGCAGGACTACGCCGACGTTCTGCGGTCGGCGTTCAACACCTCGCGGCCTACGCGCGAGTTCTGGCACGCGATGTCGGCGGGACCGTTCTTTGCCGACGCCCGCTGCCTGGGCGCCTACGACGATCAGGGCAGCGTGGCGGCGGTGGTGACGGTGTGGTCGGCCGGCCCGGGGAAGCCGGGGGTGATCGAGCCGATGGGCGTCCACGAGGACCACCGTGGTCGCGGATACGGCCGGGCGATCACCGTGGCCGGGGCGGCCGCGCTGCGGGATATGGGCTCGTCGAGCGTCCGTGTATGCACGCCGAGTTCCAACGCCGGTGCCGTCGCCACGTACAAGGCGGCCGGGTTCGAGGTACGGCCGGAGGTGCGGGACCGGACCTGGAGGACCTGACGCCGGGGCTGTCCGCCGGACCCCGACGCGACGGTTGCCGGGGGCTACGAGGGAGCCACTCCGGTGGTCGGCGTATCGGGCTCCGTGCCGGGCGAGGGCTCGGCGAGCTGCTCGCGCAGGTAGTTCCAGACCACCGCGATCAGTGCCGCCGCCGGCACTGCCAGCAGGCTGCCGACCACTCCGGCCAGGCTCGCGCCCAGCGTCACCGCCAGCAGGATCACCGCGGCGTGAAGCCCGAGACCGCGGCTCTGGATCATGGGCTGGAACACGTTGCCCTCCAACTGCTGCACCACGATGATGATCGCCAGCACGATCAGCGCGTCCGTCAGACCGTTCGAGACCAGCGCGATGAGCACCGCGACGAGGCCGGCGAACAAGGCACCCACGATCGGCACGAACGCGGAGACGAAGGTCAGCACCGCCAGCGGCAGCACCAGCGGAACACCGACGATCCACAGCCCCAGCCCGATGAAGACGGCGTCGAGCAGTCCGACGAAGGCCTGGGAGCGCACGAACGAACCGAGGGTCTCCCAGCTGCGCGCGGCGACGACGGGAACGTCGGTGGCGAGCCGACCGGGGAGCTGCCGGGCGAGCCACGGAAGGAACCGCGGGCCGTCCTTGAGGAAGAAGAACATCAGGAAGAGCGCCAGGATCGCGGTGACCAGGCCGCTGAAGACGGTGCTCACCCCCGTGACGACGGTGGAGACCGCGCTGCCGACGCTGTTCTGGACCCGCTCGACCGCTGCGTCGAACGCCCCTGCGATCTGAGCGTCACCGATGTTCAGCGGCGGCCCTGCAGCCCACTCGCGCAGCTGCTGGACACCCTTGACCACGCCGTCGCCCAGCTCGCCGGACTGTGACGCCACGGGCACGGCGATCAGCGCCACGACTCCCGTTGCGGCTACGAGGAACAGGACGGTCACCGATGACGCGGCCAGGGCCGGGCGCCATCCGTGCCGCCGGAGGAAGGCGGCCAGGGGCCACGTCAGAGTGGTGAGGAACAGGGCCACTATCAGCGGCCAGATCACCGACCACATCCGGCCCAGGAGCCACAACGCCACCGCAGCCCCCACCAGGACCAGCAGCAACTCAGCAGAGACCCGCGCAGATGTCCGCAGCGCGGACGCGGTCTTATCGGAACTCAACGTGTCAGACATAGGGCCAGCCTATGGGTCGTTCCACCCGCACCCCGACCCCGCCTGCTCGCCTGAGCCGCCTCACGGAGACGAGCCAAAGCACCACCGGTAAGACCAAGTTGGCGGCGCACGCCGTCACGCCGCGCACGGCCGCGGCGACTGCAGCTTCCGGGCGCGGAGCACCAGCTCCAGGGCGAAGCGCTGATCGTGGTCGTCCAGCGCGTCTCCCCACAGTTCCCTGAGCTGACGCATCCGGTAGCGGACCGTCTGGGGGTGGACGCCGATCCGCGCCGCCACCTCCGCCGCACCGCCCCGGGTCTGGAGCCAGGCCAGCAGTGTTTCCGCGAGCCGGTCCGCCTGGCCCGGTCTGCAGGCAGCCAGTGGTGCGAGGCAGCCGGCGGCCAGGTCGTCGATCAGTTCGGCGGGAGGCAGCAGGAGCAGTGCCGTGGTGTGCTCGGTGCAGTCGAGCACACCACGGGACGGCAGGGCCCCGGCCTTCATGAGGCCGACCGCCGTCTGCGCCCAGTGCAACGAGCGGGCCGCCTGGGCCAGGGGTACGGTCGGCCCCAGCGCGCCGCTCCACCCCGGGAGCGCCTGGCGCAGCGCGTCGGCCCGGCCGGCCTGGGCGGAGCCCGGGACGACCAGCCGGGGCTGCTCGCTCTCCCAGTCGAGCAGGATGCCGGCGCCGAGGGCCGGCGGCAGGAGTACGTTCTCGTTGCGGCTGAGAACTGCGATCGCGACCGTTTCCGGGAGCCGCCAGCCGATGTTGGCGGCGTACTGGGACGTCGCCTCGGGGTCGGCGGGCTGGTCCGCCAGCAGCAGCCCGATCAGGCGGCACTGGCGGCGGAGCCGTTCGCCGGCGGCCAGGGACTCGTTGCTGAGCTGGTCCCGGGCCGCCTCACCGACCAGGGCTTCGATGTAATCGAAGCCGGCCTCGGCCAGCTCGTACATCGCGGCGGACGGGATCCCCACTCCGTCCGCGATCTCGGTGAGCCGGCGCCAGGACACCCGGGCGCCGAAGCGGTAGACCGCGCGCATGAAGTCGAGCGCCGGCCCGGGGAGGGTCTCGCACCGGTCGAGGGAGGCGGCTACTTCGCGGAAGCGTACGGCGCCGTCCCCCGATATCTTCGGGCCGCCTGGCGCCCGGACGCTCTCGATGAAGGGGCCGAGGGCCAGTCTGATCCGGGTGAGGACCCCCGAGACGCCGTCGTCGTCGAAGATCTCCACGACCTGCGGGAACTGGGCGTGGATCTGCTGCATCACCTCGACCGAAAGGGTGGGGATCTCCTTGGAGGCGAGGCTGATGAACCGCTCGGTGTCGGCGGCGCTGACGGTGCTCCACAGGGAGGCCGACCGCAGCGGGGCGGCAGCCGGAGCAAATTCGGTTCGTACGCTCATGCGGGCAGCCTCCGTGAGGGTGCGCCGGGATCAGCCGGCGAAGGAGACGAGCGGCACGTCGGGCTGGGCGGGAGGGGCGGTCGCGAGGGCGACCAGGCCGAGTACGGCCGCGACGGCGAGGAGAGCCCCCGTCGCGGCAGTGAGGACGACGGCGAGAACGGGGCGTCGGGTACGCATGGCTGCGGATTGTCCCTTCCGTAGGCCCCGAACGAGCGGGGCGAAACGACAGGCGACACCATTCGCACCGGCCCGGTCCCGTGCCCGCACAGTTTTGCCCCGACGTTGACAATCCGTCAAGGGGGGACCTACGGTTCCGCGCTCAGGGGATGTACACGGGGCCTGCCTCACCATCGGCAGCCGTTGGGGATCTTTCGTCGCACCACCGTCTTCACCGCCACACGGTCTGCGTCCACCCAATCCCCTTACGGAGCGTCATCATGCCCGTGCCCACAGATCAGATCCTCGACCACCCCGCCGGGGAACTCCCCGGACCCGCCCCGGCGCCCCGCCGCCTGTCCCGCACCGGCCTGGCGCTGACCGCCGTCGCGGCCTTCCTCCTGGTGCTGGCGCCGCTCCTGCACTGGTACGCCCTGCCGAACCTGCGCAAGACGCCGATCGACACCAACACCACCACCGTCTTCACCGGCAGCGGCACCGTCTTCGACACCAAGGCCGTCGCCGTGAGCCCGGTCCAGGACCTGACGCTCACCCGGCGGGTGGTGGGCAACGTCGCACTGAGCGGACCGACCCGCGCGGTGATGGACATTTCCACCCAGATCGACACCGCCGCCACGCGCGGGCTCCACGACCCGCGGAAGTCCGTCCAGTGGACGGTGGAACGCTGGGTGACCGACCGCAGCACCAACCTGCCGCTGCACTCGCACGGCGAGAGCCCCGTCTTCTCCGGCGAGGCGTACCTGAAGTTCCCGTTCGGCCTGGCCAAGCGCCCGTACGCCTACTGGGACTCCACGCTGGGGGGCACCGTCACCCTCGACTTCCAGGGCACCGCGACCGTGAACGGCCGGACCGGCTACCGCTACGGCGCCGTGCTCGGCGCGACCAAGGTCGGGACCCAGCAGGTTCCCGGCAAACTGCTCGGACTCGCCGACCGCAGTCAGGTCGTCGCCGACCGGTACTACGCGAACGGCGGGTTCAGCGTGACCGTGGACCCGGTCACCGGCACGGTGATGGATGCCCGTACGCAGCCGCTGGTGACCCTGCGGACCTCGGCGGACGGCCCTGACCTGCTGGCCCTGCTGCGGGCGGACCTCACCATGACGGCGGAGAGCCGGGACGGCCAGGTGCGGACCGCGCAGGCTGCCGGCCGCAAGCTCGGGCTGGTGGGCACCACCGCCCCCGTCGCCGCCACCACCGCGGGCCTCGTGTGCCTGCTGGCGGCAGGCGGCCTGCTGCGCCGTCGCGCCTCACGGTGACACCGTCGCCCGCCGGAGTGACACCGGAGTGCCGGAGTGACACCGGAGTGACACCGGAGTGACAGACGGAAGATGCACGCCGTCCGGACCCGACCGGAATTTATCAATCTGGTGAGTAGTACCGGGCGGTAGCAACAGCCCACACTGGCGGCGCGCGCCACCCGCGCGCCGCCAGCCGCACATCCCCCGGTCCCTCCCGTGCGACTCCCCCACCGGTCACCCCCCGGTCCCCTGAGCCGAACCCCTCCTTGCCCCTCCCTGCCCTCCCTCCCCTCACTGCCTTGAGCACCGCCCCTCCCAGGAGCTCCCATGGCACATCAGATGTCCCCACTCCAGCCTCCGGCCGTCACGGCCGTGCGACCGTCGCAGGAGGTCCCCCGCCGGATCACCGTCCTCGCTTGGCGAGACCTGGCCAACCCCGCCGCCGGCGGTTCGGAACTGCTCGTCGACCGGCTGTCCTCCGGACTGGCCGATCGCGGGCACGAAGTCACCCTGCTCTGCGGAGGCCCTGAACCGTCCGTCGACCGCAATTACCGCGTGGTCTCCTCCGGCGGCACGTACGACCATTTCCTCCGTACCCCGGGCGCGTTCGGCCGCAGCGTCGGCGAGACCGACCTGCTGGTCGAGGTCTGCAACGGCGTCCCGTACCTGGCGCCGCTGTGGCACCGGGGACCGGTGATGTGCCTGGTCAACCACGTGCACACCGACCTCTGGGACCAGCGCCTGCCCGGACCGGTCGCCCGGGCCGGCCGGATGCTGGAACACCGGGCGCTGACCCGGACCCACCGCCGCAGCCTCATGGTCGCGGTGTCCCCGTCCACCGCCGAGGCGATGGCGCGGATCGGCGTACCGGCCGACCGCATCCATCTCGTTCCCAACGGAGTCGAGGCCCCCGGGCCGCTGCTCCCCGAATCCGACGAGCCGCTGTTCACCGCCGTGGGCAGGTTGGTGGAGTACAAGCGGATCGACCTGCTGCTGCGCCTGTGGGAGCGGGTCCGCCCGATCACCGGAGGCAAGCTGGTCATCGTGGGCGACGGCCCGGAGCGGGACCGTCTGGAGGCGCAGGCCGGGCCCGACGTGATCTTCGCCGGGCGGGTCGACGAAGCCGAGAAGCACCGGCTGCTCTGCCGGAGCTGGCTGCTGCTGCACCCCTCCTCACTGGAGGGGTGGGGCCTGGTGGTCACCGAGGCCGCCATCCGCGGGACGCCCGCGGTGGGCTTCGAGATCCCGGGCCTGCGGGACTCCGTCGTCCACGGTCGCACCGGCCTGCTCGCCCGGGCCGAGAGCGGGTTCGCCGCGGCCTGGTGCGCGCTGGCCCTGTCCGCCGAACGCCGCTCCGCGATGGGTGCGGCGGCGCGCCACCGCGCGGAGCAGTTCACCTGGGAGCACAGCGTCGACCGCTTCCAGGCCGCTGCCGCCGAGGCCGTGGCCCTGCATTCCTCCGGGCGGACCGGGGCCGGGCGCACCACGGCCGGCGCCGGGCCCACCATGGCCGGCCTCGTACGCACCATGGCCGAGCCCCCGGCCCCGTCCACGGCGGAGCGCTCGTGAAAGACCCCTCCCTGCGGCGCTCCCTCGCGCTGTTCCGCGCCTTCCGCAGCGAGCAGAGCGACCCGGAGACGTTCTACTCGTTGCTGGCCGAGGACGCCGCCGACCAGGTCGAGCGGTACGCGCCCCTGGCCGGGGCGGTGGTGGCCGACGTCGGCGGCGCCGCCGGCCATTTCACCGAGGCGTTCCGGGCCCGCGGCGCGCACGCCTTCCTCTTCGAGCCGGACCTTGCCGAGCTGCACTCGCGCGGCGGAGCCACACCCGGCCACGCGGTCGTCGCGGACGGGTACTGGCTGCCGCTCAGCGACGGCGCCGCCGACGTCTGCTTCTCCTCCAACGTGCTGGAGCACGTGCCGGACCCGGAGACCTTCATCAGCGAGATGGTGCGGGTCACCCGCCCCGGCGGCCTGGTGTACGTCTCGTACACCAACTGGTTCTCCCCCTGGGGCGGCCACGAGACCTCGCCCTGGCACCTGCTCGGCGCCGCCCGGGCCCGGCGCCGCTACCAGCGGCGCACCGGGCACAGTGCCAAGCACACCCTCGGCGAGAACCTCTACCGGGTGCACATCGGCCCCGTGCTGCGCCACGTGCGCGGGCGCGGCGACGTCGAGATCCTTTCCGCACGATCGCGCTACTGGCCGTTCCTGGCCGAGACCCTCGTCCGTATTCCAGGCCTGCGCGAGATCGCGTCCTGGAACCTTCTCCTGGTGATGCGGAGAACCTCCGAATGAGCGCCCCCACTGTGCAGCTCCACGCCGCGCCGCCCTCGAGGCCGCGCCCCGAGCCGCGTACCGGCCGCCGCTGGCTCGCCGTCTTCTGGCTGCTGGTCCTGTCCGCCTTCCTGGCCGCCGCGCCCGGACGGATCGCCTTTGACACCAAGCTCGCCGTCGCGCTCGACCCTGTGGGCTTCCTCGGCTCGCTCGGAACGCTCTGGCAGAGCGAGGGCAGCTTCGGCGGTCTGTCCAACCAGTACGTCGGCTACGCCTTCCCGATGCTGCCGTACTACCTGATCGCCGATCTGCTCCAGCTGCCGGTCTGGCTGGCGGAGCGGCTGTGGCTGTCGCTGGTGGTGACCGCTGCTTTCTGGGGCGCTCTGCGGCTCGCCGAACGCCTCGGGTACGGATCCCGGCCGAGCCGGCTGCTCGGCGCGGCCTGCTACGCGCTGTGGCCCGTGTTCACGATCGTGGTGGGCTCCACCTCGGCCGCCGCGCTGCCCGGCGCCGTCCTGCCCTGGGTCCTGCTGCCGCTCACCCGCTTCGTCTCCGCGCGCGCCGCCGCACTGCGCTCCGCACTGGTCATCCCGCTTATGGGCGGCGTCAACGCGACCTCGGTGGCGGCCTCGCTGCTTCCGGTCGGGCTCTACCTGCTCAGCCGGCCCGGGGGCAGCCGCAAGTGGCGCCTGATCGCCTGGTGGGTGCCCGGCGTGCTGCTCGCCACGGCCTGGTGGGCCGTGCCGCTGGTGCTGCTCAACTCCTACGGCGCCGACTTCCTGCGCTACATCGAGCAGGCGTCCACCACCACGGCCACCATGTCCGCCACCGAGCTGCTGCGCGGGGCCGGGAACTGGGTGGCCTACCTGCACTTCGGCTCGGCCTGGCTGCCCGCCGGCTGGGACGTCGCGGCGAACGTCCTGGTGATCGCCTGCTCCGCGCTCGCCGCGGCGCTCGGCCTGGCCGGGCTCGCCCGCCGGGACCTGCCCGAGCGGCGCTGGCTGCTGCTGGTCGTCGGCACGGTCGCGCTGATCACCCTCGCCGGGTACGGCGGCTCCCTCGGCGCGCCCTTCCACGGCGCCGTCCAGCAGCTGCTCGACGGTGCGCTGGCGCCGCTGCGCAACATCTACAAGTTCCAGACCGGCCTGGCACTGGCGCTGGCCCTGGGCCTGGCGCACCTGTGCGGCCGCCCCATGGCCCGGACCGCCGCCCGGCCGCGCCTGGTCCCGGCCCTGGTCGCGCTCGCGGTCCTGCCCGGCCTCGCGCTGCCCTACCTGAACGGCAACGTCGTCCAGCCGGGCTCCTTCAGGGCGCTGCCCTCGCAGTGGAAGCAGACCGCGGCGTACCTGAGCGCCAAGGCGTCCGACAGCCGGGCCCTGGTGGTCCCCGCCGACGCGCACGGCCTCTACACCTGGGGCTCGACCATCGACGAGCCGCTCGACGTGCTGGCGGACTCGCCATGGGCGCAGTACAACTTCGTGCCCTTCGGCCAGGCCGGCGAGCGACGCTACCTGGAGGCGATCCAGGAGGCGCTGGCGACCGGCACCCGGGTGCCGGGGCTCGGGGCCTTCCTGGAACGGTCCGGCGTCCACCACCTGGTGGTCCGCAACGACCTCGACCCCGCGCAGGCCGGCTACATCCCGCCGCAGACGGTACGCGCCACCCTGCTGGCCTCCGGCTACGAGCGGGTGACCGGCTTCGGCCCGCCCATGACCTCCGGACAGCTCCCGCCCGACACTCCGGTCCAGGTCCAGGGCCTGTACCGGCAGTACGACGCGGTGGAGATCTTCGCCCCCACCGGTGGTGGCGCCGCACCCGGCCGGGTCACCGCCCGACCGGTCGCCGACACCGCGGTGGTCAGCGGCGGCCCCGAGTCGCTGCTCCAGCTCTCCGCGAGCGGAACGGTGACGGACCGTCCGGTGATCCTCGCCGGCGACCCCCTGCCGGCCGGTGCCGGGGCCGCGCTGCGGGCCACCGCCGACGGTCAGCGCCGGGGCGACACGCTCTTCGGCCTGGTCGACGGCAACAACTCGTACACCTACACCGCCACGGAGACCAACCCGGAGGACGCCGGCCAGGACCCCGGAGGCGCACCGAGGCAGATCCTGCCCTCGGGCCCGGCCGGCTCCCCCGCCCGGCAGACCACCTCGGTGATCGAAGGCGCCAAGTCGGTCACCGCCTCCTCCTACGGATCCTGGCTGTTCGCCCTGCCGCAGTACGACCCGGTCGGGGCCTTCGACGGAATCTCCGGCACGGCCTGGGCGGAGGGCAGCAGTGCGGATCCGGTGGGCCAGTGGCTGCGGATCGACTTCAACGGGTCGGTGGACCTCCCCGCCACCCTCGAGGTCACCCCGCTGGCCGGGGGTTCCCTGCGGCCCACCATCACCAAGGTGCGGATCACCACGGACCGCGGCTCGCGGGTGAGCGTGCTGCAGCCGCAGGCCGTCGCGCAGACCGTCAACGCCCCGGCGGGGCCCGCCGCATGGGTCAGGATCACCATCGAGGGCGCCGTCACCGCCCACACCGGCGTGGGCGGGGCCGGGTTCTCGGAGATCTCGATCCCCGGCGTCAAGGCGACCCGTGTGCTGTCCCTCCCGGCTGCTGCGGCCGACACCTACTCGCTGCATCGCACC
The DNA here is from genome assembly GCF_024213195.1 of Streptomyces sp. TBY4. GTDB lineage: Bacteria > Actinomycetota > Actinomycetes > Streptomycetales > Streptomycetaceae > Streptomyces. The sequence continues at coordinate 538,781 of NZ_JANAVF010000002.1, read as the reverse complement.
CTCGACCTCGGCGGCTCCCGGTCGGGCAGCGTCGAGACCGGTCTCAACCGTCAACTCACCACCGAAGCAGGGGCTTTCACGGTCACCGGAAACGCCGTCGCCCTCCCCGGCCCGGCTCTGGACGCCCTGTTGGACCAGGTCGCCCCCCACCGGGCCACCCAGCGGGTCGGCGCCGAGGCCGACTCCACCACCTCCGGCAGCCCGCGCAATCTGCTCGACGGCGACCTCACCACCGCCTGGATCGCGGGCAGCAAGCCCACCGTCCGCCTCGCCTGGCAGGGCAGCCGCAGCATCGACCAGCTGGTGCTCGGTGCCGCCGGCGGCCTCTCCTCCCGGCCGACCCAAGTACAGCTCAGCACTCCGACCGATGCCGTCAGCGCGGGGGTGGACGCCAACGGCCTGGTCCGGTTCGCCCCGCTGACCACCGACCGGCTGACGATCACGGTCACCGCGACCGCCCCCGTCCTCGTCCACAACCCGCTCGCCGGGCAGAGCCTCCAGCTGCCGGCGGGTCTGAGCGAGGTGCACGTCCCGGCCCTGGCCGACCTGATGATCCGCCAGGAGTCCCCGGACACCGAGGACACCGGTTTCACCCTGCCCTGCGGCAAGGGCCCGGTCGTCACCGTGGACGGGGTCGCCCACCAGACCTCCGTGTCCGGTACGGTCGCGTCCCTGCAGAACCGGCACCCCGTCACCGTGACCCTGTGCCCGGACGGCGAGCCCACCCTGACGCTCGGCCGGGGCGAGCACCGGGTGTCCTCCTCCGACGACGGCGCACTGGCCGTCACCGACCTCACCCTCTCGGCCCGCACCGCGAGCCCGGCCGCCGGTCCCGGTGCGCGCAGGACCGCGCAAGTCCTGTCCTGGTCCGGGGACGAGCGCCGCGTGCGGATCGGCGAGGGCGCCGCCTCCTACCTCCAGGTGCACGAGAACGCCAACTCCGGCTGGCGCGCGACCCTGAACGGCAAACCGCTGAAGTCCGTCCGGCTCGACGGCTGGCAGCAGGGCTACGTGGTCCCGGAGGGCGCGGGCGGAACCGTACTGCTCTCCTACGCCCCCGCCACCACCTACGACGTCGGCCTCGTCCTCGGCGGACTCGCCCTCCTGGTGCTCGCCGGGCTGGTCCTGGTGCCGGCGCTGCGGCGCCGGGGCGGCCGGCCGGACCTTCCCGACCCGCAGGACTGGGATGCGGCCGACGCTCCCCGGTGGCTGCTGGGCGTGGTCTTCCCGCTGCTGGTCCTCGGCTTCGTCGGCGGTCCGCTCGCCCTGCTGGCGCTGCCGCTGATCCTGGTCGCGTTCAAGTGGCCGAGCCTGCTGCCGTACGTCGCCGGGGCTGCCATGGCCGGCGCCGGTCTGCTGGCGGCCCTGTCGCCCCCGAGCGGGGCGGTCGGCCCGACCGCCGAGGTGCTCGCCCTGCTGGCACTGGCCGCCGTGCTGATCACGGCGGACCGCCACGCCACCGGGCCCCGACACCGGGCCGAGGCCCCGTGACCCGCCCGTCCCCCGCCGCCCCTGCCGCCCGGATCCCGTCCGGGCGGCAGGGGCGCTTCCCCTTTCCCCCGATGGACGAGTACGCGCGCCACCTGCTCCAGGAGAACCTCGACGCGGACACCGTCCACCTGGAGGCCCACCTCCCGGGCACCGTCGACGTCGAGCGGCTGCGGGCCGCCTTCACCCGGGCCCTGGCCGCCCACCCGACGCTCCGGGTACGGCAGGCCGACTCCCGCTGGTGGCACCGCCGTTACCACTGGGAGCCGGCACCGCTCGGCCCCACCGCGGTGGCGGCCACCGCCGCCCTCGACCCCACCCGCCGCCGCGCCCTCACCGAACCGCCCCCACTGGCGGCCGGCCCGCCGCTGCGGCTGGAGGCCGCCCCCGCACCCGGTGGCGGCACCGCCCTCCTGCTGACGGCAGCGCACACCCTCGCGGACGCCGGCACCTGCCTGCGGCTGCTCTGCGACACCGCCGACGAGTACGCCGGTGCCCCGGCCGGCCGGGGCACCGGTGGTTCGGGCGGCGCCCGCGCGGCGGCTGGGGGCGCGGGCACGGATGCTCGTACGGGAACGGTCGCTCGTACGGACACGGTCACGCGCGCGGGCACGGCTGCGCGTACCGGCACGGCTGCGGGTACGGCCGCTGCCGCCGCCGGGGGTGGCCGCCCGGCCCGCATCGCGCCCGCCGCCGACCCCTCGCCCGGTGCCGGCGTCGGTGTCCACCTGAGCGTGCTCCCGCTCGCCCTGACCAGCGGCAATCCCTCCGGCCCGTCGCGTCCGACCGTCAACGACCTGCTCCTGACCGCGGTCCAGCTGACCCTGGCCGAGTGGAACCACCGGCACGACCACCCCGCCGGCCCGATCCACCTGTCGATGCCGATCGACGACCGCCCGTACGGGCCGCTCGCCCCGGGCGCCCCGATGGGCAACCACAACCACCTGGCCACCATCCGCGCCGAGGCACCCGCCCCGGATGCCGGTGCCGGTACCGCCGCCACGCTGCTGGGCCGGATCAGCACGCAGACCCGCGCCGCCAAGGCCGCCCCGGTCACCGGTGGCGGCCCCGTCGCCCGGCTGGTCAGCGCCCCCTGGCTGCCCGTCGGCGCCAAGGCCCCGCTGACCCGGGCGCTGCGCCGCGTCGCCGCACCCTGGACGTCCACCGCCCTGGTCAGCAACCTCGGCCGGGTCACCCACCCCCTCGACTTCGGCCCCGCCGGCCCGGCCGAAGCGCTGTGGTTCTCGGCGCCCGTCCGGATGCCCCGAGGGCTCTCCGTCAGCGCCCTCACCCTCGACGGCCGCCTCCACCTCGCCGTCCGCCACTGCCACCAGCTGCTTTCCGGACCCGCCGCCGCCGACCTCGCCCGAAGCTGCGCCGAGCACCTCGACGCGCTGGCACAGGAAGGACGACGCCGATGATCCTCGGCGTCGCGGTCGCCCTGCTCGCCAACGCCCTCTACAGCGCGGGCTTCGTCCTCGAGAAGCGCGCACTGGCCGCCCTCCCGGCGCTGGACCCCCGCCGCCCGCTCCACCTGGTCCGGGCGCTGGCCTCCAGTCCCGGCTGGCTGCTCGGCTTCGCCGTGCTGGGCCTGGGCTTCGGCGCCCAGCTGAAGGTCTACCAGCTGCTCCCGATCGCCGCCGCCCAGGGGGTGTTCCTCTCGGGGACGGTGCTCCTGATCGCCCTCTCTGCCGTCGCACTGGGCGAGCGCCCGGGCCGCCGGGAACTGCTCGCCACCGGCGTCATCCTGCTCGCCCTGCTCGCCGTCATCGGCTCGCTCGGCGACGGCGGCGCCAACGACGACGGCGACCGGGTCGGAGCGGCAGCACCCGTCCTGCCCCTGCTCGCCGTCTGCCTCCCCTGCCTCGGCTTCGGGCTCCTGCTGTTCCTCGCCTCGCTGCGCCGAGCCGGCCGTCGGCACCGCCGCAGCAGCTCCGGCGTACCGTACGGCGTCGCCCTCGGGCTCCTCTACGGGGTGAGCTCACTCGCCATCAAGGGCACCTCGGCCGTGCTGGCCGACCGATCGGTGACGGCAGCCCTGCCCGAGCTCGTGCGAGGACCCCACCCCTGGCTGCTCGTCGCCACCGGAGCAGCCGGTCTCGCCCTGTCCCAGACCGCGCTCCAACGCCACCGCGCCTCCGTCATCGTCCCGGTCACCACCACCGTGTCCAGCATCTTCACCGTCGTCGCCGGCACCGTGGTCTTCGGTGAACACCTCCCCTCCGACCCGCTCCGGCTGGCGCTGCGCCTCGGCGGCACCGCGCTCGCCGTCCTCGTCCTGCTCGCCCTCCCGCGCCACGACGAACCGTCACCCGCACCGACCCGCCAAGGAGAGCCCCGCCATGCGGCAGCCCACTGAGCCCGACCCCCGCCTCCTCCCCCTCCTCGCCTGCCCCGTGGACAAGGGCCCGCTCGTCCACGTCCCCGAGGACGAGCTCCTCTACAACCCCCGTCTGCGGCGCGGCTACCCGATCCGCGACAATCTCCCCTACCTGCGCCCGCTCGACGCCCTCACCCTCGACGGCGTCCGGCACCAGGAGCTCCTCTCCAGGATCGAGAAGCGCATGCCTCCCGCCTCGTGAGGGGCACCCGGCGGGGGTGACGATGTCCGCTCAGTCGCAGCAGTCGCAGCAGCACTTGCACGGGTTGCAGCAGCCGCCGCCACCACCGCCGCAGCCGTCACCAGAGCCACCACCGGAGCCACCGGAGCCATGTCCGCCGCCGGAACCACCGGAGCTGCCACCCGAGTTGGCTCCTCCCCCATGGCCGCCGAACCAGCCGTCACCCCCGGAACCCTCCCTGCCGGAACCATCCCTGCCGGAACCGTCGCGGCTCGAACCGTTGTAGGGGTTGCCTTCGCCGAACTCCCAGGGTTCTCCCTCATCGGCGCTGCAGCGGCAGCAGCTGAAGCACAACCTGCAATCGGCGCACAACTGGCGCCACTCGCGACACCGCTGACACTGCCCCTCCGACGGCCGGCCCGAAGCCATCGGCCCACCCTCAGGAGCCGCGCCCGCAAGCGCACCGACGCCGCAGGCCGCGCCGGCACCGGTCCCCGAGGGCGCTTCCGTCGCCGGACGGCGTCCCAGCCAGGGCAGCATGCGAAGGCCCCGCGCCTGGGGGCGGTGCTGATGGTGACGATGCCCGGGGGCGAAGACCCGGTCGACGGCACGCTCCAACTCTCCGCCCAGAAGTGCCCGCACAAGCCGGTCGTCGACGAACGCCGCATCGGACAGGGCGAGTCGGACTCCACGGACGGCGTCGTCGCAGAGCCGGCGCACCTCGGTGAGGTCCGCGCCGGTCACGGCGATGGGGTTCCACGCACCGGCCGCCTCGTCCGCGGCCCGGTCCTCCACCGCGTCCAGCAGATGCGCCAGCCGACCGAACAGACGGCCGGCTTCCGCCAGCGGCTCGGCGTTGCCGGGGCGATCCGTGAGCACCGCGGTGTACGCGAAGGCGGCTGCGGTCGCCGTCTCCGTGGGCTCCGTGACCGTCAGCAGCGAGCCCCCGGGGCCGGTCGACCGCTCGACCTCCGGCTGGCGCTCGACCGCCCCGATCAGCACAGCGGTGTCGAAACCGAGCCGTTCGCCACCCGCGGCGCCCGCCCGGTCCCAGCCGTGGGCGATCCGGCGGGCCGCCAGCGCCACCGGGCGCCGCCCCACCAGGCCGTCCCCGTCGGCCACATGGTCACGTATCTTCGCCGCGGCCAGCACCAGCGACACCGTCGCCGCCAGCCGCGCACCCTCGCCCTGCGCCACGTCCGCCGACCGCATCCCGCGCAGCGGGCACGGACCGGCACCCCGCCGCCAGTCCCCGGTACGCTCCGACTGCGCCTCGGTCAGCACCGAGACGATCAGCCCGTCGTAGTTCGTGGCCACCCTCGCGAACTGTCCGTACTCGCTGCGCAGAGCGAGGCACAGCCCGCACAGGTGCGCCATCCACTCGGTACGCAAGCCCTCGCCCAGACGATGACGGCACGGCCTGATGATTCCGAACACCGAATTTCTCCCCCGTACATGACATCAACACGCGGCCGACATCCTAAATGGTTCCCTACGGGGGCTGTCAGCGGAGACGGGTACGACGGTGTGCGATCAGGCTCCGAGCGCCCGGTGCAAGCCGAGCCGGTCGGTGCCCAGCTTCGTGAAGACCGCGGACAACAGCTCTGACACCGCTTGGGCGTTGGTGTGCATCGCCGCGGCGATCGCCCTGTTGTCCATCCCCTCCGAGGCGTGGCGGGCAGCCTCGAGCTCGGCGACGGTCAGGGTGTCCTGCTCGGAGGTGTGCAGGCGCCGGGGCCGCAGACCTGCCGAGGCCAGCTGCGTCCTGGCCCGGCTCACGAGCCCCTCCGCGCCGCAGTCGGCGGCCACCTCCATGCCCCGGTACGTCTGCTGCGCCGCCTGGTGCGGGTCGCCGATGGCGTGCAGGGCCAGGCCGTGGTCGATGAGCGCGTGCGCGAGCTCGTAGGCGGCCGGAGACTGTTCGAGGTACTCCACCGCCTCCTGCAGCAGGCCCGCCGCCTGGGACGGGTCCCCGGCCGCGGCCGCGACGCGCAGGGCGTGTCCGATCACGCTGGACGTCCCGAACGCGCGGGCCCGTGCGACCGCTTCGGCCGCCGTGGCCCATGCCTGCCCGGGCGCGTGCGTGGCCTGTGCGAGCGCCAGGTCCAGCTGCCAGGGGCTCCACGAGGGATTGCGCGTCCCGCGCAGATCCAGGCGCCGCCCGGCTGCGGTGAGGTGGTGCTCCGCCTCCTCGATCCTGCCCTGGGCCAGGAGCAGTTTGCCCCACACGGCCTGCGGATCGGGATAGACCACGGCCTGGGGGAAGCCGTCCGCCAGCTTGTAGGCCTTGGCGATGCGCTGGGCCTCGGCGGTGTTTCCCCGGGCGAGCAGCGTCTCGATGAGGGTGCCGATCGCGTACCACTGCGCCGGGATCCCGGTACCGACGCGGTCGGCGATCTGCAGGCCGTTGCGTACGAAGTCCTCGGCCTCGGCGAGCTTCCCGCGCCGGTAGCGGACGTAGCCGAGCAGGGTGCAGACGAAGGACAGGTGGGCGCCGCGCCAGCCCTTCCCCTCGAACTCGATGATCGCGGTGTTGAAGAGGTCCTCGGCCCGGCCGGGCTGGTCGCAGTACATGAGCGTGACCGCGAGGACGGCGGGTACCTCGAAGCCGAAGTCCTGGTCGGTCCAGCTCATGCCCCCGTCGAGCGCCTGTTCCGCGTACTCCAGGGCGGTGGAGGCCGGCTCGCCGCGCATCGCGGCGTCCCAGGCCCGCAGGCCGAGGATGTGCCGCTCGGGCAGACCCCGGCCCGTGAGCCGCTTGGCGAACTGGGCGAGGAGCCGGGAGCGGGCGGGCGAGTTCTCCTCGTCGAAGCGGACGGCGTTCCATTTGAACTGCTCGGCCTGCATGCGCAGCCGTGTACGGGAGCTCGTGGCGCGCCGCGCCTCGTCCGCGAGGAGTCCTGCCGCCAGACCCAGCTGACCCGTGTGGCCGAGCGCCTGGGCGAGCCGGTACGTGATCGCCTCGCGCAGGGCCTGATCGGTCTTGGGCTCCTCCAGCGCGGCCCTGAGCTGGTTGATCGTCGTAGCGGGCTCGTGCAGGAGGTTGGCGGAGCCCAGTTCGAACAGGACCGCAGCGCGGTCCTCCACCTCCGGGGGCTCGCGCAGGGCACGTGCCAGGTAGCGGCGCGCGGCATCGGGAGCGCCCGCGGAGAAGCTCTCGCGCGCGGCCTGGCGCAGCTGCTGGACGACCCACGGGTCGCCCTCGGGGTGCATCTCCAGCAGGTGGCGGGCGGCGGCCGCGGAACCCTGCCCGTCGTCGATGACGGCCTGGGCGGCCATCCCGTGCATGGCTACGCGTACACCGGGCGGAATCGAGCGGTACACGGCGGTGGCGATGAGCGGGTGGAAGAACTCGACGACTTCCTTGCGCCGTACGCCCGTGAGGACGGTCAGGATGCGTGCGGCCCGCAGCCGGTCGATGGCCTCGGCGGCCTGCGCCTCACCGAGGGCGGCCACACCACCGACGATGCCGAGGGGGACCGCGGTGCCGAGCACGGCGGCGGCCCATGCAAGCCGGACGGTGGACGGGCCGAGCTGTTCGAGCCGGTCGATCAGGCCGCTGCCCTTGACCGCGGAGGCCAGGTCGCGCAGTTCGGGGATGCTGCCCTGGTACGGCTTCAGCCCCCGGTCGCGGCCCTTCATGACCAGCTCGACCACCTCGAAGGGGTTTCCGCCGGTGATCGCCCAGCATTCACGGCAGAACACGTTGTCCGCGTTCTCGCCGAGGGCGTCGCGCACGATCCGCGCGACGGCGCTCGTGGTCAGGGGAGCCAGCTCGTGCGGTCGCGTCCCCTGGCGTCCCATGAGGGCGCGCAGCGCGCCGGCGTCGGCGGGGATCTCGTCGGGCCGGCAGGCCACCATGATCAGCACGGCCAGTTCTTCGGCGCGCGCCGCGAAGGAGGTGAGCCAGCTCAGGGACTCCGCGTCCGCCCAGTGCGCGTCGTCGACGATCAGCACGACGGGGGCGTTGCGTACCGCCAGGTGCGTGACCACCCAGTCGAGTCCGTCGCGCACGCCCTGCGGGTCGGGCCCCGTAGGACCCTTCGGGGCGGCGGTCAGCCCGAGCGCGGGGGCGATGATGCCGTACCAGCTGCCGAGCGCGTCGCGCCGTTCGTCCTCGCTCATGGCGGCGAGGGCCGGCTGGATGAGCTGGCGCATCACGTGGAACGGAACCTGCCGCTCCTGCTCGCCGCCGCGCGCGAAGAGCACGGTGCAGGAGCGGCTGGTGGCGTGGCGGCGGGCCTCGCTCAGCAGGGTGGTCTTTCCTATGCCGGCCGATCCGGCGAAGGTCAGGAGACCCCCGCCGCGATGGGCCGCGCCGTTGCCCGAGATGCCGCAGAGCACGTCCACCGCACGTCGGATCGCGAGGACTTCCGCCTCCCGCTCCAGCAGGGGCGGAGTGTTCCAGCTTCTCGGTTCCGTGACCTGTGACATCCCTTGCCCCCTCCAGCACGTGCGGCAGAGTGTACGGGCCCGAGCGGGAGTTGATGTTGTTTCAGCACACTATTGCGGTATCTCATCACTCGTTCGGGCAGAGTGCTGTACCTTCCGCGCCACGGGAATCATCGGCAGTGCACTGGGCTGCGGGATCCCTGCGGGAAGTTCGCGCACGATGATGCCCGGGGCGGGCTTCAGGTGCCATCGCGAGGCGACGGTGGCCACCGCGGTCAGGATCTCCGCTACGGCGAAGGAGTCGCCGATGCACTTGTGCTGGCCGGCCCCGAACGGGACGTAACTGTGCGTACGGGAACGCTCCTTCGCGCCCTTCTGCCAGCGGTCCGGATCGAAGACGCCGGGTTCGGGGAAGAGCGCGGGGTCCCGGTGCAGCGCGTAGGGGCTGTAGGCCAGTTCCGCGCCGGCCGGGATCGAGATTCCGCCGAGGGTGAGGGGAGCCAGGGCCCTGCGGGTGAAGAGCAGGGGGGAATGCAGGCGCAGGGCCTCCTGGAAGACGTCGTGCGTGTAGGTCAGCGCGGGTATGTCTTCGGGACGCACGGGCCGGGACCCCACCACCTTGTCGACTTCGGCGTGGACGCGCGCCTCCACCTCGGGGTGCCGGCCGATCTCGTGGAAGATCCAGGACAAGGTGGTCGCAGAGGTCTCGGTGCCGGCGAGCATGATGGCGATGACCTCGTCCCGCACCTGCCCGGCATCCATCGCCGAGCCCGTCTCGGAGTCCACGCCCGCCAGCAGCATGGAGAGCAGGTCGTGGCGGTCGCCCCGCTCCGCCGGCTCCTCGGCGCGGTACTGCTCGATCACCTCGTCGATGGTCCGGCGCAGCCGGGCGGCCGCGCCGTCGAACCGCCGGTTGTACGGAATGGGCAGCCGGTCCAGCGACTTGGGCATGACCGCACGTACGAGCATGCCCTCCAGGACGATGGGCAGCGAGCGGTGGACCTCGTCGACGGCGGGCCGGCTCAGGTCCCCCGAGAAGATCATCTCGGCAACCGAGGACATCGCGTACCCGCGCGCCTCCGTGACCATGGAGACCTCACGGCCGGCCGTCCACGAGGCGGACATCACCTCCGCCTGCCGGCACATCACCTCGGCGTACTCGGCGATGTGGTTGCGGTGGAAGGCGGGTTGCATCATCCGGCGCTGCTTGCGGTGGAACTCGCCGTCGGTGGTCACGATCCCGTTGCCGAACACCGGGCGGAGCCTGTCGAAGATCCTTCCCCGGCCGAACTGCTGTGCCTGCTGGACCAGTACGGAGTGGACGTGCTCCGGGCTCGTCAGCACGTGGACGGGCCAGGTGCCGATGTCTATCCGTACGATGTCGCCGTATTCCCGGAGCGACTCCAGGAACGCGATCGGCCGACGCCACAGTTGCAGCGCGTGTCCCAGGAGCGGTAACCGTCCCGGGGCGACCGGAGCATGGACCTCGGGACCGGAATGCGCTTCAGATGCCATGGACTGACTTTCCGTCACGCCGCGGAGACAAGATCCGGGCGGGTGTACGCAGACTCCAGTCCGGCCGCGAACCGTTCGTCGCTGTACCGCGTGCATTCATAACGCTGCCACAGGTCGGCGCCGATCATCCAGTCCTCGTAACTGCGCACGCAGCGGGTGACCGCGTCGACCAGCGACGGTTCCGTTCCGGGGAGCGCCTTCACGGCCTGAATCAGACGCTTCTCCTCGGTCAGGTACTGGTCGATGCGCTCCTGGATGCGCCCCTCGACCGCCTGGACGGCGTCGGGGAGGGAGCACCTCTCCCAGAAGGAGATGAGGGAGACGAGGTTGTTGGTGTCCCCGCAGGCGTGCTCCTTCGGCAGGGAGAACACGTCGTTGCCCCATGAGATGACGTCGAGCACGCTCGCGACGAGAGCCTGGAACTCGGGGAGGTCGTGGACGCTCTGCGGGAGGTCGATCCCGAGCCCGGCCTCCACCATGTCCATCATCGGAAGGATCTGGGAGCTGTGGCGGCGCATGAGGACGTATTCCCGGACACTCGGGGCCGTCGCGGCGGCGCGGTTGCCCGCCTCCTGGTCCAAGGAGTGGAGCATGAGGGGGACATGGGTGCGGTAGCGGGCCGCGGTCCCCTCGGACATGCCTGCCAGGATCCGGTCGCACAGGTCGACGAATCCCGTCACCAACGGATTTCGGCCCGCTGCCGACTTCTCGATCCGCCCCGTTCGCAGATAGCCGGTGATCGCATCGGTGACGGGCCGCCAGGCCGCGACCTTTCCCGCCCTGATGAGGTGGTCGTGCTGGTCGTCCAGGACGAACGACCAGGCCATCCACTCGGCGAGGAGGAGAACCCGCTCGTAGGGGACGTCACCGCTCACCCGGCCGGCCAGGTGGCCCACCCCGATGCCGGAGAACTCCTCGGCCGCGGCGGTCACGAGCTCGTGCTGCACCACCCACAAAGTCGCCTCGGCGTTCGCCCGGGCGGCGTCGGGGTGCTTGGAGTTTCCGAACGGAAGGTGGAAGTCGGGCACGGAAAAAGAACTGAGCTGGGCCATTGATCCCCCACGGAAGCATCGGATGCGTCAATACCCGCTCATTACACAACCACGCCGTACACCCGCGACCCCATAGGCACCTCTACTGCGCCATCACCACGGCCCCACCAGGTGGTGGGAGGAACGAACCGGTCACGGACTGGCCTGATCCAGCCTAGCTACGACGACATCAGGCCACCTGTGAACTCATTTACCCTCAAGACGCAGCACGCTGTCAACGTTGGGAGAGTGAACGCGGGTAATCCATCCCGGAATTGCCGAAATCGCATTCCTTTTGAATGTGCAACTGGCATAGTCGATTGCATTCGGGGCGCCTGAGGTTGGGGGTGCGTCGGCAAAGACAGCCGGGGCCGGCCGGGTGGCCGAAGAGCGCCGTCGGAGCGCGGGCCCCTGCCTACACTGCGGCAGGGCGACGGACGTCGGGGGAAGGGCGGAAGCATGGCCGAGAACCATCCGCCGGACCCTGGAGGCACTGCAGCGGAGGCCGACGTCCTCGGCTCCCATCTGGAGTTCTTACGGAAGCGGTTGGGCGGGGAGCAGTTCGAGGTACTCGTCCGAGCCGTCCAGGCAACGTGCACACTCCTGGCCGAGGAACAGCAGGTCCTCCTGGGAGGTCCGCAGGAGGGCAACCTCTCCCCCGACCTCCGGGGGGAGTACCTGTCCCTCTTGGCAGTGATGATCACCGGCCACCTCGATCACCACCTGGTCGAGTTCAGCACCTTGAAGGGCGCCAAGGGCTGGGCGGTCGTGGAGAACGCCCCCACCCAACCCCCCGGCGCACCCCCGCCCACACGCGACGCGACGCAACACGCACGGATCGACGGCCGCCTCGACGACATCACCCGCACGACCGACTCCCCAGCTCCCTGACCGAAGCGCCGGAACCAACAGCCCGCGCCGGGCCGTCGCGCATGCCTCCGCCGCCGGCTCGCGAACCTGCCGCGCGAGACGTGTCGGGCGTTACGAGGGATTCGCGGCGGCGGCCGGCCCGTCGAGCTCCGTGCCGGATCCGGGGTCGGCGCCGCAGCTCACCGTACCCACGCCGCAACCCTGCGGTACCGCACCGGTCGGGCCTGAGGTCCGGGCGCGTGATCAAGGCGCGGCGGGGTAGCCGCAGGACGTGATCACGGTCGGCGTCGAGGAAGAGTACTTGCTGGTGGACCCGGTGAGCGGGCTGCCGACGCCCAGGGTGGAGGACGTGAGCCGCACGGCCGGGCTCGGATCGCTCGCCGAACGGGGCGAGGTGCAGGACGAGCTGCTCCAGGCGCAGATCGAGGTGGCCACCCCCGTGTGCTCGACCCTGGACGAGGTGGGAGGCCACCTGCTGCGCCTGCGCCACGCCGTGGCCTCCGCCGCGGAGGCCAACGGCTGCCGCATCGCCGCCACGGGGGCAGCGCCGGTCCGCGGCCCCCTCCCGGTGCCCGTGACCCCGACCCAGCGCTACCTGCGGATGGAGGGCGCTGCCCGGCAACTGGTCGATGAGCACCTGATCTGCGGCACGCACGTCCACGTGGCGGTCCCCGACCCCGACACGGGGGTCGCGGTGCTGAACCGGATCCGCGGCTGGCTGCCGACACTGCTGGCCATGTCCGGCAACTCTCCGTTGTGGGAGGGCCGTGACACGGGCTTCGCGAGCTGGCGCACCATCGTCTTCAGCCGCTGGCCGGTGAGCGGCCCGCCGCCGGCATTCGACGGCTTCGCCGACTACGAGCGGCGCTTGGAGGCCCTGGTGGGGTCCGGGGTCATCGCCGACCGGGGCCAGGTGTACTGGCAGGCCCGGCTCTCCGACCGTTACCCGACCATCGAGGTGCGCTGCCCGGACGTCCAGCTCCGTGCCGACGACGCCGTCATGCTCGCCGGCATCGTACGGGCCCTGGTCGCCACGGCGATCACGGAGGAGAAGGCGGGCGCACCACTGCCCGTGAGCGACCCGGAGCTCGTGCAGGCCGGAAACTGGCACGCGGCCCGGTACGGCCTGAACCGAACCCTGGTGGACCCGTACGGTCACCCTCACAGCAGCGGAGACGTGCTCTGCTCACTGCTGCGCCACATCACCCCTGCCCTGGACGATGCGGGCGACCTCAGAGAGGTCAGCGGCCTCGTCCACCGGCTCCTGCAGGAAGGCACCCCGGCCGACCGCCAGCGCCGCGCCTTGGCCGAGGGCGGACTGCCGGGACTGCTGTCGCTGCTCACCGGTGCGACGCCCACGGCCTGATCCCCGGAGCGCGGGAGAACCACCCCTACGACCGCAAAGTCCGGCGCGGTGCCCGCGTCGATGTGGTGATGTTGCCCGGCGCGCCCAGACCTTCTGTGCCGCGAGGGGACGGATCGGGGGTCATGCGTGCAAGCGCGGGCAGAGGTGGTCGGGAGCGGCAAGGCGAAGGGCCCTCGGGCCGGGGTGCGGGCCGGTCGCCGGGTGGTCGTGATCGGCGGAGGCCCCGCCGGACTGACCGCGGCGCTGGAACTGGCCGAGCGGGGATTCACCGTGACGGTGGTCGAGGCCCGCGCTCTGGGCGGCAAGGCCCGTAGCATCCCGGTGCCGGGCACGGGCCGGGACGGGCGCCGCGACCTCCCCGGAGAGCACGGCTTCCGCTTCTTTCCCGGGTTCTACCGGAACGTCACCGGGACCATGGCCCGGATTCCCTCCCCCGCGGGCGGCGCCGTCGGCCGTACCGTGGCCGATCGGCTGGTGGCCACGTCGGAGGTGCTGTACGCGCGGGACCGGGGCCGGGACGGGGTGGTCGTGGACATTTCCGGCACCGCCGCGACGCGGACCGTCGAGGCGACCCTGCGCGCCGTGGGCCGGCTGTTGTCCCGTACCCCCGGCCTGTCCCCTCAGGAGAGCGCCCACTTCGCCAACCGGCTGCTCGTCTACGCCACCAGCGGCCGCGCGCGGCACGACGACGAGTTCGAGAACACCTCATGGTGGGATTTCACGGCCGGGGCCACCGCCTCGGAGGAGTACCGGCGGCTCTGCGTGATCGGCCCGACCCGCAGCCTTGTCGCGGCGAAGGCCGAGGTGGCCAGCGTGGCGTCCATCGGCCGCACCCAGGTGGAGTTCTGGTCGGGGCTGCTCGGCAGGGCCGGCCACGCGGAGGCGGACCGGGTCCTCGACGCGCCGACGACGGAGGCGTGGATCGGGCCGTGGGCGGCGCACCTCGTGGGTCTGGGGGTCCGGTTCCTGGTGGGGCACCGGGTCACCCGGCTGCGGACGGCACGCGGCGTGGTGCGGGCAGCCGTCGTCCGGACCCCGTCCGGAGTCCTGCGGGAGATCGAGGCCGACTGGTTCGTCTGCGCCGTCCCGGCCGAGGCGGCGGTGCGGACCCTCGGCCCGGAGGTGTGCGAGCTGGACGACTCGCTCGCGGGCATCGACCGGCTGGAGACGGACTGGATGACCGGTGTGCAGTTCTTCCTGCGCGAGCCGACGCCGCTCGTCCGGGGACACGTGATCCATGTGGACTCTCCCTGGGCGCTGACGTCCATCGCCCAGGCCCAGTTCTGGTCGGGCTTCGTCTTCTCGGACCGGTACGGCGACGGCACGGTGCGCGACTGCCTGTCCGTGGACGTGTCGGCGTGGGACGTGCCCGGCCCGCTGACCGGGAAACCTGCTCGCGCGTGCACCCGCGAGGAGGCGCTCAGGGAGGTGTGGCACCAGTTGGCGGACTCGTTGCGGCTCGACGGACGGGACCTGCTGTCCCCGGAACTGGTGCGGTCCTGCTTCACCGACCCCGCGATCACGTGGCCCACCGAGCCGGGCGCCCTCGCCCGCAACTCGGATCCGCTGCTGATCAGCACGGCGGGGTCGCGCCGGTGGCGCCCCCGGCCCGCGGGCAAGATACCCAACCTCTTCCAGGCCGGGGACCACGTGGACGTCGACCTCAACCTCGCGACGATGGAAGCCGCCGACCAGAGCGCCAAGGCGGCCGTCAACGCCCTCCTCGCGACGGCCGGTTCGCGGGCTGCCGACTGCGTCGTGCACCGCCGGCCGGAAGCTCCCGAACTCGCCCGGCTGCGGATCCTGGACGACGAGCTGCACGCAGCGGGCCTGCCCAACGCCTTCGACCGGCCGGCTCCTTGGCTGAAGCCCCGGTGATCAATGGGCGCGCCCGACGACGAAAGCAGCGAGGGCCCGCAGGTCCCCTGCCGCCTGCTGGGACGGCGGGCAGACCCGGTCGAGAGCGTCCAGAGCCAGCCGTTCGTGGGCCCGCGCCGCCGCCTCCGACACGGCTCGGGCACCAGTGCGGTCCAGAAGCCGGCGTACCTCGCCGGTCTGCGCCGGGTTCCACTGCCCGGGCATCGCATAGAGCTCGTGCAGCCGACGGGAGACGGACCCTTCGGTCCCCGTCACGTCCGCGGCCAGGGCCACGGCCACCGGGTGGGACTTCTTGCGGGCCGTCAGGTCGGCGCCGGCCGGCTTACCGGTGACGGCCGGGTCGCCCCAGACGCCGAGGACGTCGTCGACGATCTGGAAGGCGATGCCGAGGTGCTCGCCGAAGGCGGCCAGCTCGCCGGCCGCTTCCGGAGCGGCCCCCAGAGCGCACGCGCAGGCGAACAGCGAGCCGGTCTTGTCCGCGTGCACGCGGAGCGTGGCACCGGCGCCGGGGCACGCTTCCTCCTCCAGAGCAAGATCGAGGGCCTGCCCCTGGGCCAGGCGTACGAGCGCGTCACCGAGCAGGCCGGCGGCCCGCGCGGACGCGCGCAGCCTCCGCAGGTCCCCGGGGCCGCCCACCGGGCCGGGTGCCCCGGGAACGCCGAGGAAGACCAGTTCGAGGGCGTGCGGGATGAGGGCGCCCACGGCCGACTCGACGGCGGCGGCTCCGAACACCCGCCACGCCGCGGGCCTGCCCCGCCGCACCTCGTCCTTGTCCATGACGTCGTCGTGGAGGAGGGAGACCGCATGGAGCATCTCCACGGCCGCAGCCCCCGCCCGGACCAGGGAGTCCCCTTCAGTGCCGGGACCACCGCCGGCGGCGCGGGCGGCCGCGAAGACGAGCGCCGCCCGTACCGCCTTCCCCCGCCCGCCCTCGGCCACGGGCCGGCCCTCGGCGTCCCGCCATCCCCATTGATAGGCGAGCACCTCCGCCGCGGGAGGGTCCACCCGCTCCAGCAACGGGGCGATCACCGCGTCCGTACGCCTCCGAGCCTCGACGAGGAGGCCATGAACCCTGGACGGGGGACGACGGGAGGCAACCGGCACGAATCCTCCGGACGGGTCGGCCGACCGGATCGGCGGGGCGGCGCGAGCAGGGCACCCAACGCGCCTGAGGCTACTGGACCCGCAGTGCAGCCAGCCGTTGTTCGAACGGCACCACAGGGAGGCCGTCCGTCTGATCCACCGACGTGATCGCCCCTGTCAGCGAGCGGGGTGCGATCGCAGGGGTGGTGTCGAGGTTCGGGGCAGCGGGTGCCATGAAGCGCGCCAGCTCCGTGCTCGCGCGGGTGATGCGCTGCGCCAGGCCCTCGTCGCCCCAGTCTTCCGAGGCCGCGTACACGGCGGTCGGCACGACGATCGCGCGCAGGTAGGTGAAGAGCGGGCGCAGGGCGTGTTCGGTGACCAGGGAGTGCCGGGCCGTGCCGCCGGTCGCTCCGATGAGGACCGGCTTTCCGGTGAGTGCGTCCTTGTCGATGAGGTCGAAGAACGACTTGAACAGGCCGCTGTACGACGCCGCGAAAACCGGCGTCACGGCGATGAGGCCGTCCGCGGCGGCCACCGCGTCGAGTGCGGCGGCGAGCCGGGCGGGCGGGAAACCGGTGACGAGGTGCTGGGCGATCTCCGTCGCCAGCTCCCTCAGTTCGATCACTTCCGGCTCGGCGTCCACGTGGCCGAGTGCCGCGGCCGTCAGGCGGTCGGCGAGCAGGCGCGTGGAGGAGGGCACGCTCAGTCCGGCTGAGACGACGACGAGCTTCATGCCCCTGCCTCCTGCTCCGTGGCGTCCTGGGCCGCCGCCACGCGGGCGGAGTGCGTCGGCGCGTCCGGTACGCCGGCCGGGCGGAGGTTCGCGAACTCCTTGCGGAGGACCGGTACGACCTCCTCGCCGAGGAGGTCGAGCTGCTCCAGGACGGTCTTCAGCGGCAGGCCCGCGTGGTCCATCAGGAAGAGCTGGCGCTGGTAGTCGCCGGCGTACTCCCGGAAGGACAGGGTTCGCTCGATGACCTGCTGGGGCGAGCCGACGGTCAGGGGGGTCTGGGAGGTGAACTCCTCCAAGGACGGACCGTGGCCGTAAACGGGTGCGTTGTCGAAGTACGGGCGGAACTCGCGGACCGCGTCCTGGGAGTTCTTGCGCATGAAGACCTGGCCACCGAGGCCGACGATGGCCTGTTCGGGGGTGCCGTGCCCGTAGTGGGCGTAGCGCTGCCGGTACAGGTTCACCATCTGCTTGGTGTGGGAGGCGGGCCAGAAGATGTTGTTGTGGAAGAAGCCGTCGCCGTAGTAGGCGGCCTGCTCGGCGATCTCGGGCGAGCGGATGGAGCCGTGCCAGACGAAGGGCGCGACGCCGTCGAGGGGGCGGGGGGTGGAGGTGAAGGACTGCAGCGTGGTACGGAACTTGCCCTTCCAGGTGACGACGTCCTCGTCCCACAGCCGGCGCAGCAGCGCGTAATTCTCGATGGCGAGGTCGATGCCGTCGCGGATGTCCTTCCCGAACCAGGGGTAGACCGGGCCGGTGTTGCCGCGGCCCATCATCACGTCGACGCGGCCGTCCGCGACGTGCTGGAGCATCGCAAAGTCCTCGGCGATCTTCACCGGGTCGTTCGTGGTGATCAGCGTCGTCGACGTGGAGAGGATCAGGTTCTCCGTGCGCGCGGCGATGTAGCCGAGCATCGTCGTCGGCGAGGAGGGGACGAAGGGCGGGTTGTGGTGCTCGCCGGTGGCGAAGACATCGAGGCCGACCTCCTCGGCCTTCTGCGCGATGGCGAGCATCGCCTTGATGCGCTCGTGCTCGCCGGGCGTGCGTCCGGTCGTCGGATCGGCCGTGACGTCACCGACGCTGAAGATCCCGAACTGCATGGCTCGTCCCCTTCCCAGGTTTGTTTACGTTTCAACTATACCCCGCAACCGGGGGCACTCCCGAGGTATTCCCGCGTGCAGCGCGGCTCCGCCACGACGCGCTGCGCACGTCCGCACAGCGGGTGCGAGATCCGCCGGGCCCCCGCCGGGAACGGCCTGAACGGCACGCCGCCGCCTCGGCCGCACGGGCCTAGGATGGTGCCCTGACCTGCGCGGTGCAGGCCAGGGGGCGGTCCGGCCCCGGGTACGCCTGGGAAGGAAATCGGTTGAATCGGTTCGCCCGGCTCGCCACCCGCGTGCTCGCGGTCCCGCTGGGCCTCGTATGCCTGGAGCCGGCCGGCGAAGCCGCCGGCGCGCTCCCCGAGTGCTGGCCGCCCGCAACGAGACCCGACCAGGCAGTACTGGAGTGCTGCCGCCGCGTCGCGGAGGACGGTCGCCCCCTGTTCCTGTCGAGGGCCGGTGACGGTACCGCGGCCTTTTCGTTCGCCGGTGTCCCCCTGGTCGGAAGTTCCGGCGAGCTCCTCGGCGTCCTCGCCGTCATGGACCCCGGCCTCCGTCTCTGGACCGAGGACGAAGTACAGGACCTCTCGGACCTGGCCGCCGCGTACAGTGCCCAGGCCCGGATGCGGGCGCGCACCGAGATCGGGCGTCAGGCCCGCGAAGCAGCCGAGGAAGAGTCCTCCCGGGTGCACGAGCTGCTCAACCGCTCGGAGCTGCTCCTGCGGGCCTCCGAGGATCTCGCCGACACCCGCGGCCTGGACGACGTACGACAACGGGTCGGAGACCTGGTCAGCGGGGACCTCAAGCCCGCCCGGGTCGACCTGATCCTGGTCCGGCAGGGGACGCTCCACCGCGTACCGAGTCCCGTCGACGGTGACGCGCCCCTCGGAGGTGTTCCCGGGCAGTTCGCCCTCGCCTCGCACTGGCCGGTCTCGCGTGCGGTGCGCGAGAACCGGATGGTCGTGGTCGTGGACGCGCATGCGGACCCCGACGCCCCCGGCGGCACCGTGGCGGGCCCGGGATTCGACGCCCTGAACCTGCACACCGCCGCCTGCCTGCCCCTGCGCGGCACGCACAGCGTGCTCGGCGCCCTCGTCCTGGGGTGGGACACCCCACACGAGATCGGCTTGGACGAACGGGCGGTGCTGACCACGCTCGCCGGCTACACCGCCCAGGCGGTCGAACGCGCACTCCACCTCGACGACCGCGTCACGGCGGCCAGCCAGCTCCAGCGGGCCATGCTCACCGACCTCCCCGATACGCCCGGTCTGGAACTGGCCGCCTTGTACCGGCCCGCCGCACGGGACGACATGGTCGGCGGAGACTGGTACGACGCCTACCCATTGCCCCGAGCACCGGCCGGCGTCGCAGGGGCGCTGGCCCTCACGGTCGGCGACATCACCGGACACGACATGCGGGCCGCCGCCCTCATGGGTCAGGTCCGCAGCATGCTGCGCCAAGCGGACCACGACCACCCCGGTCAGGGACCGGAACAGGCCCTCAGCGCCCTCGAGCGGGCCTGCCGGCGCCTGAACCTGCCGGCCAGCGGCACCGCCGTCCACGCACACATCCATCCGGCGGCAGACGGTCACTGGCACCTGAAGTGGAGCAACGCCGGCCATCCCGCCCCGCTCCTGCTCACCCCGGACGGCAGGGTGGAGAACCTCACCGCACACGACGTCCTGCTGCACCACGCCCTGCCGCCCGGGCCCCGCACCTGCGGAACCCGTTCACTCCCCCCGGGCAGCACGCTGCTGCTGTACACCGACGGGCTGGTCGAGGAACGCGGCACTGACATCGACGAGAACGTCGAGCGGCTCGTCCGAGAGCTCGCCACGGCCCCTCCAGGGATCCGGCTGCACGCCTTGCTGCGCTCGCTCCTGGACACCATCGGACCTCAGGAGGCCCAGGACGACACCGTCCTGTTCGCGGTGCGCGTCCCCGCCCCCTGACCCGGACCGCACGACCAACCTGACGACCAACCGCCCCGGGTCCTTCCCGGCGGGATACGGACACCCGGTCAGGTGTCGGATCACTTCGCAGGGGAGCACTCCGCGGCTGGACCGGCCCCGGTCGCGTCGCGGCTCGACCGAGGAGGACTGTGCGGCGCATTCGCCGACCGCGGCCACCGTGAAGACGCTCGCCGCACGTCCCCGCGGTCGGCGAAGGTCAAGCCGTGGAAGGCAACGCCGGCCGCTCCGCTTCCCCGGTCCGCAGCCGACGCCTCTCGGGCTCGCTGAGACCGCCCCAGATCCCGAACGGCTCGGCGACCTTCAGCGCGTGCCGCAGGCAGTCGCGCTGCACCGGGCACAGCGCGCACACCTCTTTCGCCGCCTCGTCCCGCCGTTCGCGGTCCGGCCCCCGCTCGCCCCTGGGGTGGAAGAACAGGCGCGAGCCCAGTTCACGGCAAGCGGCCTCCTCCTGCCACAACCAGTGGTGCTCGGCTCGACCGGGCAGACGCGACACGTTTCCCACCTCTGAACCTCCATCGGATGCGCACCGCGTTCGGATGCACGTTCCCTGCCCGTCTGGCCCGTCCGACGGAGCTCAAACAGCGAGCTGGAAGTGTGATGCAACATCCTTGCGCCCACGGCCAGTTGCTCGCTCGGCGGCCACGATGGGCGTGGGCCACGACTCGGCACGTCGGGGCCCTCAGAGGTCAGATCAGAAAGTGACGTCCGGTCAGACAATGCGGCCGCCGAAGGGGCCTCCGGCGCCGGTGGAGTAGTAAGTACCGAGTTCCGCACGGTATTCGGGGTCGCCGAGGTGCTTCTCGCGGTGGAACTCCGGGGAGTTCTTGACCTGTTCCTTGGTTTGGTCGACGTGGACCCTCCGCTCGGCCGGGTCGATCCGGGTCACGGTGCTCGCCGGGAGCAGGACCTCCTTGCCGAAGATCCAGACCCCGGTGTCCACCACCAGATAGGCGTCACCGGCCTCGTCGGAATGCTTGTCGATCTTGCCGATGTGGCCGTCGGTGGCCTCGACCGTGTAGCCGGTCAGATCGGTGCCCGCCAGGTGGCCGGCCGTCGACTTGTAGCTCCACACATGCTCAGTCACGCGAAACAACTCCTTCTGTCTGGTGTCGTACGCGGCGGCGTCAGCGCCCCCTCCCTGACACGCCTGCCACGCCCGCGGTCTTTCATGCGTCTGTGTCAGAGTTCGGCACGGGTGGCGGACTGGGCGGCCCGTACGGCGACGTTGGCCGCGTCCTCCACGGGCGGCGCAGCCGGAGCTCCGCCCCCAGCCAAGGTCCAGCCGCACCGCCGGGTCGACCCGGTGCGGCAGTGGAAGCTCTCGGCCACGGACATCGCGTCGTTGGGCTGTGGGACGCGTACACGACCGCCAAGGTCGACATGTTCCGGGCCACCGACACCGAGCACGCCCCGTGGACCGTACGCGTCGCGTCTGCAGGCGGCCTTGCCCCACGCTGCGGGCCGGTCAGCGACAGAGCGCTTTCCGCCGAGCCGCGGGGCGTACGCGCGCCCAGATTTCGGGGAGCCCGCGCTCGCAGTCGGCTGCGGCGGCCCGCTCCTGACCGGCGAGCAGGCCCCAGGTGAACCCCGGCTCCCCCGCTGCGTGCGCGGACACCGCCAGGCTCCGCAGCTCCTCACAGGCCACGACGCCGTCATGGTGGGCGCCGGCCAGCCTCTGGACGGCTTTGGCGCGCTTGCCGAGACGCCTGGCCGGCTTTCCCAGGCAAGGTCCGGCAGCCTCCGCCGCATAGCGGAGGCTCTTTGCCGTCTTGCGGGCCTCGTGAATCGCGGTGCCGCGCTCAGGTCCGGAGGTGAGGTCCCGTGCGGGGCCCATCCGCCGGGCCAGTCGCTCGTAGTCCTTGCGGAGTGCCTTGACCATGACCTTCTCCGGATTTCCGGCCGCCTTGGCACGGAGCGGCGGGTCCTCGACCAGGAGCAGCAAGGCGTCCAGCAGGCGAAGGTAGCGGCGCGACGACAGGGCCTGAAGAGTGCGTCGGCGTCCTTCGGACCCGTCCCGCGCATCCCACAACACGAGGCGGGCATTGACCGGGCCGAGGACCAGTTCGCCGGGAAGATCGCGCACCGCTGCGGTGAACCTGTCCCGGAGCACCTCGTGGTCGCGCTCCACGCCCAGCTCCCCTGCCAGCCACTTCAGTTCCCGACGGATGGGATCGGTGGCCTCGCGGGCGAGGACGGAGCGATACGTACGTACGCATCCGCGCAGACGACGAATGCTGGTCCGCATCTGGTGTACGGCGTCGGGCAGTCCGCGACGGGCAGCGGGGTCGAGGTCCCTGAGGGCGGCGGTCTGGTGGCGCAGGTAGGCCAGCACGTGGTCCCCGGCCGAGCCGGGGACGACCCCGGAGGCGGTCGCCCCCTCCGCCACCGGCTGCGGCCCTTCAGGGAAGCCCGTCGTCTCTTCCAAGGCACGGATCATCTTGGACGGGCTGCGCGACCGTTCCATGCCGTTGTGCCGCAGAATCTCTTCGATTCCGTCCAGCAGGGCGTTGTCGCCGCCATCGGCGAGTTCCACTTCCCTCTCCGTCCATGCCGTACGGGCACCGGCGGTGAGCAGTGCGTCCGCCGAGACGGCGTCCACACTGAGTTCGGCGAGGGTTTCTCCTCCTGCATCCAGGAGGTGGTGCAGGGTACGAGTGGTGCGGATCAGAATCACCGGACGGAGCGCCGCACCGCGGGTGCGGGAGAGCACGAGATCACTCAGTTCCCCGGGAACGTCCCCTGATGACAGCGGGGCCCGGAGTTCCTCGCGGCTGTCGTCCGCGAGCGGCAGTTTGAGGTGCCACCCGGCATCCTCGCCGCCTGTACGTCGCCTCAAGGTGCCACCGCTGCGGGTCAGCCGTAGGTCGTCGGTGTCGTAATAGACGGCTTCCAGGTCCTGCGTGCCGCGCCCCACGAGCGAGACCACCCCGTCGAGGCCGGCGAGGCTCTGCGGCCACGAACAGTCGTCGGACGCGGACTCGTACTTACGCTCTGTTTCCAGTGTCGAAACGGCCATACAAACCGCCTTGACGAAATCCGCGGTTTCAAACCTCTGCTCCTCACGTGGGGATCACGTATCGGGCTCTGCCGCCGTGACGGCCGCGAGAGCGGATCCCGGGTCCTGTTCGATGGTGAGGTCGCCGAGAGTGACGACACCGATGAGTTCGCCGTCCTCGGTCTGCACCGGCAGGCGCCGCAGCGCGTGCCGGCGTATCAGGGCGACGGCCTGGTCCACGCCGTCGTCGGGCCGGACCGTGACTGGTTCGGCACTGCAGACGGCGTGGACGGTGGTATCGGCCGGATCCCTGTTCTCTGCGATGGCACGGATGACGATGTCCCGGTCGGTCAGGATGCCGTGGAGGCGCCCCTCGTCGACAACCAGGACATCTCCGATGTCGGCGTCGCGCATCACCCGTGCTGCCTCGGCCAGGGACGTCAACTTCTCCACGGTCACCGGATTCCCGGTCATCACTTCGTGGACGCGTCGGGTCATGGTTCCTCCCGCTGCTGAAAGCGGCTCCTGCCAGGCGGCTACCCGCCTCCACGGCCAGTAGGCCCCCAAGGTCTCGATCCCCGTCGCCTGGATCCCGCACTTCGCCGTGGACCACACCCGATGCCACGGCCGTCGGCTGTGTCGCATCGGGTTCGGGCAGCCCCTTCACATCCCCGGCAGCGGCGACCGCAACGCGCTGCGCCCCTGGTCCCAGGCCTGGCGGATGTGGTGTGCGAGACGGTCCTCCAGGAGGACGGTCGCCGCACAGCCGAAGGCGACGTCCGCCTCCAGCTCGGGCTCGTCGGCCAGGAGTCCGCCGATCACCTCGTGGCGTACGACTTGTTCGTGGACGGCGTCGGCCTCGACGTGCTCGGCGTAGAAGTGCTCGGCGGCGGGTCCCGCGCCGCAGCGCCGCATGGCCTTGGCCAGGCGTCTGGACCCGGGCGAGGAGGTGACCTCGACGCATGCGAAATGTCCGACGAGTGCGCCGCGCAGGGCCCGGTGCAAGCCGAAGAGGGACATCAGGTTCACCGTCGCGAGCAGCGCCGCGGGCGCACGGTCCAGGTAAAGGCCGTAACGGGGATCCAGGTCGAGGTCCGCCATGAGGTCCGCGAAGAGCCGCGCGTGGACGCGGTCCGCGCGGCCGGCGCCGAACTCGTCGTACTCGATGGCGGCCATCCCCGCCTTGGCCCGGCCGGTGAGCCGGGGGATCGCCCAGGCATGCGGGTCCGCTTCCTTGAGGTGGTAGAGGGATCTGAGGGCCGCGTATTCGCGTAGCTGCCAGAGCTCGCCCTCGGTTTCGAGGCGGTGGCTGAGGCTGCCGGAGAGGTCTACGGGCTCTACGAGGAGCGGCGCGAAGGCTTCCCCGGCCGATCGGGGCGCGTCGGACAGCTCGGTGCGCAGGGCGTGGAGGAAGCGGGTCTCCATGGCTTGGCGCAGCCTGAGCAGGTCGGGGTCCCATTCCCGCTCGTCGTCCACGCCTTCGAAGCCGCGGTAGTGCAGTTCGTAGAGCAGGTAGAGCGCGAGCTGGAGGTCCTCGCCCGCCGGGTCGGCTTTCAGTATCGCCTTGGGGGCGTAGACCGGCGGGCCGCCGTAGCGCAGGGCCTGGGTCACGGCCCGGGACAGCTCACCGCGGCCCCCGACCAGCCGGGGGCCGGCGGTGGCCGACGTCGTGGTCGGGCTGGGAAGGGTCATGAGGGGTTCCTGTCCTCGGGTGGCGCGGCGGGTCGCTCGCGGTGTCGGTGGCTGCCGTCGCGAACGCCGTACGGGACCCCATGGCACGGAGACCTTCGCCGTGACCTCCGCGGCCCGGCACATCTCCGAGTGCACCAGGAGCAGGACGCCCCCCGGGACGCAGCAGGACCGGGGCCCTCGCGCAGATCCGGTCGAGGACGGCGCGCCCGTCGGGGCCGGCGTCCCAGGACCTCTGCGGACCGCGCGACGGGAGCCGAGCCTCCGGGGCGGGAACGTGCGGCGGGCAAGCGCCGGCGCAATGAGTTCAACCGAGCCGTGACCACGGCGGGCCAGGAGACATCGACGGCCGTGACCCGGGCTCCCGTGGCCGCGGTCTGCAGCGCCAGGGCTCCGGTGCCCGTACCGATCACGCCGGGCGTGCTCAAACCCGGGGACCGGGGCCGGCGTCATCGTCCGGTGTCTGCCAGGAGTCCTCACGCTGCCGTGCCGCGGGATTCTGCTCGGCCGGCCGGACTGGAGCCCGGCGCCGTGCGCTCCGTCGGCTGCCGTACCAGAACGCGCCGATCAGAAGCACGACCACCACCACGCCGGCGATCACGAGGAAGAGCGCTCCCTGGCCTTCGGCAGCAAGACTTTCAGTAGGAATCATGGGTGGCGCCTACCCGCGATCGGCGGATCTACGGATCCGTACGCAATCACCGCTCCAAGGAAGCCGACGCGGTCCTTCCTCCCTCTGACTGCACGCTCCCCCTCGGGGATGGACAGACGCCTCGGGATGCCGCCGGGCCGGCGGGAGCACTCCGTGCTCTACAGGTCGACCGCCCGACACGGGTGTCCAGCAGGCCCGCCCGCACGAAGAAACTGGTGTCGATCGCACCGGGCATCAGGGCGGTGACCGTCACGCCGGTCCCCCGCAGCTCACTGTGCAGGGCCTGGGCGAAGGATTGCCGGACCTCAGGCACCGGATGTGCCTGCCGGCGGCGGACCGGCAGCACACGACGGGCACAGGCCGCGGTAGATGACCTCGGCACTCGACACCGTGAAGCCGAATCGCTCCTCCGCCGGGAGTTCCGCCATCGGATCGCCGGTCGGGTGGACGTCACGGATCAGACCACAGCCGGAGCACACCAGGTGGTGGTGCGAGTCGTGCGCGTTGGGGTCGTAGCGCTTCACGCGCCCCTGGGCGGACACTTCCAGCACCTCACCGAGCAGGACCAGTTCGCCCAGCGTGCTGTAGACGGTCGCCCGGGAGATCTCGGGCAGCCTGCGCACGGCTCGGGCGTGCACCTCGTCTGCCGTGAGGTGCACGTGCTCGCCGGCAAGGGTCTCCGCGACGACACGTCGCTGGGAGGTCATGCGCCAGCCGCGCCCTCGCAGCCTCAGTCTCTCCAGCAGGTCATTCATTTCGGCTCACCTGTTCAGACTCATCGCGATGGCTGGAATTCATTTTCATACTTTCAGGTCGGAATATGTAAACACCTCCCACACCTGCAGACTTTCTCTTTCTACCGCTTGTTGCACGAACCACCCCTGCGTGTTCTCGTGGCGGCATGGCCCGAGGTGCGCGACCATACGGACGCCGAAACGCACTCGATTATCGGCATCGTTCCTGAGGATATGCAGCACCGAGACGGAAAGAGGAACGGACGTGTCCGGCAGTGAAAGCGAGAACCCCGCAATCCCCTCCCCGACCCCCGCACCGGCGCGCCCGAGGGCGAACGGGGACTGGTGGCCGAACCAGCTGGACCTTCAGGTTCTCCACCAGCACTCGCCCCGGTCCAACCCGATGGGCGAGGACTTCGACTACGCGGAAGAGTTCAGGACCCTGGACCTCGACGCACTGAAGCGGGACGTCTTCGAGGTCATGACGGCCTCGCAGGAGTGGTGGCCCGCCGACTACGGCCACTACGGACCGCTCTTCATCCGGATGAGCTGGCACGCCGCAGGCACGTACCGCATCGCGGACGGCAGGGGCGGCGGCGGCTCGGGCGCCCAGCGCTTCGCCCCCCTCAACAGCTGGCCGGACAATGCGAGCCTCGACAAGGCGCGCCGCTTGCTCTGGCCGGTCAAACAGAAGTACGGCCGGAAGATCTCATGGGCCGACCTTCTGGTATTCGCCGGAAACTGCGCCATGGAATCGATGGGGTTCAAGACCTTCGGATTCGGCTTCGGCCGCGAGGACATCTGGGAGCCCGAGGAAATCTTCTGGGGACCCGAGGACACCTGGCTCGGAGACGAGCGCTACAGCGGCGACCGGGAACTCTCCGGCCCTCTCGGCGCCGTGCAGATGGGACTGATCTACGTCAATCCCGAGGGGCCCAACAGCAACCCGGACCCCATCGCAGCCGCCGCGGACATCCGGGAGACCTTCGCGCGGATGGCGATGAACGACGAGGAGACGGCCGCGCTCATCATCGGCGGCCACACCTTCGGCAAATGCCACGGCGCGGTCGGTGCCGAGTACATCGGTCCGGAACCCGAGGCCTGCCCGATCGAGCAGCAGGGGATCGGCTGGAAGAACACCCACGGCAGCGGCGCGGGCGTCGACGCGCTCACCAGTGGGCTCGAGGGCGCGTGGACCACCGAGCCGACCAAGTGGGACAACGGATACCTGGACAACCTGTTCACGTACGACTGGGAACTGAGGACGAGCCCGGCCGGTGCGCATCAGTGGACGCCCACGGACCCCTCGGCCCAGGGCACCGTTCCCGATGCTCATGATCCGTCGAAGCGGCACGCGCCCATGATGCTGACGACGGACCTCTCGCTGAAGCTGGATCCGGTCTACGCGCCGATCGCGAAGGGCTTCCACGAGAACCCGGACAGGCTCGCGGAGGCGTTCGCCAAGGCCTGGTACAAGCTGTTGCACCGCGACATGGGCCCTCTCACGCGTTACCTCGGCCCGTGGATCCCCGAGCCGCAGCTGTGGCAGGACCCCGTACCGGCGGTCGACCACGCGCTGGTCGGGGAGGCGGAGATCGCCGACCTCAAGGGCCGGATCCTGGCCTCGGGCCTGTCCGTCTCCCAGCTGGTCACCACCGCGTGGGCGTCGGCGGCGAGCTTCCGCGGCACCGACAAGCGCGGC
The DNA here is from genome assembly GCF_024213195.1 of Streptomyces sp. TBY4. GTDB lineage: Bacteria > Actinomycetota > Actinomycetes > Streptomycetales > Streptomycetaceae > Streptomyces. Next base: position 511,022 of record NZ_JANAVF010000002.1, on the reverse strand, counting down.
GGGGCCAACGGAGCACGGATCCGGCTGGCACCTCAGAAGGACTGGGAGGTCAACGCCGTGCCGGAGGTCGCCGAGGCCGTGGCTGCCCTGGACCGGATCCGGCAGGACTTCAACGCCGCGCAGAACGGCGCGACGAAGATCTCGCTCGCGGACCTGATCGTCCTGGGCGGGTGCGCGGCCGTCGAGCAGGCCGCGAAGAACGCCGGGCACGACGTCTCGGTCCCGTTCGCGCCGGGGCGTACGGACGCCTCGCAGGAGCAGACCGACGTGGAGGCGTTCGCCGTACTGGAACCCGGTGCGGACGGGTTTCGCAACTACCTCCGGGCCGGGGAGAAGCTGCCGCCGGAGACGCTCCTCCTGGACCGCGCCAACATGCTGACGCTGACCGCACCCGAGATGACGGTCCTGGTCGGCGGCATGCGGGCCCTCGGCACCGGCTTCGACGGATCTCCGCACGGTGCCTTCACGGACCGGCCGGGGACGCTGACCAACGACTTCTTCGTCAACCTGCTGGACATGCGGACGGAGTGGGCCGCCTCGACCTCGGCCGAGAACGTGTTCGAGGCCCGGGACCGTGCCACGGGCGAGGTCAAGTGGACCGCCACCGCCGTCGACCTCGTCTTCGGATCGCACTCCCAGCTCCGAGCCCTCGCGGAGGTCTACGCGTCCCACGACGCGGGAGACAAGTTCGCACGCGATTTCGTGACGGCGTGGAACAAGGTCATGAACCTGGACCGGTTCGACCTCGGCTGAACCCGGCATCCCGGTGTCCCGGTCGGCCGCCCACGGGCGACCGGGACACCGCTGCACTCACACGGCGCCTGACCCGAGGTGGTACACGGCGAAGGCCCGGTCGATGACCGGCATCGCCACGTTGCGCACCCGCACCCCGCCGGCCGTCATCCCGTGCTCGGTGCCCATGTGCGCATGGCCGTGGACAGCGAAGTCGGCGCCGCCCTGGTCCATTGCCTCGGCGAGCAGGTAGCTCCCGAGGAACGGATAGATCTCCAGCGGCTCACCCGCCAGGGTGTCCGGTACGGGCGAGAAGTGCGTGAGCGCGATCAGGACGGTGCTTCCCGCTTCCCGGAGTTCACCGAGCGCGCGACCGAGGTTGTCCGCGCACCGCCGCGTGTAGCGCACGAAGGACTTCATCTCGGGCTCGCCGAACTCGCTGGCGCAGCGTCCGGCGAAGCCGCCGCCGAACCCCTTGGTCCCCGCGACGCCGACCCGTGCACCGTCCACGTCGAGCAGTACGCCGTTCCCCTCCAGCACGTGCACGCCGGACCGGAGCAGTTCCCGGGTGACGGCCGCCTCCTGGTCGGTCTGGTAGTCGTGGTTCCCGAGCACGGCAACCACGGGCACGGGCAGTCCCGCCACCTCCCCGGCGACCACCTGCGCCTCGCGCGGAGTGCCGTGCCGGGTCAGGTCGCCCGCCAGCAGCAGGAGATCGGCGCATCCCCCCAGCGTCTCGAAGGCGGGGCGCAGGGTGCCCTCGTCGCCCGGGGCGAGATGGATGTCCCCCACGGCCGCCACGCGGATCACGACAGCTCCTCGGGGTGGTCCGGCGGGTTGTGGCAGCTCACGGTGAGGTCGTCGTGCCAGGGAAGGCCCGCGAGTTCCTCCTCGGCGATGCGCAGGACCGCCGCGCGGCAATCCGGGCTGGTGACACTGCCCCAGACGTGCGCGGTGGGCCCGCGGGTCTCCACACGTACTCCGAGCTCGGCGATGTCCTCGCGGGCCAGCCTGTCCCTCAGGTGCTGGATGCGGTACTCGATGTGACCGCCCGCCGTCATGGCTCCTCCCGTTCCCGCTCCCGCTCCCGCGGCTCCACGACGCGGAGCCGTTCCAGGAGGTAGAGGAACGCATCGGACAGCGGCGCGTCCCGGTGATCCAGGTACATCCGGTCCCAGTCGATCTGCTCCCGCAGCATCCGGGCCATCGGCAGCAGATCACCGAAGTCGCAGTAGTGCTCGCACAGCGCGGCAAGCCTGCTGTCCATCAGGTCGGTGGGGGCCAGGACCGGCATCCAGACCGAATCCACCGCCCTGACCTGAGCCCGGTCGAGCAGTTCCGTGCTGACCGGACGCCGGGCGAGCTCGAAGATCAAGTCGATCTCCTCCCCATCGGAATGACCTTTGACCAGCCAGTCCTCAGGCGCCCTGCGCATGGATATTCCGCCGCTCTCCAGAGCCTCGATCACCGCATCGGCATTCTCGCGGCGGACGCAGAAGTCCGTGTCGTGCTGGAAACTGGCCGGCAGGCCGTGGGCGAACGCCGCCACGCTCCCGGCGAGCGCGAACCGCTGTCCGGAGGCCTTCAACAGCCCCGCGACACGCTTCGTGGTTTCCAAGATGGCCTGCGTGTGGTCGTGCGGAAGGGACTCCGCTTGCGGCTCCACATCGTCGGGGGCAAGGGGCAGGGTGGGTCCGTCACCTCGGTACGTCTCGGCGATCACGGCCGGCACCTCCTCCTCTGCCCGGGGGCGCCAAGTGCATCCGCCCACACTTTGGCCGGTACCCATGAAGCGCTCGCTCATGCCTCGCGCTCCAGGGGGGCATCCGCGACCACGCGCGCCAATCGGGCAGGCCGTCGCACGTTCCGAGGGGCGCCGCCCGCCAGGCCTGCTTGCGCCCCGGCATACGGCGCTCGAGGCCGTCGGGGAGTTCCTCGACGGCCTGTGAGGCAGGAGGCGGGCATGGATACCGCGCCCCTTGCGGCCTGGAGCAACACGGAGCCTCCGCCCGCCCGGCGTCTGGGCGCGAGGAGTGCGAAGGCGGGCGGAGGGTAGGCGCACGATGTGATCCCGTTGGTCCGGAGCAGGAGCCGGTGGCCCGATCCGTTGCCTCCGGACGCGGCCGGCAGCGGTGGTTGCGTACTGCAGGCCGCCCACATCCAGCAGAGGAGTCCGTCATGCCCCGAGGAGCCAGTCCGAAGCGTGAACGGCAGTACGAGCACATCAAGGACCAGCTCCACGCGGAGGCCAAGCGCCGCAACCTGCACGGCCCCTCCTCCATGAACTCCATGAACTCCATGAACCAGGCCGACCCGGAGCACGAGCTCGGCCGCTGAACACCGGGAGCATGCATGAACCGGGCCGCGCTGTTCGACGTGGACGGCACCCTCGCCGACACCAACCACCTGCACGTCACGTGCTGGTGGGAGGCCCTGCGACAGGGTGGCCACCACGTCGCCATGCACAACATCCACCGCGCCATCGGCCTGCCGGGTGAGGATCTCCTCGCGCATCTGTTGGGCGAGGAGCGCGACACCGACCAGGACGACACACTGACCGCCGCGCACGACACCCTCTACGGCACGTACTTCGACCGCTTGCCGTCCCTGGACGCGGCAGCCGACCTCCTGCGCGAGCTGGACCGGCGCGGCTGGCGCGTCGTCCTCGTCACCTCCGCCCAGCAGGCGGAACTCGACGCCCTGCGGCGTGCGGTCGACGCCGACGACGCCATCACCGCCACAGCCAGCGCCGACGACGTGGAGGAGGGCAAGCCCGCACCCGACCCGGTCCGCCACGCCCTCGACCTCGCCGGCGCACCCGCGCACGGGTCCGTCTTCGTCGGGGACACGGTCTGGGACATGCGGGCAGGAAGCCGCGCCGACGTCACCTGCGTAGGGGTGCTGAGCGGTGGCATTCCCCGCGGCGACCTCGAAGAGGCCGGGGCGCAGGCCGTGTACCGGAATCCCGCCGATCTCCTCGCTCACCTCGGCGACAGCCCGTTCGCCGACACGGCCGGCCTCGGCCGGTGAGGAGACGACCGGGAACTTTGGACGCTGACCCCCGGGCCTCCTCTCGCGGGTGACTCGTTCAGGTGTGGAGGCGGCTGTTGTCGCCGACATGGCTGTCGGCGGCATCGTCGTTGAACCAGTAGTCACCGGCCGCGAGGTAGCGGAAGGAGTGCATGCTGTGGCGGGGGAGCATGACGGTCGCGGCACGCGTGCCGTCGCCGCGGGGCTCGAGGGGGTGGGCGGCGGGGTTCCAGTGGTTGAAGTCCCCCACCACACTGACCGGGCCGTCCGGGGTGTCCTCGGGAAGGACAAAGGTGACTTGAGCACGGTTCTTGAGCTGCTTGCGTTCGAGCACGGACCTGTCTCCAGCACGAAGAGAACGGAAAATACGGCTCAGGCATCTTGGCTCCCGCACCGGCGTTGACGGGGCTACGCGGCCTGTGTGGCGAGTCGCATCACCCGGCCGGGTGTTCAGGGGGCGGCGACGCCAACCACATCTCGTCACCTGACGGTGACCACGGCCTCAGTTCCAGTCGAACCTGTCCCGGTGGCCTGCCGGCCGGGAAGACCCTGGGTCACAACGGTGGGTGCTCGCCGTCACTTGCGCCGTGGCCTCCACGCGCGCCGTCCGGATGCGTAGGGCTGGTCAGGCGTCGATTCGGTGCTTGCCGAGCCTCTCGGCCATGGCCGGGTCACGATGGTCGAAGAAGAGCGAGCTGCCGGTGTCGAGGGTGGCAATGGCCGTCATCTGCTCGTCGGTGAGTTCGAAGTCGAAGACGTCGATGTTCTCGGCCATGCGCTCGGCCCGTACCGATTTCGGGATCGCGACGACGCCGCGCTGGGTCAGCCAGCGCAGCACGACCTGGGCGACGGACTTTCCGTACCCCTGACCGATCTCTGCAAGGAGCGGGTTGGCGAAGAGGTCGTTCTTGCCCTCGGCGAAGCCGCCCCAGGACTGGATCTGGACACCGCGCTCGCGCATCAGGTCCTGGTAGTCGGCGCGCTGGAAGAACGGGTGGGTTTCGATCTGGTTGACGGCCGGGACGACCTCGTTGTTGAGGATCAGGTCGATCAGCCGGTCGGGGTAGAAATTGGCGACGCCGATCGTTTGCGCGAGGCCCTCCCTGTTGAGGGCTTCCATGGCTCGCCACTGGCCGTAGACGTCGCCGAAGGGCTGGTGCATCAGGTACAGGTCGACATGGTCGAGGCCGAGCTTGGTCAGGGAGGTCTCGAAAGCCCGCCGGGTGTTGCGCTCGGCGGGGGCGTCCTGGACCCACAGCTTGGTGGTCACGAAGAGTTCCTGGCGGGAGATGCCGCTGTTCCTGACGGCTCGGCCGACGGCTTCCTCGTTGCCGTAGGCGGCGGCGGTGTCCAGCAGGCGGTAGCCGGCGGCGAGCGCGTCGGTGACGGCTCGCTCGGTCTGCTCCGCCGGGATCTGATAGACGCCGAAACCGAGAACGGGCATCTGGAGGCCGTTGCTCAGTGTGATGTGCCGCATGGTTCTCCCCTTCGCCGCAGGTGCGGGGTTGGTCACTGCTGAACCGGTGGTTCTCGGTCACACTCCCCCACCGTGGTGGTCCTCGCCCACCGACAGGGCCCGAAGGCCGAGGATCGTCCCTGACCGGCCCCCGGCCGCCAACGCATGATCGGGATCGGTGTTGATCGATCTCTGGCCGGCCGTCTGATGCAGATCGCCAGGAGGATTGAGCTTTAACACTTTGGCCGTGCCGAACGACTTGATTGATGTGAAGGGACAACAGCTTCTGCCCGTTCTCAGCCTGGGACCTCTCGTACCGGTAGTCGCGCTGGGAGGACTGCCGTGGATGGCTCTACCGATCTTGGCCGGTGCGGCTCTGATCGGAGTGGTGGTGGGTGAATGGCAGCGCCGCCGCACCTTGCTGTCTGTTCTTCGACAGGCCCCACCCGGGCAGCGTCGTGGAGCAAGACGGCGGGATCGGCGGCGCGGAGCGCGCCGTGCCCCTTCCAACGAGCACCCTGGCCTGCCCGGCCTGCGCCGCGCCTTCGGGATCGCACTCGCAGCAGCATTCCGGGCCGCCGACTTCACCGTCGAGACCCGCGGGGACGAGTGGCTGCTCGTCGTCCACCCCGCCCATGAGGCCAGCCCCTGACAGAACCGATCGCTCGACGGGCCCTCGACTGACTCCGGCCGGGGACGCCGCGGACTGCAGTCCCCGCTTCCTGCCGTGGTCAGTGGGACGGTTGAACCTGGACCGCCGGGACGCGTAGATGTTGGCAGACCCCATTGCCGTCGAGGATGCGTGATCGGCGCAGGAGGTCGCGGGTGCCGCGCAGGTCCAGGGTGCTGTGCCAGGCGAGGCCCGGATGGCGTGCCCGCAGGTGCGACAGGGCTCGGGTGTCCAGGCCCGTGCCGAGAAAGCGCGGGTCGATGTCGACTGCGCCGATCACGGCCTCGGCGCAGGTGAGGCACATCCGGTAGTGGACCTCGCCGACGACCTTGAATGTGGATGAGGAGCAGCACCTCGTCGCCGGTGCCGGTGTCCCCAGGGATGCGCGAGGACAGCAGTTCGACGTGCCGGTAGGCGAGGATCCGGCGGCGCAGCCGGCGGAGTATCCCTCCCCCGCCCGTGTGCCGACCCGCACCCGCCGGAGGCCCCTCGCGGGACGGAGTCGTACGGAACAAGGTGCTCGTGGGACGCGCATGATGTCCGTGCATGCCAGACGCGTGCCCCCGAGTCGGCGGCGCATGCTCCTGTGCGGCGCATCCCGCCCTCAGTCGGGCTTCGCCATACTCCCCTCCACGCTCCTCAGGCCTCTGAGCAGCGCCCGGACCTGGAGAGACATCTGAAAGGACCAATTTGGTGCCGGGCTGATATCAGGCTTGAGGACGGGGTAGCCGGGCGTACATGAACAACACACCCCTGCGGGCCGTCGCCCTCGTCTGCACCCTGTCCCCGTCCCCGAAGCCGTCCAGCTCCCAGCTGCTGGCCGAACAGACGATGGCCGCGCTGGCCGACCACGGAGTCACGGGCAAGACGATCCGGATCGCCGACCACGACGTGAAGACCGGAATCAGCACCGACCTCGGCGACGGTGACGCCTGGCCCGAGATCCGCGACACGATCCTCGGCGCCGACATCCTGATCCTGTCCACGCCCATCTGGCTCGGACACCCCTCCAGCATCGCCCAGAAGGTCATGGAGCGGCTCAACGCGGAGATCTCCGAGACCGACGACGAAGGCCGCATGCTCACCTACGGCAAGGCCGCCGCGGTCTGCGTCGTCGGCAACGAGGACGGCGCCCACAAGGTCAGCGCCGACCTCTACCAGGGCCTGAACGACGCCGGCTTCTCCCTCGCCCCCAACGCCGTCACCTACTGGGTCGGCGAAGCCATGCAGCACACCGACTACCAGGACCTCGACAAGACCCCCGAAAAGACCGCCGCCACCACCAAGACCCTCGCCGCCAACACCGCCCACCTCGCCCGCCAGCTCAAGGCCACCCCCTACCCGCCCAGCTGACCGACCAGCACCGTACGGGACGGCACCGGAGGGGGAGCCCTCCGACCCCCTCACGGCTCAGCCGCCTGCGGCCCCGAGGGTGAACGTCGGAAGCGGTGCGGGTGCCGTACGCGCCTACCTGGACGCGGGCTTCGACGAGGTCTACATCGGCCAGATCGGCCCCTGCCAGGACGCCTTCTTCGCCGCCTGCCGCGACAAGCTCCTCCCCGCCCTCCGCGGATGAGGCACGTCCTCCCCGAACGGCGCCCGGGGGCGGGGTGATCACCCGGCCGTCTCCGCTCCCCCAGCGGTCCGACCACCGAGGAAAACGCATACCGGTCCGAGGCCAGGGCATCCGCACGGTACCCAGCCGATGTGTGCGCGAAGACAAGGAGTGTCCGTGCTGCCCTTCAACGTGACCGAAAGCGGTGTCCTGATCATCCGTCTGCGAGCCGACCTGGACATCGCAGACCGGGCCACGGCCGCCTGGGCCGTCGACGGCTACCTTGCCGCCCACCCGTCCGCACCCGTCATGCTGGAACTCTCGGACGCACCGCTGAGTACTGCCGCGTTGAGCACGGTCGTACGAACCCACCACATGTGCCGCTCCGCAGGCGCGCAGCTGACCGTCGTCACGGCGGCCTCCGAAACGCGCCGGACGCTGGAGACGCAGACCGGGTCCGAAGGGCTGGTCATCCAGCCCTCCCGCTCCCTGGCCGCCACCGCGCTCTCGGCTGCCCGGGCCCCGGCCGCAGCGGCAGCGTGAACCCCGCCGAGCTGGTCCCGTCGAAGCCTGACGCCGCCCGACGGCCCGCCCGCACGCGCTCTACTTCGTGTCGTTCCCGTCGTCTCCCTCGCCCTGCCGGGCGGTCCGACGCCGGGCGTCGGGGCTGGGGCCCAGGGCATCGCCTGCCTCACCGTCCTTGGTGACGGGGACGATGGCGTCCTCGGCTTCCCGGCGAGCCGCGCTGTCACCGCTCTCCCCGGTGCCTCGGAGGGCGGAGTCGGCTTGCGGTGTTCCCTCTGTCATCGTCGTCCTTTTCGTTGAGCGGGCAGCGGAGTCCGCAGCATTCACGGGCGGGCCTCCCCCGGAGACTGGTCCGCACACCTCCGCGGTGCGGACCAGTCCACCCCGCACCACCTCTGCCGTCTCGCGCCGCCGCCGAGAACCCCGCTGGAGACGTCTTAGCCGAAATGGACGTACTCGGCGTGCCCCGGGCCATCAGAAGCCGAAGGCTTGCACCCGGGGCATGACTGCCGCAGGCCGGGTAGACGGCATGCGATCTCGCAGACTTCGCAGTCCGCCCAGGAGGAGACGTCACACATGGTGCAGAAGAAGGAGACCAAGGCCACGACAAAGAAGGCCGCGCCTGCCGAGCCGAGGAAGCGGGCCGGCTCCCGCGGCGTTTCCGGCCGATCCTCCCCGCGACCGCCCGCGGCGGCCGGGCCGGAGGTCCCGCGCGAGCCGTTGCCGCCGAAACCGGACCAGGAGGGCCCGGGCAGCCTCAGTCCCACGGGACAGGCCACCGGCGTGCCCCGGGCCGCGGTGGCGCAGGGCGGCGCGTACCTGACGACCGCGCAGGGCGCCAGGCTGTACGAGAGCGACCATTCGTTGAAGGCGGGTGCGCGGGGGCCGGTGCTGCTGCAGGACCACCACCTGCGGGAGAAGATCACGCATTTCGACCACGAGCGGATTCCCGAGCGCGTGGTGCACGCCAGGGGCGCGGCCGCCCACGGGATCTTCCAGGGCTACGGCACCGCGGGGAAGGTCACCAAGGCGGCGTTCTTGGCGAAGGACGTCGAGACGCCGGTCTTCGTACGGTTCTCCACGGTCCTCGGGTCGCGCGGCTCGGCGGACACGGTGCGCGACACCCGCGGGTTCGCGACGAAGTTCTACACCGGTGAGGGCACCTTCGACCTGGTCGGGAACAACATCCCGGTGTTCTTCATCCAGGACGCGGTCAAGTTCCCCGACGTCATCCACGCCGGCAAACCGCACCCCGACCGGGAGATCCCGCAGGCGCAGAGCGCACACGACACGTTCTGGGACTTCGTGTCCCTGCACACCGAGGCCACGCACCACACCATCTGGAACATGTCGGACCGGGCGATCCCCCGCTCGTTCCGGATGATGGAGGGCTTCGGCGTCCACACCTTCCGCCTCGTCAACGCCAAGGGCGCCACGACGTTGGTCAAGTTCCACTGGAAGCCGAAGCTCGGGGTGCACTCCCTGGTCTGGGAGGAGGCTCAGATCACGGCTGGCATGGACCCGGACTTCCACCGCCGTGACCTGGCCGACGCGATCGAGGCGGGTGCGTTCCCCCAGTGGGAACTGGGCATCCAGACCTTCCCCGACACCCCGGAGCAGACCTTCGAGGGCATCGACCTGCTCGACCCCACCAAGATCGTTCCGGAAGAGCTGGCCCCTGTCCGGCCCATCGGCCTGATGACGCTCAACGCCAACCCGACGAACTACTTCGCGGAGACCGAGCAGGTCGCCTTCCACCCCGGCCACCTCGTCCCCGGCATCGACGTCACCGACGACCCGCTGCTCGCCGGCCGGCTCTTCTCCTACCTCGACACCCAGATCAGCCGGCTCGGCGGCCCGAACTTCGGTCAGATTCCGATCAACCGGCCACACGCCCCCGTCAACGACATGCTCCGCGACGGCATGCACCAGACCGCTGTCCACGCCGGCACCGCACCGTACCGGCCCAACAGCCTCGACGGCGGCTGCCCCTTCCTCGCCGGACCCGACACAGGCGCCTCCATCGAGGTGCCCCTCGAACTGCCCGTAGCGCGCAAGATCCGCGAGGCTCCCGCCTCGTTCGACGACCACTTCACCCAGCCGCGCCTGTTCTGGCTGAGCATGACGCCGGTGGAGCGCGAACACATCATCGCCGCCTACACCTTCGAACTCACCAAGTGCCGCGAACAGGCCGTCAAGGAACGCGCCCTGGCCGTCCTGGCCAACATCGACCCGCAACTGTGCGCGGAGGTGGCCACCGGGCTCGGACTTCCCGCGCCGACCCCCACCCAGCCTCTCACCGAGCCGGCCCCGAGCCCGGCGCTGTCCCAAGTCGGTGGGACCTGGCCGCTCGACGGACGCGTCATCGGCATCGTCACCGACGCCGGCTCCGACCTGAAGGGTGTCCGCGCCGTACGGGACGCCATCGCGAAGGCCGGGATGGTCCCCCTCGTGATCGCCCCCACCGGCGGCACACTCGGAACCGGAAAGAACCCGGTCACGGTCCAGCGGACGTTCGCCGCCACCCGTTCCATCGAGTTCGACGCCCTCCTCCTCGCCGGCACGCCCGCGTCCGCGGCCGACGCCCGCGGCGCCCGCGACTCCAAGGCCGGAGCCCCGGACCCGGACGGCCCCGACCCCCGCGTCGTACTGCTGCTCGCGGAGGCCTACCGCCACGGCAAGGCAATCGGCGGCTGGAACGACTCCTCCCGCATCCTGCAAGCAGCCGGCATCGGAGAGGGCGATCCCGGTATCGCGTTCGCCGCCAGCCCCGCCGCCGCCCTCAAGGGCATCACCCAGGGGCTGACAGGACACCGCGCCTGGGACAGGTTCCCCACCTCGGTCTGAATGAGGCCCAGTCCCGCGGTATACGCATGCGCCCGGGGTTCCTGTTCAAGCAGGAAGCCGCCTCCGAGCAGCGCCGGATCTTCGCCGGACGCTTGGTCCCCGGGCGCCTCGTACGCGCCCGCCTCATCCCCGCCGTGCCCGACCTGCCGGGCCTGCGCTTCCAGACAAGGAGTTCTTCGCCGGGCTGCAGGCCGGCGCGGGTATGGAAACCCCTCCCCTCGCAGCACACGGCACCGCCGACCTCGCCCGCCAATGGAACGAACTCGGCGCCCCAGACGTGCACGGCCGCCGGTTCCGCCAGCACCGGGTCTGCCACGTCCGTAGACTCCCGGCGATCATTACGCACTCAAGTAGCAGGACGTGCTGAGGCTGCCCGGCACAAGATCGGGTAGGCGGGTCCCCACGAGGGCTTCGCATGGGAACGGTGATCGGACTTGCTGGGTTTGATGGGAATTGACGTGGTGTACGCATGCGCGGGGCTGGGAGCTCTGTGCGCGGCGGTGCTTCCCACCGCCCTCGCCAAGCGGCCCCTGTCCTTGCCCATGGTGTTCCTGGCGGCGGGGTTCCTGGTGTTCCTGCTGCCGCTCGACGCGCTCCCGGCACTCGACCCCATCCGGCACCGCGGCGTGGTGGAGCACCTGACGGAGGTCTGCGTCGTGGTCGCCTTGATGGGCGCGGGTCTGGCCATCAACCGCCCGCCGGGCCCGCGTACCTGGTCGACAACGTGGCGGCTGCTGGGCCTGGCCATGCCCCTGACGATCTTGCTCACCGCGGTCGCAGCGGGGTGGTTGGTGGAGTGGCCGCCGGCCGTGGCCCTGCTGGTGGCAGCCGCCCTCGCGCCCACGGACCCGGTACTGGCAGCGGAAGTGCGCGTGGGAGAGCCGACCGATGACGAGGACGACGAGGACGAGGTCCGCTTCGCGCTGACCAGCGAGGCCGGACTCAACGACGGTCTGGCCTTCCCGTTCGTCCTGGCCGCCATCGCGCTGACCACGGCGTCGGCGACGGGCTGGTCCACGGACGGCCTCTGGCACTGGGTGTGGAGCGACATCCTGGTGCGCAGCGCGGTGGGATTGGCGGTCGGGCTCGGTGTGGGACGACTCCTCGGCTGGATGTTCTTCCAGGCCTCATGGAAGGCGCTTCGGCTCTCCGAGCACCGCGAGGGCTTCGTCGCGCTGGCCGCGACGTTCACGGCGTACGGGCTGACCGAGCTGCTGCACGGCTACGGCTTCCTCGCCGTCTTCGTCGCCGCCTGCACGATCCGCAACGCGGAGCGCTCTCACCGGTACCACCGCGTCATGCACGCCTTCACCGATCAGATCGAAAGGCTCCTCACCGCAGCCATCCTCTTCCTCGTCGGCGGTTTCATCGCCGACGGCGGCCTCGCCGCACTGACCTGGCGCGGAGCGGTTCTCGGGCTGGTGCTCTTCCTGCTGATCCGCCCGGCCGTCGGCTGGGCCGTCCAGATCCGCGGCAAGGCCACGGGCAAAGAGCGGGCCGCCATCGCCTTCTTCGGCATCCGGGGCATCGGTTCGTTCTTCTACCTCGCCTACGCCTTGGGCCAAGCCGACTTCGCCGCCCCCGCCCGTGAATTGTGGGCGGTGGTGACCTTCACCGTGCTGCTGTCGGTGCTCCTGCACGGAATTGCGGCCACACCCGTCACCACCCGGCTCGACCACGCCGCCCCGAACTGACCGAGGCGCGACGCCCCGGGTCAGCCCGGCCAGGTACCCGTCAGGCGCCGTACGGCCACGGCTCCCGACCGGTCGACCGAGGCTTTGACCACGGCGAAGATCGCTCCCTGGATGGCCGCGGCGAGCAGGATCTGCTTCCAGGGCCGATCCTCGTCGGTGGCGTCGGGAGCATCGCCCTCGCCTTCGATGACCTTCCAGGCCTGCTTGAACGCCGCGCCCGCGATCATGCCGCTTACGGCGCCGAGGGCCAGCCCGACCGGCTTGTAGGCGATCTCGGCCGTGTTCACCGGCGGTGTCCTCGGCTGCGGCGCACCACCAGGAAGACGGCCACGGCGGCTCCGAGCACGAGGAGCGGGGTGCGGTTGCCGCGCGCGACAGCCGCTGCTTGTTCCGCCTTCTCCGCGGCCTGGTCCTTGATGGCAGCGGTCTTCTCCTTCGCCTGGGCCTTGACGTCGGCCTTCGCGGCGAGGGCCTCGACGGTCTGGCCGAGCTCGTCACGGGTGCGCTCGATCTGCTCGCGCAGTTCCGCGGAGCCGTTGGGGGCGGGGGTGGGGATAGGGGTGCCGATGGTGGTTCGGGCGTCGTCGTTCATCGGTGTGCCTTCTCCTTGATCTCGGCCAGGTCTGCCCTGACGCTGTCGATGGTCTGCTCGGGAGCCGGCGAGCCGGCCTGCGTGACCTGCTTCTGCCCGGCCAGTGCGGCCACTGCCGCCACGATTCCCAGAACCGCGGCGATGACGACGGCCGACACCCAGGCCGGGAGGACCAGCGCGAGCGCGGCGATACAGGTCGCGGTCAGGGCCTGGAGTGCCAGGATGCCGAGCAGTCCCGACGTGCCGAAGAGGCCGCCGCCCTTCCCGTAACGCTTGCCCTTGTCAGTCATCTCCGTCCGGGCCAGCCGCATCTCCTCGCGGACCAGTTCGGAGATCTGCTGCGAGGCGCGCGAGACCAGGACGCCGACCGAGTCGTGGGCAGTGTGGGGTTCCTGCTCTGCCGTGCTCATGATGGGGACACCTCGTCTTCCTCGTTGGGGTTCGTGCCGTCCTCGCGACGCGACTACCCCGCAACCGCCCCGTCACCCGCTCGGGCGCTCGGCGGCTTACGAACGGTGGGTCATTGCTCCATGCGGCGACGGTCGCCGTCGCTCCAGGCGCGGGTGTCGCGGGGTGCCACATAGGGCTCCTCGTCCGCGGGCAGCCCTCCGGCGATCGCGCGCTGGCGACTGAGTTCGGCGTCGAACTCCAGGCCGAGAAGGATCGCCAGGTTGGTGATCCACAGCCAGACCAGGAAGATGATCACGCCGGCGAGGGTGCCGTAGGTCTTGTTGTAGGAGGCGAAGTTGGCGACGTAGAGCGCGAAGCCGGCCGAGGCGGCCATCCAGATGGCCAGCGCGAGGAAGCTGCCCGGCGTCACCCACTTGAATCCGCGGCCCTTCGCGTTCGGAGCGGCCCAGTAGAGGATCGCGATCATGATGGTGACGAGGAGCACCAGGACCGGCCACTTCGCGACCGACCACACGGTCAGGGCGGTGTCCCCGATCCTCAGGGCGGTTCCCGCCTGCCGGGCCAGAGAACCGGAGAAGACGACGATGAGCGCACTGGCGCAGGCCAGGACCATCAGCGTGACCGTGAGGGCCAGGCGCAGCGGGAGGATCTTCCACACCGGGCGGCCCTCGGGCATGTCGTAGACGGCGTTCGAGCTGCGGATGAACGCCGCGATGTAGCCGGACGCCGACCACAGGGCGAGGACCAGCCCGACGATCGCCAGCAGCGATCCGACCCCCGAGCGTCCCTGGAGCTGCTGCACCGCATCGCTGACCACGTCCCGCGCCGAGCCGGGAGCGAGTTTTTGCAGGTTGTCCAGGACCCGCTTCGTCGCGGACTCCCCCGCGATGCCAACCAAGGACACCAGCACCAGGAGGGCGGGGAAGAGCGCCAGGACCCCGTAATAAGTGAGCGCCGCGGCCCGGTCGGCGAGCTCGTCGTCCTTGAACTCCTTCACAGTGCCGCGCAGCACCGCCTTCCACGAACGCTTCGGCAGCCCGGTCAGCTGGTCGGGTGCCCGCTCCTCCACCCGCGGGTCCGGACCCGCCGTGCTTTCACGGCCGCCGGCCTCCTCGACCTGATCGTCTTCATCGGGACCTGGCTTCGATGTACGTGTCATACCTGGCGGCTTTCCAGGTTGGTGCCACTCATGTCAGCGGAGGCGGGCGAGTCCCGGCGTTCACCCTTCGATGCCGGTGGCGGTGTGGGCCGCTCCGACGGGCTTGGATTCGGGTGAGCCGCGCTGGCGGAGGTAGACCGCGAGGATCGCCATGGAGGCGACGGCGAGGAGTTCGGACTGCCAGTTCTGCAGCGTGCGGTTCCAGAACTCCGCCGAGGTCACGACTGCCAGTTCTCGGTGACGTCGACCATGAAGTCCGAGGTGAACAGGTAGTCGGGGAACGACAGCGGCTGCAGGCTCTGCGCGGTCAGGACGCTGTTCAGCTCGGCGTGGCCGGCGAGCGACTGGCCCGCGAGGGTGAGGAGGAAGCCGGTGCCGAAGGCGACGGTGAGCCCGTTCTCACGGACGAACTGCTTGAATCCGATCACCGTTGCATCAGCCCCACCGTGAACGCGTAGGCGAGGCCGCCGAACACGACGGCCAGGCAGAGCAGGAACATCGTGCGCACCTCATCCGGCCGCCTGCGACACGCAGAGCCATACCCCGGTGAGCGGAAACCGCGGGTTGAGCCCGGCGGCCTCGGCGGCGGCGTACAGCGCGGCACCTTCGTGGGCGGGCAGTGCCTCGTTCACCGTGTCCGCCGCCCGCGCAGCCTTCCGCTCCCTCGTTTCCGTCGCGGGTGCCCGCCAGGTCACCCGGGTTTTCCTCGATGCCCTCGGGCAACCGATCACGGATGCGGACCATGCCGGCAGCGTGGTCCTGGTCGGCACGGCCCTGCCACTCGCCCGCTCGTGAGGCGTGACGGCCGCATCATGAACGCAGGCGAATGGGGTGCGACGTCGGCTGCGGGGTATACGCCTCGCATGAATCAGACAAAAAGCTGGAAACCCGGCGAAATAGTGCCACAAAGCGACATCTACGCTTGTGACTGCGGCAAGGAGCACCTCTGGAGCAAGAGCACAGATGTCCGCGGACACCGGTTCCCCCCGCTGCCGTACGACTGCCACGGGCAGGCATGGAAGCTGCGTACCCGGGCCCATCCCGACGCGGATGGATGACTTGCCGTGCGACTGCGGACGAGTGATCCGCACGTACCCGGGTGGCGCCGTGTGCGCCACGGCCGCGGTTTCCGCTACCTGGACACGGCCGGGACTCCCTTGTCCCCGGCTGACCGGGAACGGGTCCGCGCCCTCGTCATTCCGCGGGCGTGGCAGGACGTGTGGATCTGTCCGTGGCCGAACGGCCACATCCAGGCCGTAGGTACGGACGACGCCGGGCGACGACAGTACCTATACCACTCCGCATTCCGGGAACAGCAGGACGCCGCGAAGCATGAGCACGTCCAGGAAGTGGCCCGCTCACTGCCACGCCTGCGGAAGCAGGTCGCGCAGGACATCGCCGGCCGTGGCCTGACCCGCACCCGCGTACTCGCCTGCATCACCCGCCTCCTCGACCTGGGATTCCTCCGCATCGGCGGCGAACGCTACGCCCGCGACAACGGCAGCTTCGGGCTCACCACGCTCCTGCGAGAGCACGCCGCCTGCAGGAGGGGCGAAATCCGGCTTCGCTTCCCCGCCAAGTCGGGCAAGGAGGTCACCCGCACGATGGTGGACCAGCAAGCCCACGCAGTGGTCCGGGCGCTCCTGCGGCGCCAGGACGAGAGCCCGAGGCTGTTCGCCTACTGGGAACAAGGAACCTGGCACGACGTCCACGCCGGGGACCTCAACGCCTACCTGCAGGACGGTGCGGGGAAGGACCTGACGGCGAAGGACTTCCGGACCTGGTACGCCACCGTGCTGGCGGCGGTCGCCCTCGCCGTCTCCGAAAGCACCGCGGACGAGTCCAGCGCCCGTCGCGGCAAGGTAGTGGCCCGCGCGGTACGCGAGGTCAGCGACTACCTGGGCAACACCCCCGCCGTGTGCCGGGCCTCCTACATCCATCCCCGCCTCATCGAGCTCTACGAAGACGGCCGGACCATCGCGGATGCCCTCGGGAAACTGGGCAAGGACGGCAGCTTCGGCCAGCCCGCCACGCACGGTGCCGTCGAACGGGCAGTCCTACGACTGCTGCAGTCCGACCCAGCCTAGGCACCAGGCATTGGTCCCGACCCGTGTCGGTGGACTCCACCATCGTGACGGTAGTCACAGGAAGCGGCGCACCGGCTGCACGGCGAGTTCACGGGCACGTTGGAGGGCGGGGCGTCGCCTCCAGCGGCCTTCCTGAATCAGTTCGCTCGCGGCCAGGTCCTCGTCGAAATGTCCGTCGAGGACGTTGGTGAAATGCTCGTCGATCACGGCGAGCATGACCTCCTCGTCGTGATCGAGGGAGCGGCGGTTGAAGTTGGTCGAGCCGATCAGGGTGGCGACGTGGTCAACGGTGATGACCTTCGCGTGCATCATCGTCGGCTGGTACTGGTAGATCCTCACCCCGCAGGCGATGAGCTCGGTGTAGTGGTGCTGGCCGGCAAGCTGGCAGACGCGCTTGTCGGTGTGCGGGCCGGGGAGCAGGATCTCCACCTCGACCCCGCGCCGGGCGGTGGCACAGAGCAGCTCGATGAAGTACGTGTCCGGTGAGAAGTAGGCGGTGGCCAGGCGGAAGCGCTCCTCGGCAGACTCCAGCATGACCCTCATCAGCGTCTGCATGTCCTGCCAGCCGAAGCTGGCCGAGCCACGTACAACCTGGACGATCGCTTCGCCCTGCGGGCGGTGGTCGACGAACCGGTCCCGGTCGTCGAAGAGTTCGTCGTGGCACTCGGCCCAGTTCTGCGCGAACGCGGCGGCGATCCCGTCGACGGCGGGTCCGCGGACCTCGACGTGCGTGTCGCGCCATTCATGTGTGTTGCGCGCGTTACCGCACCACTCCTCGGCGATCCCGACCCCGCCGGTGAACGCGGTCTCCTCGTCGACGACGAGGACCTTTCTGTGGCAGCGGTGGTTCTGCTTGAGCGGCGAGAGGTACAGCGGCTTTCGGAACCACGCCACCTTCACGCCGGCCCGCTCCATGTGGTCCAACAGCCCTCTTTCGATCAGGCGGCTGCCGAAACCGTCGAGAAGCAGGCGTACCCGCACCCCGGCGCGGGCCCGCTCGGCGAGGGCCCGGGCGAAGTCGCGGGCGATGTCACCCCTCCAGTACACGAACGTCATCATGTCCACCGTGTGCTGGGCACGGTGGATCGCGGCCAGCATCGCGGCGAAGATCTCGTCTCCGTTCCGCAGGGGGGTGAGCGCGTTGCCCTCGGTCGCCGCGATCCCTATCAGCCGCTCCAGGCGCCGCCTCAGCCGGGCCCCCCGCATCTCGGCCGACGACACCAGGGGTGATCGGGGAGCGCCGGCGGCCGGACCGGCCGACTCCTTCGTACGGGGCATCGGATCTCCTGGTCGAAACGCAAACGTGGACATGGCGGGCGCGGTACGCACCGCGTAGATCAGCCGCGCCGGCTCTTCCGCCAGCCGAAGGGGCCGGGCAGGTTCATGGAGGTGGTACGGCGTCCGGTACTGCTGCGAGTCCGGCGGGGGCCGTGCTTTCCTCCCGTGGTGATCGACCACGACTTGCGGTTGATGTTGAGCCGGACGCCCGGCAGAATCCTGAAGCTCTTGCGAAATGTCAGCGGCACGACGACGTCTCCTTTTCTCCGTGCGGGTACGAACGGGTGGCCCGACTGCGGCCGCGTGCGGGCCTGTTGGCGTACGTATGTCCCGCGCCACGCCTTCCATGTGCCCGCGACCCGCTCAGTCGCGCGGCCTGTCCCGTCGCCGCCCCAGGAAGCACGCGCGGCTCTGAGGTGGGCGTAGTGCTCGCGGGCCACGATGTCGGACGCTTCCTCCAGTTCGCTGGTGTCGTGGCCCCAGGCCTTCAGCGCCTCCAGGACGCGGTCCCAACTCGACGAGGTCGGGGGCCACTTGCTCCGACTGCGACATGCACGTCCATATGGCAGTCCCCGACCGGGAAGCGGGCGTCGCCGTGCTGAACCGGGTCCGGGCCTGGCTGGGGACGCTCTTTCGGACCGCTACCCGACCGCCGAAGTGCGCTGCCCGGACGTACAACTGCGGGCGGACGACGCCGTGCTGCTCGCCGGCATCATCCGGGCCTTGGTCGCCACGGCGCTCGCCGAGGAGACGGCGGGCATGCCGCCGGCCCCTGCGGGCGATCCCGAGGTGCTCCAGGTCGCCAACCGGCACGCGGCCCGGTACGGCTTGAGCGGCACCCTCGTGGGGCCGGACGGTCGACCGCGCAGCAGCGGCGACGCCCTGTGCGCCCTCATGCGTCACATCACGCCCACCTTGGAAGACGCCGGTGATCTCCGGGAGGTGAGCGCCCTGTCGCACCGGCTGCACTGGCTCCGAGCTCCCTCGGATCACGCGTCCACGCTGTCCATCCTTCCGCACGAGTGCGGAGCCGGGATCGGGGCAGGCGCAGGAAGGACACCGGCGGCGCCTGCTTTCTCTCCTCCCCTGTCGTGCCGCCGCCCCTGACAGCAAGGAGACCTGGTATGCGAAGGCCCCCGTCTCAGCCCGAGCTTCCCGACCGTGTGCCGGAGAAGCGTGACGCCGTCACCCCTGATCTGCCGCCCTCCGGTCCGGGAGCCCCCGATCTCCCCGACGCCGAGCAGGGACGGGCCGGGCGCGGCGGCCCCGAGAGGGGCCGCAGCCAGGAGAACGGCAAGGCAGCGGACAACGGCACACAGGGCGAGCAACCGGCTGCCGGACCTGGCAATGCCAAGCCCCAGGAGCCGACCGACTGACATGCGCTCGGCGATGGCCGAGCAACAGTTCAAGAACACCCTCGGCCGCTGACCACGGACAGACCGATCTGTCCGGGAGGAGGCAATCGTCATGGCCGTACGCCATCGGTTGATCCGGCGGGCTCCGTTCGCCGTGTGGGCCGTGCTGGCTGATCCGACCCAGTACGGGCGGTGGGTCGTAGGGCCCTCGGAATCCGTACCCCTCGATGAGGACTGGCCCGCGATCGGTTCCCGGCTCCGCTACACCCTGCGGCTGGGCCCCTGGTCCGCCGAGGGGACTACCACCGTGCGTCATCTGGAGCCCGGCACCGAGCTGGAACTGGAGGCGTCGTTCAAACCGCTCGGCACGGCGCGCATCTTCCTCCAGCTGCGGCCGTGGGGTGAGGAAACCCTGATCATCTGCGACGAGCACCCCCTGCGCGGACTGAGCGGAGCCCTCCACAACCCGCTGAGCGAAGCAGCCCTCCAGATCCGCCATCGCGGCATGCTCGCCCGCCTGGCCACAGTCGTGGAGGAAACACCGGAGGTATCCACCTCGAAGCGGCCTTGATTCACCGATGCGGCCGCGCGCATTCCCGCCCGCACCGATAAGAGGCAAGTAATCTCTGCGCGCATGTTCGAGTGACGGCCGGGCAGATGACTGCTCGGAGGTTGATAAATATGGTTCCCCTTCTTCTCGTTCTTCTGCTGGTTCTGGTTCTCGCCGGTGCGGGTTTCGCGCTCAAGATTCTCTGGTGGGTCGCAATTGCGGTCCTCGTGCTGTGGCTGATCGGATTCGTCGCCCGACCGAAGGGCGGCAGCAGCCGGTGGTACCGCTGGTAGCTGCCTGACAGACGCCCCAGTCTGGTCCGGATGTGGGCCCGGAAGTGTAAGGGCAAAAATGCAGGGCAGGCGGAGGTCAGAACGGAACGCGATTTCCGCCGTGAACACAACACGGAAAAGGGAGAGCCGCCGGGGAATTCTTCCCCTCAGTCTCCCATTAACCGGAGGAGTTGTTCTTCGCATGACTGAGAATTTTTGGGGTTACCGCGAGACCGCCGGCCGTCTGGCCGGTGCGGACCTGACGGGATACAAGGTCGAGGCGAGCGACGGTTCCATCGGCAAGGTCGACAAGCACTCCGACGAGGTCGGCTCCTCCTACATCGTGGTCGACACCGGCCCGTGGATCTTCGGCAAGGAAGTCCTCCTGCCGGCGGGCACGATCAGCCGGATCGACGCGAACGATGCGAAGATCTACGTCGACCGAACCAAGGAGCAGATCAAGAACGCTCCCGAGTTCGACAAGGAAAAGCACCTCCACGACACCGACTACCACCGCCAGGTCGGCGGCTACTACGAAGGCCCGCACCGCCTTTAACAGGGCGCGGACACCGGCACCCCAGGGCGGGGGCGACAGCTTCGGCTGTCGCCCCCGCCCTGCTGCCGCGCCTCTTCGGGCGTGGTGGCCTGGTGGGACGGCGCCCGGGAGAGCTGCCCGGCGAGTGCCCTCGCCGGTTCCCCGGACTGCCTGAAGGCGGCGCCCTCCGCTGGGTGCCGTGAGTCGGCGCAGGGGCGGGGGCGGGTCAGCTCTTGGCGCTGGGTACGGCGAGCGGCTCGCCCGGAGCCCGCTTCTTCGCCTCCTCCATCTGCCGGCCGAGGTCCGTGAGGCGGTTGCGGCCCATGGCCTTGCGGACGTCGGGGAACCACTCCTTCTCCTC
This sequence comes from Streptomyces sp. TBY4, assembly GCF_024213195.1. Classification (GTDB taxonomy): domain Bacteria; phylum Actinomycetota; class Actinomycetes; order Streptomycetales; family Streptomycetaceae; genus Streptomyces. Next base: position 489,913 of record NZ_JANAVF010000002.1, on the reverse strand, counting down.
CTCCTCGACGTGGTGGCGGACGTTCTCCATGAGGACGGTCATCTTGGCGTCGAAGCGTTCGTCGGCCGCGTCGAGGTCCTTGAGCTCTGAGAGCATCCACAGCACGACGTGGTGCTCCTCGATGCTCTCCAGAACATGGTCCTTGGTCTCGGGAGCGGCCTCCCGAACGGCCGGGTAGAAGATCTTCTCTTCGATCCAGGTGTGCGTGGTCAGCTCGTCGATCACCTTGTCGGCGATCTTTCGCTTCTCCGCGTGCGCGCCGTCGCCGGCCTTCTCGAACTGCTTGAACAGCTTCTCGACCGTCTTGTGGTCTTCCTTGAGCAGCACGATCCCGTCCACCGGGTCCTCCTCAGCATCGGCCGGCCGGGCAGTGCGACCCACCGCCCAGACTCCGTCTACCCGGTGCGGCCCCGCGCGGCCCACCCCGGCCGGGGGTTTGATCCGTACGGGCAGCGTGCTCCGGGGCGGCGCCGGCAGGCGCGCGTGACGGGGTCGGCTGCGGCCTCAGGTGTGGAGGCGGCTGTTGGGACCCTCCCGGTCCCCTGCGCTCTCGTCGTTGAACCAGTAGTCGCCGGCTGCCAGATAGCGGAAGGAGTGCGTGGTCTTGGCCGGCAGCATCACGGTGACCGCCCTCCTACCGTCCTTGCGCGGCATGAGGGTATGAGCCCCGGGCTGCCACTCATTGAAGTCCCCGACGACGCTCACCGGCCCTGGCGGGGTGTCGGCGGGAAGGATGAAGGTGACCTCGGTGTGGTCCTTGCGAAGCGTGCGCTCGAGCATGACAGGGCTCCTGTGGGTCAGGGTGGAAGGGGCTGCGCGAGCTCATCCTCACGCCGGGCGAGTGTGCGCCTGCCGACACGACGGGCTGGGATCGCGACCCACTCACGACGCACCGTGACACCAATGGCGCGAAGAGTTACCTTCCGTGTCGGCGTGGTCGTGGGAATCCCCCGATCGACCTCAAGCCGAACGTTCACGGACGAGGAGAGTCGAAAGCTCGAAGCCGAGTACCTGCGGGACGTGCCAGACCTCGTACCCCGGAGAGACCGTGCTGCCGCAGCCCTTGGCCTCGACCTTCCGTCCCAGGCATACGTCTTGGCCCGCCTGTGGGCGGTAGCCGTTCGGATGCGCAAGGATTTCATCCTCATCTTCGCGCCGGAGGGTTTCCCCTACGGGCCTCTCATCACGAACTGAGACGCGTCAGCACCCGCCGTCCCTTGCAACCAGGGATCAGACCAGGGCGAGAGCGCCCTGACGTCCAGATCAGCAAACGAGTCGTCGACGACGGCATTGCCGTATCCCGCACCGATGACGACAAGATCGTGGAGGACATTGCCGAGCTGCCGCCCTGGTCCTCGCCGCCCGCGGCCGACTGCTGAAGCGTCGGCGACGGGGGTGTACCGAGCCGCTGCGCGAATCGATCGGGAAGAGCACCGACCGAAAGCGTTCGGTCACCGTGCGGGGCCAGGACGGCCGGCTGTCGTGCCTGTGGTGCGGAGGAGTCCCGGTCGCGTGATGGCGGGGGGGATGCCACCACGCGACTCGGGCCTGCCCGGAAATCCGCGCCGCTCACCGTCGCGGACTCCCATGACCACGCTTATGGCCACTCCTCGTCGGCCCAAACGGTCGAAGCCCACTGTTTGTCAGAGCGAGCCGACAACCCCGGATGGGGGGAGTGGAGCTGCGGGTCCCGGGGCAGGCGCGCCGTAGACGGAGGTTCCTGCCTTCCCTGGGATACGGGATGGAGGGGCCACGGTTCCGATCGAAGGAGTTGTTTGGCATGGCGGAGAACGTGTGGGCCTACCGCGCAGGCGTCGACCATCTGGCAGGCGATCTCACCGGCTACGGGGTCGAGGCGCTCGACGGCAGCATCGGCAAGGTCGACAAGCACTCCGACGAGGTCACCGACGCCTATCTGGTCGTCGACACCGGCGTGTGGATCCTCGGCAAAGAGGTCCTGCTGCCCGCCGGTCTGGTGACCCGGATCGACCACATGGCGGAGAAGGTCTACGTGGACCGCACCAAGGAACAGATCAAGTCCGCCCCGGAGTTCCATCAGGACAAGAACCTCGGGAACTCCCACCGCCGCGAAGCCCTGGGCACCCACTACCTCTCCCGCATCCCGTTCATTGTCCCGCCCGCCTGACCTGGTGTCGGCCGTGTCGAAGGACGAGAAGGCCCGAGCCAAGACCGAGCAGGCCAAGGGCGATGCCCGTCAGGTTCCGCGCGAACCCAGGTGGATTCCCGTTCGCGCCGTCGGCGGGCGGCGCGAACGGGACGCGGCTCAGTTGATCGGGCCGAAGATCTCGGTGCGGTCGAAGTCGGCATCCATGCCGTCCAGCACCGGTCCCAGTTGCTTCTCCTCGTACTTGAAGTGCGTCTCCATGACCGCCTCGATCCCGTCCAGATGGCGGTGTGCCACCTCCGGGTCGGTCAAGTCGGCCAACGCCTTCTGCAATCCACCGATGAGGTACTCGATCATGTTGTGGTCCTGACTCAGCTTCGCGACCACCGGCGCCATGTCGGGTCGCGCCCGCACCAGTTCCGGGAACAGCGAACCGTCCTCGGCGCGATGGTGGCCGGACAGTGCAGCGCAGAACCCGTGGCAGAACAACAGCAGGTCGGTGGCGGCGTCGGCGGGGTCACCGCCGTCCAGTGCCGCCCGCGCCAGCGCCAACGCAGTGCGCAGCTTGCCGTGCACCTTCTTCAGCTCCCCGCCCCAGGCGGTGACGCGGTCAGTCGACAAGAACGCCCTCCCGTCGCAGCCAGGCCGCGCACGCGGTCGTCCAGGACGCGGTATGCGGCTCGTGCGCAATGAACTTATGTGGCTCGCCAGCGTATTCCACGCCGTCGGCCAGGCCGATGCCGTGGCTGCCGCCCGGGTACACGTGCAACTCCACCGGTACCGCGGCCGCCGCCAGCGCCCGGGTCCACTCCAGGGCGTTGGGCAGGCCCGGCGGGTCCTGAGCGGTGGCCCATACGAAGGTCGGACAGACCGACGCATCCACATGCTTGGCCGGGGACAGCTCGTCCTTCATGGGCAGCAGGTCACCGAGCAGGTTCTCGACCACCGACGGCGGCAGCAGGTCGAGGTCGGCCAGCGCATAGGCCAGGATCGCGAAGTCCGGACGGGGCGGGTCGGCGACGCTCTCCTCCATGGACAGGACCCGGCCGGTCATGAGCAGGCCGGCGAGTTGGCCGCCCGCGCTTGACCCGATGACGCCGACCCGGCCGACGTCGAGGCCGTGGTCGCCGTTGCGGATGTGATCCAACCCGGCCCGGGCGTCTTCGAGCGGGGCCGGGAACCGGTCCGGCAGTAGCCGGTAGGACAGGACGAAGGCGTGGATGCCGAGGCCGGACAGCCAGCGCGCGTAGCCTTCGCCCTCGTGCGGTGGGAGTTCCCGGAAGCCGCCGCCGGGCAGGACGAGGACGGCGGGTCGGGTGCCGAGGAACCGGTCCTCAGCGGGGTAAAGCGTGACCTTCGGTGAAATTGGGGTGGGAATGGCCGTAGCCACCTTTCGATACGACGCCTCCATGCCTGACGATTCATCCGCCACCGGCACGCGACGCTGCCCGAAATCATAACCGCGAATGCCAGAGGGGCGGTTGCACCGTGCGCCTAGTCCAAGCAGCCACCGACCCGACGCCGCCGAACCCGGCCGCGCACCGTATTGCCGCCCCATGGCTCGACGGGTGCTCCCCCTGCTGAAGCCGTACCTGCCGTTCTTCGTCGAGAAACCTGTGGTCCCGAGATGAGCGCCCGCATCGGCGAGGTCGTACGCTCCACCACCATCCCCATCGCAACGGGCGAACGACTCTGCTCCCGTTGGGACTTCAAGCCGGTGCTCCAGCAAGGGATCGCCGTGGCCCAGCCCGACCTCTCACATGCCGGAGGCATCTCCTGGCCGAATGGTGAGGGGAGGGCGGTCCGCATCGTCCCGACGGCCTGGCCCGCCAAGCCGCGACCGACGGCGGGGCCGCACCGCCGAGCGAATCGCCGAGCGTTCGAACCCACGGTTCAGCGCGTCCCTCACCCCCGCTGGTGAGCGCCGGGCCAAGATGGGAGCCCCGTGGGCCTTGGTGCCTCCGGGGGAAGGAGTTTGCGTGATCACCACGGACGTCCAGCACAGCGGCAGCTCGGTCCTGATCAGCGCCGGAGGTAAGCTCGACGAGCACGCGGGGGTGGTGTTCCAGCAGGCGCTGGATGGCATCGCCGTCGATGCACGGGACCTCATGGTCGATCTGCACGGCGTGGTGACCATGGACGCCTCCGGCCTGCTCCACCTTCTGGACCTGCACCGGCGCGCGGAATGCCTTGGTCTTCGCTTCCTGGCAGTCGGTTGGCAGCCCCAGCCCCAGCAGCTCATGGCCCAGGTCGCCGGCATCCCCGGGCCCGGCTCCTCCACCGGAGAGCGCTACACCGTAGCGAGCTTCCGCCGCCTCATCGAGCAACGCGCACAGCGCTCCCAAGACGCCGACTTCCTCGCCGGTCCACTGCCCGCGTAGCGGAGCAGTGCACCTTCGCGACTACGCCGATGCGCTAAGGCGGCATGTGCGGCCTGGCTGTGGAGCTGGGGCTTGTCCAGACGGGCTCCGTCGATGATCTCCACGGTCTCCGTGCGGTGACGCGTGGACATCGTCGGCTGCAGATACAGCCACACCTCACTCCCCTGGGCGATCCGCACCACGTGGGGCAGTGCCACGTCCGTCTTCGGCTCAGCCTGCAAGATCACCAGACCGGGTCGCCCCCGGATCCGGTCGCACAACTGGTTCTCACGCAGGAACGGGTCCTCCCCGGTACCGGAGGTTTCCAGGACTAGCCTCCGCATCATGCTTCGTTTCGCCGACACCCGCACCGGCCGGTTCGTGGAGATTCCTTCCGCCCACCGGCATCTGCTGCGCATCTGTGTCCACCTGCCGGTCATCGATACGGGGATCGGTTTGGCGCATCTGCGGGCCCTTCTGGTCGGCGACGTGCTGGCGCGCGCCGCGGAGTTGCACGGCCTGCAGGTTCTTACGGCCCTCACCACGCCGGACCTCCCGCATGAGCAAGACCAGGTGCTCGATCGGGCCGTGGCTGCTCTCGGCATCCACCCGCCCGCCACCATCGGTGTTCACCAGCTGACCGAGACGTTCTGCGCGGCTGCCGACGTGCAGGTCCTCGCGCACGACACCGTCCTGCCGGACGCGGCCGACGGAGTCCGGATCGAGGTGGGCCAGGTCAGCCCGCCGCCCCCGGAAGGATTCGCCCCGGCTGGGACCGATCCGCTGGCTGTGAGGATGCTGTTGCTCGGCCATGCCTACGGCCTGCCGGTCACGGTCACCGGCTCCGCGCTTGCCGAGGCCCGGCGGACCTTGACGCACTGGCGTCAGCAGGTGGCCGAATGGGCGCAGCAGCCGTCCAGGCCGATTCCTGCCGACGAGCTGCGGCAGGCTCAGGCCGTGCTCGCCGACGATCTCGGCGTCCCCGCCGTCCTGGACCTGCTGGCCGACGTGGCGACACGCGCTGATGTACCGGCCGGCGCCAAGTTCGAGACGTTCGCCTTCCTCGACCGCGTGCTCGGGCTGGACCTCGTACGCGAGGTCGGTCACCAGCACCAGGCGACGCCATGACTCCGGGCGCCCCCGGCGCCCGGTCGTCCTGCGGCACGCCAAATCCGCCTGGCCGCCGGCCGTGCGCGGCCGAGCGGCGGGGCTGAAGGACCGCTCAGCCGCGTTCTTCCTCCTCGGCCTCCATGCGCCGAATTCCCTCGTGCGTGAGGGTGACCATCGCGGGCGTGTTGCCCGGCTCCCAGTCGACCGTGATCAAGCCCTCGCCTGCCAGGTAGGTGCAGGCGGCGGCCAGGTCCTGTTCCGGCACGTGGAGGTCATGGCGGAGCTGGGCTCCGGTGATGCCGAGGAGGCGGTTGCCTTCGACTGCTTCGTACAGGACCCGGAGCACCTGATCGCGGTAGGTCTTGCGTTCGTGCAGGGTGGCCATGACCGCGTCCTCTCGTGTGCGGGGTGGGTGGGCTTCCGGGCCCTGGCTCTCAGGTCTCGTCGGAGTGGATGCCGGCGCCGACGGGGGTTCTGCTGGTGGCCAGCCAGGAGCGGGCGGGGCCGGCCGGTGTTGCCGTGTCCACGGTGAGGTGGAGGCGGGTGTCGCCGTCGAGACCTGGGTAGCTGCGCTGTTCCGCGCCGGCGAAGCAGTGGCGAAGCACCTCCGCGACCGCTCGGGCGGCTTCGGGGGTGTGCGCGATGATCCGTACCTCGGCGTGTCCGAGCGACGGCGATATCTGGGTCTCGATGTACTTCACGTTGGCGTGTTCCCTTTGTAGTGGGCGGAGAAGTCGGCGGGTGGGCGCGGGCGCCCACCCGCTGGGCCGGTCAGCGGTAGGCGGTGATCCGCGCGTCGTGCTGTGCGTTGAGCAGGTGGATCAGGCGCATCCCGATGCCGGTCATGAGGATGACCGCTGCGATGAGGACGATGGTCTCCACGCTCCTCACCTCCATGTGCTTCCGGGCAGGGGCAGGGCCCGTGACCCGAGCAGGTTCCCGAAGGGCGACATGCACGCCCCGCCTTCGGCCTCCCAGTCGTCTACGCGGCTTCGGGAGTCCCGTAGGCCACGACCGATGGTGGCTTCGTTGGCCAGGAGGTCGCCGGCGGTGAGGACGCTGCCCGGGATCGCGGCGGCGGCCATCAGCCGGGCCGCCGCAGCGGGTTCGGTCTCGGGCGGGATCACCAGCAGGTCCCAGCGGCCGACGGTGTAGGAGAGCAGGATCAGCGTGTCGGGGTGCTGTTCGGTGAACCAGCCCACGTGCAGGTTGTTCCCGCCGGCGGGCACTGTGTGCGGTACGAGAGGCCAGCGGGTGGGGTTCACCGTGACACGGGTGACGCGCCCCCAGGGCTCCTCCAACGCGTCGGCCAGCAACGGAAGCTCGGCGGTGAGGTCGCGGGAGCGTGGCCACCAGGCGCCGTCCAGCCGGCCGGCGAGCGTGGTCTTGGGCGTGAGCGACAGGCGGGCCGGGAGAGAGGGAGCCTGGACGCGGGACGCCGCGCGGTCGATGGTCGCAGTCATGGCGCGGACCCGTCCCCGGGCTGTTGGCGTACGGCCCGGTGCAGTGATCGCCGGAAACGACGTCCGCGTGGAGGCAGAGGTACGAAATACTCCCGGTTCCTTCACCCTACTCCGGTCCACGGCCCCGGAAGCTGGTTCTGACCAGGTATTTTCCGGTCCGATGGCGAACTGAGGCCAGGAAGGTGACGTCCCTGGGGTGGTGTCGACCGGCAGCCGGGGGCAGGCTGGGAGTGCGGCTGCCAGCGGGTCCGTACGGTCATCGGCGCCGTCGCCGACGGGCTGCTCTTCCTGGCGCCGCTCCGGCACACATCGACTCCGCTGACGAGGAGAGTACGGGTCACCAGCGGGGGCGGGCGTGGAAGGAGCCTTGGGATGCGAGCAGCCGAATCCTTCCCGGCCTACCCGGGCCAGCCCGCGGATGGTGGTTCACCTGAGCCGGGGGGCCTGCTGGACGTCCTGAAGGTCGCCGCTGTGGTGCTCGACGCGGAGGGGCGGATCACGTTGTGGAGCCCGCAGGCCGAGGAGCTGTTCGGGTACACCTCCGCTGAGGCTCTCGGCCGGTTCGCGGGCCGGCTGCTGGTCCACGAGCAGCACCTGGAGCTGGTGGTGGAGCTGTTCGCCCGGGTCATGGCGGGCGGGGGGAGCTGGGCGGGCGTGTTTCCCGTGCGGCACAAGGATGGCGCCACGCGACTGGTGGAGTTCCGGAACATGAGGCTGGAGGACGGCCACAAAGGCGTCTATGCCCTGGGCCTTGCCACCGACCAGGCGACGCTGCGGCAGGTGGAGCGGGATCTGGCGCTGTCCACCCGGCTGATTTCGCAGTCCCCGATCGGGCTGGCGATGATCGACACCGATCTGCGGTACGTGACCGTCAATCCGGCGCTGGAACGCATCAACGGCCTGCCGGCTGCCGAGCATGTCGGCCGGAACATCCGAGAGGCATTGCCCTTTCTGGACGCCGGGGCCATCGAGTCCGCGATGCGTGAGGTTCTGGCCACCGGAATCCCGATCCTTGACCGAGAGTCCACGGGGCGCACCCCGGCCGACCCGGGCCGTGAGCACGTGTGGTCGGTGTCCTTCTACCGGCTGGAGGCCCCCAACGGGAAGGTGCTCGGGGTCGCGACCTCTGTCGTCGACGTGAGCGAACGGCATCGCGCCACGGCCGAGGCAGCCGGGGCGCGGCAGCGCCTCGCGCTCGTAGCCGACGCCTCCCTGCGCATCGGGACCACGCTCGACCTCGACCAGACCGCCCGCGAACTCGCCGAGGTCTCCGTGCCGGAACTGGCCGACGTGGCCGCGGTGGACGTGCTCGACAGCATCCTGCACAGCCGCGCGGCCGTTGCCGTACACGAAGGGGCAGCGGTGTTCAGGGCCCTGGCCGTGGCTGCCGCGTACCCCAGCGAGGCGGTGCGTGCGGCCGATCCGCCCGGTGAGGTGGCGCGCTACGACGCCGACCGGCTGGTCACCCAGTGCGTGAACACCGGCCGCCCGGTCCGCGTGCCCCGCGTGGACGCCGATGACCTGATCCGCATCGCCAGCAGTCCCGAAGCCGTCGGCATGCTGGCCGCCGCGGGCCTCCACTCCTACCTGGCCGTGCCGCTGATCGCCCGCGGCGAAGTCCTGGGCGCCCTCGACCTCAAGCGTCTGCGCAATCCGGAACCGTTCACCGCCGACGACGAGGTCCTGGCCGGCGAGCTGGCCGCGCGGGCCGCCGTGTGCATCGACAACGCCCGCTGGTACCAGCACGCACGCAACACCGCCCTCACCCTCCAGCGCAGCCTCCTCCCCCAGGAGCCACCGGACCCGCCCGGCCTGGAGATCGCCTACCGCTATCAGCCGGCCCAAGCGGCGGACGAGGTCGGCGGCGACTGGTTCGACGTCATCCCCCTGACGAGCGACAAGACCGCCCTCGTCGTCGGCGACGTCATGGGCAGCGGCATCAGCGCCGCAGCGACGATGGGCCAGCTCCGCACCGCCACCCGCACACTGGCCGAACTCGACCTCGACCCCGCGCAGGTACTGCGTCACCTCGACCGCCTGGCCGACCCCATGGGGCAGACCATCACGACCTGCGTCTACGCCGTCTACGACCCCCATCACGCCCGCTGCCTCATCTCCAACGCGGGGCATCTGCCCCCTGTGTTGATGCGTCCGGGACGGCCGCCCGAACTATTGGAACTGCCCACCGGAGTCCCTCTCGGCGTCGGCGACGTCCTCTTCCACACCACCACGTTCGATCTCCACCCGGGCGACCAACTGGTCCTCTATACCGATGGCCTGGTCGAAACCCGCGACCAGGCCATCGACGAGCGCCTGAACGCTCTCCTCGCCCTCCTCGAAAAGCCGCCGCGATCCCTGGAGGAGACCTGCGACATGCTCCTCCACGCACTGCGCCGCCCCGGCGACCACGACGACGTCGCCCTGCTCATCGCCCGGGTCCGGCACTGACACCCCCACGACCGGGCCGGGGCACATGTGAGGGCGGGACGTGACAGAGCCCGGCCGGGGTGACTGTGGGCCGGCCGGGCTCTGAGCGTGGGGGTGCGTGGTGCTCTGGTCAGAACGTCTCGTCGTGCAGGTCCTCTTCGCGCAGCAGGTCGTCCTCGCGACGGCGCGAGGTCTCCTTCTCGCCGGGCTTCTGTCCCTGCTCGCCGGACGACTTGCCCGGCTGGGTGCGCGCCGGGTCTCCGGGGCGATGGTGCTCCTGCGCCTCGCGGCCCTTACCCGACTCCTTGCGTTTGTCCTGCCTACCGCCCATGACGGCGACTCCTCTTGATGCGGGGGGGGTGGGGTACGGATTCCTCCCGGACCACGCTGACACGCACAGTGACGGTCTGCATCATTTCGACTACGGAGCGAGGCACACGGGTGACGTCCGTCCCCGGTGTGGCGGCGTCGGGAGGCGAACCATCCGTTTCGTCCTGGGTCGAGCTGCCCCCGGCGACGTCGGTGATCGAGCTTCATCCCCGCGTCCACGTCCTCGACGCCCCCGAACCCGGATTCGGATCGTTTCCGCGCCCGCTCGCAGCAGGGGCGCAAGTCGGTCAAGCCCGCGCGCCGGTCGGCAACCAGCCAGAGGAGGCCTGCTTGCGCCCCTCCGCCGGCACCGGTACCGGGCTATGCTGCGAACAGAACGTCCCCGTTCCAGACCCTGACGGCGCGTTGCCTGCAACAGATCTCCGCGTCGCCGCCGGACTCACGATCCGCCGGCCCCGACGCATCCGAGGGCATGGTTCGTCCCCATCCTGGAACGCAGGCTGCCGGACCGGCCCTGCCCGCCGCGCGCGCACATCCGCACCGGGAAGTGACCGGAGGGGAGCCGGGGAGTCCGGCGCCGACCGGTACTGCCCGGCTGGTCCCGAACCGAGGCGCCCCATCATGCGTGTCCCCGATCCGAACGCCCCCAGGTACGACGAGAACAGCCGGGTTCTGATCGCTCCGGCCGGTGAGCTCGACATCTCCACCGTCCATTCGCTGCGCGCGTCACTGGCGCGATGCCTGGACGACGGCGTCCGTACCATCGACATCGACCTGTCCGCCGTCACCTTCTGTGACGGCAGTGGCCTGAGCGTCCTCCTTTCATCGTGGTGGCGGATCACGGCGGCCGGAGGAGTCCTGAGGCTGCACCACCCGCCGCCCGCACTGGTCCGGATCATCCACATCACCCGTTCCGGTTTCCTGCTCGGCGACCGTCCCGCTCCCGCCCTCCCCGCCGCCCCGGGCGGTGCGCTGTGACGGACACGTCGCCGCTGGGGCGTTCTCAGAGGGGCCGCCGCGGGGCTCCGTACGGACCCGCCGACATGACCTCGATCCGCCTGCGGCGGCTGAACCGATGGCAGGCCGAGGGACTGAGGGAGGACGTGTCGGACCTGTACGTGGAGTCCTCCCACCCGTTGGCGGGTACGGCCCACAGCAGCCGGGAAGCCTTCCTGCACCGCCTGACGGGCGATGTCCGGCAGCCCGGATTCGCCATGCTGGTCGCCGAGCGGGCCACCTTGCTCGGATGCGTCTTCGGCTTCCCCCTGCGGCGCGACGGCTCCTGGTGGAGGGGGTTCCTCGGGCCCCTTCCCCGGGACATCGAGCAACTCACCGCCTCCGGCCACGTATTCGCCGTCACCGACGTCGTGGTGGCCCCGCACGAACAGGCCCTCATCCTCGGCCGACGGCTGCAGGAGCGGCTGCTGGACGACCATCGCGCATCGCTCGGCGCCACCCTGGTGCCCGAGTCCGACGTCAGGAGCGTGGCGGCCTTCCTGTCCTGGGGATGGCGCGAGGTCGGCGAGGTCCACAGGCCGCCCGGCGCAGGGCTGCACCGGGCGCTGGTACTGCCCCTCGGGAGGGCGCCGGCAGCCGCGTACGGCCAGGGGCTCCCATCCGGCACCCGGCGGCCGGAGCGGTGACGGGTGGCCGGCCGGCCAGGATCCGGGTCCTGGCGCCCGATCTGCGGGCCGGCGGGGAACGGTTCCGATGACCCGTGTTCGCCCTGGAAGCCGTCACCGCCGGCGCGGTGGCGGTGTTCGCGTTCCCCTTGCGGATCGGTGGGATCAGCCCCGGAGTGCTGGACCTCTACTCCGGTGCGCCGGTCGCCTATGCCCACGGACGGCGGCTCGCCGACGTGGTGGCCCGCAGGCTGCGGTTCTCGCCGGACCCGGGACGCGGACGAGGAACGGAGCGCCGCCGACGATGCCTGACAACAGAAGGTGTACACGATGAACGAGCAGCTCCTCGCCAAGGCATTCGTCGAACTTGCGGACAACTTGGTCGCGGACTTCGACCTGATCGACTTCCTCCGCATACTGACCGACAGATGTGTCGGCATGCTCGATGTGAACGCGGCCGGCGTACTCCTCGCGGACCGAAACGGTGAACTCCGCGTGATGGCCGCCTCCGACGAGCAAGTCCGCCTGCTCGAACTGTTCCAGCTCCAGAACGACGAAGGCCCGTGCCTGGAGTGCTTCCACACCGGCGCACCCGTCACCATCCCGGACCTGAGCACGGAAACCGCCCGCTGGCCACGCTTCGCCGCGCAGGCCCGCCACAGCGGATACTCCGCTGTCCAGGCCCTGCCGATGCGCCTGCGGGACGAGGTCGTCGGAGCACTGAACCTGTTCCGCGCCCTCCCCGGACCCTTCGATCCGGCCGCCACGCCCGTCGCTCAGGCCCTGGCCGACGTCGCCACCATCAGCCTCCTGCAGCAGCGCTCCTCCCAGCAGAGCACCGTCCTCAACGAACAGTTGCAGACCGCGTTGAACAGCCGTGTGCTGATCGAGCAGGCCAAGGGCAAGCTCGCCGAACGCCAGGGCATCGGCATGGAGGAGGCCTTCACGGCACTTCGCAGCTACGCCCGCGAGCACAACCGGCGCCTGTCCGAGCTGGCCGGCGCCTTCATCGACGGAACCGAACCCCTCGCCGGCCCGATCGGCTGACCTTCAGTGCGCTTCTTCGCGGTCGTCGTCGTAGCCGCGGTGGTCGCCCTGACGGCCCGAGCCGCCCCGCCGTCCGCGGTGGCCAGGGCTTCATCCGCAGCGTAGTCCTGCGAGGAGTCCGGCTGCAGTCTTCGGGCCCATTGACAGGCGACACCGCCCGGCGTTGACTGACGCAGACGGTGTTGGGCCGTACCACCCGGGAAAGCTCCGGAGCCAAGCCTTCCACCCTCCGCTTCGCCCGGACCCCGCGGAACGCAGGTACCACCTCCTGTGACCGCTGTGCAGGTCCCGGCCATGCCCTTCCGGAATCTCCTCCTGCCGGCACCGATGCGCCATCAACCGAGGAGAGTCGACGGTATGCCGCACAACGACTTACGAGCCGGGAACGTCGGGGGGCCGCCGTGTCCGGGGCCGTGATCATCATCGCGGCCCTCGTCGCCGCGACGCTCGTCGCCGTGACGGTCATCCTCGTGGCCACGCTCGGCCACCGCCGGATCGGGCGCGGTCTGCAACGGCGCTTCGGCCCCGAGTACGAACGCCTCGTGACCCGCCACGAAGGTGACACCGAGGCCGCGGACCGAGAACTCGGCGAGCGCCTGAAGCAGCACGGTTCCGTCAGGGAACGGCCGCTTTCATCGGCTTCCCGGGAGCAGTACGCGGCCCAATGGGCCGGTATCCAGAAGCGGTTCGTCGAATCCCCGCAGGAGGCGGTCGCCGAGGCCGACACGCTGTTGGCACGCCTGGCGTCGGACCGGGGCTTTCCGGTCGGCGGGCCGTTCGAAGAGCAGCTCGCCGCGCTCTCCGTGCACCACGCGAAGCACGTCGACGGCTATCGCGGCCTGCACGGGGCCGTCCACGGCCGAGGCAGCACGGAGCAGAACCGCAGGGCCATGACCGGGGCCCGGAACCTCTTCGACGCCCTGGTCGCACGGCATCCGGCCGACTCGGGCCGGCACCGTCCGCAGCGTCAGCACGCCGAGGGAAGTGGCACGCGATGATTTACGACCAGGAACGCGCACGGCAATCCCCGGCCCGGACCCCGCTCCCCAGGCGGCTCGACCCCCGCGGGGGCCCGGCTCCTCACGCCTCACCCTCCGAAGGGCCGCCCGAGGCCCGCACAGACACCCCGGTCCCGGTGTCACTGCTCGCGCAGAGCGACCGGGACAGGCTGACCCTGCACCTCCAACACGCCCTCGGCACCTTCGTCCACAGCCCGCGCGAAGCGGTCGAGGAAGCCGACACCACCTTCGCCGATGCCACCACCCGCGTCACGGCCGCACTCGTGGAACGCCGGCGCGCCATCGGCTCGACCCACCAGGACCGCGGCACCGAAGCCGAGACGGAAGACCTACGGCTCGCCCTGCGCCAGTACCGGGAGATCATCTTGCGGCTGCTGCGCATGTGAGCGCCCCTGCTCCGACCGGCCCCTGACAGCCGGCGGGAACGGCCCATCCTCCCCGATCAGCCGCCCCGCCGGCCTCTCGCCGTCACCACACGAACGAAGCGTGCGGTCCCGGACTCCCCGACCGCGCGGCGGCCCTGCGCCAGAGCATGTGCGACCAGCCCTACTGATCGCCCGCCCTGGGCGGTACGGGTGGGCCTTGTGGGGCGGGGAAGGTACCGAACGGCCCTTCCCGGGCCGGCCGCCATGGGCGGAGGGTGGAGACCGGACCCGAACGGAGAACCGCCATGAGCACCTCTTCCTTCCACCGGCTCACCTCCTCCCCCAACGTCTTCTCCCGCGCCTTCTCCCCGGAGCACCGCGGCAGCCTGTCGGCCCTTGCTCACGAGGTGGACTTCCCCGTCGGCGCGCGCCTGTTCAACCAGGGCGGACACGCCGCCCGGTTCTGGGTCCTCAGGTCGGGCAACGTGGGCATGGATGTGCACGTACCCGGTCGGCAGGCCGCGGTGGTCGAGACCGTCGGCCCCGGCGAGCTCGTCGGCTGGTCCTGGCTGTTCTCTCCCTACACCTGGCACTTCGGCGCCGAGGCCATGACGCCGGTGCGCACCGACGAGTTCGATGCCACCGCCGTGCGCGAGCTGATGGACGCCGACCCCGCGCTCGCCTCCGCGATGTGGCAGTGGGTGGGTCAGGTGCTCGCCCACCGGCTCGTCTCCGCCCACGTCCGGCTGCTCGACCTGTACGCGCCCCACGGCAGCGGAAGCCACATCTGAGACAATTGTTCCCAGACGTATCCGACCCGAGGGTGTGGCGTGGATGTCCGATGCACCAGCTGCTGCCCCGGCGCCCATCCGGGTGTTCCTCCTCGACGACCACGAGGTCGTCCGGCGCGGGCTGCACGACCTGCTGGACTCCGAGCCGGACATCGAGGTGGTGGGCGAGGCGGCGACGGCCGCCCAGGCCCTCGCCCGGGGGCCCGCCCTGCGGCCCGACGTAGCCGTGCTCGATGTCCGGCTGCCCGACAGCGACGGCATCACCGTCTGCCGTGAGCTGCGCTCGCGCATGCCGGGCCTCGCCTGTCTCATGCTGACGTCCTTCGACGACGAGGAGGCCCTCCTCGACGCCATCATGGCCGGAGCGGCCGGGTACGTGCTGAAGCAGATCAAGGGCTCCGACCTGGTCGCGGCAGTCCGGACGGTGGCAACGGGCCAGTCGATGCTCGACCCTGCGACCACCGCCCGCCTGATGAGTTCACTCCGGGACCCGACCGCCGGGAAGCCGCCCGGGGACAAGCGGCTGACGGTGCTCTCCGAGCGGGAGCGCGCCGTGCTGGAGCTCATCGGAGAGGGCCTCACCAACCGCCAGATCGGCAAACGGCTCTTCCTGTCCGAGAAGACGGTCAAGAACCACATCTCGCGGCTGCTGGCCAAGCTGGGCGTCGAACGCCGCGTGCAGGCCGCCGTCATCGCCGCCGAGGTGCGCGAGCACGACGGAACCGGCCGCTGAGGCCCGAGCTCACCGGGAAGGTCGAATCGAGATCCGCCAGTCCAGTCGGGTTCCGCCACCGTCCGGGCGCGGCGAGACGGCCAGCCCGCCTCCGCGGGCCTCGGCGCGCTCCGCGAGGTTGCGCAGACCGCTCCGACGGCCCCCCTCCGCGACACCCACACCATCGTCACTCACCGTAACGGTCAGTACGCCGTCCGCCAGGACGATCGCGACCTCCGCCCGCGCCGCCCGCGCGTGCCGGGCCGTGTTGGTCAGGGCCTCTCCGAGCACAGCCACCACATCGTCGGCGACCGGCACCGGCACATCGGTGTCGATCAGCCCCTCCATGCGCAGGGCGGGCGCGAAACCGAGCAGCGCCGCCGCCTCACCCACGGCCCGCACCGCGCGCACCCGGAGTCTCGGGGTACCGCCCGCCACCTCGTGGTCGCGGAGTCCGAAGATGGTCGTACGGATCGTCTTGATCGTCTCGTCCAGGTCGTCGATCGCACGGTCCAGCCGCTCGGAAGCCTCCGGATGCTCCACAAAGCGTCGGGCGCTCTGCAGGGTCATCCCCGTCGCGAAGAGCCGCTGGATCGCCAGGTCGTGCAGGTCGCGGGCGATCCGGTCACGGTCCGCGAGCAGGCTCACCTGCTCGCTGTCCCGGCGCCGGTCGGCCAGCTCCAGCGCCAGGGCCGCCTGCCCCGCGAAGCCGGGCAGGGGCGCGACCTCGGCCGCGGCGAACGCCGGCCGCCCGGTACGCCGCGCAAGCATCAGCACCCCCCGCAACTTCGCCTTGGTACCCACCGTGACGGCCACGGCCGGCCCGAAGCCCGTCCAGACGTCCGGCTGCGCCGCGACCCGGGCGTCGGTGGCCACATCGGCCAAGGTGACCAGTCCGTCCCGCGCCAGGGCGACCGCGGCCAGGATCCCCTCGCTGCCGGGCAGCACGATCCCGCGGTGCGCTTCGGCTCCCTCGCCCAAGGCGAGCGAGCCGCGCAGCTCGCCGCCGGGCCCCACCTGGTAGAAGACGCACATCTCGGCCGAGATGATGTCCCGTGCCCGCTCCAGCATGCCCTCCAGCACCTCGATCTCGGATGAGCCCGACAGCAGCGCGCTCGTGAAATCGGAACTGGCCGCCAGCCAGCGCTCCCGTAGCCGGACCTCCTCATACAGACGGGCGTTGTCCACGGCGACGCCCGCGGCAACGGCGAGGGTGGACAAGACCTCCTCGTCTTCCGCGTCGAAGCCCTTCCCGCCCCGCTTCTCCGTCAGGTACAGATTGCCGAACACCTCGTCCCGGACCCGGATCGGTACGCCGAGCAAGGAGCGCATGGGCGGGTGATGCTCGGGAAAGCCGGCCGAGGCCGGGTGCTCCGAGAGGTCACCCAGGCGCAGTGGCCCCGGGTGCCTGTTCAGCTCGCCCAGCAGTCCGCGGCCGGCGGGAAGGGAACCGATCCGCGCCCGGAGCTGGTCACTGATACCCACCGGGATGAACTCGGCGAGTTTTTCGTCGTCCCCGACCACGCTCAGCGCGCCGTACTCCGCGTCCACGAGGACGACCGCGGCCTCCACGATCCCGCGCAGAACCTGGGCCAGGTCCAGCTCCTGCCCCAGCGACATGACCGCCTCCAGCAGGCCCGTCAGCCGGTCACGGGTACCCCGCGCGTCACTGATCTCCGCCTGGAGCGCGTCCAGCCTCGGCTGCGGACTCCGGCTCGCCGGCGCATCGCGTTCGTCCCCGCCCATGGACACCTCCGCCGGCATCGAGGGGCTCTGCGCACCAGCCCGGTCTTCAGCGTAGTCCCCTGTCGGCCGGTCACGGCCGGAACCCTGGGTGACGGGCATGAGGGGTCGGATCGTCGCGAATCCGGGCAGGCCGTTGCCCACCGGCCTCCGGGCGATGCGCTCGGGACCGCTCACCACGACGACGGGGCAGCGAGCCTGCGCGGTGACGCCGGGGACCGGTCAGTCCTGGCACAGGGCCCGTTCGGCACTCGCACCGCAGGCGGACGCGGCGGATGGTGGCTGGTGAGGGCGCTCCACAAGATGCGCTCACTGGCCGAAGCCGACAGGAGGGCCGCAGATGAAGCACGCCAAGGTCGGCTTCCTGATGACCGACGAGGTCGTCTCGGTCGTCGGGAGGACTCCGTGCGCGGATGTGGCCGCGCTGCTCGTCGAACACGACATCAGCGGCGTGCCGGTCCTGGACGCGGACGAACGCGTCCTCGGGGTCATTTCGCGGGCCGATCTGCTCGTCCAAGACGACCTCGCCGCTCAAGACTTGATGACCGCGCCGGCCGTCACGGTCCACGCCGAACAGACCGTCACCGAGGCCGCCCGCCTCATCGCCCGACGCGGCGTATCGCGGCTGCCGGTCGTCGACGAGGAGGACCCTCTGGTCGGCATCGTGACCCGACGGGACCTGCTGCGCGTGTTCCTCCGCCCTGACCACGAGATACGCCGCGTGCTGGTCGAGGACGTGCTGGCGGACACGATGGGTATCGGTGCCGATGCCGTGGGCGTGCGTGTCGTCGACGGGGTCGTCACCTTGGACGGCCGACTGTCCAAGAGCAGCCAGATTCCCGTAGCGCTCCGGCTCGCCGGACAGTTGGACGGCGTGGTCGCGGTCATCGACCGGCTCACGGCCCACTCCAACGACACCCGCACCCGCACCGCTCCGCCGGCTTCGCGTTCCGGCGGCGCATGCGCCTGGTCCCCTTCGAGAAAGTCGTCCCCGACGACCTGAAGATCGACAATCTCGCCGGCGAAAAGGACCTCACCGGCCCCGCACCCGTCCGCATCGCCACCAACGCCTACGCGGAGACCGAGGACCGCACCGGCCGCCGGCAGCAAGGGCCGCAAAACCGACCGCTCGGAACGCCCCGCGCAGCAAGCGGACGTCCAAGCAGGATTCCCGGGCAGGTGGTCGTCGCTCCTTGAGGACGATTGTCCCAGCCTGAGTCGCTTCAGTCGCCAACAGGCAGCCGCACGTCGCTGAACTGCGGTTCTCTCCAGCGACTCCATGAGGACGTCGGTGTACCTGGCCTACTGATGCTCTTCCATACGGATGACACGCTGTAGTTCGTCGGCCGCGGTGTGGGTCGTGCCTTCGCGTTGCTCCAGCAACGCCGCGGCGATGGCGTCCAGCTTCCGTTGCACGGCACGCGCGTCACGGCGCTCGGTGTTCGTCAGCAGCGCGAGCAAGAACAGGCTGACGGCTGCCAAGACGTCCCCGGCGAAGATCAACCAGGGCAACGGCAGGTGCAAGAGGTGCATGGCGACCATGCCCAGGAGCAGAAGCACGCACAGGGCGGAGAACAGGGGCGAGCCAGTGACGTTCGATGCCCGCTCGGAGAAGGCGGCGAACAGGTCGCGCCCGGTGCCGCCCCGGTCGGCAGGATGTTCAGTGGTCATGACCACATGTTCCCCTTCCGATGGGCGCCGGTGGGGGACTCCGGCCCGCCCGGGCGCGTGGCGGAACAGCAGGACGCTGCTTGCTCCTGCCTGGTCAGGGGCCGTTCGCGGGGGGGGTGCGGTTCCTTTGAAGGGAAGGGTGCGCGCTGGGCAGGTCGTGGCTATGAAGCGTCGGCGTAGGCGAGGTGGGTGCCGCAGACGGTGCAGCGGAACAGCATGGCGCTTGCCCCCTGGCCGAGGTGGGTCAGGAAGCTCTCGAGCTGTGACGTGTCGTGCCAGCCGCCCATCCGGAGGTTGAGGTTGATGGCCCGTTTCGGACGGTGGAGTCCGTACCGATGACCACGCTGGACCGTGCGAAGGCGGCAGCCCGCCCGGACCGACGTGCGAAGGCAGACCCGGACGAGCTCCACCAACCAGCCTGCCAGGACCGCACACCTGTACGCGGCGGCCACGCTGGTTCGGGAAGCGGGTCCCGTCCCGCGGCCTACGGGGCGCTCTCGTAGACGACGGTCGTGTTCGGGCAGTCTTCCGCGGGCGGCGGAGACCGCGATCAGGGTGTCCGGGCTGTTCTGGTCGTTGGCGTACGCCTCCCGCCGCGCCGGCGACCTCGGCGCTTGTTCGACTGGCGGGGAGCGTCATTCCAAGCACGCGATATTCGGAGGGCTTCGGCGTCAGCGAGCCGTAGGGTTGGCGCGCCAAGACAGCCTGGTAGCAATGGAGAAGCGTGCGGTCTGAGGAACATGTGGGGTGGGAGCGGGACTTCCCGGTCCGGTATCTCCTGGTGCGGGACGACATCAGCGGTGAGGAGGAGGCCGCGCTGTGGGGGCGGTGCGCGGAGGTCGAAGGCCTGTTCATGGACGTGCCTCCGCTGCCGCGAGAGGTCCTGACGCTGCGCGGCTGCCCACGCGAGAGCCTGCTGGTCCAGGCCGTGGCGGACAGCGCCGAACCGGTGCGGCTGCTGGGGGAAGGAATGCTCTCGATCGAGCCTGTGGATCCCTCGAACGACGGGCCGGCCCGCTTCTGGGACCTGGAGGACACGACTGTCCTGGCCCACTGGCCCACCCCGGGCGATCCCGGGCGCTGGGACATCGTCGTGGGCACCGGCGTCAGCGAGGACGACTACTGGGGCAGCAAGCGGCTGCCTTCGAGCCCGCGGTTCGACCTGTGGTTCCCCTCGATCCGGGGGGACAGCCCATCGGGCAGTTGCCGTTCCATTGACGGCCTGCTCACCCCGCGCCCGCAGCGACCCACCCAGCCCGTGCACCTGATCGGCTGCGAACCCGCCGCACCGCTTCTGGCCCTGCTGAGTCGTCCCCTTCCACAGAAGGGCGCCCCGATCACGCTCTGGCCCCTCGACCGCCACGGCCGAATGATGACCAGGTACCGCCTCGACCTGCACACCGTCGAGGCACGCCCGTCCGTCCTCGGCGGAGCCTTGATCGACGTCACCATCACCGCCCCTGGCGACGACCGCCCCACTCTGGCCGCCCGCCAAGTCTGGGAGATCTGGTCCGACGGTGTTCCGACCCTGCCCAACCAGTGGGCACAGTTCGACGCCAAAGGCCGGTCCGAGTGGCTGGACCTCACCCGCGTCGGCCCGTACGGGCTGCAGGACCTCTCCGGCGGGACGTACCACCTGGACGGACAGCACGCCACCGACAGGAATGGCTTGCTCCTGGCGCTCGGTGAAGCCCTGCTCGGCCCTGGCGCCAACTACGGCAGAGACCTGGACGATGTGGACGACTGCCTGTGCGGCGGGCTCTCCGTCGTCCCCCCGTTCACCCTCGTCTGGCACCACGCCGACATCGCCCGCCAAGCCCTCGCCGGACACGTCCTGCACCACCTCGGCGGCCTGTCCTACGTCGAGGTGATCGTGGACCTCCTGCGCAAGCGCGGCGTCACCGTCGTGCTCCAGTGAGGGAGGCGACGGACAATCCCGGACCCCTTGAAGACAGCGCCTGACCCGCAACCCGGCTCGGGAGCGGCATCCTCGTGCCTCTACTGTGACCGCAATACGCGCCCTGCGAATGGGGCGCGTCGGGGAGGGGTTCATATGCACATGCGAAGAATGATCCGTCTGAGCGCGCCGCTCATCGTCGCGGCCGCGATCGGTACGGTGCTGCCCGCGGGCGTGGCGCAGGCTGCGACCGGTCCGGTCGCCAGCGATTTCAACGGGGACGGGTACCGGGACGTGGCGATTCCCGCGCCGCATGCGGCAGTCGGGAATCTGTCGGCGGCAGGAGCTGTGGTGGTGCTGTACGGCTCGGCCAGCGGGGTTTCTGCTTCCCGTCGGGCTGTGATCACGCAGAACTCACCGGGTGTTCCGGGTACGGCGGCGGCCTGGGACCGGTTCGGCTCCTCGGTCTCGGCCGCGGATCTCGATGGCGACGGGTTCTCCGACCTCGTCGTGGGAACTCCCTGGGAGGACTGGGACGGCTACAGGAACGCGGGAACGGTCACCGTGCTCTGGGGCAGTAAGTCCGGCCTGACCTCGGGCATCAACCTCTACACACCGGGCAGCGGAGAGCATGCCTACGGTGAGGACGTCGCCGCGACCAGTCTCGGCGGCAAGCCGGTGGTCCTGGTCGGGGGGAAGGACAGCCTGCTGCGCTACACGGGGCCGTTCCGGCGCACGGGTCAGGTCGGAAATCGGCAGGTCGTCGAAGTGAGCGGCCGGCAGGTGACTCTCGGCGACCTGAACAAGGACGGCACGGCTGAATCGGTCGTCGTCACGGGCCATGTCCAAGGGTTGGGCGGCGGCCTCGTGTACGTGGATCCGCACAAAACCAGTGACCCGGCCAACGATTTGCCGATGTCGGCCGCCCGCGGGGGCATGCCCGCGATCGGGGACGTCAACGGCGATGGCCACAACGATGTCGTCCTCGGCCACCCGTCCGAGCCCGAAACCGCAGGCGACACGGCGAACATCGGCGGGCGGATCTCCATCTGGTACGGATCGGCACAGGGCATCGGTGTCAGCACCACGCCCGTGCAGCTTTCGCAGAGTTCCGCCGGCATCCCGGGCGTCAACGAGAAGGGTGACCGGTTCGGCAGCTCGGTGGCGGTGGCCGACCTCGACCGGGACGGCAAGGCCGAGATCATCATCGGAGCGCCGGGCGAGGACATCGCCGAAGCCACCGATGCGGGTTCGGTCACCGTCATCCCCGGGATCGCCTCACACAAGCCCGGCGCGGGCGCCTACAACCTGACGCAAGGAACGCCGGGCATCCCCGGAACCTCCGCTACCGGCGACCAGTTCGGCAGCACCCTCTCGGCGGCCGACGTCACCAAGGACGGCCGGCCCGAACTGTTCATCGGCGCGGTGGGCCAGGGCGCCCTGTGGTCCCTGCCGGGCGGCGCCCACGGGCCCACACCCTCGGGCAGCACCCTGATCAGTGCCGACTCCGTCGGCCTCAAGGCAGGCGAGTGGTTCAGCGGCGAAGGCGTACCCGCAAAGTAGCCACCAGGACCACAGGGAGGGCGAGCACCTCCGGCGGGACGCGCCACCAAGGGTCCCGGGACGCGAGCATCCACCTGAACGGCCGACTCGACTCCGACGCGATGGCCCTTTACTCATGACGTCGGACGGCGCTCACTGACGTTCAGAGCCCGTCTGAAGCAGGCGTTGCGTCAGTTCGCGCTGATCGCCGTGGCCGTGGTTGCCCTGATAGAGCTGCCGATGGCCCTGAAGATCGTCAAGCAGTACGAGCAGGGCGTGCTGTTCCGCTTCGGCCGGCTCACCGGGACCCGCGCGGCGGTGCCGACTGCGGTGCGGCGCGCTCAGTGGGTCGCCGCGAGTTCGGCGCCGATCGGACGGGCCGCGGCGCGGATCCGCTGTGCGCTCACGGGCCTGCCTCCCTACTGCCTTCTCAGTACGGCAGGACGCGCCCCGACGGCGTGCGCAAGTCGAGGGGCAGGGGGCGGTGCGGCCGTGGCCGGGGTGCCGAGATCTGGATGCGAGGCATGGCGGATCACCTCTTCGGGAGCGGAACCGGAAGGGGTCCGCACTCCAGAGTCACCCCGTGGGACGTTGGCTCGGCAGGGCCGACGGGACCAGAGGAGGGGGCCGACCGGCCCCCACGTCAGCACGGTCGCCGTCACGTCTTCTGGACGCGCGACGGGTTCGCCCCGGCCAGGTCGTCGTGGCGCGGGCCGCCCGGCACGACCTTCGCGAGGCGGTCGGCCGGCTGTTCCCGCTCGCGCAGGACAGGGTGCGTGGTCGACGTCAGCTGCGCCCTGACCAGGTCGGCCACGCAGACTGCCGGAGCACAAGTCCTCGGCCTCAACGGAAGTACCTGGTCAGAACCCCTTTTGATCTCCGCACCGGAGTAGGATGGAAATACCGGGAGTATTTCGCGCATCGGATGCAACTCAGGTGTCATTTCCGGCGATCAATACGCCGGGCCGTCGAACTGCGAGCGGCCCGGGGACAGGTCTCCACCATGACCGTCACCCTGGACCGCGCCACACCTGCCGCGTCACCCGCGCCGCCCGCTGCCGCGCCTCCTCGCCCCGCCCGCCTGTTGCTCACGCCGAAGACCACCCTCGCCGGGCAGCTGGACGGCGCCTGGTGGCCCCGCTCCCGTGACCTCGCAGCCGAACTTGCCTCTCTCGCCGCTGCCTTGGCAGAGCCCTGGGGGCGCATCACCCGCGTCACCGTGAACCCCACCCGCTGGCCCGTCGTCCCGCCCAAGGTCCCCGTGGCCGGGCACACCGTGCACGTGGGCTGGTTCACCGAACAGGACCCCGACAAGCTGATCCTGCTCTCCTACACCGTCGGTCGCTGGGACCTCCTCGTCGTCCCACCCCAGGCCGCACCCGCCGCCGCGGCCCGGCTGATGGCCGCCGCCGCCGTCCCCGGCAGCGTCCTGACCCCCCGCGCACTGATCGCCGCCGAAGCCGTCATCGGCCGGCGGCCCGACCTCCGGAACAGGGAAGACGCCTGGGAGAGCGAAGGCGGGGCGCGCGCATCCGACATCGGCTCCCTCGCCAGGGTGCCGGTCGGACCGCTGTCCGCCGGCGCCTGGTGGTGAACGTTGCCCTGCCTGGAGTCGTCGGCCACGAGGCCGGGAGCCGGCTGGAGGCCGGCGTGCAGGGCTCCTGCGTCCGCGGATGCCTGTGAGTGTCGCACTCCCGCCGCGGTGGGCGGACAGTTCACGCCCCCTAAGGTCGCCGTATGAAGATCGTCGACCTTGAGCCCGGAGATCCGCGCCTCGCCGCCGTGCTGCCCGTGCTGCGCGAGCTCCGCCCGCATCTCACCGAGGACCTCTTCCATGACGTGTACGCGAAGGGGCACCGGCAGGGGCTGCGCTTCACAGCGGCCTTCGCGGACGACGGGAACGCCGAGCGCTGCCTGGGCGTGGCGGGGTGGCGGGTCGTCGTGAACTCCAGCACCCTGCGCATGCTCTACGTCGACGACCTGGTCGCCGCCGAAGCGGAGCGGTCCGCGGGGGTGGGCAGGGCACTACTGACCCGGCTCGAGGAACGCGCACGGGAGTTGGGGTGCCATGAGCTGTCCCTGGACTCGGGGACCCAGCGTACCGAGGCCCACCGCTTCTACTTCCGCGAGCGCCTGACGGTGACGGCGTTCCACTTCGACAAGCAGCTGTGACCGTACCGCCCGGACTCGGCCCTGGAGAGTGCATGGCCGCATCGGGCGAGGGCCTTGGGACCCTGCGGTATTCGGTGTTCGCCACCGAGCGGTCGGGCCTCAACCAGCAGGTGCCACGAGGCACGAGCCCGTCCACCCGCCTGAGGCAGGTCCGAAGCAGCCCTCCTCAGGAGGTGTGGTGGTCATCGCCAGTCTCATCGGGACCACCATCGAGTGGTACGACAACTCATCCGATCAGAGCTACCACCTGCGGCTTCTCGGCGAACGGGCCACCTGAACCAGCACAGAACCAGCACGGGGTCACGTCGGCCCTCCACCCAGTCCTGCTGCGGCTGCGCCAGGTCAGGTCTGCGGAGTCTGTGCGGCGAGGGCCTGTGGGAGGGCGGCGCGGATGGCGGTGATCAGGGTGCGGCTGGAGTCGAAGGCGGCGGCCATGCCGGCGGTGGGGTTGGTGTCGGCCCGCTGGTGGAGGACGACTCCGAGGATGAGGCGGGGGACGCCCGCCACCTCCTGGGTAGCGGCCCACATGAGGTTGCCGCCGGCCGGGGTGGAGGAGCCGGTCTTCAACCCGATGACCCCGTCCTGCCCGAGGAGCTTGTTGCTGTTGTGTATCTGCACGCCGACGCCGGGGGCCGTGACGGCGGGCGTGGCCACGATCTGACGGAAGGCCTCGTTCTTCATGACGGCGCGGGCCAGCTTCAGCTGATCGGCCGCTGTGCTCATCGTGCTGGACTCGATACCGGAGGCCCCGGTGTAGGTGGTGCGGTCCATGCCGAGTGCCGCGGCGGCCTTGTTCATCTTCTGGACGAACTCTTCCTGGCCGCCCGCGTCCCAGCGGGCCAGGAGCCTGGCGACGTTGTTGCCGGAGGGCAGCATCATGAGTTCCAGGAGTTGGCGCTGGGTGTATTCGCGCCCCGCGACGACGGGGGCGGTCGACTCGACCGAGGAGTAGGACTCGTCGGCCGCCTGCTGGTCGGCGATCACTTTTGCGCCGGGTGCTTCGCCGGGCATCGGGTGGCCGGCGAGGATCACGTAGGCGGTCATGACCTTGGTGACACTGGCGATCGGTACCGGCGTCTGCTCGCCCTTGGTGCCGAGGCTGCCGATCCCCTCGACTTCCGCGCTCGCCTGGCCTTCCGTCGGCCACGGCAGGTCCATCGACATGGCCAGGGAGGTCACGAAGGCAGCCTTCGGGCTGGGGTGCTCGTCGCCGCCGAAGGCGTACCAGGTGCCCGCGCCGGTCACCAGGACGGCGGACAGCGAGAGGGCGAGCGACCTGCGCAAGCCGGAGCGGCAGCGGGTGGCGGACATGGGGGGCACCTCCGGAAAGGAACGAGTGCGGTTCCCGCACCCGAATTCACCTTCGAGGAGACGTGCTTCCGGACCGGTGCGACCCTGATTCCGCCGCCATGAGGTCCTGTTGCGGTTCTGTTTCAGTCCGGTCCGGGAGCCAGGCCGAGGGTGGCGACCGCGACACCGACTGCACCCGCAACGCCGAGAACGCGCCCTCCCCGCCGACGCGTGCCTCAGGCCGCACCGCGGGCGGATTCGGCCGAGGCCGTCCGAGGGGAGGCATGTCCTCGCCGGACACGGTACCCTCCCGGCCATGTTTGACATGGACACGCCTTCCAAGGGTGGCGCGCCCCTCCGGCGGCCCGGCACCTCATCGGCGCGAAGAAGAGGGCTCCGCCTCTTGGTGTGCCTCTTCCTTCTGGCCCTCCTCTGCGCACCGGGCGCCGCCGCGGCCCCTCCACCCCTCTCCCCCGCCCCCCAGCGGGCGGCGGGCGAGGCCGCCGCCCGCTGGGGCGACCGCCGCCTCGACGAGGCCTCCTTCCTGACCACCCACAACTCCTTCACCAACTACGAGGACTCCCGCTGGAGTTCTGTGAACCAGTCCGAGTCGGTGCGCGCACAGCTCGAGGGCGGTGTCCGCGCCCTGAGCCTGGACACGCACTGGTACGAGCGCAGCACCTGGTTGTGCGTCATCAGCTTCGGCAGCGACTGCTACCCGAGCGACGTCTACCTGTGCCACGGCGAATGCAAGACCTTCGCCGGAGTCACGTACGCGCTCCCGAGGCAGTCCTTCCACGGCACCATGCAGACAGTGGTCGACTTCCTGGCCTCCCATCCGCAGGAGGTGGTGACCGTATTCCTCGAGGACTACGTCAGCGCCGAGCAACTCCGGCAGTCACTCGGCAGGGTCCGCGGGATCGACCCGCTGCTGTTCCGGCCCGACGAGTGGGGCGTACGGCAGCAGGGCTGGCCGAAGGTGGCCGACCTCGTCACCACCGGCAAGCGCCTGATCGTCTTCTCGGACCGGTCCGACCGCGAGCACTTGGGCGTCATGTACGACAGGTCCTGGACCGTGAGCAACTACTGGAGCCTCGGCGACCTGGGCGACGACCTCGCGTGCGTCACCCGCTGGCCCGACGTGCCCCTGGACCGGCAGGAACCCGGATTCCGGCGGCTGTTCACGATGAGCCACCACCGCAACGTGCCCACGGTCCTCACCGCGTCCCTGGACAACGGGGCCAAGCTCAGGAACCGCATCGCGGAGCAGTGCCGGACCGCCAGCGGGGGCCGCACTCCGAACTTCGTCTCCGTCGACTTCCACCGCCTGTCCGACGGCAGCGGACACACCCCCGCCTCGATCGTCGCGGAACTCAACAAAGGCTCCTGAGAAGCGGCGGCGACCGGACCGCGAGCCGCGAACCCGCCACCCGCTACCCGCTACCCGCTACCCGCTACCCGCCGGACCCTCACCCTACGGACTGAGCCTTGCCGGGCCGGCGCCGGACGTCGTCCGTGCCGGCCGGGTGTGAGCCTCCGCGGCACCGCGGCCACCGGTGACGACTCCGGGCCCTGGGCCGGGCCAAGACCTGGGTCGGCCGTGACCCGGCCGGCCGGGCAGCTGAGCCGCCCTACACCGTGCGGCCGACTCGCCGTCCTCCCAAAGGATCAACGGACCGCGCCCCCGGAGCGCCTGCGTGCCCCCCAGGGGCCCCGCCTCGTTCCATGGGACGTCTCCCCCACCGGAACGGCTGCTCCATGACATTCACACCGCACTCCCGGCTCACCCGCAGGGCTCTGGTATCCGCCGCGCTCGCGGTCGGAGCCGCCTCCATCCTGCCCCCCGCCGCCGCCTCCCCGGCCAGGGCCTCCACCGGTCCCCGTGCATTCCAGCGCCGCGACGACCACCCGGCACCCGAGATCACCGACTGCGCCGGCTGGGGCGCCCGCGAGGCGTCCGAGCCCGTCGTACTGCTCGCCTCGCGGCCGGAGAAGATCATCATCCACCACACGGCCACGGCCAACGTCACGGACTACTCGCGGGACCGGGCCCTCAGGCTCGCCCGTGCCATCCAGACGTACCACATGGACATGCAGGGCTGGATCGACACCGGCCAGCACTTCACCATCAGCAGGGGTGCCTTCGTCCTCGAGGGGCGGCACCACAGCCTCGCCGCGCTGGACGCCGGCGCCCAGACGGTACGGGGCGCCCACTGCGTCGGCCAGAACAACGTGGCCATCGGCATCGAGAACGAGGGCACCTACATGACGGTGCAGCCTCCGCCGGCGCAGTTCTCCGTCCTCGCCGACCTGTGCGCCCGCGTGTGCCGCCAGTACGACGTGCCGGCCTCCGAGATCTACGGGCACCGGGACTTCAACAGCACCGCGTGTCCCGGTGACACGCTCTACGCGCTGCTGCCGAAGCTGCGCGAGGACGTCGCCCGGCGACTCGGAAGCGCCGAGCCCGTGCCGCTGCCGCGCCGGCCCGAGCACCCTCCTCTCGACTGACACACCGACCCGGCGGCGGTGGCCGACGCCCACTCGGAGCACCTCCCGGAAGGCCTGCTGGGGTCTCTGCGCCACGGCTGACACGCACGCCGCCGACGGCTCACGTCACGGTTCGGTACCGTCGTCGCCCCCAACGGCCCGACCGTCCGCAGCAACCGCTCCGTGTGCCTGTCGCCAAGGCCGCTCCCGCCCGTGGTCTGGCCCATCCCTTCGCCTCGACGTCAGCCTCTTCGCGGGTCGCCGCCGGCTTGTGGAAGGTGACCGCTGTCGTCGGGGACCGCCTGATGCTTGTGCTCACCGCGTCTCCCCGGGAAGGGTGCCCAACCAGCACTGGAGAACGCGGGTCGCAAGCGCCTCGGCGGCGGGCCGCTCCGTGCGGACGGTAGTGACGTCGCTCGTATCCTGCCGGTCGACGTCAAGGAGGACGGTCAGGCGTCACCGTCGGAGGGGCACTCGATCCCACTGAAACGGAGCTGGATCTTCGCCAGCAGCGCGGTGACCTTGTAGAGGCCGCGGAGGTCGGGTGCCCCTTGAGGAGCCGGCGGCGGATCTCGATGGCTGCCTGGATGCCGTCGCGCAGGCTCACGTCGATGTCGGTCGCGGCGTCCGGTGCAGACAGGGCCAAGCCTGGCGCGGACCACAGCGGGACCAGCGCCCCGCCCAAGGAGGAATACCTCGCCCACGCCTCCCGCCCCCTGGACGACGCGGGCTGGCCCTTGAAGGTTGGATCCCGGCTGATCTCGCTGGCCATGACCCGCTCGTACGTCATGGCCTTCCAGGTCTACCTGTCCCTGCCGCTGAAGGTCAGCCGCCTGGGCGGTGAGGAGCCGGGCCTGTGGCTCATGGCCGGCACGCCCTCGGCGCTCTCGGCGCTGCTTCTCGCATTCGGCACGATGATCGCTTACCCCTTCGAGATGGACACCATCGTCCGCCTCGCGGGCAACCGTCTCGTGGCCACGCACTACGGCCTGGACAACACCATCTGCGGAATCGGCATCACGGTCGGCAACCTCCTGACAGGCGTGGCGCTGGACGCCGCGCGCGATGCCGGAGTGCCGACACTGCCGTGGGTGGCGCTGGGGTTGCTCGGCCTGGCCCGCGCAGTCGCGCTCTACGTCCTGCACCGTCCGCATCAGCGTCAGGGTGGCCAGGGCGCCGGCGGCCCAGCACCGTGTGCCCGCCAACTACGGGCAGAACCACGACCGGCTCCGGTCCCTGAAGCGCCGTTACGACCCCGGCAACCTGTTCCGCCCGAACCACAACATCGAATCGTGAGGCACGCCGTCTGGGGGCTACGCGGCCAGGCTAATCCCTTAGAAGGGGGCCTAGAGCGAAGGTTCGGATACACCAGCCTTCTTGTTCCAGGCCGCCGCACGCACCCTCTCGACCAGTATGGGTACGGTCATGACTGCGCGCTCCTTCTTCTTTCACCCACCTCTTCTCCCTCGCTTCGCTTCGGCGTCCGGAAGAAGTGTGACGTGGGCTGCCCCCTTTACTGTCGTGTTCGCCGCAGCCTTGCCGCGAACCGGAAGGAGAAGTTCACTGACCACCGACCTGAGTGCCATGGCCGTCGCCCAGGCAAGCACCCGCTGATGGTTCGGTCACCTGGGAGATGGTCTCGCGCTGACGGCCGTCTTCGGCTGGACACTGCGCATGGTCGACACCACCTGCCCACGGCACCGGAGCTCCGTGCAAGGCGAGCTAGATTCCCTTGCCGTACGTCTGGGCGCTCCCTTCGTCCCCTGGATCACCCCGAACGGCTCGCGGGATCCACGGCCGTCCGTCGGCTTTCGAAGCATTCGGACAGGTGCGCCCTCTCGCGAAGCCCTCCTGGCCGACACGGTGGTGCGCCGCGGTCGGCCTCGGCGTCGCCGCCTGCAGCTGTCCGACACTTCGGCAGTCGCGAGGCCATGGGAGCCCACTCGTCTCGACGCCACTTCGCCATCGAGCTGGGCAGCCGGAGGGGGGACCCCGCGCGGGCCGCTGACGCAGGCCGGGGCCTTGCCCGTGCGGCGGTTGTGCCCGGCCCGGCCGCTACCCACCGCTCGTGTGGGCAGGTCGGCCCACGGCCCCGCGAGCAATCCAATGAACCAGGAGCCGACGTGCCCAATCAACGCATCGACGTGCTGCACCCTGCCGACATGAGCCCGACAGACCTGCAGTTGTGGAGCGCGCTGCGGGCCAGGACGGCGCCCGTCGCCAATCCCTTCATGAGCCCTGAGTTCTGCCAGACGGTCGGCCGTGTCCGGCCGGGCGCCAGGGTCGCGGTCGTGCGCCAAGACGGCGAGCCCGCCGGCTTCTTCCCCTTCGAGCGGGGCCGGTGGGGCCGCGGCCGTGCGATCGGCCTGGGCGTTTCCGACTGCCAAGGCGCCGTCCTGCACCCCGACGTACACGTGGATCCGCACCAACTCCTGCGCGCCAGCTCCCTGAGCGTCTGGGAGTTCAACCATCTCGAAAGCGGCCAGGACCTGTTCCTGCCGTTCGCCACAGGGCGATTCGCCTCCCCCGTCATCGATCTCAGCGGCGGCTACACCCACTACGAGAACCTGCTCCGAACACGCTCCCGCACGTTCCTGAAGTCGACCCGGGCGCAGGACCGCCGGCTGGGACGCCGGGTCGGGCCGCTGAGGTTCGTGTTCGACGAACGAGATCCGGCGGCCTTGCGGACGCTGGTGGCATGGAAATCCGCCCAGTACCGCCGTACAGGCCGGCGCGACCGATTCGCCCAGAATTGGATCAACAACCTGGTAAGCATCCTGGCCAACACGGACACACCCGACTGTTCGGGCCTGTTATCGGTGCTCTACGCAGGCGACAGGCCTGTCGCCGCGCACTTCGGGCTGCGCTCACGCACCGTGCTGTCGTACTGGTTCCCCGCCTACGACCGGGGTTTCGCCCAGTTCTCCCCCGGTCTCGTTCTCCATCTCCGCACGATCGAGGCGGCTGCTGCCGCCGGCATCGAAATGCTCGACCTCGGCAGAGGTGACGCCGCCTACAAGGATTCCCTCAAAACAGGAGAGCTGACGGTTCATGAAGGCGCTCTTCTGCGGCGCAGTCCCGGTGCGGCTCTCCACTGGTTCAGCCGCGAGCCTGCACGTGCTGTCCGCCGCTTCGTGCGAGAGCGGCCTCAGCTCCGGACCGCAGCCGTACACATCCTGGAAGCAGTCGGCAAGACGCGTGACCGCCGCCCTTGAGGAAGCAGCAGCTCGACCTCGGCAACGCAGCTGGAGTTCGGGTTGACCGGTGCCTCCGTCGGATCTGCCTTCAGGAGCCACAGGCCGACACCCAGACCGTGCGCGCCTCGCTACGACGCGCACGCGGCCACCAGTTTCTCCCGCCCCTATCCCGCCTCGATGAGACGGTTGGCCTGCTCATGTCGCAGCCGAGCGCCTCGACGTCCACGGGGAACTGCCCGACCGACTGGGTGGCGTCGAGCAGGTAGGGGACCCCCGGCGGCCCGGGGGATCTCTGCGATCCGCGCGGCCGGGTTGACGAGCCCGCCGCTGGTCGGGACGTGGGCCACGCCGACCAGCCGGGTGCGCTCGTCGATCAGGTCCGCGAGGGCGTAGAAGGCGGAGCTCCAGGCGTGGGTGGAGCTGTCGGGCAGGGCGATGTCGCCCGGGCGCGCCCGCCCAGCAGCTGGGCCGGGAGCCCGTACACGGCGTCGATCCGCTCCCGCTCCCGGTCGACCGCCTCGTGCGCGCCCCGTGAAGCGTTTGGCGGAGATTTGGGGAAACGATGGCGGCCCTCGCCAGGATGGGCACGTCCGCATCACCCACTGATGTGAAGGAGATTCCCATGAAGAAGATCCAGGTCCGCAAGGCCGGTCCGGTCCGTCTGACCTCCTCGGCGTGCGACGTCTACACCAACCCGAGCTGATCCTGGCCGAGTTGAGCCCCGGCACCTGATCGGCCGGGGCCCGGCGCCGTCGTGCCCCGGACCGCCCGAGGCGACTCGGGCCGTCCGTCGGCACGACGGCGCCTCCCGGGCGGCGGGCCCTGCCCGCGGCCGGTCCGGACCGCAAGCCGAGGGAGGCCCCATGCCGGAGCACGGCATCCGCAGTGAGGCGGACACGCCCCTGCCGTTCCACCCGCTGGTCTACCTGGAGGACGGCGAAGAGGTCACCATCGGGCGGCCCGACACGGACTCCTACGGGATCTTCCCGGTCGACGGCGCCCACCTCGTGCGCCGCCTCGAGGCCGGCGCCACCCCGTCGCAGGCCGCCGACTGGTACTCCGCCGAGTACGGCGAACAGGTCGACATCGACGACATCATCGGCGCCCTGCGCGAACTCGGCTTCGTCCGCGAGGAGGGCGAGGAGCCCGCGCAGACGGGCCCGGTGCGCTGGCAGCGGCTCGGCCGCGCCCTGTTCTCCCCGCCCGCCTGGATCTGCTATGGGCTGATCACCGCCTGGGCGCTCTGGTGCATGATCCGCTCCCCGGACCTCGTACCGGCCGCGGAAGACATGCTGTTCAGCGAGTACTACGCCGTCATCAGCCTGGTCATGCTGGTAGCCGCGGTACCCCTGATCGCCATCCACGAGGCCTTCCACGCCTTGGCCGCCCGGCGTCTGGGCATCGGCTCCAAGACCAGGCTGTCGCACCGCTTCTACTTCCTCGTGGTCGAAACGGCCCTGGACGGGCTCGTCGCCGTGGAACGCCGCAAGCGCTACCTGCCGATCGTCGCCGGGATGGTCGTCGACGTCGTCCTCGTCTCCCTCCTCATCACCGTCGCCGACGCCGCCCGCGGCCCCGGCGGTGCCGAAACCACCGCCAGCCGCGTCTGCCTCGCGGTGGCCTTCGCCGCTGTGCTGCGGGTGCTGTGGCAGTTCTTCCTCTACCTGCGCACCGACGTGTACGTGCTGATCACCACCATGCTCGGCTGCGTGGACCTGCACACCACGTCCGTACGCCTGCTGCGCAACCGCTTCCTGCGGCTGCGCGGGCGCACCGAGGGGCTGGCGGACGAATCCCTGTGGCACCCCGTAGACCGCCGGGCCGCCCGCTGGTACTCCTGGCTGATCGTGGCCGGCTACACCTTCAGCCTCAGCACCTTCCTGCTGGCCCTCGCCCCCGTCTTCGTGGAGATGATCTCCGGAGCCGTCAGCCGCTTCGGCGGCGAGGACTCCAGCTGGGTCGAGCTGCTGGACTCCTCGACCTTCCTCATCATGGCCTTCTGGCAGACCGCCCTCACGATCTGGATCGCCGCCCGGGAGCGCCTGCGCGCCCGCACCTCCCGCTCCTCCCGCACCCACCACGTCATCGGCTGACGGACGCCCCCGTCGGCTCGGCCCCCCACCTCGACGAGCCACGCCCGCCCGGGCATTCGCTTCGCGTCGGTGACCACCCGCTTCGCCAGGACTCCGGCCGCGATCCCCCGACCGCTCCACCCAGCAGGCGAACCGGCTCCCCCTGTCCCGCAACGCGGGAGCTCCGTATCCTCCCCGGCCCGAAGGCCGCGGAATCCACGAAGGAGTCCTGATGACCGGCCACTACTGGATCGCGGCGCCCCTGCGCCGCGAACGCGACCGCCTGCGGGCCGGACTCGGCCTGCCCGCCCCCCTGGCCGTGGTCGACGCGCACCGGCGGTTGCGCGGCCCCTACTCCGCGGCGGGCGCCCTGCTGCGCCAGGTCGCCCCCGAGGCGCTGCGCCGCATGCCCGAACTGGCCGCCCGCCACTACATCGAGCTCCAGGAGAGCACCCCGGAACTGGCGCCCCTCGTACCGCAGAGGATCCGCGCCCTGGAGAAGATAGCCAATGCACCCGGCGAGGCCAGCCGCTACCCGGCCCGGCTGCACTCGCTGCGCGTCTCGCACGGGATCGTGGACTTCCTGCTCGCGGCCCTCCCCGGATCCGGGGACGGCCCGCGCACCCTCGTCGTGGAGAACGTGCAGCACGCCGACGTCACCGACCACGAGTTCCTCGCCGCCGCCCTGCGCCGGATCCCCGCCGAGCTCCTGACCCTGGTCGTCGCCACCGACACCGCGGAGCTCGAAGATCCGCCGGGCATGGTCTCCGTGTCCCTGCCCGCGGAACTCGCCGTGCGCACCACCCGCGTCCACCGCCCCGGGGCCCCCTCGGGCGCCGAGCCCGACGGGCCGGCCCCCGACGGCGCCGGGTCCGGCAGCCTGGCCGATGCCGCCGCCCGGTACGTGGCCGGCGACTGCATCAGCGACGAGCCCGCACTGCGCGCCGCGTACGAGGCCCTCACCGGCCCCGAGCGCGCCGCCCTGCACGACCGCCGGGCCGAGGAGGTCGCCGCCCGCGCCGAGGAGGAGCCCTCGCTCCGGCTGGGCACCCTCCCCTACCACCTGCTGCGCGGCAGCGACGGCGACGGCGCCGGACTCGACGCCCTGCGCTCGGCCCAGCTCCGCTGCAAGTACCTGGGCTTCTACCACGCGGCGGCGGAGATGGGCGAGGAGGGCCGCCACCGTACGGGCCCCGACGTGCGGCCCGAACTCTGGTGGCCCTTCACCCGCGAGACGGGCGTGTGCCTGGCCGCCGCCGGACGGCCGGAGGAGTCCGCCGTCGTCCAGGAGGAGGCGCGCTCGCAGACCACCATGCCCAAGCACCACATGAGCCTCGCCTACGAGACGGGCATGCTGTACGCCCGCCACTTCCCGCCGGAGCTGCGCGACGAGCGCAGGGCCCGCGCGTACGTCAACCAGGCCATCGCGATCTCGGACTTGCTGCCGGACCTGAAGGAACGCGCCTTCTTCTCCGTGTTCAACCGCAACGGCCTGGCCCTGGTCGAGGTCCGCGCCGGCCGCATCGACGAGGCCCTGCGGCTGCTGGACGAGGGCATCGAGCGGCTCGACCGCGAGCTCGGTATCGGCGAGCGGACCTGGCACCGCGTCGGCCTGCGCTACAACCGCGCCCAGGTCAACGGCATGAGCGGCCGGCTGGAGGACGCCCTCGAGGACTACGCCTCCATCATGGACATGGACCACGACTTCGCCGACCACTACTTCAACCGCGGGAGCATGCTCCGCCGGCTCGGCCGCATCGAGGAGGCCATAGCCGACTACGAGCAGGCCATCGCCCTGGAATCGCCCTTCCCCGAGGTGCACTACAACCGCGGCGAGGCCCGGCTCGAACTCGGCGACCTCGACGGCGCACTGGCCGACTTCGACCGGGCCCTCGAACTGGAGCCGGGCAACTTGGAGGCCCTCCTCGCCCGCGCGGGCCTGCTCGCCGACCAGGGCGAGGCCAAGGCGGCCCTGGCCGATGTCGAAGCCGGGCTGCTGGTCGACGCCGAGCACCCCCATCTACTCTGCCTCCAGGGCCGGTTGTGGGGGGAAGAGGGCCGTACGTCCGAGGCCCGCGACTCCCTCGACGCGGCCCTGCGCCACGATCCGAAGCTGGCCGAGGCCTGGGCGATCAGGGGCGAACTCGCCTATGGGGAAGGCGATCTGGCCACCGCACTGGCCGATTTCAACCGGGCGGTGGAGCTGGAGGGCCGGCCAGAGTTCCGGTTCAACCGGGGCGTGGTCCACGAGGCGGCGGGCAGCCTGGTCCAGGCTGTGGCGGACTTCGACGCCGTCCTCGCCGTCACCGACGACGAAGAGGCCCGCAGCCGCCGGGAGACCTGCCTGCGCGCGACCGAGCGCGCGCAATCGTAGGGGCCGGGATGGACCTCCGTCAGCAGGAGATGCAGCGGAAGCGCCAGCGGGAGGTGCAGCGGGAGCGCGGGACCGGCGGGGCCGTGTCCGGGGCCGCGTTCACCGAGGCCATGTCGCGGCTGGTCTCGGGGGTGGCGGTGGTCTCCGCCCGGCGGGGCGACGGCCGGCCCTCGGGGCTGCTCGTCTCCTCGGTCTGCTCGTACAGCGCGGACCCGCCGTCGGTGCTCGTCGCGCTGGCGCGCACCTCCCGGACCTGCCGGGAGATCACGGCGGGGCCGGACGCGCACTTCGGCGTCCACCTGCTGGCCCGCAGCCAGGCGGCGCTGGCGAGGACCTTCGCGGGCAGCTCCGGGGACAAGTTCGCCGACGTGGTCTGGGACTGGGACGGCACGGTGCCGCGGCTGGCGGGCGTCCCGGTGTTCGCGAAGTGCCGTGCGGGGGCGGTGCTCCCGCACGGCGACCACGTGATCGTGGTGGGCGAGGTGGTCGGCTGCGCGGTGGCGGAGGACGACCCCCTCGTGTACTTCCGGCGGCGGCTCGACTGGAGCCTCGGGGGCTGAGCGGGGTAGGCGGGTCAGCAGGGTGAGTACGCCGGTACGCGGAGCGCGCATACCGGCGTACTGCTGTCTGCGCGAGCTGGTGTACGGCTGCGTGCGGGTACGGTCGTGCGAACCCGCAGCCGTACGTACTCGTGGCCCTGCGGATGCGCGTCCGTGCGGCCCTCAGCCGCCGAGCGCCACGGGGTGGAGTGCGCCCGCCGGGCGGCAGCCGTCGTGCCGGGTGTTGTCGGGCCGGGCCCCGCTGAGCAGGGCCTGCTGGGCCGTGCGCAGGCCCGGTCCCGGTTCGATTCCGGTGTCCTCCACCACGGCGCGCCGGGCCCGGGTGTAGGCGTGCAGGGCTTCGGCGCGGCGGCCCGTGGCGGCCAGGGCGAGCATCAGCTGCTCGTGGAAGTCCTCGCGCAGCGGGTGGCGCGCGCACAGTTCCTCCAGCTCACCGACAACCTCGCGGGCCCGGCCACTGCAGATGTCGGCGCCGATCCGGTCGTGGACGAGGGCAAGCCGCTCCTCTTCGAGCCGGACGGTGTAGTGCGCGGGCAGGCAGGCCGGTCCAAGGTCCCCGAAGGGGGTGCCCCGCGAGAGGGCCAGGGCCCGGTGAAACGATTCTGCCGCGGTGGTGCAGTGGCCTGCGGCCCGCAGTTCCCGGCCGCGCGCGGCCAGCGTGCGGAACCGGTCGAGGTCCAGCTCCCCCGGCTGTACGCGCAGCAGGTAGCCGTTGCCGGAGGTGAGCAGCAGCGGGTGCCTGCGGGGGTCGCCGCCCCCGCTGCTGTGCTCCGGGGCGAGCACGCGCCGCAGCCCGGACACGTACATCTGCACGGTCGCCACGGCCGAGCGCGGCGGCCGGTCGTCCCACAACTCGCCGATCAGGGAGCAGATCGGGAAACGGCGGTTGGCGTGCAGCAGCAGCAGCGTGAGCAGGGCGCGCCGCTTCAGGGAGCTGGGCGTGCACGGCACCCCGCCCCGGCGGACCTCCAGGGGTCCCAGGATCCGGTACGTCGGCCCGTCGGCCGGCCCGCCCCCGCCGGTCGGGTCCGGGGCGGGCCCGGGACAACCGGGTAAATCGGGGTCCGCCGGAGGACCGTGGACGGGATCTGACGAGGATCTTTCGGTTCTGGCCAGCACTGGTCTGCCACCCTCGCGCTACCGGCGCCCTCGGGCGCACTGTCCTGTCGGCACGCGGTGGGTCTCACCGGCGCTCACGACAATGGATACGGGATCACGCGTGAGGGTGTCAGGGGGGCGAACCAGCCAACTGCCTCTAAAGACCGCTGAGTTGCGAACCGGCAGCCGTCCTCAGCCGTATGTCCGCCGCATCTCGGCCAATAATCCGGGCGCCCGGCCCGGCTCGGATCTTCTCCTTGGCAGGGGCCCGCCGCAGGGTTAGCGTGCCTCGATCTCCTCCCGACACGCACGTTCTTCCCGATCGTCGACCGCCGACCACGGCCCTGCCGACCGGTCCGTTCGACCTGCCGTGAGAGGGCACCCAGCCATGTCCGCACGTCGTACCGCAGCGGCGACCGCCACCCTGGCCGCCGCCGCACTCCTCTCCCCGCTGCTCCTCGCCGGCCCCGCCGCCGCGGGCGCCGAAGACCCGGGCCGGGCCGCCGCCGCCCGCGGCACGGCCCTGGCGGCCCAACTCGTCCGGGAATCCACGGCCAAGGACGCCCTCCGGCACCTGCGGGTGTTCCAGTCGGCCGCGGACTACAACGGCGGCAACAGGGTCGCGAGTTCGAAGGGCCACGAGGCCTCGGCCGCGTACGTGGAGGGGGTGCTGCGCAACGCCGGCTACCGGACCTCCCGCCAGGAGTTCGACTTCGTCTACACCGAGGACCTCGCCGAATCCCTCACCGTCGACTCGCCCACCCCGCGCGAGGTCACCGTACAGCTCATGGCGTTCACCGCCCGCAGCCCCGAGGGCGGGGTCACCGGGGAGCTGGCCGTGGTCCCCGTCGACGCCGACAACACCCACGGCTGCGAGCCGGGCGACTTCGCGGCGGGCGCGTTCACCGGCAGGATCGCCCTGGTCAAGCGTGGCGGCTGCTCCTTCGCCGTCAAGCAGGGCAATGCCCACGCGGCGGGCGCGCTCGGCGCGATCGTCTACAACAACACCTCCGGCAAGATCAACGGGACCATCGGGGACTCCTCCCTCGCCCGCATCCCCACCGGAGGGATCAGCCAGGAGGACGGCGCGGCGCTGACCGCGGAGGCCGCCGCCGGGCCGGTGACGGTCACTCTCGACATCCACGAACTGCGCGAGAACCGCCGGAGCTTCAACGTGGTCGCGGAGACCCGCGGCGGGGACGCCGCCAACACGGTCCTCCTCGGCTCCTACCTCGACTCGCAGCACGGCACCCCCGGCATCAACGGCAACGGCTCCGGCTCGGCCGGGCTCCTCCAGGTCGCGCTGAAACTCGCCAAGTCGCAGGGCAAGGTGGGCAACAAGGTGCGGTTCGCCTGGTGGTCGGCGCAGGAGTTCGGCGTCGCGGGCTCGCAGGCGTACCTCTCCGCCCTGACGCCGGAGCAGCGCGCGCAGATCCGGCTCTACCTGAACTTCGAGACGATCGCCTCGCCGAACGGCGCGTTCTTCGTCAGCGACGGGGACGACTCCGACCGCGTCGGCGCGGGCCCCGGCCCGGAGGGCTCCGCCCAGCTCGAGAAGGGCATCACCGACTTCCTCGACGCGAAGGGCGTCCCGCACGAGGGCACCGACTTCATCGGCTTGTCGGACTACGCGCCCTTCCTCGCGGCAGGCATCCCCTCGGGAGGCACCTTCACCGGCTCCGACGGCCTCAAGACCGAGGCCCAGGCGGCCAGGTTCGGCGGCCAGGCGGGCACTGCGTACGACGTGAACCACCACAAGCCCGGCGACGACCTCGCCAACATCGACATGCGTTCCTTCGACGTCAACATCGACGTCATCGCCCACGCGGCCGGCCGCTACGCGCACGACCTCGGGGCCCTGGGGGGTCAGTATTCGTCCCACCAGAGCTGATTACAGCCTGCAACACCTGAGACTCGATCGCGCACCCCCGAAGGCCGTCGGATCAATGTCCGACGACCCTCCCCCCTTCGGCAACAAGAAGCGGAAAGGGGGCCGCGCGCCCTGCACCCGGCCGGGGGCGGCATGAAATGACAGGTCAACGCACTCTTCCCCTGGAAACCGGTGCAAATCTGCAATTCGGACAGGGACTTTCCGCCGCTTCCGGAGGGGTCTCGGGGGGCGGTCCGGGCCGTATGGTGGTGCGGCACACTCAGGTGGGGTTGATTGTGATGACGCGCCACATATGCCACTGACCTGCGGACTTCTACGTTGTGCCCACACCCGACGTCCCCGCAGACACCCTGGAAGTGGTGCACATGGTCTCCCCCGGAACCGAATCGAAGGACCCGTCCGGCATCAGACGGATCGTCGCCGCCAGTCTCATCGGGACCACCATCGAGTGGTACGACTTCTTCCTGTACGGGACCGCCGCCGCCCTGGTCTTCAACAAGCTGTTCTTCCCCACCGCCGATCCGCTCACGGGCACCCTGATCGCCTTCCTCACCTACGCCATCGGGTTCCTCGCCCGGCCGCTCGGCGGGGTCGTCTTCGGGCATTTCGGGGACAAGGTCGGGCGCAAGAAGCTGCTGGTGCTGAGTCTGCTGATGATGGGCGGAGCGACCTTCGCGATGGGGCTGCTGCCCACCCACGCGAGCATCGGGGTCGGGGCTCCGATCCTGCTGACCCTGCTGCGCCTGGTGCAGGGGTTCGCGCTGGGCGGCGAGTGGGGCGGGGCGGTGCTGATCGTGTCCGAGCACGGCGGGGCCGAGCACCGCGGGTTCTGGGCGTCCTGGCCGCAGTCCGGGGCTCCCGGGGGCAATCTGCTCGCCACCGGAGTGCTGGCGCTGCTCGCCGCCGTGCAGTCGGACGCCACCTTCCTCGCCTGGGGCTGGCGGATCCCCTTCCTGCTCTCCGGGCTCCTCGTGGTGGTCGGGCTGTGGATCCGCCTCTCGGTGTCGGAGTCGCCCGTCTTCCTCGCCGCCCAGGCCGCGGCCGCGGCGCGGGGCGAGACGGAGAAGGCGCCCGTGGTCCAGGTGTTCCGCAAGGACTGGCGGCAGGTGCTGAGCGCCATCGGCACCCGCTTCGGCGAGAACATCTCGTACTACGTCCTCACCTCCTTCCTCCTCGTCTACGTCACCACCCACCTCGGACTCCCCAAGACCACCGCGCTCAATGCGCTCCTGATCGGCTCGGCCGTCCACTTCCTGACCATCCCGGCCTGGGGCGCGCTGTCGGACCGGATCGGCCGCCGGCCGGTGACGCTGATCGGTTCGGTCGGCATGGCCGTGTGGGCGTTCGCGTTCTTCGCGCTGGTGGACTCGGAGTCGTTCACCGTCATCACCCTCGCCGTCACCGCCGGGCTGCTGCTGCACGGGGCCATGTACGGGCCGCAGGCCGCCTTCATCTCGGAGATGTTCGACACCAGGGTCCGCTACTCGGGCGCCTCGATGGGCTCCCAGCTCGCCTCGATCATCGCGGGGGCGCTGGCCCCGATCATCGCCGTCGAGCTGCTGAAGGACTACGGATCCTCCGTGCCGGTCTCCGTCTACCTGTCGGCGGCCGCCCTCGTCACCACGCTCACCGTGCTCTTCGCCCGCGAGACCCGGGGCCGCGACCTGTCCGTCCCGAAGGCGGGCGCGGCGGAGCAGCAAGCCGAGGTGGCCGCGGGGAGGAGTGGGTACGCGGCCTCCGTCTCCGATTCCGCCTGAGGTCGTCCGCTCGTCCCTCGTCCGCCCGCCCCGCAGTCCGCCCGCCGTGACCGGTACGTCCGGTCCGGCGGGCGGACCCGCTCGTCACCCCGCACCGAAGGGCTGCCAGCATGGCTCCCGTGAACGATCCCACCGCGCCCGCGGCCGCGTTGCGGCAGCTCCTGGACCTGCTCGCCCAGGGCGCGCCCGTCGAGGACTTCGCCCGGCCCGGCGCGCAGGCCCGTACCGCCGGTGCCGGCGCCGCCGATCAGGCCCTCGTGGAGGAGGCGACCCGGGTCGCCCTCGGCATCCGGCGCACGCTCGACCAGCACCGCCGGCGCGAGGCGGAGCTCACCGCCCTGTTCGACACGGCCGGCGACCTCGCGGCGCTGCGCGATCTCGACGCGGTGCTACGGGCCATCGTGCGGCGGGCCCGTACCCTGCTCGGCACGGACTGCGCCTACCTCACCCTCAACGACCCCGTCGTGGGCGATACGTTCATGCGGGTCACCGACGGCTCCGTCTCCGCCGCCTTCCAGCAGTTGCGCCTCGGCATGGGCGAGGGCCTCGGCGGCCTGGTCGCGCAGACCGCCCGGCCGTACGCCAGCGCCGACTACCGCGCCGACGACCGCTTCCGGCACACCAGCACCATCGACTCCGGGGTGCGCGAGGAGGGGCTCCGGGGCATCCTCGGCGTACCGCTGCGCGTCGCCTCGCGGGTCATCGGGGTGCTCTACGCGGCCGACCGGTCGGTCCGCGAGTTCACCCCCGACGCGGTCGCGCTGCTCTCCTCGCTCGCCGACCACGCCGCCGTCGCCATCGACGGGGCACGGCTGCTGGAGGAGACGCGTACGGCGCTGGTCGAGCTGAACGCCGCCACCCAGGCCGCCCGGGCCCACAGCGAGGCGGCGCGGCTGGCCACCGAGACCCACGACCGGCTCACCGATCTGGTGCTGCGCGGCGGGGACGTCACCGATGTGGCCCGGGAAGTGGCCGCGCTGCTGCGGGGCGGGCTGGTCGTGCACGACGCCGACGGCGCCGAGCTGGCCCGGGTCGCCACCGACCCGATCGACGCCCCCGCGCAGGGGGTGGCTGCCTCCCGCTCCGGCGGCCGGGCCGTACCGGTCGACGGGGTGTGGGTCTGCGCGGTCCTGGCCGGGCCCGAACTGCTGGGCAGCATCGCCCTGACGGGCCGGGCCGACCTGTCGGACAGCGACCGGCGGCTGTTCGAGCGCACCGGCCTGGTCACCGCGCTCCTCCTGCTGCTGCGCCGCTCGGTGGCGCACGCCGAGGACCGGGTGCGCGGCGAGCTCCTCAGCGACCTGCTGACTCCGCGCAGCCCCGGGCACTCCCCCGACAGCGGCAGCCGCACCATCCGGGCCCGCAAACTGGGCGTCGACCTCGCACGCCCGCACTCCCTCCTGGTGCTCCACTGCGACGCGGCGCAGCGGCCCCGGCTGTCGGCGGAGGCCGCACGCCGCGCCCGTGACCGGGGCGGTCTGGCCGGGCTGCACGAGGGGCACGTCGTGCTGCTCGCCCCCGCCGAGCGGCCCGGGGAGCTCGCGCGGTCGCTGGCGGCGGAGCTCGGGCAGGCGGTGGGCACGCCCGTCACCGTGGGCTCCGCGGGACCGGCCGGCGACCAGGGCGGGCTGCCCGCCGTGTACGCCGAGGCCGTGCGCTGCCTGCGGGCCCTGCACGCGCTGGGCCACACCGGTCACGGGGCCGCCCTGCCGGACCTGGGCTTCGTCGGCCTGCTGCTCGGGGAGCAGGGTGACGTCGGCGGGTACGTCGACCAGGTGCTCGGCCCGGTCATCGACTACGACGCCCAGCGGGGCACCGAGCTGGTCCGCACCCTCCAGGCCTACTACGTCCACGGGGCGAGCCTCTCCAAGGCCAAGGAGGCGCTGCACATCCACGTGAACACCGTCGTGCAGCGCCTCGAACGGATCGGCCGGCTCCTGGGCGAGGACTGGAACTCCCCCGCCCGCGCCCTGGAGCTCCAACTCGCCCTGCGTCTGCACCTCCTGGCGGACTCCGGCCCGCCCGCGGCCTGACCGGAGGGCATACCCCGCACTCCGCCCGCGGAGCGCGATGGCCGGTGGGGCAGAGTGGGGTGCATGACTACGTACGAGACGATGGCGTACCACCTGGAGACCGAGCGGCTGATCCTGCGGCCCTGGGCCGAGTCGGACGCCGCCGCGTTGTGCGACCTGCTCGCCGAACGCGGCAAGGGAACCCACGAGGTCGAGGACATCCGGAAGTCCATCGCGGAGTTCCTCGCCGCGACCGCGGAGACGGGCATCGCCCTGCTGCCCGTCGAGCGCCGCGCGGAGGGCGATTTCATCGGCTACTGCGGGCTGATCATCGGCCGCTCCACCCTGGAGGAGCCGGAGATCGCCTACGAGCTCTTCCAGCGCGTGCACGGGCAGGGCTACGCCACCGAGGCGGCCAGGGCCGTGGTCGACGCCGCCGTCGCGACCGGGCGGAAGCGGCTCTGGTCGACCGTCGGCCCGTGGAACGCACCCTCGCTCCGCGTCCTGGAGAAGCTCGACTTCGAGCAGGACCGCGTGGCCACGGACGCCAAGGGTGAGCACATATGGCTCACCCGCGAGCTGCCGTAGACGGGTAGCTGCCGCAGACGGGTCA
Source organism: Streptomyces sp. TBY4 (assembly GCF_024213195.1). GTDB lineage: Bacteria > Actinomycetota > Actinomycetes > Streptomycetales > Streptomycetaceae > Streptomyces. Next base: position 446,166 of record NZ_JANAVF010000002.1, on the reverse strand, counting down.
GGCCGTACCAGGGGTGACCAGGCCCGTCTCGTAGGCCAGGACGACCGCCTGGGCCCGGTCGCGCAGGCTCAGCTTGGCGAAGATCCGGGCCACATGGGTCTTCACGGTGGCCTCGCTGAGCGTGAACTCCTGGGCCAGTTCGGCGTTGGAGAGCCCGTGGCCCATGAGGGTCAGCACCTCGCGCTCGCGCGGGGTGAGGGCGTCCAGGTCGGGGTGGAGTGCGGGGGCCCCGCCGCCGCGCGCGGCCGATGCCGAGGCGCAGCGCTCCACCAGCCGGCGGGTGATCGAGGGGGAGAGCAGCGCGTCGCCGGTGTTGACGAGCCGTACGGCGTTGGCGAGGTATTCGGGGGTGACGTCCTTGAGCAGGAACCCGCTGGCTCCCGCGGCGAGGGCGGCGTAGACGTACTGGTCGAGGTCGAAGGTGGTCAGCATGATCACCCGGCATTCCGGTGCTTCGGCGAGGATCTGCCGGGCCGCCTCCAGCCCGTCGAGCCGCGGCATGCGGATGTCGAGCAGGACGACGTCGGGGCGCAGCCGGCGCACCTCCGAGACGGCCTCCACCCCGTCCGCGGCCACCCCCACCACGTCGATCCCCCGCGCGGTGAGGATCATGCGGAACCCGGTGCGGACGAGTTCCTGGTCGTCGGCGATGACCACCCGGGGCGAGGCGGCCCTCGCGTCCGGCTCGGCAGCCGTGGCGTGGGTGGTCACGGCCGCTCCAGCGGGAGCCGGGCACGCACCCGGTAGCCGCCACCGAGGCGGCGCCGTGCGTCGAAGTCGCCTCCGTACACGGCGACCCGCTCGCGCAGCCCGACCAGCCCGTGCCCGGCGCCATCGGCCTTCGGCCGCGCCGCGGTGGACGCGGCCGGGGCGGGCTTCCCCGCCGAGGCCGGGGCCGGCTTCCCGGCATGCCCGGGTATCCGCTCCCGATCCCCGGCCCGGTCCCCCGCCCGGTCCCCGGAGAGCACGCTCGGTCCGCTGTTGAGCACCTCGACCCTCAGCGCCTGGTCGGCGTATCTCACCGTCACCTCGGCCTTCACCCCGTCCCCGTGTTTCAGTGCGTTGGTCAGCGCCTCCTGGATGATCCGGTAGGCGGTGACGTCGATCCCGGCCGGCAGCGGCCTCGGTTCGCCGGATATCCGGACCTCCACCGGCAGCCCGGCGAAGGCTATCCGGTCGATGAGCGGACTGAGGCGGCTCAGACTCGGCTGCGGCGCCAACTCCACTACAGAATCACGCTTTTCGCCAGCGCCGCCCCCGTACGGTTCGTCACGTCCGTCCTGCGCGGGAGCGAGCAGGCCCAGCAGGTGCCGCAGTTCCGTCATGGTCGTGCGCCCGGCCTTCTCCACCGCGGCCATCGCGGCCGCCGCCTCCACCGGCATCGTCGCCAGCACCTCCCGGGCGGCCCCGGCCTGGACGATCATCAGGCTGACGTTGTGGCTGACTATGTCGTGGAGCTCCGCCGCGATCCGGGCCCGCTCCGCGTCCACCGCGGTGCGGGCCGCGGTCTCCCGCTCCCGCTCCAGCAGCCAGCCGCGCTCCTCGATCGCCGCCCGGTGCGCCGCGCGGGCCCGCAGCAGCGCCACGGTCAGCCCGAGCCCGGCCGACAGCACCGCGCACCCCGCGGCCACCACGACTCCGATGACCCAACCCTCCGTCACGACGACTCCCCCTCCCCCTGCAACCCTCACCCCAAGATCTTCACCCCAAGATCTTCGCCCACCCGACCCTCGCAGGCACCCCGTGTAGTCCACATCCCCCTCCCGGTTCTGCTCCCGCCTACATCTCCAGGATGACCCCGCCCCCCGTTTACATCCGGGGGGTGACGCCGCAGGTCCGGCCGCCCTTCTAGGTTCGTGCCATGACACCTCATCACGACAGTTCCGGCCAGGTCGTCGTCCGGCTGGACCGCGTATCGAAGGAGTACGGCGACACCCTGGCGCTCGACGCCCTGTCCCTGGAGATCCGCCGGGGCGAGGCCGTCGCCGTGATGGGACCCTCCGGCTGCGGGAAGTCCACTCTGCTCAACATGGTGGCCGGCCTGGACCGGCCCACCGGCGGAACGATCAACGTCCACGGCCAGGACCTCGGCACCCTGACGGAGACCGGCCTCGCCCTCTACCGCCGCCGCGACGTCGGCATGATCTTCCAGTTCTTCAACCTCATCGACGACCTCCCGGCCCTCGACAACGTCGCGCTGGCCGCCCAGCTCACCGGCACCCCCGCGCGCCAGGCCCGCCGCCGCGCCCTGGAGCTCCTCGACGAGCTCGGGGTCGCCGACCGCCGCAACAACTACCCGGCGACCCTCAGCGGCGGCGAACGCCAACGCGTCGGAGTGGCCCGCGCGCTGATGAACCGTCCGGCACTGCTCCTCGCCGACGAACCGACCGGCGCCCTCGACAGCCGCTCCGGCGAGCAGGTGATGGACCTGCTGATCGACCTCAACCAGATAGGCCAGACCCTCCTGATCGTCACCCACGACCCCCACCTGGCCACCCGCTGCGCCGGCCGCCTCGTCGAGATGGCCGACGGCCGCGTCGCCCGCCAACGCGCCCTCGACGGCGAGAGCCACGGCGAGACCGGCGACGAGATCCTGGAGCGTTCCGCGTGAGCGCCGTGTGGCGGGCCGCCCGGGCCGCCGTGAAGCGCCGCAGGGTCCAGACCTTCGTCATCGGCCTCGTCGTCCTCTGCGCCACCACGACCGTCCTGCTCGCCCTCGGCCTGCTCTCCGCCGCCTCGGGCCCCTTCGACAAGGCGTACACCGCGCAGCGCGGCGCGCACACCGTGGCCACGTACGACCCGGCGAAGGTCTCCGACGCCCAGCTCGAGCGGACGGCGCACCGACCGGGGGTCGCGGCCGCGGCGGGCCCGTTCCGCCAGGCCGTCGTCGATGTCCCCGAGAGCTGGCTCTGGATGCCGCCCGGCCCGCTCACCGTGGTGGGCCGCGCCGATCCGGCGGGTCCGGTGGACCGGGTCGAGGTCCTGATGGGGCACTGGCCGCAAGGCCCGGGCGAGATCGTCGTCGACTGGGCCGTGGACGGGACCCCGGACGCCGATCTCCTCGGCACCAAGCTGGAGGTGCCCGGGCGCCCGACGCTCACCGTCGTCGGTTTCGCGACGAGCATGAGCAAGTCGGCCGCCGCCTGGGTGACGCCCGATCAGGCAGCCGCCCTCCACCCCACGTCCACGCAGATGCTCTACCGCTTCACCGACTCCGCCACCAGTGCGCAGCTGCGCGACTCGCTCGCCGTGGCCACAGAAGGACTTCCCGCGGACTCCGTGACGGCCGCACAGACCTACCTCACCCTCAAGAAGGCCTTCTCCGCCCGGGCGGAGGCCTATCTGCCCTTCATGGCCCTCTTCGGCGTCCTCGGCCTGCTCGTCTCCGCCCTGATCGTCGCCAACGTGGTCAGCGGCGCCGTGGTCTCCGGCAACCGGCACATCGGCGTGCTCAAGGCCATCGGCTTCACTCCGAACCAGGTCGTCGCCGTCTACCTGACGATGGTCTCGGTCCCGGCCGTGGCCGGCTGCGTTCTCGGCACCCTGCTCGGAAACGCGCTGGCCGGGCCCATTCTGCAGATCGCGTTCTCCGGCATCGAGACGGGGATGGCGGGGGTGGGCACCCTCTCCCCCTGGCTCAGCGCCGCGTGCCTGGCCGGGATGCCCGCCCTGGTCGTGCTGACCGCGCTCGTACCGGCCCTGCGCGCACACCGGCTGCCGGCCGCGCGGGCCATCAGCGCGGGCGGCGCGCCCCGCACCGGGCGCGGGCTGCGCGTCCAGCGCCTGCTCGCCTCCTCGCGGCTGCCGCGCTCCGTCAGCCTGGGTCTCGGCCACCCGTTCGCCCGCCCCGGCCGCGCCTTCATGACGATGGCCGCCATCGTCCTCGGTGTCACCACGGTGACGCTGGCGACCGGACTGACCAGCACGATGGTCTCGTACGCGCAGTCCGGCCGCGACGACGCCGGCGGACCGGTGGTCATCGTCCTGGTCGGCGGCCACGGCAACAACTCCGTCAAGCCGCTGCTGAGCGACGTGCAGATCGAAGATCGGCTGCGGTCGCTGGGTGCGCAGGAGGTGCAGGGCCGCTGGCTGACCCAGGTCGGGCTGGTCGGGTACGCGCAGCCCGCGTTCGGAAGCTTCTACCGCGGGAAACCGTCCCCGGCCGAAGCCTTCGTGGAGGGCCGGGCCCCCACCGGACCCGGCGAGATCGCCGTGGGCCCCGCCTTCCTCACCGAACGCGGGCTGGCGGTCGGCGACCGGGTCACCCTGGAGGCCAACGGGAGGCGGGTGGCCGCGACCATCGTCGGGCAATTGATCGACAGCGACGCGCGCGCCCTGGAATCCACGTGGGAGACCCTCGGCCGACTCGCCCCGGACAGCCGCGCGGTCGAGTACACCGTCCGGCTCGCCCCGGGGGCGGACGCCCGCGCCTACGCGGACGCCGTCGACGCGGTCGACCCCGGACTGCACGGCGAGGTGCGGAACTCGGTGAATGTCAACGCCGCCACCGCCACGGTCGTCGGCTTCTCCTCGGTCTTCTCGGTCATGCTGGCCCTCGTCGCCGCACTCGGCGTCTTCAACACCGTGCTGCTCAACACCCGTGACCGGCGCCGCGACCTGGGCATGCTCAAGTCCATCGGCATGACCCCGCGCCAGGTGGTCGCGATGACGGTGACCTCGGTGACCGGACTCGGCCTGGTCGGCGGCCTGCTCGGGATCCCGCTCGGGATCGTCGCGCACCGGTTCGTCGTGGACAACGTGGGCATCGTCGCCTTCCCCGAGTCGATGAAGGCCGTCTGGCACGCGCCGCAGCTCGCCGGAATGCTGTGCGCGGGGGTCGCGATCGCCGTCCTGGGTGCCCTGGTCCCGGCCCGTTCGGCGGCCCGGATGACCATCGCCGCGGCCCTGCACACCGAGTAGCCCACCGAAGCCCGGCTCATTCCTCCGCCGAAGCCTCCACGATGCGTCCGTCGCGCAGTTCCACGACCCGGTCCGCCAGTTCCATCAGCGCCGGGTCGTGCGTGGCGACCAGCGCCGTGACCCCCTCGCTGCGCACCACCGCGCGCAGCAGCCGCATGATCTGCCGGCCGGTGTCGGAGTCGAGCTGGCCCGTCGGCTCGTCGGCGATGATCAGATCGGGTTCGTTCGCCAGGGCCCGTGCGACGGCGACCCGCTGCTGCTGGCCGCCGGAGAGTTCGCCGGGGCGCTGCTCGGTCTGTTCGGAGAGGCCGACGAGGGCGAGCAGGGTGCGGGCCCGTTCCTCGCGCTGCTTGGCCGGTACCTTGCGCAGCCGCATCGGGACCCCGACGTTCTCGGCGGCGGTCAGGGCGGGGATCAGGCCGAAGGACTGGAACACGAAGCCGATCCGGTCGCGGCGCAGCGCGAGGCGGCCGTCCTCGTCGAGGCCGGCCAGGTCGGTGCCGTCGAGGGCGACGCTGCCGCCGGTCGGGGTGTCGAGGCCGCCGACCAGGTTCAGCAGGGTGGTCTTGCCGGATCCGGACCGCCCCTTGAGGGCGGTGAGTTCGCCGCGGCGGACCTCGAAGGACACGCCGCGCAGGGCGTGCACCGCCTGCTCCCCCGTCCCGAAGCTGCGCCGCACGTCGTCGACCACCACCATCGGCGGTTCCTGCCCCTGCCTCCGGTCCTCGCCCCAGTCCTCGTCCCGGTCCCGGCCCTCGTCCTGCGTCATGCTGCGGCTCCCCCTCCAAGCGTCCAACAAGCGTACGTACGGACGAAAACGGCGTTCCTGCAATCCCGCCCCGCCGATTTGTTCATCCGTTGCACCATTCACGCAAGTCCCTTCCGCTATCTGTTCGAATCTGGCAGCATCGTCCGCTATCCGGGGTCTCCAGTCCGGTGCGGGGGAGGAACAGGCACATGCTCGGCTTCGTCGTGCGCCGGCTGCGCGGGCGATTGCCGCTCGCAGCCGTCGTTCTGCTGACGGTTTTGATCACCACGACCGTGCTCACGGCGCTCTTCGCCTTCACCCGCGGAGTGGGCGACGCCGGACTGCGCCAGGCCCTCCAGGGCCCCGGTCTCGCACGCGGCACCGTCCTGGTCACCGGTTCCCACCCGACGGCCGACCGCGCCAAGGACGACGAGGCGCTACGGGGCTTCGCGCGCGGGCTGTTCGGCCCGCTCCCGGCCGCCTCCGAGAGCGTGGCGCGCAGCCGTTCGTACGGGCTACCCGGCCCGCACACCCCCGGCAAGGACGCCGATCTGACCCTGCTGGCGGCCTTCGCCAAGGACCGCGTACGCCTTCTCGCGGGCACCTGGCCGGAGCCCGTCGCGGGGCCCGTCTCCGGCCCGGGCGCCCCGGTTCCCGTGGCCGTGCCGAAGCCGGCGCTGGACCGGCTCGGGCTGGCCGAGGGGGCGCTGCCCGCGCGGGTGCGGCTCGACGACCGGTACGGCGGCTCCCCCCTCGACGTGCTGGTGACCGGCGTCTACCGGGCGGCCGACCCCGACGCCCCGTACTGGCGGCTCGATCCGCTCGGTGCCCGCGGCCTCCAGGTCGCCGGGTTCGCCACCTACGGGCCACTGCTGGTGGACGATTCCGCCTTCACCGCGGGCGGGCTGGTCCAGGACAGCCGCGCCGTGCTCCTGACCGCCGACTTCTCCACCGTGGACGCGGCGACCGCCGAGGCGGTCCGCGGCCGCTCCGCCAAGGCCCTGGAGGAACTCCACCGGGATGCGGGCCTGCGGCCCTCCACCGAGCTTCCCGCGCTGCTCGGGGAGTTGCGGTCGGGCCTGACCGTGGCCCGCTCGACCCTGCTGGTCGGCGCCCTGCAACTGGCCGTGCTCGCCGGGGCAGCGCTGCTGCTCGTCTCGCACCTGCTGACGCAGCGCCAGGAGGGCGAGCGCGCCCTGCTCGCCGCGCGCGGCGCCTCCCGCGGCCGGCTCGGTGTCCTGACCGCGGCCCAGTCGCTTCTGCTGGCGCTGCCCGCCGCCCTCCTCGCGCCGCTGCTGACCCCGCCGCTGCTGCGCCTGCTCGGCGGCTACGGCTCCCTGGCCCACGTCCCCTTCGCCGTCACCCGGAGCTGGCTGCTCTGGCCCGTCGCCGCGGGCTGCGCCCTCGGGTGCGTCGTGCTGACCACCCTCCCCGTCGTCCTGCGCGGGGCCGCCGCGGCCGCCCTGCACCGGACCGGCCGCCGCCAGGCGCTCGTCGCCGGGGCCGCCCGCTCCGGCGCGGACCTGGCGCTGGTGGCCCTGGCCGTACTCGCCTACCAGCAGCTCGCCCGGTACGGCGCGGGCGGCTCCGGCCCGGCAACGCGCTCCGACGGACTGTTCGGCGTGGACCCGGTCCTGGTCGCCGCCCCGACGCTGGCCCTGTGCGCGGGCACCCTGCTCGTGCTGCGCCTGCTCCCCTTCGTGGCGCGGCTCGGCGCCCGCGTCGCCGCCCGGGGCCGGGGGCTGGGTCCGGCGCTCGTCGGCTGGCAGCTGGCCCGCCGGCCCGGACGAGCCACGGGGCCGGTGCTGCTGCTCGTACTCGCCGTGTCCAGCGGGGTCCTGGCGCTGGGCCAGCACACCGCCTGGTCCCAGTCCCAGCGCGACCAGGCCGACTTCACCACCGCCGGGGGCCTGCTGATCTCCGGCAGCGACCTGCCCCCGCTGGGCCGGGGCGGCCGGTACGCGGCGCTGCCCGGCGGGGAGCGCGCCCTGCCGGTCCTGCGGGCCCCGCAGGAACTGCCCGGCGGGCGCACCGGCCAGGTGATGGCTCTGGACGCGGCGGCCGCAGCCGACCGGCTGACCCTGCGGGCCGACCTGCGCGACGGGCGCGGCATGCGGGAGCTCTTCGCCCCGCTGGCCCCCGCCGCCGCCTCCGCGCCCGCCACCGGTGTCCCCCTCCCCGGCACCCCGGAGCGCATCGACCTCTCGGTCTCCGTGAAGTCCGCCGGCGCGGGCGGCCGTCCCGGCCTCGGGCTGCTGCTGCGCGACCGGTTCGGCATCACCTACCGGGCCGCGATGGTGCAGCTCCCGGAGAACGGCGACGCCACCGTGTCGGTGCACATCGGCCCGATGCTCGGCTCCCCCATCGGATCGGCCGCCGCCCCGCTGAGCCTGGCCGGGCTCGTGTTCTCGTACGACCGGGAGGGCTTTCTCCCCGGTACCGATCCGAGCACCGAACCGGACGCGGGCCCCAGCCCGGACAAGCCCGGCGCCACCGCCAAGGTCTTCGACGAACTGACCGTACGCGGCCTCGCGCTCGCGCAGACCCGCGACGGCGCGGCGGTGCCCCTCGCGGTGCCCGCGCCCGACTGGAAGCTGTCGGTACCGCCGCTCACCGACGGCTCCCCCGCCGCCGAACTGCTCCCGGGCTCCGAACCCGCGCCGGGCGTCCCGACCCTGGTCAAGCTGCGCTACCGGGACGGTTCCGGCGAACGCGGCGGCGTCCAGGCCAACCTGGTGCCGGGCCCCTCTCCGGCCGCCGAGGTTCCGGGGATCGCCACCCGGGCGTACCTGTCCGCGATCGGCGGGAGCACGGGCGATCTGGTGCCGGTCAAGCTGGGCGGCATCACCCTCCCGGTCCGGGTCACCGCGGCGATCGACTCGCTTCCCGTGGCCGGTGACACGGCGATAGCCGTCGACCTGGCCACCGCCGGCCGGCAGCTCGCCTCGGGCGGCCGGGACCTGCCGCCGCCCGACGAATGGTGGCTGCCGGCCGCCTCGGCAGACGACCCGGCGCCCGCCCGAGCCGCCGCGGAACTGCGCTCCGGCGCGGGCTCGCAGCAGGTGCGGCTGCGCGAGGAGGTGGCCGCAACCCTGCTGGACGATCCGCTCAGCGCGGGCCCGCAGGGGGCGCTGGCCGCACTCGCGGTGGCCTGCGCGGTGCTGGCGGCGATCGGTTTCGCCGCCTCCGCCGCGGCCGCCGCCCGCGAGCGGTCCCGGGAGTTCTCGGTGCTGGCGGCGCTGGGTGCCCGGCGCCGGGACCTGGCCCGGACGGCCACCGCCGAGAGCTGCGTGCTGGTGGGGCTCGGCACCGCGGTCGGGATCGGGCTGGGCATGGTCATCGTCCACCTCGTCGTACCGCTGACCGTGCTGACCCCGGCCGCCGGCCGCCCGGTGCCCGAGGTGCTGGTGGACCTGCCCGCGGCGCGGACCCTGCTGCTCGCCGCCGCCATCGCCGCCGTACCGCTGCTGTCGGCGGTCTTCGGCGGCCGGCGCAATCAGAACCGCTCGAAGCCGGCCGACCGGCTGCGGCACGTGGAGGACATATGACCGGGCCGGCCGCGACCGACGCCGACCGGCGCACCCCCGGCGGGACCGGGCCGCGGACACCGCGGGGGTCCGCCCCGCGCGCCGTGCCGCCGCCCGCGCCCTGGGTGCGGACCCGGCTGCGCGCGACCCCCCTGAGCTCCCTGCTCGGCGCGGCCCTGGCCTTCGTCGCCGTCCTGCTCGCCGCGGCCCTGCCGCGCGCCATGGACCGGGGCACCGACCAGGCGCTGCGCTCCTTCCTGGAGTCGCGCGGGCCGAGCCAGACCAGCCTGATGGTCAGCGCCCACCCCCGGTACGGAGAGCAGAGCCCGCAGGAGCTGGACGAGGTACTGAGCACCCTGCTCGCCCGGACCGCCCCCGGTTTCAGCGTGGTTCCCGGCGGCCCCGTCCACGGGATCTCCGCGGACTCCCGCGCTCTCGGCACCCCCGGACTGGCCGCCCCCGAGGGCGTCCCGCCCCGGCTCGGCCTCTACCACCTGCGCGAGGGCTTCGAACACGTCCGGTTCGTCGAGGGAAGCCGGCCCGGCGCGGCCTCCGTGCCGGGCGGCCCCGTACCGATCGCCCTGGCCCAGAGTGCGGCCAAGACCCTCGGCGTACGGGTCGGGATGGTGCTGGAGACCACCACCGGTATGACCATGACCACCATCAAGGCGGAGGTCGTCGGCCTCTACGTCCCGAACGACGAGGCCGAGGACTTCTGGGCCGACACCGGCTGCCTCACCCGCGCCTGCCTGCTCCAGACCTCCACCCACCCGCCGGTCCCGTACTGGCAGACCTCGGCCCTCACCGGCCCGGAGTCCCTCGACCAGTTCGGATATTGGGGCGAGACCGGCACCCGCGACTTCTGGCGCATCCCCCTGGACCCCAGCACCCTGCGGGCCGACCGGCTGCCCGCCACCGCCAAGGCGGTCGCCTCCTACGTGAGCGGCCCGACCGCGACGCGCCTGACCCAGGAGACCCACCGGAGCGATCTGCACATCACCTCCCGCCTGCCCGAGCTGTTCACGCTGGCCGAGGCCCGGCGCCAGGCCGCCGCGCCGCTCGCCGCGATGGGCCCGGCCGGGGTGGCCGGAGTGGCGTTCGTGGTGTTCTGCCTGGCCGCCGGGCTCACAGGTGACCGGCGGGAGGCCGAACTGCGGCTCCTGCTGGCCCGCGGCGGTTCCCGCGCGGGCATCGTGCGCCGGCTGCTCGCGGAGAACGCCGTCACCGTCCTGCCGGCCGCCGCGCTCGCGGCGGCGCTCGCGGTGTTCCTGCTGCCCACCCCCCGCTGGGAGGGCACCCTGCTGGCCGCTTCGGCCGCCACGCTCCTGGCTCTGCTGGCCGTCCCCGTACGGGCCTTCGTGCTGCTGTCTCCGAAGCGCCGGCCGGGCCCCCGGCGGCGGCTCGTCGCCGAGGTGCTCGCTCTGGCGGCCACCGCGGCCGCCGTGTTCGAGGTCCGCTCGCGCGGGGTCGCCCCGGCCGGCGCCGGGGTGGACCCGCTGCTGGTCGCCGCCCCGCTGCTGCTCGCGCTCTGCGGCGGGCTGCTGCTGGCCCGGCTCCAGCCCGCCCTGGTCGGGGCGCTGGCCCGGGCGGCCGGGCGGGGCCCGGGGCTGATCGGCTTCCTCGGGCTGGCGCGCGCCGCGCGGGGCACCGGGGGCCGCGCGCGTCCCTCCGTACTACCGCTGATCGCCATGCTGCTGGCCGTCACCACCGGGGGCTTCGGTTCCACGGTGCTGACCGGGGTGGCCGACGCCCGCTTCGTGGCGGCCCGTTCGGCCGTCGGCGGCGACGCCCAGGTCTCGGCGCCCAGCGGCACCCTCCCCGAGTCCCTGACGACCGCCGTCGCCGCGGTGCCCGGCGTACGGTCCTCGGTGAAGGTGTGGAGCGACGACAACGTGTTCCTCTACGGCACCAAAGCGGGCAGTACGCAGATCTCCGTGATCACCGCTGACCCGGTGGAGTACGCGAAGCTGTCCGAGGCGACCGGGAAGGGCCGGTTCGATCCGGCGCTCCTGGCCGCCGGAGCCGCGGGCACCTCGGGCTCGACGGTTCCCGCGCTGATCAGCCGGGACCTCGCGGACGGCGACACCTCCGGCTACGTGCTGCGGCTGGAGAACGGCGGGGAGCTGAAGCTCGCGGTCGTCGGAGAGATCGACGGCACCCCCGCCCGGGCGGGCGCCAGGTCCACCACGGTGGTCCTGCCCGCCCCCCAAGTACTGGCCGTGGTGCCGCAGATGGGGCTGCCCAACCACTGGTTCGGGCTCGGCGAGGTCGACCAGCACCGGCTGGAGCGGGCGGTGCGCACCGGGGACCCGGCGGCCGCCGAGGAGCGCTACCGCGTCCGGACCAGCTCCACCGAGGCGGCCGCACTGGGCTCGGACCCGCTCCAGCGCTCCGCCGAGCGGCTGTTCTGGGCCTCGTTGGCCGGAGCCGCGGGCTTCGCGCTGCTGGCGGTCCTGCTGACGCTGGTCCGGGCGGCTCCCGACCGCGCGGCGCTGCTCGCGCGGCTGCGCACCATGGGCCTGCGGCCCCGGCAGGGGGTCCTGCTGATCCTGGTGGAGTCGGTGCCCCTGGCCCTGGCCGCCGCGCTCGGCGGAGCACTGCTCGCGGCGGGCGCCGTCGCGCTGCTGGGCCCGGCCGTGGACCTGTCCACGCTGGTCGGCACCCGGGTGCCGACCGGCCTTCAGGTCCTCGCCGTGCCCGTACTGATCCAGGCGCTGGGCCTGGGGGTCCTCGTCGCGGGGGCCGTGCTCGCGGAGGCGGCGGTCTCCGGCAGGCGACAGATCACGACCGAGTTGAGAGCGGGAGACCAGCGGTGAACAGCGAACAGCCCACCTACGAGGAGCTGCAGCGGCAGGCCCTGGCCGCCGCCGAGCCCCGCCGGCACGGCGCGGACACCGCCATCGCCTGCGACCGCCTGGTACGGATCTTCAGTACCGACGGGGTCGAGGTCCAAGCCCTGCAGGGGCTGGAACTGACCGTGGCTCAGGGCGATCTGATGGCCCTGGTCGGTGCTTCGGGCAGCGGGAAGTCCACCCTGCTGAACATCCTCGCGGGACTGGACGTGCCCACGGCCGGCACCGCCAGCGTCGGCGGCTACGACCTGCTGGAGATGTCGGCGCGCGACCGGCTGCGCTACCGGCGGGAGGCGGTCGGCTTCGTCTGGCAGCAGACGGCCCGCAACCTGCTTCCCTTCCTGACGGCGGCGCAGAACATCGCCCTGCCGATGCAGTTGAAGGGCGGGCGCCGGGCGGCCGCCAAGCGCCACGCGGTCCGGACCGGCGAGCTCCTCGAGGCGCTGGAGATCGGCGACCTGGCGGACCGCCGCCCCGCCGAGCTCTCCGGCGGCCAGCAGCAGCGCGTGGCCATCGCGGTGGCCATGGCCAACGATCCGGCGGTGCTGCTCGCCGACGAGCCCACCGGTGAGCTGGACTCCGAGACGGGCGGGGCGATCTTCGAGGCCTTCCGCACCGTCAACCGGGAGCTGGGCGCGACCGTGGTCATCGTGACCCACGACCCGCTCGTCGCGGGCGAGGTCCGGCGCACGGTGGCGATGCGCGACGGCCGCACCAGCAGCGAGGTCCTGCGCCGTACCGTCACCGACGAGCACGGCGCCGAGTCGGTGACCGAGCGCGAGTACGTGATGCTCGACCGCACGGGGCGCGTGCAGCTCCCGCAGAAGTTCCTGGAGGCCCTGGGCATGGAGCACCGGGTGGCGGTGGACCTGGCGGCGGACCACATCGAGCTGCGTCCCGACGACGCGGGCTGACCCAAACGGGCTCAGGCCGTGCGCTCCTCGCGGATGTAGCGGAAGGTCCGGATCAGCGGCTCTCCGGGGAAGACCTCGTGGGCGGGTTCGCAGTCCTGGAGCCGGAAGGGCGCGGGGTCGACCGGGGTCAGGCGGATGATCAGGGGCGGAACCTCGGCCTGGTGGTAGGCCTCCAGTTTGTGGTGACCGTCCAGCAGGTAGGCGGCGAGGGAGTCCCCGGCGGGGCTCAGGGCCACCAGCGCGGGCCGTTCTCCTGCCCGGATCCGCCGCACGTAGGCGCGTACGGCGTCCCGGTCCGGCGGGGGCCAGTGGTCGGTGGTGAGCAGGGCCAGCTCCTCGTCGGCGTACCAGCTCTCGATGTGCCCGGAGCGCGGGTGGACGACGCGCAGCGGCTGCGGGGCCCGGGCGGCCGTCATCGTGTACCGGCCGGGGGCGAGGAGCTGGAGCAGGGGCCGCAGCCGTTCCGGATCCGGTGGCGGGAAGTTGCCGGTGAGCGGGTCGGCGGTGAGCTCCGGTGCGGCCAGCCATGCGGTGAGCGCCTTGGCCTCCGCGGGGGTGGGAGCTTCCGGGCCGGTGGCCCGCGAGGCCAGCCAGCCGATGCTGCCGCAGCAGTCGCTGCCCTCCAGCACGACGGGCCAGCCCCCGATGAGCAGCAGGCTGGCCCAGTCGTTCCCGGTCACCTCTATGAGACCGAGGCCGTCGGGGACCTCGCAGACGACGGGATCGGTGGGCATCCGCCGAGTCTGCCAGAGAGCGGTCACGGCGGCGCGCCTCCCGGTGGACCGCCCGCCGCGCGTCACTTCCGTGCCCCGGGTGTCGTTAGGCGCTCGGGGTTGACTCGGGGGTCGAAGGGATGACGGAATGCGGCAGTTTCCTCTGGAGATGCACCACATGGCACCCGGCCGGGTCGTCGAGTGGCGGTTGCGGTCCACGGCCGGGGCGCAGTCGCCCGGTCCGGACGGTCCGGACGGCGCGGCGGACAGGCGGGCCTCCTTCAACCAGGACAAGCACTTCACCGTCGCCGAGGAGAGCCGCGCGGCCGACGACCCGACCGCGTCCTGGATCGCCGTCACCTTCGAGGTCGCGGGCCCGCTGGACGAAGAGGCCCTGACCGGCGCGCTGCTGGCGTTCGTGCGCCGCCACGAGGTACTGCGCTGCGAGTTCCGGCGCCTGGCAGGGGAGTTGGCGTGCGCCCCGATCCCCGCAGCCGAACTGGCCCTGGACACCGTCCAGGTCGCCGACTTCCACCGCACCGAGGAACTGACCGTCTTCCTGGTGGAGCGGTTCAAGCGGAGCATCGACACGCTGTCCTGGCCGCTGTTCACGATGGGCGCCGTCCTGCGCGAGGACTCGGCCACCGTCTACCTGGCCTTCGACCACATCGTCTGCGACGGCATGTCGATGCCGATCGTGGTCCAGGAGGTCGAGCAGGGCTACGAGGCCCTGCGCCGCGGCGAGTTGCCCGAGCAGGAGCCCGCCCCCAGCTACCTCGACTTCGCCGAGGAGCAGCGCGGCCGGTACCTCGCCATCGACGCGGACGACGAACGGCTGGACTACTGGAAGGAGTTCATGGCGAGCGGCGGCGGGGAGTTCTTCCCGCGCTTCCCGCTCGAACTGGGCGTGGAGCCCGGCCGGATGTACTCGATCGTGAACGAGGCCTCCCCGCTGCTGGACGCTGCCGAGGCGGAGGTCTTCGAGAAGGCCTGTCTCGCGGTGGGCGGCAAGCCGTTCATGGGCGTCCTCGCCGCCGTCGCGGTCTGCCTGCGCGAGGCGGGCGGGCCGGGGGTCTACCGGGGCTTCATGCCGGTCAGCGAGCGCGGCCGGGCCGGCTGGGGCAACTCGGTGGGCTGGTTCGTGAACACCATGCCCATCGAGTTCGACGCCTCGCCGGGACGGGACTTCGAGCAGGTGATGGCTTCGGTGCGGGCCGGGTTCGACGAGATGATCAGCCATGTCGACGTGCCGTTCGTGCGGGCCTGGGAGCTGCTCGCCCCCCGCGAGTTCGCGGCCCGCTCCTGGCCGTACCCGGTGAACTTCTTCTCGTACATCGACATGCGCAAGTGTCCGGGCGCCGAGCGCCACGAGGACTGGCGGCCCACCTCCCACGTGTGGTCGGCCCAGGCCAACGGCGCCTGCTCCTGGTTCCAGCGGGACGCGGACGGGCTGCACATGAACTCGATCTACTCGGACACCCCCGCCGCCCGCCGCACGATGGACGGTTTCCTGGAGGCCCTGCGCGAGACGGTCCGGGAGATCGCCCGCCACGGCTCGCTGCGCCGCCCCATCGCGCTGACCCCGCCGCGCCGGCCCGTGCTGACCCCGCTCGACGTGGCGGCGTTCGCCCGCCGCGGCTGATCCGGGCCGGCCGCGTCCGGCAGTCGGCCTCAGAGGCGGGCGGCCTCAGAGGCGGGCGGCGCGGTCGCGCAGCAGGGTCTGCTCCCGGGCGTTGCGGGTGAGCGAGGCGGCGCGTTCGTACTCCGCGCGGGCCTCCGCCGGGCGGCCGAGCCGCTCCAGCAGGTCTCCCCGTACGCTCGGCAGCAAATGGTAGGAGCGCAGGGCTGGTTCCGCCGTCAGGGCGTCGACCAGCGGGAGCGCCGCGGCCGGGCCCTCGGCCATCGAGACGGCGACGGCCCTGTTGAGCTCGATCACCGGTGACGGGATCAGCAGGACGAGCCGTCCGTAGAGGGCGGAGATCGTGGGCCAGTCGGTGTCCTCGTAGCGGACGGCGTCGGCGTGACAGCCGGCGATGGCGGCCTGGAGGGAGTAGGGGCCGGTGCCCGCCCGGTGCAGGGCCTCGACGCCGCGCCGGATCAGCAGCCGGTTCCACTGGGACCGGTTCTGGTCGGCGAGCAGCACCGGCTCCCCGTCCGGGCCGGTGCGCGTGGCGATGCGGGAGGCCTGGAACTCCAGCAGCGCCGCCAGGCCGTGCACCTCGGGTTCCTTGGGCATCAGGCCGGCCAGGACCCGGGCCAGGCGCAGGGCGTCCTCGCACAGGGCGGGGCGGACGAGGTCGTCTCCCGCCGTCGCCGCGTAGCCCTCGTTGAAGACGAGGTAGATGACCTCCAGTACGGAGGCGAGGCGCTCCTCGCGGTCGGCTCCGTACGGGACCTCGAAGGGCACCGCCGCCTTCGCGAGGGCCCGCTTCGCCCGGACGATCCGCTGGGCGACGGTCGGTTCGGGGCAGAGGAAGGCGCGGGCGATCTCCTGGGTCGTCAGGCCGCCCATCAGCCGCAGGGTCAGCGCGATCCGGGCTTCGGTGGCGAGGACGGGGTGGCAGGCGGTGAAGATCAGCCGCAGCAGGTCGTCGTCGATGGACTCGGGGTCCGCGAGCCCGGCCTCCTCCTCCGGCGGCGGTACGTCCTCCAGGGTGCGGCCCACCTCGGCGAGCTTGCGGGCGTAGGTCTCCTTGCGGCGGACGAGGTCGATGGCCCGGCGCTTGGCGGTGGTCATCAGCCAGGCCCCCGGTTTGTCGGGGACTCCGGAGGCCGGCCACTGCTCCAGCGCGGCGACCAGCGCGTCCTGGGTGATCTCCTCGGCGATGCCGACGTCGCGCACGATCCGGGCGACGCCCGCGATGATCCGCGCGGACTCGATCCGGAACACCGCTTCTACCGCTCGGGTCGTACTCACTGCCGTCACGGCTACCCATCAGAGCAGCCGTGACGAGGCAGGGCAAACCGCGCAGCGCGGCGGGGGCCGTCAGCTTCCGTCGAGCTGGCGGAGCTCGGCGCCGACCGTCCAGTTCTCGGGGTGGATCTCCAGGAAGCGCTTGGTCCACTCCAGCGCCTCGTCCTTGTCCTTGCACTGCATGAGGGCGTACCCGCCGACGACCTCCTTGGTCTCGGTGAAGGGCCCGTCGGTGTAGCTGAGCTTGCCGCCGGACCAGGTCACCCGGGTCCCTTCGGAGGTGGGGCGCAGGCCGGCGGTGTCGAGCATGACCCCGGCCTTGGTGATCTCCTCCAGCAGGGCGCCCATGCGGTCGCCGAAGTCGGCGGGGAAGGGGGTGTCGGGGGTGAGGGACTGCTCGTCGATGCGGATCATCGAAAGGAAGCGCGGCATGGTGACTCCTCGGTGGTGGAGGACGGGGCCCTTCCCCGCCTCTCACCCCTGCGTCGAACGGGCGACGCCGGGATCGACAGCTTCCCGGAAAAATCTTCGGCGACTTTCGGGACGCGCGCGGCGGCGGAGATTCCGGGCACCGCCCCACATCGTGCTACCGGCGAGTAGGATCGCCGGGCCCAGGCCCCTCCGAGAGGATCCCCCGATGCCGCGCACACCGTCCTCACCGCTCCTGCTCGCCGGTCTGCTGGCCGGTGCGGCGGTGGCGCACGCCGTCGCCCCCCGGCAGTTCGACGCGATCGTGCCGCGCTCACTGCCCGGCACCCCGCGGCAGTGGACGTACGCGAGCGGCGCGGCGGAGCTCGCCCTCGCGGCCGGGGTCGCCCACCCGCGCACCCGCCGGGTCGCGGCGCTGGCCACGGCGGCGTTCTTCGTCGGGGTGTTCCCCGCGAACGTCAAGATGGCCGCCGACGCCCGCCACCGCTCCCCCGCCCTGCGGGCCGCGGCCCTGGGCCGGCTGCCGCTCCAGGTCCCCCTGGTCCTGTGGGCCCGCAAGGTCGGCCGGAACGCGGCGGGCTGAGGCGGCACACCGCCCGCAGCCCGCTGCCCCGTCCCTGCTGTCCCGCCCACCCGCCCCCGTGTCAGCGGCTGTCGCCGGTCCAGTCCCAGTGGCCGGGATCGGCGGCGCGGCGGCGGTAGTGGGCCCGGCCGCCGGGCCCGTAGCGCCCTATCTCCGTGGGGAGCCGGGCCTCCTCGGCGAGCTGCGGGCCGCTCCACCCCGTGATGTCGAGCAGCAGTCCGTCGAGGGGGCCGCCCACGAGCTCGCCGTAGGCGTGCCCCGGGAGCGGACCCGGGTCGGGGTCGTCGTGGTCGGCGCCGTAGACCCGGCGCCGGAGCATCCTGTCGTCCATGACGATCAGCTTCACAGACGGCACTGACAACGGGCCCCAGCAGCGATGATGGGAGCCGTTCGGATCGCACGGCACGGGAAGCGGAGCACCATCCATGGCACGTCGGGTACACCAGCCGCTGGAGGACCAGGAGTTCGACTTCATCCTCGGCATGACGGACGGGCCGGTGCTCGCCTACTTCTGCGGGAGCTGGCCGAAGGCCCTGGAGCCCTGCCGCGCGATGGACTCCGTCGTCGCCGTCCTGGCCCAGGAGTACGGGACCCGGCTGACGGCGGTGCGCGTGGACATGACCCGCTGCCCCGGGGCGACCAGGCGGTACGAGGTGACGGGAGCCCCGACGGCCGTCCTCATCGCGGGCGGCGAGCCGGTGGCCGCCCAGGCGGGCCCGATGACGGCCGCGGAGCTGCGGGCGTTCCTCTCCGCCCATCTGTGATCAGGTGCCCGTGTTCACCGAGAGGAAGAACCAGGCGACGGTGACCAGGCACACGCAGAGAAGACCGCCCGAGGTCAGAAGGCACCCGACCCGGGTCTCCTTCGGCTGGAAGCAGGCGATGGCGACGCACACCACGAGCACCCCGATGGCGAAGATCATGGGGACGAGCACAACGCCGAGCGCCACTTCATCTCCCGAGGCCGCGTAGAGGGTGCGCCCGACGGCGACACAGTCCCCACCCTATGGTTCAGTGCCGGGGGCCGGCGCTCAGCCGCTGGAAGAGGGCCTCGTCCAGGTCCAGGCCCTGCTGGGCCTGGTTGACGGCCTGCGAGCTGTAGATCCCGGTCGAGCGGGCGGCCAGGACGGCGTCCCGCGAGGCCGCGATCACACCGAGGCGCAGGTCCACGTACTGTTCGCGCGCCCCTTCGACCACGGGTACGCCCTCCTCCCCGTCCCCGCGGTCGAGCCGGGCGTCCTCCCGGACCTTGGCGAGGATCTCGGGGGCGTACGGGCTTCCGTCGCTCCGCACGAGGCCCGGCTCCTCCAGCGCGGCCCGGCCCGCGGCGGCGACCTCGTCGAGCAGTCGCCGGAACTCCTCCTCGAAGCGGACCGGGTCGTCCCCGGGGATCTTCACCGACCGGATGACCGCGGGCAGGGTCAGGCCCTGCAGCAGCAGGGTGGTCGTGGCGACCACGAAGGCGATGAGCAGCAGCTGGGGGCGGTACGGGGTGTCCTCGGGCAGGGTCTGGGCCGCGGCGACCGTGATCGCCCCGCGCATTCCCGCCCAGGCCAGGGCCACTCCGCTGCGCCAGCCGAGGTTCTCGTTGACCTTGAAGTCGACATCGGCGGAGACCCGGGTGACGCGTTGCTTCATCTGCTCCCTGCGGCGGGGCGACAGCTCCCTGCGGGGCCGCAGCGGATTGGCCGGCTGCTCGGACTCCGGGGCGCCGAGCCGGTCCATCAGCCAGTCGAGCCGCGGCTTCTTCTCGGCGGCCCGCTGCGCGTCCTTGCGCAGCGAGGCGATGAGCGGGGCGACGAACACCATGCGCGCCACGATCACCAGGGCGGACGCCGCCAGGCCGATGGACAGGGCGCGCCAGGCGCTCAGCCCGTCCGCCGCGACCTCGTCGAGGAGCCCCTTGAGGCCGAGTCCCATCAGGAGGAACACCGCGCTTTCCAGCAGGAAGGCGAGGGTGCGCCAGTTCATGGCCTCGGCCAGCCGGTCCTGGGCGCTGAGGAAGCGCGGGGCCTGGTGGCCGGTGACCAGGCCGGCGACGACCACCGCGAGGACGCCGGAGGCGTGGAACTCCTCGGCCGGCAGGAAGGCGACGAAGGGCACGACGAATGAGATCGCCGTGTTCAGCAGGCTGTCCTTGAGGAGCGCCCGGACCCGGACGTTGACGAGGCCCACGACGAGGCCGACGACGGTGGCGAGGGCCACGGAGAAGAGGAAGTTCCCGGCGATTCCCACAAGGGAGACCGTGCCGGCCATCGCGGCGATCGCGGAGCGCAGCAGCACCAGCGCGGAGGCGTCGTTGACGAGCCCCTCGCCCTCGAGCATGGTCAGCAGCCGGGACGGCAGGCCGAGCTGTTTGCCCATGGAGGTCGCGGCGACGGCGTCGGTGGGGCTGACCACGGCGCCGAGGGCGAAGGCGGCGGGCCAGCCGAGGCCGGGCATGAGCCAGTGGAAGAGCCAGCCCGCCCCGAGCGTGGTGACGGCCACGAGCAGGACCGCGAGACCGCTGATCGCCTTGATGTTGCGGCGGAAGTCCGACGCGGGCATGTTCACGGCCGTCGAATACAGCAGCGGTGGCAGCACGCCCGCGAGGACCCATTCCGGCTCGACGGCGAGCACCGGCACGCCCGGTACGAAGCTGAGGGCGATGCCGACGACCACCAGGCTCAGCGGGGCAGCCAGGCCGAGCCGCTTCGAGAAGGCGGCTACGGCGACGATGCTGCTGACGCCGACGATCGAGACGAGGGTCATTTCCATGTGCGGTACGGGACCTCAGGGGCGTTAGGGGTGCTTGGGGCCGATTTGCCCACCGTACGCCCCGAGGTTTCACCGCGTCAAAAATTGAGCGACTCAACTTTTGACGCGGCCCCTGCTGGAGGACCGCGTCACACTCACTCCCCCGGCGCGGCCTCCGGCAGCAGTGCTACAGCCTGCCGCTCCAGCACCAGGGCGCCGTCCACGAGTCCGGCGCAGGCGTCGAAGAGCTCCCGCCGCCCCGCGGCGTCCGCCTCCGGGTCCGCCGCACGGGCCAGCTCCGCGAGCCTCGACCACTGCTGCCCCGACTCACGGAAGAGCGCGGCCGCCTCCCCGTGCCCGGCGAGGTCGAGGAAGTCCGCGTACAGCGGCCGGGTGGCGCCCGGGGCGGTCCACTCCTCCTCCAGGCAGGCGTACAGCCGCTGCGTGCCCAGCGCGAAGGCCTCGGGGGTGGCGAAGCGGCGCTCCCAGCCGGTCTTGGTGCTCGTGTCGCGCAGCTGGGCGGCGAACTTCTCCATGCCGGAGAAGCCGAAGTTGACGTCGAAGTGGTTGCCGAGCACCGGCCCGGTGAGGCGGGCGACCGTGGCCGCGATCGCCGCGTCCAGATCGGGTTCGCCGGCGGGCTTCCCGGTGGTCACCACCATCTGGTGGCGGCCCTTCTTGTGCCCGGACCAGGCCGCGCCGAACTCCTCGCGGCCGATCGCGTACGGACCGCCGGCCCCGTCCAGGCCGGCCGCCGGGTCGTCGACCTGGAAGGTGTCTCCCTCGTAGCCGACCACGGCCACCACGTACGGATCGGCGGCGGCCAGCTCGGCCATCGGAGCGGGGCCGTGCCAGGGCAGGGCGGACCGGTCCACGGTGCAGAACACCGGGGCGCCGGCGTCGAGCGCCGCCTCGACCCGGTTCCAGCGCGGCTTGGCGCTGCGCGTGGCCTCGTACGGGATGTGCAGGCGGCCCAGGGCGACCTGGACCCAGGGGTCGGGGTGGGCCTGGGCGACGATCGTCGGCATCGGCGGGTGGCCCGCGTACTCGAAGACGAAGTACATGAAGCCGATACCGCCCGCCAGGCCCGCGACCAGGGCCTCTTCGTGCACGCTGCCGAGCGCGTGCCGGATCAGCGTGGCCTCGCGGTGGCGTCCGGGGGCGAAGTCTTCATATACGAGCGCAGTCATGCGGTCAGCGTAGCCGCGCCGCGGGCCGTCGGCCGCGACCCGACTTCCTGTACAGTTGTCCAGGAAGTCGGAGGGACTCCCCTCCACCCACTCCGCCCCCAGGGAGGTGGCCGTGCACACGGTCGCAACGATCCTCATCGGCCTCGTCGCCGCGCTCCACGCCTACTTCCTGGTCCTGGAGATGTTCCTGTGGCAGCGGCCGCCCGGCCGCGCCCTGTCCGGCTTCGACGCCGACACGGCCCGGCTGACCGCCCCGCTCGCCGCGAACCAGGGCCTCTACAACGGGTTCCTCGCCGCCGGCCTGGTCTGGTCCCTCGTCATCGACTCGCTCGCCACGCAGATCTTCTTCCTCGTCTGCGTGATCGTCGCCGGTGTGTACGGGGCCGCCACCGCCAACCGCCGCATCCTCCTCGCCCAGGCCCTGCCCGGCGCCCTCGCGCTGGGCGCGGCCCTGCTCGCCGGATGACCTCCCTCAGCGATCCCCGGACCGATCCCCGGACCGCCCGTACCAAAGAGCGGCTGCGCGAGAGCCTGTTCGCCGAGTGCGCGGACCGGCCGCTCGGCGAGGTCAGCGTCTCGGCGGTGGTCCGCCGGGCGGGCGTCGGCCGGGCCACGTTCTACCTGCACTACGAGGACCTCACCGCGCTCGCGGTGGACGCCTGCGCCGATGTCGTCCATGCGGCGGTCGACGCCCTGCACGCCTGGCAGACGACCCCGTCAGCACTCCCCCCGGCCCGTCCCCCGGCCGCGCTGGCCGGCTTCCTCGGCGGCGCGGCCGACCGGGCGGCGCTCTACCGCACCCTGCTCCTGCCGGGCGGCGGCGGCCCGCTCGGCGAACGCCTGTACCGGGAACTGCGGGAGCGCAGCCGGGCCGAACGCGCTGCGGTGGGCGCCCCGCGCCCCGAGCTGGTGGCTTCGGCCGTGGCGGCCACCTTCACCGCCGTGCTGGCGGACTGGCTGCACGGCGACCTGTCCGCCGACCTGGCCGACCCTGACGGACTGGCGGACCGGATCTGGCTGCTCCTCGCCGCCCTGCACAGGGCGGGCTGACTCCCGGAATTCGACGGTCAGCGGTCCAGCCGCTCAGCGGTCCAGCCGTTCAGTCGTTCAGTCGTTCAGTCGCAGGAGATCGAGGATCCGTCCAGCGCCGATTCCACGCTCGCGACGAACCGCCCCGGCCCGGCGGCCGTCACCCGGAGCGTGGCCGGCTCGCCGGCGACCTCCTTCTGGAAGCACATGCCGAATCCGCTCCGGAACCCGTCCAGGGCGTCCGCCCGGCCCCGGTCCGCCTTCCACCCCTCCCCCTTCGCGGTGTCCCAGTAGCGGGTGGCCAAGGACCGGGCGTCCGTGTCGTACGCGTAGGTGCTGTCCGCGACGACCCAGGGCTCGCCGCTGTCGTCCATGCACTCGACACGGGGCTGCTCCGGCACGGGCGTGCCGCCGGCCGCGGCGGCGGGCGCCGCGGCCGAGACCTGGGCCATGCGCGCGACGGCCCGGTTCTCCTCGCACGAGCCCTCCGACCCGTAGAAGAGCTGGTACGCCGCCGCGAGCAGCGCGAGGCCGGCCAGGCAGCCGATGGTGACGGCCAGGCCCAGGAACAGCCCGCTGCGCGGGGATCGTGCCGTGTTCAAAGGGTTCCCCTCCCACAACCCGGACGGACGTCTACCGGCCGGCCGGGCCGCTCTCCGCGGGCAGTCCGGTCTCGGCCATGACCCGGGTGACCGTGTCCTCCAGCGAGTGCTCCGCACCGATGACGCTCTCCCAGTCGCCGGGCAGCAGGTCGAGCGGCCGGTACCACTCGCGCATCTCCGCCTCGCCGAACTCGGAGGCCTGCGGCTTGCCCGCGTGCCGCCGCAGGGTCTCCTCGAACGGCACGTCGAGGTAGTAGAAGTGCGTCGGCCCGCGGTGGGCCCGGCGCAGGGCGTCGAGCATGGGGCCGTAGCGGTCCGCGTAGAGGATGCCCTCGACGATGACGTGGAAGCCGTGGTCCAGCGCGTAGCGCGCCACGCTGCCGATGAGCCCGATGTTCGCCGCGCCCGGAACGTCCCGCTCGCGCAGGACGACCCGGCGCAGGTTGTCCTGGCCCACGAGCGCGACGCCCCGGCCGTGCCGCTCTCGGATGCCCTCCGCCACGGAGGACTTGCCCGCGGCGGAGTTGCCGCGCAGCACGATCAGCCGGGTGTCCGGCGTGCCGGTCATCATCCGGCCCACGCTACCCGCCCGCCCCGGACGTGCGGGAGCCCCGCCGGAAGTTCCGGCGGGGCTCCCTTCACGGGCCTGGCTCGTGAAGCGGCGCTAGAGAGTGACCACCCGCTCCGCCTGGGGGCCCTTGGGCCCCTGCGTGACGTCGTACTCGACCTTCTGCCCCTCGTCCAGCGCCTTGAAGCCGCTGGTCTGGATCGCGGAGAAGTGCACGAACACGTCGGGACCGCCGTCGTCCTGCTGGATGAACCCGAATCCCTTCTCCGAGTTGAACCACTTCACGATGCCTGTTGCCATCTGTACTGATCCTTCACAACGTTCCACCGGCCGCACACGCGGCCGGACCCGATCCTGCCCATTCATCCGCCCGAGCACACGCCAAGCGCGGCCAACCGGGGTGCTTCCGGGTATTCGAACTTTCCTCCGCCCCGTCCGTGGAACGAGGGAGCAGGCCTTCGCACCGGCCCTTGGAAGGGCTTCGGCGGGGGCACTCCGGGGAGTCTTCGGGAGGGGACGGACATGGGCGAGCTCGCGACGTTCCGGGTGCCGGCTCGGATCACGGGAACGACGGCGGACATCATGCTCGGCGGGGCGATGGTCCGCGCCTGGCAGCGCGACGGGATCTTCCAAGTGACCGCCGACGGGCGGCAGGAGGCCCGCACGCGGTCCGCGCTGGCGGCGAGCCGGCGGTTCTTCGCCCGGCCCGCGGCGGAGAAGGCGGCGTGCGTCAACGACACCTCGTACAGCGGGTACATCGCCTCGGGCGAGGAGGTGACGGCCGGCAGGCCGGACGCCTCGGAGATCTTCACCATCACCCCGGACGTCCCTGCGGCGGCGGCCGGCGGCCTGCCCTGCCACGGCCCGGTCCCCTGGCCCTCCCCCGGCTACCGGGCGGCCATGGAGGCCTACTTGGCGGGTGTCGGCGGGCTCGGCGAGCGGCTGCTGCGGCTCGTGGCCCTCGGGCTCGGCCTCGGACCGGCCGGCATCGACCGGCTCGCGGGCCCGACCCGCGGCGGCTGGCACCACATGCGGGTGCTGCGGTTCCCCGCCGCGGGGCGGACGACGGAGCGCGGGATCGGAGCCCACACCGACTACGGGCTGCTCGTGATCGCCGCCCAGGACCAGGTGGGCGGGCTCTTCGTACGGCCTCCGGTGGCGGGCGAGCGCCGCCCGCGCAACTGGCTGCCGGGCGAGAGCACGGCGGGCTTCGCCGAGGACCGGCCCGGCTGGACCCCGGTACGGCCCGTGCCGCGGGTGCTGACGGTGTTCCCCGGGGACATCCTCCAGTTCATGACCGGCGGCGCGCTGCTCTCCACTCCGCACCGGGTGCAGCTGGCGGACCGGGAGCGGTACGCCCTCGCCTACTTCCACGAGCCGCGCTTCGGCGCCCGGATCCGCCCGCTCCCGGGCACCGGGGAAGGTGCCGGGGAAACCACCGGGGAGGGCGGCGCGGTGATCCATTACGGGGAGCACTTCACCCGGATGTTCATGCGCTGCTATCCGGAGCGGGCAACGACGCGGCGGATCGAGGAGCAGGGGCTGCTGCGGGCGCTCGCCGGGGCCCGCTGACCCGGCATCCGAGGCAGTCGGCGTGGCCGGTGCGCGCGGCCGTGTCACGGACCCGCCAGTCCCACTGGCTCTCCGGGCGGGGACCGCTCGGCTTGCCCCATCCGGCGAGGTGCAGCAGCCAGGTCACGATCCCCGACGCGGCCACGACCGCGAGGCCGATCCAGATACCCGGGGTCCAGGAGAGGCACAGGGCCGCACCCGCCGCCGTACTGCCCACCAGGGCGATCGCGGTTCCGGTCCAACCCGCCACAGTGTGGCCGAGGTCCACGTGGCCGTGAGCGCTCATCGTTCTCCCCCTGCTTCGTCGGTTCAGTAGGCTCGAATGGCTTTCTCTTGCAGAGGAAGCCATTTATCTCACGAGCTAAGTAACTTAGATGCTAAGGAGTATCCGCGTGCAGGGCAAGCCCCGCCCCGCGGCCACGGTCCAGGAGGCGCTCGCGCGCATGGACCGGTACGTCGCTCTCGGCATCCTCGGCCAGCAGGAGGTGGCACAGCTCCTGGGGCTGAACGTCACGGACCTGACCTGCCTGGGCCACATCCTGGGCGCCGGGGACACTCCCCTCGCCGCGGGCGACCTCGCCGAGCTCACGAACCTCACCACCGGGGCCGTGACCGGGGTCCTCAACCGCCTGGAGCGCGCCGGCTACGCGAGCCGGCAGCCCGACCCCGCCGACCGGCGCCGGGTCCGGGTGGTCGCCGACCCGGCCGCCGCCGCCAGGGTCTTCGCCGTCTACGAGCCCTTCTACGCACGGCTCGGCGCGGTGTTCGCCGAGTACTCCCCGGACGAGATCGCCGTCATCGCCGACTGGTTCGGGAGGGCGACCGCCGAGGTCACCGCCCATCTGGACCGGGTGCGGGCCGCGGAGCTCGGGCCGGTGGCCCCATAGCCCCGATGGTAAAATTTGCCTTTTCGCGACGTTCACGCCGCGCTTTCGAACATCTCGTACGTCTCACGGAAGGTTCTGCATGAAGAACCCGTCAGCTCATGGGCGCTTCGGCATCAAGGCCGGAGCCAAGGCGAGCCCGAAGGGCGGTACGAAGGGCGGCGGGAAGACCCCGCGGACCCTCGGCCCCCAGGGCGAGTACTCGATGCCCCGGACGACCACGCCGGCCCTGCCGCCGGTGGAGTCCTTCTCGGAGCTCGGCCTGCCCCCTGAGCTGGTGAAGACCATGGCCGACCAGGGGGTGGCGAAACCGTTCCCCATCCAGGCGGCGACCCTCCCCAACTCGCTGGCGGGCCGGGACATCCTCGGCCGCGGGCGCACCGGCTCGGGCAAGACGCTCGCCTTCGGCCTGGCCCTGCTCGCCCGGACGGCGGGACAGCAGGCCGATCCGAAGCGGCCGCTCGCGCTGGTCCTCGTACCGACCCGCGAGCTGGCCCAGCAGGTGACCGAGGCCCTGGCCCCGTACGCGCAGGCCCTCAAGCTGCGCATGGCCACCGTCGTCGGCGGACTGTCGATCGGCAAGCAGACCGGGGCGCTGCGCACCGGCGCCGAGATCGTGGTGGCCACCCCCGGGCGGCTCAGCGACCTCATCGGGCGGCGCGACGTGCACCTGGAGCGCGTGAAGATCGTGGTCCTCGACGAGGCCGACCAGATGTGCGACATGGGCTTCATGCCGCAGGTCACCGAGATCCTCGACCAGTGCCACCACGCCGGCCAGCGGATGCTGTTCTCGGCCACGCTGGACCGCAACGTGGACCAGCTCGTCCAGCGGTACCTGAAGGACCCCGTCGGGCACTCCGTGGACCCCCAGTCCGCCTCGGTGTCCACGATGGACCACCACGTGCTGCACATCCACGCCGCCGACAAGGTCTCGGCCGCGACCGAGATCGCGGCGCGCGAGGGCCGGGTGCTGATGTTCCTGGACACCAAGCACGGGGTCGACCAGTTCGTGAAGCACCTGCGCGCCATGGGCGTACGGGCGGAGGGGCTGCACAGCGGCAAGTCGCAGCCGCAGCGCACCCGGACCCTGGGCCAGTTCAAGGACGGCCTGCTGAACGTCCTGGTCGCGACCAACGTCGCCGCCCGCGGCATCCACATCGAGGACCTCGACCTCGTGGTCAACGTGGACCCGCCGGCCGACAGCAAGGACTACCTGCACCGGGGCGGGCGCACGGCGCGCGCCGGCGAGTCCGGCAAGGTCGTCACCCTGGTCACCCCGAACCAGCGGCGCGACATCGTCCGGCTGATGGCCGACGCCAAGATCCGGCCGACCATCACCCAGGTCCGCTCCGGCGAGGCCGCGCTGAGCCGCATCACCGGGGCGAAGGCCCCCTCCGGCGTACCGCTGGCCGGAGCCGCGGCCACCGACGCCAAGGGCCGGCCCTCGGGCTCGGAGCTCGGCTTCCGCGGGATCGGCACCCGGCCGGGGCGGCCCGGCAGGGGCAAGGAGTCCCGCAAGACCATCGAAGCCCGGCAGGCCGCCGAGGCCCGCGCGGCGGCGCGGGTACGGCGCGGCACGAAGTAGCGCGCGGCAGGGCGGAGCAGGACGACAGGAGGGCCGGGACCGCAGTGCGGTTCCGGCCCTCCCGTACGTCCAGGTCAGGTCAGGTCACGAGCCCACCGCGGCCCGGCGCAGCAGTCGCTGCGCCGCCGCGTTGCGGACCCGCCGGGTCCGGGCGCCCTCCGCGAGCAGCCGCAGGGCCTCGTCCGCGTGCAGGGACTGGGCCGCCGTGCGCTGACACCAGTCGGAGGCGGCGAGGAGCTCCGCCGCGGACCAGGGCTCGCCCCGCGTGACGGCCTTCAGCAGGGTCCACTCGCGCAGCCGGCGGGCCGCAAAGGTGCGGCCGCCGAGGGCGGCTCCCACGGCCTGCGCCCAGGCCGGGAAGGCTTCGTCGGCCAGCAGCCCGGCCGCCCGCCGGTCGAGGTGCGTCACCACCGCGCTCTCGGCCATCACCAGGTCGGGGTCGCGCAGGACGGCGGCCACGGCCTCGGCTTCCGCGGGCTGACCGGAGACGGCCGCCAGGGACTCCAGGTGCCGGGCGTAGCGCCAGTGCTCGGACGGCGCGTCCACCGCGACCGGGCCCGAGGCCCCCTCGGTGCGGCGCTCCGGGCCGCCTTGGCGTATCAGGTACTCGCTTCTCCCCATGCGGCCATTCCACACGACACCGGTGAACGAGAGGTTGTCAGGGTGGCATCAAGGACGCGGCGCCGTCGCCAGGGACCCGGCCGCACGGCCATGCACACCTCGGGGCCCCTCGTCCAGGCAGGTCACAGGAACATTACGTGATCATGGGATGTCTTGTGCCACCTGCGCGACCGCCTGTGGGATGGCCGGAACGACGGACGAGGGCGGGGGCCGAGCATGTCGGATCCGGTGGACTACATCGCGCGGCTGCGGACAGAAGCGCGGAACCCGGACCGCGAGGAGGCCTTCCGCGCGGACCGGCGCAGGCGGCGCAGGCGGCGCGCGTCCGTCGGAGCCGCCGCCGCCCTCGCGCTGGCCGGCCTCGCCACCTGGCTGGTGACCAACACCGGGGCGCGGCCCGCTGACGAGCCGTTCGCCGCCGCCGCGCTCGAGGAGCAGCTGTGGCCCGACGCCTGGCCGGCGACGACCAACCTGCCGCTGCGCGGCTCGCCGGCCCGCGGCTGGGCGACCGGCGCGCAGGAGCTCCCGCTGCCCGCTCCCGCGGCGGTCGGCTCCCTGTCCCGGCAGCAGGTCGCGGAGGGGCTGAGCCGGGCACGGGAATTCGTGGTCGCGGCCAATCTGGATCCGGAGGTGCTCCGGGGCGGACATCCCGCCCGGGCCCTGGAGCTGCTCGATCCGCAGCAGCCCGCACGGGACCGGCTGGCGGAGCACCTGCGCGCCCCCGGCCTCCCGGACGGCGACCCCACCGAGATGTTCACGCGCTTCAACCCCGCCGAGCTCACCGTGGCCGAGGAGGGCGTCCGGGTGCGCGGCGCGATGTCCTTCGAACCCGGCGGGGTCCCCGGACAGCTGCGGATCAACGCCGACTACACCTTCGTCTACGCCCTGCAGCGCGCGGCGCCGGCCTCCGAGCCGGGGCCGGCGCCCGACACGGAGGAGGTGGCACGGGTCGTCGTCCGCAGACAGCTGGTCCTGCTCTACGCTCCGGCCGGGTCCTCCGGGGTGACGGCCGGGAAGCTGGTCCCGGCCGACTACCGCCGGCAGCTCGGCAACCACGACTGCGGCACGGTCGACGGCTTCGTCCACCCCTACTTCTCGAAGGAGGCGAAGGCCGCCGACCGGCCGTGGCCAGTGGTCGACCCGTACGACGAGACCACCGACATCCCCGCCGGCCCGCTGCGCTGCATCGTCCCCTCCCGTACCTGACCGGACCCGGTCGGGCCCGGCGGGACCCGGCGGGCCCCGGCGGCCGCTTCAGGCCCGCCGGTCGTGGGCCTCGTAGCCGCCGGAACCCTGTTCGTTCGCGTGCCCCTCCTCCGGGAGCGGGGCGCCTGTCTCCAGCAGGGTCTTGAGACTGGACGCGAGCATCGGCCAGGCCCGCCCGCACATGCCGATGAGGGTGCCGCCCGGTTCGAAGCCCTCGTGGAGGATGGTCAGCCGGGCGAGCGTGTCACCGACCGGCTCGATCTCGTACGTCACCTTCGTGCGCCGCTCGCGGGCCAGCTCGGCGCGCAGCTCCTCGCCGATGCCCGCCGAGGCGGCCCACTGCGGTGTGAAGGTGTGCCAGGTGTAGGAGAGCAGCCGGTTCGGTACGCATTCCAGCACCACCTGCTCCGGATCGCTGGTCCGCGCCCCGCGCTCCACCCAGTCCATCGTCGAGCCCACGCGCCAGTCGGTCTCGAAGTCGAGCCCCCAGTAGCGGCGGGTGAACGCGGGCTCGGTCAGGGCCTGCCACACCCGCTCGGGGTCGGCCTGGACGTAGACGGTGTAGGTGATCGCAGTCTCGCTCATCCCCTCATGCTGCGGGACCGGGGCCCGCCGGGCGGGGATTGAGCCGTTCCGCGCTCACCAGTGGCAGCCCTCGGCAGGGAGTTCCACGGGTGGGGTGCGGGGCGGCGCGGGGAGGGCGAGCAGGGCGCGGGCGGCGTGGACGGCGGCGAGTTCCTCGTGGCCGGCCGGGCCCCAGTCGCTGAGCTCGCGGACCTGTTCGGGGGTGGCCAGCAGCCGGGCGTACGCCGGGTCCTGGCCCGGGGGCAGCGCCGTGAGCCGGGCCGCGGTGCGCGGATGGGCGCCCTGGTCGGCGTACCGGTACCCGAGCGCGAGCGCGCCCGTGGTGCGGCCCGCCGTCGGGGGCGGCAGGTGGGCGGCGCCGGTGGCGCGGGCGATGAGCAGCAGGACGCGCCCGTCGGGGGCGAAGAGCCAGCCGGCGGGGTCGTGCGGCGTCAGGTGCGCGGGCGCGGGACCGGAGTGCCAGGTGCCGTGCAGCGGGACGCGGCGGCCGCGCAGGACACCGAGCCGGTCCAGGGCGGTGGGGCTGGTGGGGCGGCCGTCCTCCAGCAGGGCGGCGCCGCCGCCGTTGATCCGGGCCCGCAGCGCGGACAGGGCGCGGCGGGCGTCGCCCGCGTCCATCAGGGCGGGCAGGTCGGCCGGCTCGGCGAAGTGGATGCCGGTGATCTCCTGTGCGGGGAGGCGGACGGAGTCGATGCGCTCCCGGGCCCAGGTGCCGCCGTCGAAGACGTGCAGGATCTCGCCGGGGAACCCCATCCCGGACGGCATGCCGGGCGCGTCGGCCGGGATCCAGTCGACGGCGAGGCCGCGCGGGTAGCGGTCCTCGACGCCGAGCTCCTCGTACATCTCGCGGGCGGCCGCCGCGGCCGGTGCCTCGCCGGCGTCCACGGCGCCGCCGGGCAGGAGGCGGTCGGGCCGGTAGTCGACGCTCTGGACGAGGACCCGCCCGTCGGCATCGGTGACGAGCACGACGGCGCCCGTCCAGAGGGTGGCGCGGGAGGCCCCGTACTCCTCGGGGGTCATCCACGTGCCCGGGCGCGGAGGCGGGTCCTGGGGCGGGGACGCGGCCTGGGGCGGGTCCTGGCGCGGGGCGGCGCCCGTGTCCTGCGTCACGTCCTCGTCGGTCAGCTGCGGCATCGGACTCCATTCACCGTAGGGGCACCGCGCGGGCATCACGGGCGCCGCGCGGCCCCGTCGTCCGGGCCGGGCGCGGCCATCGCGCGGGCCCCGCCGGGGCGTTCCGCACGGGTGGGCCCGCGGGCTGTGCAACAGCGCGGGCGGTCGCCTGGTTACGGAGATCCACTCGTTCCTCTTTGCCACCCCTATACCTCCTTATTACCTGGTTACACGGATCTTGCTACGTTCCCGGGGCGGACTGGCGGCATGAAAACCGCCGGTCCGACCACGTCACCGGCCCGAGGAGGAACCCACCCATGCGACGCGCACCCCGTACGGGCACCCCGTCGGCCCCCGGCAAACGGTGGACCGTCCCGGGTGTGGCCAGCGTGGCCGGCGGCGTCGCGGTCCTCGGCTTCGGCGGGCTGTACGCCGCGGGCCTGCTGCTGGCGGGCGACGACATAGCCGCCGGCACGAAGGTGCGCGGTGTCGACATAGGCGGGATGAGCCGGGCCGAGGCCCGGCAGACCCTGAACCGTGCGCTCGGCCCGTCCGCCGCCTCCCCGCTGGCCCTGCGGATCGGGGAGCGGACCGAGCAGGCGCAGCCGGCGACCCTCGGCCTGTCCCTGGACACCGGCGCCACCGCCGACCGGGCGGCCCGCTCCGGTTCCGACCCCGTCAGTGTGATCGGCCGGCTGTTCTCCTCCGGCGATCCCGACGTGCAGCCCGTGGTCCGGCTCGACGAGAAGGCGGCCCGCTCCGCCCTGGGCGGGATCGGTGCGAAGACGCGGGTGGAGGCCCGGGAGGGCTCGGTCTCCTTCGAGAAGGGCAAGGCCAGGGCGGTGGCCCCGGTCACCGGTACCGACCTCGACGTCGACGGCTCCCTCGGGGTGCTCCGGTCCGCCTGGACCCGGCCCGCCGACGGGCCCGTCGTGCTCCCCGTCCGGAGCACGGAGCCCCGGATCGGGCAGCAGGAGACGGAGCGGGCGCTGAAGGAGTTCGCCGAACCCGCGGTGTCGGCCCCGGTGACCCTGACCGTGGCGGGCAAGCGCATACCCGTCGGCCCGGCCGTCCTCGCCAAGCACCTCACCCTCAAGGACGACGGCCAGGGCCGCCTCGCGCCCGGCCTCGACGCCAAGGCCCTGCTCGCCGACCCGGAGCTGGCCGGCCTGCTGCGGCAGGCAACGCCCGGCCCTGTCGAGGCGAAGCTGCGTACGGACTCCGCCGGCGCGGTCTCCGTCACCGAGGAGGGCCGGGCCGGACGCCGGGTCGCCGAGGAGGGCCTGTCCGCCGCCGTGCTGCCGCTGCTGACGCGGGCGGGCGCGGCGGAGCGCACGGGCGAGGTCCCGACCGAGGAGGTCCAGCCGAAGCTGACGGCCAACACCGTCGGGCAGCTGGGCATCAAGGAGGAGGTGTCCTCCTTCACCGTCGACTTCGAGAAGGCCCCGTACCGCACGACGAACATCGGGCGGGCCGCGGAGCTGATCAACGGCTCGCTCGTGCTGCCCGACGAGACGTGGAGCTTCAACCGCCGCGTCGGCGAGCGCACGAAGGAGAACGGTTTCGTCGACGGCCTGATCATCAACAACGGCCAGTACGAGAAGGCCTCGGGCGGCGGCGTGTCGGCGGTGGCCACCACGGTCTTCAACGCGATGTTCTTCTCCGGGATCAAGCCCGTCGAGTACGGGGCGCACTCCTTCTACATCGAGCGCTATCCGGAGGGCCGCGAGGCCACCGTGGCGTGGGGCAGCCTCGACCTGCGCTTCGCCAACGACTCGGGCAAGGCCCTCTACATCCAGGCGGAGGCGACCGACACCTCCATCACCATCACCTTCCTGGGAACGAAGCAGTACGACGAGATCCGCGCGGTCAAGGGCCCGCGGACGAACGTCAAGCCGCCCGCCACCCGCACGGACACCGGCCCCAAGTGCGAACCGCAGTCCCCGCTGGAGGGCTTCGACGTCGCCGTCGACCGGGTGTTCGTGAAGGGCGGGCAGGAGGTCAAGCGCGAGACGATGAAGACCCGTTACACGCCGAGGGACAGCGTGACCTGCGGCTGAGGCCTCCCGTCGAGGGATCCGGACCACCCGTGCGGGTGAGCGCGTGCGGGGGCGGCGGCCTTCGTCGGGCAGGGTGGGCGGATGGAGTCGCGCCGGGGACCTCGGGTGCCCCTGATCATCTTCGCGCTGGCCTTGGCGGCCGGGTGTGTGACCGGATGTGTGACCGTGGGCCCGCCCGGGCCGGGGGCCGGAGCACGGTCGGCGGCTACGGAGCCGCCGACCGGCGGGCGGCAGGGCGTACGGCCCGGCGCGCTGACCGAGGTACGGACCGAACTGCCGCCGGAGCTGCCGACGGGCCTGCCGGGAGCGGCGGGCGAGGTCGGCGAGGCCTGGCCGCTGGGCACGCTGCCCGAGGTCGCGCAGGATGCCGGTCCGGTGCCGGGGGGTGCCTCGGCTCCCGTGCCGCCGGCCGCGGTCGCACCGCCGGCTGCGCCCGCCGCCCGGGCGCGGAGCCGGGTGAAGGCCGCCGCGCCGCGGCACCGGCCGGAGCGGCCCCGGCGGGCCGCGCCGAAGAAGCCGAAGAAGCCGAAGAAGCCGGCGGCGCCCGCCGCGAAGTCCCGTGGCACCCGGCCCGCGCCGAACCGTACGTACGACATGGCGCCGCTGTGCGCGGCGGCCCGGGGCAGGGTGGACCCGGCCATCGTCGCGCTGTGCCGCTGACCGCGTGGTGCTCTGCGTCGCCCTGACCGCGTGGCGCTGCCGGGTGCGGGCGGCGGGATTCGCTTGGATGGGCGCGGCGGACCCCGACCGGGGCCCCTCCAGCCCCCACCTCCAGGAGTGGCCATGGCGAAGATCGCCCTCTTCGGCGCGACCGGCACCATCGGATCCCGGGTGATGCACGAAGCACTCGGACGCGGACACGAGGTCACGGCCGTCGTACGCGATCCCGCGCACTTCGCCGAGTCCGAAGCCAGCTCCGCCGACGTCACCGTCGTCCGCGGCGACGTCCTCGACCCCGCCTCCGTGGGCCGGGCGGCGGCCGGCCAGGACGTGGTGGTCAGCGCGTACGGTCCGGGCTCCGGGGACCCCGGCACCCTCGTCGGCGCGGCGAAGGCCCTGATCGGCGGCGTGCAGTCCCTCGGTGAGGACGGGCCTCGGCCGCGCGTGGTCACCGTCGGCGGGGCGGGCTCCCTGCGCACCCCCGGCGGACCGAAGGTCTGGGACCAGGCGGGGATCCCGGCGCCGGTGCTCGCCGTCATGCACGCCCACGGGGACGCCCTCGACTTCCTGCGGACCGTCCCGGTGGACGAGGTCCACTGGACCAGCCTCAGTCCGGCCGCCACCATCGAACCCGGCTCGCGGACGGGCACGTACCGGCTGGGGCTCGACGACCTGGTCGTGGACGACGACGGCAACAGCCTGATCTCCACGGAGGACTTCGCGGTCGCGCTGCTGGACGAGATCGAGCGCGACGCGCACGGGGGCAAGCGGTTCACCGTCGGGTACTGACCCCCTCCCCGCCCCTCCCCGCTCGCCGATAATCGCTGGTCCGGGCGGGTTCCGCCTCCCTAGAGTGGCCGGGCCCCAGTCCCGGCCCGCAGGGAGCGGATCATGCGCACGCACTACCCCCGGACCCCGCACCTGCCCTGGTCACCGGGTGCGACGTCCGACGACGTGCGCACGACCGGGCCCGGCATGCTTTCCGGTTTCGCCGGGCGCGAGGTGGTGGTCACCGAGAAGCTCGACGGCGAGAACACCACCCTGTACTCCGACGGTCTGCACGCGCGGTCGCTCGATTCGGGGCACCATCCCTCGCGCGCCTGGGTGAAGGGCCTGCAGAGCCGTATCGGCCCTGGAATCCCCGCCGGCCGGCGGGTGTGCGGGGAGAACCTCTACGCCCGGCACTCGCTCGCGTACGAGGAACTCGACGCCTGGTTCTACGGGTTCTCGGTGTGGGACGGCGACCACTGCCTGGACTGGGACCGTACGGTGCGCTTCCTGCACGGTCTCGGGGTCCCGGTACCGCGCGTCCTGTGGCGCGGGGTCTTCGACGAGCGGGCCCTGCGGCGACTCCGGCTCGACACGGAGCGGCAGGAGGGGTACGTCGTGCGCACGGCGGCCGGCTTCGAGCGGGCCGACTTCGGGCGGTGCGTGGCCAAATGGGTGCGGGGCGGGCACGTGCGGACGGACACGCACTGGATGTACGCCCCGGTGGTGCCGAACGGACTCGGTCCGGCGGCCGCCCTGTGGGACGCCCGGTCCGGCGGGGATCCGGATGCGGCCGGGCTGCTCCGCGCGGTGGGGGCGGACACGGTCGTCGAGGCGGCTGGAATCGAGGGACCGGTCGCCGAAGTGGCGGACCACATCGACGGCCTGAGCGTGCGCCGGTCCGGCGAGGAGCGGTTGTCCGGACTCCTGGCGGCGGCCCTGCACGGCGTACCGCGAGCCGCGCTCGTGTCACGGCTGGCCGCCGGACCGCTCGGGATGGCCACCGCACGCCGGGTCGCGGACCTGGCCGGGCTCCATCCGGTGCTGCGCAGGCCCTTCCCGTACCCGGACGCCGAACGGCGGGCGGGGCTCGTACGGATGGCGGAGGCGGCCGACCTGGGAGTGCTGCACGCGCTGGCGGGAGCACTCGGCGGGGACGGGGAGCGGGACGGCGGGGCCCGCGAGTGCGTCGAGTGGTCCGCGCTGCACGCCGAGGAGGCGGGGCTGATGGGGCCGGCGCCGCTGGAGCCGCTGCGGGCGGGGCTCCGAGCCGCCCTCGCCGAGGCCGGCATGGGCGACGGCAGCGACGGTGACAGCGACAGCCTTGATGCCGCCGACCGCTGCTGGGCCGAAGCCCGCCTCGCCTACGGCCAGGGCAAACTGACCGGCCCCGAAGAAGCCGTCGCGGCGACCTGGCGGTGGCGGGACGGCACTTCCTTCCCCCGGCTGGTGCAGCTCTGCGGCCCCTCGGGCAGCGGAAAGAGCACCTACGTCCGGAACCTGCCCGGGGTGGAGGCCTGCATCAGCCTCGACGACCTGCGCGGCGCCCGGGGTTCGCGCGCGGATCAGCGGGACAACGCGGACGTGCTCCGCGAGGGCCTCGACCGGCTGGACTCCGCACTCGCCTCGGCCGCGCGGCGCGGGGGCACGGTGGTGTGGGACGCCACCTCCCTGACCGCCCAGCAGCGCGGGCTGGCCGGCGCGGTCGCCCGGCGGCGGGACGCGCTGGTCACCCACGCCGTGCTGCTGGTCGAGGAGGCGGAGCTGATCCGCCGCAACTCCACGCGCGCGCACCCGGTGCCGGAGACCGTGCTCACCTCGCAGCTGCGCCGGTTCGCTCCGCCGTACCCCGGCGAGGCGCACCGTACGTGGTACATCGGGGCGGACGGAACCGTCGGGGACACGGCGGGCACGATCGGCGCGACGAGCCGCGAGGAGGGCTGATGCGTACCAGCGAGGAGCTCTACCACCAGGTCCGCTGGGACCCCCGCTTCGATCCCGCCCGGTTCACGCTGGGACTGCTGCAGCGCGGAGCCGCGCCCAAGCGGGTGTCCCTCCCGTCCTTCGTCCCCGGGGGCGACATCCCCTGGCACCGGGTGCTGTTCGTGGAGGCCGACGGCGAGCTGGTGTGGGACCGGGCGACGGGTGTCGACACCATCGACACCACCTCGGCGGGACGCGTCCGCGATCCGAGGCTGCTGCGGGCGCCGTTCTTCACCGCACGGACCCCGTACGCATGGGACCCGTCCGGCGGCGGCGGGTGGCGGGCCGCACCGGAGGCCGCACTCTGCCCCCAACCCCCTTCCGCCATCCGTTTGTTGACCTGGAACACCCTCTGGGACCGGTACGACGCCCCGCGCATCGCCACCGAGCGGCGCAGGCCGCTCCTGCTGGCCGACCTGGCGGCGGCCGACGCCGATGTGATCGCGCTCCAGGAAGTGGAGCGCGAGCTGCTCCGCATGCTGCTCGCCGAACCGTGGGTCCGGTCCGGGTACACGGTCGCCGCCGACCCGGGCGGCCGGGACGTGACGGAGAGCGGGCTGCTGGTGCTGAGCCGACTGCCGGTGCGGGAGGCCGGAGTTCACGTACTGGGGCCGCACAAGGCGGTCGTCGCGGTGACCGTGGAGACGGCGGGCGGGCCACTGGTGGTCGCGGCCACGCATCTGACGAGTGATCACACCGAGCGGGGCGGGGACCGCCGCACGGCCGAACTGGCGCAGCTCGCGGAAGGGCTGTCCGGGATCGAGGCGGCCGACGTGGCCCTGCTCGGCGACTTCAACGACGGCCGGTCGGGGGCAGACGGTCCGGCCGCGGTGCTGGGACTGCGGGACGTGTGGACCGAGGTGCACGGGCCGGGCGACGGGGCCCCGACCTTCGATCCGGTCGCCAATCCCCTGGCGGCGGTCGGGTCGTTGTCGGGCCGGGCAGCCCGCCTGGACCGCATCCTGCTGCGGTGCACCGGAGTTCGTGTGGCGCAGGCCGCGCTGCGCGGCGACTCACCGGCAGCCGACGGGCTGTTCATCTCCGACCACTACGGGGTCGAAGCCTCCCTGGACTTCGCCCCGGGCGCCGACTCCGGACGCGCGGTCCTGGACGTCCCCGCCACCGCACGGACGGCGGTGGCCTGGCCGGCGCCGCCGGACGAGGCGGTGGAGGCGCTGCGCCGCGCACACGACCCGCAGGCGGAGCGCTGGCCCGCACACGTGAACCTGCTCTTCGGCTTCGTCCCGGAGTCCTCCTTCGAAGCGGCCCTGCCCCTCCTCTCCGAAGCGGCCGCGGAAACAGCCCCGTTCACGGCGCGCCTCGAGGGCGTGGACAGCTTCGGCCCGACCCTGTGGCTGGATCCGGCGGCGGCCGGTGACGCCCCGTGGCAGCAGCTCCGCAACGCCCTGACGGCTCGGTTCCCCGGCTGCCGGGGCCGCGCCGAGGGGTTCACGCCCCACCTCACCCTGGGACGCAGCTCCGACCCCGGCCGCGCGGAACGCGAGTTCGCGGCCCGCCTCGGCGGCGCCCGGTCGGCGCGCGTGGACTCCCTCGCGATCCTGTCCCGCCGCGGCGACGGTCCCATGCGGATCCGCGCCACGGTGGAACTCGGCACGGGCGCAATCCGCTGGAGCCCCGAGCCCGCCCACCCCACGACACCCCGTCGGGCCGCCACGAACTCCGCGCAGGCCGAGGCCGTCGCGGCCCGGATCGCGGTGGCCCTGGCCGAGGGGAGCGTGCATGCGGTCGGGTCGCGCCGGATGGACTGCGCGCTGCCGGGCGCGGATCTGGACCTGGTCGCCGCCCTGCCCGGCGCCGTCGACCTGGCGGGGGTACGGGCTCGGGTCGCGGCGGCCCTGCCCGAGGCGGAGCGGCTCCGTGAGGTTACCGGCGCGCGGGTACCGGGCCTGCGGTTGAGCGTCGCCGGGCTGGACGTGGACCTGGTGGTGGTCGCCACCGGAGCCGTGCCGCCGGAGCGGGCCGTCGCCCGGCGGGGGGAGCTCGGCGAGGCCGCGGCGGTGGCGCTGAGTGCGGTGAGCGACGCCGAGGCGGTACGGGAGTTCGCGGGCCCGGAGCACGCGGCGTTCGCCCGGCTGGCGCGCGAGGTCAAGGCCTGGGCCCGGTCCCGGGGGCTGGACTCCGCGCCCTTCGGCGGCCTGCCCGGACTCGCCTGGTCCGTACTGGCCGCCCGGACGGTCCGCTCCGCCCCCGACCTCTCCCCCGGCCCCCTGCTCCGCACCTTCTTCGCCACCTGGGCCGCCTGGGACTGGCGCACCCCGGTGGGGCTGGACCTGCCGCAGGCCGCGCCGGCGGCCGACCCCGGCAGCCCCGTTTCCGTGCTGACCGTCCTGACACCCACCGCGCCGGTGCGCAGCTGCACCGCTCAAGTCACCTCCGGCATCGCCGACTTGCTGACGCGGGAGCTGTTCGCCACGTGGGAAGCACTGGAGGAGAGTCCCGGGGCGCCCCTCACCACTGTCGCCGGGATCGACGCCATGCCCCCGCACCGCCGGCACGCCGCCTGGGCCGTGGTCACCGTGACCGGCCCCCGGCCCCGCGACTTCGAGGACAACCTGGGCCGCACCCGCGGACGGCTGCGCGCGCTGCTCGGCGCCCTGGCGGAGGCCGGGTGCACGGAGGCCCACGCCTGGCCCCGGCCCTTCGAGCGGACCGCGACCCTGGCCCGCTACGCGATCGGCCTCGGCCCGACGCCGCCGGACGCGAGCACCCTCGAGGCCCACGCCGCACCCTGGTCGGCGACGCTCCCCGGCACCGAGGTGGCCCGGGCGGAGTGCGGTGCCGTCCCCGACCTTCCCTGACGACAAGTAACGAACGCACGGGAGCGCCCAACCACCCTTCGGACCGCATCCTCCGAACAGGACGAAGGTTCCCGGCCAGAGCTCCGCCCCGCCGCAGCGGGCATGGCGGGACGGAGCGGTCAGAGCCTCAGTAGAGTCGTGCAAAGTTTTTTCGTCAATACTTTTCACAAGGATTGAAGAAACTCCAAGTTCACAGGCCTGATGCGTGTTTGACACCTCATTGGATCTTCAGTTCATGAACGCTCAAACCCTTGACGGCCCCGGCGCCGGGCAGTTCACTCACGCTTCGATCCCCCCCGGATCCACAACGTCAGGAGTAGCCCCGCATGCCCCTCCTCTCCGCTCACCCTCCCCACCCCCCGCACCACCCTTCGCGTCAGGGATCCCGTCACCCCTCGCGCCCGTCCCGGTTGACCGTGGCCACGCTCGCCGGAGCGCTCGTCGCGGCCCTCCTCGTGCTCCTGCCGAGCACCGCGGCGACCGCCGCGCCCACGCCCCTCTCCCAGGGCAAGGCCGTCACCGCCTCCTCCATCGAGGGAGCCGGCACCCCCGCCTCCGCGGCCGTCGACGGCAACAACGGGACCCGCTGGTCCAGCCAGTTCTCCGACCCGCAGTGGATACAGGTCGACCTCGGCGCCTCCGCCCAGCTGAGCCAGGTGGTCCTGCGCTGGGAGACCGCCGCCGCGAAGGCGTACCGCGTCGAGCTGTCCACGGACGGCACCAACTGGTCCACGGCCTACTCCGCCGCCAACGCCACCGGTGGCGTCCAGACCCACGACATCACCGGCACCGCCCGCTACGTCCGCGTCTACGGCACCCAGCGCACCACCGGATACGGCTACTCCCTCTGGGAGTTCCAGGTCTACGGCACCGCCGGCGGCGGCCCGACGCTCCCCGGCGGCGGCGACCTCGGCCCCAACGTGATCGTCTTCGATCCGTCGACCCCGAACATCCAGGCCAAGCTGGACGAGGTCTTCACCCAGCAGGAGTCAGCGCAGTTCGGCTCCGGGCGCTACCAGTTCCTCTTCAAGCCGGGCACCTACAACGGCCTCAACGCCCAGATCGGCTTCTACACCTCGATCTCCGGCCTCGGACTGAACCCCGACGACACCACCATCAACGGTGACGTGACCGTGGACGCCGGCTGGTTCGGCGGCAACGCCACCCAGAACTTCTGGCGTTCGGCCGAGAACCTCGCGCTGAACCCGGTCAGCGGCACCAACCGCTGGGCCGTCTCCCAGGCCGCGCCCTTCCGCCGGATGCACATCAAGGGCGGCCTCAACCTCGCCCCGAACGGCTACGGCTGGGCCTCGGGCGGCTACATCGCCGACTCGAAGATCGACGGCCAGGTCGGCAACTACTCGCAGCAGCAGTGGTACACCCGCGACAGCTCCATCGGCGGCTGGTCCAACAGCGTCTGGAACCAGGTCTTCTCCGGCACCCAGGGCGCACCCGCGCAGAGCTTCCCGGAGCCCCGCTACACCACCCTCGACACCACCCCGGTCTCCCGCGAGAAGCCGTTCCTCTACCTCGACGGCTCCGAGTACAAGGTGTTCGTCCCCGCCAAGCGCACCAACGCGCGCGGCACCTCCTGGGGCAACGGGGCGCCGCAGGGCTCCTCGATCCCGCTGAGCCAGTTCTACGTGGTCAAGCCCGGCACCAGCGCCGCGACGATGAACCAGGCACTGGCCCAGGGCCTGCACCTGCTCTTCACCCCGGGCGTCTACCACGTCGACCAGACCATCCAGGTCAACCGCCCGGACACGGTCGTGCTGGGCCTCGGCCTCGCCACCGTCATCCCGGACAACGGGGTGACGGCGATGAAGGTCGCCGACGTCGACGGCGTGAAGCTCGCCGGCTTCCTGATCGACGCGGGCCAGGTCAACTCCCCCACCCTGCTGGAGGTCGGCC
This sequence comes from Streptomyces sp. TBY4, assembly GCF_024213195.1. Lineage (GTDB taxonomy): Bacteria > Actinomycetota > Actinomycetes > Streptomycetales > Streptomycetaceae > Streptomyces. Next base: position 404,674 of record NZ_JANAVF010000002.1, on the reverse strand, counting down.
CGGCCGGCACCACCACGGACCACGCGGCCAACCCGACCACCGTCCAGGACGTGTTCATCCGCGTCGGCGGCGCCGGCGCCGGCAAGGCCACGGTGGGCATGGTCGTCAACAACCACGACACGATCGTCGACCACACCTGGATCTGGCGCGCCGACCACGGCGACGGAGTGGGCTGGGAGACCAACCGCTCCGACTACGGGTTCCGCGTCAACGGTGACGACGTGCTGGCCACCGGACTGTTCGTCGAGCACTTCAACAAGTACGACGTGGAGTGGAACGGCGAGCGCGGCCGCACGATCTTCTTCCAGAACGAGAAGGCGTACGACGCCCCCAACCAGGCCGCGATCCAGAACGGTTCGATCAAGGGCTACGCCGCCTACAAGGTCGCCGACTCGGTCAATACGCACGAGGGCTGGGGCCTGGGCAGCTACTGCTACTACAACGTCGACCCGACGATCCGTCAGGATCACGGTTTCCAGGTCCCGGTGAAGCCGGGCGTGAAGTTCCACGACCTCCTCGTGGTCTCCCTCGGCGGCAACGGCCAGTACGAGCACGTCATCAACAACACGGGCTCGCCGACCTCCGGCACCTCCACCGTCCCCTCGACCGTCGTCTCCTTCCCCTGATCCACCCCTGACCCCCGGCTCGCGGGGCGGCCACCGGCCGCCCCGCGTTTTCCGGGCCATCCGAGAGAGCGCTCTCCCAACCCGGCGCCCTCTCGCCCCCCCACCTCCCTCTACAAGGAGCTGAACGATGCATCTGCGACCGCGGACCTTGTCCGCATTCCTGGTCTCGGCGGCCATCGCCGTGACGGCCGCCGCCGGCCTGGGCGCCGGCACGCTCACGGCACAGGCCTCGCCGGACTCCGGCGCCGTCCACATGAACATGGACCACTCCGCCGTGGCGGCGGTCGCCGGGGGCGACGACCCCGACGGCGACGGCTACATCCCGGCCGTTCCGCAGGTCACCGGCGTGACCCCGTCCTGGAACAACCCGCCGGACCGGTACTTCCACGAGTTCCAGGCCAACTGCTCGGTCACCAAGACCGCACCGGACGACCCGATCGTGTACGCGGGCCGGCCCGGCGCTTCGCACGACCACACCTTCATGGGCAACACCGGCACGGACGCCAACAGCACCACCGCCTCCCTGAGCGCCGGCGGCACGGCCTGTACCGCGGTCGGCGACCTGTCCGGCTACTGGATGCCAACGCTCTTCAACGGCAACCAGAAGATCCTGCCCACCAGCCCCCAGGTCATCTACTACAAGACCGGGGTCACCGACTACACGAGCGTGCGCCCCTTCCCCAAGGGCCTGCGCTTCCTCGTCGGCAGCCCGACCCAGACCGCCGCGGAGTTCCGCTCGCACAAGGGCTGGGTCGAGGGCTGGGAGTGCGGCGACAGCTTCAAGAACACCGAGTTCCCGGCCAACTGCCCGGCCGGCACCCAGCTCAACATCCGTATGCAGGCGCCCAGTTGCTGGGACGGCAAGAACCTCGACACGCCGGACCACAAGGCCCACATGGCCTACCCGGTCGCGAAGCCGGGCAACAACGACAACGTCTGCCCCACCTCCCACCCGGTCGCCGTCCCGATGGTCGAGTTCAAGATGGCCTTCCCGGTCAGCGGTGACATGTCGCAGGTCAGGCTCTCCAGCGGGTCCGGCCACTCCTTCCACTACGACTTCTTCAACGCGTGGGACGAGCGCACCCTGAACGCCATGGTCGAGCACTGCATCAAGGGCGGGCTGCAGTGCAACAACCGCGGCTACGACCAGTTCCACCCGGAGGCCGGCACCGTGCTGGGCCCCGACGGCCGCCTCCCGTAACCACCCCCGGCCCTGCCGCCCCGGCGCTGACCGCCGGGGTGGCGGGGCCACGACTCCACCTCTGTCAGACCTCCAGGACGATCTTCCCGGCGGTGTGCCCCTCCCGGCTGAGCTCGAAGGCGGCCGGAAGTTCCGCGAGCGGGAAGGTCTCGGCGACGGTGACGGTGAGCTGCCCGGCGTCGGCCAGCCGGCCCAGCTCGGCGAGGTCGGCGCCGACCGGTCGTACCCACATCCACTGGCCCCCGGAGCCCAGGACGGTGTGGTCGGCGATGGAGGCGTGCCGGCCGCCCTCGGCCAGTACAGCCAGGGTCGTGTCGAGGACTCCCCCGACAAAGTCGGCGACGACGGTGACCCCGTCGGGCGCCAGGGCGCGGACCCGGTCGGCGAGCCCGTCCCCGTACTCGACGGGTTCGCAGCCCAGCTCCCGCAGCCGGTCGTGGTTGCGCGCGGAGGCGGTGCCGATGACACGGGCCCCGAGCGCCCGGGCGATCTGCACGCCCAGGGAGCCGACGCCGCCCGCGGCCCCGTGCACGAGTACGGTGTCCTCCTTGCCGGTGTCCAGGCGCGTCAGCAGCTGGTAGGCGGTGAGGCCGGCCAGCGGCAGCCCCGCGGCCTGCTGCCAGGTCAGGGAGACGGGCTTGGGCGCGAGGGCCCGTACGGGCACGGTGACGAACTCGGCAAAGGTGCCGCCGTGGACGTAGTCCTTGCGGGCATAGGCGACGACCTCGTCGCCCGCGGTGAACTCGGGGGTGTCGATGCCCGCGTACTCGACCGTGCCGGCCACGTCCCAGCCCGGGACGACGGGGTACACGACGTCCATGAGGCCGTCGAGGCCGCCCGCCATGATCTTCCAGTCGACGGGGTTGACGGAGGCGCAGCGGACCCGGACGAGGACCTCGCTGGGTCCGACCTTGGGCACCGGGATCCGGGTCTCGGAGAGCACCTCCACTCCGCCGTACCTGTCGTACGTCATCGCCCGCATCGTGCCCTCTTGGTCCTCGGACATACCTTCTCGCCTCTCCGTGAGCCGGTCGCTTGCCCCCGCCCCCATCCCACCACGAGGACCCGCGCCCGCCCGGGGAGGAGCGGCGGGTACGGCGCGGCGGCATCGGGCCCGGACCCCCACCGGCCGGGGTATCTTGCGAGGGAGGTCAGGGCGGAAGGAGCCAGATGGCGGCGGGGCGCGGTGGACGTACGGTGCGGGACCTGCGAACGGGCAACCGCAGCGCCGTGCTGCGGCAGTTGTACTTCGGCGCGCCCATGAGCCGGCAGGAACTGGGACCCGCGACCGGGCTGAGCTCGGGGTCCGTCAGCAACGTGGTCGGTGAACTCGTCGCGGACGGACTGCTGGAAGAGGCCGGCATCGTCGATTCGGACGGCGGCCGCCCGCGTACGCTGCTGCGCGTGGCGCCCGGCAGCGCGCACCTGATCGGCGTCGATGTCGGCGAAACCCGGGTCAGGGTCGAGCTGTTCGACCTGACCTTGACCGAACTGGCGCGCACCGAGCTGCCGTTGAAGCCGCGAGGCTGCTACGACGTCGGCCCGATCGTCGACCACGTACGGAGCGGGATCGCCACCGTCCTGGAGCGGGCCGGGGTCGGCACGGACCGGCTGCTGGGGGTCGGCATCGGTGTCCCCGGCATCGTGGACCGCGACGCGCCCGGCGGGACCGTCGTCCACGGGCAGACCATCGGCTGGGACGCGGTCCCGCTGGAGGCCCTGCTGCGCGCGACGGGAGCCGTACCCCCCGGGGTCCCGTACCTCATCGACAACGGGGCGCGCACGCTCGGCCAGGCGGAGATGTGGTTCGGCGCGGGACGCGGCGCCCGGGACGCGGTGGTCGTGCTCTTCGGCTCCGGCATCGGAGCGAGCCTGATCACCGACGGATCCCCGGACGGGCCCGGCACGGAGGGCGCGCCCCTGGAGTGGGGCCACCTCACGGTGCAGGTGCGCGGGCGGCGCTGCCGCTGCGGGGCGCTGGGCTGCCTGGAGGCGTACACGGGGGCGGAGTCCCTCCTCGCACGGTGGGCGGAACGGGGCGGCGGCGGGGACGCGGTCGCCGGCGGGGACGAGGAGGACGGCGTGGCCGCGCTGCTGGCGGCGGCGGGCAGCGGGGACGCGGTCGCCCGCGAGGTCCTCGACGAGACCGCGGAGTACCTGGGCGCGGGCCTGTCGGACGTGATCAACCTCTTCCGGCCGGAGCGGATCCTGATCGGCGGCTGGGCGGGCCTGATGCTGGGTCCGCACATCCTCCCGGCGGTACGGGAGCACGCGACGCGCTACGCGCTGCGCCATCCGGCCGCCGGGGTCACCATCGACATGGGCTCGCTGGGCCCGGACGCGGTCACGGTGGGCGCGGCCACCCTCCCCCTGGCCGCCTTCTTCACCACGGGCGGCCGGCGCACGCCCCCGGAGCCCGCGGCGGAGGCCCCGGGCTGGCAGACCTCCCTCCGGACCCGCGGCGGTTCGGCACGCGGGTAGAGTGCCGGGGCTGCTGCCGGGAGCCGGCCCCGCCGAAGGAGCGCCTAGCACGTCCTCGGCCTCTTCGAGGCGGTCCGGCCCGAGGACCGGCGGCCGCGTGAGGCGATCGAGCACGCCCGGGCGCGGGTGCGGGGCGAGGTCACGATGACGCAGTCGCGCGCGGCGGGCGGCCACGCGATGGGCGCGGGGCGGCGGGAATGCCTGTGGCAGCGCGAGCAGCTCCCGGAGCCGATCCGCGAACTGGTCCTCGACGACCAGCGGTTGCGCAATTCCATCTGCTGGTGGGCCTTCGACTGCTGAGCGTGCCCGGTCCGGGGGCTCGCCGTGCCGCGGGGCGCTCACGCCGAGTCGCGGACCACCAGCTCCGGGTCGAAGAGCACGGCCGCCGGGTCCGCCGCGGCCGCTCCGGCCACGCGGTCCAGGAGGAGGCGGACCATCTCCGCCGCCATCTCCTCCACCGGCTGACGGACCGTCGTCAGCCGGGGACGCGCCGCCACCGCCGCGCCGGAGTCGTCGAAGCCGACCACCGCCACGTCCTCGGGGATCCGCCGGCCGTGTTCGCGCAGCACCAGGCAGGCACCCTGGGCCATCAGGTCGTTCGCCGCGAACACTCCGTCCAGGTCCGGGTGTTCGGCGAGGAGGGCGCGCATCGCCTGCTCGCCGCCGTCCAGCGTGAAGTCCGCCTCGGCCACCCGTACCGGCGTTCCGGCCAGCGCCTCCCGGAAGCCCTCCACCCGGTCCCGGCTCGCCGGGACGTCCGCCGGGCCGCCGATCGCGGCCAGCTGCCGGCAGCCCCGGGCGAGGAGGTGCCGCGCGGCCAGCGCCCCGCCCTCGCGGTGGCGCAGGTCGACCCAGTCCAGCGGGATCTCCGGTGCCGGACGGGCGAAGAGCACCGCGGGCAGCCCGGCCCGCGCGAGCAGGCCGGGCAGCGGGTCGCGGCCGTCGGTGGTGACGAGCAGGGCTCCGTCCGCACCGCCCTGGCTGAGGTACGCGACCACCTGCGCGCGGTCCGCCTCCCCGTCGGCGAACAGCAGCACCGGATGCACGCCGCGCGGGCGCAGGGCCCGTACGACCCCGCTCACCACCCGCCCGAAGAAGGGGTCCTGGAACACCCGGCCGGTGTCCGCCCCCGCGCCCGAGACCACCAGCGCCACCGCGCCGGAGCGGCGGGTCACCAGGGAGCGGGCCGCGCGGTTCGGCACGTATCCGGTCGCGGCGACAGCCTGCTGGACCGCCTGCTGGATGGCGGGGTCCACATTGCGGACCCCGTTCACCACCCGGGACACCGTGGCCCGGGACACACCGGCGGCCCGGGCCACGTCCTCCAGGGTCGGGGCCGTTCCGGTACCGGCGGCCGTCCCGGTGCCGGTACCGGTGGCCGTGCTCGCTGCGTCCATATCGGCACTGTAGCCGCCCACCCTCAGCGCCCGACCGCCCCCCGGAGCTGCCGCGATCTCAGCCGGTTCGCCCGACGCGGACCGGGTGGGCCGCCTGAAAGGCCAGGCGGGCGTCTGCCCCTTCCGCGATCCCGGCGAGCAGCGGGTCGAGTGCGAGGTAGACCTCCCAGCGCTCGGCCCCTGGCGGGGAGGCCCGTAGCAGACGGTCGATGAGCAGGTCCTCCAGGCCTGCGACCCGCTTGCCCTTCCACACCTTGTCGGCAGTGCTGACCAGCAGCTCCTCAAGGCTCACCGCCGGGTCCTCCCAGGCGCCGTGGGTGGCGGCAAAGCGGGCCTGATCCGGGGTGAACCCGTGCGCGAGGAGCAGCTCCCGCCCCGCCGGCTCGTGCGCCGACCCCGGGCCTTCGAGTTCGGCCGTGTGCACGACCTTGCCGATGTCGTGCGTGGCCGCGCCGAAGAGCACGGCCTCGCGGTCGAAGGTCAGCTCCGGGCAGGACCGGGCGAACCAGTCCGTCAGTGCGTACGCCACGTCGTGCACGAGCCGCAGGTGCGCCGCCAGCCGGGGCGGCGCCGCCAACTCGCGCAGCAGCGCGGCCACGGCCTCCGGGAGCGGGCGCAGCGGCGGGTCGGCCGGGGCGTCGAGCGCGCGGGCGAGGGGGTCGGATCGGAGCATCCGACCAGGCTAGCCCGGGGGCTATGGCTGCTCGCCCCGCCTCACTCGTACTCCGTGCCCCCCTTGCGCGTCAGGTACGCCGGGCTGATCGCCTTCGCTATGGCCCGGCCTCCGAGGACGGGGCTGTGGCGCTCCGTCGCGGGACGGATGACTACGCCCTCGCGCAGGTGCACGGCCCGGCCGGACACCGTTTCCCGGCCGCTCGCCCGCTCCAGGACCTTGTCGAGGTCGTACGGGCCTTCGTACAGGCGGGGCGCCAGGGGGAGTCCGGACTCCTTGAGGACCTCCGCCGGGTCCAGCCAGTGCACCTGGCCGTCGATCTCGGCCGAGACGTCGAAGACGGCGTACCCCGGGGGCGCGTCGGCCGTGCTTCGTACGTCGGTTCCGTACGCCAGGTCCTGGACGCCCTTGCCGTACACCTCGCCGAAGATCCCGACCCGGGTCGCCCCGAGCCGTTCCGCCAGCCGGGCCGCGGCCTCGGGCACCCCGTGGCCGCGTACGGCCCGCCAGTAGAGGTTGCGCTCGTCCTCCCGCAGGGCCAGCCCCCGGGATCCGAAGCCCTTCGACGAGACCAGGACCCGACCGTCTTCGGCCAGATGGGTCAACAGGCAGGCGGTGCCGTGCAGTTTCTCGGTGAGGACGACCCGCTCGCCGGGCTCGAAGATGTCCGGGTAGCGCTGGATGTTCTCGATGTCCACCCACGGGAGCAGCTCGGGGGCCGACTCCACGTCGCCGCTCATGATCGTCGGGACGGGCGGGACCCATTTGAGGACGCCGAGCAGTCCGGCGAAGTCCGTGCCCTCCTCGGCCGCCCGCGCGAGGTCCACGCCGTGCAGGGCGCGCGGCAGGCAGACGAGGCCCTGGGACAGTTCGCCGCGCAGCCGAACGGCCTTGACGCGGTCGGCGGCGGAGCCGGCCAGGCGGCCGGTCAGTCCGAGTTCCTCGATCAGCTCGGCGGGGAGGACGGACTGTTCGGGGATGTAGAGCGCGAAGTCGCCCGTCCGGTAGGCGTCTTTGGCCACGACTGCCCGGTAGAGGCCGACCTGCGCCAGTTCCAGCGCGTCGGCGTTCGGGTGCGGATGGACTACGAGCTCTTCGGCGGTGACCCGCAGGGTCGACATCGGGGTGCTCCTCGGTAGGGCGGATCGGTGGGGCGGATCGGTAGGCGGAATCGGCCGGAGCCGCCGCTCCGACAGCACTCTGCGGTACGCCATTTCCGCTGGTCCAGCACATATCCCGGTGTTACTCTGCGGCGATCCCAGGTGTGGGCACGACACGGGGTAATGCGTCACACAGGAGGCTCACATGTCACGTCGACCGGTCACCATCGTCACCGGAGGCAGTCGCGGAATCGGCGCCGCCACCTGCGTCCGGCTCGCCGCCGACGGGCACGATCTCGTCCTCGGCTACCTCCACGACGACGCGGCCGCCGAGGCCACCGCCGAGCGGGTGCGGGAGGCCGGCGCCCGATGCGTGACCGTACGCGGCGACACCTCCGAGGAGTGCGGCGTGGAGCGGCTCTTCGACATCGCCGGAGCCGAGTTCGGTGCGGTGACCGGACTGGTCAACAACGCCGGAGTCACCGGCACCCCGGGCCGGCTCGCCGACATCCAGGTCGAGGACCTGCGCCGCGTGCTCGACGTCAACCTCCTCGGGTACCTGCTCTGCTGCCGCCGCGCCGCCCGGGACATGGCCGAGTCCGGCGGCGGAGCCATCGTCAACGTCTCCTCCGCGGCCGCCACCCTCGGCAGCCCCGGCCGCTACGTCCACTACGCCGCCACCAAGGCCGCCACCGACACCCTGACCCTGGGCCTCGCGAAGGAGCTGGGCCCGGACGGGATCCGGGTCAACGCCGTGGCCCCCGGCATCATCGACACCGACATGCACGCCGCCATGGGCGACCCCGACCGCCCGGCGCTCGCGGCCGCCGAGATCCCCCTCCGACGGGCCGGCCAGCCGGTGGAGGTCGCCGCGGCCATCGCCTGGCTGCTGTCCGCGGACGCCGCGTACACGACGGGTACGGTGCTGCGCGTCGCCGGCGGCCGCTGAACGGTCACCGGCGCCGGGGCCGGCGGGAAGGTCACCGACCCGCACCGCCGGACAGCCGGTCGTCAGCACCACCACTACAGCCAGCCGGTAGCGCCCACCACTTCGCGCGCGATGTCGACCACGGAACGCCCGTCGGTCGCCACCCGCACCGCGTCCGGGGGCATCCGCTCCTCCAGGATCCGCGCCTTGCGGGCGCTGCTCTCCAGCTCGCTCTCCAGCTCCGAGCCCCGTTCCCGACCGGTCAGCCGCTCGCGGACGGTGGCGTCGGAGGCGGTGAGCACGACCCGCACGATCCTGACGTCCGTCCCCATGGCCCGCCGGAACATGCCCTCGCGCTCGGCCAGCACGCTCACCGTGTGCGTGTAGATCAAGCGCCGGTACCCGAGCTCGGCGTAGTTGGACCACAGCGCCGTCAGATTGCGTTCGGCGATCCCCTCTCGGCCGGGGTCGCCCTCCGGAGCGGGATGCGCCTGCCCCATGAAGTCGCCTTCGATGACGCAGTGGCCGACCGTCGCGGCGCGCAGCCGGGCCGAAACCTCCCAGCCCACGGTCGTCTTGCCGACCCCCGCGCGCCCTCCGATGAGCAATATCTCCGCCTGATCCATGACCGCACCCTGCCACCGCGCACGCGCACCGCACGAACCGGCCCCAGGGGTCGAGGACGGGCCGGTGTCCCGGTGTCAGTCCTCGGTCGCGAAGGCCGCGCGGGTGGCCGGGCCGTAGACCCCCGGCGGGTCGCCCTTGATGCTCCTGTTCTGCTGGAGCTGGAGGACGCCGCGCCGGGTCTGCTCGTCGTAGACGCCGGTGACGGAGACGTACGTGAAACCCTGCCCGTGGAGCCGTTCCTGCAGGGCCCGCACCTCGGCCCCGCGGTCCCCGGGGCCCAGGGTGCCGTCCCCGCCCCCGCCGGGCGTCGGGCGGGTGCCCGTCGGGCCCGTGGGCCCCGGGTCCCGGCTCGTGCTCGGCGACGGGCCGGAGGAGGGCCGGTCCGTGGCCTGCGGAGCCGTCGCGGAGGGGGTTCCGGGCGCGGGCGCGCCGCCGGACCCCCCGGTCGGCGAGGGCTCCTCGCCCGCCCCCGGGCTGCGCGCGGGGAGGACCGGCACGGACAGGTTCGGCGCGATCACGGCGCGCGGCGGCTCCCGGTCGGGGCCGCGCAGGAGGAACGCGAGGGCTCCCGCCGCCCCGAGTCCGAGCAGGGCGAGTCCCACGAGCGGGAGCCGACTGCCCCGCCGGTCGGCGGCCGGGGCCTCGGGGGGTCCGGTCCGCCGGGCGGGCGGAGCGGAGTCCGGCCCGGGCACGTGCGCAGACCCGGGCACGGGCGGGGCCCCGATCAGGCGCGGGCCCCCGGGCTCCTCGGCCGGCGGCCCGAAGTGCGTCGGTACGAAGATCCGCCCGGATTCCTCGGGCCAGGCCGGCGAGGGAGACCCGGGCAGCGGGTCCGAGGGAGCTACGTAGGGGCGTACGAGCAAGCGATCGTCGTCGGGCACGATCCCACTCTCATAGGGGTCAGGGGACACGGGTGTCTCCCGGCGGGTACGGGGGCCGGCGCGGCGGTGCGGTGTCGGCCCCCGCACCCGGCCGGTCAGGTCCTGCGCCGCCGGGCGGCAGGACCGTTCCGGCTGCCGGCGCCGGCGGCCGGAACAGGGGCGGGTCGGTCCGGGTGGTGATGTCCGACCGGCGCACTCTTTCTCCAGGACATGCCCCGGGTCAAGCCGGATGTCCGATCCGCACCATCCGCCCCGTCCTGGCATGACCTCTTCATCGGAACCCGCACCGCCCGGAGCGGCTCCTCTGCCGGGCCGGCCGGCTGACCGTCCGGATTGCGGACGGTCAACTCCTGCTCGGAGGCCCGGTGCTGGTCCGCCGCCGGACTATCGCCGGTCGGCCGGTGAGGCGTCGCGGGCCTCGGCGGGGCCGCCTCCGGTACCGGTGCCGCCTCCTGCGGACACCGCGGACGCCGCGACCGCCCGTCCGGCCCTGCGGGACGTGGAGGTGACCCGGACCGTGACGGCCGCCAGGGCCATCAGGACGGCCCCGGCCAGGGGGGCGGCGGGCACCGAGATCCCGTCGACCGCGAGACCGCCGGACAGCGCACCCGCGGCGATGGCCAGGTTGAACATCGCCACCATCAGCGAGGAGGCGGCCTCCGCGTCCTGCGGTGCGGCCTTGATCATCCAGCTCTGGAGGCTGACCGAGACCCCGCCGTACACCAGCCCCCAGGCCAGCAGCAGCACGGTCCCGGCGAGCGCTCCCGGCACCGTGGCGATCAGCGCCAGGATCACCGTGAGGGAGGCCCCGACCGTGAACAGGGTCCGGTACGGATCGCGCGCTCCCGCCAGGAAGTTGCCGGCCACGCCCGCGACTCCGTACCCGAGGAGGAGGGTGCTCACGTAGGCGGCGTTCACCCCGGACACCTCCTGCAGGATCGGCCGTACGAACGTGTACGCGGCGAACTGCCCCGTGACCAGCAGGAAGGTGACGACCACCCCGGCCCGGACGGCGCGGTTGCGCCGCAGCAGGGCGGGGAGCTGGGCGAAGGTGATGGTCCGGGTCGGCGGCAGCGGCGGGAGCAGCAGGAGCAGTGCGGCCAGGGTGAGCAGCCCGAGCCCGCCCACGGCCGCGAAGGCGAAGCGCCAGCCGCCGAGTTCGCCGAGCAGGGTCCCGGCGGGGACCCCGAGCACCGAGGCCGTCGGGACCCCGCCGAAGACGAGCGCGGTGGCCCGGCCCACGTGGTGCGCGGGGACGAGGCGGACGGCGAGGCCGCCGGCTATGGCCCAGAACCCTCCGACGCTGACGCCCACGAGCAGCCGGGCGGCCAGCAGCACGCCGAAGCCCGGAGCGAGGGCCGCGACCAGGTTGGCCACGGCCATCAGGGCGATCAGCACCACCAGCACCCACCGCCGGTCCAGCCGGCCGGCGCCCACGGTGACGAGGGGCGCGCAGAAGCCCGCCACCAGCCCCGGCACCGTGACCATCAGCCCGGCGGTGCCGTCGGAGACACCGAGATCGGCGCCCACGGGGGTGAGCAGGCCGACGGGCAGCAACTCGGAGGTGATGAGGCAGAAGATCCCGAGCGCCACCGCCCCCACCGCCCCCCATCCCCGCCACCCGGCGGCAGGGGGTCGCCCGGGGACGAGGGCGGGATCCGGATCGGGATCGGGCTCGGGATCGGAGCTCAGCGGATGCTTCGGCTCCGGGACATCGGGTTCGTTGCCGGGCGCGGGGGCTGCGTTCATGGGGCGGAACTCCATACGGGCAGACAGACAGACGGGCGGGCACACAGGGCGGCCCACCGGAGCGATCCCGCCGCACGGGCGGGCCCGGTCCGGGGAGCCGGCACGGCAACGCGGAGCACCGGGGGTCGCGCCTCCCCCGGGATCCGTACTGCCGTTCCCCTCCGAACCTTGTCGGGATTCCTCCGTCAGGTCCACCCCCGTCCACGTGCGCGTTCTCCCGGACCGGTGAACCTTCCTGCGCGGCAGGAACGATCACGGTGAGCCAGGAGGACCGTTTCAGCAGCCTCCGCGGCGCCCGCCCCGGCCCCCTCGGCCCTCCCCCTTGCTCCCCCGCCCGCGGCCGCCCGCCCGCGGACGGGAACCGGCCCGTCCGCCCGTGCTGCATGGTGGTGCGATGCGGTTGCTCCGGGCCCTGCCCCTCTCCCTCGTCGCCCTCCTCGCAAGCACCGGCTGCGTGTCGGTCGGAGGCCCGCGGGACGGCGGCGCGCCCGCGCGTGATGCCGTACCCCCCGTCGACGCGCCGGATCTGAGCCGGCCCGACGCCGTGTCCCCCGCAGCCGATCCGGCCGGGCGCCCCGCTGAGCCGCTGCCCCTCGGCGAACTCCCGGCGGAGGCCGCCCCCGCCCGGGCCGCCACCGACCGGGACAGCGGCCGCGAACCGTCCCGGCGCGCCGCCAAGGCCCCCCGCCCGACGGCCGAACGGCGCGCGAAGCCAGCCGCGCCGCGCCGCGCACACCCGCCGAGGAGCACCGCCGACCGGCCCGACCGCCCCGCGCGGGATCCCGTACCGCCGCTGCCCCGTGCGGACGAGTTCTGCTCGGCCGCGGAAGGCGCCCTGCCGCCGTCCATCGTCGATCTCTGCATCCGCCAGGCCACCGGCCGCTGACCGGGCCCTCCGACCCGACCCGCCCCTCCGACCCGAGCCGCTGACCTGGCCCGATGGCCGAATACTCTGGGCACGCTTGACTCTCACACCGTGTCAGGGCCTGCACTGGAAGGCGTCATGTTCACCATCGGAGACTTCGCCAAGCACGGCCGGGTATCGGTCCGCATGCTGCGTCACTACGACGCCCTCGGACTGCTGCACCCGGCCCGTGTCGACCCCGCCAGCGGCTACCGCTACTACGAGGCCGGGCAGCTCGCCCGCCTCAACCGTGTCATCGCGCTCAAGGAGCTCGGCTTCAGCCTGGAACAGGTGGGGTCGATACTCGACGAGCTGGTGGGCGCGGAGGAGCTGCGCGGCATGCTGCGGCTGCGGCAGGCGGAACTGGAATCGGCCATGGCCGCTGCGGCGGCCCGGCTGGCCCAGGTCGAGACGAGGCTCCGGATCATCGAGAACGAGGGATCCATGTCTTCCATCGACATCGTCGTCAAGAGCCTTCCGCCCGTCCGCCTCGCCGAGTTGAGCGGGGTCGCGGCCAGCTACCAGGGGCAGGACATCGGCCCGGTCATCGGCCCGCTCTACGACGAGCTGTTCAGCCGTGCCGCGGCCGCCGGTGTCACGCCGGCGGGCCCCGGCGTGGCGTACTACGAGGACGCCGGCGACCCGGCGCGGCCCGGTGCCGTCCTGGTCCACGCCGGAGTGACGGTGGCGGCGGACGTCCGGGCCGAGGACCTCGGGGGCGAGGTGCGCATCGTCGTGCTGCCCGCCGTCGAGCGGGCGGCGACGGTCGTGCACCGGGGTTCGATGGACTCCATCCTGCCGGCCGAGCAGGCCCTGGCCCAGTGGATCGACGCCAACGGGGAGCGCTCCGGCGGCTATGCCCGCGAGGTGTCCCTGGCCTGCCCGGAGGACCGCGACGAGTGGGTCACCGAACTCCAGGAACCGCTCGGCGCCTGAGGACGGCCCATATCCCCGCGCGGGCCCGGGCTGGGCCCGGCTAGTCTCCGCTGATGCAACGCGTACTCGTGGTCGGCATCAGCGGAGCCGGCAAGTCCACCCTGGCCCGGGAGCTGGGACTGCTGCGCGACCTCCCGTACCACGAGGTGGACGCCCTGCACTTCTCCGGGCCGGGGTGGGCCGTCAGCCCGTCCTACGCGGCGGACCTGGCCGGGATCGCGGAGGGCGAGCGGTGGATCCTCGACTCCCACGGGCCCGAGGCCGCGCGGGAGCGGCTGTGGCGGCGGGCCGACACCGTGGTGTGGCTGGACCAGCCGCGCCGTACCGTCATGCGCCGGGTGCTGCTGCGCTCCCTGCGGCGGAGCCTGCTGCGGGAGCGGCTGTTCGGCGGCAACCGGGAGCGGTGGCGGGAGTGGCTGCGCGCCGACCATCCCGCGTGGTGGGCCTGGTCCCAGTACGGAGCCCGGCGCGCGGAGATCGGCCGGCTGGCCGCGGACGCGCGGTACGCCCCGCTGCGGGTGGTCCGGCTGCGCTCCGCGAAGGCCGCCGGAGCCTGGCTGCGGAGTCAGCGACCGGTCGGCCGGCCGCTCCTCCCCTGAGGACGCACGGCTCCGCGCCGGACCGTGCGCAGCCGGCGGATCGTGGCGTGCCCGCGGCGGCGCCACTCCGCCCGCGGCAGGCCGGCGCGCTGGCCGCCGCCGGTGATCAGGGCGTTGACCGGTGCGTGCGGGTCCGCGGCGAGCCCCTTCGCCACCAGGACCCCGACCACGAGCGGGACCAGGGCCACGGCCAGCGCGGAGCCGGCGGTGGTCATGTGCTGCTGCATGCGCGGGCGGCTCGCGGCGGGTGCGGTGGCCGTGGCGATGCCGGTCTCGGAGGTCATGCCCCCATTCGATCAGCGGAGGCCGTCCCGGGAATCGGGCCGCATACTCAGGCCGTTGGGTGTGAGGTACTCAGAAACGGGCCGGCCCGGGCCCGTACCGGACGAGGGGACGGCCGTACGTGAACACACCCGGTCAGGGCTTCGAACCGGCGACCGGCGACGGCCCCGAGCCCTCGGCGGCCGGACGCGCGGCGGAGCTCCGTACCGCCTACGAAGGCCTGCTCCAGATCCGCCGCCTCGTCAACGGCCCGGCAGGCACCGGAGTTCCCGCCCCGTGGGAACTCCGCCTGATGCCACGCGCGGTGGCCCTCGCCCTGGAGGCGGCGGGCATCCCGCCGTCGGCGCGGAACCAGCAAACCCCCGACGGACCGCGCACCCGAACCGGGTACCGGGTCGCCCCCGCACCCTCCGGCGAGAACCGCGTCGAGGTGACCTGGCTCGGCCCGCCGGGCAGCGGCGCGGCCGAGGAGGAACAGGAACGCCTCACGGCCTGCGCGGCCACCCTCGAACACCTCGGCTGGACCTGCCTCCTGTACCGCGGCCCCCGCCACCGCCGCTTCCTGGAGGTCGAACCGCCCCCGACCCCCTGAGCCCTCGGGGAAAGCACACCGACCCGGTGCTCAGCGGTACCGGCCGGCCAGTTCGGTCACCGTGTTCGCGAGGGCCTTGCGCAGGGCCGGCGGGGCGAGGACCTCGGCCTCCGTGCCGAGGCGGAGGAGGTCGCCGACGGCCACCGGTTCGGACTCCACGGCGAGTTCCACGGCCACCCAGCCGTCCGCGTCCGGCGGGCCCGCGGTGGTGAGGGCGCGGACGCCCGCCGCTCCGAACAGCATCGGCAGCAGGCGGCGGGCGCGCGGGGAGAGCCGTACGACGGCGGTCTGCCGGCGGGTGGCCGCCTCCAGGCGGCGGGCGGACTCCTCCCAGTACGCGGCGAGGTCGAACCCCTCGGGGCGTTCGAAGCGCTCGCCCGGGGTGTCCACGGCGAGGAACCGCCCCACACGGTACGTCCGCACGGCGGCGGCCGTGTCCTCCGCCGCCCCGGGCTCCGCCGCGCGGGCCGCCAAGTACCAGATGCCGCCCTTGAGGACGAGGCCGAGCGGCCACAGCACCCGGTGGACGGCTCCGCTCCAGCGGCGGTAGTGGGTGTGCAGGATCCGCTGCTCCCACACCGCCTCGGCGATCTGCGCGAGGTGCGGCACGGGGTCGGCGTCGCGGAACCAGGCGGGCGCGTCGAGGTGGAAGCGCTGCTGGATCCGGCGGGACCGGTCGGCGAGTTCGGCCGGGAGGGCGGCCTGCAGTTTCAGCTGGGCGGCGGCGAGGTCCGCGCCGAGGCCGAGGTCGCGGGCGGGGCCCGGGGCTCCGGCGAGGAACAGGGAGCCCGCCTGGACATCGGTGAGACCGGTCAGCCGGGTCCGGTAGCCGTCGACCAGCCGGAACCCGCCCGCGGGCCCGCGGTCCGCGTGGACGGGGATCCCGGAGGCGCCCAGCGCCTCGACGTCCCGGTACACGGTGCGGACGGAGACCTCCAGCTCGGCGGCGAGCTCGGGGGCGGTCATCCGGCCGCGGTTCTGGAGCAGCAGGAGGAGGGAGAGGAGCCGGTCGGCGCGCATGCGGTCATTGTCCGGCATACCTGACAGGAGGTGGCAGGTATGCCCACCAGGCTGTGGACGGACGGGCCGCCGCCGGCCCGCAGGACCACACCAGGAGGCCCCCGTGCCCACGACCGCCCGCACGACCGCACCCACCGCACCCACCGCCAACGGTTTCACCTTCAAGGACTGGGAGGAGCACCCGGTCGGCCCGGAAGGCGTCTTCCCCCGCCTGGCCCGCGCCACGGTCACCAACGCCTTCACCGGCGCCCTCACCGCCCCCGCCACGGCCTGCGCCTACACCGTGGCCTACACGGGCGAGAGCACCGGCACCTTCACCGGCCTGGAGCTGGTCACCGGTACCGTCGACGGCCGCGAAGGCGCCTTCGTCCTGGAGGAACACGGCACCTTCGACGCCACCGGCACCCACTGCCGCTTCACCGTGCTCCCCGGCTCGGGCACCGGTGGCCTGACCGGTCTCGGCGGCTCCGGCTCCTTCGCCCACCGCTACGGCGACACCTCGGTGGAGTACACCTTCGACTACGCCTTCGACGACACGTCCACCCCCTCGGACCGGTCCGCGTAGCGCAGCAGCCGCAGCGCGTTGGCGACGACCACGAGGGTGGAGCCCTCGTGGACCAGGACCGCCGGGCCGATGCCGAGGCCCAGGGCGGTGGCCGGGACGAGCACCGCCACGATGCCGAGGCTCAGCCAGAGGTTCTGGCGGATGATGCGGCTCGCGCGACGGCTGAGGCCGGTGATGAAGGGGAGCCGGCGCAGGTCGTCGGACATCAGGGCGATGTCCGCCGTCTCCAGGGCCACGGCCGACCCGGCCGCGCCCATCGCCACGCCGACCGTGGCGCCGGCCATGGCCGGGGCATCGTTCACTCCGTCACCGATCATCGCCGTACGGTCCCTGCGGCGCAGCCGGGTCACCTCGGCGACCTTGTCCTCGGGCAGCAGGCCGCCCCGGACCTCGTCCATGCCGACCGCGCGGCCCACCGCGTCGGCCACCCGCTGGTCGTCGCCGGACAGCATCACGGTCCGCCGCACCCCGAGCCCGCGCAGGGCGGCCACCGCCGCGGCGGCCTCGGGGCGCGGGGCGTCCATCAGCCCGAGCGTGCCGAGCCAGCGGTCGCCCCGGCGTACCAGCATGGTGGTGCGGCCGGTCCGGGCGAGTTCCTCCGTACGGTCGCGGAGCCCGGCCGGTACGGGCGGACCCGCGAGGGAGTCGGCGTAGGCCAGGCTGCCGATGTGGACGGCCTCCCCTTCGAGCTCGGCGACGATGCCGCGGCCGATGACGGCCCGCAGGTTCCCCGCTTCGGATGTGGAGGGGACGGCCCCGGACGGGGCCGGCTGCTGCCCCTCCAGGAGGCCCGTGCCGTCGCGGACCACGGCCTGCGCGAGCGGGTGGTCACTGAGGCGCTGCGCAGCGACGGCGGTGCGCAGGAGCTCCTCGCGCCCGGCGGGGTGGACGGGCTCGATCTCGGTGAGGCGGGGCCGGCCCTCGGTCAGGGTGCCGGTCTTGTCGAAGGCGATGGTCCGCAGCCGGCCGAACTCCTCCAGCGGCGCCCCGCCCTTGACCAGGACTCCCCCGCGCGCCGCCCGGCCCACCGCGCTGAGTACGGCGGCCGGGGTGGCGATGGCCAGGGCGCACGGGCTGGCGGCGACGAGGACGGCCATGGCGCGGTAGAAGGTGTCGGCGAAGGGCTCGCCGGTGAGCGCGCCGACGGCGAGCAGCACGGCAACGAGCACGAGGACACCGGGTACGAAGAACTTCGTGAACCGCTCGGTGAACCGCTGGGTCGGCGAGGTGCGCTGATCGGCGTCCTGGACCAGCTTGACGACCCTGGCCAGGGTGTTGTCCCCGGCGAGCCGGGTGACGGCGATGTCGAGGGCGCCGGAGCCGTTGACCGTGCCGGCGTAGACGCGGCTGTCCGGACCGGCCGCGCCCGGGTCGGCGAGGGCCGCGGCCCGGTCGGCGACGGGGATCTTGCCGACGGGGACGCTCTCGCCGGTGATGGGCGACTGGTCCACGCTGCTGGTGCCGGCGGCGACGAATCCGTCGGCCGGGACCCGGGTGTGGGGGCGGACGACGACGGTGTCGCCGACGACCAGCTCCTCGACCGGGACCTCCACCGGCGCCCCCGCACCGCGGCGCACCAGGGCGGTACGGGGGGCCAGCTCGCCGAGGGCTTCGATGGAGCGGCGGGCCCGGCCCATGGCGTAGCCCTCGAGGGCGTGGCCGAGGCTGAACAGGACGAGCAGGACGGCCCCCTCCTCCCAGCGCCCGATCGCGGCGGCGCCGGCGGCGGCGACGAGCATGAGGAAGTCGACCTGGAAGCGGCCGGCGCGTACGGCGACGAGGGCCTCGCGGAGGGTGAAGAACCCGCCGAAGGCGTACGCCGCGATGAAGAGGGACTGCGGGACGGGGCCTCCGTGGCCGGTGAGCTGGAGGGTGAGGCCCGTGAGGTAGGCGGCGAGGGCGAGCAGGGCGCTGACCAGCTCCGCGCGCTCGCCCAGGAATCCGTGGCGGTGGGTGGTCACACCACCGCTCGTGGTCGCGTTCTCGGTCTCAGTCATGACATCAACATATCAGCATGTTGAAATATATGAACCTGGAGATGCCCTGATCTAAAGTGGCCGGCATGGAACCGGAACCGCCCACCGACCCGGAAACGCTCACCGAAGCGGACGCCGCGGCCGTGGCCGAGGTCCTGCAGGGCCTGGCCTCCCCGGCCCGGATCCGCATCCTCGCCCGCCTGCTGCACGCCCCCTGCTCGGTCGGCGAGCTGGCCGAGGCGCTCGACCTCGGCCAGCCCACCGTCTCGAACCACCTGCGGCTCCTGCGCCACCTCGACCTGGTGAGCGGCCGCCGCGACGGGCGCAGCGTGATCTACGAACTCCACGACGCGCACGTCGCCGCCCTGCTGCGCCAGGTCCTGGCACACGTCCACCACGGCGGCCGGGCGTAGGAGCCACAGCGGCGGCCGGGCGGGGAAATCGCAGCGGCGGCCGGGGCGAAGGAACCGCCCCGGCCGCCGCGTACGAGAACCCCTCCGGCTACGGCGCGCCGAAGGTGAGGGTCAGCTTCGGCGAGCCCTCGTTGGCCGGGGCCTCCGAGGACCACAGCCACAGCGCGTCCGTCCCGGCGCTGGTCAGCGCCAGGCTGTAGGCGCCGCCGAGCGCCCCGGCGAGGGTGGCCTTGTCCAGGCCGGTCGTGTGGACGGCCGAGCCCTCCGCGAAGCCCGCGAAGCTGCCGAGCGCCGGAGCGCCGAGCGCCGGGCGGTTGGTGTAGGTGGTCCCGGCCTCCGTCCAGGAGCCGGTGACCGGGAGCACGGAGACCGTGTCCGTCGTACCGGCCCCGGTCTGGGTGCTGGTCTTCACGCTCAGCGTGGCCGCCTTGAGCACCGTGCCGGCGGGGGCCGCGGGCAGGTTGAACCGCAGGTAGCTCGCGTAGAACGAGGTTCCGCGGACCGCGAGCGAGGCGGAGGTCCCGTAGTTGGTGCCCGGGGCGCCCGCGTTGGCGTACGTGTCCTCGGCGGCCTGGACCTCGACGACGGAGTCGGCGGGGGCGGAGGCCAGGGCGTGGTGGTTCTGCACCTGGGCCGCGCTCAGGACCGTCGGGTAGACGGCGGTCTCGTCCAGCTGGCCCGCCCAGTACTCGCTGACCGGACGGTCCGGCCAGCCGCCGAGGCTGTCGCCGCCGACGTGCCAGTAGCCGGCGAAGTTCTCGTGCCCGGTGAAGCCCAGCGTGCCCTTCTGGACTCCGTCCACGTACAGGGTCATGCCGCCCGGACCCTGGGTCGCGACGACGTGGTGCCACTGGTTGTCGTTGTACGCGGCGGTGGTCGTGACGGTGTGGGTGCCGCCGCTGTACACGCCGTAGACGAGCCGGCCGTCGTTGGTCATGTAGATGTGCTTGTCGTACTGACTGCTGCCGCGGGCCTGGTTGTTGCCGAACCCGATGAGCTTGCCGCCCGTGGTGGTGTTCGTCTTGAACCAGGTCTCGATGCTGTAGGCGGAGCCGACGTTCTGGCGCTTGTCCCCGTAGACCTGGGTGTCCGTGCCGTTGAAGCCGATGGCCGTGCTCGCACCCGAGACCGCGCCCGGCGCCTGGCGCAGGGCGGGGGCGTTCAGGTGCACACCGTTCTGGTTGCCGTCCGAGGAGTCCGCGACGAAGGGCAGCGCCGACTCGTCGTAGCGCCAGAACAGCTGGGCGCCGTCCGCGCGGACCGCGCTCGGGTACGCCTCGGCCGAGTTCGGCACCGTCACGCTCGCCGTCGCCGACAGGGCGCTGGTGTTGCCGGCCTCGTCGGAGGCGGTCACCCGGTAGGTGTAGGACTGCCCCGCGGCGACCGTGGTGTCGGTCCAGGAGGCCTGCGGGCGGCGGAAGAAGAGCGAGTCCGCCGCGACGGTGGCGATCGGCGTCGCCGAGCCGTTGCGGTAGATCTTGTAGGTGAGGGTGCTGTCGTCCAGGTCGAGGCTGGTGCGCCAGCGCACCTGCGCCTCACCGGGCTTGAAGCTCACGGCGCTCGCCAGCGGGACGCTGGGCGCGCCCGTGTCCCCGGTGGAGGCGAAGCGCGTCAGGCTCTGCTGCGCCGCGCCGTTGACGGTGGTGAACTCACCGCCGACCCACATGTACTGGACGCCGCCCTTGGAACCGACCGCCATCACGCGCGGACCGATGCCCTCGCCGATGCCGTCGTTGGTGTCGGGAGCCCAGCCCAGCTTGCCGGTCGCGGTGGTCGGCTGGGCCAGCAGGTGGTAGCGCCGGCCGTCCGGGAACTCGCCGATGCCGGAGCAGTCGTGCGCGTGCGAGGCGCTGTAGAGCACGTCCTGGTACGGGAGCACGGCCTGGGTCGCCCCGAGGCAGGTGTCGCGCCAGCGCTGGCCGAAGTCGCTGAGGTTCAGGGCGATCCGGCCGTCGAAGACGCCTCCGCCCGTCCCCTCGTTGCCGGTGTAGAAGCCGGTCGCGTCGGTGGCGATGTCCTTGACCACCGAGTTGGTCTCGATGAACCCGGGGTAGGCCTTGGTGACGGCGCCGGTCGTCGCGTCGACGACGGCGAGCGCGTGGGAGTTCGTACCGCCCACGGTGAAGAAGTCGCCGCCGAGCAGCACGTGCTGCCCGTCCGGGGTCAGCTCGATGGCCCGGCCCGGCTCGTCGGCGTTCGCGGTGAACGGCTTCAGCGTGCCGTCGGCCGCGTCCACCGCGGCGAACCGCTCGCGGGGCTGGCCCGCGACGGTGAGGAAGTCGCCGCCCGCGTACACGGTGTCGCCGGTGACCGCGAGGGCCCGGACGGTGGCCGCGAAGGCGGGCCGGAAGTCGGTCTTCACGGTGCAGCTCGCCACGTCGATGGCGGCGATGCTGGAGACCGCGGTGCCGTTGACGGCGCCGAAGTAGCCGCCGGCGTACAGGGTCGCCTTGTCCGGGGACAGGACGAGCGCGCGGACGGTGGCGATGCCGGAGCCCACGGTGAAGGACAGCTTGCAGGAGGTCGGGGAGCCCGTCGCGGTGTCGAACGCCGCGAAGTTCACCGCCTCCTGCTCGGTTCCGGCGGTGCCTTCCGGCGGGCGCACCACGGAGAAGGTGCCGCCGGCGAAGACCTGGTCGCCGGCCTCGGCCATGGCCCAGACGACCCCGTTGGCCTGCCAGGTGGGCAGTTCGTCGGCGGTGAAGGCCACCGGCGGGGTGATGGCCGCGGCCTCTTCGGTGAGGCCGAGGCCCATGGCCGTGCAGGTGCCGGCCAGGGCCAGGGTGAGAGCGGTTGCCAGCCCTCTGGATCTACGCATGAACCCCCCAGTTCGATATGGAATGCGGAATGACGGACCGTGAAAAACGGAATGGCCGGAAACTATCAAACAGACGTGCACCCCCGCGGCCACGGGCACCCGGGGGGAACCCCGTTCCCGGGCAACGCACTTGACCCATCTGATGCCAAATCGCATCGCTCCGGACACCCCGCGCCGAGGAGCCGCCGGACCACTGGGAACCCGTACCCGCCCGTCCGGAACGTGGGACGCCGGGCCCGTTCTCGCGATTGCCGCCCCACCCGGGCCCGCACCCTCTACGGTGCCCTGGGGGGACGGCACAGGCACGGGCAGGAGCGCACGCCCGGGGACGTACGCGGGCGCGGGCGCGGACCGGAGGGGCGGAGCGGGATGAGCGAAGACGAAGACACGCGGCTGGCGAGGATGACCCCCGAGATCTCCCGCCGCACCCTGACCCTGCTCCGCGGGCTGGCCGGGCTGGAACCACCGGAGCGGGTGCCGGTGGAGGCGATGGACACCGCCGACGAGATCCTCGCCGAATACGGCACCGACGGGCTCCGCGTGCTGGTGATGACCCTGGCGGCCTGGGCGACTGCGCAGATCGAGAACGTCTCCGAACTGAGCGGACGCAGCCACGAGGCCGTCCTCGACGCCATGGAGCTGGCCTGCCTCGAAGCCGGCGCCGAAGAGTAACCGGACGGAAGCAGACGGAAGCGGGCCGAATCCGCCGGAGACGGACACCTCGGAATCGGCCCGGCGTCGGCGACACTGGTGGGAGCGGGGGGTCCCGATCGGAGGCCGTCGTGAGCACACCTTCCCCCATCCGGATCGCTGCCGTCCTGTCGACCGAGCATCGCGGGCGGTTGATGTCGCACGCCCGGGAGGTCAATTTCCACGAGGGTGCGCGGATCTTCGACGAGGGCACCCGGGCGGAGTCCTTCTGGATCGTGCGCTCCGGCACGGTGACCCTGGAGATCCCGGTACCGGGCCGCCGACCCACCCCCATCGAGAGCCTGGGCCCCGGTGAACTGGTCGGCTGGTCGTGGCTGTTCCCGCCGTACGTGTGGCAGTTGGGCGCCGAGGCCATGACGCCGGTCCGCGCGTACGAGTTCGACGCCACGACCGTACGGATGCTCATGGACGCCGATCCGGCCTTCGGGTCCGCCCTCGGCCACTGGGTGGGGCGGGTCCTCGCGATGCGGCTGCACCAGACCCGGACCCGGCTCCTCGACACGTACGCCCCGCGCCTCGCCGCGAGCTGATCCGGTCGGGTTCGGGCCGATTCCGCCGGCTGCTCCCCCACAGGTCAGCCACTCCGCACCGCTGCGGTCTGCGGTCATGCGTGCGCGGTGCGTGACGAGAAGTGGAGGTGCGAACGGGCGTTCCGGTTCCGCATGGGCAAGACTCGCGTCCGTTATCCGACCCAACGACGCGAGGAGTGTTCGACATGCGATCCGTCACCAGGACCCTGGCACTTTCGTCCGCCGCCATGGGGCTCACCGCCCTCACCGCACTGGCCGGCTCGGGCGCCGCCGGAGCCGCGCCCTCCGGCGGCGAGAGCCTGTACGCCCCGTCCGCGCTCGTCCTGAGCGTCACCGACGGCGAGGACGCGGCGGCCGGTACGGTGCTGCGCGCGGTCACCCTGGTCTGCGCGCCCCGGCCCGGCGGCACCCACCCGGACCCGGACGCCGCGTGCGCCGAGTTACAGGCCCACGCCCCCGAGCTCGACGGACTCGCCGAGCCCCGCCCGGGCGCGGCGTGTACCCGTGAGTGGAGCCCGGTGACCGTCACCGCGGAGGGCGTGTGGCAGGGCCGCCGGCTGAACTACTCCTACACCTACGCGAACCCGTGCGCCCTGTGGAACAGCACGGGCACGATCTTCACGCTCTGAGATCCGAATTCCGAGATCTGAGATCCGGGATCAGCCCAGCTCCAGGCTCGTGACCCCGTACATGCCCATCAGGTCGAGGTCGGGCTCCTGGCCGGTGTACATCCGGGCGGTCTCGAAGGTCGGGGTCAGCCCCAGCCCGCCCAGCAGGGCGGCGGCGCGCGGGTGGGCGTCCGGTACGTCCACGGCGACCGCGCCGCCGGAGGTCCGCTCCGCGAGCCGGAGCAGCAGGGCGGCGGCGATCTCCGGGGTGGCGGCGTAGAGGGGGCCGACCCGGGAGGCGCCGCTGCTCGGCCGGACGACTCCGAGCCCCTCGACCCGGCCGTCCCGGACCGCGGCGAGGGCGGTACGGCCGGGCAGCCCGACCCAGGCGGCGAGGAAGGCGTCGCGCGGCGCGGGGAAGAACCTCCGGTCGTAGGCGGCGAGTTGCCCGAAGGGCAGGGTGGCCGCGTCCACGATCCGCACCCCGGGCGCCGCCGCTTGCGGGGGCTCCCCCGCCGCCCGGGGGACCCCCTCGTGGCGGACGTTGTTCCAGGCCGACCGGAAGCCGGACTTGCGGTAGTTCTGCTGCTGCTCGACCACCCCGTCCAGCCCGACGAGCCGCCCGTCGAGCCGCTCCATCCCGGCCCTCCACAGCCGGATCCCGTACCCCTGGCCGCGGACCTCGGGGCGAGCGATGTAGAAGCCGACGAAGCCGAACCCGGTGCCGTACCGCACGGCCGAGATGCAGGCCACCGGCTCCCCGCGGAGCCGTCCGACGAGGAATCCGCCCGGATCGGCGACGGCGAACGCGAACCGGTCGGAGTCCCCGGGGTTCCAGCCCTCCTCGTCGGCCCAGTCCCGGATCAGCGCCATGTCGGCGGCGCTCGCGCCGTTGATCTCGAACCCAGTCAATCCCGTCATGTCCGCTGTTGTACCAGATCCGCTCCCGCCTCCCGTGCGGACTCAACCCCCCGTCAGGAGGCGGACGAACGCCGTGCGATCGGCCTCCCGGTGCAGATCGCTCACCTGCCCGTCGCCCACCTCCACGACCCGCCAGACCCCGTCCGCGCGCAGCGCGAGGTCCGTGGTGACGAAGCCGCAGCCGAGCTCCGCGACGGCCGCCCGCACCGCTCCGAGGTCCGGCGCCGCTGCCTCGGCGTACGGGCTGTCGGGGTGGGCGGTGACCATCCGGGGCTCCCCGTCGCGCCACCAGACCCGCACCTCGGCGGCCACGCCCCCGGCCGCCGTGAACGGTTCGAAGGCGCGCAGCACCACCCCGCCGGTCAGGTCCTCGCCCTGGAGTTCCACAAAGCGGTCCACCACGCGGTGGACGGCGTCCCGGTCCGTGAGGTCGGGGAGGTGGCAGGCCTCGGCCCACTCGTGCTTGCGGGACTTGACGTAGTCCTTGACGATCCCGGCGCGGCAGGGGAGTGCGGCGGCGGCCTCCGCGAGCCGGTCCGCCTCCGGGGTCCTTCCCGGGGGCGTCGCCAGCCAGCGGCTGGGCGGGGTCAGTCCGGCGAACGCCTCGTACCAGCCGGGGAGTTCGTGGGCACGCCGGTAGGCGTCCGGGGTGACGCGCAGGGCGGCGCCGCGCTCGCGCAGCGCCGCGTCGAGCTCGGCGTACCGGCCCGCCGGAATCATCCAGCCCCGGTACCAGAGCGGCCCCGCCCCGGCGGGGACCGCGGCCACGGCCCGGCCGGTCTCGCCGGCGAGCAGCGCGTCGTGGTCGATGAGCCCGATGCCGCCCCCGGCGGCGCGCACCGCGCGGGCCTCCTCGGCGAAGTGGGCATCGGGGCGGCGCCCGTTCAGCGGATCGGAGCAGTAGAGGACGGTGGTCGGCATGCCGCCACCCTACGGCCGGAAACCCGTGGAGAAGTCGGTGCGGGCTCCTTAGAGTCGGCGCATGGGAAAGCCGCTCGTCGCAGTGTTCAGTGGGGCCGGGATGTCCACCGATTCGGGGATTCCCGACTATCGGGGGCCGCAGGGGCTGTGGCGTCGGGAGCCCGACGCCGAGAAGCTCGTGACCTACGCGTCCTACATGGCCGATCCGGAGATCCGGCGCCGGTCCTGGCTGATGCGCGCCGAGATCGGGGCCCTGGGGGCGCGGCCGAACGCGGCGCACCTCGCCGTCGCGGAACTGGAGCGTGCCGGGATCCCGCTGCGGGTGATCACGCAGAACGTGGATGGGCTGCACCAGCTCGCCGGAACCCCGGCGCGCAAGGTGTTCGAACTGCACGGCACGGCGCGGTCCGTGGTGTGCACGGTGTGCCGTGCGCGGACCGGCATGGACGAGGCGCTGGCCCGGATCGCCGCCGGGGAACCGGATCCGGCCTGCCTCGCGTGCGGCGGGATCCTGAAGGCGGCGACCGTGATGTTCGGGGAGCGGCTGGACCCCGAGGTGCTCGCGAAGGCCGTCGCGGTCGCCAAGGGGTGCCAGGTGTTCGTGGCCGTGGGCTCGACGCTCCAGGTGCAGCCCGCGGCCTCGCTGGCCGGGATGGCCGCGGAGGCCGGGGCCCGCCTGATCATCGTGAACGCCGAGGAGACCCCGTACGACTCCCTCGCCGACGAGGTGATCCGCGAGCCCATCGGGACGGCGCTGCCCGCCCTGCTGGCACGGATCGCCTCGCAGGGCGTGCTCTCCTGACCGGCCCGCCCCGCCTCAGCCGGCGTCGGCCGCCCGCCGCATCTGCGCCACGTCGAGCTTCTTCATCTGCATCATCGCGGCCGTCGCCCGCGCGGCCCGCCCCGGGTCGGGGTCGGAGATCAGCTCGATGGCCCCGGCCGGGATGACCTGCCAGGACAGCCCGAACTTGTCCTTGACCCAGCCGCAGGCGGATTCCTGGCCGCCGTCGCTGGTCAGCGCCTCGTAGTAGTAGTCCGCCTCGGCGTCGTCGGTGCAGTGGATCTGGAAGGAGACGGCCTCGGTGAAGGGGAACTGGGGGCCGCCGTTGAGGCCGACGAACCGCTGGCCGTTGATCTCGAACTCGACGACCATGACCTCGCCCGCGACGCCGGGGCTCCCCTCGGGATAGAGGCCCACGCGGCCGCGCCTGCCGTCCTTGAAGACCGACAGGTAGTAGTCGGCGGCGGCCTCCGCCGCACCGTCGAACCACAGACAGGTGGTGAAGGGGTTGCTCGCCATGACGGCCTCCAGGGAGTGGGGCGGGGGGAATCCCTGCCACACATACGGACCGGTCCCGGCCCCGAAACTCATCGGTGGGGCCGGGACCGGTCCGCATTCCGTCCGGAATGCACTCGGGCGGGTTACATCTCGAGCATGCGGTCGACGACCCGGCGGGCCGCCTCGCCGTCGTCCAGGTCGCAGAACTCCTCCCGGAACGCGGCCCGCGCCTGCGCGTACTCCGCGCCCACCGCGTCCGCGTTCCGCACGGCCTCGATCAGGCTCGCGGAATCCCGCAGCAGCGGGCCCGGGGCCTTCTTCTCCAGGTCGAAGGTGAACCCGCGGAGCGTGTCCCGGTAGTGCTCCAGGTCGTGGGCGAAGAGCAGGACCGGCCGGTCGGTGTGCATGAAGTCGAAGATCGCGGAGGAGTAGTCCGAGATCAGCACGTCGGCGACGAGCAGCAGGTCGGTGGCGTCGGGCCAGCGCGACACGTCGACGACGAAGCCGTCGCGGACGCCTTCGCGCACCTGCTCGGTGACCTTGTGGTGGCCGCGGATCAGCAGGACGTGGTCCTCGCCCAGCTCACGGCGGGCCGCGTCCAGGTCGATCTGCAGGTCGAGCTTGTAGCCGGAGGACACCGACCAGCCCAGGCGGTTCTCCCGCCACGTGGGCATGTAGAGGACGACCTTCTTGCCCTCGGGCAGGCCGAGCCGCCGGCGGACCTCCGCGATCCGCTGCGCGTCGGGCCGCACCAGCGCGTCCGTGCGCGGGCTGCCGGACTCGACGACCGCGCCGTCGTAGCCGAGCGCCCGCTTCAGGACCGGGGTGGCGTACGAGCCCGGGGAGGCGAGCAGCGTCCACTGCGCGCTGTCGTGCGCCAGCGCCTCCAGCACCTCGGGGCTGGTGTAGTAGTCGTGCACGAAGTCGTGGCCGATCTGCTTCAGCGGCGTACCGTGCCACGTCTGCACGACGGTCTGGCCGGGGCGCCGGGTGAAGGCGAACGGCACGCTGTCGTTGACCACGTAGTACCGGGCCCGCGCGAGCAGGTCCCAGGATTCGAGGCTGTCGTACTGGACCGCGCGGGCGGTCTCCGGGACCTCGGCGCGGCCGTCGCGGACCAGCCAGACGTGTTCGAGCTTCTCGCCGCGCCGCAGGAGTTCCTCGTGGATGGCGCGGGGCGAGTCACCGGCGCCGTACCCCTGGAAGGCGTCGTAGACCACGATGTCCTTGACCGGGAGGGCGCTCTGCGCCGGGTACGTGACATCGCGCGCGATCCGCTGCGCGTAGCGCGAGCGGTCGTGCGGGCTGATCATCGGATCGGCGATGAACGCGACGCGGTCGTAGAGGCGCGCTTCGACGCGTATCCGGCGGCCCCGGGCCGTGACGGCGTGGGGTCCCGCGTGCAGGGCGGTCGGGGCGAACTGCAGCGGGGCGCCCCGGTCGACGCCGAGCAGACCCGCGGTGGCTCCGCCCTGGGAGACCGGGCGCAGCGTGGGCCACCACCGGCCCTGCGGCAGCGGGGTCCGGCCGGCGCGGCTCTCGTCGAGCACCGGCTCGAAGGAGGCTTCGAAGGTGTCGCCGTCACGGGTGACGGGGTAGCTGAACTCCGCGCCGGAGGCATCGTGCAGGACCAGCTCGTGGGCCTCGTCCAGGGGCGCGACGAAGCGGCCCCGGAGCGTCAGGGCGCCGTCCCGGGCCTCGACGGTGTCGACCAGCGGCGGGGAGAGCTGGATCGAGAGGGTGAGGTGTCCGGTGTTGCCGCGCTTGGCGAAGAGCGCACGGCCGGTCTCCTCGCCGGGCACCGGGACGACCAGTCCGGCGAACCCGCCGCGCTCGTCGTGTGCCAGCCGGTGCTCGGAGCCGTCGGCGCCGATCACGGTCAGGCTCCACGGCTTCGGGGTCCACTGACCGGGCACGCCCGGGGTGTCCGGGACGGCGGCCAGACCGGCCAGCGGCACGCGCGCGGTGAAGGGGATCCGGCCGCCGGTGACGGCGGGGGCGGTCTCGACCGGGGACTCGAGCACGGTTCCGGTGTCGACGTGCGTCGCGCGCAGGGTGGCTCCGGCGCCGATCTCTGCGGCGAGCTCGCCCGACACCTCGACGGCGTCGTCACCGGCCGGGCGGACGTCCAGGGCGCGGGCGCGGACGATCTCGACCTGGATGCCGAAGGAACCGGTGGTGGTCGGGACGATCCGCACGTCCGGGGCGACCCAGTGCGCGGGCGGGTTCTGTCCGCTGTCGTGCTCGCCGCCCTTGAGCCGGGCGCGGTGCAGACCGCCGGCGCCGGTGACGGCGACGGAGGTGCTCCACAGGCCTTCGTTCCACTTGCCGCCCGTCTGGAAGATGGTGGGATCGATGACGGCGGTGAATCCGGCCCAGTCCGCGTGGCGCAGGGCGAGGTGCGGGGTGGCGACGGTGGCCATCGGGGAGGCGACCGTACGGGTGGTGACGACGGTCCGGCGGCCGTTGCCGTTCTCGCGGAAGACCAGCATCTTGCGCGAGCCGAGGCGACTCTCGGCGCCCAGGTGGCCGGGGACGGCGTAACCGCGCAGCAGCAGCTTGCCGTCGGACCACTGGGCCTGCTCCACGCGGCTGACGACGCGCCGTTCGCGCGGGCCGAGGGTGAGGACCTTCGCGGGGACCGGCGCCTTGAGGAAGGGGTAGTCGGCCTGCGGGCGGGCCAGTCCCTTGACCGGGACGCTGTAGTGGAAGTCGCGCTGGTGCTCGATGAGGGCGACGAACTCCTCGATGCGGCCCTCTCCGGCGAGGTACGCCTTGAGCCGGTCGGCGACCGTGAGGTCGGGCCACGGTCCGGTGCCGATCTCCCGGACGAGGCCGCCGGCCTCCTTGGCGAAGGCGGCGCGGAAGTCGTCGCCCGCCTCGGGAACGTACTTGTAGATGAGCGGGAGTTCCTCGCTCAGCACGTTGCGGTCGTAGTCGCGCAGGTAGCGGGCGTAGGTGGCGCCCTGCTTGCCCTTGAGGGCCTCGCGGACCATGCGGACGGAGGTGACCCGGTCGATGACCGAAACCGGGTCGGTGGAACGCTGGGTGATGGAGCGCTCGCCGGTTTCGCGGACGCGCCAGTGGTAGACGCAGTCGCCGAGGACGTCGACGCTCTTGGCGAAGTAGTGCGCGGGGATGGAGACGGGGGCGTCCTCGTAGAGGATGCCTTCCGGGTACTGGAAGTCGTGCTCGTCCCAGAAGCTGCGCCGGTAGACCTTGTTCCACGCGGTGCGGTCGGTGACCAGCGCCGGGAACTTGGAGATGTGGGTCTTCAGCCGGGTCGTGGCGAAGGCCACGTGGTGTCCCCAGGACTGCTGCATGCCGACGGACCGGAAACGCTTGACGTTGCCGGCGGCGAAGTCGGAGCCGGTCTCGTCGAGGGCGTCGATCATGCGCTGGTAGGCGTACGTCGGCATGGTGTCGTCACTGTCGACGAAGGCCAGGTACTCGGTGTCCGGGCTGATGTGCCGGGCGCCCACGTTGCGGGCGGCGCCGAGTCCGGCGTTCTTCTGGAGGACCAGCCGGAAGCGGTCGTCGCGGTCGACGAAGGCCTGGGCGATTGCCGCGCTGCCGTCGGTGGATCCGTCGTCCACGAGAACGACCTCGAAGTCGTCGAATTCCTGTGCCGCAATGGACTCCAGGCACTCGTCGAGATAGAGCTCGACGTTGTAGACGGGCACGACGATACTCAGGCGCGGGGGCATGGGTGGCGAGTTCTCCAGCTCAATAACACTATTGATGATCAGCCGATTACAGCATCTTACTCTGTAACGAGATGATAAAAACCGCTCGTCTCGGACATAAGGAAGAAGCCGCCGGGGCGGGCGGCAAGGATTTCAGCCGCCCGCCACCTCGCCGTCATCGGATCACACTTCCAGCTCAGCCTCGATCTTCTTCAGCTGGTGCCGGGCCATCGCGAGATTGGCCCGGTTCCTGTCGAGCGCGACATAGAGGAAGAGCCCCGCGGAGCCCCGGCTCCTCAGGAGCCGGATCATGTGGTACTGGGTTCCGAGGGTGATGAGGATGTCCTCGATGTTCTCGTCCTTCATGCCGAGCATCTCCATGGTGCGGAGCTTGGCCCGCACCACGTCGGTGTTGCCCGCGGCGGCGACCGTGAGGTCGAGGTCCTTTCCGCCTCCGATGGTGCCGAGGGCCATACCGCTGCTGCAGTCGACCAGGGCGACGCCGAGCACGCCGTCGATGCTGGTGGTGGCTTCCTTGAGCGATGTCTCCACGTTGGCCATGGCGGTTCCTCTTTCTCTTCGGTGTCCTGAGCGTTCTCGGTCGGTACGGATGTACGTGGTCTGGTGGATCAGGAGCCCGGGCCGGGGCCGCGGCGGCCGAGGCTGTGGTCGATCAGCTCCGCTATGCGCAGACTGGAACGCCGGGCCTCCAGGTGGAGCCGGCCGACGTTGACGCGCGGCTCCGCGATCAGGGTCAGCACGGCCGCGTCGCCCGCCGCGTAGGTGGCGACGTACCCGTCCTCCCCGCGCACGAGCAGCTCGCGGAACCCGCCCTGCCCGGTGCAGTCGCTGAGCCGCTGGGCCACCCCGAGGGCCGCGGCGGTCAGGGCGGCCACGGATTCCGCCTCGGTGGCGGCGCTGTCGTGGGCCAGGACCAGGCCGTCGACGCTCGCGGCGAGAGCCCCGCCCAGCTGCGGGACACGGGCCCGCAGCCGTCGGAGCTCGGCGAGTATCTCGGCCTCGGCTTCGGCGGGCACCGTACTCATGTCGGACCTTCTCCTTTCGGACTGCCGCCGCTCGGAACGGTCACCGCGCTGGGCGGCTCGCAGGGGGAGCCTCACAGGCTTGCCTCCAGTGCGTCGCGTAACCGGCGCAGCAACGCCACGTCCGGGGACTGGGCCTGCGTCATCCAGTCGGGTAGCGGCGCCTCCGCGGCGGCGGCGGGTGCCGGCGCGTGCGGGGTCTCGACCAGCCCGGCCGCCGCGAGGCGTCGTACGTCGAGCAGGGTGTGGAAGGCCGGCCGGCCCAGCACCCAGGCGAGGTCCGCCGGGGTCCGCACCCCGTCGGCCCGCTCCAGCAGGAGCCGCTGGCGGGCGGTGACGGTCTGCCCCGGCGCGGCTGGGCGGGGCACGACGGGAGAGGTGTCCAGCAGCGGGTAGGGCCAGACCGCGTCGAGCAGTTCGCGGCGACGGCAGGTCTCCCGCTCGACGGCGGCGGCCGGAACGGAGCGGACGGAGCCGATCCAGTGGGTGGCCCCTCGCCGGAAGCGGGAGGGGCCGCTGCCTGGGGAGAGGGCGAAGAAGGCGGCGTCGAAGATCGCGGCGAGGTGGCATATCTCCAGTTCGCCGCCTGCGAGCCCGCCGCTGTCGACGAGGAAGCGGGCGACCTGGCGGCGGGCGCCGGCCTCGTTCACGGCTTCGGTCCAGCGCTCGGGGGTGAGTCCCCCGCCGGTGGTGAGCAGGACGTCGAGTCCGGGGGTGGCCGGGCTCTCCGCGTGCACCACGCGGCCGTCCTCCAGGAAGAGGGTGCCGCGCTCGCGGAACAGGGCGCCGGTGGCCCGCTCGGCGGCGAGCCGGGTGAGCAGCGGGGAGACGGCGACCGTGGCGACGGCGGTCATTTCAGTACCAGCTCCTCGGCCAGGGCCCTGAGTCTGTGGCGGGCGAGGGCGAGGTTGCCGTCGGCCCGGTCGAGCCACAGGTGCAGGAACACGCTGCTGTCGAAGCTGGTCTCGACGAAGCGGAGCACGTGGTAGCCGGTCCGGGTGGTGACGATCAGGTCCTCCACGGGCGGCCCGGCGCCGTCCTGCGCCTCGGTACCGTCCGGGGCGAAGGACTCGTACTCGGCGGCCGCCCGGGCCAGCTCGGCCGTCTCGGCCGCGGTGGTCTCGTGGTCCCCCACGGGTGATTCCCCGGCGGTGCCGAGGGCCAGTCCGCTGCTCCAGTCGACCAGCGCGGCCCCCCTGGCACCGGGCAGGGCCATGGCTTCGAGCAGGCATTCGTCGATCCCGGGCACGCGGGCTCCCCTCCCGGCCGGACCGTGCGTGGTGCACGGTCGTACGGCGCGACAGAAGGGAACTTACTCAACTTCCACAGTACGGAAGGGCGTTCTGGCATTTTCCGCTGGAACATGCGCGATGGCACGTGACAGCTTGGCCGGAACGCCACCACTTTTGATCATTGCGCCACCGTCAGGAGGCGAGCGGCAGATGTTCCGAGAGCCGGAAGGCCCCGCCCTCGCGCTGGACGTAGCCCTCGTGGCTGAGGGTGCGCAGCAGGTGGTACACGGTGGGCAGCGGGATTCCGGTGAGCCGGGACAGGCGCTTGGCGGTCGCCCCGCCCTCCGCGTACATCGCCTCCACGAGCCGCAGGGCCCGCTGCACGGAACCGATGAGGGTGGGTGCGGTGGCGGGTGCGCTGTCGGTGGTGTCCGCGCCGTCTCCGTTGTCGGTGCCGTCGGTGCCGTCGGTGCTGTCCTTCGGGCTGTGCTCGCTACCCATGAATGGTCCCCCTGCTCCGGTACGAGGCCTGGCAAACCCATCAAAGTCGCTCACCGGCCTCAAAACCAGCGGACTCGCGTAAACCTGAGCATAAGATCAGCTCCCGGCCCGGGCCGTCAGATGCGGGCCGGCGTCCAGCCCTCGATGTGCCAGGGCTCGCCGACGGTCAGCGCGTGCGGGGCGCCGGACACGGTGAGGCAGGCCTCGCGCGGGGTGCCCCGTTCGAAGGTGAGCCGCAGGGAGCCGTTGCCCGTGACCTCGGCGGTGTCGATCCGGCACAGGGCCAGTTCGCCGAGGAGCGCCAGCGGGTGACCGGGGAGCATGCTGCCCGGGCTGGCGGAGACCCGGACGTCGCCGTCGGCGGCGATGCCGACCCGGACCGAGCCGAAGAGCGGCTGCTCCAGCCGCCAGGGGGCGTCGATGACGAGGCGGGCCTCCGCGTCGGTCAGCTCGTCGTGGAGGGTGAGGAAGGGCGAGGCGCGTCGCCGTTCGCCGGTCTCCAGGACGAGCGCCCCTTCGAGGTCCACGGGCAGCGGGGCCACCCCGCTCGCCACGGGGAACGGACCGCTGTCCACCCGCATGCACACCGGGTCCAGGCAGTCGGGCACCGGATCCACCACGGGTCCCGGCATCGGGGGCCGGTCGGTGACCTCGCCCCACAGGGCGGGGACGGCGTGGCGCAGCACCACGTCCGTGACCTCGTCCGCGACGCGGGCGGCGGAGCGCTCGTCGGTGATGCTCCACCAGTGGTCGTGCGGGTGGCCGAGGAGGCGTCCGATCCTGGCGTGCCAGCCGACGGGGCCGACCCGGTTGGCGCTGAGCCTGGTCCCGAGGACCGGCCGCAGCCGCCGCAGGGCCTCGTGTTCCTCGTACGGGACCGCACGCAGGTTGACGGTGAACCTGCATTCGGCGGGCCCGGACGAAGCGCTCCGCTGGAAGCCGAGCAGCGCGTGGTCGGGTTCGGCCTCGCGGAGCCGGTACTCCAGCCCCGTGCCGGTGAAACCCGCGGCGCGCAGTGCCGGGGCGATCCGCTCGCGCAGCGTCTGGTGGAACAAGTCGGTCGCGTTCACCCCCGTAGTGTCACAAGACGCACGCTCCCCGACCAAAACCGTCCATCCCCGGGCGGCCGGGGCCGGCCTGCTACTGCGTGCAGGTCACGAAGGCCGGGAGCGGGGTCTCCTCGACGAGGTGGCGGGGCAGGGACAGGGCGAAGCGGTGTTCCAGGACGGCGAGGGTGAGGCGGTCGCGCTCCGCGGCAGGCTCGTCCTCGGGGCGGGCGTAGCAGCCGTCGGGGGTGAGGATCTTGGCCTCGACCAGCTCCGGCAGGAGGAAGTCGGGCCGGTGACCGCCGCGCCAGTGCTCCTCGCCGATGCCGAAGCAGCAGACCAGCTCGCCGTCCCGGGCGTAGGCGAACTGCTTGGGCGGGTGGTCGGGCTGCGGGTCGAGGTACACGGCCTCGGCCCCGGAGCGGGAGACCTCCGCGAGGCGGTGCGCTCCGGCGGGCACTCCGTGTTCCACGGCGAAGGACCAGCCGCCCCAGCTGCCGACCCGGGCCACCCCGTCGCCGTCCACCGTCTCGGTGACCATGCTCCAGGCGTCGATGGCCCCGAGCGGTCCGGGGCGCAGGTCCGGCAGGGCGCCGAGCCGGACGGCCAGTTCCTCGGGGCCGATGCCCCGGGCGAAGGTGAGTCCGACGTACCAGGCGCTCCAGTCCGCCAGCCACTGGATGCCGTCGTCGTGGCCGCGGGTGCCGTCGCCCGCGCCCTGCCCCGTGATGTCCGCCATTGCCACGGTCCCCTCCCCCGATCTCCGCGATGCGAGCCGGTCCTGCCGGTCGTGCCTGTCCTGCCGGTCGTACCTGTGCTGCCGGTTCTGCCGGTGCCGCCCGTCCGGCCGGAACCAGCCCTACCGGCACGATAGTCAGTCGGCGGGGCCCTCCGGGAGGAGGCGCTCGACCATGGTGTCGATGAGCCCTTCGACCCCGTGGGGGGAGCGGGGGTCCAGAAGTCCGGGCACGGTCAGGTCGTCCACGATCAGCCCGAGCATGGCCAGGTAGATCAGGATCACGCCCTGCCGGTCCCCCGGGAGTCCCGCGTCGTCCAGGTGCCAGGCGATGTTCGCCTCCAGTTCGGCGCCCTGGAACCCGGCCAGTGCCTCCTGGAGTTCGGGGCGCCGGGTGGCCTCCAGGCGCAGTTCCAGCATGGCGGTGTGGACGCTGCGCTCGCGGCGCATGCGCTCCAGGAGCCGGCGCAGCAGCACCTTCGTGTCGAACGGGCCGGTCAGGTCCGCGGGATCGGGGGTCAGCCGCTCGCGGGTGCGGTGCAGGATCTGCGTGAGGAGCTGGGTGCGGTGGGCGAAGTAGTTGGAGGCGGTGCCGGTGGGAACCCCGGCCTCCGCGTCCACCGCGCGCAGGGTCAGCCCCCGCGAACCCTCGCGGGCGAGGACTTCGATGGCGGCGTCGAGCAGCGCGGCGCGGCGCTCCGGGTTCTGGCGCATGGGTGGTCCCTGACCGTGTGGACGCGACGGGTGGACGCGACTGCCGGTATGACCGCCGCATATGCACTGCACGTGCAGTGCTTCGGACACGCTAGCGGACACCGCTTCGTCGGGGCCCTCCCCAGCACCCCCTCCGACGTGCCACCCTGCCCGTCATGGAGCGGATCATCGGGGAGATACGCGAGGACCTGGACCGCCGGCTCGCCGTGGCCGCCGAGCGGCTCGCCGACCGGTCACCGGCCGAGGACCCGGCCTGTGCCGTCTACGTGGCCCTGCTCGGCCGGGCCTCCCTGCGCGAGCGGGTCCACCACCTGCTCCGCCAGGACGTCGACGGGCTGCTGCGCACGGCCCGCGGCCTGCCGCCCGAGCTCGGCGAGGCACGCGCCGACGGGGAGCTCCGCGCCCGGCAGGGACTACCGCTCGACTCCCTGCTGCGCGTCCACCGGCTCTGCGGGAGGCTGCTGTGGCAGGTCCTGACCGAGGCCGTCGCGGCGCACGACCGGGCGGCGCTGCCGCGGCTGCTGCCCGGGGCGCCCGCACTGTGGGACGTGGTCGACCGGATGGCGGACGCCACGGCCGAGGCCTACCGCCGGGCCGCGGCCGTGCGCGGCGACCGCGAGCGGGAGCTGCGGGGAGCCCTGCTCGACTCCCTGTTCGACGGCGGCGGTCCGGAGGGCGCGTCGGCGGAGTCGGCGCGGCGGCTCGGGCTGCCGGAGCGCGGCCGGTTCGCCGTGGTGGTCCTCGACTCCGGGGACGGCGCCCGGGCGGCCCCGGCCGGCGGCGCCCCGCGCGTGCTGTGGCGGATCCGGGCCGACGGGGAGACCGGTCTCGTGGAGCTGGGCGGGCTGCCGCTCGCCTCCGTGACCGAGCTGCTCGAACCCCTGGGGTTACGCGCCGGGGTGAGCCCGGTGGTGGAGACCCCGGGGGAGCTGGCCGGGGCCCGCCGGCTGGCCCTCCTCGCGCTGCGGGCTGCTCCGGGAGCCGGCGGTCCGCACACCGCCCTGCTGGACGAGCGGCTCCCGGCGGCGCTGGTGGCGGCCGAGCCCGAACTCGCCGCCCGGCTGCGCGAGGTCGTGCTGGGTCCGGTCCTGGCCCTGGCCCCGGAGGACCGCGGGGTGCTGCTGACCACCCTGGGCACGTGGCTGACCTGCCGGGGCTCGACCACCTTCGCCGCCGAACGCCTCTACTGCCACCGCAACACCGTCTCGAACCGGCTGCGCCGCCTGGAGGCGCTCACCGGCCGCTCCCTGGCCGATCCCGCCCACGTCGTGGAGCTGGCGCTGGCCCACACGGCGGTCACCCAGCGCCCGGCCCCGTCCACGCCTCCTCCTGCGGGTCCCCCTTCCCCGGCTTCCCGGACTTCGCGGACTCCAGGAGGTACGGCACGTCGATCACCGCGACCCCGGGCGTGAACAGCAGGCGGGCCTTGAGGCGCAGGGCGTTCTGGTTGTGCAGGGGCTGTTCCCACCAGTGCCCCACCACGTACTCCGGGATGACCACGGAGAGCATGTCCGTGCCCTCGGCGGCCGCCAGCTCCTGCACGTGGGCCAGCACCGGCCCGACCACCTCGCGGTACGGGGAGTGCAGCACCTTGAGCGGAACGCCCGGGTCGTGCTCCGCCCAGGCTTCGCGCAGCCGGTTCGCGTCCTCCTCGTCGGCGGCGACCGAGACGGCCGTGAGGGTGTCGGGGCGCAGCCCCATGGCGAAGCCCAGGGCCTTGAGGGTCGGAGCGTGGACAGCGGCGACGAGGACGACGACGTGGTGGCGGGCGGGCTTGCGGGGGCGGACCCCGGGGGCGACGGCGACCTCCCGGGCCACCGTGTCGTAGTGGCGGCGCACGCCCTTCATCCCGAGGAAGAGCACCGGCATGGCGATGACGACGAGCCAGGCACCGTGGGTGAACTTGGTGATGAGGACGA
Source organism: Streptomyces sp. TBY4 (assembly GCF_024213195.1). Classification (GTDB taxonomy): domain Bacteria; phylum Actinomycetota; class Actinomycetes; order Streptomycetales; family Streptomycetaceae; genus Streptomyces. The sequence goes on along the minus strand of NZ_JANAVF010000002.1, from coordinate 367,059 downwards.
TGACCAGGACCACGGAGGTCATCACGGCGCCGACCGCGTTGATGGCGAGCCGGCGGTGGATGTGGATCCGCTCCTCCTTGCGGGTCTCCGGGGCGGCGAGCTCCGTCTTCCAGTGCTTGACCATGCCGGCCTGGGAGAGGGTGAAGGAGACGAAGACGCCGATGATGTAGAGCTGGATGAGGCGGGTCAGCTGGGCGTCGAAGGCGATGATCAGGGCGATGGCGGCGAGGGCCAGCAGGACCACGCCGTTGGAGTAGACGAGCCGGTCCCCGCGGTTGAAGAGCTGGCGCGGTACGTAGCGGTCCTTGGCCAGGATCGAGGCGAGCATCGGGAAGCCGTTGAAGGCGGTGTTCGCGGCGAGGATCAGCACGCCGGCCGTGACGGCCTGGAGCAGGTAGAAGAGGACGTGCCAGTCGCCGAAGGTGGCCCGGCCGATCTGGGCGAGCGCGGTGGACATCGGGGTTCCGGGGGCCAGGCCCAGCTCGGTCGGGTCCGCCGCCACGTGGACCTCGTAGTTCATGGCGAGGTAGGTGATCCCGGCGAACATGGTGACGGCGAGCGCGCCCATCGCGGCGAGGGTGGTGGCCGCGTTCCTGCTCTTCGGCTTCTGGAATGCGGGGACGCCGTTGCTGATCGCCTCGACGCCGGTGAGCGCTGTGCAGCCGGAGGCGAAGGCCCGGAGCGCGAGGAGCACCATGGCGAGGCCGGTGTAGTTGCCCTCGGCGATGATCGGCAGCTCGGCGGATTCGGCGCGGATGGTGTCGCCGGTCGCGAGCCGGTAGGCGGCCACCGCGAACATCAGGTAGATGACGAGGACGAAGCCGTAGGTGGGGACGGCGAAGACCCGGCCCGATTCCCGCACCCCGCGCAGGTTCATGAGGGTCAGCAGCACCACGAAACCCACCGACAGGGGGACTTCGTGGTCGGAGAGAGAGGGGATCGCCGAGGTGATGGCGGAGACGCCGGAGACCACGGAGACGGCGACGGTCATGACGTAGTCGACCAGCAGGGCGCTCGCGGCGGTGAGGGCGGCGGTCTGGCCGAGGTTCTTGGAGCTGACCATGTAGGCGCCGCCGCCGCCCGGGTAGGCGTAGCAGGTCTGCCGGTAGGAGGCGACGACGACCACGAGCAGGAACACGATGGCGGCGGCCGCGTACCAGGCGAGGTGGAGCAGCGCGACCCCGCCGAGGGCGAGGATGAGCAGGATCTCCTCGGTGGCGTAGGCCACGGAGGAGAGCGGGTCGCTGCAGAAGATCGGGAGCGCCAGCCGTTTGGGCAGCAGGGTCTCGCCCAGGCGCGCGGTGTCGAGCGGTTCGCCGACCAGCACACGTTTCGCATTGATACGCCTCATTCAGGCATGATCAGCCAAAACCGTGTCGTTTCGTCCCACATAAACCCTGTGTCATGGAGTGAAGGCCCTAGATGTTCAGCGCTGCCATCTTCGCCGCCGCGCTGCGGATGGCCTCCCGGATCCGGAAGTACGTTCCGCAGCGGCAGATGTTGGCGATCGCGTCGATGTCCTCGTCCGTGGGCGTGCTCGTCCTCTTCAGCAGGGCGACGGCCGCCATGATCTGGCCGGGCTGGCAGAAGCCGCACTGGGCGACGTCCTGTTCGAGCCAGGCCTCCTGCACCGGGTGCAGGACCTCGCCGTCGGCCAGCCCCTCGATCGTGGTCACCGTCCTCCCCGCGCACGCGGAGACCGGCACCACGCACGGGCGGACGTCCACCCCGTCGAGGTGGCTGGTGCAGGCCTTGCAGACGTCCACCCCGCAGCCGTACTTCGGGCCGCGCACGCCCAGCATGTCGCGGAGCACCCACAGCAGGGGCAGGTCGTCGGGCGCGTCCACGGTGACGCTCTGCCCGTTGACGATGAAGGTGTGCGAGGGCACGGCTCGGCTCCTGGAGGCGGACTAGCGCGGGTAGGGGGTGAAGTCGACGTCGAAGTCGAGGGGGAAGGTGCGCGGCTTGGTGCCGGTGGCCCGGGCGTAGGCGTTGGCGATCGCCCCCACGGCGGCGGGCACGCCCAGCTCGCCGGCCCCGCCCGGCTCGGTGCCGGTCGCCGGGAGCACGAAGACGCGTACGTCCTTCGGGGTGTCGCGCTGCTGGGCCCAGTGGAACTGGCTGTAACTGCCCTCCAGCGGGAGCCCCTTGTCCAGGTGCAGGCCGGCCCTCAGCGTGGTGGAGATCGCGTCGGTCAGGGCGCCGATCATCTGGGCCTCCAGACCGCGCGGGTTGACGGGCAGGCCGACGTCGACGGCGATGACCGCCTTCGTGACGCGGATGTGCTCCGGATCCCGGGTGTCGATCTCGACCAGGCAGGCCGTCCGGGACTTGTACTCCTCGTGGAAGGCGATGCCCTGCGCGCAGCCGGCCGGCATGGCCCGGCCCCACTCCCCCTCGGTGGCCGCCTTGTCGAGCACGGCGCGCTGGGCGGCCGTCTTCAGGAAGGTGCGGCGGAACCGGTACGGGTCCCGGCCCGTCGCCGCGGCCAGCTCGTCGACCACGATCTCCTCGGCCCCGCGGGTGTTCGCCGAGTACACCGAGCGCCAGGACCCGGTGGGCACCCCGGTCGGGACCTCGGAGAGCGTCTGGGTGGTGAGCCCGAAGTGGTACGGGGACTTGATCGTGGTGAGGAACAGGGTCTGCGCGAGGGTGGCGTTGCCGATGCCGAGCGGGAGGCTGGCGGCGGTGGCGGTGATGATCTCGCCGAGCCCGTGGCGGAAGTCGGTCTCCGCGGCGGCGACCCGGTGTTCGAAGCTGAGCACCTCGCCCAGCAGGTGCGTCGCCCGGATCTTGTGGTGGGTGGCCGGGCGCATCCGGCCGTGCCGGGTGTCGTCCACCCGGGTCCACATCAGCCGGACCGGGCGGCGGCAGGCCTTGGAGATCCGGGCCGCTTCCAGGGCTGCGTCGAAGAAGAGCCGCCGGCCGAAGGAGCCGCCGGCCTGCACCACGTGGACGGTGACCTTGTCGAGGGGCAGCCCGAGGTCGGCGGCGATCGTCTCGCGGGCCACGATCGGCGACTTGAGCCCGGACCAGATCTCGGCGCGGTCCTCGCGCACGTCGGCGACGGCCGAGTTGGTCTCCATCGGGGCGTGGCTGACGAAGGCGAAGTCGAACTCGGCGTCCACGTGCGGGGTGAGCAGCGGCGGCACGAGCAGCGGCGGGGTGGCGGCGCGCAGCTTCGTACGGACAGCTGCGTCGGAGAGCTGGTCGGCCGGGCCCGGGCCCCAGGTGACCTGGAGGGCGGCCTTGGCGTCGAGGGCCTGGCCGAAGGTCTCGGCGACGACGGCGACCCCGGTGGCGACGGTGACCACGTGCAGGACCCCGGGCATCGCCCGGACGGCGGCGAGGTTGGCGACGGAGCGGACGCTGCCGCCGAGCGTGGGCGGGCGGCGGACCACGCAGGGCTTGGCCCCGGGCACGTCCAGGTCGAGGGTGTAGCGCTGGGCCCCGGTGACCATGGCGCGGGCGTCGATCCGGCTGGTGGGTTTGCCGACCAGGGTGTGCTTCGCCGCAGGCTTCGGGCCGGCGCCCAGGACGATCAGGGCGGGATCGGCGGCGGCCGCGGCGAGCGAGCCGTATCCCGCGGTGCGGCCGTCGGGGGCGCGGACGGCGCCGTTCGCCGTGGTCAGGGTGGACGCCGGGAGGCTCCAGCGCACGGCGGCGGCCGCGACCAGCCGGGCCCGGGCGGTGGCGGCGCACTGGCGTACCGGACCGTAGAGGGAGCGGATGGAGTTGGAGGATCCGGTGAGCTGATTGAACAGCAGCTCGGGGCGCGCGTCGTCCAGTTCGACCCGTACGGCGGCCAGCGGGGCGTCCAGTTCCTCGGCGACGAGCATCGCCACGGCGGTGGTGAGCCCCTGGCCCACCTCCTCGCGCGGCAGCCGGAAGCGGATCGTTCCGTCGGCCTCCACGACGAGCGCGAGCAGCGCGGAGGTGGGGGCGCCCGCCAGGATGAACAGGTCGCCGAGGTCCACCAGGTCGGCGGGGGCGGGCAGGGTCGGGATCACGGCGTGCGCGGGCTGCGGGGCGAGGACGTCGGCTCCGGCGCGGGTGACCAGGGCGAGCGTCGGAGCGGCCACCAGGAAGGTGAGGAAGGAGCGCCGGCTCTGCCCTTCGGTCGGCGCGTGACCCTGCTCCTCGGTCGGCGCGTGGCTCTGCCCGGTCATGTCTTCGTGTCCCCAACCCTGCGCGGCCTGCACGATCGAGCCTCCCCGGCTCATTACCGGCACGTAGAGTAGCCATTCGGGGGTGCGGGGGGAAGTCCGGGGGCGGGGAAGTCCGGGGTGCGGCGTCCCTCGTTCGGGGGACGGCTGCATCGCCGTGTTGATCCGGGTCCGGCCCGAACTTCGCCGGTCCGGCGGGGGGAGGGCCTCGTACACCTCGGCCGTACGATCGACCGCCCTCGTCCGGAAGGCCGGTTTCCGGCCGCGGGCGGACGATGGAAGGAGCACGGCTGTGTCGCACCGAGCAGATGGAGGAGGTGTGCGGCAGTGACGAAGTTCATGGACGTCCACTACGGCATGACCGGCATCACGGCGGACCAGTTGAAGGCCGCCCACAACGCCGACCTGGCCATCGAGAAGGAAGAGCGGGTGCACTTCGAGCGCGCCTGGGCCGACCCCGCGTCCGGCACCGTCTACTGCCTCTCCGAGGCACCCTCGGCGGAGGCGGTCCAGCGCATCCACGAGCGCACGGGGCACCCCGCCAGCGAGATACACCCGGTACCGCTCACCGTCTGACGGCCCGGTGAGGGCCCGGTGACGGCAAGGGCCGGCGGGGTTCGCCCGCCGGCCCCTCGGCGCGGGCTGACCGGATTCGTTCGCACACTCCAGGAGGCCCGGAAGGCCTCAGGCATATGCCCGGTGCAAGTCCGCCGCAGATGTTGCCAAACGCCTTACAGGCCGTCGCCGGCTGTGCAACAGTCGTTACCGGCCCTTCCTTCAGAACCGGTCCCTCCCCAGACTTGGCCGTGCCGCGCCTGTATCGGAGTTCAGATGCCGTCCCACCTGTACGCGGACCGCCCCGCGCAGCCCCCCGAGCCAGGGTCGGTGGACGCGCTGATCTCTCAGACCCGGCAGCTCCGGGGAGAAGTCGACGCCGTCCGCCGCGACACCGTGGTCGACGACGACGACGCGCAGGGCCGCTGGCAGCGCGCACTGTGCGATCTCGCGGTCCACCACCTCGACGACCTCCGCGCACACCTCGGCCAGCTCAAGGAAGGGCTGCCGCCCGCCTCGCCCGAATCGGCCGTGCTGCCGCAGGCCGCCCCCGAGACGGGGGCCGAGGCCCAGCAGACCAGGGTCGGCAGTGCCGAGTGGAACCTGCTGACGGACGAGGTCAGTTGGTCCGACGAACTCTTCCAGATCTTCGGCCGCTCCCCCGAGGCCGGCGCGCTGCCCCTCGACGAACTGGGATCCACCCTCTTCTCCGAGGACCAGCCGCTGCTGACGGCGATGGTGACGGCCTGTCTGGTGGACGGCAAGCCGATAGACGGCGAGTTCCGCATCGTCCGGGCCGACGGCCGGGTCCGGACGCTGCACATGAGGGGCGAGCCGGTACTCGACTCCGACGGCTGCACGGCCTCGATGTGGGCCGTGCTGCGGGACGTGAGTGAACTGCGCCGGAGCCAGCGGGCGGTGCGCGAGTCCAGGGACTCGCTGCAGCGCCGGCAGGAGATCGCGCAGACCGAGCGCCGGCTGGCGGTCGAGCTGCAGGAGGCCGTGCTCCCCCCGTGGCGCGGCTCCCTGCGGTTCCCGCACGACATCACCGGGGCGCTGGACGTCGCGGCGCACTATCTGCCCTCGGCGACCAGCGCGCTCATCGGCGGCGACTGGTACGACGCGCTCGAACTCCCCGACGGACACTCGATGCTGACGGTGGGTGACCTCACCGGCCACGGGGTGACCGCGACCTCCGGCATGGCGATGATGCTCGGCGCCCTGCGCGGAATGGCCATGGCCGGCATCGAACCGGGCCCGCTGATGGGCTGGCTGAACCAGCTCCTGGAGACCTCCGTCCAGCCCGCGCTGGGATCCGCGGTGTGCTGCCGCTACGACCCCGCGCGCCAGGTGCTCTCCTGGGCGCAGGCCGGCCACCCCGCCCCGCTGCTGTTCCGGCACGGACAGGGCCGCTCGCTGCTGCCGCCCGAGGGCGTCCTGCTGGGAGCGACCTCCGGAGCCGCGTACGGCCAGGCGGAGGAGCGGCTGGAGGTGGGCGACGTCCTCGTCCTGCACACCGACGGACTGACCCCGCGCAGCATCGAGTTCAGCAAGGCCGACGGAACCGAACGACTGCTGGCCCTGGCACCGCACTTCTCCGCCGCCCGGTCCGCGCAGGACTGCGTGCGCCTGGTGATCGGGGAGTTCGGCGAGGGTGAGCGCGAGGACGACGCCTGCGTCCTGGTGGCCCGTATCGGCTCCTAGGCCGCCGACGCTCCGCAGGGACGGGGACAGGGACTCAGGGACAGGGACTCGGGGCCGCGCCGGAAGGCGCGGCCCTTCTCGTCCTCGGACCGGGAACGGCAGCCGGCGGCACCGTCTCAGACCGTCCGCGCCGCGGGGCTGTTCGGGAGGGCCAGCTTGATCTCCTCCCGGAGCTCCTCGATGCCGGCGAACCCGGAGTACTGACCGGTCAGCCGGTACATCTCGCGCAGCCGGTCCCATGTCCGGTGCGAGGAGGTCTCGTTCATCGAGACCAGCGCCAGGCGGGCGTAGCGGTCGGCCTGCTCCGGGTCGTCGGCGATGAAGCAGGCGGAGGCCATGGAGATGTAGTCGAAGATCTTCGAGCGCTCGTGGCCCGCGCTCCGCAGCCGCAGCGCCTCCTTCGCGTGCTGCTGCGCGACGGTCGCCGCCGAGGGATCGTGGTCGGCGAGCGTACGGAAGGCCAGCGCCTGCATGCCGTGCAGATCGGCCTCGTCGAAGTGCTGCATCCAGGACGGCGGCGGCACGTCCCCCGAGGTGGACACGAACAGGTCCTCGGCCTCGCCCAGGGTGCGGCGCATGGCCTGCCCCTTGCCCAGGGCGGCCTGGGCCCAGGCCTCGATGGTGTGGAGCATGGCGCGGGTGCGGGGCAGGGTCTGCTCGCCGGAGCCGGACTGGGCCAGCTTCATCAGGTCGAGGGCCTCGTTCGGCTTGCCCAGGTGGACCATCTGGCGGGCCGCGCGGGACAGCGCCTCCCCCGCGCGCGGCCGGTCGCCGCCCTCGCGGGCCGCGTGCGCGGCGATGACGAAGTACTTCTGCGCGGTGGGCTCCAGGCCCACGTCGTGGGACATCCAGCCCGCCAGGACCGCCAGGTTGGCCGCCACCCCCCACAGCCTGCGCTGGAGGTGGTCGGGGTGGTGGTACGCGAGCATGCCGCCGACCTCGTTGAGCTGCCCGACCACGGCCTTGCGCTGGAGGCCGCCGCCTCTGGAGGCGTCCCAGGCCCGGAAGACCTCCACCGAGCGCTCCAGCGCCTCGATCTCCTGGGAGCCGATGGGCGCCGCCTCGTAGCGGTCGTAGCCCGCGGAGTCGGCCTGGAAGGCGTCCCCGTGGCGCTGCGCGTCCTTCGCCCGGGCGGGGTCGGTGTGGAGCCAGTCGTGCATGGCGTTGCTGAGGGCAGAGCCGGCGGTGAGCGCGGCACCCGCGCTCATCAGACCGCGACGGTTGAGCATGAGGTCCATTCCCGTGAATTCGGTGAGGACCGCGGCTGTGCGTTCCGGCGCCCAGGGCATTCCGTCGGGGTTCTCCTGCTCCCCGTCCGGTTGCTGTTTGGCGGTGCGCCGTTGTCGTACGAACCCGAGGTCCTCGATGGTCACGACACGACCGAGCCGCTCGGTGAACAGTGCTGCCAGTACCGTGGGCACCGGTTCGCGCGGGGTCTCCCCCATGTCGATCCAGCGCCGCACCCGCGAGGTGTCGGTGGCCAGCTGGTGGTGGCCCATCGAGGCCGCCTGCCGGTTGACCATCCTCGCCAGTTCGCCCTTGGACCAGCCGGCCAGGCCGAACAGGTCGTTCAGACGGGTGTTTGGACCTTTGCTCACGTCAAGCCCCCAGGTTCTCGGCTGAGTTGACAGTAACCCCCCGTCAGATGCCGAGCGACTATTCGCCAGGGTTCGCCAGGGCACGCAATGTGGTCCGCCACCCACGCCCGGGTGTCAGGTAGGAATGCGCCTCCCCGACCCGGTCACCGGCGGAACTCCCCAGGGTGATGCACGGGATCCGGCGGGGCGGCGTACGCAACTCGTCGGCGCACGAAGGGATCCGTAACGCCATGTACGCAGCCACGTCCTCCGTGTCCGCCCCGGTCCGGCCGCACCGCACGCTCCCCGCGGGCGGCGGCCCCTACCTCGAACCCGGCCGGCCCGGGGTCCCGTCGCAGGGCGCCGTACGGGCCCGGCGGATGCCGGGTACCGGATCGCAGCCGCTCAGCGGGAGAATCGACCTGTCGGGCCCGCAGGGGGCGCAGTTGCGCACCGCACTCGCCTCCGTGCAGCGCATCTGTCCGGAGTTCGCGCCGGTCCAGGTACTGCGCCGCAGCGGCCGGTCGGTCCTGCTGGTGGGAACCACCGGACGGATGACGGCCGTCGCGAAGGTTTTACTGGATCACTCGCCCGAGTGGCGCGAGCGGTACCGGCACGAAATAGCGACGTACCGGACGTTCGTCCGGCACCGCCCGCAGGTCCGGGTGCCGCGGCTGATCGCCGCCGACCCGGAGAACTGCGTACTGATCGTGGAGCGGATGGCCGGCCGGGTCGCCGCGCTCCAGCGGCACCCCGTGGAGGCCCCGCCGCGGGCCGACCTGCGGGCGGCGCTCGGAGCGGTGCGCCAGGTGAACGGCTGGCGGCCCGCCGACGAGCTGTTCGGGCGGCCGCTGGACTACGACCGGCGGATCGCCCGGGACTACCAGCTGGGCCTGCTGACCGACCGTGACTTCGGCGATCTGCAGAAGCTGCTGCACGGCGTGAAGATGTCGGGCAACCCCTGGCAGTTCAACCACGGCGACGCGCTGCTGTCGAACCTGCTGCTGTCCCCGACGGGTCCCGTCCTCCTCGACTGGGAGCACGCGGGCTGGTACCGGCCGGGCTACGACCTGGCCACCCTGTGGACGGTACTGGGCGACGCCCCGGCCGCGCGGGCCCAGATCAGCCGCCTGGCGCAGGCGGCCGGACCGGCCGCACGGGACGCGTTCCTGGTCAACCTGATGCTGGTGCTGACCCGGGAGATCCGGATGTCGGAGACGGCCGTGCAGCGCTCGATGCTGGCGACCGCCCCGGCCCAGGCACTCCCGGCGGGCGCACTGTCCTCGGGCGAGGAGCAGCGCCTGCTGCTGCGCCGCCTGCACGACGACGCGGGCATGGCCCGCAGGGCGGTCCGGGCGGCGGTGGGCACGCGCTGACCGCGCCACCCGGGGTTCCGCCACCCCGGGGTCCCGTAGCCCCGCGGCCCGTCCGGCCGCGGGGCTGCGGCATGTCGCACACTGGTGTGCGATCCGGCGCACGCCGGAGTGAACAGGGGAGCAGAACATGCGCATACGCAATCTGGCGGCCGCCGTCGCCCTGACGGCAGGGCTCGTGGTGGCCGGTACCGCAACGGCGATGGCGGCGGAGGAATCCGCGCAGGTGATCGCGGGGCCCACTCCGTACGCCAACTCCGCGCCGGTGGGCGGCGGGGACGCAACCGTGCTCGCGGCGGACTTCACGCCCAACCGGTGACATGACCCGGGCCGGGCGGCCCGGACCCCGAAATCCCGTGGTGCGCACATCCGGTGCGTACACCACGGGATTTCCCATGTCCGCCCCGGAGGTGCGACTGGCGCGTATGCCTTGACTTCACATGATCCCCCGAAGACCTTTTCTGACTCAGCATCAGAATGCTGGAGCCGTCCCCTCACTCCCCTCTCCGCTGGAGCCTGCCCATGACCGCGAGAACCGCCTCCTCAGCGAGTCCCGACCCAAGCGATGTTCTCCCCTCCCGCCGGACGGTGCTCGCCGGGGCCGGAGCCGGAGCGCTGGCGGCCACCGTGCTGCCGTCCGCCTCGGCGCACGCGGCCGGTGAACCCTCGCTCGGCGAGTACGACGTCGTCGTGGTCGGCTCCGGAGCCGCCGGAATGACCGCCGCGCTCACCGCGGCCAAGCGGGGCCTGAGCGTGCTCGTGATCGAGAAGGCCCCCACCTTCGGCGGTTCCGCCGCCCGGTCCGGGGCCGGGATCTGGCTGCCCAACAACTCGGTGATCCTGGGCGCGGGCGTGCCGGACACCCCGGCGAAGGCGGCGCAGTACCTGTCGGCCGTCGTCGGCAACGGCTCCTCCGCGGACCGGCAGGCGGCCTTCCTCGCCAACGGGCCCCGGATGCTGGACTTCGTGATGGCCAGCAGCCCGCTGCGGTTCCGCTTCATGGACGGCTACAGCGACTACTACCCGAACCTCCCCGGCGGGCTCCCCAACGGCCGCTCCATCGAGCCGGACCAGATCGACGGGAACATCCTCGGCGCCGAACTGGCCAACCTCAACCCGGCGTACATGCCCGTGCCCGCCGGCATGGTGGTCTTCAGCCAGGACTACAAGTGGCTCAACCTGGCCGCGGTGAACGCCAAGGGCCTCGCGGTGTCCACCGAATGCCTGGCCCGCGGCACGGCGGCCGCGCTGTGCGGGCAGAAGCCGCTGACCATGGGCCAGGCCCTGGCGGCCGGCCTGCGGGCCGGCCTGCTCCAGGCCGGGGTGCCGGTGTGGCTGAACAGTCCGCTCGTCGACCTGGTCCAGGAGGGCGGCGCGGTCACCGGCGTCGTGGTGGAGAAGGCGGGCGTACGGGGCGTGGTGCGGGCCCGCAAGGGTGTGGTCATCGGCTCCGGCGGCTTCGAGCACAACGCGCAGATGCGGGCCCAGTACCAGCAGCAGCCGGTCGGCACCCAGTGGTCGGTCGGCGCGAAGGAGAACACGGGCGACGGGATCCGGGCGGGCGAACGGGCCGGTGCGGCACTGGCGCTGATGGACGACGCCTGGTGGGGCCCGTCGATCCCGCTCCCCGGCGAACCGTACTTCTGCCTGGCCGAACGGACCCTGCCCGGCGGCCTGATGGTCAACGCGAAGGGCGCCCGTTTCGTCAACGAGGCGGCCCCGTACAGCGATGTGGTGCACGTGATGTACGAGAAGGACCGCGGCGCGGTGGGCTCGCACATCCCGGCCTGGCTGATCGTGGACCAGAACTACCGCAACAAGTACCTGTTCAAGGACGTCCTGCCGACGATCGTCTTCCCCGACTCCTGGTACCAGGCGGGCGCGGCGAAGAAGGCATGGACCTGGGACGCCCTCGCCAACCAGATCGGGGTGCCCGCGGCCGCCCTGCGCTCCACCCTCAACCGGTTCAACGCCCAGGCGTGGAACGGCACCGACACCGACTTCCACCGGGGCGACACCGCCTACGACCACTACTACACGGACCCGGGAGTGACCCCGAACTCCTGCCTGGCCCCGATCTGGGCGCCGCCGTTCTACGCCTTCAAGATCGTGCCGGGCGACCTGGGCACGAAGGGCGGCATCGTCACGGACGCGCGGGCCCGCGCCCTGCGCGCGGACGGGTCCGTGATCCGGGGCCTGTGGGCGGCGGGCAACGCGAGTGCGGCCGTGATGGGGCACAGCTACGCGGGGGCCGGATCGACGATCGGCCCCGCGATGACGTTCGGGTACGTGGCCGCGAACGACATCGCGGACGCGTGACGGTCTAGCCCTGCTGGAAGAGCTCGGCCGGGAGCGGCTTCAGCAGCGCGTACAGGTCGTCGGTGATCGGCCGGTCCCAGCTCGCGATGGTGACCAGCACGTTGTCACTGCGGTCGAACTGCACGCAGCTGATCCGGCTCTCGGAGAGCTTGATCTTCCGGACGATGAGGAGGTTGTCGCCCTGCATGACGGGGCAGTCCTCGGCACCGGTGACCTCGACGTCCTCGTCGTTCTCGAGGGCGTCGAGGAGCTGGGCCACCTCGAAGGGGACCTGCCCCTCGGAGAGGTCGCGGGCGGGGGAACCCTCGGGGAGGTTTCCGATGATCATCGCGGGGCCGCGTCCGCCGAACAGGTCGTAGCGGAGGAAGACACCCTGGCAGCTGCCGTCGGGCGCGGGCAGCAGCCCGGCCCCGAGATTGCCCGGCCAGTCCCCCGGGTCCATGGCCAGGACATCGAAGTCCGGGCCGGCGGGTGTGGCGGCGCGGTGGCGGCGGAGGAAGGACATGCCGCCATGGTACGTGCCCCACCGCGTCCCGCGGCCCTGCCCCCTCATCCCGCCGCCCCCGAACCCGCTGCGCGGGCCGCCGCTGCGCGGGGCGAAGTCCCCTACCCGCCCTTCGCCCGTTCCCCGGGCTCCGCCCGGACCCGTACGTGCGCTGCGCGCCCCTGCCCTCAAACGCCGGGCGGGCTGGAGTTTGAGGCGCAGCGGCAAACTCCAGCCCCGCCGGCGTTTGAGGCGCGGGGTCCGGGGCGGAGCCCCGGGAACGGTGGAAGGGCGGGTAGGGGACTTCGCCCCGCAGGGCCCCGCCCGGGCACGCACGGCCCCGCCGGCCCGGGCCGGTCAGCGGGCCGGGGCCGGATCCTGGTCGGCGACGGTGCCGCGCGGCAGGGTTCCGCCGAGGACGTGCAGGGCCGCCGCGGCCCTGGCCACCAGCCCGTCCGCCCCACAGGCACGGGCCCCGGCCACCGCCCGGAGCAGGAGCTCCGCATCCCCCCGCTCCTCACCCAGCGCGGCCAGCGCGAGCGCCAGCTCGTAGGCCGCCGGCGAAGCCGACAGGACCTGCACCGCCTCCTCCAGGAGGGCCGCCCTGTCCCGCGGCGCAGCCACCTCCGCGGCTACCCTCAGCGCCTGCCCGATCCCGGACGCGGCCCCGAAGGCACGGGCCCGGCGTACCGCCTCCTCCGCCAGCTCCCGCGCCCGCGCCGGGTCCTCCCCGGCCACCGCGCGGGCCAGGTGGAGCCGCCAGGGGCACCAGGAGGGGTTCTGGATGCCCCGGGGGGTCAGCCGCCGGTCCACCGCCTCCAGCTCCGCCGCGGCGGCCTTGGCCTGGCCGCGGGCCAGCAGCAGCTCCGCGTAGACGGTCTGGGAGTCGGGGAAGACGACCGCCGAGGGGAAGGGCTCCCCGTACTCGTGTTCCCGGGCCAGCTCCCAGGCCTCGTCGGCCCGGCCCCGCGCCAGCAGCGTGGTGACGAGGATCGCGATGGCGTACCAGTGCACGGGCGTGCGCCGCCCGACGCGCTCGGCGAGCCGCAGTCCGGCCCGCGCCAGCTCCTCCGCCTCGGCGAGCCGTCCCCTGCGGTAGCGGATGTAGGCGCGCAGGCTGTAGGCGAAGGACAGGTGCGCCCCGCGCCAGCCCTGCCGCTCGAATTCGGCGGTGCCCGCCTCGAAGAGCTCCTCGGCCCGCTCCGGCCGGTCGGCGTACATGTGCACCATGGCGACGAGCACCGGGACCTCGAAGCCCCGGTCCTCGTAGGCCCAGCTGAACTCGGTCTCCAGGACCCGCCCGGCGTGGTGGAGGACCACGTCGACCGGTTCCCCGCGCAGGCAGGCGTCCCAGGCGCGCAGCCCGATGACGTACCGCTCGGTGAGGTCCCGCCCGCTCAGCCGGTCGGCGAGCTTCGCGAGCCGCCTGGAGCGCGCCGGGGAGTCCGGCTCGGCGGCGTTGAAGGCGTCCCACATGAACTGCTCGGACTGCAGCCGCAGCCGGCCGCGTACGTCCTGGGTGTGCGGGATCTCCCGGGCGAGGCATTCCGAGGCCGCGGCGAGCCGGTCGCTGTGCGAGAGGACCTGGGCCAGCCGGATGACGATGCCCTGGCGCAGCGCCGGGTCCTCGAAGGGTTCTGCGAGGGCGGCGCGCAGGTGGTTGACGGTGTTGGCGGGCTCGGTGAGCAGGGAGGCGCAGCCCAGTTCGTACAGGACGGCCGCCCGTTCGTCGAAGTCCGGGGGTTCGCGCAGGGCGCGTGCGAGCTGGCGGCGGGCGGCTTCGGGGGCGCCGGCCCGGAGGTTCTCGCCGGCGGCCTCGCGCAGGGTGCGCACCACCCAGGGGTCGTTCTCGGGGTGGGTCTCCAGCAGGTGCCGGGCCGCGGCGGAGGGCCCGAGTCCCGCGTCGACGACGGCCGCGGCGGCCTTTCCGTGCAGGGCGACGCGCAGGGCGTCGGGGATCGCGCGGTATATGGCGGTGGCGATGAGGGGGTGTACGAACTCCAGCCCGGCCTCGTCGGCTTCGTCGGCGGCCGTTTCCTCGGCGGCTGCCGACAGGATGCGGGCGTCGCGCAGCCTCCGGGTGGCGTCGACGGCCTCCTCGGTGCCGAGTCCGGCGACGCGGGCGGCGAGGTCCCTGGGGATGTCGGTGCCGAGGACGGCGCAGGCCCAGGCGAAGCGGACGGTGGAGGGGCCGAGGCTGTGCAGGCGGGCGACGAGGCCGCTGCCGCGCTGGGCGGCGGCGAGGTCGCGCAGGAGCGGGGCGCTGGCTTCGACGGGGGCGAGGCCCTTGTCGCGGACCTTCGCGGTGAGCTCGACGGCTTCGAAGGGGTTTCCGGTGGTGACGGCCCAGGCCTCGCGGCAGAAGGCCTCGTCGGCGTGTTCGCCGACGGCTTCGCGGACCAGCCCGGAGACGGCTTCGGCGGTGAGCGGTGCGAGGGTCAGCGGGCGGTGTCCCGCGCGGCCGGGCAGCGTACGGAAGGCCTCGGCGTGCGCGGGCAGTTCGTCGGGGCGGTAGGCGACGACGAGGAGGAGCGGGAGGTGTTCGGCGCGCGGGGCGAAGGCGGCGAGCCAGGAGAGCGATTCGGGGTCGGCCCAGTGGGCGTCGTCGAGGACGAGGGCGACGGGGGCGCGCTGCACGACGAGGTGCGTGAGGACCCAGTCCAGTCCGTCGCGCAGGCCCTGGGGGTCGGGCGGGGCGCCCTGTTCGGCCGCGCAGAGGCCGAGGGCGGGGCCGACGATGGAGTACCAGCTGCCGAGGGCCTCGCGCAGTTCCGCGTCGGAGGTGCCGGCCAGTTGGGGCTGGATGAGCTGGCGGGCGACGTGGAAGGGCTGGCTCTGCTCCTGTTCGCCGCCGCGGGCCGCGAGGACGGTGCAGGCCTTGGCGTGGGCGCGGCGGCGGACTTCGCCGAGGAGCGTGGTCTTGCCGAGGCCGGCGGGTCCGGAGAAGGCGAGCAGGGCTCCACCGGCGTCGGGGCCCGGGTCCGTGAGCTGGTCCAGGGCTTCGTCGACGGCGGTGAGCTCCGTGTCTCGTTCGAACATCGTGCGCCGCTTGCGGGTCCGGCGTTCCGTCATGGCTGGTACCCCCCAGGCCTGTTCGGGGGTTCAGCGTACGCCCGCGCACGCGCCCGGGAAGCCCGGTGCGGCAAATAAAGCTGATCTTCCTTCGGGTGCCTCCGGCTGGTGTATGCGCCGCCGCACGCCCCGGGGGCTCAGCCCGGCGCCGAGCGGGCCGCGAGCGCTTCCAGGACGGCCACGGCCTCGGCGGCCCGGGCGGCGTCCACGAAGAGATGGTCGTGGTGGTACCCGGCGATGACGTTGCAGCTCAGGCCGTGTGCGCCGAGTTCGGTGGCGAAGGCGGCGGTCAGGCCGACGGCGTCGAGGGAGGAGTGGACGCGCAGGGTGATCCAACCGGCGGTGTACTCGTAGGGGAGACCGGCCTCGTCGGCGTCCTCCTGGCTCAGTACGAGGGTGAGCCCTTCCGGTTCCAGGACGGAGGCGACGGGGGTGAGCCCGGCGAGGGCCTCCGGGTCGGTGTCTCCGGGGATGGTGCAGAACACGTACAGCCCGTCGTTCAGCTCGGGCCGCATTCCGCTCAGCAGCTTCTGCAGGTCGTTTTCTCCGCTCACGCCGCCACCGTACCCGGGGTCGGACCGCGGCCGGTCCGACACCCCGGGCCGGCGCCTCCGTCGTCACCAGTACTCGGACCGGTCGGGCTCCGGCTCCTCCTCGCGCAGCCGCCGGTGCCACCAGGCGAGCGGGCGGCCGTGCCACGCCCATCGGGAGTCCGGTGGGCGGAGGTCCTCGATCGTGCGGCGGTGGAACTCCTCGTCCAGGCCGCGCAGCACGCGGCACAGGGCTTCACGGGCGACCGGCGGCAGCAGCCGGTGGTGGTCGCGCAGTTCGTCGCGGACGGTGGCGACGTCGGCGAAGGAGCACCCCGGGCAGTCGAGGCACGGGGAGGGGGACAGGTACAGGTGGCGGCCGGGGCGGCTCAGGAAGACGCGGTACCGGGCCAGCAGGCCGGCGATCTCACCGGCCCGTCCGGGCCGGGCCCAGTGCACGGCCGCGGCGGCTTCGGGTGACAGCCGGTCCACGGGCGGGAGTGCCCGCGCCCAGGCGGGCGGCCGGCGGTCCTCGTACGTTCCTCGTTCGGCGCGCAGCGCGCCGGGCCGTCTACGCGGCATCGCCCTTTCGACGGGTGATCGTCATGGCGGCCATGATGCCGGGACCCTCCGGGGCCGGCAAGGGGATTACGGGCTCCCCACCGGGCCGGCGGCTCCGCGCCCGGTGGTGCGCCGCGTTCCTCCGCTCCGCCGCTCCGCTACGTGAGGTCGAACTCCCCGCCCCGTGCGCCCAGGACGAACTTGCGCCACTCGTCCGGCGCGAAGATCAGCGAGGGGCTTTCGGGGCGGTCACCGTTGCGCATCGCGATGAACCCCTCCACGAAGGCGATCTGGACGTCACCCGCTCCCCGGCTGCTCGACTGCCAGTCCGCCTCGGTCAGGTCGAGGTCCGGCTTTCCCCAGCCGGCCGGCGCCTTCGAAGTCATGCTCTCTGCCACGTGCGTGCTCCTCCCGGTACTCCCGGTTCGTCGTCCCGGGGCCAGGTTAGCCATCGCACGCCGTGCCGCACAGGCCACGGTGGGTCACTCGTGGCCGGTGCGGCACTCCGCCCGGAATCCGGTTTTCGTTCAGGAGCCCGGCTGCTCCGCTCCCACCAGCCACATCGCGAAGAACTGCGCCCCGCCGCCGTATGCGTGTCCCATCGCCCGCCGGGCGTCCGGAACTTGGTGCTCCCCCGCCTGACCGCGCACCTGGAGCGCCGCTTCCGCGAAGCGGATCATCCCGGAGGCTCCGATGGGGTTGGTGGACAGGACGCCGCCCGACGGGTTGACGGGCAGGTCCCCGTCGAGTTCGGTGACGCCGGCCTCGGTGAGCTTCCAGCCCTCGCCCTCCTCGGCGAACCCGAGGTTCTCCAGCCACATCGGCTCGTACCAGGAGAACGGCACGTACATCTCCACGGCGTCGATCTCCCGGCGCGGATCGGTGACCCCGGCCTGCCGGTAGACGTCGGCCGCGCAGTCCTTGCCCGCCTGCGGGGACACGAAGTCCTTCCCTGCGAAGAGGGTCGGCTCGCTGCGCATCGCCCCGCCGTGCACCCAGGCCGGCGGCTTCGGCGAACGGGCCGCGCCCGCACGGTCGGTGAGGATCATGGCGCAGGCGCCGTCGGAGGACGGGCAGGTCTCGGAGTACCGGATCGGGTCCCACAGCATCGGGGACGCCTGGACCTTCTCCAGGGTGATGTCGTGCTCGTGCAGGTGGGCGTACGGGTTCTTCAGCGCGTTGCGCCGGTCCTTGTACGCGACGAGCGAGCCCACCGTGTCGGGGGCGCCGGTGCGCCGCATGTACGCGCGCACGTGCGGGGCGAAGAACCCGCCGGCCCCGGCCAGCAGCGGCTGCTGGAAGGGGACGGGCAGCGAGAGCCCCCACATGGCGTTGGACTCGGACTGCTTCTCGAAGGCGAGGGTCAGCACGGTGCGGTGGACCCGGGCGGCGACCAGGTTGGAGGCGACCAGCGCCGTGGAGCCGCCCACCGAACCGGCCGTGTGCACGCGGAGCATGGGCTTGCCGACGGCGCCGAGGGCGTCCGCGAGGTACAGCTCCGGCATCATCACGCCCTCGAAGAAGTCGGGGGCCTTGCCGATGACGACCGCGTCGATGTCCGCCCAGGTCAGCTCGGCGTCCGCCAGCGCGCGGGCCGCCGCCTCGCGCACCAGTCCGGCGATGGAGACGTCGTGGCGGGCGGCCACGTGCTTGGTCTGGCCGATGCCGACGATGGCCACCGGCTCCTTGCCCGTCGCGGCGGAGGTGCTCATGCTCGGTCCCCTTCCAGGACGGCGACCAGGTTCTGCTGGAGGCAGGGGCCGGAGGTGGCGTGCGCGACGGCCCGGTCGGACTCGCCGCGGTGGATGCGGGCGGCCGCCTCGCCGATCCGGATCAGGCCGGCGGCCATCATCGGGTTGGCGGCGAGCGCTCCGCCGGAGGGGTTGACGGCGACGTCCGCGCCGAGTCCGAGGGCCTTGCGCAGCACGACCTCCTGGGAGGAGAAGGAGGCGTGCAGTTCGGCGGTGTCCACCGGGGACTCGAACACGCCCGCGTGCTCGGCGGCGATCCGGGTCGACGGGGAGTCGGTGAGGTCGCGCAGCCCGAGGCTGTGGGCCTCGATGCGGTGGTCGATGCCGGTGATCCAGGCGGGCCGCTCGCACAGCCGGCGGGCCACGTCCCCGGCGGCCAGGATGACGGCGGCCGCGCCGTCGCCGATGGGCGGGCAGTCCCCGGTGCGCAGCGGGGCGACCTGGTACTCGCCCTGCGGGACGGCGCCGCGGAGCTGGGCGTGCGGGTTGGCGCTCGCGGAGGCCCGGCTGCGGGCGCCGATCGCGGCGAGCCCGGCTTCGTCGGTCTCCCCCGCGTCGATGAGCGCCTGGGCCTGGAGGGCGGCCAGGGCCACCGAGTCGGGCCAGAGCGGAGCGAGGTAGTACGGGTCGAGCTGGCGGGTCAGCACGTCGCGTACCGACCCCGGGGAGGACTTCCCGTAGGAGTAGACGAGGGCGGTGTCGGCCTCGCCGGTCTGGATCTTGACCCAGGCCTCGTAGAGGGCCCAGGCGCCGTCCATCTCCACGTGCGATTCGGAGATGGGCGGCCAGGCTCCGACGCCGTCGAGGGTCATGGTGAAGGAGAAGGCCCGGCCTGCGAGGTAGTCGCTGGATCCGGAGCAGGTGAAGCCGATCTCCCCCGCCTTCAGGCCGGTGGCGGCCAGCACCTGGTGCAGGACCGGCATGACCATCTCGACTTCGCTGAGCTCGTCGGTGCGGCGCAGGTGGTCGCTCTGCGCGAAGGCGACCACCGCGACCTCACGGGCGTATCGGGCCATCAGATGAGCTCCTTGTACACGTCGTAGTCCGCGTCCGGCTCTCCGGTGGGGCGGTAGTGGTCGGGGTAGCGCCCGCCTTCGGTCCAGACCGGTTCCACGCGCAGCCCCATCCGCACCTGGTCGTACGGGATTCCGCCGATCCGGCCGTGGAGGGCGAGCCCGGCGCCGTCGAGGGCGATGTGCGCGTACACGTACGGCACCTCGATGTCGAGGTTCTTGGCCTTGATGTTGACGATGCAGTAGGTGGTGACGGTGCCCGCCGGCCCGACCTCTACCCGGTCGGTCGTCGCCACCCCGCAGGTGGGGCAGGCGCCGCGCGGGGGCACGTACACCTTCTGGCAGGAGGGGCAGCGCTCGCCGATGGTCTTCTGCTCGGAGAGTCCGGCGATGTACGCGGTCTGCGCGCGGCCGGGGCTGTACGTGTAGTCCAGGCGGGCCTCGGCGATGATCCCGGTGACGGCGTCCGCGAACTCCCCGCTGTGCGGGCTCGCCTGCGCCTCGGAGTCCGCCTCCCCGGCGGGCTCGAAGCAGGCGATGTCGGTGATGGCCCCGATCCGCTCCCCGGCCCACCGCACGCGCACCCGCATCCCGGTGGCGACGGCCTCGGGCCCGGGGGCGTCGAGGGCGTGCAGGATGGCGGTGTCGGCACCGTCGAGGCGGACGAGGACCCAGGCGAAGGGCGTGGCGAGGGGCTGGTTGGGGCGCGGCGAGCCGTTCCAGGCCCAGGTGGTGACGGTCCCGGTCGTCCCGACCTCGACCAGGTCCCGCACCTCCTCGGCGGTCACGGGGTCGTACTCGACGGGCGGCACCATCACCTTGCCGTCGGAGGTCGTGACCCCGAGCACGACCCCTTCGCGCAGCCCGGTGAGGAAGGCGCTCTGCACGGGGCCGAGGGAGCGGGTGAAGGGGAACTCGACGACAAGGGGTGCACGGAGGATCTCGGGTGGCGACGCGGCTGTCATGGGTGGGTCTCCGATGTGTGGGTTCCGGGAACGGTCGGGCAAATTCAGCCCCGCCGGCGTTTGAGGCGCAGGGGTCCGGGGCGGAGCCCCGAAAACGAAGCCCCGCCGCGCAAATCCGGCGCCGCCGGGCAAAATTCAGCCCCGCCGGCGTTTGAGGCGCAGGGGTCCGGGGACTGGTCCCCGGCAACGGCGCCGCACCCGCCCGCGGTCCGGCACCCCCGGCAAGGGCAAGGGCACGGCCAAGGGCCGGCAGAGCGGACTACTCCCGCCGATACAGCGCGGGCCGCTTCTCCGCGAAAGCCCGCGCCCCCTCCTTCGCGTCGGCGGTGTCGAAGATCGGCCACCCGCGCAGCAGCTCCGCCGCCAGCCCCTCCGACTCCGTCAGCTCGGCCGCCTCGTAGACGGAGGCC
Organism: Streptomyces sp. TBY4; assembly: GCF_024213195.1. Lineage (GTDB taxonomy): Bacteria > Actinomycetota > Actinomycetes > Streptomycetales > Streptomycetaceae > Streptomyces. The sequence goes on along the minus strand of NZ_JANAVF010000002.1, from coordinate 346,579 downwards.
TTCACCGCCTCCACCGCCAGCGGCCCGCACGCGTTGATCCGCTCCGCGATCTCCAGCGCAGCGTCCCGCGCCGTCCCGGCCGGTACCACCCGCCCGACGAGCCCGATCCGCGCCGCTTCCTCGGCCGTGTAGGGCCGCCCCGTCAGCAGCATCTCCAGTGCGTGCGTCCGCGGAATCTGCCGCGGGAGCCGTACCGTCGAGCCGCCGATCGGGAAGAGCCCCCGTTTGACCTCGAACAGCCCGAAGGTGGCCCCCTCCCCCGCGACCCGGATGTCGGTCCCCTGGAGGATCTCCGTGCCGCCGGCGACGCAGTAGCCCTCCACCGCCGCGATGACGGGCTTGCGCGGCCGGTGGTGGCGCAGCATCGCCTTCCAGTGCAGGTCGGGGTCGGCCTTGAGCCGGTCCCGGTACTGGTCGCCCGCCATGCCCTTGCCGGCCAGCGCCTTCAGGTCCATGCCGGCGCAGAAGTCCCCGCCGGCCCCCGTCAGCACCACGGAGCGGATCGTGTCGTCCGCGTCGGCCTCCAGCCAGCCGTCGTACAGCCCCACCAGCAGCGGCAGCGAGAGCGCGTTCTTCGCCTCGGGCCTGTTCATGGTGAGCACCAGCGTGGCGCCGTGGCGTTCCACGGTCAGGTGTTCTGTCCCACCCATTGCCGTCCTCCCGTCTCAAGACCTAGAACAGGTTGCAGTAGGGGCGGGTGCAGTTCAATAGTTTTCTGACACCCAGTCAGATTTCTTGGACGGTCCCCTTCCTTGTTGGGGTTGGCGACGCTCTAATGACCGCCGAGCAGACCAGCCATGGGATTTTCTGGGTCAGGAGGACCGGTGGAGTACAACATTGCCGACCTGTTCGAGTCGGTCGTTGACGTGGTCCCGGACCGCGAGGCCCTCGTGTACGTGGACCACCCCGGGACCGGCGCCGAGCGCCGCCTGACGTACGCGGAGCTGGACGCGGCGGCGAACCGTATCGCGCACCACCTGCTGGACAGCGGCCTGAAGGCCGGTGAGCACCTGGGCCTGCACCTCTACAACGGCGTCGAGTACCTCCAGACCGTCATCGCCTGCCTGAAGGCCCGCCTGGTGCCGGTGAACGTCAACTACCGGTACGTGGAGGAGGAGCTCGTCTACCTCTACAACGACGCCGACCTCGCCGCACTCGTATTCGAGGGCGAGTTCACCGAACGGGTCGCGGCGGCCCTCCCCCAGACGACGAAGCTCCGCCACCTGATCCGCGTCGGGGCGACGCCCGAGGGCGCCCCGGAGCCCTCGATCGCGCCGGTCGCGTACACGGACGCCGAGGCCTCCGGTTCCCCCGGCCGCGGATTCCCGCCCCGCTCCCCCGACGACCTGTTCATCATCTACACCGGCGGTACGACCGGCATGCCCAAGGGCGTCATGTGGCGCGCCGAGGACCTCTTCTTCGCCGGCCTCTTCGGCGGCGAACCGACCGGCGAACCGGTGAAGCGCCCCGAGGAGCTGGCGGAGCGGGTCGCGTCGAAGGGCGCCGGGCTCACCTTCTTCCCCGCGCCTCCGCTGATGCACGGCACGTCCACGCTGACGTCCTTCATCGCCTTCAACTACGGGCAGCGGGTGGTCATCCACCGCAAGTACGCGCCCGAGGAGGTGCTGCGCACGATCGAGAAGGAGAAGGTCTCCAGCGTCTCGCTGGTGGGCGACGCCATGCTGCGGCCGCTCATCGACGCCCTCAACGGGCCCCTGAAGGGCACCGACCTGTCCTCCCTCTTCAGCGTCTCCTCCTCCGGCGCGATCATGTCGGAGACGGTGCGCGCCGAGTTCCAGGCGCTCGTGCCGAACGTGCTGCTCCTGAACAACTTCGGCTCGTCCGAGTCCGGCTCGAACGGCCGCGCCACGAACGACTCCGGTCCGGAGAAGGGTTTCCGGCTGGAGGTCAACGAGCGCACGCAGGTGGTGGACCCGGTGACCCACGAGCCGGTGCCGGTCGGCGAGCCGGGACGGCTCGCGCAGCGCGGGTACGTCCCCCTGGGCTACTACAACGACCCCGCCAAGACCGCCGAAACCTTCTTCCAGAAGGGCTCCGAGCGGTGGGTGCTGCTCGGCGACATGGCGACCGTGGACGAGCAGGGCATCGTCACCGTCCTCGGCCGAGGCTCCCAGTGCATCAACACGGGCGGCGAGAAGGTGTACCCGGAGGAGGTCGAGCAGGCGCTGAAGTCCCACCCGGACGTCTACGACGCCCTGGTCGCCGGGGTCGCGGACCCGAAGTGGGGCAACCACGTGGCGGCGGTGGTCCAGATCCGCGAGGGCGCCGCCGATCCGACCCTGGACGAGATACAGGCCCACTGCCGCACCAAGCTGGCGGGCTACAAGATCCCGCGCCAGCTCGTCATCGCCCCCGCCATCCAGCGCTCCCCGAGCGGCAAGGCGGACTACCGGTGGGCGAAGTCGGTGGCCACGGAGGCGGACGCGGGCTGACCCCGCTCCCCACGCACGACTGCGGGCCGGCACCCCTCGGGGTCCCGGCCCGCGGGCGTGTCCGACGCCATGCCGACAAACGATCACCCGTTCGAGTAATTGATTTGACCGCCCGGGTCCGGCAATCTACCGAATGATCGGTCGGGTTGATTGGGACAAGGGTCGGACAAGGGGTGGGCGGCATGAGTACGTACACACAAGGCCACGACGGCGGTGCGGACGAGGGCGAGCGGCTGGGCCGGGACGAGCTGGCGGCGCTCCAGCTGACCCGGCTGCGGGCGACCTTGCGCCGGGCGTACGAGCGGGTGCCCTTCTACCGGCAGGCCTTCGACAAGGCCGGTCTGCATCCCGACGACTGCCGCTCCCTCTCCGATCTCGCCCTGTTCCCCTTCACCACCAAGTCCGATCTGCGCGACCAGTACCCCTTCGGGATGTTCGCCGTGCCGCGCTCCGAAGTCCGCCGCATCCACGCCTCCAGCGGGACGACGGGCCGCCCGACGGTCGTCGGGTACACCGACGGGGACTTGTCGACCTGGGCGGATGTGGTCGCCCGCTCGATCCGCGCGGCGGGCGGCCGGCCCGGCCAGATCGTCCACATCGCCTACGGGTACGGCCTGTTCACCGGCGGCCTGGGTGCGCACTACGGCGCGGAGCGCCTGGGCTGTACGGTCGTGCCCGCCTCGGGCGGGATGACGGACCGCCAGGTCCGGCTGATCGAGGACTTCCGGCCTGAGGTCATCATGGTGACCCCCTCCTACATGCTGACCCTGCTGGACGAAATGGAGCGCCAGGGCATCGACCCCCGCGCCACGTCCCTCCGTACGGGGATCTTCGGCGCCGAGCCGTGGACGGAGGAGATGCGCCGCGAGATCGAGGAGCGGCTGGACATCAAGGCGGTGGACATATACGGGCTCTCGGAGGTGATGGGCCCGGGTGTCGCACAGGAGTTCGCCGAGACCCAGGACGGGCTCCACATATGGGAGGACCACTTCTACCCGGAGGTGGTCGACCCGCTGACGGGCGCGGTGCTGCCGGAGGGCGAGCCCGGGGAGCTGGTCTTCACCTCGCTCACCAAGGAGGCGATGCCCGTCATCCGCTACCGCACCCGGGACCTGACCCGGCTGCTTCCCGGCACCGTGAGGCCGGCCTTCCGCCGGATGGAGAAGATCACCGGCCGCAGCGACGACATGATCATCCTGCGCGGGGTGAACCTCTACCCCACCCAGATCGAGGAAGTGCTCCTGCGGACCCCGGCCCTGGCTCCGCACTTCCAGCTCCGGCTGACCAGGGAAGGACGGCTGGACGCGCTGACGGTACGGGTGGAGGCGCGCCGCGAGAGCGATGCCGGACAGCGGGAGGCCGCGGCGGCCTCGGTGGTGCGGGCCGTCAAGGAGGGGATCGGCGTCTCGGTCGCGGTGGAGGTGGTGGATCCGGAGACCCTGGAGCGGTCGGTCGGCAAGATCAAGCGGGTGGTCGACCTCCGGGAGGCCTGAGCCGGAGCCTCGAGCGCCCCCGACGGAGGGCCGGACCGCCGCCGGATCCACCCCTTCGGGCCCACTCGGGGGGCCTGCCGGGAAGGCGCGGGTCCCGCCGGGTAGGGAGAGAGGCGTGACCTCGACCTACCGGCGGATCCACGACCGGCTCCAGGCCTCCCAGGCCGGGCTGGCGTGGAGCCGTGGGCGGGAGATGGAGCTGATGCACCGGGCCATGGGCTTCGCCGCCCTCGGCTTCCTCACCCTGGTGCCGCTGCTCGTCGTCGTCGCGGCCGCCGCGCCGGGCAGCGGTTCGGGCTTCGGCCGCTGGCTCGGCCAGGCCCTCGGGGTGACGCGGTTCTCCCGGGAGCGGGTGGAGATGCTGTTCGGCGCCGCGGACCTGGCGCTGGAGCGCACCACCGCCTTCGGTCTGGCCGCGCTCGCGGTCTTCGGCCTGACCTTCGGCTCCGCCGTGCAGACCGGGTACGAGAAGGTCTGGGACCTGCCGACGGCCCGCTGGCACACCATGTGGCGGCACGTCGTCTGGCTCGCCCTGCTGGTCTGCTACCTCGGCCTGCTGGTCGTCATCCCGGCCCCCTCGAACGACGCCGTCGGCACGGTCCTCGGCACCACCGGCGACCTCATCGGCACCTGCCTGTTCTTCTGGACCTCCCAGCGGATCCTGCTCGGCGGGCGGGTCCGCTGGCGGGCCCTGCTGCCGGGGGCCGCGTGCACCAGCCTGGGGCTCCTCGGACTGCGGATCTTCTCCCAGCTGGTGTTCTCCCCGCTGATCGCCTCCAATGCCGTGACCTACGGGCCCTTCGGCACCCTCCTGGTCGTCCAGTCCTGGCTGGTCGGCGTCGGCTTCGTGGTCTACGGCGGCGCTCTGGTCGGCCGGCTCTTCCACGAACACCTGGTCCTGCGCCGCCTCCGGGCCACGGAGCTCGCGGAACTCGATTGAGTGTGCGATCCCCGCCGTGGTACCACTGCACAGTTCGCGAAACGATCACGAGATGAACCTGAGGTGTGGTGGGCATGGCGCTCGGAGAACTGGTGAAACTGCGGGCCATGGGCCCCGAGGACGCCGAGGCCCTGTGGCGCTGGAACCACGACCCCGAGGTCATGCGGTGGATGGACGACCAGCACCCCCAGACGGTGGAGCGCGTCCGGACGTGGCTGGCCGACCGCCCGCGCAATTCCTACGAAGACCTGCTCCTCGGCATCGAGGCGCTCGCGGACGGGAAGCTCATCGGGCTGGTGACGCTGCACGACGCGGAGCCCGAGAAGGGCATCGCGGAGCTCGACATCTACCTGGGCGAGAAGGAGTACTGGGGCCGCGGCTACGCCACCGACGCGGTGCGCACGATCTGCCGCTACGGGTTCGAGGACATGCGCCTGCACAAGGTGACGCTGACCGTGGTCACCGAGAACCACGGCGCGCGCAAGGCCTACGAGAAGGTCGGCTTCGTCGAGGAGGGCCGCCTGCGCCAGGTCTTCCGCCGGGACGGCCGCTGGTACGACATGTTCACCATGGGGCTGCTGTCGGACGAGCTCCGCTGAACCCGCCGGGGCCGGGGCCGCTTCCCGTTCAGGCCGGTGACGAGAAGCGGTCCCGCAGGGTGCGCTTGAGGATCTTGCCGCTCGCGTTGCGGGGCAGGGCGTCGACGAAGAGGATCCGCTTCGGGGCCTTGAAGTGGGCCAGCTTCTCGCGGGCGTAGGCCAGGAGTTCCGCCTCCGTGACCCCGTCGCGCGGGACCACCACCGCCGTGACGGCCTCGATCCACCGTTCGTCCGGCAGGCCGACCACCGCCGCCTCGGCCACGCCCGGGTGGGTGTACAGCACGTCCTCGACCTGCCGTGAGGCGACCAGTACGCCGCCCGAGTTGATGACGTCCTTCACCCGGTCCACGACCGTGAAGTACCCCTCCGGATCCCGGACCGCCAGGTCGCCCGAGCGGAACCAGCCGTCGCGGAAGGCCTTCTTCGTCGCCTCCGCGTCGTTCCAGTAGCCCAGGCAGAGCTGCGGGGAGCGGTAGACCACCTCGCCCGCCGTGCCGTCCGGCACCTCGGCCCCGTCCTCGTCCACGACGCGCGCCTCCACGTGGTGGACCGGACGCCCGCACGACTCCATCCGGCCCTCGTGCTCCTCCGGCCGCAGCACCGTGGCCAGCGGGCCGATCTCGCTCTGGCCGAAGCAGTTGTAGAAGCCGAGTCCGGGCAGCCGTGCGCGCAGCCGTTCCAGGACCGGCACCGGCATGATCGAGGCCCCGTAGTACGCCTTGCGCAGGGCCGACAGGTCGCGGACGGCGAAGTCCGCGAAATCGGGGTGGTTCGCCAGCCCGATCCACACCGTCGGCGGCGCGAACAGGCTGTCCGCCTCCCCCGCCTCCACCAGGTCGAAGATCTCCTCCGCCACCGGCGCGTCCACGATCGTGTTGCGCGCGCCCACCGCCAGGTACGGCAGCAGGAACACGTGCATCTGCGCCGAGTGGTACAGCGGCAGGGAGTGCACCGGCAGATCGCCCTCCGCCAGGTCCAGGGCCGCGATCGCGCTCTCGTACTCGTGGCAGAGCGCCTCGTGCGTCATCATCGCCCCCTTCGGCAGGGCGGTGGTCCCGGAGGTGTACAGCAGCTGCGCGAGCCGGGACGGATCCCCGGACACGGCGAAGGCCCCGGGCTCGGCGAGCCCTGCCAGGAAGGAGCCGGGCGCGTCGCGCAGCGGGCGTACGGAGAACCCCGCGGGGACCCGGCCGGCCAGGTCCGGGTCCGCGAGGACGAGCGTGCTGCCGGAGTTCTCCAGGATGTGGGCGAGGTCCTCCCCGGTGAGGTTCTGGTTGACGGGGACGTGCGTGAGCCCGGCCCGGGCGCAGGCGAGGAAGGCGAGGAGGTAGGCGTCGGAGTTGTGACCGAAGGCTGCGACCCGGTCCCCCTCGGCCAGCCCGTAGCGCCCGCGCAGCACGGCGGCGCCCGTGGAGACGGCCGCGTCGAGTTCGGCGTAGGTCCAGGTCCGTTCGCGGTAGCGGACCGCGATCCGGTCCGGGACGCGCCGCGCGCTGTCGTGGAGCAGTCCGTCGACCGTGTTCTTCCGCACCGGGGTCATGGCGCGATCTTCGTCTGCACGCGCGGCCGGGGTCAATGACCCCGGCGGCGCGCAGGGGTTCAGGGGTGGCGGTACTTGGGGATGGTGGGGTCCTGAGCGGTGGCATCGGCGGCGCGCTGGATCCGGGTGAGGGCATCGGCCGGGGTGAGGCGGCCGGCCATCATCTCGCCGATCAGGCCTGCGATGACCTCACGGTTGAGGGTCTGGTACCAGTCGGTGCGCGGCGCGACGGTGTGGGAGCCGGCCGCTGCGGCCATGGCGCTCGCCGACGCGAGCCCCGGCGGGAGGTCCACGCCCTCGGCCGCTCCACGGACCGTCGTCAGGGAGGACGAGGTTCGGGAGAAGCTGCGGGCCGACTCCTTCGTCAGCATGAGGCGCAGGAGTTCCATGCCGCCCTCCGGGCTGGCCGCGTCCCGGGGGACGACGTAGGCCTCGCCGACCTGGGCCCAGATGGTCCCGAAGGGCATCGCGTCACCGGAGTCGAGGCCCGGGGGCGGGGTCACAGCCATCCGGAAGCCCGGCGGGGTCGTCGCGGCTGCCTCCTTCTCCACCCAGGTGCCGTTGGGGATGAAGAGCGCCTTGCCCTCCGTCCACGCGGTCTGGGAGGCGGTGTGGTCGAGCTCGGGGGTTCCGGGCAGTACGTAGCCCTTCGCCGCGAGCTCGTGGTAGGCCTCGAACGCCTGCTGGACGGCCGGGTGCCGCCAGGCCTGCGGCTCCAGGTTCTCGATGGCCTTCAGTACGCCGGGGCCGCCGATCTTCGCGATGAAGGGGTACAGCGTCCACTGCAGGTAGAAGGGGTACTTGCCCGGGTAGGTCCAGCCGGCGATGCCCTCCCGCCGGGCGGCCTCGCACAGCGACAGCATGTCGTCCCAGGTCTTCGGGGTGCTCCAGCCGTGCCGTTCCAGGAGCTCTTCGGAGTACCAGAGGCCGAAGGCGGAGTAGGCGTAGTTCAGGGCCCACACCTCCTCGCCTCCGAACCGGCCCTTCTGCGCGACGCCGTCGATCAGCGTCTCCCCGACCGTGAGGGCCGGGTCGTCGGCGGAGGGTGCGGCCAGCAGGGGCCGGAGGTCCGTCAGAGCCCCGGACGCGGCGAGCGCGGCCGTCGGCAGGGAATCGGGGCCCGTGTTGTCGAGCAGATCAGGGGGTGTGCCCCGGTCGAAGCGGGGTTGGAGTGCGGCACGGATGTCGGGGACGGCGGTGTGGGTGATCTCCGCCCCGGGGAAGGCGGCCTGGTAGCGGGCCTCGGCCTCCACCACGTACCGGTCGCCGAGACCCCCGTCGAAGACGACGACGTCCAGGCCGGCGCGGACGTCGACTCCGAAAGGACTTCCGGATCGCGTTTCCAATTCGTTCACCCTCAGTAGGTCGGTACGCGCGTCCGCCCATGTGGGCAGCGCAATTATCGCGGCGTATCGAATTCGGTGGTTCGGTAATGCGTGTGGAAATTCTAGTCGGGACCCGTATTGGGTCGACCATAGGCGGACCACAGCTCAAGGAGCTCCCCCACCGGCCAGGACACCCGCTTTCACCTGCATGGATGGAAGCTCCTACAGGAGAGGTTGCCGGTGAGGGGAAGTTTTACGGACGCCACCCCGGAAGAATTTGGGAGGGTGTTGGCGACGACCCGTCGGTTTTCGTTGACAGGGCCGGGCCGGGGCAGGATGCTGAAGCCTGATATTTTGCCCCACCATTCGAGGCAGGTGTGCGTGACCACAGTTCTGCAGTCCCACGTATTCAAAGTCGACGACACCGGGAACAGCCTCCCGTACCTGCTGCACCTGCCGGCCGGCTACCGCGAGGACGAGCCGGCGAAGTGGCCCGTGCTGCTGTTCCTGCACGGGGCCTCCGAGCGCGGCGACGATCCGATGGACCTCGTCGCGCACGGGCCGGTCAAGCAGCTGGCCGAGGGCGCCGAGCTGCCGTTCATCGTGGTGGCGCCGCAGTGTCCGGCGTACAGCACCTGGGCGCCCGAGATCAGTGGCGTCCACGCGCTCCTCGGAGAGGTGGCCTCGCGCTACCGCACGGACCCGGACCGCACCTACGTCACCGGGCTGAGCATGGGCGGGGCCGGGACCTGGGCGATCACCGCCCGCTACCCCGGCCACTTCGCGGCGGCCGTCCCGATCTGCGGTTCGTGGATGCCCGAGGCCGCCGACCGGATCGGCACGCTGCCCGTGTGGGCCTTCCACGGCGAGGACGACCTCAACATCCCGGTCGCCCACACCGACAAGGTCGTCGCCGCGCTGCGCGAGCGCGGCAACGACGTCCGCTACACCCGCTATCCGGGAGTGGGCCACGACTCGTGGACGCGGACCTACGACGACCCCGAGGTCTACGACTGGCTCCTGGCCCAGCGCCGGGCACCCTGAGCCACAGCCGCAGGCACATCCGCACCGACGCGAGGGCCCGCCGGGATGTTCTCCCCGGCGGGCCCTCGCACGTGCTCACTCCCCGCGCAGCAGCGCGAGTTCGGCCCGCAGGGCCGCGTTCTCCTCCTCCAGGTCCGCGATGCGGGAGCGGACCGGGGAGAGGGCCTCGGCCAGCTCCGGCTCGCTGAAGCGCGGAGTGATGTGGCGCGGGCAGTTCCAGTCCCACCCCTCGACCTCTACGGTGACCAGCCGCTCGACCCGGCCCTCGGTTCGGGTCGAGACGAGACGCCGGACGAGTTCCTCGGGGGCGTCGTCGACGGGGACCGCGGACGCGTGCCCGTAGAGCTTGAGCCGGGTGCGCCGTGCGTGGTCGATGAAGAACAGGGCCGCCTTGGCGCTGCCGCGCAGGTTGCCGGTGGTGATGTACTGGCGGTTGCCGCCGACGTCGGCGAACCCGATCGTCGTCGCGTCGAGGACGTGGACGAAGCCGGGCGGGCCGCCCCGGAACTGGACGTAGGGCCAGCCCGTTTCGCCCGCGGTGGCGATGAGGAAACCGTCCAGTCCGGTGATGAAGGCGGCCTCGTTCCCGGTCAGCGGGTCGGGCTTCTCCGCCGGGACGGCGAGCCGGCGGCCCGCCGCGTGGCCGCTGCCCATCTCGTACTGGACCGCGCGTACCCCCGGCGTGTAGGCGAGGCGGGCGTAGCGGCTCATGAAGACTTCCCCATCGTGAGCGGGGAGTGCAGGCGCCCCTCCTGCCGCTCCGGGGCGGAGCCCACCAGTCCTGCGTGCGCGGCCCTGACCCCCGCCTGGAAGCGGCTGTCCGCGGCGAGGTCCTGCATGATGGCGGCGACGTGGCGGCGGAAGGACCGGTCGGACATGCCGATCCGGCGGGCGACGACCTCGTCCTTGATCCCCGAGGCCAGTAGCTCCAGGATGGTGGACCTCAGGTCGTCGAGGGTCTCGGCGTAGCCGACGGTGCCGGGCTCCAGAGGGAACGCTGACTGCCACACCAGGTCGTGGATGCTGCCGAGGAACGTGGCGACGCTGGGCTCGTACACGATCGCGACGCCGGCCTCGCTGTCGGCGGGGACGAACGCCACCTTGCGGTCGAAGGCGAGGAAGCGCCCGTGGATCTCCCGCGAGGTGCGCACCTGCCCGCCCGCCTCGGTCAGGGCCGCCACCCGGGCGCGGGTGGCGGCGTCCCCGCGCGCCGTGTGGGGGTAGAGCGCCTGGGCACGGACCCCTCGGCGCAGGGCTTCCATGATCACCGGGTGGGCGTGCCGCAGTTCGGTGGGTTCCTGGGCCACGCAGGGCTGCATCAGCAGGATCTCGCCGGTGCACTGGCGTGCCGCGTCCATCAGACGCAGCCGGATCTCCTCCGGGTCGTCGGTGACCACCACGCTCTCGCCGCGCGGCCGGTCGCGCCGGTTGCTGTTGAACGCCTCCATGAAGGACTGCAGTTGGCCCTTGACACCCGCCAGCCGGCGACGGTTGTCGTGGATGGCCTGCTCCAGCGGGACGAGCAGCTCGAACTGGGCGGCCTCGGTGTCGACGGCGACGAGCTCGCCCCGGCTGCCGGCCGCGTCCTTGACCAGTCTGAGCGCGCGCAGCACGCCGACGGCCTCGTCCACCCGGCGCCGGGGCGCGTCCAGTTCGCGGACCAGTGCCTCGGGGGTGACGGCCCCGCGGCCGAGCGCGTGCTCGTAGACCTGGACGGCGAACTCGTCGACGTGGCCGTCCGGTCCGGGTTCGGCGAGCAGGCTCCGAGCGGCGGTGGTGTCCATGTTCATCAACTCCTTGTGCTGTCCCCGGCGGCCGGCGTGCCGGTCGGTACGGCGCGCAGCCGCCGGATGGCGGGTACGGCGAGCAGTAGTCCGCTGCAGAGCAGGCCGAGCAGGGTGGCGAACACCATCAGCGGGCGCTGGCCGGTCAGGGCGGAGAGCGGGCCGGCCAGGGAGCGGCCCAGGGCCATCGAGACGAGGGACCCGGCCACGTCGTAGGCGTAGACCCGGTTGAGGAGGTCGGCGGGGATCTGGGTCTGCACCGTGGTGGCCCAGATGACGGACCACAGGGCGAGGCCGGCCCCGGCCAGGCCCCAGACGAGGCAGAGCAGGACGATGCCCGGGCGCACCGCGGTGACGACGGGGAAGAGGGCGAACAGGGCCCAGCCGACGGAGCCGACGGCCAGGGGCCGGGAGGGCCGCACCTTGATCGCCACCAGGCCGCCGATCACACCGCCCGCGCCGAGGGCCGCCATGCCGATGCCCATTGCGGTGGAGCCGAGTTCGGCGACGACGAGGTCCGCGCCGACGGGCAGCGAGAGCCCGGCCACGAAGCATCCGTAGAGGAGGAAGGTCGTGATGACCCCCCACAGCCAGGTGCGGGCGCGGAACTCGTGCCAGCCGGTGGCGAGCTGGCGCAGGAAGGAGTCTCCCCCGGCCGGTTCGGCGGTGGCCAGGCGGAGCCCGAAGAGGCAGCCCGCGCTCACGGCGTAGGTGGCGGCGTAGATCGCGAAGACCACGCCAGCGCCGGAAAGGCCGACGAGCACGCCGGCCAGGGCCGGGCCGAGGACGCCCGCGCTGGATTCGGCGATGCGCAGCACTCCGTTGGCGCGCTGGACGTCGGTCGAGACCTGGGGGACCATGCTGGCCACGCCGGGCTGGAAGAGGGCGGTCGCGGCGCCGCTGAGGGCCTGCAGCAGGACGATCGTCCAGAGCGAGGTGTGCCCCGTCAGGAACATGAGCGCCATGGCGGACTGGAAGGCCAGCCTCGCCAGGTCCGCGAGGACCATCATGCGGCGGGGTGTGAACCGGTCGGCCAGGACCCCGCCGAAGAGCATGCACAGGGCCAGTGCGCCCATCCAGGCGCCGAGGGCGTAGCCCACACCCGCGGTGCCGTATCCGGCGTCGAGCAGTCCGACGGACAGGGCGACGGGAAGCATCGCATCGCCGAGCAGGGAGCTGGTGCGGGCCCCGAAGTAGAGGCGGAAGTTGGTGGTCCACAGCGGGGCCCCGGCCTTGGGGCCGGCTGCCGGGCCGGTGGGCGGAAGGGCGGGGGCGCCGTCGGCGCGGAGGTCGGTCTCGGTGCTCACGCGTGGTCACGTCCTTGGGGGCGGCCGGAGGATGCGGCGGTGACGGGCAGGGCGGCCCAGGCGGCGATGCCGGCCGGGCCGGCCTCCGGGGCGGTCGGGTGAACGATGTAGTGGTGCGGGGCCATGGCGGTCACCCGGCCGGGCAGGGCGAGCAGGGTGCGCTCGTGGACGGCCTCGGGGCTGGCCGGGACGGTGAGGTGGCACACCAGGCGGTGGCCCAGGTGCTCGTCGGGCTCGGCGACGACGAGGTGCGGGGCGTCGCCCATCACCTCGGCCATCAGGTCCCGTACGGCGGCGGTCTCGATCCAGGAGCGGTCGCTGAGCAGCCAGCCCTCACCGCGGGCGACGGGGGCGGGACCGCCGAGGCCGGGTACGTCGGCCAGGGGTACGTCCTTCTCCGCGGCGGCCCGCAGCAGGTGCAGCAGGCTGCGCCCGAACGCCTCGGCCTCGTCCTTGTCGAGGGTCTGCGGGTCGACCCAGAGGGTGAGTTCGAACTCCTCGTCCATCCGGTAGAGACAGGCGAAGAAGCGGCAGGGGATGTCCTCGGCGGGCAGCCAGGTGAGGGAGCCGCCCAGGTCGGGGCCCTCCTCCGGCGGCGGCTGGTGTCCGGGGATCCACACGGCGGGGAGCCGGCCCAGGGCGGACTGGTCGGGGGAGCCCGCTGCCGTGGCCAGCGCGCTCATGTCGTTGAAGACGAGGTCCCGGGCGAAGGAGATGCCGCGCTCACCGCTGACGCCGTTGATCACCTGCCAGACGGCGGTCGGGTCGAACCAGCTGCTGCGGTAGGCGGGCAGGGCGGCGGAGCGGACCCGGCGCACCACGTCGTCGAAGCTCTCCAGCGCGCCGGCGCCCGTGTCGGCAGGGGCCGGGCCCGCGCCCGTGCCCGCGGCTCCGTCCGGTGTTCCGTCGAAGGCGACCGGCAGCAGTGCGTCCTGCGCCAGCGAGCCGAAGAAGCCGCGCAGGGCCCGTACCACCCGGTTGCCGGACAGGGAGGTGGTGACCACGGTGCGGTGGCCTGTGCGGTGCGCGATCAGGGTGACGAGCGCTGCCAGCGCCACGGCGGAGGGGCTGGACCCGGTCCGCTCGGCGACGGCCCGAAGGTGGTCGGGAACGGTGCTGGAGCGGATCGCGAGCCCGGCATGGAGCCAGGAGGTCTTGGCCGGGGCGTCGTGCGGCGTGGTGAACATCGCCTGTGGCACGCGTTCCATCTGGGCCCGCCAGTAGCGCAGGGCGCCCTCGCCGAGTCGGGAGATGGTGGGGCTCTGCTCCAGCGCGACCACCTCGACGGGCTGCATGCCCGCCGCGGGCAGTTCCCGGCCCGCGGAGAGTGCGGCCCACTCGGCGTGGAGGGTCTCGCAGGCGGCGACGTCCATGGCCGCGTGGGTGACCACCCAGACCAGGTGGCGGGGGACGCCGTCAACGGTGACGACCGCTGCGCGGAAGGGGAGTTCTGTGTCCAGGGCGAACGGCCGGGAGCGCAGTCGCCGGGCAGTGCGCTCGGCCGCCTCCAGCGGGTCGCCCGCGGTGTCGACGAGCTCGACGGTGAGCAGCCCTTCCCCCGCGACCTGCTGGACCGGCGGGGTCGCCTGCGGGTAGGTGGTGCGCAGCGCCTCGTGCCGCTCCACGAGGGTGCGCAGCTGTGCGGTGATGCGGCCGAGTCCGCTGTCCGCGTCCGGGGCGGCCGGCGCGTCGAACACCATCGCCAGGCTGAGCCGGGTCGGGTCCTCGTCGACCGTGATGGCGCGGACGATGTTGGCGTGGCCGAAGGAGAGGGGGCCGCTATGGGCGGCCAGACCGGAGAAGGACACCGTGATCTGGGACAACGTGGTCACCTCGGTAGGGGGAATCGGGCAGGTGGAGGAGTCCCGGGGCGCGCGCGTGGGTGCAGGCCCGGGCAGGCGTGCGGTGTACGGGGATGCGGGGGTGCGGGGGTGCGGGCGCCGTGGGTGCGAGGTGGACGGCGCGGGTCGGCGGAGGGCCGGGCGGGGCGGGGCGGGGCGGCGACAACGGTCCCGGCGGATCCGCGGTGAGCCGGGCGAGTTGGTGAGCCGGACGAATCGGTGAGCCGGGCGAGTGGGTCAGCCGGACGAGTGGGTCAGCCGGCAGTGGTCCGGGCAGGTCAGCGGCGGACCGGACCGGGGGTGCACAGGGCCACCGTGGCCGAGGTGTACGGGGATCCCGCGACCAGGGCACCGGGGCCCGCCGCGGCCAGCCGGTCCAGGAGCCGGGGCCAGCCCGCCTGCGACAGCACGGCCAGCTCGTACGCGGCACCCGTCAGGAGACAGACCCGGTGGACGTCCCGGGCCGCCAGGCTGCCCACGACGGTCCGGTCGGTCGCCCGCTGATCCGCCGGCGGCGTCCGGGGGCCTCCCCGTACGACGTTGACGGTGCGGTCGGGGAACTGGAGCACCACGGCCGCGTCCCCCCGTACCAGCAGGTCCAGGAAGTCGCCCCGCTCGCGGACGATGGCGACCGCCGCACCGGGAAGGGCTGTGGGGCGGCCCGGCGACGGAGACCTCTCCGGCACCAGGACGCGCGCCGGCGTCCGCCACTGCGCGGGAAGGTTCCGGCGTGCCTCGCGCAGCAGGAGGGACAGCGGGGTCGGCTCCTGCCGGAGCAGCCCGTCGGCGAGCCGGCCGCCCAGCTCACGGGCCAGCCTGCCGGCTCCGACACGGTGTTCGGCGTGGGATCCACCGTCGCGGCCGTCGCCGTCGCCGTCGGGATCCTGGTGCGCGTGCCCGTACCGCCCCTCGCCCTCGTGCGGCGCCGTGCCGCCCACGTCCAGGAGTACGGCGAAGTGTCCGCCCGTGAGCACGAGCTCCGCGGACTCGTCGAGGCCGCGTCCGTGCCGTGTGGCGCTGGTGATCTCCACGCTACTTCCCTCCCCGCTGGTCTGTACCTTTGAAGGGAGCCTACGGAGGCCCGGTCACCGTCCGGCTCCAGCGCGGCCATAACGCCCCGGCCTCCTCGGGCGACCGCACCTTCGACCCCGAACCGGCCCTGACCTGCGCAGAGTTGTCCGTCACTGGAAAGCGCCGACGCGTGGCGGCAGAACCCGCAACGGCTCCCCCGGCAGGTCAGTACCGGACTGCCGGACCGTTCCCCGTACCGCTCGCCTGCTCCCGGAAGCCGGGGATGCGCATGTCCCGGAACAGCAGCAGCGCCCTGCGCCGGTGCCCGAAGGCGCGGGTGGCATTTCCCAGGGCCGCGTACGCCTCACCGAGTGCCATGTGGCTGCGCGCCTCACCGGGACGGTGGCCGGTCCGCCGGTGCAGCTCCAGGGCCTGTCCGGCCACCGCGAGCGCGGCCGCCGGATCGCCCAGGCGGGTCCGCACCCGGGCCAGGACGCCCAGCGCGGAGGCTTCGAGGACCTGGAACCGCGATTCGAGCGCGAGGTCGAGGGCTTTGCCGATGGCGGCGAGGGCCTCCTCGGGAGCGCCCGCGCGCAGCGTGGTGGTGGCGAGCCCGATGAGGGCGTAGGCCTGCGGATAGCGGTCGTTGACCGTGTCGGCCAGCCGCAGCGCCCGCCGGTAGCAGTCGGCGGCGGCCGGGTCGGCGGCGCGTTCGAGCGCGGCTCCCATCGAGAACCACGCGCTGGCCTCCAGCCGCGTGTTGTCGAGCTCCTGCGCCAGGGCGACGGCCCTGCGGGCCAGAGCCGTCCCGCCGGCGTGGTCGCCCAGGTCGGAGTGGGCGGCGGACAGACAGCTCAACGCCACGGTCTCGCTCGCCCTGTTGCCCGTCTCGGTGAACACCGGGAGGGCTTCGCTCATCACCTCGATCGCGTCCAGGGGGCGCCCCATGGCCCGTTAGACGATGCCGAGGTTCGTGTGCGCGATCGCCGCCCCTCCCGCCGAGCCCAGCGCCTCGAAGATCCGGGCCGCCCGGGTGTAGTGGCCGACGGCCTGGTGGAGCCGCCCCAGCTTCCAGCACATCAGGCCCTGGCTGATCAGGTCGTCCGCCGCACCGGCTCCCCCCTCGGCCCCCGGGGACGCGCCCGCCTCGGTCAGACCGCGGGCCCGGGAGAGGAAGTGGACGGCCTCCCGCATGGACCCGTTCTCCTGGTGCGCGGCCCCGATCCGTCGCAGCAGGGCGGCCTGGCCCTCGGTCCAGGCGGCCTGCTCGGCCAGCTCCAGCGCGCGCGAGTACTGCTGCTCGGCCTCCGCGTTGCGGCCGCCGGCCCAGTCGCAGTCGCCCAGCCGCAGCAGGGCGGCCGACTGGGCCCGCAGGTCGCCGTCCGCGGTGGCGGCCGCGAGGCCCGCACGGGCCACGGCGAGCCGGTCGGCGGTGTGCATGCCGAGTGAGAGATGGCCGTTCAGGGCCTCCGCGAGCCGGTGTGCGAGCCGGTGCGCCCCGGTCTGCCCGGCGTACAGGACGGCGCTCACGAGATTCTCGCGCTCCGCGGCCAGCCACTCCGCGCCCTTGCGGTCGGGCAGCTCGGCGGCGGCCTCCGCCCGGGTCAGGTACCAGTCCAGCAGCCGCCGCAGGGACTCTTCCGCCTCCTGTTCCCCGGCCAGCTCGCGGGCGTAGGAACGCAGCAGGTCGTGCATGCCGTACCGCCCCGGGGCGGGCTCCAGGACCAGGTGGGAGTGGGCCAGGCCGCGCAGCAGCCGTCCGGTTTCGGGGGCGCTCTGCCCGATGAGGGCGGCCGCCGCGAGCGGGGTGATGTCGGTGCCGGGGATCATGCTCAGCAGCCGGAACACGCGCCGCGCCTCCTCGGGCAGGGCGAGGTAGGACAGGTCGAAGGCGGCCCGGACCGTGGAGCGTTCGTCCCCCTCGACCTGGAGCCCGCCGATCAGGCTGCCGTCCGCCAGTTCTGCGCAGTACTGGCCGACGGTGAGGGAGGGGTTGGCGATCAGGTTGGCTCCGGCGATGCGGATGGCCAGCGGCAGCCAGCCGCACAGTCGGGCCAGGTTGACCACGGCGTCCGGTTCGGCGGCGACCCTCTCCTCGCCGAGGATGCGGCCCAGCAAGGTGTGGGCCTCGGAGAGGTTCAGCACGTCCAGGCCCAGCCGGCGGGCGCCCTGCGCGGCGACGAGTCCCGCGAGCTGGCTGCGGCTGGTGATGACCACCCGGCAGCTCCCGCTGCCGGGCAGCAGCGGGCGGACCTGGTCGGCGCTGCGGGCATTGTCGAGGACGATCAGCATGCGCCGGTCCGCGAGGAGCGTCCGGTAAAGGGCGGCGGCCTCCTCCTCGCCCGCGGGGATGCTGTCCGGCGGTGCGCCGAGGGCGCGCAGGAAGCGGGCGAGGACGTCGGCAGGGCTCAGGGCCGGGAGCGGCGAGTGACCGCGCAGGTCCGCGAAGAGCCGGCCGTCGGCGAAATCGTCCCCGTGGACGTGGGCCCAGTGCAGGACCAGCGCCGTCTTGCCGACACCGGGCGGACCCACCACCGTCATGACGCCGGAGTGGGCGGTGGGCTCCGGCGACAGCAGGGAGTCCAGTTCCTGGAGTTGCGAGGTGCGCCCTACGTACGAGGATGCCGCGGCGGGCAGTTGGGAGGGCCGGACCGGGATCGGCGCGGCGGGCACGCTGGGCTCGGCGGACCGGACGCCGGGAAAGGGCCGCTGGCCGGCGCTGCCGTCCGGCGCCGCGACGACGGACGCACCGGGACCGAACGCAGCCGCCCCGGCCGAGGTGGCTGCCGCGACGGAAACGGGGCCGGCGGTGGGTGCGTGCGGGCTCCGCTCCGGTTGCGGGATCTGCTGGCGCAGCACCCGCAGGTGGATCTCGCGCAGCTCCGGCCCGGGCGCGATGCCGAGTTGCTCGTCGAGGCGCTCGCGCAGGCCGGAGTAGACGCCGAGGGCGGCGGCCTGCTCCCCGCAGCCCGCGAGGGCGAGGATCAGCCGGGCGTGCACACCCTCGTGGAGGGGCTCGGTGCCCGCCGTCTCCCACAGAACGGGCAGGGCCTGGCCGGGCCGGTGCAGGGCGAGGCAGAGGTCGGCGTGCAGCAGCACTGCCTCGACGCGGCGTTCGGCAGCCTGGACGGCCTGCGGATGCTGGTCGAAGAGGGCGTCGACGTCGCTGAGCACCGGCCCCCGCCAGTACCCCAGGGCCTGCGCCAGTGCCTCCCGGGCCGTCTCCAGTTCGCCGACGGCGTGGGTGCGCCTGGCCCGTGCGAGCAGCTCCTGGAAACGTCCGAGGTCGGTCTGAGTGCTCTCGGGGCGCAACCGGTAGCCGCTGGGGAGGAGTTCGACGGCGGGGGCCGGATCTCCGGGCGGCCGCTCGGGCTCCAGCGCCTGCCGGACCTGGCTGATGTAGGTGTGGATCAGACTCCGCCACGACTGCGGGGGGCCGCTCGGCCAGAGCGTGTCGATGATCTCCTGGTGAGTGGCGGCGTGGGGGTGCCGCAGGGCGAGCAGGCCCACCAGCCGGCGGATCATGGGGCGGGTCAGCGGGACCTGGCTGTCACCGCGCCGGACCACGAGCGTGCCGAGCACCGCGAAGCTCAGCCGGCCGGAGTCCCGGGCAGGCTTCTCGCGGGCCGCCGCGTGCAGTTCTCCCGCCTCGAAGTCCGGGAGTTCCAGGGCGACGGCCAGCCGCTGCACCGTGCGCAGCTGCGGGCGCAGCACCCGGCCGCGTTCGATGTCGCGCAGGGCCCGCGTGCTCATTCCGGCCTTGTCGGCGAGCTCGCGCTGACTCAGCTGGGCCTCCCGGCGGAGCGTCCGGATCCGGCGTCCCATGGCGGCCGATCCGACGTCCTCGCCACTGTCCTGTGCGGCCCCGGCGCAGGGCCCGGAGCTGTCTCCCGGGCTGCCGGACGAAGCGGGATCCTTCACGACGGAATGCGGCGACACGGGCGTGGCCCCTTCTGGTGCGGACGGCATGGGGAAATTGGTCGGAGCGATCCGCTCGAATCCCGCAGCAGTCGCGCAAATCGCCCACCTATCGCGGTTTCGTCGAACAGCCCTGCCTTGGGACAGTATCCGAGAATGATCGCTGCCGGATATGGCGCAAGAGTCCGGCGGAACGTTTTCGGCCTCGTAGTCGCAGTGGTGTCCGAACCCGGCCAGGCCACTTCCGGGCATTGAACGGCCGCAGGGGCGCACCTAGTTTCGAGTCCGGAACGACCGGCCAACTCCCAGCCGAACGGAGGCCACTGACTCCATGGTCAGCGAGGTCCTAGAGCGAAACGAACGGTTCCAGGGGATCCTGGGCCGCCTCACCGCGAAGTCGATCGACGACTACTACAACCCCTACCGGCTCTTCGAATGGCCCGAGGAATTGCCTCAGGACATGTGGTGGATGAGTCCAGAACTCACCACCACGCACGACACCGAACTGGCCGGGCAACTCGACGCTCAGCAGCTTTATTCCCTCTCGCGCTACGAGAGCATTAATTTCTACAGCCTGAACGTGCACGGGATTCGGGAACTGCTCATCGAAGTGGTCAGCCGGATCCACACCAAGGGGTTCGAGATCCCGTCGGAGTTCTTCCACCACTTCATCGGTGAGGAGAACGAGCACATGTGGTTCTTCGCCGAATTCTGCCTGCGCTACGGCAACGGCAGGATCTACCGGCAGCCCGCCGGCGCCGACGGCGGATCCGGGACGCACTCCGCCAAGATCGAGAGCCTGCTGGTCTTCGCGCGGATCATGATCTTCGAAGAGCTGGTCGACCACTACAACTCCGCGATGGCGGTCGACGAGCGCCTCCACGAGACGATCAGGGGGATCAACCGCCTCCACCACCAGGACGAGTCCCGGCACATCGCCTTCGGCCGTGAACTCGTCCAGCTCCTCTTCCAGGACGTGCGCGCCACCGCGACCGAGGAGGAACTCTCGGAGATCTCCACGTACTTGCGGCGCTACATGACCCACAGCTTCGAGTCCCTCTACCACCCCCAGGTCTACCGCGACGCGGGGCTGGCGAACCCCCACGAGGTGCGCCGCGCGCTCCTCGCCTCCCCGGCCCGGGCCAGGGCCGAGGAACGGACCTTCCGCAAGACCGCCAAGTTCCTGGAGAAGACGGGAATCATTCGATGAACCGGCTGACGGGAAGCGGGCAATCCCCCGCCCTGGCCATATTGGGACCGGCGTCCACCCGATTGCTGCGCGAGCTCGACGGGATCTTCGCAGGGTGGGGTCTCGCCGAAGGCGCCGAGGAGATCAGCCCCCCGCCCCTCTTCCCGGTGAGCGACCTGGAGAAGTTCGACGTCTACACCAACTTCCCCCATCTCGCCTGGGTGGCCGGTTCCCTCGACCTCGAGCAGGGGGAGGCCAAGCCGCTGAACGGCCGGTTCGCGCCCGACCAGCTGCGGGAGTCCCGCTACGGGCTGCCGCACGCCACCTGCTACGGCGCGTACCTCTACCACGAGGGCGGCACCGTCGCCGCCGACACCCTGCTGACCCTTGTCAACCGCTGCTTCCGCAACGAGGACCACTACAACGGCCTGCGCCGCCTGGCCAGCTTCCAGATGCGCGAGATCGTCGCGCTGGGCGACTACGAGCACACCCAGCAGGTCATCGCCCGCTTCACCGGGCGCATCGAGACCTTCTCCACCGCACTGGGCATCGGGCTCGACCGCGAGGCGGCCAGCGACCCCTTCTTCCAGAACGACGGCGCACGGGCGCTGCTCGCCAAACTCAGCCCGGTCAAGTACGAGTTCCAGTACGGCGACCTCGCCATTGCCTCGGTGAACACGCACCGCAACTTCTTCGGCGAACGCTGCGACATCCGCCTCGCCTCCGGTGGACACGCCTTCACCTCGTGCGTGGCCTTCGGGCTGGAGCACTGGCTGCACGTCCTGTCCGAGCGCTACGACGGTGATCTGGACTCGGCGCTCGACGCCGTCCGCACCGCCGCCACGGCCGTCGCGGCCACCGCGGGCGCGGCCGGGGACGCGGGCGGCGGGCGCTGAACCCCGTCGGCCACCACCTCCCCGCACCCCGGATCGGCGTCGACCTCGTACCGCTCTCCCGCATCGCCGAGCTGCTGGACCCGGCTTCCGGACCGGCCATAGACCGGATGCTCACCGAGGAGGAGCGCGAGCTCTGCGCCGGGGACGCGGCGGGCACCGCCGGCCGCCTGGCCGCCAAGGAAGCCGTCTTCAAACTGTTCGGCTCTGCAGGGGCGCCGCTCCCCTGGCGCTCCATCGAGATCCTGCGGGCTCCGGGCGGCCGCCCGCTGCTGCGCCTCACCGGCAGGGCAGCCCGCCTCGCCGAAGAGGCGGGACTCGGCCCGGTCGACATCAGCATCAGTCACGACGGCGGCTGGGCCGTGGCGGTCGCCGCCGCCCTGGCCACGCCGCACACCCCACCGGCCCTGACGGCCGTACCCACCCCACCCCTCGCACCACCACCAGACAGAGGAGAAGCACCATGAGCGTCACCATCGAGACCGCCGGCAACACCCGCGCGGGAATCGACCAGGTCAGGGACTGGATCCTCGGACGCCACGAGGGGCCCGTCGAGCTGGCCCACGACACCAACATCATCGAGAACCGGCTGGTGGACTCCCTCTCCTTCGTCGAGCTGGTCTACGCGATCGAAGGCGCCAGCGGCACCGAGATCGACTTCGACGCGATCGACATCGAGGACTTCCAGTCGCTGGCGACCATCGAGAAGGCCTTTTTCGCCTGAGCGGCCCCGCCCCGCTCCCACCGACCGCGCCCCACAACCGACCCCCCGAAAGAGGCCGAACCATGCACGCAGTCTCCTACACGGCCCAGTGGATGGCCGCCGCCCGCGCCCTGGAGTCCGACCGGGACGACGCCCTCTACACCGACCCGCTGGCCCGCGACCTCGCCGCCCCCAAGGGCTTCGAGCTCATCGAGCGCTACGCGGGCGGCGGTCTGCTGCCCTTCATCTCCATCCGCACCGCCTTCCTCGACGAGAGCATCCGTTCGGTCCTCGCCGAGGGCGGGATCACCCAGGTCGTCCTGATCGCCGCCGGCATGGACACCCGTGCCTTCCGCCTCGACTGGGCCGACGGCACCACCGTCTACGAGGTGGACCACGGCCCCCTCATCGAGGAGAAGCGCCGCCGCCTCGACGCCCTGGGCGCCGTCCCGCGCACCGACAGGCGCGAGGTGTCCGCCGATCTCACCGGCGCATGGCTCCCCGAGCTGGAGAAGGCCGGTTTCGACCCGAGCCGCCCCACCCTCTGGATCGCCGAGGCCCTCACCTTCTTCCTGACCGACGACCAGGCCGGCGGGCTGCTCCGGCTGCTGGCCTCCGCCTCCGCCCCCGGCAGCCGGCTCTCGTTCGACATCCTGGGCCGGGCCCTGCTCCGCAGCCCCTTCTCCAAGCCCTTCCTCGACACCCTCGCCGCCGACGGCACCCCGTGGATCTTCGGCACCGACGAGCCCGAGGAGTTCGTCGCCGCCCACGGATGGAAGGTCACCGACCTCAAGGAGCCGGGCGAGGAGGGCGCGGGCGAGGGCCGCTGGCCGTACGCGGTGCAGCCGCGCTCCCGTCGCGGGGCCAACCGCCTGTGGCTCATCCGCGCCGAGATCGCGGCCGGCTGATGGCTCGCACCACGCTCGAACGGGTCGAGTCGTACCTGCCCGAACGCAGCGTCCGCATCGAGGAGCTGGGCGAGCACCTGGGTCTGCGCCGCGCCGAACTCGGCGTGTTCCGCAAGTTCTACGGTCTCGACACCTTGCGCTTCGACCCCGACCTGGACCTGTTCGACCTGCTGCGGCCCGCCGCCCGGAGCGCGCTGGACGCGCTGCCGGCCGGCGGCCGGCTGGCCTACCTGGTGTACGCACACACGACGCAGGCCGTCACGCCCGCCGACGTGGAGCCGGCCCAGGTGCTCCGCAGGGAGCTCGGCCTGGACGGGGCCGAGGCCTTCGGTCTCAGCCACCAGGCCTGCGTCTCCAGCCTGGGAGCACTGGACGTCATCGGCGAACTGCTCCGCGCCGAGGGCGACGAGAACGCGTACGCGCTGATGGTCACGGGTGAACGCGCCTTCTCCCCGATCGTCCAGCACATTCCGAACACGGCGATCATGGCCGACGCGGCTGCGGCCTGCCTGGTCACCCTGGACGGCCGCGGGGACACGGTCCTCTCCTTCGTCACCCGCACGCTCGGCGAGTACGCGGACTGGCTGGACCTGACCCCGGAGCAGAACAACGAGTTCGGGCAGCAGTACGGCCCGCGGATCGCCGAAGTCATCCGACTGGCGGTGGCCGAGGCCCAGCTGACCTTCGAAGACATCGAGTTGATCATCCCGCACAACGTCAACATGCTGGCGTGGCGGCAGGCGGTCAAGGCACTGGAGGTCCCGCAGGAGAAGGTCTTCCTCGACAACGTGCCGCGCTACAGCCACACCTTCGCCTCGGACGTGTTCGTCAACTACACGACCCTGCGCGACGAGGGCAGGCTCCTGGACGGCGCCCACTACGTGATGGTCTCGGTGGGGCTCGGCGCCACCTTCGGAGCGATGGTGATCACCCACCGGAAGGGGGCGGACCTCGCATGACCGAACGACACGTCGTGCTCCGTGCCATCGAGGAGGCGCTCGCGGAGGTACTGGAACGGGAGGTCCGCGACCTGCCCGAGGACACCGGGCTCTTCGACGACCTGCGGCTCGACTCCTCCTCCGTACTGGAACTCCTGCTCCTCGTCGAGGAGAGCACGGGGGCCGTCGTCGACCCCGAGAACCTGGACATCGACCATCTGCGCACGGTCCGTTCCTTCGCCGACTACGTCGCGGGGCTGCTGCACGAAGGGGAGGCAGTGACATGACCGGTCTCGTGCTCGAAGCGGCCGCCGCCGTCCGCTCGCCCGGGGGCCCCGGCCCCGCGCCGGCCGACTCGCCGCGGGCCGCGCTCGTACGGGCCTTCCACGACGACCTGCTCGGGCCGTTCGGGGCCAAGGCCGATGAGGAACTGCTGGCCCGCGGCGCACACGTCCCGCACCGGCACCTCGCCGACCTGCTCGCCGACTCCGACGGGGTGCGCGAAGCGCGGCCCCAGCTGGTCGTCGTCGCGCACGCCCTCCCGGACGTCGTGCCGTTCACCGCCGTGGCCCCGCACCTGACGAGCCGGCTGGGTGGCTCGGCGACCAACTTCGCCATCGCCCAGCAGGGGCTGGCCGCGCCGTTCACGGCGCTGCGGATCGCCGCCGCCTACCAGCGGTCCGGGCGGGCCGCCGAAACCGTCGTGGCCGTGCTCGAGCAGACCACCCTCCCGACCCCCTACCCGCTCGTACGGGAGACTCCGCTGATCGATTCCGCGGCGGCGCTGGTCCTGCGGGCCGGGACCGAAGGGTCGGCGGGCCTCCGGCTCGCCGGGGTGGGGTCCGGACCCCCCGATGCCGGCGAGTGGGACTCCGGGACACTGCTGGTGCTGGGACCCGGGGCGCGGCCGGACACGGAGGCGGGCCGCGCCGACGTGCACTTCGCGCCCGGGGACTCGTACTGCACCGGTGTCTGGCTCGAACTCGCCCTCCACCTCGGGCACTGGCGGCGCTCGTACCGCAGGATCGTCCTGACCGACACCGATCCGCTGACCGGCCGCAGCCACCACGCGGTGTTCACCGCCACGGCCGCAGCCGCCTCCGCGTCGGACGGGTGCTGACGGCCCATGGGGATCGGTGCCGACCTGCTGCGCCTGCACGAGCTCGACCGACTGCTCCGCCGCCCCTGGTTCCGCGCCTTCGCGTACACGGAGGCCGAGCTGGCGGTCGCGGCCGGGTACGGGCCCGACCGCGCCCGGGAGTTCCTCGCCGGCAGGTTCGCAGCCAAGGAGGCGGTGCTGAAGGCGATCGGCACCGGAATGACGGGCGGGGTGCGCCCCTGCCAGGTGGCCGTCCTGAAGGGGGACGACGGGGCGCCCCTCGTCCGGCTCTCCGGGGCGGCCGCCGAGCGGGCCGCCGCAGCGGGCCTGGGCTCGGTCGGCGTCTCGATCACCCACAAGGGTGATCTGGTGCTGGCTGTCGCCCTGGCCGTGCCCGGCCGCCCGGACGACGGCCTGCTCGCGGGCCTGGCCGATTCCGTGAACGAGCAGTTCGCGGCCTGACCCGGGCACGGCGCCGGCCACATCCCGCACGACCCGTACGCCAGGCCTCCGGGGTCTGCCGTACGGGTCGTCGTGCGCTCAGGGGCTGACGGCGAGGAAGAGGTACGCGGCCAGCAGCACGAGGTGCACGCCGCCCTGGAGCAGCGTGGCGCGGCCGGGGACGATGGTGAGGGCGCTGACGACGATGGTCAGCGCGAGCAGCACCATGTGGAGCGGTTCGAGCCCGAGCAGCAGCGGTCCGGAGAGCCAGACCGAGGCGAGGGCGATGGCCGGGATGGTCAGGCCGATGCTGGCGATGGCGGAGCCGTAGGCGAGGTTGAGGCTGGTCTGCACCCGGTCGCGGCGGGCCGCGCGGACGGCGGCCAGGGTCTCGGGTGCCAGCACGAGCAGGGCGATGATCACACCGACGACGGCGTAGGGCAGGCCGAGGTCCGCGACGCCCCGTTCGATGGTCGGGGAGACGGCCTTGGCGTTTCCGACGACGGCCACGAGTGCGACGAGCAGCAGCCCGAGGCTGATCAGGGCGGCGCGGGCGGTGGGCGGTTCGGCGTGCTCGTCCTCCTCGCCGGCGGCCGCGGCGGCGGCTGCCTGCGCGGCCTCCTTGCGGATCCGCTTGGTGTCGACGGGCAGGAAGTAGTCGCGGTGGCGGACCGTCTGGACGGCGACGAACAGGCCGTAGAGGGCGAGCGAGGCGGTGGCAGCGAAGGCGAGCTGGGCCGTGGAGAACTCGGGGCCGGGCTTGGTGGTGGTGAAGGTGGGCAGGACGAGGCTGAGTACGGCGAGCGTGGCGACGGTGGCCAGGGCCGCACCCGAGCCCTCGGCGTTGAAGACGGCGACGCGGTTGCGCAGGGCCCCGACGAGCAGGGACAGGCCGACGATGCCGTTGCACGTGATCATGACGGCGGCGAAGACGGTGTCCCGGGCGAGCGAGGAGGTCTTGTCGCCGCCGTCGGCCAGCAGGGTGACGATGAGGGCCACCTCGATGACGGTGACCGCGACGGCGAGGACCAGCGAGCCGAAGGGCTCGCCGACCCGGTGCGCGACCACCTCGGCGTGGTGGACCGCCGCCAGCACGGCACCGGCCAGGCAGAGGGCCACCAGGGCCACCGCGAGCGTGGGCAGATCGCGTCCCCAGCTGAAGGCCAGCGCGACGATCGCCACCAGGGGGACCACGACGGTCCAGTCGGTCAGGGGAGTTCTGTGCGTTGCCGTACTCATATCAGCCAACTTGCCAGAACTGTTCCGCTTGTGCGGTCCAACCGTCGCCTCTACGCCCCTGACGTGGCCTTTCTCACGAATCTCCGGGCGTGGCGGACCGCCGCCGGGGCCGGCCCCGCAGGACCGGCCCCGGCAGCGGCGAGGGCTCACATCGCGCGCTCGTGGCCCTCCCAGTACGGCTCGCGCAGCCGGCGCTTGTACAGCTTGCCGTTGGGGTCGCGCGGCATCGTCTCGATGAAGTCCACGGTCTTGGGACGCTTGTACCCGGCCAGTTGCCGCTCGCAGTGGTTCAGGATCTCCGCCGCCAGCGCGTCGCTCGCCGCGAAGCCCTCGGCGGGCTCGATGACCGCCTTGACCTCCTCGCCCCACGAGGGGTGCGGGATGCCGAAGGCGGCGGCGTCCGCGACCGCCGGGTGGGTGAGCAGCGCCGATTCGATCTCGGCCGGGTAGATGTTCACCCCGCCCGAGATGATCATGTCGATCTTGCGGTCGCGCAGGAAGAGGTAGCCCTCCTCGTCCATCAGGCCGAGGTCTCCGACGGTGAAGAAGTCGCCGATGCGGTTCTTCTTCGTCTTGCCCTCGTCCTTGTGGTAGCTGAAGCCGCCGGTCTTCATCTGCATGTAGACGGTGCCCAGTTCGCCGGGCGGCAAGCGGTTGCCGTCGTCGTCGAAGATGGCGAGTTCGCTGATCGGCCAGGCCTTGCCGACGGTCCCGGGCCTCTTCAGCCAGTCCTCGGCGGTCGCGAAGGCGCCGCCGCCCTCGCTCGCCGCGTAGTACTCCTCCACGCAGCTGCCCCACCACTCGATCATCGCCCGCTTGACGTGGTCGGGGCAGGGCGCGGCGCCGTGGATGGCGTGCCGCATGGAGGAGACGTCGTAGGCGTCCTTGGTCTCCTGCGGGAGCGCGAGGAGCCGGTGGAACTGGGTCGGCACCATGTGGGTGTGCGTGCAGGCGTGGCCGTCGATCAGGCGCAGCATCTCCTCCGCGGTCCACTTGTCCATCAGGACCAGCGGGTGCCCGATGTGCAGGGCCGCGGCGGCGAACTGCAGGACGGCCGTGTGGTAGAGCGGCGAGCACACGAGGTGGACGTTGTCGTCGAAGGGCCGGATGCCGAAGATGCCGAGGAAGCCGCCGAGGTACGTCTCCTCCGGGAGCTTGCCGGGCAGCGGGCGCCGGATTCCGCGCGGCCGGCCGGTGGTGCCGGAGGTGTAGTTCATGACCCAGCCGAGCGTGCGGTCGGCGGGGGCGGTGTCCGGCTGCCCGTCGAGCAGTTCGCCGTACGGGCGGAAGCCCGCGACGGCTCCGACCGCGTACCGGTGGCTCGCGGGCAGGCCCGCCTCGTCGGCCGCGGCGGTGGCGGCGTCGGCGAACCGTTCGTGGGCGACGAGGACCTTGGCTCCGGAGTCGGAGACGATCCAGGCGATCTCGGGGCCGACGAGGTGGTGGTTGACCGGGACGAGGTAGAACCCGGCCTGGGAGGCCGCCAGGTAGGCGGTGAGGAACTCGACGCTGTTGGGCAGGACCACGGCGAAGACGTCGCCCCGCTCCAGTCCGGCGGCGCGCAGGCCGTGGACGAGGCGGTTGACGTCGGCGTGCAGCCGGGCGGCGGTCCAGGTCTCGCCCTCGGGGGTGACGAGGACGGTGCGCCCGGGGTCGGCGACGGCCTGGGCCCAGAAGCCGTTGGGGGGTGTGTCGGTCATCTTGTCCACTCCTCTTTCCTCAGGCCCGGCCGGCGATGCGGTTGATGCGGTCGATGGCGCGCTCGAAGCCGCTGGTGAGGTCGTCGAAGACGGCCTGGACGCTGCGCTCGCTGTTCATCCGGCCGACGATCTGGCCGACGGGGGTGCCCAGCAGCGGCTGGATCTCGTACTTCTGGATGCGGGACACGGCTTCCGCGACGAGGAGTCCCTGCAGGGGCATCGGCAGGGCGCCGGGGCCCTCCGGGTCGTCCCACGCGTCGGTCCACTCGGTGCGCAGCTGGCGCGCGGGCTTGCCGGTCAGTGCGCGGGAGCGGACGGTGTCGCCGGAGCCGGCCGCGAGCAGCTTCTCGGTGAGGGCGCGGGAGTGCATGTCCGCCTCGGTGGTGGTCAGCCAGAGGGAGCCGAGCCAGGCGCCCTGGGCGCCGAGGGCCAGCCCGGCGGCGATCTGCTCGCCGCTGCCGATGCCGCCGGCGGCGAGGACCGGGAGCGGGGCGACGGCCTCGACCACCTCGGGCACCAGGACCATGCTGGCGATGTCGCCGGTGTGGCCGCCGGCCTCGTACCCCTGGGCGACGACGATGTCGATGCCGGCCTCGGCGTGCCGGCGGGCGTGCTTGGCGCTGCCGGCGAGGGCGGCGACGAGGACCCCGTGCTCGTGGGCGCGCGCGATGACGTCGGCGGGCGGGGAACCGAGGGCGTTCGCCAGGAGTTTGATGGGGTAGTCGAAGGCGACGTCGAGCTGGTTGCGGGCGACCTGTTCCATCCAGCCGGTGATGCGCCAGCCGGAGGCCTCGCCCTCCGGAAGTTCGGGTACGTGGTGTTTGGCGAGGGTGTCGCGGACGTACTCCCGGTGCGCGGCCGGGATCATCGCCTCGATGTCGGCCTCGCTGACGCCGTCGACGGCCTTCTTCGCGGGCATGACCACGTCGAGCCCGTAGGGCTTGCCGTCGGTGTGCTCCTGCATCCAGTCGAGGTCGCGCTTCAGGTCGTCGGGGGCGGTGTAGCGGACCGCTCCGAGCACCCCGAACCCGCCCGCGCGGGTGATGGCAGCGGCCACCGCCGGGAAGGGCGTGAAGCCGAAGATGGCGTGCTCTATTCCCAGTTTTCTGCTCAGCTCCGTCTCCATGGGCGGCAGGATGCCGCAGCCCGGCCGCCGAGGGAAGAGGTTTTCTGATGCAGCGTCAGATTCTTTGCCGGCCGGTCACCGCGGGGCCCGTGCCGTGAGCGGGCAGATACTCGGAAGGGCACGGCGGCGGACGGGAGGACCGGTCATGAAGGCACCAGGGGCAGCCGGGAACGACGGTGACACGAAGGGCTCCGGCACGACCGGCCCGACGGCGCACGACGGCGGCGGCAGCGGGCCGGGGGCGGACGGCGGCGGGCTCGGGGCGGAGGGTGGTGCACGGGCCGAGGCGGCGGGCGGCACCGGGCCCGGGCGCGGGCTCAGCCGGCGGCGGCTCGGGGCGCGCCTGCTGGCGCTGGGCGGTGTGCTCGTGCTCCAGGCGGCGCTGCCCGGGGCCGCGGGGGCCGCGGGGCCCTCAGGGGGGGCGAGGCCGGCGGAGCGGCGCGCGCTCCAGGGACTGCGGCTGCGGTACGGGTCCGCCCGCCAGGCGGGGCTGGTGGAGAAGCATCTCGAAGGGGTGGCGGACGAGGCGCGGCGCTTCCTCGGCCCCTCCCCCGAACACCCTTACTACGCCGGGGCCGTGGTCCTCGCCGGCCGGGGCCGCACCGTGGCGCTGCACCGGGCGATGGGCGACGCCGTCCGGTACGCCGACTACGACGGACGCACCGACCGGGTCCGGGAGTTCCCGGCCGCCCAGCGGATCGCGATGGCCGAGGACACGGTCTTCGACCTGGCCTCCCTCTCGAAGCTCTTCACCTCCCTGCTGGCCGTGCAGCAGATGGAGCGCGGGCGGCTGGAGCTGGAGGCGCCGGTGAACCGGTACCTGCCCGAGTTCACGGGCGGGGGCAAGGAGTCGGTCACCGTGCGCCAGCTCCTGACGCACACCTCGGGGCTGCGGTCCTGGGCGCCCTTCTACCAGGAGCCGACCCGGGCGGGTCAGTTGAGGCTGCTGTGGTCGGTGAGGCCGCAGGAGACCCCGGGGACGGTCTACCGCTACTCCGATCTCAATCTCATCGCCCTCCAGCTGCTCCTGGAACGGATCACCGGTCACACACTGGACCTGCTACTCCAGGACGAGATCACCGCTCCGCTCGGGATGCACCGCACTCGTTTCAACCCACCGCTCTCCTGGCGCCGGGTCACGGCCGCCACCGAGGTCCAGCGCCCGCCCTGGTCCGGGCTGGACCGCGGGCTCGTCTGGGGCGAGGTCCACGACGAGAACGCGTACGCACTGGGCGGGGTCGCCGGCCACGCCGGGGTCTTCGGCACCGCCTGGGACCTGGCGATCCTCGCCCGCACCCTCCTCGACGGCGGGGTCTACGCGGGAAAGCGCATCCTGCGCCCCGCCTCCGTCGAGCTCCTCTTCACCGACTACAACACCGCCTTCCCCGGCGACGACCACGGCCTGGGCTTCGAGCTCTACCAGCACTGGTACATGGGCGCCATGGCCACCCCGCACTCCGCCGGCCACACCGGCTTCACCGGCACCTCCCTCGTCCTGGACCCCTCCACCGACTCCTTCCTGATCCTCCTGGGCAACTCCGTCCACCCCGTGCGCACCTGGCGCGCCGGCAGCGCCCCCCGCGTCGCCGTCGGCAACCGCTTCGCCCGCGCCGTCCCCGTCCGCACCAAGCACGGCGGCCCGGCCTGGTACTCCGGCATGGAGACCGGCGGCTCCGGCACCCTCACCCTCCCGCCCCTCACCCCCGCCACCGGCGCCGCCCGGCTGCGCTGCGCGCTGTGGTGGGACACCGTGCCCGGCGCGGGCTCCCTGCACGTGGAGGCCTCGGCCGACGGGCAGAGCTGGGAGCCGCTCCCCTTCACCACCGTCCGCACCACCGGGGGCGCCGCCGAGTACTGGCAGCGGGGGTCCGTCTCCGGCTGGTCGGGGCGCATCTGGCACCGCCTCGAAGCCCCGCTCGACGCCTGGGCCGGCCGCGAGGTCCGCCTCCGCTTCCGCCACACCGCCGAGGGCCGCTACGTGGGCCGGGGGGTGTACGTGGACGTCCTGCGCGTGTCGGAGCCGGCCCGCCTCCTCTTCGCCGAGGACCGCCCCGCGGACGCCGCCCGCATCGAGGCCGCGGGCTGGTCCCGCTCGTCGGACTGAGGGCGGCACGGCCCCGGAGGCGCGGGCCCGGCCCGAACCGGCCCGGCCTACGCCAGGGCCGCGTCGATCATCTTGCGGGCCACGGAGGTCAGTTCGGCGAGCTGCGGCGCGGGGCGGGTGCGGGCGAGCGCGCCCGCGAGGCGGTCGTAGAGGAGCCCGTCGGCCCACGCGACCAGAAGTTCGGCGGACTCGGCCGGCCGGGCGGCGCCGAGTGCCGCGAGGATCACGGCGGCCCGGTCCCGCGAGCCCGAGCCGGCCCGGTGGAGTTCCGTCGCAAGCTCCGGATTGCGGGCGGCCTCCAGGCTCAGCTCGAAGCGCGCCAGCTGCCGGGAGCGCCCCGAGGTCAGCCACCGGTACAGCAGCGCGGCGAGCGCCGCGGCCACGACGTCCCGGTCCGCCGGCGAAGCCGGAGCCGAGGACGAAGCAGGAGGCGGAGGCGAATCCGAAGGGGCTGCGCCCCCGTCGAAGTCTCCGAGGTCCAGCTCGGCCAGTCGCGCGTAGCAGGCGCCGATCAGCGCCGTCCTCGTACGGAAGTAGTACGAGGTACTGCCCGCCGGAAGCCCGGCCGCGCCGTCGACCGCCCGGTGGGTCAGGCCGCGCAGCCCGGCGGCCGCCACGAGGCCGATCGCGCTGTCCGCGATCAGGGTTCTGCGGTCACCGCCGCGCTCGGGGGAGTGCATACGGCCACTCTACAAGTGTAGAGTGACCACCATGTCCTCTACACCTGTAGAGGACATGGCGAGCGGGGAGGGAACGGCCGTGACGCGACGTCGAGCGCTGGTGGCGGGTGCCGGGATCGGTGGACTCTCCGTGGCGGTGGCCCTGCACCGGCGCGGTTGGGACGTCACCGTCTGCGAACGCGCGACGGGGCCGTCCGCCGTCGGCGCGGGAATCGTCCTCGCCCCCAACGCCCTGCGCGCCTTCGACGCCATCGGCTTCGACGCCGCCCGCGCGACGGGGCACGCCACCCCCGCCGCGATGGACCTGCGCCGCCCCGGCGGCCACTGCTGAGCCGCGCCGACGGCGCCGCGCTGGCCGCCCGGTACGGCCGGCCCCCGCTCGCCGTGCACCGCCCGGCCCTCTCCGCCGCCCTGACCGCCGCTCTCCCCGACGGGACCCTCCGGTACGGCACGGCAGTGGGCTCCGTCGAGGACGCGGACGGCCGTCCGGTCGCCCACACCTCGGCCGGCGCTCTCACCGCCGAGGTGGTCATCGCCGCCGACGGCATCCACAGCCCGGTCCGCCGCCAGCACTTTCCGGCCCATCCCGGCCTGCACCACAGCGGGGAGACCGCGTGGCGGACCGTCCTTCCCGCCGGCGGCCCGCCCGTGCGCGCCGCCGCCGAAACCTGGGGCCGCGGGGAGCGCTTCGGCGTCGTCCCGCTCGCCGACGGCCGCGTGTACCTGTACGCCACCGCGGTCGTCCCCGAGGGCTACCGGCCCGCCGACGTCCGCGCCGAACTCCTGCGCCGCTACGGCTCCTGGCACGACCCCATCCCCGCCCTGCTGGAGCGGATCGACCCGGCAGCCGTGCTCCAGCACGACCTGTACGACCTGGCCGCCCCGCTCCCCCGCTTCCACCAGGGCCGGCTGGCATGGCTCGGCGACGCGGCGCACGCCATGACCCCCAACCTCGGCCAGGGCGGCTGCCAGGCCGTCGAGGACGCCGCCGTCCTCGCCCACCTGCTGGACGGAGCCGACGTGCCGGCCGCCCTGGCCGCCTACAGCGCGGCCCGCTGCGCCCGCACCGACGCCCTGCGCATCCGCTCCCGCCGCGCCGGCCGCGTCGCGGCCCTCAGGCACCCCCTCGCGGTGGCCGCCCGCGACCTCGCCGTCCGCGCCGCCCCGGCCCGCGCCGCGCGGCGCGCCCTGGACGACCTGTTCGCCTTCGACCTGCTCGCTTTCGACGGGTTCGGCGTCGACGGGTGCACGCGTCCGGATTAGGTCGGAGGGCGGCCGTACCCTGTGGCCCCGACACTCGTTGTTGTGGTTCGTTGACCGTTCAACACGAAGGCAGGCGAAGCGATATGACCGCGATCGACTGGGACAACCCGATCGACCCCAAGCCGGGCTGGACCCTGGATCACGTCAAGCTGTACGTCGGTTCGGGCGGGACCGAGGGGCAGTACTGGAACAACACCCAGACCCTGCTGCTCACCACCATCGGCCGCAAGTCCGGGAAGCCCGTGCGGACCCCGCTCATCTACGGCGAGGACGACGGCCGCTACCTCATCGTCGCCTCCAAGGGCGGCGACCCCGCGGACCCGCTCTGGTACCGGAACCTCACCGAGCACCCGGAGGTGCGGGTGCAGGTCGGGCCCGAGGTCCGGCAGGGCATCGCGCGGACCGCGACCTCCGAGGAGCGCGCCGCGTTCTGGCCGCTGATGGTGAAGCACTGGCCCTCGTACGACGAGTACCAGGCCAAGACCAGCCGGGAGATCCCGATCGTCGTGATCGACCCGGTCGGCTAGAGCTGAGGCGGGTCCGGCGTCAGTGCCCCAGTACCGCCATCGCCGCGTTGTGGCCGGGAACCCCGCTGACGCCG
This sequence comes from Streptomyces sp. TBY4, assembly GCF_024213195.1. Lineage (GTDB taxonomy): Bacteria > Actinomycetota > Actinomycetes > Streptomycetales > Streptomycetaceae > Streptomyces. The sequence goes on along the minus strand of NZ_JANAVF010000002.1, from coordinate 312,440 downwards.
CCGCCCCGGACCGCCCCCGCCCCGCACAGCAGTACGTTGCGGTGGGCGGTCTCCACGCCCCAGCGGCCGCCGCCCTCCCCCGAGTCGGAGTACGGCCAGGACAGGTCGCGGTGGAAGATGTGCCCGCCGGGCAGGCGCAGTTCGCGCTCCAGGTCGAGCGGGGTCTTGGCCTCGATGCACGGGCGGCCGTCGGCGTCGAAGGCCAGGCAGTCGGTGAGCGGTTCGGCCAGGTGCGTGTCGAGCTGGGCGAGGGTGGAGGCGAGCAGTACCTCCCGCGCCCCCTGGTTGTCCTTTTCGAACAGCCGCGCCGGGGCGTGCAGTCCGAAGAGGGTCAGGGTCTGGTAGCCCTGCTCCGCCAGCTCGGGCCCCAGGATCGTCGGGTCCGTGAGCGAGTGGCAGTAGATCTCCGAGGGCGGCACGGAGGGCAGTTCACCGGCGGCGGCCTCCGCGTGGGCCCGGGCGAGCTGTTCGTACCCCTCGGCGATGTGGAAGGTGCCGCCGAAGGCCTCGCGCGGGTCGACGGTGGTGTCGCGCAGCCGGGGCAGGCGGCGCAGCAGCATGTTGACCTTCAGCTGGGCGCCCTCGGGGGCCGGCTGCGCCGGTTCCTCCCCCAGGAGTTCGGCCAGCGCCTGCGGCGAGGCGTTCACGAGCACCACCCGGCCGGCGACCCGTCCCTCGCCCGTCGCCGTACGGAAGGTCACCTCGGCCGGGGCGGTCGTCCCGTCCGTGTCGATGCGCAGTGCCTCGTGGCCGGTGGCGATCTCCGCCCCGGCCGCCAGCGCGGACGCGGCGAGGGCGTCGGTGAGGGCGCCCATGCCGCCGACGGGTACGTCCCAGTCGCCGGTGCCGCCGCCGATGACGTGGTAGAGGAAGCAGCGGTTCTGGGCCAGGCCCGGGTCGTGGGCGTCGGCGAAGGTGCCGATCAGCGCGTCGGTGAGGACCACCCCGCGCACCAGGTCGTCGCTGAACTCCCGCTCGACGGCCCGGCCGATCGGCTCCTCGAACAGCATCCGCCAGGCCGCGTCGTCGTCGAGCCGGGCGCGCAGCTCCGCGCGGGTGGGCAGCGGCTCGGTCAGCGTCGGGAAGAGCCGTTCGGCGGCCCGCCCGGTGGTCCCGTAGAAGGCGCGCCAGCTCTCGTACTCCCGGTCCGAGCCGGTCAGCCGTGCGAAGGACTCCCGGGTGCGCGCCTCGCCGCCGCCGACCAGCAGTCCGCCGGGGCGTCCGGCGCGCTCGACGGGGGTGTACGAGGAGACCGAGCGCTTGCGGACCTCGAAGCTCAGCCCCAGCTCGCGCACGATCTTCGCGGGGAGCAGCGAGACGAGGTAGGAGTAGCGGGACAGGCGGGCGTCGACGCCCGGGAACGGCCGGGTGGACACGGCGGCCCCGCCGGTGCGGCCGAGCCGCTCCAGGACCAGGACCGAGCGGCCGGCCCTGGCCAGGTAGGCGGCGGCGACGAGGCCGTTGTGGCCCCCTCCCACGATCACCGCGTCGTACACGTCGTGCCCGAAGCCCCGCGAGGTCGTCATGGCTCTTGGTAACACACCTGGCCGAGCCGCTCCAGACAGTGCGCCTCGTCGGCGTGGGCGGCGACCGTGTCGGGATGGCCGTCGCCGAGCGAGCGCTCGCGGATGCCGGAGAGTTCCCGGTAGACCGGCAGCGCCTGGTCCCAGCGGCCCAGCCGGCCCAGCCCCACGGCGAGTTCGCGGCGGCTGACCAGGGTGTCGGGGTGTTCGGGGCCGAGCGTGCGGGCCCGCGCCTCGCCCACCTCCCGGGATTCCGCCACCGCCTCCTCCCAGCGCTCCAGGCGCCCGAGGTTCACCCCGAGGACGTGCCGGGCCCGCAGCGTCTCCGGGTCGGCGGCGCCGTAGGCGCGGGTGCGGTCGCGGACCAGGTCCCGGAACAGCTCCAGGGCCTCGGCGGAGCGGCCGGTCCGGCCCAGCGCGATCCCGGCCTCGTAGCGGGCGGCCAGCGTGTCGGGGTGGTCGCGGCCGAGCACCCGTTCCCGTACGGCCGCGATGTGCCGGAAGGCCTCCAGAGCCTCCTCCCAGCGGTCCAGGCGGCCCAGCGCGTACGCCACCTCATACCGGGTCAGGAGCGTGTCCGCGTGCTCCGCCCCCAGGACGGCCGCCCGGTCGGCGGCCACCTCGGCGGCGGCGGCGTGCGCCTCGGAGAAGCGGCCCAGCGCGCCCAGCGCGCAGGCCAGGTTGTGCCGGCAGCGCAGGGTGTCGGGGTGGATGCGACCCACGGTCCGCTCCCGGGCCGCGAGCACCGCGCGGTAGCCCTCGTACGCCTCCTGGTGGCGGCCGAGCAGGCCCGTCTCGTACGCCGCCTCCTGCCGCGCGGCCAGGGTGTCCGGGTGGTCGGCGCCGAGCACCTGGGCGCGTCCTTCGGCGACGGCCGCGTACCCCGCGAGGGCCTCCTCGGTGCGGCCGGCCCGGCTGAGGGCGAAGGCCCGGGTGTGGCCGGCGTCGAGCGCGGCCGCACCGGAGGGGGCCGGGCCGGGCCCGTGCGGGAGCCCGTAGGCGGCGGTGAGCCGGGGGTCCTCGGCCAGCCGCGGGCGTACGACGGTCCGCGCGGCCGGGGCCGGGCCCTGGGCCGGAATCGGGACCGGGGAAGCCGGCGCGGCCGCAGCGGCGGCCTCCGCGGAGGTCCGGTGCTCCCCGCCCGTGCGGCGCGGGGCGGTCCAGGAGCCGGTGAGGACGGCCCACTCCCCGCTCGCGGGGCGGGCCTCGATCCCCGCCCGGCGTCCGGCGGTCATCCCGCCGGCCCAGGCGGGCAGCGGCGGGTGCGCTCCGGTCGCAGCTCCCGGGCCGAGCCGGGCCTCGACGAGCTGCCGGTGCAGGTGGCGGGCGTCGCCCGGCCGGTCCTCGGGGCATTTGGCCAGCAGGTCGAGCACCAGCCGCTCGAAGGAGGCCGGCAGTTCGGGGCGGTGCTCGCGCGGCGGCACGGGCGCGGTGTCCCGGTGGCCGACCAGCACGGACCAGGAGTCGCCGAGGTCGAAGGGCGGGGCTCCGGTGGCGATCTCGTACAGGACGCAGCCGAGGGAGTAGAGGTCGCTGCGGTGGTCCACCTCGCCGCCCGCGATCTGCTCGGGCGACATGTAGTGCGGGGTGCCCATGGCCATGCCGCCGCCGGTGAGCTTCGCGGTGAAGCCGATGTCGGCGGCCAGCCGGGCGATGCCGAAGTCGCAGATCTTCACCGTGCCGTCGGTGAGCCGCATGATGTTGGCGGGCTTCAGGTCGCGGTGGACGACGCCCTGCTCGTGGGTGTAGCCGAGGGCCGCCGCCATCTGCTCGGCGATGTCGACGACCACGTCCACGGGGAGCGGGCGCGCGTCGTTGTCCTCCAGGAGCTGGCTGAGATTGCGGCCTTCGAGGAGCTCCATGACGAGGTAGAGGGGACCGCCGGCCGCGCTGTCGTCGCCGAAGTCGTGGACGACGGTGACGCCGCGGTGCTGGAGGGAGGCGGCGACGCGTGCCTCGCGGCGGAAGCGCTCGCGCAGCACCTGGGTGAAGTGGGTGTCCTGCTCGGGCCCGAGGGGCTTGAGGCATTTGACGGCGACCTGCCGGCCCAGCGATTCGTCGCGGGCCCGCCACACCTCGCCCATGCCGCCGCGGCCGATCAGGTCGAGCGACCGGTACCGGCCGTGGATCAGTCTGGACTCCGCCATGTCTTGAAGTCGCCCCCGTGTGTCGTGCTACGCCCTCCCCGGCCGGTCCAGTATGGCCGCTGATGTACGCAGTGTGTACGGCGCGGGGCGGCTCCCGGGGCCCATGCGGCGCATCGCTTTCAAGATGTGACCTGGAGGGAGCTTCCAGCGCAGACCTGCGGGAATGCTGCGCAGCAGGGTACCGGTGAGACGCAGGCGCCGGGTAACGGTGCGCGGGGCGGGTGCGGGGCGGCCGTACAGCTGGTGCGCCCAGCCCGGGAGGGTCGCGTAGGCGAGGCCGGCGAACGGGCGCCACACCAGGTTTCGGCCAGGGACGAGGAGGGGGTGGATGGGCGGGGCGCTCAGGAAGGCGTCGACGGCGTGCGCGTCGGGCCCGGCGGCGAGTTCGGGGCGGATCCGCTCGAAGTAGGCGGCGAGGGCCGCAGTGTCCCCCGGTACCTCGGACGGGTCAAGGCCCACGAGGCGTGCGTTGACGCGGTTCTCCGCCACGTAGCGATCGGCCTGCTCGGGGGTGAGCGGGATCCCGGAGCGGCGCAGGACGTGCAGGAAGCTGTCGATCTGGGCGCAGTGGATCCAGAGCAGCAGCTCGGGCTCGTCCACGCGGAACCGTGCGCCGGTGGCCGGATCGGTCGCCGACAGCATGGTGTGGATCTTGCGGACGCGGGCGCCGGCCCGCTCGGCGGCCCCGGTGGTGCCGTAGGTGATGGTGCCGACGAAGTCGGCGGTGCGCAGCAGGCGTCCCCAGGCGTCGCCCCCGCCGTTCTCCCCGCTGAAGGCGGAGCTGTTCTCCATGACCCCGCGGACCGCGCGCGGGTGCAGGGCCTGGAGGTAGAGCGCGCGGACCCCGGCGATCCACATGACCGGGTCGCCGTGGCACTGCCAGGTCACGGAGCCGGGGCCGTACAGCCCCGGATCGGGTCCCGTGCTCTCGTCCATGTCCGGCTCCTCCCCCGTCGGTGCCGTCGGCGCCGTCCGTGCCTTCGATTCCTTCGCTGCCTTCGCTGCCTCCGGCCCTTCCAGCATTCCACCGAACGGCCGCACGCACGCCCGCGCGCGCCGCTAGGCTTTCCCGCCGGCGGACCGCACCCGCCTCCCCTCGGGAAGCGGAGGCACGGTCATGCGTACGGAACAGCTGGCGGGGCAGGTCGCCGTGGTCACGGGCGGCTCGTCCGGCATCGGCCTGGCGACGGCACGGCGCTTCGTGGAGGAGGGCGCCCGGGTCTTCGTCACCGGCAGGCGGCCGGAGGAACTCGACGCGGCGGTCCGCACCCTGGGGCCCGGCGCCGTGGCCGTCCCCGGCGACGCCTCCCGCGTCGCGGACCTGGACCGGCTCTACGCGGCGGTCGCCGCCGCGGGGTGCGAGGCGATCGACGTGCTGGTGGTGAACGCGGGCGGCGGGCCGCCCGGCGGTTTCGCCGAGTTCACCGAGGAGCAGTTCGACGTCACCTCGGACCTCAACTTCCGGGGCGCCTTCTTCACCGTCCAACGGGCCCTGCCGCTGCTGCGCGACGGCGCCTCGGTCATCCTCCTGGGTTCGGCCGCCGGCTCCTCGGCGTCCACGCGGTACGGGGTCTACGCCGCCACGAAGGCGGCCGTACGGTCCCTCGCGCGCAGCCTCGCACTGGAGCTCGCGGGGCGCGCCATCCGGGTCAACACCCTCAGCCCGGGCCCGATCGACACCCCGGCGCTGGCCGGCGCCCCGGCGCAGGTGCGCGAACGGGCGACGGCCGGAGTCCCCCTCGGCCGGGCCGGACGCCCGGAGGAGGTGGCCGCGGCGGCCCTGTTCCTCGCCTCGCGGGAGAGCAGCTTCATCACCGGAATCGAACTCTCCGTGGACGGCGGAGCGGGCCAGGTCTGAAGCGGGGTCGGGGCCGCGGATCCGGCGCCGGGGTGCGCGCCTTCGATGTGCGGGCGGCGGGGCGGGCGCCGAGCATGGGGCCATGGTCACCACGGAAGAGACACCTGACGAGGCCGAGGCGGGGGACGGGGCCGGGGCCGGGGCCGGGGCCGGTCGCGGGACGAAGAGGCAGTTCATCTCCTGGGTGACGCTCGCCCTGATGACGACCGCCTCGGTCGCCAGCCTCCGCCCCTCGCCCTCCATGGCGATCTACGGTCTCGCCGCGGTCTTCCTCTACCTGCTGCCCGCCGTCGTGTTCCTCCTGCCGACCGCCCTGGTCGGGGCCGAGCTGGCCTCGGGGTGGTCCGGGGGCATCTACCGGTGGGTCAGCGAGGCGCTCGGCAAACCGCTCGGGTTCGTCGCGGTGTGGTGCCAGTTCGCCATGACCATCGCGTACTACCCGAGCCTGCTGGCGTACGTGGCGAGCACCTTCGCGTACGTCATCGACCCCGGGCTCGCGGAGAACGGGCTCTACGTCGCGATCGTCATCGTCGTCGTCTACTGGACCGGGGTCTGGATCTCCTCCCGGGGCACGAAGACGGTCGCGGGACTCTCCTCCGCCGGGCTCGTCATCGGCACCCTGGTCCCCGGCGTGCTGCTGGTGGCCCTCGGCCTCGTCTTCCTCGGCCAGGGCAACCCCTCCGCCCAGCCCATGGGCGCCTCCCACTGGCTGCCGCCGTGGACGGGGCTCGCCAGCCTGGTCCTGATCGTCAACAACTTCCTGTCCTACGCGGGCATGGAGATGAACGGCGTCCACGTCTCCTCGCTGCGGCACCCGAAGCGCGAGTACCCGAAGTCGATGTTCCTGGCGACCGGCCTGGTCCTGCTGATCTTCATCCTTCCGGCCCTGGCCATCTCCTGGGTGATGCCGTCCTCGGAACTGAGCCTCACCGCCGGGCTGATGCAGGCCTTCCAGGCCTTCTTCGACCACTTCCACATCGGATGGATGACGCGGGTGGTCGGGGTGATGCTGGTGGCGGCCGCACTCGGCGGCATGCTGACCTGGCTGTCCGGCCCGGCCAGGGGCCTGGTCCTGCTCTCCCGGCAGGAGGGCTACCTGCCCCCGGCCTTCCAGCGGTTCAACAAGTACGGCACCCCGCAGAACATCATGGTCGCGCAGGGGGTGATCACCACGCTGATCGGTGTGCTGTACGCGTTCAGCGACGACGTCTCCAGTGCGTACTGGATGTTCTCGGTGATCACCGTGCAGATCTATCTGATCGCCTACCTGCTGATGTTCGCGGCGGTGATCAGGCTCCGCAGGACCCGGCCCGAGGTAGAACGCGGCTTCCGGGTGCCCGCCGTGACCTGGGTGGCGGGCACCGGTGCCGCGGCCTCGGTGGCCGCCCTGTTCATCGGCTTCGTACCGCCGGACCAGTTCGGCGGGCAGCCCCTGTGGCGCTATCTGCTGATCGTCGGCGGCGGCCTGCTGCTCCTGGGGATCGTGGCGCCCGTCTGCTTCCTCAAGTTCCGCAAACCCGGCTGGGTCCACCCCGACCACCGGTGACGCGCATCGGAGGGCGCCCGGCCGTGACGCACCCGGCCGGGCGCCGAACCCCTGCTTCCCGCAGTCAGCGGCGCACCCTCGGCATGCCGAGGCCGATCCAGGAGATGATCTCCCGCTGGATCTCGTTGTTGCCGCCGCCGAAGGTGAAGATGACCGCGCTGCGGTAGCCGCGCTCCAGCTCCCCGTGCAGGACCGCGCCCGCGGAGCCGTCCTTGAGGGAGCCGGCCGCGCCGACCACCTCCATCAGCCAGGCGTACGCGTCCCTGCGCGCCTCGGAGCCGTAGACCTTGACGGCGGAGGCGTCCTGCGGGGTGAGGTTGCCGTCCTGGACGGCGCCCACCATCTGCCAGTTCAGCAGCTTCATGGCGTCGAGCCGGGCGTGGGTGCGGGCGAGTCGGCCGCGGACCCAGGCGAGGTCGATGACCCGGCGGCCGTCGGCGAGCTTGGTCTCGGCGGCCCAGCGCTGGACGTCGTGCAGGGCGCGGATGGCCATGGTGCCGTGGGCGGCGAGGGTGACGCGCTCGTGGTTGAGCTGGTTGGTGATCAGCCGCCAGCCCTTGTTCTCCTGGCCGACGCGGCGGCTCGCCGGCACCCGGATGTTCTCGTAGTAGCTGGCGGTGGTGTCGTGCGAGGCCAGGGTGTTGATGAGGGTGCAGGAGTAGCCGGGGTCGGAGGTCGGCACCAGGAGCATGGTGATGCCCTTGTGGGCGGGGGCGTCCGGGTCGGTGCGGACGGCGAGCCAGACCCAGTCGGCGGTGTCGCCGTTGGTGGTCCAGATCTTCTGCCCGTCGACCACGTAGGTGCCGGTCTCCTCGTCGCCCTCGCGGACGGCCTTGCACTTGAGGGCGGCCAGGTCGGTGCCGGCGTCGGGCTCGCTGTAGCCGATGGCGAAGTCGATCTCGCCGGCGAGGATCTTGGGCAGGAAGTACGCCTTCTGCTCGTCGGTGCCGAACTGCATGATGGTCGGCCCGACCGTGTTGAGCGCCATCAGCGGCAGCGGTACGACGGCCTGCGCGGCCTCGTCGAAGAAGATGAACTGGTCCATCGGCGACATCCCGCGCCCGCCGTACTCCTTGGGCCAGCCGACGCCGAGCCAGCCGTCGGCCCCGAGCCGGCGGATGGTCTCCCGGTAGAAGCGCTTCTGCGCGGCCGGGTCCTCGTACCGGGCGTAGACGTCCGCGGGGACCAGCTCGGCGAAGTAGGCGCGCAGCTCGGTGCGCAACTGCTGCTGCTCAGGCGTGTATTCGAGGTGCACGGCCCCTCCGGGTCTCTCGTGGCTCAAGGTCGCGCGGCCGTCCGCCGCCGCCGCGGGGGCAGACTAGAACCTGTTCCAAGAATCCGGAAGGGTCAGGGGGCCACCACGGCGTTTCCGCTCCGGCCCGGACGGATCAGGACCTTGATGTGCTCCTCCGGCCGCCGCAGGGAGGCGAAGGCCGCGTCCAGCCCGCCGAAGCCCGCTTCTCCGGTGACCAGGGCGGCGGGGTCGATGCGGCCGTCGGCGAGTCGGGCGAGGGTGGCACCGAACTCCTCGGGCGGGTAGGTCAGGCACATGCGGATCGTGACGTCCTTGTAGATGCCGACCACCGGCCGGATCACGTCCTCGGTCATCACCCCGCCGATCTGCAGGATCTCGGTGCCGCGCGGGACGGTGTGCAGGAGCCGGTTCAGCATCCCGGGCACGCCCACGCAGTTGACGACCACGGTGGGGCGCGGCCGGGTCCCCGCGAGTTCGGCGCAGAGCGCCACGGGGTCCCGCTCGGCCGGGTCCACCACCGCGTGCGCGCCCAGCCGCAGGGCGGCGGCCCTGCGCAGCGCCGACGGGTCGGAGGCCACCACGGGTGCGGCGCCGCGCTCCAGCAGCGCGGCCACGGCCCCGAGGCCCACCGGGCCGCAGCCGACGACCACGGCCGGGGTGTCCCGGCCGGCCGTGCTGCGGGCGATGTTGCCGAACCCCACGGCCAGCGGCTCGGTGAGGGCGGCGAGCCCGAGGTCCAGGGACGGCGGGACGGGCAGCAGCGCCTGCGCCTGTACGACGATCCGTTCGCCGAATCCGCCGGGGAAGGCGTTGCTGTAGCCGACGGTACGCACGACCCCGCCCGGGTCGACCGCCCAGGGCAGGCCGACGACCCCGGTGCCCGGTTCGGGGCCGGTCGCGCCGGGCCCGTAGGACAGGACCCGGCCGGAGAACTCGTGGCCCATCACCAGCGGCCGGTCCGGGTCGAAGAGGAAGCTGGTGGTTCCGCTGTCCCGGGAGGCCCGGAGGAAGTCCGCGGTGTGCGCGACCGCGCTGAGGTCGGAGCCGCAGATCCCGCAGGCGGCGGTCTCCACGAGCGCCTGCCCGGGGCCGGGCACCGGATCCGGGTGCTCCCGTACGCGGAAGCGGCCGTCCTCGAGCACCGCGGCCCTCAACGGACCTCCCCCTTGCGGGCGATGGCTTCCATCGTGGAGCGGCGCAGGGCCCCGACGAACCGTTCGCTGTTGCGCCCGGCCCAGTCCAGGCTGGCGCGGCGCGCCTCGGTGTGGCCGGTGAGCCGGGGTACGACCCGTTCGGCGAAGAGCTCCAGGCTGCGCAGGGCGGCGGCGGGCTCGGCGAGGTCGAGCCGGAGGATGAGGAAGGTACCGAACCCGCCGGTCTTGTCGGCGAGTTGCCCGATCCGCCGGACGGCGTCCTCGGGGGTGCCGATGACGGCCCGGCCGAAGGTGGGCAGCCCTTCGGTGGTCCAGCGTTCGACGGCGCCGGCCGGGGTGGCGCAGCCGTCGAGGCGGCTGCCGCCGAGGGTCTCGATGTACTCCACGATGCCGGGCGTGCCGTACTCGGCTTCGCGCAGGGCCTGTTCGCGGGTCTCGGCCAGGTGCACGGGGGTGACCAGCCGCCAGGAGGAGCGGTCGGCGGGGCGGCCCGCCTCGGCGCAGGCCCGCTCGTGGGCGGCCCAGTTGGCGTCGAGCACCGCGTATCCGGCGGGGTCGGCGGCGGCGAGCGAGAGCATCCCCACTCCGTGGCGCCCGGCGAGCACCGCCCCGGTCGGCGATACGGCGGAGGCGACCGCGACCTCCAGTTCCCGGCCGCGGTAGGGCCCGAGCTGGAGCCGGGCCTCCTCCAGGGCGAACCAGTCGGTGGCGGCCGTGACCATCTCCCCGCGCAGCAGCCGCACGATGGCGTCGAGCGAGTCGGCCGTCATCGCGCGGGAGTCGAGCGGGTCGACGCCCATCATGAAGGCGTCGGAGAGCAGTTGGCCCGGACCGACCCCGAGCATGGCGCGCCCCCGGGACTGCTGGTCGAGCTGGCAGATCCGGTCGGCGAGGATCAGCGGCTGGTGGTAGGGCAGCGAGTTGACCCCGGTTCCGAGCATGATCCGGCTGGTGCGTTCGGCGGCCGCGGCGAGGAACACCTCGGGCGAGGCGATGATCTCGTACCCGGCGGAGTGGTGTTCCCCGGCCCACAGCTCCTCGTAGCCGAGCCGGTCGAGGTCGGCGGCGAGGTCGAGGTCCCGGCGCAGCTGGAGCGCCGGGTCGCCGTCGGGGTGGTGGTAGGGGGCGAGGAACACCCCGAAGCGGTGCGGAAGATACGGCTGCGGCATGTGCGGTGGCCTTCCCTCGGCGGCGCCTGCTCTGCTCCGGCATCCGACGAAACACCGCCCGGGGCGCGGCTTCAATGCCGCCGCGGCCGTCCTCCCGCTGAGTGGGAGGATTCCCGCGCGCCGCCGCCCGGGTGTGCTCAGCTGTAGAGGAAGACGTAGTCGAAGTAGACGAGGTCGCGGATGCCGTCGAAGCGGAAGGTGCCCGACGGGATCACGTCCAGGCCTTCCTCCAGGGCGACCTTGTCGTAGGTCGCGCTCTGCTTCCAGGCCGCACTGGAGGGGACGTACGGCTTCAGCGGGGCGGGCAGCCCGGACAGGGAGCCGACCTCGAAGCGGTGGGCGGGATCGCGCATGATGCGGTTCGCCGTGCCCTGCTTGAGGCGGGCGACCCCGACGAGGCGTACCCGGGAGTCCGGCTTCGGGACCGACCGGTCATTGCCGGTCTCATCGATGTCGTAGCCCAGCCAGTGCGCGTCGGAGACGTCGCCCAGCGCGGTCCAGAAGCGCCGGTTGAGGGGGCCCAGGTCGGTGCGGACCTTCTCCCCGCCCCCGTCTTCGGGCCACACCGCGTAGCCGAGCCCCGCCGCGCCGAGCAGCAGCGGGGCCCCCAGTCCCAGAAGAAGCCTCCGTCTGCTGCTGAGGCCCCGCTGTGCGTCCATTCAGTCCCCCCGGTCAACGTTCCCGTCAGTTCAGGGCGCTGATCATAGCGGCGGCCGTCGCCGTCATCGCCTCCCGTGCAGCGGTCAAATACGGGCGGGGATCCGCAGGGGTCAAATGGGTGCGAATCGCCTCGGTCATCGCCACGTTGAGCGCGGTGCCGATGTTGACCTTGCGGATGCCACCGGCTACGGCCGCGGCGAGTTCCGCGTCCGGCAGGCCGGAGGAACCGTGCAGCACCAGCGGCACCTCGACCGTCTTGGCGAGGCGGCCGAGCAGCACGTGGTCCAGGGCTGCGGTCCGGCTGGTCATGGCGTGGCTGCTGCCGATGGCCACGGCCAGCGCGTCCACTCCCGAGTCGGCGACGAACCGCCGCGCCTCGTCGGGGTCGGTACGGGCTCCGGGTGCGTGCGGATCCAGCGGCGCGGCCCCGTTCTTGCCGCCGACCTCGCCCAGTTCGGCTTCGATCCAGAGCCCGTTGACGTGCGCCCAGTCGGCGGCGGAGCGGGTGGCCTCCAGGTTCTCGGCGTAGGGGAGGTGCGCGGCGTCGTACATGACCGAGCTGAATCCGGCGTCCACGGCCTGCCGCAGCAGTTCGGAGCTCTTGACGTGGTCCAGGTGGAGTCCGACCGGAACCCCGGCGGCCTCGGCCACGGCCACGGCCGCGCGGCTGATCGGGAGCAGAGCCCCGCCCCGGAACTTGACGGCGTTCTCGCTGAGTTGGAGGATCACCGGCAGTCCGGCGGCTTCGGCTCCGGCGACGACCGCTTCGGCGTGCTCCAGGGTGATGATGTTGAAGGCGGCGACGGCGCGGCCCTGGGCGGCGGCGTCCAGGACGAGCCCGCCGGCGGGGGCGAGGCTCATCGGACGGCCTCCTCGCCCGCGGTGAGGATGACGGACCGGGTCAGGTGGCGCGGCGCGTCCGGGTCGAGCCCCTGGTGGGCGGCGACCGCGACGGCCAGGCGGTGGACGCGGACCAGCTCGGCGAGCGGGTCGAGGTGGCCGGCCACCCACTGGGCGCCGGTGCCCCGGACCTGCTCGGCGAGCCCTTCGGGCGCGTCGCCGAGCGACCAGGTGGCGGTGCCGGGCGCCGAGACGCTGATGGGGCCGTGCCGGTACTCCATGGCCGGGTAGGCCTCGGACCAGGCCAGGGCGGCTTCGCGCATCTTCAGGGCGGCCTCATGGGCGAGTCCGACGCTCCAGCCCCGCCCGAGGAAGGTGAACTGGCCCCGGGTCTCCAGCTCGGCGGGGAGCGGGTCGGTGAGTGCGGCGCGCGCGTCGGCGACCACGGACGGGCTGTGCAGTCCGACGTGGGCGCGCAGCAGGGTGAGGGCGGTGGTGGCGAAGCGGGTCTGGACGACGGACTGCTCGTCGGCGAAGTCCAGGACGACGAGCTCGTCGGCGAGGGTGATGACGGGGGTGGCGGGGTCGCCGATGACGGCGGTGGTGGGGATGCCCGCGTCCCGCAGCCCGGCCAGCAGGTCGAGCACCTCGGTGGTGGTTCCGGACCTGGTCAGCGCGACGACCCGGTCGTAGCGCCGGTGGCGGGGGAACTCCGAGGCCGGGAAGGCGTCCGTCTCGCCCTGCCCGGCCTCCTCGCGCAGCACGGCGGCGGCCTGGGCCATGTAGTACGAGGTCCCGCATCCGACGATCGCGGTACGCTCCCCCGGCCGCGGCAGCACCGCCCGGTGTTCCGGGGCCAGTTCTGCGGCCCGTTCCCAGCATGCGGGCTGTGTGCCCAACTCGTACGCGACATGGCTCATGGCGGCTCCCTAGCGCAGTGCGTGCACCCCTGAGTGCGTGTTCCTGCAAGATACTGGGCTCTTTCGCGCAACTTCAAGCATCACCGGGGTGATCGCCTGCGTTAATCTCGATGCGTAGGCCAAGAGGGAGCGCCGGAGCGAACACCGAAGCGGACGGCGAAGAGACGGTCGAGGAGACTGTCGAGAACAAGACCGGAAGGGCGGCCGATGACCCGCAAGGAACGCTGGCAGACACTGCTGGACCTGCTGGTGGAGCGGGGCGAACTGGAAGTGGAACCCGCCGCCGAGGCCCTCGGCGTGTCCGCCGCCACCATCCGGCGCGACCTCGACCAGCTCGCCGAGCAGCAGCTGCTGGTCCGCACGCGGGGCGGAGCGGTCCTGCACGGGGTCAGCTACGAACTCCCGCTGCGCTACCGCACCTCGCGCCGCGCCGCCGAGAAGAGCCGCATCAGCGAGACCGTCGCGGCGCTGATCGTCCCGGGCGAGGTGATCGGCCTGACCGGCGGCACCACGACCACCGAGGTCGCGCGCGCACTGGCCGCCCGCCCCGACCTCGCCACCGGCTCCCCCGCCCTCACCGTGGTCACCAACGCGCTGAACATCGCGGGAGAACTGGTCATCCGACCGCAGTTCAAGATCGTGCTCACCGGCGGCGTGGCCCGGCCCCAGTCCTACGAGCTCACCGGCCCGCTGGCCATGGAGGTGCTCGGGCAGCTCTCCGTGGACACCGCCGTCGTCGGCGTGGACGCCTTCGATCCGGTCGACGGCGCCGCCACCCGGCACGAGGACGAGGCGGCCATGAACCGGCTGCTCTGCGAGCGCGCCCGCCGGGTGGTGATCGCGGCCGACTCCAGCAAGCTGGGCGTCCGCGCCTTCGCCCGGATCGTCCCGACCGACGCCGTGGACGTACTGGTGACGGACACCGGCCTGTCCCCCGCCGTCTCCGAGGCCTTCGAAGCGGCGGGCGTGGAGGTCATCCGCGCCTGAGCGGACCGGGCGCTGCCGCCTCGCCCGCGCGGCGACCGTGCCCCCGCCGATGAAACCGAGTCCGGACACGGAATTCGCCGATCTGGATCCAGCCCTGACCCGGTGGCATTCGACGGCCCCCTTCCCTCGGAATTCATGCCTGCACGGCTTTCGGATTCCATTGTGGACCGTTGTCCGAGTCAGCCCCCGAGGCTTCCGCCCTCTCTTTTCCCGGCCCGATGTCAACGAAAGCGAACGCGTCCCGCCGGGCCCGTTTCGGGATTTCAGTAAGCGCTGTCGACGTTGTTGATCGAGCCGTAGCGGGCGGCGGCGTAATGGGCGGCGGCCACGATGTTGGCCACCGGGTCGTACGGGGAATCCGCCGTGCCGGGGACGTGGTAGGCGAGGAAGGTCGGGCGGATGACCTGGAGCAGGCCGATCGACGGATCGCCGTTCCTGGCGTTGACGTCCCAGCCGTTGGTCGCCGACGGGTTTCCGCTGGACTCGCGCATGATGTTCCTGTAGAGCCCGCCGTAGGTCCCCGGGATGCCGTGCTCCTTCATGATCGCGAGGGACTCCTTGATCCAGCCGCTGAGGTCGTTGGCGTAGACCGGGGCACGACCGGACGAACGGTGATGCTTGGCAGCCCGCTTGGGCGCCTCGGCCCGCTTCGCCGCCGCGGCCTCCTGCACGCCGAGGTGCTGCCGCAGGCCCGTCGCCTGCGCACCGTCGACGACCTGCGTCCAGGCGGCGGGGGCGGCGGCCGCGAGCGCCGCGCCGTCACCGAACCCGGCCGGGGCGAGGGAGAAGGCGAGGGCGGCGGCCCCCAGGGTGGCCGCTCCTGCGAGGGCGAGCCTGTGCGCCTTCGGCAGACGACGACTATGGCCGGGGGTGCTGGTCTCGGACGTGCGGGACATGCGGGGCAACCTCTTCGAATAGCGGTACTCACGGGAAAGCGACGCCGGCCGGATCCTGAATCGGAAATCCGGGATCCACGGCGCCGTGCGGTGAGTAACGATTCTTAGGGGCGGCGAGGACGCATGACAAAGGCGCGACCTACGATTCCGCTTAGTGGATCAGGGCCGGGTGGCAGAGCCGGAAATTCCCGGCCCGCCTTCCTGCCGGGGGGCCCGCCCCTCCGCTAGGCGGCCTCGTAAGTGACCAAGGGCCCTGTGTCCGGGGTCACGCCATTCGGCCTCGGAGGGCTGCCGCGCCGGTCAGTGCTCCGGGAGCCGGTCCGCCTCACGAGCCAGGGCGGCCAGGACCGGGGCGATCAGCGGGTGCGCCTCGGCGCCGCGCCGGGTGGCGGCGAAGACCCGCCGGGTGGGTGCCGGGCCGGACACCGGGCGGACCTGGACCTCCTTGAGGTCCATGCCGCGCAGCGCCGAGCGCGGCACGAGGGCCACTCCGGCGCCGGCGCCGACCAGGGCCACCACGGCCCGGAAGTCGTCGGAGGAGTGCACCAACCGGGGCTGGAACCCGGCCAGTTCGCAGGCGAGGAGCATCACGTCGTGGCAGGGGTTGCCGGGGTACTGGCCCACCCAGTCCGCACCCGAGAGGTCGGCCAGGGACACCTCGGGCAGGTCCCCGAGCGGATGCCCGGCCGGGAGGACCGCGTCGAAGGGCTCGGCGTAGAGCGGGAGCACGGACAGCCGGCCGTCGTCGGCGCCGGGTGCGCCCCGGTACTCGACGGCCAGGGCCAGGTCTGCCTCCCCGTCGAGCAGGAGCAGCAGGCTCTGATCGCCCTCCGCGTCGCGTACGCGCAGCCGGATCCCGGGGTGGTCCGCGGCGAGCCGGGTGATGGCGGGGGCCAGCACCTCGGCGATGCCGGTGGCGAAGGCGGCCACGGTGACCTCGCCCGCGGAACCGCCCGCGTAGGCGGCGAGTTCGGCCTCCGCCCGCTCCAGCTGCGCGAGCACCTCGTGGGCGTGCCCGAGCAGGATCTGCCCGGCCGCGGTGAGCCGGACGCCCCGGCCGCTGCGGGTCAGCAGGGCGTGCCCGGTCTCCTGTTCCAGCGCCGCGAGTTGCTGGGAGACGGCGGAAGGGGTGAGGTACAGGGCCGCGGCCGCGGCGGTCACCGTACGGTGGTCCGCGACGGCCCGCAGGATGCGCAGCCTCCGGGGGTCGATCACGCTGCCATTCTCGCAGGCCGCGGCCCCTGTGCGGGCCGCACCCCGGCGTCAGCCGAGTCCAGCCCCTCCGGCGTTTGAGGAGCGGGGGGCCGGGGGCGGGCCCCCGGCAACGGCGCCGCACCCGGCCTGCGGGGGTCAGACGCCCGCCAGCGCCGCCCGCGCGTCGATGAAGGCGGCGATCGCCCGCTCCACGTCGGCCGTCGAGTGCGCCGCCGACAGCTGGACGCGGATCCGCGCCGCGCCCATCGGAACCACCGGGTAGGAGAAGCCGATCACGTAGACCCCGCGCTCCAGCAGGAGTTCCGCCATCCTGGCCGCCTCCGCCGCGTCGCCGATCATCACGGGGGCGATCGCGTGGTCGCCGGGCAGGATCTCGAAGCCCGCCTCGGTCATCTTGGTACGGAACAGCGCGGTGTTGGCGGCGAGCCGCTCGCGCAGGTCACCGGCCGACTCCAGCAGGTCGAGGACCTTGAGGGAGGCAGCCGCGATGACCGGGGCGAGGGAGTTGGAGAAGAGGTACGGGCGCGAGCGCTGGCGCAGCAGCTCGACGATCTCGGTGCGCGCGGCGACGTAGCCGCCGGAGGCCCCGCCCAGCGCCTTGCCGAGGGTGCCGGTGATGATGTCCACGCGGTCCATGACCCCGTGCAGTTCGGGGGTGCCGCGGCCGCCGGGGCCGACGAAGCCGACGGCGTGCGAGTCGTCGACCATGACCATGGCGTCGTAGCGCTCCGCGAGGTCGCAGATCTCGGCGAGCGGGGCGACGTAGCCGTCCATGGAGAACACGCCGTCGGTGACGATGAGCTTGCGGCGGGCACCGCCCTCGGTGGCCTCCTTCAGCCGGGCTTCGAGCTCGGCCATGTCGCGGTTGGCGTAGCGGAAGCGCTTGGCCTTGCTCAGCCGGATGCCGTCGATGATCGAGGCGTGGTTGAGGGCGTCGGAGATCACCGCGTCCTCGGGGCCGAGGAGGGTCTCGAAGACTCCGCCGTTGGCGTCGAAGCAGGAGGAGTAGAGGATCGTGTCCTCCTGGCCGAGGAAGGCGGAGAGCCGCGCCTCCAGCTCCTTGTGTACCTCCTGCGTACCGCAGATGAAGCGCACGGAGGCCATTCCGTAGCCCCAGCGGTCCAGGGCCTCCTTGGCCGCGGTGACCACCTCGGGGTGGTCGGCGAGCCCGAGGTAGTTGTTGGCGCAGAAGTTGAGCACCTCACCTGCGGCCCCGCCCGAGGTCACGGCGACGGCGGCGTTCTGCGGGGTGCCGATGACGCGCTCGGGCTTGTGCAGACCCGCGGCGCGGATCTCGTCGAGGGTCGTACGGAGGTCCGCGCGGACGGTCTCGAACATGTGCGGTGCTCTCTTTCTCCTGGTGCGGCGTAAGGAGGGGGCCGGGCCCCGCGGAGGGGGGTGGTGCGGGGCCCGGCCGGAGGAAAATGGTCTGTGGGGTGGAGCTGGACGTCGGGGCGGCTGCACCTGAGCGGGCGGGTGTGCCTGCGCTCGGGCGGCTGCGCCCCGGGGCGCTACGCCTGGGTCCAGTCCAGGATGATCTTGCCGCTGCGGGCGGTCGCGGCCTCGTCGAAGGCCGCCTCGAAGTCCCCGTAGGCGTACCGGCCGGTGATGACGGGGCTGAGGTCGAGCCCGCCCTCCAGCAGCACGGTCATCGCGTACCAGGTCTCGAACATCTCGCGGCCGTAGATGCCCTTGATCGTGATCATCGAGGTGACGACCTTGGCCCAGTCGACGGCGAACTCCTGCGCCGGCAGGCCCAGCATGGCGATCCGGCCGCCGTGCGTCATGTTGTCGATCATGTCGCGCATGGCCTCGCCGCGGCCGGACATCTCCAGGCCGATGTCGAAGCCCTCGCGCAGGCCGAGCTGGGCCTGCGCGTCGGCGATGGTCGCCTTCGAGACGTCGAGCGCGAGGGTGGCGCCGGCCTTGCGGGCGATCTCCAGACGGTCGGGGCTGACGTCGGTGATGACCACGTTGCGCGCTCCCGCGTGCCGGGCCACGGCGGCCGCCATGATCCCGATCGGGCCCGCGCCGGTGATCAGCACGTCCTCGCCGACCAGCGGGAAGGAGAGCGCCGTGTGCACGGCGTTGCCGAAGGGGTCGAAGATCGCCGCGACGTCGAGGTCGACCTTGGCCCGGTGGACCCACACGTTCTGCGCGGGCAGGACCACGTACTCGGCGAAGGCGCCGTCGCGGCCGACCCCGAGCCCGATCGTGCTGCGGCACAGGTGGCGGCGCCCGGCCAGGCAGTTGCGGCACTTCCCGCAGACCAGGTGGCCCTCGCCGCTGACCAGAGCACCGACCTCGATGTCCTCGTGGACGTCCGCACCGATCGCGGCCACCTCGCCGACGAACTCGTGACCGAGCACGAGGGGGGTCTTGACGGCGCCCTGCGCCCAGCCGTCCCAGGAGCGGATGTGCAGGTCCGTCCCGCAGATGCCGGTCCGCAGCACCTTGATCAGCACGTCGCCGGGGCCGTACTCGGGCTCGGGAACGTCCATGAGCCACAGCCCGGGCTCGGCCTTGTGCTTGACGAGTGCCTTCATGGGGTGGCTCCAGGCATGCGGAAGGAAGCGCTACGGGGCGTGCGGGCCGGGCAGCGTTCGGACGGCACCAATCTGCCGACCTGCGGGTGATCAGTCCATCGAGGATTTCTTAACCGGGTCAACAGCCCAGCTTCACGCCTATGCTCCTCAGGTGACGGGCAGGGGCCGGGGAGCGTTCCGGGCCGGGTTTGGGGAGGTGAGGGGCGTGCCGAGTCTGCGCAGCAGGGCGCTTTCGGTCGCGCTGATCGCGGCGGGGCGGCGAAGACGGTTCGAGAGCGCCGAGGCGGTCCGTACCCGGGTGGCGGAATCGATGCGGCGCCCGGCGTCACACCTTCCCCCGCGTTCGCTGGGCCGGGTGGCCGAGGTATCGCGGACCTTCGTCGGGGCCTGGCCGGTGTACGAGGTCTCGCCGCTCGGCACGGAACCGGCCGCCCGGGTGCTGTACGTGCACGGCGGCGGGTACATCAACGAACTGGTCCGGCCGCACTGGTCGCTGATCCGGACCCTGGTCACGCAGGCGCAGGCCCGGGTGGTCGTACCGGCGTACATACTGGCCCCGCGCGGAACCGCCGACCGGACGGTCCCGGTCGCCGCGGACCTGCTCAGCGGCCTGATCGCGAGCGGGGGCGCGGGCGGCACCGTGCTCCTCGGGGATTCGGCGGGCGCCGGGCTGGCGCTGGCCGCGGCGCAGCGGCTGCGCGACCGGACCGGGGCGCAGCCGTCCCGGATCGTGCTGATCTCGCCCTGGCTGGACATCTCCATGAGCCACCCCGACCAGGCGGCCATCGAGGCGGGCGACCCGATGCTGGCCCGCCCGGGCCTGCGGGAGGCCGGGCGGCTGTACGCGGGCAATCTGGCCGCCGACGATCCGCTGGTCAGCCCGCTGCACGGGTCGTTCGCGGGGCTGGCCCCGCTGACGGTGTTCACCGGTACCCGGGACGTCCTGACGACGGACAGCCGCGAACTGGTGAACCGGGCGCGGGCGGCCGGCGCCGAGGTGGAGTTCATCGAGGAGCCGGGGCTGCCGCACGTCTACCCGCTGCTGCCGGTCCCGGAGGGCAGGGCGGCCCGCGACCGGATCCTGGAGCTGGTCCGCGAGGCGGCGGCGGAGTCCTGAGCCGCGTCCCGGCCGGAGTCCTGAGCCGCGTCCCGGTCGGAGTCCTGAGCCGCGTCCTGAGCGGAGCCCTGAGCCGCCGCTGCGCTCCGGGCGGCGGCGCCGCGCCACCGGCCGGGATCGCGGTGGCTCAGGCCACACAGTTCATCAGGGAGCCGACGGGTGCCGAGCGGTAGCGGGCCCAGTAGCTCTCGTCCCGGGTCTCGCACGCGGGCGGGGTCCGGGTCGGCTGCCAGGTCACGGTGGCGAAGCCGGCGTCGGCGGCGGCCTCCGCGAAGTCGGCGTGGGCCCACTCGCGGCATTCGAACGGCACCGGCGGATCGGTCTCCAGCCGGGCCCGCAGCAGCGGGGCCTCCCCGCCGGGTTCGCGCCCGACGACGCTGATCCCGTACGGCTCCCAGTCCGCGTAGGGGAAGGCGCCCGGGTTCGGCACGATGGCGAGCAGCCGCCCGCCGGGGCGCAGGTTGGCCCGTACGGTGCGGAACATGGCGTGCA
This sequence comes from Streptomyces sp. TBY4, assembly GCF_024213195.1. Classification (GTDB taxonomy): domain Bacteria; phylum Actinomycetota; class Actinomycetes; order Streptomycetales; family Streptomycetaceae; genus Streptomyces. The sequence goes on along the minus strand of NZ_JANAVF010000002.1, from coordinate 292,115 downwards.
GGGCCGTCCGGTCGTGGGCCTGGTTGAAGAGGTACACGGCGGTGGCCAGGTCGAACGGCCCGAGCGCCGGCAGGCCGGCCGCCGCGTCCGCGACGACGTACTCGACGGCGTGCGCGAGGTCCGCGCCGGTTTCCCGGGCCCGGCGGATGCGCTCGGGGCAACTGTCGACGCCCACCGTTCTGCGCGCCCCGCCACCGGCCAGCAGCCGGGTGGTGGTGCCGTGTCCGCAGGCCATGTCAAGGGTGTCCAGGCCGCGCACACCGCCGAGGGCGTCGAGGGCCGTGCTCAGGGTGAAGGCATCGGCGACCGAGAAGGCCGGCGGTGGCGTTGACGTGTCGTACTGCTGTCGCATGTCGGCAAGCCTGCCCCCCGGCGCCCACGGCGGCGGCCCTCCGCCCCGAACCTCCCCCGGACGGAGGAGGCGTTCGGACGAGTCCGGGCACGGTGGAGCGAAATCGGTGGCTCGGCGGCCGGCGGGGAAGGGGGCGTACGCGCCCCCGGCGACCCGCGGGCGGGGCTCCGAACCCCATCCGCACCCCTCGGCGCCGACGACCTCCGGACAGGCCCCCACCCACCCGCTCAGCCCTTCACCAAAACAGCTCTGACCTGGTGTTTTCGTCGAATTCTCCTAGGCTTGGAGCTTCTGCTGGGCACCACTGGGAGGGGACACCGTGCGTGAGGAATCCACCGGATACGACGCCAGCCAGATCCAGGTACTGGAGGGGTGGGAGGCCGTCCGGAAGCGGCCCGGGATGTACATCGGCTCGACGGACGAACGCGGGCTGCGCACCATGGTGCTCGCGGTCGCCGAACTGGCGGTGAACGAGGTACTGGCCGGCCGCGCCGGCACCGTCGAGGTCACCCTCACGTCCGACGGCGGCGTACGCGTCACCGACGACGGGCCGGGCCGCCCCCTCGACGGGACGGGCGGCACCGGCGCTCCCCGGCTCGAAGCCCTGCTGACCACCCTGCGAGCAGGAGCACGACCCGCCGGCCGCAACGACGTGATGCTCGACCTCTGCGGCACAGGCCCCTTCGTCGTCAACGCGCTGTCGCGCCGGATGACGGCCGAGGTGCGGCACGAGAGAATCCGCTGGATCCAGGAGTACGCGCGCGGCGTGGCCGTCACCCCGCCGACCACGGCGGGCACAGCGCCGGACAGCGGGACGACCATCACCTTCTGGCCCGACCCCGACATCTTCGGAACCACACGGTTCTCCTTCGACACCCTGGCGGAACGCTTCAGGGAACTGGCCTTCCTGAACCGGGCGTTGGACCTCTCACTCACCGACCGGCGCCACCCGGGCGAGCCCCGGTCGGCCCGGTTCCACTTCCCCGGCGGGGCCCGGGACTTCGTCACCTTCCTCGACACCGGCACAGCGGCGCCCGCCCTCACGGAGACCCTCTCCTTCGAGCTCGAGGCCCCCCGGATGGCGGGAACCCTGGAGGTCGCCTTCCGCTGGTCCGACTCCCCTGCCGAACGGCTCCACACCTTCGCCAACAGCCACCCCACGTCCGGTGGCACGCACGAGCTGGGCTTCCGCGACGGAGTGGCGGCCACGATCAACGCGTACACGCGCAAACGGCTACCGGTGCCGCTGCCGCTGCCGCTGCCGACAGAAACCGCCCCCGCCCTCTCCGCCAATCGCATCGCCGAGGGCCTGACAGCCGTCGTATCGGTGAAGCTGGACCATCCCGAACTCCAGGGCCCCACCCGCGGCACGCTGGGCAACCCACTCGTACGCACCTGCGTACAACAAGCCGTCCAAGAACACCTCGCAGCATGGCTGGAGCAACACCCGAAGCAGGCCACAGCCCTCATCGCCCGCTTCCAGGCCCCCCGCCAGCACCGCTAGCGGCCGACCCTCAGGAGCGCGCCCGGCCGACGCGACCGGTCAGTACCACGGCGACCACCGTCAGCCACAGCAAGGAAAGGAACCGGCCGATGGGCACGAGGAAGGTGAGGCTGCCGTCCTCGGGGATCAGCATGACGACCGACCCCAGGCAGATCACGCCCAGCGCGACACCCACGTAGCCGAGCCACTTCGGCAGCAGCCCGGCGCGCACGAGGGCGATGCCGCCGACCGCGACGATCGGGGCGAGGCTGGTCACCACCAGGGGCCCGCCGAGAACGAAGGTGATCTGGTGCACCACGCGCAGGACCGGCATCTCGGCCAGGGTCTCCGGCCGCTGTGCGATCCATTGCAGCACCCCGGACAGGAAGAGCCCGAGCGCGGAGAAGAGCCCGCCCGCCAGGACGACGAACGCCGCCTGCGTCCGGCCGGTCCGGTGGATCACCGAGGCGAACCAGGAGCAGAACCAGGTGAAGACGAGCGCGGAGACGCTCAGCGCCGCACCCGACAGGCGCGACACGTCACCGTTGTCCCGCCGCCACTCGAGGATCAGGTCGGCCGCCTCGTCCGGTGCGGGATAGGTCGTCGTGGCGAAGGCGCTGTGGAACATCAGGCCCAGGATGAAGAAGAGGAAGAACACGGCGATGCTCACCACGCCGCCTAACTCCCGGGCCGCTGCCCTCACCACGCGCTCGTCGGCACGGTTGGCGGGCGGGGACTGAACAGACATCTCGAACAACCTCCAAAGGTTGGATCGGGCCAAGGGGCAGGGAGGGTGGGGACTCGGCCGATTCCCGGGTGATGGGCCGCAGCGCAGCGAACCGGACCGGGCTGCGTGCCGGGTCGGTCGCAGTCCCGCGAGTGCGCCGGGGAGGGCAGGCCCACCGCGAGCATCCGGGCCGGCTGGCCGTACGGTGCAGGTCAGGCAGGGTTCGGAAGGGACGGCCCGGTCCCCTGCCGAGCCTCGGGCCGCCGCTCCCGGGACGCCCGCTCGTCGGCATCGGCCAGCCAGAACCAGACCGGCGGCAGGGCCAGTTCGATCACGGTCAGCGCCACCTGGAACGGGTGCGGCCACCCGTGCACCGCGAGGGACAGCAGCCTCCCCACGCCGCCCAGCAGGAACACCGCCGCGAGCCACCGCACCACCTTCGCCGGGACGGGGTCCTGGCGGGCGGCCCACAGCCAGGCCAGCCCGTACCCGGCGAAGATCGCGCCGAAGAACCGGCCCAGGCTGTCCAAGGTGGGGCCGGCATCGGCCTCGCCCGGAATCGCGGCGTTGCCGCCCACCACGTGGAACAGCCCGATCGCCGTGCAGGCGAGGCCCATCACCCATGCGGACACCCGGAGTGCCTTGACCATGACTCCACCCCCACTTAGTTGACATGTGTCTACTTAGCCTCAGGGTAGCCCCCTTAAGTAGACACATGTCAAGTAGTAGTCTGGGGTGCATGCCGCCCCGCCGACGCCTGACCCCTGCCGACCGCCGCGCCCAGCTGCTCGCCGTCGGCACCCGCCTCTTCTCCGCCGCCCCCTACGACGACGTACTGATGGAGGAGGTCGCCCAGGAGGCCGGCGTGTCCCGCGCCCTGCTCTACCAGCACTTCCCGAGCAAGCACGCCCTCTTCGCGGCGGTCTACCAGCAGGCCAGCGACCGGCTGCTGGAGGCGACGACGTTCGACCCCGGCGCGACGCTCGTCGAGCAGCTCACCCAGGGCCTGGACGCCCACCTCGACTACTTCATCCCGAACCGCCACGCCGTCCTGGCCGCGAACCGGGTCCTGGCGGGCGACCCCGTCATCCAGACGATCATGACCAACGAACTCGACGCCCTGCGCTCACGCCTGCTCGGCGTGCTCCCGCTCGCCGACGAACGCACGCACTCCGCGGTCTCCGCCGCGCTGAAGGCCTGGCTCGTCTTCGTCCAGGTCCTGTGCGTGGACTGGCTCACGCACGAGACCTGCACCCGCACCGAGCTGCGCGACACCTGCATCGGCGCGGCAGTCGGAGCCCTGCGCCCCCTGCTCCCCGAGGACCCGGCCCCGAACTGGTGACCTGCGGTGCCCGCTTGAACCCAGAAGATCACCCCACGAGCGCCCTCCAGCGGCACCCGGACTGCAGCTGGTGCGGCGGCGTTCGGCTAGGCGGTACTGGAATTGGGTGGACTGCCGGTCCAGTAGGTCGTCCCCCTGCGGCGAGCGCACCAAGCTTCGGCGGCCTCCAGATCAGGACGCCAGACGAGCCCGTCGTAGTGATCGGGCGCCGGGTGTGTGGAGCCCGAGGTTCCGTTGTCGCGGGTGTAGACGGTCACGCGGGGTCTGCCGGCCAAGCTCTGGAAGGTCTTCGCGGCGGTTCGCCAACCGAGCATGGCGCAGAGCATCTGGAAGCTGTCGATTCGTTCTTGATCCCTCTGCTGCCAGTAGTCGCCTCCGCCAGGGTGCGGCTTACCGTCGCTTGAGATGAGTGCTTCGTACAGATCACGCGCCTGCGTGATGGTCAGACCGCAGATCCGCTTCGGGGACACCCAGTCGCCCTGGATGGCCGTCGTGGCCAGGTCCAGATCGAGGGGGGCATCGGCAAAGCAGGCCGGGGTCCCACTGCCGAAGACGATCCTGGCCCAGCTCCGCCCTTGGAGGTCACGGGTCGTCCGCAATGCGTGCGGCCGGTCCTCACCTGTTTTGCGGCCGTGGTCGTTGAGCTCGAGCCACCAGTGACCCGGCGTCGTCAGGGCATCGACTGCGCGATGGTTCCACCGGGTCAACGGGCCCTGGAGGCTGGAATCCCAGTCGTGCCGCCAAACCGTCCGGAGCTTGCTCCACCGGATGCGTTTGTGCTGGGGATCCAACGTCAGTATGTAGTCGCCGGGCGCCAACTGGCTGTGGGTCCGCCATCCGGCGGGGGTGAGGGCCTCGGTCTCGGCATCCACGCCTGCCAGCTCGGCGGAGGTGGTCTCGGATGCGCAGGGACCCGGATTGTCGGAACGGGGTCGTGGGGCAACCGCGACGGGTTGACCGGAGACCTGCAATCTGCTGGCGCTCTTCCCCTTGACGTCATCGCGATGGGGGAGTTCGCCGGTCCAGAAGGTCCCCCCGCTCCGGCGGGCCAGCCAGGTACGTGTCTCGGTGCGGGGGCACCAGAGAAGGCCGCGGTAGGGCACTCGGTCGTCTTTCAGATGCCGGGCAGTGGTCAGCGCGCTGACGTAGGTGACGGTGTTGAAGATCCCGGAATGGACTGAGTGCGGCTTGGCGCAGGTGCGCTTGCCGAGCATGGCGGCAAGCATCTGGTAGCCATCGATCCTTCCCTGGTCCTTCTGGATGAAGTTCTCCGTGCGCACTGTGCGGTTGAAACCGTCGTGTGAGCGGGGAGTTGTCCGGTGTCCGTCGCCGTCCAGGATCGTCTGGTAGAGGAGCTCGGCTTGGGAGTGTGTCAGCGCCGTCAGGAACGAGGGGGGCATCTGCTTGTCCGGAGCGATCTCTCGTATGACGTTGCCGATGCCGGCTCCGAAATAGAAGTTGATCATCCCGTTGCCGGCGTTCGGGTTCTCGGTCGCAGTGGCACCACGGTCCGCGAAGTGCTTCTTGATGCGGCGGATCCTCTCCACCTTCGCGGGGTTCGCAGTCGAGGACTGGGCGACGAGGACTCCGGTCTTGGCGCTCTGCTTCTGGTAGTGGCCTTCGGTGATGACCCAGCCGACGAGTTCGACGAGGGCGTCGTCGAAGCGTGATCTTGCCGCGAAGGCTCGCGGGATGCCTCCGCCGGTGATGAGCTGCTTGTTGGAGGCCGAGAGTTCACCCGTCGGCCTGAAGTGTGCCGGGGCGGCAAGCCCGCTGTTGCCATCCCTGTCTCGGTGGGCCGCGACCCACTCGTGCTCGGGTGCAGTCAGCACGTTGAATCCGTGGGTGTTGCTCCACTGCACGACCTCGGTAGCGACCTGAACTGTGTAGACGGAAAGAGTCGGTTGCCAGGAGATGTCCTTCGTGCAGGGGTCAAGGGTCAGGACTTCGTCGCCAACTCGCATCTCATGATGGGCCTTCCAGCCGTCTCGGGTCAGGGCCTCGGTCTTGTCGTCCACGCGCCTCGTGATCTCTGTTGGCTCCTGCGCACTGCCTGATTCCCAGCTCCGAACCAAGTTAGCTGTCGGCACTGACAGGTGCCCGCGCCCGCGAGGACAGCGCCGGAGCCGACTCACGGGTCGATGCAGGTGTCAGCTCCACCCGAGTTCGGTGTAGGTCTCGCCGCGGCCGATCGCCTCGATCGCGATCTGCGTGTACCTGACCATGGGTTGGGGAAGCCTGGCCGGGGCGGCCCAGATCCATTCCAGGCACTTGTCCGGCTCACGCACCTCGGGTGTGCCCGACCAGGTGCGGGCGCGGAAGAAGAGCCCGATCCTCGGCTGCCCGTCGGAGTCGTCGCCCGCGTCGAGCATGTGCACGGTATGGACCAGCTCGAGGTCTTCCGGCGCGATGACGAGGCCGGCTTCCTCCTCGGCCTCCCGGATCAGCCCGGCCACGGCGCCCTCGGTCTCCAACTGCCCCGCGAGGGTGTGGAACCGGTTGCCGGCGAACGCGACCCCGGGGTGGCGCCGGCCCAGGAGGATCCGCCCGTCTCCGCGTTCGAGGTAGAGGTGGACTCCGACCGCGTTCAGCCGGGCCCGGGTTCCCCCGGCCCGCGCGGGCCCGCTCGTACGGGGTGCCGGGACGGGGGCGGTCTTCTGGTGCAGGGCGATGACCTCGGCCGTCCACGGGCACATCGTCAGCCAGGCCGTGGTCTCGGCGGCGAACCACCGGTACATGATGCCTTCGGGGCACGGCAGCGTGCTGTCCTCGCCGTCCCAGGTGCCGACGTAGACCTGGATCCGGCCCTTCTCGCCGGTGGGGCCGTGCGAGCTGACGACGGTGAGGGGCTCCAGCGGCACCCTCAGGCCCGTCTCCTCGAACAGTTCGCGCTCGACGGCCTGGCGGCAGGTTTCCGCGTCCTCCCTGCCACCGCCGGGGATGGACCAGGTGCCCGGGTCGCAGATGTGCGGCTTGTTGGCGTCCCTGAGGTGCAGCAGGTACTGGCCGGCGGAGTTGACCAGGAGCGCTGCGGTGCCGCGCGGCTCGGTGGACAGGACGGTCATGTGGAGCTCCTCGAGATCGGGAACGGGTGGTGCCGGCGGGGCGCCGTGGAGGTGGGCACCGGCATGGTGGTGGGGCACCGGCTCTCTTGCACGCGGCCGGGTCCGGACCACGCGGTTCACGTCACGTCCGCCGCGCGCCCTCTGCCGGATCCTCCGCCGCTGGACCTGCCGCGGGACCCGCCGCCGGGGACCGCTGGGCGGGCACGCTGTCCGCGAAGGCGGCGGCCTGGACCAGATAGGCGTCGCGGAACTCCCCCGTGCCGATGCTCTCGTCCATCAGCTCGGTGAACGTCCCGGACTCGGCGACCTGGCCGTCCTTCATGACGTGGATGACGTCGGCGTGCCGCACCGAGTGGAGGCGATGGGTGATCAGCACGACCGTCTGACCCGCCGCGGCCAGTGCGCGGATCTGGTCGAAGACCCGCTGCTCGGCCACCGCGTCGAGGGCGCTCGTGGGCTCGTCGACCACGAGGATGCCGGGGCGCCTGTACAGGGCGCGGGCGATCCCCAGCATCTGCCACTCCCCGCCGGATGCCTCCTGCCCGCCCTTGTAGCCCCGCCCGAGCAGGGTCCCGAGGCCTCGGCGCAGCTCGGAGATGAACTTCCAGGCGCCGGAGAACTCCGCGGCGGCCCGCACCGCCCGGTCGTCGATGGGCTCGGTGGGCCGGCCGATACCGACGTTCACCCGCACCGTGAAGGGCCACCGGAAGAAGGACTGCGACATGAGCGCGATGCGGGCGAAGATCTGCCTGCGCTCGGCCTTCGACGCGTCGACGTCGTCCCACCAGACCGTGCCGCCGCCCTCGTCGGGCATGTGCAGACCGGCCAGCAGCTTGACCAGGGTGGACTTGCCCGAGCCGTTCGCCCCGACCACGGCGATGACCTTGCCCATGGGGAAGGTCAGGGACACCTCGCGCAGGGTCGGCTTCGGCGTCTCGTCCCCACTGCCGGGGTAGGTGAACGTGACCTTCTCGAAGCGGACTTCGCGCACCTCCTCGGGCAGGGCCTCGCCGGTCTCCGGGATGGCCCGGGCCTTGGCCTCCGTACACAGGCGCTCGAAGTCGGCGACGAACAGGGACTCCTGGTGCAGGTCGGCCATCTGCAGGACGAGGCCGTCCAGGCTGGAGGAGCCGGTACGGATGGCCAGGACGGCCGTACCTGCGACCGCGAGGTCCATCCGCCCGCTCCACAGCAGCAGCCCGAGCGCCCCGTAGGTGAGGAGGGTGGCGAGGCCGGACGCACCGTCGGCGATCAGGCCGATCTTCGCCGCGCTGCGGGCCAGGCGGGTCTGTTCGCGTTCGCTCGTCTCGGCCATCTCCCGGAAGTGGCCGAGGAGGAAGGGCCCGACCTCGTGGACGCGCACCTCGGCGGCCGCTTCCCGCTGGGTCAGCAACTGCCCCAGCAGGTGTCCGGCCCGCGCGTGCTGGACGAAGGCGTGGAAGGAGAGGTACCGCTGCCTCGAGATCGTCAGCGACCTCCACCCGCTCGGCAGGGTCATCAGGACGAGCAGGGGCAGGAGTCCGATGTGCAGGACGGTGAGCACGCCGGCCGCCGCGACCAGGGAGATCCCGGAGTTCAAGGTGTTGGTGCAGTACCGGATCATGCGCCGGGCGGAGTCGGCCCCGTAGCGGGCCGCGTCCAGCAGCCGGTGGAACTCGTCGTCCTCGATCGCCGCGAGCTCCACCCGGTGTACGAGTCCCAGGTACTGCTCGGTGGCCACCCGCTGGACCTTCGGCTCCAGCTCGCCGGTGGCTGCCGTGGACGCGGACCGCAGCAGCGAGCCCACCAACGCGGCGACGGCCACGACCACCAGCGCCGGGAACGCGCTGGTCAGACGCTCGTTCGTCCCGCCGCCGGCGAGGATGTGCCCCAGGACGGCGTTGACCGCGACCAGCCCGACCGCCTGGGCGATCCCGCGCCCCACCTCGGCGCCGAGGACCACGCGCAGCGCACGCGCGTCAGCGAGGTGCGCGAGCCGCAGCCCGGTGCCGACCATCCGGGGTAACCCCTTGGCCATCGTCCACAGGCCTAGCTTCAGCCAGGCGCCCTCGTGCTGGTCCCAGCCGACGTCGTACGCCAGCTCCCCGCCGAACAGCAGCCGTTCCGAATCCGACACCGCGGCGGCCTGTTCCGGATCGCCGTCTGTTTCCCTGCTCACTGATTCCCCCTCGGATCCAGTCGTGCGCTGGTGGTTTCATCGCTGGTCGTGAACGATCCGACCCGCCCTGTTCGAATCGGGCAGCGGCCGCGGGGAGGTGGGGTGCTGAGGGCACTGGGCCTCCCTGGGTGGACGTAGAACCACGCGGACGACCGAACAACTTCGTACGGCCGCACGCCGTAACGGACCCTGAAGAGTGAATCCCTCGAACCGATATGCGATCTCGACGTACGGGGCAGTCCCTTCGGGCTCGGCGGCGTTTGAACTCACACGTTGGAGTGGACGAGGGCTCAGGGCACCCGATCAGGGACTTGCGCGGCGGTTGTTCGATGCCCACTGCCGGACCGGGCGGGGCAGCCGCCGCATTACGCGCAGCGGCCACCGAGCCGAAAGTAGCTTCCGGAGCCTGGCGGTTCACAGTCATTTACTCTGCGGGGATGATCCATCCGATTGAACTCGTCATATTCGACTGCGACGGCGTGCTGGTCGACAGCGAGCGCATAGCCGTGCGCGTGGATGCCCTCGTCCTGGCCGAACTGGGGTGGGACCTCACCGAAGCCGAGATCGTCGACCGGTTCATGGGCCGCTCGAGCCAGTCGATGACGAAGGACATAGAGGCCCACCTCGGGCGCAGCCTGCCGGCCGACTGGGAGGAGGAGTTCAGGCCCCTTTACCACGACGCCCTGGTGGCCGGGCTCACCCCGGTCCCCGGCATCGTCGAGGCCCTCGACGCGCTCGCACACCTCCCCATCTGCGTGGCTTCCAGCGGGAGTCACGACAAGATGCGTCTCACCCTGGGCATCACCGGCCTCCACCAACGCTTCGAGGGCAGCATCTTCAGCGCCACCGAGGTCGCGCACGGCAAACCGGCACCCGATCTCTTCCTCCACGCCGCGCAGCGGATGGGCATCGCGCCCGAGGCGTGCGCCGTGGTCGAGGACAGCCCGTACGGTCTCCAGGCAGCCCACGCCGCGGGGATGCGCGCATTCGCCTACGCCGGCGGAATGGTTCCCGCGCACCGGCTCGAAGGCCCCGACACCGTCGTCTTCGACGACATGCGCAAACTGCCCGGCCTCCTCACCCATCCGTGACCCCCCTCCCCCCGTCCCCACAGGCCGGGGATCTCGGCCGTTCGCTTCGCTCGGCCGGTGCCATCGGTACCGACCCGGACACACCATGCCCCTCAGCCTCGTGGGGTTGTGGGACAGCGCTCAGGCGGACCCCTCGGCGCGTGGCAGGCGTACGGGGGTCAGGGCGATCAGGGACGGGCGTTGGGTGGAGGCGGAGGTATCGGGGCAGGTTGTGCAGCCCCGGGAGGCGAAGAAGCAGCCCGAGCAGTCCGCGGTGCCGATCTCCTCGCGCCGCAGTCGTCCCTTGCGGACCCAGTACCCGGCCATGCCGGCCGCCTCGGCCCGGTCGAGGCCCAGGCGGTCGGCGATCTGCGTGAGCCCCTCGCCCGGGGCGGCCTCCTCGAAGGCGCGGAGGAGTGCGCGCAGCATGCCTGGTTCGGTGCCGCGGGCTCCCGCCCCGGCCGGGCCGGTCACCACACCAGCCTCGCGATCTGGAAGACGCCCACGGCCAGCAGCCAGGCCGCCGCCAGTTGGATGCCGAAGCCGATGGCGGTCAGCCGGGTGCCGATCTCGGCCCGCTGCGCGGCCAGGGTGGCGAAGCAGGGGGTGTAGGCCAGGATGAAGACCAGGAAGGCGAGGGCGGCCGCCCCCTGGTGCCCGCCGGAGGACTCCTCGAAGGTGGCGTGCAGGCTCGCGGTGAGCTTGGGGTCGCCGTCCTCCTCGGCCGAGTAGGTCTGGGCGAGGGTGGAGATCACGCCCTCCTTGGCGATCAGGCCGGTGCCGAGCGCGGCCGTGGCGTGCCAGTCGCCGAAGCCGGCCGGGGCCACCAGGGGCGCCGTGGCGCGGGTGACCGTACCGAACACGCTCTGTTCGACGTCGACCTTGCCGAAGCCCCCGTGGCCGGCCGCGGCCGGGATCGCCATGAGGAGCCAGACGGCGGCCGCGGTCGCGACGATGATGCCGCCGGCGGTACGCAGGAACGCCGCGAGCTTCTGCCAGACCTGCGCGCCGGTGACGCGCAGGGTGGGCAGCCGGTACGGGGGCAGCTCCAGGACGAGCGGCTCGTCCTTCATGTCCCTGAACAGCAGGGGCCGCAGGATCAGGCCCATGCCGACGACCAGCAGTACGGAGGCCACGTAGAGGAAGAAGACCACGGTGCCGGAGTTCGAGCCGAAGAAGACGCCCGCGATCATCACGTAGACGGCGAGCCGGGCGGTGCAGCTCATGTACGGGATGAGCAGGCCGACGAGCAGCCGGTGCTGGCGGCGGTTGAGGATCCGGGTGCCGGCGAGGGCGGGGACGTTGCAGCCGAAGCCGACGACCAGGGGGAGGAAGGCGCGGCCGGGCAGTCGCAGGGTGCGCATCAGGCGGTCGGCGACGAAGGCGGCCCGGGCGAAGTAGCCGGAGTCCTCCAGCAGGGCCAGCAGCAGGAACATGATGATCATCAGCGGAACGAAGGTGAGCAGCTGGCCCACCCCGCTGATCAGGCCGTCGACCAGCAGTCCGGTCAGCCAGCCGGGCGCGTGGACGGCTTCGAGGAGCCGGTCGGCTCCGCCGCTGACGGGACCGGAGACGAAGTCGCCGAGGCCGTCCTGGAGGGGTTTGGCCAGGACGGTGGTGGCCTGGAAGACGGCCCACATGACGGCGAGGAAGAACGGGATGCCGAAGCCGCGGGAGAGCAGCAGCCGGTCCACCCGGTCGGTGAGGGTGGGCCGGGCCCCGGCCGGGCGGGGCGCCGCGCGTTCGATGACGGCATGCGCCCAGGCGTAGCGGGCCTCGGCGACGAGGAGTTCGGCGTCGGTGTCGAGATCCGGATCCGGATCGGGATCGGGCTGGGCCTCGGCGCCGCTGCCCGCCCCGGCCAGGCGCTCCGCCGCCGCCCCGGCACGCTCGGCCAGCTCCGCGGGGACCGCGGGCGGCTCCTCCCCGCAGAGCAGGCTGACGGCCAGCCACCGTGCGGGGTGGGGGGTCAGGCCGGAGGCCGCGGCGGCCAGCTCCGCCAGTTCGGCCGCCACGGGCGAGCCGGCTGCCCAGGCGGAAGTCCGCCCGGGATGCGGGGGTACGGCGGCCAGGGCGTCGCACACCGCGTCGGCGAGCAGGTCCAGCCCGGTCCCGGAGCGCCCTTCCACCGGTACGACGGGCAGCCCGAGCTCGCGGGCCAGCGCATCCGCACCGGGGGGCGCACCGCGCCGGGCGGCGACGTCGGTCATGGTCAGCGCGACCACGACGGGAAGGTCGGTGTCGAGGATCTGCGAGAGCAGGTACAGGTTGCGGGCCGGGTTGGCCGCGTCGAGGGCGAAGACCACGGCGTCGGGCCGCTCCCCCGCGGGCGCGGTGAGCACGTCGCGCACCAGCGCCTCGTCCGGGGAGTCGGGCAGCAGGCTGTAGGAGCCGGGCAGGTCGGCGAGGCGCAGCGGCCGGCCGGCCGGGGTGCGCCAGTCGCCCTGGGCCACGGAGACGGTCTTGCCGGGCCAGTTGCCGACGCGCTGGTGGGCGCCGGTGAGGGCGTTGAACAGGGTCGACTTGCCGACATTGGGATTGCCGACGAGAGCGACGAACGGCGTACCGGCCGGCCGCTCCGCCGTGGCGGTCGCTCCGGTACCGGCGCCGGCGGTGTGGCAGCTCATCGGCCGCACCTCAACCGGCCGGCGGTACGGGAGTCCAGCGCGACCCGGGTCTCCCCGAGCCCGACGAGCAGGCCTCCGGTGGCACCCCGGGCGATCACGGTGACGTCCGCGCCCGGCACGAAGCCGAACTCCAGGAGCCGGCGCCGGCTCCCTTCCGCCTGACCGGGATCGATCCCGGTGATGCGTACGGTCGTCCCTGGACGGCTGTCGTTGAGCGACGGCACCGGGCCTCCTTCTTCGATTCCACTTAGGCAAACCTAAGCAGTACGAAGGGCGCCCACAGCCGGGCAAAGTCCCTGATCATCCGGGACTTTCAGCCCCCCGGTCCCGACCGGGATTCGGCCGATCGGCCGAGGGGCCAAGGGGTCGGAGCCCGCGGGCCGGGGCGCCGCGCGGCATCGCCGGCGGCGCCCGGAGCCACTAGTTGCCGAATTGCTCACCGCCCTGGACGATCCAGGTGCCGCTGTCCGAATACGCCGACCACTGGCCGCTGTTCATCGGCCGCCACGGCCCCGTGCGGTCCGCACACGCCCGTCCGTCACAGACGCGGACGAGGAGCCTGTAGTACTTGGCCGCGTAGCCGTAACAGCGGGTCTGCGCGAAGTGCTGGTCGCCGGAGATCTGGTTCTGGCAGCTACCGGCCGCTGCGGCGGCGGGGGTGAGCACGACGTACTCGCTGGGCCCCGCGGCGTTCGCCGGCATCACCATGGCGGCGCTCACGGCGAGCATGGATGCGGCGGTCACGGCCGCCCTGCGCATGAAGGACATGTGGATTCTCCCCGTTGTCGAACGGGCCGCCAGTCGGCGACCGCGGCGAAACAGTAGCCGAACGACCGTTCACTTCAAGGGAGTTGGATCAACTGCAGGGAGGGGTTCCGGCCATCATCACAGGGGCCCGGATCGCCTCAGAGCCCGTCGGAACGGACACCGGCCGCGACCGGGGCAGCGGCGGCCATGGTGGCGGCGGTGGCGGGTTGATTTTCGAGGGAGAAACCGTCCTCGGACATTGCCTCCGCACTCGCCGGATTCAATGCGACGGGAATGTTCCGGAGCACCGCAATGCGCACGAGAGCGAGTACGTCGTGCACGTGCGGGGCGGCCCACAGGGGGTCCCAGAAGAATACGAGCGAGGTGACGTCGCCGGAAATCACCATCGAGTCGATCTGCTGGTCGCCGCCATGCGGACCGGACTCGACCGACCTTATCTGCAAGCCCAGTTCGGATCTGAGCAGTCGTGCGGTGGAACTGGTTCCCACCAGTCCGTGCCGGGTCACGGCACGGCGATTTCGCCGCACCCAATTCAGCAGGTCGTTCTTCCTCTGGTCATGTGCCACGAGAGCGATCATCAGCCGACGCTAACCCGGCACCATTGCTTCCGCCATTCAGGGCACGGAAATTCCGAATTCCGCCCTCCCGTGTCCGATAACCGGAGGGGACGCCCGGAGGGAGGCCTCCGGGGCATGCGGATGCCCCGGCCCGGGCGCATTCTGGAGGGGTGACGGCCAGACCGGACACCGGCGGCCCCGTCACCGACGCCACGGCCCAGGTGCTCGCACGGGCCGCTCTCGATGCCGTGGGGGCCGCCGGCGGGTACGCGGGCGGGGTCTACCTGCGCTCCGGCACGGAGGGGCTGCTGCTCATGGCGGCCGTGACCGGGATCCCGGGCCCGCTCTTCCGCCCCTGGTGGCGGATGCACGTGAACCGCCCGTACCCCGTCGCCGAGGCCTACCGGTCCGGCCAGTCCGTGCACCTCCCCGACGCGGAATCGGCGATGCGGCGCTTCCCCCAGCTGATGGCCGGGCTGCCGTTCCCGTTCGGCTCGCTCTACGAGCCCGTGTCCCGCGGCCGCGAGCGCTACGGCGTCCTCGTGGTGCTCCGCCCCGCGACCCCCGGGGTCCCGGTCGGGCCCGGCGACCGCAAGCGGCTGCGCGCGGTGGCCGCCCGGCTGGCCGGCGAGCTGGCCGCGCTCGCCGCGGGCGGGGCCTCGGTGACCTGGGAGGGCGAACCGGTGTGCCTGCCGGACCCGGGCGCGGCGGACGGCTCCGCCACCGGTACCGCCGCCCATCCCGCCGACGCCACCGGCGCCGGTCCCACCACCACCGCCGCCACCACGGCCGCCACCACCGCCCGCGCCGCCGTCGACCGGCTGGATCTGGCCGTCCTCTCCGTGGACCGCCAGGGCGTGATCGGCTTCGCCAACGCCCGCGCCCGCTCCACGGCCACCACCCTCCTCGGTTCCGACGGGACGGAACTCTCCGGGCGGATGCTCTGGGAGGCGCTGCCCTGGCTGGGGAATCCCGCCTACGAGGACCACTTCCGGGCCGTGTTCCTCGCCCCGGCCCCGGTGCGCTTCCAGGCCCCCCGGCGCGGGTCCGAACCCTCCCCGCAGTGGCTGTCGGTGGGCCTGCATCCCGGGATCGACGGGGTCACCGTCACCATCAGTGAGGCCGAACCGCCCACGTACGCACCCGAGTCGGTGGTGCACCCCGGCGCGGGGCTCGGCCCCTCGGGCCTCGGCTCCCCGGACGTCGGCTCGCCCGCCGACCGGGCCGCGGCCCTGTACCGGCCGGTGGCGCTGGCGATCGCGCTGACCGAGGCGGTGACGGCCCGCCAGGTGTCGATGGTGGTCACCGACGAGCTGCTCCCTGCCTTCGGCGGGCGGCAGTTGGCGATCTACCTGCTGGGAGAGGGGCATCTGCACCTGGCGTGGGAGACCGGTTTCCCGCAGGGCTTCCTCGACCGGTTCGACGGGGTCGCGCTCGACGTCCGGCTGCCCGGGGTGGAGACCCTCACCTCGGGCCGCCCGATGTTCTTCGAGTCGATGCAGCACCTGGCCGCCGCCTATCCGGGGATCGAACTCGACGCCCATGTCGGCGCCCGGGCCTTCCTCCCCCTGATCGCCTCCGGCCGGCCGGTCGGCTCGTGCATCCTCGGCTTCGACGCCCCGCGCGGCTTCAGCCCGGAGGAGCGGACGGTGCTGACGGCGCTGGCCGGGCTGATCGCGCAGGCACTGGAGCGGGCCCGGCGCTACGACAGCGAGTCGGCGCTGGCCCGCGGGCTCCAGGCGGCGCTGCTCCCGCACCGGCTGCCGGTCCGCGAGAACGTGGTCACGGTGGGGCGGTACCTGCCCGGAACCGCCGGGATGGACATCGGCGGCGACTGGTACGACGTACTCGAGGCGGGTGGCGGGCGCCTCGCCCTGGTCATCGGCGACGTCCAGGGCCACGGGGTGGCCGCCGCGGCCACGATGGGCCAACTGCGCAGCGCCGTAAGGGCCTTCGCACTCAGCGGCAACGAGCCGGACCAGGTGATGCGCGGCACGAACCAGCTGCTCATCGACCTCGACCCGGGCCAGTTCGCGAGCTGCTGCTACGTCCTGCTCGACCCGGGGTCCGGCCTCGCCCTCGCTGTCCGGGCCGGCCACCCCCAGCCGCTGCTGCGGCACCCGGGGGGCCGGACGGAAGTGCTGGACCTGCCGGGCGGGATGGTGCTCGGCATCGACGCCGAGGCCGGGTATCCGGTGACCCGGCTGCGGATCGAGCCGGGAGCGGTGCTCGCCCTGTACACCGACGGGCTGGTGGAGATCCCGGGCACGGACATCGACGTAGGAGTGGAGCGGCTGCGGGCCGCGCTGGCGTCCGCCGGTCCCGCTCCGCTGACCGAGACGGCGGACCGGCTGGTCGCCGAGGCGGGCCACTCCACCGACCGCCCGGACGACATCGCCCTGCTGCTGGCGTCCCGTACGACCGCACCGGAGGTGACCGCCCCGGAGACGGCCACCCGGGACGGGGCGGACCCGTAGGGCGCGGGCATCCACTGCGCCACCCGCGCCCCCTGCGTCCGCCTACACGTCCGCCTGTCTGCCGCCGCTACTTCGCGGCGTACGCGCGGGCGTACGAGTCGCCCGCGATCAGGGCGTCGGCGACCATCTTCGGGGTCACCGGGAACGGCATGTTGTGCGTGGTCTCCCCCTCCGCGGTGGCCGCGCGCCCGATGGCGAGGAGCTCCTCGCGGTCCGGGTCGCCGAGGCCGATCTCGGCGAGGGTGGTGGGCAGGCCCACGGCGCGGCTGAAGCGCAGGTAGGTGTCCAGCTCGTCGGTCGGGGCGCCCTCCAGGACCAGCTGGGCGAGGGTGCCGATGTTGACCTTCTCGCCGTGCATCATTCCGTGCACCTTGTGCGAGACGGTGAGCCCGTTGTGGATGCCGTGCGCGGCGGCGAGGCCGCAGGACTCGAAACCGAGGCCGGACAGCAGCGTGTTGGCCTCCGTGACCTTCTCCAGCGCCGGGGTCACCACGTGCGCCTCGGCGGCCAGCCGGGCCTGGGGGCCGTACTCCATCAGGGTCTCCCAGCACAGCCGGGCGAGCGCGAGGGAGGCCTCGGTGGCGAGACCGCCGGCCATGGCGACCCGGTTGGCGGCCACGCAGACCCGGGCCTCGTACCAAGTGGCGAGCGCGTCGCCCATGCCGGAGACGATGAAGCGGCTCGGCGCCCCCGCGACGAGCGCGGTGTCGACGAGGACCAGGTTGGGGTTGCGCTGGAAGAAGGAGTAGCGCTCGAAGGCGCCCGACTCGGTGTAGATGACGGCGAGGGCGCTGGTCGGCGCGTCGGTGGAGGCCACCGTGGGCGCGGACACGACGGCGATGTCGTCGAGCGCGTGGCCCACCGCCTTCGCCGTGTCGATGGCGGTGCCGCCGCCGATGCCGATGATCACGTCCGCGCCGGCGGCCTTGGCCGCCGCGGCGACCCGGTCGATCTCCTTCTGGGTGCAGAGACCGCCGAAGACCTCCTTGGTCAGCTTGACCCCGGCCGCGGAGAGGGAAGCGGTGACGGCCGCGTCCACGAAGCCCCAGACGCCCTTGTCCGCGAGGACCACGGCGTTCGTCCCGAGGCGAGCGGTGTGCTCGCCCAGGTCGTTCATCGCTCCGGCGCCCTGGACGTACTTCGGCGGGCTGATCATCATGCGCGTACCGACGGTCTTCACGAGTGAATCCTCCTCATTGCGAATTCATTTGCGCTTGCTTATTCATCCCTATCACGGTTTCCGGTGGCACCGCAGATATGCACGGTCCCTTTGCCGACGGGCCTTTCCGCGCTCCGATCCGGGACCAAGGACCCGGCCTGTTCCGCCGCCCCCTGGAGGTAATGTTCCAGTCAAGTGCCCCGGTGGGCGGCACCGGATCGGCGACGGTGCCGACTTAATACCGTGCCGTCATTCCTATTATCCGCCCCGGACCGGCGTTCCGAGTTCCCCGTTCAACAGCCCGCGCCTGATGAAAAGAGGCCCCCGTGAAGAAGCTCATCAATTCCCCCGAAAGTGTCGTCGCCGACGCACTGCGCGGAATGGCGGCGGCCCACCCGGAGCTCTCCGTGGACGCGGACAAGGGGATCGTCACGCGAGCCGGTTCCCCGGTGGCCGGGAAGGTCGCGCTGCTGTCGGGCGGCGGCAGCGGACACGAGCCGCTGCACGCCGGGTTCGTCGGGCGCGGCATGCTGGCGGCGGCCGTGGCCGGCCCGGTCTTCACCTCGCCGGTGCCGGACAACATCGCGGCCGCCACCTGCGCGGTCGACGCGGGAGCGGGCGTCCTGCACATCGTGAAGAACTACACGGGCGACATCCTCAACTTCACGATGGCCGCGGAGGACTGCGAGGACGAGGGCGTCAAGGTCGAGCAGGTCGTCGTGGACGACGACGTGGCCGTCGCCCGGACCGCGAACGGGCCGGGCCGGCGCGGCACCGGAGCCACCCTGTTCGTGGAGAAGATCGCGGGCGCCCTCGCCGAGGAGGGCGCCCCGCTCGCCGAGGTGGCCGCGGTGGCCCGCAAGGTCAACTCGAACGCGCGCAGCTACGGCGTCGCCCTGACCTCCTGCACCACCCCCGCCAAGGGCAGTCCCAACTTCACCCTCGGCGAGGACGAGATCGAGCTGGGCATCGGCATCCACGGCGAGCCCGGCCGCGAACGCCGTGCGCTCATGACGGCCGCCGAAACCGCCGAGGCGATGCTCGACGCCATCCTCGACGACCTCCCCGAAGCGGCCGGCGCCCCCGTCATCCTCCTCGTCAACGGCCTGGGCGCGACCCCGCCCGTGGAGCTGTACATCATGCGCGCGGAGGTCGAGCGGGTCCTCGGGGAGCGCGGGATCACCGTCGCCCGGTCCCTGGTCGGCAACTACGTCACCAGCCTGGACATGGCCGGCTGCACCCTCACCCTGTGCCGCGCCGACGAGGAACTGCTGCGCCTGTGGGACGCGCCGGTGGACGCCCCGTCCCTGCGCTGGGGCTGCTGACCCCCGCACCCTTCCCCTACCGACACTCTCCAGGAGCCCCCTCCATGACCGCCACGCCCGCCACCCCGACGACCTCCACCACCCCCGCGGCCCCGCCCGCCGGTGCCCCGGCCCAGGCCCCCGCGCTGGACACCGCCTACTTCCGCCGCTGGATCGCCGAGACCGACCGGCTCGTACGCCGGGACAGCGCGCGCCTCACCGAGCTGGACGCGGTCATCGGCGACGGGGACCACGGGGCCAATCTCGTACGGGGCTTCGGCGCCGTCGGCGCGGCCGTGGCCGAGCAGCGGCCCACCACTCCGGGGGCGCTGCTGACGCTGGCCGGCACCACGCTGACGAACACCGTGGGCGGCGCCTCCGGCCCGCTGTTCGGCACCGCGCTGCGCCGCACCGGCAAGGTGCTGGGCGACACCGGGGCGCCGACGGTGGCGGAGCTGGGGGCAGCGCTCGGCGCCGGGCTGAAGTCGGTGCAGAAGCTGGGCGGCGCGGAGCCCGGCGACGCCACCCTGGTGGACGCCCTGGCTCCCGCGGTGGCGGCGCTGGCCGAGGCCGCCGAGGCGGACCTGCCGCTGCGCGAGGCCCTGGACGAGGCCGTACGGGCGGCCCGGGCGGGCGCGGACGCCACCGAATCCCTCGAAGCCCGCAAGGGCCGTGCCAGTTACCTCGGCGAGCGCAGCGTCGGCCACCAGGACGCGGGGGCCAACTCCGTGGCCCTGCTCATGGAGGCGCTGCGCACCGCGGTGGACGCACCCGAGGCGGAACTCGTCGCCGGGGAGCCGGCCGCCGCCGAGACTCCTGCTCCGGAGCAGGCGCCGGCTCCGGAGCAGGAGCAGGCCCCGAAGACCCGTACCGGCCGTGTCGGCGTCGTGCTGGTCTCGCACAGCAGGGCGGTCGCGCAGTCCGTGGCCGAGCTGGCGGGCGCGCTGCTCGGATCGGTCGAGCCCGCTCCGCTGGCGGTGGCGGGCGGCACCCCGGACGGCGGGATCGGCACCAGCGCGGAGCTGATCACGGCCGCCGCCCGGTCGGTGGACGAGGGCGTGGGCGTGGCCGTGCTGTGCGACATGGGCAGCGCGGTGCTGACGGTGAAGTCCCTGCTCGGCGAGGAGCCCTCGCAACTGCCCGAAGGGGCACGGATCGTGGACGCGCCCTTCCTGGAGGGCGCCGTGGCCATCACCCTGACCTCGGCGATCGGCGGCGACATCGAAACCGTCCTGGCCGCCGCCGAGGACGCGCGCAGCTACCGCAAGCGCTGACCCGGAGCCGGGGTTCCGGGGAGGGTGCCCTCCGGCAGAGGCCGCCCTCCCCCTTCCCGGTCCCGCTGCCCGTGCCAGCATCAGGGGCATGACCCCTCGGAAGATCCGCACCCCGGCGGAGCGGATGCTCGGCTACGCGCGGGTCAAGGCGGAGGCCGCGGGCCCGCGGGGCGGGTCCACGTATTTCCTGGGCGGTTCCTCCGTGCGCGGTTACGCCGTCCACCACCCCGGCGCCTCGGGGGCGTTGCGCGCCGAGCTCTTCGCCGAGGGCGCCTGCGGCTGCCCCGGGGAGTGCGACAAGTGGCAGATGTGGCAGAGCCGGACGGCCCAGGTGGCCCGGGTGCGGACGGCCGGGTGGTACTGAGCCGGCAGGTGCTGTCGGTGGGGCTTGGTAGAACTGTTGTCGGACGACATGCTCGGCCCGGCCACCGCCCACCACACCGTCAGGAGCAGCGCACATGACCATCGGGGATCACCTGAGCGAGTGGGGCGGACTGCCGGCCTTCGACTTCCCGGGACCGCAGGACGCCCGCGAGCTGCCGGACGCCGGAGCCGTGGCCTGGCGGATCTCGGTGGCCACGTACGACGCCGAGGAGGAATGGCCCGAGGCCTTCGCCCGGTTCGCCGAATCCGTGGACACCCGGCGGGTGCGGTCCCTGATCGTCGGCAGCTGGTCCGAGGCGTACGACACCTCCAACGCCGGGATCGTCGAGGCGCTCGCCGGGGCCGCCCCGGAGTTTCCCGCGCTGCGGGCGCTGTTCGTCGGCGACATCACCTTCGAGGAGTGCGAGGTCTCCTGGATCCAGCAGTCGGACATGGGCCCGCTGCTGCGGGCGTACCCCGAGCTGGAGGAGTTCGGGGTGCGCGGCGGCGAGGGCCTGGCCTTCCCGCCCGTCCGGCACGCGACGCTGCGCGTGCTCCGCGTCGAAACCGGCGGACTGCCCCGGGAGGTGGTGCGCGGGGTCGGCGCGAGCGAACTGCCCGCGCTCGCCGAGCTCGACCTGTGGCTGGGCACCCCCGAGTACGGCGGGGACGCGGAGGCCGGCGATCTGGAGCCGTTCCTGACCGGCGAGCGGCTGCCGTCCCTGCGCCGGCTCGCGCTGCGCAACAGCGAGATCCAGAACGAGGTCGCCGCCGCGCTCGCCAACGCTCCGGTCGTGGAGCGGCTGGAGGTGCTGGACCTCTCCCTGGGGATCCTGGACGACACGGGCGTCGAAGCCCTGCTGGCGGGCCGCCCGCTCACCCATCTCACCAAGCTCGACCTGCACCACCACTACGTCAGCGAGCCGCTCCGGGAGCGGCTGTGCGCGGCGCTCGCCCCGCACGGCGTGGAGATCGACCTCGGCGACGAGCAGAAGCCGGACGTGGACGACGAGGCCGTGTACCGCTACATCGCGGTGGCGGAGTGAGCCGTACGGCTCCCGCCGTCCCCGCACCCTTCGCCGCGGCCCTCGCCGTCGTCGGCAATCCGGGCAACCGCCGGGTCGCCCTCTTCCAGGACGCCGTGCGCGCCGCCGGTCTGCCCGCGGCGCGGGTGGTCCCGTGGCGGGACGTGCTCGCCGGCCGGGCCGTCTTCCGGGCGGGCGAGCACGTACGGATCGACTCCCCCGGCGAGGACCCCGAGGTGGAGCGGCTGCTGCGGGGGACCGCCGACACCACCCGGGTCGAGGGCACGGGACGCTGGTACCGCCGGTTCACCGGAGCGGTGCACGCGGTGGCGGAGGAAGTGCGGTCGGCCGGCGGCACGCTGCTGAGCGACCCCGACGACCTCGGGGTGCTGTTCGACAAGCGGCTCTGCCACGGGGTGCTGGCGGCCGCCGGGACGCCCGTACCGGCCTCCCCGACCTCGGGCCCGGCGGCGGTCCGCACCCCGGTGCGCGGCTGGGAGGAGGTCCGGACCGTGCTCGCCCTCCCCGGCTACCGCCGGGCGTTCGTCAAGCTCGCGCACGGCTCCTCGGCCTCCGGGGTGCTCGCGGTGGAGACGGGAGCGGGCGGCAGGATCCGCGCCACGACCTCCGTGGAGCGGGCCCCCTCGGGGGCCCTGCACAACTCGCTGCGCCTGCGGCGGTACGAGGACGAGCGGGTGATCGGCGCCATCGTCGACGCCCTGGCCCCCGACGGCCTGCACGTCGAGCGGTGGCTGCCGAAGGCCTCCCAGCAGGGACGCTCCGCCGATCTGCGGGTGGTCGTCATCGGCGGCCGGGCCACGCACGCCGTGGTCCGCACGGCGGCCGGTCCGCTCACCAACCTGCACCTGGGCGGCGCCCGCGGCGATCTCGGCGCGGCCGTGGCCGCCGTGACGGCGGCGGGCGGCCGCTGGGAGGCGGACGTGCTCGCCGTCTGTGAGCGGGCGGCGGCCGCCTTCCCGCGCACGCTGTGCGTCGGGGTCGATCTGCTGCCCGCGCTCGGCTGGCGGAGTTTCGCCGTGGGCGAGGTCAACGCCTTCGGCGACCTCCTGCCCGGCCTGACGGGACTGCCCGGCTCGCCCGCCGTGGGCCAGGACACCTATGCGGCCCAAGTGGCCGCCGTACGACAGGAACAGCATGCACGCGCCCCCGTCCGCCCCTGACAGGCCCACCAGCAACAGGCCCTCGCCCGACATGAACGAGGTCGTCGGCCGCGACGACCTGCTGCTCGTCACCCTCGACACCCTGCGCTACGACGTGGCCGCGCGGCTGGCCGCCGAGGGGCGGATCCCGAACCTGGCGGCGCGGCTGCCCGGCGGGGTGTGGGAGCGGCGGCACGCGCCGGGGAGCTTCACCTACGCCTCCCACCAGGCCATGTTCGCCGGCTTCCTGCCCACCCCCGACGGGCCGGGCCCGCATCCGCGGCTGTTCGCCGCCCGGTTCCCGGGCAGTGAGACCACCGCCGGGCGCACCTGGGTGTTCGACACCCCGGACCTGGTGTCGGGGCTGGCCGGGGCCGGCTACCGGACCGTCTGCGTGGGGGGCGTCGGCTTCTTCAACAAGGCGGCCGCGCTGGGCTCCGTACTGCCCGGGATGTTCCAGGAGTCGCACTGGGAACCGGAGTTCGGGGTGGCATCGCCGATCTCCTTCGAAGCGCAGGTGGCCCGCGCCGAGCGGATCGTGGCCGGACTGCCGCACGAGCGGCGGCTGTTCCTCTTCCTGAACGTGTCGGCGATGCACCAGCCCAACTGGTTCCACTCCCCCGGGGCGACCGCGGCGGACGGGGACTCGTGGGAGACGCACGCGGCCGCCCTGGAGTACGTCGACCGGCACATCGGGCGGCTCTTCGACGCGATGCGGTCGCGGCGCCGCTGCTTCGCGATCGTCTGCTCCGACCACGGGACCGCGTACGGGGACGACGGGTACACGGGGCACCGGCTCGCCCACGAGTCGGTCTGGACGGTCCCGTACGCACAGTTCCACCTGAACCACGAGGAGTCCGGCCCCCGATGAACCTTTCCACTCCGTACGAGAGTTACGTGTACGCCTACCCGCACAAGACGGCGTACCGGCCGCTGCCCGAGCGGCCGGAGCTGCGCGGACTGTGGGCGGAGCAGCCCAAGGACGCCCTCTCCCTCTACCTCCACATCCCCTTCTGCGAGGTGCGCTGCGGATTCTGCAACCTCTTCACCCGCATCGGCGCACCGGAGGGGCTGACCACGGCCTATCTCGACGCGCTGGAGCGGCAGGCCGGGGCGGTCCGGGGCGCGCTGGGCGACGAGGAGCCCGTGCGGTTCACGGCGGCGGCCTTCGGCGGCGGGACCCCGACCTTCCTGACGGCGTCCGAGCTGGAGCGGCTCTGCGACATCGCGGAGAAGGCCGCGGGCGCCGATCTGCGGGCGGTGCCGCTGTCGGTGGAGGCCTCGCCGGCCACGGCGACGGCGGACCGGCTCGCCGTCCTGGCCGACCGGGGGACGACCCGGCTCAGCCTGGGCGTGCAGAGCTTCATGCCCGCCGAGGCGCGGTCCGCCGTGCGCCCGCAGAAGCGGGCGGAGGTGGAGGCGGCCCTCTCCGGGATCCGGGAGGCGGCGATCCCGGTGCTGAACATCGACCTGATCTACGGCATAGACGGGCAGACGGAGGAGAGCTGGCGGTACTCCCTGGACGCGGCCCTCGCCTGGCGGCCGGAGGAGCTGTACCTGTACCCGCTGTACGTGCGCCCCCTGACGGGTCTGGGGCGCCGGCCCGCCGATGCTTCGTCCGCCGGGTGGGACGAGCAGCGGCTGCGGCTGTACCGGGCCGGGCGGGACCACCTGCTGGCCGCCGGGTACGAGCAGGTGTCGATGCGGATGTTCCGCCGGGCCGACGCGCCCGCGGAGGGCGCCGAGGACGGTGCCTGCCAGACCGACGGCATGATCGGCCTCGGCTGCGGGGCCCGCTCCTACACGGCCGGGCTGCACTACTCCTTCGACTACGCGGTCGGCATGAGCGAGATCCGCGGCATCATCGACGACTACGTGCGGCGCCCTGAGGAGGACTTCGCGCGGGCCGAGCGCGGCCGCTGGATCGACGCGGAGGAGGCCCGGCGCCGGCACTTGCTGCAGTCCCTGCTCCAGGCGCGCGGGATGCCGGTCGCCGAGTACCGGGAGCGGTTCGGGAGCGGTCCGTGGGAGGACTTCCCGGTGGAGCTGGCGGCCTTCGCGGAGCGCGGCTGGCTCGTGGACGACGCGGAGCTGCTGCGGCTGACCCCGGAGGGACTGGCGCATTCGGACGCGGCGGGCCCGGCGCTGTTCTCGGCGGACGTGCGGGCCACCATGGCCGCGTACGAGCGCAAGTGACGGGGGCGCGGGAGCAGGCCCCGGGGCCCGCGATGGACCTGACCGTGCTCTACCGGGGGCCGTTGTCCTCCTGCGACTACGACTGCCCCTACTGCCCGTTCGCCAAGCGGCGGGACAGCCGGGAGCTGCTGAGGGCCGACCGGGCCGCCCTGGAGCGGTTCGCCGGCTGGGCGGCCGGGAACACCGGTGACCGGCTGTCCGTCCTGTTCACCCCGTGGGGCGAGGGCCTGGTCCGCTCCTGGTACCGGCGCGCCCTGGCCGAGCTGTCGCACCTGCCGCACGTGCGCCGCGTCGCGATCCAGACCAACCTGAGCGGTCGCACCGACTGGACCGCCGGGGCAGACCGGGACACGCTCGCACTGTGGTGCACGTACCACCCGGGGCAGACCCCGTACGACCGGTTCCTGGGAAAGTGCCATGAACTGGCCGACGCCGGGGTGCGGTTCAGCGTGGGCGTGGTGGGCCTGCCCGAGCACCTCGCGGTGGCCCGCCGGCTGCGCGCCGCGCTGCCGCCCGAGGTGTACCTGTGGGTCAACGCGGCGGAGGGGCACGCCTACACCGATCCGGAGGCGGCCGACTGGACCGGCCTGGACCCGCTCTTCCCGTTCAGCCGCCACCCGCACCGCTCGGCGGGCCTGCCCTGCCGCACGGGAGCCTCGGTGATCTCGGTGGACGGCGCCGGCACGGTCCGGCGCTGCCACTTCGTCAAGGCGGAGCTGGGCAATCTCTACGACGGCTCCTACCGGGCCGCCCTGCGCCCGCGCGCCTGCCCCCTGGCGGTCTGCGACTGCCACATCGGCTACGTCCACCTGGAGACGCTCCCGCTGTACGACGTCTTCGCGGGCGGCGTCCTGGAGCGGATCCCGGCGGCCGCGCCGGGCCCGGCCCGAGGAGGCCTCCCGCTCGTCCCGTGAGACCCCGTCCCGCATGGTGGGACGGGTGTCTCGCCCGTCCCGCCTCTTCGTCTATGCTCCGCGCCATGGCCGTCACCCAGCGCCTCCTGTCGCGCTCCTGTTGTCCCCGCTGACGTCAGCCTGCTCCGGCCCGCCGCGCCGGCCCTCCCGCGCCGCACCCGACGCTCCTGCCGCCCCGGCGCACCCCCGGCCTCACCCCTGGTGTCCCGCGGCGCCGCCGCATCTCCGTACCGTCGTACACCCGCCTCCCCTTTCGGTTCCGCTTCCGCGGCCGCCCCCGCGGTACCCTCCCCTCGAAGGAGCCCGTTCGCCATGAGCAGCAGCCTCACCCTCCTCGACGTCAGCCAGGCCCACACCCGTCACGGCGAGTTCCGGATCGTCGATGTCCGCTCCCCCGGCGAGTACGCCTCCGGGCACCTCCCGGGCGCGCTGAACATCCCCCTCGACCGGATCGGCCGCTCCCTGCCCGAGCTGCGCGAGGCCGCGCAGGAGCGGGAACTGCTGCTGGTGTGCGCCTCGGGGGCCCGGTCGCAGCACGCGGCCCGGACCCTGGCCGGGCACGGCATCGCGGCGGCGAGCCTCACGGGCGGCACCACCGCCTGGTCGGCGCACGGGCACCCGCTCGACTACCCCGCCGAGGGGGCCCGCCGGGTCTGGGCCATGGAGCGCCAGGTCCGGCTGACCACGGGCGGGCTCGTCCTCCTCGGCCTGCTCCTCGGCCTGCTGGTGCACCCGGCGTTCGAGCTGCTCAGCGCCGGGATCGCGGCCGGGCTCGTCTTCTCCGCCCTCACCGACACGTGCGGCATGGCCGTGGTGCTCGGCCGGCTGCCCTTCAACCGCCGCCGACGCTAGCCCCACGGCCGCCTCCCGGCCGGCCGCACCGCCGGCCTCACACCTGGCGCGCCGCCAGGCTGCCGCCGCCCAGGGTGAGCGCGGTGTTCACCAGGCCGACGTGGCTGAACGCCTGGGGGAAGTTGCCGAGTTGGCGCCCGGAGACGGGGTCGTACTCCTCGGCGAGCAGTCCCACGTCGTTGCGTACGGACAGCAGCCGGTCGAAGAGCTCCCGCGCCTCCTTCTCCCGCCCGGTCAGGTACAGGGCGTCGGTCAGCCAGAACGAGCAGGCGAGGAAGGCCCCTTCGTCGCCGGGCAGGCCGTCCACCGAGAGCCCCTCGGTGCTGTAGCGGCGGACCAGGCCGCTGCGGCCCAGCTCCTCGCGCACCGCGTCGACCGTGCCGGTGACGCGGGGGTCGTCGGGCGGGAGGAAACCCACACGGGGGATGAGGAGGGTGGCCGCGTCCAGCTCGCGGGATCCGTAGTACTGGGTGAAGGTGCGGCGCTCCGGGTCGTAGGCGTTCTCGCACACGTCCTGGTGCACCGCCTCCCTCATGGCCCGCCAGCGCTCCACGTCACCGGGGAGTCTGGGGTTGAGTTCCAGGGTGCGCACGGCCCGGTCGGCGGCGACCCACGCCATCACCTTGGAGTGCGTGAAGTGGCGGCGCGGGCCGCGCACTTCCCAGAGCCCCTCGTCGGGGCGGCGCCAGTTCTGCTCCAGGAAGTCGAGGAGCGAGAGCTGGATCCGCCAGGAGTGCCATTCGGCGGGGAGTCCCGCGGAGCGGGCCACGTACAGGGAGTCGAGGACCTCGCCGTACACGTCGAGCTGGAGCTGGTCGACGGCCGCGTTGCCGACCCGGACGGGCGCGGAGCCCGCGTACCCCTTCAGCCAGGGCAGCTCGCTCTCCGGGATGCGCCGCTCGCCGCCGATCCCGTACATGATCTGCAGGTCGGCGGGGTCGCCCGCGACGGCCCGCAGCAGCCAGGCCCGCCAGGCGCGGGCCTCCTCCAGGTAGCCGGTGGCCAGCAGCGAGCCGAGGGTGAGGGTGGAGTCCCGGAGCCAGCAGTAGCGGTAGTCCCAGTTGCGGATGCCGCCGAGCTCCTCCGGGAGGGAGGTCGTCGCGGCGGCGGCGATGCCGCCGGTGGGGGCGTAGGTGAGGGCCTTGAGGGTGATCAGGGAGCGGATCACCGCCTCCCGGTAGGGGCCCTCGTAGGTGCACTGGCCGGTCCATTCCCGCCAGTCGGCGAGGCTCTGTTCCAGGGCGGCGTACGGGTCCACGGGCTCGGGGCGCGGCTCGTGCGAGGGGTGCCAGCTGAGCACGAAGGCGACGCGCTCGCCCGCGGCGACGGTGAACTCGGAGCGGGTGCTCATGTCCTCGCCCCACGTGTGCACGGGAGGTTCGCTGCGCAGCCAGGCGGCGTCGGGCCCGGCGACGGCGACCCGGTCGCCCTCGCGGTTGCCTCCGCGCCGGACCCAGGGCACGACGTGGCCGTAGTCGAAGCGCAGGCGCAGGGTGCTGCTCACGGTCGATTCGCCGGCGAGTCCTTCGACGATCCGCATCAGGTCGGGCGAGGTGTCGCGCTGCGGCATGAAGTCGATGACCTTGAAGGAGGCGCCGTCCCCGGTCTCCCAGAAGGATTCGAGGACGAGCGTGCCGTCGACGTAGGCGCGGCGGGCGCAGCGCGCGGAATCGGGGGCGGCGGACGGGGCGATGCGCCAGTGCCCGTTCTCCTCGTCGCCGAGGAGGGAGGCGAAACAGGCGGCCGAGTCGAAGCGCGGCAGGCACAGCCAGTCGATGGACCCGTCGCGGCCGACCAGTCCACTGGTCATGAGGTCGCCGATGAGTGCGTAGTCTTCGATGGGTTGTGTCATTTAGGGCACTTTCCCCCGAATGCCCGCACTCAATCAGCCCGTACGGGTCCCCACCATACGCATCCCCGCGCCGCACCGCCCCCGGGACGACTCAGTTCCGTACGAGGAGCAGCACGCCGGCGGTCACGATGCCGAGGCCGACCGCGAGGGCGCCGTGGGCGAGCCGGTGACCGCGCAGGACGGGCAGGAAGCGGTCCACGGCGTACCGGCCGGGGCCGGTGAGCGCGAGGGCGGCGGCGCCGGCGGTGAGCAGGAGTTCGTACTCGATGCCCGTCGGGGCGAAGAAGGATCCGGCGCCGTGCACGGCGATCGCGTTGATCATGGTGCCGACCACGGCGGCGCCGGCCAGCGGCGTGAGCAGCCCGAGGACGAGGCCCAGTCCGCCGAGGGTCTCGGTGAGGCCGGCGAGGACGGCCATGGCGTCGCCCGCCGGGTATCCGCTGGCGGCGAAGAACTGGCCCGTGCCGCTGATGCCGCCGCCGCCGAACCAGCCGAAGAGCTTCTGGACGCCGTGGCCGGCCATGGTCAGGCCCAGGACCACGCGCAGGAGGAGCAGGCCGACGTCGTGGGCGGGGGTGGACAGCGCCGGGGCCGAGGCCCGCGCGGGGGAAGCGGCGGGTTCGCCGGAGCGCGGCTTCGGTGTGGTGACGGAGGGGCTGGTCATGGGGGGTCCTTCCGGTCGGGCGGCCCGAGGGGCAGGGCTCTTCCAATTCATTGTTCAAATTCGAACGACTCCTGCGAGCCTAGCCCCGCATCCGCCGCTGATTCAAATTGGAACGTCCCGTGTAGCCTGGATCCATGGCTGAGACGAAATGGCTGGACGACCGCGAAATGCGTGCCTGGCAGGGGTTCCTGGCCGCCTCCGCCCTGGTCAACCGCCGCCTCGATCAGCAGCTCAAGGACGATTCCGGGCTCTCCCACCCGCAGTACGAGATCCTGGTGCGGCTCGCCAGGGCGCCCGAGGGCGAACTGCGCATGACGGAGCTCGCCAACGGGCTGGTCAACTCCAAGAGCGGGCTGACCTACCAGGTCACGCAGATGGAGAAGGCGGGCCTGGTCCGCCGCCGCACCTGCCCCTCCGACGTCCGGGGGATATACGCCGTCCTCACCGAGGCGGGCCGCGCCCGGCTGACGGAGGCCGCTCCGGGGCACGTGAGCACGGTGCGGGAGGTCCTGGTGGACGTGCTCACCCCCGGCCAGCTCGACGCGCTCGCGGACGGGCTCGGCGAGGTCAGCCGCCGGCTCCGGGCCCAGGGCGCCTGATGGACGCGACCACCGTCTGGCTCGTCGTGGCCGCGGTGGTGGCCGCCGGTCTGGCGGTCACCGCGGCCGTGCTCCTCGTACGGGTCTTCGCGGCCCGGCGGCTCCTGCGCGACGCGGGCATCCCCCTGCGCGACAAGGCCCTGTTCTGGGCCGCCGTGGCCTACACGGTCTCCCCGGTGGACCTGATCCCGGACCCGGTCTACCTGGACGACATCGGGATCCTGCTGCTGGCCCTGCGCTCCCTCCACGCGGCCGCCTCGGGGGCCCGCCCGCCGAAGGAACTCGACGCGGCAGGATGACCGTCCGCCGGCGCAGGCTCAGCTGACCCCGCGCGGGCGGAACTGGACGCTGATGCGGGGGCCGACCGGACGGGCCGTCTTGGGGACGGCGTGCTCCATCGCGCGCTGGCAGGATCCGCCCATCACCACCAGGTCGCCGTGGCCCAGGGGGAGGCGGAGCAGGGTGGGGCCGCCGTCCCGGGGGCGCAGGACCAGGTCGCGGGGGTCCCCCACCGAGAGGATGGCGACCATCGTGTCCTCGGTGGCGGAGCGGCCGTTGCGGTCGCCGTGCCAGGCGACGCTGTCGCGGCCGTCACGGTAGAGGCAGAGGCCCGCCGTGACGAAGGGTTCGCCCAGCTCGGGGGCGTAGTGGCGGCTCAGCACGGCCCGGGCCTCGGTGAGGACGGGGTGCGGCAGCGGGTCCGAGGCGCCGTAGTGGGCCAGCAGGCGCGGGACGGCCACCTCCCGGTCGTACATCGTCCGCCGCTCGGCGTGCCACGGGACGTCCGCCGCGAGCCGCTCGAACAGCGCGTCGGCGCCCGTCAGCCAGCCCGGCAGGTGGTCCACCCAGGCGCCGGCGCCCAGCTCCGTGCGCCGGGCGCCCGTCGGCGGGCCGAGCCGGATCTCGTCGCCCTGGTCGAAGAGCGAGCCCTGGAGTGCGTGCATGGCTCCAGAATACCGCCGCATTCGAACATCTGCGCGAATGAAGTGCGAGCAGAACGGGCTCACTCACTTCCGCTTACGAAATGTCCCGGGAGCGTGGGGCGCAGGCCATAAAACAAGGGTCGTTCACTGCCCCCACAAGGCATTCGATGGTCGTTTCATGGAAGAGGTCGGAGCGGGAGACCGGGCACCGACCCCCTGGCACCGCAGCACCTGCGGACGAGAAGTCCACCACCGGTCCCGAGGAACACGCGATGAGCGCAATCGACGAATTCACCTCCCACACCGTCCCGGAGGTCCTCCACGAGTCCTACGCCTTCACCTGTCTCGACTGCGGCCTCGGCTGGGAGAAGCAGTACGACGTCCAGCACTACATCGACGGCACCGGCGTCCAGCGCACGCTCTGCACGGTGGACGGCGACCGGGTCCCCTCCCCGCTGACCCGCTCCGAGTGCGCCGGCTGCGGCAGTCACGTCATCCGCATCCTGCGGGCCGGCACCGTCGAGCACGCGCACCGGGCCATGACCAGCGGCGCCCGCCCGATGGAGCTCCCCTCCTTCCTCTCCCTCCTGCACGGAAGCAAGTGACCGCCATGAGCACCGACATCGTCCCCACCGTCCCCGCCACACCGGCGGCCCTCGCCCCGGACCTCGCCCCGGCCGGCGGACCGGCCGATCCCTCCGCGCCCGAGGAACCCGAGGATTTCGAGTCCCCGGCCTCGTGGCCGGACGGGCTCACCACCGCCGAGGCACACCGTCTCCTGAAGGAGCACGGTCCGAACGAGATCGCCGAGGAGCACAAGAACCCCCTGCGGGAGTTCCTCGGCTACTTCTGGGCCCCCATCCCCTGGATGATCGAGACCGCCCTGATCCTCTCGATCGTCGTCCAGCACTGGGTCGACGTGGCCATCATCGGCGTCCTGCTCGTCGTCAACGGCGTGGTCGCCTTCCTCGAGGAGCACGAGGCCGCCAACGCCATCGCCGCCCTCAAGCAGCGCCTCGCGACCAAGGCCCGCGTCCTGCGCGACGGGGTCTGGCGCACGGAGGCCGTCCGCGAACTGGTTCCGGGTGACATCGTCCGGGTCCGGCTCGGGGACGTCGTTCCCGCCGACGTACGGGCCCTCGGGGCCGGCACCCTCGAAGTCGACCAGGCCGCCCTGACCGGCGAGTCCCTGCCCGTCGAGCGCGGCCGCGGCGAGACCCTGTACTCCGGATCGGTCATCGTCCGCGGCGAGACCGACGCCGTGGTCGAGGGCACCGGCGCGAACAGCTTCTTCGGGAAGACCACCGCCCTCGTCGGCGAGGCCGGCACGGTCAGCCACCTCCAGCAGGCCGTCCTGAAGATCGGCAACTACCTGATCCTGCTGGCCGTCGCCCTGGTGACCCTCACCATCGCCGTCTCGGTGGCCCGCGGCAACCCGGTGCTGTCCGTCCTGGAGTTCGCGCTCGTCGTCGTCATCGCCTCCGTACCCGTAGCCCTGCCCGCCGTCATGTCCGTGACGCTCGCCGTCGGCGCCCGCAACCTCGCCAAGCGCGGAGCGGTCGTCTCCAACCTGCCCGCCGTCGAGGAACTGGGCAGCATCGACATCCTGTGCTCCGACAAGACCGGCACCCTCACCGAGAACCGCCTCGCGATCCTGGACCCCTGGGTCCCCGACGGCGTCGACCAGGACGACCTGCTCGGCTCCGCCGCGCTGGCCTCCCGCGCCGAGAACGGCGACCCCATCGACCGGATCGTCATCTCCACCGCCACCGACCGGCTGTCCGACTCCGACACCGGCTGGGCCCACGGCCTGCCGGTCACCGACTTCGTCCCCTTCGACCCGGTCAGCAAGCGCACCGAGGCCACCGTCGGCTTCGGCCCCGGCCCCGGCCCGGCGCCGGACTCGTACCACGTCAGCAAGGGCGCCCCCCAGGTCATCGCCCGGCTCTGCGACGGGGACCCGGCCGCCGCACAGGTCGCCGGGATCGCCGACTCCTTCGCCGCCCGCGGCTTCCGCTCCCTGGGCGTGGCCCGTACCGACGAGTCGGGCGCCTGGCGCCTGCTCGGCATCCTGCCGCTCGCCGATCCGCCGCGCGAGGACACCGCGGACACCGTGGCCGCCGCGAACGAGCTGGGCGTCTCGGTCAAGATGGTCACCGGCGACCAGGTCGCCATCAGCCGGGAGCTGGCCCGTCAGATCGGGATGGGCGACAACATCCTGAACACCCACGCGCTGGACGACAGCCGGCCGGAGGCGGAGCTCGCCGAACTCGTCGAGATATCGGACGGATTCGCGCAGGTCTTCCCGGAGCACAAGTACCGCATCGTCAAGATGCTCCAGGAGCGCGGCCACATCGTCGGCATGACGGGCGACGGGGTCAACGACGCCCCGGCGCTCAAGCAGGCCGATGCCGGCATCGCCGTGGCCGATGCCACGGACGCCGCGCGGGCCGCCGCCGACGTGGTGCTGCTGACCCCCGGCCTCTCGGTCATCTCCCACGCGATCAGCCAGGCTCGGGAGATCATCCAGCGGATGGTCAACTACGCCACCTACCGCATCACGGAGACCATCCGGGTCCTCGGCCTGATCACCCTGACGATCGTCGCGTACAACTTCTTCCCGGTCACCGCAATGATGATCGTCCTGCTCGCCCTGCTGAACGACGGCGCCATCCTGACGATCGCCTACGACAAGGTCCGCGGCTCCCACAAGCCCGTGACCTGGGACATGCGCAGCGTCCTGACCGTGGCCACCGTGCTGGGCGTGGTCGGCGTCGCCGAGACCTTCCTGCTCTTCGTCCTCGGCCGTGACGTCTTCCACCTGAGCGACGGCCTGATCCACTCCCTCGTCTACCTGAGCCTGTCGGTCTCCGGGCAGCTGACCATCTTCGTGACCCGCACCCGGGGCCGGTTCTGGACCTCCCCGGCCCCGGCCAAGCCCCTGGTCATCGCGGTCACCGTCGCCCAGACCATCGCCACCCTCGTCACCGTGTTCGGCGTCGGGATGACCCCGCTCGGCTGGGGCTGGGCCGCCGCCGTCTGGGGCTACGCGATCTGCTGCTTCCTCCTGGAGGACCAGCTCAAGCTCGCCGCCCACTGGTTCCTGGACCGCCGACCGGGCGTCCGGGCCGCCGCCCACTGACGCTTCCGCCGCCCCCGTACGCGTCCCGCCCGGACCGGATCAGCCGGTTCCGGGCGGGACGCGCACCGTGTCGCGCGCCGGGCCGGGCTCCGTCCCGATGGCAGGGTGCTCGTACACGACGCAACCGCGTATCAGCAGGTGAGGAGGGAGAGGACCATGAGGTGGAACTCCTGGGGTCCCGTCGCCTGGGACCGGGCCGCCGCGGTGACATGCCTCCTGATCACCGTCCCCTTCGAGGTCTACGCCGAGATCGCGCACCAGTCCTGGGCCAGCCACCCCGTGCTGCGCTGGCTGGGGATCCTCGCCTCCTGCGCCGCGCTGCTGTGGCGCCGGACCCGGTTCCCGCTCGCCGCCGTCGTGGTGCTGGCCGCGACCGCGCTCAGCGCGAAGTTCATCGCCCTCTTCTTCCTCGCCTACGCCGTCGGCCGCCACCAGCGGACCGCCTGGGCCTACGGGTTCGGGGTGGCCGCCACCGCCGAGCTCATCACGCTCAGCGCACTGGGCTCCGGCCCTCCGCTGGTCCAGGACCGCTCCCCCTCCAGCCTGGCCCTGCTGGCGTCCACCGTGGCCCTGACCAGCGTGGTGGGCGCGACCCGCAGCCGGCACCTCGCGGAGCGGAACCGCCTCGAGGAGGCGGCCCGGGAACGGGCGGCCGAGGCGGTCAACGCCGAACGGCGCAGGCTCGTACGGGAGTTCCACGATCTGCTCGGCCATGACGTGGCGCTGCTGAACATCCTGGTCGAATCGCTCCGGAGCTCCCTGGGGGGCCGGGACCCGGCCGCCGACGGGCTGCTGGACGCGGCGCAGCGGCAGTGCGGGGCCGCCTCGGACCATCTGCGGGGAATGACCGCCGTGCTCCGGCTGCGCGAGCTGGACGCGAAGGTGCCGGACGGCGCCGGCGGACTCGACGCCCTGAGCCGCTCGCTCGACAGCGTCAGGGCGGCGGGGGTCGACGTACGGCTCGAGGAGGGGTTCGCCGAGGACTTCGGGCGGCTGCCCGCGGCCCACCGGGAGGCCGCCCGCCGGGTGGTCACCGAGGGGCTGACCAACATCCTGCGGTACGCCCCCGGTTCGTCCGTGCGGCTGTCGCTGCGGACGGACCCCGCCGGCTGGACGCTCGACGTCCGCAACGGCCCGCCGGGAGCGCCCGTACGGTCGCTCGCGCCGGGCACCGGCCTCGGACAGGCCGGGCTCCGCGGCCGGCTGGAGTCGCTGGGCGGCGGCCTCGAAGCCGGGCCGGTCACCGGCCCCGCCGAGGCGGATCCCGGCGCCGATGCCGACGAGGCCTTCCGGGGCGGCGGCTACCTGCTGCGCGCCCACGCCCCCCACCCCTACGAAGGAGCAGAGCAGTGATCCGTATCGTGATCACCGATGACGAGGACGTCATCCGCGCGGGACTGAAGACCATCCTCGCCGTCCAGGACGAGATCGAGGTCGTGGGCGAGGCGAGCACCGGCTCCGAGGCCCTGGAGGCCGTCGCCGCGCACTCCCCCGACGTCGTCCTCCTCGACCTGGCCATGCCGGACGGCCTGGACGGCGCCGAGACCGCCCGGCTGCTGCGCGAGAGCCACCCGGGCCTCGGCATCCTCATCCTGACGACGATCGCGGACGAGGAACAGGTGGCCCGGGTCTGGCGGGCGGGCGCAGACGGCTACCTGCTGAAGACCGCCTCGGGCGCGGAGATGCGGGAGGCGGTGCACAGCGCGGCCGGACACCGCGCCGTGCTCAGCCCCGACGTGATCTCCACCGTCATGAGCCGGTTCGCCACCCACCACCATCCGGCGCCGACGCCCGAGGTGATGGCGCGCCTGCGCGCCCTCTCCCAGGGCGAGCTGCGCTGCGTGATCGCGCTCGCCGACGGTCTCGGCAACCGCGAGATCGCCGATCGGCTCGGCCTCGCGGAGGGCACGGTCAAGACCCATCTCTCCCGCGCCCTCCACAAGTGCGGCCTCGACAACCGCACCCAGCTCGCCCTGCTCGCCAACGACCAGCGCGAGCTGCTGGCCGGCCTGCTGCGCTGACGGGCAGCCTGCGCCGCCCGTACTACTTCAGGTAGGGCCCGGCCGTGCCCACCTTGCCGGGGGCGGCGTTGCTGCCGCCCAGGTCGAGCACGTAGACCCGCATGTTGCCCTTTCCGGGGGCGGGGACGGACAGGGTGCCGCCGGTGACGGTCTTGACGTCTCCGGTGACGGCGTCCTTGTACGTGCCGTTGGGCACGCCCGTGTAGGTGGCGCCGCCGGTGACGGCCACCAGGGCGAAGCTGTCCACTCCGGTGGCGGTGTCGGTGTAGCGGCGCTTGAAGGCCATGCCGCCCGAGACGCCCTCGGTGGAGTACTGGCCCATCTGGAGCGCGGGCACCGCGCGCCGGATCTCGTTCAGCCGCTGGACGTGCTTGACCAGCGGGGATTCCAGGGTGGCGGCGACGGGGCCGGTGGCGGTGGCGACCTTGGAGAAGCCGGAGGCGGTGACCGTTCCGGCGATCTTGTCCCCGTAGTACGCGCGGCCGGTGCCGGCGAGCGGGCAGGTCGGGCCGCAGTCGATCTGCTTGCCGGCCTGGAACTCGGTCTCGGAGCCGTAGTACAGGGTCGGGATGCCGCGGAAGGTCCACATCAGGGCCATGTTCTCGGCCCAGGCGTCGGTGCCGCCCGCGTAGCGGGTGGAGGACTTCCCGGGGCCGAAGTCGTGGCTGTCGACGTAGACGACGTTGTAGGTGGCGTCGTTGTAGCTGTCGTCGGAGTCCTTGCCGTTCTGGAAGGCGTTGTTCGCGTCGCCGAAGTTCATGTGCATGCGCATGTCGATGACGTTCATGCCGGAGAACCTGCTGTGGTCCGGGGCGTGGTAGAGGTTCCCGTTGAGGAAGGCGTTGGTGCTGGTCGGCTGCCTGGCCGGGTCGTTGTCGGTCGTGTACTGCTGGACGGCCGCGGTGGCGTCGTCCGCGCTGTACGTCGCGGACTCCTTCCAGGTGTAGTACTGGGCGGACTGGTTGGCCGAGCCGCGGTTCCACTTGTCGTTGACGAAGGAACCGACCTCGCCGAACACGTAGAAGTCCCGGGCCTTCTCGGCGCCGAACTGCTGGGCCACGCGCTGCTGGATGGCGGGCAGGAAGTGCCGGTTCCAGGTGACGCGGGGGATGTGCACGGCCGTGTCGACCCGGAAGCCGTCGACGCCCATGTCTATGTACTTGTTGTAGGCGCCGATGAGGTAGTTCTGGACGGCCGCGTTCTCGGTGTTGAAGTCCGCGAGGTCCTCGTGGATCCAGCAGGAACGGGCATCCTCACCCTCCCAGTTGCCGATCCAGCAGTTGTGGAACAGGGCCTTCGGGAACATCCCCGAAGTGGGGTTGGGCCACTGGCAGTTGTAGATCGTGTAGCCCTCGGCGCTCTTGTACTGCGTGGCCGTGCCCCAGTTGACGCAGGTGTTCCCGGTCGGCTCGGCCGTGGACCACAGGTCTCCGTTGTAGTACGACTTCCCGCTCTTGGGATCCACGGTGAGGCCGTCGTACTCGAAACCGGCCTGCTTCTCGTCGTAGTACCAGGACCACTGCGCGTCGCGCACGCCGTAGACGGTCGGGGTGAAGAGCCCCTTGGCTCCCCAGCGGGCGCTGTGGTTGTAGACCACGTCCTGGTAGATCTTGACGCCCTTGGCGTGGGCGGCGTTGATCAGGTCCTGGTAGGAGGCGCCCGCCGATTCCAGGCGCGGGTCGACCTTGTAGAAGTCGTAGCCGTGGTAGCCGTGGTAGTCGTAGTCGGAGCGGTTCAGCACCACCGGAGTGATCCAGATCGCGGAGAACCCGAGGGCCTTGACGTAGTCGAGCTTCTCGACCAGCCCCTTGAAGTCGCCCCGGAACATGGGGTCGCTGTTCGCGGCGTTCCCGGACTTCACGTGCTGGCTGCCGCCCCGGTTGTTGGCGCTGTCGCCGTCGTTGAAGCGGGCGGTCATCACGAAGTAGATCGGGTCCTTGCGCGGGTCGCCGCCCAGCGGCGCGGATCCGGCCGGGGCCGGGGGCCGGGTGCCGGTGGTGGCGACGGCCTCGGCGGAGGAGCCCGAGAGGTTCCCGGCGGCGTCCACGGCCTTGACCGTGTAGGTGTAGGCGGTGTTCTCCTCCAGACCGGATTCGGTGAGGACCGTGGAGGTGACGGAGGTGACCACGGTTCCCTTGGTGCCGCCCGAGCGGGTCACCTGGTAGCCGGTCACCCCCCGGTCGTCGGTCGCGGCGTCCCAGGTGACGACGGTGGACACGCCGGTGGCGGTGGCCCGCGGGTTCGCGGGCACGGTGGGCGCGGTGGTGTCGGGGACGACGGCGGCGCAGGGATCGGCGGCGTTGGCGGTGACCTGGGTGTTGTTCACCGTGGACAGGCCCGTCCCGAGGGCGTAGTTCCTGCCGTTGTTGTTGTCCCAGGTGCCGTTGCCGTTGTTGAAGGTGGCGGCGAGCCCGGTGGCCGAACCGAGGGAGACCGTCTTCTTCACCCAGCCCGCGCAGGCCGGCTCCATGCCGGTGCCGGGGACGGTGGTCCAGGAGCCGCCCGTCGGGGCCCAGTGCAGGTTGACGGTCGGCCAGCCGACGGTCGACGTCGCGTAGTAGACGGTGGCGCTCGCGCCGGTTCCCGTACCGGTGCCGGGGTCCGCGGCGCAGGGGTCGCTGTGCGCCACGACCCCGTCCTTGACGGTGATGACCCCGGTGCCCAGGGCGTAGTTCTTGCCCCCGTTGTTGTCCCAGGTCCCCTGGCCGTTGTTGAAGGTCGCCTGGAGGCCGGCGGCCGCGCCGAGGCTGACGGTCTTCTTCACCCAGTCGGTGCAGGCGGCTTCCATCCCGGTGCCGGGCACGGTCGTCCAGCTGCCGCCGTCGGGGGCCCAATGCAGGTTGTATGCGGCCCAGTTGCGGGTCTTGGTGTAGTAGAAGACCGTCGCCGTGCCGTCGCCTGCAGCCGTCGCGGCGGCGGGGGCGGTCGTGGCCGCCTCGGCGAGCGAGGCTCCGGCGGCGGGCAGTGCGGCCGCCAGACATCCGGCGACGGCCAGGGCCAGGGCTGCGGACCGCCCTCTGGGATGTGATCGCGTACGTGATCTCAAGGTCTGCTCCTCGAAGCGGGGCCCAACAGCCCTGCGGCTTCGCGGCATTGAAAACTTGCCGCAAGGTTTTGCGGGGAGGTTATCCAGCCGTCACCAGCACGTGAAGCCCTTGTGAACCGGAAATCTCGCCACTGGGCGCGTCGGGGCAGCCCGAAGGGACCCTTTGCGGGGAGAACGACCGCAATGGCTTGCAGAAATTTTCTCAACACGGCTGCGCGCGGCCGAGACATGGGCGCAAGGGAGATCGACAAGTCGACTCCGATGCTGCACGCACCCCACAGGGCGGCTGCTGCGGGAGTGACGGGAGCCGCGACAGCCACAGGATCGGGCACAGCCCGGGGCGGGCACAGCCCGGGGCGGTGCCCTTGATGCTTCGCCGGTGTCGGCGGCTACCGGCCGCCGCGCAGGGTGTCGATCTCGCGGCGTTCGCGCTTCGTCGGGCGGCCCGCGCCGCGGTCGCGGATGCCGACCACCGCCGCCTCCACCGGGGTCGGGGGCGGCGGGCTGTTGTCGGTCAGGCATTCCGCGGCGACCGGGGCGCCGACCCGCTTGGACACCGGGCGCCGGACCACCACGATGCGCTCGCGCCCCGCATGGAAGAGGCGCACCTCGTCACCGGCCCGCACCGCCTGCGCCGGCTTCGCGCGCTCCCCGTTGACCCTCACGTGTCCCGCCCGGCACGCCGCGGCGGCGACCGCCCGCGTCTTCGTCAGCCGGACCGACCAGATCCACACGTCGACCCGCGCCGACCCCGACTCCGCACCCGCGGTTCCCTCTTCAGCCATGCCCCGACTCTAGCGAGGCGCGGGAGACCGGGGCGGGCCGCCCGAGCCCGGCGGAACCGGAACCACTTTTGGCGGTTACGACAAGGCCTTGGGTATCTGCCATGGATATCATCCCAATGGAATTGCAAATGCTGCACACGTGCCCCTACCTTGTCGCACATGCAGTCCTACACCATCGGTCAGGCGGCCCGCCTTCTGGGCGTCAGCCCGGACACCGCGCGCCGCTGGGCCGACGCCGGCCGCGTCGCGACCCATCGCGACGAGGGCGGTCGCCGTCTGATCGACGGCCGCGCCCTGGCCGCCTTCTCGATCGAGGTGGCGCAGGGGGCCCACACCGAGGACGGGGAGACCTACACCTCGGCGCGCAACGCCTTCCCGGGCATCGTCACCGCCGTCAAGCTCGGCGACGTGGCCGCCCAGGTCGAGATCCAGGCCGGTCCGCACCGCCTGGTCTCCCTCCTCACCCGGGAGGCCGTCGACGAGCTCGGACTGCGGGTCGGCATGCGGGCCACCGCCCGCGTGAAGTCGACCAGCGTGCACATCGACCGCGCCTGACCGCGCCGCGCGCCGCCCGGCACCACCGGGCACCGCCCCGCACCACCAGGTCCAGCACCGCTCAGCACCACGCGTCCCCACCCGCTCCGCCCGTCACCGGCGCGGGTCACCACCGCGCGGATCCGGCACCAGGCCGGCCGCCGACCCGACCGAGGAGCACCAGCTCATGTCCCCGATCCTGCCCCTGAACCGCCGCACCGCCGCGCTCGCCCTCTCCGCCGCCCTGCTCGTGCCGGCGCTCGCCGCCTGCGGCAGCAGCGACGACAAGAAGGACGCGGCCGCCTCCCCGAGCGCCTCCGCCTCCGCCGCGCCCAAGGCCGCGAACCTGACGGTCCTCGCCGCCTCCTCCCTCACCGACGTCTTCAAGGCCGCCGGCGCGGAGTACGAGAAGACCCACCCGGGGACCAAGGTCACCTTCTCCTTCGCCGGTTCGCAGGAGCTCGCCGCGCAGGTCAAGCAGGGCGCCCCGGCCGACGCACTGGTCACCGCCGACACCAAGACGATGGACGGCCTGAAGGCCGAGACCAACGACCCGGCGATCATCGCCAAGAACCGTCTGGTCATCGCCACCGGCAAGGGCAACCCGTTCAAGGTCGCCGCCCTCAAGGACCTCGCCGACACCAAGCTCAAGGTGGTGCTGGCCGCGCCCGAGGTCCCGGTGGGCCGCTACAGCAAGCAGATCCTCGACGCCCAGCAGATCGTGGTGAAGCCGGTCTCCCAGGAGCCGAACGTCCGCGCCGTGCTGAGCAAGGTCGAGCTGGGCGAGGCCGACGCCGGTCTCGTCTACAAGACCGACACCCTCAAGTCCGGTGACAAGGTCGTCGTCGTGGACATCCCGGACGCCGAGAACGCCGTGGCCTCGTACCCGGCCGCCACGCTGAAGGGTTCCAAGAACGCCGAGGCCGCGGCCGCGTTCGTGGCCTGGCTGAACGGCCCGGAGGCCCAGAAGATCCTCCAGGACGCGGGCTTCCAGAAGGCGTAACCGCCTGCCGAGCCCGGTGAGGAAGAGGGACCGCCCGGTCCGGGGGGACGGGCGGTCCCTCTTCGTCTGCCGTCCACCGCATTACGCTTCACACGCCGCCCGGGCCTCCCCACGTACCCGGCGGCGTCCCTACGTACCCGGCCAGGAACCCATATGAGCAGACTCCGTACCCGCCGCACCCGGCCCCCCGTGGCGCTGGCGCTCCCCGCGCTGCTCGCCGTGGCGTTCCTGCTGATGCCGCTCCTCGGCATCCTCACCCGCACCCACTGGAGCGATCTCGGCGCGCACCTCACCAGCCCCGGTGTGGTCGAGGCGCTCCATCTCTCGCTGGTCGTGTCCCTGTGGGCCCTCGGCCTCTCGCTCCTCCTCGGGGTGCCGCTCGCCTGGCTGCTGGCCCGGGTGGAGTTCAAGGGCAAGGCGCTGGTGCGCTCGCTGGTCCTGCTCCCCATGGTGCTGCCGCCCACGGTCGGCGGTGTGGCCCTGCTGCTCGGTTTCGGGCGGCGCGGGCTGCTCGGGCCCTGGCTGGAGGACACCTTCGGCATCACCCTGCCCTTCCACACCTCGGGCGCGGTGGTCGCGGCCACCTTCGTCGCGATGCCCTTCCTCGTGATCAGCCTGGAGGGGGCGCTCGGCGGGCTCAAGCAGAGCTACGAGGAGACCGCGGCCTCCCTCGGTTCCACGCCGCTGCGCGTGTTCTTCACCGTGACGCTGCCGATGGTGGCCCCGGGTCTGATCGCCGGGGCAGCGCTGACCTGGGCGCGGGCGCTCGGCGAGTTCGGCGCCACCATCACCTTCGCGGGCAACCTTCCGGGCACCACCCAGACCCTGCCGCTCCAGGTCTACCTGCTGCTCCAGGACCAGCCCGAGGCCGCCACCTCCGTGTCCCTGCTGCTGCTCGTGATCGCCATGGCCGTACTCGTCGCCCTGCGCGGCCGGTGGACGGGAACGCCCGCCGCCCGCAAGGACTCCGGTGCGCCGGTGGTCGCCGAGGAGCCGGCCGGCCCGGATCCCGAGGGCCCCGTAGCGGCCGGGGCTCAGGCCGACGGCGGAGCTCCGGACAAGGGTGGGGCTCCGGCTGAGGGCGTGGCTCGGACCGACGCC
Source organism: Streptomyces sp. TBY4 (assembly GCF_024213195.1). Lineage (GTDB taxonomy): Bacteria > Actinomycetota > Actinomycetes > Streptomycetales > Streptomycetaceae > Streptomyces. The sequence continues at coordinate 249,572 of NZ_JANAVF010000002.1, read as the reverse complement.
GGGCACTGGCCGCTGCACGCCACCGTCACCGGTTTCAACGAGCTCACCCTCGACGCCGAACCCGGCACCACCATCGCCGTCGTCGGCGAGAACGGCGCCGGCAAGACCACCCTGCTGCGCGCCCTGCTCGGCCTGACCCCCCGCGCCCACGCCGAGCTGCGCCTCGGCGACACCGACGTCACCGAACTGCCCCCGCACCGGCGCCAGGTCGCCTGGGTCCCCCAGGACGGCGCGCTGTTCCCGCACCTGAGCGCGCTCGCCAACACCGCGTACGGGCTGCGCGCCCGCCGGGTGCCCAGGGCCGCGGCCCGGGCCGAGGCGCAGGCCTGGCTGGACCGGCTCGGGGTCGGGCACCTCGCCCACCGCAAACCCGCCCAGCTCTCCGGCGGGCAGGCCCAGCGGGTGGCGCTGGCCCGCGCGCTGGCCGCCCGGCCCCGGCTGCTGCTGCTCGACGAGCCGCTCGCCGCCCTCGACCAGACCACCCGCGCCCGGGTCCGGCACACCCTGCGCACCCATCTGGCCGGCTTCGGCGGGGTCTGCCTGATCGTCACGCACGACCCCGTCGAGGCGGTGTCCCTGGCCGACCGGGTCCTCGTACTCTCCGACGGGCGGGCCCTGCAGGACGCCCCGCCCTCCGAGGTGACCCGGCACCCGCGCTCCCCGTGGGTGGCCCGGATGCTGGGGCGCAATGCCTGGCCCGGAACGGCCTCGGCGGACGGGCTGGCACTGGCCGCCGGGGGCCGCCTGGTGGTGGCCGAGGCGCTGCCCGAGGGAACTCAGGCGCTCGCGATCATCGCCCCGGAGGCGGTGTCCGTGCACCGGGACCGCCCGGGCGGCAGTCCTCGTAACGTATGGCCCGGCACGGTACGGGAGATCACCTCGGTCGGCAGCCGCCTGCGCGTGCTGATCGCCTCGGACGAGGCGCCCGACCTCGTCGCCGAGATCACCCCCGAGGCCGCCGCCGAACTCGGCATCGTCGACGGCGCCCCGGTGTGGACCAGCGTGAAGGCGACCGAGGTCACCCTCGTACGGCTCTAGGGAGCGTCTACGCGCCCACGTAGGTGGCCAGGTGCTCCCCGGTGAGGGTGGCGCGGGCTTCGACGAGGGCCGCGGGGGTGCCCTCGAAGACGATCCGGCCGCCGTCGTGACCGGCGCCGGGGCCGAGGTCGATGATCCAGTCGGCGTGGGCCATGACGGCCTGGTGGTGCTCGACCACGATCACCGACTTGCCGGAGTCGACCAGCCGGTCGAGGAGGCCGAGGAGCTGCTCGACGTCGGCGAGGTGGAGGCCGGCGCTCGGCTCGTCGAGTACGTAGATCCCGCCCTTGTCCGCCATGTGCGTGGCCAGCTTGAGCCGCTGCCGCTCGCCTCCGGAGAGGGTGGTCAGCGGCTGGCCGAGGCTCAGGTAGCCCAGCCCGACGTCCGACAGCCGCTCCAGGATGCGGTGGGCGGCCGGGGTGCGCGCCTCGCCCTCGCCGAAGAACGCGGTGGCCTCGGTGACCGGCATCGCGAGGACCTCGCTGATGTCGCGGCCGCCGAGGTGGTGCTCCAGGACCGAGGCGTGGAAGCGCTTGCCCTCGCACTCCTCGCAGGTGGTGGAGACGCCGGCCATCATCGCCAGGTCGGTGTAGATGACCCCGGCTCCGTTGCAGGCGGGGCAGGCGCCCTCGGAATTCGCGCTGAACAGGGCCGGCTTGACGCCGTTGGCCTTGGCGAAGGCCTTGCGGATCGGGTCGAGCAGTCCCGTGTAGGTGGCCGGGTTGCTGCGCCGGGAGCCGCGGATCGCGCCCTGGTCCACGGAGACGACGCCCTCGCTCGCGGGGATCGAGCCGTGGACGAGGGAGCTCTTGCCGGAGCCGGCGACGCCGGTGACCACGACGAGCACCCCGAGCGGTACGTCGACGTCGACGCCCCGCAGGTTGTGCGTCTTCGCGCCGCGGATCGCCAGCTTTCCGCTGGGCTCGCGCACGCTCTCCTTGAGGCTCGCGCGGTCTCCGAAGTGCCGGCCCGTGATGGTGTCGCCCGTCCGCAGCCCCTCGACGGTGCCTTCGAAGCAGATGGTGCCGCCGCCCTGGCCCGCGCCGGGACCGAGGTCGACGACGTGGTCGGCGATCGCGATCGTCTCCGGCTTGTGCTCGACGACGAGCACCGTGTTGCCCTTGTCGCGCAGCCGCAGCAGGAGGCGGTTCATCTGCTGGATGTCGTGGGGGTGCAGGCCGACGGTGGGCTCGTCGAAGACGTAGGTGACGTCGGTGAGCGAGGAGCCGAGGTGGCGGATCATCTTCACGCGCTGGGCCTCGCCGCCCGACAGCGTGCCCGAGGGCCGGTCCAGGGAGAGGTAGCCCAGTCCGATCTCCACGAAGGAGTCGAGGGTCTGGCGCAGCGTGGCCAGGAGCGGGGCGACCGAGGGCTCGTCGAGGTCGCGGACCCACTTCGCCAGGTCGCTGATCTGCATCGAGCAGGCGTCGGCGATGCTGATCTTCTTGATCTTCGAGGAGCGGGCCCCCTCGCTGAGCCGGGTGCCGTCGCAGTCGGGACAGACGGTGAAGGTCACCGCGCGCTTCACGAACGCCCGGATGTGGGGCTGCAGCGCTTCGACGTCCTTGGACAGCATCGACTTCTGGAGCTTCGGGATGATGCCCTCGTAGGTGAGGTTGATCCCCTCGACCTTGATCTTGGTCGGCTCCCGGTGGAGCAGGTCGCTCAGCTCGCGCTTGGTGTACTTGCGGATCGGCTTGTCCATGTCGAAGAAGCCGGAGCCGCTGAAGATGCGGCCGTACCAGCCGTCCATCGTGTAGCCGGGGATGGTGAGGGCGCCCTCGCTGAGGGATTTGGTGTCGTCGTACAGCGCGGTCAGGTCGATGTCGTTGACCGAGCCCCGGCCCTCGCAGCGCGGGCACATCCCGCCCGTGATGCTGAAGCTGCGCCGCTCCTTCACGGTCTCGCCGCCGCGCTCGATGGTGACGGCGCCGGCCCCGCTGATGGAGGCCACGTTGAAGGAGAAGGCCTTCGGCGAGCCGATGTGCGGCTTTCCGAGCCGGCTGAAGAGGATGCGCAGCATCGCGTTCGCGTCGGTGGCGGTGCCCACCGTCGAGCGGGGATCGGAGCCCATCCGCTGCTGGTCGACGGTGATCACGGTGGTGAGCCCGTCGAGCACGTCCACCTCGGGCCGGGCCAGGGTCGGCATGAAGCCCTGCACGAAGGCGCTGTAGGTCTCGTTGATCAGCCGCTGCGACTCGGCGGCGATGGTGTCGAACACCAGGGAGCTCTTGCCCGAGCCGGACACGCCGGTGAAGACCGTGAGCCGGCGCTTGGGGATCTCGACGCTGACGTCCTTCAGGTTGTTCACCCGCGCGCCGTGTACGCGGATCAGGTCGTGGACGTCGGCGGCGTGCGGCTCGGGGGACTGCGTGCCCGTCCTCGTGACCTTGCTCATCGTGTCTCCATACTGTTGGGCCGGCGCCGCTCTGGCGGGGCGGCGCCGCCTTCTCTGTCGCGGCAACGCCCTCCTGTCTACCCGATCGGCGGTGTCATCCGGGAGCGGCGCCCGGTAGGAGGGGCGGCGGATCGGTAAGAGGGGCGGTGGATTCCGTAAGAGGGGCGGCGGATCTCAGCGCGTGCGGGGCTGGTGGAAGCGGAGCATGTTGCCCGCCGGGTCGCGGAAGGCGCAGTCCCGGACCCCGTACGGCTGGTCGATCGGCTCCTGGAGGACCTCGCCGCCGGCGGCCCGGATGCGTTCGAAGGTGGCGTCGCAGTCGTCCGTGCGGAAGATGACCCCGCGCAGCAGGCCCTTGGCCAGCAGCTCGGCCATGGCCTCCCGGTCGGCGGGCGAGGCGTTCGGGCTCGCGACGGGCGGTTCGAGGACGATGTCCACGTCGGGCTGCGCGGGCGAACCGAGGGTCACCCAGCGCATTCCCCCGGCGCCTACGTCGTTCCGGACCTCCAGGCCGAGCACGTCGCGGTAGAAGGGGATCGCCTTGTCGTGGTCGTCGACGGCGATGAAGCACTGCGAAAGGCTGATGTCCATGTTCATGCCTTCCACGCTAGGTGCGGGTGGGCGGCCGGCGCTTCTCCGATCCTGACCGGATTCACCGGCGCCCGCCCGCCGGCGGCAGTACGGAGAGCCAGTCGCCCTTCGCGAAGGCGTCGGCGCCGATCACGGTGCGGCCGGTGCGCGGGGCCGCGACCGTGAGCACGCCCTCGGTGCGGCCGGCCGCGAAGCGGGGTGCGGCGACGGTGAGGACCGCGGCCCGTTTGCCGGTGGTCCGGCGGAACTCCGCGAGGAGCCGCAGGCGCAGGGCGGCCTCCTTGCGGTCGACGGCCCGCGGCGCGTACGGCTCTACGACGGCCAGCGCGCCCGTGCCCGGCTCCCGGGCGGCCGTCGCGAGGGCCGCGCGCAGGGCGGTGATCCGCTCCAGGCCGCCTCCGGCGAGGGTCGGGCGCGTGGAGCCGAGCGGCAGGAACCGTACGCCCCGGTGCACGAAGGCCGGGCGGCCGGTGCCCTTGCCGGTCCCGGTCAGCGCGAAGTCGACGGCGGCGGCCGCTCCCGCCCCGACCCCGGCGGGAGCGACCGCGAACCGCCAGGGCCGGGAGTCCACCCGGGCCGCCGGGGCCACGATCGGATCGGGAACGTCGTCCCTACGCACGACCCCGGTCGGCGGCGTCCGCGCCACCAGGGTGTCGAGCACGAGCCGCGGGGCGGCGGGGGCTGCGGCCGGGGCACGGCCCGGCGCCCCGACCGGACCCCTCGCCGGGGCACCGCCCGACGCCCCGGCCGGCACCTTCGCCGAGGCACCGCCCGGGGCTCTGACCGGGGCCTTGGACCGGGCCCCGGCTTGGGCCTTGGCCGGGGGCGTGGCCAGAGGCCCGGTGCGGGTCTTGGCCCGGGTGGGCGTCGGGGTGGTGGCCGAGAGGCGGGTCACCGTGAAGGGGGGCTCCGCCATCGCCGGGAGCGGGAGGCTGATCTGCCGCCAGCCGGTCCAGTCCGCGGCGGGCCCGCGCAGGACGGCGGCGGCACCGTCCCCGCCGGCGAGCTCCACCGCGGGCCGGGCGCCGGAGCCGTCTCCGTGCACCCAGAGGGAGAGCGACCGGGCCAGTTCGGGGACCCGTAGGGGGCGCGGCGGGGTCGCCGCGGCGGTCCCGCCCCCGGCGGGCGGCACGAGCGCGAGCCCCCGGCCGGGACGGCCCTGCCCAGGCGCGGCGCCGGATCCGGTCCAGCGGGCAGCGTCCTCCAGATCCGCGAGCGGCCGGTCCGCCAGCCCCACCCCGAGGGCCAGTTCGGCCGGGGCCGGGGCCAGGGCCGAAGCCGGAGCCAGGGCCCGAGCCGGGGCCGGAGCCAAGGCCCGAGCCGGAGCCGGGGCCGGGGCCGGAGCCAGGACCGGAGCCGGAGCCAAGGCCGGAGCCGGAGCCAGGGCCAGGGCCGGAGCCGGGGCCCGAGCCGGAGCCAGGGCCCGAGCCGGGGCCGGAGCCGGGGCCCGAGCCGGGGCCAGGGCCTCAGCCTGGGCAGGAGCCGGGGCCGGAGCGAGAGCCAGGGCCGGAGCCAAGGCCGGAGCCGGAGCCAGGGCCCGAGCCTCGGCCGGGACCAGGGCCCGAGCCGGGGCCAGGGCCGGAGCCGGAGCCGGAGCCGGAGCCGAGGCCGGGGCCCGAACCGGGGAGGCGGCCGGGGCCCGAGCCAGAGCCAGAGCCAGAGCCAGAGTCGGGGCCGGGGCCCGCGCCGAGGAGACGGCCGGGGCCAGAGTCGGAGCCGCGGCCGGAGGCGAAGCCGCGGTCGGGGCCAGAGTCGGAGCCGCGGCCGGAGGCGAAGCCGCGGTCGGGGCCGGAGTCGGGGTCAGGGCTCGAGCCGGGGCCAGGGCTCGAGTCGGGGAGGCGGTCGGGGTGGCCGTCGCGGCTGCTGCGGCAGTTGGGCCCGCGGAGGCGGGCGCAGGCGGCCGCAGCGTGGCGCGCAGGCGGCCCGTCGCGTTCGGTACCAGGGCGGTGACCTTGAATCCGCCGTGCCCGTCCTCGGCCACCTTCCACCGGGAACGGTCGAAGTCGAGCTCCACGTCCCGGGGTTCGATCACGGCGGCGGCGCCCTGCGCGTCGTACCCGGTCAGGACGAAGCCCGCGCTCTCGCCCTCCTCCGCGAGCCCGATCCGGTCCGGCACGGCCCGGATCCGGGTCGGGGCCCCGAGCACGTCGAGGCGGAGCGCCCCGCTCGCCGCGCCGAGGCCCGCCCGCACCTCCACCGGGCCGGGGCCCGACGCGCGCAGGGCCCCGCTCGGGTCGATCCGGCCGCCGCTGCCCCGCGTGAGGGACCACCCCGGAGCCGCCGCCCCGGGGACCGGGCCGAGGTGCCGGTCGTAGGGGGTGGCCCTGAGGGTCCGGGTCAGGCCGGGGAAGGCGCGCGCGGCTCCGCCGACGGGCTCGATTCGGTAGCCGGCGGCGCGGCCGTCACCCGCCGGGGCGGTCAGCACCAGGCCGTTGGGGACCGGGCGCTGGCGGCCGTCGGACGGGGAGTTCCGCACGGTCGGCGCCGCCTCGCCGGTGAGCGCCGCGAGCAGGGTCGAGGAGCCGCCGCCGTCCAGGTTGAGGGCCTCGTGGGCGCCGAGCCGGTGCATCAGGCGGCCGAGCGCGGTCAGGGTCATGCCTCCGCTGTCGCGCTGGCGGCCGTCGACGGTGACCAGGCGGGCCCGGCGGCCGTCGCGGGAGAAGCCGACGGCGGTGCGCGGGGCGGCCGCGTTGTTCGGCAAGCCGTCGTGGTTCTGCGGGACCCCGGCCACCACGAGCGCCTCCCGGCCGCCGACCGCGCTCACCGGGAGCGGCCCGCCCCCGGCCGCCCCCGGCCGGGCCGCGACGGCGACCGCGTCCCCGGGGCGCAGGGCGGCGAGTTCCGGCGCCGCCGCGCCCGCCGCGACCAGCAGGGTGGTTCCGGGTGCGGGGCGCTCCCGGCGCGCGGGCCCTCGTACGGCCGCGCGTACGGCCGTGACCCGGCCCCCGCGCAGCTCCACCGCCGGTCCGGTGGCGGGGAGTCCGTCCGCCGGCCAGTCGGCGGTGTAGACGGCGAAGCCCTCGGCGGGCGGCCGTGCGGTGTTGAAACCGGCGAGCGGGCGGACCGCACCGCCGGGCAGGGTGACGCTCCCGTCCAGGGCCAGGCGGAGCACCCGGCCCACCCCGTCGGCACCGAAGCCGACGGCCTGTCCGGCGCCGGCCGAGGCGGCGTGCAGCAGCCGTCCGGCGCCGATGCCGGGGCCGAGCGGGGCGCCCGTACCCCGGATGTCGAAGAAGTCCCCGTTCACGGCGGCGACCACGCGGCGGCCGGGACCGGCGGGGTGGCGTGCGGCGGAGTCGGAGACGGTGGCGACGCCCCGGCCGCCGAGGTACTCCACGCGCACCCCGGGGCCGGAGCCGGGGCCCGCCGCGGAGCCCGGCCCGGAGGCGGCACCCGCCAGCTGGACGTCGAGTTCGTCGATGCGGAGCCAGCGGTCGGCTTCGAGCCGGTCGTACGACTCCAGCCGTACCCCGGGGGCGATCTGCCGGGAGGTGCGGGCCGTCTCGATCCCCTCGCCGGCGCCGCTTCCCGAGGCGTGGGCCGGCGGGGGCACCGGGGCCACGAGCAACACGGTGAGCAGGGCCGGCAGCAGGACGGGCCACGGCGGGCGCAGGGGCGACATCCAGGCAGGATCGGCCAGTCCGTGCATATGAGCATACGAACGCGGCGCGAGTCCGGTGACGATCAGCCATTCGCCCGCACCGGCCCGGGATTTCGGCCCCGGGCCTCCCGGTCGGCCCGCCAGCCCGGCCGCCCCGCCATCCCGGCCGACCCCGCCGACCCGGCTACCAAACCACCAAGCCGATCAAAGGTGCGGTCTGAAATCTTGGCCCGCGCCATGCCTTCGACCGTGACGTCCTGTTTCCGGGGGTACCTCTCCATGTCCATCAGCGCGACCGGCTCACCACAGCCCGTCGACCCCGACCCCGACCCGCAGCCACCGCCGCCGGCGGTTCCCGGTGGGCCGTTGCCGGAGTTCGCCGCGGAACCCCTCGCCGTGCCGCGCCCGCCCGGGGGACTCGCGACGGCCACGACCGTCCTGCTCGCACTCTCCGGCCTGTACGCCCTGCTCCTGACCGGAACCGGCCTGTACCTCGGCTCGGCCCTGCGCACCGGAAGCCACCCGGACGCGGGGACCGAGGACGGCGGCACCCTGCTGGCCCTGGTGGGGTTCGTCGAGACACCGCTGCTGGTCGTCACGGCGGCCCTGTTCATCGCCTGGTTCCACCGCGTCCACCACAACGCCCTGTTCCTCGGCCGGGACGCGGTCACCCGGTCCACGGCCTGGGCCATCGGCGGCTGGCTCGTCCCCTTCGCCTTCCTCCGCATCCCGTACAGGTCGGCGAAGGAGATCTGGGCCGCCAGCCTGCTGCGCGGACCGGACTGAGCCCTCCGGCCCGTCTCGACGGCGCCCGTCACCACGTGGTGGCTGGTGTGGATCACCGCGCTGTTCGCCGGCCGTGTCTTCGGCACCCTCCGCGACCGCGCCGACGACGCGGACGGGCTCGCCGTCGCCGCCACCGCCGCATCCGCGTACGGCGTGCTGCTGCTCGCGGCCTCCGTCCTCGCGATCCGCTTCGTCCGCGCGCTGACGGCGATGCAGTTCGCCAAGGCCGCGCAGGGCCCCTACGCGGCCCGGTAGCCCGCGAAACCCCTGCCGGCAGCCTCCCTTGCCCCGGCTCTCCGACCCGTGCCTACCCTGCTGCGCCGGGCCCGGTGGCCGGCGGGTCGTTCCCCTGGACGGCGAACTCGCACCACACGCACTTCCCGCTGCCCCGCGGCTCCACGCCCCAGGCGTCCGCGAGTCGGTCCACCAGCATCAGGCCGCGCCCCGACACCGCCCAGTCGTCGGCCTCCCGGCGCCTCGGCAGGGCGCTGCTGGTGTCCTCCACCTCGATGCGGATCCGGCCCTCCGGGGTCAGCCGCATGCTGACCCCGGAGACGCCGTCCGTGTGGACCAGCGCGTTGGTCATCAGCTCGTCCGCCGCCAGCTCGATCTCGTCGGCCTGGTCCCACGCCCCCCACGCCGCGGCGGCCGCCCGGATCAGGTGGCGGGCCATCGCCGGGGCGTCGGGGTCCCCGGGGGTGAGGCGGTGGCGCAGCGGGCCGCCGCCGGACGGGAGCGGGGTGCCGCGCCGGCGCAGCAGGAGGAGGGCCATGTCGTCGCCGCCACCCGAGTCCCCGACCAAGTCGCACAGCACGTCGGCGAGTTCCTCCACGTCTGCCGGCCCGTCCCGGACCGCCTCCATGAGCTCGCGCACACCCGTCTCCGGATCCCCGCCGGGCCGTTCGGTCAGCCCGTCCGTGCACAGCAACAGGGTGTCACCGGGGTGCAGTTCGAGGCTGGTGACGGGGTATCCCGTACCGGAGGCGCCCGTACCGGTGGCGCCGAAAGCACCCGGGCCACCGGAGGCACCCGGCCCGCCCGCCGGCAGGCCCAGCGGCAGCCCGCCCGCCACCTGCACCCGGTGGCAGCTGCCGTCGCCGCGCCGCACCACGGGGTCGATGTGTCCGGCGCGCACCAGCCGGGCCTTGCCGCTGGTGAGGTCGATGTCGGCGTAGGTGCAGGTGGCGAAGCGTTCGGTCTCCAGGTCGCGCAGGAAGGCCGAGGCCCGCGCCATGGCCGCGCCGGGGGTGTGGCCCTCCGCGACGTATGCGCGCAGGGCGATGCGCAGCTGGCCCATGACGGCGGCGGCGTCCGTGTCGTGGCCCTCCACGTCGCCGATCATCACGCCGACACGGCCCTCGCCGAGCGGGACCACGTCGTACCAGTCGCCGCCGATGTCCCGCCCCATCCGGGCGGCCCGGTACCGCACGGCGATCAGTGCACCCGCCACCTCCGGGATGCGGCGCGGCAGCATGGCCTGCTGGAGGCCTTCGGCGAGGTCGTGCTCCTGCTCGAAGAGGATGGCCCGCTGGAGGCTCTGCGCGATGCCGCTGCCGAGGGCCATCAGCACGTTGCGCTCCTCGGCGTTGAAGTCGCCGTCGCGCGTGTAGAGCAGTCCGAGCGCGCCGATGGGCCGGCCCTGGGCGATGAGCGGCATGTAGACCCCGCTGCGGACGGCCAGCGGCTCGATGTACGGCCACAGGTCCGGGTAGCGCCGCTGGAACTCCTCGCGGGATCCCAGGTACACCGGCCGCAGCGTCCGTACCGCCTCGCTCATCGGCAGCGGTGCGTCGACCCGGGTGTACTCGGTCTCCGGTACGTACGCCCCGAGCTGCCCCTCCGCGACCAGGTGGATCCGGCCGCCGTCGACCACGCCGAGCATGACGCTGACCGCGCCGAGGTGGGCGAGGGCCTCGGGGTCCTTGAGGACGTCGGTGACGTCGTTGACGGTGCGGGCGTGCGCCAGGATCGCCGTGGTGCGCTCGACGACCCCCGTCATGCGGCGCCGGCCCTCGTCGCGCTCACCGGCGGCGCCGGGCTCTCCGGGGTCGTGGACGGCGTCGCGGAGAATCCCGATCACGCGGTACGGGCGCCCGCGCGGGTCCCGCAGGATGCGGCCCTGGACATGGGTCCAGCCCGGCGCTCCCTCCCGGTCGCGGCTGCGCACGTAGGCCCCGTAGTGGCTGCGACCGGCCTTCAGCGCCTGCGCGACCCTCGCGTCGAGCCGGGCCTGCTCGCCGGGCGCTAGGCGGTCGCCCAGCCCGGCGGGCGTGCCCGTGAACTCCTCGGGGCGCAGGTCGAGGACCTCGAGGGCGGTGGTGTCCAGAAACATCTGCCCGCTGTCGAGGTCCCAGTCGAAGGTGCCCATGTGGTTGAGCGCGAGGCTCGTGTCCGTCCGGGCGGGCCACTCGACCTGGGGGTTCACGCCCCTTTCGGCCACACCTTCAGGGTCTCACTCTTCACGGGTCCACGCCGGTCCGCGGTTCGCTGAGCGCGGAGGGCGGACCGGCGCGTCGAGGGAGCTGCGCTGCCCGCGTGCGCTAGCGGCCTTCCGGGGTCCTGAAGATCGGGATGAAAAAGTACCTAAGTACCGGCCTGTCGGGACTTTCGCCTAATGGACGACTTGTACGATTTCGCGAAGATCGATCCGTTCATGATCATCTTTGCTGGCGTCAGCAACCCCTCCGCACGGGGTCGTTGGCGCCCACGGCTGTGTGGGGTGTGGCTTGTCGCAAGCGCCGAAGAGGACCGGAGAACCGGCCGGAGCACCGGAGGGAGGGGTGCAAGGAGAGACGGAGAGAACCGAAGGCGGGTCCGGGACCCCCGGACGAATATCCACCCCGCCCGCCGGCTCCGAGCCCGCCTCCGGCTCGGCCTCCGGCTCGGTCTCCGACTCGGTCTCCGGCTCCGGCTCCGGCTCCGGCTCCGGCTCCGGCGTTGTCTCGGGCTCGGTCTCCGGCTCCGGCGCGGTGTCGGGCTCGGTCTCCGGCTCCGGCTCCGGCGCGGGCTCGGCCTCCGGCTCCGGCGCGGTCTCGAGCTCGGCCTCCGGCTCCCGCTCGGGCTCCGGCGTCCGTTCCGGGCGTGGCAGTCTGGTCGTGCGGCCGTACCGGGACCCCCTGGTGCTCGGCCCGCTCTTCCGTGACGAGGGACCGGCCGAGGGCCGCACCGGACACCCCGCCGGCGCCCACGGCGCCGCGGCCCCTGACGGCCCGAGCGCGCCCCGCCGGCTCGGGGACCCGCCTGCGGACCCGGGCACGCTTCCGCTGGGCCTCCCCCGCGCGGCGATACCCCGACCCACTGCTCCGGTCATGGCGGCGGCCGCCCCGGCCCAGCCCCGGACCCTTCCTCCCGTACTCGACCCCGAGCTCACCGAACGCCCCGCGCGGGCCTGTTCCGGCTGGTGGGCCCTGCTCGCGGCCGCGCTGGCCACAGGCGGCGCCGCCGCCCTCGCACGGTTCGGCGAGCTCCGCCCCGCCGTCTCGCCCGCCGAGGCCTGGCCCCTGGCCGCCGTCGCCTGCTGCGCGCTCCTCGCGCTCGTCGCGCTCTGCGGACTGCGACGCGTTCGCACCGGCCAGGCCTGGTCGCTGACCCTCTTCGGCCGCTACCGCGGCACGATCCGGCGTACCGGCCTCATCTGGTCCAACCCGGTGCCCCGGCACACCCGCGTCGACGTCCGGCTGCGCCACTGGCGCAGCGAGCCGCTCTGCGTCGTCGACTCCGAGGGCACCGCGCTGCGGTCCGTGATCCTCGTCGTATGGCGGGTCAGGGACACCGCCCGCGCGCTGCTGGCGGTCGACGACCACACCGCGTACCTGCGCGGACAGGTGGAGTCGGCGACCGCCCGGGTGCTCTCCCGGATGCCCGCCGACTCCTTCGGCCCGGAGCCGGACGGGCCGGACGGGCCGGGGACCCTGCGCGACACCGAGGCCGTCGGCGACGAACTGACCCGGCTGCTCGCCGCCGAATGCAGGGCCGTCGGCATCGAAGTCTTCTCCGCCCGGCCGCTGCAGGTCGAGTACGCCCCCGAGGTCGCCGCCGCGATGCAGCGCCGCCGGGTCGCCTCGATCGACGCCCGGCACCGGGACTCCGTCCTCACCTCCGTGCTCGACGCCGTCGACGACACCGTTCACCGGATGTCGGACCGCGGGCTCGTGAGCCTGGACGACTACGAACGCAAGGCCCTGGTCAAGGACTTGACCGTGGCCTTCTACACGGCGCGCGGCCCTGCCGCCGACGCCCGCTGAAAACACCCCCGATGGATAAGGAATCATGCATGCGCACGCCCGAGTTCACCGAAGAAATACCCGACAGCTGTGACTGCACCGGCTGCGCGCGCGGCACGACGGCCATGACGGCCGCCGCGGCCCGCCGCCGTCGTTGCACCCTGCGCGGCGCCGTGGTCGCGGCCGTCGGCGCCACGCTGCTGATGGGCACCGGGGTGGGCACCGCCTCCGCCGAGCCGGCGCCGGCGCACGCGGGCTGGGACGGCTCGAAGTACTGGTACAAGGACGCGACCGGCTGGTGGCGCTGGACCCAGCACTACAGCAAGTACGTGGCGAACAGCCGCGGCTCCTCGGCCGGCGCCCCGTCCTCCTCCTCTTCTTCCTCCTCTTCTTCCTCCTCTTCGTCCTCCTCCATCCGCACCTCCGAGCCGACGTTCCGCGGCCGCGCGGGCTGGGACGCGACGGACCGCGTGTACTGGTACAAGGACGGCACGGGCTGGTGGCGCTGGACCCAGCACAAGGACAAGTACGAGCGCTTCGCCGGCGGCTCGGGCTCGGGATCCGGTTCGGGCTCCGGCTCTTCCTCGGGCTCCTCCGGCGGATCCGGCTCCTCGGGCTCCTCCGGCACCCCCATCCGCCAGGGCACCGAGGGCGCCATCTCCTTCGCCAACGGCCACCTGGGCGACCCGTACGCCTGGGGCGGCAACGGCCCCCGCGCCTGGGACTGCTCGGGCCTGGTCCAGGCCGCGTACCGCTCCGCCGGGATCACCCTCCCCCGCGTGGCCTCCGACCAGTACCGGGCCACCACTCCGATCTCCCGCTCCGATCTGCGCCGCGGAGACCTGGTCTTCTGGACCTCGAACGGCAGCGCCTCGGGCATCCACCACGTAGCCATCTACCTCGGCGGCGGCAAGTACATCGAGGCCCCGCGCCCGGGCAAGCAGGTCCGCGTCTCCAGCTTCAGCGCGTACAACCCGAACATGTACGGGCGCGTCCGCTAGCAGTCGCGGCAGCCTCCGCACGACGGCGGTACGAGACCTCCCCGAGGGCCACCGGCCCTCGGGGAGGTCTTCGTGTCGGACGGGAAACTACTGGTTGTTGCCGTTGTCGTTGCCGTTGCCGTTGCCGTTACCGACCGGTCCTCCGTCCGAATTCTGGTCGGTGCCGGCTCCGGGCCCCACCGGGGAGGGCGGCGGCGGAGGCGCGATCAGCGAGCTCGCCGGAACCGGCGCGGGCGGCGGCGGGGGCGGGGGCGGCGGGGCCGGCGGCAGCTCGGGCTGCGGCGAGACCAGCGGCGGGGGCGTCGGCTTCGGCTTCGGCGGCTCAGGCCGCTCCGAGACCACCGGGGGCTCGGGCTCCGGCGCCACCGAGGAGATCTTCGGCGGGGCCGGAGGCCGTGGTTCCGCCGAGCTCCGGGAGGGCGACGGCGCGACCGCGCTCTTCGAGGGAGTCGCGGAAGGCGAAACGGACGGCGAAACGGACCGTGCCTCCGAGGCGGACTCGGACGGGGACGCCGACTCGGACGGGGACTCCGACCCGGTCACCGAGGCCGACACGGACTCCGAAGGCGACTCCGACGGGGACGCGGACTCCAACGGCGACTCCGAGGCCGACTCCGAAGGCGAGACCGAAGGGGACTCGGAAGGCGACTCGGACGGCGACTCGGACGGGGACTGCGACGGCGACTCGGAAGGCGACACCGACGGGGATTCCGACGGCGACACCGACGGGGACGGCGAGGTGACCGTCGGGGACGGGGAAGTGACCGTCGGGGTCGGCCCCGTGTGCGTCGGCGTCGGCGAGGGCGGCGGGGTGGTGAAGATCGGGGTCGGGATGACCGGCGGCGGGATCGGCCTGTCGTGGCGGCCGCGGTGGTCGCCCCGGTCGCGCTCGAACCACCGGCTGTCGCGGTAGTCGTAGATCACGAACTTGTTCACGATGGTCACGGACGGGGCGATGACCACCACCCGCGAGGGCTGGTACGAGGTCCAGGGCTGTCCGAACCGCTTCGGGTTGGCCTTCAGCGCCACCGGCGGCCCGAGCGGGTTCCCGCAGGCGCAGCGGACCCGCGGCACCCCGCGGTCGTCCACGAGCACGGCGGTCCCGGCCTGGAGCACGGCCTGGTAGCTGGTGGCGCTGCCGTTCCGGTAGCCGTGGTTGGTGACCCGGGTGTCCACCCGGAGCTGGACCGGGGTGAGGGAGCGGAGGTAGGCGGGCACGGCCGTCGGCTGGATGCCGAGCGCCGAGGCGAACGCGGCGTTCTTGGAGGGCTGCGCCGACAGCACCCTGATCTGCTTCTCGACGTCACAGGCGGCCACGTCCCTCGTGCCCCCGTACAGCTCGGGCGAGGCGCCGCTGACGCTGGGTGTGGTGGCCGCGGTTCCGGTGGCCGGCGGGGTCTTCGGCCCGGGCTTCGTCTCCGCCGTCGGGGGCGGCGGGCTCTCGGGCGCCGCCGTGGCGTCCTTGGCCGCGGTGGACTCCGTGAAGGGGTCCGGCCCGGACGCCGCCACGGGCTGCAGGAAGACCTCGTTGCCCGCGGCGGTGGTGGTGCCACCGCCGCCGCTGGGCCTGGTCAGTACGACGGCCAGGGTCACGGCGGCGGCGAGGGCGACGATCGTGGTGGCGAGCCGGGGAACGGAACGCCACCAGGGCTTGTGCGGGGGCTCGGGGGGTCCGGGGGGCACCCCGCTCCCGGATCCTCCGGGAGGGGCCGGCGGCGGGGGTGGCGGGGGCCCCTCACGGCCCCCGGAGAGGGGCCCGGACGGGGGGCCCGTGGGGCGCCCGGACGAGGACGACGGCGGCTGCGAGGGCGGCTGTGACGGCTGTGTGGGCCACGGCGGCTGCTGGCCGGAGGGTTGAGTGGTCACGGGCTCTTCTTCCCAGGCGGAGGGGTTCCGGTCCCCTGTGGACGTTCCGCTGCGGACGTTGCGATGCGGACGTTGCTCGGGTCGTCAGCGGACATCTCCGGACGTGGTGCACTCCTGGCGACCATTGTGTGCGCCGTCCGGGTGGTGGCCGCAAGCGGAGCTGCCTACGGTGGCAGGGTGACCCCTGCAACGGCACCGTCCGCGCGAGCCTGGCGGGACGCCCTCGTCGCGGTCCTCGCGGGCTTCGCGGTGATGGCCGTCACGGCTGCCGCGGGGCTCGCCCTCGCCGGCGCCGGTGAGCTGCCCGGGGGTGCGTTCCCGCACGTGGTGGCAGCCGTCGTGCTGATGGCCGCGGGCGGCTCGGTGGAGGTGACCGGCGGAGCCGGCTTCCTGGCCGGGGCCGACGCGAGCCTGTCCCTGCTCCCCCTCTCCGTCAGCCTGGCCGGCGCACTGACCACCGGCTGGCTCTTCCTGCGCCCCCTGCACAACCGGGCCGTGGCCGGGGCCCGCGAACTCCTCGCCCGCGCCGCGCCCTTGGTGGTCCTGTGGCTGGTGGCGCTGACCGGCGTCGCCCTGCTGTCCCGCCAGAACTTCGCGGTCTCCACGGGCGATTCGATCCTCGGCGACATCGGCGAGATCCTCGACGCCTCCCCCACGGTGGGCTTCGAGGCCGCGATCCCGGCCACCCTCGGCTTCGGACTGCTGTGGATCCTGGGCCTGTTGCTGGTCGCCCTGCTGGTGTCCCGGCGCGCACCGCTCCCGGCGGGGCTGGTCCGCTTCCACGCGGCGGTGCGCCCGGCGGCGTTCGCCGTGGTCGCGCTGCTCCTCGCGTACGTCGCCATCGGGATCGGCGTCGGCCTGGTGGTGGCCGCGACCGGGGGGCACGCGGACCGCACCCTCGCGGTGATCCTGCTGGGCCTGCCGAACCTGGTCTGGCCCGCCCTCACCCTCGGCTTCGGCGGGGCCTGGGAGGGCAAGGCCGAGGGGCCGTTCGGACTGCCCGTACCGCAGGTCCTGGACGAGGTGCTGCGCGCCACCGGCCGGGACTCCGCCCCGGACCTGTCCACCATCGACGTGGCCTCGCTCGCGGAACGGGACGCCCGGGCGTGGTGGCTCGTCGTGCTCGCCGTCGTCCTGCTGCTCGGGGCCGGCGCGCTGGCCGCCGCCCGGTCGCCCGCGCACGTCCGCCCCTGGCAGCACGCCCTCCACCTGGCCGTCGCCCTGGCCCTGGGGACCCTGGTGGTGTGCCTGCTGGCCCGGATCCAGGCCCAGTTCGGCCTGTCCCTGCTGGGCATCGGCGACTCCGGCGAGCTCGGCGGCGAGGTGCTGCTGCGCCCGCTGCTCTGGCGCACGGTCGGGCTCGCGTTCCTCGCGGGCGCGGTGACGGGCTTCCTCGGAGCCCTGCTGACCCGCCGCCGCAGCGAACCGGCCCGGCGGGCCCCCGCCGAGCCCGCCCCTCCCGTCCCGCCCACCCCTTGAGCCGTTCGAGTGAACAGTCGCACATCGTCTCATCGGGGGATCGTTTCCGCATGACACGCTCGTCTCCGTGAACATGACCAAAGGCCTGTTCCGGCCCCTTCACGCCGCCGGCCTGATCGCCCTCTCCGCGCTCGCCCTGACCCTCTCCACCGCCCTCCCCACCCAGGCGACCGGCCCGGGCACCCGCCACCTCTCCGGCGACACCGGCCGCAAGGACGCCTCCGCCCAGGCGGTGTCCGTCAGCAGGGTCTTCTGTCCGCGCGGCACGGCCGTGCAGTCCGGCGGGTACTCCACCACCCGCTGGGACCGCGGCCGCGACGGCACGCTCCGGCACACCGTCCTGGCCTCCCACCCCGTCGTCGGCGCGGACGGCCGCCGGGGCTGGTACGCCGCGGCCGCACACGCCGAGGTCACGGCCCACGTCGTGTGCGCCCCTTCTCCCGACCAGGGCTAGAACACCGTAGGGATCCGGGCTAGAACACCGGCAGCGCCCACCGCGGCGGCGGTGGCGGCGGCCCGTCCGAGGCCGCCCGGGCGGGCGCCCGGACGAAGGCGGCCACGCCGGAGGGAGCTCCCGCACCCCCGCCCGCACCCTCGCCCGCCCGCCGCAGCGCCCCCGTGAACTCCAGGCAGCTCCCCCACCGGTCCTCGGGCGCCTTCGCCAGGGCCCGTGCCAGCACCTCGTCCACCCCCGGCGAGAGCCCTTCCCGCCGCGAGGACACCGCCGGCGGCGGATCGTACTGATGGGCCCAGAGCAGTGCCATGTCGTCGTCGCGCTCGAACGGCGGGCTGCCTGCCAGGGTTTCGTAGACCACGCACCCCAGGCTGTAGACGTCGCACCGGCCGTCGACCGGCTTCCCGGCGATCTGCTCGGGCGCCACGTAGTCCAGGGTCCCGACGAACTGCCCGACGCTGGTGAACCCGGTCAGCGACAGCGACTTCTTCGTCAGCCCGAAGTCCGTGAGGTAGACGTGCTCGGGGTGTTCGCTGTCGGTGCCGCCCGCGACCAGGATGTTGCCGGGCTTCACGTCGCGGTGCACCAGGTCGTGGGCGTGCGCCGCGTCCAGCGCCGAGGCCACCTGGCCGGCGATCCGGGCCGCCGCCTCCACCGGCAGCGGGCCCGTCCGGTCCAGCATGGCCCGCAGGTCCTGACCGGGCACGTACCGCATGGCGATGTACAGCATCCCGTCGGTCTCCCCCGCCTCGAAGACGGGCACGATGTGCGGGTGGTCGATGGCCGCCGCCACCTTCGACTCGTGCGCGAACCGCTTCCGGAAGACGTCGTTGCGCGCCAGTTCGGGCGCGAGCAGCTTCAGCGCGACCGTGCGGTCCAGCCGTACGTCGTGCGCGCGGTAGACCACCGCCATCCCGCCGCGCCCGATCTCGGCCTCCACCACGTACCCGGCGATCCGCCGCCCCCGCAGGTCGGACTCCCGCCCGCGGAAGGGCTCCACGGCCGGATCGGAGCCCATCAGCCCGCCTCGGGCCCGGGCAGCTCCACGATCTTCGTGGGTTCGTGCGGAACTTCTCGTACGTCGCCCCCGCCCTCGGTGTCCGCCTCCTCCGGCGGTGCCTGCGCCGCGGGCTGGGCACCGGGTCCCGCGACGACCGCGTAGGTGGCCAGGCGGCTCCCGTCCCCGTACATCCACCGTCCCGCCGTCTCGTCGTAGAGCCACACGGACTCCCCGTCGACGACGACGCCGACCCGCACGCCCCGCAGGGACCGCCGGAAGGACTCGGGATCGGTCCGCCCGGCCGCGAGGTCGGTGACGGCCCGCCGGTAGCGTTCCAGCTCCTCCGTGCACCGGGCGAGCAGCGGCTGCGGGTCCTCGACGCGGGTCAGCGGGCGCCCGCCGGTCGGCGGGGGCTGCGGCACCGCGAGCAGCAGGCGTCCGTCCACCCAGGCGGACCAGCCGTTGGCGCACAGGATCTCCCCCCATTCCCCGCGCCGGGACAGCAGGCGTACGGGGAGGAAGGCGTCGAGCGGAACGGTCGGGCGGGACAGGTCCGGGGTCTCCCAGGCGGGGAGCCCGTCCTGCGGGACGATGTGGGTGGGCCGGAAGTCCGCGGCCGGGCCGGGGCTGGTCATCGCGGCTACTTCCGCATGATGGTGGGCTCGTGGCGGCGCAGCACCCGGCCCACCAGCACGCCGAACAGCACGGACAGGGCGGCCAGCAGCCCCACCTCCAGCAGCCACAGACGGGGCTCGTGGTCGAAGAGCGGGTCCTGGGTGATCTTGCCGGGGACGATGGCTCCGAGGTCGATGGTGGCCGACATGGCGCCCATGGCCCAGCGGGCCGGCACGAACCAGGCGAACTGTTCGATGACGGGGACGCCGGTGAGCTTGAGCAGGGAGCCGCAGAAGACGACCTGCACGATGGTGAGCAGGACCAGCAGCGGCATCGTGACCTCTTCCTTGGTCACCAGGGCGGAGATCAGCAGTCCGAGCACCATGGCGGTGACGGACAGCAGGGCGACGACGAGGGTGATCTCGATCAGCGGGGGCAGGAAGAGGCCCTTGCCGCCGGGGGCGTTGGTCTTGACCCCGGCGAGGCCGACCAGGGTGAGGACCACGGCCTGGGCGATGGTGACGGCGCCGAGGACCACCACCTTGGACATCAGGTAGGCCGACCGGGAGAGCCCCACGGCGCGTTCGCGCTGGTAGATGACGCGTTCCTTGACCAGTTCGCGGACGGCGTTGGCGGCTCCGGTCAGGACCCCGCCCACGCACAGGATGAACAGGGCGTTGAGGGCCGTCTCCGCGGTGAGCTCGCTGCCGGCCAGCGCGCGGGCCATGGCACCCATGACGAACGGCAGGGCGACCATGATGATCAGGAAGGTGCGGTCGGCGCTGAGCACGGCGGCGTACCGGCGGATCAGGGTGGAGAGCTGCGAACCCCAGCTCTGCGCCTTGGGCGGCGGCTTGGGCGGGACGCCCGCGGCCCGGTCGCCCTGGCCCGCGAGCGGGACCCGGCCGGCCACGTCGACGTAGCGGCGGTACAGCGGCGAGGCCCGGTGCTGCCCGGCCCAGTCGCGCTCGCGCTCGTTCTCGAAGGCTTCGAAGGCCTCGGGCCACTGGTCGAAGCCGAAGAAGCCGAGCGCCTCGTCCGGGGGTCCGTAGTAGGCGATGCGGCCGCCGGGCGCGAGGACCAGGAGGCGGTCGCAGACGCTCAGGTTGAGGACGCTGTGGGTGACGACGATGACCGTGCGGCCGTCGTCGGCGAGGCCGCGCAGCATGTTCATCACCGAGCGGTCCATGCCCGGGTCGAGCCCGGAGGTGGGCTCGTCCAGGAAGAGGAGGGAGGGCTTGGTCAGCAGTTCCAGGGCGACGGAGACCCGTTTGCGCTGGCCGCCGGAGAGGCTGTGGATGGGCTGGTCGGCCCGCTGCTGGAGGCCGAGTTCGCCGATCACCTCGTCGACCCGGGCCTCGCGTTCGGACTTGGCGGTGTCCTGCGGGAAGCGCAGCTCGGCGGCGTAGACGAGGGCGCGGCGCACGGTCAGCTGGGAGTGCAGGATGTCGTCCTGCGGGACGAGGCCGATGCGGCTGCGCAGTTCGGCGTAGTCCCGGTAGAGGTCGCGGCCGTCGTAGAGGACGGTGCCGCGGTCGGCGGGGCGCAGGCCGGTCAGCGCGCCGAGCAGGGTGGACTTGCCGGCGCCGCTGGGGCCCACGACGGCGAGCAGGGTGGTGGCTCCGACGGGGAAGGAGACCTGGTCGAGGAGGGTCTTGCGGCCGTGGTCGACGGCCACGCCGAGGTCCTGCACGTCGAGGGAGACCTCGCCGGTGTCCACGTACTCCTGCAGCTGGTCGCCGACCAGGCAGAAGGCGGAGTGGCCGATGCCGACGATGTCCCCGTCGGCGATGGCGGCGGCCCCCGTGAGGCGGGCGCCGTTGAGGTAGGTGCCGTTGTGGCTGCCGAGGTCGGCGATCTCGTATCCGCCGCCGGGGCGGGACCGGAGTTCGGCGTGGTGGCGGGAGACGACGAGGTCGTCGATGACGAGGTCGTTGTCGGGGGCGCGGCCGATGCGGACGGCGGCCCGGTCGGCGAGCGGGCGCACCGAGGTCGGCCGCCGGAAGGTGGTGGTCATGTCCGGGCGGGAGACCGAGGAGGGGCGGGAAAGGACGGCGGGTTCGGCGAAGCGGACGCGCGGTCCGTCGGCGGCGCTGCCGAAGCGCAGCTCGCTCCCGACGCCGACCGCCCACTCGCGGACGCGGTGGCCGTCGACGAACGTGCCGTTGGTGCTGTCCTCGTCCTCCAGCGTCCAGTGGTCGCCTTCGGGGCGCAGCACCGCGTGGTGCCAGGAGACGCGGGCGTCGTCGAGGCAGATCTCGCAGAGGGGGTCCCGGCCGACGTGGTACGTCCGGCGCGGGCTCAACGCGGTGGAACCCCTGTCCGTTTCCAGGAGGAGCTCTGGCGCGGTCGGCACACCGGGGCGCTGGACCATGGGGCGATTTTCCCACGATCCGCAGCGCTCGGCATAACCGCAGGTCAGGGTGGCGTTATGGGTAATGACAACGGTCCCCGTTGCAGCCTTTGCCCATCCTCCCGAGGTGCGCTTCACTTCAGGCGAAGCGGAACGCGCGAGCGATTCGCCACGACCCACGGGGGACACCATGAGCGCGCACGATCACGCGCCCCACGACCACGACACCGTCGGCACCGTCGCTCACGAAGGCCACGGCCACGCGGGGCACAGCCACGGGGTCGCCGCCGACGCGGACCGCCGCTGGCTCGGCATCGCCCTCGGCCTGATCACGGGCTTCATGGCCATCGAGGTGGTCATCGGCATCCTGGCGCACTCCCTGGCCCTGATCTCCGACGCCGCGCACATGCTGACGGACGCCGTCTCGATCGTCCTCGCGCTGATCGCGATGCGGCTGGCCGCCCGGCCGGCGCGCGGTGGTTTCACGTACGGGCTCAAGCGCGCGGAGATACTCTCCGCCCAGGCCAACGGCCTGACCCTGCTGCTGCTGGCGGTCTGGCTGGCGTACGAGGCCGTACGGCGGCTGCTCGATCCGCCGCCGGTGGAGGGCGGGCTGGTGCTGGTGACGGCGCTGGCGGGCATCGTCGTCAACATCGCGGCGGCCTGGTGCATCTCGAAGGCGAACCGCACCTCCCTGGCCGTGGAGGGCGCCTACCAGCACATCCTGAACGACCTGTTCGCCTTCATCGGCACCGCCGTCGCCGGTCTGATCGTGCTCACCACCGGTTTCCGGCAGGCCGACTCGATCGCCTCGCTCGTCGTGGTCGTCCTGATGGTCAAGGCGGGCTACGGACTGGTCCGCGAGTCCGGCCGGATCCTGCTGGAGGCCGCCCCGGCCCACGTGGACCCGGACACGGTCGGTGACCGGCTGGTCGGGCACCCGCCGGTCACCGAGGTGCACGACCTGCACATCTGGACCATCACCTCGGGGCAGGCGGCGCTGTCCGCGCACGTGCTGGTGGCCCCGGAGGGCGACTGCCACGCCGTGCGCCGGGACCTGGAAGCGCTGCTGGCGAAGGAGTACGGGATCACCCACACCACCCTCCAGGTGGACCACGCGCAGGACGCCCTCCTGTCGGTCGGCCGCCCCGGCGAGGAGGACCGGACCGACGCGCACTGCGCGGACGCCCACGGCCCGGTCCACCGCGAGGGCCCGCACGACCACTGAGGGCCGCCCGGGCGGGGTAGGGATGCGCCATGACAGCGAAGCGAAGTGCCGGACTGCTCCTGTTCCGCCCCGCACCCGCACCCGCCGCCGGAGCCGGGGCCGGGGTCGAGATCCTGCTCGGCCATATGGGCGGCCCGCTCTGGGAGCGCCGTGACGCGGGCGCCTGGTCGATCCCGAAGGGCGAGTACGAGCCCGGGGAGACCGCGCGCGACGCGGCCCGCCGGGAGTTCGAGGAGGAGGTCGGGCTGCCGCCGCCGGAGGGTCCGTACCTGCCGCTGGGCGAGGTGCGGATGATGGGCGGGAAGCTGGTGACCATCTGGGCGGTACGGGCGGATCTGGATCCGGCCCTCGCGGTGCCCGGCACCTTCACCATGGAGTGGCCGCCGAGGTCGGGGCGGACGCAGGAGTTCCCCGAGCTGGACAGGGTCGAGTGGTTCACCCCCGACGCGGCCCGGACCAAGCTGGTGGTGTCTCAGATCCCTTTCCTGGAACGGCTGTTGGAACTCCTCCCCGATCAGGGTTGACCTGCCCTTTACTTGCCAACAAACCGCACCTGCATGGACATTGCACATATGACGAACGTCGTGCTGGTGGGAACCCTGGACACCAAGGGTGTGGAGTACGGCTGGCTGCGCGAGAGGCTGCTGCGCACCGGCGTCGAAGTGATCACGGTCGACACAGGAATCATGAACGAGCCCCTCGTGCCCGCCGACGTACCGCGCGAAGCGGTGGCGCGGGCCGCGGGAACGGAACTGTCCGCACTGCGCGCGGCCGCCGACCGGGGCGCGGCCGTGACCGCCATGGCCCGGGGCGCGGAAGCCGTCCTCTTACGCCTGCACGCCGAAGGACGGCTGCACGGGGTCCTCGCGATCGGGGGCAGCGGCGGGACCTCCATCGCCACTCGGGCGATGCGCGCCCTGCCGCTCGGCGTGCCGAAGGTGATGGTCTCCTCGATGGCGTCCGGGGACACGGCCCCGTACGTCGGATCGGCGGACATCACGATGATGTACAGCGTCGTGGACATCGCGGGGATCAACAGCGTCTCCGGGCCGGTCCTCGCCAACGCCGTCGCGGCGGTGACCGGGATGGCCGGGGCCTACGCGCGCTCCGCCCTGGAGCTGCGCCGGCCGGCCCCGCTGGGCTCGGGGCCCCGGCCGCTGATCGCGGCGAGCATGGCGGGCGTGACCACGACCGGCGTGGACGCGGCCCGGGAGCGCCTGACCGAACTGGGCTACGAGGTACTGGTCTTCCACGTCAGCGGGACCGGCGGCCGGACCCTGGAGACCCTGGCTGGCCAGGGGATCTTCGCCGGCGTCCTCGACCTCACCCTCAGCGAGCTCGCCGACGACCTGTGCGGCGGCATCCTGACCGCCGGGCCCGACCGGCTCAGCGCCGCCGGGCGGGCCGGGATCCCGCAGGTGGTGAGCCTGGGGGCGCTGGACATGGTGAAGTTCGGCCCGCTGGAGAGCCTGCCCGAACGGGTCCGCCACCGCCGGATCCACGTCCACAACCCCTCGATCACGGTGATCCGCACGACCGGCGCCGAATGCGCCGAGCTCGGCCGCAGGGTCGCCGCCAAACTCCGTGCGGCCACCGGCCCCACGGCCCTCTGCCTGCCCCTGCGCGGACTGTCCACGCTCGGCGCCCCCGGCGGGCCCTACCACGATCCCGACGCCGACGGGGCGCTGTTCGCGGCGCTGCGCGAGGGGCTGCGGGGCAGCGCCGCCCGGATCCACGACTACGACACCCACATCAACGATCCGGAGTTCGGGCGGGCGGCGGCCGACCGGCTGCACGCCATGATCGGGGCGCGGGCCGCCGCGGCCTGAGACGGCCTCCCCGGCCGGGAACCGGCCGTGGCGGAAATGTGTCCCAGGTGGTGGCCGGTCCCTGGAAGGACCGGCTCCAGGGTGCGGTCACGCCACGGCAAGGGGGAAGGCATGAGCGGCGTGTGGTCGGTTCCCGGTTACTCGGAGGTCCGCGAGCTCGGTTCGGGCGCCAGCGGCCGGGTGGTGCTCGCGGTCCACGAGGGCACCGGCACGGCCGTCGCCGTGAAGTACCTGAACGACCGGATGCTGGAGAATCCGGCCTTCGTACGGGAGTTCCGGGCCGAGGCCCAGCTGCTCGGCGCCCTGCGCTCCCCCTACGTGGTCGGGCTGTACGAGTACGTCGAGGCGCCCGGCGGCGCCGCGATCGTCATGGAGCTCGTGGACGGCATCCCGCTGAACGCCCTGCTGCGGCAGTGCGGGCAGACCGGACCGGAAGCGGCGCTGGTGCTGCTGAAGGGCTCCCTGCTGGGGCTGGCCGACGCCCACCGGGCCGGTGTGGTCCACCGGGACTACAAGCCGGCCAACGTCCTGGTCGCCGCCAACGGGACCTCCAAACTGGTGGACTTCGGCATCGCCACACCGCTGGGCACGACCCCCGGGGCGGCGGGCACCCCCGCGTACATGGCCCCGGAGCAGTGGCAGGGCCGGCCCGCGTCGCCCGAGGCCGACGTGTACGCGGCGACGGCGACCTTCTTCGAATGCCTGACCGGCCGCAAGCCCTACGACGGGCAGAACTTCGCGGAGCTCGCGGTCCAGCACATCGAGGCCCCGGTCCCGGAGACCGAGGCACCCGAGCCGGTGCGCCCGCTGATCCGGCGCGGACTGGCGAAGGCTCCCGAGCAACGGCCCGAGAACGCCGAGGCGTTCGTCGCCGAACTGGAGGCGGTGGCCCTGGCGGCGTACGGGCCCCAGTGGGAGGAGCGCGGACAGCGCAAGCTGGCCGCGCTGGCGGCCCTGCTGCCCCTGCTGTTCCCCTCCGCGGGCGCCCCGGCGCACGGCACCACCGCGCTGGCCACGACGGTCCTGCCGCCGCCGGCGCCGGGCTGGGCCCCGGGCGGGCGCGGGCTGCTCGCTGCGGGCGCGGCGCTCGTGCTCGGGCTGGTGGCCGTACTGGGCTACCAGGCGGTGGGCGTGGAGCCGGGCGGCGCGAAGGCGCTGAACGCGTTCGCGACGTCGAGCGCCTCGGCCCCGGCCCCGGTCACCCCGAAGCCCGGACCGAGCCCGTCCGCGTCACCGACCCCCTCTCCCACACCCGCGCCGTCCCCGTCGCCCTCGGCGAGCCCGGCCCCGAGCCACACCCTGCTCCCTCCGACGCCGACGCCCAAGCCGACCTGGACGGTGACCAGGCCGCCGACCCGGACCCCGACCGCTACCCCCACACCGACCCCGTCCCCGACCCCGACGGTCAGGATCTCCGCGGTGAACGTCCTTTCCTTCCGGCAGACCGCGCCGGGCACCGCCGAGGCCGCCCTCTCCGTCGACAGCGACGGCGCGGGCCCGTACACGCTGGTCGTGGAGTGGTTCACCGGTGACGACAAGGGCGCCCTGACCGTCCCCGACGGGCGCGAGCTCATCGAGTTCGGAGCCGGAAGCCCCGGTACCCAGACGAAGACCCTCGCGCACGCCTTCACGCAGGGCGCCGGCTGCTACTGGAGCGTCCGCGCCACCACCAAGCCGGCCGCCGCCAACCAGAGTTCCGTCCAGAGCATCTACATCCGGGGGTGCAAGCCGGCATGAGCGGTCCCCACGCCCCGCAGGGCGACGACGACTACAGCGCCACCGTCCTCGGCAGCCACTGGATCTCCGGACCGCCCGGGGACACGGACCGCACGGAACGGCTCGCCCGCACCGGACAAACGGCCCCGACCGCCCGGTTCGACGTACCGGCCGGGGCCGTGCCGGACCGGGTCGAGGGGTCGGTGCTGCGCTTCGGACCGGGGGTGACGGCCGCGCTGCCCGCGCCGTTCCCGCTGTACCCCGCTCCGGCCCCCCGCCGGCGGAGCGAGTGGCGGCGCTACACCCTGGCCGCCGTGGTCCTGATCGGGGTCCTCTGCTACCTCGGCTGGCAGCGGTTCGGCCCGGCCCTGGAGGTCCGGGACGCGGTGGTGTCCACCGATGCGAAGGGGCCCGGCTGCGACGGGACCGCCGACGTGGTGGCCGTCGTACGGACCAACGGGCGCCCGGGGGTGCTCACGTACCGCTGGCTGCGCAGTGACGGCACGCGCTCGGAGCAGCTCAGCGAGCGCGTCCCGAGCGGCCGGAAGGAGGCCCGGCTGCACCTGTTGTGGACCTTCCAGGGCAAGGGCACCCACCCCGCGAAGGCCGAGCTCGAACTCGTCTCCCCCGTACGGCGCACGGCCGCGGCGGAGTTCACGTACCGCTGCCGCCCCTAGGGGGTGGCCGCCGGGAGCCGGATCACCGCGAGGCCTCCGTCGAGGTCCACGCGGGAGCGGGGCGGGGCGCCGTCCTCCTCGTCGTCGCGCATGACCAGCGCGCTCTGCCGCTCCTTGAGTTCGTTCTGCTTGCCCGGCGAGAAGCTGGCGTGGAGTTGCTCGAAGCCGGTCGAGGACATCTGTCCCCTGCGGCCGTTCCAGCGCCAGGGCAGCAGGCCGGCCCGGCCCGCGCGCTCCAGCGTGAGGTCGAGGAAGGCGATGGCCGTGAGCAGCAGCGCGAGCCCGGGGAGGGTCATGAAGACGACGAAGGCCATGGCAGGACCCTAACCCCGGTCCTCCTTTCGGCCAACGCCCCGGCCCTGCCGACCGGTCCTTCCGGCCGGGGCGATCGTGGCCTTCCGGCCGAGGCGGCAGCGCCCCGCCCCTGGTTGACTCGAATGTGTTGGCGAGGGCATCAGGGATGGCCCTCACGGCACCCTTGCTGCCACGTTCCAGCCGGCGATACACCCCAACGGAACGTGGCTGTCCCGCACGGATGCCAAGTCCGCGCGGGAGGCCCGCAGCCGCTTTGGGGAGTGGCTGCGGGCCATCTCACCTGCCCGTCCGTGGCGGGCCGTTCGGATCGCCCCTTCTTCAGAAGCGCGCGTGCGCGGTGATGTCCGCCGCGAACTCCCCCGTCATCGCCGGGGTCACCGTCGGCCGGCACTGCGCCACCGCCGCCAGGTAGTCCTCCGTGCTCGCGCCCAGCTGGGCCGCCGCCGCGCCGCGCGCGCCCACCGCCTCCAGGTCCCGCTCGAAGGACACCTGCGCCGCGATCCGCGCCGCGTGCTCGATGTCGGCCGGGGTGAACAGCTCGCTCGCCCCGACCAGCGCCGCCACGTCCACGTCGGGGCGGCCGGCCGTGTAGCGGGCCCAGATCGCGGCGCGGGCGCCCGCGTCCGGGGTGCCGATCGGGATCAGGTAGTCGAAGCGGCCGGGGCGCAGGAAGGCCGGGTCGAGGGAGCGGATGGAGTTGGTCGCGCAGACCAGCAGCCGTTCGTCGCCCTCGCGGAAGCCGGGTATCAGCTTGAGCAGCTCGTTGGTCACCCCGTGGATCCCGCCGGGCTGGGCGGGCTCGGTGCGCACGGGCGCGATCTCCTCGACCTCGTCGATGAAGACGAGCACCCGTTCCAGTTCGGCGATGCGGGCGAAGGCGTCGCGCAGCGCGGCCGCGAGGTTGCCCTCGTCGGCGAGCCGGGAGGGCAGCAGCTCCACGAAGGGCCAGCCGAGCCGGGAGGCGATGGCGCGGGCGAAGGTGGTCTTGCCGGTGCCGGGCGGGCCGAAGAGGGTGATGGCGCGCGGCGGCCGCACCCCGTGCGCGGCGGCCCGCTCGGGCTCGGCGAGGGGCAGCACCACGCGCCGCTCGATGAGGTCCTTCTCCGTCTCCATGCCGGCGACCTTGGTCCACAGGTCGTTCGGCAGGAAGCGGCCGCCGAGGTCGTCGAGGAGTCCGGCGGCCGGGCCGTGCAGCGGCTCGGTCTTCTCGAAGTAGGCGACGGCGGGCTGCCGGGTGTAGCCGGCGTTGAGCAGGCCCTCGCCGAGCAGGTCCTCCTCGGGCAGGACGTACGCGATGCGCCCGACGCGGGCGGCGATGAGCCGGCGCTCCAGCTCCACGAGGAGCGCGCTGGCCAGGCCCCGGCCGCGCCAGCCGGCGGCGATGGCGATGCGCATGACCCAGGCGCGTTCGCCGGTGACGCAGGCGAGGGCGGCGCCGATGGGGACGCCCTGGTGGACGGCGACCACGCAGGGCTGCCGGTCGGTGAGGGCGCTGATGCATTCGGCGAGTGAGAAGACCGACTCCTGGCCGAGTTCGGCCGTGGTGTCGATCAGATGGACAACGGCCGCGAGATCGCTCTCGCGGTAGTCGTGGATCAGCCAGTTCACCGGGTACCGCCCCTCGTTCGTGCTGCTGCGTGCCTGCCGCGTGCCGGTTGCGCACCTTCCTGCGGCGAGGCTAGGGGCGGGCGGGCCCCTTGATCACGCTCCGTCGTGCACAACAGCCGGTCCGGGAACCCTCCGTATCGTCCATAGACTGGTGGTTTCCGCCCGAACCGCTGCCCGAGGATCCGTACGCCTTCATGACTTCCCACATATCCACCGGCACCGGCATCCGACGACGGCCGTCTCCCGTGTGGCTGGTTCCGGTCCTCTGGACCCTGGCGCTCGGTGTGTGGGGGCTCTCCCGGCAGAACAGCGTGTGGCGGGACGAGGCGGCGACCTGGCAGGTGGCGGAGCGCTCCCCCGTCGAGATCTGGCACCTGCTCGGGAACGTGGACGCGGTCCACGGCCTGTACTACCTGCTCATGCACGTGCTTTTCGAGGTGTTCGGGGCGAGCACGGCCACCCTGCGCCTGCCCTCGGTGCTGGCGGTGGCGGTCGCCGCCGGCTGTGTGGCGGTGATCGGGCGCCGGCTGGCGGGCCCGTGGGCGGGGCTGGGCGGCGGGCTGGCCCTCGGGCTGCTGCCGGCCGTGCAGTTCCAGCTCCAGGAGGGCCGGTCGTACGCGCTGATCGCGGGCGGCGCCGGACTGTCGACCCTGCTCCTCGTCTCGCTGATCACCTCCGGCGGAGCCGGTCCCGGGCGGCGGAGCCGGGCGCGCTGGACAGCGTACGGGGCTCTCGTGCTGGTCTGCGCCCTGCTGAACTGGTTCTCCCTGCTGATCCTGCCCGCCCACGCGGTCACCCTGTGGTGGACGCGGGCCGGGCGCCGTGTCGTGGCGCCCTGGCTGCTCGCCTCCGGGGCGGCCGTCGCGGGGGCGCTGCCGCTGATCCTGTTCAGCCGGACCCAGTCCGGGCAGGTCTCCTGGATACCGCCGCTGACCTGGCACATGATGATCGGCCCGGGCGTCCTGCTGGCGATCGGTGCGCTGTGTGCGCTCGCCGACCGCCGGAACGGGCCGCGCGCCGGTCTCCCGGCCCGGCTGACGGCGGCCTCGGTCGGCCTGCCGCTGCTGGCGGTGCCCCTGCTGGGGCTGGCGGCCGCCTCGCTGGTCCAGCCGCTGTTCCTGGACCGGTACGTGCTGTTCTCCATGCTGGGGCTGGCCCTGCTGATCGGTGCGGCGCTGGGCGTGGCCGTACGGGCCCTCGCGCCCCGGTGTCCGCGGGCGTCGGGCGCGCTCGTGCCGGCCGTGGTCGCGGTCGCGGCGGTGGCCCTGCTGCCGGTGGCGCTGGCCGACCGGTCACCGGCCAGCCGGGTCGACGATGTCCTCGCGGTGGCCGGGGAGGTGTCGGCGCTGAAGCGGGACGGGGACGCGGTGCTCTTCGTCCCGGCGGCCCGGCGGGACACCGCGCTGGTCTCCCCCGGGGCCTTCGCCGGCCTGCGGGACATCGCGCTGGCCCGCGGCCCCGTGGAGTCGGGGACCCTGAAGGGCGAGGAGGCCGACCCGGCCCGGATCTCGGCGGCGCTGCGGGAGCAGCGGCGGGTCCTGCTGGTCACGGACGCGCGGCAGGCGGCCAGACCCTCGGGCTCCCCGGCGGACCGGGCGAAGGCGGCCGTCCTGCGGGCGGACTTCACCGTGGTGGAGGACATCGAGGTCCGCGGCCGCCGGCTGACGGTGTACGAGCGGCGCGGCTGACCCCCTAGCCGGCCGCGGGCTTGCGGTCGACGGGGGTCGGGACCTCGACGGGGCCGCCGCGGCGGCGGCGGGGTCCGGACCAGGGGGCGGGGACCGCGTCGATGCGGTAGGCCAGGGCGTAGGCGACCGACTCGTAGTTGACGCGCCAGCCGCGGAAGTGCGGCCAAGCCTGCTCCGGCGCGCGCTCCATGGTCACCCCGCGCTCGCGCATCCGGGCGACCCCGTCGAGGAACTCCTCGTAGGTCAGCTCGATCGGGTCCTCCGGCAGCGGGTCCGGGTCGTGGGCGATGCCCTCCTCGTGGGCCAGGTCGCGCAGGCAGTTGAAGCCCGCGCGCAGGGTCACGCGCATCTGGGTCTGCGGGGCCATGGGGTTGAAGGCCAGGTAGAGCGCGGCGGCGTCCAGCACGGCGAGCAGGCTGATCAGCCAGTTCCGCTCCCAGCTCGGCGAGCGGAAGTGGATCAGCCCGGGGTGGTTGGTGTGGCTCTCGCTGACTTCCGCGGCCCAGCGCTCCCAGTCGCGGAACAGGTCGGGCAGGGTGTCCACCAGGTCGACCTGGGCGTGGCGGGCCAGCAGCTGCGGTCCCCAGGACGGTACGCCGCCGCGGATGCGCAGCAGGCTGACCTCGGTCTCCCGGCGGGCGTAGGCGGCGTAGAGGGTCGGGAGGTATCCGATCTGGAGGCCGATGACGATGGGGCCGGTGGCCGCAGCGCAGAAGTCCACGGCCGTCAGCTGGCCGCGGTCGACGCTGGCGAAGCCGAGGGTGAGGACGGAGGAGCCCGCTTCGCGCAGGGCGACGGTGAGCGGCATGCCGGACACGCCGTGTTCGAGGAGCCCGTAGCCGAGGAGGAACAGCAGCAGCCAGATCACCAGCAGGAACAGCATCGCGACCGGGGCGGCCGGGGCCAGGACGCGGTCCTTGAGCTGTTCGGTGGGCATCCGGTCGGCGACGAACTGGTACGGGGCGCGGAGCAGGACGCGCACGATCCGCGGCAGCTTCGAACGCATGGCCCGGGGCGTCACCAGGGCCTGGGTGACCGACACGAAGGTCCCGAGGACCACGAGGAACCCGGCGACCGCGCTGAGCACCCGCACGCTGCGCCCTCCTCCTCGGGGTCACCGGGCCTCCTCGGGGTCACCGGCTTCGCCCTGCCACCTCACGTCCCGGCCACCTCAAATCCCGGCCACCTCTCACCCCGACTACCTCATATCCCCGCGTCCGCGGCCAACGGGCGGCGCCCATCCGGTCGGCGCGGGCGCGCGCCGAAGGTCCGCGGCCGCCGGTTCACGTGATGCGCATGATTCGAGTGATTCACAGGGGATTCACAAGGATTCCCCGACCCCGGTCACAGGTTCCCCGGCGAGGCTCGGAGCATGATCCAGTACCTCTCCTCCCGACCGGACCGACGGGCACGCGCCCGTGCCCGCGCCCGCGGCCGGCGCGGTGCGCGGATCCTGCTCGCCCTGGGCGCCACGGCGGCCCTGCTCGGCGCCGGCGTCCCCGGCCCGCCGGCCGGACCGCCGCCCGGTGTCACGGTCCCGGCCCCGGCCGACGGGACGGCCGCGCGGGTCGGCGCGCTCTTCGCGGGCGGGCTCGACGGCGGCCACTTCTGCACCGCGTCCGTGGTGCGCAGCGAGGGCCGCGACGTGATCGTCACCGCCGCGCACTGCCTGGCCAGCCCGGACACCACCTACTTCGCCCCGGGCTACCGCGCGGGCAAGGCCCCGTACGGCCTGTGGAAGCTGACCGGCGTGTACGAGGCCCCGGGCTGGACGGACGGCGAGGACCCCGACGAGGACATCGCCTTCGCGACCGTCGCGCCGGTGGACGGCCGGCAGATCGAGGACGTGGTCGGGGGCTTCCCCGTCGCGGCGCGGCAGCCGGCCGGCGTCACCGTGTCCGTCGTGGGCTACCCGAGCCGCGAGGAGTCCCCGCTGTACTGCGCGAACACCACGACGCTGATCTCCGGGACCCAGAGGCGCATCGAGTGCCCGGACCTCAGCGGCGGCACCAGCGGCAGCCCCTGGCTCGTCGACGGCGCCCTGGCCGGGGTCCTCGGAGGGTACGAGGGCGGCGGGACCGTCCCGGAGGTCTCGTACAGCGCGGTCATGGGCGAGCAGGCGGTGGAGCTGTACCGCGAGGCGGCCACCGGCGGCTGAACCCGCCGGGCCCTCGGAGGGGACCGCCGGGAAGCGCGCGTCAGGAGGCCGCGAGGACCTCCGCCGCGTGCCGGACGGCCTCCTCCTTGGCCTGCTTGGCGGCGGTGAGGGAGGGCGCGTTCCTCTCGATGAGGGCCTTCTGGAAGGCCACCTCGGTCGCGTACCAGACGCCGATCACGTTGGTCCGCGTACGGCACTCCACGTCCGCGGTCGCCGTCGCCGTCTCGGCGGGCGCCGGCTGCGGGGAGGAGAAGCGCGGGTCGTTGGGGGCGTCCATGGGTTTCGCGTAGCCGAAGCCCTTCTCCTTCATGCACCGCGACCACGCGCCGAAGGCCGCGACCACCTGCGGGTCCTCCTGCGCCTTGGCGTAGCCGGTGTGGCCGAGGTCCTGCACGAAGTCGCTGACCGGTGAGGCGCCGCCCGTGACGCGGGCGGTGGCCTCGCCGAAGCAGCCCCGCTCCGGCACCTGCCGGCCCGCCACCGTCGCGGTCGGGGCGGCGGTGGGCCGGGGGCCGCCGCCGCCCGGGCCGACCAGGACGGTCCGCTCGGCTTCGCTCATCGCGGCCTGCGTGCGGTCCGCCGCCTCCCTGGCGGCCGAGGAGGCGGCCTCGTCGCCCGCGGGGCGGTAGCCGCGCGCGGCGGCGAGACCCGCGTCGTGGATCCCGTAGCGCAGGTCGGTGTCGGAGGCCGGGCCGTAGGCCGGCAGGGGCGGGGCGGGGGTGTACTGGAACCCGTAGCGCCGCATGCACTGGTCGGTGACCAGGTCCAGCGCCTTGTCGATCTGCGCCAGCTCCGCCTTGGAGGGGCGGTAGGCGTCGAGCGGGAGGCTCAGGGTGACGGGGTCCGGGACCGGCGGGGTCGCGCGCTGCGGGGCGACGGTGACGTCGGTGCGCGCGGTGGCGGCCGGCTCCGACGGGCCGGCGCACGCGGTGGCGGTCATCGCCGCGCCCACCGCGCAGGCCAGGGCGAGCAGTCGTCCGAGAGCGTGCATGCGTCGTTCCCTTCGCGTGGGCCGGTGGGCGGGGCGATCGGCGTCCGTCGTCAGGACACGTGCTTGAACGAGGCGTTGTCGTTGTAGGTCGCCGACAGGTTGCGTCCGTTGCCGCGGCCGATGTAGTCGGCTATCCCCTGGTAACCCTTGTTGAAGTACACCTGCGCGGCCAGGTCCGTCCTGGCGTTCCAGGCGCTCGCGGCGTTGTTCTTCACCTCGGTTCCGGCGCCGTTGCCCCACTCGCAGAAGCTGGCCGTGTAGTAGTCCACGCCCGTCTCCCGGCCGAGGTAGCCGAAGTCGTACTCGTCGTAGCGGAAGTACCGCACGGCTCCGTTGAAGCCGGAGTTGTAGTAGAGGCCGAAGGTGAAACCGCCCGTGCCGTCGCAGGCCTTGTTCTGGGCGTACATGTGGGAGTTGCGGATGTCGGCGCCGGCCGGGGTCGACGGCAGGGCCAGGGCGGCGATGAGGCCGGCGACCGCCGCGCCGGTCAACGTGCGTACGCGCATGGGAGATCTCCTCGGGTGGGACGGGGAGGGGAGCTGAACCGTGCACAGGTTCGCGGGCCTTGAGAGCGCCCGTCTTGTTGGAATGCGACAGGTTCCGGAGGTGTGCTTCCCACTTCTGCGGCTCCTCGTGATCCGGCCACGGACCGGGCCCCGGTTGGCCCGAAGATCACTAGGCCGCGGCCCTCCGGCGGGGAAAGGATCGCTGCCGGGGCGCGGGGAATCCCCGTTCCCGGTCCCGTCGCCGGACTCCCGCTCCTCCTCCGCAAGGAGTAAGCACCCGTGCCCGCACCAGCCGCCGCCCCGAACAGCCGCCTCGTGTCCCGGTCACCCGTCCTGCGTGGCCTCGTCCACCACTACTCGAGCTTCTCGTACAGGCGGACGAAGCCCGTACGGCGGCTCATCACGCCCAACACCGTGGCCACGGTCAGCTTCGGCTTCGGCTCACCCATCTCGACCGACAGCCTGGTGGATCCGGCCCTTTCGCGGACCTGCCTGTCCCGGGCCGACCTGCCGGCGACCACCGCGGTCACGGGACGGCACTGCGGTCGGGTCCGGGGCATCACGCTCGTCATGAACCCGCTGGGCGCCTACCGGCTCTTCGGGGTGCCCATGCACGAGTGGGACCGGTCGCACCTGAGCCCCGCCGATCTTCTGCCCCACCAGTTCCGCCACCTGCCCGAGCAGTTGGAAGCGGCGGACGGGGCGGCGCAGGCCCGGATCCTGAACGAGACGCTGCCGCGCCTGCTGGGGCGGGGCCCGTTCGTCGCTCCCGAGATCGTGTGGGCCTGGAGTGAACTCCACCGGACGCGCGGGCGGATCCGCGTCAAGGAACTGGCCGCCGGGACCCATTGGAGCGTCCGGCACCTCGAGCGGCGTTTCCGGGAGCACGTCGGGCGGTCCCCCGCCGCCATCGCCGCGGTCCTGCGGCTGAACCACGCCATGCGGCTGCAGGACCGGGGGGTCCCGCTGGCCAAGGTCGCGCAGTTGGCCGGCTATCACGACCAGGCCCACTACAACCACGCCTTCAAGGCCGCCATCGGGCTGACGCCCACGCAGCTGTCCGCCGACCGGCTCGACTGGACGCCCCAGTCCGCCTGAGGACCTGCCCCTGTCGGTCCGGGGTCCGCTCCGCGCGTCCAGAGACTCCGCCGCGTTCCGTGGCCGTTGCGTCCGCAACCCCGCGCGGTGGCGGGCACCCGCGTGCCCGGAATCAGAAGGAGAAGCATGCGACCACCAGGACAGACGGCCAGGCCGGCCCGGACGCGCGGCCGGCCGGGAGCGGTGCGTGCTGGCACGGCACTGGGCGCGGCCGCGGTGATGGTGTTCACCGCGCTGGCCGGCAATTCCGGGACGGCGAGCGCGGCGCCGCCGCCCAAGGTCTCCGAGGACCGGGCGTGGACGACGACCGGGGACGCGGAGGGCTTCCACCTGATGGTGGCCGACGCGAAGGACGGCTACCGCTGGCGCACCGCCGCGTCGCTGTCCGAACCGGGCTTCGACACCGACATGTGGATCGGCAACGCCTGTGTGACGGGGTCCGGGCGGCGGGCCGTCGTCGTGTTCGCCCCGCGTACGTTCACCAACGAGCCGCGGCTCATGGCCCGGGGCGGGTTCACCGCCGTGGTCGATCTGGGCACGGGCGCGGTGACCAAACTCGCCCTGCGGGCCTCGCTCTCCTACTACAACCCCGGCTGCGGCGTGGACGAGACCGCGGTCCTCACCCAGTCGCCCGGGGAGGACAAGACCTCCACCCGGCTCGTCCGCCTGGACGCCGCCACCGGTCTGCTCGCGGCGCCGGTGGAGTCGGCGGGGCAGGTCACGTCGGCCGTTCCGGTCCGGGACGGGAGCATCGTGGCCGCCGATGCCGGCGCCGTCGTCAGGGTCGGGAGCGACGGTGCCACGACGGCCGTCGCGGTCACCGACGGCGTGCCGTTCCGGCTCACGGCGGACAAGGACGGCGGTGTCGTCTTCCTCGACAAGTCCACCGCCGGACCGAAGGCGGCCGGCGCCCCGGCCGCCGTCCCCACCGCGAAGGTGAAGCGGATCGCCGGGGCCCAGATCGCCGCGCCGGCCCCGAAGAAGGGCAAGCCCTCCACGACCGGTGAGCCCACCCGGCCCGTGAAGCCCGCCGAGCTCGCGTCGGGGCCGCTGGCCGCGACGGGGCTGGCCCGGGACGCGGCGGGGACCGTCTACCTGACCGGGCCGGTGACCAAGGGCAAGGTCAAGCTGCCCAAGGCGGCCAGGCTGCTGCCGAAGGCCCCCAAGGGCGCTACGGTCAGCACCCACGGCGAATCCGTGGTGACCGCCGCCGGCTGGGCGGACGGCAAGGACTCCCGGATCTCCCCGGACGAGGCGAGGGACGCCCGGCCGGTCACCGTCGATCTGCTGCGCACGGCGTCCGGGAAGAGCTCCACCTCCGTGATCGATCCCGCCGCCGGGGGCGGCGCTGGCCTCGGCCGCGGCAAGGAGGCTTCGCCGCGTGCGGCGGGGAGCTCCGGGGCGGGCGGCACGGACGGGGACGCGGCGCCGCGCGCCGCGAGCGCCGCCGCGTCCGGCCCGACGGAGATCGTGGAGTCGGAGCGGTACTGCTCCGTCCCGCGCAACGACCCGCGCAACCAGGCCATGCAGCCCAAGCCCCGGCAGGTCGAATGGGCCGTGGACCAGGCGATCCAGGGGACGCTGAACCAGAACACCAGCCGTCCCGCGAACTGGAAGAACCTGGGCATGCCGGCCTATGCGCCGCAGACGCTGTTCCCCCGGCTGGCCCTGTCCGGCCAAGGCCGGGTGCCGGCGCAGATCATGCTCGGGATCACCGCGCAGGAGTCCAACATGTGGCAGGCCGGCCGGTACGTGGTCCCCGGCGTCACGGGGAACCCGCTGATCGGCAACTACTACGGGATCGACTATTACGACGGGGACAGCTCCGACGACTGGAGCGTCAACTGGGAGAAGGCCGACTGCGGTTACGGTGTCGCCCAGATCACCGACGGCATGCGTCTCGCCGGGCGCGGCAGCAACCCGTTACCGTACGACACCCAGCGCGCCGTGGCGCTGGACTACGTCACCAACATCGCCGCGGGGCTCCGGATCGTCAGCGAGAAGTGGAACCAGACCCGCGACGCCGGTCTGATCGTCAACAACGGCGACGCGTCGAGGATCGAGAACTGGTTCTTCGCGCTCTGGGCCTACAACTCGGGCTTCCACCCGGACCTGGGCGACGGCAGCACCTGGGGCG
This sequence comes from Streptomyces sp. TBY4, assembly GCF_024213195.1. Classification (GTDB taxonomy): domain Bacteria; phylum Actinomycetota; class Actinomycetes; order Streptomycetales; family Streptomycetaceae; genus Streptomyces. The sequence continues at coordinate 212,216 of NZ_JANAVF010000002.1, read as the reverse complement.
TCGGCTGGGCCAACAACCCCGCCAACCCGGAATGGGACACCGGCCGCACCCCGTTCATGGAGGACTGGCTCGGCAACGACGACTACCGCGATGCCTCCCACCCGCAGGACTGGCCCTACCAGGAGAAGGTCATCGGCTTCGCGGGGCACGCGCTCGAGGCCCTGGAGTCCCCGGGCAAAACCGTGGCCGGCTACCGCAACGCCTGGTGGAGCGGCACCACGGCAGATGCCACCGTGCCCGGCAGCGCCAAGTACAACCGCGCGCAGGCCAAGCCCGCCGAGGACACCTTCTGCCAGGTCCTCGCCGACGACCCCGCCAACAACTGCGACTCCAGCCGCATCAGCGACGACTCCACCAACGACAACGGCCCCTGCCGCCTGTCGAACCTGCACTGCTGGTGGCACACGCCCGTCACCTGGAAGGCCGACTGCCAGGCCACCTGCGGCAACGAGATCGTCCGTTTCAACTCCACGTACAGGGAGGAGCCCGACGGCACCGCCTACCCGCCGGCCTGCACCCTGACCGGGCTGCCGGCGGGCGCCCTGATCGTCGACGACCAGCCGGACAACGTGCCGTCCGTACGCCCGAACTGTGGGCGTCCGTGGGCCAACGCCGGTACGTTCACGATGTCGTTCGGAAGTGATCCGGGCGCCACGACGTTCCCCGCGAAGGTCGACACCCATCAGATCGGCGCCGGATTCGGCGGGCACTTCTACTTCACCCACACCCGCAAGAACGACCTCAAGGGGCAGCTCCTCAAGGTGTCCGCCACCTGGGCCCTGCGGGATCCCGTGGCCAAGCCGGTACAGGTATGGGTGCACCTGCCCGACCACGGCGCCCACACGGGCCGCGCCGTCTACGAGGTGAACCTCGGGCGGGGCAAGAAGAAGTCCGTGACGGTCTCCCAGCCGAGCGGCAAGAACCGCTGGGTGCCCCTGGGGTACTTCGTCTTCACCGAACGGCCGTCCGTGACCCTGACCAACATCACCACCGACGGCACCGGGGACGCGGACATCGCCTACGACGCGGTCGCCTTCCTGCCCGTCGACGGCACGTGGGCCGAGCAGAGCTTCGACGCGGTGGCGATCTTCGACCAGGACCAGAACATGGACACGGACACCCCGTGGCTGCTCAAGACCCCCTTCCGGACCATGACCACGCTGCGGGACTGGGCCGTGGAGCGCAGTTACGGGGGCAAGAGCTGGACCGGTGACTCCCCGACGGTGGGTATGGGGATGATGCCCGTCTGCCAGGGGGCGAACCGGGGCCCGGACTGCGTCGGTCCGGCCACCCACGCGGCGGCGATGGAGTGGTACGAGGACGCGCGGCGCGGCGGCACCGGACACGGTGACAGCGCTCCGGACATGACGCAGGCGATCTGGATGGGGTACGCGAACGCCCGGCCGCCCGCCGAGATCGACCCGCACAGCTCGTTCATGAGCGACGGCTCCTACAAGATCAAGACCCATATCGAGGCGCGCTACATCGTCGACCCCACCGGGAAGATCATCCCGGGCACGGAACAGGCGGACGTGACCACACGGACGGGGGACACGCACATCGCCCCCTTCGTCCTGAAGATGATGAACGCCATCGAGGAGGACTACGGCGTCCCGGCGCCGAACCTCGCGCACGCGTCCATCGACGCCAATTCCTGGAAGGACGGAGCCTCCGTCCTGGTCACGCCCAACGAGACGGGCAAGACCCCGGGGCGGGAGTACCTCCCCAACGTGACCGCGCCGCGCATCGTGGCCGACGGCCGGTGCGTGGAGAGCCGGTCGGTGAGCGGGGGCACCATCGGCTACCGCCCGATGGTGGCCAACGACTCGGTCAAGAACGAGACGGTGCAGTGGGTGGAGCGGACCGAAAGGCTCGCGGCCACCGGCTACCTGCCCGAATCGGTGCGCAAGACCGTGGGCGACATCTACTCCACGTTCTTCAAGGTCTGGGGGCCGGGCGGCACCTTCGGGACCCTGTTCAACGCCGCACCCCCGATCTGGCAGAACGTGAGCGTGGCGTTCTGCGCCGACGGGTCGGTCGTCCCCACCGCGCGGGCCGACACCCCGTCGACGGACCCCCACCTCGGCATCGTCACGCAGAGCTGGATGCCCGACCTGTACCTCTACCTCAACGGCAAGGCCATCGACAACGCCGGCCGCCCGACCACCGGCCCCGCGTCCCGGGGCAACTTCCGCAACTTCTCGGAGCTGCCCCTCAGCGACCCCCACCCCTACGGCTTCTGCGACATCGGCGAGCGCGGCAACAGCGGCAACCCGTGGCAGATCGACGCGGTCGAGGGCGGTGATCCGACGCCGTCCAGCGGGATGTACTGCGACACGCAGACCCGGTACAGCAGTACCCGCACCGACTGAGCGGGGAGGGTGACGCGACCCGGTGAACCGAAAGGACCCCGGCGGCAGCACCGTGCCGCCGGGGTCCGCCCGTCACACGCCGCCCGTCACGCCTCTCCCACCTCCGCGGAGGCCTCGAACCAGGTCGGCTCGTCGCGCAGGGCCTGGCGGATCCGGTCCACCGCGAAGGACTCCAGCGGCTCCGGCAGCGCGTCGGGTGCGAACCAGGCCACCTCCAGCGACTCGTTGTCGTTGACCCGGGCCTCCCCGCCCGTGGCCCGGCAGCGGAAGGTGATGTCCTGGAACTGACAGACGTCCCCGTTGGGGTAGGTGATCGGCGGGAGCATCTGCACCAGCACCACCCGGTCCGGTACGCACCGCACGGCCGTCTCCTCGTACACCTCGCGCACCGCCGTGTCGGCCGGCTGCTCCCCCGGCTCCGCGATCCCGCCGACGACCGACCAGCGTCCGGTGTCGGCGCGCCGGCCCAGCAGGACCCGCCCCAGGTCGTCGACGACGACGGCGGTCACCCCGGGCAGCAGCAGCAACTGGTGACCGGCGGTGGCGCGGAGCGTGCGGATGAACTCGGGTGTGGTCATTCCCCGAGCCTACGAGGACCGGGCGGTGCGGCGGGCGAACGACCAGCCGAGTCCGGCGAGGGCCACCCCGAGCAGGAGGTACTCGGCGAGCGGGCCGAAGCGGGTGGCGGGGGTCTGCGTGGAGCGCAGCGGGATCTCCGCGACCAGGGCGTCCGGGGTGAACATCCTGGTCTGCTGCACGATCCTGCCGTCGGGGCGGATCACGGCGCTGACCCCGCTGGTGACGGGCACCAGGACGGTCCGGCTGTGCTCCACGGCCCGCACCCGGTCCATGGCGAGCTGCTGGTAGGTCATCTCGGTGCGGCCGAAGGTGGCGTTGTTGCTGGGCACCGCGATGACCTGGGCGCCGGCCCGCACGGTGGAGCGGACGGCGTCGTCGAAGGCGGCCTCGTAGCAGGTGACCATGCCGACCCCGCTGCCCGCCATGTCGAAGACCCCGGGCTCCTTGCCGGGGCCGAAGTCGCGCCGCACCCGGTCCACGTCGGAGCTGAAGAGCCGGACGAAGGAGCGCATCGGGATGCGCTCGCCGAAGGGCTGGATCTTGCGCTTGTCGTAGGTGTCCACGGGCCCCTTGACCGGGTCCCACAGGATCATCGTGTTGCGCAGCGGGCCGGTCTCCGGGGCCAGTACGGAGCCGATGGCCACGGGCACCCCGATGGTCTTGACCGCGTTGTCGATGACGGCGTAGGCGTCGGGCTCGGCGTACGGGTCGATGTCGGAGGAGTTCTCCGGCCAGACGACGAAGTCCGGCTTCGCCACCTTGCCGAGCTTGATGTCCTCGGCGAGCTGGATGGTGCGGTTGGCGTGGTTGTCCAGGACCTGGCGGCGCTGGGCGTTGAAGTCGAAGCCGGCGCGCGGGACGTTGCCCTGGATGACGGCGGCCGTCACGGTTCCGTCCTCGGCGGCGTCGGAGACCAGCGGCCGGGCCGCCAGCGCCCCGGCGAGCGGGGCGGCCACGGCGGTGGCGGCGAGCAGGGCGGCGGTGGCCCGGCGGGTGTCGGCGCCGACGCGCACCACCTCGTACAGCCCGAATCCACACAGGGCCACGGCGAAGGAGAGCAGCGGGGTGCCGCCGAGCGCGGCGAGCGGCAGGAAGACCCCCTCGGGCTGCCCGAAGGCGAGCTTGCCCCAGGAGAAGCCGCCGAAGGGGGCCCGGGCGCGCAGCGCCTCGCCGGCGATCCAGACGGCGGCGCCCCACAGCGGCCAGCCGGGGAGCCGGCTGACGAGGGCGATGCCGAGGGCGGTGAGGCCGATCAGCAGGGATTCGAGGGTGACCAGGGCCAGCCAGGGGACGGGGCCGACGCCCTCGCCGGTCCAGACGAGCAGCGGCAGCAGGAAGCCCAGGCCGTGCAGGACGCCGAGGCCGAAGCCGGCCCGCGCGCGGCGCCCGTACAGGCACCCGCCGAGCAGCGCGAGGGCGAGGGGGGCCAGCCACCACAGGGGGCGGGGCGGGAAGCTGAGGTAGAGGAGCACTCCGGCGAGGACGGCGAGCGCGGGCCGCGCGAACCGGCCGGCCCAGCGGCGCGCGGGAGACCCCGTCACGGCCGCGGCACCGGTCGCCCGTCCCTGCCCGGGACCCTGCGGCTCGTTCACGGCTTCGTTCCCGGCTTCGTTCCCGGCCGCGCGGGTCGCACTGCTGCTCATCTGGCGGAGTGTACGTCCCCTCGCTGTGCCGGTGGCGGAGTCAGTGGGCCAGGGTGCGCAGATGGGTGCGGATCACACGGACCGCGTTCTCCGCGTCGTCGACCGTGACGGTGAAGAGCTTGCCGTCGCCGAGCCGCAGCTGCAGGCCCTCGCCGCGCCGCACGATGACGGCGGTGCCGCGCTCGGGGCGCCAGCGGTAGCCCCAGCCGCCCCACTGCTGCGGGGTGATCCGGGGCACGTACTCGGCGGTCTCCACCTCCGTGAGCCGGATCCGGCGGCGCGGCAGTCCGATGTGCCCGCAGCGCACCTCGACGGCCTCGGCGTCGACGGTGACGGAGGCGTGCACGAAGGCGAGGGTGCCGAAGAGGATGAGGAGCCCCGCGGCGAGACAGCCGACCACCGCCATGAGCATGGCGACGATCCCGGCGTCCCAGGCGTGGTCGACGGCGATCTCGATCCCGAGCGCCAGGAAGGCCGCACCGGCTCCGGCGAGCAGCCACTGCACACGGTTGGAGGCCCGGCCCGCCCAGAGCGGTCCCGGAGGGTGACCCGTCATGTGTAGCAGCGTACTCACGTTCCGCATGGACGCCACCGGCCTCGTGACCGGGGCCGCCGGGGCGACCGGAGGCGTCAGCCGGGCAGCAGGCCGACGAGCGCGTCCCGCAGGGCCGGGCGGCGGACGGTCATGAAGCGGTGCAGGGTCCGGGAGCCGAAGGCCGTCCGCTGGGCGCTGCGGCGGCGTTCGCCCTCGTACGCGCGCAGGGCGGCGGGCAGGCCGCCGGGCCCGTGGGCGGCGACGGCCCGGGCGAGGGCCTCGGCGTCGAGCAGGGCGGTGCAGGCGCCCTGGCCCAGGTTCGGGGTCATGGCGTGCGCCGCGTCGCCGACCAGGGCGACGGGCCCGGGCCCGTCCGTGCGGGTGAAGGAGGGCAGCGCGGGGTGGAGGTGGCGCATCCGGTAGCGGATCCAGCTCCGCGGGTCGGTCTCGGCGAGCACGCGCGGGATCGGGTCGTGCCAGTCGGCGAAGGCGGCCCGCAGTTCCCCGGCCGTGGTGGCCCCGGGAACGGTGGCGTACCAGTTGGTGCGGCCGGGCTCGACCGGGGTCATCCCGAAGAAGCGGCCCCGGCCCCAGGTCTCGCCGTAGACGCCGGTCTCGAACCCGGCGGTGCCGATCCAGGCCGTGGAGCCGAGCTCGCACGGCCGGCTCCCGCCCCCGAAGCGGTCGGCCCGGACGGCGCTGTTGATCCCGTCGGCACCGACGAGGAGGTCGGCGCTGCCCCGCGCGGCCGAAGGCTCGTAGGCCCGGCCGTACGCGATCTCCGTGCCGCCGAGCCGCATCAGTTCGGCGTGCATCGCGTCCATCAAGTAGGGCCGTGAGATGAGGAGTTCGGGGCGGCCCGCCTTGCGTTCGATCCGCTCCAGGGGGAGCGCGGCCAGCACCCGGCCGTCGGGGCGCCGGATCTGCGCGTCGCGGTACGGGACCGCGCGCGCCCGGACCACGTCGCCCAGGCCGAGCCGGTCGAGGGCCGCCTGGGCCGTGGGGTGGATGCCGAAGGCCGTGCCGTACCGCTCCGGTTCGGCACGGCGCTCCAGTACGGCCACCTCCCATCCGGCCCGGCGCAGGCCGATCGCGGTGGCCAGACCGCCCACCCCGGCGCCGACGACCACCGCCGAGCCCGTCGTCCCGGCACTCCTGCCCGTGGCGCTCACACCCATGGCACACCCCTCGTTCGAGTCGCTCCCCGGCCCATTCATGGCCACCACCACACCTGTGGTGCCACACTTGTGGTACCACGGTTGTGGTTAAGCTGGCAAGGTGAACCAGGACCGAAGGGACCGGCTGCGCGACGCGGCCATCGCGGTGCTCTCCGAGGCGGGCGGGCGCGGCCTGACGCACCGGGCCGTCGACGCGGCGGCAGGCGTGCCGCTCGGCACCGCCAAGAACTACTTCCCGACCCGGGAGGAACTGCTGCGCGCGGTCGCCGAGCGCTGCCTGGAGCAGTACCGGGCGCTCGCCGCCCGGCTCACCGGGGCCGGCCCCGGACCCGCCGACCGGGCCGGGCTCGCCGCACTGCTCGCCGGGCTGCTGCGCGATACGGCCGGGGCCGGACGGCCGCGCGTCGTGGCGTACCTGGAACTCCAGACCGAGGCGATCCGGCGGCCCTGGCTGGCCGCACTGCTCGACCCGATCGCGGCGGCGGACTTCGCGGCGTTCGGGCAGCTGCTGGCCGCCGCCGGGCTCCCGGCCGGTCCGGAGCACGCCCGCGCCCTCACCCTCGCGCTGCACGGAGCCGTCCCCCACCTCCTGGCGGGCGCCCCGGACACCCTGGCCGCAGCCGGGCTGGACGACCTGGACTCCTTCACCCGCGGTCTGCTGGACCGCGTATGCCCCGGACCGCCCGCGGAGGCGGTGTGACCACCGGAGACCCCGCGCCCACCCGGCTCGACCGCGCCGTCGGAGCCGTGCTCGGCTCGGCGGCCGGGGACGCGCTCGGCGCGCCCTACGAGTTCGGCCCCGCCGGACAGTTCAGCGTCCGCGCCGAGGAGATGCGCGGGGGCGGCGGCTGGGACCCGGGCGAAGCCACGGACGACACGCAGATGGCGGTCCTGGTCGGCGAATCCCTGCTGGAGTGCGGAGGTCTGGAACTCCCCGACGTCTTCGACCGGTTCCGGCGCTGGGCGGCCGGGGACCCCAAGGACATCGGGCTGCAGACGGAGATCGTGCTGACCGGCGGCGACCCGTGGGACCTGGCCGCCGCGCTGCACTTCCAGACCAACGCGCGGGCGGCCGGCAACGGCTCCCTGATGCGCGCCTCGACCTCGGCGGTCTACTTCGCCCCGGCCGGCCGCACCGCGACGATGGCCGCCGCCCGGCGGATCGCCGCGCTCACCCACGGGGACCGGGCCGCATGGGAGGGCACGGCCGTCCTGCACGAGCTGGTACGCGTGGCCCTGGACGGCGCCGACCCCCTCACCGCGCTCCCCGCGACGCTGGCCGGGGTCCATCCGGACCACCGGGAGCGGTACGCGCGGGTCCTGGCCCCCGACTGGCATCCGGACCTGGCCACCGAGTTCAACGGGGCGGTATGGCCCTGCCTGGGTTCGGCGGTGTGGGCGCTGCGCACCACGACCGGCTTCGCGGACGCCGTACGGGCCGCCGTGGACCTGGGCGGCGACACCGACACGGTGGCGGCGGTCACCGGAACCCTGGCCGGCGCCCGCTACGGCGCGGCGGCGGTCCCCGAACCCTGGACGGCCCCCCTGCACGTCCCCCTCCCGGGCTTCGGAGACCGCATCCTGAACGCGACCGACCTACGGGCCCTCGCCCTCCGCCTCACCGAGGCCGGAGCCGCGGCGGCGGCCCCGGGCCGGGGCGAGCCGGACGACTGACGCCCCCGGCCGGCCCGCACCGCACCTCTGCCCCACGCACGGCGACGCACATCCGCGGCGGCGTCCCCAGTGCACGCCCCGCCCGGCCCGCCCGGCGACGGGGTGCGATGCCGGGACGGCTCCCGAGGAGCGACCGGGGACGGGCGCGGCGCGCGCGGCGGTTCGCACCCGCTGGACGACCGCCGGGATCTCCAGGTGGGGATGCCCGCCACCTCCCGCGGAAGCGGCGGCCGCGCTGTACGTACGGCGGCTCCCCACGCAGAGGCGGCCGTCTCGCGGTGCGTGCCGCGGCTCCTCACCCATGGGACCACCCGGATCCCCAGGCGGGCGGCCCCGGCATCTCCCGCAGAAGCGGCCGCCACGCAGTGCGTGCGGCGGCTCCTCACCCGGGACGACCACCACCCCGCGCCTCCGGCGGAAGCGGCCGTCGCGCGGTGCGTACGGCGACTCCCCACCCGGGGGACGGCCCCCCGGATGCCCAGCTGGGCGGACCCGGCCTCTCCCGCGGAGGCGGCCGTCGCGCGGCCCGCCGGTGACGTGGTCGATGCCTGCGGACCGGTGCCGCCGCGCTGCGGCCATCGGCGCGCCGCGGCACCGCGTGCGGGCGGGATACGGCGGGGCCGCGACGAGCTCCGTGTCCTCGGCCGGGCGTCACGCCCACGGCCGGGCGTCACGTTCTCGGTCGGCCGTCAGCCCGTGAGGGGTCCCCCCACGGGTTCCCCGACCACCGCGCTCCGACCCGCGAGCAGACGCCCCTCGGCGTAGCCGAGGGCGGGCTCCGGGAGGGGGCCGGGGCGGCCGCTGAGCAGGACGGTCAGGCTGCCGGTGGGCGGCAGGCCGGGCTCCGGGCGGGCGCCGAGCCGGCGCAGGGCCTGGACGGCGACGGGCTCGGCGGAGCCGTGGAAGACGTACGCGCCGCCGCCGGTGCGCCGGTCGAGCGCGGCCCGGATGGGGGCCTCGACCAGCTCGTAGTGCGTGCAGCCGAGCACCACGTCGGTGACGTCGGCCGGGGTCAGCGCGGCGGCCGCGGCGACGGCCCGTACGACGGCGGCCTCGTCACCGGCCTCGACGGCATCGGCCAGCCCGGGGCACGGCACCTCGGTGACGCGCGCCCCGTCGGCGAAGTCGCGGATCAGGCCGCGCTGGTAGGGGCTGCCGGTGGTGGCGGGGGTGGCCCAGATGGCGACGCGGCCTCCGGCAGCCGCGGCGGGCTTGATCGCCGGCACGGTCCCGATGACCGGGATCGCGGGCTCCAGCGCGGCGCGCAGCGCGGGCAGGGCGTGCACGGAAGCGGTGTTGCAGGCGACGATCAGCGCATCCGGCCGGTGCGTGGCGGCGGCCCGCGCGACGGCGAGGGCCCGCCCGGTGAGGTCCTCCGGGGTCCTCGGACCCCAGGGCATCCCGTCGGGGTCGCAGGACAGCACCAGCTCCGCGTCCGGCCGCAGCCTCCGCATCGCGGCGGCCGCGGCGAGGAGGCCGATACCGGAGTCCATGAGGGCGATCTTCACCTGGTCACCTTAAACGATCCCCCCACCCCACCCGGGGCAACGGGCCCGCCACACCCCCTACGAAGCCACCCCACACCCAGCCCCGATCCGGCCCCGGCCCCGGCCCTACTCCCGGACCCGGACCCAGAGGGAGGACCCAGACCCGAACCCGGACCCGGACCCGGAGGGGGACCCAGACCCGGACCCGGGGGGACCCGGGAGGGCCCCGGTCCCCGATCTGGCTCCGGACCCGGACCCGGAGCGGCGCCCCAGGACCCGGACCCGGGGGCACCCGGGAGGGCCCCGGTCCCCGATCTGGCTCCGGACCCGGATCCGGAGCGGCGCCCCCGGACCCGGAGGGGCCCGGGACCGGAGGGGCCCCGGACCGGAGCGGCCCGGACCGGAGCGGCCCGGACCCGGGGCGGCCCGGGGCCAGCCGGCCCTCGTTCCCCCCGGTGCGCCACGGCGCAGCCCGGCCCCCACCCCGCCGGCGGCGGCAGCACCACGCACCCCGGAGCCGCTCCTGCCGTGCGCCCCGCCACGGCCCCGCCCAAGCCGGGCCACCGAAGCCCGGTGTCCCGCCACTCTTCGCGGTGTCGCCCGCGGCACACTGCCGGGATGGGTTTCCTCCTCGTCGCCGCGTGCGCCTCGCTCGCCGTCTGGCTCTGGCTCACCCTCGGCCAAGGCATGTTCTGGCGGACCGACACGCGCCTGCCTCCGCGGCACGCCCCCGACCATTGGCCGTCGGTGGCGATCGTGGTCCCGGCCAGGGACGAGGCCGAAGTGCTGCCGCGCAGCCTGCCCTCGCTCCTCGCGCAGGACTATCCGGGCGAGGCCGAGGTCATCCTGGTCGACGACGGCAGTACGGACGGCACGGCCGACCTCGCCCGGCGGCTCGCCGGAGCGCACCCCGGACTGCCCCTGACGGTCCTCTCCCCCGGCGAACCCGGCGCCGGCTGGACCGGCAAGCTCTGGGCACTCCGGCACGGCATCGCGCACGCCCGCTCCGGCACCCCCCGCCCCGCCCCGGGCTCCAGCCCGGCCGCAGTCCCGGGCGCAAGCCCGGGAGCATCCCCAGCTCCGAGCCCGGGTTCCAGCCCGGGCCCCGCCCCGGACTACCTCCTCCTCACCGACGCCGACATCGCCCACGCTCCCGACAGCCTGCGCGAGCTGGTCTCCGCCGCGACCTCGGCCGATCTCGACCTGGTGTCCCAGATGGCCCGGCTGCGTGCCGTCAGCGTCTGGGAGCGGCTGATCGTTCCCGCCTTCGTGTACTTCTTCGCGCAGCTCTACCCCTTCCGCTGGATCAACCGCCCCGGCACCCGCACCGCGGCCGCCGCCGGCGGGTGCGTCCTGCTGCGCACCGGGGCCGCCGTGCGGGCCGGGATCCCGGAGTCGATCCGGCAGGCCGTCATCGACGACGTCTCCCTCGCCCGGGCGGTACAGCGCGCCGGCGGGCGGATCTGGCTCGGCCTCGCGGAGCGGGTGGACAGCGTGCGCCCGTACAGCTCCCTCACCGATCTGTGGCGGATGGTCTCGCGCAGCGCCTACGCGCAACTGCGCCACCAGCCCCTGCTGCTGGCGGGGACCGTGGCCGGGCTGGTCCTGGTCTACCTCGTGCCGCCGGCCGCGCTCCTCGCCGGTCTCGCCGCCGGCCGGCCCGCCACCGCCTGGGCGGGCGGCCTGGCCTGGCTGCTGATGGCCGGCACCTATCTGCCGATGCTGCGCTACTACCGCCAGCCCGCGGTCCTCGCGCCGCTGCTCCCGCTCACCGCGCTGCTCTACCTCCTGATGACCGTCGACTCGGCCGTGCAGCACTACCGCGGACGCGGGGCGGCGTGGAAGGGCCGTACCTATGCCCGGCCCAGTGACGCCTGAAACCGGACCGCGCCCTTCAACTTCACGTCGTCCGAGGTCACAGGGTTGTGACGCCTCGTCAGCGCGTGGCCGGCGCGTCATCCGTGCAACACCCAACCGGTGAGTACGAGTAGGAGCAAGACGGGGCGGAAGTGGCCAAATCGTGCACGTGAACAGGAAGTGAAAGCTGTGGCTCTGACCTGCGAATATGCAGGTCAGAGCGGTCTTGACGGGACCTTGCTATGGACCCGGTGAAGTCGTGGGCTTAACTTAGGTCCATGACCTCCCCCCGCTCCACTTATGGCGGCGGTTACTACTCCGCGCCCTCCTTCCCGGACACCCCTATCTACGACTCCCTCGTCGCCGAACGCGGCACTCCGCAGATCGCCCCGATCCGCGTCCCCGCCGCCTACGACTCCCCGAGCGCCGGCTACTCGAGCGGTGGGTACCTCCCGGCCCTCGCGTCCTCGCTCCCCGCCCTGCCGGCGGCGCTCCCGGCGGCCCTGCCGCCCGCCCGCCCGCAACAGCAGCAGGCCCCGGCGTACGGGTACCCGTACCAGCAGCAGGCCGCGCCGCAGCAGATGCCGCACATGCAGCAGATGCCGCCGATGCCGCAGCCCATGTCGATGCCGATGCCGCTCCAGCAGGCGCCGGTGCCGTACGTTCCGCAGCAGCCGCAGCCGCAGCCGTTCGCGGCCCGCACGGGCTACGTTCCGCAGCCCCAGCCGCAGCAGCCCCGCCCGGTCGCCACGGGCACCGGGTACGAGGCGATGCGCCCGGCCGCGCCGCGTCCGATGCAGGCGCAGCCCGCGCCCGTCCCGGCCGCCTCGTTCGAGGATCCGTACGGGCGTCCGTACCAGCCGCAGGGGCGCGGTTACTGACCGGCGGTTCCCGCCGGCCGCCCGCGACGAGGTCGAGGTGGAGTCCGTGAGGGCGGCTGGCAGTATTCCTCCATGGTGAAACTGCGTGTCCAGGCGCTCCACGTCCATCCCGTCAAGTCGGTGGCGGGGACGGCACCCGACGAGGTGGCCGTGGAGCCCTGGGGTCTGTCCGGTGACCGCCGGTGGGCTGTGGTGGACGGGGAGGGCACGGTCATCACCCAACGCCAGCAGCCGAGGCTGGCCTTGGCGCGGGCCCGTCCGCTGGGGGGCGGCGGGTTCGAGGTCTCGGCGCCGGGCATGGCGGATCTGACGGTGGAGGTCCCGGAGCGGGGTCCGCTGGAGCCGGTGGTGCTCTTCGGCAAGAAGATCGAGACGGTGGCCGCGGCGCAGGCCGCCGCCGACTGGTTCACCGCGTACCTGGGCGTACCGGCCCACCTGGTGCACCTGGACGACCCGGCCGTACGCCGGCCGGTCGATCCCCAGTACGCACTGCCCGGCGAGACCGTGAGCCTCGCCGACGGCTATCCGCTGCTGGTCACCACCCTCGCCTCGCTGGATGCGCTCAACGCGCTGATCGCCGAGGGCAGCCATCCCGACGAGGGTCCCCTCCCGATGAACCGGTTCCGCCCGAACGTGGTGGTCTCCGGAGCCGAGCCCTGGGCCGAGGACGGCTGGGAGCGCGTCGCGATCGGCGATGCCGTCTTCCGCGGGGCGCGCGAGTGCGGGCGCTGCGTCGTGACGACCACCGACCAGACGACGGCGCTGCGCGGCAAGGAGCCGCTCCCGACCCTGGCCCGGCACCGGAGGATCGGGAAGTCGCTGGCCTTCGGGCGGCTGCTGGTGCCCGTGCGGCTGGGGACGCTGCGGGTCGGCGACGAGGTGCACGTCCTGGCGTGAGCGCGTGCCGGGGGCCGGAGGGGGCCGGGCAGACCACCCGGACCGACACCTTCGAGGGGCTCTCGCGTCACCCTGGAACCAACCGCCACCGTCTGCCCGTTGGAACGTTCGGGACGTGAGCACCGACTCATGACACCGGATCGGGTGACACACGTCTCGCGCGTCCCGGAATGCGGGTGGCCGGGGCATGCGGGAGGCTGGGACGGCAGGTAGGCGCAGACTGGCAGAAGTAGGGGGAGCCGGACCGTGCGGACAGCAATGGGAGTGTGGCGGTGGCGGCGCAATCCGCTGCGCCGCCCGACGGATCTATTCGAGGCCTGGGTGGCCTTCGCGGCGCTGGTCTGCGTCCTGCTGGTGGCTCCGGCCGTCGGCTGGGCCGCCGGACTGCGGGTGGACGGCACGCTACAGCGGGCCGCACGCGAACAGCGGCAGGAGCGGCATCTCGTACCGGCGGTGGTGGTCCGGCCGACACCGGAGGCCCTGCTCGGCGCGGCCACCGAGCCGGCGGCGCAGCGCCAGGCCCCGCAGCGTACGCAGATCGTCGCGTCGTGGACGGCGCCCGACGGCAGCAACCACCAGGGCACCGTGCCGGCCGCGGAGGAACCCCCGCATCCCGGCGACCGGTTCAGGATATGGACCGATACGCACGGCCGCCTCGTCGGACAGCCCCTGGACCCCTCCTCCGCCAGCTTCCACGCGGGCGTGGCGGGCCTCGCGGCGGCCCTGGGCATCGCCGTGCTCGTGGAGACGCTCCGCCGCCTGGTCGTACGAAGGCTCATGCATCGGCGGTACATCCGGCTGGACCGCGCGTGGGCCGCGGCGGGACCGGACTGGGGCCGGGCGGACGCGGGCAGCTGACCTGGCAACTCACCGGCCCCGCGCGCGCTACGGTGGAGCGCGTCCGGGTCGCCGGAGCGGCTGCTCCGACCAGCAGTCGGACACACGGAACACGAGGGTGGGGGCACGACAGCACCATGGCTCAGGGCACGGTCCAGGTGACGCACGGCGGTTCCTCGCGGTGGCGTCGCCGCTCCGGTGATTATCCGACGCTGACCGCTGCGCTGGCCGCGGCGGGCGACGGCGACGTCCTGTCCATCGCCCCCGGCACCTACCGGGAGAATCTGGTGCTGCACCACGCCGTGACCCTGCGCGGTCCGGAGGGCTCTCTGGGTTCGGTGCGGATCGCACCGCCCGACGGGGTCGCGCTGACCGTCCGCGCCTCGGCCGTCATCCAGGACCTCCACCTGGAGGGCCAGGACCCCACGGCGCCCGCGCTCCTCATCGAGGACGGCTCCCCCGAACTCACCGACCTGCGGGTGAGCACCCGCTCGGCGGCCGGCATCGAGGTCCGCGGGAGCGGCGCCCGGCCGCTGGTCCGGCGCTGCACCGTGGAGAACTCCGCCGGGACCGGGATCGCCGTACTGGACGGCGGCGGCGGGGTGTTCGCCGACTGCGAGGTGGTGGCCGCAGGCCAGACCGGGGTCTCCGTGCGCGGCGGCGGCCGTCCCCGGCTGGAGCGCTGCCGGATCCACCACGCCACGGGCGCCGGCATCGCCGTGACCGGCGACGGCTCGGGGCTGGAGGCGCTGGGCTGCGAGGTCTACGAGATCAAGGGCGCCGGCGTGCAGATCGCCGCCCGGGCCACGGCCGTGCTCACCGACTGCGCGGTCCACCGCACCTCCGCCGACGGGGTCACCCTCGACACGGACGCCGTCCTCACGCTCGCCGGCTGCGACATCCACGACATCCCGGAGAACGCGGTGGACCTGCGGTCCCGGTCCGTGCTCACGCTCAGCCGCACCACCGTCCGCCGGTTCGGCCGCAACGGCCTGTCGGTGTGGGATCCGGGCACCCGTGTCGTCGCCGACTCCTGCGAGATCCACGACAGCACCGGCGACTATCCGGCCGTCTGGATCAGCGACGGGGCCGGGGTCTCGCTGGACTCCTGCCGGGTGCACGACGTGCCGGACGCGCTGTTCGTCCTGGACCGGGGTTCGCGGGTGGACGTCGTGGACAGCGACATCTCCCAAGTGCGCAACACCGCCGTCTCGGTGAGCGACGGGGCGACGGCCCAGCTGGACGACTGCCGGATCCGGGAGGCCGCCACGGGCGCCTGGTTCCGCGACCACGGCAGCGGCGGCACCCTCGCCAACTGCTCCATCGACTCGGTCCAGACCGGCGTGATCGTCACCAAGGGCGCGGATCCCGCGCTGGAGCGGTGCACGGTCAGCTCCCCCGCCGAAGCCGGCTTCTACGTGTCCGCGGGCGGGCGCGGCACCTTCACGGCGTGCCGGGTCACGGGCAGCGCCGGCTTCGGTTTCCACGTCATCGACGGCTGCCGGACCTCCCTGCACCGCTGCCACACCGAGCGCTGTGCGCGCGGGGGCTACGAGTTCGCGGAGGACGGCCCGGTCGCCGAGGACTGCACGAGCGACGAGTCCGGCCCCCGCCTCGCGGCCCGGTCCGCCTCCGGCGCGGGCGCCGGCCAGGGTGCGGGAGCCCTGCCGGCCGGGGAGCGCACGGGGATCCGTACGGTATCGGCCGCGCAGGGCCCCGTAGCGGCGGCGACGGCCGAGCGGGTGCCCGCCCAGCGGCCGGCCGACGAGGCGGACCCGGCCACCACCGGACAGCCCGGGGCCCGCGGTTCGGCCGAGGTGCTGGGGCACCTGGACGCGCTGGTGGGGCTGGACAGCGTCAAGCGCGAGGTCCGCGCGCTCACCGACATGATCGAGGTGGGCCGGCGCCGGCAGCAGGCGGGGCTCAAGGCCGCCTCGGTCCGCCGCCACCTGGTCTTCACCGGCTCCCCCGGCACCGGCAAGACCACCGTGGCCCGGCTGTACGGGGAGATCCTGGCCTCCCTCGGGGTGCTGGAGCGCGGCCACCTCGTGGAGGTGTCCCGGGTCGACCTGGTCGGCGAGCACATCGGGTCCACCGCGATCCGCACCCAGGAGGCCTTCGACCGGGCGCGCGGCGGGGTGCTGTTCATCGACGAGGCGTACGCGCTGGCGCCCGAGGACTCGGGCCGCGACTTCGGGCGCGAGGCGATCGACACGCTGGTGAAGCTGATGGAGGACCACCGGGACGCGGTGGTGGTGATCGTCGCCGGGTACACGGCGGAGATGGACCGCTTCCTCACCGTGAACCCGGGTGTGGCCTCCCGTTTCTCCCGGACCATCACCTTCGGGGACTACGGGCCCGAGGAGCTGCTGCGGATCGTGGAGCAGCAGGCCGAGGAGCACGAGTACCTGCTCGGCGAGAAGACCTCCGAGGCGCTGCTGACGTACTTCACCGACCTGCCCAAGGGGCCCGCCTTCGGCAACGGCCGCACCGCCCGCCAGACCTTCGAGTCGATGGTCGAGCGGCACGCGGGGCGGGTCGCGCAGCTGTCGGAGCCGAACAAGGAGGACCTCACCCTGCTCTATCCGGCCGACCTGCCGGAGCTCTGACCGGCAGGATCCGGAAGAGACGGCCTAGAGGTCCCGGCGCATGCACTCCCGGGGCCAGCGGTCGAGCCCGTGCACGGCCTCGCGGTCGCGGATGTCCCGCAGGCCCGGCCCGAGGCCGCTCTCGCCCAGGGTCCGGAAGCCGCACCGGGCGTAGTACGGGGCGTTCCACGGCACGTCGGTGAAGGTCGTGAGGGTCAGCGCGGGGGCGCCTTCCGCCCGCGCCCGTCCGGCGAGGTGGTCCAGCAGGGACCGCCCGATGCGGCGGTGGGCGCGGTCCGGGTGGACGGATACCTGCTCGACGTGGAGGTTCCCGTCGACCCGGTCGGCGAGGAGGTAGCCGACCGGGGTCCCCGTACCGGCGCCCTCGGCCGCGACCCAGGCCAGCCCGGCCCGCCGGTAGGCGCGGAGTTCCTCCAGCGGAAGCGGTTCGTCGTCGGCGATCTCCGGCATGCCGATGGTCCGGAAGCATTCCCCCGCGGCCCGCTCGATGTCCTGGAGGAGGGACAGCTCGTCGATGTGCGCTGCTCTGATCAGCATGTGCGGCATTGTCCCGGCCGGGGCCCGGTCCGCGAAACGGGTGCGCAGCCCTGCCGGCCGGGCGGCCCGTATCCCACCCCACCACGGACAACTGACGGACCGACAGCTATGGTGACAGCCCGCCGGATGCCACCGGCCGTCCGCCGAACCGAGGGAGTGCCGCCATGTTCCGCCTGCTCCGGCCCGTAGGACTGGACTTCATCGAGGTCGCCCCCACCCGCCTGGTCTTCTCCGGCCGGACCACGGCGGCTCCCGAGCACGTGTACCGGGCGCTGGCCGAGGAGGTCGAGGGCTGGCCGAGCTGGTTCCGGGCCGTCACCGGGGCACGTCCCACGGACGGCGGCGCCGGGCGCGCGATCAGGTTGGCGGGCGGGGTCCGGTTCGAGGAGACGATCATGGCCGCGGATCCTGAGCGGCGCTACGCCTACCGGGTCGACAAGACCAACGCCCCCGGACTGCGGGCCCTGCTGGAGGAGTGGCGCCTGACCCCCTCCGGCTCCGGCACCCACGTCCAGTGGACCTTCGCCGCCGACGGCCCGCCCACCGTCCGCCTCGCCCTCGCCGCGGCCCGGCCGGCCCTCGGCCACTCGTTCCGCACGGCGGTGCGCGCGCTGGACCTGCGGCTGGCGGCGCGGGGGCAGGGGGCGGGTCAGTAGGAGCCGTCCGGCCGGGACCGTCACGGTTCAGACCGCGGGATGCCGCACGGCCAGGTCCCCGTAGCCGCCCGCCGACCAGACCCGGACGCGGAACTCCTGCAGGCTCATGGCCCGTTCGCCGGCGATGTGGACCGTGCCGCAGCGGCCGCAGTACCAGCCCTCCGTCCAGACGCGGTCGGCGGCGGCCCGTCCCGGTGCGGTCCGGCGGCGCCAGACCCGTACGGCCCGGCCCGACAGGGCGATCAGGAGGGCGCCCACGAGCAGCGAGGCCGCCGAGATCCAGCCCAGGTAGGTGGTGGCGTCCTCGACTCCGAAGGGGAGGTCGTCGCCGTCACCCTCGTAGAGCCACGGGGCCGCGCCGCCGCCCTCGAACCACTTGCCCGCGATCCCGCCCCAGACGAACGCACCGATCGACACCGCGACGAGCAGCGCGCCGAGGCAGCCCGTGGTGCTCTCGTCCGGCTCGTCCGGGGCGACCGCGAGGGCCTTGGCCAGCGCCGAGTTCTCCTCACGGGTGGTGACGTGGTCGCCCTCGCCGCCCTTGTGCTCCGTGCTCACCTTGGACTTGGCTCGCAGGAACGACGCGGAGACGCCGAGCACTTGGTCCTCCCGGCCGCACCGGGGGCAGGTCAACGGCCCTGCCCCGCCCACGCCGCTACCGCCGGTGCCGCCGTCCTTGGTCTCCACCATCGCTCCCCGCCCCGCGCCCGAAGTCCGCACAGCGTAGCCAGCGGACCCCGCACCGGCCAGGGGAATCGTTTCAGCCGACGGGCTCGCTCCACACGCCGGTCGCCAGCATCGTGTCGAGGGTCCGCGCGTACGGGGCGATGTCGAGCCCCTGCTCAGCCAGCCAGGCGTCGGAGTAGTACTTGTCGAGGTAGCGCTCGCCCCCGTCGCAGAGCAGGGTCACGACGCTGCCCGTGCGGCCCTCCGCCACCATCTCCGAGATGATCTTCAGCGCGCTCCACACCCCGGTCCCCGTGGACCCGCCCGCCTTGCGGCCGATCACCCGCTCCAGCGCCCGGCACGCGGCGACGCTCGCCGCGTCGGGGACCCGCATCATCCGGTCGATGGCCCCGGGGACGAAGCTCGGCTCCATCCGGGGCCGCCCGATGCCCTCGATGCGCGAGCCGCAATCGCTGGTCGCGTGCGGGTCACCCTGCGTCCAGCCGTCGAAGAAGCAGGAGTTCTCCGGGTCCGGCACGCAGATGCGGGTGTCGTGCTGCATGTAGTGCACGTAGCGCGCGATGGTCGCGGAGGTGCCGCCCGTACCGGCCGTGGCCACGATCCAGGTGGGCTCCGGGTAGCGCTCCAACCGCAGCTGCTGGTACATGGATTCGGCGATGTTGTTGTTGCCGCGCCAGTCCGTCGCCCGCTCCGCGTACGTGAACTGGTCCATGTAGTGGCCGCCGGTGCGGGCGGCGAGCTCGGCCGACTCCTCGTACATCTTCATCGAGTCGTCGACGAAGTGGCACTCGCCGCCGTGGAACTCGATGAGCCGGCACTTCTCGGGGCTCGTCGTGCGCGGCATGACGGCGATGAACGGGACGCCGATCAGCTTGGCGAAGTAGGCCTCCGAGACGGCGGTGGAGCCGGACGAGGCCTCGATGACGGGGCGTCCGGGGCGGATCCAGCCGTTGCAGAGGGCGTAGAGGAACAGGGAGCGGGCGAGGCGGTGCTTGAGGGAGCCCGTCGGGTGGGTGGACTCGTCCTTGAGGTAGAGGTCGATGCCCCAGGCCTCGGGGAGCGGGAAGCGCAGGAGGTGGGTGTCGGCGGAGCGGTTCGCGTCCGCCTGCACCTTGCGGACGGCCTCTTTCAGCCAGGCTCGGTAGTCCGCGTCGCTGCGGTCGACGTCGATGGTCGTGGCGGTCGTACCGGTGGTGGTGCTCATGCGCCGTGCTCCTTCGTGCTGCTTGGTACTGCTTGGTGTCCGGTGTCCCGGTATCCGGTGTCCTGTGCCCCGATGTCCTGATGTCCTGGTGCGCGCCGGGTCTCCCCGCACCGCCCGCTTTCGAAATGTACCCCGCCCACCTGCACAAACGGTCACTTTGGGTACCTATGCGAAATGCTTTCGATCGCGTTCGGTTGCACACCGGCCCACAGTGGGTGACCCTGGGGAGGCGTCACCGAGGGTGCAGCACCCGTAACACTGATGTCGGGGAGTCGCAGCCGTGATCAGTCATTCCCGCAGGCACTGCGTCGTCGAACTGCAGGCCCTGCCCTTGCGGATCGGCCAGATCCGCCGAATCGTTTCGGCGCAACTGCGCCACTGGCAGCTGGATCCGCTCATAGACCGGGCTGCGCTCGGCGTGACGGAGCTGCTCAGCAACGTCCACCGCCATGCGCAGCCCGACAAGACCTGCACGGTCGAGATCGAGCTCCGCCTCGGCCGGCTGACCGTCTCCGTCTACGACAGCGACCCCCGCCTGCCGATGCTCCACGACTCCGGGGCCGCCCGGGCCGAGAACCCCTCCGCGAGCACTGCCGCGGGCACGTGCACCTCCGTAGTCGACGCCCTGGAGACCTCCGGGCGCGGGCTCGCGCTCGTGGAGGCGCTGAGCGAGGCGTGGGGGGCCCGGCAGCAGGACGACTGCCCGGGAAAGGTGGTGTGGTTCTCGCTGCGCGCCGCGCCCGGCCCTGCCGCACCGGAACGCCACCCGGTGCTCCTCGCCGAGAAGCCGGCGCCGCCGCCCGGGAAGGAACCCGGCAAGAAGTCCGTACGGGAGCCCGCGCCGGCCCCGCCCGTCGCCGCACCCTCCGAGCCGGTCTCCGCCCGCCTGTCGGCGACCGACCCGGTCGGCGCCCGGCCCGGGTAGCCTCCGGCCGCCGTGCCCGCCCGGAGCGGGCTCCGGGGGTTCAGGCCGCCGTGCCCAGGGTCCCGAGGGGGTCGTCCAGCACCGGCTGCCAGGCCAGCTCGGCGGCTCCGACCAGGCTGTTGTGGTCGAGCGTGCACGGCAGGATGGGCACGCCGCCGCTGCGGCCCCACAGGCTGCGGTCCGCGACCACCGCGCGCAGCCGCTCGGGGTCGGCGTAGAGCAGCTCCCGGTGGAGTCCGCCCAGGATGATCCGGTCCGGATTCAGGATGTTGACCAGGCCCGCGAGGCCCAGGCCGAGCCGGTCGATGAGCTCCTCGGTGGCGGCCCGTACGCCCGGGTCCGCGGACTCCTCGCGCAGCAGGTCGCGGGCCTGCTGGAGCAGGGACACCTCGGGGCCCGGGGTGCGCCCGGCGGCGGTGAGGAAGGCCAGCGGGTCGGCCTCCACGTCGAGGCAGCCGCGGCTGCCGCAGTGGCAGGCGCGCCCCTCCGGGTTCACGGTGAGGTGGCCGACCTCCAGGGCCAGGCCCGAACTCCCGCTGTGCAGACGGCCGTCCAGGACCAGCGCCCCGCCGACCCCGCGGTGCCCGGTGGCCACACAGAGCAGGTGCTGAGCGCTGCGGCCGGCGCCGTGCCGGTGCTCGGCGAGCGCGGCGAGGTTCACGTCGTTGCCGGTCAGCGCGGGGCCGTCGATGCCGGCCTCCTTCACGCAGTCGGCGAAGATGGCCCGGACGGGGGAACCGGCGGGCCAGGCCAGGTGCAGCGGGTTCAGCGCCGTACCCTCCGGCTCCGCGACCGCCGAGGGCACCGCGAGGCCCGCGCCGATGCAGCGCCGGCCGGTCCGGGCGAGCAGCGCCGCCCCGGCTTCGACGACGGCTCCGAGCACCTGCGCGGGGTCGGCCGACACGGGGACCCTTCCGGGAGCCGTGGCGACGATCCGGCCGCCGAGGCCGACCAGGGCGGCCCGGAACCCGTCCGAGTGCACCTGCGCGGCCAGGGCCACCGGGCCGTTCTCGTCCACGGAGAGCCGGTGCGAGGGCCGGCCCTGGGTTCCGCCGGCCCCGCCCGGGCGGGAGTCCACGCGGATCAGGCCGAGCGCCTCCAGCTCGGCGGCGACGGCGCCGGCGGTGGCGCGGGTGACGCCGAGCTCGGCCGTCAGGACGGCGCGGGTCGGGGCCCGGCCGGTGTGGACGAGCTCCAGGGCCGGGCCCAGCGCGCCGCGGCCCCGCTCCAGCTTGGTCCGCGCGGAGCCGGCCGCCGCTGCCGCGGACGCGGACGCCGTCGGTGCGACGCCGGCGCCGGACGCGCCGGCCCCGTCGGATCCCTCGGTTCCCCCGGCCGTACTGGCCCCTGCGGTCCCTGCTGTCCCGTCCGTCCCAGCGGACACCGTGGTCACATCCCCCACCCGCCGCGGGGCCCCGTTGCCGTTCATGACAGCGATCCTCGCATGATCGGAGCGTCGAGGACGCCGCCCGCTAGCCGAGCCCGCCGACCCGCAGCGTGATGTTCAGCCGCCCGGTCAGCCCGAGGCCCGGCGGAGCGGTGCCGGGCAGGACTTTCGGCACCCCGTGAAAGGCCCGTCGGACGGGCCCGCCGAAGACGAACAGATCCCCGCTGCGCAGCTCAACGTCCCGATACGGACGCCCGCGCGAGGCGTTGTTGCCGAAGCGGAAGAGGCAGGAATCACCCAGGCTCAGCGAGACCACCGGGGCTTCCGAGCGCTCCTCCGCGTCCCGGTGCATGCCCATGCGGGAGTCGCCCTCGTAGAAGTTCACCAGGGCGATGTCGTACGCGAGCCCCGGATCCGGCTCCTGCCCGTAGGCGGCGGCCACGGCGGCGCGCCCCAGCAGCGCCAGCCAGTCCGGCATCGCCTTGACCGGCGCCCCGTCCCCGTCGACGGCGGTGGTCGCGTATCCGTACGGGTACCAGTGCAGCCCCAGGCACACCTGCCGGGCGCTCATGGTTCCCCCGCCCTGCGTGCGCACCGTGCGCAGCCCGGCGGGCGGCCGGGCCCATCCCCGGCAGGCCTCCAGCAACTCCCGCTGCCGCCCGGGCCCCAGCCAGTCGGGCACGTGCACGGCGCCGGGCACGATCTCGGTCCGCTCCCGCGGGAACAGCTCACCACCCGGATCCTCCATGCCCTCCGCCCCTTCCTCCACAGCCTCAGCCTCAGCCTCCAGATCCCACCACTAGGATCCGGCACCATGACCGCCGCCACTCCCCCGTCTCCGATCCCCGTCGCACCTGACGGTTTGACCCGGAGAGCCAAGTGGTTCGTGGAGGTGGAGGGCATTCGCGTTCCTCAGCAGGGAATCGAGCGCCACCGCGATGCGTGGATCACGCACGGGATCCCGGCCGCGGAGATCGACCGTGCCGTGGCCTTCCAGGACCGCTGGGGCGGTCTCGCGCTGCCGCCGGCCCCGTTCTACGAGAGCGGCCCGCGCATCTTGGACGCGGATCTTCCCGAGGGCTCGGCCGCGGAGGGCTGGTGGATTCCGGCCGGGCACTGTCGCGTGTCCATGGCCTACGGATTCATGATCGGCCCCGGTGGCGAGTTCGGGATCCACGCGTCCCGTTGGGCACCGCTGCATGCCAGTACGGAGGGCTGGGTGGAATCGCTGGCACTGGCCGCCCACGCGAGGCGCTGGGCCCGAACTGTCACGAGGATCACCGGCGAGGCCGTCGACTCCCTCGATCTCGACGGATACGAGCAAGTGCCCGAAGTGCAGGGCATCACGGACACCTGGTGGCGGGGCACGGACTCGCTCATCGCCCTGTACCGGGGCGAGGCCGTCTGCCTCGACGCCCCTCGATGCCTTGAAGCCCACCTCTACGGCGGCCTCGACGAGTGGGGCCTCCACGGCGGCTGACCGCCCGGTGGTCCCCGAGGGTGGCCGCGGAACTCTGCGGGACTCCTGGCTCTGCGAGACTCCTGGCATGGAGATCATCAGCTATGTGAAGACCGTCGCCCGCGAGGGCGAGCAGCTCGCCGAAGCCGCCGAACGGGCCGGTACGGAGGCCCTGGTGCCCACCTGTCCGCAGTGGCGGGTCGCCGATCTGCTGCGCCACACGGGCTCCGTGCACCGCTGGGCCACCGGGTACCTGACCGAGGGGCTGACCGAGAGGGCTCCGTTCCCGGACGCCCCGGAGCTGGTGGGCGCGGAGCTGCTGGCCTGGTTCCGCGAGGGCCACGCGGCGCTGGTGCGGGCCCTGACCGGGACCTCGGCCGACGCACAGTGCTGGACCTTCCTGCCGACCGCGCCGCCTTCGCCGCTGGCCTTCTGGGCGAGGCGCCAGGCGCACGAGACCACCGTGCACCGGATGGACGCGGAAGCCGCGCTGGGCGTGCCCTTCGGGCCGGTGGACCCCGGCTTCGCGGAGGACGGGGTGGACGAGCTGCTGGCAGGGTTCCACGCGCGGCCGCAGAGCCGGGTCCGGACGGCGGAGCCGCGGGTGATGCGCGTACGGGCCTCCGACACGGGCGCGGTGTGGACCGTACACCTGTCCCAGGAGCCGGCCCGCACGGTACGCGGGGACGCGGTCGGCGGCGAGGCCGACTGCACGCTGACGGGCGAGGCCGCCTGGCTCTACTCGGCGCTGTGGAACCGGCAGCCGCTCGCCGGTCCGGGCGTGACCGGCGACGCGGAACTGGCCCGGCTCTGGGTGGACACGGCCGGGATCTGACGACCCCTCGGGATCTGACCCTCGGGAAATGCCCCTTGGAATCTGCCCCCTCGGCCCGCGAACAGCCGGGCCGGCGCACCGGGAGCGGTTCGCCCTTGCCGTGGTGCGGCCCGGGCGGCGAGACTGCGCGCATGGAGCGACGTAGTCAGGCCGACCGGGACGCGATCACCATCGAGATCGGGTACGCCTTCGTGAGCGGGGCCTTCGCGGCCGGACTCGTCTTCGCGGCGCTCTACGCCCCCGTCCTGGCCTTCGGCCTCTCCCCCGCCGCCGGGCGCGTCCTGGCGACGGTGGGCGGCGTCCTGGCCGCGGCGGTGTTCCTGCTCCGGATCACCCACGTCCTGTGGCGCTTCGCCCGCCGCCCGGAGAACGACGGCGACTGAATTGAGGGTCGGGGGGCGTCCGGGGGGGCGGCTTCCCGGTGCACCCCTCGTAGCCTGTAGCGGTGCTGAGCTACGACGAACTGACTTCGCCCGAGCGTGCGTTGTGGGACTCCTACCGCGAGGGGCGGTGGGTGGACCTGCGCACCGGGGTGCCCGCGGACGACGATCCCGCCCGAGGAGAGCACTGGGGGGCCGAGCGCACGGTCCGCGCCGAGGTCGTGGCCGCCCTGCTGCTGGGCGGCGCCACGGAGCCGGCCTCCGGCGTCCCTTCCCTGCGCCTCACCGGAGCGCTGATCACCGGCCGCCTCGACCTGGCCGGCGCGGAGATCGGCCACATGCTCTGGCTGAGGGAGTGCCGGCTGGAGGAGACGGTCAGCCTGTACGCGGCCTCGACGCGGACGATCCGGATCACGGGCAGCCTGGTGCCCGGCGTGGACGCAGGGCTGGCCCGCATCGAGGGCCATCTCGACCTGAACGGCTCCGTGATGGAAACGGGCCGCCTCTCCCTGATCAACGCCCACGTGGCCGGGGAGCTGATCCTCGACGGGGCGCGGATCACGGCGTCCGGGGAGTGGGCGGTGTTCGCCGGGGGCCTGGTCATGGGGGGCGGCGTCTTCTGCCAGCAGGGGTTCACCGCACGGGGCGGAGTGCGGCTGCTGGGCGCGCAATTGCCCGGCGGCCTGTTCATGCGGGGTGCGCGCCTGGAGAACCCCGGTGGTACGGCGCTGATCGCGGACAACGTGGAGGCTTCGGTGGTGGACCTGTCCGAGGGGTTCAGTGCGACGGGAACCCTCCGGCTGCGGGGCGCCCGCATATCGGACCTGCTGACCCTCGAGGGAGCCGTCCTCGGCGGCAGCGGCACGGCGCTGTTCGGCGTCGGGATGCAGGTGGGAACCTTCAACTTCGGCCTGGCCGCGCCGCCCGCGGGAGCGGTGGACCTCCAGGGCGCCCGGGCGGCCGTCCTGCAGGACCGCAGGCAGAGCTGGCCGAGGGAAGTGCGCCTGGACGGCTTCGTCTACGACTCCCTCCGCTCCGACGGGACCCTCCTGCACCGGGACGTGACCCACCGCCTGGCGTGGATCCGCCGCAACCCCGGCTACGCCCCGCAGCCCTACGAACAGCTGGCCGCCTGCTACCGCCAGGCCGGCCACGACGACGACGCCCGTACGGTGCTGCTGGCGAAGCAGCGCCACCGCCGCCGCACCCTGAACCCGCCCGGACGGGTGTGGGGATACCTCCTCGACGCTGCCGTCGGGTACGGCTACCGCCCCTGGCTGGCCGCCCTCTGGATGGCCACGCTCTGGCTCCTCGGCAGCCTGACCTTCAGCACCCGCTCACCGGTCCGGACGAAGTCCGGCGAAGGCGCCCCGTTCAACCCCTTCGTCTACACCCTCGACCTGCTCTTCCCCATCGGCGACTTCGGCCAGCGCACCGCCTGGCACTGGACAGGCACCACACAGTGGCTGGCGTACCTCCTGATCACCATCGGCTGGCTCCTCACCACAGCAGTCGTCGCCGGCATCTCCCGCACCCTGAACAGGAACTGACGGATGAGCGTCTCGCTTCTGGTGCTGTACACGGCGCGGCTGGAGGAGTGCCGGCGGTTCTACGCGGCCCTGGGACTCGGCTTCACCGCGGAGCGGCACGGGCGTGGGCCGGAGCACTATGCGGCTGTTCTCCCGGACGGGTTGGTCCTGGAGCTCTATCCGGCCCGGGACGGGCGTCTTACCGGCGCTCTGCGGCTGGGGCTGGTCGTCGACACCTCTGCCACGTTTCCGCGGCTCGGCCCGGGGCGGCACCTGTTCGTGGATCCCGACGGCCGTACCGTCGAGGTCACCGCCGTCGGGCCGGCGGAGAGCGGTTCAGCACAGGGCGGTTCAGCCCAGGGTTGAGGCGTACGCGGTCTGGGAGCGGTACTTCCATGTGGGCTGGGCGTCCCAGGGGTTCGGCATTTTCGCGCTGGTGGCGTAGCCGTAGCCGGCGCCTCGGTCGAAGGCCGTGCGGAGCGTCGCGCGCATCGAGGGGGCGTCGGGGACCTCGTGCACGAGGTGCCAGAACGCGGTGCCGCTCGGGTCGAGTTCGGCTCCGGAGCGGTAGCCGGTCTGTTCGTTGAAGACGTTGCCGCCGAGCCAGCCCGCGCCCGTGTAGGCCGCGTGGGTGTCCTCGAAGGTGACGAAGACGTCGGCGGTGCGGCGGCCGGGCTCCAGGAAGCAGTCGGCGATGGCCGTACCGGGGTTGTTGACGACCAAGTCCGACGTGCCGGGGGTGATGGCCTCCATGGTGTCCTGCACGTAGGTGCGGAGCTCCGCGTAGTAGTCGCGGGTGGCGTTGGCCGGGCCGCAGTCGCGGCTGACCACGTCGAAGAAGATGCCGTCCACGTGCAGGCGGCCGCCACCCCCGTCGGCCGGCCTGAGGTAGTTGTCCACGGAGGCCTTGACGGCGGCGATGTCGCGGTTGCCGTGGTCGGTGTGGACGTAGCCGAGCACCTTGGTGTTCTCGCCGGTGGCGGTGGTGCCGGTGCGCAGGACGTCGGCGCGGGCCTGCCAGGGGGCGTCGAACGGGGAGTCGCCGTTGCCCGGGTTGAGGACCACCACGGAGGCGGCGGGGCTGGTGGCGGTGAGGGCGACGAGCATCGGGTCGTCGGCCCAGACGTAGGCGGGGACGGCTATCTCCATGCCCCGCACGCCGGCCGCCCGCGGGGTCGGTCTCACCTCGGGGACGGGGGCAGGGGCGGGCGTACGGGCCTGCGCCGGCGCCCGGCTCGGCTGCGAGCTCGCCGACGCGGTGACGGCCGGCGCCGGCGCGGCAAGTAACAGGGTGGCCAGGACGGCGTAGACGGCCTTCGCGGCGCGGGTCATGGCTGCTCCTCGGAGCGACGGCGGGGCGGCGCGCCGGAGCGATGGCCGGGCGCCGGGGATGACGACCGGGACGGAACCCCGGCCCCAGGAACACTAGACGGGCCGCCGGGCGCGCCAGGGGCGATTCCCCTGCTTCCGTACGAGGAACTGACAAGCGAACCTTCCCCGCCCCACCGGTACGGTCCTACACCGCGGGCAGACCGACCGCGTGGGCCAGTTGTCCGGCGGCGTGCGCGAAGAAGGCGGCGCGGTCCTCGACGACCCGGTCGAACTGGCCGAACAACTCGAAGGAGATCAGCCCGGCCAGCTGCGCCCAGGCGGCGACCAGGGCCGCGGCGGCCTCGGGGGGCAGTCCTTCGGCGAAGTCCGCGGCCATGCGGGCGGCTTCGGGGCGCAGCTCGGCCGGGAGCGGCGGCAGGGCGATGCCCCGGCCCTCGTAGGCGGCGCGGACGATGCCGATGAGGGCGTTGCCCACGCGGGAGGCGGGGCCGACGGTGTCCAGCGGGGCGGTGTAGCCGGGGACGGGCGAGCCGTAGATGAGGGCGTACTCGTGCGGGTGCTCCAGCGCCCAGTCCCGTACGGACCCGCAGACCGCGGCCCAGCGGGCGCGGGGGGTACCGCCCGCGGCGAGCGCACGGCCGTCGGCTTCCTCGGCGGCGGCGCCGACGCTGTTGTAGGCGTCGACGATGAGGGCGGTGAGGAGCTCGTCGCGGCTCGGGAAGTAGCGGTAGAGGGCGGAGGAGACCATGCCCAGCTCGCGGGCGACGGCGCGCAGCGAGAGCTTGGCGGCGCCCTCCGCCGCGAGCGCGCGGCGCGCCTCGTCCTTGATGGCGGCGGTGATTTCGATGCGGGCTCGTTCCCTCGCCCCTCGCACGGTGCTCATGGGGGCCAGTGTGCCACGCGACCAGAGCACCGCCCACCATCGAGAGCTCCGCTCCATTCAGAGAGCACTGCTCTTGTTTTGGAGCGCCGATCCGTGCACACTGTTCTCAAGCGAGAGCAGTGCTCTCCCAAACACCTCGGAGGCCACCATGAACGCGCCCAAGCCGTACTACGTCCAGGCCGGCCCGCTCGGCATCCGCTTCAACGCCCTCATCGGCAAGCTCGCCCGCCTGGGCATGAGCCTGGCCGGAACGGCCGAGCTGTCGGTGCGCGGCCGCACCTCAGGGACGATGCAGCGGATCCCGGTGAATCCGTACCAGCAGGACGGCACCCGGTACCTGGTCTCGGCCCGCGGCCACTCCCAGTGGGTCCGCAACATGCGTGCCGCGGGCGGCGGCGAACTCCGGCTGGGCCGCACCGTGCAGGCCTTCACCGTCACCGAGCTCACCGACCCCGCCGAGCAGGCCGTCGTCCTGCGCGGCTACCTGAAGAAGTGGGGCTGGGAGGTCAACCGGTTCTTCAACGGAGTGACCGCGAAGTCCTCCGAGTCCGAGCTCCGGGCCGCAGCCCCCGACCACCCGGTCTTCCGCATCACGATCACCCCCTGACCCTGACGGTGAGCACCGGGACGGTGGGCGCCCCGGCCAAGCCGGGCCATGCCCCTGCCCTACCCGGCCCGGCTTGCCCCGGCCCGGCTTGACCCTTCCCGGCTTGACCCTGCCCGGCTTGACCCTGCCCGGCCCTGCCCGGCTTGACCCTGCCCGGCCCGGCCTGGCCATGCCCCACCCCTGCCCGGCCCGGCTTGGCCCTGCCCGACCAGCGCCGCCCCGCCCCGGCTTGGCCCTGCCGCTTCCGGCCATGCCCGGCCCGGCTTACCCCGCCCCACCCCACCCCGCCCCGGAAAACGCCGTGGCGGCCTCGCCGGCACACCCGGCAAGACCGCCACGTTCCGCACCCAAGGCTCAGCCCTGGGCTCCGTCCTGCTCCTCTGCCCCGGCCCCGGCCCCGGACCCCGAACCGGCCTTCGAACCGGCCACCGCACCCGCACCCGCCCCGGCCTCGACCGGGGCCCCGCCCCGGCTCCGCGCCTGCCGCGCGTCCAGCACGTGCAGCGCCTTGCGCGCCAGCGGGTACGTCCGCACCATCTCGGCCAGCGTCAGCGACCCCCGCGCGATCCGCGCGAAGGCCAGCCACGCCGGACGGAAACCGGTGATCGCCGCGTGCAGCAGGCCCGGCCTGGTCTCGAAGAGCTCCAGCATCCGCTTGCCGACGCCCATCTCCACGCCCAGCCCGGCCTTGACGGCGAAGGCGTAGTTGAGGGCCTGGCGGCGCGCGTCCACGGCGTCCTGGGCCTCGGAGATCTTCACGGCCCACTCCCCGGCGAGCCGCCCCGAGCGCAGCGCGAAGGAGATGCCCTCCCGGGTCCACGGCTCCAGCAGTCCGGCCGCGTCGCCCGCGACCAGGACCCGGCCGCGCGAGAGCGGCGATCCGGGCTTCCGGCAACGGGTCAAGTGACCCGAGGAGAGCGCCGGTTCGAAGCCCGCCAGGCCCAGCCGGGCGATGAAGTCGTCCAGGTACCGCTTGGTCGCGGCGCCCTCGCCCTTCGCCGAGATGACCCCGACGGTGAGGGTGTCGCCCTTGGGGAAGACCCAGCCGTAGCTGCCGGGCAGCGGCCCCCAGTCGATGAGGACCCGGCCCTTCCAGTCCGCGGCGACCGTCTCCGGGACGGGGATCTCCGCCTCCAGGCCGAGGTCCACCTGGTCCATCTCGACGCCGACGTGCGCGCCGATCCGGCTCGCGCTGCCGTCCGCGCCGACCACGGCCCGGGCCAGCACGGTCTCGCCGTCGGCGAGGACCACCGCGACGGTCCGCCGGTCGGGCACCGAAGCCCCGTGCTGTTCCACCCGCGCGACGGCCGTACCCGTACGGACCGTGGCGCCGGCCTTCTCCGCCGCGGCGACCAGCGCCGCGTCGAACTCGGGCCGGTTGATCAGCCCGAACAGCATCTGCTTCGAACGCCGGGTGCGGGCGAACTTCCCGTCCAGCGAGAAGGTGACCGCGTGGACGCGGTCCTGCAAGGGCAGCACGAAACCCGGCGGGAGCGCATCGCGCGAGGGGCCGATGATGCCTCCGCCGCAGGTCTTGTACCGGGGCAGTTCCGCCTTCTCCACCAGCAGGACGCGCCGCCCCGCCGTGGCCGCCGCGTGCGCCGCCGAGGACCCGGCGGGCCCTGCCCCGACCACGACCACGTCCCACACCTCGCCGGTCCCCCCGGCCGTTTGCGCGTCCGCCCCCTGAGCGGTCTGTCCTGCCGCCGCGTCGCGTACGTCGCCGCTGTCGCTCTCGTCGCTGCTCACGATGTGCTGCTGCTCCTGATCCTGCGGTTCATCCCGTTGCTCCGATGCCGGGGAAATCCTACGGCGCGAGATCGACTGCCCCGTTGTGCGAGGATCGGAAGAGTCTTCTGCCGTAGCCCGCATACGCACACCCCGCGCATGCGGGAGGCGTATACGTACCCGTACACGTACACCAACGTCGCACCCAAGAGGAGCGTGCCCATGCCGTCTCATCCGATCGCCGAGACCGTCGCCTCGCTGATGCCCCGCGCCAAGCAGGAGCTGTCCGAGCTGGTGGCTTTCCAGTCGGTGGCGGACTGGGCCAATTTCCCCCAGAGCGAGAGCCAGGCCGCCGCGAACTGGGTCGCCGACGCGCTGCGCGCCGAGGGCTTCCAGGACGTGGCGCTGCTCGACACCCCCGACGGCACCCAGTCGGTGTACGGGTTCCTGCCCGGCCCGGCGGACGCGCCGACCGTCCTGCTGTACGCGCACTACGACGTGCAGCCCCCGCTGGACGACGCCGCCTGGATCTCCCCCGCCTTCGAGCTGACCGAGCGCAACGGCCGCTGGTACGGCCGCGGCAGCGCCGACTGCAAGGGCGGCTTCATCCTGCACCTGCTCGCGCTGCGCGCCCTCAAGGCCAACGGCGGTGTCCCGGTCAACGTGAAGGTGATCGTCGAGGGCTCGGAGGAGCAGGGCACCGGCGGTCTCCAGCAGTACGCGACGGCCCACCCCGAACTGCTGGCCGCCGACGCCGTCGTGATCGGCGACGCGGGCAACTTCCGTACGGGCCTGCCGACGGTCACCGCGACCCTGCGCGGCATGTGCCTGCTGAAGGTCAAGATCGACACCCTGGGCGGCAACCTGCACTCCGGCATGTTCGGCGGGGCCGCCCCCGACGCGATGGCCGCCCTGATCCAGCTGCTGGCCTCGCTGCGCGCGCCGGACGGTTCGACCACGGTGGACGGGCTGGCTTCGGACGGTGTGTGGGAGGGGCTCCAGTACCCGGAGTCCGACTACCGCTCCGACGCGAAGGTGCTCGACGGGGTCGAGCTGATCGGCGAGGGCACGATCGCGGACCGGTTGTGGGCCCGGCCGGCCGTCACCGTGCTGGCCATCGACTCCCCGCCGCTGGCCAGTGCCACCCCGTCGGTGCACGCGAGCGCGGGCGCGCTGGTGAGCCTGCGGGTGCCGCCGGGCCAGGACACCGCGGAGGCGATCAAGCTGCTGGAGGCGCACCTGGTGGCGCACACCCCGTGGAAGGCGCGCCTGGAGCTCGAAGTCGTCGGCCAGGGACAGCCGTTCCAGGCGGACACCTCCAGCCCCGCGTACGCCTCGATGGCGCAGGCCATGAAGGCGGCCTACCCGGGCCAGGAGATGCAGATCAGCGGCATGGGCGGCTCCATCCCCCTGTGCAACACGCTGACCGAGCTGTACCCGGACGCGGAGATGCTGCTCATCGGCCTGAGCGAGCCGGAGGCGCAGATCCACGCCGTGAACGAGAGCGTCTCCCCGGAGGAACTGGAGCGCCTGTCGGTCACGGAGGCGCTGTTCCTCATCAACTACGCGGAGTCCAAGCGCGCCTGACGGCGGCCTGAAAGGTTCCGCGAACGCATCGCTACGGGCGAACCACGCTACCGGCGCAACCTCCGCCGACGGCGTGGTTCGCCGCCGTACGTTCGGGTCATGGATCTCGTAGAAGTCGTTCCCGACCGTCTCCACATGCTCCGCTTCCCCATCGGCCAGGCCTATCTCTGGCGCGACGGCGAGGCCCTGACCCTGATCGACGCGGGCCACGCCGGTTCGGCGGACGCGATCGAAGGGGCGATACGTTCCCTCGGGCTGCTCCCGGAGCGGATCGAGCGGATCGTCCTGACCCACTGCCACCGCGACCACGTCGGCGCGGCGGGGGAGCTCGCCGCCCGCTGGGGCGCGGAGGTGCTGGCGCACGGGCTCGACGCGCCCGTCGTCCGAGGCGAGCTGTCGGTCCCGGAGCCGGTGCTGCTGGACTGGGAACTGCCGCTGTACGCGCACGGCCTGACGGTCCCGGAGGCCCCGCCGACCCGGGTGGACCGGGAGTTGACGGACGGCGAGGTGCTCCCGTTCGGCGACGGCGCGGTCGTCGTCCACGCTCCGGGCCACACCCCGGGCAGCATCGGCATCCATCTCCCGGCGCACGGGGTGCTGTTCACGGGCGACTGCGTCGCCGGTGTCGTCCAGGTGATGCTGGGCGTCTTCAACGTGGACCGCGCCCAGGCGGTCGAGTCGATGCTCCGGCTCGCCGCGCTGGCCCCTTCGGTGGCCTGCTTCGGCCACGGCGACCCCCTGACCTCGGACACCGCGGCCGTCCTCCTCGCGGCAGCCGAAGCGGCGGCGAAGGCGGAGACGGAGACGGAGTCCGGGGCCACCCCGACGGCCTGATCCGGACCAGGGGCCGGGGCCCGGCCCTCCGCTACGGAACCGCCCGCCCCGCCTCCAGGTACGCCGCCCGCCCCCGTGCGCGGGCCCGCAGGGCCCACCGGAGCCTCTCGTACCGCACCGGCGGCAGCAGGTCGGCCGCCTCGTCCTCCGTCACGAACCTCCAGGCCCGCAGCTCCGGCCCGGGCAGCCGCAGCCGGCCGGCCTGCGCCGCCGACAGCCGGCCCCCGTCGAACAGCAGCCGCATGCCCCCGTAGCCCGCCGGCGGGCCCGGTGGCTCCCAGTCCACGACCAGGAGCTCCGGGAGGCGGTCCAGTACGAGACCCAACTCCTCCTCGACCTCCCGTACCCCCGCGCACGCCGGGGCCTCCCCGGCCTCGACGACCCCGCCGGGGAACTCCCACCCCGGCTTGTACGTCGGGTCCACCAGCAGCACCCGGTCCGCTTCGTCGAAGAGCAGCACCCCGGCCGCGACCGTCTCGCGCGTCGGCTGCGGGGTCTGCACGATGTCGCAGACCCGCGCCGTGCCGGTGTGCACGGCCTCGGCGATCCGCTCGGCCGTCTCCCGTACGGTCAGGTTCCCGTTGTCGATGACGTGCGCGTCGGCCGCGAGCCAGCCCAGCGCGTGCTGGTAGGCCGGGATGTGGTCGTAGCACCACTTCCGCACCCGCAGGTCCACGTCGGCCGCCGCCCCGGGCTCCTCGCGCGTCGCGATCCTGTCCCGGAGGATCGTTTCCTCCGGGGCGAGCAGCACGTGCCGCACCGGGATCCTGCGCGCCGCCAGCCCGCCGAAGATCTCGTCGCGGTACTCCTGCCGCAGCAGGGTCATCGGGACCACCAGCACCCCGCCCAGCTCGGCCAGCATGGCCGCAGCCGTGTCCACGACCAGGCGCCGCCAGCTCGGCAGGTCCTGGTAGTCGCTCACCTCCGCGAGGCGTTTGCGCGGCAGCAGCACGCGCAGCGCGTCGCCGATGAACTCCGGGTCGAACAAGGTGCTCTCCGGCAGGAGGCCGGTCAGCTCGCGTGCTGTGCTGCTCTTGCCGGCGCCGAAGGTCCCGTTGATCCAGACAATCACGTCTACCCCTCTCCCGATGCCCCCAGTGGCTTGCCCGTACCACCCTGTCACGGAAACCCCGGCCCTCCGCCGAGTGCTTATCCTCAAGGTCAGGGGCCTGTCGGCAGCGCCGGGCCCGTCCCGCCGCAGCGCCCGTCCCTCCGGAGGTCCGACACCGTGCCGCACACCCGCCGCCCGTCCGAACCCCGCTACGGCAACCGGCCGACCATGAAGGACGTGGCGGCCCGGGCCGGCGTGGGCCTCAAGACGGTGTCCCGCGTGGTGAACGGAGAGCCGGGAGTGACCCCGGACACCGAGCTGCGGGTCCAGGAGGCCATCGACGCGCTCGGCTTCCGCCGCAACGACAGCGCGCGCGTGCTCCGCAAGGGCCGCACCGCGACGGTCGGCCTGGTCCTGGAGGACCTCTCCGACCCCTTCTACGGACCGCTCAACCGGGCCGTGGAGGAGGTGGCCCGCGCGCACGGCGCCCTGCTCATCAACGGTTCCAGCGCCGAGGACCCCGAGCGCGAGCGGGAGTTGGCGCTCGCGCTGTGCGCCCGCCGGGTGGACGGGCTCGTGGTGATCCCCGCCGGGGACGACCACCGCTATCTGGAGCCGGAGATCCGGGCCGGCGTGGCCACGGTGTTCGTGGACCGCCCGGCGGGCCGGATCGACGCGGACGTCGTCCTGTCCGACAGCTTCGGGGGCGCCCGCGACGGGGTGGCCCACCTGATCGCGGGCGGGCACCGCCGGATCGGCTTCATCGGCGACCACCCGCGCATCCACACGGCGACCGAGCGGCTGCGCGGCTACCGGGCGGCCATGGCGGACGCCGGCCTGCCGGTGGACGACACCTGGGTCTCCCTCGGCGCGACGGCTCCGGAGCGCGTCTCGGCCGCCGCCCGCTCGATGCTGTCGGGCCCGGAGCCGGTCACGGCCCTGTTCGCCGGGAACAACCGCGTGACGGTCACGGCGGTACGCGTCCTCGCCGCCCTCCCCCACCCGGTGGCCCTGGTCGGCTTCGACGACTTCGAACTCGCCGACCTGCTGAACCCCGGCATCACGGTCATCGCCCAGGACGCCGCCGCCCTGGGCCGGGTCGCCACGGACCGCCTCTTCCAGCGCCTTTCCGGCGCCGACCTCCCCCCGTCCCGCATCGAACTCCCCACCCGCCTGATCCCCCGCGGCTCGGGCGAACTCCCGCCGTTCACCGGATGAGGCCGCGCAGCACGGGCACAGCCCCGCCGGCGGCGGTGAGCCCGGCGAGGACGGACAGGGCGGGGTGCGTGCCGCCGAGGTAGGCCAGTGCTCCGGCGGCGGACCCGATGAAAACGGCGGTCACGAGCACGAAGGCGGCGTACAGGGTCAGGAAGGGTTCATGGTTCGTCATGGCCCGATCCGACCAGGTGGGACGCCCTCGGGCCGCAGTGACGGAACGAATCCGGACCGAAGCCGATCACTGCCGAACTACGCGGAACGGAACGGGTGTTCCGCGGTGTTCCGTGATGTTCCAGCATGTTCGCGCAAGTCCATGGCTACGGCGCCGGCCCCGGCCTAGCCTGATGAGCAATGGAATCAGACCACGCCTTCGACGAGGGACTCGCCGTATTCGCCGAGGAGTTGCGCCGCCTGCGGATCGAGCGCGGCAACCGCTCGTACCGCGACCTCGCGGACCGGGCGGAGCGGACCGGCACCGGCATCCGGCTCCCGGTCACGACGCAGAGCGACGCCTTCCGGGGGAAGCGGCTGCTCGGCTTCGACACGCTGATGGCGCTGGTCCGGATCCTGTATTCGTACGACGAGTACGGTCAGGAGTGCGCCGTCCCCTCGCACACCTCCCCCCAGTTGGAGCCCTGGCGACAGCGCTGGCGGGAACTGGCCGCGCTCCGATCGACGACGGCTACAGGGCGCGCCAGGATCCCGACGCCCGCGCCTGTCCCGACGCCCGAGCACGTGCCGACGCCGTTGCCCGTGCCGACGCCCGGACCGGCCGCGAGCTCTGCGGAAGGAAGCCACCGGCGTTGGTCGTCATCGGCCGACGAGGCGCTGTTCGCGGCGGTCCACCGCCTCGTCGGCCACAACGACGCGGTCTGGTGCGTGGCCTTCTCGCCCGGCGCCCGGCTGCTGGCGTCCGCCGATGATGCCGGGTCCGTACGGCTGTGGGACACCGGCACGGGTGTCGGCCTTCCCGGGCGGATCTCCGGTACCTTCCCGCTCGCGTTCACGCGCGATGGACGGCTGCTGGCGGCCGACTACAAGGACGGATCCGTGGTGCGTCAGTTCTCCGTCCCGGACCTGTCCCAGGCCGGCCCGCCCCTGTCCGGGGGCACCGCAGAGGTCCGCGCGATGACGTACGACGCGGACGGAGACCGACTGGCCACGCTCGACTTCGACGGAATGGTCCGGCTCCTGGACCCGGCATCCGGCCGCCGACTCGGGCCGCCCCTGCCCGACCACTCCGGCCACGAGATCCGGTCCGTGGCCTTCACGGACGACGGACGCCTGCTCGGCACCGGTCGCGGGCGCATGTGGGACGTGCTCCGGGACCGCCGCCATCCCGGCGAGCTCCTGCCCTCAGCGGTGAAATCGGGCTTGCCGACGGCGCTCTCCCCGGACGGCCGACTGCTCGCCTTCGGACGCGCCGACGGCACTGCGGGGCTCGTCGGCTTCGGGCCCGACCACCGGACCGCACTGACTCTCGAGGGCCACACCGCGATGGTCACCGCGATGGCCTTCTCGCCCGACGGCCGACTGCTCGCCAGCGCCTCCGAGGACATGTCCGTACGGCTCTGGGACACCCTCACAGGTCTGCCGGCAGGCCCGCCGCTCATCGAGCACGAGCGCGCGGTGACCGGCCTCGCCTTCTCGCGGGATGGCCGGCTGCTCGCGACTGCGGCGGCCGATGGAACGGTCTGGGTGTACGAACGCCGCTTCCCCTCCCGCACGGCCCCGCTGGGGGAGCGGGCCCTCGCCACCGCACTGCGCGCACGGCACGCCATCCAGCTTCCCGCCGTGTCGACCGGGGCCGGCCTGGTGCGGGTGGCCTTTTCTCCGGACAGCCAAGTCCTCGCCGCAACCACCTCGGAGGGGGTTCTGCTCTTCCGGGACCCAATCACCGGGCAGGCCCTCGGCACCCCGTTCGGCGATCTGCCCATGATCCCCCGTGCCCTGGCCTTCTCCCCCCACGGCGCGGTGCTGGCCACCGCGTCCACCGATCGGTCGGTGTGCCTGCGCGATTCGGTCACCGGAAAGCTCCTGGAAGAGGTCCCGTCCGGCCACAGCGGCGCCGTCAACGACCTCGTGTTCTCACCCGACGGCCTGCTGCTGGCGATCGCAAGCGCGGACGCCGGCGTATGGCTGTGGAACCGGGTCACCGGCGGGAGCACCGGCCTCACCCTGAACGGTCATTCGGGCGAGGTCGTCGGGCTGGCCTTCTCCCCGAAGGGACTCCTGGCCACCTCCGGAACGGACGGGAAGGTCGCACTGTGGGAGATCCCCACTGGGCGTCTGGCCCGCGAATTCGCCGTGCGCACCGGCTCGGTCCGTGCCGTGGCCTTTTCGGCTGCAGGAGACCTGCTCGCGGCCGGGGCCGACGGCGCGGTGCGGCTGTGGGACCCGGCCACGGAAACCCCCGTCGGCGCCCTGCGCACCGGCCACGCCGCGAAGATCAACGACATCGCGTTCTCGCCGGACGGTGCGCTCATGGCCTCTGCCGACGGCGACGGGGCGGTACTGCTGTGGGACCGGGCCACGGGTGGTCTCGTCGGCAGCCCGCTGACCGGCCGCGACGGGCACGTGCACAGCGTGGCCTTCTCCACCGACGGGAGTCTGCTGGCCGCCGCGGGCCGCGACGGCGTACTGCGGCGCTGGATCGTCGGTCCCCTGTGAACGCCGAAGGCCCGGCCGGGGGCAGACCGGCCGGGCCTCGTACGGGGAACCGCTCCCGCGGGGCTACTCGCCTCAGGCGGTCGCCGTCAGCGTCGCCGAGCGGCGCGGGATGGCGAAGGCGTCGAGTTCGGCGCGGGTCAGGCCGGTCAGGGCGGTGACCTCCTCGGTGCCGACGGCGCCGCAGTCGAGGCCGCGGACCAGGTAGCCGGCCAGCGCCTTCGCGGTGGCGGGCTCGTCCATGACGTCGCCCTCGATCTTGGCGACGTACGCCTTCAGGCGCGCGGCGGCCGCTTCGAGGCCCTCGCGGTAGAAGACGAAGACGGCCGCGTAGCGGGTCGGCAGGTGCGCCGGGTGCATGTCCCAGCCCTGGTAGTAGGCGCGGGCCAGGGCGCGGCGGGTGAGGCCGTAGTGCAGCTTCCAGGCCTCGTGGACCTGCTCGGTGGTGCCGACGGGCTTGACGTTGGTGGAGCCGTCGGAGACGCGTACGCCGGTGCCGGCGGCCGCGACCTGCATGATCGCCTTGGCGTGGTCGGCGGCGGGGTGGTCGCTCGACTGGTAGGCGGCGGAGACGCCGACGCAGGCGCTGTAGTCGAAGGTGCCGTAGTGCAGGCCGGTGGCGCGGCCCTTGGAGGCCTCGATCATCCGGGCGACCGCGGCGGTGCCGTCGGAGGCGAGGATGGACTGGCTGGTCTCGATCTGGATCTCGAAGCCGATCCGGCCCGGGCGCAGGCCGCGGGCGGTCTCGAAGGCCTCCAGCAGCTGCACGAAGGCGGTGACCTGCTCGGGGTAGGTGACCTTGGGCAGGGTCAGGACCAGGCCCTCGGGCAGGCCGCCGTGCGCGAGCAGGCCGGAGAGGAAGATGTCGGTGGTCCGGATGCCGCGGTCGCGGACGTTGGACTCCATGCACTTCATCCGGATGCCCATGTACGGGGCGTTCGTGCCGTTGGAGAAGGCTTCGGCGACGAGGCGGGCGGCGCGGGCCGCGGCCTGGTCCTCCTCCTCGTCGGAGCGGACGCCGAAGCCGTCCTCGAAGTCGACGCGGAGGTCCTCGATGGGCTCGGAGGCGAGCTTGGCGCGGACGCGGTCGTAGACCGGGACGGCCAGTTCGTCGGAGATGCCGAGTACCTTGGCGAAGGTGGCGGCGTCCGGGGCGTGCTCGTCGAGGGCCGCGAGGGCCTGGTCGCCCCAGGAGCGGATGGTGTCCGTGTCGAAGACGTCACCGGGCACGTAGACCGTGTGGATGGGCTGGCGGGTGCCGGGGTCACCCGGGTAGTGGCGCGCGAGCTCCGCGTCCACCGGCTTGAGGGAAGCGCTGATGCCCTCGCTGACCGCGCCTGCGAGGCTCGTCGCCACCTTCTCCTGCTGACCCATCGTGCACTCTCCTCTTTTCCGCTTCACGGAATCTTAGATCCGCATTACAGAATTTAGTCACGGGGTTCCGCTCAGTCAATGGTCCCCCCGCCGTCCTGGACAAACGACTCGGGGCCGTGCGGTGAGAAACACCACACGGCCCCGGAGACCACTTACCCGCAGGTCAGCGCCTGCGGCAGGGATTTAGCCCTTGCGCGCCTTGATCTCGTCGGTCAGCTGCGGGACGACCGCGAAGAGGTCGCCGACCACGCCGTAGTCGACGAGGTCGAAGATCGGAGCCTCGGCGTCCTTGTTGATCGCGACGATCGTCTTCGAGGTCTGCATGCCGGCGCGGTGCTGGATCGCGCCCGAGATGCCGGAGGCGATGTACAGCTGCGGGGAGACCGACTTGCCGGTCTGGCCGACCTGGTTGGAGTGCGGGTACCAGCCGGCGTCCACGGCGGCGCGCGAGGCGCCGACGGCCGCACCGAGGGAGTCCGCGAGGGCCTCGATGATGTGGAAGTTCTCGGCGCCGTTGACACCGCGGCCGCCGGAGACCACGATCGCGGCCTCGGTCAGCTCGGGGCGGCCGGTCGACTCGCGCGGGGTGCGGGAGGTGACCTTGGTGCCGGTGGCCAGGGCGCCGAAGGTGACGGCGAGCGCCTCGACGGTACCGGCGGCCGGGGCGGC
Source organism: Streptomyces sp. TBY4 (assembly GCF_024213195.1). Lineage (GTDB taxonomy): Bacteria > Actinomycetota > Actinomycetes > Streptomycetales > Streptomycetaceae > Streptomyces. The sequence continues at coordinate 172,118 of NZ_JANAVF010000002.1, read as the reverse complement.
CTCGACCGGGGCCGAGTTCGGCTTCACGGTGATGACCGGGGTGCCCTTGGAGACGCGGGACTTGGTGCTGAAGGACGCGGCGAACGCGGCCTGCGTCGCGACCGGGCCCTCGTCACCCGCCTCCAGGTCAGTGGCGTCGGTGATGATGCCGGAGCCGATGCGGACCGCCAGGCGGGCGGCGATCTCCTTGCCCTCCGCGGAGGAGGGGACGAGCACGGCGGCCGGGGAGACGGCGTCGTACGCGGCCTGGAGCGCGTCCACCTTCGGTACGACGAGGTAGTCGGAGAACTCGGGGGCGTCGGCGGTGAGGACCTTGACGGCACCGTGCTCGGCGAGCACGGCGGCGGTGGCCTCGGCACCGGCGCCGAGGGCGACGGCGACGGGCTCGCCGATGCGGCGGGCCAGCGTCAGCAGTTCGAGGGTGGGCTTGCGGACGGCGCCGTCGACGTGGTCGACGTAGACGAGGACTTCAGCCATGGGAATGCTCCTGCGAATGCGAAGTAGTCAGGGGGCTTTGAGAGGTGACCGAAGCTCTTAGATGAACTTCTGGCCGGCCAGACAGTTCTTAAATGAACTTCTGCTCCGCAAGGAAGGCGGCCAGCTGCTTGCCGCCCTCGCCCTCGTCCTTGACGATCGTGCCGGCGGTGCGGGCCGGACGCTGGGTCGCGGAGTCGACCGCGGTCCAGGAGCCTTCGAGACCGACCTCGTCGGACTCGATGTCCAGCTCCTCCAGGTCCCAGGACTCCACCGGCTTCTTCTTGGCGGCCATGATGCCCTTGAAGGACGGGTAGCGGGCCTCGCCCGACTGGTCCGTCACCGAGACGAGCGCCGGAAGGGAGGCCTCCAGCTGCTCGCTCGCGGAGTCGCCGTCGCGGCGGCCGGTGACGACACCGTCCTCGACCTTGACCTCGGAGAGCAGGGTGACCTGCGGGACGCCCAGGCGCTCGGCCAGGATCGCCGGGAGGACACCCATGGTGCCGTCGGTCGAGGCCATGCCGGTGATGACCAGGTCGTAGCCGGCCTTCTCGATCGCCTTGGCGAGCACCAGCGAGGTGGCCATGACGTCGCTGCCGTGCAGGTCGTCGTCCTCGACGTGGATGGCCTTGTCGGCACCCATCGACAGCGCCTTGCGCAGCGCGTCCTTGGCGTCCTCGGGGCCCACCGTCAGGACGGTGATCTCCGCGTCGTCGGCCTCGTCGGCGATCTGCAGCGCCTGCTCGACGGCGTACTCGTCGAGCTCCGACAGCAGGCCGTCGACGTCGTCACGGTTGACGGTCAGGTCTTCGGTGAACTGCCGGTCGCCAGTGGCGTCGGGCACGTACTTCACACAGACAACGATCCTCAGGCTCACGCCGGCTCTCCTACCGCATCGACATTTCTGGTACCGCCTTGTTCAGGCAGCATAGGCGCCATCTCGGGCCGTTCCCGCCGGGGCGGCCCGCGCCCCGTTCGGGAATGTTACTCGTCAGTACACAGCGGGTGCCGCCAGGTTGCAAGGCCGGTGAACTGTGATCTGGCCAACGCCGGCGGAACCGGCCCCAGCAGGGACGATTCAGTCCCGCAACGCGTTGAAGCGCCCCTGGTGGTACAGCAGCGGACGGCCCTCGCCGGACGGGTCCCCCGCCGGATCCCCGGCGACCGCCTCCGCGATGATCACCCGGTGCTCGCCGGCCGGAACCCGCGCCACGACCCGGCACACCAGCCAGGCCAGGACTCCGCCCAGGACCGGAACCCCGTGCGGGCCCGGCGACCAGTCGGTGGCCGGCCCGAAGCGGTCGGCCCCGTTGCGGGCGAAGAGGCCCGCCAGCTCCTCCTGGTGCTCCGCGAGTATGTGGACCCCGAGGTGCTCGGAGTCCCGTACCGCCGGCCAGCTGGAGGACCCGGTCCCGATGGTGAACGACAGGAGCGGCGGGTCCGCCGAGACGGAGTTGAGGGAGGTGGCGGTGAAACCCACCGGCCGGCCACCGCTCTCGGCGGTGATCACGGCGACACCCGCGGCGTGCCGGCGGAACACCGAACGCAACAGCGCGGGCGAGCCGGGCAGGTCTGCGCCGGCCCGTGAGGACGGAGCCGTCGGAGCCGTCATATGGGGGTTCCCCGTCCGTAAAGCAGGAGTTCATACCGCATATCGCAAGCCTGGCGATCTCCCGTGTACACAGTCAAGCCCGAACGGGCAGATGTAGGACGTGTCACGCTGCGTACGGACGTGCGTACCGGCTCACCGGACGTCCGCGGGGCCCGCGGAGTGTCGCGCGTCACACGGCGGCGCCCAGGGCGGCGATCACGTCCGCCTTCCGCGGCATTCCGGCGGCCCGCCGCACGATCCGGCCGGCCGCGTCGAGCACCAGTACCGTCGGGGTCTTCTCGACGCCGAGGGCCCGTACGAGGTCCAGGTTCTTCTCGGCGTCGATCTCGATGTGGGCGACGCCCCCGACCATGGCCGCGACCTCGTCCAGGATCCGCCGGGTGGCCCGGCAGGGCTGGCAGAAGGCACTGGAGAACTGCACGAGCGTGGCCCGCTCCCCCGGCTCAGCCCCCAGCTCGGCAAAGCCCAGCCGGCCTTCGCCCGCGCCTTCGCCTTCATCCACGGCCGCGCCCGCGCCTTCGCCCGCGCTCTCGTCCCGCTCAACCGCGCGCACCCGCGCCCCCGTCTCCGCCGTCGCCGCCGTCTCCTGACCCGTACGGGCACGCGTCCATCATCCCGGTACGGTCGTACGCTGATCGGAGCGCCCCGCGAACCCTCCGCATTCCCCGCGCGATTCCCTGCGTGACGAGAATCTCGCCGGGCACGGCCGTCTGGGCTGGCCTGCGGCTCCCGTATGGGGCACGATCCCCATGGCCGCGTACCTACGCTGCCGTAACTTCCGGCCGGGAGCACCTCCAGGCAGAAAGCGGGGTCTCCCCACCATGGCTGAGCTCGTCTACCCCCCGGTCATCGGTGCCGCGCACACCCTCTTCCGCGCGCTCGACGTCCGCATCGACATGAAGGGCACGGAGAACATCCCGCGCAAGGGCGGGGCGGTTCTGGTGTCCAACCACATCGGCTACCTGGACTTCATCTTCGCCGGGCTGACCGCGCGCCCGCAGAAGCGGCTCGTCCGCTTCATGGCGAAGGAGTCGGTGTTCCGGCACAAGGTGTCCGGTCCGCTGATGCGCGCGATGAAGCACATCCCGGTGGACCGCGCCCAGGGCGAGACGGCGTACCAGCACGCGCTGGAGTCGCTGCGCTCCGGCGAGATCATCGGCGTGTTCCCCGAGGCGACGATCTCCCAGTCCTTCACGCTCAAGAGCTTCAAGTCCGGTGCGGCGCGCATGGCCCAGGAAGCCGGTGTCCCGCTGATCCCGGTGGCGCTGTGGGGGACGCAGCGGATGTGGACCAAGGGCCGCCCCAAGGACCTCAAGCGCAGCCACATCCCGGTGACGATGCGGGTCGGCGAGCCGCTGGAGGCGCCGGCCGACCAGTACGCGGGCGCCATCACCCGCCGGCTGCGCGAGCGCGTCCAGGAGCTGCTGGACGCCGCCCAGGCCGCCTACCCGGCCAAGCCCAAGGGCGCCGAGGACTCCTGGTGGCTGCCGGCCCACCTCGGCGGCACCGCGCCGACCGCGGCGCAGGTCAAGGAAGCCGGCTGAGGCCTTCGGGGTCTTCCGCACGACCGCGGCCCCGCCCGAACACCGGGCGGGGCCGCGCTCTGCCGTGCGGACCCGTCAGTTCGGGTTCTCGGCGTGGGTCAGCGTCTCCCACGCCTCGAAGTGGTTCTCGGTTCCCGCGGGGCGACGGCCCTCGGTGAGCCGGCGGGTGTTCTCCATCGTGACGCCGAGCCGGGTGTGCAGGGCGTTGTATCCGACCTCGGTGGCCGGTCCCAGGCCCTTGGTCAGCTTCCCGCCGCACAGCCAGGAGGGCACCGCCGCACCGAGCTCGTACGTGGCGTGGAAGCCCAGCGCGTGGCGGAACCGGTCCTTGAACTCCGGGTACAGGTCGCGCCCTTGGATGCGCGAGGTCTCGGCCACGTGCAGCGCCGCCGCGATGCCCATCCCGGTGTGGCCGAAGTCCCGGCAGGTCTCCTGCGCCAGACCGTCCACGAAGGTGCTCTGGCCGTGCCAGTAGTCGATCAGCTCGCTCCTGGTGTCGATGCTGGAGCGCGGCGGGTACTTGGGCTGCGGCCCGTCGGAGGCCAGGTAGAAGTAGGCGGGCACCCGGCCGAGGTAGACCGCCATCGCCTTGTCGTAGCTCGCGCGGTCGTCGAGGTGGACGGAGATGCCGACCGCGGCGTCCATCATGATCAGTTCCCAATTGCCGTTGCTGTTCGGCCTCCCGCCGATCACCTCGGGCAGGTAGACCTCGCGCAGCATCGTGGCGAAGCGCCCCTGGTTCGGCCAGCCGCCGGTGTACGTGTGCTTGACGATCTCGGCGGCGCGCGGCCAGGTGGAACCCGCCCAGCCGCTCTGCAGCGGGGCGTTGCTGTTGGTGTGGTCCTTGATCCGTGCGGACCAGGCGTCCATCAGCTCGATGGACTTCTTCGCGTACCGGGCGTCGCGGGTGATGTACCAGGCGAGCGCGTCGGTGTACGCGGCTATGGCGTCCTCCCGCTCGTCGGTGCAGCCGAGGTTGGGGTTGGAGTAGGAGCCGCATTCGACGATCTCGCGCGGCTTGGGCGTCCGGGACAGCGAGCCGTACCGGCTCGCGAGCATGTCGTCGAAGGCCGCCTTCCACGGCTGCTCCCCGGCCTGCACCTTGGTGCGTACGAAGTCCAGCTGGGCGCGGCTGTTGAGGACTCCGGGGTGGGCGAAGGCCGCGGGGGCGGCGGCGGGTTCGGCGGGGGTGTGGGGGGTGACGGCGGCGGAGGTGGGGGCGAGGGTCAGCGCCGCGACCAGGGCGAGGGCCGCGGAGAGCAGCCCGGCGGGGACTCCGTAACGCATGAAGCGCCTTCCGGTCGGAGGTGGGGTCCTTCGGAGGGTCCGTGGGGGGATTCCTGCGGCCGAACATACTCATGCGCATGCCAAGCTGACAACGATGTCAGACAGGAAGGTTTCCTGTTGACCGAAAACCGCGATCCTTTCGCCATACACCCGTCCACCCGTATGGCGTAACCTCGCACCGTCTGCCACGTCGCCTGGCGAAAGGGGCCGGGATGCCGGGGCTCGGACGGTACTTGGCCGCCGCACTGGCGGCGCGCTTCGCCTCCGAGGGCATGAGCATGGCCGTCGTCCTGCTCGCCCTCCAGCGCACCGGGAGCGCCGCCCACGGCGCGTTCGTCCTCACCGCCTGGCTGGCCCCGCACGTGCTCGCGGCTCCGCTCGCGGGCACCGCGGCGGCCCGGTCGCGCCGGCCCCGGCTCTTCCACGTGGGCGCCCTGGCGGGATTCACCACGGCCGTGGCGGCACTGGCGTTCCTGCTCGGGCGGGCTCCGACACCGGTGGTGCTCGCGGTGGCGGTGCTCGGCGGCTCCTGCGGCCCCATGGTGACCGGCGGGCTGTCGAGCCTGGTCACGGGGCTGGTCCCGGCCGGTCCCGCGCGCGACCGGGCGTACGGCTGGGACGCGTCGACCTACAACGGCGCCGCGGTCACCGCTCCGGCGGCCGTCAGCCTGGTCGCGGCCTTCGGCTCGGCCGGGCCGGCGATGGCCCTCCTCGCGGCCTCCGGTGCACTGGCCGCGGCCCTGGCGGCGACCCTCCCCTACCCGAAGCCCCCCGCCACCTCCGGCGCGAACTCCGGCCTGGGGCCCTCCCGGGGCGCACCCCGGGTCCGGCTGGGTTCCGGACTGGCCGCCCTGTGGCGGATCCGGGAGCTGCGGGCCGTGACCTCGGCCACGACCCTGGCCTTCGTGGGCATCGGGGCCCTCACGACCACCGCGGTCCTGCTGGCCACCGCGCTCGGCAGCCCGGGCGGCGGCGGAGTGCTCATGACCGCCTTCGCCCTGGGCGCCCTGACCGGCTCCCTGACCCTGGGCCGGATCACGTCCGTGCCGCCCGGCCGGCTGGCCCGCTGGGCCATGGCGGCGACCGGGGTCGCGCTGACGGCGGCCGCCTTCACCCCGTCGGTCCCCCTCGCGGCGGCGGCGTTCGCGGCCGCCGGGGTGTGCGACGGCCCGCTGCTGACGGCGACCCTGCGCATCCGCTCGGAGTTCGCGCCCGAGGAGGCGCGGACCCAGGTCTTCACCCTCGGCGCCGGGCTGAAGGTGACGGCCGCGTCGGCGGGCGCCGCCCTCGTGGGGCTCGCCGCCGGCGTGGCGCCCTGGGTCCTGGTACTCGCGATCGCCGTCCTGCAACTGGCCGCGGCCCTGCTGCACACCGCGCTGGCGCCGCGCGGGCCCGCCCGGGGCGCGGCCTCCGGCCCGTCGGCTGCAGTCCCGTCAACTGCAGTCCCGTCGGCTAGAGACCCGAGGGAAGGTTCCGCCACAACTGCGTCCGGTCCGCGGACTCCTGGAGCGCCTTGAGCGCGGCCGGGTGCGCGGACGCGTACAGCTCCGGGTAGTCGATCTCGCCGAGCTCCGGGCGTACGGGGAAGGCGAGTTGCTCGCGGTCCAGGATGAACTGGGCGTCCACTCCGGGCTTGTTGCCCCGGGGGTCCACCCGGGACCAGTCCCCGGCGCCGGGCAGGCGCAGCGCGACGAGGCCGTGGAGGACCGGGTTCGATCCGTCGTCGTCGGCGAGGCGCTGGTAGCAGAGGCCCGCCGGGATGCCCCGGGCGCGCAGCAGCGCGGTCAGCGCGTGGGACTTGGCATAGCAGATGCCGTTGCGCGTGGCCAGGACGTCGGAGGCGCGCCACGCGACGCGGTCGTCCCCGGAGTCGGCGGTGTGCGGGATGGCGTCCCGGACGAACTCGAAGGCCACTTTGGCGTATGAATATGCATCGCCCGTGGCGGCCCACAGGGCGTCGGCGGTCTCCTGGACCAGCGGATGGCCGTGATCGACCACATCGTCCGCGGCCAGGTAGGCGGCCATGTCAGTATGCTCCTGGATCAATTCCATGATCCAGGAGCATACTCATGCGTGAGGCTGCATGCCTATAGATTTATGGAGGGCTAGCGGGCCAGCTCTTCCTTGAGGGCCTGGAGGAAGCCGTCCACGTCCTCCTCCTGGGTGTCGTAGCTGCACATCCACCGGACGTCGCCCGCGATCTCGTCCCAGAAGTAGAAGCGGTAGCGCTCCTGGAGCCGTCGCGTGACCTCGTGCGGGAGCCGCGCGAACACGGCATTGGCCTGCACCGGGTAGAGGATCTCCACCCCGTCGGTCTCGCGCACCCCGGCCGCCAGCCGCTGCGCCATCGCGTTGGCGTGGCGGGCGTTGCGCAGCCACAGGTCCTTCGCGAGGAGCGCTTCGAGCTGCACCGATACGAAACGCATCTTGGAGGCGAGCTGCATCGACATCTTGCGGATGTGCTTCATCTGCCGGACGGAGTCCGGGTTCAGCACGACGACGGCCTCGCCGGCCATCATTCCGTTCTTGGTGCCGCCGTAGGACAGCACGTCCACGCCGACGGCGTTGGTGAAGCTGCGCATCGGCACGTCGAGCGAGGCCGCGGCGTTGGCGATCCGGGCGCCGTCGAGGTGGACCTTCATCCCCTTGGCGTGCGCGTGCTCGCAGATGGCACGGACCTCGTCCACGGTGTAGACCGTGCCGAGCTCCGTGTTCTGGGTGATCGAGACCACCTGCGGCATGGCCCGGTGCTCGTCCTCCCAGCCCCAGGCCTGCCGGTCGATGAGCTCGGGAGTGAGCTTGCCGTCCGGCGTGGGGACGGTGAGCAGCTTGAGGCCCGCCATCCGCTCGGGCGCGCCGCCCTCGTCGACGTTGATGTGCGCCGTCTCGGCGCAGATCACGGCGCCCCAGCGGTCGGTGAGGGCCTGCAGGGCCGTCACGTTGGCGCCGGTGCCGTTGAAGACCGGGTAGGCCTCGGCGTGCGGGCCGAAGTGGCCGCGGAACACCGACTGCAGGTGTTCGGTGTACTCGTCGTCTCCGTAGGAGACCTGGTGGCCGCCGTTGGCGAGCGCGATGGCCGCGAGGATCTCCGGGTGCACCCCGGCGTAGTTGTCGCTCGCGAACCCGCGCACCGCCGGGTCGTGGTGCCGGCGGGCGTCGGTCTTCGCCGCGGACTTGCGTATCGCGGTCTTCACGGCGCCTTTCTTCACGGTTGGGGGGTGAGCCACAGGCGCTGTCCGTTCACATCCGTGGCGGGCCGCTCCCAGACACCGGCGATGGCCTCGGCCAGCTCCTCGACGTCGGTGAAGCCCGCGAACTTCGCAGTGGGACGCTCGGCGCGCATCGCGTCGTGCACCAATGCCTTGATCACCAGGATCGCAGCCGCGGCGCCCGGACCGTCCTCGCCACCCGCCTTGCGGAAGGAATCCGCCATCGAGAGCGTCCAGGCCTCGGCGGCCGCCTTGCCGGCGTTGTACGCGGCGTTGTTGGCGACCGGCTTGTGCGCGCCGGACTGGCTGACCAGCACGTAGCGCCCGCGGTCGCTGCGCAGCAGTCCGTCGTGGAAGGCGAGCGAGGTGTGCTGGACGGTGCGGATGAGGAGCTTCTCCAGGAAGTCCCAGTCCGCGAGGTCGACATCGGTGAAGGTCTTGCTGCCGCGCCAGCCGCCGACGAGGTGGACCAGGCCGTCGATGCGGCCGAACTCCTTCTCGGTCTGCTCGGCCCAGGCCTTGGTGGCCTCCAGGTCGAGCAGGTCGACGGTGTCGCCGGTGATGGTGGCGCCGCCGTGGGCGTAGCGCGCGGCGTCCACCGCCTCCGCGAGCCGGGCCGCGTCGGCGTCGGAGGCGACGACCACGGCTCCCGCCTCGGCGAGCCGGAGCAGGGTGGCGCGGCCGGCGGGCCCGCCGGCCCCCGCCACCGCCACTACCGCCCCGTGGAGCTTCCCGTTCCCGTTACCGGAGCCGTTCATCTGTGCAGCCTCCTGTGGGCGAGCGCTCACGCGGCGACCCGCGCGGCCTCGCGGTCCGCGGCGTTCCCTGCCGTGATGCCCTTGGTCGAGGCGATCACGCCCTTGAGCTTCTTGGCCAGGGCCTCATAGAACATGCTCAGCGGAAACTCGTCCGGAAGCACGTCGTCCACGAGCTTGCGGGGCGGCTGCGTCAGGTCGAGGGCGTCGGGGCCCTTGGCCCACTTGGAGCCCGGGTGGGGGGCGAGGTACTCGGCGACCAGGTCGTACGCCTTGAACCAGTGGACGAGCTTCGGGCGGTCGATGCCGGCCCGGTACAGGTCCTCGATCTCGGCGCACAGCTGGTTGGTGACCTGCGGGGCGCGCATCCAGTCGATCTTCAGCTTGTTGTCCGTCCAGCGCACGACGTCGTGCTTGTGGAGGTACGCGAAGAGGAGCTGGCCGCCGAGGCCGTCGTAGTTGCGGGTGCGGTCGCCGGAGACCGGGAAGCGGAACATCCGGTCGAAGAGGACGGCGTACTGCACGTCGCGGCCGTGCTCGTTGCCCTCGGACTCCAGCTTCACGGCCTCCTTGAAGGCGGTGAGGTCGCAGCGCAGCTCTTCGAGGCCGTACATCCAGAACGGCTGGCGCTGCTTGATCATGAAGGGGTCGAACGGCAGGTCGCCGTGGCTGTGGGTGCGGTCGTGGACCATGTCCCACAGGACGAAGGCCTTCTCGCAGCGCTCCTGGTCCTCGACCATCCGGGCGATGTCCTCGGGCAGTTCGATGCCCAGGATGTCCACGGCGGCCTCGGTGACCTTGCGGTAGCGGGCGGCCTCGCGGTCGCAGAAGATGCCGCCCCAGGTGAAGCGCTCGGGGGCCTCGCGCACCGCGATGGTCTCCGGGAAGAGCACGGCGGAGTGCGTGTCGTAGCCCGGGGTGAAGTCCTCGAAGGTGATGCCGAGGAAGAGCGGGTTGTCGTACCGGGTGCGCTCCAGCTCGGAGAGCCACTCGGGCCACACCATCTTCAGCACGACGGCTTCGAGGTTGCGGTCCGGGTTGCCGTTCTGCGTGTACATCGGGAAGACCACGAGGTGCTGCAGCCCGTCGGCGCGCTCCGCGGCGGGCGCGAAGGCGAGCAGGGAGTCGAGGAAGTCCGGCACGCCGAAGCCGCCGTCGGCCCACTTGCGCAGGTCCGCGACGAGGGCCTGGTGGTACGCGGCCGCGTGCGGCAGCAGCGGCGAGAGGGCCTCGATGCCCGCGATCACGCGCTCGACCGCGGCCGGGGCGGCGGCACGGATGTGCGCCCCCTCGATCTCGAAGTCGATGGAGCCGTCGGCCGACTGCCACGGCCGGATCTCCTCCACGGCGGCCTTGAGCTCGGGCCACGCCGGGTGGTCGACCACCCGTCCACCGGCGGTTATCACGGCACCGCCGATACCCGGCACAAGAGTTTCCGTCATGTCACTTCCTCCACAGGAGAACCTCACGTCGCCACAGCGTAAGCGTGAGAGGCTCTTCCGCTCAAGAGGAGATCCGGGAAATTATCCTGCGTCACCCCCGGTTTCACCGGAAGTCTTCCCGTTCGTATGCGTGGAGTCGATGACTTCGCCCAGTCGCGCCAAGGCCCGGCGGGCCTCGGGCAGCACTCCGGCCAGCGCGAGGAATCCGTGGAACATCCCCGGATGGGAGTCAAGGGCCGAACGGCCCCCGGCCCCGAGCAGCCGGTGGTGGTACGCCTCCCCCTCGTCCCGCAGCGGATCGCACCCGGCGACCACCACGTACGCGGGCGGCAGCCCCCGGGGGTCCCCGGCGAGCGGGGAGGCCAGCGGGTTCCCGCCGTCGCCGCCGGGGCCGAGGTACTGCTCCCAGAACCAGCGCAGGTGCGCCGCCGTCAGGAAGTACCCCTCGGCGTTGCTCCGGTAGGACCCGGTGTCCTGGGCGGCGTCCAGGCACGGGTAGATCAGCACCTGGAGCGCGAGGGCGGGGTCGCCGTACGCGGGGTCGTCCCGCGCCAGCTGCGCGCAGGCGGCGGCGAGGTTCCCGCCGGCGCTGTCCCCGGCCACCACCAGCGCGTCCGGGTCCCCGCCGAGCTCGTCGAGGTGCGCGCCGGCCCAGCGCAGGGCGGCGTACGCGTCGTGGACGGCGGCGGGGAAGCGGGCCTCGGGCGCCCGCCGGTAGTCCACGGAGACCAGGACGGCGCCGGAGGCCCGGCAGAGCGCCCGCGCGGTGGCGTCGTAGGTGTCGAGGTCGCCCAGGACCCAGCCGCCGCCGTGGCAGAACACCACGGTCGGGCGGGAGCCCTGCCACCGCTCCGGGTCCGGGTAGTAGACGCGTACGGGGACCGGCGGCGCTCCGGCCGGCCCGGGGACCTCCCGGTCCTCCACGGCCCCCACGACCTGCGGCCGGGCCGTCGCGGGCACGGCGGCGAGGATCCGGCGGGCCTCGTCCGCGTCGGTGACGCGCCCCCCGAGGTCGGGGAAGAGGGCGGCCAGGGCATCGGCGTAGGGACGCGCGGCGGGATCGAGCCGGTCGGAGCCGGCGGCCTCCCCCATCAGGGCAGCCGCGTCCGCCACACCGGCCTCATTCGTCCCGGCGGTCTGATCCGTCCTAGCAGTCTCGTCCGTCCCAGTGGTCTCGTCCGTCACGGCGCCGGTCCCTACGCCCGCTGGTGCGCGAAGTGCGGGATGACCTTCTCGCCCCACTGCCGCAGGGTCTCCAGGCAGGCTTCCTGCGGCACGGTGCCCATCTGGATCAGGCACATGATCTCGTCGGCCCCCGCCTCCCGCAGCCGCTCCACGTACGCGATCGCCTCGTCCGCGCTCCCGTAGGCGTGGTCCGCGTTGAAGGTGGCCGTCGCGGTGGGCCGTACCGGGATGTCCTGTTCGTTCAGCCGGGCCACCACCTGCTCGGCCGCCCTGCGCATCTCCGCACCCTCGTCGGCGCCCGCGACCACCGCCTCGTCCGGCACCCCCGCCCCGCCGTACCAGTGGCCGATGGACTGCGCGAAGAACCGCTGCCCCCGGATGCCGATCCTGCGGGCCTCCTCGGGGTCGTCGAGGACGATCGTCGGGCAGAGGACGGAGAAGTGGTCGTTGACGGCGGTCGAGACGAAGCGGGCGCCGTCCCGCCCCGCGATCGCGGCGTCGTAGACGGAGCGCATCCCCGCGATGGACTCCGGCCCGGCGAATCCCATCACCAGCGCCCCGACCCCCAGCTCCGCGGCCTGCACCAGGGTCTCGGCCCGGCTGCACGCGAGGAACAGCGGCGGATGGGGCCGCTGGCTGGGCCGCGGAAGGATCGGGTGCGGATCGATGTCGATGAGCTCCCCGTGGTACTCCAGCTCCTCCTCCTGCCAGGCCTTGCCGATGATCCGCAGCGCCTCCTCCACCTCCGCCGTGGTGCGGTCCCTGTCCACCCCGCACAGCGAGGTCTCCTGCACGGTGCCGCCCCGCCCGGCCCCGAGGTCGACCCGCCCGCCGGACAGCAGGTCGAGCATGGCGGCCCGCTCGGCGACCCGGACCGGGTGGTTGAAGGCGAAGGGCATGCACACGACGCCGTGCCCGATGCGTATGGTGTTGGTCCGGGCCGCCACCCAGGTCAGGAAGATCTCGGGAGCGGACATATGGGCGTACCACTTCAGGGAGTGGTGCTCCACGGCCCAGATCCGGTCGAACCCCATCTGCTCGGCGAGCACGGCCTGCTCGACGCAGTCCCGGATGACCTGGTGCTCCCGCTCCACGGTCGGGTCGGTCAGTTGAGCCTCGAAGATGACGGAGAATTTCACGGTGCCTCCAGGGTCGCGTCCCGTGCCGGGTCTCACTTCAATTCGAAATATGACTAGTAGTCAGAAGCAGAAGAAGCAAGAGCTTCCACCGACCGCGTGGGCCGTTCTCGGCCTGCTCTCCTTCCCCGGGGAGCGGACCGGCTACGAGCTGAAGAAGTGGGCGGACTCCTCGCTGCGCTTCTTCTACTGGTCCCCGGCCATCAGTCAGATCTACGCCGAACTGCGCCGCCTGGAGGAGCTCGGCTACGCGGCCTCCGTGCGCTCGGGGCCCGAGGAGGCGCGGGCCAAGCGCCGCTACGGCATCACCCCCGCCGGGCGCGAGGCGCTGGCCGGCTGGGCCTCGGACGTCTCCGAGGCGGGCCCCCCGGTGCTCAAGCACGGGCTGCTGCTGCGGGTCTGGCTCGGGCACCTGGCCGAGCCGGAGCGGCTCCGCGCCATGGTGACGGAGCATCTGGAGCGCACCACCGAGGAGTTGGCCTCCGTACGGGAGGCCATGGCGCACGCGGCGACCGAGCCGGACTGGGCGTTCCCGGTGCTCGCCCTGCGCTGGAGCGAGCGCCAGCACCTGGCCGAACTGGAGCTGACGCAGGCGCTGCTCGCGGATCTGGACGGACTCGAGGGCCTCGAAGGCCTCGGGGGCCCGCACGCGCAGGAACGTCAATCCGGCGGGGACGCGCCCACCACCGGGTGACCGCGCGGGCCGCGCCGGGGGCTTCCCGGCCCCCGGCGAGCCCGTCGGGAAGCGGCCGGACGGCGTTGCGGAGCCCCCCGCACAGGCGGTTCCATCCCACGCGGGGCGCACTAGCATGCGCCTCACATCGCGCGCGGCCGGTCGGGACACCGCGACCGCGCGGGGAGCCGCCGTCGACGGAAGGATGAGAACCTTGACTTTCCTCACCATCGGGCACCGCGGGGTCATGGGTGTCGAACCGGAGAACACCTTGCGGTCGTTCGTCCGCGCGGAACGTTCCGGAATGGACGTCGTCGCGCTGGACGTGCGGCTCAGCAAGGACGGCGCACTCGTCGTCCTGCACGACGCCGAGGTGGACCGGACCACCGACGGTTCGGGAGCCGTGGCCGATCTGACCCTGGCCGAACTGCGCGAGCTGGACGCCGGGGACGGCGAGCACGTGCCGGTCCTGGACGAGGTCCTCGACGCGGTCCGCGCCCCGCTCCGGATCCAGGTCCACGACCTCGCCGCCCTCGGGACCTTCGCGGAGCTGCTCAGGAGCGGCGATCTGACCGGCCGGGTGGAAGTGGCCTCATTCCACGACGAGGTGCTCGTGGAAGCGGCCCGGCTGGTGCCGGGCGTACGGACGGTGCTCTACGCGAACCAGACCCCGGCGGACGCCGGGGAGGTCGTCGCCCGGGCTGCCCTGGCGGGCGCCGAGACGGTGGCCCTCAACATCGGCCACCTCAGCCTGCACACCGTGGAGGCGGCGCACGAGGCCGGACTGCGCGTGACGGGATGGACGGTCAACACGCTGGAGCGGCTGCGGCTGGCGCGGGCCCTCGAACTGGACGGCGTGCTCACCGATTTCCCGGAGATCCGCTCCACGGGCCGTTTCACCGCCTGAGGACCGCGCCCGGCGGGCCCGCCGCTACAGCGTCTTGACCAGCAGCTCGAAGGCCAGGTCGTCGCGGAGCGGCACGCCGAAGCGCTCGTCCCCGTAGGGGAAGGGGCTCATCTCGCCGGTGCGCTCGTAGCCGCGGCGCACATAGAAGGCGATGAGCTCCTCCCGTACGTTGATCACGGTCATCCGCATCTCCTTGGCGTCCCACTGCTCGCGGGCGCGGCGCTCCGCCTCCCGCATGACCTCCTTGCCCAGCCCGCCGCCCTGCTGTCCGGGCCGGACCGCGAACATGCCGAAGTAGACGTGGTCGCCGCGGTGTTCGAGGTGGCAGCAGGAGACGATCTCGCCCTCGCGCTCCACCACGAGGAGCATGCCGTCCGGGTGCCCGACGATCCGGGCCACGTCCTCGGCGTCGGTCCGCTGCCCGTCCAGGAAGTCGGCCTCGGTGGTCCAGCCGCCGCGGCTCGCGTCTCCCCGGTACGCCGATTCCACGAGCGCCACGAGCGCCGGGATGTCTGCCTCCACGGCGCTGCGGTAGGTCAGGGCGTGGGGGGCGGCGCTCGGCATCGAGGGCTCCGTTCTGCGCGAGGTCGTGCGACGTACTGGTTCCGGTGGTCGCACAGAGCCTAACCGCGCCCGGCGTGATGGCCGCGTGAAGGGGGCATCTCTTCCGGTGAAGCCGACGAACCGGGAGGTTCCGCCGTGCACGGTCCCGCCACGTCCCTCTCCACCGCCGTCTCCGCCTGGCTGCTCGTCCTGCTCTGCGCGATGAGCGGCGCGTACTGCCTGCGGCGCGCGGGGAGAGCCGGCGGCGGGGCGGCGGCCGGGGAGGCGGCGATGGGGTTCGGCATGGCCGTGATGGCGGTGCCGCTGCGGCTCGGCGGCGGCTGGCAGGCGCCCGTACTGGGCGCCGTCTTCTGCGCGGCGGCGCTGCACGCGCTCTGGCTGCTGCGCGACGGCCCGCACCACGCGCACCACCTGGTGGGCTCGCTGACCATGGTCTACATGGCGCTGGCCGCCGGGACCTCCGGCCACGCCCACGGGCAGGGCGCCGGGCTGCCACTGCTCACCGGTCTGCTGCTCCTCTACTACGCCGGGTACGTGGTGCTGGGCGGCACCCGGCTGGTCGCCGCCGGGGGCACAGGTGCCACCGGAGCCCCCGCCGGGGCCCCCTCCGGACCGGCGGAGGTGATCCGCGCCTGCCGACTGGCCATGGGAATGGGGATGTTGGCGATGCTGCTCTCGATGTGAGGCCGCGGACGGGGCGGGCCGGCGTGCGGGCAAACGTGTCCTGCGTCACCCTTGGCCCGGACCATACCCGCAGGTAGCCGCACGCTCCTAGGCTGAGCCCCATGATGGTCCCCGCCGCTCTCCTGCTGCTCGGCGCCCTGACCGCGGTGCTCGCACCCCGCCTGCTGGCCCGGGCCCAATGGCCCGAGCGCGAGCCCGTCGTGGCCCTGTGGGCGTGGCAGTGCGTCGTGGGCGCCGTGCTCCTGTGCTTCGCGCTGTCGATGCTGCTCAGCTCGGCCGCCGCCTGGGAGGCCGTCCGGGGCCGGCTGTTCGCCGCGGCCCCGCACGGGGTGGTCGACGCGTACGCGCTGGACGCCGCCGGCGGGCTCTGGGCCGCGGGCACCGCCGTCGCGCTGGCGGGCGGCGGGCTGTGGACCGGCGCGATGCTGGCCCGGGAGATCCTGCGGGCCCGCTCCCGGCGGCGGGCGCAGGGCGCCGAACTGCTGCTGCGGGCCCCGCTGCTGCCCGGGGAACAGGCCACCGGGGCGCGGCTCGTGGTGCTGGAGGGGGAGCGGCCCGACAGCTGGTGGCTGCCGGGGCCGGTCCCGCAACTGGTGGTCACGACGGCCGCGCTGGGCCGGCTCAAGGGGAGCCAGCTGGACGCCGTACTGGCGCACGAGGAGGGGCACGCGGCGGCCCGGCACGACTGGCTGCTGCACTGCTCGCGGGCCCTGTCCGGGGGGTTCCCGCGGGTCCCCGTCTTCGCCGCGTTCGAGGCGCAGATGCACATGCTGGTGGAGCTGGCGGCCGACGACGTGGCCTCGCGGCGGTACGGGCGCCTGACCACGGCCCTGGCCCTGATCGGCCTGAACGAGGACCGCGGGGTCTTCGGCCCCGCCCCCGCCCCGCACGCGCACGTCCCGGAACGGGTCCGGCGGCTGCTGGCGGCGGCGCCCCGGCTGACGGCCGTGCGCCGGATGCGGCTGACGGCCCTGGCGACGCTGGCCCCGGCGGTTCCGCTGCTGGTGGCGTTCGGACCGGGACTCGGCGCGCTGGCCTGAGGGCCGCCGAGGGGGTCTGAGACCAAGGGGATCCGAGGGCCGGCCGGGGCCGCCCGCCGGGGATCGCGGAGCCGCTCTTACGGAGCATCGGCGCCGCCGGGTGCGAGGATCGGCGGATGCGGAGCGCTCACGTTCGGTTGCGGACCCCCCTGGCGTGCGCGCTGGTCGCCGCGGCGATCGCGTCGGCCGCGCTGACGGTGCTGGTGGCCGTCGGCTGGGGTCCGCTGCTCTCCCTCGACGACCGGATCGCGCGGGGGCTGCACGCGTACGCCGTCGCCCACCCCGGGACGACCCGGCTGATACGGGTGCTCAGCGACTGGGTCTGGGATCCGTGGACCATGCGCGCCCTGGCCGGCGCGGCCTGCCTGTGGCTGTGGTGGCGGGGCCGGGGCCGGTGCGCGCTGCGGATCGCCCTGGCCACCCTGGCGGCCTCGGCGGTCAGTCAGGGGCTGAAGGCCTGGGTGGGGCGGGAGCGGCCGGTTTGGCCGGATCCCGTCGATTCCGCGGCCTACGCCGCCTATCCCTCCGGGCACGCCCTGACGGCGACGACGGTCTGCGGCCTGCTCGTGTGGGTGGCCGCACGCGGCTCCGCGCGGCCGTACGCGCCGGGGCTCCGGCCACCGCGGTGGCTCGTGCGGGCCGTTCCGGCCGTGGCGTTGCTGCTGGCCGCGGTCTCGGCCCTCGGGGTCGGCTTCACCCGGATCTACCTGGGCGTCCACTGGTTCTCGGACGTCCTGGGGGGCTGGCTGCTGGGCGCGCTGCTGGTGGCGCTCGCGGTCTCGGACGGCGCCTGCTCTGGACGATCCCCCGTGTCGCCCAGAGCAGGCGGTCCGGTGCGCTGAGTATACTGGCCCGGAGCCAGTCAACGCAGGAGCAAGCATGTCCCCGCGCAGCGCATCGGTCAATGAAGAATTGCGCAGGCGTTCCCGGGAGCGACTGCTGCAGGCCACGGTCGAGCTCGTCGGGGAGCGCGGCTTCGAGGCCACCACCCTCGGGGACATCGCCGACCGGGCGGGGGCCGCCCGCGGCCTGGTGTCGTACTACTTCCCGGGCAAGCGCCAGCTGCTGCAGTCCGCCGTGCACCGGCTGATGCACCTCACCCTGGAAGCGGCGCTGGAGCGGGAGCCCAGGCCCGAGGGACCCGAGGAGGGCCGGGAGCGCCTGGCCCGGGCCATCGACGCGATCCTGGGGCTGGCCATGGAGCGGCCCCGGCTGATGCGGACCCACATGGCGGGCATCCTGCAGGCCGAGGGCTTCGTCCAGTGCGTGGAGCAGCAGCGGCTCGCGGAGCTGCTGCGGGACACCGTGGACCGTTACGGGACGGCGGACGTGGACACCGACTATCCGCTGCTGCGGGCCCTGCTGATGGGCGCGGTGGTGGCGGTGCTGCTGCCGGGGGCGCCGATGCCGGCGGCGCGGCTGCGGGCCGAGCTGTTCCAGCGGTACGGGCTGGACTGGGAGCTGGGTGTCCCGCCGGACGGTGAACCGCCCGGCGGAACGTTTCCCTCGCCGCGTCAGCGGTAGTCGGGCTGGGTCTGCACGTTGAGCCGGTTCAGCCACACCCACTTGGCGCTGTCGGTGCGCCAGTCGTCGAGCCGCAGAACGTCGAGGCCCTTGACGATGTCGTTCGAGTAGATGTGCCCGTTGTAGTAGTACGCGGACCAGGAGCCACCGAGGCTGAGCTTGTCGGTGGTCAGCGGGCCCCGCTCGAAGTAGGCGATCTCCTTCGGGCTGGTGGAGTCGGTGAACTCCCAGACGGAGATGCCGCCCTGGTACCAGGCCTGGACCATGATGTCGCGGCCGCCGCCGACCGGGATCAGCGAGCCGTTGTGGGCCACGCAGTTCTCGGTGTCGGCCTGCATGCGCGGGATCTTGAAGTAGCTCTTGAAGACGAGCTTGCGCTGGTCTCCGCGGCCGGTGATCTCGTAGATGCCGTCGGCTCCCCGGGTGGGTCCGGTGGCCTCGTTGCAGGTGGCGCCGCCACCGCCGCCCAGCTCGTCGGTGAACACCACCTTGTTGGCGCGCTCGTTGAAGGTGGCCGAGTGCCAGAACGCGAAGTTCACGTTGTCCTGGACCCGGTCGATGACGCGCGGCTGCTCGGGCCTGCTGATGTCGAAGAGGATGCCGTCGCCCATGCAGGCGCCCGCGGCGAGGTCCTTCGAGGGCAGCACGGTGATGTCGTGGCAGCCGGTGGTCTTGGAGACGCCCGGGTTGGTGGGCGCGCCCGGGTTGCCGCCGTCCGGGAAGAGGATCGGGAAGGCCACGACCGCGGCCTGCGTCGGGTTCTTCTTGGGGACCTTCACGACCGAGATGCCGTCGTGCGGCGGCTTGCAGTCGGGGAAGGCGTCGTTCGGGTTGTACGAGGAGACGTAGAGGTAGGCGTCCCGGCCGCCCGGTACCAGCGTGTGGGTGTGGGAGCCGCACGGGGTCTCTACGGACTTGATGTACCGGGGGTTCTTCTTGTCCTTGATGTCGAAGATCTTGATGCCCTCCCACGAGGACTTCTCCGTGGCGGGCTGCGAGACGCTGTTGCAGGAGTCGTCGCTGCGGGAGGAGTCGGTGGAGAGGAAGAGCAGGTCGCCGTCGACCGAGATGTCGTTCTGCCCGCCGGGGCAGAGCACTTCGGTGACCTTCTTCGGCGCCCTGGGGTTGCCCACGTCGTAGATCACGAAGCCGTTGTAGTTGCCCGCGTAGGCGTACTTGCCCTGGAAGGCCATGTCGGAGTTGATCTGGGTCGGGTCCGAACTGGGGATGTTGGCCAGGGGTTTGATGTTGCTGCTGTGGACGATCTCGTCCTGGCCCGGTATCTCACCGGGCGCCAGTTCCCGGCCCGCGCCGTCCGCGGTGGCGGCATTCTGCGACGCGCCCGCGCCCGGGACCAGGTCTCCCGGGTCGGGGGTGGCGGCCGCGGGTCCGGCCGCCAGCAAGGTGGTGAGGAGTCCGGCCGCGGCGACGGCCACTCCCAGGGATCTGCGCCGCGCTCTGCTGGTGTGCATCGAGGTCACTGTGCCCTCCCATGAGTCCGATCGGTTCCGCCCGTGGTGGGAACGGAACGCGGACCCCGGCAGTATGGTCCTTAGCATGGACATGGCGAAAGTCTCACTCGGGCGAATCGTCGGAGCGGCCCTGACCCTCGGGCTCCTGCTCCCCCTCACCGGCTGCCAGGACGGCGGCGCAGCGGACGGCGCGGCGGCCGACGGCAAGCCGAAGGTGATCGCCCCCGGCAAACCCGGCGAGAAGGCGCGCACCCTCTCCCCCGAACAGGCCGCGAAGGCACTGCCCGACGACACCCCCAACGCGGCGGACCGAGCGTACGTGCGGAACATGATCGAACACCACGGTCAGGCACTGACCATGAGTGCGCTGGCCCCCGACCGGGCCTCGGCCGACGGGGTCAAACGGCTCGCCGAGCGGATCGCGGCCGCGCAGAAGCCCGAGATCGGCGCGATGGAGGGATGGGCGGCCCGCAACCCGGCGCCCGGCTCCGCCCCGGGCGGCCACGACCACGCGTCGATGCCCGGCATGGCCACCGAGCAGCAGCTCGCGGAACTGACCGCGGCCCGGGGGGCGGACTTCGACCGGCTCTTCCTCACCCTGATGACCGCCCACCACGAGGGCGCCCTGAAGATGGCCGGCGAGGTCTTGGCCGCGGGCAACAACGCCGCCGTGGAGGAGATGGCCAACGAGGTGGCGGCCACCCAGACCTCCGAGATCCACCGGATGCGCGCGATGGGCTGACGGCCCGGACACCCGGTGTCATGCTGGGAACACCTGCGGGAGGAGCTCCGCCGTGCTTCGTATCGCCGTCGTCGGATCGGGCCCCAGCGGGGTCTACGCCGCACAGACACTCGTACAGCAGCGTGAGGTGCCGGGGATCCGGGTCGACGTCCTCGACCGGCTGCCGGCTCCGTACGGGCTCGTGCGCTACGGGGTGGCCCCCGACCACGAGAAGATCAAGTCCCTGCAGGGCAGCCTGCGCACCGTGCTGGAGGACGAGCGGATCCGCTTCCTCGGGAACGTCGAGGTCGGCGGGGAGGCCCTGCCCACCGCCCGGCTGCTGGAGCTGTACCACGCGGTGGTGTACTGCGTCGGCGCGGCCCGGGACCGGATGCTCGGCATCCCCGGCGAGGACCTCGCCGGGGTGCATTCCGCCACGGCCTTCGTGGCCTGGTACAGCGGCCATCCGGATGCCGCGGCCGAGGCCTTCGGGCTGCCCGGGGTGGACTCCGCGATCGTGGTCGGCGCCGGGAACGTGGCGGTGGACGTGACGCGGATCCTGGCCCGGGGCGTGCCGGAACTGGCCCCCACCGACATGCCGCAGCCGGCCCTGGGCGCGCTCGGCGCCAGCGCGGTGCGCTCGGTCCACATGGTGGCCCGGCGCGGGCCCTCGCAGGGCAAGTTCACCACCAAGGAGCTGCGCGAACTGGGCACGATGCCGGGCGTGGACGCGCTGGCCGACCCGGCGGAGCTGGCGCTCGACCCGGCGTACGTGGACCCGGGCGCGGCCCTGCCCGCGGTCAACCGGCGCAACGTGGAGGTGCTGCGCGGCTGGGCGGCGGCTCCCGCGAGCGGCGGGGACCGGCGGATCGCGCTGCGGTTCTTCCTGCGCCCGGTGGAGGTGCTCGGCGGACCGGACGGCCGGGTCACGGGGATGCGCTTCGAGCGGACCGCCCCCGACGGCCGCGGCGGGGTGACCGGCACGGGGGTCTACGAGGACGTCCCGGCGCAGTTGGTGCTGCGCTCGGTGGGCTACCAGGGCGTGCCGCTGGACGGACTGCCCTTCGACGAGCGGCGCGGTACGGTCCCACACGCGGCGGGCCGGGTGCTCAGGGCGGGCCGCGCCTCCGTCGGGGAGTACGTGGCGGGCTGGATCAAGCGCGGCCCGACCGGGGTCATCGGCACCAACCGGCCCTGCGCGAAGGAGACGGCCTCCTCCCTGCTCCAGGACGCGGGGGCGCTGGCCCGGCGCGACCGGGAGCGGGACCCGCTGGAGGCCCTGCGGGAGGCCGGGCTGCGACCGGTGCGGTGGCCCGGGTGGCTGGCCATCGAGACGGCGGAGGCGGACCTCGGGCGCTCGCTGGGCCGACGCTCCGTCAAGATCCCCGACTGGGCGGGCCTACTGGCCGCGGCGGGCGGCACGGACTGATCGCCCCGCCCGGGCTCGGGACCGATGCCACCGGCCCCTGTCAGCCCCGGTCGCGCGCCTGCTCGGCGGCGGCCGCCGCGAGGACCCCGTCGAGGAGCCCGGGGAACAGCTCCGCCAGCTCCGCGCGGCGCAGCCCGTTCATCTTGGCCGTGCCGCGGTAGCACTGGCGCACGACACCGCTCTCGCGCAGGACCCGGAAGTGGTGCGTGGTCGTCGACTTGGTGACCGGGAGCTCGAAGTACGAGCAGGCCAGCTCGGCTTCCGTGGCCGCGAGGTCGCGGACGATGGAGAGCCGGACCGGGTCGGAGAGGGCGTGCAGGACCCCTTCGAGCCGGATCTCGGCGGCCTCGGGGTGGGCGAGGACACGGGCCGCGTCACGTTCCGTCATGTCCGTACTCCACTCGCTGGGTGATGCCGCGCTGCCACGATGCCGTATGCGTCTCCATCGTACGAGAACCATCGTAGGAGCGGAGCCGGACGGCGGAGGCGGCGCGGGACCCCCGTCCCCGCGCCGCACCGGTTCACCAGGAGCGGTGGTACTGCTCGGGCGTACGGATCTCCGCGCCGAGCTCGGCCGCCGCACGGCGGGCCCAGAACGGGTCGCGCAGCAGCTCCCGCCCCAGCAGGACGGCGTCCGCCTCGCCGTTGGCCAGGATCTTCTCGGCCTGCCCCGGCTCGGTGATCAGGCCCACGGCGGCGACCGGGAGGGTGGTCTCGGCCTTGACCCGGGCCGCGAAGGGCACCTGGTAGCCGGGGCCGACCGGGATCGTCACTCCGGGGGCGAGGCCGCCGGTGGAGACGTCGAGGAGGTCCACTCCGTGCTCCTGGAGCAGCCCGGCCAGCCGGACGGTCTCGTCCGCGGTCCAGCCGTCCTCCTCCAGCCAGTCGGTGGCGGAGATCCGGAAGAACAGCGGCAGCTCCTCGGGCCACACCGCCCGTACGGCATCGACGACTTCGAGGGCGAGACGGGTGCGGTTCTCGAAGGAGCCGCCGTATGCGTCGGTGCGCTTGTTGCTGTGCGGGGAGAGGAACTCGCCGATCAGGTATCCGTGGGCGCCGTGGATCTCGACGACCCGGTAGCCGGCGGCGAGCGAGCGCCGGGCGGCGGCCGCGAACTGCTCCACCACGTCCTGGATTTCGTGGACCGTCAGCTCGTGCGGGACCGGGTGGCCCTCGGAGAACGGCACGGGGCTCGGGGCGCTGGGCAGCCAGCCGTGCGCCTCGGGGCCGACCGGCAGCCCGCCCTTCCAGGTGCGGTCGGTGGAGGCCTTCCGGCCGGCGTGGCCGAGCTGGATGCCGGGGACCGAGCCCTGGGCGGTGATGAAGGAGGTGATCCGGCGCAGCGCCTCGACCTGGGTGTCGTTCCAGATGCCGAGGTCGTACGGCGAGATCCGCCCCTCGGGGGCGACGGCCGTGGCCTCCTGGATGATCAGACCGGTGCCGCCGGTGGCGCGGGCCGCGTAGTGCGCGAAGTGCCAGTCGGTGGCCACGCCCGCGTTCGGGCCGAAGGCCTCGGCGCTGTACTGGCACATCGGGGCCATCCACACCCGGTTCGGGAAGGTGACCGAGCGGATGGTCCACGGCTGGAACAGCGCGGCGAAGGAAGCGGGGGCAGCACTCATCAGGGATCTCCCAGAAGCGACTGGAAGCGCGCCGGGGAACCGGCCGCTAAGTACGAGATTCACCGTACTACGAAATCTCTCGTAGTACGAGACCTTTCGTATGAGTGGCCCGGGCGGGCGGTCCCGTGCGCGGCGACCTGCCGCTGTCAGTGGTCGGGTGCAGACTGGCGGAAAAGCTGCCGTGCAGGACAAAGACGTCCGGAGGTGTCGGCCATGACCGACGTGGTACTGCTCGCGGGGACCCGCAAGGGACTGTTCATCGGCCGCCGGGACGCCGGCGGCACCTGGGAGTTCGACGAGCCGCACTTCAACGCCCAGGCGGTCTCCGCCGTCGCCATCGACCGGCGCGGCGGCGCGACCAGACTGCTGGCCGCCGGGGACAGCACGCACTGGGGGCCGTCCGTCTTCAGCTCCGACGACCTGGGCGCGACCTGGCAGGAGCCCGCCGCCGCGGCGGTGAAGTTTCCCGAGGACACCGGCGCCTCCCTGGAGCGGGTCTGGCAGCTCCATCCGGCTGGCCCCGAGGCCCCCGGCGTGGTCTACGCGGGCACCGAACCGGCCGCGCTGTTCCGCTCGGCCGATCGCGGCGAGTCCTTCGAGCTGGTCCGCCCCCTGTGGGAGCACCCGACCCGGGACCAGTGGGTCCCGGGCGGCGGCGGCGAGGGCCTGCACACGGTGATCACGACCCCGGGCGACCCGGACCGGGTCACGGTGGCGGTGTCCACGGCCGGGGTGTTCCGCACCACGGACGGCGGGGCGAGCTGGGCCCCCTCCAACAGCGGGGTCTCGGCGGTGTTCCTGCCCGATCCGAACCCCGAGTTCGGCCAGTGCGTGCACAAGATCGCCCAGGACGCCGGGGACTCCGGCCGGCTGTACCTGCAGAACCACTGGGGCGTCTACCGCAGCGACGACGCCGGGACCCGCTGGACCGACATCGGAGCCGGCCTGCCCTCCGACTTCGGCTTCGCGGTGGCCGCCCACCCCCACCGGCCCGGCACCGCCTACGTCTTCCCGCTCAACGCCGACTCGGACCGGGTCCCGGCGGAGCACCGCTGCCGGGTCTTCCGGACCCGGGACGCCGGCGCGACCTGGGAGCCCCTGACGAAGGGCCTGCCGGACGGGGACCACTACGGGACGGTGCTGCGGGACGCGCTCTGCACGGACGATGCGGATCCGGCCGGGATCTACTTCGGCAACCGCAACGGCGAGCTCTACGCCAGCCAGGACGACGGGGACAGCTGGCAGTTGCTGGCCGGACACCTCCCCGACGTCCTGTGCGTACGGGCCGCCGTGCTGCCCTAGCCGCGGCGGCCCCGCCCGCTCCTCCCGTACGAGCCGCCCGTCCGGGCCCTCAGCCGGTGAGCCCCCGGGCCTGGTGCACGGCCTGCGCCAGCTGGCGTACGGCCGGGTCCTCGGTGCTCCCGGCCAGCCGGTCCGCGTGCCCGGCCAGGGTCCCCAGCGGGACCGAGCCCGGCACCCGCTCCCAGCCGCCGTCGCGCTCGCGCAGGGCGGAGGCGAAGTAGGCGGCCACCGCGGTGACCTGAAGCCGCGTGGACGCCGCGCCCCACACGTCGCGGGACAGGTCCGCCGCCTCGATCCGGCCGGACTCCTCGTGCGGCGCCCGGGTGCGCGGGTCCAGCCAGCGCACCGTCGCCGTGGCCAGGTGCCCGGTGGCCCCGGGCCGCAGCCGTACCGCGTACAGGGCGGTCACGGAGTGGCCGGAGCCGACCTCTCCCCCGTCCACGGAGTCGTTCCTGAAGTCTCCGTCGGCGACGCGGCGGTCGTCGTAGCCGATCAGCCGGAACCGCTCGACGGTCCCCGGGTCGAAGGCGACCTGCGCCTTCGCGTCGCGGGCCCGCAGCTGCACCTGCGCCGGGAGGTCCTCGCAGAACACCTTGCGGGCGCCCTCCTTGTCGGAGACGTAGGTGGTGTGCCCGTCGCCCCGGTCGGCGAGCTGCTCCATGAATGCGTCGTTGAACTCGCTGCCCACGCCCACCCCGAACAGGGTGATCCCGTGCCGGGTCCGGGCTTCGCCGATCCGGTCCAGGATGGTGTCGGCGGAGGTGGCGCCGGTGTTGGCGAGGGCGTCGGAGAGCAGGACGACCCGGTTGGTGGCCCCGCGCCGCAGCGAGGCGACCGCGACCTCGTACCCGCGGGTGACCCCGGCCTCCACGTTGGTCGAGTCGGCGGTGCGCAGTGCGGAGATCACCTCGCGGATCCGTTCCTGGTTGCCTCCGATCCGGGTCATCGGCAGCCGGGTCTCGGCCTTGCCGCTGAAGGTGACGACGGCGACCGAGTCGTCCTCGCGCAGCTCGTCGGTCATCAGGCCCATGGAGTGGCGGACGAGGTCGAGGCGGCCCGGCTCGGCCATGGAACCGGAGACGTCCACGACGAAGGTGAGCGCCGCGGGCGGCCGGGCCTCGGCGCCGTCCGCCCCGCCGTTGCCGACCCGGGTGGCGAGACCGACGCGGACCAGCGACCAGTTCGGCTCGGTGGTGCGGGCCCCGTCCACGGTCACGGAGAAGCCGTCGCCGTCGGGCTCCTGGTAGTCCTGCCGGAAGCTGTTGACGAACTCCTCGGGGCGCACGGTGGCCGGGTCGGGGAGCTTGCCGTCCGCGAGGGTGCGGCGGGCGTACCCGTAGCTGGCGGTGTCCACGTCGAGCGCGAAGGTGGAGAGGTAGTCGGCGGGCGGTCCGGTGGGGCGCCGTCCGTCGCTCTCCCCCTCCGTGGGCTCCCCGGCGGGCCGGGTGGCGGACGGCCGCGGCTTGGAGTCGCCGCCCTTCCACTCCCCGTCGGAGGTGCGGTTCGATCCGCCGCTGCCGCAGGCGGTCAGCAGGAGCCCGCCGGCCAGCAGCGCGGCGGCGAGTCTGCCGCGGGTTCTGCGCCGGACCGGGCGGCCCCCGCGGGATGAGCCGGAGGTGCTGGACGTGCTGGGCGTGCTGGACCTGCCGGACGTGCGGTCCTCGTGGTGCTCCATACCGTCTCCCTCGAACGTCATCAGTGTTGAATGTGACGCCGGAGCAGGGGAGTTGGAGCAATCGAACCTGTTGCGAAGAGATATCGAAGCGACAACGGAAGGCCGGTGGGGTGCCGCGCTCCCCTCGCGGGCCCGGAGCGTGGCACCGGGCAGCGGACTGGGCCAGTAGAGTGATCGATCGTGGCAGCACGACCGTTGAACGAGATCGTCGAGCCGGGCTGGGCCCGTGCTCTGGAGCCGGTGGCGGCGCAGATCGCCGCGATGGGCGACTTCCTGCGCGCGGAGATCGCGGCGGGCAGGACCTACGTACCCGCGGGGGCGAACGTGCTGCGCGCGTTCCAACAGCCCTTCGACGAGGTGAAGGTGCTGATCGTCGGGCAGGATCCCTACCCGACGCCGGGGCACGCGATCGGCCTCTCCTTCTCCGTGGCCCCCGAGGTCAGCCCGTGGCCCCCGAGCCTCGACAACATCTTCCGCGAACTGCACGCCGATCTCGGCACGGGCCGGCCCCGGAACGGTGATCTGACCCCGTGGACCCGGCAGGGCGTCCTGCTGCTGAACCGCTCGCTCACCACCGCCCCGCGCAAGCCCAACGCCCACCGGGGCAAGGGCTGGGAGGCGGTGACCGAGCAGGCCATCCGCGCGCTCGCGGCCCGCGGCAAGCCCCTGGTGTCGGTGCTGTGGGGGCGCGAGGCGCGCAACCTCCGGCCGCTGCTGGGCGATCTGCCGGCCGTGGAGTCGGTGCACCCCTCCCCCATGTCCGCGGACAACGGGTTCTTCGGCTCCAGGCCGTTCAGCAGGACCAACGACCTGCTGGTCCGCCAGGGCGCGCAGCCCGTGGACTGGCGGCTCCCCGCCGCGGGGTGACCGAAGGGCTGAACGGTATCTGACATTCCTCGGATAAATACGGACAGATGCCGCCGGAGAAGGCCCTGCCCGAACACCCTGTTTCGATAAACCAGTAGCATGCGGCGCCATGAGCTCCCCCACTGGGCCCGCAAATGGCCTGCCCGTACGAATGCCGCGACCCCGCCAGACCGGACGGCACCGCCGGCCCGAGCCCGCGGTGGCGCCCGAGGGCGCGCCCGCGCTGGTGCTCGCCGTGCCCGGTGCCCCCTCGGCCTCCTCGCGGGGGATCGCGGAAGAGATCATCAGCATCGGCCGCTCCGAGCTGCCCGGCCTCGACGCCCGGGTCGGTTTCCTCGACGGTGACGACGCCACCGAGTTCCCGTCCCTGTCGGGCGTGCTGACCGCCGTCGCCGAGGACCGTGCCGCGCGCGCGGAGTCCGCCCGCGCCGCCGGGCAGGAGGTGCCCGCGCCGACCGGCCCGGACGCCGTGGTCGTTCCCCTGCTGGCCGGCCCCGACGGGGATCTGCTGCGCCGCGTGCGCCAGGCCCTGATGGACTCCTCGGCCGCCGCCGAGCTCGCCGACCCGCTCGGCCCGCACCCGCTGCTCGCCGAGGGTCTGCACGTGCGGCTGTCCGAGGCCGGTCTCGCCCGCGCCGACCGGGCCAGGCTCTTCAGCGTCACCACGGCCGCCGACGGCATCGTCCTGGCCACCACCGGCGGCGAGGAGGCCGTGCAGGCCGCGGGCATCACCGGCATGCTGCTGGCCGCCCGCCTCGCGGTGCCGGTGATGGCCGCCGCGCTGGACGAGGAGGGTTCGGTGGCCGCCGTCGCCGACCAGCTGCGCCGCGAGGGTTCGACGCAGCTGGCGCTGGCCCCGTACCTGGTCGGCCCGGAGGCCGCCGAGGGACTCCTCGACACCGCCTGCAAGGAGGCCGGCTGCAGCGCCGCCGAGGTGCTCGGCGCGTACCCCGCGCTGGGCAAGCTGGCCGTGGCGCAGTACTCCGCCGCCCTCGGCATCCCGCAGGGCGCCGCCGCCCGCTGACGCCCCGGCTCATGCCGTACGTACGAGGGCCCGCGCCCCGGACCGTTCCGAATCGGACGAGCCGGGGCGCGGGCCCTCGTGCGTGCGGCCGGGACCGCTCAGCCGGGCCTCAGCTGAAGACCACGCAGGTGGCGGCCGGCACGGCCACCGAGCCGGCTCGGCGCGGCTCTCCTGTCTCCTGGTCCACCTCGAACCAGGTGACGTCGCCGGAGCGTTCGTTGGCCGCGTACAGCCGGCGACCCGACGGGTCGGCGGCGAGATCGCGCGGCCAGCTGCCCCCGCACGGCACGGTGGCCGTGAGCTGCGGCTTCTCCGCGCCGCCGGCGAGGGAGAGGGTGGCGATGGTGTCGGTTCCGCGGACGGCCGCCCAGACGAAACGGCCGTCGGAGGAGGCCACGACCGCCGAGGGATAGGGCCTGGCGGCCCCTGGAGCGCCCTTGGGGGCTACCGGAACCTCGGCGACCGGTTGCAGCTCGCCCGACTCCCCGTTCCAGCGGCAGACGGTCAGCTGCGGCTCCAGCTCGTGCAGGACGTAGACCACCTCGCCCGAGGGGTGGAAGGCGAGGTGCCGGGGGCCGGTCCCGGCGCGCAGCGCGGTCTCGGAGTGGAGCACCGGGGCTCCGGTGGCCGGGTCGAGCGCGCAGACCCGTACCGAGTCGGTGCCGAGGTCGACGCTGAGCACCCAGCGGCCGCCGGGGGCGGGGAGCACCTGGTGGGCGTGCGGGCCCTTCTGCCGCCCGGCGTCGGGGCCCGAGCCCTCGTGGGCCAGTACGGCGGCGGGCCCGCCGATCGAGCCGTCGGCGGCGAGCGGGAGGCTGCTGACGCTGCCGGAGGTGTAGTTGGCGGTCAGCAGCCTGCGCCCGGCCACGCTGAGGTGGGTGGGGCCGGAGCCGCCGACGCCGACGGCCGCTCCGAGGGGGACGAGCCCGACGGAGGTGGTCCAGAAGGCGCCCACGGCGCCCTGTTCGGCCTCGCTGACGGCGTAGAGCACGCCGGTGACGGGCTCGTGGGCCAGATACGAGGGGTCCGGGACGGCGTCCGTGGCCGAGAGCGGGGTCAGCGCCCCGGTGGCCGGATCCACGGCCGCGGTGGTGACACCGCGGCCGCCCCCCGAGGTGAACGAGCCGATCCAGGCCAGGTGTCCGCCGCCGTCGGCCGTACGGTCCGTACCGCCCACACCACTGTCCGCGTCGCCCACGGGAGGCCCCTCTCAGCCGTTCCGGATCCGGTCGTGAGCGACGGTACCAGGAGGTCTAGACCAAGTCCCGCCCTTGGGCCCGTTCCTGGGCGCCGGGGTGGTGGACGTAGGCGGTCGAGCTCGGCCGGTCCTCGTACGTGCGGTGGAAGACCGGGGTCGCCGATCCGGAGATGGGCGGCACGATCCAGGACCAGTCCGCGCCCACGTCACGGCCCTTGCGCTCCTCCTTCTCCAGGTGGGTCAGGAAGCGCCGGGACTCCGTGTGGTGGTCGGCGATGGTGACCTTGGCCCGGTCGAAGGAGTGCAGCACCGCCCGGTTGAGCTCGACGAGGGCGCGGTCCTTCCAGAGGGAACGGTCGCTGGCGGTGTCGAGGCCCATGCGGCGGGCGACCGCGGGCAGGAGGTTGTAGCGGTCGGTGTCGGCGAGGTTGCGGGCGCCGATCTCGGTGCCCATGTACCAGCCGTTGAAGGGCGCGGCCGGATAGTGGATGCCGCCGATCTCCAGGCACATGTTGGAGATCGCGGGTACGGCGTGCCAGCGCAGGCCCCAGTCCGACCAGCCGTCGCCGCCGGCCGCTCCGTCGGGGTGCTCGATGGGCACCTCCAGCACGGCGTCCTTCGGGACGTCGAACCAGCGGGGTTTGTCGTCGACCCCCTGCACGACCAGCGGAAGGAGGTCGAAGGGGGTGCCGGCGCCGCGGGACCAGCCCAGCGCGAGCAGGGCGCTGGTGAGCTCGGCGTTGCGGGCGTCGCCGACGGTTATCGAGGGGTGGTCGCCGTAGCCGGCGTACCGGACCAGCTGCTCGCTCCAGATGACCGGGCCGGGACGGTCCGGGGTGTCGGGGGCGAAGACCGTGATGGTGGGCCGGACCCGGCCGCCGTTGGTCGCCTCGCGCAGGTGCTCGAAGCACTCCTCGGCGATCCCGTCGGCGTCGGTGAGCCCGCGGCGGTCGCGGACGCGCAGCGAGTTCCAGTACAGCCTGCCTATGCAGCGGTTGCTGTTGCGCCACGCGACGCGGGCGCCGTGCTCCAGTTCCTCGGGAGTGTGCCGGTACGTGCCCGTCTCGGCGAGCTCGGCCCGTACGGCGGCGAGCCGCTCGCGCGGATCACCCGCGTCCGCACTGCCGGCTTGCTCCCTGTGGAACAGACGGATGAACTCCTCTGCCGCTTCCCACACCTGAGCGGTGCCGGCGCGCTGTTGAAGTATTTCCATTCCGGGCGGTTACCCCCTGTCCGACCAGGTCCACCCCGCGCGCCGCGTACGGGCGCCATGCCGGATGAATGTGCAATGAACAATCACCCGTTGTACACGCCGCAGGTCAGCGGCGTACGGAAGGCGCGCCCGGAACACTCCTCCGTGTGATCTTCATCGATCGGCCTGCGGACGGGACTTGGGCCGACGTACCATCCGCGAGGTCGGGTCAGAGGCGCGTCTCGTCGTGGACCACGCGGACCGCGACGGTGGCGGCGACCACCGCGGAGCGGGCGGAGCCCAGCGCCTCGCGGGCCGTCTCCAGGCCGCCCCCGCCGGAGAGCAGGGCCGCCGCGTCGGCGGCGCAGTCGATCAAGTGCAGGGCCACCCGGGCCAGTTGTCCGTCCGAGCCGTAGGCCTCGTCCATGGCCTTGCGCGCCCGCGCCAGCATGTCCAGCGCCTCGGTCGCTCCCGCCGGCGCAATCCCGTGCTCGGACCGATCGTCTCGCTTCACCGTCGCCACCCCCGCCACCGTCATGTGGGCCATTTCGCGATCACCAGGCAGGAAGGATCCTGCCGTTCCCCTCCCGCGCGGCCAACCGGCCGGGGCATCCTGATCTTGCATTGCCGGAACACGAAGGGGGCCCAGATGGACACCAACTCCGCACATCCCGACATCGACGGCTGCACGTCGGTCTGCGGCGACTGCGCGGCCGCCTACCGAAGGGCCTTACGGGAGGGCGGTTTATCGGGGACCGTTCCGGAGTGCCTGATCCGGTTCGGTCTGCTGCGGAAAGTGGAGGGCTCCGCCGAGCACCTCCCGGTACCGCCCTCGGTCGCCGCGATCACCCTCGCGCGGCCGATCAGGAGGGCCATCCTGGACCAGCGGGCCGCGCTCGACGCGCTGATCGCCTCCCTCTCCCCGATGGACGCCGTCTACCGGCACGAACGCCAGCGCCACAAGGCCCACGTGCAGCCGCTGGTCGGCCGCGAGGTGATCGCCACCGCCGTCCAGGGGGCCCTGGAGAGCTGCTCGGAGGAACTGCTCAGCGCACACCCCGAGGGCGGCCGCCCCTCCGGCGCGATGGCCGGCGTACTGCCCCGCGATCTCTCCCCGGCCGGCCGGGGAGTGCGTCAGCGCACGGTCTACGGCCACACGGTCCGCGCGCACGGCCCGACGCTCGCCCACATCGAGCGGATCACCCAGGAGGGCGCCGAGGTGCGGACGGCGGGCGAGAGGTTCGAGCGGCTGATCGTCTGCGACCGTTCGGCCGCGTTCATCGCGGTGCTCGCCGCGAACGGACAGGAGGCGTACGCCCTGGAAGTCCGCGAACCCGGCCTGATCCAGTTCCTCACGAAGACCTTCGAGGCCGTGTGGGAACGGGCGGTGCCCGTCGAGTTCGACACCACGGGACACCGCCCTCCCCGGCTCACCGACGAGATCCAGCAGGCGATCCTCGCCCTCATGGTGCGGGGCCACACCGACGAGGCCATCTCCAAACGGCTCGGTCTGAGCACCCGCACCATCGGCGCCCACATCAAACGTGCTTCGACCCGCTTCGGGAGCCGCAGCAGGGCCGAACTCGGCTTCAGTCTCGCGAGGGCCGGATTCCTCGACCCCGCGCGGGACCCGTCCGGGCCGCCGGGGTCAGGCGCCGACCAGCGGGGAGCGTGACGCGGTGCGCAGCGGGCCGTCGAGCTGCGCGAGGAGCCGCTCCAGACCGTGCAGATGCGCCAGCGCCGGTTCCGCGGCGACCCGTACGGGGTTCACCGCCGCGGCCGGCAGGCGCTCCGCCTCCGCGGCGCGTTCCGCCTCCGGCGTCAGCAGGGCCTCTACGGCGGCCTCCACGCGCCAGCACGCCGCCGCGAGGCGGGCGTCGTGGCTCGCGTCCGGGTCGGCCGCCACCGAGACCAGCCCGCGGACCTCCACGGCGCACTCGTCGAGCAGCGCGAGCACCCGGCGGGCCCGGGCCTTGCGGCCGCGGTAGGGGCTCAGCGGGTGGACGAGCGGAGCCAGGGAGAGCCGTACCCGGCTCAGGTACAGCTCCAGCTCCGCGGCGTGCGGCGCGGGGTCGGCGACCGGGGAGCCGGCGAGCCGGGCCGCGGCCTCGGCCGTGCAGGCGCGCACGCAGCGCAGGGCGCGCTGGATCCACATGTCGTTGGTGGCGTGGGTGGTCACCGGGAGCACCAGGATGACGGCCAGCCCGGCGCACACCGCGCCGACGGCCGTCTGCTCCAGGCGCAGCACGAGCAGACCCGGGTCGAGGACGCCCAGCAGTCCGTAGAGCAGTCCGGCCATCACGGTCACGGCCAGCATCATCCAGCTGTAGGACACGGCGGCGGTGTAGAAGATCCCGAAGACGCAGAGGGCCACCAGGACGGCCGTGGGCGCGGGCGCCCCGTCCAGCGGGATGGCGACCAGCAGGCCCGCGCCGATCCCGAACACCGTGCCGAGGACCCGGCGGAAGCCGCGGACCAGGGTCTCGCCGCGCGAGGCGGTGTTGACGAAGATCCACCAGGCGGTACCGACCGCCCAGTACCAGCGGTCCTCCGACAGGGTCTGGCCGATGCCCAGCGCGACCGCGCAGGCGGCGGTGGCCTGGAAGGCCTGGCGGGTGGTCGGCCGGGCCAGTCCGGTCCCGGGCGCCGCGGGCGGCACGGCGGCGGGCGGCACGGTCCGCTCGAGCGGCCACAGCACGAACCGCACCGCTCCGGCGGCCAGCAGGGCCAGGCCGACGGCCGCGTAGAGCTCGGGCAGCTGGGCGGGCCGGGCGTGCAGGAACTGGGTGACGAAGAAGTTCATGAACGCGAAGATCCCGAGGGCGTGGCCGCGCGCCCCCCACCTGCGGGCGTAGACGCCGGCGAACACCACGGCGACGAACACCGCGTCCCGGGCCAGCGGTACACCGTGCAGGGTGGTGGCCAGGGCCAGGACGGGGAAACCGGCGGCCGGCAGCAGGGCGGTGGTCACCCGCTGGGCGCGCACGGTGGAGTCGGTGACCGTGAAGAGGGCGAGCAGGGCCGCCAGTCCCCCGGTGATCGACGCTACGAGCGAGAGCCCGCAGAGCTCGGCCACGGCCACCGCGAGCGCGACGCCCATGACGGCCCGCAACGCGTTCCTGAGTCTTGCCCGCCCCGGATCCGGAGCCACGAACATCCTCTTCACGGCGGTGTGCCGCCCCCCTTGCGATGGAGCACGCCGGACCCGCGTCCGCCCGGGGGTGGTGGGCGGTGCACGGGCACGGCGAAGGCGCCACGGTCCGGAGCGGCCTCGTTGCCGTCCGGCGCTGCGTGGCGCCGTAGATACATGGATAGGACACAGATAAGCATCCGCAGGGGCATTGGCTCAACTCCGCACGCCCTGAATGAGCCATTGGCCCAGGATCCGACGGCGATCTTCGGCCAGGGGAAGACCAACGGTCAGGCCGCGGGGCCGTGCTCGGTCGGGACGCACAGCACCGGGACCGGGGAGAGGTGCAGGAGCTTGTGCGGGGTGGATCCGAGCAGGGCGCCGCGGATCGGGCTGTCGCCCCAGCTCCCCACGATGATCACCCGGGCGTCGTGCCGTTCGGCGGCGTCGAGCAGGGCCTGCGCCGGTTTCGCGTCGGCCACCTCGACCGTGGACGGCACTCCCGCCTCGTCGGCGGCCTCCACCGCCCGGGCGAGGGCGCTGCGGCCCGCCTCCCGTACGGCCTCCTGGTGCGCGCGGTACTCCTCGCCGGTGAGGCCCGGGGCGGCGGCCCCGTAGACGAGGACGAGCGGCTCTCCGAAGGCGGCGGCCACCTCCAGGGCCACGCGCAGGGCGCGCTCGGCGCCGGGCGACTCGTCGTACCCGAGGACGACGGACATCGGGGCTCCTCTCCGTACCCTCCGGCTTCTCAGCTCCGGGGCTTGCGTGCCGTGTGGACGAGGGCGGGGTCGGCGACTCCGCGCCGCTCCTGCCAGAAGCGGCCGTCCCTGATCCGCCAGAAGCACATGACGAGGACGCCGACGACGGCGATGCCGATCCCGATGACCAGCGGCGGGCCGAGCCCGAACCAGGAGACGCCGCTCGCCGAGTTCTCCGGGTCGGACATGTCGCCGACCGACTGCACGAGCAGCCAGGCCAGCAGACCGGCGCCGACCACCGGTCCGAGGCCGATCAGCAGGAAGTTGTGCGCGCTCTCCAGCAGATGGCGGCGGTAGTAGACGGCGCAGGCCAGGCCGGTGAGCGCGTAGTAGAAGGAGATCAGCAGGGACAGGGCGGTCAGGGAGTCCAGGAGGGCGTTCTCGCTGATCTGGTTGACGGCGAGGTACCAGGCGATGGCGATGCCCGCCACCCACCAGGTGCTCACGTCCGGGGTCCGGAACCGGGGGTGGATGTGCGAGAGGTGCGGCGGCAGCGCGTGCCGGCGGGCCATGGACAGCGCGGTGCGGGAGGCGGGGATGATCGTGGTCTGGGTGGAGGCGAGGGCGGAGGTGCAGACGGCGAGCAGGACCATCCAGTCCCAGCCGCCCATGACCTCGTGCGCGAGGACCGCGAAGACGGCCTCCTCCTCGCCGGCGTTCTCGGCGAGGAACTTCGTCCCGGCGTAGCCGACGACCGCGAAGCCGACGGAGAGGTACGTGACCAGCAGGACGACGGTGGACCAGATGCCGGCCTTGCCCGGTGCGGTGGCCGAGTTCTCGACCTCCTCCGTGAGGTTGACCGCCGACTCCCAGCCCCAGTAGATGAACACGCCGAGCAGCAGTCCGCCGGTGAGGGCGGCGCCGCCGGCGCCGAAGGGGTTGAGCCACTCGAGCGCGGGTCTGGTGCCGTCGAGGCTGCTGGTGCCGGCGTAGACGCGGTAGAGGGCGACCACGGCGAAGACCAGCAGGAAGAAGACCTGGGCGAGGATCAGGACGTCCTGGACCCGGGCCGACATCTCGGTGCCGATGACGCAGACGGCGGTCATGGCCAGGATCACGACGACGGTCAGGCCCTGGCGCAGGGCCTCGTTGGCCGCCCAGCTGTCGAGTCCGGCGGCGAGCAGTCCGAAGTGGACGGCCACGTCGGCCAGCGAGCCGATGACGAGGACGCCGGTCATCGCGATGGCCCAGCCGCCGAGCCAGCCCGCCCAGGGACCCATGGCGCGCGTCACCCACGAGAAGGTGGTCCCGCAGTCCTGGTCCACCTTGTTGAGGTAGTAGAAGGCGGCGGCGATCAGCAGCATCGGGACGAAGGAGGCCAGCATGACGCCGGGCGCGTAGATGCCCGCGAGCGCGACGATCGGCCCGATGACCGCGGCCAGGGAGTAGGCCGGCGAGGTCGAGTTCAGGCCGATGACGAGCGCGTCGAGGAAGCCGATCGCGTTGGCCTTGAGCCCGGGTTCCCCGGTGAGGGGATCAAGGGGCTCAGGTGGCACGCCGTCCGAGCCATGGTGGGCCATGTACGCATCGTCACGCAGACCCGGCCGGCGCGCGAGGCGGGAGGGGCGTACGGGGCCCCGGGCGCGGGGCGGAAGGGTCGTACGGGGCCCGGCACGCGGGGCGGGAGGGTCGGGGCGGGAGCTTCAGGGGCGGGTGTTCCAGCCCGCGACCACGGGGAGGCCGTGCTCCGTGGACAGCATGCTGAAGGTGCCCGTACGGAGCATGAAGAGGCGGCCCGCCTCGGGCGGCAGACCGAGGTAGCGGGCGGTCAGCACCCGCAGCAGGTGCGCGTGGGCCACCAGGACGACATTGCCCCGGTCGGCGCGCAGCACCTCGGCCGCGCGGGCGAGCACCCGGTCCGCGCGGGCGCCGACCTGGGCGGCGTTCTCGCCGGGGTGCTCCTGGTCGCCGGGCGGCACCCCGTCGGTCCACAGCGACCAGTCGGGGCGCTCGCGCAGGATCTCCGCCGTGGTGATGCCCTCGTAGCCGCCGTAGTCCCACTCGTACAGGTCGGGGTCGGTGACGGCGCCGGTCAGGCCGGCCAGCTGCGCGGTGGCTGCGGCCCTGCGCAGCGGGCTGGTCAGCACCAGGGCGGGGTGGCGGTCGCGGAAGTACGGGAAGAGCGAGATCGCCTCCTCGACCCCGCGCGGGGCCAGCGGGATGTCCGTGCGCCCGGTGTGCCGTCCGGTCGCGCTCCAGGCGGTCTCGCCGTGCCGCACCAGCAGAAGATCGCTCACCCTTCGGACCCTAGCCCCTGCGGCATGTCGGCGCCGGGCGAGCGGGCCGGAGCTGTCAGTGTCGGGGCCCATGAGCCCGGGTTCCCGTACGAAGCGGCTTCCGCTGACCCTCCTGCTGCTGGTGCTGACGGTGGTGACCGGGCTGATCGAGGCGGTCAGCCTGCTGGCGCTCGGGCCCGTCTTCACGGCGATGCAGTCGGGCAACGTGCTGTTCCTGGCCTTCGGCGTGGCC
Source organism: Streptomyces sp. TBY4 (assembly GCF_024213195.1). GTDB lineage: Bacteria > Actinomycetota > Actinomycetes > Streptomycetales > Streptomycetaceae > Streptomyces. The sequence goes on along the minus strand of NZ_JANAVF010000002.1, from coordinate 135,223 downwards.
CACGCGGGCCCGGTGCCCGCGCTGGCGCCCGCCGTCTCGCTGTCCGCGTTCGTCCTGGGGGCGGTGTGCGGGGCCCGGCTGGAGGCCTTCGTGGAGGGCCGCGGCCGGCGCTGGTTCGTGACCGGGCTGTCGGCCGAGGCGGTCCTGATCCTGGCCGCAGCGGCCGCCGGATGGGGACTGGCGCCCCATTTCGGGGCTCCCGGCGCCCGGGAGCTGCTGGTCTCGGCGACCCTGTCGCTGGCGATGGGGATCCGGAACGTGACGAGCCTGCGGGTGAACCTGGCCGGGGTGCCGACCACCCTGGTGACCCGCTCGCTGACCGCCTTCCTCGGCGGCTCGGTCGTCGGGCGGGATCCCGCCTTCGGGTACGGGACCGCGGGCTGGCGCTGGGTGCGGCGGGCGGGGTCGGTCGGCGCGATGTTCGCGGGCGGCTTGGCCGGGGCGCTGCTCGTACGGACCGGCTGGTCGGTGGGGTGGCTGCTGCTGCCGGCCGCCGTACTGGTCCTGGCGGTGGCGCTGGTGTACCTGACCCAGCCGCTGATGCACCCCGGCGGGGAGGCGTCGCCCTAGGCGGCGCGGGCCGTGCGCCGCAGCACTGAAAACGATGCGGAAACGGTGCAAGTTGGCGGGCGGGGCCCCGCTCGCGAGGCTCGGGGCATGGACGACCTGGACGGCGCACGGCTGGCGGCGGGATTCGCGGCGGGCGACGAGGAGTGCGTGGCGGCGGTCTACCGGCGCTGGCGGCCCCTGGTGCACGCACTCGCGCGACGCGCGCTCGGTGACGAGCGGGAGGCCGAGGACGTGACCCAGCAGGTCTTCCTCGCCGCGTGGCGGGGCCGCGGCGGCTACCGGCCCGGGCCCGGCGGCCTCGGCGCCTGGCTCACCGGCATCACCCGGCACAAGGTGGCCGACGCCCTGGAGGCCCGCACCCGGCGGGCCCGGGCGGTCGCGGCCGCCGCGCGCGTCTGCGCCCAGGTCCGGCCGGAGCCGGAGCCGGGACCGGAGCGGGCCGTGGAACGGGTGCTGCTGCTCGGCGAGCTGGCCCGGCTGCCGTCGGCACAGCAGCGGGTGCTGCGGCTCGCCTTCTACGCGGACCTGACCCAGTCGCAGATCGCGGACCGGACCGGGCTCCCGCTGGGCACCGTCAAGAGCCACATGCGGCGGGCGCTGCACGTCCTGCGGCAGTCCCTGGAGCCTTCGCCGAAGCCCTCTCCGGAGCCCTCCCGGGCGTCTGGAGTCCTGCAACCGACTCGATGACGGCCAGCCCCGAGCGGAGCCCGAACAGCCGCTCCGTACCGAGGGGCTGGGCCGCTGAGCCGGCGCCCCAGCCGGGCCCGGCGAGCAGCAGCGCCGCGTGGCCGCGGGCGCCGCGCGGGCCCCACTCGATGCCCGCGACGGCCCGGGCGAGCGAGGTGTCCGCAGTCGTACGGGACTGCGCCCACAGGACCACCGCCCGCGGGCCCGTCCGCCGTACGGCCTCGCGCAGGGCGTCGACCGGCAGGGCCGCACCGAACATCCGTACCGGCAGGCCCCGTTCGCCGAGGGCGGCGGCCAGCGCCTCCATCGGCAGGCTGTGCTGCTCCCCGGGCGTGCAGGCCAGCAGCACGGGCGGGCCCGCGAGTTGATCCGGGGCGGGACGGATGCGGTGCAGGGCCGCGGAGACGTGCCAGGACAGCAGGTGCTCGACCTCGACGTAACGCTCCCCCGCCGAAGCCCACTTGCGGCCCACCGCGTGCAGGGTCGGCGCGATGACCTCTTCCCAGGCGGTGACCGGGCCCAGCTCCGCGAGCACGGCCGCCAGCAGGTCCTCCACGGCCGGTGCGTCCAGGCGTACGGCGGCCCGCGCGAGCCCCCTGCACTCCGGGCGGACGTCCCCGAGGCGCAGCGCGCGGGGCCCTCCGGGGCCCGGTGCGGCGGGATCGGCTGCGGGCTGCCCCGCCGGGGCGATTCCCCGGGCCACCCGGGCCGCCTCGGAGGGGGGTGCGCCCTGGGCGGTGAGGCGGCACATCAGCTCCAGCCGGGCGATGTCCTCGGGGGTCCAGCGCCGGTGGCGGCCGGTTTCGCGGCGGTCCGGGCCGATGGCGTAGCGGCGCTCCCAGGAGCGCAGCGTGGTCGGGGAGACGCCGAGGCGCCGGGCGACCGCCCCGGTGCCGAGGGCGACGGGCGGGGGTGGGGGCTGGGGCGGCTGCGGCTGCGGCTGCCGGGATTCGGGCTCCACCGTTCCACCGTACGGCGCGCCGGGCCCGCGGCCGGTCATCGCTCGCGGCCCCGGCGGAAACGGTCCAGGCCGTCGGCGAGGCCGACCACCGGGTCGGGGTAGTCGTAGCCCGCCCGTTCCAGGCCGGGGAGCCGCCAGGGCTCGTGCACGCGGGGTGCGGGGAGTCCGGCCAGTTCGGGGACCCAGCGGTGGACGTAGCCGCCGTCGGGGTCGTAACGCAGGCCCTGGCGGACCGGGTTGAGGACGCGGTTGGGTCGGGTGTCGGTCCCGGTGCCCGCCACCCACTGCCAGTTGAGCTGGTTGTTGGCGAGGTCCCCGTCGACCAGGAGGTCCATGAAGTGGCGGGCTCCGATCCGCCAGTCGACGTACAGGGTCTTGGCGAGGAAGCTCGCGGTCAGCAGCCTGCCCCGGTTGTGCATCCAGCCCTCGTGGGCCAGTTGGCGCATGGCCGCGTCCACGACCGGGTAGCCGGTGCGGCCCTCCTTCCAGGCGCGGATCTCCTCCTCGGCGGCGGGGCCGGTGCGCCAGCGGTCGCCGCGGTCCCGGTAGTCCGCGGTGGCGGCCGCGGGCCTGGCCGCGAGCACCTGGTGGTGGAAGTCGCGCCAGCACAGCTGCCGTACGAAGGCCTCCGCACCGGGGCCGCCGGCGGCGCGGGCCCGGTGGACCGCCTCGGTGGGCGAGAGCGTGCCGAAGTGCAGGTGCGGGGAGAGCCGCGAGGTGGCGTCGCCGGCCAGGTCGTCGTGGGTGTCCTGGTACCGGTCGATGCCGGAGCGCAGCCACCCGGCCAGCAGACGGCGCGCCTCGGGTTCACCGCCGGGGGCGAGGCCCGGGGAGGTGCCGGTGACGGCGGCGCGCTCGGGCAGGGGCTCCGAACGGATCGCGTCCGGCACCGGGACGGCGCGGGGCGCGGGTGCGGCGGCCCGCAGGGGGTGCTCCGACCAGCGGCGGTGGTACGGGGTGAAGACGGAGAAGTGATCGGACCCGGAGGACCCGACGGGTGTGACGGCCCCCGGGGCGACCGCGGTGACCACCGCGTCGTGGACGTGGAACCGCCGGCCGTCGGCTTCGAGGGCCTCGCGCAGCCGCTGCTCGCGGGCGTGGGCGTAGGCGCTGACTCCGGCCGACATGTGCACCTCGTCGGCGTCGGCCTCCCGTACGAGGGCCAGGGTCTCGGCGACCGGATCGCCGGACCGTACGACGAGGCGGCCGCCGCGGGAGCGCAGCCCGGCGTCGAGGCCGGCAAGGCAGTCGGCGAGGAAGGCGAGCCGGTTGGGCGGGGCGGCGACCGCCGGATCGCGCACGAAGAGCGGGACGACCTGCCCGGAGGAGGAGAGGGCGGCCCGCAGCGGCGGATGGTCGTGCAGCCGGAGGTCGGAGGTGTAGAGGACCACCGCGACGTTCATGGGGTTCGCTCCGCGTGGGGGAAGTCGGGATGGGGTGTCATGCAGTACTTCGCCACCGACCCCACTCCCGGATGCGCCGACCCCGACTCCACCCCTGCCCTGCCCAGGTGTGGCGCCGCCCGGGCGTCCGGGGGCTCCGCCCCGGACCCGTTGCCGCGCGCGGCGCCGTTCCCGGGGGCCAGCCCCCGGACGCCCGCTCCTCAAACGCCGGAGGGGCTGGATTTGGGCCGGTCCCAGCCCGCACGTGGACGCCGGAGGCCTGGGAAATCCAGCCTCGCCGGCGTTTGAGGCGCGGGGTCTGGGGCGGAGCCCCAGGGGGTTCAGGCGCAGCCCGGGGGCCCGGCTTCAGCCCGTCCGGCGTTTGAGGGCCGGGGGCGGGGCCCGGGCTGCGCCTACTCCGCGTCGGGCGTGCGCTCCGCCGCGCGGGCGATGTTGCGGGCCATGCCGCCGAAGACGACGGCGTGGAACGGCGACACGCTCCACCAGTACAGGTGGCCGAGCAGGCCGTGCGGATGGAACAGCGCCCGCTGGCGGTATCGGGACCCGGCCTCCCCGGGAGACGGCGGGTCGGCGTGCAGTTCCAGCCAGGCGAGCCCCGGCAGCCGCATCTCCGCGCGCAGCCTCAGCAGCCGGCCCGGTTCGATCTCCTCCACCCGCCAGAAGTCCAGGGAGTCCCCCACCCGCAGCCGCGCCGCGTCCCGGCGGCCGCGCCGGATGCCGACCCCGCCGACGAGCCGGTCCAGCCAGCCCCGTACGGCCCAGGCCAGCGGGAAGGAGTACCAGCCGTTCTCGCCGCCGATGCCCTCCACCACCCGCCACAGCGCCGCCGCCGGGGCCTCGACGGTCAGCTCCCGGCAGTCGGTGTAGAGGCTGCCGCCCGCCCAGTCGGGGTCGGTGGGCAGCGGGTCGCTCGGTGCGCCCGGGACGGCGGCGGAGGACCAGCGGGTGGTCACCCTGGCCTCGCGGATCCGCCGCAGGGCCAGCGCCAGCGCCTCGTCGAAGCCGATGGGCGCGCCCGGCGGGTCCGGGACGTGGGCGGCGATGTCGTGCTCCGCGCACACCACCTCGTGCCGCAGGGATTCGGCGAGCGGCCGGGCCAGCGCCCTGGGCACGGGGGTGACCAGGCCGATCCAGTGGCTGGACAGCCTCGGGGTGAGCATCGGGACCCGCAGGATGAGCCGTGCGGGCAGCCCCGCGACGGCGGCGTAGCGGCGCATCATCTCCTCGTACGTGAGCACGTCGGGCCCGCCGATGTCGAAGGCCCGGTTCACCTCGGGCGGCATGCCGGCGCTGCCCACGAGGTAGCGCAGGACGTCGCGGACGGCGATGGGCTGGCAGCGGGTGCCGACCCAGCTGGGGGTGACCATGACGGGCAGCCGTTCGGTGAGGTACCGCAGCATCTCGAAGGAGGCGGAACCGGACCCGATGACGACCGCGGCGCGGAGCACGGTCGCCGGGACGGCTCCGTCGAGGAAGACCTCCCCGACTTCGGCGCGGGACCGCAGGTGCGGTGAGAGGGAGCGGACGGGGATGTCGGCCGGGGTGAGGCCGCCGAGGTAGACGATGCGGCGGACCCCGGCGGCGCGGGCCTCCTCCGCGAAGGCCCGGGCGGCGTCCCGGTCGCGTTCCTCGAAGCCGGATCCGGTGCCGAGGGAGTGCACGAGGTAGTAGGCCACGTCGATGCCGGTCATCGCCCCGGCGAGGGACGGCGGGTCGGTGACGTCTCCCCGGACGATCTCGGCCTCCCCGGCCCAGGGATGGTCGCGCAGTTTCTCCGGGGTGCGGGCCAGGCAGCGGACCCGGTGCCCGGCGTCCAGCAGTTCGGGTACGAGGCGTCCGCCGATGTATCCGGTGGCCCCGGTGACCAGGCAGTTCTTGCCCGTCATGGCTGTCTCCGCTCTTCGTGCGCTGTTCCTCGGTACCTCCACCCCCTGCCTCCGATTCTCCGCGGCGCGCCGGGCCGGATGCGGGATTCCCCCGTACGGCACATCCAAGACCCCCCTCCGCTCCGAAGTGGGGGTGACGGGGTGCCCCGGACGAGGGCGGCGGGGAGACGAGGGAGGAACACGATGACCCAGCGAGGGCCGGCGGGGCGTCCGCGGACGGCCGTGATCGGCGGGGGCGTGTCGGGACTGACGGCGGCGTACGTCCTGGCGCGCTCGCACGAGGTGACCCTGTACGAGGCGGACGACCGGCTGGGCGGGCACGCGCACACCCACGAGCTCAAGGGCCCGGACGGGGTGGTGCGGGCGGTGGATTCGGGGTTCATCGTCCACAACGACCGCACCTACCCGCACCTCCTGCGGCTCTTCGGCGAGTTGGGGGTGGCCACCCGCCCGACGACGATGAGCCTCTCGGTCCACTGCGAGGGGTGCGGGCTGGAGTACGCGGGTGCGCGCGGGCCGCGCGGACTCTTCGCCGGGCGCCGGTCCGCCGCGAACCCGGAGTACCTGCGGATGCTGGCCCGGATCCCGGCCTTCCACCGGCGGGCCAGGAGACTGCTGGCGACCGCCTCCCCTGCCGGTGCCGGGATCACCCTGGCCCAGTTCCTGCAACAGGGCCGTTTCGGGGCCTACTTCACCGCGCACTTCGCGATCCCCCTGGTCGCCTCGGTGTGGTCCTGCCCGCCGGACACGGCGCTCGGATACCCGGCCCGGTACCTGTTCCGCTTCCTGGAGCACCACGGCCTGCTGTCGGTCGGCGGCTCGCCGAGCTGGCGTACGGTCGCCGGCGGCTCGGCGCGCTACGTGGAGCGGATCCGCGAACGGCTGGACGCCGTGTACCTCGCCGCTCCGGTACGGGCGCTCGCGCGCACCCCGCGGGGCGTGTCGGTCACCACCGCCGGCGGGGCCACCGACCTCTACGACGCGGTGGTCGTCGCCGTCCACGCCGATCAGGCGCTGCGCCTGCTGGCTGATCCGACGGACGCGGAACGGACCGCGCTCGGCGCCTTCCGCTACTCCCGCAACCGCACCCTGCTGCACACCGACACCTCGGTGCTGCCGCGCGCCCCCGGGGCCCGGGGCTGCTGGAACTACCGGCTGTCGGGGTGCCGGCCGGACGACGCGCACGTACGGGTCAGCTACGACATGAACCGCCTCCAGGGGCTGGACGGGCCGGAGCCGTACGTGGTCACGCTGAACGCGGACGGGGCGGTGCGGCCGGAGCTGGTCCTGGCCGAGATGGAGTACGAACACCCCGTCTACACCACGGAGTCGGTGGCGGCCCAGCGCCTGCTGCCCGCCCTGTCGGGGCCGGTGACGGCCTTCGCCGGCGCCTATCACGGGTGGGGGTTCCACGAGGACGGCTGCCGCTCGGGCGTGGCGGCCGCCGCTGCGCTGGGGGTGTCGTGGTGAGCCCCGGCCCGGCGGAGCCCCGCCTCTACCTGGCCGACATCCGGCACGTCCGGTCGGGCGGGACCCGCTACCGGCTGCGGCACCGCACCTACCTGTGGCTGGTGGACCTCGACCGACTGCCGCGTCTGCCACGGGCGTTGCGGCCGCTGGCCCGGTTCGAGGCGCGGGACCACTTCGGCGGCGGCGCCCCTTCGATCCGGGCCGGGCTGGACGCGTTCCTCGCGGCGCGGGACGCCGGACTCCCGCCGGGTTCCCGGGTGCTGATGCTGGCGCACGCCCGGGTGCTCGGCCACGTCTTCAACCCGCTGACCGTGTACTGGTGCCGCGGCCCGGACGGCATCCTGCGCCAGGTGGTCGCCGAGGTGCACAACACGTACGGCGAGCGGCACTGCTACCTGCTCCCGCCGGAGACCGCCCGGGGCGACGGGGATCACGGGGGCTCCGGCGGCGGGTGCGCCCCCGAAGCCGGCCCGGTCCCCAAGGAGTTCTACGTCTCCCCCTTCCTCGCGGTGGAGGGCGCCTACCGCATGCGGCTGCCCGAGCCGGGCGAACGCCTCTCCCTGAGCGTCCGGCTGGCCGGCGGTGCGGACGGCGCCCGCCTGACCGCGACCGTCCGCGGCGAACGCCGTCCCGCCGGCGCCCGCGGGCTGCTGCGCGCCGCGCTGCGCCGGCCCTGGTCCACCGCCGCCGTCAGCGCCGGCATCCGCTTCCACGGCGTCCGGCTGTGGCTGCGCGGGCTGCCGGTGCGGCCGCGACCCCGACACGTACCCCAGGAGGGTCTGAAGTGAGCACGTCGAGCACCACCGCCACCGCCCCGGCCGTGCCGCCCTGCTCCCGGGCCCGGGCCGCCGTCGGGCGGCTGCTGATCCGCCGGGCCCTGGACCGGCTGCCGCTCCAGGTCCGGATGGGCCCCGACGGGACGCTGGGGCGGGGCGGCCCGGCGATGGCGGTGTACGACCCGGACGCCTTCGAGCGCCGGATCGCGGCCGGGGGGCTGATCGGCTTCGGCGAGTCGTACCTGGCCGGGGAGTGGGACGCGCGCGACCCGGTCGCGGTCCTGACCGTGCTGGCCGGGAACGTGACGGGGCTGGTCCCGGCCCCGCTCCAGCGGCTGCGCGGCCTGTGGGCCCTGCGCCACCCGGCCTCGGAACGCAACACCCCGACCGGCTCGCGCACGAACATCCAACGCCACTACGACCTGTCGAACGAGCTGTTCGCCGAGTTCCTCGACCCGACGATGACCTACTCCTCGGCGGTGTTCCGCACCCTGCCCGCCGGCCGGGAGCAGCTCACCGAGGCCCAGCACCGCAAGATCGACATGCTGCTGGACCTGGTGGAGGCCGGTCCCGGCACCCGGCTGCTGGAGATCGGCACGGGCTGGGGCGAGCTGGCCGTCCGGGCCGCCCGGCGCGGTGCGCACGTGGTCACACTGACCCTCTCGCGGGAGCAGCGGGAGCTGGCGCTGCGCCGGATCGCGGCCGCCGGGCTGTCCGACCGGGTCGAGGTGCGGCTGTGCGACTACCGGGAGGCCGAGGGGAGTTACGACGCCATCGTGAGCGTCGAGATGATCGAGGCGGTCGGCGCCGAGTACTGGCCGGTGTACTTCGCCACCCTGGACCGGCTGCTGGCGCCGGGCGGGCGGGTCGCGCTCCAGGCGATCACCATGCCGCACGAGCGGATGCTCGCCACCAGGGACACGTACACCTGGATCCACAAGTACATCTTCCCCGGCGGCATGCTGCCGTCGGTGCGGGTGGTGGAGGAGATGGCGCGCTCGCACACGGGACTGCGCGTGACCCGCTCCGAGGCCTACGGGGCCCACTACGCGCAGACGCTGCGACTGTGGCGGGAGCGCTTCGCCGAGCGGGCCGACCGGGTGGCGGAGCTGGGCTTCGACGCAGCGTTCCGGCGGATGTGGAGCTTCTACCTGGCGTACTGCGAGGCCGGCTTCGCCTCGGGGTACCTGGACGTGCACCAGTTCCTGCTGACGTCCGCCGAGGGAGGCTCCCGGTGAACTGGGGCGCCTTCGGGCTGAACCTGGCCGTCTCGGCGGGGGCGGCCCTCGCCGTCATGCTGGCCGCCTTCGCCGTCGGGGTCCGGCTGCGCAGGCACCGCGGGGTGGACGTGGCCTGGGGCCTGGGCTTCGTCTCCGTCGCGGTGACCACGTACGCGCTGTCGGGCGGCCGCCACCCGCTGCCTGCGGCCCTGGCCGTGGTGTGGGGTCTGCGGCTGGCCGGGCACATCGCGTGGCGGGGCCGCGGACACGGCGAGGACCCGCGCTACGAGCGGCTGCTCGCCCGGGCCCCGGGCAACCGCACCTGGTACGCGCTGCGCACGGTCTACCTGCTCCAGGCGGGCCTGGTCTGGCTGGTCTCCCTGCCCGTGCAGGCGGCGGCGTACGCGACCGGGCGGCCCGGCGCCCTGGCGGTGGCGGGCTCGGCGCTGTGGCTGTGCGGGCTGCTCTTCGAGGCGGTCGGCGACCACCAGCTGGCCCGGTTCAGGGCCGATCCGGCGAACCGGGGACGGATCATGGACCGGGGCCTGTGGTCCTGGACCCGGCACCCGAACTACTTCGGCGACTTCTGCGTGTGGTGGGGGCTGTCCCTGACGGCCTGGACCTCGGGAGCGGCGGCGGCGGTATCGGTGGTCTCCCCGCTCGTGATGTCGTACCTGCTGATCGGCGGCAGCGGGAAGCGGCTGCTGGAGCGGCACATGGCGGACCGCCCGGGCTACGCCGCGTACCGGGCCCGGACCAGCGGCTTCCTGCCCCGGCCTCCCCGTCGGCCGCGGTGATCCCGGCCCCTGCGGCAGCCCCGTCGGCCGCGGTGCCTTCGCAGGTCACAGGGGGTCCGATCCGGGCCGCGTTGGTACAGTCGCGGCATGGCGGTGGACGAGCTCGACACACGGATCCTGCGCCTGCTGATCGAACAGCCGCGCACCAGCGTCCGGGAGTACGCCCGGATCCTCGGCGTCGCGCGCGGCACCCTCCAGGCCCGGCTGGACCGGCTGGAGCGCACCGGGGTGATCACCGGTACCGGACCCGTCCTCTCCCCCGCCGCCCTCGGGCACCCCGTCCTGGCCTTCGTGCACATCGAGGTCACGCAGGGGCACCTGGACGAGGTCGGCGACGCCCTGGCCTCCGTACCGGAGATCATCGAGGCCTTCTCCATCACCGGTGGCGGGGACCTGCTGACCCGGGTGGCCGCGCGGGACAACGCGCATCTGGAGGACGTCATCCAGCGGCTGATCCGGCTGCCCGGTGTGGTGCGCACCCGGACCGAGGTCGCGCTGCGCGAGCGCGTGCCGCACCGGCTCCTCCCCCTGGTGGAGTCCGTGGGACGGAGCGCACGCAAACCCTGACAAGATGGTCCGGACAGGTACGACAGGTACAGGACCGGCACCGGCAGGACGGGCACAGCGGATGATCTCCGTCATATTCGATCTCGACGGCACCCTCGTGGACAGCGAGCCGAACTACTACGAGTCGGGGCGGCGCACCCTGGAACGCCACGGCGTCCCCGATTTCACCTGGGAGCAGCACTCCCGGTACATCGGCATCGGCACCCTGGAAACCCTGGAGATCCTCCGGGAGGAGTACGGGATCGAGGCCCCGGTGGAGCAGTTGCTCGCCGAGCAGAACGCCGCCTACCTGGAGCTCGCCCGGAGCCACACCGAGGCCTACCCCGAAATGCGCGCCTTCGTGAAGCGGCTGCACTCCGAGGGCGTTCCGATGGCGGTGGCCTCCGGGTCCTCGCTCGAGGCGATCGACGCGGTCCTGTCGGGCACCGGGCTGGACGCGCTGCTGACCACGGTGGTCTCCGCCGAGGAGGTCGCGCAGGGCAAGCCCGCCCCGGACGTGTTCCTGGAGGCGGCGCGCCGGCTGGGCGCGGAACCGGCCGACTGCGTGGTCGTCGAGGACGCGGCGCCGGGCGCCCTGGCCGCGCACGCGGCGGGCATGCGGTGCGTGGCGATCCCCTACGTGGCGGCCACGGCCGACGACCCGGCCTTCGCGGCGGCCGGGCTCCTCTTCCCCTCCGGGCAGACGGAGTTCAGCGCGGAGAGCGCCTACACCTGGCTCACCGGGGCGCAGGCCGCCTGAGACCGCGGGAACGTGCTCTGGCGTCCTGGGGGCGGCGCTGTCACCATGCCCGGGTGACCGCCACCCTGACGCCCCCGGGCTCCGAGCGCGGACCGCGCCGCTGGCCCCTGCTGGGGAACCTCCCGGCCTTCGCCCGCGATCCGCTGGCCTTCTTCGAGTCGCTGCGCGACGAGTACGGGGACTGGGTGCCCTGGGCGCTCGGCCCGCAGCGCAACGTCCTGGTCTCGCGGCCGGAGCACGCCGGTGAGCTGCTCGGCGCCGTGGAGTCCACCTTCAGCCCGACCGAACTGGGCTGGGCCTTCCGGCAGTTGCTCGGCAACGGGGTGGTCGTGGCCACCGGCGAGGACTGGCGGCGCAAGCGGGCGCTGGTCCAGCCCTCGGTGCGTCCGCGCCAAGTGCGCGCGTACGCGGCCACGATGGTGGAGTGCGCCGACGCACTGGTCTCCGGGTGGAGCGACGGCGAACGGATCGACGTGCACCGGGAGATGGCCGGGCTCACCCAGCGCATCGCGGTGCGGACCCTGTTCGGGAGCGACGCCGCCGGCCGGGAGGGGCCCATCAGCGCGGCCATGGCCACCGCGCAGCGCGAACTCGGCGCCGAGTTCCGGGGCGTGACGATGTTCCTGCCGCCGTGGGTGCAGACGCCGGGCCGGCGCCGGATGCGGGCGGCGGTGGACGTCCTCGACCGCGAGATCGAGCACGTCATACGGGAGCACGAGACGGCCTCGGCGTCCGGGGAGGAGCGGGACGACCTGCTCAGCAGGCTCCTCTCCGCCCGCGACGAGGACGGCGGGCCGCTGTCGCGCACGGAGCTGCGGGACGAGTCGATCACCCTGTACATCGGCGGCCACGAGACCACCTCGACCACCCTGACCTGGGCCTGGCAACTGCTCGCCGGGGCGCCGGAGGCCCGCGAACGGCTGGCGGAGGAGCTGGACCGCGTACTCGGCGGCCGGCTGCCGACGTACGAGGACTACGCGCGGCTCCCCTGGACCCAACAGGTGGTGAAGGAGGCGCTGCGGATCTATCCGCCGATCTGGCTGATCTCCGCGGTGGCCAGGGAGGGCGCCACGCTCGGCGGGCGTCCGGTCCCGGCCGGTCTGTCGGTGTGGATCAGCCCCTGGTCGATGCACCGCGACGAGCGCTGGTTCCCCGAGCCGGAGGCCTTCCGCCCCGAGCGGTGGTCCGCCGACGCGGCCGACGCCCACCAGATCCCCGAACACGCCTGGTTCCCCTTCGGCGGCGGGCCGCGCGCCTGCCTGGGCGCCCGCTTCGCCCTGGTCGAGGCGGCCCTCGTGCTGGCCGTCGTGGCCCAGCGCTTCCACCTGGACAGCGGCCCGGCGCTCGCGCGGGTCCTGCCGGGGCTCACCCTCCAGCCCAGGGACCCGGTCGTGGCCACCCTCCGGGCGCGCCGCTCCTGACGGATCGCACCCGCCGGGGAAGATCCCGACAGGACCGCAGGTTAGTAGAACCGTGAACAACTTCACTGTGCAGGACGTGGATGTCCAGGACGTGGACGTGGTCGTCGTGGGCGCGGGGCAGGCGGGACTGTCCAGCGCCTACCACCTGGCGCGGGCCGGCATCGGCCACGTGGTCCTGGACCACGCGCCGCGCCCGGGCGGCGCCTGGCAGTTCCGCTGGCCCACGCTCACCTACGGCAAGGTCCACGGCATGCACGCCCTGCCCGGGATGGAACTCACCGGCGCCGACCCGCCGCGGCCGTCCTCCGAGGTGATCGCGGAGTACTTCGCCGCCTACGAGGACCGCTTCGGCCTGCGCGTACGCCGACCTGTGGACGTCACCGCCGTCCGCGACGGGGAGGACCGCCGGCTGCTGGTGGAATCCCGCTCCGGAAGCTGGTCGGCACGGGCGCTGATCAACGCCACCGGCACCTGGGACCGGCCGTTCTGGCCGCGCTACCCGGGACAGGAGCTCTTCCGGGGCCGCCAGCTGCACACCGCGAACTACCCGGGGCCGGAGGAGTTCGCCGGAGCCCGGGTCATCGTGGTGGGCGGCGGCACCTCGGCGGTGCAGCACCTGCTGGAGATCGCCGAGGTGGCGGCGGAGACCACCTGGGTCACCCGGCGGCCCCCGGTGTTCCGCGACGGCAGCTTCGGGGAGGCCGAGGGCCGCGCGGCGGTGGCCCTGGTGGAGGAGAGGGTCCGGCAGGGGCTGCCGCCCCGGAGCGTGGTCAGCGTCACCGGGCTGCCGCTGAACGAGGCCGTCCGGGGCGGACTGGAGTCGGGGGCCCTGGACCGCCGCCCGATGTTCGACCACCTCACCCGCGCGGGGGCCGCCTGGCCGGACGGCACCCGGGTCGAAGCGGACGTGATCCTGTGGGCCACCGGCTTCCGCCCCGCCATCGACCACCTGGCTCCCCTGCGCCTGCGCGAACCGGGCGGCGGCATCCGCCTCGAAGGCACCCGCGCGACCCGCGACGACCGCATCCACCTGGTCGGCTACGGCCCGTCGGCATCCACCATCGGCGCCAACCGCGCCGGCGGCGCCGCGGTCCGCGAGATCCACCGGCTGCTCACCCGAACCCCGGCCGGGGCAACCGCGCGCCGGCTAGGTCGCGCGTGAGGCTGCGCGGAGGCGGTTGAACTCGGCAACGTGGCGTTTGTGTTCCTCGTACGTCGCCGAGAAGCGGGTGTCCCCCTGTTTCACGGTGACGAAGAAGAGCCAGTCCCCGGGGGTCGGGGCCACCGCCGCCGCCATGGCCTGGAGGCCGGGGCTGTCGATCGGGGTGGGGGGCAGGCCCTGGCGTTCGTACGTGTTGAAGGGGCTGTCGATCTTCGTCTCGCTCAGCTTGGTGTCCACCGTGGAGCGGTTCAGCGCGTAGTTGATGGTGGAGTCCATCTGCAGCGGCATCGATTTCGCCAGCCGGTTGTGCACGACCCGGGCGACCTTGCCCATGTCCCCGCGGGTCTCGGCCTCGGCCTCGATGATGCTCGCGAGGGTGGCCGTCTGGTACGGGGTCATCCCGTGGGCCTTGCCGCCGTCCGCGACGGCCGGGGTGGAGAGCTTCTGGTTGGCCGTCTCGACCATGTAGGTGAGCAGCGAGGCCGGGGTGGATTGCGAGGTCACCGGATAGGTGGCCGGGAAGAGGTACCCCTCCGGGTTGCCCTTCGCCTCGGCGGGCAGGGGCAGAGCGCTCGCGGCGGCCGCGGCCTTGGTGGAGCCGGCGGGGAGCTTCAGCTCGCGGTCGATGGCGGCGTAGACCTGCGGGGCCCGCCAGCCCTCGGGGATCAGCAACTGGCGCGGCTTCTCGGGCGCCTGCTCCCCGGGGGACAGGGGGATCAGGAGGGCTGCCCCGAGTCCCAGGACTGTTCCGAGGAAGAGCGCCAGCCTGCCCCGGCGGGTGAGCCGGGATCGGCGCGGTGACGGCGGCCGGTTCTCATGACGCATGCGGGCACGCTAACCCGCGAACCATCGGATTCCCGACATCTCACCCGTGCGCCGGTCATACGATCACACGTTCACCGGGGCCGGCTCGGTGCCGCGCGGGGTGTCCGGCTTGAACGTCCCGCGCTTGAGCAGGTCCGCCGTGCGCATCTCGGAGCCGAGCGCCCCGGACAGGAGCCCTCCGGACTCAGGGGCCTCCGGCACGAGCGCGGTCTCCTGGTCACGGCGGACCAGAGCCGCGTACCGGCCGTCGGCCTGCAGCAGCTCCTCGTGGGTGCCGCGCTCCGCTATCCGACCTCCGTCGAGGACCACGATCTGGTCGGCGTCCCGGACGGTGGAGAGCCGGTGGGCGATGGTGATGGTGGTGCGGCCCTGCGAGAGGTTGTCGATGGCGCGCTGCACGGCGTGCTCGGTGCGGGTGTCCAGCGCGCTGGTGGCCTCGTCGAGGATCAGCACGGGCGGGTCCCGCAGGATGGTGCGCGCGATGGCCAGGCGCTGCTTCTCTCCACCGGAGAAGCGGTACCCCCGCTCGCCGACCAGGGTGTCGTACCCGTCGGGCAGGGACTCGATGTGGTCGTGGATCTGGGCCGCGCGGGCCGCCTCCGCTATCTCCTCGTCGGTGGCGTCCGGCTTGGCGAAGCGCAGGTTGTCCGCGACGGAGGCGTGGAAGAGGTAGGTCTCCTGGGAGACCACGCCGATGGAGCGGGCCAGGGAGTCGAAGTCGAGGTCGCGCACGTCCACTCCGTCGAGGACGACCCGGCCGCCGGTGACGTCGTAGAGCCGGGGCACGAGGTAGCTCAGGGTGCTCTTGCCGGATCCGGTCGGGCCGACCACGGCGAGGGAGCCGCCGGCCGGGACCGTGATGTCGATGCCCGTCAGGGTGGGGCCGCTCTTGGCGTCGTAGGCGAAGTGGACGTCCTCCAGCCGGACCTCGCCCCGGGCACGGTCGAGGCGGACGGGGTCCTCGCGCTCGGTGATGTCCACCGGCAGGTCGAGGTACTCGAAGATGCGGGCGAAGAGCGCCAGGGAGGTCTGGATCTGGACGCCGGTCGAGAGCAGGCTCACGGCGGGCCGGAACAGGCCCTGCTGGAGGGTGACGAAGGCGACGAGGGTACCGACCGAGAGCGAGGGGGCTCCGGTCTGCAGGGCTATGCCGGCCGCCCAGTAGATGAGCGCGGGCATGGCGGCCATGACGATGCCGATGGTGGACATCCGCCAGCGCCCGGCCATGCTGGAGCGCACTTCGAGGTCGACGAGCTTCTCCGACTCCTCCGCGAAGGAGTGGGTGAGCGAATCGGCGCGGCCCATGGTGCGGCCCAGCAGGATGCCGCTGACCGAGAGGGACTCGGTGACCGTCGCGGCCATGGCGGCCATCTGCTTCTGGCGCTGCGCGGTGATCTTCTTGCGCTCACCGCCGACGCGGCGGCTGATCCACACGAAGACGGGCAGCAGGAGCAGCGAGACGAGGGTGAGCCGCCAGTCGAGCGCGAGCATCGCGACGACGGAGGCGATGACGGCCGTCGCGTTCGAGACGAGGGAGGTCGCCGTGGAGGTGACCGTGGCCTGCATGCCGCCGATGTCATTGGCTATGCGGGACTGCACCTCGCCGGTGCGCGTCCGGGTGAAGAAGGCCAGCGGCATCCGCTGGAGCTGTGCGTAGACGGCGGTGCGCAGATCGTGCATGACGCGCTGGCCGACGGTGGTGGATATCAGGGTCTGGAGCACGCCGAAGATGCTGGTGACGACCGCCGTCACGATCATGCCGAGGGCGAGCAGGCTGAGCAGCCCGGTGCGCCCCTGCGGGATCGCGACGTCGAGGATCTCCTTCAGCAGGAACGGAGTGGCGACTCCGACCAGCGAGGAGGCCGCGACCAGCACACCGACGAGGGCGAGGCGCCCCCGGTAGGGCCGGAAGAGGCCGACGATGCGGCGCAGCTCGCGCGGCCGCTCGTCCGGTGCGGGGCCGCTGGGGTCAAGGGATTCTTTCGAGGGTTCCCACTCGGGTTCCTTGGGGCGCATGGGCCTCCTTCATGACAGGTGACGAGACTCGAATGAGCATAGCTCATTGTTACCTATACTCACAATGAATCCTGTCCTGATATCGTTCCCATTATGAGGACCGCAGCATGAGCACCGCTTCCGAGACCGACACGACCGACGGCGTCCTCGCGGAGCAGCTGCTCCGGCTGACCCGGCGGCTCCACCGCATCCAGAAGCGCCATCTGGAGCCGCTCGGTATCACGCCGGCGCAGTCCCGGCTGCTGCGCACCGTCGCCCACTTCTCCACGGTGCGGCCGCCCCGGATGGCAGACCTCGCCGCCCGCCTGGAGGTGGTGCCCCGCGCCGTGACCACGCTGGTCGACGCCCTGGAGGCCGCCGACTGCGTCCGCCGCGTGCCCGACCCGGAGAACCGCCGTGTCATAAGGATCGAGCTGACCGACACCGGCCGCGCCACGCTGCGCCTGCTGCGCAACGCGCGAACCGACGCCGCAGAGGAGATCCTGGCTCCATTGACCGTCGATCAGCGCGAGGTGCTCGGCGGCCTGCTGAACGCTCTGGCGGACGCTCCGGCGGAGCACGGCTGCTGACGGGCGACGGTCCGGCCGGGAGAGGGCCGGGGCTGCGCCGAACGAGTGAGATCGACCGAGTGTGATCGACCGACACGGCGCGAGTTGAGGGGCTGCAGATGCCACTGCTGGAACCGAAGCCGGGGGCCCTGCGCCCGCGCACCCTCAGCGGCCCCGCCCCCGACCGGGTGCCGGAGCGCGCCTCCACCGGCACCCCCGAGCCGCTTCGCAGCGAGCTGACCGAGCTGCTGGGCGCCGACAAGGTGCTCTGGGGCGTCTCCGACCTGGTCCGCTACGCCTCCGACGCCTCCCCGTACCGGTTCCTGCCGCAGGTCGTGGTGATCGCCGAGGACATCGACGACGTCTCCGCCGTCCTGTCCTACGCCCACGGCAAGCAGCGCGAGGTCGTCTTCCGGGCGGCCGGGACCTCGCTCAACGGCCAGGCGCAGGGCGAGGACATCCTCGTCGACGTCCGCCGCCACTGGGCCGGGGTCGAGGTGCTGGAGGAGGGCCTGCGCGCCCGGATCCAGCCCGGCACCACCGTCGTGCGCGCCAATGCCGCGCTCACCCGGCACGGCCGCGTGCTGGGCCCGGACCCGGCCAGCGCCATCGCCTGCACCCTCGGCGGAGTCGTCGCGAACAACGCCTCGGGCATGACCGCGGGCACCACGAGGAACTCGTACCGCACCCTGTCCTCCCTCACCTTCGTCCTGCCGAGCGGCACCGTCGTGGACACCGCCGATCCGCTCGCCGACGAGGAGCTGGCACACGCGGAGCCCGCCCTGTGCCACGGCCTGATGGAGATCAAGAAGGAGATCGAGGCCGATCCGGAGCTCGTCGCGCGCATCCGGGCCAAGTACGAGATCAAGAACACCACCGGCTACCGCCTCGACGCCTACCTCGACGGCCACACCCCCGTCGAGATCCTGCGCGGGCTGATGGTCGGCTCCGAGGGCACGCTCGGCTTCATCGCCGAGGTCGTCTTCGACACCCTGCCGCTGGACCGCGAACTCACCAGCGCGCTGCTCTTCTTCCCCTCGCTGCCCGCGGCGGCCGCGGCCGTACCGCTCTTCAACGAGGCGGGGGCGCTGGCCGTCGAGCTGATGGACGGCAACACCCTGCGCGCCTCGGTGAGCGTCGCGGGCGTCCCCGCGGACTGGGCCGGGCTGCCCAAGGACACCACCGCGCTGCTGGTGGAGTTCCGGGCCCCCGACGAGGCCGGCCGCGCGGAGTACGAGCGGCGGGCCGCCGAGGTGCTGGCCGGGCTGGACCTGGTGGCCCCCGTGGCCTCGGTGACCAACGCCTTCACCAGCGACGCCGGGACCATCTCCGGCTACTGGAAGGCCCGCAAGGCCTTCGTCACCGCCGTCGGCGGTGCCCGCGCCTCCGGCACCACCCTGATCACCGAAGATTTCGCGGTCCCGCCGTCCCGGCTGGCCGAAGCCTGCGAGGCCCTCCTCGAACTCCAGGCGGAGCACGGTTTCGACGCCGCCGTCGCCGGCCACGCCGCCCACGGCAACCTGCACTTCCTGCTCGCCTTCGACGCCGGCCGGCCCGCGGACGTGGAGCGGTACGCCGCGTTCATGGACGCCTTCTGCCGGCTCACCGTGGAACGGTTCGACGGCTCGCTGAAGGCCGAGCACTCCACCGGCCGCAACATGGCCCCCTTCCTGGAACTGGAGTGGGGGCCCCGGGCCACCGAGATGATGTGGCGCACCAAGCGGGTCATCGATCCCGATCTGGTGCTCGCCCCGCGGATCCTGCTGGACCGCGACCCGAAGGCACACCTGCGCGGCCTCAAGACGATCCCGCAGGTGGAGGCCGTCGCCGACCCCTGCATCGAGTGCGGGTTCTGCGAACCGACCTGCCCCAGCGAGGACCTGACGACCACCCCGCGCCAGCGGATCGTGCTGCGCCGGGAGATGATGCGCCAGCAGCCCGGCTCCCCCGTGCTCGGCGGACTGCTCGATGCGTACGGGTACGACGCCGTGGACACCTGTGCCGGCGACTCCACCTGCAAGCTCGCCTGCCCCGTCGGCATCGACACCGGCGCCCTGATGAAGGACTTCCGCCACCGCCGGCACAGCCCGCGCGAGGAGCGCGCCGCCGAGCTCGCCGCCCAGCGGTTCGGCGCGGTCGAAGTGGCCGCACGGCTGGCCGTGGCCGCCGCCGACAAGATCACCGGCGTGGTCGGGGACGGGGTCCTGCGGGCCGTGACGGGGGCCGCGCGCAGGGCCGTACGGCCCGACCTGGTTCCGGAATGGCTGCCGCAGGTCCCCGGCGCCGCGGCCCGTACGCTGCCCGCCACCCGGCGCGGGGGCGCCGCCGCGGTCTACTACCCGGCCTGCGTCAACCGGATCTTCGGCGGTCCCGGGGGACGGCCCGGCCCCTCCCTCCCGGAGGCCGTGGTGGCGGTGTCGGAGCGCGCCGGCAGGCCGGTGTGGATCCCCGGGGACGTCCGGGGCACCTGCTGCGCGACGATCTGGCACTCCAAGGGCTACGACGCCGGCAACCGCGTGATGGCCAACCGGATCGTGGAAGCGGCCTGGGGCTGGACGGCCGGCGGGCGGCTGCCGCTCGTGGTGGACGCCTCCTCCTGCACCTTGGGCATCGCCCACGAGGTGGTCCCGTACCTGACGGACGACAACCGGGCGCTCCACGCCGAGCTGCGGATCGTCGACTCCATCGTCTGGGCCGCCGAGGAGCTCCTGCCGCGCCTGGAGGTCCGGCGCACGGTGGGCTCGGCGGTGCTCCACCCCACGTGCTCGATGCGGCACTTGGGCGACGAGGCCCAGCTGCGGGCGGTGGCCGAGGCCTGCGCCGACGAGGTGGTGGTCCCGTACGACGCGGGCTGCTGCGCCTTCGCGGGCGACCGCGGCATGCTGCACCCGGAGCTGACGGAGTCGGCGACGGCGCGCGAGGCGGCCGAGGTGACGGCGCGGGAGTTCGACGCGCACCTGTCGGCGAACCGGATGTGCGAGGTGGGCATGGACCGGGCCACGGGCCGCAGTTACTACTCGGCCCTGCTGGAACTGGAGCGTGCCACCCGGCCGTAGGCCGTCCCGTGCCGGACCTTGCCGGTCAGACCACGGTCACCGGGTGGCGCACCACCGCGTCGAACAAGTAGCCCTGCGTGTTGTGGGCCGCGGTCGCCGGCTGGGTCCGCCCGGTGGTGTCGGTGGCCCGCGCCAGCAGCGCGGTCGGACCGGTGGTCCGCGGGGTCCACGGCAACGACCAGCGCACCCAGCTGCCCCGGTGCGGGACGTCGTGCAGCCGGGCCCGCCGCCAGCGGGCCCCGCCGTCGGTGCTGACCTCGACCCGGTGCACGGGAGCCGCGCCCGACCAGGAGCGCCCGGTCAGCAGCCGCGTCCGGCGGACGGGAACGGTCGCACCCAGCTCCAGCTCGAAGGCGCTCTTGAGGGTCTGGCGGGTCAGCGGGGCACTGCCCTGCGGCGGCTGGCCGGGCCCGAACAGCCGGTACAGGTCGGTGTTCCACGGTGTGTAGAGGGGCTCCGCGCTCACCTCGATGTCCCCGACCCACTTGATCGAGGAGATCCCGATCCAGTTCGGTACGACCACGCGGACCGGACCGCCGTGGTCGGGCGGCAGCGGCTCGCCGTTCATCTCGTACGCGAGGATCACGTCGTCGAGGGCCTTGGAGACGGGCAGCGGGCGCCGCACCCGGCCCAGGTTCACCCCGTTCGTGACGACCTCGTCGTCCAGCCCGCGGGGCAGGACGTCCACGGCCGCGCCGGTCACGCCCGCCCGCCTCAGGACGTCGGACAGCCGGGCACCGCGCCAGCGGGCCACACCGATCGCGCCGAGGGTCCACGCGGTCCCGCTCACCTGCTGGCCCTGCTGGGTGGTGTAGAAGCTGCGGCCGTTGCCCGCGCACTCGATGAACAGGGTCCGCTCGACCGCCGGCAGCGCGCGCAGCCGGTCGTAGGAGAATTCCACCGGCCCGCCGGACAGGGCGTCGCCCCACACCTTCAGCCGCCAGTCGGTCGCCTCGAGGCGCGGGGTGACGGTGTGGTTGCGTACGAAGAACCGGTCGAGGGGGGTCAGGGGACCCGTGCCGCGCAGGGCGGCGAAGTTGGTCTCCGCGTTGGTGCCCCGGAGGGTGAACAGCTCGGGCGGCAGCGGCTTCACGGTCCCGGGCAGCACGGCGGCGGCCGTCGCGCCGCCGGTGGCTGCCGCGGCGGTTCCGGCGGCGCCCAGGCCCAGGGAGCCGGCCGCGGTTCCCGCCGCGAAGAGTTTGAGCAGGTCGCGGCGGTCCACTCCGGCGGAGCGGGCGCGGTCGCGCGCCCACTGCTTCAGGCGCAGGCGGTCGTACTGGCTCTCGTCCGACAGGTCGAGGGGCATGGCGGGGCACTCCTTGGTCGCGATTCCCGACGGACCGTAGAAGCCCGGCCCCACCTGCGGGAACCTCCTCGCCCCGATGGCCACGAACCTGCAACACGGCCGCAATGACGGGCGGCCGCCGCCAGGCCGCAGCACCGCCCGCGGAAAGCCTTGGCCAACGGAAAATCGATTGCCCCGGGCCGGTCCGGAACGCGAACCTTGCACGGTTTGGAACACTCGACCAGTCATGGGGCGTCATGCAGATCAGCGATCTTCCGTATCCGGACCCCGGGGTACCCGATGCGCGCTCCGGCCCCCGCTTCCTCTGGTGGCTGGGGCGGGGCCAACTCGGCGGACAGGCCAAAAGCCTGGCCTGGGGGCTGCTCCACTTCGGCGGCGTCGCGGGGCTTCCGTACACCGTGGGCCTCGGCATCGACGCGGTCGTGGACGGCGACGGCGCCCGGCTGCTGCAGGTCGGCGGTCTGCTCGCGCTGCTCGGCGTGGCGATCGCGCTCGGCGACGCGATGCTGCACCGTACGGCCGTCACCAACTGGATCACCGCGGCCGCGCGGGTCCAGCAGCTGCTCGCCCGCAAGACCGCGGAGCTGGGTTCCGCCCTGACCCGGCGGGTCGCGGCGGGCGAGGTGGTGGCCGTCTCCACGGGCGACGTGGAGAAGATCGGCTGGTTCGTCGAGGCGGTCTCCCGCTTCCTGGCCGCCGCCCTGACCCTGGTCGTCGGCTGTGTCGTCCTGCTCTTCTACGCGCCCACGATCGGCGTGGTCGTGGCCGTCGGCATGCCGGTGCTCGCCCTGGCCGTCCTGCCGCTGCTGCCGCGCGCCACCCGGCGTGCCGACGTCCAGCGGGAGAAGGCGGGCAAGGCCACCGAACTCGCTTCGGACACCGTGGCGGGGCTGCGCGTGCTGCGCGGCATCGGCGGCGAGGAGCTCTTCCTCGGCCGCTACCGCGAGGCCTCGCAGCAGGTTCGCGAGGCGGCGGTGCACAGCGCCCGGATGTGGGCGCTGATCTCCGCGATCCAGGTGCTGCTGCCGGGCGCTCTGCTGGTCACGGTGGTCTGGTACGGGGCCTCGCTCGTCCTGGACGGCCGGCTGGACGTCGGCGAACTCGTCGCCGCCTTCAGCGCGGTGGCGACCATGCTCTACCCCCTGCGGCACTTCGAGGAGATCGCGATGGCGTACTCCTTCTCCCGTCCCTCCGCGAAGCGGGCCGCCCGGGTGCTGTCGCTGACCCGGACCGAAGCGATGGCGGAGGCGGAGGTCGATGCTGGCGCCAAGGCCGGCGCGGGAGTTGTGGTGGCTTCCGGGGTCGTACAGACCCCGGCCCCCGGCGGTGACCTGTACGACCCGGAGACCGGGCTGCTGGTCCCGGCGGGCCGGCTGACCGCCGTGGTGTGCGGGGATCCCGACCTGGCGGGCCGGCTCGCGGAGCGCCTGGGCGGGCACCCCCTGGACCTCGGGGCCGGGCCCTCCGTCCTGCTGGGCGGGGTCGCGCTGGACGAGCTCGCGCTCGCCGAGGCGCGCACGCTGGTCCTCGTACAGGACAAGGATCCGGTGCTGCTGTCCGGGACGCTGCGCGAGCTGTTCGACGTACCGGCCTCCGGCGCGGTCGAACCCTCCGCGGCACTCGACGCGGCCCGGTGCGCGGACGTGCTGGACGCCCTGCTGCAGTCCGCCCCGGCCGGGGTGGACGACCCGATGGACGCCCGGATCACCGAACGCGGCCGCTCGCTGTCCGGCGGCCAGCGCCAGCGGCTGGCGCTGGCGCGGTCCCTGGTGACCGATCCCGAGGTGCTGGTGCTGGACGAGCCGACCTCGGCGGTCGACTCGCACACCGAAGCCCGGATCGCGGAGGGGATCTCGGCCCTGCGGGCCGGGCGCACGACGGTGGTGCTGGCCTCCTCGCCCCTGCTGCTGGACCGGGCCGACCGGGTCGTCCTGATCCACGAGGGCAAGGCGGCGGCGAGCGGCACGCACCGCGAGCTGCTGCACGGCGACCCGCGCTACCGGGCGGTCGTCACCCGCGAGACCGAGGAAGAACAGCGGCTCCCGCGGCTGGAATCCGTACACACAGAGCCCGTACTGACAGAGCCTGAAATGGCAGAGCCTGAACTGGCAGAGCCCTTCCTGACAGAGATCGAGGAAACCGCATGATCGGCGTGGCGCCGCCGGACTACGATCCGGCCGCCCCGGAAACGGCCGCGACCCTGCCCGTGGGCAGTTCCGCGACGGTACGGGGCTACGTGCGCGGCCTGTTCCGCCGCCACCGGCGGGCCTTCCTGGTCCTGGTGGGGGTCAACACGGTCGCGGTGATCGCCTCCATGGTCGGCCCGTACCTGCTGGGGCAGGTCGTGGACCGGCTCGCGGAGGGGTCCCGGGAACTCCATCTGGGCCGGGTGGGGCTGCTGTTCGCGGTAGCACTCGCCGTCCAGACCGTGTTCGTGCGGCTGGTCCGGCTGCGCGGGGCGATGCTCGGCGAGGAGATGCTGGCCGATCTGCGCGAGGACTTCCTCGTACGGTCGGTGGGCCTGCCGCCGGGCGTGCTGGAGCGCGCGGGAACCGGTGACCTGCTGTCGCGGATCACCACGGACATCGACCGGCTGGCCAACGCGATGCGCGAGGCCGTGCCGCAGCTCGCCATCGGCGTGGTGTGGGCGGGACTGCTCTACGGGGCGCTCGCGGTGACCGCGCCGCCGCTGGCGCTCGCCGCGCTGGTGGCGCTGCCGGTGCTGGTGATCGGCTGCCGCTGGTACTTCAAGCGGGCGCCCCGGGCCTACCGTTCCGAGGCGGCCGGGTACGCGGCGGTCGCGGCCGTGCTCACCGAGACGGTGGACGCGGGCCGCACCATCGAGGCGCACCGCCTCGGCGGTCGCCGGATCGAGCTGTCGGAGCGGCGGATCAAGGAGTGGACGGCGTGGGAGCGGTACACGCTGTTCCTGCGGACCGTCCTGTTCCCCGTCGTCAACGTCACCTACGTGACCATCCTCGGCTCGGTGCTGATGATCGGCGGGTACTGCGTGATCCAGGGCTGGATGTCGGTGGGGCAGCTGACCACGGGCGCGCTGCTCGCGCAGATGATGGTCGACCCGATCGGCCTGATCCTGCGCTGGTACGACGAGCTGCAGATCGCGCAGGTGTCGCTGGCGCGGCTGGTGGGCGTGCGGGAGATCGAGCCGGACGCGGGTGACGCGGGCGTCTCCCCGGCCGGCCGGGACGTCCGGGCGGACCAGGTGCACTTCGGGTACCGCGAGGGAGTCGACGTCCTGCACCAGGTGTCGATGGCGGTGCCGCCGGGCACCAGGATGGCCCTGGTCGGGCCCTCGGGCGCCGGCAAGTCCACGCTGGGGCGGCTCCTGGCGGGCATCTACGCGCCGCGGACCGGCGAGATCACCCTCGGCGGGGCGCAGCTGTCGCGGATGCCGGCGGAGCGGGTGCGCGAGCACGTGGCCCTGGTCAACCAGGAGCACCACGTGTTCGTGGGCTCCCTGCGGGACAACCTGCGGCTCGCGCGCACCGAGGCCTCCGACACCGAGCTGTGGGCGGCGCTCGGCGCCGTCGACGCGGAGGACTGGGCGCGGGCGCTGGACGCCGGTCTGGACACGGAGGTCGGCTCGGGCGCGGCGGCGCTGACCCCGGCGCAGGCGCAGCAGATCGCGCTGGCCCGGCTGGTGCTGGCCGATCCGCACACGCTGGTGCTGGACGAGGCGACCTCGCTGCTGGACCCGCGCGCGGCACGGCACTTGGAGCGTTCGCTGGCCCGGGTGCTGGACGGTCGCACGGTGATCGCGATCGCCCACCGGCTGCACACCGCGCACGACGCGGACGTGATCGCGGTGGTCGAGGGCGGCCGCATCACCGAGCTCGGCTCGCACGACGCCCTGGTCGAAGCCGACGGCGCGTACGCGGCCCTGTGGCACTCCTGGCACGGCTGACCGACGCCCGGCCGGGCGGGCAGGCGGGCGGGGCGTCGGGGGCGTCAGAAGAAGCCGA
This sequence comes from Streptomyces sp. TBY4, assembly GCF_024213195.1. Taxonomy (GTDB): domain Bacteria; phylum Actinomycetota; class Actinomycetes; order Streptomycetales; family Streptomycetaceae; genus Streptomyces. Next base: position 109,830 of record NZ_JANAVF010000002.1, on the reverse strand, counting down.
GGGCTGAGGCTCCGCCTACTCCGCCCAGGAGCATGAAGACCGGCATGAGGACCTTGAGCTCGACCCAGCTGCCGGCGCGGAAGCGCATCATCTTCGGCGGGCCGATGGGGTACCAGCGCTTGCCCGCGATGGGGAGGGGCCACAGGATCGGGCAGCCGGAGACGGTGAGGGCGTCGCCGATGTCGTGGACCAGGGCGCCGAGCACGATCGGGAGGCCGAGCCACAGGTATTCCTGGCCGGGGGCGGTGAAGAGCCAGCCGGAGCCGTTGCCGGGCTGGTCGAGGACGCCGGCCAGTATCCAGGCGCTGGTCGCGCCGAGCAGCCAGACCAGTACGTCGCTGGACATGCGGGCGGCCCGCCACAGCAGGCCTTCGACGGCGAGGACCAGGTGGATGAAGAGGAGGGCGAGGACGCCCCACCGGTCCGCGGTGACGGCGAGCGCGGAGGAGCCGGCGCCGATCAGGACGGCCCAGACCCAGGTGTGGGTCAGGGTGCGGTGGCCTCCGGTGCGGCGGGCGTCGCGCGGGGCCCGGGTGGCCTTGTAGACCGCGTAGGAGATCTTGTCGACCACCTCGCACAGGCCCCGGGAGAGCGGACCGAAGGCGCGGGAGATCGTCGCCGACTTGTGGTCCAGGTCGGGGGCGAGGGCGGCTCCGGCGCAGATGAGCGCACCGACGACGAGGACGGGCCAGGGCATGGGGTGTCCGGAGGCGGCCGCCGCGGCGCCCACCCCCAGCCAGGCCGCTGCCCCGGACAGTGAGTGCGCCGGACCCATCATGGTCGTTTCCCGCCCCGGTGGTGTGCTGGTCGGGCCCTGGTGACGGTGTCGTTCGGGCCGCATCGACGGCACAGCGTACCGCTGATGATCTTCCTTCTGTCCGCCGGTTCCCTGATCCGGGGGGAAGCCAGGCAAGATGGGGGGTGTGACCCTCATTGATCAGCTCCCGCCGAACGCCGACCCCGACGCCCTCTTCGAGGCTTTCTCCTCGTGGGCGGAGGACCAGGGCATCACCCTGTACCCGGCTCAGGAGGAGGCGCTGATGGAGGTGGTCACCGGCGCGAACGTGATCCTTTCCACCCCGACCGGCTCCGGCAAGAGCCTGGTGGCGGCGGGCGCGCACTTCACGGCTCTGGCCCAGGACAAGGTCACCTTCTACACCGCGCCGATCAAGGCGCTGGTCTCGGAGAAGTTCTTCGACCTGTGCAAGCTCTTCGGCACCGAGAACGTCGGCATGCTGACCGGCGACGCCTCGGTGAACTCGGACGCTCCGGTGATCTGCTGCACCGCCGAGGTGCTGGCCTCGATCGCGCTGCGCGACGGCAAGTACGCCGACATCGGCCAGGTCGTGATGGACGAGTTCCACTTCTACGCGGAGCCCGACCGCGGCTGGGCCTGGCAGATCCCGATCCTGGAGCTTCCGCAGGCACAGTTCGTGCTGATGTCCGCGACCCTCGGCGACATGAAGCGGTTCGAGGAGGACCTGACCCGGCGCACCGGCCGGCCCACCTCGGTGGTCCGCTCCGCGACCCGGCCCGTCCCGCTGTCGTACGAGTACGTCACGACGCCGATCACCGACACCATCACCGAGCTGCTGGAGACCCGGCAGGCGCCGGTCTACATCGTGCACTTCACCCAGGCCCAGGCGGTCGAGCGGGCACAGTCGCTGATGAGCATCAACATGTGCACCCGCGAGGAGAAGGACAAGATCGCCGAGCTGATCGGCAACTTCCGCTTCACCACCAAGTTCGGCCAGAACCTCTCCCGCTACGTCCGCCACGGCATCGGCGTGCACCACGCGGGCATGCTGCCCAAGTACCGCCGCCTGGTGGAGAAGCTGGCCCAGGCCGGTCTGCTGAAGGTCATCTGCGGCACCGACACCCTCGGCGTCGGCGTCAACGTCCCGATCCGCACCGTGCTGTTCACGGCCCTGACCAAGTACGACGGCACCCGGGTCCGCACGCTGCGCGCCCGCGAGTTCCACCAGATCGCCGGCCGCGCCGGCCGGGCCGGCTTCGACACCGCCGGTTATGTGGTGGCCCAGGCTCCCGAGCACGTCATCGAGAACGAGAAGGCCCTCGCCAAGGCGGGCGACGACCCGAAGAAGCGCCGCAAGGTGGTCCGCAAGAAGGCGCCCGAGGGGTTCGTGGCCTGGTCGGACACCACCTTCGAGAAGCTCATCGCCGCCGACCCGGAGCCGCTGACCTCGCGCTTCAAGGTCACCAACATCATGCTCCTGTCGGTCATCGCCCGCCCCGGCGACGCCTTCCAGGCGATGCGCCACCTGCTCGAGGACAACCACGAGCCGCGCAAGGCCCAGCTGCGCCACATCCGCCGGGCCATCGCCATCTACCGCTCGCTGCTGGACGGCGGGGTCGTCGAGAAGCTCGCCACCCCGGACGCCGAGGGCCGCACGATCCGGCTGACCGTGGACCTCCAGCAGGACTTCGCGCTGAACCAGCCGCTGTCCACCTTCGCGCTGGCCTCCTTCGACCTGCTGGACCCGGAGTCCCCTTCCTACGCGCTGGACATGGTCTCGGTGGTGGAGTCCACGCTGGACGACCCGCGCCAGATCCTCGCCGCCCAGCAGAACAAGGAACGCGGCATGGCCGTGGGCGCGATGAAGGCCGACGGGGTCGAGTACGAGGAGCGCATGGAGCGGCTCCAGGAGATCACCTATCCCAAGCCCCTCGAAGAGCTGCTCCTGCACGCCTACGACGTGTACAGCAAGAGCCACCCGTGGGTCCGCGACCACCCGGTCTCCCCGAAGTCGATCATCCGCGACATGTACGAACGCGCGATGACCTTCACCGAGTTCACCTCGTACTACGAGCTGGCGCGCACCGAGGGCATCGTGCTGCGCTACCTGGCGAGCGCCTTCAAGGCGCTGGACCACACCATCCCCGACGACCTCAAGTCCGAGGACCTCCAGGACCTGATCGAGTGGCTCGGCGAGCTGGTCCGCCAGGTCGACTCCAGCCTGCTCGACGAGTGGGAGCAGCTGGCGAACCCGGAGGTGGAGACGGCGGAGCAGGCCCAGGAGAAGGCCGACCAGGTCAAGCCGGTCACCGCGAACGCCCGCGCCTTCCGCGTCCTGGTCCGCAACGCCATGTTCCGCCGGGTGGAGCTGGCGGCCCTGGACCACGTCAACGTGCTGGGCGAGCTGGACGGCGACTCCGGCTGGGACGCCGACGCCTGGGGCGAGGCCATGGACGGCTACTGGGACGAGTACGACGACCTGAGCACGGGACCCGACGCGCGCGGCCCCAAGCTGCTCCAGATCGAGGAGGACCCGGCGCACGGCCTGTGGCGCGTCCGGCAGACCTTCGCCGACCCCAACGGGGATCATGGCTGGGGCATCAGCGCCGAGGTGGACCTCGCCGCCTCCGACGAGGAGGGCCGGGCGGTCCTGCGCGTCACCTCGGTCGGCGAACTCGGCCAGCTCTGACCTCCTTCCGGCTCCGTCCGGGCGGGCGCCCGGCCCGCGAACGACCCCCGACCCGCAACCGACCGGCGCCCTCGCGGCGGCCGGGCCCGACAGTGGAGATCCTCTGATGACGAACCCCGCCGAGAGGCTGGTCGATCTGCTCGACCTGGAGCAGATCGAGGTCAACATCTTCCGGGGCGCCAGCCCCCAGGAGTCCCTCCAGCGCGTCTTCGGCGGCCAGGTCGCCGGCCAGGCGCTGGTGGCGGCAGGCCGCACCACGGAGGGCGACCGGCCCGTCCACTCCCTCCACTCGTACTTCCTGCGCCCCGGCATCCCCGGAGTGCCGATCGTGTACCAGGTGGAGCGGGTGCGCGACGGGCGCTCCTTCACCACCCGCCGGGTCACCGCGGTCCAGCAGGGCAAGACCATCTTCAATCTGACCGCCTCCTTCCATCACCCGGAGGAGGGCAGCATCGAGCACCAGCTGCCTCCCCGCCTCGACTTCCCGCACCCGGACACGCTCCCGAAGGTCGTGGACGAGATCCGCGAGCACCTGGGCACGCTGCCGGAGGCGCTGGAGCGGATGGCCCGCCGCCAGCCCTTCGACATCCGCTACGTCGACCGGCTCCGCTGGACCCCCGAGGAGCTCAAGGACGCCGATCCGCGCAGCGCGGTGTGGATGCGTGCCGTCGGCCCGCTGGGCGACGACCCGCTCGTGCACACCTGCGCCCTCACCTACGCCAGTGACATGACCCTCCTCGACGCCGTGCGCATCCCCGTGGAACCCCTGTGGGGCATGCGCGGTTTCGACATGGCCTCCCTCGACCACGCCATGTGGTTCCACCGGCCGTTCCGGACGGACGAGTGGTTCCTGTACGACCAGGAATCGCCCATCGCGCACGGCGGCCGTGGCCTGGCCCGCGGCCGCATCTACGACCTCGAGGGCAGGCTGCTGGTGTCGGTGGTGCAGGAGGGGCTCTTCCGTCCCTACGGCGCCAAGGACGCCAAGCCGGCGGTTTCGCCCCAGTAGTCCCCTCCCGTCCTCGAAGAACTGAGCGTGTGCCCATGCCCACCCCGGCCCTCCCCTGCCCCTGCGGGCTGCCCGCCGCCTACCCGGAGTGCTGCGGCCGCTTCCACTCCGGCGAGCGGCAGGCGCCCACCGCCGAGCTGCTGATGCGCTCCCGCTTCAGCGCCTTCGCCGTCGGCGACACCGCCTACCTCCTGCGCTCCTGGCACCCGTCGACCCGGCCGGGCGTGCTCGACCTGGATCCCGGGCAGCGCTGGGAACGGCTGGAGATCCTGGCCACGGAGCGCGGCGGGATGTTCGAGACGGAGGGCTCGGTGGAGTTCCGGGCGCACTACCGCGAGGGCCGGCACACCGGCTCGCTGCACGAGCACAGTTCCTTCGCCCGGGAGAACGGGGCCTGGGTCTACGTCGGCCCCCTCTCCCCCGTCGACTTCGACTGACCCTTCGCTCCGGTCAGGGCGAAGTCGAGGCTGGTGCGGTACCAGTCGGTCTCGTCCGGTGACCCGGCCCGCAGCAGCCGGGTCGCCACCTCGGCTGCCGCCGGAACCTGCGGGTGCCCGAAGGGCGGGGGCGGGGCGAGCGCGCAGAGCAGGATGCGGTCCGCCGCGTCGGGCACGATCGCGCGCACGTCGTCCTCGGGGAGCACGGAGGCCAGTACGGCAGCCCGCTCCCAGGGGTCGGCGGTCCGTCTCAGCAACAGCCCGACGTGCCGTTCTCGCCACTTCCGGGGGCGCAGGTCGGCCCTGGCCTCCATCAGCTCCCGGTCCGCCGACGGGGCGCTCCCCCGCAGCATTCCGGGCTCGCGGGACGCGAAGTCCCGTAGCTCCGCAGTCAGATAGAGCCACACCACCGCCCGGTAGCGGTTGATCCGGTATCCCACCGGAGTGAGGTGGCCGCAGCGTGCGAGCCGGGTGAACCGGCTCGGGCCGACCCCCAGAACGGCGGCGGCCGCCTCCGCTCCCGCGACCGTCTCCACCCGCTCGCGCAGCGCTTCCGGAAACCCCTCGGCCGACCGGACCCGGTCGAGCTCGGTCCGGGTGTACCGCGGGGCCCGGGCGGACCCCTGGGGTCCCGCCCGCACCAGGCCCAGCTGGACGGCGCGGGCGAACTCGCTGCGGCTCAGACCCAGTTCCTCGGCGGCCCGCCCACCGCCCATCAGCCCGGCGACCTCCCCGCACTCCGCGGGTGCGGACTCCGTCCTCGGCATCGTCTGCGTCATCATGCTCTCCCCACCAGAGTGATTACTGTGTGTGAAGAACGTAACCCAGAGCTACGACACCCCGCAGGGCCTGTGGACAAGCCGGACCGGCGCGGAACGCGCCACCCTTCCTAGCCGCCGGTGATCCGCCGCTCCGCGACCCCCAGGTGCTCCCCCACCCGGTTCACCAGCAGGGTCATCTCGTAGGCCACGTGCCCGATGTCCGCCTCGGAGGCGCTCAGCACGCACAGGCAGCTGCCCGCGCCCGCCGCCATGACGAAGAGGACCCCGTCGTCGTACTCGACCATCGTCTGGCGGACCTCGCCCGCCCGGAAGTGCCGCCCCGAGCCCTTCGCCAGGCTCTGCAGCCCCGCCGCGACGGCCGCCAGGTGCTCCGCGTCCTCCCGTGCCAGCCCCGCGCTCGCGCCCGTCACCAGGCCGTCGTTGGAGAGCACCACCGCGTGCCGCACCTGCTGAACCCGCCGCGTCAAATCGTCCAGCAGCCAGTCAAGCTGCTTGTCCAGCGCCATTTACAGCCCCTCCCCGTCGACGCGGCCGTACCGGCCGCGCCCCACCCCGCGTACTCGTGCCGCCAGCCTTCCCCACCAGCGGCTTTCGGGCAAGGAGGATGGACCCATGGTGAAGAAGATGACTCAAGAGGAATGGCGGGAGTTCGTCTCCCGCTCCACCCGCACCGGGAAACTGTCCACCGTCCGTGAGGACGGAAGCCCTCACATCGCTCCCATCTGGTTCGTTCTCGACGGGGACTCCTTCGTGTTCAACACCGGAAAGGACACCGTCAAGGGGCGCAATCTGGCCCGCGACGGCCGCGTCGCACTCTGCGTGGACGACGACCGGCCGCCCTTCTCCTACGTGGTCCTCCAGGGCCGGGCGACCCTCAGCGAGGACCTGGAGGAGATGCTCCCCTGGGCGACCAGGATCGGAGCGCGCTACATGGGGGCCGAGAACGGCGAGGCCTTCGGCCGCCGCAACGCCGTCCCCGGCGAGCTCCTCGTGCGCGTCGCCATCGAGAAGGTGATCTCGGCCGCCGGCGTGGCCGACTGACGGGCCCCGCGGGCCGGTTCACACCGAATCGGCCCGCGGTTCCACCGACTCCAGCAGCCGGGCCGTGTGCACCCGGCCCGCGTACTCCACCAGCCGGATCAGCACTTCCTTCCCCGAGTCCTTGTCCCGCGCGTCGCAGAGCACCACCGGTGTGCCCTGATCCAGGTCCAGCGCCCGCGCGACCTCGTTCGAGGCGTACCGCCGCGCGTTCGCGAAGCAGTTGACGGCGACGACGAACGGGATCTTGCGGTGCTCGAAGTAGTCCACCGCCGGAAAGCAGTCCTCCAGGCGCCGGGTGTCGGCAAGGACCACCGCGCCGAGCGCGCCCTGCGACAGCTCGTCCCACAGGAACCAGAACCGGTCCTGCCCCGGGGTCCCGAACAGGTACAGCGACAGCCCCGACCTGATCGTGATCCGCCCGAAGTCCATGGCCACGGTGGTCGTCGTCTTCTGGTCGACCCCGCCCGTGTCGTCGACCAGCTCCCCGGCCTCGCTGAGCAGCTCCTCCGTCCGCAGCGGCCTGATCTCGCTGACCGAGCCGACCAGGGTCGTCTTCCCGACTCCGAAGCCGCCCGCCACGAGTATCTTCAGCGCGAGGGCGGCCAGTTCCTCGCCGCCCCCCTCGGCCGGCGCCGGCCCTTTGTCGTTCAGTCCCATCACAGCGCTCGCAATCCCTCGATGACTTCACGCAGAATCCGCTCGTCCGGCAGCTGTGCGGGCGGCACCGGTCGGCTGACCTTGACGTGCCCGGCCTCCAGCAGGTCCCCGAGCAGCACGCGCACCACGCCCACGGGCAGGTCCGCGTCCGCCGCGAGTTCGGCCACCGACTGGGTCTCGTCCCGGCACAGTCCGAGCAGCGCCCGGTGTTCCGGTCCCAGCAGCGACTCGGCCGCCTCGTCCGTTCCGGCCGGGTCCACGACGACCAGCGCGATCAGGTCGAACCGGACCCCGTGGGGCCCCGGCTTCGTGCGTCCGCCGGTCATGGCGTACGGACGGACGAGCGGGCCCGCGTCGGCGTCGTACCACCGGCCGTTCGTGCTCAAGGCCGCCGCCCTCAACCGGCGGCCGGCGGCCGGGCCGCGAACCTGGCCGGGGTGTACAGGTGCTCGCCGACCCGCTTGACCAGCCGGGCCATCTCGTAGGCGATCAGCCCCATGTCGGCGCCGGCCCCGCTGAGCACGGCCAGGCAGGAGCCGTCCCCGGCCGCCGCCACGAAGAGGAAGCCCTCGTCCATCTCCACCATGGTCTGGCGCACGCCCCCGGCGTGGAAGTGCCGTCCCGCGCCCTTGGCCAGGCTGTGGAAGCCGGAGGCCACGGCCGCCAGGTGCTCGGCGTCCTCTCTGCTGAGCGCGCTGGAAGCACCCACCGCCAGGCCGTCGTTGGACAGGACCACGGCGTGCCGGACCTCGCGCACCCGGACCACGAGGTCGTCCAGGAGCCAGTCGAGCTCGCCCGACCTGCGGACGCCGTCGAGGTCGATCCTCTGATGTTCGATCATCATCGTGCTCCTTCGCCTTCGCCAGTACTGCCTGTCCCGCCCGTGCCACCCGCGCCGCCTGCGCCGGCCGGACCGTCCGCACCGGACTCGTCGCCCGCCTGCGAGCCCCGCACCCAGCCCGCCCGGTACGCGGCCATCCGCTCGCGCGCCTGCTCGGGACTCCGGCCGGGCGGTCCCGCCGCCCCCCTGACCCCGGCCGGGGCCTTGGGGGCGGGGGCCTCGCGCAGCTGCGGGACGAGGCTCGCCTGCCGGACCCTGCGCGGCAGTTCGGTCACTGTGGCGGCCTGGCCCGAGGGGGTCGCCGGGCCCGCGGGAGCCGCCGTGACGGCCGGGGCGGGCGTACGGGGAGCCGCGCCCGCGGAGCCGCGCGGCCGCAGCGGGGCCACCGGGGAGGGCCGGGGCTCCTCCCGTACGGGGCTCCGGTCCGGGACCGGGACCCCGCGCACGTCTTCCCGTACGACGCTGATGGCCTGGGAAGGCTCCCGGAACCGGTCCCGCAGCGGTTCGGCGACCGGCTCCGGAGCCGGGGTCGGGGTCGACGCCGGGGCCGGTGCTGAGGGGTAATCCTGCTCGGGCTGCGGGGAGGCGGCCGTGAGGGCGCCCTGGAGCAGGGAGTTGGGGAGCAGCACGACCGCGGTGGTGCCGCCGTACGGTGACATGCGCAGGTGCACCTTGACACCGTGGCGGGCCGAGAGGCGGCTGACCACGAAGAGCCCGAGCCGGTCGCTGTCGAAGAGGTCGAGGGCCTCGGACTGCTCGATGCGGCGGTTGGCCTCCTGGAGGGATTCGCGGCCCATGCCGAGCCCGCGGTCCTCGACCTCCAGGACGTAGCCGGCGCCGACGGGCTCTCCGCTGACCCGGACCTTGGTGTGGGGCGGGGAGAACTGGGTGGCGTTCTCGATGAGTTCGGCCAGCAGGTGGGTGAGGTCGGCGACGGCTCCGCCGACGACGGCGGCCTCGGCGAGCTGGCGCACCTCGACGCGCGGGTAGTCCTCGATCTCGGACACGGCGGCCCGTACCACGTTCGTCAGCGGGATCGGCATCCGCCAGGCGCGCCCGGGGGCGGCACCGGACAGGATGATCAGGCTCTCCGCGTGCCGTCGCATGCGGGTGGTGAGGTGGTCGAGGCGGAAGAGGTCGCCGAGCTCGTTCGGGTCGTCGGCGCGCCGCTCCATCGAGTCGAGCAGGGTGAGCTGCTTGTGCACCAGGACCTGGCTGCGCCGGGCGAGGTTGACGAAGACCCCGCTCACGCCGCTGGCCAGTTCGGCGCGTTCGACGGCGGCGCTCAGTGCGGCCCGGTGGACCGTGGCCAGCGCGTCGCCGACCTGGGCGATCTCGTCGTCGGCGACGGGGCCGCGCGGGGTTTCGGCGGACACGTCGATGTCCTGGCCGGCCCGCAAGCGGTCCATGGCGTGCGGAAGTTTGCGGTGCGCGATCTCCAGCGCGGTGTTGCGCAGCGAGACCAGTTCGACGACGAGGGCCCGGCCGATGCGGACCGAGATCACGAGCGAGGCTGCCACGGCGGCCAGGCCCAGGACGACGGCGGCTCCGGCGGGACTCAGCGCACCCGCGCCGAAGGGGTCGGCCCGGTCCGCGGAGGCCGCGTGGGCGGCGTCCGCGATCTCCCGCATCGAGCCGGCGACCGCGGTGTACGCGGCCTCCCAGCCGGCGGGCGGTCCGGCGGCGGAGGCGCCGGGCGCGGCGGCCAGCGCCCGGTCCTCGGCTCCGGTGAGGTCGGCGTAGGCGGCGCTCTTGGCCATGGCCTGCCAGGCGTCCTGCTGTGCGGTGGGCAGGTCCCGGGCGGCGGAGGCGGTCAGGGCCCGCCGGGTCTCGACGGCTCCGGTCAGCCGGCGAAGCGTTTCGGCGGAGCGCGGCCCCGGCGCCGTCAGCAGGGCGTCCTCCCGCGACAGCTGCTCCCCCGCCCGAGCGAACTCCAGCAGGATCCTGGCGTCGACGCCCAGTTCGGCGTCCTGGCCCCCTCCGGAGAGGGCTCCGCCGACCTCCAGGGCCGCGTCGATGACCCGGGTGTACGCCTCGTACGCCGCTTCCTGCGTCGCCCGGTGCTCCGCCACGTCCTTGCGCGCCGGGCCCAGCCCCTCGGCGGCGGCGACGAAGGTGCGCAGCCGGATGACGATGTCGGTGCGGTAGTCGCCGGAGTCGGCGACGGTGTGGCGGTCGCCGAGCCGCAGGGCCCGTACGGCGCCGTCGGTGCGGCGCGCCTGTTCCTCCAGGGCGACGGCCTGGCCGGGGGTCTGGGCGGCGGCCGCCCGGCCGGCGGTGGGGTCGGCCAGCAGCCTTACGGCCGTGCGCCGTTCGGCCTGCAGCGCGGTGACGGCGGCCTCGACCGGAGCCCGCAGCTCGCGGTCGACGCGCTGGACGCGGCTGAGGCGGGCGACGTCCTGGGCCGCGTCGACCGCCGCGAAGGCCCAGAGGGCCAGCAGGGAGACCACCGGCACCATCAGAAGCGAGACGATCTTCGCCCGGACGGTGGCGGGCCGCAGCCGAAGGCGCGGACCTCGGCCACCGCCACCGCCACCGCCGGGTATCGCCCCGAGCAGGTCGGGGGCCAGGTGCTCCACCGGCTCCTCGGCGGGCGGCCCGGCGTGCGCCCGGCGGCCCGGTCCCTTGGCACGGCCACCCGCCGGCGCGGGCGCGGGCGGCCGCGACGCCGCTGCTTCCGGTGTTCTGCGGGGTCTGCGCATGGGCTCCTCGTTCCGGGCGGTGCGTACGTAGGTGGCGGTCGCGGGGTGGCGGGTGCGGTCGCGGGCCGGCGGCGCCTCAGCCGGTGGTGGCAGTGGTGGCGGAAGCAGCGGCCGTGGCGGTCCGCCCTCCCAGGCGGAGGTCGGCGGAGGCCATCGCGGAGGCCTCCCGCTCGTCGGCGGTCGGCGAGAGGGCGACGAACGCGGAGGTGATGAAGAGGTAGGAGCCGAGGCCGACGGCGAGCGGGAAGATGAACTGCATGGCGGTGACCCCCGGCAGGGCCGCGTCCGAGGGGATGACCTCGACGGCGACCGCGAGCATGCCGGTGTAGTGCATGCTGCTGACGGCACCGCCCATGACGAGCGAGGCGACGGCGACGGCCACCGGGGACTTGATGTTGAGGGCCGCCCACAGGGCGGCCGTGGCCGCGACGACCGCGATGGCGACGGAGAGCCCCACCGTGAGCGGCTCGTAGGAGACCGAGCCGTGCAGGCGCAGGGCCGCCATGCCGAGGTAGTGCATGCTGGCGACGCCGAGGCCGGTGGTGAGTCCGCCGAGGACCAGGGCCCGGCCGCGGTCCTTCCCGTAGCCGACGGCGAAGACTCCGGCGCCGACGACGATCATCGCGACGAGGAGGCTGAGGATGGTCAGCGGCACGTTGTAGCGGATCTCGGTCCCGGTGACGTGGAAGCCGAGCATCGCGACGAAGTGCATCGTCCAGATCCCGGTGCCGATGGCCGAGGCCGCCGTGAGGAGCCAGTTGCGGCGGGAGGTTCCGGTCGTCGCGGCGAGCGCGCGAACGGTGCAGCGCAGGCCGAGGGCGGCGCCGATCGAAGCCATCACGTATGACAGCACGGGGGTAAGCCAGCCATAGGCGGCGTGGTCCAGGTGTCCCATGGCCACGGAAGCTAGTCCGGGTGAGGGAGCGAACACGGGCCGCATTTCGAAAGCCACTGGAACTGCTGGAATATGACAGAGATACGTTCATCTTCGATCACGCCGCGTACCACCTTGCACACGTTCCGCAGGCATGTGCCGGAGCCCCGGTGAGGGATCATGGGCACATGAGCGAAGACCGCACACAGGATCAGACGCGCGACCGGGGCCACGTCCAGGAGTTCTTCGGGGCGCGCGCGGCCGGCTGGGACCGCAAGTTCCCGGGGGACGGGCCCGCCTTCGCGACCGCCGTGGGCGAGTTCGGGCTGCGCCACGGGGACCGGGTCCTCGACGCGGGCTGCGGCACCGGGCGGGCGCTCACCGCGCTCCGCGCGGCCGTCGGCCCGTCGGGAACGGTGCTCGGCGCCGATGTCACCCCGCAGATGCTGGCCGCCGCGCAGGAGGCCGGCCGGGACGCCGAGGGCACCCTGCTGCTGGCGGACGTGGCCCGGCTGCCGCTGCGCGACGGTGTGCTGGACGCCGTGTTCGCCGCCGGTCTCGTCGCCCATCTCCCCGACCCCGGGGACAACTTGCGCGAACTCGCCCGGGTCGTCCGCCCGGGCGGACGGCTCGCGCTGTTCCACCCGATCGGCCGGGCGGCCCTCGCGGCGCGCCACGGCCGCGAACTGACCGCGGACGACATGCGCGCGGAGCACAACCTCGGCCCGCTGCTGGCCGGTTCGGGCTGGCGGATGACCTCGTACGCCGACGAGGACACCCGTTTCCTCGCGCTGGCGGTCCGGACCTCCTGACCCGGACCCCTGCGCTTCCGTGGTGGGCGGCCGGCCCTCCGTGCAGGTGGCGGGCCCGGAAATCGGCTCCCGCCAGCTCTCGACGCGGTGGTTACTCGCTGGTTAGGGTGCGCCGACGAGAGAACGACCGGGAGGCCACGTGTCCGAAGAGGAGGACGGCGGTTCGCTGTACGTGCTGACCGCCGTGCTGCTGACCCCCGCGCAGTTCCCGAGCATCCTGGGTGACGACTACCCCGAGGCCTGCTCGCTGCTGGGCGTGCCGCCGGTGGCCACCGGGTACGGCCTGGTGCTGGGACAGGACGAGGAGGGCGCGCGCTGGACGGTCGTGGTCGACGACGTCTCGCTCGTGGCCGTGGCCATCGCCTCGTGGGACTGCGGGATGGAGTACGACCTGTCCCCCGACGAACGGTCCATCGTGGTCTCGCTGGCGGGCTGGCCCATCGAGCTCGCGGTGGCCACGGCCGGGATCCCCGAACCGCACGATCCCGAACAGGGCGCGGACGGCACGGGACGGGTGCCGCTGGCCCCGCCGTCGGCGGAGACCTGGGGTCCGGTGCAGCGGCGGATGGGCGCCGACCAGATCGCCCGGGAGTGGACCGGCTGGAGCGAGCGCGTGGCCACGGACGGCGGGGCCGCGGCCGCCGCGCACCCGGGGCTGGCCAGGGCCCTGGAGGAGGCCGTCGGGTACACGCAGAGCCCGCCGCCACCCGGCAGGGTGCGGTCGTCCTTCGCGGGCGAGGAGGCGCGGACGCTGCGCGTCGACGGGCCGGGATGGTCGCTGGTGGCCCGTACGGGCGGGGCCGCCTTCGTCCTCCTCGACGAGGAGCCGAGCGAGGTGCTGGCCGTACCGCACGAGGCCCACGGGGGGATTCCGCAGCTGTCGGAGCTGCTGGAGGCGCTGGACCGGGTCGCCGTGCGGCCGGTCTGAGCTGCGCGCAGTACTGAGTTCGAGGGGAAGGACGTGCTGATGGATCCGGTGGAAGTGGTCCCGGTTGGCGTGGTGGTCGGCGGCCGTCCGGAGGTCGTCGACGACGACTGGGGGCGGGAGACGGCGGTGATCCGCCTGGACCGGGAGCGGTTCGGTCCGGAAGCCCTGTACGGACTGGAGGACTTCTCGCACGTCGAGGTGGTCTTCCACTTCGACCGGGTGCCCGAGGACAGGATCGAGACGGGTGCGCGGCGCCCCCGGGGCAATCCGGACTGGCCGCTCGTCGGCATCTTCGCCCAGCGCGGCAAGAACCGGCCCAACCGGCTGGGCCTCTCGCGCTGCCGCGTCCTGAAGGTGGACGTGGAGGCGGCGGACGGACCCGAGTTGCACGTGGAGGGGCTGGACGCGGTCGCGGGCACTCCGGTGCTCGACCTCAAGCCGTACATGACGGAGTTCGGCCCGCGCGGCGAGCACCGGCAGCCGGAATGGGCGACGGAGCTGATGCGGGGCTACTACTGAGTCGCACGGGGTGGGGGCCGGCGCGGGGCGGGGGCCGGATATAGGCTCCGGGATTCCGTGAGCCCGTGGAACGGGCCGCCCGGACTCGGGGCGAGCCGACAGGAGTACGGCATGACCGTGGTGACCCGCTTGATCACTTACACCGATCTGAACGTCGGCGGTACGAGCGCTCAGCAGCTGTCCGTGTCGGCACGGCTGGAGGCCGTGCTCGCGGACGGCCGCAGTGTGGTGTTGCTGGACGATCGCGGCTGGAGCACCTCGGGCCCGGCGGGCATCCCCGCGCTGACCTCCGTCGAGGACATCGAGGAGACGGCCCGGACGGTGGTCGGGCCGGACGAGCCCTTCGACGGCATGACGCAGGAGCAGATGGCGGCCGGGCACTGGGGCTACCTGGCCGGCGTCCTGGGGCAGCACGGGGTGGACGTGCCCGTGCACGAGCTGGAGCGGCTGCCCCATGACGTGGTGCTCAGCGAGCGCCTGCGCGCATGGATCGGTTGAGGGGTCCTGGCTCCCCGCCGGAACCGGATCGGCCCTACCCGGCCTGGCCCGGACCATGGCGTGTCCGGGCCGTGCGCTCGGTGGGTCAGACCCGTTCGAGGGGGATGTGCGGAGTCGGGGGGAGGGTGACCTCGATGGTGTCGCCGGGGTGGATGGTGCCGCCCCGGTGGACCACGCCCATGATTCCGGCCTTGCGGAGCAGATTGCCCTCGGCGTCCCTGCCGACCACCTGCTTGAGCAGCCCGTGCTGGAAGTTGTCTATCTGGAGGCACGGGTTGCGCAGTCCGGTCACCTCGACCACGGCCTCCGCTCCGAGGCGCAGCAGGGTGCCGGTCGGCAGGGCGAGCAGGTCGATGCCTTCGGTGGTGACGTTCTCCCCGAGCTGGCCCGCCTCGACCTGGTAGCCGGCCCCGGCCACCTCCTCGAAGAGCTCCCGGTGGATCAGGTGCACCTGCCGGAGGTTCGGCTGCGTGGGGTCCTGGGCCACCCTGGAACGGTGCTTGACCGTGACCCCCGCGTGGACGTCCCCCTCCACCCCGAGCCCTTCCACGAGCTTGATGCTCTCGCGCGTGGGCTTGGTGAACGAATAGACCCCGTTGCTGCTGACCGCCGCGACCTGTGCCGCGCTCGCCGTGTTCATTCCTGACCCCCCTGCCGCCGTCAGCGGCCGATCTGCTTCCTGGATATACCCCGCAGCCTACGGCGCTGGGAGGAGTCCAACAGCAGGTAGGCCGCCACCGGGACGCCGATCAGGACCAGCAGTCCGGCCCAGAACCCGACCGACCAGAACAGCACGATGGCTGCCACCACACCGGCAACCGCGATCTTTCCGCTCGTGGACATCTGCGGCACCCTCTTTCTCCGTCGGCCACTACCCCACACAACGCGCGCTCCGGCCCCCGCGTTCCCGTAACCCTCGGCCGGGTCTCCGCTCGCCGAAGAGACCGCGAACAGTCGAGGACGTGACCCGGGTCACGGTGTCGTCGCGGGCCGGGGCGGCCGCCGGTGGGTTAATCTCGGCCACCCTGTATTCGGTAGTCAAGTTTGAGGAATGCGTGCTCCCGACGATCTCCGGCCTCATCCCCTGCTCCGCCGTCTTCCTCCCCGCCGACCCGGCCCGCGAGGGCCGGATCGCCTTCTGGCACCCGGACCCGGCCGAGGGCCTCCCCCTCGACGGCCGGGGCGCCACCGAGCGGCTCACCGTGGTCACGCCCGACCTGCGGCGCACCCGGGTGACGGCCCTCGTCCTGCCCCTCTACGAGGCCCTGCCCCTGCTGACCCGGGTCCGTTCGGCCGCATCCGCCGGAGCCGCGCCGTTCTGGGGCGCCGCCGCCCTGCTGGCCCTGCGCTTCGCCGCGCGCGGGCTGCTGCTGCCCGGCCTGAGCCCCGCCGGGTACGACGCCTGGCGGCTCGGGCCGCTGGACGCCGCCGATCTGGAGGAGGTCCGGGAGCTGGCGGCGGCCATGCCGCCCGACGCGCACTGCGTACCGGTCGGCCCCAACCCCGGCCCCGGTCCCGACGGCGGCCCCGGCCACGATCCCGGCCCCGCCGGCCCGCCCCAGCTGCCCGCGCCGGAGCCCCTGCTGCGCGCCTTCCTCGACGCCGTCGCCGACACCCTGCCCCGCTCCCCCGCCGCGCCCGCCGCCGCCGGTGGCTCCGCCTACGCCACCCGCCCGGCCCGGCTCCACCCCGAACTGCGCGACTGGGCCGCGGAGGTCGCGGCCGGGCACGACGCCGGGGTGCGCGTCTCGCTCCGCATCGAGGTGGACCCTGACGCCCTGCCCCCCGCCTTCCGTGCCGTCCTGCAGATGCACGGCCTCGCGGACGCCGCCCTCGTCGCGGACGCCGCCGACGTCTGGGCCGGCTCCGGACCCGCCGCGGCCGCCTTCCCGCCCCGTGCCCGCCTGGATGCGCTCCGGGCCCTGCGCCGCGCCGCGCGCCTGTGGCCGCCGCTCGAACCGCTGCTCGGCGCCGCCGTCCCCGACGCGGTGGACCTCGCCGACGAGGAGGTCGCGGAGCTGCTCGGGGAGGCCGCCGCCGCGCTGGCGGCCGACGGGGTGCAGGTGCACTGGCCGCGCGGGCTCGCCCGTACGCTCACCGCGCGGGCCGTCGTGGGCAGGCCCGCCACCGGCTCGGACCTGCCGGGCCTGACCGGCCCGCTCTCCTCCTCCGCACACCCCCTCGGCTGGCGCTACGCCCTCGGCGACCAGGGCGATCTGACCGCCGAGGAACTGGACCGGCTCGCCGAGGCGAAGCGCCCCCTGGTCCGGCTGCGCGACCAGTGGGTCCTGATCGACCCGGCCGCGGCCCGCCGGGCCCGGGCCCTGGCCCGCCAGGACCGCGAGGTGACGGCCGCCGAGGCGCTGGCCGCCGTACTGACCGGCTCGGCGGAGCTCGACGGCACGCGGTACGACGTAGAGGCCACCGGTCCGCTGGAACGGCTCCGCTCGCTCCTCACCACGGATCCCGAGCGTGCGGAACCGGAGCCCCCGGCGCACGGGGACGCCGCCGCGCCCGCCGACGTACAGGCACCGCCCGCCGACGTACAGGCACCGCCCGCCGACGTACAGGCCCCGGCCGCCCTCCGTGCCACCCTGCGCGACTACCAGCTCCGCGGCCTGCGCTGGCTCGCCCGCCTCACCGGACTCGGCTTCGGCGCCTGCCTGGCCGACGACATGGGCCTGGGCAAGACGGTGACGCTGATCGCCCTGCACCTGCACCGTCAGGAGCACGGGCACGAGGGCCCGACGCTGGTGGTCTGCCCGGCCTCGCTGCTGGGCAACTGGCAGCGGGAGATCGAGAAGTTCGCCCCCGGGACGCCGGTGCGCCGCTTCCACGGAACCGGCCGCGACCTCGACGCGATGGCGGACGGACCGGCCGGCGGCTTCGTCCTCACCACCTACGGCACCATGCGCCTGGACGCGCCCCGACTCGCCGCCGTGCGCTGGGGGATGGTCGTCGCGGACGAGGCCCAGCACGTCAAGAACCCCCGCTCCTCGACCGCCAGGGCCCTGCGCACCATCCCCTCGGACGCCCGCGTGGCCCTCACCGGTACCCCGGTCGAGAACAACCTGTCCGAGCTGTGGGCCGTCCTCGACTGGACCACCCCGGGCCTCCTCGGCCGCCCCGGCACCTTCCGCACGCGCTACGCCGAGCCGGTCGAGAGCGGCCGCGACCCGCGGGCGGCGGCCCGGCTCGGGGCGCTCGTCAGGCCCTTCCTGCTCCGCCGCAAGAAGTCCGATCCGGGGATCGCCCCCGAACTGCCGCCCAAGACCGAGACCGACCACGCCGTGTCCCTGACCCCCGAACAGGCCGGGCTGTACGAGGCGGTGGTGCGCGAGACCCTCGCCGCGATCGCCGGCGCGGACGGGATGGAGCGCCGCGGGCTGGTCGTCAAGCTGCTGACCTCGCTCAAGCAGATCTGCAACCACCCCGCCCAGTACACGAAGGAGCAGCACCGCTCGAAGGAGTCCGCCGGGGCTGCCTCCGGGAAGCTGGAGCTCCTCGACGAGCTGCTCGACACGATCCTGGCCGAGGGCGGCTCCGTGCTGGTCTTCACGCAGTACGTGACGATGGCCCGCATCATCGAACGCCACCTGACGGCACGCGGCATCCCGTCCCAACTGCTGCACGGGGGCACGCCCGTGCCGCGCCGCGAGGAGCTCGTGGACCGGTTCCAGGCGGGCGAGGTGCCCGTGTTCCTGCTCTCCCTCAAGGCGGCCGGCACCGGCCTCAACCTCACCCGCGCCGGGCACGTCATCCACTACGACCGCTGGTGGAACCCCGCCGTCGAGGAACAGGCCACCGACCGCGCCTACCGCATCGGCCAGACCCAGCCCGTCCAGGTCCACCGCATCATCGCCGAAGGCACCGTGGAGGACCGGATCGCCGAACTCCTCGCACGCAAAAGGGCCCTGGCCGACGCCGTCCTCGCGGGCGGCGAGGCCGCCCTGACCGAACTGAGCGACGCGGAGCTGGCCGAACTCGTCGCGCTCCGCCCGGCCGCCGCAGGGGAGCGACACCGATGATGGCGAAGGACCCGTACGAGAAGACCTTCCCGCCGCTCCCGCCCGTCCCCGGGCGCGGCTTCGCCGCCACCTGGTGGGGGCACGCCTGGCTGCGCGCCCTGGAGGACAGCGCCCTGGACGGGCAGCAGCTCAAGCAGGGCCGGCGGTACGCGCGTGCGGGCGCGGTCGGGGCCGTGTCCGTACGGCCGGGCGGGCTGACGGCCGTGGTGCGCGACCCGGACGGGACGGCGCACCGGACCGACGTGCTGGTGCAGGAGTTCACGGAAGCGGAATGGGACCGGCTGCTCGGGCTGGCGGCCGCCGAGTCCGGCCACATCGCGGCGCTGCTCGACCGGGAGGTGCCGCCGGAGCTCGCCGAGGACGCGGCAGCGGCCGGGGTGGAGCTGCTGCCCGGGATCGGCGACCTCGACCCGCGCTGCGACTGCGGCGAGTGGGACCACTGCCCGCACACGGCCGCGCTCTGCTACCAGGTGGCGCGGCTGCTGGACCGGGACCCCTTCGTGCTGTTGCTGCTGCGCGGGCGCGCGGAGGCCGGTCTTCTCGCCGAGCTGGAGGAGCGCAGCACGGCGGAGGCGGAGCCCGCGCAATCCCCGGCGGACGCCGGTGTCCCGGCGTCCGAGGTCTACGCGGCGGCGTCCGCCCTGCCCCCGCTGCCCGCGCCCGCGCGGCTGCCGGAGGCGCCGGGCCAGCCGCCGACCCTGGACACGGAGTCGGGGACGGAGCCGCCGGGCCTGGACGTGGACGGGGTGGAGTTCCTGGCGCAGGCGGCCGCGGCGCAGGCGTACGGGCTGCTCGCGGAGGCGCTCGCTGCGGGCCATGCGGAGCGCGCCCCGCAGCCCGGGCCCACGCTCGCGCAGGATGCCGTACGACTCACGGCGCAGGCCCACGACCTTCGGGTCCGCTCCCGCCTGGCGGCGGCTTCCGACAGGGACCGGGCGGCCATGGACCGGGCCGTACTCGCCTGGGGCTTCGGCGGGGCACCGGCCGTCTCGGTGCTGGAGGAGGACTGGACCCCGGACCGGGCGTCGCTCGCCCGGGCGCGGGCCGCGCTGGCGACGGCCCGGCCCGACGGGGCGGACGCGGAGGCCGACCCCGCAGCCCCCGCCCCGGTGCTGCGCCGGATCCGGGCCCGCTGGACGGAGCCGGGCGGCGACCGCCAGCTCCGGCTGGGCCGGGACGGCCGCTGGTGGCCGTACCGCCGCGCGGCGGAACACTGGCTCCCGGCGGGCCCGCCGGCCACGGACCCGGCGGCGGCGCTGGCCGCGCTGGAGCCGGAGGACCCGGAGGCCTAGGCCGTCTCTTTCGGATCCTGCCGGTCAGGCCCGCGTCGTCCGGCGCCACGGCCTAGGAGCCGTCGCACCGGCGGGGACCGGCCTGCGGGCTCCGCGCACTGGCCGACGTACCGCTTGCCGGGGCGGCGGGCCGGTACGACGATGGGGCGCTCCGGGTACCAAGGCACCGCGAGAGGGCGACATGGACGATCCTTCGGTGGCTCTGCCGGGCGGGGCCGACCCCGCCGAGCGGACGCGGGAACTACGGCGGGCCCACGCCGCGTTCACCCAGGACGGGCGGGTCGAGGCCCCGGTGCGGGCGGTCATCGCGAGGTCCTGGCGCCGCTGCGCCCGGGCCCGGGTCAGCCCGGAGTGCACGCCCCGGATGGAGCTGGCCGGGGCGGAACTGCGGTCGTACCGGGAGCAGCACCCGCTGGCCCGGGTGCTCCCGCTGTTCCGGGACCTCGTGGGCGCCTTCGCCTCGGACGGGGCCCATCTGCTGGCGGTGTGCGACGCGCGGGGCAGCCTGCTCTGGGTGGAGGGCGAACCCGCCACGATGCGGCGCGCGGAGGGCCTCGGCTTCGTGCCGGGCGCCCGCTGGGCGGAGACGGCGATGGGCACCAACGCCCCCGGCACGGCGGTGGCGGTCGGGGAGCCGGTCCAGGTCTTCGGCGCCGAGCACTTCAGCCGCCGGGTGCACCCGTGGACCTGCGCGGCGGCTCCGGTCCGCGATCCGCACACCGGGAGGCTGCTCGGCGCGATCGACGTCACCGGGGGCGACTGGCTGGCCCATCCGCACTCCCTCGCCTTCGTGCGGGCGGTGGCGTGCGCGGCGGAGGCCCGGCTGGCCCTGCTGGATCCGGTGCCCCTGGACCGCCTGCCGCCTGCGGCCCGCCCCATCGCACTCGACCTCACCGCGCTCGGCCGCGACGAGGCGCTGCTGACCGGCCCGGGCGGCCGCGAGGTCCGGCTCGGGCGGCGGCACAGCGAGATCATGGCGCTGCTGGCGCACCACCCCGAGGGGCTGTCGGGGGAGGAACTGGCGATCGCCCTGTACGAGGACGAGTCGGTGTCACCGGTCACCCTGCGCGCCGAAATGTCAAGGCTGCGCGGCCTGTTGGGCCCCCGGGCCCTGCTCTCCCGCCCCTACCGCACGGCCGCACCGCTGGAGGCCGATTTCTCCGCCGTCACCCGCCACCTGGCCTCCGGCGCCGTCTCGGCGGCACTGGCCCGCTATCCGGGCCCGCTGCTGCCCGCATCGACGGCGCCCGGCGTCGTCCGGCTCCGACGGCACATCGGGGAGCAGGCGCGGGCCGCCGTGATCGCACGGGCCGACCCGGGGCTGCTGACCGACTGGGTGTGCAGCCCGTGGGGCGCCGAGGACACCGACGTCTGGCGGGCCCTGGCGGCCGTACTGCCTCCGGCCGGCCGGAGGGCCGCGCTGGCCCGCGTACGGACCATCGACGCGGAACTGGGGTCCGGTCTCGGGGCCGAACTCAGCTCTTCGGAAGCTGACTTGCACGCGGCCCGTTCGTCGCGCGGCCGTGCAACGTACCGGCAACCTGCCCGCCCCTAGCCTCACCACGAGCGCCGGCCGACGGAGGCCGGCGCCCGGCAAGGGGAGGACCACCATGGCCCGTTACGCTGCGCCCGGTACCGAAGGCGCGCTCATGTCGTACGCGTCCCGCTACGGCCACTTCATCGGCGGCGAGTACGTCGAGCCCGCGCTCGGGCGGTACTTCGCCAACCCCTCCCCCGTGACCGGCGAGACCTTCACCGAGGTCGCGCGCGGTACGGCCGAGGACATCGAGCGCGCACTGGACGCGGCACACGCCGCCGCGCCCGCGTGGGGACGCACCTCGATCACCGAACGGTCCACGATCCTGCTGCGCATCGCGGACCGGATGGAGCGCAACCTGGAGGCGCTCGCGGTCGCGGAGAGCTGGGAGAACGGCAAGCCGATCCGCGAAACCCTGGCCGCCGACATCCCGCTCGCCGTCGACCAGTTCCGCTATTTCGCGGGGGCCCTGCGCGCTCAGGAAGGTGCCCTCAGCCAGATCGACGAGGACACCGTCGCCTATCACTTCCACGAGCCGCTGGGCGTGGTCGCCCAGATCATCCCGTGGAACTTCCCCCTCCTGATGGCCGTGTGGAAACTGGCGCCGGCCCTCGCGGCGGGCAACGCGGTGGTGCTGAAGCCGGCCGAGCAGACCCCGGTGTCGGTGCACTACCTGATGAGCCTGATCGCCGACCTGCTGCCGCCGGGCGTGGTGAACATCGTCAACGGCTTCGGCGAGGAGGCCGGCAAGCCGCTCGCGTCCAGCCCCCGGGTGGCGAAGGTGGCCTTCACCGGGGAGACCTCCACGGGGCGGCTGATCATGCAGTACGCAGCAGAGCACCTCAAGCCGGTCACCCTGGAACTGGGCGGCAAGAGCCCGAACCTCTTCTTCGACGACATCTGGACCACGGACGACGACCTGCGGGACAAGGCCCTCGAAGGCTTCACCATGTTCGCCCTCAACCAGGGCGAGGTGTGCACGAGCCCCTCCCGCGCCCTGATCGAGCGCGGCCGCTACGGCGACTTCCTCGACGCGGCCGTGGCCCGCACCGAACTGATCGTGCCGGGGCATCCGCTGGACACGGACACGATGATCGGGGCTCAGGCCTCCGCGGAGCAGCTGAAGAAGGTCCTCTCCTACGTGGAGATCGGCCAGCAGGAGGGGGCCAAGATCCTCACCGGCGGCGGGCGCATCGACCACGGCGGCGAACTGGCGGGCGGCTTCTACGTCCAGCCGACC
This sequence comes from Streptomyces sp. TBY4, assembly GCF_024213195.1. Lineage (GTDB taxonomy): Bacteria > Actinomycetota > Actinomycetes > Streptomycetales > Streptomycetaceae > Streptomyces. The sequence continues at coordinate 87,187 of NZ_JANAVF010000002.1, read as the reverse complement.
ATCTTCGAGGGCGACAACCGCATGCGGATCTTCCAGGAGGAGATCTTCGGCCCGGTGGTGTCGGTGACCTCGTTCCAGGACTTCGACGACGCGGTGCGCATCGCGAACGACACCTCCTACGGCCTCGGCGCCGGCGTCTGGACCCGCGACATCAACACGGCCTACCGCGCGGGCCGCGCGATCCAGGCGGGCCGCGTCTGGACCAACTGCTACCACGCCTACCCGGCCCACGCGGCCTTCGGCGGCTACAAGCAGTCGGGCATCGGCCGCGAGACCCACAAGATGATGCTGGAGCACTACCAGCAGACGAAGAACCTCCTCGTCTCCTACTCCCCGAAGAAGCTCGGCTTCTTCTAGAGCCACGAAAAAAGGTGCCTGACCCGCGGGTTTCCCCGGGTCAGGCACCTTTGTCAAGCCGCCAGGAGCCGAGCCCGGGACAAAGGAACCCCGCGGCCTGGCCACCTCGATGACCGACTCCGTCGCAGGCGCCTTCACCGCCATCTACGACCCCGACGCCGGCCGCTTCCTCCAGGTGGACCCCGTTCCGGGCGGCGCCCGCAACGCGTACGAGTACGTGGGCGCGGACCCGGCCAACGCCTACGGTGTGGCCGGTCTGCCGGCCTCGGGCATCCCCGTCGTCGTTGCCGGCGCCATCCGGTGGTTCGCAACAGGGCTGGTCCGGGGAAGGTCTTCCGTCGTCACGTTGGCGAAGATGGGTGCTGGCCCCGATGCGCCGGGCTGCGGCGCCAGGTGATGGTGGGGATCCGGAGCACCTTCTGTTCGGGGCGTCCCTCGTGGGGCGAGGGTGCTCGCGGCAGCACCTGTGAACGGAGCCGCGCCGATGACGACCCCGACCCCGCGTCACCCCCGCATCGGCTGGGCGGGCCCACCATGAACGTCACCGCGTGGCTGGCCGTGGCGGTGTTCGCGGCCGTCTACGTGCTGATCGCTACGGAGAAGGTCCACCGGGTCGCCGCGGCCTTGGGCGGTGCGGTGGTCATGCTGCTGATCGGCGCGACCCATCCGGAGCACGCGTTCTTCTCCGACGTGGCCGGCATCGACTGGAACGTCATCCTCTTGCTCCTGGGCATGATGTTGATCGTCTCCGTCCTCAAACGCACCGGCCTGTTCGAGTTCGTCGCGATCTGGGCCGCCAAACGGTCGCAGGGCCGCCCCTATCGGCTGATGGTTCTCCTGATCTTCGCGACGGCGTTCCTCTCCGCGTGGCTGGACAACGTCACCACCGTCCTGCTGATCGCCCCCGTGACCATCGCGGTGTGCACCAAGCTCGGCGTCCCGGTCGTGCCCTATCTGATCGCCGAGGTGATGGCCTGCAACATCGGCGGCGCCGCCACCCTGATCGGTGACCCGCCCAACATCATGATCGGCTCCCGTGCCGGACTCTCCTTCAACGACTTCCTGCTCCACATGGCACCCATCACCACGGTCCTGATCGTGGTGTTCGCGGTGATGGCCCGGTGGATGTTCCGCGGCTCCTTCTCCTACGACCCGAAGCGGGCCGCGGACGTCATGGCCATGCGCGAGCGCGACGCCATCACCGACACCCGCCTGCTGGCCGTCAGCGGCATCGTCGTCGTGATCGTGATGGCCTGCTTCGTCCTGCACACCACCCTGCACCTGGAGCCGTCAGTCGTGGCGATCTCCGGAGGCCTGCTCCTCCTTGCCGCATCCCGGCTCGGCGCCCGCAAGGTCGCGGCCGACGTCGAGTGGGAGACCCTGGCGTTCTTCGCCGGCCTGTTCGTGATGGTCGGCGCCATGGTCCGGACGGGGATCCTCACCGACCTCGGCCAGGCAGCGGCCCGTGCACTGGACGGCAACCTGTTCGGCGCGTCCATGGCCCTGCTGTTCGGATCGATCGTGCCGTCCGCGGTCATCGACAACATCCCCTTCGTCGCCTCGACCGGCCCCATCGTCTCCGAGATCGTCGCCACCTCCGGAGGAGTCGAGAAAGCCCAGGTGTTGTGGTGGTCCTTCGCGCTGGGCGCGGACCTGGCCGGCAACGCCACGATCATCGCCTCCTCCGCCAACGTCGTCACCGTCGGCATCGCCGACCGCGCCGGACACCACATCTCCTTCTGGCAGTTCAGCCGATACGGCCTGATCGTCACCGCCGTCACCACTGCCATGGCCGGCCTCTACGTATGGCTGCGCTACTTCGTACTGGCCTGACCGACAGAAAGGAGGCAACGACCATGACGGAATTCGATGATGAGCGGATCGCCGAACTCGAAGCCGTGCTGTGGCACGACGATCCCCGCTTCGCCCGCGGACTGGGCAGAGGCCGCCCCCGCCGGCCGCGCGAGTACCGCAACGGCCGGGCCTGGCTGGCCATGGGCTCGGCCCTGTCCGCCGTGTTCACCGGTGCGATGGTGCCCCACGGGCTCCTGCTGGGGGTCGGTCTGATGGTGGCCGCGTTCGCGGTGAACCTCTTCGACACCAGTCGCCGGCGCCGCCTGCGCCGCCGCAGGCCCTAGGGAGCCGGCGGGCTGGGTGATCGTGGGCAAAGACCTGATCGGCATTGAGTTCCAACTCACGCGCGGCCGGCCGGGTCCTGCGCCTGGTCCTTGAGATCCTCCCGGGATCCCGGCTGCGTCGGCATCGCGGCCAGGGTGGCCGCCGCCGGTGGGGTACGGCGGCTGCTGACCCAGGCGGCCACGGGTTCGGTGTAGCGGGCGGTGAGCGGCCCGATCACGACGAGTATCAGGACGTACGCGGTCGCGAGCGGGCCCAGGGCGGGTTCAATGCCGGCGGTGACGGCGAGCCCGGCGATGACGATGGAGAACTCGCCGCGGGCAACGAGGGTGCCGCCGGCCCGCCAGCGGCCCTTGACTCCGATCCCGGCCCGTTTCGCCGCCCAGTACCCGGTGGCGATCTTGGTGCCCGCCGTGACCAGGGCGAGCGCCAGCGCGGGCAGCAGTACGGGCGGGATGCTCGCAGGGTCGGTGTGCAGGCCGAAGAAGACGAAGAACACGGCTGCGAACAGGTCGCGCAGCGGGCTGAGCAGGGTGTGGGTGCCCTCGGCGACCTCGCCGGAGAGGGCGATGCCGACGAGGAACGCGCCGACCGCGGCGGAGACTTGGAGCTGCTGGGCGATGCCCGCGACGAGCAGGGTCAGGCCGAGGACCACGAGGAGGAGCTTCTCGGGGTCGTCGCTGGAGACGAAACGGGAGATGTGGCGTCCGTAGCGGACCGCGACGAACAGGACCGCGCCGGCGACGCCGAGGGCGATGGCCAGGGTCGCGCTGCCGGCGGCGAGGCTCACTCCGGCAAGGAGGGCGGTGATGATCGGCAGGTAGACGGCCATGGCGAGGTCTTCGAGGACCAGGATCGACAGGATGACCGGGGTCTCGCGGTTGCCGACCCGCCCCAGGTCGCCCATGACCTTGGCAATGACCCCGGACGAAGGAGATCCAGGTGACTCCAGCCAGAACCACGGCGGCGACCGGACCCCAGCCCAGCAAGAGCGCGGCCACGGCACCGGGGACGGCATTCAGGGCGAAGTCGACCAGGCCGGCCGGGTACTGGGTCTTGAGGTTGGAGACCAGGTCCGATGCGGTGTATTCGAGGCCGAGCATGAGCAGGAGGAGAATGACGCCGATCTCGGCGCCGATCGCCACGAACTCCTCGCTTGCGCCCATGGGCAGCAGTCCGCCGGTGCCGAAGGCCAGACCGGCCAGGAGGTAGAGCGGGATGGGGGAGAACTTCAGTCGTCCGGCGACCCGGCCGAGCAGGCCCAGGCCGAGGATGATCGCACCGAACTCGATCAGGAAGAGAGCGGAGTGCACGGGCGTCACTCCCGTCCGAGTATCGCGGCGGCGGCGTCGACGCCCTCGCGGGTGCCGATCACGATGAGGGTGTCCCCGCCCGCCAGACGGAAGTCCGGCGCGGGCGAGGGGCGGGCTTCCGCGCGGCGCAGTACGGCCACGATCGAGACGCCCGTCTCGGTCCGCATCCTGGTCTCGCCCAGCACCCGGCCGTTCCAGTGCGAGTGGGCGGACAGTTCGATCCGCTCGGCGACCAGGCCGAGATCGGTGGTGTGCAGGACGTTCGGGCTGTGGTGGGCGGGCATCAGCGCGTCGATCAGCGAGGCCGTCTCCGCACCTGTCAGGTGCAGGGACTGCGCGCAGGCATCGGGGTCGTCGGCCCGGTAGAGGTTCACGGTCCGCGTGCCGTCGCGGTGTGCAACCACGGAGAGGTGGCGGTGTTCGCGGGTGGTGAGGTCGTACTGGACCCCGATGCCGGGCAGTGGTGTGGTGCTCATCCGTGGAGCAGGCACAGCTGTCCCCCTCGTGTTCGTTTCTGTACGTGATGCCGCTACGGCGGACACTCGTTCTCGGGCAGGAGAGGACCGCTCGGCCGGCCCATCGTGCCACTTTTCACGCCTTCGAAATATGGGTGTCGGCACGGATGGACATCAGCCTTCCATCGACGTGAGGATGGAGCGGGGAAGTGGGTTCCGCCGCAGGTCGCCGTACCTGGAGACGGGGCGGCCGGGCGGCCGTGGCAGATGCTGGGGGACCGGCTGGAAAGGCGTGTGGCCGTGTCGTTGTACTGGCGGATCTTCCTTCTGAACGCAGGCGTTGTGTGTGTCGCGGTGGCCCTGCTGCTGGGCCCGGTCACCGTTTCCACGCCGGTGCTGTTCGGGGAGGCGCTCGTGCTGCTCGGCGGACTGGCCGCGATGCTGATCATCAACGCGGTGCTCCTCAAGGTCGGGCTGGCCCCGCTCGCCCGGCTGAACCGGGCCATGGCGGCCGCCGACCTCCTCAAGCCCGCCACCCGCCCGACGATCAGCGGCGGCGGGGAGGTCGCCGCGCTCACCCGGACCTTCAACGCCATGCTCGACCGCCTCGAAGCCGAGCGGGCCACCAGCAGCGGCCGGGTGCTGACCGCGCTGGAGGCCGAACGCAAGCGCATCGCCCAGGAGCTCCACGACGAGATCGGCCAGACCCTCACCGCCGTCCTCCTCCAGATCAAGTACGCCGCCGACCGTGCTCCCGAGCCGGTGCGCACCGATCTGCACCAGGCCCAGGAGACCACCCGTGCCAGCCTGGACGAGATCCGCCGCATCGCCCGCCGGCTGCGCCCCGGTGTTCTGGAGGAACTCGGCCTGCACAGCGCGCTGCGCTCCCTGGCCGCCGAGTTCACCACGCCGCGCCTGGGCGTCACCGCCCACATCACCCCCGGACTCCCCCACCTGGATCCGGCCACCGAACTTGTCATCTACCGCGTCGCGCAGGAGGGACTGACCAACGCCGCCCGGCATTCGGGCGCCACCCGCGTCGAGGTCCACCTGCGGCCCCTGCCCCGCGGCGGCACCGGACTCCTGGTGCGCGACAACGGCCACGGCCTCGGGGAGGCACACGAGGGCGCCGGCATCCAGGGCATGCGTGAACGTGCCCTGCTGATCGGTGCCGAACTCCTCGTCGGGGCCGGTCCGCACGGCGGCACCCAGGTCCGACTTGACATGCACGAGATCACGGGGGCAACCGCATGAGTCAGCCGGAGGCCGGGCCCGCCCGCATCCTGCTCGCCGACGACCACACGCTCGTCCGCCGCGGCGTGCGCCTCATCCTCGACGCCGAACCCGACCTGACCGTGGTCGCCGAGGCCGCCGACGGCGCCGAAGCCGTCGCCCAGGCCCGTGCCCTCGACCTCGACCTCGCCGTCCTCGACATCTCCATGCCACGCCAGACCGGCCTCCAGGCCGCCCGCGAACTCGCCCGACTCCAACCAGGGCTGCGGATCCTGATGCTGACCATGTACGACAACGAGCAGTACTTCTTCGAAGCCCTGCGCGCCGGAGCCTCCGGGTACGTCCTCAAATCCGTCGCCGACCGCGACCTCGTCGAGGCCTGCCGCGCCGCGCTGCGCGACGAACCCTTCCTCTACCCGGGTGCGGAGAGCACCCTCATCCGTACCTACCTCGACCGCGCCCGCACGGGCGGCCCGCTGCCGGAGCGGCCGATCACCGAGCGGGAGGAGGAGATCCTCAAACTGGTCGCCGAGGGCCACAGCTCGAAGGAGATCAGCGACCTCCTCGTCATCAGCCCCAAGACCGTCGAACGACACCGCGCCAACCTGCTCCAGAAACTCGGCCTGCGCGACCGTCTCGAACTCACCCGCTACGCCATCCGCGTGGGCCTGATCGAGCCGTAGCCGTAGCCGTAGCCGTAGCCGTAGCCGTATCAGTAGCAGCAGTCGCCCTGGCGGGGACCGGGGACAGACCGAAGTCTGCACGCCATCCGGCCGCCCTCGCCCGCGCCCGGGACATGCGGGCGGCGACGCCCAAGGAGCAGCGGGCTGAGGAAGAGTCCGAGGCACAGGAGCAGGAGGAAAACCGTGACGCAGAGCGGCTCGAACCCCCCGCCGGTGATCGTCTGTGGTGACGACGCGCTCGCCGTACGGCTGGCGGGCGAACTCCACGACATCTACCGGCAGCCCGTCACGCTCATGCTGCCCGACGCCGACACCATCGGCCCCCAGCCCCCCGCCACCACGCACGTCATCGAAGCCGACACGGCAGACGCGGCGGCGCTGCGGGAGGCGGGCATCACACGGGCCGCTGCGCTCGCGCTCGTCTACGAGGACGACGAAGCCAACATCCGTGCTGCGCTGACCGCCCACCGCATCAACCCGCGGGTCCGCCTGGTCATCCGCCTCTACAACCGCAAGCTCGGCCGTTACCTCGCCGAACTCCTCGACCAGGCCGCAGTGGTGGCCGGGGGCCAGGTCGGCGAATCGGCCATCACGGTCCTCTCGGACGCCGACACCGCCGCCCCCGCCTTGGCGGCAACCGTCGTCGCCGGCACGAGCAAGGTCCTCCAGGCCGACGGCCTGCTGTTCCGTGCGATCGAACGCACCCCACGACAGCGGCGCGAAGCCTCCGAGCCGGCCCTGTGCACGCTGGCCCTGCTCTCCTCCACCACGGAGGATCCCGCCGGCACCGAAGGGACGGACGCCAGTGGGCCGGCCGGTCCCCGGCTCCTGCCCGCTGCGATGGAGATAGCGCAGTCGGCACAGCGCGGCGCCGTCGTCCTCGAGGCCGTATCGCACACCGCCCAGTCCCCGGCACCCCGCAGGCTCAGTACCGCCCGTCTCCCGGTGATGGAGCTGTTCTCGCGCCGGGTCCGCTGGTCACTGGCCGGCTTCACCGCCGCCGTCATCGCCATCACCATCACGTCCTGGATCACCACCGGCGACCCCCTCGCCCACTCCGCCTACATCACCCTCCTGGACCTCTTCTCCATCAACGACCCCGCAGTCGAGGACACCGTCGAACGCCAGCTCCTCCAGCTGTTCACCGGACTCGTCGGCCTGCTCCTCCTCCCCGTCCTGGTCGCCGCCGTCCTCGAGGCGTCCGGATCCTTCCGATCGGCCTCCGCCCTGCGCCGCCCTCCGCGTGGCACCGGCGACCACATCGTTCTGCTCGGCCTCGGCAAGATCGGCACCCGCGTCCTGGCCCGCCTGCGCGAACTCGACATCCCTGTCGTCTGTGTGGAGGAAGACCCCGAAGCCCGCGGCATCCCCATGGCACGGAGCCTGCGCGTGCCGGTCATCCTCGGCGACGTCACCCAGGACGGAATCCTCGAAGCCGCCCGCGTGCACCGCGCCCACGCCCTCCTCGCCCTCACCAGTTCCGACACCACCAACCTCGAAGCGATCCTCTGCGCCCGCACCATCAACCCGGACCTGCGCGTGGCACTGCGCCTGTACGACGACGAATTCGCCACCGCCGTCCACCGCACCCTGCGCGCCGCCCACCCCCAGGCGGTGACCCGCAGCCGCAGCGTCACCTCCCTGGCCGCGCCCGCATTCGTGGCCGCCATGATGGGACGCCAGATCCTGGGAGCCCTGCCCGTCGAACGCCGTGTGCTCCTCTTCGCCGCCATCGACGTGGCGGGCGTACCCCACCTCGACGGCCGGACCATCGCGGACACCACCAGGCCCGGCCACTGGCGCGTCCTCGCCCTCGACACCGCCGACCCGGCCGACCGCCGACCCGACCTGCGCGCCACCCGCCTCGACGGCCAGGCCCACGTCAGCGGACTCCTCTTCGACCTCCATCCCGGCCACGTCCTCGGACCCGACGACAGAGTGATCATCGCCGCCACCCGACAAGGCCTCGCCCAGCTGCTCGACAGCGGACCGTAGCGATGTCCAGGACCGGTCGAGGCTTCGCCCGGGCGCGCGGGACCGGCCCGTTCTCAGTACGCTGGAAAAGAGTCTTTGTGCCACCGGTCTCTGCTCTGGATCGGGCAGGTGTTTCCATGGACCTCAACACCATCACCGAAGTCGTCCGGCGTCCGTCCGACCGGCCGGGCAGGGACTGGCGCGAGGGTGATGCCTGGCTCGCGGGCGGGACGTGGCTGTTCTCCGCGGAGCAGCCGGACCTGCGCCGTCTGGTCGATCTGACCGCGCTGGGCTGGGAGCCCCTCGTGCCGAGCGGCGCGGGCCTCGAGATCGGCGCCACGTGCACCATCCGCGACCTGTACGCCTTCGCACCGCCGGCCGGCTGGATCGCGGGCCCCCTGTTCGCGAAGAGCTGCGAGGCGTTCCTGTCCTCGTTCAAGGTCTGGAACTCGGCGACCGTCGGCGGAAACATCTGCATGTCCCTGCCTGCCGGCCCCATGATCACACTGACGGTCGCGCTCGAGGCCGCGTACGAGCTGTGGGCTCCCGACGGGTCCGTGCGCAGCGTCGATGCCCTCGACTTCGTGACCGGGAACCACCGGAACATCCTCGCTCCCGGGGAGATCCTGCGGCGCGTCAGCGTTCCTGCGCGCGCCCTGCGCAAACGCACCGCGCACCGCCGCTTCGCACTGACCCGCCTCGGCCGTTCGACGGTCTTCCTCATCGGCACGCAGACGCCGGGAACGAGCGACCTGCTGCTCACCGTCACGGCCGGCACCACACGCCCGGTGCGCATCGCCTTCGACACCATGCCCGATGCCCGCGCCCTGCAGCAGAGCATCAACGGCATCCCCGCCGACGTCTGGTTTGCCGACCCCAACGGCACCCCGGACCACCGCCACCACCTCACCCTGCACTTCGCCGAAGAGATCCGCCATGAACTCACGGCTGGGGGCCCGGCATGACGTACACCGTGAACGGCAGGGACTTCGCCGAAGAACCGGACCCGGGCCAGTGTCTGCGTACGTTCCTGCGTGCGCTCGGCCATTTCGGTGTCAAGAAGGGCTGCGACTCGGGCGACTGCGGCGCGTGCACCGTGTGGCTGGACGGCAGTCCGGTCCACAGCTGCATCACCCCCGCCTTCCGTGCGGAGGGCCACGAGGTGACCACGATCGAGGGTCTCGGATCACCCGGCGACCTGCATCCCGCGCAGCGCCGGTTCCGGGACGCCCCGGGGTTCCAGTGCGGTTTCTGCACCGCAGGAATGATCATGACCTCGGCGACGTTCACCGAGGCCCAGAAGGCGGACCTGCCGCGGGCGTTGAAGGGCAACCTCTGCCGCTGCACCGGCTACCGGGCCATCGAGGACGCGGTGAAGGGCGTCGCCAGTGTGCAGACGGCCGCACCGGGAAGGGCCGTCGGAACGAGCGTCGGTGCGCCGGCGGCCGAGGACGTGGTGACCGGTCGCGCCGAGTTCACGATGGACACCCGCATGGAAGGGATGCTGCACCTCAAGGTGCTGCACTCGCCCCACGCGCACGCCCGGATCGTCTCGATCGACAGGACCGCCGCTCTCGCCGTTCCCGGCGTGCATCGCGTGTACACCTGGGAGGACGTGCCGCGCAAACGCTTCACGACGGCGATCCACACCGACCACCTCGTCGATCCGGACGACACGTACATCCTCGACGACACGGTCCGCTTCGTCGGCCAGCGCGTCGCCGCGGTGCTCGCCGACACGGTGGGCGCTGCGGAGGAGGGCTGCCGGAAGGTGGAGGTGGAGTACGAGGTCCTGCCGGCGGTCTTCGACCCCGAGGAGGCCATGGCCGAGGGAGCGCCGCAACTGCACGGCTCGGAGGACCCGTTCGTCCGCGACTCGGTCCACAACCTCCTCCTCGAGATCCACTCCCGCATAGGCGATGTCGACGCCGGCTTCGCCGAAGCCGACGTGATCCACGAGGCCACGTACTCCTCACCGCGGGTGCAGCACGCGCATCTGGAGACGCACGGCTCGATCGCCTGGATGGAGGACGGCCGGCTGAACGTCCGCACCAGTTCGCAGTCGCCGTCGATCGCGAAGGTCAAACTGGCCTATCTGTTCGCGCTGCGCCCGGACCAGCTCCGCGTGTTCTGCAAGCGTGTCGGCGGCGGTTTCGGCGGCAAGCAGGAGGTCATCTCCGAGGACCTGGCCGCGCTCGCCGCCCTGGACACCGGGCGGCCCGTCTCCTTCGAGTACACGCGCGAAGAGGAGTTCACCACGGCATCGCCCCGGCATCCGATGAAGCTGACGGTCAAGCTCGGTGCCCGGTCGGACGGAACGCTCACGGCGTTCCAGGTCCGCAACGTGTCGAACACCGGCGCCTACGGCAACCACGGCGGCGAGACCCTCTACGCGGGCGGCGCCGCCGTCATGATCTACCGCTGCCCCAACAAGAAGTACGACGCCTTCTCCGTCTACACGAACACCGTTCCGAGCGGCGCACTGCGCGGCTACGGGATGACCCAGCCGGCCTTCGCCGTGGAATCGGCGATGGACGAACTGGCCCTCGCACTCCACATGGACCCGCTCGAACTGCGACGCCGCAACATCGTGCGCCCCGGCGATCCGCTCGTCGCCCTGCACGACGGTCCCGACGACGTGATGTTCAACGAGGACGGGCTCGGCAAGTGCATCGACCTCGTGGCCGGAGAGCTGGCCCGTACGGCCGATCAGCCCTCCCCCGGCCCCGGGTGGCTCGTCGGGGTCGGCGTCGCCAGTTCCCTGCACGAGACCGCGCCCCCGACCGAGCACATCTCCGAGGCCTGGATCACGCTCGGCGACGACCTCGTGTACGAGCTGGCCGTCGGCACCGTCGAGTTCGGGGAGGGCACCTCGACCGCGCACGTCCAGATCGCGGCCAACCAGCTGGGTACGATCCCGTCGCGGATCCGTCTGGTGCAGTCCGACACCGACCGCACGGGATTCGACACCGGCGCCTTCGCGAGTGCCGGCCTCTTCGTGGCGGGCAATGCGGTCCTCCAGGCGGCCAACGCGGTGCGGGACCGCATCCTGGAGTTCGCCGCCGCCCATACGGGCGTCCACCTGGTGATGTGTTCCATGGACGACGAGCACGTCGTCTGCGGGGACGAGCGCGTCTCGCTGGCCGCGCTCGTCGCCCTGGCCCGGGCGCGCGGCATCCGGTTCACCGCCGCGCGCAAGGCGTACGGCTCGCCCCGCAGCGTCACCTCCAATACGCAGGGCTTCCGCATCGCCGTCCACCCGGTGACGGGTGAGATCCGCATCCTGTACAGCGTCCAGGCGGCCGACGCCGGCGTGCTCATCAACCCGGAGCAGGTCCGGGGGCAGGTGGAGGGCGGTGTCGCTCAGGGCATCGGGTTCGCGCTGACCGAGAACTACCAGGTCGACGCGGAGGGCGTCATGGCCAACCCGAACCTCCGCAACTACCGCATCCCCACCTACGCCGACGTGCCCCGCACCCACGTCCTCCTGGTGGGCTCCTCGGACTCCGTCGGGGCCATGCGGTCGAAGGGGATGGCCGAATGCTGCATCAACCCGGTGGCCCCCGCCCTGGCGAACGCGCTCCGTGACGCCACGGGCATCCGCTACCGCGAGCTGCCCCTCACCCCGGAACGGATCTACGGCCGGCTCGTGGAGAGCCGTTCGGCGCGGACGGGCACGAGACGATGACGGCCGAACGCCGGCCGGACGCCGGGGCGACGGTCATCATCGGCCGGAAGGTCCGCCCCGGCATGGAGCGGGCGTACGAGAAGTGGCAGGAGGAGGTCAACGCCGCCGCCTCCCGCTACGCCGGTCACCTCGGCGCCGAGGTGACCAAGCCGACCGCCCTGCAGCCCGACTGGGTGATCGTCTACCGGTTCGACTCGGTGGCCCATCTGCAGGCCTGGATGAACAGCGGGACCAGGCAGAGGCTCCTCGACCTCGGCGCGCACTACTTCGACGGTCCTGCCACCCAGCAGGTGATCAGCGGCGGCACCCAGCCGACGGACCCGCTCGTGACCGTGGTGGTGAGCCACCGCGTCCACCCGGACAACGTCGACGACTTCCTCGTGTGGCAGGAGCACCTGAGCCAGGAGGAGGGCAAGTTCGCCGGGTTTCGGGGCACGGAGATATTCCGTCCCGTCGAAGGCGTTCAGGACGAGTGGACCACCCTGTACCGCTACGACAACGCCGAACACCTCGATGCCTGGCTGACGTCGGCGAAGCGGCGGGAGGTACTCGCCGAAGGGGAGAAGTTCGACGACTTCAGACTGCGCACGATCGACAACTCGTTCGGCAGCTGGTTCGCCTTCGAGGAGAACGGCAAGGAGGCGCCGCCCCCCTCGGAGACCAAGACCGCCATCGCGGTCTGGGTCGGCCTCTACCCGACCGTCGTGCTGCTGACGCTCGTCCTGCATCCGCTGGGCATGCCGCTCTGGTTCGGGCTCCTCGTGGGCAACCTGCTGTCGAGCTTCATCATGAGCTTCTTCACGATGCCGTACTACGTCAACCGGCTGCTCAAGCGGTGGCTGAGACCCCCACCGGCCGAACCCCGGGCCCGGACCAACCTCCTCGGCCTGAGCATCGTCGCCGGGCTGATGGTGTTCTGGGTCCTCGTCTTCTACCTCATCACGCAAGTGTTCTGGACCCTGCCCTGACCCGGGGTGCAGTACGGCAGGATGTGGCCACGCATCGCCCGTCCCCCGTACCGAGAGGTTCTGCCCCCATGAACGAATCGCGCACCGGGCTGCGGCTGCGCCGGCTGGGCGCCGTGGCCGCCGGCGCCCTGGTGGCCGTGGGTGTCGCCGCCGGACCGGCCCTCGCACATGCCGGGGTCACGGCTTCCGACCCTCGTGCACTCGCTGAGAACGTCACCCTGTCCTTCACCTCCGAAGCCGAGTCGGACGGCGCCGGCATAGCCGAGTTGCGGGTGGTGCTTCCCCAGGGCATCGCTCCGGACGCCGTGGTGCTGAAGGAGGCGCCGAAGGAGTGGAAGCTGACGGCCACCCCCGACGGCTACACGCTCGGCGGCCCGGCTCTCGCGGTCGGGACGGACGCCGAGTACAGCATCGTCGTGCGCCAGCTTCCGGATGCGAAGTCCCTGGCCTTCAAGACCCTGGAGACCTACAGCGACGGAAAGGTCTCGCGCTGGATCGAGGTGCCCACCGGTGGCGAGAAGGTCGACAACCCCGCCCCCGTGCTCGCGCTGAAGGCCGCCGCTCCCGGCGCCAAGCTGATCACCCCGAGCCCCAGTCCCAGTCCCACCCCCTCGTCCACACCCAGCTCTTCGGCCTCCGCGGCCCAGCCCTCAGCGGCTCCGTCGTCGCCCGGCGCGTCCGCGAATGCGGAGGCGACGAGCGACTCGGATGCCGGCGGCGGCACCGGAGTCGTCGTCGGCCTGATCGCTGCCGTACTCCTCCTCGGTGGCGCCGCCTTCTGGTGGGTACGCCGAAACCGCGGCCGGGCCTGACTCCACCGGGCAGGGCCGGCGGGAATTCACCGGGTCCTGGCCGCTTCCACGGCGTCGGCCAGTGCCTGCGGGGTGCGGGTCGACAGGTAGACGTACGGGGTCGGGTCGGCCGGGTCGGTGTTCTCGATGCGGACCGCTCCGGTGATGTAGCTGCGCATCAGCATGTGGGCCCGCATGTCCGCCTTGTACGTCCGCCAGGCCCGTGCTTCCTCGGCCTCCAGGACGTGGACCTCGCCCAGCGCGCCGAGCGGGATCCGTGCGTCGTCGGCGACCAGCAGACCGCTCGTGACACGGATGCGGGAGGAGCCCTGCGCGCTGACCCACATGCAGGCGATGAGGGTGCCGACGGCGAAGCCGCCCAGGGCCGCGAGGCCTCCGTACGGCATGACGATGAGCGCCCCGGCAAGGCCCACGGCGACGGCGATCAGCCACCAGGTCTTGGGAGCGGTGAGGCGTTCGTCGTAGCTGAGCGGTGCGGGTGCGGTCATGGGATGAGGTCCTCGTTCGTGGGAGGCGGTCATTTGGCGAGCCGTTCGTCGAGCAGGGCCTTGAACGCCTCGTAGGTGCGGGGCGTCTGGATCGGGCGGCCGTCGAGGAAGAAGGTCGGAGTGCCCTGTACCTTCAGGCCCATGCCGTCCCGCTGATCGGCCTTGACCCGCTCCTCGGTGGCCGGATCCTTCACCGCCTTGTCGTACGCGGCCATGTCGAGGCCGAGTTGCCCGGCGTACGTACGGAAGAGGTCCGCCTGAGAGCTCTGGAGCTCGCCCCACTCCTTCTGGGTCGCGAACATCTTCCTGTACATGTCCTCGAACTTGCCCTGCTGGGCGGCGGCTTCGACGGCGACGGCCGCGGTCCGGCTGTTGCGGTGGCCGGGCATCGGGAAGTAGCGGGCCACGAAGGTGACGCGGTCGCCGTACTCCTCGCGGAGCTTCTCGACCGTCGGGTGGACGGCCCCGCACGCCTCGCACTCGAAGTCGAGGAACTCGACCAGGGTCAGCTCGCTGCGCGCGGGCTCGGTCAGCCGGTGGCTGTCCTCACGTACGACCTGTGCCTCGCCCGCCGCGGGCAGGGACGGAGCCGCCGTGGCCGCAGCGTCCGGCTTGACGAGCAGGAACGTACCGAAAGCGACTGCCAGAAGGGCCGCTACGGCAGCGAGGGCCAGCAGGTTCTTCTTGAGTTTCGTCATGATTCCTCTAGGTGGTCCGGTCGTTCGCCCGCTGCTGCAGGCGGCGGTCTCGGGCGTGCAGGCTCGCCAGGTAGGCGTTGTAGGCGGCCAGCGGGTCCCCGGAGTCCCCGCGGTCGATCCGCCGGTCGATCCGGCGGGCTTCACGGCGGTCGGAGCGGACCCACTGGACGGCCAGGATGATCGTGGTGATCAGGACGGGGATGTCGCCGGTGGCCCAGGCGATCGCACCGCCGTTGTACTGGTCCTGGGCCAGGTCCGGCCCCCAGGTGCGGCCCACCGCCTCCCACCAGCCGGAGCCGATGATGTCGGTGGAGCTCATCAGCGAGATGCTGAACCACGAGTGGAACGGCATGGTCAGGATGAGCACGAACAGCCGGCCCAGGTGGGGCGGGCGCCGTGGACCCGGGTCGACGCCGATGATCACCCAGAAGAACAGCAGGCCGACCGCCAGGAAGTGGATGAGCATCGCCATGTGGCCCAGGTGGCTGCCCATCAGCGTCTCGAACCACGAGGTGTAGTAGACGGCGAAGGCGCTGCCGATGAAGAGGATGCCGGCCACGGCGGGGTGCGAGAGGACCCGCAGGTAGCGGCTGTGCAGCAGCCACATCAGCACCTCGCGCGGACCGGCCGTCCCCTCCTTCCCGGCCGCGGGGAGGGCGCGCAGGGCCAGGGTCGCCGGGGCGCCCAGGACCAGGAGGATCGGCACGGTCATCGCGAGGATCATGTGCTGCCCCATGTGGACGCTGAACATGACCTTCCCGTACACGGCGAGCCCGCTCATCGTCGCGAGGACGGTGACGGCCAGGCCGAGCATCCAGGCGACGGTGCGCCCGACCGGCCACCGGTCGCCGCGGGCGCGGAGCCGGAGCACGCCGGCGAGGTAGAGCGCGGCCGCCGCGCCCGTGCCGAAGGCGAACACGGGGTCGAAGTGCCACTGGGTGAACAGCGGAGTCCAGGGGAAGGCGCCCAGCGGGGGCGGCATCGGGAATCCGAGGAGCTCCTCCGCCGGGGTGGGCGAGCCGCTTCCGGTGCCCGGAGGAGGGGTACGGGACAGGGCGACGGCCAGGCCCGTCGCCGCGGCCATGACCAGCAGTTCGCCCGCGGCCAGCCTGGCGAAGGGGCGACGGGCGCCGTCGGTGAGCGCGGTGAGGGTCCGGCGCCGATGCCACCAGCCGATCGTCCCCAGCAGCAGGAGCGCCGTGGCCTTCAGCAGCACCATCCGCCCGTACCCGGTGGTGAACCAGGCTCCCGACAGGGGCATCCGTACGAGGGCGTTGACCAGGCCGCTCGCGGCGACGGTCAGGAACGCGCCGCCGGCCAGTGGACTGAACCGCCGTGCCGCGGTGGCGGCTCCGTCGGTCCGTCGCAGAGCGGCTACCAGGACGAAGAGCAGCCCGCCGGCCCATACGGCGACCCCGGCCACGTGCAGGGCGAGGCTGGTGACGGCCGCGTCATGGTCGGCGGAGGCCGCCGAGTGACCCGTGAACGCGGGCGGCAGCACGGCCGCCACGGCCAGGAGGAGCGCGGCGCGCGCCCACCGTACGGTCGTCACCCCCGCGCACAGCGTCGCCAGTACGAGTCCGGCCGCGGCCATCGCCGCATAGGCGCGGCCCTGTGCGGAGGTGAGGGCGAAGTCGGCCACCGTCGCCGGATCCAGCACCTCGGCGACCGGCCGGGCAAACAGGTCGGACAGCGTGAAGGCCATCAGGGCGGCGGACGACAGCGCCCACAGCCCGGCGGCGACCGCCGCCCCCATCAGGTAGGGCAGCCGTGTGCGGCCGAGGTCGCGGCCGCCGGGCAGCAGGACGCCCGCCAGCAGCAGGGCGCCCACCGTCGCCACCGCCGCGATGTCCACGACGACGCGCGACAGGGGCAGACCCCAGGAGGTCAGCGGGCCGGCATCCTCGATGCCCGGCACCTGCTGCGCCGTTGACCCGGCCGCCCACATCCCGACGACCGTGATGCTCACGGCCAGGACGGCGGAGGAGACGAGGATCAGCGGCAGGCGGCCCGCTCCGCGCAGGACGAGGTCAGCCGGCACGGTGCGCCTTCCGGCGGCGTACGAAGACCAGCGCGGCACCGGCAGCGGCGCCGGCGCCTGCCACGAGCAGTCCGCCGACGACGGGGCCGCTGCCGTTGCCGTCCGACTCCGACGAGGAGCCGGCGCTCGGCTTCGGCGCCGGACCGGCTGCCCCGGCTACTGCCGCCGCAGTCGGTGTCGGCGAAACCGGTGCGGGGCTCGGGGCGGCTGCCCGGAGGGTGAAGCTGTAGGACCCGGACACGGGATGGCCGTCGGCCGAGACCACCCGGTAGCCGACGGTGTACTTGCCCGGAGGCAGACCCGGCTTCACGGCGAGGGAGGCGCTCTTGCCGTCGACCTGCGGCTGCCCGGCGCCCGCCGGGGTTCCGTCCGGTGCGGTCAGGGCGACCTTGGCGTACTCCTGCGTCATGTCGTCGCTGAAGGTCAGCCCGATGTTCGCCGGCAGGGCGTCCAGGGTGGCGCCGTCGGCCGGGGTGCTGGAGGTCAGGTCGGTGTGCGCCGACGCGGCCGGAGCCCCGGCCCACAGGAGTGCGGCGCCGAGAGGTACGACAAGGGTGCGGGCCGCCGTACGGGCGGCGCGCCGGGAAAGGGAATGCATGGGAAGGGAGAGGTCTCTCTGTGGTCCCCGGACCAGCCGGAGCAGGACACGCCGCCGCCCGCGGACGGCCCCTCCGCCGGGCCGCTAGGCCGTCTCTTTCGGATCTTGTCGGCCGAGCCCGCGGCGTCTGGCGCCGTGCCTGGCCGTGCTGTCGGGGCGTCCGCGTACTGGACGTACTCGGTTGCCCTGGCAGTGCGGCCAGGCGCGGTGCCAGACGCCGCGGGCCCGGCAAGATCCGAAAGAGACGGCCTAGGCCGCGCAGAAACCTCCGCCGGACGTCAGCCCGGTCGTCGGGAGAGGGGCACGCCACAGCACGGCGCGCCCGGACAGCGGCGGTGCCCGTCCGGCGTGCAGCCGGACCACGATCGCGGACGGCGGCGCCGCGCCCGGCTCCAGATCCCGCAGGGCTGCCTTCGGCCCGTTGCCCGCGGGCAGCAGCGGCCAGACGAACACCAGCAGGGCGCGCAGCGCCTCGAGGACGGGCTTGCCGCGCCACAGCAGCCGTTCCGTGAGCCCGAACAGGTGCGCGGCGAGCACCAGCATGACCAGGTGCCCGGCGAAGAAGACCTCCGGCGGGACACCCGCCGCCGAGGCGTGTTCGACCAGCGCCATGGGGTCCCGCGAACCGGTCGCCGCCGCGCAGGCCCCCGGCAGCGAGTACGCCGCGTGGTACGCCAGTTGGGCACCGGCCAAGGCCGCCATGAGCTGGGTGTCGGAGAGCTTGTGCCGGGTCAGCAGCACCGCACTGGGCACGGCGATCGCGGCCATTCCCAGCAGCAGCGCCCACCGGGGCATGTGCCCCTGCGCGAGGAGGTGGCCCGCCAGCGGCAGCAGGACGCACAACGCCGCCAGGGCGCCGGCCCGTAGACCGCGCACCATTCCGCGGGCCGGTGAAGGCGGCCGCGATACGAGGGTGGCGGACATGGGCTGCTGCGCTTTCGGGGAGGTGTTCCGGGGGCGACCCCGCGACTCGCGCAGGGTCCGAGGACCACCGGCAGGGTATCCCGGTCACTCCGGCCTGCCCGCACCCGGATCCGGTTCGGCCCCCGGAGCCCGGGAGGCCGGGCCGCTGCCCGCCCCAACCGGAATGCCTGCCACCGCCCCACGGGAGGGCACGGGCCTTGGCCTGACAGGACCGTGCCCACTGGGCGGACGGCCGCCTTGACGACCGCGGACACTTAGGTCAGCCTTACCTTCGCTCGCTCCCTGAATGGGGGCAGTACCCCCCATTTACGGAACCCTGGAGCAGCAATGTCCGCCGCCGATGTCACCGCAACCCCGCGAAGACGGGAGGCAGAGCTTCTCCGGCTCCCCGGCTGGTGCGGAACCACGGCGGCGTCCCTCGCGGTGTTCCTCGGCTGGGCAGCCACGACGTGGATCGCCCTGCACCTGAAGGCGGACACGACCCTTCACACCGCGGCCCTGTTCGTGCACCT
Source organism: Streptomyces sp. TBY4 (assembly GCF_024213195.1). Lineage (GTDB taxonomy): Bacteria > Actinomycetota > Actinomycetes > Streptomycetales > Streptomycetaceae > Streptomyces. The sequence continues at coordinate 68,307 of NZ_JANAVF010000002.1, read as the reverse complement.
CGCCTCGCTGGTGCTGGGCTTCGGTGCGGTCCTCGCCATCGACTACTACGGCGCCCTGTGGATCACGGGCCGCAAGACCCTCAGTGAGGTGCTCGACTTCACTGCTCCGCTGCACGTGCCCGTGTGGGCCGGCCTGGGGGGCCTGCTCTTCAGCGGCGCCTTCCTCCACCCCGATCTCAGTTCGCCCCTGACGTGCGTGAAGCTCGGTCTGGTCCTGGTGCTCTCGCTCAACGGCGTCCAGGCCTCCGCCCTGCACCGCCGGCTCGCCGCCACCGACGGCGTCACCGTTCCCCGCTCGCTGATGGTCCGTGGTGCCCTGACGGCCTCCGTGTCGCAGGCCGCCTGGTGGGGAGCGGCCGCCATCGGCTTCCTGAACAGCCAGCGCTGAACCGGACGGCGCAGAAGCACCGTCGTGGCCCGGCCTCCGCCTCGCCCGTACTCCCCCCTGTCCCTGTGTCTCCGTGTCATCGACTGCGGTGCCGGTGTCGGCGGGCGAACGTTGAACACGGTGTCCTGCGACCGTCACATCGGCGGGACGGTGGATGCGGGCGTCGGCCGGGTGGCGGGGTCGATCGAGCGGTGCCTGATGAGCAGGAGGACGATCAGCACCACCTGGAGGAGGATCGGCAGGACCATGCCGGCGGAGAGCTTCGGGTCCTGGCCGACGGAGTTCGAGATGAGCCCGAAGTCCCACAGGCCGTGCACGGCCATCGGCAGCAGGAGGGTGCCGCCGGCCCGCAGGCACAGGTAGAAGAAGTACCCGGACGTCGACACGACGGCCGCCTGTACGAGGGCCTGCGAGCCTTCGCCGAACGCGTTGCTGACGTGGACGAGCCCGAAGATCACCGACGAGTACAGGGCGACCTTGCCCTCGCTGAAGCCGGCCCGCCGGAAGACCTGGACGCCGATCCCGCGGAACATCAGCTCCTCCGCGATCCCGACACAGGCCGCCATGGCCGCCAACGCCAGGACCAGGGAGGCCTTCTGGGCGGCCAGGTTCGGGTAGTTCACGCCCAGCAGCGCGACCGCCAGCATCGAGACCGGCACGAACCACACCCACCGCCGCACCGGCACCCGGTACCGCATCACCTCGCCCCACCAGCCGAGCCAGGTGACCACCGCCGCCGCGAACACCACCGACAGGCCGATCGGGAGCAGCCCGTTGCGGATCACCGCCGCGGTCGTCGGGAACTGGCTGTCCGATCCCGAGGTGTCCACCCCGACCAGGAGCCCGGCCAGCTTCAGCACCGCGACATAGGCCACGACCACGGCCAGGAACCACGGCCAGGTCAGCTTCCGCCCCGGCCTCGCGACCGGCTCCGTCTCGTACATGCGCATTCCCTTCGACGACGACTCCGGCGCCGTCGGGGACAGTCAGACCCTCTCCCCCAAACCGATGCCAAGTCGGATATTAACCGACTTATGGCACTCGATTGGGCTGTCCCGGGTCAACCGTGAGAGGAACGCAGTTACCAGTTCGAGCCGATCTGGATCCGTGGGCCCAGGGTGGTCGTGGCTGTTCCCGGATAGAGGTAGAGGGGGCCGCCGGTGGTGGCGGTGGCCTGGACCGTGATGATGTCGCCCTTGCCGTCCGCGTTGAAGTCGGCGCCGGCGAGCTGGCGCATGACCTGCCAGCTGCTGCCCATCTGGGTGCGGTCGCCGAATCCGCCGGTGCCGTTGCCGGGGTAGGCCCACAGCAGGCCCTGGCGGTCGACGGCCACGAGGTCGGCCCTGCCGTCGCCGGTCATATCGCCGGGGGCGGTGAGTTCGTTCATGGTGTCCCAGCCGGATCCGATCGGGGACGGAGGGGCCAGCGTGCCGTTCCCGTTGCCGGGGTGGGCCATCAGGGCACCCTCCGGGGTGATCGCGAGCAGGTCGGGCCTGCCGTTGCGGTCGAAGTCGATCACGGTCAGGTCCCGCTTGCCTCCCCAGGCTGTGCCGATCTGCGACCGCGCGCCCAGGGTGCCCTGGCCGTTGCCCGGGTACAGCTGGAGCGTGCCGGTCGCCTTCTCCACGGCGATCAGGTCGGCCTTGCCGTCACCGGTGAGATCGCCGGCCGCCAGCTTGGCCATGGTGCCCCAGCCGACGCCGATCTGTGTGCGCGCACCGAGGGAACCGTCGCCGTTGCCCGGGTAGAGCCACAGTTTGCCCGTGGCCGCCTCTACGCCGACGACGTCCGCCCGGCCCTCCCCGGTGAAGTCCGCGGCGGTGAGGTGGACCATGCCGGCGGGGGTGGGGGCGGCCGGCCAGGTGGTGCGGTAGGCCATGCGGTCTCCCGGACGCTCGTTGACCATCCACAGCTCCCCGGTGTCGGGCCGGTAGGAGAGGTTCTGGGTGTAGATCCCGGTGCGCGTCATCAGCCATACCGGCTCGTCCGGCGCGCCCTGGTAGAGGCAGCTCGGAAGGTGCGTGGCTCCGCCGTCGACGTATTCGGGGCAGGGCGCCGAGAGGACGAACCGGCCGTTGTTCATGGCCACGCCCTGGATGCCCCCGATGGGTGAGCGGTACGCGTCCCGTGCCGGAACGACGCCGGCGGTGGCCTTCAGCACCCCGGTCGTGGGGTCGATGGGCCAGCGCACGACGGGTGACGCGGACCGGTCGAAGCGGTCGCCCACGTTCCCGGGGTCCATCTCCGCGGTGACCAGGGCCGGGTCGGCCCCCGACAGGTCGAGCGAGAGCGCGGAGATGCAGGGGCGCTGGGGCAGCGAAGCGGGCGCGTAGGTGCCGCAGCCGGTTCCGGCGCCCGTGTACGCGTAACTGCCGACCCGGGGCAGTACGTACGTACCGGAGTCCGTGCGCCAGATCCTGGTGGTGTCGAACACGTCCAGCGAGCTTCCGATGCTGGCGACGTAGAGGCGGGTGCCGGCCCAGACGACTCCGTTGGCGTGGCCGTCGCGGATCGCGGTGTAGCCGCTGCCGTCCGCGGTGAGGGCGACGAGTTGGACGTTCCGGTAGCGGACGGCGGACGGGTTCGTGGCGTCGGCGACGCTGATGCGCTCGGTGCCGCCCGGCCCGTACCAGCTGGTCAGAACGGCTTTGCGGCTTCCCACGGTGCCGTGCGTGACCCCTTGCGGATACCACTGCGTGGTGGCGTCGTCCGGCTCCGACCAGCAGAAGCCCTGGGCTCCGTCGATGTGGGTGGTGTGGCACAGCGGCCTTGCGGGGGTGGTGTTCGCCGTGTCTGCGAGCACGTCGGAGAGGGTGGCGCGGGTGACGCCGGGGTGGGTGGCGGGGTAGGCGTCCACCCTGGATTCGTCGGTGCGGCTGAGGTCCTTGAGGCCCATCCCCGTGGTGGCGGTCCTGGTGATCACGTTGTGCGTGGCGATCGAGGCGTCGGCGACGTGGGGGACGGCCGCGGTGGCGGGAAAGGCGGTCAGGATGCCGGCGACGGCGCACAGGAGGGTGCCGAGGGCCGCGAGGGCCGTGGCCCGGGTGCGCCGGGGGGAACGGGACCGGCGCGGCGCCGTCGTGGTCGCGGTCGAGGTCGAGGTCGAGGTCGTTTGAGCCCTGGTCGTGGGCGGGTGGGCGCTCACGGGGTGAAGTTCCAGCCGCCGCCGTTGTCGACGCGGGCGCCGAACTGGCCGTTGCCCAGGCCCGGGTAGACCCACAGGTGCCCGTCCTTCTCGCGGGCCACGATGTCGGCCTTCCCGTCACCGGTGTAGTCACCGGCGCCGCTCACGCTCGACATCACGCCCCAGCCCGAACCGGCCTCGATACGGGCCCCCAGCCGCCCGTTGCCCAGGCCCGGGTAGGTGAACAGCTTCCCCGAACCGGCCTCGACCGCGACGACGTCGCCCTTGCCATCACCGTTCAGGTCGCCGGCTCCTCCGACGGTGCTCATCGCGTCCCAGTTCGTACCGGCCTCGATGCGGGCTCCGAAGTGGCCGTTCGTCTGGCCCGGGTAGACCCAGAGGTTTCCGGTGGACTTCTCCACGGCCAGCAGGTCGCCCCGGCCGTCTCCCGTCAGGTCACGGCTGCCCGCGATGCGGATCCCGCCCCAGCCGCCGCCGTTGTCGACGCGGGCGCCGAGGTGGCCGTTGGACTGGCCGGCGTAGATCCACAGCTTGCCGGTGGTGCCCTCGACGGCCGCCACATCGGCCTTGCCGTCGCCGGTCACGTCTCCGACGCCGGTGACCTGCGCCATGGCGGACCAGCCGCCGTTGTCGACGCGGGCGCCGAAGCGGCCGGCTCCGGCACCCGGGTAGATCCACAGGGTGCCGTTGCCCGAGGCCGCCCGGGCCAGGAGGTCGGGGCGGCCGTCGCCGGTGAGGTCGCCGACCGCGGAGACGGGGCCCGCTTCCGGGGTGTCGGGGTAGGGATCCGCCGGGTCGGCGGCGGGGTGGTACAGCTTGGAGCAGTTGGGCCAGGCCCCCTCGCCCTGCGGGCCGTCGAGCACCTTCTCCGCGATGAGTATCTGCTGCATCTTCGTCGCCTGATAGGCACGGGGCGCGTACTGGGCGCCGCCGTAGGCCCGCCAGGTGGCGTCGTCGAACTGGAGGCCTCCGGTGTAGGCATGCCCTTCCCGGTAGTAGCTCCAGTCTCCGCTCGCCTCGCAGTCGGCCATCTTGTCCCACGTGGCGACGGAAGCGGCGGAGGCGGTGGGCGCGTTGATCGCGCCGGTGAGGGCGGTCGCGGTGGTGAGGAGGGCCAGGGCCGCGGCCGTGAGGGCGGCGGCAGATCGAGGGCGGAGCTGTCGTGCTGTCATCGTGCTGTTCTCCTAGGACGGTTGGGCACGCCCGATGGGCCGTTGGGCACGCTCGATGGGCGGCGTCACGGGGCCGTACGGGTGAGCCGTGGGGGCCCGGCGCCGGTCACGGAAGGGACCGGTTCGCAAGGGGCCGGTCCGGAAGGGACCGGCCGGCCGGGGCCCGGCGTGCGGCCGGGCCCCGGTGACGTGCTCAGTTGTCGAAGTTCCAGCCGCTGCCGTTGTCGACGCGGGCGCCGAACTGGCCGTTGCCCAGGCCCGGGTAGATCCACAGGTGCCCGTCGTTCTCGCGGGCCACGATGTCGGCCTTCCCGTCACCGGTGTAGTCACCGGCGCCGCTCACGCTCGACATCACGCCCCAGCCCGAACCGGCCTCGACGCGCGCGCCGAGCTGGCCGTTGCCCAGGCCCGGGTAGAAGAAGAGCTTGCCGCTGGCCTCCTCCACGGCGACGACGTCGCCCTTCCCGTCACCGTTCAGGTCCCCCGTGCCGGACACGGTGCTCATCGCGTCCCAGTTGGAACCGATGGCGGTGCGGGTGCCGAAGTGCCCGTTGGCCTGACCGGGGTAGAGGTAGAGCGTGCCGGTCGCCTCTTCGGTGGCCAGCAGGTCGCCCCGGCCGTCGCCGTTCAGATCGCGGGCGCCGGCGATGCGCATGGTGTTCCAGCCGCCGCCGTTGTCGACGCGGGCCCCGAGGTGGCCGTTGGACTGGCCGGGGTAGACCCACAGCTTGCCGGTCGACTTCTCCACCGCCAGGACGTCGGCCTTGCCGTCGCCCGTGACGTCGCCGATGCCCGCGACCTGGTCGATGCTCCCCCAGCCGCCGTTGTTGATCCGCGCCCCGAGGTGGCCGTTGCCCAGACCCGGATAGATCCACAGGGTCTTGTCGCCCGTCCCGGCACGGGCCAGTACATCGGGCTTCCCGTCACCGGTCAGGTCCCCGACCGCCGACACCGGAGCCGGCGAAGGCGTCTCGGGGGAACCGCAGTTGGCGCTGGTGAACGTACGGCTGCCACCCGTGTACGTCACACCGTCGAAGACGGGGGGCCGGCCCACACCGTTCAGTGTCTGTTCGAAGTGCAGGTGTGCGCCGGTGGAGTTGCCCGTGTTCCCGACGCGGCCGATGAGCTGGCCGGCCTGGACGGTGGCACCGGCGGATATCTCCGTACGGGACAGGTGCGCGTAGTGCGTGGTCCAGCCACCGCCGTGATCGATCCGTACGTGGATGCCGGCCCAGCCTTCGCTGTTGCCCGCGACCGACACCGTTCCGCCGGCACTGGCGACCACGGGGCGGCCCGTGTCGTCACCCGGGTAGTGGTTCAGGTCGACCGAGTACTGGGGGTTGTGGTTGGGGTACGTGGTGGCCGACCAGGTTTCCCCGCAGGAGGCGGGCAGTTGGAAGTCGGGGCGCTCGGCCGCCTGGGCGGCCGGCGGGAGGGTGATGACCGCGGCGGCGAGGGCGAGGGCCGCGGTGACGGTGGACTGGAGCAGACGCTTGGACATGGGTGACTGACCGCTTTCGGGCAGGGAGGAGTGCGAGGAGAGGTTCGAGAAGAGAGAGAGGGGGGCGGGGGCCCGGGGGTGAAGCCGGGCCCCCGCAGGGGTCAGCCGGTGAAGTTCCAGCCGCCGCCGTTGTCGACGCGGGCGCCGAACTGGCCGTTGCCCAGGCCCGGGTAGATCCACAGATGGCCGTTGCTCTCGCGGGCCACGATGTCCGCCTTGCCGTCACCCGTGTAATCGCCGGCGCCGCTCACGCTGGACATCGCACCCCAGCCCGTACCGGCCTCGACGCGCGCGCCGAGCTGGCCGTTGCCCAGGCCCGGGTAGACGAAGAGCTTGCCGCTGGCTTCCTCCACGGCGACGACGTCGCCCTTGCCGTCACCGTTCAGGTCGCCGGCCCCGCCGACCGAGCTCATCGAGTCCCAGTTCGCCCCGGCTTGGACGCGGGCGCCGAAGTGGCCGTTGGTCTGGCCCGGGTAGACCCAGAGCTTTCCGGTCTCCTCCTCGACGGCCAGCAGGTCGCCCCGGCCGTCGCCGGTCAGGTCACGGCTGCCCGCGATGCGGATGTCGCCCCAGCCGCCGCCGTTGTCGATGCGGGCGCCGAGGTGGCCGTTGGACTGGCCGGGGTAGACCCACAGCTTGCCGGTCGACTTCTCCACCGCCAGGACGTCGGCCTTGCCGTCGCCGGTGACGTCACCGGCTCCACTGACGCGTTCCATCGACGACCAGCCGCCGTTGTCGACGCGGGCGCCGAAGTGGCCGTTGCCCAGGCCCGGATAGATCCACAGGGTCTGGGCGCCCGTCGCGGAGCGGGCCAGCAGATCGGGCTTCCCGTCACCGGTCAGGTCCCCGACCGCCGACACCGGAGCCGCTTCCTCAACGGGAGCGGGGCTGTTGGCGATGCCCTTCGGGCCGATGAACCTGAGCACCTTGCCGGCGCTGGATCCGACCGGGCTGCTGTTGGTACGCCAGTCGAACCAGTCGTGGTGGCGGACGCCGCCGCTCTCGTTGCCGCCCACCGTCTTGATCCTGCGGCCGTCGGCGGAGACCGCGACGACCAGGTTGACGTGGTTGGCCTCGTCGTCACTGAGGCTGCCGTCCGTGTCGTACAGGACGGCGTCACCGACCTCGGGGGTCGAGTGGAAGGTGCCGTTCTGGCTGCCGTACGTGTTGAAGCTGATGGCGCCGGCATTGAGCGTGCCGGTGCCCTCGGCACCCGCCCGGCCCCACACCCAGCGGGCGAAGTCGGAGCACCAGGCGGTCGGATGGTTGCAGCCGTAGTACGGCGAGCAGTTGTTGCCCACCTGACTCAGGGCGATCGAGGCGACCGTGGGTGCGGTGGCGGACGCCGACGTGGCCCCCGACACCGTCAGGAGGGGCGCGGCGACGGCGGCGGCCAGGGCCATACCGGTGAGCCTGCGCTTGCCGCGGAAGGTGCGGGAGAACCAGGACGCCGAAGCCGCCGAAGGAGAGGAAGAAGAGGAAGAAGAGGAAGAAGACATGGTGAAGCCACCTCTGAATTCGATGAGGAAGTGAATGTCGCGAGAATCGGCCCGGGAATGACCCATGCGAGAAGAGGGCATGGAGGGGCCGCAGAGAAAATCGCGGAGAAAGTTACGGAGAAGGCCGCCGAGAAAGCAGCTGAGCCGGTACGAAGGCTGCGAGCGAACGGTGCGTGGCGCGGAACACCTTCCCCGGCTGGGGAAAGTCCACTCCGTGGCGACGTGGGGTCACGTCATGCCGGGGAATTCCGAGCTGTCAGCTCCAGCCCCAGTCGTCGCCGGTGGAAACGACGATCAATGACTTCATGGCGTTCATTTCTTTCCCACCCCTGGATTGTTCCGTCCACGCGCCGCTCCGGCCCGCTGATGAATATCTTGTCGTGGACGGAAGTCCACGACCAGAGAATTCAGGTGGCACGAAAGACGCCTGACACTTTCGTGTCAGGCGTCCTGTCAGGGGTACTGCAGCGCTGGGCCGGTGGCGCTCAGAGCAGCCCCAGCTCAGCGGCGCGCCGGCCGAGCTGGAAGCGGCTGCCCGCTTCCAGCCTGTTCGACAGCTCGGTGATCATGCGCCGCTCGGTGCGGAGCGAGACGCCGAGCTTGCGGGCCGCGGCCTCATCGGTCATGCCGTCCGCGAGCAGCCTGAGCAAGGTGGTCTCCTGTGCGGTCATCTCCGGGCCGCCGCGGGCCGGCGCCTCGCCGAACGGGGTCGCGGACGCCCACACCTGGTCGAACAGCGCGCAGAACCCGGCCAGGGCCCCGGCCTCGTGGATCACGACCGCGCCCGCCGAGGAATCCTGCGGATCGAGCGGGACCAGGACCACCTCCCGGTCGATGACGTGCATGCGCATCGGAAGTGAGGGCGCCGTGCGGATCTCCGCGCCCGAGGCGACGAGCCACTGTGCGTGCTCACGGCTCCCCGGGTCGTTGACGACGCTGTCCAGGTACACGGTCCTGAGTCCGACGCCCCGCTTCAGGGTCGCTTGCGCCAGCGGCTTGGCCGCCTCCCGGTTCGCGGCGGGCTGGGGGCCGCCCGGTGCGAAGGCGAGGGCCTCGCGCCGGGCGCGGTAGGCGAGTTCCTCCAGCCGGGTGCGGATGGCGTCCAGGCCGACCAGCCGCTCCACCCCTCCGGAGGGCTGTCCGACGCGCAGGACCGAATAGTCGGCGAGCAGCCCCGCGACGGCCACCCGGCTCTGCTCGATCTCCTGCTGCCTGCGAGCGAGTTCGGCCTGATGGCGGGCGAGCAGCGCCTCCAGCGCCAACTCCGGCGGCACCGCACGCAGATGACCCGGATCGTTCAGCGAAGGCCGCAGCAGAGCGAGGTCCGCCAGCCGGTCGAGCGCCGTGTTCAGCGCGGATCGCTCCCACCCCAGGACTTCGCCCATGCGGTCGATCCCCATGGACGGGTTCTCCAGGATGAACCGGTACACCAATTCCGTGCCCTCGTCGAGCCCCAGCGGTCCCAACACTGCCAAGTCCCCCACTCTCCCCGTGCGTCCCGCACCCCTCCTGCCATGTTTGTGCCAAGGCATGAAGGTGTCGCGCGACAATCCGACGTGCACGCTCCGGACGCCTGCATAGTTCGCGGTGTGTATCTCGTCGAGTTCCTCCTGACCAAACCCCGCACGGCACCGCAGGCACGCGAGCACGCCTCCCTGGACGCGCTGCGGTCCGCATGTCTGCCCCAGGACGGGGTGGAGCACATTCGCGTCCATACCTCGCGGGCCGGCGCCCGGGGCGTCTTCTTCTGCCGCGCGCCGGATCTGGAGCAGGCCGTCAGTCGCACGTACGCCGTATGCCGGCGCGCCCTTGAGCTGCGCCCCGAATTCCGCGGCTGGGAGATCACGCGGGTAGCCGGCGCGCTGTGAGCCCGCCGGCATCCGCCTGTCGTGTTCCCATGCCCAACACGCTATGCGTTGCAGGGTGGTTGGGGCTTCTCGATTCCTGACCGGTCTGCAGGCCGGCGCGCGCTCCCGGTTCAGGGATGCAGGGTCGCCTCGCCCTGGACGAGGATGCCGGTGCGACTGCCCGGGGCCACGGTGACGGGGCCGGCGACGCGGATGTCCACCGGGGTGTCCAGGCCGTCCACGGAGACGGTGACCATCGCGTCGTGGCCGTAGAAGGTCACGTCGGTGACGGTGCCCTGGGCGGCCGTCGCGGTGTCGGTGAGCCGGAGCTGCTCGGGCCGCAGCAGGACGGTGCCCTCGTTCCGGCCCGCGGGGGGCGCGGCAAGCGGGAGGCGGCCGAGGGCGGTCGCGGCGGCGCCGTGGTCGGCGGTGCCGGGGATGAGCACGGCGTCGCCGACGAAGCCCGCCACCCAGGGGTCGGCGGGGCGGCGGTAGACCTCTTGCGGGGTGTCGCACTGGGCCACGCGGCCGTCGCGCACGACGGCGACGAGGTCGGCGGTGGAAAGGGCTTCCTGCTGGTCGTGGGTGACCAGCAGGGCGGTGGCTCCGGTGGCGCGCAGGGCGGCCCGGACGTCCGCCCGGACACCGGAACGCAGGGCGCTGTCGAGGGCGTTGAACGGTTCGTCGAGCAGGACCAGGGCGGGTTCGGGCGCCAGGGCCCGGGCCAGGGCGATGCGCTGCTGCTGGCCGCCGGACAGCTCGTGGGGCATCCGGTCGCCGTAGCCGCCGAGTCCGACGAGGTCGAGCATCTCCTCGGTGCGGCGCCGGCGTTCGGCGCCTTCGTGTCCGGTCAGGCCGAAGGCGACGTTGCGGGCCACGCTCAAGTGCGGGAAGAGGGCGCCCTCCTGGGGGACGATGCCGATGCGGCGGCGCTCGGGGGGAAGGTGGAGGCCCGGTCCGGACAGGGTGCGGCCGCCAACGGTGACGGTGCCCGCGTCGGCGCGCAGGAATCCGGCGACGATGCGGAGCAGGGTGGTCTTGCCGCAGCCGGAGGGGCCGAGGAGGGCGGCCAGGGTTCCGGCGGGGACGGTGAGGTCGAGACCGCGCAGGACGGGCGCCCCGGGACCGTAGGACTTCTCCACGCCGGTGATCTGTACGTCGGTCATGTGCGGTGCCGCCCGAGAAGGTAGGAGGGGATGGCCGCCAGCAGGATCAGCGCGGCGGCATAGGGGGCCGCGGCGGCGAACGAGCCGGTCCCGGTCTCCGTCCAGAGCCGGGTGGCGAGGGTGTCCATGCCGGTGGGGCGCAGCAGGAGCGTCGCGGGGAGTTCCTTCATGCACACGACGAAGGTCAGGGCGGCTCCGGCGGCGACCCCGGGCGCTGCGAGCGGCACGGTGATCTCGCGCAGGACGCGCAGGGGGCTGCGGCCGAGCGAGCGGGCCACGTCCTCCAGCACCGGCGGGGACTGCAGGACGGCGGCGCGGGTCGCGGCCACCGAGACGGGCAGGAAGAGCACGGCGTACGCGCAGACCAGGAGCGGGAGTTCCTGGTAGAGGGGTTCGGCGTAGCGGACGGCGAAGAAGACCAGGGACAGCGCGACGGTGATGCCCGGCAGCGCGTGCCCGGCGTAGGCGGACTGTTCCAGCAGGTGTGCGGTCCGGCCCCGGTGGCGGGCGGCGATGACGCCGACGGGCAGGGCGAGGAGGGTGGTGAGCGCGGCTCCGGCGGCGGCGACGCCGAGGGTGGTGCCGGCGGTGTCGAGGAGCCGGGCGGGGTCCCAGGTGGCGGAGTTGCCGACGGCGAGCCAGTACCCGAGGGTGGCCAGCGGCATGAGGACGGCGACGGACACGACCGCGGCGCACCAGGCCAGGGCCGGTGTCCGCCAGCGGCCCAGCGGTGCGGGGACGGCCGGGCGGGCCGTGCCGGATCCGGTCCTGGCGTGGCCGGCGCGCCCGCGGGTACGGGCTTCGGCGGCGACGAGCAGGATCGTCATGACGACCAGGACGACGCTGAGGGCGGCGGCCGGGGTGCGGTCGAAGCTGGCCCGGTAGGAGGTGTAGATACCCCGGGTGAAGGTGTCGTACCGCATGAGGGAGACGGCGCCGAAGTCGGAGAACACGTAGAGCGCGACGAGCACGGCTCCGCCGGCCGCGGCGGGGCGCAGCTGCGGCAGCGTGACGCGCAGGAAGGTCTTCAGCGGCCCGTGGCCGAGCGAGCGCGCGACCTCCTCCTGTGCGGGGTCGGCCCCGCGCAGTGCGGCGGTGACGGGCAGGTAGACGTACGGGAAGCTCACCAGCGTGAGGGCGAGGGCGGCGCCGGCGAAGCCCTCGAGGGCGGGGAACGCGGACAGCCAGGCGAAGGCGGCGACGTAGCTGGGCACGGCCAGGGGCAGGGTCACCAGCACCGACCAGGCCCGGGCCCCGGGCAGCGCGGTTCGTACGGTGAGCCAGGCGAGGGACACGCCCAGCAGGAGGGAGGCCGCCACGACGACGGCGGCCAGCCCGAGGCTGCGGCCGAGGAGCTGGGCGGTGCGCTCGTCGGCGACGACGTCCCAGGCGAAGGCGGGGCCCCGCTCCAGGGAGCGGACGGCGAGGTAGCCGAGCGGCAGCAGCGCGAACACGGCCGCGAGGGCGGCGGGGACGAGCAGCACGGCGGGCGGCCGGCGCCCGGCACGCGACCGCCCGGCGGACGCGGCGGCGCCTGCCGGACGGACTGCGGGATCCGCGGGTGCGGGGGAATCCGCCGGCGCGGCGGGATCCGACGGCGCCGGGGAACCCGCGGACGCGGAGGAATCCGGGGCTGCCGCGGGATCCGCAGGAGCGGCGGGATCCGTGGAGGGCATCAGGGTCAGACCATCCCGGCTTCCTGGAGCATCTTCAGGGTCTCCTGAAGCGATTCCAGCTTGCCGAGGTCGATCTTGGGGGCGTCGAGGGAGGCCAGCGGCGGCAGGCCCTTGACGGTGCTGGTGACGCCGGCGGCCAGCGGGTACTCCTTGGTGTCGTCGGCGAAGTACTTCTGCGCCTTCTCCGAGAGCAGGAAGTCGACGGCCTTCTGCGCGGCGGGAGCCTGGTCGCTGCCCTTGAGGATGCCGACCCCGGCCGTGTTGACGAGGGAGCCCGGGTCGCCGCCCGGCAGGAAGTGGATCTTCGCCTTGACCTTGCCCTCGCCCTTCTCGGCGACCTGCTCGTACCAGTAGTAGTGGTTGATCAGGCCGAGCGAGACCTCGCCCTTGCCGACGCCGTCGAGGACCTTGAGGTTGTTGTCGTAGACCTTCGGCTCGTTGGCCTTCAGACCCTTGAGCCAGGTGCGGGTGGCGTCGTCGCCCTCCAGGACGCGCATGCCGGTGACGAAGGCCTGGAAGGAGGCGTTGGTCGGGACGTAGCCGATCTTGCCCTTCCACTCCGGCTTGACCAGGTCGTGCACGCTGTCGGGGGCCTTGGACACCTGGCCGGGGTTGTACGCGAGGACGCGGACGCGCCCCGAGGTGCCGACCCAGTCCCCCGCGCCACCGCGGAACGCCGGGTCGACCTTGTCCAGGGATGCCTGGGGCAGCTTTTCCAGCAGACCCTTGGTGGAGAGGGCTCCGAGCGCGCCTGCGTCCTGGGAGAAGAACAGGCCCGCCTTGGTCTTGTCGCCCTCTTCCTGGATCTGGGCGGCGAGTTCGGCGCTCTCGCCGTAGCGGACGGCCACCGTGGTGCCGACGGCCTTCTCCAGCTCGTCCAGGAGCGGCTTGACCAGCTTCTCGTTGCGGCCCGAGTAGATCACGAGCCCGGCATCGTCCTCGTCGACACCGCAGCCCGCGAGGACGGGGAGGAGGAGCGCCGCCGCGGAGAACGCGGCGAGACGGTGGGCCGTGGGGCGTCGCATGAGAAGCCTTCCTGCACGTGCAGCGAGAACCGGTGAACGCCCTACAAGTAAGGCAATGCTTACCTAAAGGTCAAGGGTGACGTACGCAACGATCCGGCGCGCCGGGCATTCGGCGGAGCCGACCTTACCTGTGATTTCCCTATGGATCTTCCCTGTCCCATCTGTGACTTTCCTGTGACTTTCCAATGAGGTAAGGCATTCCTAAGATGCGTCCGTGACAGCCCCTTCCGCCCTCCTGCCAGGCACCAAGACCGTCCCCTTCGCCGCCCGTCTCGCGAGCCACGGCGACCGCACCGCGGTCCTCACCGCCGACGGCACCCTGACCTACCGCGAACTCGCCGCCCGGGTGGAAGAGACGGCCGGCCGTCTGGGGCACGAGCGCCGTCTGATCCTGCTGGTCGGCGCCAACACCGTCGAGGCGCTCGTCGTCCACCTCGCGGCGCTCTCGGCCGGACACCCGGTCCTGCTGGTGCCCGGCGACCACCCCGAAGCCGTGCGGTCGCTCGTCGACGCGTACGACCCGGACGTCGTGGCGCACCCGGACGGCGGGCAGTGGGTGCTCGACGAACGGCGCCCCGGCTCGGCGCACGAACTGCACCCGGATCTCGCACTGCTGCTGAGCACCTCGGGATCGACCGGTTCGCCGAAGCTCGTGCGGCTCTCGCACGAGAACCTCCAGGCCAACGCCGAATCCATCGCCGGCTATCTGGAGATCCGGGACACCGACCGCGCGGCCACGACGCTGCCGATGCACTACTGCTACGGCCTGTCCGTCATCCACAGCCACCTGCTGCGCGGCGCCGCCCTGATCCTCACCGACCTCTCCGTCGCCGACAGTTGCTTCTGGGAGATGTTCCGCACCGGAGGCGGAACGACCTTCGCGGGCGTCCCGTACACCTTCGACCTGCTCGACCGCGTCGGCTTCGCCTCCATGGACCTGCCCCACCTGCGCTACGTCACCCAGGCCGGCGGCCGGCTCGCGCCCGACCGGGTCCGCCGCTTCGCGGCCCTCGGACGCGCCGCCGGCTGGGAGCTGTTCGCGATGTACGGCCAGACCGAGGCGACGGCCCGCATGGCCTACCTGCCGCCCGGCCTCGCGGAAACCCACCCCGAGGCGGCGGGCGTGCCGGTCCCCGGCGGATCCTTCCGGCTCCAGCCGCTGCCCGAGTGGCCCGGGGAGAACACCGGGGAACTCGTCTACGCCGGGCCGAACGTGATGCTCGGCTACGCCCGCACCCCCGAGGACCTCGCCCTCGGCCGGACGGTGGACGAGCTGCACACCGGCGACATAGCGCGCCGCACCGACCAGGGCCTGTACGAAATCATCGGCCGCCGCAGCCGGTTCGCGAAGATCCTCGGCCTGCGCATCGACCCCGCGCAGGTCGAGGCGATGCTCGCGCGGCACGGCTTCACCTCCCTGTGCAGCGGAGACGACGAGGCCCTCGCCATCGCCGCCGTCGCCGCGGGCACCGCGGCCGCGCGCCGGATACGGGGGCTGGTGACGGGCGAGTGCGGTCTGCCGGCCCGGGCGGTCCGGGTCCGCCTCGTGGCGGATCTCCCCCGCCTGCCGTCGGGCAAGCCCGACTACCGGGCCGTACGCGAACTGGCCCGCCCGGCCGCCGCCGACGCCGACGCCCACGCCGACGCCGGCTCCGGCTCCGGCGCACCGGCGCGGGACCGCGGCAACGGCCCCGAGGACCTGTGCCGGCTGTACTCCCGCATCCTCGACCGGCCCGGAGTGACGCCGGACAGCACCTTCGTCGGCCTGGGCGGCGACTCCCTCTCGTACGTCGAGATGTCCCTCCACCTCGAGGAGCGGCTCGGCCGGCTGCCGGCCGACTGGCACACCACGCCGATCCGCGACCTCGGGCCGGCGCGGGAGGAGGCCCCCGCGCGCGGGCGGGCCGTGGAGACCAGCGTCGCCCTGCGCGCCATGGCGATCTTCTGCATCGTCGGTTCGCACGTCCACGTCTTCGGCATCAAGGGCGGTGCGCACCTGCTCCTCGCGGTCGCCGGCTACAACTTCGCCCGCTTCCACCTCACCACCGCCGCACGCGGTGAACGCGTCCGGCGGGCCTGCCTCAGCATCGCGCGGGTCGCAGTGCCGTCCATGATCTGGGTCGGCTTCGTGCTGCTCCTCAACGACGACTACACCC
This sequence comes from Streptomyces sp. TBY4, assembly GCF_024213195.1. Taxonomy (GTDB): domain Bacteria; phylum Actinomycetota; class Actinomycetes; order Streptomycetales; family Streptomycetaceae; genus Streptomyces. The sequence continues at coordinate 52,732 of NZ_JANAVF010000002.1, read as the reverse complement.
TGGCCAACCTCCTGCTCCTCGACAGCGTGCTGGGGCCCGAGGGCAGCGAAACGGGCATGCACTTCTGGTTCATCGAGGCTCTGGTGTACATCCTCGTCGTCGCCGTGGCCCTGCTGTCGCTCCCCCTGGCGGACCGGGCGGAGCGCCGGTTCCCCTACGGGCTGCCCCTGGCGCTCGCCGCCCTCGGCCTGCTCACCCGCTACGACCTGGTCGGCCTCCCCGACCGCACCCTGATGCCCGACGCGGTCACCGTGTTCTGGCTGTTCGCACTCGGCTGGGCGGCGGCGAAGGCCCGTACGAGGGCCCAGCGGATCCTGGTCACGGCCGCCGCGCTCGCCACGGTGCCCGGCTTCTTCCCCGGCGATCCCGGACGGGAGGCGATCATCATCGCCACGTTCGCCCTGCTCGTGTGGGTGCCGACGCTTCCCAGCCTCGAACGCGTCAACCGGGTCGCCGGCCTCCTGGCCACCAGCTCCCTGTACATCTACCTGACCCACTGGCAGATCTTCCCGCTGATCGACGGCTTCTCCCGGCACCTGGCCTTCCTCGCCTCCCTGGTCTTCGGCATCGCCTACGCCACCGCGGCGAACCGCCTGATGCGCGGACTGCCCTCGCTGCCCCGGCGTCCCTTCCTGCTCTCTCCTTCTCGGTAGCGTGGGACTTCCACTTCCGAGACTTCCGACGGAGAGCGATGAGTGAACTGACGAAGCCCGAGGTCGGCGTTCCGGAGGGGCCGGCTCCCACCGAGCTGACCGTCCGGGACCTGGTCGTCGGGGACGGGGCCGAGGTGAAGCCGGGCATGGTCGTCCGGGTCCACTACGTCGGGGTGACCTTCGAAACCGGGAAGGAGTTCGACGCCTCCTGGGACCGGGGCGAGCCCTACAAGTTCACCCTGGGCAGCGGCAAGGTCATCAAGGGCTGGGACCGGGGGGTGCGGGGGATGAAGGTCGGCGGCCGGCGCGAGATCATCGTTCCGCCGCGGCTCGGCTACGGCAAGCAGTCGCCCTCGCCGTTGATCCCGGCGGGCTCGACCCTGGTCTTCGTGGTGGACCTGCTCGACTCGTTCTCCAGGACGACCGGGTGGAGCAGCACCGGGTGATCCCGGCCGCCCCTCCCCCGTGACGTGCCGACTTCGGATGCCGCGAGACCGATGCGGGCCTCCGCCCCGCCCTGAGGGGGGTTGCGCCCTCGTACGCCTGGGCGATGCGGTCCAGCCGGGCGAGCGACCGCTCCCGGGCCACCTCCACGGTCGGGCGCTGATCGCGCCGTGCATCAGGCTGCCGAGGTCGTCCTGTGCGGCCGCGTCACCGGGCAGGTCCGCCAGTTCCCGCAGTTCCCGTCCGATGTCGGCGCCGAGCCCCTCGTCCGGTGCGGGAGGGGCGGGCGGGCGTTCGGGCCAGAGCCGGTACGGGCCCTGGGCGCGCGGTGCCGGAGCGCCCTGGTCCGCCGCGCGCAGACCGTTATGGGTGCCGCAGCCCAGCAGCGCCGGGACGAGTGCGGGGAGCAGGACCAGGGGGGCCGGTTTCCGTCTCGTCGCCGGTGCGTCCGCCTGCGGGTCACGCGACGAGGTCGGCGTAGAAGATGACGTTGTTGGTGCGGTGGCCGTTCTTCAGCTCGCCGCCGCAGGTGAGCAGGCGCAGTTCGGAGCGGTTGGTGTCGCCGTAGACCTTGTCGGTCGGGAAGTCCTTCTTGTTGACGTCCTCGATCTCACGGATCTTGAACTTGGCCGTCCGGCCGTCCTCGCGCGGCACCTCGATGGTGTCGCCGAGCTTGACCTTCTTGACGTCCTTCATCAGGGCCGGGCCGTGCTTGGTGTCGAAGTGCGCGACGAGCACGGAGGCGCCCTTCTCCCCGGGGGTGACCCCGTCGCTCCACCAGCCCGGGGTGTTGGCGTCCGTGTCGGCGTTCGGCACGCCCAGCTCGCCGCTGGCGTCGGTCGTGAGGTCGAGCATCTTCTTCGCGTCGACACCGGCCGCGTCGATCTTCATGCCGGTGGGCCTGGACTTCGGCAGTTCCTGCGCGACGTCCCTGACTGGGGCGGAGGCGGTACTGCCGACCTTGGGGTCCGGCGGCAGCTTGCCGCCACCGCCGCAGGCGCTCAGGCATCCGGTCGCGACGAGGGCCACGGCGGCGGTGGTGACGATCCGGCGGTGGCGCGGGATGCCCGTACGCACGGGGGCGGAGGTGGGGGTGAGGGTGCTGGTCATCGGGTACTCCGGTGGGCGCGGGGCGGGACATGCATCCGCGTTCGACGCGGTGTGGACACCACGTTACGAACGCAATGTTGAGGTAATGGCTAGGCAATGTAACGGCCGCCCCCACGCGGCTCCTCAATTCGGTCACACCCCCGGAGATTCCGCGAAACGGCCCGGCTGCAGGACCTTTGACCTGCGATGATCGGAGGCCGACGTCCTTTTACCCGGTCGCAACAACGTGTCGCGCCGGGCGTTACATTGCCTACGCATTACCTATGGATTGCCCTCCTAGCTTGTTGGTCGTCGCCCCGGCAATCGCCGGACCATTCGGGCGACGCTCCGACCCAGAGGGGATCCACCTCCATGCGTGCCACCCGTAGTCTCCGTACCGCCGCCGTCGCCGCCGGTGTCATCGTCTGCCTTGCCGTTCCGGCCGGTGCCGCCTTCGCCGACAGCCCCACTCCCGCCGCCTCGCCCTCCACCGGCACCCAGGACAAGGCCGGCAAGTCCGAGACCAAGAAGGAGGCGGCGGGCGAGCAGCAGCTGGCCGACGGCTACAAGGCCACCCTCTACAAGCACCTCAGCAACGGCCCGACGATGGATCTGACGGTCAAGGGCTACGAGGCCGAGATCACCCAGGCCAAGAGCGGCCCGCTCCTCACCCTGAAGGCGTTCGGCAAGAGCGCCTCCGCGCAGCACGGCGGCTACACCTTCACCCTGTCCGCGGACGGCAAGGTCACGTCGAAGAAGGACTCCACCACGCCGAAGCCGAAGCCGAGCCCGGACAAGGTGAAGGTCGCGGGCATCAGCGTGGGCGGCAACACGCTGGCCGAGCTCTCCCACACCGCCACCGACGGCCCCAAGGCCGTGCTGCGGGTCGGTCCCGAGGACGCCCCCGCCGGGTTCAAGGCCGGCCACGTCCAGGCCACCCTGACGAAGAAGAGCCCGCGCTTCGAGAACAACGGCCAGAAGTTCGAGATCGTCAAGGCCGACAGCGCCAAGCCGCAGCTGAAGGTGACCCTCGAGGGCAAGACGAAGTTCTACGACTTCCCGGCCGTCAACAAGGGCACGGGTGACAAGCCCGCCAAGCCCGCTCCCCCGAAGGGCGGCGTGAAGGCGGGCGCCGAGGGCGTCGAGGACTCCTCCGGCAACACCCCGGTGATCGCGGGCAGCGCAGGCCTGGCCGCCGTCGGCGCCGCGGGCCTCGGCTTCGCGATGGTGCGGCGCAGCCGGTCCCGGGGCTGACCTCCCGTCACGGCCGCCGGGCGGTCCCGCTCCTGACCTCCCGTCACAACCGTCGGGCGGTCCGGCTCCTGACCTCCCGTCACAACCGTCAGGCGGTCCCGCTCCTGACCGCCCGTCACAGCCGCCGGGCGGTCCCGCTCCTGACCGCCCGGCGGCCGCGGCACGGCCCGCACGGACATCCGCAGCCCACGCCCACCGCGAGCGTTCGCCCGCAGGGGTGGATCACGCCCGCAGAGGGCTCAGCGCGCCCCGCGCCTCGGCCGTGCGGCGCGCGTCCGGCACCAAGCTGCTGCCTGCTGATTTCCCGGCGCGACTCGGAGGCCGTACGCCCATGACGCACTCACACCCCCGACCACCTCACGGGCACCGCCGCCCCCTGCGGCACGGCGGAGGGGCGGCCAGGGTGATGTCGGCCGCCTCGGCGGCCGCCCTGGCGCTGGTCCTCGCGCTGCCCGGCACGGCGCTGGCGGCTCCGGGGGACCTGGACCCCTCGTTCGCCGACTCCGGCCGGACCCAGACGTACTTCCCCGACAACGGCGGCCCGTGGGACTACGCCGAGGGCCTGGACGTCGCCCGGCAGGGCGACGGCAAGCTGGTCGTGGCCGGGCGCGTCACGGGGCCGGGCGTCCCATTCGACATCGCGCTGATCCGGTACGGCGCCGACGGCTCCGTCGACACCGGATTCGGTGGCGGAGACGGCCGGGTGACCAGCGACTTCGGCGGCGACGACCAGGCCGAGGCGGTGGCCGTACAGCCCTCCGACGGGAAGATCGTGGTCGCCGGGCGTACGGAGGTCGTGGAGGAAGGCGGAGGCTGCTGCTTCTTCTCCGTCGCCCGCTACCACGCCGACGGCTCCCCCGACCTGGGCTTCGGCTCGGCGGGCCTGGTGCGCGTCGAGTCGTTCGGCGGCGCCTCGGGGGCCGCCGACCTGGTCGTCCAGCCGGACGGGAAGATCCTCGCCGTGGGCCTCAGCGGCGGAGCGGGCTTCGCGCTGGCCCGCCTCAACCCGGACGGCAGTCCGGACCCCTCCTTCGGCGGGGACGGCACGGTGGTGGCGGGATTCGCTCCCGCCTTCCCCGGGGACGCGGGCGGGCAGGCGACCGGCCTGGCGCTGCAGCCGGACGGCAGGTTCGTCGCCGTCGGCCACGTGGGCAGTACCGCCTTCGACTTCGGCGTGGCCCGCTACCTGTCCGACGGCAGCCTCGACACCTCCTTCAGCGGCGACGGCATGGCCACCGCGGACTTCGGCGGTACGGACTTCGGCCGGGCCGTGGCGGTCCGGTCCGACGGCGCGGTCGTCGCCGCCGGTTCGACCAACACCGGTTTCGCGCTGGCCCGGTTCACCGCGGGCGGAGCTCCCGACCTCGCCTTCGGCACCGGCGGCCGGGTCACCACCGTCTGGCCCCTCAGCACGGCGGTGGCGTACGACATGACGCTCCAGCAGGACGGGAAGATCCTCGTCGGCGGCACGGCCGACGACCCGGACAGCCAGGAGGCCTCCGACTTCGCCCTCGCCCGCTACCTTCCGGACGGCGGCCTGGACACCGGCTTCGGCGGCGGTGACGGCCGGGTGTACACCGGCATGCTGGGCGGGGAGGAGATCCGGGGGCTGCTCGTGCAGCCCGACGGGAAGATCGTGGCCGCGGGCCTGGCCGGACTGGGCGCCTTCGGCATCGCCCGCTACGAAGGCGGTGGCACCACCCCGCCGCCGCCCCCGCCGGCCGCCGACCTGTCGGTGACGCAGACCGGCACGACGACCGTGAGCATCGGCGACCAGGCCTCGTACACCGTACGGGTCTCCAGTGCCGCGGCCTCCACCGTGACCGCGACGGGCGTGACGCTCACCGACACCCTCTCGGGTGCCGGCGGCACCCTCCTGTCGGCGGTCCCCTCCCAGGGCACCTGCACGACCACGGCGACCGGGGCGAACTGCGCCCTCGGCAGCCTCGCCCCCGGCGCGAGCGCCACGGTCACGGTGACGGCCGAGCCGCGGGCCACCGGCACCCTGACGAACAACGCCTCCGCCACCGCCCCCGCCCAGGACCCGAACCCGGGCAACAACAGCGCCGGTGCCTCGACTTCGATCAACAACTCCCGCGGCTGCACGATCATCGGCACCAGCGGTACGGACACCCTGAACGGCGGCTATTCCAACGACGTCGTCTGCGCCCTCAGCGGCAACGACACCGTCCGCGCCGGCTACGGCAACGACACCGTCCACGGCGGCCCCGGCAACGACAACCTCGACGGGGGCTACGGCGACGACACCCTGAACGGCGGCCCGGGCAACGACACCCTCACCGGCTACTACGGCAACGACCGCCTGAGCACCACCGACGGCGTCAACGCCAACGACACCGCCAACGGCGGCATGGGCTCCGACACCTGCACCACCGACCCGGGCGACGCCCGCATCAGCTGCCCCTGAGCGGTTTCCCCGGCCCCGAAGGAGCGGCAGATGACCGACACGACCATGCTCGACCTCGGACCGGACACGGCCCGGGCCACCGGCCGGGAGTACGCACCCGATCGGGCGGGTGGTGCGGGATGACCCTGGATCCGGACCTCGCCGCGCTCCTGGAGCAGGCGGCCTCGGTGCCGGGGAAGCGCATCGGCGCGGCCCGGCCCGAGGAGCTGCGGGAGGCGGAGCGCGCCTCGAACCGGCTGGTGGCGCCGGTGACGCCGATCGGCGTCGGGTCCGTGACGGACGAAGCCGTCCCGGGCCCCGCCGGGCCCGTCCCCGTACGGGTCTACCGGCCCGACGGGGACGGGCCCGGCGCGACCGTCGTCTTCTTCCACGGCGGCGGGTGGATCGTGGGGGACCTCAACACCCACGACCACGTCGCCCGCCGCCTCTGCCGCGACCTGGGGGCCGTCGTGGTCGCTGTGCACTACCGGCGGCGCCCGGAGCACGCGTTCCCGGCCGCCTTCGACGACTGCCTCGCCGCGGCACGGTGGGCGGGCGCCCGCATCGACCGGTACGGCGGCCGCCGGGACCGGCTGGCCGTCGCGGGCGACAGCGCGGGCGCGGCCCTCGCCGCTTCCGTCGCCCTCGCCTTCCGCGACGCCGGGGAACCGCTCGCGGCCCAGCTGCTCGCCTACCCCGCCACGGACCGCACACTGACCGACTACCCCTCGTACACCGAGAACGCGGAGGGCTACCTGCTCACCTTCCAGGACCTGCGGGACCTCACGGCGATCCTCCTGGACGGCGACGCCTCCGCGGCCACGGACTTCCGGGCCTCCCCGCTGCACGCGGCGAGCCACGGCGGGCTGGCTCCCGCCGTCATCGCCACCGCCGCCCTCGACCCGCTCCGCGACGAGGGCCTGGCCTACGCCCGTGCGCTGCGGGACGCCGGAGTGGACGTGTTCGTCCGCACCTACGAGGGCCTGGTCCACGGTTTCCTCAACATGTTCGCCGTCTCCGCGGGCGCGGAGGCGGCGGTCGCCGAGATGATCGAGGAGTTCGGGGACCGCCTGCGGTGACGGTCGGTCGGGTGCCGGCCGGCCGGGTGCCGGTCAGTCGGTGGCCGCCCGGCGCCTGCCCCGCTTGCGGCGCGGGTACGGCAGGAGCCGCGGCGGGCGTTTGGCGGCCACGTCCTCGACCCAGCCGAAGGCCAGCACCAGCAGGCCGACCAGCGGGATCGCCACCAGCAGCGTGAACCACATGCTGGCCAGCAGCCACTGGAAGTTCTCGTAGAAGAACTCCACGCTCCAGAGGGGGTCCACCAGCGGGATGGCGGCCACCAGGGCCACCTGGTGCCACAGGTAGACGCTGACGGCGCGTGCGTTGAGGAAGCTGACCAGGCCGTTCCACCGCTCCAGCACCCTGGGCCACACCTCCCAGGACGGGCTGATGTGGAGCAGCAGGGCGACGAAGCCCAGGGACCACAGGGCCTGGGCGATCGGCCAGGACTCGATGTCCGTCGGTACGGTCGGGTCGACCGGCCGGGTCTGCAGGTACCAGAGGCCGGCCACCATGACCAGCGGGGCGATGGACGGCAGGACGTACTGCGGGATCTTCTTGAGCAGCCCTTCCTGGTGGGCCATGCCGAGGATCCAGCAGGAGCCGAACATGGCGAAGTCGTTGGCGTTCTCCCAGACCCGGCTGTAGACGAAGTCCTGGTCGGCGAAGAAGGTGTGCATGACGACGAGCACCGCCAGGGGGGCGCACAGCGTCACCACCGGAAGGCGGCGCAGCGCCTTCAGCATCAGCGGTGAGAGCAGGACGTACCAGAGGTAGGCCCGGAGGTACCAGAGCGGGACGGTGATCTGCAGGGCCCAGGTCTCGCTCACGAGGCCGAAGCCGGGCAGGGACTCCGCGTACGGCGGGGTGCTCAGCGGCAGGATCCAGAACGCCAGCTTGGTCCACCACCAGGTGGGGTGACCGTCGGAGTCGGGGCCCCAGCCGTCGAGGATCTGGAGGGTGAGCAGGACGGCGCCGAACAGCCACATCGGCGGCAGCAGGCGGCGCAGGCGGCCGCGGATCACGCCGAGGGCGGGACGGCTGAGCGAGCGGGCCATCAGGGAGCCGGCCAGGGCGAACATGACGCCCATCGACGGAAAGACGAGGGGCAGCCAGAACCAGCCGAACTGGTGGTAGAGCATCACGCGGAGCAGGGCCAGCGCGCGCAGCAGGTCGAGGTACCGGTCCCGGCCGCCCTTGCGGGGAGCCGGGGCCTCGGGCCCCGCCTCGGGCGCCGGCAATGGCGCCGGCACCTGCTCCCGCTCCGGCCCGGGCTGCTGCGGAACGGCGATGGTCCTGAGCTGGACGGTGTCCTGCGTGCGCCCCCGGTCGATGAACGCGGTCACGGTCGGACCTCCACGGGTACGGCGACCTCACCGGTGCGCCGGAGCTTCTGCCAGCGCAGCCGGCCGCCGGTCATCGCCGTGATCGCGGACTGCAGCAGGACGATGTACATCAGCTGCCGGTAGACCAGTTGCTGGACCGGCAGGCTGATCAGGTGCCAGGGCTTCTCGCCGTCGAGCCGGAAGGCGTACCAGGACAGTGCGGCCTGCATCAGGATGAAGCCGCCCCAGCTCGCGAGGGTGAGCTGGGCGTCCCCGAACAGGACGCCGTACAGCAGGAACAGGTCGACCAGCGGCGCCAGCAGCGGGGCGACGACGCCGAACAGCACGACGAGCGGCAGCCCGATCCGGCCGAAGCGCCCGGCCGGTCCGCGGGAGGTCACCGCGTGGCGGTGCTTCCACATCGCCTGCATGCTGCCGTAGCTCCAGCGGTACCGCTGGGACCAGAGCTGCTGGAGGCTGGCGGGAGCCTCGGTCCAGGCGCGGGCGCGTTCGGCGTAGACGATCCGCCAGCCGTCGCAGAGCACCGCGATGGTGATGTCGGTGTCCTCGGCGAGGGTGTCGTCGCTCATGCCGCCGACCCGGCTCAGGGCCTCCTTGCGGAAGGAACCGACCGCGCCGGGGATGGTCTGGATGACGTTCAGCATGTCGTACATCCGGCGGTCCAGATTGTGGCCGAGGACGTACTCGATGTGCTGCCAGGCGCCGATCAGGCTGTCGCGGTTGCCGACCTTGGCGTTGCCCGCGACGGCGCCGATCGCCGGGTCCCCGAAGGGCTGGACCAGCTCGCGCACGGTGGACGGTTCGAAGACGGTGTCGCCGTCCATCATCACGATGATGTCGTACGAGGCGGCCGCGATGCCGGCGTTGAGCGCGCTGGACTTGCCGCCGTTGGCCTTGCGGATCAGCCGGACGAACGGCAGGTTCATCTCCTCGACGATGTCCGCGGTGCCGTCCGAGGAGCCGTCGTCGATGACGATGACCTCGATCGGATAGTCGCTGAGGGCCAGGGAGTTGAGGGTGTTGGCTATGCACTCGCGCTCGTTGTAGGCCGGGACCAGGACCGTGACCGGCCGGGTGACGGGCTCCCCCCAGGCGTCCCGGCGCTTGGAGCGGCGGGCGTGGATGGGCGCGAGGACGATCATCAGCCCGAACCGGCCGAAGTTGAGGAAGCCGACCAGGGCCAGCAGCGCGACCAGCACCGGCAGGGTCTGCACGGCGAACTGAGTGGCCCAGAGGTACCCCTTGCCCGCCCACAGCTGGTACCCGTGCACCGGCACGGTGGCGCTGGAGGCGCCGAGCGCTTCGGAGATGGTGGTGAAGCGGTAGCCCTGGGCCTGCAGCCTGTCGATGATCTGCTCGAGCGCGGCGAGGGTCTGGGTACGGTCGCCGCCCGCGTCGTGCAGCAGGATCAGCGCGCCCGCACCGGGAGTGGCCGGCATCGCCGCATTGACGATCTGCTCGACACCGGGACGCTTCCAGTCGTCGGTGTCCCGGTCGATGAACGCGGTGAGGTAGCCGCGGGCACCCACGTACTTGATCACCGGGTAGTTCCAGTCGTCCATCGCCGTGGCGTCGGAGGAGTACGGCGGGCGGAACAGCGCGCTGTGCACACCCGCGACGCCGGCCAGTGCCAGCTGCGTCTGCGCCAGCTCCCAGCTGATCCGGGTCGGGGACTGGTACACCAGGTCGGGGTGGGTGAAGGTGTGGACGCCGAGTTCGTGGCCGTCCGCGACGATCCGCCGGATCAAGTCCGGGTGGCGCGTGGTCATGGCGCCGGTCACGAAGAAGTCCGCGGGGACGTTGCGGGAGGCGAGCACGTCGAGGATCTTCGGAGTCCACTTCGGCGAGGGGCCGTCGTCGAAGCTCAGCACCGCGGTGCGGTCGGGGATCCGGTAGCTCACCGGGTTCGCGTTCTTGCTGCCGCGCGCGTCGATGACCGGACCGCCCTTGAGCAGGTGCTGCGGCACGGTCGTCTTGTCGACCGAGATCGCGATCCGGTCGTCGTGGAACGCCTCGTTGGTGGCTAGGCCGCGCAGGACCAGCAGTGCGAGCAGACACGCCAGCAGCGACAGCGGCATGAAGAAGCGCAGCGGCGGCGCGGCCAGTCGGCGCGGCCTGAGCAGGGACTGCCGGCGGCGCTGATGGCGGGACAATGACGCTCCTGGAGATGGGTGGTGCGGAAGATCAGGGGTTGCCGGCCGGCGGGCCCGAAGGGCTCGCTCCGGGCGGCGCGGTGGCCGGGGAGTCCGGGGCGTCGGGCGTGGCGGCCATCGGCTTCGGCTTGGAGGCCGTGGGTTTCGGCTTCGACGCCGGTGGTTTCGGCTCGCCGGCCGAGGACTTCGACGGGGCGGCCGACGGTTTCGACGGCGTGGCGGCCGGCTTCGACGGGGTGGCCGCCGAAGCCGTCCGGGGTGTCGCGGAGGGCGTGGTCGTCCGGGGTGAGGACGAAGCGGACGGCGCGGGTGACGCCGACGGGGTGGGCTGGGGCGCCGCGGAAGGCGGCGAGCCGGGCGTCCCCGCGGGCTGCGCGGGTATGCCCATCGCCGGGGCGTCCGCCTGCATGCCGATCAGGCTGCTTCCCATGGCGACCGCCAGCACCGCGCCGACCAGGGAGACCGGCCAGCCGAGCCCGCGCAGCAGACGGCCGCGCAGACCCGACTGGTCGACGAAGACCGGGGCCGGAGCGGGCTCCTCGGAACCCGACTCGGACATTTCGGGTTCTATGTGGTGCACCGATCCGCGATCAATGGAACCAATGACTGAGCGCACCTTGCGAGGCCTTTCATTGCAGGGCACGGGGACCGCTGGATGGCAGGGCGAACGCTAGTGCACCGAACTGGAACGACTTGGGCCCGATGGGCGGTTTTGACGTGATCTGATCCGCCGTCGTAATCGGATTGAAATGCCAATTAGTGGTACTGGTAGGTAAGTCTGTACGCCCGGTTTCCGGTAAATGATCAACATGCATACGGTCAGAGTCCGGGGATGAGCGGCTTTCCGCGAACCTTAGGATGACCCTTCATGTGATCGGCCCCTGATCTGCCGATCATCGTTTCATCGCTTCATCGTTCGAGGGCGTGTCCACGTACCGCCTCTACGCCCGCCCCAAGGAGCCCGTGTGAGTCAGCCCCGCCGCACCCCTCGTCGCCGCGCGTGGACCGCGCTCACGCTGCCCGCCCTCCTCTGCGTGCTCGCCGCGTGTTCCGGCGGTCCCGCCGGCGTCGCCTCCGCGTCCAAGGACAGGCCCAGCGCCTCGCCGACCCTGGCCGGACCGCCGGGAACCCTGTTCGACGACTTCCACTACAGCGGCCCCGACGACCCGGCGCTCGATGCCAACGGCTGGGAGGTCCGTACCGGCGGGGGCGGCCCGGGGATCAAGGACACCTGGTCCGCCGCCGGCGCGAGCTTCCCCTCCGACACGACCGCCCAGGGGGGCCGGGCCCTCCAGCTGCAGTCCTCCACCGACGGCACCAAGCAGGGCACCCGGCAGGTCGAGATACAGACCACCGGCACCCCGCTCTTCACCGGCACCTACGCCGCCCGGGTCCACCTGAGCGACAAGCCCAGCAGCGGCCGCAACGGGGACCACGTCGTCGAGACCTTCTTCCCGATCTCCGCCTCGGACTCCTCGGAGAACTACAGCGAACTCGACTTCGAGTACCTGCCGAACGGCGGCTGGGGTTCGCCCGGTCCGCAGCTCGACACCGTGAGCTGGTTCAAGGCCGATCCGCCGGACCGGGTCAACAGCGCGCTCAAGAAGCAGCGCCTCGAAGGCTGGCACATCATGATGATCACCTTCGTGGACGGAAAGGCCACCTATTCGCTGGACGGCAAGGACCTGTTCACGAGTACCGGCAAATACGTCCCGCGCGAGAAGATGGACATGCATTTCAGCAACTGGTTCATCGACCTTCCCTTCACCGGTGGCGCGCGCACCTGGGACATGAAGGTCAACTGGTTCTACCACAAGGCCGGTGAAGCGGTTTCCCAGGCCGACGTCCTGAAAACGGTGGAGGGTTTCTACGGCGCCGGCACCCACCACATCAACACCGTGCCGAAGTCCTGACCCCGACGCCGGCCCAACAGCGCCCCGACAGCGTAATGGTGAAGGAACGTCAGGAACAGACCGCCTTGCGCCGGCCGCATTTTCAGACGGCGCGCGGCGGAGGTGCGGGGAGGGAGAGCCGGGCGGTCTCGGATGCGGCCGGGAGCGCGACGGGGCCGGCTCCGTCGTGGTCGTGGTCGTGGTCGTCGTCGTCGATGTCCTTGAGCGGGCGGGTGTGTTCGGCCGCGCGGGCCATCCACTCCAGGACCCCGGACGAGGAACCGTGCGCCGTCTCCGCTGACCGGGCACCGCTGATCCACGTCGTGAGCGTGAACCGGTGATCGGCGAACTGCCCGCTGGGGCAGGTGGAGGGGACGACCTCGTGGAAGGCGCCGGCCGGGAAGAAGACGATGGTGTCGTGGTCGGGCTCCACGGTGCGGTAGGACTCCGCGGGCTGCGCCCGGCCGCCCCTGATCAGGGTGTCGTACAGCCGGAGTTGGCCGCCTTCGAAGCCGCGGGGCCTGCGGTGGAGGTAGTACACGGCCGACAGGGCCGTGCCGACGTCGCGGACCCGTGAGGCGTCGGTGTGCATGCCGTAGTGGCCCCCTTCACCGTGCGCGGTCATGACCGTCGAGGTGTGCGTGAGCGCGGCCCGGTGGCCGAGCACCTCCTGCACGAGCGGCAGGCAGTCGGCGAGGTGCCGGCTCAGTACGGGGCTGGTCACGGGGAGGACGAGGGAGCTGCGCCCCTTGCGGGAGACCTGGCCCGACAGCGGGTCCACGACCGTGCCGGCGTGGAAGTCGGACTGCCGGGAGATCGCGTAGCTCAGCAGGCGGGCGGCCCGCTCGGCCCCGAGGAAGTTCTCCAGACGGCAGACCGGGGCCGGTATCACCAGGGGCGGGGACCAGCGGTCGGAGGGAGGCAGGTCGCGGGTGCTGATTTCCGTCGGCATGGCCGGTTCCTTCGCGTATCCGCTCATGGCCCGGAACCGTAAACGGAACGGCCGGTGCCCTCGAAGGGGCACATGGGGGCGCACGGGAGTACACGCAGGCCCCGCGCGTCGGCACACCACCCCTCCCGGGGAGGGGGCGGGCGAACCCGGCCCCTCCCCGGCTGCTCAGTGCCCGCCGTGTCCGTCGGTGTGCGGAGCCGACGAAGGAGCCGGCTTCGCGGTCGACGAGGCACCGGGGGCGGGCGCCGCCGGGCTCTCCGGGGTGCCGGCGGGCGCGTGCTCGTCCGCCGGGGCCTCTTCGGAGCTGCCGTGGCTGTGGCCGCCGCCGGGCGCGCTCTCTTCCAAGGAGGCGGCGACTTCCCGCAGGCCGAGGAAGGCGAGGGCGGCGGTGACGAGGACGGCCAGGCCGACGAGGCCGAAGATCCGGCGCACCGGGGTGTCGGCGTCCTTGATCACGTAGGCGACGAAGGAGACGACGAGTCCGGCCGGGACGAGGACGGCGCCGCGGGCGGGGAAGTCGTCGAAGTGCTGCAGCCCGCCGCTGAGCATGCCGATCCCGAAGGACAGCAGCAGCGAGGCACCCATGACCAGCAGCAGCCGGGGCATTCCCGGACGCTCCCGGGTGAGCACGAACTCGTTGAGGACGGTCGCGCAGAGGAAGACGAGGGCGCCGTACACGGCGATGCGGGTGTAGCGGTCCGGGTCGAGCGGGTGGTGGACGACGGCGCCGCTGATGAGGCCGGCGCCGACGAAGTAGCCGACGTAGCCGAGGTACCGGGCGGCCAGGGACCTGGTCCGGGCCTCACCGGCCTGGTGCTTGCGCCGGGCGGCGCGTCCCGTGGCAGGAGAGGCGGGCGCGGTGTCCGCGGTCCGGGTGCCGAGGAGTTGGGGCGAAGTCACGTGCGTGTTCCTTTGATGCCGTGTGCATGGCTCATCGCCCGGTCGGCCGCGTGAGGGCGGCGGGCCGGGTCTGCGATGAGAATCGGGTCGGATCGGGGCGAAAAGCCCGGATCTATACCCGCTGCACCACGGAGCCGAGGGCACTTCGCAGGGGAGGAAGGCCGGACGGAACGGTCCGCTCCCACCGGGCCGGTCCCGTCGCGCCGACGGCGGGGGACAGATCGCCGAGGGGAAGCAGCGAGGGCGCGGGAAGCTCCGCACCCTGCTGGGGGTGCCCGGAGGCGCACGCCTCGGCGGGGTGCGCGTGCCCGCCGCCGTGCTCGTGCCCGCCGGGGACGTCGCCGCCGCGCTCGTGCCCGCCCGGGACGTCGCCGCCGTCGTGGAGACCGGCGCCGTCGGCCCCGATGGCATCCAGGTGGGCGACGGGAGCCGCGCCGCGGGCGACGTGCGCCGTGGCGCTGTCGGCTCCGGCGGCGTGGGTGTAGAGGAACGCGAACAGCAGGGCGGCCAGCCACACCAGTCGCAGCGCACCCGCCGGCCGGCGGGCCCGCTTCGCGCTGGAGGCAGCTGGGGCCGTGATCATGCCGGGACTCTATCCGGCGGCCGGAATCCACCGCATGGCAGCCCCGTTGACGCGAGGCGTACGGCCGCGGTCCGTTTCCCGCCACCCGCCGACCGCCCCACCCCAAAATCACACGCACCCGGCATTTCGCCGACCGCTCCCCCGGTTCCCGTGGTTGCATCCTCATCGGTGGAGTCCGTTCACCGGGACCTGGAGGAGGCTGGATGTCCGGCTCGCGCGCGGTGCGCCGGGATCTCGCCCAGCTGGTCTGCGCGGTGGCCGGGGTGGCCCTGGGCGTTCTGCTCCCCAGGTTCTCGCTGGGGCCCCAGCTGGACGCCGGACCGGTGGTGACACTGTTGTTCACCGTCGGGTTCGGCGTCATCAGCCTGGTGAGCATCATCTACTCGATGCTGTTCCTGGTCATCCAGTTCTCCGCCAGCACCTTCACCCCGCGCCTCGGCCTCTTCCGCGACGACCCGATCGTGTGGCGCGCCTTCGCCTTCACCGTCGGCGTGTTCGTCTTCAGCATCACCTCGGGGCTGGCCATCGGTGCCCGCAGGACGACCGTGTCCACCCTCGTTCCCGGGACGGCCATGGTGCTCACCCTGGTCGCGCTCGCCCTCATGCGGGCCCTGCAGGCCAGAGCGTTCCGCTCGATCCAGCTCGGCCACTCCCTGACCGCCATCGCCACGCGCGCGCACCGGATGTTCGACACCCTGTACGCCCGCCCGTACGACCCGGACCGGGCGGCCGCGGCCGTCGCCGCCGCACCGCCCCCGGCGGCTTCCACCACCGCCGTCCTCTGGTCCGGGCCGGCGGTGGTGGTCCAGCGGATGGACGTACGCGCCCTGGTCGGCCTGGCGGAGCAGCGCGGCTACTCCGTCGCCTTCCTCGTCTCCCCGGGGGCTACCGTGTCGCGCGGCATGCCGCTGGCCGAGGTGACCGGCGGCGAGCTGCCCGAGGCGGCGCTGCGCGGCGCCCTGGAGACCGGGGTCGAGCGGACCTTCGACCAGGATCCCGACCTGCCCTTCCGGCTCCTCGCCGACATCGGGCTGCGCGCCCTCTCCCCGGCGGTCAACGACCCGGCCACCGCGGTGGAGAGCATGGACCGCATCGAGGACCTGCTGACCCGGCTCGCCTGCCTGGAGCTGGACACCGGCCGGTTCACCGACGGCGGCGGCCGGTTGCGGGTGACGGTCCCGGTGCCGGACTGGGAGGGTTACGTGCGCACCGCCGTCGACGAGCTGCTCTTCTGCGCCACCGGTTCCCCGATGGCGCTCCGCAGGATGCGCGACCTGCTGAGCGGGCTGGCGGAGCGGATCCCGGAGGAGCGGTGCGGGATCGTACGGGAACGGCTCCTGTGGGCCGACCGGACGGGGAGCGAGAGGTACCCCCTCATCTGGACGGCCGCACCCCGTCGATCCCGCTGAAGGCGTCGACCTGGGCGGTGGGAACGTGGCTCTCGTTCGCCTCGCTCCCGCGTCCGAAGTGGTTCAGCAGCAGGTTGAGCAGGACGGCGACGAGGCATCCGGCCGTGATGCCCGACCCCAGCACCATGGTCACGGGCGCGGGGAGCCGCTCGTAGAAATCGCCCGAGGCGACGGGGAAGAGACCGAAGGCGAGGGCCACGGACACGATGATGCCGTTGTGCCCGGTGGCCAGGGAGGCCTTGGCCAGGGTCCGGATCCCGGCGACGGTGATCGAGCCGAAGAAGACGACCGCCGCCCCGCCGAGTACGGGCAGCGGCACGAGCGCCACGAGCGAGCCCAGGACCGGCACGAGCCCCATGAGCACCAGGATCGCTCCGCACAGGGTGACCGCGTACCGGCTGCGGATGCGGCTGATCGCGACCAGGCCGGTGTTCTGCGCGTAGGCGCAGCTCACGAAGGCGCCCAGGGCTCCGCCGAGTGCGGTGCCCAGTCCCTGGGCGCGCAGGCTGCCCGCGATGACTTGGGCGTCGACCGGGCGGTCGACGACCGATCCCACCGCGATCAGGGAGGCGGTGGATTCCGTCATGGAGACGAGCATGACGACGAGCATGGTGGCGATGACCGGCACCTCGAACTGCGGGGCACCGAACGCGAACGGCTCCGGGAGCGCGAACAGCGGCGCCTGGGACAGGGGTTGGAGATCGACCTTGCCCATGGGTATCGCGGCGGCGGTGCCGGCGATGAGGCCGAGCAGGATGGCCACCCGCTGCAGGAAGCGTCCGCTGAGGAGCCGGTGGAGGAGGAGCGTGACGGCGAGGGTGCCCGCGGCGAGCGCCAGGTTGGACGGCGAGCCGTAGCCGGCGGAGGCGGGGTCGCCGCCGCGGGCCCACTGTCCGGCCACCGGCAGCAGCGAGAGCCCGACCAGGGTGATGACGGACCCGCTGACGACGGGAGGGAAGAAGCGCAGGAGCCGGCAGAAGGCCGGAGCCAGGAGGAAGCAGACGACCCCGGCGACGAGGGTGGCGCCGAACACCAGGGGCAGGGTGTCCTGCCCGCGTGACACGGAGGCGGCCAGGACCGGGGAGACCACGGCGAAGGAGACCCCGTTGGTGACGGGCAGCCCTGCACCCACACCCAAGAAGCGCAAGGTCTGGGCGACGGTGGCCAGGCCCGCGACCACCAGGCTCGCGGCCAGCAGCACGGTGAGCTGGGCCGCGGTCAGGCCGAGGGCGCCGCCGATGATCAGCGGTGGCGCCGCGAGGCCGGCGTACATGCTGGCCACGTGCTGGAGGGCGGCGGGGATCATCCGCCGCAGGGGCAGGACCTCGTCGGCGGGATGGACGGGAAGGGGCGGGGCGGGGCGTTCGTGCGGGAAGAGCGTAGGGGAGCGCAAAAGGGACAGTCCCTCCGAGAGACCTCCCGGCCGGCGGGCGGCGGGGACGGTCGGGGGCGAAGCACGGCCTGAAGAGCCGGACAAGTGGACGGACTTGCCCGGAGGGAAGAGGAGATCGTGCTGTTTTCCGGGGTGGGGAGAACGGCCAGATTCCTCATTGCGGAATTTACTTTCCACTGTGGACGACAGCGACCCTACGAACCGACCCCCCGGCCGTCAACTCATCCAGGGAGGCGATTCGATTCCTGCGATTCTTTGGATGTACGCACAATCGACGCCGACACCCGAGGGCCTTGGCTGGAACGCCCCCTCGCCCTACGGTGTGCGGCTATGCCATCCCGAGACGATCTCCGCAGCCCCTCCGAGGGCGAAATATCCCCCTATCCCCCGCTGGAGCCGCGCCGCGCCACCGCCGTGCGCGAGCGGCTCGGCCTCACCCACGGCCAGGTCGCCTGGGCCGTTTCGGCCTTCCAGGGACACCCGCTCCACCCCGGCACGCTGGTTGCCTGGGAGCAGGGCACAGAGATCCCGACGGTCCATCAGATCAAGGCGCTGGCCGCCGCGTTGTGGTGTGCGCCGGGTGATCTGCTCGGCGAGCCGGCCACGCTCCTGCAGTGCCGGACGCTCCTCGGGCTGACCGTGGAGCAGGCGGCCGTGGGGGTCGGCATGACCCGCGACCGCTACGCCGAGGCGGAACGGCGCAACCGCTGGCGCGGGTCGGCGCGGCAGACCCAGGCCCTGTTCGAGGTGCTGCGGCCGTCGCCCGCCTGTTTCGTCGGGGCTTCCGGCAGGACGGGGCAGCTGCGCGTGCTGCTGCGCGAGGCGGTCACCGGGTGGTGGCCGAACTACGTGCGGCCCGTCGCGAAGATCGTGCCCGTGGAGCCGCCGGAGATCCAACGCGCCCTGGAGCAACTGCACCTGGAGTACCAGCGGATCGACAACCACGGCCGCACCGGCGCCGCCGCCGAAGCGGTCGAACGCGAGGCCCTGGCCTTCCTCGACCGGATCGACGAGCAGCTGTGGCAGCGACTGCGTCCACAGGGCACCTGACCCCGCCCGCCTCCCGGAGGTCCCGGATCCCGGGTCTTGACACGCTCCCCTCCGCGTGAGCCACTAGAGCCACCCAGCCGCACGGAAACTGCTTTCCGCATCGTGGACGATCCGTTCATGCAGTCTTCGGCAGGGCCGTCGGGGCTCGCTCACCCCACGGCACCCCGGTTCGGGCAACTCCCCCTGGATTCACCAGAGATCTGGTCCCCCAAGAGGACGGGCTCCCCGTCGCTCAGGGCACCTCCATGCCCCCGGTCCCTCCTGCCGACCGCTCGACTGCGTCCTCGCACCCTTCCGCACGCAGTCCGCACGCAGTCCTGGAGGACTCTCCGTGTCATCCACGTCATCCACGTCGTCCACCACCACACCCACCCCCGCCGAGAAGCATCCGGTCGACCAGACCCTGCCGTTCGGAAAGCTCCTCGGCGCCGGCCTCCAGCACGTGGCGGCCATGTACGCGGGCGTCGTCGCCCCGCCCCTGGTCGTCGGCATCGGCGTGGGGCTGAGCCAGGCCGAGATCGCGTTCCTGATGAGCGCCAGCCTCTTCGCCGCCGGCATCGCCACCCTGCTCCAGACGCTCGGCTTCTGGAACATCGGCGCACGCCTCCCCTTCGTCAACGGCGTCTCCTTCGCCGGCGTGGCCCCGATGCTGGCCATCGCCAAGGCCGAGGGCCCCGAGGACGCGCTGCCCGTGATCTACGGGGCCGTGATCGTGGCCGGAGTCTTCGGCTTCCTCCTCGCCCCCTGGTTCTGCAAGCTCATCCGGTTCTTCCCGCCCGTGGTCACCGGCACCGTCATCACGCTGATCGGCCTGTCCCTGCTGCCCGTCGCCTTCAACTGGGCCCAGGGCGGCAACCCGTCGGCCGCGGACTACGGGGACGTCAAGTACATCGGTCTCGCCGCGGTGACCCTGCTGATCACCGTCGTGCTCCGCAGGGTCCTCACCGGCTTCCTCAAGCAGATATCCATCCTGCTCGGCCTCCTCGTCGGCACCCTGATCGCCCTCCCCCTCGGGCTCGCGGACTTCAGCGCCGTCGCCGATGCCGACGTGATCGGGTTCCCCACCCCCTTCCACTTCGGCGCCCCGCAGTTCGCGGCCGCCGCGATCGTCTCCATGATGATCGTGATGATCGTCTCGATGACCGAGAGCACGGCCGACGTGATCGCCCTCGGCCAGATCGTCGACAAGCCCGCCGACGAGAAGACCCTGGCCGCGGCGCTGCGCGCCGACGGCCTGGGCACCGCGCTGAGCCCGCTCTTCAACGGCTTCGCCGCCAGCGCCTTCGCGCAGAACGTCGGCCTGGTCGCCATCACCAAGGTCCGCAGCCGGTACGTCGTGGCCGCGAGCGGCGGCATCCTCATCCTGCTCGGCCTGTGCCCGTTCCTCGCCTCGGTCGTCTCCCTGGTGCCGCAGCCCGTCCTCGGCGGCGTCGGACTCGCCCTGTTCGGCACCGTGGCCGCCAGCGGCATCCAGACCCTCGCCCAGGCCGGCCTGGAGCGCGGCGACAACGTCCTCATCGTGGCCATCAGCCTAGGCGTCGGCGTGATCCCCATGGCCAGCGAGGGCTTCTACCACGGCTTCCCGGAGAGCATGCGCATCATCCTCGACTCCGGCATCAGCACCGGCTGCGTCGCCGCGGTCCTGCTGAACCTCGCCTTCAACCACCTCGGCCGCAGGGACAAGGACGACGCCCCGGAAGGAGAGTCCGCCCCGGCCGTGCCCGTGCACTGACGCCCGACGCCCCGCACCACCGCCCCGCACCACCGGCCGGCACCCGGACGTCCCGGGTGCCGGCCGTCGGTCCCGCGGGGATCAGGCGCGCGGCGAGATCTCCGCGCGGACCTGGCGGGCCGCCTCGACGAGGTGCTCCAGGGAGGCCCTCGTCTCCGGCCAGCCCCGGGTCTTCAGACCGCAGTCGGGGTTGACCCAGAGGCGTTCGGCCGGGATGGCCCCAAGTCCCTTGCGCAGCAGGGCCGCCGCCTCCCCGGCCGAGGGAATGCGGGGGGAGTGGATGTCCCAGACGCCGGGGCCGGCCTCGCGCGGGTAGCCCGCGCCGGCGAGCTCGTCGGCGATCCGCATGTGGGAGCGGGCCGCCTCCAGGCTGATGACGTCGGCGTCGAGGTGCTCGATGGCCTCGACGATGTCCCCGAACTCCGCGTAGCACATGTGTGTGTGGATCTGGGTGTCCGGCCGGACGCCGCTGGTGGTGAGCCGGAAGGATTCCGTGGCCCACTCCAGGTATCCGGCGTGGTCGGCGGCCCGTAGCGGCAGCGTTTCGCGCAGGGCGGGCTCGTCGACCTGGATGACCGCGGTCCCGGCCGCTTCGAGGTCGCCGACCTCGTCGCGCAGGGCGAGACCGACCTGCCGCGCGGTCTCGCCGAGCGGCTGGTCGTCGCGTACGAAGGACCAGGCGAGCATGGTGACGGGACCGGTGAGCATGCCCTTGACCGGCTTGGCCGTCTGCGCCTGGGCGTACGTGGTCCAGCGGACGGTCATCGGGTCGGGACGGGAGACGTCGCCGACGAGGACCGGCGGGCGGACGTAGCGGGTGCCGTAGGACTGGACCCAGCCGTGCTGGGTGGCGAGGTAGCCGGTGAGCTGCTCCGCGAAGTACTGCACCATGTCGTTGCGTTCGGGCTCTCCGTGCACGAGCACGTCGAGGCCCGCCTTCTCCTGGAAGGAGAGGACCTCGCGGATCTCGGCCCGGATCCGCTCCTCGTAGGCCTCCGTGCCGATGCGCCCCGCGCGCAGGTCGGCGCGGGCGGTGCGCAGGTCCGCGGTCTGCGGGAAGGAGCCGATGGTGGTCGTGGGGAGCGGCGGCAGGCCGAGGTGGGCGCGCTGGGCGGCGGCCCGCTCGGGGTAGGGCTGTGCGCGGCGGCCGTCCGCGTCCGTGACGGCCGCGGTGCGGGCCCGGACGGCCGGGTCGTGGGTGATGCGGGAGGCGGTACGGGAGGCCAGGTCGGCCCGGTTCGCGGCGAGTTCGGCGGCGATGGCGTCGGTGCCCCGGGCCAGTCCGCGGGCCAGCGTGCTGATCTCGGCGGTCTTCTGGCGGGCGAAGGCGAACCAGCGCCGGATCTGCGGATCGGTGTCCCGTTCGGCGTCGGCGTCGAGCGGGACGTGCAGCAGGGAGCAGGAGGCGGCCACGTCGACGCGGTCGGCGAGGCCGAGCAGGGTGCCGAGGGTGGTCAGCGACTTCTGGTGGTCGTTGATCCAGATGTTGCGGCCGTTGACCACGCCGGCGACCAGCCGCTTTCCGGGGATGCCGCCGGCGGCGGCGAGCTCGTCGAGGTTGGCCTCGGCCCGGTCGGTGAAGTCGAGGGCGAGTCCCTCCACGGGCGCCTTCGCCAGGACGGGCAGGGCTTCGCCGAGCCGGTCGAAGTAGGAGGCGACGAGCAGCCGGGGGCGCTCGGTGAGGGCGGGGCCGCCGAGCTCGCGGTAGGCCCGGGCCGCCGCGTTCAGTTCGGCCGGGGTGCGGTCCTGGACCAGGGCCGGTTCGTCGAGCTGGACCCATGCGGCGCCGGCCGCGCGCAGTTCGGCGAGGACCTGGGCGTAGACGGGCAGCAGCCGGTCGAGCAGGGCGAGCGGCTCGAATCCGGCGGCGGTGCCGGGCGCGGGCTTGGCGAGGAGGAGGTAGGTCACCGGTCCGACCAGGACCGGGCGGGGCGTGTGCCCAAGGGCCAGGGCCTCCTTCAACTGGGCGGTCTGCCGGGCCGGGTCGGCCGTGAAGACGGTGTCGGGGCCGAGTTCGGGGACCAGGTAGTGGTAGTTGGTGTCGAACCACTTGGTCATTTCCAGCGGGGCCACGTCCTGGGTGCCGCGGGCCATCGCGAAGTACCCGTCCAGGGCGTCCGCTTCGACGGCGGGCCGGTGGCGTGCGGGGATCGCGCCGACCATGAGCGTGGTGTCCAGGACGTGGTCGTACAGGGAGAAGTCGCCGGTCGGGACCTCGGTGATGCCGGCCTCTGCGAGCTGCTGCCAATTGCTGCGGCGCAGGTCGCGGGCGGTGTCCTGGAGGGCTTCGGCGGTGACGCGGCCCTTCCAGTACCCCTCGATCGCCTTCTTCAGTTCCCGGTGCTGTCCCTGGCGGGGGTAGCCGTACACGGTGGCTGCGGACTCGGTGGTCACGGAACTCTCCTTCGCGAGCGTGTCTCCATGAACCCGGTGGGGGCTCGCGGAGGGCGAAGGGTGCCGGAACGGGCGGACCGCCGGGACCGCGTACGCCGAGGCGAGGGGTACGCGACGGAGGATCCGCCTGAAGCACGCCGACCCGCCCACGAGGTCACCGGGAAGCCGTGCGCGGTCGATCGCGCACGGGCAACGGGCAGGTCTTCGGACTCGCGGGCACGCCTGCCGGTCTCCCGGCGGGCACCTAATGGCCGTCGCTTCCCAGGACCGGTTCCGGTCCCAGTGCGTATGACGGCGGTCGTTCCCGCTCACCGCTGCGGGGCAGTCCCGGATTCCCACCGGGTTCCCTCTTACGACGCCTCCCGCCTGGCGGACGGGGGCGAACCAGCTGCGAGGCCACAGTAAGGCGGCCGACCGGGAAATGAACACGACTTCCCACATGTCGGACGGTGAAATGAGACACGGAGCCGGTCGCGTACGAACTCGGCCTCGCGGACGGGCTACTTCTCCCGCTCGTGGTACGTCTTGCGGGTGTGCTCCGTGTGCGCGCGCATGATCTCCGTCGCGGCCTGTCCGTCGCGGGCCGCGATGGCCGCGATCAGCTCGCGGTGCTCGACCCAGGACTGGCGGCCCCGCTGCCGGGCGACGGGGGTGTAGTACCAGCGGACGCGCCGGTCCACCTGTGCGGCGAGTTCGGCGAGGACGGCGTTGCCCGCCAGCTCCATGATCTTCGCGTGGAGCCGGGCGTTCGTCTCGACCGCGGCGTCCACGTCGTCGGCGGCGACGGCCCGCTCCCCCTGCGCGCACAGCTCCTCGAGCGCGGCGACCGCCTCGGCGCCGGCGTGGGCGGCGGCCAGCCGGGCCGCTTCGGCCTCCAGGAGCGTGCGGACCGTGAGGAGCTGGTCCGCCTCCTCCTCGGTGGGCTCGTGCACGAACGCCCCCTGGGCCGGCCGCAGATCGACCCATCCCTCGGTGCTCAGGCGCTGCAGCGCCTCCCGTACCGGCTGCCGGGACACCCCGAGGTGTCCGGCGAGCTCGCTCTCGACGAGGTGCTGCCCCGGCTGGAGGGCGCGGGTGGTGATGAGCTCCAGCAGGGCCCCGTAGACGCGGTCACGCAGCGGGCCGGGCCGCTCCAGCTTGGGCACCGCCCCCTGCGGCAGTCCTGTCGACAACATCACGGTCCCTTCTGGGCAGCGCCGTCCGCCGCTTCGCGAAACCCTATGATGGATTGTCTTTCGCCTACAGTCTACGGCGCACCGTCCCGGCCACCCCGGACGGCCAACTCCCCTTCCCCCGGCCTGCGTCAGCCCTTGCCGCCCAGGATTACATCCTGTAGACAATATTTCGTCGACAACGTTCGGCAGTTCCTCGGTACCCTCGACCGAACGGAGTGCCGCACAGTGAAAGTCGCAGTTCTGGGCGCCGGTGCGATCGGCGCCTACGTCGGCGCCGCGCTGCACCGCACAGGCGCCGATGTGCACCTCGTCGCCCGCGGACCCCATCTGGCGGCCCTGCGGGAGCACGGGGTCCGGGTGCTCAGCCCCCGCGGGGACTTCACCGCCCGCGCCCACGCCACCGACGACCCGGCCTCGATCGGTCCGGTCGACTACGTCTTCCTCGGCCTCAAGGCCAACTCGTACGCGGCGTGCGGGCCGCTCATCGAGCCGCTGCTGCACGAGGGCACCGCGGTCATCGCCGCCCAGAACGGCATCCCCTGGTGGTACTTCCACCGGCACGGCGGACCGTACGAGGGCCACCGCATCGAGAGCGTCGACCCCGGCGGGGCGGTCAGCGCCGTCCTCGCCCCCGAACGGGCCATCGGCTGCGTCGTGTACGCGGCGACGGAGCTGGCGGGCCCGGGCGTCGTACGCCACCTCGAAGGCACCCGCTTCTCCATCGGCGAGCCCGACCGGTCCCTCTCCGAGCGCTGCCTGGCGTTCAGCGGGGCCATGCAGGAGGGCGGCCTCAAATGCCCGGTCGAACAGGACCTGCGCAACGACATCTGGCTCAAACTGCTCGGCAACATCTCCTTCAACCCGATCAGCGCGCTGTCCCGGGCCACGATGCGGGAGATGTGCCGGCACGGCGGCACCCGCGAGGTCATCGAGATCATGATGAGAGAGACCCTCGCGGTCGCCGAGGCCCTCGGCTGCAAGGTGGGGGTCTCCGTCGAACGCCGGCTGGCCGGCGCGGAACGCGTCGGCGACCACCGCACCTCCACCCTCCAGGACCTGGAACGCGGCAAGCCGCTCGAACTCGACGTGCTGCTCGCGGCCGTGGTGGAACTGGCGGAGATCACCGGGGTCCCCGTACGGACGCTGCGGACCGTCCACGCCATCTCGGACCTGCTCGCGCTGCGGACCGCGTGATCGCGGTGGGACGGGTCACGGAACGGCGCAGGGTGCTCCGCCTCCGGGAGGGCGCGGTCTCCGCCCGGCCCGACACGCTCGTCGCCGAGGAGCCCATGGAGATCCGGCTCAACGGCAGGCCCCTCGCCATCACGATGCGCACACCGGGCGACGACTTCGCCCTCGCGGCCGGATTCCTCGTCAGCGAAGGGGTGCTGGGCAGCGCGGAGGAGCTGCGGAACATCGTGTACTGCGCGGGAGCCACGGCCGGCGGGGCCAACACGTACAACATCGTCGACGTCCGCACGGCTCCCGGCCTCGTCCTGCCCGAGATCACCCTCGAGCGGAACGTGTACACCACCTCGTCCTGCGGTCTGTGCGGCAAGGCCAGCCTGGACGCGGTCCGCACGACGGCCCGCTGGCCGATCCTCGACACTCCCCCGGTCCGGCTGGACGCCGCACTGCTCGCCCGCCTCCCCGACCGGCTACGGGCGGCGCAGCAGGTGTTCGACCGGACCGGGGGTCTGCACGCGGCCGCCCTGTTCACCGAGGACGGCGAGCTGCTCGACGTCCGCGAGGACGTGGGCCGGCACAACGCGGTCGACAAGCTGGTCGGCCGCGCCCTGCGCGGCGGCCTGCTGCCGCTGTCGCGGACGGTGCTGCTGGTCTCGGGGAGGGCCTCCTTCGAACTGGCGCAGAAGGCGGTGATGGCGGGCATTCCGGTGCTCGCCGCGGTCTCCGCCCCGTCGGCCCTCGCGGTCGACCTGGCCGTGGAGACGGGCCTGACCCTCGTCGGCTTCCTCCGCGGCACCTCCATGAACGTGTACGCGGGCGAGCACCGCATCGCCCTGCGGGCCCCGGCCTCCCAGGGCTGACCCGCTCCCCCGCGGCACGGTGGCGGGGTCTCGTCCGGCGGGGAGCGCCCCCTGCGCCGGAGGGGCCCCGCCACAGCCATGAGGAAATGAAGAAGGAAAGAGGAGACATGACAGAGCTCGATCCCGCGGTCGTGCTGGGCATGGCCGCCCGGGCACCCGACGGACTGGTGATCGTCGACCGCGAAGGGCTGATCCGCTACTGGAACCGGGGCGCCGAGCGCATCTTCGGGTACTCCGCCGAGGAGGTCGCCGGGCGCAGCCTGGACCTGATCATCCCCGAGAAGCACCGCGCGCGGCACGGGGAGGGCTTCGTGACCGCGATGGCCCTGGGGGCGAGCAGGTACGGGGAGGCCGATCTGCTGGCGGTGCCCGCCGTGAGGGCGGACGGCCGCAGGCTGTCCATCGAGTTCAGCGTGGTGCTGCTGGCCGGTCCCGACGGCGTGGCCACCCACTGCGGCGCCGTCATCAGGGACGTCACCGCGCGGCGGGCCCGGGAGAAGGCACGGATGCGGCGCGGGGAGGCCGGTGAGGCCCCGCCGGCCTGAGGGCCGACCCGCACACGAGCAGATGCCCTGCACGCGAGGACCGCGTGCAGGGCATCTGAGTTTCCGGGGTGGGTTCAGGCCACGACCCGGCCCTCGTGGAGCCGGCGGATGGCGTCCGCGTCGTAGCCGAGGTCCGCGAGCACCTCGTCGGTGTGCTCGCCGAGCAGCGGGGCGCCCTCGATCTCGGGCGTGAACCCGGAGAACTTGATCGGGCTGCCCACGGTCAGGTAGGTGCCGCGCTCCTTCTGCTCGACCTCGACGATGGTGCCGCTCTTGCGCATGTCGGGGTCGGCGGCGAGCTCCTTCATGCTGAGCACGGGCGCGCAGGGGACTTCGAAGGTGCGCAGGATGTCGACCGCCTCGTACTTGGTCTTGTCCGCGAGCCACTTCTCGATCTCGCCGAAGATGTCCATGATGTGCGGCTGGCGGGCCGAGGCGGTGGTGTACCGCGGGTCCTCGGTCCACTCGGGCTTGCCTATGGCCTCGCAGGTGCGGACCCAGTTCTGCTCCTGGATCGTGAAGTAGATGTAGGCGTTGGGGTCGTTCTCCCAGCCCTTGCACTTCAGGATCCAGCCCGGCTGGCCGCCGCCGCCGGCGTTGCCGCCGCGGGGCACCGCGTCGCCGAACTCGCCGTTCGGGTACTGCGGGTACTCCTCCAGGTAGCCGGTCCGCTCCAGGCGCTGCTGGTCCCGGAGCTTGACGCGGGTCAGGTTGAGCACGGCGTCCTGCATGGACACCGACACCTTCTGGCCGAGGCCGGTCGCGTCGCGCTGGATGATCGCGGTCAGCAGGCCGATCAGCAGGTGCATGCCGCTGTTGCTGTCGCCGAGGGCCGAGCCGCTGATGGTGGGCGGGCCGTCCCAGAAGCCGGTGGTGGAGGCGGCGCCGCCGGCGGCCTGGGCCACGTTCTCGTAGACCTTGAGGTCGTTCCACTTCGAGTCGTCGTTGAAGCCCTTGACCGAGCCGAAGATGAGCCGCGGGTTGAGCGCGTGGATCCGGTCCCAGCCGAGGCCCATGCGGTCCATCGCCCCCGGGGCGA
The DNA here is from genome assembly GCF_024213195.1 of Streptomyces sp. TBY4. GTDB lineage: Bacteria > Actinomycetota > Actinomycetes > Streptomycetales > Streptomycetaceae > Streptomyces. Next base: position 25,215 of record NZ_JANAVF010000002.1, on the reverse strand, counting down.
AGTTCTCCACCAGGATGTCCGCCTCGCGGATCAGCTTCTCCATGACCTCCTTGCCCTCGGGGGACTTGGTGTTGATGGCCAGGGAGCGCTTGTTGCTGTTGAGCATGGTGAAGTAGAGGGCGTCGAGGTCGGGGATGTCGCGGAGCTGACGGCGGGTCACGTCGCCGCCGTCGAGGCGCTCGACCTTGATGACGTCGGCGCCGAACCAGGCGAGCATCTGGGTGCACGCGGGGCCGGCCTGGACCCCGGTGAAGTCGATCACTTTGATTCCGGCGAGCGGCAGTTCAGTCATGTCCTATTCCTTCTCGTGAAGGGCCAGTTACTTCGCCGGCGTGATGTTGCCGACGGTGATGCCCTTGGGGTTGAGGTGGGCGATGTGGCCGCTCTCGGTGCCGGCCGACGGGTCGATCGCGCAGTCGATGAGCGCCGGTCCGCCGGAGGCCAGGGCCTCGGTGAGGGCGGCGGTGACCTCGGCGGGGGTGGTGGCGCGGTAGCCCTTGCCGCCGAAGGCCTCGATCATCAGGTCGTGGCGCGCGGAGAGCATCAGCGTCGTCGGGGAGGGGGCGTCGTCGAGGGGGTTGACGTCGTCGCCCCGGTAGACCCCTCCGTTGTTCATCACCACGGTCACCACGGGCAGTTGGTAGCGGCAGATCGTCTCCAGCTCCATGCCGCTGAACCCGAAGGCGCTGTCGCCCTCGACGGCCACGACCGGCGCCCCGCTCTCGACCGCGGCGGCGATCGCGTACCCCATGCCGATGCCCATGACCCCCCAGGTGCCGCTGTCGAGGCGGTGGCGCGGTACGTGCATGTCGATCACGTTGCGCGCGATGTCCAGGGTGTTGGCGCCCTCGTTGACGAGGTACGTCTCCGGGCGCTCGCGCAGGACGTCGCGCACGGCCCGGAGGGCGCCCATGAACTGCATGGGGTGCGGGTCGGCCGCCAGCCGCTGCGCCATCTTCGCCACGTTCTGCGCGGAGCGGGTCGCAAGTTCCTCCCGCCAGGCGGCGGGGGCGGCGATCCGGCCGGGCTTGGTCCGTTCCGCGACCGCTTCGAGCACGGATCCGATGTCCCCGACGAGCGGGGCGGCTATGGGCTGGTTGCTGTCCAGTTCCCGGGGCTCGATGTCCACCTGGACGAACTGTGCCTCCGGGTTCCACTGGGGGGCCTCGCCGTGGGCCAGCAGCCAGTTCAGCCGGGCGCCGACGAGGACGACCACGTCGGCCTTCTTCAGGGCCAGGGAGCGGGCGGTGGCCGCCGACTGCGGGTGGTCGTCGGGCAGCAGCCCCTTGGCCATCGACATCGGTACGTACGGGATCCCCGTGGACTCCACGAACTCGCGGATCCGGTCGTCCGCCCGGGCGTACGCGGCACCCTTGCCCAGCACGATGAGCGGCCGCCGCGCCCCCGCCAGCAGCTCGATCGCCCGGTCCACCGCCTCGGGCGCCGGAAGCTGCCGGGGCGCGGGGTCGACGAGGCGGCTGAGGGTCGCGGCGCCGGCCCGGGCGTCCATGATGGAGCCGAGCACGGCGGCCGGGATGTCGAGGTACACGCCGCCGGGACGGCCGGAGATCGCGGTGCGCAGGGCGCGGGCGATGCCGCGGCCGATGTCCTCGACCCGGCTCACGCGGTAGGCGGCCTTGACGAAGGGCTGCGCCGCGGCGAGCTGGTCCATCTCCTCGTAGTCGCCCTGCTTGAGGTCGACGAGGTGGCGCTCGCTGGAGCCCGAGATCTGCACCATCGGGAAGCAGTTGGTGGTGGCGTTCGCCAGCGCGACCAGCCCGTTGAGGAATCCCGGCGCGGACACCGTGAGGGCCACGCCGGGCTTCTTGGTGAGGTAGCCGGCCGCCGCCGCCGCGTGTCCCGCGTTGCTCTCGTGGCGGAACCCGATGTAGCGGATGCCCCGCGCCTGGGCGAGGCGGGCCAGGTCGGTGATCGGGATGCCGACCACTCCGTAGATGGTGTCCACGTCGTTCAACTTGAGCGCGTCGACGACCAGGTGGTAGCCGTCGGTGAGCTCGGTCGGGACGTCGGCGGTCGCCGCTGTCTCCGGAGTCGAGGGGGCGGTCATGATCCGAGGTCCTCCTTGGGCGGGTCCTGCGGTGCGGCTGCTCGTCCCACCTTCCTGACCTGCGCTCCCCGCGTCCAAGACGCATCGGCGACCAGCTGATAACCGGCGTCTATCGACAGCCGCGAAAGGCCCCCGTCCGCGCCCCCGAACTCCCTTGATAGGCGGCCGTTATCGCGCGTTCGCCGTTGCGTATTGGACGCGCTCCCCGCCCGGCCGCAGGCTCGCTGGGTACTGGTTGTTGAGACGTGGCGTGGGAGGTGGGGTCATGGCCGTTCCGGCGACGACATCCGTGTGCGACGGGGCCGGGCAGCAGGGCGGGTACCGGCCGCCCCCGATCACGGGGCTGGCCGATCTGCTCGACCGGCAGGTGCGGACGCGGCCGCACGCCCGGGCCCTCGTCGTCACCGGGGACCGGGTGGACCTGTCCTACCGCGCCCTCGCGGCCCTGGCCGACGAGGTGGCCGCCCGGCTCCGCTCGACCGGCCTGCGGCCCGGCGATCCGGTCGGACTGCTCTGCGCCAACAACGCCGAGTTCGTCGTGGGCCTGCTCGGTGCCGCACGGGCCGGACTGGTGGTCGCCCCGCTCGACCCGGCGCTGCCCGGAGGCCAGTTGGGCGCCCGCCTCGAAGCGCTCGGCGCGCGGGCCCTCCTGCTGGGCCCGGCCGCGGCGGGGGCCAGGCCGGCCGCGCGGGTAGCCGTACCGACGTGGCCGCTGCGGGTGAGCGCCTCCCGCGCCGGTACGGCAACGCTCGCCCTGGACACCGGGACGCCGCCGGCCGGCCCCGGGCTCGGGGCCGCCGGGGGGCTCTCGGCCGAGGACGCGCTGGTGCTGTTCACCGCGGGCACCACCGCCGGAGCCAAGATGGTCCCGCTGACGCACGCCAACGTGGCCGCCTCGGTACGGGGCATCTGTGCCACGTACGAGCTGGGGCCCGGCGACGGGACGGTCGCGGTGATGCCGCTCTTCCACGGCCACGGGCTGTTCGCGGCGCTCCTGGCCTCCCTGGCCGGCGGCGGACGGGTGCTGCTGCCCGCGCGGGGACGGTTCTCGGCACGCACCTTCTGGGAGGACGTCCGGGCGGTGGACGCCACCTGGTTCACCGCGGTCCCGACCATCCACGAGGTGCTGCTGAACCGGGCAGCGACCGAGTTCCCGGGGGCGCGGGCGCCGCGGCTGAAGTTCATCCGCAGTTGCAGCGCTCCCCTGAACACGGCCACGCAGCGGGCGCTGGAGCGCACGTTCGGCGCGCCCCTGCTGTCCGCGTACGGCATGACGGAGTCCACGCACCAGGCCGCCAGCGAGCCGCTGCCGGCGCGCGGGCCCCTGAAGCACGGGTCGGTCGGCCGGTCCTCCGGGGTGGAGCTGCGGATCGCCGACGCGCACGGGCGCAGCTGTCCGCCCGGCACCCAGGGCGAGGTGTGGGTGCACGGTCCGACGGTCACCCGGGGCTACCTCGGCAACCCCGCGGAGACCGCCCGGAGCTTCGTGGAGGGGTGGCTGCGCACGGGTGACCTGGGCTCGCTGGACGAGGACGGGTACCTGTCCCTGACCGGGCGCATCAAGAACCTCATCAACCGCGGCGGCGAGAAGATCTCGCCGGAGCACGTCGAGGACATCATCGCCGGATGCCCCGGAGTCGCGGAGGTGGCGGTGTTCGCCGTCCCCGACCCGGTCTACGGGCAGCGGGTCGGCGCCGTCGTGGTCGTGCGGGAAGGGGAGAACCTCGGGCCCGGGCAGATCCTGCGGTACTCCCGGGACCGGCTCGCCGACTTCGAGGTGCCCGACCGGCTCGACCTGGTGACCGAGCTGCCGCACACCGCCAAGGGTGCGCTCGACCGGCGGGCGGTGGAGGCCCGGTACGCGCGCTGAGGCGGGCCGGTCCTCCCGCTCACCCCACGCCTGGCCCGGCCTGCCCGGGGCGGTCGAAGAACTCGTCGAGGGCCAGCCCCTTCGCCGCGTCGACGAAGGCCCGGGCGGCGACCGAACCGGGGGTCGCCGCGTGGATGGCCACCGAGATCTGCGTGCCGGCCTCCGGGTCGACCAGGGGCAGGGCGCGGGTCCTGCCGATGACCGGCATCGCGCTCAGCCAGGCGTGGGGCACGATGCTCGCCCAGCCGCCTCCCCCCACGTGCGCGTGGAGGGAGGCGATCGAGTCCGTTTCCACCTGCGGGCTCACCACGAGCCCCTTCTCCGCGAAGACCCGGTCGATGATCTGCCGGATCCGCATGTCGGGGGTCAGCAGGGCCAGCGGCAGCTGCGCCGCCTCCGCCCAGGTCATGGTGGTGGCGCTCTGCGGCGTGAGCTGGTCGGCCGAGATGAGCAGCATGTACCGCTCCTGGTACAGGGGGACGACCTGCAAGCCCTCCTGGTCCCCGGGGTCGAAGTGGGCGATCGCCACGTCGAGCTCGAACTCCCGCAACTGGCGGTGAAGTTCCTTCGTGGACAGCCGGGAGCGGACCTGCACCTTGGCCAGCGGGTGCGCCGCGCAGAACGCGGCCACGGGGAGCGCCAGGGTGGTGGACGCCGTCGGGTCCGTGCCCAGCCGGAGGGTTCCGGTGATGCCCGACTGGACGGCGGCCACCTCGGCCTTGAAGGCGTCCTGCTCGGCGAGGATCCGCTTGGCCCACACGACGAGCCGTTCGCCCTCCGGGGTCAGGCCCTGGTAGTTGTGGCCCCGGTTGATGAGCGTGACGTTCAGCTCCCGCTCCAGCTTGGCTATCGCCGCCGAGAGCGCGGGCTGCGAGACGTAGCAGGACTCCGCCGCCCGCGCGAAGTGCCGCTCCCTGGCCACCGCCACGAAGTACTCGAGCTGGCGGAAGAGCATGCGCGACTCCTTGCTGGGTGCCGTGGGGCGGCCAAGGGTACCGGCGGCCCCGGTTCGTCGACAGGGGTGCCGGTCAGCGCATCAGTCCCACGGCGGCGACCACCAGCGGGTGGAGCCCCTCCCCGCCGGCGTCCACGTACGCGTACAGCCGGGTGCGCATGCGCGGGTCCCAGAACAGTCCGAGGTGGCCCGCGATCGCCTCGGCGGCCGCGGCGGGCGTGAGGTGGCCGTGATGGGCGGCGATGTCGTTCGCCATCCTGGACTCGGGTGGCACGGTGCCCGCCATCTCAGTTCACCACCGCGTCCTGCGCGGCGCCGTCCTGCGGGAGCGGGTGGACCAGGCCGACCTGTACGGCGGTCACCTTGTACTCCGGGCAGTTGGTGGCCCAGTCCGAGTTCTCGGTGGTCACCACGTTGGCCCCGGTCACGGGGTGGTGGAAGGTGGTGTAGACGACACCGGCCGGCATCCGGTCGGAGATCTCCGCGTGCAGCGTCGTCCGCCCGACCCGGCTGGCCAGCGTCACCAGGTCCCCGTCGCGGATGCCGCGGGTCTCGGCGTCGTGCGGGTGCAGTTCGAGCACGTCCTCGGGATGCCACGCGACGTTGCCGGTCCGGCGGGTCTGCGCCCCGACGTTGTACTGGCTGAGGATCCGTCCCGTGGTCAGGACCAGCGGGAAGCGCCGGGTGCTGCGCTCGTTCGTCGGGACGTACGCGGTGACGGCGAACCGGCCCTTGCCGCGGACGAACTCGTCGACGTGCATGACCCGGGTGCCCTCCGGCGCCGCGGCGTTGCACGGCCACTGGACGCTGCCGAGCTTGTCGAGGACCTCGAAGGAGACGCCGGTGAAGGTCGGGGTGACCGCGGCGATCTCGTCCATGATGGCGGACGGGTGCGCGTAGGACATGGGGTAGCCCATGGCGGTGGCGATCTCGCAGATGATCTGCCACTCGTGCTTGCCCGTCTTCGGCTTCATCACCGCGCGCACCCGGTTGATGCGGCGCTCGGCGTTGGTGAAGGTGCCGTCCTTCTCCAGGAACGAGGCCCCCGGCAGGAAGACGTGCGCGAACTTGGCCGTCTCGCCCAGGAACAGGTCCTGGACCACGACCAGTTCCATGGCCTCGAGCGCGGCCGTGACGTGTCCCAGGTTCGGGTCGGACTGGGCGATGTCCTCGCCGTGGACGAACAGGCCCCGGAAGGTCCCGTCGATCGCGGCGTCGAACATGTTGGGGATCCGCAGTCCCGGTTCGGACAGGATCGTGCCGCCCCAGAGCTTCTCGAACACCTCGCGCACGGCGTCGTCCGACACGTGCCGGTAACCGGGCAGTTCGTGCGGGAAGGAGCCCATGTCGCAGGAACCCTGGACGTTGTTCTGCCCGCGCAGCGGGTTCACGCCGACCCCGTCGCGGCCGATGTTGCCGCAGGCCATGGCGAGGTTGGCCATGCCCATCACCATGGTCGAGCCCTGGCTGTGCTCGGTGACGCCGAGGCCGTAGTAGATGGCCCCGTTGGGCGCGGCCGCGTACAGCCGGGCGGCGGCCCGCAGTTCCGCGGAGGGTACGCCGCTGATCGCCTCGGTCGCCTCCGGGCTGTGCTCGGGGCGGGCCACGAACTCGGCCCATTCGGCGAAGCCCTCGCAGCGCTGGGCCACGAAGGCCAGGTCGGCCAGGCCCTCGGTGACCACCACGTGGGCCATCGCGTTGACGACCGCCACGTTGGTGCTGGGCCTGAGCTGGAGGTGGTGCGCGGCCTGGATGTGCGGGGAGCGGACCAGGTCGATGCGGCGCGGGTCGACCACAATGAGCTCGGCTCCCTCGCGCAGCCTGCGCTTCATCCGGGAGGCGAACACCGGGTGCCCGTCGGTGGGGTTGGCCCCGATCACCATGATCACGTCGGCCTCGGCCACCGAGCGGAAGTCCTGGGTGCCGGCCGACTCCCCGAAGGTCTGCTTGAGGCCGTATCCCGTCGGGGAGTGGCAGACCCGGGCGCAGGTGTCGATGTTGTTGTTGCCGAAGGCCGCGCGCACCATCTTCTGGACGACGTAGACCTCTTCGTTGGTGCAGCGCGAGGAGGAGATGGCCCCGATCGAGCTCGGCCCGTACCGCTCCTGGAGCGCGCGCATCCCCCGGGCGACCGTGCCGATCGCCTCGTCCCACTCCACCTCGCGCCAGGGGTCGGTGATCCGCTCGCGGACCATGGGCTTCAGGATCCGGTCGGGGTGCGAGGCGTAGCCGAAGGCGAAGCGGCCCTTCACGCAGGAATGGCCCTCGTTCGCGCCGCCGTCCTTGTGGGGGACCATCCGCACCACCTGGTCCCCGCGCAGTTCGGCCTTGAAGGAGCAGCCGACGCCGCAGTAGGCGCAGGTGGTGATGACCGAGCGGGTGGGCATGCCGAGTTCGACGACGGACTTCTCCTGCAGCGTGGAGGTCGGGCAGGCCTGTACGCAGGCCCCGCAGGAGACACACTCGGAGTCCATGAAGGTCTCGCCGGCCCCCGCCGAGACCTTGGACGCGAAGCCGCGCCCCTCGATGGTCAGCGCGAAGGTGCCCTGCACCTCGCCGCAGGCCCGGACGCAGCGGGAGCAGCTGATGCACTTGGCCGGGTCGAAGTCGAAGTACGGGTTGGAGGTGTCCTTCTCGGCGTCGAGGTGGTTCTCGCCCTCGTAGCCGTAGCGCACCTGCCGCAGGCCGACCACGCCGGCCATGTCCTGCAGTTCGCAGTCGCCGTTGGCCGGGCAGGTCAGGCAGTCCAGCGGATGGTCGGAGATGTAGAGCTCCATGACGCCCTGGCGGAGCTTCTCCACCTTCGGGGTCTGCGTGCTCACCCGCATCCCCTCCGCCACCGGGGTGGTGCAGGACGCCGGGGTGCCCCGCCTGCCGTCGATCTCCACCACGCACAGCCGGCACGAGCCGAACGGCTCCAGGCTGTCGGTGGCGCACAGTTTCGGGATGTCGATCCCGGCCTGCGCGGCGGCGCGCATCACCGAGGTGCCCTCCGGGACGCACACCGGCATCCCGTCGACCTCCAGCGAGACGGTCGCCGCGCCGGGGCGTTCCGGGGTGCCGTAGTCGGGTTCCTTGAGCAGGGTCATGCCGGGTCCTCCGCCTTCGTGCCGGTCGGGCGTACGGGGTGGATCTGCAGGCTCCGGCGGCCGCCGAGGAAGTCGTCGGGGAAGTGCGCGAGGGCACTGCGTACGGGCAGGGGCGTCAGCCCGCCCATCGCGCACAGGGAGCCTTCGGTCATCAGGTCGCACAGGTCCTCGAGCAGGGCCAGGTTCTCGTCGCGGTGCTCACCGGCGACGATCTTGTCGATCACCTCGACACCGCGTACGGAACCCACCCGGCAGGGCGTGCACTTGCCGCAGGACTCCTCTGCGCAGAACTCCATCGCGAAGCGTGCCTGGGCGGCCATGTCCACGCGGTCGTCGAAGACGACCACGCCGCCGTGGCCGACCATGGCTCCGGCCGCCGCGAAGGCCTCGTAGTCCATCGGCAGGTCGAACATCGAGGTCGGGAGGTAGGCGCCGAGCGGGCCGCCGACCTGGACGGTGCGCACCGGGCGCCCGGAGTAGGTGCCGCCGCCGTACTCCTCGACCAGCTCGCGCAGGGTGACGCCGAAGGCGGTCTCCACGATGCCGCCGTGCGCGATGTTGCCGCCGAGCTGGAACACCTGGGTGCCGCGGGAGCGTTCGACGCCGAGCTCCTGGTACGCCGCGGCCCCGGCCGCGAGGACGACGGGGACGGTGGCCAGGGTGAGGACGTTGTTCACCACGGTCGGCCTGCCGAACAGTCCCTCGATCGCGGGGATCGGCGGCTTCGGGCGGACGGTGCCGCGCTTGCCCTCCAGGCTTTCGAGCATGGAGGTCTCCTCGCCGCAGATGTACGCCCCGGCGCCGACGCGTACGTGCAGGTCGAAGTCGAGGGCGGAGCCGAGGACGGCCCTGCCGAGCCAGCCCTGCTCGCGGGCGATGCCGATCGCGGCGCGCATGGTGGCCACGGCCTCGGGGTACTCCGAGCGGATGTAGAGGTAGCCCTCGGTGGCGCCCACGGCGTGGGCCGCGATGGTCATGCCCTCGATGAGCATGAACGGGTCGCCCTCCATGACCATGCGGTCGGCGAAGGTGCCGCTGTCGCCCTCGTCGGCGTTGCAGCAGACGAACTTCAGCGGGCCGGCGCAGCCGAGTACGGTCTTCCACTTGATGCCGGCCGGGAAGCCTGCGCCGCCGCGGCCGCGCAGTCCCGAGGCGGTGACCTCCTCGACCACGTCGGCGGGATCGCGCTCCAGGGCCGTCCGCAGCCCCACCAGGCCGCCGTGGGCCAGGTAGTCCGCCACCGACAGGGGATCGGTGACGCCGATCCGGGCGAAGGTGACCCGCGTCTGGCGGGCCAGCCAGGGCAGTTCGTCCACGATGCCGAGCCGCAGCGGGTGTGCGGCGCCGTCGAGCAGGCCGGCCGCGAGCAGGCCCGGCACGTCGGAGGGGGAGACCGGTCCGTACCCGACCCGGCCCTGCGGGGTCACCACCTCGACCAGCGGTTCCAGCCAGAGCATGCCGCGCGAACCGTTGCGCACCAGCTCGACGGCGGCGCCGCTAGCGGCTGCGGCCTGGCGCAGGGCGTCCGCCACCGCGTCCGCGCCGACGGACCGGGCCGCCGAGTCGCGGGGGACGTAGACCTTCACCTTCACCGGGGATCCGTTCACGGCGAGACCGCTCCTTCCAGGAGTGCGCCCAGTTCGGCCGGGCCGACCCGTCCGTGCAGTCGTCCGTCGATCTCCAGCGCGGGCCCCAGCGCGCAGTTGCCGAGGCAGAAGACCTGCTCCAGCGTCAGCGCCCCGTCCGGGGTCGTCTCCCCGAGGGAGAGTCCGGCCGCGCGGGCGTACTCCACCAACTCCGCGGCGCCCAGGGCCTGGCAGGCCTCGGCGCGGCAGATCCGCACCACGGTGCGGCCGGCAGGCTCGCGCCGGAAGTCGTGGTAGAAGGTCACGACTCCGTGGACGTCCGCGCGGGAGAGGTTGAACTCGTCGGCGAGCACCGGGATCGCCTCTTGCGGGATGAACCCCAACTCGGCCTGGACGGCGTGCAGTACGGGCAGCAGCGCCCCCCGCTCACCCCGATGACCGGCCGCCACTCTCCGGACCACGTTCTCGACTGTCACGTCACTCCCGCTGGTCGATGCCGCTGCGTGCAGGGGAGTGTGAACATACCCCATACAGGCTTCTGTATACAGTCTTCATTCAGGATGGGGCACCGCTTCCCGCCCCCTCCCCCCTTCCCCGCCATTTTGCATACCAAAACCTGTATGCTAAGCCGCCCGTCGGCAACCCTCCCGGCGGTCTCCACACGAGGGGCAATCATGCGCGAGGCACTCACCGCCGCCGCCTCCCTGCGGGTCACCCGCCCGGCACCGCTGCGCCAGGCCGTCTACGAGGCGCTGACCGAGCTGATCGTCAGCGGCTCCCTCAAGCCCGGCCAGCACCTGGTCGAGGCCGAGCTCGCCGAGTACCTGGGCGTCAGCCGCCAGCCGGTCCGGGAGGCCCTGCAGCGGCTGCAGACCGACGGCTGGGTGGACCTCCGCCCCGCCCAGGGCGCCTTCGTCCACTCCCCCACCGACGAGGAGGCGATCCAGCTGCTCAGCGTCCGCGCCGTGCTGGAGACCTACTCGGCCCGGCTCGCCGCCGAGAACGCGAAGCCCGAAGAGGTGGAAGGCCTCCGGGAGTTGCAGCGGGAAGGGGTCGAGGCGCTCGCCCAGGGCGATGTCGCGCGCCTGGTCGCGGCCAACACCGCGCTGCATACGGCGATCACCGCGATGGGCGGCAACGCCGTGCTCGCCGAGCTGATCTCGGTGGTCAGCCAGAAGGTGCGCTGGTACTACGCCCCCATCGCGCAGCCCCGCGGCAAGGAGGCCTGGAACGAGCACGCCCAGCTGATCAAGGCGATCGCCGCCGGGGACGCGGAGCGCGCGAGCGAGGTCATGCGCAAGCACACCGAGCGCACCACCGGCTTCTACCGCAAGCAGCTGGCCGCCCGGGCCGCCCAGGGCTGACGCCCCCGGTCTAGGACTCCGGGGCCACTTCGCGCAGCAGTCCCGTCTCCACGTCGAGGACGAAGCCGCGCACGTCGTCGGTACGGGGCAGGAACGGGGAGCTGCGCACCCGCCGCATCGACTGCCGTACGTTCTGGTCCACGTCCCGGAAGGCGTCGACGGCCCAGGCGGGCCGCTGGCCGACCTCGGCCTCCAGATCGAGCCGGAAGTCCTCGGTCAGGCTCTGCAGACCGCAGCCGGTGTGGTGGATCAGGACGATGCCGCCCGTCCCGAGGGCGCGCTGGCTGATCGTCAGGGAGCGGATGGTGTCGTCGGTGACCACACCGCCCGCGTTGCGGATGGTGTGGCAGTCCCCCAGCTCCAGCCCCAGCGCGGCGTGCGGGTCGATCCGGGCGTCCATGCAGGTCACCACGGCGACGCCGAGGACCGGCCGGGCTCCCCTGCCGGGGCCGGCGAATCCGGCGGCGTACGCCCGGTTGGACTCCACGAGCCGGTCGGTGGCCGTCCTGGCGGCAGGTGTGCGCGGGGCAGGTGTGCGCGGGGCGGCCACCGGTCAGATCACCCCCTGGCTCTTCAGCAGCGGCAGCTCTTCCGGCGGGAGGCCCAGCTCCCCGAGGTAGACCTCTTCGTTGTGCTCGCCGAGCAGCGGGGAGCGCTGCACCTCCACCGGGGAGTCGGACAGCTTCAGCGGGCTGCCGACCGTCACGTACGAGCCGCGCTCCGGGTGCTCGACCTCGACGACGATCTCGTTGGCCCTGAGGGAGGCGTCCTCGATGATCTCCTTGGTGGACAGGACCGGCCCGCAGGGGATGCCGTGGGCGTTGAGGGCCTCCAGCACCCGCATCTTGGGGAGGGTGCTCGTCCACTCCTCGATGAGTTGGAACATCTTGCCGAGCTGGGGCAGCCGGGCCTCGGGCGTGGCCCATTCGGGATCCCCGGCCAGCTCGGGCCTGCCGATGAGCTCGCTGATCGGCTGCCAGCCGGCGGGCTGCACGATCACGTACACGTAGTCGTTCGGCCCTCCCGGCGCGCACCGCACCGCCCACCCCGGCTGGCCGCCCCCGCTCGCGTTGCCCGAGCGCGGGACCGCGTCGCCGAAGTCCTCGTTCGGGAACTCCGCGAGCGGTCCGTGCGCGAGCCGCTGCTGATCGCGCAGCTTCACCCGGCAGAGATTGAGCACGGCGTGCTGCATGGCCACGTTGACCCGCTGGCCGCGGCCGGTGTGCGTGCGCTGGAGGAGGGCGGCGAGGATGCCGGCGACGGCGTGCATCCCGGTGCCGGAGTCACCGATCTGAGCGCCGGTGGCGAGCCGCGGGCCGTCCTCGAACCCGGTGGTGGACATCGAGCCGCCCATGGCCTGGGCGACCACCTCGTACGCCTTGTAGTCGGTGTACGGGCCCTCGCCGAAGCCCTTGATGGAGGCGTACACGAGGCGCGGGTTGATCTCGCGGACGCGGTCCCAGGTGAAGCCCATCCGGTCGAGCGCGCCCGGCCCGAAGTTCTCGACCATGACGTCGGAGCGGCGGATCAGCCCGGTCAGGATCTCCTTCCCGCGCGCGGTCTTGGCGTTGAGGGTGACGCTGCGCTTGTTGCTGTTGAGCATCGTGAAGTAGAGGCTGTCCACGTCGGGGAGATCGCGCAGCTGGCGCCGGGTGATGTCGCCGCCCGGGGGCTCGACCTTGACCACGTCGGCACCGAGCCACGCGAGGATCTGGGTCGCGGAGGGGCCGGACTGCACGTGCGTCATGTCCAGGACGCGGACGCCTTCAAGGGCCTTCTTCATGATCGCCACCTCGGTTGCGGGGTCGTCTCTTGTGCGGGACTGCTCGTACGGGCCCGGTCCTGACGCCGGCGGCGGCGTCAGGACCGTCGTTCAGGTCATCCCCGCGGCCGGCCGGGGGACTTGAGGAACACCGCCAGTACGGCCGACATCAGTCCGACGCATCCGGCGATCACGAAGGCTCCTTCGTAGCCCCACGCCGCGACCACCACCGCGCCCACGCCGGAGCCCACCAGGCCCGAGATCAGCTTCGAGCTGTAGACGATCCCGTAGTTGGAGGCGTTGTTGTTCTCTCCGAAGTAGTCGGCGGTCATGGCGGCGAAGAGCGGGAAGATCGCCCCGCCGCCGAATCCGGAGACCATCGAGCAGAACAGGAAGAACGGCATGCTGCCCATCGTTCCCGACACCAGCACCCCGAACTGGGCGGTGCCGAGCACCAGGCAGACGATGATCAGCGTGTTGCGTCTGCCGTAGCGGTCGGATATCCACCCGATCACCCCGCGGCCCGTGCCGTTCACGATGGCCTTCAGCGACATCGCCGTGGCGACGATGCCTCCCGCGAAGCCCATGTCCTTGCCGAACGGCACCTGGAAGGCGATCCCGAAGATGTTGATGCCGGCCGTGCAGAGCAGGCAGAACCACATCATCCACAGCAGCGGGGTGCGCGCGGCCTCCCTCGGCGTGTACTGCTTCACCGCGGGCGGGTTCACTGCCAGGGCCCGCCGGATCCGCGGGTCGTCGGACACCTTCAGCGGGTCCACGTGGGCGGGCCACCAGCCCTTGGGCGGGTCCTTGAAGAACCAGCCCGCCCCCGCCACCAGCGCGCACAGGCCGAAGCCCACGCAGACGAAGAGCACCTGGTAGTTGTGCAGGTCCAGCACCTGGGTGAACAGGAAGACGAACGGCACCGAACCGTAGGCGAAACCGCCGTTGACCAGGCCGGTCTTGCCGCCCTTGCGCTCCGGGTACCACTTGCCGACCATGTTCACGCAGGTCGCGTAGACCAGGCCGGCGCCGATGCCGCTGAACATGCCGAAGCCGATGTAGGCCGCGATCACGTGCGGCGCGAACGCGAGGGAGAGATAGCCCAGCACCGTGCCGAGGGCGCCCAGCATCATGGCGTACCGCGCGGGCAGCCGTCCGCTCTCGCGCAGTTGGCCGGCGGGGAAGGCGACGGCGGCCTGGAAGAAGACCCAGACGCCCATCAGCCAGAAGATGTGGCCGCTCGACCAGAGATGGGCCTCGCTGAGCGTCTCCTCGGCCGAAGTGAACGCGTACTCCGAGGAACTGATGCCCATCATGCCCATCCAGGGGAAGAGCACCATCGTCCAGCGCGGGCGCCCCATGATGTCGCGATCGGTCTCCCCGATGCGGTAGAGGCGGCCTCCGGCGTCCGTCACCTCCCTGTAGGCGACGGGCGTTGCGTAGTCGGTGGTTGTCATGTGTGTCGAGCACCCCTTGCGTTCGAAGGATCTGGACAGCGCCCCCTGCCCCGTGCCTTTCCGTGCGCTCGCGGTCCTGCGCGGCCTCAGGTCATGGACCCGCCTCCCGGCATCTGTACATTGCATACAGTCGACGAATACTGTATGAAGGATTGTTATCCCGTATCCCATGGGTGATGTCCAGGGGGCGTGCAACAACTTTTAACGAAAGGAGACTTGAGGTCGGCGCCCCGCCCCCGACCGTGCACCGAGAGCGGAGAGACCGAATGGCAACCACCCGCAATCCCGCCCACCTCGTCGTGAAATCCGGTACGAGCTGGGCCGAGGCATGGCAACGCTGCCTCCGGGTCGCACCCGAGGCGTTCCGGGACGACCGCGTCCTGAACCTCTGGGGTTCCTCCTGGCAGGCGGACGGCCTGGCGCTGCCCGCCACCAGCCCCGTCGACGGCAGTCCCGTCGCGGGCCCGCCGCGCCTGGACGGCGCCACGGCCCGGCAGGCCGTACGCGCCTCCCTCGATCAGCACCGCGCCTGGCGCCACGTGCCGCTCGCCGAGCGCCGCTCCCGCGTCGCGGCCACCCTCGACGCACTGGCGGCCCACCGCGAGCTGCTGGCGCTCCTGCTGGTCTGGGAGATCGGCAAACCGTGGCGGCTCGCCCTCGCCGACGTCGACCGGGCCATCGACGAGGTGCGCTGGTACGTCGACGGCATCGAGCCGATGGTGGCGGGCCGGTCGCCGCTCGACGGTCCCGTGTCCAACATCGCCAGCTGGAACTACCCGATGAGCGTGCTCGTGCACGCGATGCTCGTGCAGGCGCTGGCGGGCAACGCGGTCGTCGCCAAGACCCCGACGGACGGGGGCGTCGCCTGCCTCACCCTGGCCTGCGCGCTCGCCGCCCGCGAGGGGATCCCCCTCACCCTGGTCAGCGGGAGCGGCGGCGAGCTGTCGCAGGCGCTCGTCCGCGCGCCCGAGATCGGCTGCGTCTCCTTCGTCGGCGGGCGCGACACGGGCGCCGCGGTGGCCACCGCCGTCGCCGACCTCGGCAAACGGCACATCCTGGAGCAGGAGGGCCTCAACACCTGGGGCATCTGGAACCACACCGACTGGGACTCCCTGGCGGCGGTGATCCCCAAACTCTTCGACTACGGCAAGCAGCGCTGCACGGCCTACCCGCGGTTCGTCGTCCAGCGTTCCCTGTTCGACGCGTTCCTGACGGCCTACCTGCCGGCGGCCCGCACCCTGCGCGTCGGGCACCCGCTCGCGGTCGAGCACCCCGACGACCCGTACCCGGAACTGGACTTCGGCCCGCTCATCAACGCGGCCAAGGCCAAGGAGCTGCACGACCAGGTGGCCGAGGCGATCGACCGGGGCGCCGTCCCGCTGCACCGCGGCCGGGTCGAGGACGCCCGGTTCCTGCCGGGCCAGGACACCTCGGCGTACGTCCAGCCCGTCACGATCCTGAACCCTCCCCCGTCCTCACCGCTGCACCACGCGGAGCCCTTCGGCCCGGTGGACTCCGTCGTCCTGGTCGACACCGAGGCCGAGCTGCTCGCCGCCATGAACGCCTCGAACGGCGCGCTCGTCGCCACCCTGTCGACGGACGACAGGGCCACGTACGACCGGCTGGCGCCGCAGATCCGCGCATTCAAGGTCGGGCACGGCGCGCCCCGCTCCCGCGGGGACCGCGAGGAGCTGTTCGGCGGCTTCGGCGCCTCGTGGCGCGGCGCGTTCGTGGGCGGTGACTTGCTGGTCCGCGCGGTGACCCTGGGGCCGGCGGGCGAACGGCTGCCGGGCAACTTCCCCGACTACCACCTCATGCCGTGAACTGAGCGAAGGCGGGTGGCGCCCCGCCGTGGGGGCGCCACCCGCCGGGCACCGCGGTCTCAGAGGACGGAGTCCCCCGACGGGGACGAACTCGCAGTGCACAGGGCCCAGATGACGAAGACGCCGAGGGCGATCGAGACGAGGGCCCAGACCGGGGCGTAGGGCAGCCACACGAAGTTGACGACGACGCTGAGTCCGGCCAGGACGACGCCCGTCGCCCGTGCCCACGGGGCGTTCTTGAGGATGCCCCATCCGACGACGCCGAGGACGATGCCGAGGAGCAGGTGGATCCAGCCCCAGGCCGTGGCGTCGAACGCGAAGACGTAGCTGCCCACGGTGGCGTAGACGTCGTTCTCCGCGATCCCGGCGATCCCCTTGAGGACGGCGATGACCCCGTCGACGAGCAGGACGACTCCGGCGAACATCGTGCCGCCCGCGGCCCATGCGCTCCCGGCGCCCGTCGGGGTTGTGGTCCGTGCCATGGAGAACTCCTTCGTCCAGCGGGGCTCGGTGCGCCGCGCCCTCCCCACCCTTGGGGCGGATCCGCCCGCCCGGACAGCGGAGTGGGCCGAACGGGCGAATCACGCTGACGACCCAACAGATAACGCAGGGTTAGTTTAATGCTAATTGTGGTGGATTGTCCGATTGTGGGTTGTACTGGACGCCAGCAACACCGTCCAGGAACTGGAGCGTTACGTGGCATCCACCACTCTCACCGTCTGGAAGTTCCCCACTCCCGAGGGAGCGCAGCAGGCGGAATCCGTCCTGCTCGCCCTGCAGAAGGAACAGCTGATACAGGTGCACGACGCGGCGGTCGTCACCTGGCGCGAGGACGCCAAGAAGCCGAAGACCCAGCAGCTGAACAGCCTCACGGGAGCGGGCGCGCTCTCCGGAACCTTCTGGGGCATGCTCTTCGGGCTCCTGTTCTTCGTGCCGCTGCTCGGCGCCGCCGTGGGTGCGGCGGCCGGGGCCATCGGCGGATCGCTGTCCGACGTCGGCATCGACGACCAGTTCATCGACGAGGTGAAGGCCGAGGTGAAGCCCGGCACTTCCGCCCTGTTCCTGCTCTCCTCCGACGCGGTGGTCGAGCGGGTCCGCGGCGCCTTCCCGGGCGGCCAGGCGCAGCTGGTCCGCTCCAACCTCTCCGGCGCGCAGGAGCAGCAGCTCCGCGAGGTCTTCGCGGCCTGAGCACGCACGGCCCGAGTGGACTCCGTGGCCCGGGACCGGTGGTGTCCTCCCCCGGTCCCGGGCGTTCCGACATCAGAAGGATTTCCATGAAGCGTCTCCCGATCACCGCTGCCCTGGGTGCGGCTGCGGCCCTGTTCCTCACGTCCTGCTCCTCGGACGACCCGTGCCCCAAGGCGCAGGCGACCCAGGCCGCCTCGGAGCTCTGCACCGGTCTCTCCACCCTGAAGGCGGACCAGGCCAAGCTGGCGGCGCTGGACCCGGCTTCCGCGACGAAGGACCAGGTCAAGGACGCCGTCGATGCGGTCCAGTCGGACTGGGACAAGGTCTCCTCCTCCCTCAAGGACCTGGATTCCGCGAAGCGGTCGGCGGTGGGTTCCGCCGCCGGCGATCTGAAGTCCGGATTCGGGAACCTGCCGGGCGACACCACGGGATCCGATGCCCTGACCCAGCTGAAGCCCCAGATCCAGAAGCTCGACGAGACCCTCGTCGCGGCCTCGGTCGGCGTCACGTGCCCGTGACCCGTACGCGGATCCGCGGGGCCTGCGGCGCACTGCTGACGGTGGCGGTGCTCGCCGCGACGGCCGGCTGCTCGGACTCCGACGGCAAGGTCTCGGACGGGGTCTCCAAGGCGGCCTCGGCCGCCGCCTCGGTCCAGTCGCAGGCCGCCGACGCGGTCGACTCGGCCACCGCGGCCGCGAAGAAGCAGCTCGACGAGGTCAAGGACGGGGTCGACGCCAAGGACGCGGTGACGCTGGGCAGCGTCAGCACCGACGGCGACGGGCTGTCGGCCGTGACCGTCACCGCCCGCAACACCGACGGCTCGGCGAAGTCCTTCGCCGTCCAGGTCGACTACAAGGACGCCTCCGGCAACCTGCTGGACACGGTGGTCGTCACCGTCTCCGACGTGCCCGCCGGGCAGTCCGAGGACGCGACGGCGCGCAGCACCCACAAGCTCTCGGGCGAGGTGCGCACCACCGTCGCCGCCGCCCTGCGCCACTGAGCCCCGAGTCCCGCCACCACACGCCCCGTCCGACCCCGCGCGCCCCACCGGATTCCGGTCCGGGAGCAGCGGGCCGGGCGGGGCGTCCGCCGTGCCGGGCCTGCCGCGAAGGCGTGCCCGGCACCGGGGCCGCCGGGACCTTCGGCCCTGCCGATGGGACCAAGGGCCCGGAGAGTGCCCCTGAGCTGCTGTTAGCGTTGAGGTGTCGCCGCCCGCGAGTGCACTGTGCCCGCCCGTCCGTCCGATGACTGACCGCTGATGGCCGCGACCGCGTATGACCTACGCCCTGCCGAGAGGAGGCGATCGCCCCATGGATCACAGTCCGAGTCCACTGACCCAGCCGCGCCGCACCGCCTCGTCCTCCGCCGCGCTCTGAGCCGCGTCCCCTCGTAGCCCGAGCTCCCCCTCCCCGTCCCGGCAGCCACGCGCCCAGCCCTTCCGGCGGGCTCCTCCGGCATGCTCCGGGCTCTTCCACCCACCCCTTTTCCAGGGCGCCCCATGGCCGCTCTGTCCTGTCCGCGCACTCCTATGTCGCGGACCTTGCACGCACAGCCATGCCCCGTACCCCTTTTCCAGAAGGAAGCACTGTCATGACCATCAGCACCAACACCAACACCACGACCACCGACCAGGACCGGGCCCTGGCCGTCCTGCACGAGATCCGCGACGAACTGCGCGATTTCAACAAGGACATGGACCGCCTGAACGCCCTGACCGAGGATCAGGTCAAGTCCACCGTCGAGAACCGCAAGCTGACGGCGCTGACCCTGATGTTCGTCATTCCGTCCACCTTCGCCGCGATCCCGGGTGCCAACTTCGAGCACCTCAACGAGTACGGCTTCGACAACTTCTTCGCCCTGCCGGTCCTCCTCGGGACCGTCCTCGCCGCGTCGCTGGGCACCTTCGCCTTCGTCAAGAAGAAGGGGTGGCTCTAGGCCGGCGGGACCGAAGGCCCCGGCGCGGGCAGCGGCGGCAGGGAGGGCTCGAAGAGCCAGGCCCTGAAGAGGTCGTCCAGCGGTTCGAGCGCGTAGTGGGACGCGTGGGCGGTGAAGCCCGCCGTGGTGACCACGCCGTGGCGGTGCACGGTGCCCCACTCCCGCAGCATGCGGAAGAACGGGCCGTCCCCCAGTGCGCAGCGGATCGCGTGCACGGCGAGGCCTCCGCGCTGGTAGAGGCGGTCGTCGAACATCAGCTTGCGTCCCGGGTCGGCCAGCAGGAGGTCCTGCGGCTGCCCGGACAGCAAGCGGTGTGCGGCGGCCGCCAGTTCGTGCGCGGTGCGGCCGCCGGAGCGCTCCGACCAGAGCCATTCCGCGTACTTGGCGAAGCCCTCGTTGAGCCAGATGTGCCGCCAGTCGGCGATGGTCACGCTGTTGCCGAACCACTGGTGCGCGAGTTCGTGGGCGATGAGCCGCTCGGATCCACGTACGCCGTCCACGTGGTTGGCGCCGAACAGGGAGAGGCCCTGGGCCTCCACCGGCACGTCCAGTTCCTCGTCGGCGACGACCACCGCGTACTCGCCGAAGGGGTAGGGGCCGAACAGCTCCTCGAAGAGCTGCATCATGGCGGGCTGCCGGGCGAAGTCGCGGGAGAAGCGGGGCAGCAGGTGCGCCGGTACGTGGGCGCTCTGCGGGACTCCGCCGAGCCCGGGGTCGCCGAGCAGCACCGTCTGGTACATGCCGATGGACAGGCCGACCAGGTAGGTGGAGGTCGGCGCGGGCTGCTCGTACACCCAGGTCGTCGTGGAGGCCCGGGTCGTCCGCGTGAGCAGCCGGCCGCCGGCCACCACGGTGTAGGCGGAGGGGGTGTTGACCGAGATGTGGTACGAGGCCTTGTCCGCGGGCCGGTCGTTGCACGGGTACCAGGAGGGCGCGCCGACGGGCTGGCTGGCCACCAGCGCGCCGTCGGTCAGTTCCTCCCAGCCGAGGCCGCCCCAGGGGCTGCGGACGGGTGTGGGATTGCCCGCCCAGTGCACGTCCACGGTGAAGGCGGCGCCGGCGGGCAGCGGCTTGGGCGGGCGGATCCGGAGCTTGCCGCCCCGGTGGCTGTAGTGCGGCGCCCTGCCGTTGACCAGGACCCGGCCTATTTTGAAATCGGCCAGGTTGAGGTGGAACTCCGTGAGCGGCGCCCGGCCGGCGATCGCGCTGAGCCGGGCCGTCCCGGCGAGCCGGTTGGGGCCGGGACGGTACTCCAGAGCGAGTTCGTACCGGTGCACGCGGTAACGGGGGTCGCCGTTGGCCGGAAAGTACGGGTCCGACACCGCTGTCTTCTGGCCGTTCACTGCCGCTTCCGCTCCCTGCGTTGTGCTCGTACGACGTGCTGGTGGTGCCGGGCCCCCGTACCGCCGGACCCGCCCTTCAGGACCGCCACGCCTCGATCGGGTTGCCCAGCCAGCGGGTGTCGGCGGGAACGGATTCCCCGGCCATCACGAGGGAGGCGGGACCCAGTGTGCTGCGGGCCCCGACCGTGCTCCCGGGCAGGACGATTCCGCCCGGGCCCAGGGTGGCGCCCTCACGCAGGACCACAGTATCCGTCCTCAAGATCCGGTCGTGGAAGAGGTGCGTCTGCAACACGCAGCCCCGGTTCACGCTGACCGCGTCGCCCAGGGTGACCAGGTCGGTCTCGGGCAGCCAGTAGCTCTCGCACCACACGCCCCGGCCGATCCGGGCGCCGAGCGCGCGCAGCCACAGGGACAGCACCGGGGTGCCGGGCACCGAGCCGATCAGCCAGGGCACGGCCAGGACCTCGACGAAGGTGTCGGCCAGTTCGTTGCGCCACACGAAGCCGCTCCACAGCGGGTGCTCGCCCGTCCGGTGCCGGCCGACCAGCAGCCACTTCGCGGCCGCCGCGACCACGCATGCGGCAGCCCCGGCGGCGAGCAGCACCGCTCCGGACAGCAGCGCGGTCCCCCACGGCCCGGGGCCGTCCCCCGCGGCCAGCGCGCAGAACGCCGCCACGGTCAGCACGGCCAGCGCGGCCGAGCAGAACACCGGGACGAGCCGGCACAGCTCGACCAGCCCGCGGGCCCACAGCAGCCGCGCGGGCGGGTCGTACGTCCGGCTCTGGTCGGCATCGGCGGCGGACCGCGGCAGCCGGACCGGCGGCAGGCCCAGGTAGGAGCTGCCCTTCTTGGCCTTCTTCGGGGTGGCGGACAGGACGCCGACCAGCCCGTCGTCGGGTACGGAGCGGCCCGGGGCGGTCATGCCGGAGTTGCCGAGGAAGGCCCGGCGGCCGATCTCGGAGTGGCCGATGCGCAGCCAGCCGCCGCCGAGCTCGTAGGGGGCGGTCAGGGTGTCGTCGGCGAGGAAGGCGCCCTCGCCGACGGTGGTGAGGCTCGGCAGGGCGAGCACCGTGGACACCTCGGCGCCCCGGCCGATCTTCATGCCGAGGAGCCGCAGCCACACGGGGGTGATCAGGCCCGCGTACAGGGGGAAGAGGGTTTCCCGGGAGAGGTCCATCAGCTGGGTGACGGTCCAGGCCTGCCAGCCGATCCTGCTGTGCGTCGGATGGGTGCCCGTGCGCAGCCCGAGGCTGAGGAGCCGTACGGAGACCAGGATCAGGGCGGCGTACGCGAATCCGAAGGCGAGCGCCCCCGGCACCACGGCGAGCAGGGCTCCGGCCAGGGCCCGGCCGAGCCCGGCGTCGGCGGGCACGAACCGGCCGGCCACCAGGAGGGCGGGCAGGGCCGCGAGCACGGGCAGGGCGGTGAGGCAGAAGCCGGCCGCCCCGTAGGCGGCGCGCCAGGGCAGGCCGCGCGGCGGGCGCTCCTTGGGCCAGTTCCGCTTGGCCTTGCCGAGTTTTCCGGCGGGGGCTCCGGCCCAGCGCTGGCCGGTCGGGATCTGCCCGACGACGGCGGAGCCGGGGGCCACCTCGGCGCGCTTTCCGACGCGGGCGCCGGGGAAGAGGATGCTGCGGGTGCCGACCACGGCGCCCGCGCCGACCTTCACGGCGCCGATCTCCAGCCGGTCGCCGTCCAGCCAGTGGCCGGAGAGGTCCACCTCGGACTCCACGGCGCAGCCCCGGCCGAGCTTGAGCATGCCCGTGACGGGCGGCAGCGAGTGCAGGTCCACCTCGGGGCCGATCTTGGCGCCCAGGGCGCGCGCGTAGCGCTCCAGCCAGGAGCCGGTGAGCGAGGTCGCGCCGGAGTACTCGGCGAGCCGCTCGGCGGTCCACAGCCGCAGGTGAACGTTTCCTCCGCGCGGGTGGCGCCCCGCCTTCACCCCGCGCAGCAGCAGCCGGGCCCCGCCCGCGGCGATCGCGAGGCGGCCGGGCGGGCTGAAGAGCAGGGCGGCGCCGGCGGCCACGAGCCACCAGGAGGCGGCCGGCGCCCACGGATAGGCGCCGAACCAGTGCAGTACGTTGCCCAGCGCGAGCACGGCCACCGTCCAGCGCAGGCCGACCAGGGTGAAGAGCGGGAGCAGCAGCAGGGACTGGATCACCTTGGTCCGCGCCGGGACGGGCGCGATGGTGCGGACCGCGCCGTCGTCCTGCGCGGACTTCTCCAGGTGCCGGGCCAGCTTGCGCAGGGTGGGCTGCTGGTAGATGTCGAGGACGGCCGCGCTCGGGTAGCGGGTGCGCAGCCGGGTGGTGAGCTGGGCGGCGGCGAGGCTGTTGCCGCCGATCGCGAAGAAGTCGTCGGCGGCTGCGGTGACGGCCACGCCCAGGGTCTCGCTCCACTGCTCGGCGAGCCAGGCCTCGGTCCCGTAGAGCTGCTCGGCGGGGCCGCTGGTCTCCAGCTCGGGGAGCGGCCAGGGCAGGGCGGCCCGGTCCACCTTCCCGGAGGTGCGGGTGGGCAGCTCCTCGACCGGCGCGAGCAGCGGTACGAGGGCCGCGGGGAGCTCGGCGCGCAGCCGGGTCACGGCCGCAGCGTGGTCCCAGCCGTCCTGGGTGACCAGGTAGCCGACGAGGAGCTGGTTGCCGCTGCGCGCCGTGCGGACGGCGGCGGCCGCGCCGGCGACCCCGGGCAGGGCCTGCAGGGCCGCGTCCACCTCGCCCAGCTCGATCCGGCGGCCGCCGAGCTTGATCTGCTCGTCGCCGCGGCCCAGGAAGACCAGGCCTTCGGGTTCCGCGCGGACCAGGTCGCCGCTGCGGTAGGCGCGCTCCCAGCCGAGGGATTCCAGCGGGGCGTACTTCTCCGCGTCCTTCTCGGGGTCCAGGTAGCGGGCCAGGCCGACGCCGCCGATGACGAGCTGGCCGCTGCCGCCCATGGGCACCGGTTCGCCGGATTCGTCGACGACGGCCAGTTCCCAGCCGTTCAGGGGGAGGCCGATCCGGATCGGTTCCTCTCCGGTGAGGAGGGAGGCGCAGGCGACGACGGTGGCTTCGGTGGGGCCGTAGGTGTTCCAGACCTCGCGGCCCTCGGTGACCAGGCGCTGGGTGAGCTCGGGCGGGCAGGCCTCGCCGCCGAAGATCAGCAGCCGGACCTCGTTGAGGGTCTCGGGCTCCCACAGCGCGGCGAGGGTCGGCACCGTGGAGACCACGGTGATCTCCTGCTCGGCCAGCCAGGGGCCGAGGTCGGCGCCGCTGCGGACCTGGGAGCGCGGGACGGGCACGAGGCAGGCGCCGTAGCGCCAGGCCAGCCACATCTCCTCGCAGGAGGCGTCGAAGGCCACGGACAGTCCGGCCATGACCCGGTCGCCGGGGCCGATCGGGTCCTCGGTGAGGAACAGCGCGGCCTCGGCGTCCACGAAGGCCGCGGCGCTGCGGTGGCTGACGGCGACGCCCTTGGGCTTGCCGGTGGAGCCGGAGGTGAAGATGATCCACGCGTCGTGCTCGGGGCCGGGGCGGGCGGCGGGGGCGGCGGCGCTCCCGCTCGGTGCGGCGGCCTCGATGCGCTGGCCCGCGCCCAGTACGGCCCGTACTCCGGCCTCGGCGAAGACCAGGTCGGCCCGCTCGTCCGGGTCCTCGGCGTCGACCGGCACGTAGGCGGCGCCCGCCGCGAGGACGGCCAGGATGCCCGCGTACAGCTCGTTGGTACCGGACGGCACCCGTACACCGACCCGGTCCCCGAGCCCCACCCCGGCGGCCGCGAGGGCCTGGCGCCGGCGCTCCACCTCGGCGGCGAGCGCCCGGTAGGTCAGCCGGGTGGCGCCGTCGTCCAGGGCGAGCTCGTCGGGGTGGGCCCGTACGGAGGCCTCGAAGACGTCGAGGAGGGTACGGGTCGGGGCGGCGGGCCCGGCGGAGAACAGGGCCGACTTCCCGGAGTCCCCGGGCCCCTCCCCCGCGTCGGGGGCCGGCACTTCGCCGAACGGTCCGGCCCCGTCGCCCAGTCCGGTCCCGTCGTCGAGCAGAGTGACTTCACCGTGCTCTGGTGTGGCTGCCATCGGCCCTCGCGTCGTGTTCCCGGAAGCCTCCGGGTCGCCGGGCGGAGCCCGGGTCTGCCCAGGTTGTTCCGGTCCAGCGCCAAACAGCCCGCCAGTCTAGTGCGACATCGAGGATTTTCCGGTTCAAGGCTTGCGCGTGGCCGGGAAGGGACGGTACAAGGCCGCGCCGGTACGGGGTGCGGCGGCCGACACGCGGACGGATCCTGGAGACAGCACGGCACCGGGGTGTGAGGAGGGCTGTCATGACACACGCCGAGGAGTGGAAGGTCGGCCTCTACCTGATCGAAGAGGACGGAACGACCAAGGCGCGGGCGGTGCTCGACGACGGCAAGTCGATGATGGTGGGCCGCGGCAGGGCGCGCTGCAATCCGCAGGACGTGGAGGTCCCCGCGATCGGCGACGAGCTCGCCGCGAGCCGGGCGATGCGCGACCTCGCCGGCCAGCTGATGCGCGCCGCGGACCGGGATCTGGCCGCGGCGGGCGCCGTACCCCCCGCGCCCCGCACGGCCTACGGATGGCCGGAAGACTCCGCACAGTGAGCCAACTACCCCTATTTTCCACATAGTTGTTAACCAAGGATTAGCTGAACCAGGTGCGAACGGCCACCCGGACGGTCCATGCTGACTGCCCCGTGAGCGGTGACGCGGGCGGCTAGGCCGTCTCTTTCGGATCTTGCCGGTCAGGCCCGCGTCGTCCGGTGCCGTGCCTCGCCGTGCTGCCGGGGCTCCCG